>JBGLNJ010000001.1:0-5201286 GCA_041300525.1 Anaerolineae bacterium | reverse complement strand
GCTGAGCGCCGCGCTCACCGCGCTATCGAGCCGGTTGGCCGCCGCCAGGACTTCGGCCTGAATGCCCGTCCCGACGGAAGTGGAGGCATCGCCGCCAATCAGGACAAGTCGAGCATGTTTGCCAGCCAGGCTAGTCTTGCTGTACCCGGCCGGGACGATGATGGCCGCCGCCAGTTTTTCTTGCGCGACCCGTTGCTCCAATTCGGAAACGGAGCGGGCCTGATTCTCATCCAGGCGAATGACCTTGGAAGCAGCCAGCAAATCGTGCAGCTTTCGGCTGAGGCGGCTGTTATCTTGATCCAGGTAACCGACCGGCAGGCGAGAGTCTGATGAGCCGCCGAATCCGCCAAAAGCATAGCCGAACAACAGCGTAAACGCCACCGGCATGATGAGGAGGAATAGAAAAGTCTTGCGGTCGCGCATGAGTTGAAGCAAATCTTTTTGGGTAATGTCCAGGATGCGTATCACAACGTCCCCCTACGCGTATCGTTTGTTAAAGCGCCACACGCCGATGACGAAAAAGGCGGCGCTCAACACCAGCATCGCCAATGTGGTCAGCCCTACGTCCAAGACAGGCGCGCCGTTCATCGCCTGAAGCAGGCCGCGTATGGCCCAGCCCTGCGGCACCAGCAGCGAGACTGTGTTGCCCAACCGCGCGGCAGTGGGAGAGTTTATGTCAAAGATGCTGATCATGCCGAGCATGCCCGTCATGACCAGCACGCCGCCGAAAACCGTGCCGCCCTGTTTGGTGTTTTTGAGAAACGAGTTGATGCAGATGCCGAACGACGAAGCGATGAACACTGCGCCCGCCGCCATTATCGCGACCGGCACGGGCGCGCCCCATTGAATGCCAAAGATCAGCCGCGCGGCAATGATCAGCGTCACCACTTGCACCAGCACGGTCAGAAAGACGGCCACGAGCTTGCCCGTCAGGATGACGGCTTGCGGTGTGGGCGTGGTGAACAAGCGCGGCAGGGTGTGCTCTTCTTCTTCCTTGAGGATGCTTTGGGCTGTGGATGAGCCGGTGAAGAAAGCATAGAAAATCATCATTCCGCCCATGATGGGGCCGACGATGCGAAGCAGCATGTTCTCACCAGTTTGCGAGCTTGGCGGCGTGGCGGTGGGCGACTGCTCGTCAAGCAGCGTGCCGGCCAGGTCTTCCGTTTGCACCAGAGAAATGTCCAAGTATCGCTGGATAACGTCCCCGGTCAGATAATAGTCGCTTTCTGGCGCCTCGTCCATAAAGACATTGATGGCGATTTTGACGCCCGCCATCCCGTCCATGAACCGGTTGAGGATCGAGCGGATGATGCTTGGCCCGATGGTCAGCGTTGGGTCTTGATAAAATTCGATGACGGCTTGCTTGTTGGTGTCGGCAAACTTTTTGGAAAAGTCGGCTGGGATGACGATGGCGACCTGGGCTGCTTGCGCGTTGTACCCAACGCCATCTACTGCAGCGTGGGCCGATTCGGCGCTGGGGGCAAGCGATACCTGTATAAGGTCCGCCATCTCCTCACTTTGCAGCACGTTGACGACCAGTTCGCCCATCGTGCGGGCTTGCTCGCCGCCGGGGACGTTCTTGGCGCTGACTTGAAACCTGGGGCCGCCCTCGTCGAGATTGGCAATGATCAGAGGGCAATGTCGAGGATTTTCATATCATCCCTAATCTCGCAACGCCCTTCCGGTCAGGTGCAGGAACACTGCCTCCAGGTTCGGCTCGCGGATGTCCACCGACGTGATGCGAGCGGAGAGACGTGTGGCTGCCTCGAACAGGCGTGGCAAAACTGTGTTGCTATCTTCGACCAGCACAGTGATCTGGCCGTTCTCTGTCGAGACACGCGAGACGCCCTCGACGGTCTGCCAGGTCTCTAGCACGCGGTCTGCTTCCACGTTGAGCGTCAGGTCAATGCGCGTCTGCTCCCCGACCAGTCGCACCAGTTCTTCGTGTGTGCCGCAGGCCATGACTCGTCCATGATCCATGATGGCGATGTGGTTGCAGAGTTCCTGGGCTTCTTCCATGTAATGGGTGGTGTAGAGCACGGTCATGCCCTGGTTCTTGAGCGTCACCACGCTGTCCAGGATATTGCGCCGCGATTGGGGATCAATGCCCGCCGTCGGCTCGTCCATGTAGATGACTTGCGGTTTGTGAAGCAGGGCCACGCCGATGTTGACGCGGCGCTTCATTCCACCCGAGAAGGTTCCCACGCGACCGTTGGCGCGATCGCTCAGGCCGATAAGCCCCAACACCGCGTTAACCCGCTGGCGCAGCCTTGCCCCGCGCAAGCCGTACATCTTGCCCCAAAAGGTCAGGTTCTCACGGGCAGAGAGGTCTTCGTACAAGGCGATCTCTTGCGGCACCATACCCAGCACGGATTTGACGGCCATCGGGTCGCGCCGGATGGAATGGCCCATCACAAAAGCGTCGCCTTCATCAGGGCGCAACAGGGTAGCGAGCATGGAAATGGTCGTGGTCTTGCCCGCGCCATTGGGGCCGAGCAGCCCAAAGATCTCGCCCGGCTGAACGTCGAAACTGACACCCTGCACGGCCTTGATTTCGCCAAAGGCTCTGTGCAGGTTTGTTACTTGAATGGCTATAGGATCCGTGTTCATCGTTTGCACCGAATTCGATTTCTCTCAGTATAGCGTGCCACGGTTAGTTTGTCATCGTTCCAACGGACATCCATGTGCCTGTCCGTTCGTACATTGTCCAATCGGGCGGCGCCTGATCATCTACACGCCTCCCTGACTTGCACAATCTCTGCCCTTTGCTGAATGCCCAGCAACATTTTTCGCTGCATCAAAGAGCTAATCGGTTCCAGGATGGGCAGGCCAAACATCAATTTGTTCAGCAGGGTATCGTTGTAATCGCTCTTGAATCGAGCGATCAACCGCGTGGCGCCATCGCCGGTTTCGTCGAGAAAGAACGCCCAGGTGGTGGCCCAAAAATCGCCCGGCGATTTGAGCGTGGGGATTGGCGAGCCGCCGGCGCGCGTGTCGGAGTATAGCACGAGCGCCCGCTCCGGCTCGACGATAGCAACGGGGATGCCAGGCATCATGGCGGCTAATTGCACGCCATCTCCGACGTGGAGATTCTGGAACTCGGGGATGATTCGATCCGCGTTATGAATGTCGCAGCCGACCAGGTTCTCGATCCATTCGTAGCTATAGAATCCGCCGCGCCCCTGGCCGATCTGCGCCAGCCAGGGCCAGACCTCGGCGGCTGGCGCGCGGATCGTGACGGCCTGAGTGTACGACCACTTGGGCTGCGGAACCAACTCGTCGCCGGGCAATGTCCGGCGAATCTTGTCGTCGGTCGCGCCCCATTTGATGCGCCAGGGTCGGAGCAGCGGCCCCAGCACGAGGTGGACGCCAATCAAAACCGCTCCTTGCATTCCCTCTGCAATGTTAAAGTTGGCTTTCGTCATTCGTCTTTCGTCCTTCGTCACGCGGAGCGGACATTCGACATTACTCGCGCTTGAGCGTTTATCGCACCAGCAGCCCGATGCCGACCAACATTGGCGTCAGGATGTTGATGATCACGTTCAGGCCCATCGAGGGGATGAGCTCTTGAATCTCTTCGGCGTTTCGAACCGTGCCCACAAAGGCAGGCACGCGCGGATTTATCTGGCTGCCGGGGCCACTGATTTGCGCAAGGGCTTCGAGGGGTTGAGTGACTTGGTGAGCCACCAATTCAAAGAGGATCCTTTGAGCGTATCCGTATTACTAACCCCGTCTGGGCAGGGGTGAGGGCGTTGGGGTAAACTGCGGGGAATGTCAGGATTTCTGCGCTGCCTTCCAGGCCGTGGGCGTCAATTCGGTCACGCGGTTGATCGGCCACTGGCCCAGCCTGGGCAGCACGTCGTTGAGATACTTGCGCAAATGGATGTCCAGTCGCCGGCACGTCTCCACGATCGACGCGATGGCCGCGACTTTTGGCCCGGCTTGCTCGCTGCCAATGTGCAGCCAGTTTTTCCGTCCCAGTGCCAGCGGTCGAATCGCCCCTTCACACCAGTTGTTATCGATCTCAATTCGCCCGTCCCGCAAATATTCTTCCAGCCGGCTCCATTGTCCCAGGGTGTAGTCGCACGCTTTGGCCAAAGTCCCTCCCGGCGCGATCTCTTGCCGGATAGCCACCAACCGCTCCTTGAGCAACGCCATCACCGGCACGCTCTGAGTTTGGCGCAACTCCCGGCGCGCCTCCGGTCCCAACGCCGCCTGACGAGCCTGGCTCTCCACGACGTAGAGTTGCCCGAACCGCGCGATCACTTCGGCCGGCAACGGGTCGTGCGGCGCCACTTTAGCTGCATCCACAAATTCACGGCGCGCGTGGGACATACAGCCCGCATAGACGATGCCTGCTCCCAGATCCGCGTAAGCCCCGTAGCCATCGCTCTGCAATATACCGCGGAAGCCCTGGAGAAATTCCTTGGGCCCGTCCCGTCCGCGTCCCATGCGAAAATCAAAAACCACCACCCCGCCCGGCACGCTGTATTCCCACAGATACGCCCGATGGTTGCGACCGGTTTTTTCCGGGGTCTGGCAAGGCATGGTCGTTTCGTCGGCCTGCACATAACCGCCCGCCAGCAACTCCCGCTGTTGCGCTCGCACCACCGGGACCAACAAAGCTCCGGCCGCCAGAATCGCGTCGGTGAGCGTCTTGCGGCTCAGTTCGATATCGTGATCCTCGGCCAGCGTGGCGCACTGCCGATACACCGGCAGATGCTGCTGATACTTCTGCGCCAGCACTTCGATCACAAACTCGTTGGACAGTTTGCTCTTGGGAACAATCTGCGCCGGGGCCGCCGCCGTCACCACACCTTGTTCTTCCAGGCAATGCGAGCCACGCTTTTCTCGTTTGATGACGCGCACCCAGAACTTCGCCGGCTCGCAGGCCAGTTCTTCACGCGTCTCGTAACCGATCACCGGACGCTCGGCTCCACACTGGGAACAACGGCAATCTTGCGGACGGCAGGCAATGACTTCTTCGCGTCGTTCCAAATGCGGAGCCAGCTTCTCGCGGCCCGGATGGTTGGGGCGGGATGGTTTGGCCTTGGGCAGCGGGTTGTCTTTTTGTGTCTGGGGCAGTTCAGCTTCCGTGTCGACTTCCCCGGCGCTGAGGCTGATCTCCGCGAGCAACAAAGGAATCTGGGCACTGGAGAGTTTTTCACTCTTGGGACCGAACAGGCGAAAGTTCAGCAATTTGATCTGCTCGTCTTTGAGCTGGATGATTCTTCCCAAACGGGCGACTTCAGCCTGCAAGTCTTCAACGGCCTGGCGGGCGGGGTCGGACCGTGTTTGGGGTCGAGTTGTCAATGCGCTCATCTTATACACATAATAAGATATAGCGTCAATGCTTATTTCACTGTTTTACACTGTTTTCCGTCCCCTCACGCCGTTTTGCGCCACCACTGCCGCGGGCGGGTCTGATCCAGGTCGATGCCGCTCAAGAGCAGCGTCAACTCCTCGGCCAGAATCCGCAGGGCGCCCGTTTCGTTCGTCGCCGTCTGGGGCCAGGCAAAGCAACCCCGACGCTCAAAGGATCCTCTTTGAATTGGTGGCTCACCAAGTCACTCAACCCCTCGAAGCCCTTGCGCAAATCAGTGGCCCCGGCAGCCAGATAAATCCGCGTCGCCGGACTGAGCGAGAGCATCAAGCCCGGAGCAGTTGCAGCAACGCGCTGAGTTGCTCGGCCTCAAAGCCGGAGCCAATTTCCAAAATCATCCCGCCCGCCAGGTGCAGCCGATAAACAGCGGCAGCGGGAGCTTGCGCCAGCAAATTGGGAACTTGGACAAAGGCGGTCGGGCCGGCGGGCGGAGCAGCAGCTTTTCGAAGCCAAAGCTGAAGCGTCGATAAACCGATTCCCGCCTGGCTGGCAAACTCGCGTTGCGCAAGCCGGCTCCGTCGGTAGGTGGATAGAATTTTATCTCGTTGCGCTGGGGTCAGGCGCTTGCGAACCGTTGATGAAGTCTGCATTGCCCCACTCTCGCAGAACTCCCCGCGCTGTGCCTAGACGGCCTTAGTAACACGGATACGGTTGAAGGAATGGGCACACGTGAACCGCCGGACGCGGGTTTACCTATGGCTGGGCATTATCACGCTGCTCATCTCAGTGATCATGATTGGGATTGGCAACAACATGGCCGCCGTCCAATAACGGGTGTTGGTTTCGCCGTAGGCCTTTTTTGCAAGCAGCATTTCAGCACAAAAGAACAGTGCGCTGTCAGTAGCCGTTTTTAGGGGACTGTTTTACAGATAATCCAGCAGTATGAAGCGTTGCAGCCAAAATCCGAACCGCACCAACAATCCGCAGAATGTGCTCGGCGGATTCACCCTGATCGAGTTGCTTGTGGTGATCGCCATCATCGCCATCCTCGCCGCGATGTTGCTCGCTTGGCCGCATGGGTCTGGCTGGCCTCGATCGCTTCGTTGACGGCAGCCACGATCAGGTCTTGCAGCATCTCCAAATCCTGCGGGTTCACGATCTCGGGCTTGAGTGCGATGGACTTTATTCTCTGGTTGCCGGTGATGACGATGGTCACCGCGCCGCCGCCGGCGGTCACCGTCAGCGTTTCTTCGGCCAAGGCCTCTTGCGTTTTGACCATTTCTTCTTGCAGCTTTTGAAGCTGCTTCATCATTCCACCGCCGCCCATTTGCGGCCCACCCATCGGACGTCCGCCACCTCGAAATTTGCTCATGGTTTACCTCATGTCTAACGTAGGGCAAGATGGCATCTTGCCCTACAAAGGGTTGACGACGCGCCCACCCAGCTTGATCGCTTCCTGCACGAGTGGGTCGTCGCCGGGCTTGGCTTTTGCGCCGACGACACAGCGCGTCATCACGCGGCTGCCGAGGGCTTCGCTGATGATATCTTCGACGAGCCGCTTGGTTTTGACGTCTTCGTACTTGCCGCGCAAAATCTCGGACGGCCAACTCAACACAAGCGTGCTGCCTTCCACGTTGACCAACCTGCACGAACTCAAGAGCGCCTTGACGGGCATGCCACCATGCGTCTTTAATACTGCCAGAATGTGATCCCATTGCTGCTGCATCACTTCCAGGGAGAGCGCCGCTCCCGGCGCAAAATGCGTTTCGTGTGCGGACGGAAGATGGCTTTCAGTCAGCTTGATGGGCGCGACCGGAGCCGAGGATAAAGTCGCGCGCGCATGTGTCGCGCGTGGCGGCGCGGCCGAGGCCGGAGGCGCAACCGGCGGAACAGGTCGATCAGCGCGCGATGGCGTCGAGCTGCCTGCCGCTGCGCCGCTCGTCTGCTTTTCGCCCATCACGGCCTCGACGTAGGCCAGCTCGAGCGGGAGTTGTGGCTGCCAGCTCGAACGCAGATCGCTGGCGGCTTGATTGAACAATTTGATAGCGCGGACAAGTTGCGCTACCGGCAGCCGCGCCGCTTGCGACTCCATCGCCGGCCGCTGTTCGGCGGGAATATCGGCTTGCTTGTCGCCGCCGACTTGCATCAGCATCAACTGGCGCAGATGCTCGGTGATCTGCCGCGCGAGCTGGCGCGCGTCCGCGCCGCGATCCAGCGCGCGGTTGATTGCGTCCAGCCCGCGCGCCGCGTCGGCGTCGGCCAAGCCTTCGGCCACGGCGGAGATGATCTCGATGGGCCCGGCGCCGAGCGTGCTCTGCGCCTGCGCCAGCGTGATCGCGCCGCCGGACGAGGCGAGTTGGTCGAGCAGCGATTCCGCATCGCGCATCGCGCCGGTGGCCTGCCGCGCGATGAGGGTCAACGCATCCGTTTCGGCGCTCAACCCTTCGTCGGCGACGATCTCGCGCAAGCGTTGCGTGATCTCGGCCAGCGTTAACCGGCGAAAGTCGAACCGCTGGCAGCGCGAGACGATGGTCGCGGGAACCTTTTGGGGGTCGGTCGTGGCCAATACAAAGATGGCGTGCGGCGGCGGCTCTTCCAACGTCTTGAGCAGCGCGTTGAACGCCGGCTCGGTGAGCATGTGGATTTCATCCATGATATAGACTTTGTACTTGCCTTCGCCAGGGGAAAAGTGAATCTTGTCGCGCAAGTCGCGGATCTCGTCAATGCCGCGATTGGAGGCCGCGTCGAGCTCCACCAGATCGAGCAAGCGACCTTCGGTGATGGCGTTGCAAATGGCGCAGTGGTCGCACGGGCGCTGGGCCGGGTCAGGATCGGTGCAGTTGACGGCTTTGGCCAGCAGGCGCGCGGTCGTCGTCTTGCCCGTGCCGCGCGGGCCGGTGAACAGGTAGGCGTGGCTGATGCGCCCGGCGGCAATCGCGTGGCGCAGTGTGCCGGTGATGTGTTCCTGGCCCACCACCTGGTCAAAGGTTTGCGGTCGCCATTTGCGATAGAGTGCTTGTGACATGGGTTTGCCTGCGCGACCTTCGTCGGCTGGGTGTTGAACCTGCGAAGGCAGGTTTTGCTGTTGTTGCTGCGACTTGCAGTCGCCGGGCTGCAAAAACTTGACGGACACCCTCAGTGCTCGGTGGTTAGCGATCAGGCGTGAGATCGCCAAGACCAGGAAACGACTCTTACTTTCGCTTTCTCGGCGAAGGTGATGGCGGCTTGGCGTAAACGGCCCGGCTTTCGCGCACGGGCGCAGGGACCGGCACTGATTTTGGAGTGTTGGTTGTCAATGTTTGCTTCACCAACGATTCAATCTGATCGGCCAGCGTGACCATGCTCGGCGCGAGTTGGGCCTGACCGCAGCCTGGCGTGTGGCAGGTGTACCAACCCACTCGATGCAGGGTCACACGCCCGTCGGACAGGTGCAGATCAATCTGGCGCAGTTCCATCTTGGCTCCGCAGCGATCACAGCGATCGTCGCGCGGTGTCCACTCTAGCGTGAGCCATTCAGTCTCTTGTTCCATCAGATCGCTGGTGTCTGTCTGATCCCAGTGCGCTGCCTCCTCGGCGATAGCCTGGCGGATAGCTTCTCGGTCTATGTGCTTGGTATTCATCGCTTGCCTCGCGCCTTTCGGAAAAAGTCGCTTTTCATTCTCGGTCATGTTCCGAGCCGTGACGACGTAAGAGCCGTCGGGAGCTTGATCGAGCACGATGAAGAGATGCCGCCCTTCTTCAGTCTGTCCATAGACATGATAACGTGACAGCCCGTAGCGCGTGACGCCCGCGCGCCGCATCAACACTTGTCTGGCGTGACAGGCGGACTCGACTTCTTCCGGCTCAACCCCATGTTCGGCAATATGCTCAATGTTCCAGTCATCCCATTGCAGGTAATCAAGCCGCATTGGCGTGTCTCACTATTTTACACGATTACAGGTTCCTGGTACACCCCAAACACCTCTCGGAACACGTCAGTGATTTCGCCCAGCGTAGCATACGCTCTGACCGAGTCGAGGATGAACGGCATCAGGTTGGCTGCGCCCTTGGCCGCCTCGCGCAGCGCGACGAGTGTGCTCTGGAATTTTTCATTGTCGCGCGTGCGGCGCAGTTCTTGCAGGCGCGCGAGTTGCCGCCGCTCGCCGTCCGGGTCCATTTGCAGGATGGGAATGGTGATCGGATCGTCCGCCACGTACTCGTTCACGCCGACCATGATGCGGCGCTGGTTGTCAATCTCACGCTGGTAACGGTAAGCCGCTTCGGCAATCTCGCGCTGGAAAAAGCCCGCTTCAATCGCCTTGATGACGCCGCCGAACGAATCAATCTGGCGGAAATAGTCATAGGCCTGTTTTTCCATCCGGTCGGTCATCGCCTCGATAAAGAACGAGCCGCCCAGCGGGTCAATCGTGTTGGTCACGCCGGTTTCATGCGCGATGACCTGCTGCGTGCGCAAGGCTCTTCCGATCTCGGCTGAAACTGCGCGGTAAAGTCCCGCGCGAATTGCTGGTTCAACGGCTCCGCCCGTCCCGTGTGCACGCGTTGTCCCTGAGCTGCCAGCAACTCGTTTTCGCTCAGGAGCTGCACCATCTGATCCGCCAGCACATAGAGTTGTCCGGCCTCGCCGAAATCGCTCTGGGTCACAAGCCCGAACAACGCTACTTTAGCCTGCGCTTCTCCTCGCTAGGCGACGAGCGTGAATCTCTGACCGGCCAGTTACTCTTGCTGAGAGACATCACCGAGCGCAAGCAGGCCGAGGAGGACCTGCGAGAGAGTGAGAAACGCTACCGGACGCTGGTAGACCTCTTGCCCGATGCCGTCCTCTATCTCGATCTGGAAGGCAAGTTCCTTCTGTGCAATCAGCAGGCAGCCGCGTTGTACGGAGTTGAACGGATTGAAGACATCGTCGGGCGCCGTGCAGCGGATTTCATTGCGCCGGAAGATTTGCCGATGGTGAGAGAAGCGAGCCAAAAGACCGTCGCGACCGGACACGCCCGGAACATTGAGTGTACACTGGTCAAGAAACAGGGAGACCGTTTCCCTGGCGAGGTGAATCTCTCGGTCAGCGCGGATAGCGAAGGTCGCCCCACCGGCTTTATCGGAATCGCGCGCGACATGACCGAACGCAAGCGAGTCGAAGAAGAAATCCGACAGCTCAACGCTCGATTGGAATTGCGAGTGGCCGAGCGAACACACGAACTCACGCAGACGAACCGGCAGCTCGAACAGGAAATCGCCGAGCGATTGCGGGCAGAGCAGGCGTTATCGTGGGAAGCTGCCGGCAATGCGGTCGTGGCCGAAATCTCTAGCGCCCTGTTGCGGTCAGCTTCTATGGCCGAAATCGCTGCCCGCGTCCTCGAATCCGCCCAGTCTCTCACGAACAGCGCCTTTGGTTTCACCGGCTACGTGGACCCGCAGACAAACACTCTCACCTGCCCCACCCATCCCCAAGAGATTTGGGAGCCTTTTCGCGTCCCAACCGAAGTGGACGCTTTCAATACTTCTGAGGGACTGTGGGGCTGGGCGCTGGAAAACCGCCAGCCGATGTTCACCAATGCGACCGAGAACGACCTGCGCGTCGTGGACAGGCTGCGAGGCCCCTTCCCAATCCATCGCTTTTTGGCTGTGCCGGCGCTGTTTGGCGAATCGCTGGTGGGACTGTTGGCGCTCGCCAACTCGGAGCGCGACTATTCCGAGCGCGACCAGGCCCTCATCGAACGGCTGGCCGCGCTGTACGCGCTCGCCATCCAGCGCAAGCGGGCCGAGGAAGCTCTGCAAGATAGTGAGCAACGTTACCGCAACTTGTTCGAAAACGCCCCCTTGTGCATGTTCGAGGTGGATATGCGGCGGATTCCACCCATCGTTCTGCGAGCCAATCGCCAGGCCGGAAAAGTCTATGGCTGGGCGCCCCAGGAATTCCCCACGGGCCCGATCGAGCAATGGATGCCGGCGCACGTCTTGGGAGACTTGCAGCGGTTGCTCGACACGGCCCGAAGGGGAGAAACCATCGTCCTCGAATCCATCAACCTGCGCCGCGACGGATCGGCCTTTCCCGTTCGCATCGGCGTCACACAGGAGACGACCTTTGGATTTAGCCGGGGCGTCATCACCGTCGAAGACGTGACGGCGGAAAAGCAGCGCCGCTCCGAAGAAGAGGCCATTGCCGAAGAGCGCCGCCGCATCGCCCGCGAAATCCACGACGGGCTGGCCCAGGACCTGGCCTCGCTGCGCTTCAGGGCCAAGCTGTGGCACAACCTGGTAGACCATGCCCCCGCTCAGATGCACGTCGAGTTGGACGCCCTGCGAGACCTGTTGAGCAAAAACATCCGCGAGGTGCGGCGCTCCATTTTCGCCCTGCGGCCGGTCACCCTGGATGAGCTGGGGTTCTATCCCGCGCTTCAACAGTTCATCAATGACTTTGGCGAGCAAAACCAGTTGCACGTGGACTTGCGCATTGCCGGGCCGCCGGAACGTCTGCCGCCGGCCCTGGAGCCGGTGCTCTTTCGCATCACCCAAGAAGCGCTGAACAACCTGGATCAAGCCGCGCGCGGCGGACACTTGGGACTGGCGCAAATGCGCGAGCGCGTCGAGGGTTCGGGGGGAACCTTTTTGGTGCAAGGTCGAGCCGGCAAAGGGACAGAGATCAAAGTGGTCCTGCCCCTATCCAAGCCATACAGCCTGTAGGGTTATCGAGGGAGGTTCACCATGCCGCCTATCCGAGTGCTGATCGCCGACGATCACCGGCTCTTTCGTCAGGGGCTGCGCCAGATTTGCGAGACCGTGGGAGGCTTCGAGGTTGTGGGCGAAGCCGAGAACGGGCAGGTCGCGGTGGACCTGGCTCATCAATTAGCGCCTGACGTGATTCTGATGGACATCAACATGCCCATCTTGGACGGGGTGCAAGCCACCAGTTTCATCGCCGAAAACACGCCCGCCGTGCGAGTGATCATTCTCACGATGTATCGGCAAGATCGTTACGTTTTCGAGGCGATCAAGGCCGGCGCGCGCGGCTATCTGCTGAAGGATATTGACGAGGAAGAGCTGGTCAAAGCCGTTCGCGTCGTACACCAGGGCGAAGCCTTGATTGACCCCGGGCTGGCCGCGAAATTGCTCAACGAGTTTCGCCGCATGGGCGCCGCTACGCCCGACACAGAGCCGACCGAAAGGCTCACCCCGGCAGAAATGGATGTGCTGCGCCTGGTGGCGCAGGGAGAAGACAACAAAACCATCGCCGAGCAGCTTGGCCTCACGGAAAGGACCGTCGCCAATCGCCTGAGCGACGTCTACCAAAAGCTCCACGTCAACAACCGCACCCAGGCGGCGCTCTTTGCGCTCCGCCGTGGCTGGGCGCAGCTTGACCGAGACGAATGAACGGCCTGGCTTGTTTCTCGCCTTTATTACTCCACCGCCAACCGCCGCGCCAAGCTGGAGCGTTGCTCCGGCGCTCGATCGTTCTTTGTGGGCGGATTTGCGTGTCCCTGGCTGATAATCTCATCTCTTAATCTGTGGGCGGTGTTGTAATCGCCATGGCGAGATTGTTCGAGTAGTGGGTCAGATATTGCTTCGCCCCGGCGACGTTTCCACCCTTGTAGAGCGCCAGCGCGTGTGCCTCGACAGCCGCCTGATCCGCAAATTCCTGGGCCTCGAAGTGGGCCCAGTTTTCCCGCACGTGGTGAATACGGTTCTTGTAATTCCGGTCAACCAACTGTGCGACCCGATTAAAAGCCCAGAAAGCCGAGTGCTCGTTGTCGTTGTTCTGCGTCCCAATGGTATTATACCCTCATCCCCGCCGCCAGCAGTGCCAGAAACGTCATCAACGCCGTATACGCGACCAGTCCCGCCACCACGCCGACCGCTGTGCCAACAATTCTCAAAACGCGGCGACGGCGGGCTGCCATCTCTTCATCCGGTAATAGCGGCATGACGGGCAATGCGGGCAATGCTTCTACCGCGACGGGCGGCGGTGACTCTTCGCTATCCCATCCCACCTGTTTCAACAGCGCGTTGACCTGCTGCCGATCCTCATCGGTCGGCGCGGCGATTTGCGCATCTGCCAGTGCGCCCAGTGCGGCGCTGCGCTGGCCCGACTTGGCGTAAGTCAGCCCCAGGTTGTAGAGTGCGCCGTAAAACGAGGGATACAGCTTGGCCGCCTGCCTCCACGCCGCGACGGCCTGAGCTGTGCGCCCGGCGCGCGCGTGATAGTTGCCTTCTTCGAACGCTATGCTGGCCTGCACCTGTTGGCGTTCCTCATCAGGCAGCTTGTGGCGCGTGACCATTCGCCACAGGCTCAGTAGTGCATGAAAGCCATCAAAGCCAGGGATGGGCAGTAAGTTAAAGGCCGCCAGCGCAAGATTCACGTCCATCGTGGCAACGAAGATGTCGGATCGCTGGTTCTTCCTGTTCGGTTTCAGCAAAAATGAGCGGGCAAACATCGACAAGGATGAATTGAAATTGCTTCAGGAGGTGGCCAGTGATTTGTTGTCATTCAATGACCAACAACTGACGACCGCCCTGTCAAATGGCCAGATTACGGAGGTGTGTGATGACTACGACAAAGCGTAAGAGTCGAATTCTGGATGAGATGCACGAGACTTGAGAGCTCGAATCTGAGCCAGGCTGTTTTTGCTGCCGTGCTGAATACCAGTCTTTCAACCGTCCAGAAGTGGGAGGTTGGCGACAAGAAACCGAGCGGACCGTCACTGAAGCTGCTGACCCTTATCGAACGCAAGGGGCTGGAAGCCGTTCTTTAAGCGGAGCCCTCACCGATGCCAGCCGTCAGTGGGGCATAGTCTTAGTCGCCCTCCGGTCGCTCCCCTCCCATTAGAGCCAGCAGCTTACCCAGCGGCTCGACCGCATCACGACGGCCGTCGAGCAGGCCTTTGGTGAAGTCAATCCGGTACGCCTCCGGTACGACCGGCTTTCTTCCCATGCGCTCGACGAGCTTCGCCTTGCAATCGTTTGACTCGTCGGGGACAGACTCGCCCAAGATGCGCAGTAGAAGTCCGTCGCAGCATGGGCTTGCGCCGATCAGGCATATTTTCTTCGCCCGTGCCAGCTTGCGGAGCGCAGGCGTCCAGGGCAAATCGGTGTCCATCAGTACGGCCACGATGCTGTAATCCGCGCCCCTGGCGTGTTTGATAGCCACGTCGACAACGTTCTCGGGGCCTTTTCCATGGGCGTTCCGGGTTGCGACCGATACTCCGCAACCACGGGTCACGTAGTGCATTTTAAGGTGGTCGAGAAAGGCCTTCTCCGTATCGCCCTCGCCCACGATGAGAACAGTGGTCTTGGCTTCACGCTGTGCCTGCGGATGACGACGCTGCATGGACCTACGCTTGCTCAGACATCAGGAATCGCGCCATAGGCACCCGCCATGTACTTGGCGTAAAGGTTGTCGTCGTTGCGCACGCCACGCACGCTATCCAGCCGCCATACCTCGCTGCCACACGCCTCGTCCTTCTGAACCAGCGTCACCTGCGACTTGTGCAGCAGATTCAGCACCTCGACCGAGTGGCACGTAAAGATGATCTGCGCGTTGTTCGGGTTCGTTTCCGGGCTAAAGAACAGATCCAGGATCGGCATCAGCATGTGAGGGTGCAGGTCCGCCTCGAACTCGTCGATCACCGCCAGTCCGCCGTTCCGCAGCACCGGCAGCAGGCGCGACAGCAGCACAAAGGCACTCTGCGTGCCGCTGGATTCCTGGAACAACGGCAGCTTGGCAGTACGATCGCCATGCCGGTGCATGCCAAAGGGCAGCGGCACCTTCTGGATCTCGCCCTTTTCGTTGGGCACGTCCAGCATCTCGACCGTCACATCCGCCAGCCCAAGATCCCACGACTGCAACAGGGCGCTCATCTGCCGCAAGGCCGGTTCGTCGCTGGCGTAAAAGCGCGATGCCGTAAACACGTCCGAGTCGTGAAAATGCTGGCGGCCCATGTAGTTGACGTTGGTCGTTAGCGTCAGCGACGCGAAATCACTCGCCAGCGGCACCTGATACTGGGCTGCCGTGGAGATCAGCGACGCGTTCTCCCGCACCTTCTCCGCCTCGCTCTGGTTGAAGCCGAAACCCTGCTGTTTGATACGGTAGGTCCGGGAGGTTTCCACCCAGTCTCTCGTGAAGACGTAGCTGAACAGGCGGCTGGTCTTCACGTGAAGCGCCTCGCTGAGTACCCGGTCTGGGGTCACGGCAAGCTCGTAGCGCCACAGACGGCCCTCGTAGTCGAACTCGATCTGAAACTCGCTTACGGAGTCGGCGGCAAAGAAATGCGGCTGCACGAATATCTTTGCCTTGGGGTCGATCTGGAACGAACTACTTACGAACCAGCCCAGAAACGCCAAGGGCTTCAGCAGGTTGGTCTTGCCGCTGCCATTGGGGCCGATCACAGCCATCGCCTTGGTGAGTCGCTGGCCGGTCGTGTCCGTCGCGGAAAGGTCGTTCACCGGCGCGTGCTTGGTCAGTCGGAACGAGACTTCCGTGTCCTCGCCGAAAGACAGAAAATTCCTGATTGTGTATGAGTGCAGCATGGCTGTTGCCGTCCTCGATTAATATCAACAAAAGTTTGTTGATATTAGCTTAGTGTTGGCTTTGTTGCACGCTTTGTGTCAGCCAGATACTGGAGAGCCGTGTGCGGGAGAACCGCACGCGGTTCGGAGGGGGAGGGCGAGCGCCTTTCTCTACCCCCATCAAAATTCTGACGCGGGGGCAGGATCTAACCCGTGGGAGGGGCGCCCCCGCCCCGATTACGCACCGTGGCATATCGACGGCGATCACCACCCCCGCCTCCGTTACCTGTGGGAGGGGCGCCCCCGCCCCGATTACCCACCCAAGCAAACCACCCCCCTCAAATCTCAAACCCAAACTCCCGCCGCACCGCCTCCTCCAGCGTCAGCCGCTCCTCCCGCATCAGCGCACCAGTTGCGAACTCTCCACAAGAACCTGACCGACAACTTGATCGGCCAACTGTCGCCGCAGCGCATCGAAGAAATGGATTCCAGGCTTGCTTTTTGCCTGGGCCTGTTTTAGTTTTGGATTCAGAGCACATTCTGCGAGGCAGTACAATACATCGCCGCCGCCCGCCGCATCTCCTCCGCAATCTCCGCCCGCAGTTCCGGCGGACTGAGCACCTCGCAGCCCCCCTGCGCCCGAATAAGTATCATATTCATCATAGTTATTGACAAACCATGCCGACTATGCTATAATCGCGCTCGAATCAGGCAAAAGGAGGCATCCAGGGATATGGCCGAAACATTGGAAATCCGCGACCTTCGCGTGAGCGTGAAAGACAAGGAAATCTTGAAGGGCGTCACGCTGACGATCAACCAGGGCGAAATCCACGCGATCATGGGGCCGAATGGCTCCGGCAAGAGCACGCTGGCTTATGCGCTCACCGGTCACCCCGGCTACCAGGTGACGGGGGGCGAGGTGATTTACAAGGGCCGGAACATTCTCGCCTTGCCCGCCGACGAGCGGAGCAAGCTGGGCTTGTTCCTGGCGTTCCAGTATCCGGTGTCCGTTCCGGGCGTGTCTGTCGCCAACTTTTTGCGGACGGCCATCAATGCGCGGCGCAAGTCGGAAGGCAACGGCAAACCCATCTCGATCCCGGAATACCGCAAAATGCTGCGCGAAAAGATGAAGGCGCTCAACGTGGACGAAGCCTTTGCCGGGCGCTATCTCAACGACGGCTTTTCTGGCGGCGAAAAAAAGCGCGTCGAGATTTTGCAGATGGCGATGCTCGAGCCGCAGATGGCGATCCTCGACGAGACAGATTCCGGCCTGGATATTGACGCGCTGCGGGCCGTGTCGGAAGGCGTCAACCGGCTGGCCGGGCCGAACGTGGGCATGCTGCTCATCACGCACTATCAGCGCCTCTTGAACTATATCAAGCCGCAATTCGTTCACGTGCTGCTAAATGGGCGTATCGTCGAATCGGGCGGGCCGGAGCTGGCGTTGGAGCTGGAAGAAAAAGGTTACGACTTTATTCGTATCCGGCACGGTGAAGCGGCGACGGGCAAGGACTGATTTCGATTGCGGATTGCGGATTTTCGATTCCGGTGCAACCCACGTTAACTGAGATGCTCCGAAATCCGAAATCGGAAATCCGAAATGAGGGATGGGATGGCGACTGAAACGGACAAGAGCAAACTGGAAGGGATGGGAGAGTACAAGTACGGCTTTAGCCAGCCGGAGGACTATGTCTTCAAGAGCCGCAAAGGGCTTTCGCGCGACGTCGTCCGGGAAATCTCGTGGATGAAGGGCGAGCCGGAATGGATGACCCAGTTCCGCCTCAAGGCGCTCGACCACTATGAAAAGCGGCCCATGCCCACCTGGGGCGGCGACCTTTCGCAGCTCGACATGGACGAAATTTATTTTTACATCAAGCCCTCGGACAAGCCCACGACCAGTTGGGATCAAGTGCCGGACGATATCAAGCGGACTTTTGACAAGCTCGGCATCCCGGAGGCGGAGCGCAAATTCCTGGCCGGTTCAGGCGCGCAGTACGAGTGTCTGAGCGGCGACGCGCGCGTGTACACGGCGCGAGGACTGGTGCCGATTCGCGAGATACGGCCTGGCGACACGGTGTTTTCATTAGATGAGCAAGCCAATGCGGTGATCCCGTCCCGAGTCAAAGCGACGGAAGAAAAAGGGGAGCGCCAGGTTTTTGAGGTGCAAGTCGGGACCCGCGCCATTCGAGCGACGGCCAACCATCCGTTCCTGGTTTTGGACTATGCCCGTGCGCCTGGCAAGCAACGCGGACGCTACACTCGCAAATGGAAGTACCTTTCCGAATTAAAGCCGGGCGATCTCGTGGCAGTCGCCAAGTCACTCCCGGATACGGGGCAACCCTACACCCTGACGCAGCCTGAAATTAGAACAGAGACAATTGCAATCCACACCAATGAACAGTTTGGCTTTGCCAAAATCGGCTCTATCTCGCCGGCAGGAGTTGAAACGGTTTACGACATCGAGGTAAATGGCCCGCACAATTTTGTTGCCGAGGGATTGATCGTTCACAACTCCGAAGTCATCTACCACAACATTCAAGAAAGCCTCACCAGGCAAGGCGTCATCTTTCTGAGCAGCGACGACGGATTGAAGCAGCACCCCGACATTTTCAAGAAATACTTTTCCACCATCGTCCCGCCGACCGACAACAAGTTCGCCGCGCTCAACAGCGCGCGGCGGGAGCGCGCGTGCGAACGCGCGACGGGGACAAGCGCATCGAGGAAATTCTGGAAGGCGATGAGGTACTGACTCACCGAGGGCGCTATCGTCCGGTCTACCGAACCCTGCAGCGCCCTTACCGGGGAATGTTGTATCACATTCGCTATTATGGCGACAGTAGCGGCGTCTTGAACGTCACGGCAGAACATCCGTTGCTCGTCGTGCGCCGCCGGCAGGCTCACAATCGCAACGAGCAATTCGAGCCGGAATGGCTGACGGCCGACGACGTCAAGCCCGGCGATTACCTGGCGATCCCTATCCCGCGCCCGACGGAAGAAGCGCCTGCCACGTATGCGACCGATGTGCCGGTCGGGCGTGGACGACATGCGCCGGTGATGGAACCGGTTAGCTTGAATTTGACGCCGGACCTGTTTCGGCTCATCGGTTATTACCTGGCCGAGGGACATGTCGAAGGCGAGCACTATCTCACGTTCTCTTTTCACGAGGAAGAACGCGGCTACCTGGCCGATGTAGCGGCCCTCGTAGAAACCTACTTTGGCAAAGCGCCGCTGGAAAATGCTCCGCGTCAGCATGGACAAACTTTGGTATTGTGTCTGACCAAGGCGGCCAGATTATTCGCGCGGGAATTTGGCGCAACGGCGTATGACAAGCGCGTGCCGGAATGGGTGCGCAATGCTGCGCCCGAATGTCTGGCGGGCCTGGTTCAGGGGCTATGGCGGGGCGATGGCAGCTACGACCCGGAAAAGAACATGTTCCGGTTCAACTCGATTTCTCGAAACCTGGCCTATGCCTTTCGTGATGCTGTGTTGCGGCTAGGCATCGCCGCTTCGATCAACGTTCAGAACCGCGCTGAACCGCGCCGGCCAATATACACGGTCGTCATTTCGTCGCCGTGGAACGAGCGATTCGGCGAATTGGTCGGTTGCCCGGCCCCGGCCGGCCGGTCGAGCGGCTCTCCATTCGTTCTGGATGACCACTACCTGTACGCCCCCATTCGCGCCATCGAGACCGGAGAGGTCGAAACGGTCGCGCCAGCTTTTGCCCTGGCTCTGTTGACCTGGAAAGCTGGAGGCTATCACGACTTGCCTATTCCCAACATTGCGTGCTCTGGAATCTCCGTGCAGGGTCAACTGCAGACCTGGACGGAACTAGTAGTCCGTCAAACATGATTTGATGTATAGACCGAACAGCGGTATCCTGTCTCTCAAAAAGGGACAGGCATGGCCAAGAAGCGATACATTGTCACTTTGACTGCTGAAGAACGTGAGATGCTGCAGACCATGATTCACTCCGGAACAGAACGAGCACGAAAGATGACCAGGGCTCGGATTCTCCTGAAAGCCGATCAGGGCTGGCGGGATGCGGCGATTGCTACTGCGCTGGACGTGGGCCGTAGCACAATTGAACGGACTCGCCAGCGATTCGTACTCGAAGGGTTGGATGCGGCGCTGAAGCCCCACCCGCCCAAGCGACAGTACTATCGCAAGCTCGACGGCGAACAGGAAGCGCGACTCGTTGCCCTGGTCTGCAGCTCGCCGCCCGACGGGTATGGGCATTGGAGCATGCGCTTGTTGGCCGACAAGGTGGTGGAACTGAATATTGTCGATACTGTATCGCATGAAACCATCCGTCGCGTGCTACAAGATAACGAACTCAAGCCGTGGCTGAAGGAGGAGTGGTGCATTCCCCCCAAAGCCAACGCCGAGTTTGTCTATCACATGGAAGACGTGTTGGATGTCTACACCCAGCCCGAGGATCCCAGGGTGCCGTTGGTCTGCTTTGACGAAAGCCCGGAGCAACTGGTGAGCGAGACACGCCAGCCGCTGCCACTCAAGCCTGGCAAGCCGCAGTGCTATGACCACGAGTATCGCCGGGAAGGAGTGGCCAACATGTTCATGTTCTTTGCTCCGCTGCAGAACTGGCGGGAGGTAAAGATCACCGATCGGCGCACCAAAGCCGATTGGGCCGAGTGCATGCGCGAGTTGGTAGATGTTCACTTCCCGGATGCGCCGCGAATCAAGGTGGTGCAGGACCATCTGAACACCCATGCACCATCCGCGTTGTACGAAGTGTTTGCCCCAGCCGAGGCAAAACGCATCTTGGATCGACTTGAGTTTCATTGGACACCCAAGCACGGAAGCTGGCTCAACATGGCCGAGATCGAGTTGAGCGTGCTCAACCGGCAATGTCTGGACCGCTGCATCCCGGACAAAGAAACGCTTATCCGAGAAACAGCGGCATGGGCGGCAAAGCGCAACAGCGACGCTGCGACGATCAATTGGCGGTTCACAACAGCCGATGCTCGCATCAAGCTCAAGCGCCTCTACCCATCAATCGATGTTTGACGGACTACTAGTCCTTTTGGGCTCTTGACACTCACCTGTCGTTGTGATACACTCGGGTCATCGATGGCAGCGAGCAAAGGCATGGCCCAAGGGGACGAATTCGAGGGATCGTCGACAGGCAAAGGCCCGCCGGATGGGCTGGAGAGCCTGGCAATCGAGAACCAGCGGCTCCGGGAAGACCTGCGCCAGGCGGAAATGGCGACGGGCGAATTCGTCGACTTTGTGGCCCACGAGCTCAAGCAGCCCATGACCGCCATGCAGGGCTATTCCAAGATGTTGATCTTGGGCCTCGGCGGCGAGTTGACGCCGACCCAGCGCCAGTTCGTGGACGTCATCGACGCCAACGTGGAGCGCATGGGCAAGCTGATCAACGATCTCCTGGAGGTATGCAGGCTGGAGGCTGGCCGGACCCGGCTGAACCTGGCGCCCGTCAGCCTGAAAGAGATCCTCTACGAAACGGTGGTCAACAACCGCGCCGAGCTGGAAGCCCGGCACCACACCGTCGAGATCGACGTCCCGGACGATCTGCCCCCTGTCCTGGGCGACCGGGATCGCCTGGTCCAGATCCTGGCCCACCTGGTGCGCAATGCCTGCCGCTACACGCCAGAGGGCGGCCA
This sequence comes from Anaerolineae bacterium, assembly GCA_041300525.1. Lineage (GTDB taxonomy): Bacteria > Chloroflexota > Anaerolineae > Fen-1058 > Fen-1058 > JBGLNJ01. The sequence goes on along the minus strand of JBGLNJ010000001.1, from coordinate 5,179,821 downwards.
CGTACGGCTCGTCGCCGGTGAGCAGGAAGGCGATGGCCCTGCCGGTCACGTCTGGGTCCGCGTCGTCGACTCGGGCATTGGCCTCTCGCCCGAGGATCTGATTCACCTCGGGGAAAAGTTCTTTCGCGCCGAGCACGAGCTGGTGCAGCGGCAGCCGGGCAACGGCCTGGGGCTTGCCATCACCCGCCACCTGGTCGCCCTCCACGGGGGCGAGCTCCGCGTGGAAAGCGAGCCGGGCCGGGGCAGCACCTTTGCCTTCACCTTGCCCGCCGCCGGACCCTAACGTCCCCCCGTCCCCGTTCGTAGTGCGCGATTCATCGCGCTTCCTGTGCTCCCCCCGCGCTCACGTGCGCACTACAAACGCCGCCCTGGCCTTCTGATCAAGAACTGGGGGCCTGGCAGGTTTCACCCAAAACCCGCCAGGCCCACTTACTTGACCTGACGTCAGGCCGGAATCTGGGGCAGGTCCTGCAAGGACCGTTCGATGGTCTCCCTTTCCAGCTCGTAATCGGGCAGGTTGCGGCGCATGTAGGCGTCGTAGGCGCCCATGTCAAAGTCGCCGTGGCCGCTGGCGTTAAAGATCTTCGGAGCCCCAACGGACTTGCAACTTGGTCCAATCCATCCCCAGATCGGTGATTCGAGAGGCCGTCTGAGCCAGGCGTTCTTCATCATTCCACAAAGCGCCCCAGTGAGCCTGGACGCCGTATAGCGTCGGGCCACTCGAAGGCGGCGCGACGGGGCCGGCGGAGGGTGGCTGCGGTTGCGCGGTGGCCGGCGGCGGGGTCGCTGTGGTTGGATTGCCGGAGACGATCACGACCGTCAAAGGATCACCGGCGAACGTCTTGTTGCCGCTCTTGATTTGCCATTTGCCGGCCACATTGGCCTTGTCTTGGTTGGGCGCTGTCATGTTCACCGAGATGTCTTTGGTCTCGCCGGTTTTGACCACGCCGACGGCGACCGTGTCCGGTGCGCCCATCTTGTCCCCAGAGGCAAAGGCCAACACGGTATCCGCCGGCCAATCGCACGTGTCCGAATTTTTGACGCGCCAGGTCTTGACGAAAGCCGCGCCTTTATCAAATTTGGAATTGTCCGGCACGGTGACATCGGCGATGTACTTGGCCGTGGGCTGGCAATCCGTTCCACCGGCGACGGGCGAGGTCGTCGTTGGCGTCGTGGTAGCGGTGATCGCCGGCGAGGGAGTTGCCACGCTCGCGCCCACCGTCAGCGTAGCTTGCCCGCGCGAGATGCCCGCAATCGCGGCGGCGATTGAAAATGTGCCGGGGGCGTTCGGCGCAGTCCACACGAGTTCCGTGCGCGTCAGCGGCGAGGTGGCGGCGGGAGTCCCTTGCACCGTCCAGGTGACTCGCATCGCTTGGATATCGGGCGGCGGGGTTTGCGCCGCATATTCCTGCACAACGCCAAACACGGCAGGATCATTCCCGGCGTCCAACAGCCCGCGAATCGCCACGCCGCGCAAACGGTATCGCAGCGCCCAGCCCAACGGGGCAGCCAGCGAACTGCCGCTGCCCAGAATGACGGTGTGCGCTTGATTGTTGGCGGTATAGGTGAGACGATAGGCTTTCGTCGCCGGGTCGAACGTCACGTCTTGCGCGCTGCCGGACAGCGTCACCGAAACAGCCGTGCCCGGCGTGATTGTCCCATCCGGCCCTTTGACGCTGCCGAACGGCTTGAGCGCCTGGTCGAGCGGCAGGTACGCCAGGTCCGTCCCGGCTTGATCTACACTGAGCGAAGTGAGACCGAGATAAAGTTTATAGCGGCTCGTCTCGCCTGTCGCCCAGCGCACGAGCGCCTCGGCGGAGCTTTTGCCGTAGGCCGCCGGGTCAACCGGCAAGTCCATCTGCACGACGTCGGCGGCCGCGCCGATAGTGTGCCAATCGTAACCTTGCACGTCCCATGTCCCGTCATCGTTCGGTTGAGGCGCGGGAACGACGACGACCAGTTTCTTGTTGACCTTGTGGAGCGAATCGCCCAGTTGTGTGATCAAATCGCTAAAGGCCGCGCGGTCGTCTTGGCCCAGCCCTCGATAATCAATCTGCACGCCCGCGTAGCGCGACTTGACCAGCGCGGTGAGGGCTTTGACGTGCGTGGCGCGCAGCTTGGCATCGGCGATCATGTCGCTGACCAACCCGGCGTTGGCGCGTCCCGGCTTGGTCCAGTTGCGGAGCGAGGGATACAGCGCGGCGGTCACGTCTTGAGGCGGGCGAGGCAGCGCCTCCGGGTCGCCGTTGATGCCGCCATCGTCCGCTGGCAGCAGGCCCGGCACAAAGAGTATCGTCGCCAGCGGTGCGCCCTCGGCGGCGACGTTCCCGCTGGCGGGCAGGTCGGAAGCGACAACGGCCGACGTGGTCGTGGTTTGCGCCACGATGACGTTTTGCGGCACTTGGCCTACGCGCGTGACGAGGACACCGTTATCGGCGTCCAGGTGGCCGCCCACCCATTGCCACGTTTTGCCGTCCCATGCCAGCAAATCGAGCGTCTCCCACGGTTCAGCGCCATCGGGAATAAAGACGGTCAATGTCGTCGGCACGGCGCGCGTGCCGCAGGCGTTGATCTGGAACAATGGCCCTTTAGCGCGGTAGCCCCTGGGCATCGCTTTGAGCGCGGCCTTGACGTCGGCGCTGGCCGTTTCGACTTTGGCTTCGGGGATGCTGGCAAGCTTGATGGCCAGCGTGCCCTGGGCAGCGGGATCGAGAGCGACGGTCAGCCCGTCGGGATGATCGAGCGAGGGGGTCTTGGCCGACAGCGTCTTGCATCCGCCGCTCCCCAGTCCCAGCCGGGAAAGCAGAGCCACCGGGGGGAGAATCAGCCCGATAATCACGAGCGCGACGATGACGACGACCAGGGCGATGACCACGAGGCCGCCGCGACCGGAGGTTCTAAGGGGGAGATTTTGACCCATGAGGTACGCACTCCTTTTGTTCGCGCCCATCCGGGAGCTTGGACAACGTTGGCTGGATGGTGCGGCAGCAACCGTCGTAAGGGACATGGAAAAAATAAATTATTCCAAAAGCGTGTATGATAGAGCCAAAACGACTGATGAGGTAAGTCACCATGGCTCTACAGCAATTATCGGAACCGTCACTCACCTGGTAAGGATACGACTTGTAAAGGCTATGGCACCATTCCCAAACGTTGCCAGCCATATCCATGATGCCATAAAGCGAAGCGCCAGCCGGGTAAATGCCCACAGGCGTCGTCTCGTTGGGGCCGCCTTCGCTCGTGTTGGCCTTGTGCTCGTCCCACTCGTTGCCCCAGGGCCACTGGTAACCTTTGATCCTTCGCGCGGCTTTTTCCCATTCGGCTTCGGTGGGCAAACGCGCGCAAGTCTGCGCCGAAATCTCACCTGACTTTTGCATCCGTTCAGTCAGCCAGGCGCAATAGGCCATGGCGTCATGCCACGTCACATAGACGACAGGGTGGTTGAGCTTGTTTGTGGGCGGCGCGCCCTCGGGCCAGTGTTGGGGCGGCGCGTGTCCCATATCGTCTACGAATGTTTTATATTCCGCGTTCGTGACCGGATAGGTAGCCATGTGGAACATGGGCACGTTCACCGTGTGTTGCGGCTTTTCGTCGTTGAAGTATTCTTTCTCTTGCCACTCTTTGGCCCATGGGTATCGTTGGATCAGATCGGCAATCTCGGCGTCGCTTGTGCCCATGCTAAACTCGCCGCCCGGAATCTTGACCCACGCGCCCAAGCGCGGGTCGCCCAACACGCCTAGCGATTCGGCGGCGGCCCGGCGCACGTTGAACTCGGCGTGGCTTTTTGTTGCGCTGACCAGTGTCTCTTTAACCTTATAGCGCGAGACCAACCGCTCGTCCAGGCGGCCCAACGCGCGCGCCACAGCCTGGGCCTGGGGCGGCGGCCCGCTTTGCAATTGTTCCACCAAAAAGGTCACGTGGCCTTCGCCCTGCAACGCCAATGCCTCGGCGGCGTCGGTCAAGACGGCTGGGTCGTCGGCTTTGGCCAGCGCCGTGCGTAAGCCGTCGAGCGTCTTGCGGCGCAACTCGGGCTTGACCTCGGGCGGATTTTCCGCCAGGCAGCGCCCGGCCAGCCGCAACGACGGCCAGGACAGGGGCGACAGGAGCGCGCCCAACACGCGGTCGGCGTTATCTTTGCTCATGCCCACATAGAGCAGCAACGTCTCGCGCCACCAATCGTCAAACAGGGCTTGCTGGAGCAGCGGCCACTGCGCGCTATCTTCGCTGATGGCGCGGGCAGCCAGGTATTCTTGAAACGTCAGGTGCGAAAAGCTGACGACGCGCTGTCCGCGCTCGGTGCCTTTTTCGGTCAACAAGCCATGTTGCTCTTCCGTCCATTCCAGCAATTGGGAGGCTTGCTTGGCATAGTCGCCGCGCGCGTCGTGGCCCCGGATGTCGGCCAGCTTGGCGGCCACCAGTTTTTCCACTTCCGGGCGGGGGAGCGTCTCGCGGTGAGACTGGCGGTGCATTTCGAGCGCGATGGCGGCCAGGAGCGTGACTTTTTGCTTGTCCGTCAGATTGATGTCCATGTCCTCGGTCACGCGCCAGCGGTTGACCATGATTTCGACGCACTCGCGGTACAGCATTTCGCGCTGCTCCGGCAGTTCGCTCACGGAATGTACCAGCACGATGATCGAAAGCAGCAGAGGATTGGGGATCAGCCGCTTGAGGCCGGGATGGTCTTTTAATTCGCGCAGGAGCAACTCGGCCCGCGCGGCGTTATCGGCGATGCGCTTGTCCAGGCCGGCCGAGCCGCCGATTTCGGCCAGGATGCGATAGCGTTTGCGCACCAGCGCGGCGATCTGCCCCGGCCCCAGCTCTTGCAAGGTGCGCTCGGCAAAGCCATAGCCTTTGAGCTGCTCGTCATAGCCCAGGATGCGGCAGGTGACGACAAAGCGATTGCAGCGTTTTGAACGAGTGGCTTGCTCGTCGGCCGGCTGGCACAGGTTCGCCAGTTCGCCCACCTTTTGCGCCATGGCCCGGCGCGCGTCCTTGGTCGCCATTTCGTCAAAGCCATCCAGCAGCACCCAGCAGTTGCCCTGCTCCATCCGCCGCTGGAAAAAGTCGGGCGGCAGAATGTTCTGCAAGTCTTGCGGCAATGATTTTTCTATCGCCTGGCGCAGCCCCTGTTCTTTCGGCCAGGTGGTCACGTCGCGATGCTTGTTCAAGTAAACGAAAATTGGAAAAGGGCGGTCGGCGCGCCCCAGGCGGCGCAGCATGATGGGTTGCTTGTCTTCCTTCTCCCCGCGCCGGGCGCGGACGGCCGTGATCGCCAGGTAACGCAAGAGCGTGCTCTTGCCCGAGCCCGGATCGCCCAGAATCACCAGCCGGGGATGCGCGTCCAAAGCCTGCGCCAGGTCGCTCACGGGCGGCGGAGGCGCGGGCCGCCTCCACGGCCAGAGAGAGGGGCGCGCGCGAGTTGCCATGCGTTCGACGTCTTTGGTTTGTGAGGGTTCCTTGCCCGTCAACGACAAGCTGATATAGACCCGCTCCAATTCGACCGGCAAGTCCTCGTTGATAGGCCGGACCGCAAGGGGCGCGTGGACATCCTCAAGGTCCACATCGGAAAGGTGACGCTTGCTGACAATCTCGACCTCGATGCCATCGCCGGCCCATCGCTGGCGGTTGAAACCGCGCCTAATGAGCCTGCGGCTGGTCGTCCGCCTTCGCGGACGAGCTTGCGTCCATGCAGACGCGAAGCGGCCCGGCTACAAGCCCACAAGGCGCGACCTCGGTCGCCAACTTGGAACAATTATTTCTTTCCGACTCCTAAGCCAGACTGCGCCGAGATTTGATTCGTGGCTGGGTGTCTTTGTGGTACAATAGGAAACGAGCGATTATCCAAGACTGCAAGAAAGGAGATGCCCCTTGAAAGAATTGATCGAGCGCGCATTGAACGTCGCGCAACTCATAGGCGCGACCTATGCCGATGTGCGGGTCGTCCGCCGCGAAGACGAGTCCATCAGCGTCAAGAACGGCATCGTCGAAGCATTGGGCCACAGCGAAGACCAAGGCTTTGGCGTGCGCGTCATCGCCGACGGCGCGTGGGGCTTTGCTTCGTCCGCCGTGATGACTATTTCTGAGGCCGAACGTGTCGCGGCGTTGGCCGTCAGCATCGCCAAAGCATCGGCGTTGTTCAAGACGGAGGATGTGGACATTGGCTCGCCGGTCGTGAGTCGAGGCGAATACACCACACCCATTACAACCGATCCGTTCACCGTGCCGCTGGAGCGCAAAATCGAAACACTGCTCAAAGCCGATGGGCTGATGCGCCAGGCCGCCGGCGTCAAAGTGGCGCATGGCGGGATGGTGTACATCCGCGAGCGCAAGACATTCGCCAGCACCGAGGGCAGTTGGGTCGAACAGGAAATCGTCGAGTCCGGCTGCGGCCTCGACGCGACCGCCGTGGGCGACGGCGAAGTGCAGGTGCGCTCTTATCCTAACGCGTTTGGCCGCCACCAGATGACGCGCGGCTACGAGTTCATCGAAGAGATGGACTTGCCCGGCAACGCCGAACGCGTGGGCGCAGAAGCCGCTGCGCTGCTCCACGCCGACAAGTGCCCCACCGGCGTGACGACTATCATCCTCGGCGGGCCGCAGTTGGCGCTGCAAATCCACGAGTCGTGCGGGCATCCCATCGAGTTGGATCGCGTGTTCGGCAGCGAGGCCTCGTTTGCGGGCACGTCTTTCCTGACGACGGACAAACTTGGCGCGTTCCGCTATGGCTCGCCGGTGGTCAACTTTACGGCGGATTCGATCACACCCGGTGGGTTGGGCACGTTCGGTTGGGACGACGAAGGCGTGCCCGCGCAGAGCACGCCCATCGTGCGCGAGGGCATCTTTATGGGCTACCTGATGTCGCGCGAGACGGCGCGCAAGATCGGCAAGACTTCCAACGCCTGTATGCGCGCTTCCGGCTGGAACCGCATGCCCATCGTCCGCATGATCAACGTGAGCTTGGAGCCGGGGACATGGACGCTGGAAGACCTCATCGCCGACACGGACGAAGGCATCTACATGGATATGAACCGCTCGTGGTCCATTGACGACCGGCGGCTCAACTTCCAGTTCGGCACCGAGGTCGCGTACGAAATCAAGAGCGGCACGCTCCGCAAGGATCGGCTGCTCAAGAACGCAATTTATACCGGCATCACGCCCGAGTTTTGGGGCAATTGCGATGCCGTGTGCAACCGCGATCAGTGGGTTGTGTGGGGAACGCCGAACTGCGGCAAGGGCCAGCCAGGGCAGGTGGCGCACACCGGCCACGGCGCAGCGCCCGCGCGGTTCCGCAACATCCAGGTGCGAGGAGCGTGAGCTATGCTCGGACAAACCAAAATCAAACAGATCATGGATCGTGTGCTGGCGCTATCCACAGCCGGCCAGACCGAAGCGGTGTTGTGGGTCACCGATGGCGCGTTGACGCGCTTTGCCAACAGCGTCATTCATCAGAACGTCGCAGAAACCAACACGGGGTTGACCGTCCGCGTCGCGCTGGGCCAACGCGTGGGTGTGGCGTCTACCAATGATGTGACCGACGCCGGCCTGGCGCGCGTGATCCAAAGCGCGGCAGACCTCGCGCGATTGCAGCCAGAGAACCCCGATTTTCCCGGCTTTCCCGAGCCGGCGCCCATCACGCCTGCGCGCGGATTCGACGAGGCCGCCGCCGGCGCAACGCCGGATCTGCGCGCGCGAATGGTCGGCGAAATCTGCGGGCAAGCCAGAGCGGCGAATGCCATCGCGGCCGGCGCATTCTCCACGGATCTGCACGAAATCGCCGTCGCCAATTCGCGGGGCGTGTTTTGCTATCACATCACGACGATGTGCGACCTTCACGCAGCCGTGACGGCTGACGGCGGCAACGGATATAGCCAGATCGCGTCGTGGAAGCTAAACGACATCGCCGCCGAACCGGTCGGTCGCGCAGCCGTGCAAAAGGCCTTGCGCGCGCGCAATCCACAGCCGCTCGATCCCGGCCCGCTCACGGTCGTCATGGAGCCTTACGCGGTGTCGGACTTGCTCGACATGCTGAACTATGTCTGGATGAGCGCGCAGGCCGTGCAGGAAGGCCGCAGTTGGATGAACGACCGCATCGGCCAGCAAGCGATGTCGCCGAGTGTGACTATCATTGACGATGGCACCTGTACGGAAGCCTGTGGGGATTGATCTTTGTGCACGTCGTCTACGGCATCCCCATCACCACGCTGATCTTTCGCAACTATTACGCCGAGATACCGAACGAATTGGTCGAGGCAGCCAAGATTGACGGCGCCGGCATCTTGGGCATCTATCGCCACATCCTGTTCCCCATCTCGATGCCGGGGTTCGTCGTGGTGATGATCTGGCAGTTCACGTCCATCTGGAACGACTTTTTGTTCGGCGTGATCGTCACCAGCCGCCCGGCTGTCCAGCCGATCACGGTGGCGCTCAACAACATGGCGGGCAGCTACATCGTCGAGTGGAACGTGCAGATGGCCGGGGCGCTTATGGCGGCGATTCCCACGCTGCTGATCTATATCCTCCTGGGCCGCTACTTTATGCGAGGCTTGCTGGCCGGCTCGCTGAAAGGATAGCCTTCTGATGCGGGGCATTGCTTTCCTTCCCCCTTGGTCGCCGTGCTCGTCATCGTCATCGCGCTAGCCGGCTCAACTTTGGGCGCCTACTACGGATTCTGCGTCACCCAACTGCGCATCCCACCATTCATCGTCAGGTTCGCGTGTAGCGCGCGCACCCAAGTTGCCGAACACAAATGACTTGCATCGGAGGGACAGAGATGGGAGGGAGGCGGCGGTTGACAAATGGCACTCTGGGCGGTACAATCGCTTGCCATGTTCGAAAGACACCTCGCCCAAATCCCAGGCCGCCAACGTCTGAGCGTATTGATTGGCATGATTCTGCTCAGCCTGGTGCTGACGCAGTTCATCGAATTGCCCACACGCACGCTGGCGGTGTCCGTCTTTGGCTCACCGCTTGGGGTTGACCTATCCAGCGAGTGGCTGATGGCGGTCCTGCTGGCCGGCCTGGCCTGCACCGGCACTGACGCACTGGTTCGCACTCATCCGCATGCGCGCCAGGTCGGACTGAGTCACACCTTCGTTTACTGGGCGCTGCCGGGATTTCTCGGCCTGGTCACAGCGCAACTATTGGCATTGGCGCCAACGCGCGCTATATGGATCGCCGGGCTGGTGGGGACGGGCTTGCTTTTTGCCGTCGTGCTCACCGCCGAGTATACCACGATAGATCCGTTAGCTCCCGCCTATTCGCAAGCACGATTGTTGCTGAACACCATCGCCTATGCGGTCGCCTTTGCGTTATTCGTCATCGTGTACGAGACGCGCAGCCGCAGCCTGATCACGGTTACAGCAACGTTGATGATCTCGTTCGCCCTGGCGCTCGACCTGCTGTGGAATTCAAGCGCGAATGCCGGCCGCACAGCCACACTGGCGGGCGCAGTAGCATTGATCATGGGCGAGTGCAATTGGGCGATGAACTATTGGCAAATCAGCTCGTGGTCAGGCGGGATCGTGCTGCTGTTGATCTTTTACGTGATGACGGGCATCGCAACTCTACATTTGCAGGGACGACTCAACCGCCGTGTGCTGATCGAGTTCGCGGTCGTGGCGATTGTGGGGCTGCTCGTATTGCTCGTGTACCATCCCTGATTGACAAACGCCCTACACAAACGCGCCCTGACTCGATCTGAGGTCAGGGCGCGAATTTTCTCACACGCTTGCAAAGAGCTTGCCCTGCCCCCTTCGACAAGCTTGGGGCAAGCTCTGAACGAAGCGAAGGGGGCTGAACCTTCGCCAGGGTTCACCCTCCGAAATCGCCTCACGGCGTCGGCGAAGGCGTGGCCGCAACGGTCGGCGTGGGCGTGGGCAAGACCAGCGGCGTAAGATAAATCGAAGTGGCCGTCGCGGGTGGCTGTTGTTGGATGTTGCCGGGGGTGAGCGCCACCACCAGGCTCAGGCCCATACTCACCACCACGATCACGCTGATCACGATAGATGCGATTTGTTGGTTGCGTCGGCTACGCGCGCTTTTTGCCATTGTGCCCTACTCTCTTGCTATTCGACATTCGTCATTCGTCGTTCGTCATTATAAGTTGCCTACGCGCGGCTGTCAAGCCGCCGCTTGACATTTGATAAGGCCTCCGCTATAATCAGCACAACTTGAACTTGCCGGGCAGAGTTTCCAGATAACATCAAGATCCCCTTTCCCCGAACCGGCAGCCGATTGTTAGCCTGAACATTTCGATGGCTACCCTACCGATAACTTGATGGTATCCTCCATTCTCATCCCAGAAAGGAGAGGTCATGCCCATTGCCAACCTCCGAACAGCATGAACGGGGAGCGGGCTTCCTGCGTTCATCTGACCGACAGAGCCATCTGGCTCAACCATCAGAATCTATGTAACTCTCAGGAGGAGAAATTTCCATGCGTACTTTCAAATTGACAAGTCTGCTGGTACTCGCAACGATGCTCCTTTCGGCGTGCGGCGGCGCTGCCACCCCACCCCCGGCGGCGCCTGTGGCCACCCAGCCGCCGGTAGCAGCCAAGTTTGAGTGCAAGGACGCGGCCGGCTGCGTGGACATTGCGCCGGGCAAGCCCATCCGCATTGCCTACATGATGGTCGTCTCTGGCGGCGATGCCTCGCTTGGTAGAAATGAAATACCCAATCAAACCTCTACCGCCCGTCAATCTGCCGGACCTGCGCCAGGTGGGCAAGCCGCTGCGCCGCGTGGACGCGATGGGCAAGGCCGTGGGCGCAACGGTTTACGCAGGCGATTTTTCCATGCCGCAAATGCTGCACGCCAAGGTGTTTCGCAGCACGTTGGCCTCGGCGCGCATCAAGCGATTGGATGTGAGCAAGGCGCGGTCGCTGCCGGGCGTCGTGTGTGTGCTGACGTCGGCCGATTTGCCGAACGCCAAATTGACCACCGATATCCCCGGCCAGACGGGTCAAAAGCAGCGCGCCGGTTCCGATGCGCCCGTGTTGGCTTTTGACCAGATCCGCTTTGCGGGCGAGCCGATCGCGCTCATCGCCGCCGAGACGCTGGATATTGCCGAACGCGCGCTGCGCTTGATCGAGATTGATTACGAGCCGTTGCCGGGCATGTATGATCCCATCGAAGCGATGAAACCGGGAGCGCCCGTGCTGCATCCGCCGGACAATGTCGTGGCGCGTTGGAAGATTCGCAAAGGGAATGTGGACGAAGGCTTTGCAGAAGCCGACTTGATCCTCGAAAATACCTTCCGCATGCCTTTTCAGGAGCATGCTTATCTCGAGCCGGAAGCGGGCGTGGCCTGGGTGGACGAGCGCGGCGTCGTCAACATCCGCGTCTCGACGCAGGTGATCGAGCACTTTCGCAGCATCGCGCGGGCCGTGGGCGTCCCGCAGAACAAGATTCGGATTCAGGGCACGATGGTGGGCGGCGGCTTTGGCGGCAAGGAAGACATCACGGTCGAGATTTACCTGGCGCTGCTCACCCTGTGCACGCATCGCCCCGTCAAGCTGGTCTATACGCGCGAAGAATCCATCATCGCTCACTCCAAGCGACATCCCTACATCATCACGCATCGCACCGGCGTCAAAAAGAACGGGCGCATCACCGCATCCAGGATTGACGCGATCTCGGATTCGGGCGCGTATCCTTACCTCAGCCCTTACGTGTTGCTGTATACGACGGTGATGGCGTGCGGCCCGTATCGCGTGGACAACTTGCGCATAGACGCATTGACCGTCGCGACGAACAATCCATTCACCAGCGCATTTCGCGGCTTTGGCGGGCCGCAGGCGTGCTTTGCTTACGAGCAGCAGATGGACGCCATCGCCGAAAAACTCGGCCTGGATCCGCTCGAATTGCGGCGCGTCAACTATGTGCGCACGGGCGACCGCACCTCGACCGGGCAGGCCATCGAAAGCGCCGCGTGGCTGGAAGAGACCGCTACCCGTGCCCTCGCTGCCCTCGGCGACAAGACGACCGAAGCCGAGCTTGTAGAAAAGCTTCCGATTTCCGACACCCGACATCTGAAGGTAGGTCAAGGCTTTGCATCCTACTTTCAAAGCTATGGCCGCATCATGTGGCTGCACGATACGTCGCAGGCCTGGGTCGGCGTCGAGATGGATGGCACGGTGACCGTCCGCGCGGGCGTGCCCGACCTGGGCGCGGGGCAGGCCAATAGTCTGTGCCAGATCGTGGCCGAGGTGTTGGGCGTGCCGCTAGAGCGCGTCTCGATCTATTGCACCGACTCGGCCATCACGCCGCTTTCGGGCACTTCGACAGCCACGCGGCAATTGTACATGTCGGGCAATGCCACGCTGATGGCGGCCAACAACGTCCGCAAGGTTTTGGTGGATCGAGCTTCCAAGCATTTTGAAGAAGAGATTGAAAATCTCGACATGGCAGACGGCAAGGTGTTCGTCAAGAGCGATCCGTCCAAGTCCATTGACCTGGCTGACCTCGCCAAAGTTTGCGCGTCCGAGGGTCTATCGCTGGCGAATCTGGCGATGTTCAAAGCGCCGTTCACCGAGCCGATTGACGCCGAGACCGGCCAGGGGCGCATCTTTCCCGATTTCACTTTTGGCGCGTACGCGGTCGAGGCGGCGGTGGACACCGAAACGGGTGAGATCACGGTGCTCAAGAGCGCGGCCTGCCACGACATCGGACGTGCGATCAACCGCGCGGCGGTCGAAGGGCAGATCGCCGGCGGCGGCAACCAGGGCTTGGGCTATGCGCTCACCGAGGATTTGATCGTCAAGGAAGGTATCATCCAGACGCCATCGCTCTCCGAGTACCTGATTCCGACCTCGATGGATTTTCCGACGACACGCGTCATCGCGCTCGAATCGGGGACGGGCGTGGGGCCGTTCGGCGCGAAAGGCATTGGCGAGCCTTCGCTCACCCCCGCCGCGCCTGCCGTCGCCAGCGCCGTCGCGGATGCTATCGGCGTTCACATCCACGAGCTGCCGCTGACGCCGGAGCGAGTGTTGGCGGCATTGGATCGCAAGAAGCGCAACGAATCAAAGTGATTCGTGTTGCGTGTTGCGTGTTTGGTGCTCTCACGCAATACGCAATACGGAACACGAACGTATCCTCTCAATAACTCGCGGGTAAAGTTGGCCAAGGGAATGCCAAGGATAGCCAACTGTCCGCGCTATGGCGGCTCGGCGTCGTACCGTTGAATGGTCGGCGCGGACGCGATCAAGCCGTTCCTGGCTTTTGCCGACAAGGGTGTGTTCGTCCTTGCGCGCACATCAAATCCCGGCGCAAGTGAATTCCAAAGCCTGATGGTGGAAGATGAATCGCTCAACACTCCACGCTCTCCGCTCTACGAGGCCGTCGTGCGCAAGGCGACGGAATGGCATCGCCAAGGTCCGGGCATGTGCGGGGTGGTTGTCGGCGCGACGTACCCGCAAGAGTTGGAGCGCATCCGCTTCCTCGCGCCTGACCTGCCGTTCCTGGTACCGGGCGTCGGCGCGCAGGGCGGCGATCTGGCGGCCACCGTGCGACATGGCCCGACGGCGGGTGGACTGGGGCCGGTCGTCAACGCCAGCCGCAGCATTTTGTATGCCTCAGGTGGAAAAGACTTTTGCGAGGCCGCGCACGCGGCGGCCATCCAATTGCGTGACGAAATCAACGTCACGCGAAATCAGATCAAGGAGAAATGATGAGCAATCCAATTGAGAAAACCGAATCCGCCGAGATTGAGGAACTAGCGCTGGCCTTGCACGAGGCCGGGTGCGTGCAGTTCGGGCAATTCAAATTAAAGTCGGGCTTGATCAGCCCGATCTATGTGGATTTGCGTCTGCTCGTTTCGCGCCCGCGCTTGCTCCGGCGAGTGGGCGAGGTGCTGGCCGAGCGCGCACGGGCATTTCAGTTTGACGCGCTGGCGGCGATTCCTTATGCCGCGCTGCCCATCGGCGTAGCCGTCTCACTGGAGCTAGACGTGCCGCTGGTCTACCCGCGCAAGGAGGTCAAAGACTATGGCGCCGAGCGCAGTGTGGAAGGCGCGTTTGAGCGCGGGCAGACCGTACTGCTCATTGACGACCTCATCACCAAAGGCCATAGCAAACTCGAAGCGATTGCGCCACTGGAAGCCGCCGGGTTAAAAGTGAAAGACATTCTGGTATTGGTGGACCGCGAACAGGGCGGCGTGGAAGAACTCGACGCTCACGGTTATGCCGTCCACGCCGTGCTGACGTTGGCTCAGATTCTTGATGCGCTGATGAGGGCGGGCAAGCTCACGGCTGCTCGCCGCGACAAGGTCAAGTCGTGGCTGACGGAAAACCGGTAACGCAAAGGATGATGGCAGAAGGATGAAGGATGCGAGAAGAAAATGCCAAGCCCGTAGAACCAGATTTATCGGCGAGCTTGTGCGGCGTGCGGTTGCCGAATCCGACCGTGCTCGCCTCGGGCGTGTTGGGCCTGAGCCACGAGATTTTCGGGCGAGTGGCCCAGTCCGGCTGCGGGGCGGTCACGACCAAGTCGTGTTCGCTTCAGCCGCGCACGGGCCATCATAACCCGGTGATTGTAGATTGGGGCTATGGCCTCATCAATGCCGTGGGGCTTTCCAATCCCGGCGTCGAGGTAATGGTCGAAGAAATCCGCCAGGCCAAGCAGCATCTCGCGCCACTCGGCGTGCCCGTCATCGCCAGCATCTTTGCCGAAACGATCTATGACTTTGGCAGCGTAGCCCGGTACATCAGCGAAGCGCAGCCCGACCTGATCGAAGTCAACATCTCGTGCCCCAACGTGGACGACAAATTCGTGCAGACGTTCGCGGCCAGTCCCTATGTGGCCGCGCAGGTCACGCGCCGCGTCAAGGCGAATACTTCCATTCCCGTCATCGTCAAGCTCTCACCCAACGTGGAAGATATTGCCAAGGTCGCGCGCGAAGTGGAAGCCGCCGGAGCCGACGCCATCACCGCGATCAACAGCGTGGGGCCGGGGCTGGTGCTGGACATCGAAACGGGCCGCCCGGTGTTGGCGAATCGCTGGGGCGGCGTTTCGGGTCCGGCGATTCGACCGGTCGCGGTCAAATGCGTGCGCGACGTGTGCAAAGCGGTCAAGATTCCCGTCATCGGGACGGGCGGCGTGACCGATGCGCGCGACGCGGTGGAAATGATCCTGGTCGGCGCGACGGCGGTGGGCATCGGGTCGGCGGTGCGCTGCGCGTCTCGCGGAATGGGCGTGTTCGGCGAGGTTGCCACCGGCATGGCCGAGTACATGCGACGACACGGCTACGCGCGGCTGGAAGATTTCAGGGGAAAGGCGCTAACATATTGTTGATGCGGCTTGTGTTGCTGGATAATCGTCAGGAGTGGTAGTTCGGATTATCGGCAGTTAGACCTTCGGCCCGAGCAATAGCGAGTAAACGTTCATCGGCAGTAAGAAAGATTAATCCTGATGACTTGGCTCGCTCAAAAGCGGACTGGACCTGGAATGCAGAGGCCAGTTGTACAGCGTCATAAGCGCGTAAAGGATGTTTGCCGATCAATTGCCCGGCCACTTCAGCAAGCATCCGATCCAACTCAATCACCTGGTACTGCATATCCAGGTCATAGCGGAAAGTGCGAATGGACCTGGTTACACCGGCGGGTGAAAGAGTGCCCTCGCGCTGGCGGCGTGATAAGGCGCTGAGTACTTCCACCCACGTGATGCGGGCAATGATCAGCTTGTTGCTTGTATGAGGGGCGGCGAGTGCTTGAATCTTGCCGTCTTCGTCGATGTCCCACAAATTGCCTTGGTACTGGTGCGGGATACCTACCGCCTCCAGTATCACGCCGTCCCAGCAATCCACGCCGCCTCACTGCGCGCCCGCGAACGTGTCCGAGATGACATGCGCCGCCCACCATGTTGACAAATTGTCGGTCTCGAAACCTGTTTGCTCCTCTGACCAGTTGAGAATTACTTGGTTCTCAACCACCAGCGCCTCCAACCCGGTGGACGCGTAGGGCACCACCTCGCCGTCCTCATCTAGCATGTACCATGATGACGCGGGATCCGCACCATCTGCCGTGTCGTATGCTGTCCACATGGCCTTGACGTTGGGGTTGCACGTCGGCCCCAGCAGGTCGGCATCCTCGAAACCGTAGCTGTGATACACGCCAAACAGCCGAATGGCGGGGTTGGCGTTGCGTAGGTAGGTGTGCGTGTCAATCGTTGTGCAGGAGTTGGCATACCAGTTGTGCCGGTCTGCCACAAGCTCCACCAGGTCGAAATACTGTAGCCGATTGAGAATTGTTGCGTTGGCGTCGGAGGTCGCATAGTTGCCGTTGCTGGCCTTGAGCCGGGGAAACTCGTGTACGTCGTTGAACGGCCCGCCCTCGTAGCCAGGATCCCCGTCCAGCACTGCGCAGCCTACGCCCTCGCCAAAGCCGCGCGTCCCAAAGTCGTCGGCCGGGAGAGGCGGTATGGGGGTCTGCGGAATGGTCAACGGCGCGGGCTGAAAACATCCCACGACCAAAGAGACCAGCACGAGCAGAACGATTAGTCGATTGGCCTTCATCATGCCACCTGTATCTTCGCGATAATTCCGTTGACGATCTTGACTCTGCTGAGGTTGGTCAGGGTGTACCATCCGTCCTGTACCGGCGTCACGCGGCCAATGCTCGTGACTTTGCCGTTGGCAATAGTGATAGTTGCCGGTGTGCCGGGTATGTCAGACGAAAAGCCCGTGGATGGGACGGTCGCGCCTCGGTCTTGGCGTGTTTGGCCAATGAGCCGAGCGACGATGTGAAAGTCGTCTGTCGGCGCATAATCTACGGTAGCCACGCGCAGCGCAACCAGCCGCAAGCCGTCCTGCGTGATCCTGACGGTGTTCTCGAGCACCACCAGATCGTCTGCAATGTCTACCGCGTGCCAGCCGTCAACCCACTCGTGATAGTCCACGTACACGGACTGGCCCGGCCACACTTCGTAGACAGACGGGACAACATCCAGCGCATACGCGTATTGCACCTGGCACTTGCGCCGCAGGGCATTGTACACCCGGTCGAACAGCGTGTTGGCTGCGTGGATAACCTGCGCCTCACTGGCGTTTGCGGGCACGATGTCCGGGTGATCTTCCCGGTGATCGATGCGTCCGTAGATGGCGACCGCCGCCGTTGCTTCCAGGTATGCGCCGTCCGGCCCCAGCGTGTAATTGTTGACGTCGCGGGTGGTCTTCGCCATCGTCAGCCGGCCTACGCCTTCCCCGCCGCCGTAGGCATAGGCGCGAGTGTACAGGTCGTAGCTATCGGCGCTGCGCTGCAACCGGCTAATCAGCATGGTGCTGTCGCCCGGCTCCGTGGCTTGCACTGCACGGATGCCGCTGGCCTGCGTGACAGGGCCATGCCACCAGACGCGCCGACCGGCCGGGGACAGGGTGAAATGCTCGCCGGTCTGCTCTGCCAGCAGCACCAGCGCGGATAGAATGCTCTCACCTGCAAATTGCATGTAGACGGGGAGTGCGGTGTCGTATTTGCCTAGATGGTTTATGTAGCTTGCCGGATCAAGCGACCAGCCTGGCGGGGCAAGCGCCATGATGCGTTGCAGGCCGTCGCTCACGGGTTCGATGACTGTGACAGTCATCGAATTGATAATGAATCCGCTAAGGTCGTGCCCTTCGTCGGAGATACGGATATTGTAGTACCCGTTGAACGATGTCCATTCCTGCGGCGGATCAAACTCGATTGTGTGTGTACCTGTCAATCCAAAGGGGTATACAAGGTCTGGCTCTTCATCCATGTGATCCCCAGGCGCCGCCGTGTTGTTGACCAGCGATCCCAGGCTGTGCCAGGATACCCGCCCTTCGGGCAACGCCGGCGGCGGGGGCGGGTTGTAATACTGCACGTTGAGCGTATCGCTTAGCACGGTGTTAGCGGTGCTGAGAGTAAGTGTAATTTTGGAGTATGGCCGCTGGAACCCAATGACCAGATACGTGACCGGCTCTATCATGCTGAAATCGACAGTAGCAGGAAGGGTCAACGTCTGTTCTGTGAGCGTACCATCGGGCCACAGCCACACAACACGAACCAGCGGTGTGTACTCCGTCGCCTGAAACAGCTCCAGGTCGCCCGCCGTGCGATTCGCCAGCTCGCGCAGCAGGTCATCACCACTCACGCGCAGCAGCGTTGGGTCTCCTGGCGTTACTGTGATGGCGTCGATAATCCCGCCGCCTACCTCGCGCACGCCGCTTTCATCCGCACGCCAGCAGCGGACAATGCGCTTGTGCGCCAGGAGGTTGGAGCGGGGGTCAGGCCCAAACCCGCCATCAACCCTTTCTGGTCGAAAAAGAAGGCGTAGATATCCTCTTTAGCGGTGGTCGTGCTCAGCGAACCGCTGAACCCTTTGTCGGCGACGACGACGGTCGGCCCGGTGCCGATCTCCCAGCCATCGCTTTTTTTCAGATAATCCAATGCATCCTGGGTCATAAAAACCAATGCGTAGCCGAAAGACTGAACGCCCGCCTGCAGCCCGTAGGACACCGCGATCGTTTTGTAATACCCGGCCGCCTTTCCGCCCTCCCGCAGCGCCCCCACGCCGTACTGGCCGCCGACGAGCACGCCGGCCTTGACCACCTCGGGGAATACGAGGATTCCTTTGGCGATGCCGGACAATTCTTTGGCCAGAGAGGACGCAGCGTAAAGCTTCTCCAGCGCGGCATCGGTCTTGGCTTCGATCTCAGCGGAGGTCTCAGCCATAGCTGTAGCCAGGCTTGAAAGCAAAAGCGCGGCCGCCGCAAAAATGAAAAAACCCTGTTTAAGGAAGTTAGGACGCATCGTCTCCTCCTTTGAGTTGCATCTATTTCTTCAACCCGACGTCCTTGAGAGCATCCTTGCATCTCTGGCTCACTTTGGCGTCGTTCTTTTCCAGGCACTGCAGCAGGCGCCCTTCCCCTGCCTTCACCCCGGCGCAGTTGGCGGCCAGGTCCGCTTCGCACTCGTTGGCCACATAGCTCAAGGCGGCCACGGCGCGTTCAAGCCGCACGGCGGCATCATAAAGGGCGTATTCGCATTTGCCGGACAACTTGTCCTGGTAGGCGTATAGGCAGGCCAGGACCCGCCCCTCTCCAGGAGTTACCGCCTTGCAATAGGTTTCGAGCTCCGTTTTGCAGCCGGTCGCAACGGTTTCGATGAGGGTCTCTTGCGCGGACAGGTTGCCGACGACTCCAATTGTCATGATCACTACCCCGATAATGCAAAAAGCTCGTTTCATGAAATCCTCCTCTCATAAGGTTTGTTTGATGCTCAGGTTAAGGATGTACCGGTAAAAGTCATCATTTGGGAATCTGCCGCGGATCGGTCATGTTTTCGGGCCGCAGCAGATCGTCCAGCTGTGCTTTGGTCAGCCACTTCTTTTCCAGCACCAGGTCATAGACGTTGCCGCCGGTTTTCAAGGCCTCCTTGGCGATCGCGGCGGATTTCTCGTAGCCGAGCACCGGATTCAGTGCCGTCACCAGGCCGATGCTGCTCTCGACGTAATGGCGGCAGCGCTCGGCGTTGGCGGTGATGCCAGCGATGCAGCGGCTGGTCAGCGTGATGCAGGCGTTTCTCAGGATCATCATGCCGTGCAGCAGATCGTAGGCGATGATCGGCTCGGCCATGTTCAATTCCAGTTCGCTCGCCTCGGCCGCCATGGAGATGGCCGTGTCGTAGCCGATGATCTGGTAGCAGATCTGGTTGACCAGCTCCGGGATGACCGGGTTCACCTTGCCGGGCATGATCGAGGAGCCCGGCTGCATGGGCGGCAGGTTGATCTCGTTCAATCCGCAGCGCGGGCCCGAGGACAGCCAGCGCAGGTCGTTGCAGATCTTCGAAATCTGGACCGCGGCGCGCTTCATGGTGCCCGCCATCTGCGCGAAGCAGCCCGAGTCCTGAGTGGCTTCGACGAGGTTTTCCGCCTTGCGAACGGGCAGGCCGCTCACCATCGCCAGCAGCCTGGTGACCCGCTCGGCATAGCCCGGCGGACTGTTGATACCGGTCCCGATCGCCGTCGCGCCCATGTTGACGTCGTGCAATTCAACCGCCGCGCGCCGCAGAGCTTCCGCTGCGCTCTCGATCATGCGGCTGTAAGCGCCGAACTCCTGGCCGAGCGTCATCGGAACGGCGTCCTGGTTCTCGGTGCGGCCCATTTTCAGCACGCCGGAGAATTCAGCGGCTTTCTGTTCCAGCGCGTTGCGCAGCTCGCCCATCGCCGCCAGAAGGTCCATCAACGAGAGAATGACCGCCAGCTTGATGGCGGTCGGGTAGACATCGTTGGTGGACTGGGAGCAGTTGACATCGTCGTTCGGGTGGAGATGCTCGTATTCCCCTTTGGCATGGCCCAAGATTTCAAGCCCCCGGTTGGCGATGACCTCGTTGGCGTTCATGTTGGTGGAGGTGCCCGCGCCACCCTGAAACATGTCCACGACGAATTGGTCGTGGAGTTTGCCGGCCAAAATCTCATCGCAGGCGGCGCAGATGGCCTTCATCTTGGGTTGAGTCAGGACGCCCAGGTCATGGTTGGCCATGGCGGCCGCCTTTTTGACAAACGCCAGGGCGTTGATGAAATGCTCGAAATTCCGCAGCGGAACGCCGGAGATCTGGAAATTCTCGAGAGCGCGCGCCGTCTGGGCGCCGTAATAGGCGTGGTCGGGCAACTCGCGGTCGCCCAGCGAGTCGTGCTCCCGGCGCACGCCCCCGACCGCTTTCAGCTCGTCGGTGCCCTTCGCGGTGCCGGCGCGCAAGCGTTCGCTCATCCGCTTGGCCACCCGGGCGACGATGCGGTAGAACACCTCGGGTTTCTATAGCTATCTCTTTCAAAGACCGATTCTCGTACTCCTGGTTTCCAGCCACCAAACGCACTTCGATCATACTTGGAACCTCCACCACCTTCTCCAAGCACCATACCGGCAAACATGAAAGGTAACGCTGCCCACAATTGCTGGCCAAAGTAGCCCTTGGTACGCTCACCAATGGTGCCATGTTCCAATTCATCAAGGGCAGCATTCATGACGATTTGTTCGCCTATGTCCGGTATGTAGGGATTGCCTTCCTGGGTTGTGCCCCAATCGCCATTCCAATACTGGGCATAGTTTTGGTAAAAGGGATCCGGGACTGATACCAGTTTACCATCGGGAGTCCACCAATTTCCCGCAGCGTTGTGCCAGCCGTAATATTTGGCTAACAACTCCGTGTACGAGTGCTTACTGGACGATGGAATGGGTGGCACCGGATCACCTGGACATACATCTTTCCCCATGGGCCCGCAGTCTACTCCATGCCCCGTCGGGTCGGTGTACCTTAATGGATTTCCAAGCACGTAGCTGTACCTGTTGAGCGACTGCGGATTTCCCGGACTCGGCACAATCGTATCCGCGCTGAGAAAGCGGCCCAGCGCCGAGAGTGAGTAGAATCTTGCCCCAAAATCATACAGCGAGCCGAGCGACGACTCCTCCGATCGCTGACCCGTGAAGCGGCGATCTGTCGGTGTTGTGCCCCAGGTGTCCCTCCGCTACGCTCCGGGATGCTTCGCGATAGCGCGTTTCGCCGTAGGGTTTGTAGCGCAGTTGGCCGGTTGAGTTGCCGCTCGCGTCGGTTGTTAAGGAGGCACTGCCCACGCGAAGCGGGTCGCCGTGGAGATATACTTTACCACAGGCAAAGTATACCACATCCAGCACGCCAGCCTGCTGCACGCGCATGGCAATGCGGGCGCGAAGCGTCCCGGCGTAATAGGTGCTACACCACATCACGCCCGTGGGCGGCGCGGCGGCGAGGGCGCTGAATCGCGGCGCGGGGTTAGAACGCCCAAGCGATTAAAACCTTGCGAAGGTGAAACCCTTCGCAAGGTTCTTCCGGATGATTGAGAAGATACCCCCCCACCGCCTGTTGACGATTGAGAGTAGCTGTGCTAGTATTGTCGTCGCTGCCCCGTTTCAAGCGAAAGCGAGTCGTTCTCATTTCATCTTTTCCCGAGTTCAAAACGTTTGCCCACAAGGGAACAGGGCTTGCTCGTGAGAGGATGGGTTCGGGGCAAACTCTGTGAGGTCGCCATGGATCAATTAAAAGTCTTGTTCCTCGCCGCCGAGGCCGTGCCTTACGCCAAGGTCGGCGGGTTGGCCGATGTGGCGGGCGCTCTGCCCAAGGCGTTGCGCGCGTTGGGGCATGATGTTCGCGTCGCCCTGCCGCGCTACAAGTCGGTGGATGGCGCGCGCTTCAAGCTGAAAGTCGCGCTGCCCCCCTTCCCGGTCCCGGTGGGCGCGGATTTCAAATTGACTGAGGTGGCGCAAGGTGTGGCCGACGGCGTCCCCGCTTACCTGGTCTGGGACGAAAACTATTTTGGGCGCGACAAAGTCTATGGCTACGACGACGACCCGCAGCGGTTCGTCTTTTTTGGGCGTGCGATCCTCACCTTTATCCGGCAACTGGGCTGGCAGCCGGACGTGATCCATGCCAACGATTGGCATACGGCGTTCGTCCCCACCTGGCTGGCCACAGCGGCCAAGGCCGACCCGTTCTATGCCGCGTTCTACGCCCCGGTCGCCACAGCCTATACCATCCACAACGTGGCCTATCACGGCGCCACCGGCAATACTATCCTGCGCTTTGCCGGGCTGGATGGGCACGTGCGTCACCTGGAAGTCGAATCGCCGGGCGCGATCAACTGGATGGCGCGCGGCATCGCCCACTCGGACATGATCAATACCGTCAGCAAACGCTACGCCAAATAAATCCTCACGCCCGAATTCGGCGCGGGGCTGGAGAGCCTGCTCAAGACTCGCCAGGCCGAGCGCCGGCTGTGCGGCATCGTCAACGGCGTGGACTATGAACAATGGGACCCGGCCACCGATCCGCACCTGGCCCAGCATTTCGACGCCGCCTCGCTCGACGCGCGCGCGCTCAACAAGGCCGCGCTTCAGCGCGCGGTCGGGCTGCCGATCCGCGAGGATGTGCCGCTGCTGGGGTTCGTCTCGCGCCTGGTGGATCAAAAAGGCGCGGATATTCTGTTGGCCGTGATTGACCGGCTGTTTGCCCATGACGTGCAGTTCGTGCTGCTGGGCGCCGGCGACAGGCGCTATGAAGACTTGTTCGCGGCGCTGCCCAAGCGCTTCCCGGCCAAGGCCGCTGTGATCTTGAAGTTCGACGCGGCCCTGGCGCAGAAAATCTATGGCGGGTCCGACATGTTCCTGATGCCCAGCCACTTTGAACCGTGCGGCCTGGGCCAAATCATCGCCATGCGTTATGGCAGCGTCCCCGTCGTCCGGGCCATCGGGGGACTGGCCGACACTGTCACCCCCATCACCCCGATGGCGATCATCGTGTTGGGGCCACCCAGCCAGGCCAGGGCGATCACACTCAAGATGCACCCGGCGCTCGCGCCAACCAGGTCCGCAAAGTACACGACACTGACGCTTTCGGCCCACTCGGACATCGCCACCGCCAGGCACATCCCCCCCAGGAAAAACGGCAATGCCAGGTCGAGGTAGACCAGGACCAGCATCCCCATGCCCTGCGGCGTGAAAACCTGCCACGTACCCGCGCCGCCCCAGAAGCGCAGGTTGGTGTACAGGACAAACGTCGCCACGGTCGTCACAGCGAACAGCAAAGCGATCCAAGCCCGCCACGGGGCCAGTGAACCGCGCGCAAGGCGGTGGCGTGCCAGGTACGCCCAAATGCCGCCGATTGCCCCTCCCAGCAGTGCCAGTGAGATGGACAAGAAGGCAAAGTGATACCACATCGTCACCGAGAACACGCGCGTCAGCGTGATCTCGAGCATCAACAGCGACAGACTGAGCAAAAAGATTCCGGCCAGGCTGGAACGTGAGGGTCGTGCAAGGAGCATGCCGTGCCGCCTACGGCGTGGTTACCTGGGCCAGTGGCTTGACGGGCGGGGCAACGACGAATGGTTCCTGCAAAACGATGCCCCGACCGTGGACATAGACCAATACATTGACTGTTCCCAGGTCAATGCCGAGATGCTTTTCAAACATACAGCCTCACTCTGGCTCAGATTTTTGTGTGGGCAGCTCGCGCCGGCGACGCCCTCCGGCGATCTTGAGCCGGACCAACGACCGGCGCAAAGCCGCATCCGCGCGCTCGTAATCTATCTTGTTGTCATGGTGCTGCTTCATCGTCTCTTCAGCCCGCTGCCGCGATTCTTCGGCGCGGGCAATATCAATTTCCTCGGCGCGCTCGGCGGCATCGGCCAGCACCGTCACTTTGTCCGGCAACACTTCCATAAAGCCGCCATGGATCGCCACGAGTTCCTCGCCTCCGGTCGTATGCTTGACGCGCATCACGCCTTCTTCCAAGGCCGTCATCAGCGGCGCATGGTGCGGCAAAACGCCCATTTCGCCCTCGGTTCCAGGCGCAATGACCATTTCCACATCGTCCGCCGAATAGACGCGCCGTTCCTGTGTGACGATTTCCAATTTGAGAGGCACGCTGTCCTCCTCAAATAAGCACGCTGCTCAACTATGAACCATTTTGCGTCGAGAGAGATTGTACTTTACTCGAGCGGTTTTGACAAGACAAAGTTACCGAACAGCCCTCCAAACGTCAAAGGGCACCCCAAGTACCGAATACTCTTTCAAAGTCTTGGAATTGGCTCAAGCTTCCAGACTTATTAAGCCGCGTTGGTATAGTGTGCCGACAAAATCAAGGGCTTCTTGCCCCAGATCATCTCTGATTTGTTGCAACGTTCTTCTGCCGTCCAGTATATCCAAAACGGAACGAGCCTGCGCCGTCACGGGGACGATGCGCGTTCCCCGGACCAGTGCGTAACCAAATGACTCTGCCCGAACGGTGCAATTGATCTTGGGGCGACTCTTTTCGTATAATGTCAATTCGACCGGTTGGCGTGATTGGTCTTGAATCGGTTGACGAATGAGAGGATCCTGCCCCCTGAGTTCTACAAGCGCGCGGCAGCCGCCATGACAGGTTTCTAGTTCAGCGCACGTTTTACATCCTTCGCGCAACAGGCCACGCCAGCGGTTCATCGCCTCACTATGCCAGATAACTTCAAGCGGTTCATCGAGGACATTTCCCGCGACCAGGGGAGAATGGTTGCAAGGACGTAGGTTGCCGCATGGGTCAATTGTGCAATAGGCTACGCCCGCCCAGCAGCCGGTGGACGAGGATGGCACAAAGCATTGCGGAATACAATTACCATATTTGACGCTGAAGGCTAACCGCCA
Source organism: Anaerolineae bacterium (assembly GCA_041300525.1). Taxonomy (GTDB): domain Bacteria; phylum Chloroflexota; class Anaerolineae; order Fen-1058; family Fen-1058; genus JBGLNJ01. Next base: position 5,154,663 of record JBGLNJ010000001.1, on the reverse strand, counting down.
ATCGCCGACCGCCGACCGCCGCAATGCCTCAATACCATGCACAGCGCAGCGGAGTTGGTCTTCGTCTGGTTCCAGGTCGGGCATTGCCCGGCCAAGGTAGCGATTGAACACTGCCCACTGTGCTCCCAGTGATTGCGAGAGCGCGGCGATTTGATGCACACGATCACAGTTATAGCGGGTCAACACGGTGCTGGTATGGACACGCAGCCCAGCGGCTGTTGCGCGGCGTATGTTCTCGCACGTCTCTTCAAACGAGCCAGGAGTGTTGGTGAATGCTTCGTGCGTAACCGCGTCCGGCCCGTGCAATGAGACGAGCAATCCGCCACATTGAGGCGTGGACTTGAGCAAGCCAATGATGGTTTGTGGATTTGGCCAGCGCGCGTTGGTGAAAAGGGTAAACGCGATGCCCATCTCTGCGATGTCGAGAATGATATCCGCAAATTCAGGATGCAACGTCGGCTCGCCGCCAGTGAGTTTAAGGGTGTGAGTGTGTAGAGCAATGTGCGCCAAAACTTGCCGCCAGCCGGATGCGGAAAGCGGGGCTTGGGTGCGTGCAAAGACGTTGCCGCCGTATTCACTTTCGCGGCATCGAACGCGCCCGGCTATCCATCGAAGTTAGAGCCGCGCTCGACGCCGCCGACCTGGTGGTGCTGTGCCCATCCAATCCGTTCGTCAGCATTGACCCGATCATTTCGCTTTCCGGCGTGCGCGAGCAACTGCGAGAGCAGCGCACCCTCGCCGTATCGCCCATCATCGGGGGGCAAGCGGTCAAAGGCCCCGCTGCCAAAATGTTCCGCGAGTTGGGACAGTCGCCGACCGCGCTCGCCGTGGCGCGTCACTATGCCGATTTCCTCGACGGCTTTGTGATAGACCGGGCCGACGCCGAGCAGCGCGCCGAGATCGAACGGCTCAACATGCGCGTCCTCGTCACCGATGCGCTCATGCGCGACGCCGCTGACCGAGCGAGACTGGCCCATGAGATGCTCGACTTTGCGCGCACCATTCCTGCCTGATTCGATTTCGGATTTCCGATTTCCGACCTCTGACCTCTAATGTGGATTTAGATTTGGCATTTGATATTTGCGCCATCATACCGGTCAAACCTTTCCGGCGCGCCAAGAGCCGCCTTAGCCCGGTTGTGTCCAAACCGATTCGCGCGGCACTTGCTCGGTCGCTTCTGTCCCGCACACTCGACACACTTGCATCTTGCAACTTGCCACTTGCCGCTTGCGTCGTCAGCCGAGACATGACTGCGCTCGACCTGGCGCGTCGTCAAGGCGCAACGGCGTTGGCGGAAAGCGAGTCGGGGCTGAACGCGGCCCTGAACCAGGCGCGCGAGTGGGCGATGGCGCGCGGCGCGCAGGCCGTGCTGGTGCTTCCCGCCGATTTGCCGCTATTGACCTCCGGCGACATCATGGCAATACTCGATTTGGCCCGCGAACCGCGCTGTGCCGTCATCGCGCCGGATGCGCGCGGCGAGGGCACGAATGCCCTGTTGCTGCGTCCGCCCGACGCGCTCAACTTTGCCTTCGGGCCGCGGAGCTTTTACGAACACTGCGCCCAGGCCGAGACATCCCAACTGGCGCTCCACATCTACCGCTCGCCCACCGTCGCGCTCGACCTTGATACCCCGGCGGATTGGAAGCAAGTCGCAGGTCGCAGGTTGCATGTCGAGGCGCTTGACGCGGCCCACTTTTCAGAGTAGGATATTTCTGGCAAGCGCCTATTTCGTGTTGCGTGTTCCGTCACGCAACACGAAACACGCAACACGTTTTACGCAAATCGAAAGGAGTTGCCCCATGTCCGAACGAGTTGCCATGTACCTGCAAGACGCGCATCCCATCCGCGAAGGAATGGAATATGTGAAATATGCCGAAAGCCGAGGCTTTGAAGCGGTGTGGCAAGCGGAAAGCCGACTGGTGCGCGACGCCATCGTGCCGATGGCCGCGTTTGCCGCCGTGACCAGCAAGATCAAGATCGGCTCCGGCGTCATCAACAACTGGACGCGCAACGCCGCCATCATCTCCACCACCTTCCTCACGCTCGACGACCTGGCCCCCGACCGCGTCATTTGCGGCATCGGCGCATGGTGGGATCCGCTCGCCAAGAATGTGGGCATCACTCGCTCCAAGCCGCTCAAGGCGATGAAGGAAGTCGTCACCGTCGTGCGCGACTTGCTGGCGATGAAGAACGTCACATTCCACGGCGAGTTTGTCAACGTCACCGGCATCGAGCACGACATCGTCCACGGCCGCCGCGAGCCGCGCCACGTGCCCATCTACATCGGCGCGACGGGGATGCAGATGATGGAGCTGGCCGGCGAGATCGGCGACGGCGTGGTGCTCAATTATCTCGTGAGTCCCAAGTACAACATGGACGCATTGGCTCACCTGGAAATCGGCGCCAAGAAAGCCGGCCGCAAGCTGGACGACATTGACCGGCCCCAGCTCGTCGTCTGCTCGGTGGACACCGACCGCAAAAAGGCGCTCGACGGCGCGCGCAAACTCGTGACGCAATACCTGGGCCAGCAGCCGCACATTATGAAGGCCAGCGGCGTCTCGCAGGAATTGCTCGACGAGATCGGCAAGGTGCTGCACTGGCCCGCCACCGAAGAAGACGTCGAGCGCGCCATGCAGCTAGTGCCCGACGACGTGGTGCAGCTCATCACTGCGTCCGGCTCGCCCGACGAGGTACGCCGCAAAGTGGCCGAGTACCGCGCCAACGGTTGCACCTGCCCGATCCTCTATCCGCTGGGCGACGTGAAGATGATGGTGGACACGTTCGCGCAGGCGTAGCCAGTGATCAGTGACCCGTCAATCGGTCAACCAGTCGGCCGGAGCAAGTCAAAGATGCACTCTTCGATAGCAGAGCGTTAGAGCGCGTAGGACAAGTTGGCAACTTGTCCTACGAAACACCTTGCTACTCAAGAGGGCAAACACCTGGTGATTGCCCACAAGTCGAAATGTGGCCGAAAATCGGGCACTTGGCCCCCTTGATTTTACAGGCAAAATCGGACTTGTGGGTAATCACCAGGCAAACACGACTTGACAACGAGCCATAGTCGTGATAAAACAGTATCCGTAGCTGCGCAGGACATTTGACGAGATCGTGCGCATGGTCATCCTTTACCGCCGGAGCTTTTAAATCAACTGAGAGACAATGTTCACGCGCAAGCTAATGGGGAAAGCTGGCGGCGACTGAGCGAAACGATAGAACATTTCATAGTGGGACAGGCGCGTGAGTGATAAGCCGTTTGTCTATGTCGTTGTGATCACATGGAACCAGCGCCGGGACACTCTCGAATGTCTCGAATCTGTGTTTCGTATTACCTATCCGAATTTTCGCGTCGTGCTGGTAGACAACGCCTCGACCGATGGAACGCGCGAAGCCGTCGCCGCGCAATTCCCGCAGGTCGGGTATATTGCGAATCCGGCAAATCGCGGCTTTTCGGCGGCGGTCAATCAAGGGATGAAGCGCGGGCTGGAGCGCGGTGCCGAGTACCTCTTTTTGCTTAACAATGACACGATAGTTGATCCATCGCTGCTTGATCATCTGATGGCTCACGCGATGGACGAATCGGTCGGGATGCTCGTGCCCAAGATTTACTATTACTCGCGCCCGAACGTCATCTGGTCGGTCGGCGCAGGGCTGAACGTGTGGACGCTCGAAAAGGGCGGCGAGGTGCGCGGCTGCGTGGATGAGGGGCAGTGGGAAACGGTCGTCGAGCGCGAGCACGTCACGGCGTGTGCTGTGCTGCTGCCTCGCCGGTTGACAGACAAGATTGGCTTGCTCGACGAGCGATTCTTTTACTATTATGACGATGCCGATCTAAGTCTGCGCGTCCGCGAAGCGGGATTCAGGACGCTGCTCGTGCCGCAAGCTAAAATGTGGCACAAGGTTGCGCGGGCTAGTGGCGGAGTGGACACGCCTTACGAGCGATACTGGATGGGGCGCAGCAGTGTACTGTTCTTTCGCAAGCATGTGTGTGGTTGGCGCTGGCTGATCATCTTTCCCTACCGCCTGGGCAGCGCGATCAAGACGACGATTCGACTAGCGGTTCAGCGCAAATTCACTGCACTTGCGTCTTACTGGCGCGGATTGCGGGATGGATTAGCAGATCAACCGAGGTGAGTGGGCTTGCGCGTCTTAATGATTGTTTTTAACCAAGTTGGCAAAGGCACGTACTGGCGAGCGTTCCATTTTTGCCGGGTGCTCGCCAGGCGCGGGCACACTGTGACCTTGATGGCAATATCGCCTCGCTCACGCCTCAAACTCGACGAGCGTGACGAAAATGGCATTCACGTCGTCGAGACGCCCGACCTGCTGCCCGGCTCGTTGCGCTCGGGCTGGGATGCGTGGGACACACTTTGCCGCATCGCCTGGTTGCGCGGACGCTCATTTGACATCATTCATGCTTTCGAATCGCGCCCGGTCGTCATCTTTCCCGCACTCTCAGCTCAGCGGCGCGGCGCCAAGTTAGTGATGGACTGGTGCGACTGGTTCGGGCGCGGCGGCTCGGTCGAAGAGCGCCCCAATCCACTCGTGCGTGATGTGCTGCGGCCTATCGAGACTTTTTTTGAAAGTCGCTTTCGGGCGCGTGCGGATGGGACAACTGTGATTAACTCGTTTTTGCGCGAACGAGCCATCACATTGGGCGTGCGACCAGAGTCCATTTTGTTGCTCCGCAATGGATCTGATACAAGTCGAGAGCCGCTGGGAAAGCTGGAGGCTCGACGGACACTGGGATTGCCAGTCGCGGCGCCGCTCATTGGCTATGTGGGTGGCATCTTTATCCGTGATGCCAGGTTGATGGCATCAGCATTTAACTATGTGCAGCAAATGATTCCCTCCGTGCGGTTGGTATTGGTGGGTTACTTTAATCGTCGCATCGAAGCATTGATGGATGACCCATCTGCGGTGGTTCGTACCGGACCAGTGACATCTGAACAGATCTATCAGTATTTGGCTGCATGTGATCTAGGCTGGTTACCCTTATGTGATAGTGGCGCGAATCGTGGGCGGTGGCCGTTTAAGCTGAATGACTATATGACAGTTGGTCGGCCTGTCGTGGCAACTTGTGTTGGCGATCTGGCCAACGTGATCCCTCAATATCAACTCGGCGTCGTGGCTCGTGATGACGCACATGATTTCGCGGTGCGTACGCTCGAGTTGTTAGGTGACGCCGGCCAGCGTGAGGCAATGGGGCGGGCAGCTCGGCAGGCTGCTGAAGATGTGTTCAGTTGGGAGCGACTGGTGGATGGCCTGGAGACTTTCTACCAGCAAGTGTTAGATTCGCGCAAGGATTCAGGAGGGTGAATATGGCATTGTCTTTTTGGGAATATACACGCATCGGTCAACCACAGTGGCAAGGGCAGACCACCTTGACAAAGCGTCTGGTATGGTATGTGCTGGGCGCGCCTGATATGCACACGCGTATCCGTAACACACATGTTTGCAACGTAGTCGAGCGATTGAATCTGCCACGGAATGCTCGAGTTTTAGATACAGGTTGTGGGCGTGGTATTTCGTTATTCTATCTGGCAGGCAAGCATCCTGACTGGCAATTGACGGGCTTGGAGCTTGATGATGAGATGGTGGAATCGTGTCAGCGCGCGGCGATAGCCGGCAACTGGCGCAATTCATGAGCCCGCCGGCATCGGCGGATTCTCCATTCGCCATGATCAGCTTGCCATCCAACACACGCCACGCACCGTCCGCCGCCCGAATCGTGTCCAACAATTCGCGGAAGGTCAACTCCGGCTCGCCGCGCAGGACAAAATCCAACGCGGGGAACTGTTCCATCGTCTCGCGCGGCATCGGGGTGACGTGCGTGCCGAATCCCAGCGTGATCGCGCCCAGGCTGCGCGCCAGGAACACGCCGTACATGTCGTTGGTCAGCGTTGGCGCAGTGACCTGGGTGATGTAAAAGCGCGGACGTTTTTCGCGCAGCAACTTTTCAAACTCGGACCACCCCATGCGCAGGGCATTCGCGTCAATGATCTCGACGCTGTAATCGGGATGAAGCAGCGCCGCCAACTGCGCCAGGCTCACCTGCGGCCAGATCATGTTCTCGCGGCTGCGGCGGCCCACACGGTGCTGGCTGCGAATCCAGATTGCGCCGTCCGGCGTCGGCGGATTCACCAGCAACACGTCCACCTTGTACGGCGGGCGACGAATGCCGCGCGCTCGCACGGCCAAATCTGCATCTGGGAATTTGGGTTGAGGCAGCGAACGGATTCCACGGGTTCCCAGGTTCTCTCGAAGCAATTGATCTTGCGCATCGCTGCTCATATCGTTTCTCTCCTCGCAGGGCGACTTGCTTATCCTGCGCCATATTGTATCACTTGCCTGCAAATCCAGGCCGACCTTGACTTTGCGTTGGGCCAGTTCTTCCAGCACGCACATCAATGTCATTAAGATAAGCGAAGCCTAGCCCCTTGTGGGCGTCTTTCCAAGCGCGGAAACGGGCACAAGGCCCTACGCTACGGCCCTAACTTGACGACATTGGCACGCACATTACGAGCCACAAGATGATCCACTGCACGCTGCCCTTGTCTGCGCGGAAACGGCAATTGCCCAGAGGCAGTGTAAGCGTCACCTGGCCAGAAACATTCGTCGCCCCATTATAGTTCATGTACGTCGCGCCGCTGAAGGCATACACCGGCAAGGCTGGACACTTTGACATCCAGCGACAATCGCCCTTCTTTTGCCAACGCTTCGGCGGCCTGGCGCGTATCAGCCAGCGCCCAGCCGAACACTCGCGCGGCGCTCTGTAGGGTCGTGGCGATGACGTTGCGAATGTATTGATCGAGAATCGCTCGCCGCGCCGGTCCACGCCCGATGCCGCGCGCGCGTTCGGGCACGTCGGGCAGCCAACGCGGCAGCAGCTCATAGATGAAGGCATAGCGCCAGGCGCCAGCCTCGGCAATGCCCACCGGCAAAACTTTTAGTCCCGCCTGCAATTCGGTCAATGCTTTTTCGAAGCGAGGCTTGTTGGCTTCTGAACTCATGCGAGACTCGCGGCGAAGACGAATCGCGTCGAGCGCGCCGTGCTTTAGCAGCGCCTCATAGATCGCCTTGGCCTCTGCCGAAAGTCGCCCGGCGCGGTACTCTTCCAGGTAGCCGTGCTCAGTGTCGCCATAGTTTTCGCTGAGCGCGTAAAAGTTGGGGAGAAAGCCAAGACTGACGAGCGTGGCTTTGTGGCGAATCAGCTTGCCATAGTACCACTGACGCTTGTTGAGGGATTCATCCTTCCAGCCCCACGTCCGCTCGATCTCATAACCGCTGTGCTTGTTCGTCGTCTTGACCACCCGCCCGGCGATGGCATCCCAGAGGGAGGGCATTTCGTTACCTTGCACGCAATCAACAGCAAACATTGTTATCTGTGCGCGTTTGGTGATCCCACAAGCACGCAATCATGCGCCACGCGAAAAGGAACCCGAGTTCAGTGTCGGCAGTGTTGAGGCCCAAGCTCTATAGCACATCGTTTGTCACCACCTGCAATTCACTGATGCCAGTCACCTTCACGTCCAGCGTCAAATGACTTTCCTGCGCCAACGCTTCGGCGGCCTGGCGCGTATCGGCCAGCGACCAGCCGAACACTCGCGATGCAATCGGCAATGTTGTAGCGATGACATTGCGCACATATTGATCGAGAATTGCCTGCTTGGCCTGACCCCGCCCAATAGCCCGTGCGCATTCTGGCACATCCGGCAGCCAGCGCGGCAGAATTTCGTAGACAAAGGCATAGCGCCAGGCTCCAGCCTCGGCAATGCCTACCGGCAAAACTTTTAGTCCCACCTGCAATTCGGTCAACGCCTTCTCGAAGCGAGGCTTGCTGGCTTCTGAACTCATGCGTGCCTCGCGGCGAAGACGAATCGCGTCGAGCGCGCCGTTTTTCAACAAGGCTTCATAGATCGCTTTGGCTTCAGCGGACAACTGGCCTTGGCGATATTCGTCGAGATAGTCATGCTCGTAATCGCCATAGTTTTCGCTCAGCGCGTAAAAGTTGGGCAGGCAGCTCAGGCTGACGAGTGTGGCCTTGTGGCGAATCAGCTTGCCATAGTACCACAGGCGCTTGTTCAGCGCGTCGTCTTTCCAGCCCCACGTCCGCTCGATTTCATAACCGCTGTGCTTGTTTGTCGTCTTGACCACCCGCCCGGCGATGGCATCCCAGAGGGACGCGGCTGATGCGCCACGTTATAGCCCAGCACGAGCGCATGTCCCGCCGACGGCGCGAGCAAGCCCAGCAACACGCGCATCGTCGTCGTCTTGCCCGCGCCGTTGGGGCCAAGAAAGCCAAAGATGCTCGCCCGCCGCACGTTGAACGTCACACCGTTGACGGCGTAAAACTTGCCAAAGTGCTTGCTCAGGTTCTCCGTTTGGATTGCAAAATCACTATTTGTCGCCATACACCACTCAAGATGCAAGAGGCAGGAGGCAAGACAAGGCCATCACCGCTTGCGTTTGGATTGTTGCTTTTGATGCTCCACCGATTTGACGAGAACGCCAATGATTTCGTCGAGCAGGGTCAAACGATGTTGAAAGACATCGGGCTTGAGCAAATGGTGCGCACGATAGTACCAGCCGCGCGTCTCGCGCGCCGAGCCAAGCGCCACACGCAGAAAATAGGCAAACTCGGCGCCAAAGCCCCGCCCGAATCCTTCCTCGATATTGGCGCCGATCGAGCCGCCGCTGCGAATGACTTGTTCGGCAATCGCGCGCCCGCGCACATCCTTCATCAAACCGTCGCAATCCTCCCACAACAAATCGTACAAAAACACTGCCTTGGGATAGACGCCGAATTGCCACAACGCATCTCGCTTTAAACTCTCCGGCACTTGCGCCAGCCACTCTTCGTACTTCATCTGGCCACCTGCCCTCTGCTTCTTGCCTCATGCCTCTTGCACCTTGTGTATGAGCGAGATGAACGCCTCTTCCATGCGCGGCGGGACGGCGCGCATCCGCTTGAGGTGAACGCCGCCGGCTTGCAGCGCCGCCTTGATCTGCGGCATACGCTCCGAAGCATCGTCCACAAAGACATGCAAAAGGTCGCCGTACACCTGGACTTCGAGCACCTGCGGATGCTTGCCCAACATCGCCTGCGCGCGTTCGAGCGGCTCGGGCTGAAGCTCGATCAACTGGCCCGGCACGTGCGACTTGATCTGGTCGGGCGTGCCGCACTCGATGAGCGCGCCCTTGAACAACAGCCCCACGCGGTTGCAGCGCTCGGCCTCGTCCATGTAGGGTGTGCTCACCACGATCGTCGTCCCGGCAATGTGCAGCTCGGTCAAAATGTCCCAAAACTCGCGCCGGCTCACCGGGTCCACGCCCGTCGTCGGCTCGTCCAACAGCAACAACTGCGGGCCGTGGATGAGGGTGCAGGCCAGCGCCAGCTTTTTCTGCATCCCGCCCGAAAGCTGGCCCGCGCGCCGGTCCACGAATTTTTCCAAGTGAGCAAAGGCCAGCAATTGCTTGATGCGCCGCTTGCGGTCGGCGGCGCTCACGCCGAAAATGTCGGCGTAAAAATTGAGATTCTCCAACACGTCCAGGTCGCCATACAGGCTAAAGCGCTGCGGCATGTAGCCCACGTGCACGCGGATGGACTCGGCCTGCTTGACGCTATCATAGCCCACGACGCTCACCCGGCCCGACGTAGGCCGCATGACGGCCGCCATCAAGCGCAGCGCCGTCGTCTTGCCCGCGCCGTCCGGCCCCACCAGGCCGAACAACTCACCCGGCTCGATGCACAGGTCCAGCTCGCGCAACGCCACCGTGCGCTTGAACGAGCGCGCCAACTTGCTCGTGCAAACGACGGCGGTGTTCGTTCGTTGGTTAGTTGGTTGGTTAGTCATTCGTCACTCGTCACTCGTCATTCGTCACTCGACACTCGCCACTCGACACTCGTCACTCGCCATTCGTCATTCCATGGTACTGCGCAGGCTGATGACGGCCACGCCGAGGCTGCCCACGCTCAAAGCCGCCAGCGCCAGCGCCTCTTGCCAGAGCACCGCCAAATCCGCGCCCTTGAGCACGATGCCGCGAATGATCACGAGATAGTGCTGAAGCGGAAATAGCTGCGAGATGATTCGCAAAAAGGGCGGCAAATAGTCCACCGGCATCACATAGCCGGAGAACGACACGTCAATCAGCGCCAGCACAAACACCGTCAACACCGCCTGTTGCTGATTCCGAGACAGCGCCGACACGATCAGGCCCCACCCGACTTGCGCCACGATGAACAACATCGAAAGCGCCGCGAGCAACCCGAACGAGCCGCGCATGGGCAGCTTGAATACCCCGGTGATGAGCAGCCACATCAAAAGGAAATCCACCGCCGCGATCAGCACGGCCGGGAGCGCCTTGCCGGCGATCAATTCCAGCCGCCGCAGCGGCGTCACGAGCAATTGCTCCAGCGTGCCCAGCTCGCGCTCGCGCGTCAGCCCCAGCGCCGCCACGATCAGCGCCACCTGGTACACCATAAAGCCCAACTGCGCCGTGAGCGTGAAATAGCTTTCGCCGAGCGTCGGATTATAAAAGGCTCGCATCTGCACGTCAATGCCGGGCCAGGGCTGCCCGCCGGCCTCCGACTGCCGGGCCGACCAGGCATTGAGCGTTTCCGTCGCCGCGCCAAGCGCCGCGCTGCTCGTCATGTTGTTCGAGCCGTCGGCGATCAATTGCACCTGCGGCGAGACTCGCCCGCCGGCCACGTCGTCTTCCAGGCGACCGACCCGACGATCCCACAGCTCAGGGAGCACTGCGCTCGCGCCTCAAGCCCATGTTTGAAAACGCTATCACCGCCGATGTGCTCGTCACGCTGCACTACCTGACCGGCATCGTCGAACACCTGGGGCTGGGCGAATCGGCGCTCGTCCTGTTTGTTGACGAGTATCAAAAGTATGATACGATGGCCGCCGCGTATGGCCTGGCCGTCAACTGGGCCGTGAACCCGCCGACCGAGATCGCCGTGGTGGGCGCGATGGATGATCCACATACACAAGCGCTGCTTGCCGCGGCGTGGCAGGCTTTTGTGCCGTGGCGTGTCGTGTTGCCGCTCGACCCGGCGCGCGACGCGGTCGCCATCGCCGCGCGCGGCTTTCCGGCGTCCAACGTTCCCGTCGCGTATGTGTGCCGGGGGCAGACGTGCTCCGCACCCATGTCCGATCCGGCGGCGCTCGTCAATCTACTGTCGAATCCATAATTGCCACTACCACATTATAAAGGAAGCAAACGGAATGACAGATTACTTGGCCGAAGCAAAAGAACTCGATCTCGTCACTTGGCGGCGCGATTTTCACCGCCATCCAGAACTTGGTTTCCAACAAGTCCGCACGGCAGGCATTGTCGCGCAGCGATTGGGCGAGTTGGGGATGGAAGTGCAGACCGGCGTAGGCCGCACCGGCGTCGTGGGATTGCTGGAAGGCACATCCCCTCTGTCCCCAAAGGGGACGGGGGGGACCGGGGGGGGGCCAGTCATCCTTCTGCGCTTTGATATGGACGCGCTGCCGATCACAGAAGAAAACACGACAGACTATGTTTCACAAACGCCCGGCGTCATGCATGCCTGCGGCCACGACGGCCACGTAGCGATTGGCCTAGGCGTGGCGACCTTGCTGACGCGGCATCTGAACGAACTGTCCGGCTCGGTCAAGTTTGTGTTCCAGCCGGCCGAGGAAGGCGACGGCGGCGCCATGGAAATGATCAAGGACGGCGTCTTGCACGCTCTCGCGCCACGCCCCGATGTGGCGCTAGGGCTGCACATTGTTAACCAGTTGCCATCCGGCCTGGTCACGGCGGGTGAAGGGCCGGTCATGGCCGCCGCTGAATTTTTCCGTTGCACTATCACAGGCCGTGGCGGCCACGGTGCGACGCCACATCAGACGGTGGACGCAATCGTCGTAGCCTCGCACATCGTGACGGCGCTCCAAACCGTCGTCAGCCGCAACGTGGATCCGGCAGAACCGGTGATCGTGAGCGTGTGCAGCCTGCACGCCGGCACAGCGTCCAATGTCATCGCAGAGCAAGCCGAGCTGCGGGGAACCATCCGCACATTCGACGAGGCCACGCGGCAGACGGTGTTGCGCCGCGTGCGCGAGATTATCGAGGGCACGGCGCGTGTGATGGGCGCATCGGCCCAGTTGGAAATTGAGCCAGTCACCATCGCCCTAGTCAACGATGCCGCGACGGCGGCCCGCGTGCGAGGAGCAGCCGCGCGTGTCGTGGGCGCGGAACACGTCAGCGCGCAGCAGCGCTGGATGGCGTCCGAGGATATGTCGTATTTCTTGCGCGAGATCGGCGGCTGCTTCTTTTTCATCGGCGCGGCGCGAAACACGTCCGAGCTTCCGCACCACAATCCGCGCTTTGACTTTGACGAGGCGGTGTTGCCGCAGGGCGTGGCGATTCTGTGTGAAACTGTTGCCAGTTACTCGCGCGGGGCATGAGACGTAATGCGTACTGCGTAATGCGTAAACGGATCACGCAGTACGCAATACGTAACACGCATCAGGAGCAGCATGGGACGAGCAGGTCCACTCCGCTGGCGCGACGGGCGAGGTTGGCTCGTGCTGGCCGGCGGCGGCAGACCAAAAGATATCCCGCACATTCTCCGTGCGGCGATTGAGGCGATGAGCGATGAAGCGCCCGTCGTGTTCGTGCCCACGGCCAGCGCCGCGCCCGATGGCGACCACGACACCAGCCAGCGCATCCTCGCCCAGATCGAAGCCTTGGGTGGGCCAGCCGGCTATGTCGCGCCCATCTTGACTCACGCCGACGCGACCGACCCCAGGAATGTGCGGCGGCTGGCGCAGGCTGGCCTCGTCTACCTCGGAGATGGACTGGCACAGCGGCTCGTGACGATTTTGAGCGACACGCCCACGCTCGATGCGTTGACGGCCGCGTATGAAGCGGGCGCGGTTGTCGTCGCCGCTGGCGCGGCGGCGTGCGCGTTGGGCGCACGGGGTATATGTGAACAAGAGATTGCCGGTTGGGGCTGGCTGCCGGATGCGCTCATCTGCCCGCACTATGCGCAAGCCTCGACTTTGCGCGAGGCCGTCAAGGCGCATCCCGAATGTCTGGGCCTGGGCATTCCGCAAGACACGGCGCTGGCATTGGGGCCGGAGAACCAGGTGCAGACGTTGAGCGCAAGTGGCCAGCAGGTGACGGTTGTCCTGGGGTATCGGTTTCGCAGTTGACACGCTCTGCCCCTACTGTATAATCTCTACAGTGCGGCTCACCCCTTCGCACGCGACTTGATTGCGCCGTTGGGTCGTTTGCCGAGGTCAAGCGCGCGGCCGGCCAGTTTGGTTTGCCGCTCTCGTGGCGGCTGGATATTTCGATGGACGATGTGCGCGCGTATATTGACCAGGGCACGCCCGTCATCGCGCTCGTCAAGTATCAATACCTGCCCGACCGCCAGGGCCAATCCACCACCGGCGGCCATTTTGTCCTGGTCGTCGGTTACGATGACGACGCGGGTGAGTTGGTCATCAACGACCCATACTATTGGGGGCCGCTGCGCTCCAAGGGCGATCACCACCACTATGACTATGGCACGTGGGAGCAAGCCTGGGGCCGTTGCCATGAGGACGGCAATCCCAATCACTCGATCCTGATCCCGCAAATCAGCCAGCCCGTTCCAGCCCTGCCGGGCTATGTGTCGCCTGAGCCATTGCCCGGCGTGGCGACGGTCTATACACTCCCAGCGGTGGATCGCTACAACGGCCTCAAGCTGCGCTCGGCGCGGGATACGGCGCTGTCGGGTCCGGCGGTCTTTTCCGGGCGGCCCTTGACGGTGGTGCAGGGGCCGGTGGCGCAGGGCGACGCGGCGTGGTACCTTGTCCGCACGAAATCGGCAGATGATGTGGCCGGATGGGCGTGCGCTCGGCGCGGCGGCGAGGCTTATCTCGGCGACAAGCCGAATGCGGGCGCGGCTGCGACGGCCGGGCCAGTCGCGCCGCAAACGCGCGCGGCATTTGTGCAGCCCGATGTGCAAAAGTACGGCGGTTTGAAGCTGCGCGCCATGCGCGATGTCCGGCTGGGTGGGCCGGTGGCGCAGGCGGGGGCCGCGCTCAACCTGGTGGCCGATCCGGTGGGCGCGGGCGACAATGAATGGTGGCTCGTGACGCTGCAAGACGGCCAGGACACGACCGGTTGGGTGCGCGTCCGCCAGGGCCGCGAGACCTATGTGAGTGAAGCGCAGGACAAGGACATTGTCGGCGCGCCGGTCAAGCCGGTTCAGCCGGAGGCGGCAGGTCAAGTGTGGGCGATTGCGCCGGCCGGGTTGTTGCTGCGCCCTCAGCCCAGTGCGCCAGTCAACAAGAACATGGGGAGCCTGGCGTTTGGCACGCACCTGACGGTGGTTGGGCCGGAAAGTGATCCCGACGAAAAGGGCCGCACCTGGCTCCAGGTCCGCACCGATGAGGGCAAAGTGGGCTGGGTGCCGGCGAGCGCGGGCGGCGACCGGCTTGTGACCGACGCCGAGCCGGACGAGCCGTTCAGTGTCGAAGTGCTGGATACTCAGCCGGTGCGCCAGGCGGGCGGGTTGCGCGTGCGCGATACGCGCGATGTCAGCTCGCCGGAATTGGACAAGGCGCAAATCGGTGAGCGGCTGGTGGTCTATGTTCGCTTGATGGAAGGCGACGGAACGCCGTGGCTGTGGGTGAGGTCGCCGCGCGGCAAATTCGGCTGGTCACGCGAACAGTCCGGCGGCGTGACGCTGGTGGGTCAATCCGGGCCGGTGGAGAAGGATCGCAATGCCGGCCAGGTTGGCGAGGGCCGGGTGCAGGCCGACTGGTCGTTCGGCAAATGCCTGGCCGGCATCGGCCTGGCGAATCCGCAATTGCTCGAAAGTCCCGACCTGGATGCGCTCAAGGCGAGCCGCGTCGAAGCGGTCAAGCTGTTGACGCTGCCCGATCCCGATCAGAGCGTCGAGGTGCTCAAGCAGGTCAAGGCGCTCTATCCGAACGCCTTCGTCGCCGCGCGATTGATGGCCCAGTTTGGCGCGCGCGTTGATCCGCCGCTGTTTGTCGAGATCGTGGGCAATTCGGCGGTCGCGCTGTACAAGGCCGGCGTGCGGTACTTTGAAGTCCACAACGAGCCGAATCTGCCGCAGGAAGGCATGGGGGTCAGTTGGGCGAATGGCGCAGAGTTTGGCGCGTGGTTCAGCCAGGCGGTTGATCTGTTGCGCGCCAAGATGCCGGATGCCAAGTGGGGCTATCCGGGCTTGTCGCCGCAGGAATCCAACTGGCAAACATTCCCGTTCCTCGACGGCTCGACGCAGGCCATCAACGCGCAGGCCGACTGGATCGGCGTCCACTGCTACTGGCAAAGCGATGGCGCCGGCCACTGGCAAATGCGCTCGGACGACTTTGGCGGCATGTTCTGGCGGCACCTGGCCCGGCGTTTCCCCGGCAAGCTCTTGATGATTACCGAGTTTAGCTGCAACAACAAGGGCGTGGCCTATGCGGACAAGGCGCGGATGTACGCGGACTATTACAAGCTGCTCCGGCACGAGCCGAGCTTGGGCGCGGCGTTTGCTTTTGCCTTGAACTGGCCCGGCCAGGATGAGAACCGCGAGGGCTGGGTGTTCGAGGGCAGCGTGACGCCCATCCCTGGAACGCTCGGTGCTTTGATCGGCGCCGGCTTGGATTGAAAAGCGCTTTCCCGGCGATGACAACAAACCCGGCTCTGAACAAGGGCCGGGTTTTGTGTTGGCATGAACTGGATCAGTTCGGCGTTACCTGTATCATCTCAATAACTGCGCTGGTCGAACGGGGACACCTCAATCAGCAGGGTAGTGGACGCGGTGTTTGGTACGAGTTGCGTTGATCGTTGGCTTAAGTGCAGAAGCAGATTCGATTGGGACGGCGGAATCGAATAAGAGCTACATTTTTGATGTTCCCAACGATTCCCATCTGATAGGTTTGCGACTGATTCGGCGTCTTTCAGCGAATGTTCTCAGCAGCTTTTGCGCAGCAATTCTCATTTTAAAACCAGGTTGAAGTACGTTGTAATTTAACTGGGCGATGAAGGGGGTTGTTTACCCGGTATCGAGCGGCACGCGATCGGGGCGTTTGAGCATGAACTGCATCAGATGATCCCAATCATCGAACGGCAAGTAGTGGATCAAGGCACGCAAATGCTCAAAGAAAGTCCGTCGAGACGGGAGCGAGTCGCGAACCGCACGGTAGGGTGCATCGACCCAGTCCAGCGTGGTGTGCACCAGGAAGGCCAGCAGGATCATGGTCGCAAACAGGTTCGACAGATGCTGCTTGCCATGGCCGAAGTTATGTTCGAAGTGGTAGCCCTTGGTTTTGAGCGTGTTGTTATTCTCGTTCTCGATCTTCCAACGTGTGCGGCCCGCAGCGGCAAGTGCCACGACATTGTCGTCGGTGATGCGATGGGACGTTGCCCACGCATTGCGGAACACGACGTCGCCCTCGGCATCCGTGGTGACGAGTTCGCACCAATTGACCATCAGGGCATCATCGCTGTTGCGCAGGGGCACCTGATTGACGTAACGGTAGGTATCGGTGAACGGCTTCTTGCCGATTCGACGGGTGCGAACAACGGTTGGCACACCGCCGTTGCGGGAGAAGTCGGCAACCCATTCGTACAGGGTTGAGTGAGAGTCGGGCTTGCAGGTAAAGAAGAAGTGGGCCTGCTGCCCGAGCACCCGCTCACAATGCGGTTGGTGGCAGTACAGATCGTCGCCCAGATACGTGACGCCCCATGCCGCATAGTGCGCGCCCCACTGGTCAAGCCAGCGACCGGATGCCGCCAACTCGCAGTCTTGCTTGTCATGACCGTCCTGCGGTTGAACAAATTGGGGTGCCAGCGCCACAACGTTTTTCTGCTTGGGTGATACCAGCACGGGGGTGACGGCGATATGGCGATACAAGGTCTTGCCATTTTTGAGTTTGGACTGCGTACAGCAGGGGCAGGAAATCTTCTCCGAGGAAAAGAAGTCCGTGCCGTCGAGAGCGATCAAAAAGGTATTGTTAATCGAACGGAAGCCGTCCAGATAGCCATCACGGTACAACTCGTCGCTGATCGTGGCCATGAGCGGGAATAGCGTCTCGGGCGGTACCGGGTCAAGCAGATTACGGATTTGGTTATCAGACGGAATCGCATGGACCCCAAACAGCGATGTCGCGTTGTTCCTGCCCTGCTGCTTCTGCATTCGGACCTGGCTATCGAGAAACGACGGACTCTGGGAGAAGAATACCGCAAAGGCGGAAAGCGCCGCATCTTCCATGACGTAGCGCTGGTTGTTGCTCTGGCCTCGTGCGTCGGGGAACCCCGCAAAAGCCCCACCGATGCGTTGAACCAGCGTCGCGGCGCTCAACGGCGCAGGTTGGGGTCGAACCGCTGGAGTGATGGTGATTACTCGTGAACAATGAGGTTGTCGTAATGCGGCCCGAGCTCGGCTAAGCTCGTGTGCAACGGCTGCTCCCCACCGACGCGGACCCAGGCCGGCGGCGTGCGTTGGGCCAGCGGATTGGGCGGAAGGCGCCGAACCGGTGGCCGCTTGATGAGGCCTTCGCGGAGAAGCGGTAACATCAAGCCGCAGCACACCCGGTCACGCAACACCCCGTTCGCCTGTATCCCGCTCCACGCTTGGCAAGGCTTCTTGGACAGGTCGCGCCGGCTTGAACCGGGATGCTCGGTAATGAACTTGCGGATGAAGATCACGTCACTGTTCGTGACCGCGCGGTGTCGATAGCTCAGTACGGTTTCCATGCCGTGCAGAATAGCAAGGATAATCGCGGAACGCAAGGCCCATCTCCAATAGACCTCATGCCTTGGGGGCCTCGGCCGCGACCATTGACCTCATCGGATTTTGAATTGAGAATTGCTGTGAAAACTACGTCCATTTGGTGCCGTTTGTTGAAGAGGAATACTATTTCTTTCTCAAGACCATAATCCCGAGCCGCAAGGCAACGAGAGACTATTCAAATCAAGGAGAAACAGATGCCGAAAATTGATGCCTACGAACATGAAGTCCTCACCGCCTTTGAGAAAGGCCAACTGAAGTCCGTTGCTACGAAAGCCGAGCTAGCGAAGTTCAAGGCAGCAGCACGCGCTACGGCCATTAAGGATCGCCGGGTCAACATCCGTCTGTCTTCTGGCGATTTGAGCGACATTCAAGTCAAGGCACTTGAGGAAGGTGTGCCGTACCAAACGCTTATTGCCAGCGTTCTTCACAAGTACGTTACGGGCCGTCTGGCCGAACCGCGCGCCACCAAACACTCAAGCCGCCCCGCAACAAAGCGCCGCGTTACGGCTGGCCGTTGAATGTTCCAAGGCCAGCGCAATGACCGGCCCGGTGATCGCGCCGAGCGTGTCACCTGCGCGGTGAAAGCCGAATGCCTTTCCACGTGTCTCCGGCGTGACCGACTCGGACAGCATCGCATCGCGCACCGGGCCCCGGATGCCGCGCCCGAACCAGCCCGCCGCGCGCGCCAGCAGCACGTGCGGCCAGGCCGTCGCCAAGGCGAACAGCCCGGTGGTCAAGCCGGTGAGCGTGTACCCTGCCACCGCGATGGGCTTGCGCCGCCCGATGCGATCGCTGAACCAGCCCGCGCCAAGCTTGACAAAGGACGAGACTGCGTCGGCCACGCCTTCAATCGCGCCTAGCGCGAAAGGCGGCGCGCCGATGGACACCAGGAACAGCGGCAGAATGGCTGTGGCCGCCTCGTGCCCGGCGTCGCTAAAGAAACTCGCCAGCACCATCCCCAGAACATTGCGATTGAGCCAGCCGGAGGGCCGCGACGGAATGGCTGTGCTTGCTGATTCATGTGTTGTATTGGACACGCTTAACCTCCCAAGTTTGTGATTTGCTCCGGCACCAGTGCTACGGCGTCGAGCAATAGAATGCCGATGTCAATGAAGGGATGATGCGCCAGAATAGTGACGCACTCTCCCACATCCGGCAGTCGCACGTCCTCCGACACATTGAACCAAAGTTGCTCGCGTTCCTTGATTTGCACCACGCGTTTGCCAGTGACCAGTGTTACTGTGCCGCGAATGCTCAGGTAATAGCCGATGCGCCGCCAGGTCAGGTCGCAAGCTATCGAAAACGGATTCGGCACCGGTTCCCAGCCAGGCAAACGATAACCTTGCTGGCGATCCAGAAAGATCAAATCGTCTTTTGGAAGCATAGCTTCGTACACCGAAAAACCCGCGTCTAGCATTTTCAAAACGTAGGCCGCATCAAAGACGTTCGGAATCAATACCTCTGCCGCCTTGACGCGCGGAGGCCGGGCCACCAGCGCATCCCACAAATCGTCAGCAAAGCAAGTGTGTACTGCGAGTAGTATCTTGTACACGCGCGGAACCTGAGCCAACACCTCGCGTGGAATCATAATCTTTCACACCGGAATGGCGACCAACTGCTGGCGCAAGGCCGTAAAGCACACCTGGAAAGCGGCGGCCGTGTTGGGAATATCAATCGTCACCCGGCGCACTTTGCCGTTATCCAACACATTGAGCGCCAGCCACGATTCAAGAATGGACGACGTGAACTCGACCGACGTGATATGCTGCAACCAGTACGAGTCTGGCTTGAAATGGGTGCCGCCCGGGTCGGGCAACAAAACCGCGCGGCGATCCGTCACCGCAAACACGCGCGCCACTTTTTGCCGGTCTGCCCATCCGGGCAATAGCGCGCGGGCCAGCACGCGCTCGGCCTGTGCCAGTTGTGCGGCCAGCGCCTCCGTCAGATGGCGAACGACGAGCGCAGTGTCGTCTGGGTTGTTGGCTGATGGGTCGCGCAACTCCATCTCAATCGGTTCTGGGCTATACGCCCGACGCAGGCGACGGTCGTGCTCGACCGGCTGCCAGCTCCGCAGAATCTCCACCCCCTCCCTCAGTTCGTCCGCCGCCTCGCCGGGGAATTCCCACGCCACACGTTGCTCGCCTCCGGCGGCGCGCCAAGTCACCTCAAAGCAAACGTGATCGGCGGCTGATTTGACCGCAGCCGACTCGACGCGTTCCGGGATGCCGGTGTGCACCACGTAACCATAGCGGATATTGGACTGGCCCGGAGGCAGGATTTCCGTCACGAGCGCCACCTGCTGGTCAGTGATGAACAGGATGCCCTCCTGAAGTGTTGGGGGTGAAAACCACGTCCGCTTGACCGCACTCTTGATCGCCGGGCGATTGACGGCGAACAGAATGCGCTCGTCGTGCGTCAGGTACTCTTCCACGTACTTTTGGAAGCGATGCGGCAATTGGTGATATGCATGTTCCGCCTCGGTGTGTGGCTCTGTGTCCGAGGCTCGTCGCACGCCCAACACCCGGCGTCCCAGCGGCTTCCACGCGGGCGCGGCGGGGCCGCTCTTGCGCGCTTTGGCTCGCGCCAGCCGCGCTGCCTGTCTGGCTTCGTGAATCACCTGGTGAGCGCGCGCCGCGTCGCTCCACAGCAGCGCGCAGTCTTCCTGCCCATCCAGGCTGGCCTGCACGAAAGCGACGATGGCCTGGCGGCGTTTTTCTGGCAGGTCTTGCACAGCAGCCACCGTGAGCATGCCCTCGTCGGCGGCGGGCACGGCGATGACTTGAAGTTCCTGAGAGCCGTTGCGCCGCACCTCTAACAGCGCGATGGGACGTGCGCTCACGGTGCAGCCGGGGAAGGTCGAGCGGTGACTCACCAACAACACGGCCAGGTCGTCTTCGCCGTCCGGCGAGGTATCCGGCACGACGGCGTGATCGGCCGGGGCCGGCCGCGTCGTGCGATGCACGCCCAACAGCCGCCATCCCGGCACATTCGGGTCATAGTCGTACAGGTTGCAGTCGTCGCCCGGCTCGACGACGCGGACTTCTATAAAATCATTAGGAGTGAATTGCGACCGGCACGCCCACCGTGAGCGACGAGTACTTCCAGCCGTCCTGCATCCACGACTTGCCGTTGAGCAAATAGCCGCCCAGCTCGACGGCGATGGCCGTCGCTCGATCCAGCGCCACGTCAACGTCGGCCACCAGCAAGTTCATCTCGCCGTTCTTGATGATCATTTGGCTGGTGCGATATGGCGATGTGCTAATATCGCTGACGCCCGATTGGCTGACCGCGCCCGGCTTGGCGAGCGCCACTTGCGTTGGCGCAGGCGCTTTCGCTGGCGCAGGCGGTTGGGTCGGCGCTGCTGCCGGCATCTTTTCCGCAGGCGCAACGGCCAACTGTCGGGCAGCAGGCGTCGCCGCCGGGCTGCACGCCGACGCGAACAAGACGAGAACGATCAACAAACTTGCGATGACGATTTGGGTTCGGGTGTTCATTTCTCCTCCTTGTGTGCCCTCTCCCCGACCCTCCCCCGTTCGCTGGCGAACGGGGGAGGGTGAGGGTGGGGGTTACGGGTTGACGACAACCTGCCCCGGCTGCTGTACCGACCGCACATCGGGATTGTAGTAATCATAGACGGCGGAGGCGGGAGCCTGCGCCTTGACGGCCAGTCGCGCCTTCATGCGATAGTTGAAGCGGATCGTCCCGGTCATGTTTTCCAGGTAGAGGATGACCGAGCGCCCCGCCATCTCGTATCGCTTGATGTGCGTCTTGAGACTGGCCGATTGCGCGATCAACTCGTCCAGGTCTTGTGTCAGGACGTTGAACCCCGGCGGCACGCCCAGGTCTACGATGACCCACTGAGCCGCGCCGGGCTGATTGAAGGTCACTTCCGCCTGGACGCCGATCGTATCATCTACCGCCAGCGCGCTCCGGTCGTAGCTCACCTGGATGTTCAAGGCTTGCGTCTGGGTGGGAACCGGCGACTCTTTCCAGGGCACATAATAAGCCGTGGTGACCTGGTAAAGCAGCGCCGGGGCCTGGCCGCTGGTCTTCAAGTTGACCGTGTGCTGTCCAGGCGCGACGTCGTCGAAAAAGATCGTCTGCACGACGCCGGCGTTATCTTGGTCGAAGGTGACGGGCTGCGCAGCCCGTCCATCCAGCGATGCGGCAACCGTGGCCTGCACCGGCGTCTCGCTCGCCACCTGGGTCGAGAGCAGGAACGCCTTGAGCGCCAATACGGTGGCCTGCGTCGTCTCCCACGTGCCAAAGGTGTCCTTGGCCTGGATCAGCGCGTCGAGTCCTTGCTGCGCCAGCGCGGTTTGACCGCCGCCGCGCAACAGCGCATAGACCGCCATCGCCGTCGTCTCCAGGCTGGCCGTGCGGCCCTGCGCGCCCGTGTACGAAGCGACGCTGCTCGGCCAGGTGGCAATGTCTTTGCCCGAAGGGACCACGGCGGCCTGGGCCAGCTTGGTCAGCGCCATCTGCGCCACACTGCTGCGCGCGTCCGCTGCCACCAGCGCGTTTGCCACAAGCGCCAACACGTAAGGATCGTCGGCCTCGTTCAAGTGATTCGCCAGGTACGCGCGCGCGCGGGAGACGCCCGGCTCTTTGCCGTAACCGGCTTCCACCAGCGCCCAGGTGAGGTAAGCCGTCATGGGTATCTTGGCGTTGGCGAGTTTCTGCCACGTCTCAAAGTGGCTATAGCCCAGCGCATAAGTATCCCACGACCCATCGGGCGATTGCTGGCTGAGCAGCCAGCGCGCGATGCGATCAATGAGCGCCGGATCAACCGAGTAAACGCGCGACATTTCGGCAAACTCCATCAACCCATAAGCCGTGTGCATCAGGCTGGCGGGCGGCTGTCCAAAGAGCGAAAAGCCGCCGGGCGATTCCTTCACCTCAAAAGTGAGCAGCCGTTGATAGCCGGTGGCGATGTACTGCTCGGCTTGCATCGCCAACTGCGGCTTGGCCTCGAGCTGCCCCGTTTGCTTGAGATAGTCCAGCACCAGGATGTCGGGATAGAGCATCGAAGAAGTCTGCTCAAAGCAGCCGCCGGGCATCCGCAACAACCCATCCAATCCTTCGACAATCTGTGAGGCTGCGCCAGGATAGAGCTTGACCTGGACGCGCACGGTGCCGGGCACGACGGCATCGGGCACTTGGATGGGAACGGTCGCTCCATCGCCCAAGCGATTCGAGACGCCCTCGCGCTTTTCGGTGCCGTCGGGGACCACGCGCACTTCTTTGGCGATGGCGTCGGACATGCGCGTGCCCCAGGCGGTGATGGTCAAGCGCCAGCGGCCATGCTCGTTGGCCTTGATGGAAAAGTACGCCACCGTGATATCGTTCGCGGCGATGGTCAACTGCTGCGTTGAATCACCCATGAGCGTGAACCACGACGCTGGCTCCACGACCAGCTTGACTTGTTGGGTCTGCGACAGATAGTTATAGACCGCCACCGGCACGCGCACTTCGTCGCCTTGCGTGAGCGCTACAGGCAAATCCAAGTCAATGAAAAAGTCTTGGAACACGCGCATGCCGTGCGTCGTCGCGCCGATGCGCCCGTCCTGCGTGTTGGCGATGGCGGTGAGCCGCCAGGTGGTGATCGAGTCGGCCATTGAGTTTCCAGTTTTTGTCTGGAGAAAGGTCACGATGAATGCGCACGATATTCACGTCCGGCCCGGCTTGAGCGGGCGCATCATCCAATCGCGGCAGACGCTCTACATCCCGGACACGCTCGATCCGCAAGCCATGGCGGCCTTTCAGATCATTCGCAGCGGCGGCGAGCCGACCCGCTCGTACGTGGGCGTCCCCATCATCTTGCGCGACCAAGTGATGGGCGCGATTTCGACGCAGAGTTATCAACCGAACGCCTATACCGCCGAGCAAGTGCGCCTGCTGGAGACCATCGCCACACAGGCGGCGGTCGCGCTGGAAAACGCCCGCCTGTACGAAATCGCTCAACAGGAATTGGCCGAACGCACACAAGCCGAACTGGCCTTGCGAGATAGCCGACAATTACTTCAGACGGTGATGGACAACATCCCGCAAGCCGTTTTCTGGAAAGATCGCAACTTGGTTTACCTGGGCTGTAACCGCGCCTTCGCCGCTGACGCCGGGCTGGCGTCGGCTCAAGACATCTTCGGCAAAACCGATTGGGACATGCCCTGGAAAGAGCAGGCCGAGCTCTACCGCGCGGATGACACGCGCGTCATGGACAGCGGCGCACCCAAACTCGATTACGAAGAACCGCAAACGACGCCCGACGGCTCGATCATCTGGCTGCGTACCAACAAGGTTCCCTTGCGGGACGCCGACGGCAACGTGACGGCGGTCCTGGGCATGTACGAGGACATCACCGACCGCAAGCGATTGGTGCAACAGATTCAAGAAGCGCTGGAACGACGCGGGCGGCAGGTACAAACCAGCACCGAGGTGGCGCAGGAAATCGCCGCCGCGCCCGCGCTGGACGAGTTGTTCAATCGCGTTGTGACGCTGGTCAAAGAGCGCTTTGGTTATTATCACGCGCAAATCTTGCGCTACGACCCGGCCCAGGACGCCGTCGTGCTCGTGGCCGGCTATGGCGCAGCGGGGCGCACGATGCTGGCCGCCGGGCACAAGGTGGTCATGGGGCGCGGCGTCGTCGGCACGGCGGCGGCCTCGGGCGCGTCCGTGCTTGCTTCGGATGTCTTGCAAGACCAGGACTGGCGGCCCAACCCCAACCTGCCCGACACGCAAGGCGAACTGGCCGTGCCGATCAAGCTGCGCGATCAGGTCTTGGGCATCCTGGACGTGCAAAGCGACCGGGTCAATGCGCTGACCCTGGACGACCAATTGTTGCTCGAAGGGTTGTGCGGCCAGATTGCCATTGCCATCCAAAACACCCAACTGCTCCAGCAGACCCGCCACCGTGTCCAAGTCGAAGCGCTCGTCAGCAACATCTCGACCAGTTTCGTCAACGTGGCGGTCGAGCGCGTGAGTGATGAGATCAACGCCACCCTGCGCAAGCTGGGCGAGTCGAATGACATTGACCGCGCCTATATCTTCCAATTCACGCCGGACGGTGCGACGATGGACAACACCCATGAGTGGTGCGCGCCGGGCGTCTCGCCCTACATTGATTCGCTGCAACATATTCCCATAGACACCTTTCCCATGTTGCTGGAGCGCATCCGCCAACTCGACGTTTTCCACGCGCCGCGCGTGGCGGACTTGCCCGCTGCCATCACAGAAAGAACCGAGTTTGAAAAAGAAGGCATCCAATCCATCATTTGCGTGCCGATCGTAACTCGCGGTACGGCCATCGGCTTTATCGGGTTCGACTCGGTCCGCCAAGCCAAGGCTTGGGCCGACGAAGACATCCTGCTCCTGCGCCTGGTCGGCGAAATCGTGGCCGCCTCGCTAGAGCGTCGCCGCACCGAGGAACAGCAGCAGGAAACACTCCGGGAACTGGAACGGCTTTACCGCGCCACCACCCGCGAAGGCTGGCAAACCTTCCGGCAGACGGCCAACTTGCCCGCCGGCTATGTGTTCGACCGCGGCGCGCTCCAGCCCAACGAAGACGTGTGGTTCCCGGAAATCGAGCAAGCGCTGGAAAGCAACACACTCATCGAACCGTCCACCCCCGGCGCGCCGACCGTGGCGCCGCTGACGGTCTATGGTCAAGTGATCGGCGCGCTGGGCGTGATGAATGATCCGCGCCAGCGCCTGACGCCCGACGATACGGCGCTCATCGCCTCGGTCTCGGAGCAGGTGGCGCAGGCGCTGGAAAGCGCCCGCCTGTTCGAGCAAACCCAGTCGGCCCGCCAGCAGGCCGAAGCGAGCCTGCGCAATGTCCAAGTGCTCCAACGCCTCACCGGGCAAATCTCGGCGACACTCGACATGGAGCGCGTGGTGGACACGCTGCTCCAAACGCTGGCGACGGAACTGAGCTTTAGCTATCTGGCCTTTAACCTGATTGACGACGAGGCCCGGATGATGCGCACGCTGCGCGCCACGGGGCTGGCCGCTAATCTAAACGGATTGGTGCGCCCGCTCGATGCACTGCAAAACGATATTCTGATGGATGTCGCGCGCCGGGGCCAGATCGAAATCATTGACGGCTGGGATCCGCGCTTTGACCGCGAGCTGTTCGAAAAAAGCGGCCACGCCGAGCTGGTGCGCGCCTACGGTCGAGCATGCGTCGCGGCGGACCAGCATCCCACAGTTCTCGTACGAGATGGTCGCCGCGTAGCGCGGAGGCGCTTGGGGCGGTTGGCCGGGACGATCCGTGTACCACGGCGACGATTTCCCGCTCCTCAGCGGCTTGCGCTGGGCTGTGTTGGCGGAGTAAGCGAAGAAGCTCGGAAATTTCGAGCATGGCCCCTCATCCGCTAGAAATAGATTTTCTCCGTTCGGCATTTTCCAAGTCGTACTGAATCCACTTCTCTATCGGCCAATCTTCGACCAACTCGATTCGATGAGCCGCCCACTGGCAGTATTCGAGAGAAACATCGCACCCTTTCCATCGGCGTTTAAGTTGCTCGGCCACGACCGCCGTCGTGCCTGATCCGAGGAATGGATCAATAACCAGATCGCCAGGGTTGGACGAAGCCAAGACGATTTTCCTCAACAACTCTTCCGGCTTTTGCGTGGGGTGCGGCGTTTTTTCGTGCATCCCATTGCACGTCGTGGGGATTTCCAAGACATCCCTCGGCTTGGCGCCCTTTGGGTTGGGCTGCCAGAGATGATTCGTGCGCCCCTTGCCATATTGGCTGGTCTCAGCCTGTGGATGCTCTGGATACTTGAGCGTGTGATTCCCGTAAGGAATCCGCACACTGTCAACGTTGAGCGTGAACTGGCGGCTTTTTCTCAGATGCAAAATGCTTTCATGCGAGCGGCCCCAGTCAGCGCCCAGGTTGGCCTTGTTTTTGTAATGCCAGACCAACCAGCGACAACCTTGAAAGAACCGCGACGCGGGGAATTTGAGATCGGCCAGAATTTCAGAAAAGCCGCAAATATAGAGCGTGCCGGTCGGCTTGAGAATGCGCGCCGCCTGTTCGACCCATTCGAGCGACCAGTTCACATAGTCTTGCTGGGATTCAAAAGTATCCCATTCAGCTTTCTTGATGTTGTAAGGCGGATCGGCAAACACAAGGTCAACCGACTCGTCTGGCAGAGAGCGAAGCCAGACAACTGAATCTCCAAGCCAGATTTCCCCGTGCGGATGCGAATAATAGAGATTGGGAATCTGCGGATTCAATCGGTCAGAATCTATCTGAGCATACGTTCCCTTTAGCATTGGCTGACCAAAGAAAGCCGGGATGTCTTTGGCGCGCACGTACTCGGCGGACGGCTCACGTATTTGTGTTGGCAGCTTTTGCTCTTTCTTCTTGCCCATCCGATCCATGCCTTGCCTTCGTTTAGCGGGGAATCTCAGCCAGCGAGACTGGCCCACGCCCGAATCGCGCGACGGGCAAATTCGCGCTCCGTCTCGAACGTCAGGCGAGCGGGCGCTTGGTCCAGCGGAACCCACGTCACGTGGAACTGGGCCTCGTCGTGTTCGTCGCGCGAGGCCTGTGCATCGCTCTGCAGGCGCATCAGGAAATAGATTTCCTCGCGTGTCACCTCGCAGTCCTTGCGCAGGTTGACAAAGTGGCTCGTCTGCGTTCCCAGATCAGCCACAATGTCCAGATCGGCGTAACCGGCTTCTTCGCGCGTCTCGCGCAGCGCCGCTTCGCGGGGCGACTCGCCCGGCTCAATGTGCCCTTTGGGCAGGCGCACCTCGCCGAGTGTGGGGCGGTCGAGCAGGAGCATTTGGTTATCGCGCACGATGACGCCACCGGCGGCTTGATAATGTTCGGATTTCACCCCCCACCCCCAGCCCCTCCCACGTCCGCGACGGAAGAGGGGAGTCATTCTTTCCGTGCCTTGCGCGTCAATCGCTCCGCTTGACGTTGCCGACCTTGTTCCCATCGTTGCCGTTCGTCTTCGGTCGTCGGCAAGAGCGGTGGCACCTCCACGGGGCGGCCATCGTCGCCCAACGCCACGTACACCACGTAAGCTTGATTCGTCAGGCGGCGCTTGCCGGTGAGGATTTCCTCCGCCTCCACGCAGACCTCGGCTTCCATCGCAGAGCGGCTCACAAAAGTGAGGTGCGCGTCGAACGTCACCAGCTCGCCGATGTGAATAGGCTCCAAGAACGTGATTGTGTCTACCGTCACCGTCACCGTGGGACGGCGGGCATGCCGAGCCGCGCACAGCCCGCCCGCTTCGTCCATCAGCTTCATCAGCACGCCGCCGTGGACATTGCCTAAAAGATTGGTATGCTCCGGCTGCATCAGTTGGTTGAGAGTGACTTGCGAATCGCCGACGTGTTTGATTTCCATCTTTTCTCCTCTCGCCCTGGCGCAAGAAAAAACCTACAACACTAACAACAATCCGACTGCCGCAACCAGACCCATCCCGCCGCCAAAGTAAAACGCCGCCGCCGGGCCGAGGCGACCCCAGAGTTGCCCGGCAATGAACGACGCCGGGAACAGGCCGATGCCCACGATCGTCGCGTGCAGGCCGATGGCCGTGGCGCGCAAGTTGGCCGGAGCCAGGTCGGTGACGAGCGCCTTTTCAATCCCTTCGGTAAAACCGATGTACAGCCCGTACAGCCCGAACAAGGCCCACAGCATCCACGCCTGCGAAGGCAGATTTATCAGCGCAAAGCCCAGGTACACCAGCCCGTAAAACGCCGCGTTGGTCGAGGTCAAAGCGGGAACGACGCTGGAAGAAATCGCGCTGGCCGATGCTCAAGTGCATCAAGCCCAAGCGCAACTCAAATTGGCGCAAGCCGCGCTGGTCCGCTCGTCCGTGCGCGCGCCGCTTGCCGGAGTGGTCCTCAGCCGTTCGGCGCGGGCGGGCGAGACGGCCCAGCCCGGCGCGACGCTCATGACGCTGGCGAATCTGGACCAGGTGGACCTGGTGATGTACGTGCCGCAGACGGATTTGCCGCGCGTGCAGGTGGGGACGCCGGTGCGCGTGCAAGTGGATGCTTATGCGGGCCAGACGTTCACGGGCCAGGTCATTTCGATTGCGAGCCAGGCGCAGTTTACGCCGCGCGATACGCAAGCCAAAGAAGATCGCGCCCAAGTCGTGTTCGCGGTCAAGGTGCGCTTGCCCAACGCCGATCACCGCCTCAAGGCGGGCATGAACGGCGATGCCGCGCTCGAGCGCCCATAGGCCGCCGCAAACAAACGCGGGGACCGGATCGCGATCCGGTCCCCGCCGTTTTTTGCCCGGCGATGATTCAGGCCATTTCCGGCTGAATCAGGCCGTAATTGCCGTCCTTGCGCCGATACAACACATTGATCTGCCCCACTTCGGCGTTAAAGAACACGAAAAAGTCGTGACCCAGCAACTCCATCTGCTCGATGGCTTCTTCGGGATTG
Organism: Anaerolineae bacterium; assembly: GCA_041300525.1. Lineage (GTDB taxonomy): Bacteria > Chloroflexota > Anaerolineae > Fen-1058 > Fen-1058 > JBGLNJ01. The sequence continues at coordinate 5,125,470 of JBGLNJ010000001.1, read as the reverse complement.
ATCGAGACCAGTTGGAAATTCTTGACGCGCACGATTTGCCCGACCGGCTCTTCCGCTATTTCGAAGGGCAATTCCTCTCCGCCGATGGGTGTTTCTTCTTCGGCGCCGCTGCGCGCGCGATCCTGCCGCTTGCCCTTGTATCGGCCGATCTTGCGATACATCTTGTCCAGCACGGCGTCAATCGCGGCAAAGACATCCTGATGGCGCTCCTCCACGCGCAGGAGGGTGCCCTTGTTGCGGATGGTCAGTTGAGCCACCTGGCTGTCCTGGGCGTTGCGCGTCTTTTCAGCGGCGAGTTCCATGTGCGCGTCGCTGATCGTCGGCAGATAGCGGTCGAGCTTGCTGACCTTTTTTTCCACATAGTCCTGTAATCTTGGCGTGATTTCGACATTGCGACCCCGAATTGTGACTTGCATGTTAATCTCCTTTCGCTCTTGAGATTGGCGATAGCGGCGGCCCGTACGGGCCGGGTCCGCTGAACCTGCAACGTTAGCCGGGCGCGCGGCCCAGGGTGAGCGCCCACACGGCGGCGGCGCCGGCCTGCTTGAGCGCCCGGCTGCATGCTTCCAGCGTCGAGCCGGTGGTGCAGACATCGTCTATCAATAGTGCCCGTTGGCCCTGCACCAGGCCGGCGTCGGCGGTAAATGCTTCGTGGACATTGGCTTTCCGCTCGGCGGCATTGAGTGTGACTTGGGGCACGGTGGCCTTGACGCGTTGCAGAGCCGGTTCACGCACGGGCAGCGCGGCGGCGCGGGCCAACTGCCGAGCCAGGAGCGTAGATTGATTATAGCCTCGTTCGCGGGAACGCGCTGCGTGCAATGGCACGGGGATCAGCAGGTCGGCCGGCAGCGGGTGGGTTTGCCAATATTCGATCAGATAAGCGCCCAGCGGCTCGGCCAGGCTGGTTCGGGCGGTGTATTTCAAGTGGTGAATGGCTTTTCGCACCGGGCCTTCGAACATGACGGCGGAGCGAATGCCGTCTATTTCGATCGGGGTGTGGCGGCAGGGTGGGCACACGCCGGGCCGGGGTTGCGGCCTCCCGCAGCGCGGGCAGATCGAATCGCCCACCGGTCGGGTCTGCGCGCGGCACACGTCACACCATGCCAGGCCGGGTCGGTTGCAGCCGCCGCACCGCCGGGGAAAGACCAGGTCCAGCAGCGCAGCTTGCAGGCGCGCCCACACTGTTGGCGGCGGCGCGCATACGGCCGCTGGCGCAGGCAACGCATCCCCCAGCGGGAACTCGTGACCGAGTATGCCCATCTCACCCCCGTGCGGGTTGGGGTTGATTAGAATAAGCCCTGGGCTCCGCCGGTTGTGACCATCAGAACCGCCGGCCCCAGCAGGACGATATAGATGGACGGAAAGATCAGGAACACCATCGGAAACAGCATCTTGATGGGCGCCTGGTGTGCTTTCTCTTCGGCGCGCTGCCGCCGGCGCACGCGCATCTGGTCCGACTGGATGCGCAAGACCTTGGCCATCGAGACGCCCAACTGATCGGCCTGGATGATGGCGGCCACAAAGCTGGTAATGTCGGGCACGTCCAGGCGCTCGGCCATGTCGCGCAGCGCCTCGCGGCGGGTTTTGCCCAGGCGAACTTCTTGCAGGACGCGCGCAAACGCCAGCGAGAGGTCATCCTTCCATTTTTCCGTGATCTTTTGCATCGCGCCGTCAAAGCCCAGGCCGGCTTCGACGCAGACGGTCAACAAGTCGAGCGCATCTGGCAGCGATTTGATGACGGAATTCTTGCGGTGGCTGACCTGGCTGGAGAGCCACAGCACCGGCAGAAAAAAGCCCAGCGCCAAAGCCAGCAACGGGTAGAGCACACTCTGCGGCCAGGCGGTCTTGGTCACGGTGGTGTTGGAATTTCGTCAGAGCGAAATGGAAACCGTCATTCGCTGGTTGGATCATTGTCTGCAATCAAAGTAAAACCAAATTCCTAAAGGAGGCTCCTATGTTCTCAACACGTTTCGCCGCTTTATCTCTCGCAGTCGTTCTGATCTTGACGGCCTGCGCCGCTCCGGCTGCTCCTGTTCCTACGGCTGCGCCTGCCGCAACACCAACGCCGGCTGGCTTCACCGTCACCGATGCGCTCGGGCGCAAGGTGACGTTTGCCAAGCCGCCGCAGCGGATCGCGTTGGCCGGCCGAGCGGTGACGCTGGTGACGGATGCCGTCTATCTCTTCCCTGCCGCGCCGGCGCGCACAGTGACATTGGCCAAAGGTACGCAGGGCAAAGATTTTGTCCCGGTCATTGACCCCAACCACGAAAGCAAACTCAAACTGGAAACTCAAGTCGGGCCGGAACAGGTGGCCGCGGCTAAGCCGGATGTGGTTCTGCTCAAAAGCTATATGGCGGACACACTCGGCAAGCCGCTGGAAAGCTTGGGCATCCCCGTGGTCTATGTAGACCTCGAGACGCCGGAGCAATACCAACGCGACCTTGCCACACTGGGTCAAATCCTGGGCGATCCGGCCCGCGCCAAACAGGTGAGTGCGTTTTACCAGGAACGTGTGGAGCGCGTGACCACGGCGCTGGCCGGGTTGAGCGAAGAGCAAAAGCCGCGCGTGTTGCTCCTCTACTATAATGACAAGGACGGTCAGATCGCGTTCAACGTGCCGCCGATGGCATGGATCCAAACCTGGATGGCGCAAACGGCCGGCGGGCGTCCGGTCTGGAAGGACGCCAAACTCGGCCAGGGCTGGACCAAAGTCAACCTGGAGCAGGTCGCAGCCTGGGACGCCGATCAAATTTACATCATCGCGTACACGGGCAATGTGGAGGATGTGGTCAAACGCTTGAAGGCCGATTCGCAGTGGCAGGCGTTGCGCGCTATGAAGCAAAACAAATTGTATGCCTTCCCCGCCGATTACTATAGCTGGGATCAATCCGACACGCGTTGGATTCTGGGCCTGACGTGGCTGGCCGGCAAGATTCATCCCGATCGTTTTGCCAACCTGAATATTCAGCAAGAGGTTCGGACGTTTTACAAAGAAATGTACAACCTGGACGACGCTGCTTTTCAAAAGCACATTCAGCCGAATCTTGTGGGTGACTTGAATTGAATCAAGACACCGCCTGGCCCGCTCACTCGGCGCGTGTCACCCGCCACCCGTTGGCGCGCCATCTGTTGGCGCGCCATCCGCTGATGTGGATGGCGGGGTTGTTGGTGCTCGTGTTTGCGCTATCGTTGCTCGTGGGCCGCTACCCGGGGCCGCTGCTCTTTTCGCCGGAACAGTTTGCCCATGACGAGCTGGCGCAGCGTTTGGTGTGGAATCTGCGCCTGCCGCGCCTGTTGACCGCCGTCATGTTGGGCATGTCGCTTGCCGCCGCCGGGGCAGTCTTTCAAATGATTTTTGGCAACCCGCTGGTGGAGCCGGGCTTTTTGGGCGTGTCGCAAGGCGCGGCGTTCGGGGCCGCGTTCAGCATCATCTTTCTCGGCAGCGCGGCGTGGTTGGTGCAAGGCGCAGCGGTGTTGTTCGCCTTTCTGGGCCTGGGATTTTCTTACGCGCTGGCGCGTCGAGCGCGCTTTGGCGGCTGGGTGCTGCGCTTGGTGCTGGCGGGCATCGCGGTCTCGGCGCTGTTTTCCGCCGGCGTGGGTGTGCTCAAGTATATCGCCGACCCGCTGCGCCAATTACCCGAGATCACGTTCTGGCTGTTGGGCGGGTTGTGGAGCATCACCTGGGCGCAAGCGCGCTCCATCGCGCCCGTCGTCCTGGTCGGTCTGTATGTGATGTACCGGATGCGCTGGCGCTTGAATCTGCTTTCGCTGGACGACACGACCGCGTTTTCGCTCGGCGTGGCGCCAGGGCGTGAGCGCGCGCTGGCCCTGACGGCCGCCGTGGCCGCCACGGCCGCGGTCGTCTCGGTCAGCGGCATGGTGGGCTGGATTGGGCTGATCGTGCCACACATCGCCCGCCGGCTGTTCGGCGCAGATGCCCGCCACGCGCTGCCAGCCGCCATGCTCATCGGCGGGCTGTTCGCGGTGTTGTGTGATGATGTGGCGCGCACGCTGCTGGCGGGCGAGATTCCCGTCGGCATTTTGACTTCGCTCGCGGGCGCGCTTTTCTTTATCGCCATGATGATGACGCGCAACATTCGAGCGGAACGATGAGGCTCGCAATGAGTCGCGAGACACCCTTGCTCGCGTTTGACCACATCAGCTTTGGTTATCAGTCGAACGGCAGAAAAGTGCTGCACGCGCTCTCGCTCGAGATCCAACCGGGCACTGTCACGGCGATCCTGGGGCCGAATGGCGCAGGCAAGACGACGCTCTTGCACTTGGCGCTCGGCTGGCTTGCGCCGCAAAACGGTCTGGTGCGGCTGAACGGCCAGCCGCTGAGCCATTACTCGCGGCGCGAGTTGGGCCAGTGGATGGCGCTCGTGCCGCAAAGCGAGCGCATCCCATTCGACTCTGAATCTAAAAACGAATTCCTGCCTGGTAAATTTTTCATCAATGAAATCAGCATTTGTTCACGTTCTTCCCTGCTGTTGGTTTTGAAACACCCCGAGCTCCCCTTGCACAACAACGCCTCAGAGTTGGGAGTGAGACGCAGGGTGCGGAAGCGGGATGTCAGCTTTGGCCCGCGCACAGAAAAGGGCAGGCGCGCCTGGGATACTTTTATGACCCTCGCCGAGACTGCCAGAAAACTGGGCGTCAGTTTCTATGCCTATTTGCGTGACCGGATCACCGGAGATTGCGCCATTCCGCCTTTGGCTGAACTCGTGACTCAGACCGCCAACCTACTTTGCTTGCGACCACCTTACCCCACCCCAAGTTTTTGAGATGATACCACCAGGGTTGTATAATTAGGGTAACATTCGAGCAGGAGGTGACCGGGGATGACCCAACCGCAAATAGGAGTGCAGCATCTCGGCAAGACCTACCAAGTGCCTGTGCGAGAGCCGGGACTGGCGGCTTCGCTGAAAAACCTGGTACGGCGCACGTACAACGATGTGGAAGCCGTCCGCGATATCAGCTTCGCCATCGAGGCCGGTGAGATGGTGGGCTTGATCGGCCCCAACGGCGCGGGCAAGACCACCACGCTCAAGATGCTGTGCGGGCTGTTGCACCCCACGCGTGGCGAGGCGCGCGTCGCCGGGTTCGTTCCCTGGGAGCGCAAGCACGCTTATCTGCGCCGCATCAGCATGGTACTGGGCAACAAGAGTCAGATGTTGTGGGATATTCCGCCAATGGATTCGTTCCGGGTGCTGGGCGAAATCTATGGCGTGCCGCCGAGCGAATTCAGGCAAACGCTGGACGAACTGATCGAGCTGCTGGATATGCGCGAGCTGCTCACCAAGCCGGTGCGCAACCTTTCGCTGGGCGAGCGTATGAAGTGCGAGCTGGTGGCCGGGCTGCTCCACCGGCCCGAGGTCTTGTTTCTCGACGAGCCGACGCTGGGGTTGGACGTGTCCATGCAACTGCGCCTGCACCGCTTTTTGATCGAGTACAACCGGCGCAACGGCGTGACGGTGATCCTGACCAGTCATTACATGGCCGACGTGATGGCGCTCTGTCCGCGCGTCATCCTCATCCATCACGGGCGGCTGCTCTACGACGGCGAACTGGGCGAACTGGCGCAGCGATTGGCCCCGTTCAAGCTGCTGCGCGTGACGCTCCGCAGTGACGCTCCGCGCGGCAACGGACTGGGCGATCTCCCGGCGGGCGTCGAGATCACCGAGCGCGACGCCAATCATCTGACGCTGCGCGCCGCGCGAGCGGAAGCGCCCGCGATCACGGCGCACCTGCTCCAAACTTTGCCGGTGGCCGATCTGGTAGTCGAGGATCCACCCATTGAGGCGGTCATTGACCAGATCTATCAGGAGGGCAGTGTATGAATCACCGTGGTGGTTTGGCTCTGATCAAAGCCACGTGGGCGTCGTGGCTTCAACATCGCAGTTTTTTCTTCATCCTGGCCTTTGGCTGGATGATCCCGCCGCTGATCTATCTGCTGGTGTGGTCAACCGCCGCGGGCGGCAAGACGATCGGCGGGCTGAACCGGGGCGAGTTCGTCGCCTACTATCTGGTGTTGATCCTGGTCAACCAGCTTACCTACTCGCAAACCAATTGGACGGTGGGCGATTTGATCCGCTACGGAGAGATGAACCGTTTGCTCGTGCGCCCGCTTTCGCCCCTGTACGACGCGTTGGCGAGTGAAGTTGCGGGGAAGGTGGTGTACATGGTTTTCGACGTGCCCATCGTGGCGGCACTGGCCTTGCTCCTGCGCCCAGAATTGCGCTTGACGCCGGGCAACGTATTGGCCTTTATTCCGGCGCTGGGGCTGGCCTGGCTGCTGCGCTTTTTCTGGGGTTATTGGATCGCCCTGTTGGCCTTTTGGGCGACGCGCGCTGACGCGCTGCTGGCGGTGCAAGACTCGCTGATCTTTTTGCTGGCCGGGCAGGTCGCGCCGATTGCGCTGTTGCCGGGCGCGCTGCAAACGGCGGCCAGGGCGCTGCCTTTCCGGTACATGGTGGCGTTCCCGGTCGAGATTGTGACCGGCCAACTGGATGCCGCCGGGCTGTGGAATGGGCTGGCGATCCAGGCCGGCTGGCTGGCGGTCGCCGTGATGCTGTACGTCATCTTGTGGCGAACCGGGCTCAAGCGCTACACGGCGGTGGGAGGCTGAGATGCGCTACCTGCGTTTGATCGGTCATTTTGTGCGGGCCTCGTTTCAGGAAGAGGCGGCGTATCGCGCCAACTTTTATATCAGCCTGCTGCACTCGCTACTCAACCTGGCGACGGGTGTGTTGGGCGTGATGGTGCTGTTCGGTCAGATCGAGATGGTGAACGGGTGGAACCTGACCGCGACGTTGGCGCTGCTGGGTGTCTACCTGGTGGTGAGCACGCTGCGGTCGCTCTTTCTTGGGCCGAGCCTGGAAGCGCTGGCCGGGATGGATGGCGAGGTATGGACAGGGCAGTTTTGAGGCGAATATCGTGTAAAATACTGACACAATGACGAATGCGTCGCGCAACAAGCACGGCGCGGCCGGCTTAACAAACCATCACAACATAGCCTTGGAGGAGGCGAACAATGGACATCATCAAAGTTTCGGCACATTCGCGCTCAACATCAGTTGCGGGAGCTATTGCGGGGGTCATCCGCGAAATCGGGCGGGCCGAAGTGCAAGCCATCGGCGCCGGGGCGGTTAACCAGGCCGTGAAAGCAACGGCAATCGCTCGGGGTTATCTCGCGCAAGATGGCATTGACGTGATCGTAATCCCCGCGTTTACGGAGGTCTCGATTGACGAACAGGAGCGCACCGCGGTGAAATTGACCGTGGAAAAGCGATGAGTGATCGGGTAGACCTTCACACTCACAGCACGGCCTCCGATGGCAAGCTCCGACCATCGGAGGTCGTTTTTTTAGCCGCGCAGGCTGGCGTAAAAACGCTGGCATTGACCGATCACGACACCACCGACGGCGTGATCGAAGCGCAGCACGCGGGCGCGGAGATAGGCCTCGAAGTCATTGCCGGGGTCGAGATCAATAGCGAAGGCGAGCACGGCGACGCGCACATCCTGGGCTTGCTGATAGACCCAGCCGAGCCGGCTTTGCAGGAGCAACTCGTGGCGATCCGCGATGCGCGCGTGGGCCGCGCCAAGGGGATGCTCAAGAAACTGGCCGCAATGGGAATGTCAGTGGAATGGGCGCGCGTCCGGGCCATCGCCGGCGACGCGTCATCCATTGCCCGTCCGCACATCGCCCGCGCAATGTGCGAGGCCGGACACGTCGCCACGGTCCAAGAGGCATTCGACCAATACATTGACAACGACGGCCCGGCCTATGTCAATCGGCTGCGACTGACGATGAGCGAAGCGATCGGCGTGATTCACGTTGCGGGCGGGTTGGCCGTGCTGGCGCACCCGGCACACTCGGGGCTGGCGCACTTGATTCCACAGTTGGTCGAAGCGGGGCTGGATGGCGTGGAAGTGTATTACCCTACTCACACGCCGGAGCAAAAATCGGAACTGCTAGAGATCGCCGCGCGCTACAACCTCGTCGTCACGGGCGGCAGCGACTTTCATGCGCTCGATGATCCCGAGCACGGGCAGCTTGGCAGTGTAGATGTGCCGCCAGACACCGTGGAGAAACTCAAAGCACGCATCAAATGACAAGGTGACAAGGTGACATTCACTGAGCGTCACCCTGTCACCTTGTCTCCGTGTCCCCTCAAGCGGCCTTCCTCGCCACCGCATCCTTGATGAGCGCGACGACCTCGGCCACCGGCTTGGCTCCAAGCTGCTCCCCCGACCGCAACCGGATGTTGACCGCGTCGGCCTGCTGTTCCTTGTCTCCAATAACGAGCATGTAAGGCACCTTTTGATTCTGCGCCTCGCGGATCTTGTTCTGCATCCGGTTGGTGGAATCGTCCACCTCGACGCGGATGCCGCTTTCCTTGAGTTGCGCCTGCGCCTTGCGCGCAAACTCCACATGGCGATCGGCAATCGGGATGACCATCGCCTGCACCGGCGACAGCCAAACCGGGAACGCTCCGGCGTAATGCTCGATCAGCACGCCAAAGAACCGCTCCATCGAGCCGAGCAGCGCGCGGTGGATCATGTAGGGCTGATGCTCCTGACCGTCCTCGCCCGTGTACGACAGGTCGAATCGCGCCGGCAAGTTAAAGTCGAACTGGATGGTGCTGAGCTGCCACTCGCGGCGGAGGGCGTCTTTGATCTTCAAGTCAATCTTTGGCCCGTAAAATGCCGCGCCGCCCTCGTCCACGGCATACGGGATGCTTGCGCGGACGAGCGCCGCGCGCAGCGCCTCGGTGGGCGCTTCCCACTTGGCCGGGTCACCCGCCGATTTTTCCGGGTCGCGTGTCGAAAGGTACGCCTGAAAGTCTGTGAAGCCAAAGCTCCGCAAAATGTGCAAACAAAAGTTGAGCACGCGGTCAATTTCTTCCGGCATCTGGTCGGGCCGGCAGAACAGGTGCGCGTCGTCCTGCGTAAAGCCGCGCACGCGCAACAGACCGTGCAGCACGCCTCCGCGCTCAAAGCGATAGACCGTGCCCCACTCTGCGAAGCGCATCGGCAAGTCACGGTAACTTCGCCGGGTGCTCTTGTAGATCATGATGTGGAATGGACAGTTCATCGGCTTGAGGTAATAATCCTGGCCCTCGATGTCCATCGGCGAGTACATGCCGTCCTTGTACCACATCAGGTGACCGCTGGTCTCCCACAATTGCGCGCGCCCGATGTGCGGCGAGTACACCAGGTCATACCCGCCGGCGATGTGCTCATTCTTGCAAAACTCTTCGGCTAGGTGACGGATCATTGCGCCTTTGGGGTGCCAGAGCACCAGCCCACCGCCCACCTCCGGATTCGTGCTGAACAAGTCGAGCTGCCTGCCCAGCTTGCGGTGATCGCGCTTGTCCACTTCTTCGCGCCAGGCCAGATAATCTTTTAATTCTTGGGCCGTCTCGAACGCCGTGCCATAGATGCGTTGGAGCATCGGATTCTTTTCGCTGCCGCGCCAATTAACACGTATGGCGATAGCGGATGGAGTAACATCCAGTCAATCAGAATCGGTGGGCCTACCCCAGGCTTTTGGGAAAGTGGCACAGGCGAAGAGTTTTACGTTTCCACCGACGGGGCTAACGTAAAGAATTTTGCCGTCTACGTCAACGTCTCTGGGTGTGGCGTTCTCAAGATCACTCGCATTACGCCAGCGCCTATTTCCGGCAATAGCTTTTCCTTCAGCGGATCTTTTTATGCTTCCGGCACGTTCGACTCGGCAACTTCCGCCCATGGTACAGATGGGTTAAGTAATTTTTACTCCAGCGTGTGTGGCGGATACGTGAGTGGCGGGCCGTGGTCGTGGACGGCGACTTGGCAGGATAGCTCGCAGCCCACCCTATTGACCCAAATGGCGGAGCCGGAAATCATCGAGTCGCTGGAAGCCGCCGACGATCCCCATACTACCCATGTGATCCCATAGCTTTTCACTGTTTCAAAAAGAGGCTCCCCAGAGAGGGAGCCTCTTTCACTTCTGATTTGTCTACACCATCCTATACTGTTTGCTTTCGACTCATCCACACGCGCGCGATACGTAACCCATCCATTGCTTCCACACGCTGGTGCACATTGCCGGCGTCCATGCCTTTCACTCGGTCTGAGCCAGAATCTGCCGCGCCTTGTCCGCCTGGTCGCCATTGGGATCGAGCGTGAGGTATTGTCGCAGATGCGCTACCGCTTCTGCGCGACGGTCAAGTTGAAGGTACGACATCGCGAGGTAAAAGTGAGCGTCCGGCAAGTCGGGCGCTAGCTGTGTGGTGATTTCAAAGGCACGCGCGGCGTCGGCGTAACGCTTCAAGTTGAAATAGTCCGCGGCCAATAGATACTGCGCCTGCGCATCTTTTGGCAAGCTGCGCGCCGCTTGTTCGAGCAATGGAAGCGCGCCCACATAGTCACTGCGCTCAAACGCGGCCAGGCCTTGTTCCAGTTTGACGCGTGGGCCATTGGCTTGTTGCAGCGTCACGGCGCCGGCCGCCACAATCAATAGCACGACGAATAGCATCACGCCGGGCAGCTCGCGCAGCAGCAAAGTGCGATCGGCCAACCACGGCTGTCCGTCCGCGCGGTATTCCACTTCATACGCCGGGCAGAGTATCCATCCCAACACCAGCCCGCCGATGAATCCGCCCAGGTGTCCAAAAATGTCCACTGCGCCGCTCAGGCTGAACAGCAGGTTGATGGCGATGATGCTGACAATGTTGATCAGCCGCCGCTGCCCAAAAGCGCCCAACACTTTCCGCTGGCGATAAAAGAAAGCCAGTTGCGTGCCGATGAGTCCAAAGATCGCCGTGGAAGCGCCGGCGGATAGACCCGGCGTAAAGGCAAAGCTCATCACATTGCCCGCCACGCCCGCCAGCAGGTAAATCACCAGGAAGCGGGCATGACCATAGATCGCCTCGACCTCCGGGCCGAGCACATACAGCGCGTAGCTGTTGAATGCAATGTGCGCCAGTCCGATGTGGAGGAACATGGGCGTGACCAGCCGCCAGTACTGGCCCATCACGATGAGGGCGTTGACTTTGGCGCCCAGCGTCACGAGCGTTGCAGAACTTTCCGAGCCACCCACGAGCGTCTCGACGATAAACATCACGATGTTGACCCCCAACAGCCCCCATACCAGCAAGGGCCGGGTCAACGGCAGCGTGAGGCGCACGGGCTGGGGCGGCGCAGGCTCGAACGTGTTCACAGTTTCACCACGCGCGGGTGGGTGCGGCAATGTTCCGCGCGGACGATCGCCAGCACGTCGGCCACCGCCCGCTCGAGGCCGCCTTCGCGGTTGATCACGACGTAATCGAACTCGGTCGCCCGCTTCATCTCCTGGCGCGATTCGGCGATGCGCAACTGGAGCGCGTCGGGGGGGTCAGTCTTGCGTGCCCGCAGGCGCGCGACCAATTCTTCTTCCGAAGGGGCGGTGAGAAAGATCAGCATGGCTTCGGGTACCAGGCGGCGAACCGTCGCCGCGCCCTGCACGTCCAACCGCATCAGCACATCCTTGCCGGAGGCGAGCGCGTCGCGCACTTGCTGTTTGGGGATGCCTTTGTAATCGCCATAGACGACCGCGTGCTCCAACAACTCGTCCTGGTTGATCATCTCGGCAAAGCGTTCTTTGGAGATAAAGCCATAGTCCACGCCTTCCACTTCGTCGGGCCGCTTGGGGCGCGTGTTGACCGTCACCACAAAGTGAAAGCAGTGCGCGCTCTGTTTGAGGCCGGCCAGCACGGCGTCTTTGCCCACGCCGGACGGGCCTGAAAGAACGACCAACAAAGGATTCGATGGCATGTTGTATAGATCATCGCACATGTTGGACTCCCTATCCCCCTACCCTTCCCGAAAAGTTGCGCCATACCAGGGACGCGGTATAATAACTTTTGATTGTAGATTTTAGATTGGATTTCGACAAGCACACTCATCCCAATCTAAAATCGGCAATCGGCAATATTTAGCGAATTGCCTCACGGTTTACCGAATGACAATTTTAGGATAGGCTCTAATGATCCATTATTGAACGATAATCATTGGGAACTCTGGCATCCTGAAAAATACAGGGAGTTGGTAGTCCAAGCAAGTTCACCTCAAGCATATGTTAATTGGTGGAACGAGACGATAGCCCCCAAGTTGGGTGAATTAGCCAAGGCCTTAGAATGGGCCATATCCAAAAAATATGTACCGTTCCCTAACATGTTGAACAGTTGATAAGCCGCCGCGCGAACTCGTTTGGCGATAGCCCTTGCAACTCCGCGCCCTGGTGTGGGCGGTCGTTGTAATACAAGATGAACTCGGCTAACAAGGCTTCCAGCTCGTCTGGGCTATTCCAGGAGCGGGTGGCCAGCCACTCTTTCAAGGTGCGCACGAACCGTTCCGCAATGCCGTTGGTACAAGGGCGGCGAGGAGCAATGCGGACATGCAGACACTCCTGGTCGCGCATGAACTGGGCAAAGGCCTCTGCGATGAACTGCGCGCCATTATCGCTGATGAGGAACTCGAGTTCCGGCGGACAGACCGCGCGCAAGGCGGACACGATCATCTCGGCAGTGACGTGGACGCCGGCGGCAAAGAGGGGCACGCCCAGACACTGGCGGGTGCCAGTGTCAACGACGACCAGGATTGCCAACCAAGCAGTGACGAGGGGGGCCGCGTTGGTCAGAGAGGCAAGTTTCTCGCGGATGGCTTGGCGCGTCTGTCGCCACAGGGCATCTTCGGTCTGCCGCTGGCGGTGTTGGGCCTGACGCTCAGCCTTGTCGGCTTTCCATTGCAGGTCCCGCGCGCGCCGCTCGGCCCGACGTTCGCGGCGTTGCTGCTTCGACAGTTGTCGGTCAGCGCGTTGTGCTTCCCGTCGCGCGAGCTGTTTGGCTTTCCAGGCCAAGTCTTCCTGTCGGTGTTGTAAGCGTTGTCGGCGGCGGTGCAGGCGCAGTTCGTCACTCTGGGCACGCACTTCAGCCCGTTCGGCTTGTTTTTGGCGGCGGCGGTGCTTGCGTTGACCTTTGGCGTGCCGTTTGGCCGTGCGGTGTTCAGCGTAAGCCTGCATTTGCTCCCGGTAGGAGAGCGTGATCTCCTCAAACATCTGACCGGGGCAGGCTTGCGCGGACGTGTTCGGCTCACTGACCGTTGCGGGCACACCCGCCAAGGCTTCGCTCAGGCTGACCGAAACCAGGTTCTGGGTCTCATCATGCGTCAACGGCACCACGCACAGGTCAATGTTCGCGGTTTGGTTCGGCTGTGGAGCATGCCCTGCGACCGCGGGCGAGCGAAAGGTCACCCCGGGCGCAGGTTGAGCCAGGTTGGGAGTCGGCAACGTGGCCCGTTGAGCTAAAATGATCTCGCCGACTTTGGTGTAGCCAATCACCTTTTGCCAGTCATGGGCCTGGCAGATCGCATTGGCAATACTACGGTAGCCCTCGCGCGGATGGTCGGCATGGTAAGCCAACACCTCCGCCCGCAGTTCGGCGCTGACGGGCGGAATACGAGTGCGGTGGGGCGCACGGCTTCGCTCAACGGCCAAGCCCGCTTTCCCGTCGGATGCGTGGCGAGACCGCCAATGATAGTACGTGCCCCGACTGACGTGGGCGCGCCGGGCGGCGACCGATACATGGCCGGTTTGTTCAACGATGTTAAAGAGCAACTCGCGCTGCCCGACTGTCGTCGGGCGAAAGTAGACGTGACTGGGCGTTGGAGTGGGCGTAGCAGTTTTCATGCTGAAGAGTGTACCGCAAAACGCTCACGTGTGCCCGTGATTCTCAACAACCGTTTTGTCAAGTGTTCAAGATGTTAGGAAACGGTACAAAATCAGCACATAAGTCGTTTCCGGAATAAAGATCGAACGCATAGCCATTGACACGCTCACGCCTCCATTCTTTTCAAACTGTTTCCATTCTGCCAGCACAACCTAATGATACGATAGCTTGAAAGATTTAGCAACGTTGCACGAGCCGTTCCAATTCCATCTTGGCCGCCTCGACCGGCGCAAAGTGCAGCGCTTGCATTCCGGCGCGGCGCGCGCCTGCTATGTTATCCGCAAAATCATCTACAAACAAACAATCACCGATGGGTGTGCCAAGACGCTCGGCGGCGAGTTGATAGATTCGCGCCTCCGGTTTGACCACGCCCTCTTCGCCCGAAATCACAATCGCATCAAACGTATCGGCCAACCTGTATTGCGCCAAGAGCGCGCGCAATGAAGCGGCAAAGTTGGACAGCAGACCAACTTTCAAGCGCGGGCGCAGCGAGCGTATGAACTGGACCAGTCCCTCGTCCAGTTGATCGCCGGCCCAAAAGCCATGGCGCAGTTGGGCCAGCATTTCCGGCGCAAGATTCAGCCGAGCGCCCAAACTGGTCCAGGCCGCATCCTCGCTGGCCTGGCCCAGTTGCGCGCGCCGCCACGACTCGCTTTCAAAAAATAGCCGGCTGACGCCGCCCGGCTCCATTCCCAGGCGGGCATCCCATGTTGCGCGGGGACCGGCGTCCGCCGTGCGCATGATCACGCCGCCCCAGTCGAACACAATCGCCTGGATCATTGACCGCGGCCCGCGGCGACATGCAGCGGGTTGAGACAACCGTGGCGATGGCATTCGGGGCATCGGTCCAGCCACTTCGAAAATCCAGCGCATGGGTCAAAGCCAATCCTCCATAAGCGCGTGCGTAGCTGGGATCGAGCTCGATGGCGCGTTGGTAAGCCTCACGTGCCTGTTCGTTTCCCTCTCTTGTCTGCTGCTTGAAGTACTGCTGTCCCCGGAGGAATGTCTCGTATGCAGCGAAATTGGCTGTGGCAGGTCGCCCAAGTTGTCCTCTTTCGGCTGAAGTCAGCTTTATGGCCAGCGCCTGCACAATCTTCTTCGTGAGCTCGTCCTGAAGTGCAAACACATCCGCCAGTTTTCGATCATAGCGTTCGGCCCAGACCTGCTTGCCGGTACTTGCATCGACGAGCTGTGCCGTGATTCGTAGCTGGTCGCCTGACTTGCGCATACTGCCATCAAGTACGTAATCCACGCCGAACTTCTTCTTGAGCTCTTGTGGTTGAACCGTCTTTCCCTTGAAGCTGGACGACGTGTTCCAGGCGGTGACGGTCAGGTTAGACAGCCGGGAAAAGTCGGTAATGATGTCCTCGGTGATTCCGTCGACAAAATAGTCCTGTCCAGGATCGTCACTCCTGTTGACGAACGGCATGACAAAAATGGACGGATTATTTGCCTGCTGCGTCGCAGCGCTGATTTTCTGTGCATCCTCGCCGGATCGTGCAACGGCAAACCAGATTCCCGCTACTGCAAGCAAGGCAGCGACGCCAACCGCCACCATGAAGCGCAGACGGGGCAAAGCCGCAGGCGAGGCGCGTAAGGGCCGGGATTGGCCAACGGTTGCGGTCTGGACAGCAAGGGGGGGTGCGCCTGGCAAGTCTGTTGCACGCCGATGCACCTCGGGCTGAGGAACGGGCTTGGGCACGGCCTCTCCCGGTCTCGGCTTCACAGCAAATGCCTTGACCAATCCATCGAATCCCTTCAGCTCAAGATCGCCCAGATCTTCGTAGTCGAACGGCAAGCGCTTGGGTACCGTTTCATAAGCCGCGCCATGGATCACGACACCACCAGGCTCAGCGAGTTGTTCCAGGCGCTGCGCCAGAACCACTCCGTCACCGGTCACCGTATTGTCGGCCACCACGACTTCTCCGATGGAGATACCCACTCGAAGTACCGGGCGCACCTCGTCAGCAAGCTCATCGATGTGGGCAGCATTGGCTACCTGAAACGCCAGTGATGCACTGACGGCATCCGATGCCATATGGAATTCGGCAACCAGCGCATCCCCGCGAATCTCATGGGCTACCCCATTGTAAATTCGGATCGTGTCGGAGAATCTTTGGAAAGAGTCCCGGATGCGTTCGTGAGCGAGCGTCTCGTCCAAATGGACAACCCGGGTCGAACTGACAACATCAGCGTGCAGGATTACAGCAAGCTTTCGCGACAGCCCAGTGCCCATTCGATACTCCATCGTTCGAATTCATGGCCTACTTAATCAAACTAGCATATTGGCATTCAAGCACTCGCTATGAAGCTCCGCTGGCTTATGCAGCATCAACAAACGCCTAAGGTAAGGTGTCCACCGTCCGTGGGTTGGATCACCCGCGACGTTGCACACTGGTGGAGTGCGCGACCGAGGTGAAGTGCTCGGCGTTTGTCGAGGCGATGGTCGCGAAGATGTACGCCGGTTCTTCAGGCAAGAAAAAACCCCGCCGAGGCGGGGCTTTTTCTTGTCAACTCAACAACTCAACCTTGCGGCTGAATGTTGGAAGCCTGCTTGCCCTTCGGGCCCTGGCTGACTTCAAACGTGACCTTTTGACCTTCTTTCAGGGTCTTGAAGCCGTTGGACTGGATGGCGGAGAAATGTGCGAACACATCCTCGCCGCCGTCATCGGGGGTGATGAAGCCAAAACCCTTGGCGTCGCTGAACCACTTGACAGTACCTGTTGCCATTAATACTCCCTCCTTGGCGTGACACAAAACATAACCGCGAAAAGCATGACTGCGTTGGCGGACGACAAGACGGCGTGATTTTTTTAGCCGTCGGTCTGAATTCAAGCGCGCTACCCGGTGATGCCCTGCGGTAATGCCAAACCAGAACGGTTCTTGAAGCCAAACTGATTGCATTTTTACTACCGCACATGCGTTTTTACAAGAGGAAAGCGTATTAAAACAAAGGCCTTTGCCAGGCTGTGGTTTCCTTCCAACTCCAGGTTTGTGCGGCAAGTGACTGGCACGATGCGGTAGGATGCGCGGCATGCGCACCGACTGGGACATTTTCTGCAAGGTCGTCGACAACTATGGCGACATCGGCATCGCCTGGCGTCTGGCGCGCGGGCTGGTGAGCGAGCAGGGTCTGGCCGTGCGCTTGTGGGTGGACGACCTGGATGCATTTCACCGCATCTGGCCGGCGATTGATCCCGACGCGGCCACGCAAAGCTGCGAGGGGGTGACGGTTTGCGCGTGGCGTACACCGTTTGCGGCAGCCGAGCCGGCGCAGGTGGTGATCGACGCCTTCGGCTGCACCTTGCCCGAAGCCTATCTGGCCGCGATGAGCATGCAGTCGCCGCCGCCGGCGCGCGCATGCGGGCGATCACCCGGCGCGTTATCACTATCGGGCGCATTTGTGCTACAATCAGGTCACGCTTGTCGTCAGAGACGTTTGGAACACGAGGAGGAAAAGCTATGACTCGTCCTATCTTGACGTACACGATTGCTCCGTCGCTGCCCCCCGAACTCGATCACCTGCGAGAGATGGCGTATAACCTGCTGTGGGCATGGGATCACGAGTTGATGGAAGTGTTCATACGGCTTGACCGCGACCTGTGGGAAGAGACCCGTCACAACCCGGTGCTCATGTTGGGCCACATCAAGCAGGAACGCCTGGACGCTGCGGCGCACGACGATGCATTCCTGGCCCAACTTGAGCACGCCTGGGAGCGCTACGAGGCGTACATGGAGGCGCACGGCACTTATTGCCAGAAGCAACCGGACGTCCCCCACGAGGGTCGGTTTGCGGCCTATTTCTCTGCCGAATTCGGCCTGACCGAATGTTTGCCCAACTATTCTGGCGGGTTGGGCGTCCTGGCTGGCGATTACCTCAAATCGGCGAGCGACATCGGCCTCCCGTTAGTCGGAGTGGGGCTGCTCTACCAGCAAGGCTACTTTCGCCAATATCTCAATGCGGATGGGTGGCAACAGGAGCGTTACCCTGATAATGATTTCTACACGCTGCCCATCCGGCAGGAGCACAACGCAGACGGGATGCCCATTATGGTATCGGTGGATTACCCCTGGGGCCCCATCGTTGCCCAGGTGTGGAAGGTCCAGGTGGGGCGTGTGCCGCTCTACCTGTTGGATACCAACACCCCGCTCAACCGCCCAGCGGATCAGGACATTACGGATCAACTGTATGGCGGCGACCGCGAGACGCGCATCCAGCAAGAGATCATGCTCGGCGTAGGGGGCTACCGGGCGCTGCGCGCGGTGGGCTTGCGCCCCGCCGTGTGCCACATGAACGAGGGACACGCGGCGTTCCTTTCGCTGGAACGCTGCCGGGAATTGATGCAAGAACACGGACTCACCTTTGCCCAGGCACGCGAGGCCGCCATGGCTGGCGCCGTGTTCACGACGCACACGCCTGTGCCGGCTGGCAACGACAACTTTGCGCCGGACTTGATGGACAAGTATTTTACCGAGTATTACAAAAGGCTGGGCCTGTCGCGCAAGGACTTTCTCGGCCTGGGCCGCCAGGATCCCAATAACGAAGGAGAAGAGTTTTGCATGACCATCCTGGCCTTGCGCATGGCGGCTTGCATCAACGGCGTCAGCCGGCTGCACGGCGCCGTTTCGCGCAAGATATGGCAAAACGTCTGGCCGGGCGTGCCACTTCAAGATACGCCCATCACATCCATCACCAATGGCATCCACGCGCCGTCGTGGGTGAGCCGCGACATGGATAACCTGTTCGATCGCTACCTGGGCCCGCGTTGGCGCGACGACCCCGGCGACCCGGTCCTGTGGAACCGCGTTCACCAGATCCCCGACGAAGAACTCTGGCGCACGCACGAGCGTCGCCGAGAGCGGTTGGTGGCCTTTGCGCGCAACCGTCTGCGCGCGCAACTGGATGCGCGCGGCGCGCCGCCCTCGGAAGTGACCCTGGCAGAAGAAGTGCTCAACCCCGAAGCGCTGACTATCGGCTTTGCCCGCCGCTTTGCGACTTATAAACGTTCCACGCTGTTGCTGCGCGATGAGGAACGCCTGATTCGCATCTTGACGAACAAGGATCGCCCGGTGCAGATTATCTTTGCCGGCAAGGCCCACCCGCGCGACAACCCCGGCAAAGAGCTGATTCGCCAGATCATTCACTTTGAGCGAAAGCCCGAAGCGCGGCATCGCATGGTCTTTATCGAAGATTACGACATGGCCGTCGCTCGCTACCTGGTGCAAGGCGTGGACGTCTGGCTCAATACGCCGCGCCGCCCGATGGAAGCCAGCGGCACCAGCGGGATGAAAGCCACGCTCAATGGGGCCATCAACGTGAGCGTTCTGGACGGTTGGTGGGCCGAAGCGTACAACATCAATACGGGCTGGGCGATTGGCTCCGGCGAAGAGTACGGGAACGAAGCTTACCAGGACGAGGTCGAATCGAATACGTTGTACGACCTGCTCGAAAAAGACATTGTCCCACTATTCTATATGCGCGGCGCGGATGGCCTGCCGCGCGCCTGGATCAACCGCATGAAGACCGCCATGCGCACGATCTGCCCATTCTTTAACACCAATCGCATGGTCTGCCAGTACGCCAAAGAAACCTATCTACCGGCCCTGGCGCGCTACAACGCGCTGACCGATAACCATCTGGAGCGCGCGCGGGCACTGGCGGACTGGAAGGCACACATGCAGACCAGTTGGGCCGCGCTCAAGATCGTCGAGGTCAAGGCCGATATGCCGGACGGGCTCAAGGTCGGTGATACACTGACGGTACATGCCTGGCTCGACCTGGGGCAATTGACGCCGGGCGATCTGTCCGTAGAGTTGTACCAGGGCCAATTGGATGCCGAAGGAGACATCCTATGGCCCAAGCCCATACCGATGGCGCCTTCCGGTCAGGTGCAGGACACGCGGCACGAGTTTGTCGGCGATGTTCCATCCTTGATGACCGGACGCTTGGAGGCGCCCGCGAAATCCTCCAGCTTCTCGTGGTCTCGGTACCGGATAACGTACAAGGAGTAGAAGGGGTCCAGATAGCCCGACAGGTCCTGCACCCGCTCTCTGGTGTCCAGGAATGGCGGGAGCTCGATGGCCTGGAGGCCGAGTTGTTGCACGGCCTGGAAGAAAGTCGTCCTGGTTCGCGTTCCGCTTCCCTGGAACGAGCAGGCCACCGGGCCAAGTCCATGCAGCGAATCCATCGCAGGCACGAGACCCCATATATCTTCCAGAATGTCTCGTGTGAGCGACTCAGTACCGACCATGTTCACTATCTGATTCCCCCGCTAACAACTGATTGATCAGTTGACTATTTTAGCTGCACAAATGCGCTCTTGCCGGCATATACCGCCGTCTCGCCTAGCTCTTCCTCGATGCGCAACAACTGGTTGTACTTGGCAACCCGGTCGGAGCGGCACGGCGCGCCGGTCTTGATCTGCCCGGCATTGGTCGCCACGACCAAGTCGGCGATGGTCGAGTCTTCCGTCTCGCCGCTGCGGTGCGACACGACCGCCGTCCATCCGGCGCGCTGCGCCATCCGCACGGCGGCCAGCGTCTCGGTGAGCGTTCCGATCTGGTTAAGCTTGATGAGCACCGAGTTAGCTGACTTTTCCTTCAAGCCGCGCGCGATGCGCGCAGTGTTCGTCACGAACAGGTCGTCGCCCACGATCTGGATTTTATCGCCGAGCTTGCTCGTCATCAGCGCCCACGACTTCCAATCGTCTTCGGCCAGGCCGTCTTCGATGGAGAGGATGGGGTATTTGCTCACCCAGTCGGCGTAAAAATCCACCATCTCCGTGCCGCTCAGCCGCTGCTTTTCGCGCTTGAGGTTGTAGGCCACGCCGTCCTCAAAGATTTCTGTTGACGCCGGGTCGAGCCCGATATAGATTTGCTCGCCGGGCTTGTAACCGGCGGCCTGAATGGCTTGTAGAATAACCTCGACCGCTTCGGCGTTGCTGCTCAAGCTGGGCGCAAAGCCGCCCTCGTCGCCCACATTGGTGTTATAGCTCTTTTTCTTGAGCACCTTCTTGAGCGCCTGATACGTTTCCGCGCACCAGCGCAGCGCCTCGGCGAACGTCGGCGCGCCCACGGGCAAAATCATAAACTCTTGCAGGTCAGTCGAGTTGTCGGCGTGCTTGCCGCCGTTGAGGATGTTCATCATCGGCACAGGCAGTGTGCGCGCTTCCACTCCGCCCAGGTAGCGATACAGAGGCAGCCCGGACGACTCGGCGGCAGCTTTAGCCACGGCCAGGCTGACGCCCAGGATCGCGTTCGCGCCCAGCTTGGATTTGGTCGGCGTGCCGTCCAGTTGAATGAGCATCTCGTCAATGCCCACCTGATCGGTGGCGTCCCAGCCGAGCAGTTCGTCGGTGATCGTGTCGTTGACGTTCTCCACTGCCTTGAGCACACCCTTGCCGCCGTAGCGCGATTTGTCGTCGTCGCGCAACTCTAGCGCCTCATGCGCGCCGGTGGATGCGCCGGAAGGGACCGCCGCGCGCCCGAACGCGCCATCTTCCAACACCACTTCCACTTCCACCGTCGGGTTGCCGCGCGAATCCAGAATCTCGCGGGCTTGGATAGATTCGATGTACGTCATGGGTATCTCCTTCAATTTCTGATTGCGGATTGTAGATTGCGGATTGTGTGATGCGCACAAGGGTGTGACCAAAATCAACTGGTCAGAGTCCTCAACCTGTTGAGGCACACTTGCGCTAAACAAGTTCGGCAGTTCGGCAGACGCGGAGCGTGGCATCAGCCGGATTTGATCGCACCTCGCGCACACGTGCGACGATTATACCGCGTCCACCGAATACTGCAAAAAGAAAAAGGGGGGCGCTGCGACGGTTCGTCCGCTACCGGCCATTCGCGCCAGCCCGTTTTGCGTCTGGCCGCCACTCACTGCTTAAAGATGACGGGCAGATACACGGCGGTTCCCCCGGCAAAGACCAACCCGCGCGCCGGCACATCCAACCCATCGGCGGTGAAGGTGTAGATGTGCGTGCCCGTGATGACCGGCGTGCCAATCCACGTCCACACATACGGCGGGCCACTCGACTGTCCCAGAAAAGTAAGCGGAAGAGCGGTGCCTTGCGGATCGGTCGAGACCAGGGCGACGTTGGAATAGGGGTAATACGCAAAAGCCCAAAAGGAGACCGGCGTATTGACCGGCGGCGCCACGGGAGAAGAATCAACGCCGGCCACGGAGGCCACGTTGACGCTGGCCGTGACAGGCGCCGGCAACAAATCGGCGGTGAAGGTGATGCGGTGCGTTCCGGTCACGAGCGGCGCCATTCGCCATGTGTGGATGTAGGGGGCTGTGCCGGTCTCACCATCATCTATCGGAGTGATGAGGTTGCCGAGTGGGTCGGTGACGGTCAGGCGTTGCGAAGGGTAAGGATAAAACGCGCGGGCCTGGATCATCACAGTCTGGCTGAGCCAAGCCGTGGACGGCTGCGCGGTCAGGTGAGCGGCGGCGACGGCGCGCACAGTGGATGGGACGGGCACAGGCAGGCTATCGGCGGAAACATGCGCTCGTCATAGTCGAGCAGCCCCATGCGGCGGCGGTAGAGCATCGCATCCGGGTTAAAGACGCTGGCATAGGTGCGGCGGATCGCCAGGGTCAAAGCTTCCAGGTTTTCTTCCAACGTGCCCTGGTTGGGACAAAAGTGACTTTCGTACTTGCCGGCGAAAGAAGTGCCAAAGTTGTCTTCGAGCAAGCTGGACGAGCGCACGATGAGGGGCGTCTTGCCGACCTGCACGAGAATCGCGCGCAGTTGCTCGGTGATTTCTTGGGGAAAGCGGCCTCGCTCGTGAGCAGCCCGGATCTGGGGGTAATCGGCCTGGATTTGTTCCAACGGTTTGTATTTCTGGTTGATGGACTCTAGCCCATTGAGGGAGAAGAAATCGTAAAAGACATCGGTAGCGATGAAATAGGATTCGGGCAAGGCCAACTGCCGCGCCACTTCAGGGGCGCACGACTGCAAAATTTTCCAGGCCAATAACATGCCGGCGGCTTTGCCGCCGATCTTGCCGGTGCCGATGCGCCGGGAGTGGATAAACCTGAGATCATCGCAAGTGAACCAGGCCTTGGCGACCCGCACAAACCCCAGGTGCTCGCTGATGATGGTCTTGATGAGCACCACGATGATCTCTTCCAAGTGGTGTTTCACCTTGTCCCGTTGCTCTGCAGGCAACGACTCGTATTGTTTGGCTTGCCTCAGCAGCAGATCAAGGGGAGCCAGTTCAGGGTTAAAGTGGAGATCGAGAGCATCTTGGCGGACCGAACGACTCGCCAGCAGATCATTGACGATGCTTTGAAAAAGATCAATCGGCAGATTGTTGGCAAAGTAAAAGTCTGTCAGGTGATCACGAATCACCTGCAGGCGCTGTTGCCATACAAGTTCGCCCTCTTCCACCGGGTCGATCAGGCCCTCGCGCCACTGCGAGAGGACGGCCTTTTCACGCACTTCCGCCTCCAGCGCTTCTGAGGTGATCACGCCCCGGCGGAAAAGTTCCTCGCGCATGCGGCGACGAACCTGCTGCGCCATGATGGGATAGTTGGCAATTTGCAGGTAGATCGCCAAGATCTTGGGCGCCTCAAGCGGCAAGTCAATCATAATCCAATTCTCCTAGAAAAACGGGTCACTCCTAAACGACAAGGGCGACCCAATGGATCGCCCCTTTTCTTGCATAGGCTTTTTTACACCCAGCCGCGCAGGCGCATAGACCGCACGACTTTATCAATCGCCACCAGGTAGGCTGCGTCGCGCATGTACACCTTGCGATCCAGCGCCATTTGCAGCACGTCGTGGAAGGCCTTGGTCATCTTTTGATCGAGCCGCTGCAGCACCTCGTCGCGGCTCCAGTAGAAATTCATGTCGTTCTGGACAGATTCAAAGTACGAGGTGGTCACCCCGCCCGCGTTGCACAAAAAGTCGGGGATCAAGAAAATGCCGCGCTGCTTGATGACCTCATCGGCCTCCAGCGTGGTGGGGCCGTTCGCGCCCTCGGCGATGAGCTTGACGCGCGAGTGGATGCGCGGGGCCGTCTCGGCATTAATCATGCCCTCCAGCGCCGCCGGGATCAGCACGTCCACTTCTTTGTCAATCCAGGCCATCGCGTCTTCGAGGACATAGCCCGCCGCCCTGGCCTTGACCTTGTCAACCGTCCCGTATTGATCGGTGATGCTCTGCAGAAAATGCGGGTCAATGCCATCGGGGTGCGAATAAGTGTACGGCTTTTTGTCGGCCAAGTCATAGCAGGAGACGCAGACGACCTTGCCGCCCAACATGTCGTGAAAGCCCATGGCGGCGTACTGCGCTACGTTGCCAAAACCCTGGATGGCCGCGCTGCATTGCTTGGGGTCCAGCCCCATGTGCTGCATGGCATCGCGCACGGTATAGATCACGCCATAGCCCGTGGCCTCCGTGCGTCCCAGCGAGCCGCCCATGTCCACCGGCTTGCCGGTAAAGACGCCCGGCGTGTACTGGCCCGCCAACTTGCTATATTCGTCCATCATCCAGGCCATCATCTGGGGCGTGGTGCCCACGTCGGGAGCCGGCACATCCATGCGCGGGCCGATGTTGTGCCACATCTGACCCACCCAGCCCCGGCACAAGCGTTCTTTCTCCGTGACCGAAAGCGAGGCCGGGTTGATGATGACGCCGCCTTTGCCGCCGCCCAGCGGAATGTCGGCCACAGCGCACTTCCACGTCATCCACATGGCCAGCGCGCAGACGGTGTCAATCGTCTCATTCGGGTGGAAGCGGATGCCGCCTTTGGCCGGGCCGCGCGCATCATTGTGCTGCACGCGGAACCCCTGGAAGGACTTGTTGCTTCCATCATCCATGCGCACCGGGATCCGGAAGTGATATTCGCGCATGGGCCAGCGCAGTATTTCCCTGATGTCGTCAGGAAGTTCCAGAATCTCTGCGCACTTGTCAAACTGGGCTTGAGCGGTTTGGAAGGGATTCTTTGCTTCTGTCATTTGCTTTCTCCAAAAGTTGGCTCTCTGGGATTTGCCGTGATACGCCCTCATATTTGGCGGCAGCGTGTAGGACAAATTGGCAATTTGTCCTACATTTGGGCAGACATCACGGCGATTACATTTACACGCTGGACACACCGCTGGGTCTCAGCAGTCTCAGGAGCCTCTATAGCGTGGATCGCCACGACCTCAAAGACCCGCCCTTTTTGCCCGCGGTTCCCCCCCCGCTGGATGCCAGGCTCACCGAAGGCGACATTTTTGCCGCCATCCGCCGCCAGGATATTTTGCTTCACCATCCTTATGATTCGTTCGCGCCGGTGGTGAGCTTTCTAAAAACAGCCGCCAACGATCCGGACGTGCTGGCGATCAAGCAAACGCTGTATCGTGTCGGCCCCAACTCACCTATCGTGCAGGCCTTGCTGGAAGCCGTGCAAAACGGCAAGCAGGTCGCCGTCCTCGTGGAACTCAAAGCGCGCTTTGACGAAGAAAGCAATATCGAGTGGGCCAAGGCATTGGAACGCGAAGGTGTCCACGTGGTATATGGATTGCTCGGCCTCAAGACGCACTCTAAAACCGCGCTGGTGGTGCGCAAAGAAGGCGAGCAGATCCGGCGTTACATCCACCTTGCCACGGGCAACTATAACGCCGTCACAGCGCAGATCTATACCGATCTGGGCCTGTTCACTTGCGACGAAGACATTGGCGAGGATGTCTCCAACATCTTCAACTACCTCACCGGCTATTCAGCCAAGAAAGACTATCACAAGTGCCTGGTCGCGCCGATCAATTTGCGCTCCGGGATCGAGGCGCTGATCCGGCGGGAGATGGAGCATCAGGCAAGCGGCGAGGCAGGCCACCTCATCTTCAAGGTCAACTCGCTCGTGGACAAGCAAATGATTCGGCTGCTCTACGAAGCCGCGCAGGCGGGCGTGCGGGTGGATTTGCTCGTTCGCGGGATGTGCTGCCTGCGGCCCGGCCTCAAGGGCCTCAGCGACAATATCCAGGTGACGAGCATCGTGGGCCGCTTTTTGGAGCACACCCGCATCTATTACTTTTGCAACGGCGGCAACGAAGAGGTCTACCTGGGCAGCGCCGACTTGATGCTACGCAACCTCGACCGGCGTGTGGAGTTGCTGTTTCCCATCGAAGACAAGCGGCTGGTGCGTCACCTGCGTGATCTAGTCCTGGAGCCGTGCATGAAGGACAACGTCAAGGCGCGGCGCATGTTGCCCGACGGCACGTATGCGCGCGTCGAGCCAGGCCCGGATGAGCCGCCGTTCAACAGCCAGGCCGAGTTCATCCAACGCCGAATCGAACAAGCTCAGAACACTTTGGGTTAGAGTGGAAGCATGATTACAGACTCGGAGGAACGGCGCTGGAAAAAAGACCGAGCCTGTGCAGAAAGGAAATCCGGCATGAAGCTCTACTTGCTTCGTCACGGGCTGGCGGTGGATCGCGAGGAATGGGCAGGCGACGATGTTGATCGCCCGCTGACCGGCGAGGGCCGGGCGCGCATGGCGCGCGAAGCGGCCACCCTCGCCCGGCTGGGCCTGGGCCTCGATCTCATCCTCACCAGCCCGCTCGTCCGCGCTTACCAGACCGCCGAGAGCGTGGCGCAGCGACTGGGCATGATGGACAAGCTGATCACGGACGAGCGATTGGCTCCAGGCTTTGGCGCGGATCAACTTGCGCCTCTCGTGCGCGAACACTCGAACGCAGCCGCGCTCATGTTAGTGGGCCACGAGCCGGATTTCAGCGAGCTGATCGGCGACCTGATCGGCGGGGGACAGGTGGAATGTAAGAAAGGCAGCCTGGCCTGCGTGAACGTGCCCGACCCCTTGCGCCTCGCAGGCGAATTGATCTGGCTCTTGCCTCCCAAGATTTTGGATCTGTAAACGTGGAAATCGAAGCCAAGTTCAAAGTGCCCGACGCGGAGACTTTGGCTCGCTTGCAAGCCGTCGAAAGCTTAGCGGGCCTGGGGCTTTCGGCCAGTCGAGTCAAGCTGGCGCACGACACTTTTCTCGATACGCCCGCTCGGCTGATTCTTGCGGCGGGCTATATGTGCCGCCGGCGCGAGCAAGGGGGCGAAATCCTGATCACGGTCAAGAGTATGGGCAGCGCACAAGGCGCGGTGCATCGGCGCGAGGAACTGGAAATCACTTTGCCCGCCGATGGCCCGCCGGGGAACTGGCCCGCCAGTCCCGCGCGCGACAAGGTGCTCGGCATCGTGGGCGATGAATTGCTCGCGCCGCTGTTCGATTTGCATCAGACGCGCTCGGTGCGCGCCGCCAGCCGTGGCGATCAACTCATCGCCGAATTGAGCCTGGACGATGTGCGCGTGACGATTGGCCAAGACGAGCAGGCATACCTGGAATTGGAAGTCGAGTTGAAATCCGGCGGCGTCGAAGATGACCTGAAGGATGTGGTCAAGTGCTTGCAAGACGAGTGGGGTTTGCAGCCTGAACCCCGCAGCAAGTTTGAACGGGCGCTGGACTTGGTGCGCGTTGTACCCAACGACGCCCGCCTGTTGAACACGCAGGAGCGCGCCATGTGTGAACGGCTGGCCGCGCTGGAAGGCACGCTGGGTCGGCGTGCCCAGGCGCTCTTGGCGTTCGACGCAGGCGCGTCATCCGCCGAGGCGGGCCGGCGCGCAGGCCTTTCGGCGCGGCAGGCGCGTTACTGGCGCGCGGCCTTGCGCCAGCGACCTGATACGGCAAGTTGGAAAGGACTTGTCTGGCACACTGGGATCATCGGGCGCGCTGGCTACCGTCCGCATGTACCTGCTGACTGTGCTTGGCGCGCTCACGCCCGCGGGAGACCTGATACGGCAAGTCGGAAAAGACCTGGCCGGCGACGTGACGCCAACCGGCTCGCTCGCCGCGCTCAAGATGGTTCTGCTTGCGCTATCAGGCGCCGTGACGATGGCCGGCGACCTGGTGCGGCAAGTCGGCAAGGACATCGCCGGCGCTCTGACTCCATCGGGCGACGTGATGAAGCAGTCGCCTCGGTCGTTCGATGGGGAAGTCACGCCAACCGGCATACTTGCCACGCTCAAGACGTTTATCCTCACTCTAGCTGGCACGCTCACTCTTGACGGCGCCTTGACCAGGCAGGTGAGAAGCATCCTGGCCGGCACGCTCACGCCTGTGGGCGACCTGACGAAACAATCGCCGCGTGAATTCAGCGGAGCCGTAACGCCAACCGGCGCGCTGGCGACGATCAAGACGTACCTGCTTGCCATGGTCGGCGCTCTCGCGCCATCGGGCGAGCTGGCGCGGCAAACGGGGAAGGTTCTTGCGGGCACGGTTTCAGCGGCCGGAGAGATGATCCGGCAGATCGGCAAGGACTTGGCCGGAGGCGTGACGCCATCGGGCGACCTGACGACGGGCAGCGCGTTCGCCCTGGTAATGGATGGAGCCGTGACGATAGCTGGCGGCCTGGTGCGACAGACGGGCAAGGTGCTGACAGGTGCGCTCACACCGGACGGGGTGCTATCCCGAGCTATTCACAAGGTACTCGATGGCGTGCTGAGCCTGGCCGGTGAGCTCGGCTTAACGTCGTCCGTGATTCTCGCGTTTCGCCGGCTGTACGCGACAATTGAGCAGCGCGGGCAGTCCGCGACGGTTGAGAAGCACGGGAAATCGGCGACGGTTCAGCAGCGCGGCACGTCCGCAAACGTGGAGAATTGACGATGGCAAAACAACGGCTCGATGCAGCTCGCGGCGACACGATTAACCTGCGCGTGCCGGTGGTGGACCAGGACGGCGCGCCCGTGGACATCACAGGCGCCGCCGTGCGAATGACGGTCAAGCGCAACTTGAGCGACGCGGACCTGTCGGCCCTGATTACGCGCACTGTTGGCGATGGGGTAACGCTCACGACGCCGGAAGCCGGCATTGCCGATGTCACGATCACGGCAACACAGACGGCGACTCTGACGCCGGCCAAATACTACTGGGATGTCCAGGTCACGCTCAGCGGCACGGTATCGACCGTGGCCGAGGGATACCTGGACGTGCGAAGCGACGTGTCAATAACCACGCCATAAACACGACAATGCGCCCTATTCCCCCGCACGACTGTTAACTAACCTAACGTTCGCAATGTTAATATAACAAGTGCTATCGACAATCGCCCTTCCCCTCGCGGCCGCCTCGTGCGTCGTCGGGCTGCTGAGCCAGTATGCCCAGCGGCCCACGGATGAGACGCTCCGCAACCGATCGACGCCAGGCCGCACGGCGTACATGTTGCCCGAAGATCGACAGGGCGTCGACGGCTACATAGCCGCCCTGTCATGCCGGGACATCGGGCAGGTGTGGACGGTTCACTGGCAGGGGCGCACGGCGCGGCTGATGGTGTACGACTGCGCCGGGGACGCGCGCACCAGAGCGTGGATGCAGCGGGGTAACGTGCTGGGCGAGGTGGACTACTACACGGCCCGCGATTGGGGAATCGTGGGCCGTGCAGTCGAGGGCGTCGTGTGCCGGGATGCTACACCGACACCTTGATCGACGTGCCGTCTTCCAGATCAATCGAGATCATGCCGCTCCTGACGACATGCACTATCCCGGCCACCATCTCTCCCCCGTGCTTGGTCATGACCGGCTGCCCGTCTCGCAGCTCAAACGTTGTTGGCGGCCGGCCGCCCTTGCGACCGTTGGCGGCGCTTGCGGCGCGCTTGGCGTCGCTCTTGCTCGCCCCACCCCGGCGACCCAGGGCGGCGGCGGCTTTGCTGATGTCGTTCTCCATGTTCATCCTTTGCCCGCCTTAGTCACCTCGGCGGGCGGGTCGTGCTATGCGGTGCGCTCAGGCAGCCAGTAAGGGGCTATGCTGGGATGAGCGTAGATTCGGATACCGCAATCCTGCCCACAGAAGAAAGTGTGCTTGACAACCATCAGGTCGGGCGTCAGGGCGATACGCTTCCCCTCAACCGGGCTATCCCAGGGCGCATAAGTCGGCAGGCTGGAATGTTCGCCGGTTCGGCGGATAAACACATAGTCATTGTGGCTGCCGCCGTCCCAGTCGGTGTTGTAAATCTCGGCAGTCTCGGAAAATTCAAGGCTGAACTTGCGACCGGCGTAGTCAGGGAAAGCGATCTGGACGATAGGGCGGGCTTGCTTGGTGGTGAGTTTGACTTGGGTTGTCATGGCTGGTTGTGCTCCTGATTGGCTACATTGTAACCCAAGCGGTTGGCTTTGTCAATGGGGTAATTGACAATAACAACGAAACTGGTAAAAACTCATGTGGACGGGTGTAGCGCGGCGCGGGAGTGACGCCTAGAATGTAATCAAGATCGAAAAACTGCAGATAGCCAGTTGAGGGTACCATATAGCCGTGAAAATAATCGCCTGCTTCCTGGCGCGACATGCAGTCGTTGATGTAAAAGGCGAACCCGCGCCCACCCAACTCGCGGACGATGGTACGCGCCCCCTCGGCGCTGACGTAAAGCTGGCACAGCTTGCCCGCAGCCCGGATGCGCTTGAGCAGCGGCAGCCACTCTTCCGGCGGCGGCGCGCCGTCGCCCGGAACCCACTGAATCCCTCGCAAACGTGAAAGCGTCAAGAGCAGATCCAGGTGCCGCGCCGCGCCGGGGCCGTCGAGATGATAGAAAGCGTGATCCAACGCCTCGCAGCAAGCCGCCAGGTCGGGCATCACAAACTGTTCAAACATCTTGGGCGAGATCATGGCCGAGACGTCGCTCTGCAGCATATAGCACCGCCCAGGCGACCAAAGAGTAGCCCACGGCGATGTTCCTCGACCTGCCGCCTGGATGATGGCAGCGAGTTCGTCATAGTAGCGCAGCCACAGCCGGGTCAGCTCGCTCGTCAGGCGCAGGACCTCGCCGGGCTGATCGTGCAACTCGACGAGCAATTGCTGCGTGGTCAACAGCGGAGCCAGGATGTCCAGATTGCCGCCCAGGTCAGTGTGCGCCACGCAGACCTGGTTGCCCCATCGTTCCACAGCACAGCGCGTCAACTCTTGCACTCGCCGCCACCACACATTGTCCGGGTCGTAACGCACTTGCAGGTCCTGAATCCTGGTCTGCTCTGTGGGGTCAAACCAGACCGTGTCCGGCGTCGAGTGAACCTGCGCGCCCAAGAACCCGGCGATGATGCCCGGCCCGAAATTCGGCCACCATTTGGGCCAGGCGTCGCCGTAAAAGCGTTTGGCTTCCAGGCGCACCTGGTAATGGTCAAGCACCTCGTCGGCTGGCATGTCGAGCGGAAAGTTGCTGGCCGGATACCACAGGTTGTGAATGTTCGAAAGGGTGATCCCCGGCGGCGGCTCTGCGTCCTCGATCACCACCAGCGGGCGATCCAGATCGCCGGCCCACCAAGCCGTCCAGTCGCGCTCGATGCGTTCCCAGTCTTGATCCGTGAACTGTAATTGGAACTGTGTTCTCATCGAATTACCCCTGCGGATTCAGCCCATTCTCGCGTATCACGCGGGCGTACCATTGCCCACTCTCTTTGACGACGCGGGCTTGTGTTGCATAGTCCACGTACACCAGTCCAAAGCGATGACGGTAGCCTTCGGCCCACTCGAAATTATCCAGCAGCGACCAGACCAGGTAGCCGCGCAACTGCGCCCCGTCCTGAATGGCTTGATGAGCCGCCGCCAGGTGCTGGCTGAGGTAGGTGATTCGATTGTAGTCGGCGACACGCCCTGTCGCATCCACCACATCGGCATAGGCCGCGCCGTTCTCGGTGATGTACACGGGCGGATTGCCATACTCGTCCCGCAGCCGGGCAAGGACGTTGTACAGCCCCGCCGGATAGACTTCCCAGCCCGTCGTCGTGGTCGGCGCTCCCTTTGGAACCTCCGTGGAAAATCGGACTCTGCGCTGGTTCGGATCGTGCCGGGCGAGCGTGCGGGTGTAATAGTTGATCCCCAGAAAGTCAATCGGCTGCGAAATGCGCGCCATATCGCCCGCCGCGATGGTCGGCAAATGGCCTTCCCACCATTGCGTCAGCCTCGGCGGATATTGCCCTCGCAGCACCGGGTCAAGAAACCACGAATCCGAAAACTCTTTGACCCGCTGCGCCGCTTCGTAATCCTCCGGCGAGTCAGTCGCCGGCTGGTGATCTCCGAGATTCAGCGTGATGCCAATCTCGCCCGCATAGCCGCCCTGGCGAAAGACCTCGACGGCTCGCCCATGGGCCAGCAGCAGGGTATGGGCCGCCGCCAATGCATGATCCAGATCGGCCATGCCCGGCGCGTGCCGCCCCTCGCCGTATCCCATCTGGGCGGAGCAGAATGGCTCGTTGAGCGTGATCCAATGCGTGACCCGGTCGCCCAGACTATCCAACACGATCTTGGCATACTCGCCAAAATAGCCGGCCATCGCTCGATGGGGCCAGCCGCCGCGATCTTGCAGCGTCGCCGGTAAATCCCAGTGATACAAAGTCACAAAGGGCACAATGTTCGCGCAGAGCAGTTCATCCACCAATCGGCTGTAAAAGTCCAATCCGCGCGAATTGACCGCGCCCGTTCCTTCGGGCATCACGCGCGGCCAGGAGATGGAAAAGCGATAGGCTCGCAGGCCCAGCGATTTCATGAGCGCAACATCCTCGCGGAAGTGGTGATAGTGATCGCAAGCTGTGTCGCCCGTGTCGCCTGCGTTGCGCTCTGCGTCAACGCCCGCAATCCGGCCTGGCTCGCGGCAAAAGCGGTCCCAGATGCTCTCACCTTTGCCATCCTCGTTCCAGGCGCCTTCGACCTGGTAGGCGGCCGTCGCAGCTCCCCAGACGAAATTGTTTGGAAAATGGACAAATACACTGTTCGGCATCCGAATGTCCTCTGTCAGGAACTAGCGGCGATCGAGCAGCATGGCAAAGGGCCGCTCGACACGATCGGCTGATCGTCACCGGCACGGCCAATCTCGGCGGGCAACTCGTGCTCAACTTTGGCAATGGTTTTGCGCCCAAGCAAGGCGATAGCTTTCAATTCATGCAGGCGGGCGCGTTCGCCAGTTCATTCCAGACGACGACGATCGCGGGACTGGCGCCGGGCTTTTCCTACACGTTGAGTTCGACGGGCGGTGCACTGAACCTGGTGGCGTTGAATGACGGCGTGCCGACGACACCGGCTCTGAACAGAGTGTATCTGCCGCTGGTTATGCGCTAGTGGACTTGGCTTTCCCGAAAGCTCGGAGCCTTCGGGAAGGTGGCTGCCGCGAATGGGTGTTCGGGTTCCTTGTTGTTTTGCAGAGGAGGTGGTCCATGACGGGGTCGCGTTTCCTTTATCGGATATGTGTGGCTTGTATCGTTCTCGCACTTGTGTTCGGCAGCGCGGGTATTTCTCCCACGACTGCTCAAGCTCCAGCTCTTTTACTCGGCGCAAGCCAAGTCTCCAGTCCTCGTTCTCTCAGCACAGCATCCCAATCCGCTGTCGCGTCTCACGCCTCTCCGCTGGCCATCTCCCGCGTCCAGTCGTCCTATGTGGCCGGGACCACCGTGATCGAACTCACGCTCGTGAACAACCTGCCGCAGACACGGCTGCCTGAAATCCCGCCCGGCACGACCGTCACCGACACCGTGCCCATCTTGGCCGGCCTGGTCCTGACCGACGACGTCAACTCGCTGCGCGCGATCACGGTCGTGGACACGCTTGCCGCGGGTACGACCCTCATCGCCGCATCCGACAGCCCAACTCAAAACGGCAGCACGCTCACCTGGCGCTTGCCCGATCTCCCGCCGCAAGCCAGCGCCACCATCACGTTCTCTGTGCAGACGCCTGCCGCGGGTTCGGATTTTGTCGCGCTCGATAACGGAGCACAGGTTCACGCGGCGCGCTGGGGACAACCTGTTTCCGGTACGGCTCGTTCATCCGTGATCGTCCCCAGCGGCATCGCGGCCAACTTGACCCAGGCCACGCCGGACGCGGATAGCTTTGATCAAGACATGCTCTGGAAATCGGCCCAGCTCGCCCAAGACCCGCTGGCGTTGTTCGCGTTTGTGCGCGGATTCGGTTTCGATCCGTATAAAGGCTCGCTGCGCGGCACACTATGGGGCCAGGCCGGCAACTCGACCGACTTGTCCAGCCTGTTGATCGCCATGCTGCGCGCCGCCGGCATCCCGGCTCGCTACCGGCACGGCACGCTCTCTACTGCCAATGCCCAAACGCTGCTGACCTCCATGTTCCCGGCGGCGCGGGGCGTGGCGGGATATTTGCCCAGTGGCGCCGCACTGGCCGATCCAGTGAATGATCCAGCCTTGATCGCCCGGGTGCAAGATCACTGGTGGGTGGAAGCCTACCTGCCCGGCTTGGGCTGGACGAACCTCGACCCATCGTTCGACAGCGCTCAACCGGGCGATATATTCGCTACGCCCGGCGCCAATGACCGCATCGCCGAGCTGCCGGACAATATCCGGCACAAGGTGAGCATTGCATTGCTGGTCGAGCAATACAACCAGTTCCCCATCGGCGGCGTAAACCTGAATCAATTCACGCCGCTGACCATGACCTACAGCACGGCGGAACTGGCAGCCAAGTCGCTCTCCGTTGGGCACATCGTGGAAAGCAATACGAGCGGCGGGGCGGTCTTTGCCACCGTCACTCACGACTATGCGCCCTTCTTTGCCGTTGGTGGTGACGAGTTCCTCAGCCTGGGCGATACCTTCCAGGACTTGCTGAGCAACTTTCCACTGTCCTCGAACTATACGACGGCCGAATGGCTCACCCTCACGGTTACCGACCCGGACGGCAACCGTGAAACCTTTACCCGCGTGCTCAAGGACCTGATCGGGCTGGATGTGCGACTCAACGGCGGAACCGCGAATTTTGCGCTCCCCGCCGATAACGCGCCCTTTGTCACCCCGACCGATGTGTACGTGGTCACTTTTCTGCCCAACGCGGTGCGCGACGCCGGCCTGTACGCCCGGCAACGCGGCGGCGCGCTGAAGGACAATCTGCTCATAGCGCAGGCCACGCAGATCATCCGCGACCAGAGCACCGCGCTGCCGCTAGGGGGCCTTCGGCTCTACCCAGCGACGCCCACGCCGACGGAAAAAGCCGCGGCCCAGTCCGCCGCGCTGGATATCCAATTGGCGTACGCCCGCTTTCTCTCTTTGCTGGCTTATGATTTCGCCCAGGCCGCCGATGTGGACGCAGCCACCATCGAGGACTCGCTGCGCGTCAAGTTGTATCACGCGGCCCCGCGTGTGATCATCAACGCCTCGCAGCCCAACGACGAAACCGGCACGGTGCTGCAAACGCTCGATCTGCGCAGCACTCGCGCCGAGTCCATCGTGTATCCCGGCCAATCGCTCGCGGCCGGCCGCACCGCGCAATGGGCCAAAGGCGTGCTCGAATCGTACACCGAGGGCCAGGCCCTGCAGGATGCCACCGGCCGCGCCCCGCTGACGACGGCCCGCATCTTTGAGGCCATGACGGCTCAGGGCATTGAGCCGATGCGGGTGACGCCGGAAACGATACGTTAGCGGATATATCATCAGCCAGAACACATCAACCAAATCATGCTTGATAAGCGTCTGGATGAGATTACCACTTCCCCAAACGTGCAAATCCGGCCCTGGCTGTTGCTTGATTTTGGCGACCTTTTCTGCAATATCTCCGTTTAAAAACACGGACGGCTGCCATTCGCCAGACGTCATGGTATTCGAGGCGACATACTTGGTCGCCGCGTTGACGCCAGGCCATGCATCCGCATGATGCGGCCAGTACGGCGCCCAAATGTCAAAGGTTTTGCGCCCTAACAACAAGTCGAACGGCAGGTTCATCTGCCTTCTCAGGGCCGCTCCAAGAATCGGGTCGGCATATGGCGCTATCCACCCGCCATATGCAAAGCCGCCGCTGGTATCTTCGTCTGGCCCGCCTGGGGCTTGTATGACACCATCAAGGGAAATATGTTCAAGCACAATAGCTTTTCTCATGGTAATTCTCCTTGCTCGCCATGTTAGCCAGCTCACCATTGCTAACCGTGGCACTTTACCTTCGAGCTTTTTCACTCGCAAGGGGACTGATAATCAAAATCTCCGTTCCAAACGGGTCGCGTACTGGACAGGATCGGATAGGCTCATACATTAACTCGTCAGAAGGAGCCGGACCCTTTCCTCCTGCCTCTATAAATGACCGGTGCAGTGTTTCAGCATCCTCCGGAGTCTCCATCTGCAAGGTTACCTCCACGTTACGGGGATTACCAGACTTGCCTTCTAGTAATGTGAGCCAACCGTTACCAATCTGCCAACCTCTTGTTTTTTTGCCTTCGACATATGCTGGTGGGCCAAGTACCTGCTGGTAATAATCAACTGCTAAATCAAATTTTTCGAAATACAGTGTGACACCAAAGGTGCCGCTGAAGTGATAGCGGGGTTTGGGTATTGGATCTGTGAAGTAAGCATTTCGGTATTCATCGTAATTCATACAATTTCTCCGTATTGGCGGGCAATGATTTCGCGCAGGACATTAAGGTCAACCTCGTCCAGTTTGTTGACATAAAGACATGCGACGGATTTCTTGTGCTTGCCGAGCCTGGCGTAGAGCGCCTCTGCCCCCTCGAAGTCGTCGCCGACATAGAAGGTCATATTGGCCTTGCGCGGCGAAAACCCCGCCGCTGGCATATCACCCTCACGCCCCGTTTCGTAGACATAGTGGATCGACCCGAATCCGATGATCGACGGCCCCCACATGACCGGTTGAAGACCAGTCACCTCCTTGTAGATCGCTAGAGACACCAGGGCATCCGCTCGACGGCGAGGGTTTTCGATTGCTGCTATGAAGTCATCGACGGATGCCGATGTTGGTTTGGTCTTGTTTTCAGCCATGTCAGTCTCCTTCTCTTCCCATACAACTTCTTTGCCTACCCGCGGATAGAGATCCTGGAGCTACCTGCGCCACCCAACGGCTCGTATCAGCTGCGTGGCGGGTGAGCCGAGGCCGTGCCGCCTGAAGTCGCGCCGGTGAACCGAAGCCGGCCTGAATTGTGATTCCCAGTTAGCCACGTCAGCTGCATGCGTTCGTTAGGCGTGCCTTCGCTGCTTACGCACTCAAAACTGGCTTGCCATCGTCTCCAGCCATGCGTAGCCAGCTACGCAGATTCTCCGCGCATACATCCCGTGCTGGTCACAATTTATCAGCCCGTGCCGTTACCGGTTTCGTGTCCAAATCGCGCATCCAATGCGCTTGTGACATCTGACGCAACGGTCGAAATGGCACTGGCCGATCCAGCCAACTCTGTTGCGGAAAGCTGACGGTCAAACAGCGACTCGGATTCTGCTCGAGATAAACTCGAGCGCCAATAGACGGTCAAGAATCGGTCACGCCCATCAATAGAAAGCTCAATGCATTTGTCCTGGTTCTTCCTCTGGATATATCCGCTACCAAATGGCTGGCTCTGTTCCGACGCTGAACGTTCAGAATAGCCGTGATTCTCCAACCACGTAGCCAGGCATTCCTCGATTCTCTCAAGCAAGACTTGGCAATCATTCATTATGCATCTACGGAGCGCTTAACTATACACTTAAGGGGATCTAGCCTGATTGAACGCAATGATGGTGCTGACGACACCAAGCAACAACCCTGCAACTTGGAATCCGGAGTTCTCGGTGTACGAGCCGACGAGCAAGAGCAGGAAAGTCGCGACAAAGAGAGCAACGGTTGTCGGACGAATATTCGAAAGCTTCACTGTCATCCTCCATAGACTTCACTTGCCAAGGCAACTCGTTTGACACAAGCGCCGAACGTGCGGCGCGTCCGCGGCGAGCCGAGCGAGCGAAGCGGTGAGTCCGCTGCACGCGCATGTTGGGCGGCCCCCAGATTCGTCGCTACGCGGCCTTTCTGCTACCTTCTCAGCTCATAGCGCATCGCCACCGCCCCCGAGCCGAACTCCAGCCGGCTGACGAGCTTCAAATCGATGTGCTTCGATAACCCCGCGAACAACGTCGGTCCATGGCCCGCCAGCCTGGGCTGCACCACGAACTCGTACTCATCGATCAATCCCAGCTCCGCCAATGCCAGCGGGAGCTTCACGCCTCCCACGAACAGTCCCTGACCCGGCTCCTGTTTGTACCACATATTTGTTAACGTTCTGTACGCGTCTTGTTGCTGCCCTCATCGGGCTGGATGAGGCAGGTCAGGAACGAATTTTAGGATAGGCTCTAACGATGCAGAGTTCATCCTTGAGCTTTTGAATGATCCCGCGTGGTTGCAGTTCATCGGCGATAAAGGCGTGAGAACCCTCGAAGACGCACGTGACTATATTTTGAAAGGCCCGGTTGAAATGTATACCCGATTGGGCTTTGGCTTGTATTTGACCGAGTTGAAGGAGGGGGGTGTCCCGATCGGGATTTGCGGTCTGATCAAAAGAGAGTCCTTGCAAGATGTGGATATTGGATTTGCCTTTCTTCCGAGGTTTTGGGCGAAAGGATACGCCTACGAGTCGGCCTCGGCTGTGATGGCGTATGGGAAAAAAGCGTTGGGGTTGAATCGCATTGTGGCGATAACGTCTCCAGACAATCATAGGTCAGCCAAGTTTCTTGAAAAGCTAGGGTTGAAATTCGAAAAAATGGTCAGGCTGTCTCATGCTGCTCAAGAGGTTAGATTGTTTGCGTCTGACGACGACCGTGCTTGTAGTTGACCGCCTACGCGCGCCGCGAACGATCGTTACTCGCTATCAGTCGTCATAGATTACATCTCCTCTAGTCGCGCCTGTGATGGCGCGACTGATACTTTTCGGGAGAGTAGGTGTTATATGGATGTGTTTGATGATGATGATAAGGCTCACGAAGCGTGTGGCATCTGCGCCATCTACGCGCCCGGATCGGAAGTGGCGCGGCAGACGTTTTTCGCGCTGTATGCTCTGCAACATCGAGGGCAGGAAAGCGCCGGGATTGCCACGAGTGATGGCCGTGTGGCCCCCATCCACAAAGGGCTGGGGCTGGTGGCCCAGGTCTTTAACGAAGACAACTTGCACCTCTTGCAAGGGCACCTGGCGATCGGTCACACGCGCTATTCCACCACCGGCACCGTGCGCCTGCCCAATGCTCAACCTTATTTGATCGAGACAGCACTCGGCCCGTTGGGTATAGCCCACAACGGCAACCTCACCAACACCCCCGCTTTGCGGCGCGACTTGCTGCAACATGGAGTCGGCTTGAGTTCCTCCTCGGATAGCGAGGTCATCACCCAGATGTTGGCCGGCATGCCGGGCCGGACTTGGGATGAGCGCATCGCCGCTTTTATGGAGCAGGCGCGCGGAGCCTATTCTTTGACCATTCTCACTCGCAAGGCCGTCTACGCCGTCCGAGACCCTCGGGGCTTTCGCCCTCTCTGCCTGGGAAAATTGAACGGGAGTGGCTGGATGGCAGCGTCCGAGTCGTGCGCGCTGGGGACGATTGGCGCCACCTTTCTGTGCGAGGTGCGACCGGGCGAGATTGTCCGGCTGGACGAATCCGGCCTGACCTGCTGGCAAGGGGTTCCGGCCAAGAGATCGGCCCTGTGCATTTTCGAATACATTTACTTTGCTCGCCCCGATTCGGTGTTGGAAGGGCGCTCCGTTCACCGGGTGCGCCGCTTGTTGGGAGCGCGACTGGCCCGCGAGCATCCTGTCGCCGCCGACATGGTCATCGGCGTGCCCGATTCGGCCACGGCTCATGCCATCGGCTATGCCAACGAGTCCGGCCTTCCTTATGGCGAAGGGCTGATCAAGAACCGGTACATCGGGCGAACGTTCATCCAGCCCGACGACCGCTTGCGCCGCCTGGGGGTAGCGCTCAAGTTCAATCCTCTCACGGACTTGCAGGGCAAGCGCATCGTCCTGGTGGACGACTCGATTGTGCGCGGCACTACCAGCGGCCCGATTGTGTCTCTGCTGCGCCAGGCCGGAGCGACCAAGGTCCACCTGCGCATCGCCTCGCCGCCGCTCCGCCATCCGTGCTTTATGGGCGTGGACATGGCAACTCGAGAAGAGTTGATCGCCGATCACAAAAGCGTGGACGAAATCGCCCAACATATCGGAGTAGACAGCTTGGGGTATCTATCGCCAGAGGGCCTGGCGGAGGTGATCGGAACAGACGACGAGGGTTATTGTCGAGCTTGTTTCACCGGCAAGTACCCCGTGCCGGTTTCAGATGAGACGACCAAGGGAATGTTCGAGACGAGTTAGCGTCGCCGCAACCGCCGCGAATGAATTCGACGTTCGGCGAGCTCAGTCGAGCCGCGGCTGAGATGGGAAACGCGCTTCAGCGCGTTCTGGCTGGCGTAACCCGCTTCAGAGGAGTTGTTATGGGCGGAATCTTTGGCGTGGTTTCAAAACAAGATTGTGTCGAAGACCTGTTTTACGGAACGGATTATCACTCGCACCTGGGCACCCGCCGCGGCGGCATGACGGTGCTGAACGCAGGCGGCTTTGAGCGCGCCATTCACAATATTGAGAACACGCCGTTTCGCTCGAAATTTGAGAACGACGTTCAAGAGATGTCTGGCCGCATGGGAATTGGGTGCATCAGCGACACCGAACCCCAACCGCTCATCATCCGTTCCCATCTGGGCGATTATGCCATGACCACCGTGGGGCGGATCAACAACACGCAGCAATTGGTTGACGAGGCTTTCGACAAGCACGTCACGCACTTTTTAGAAATGAGCGGCGGCGTGATCAACGATTCGGCGCTGGCGAATTTCAACAGCGAGATCGCGTTGATGGGCGGGATGGCCCGCGTCGGCTCGCAATCTGCGCGCGCGATTTGGACGCAGCCGCTGGTCGCGCATCCCGGACAGGACGTCGAAATCTGGCTGGACTGGCGCGCGCTCAAGCAGACTGAAACGAGCTACAAAGTTTTCGTGCACCTCATTCAAAACTATCAACTCGCTGCGCCGCCAGCCGACTACTATACCCCGCTCGGCGGCGCGTTTCCCACAGCTCTCTGGATTCCCGTTTGGGTCGAAGGGCAAGCCGTCTCTGACCCGCATCGGTTGACGCTTCCCTCCACCCTCGCGCCCGGCGAATACGCCCTCGAGATCGGCCTATACGATCTGTTCTCCAAGCGCCGCGCGACTCTGTTTGACCACGCGGGCAGCCTGGCCGGCGACCGTGTCATCCTCGGCCCCATCTCCGTTCGGTGATCCTTGATTTCGGACGCCGACACTTGCCCTCCGCACACGCGGCGCAAAAGTCACCCCACTGCGACGTCATGAACTTTCCATAACAGAAGTACATTATCAATTCATTCATAAAGATTTACAATGTATATATCAATAATCGGAAACAAAACTCTTTACAAATATCAATAATCGTGATATTATACTAACCGTTACACAAAGTCAGTGGCATAATCTCGAGGTGGTCAAATGAACCAGGTTATCGGCCAATGCCCCATCTGCAAAGATACACTTCACGTGACGCGGCTGTACTGCCCCAACTGCGACACGACCATCGAGGGGCACTTTGCTCTCGGTCACTTGTATCAGCTTGCAGCCGACCAGCTTGCCTTCATCGAGACGTTCGTCCGCTGCGAAGGCAAGATCAACCGCGTGGGCGAAGAGCTCGGCATCTCTTACCCCACTGTCCGCAGCCGGTTGGCGGACGTGATCCACGCGCTGGGTTACGAGGTCGGTGAAGAGGAACCTGCGGCCACAGTTTCCGACGAAGAACGCAAAGCGATCCTGGAACAGTTGGCGCAAGGCAAAATCACATCGGAAGACGCAGTCAAGCGATTGCGCGGTGAATAGTGATTGATGCAGGGTGGTGTCTCCATACCGCCCCCCAGAGGAGGAACGATGAACAGCGACGTGAATCGCACAGAGGTTTTGAAAATGGTCGAGTCCGGCCAGCTTTCGGCAGCCGAAGCGATGGCAAAGCTGACCCCGCCTAAAAAGCCAGCCCTC
Organism: Anaerolineae bacterium; assembly: GCA_041300525.1. Classification (GTDB taxonomy): domain Bacteria; phylum Chloroflexota; class Anaerolineae; order Fen-1058; family Fen-1058; genus JBGLNJ01. Next base: position 5,083,902 of record JBGLNJ010000001.1, on the reverse strand, counting down.
AAGTTGACCGCGCCGGAGGGCCGCATGCGCTGGTTTCACGTGCGGGTGACCAACCTCGACACCGGCCAGCCGCAAGTCACTGTCAATTTGCCGATGAGCCTGGTGCAAGTGGGACTGTCTATCGGCTCGCGCTTCGGCCGCCGCCCGGAGATTGACGGCCTGGATTGGCAGACGCTCGCCAACGCGCTCAACGACGAGACGACTGGACGAATTGTCGAGGTCGAGGATTTGGAAGATGGCAAGCGCATCGAGGTCTATGTGGAATGATTCTGGATGGTAGATTCTAGATTGAACCTCGGTCAATCAGCAATCTATAATCCAAGGGAGGACAGAATGGCACAGAATTTTGACACATCCGATGCGCCGCACATCACTGTGGCCCGCTGCGGGGGCAGCCTTTCGCTCGTCGGCACGGATCCGCGCGGGATGGCGGTGTTGGGCGACGAGAATCAACTTAAAGTCGAGCGGCAAGGCGAGTCGTTTACGGTGACGGCCAATAGCGATTGCGACATTCATTGCCCGCCGGGGACGAGCGTCACGATCAAGCAAGTCAATGGCGATTTGAGCGCGCTCGGATTGGGCGGGCCGCTGGCGATCGAATCGGTCGGCGGCAACGTGGAGCTGCGCGATCTGGGGCCTGCCACGCTGCGCCACGCGGGCGGCGACATGGAAGCGCGCGGCGTGCAAGGCGAACTGCGCATCGAGTCGGTGGGTGGCGACGCGCAAGTGCGCCAGGTGTCCGGGGCCGTCACGATCGAGTCGGTGGGCGGCGATCTGGTCCTCCGCGAGTTGGGAGGCGGCGCGACGGTCAAGCACGTCGGCGGCGACGTATCGCTGAACACGGCGTTGGGCGGCGCAGCGTATCGCTTGGAAGCAGGCGGCGATATTTCCGCCAAGGTGGAAGTGGGCAGCGGCGCGCGCTTGACGCTCAAGGGCGGCGACGTTCACTGCCGCTTGCCGCTTCAAATCACCGAACGCGCGCCGGGCCGCATCGTCGGCACGCTGGGCGATGGGATCGCCGAGTTAACCTTGTTCGCGGGCGGCGACGTGTTGGTTGTGGGGCGCGGCGAGACGTGGGGCGCCGCGCCCGAGGCCGAGTGGGAAGCCGCGATGGGATCCTGGTCGCAGCAATTTGAAGCGCAGATGGCCGACATGCAGCGCAAGCTGGAAGAGCGTCTGGCCGGCATTCCCTATGTGGACGGCGAAAAAGTCGCTCGCCGCGCGCAAGAAGCCGCCGAGCGAGCGCGCCGCCAGGCCCAACGCACCGCCGAGCGAGCGCAGGCGCGCGCGGAACGCGCCGCCCGCAAACACGAAGCGCGCGGCCACGGCATGCGCTGGTCGTGGTCGGGGCCGCAACCGCCCAAGCCGCTTCCGATCTGATCGGCAAGTGCCTGCTGGCCGTATTGGCCGTGGCAGTCACAACGGTTCCTTTGGCCCTCATCGGGCGCGATACGCTCGGCGAAGCGGTGATTGCCTTGCTGTATCTGCTGCCCGTTGGGTGGAGCGCCGCCCGATGGGGACAGGGGCCGGGCATGTGCGCGGCGCTGGCGGCGGCCCTGACCTTTGATTTCTTTTTCATCCCGCCGTTTTACACGTTCGCGGTGGGCAGGCTGGAAGGCTGGCTGGTGCTGATGATTTTCCTGGCCGTGGCCGTTGTGGTCGTGGGGCGCATCCAGTCCGGCCTGTCCAGGGCGCGAGCGAGTGAGCGCGATGCCATCTTCATGTACGAGTTGAGCGCGGCTCTCGCCGGCCTGCGAACACAAGATGCCGTCGTTCACGCCCTGGCGAGACACCTCCAGCAAATGCTCCAGGCTGCGCTCGTGCAAGTATCCATTCAGCCAGGAAACCAATCTGCGCCGATCATGGCGAGTGCGCCGCTGGATGGCAAGGCAAACGGCAAGCCCGAGCGAGTGCTGCCGATCTTGGCCGCGCCGGGCCTGGTGGGTGAGATCCATCTGTGGCGTGGCGATGGTTGGCTGCCGCCCGAAGATAGTCGTCTGCTCCACAACTTGGCCACGCAAGCGGCCCTGGCGCTTGAGCGCGCGCAGTTGGCAGAGACCGAGGCGCGCCTCAACACGAGATAGAGGTTGGATATGCTGGCTCAACTCAGGCCTGCGATTGTCTTGTTTGCGCTGCTAACGATTCTGACCGGGTTGGTCTATCCCTTCGTCATCACGGGTATGGCCCAGGCGATATTTCCGCGACAGGCCAACGGCAGCCTGATCTATCGGAACGGTCAGCCGCTTGGCTCGGCCCTCATCGGCCAACCGTTTGACTCGCCGAAATACTTTTGGGGGCGGCTCTCGGCGACCTCGCCGTTTCCGTACAACGCCGCCGCGTCTTCCGGCTCGAACTATGGCCCGCTCAGTTCGGCTTTGACAGACGCGGTCAAGTCGCGCATGGATGCGCTCAAAGCCGCAGACCCCCAAAACACCGCCCCCATCCCGGTGGACTTGGTCACGGCCTCGGCCAGTGGGCTTGACCCGCACATCAGCGTGGCTGCCGCACTTTATCAGGTTCCGCGCGTGGCGCGTGTGCGCGGCTTGAGCGAGGAACAGGTTCGAGGACTGGTCGCGCAGTTTACCGAGGGCCGGCAGTTCGGCATCTTGGGCGAGCCGCGCGTGAATGTCCTCAAACTCAATTTGGCGCTAGATGGTGTACAATAGGCGGCATGGCAGAACACCCGCGACCCAATCCTGACGAATTGCTCGCGCGCATCCAGGCTGAAGAGCAACAGCGTGCCCGCGGCCACCTCAAGATTTTCTTGGGCTATGCTGCCGGCGTGGGCAAGACGTACGCCATGCTCGAAGCCACCCACCAGCGCAAAGTTGAAGGCGTTGACTTGGTGGTAGCCTACGTCGAGACGCACGGACGCGTCGAGACCGAGGCGATGCTGCAAGACTTGGACATCATTCCGCGCAAGCAGGTGGAGTATCGCGGCGTCACCTTGCCCGAGATGGATGTGGACGCTGTGCTGGCCCGTTGTCCGCAACTCGCGTTGGTGGATGAGCTGGCTCACGCCAACGCCCCCGGCTCTCGTCACCCCAAACGCTACCAAGACGTTGAAGAACTCCTCGCCAACGGAATTGATGTCTACACGACGCTCAACGTCCAGCACCTCGAAAGTCTGAACGACGTGGTGGCGCAAATCACCAGCGTCACCGTCCGCGAGACGATCCCCGATGGCGTGATTGACGAGGCCACCGAGCTAGAGCTGATTGACCTGCCGCCCGACGAACTGCTGCAGCGCCTCAAAGAGGGCAAGGTCTACGTGCCCGAGCAGGCGGCGCGCGCGATTCAGAAATTTTTCCGCGCAGGCAACCTCACCGCTCTGCGCGAGTTGACGATGCGCCGCGCGGCCGAGCGAGTGGACGACCAGATGCGGGCCTACATGCAGACTCGCGCCATCCCCGGTCCGTGGCCGGCCAAAGATCACTTGCTCGTGTGCGTCAGCCCCAGCCCGCTGTCCGAGCGATTGGTGCGCACTGCGCGCCGCCTGGCCGACGAGCTGGACGCCGAATGGAGCGTCGTCTACGTAGAGACCCACGAACACAACCTGCTCTCACAGGCCGAAAAGGATCGCATCACTCGCACGCTCCACCTGGCCGAAGAATTGGGCGGCAAGGTCATCACGCTGCCGGGCCACTCTATGGCTGAGGTGGCGCTCAAGTATGCCCGCAAGCACAACGTCACCAAGATCATCCTCGGCAAACCGATTCGCCCACGCTGGTATGAGATGCTGCGAGGCTCTGTCGTGGATCAAATGATCCGCGAGAGCGGGCCGATTGACGTGTATATCATCAGTGGAGCGCCGGACGCGAAGCGAAGCGTGCCGATAAAGACGGAGGCATGGCAGCCGCATCGCCCCTGGCTGCGTTATTTGCAGAGCATGCTCCTGGTTGGCGTGGGCACCGTGTTGTGCGCATTGGTGCACCCGCTGTTTTCCCCCGCGAACCTGGTGATGATAGAATCTCAAAAAGTTCTACCGACTGTTCCCTCACCGGGGCTGGGGCGGTGGCTTTGCGCGATGGGCCAAAAGCGGGAGCATGAAGCCGTACAACAGCTTCGGGAATGGCGCGGCCATGCGGATCAGCCCGGTCGGATATGCCTACGCCGATCTCGAAACTGTCTTGCAGAAGGCAGTCGAGTTCACTGGGGTAACGCATAATCACCCGGAGGGAATCAAGGGTGGTCAGGCGACCGCCGCCGCGATTTTCCTGGCGCGCACGGGCAAGTCGAAGGATGAGATCAAGGAGTTTGTCGAGGGTCGGTTCGGATACGATCTATCCCGGAGCGTGGGCGAGATTCGCCCGTCCTACAAGTTCGATGAATCCTCGCAAGGCACCGTCCCCCAGGCGATTCGCGTCTTCTATGACTCGACCGACTTTGAGGACGCTATCAGAACAGCGGTATCGCTGGGCGGTGACTCGGATACGTTGGCCTGTATCACGGGCGGAATAGCCCAGGCGTTTTACGGCGGCGTGCCCGAAGCGATTGAGAGCCAGGTGTACGAGATTCTGGATGGAAGGCTCGCGGCGATCACGCGAGAGTTTATGGGGAAATTCTGTGGCGCGGCGCGTTTGCCGGCTTGTTGATTTTTTAGACCCGAAGGGTCTCCCAAACCCTTCGGGTCTTGGCTTTATATCACCTTCATCGTCACGCAATGCAACGGGAGATAACCTTTCTGCGCCAACTCGGGCTGAGGCAGCGACGCCTCGTCGGGTTTATCGGAAAGCCTAGTCACCGATGACCCTCAACCATATTCAGCAGCGCCTCATAGCCGCGCAGCCGCTTTTGTCCATCCGCATCCAGTTGACCCAGACGCTGCCGGTGCTGCATCGCCCGGATGCGATGGCGGGTGGCGCGTGGCAAGTGCACGGCCTGGTTCACGACTAGACCGGTAGCCGTCTGCCGCTGGTGCGGGCGCTGCACGCGCACCTTTTTCTTCATCTGGATTTGAAAGCCTTCTTCCTCGATGATTTGCCGGATCGTGGTGAGCAGACTGCGCGAGGGAGACCTGACAGGTCGTGCCAACCTTCGGTTGGCCTTAGACTTGTCAGGTCTTGATTTGCCCTTATGCCGCCGCAGGCGTTTGTTGTGTCCCAGGCCGGGCAGTGAAATCGTGATGTCGTCGGCGTAGCGGGTGTAATGTCCCTTGAACAACTTGACCAGTCCGCTCAGCCGCTCGTCCAGACGGCGGCAAACCAGGTTGCTGATCGCGGGTGAGGTCGGCGCGCCTTGCGGCAACCGTCCCTCATCCGTGCAGATGCGGCTCAGGATAGCGGCCGAGTCTGCATCCCAACCCAGTCCGCGAAACATGGCTGCGACGCGCTCGGTTGTGATGGTGGGAAAAAAGTCGGCCAGGTCGAGGTTGATGACGACGCCGCTTCCGACGTGAGGCCGCGCATTGTCCACAATTGAGCGGCCTCGCACAAAGCCGGTGACGGACGGGTGCATCGGCAGCGGATTGAGGAGGCGATACAGGATGCGCCGCTGCAAAGCCTTGAGCTTTTCGTTGGGGGCCGAAATCGTGCGCGTGCCTCCGCGGCGTTTGGGGATGGTGAAGCGGGCATACTCATAGCCGCGCGCCCACATCGGCACGCGGCCGAGCCATTCGCGCAACTCGGCCTCTGGCACGTCCAGCCATTTCGCCAGGTGGGCGATGGTGCGCTCGCGTTGGAAAAGTCGGACGAGAGATTTGAACAGGCCCATAATGACGTTTGCGCCGCCGGGCGACCTGCTTACATGGACGCAGTCCATGTATCCTATTTTCGTGACACGCCATCCGTGCCTGGCCGACGAAGCATCGGCCTGAACCCCGAGGTTCCACCAGAGTCGCCCGGCGGTTGAGCCTATTATATCACTTTCATCGTTACGCGGTGCAAGGGGAGATAACCTTTCTGCGCCAATTCAGGCCGAGGCAGCGACGCCTCGTCGGGTTTATCGGAAAGCCCGAACAAAAGCGCGCCGCGCCGGCGCAATTCGCGTGCTGCATCCACCACTTCGTGCGTGATGGTGATCTCTTTAGCCAGCAATTGCTCGCGGGGCGTGTCGTCCGGCAAGGCATCCATGCGAGCCACGCTGCACTCGTACTCGCGGTAGCGAAAGCTCTTGAACGGCGTGGGATCGCCACGCTGTAGGTTGCCGGCGACATCGGCGTGGATGGGGCGCAATGCGGCAAATTCTTGCGCGCGCAGGCGCTCGTGGCAGAGGCCGACAAACTCTTCAAAACTCGCCAGCCGTTTCGTCTTCAAATCCTCCAGCAGCGTGTCCCGGCCATAGACACCCGCGCTGACCATGAGGGCAGCATACACCAACTAGTCCTGGTTGTCGGTCGTGAAAGGATGATAGACCGGCTTGTGCAACTCGTCATAGATCGGGCGAAAGACCTCCATGCTCAAGCCCTCGCCCAGCGTCGCGTGGACCGTGTCGCGCGCGGCGATGGCGGTCTTGTCCAGGTCAAGGATCACGGCTAGGCTCTCGCCCAGCACAAAGCCTTGCGCTTGAACCACTCGCAAGAATTCTTCCAGCGCCGTCCAGCGATTGGCAAACGTCATCCCGTCGCGTGATTGACGAGGCCATCCGCCGCACACGCGACGACATGGCGCGCGTGGGCATCACGCAACTGAATCCCAACTTTTACATCTCGAACGGCTATGGCTGCGTGGCGGGCACGACCAACATCGCCGTCGGCTTTTACGACTGCAACGACATCCTGCGCGACTTGAACGAGGAATTTCGCGGCTTTCACTACGATCCGGCCGACATTTTGCAGATCATGCGCCACGAAGTCGGCCACGCTTTTTGCTACGCTTACAAACTGTATCGCACCAAAGAATTTCGCAAGCTGTTCAAGGTCAAGGGACACTTTTTCTACACCTATCCCCAGCACGCGGGCAGCCGGCCTAATCCATGGAGCGCGGACTTTGTCAACCCGGCGGGCGACTATTACGCGCAGACGCATCCCGACGAGGACTTTGCCGAGACGTTTTCCGTGTGGCTGACGCCCGAGATTGACTGGCTGGGGCAATTCCGCTCCAAGCCCGGCGCGCTGAAAAAACTGGCGTATGTCGAACAAGTCGTGGCCGATTTTGGCAAGCAGGACACGCTACTCACCAACGGCGGCAGCAACACGCTCGACGTGCCGCTGGAGCAGCTTTCGATGACGGTGGCTCAGTTCTTTGGCGCCAAGACGGCGCAGGTCAATGTGTACCGCCGGCGCGCCACCGGCTATGTGGATGGCGACATGCGCGATCTGTTCCAGGGGCCGCCGCGCGTCCTGCCGCTCAAGCGTTTTCACCGCGAGTATCGCCGCGCCAATCGCTTTTTGCACACCTACAAGCGCCTGCTCGTCAATCGTGTGAGCCATTGGGTGCAAGTGGAAGATTACGTCGTGTCCGATTTGATTGACAAGCTGGCGCTCCGCTGCCGCGCCACCGACCGCTACGTCAAAGTGGCCGATTTTGAAAAAAAGCTCATCGAGGTGACCACCTACCTGACCGTCCTGTGCCGCGACTATCGTGAAGCCGAGCAATACTTTCGCAAAGCCTAAGCCGGCCCGCCCGATTCGTCGCTCACCCGCAGAGAGCGTTGGGACAACGACCGCATGATCGAATTGCCAAGTTGGGAAGCGCTTCGCCAGGCCGTTGAACACTGGGCGCGCGAGTTTTTGTTGCCCGCGCTCAAGGTGCATCTCAAACTTGGGCTGCTGGGCGCGCTGAACGGGGCGATTGATTTCCTGATGCTGTTCGGCTTGACCACCTCGCTCGTCGTGGGCAGCCACGCCTACATGGACCGGCAGTATTCGCTGACGCGCAATCTCCAGTTCCAGGTCCTAACGTGGGCCGACGTTTCGGACCGCGTGGCGCGCGAGGCCGATATTCCCGCCGTCACGCCGCTGGTCCTGTGGTACAAAGAAGCCGGCCTTGCCACAGACAATCCCGCCAATTGCGAAGGCATCATGGGCGTGCACGACCTGGTGACCAGCGGCCGGCATCCGTGCTTTACCCCCGGCCCGCTCAACGCGGTCGGCATTATCGAACAGCTCCGCATCGGCGCGCGCGAGTTCAAGCTCCGCTGTCCCGCCGTCCGCTACGCCGGCAACTCGCCCGACCTGATCAAACGTTGCTATCTCTTTTATAATGCGGGCGCCAGTGCGCGCATGGACCCGGACCGGTCCGGTTACGTGATGAATCAATACGACGCCGCGCACCAGAACATGCTGCACAGCGACGTGCAAGGCCGCACGTATCGCCTGCAAAGCATCGGGGCGTGGCCCGTTCACCTGGCGATGGAAAGCCTCATCCTCGGCCAGCGTGACCGGCCCGGCGAGGTGCGCATCAGGCTGTCGGCTCTCGATTTAGTGCTGCAACCCGTGCTCGACACGCTCACCCGCTGGCGTGACATCGTCGCCAATTGGCGCTCGCCCGCCGCCTCGAACGACCTGACGAACACGCCAGCGTGGCGCTCTCCCCGCGTCGAAAGCTGCCTCGTCGCGCCGCACTCGACCGGCTCGCTCGATCTGCGGCCAGCGCTCAACCCCGTGCTGACGGCGCCCGTGCTCACGCAGGACCTGCATGGCTGCAATTACGGCCTGCCCGGCCTGGACATTGGCTCCAAACAAGACGCCGCGTCGCCGCTCGTCGCGCCCATGCCGGGCCAATTGACGACCTACACGGATCAATGGCGCAACACGACCATCCGCATCGAAAACGACGAGTGGATTGTCACCATGCTGCATCCGCGTTCTTATCTGGTGCTCCGGGGCCAGGTTGCGCGCGGGCAACGCGTGGGTGTGATGGGCATGCAGGGCCAGACCACCGGCCCGCATGTCCATTATTCGATTTACGACAAGTCCAGCAAAGGTTATGTGGACCCGGGTGCCTTTCTCTCTTCTCTAACCGGAAACTAACCTGATGCCGCTTGGCTAAACTTGCCATTATGACAATATTGGGTGTATAATCATGCGCGGACCTCTCCGGGTGTGCTCGCACGCGAGATGGTATCCGATGTTCGCCCCAACTGAGGATATACACACAGGAAAGGAAAGGTAAAAATGAACCTTATCGTTCTAGGCCCCTTGTTACTGGTCATTCTTGGGCTTGCGTGGGGGTTGTGGCTGATCTTCCGCAAGGGAGATATGGTCACCCAGCCCACCAAGATGATCGCGCACGCTGATGGTCGTGTTGAGCACGGGTGTCGGCATCTTTGCGCTGGGCATGGTGATGACTATGTCGGCGTTGATGACGAGCCGCCTCACGGGCGAGTGGGAAGCTTCCCGGCCCGCGCACGTCACGCTGTACACCAGCTCGGTGGATCAGGGCACGGTGGACGTGCTGGCGCGCACACGCGGCGTGGCCGACATCGAGCCGGCCATCGGCACGGCGATTCAATGGAAGCATCCCGGCGACGCCGAGTGGCGCAATGCCGGCCTGGACGCGCGCCAGGATTACGAGCATCAGCGCCAGGACATTGTGACGCTGGCGCAAGGCGCGTGGCCGCGCGCCGAGCGCAACGCGCTCCTGGTCGAGCGGCAGTCGTCCCTGGCCTTTAACGTCCCCGCCGGCAGCACGGTGCTGGTCAAGGCCGGCCAGGTCGAGCGCGAAATGCACGTCATCGGCGTGGCGCGCAGCCTGACGGTCTTTCCGCCCCAGTTCGGCGGCGATGCGTCGTTTTACGCGACGCCCGAGACGCTGCGCGATCTGCTCAACCTGGACGGGTTCAATCAACTGAAAATCCGGCTGCCGGTGTTCGAGCAAACCGTTGCGCAAGCGGTGGGCGACCAGTTCAAAAAGCAGCTCGAAAAAGGCGGGACCCAAGTCAGCACGCCGCAAATCCAGGACCCCCGGCGGCACTTTATCCAGGAAAACCTGGATCCGATTTTCCTGGTCATGGGCGTGATCGGCGGGCTGGCGCTGGTCATTTCGGCGTTCCTGATCGTCAACACGATCAACGCCGTGCTGGCGCAGCAATTGACGCAAATCGGCGTGATGAAGACGGTGGGCGCGACGACGGGCCGGGTGGTGCGCGTGTATCTGGCGCTGGTGGTGATCTATGGATTTTGCGCGATTGCGCTGGCCGTGCCGCTGGCCGCGATTTTGGGCAACGCGTTGAGCAAGAGCTTGCTCGCCCTGCTCAACATCGAGATGAGCGGCCTGCAATTCGTGCCGCAGGTTGTCCTGATCCAGGTCGCCGTTGGGTTGACTGTGCCCGTGCTCGCGGCCATGGGGCCGGTGCTGGCCGGCACGCACATTAGCGTGCGGCAGGCCATCGCGTCGTATGGCCTGGGTGCAGACTTTGGCAAGAGTTGGCTGGACCAGCTCATCGCCGGCGTGCGCGGCCTGCCTCGCCCCGTCGCGCTCAGCCTGCGCAACACGTTCCGGCGCAAAGGGCGCGTGATGCTCACACTCATCACGCTCATGTCGGCCGGCGCGATGTTTATGATGGTGATGAGCCTCGGCAGCACCTTTACCTACACGATTGACAGAGTCTTTGAAGCCTACAATTTCGACGTCGAGGTTGATTTCACCAACTCGGAGCGGTTCGAGCGCGTGGAAGCAATTGCCGCCGGCGTGCCCGGCGTCACCGCCAGCGAAGTGCGGATAACGCGCCGTGGCACATTAAAGTTTGGGAATGGGAACAAGCGCCAGGTCATCGTGTGGGGCATGGCGCCGAATTCAACCATGTTCAATCCGACGCTCACCGCCGGGCGCTGGCTGCAACCCGGCGACGAGAACATGCTGGTGTTGAACCAGCGCATTGCCCAGGACGAAGGCTTGCAGGTGGGCGACCGTCTCACGGTTGATTTGGGCGAGCGCAAAACGGCGGCCTGGGAAATCGTCGGTTTGGTCCTGGACATTAACAACCAGGGCAACTCGGCCTACGTCCCGCGCGATTCGTTCTCCAAGCAACTGCACCAGTTCAACCGGGGCGGCTCGGTGTGGATCAGAACCGAGCGCCACGACGGAGCGTACCAGGCCGCCATCGAAAAGCAACTGCGCGCCGCGTTCGAGGCCAGCGACATTGACGTGATCTATACGCTCACGGCGGCCCGCAACATCGAGATGAACCGGACCCAGTTCAGCCTGATCACCAATTTGCTGTTGACCATGTCGGTGCTGGCGGGCGCGGTGGGCAGCCTGGGCTTGATGGGCACCATGTCCATCAACGTGCTGGAGCGCAGCAAGGAAATCGGCGTGATGCGCGCGATTGGCGCTACGTCCGGCTCGCTCGTGGGCATCTTTATCTTTGAAGGCATCCTGCTGGGGCTGGTCAGCGCGCTCATCGCCATCCCGCTCAGCTACCCCGGCGCGCGGCTGGTGAGCGATGCGATGGGCAACATGATGTTCAAGATGCCCATGTTTTTCCGCTACTCGGTGGAAGGCGTGTTCCTCTGGATCGCGGTGATGATCGTGCTGGCAACGCTCGCCAGCCTGTGGCCGGCCTTGCGCGCCGCGCGGCTGAGCGTGCGCGATACGTTGGCGTACGAGTAAAATGTGAAGCGTGAAACGTGACTGTGAGATCACGTTTCACGTTTTACGTTCTATGGTCGTAGGCCAGGCAACGGTCATTCGTCAGTCCACTGCCTTGCCAGATTGCCCAAATTGCGGTACATTTCACAGCCGTATGAAACGAATTGCAGTTTGGTTGGCCGTGTTGTCACTGCTGGCCGTGTCTTGCAGCAAGACTCCTGCGCCCGTCTCTCCCCAAGAAGATCTGCCCGCCACCGTCGTCTCGCTGCATCAGCCGCGCGCCGTCGCCGGTGTGGGCCTGCGGGGGCGCGCTTCTTGTCCCAGGCCGGGCTGAGTGAAAGGAAAACCGTATTGCCTTCGCCCAACGGCTCGCGCATCACAACTTGATGGTGCAGGGGCCACTTGATTGGCACGTCCGAATCATCCAGGCCGACGTACAACATGAAGGCCCCCCACCCGTCGCGCGGCCGAGCGGGCAAGCGACGCAAATGGCGCGGCGCGTTTTCACCCAACAAACGCGCAATATTCCAGGGTGACAAGTTGGCGATCACCACATCGGCTGGGAAGGTATTGCCCTTGTTCGTCTCCACCGCAACAGGCCGGCCACGTTCTATGACAATGCGGCTCGCCTCTTGACGAAAATGTACCTGTCCACCATGCCTGCGCACGGCCTGTACCAACCTCTGGGCTATCGTCCCCATGCCGCCCTCCAGATGTACGACACCACGCCGTGGCAGGTCCAAAGCCGCAGCACCGTAAAGGGCGTTCGCGCTTGCGCTGGTCGTCTGCGCCGAGATGAGCAACTGGGCATCTACAAACAGGCGCAGCCGCTCAGACGCGCCACGCAGGTGCGCCTCGACCGGCTGAAGAGCATTGGCGATCAGCGATAGCTTGAGGTGACGGCGCACGTCATGGCCGAGCCAGGCCAGGCCCGTTTGAACAAGCTGCGCCAGCTCGCGCGGTGATTGCGGCGGCCACGTGGGCGAGCGCAACGCCAGGTCCCACAGCGCATCCGCCGTATCTTCCTGCCAGCGCCAGAACGCCTCGGCCTTCTCGCCAAAGGCAGTGCGATAGGCTTGCCAGCGTGACTCGTCTCCGCGGCGGGTCACCTGTGCGCCATCGGGCAGATGCACGACCATAGCCGGGTCGGCGGCATGCGCCGGCCACTGCTCGATCCCGGCCGATCGGGCGACCAGGTCCATCGGACCGCCCGGGTAAAAGCCCGCGGCCAACGTCGCGCCCACATCAAAGTGGTAGCCCTGGTGATAAAATGTGCCCGCGCAGCCGCCTGGATAAACATGGGCTTCGAGCACGGTCAAGTCCATTCCGGCGCGCGCGAGCACCGCCGCCGTCGTCAGGCCGCCGACGCCCGCACCAATGACGACGACGCGGCTCATGGCGATGCGCCCTCCAGCGCACGACGCGTCTGCCAGCCGCGATAAGCAAACAAAAGAGGCAGGTTCAACCACATGCCGCTGCCTACGATCCACCACAGCCAATGCGATGACAACTCAGCCTGCACCTCGTCAAACACCTCGGTCATCGTCGCATCCACCGGCGCGAACGAGTGGCGATGCACCCACTCTCGGAACGGCCCGCGCACCTGACGATCCACAAAACCGGTGTCCCAAACCTGGTCAATCTGCGCCAGCCAGCGAATCGGCAGCGGCCCGAACCACATCGTAAAGCCTACCTCATCGCCGGCATGTTGAATCGTGGGTGCGCGATGGATGCGCACGAACACGGGCGGCGGTGTGAGCACTGACAGGCTCGCCGTCTGGCTGTGAAATTCGGCAACCGCGGCCAGCGAAGCCCGCACGCGAAAGCGATGCTGGAATTTCATTTGAGCAAATCACGCAGCGCGGATTTCACGTCGGGAAAGCGGAACTGGAATCCCATCTGCTGCAATTTATACCCCCCAATTTTAGGCGGTGCTGGACAGATTATCATGCCGTGGCCGAGACCAGAGATTCATTCGCACGGTCAAAGTTCAATTCGTCCAAGATGCCCAGGATTTCCTGATTGAGCGGAATGTCGCTCATGGACTCGCCATAGTGCTCGAAATGAATCTTGCCTTGCTTGTCCACGACGAGGACAGCCGGCATCCGTCCCAGCTTGAGCAGGTTGACCTCTTGGTTGTACGAGTTAGCCACCGTGTGCTGCGGATCGGCCAAGCCGGGGAATGGAAAGCCCTCGGTTTGCCAGGTGCGGATGAACGCGCGCGGGCCGTCGGGGCTGATGACGATCACCTCGGCGCCGCGCGCAACGAATTGATCGTAATCCTGGCGCAACTGCGCCAGATGCCGGCGGCAGTACGGTCACGTGAACCCGCGCGTAAAGACCAGCACGACGTGTTTTTTGTCTCGATAGTCGGACAGGCAGAGCATGTTGCCGTGCGTATCGGCCAAAGCGAAATCAGGCGCGATGGTTTTATCAAGACGTTGTGACATTGAGCCTCCTTGGTCTGAAGTGGCGATCACAGCGGATCGCCCCTACCAGATCGAGTTCAGGAACTCGGCGACAGCCTGCATAAATGCCTGGGGACATTCTTCGTGCGGCACATGACCGCAATTCGGAATCACCACAAGCCTGGCATTGGGCAACTCGCCTGCCAATCGAATACTACTCTGCGTCGGCACGATACGGTCATCCTCGCCCGTAATCACCAACACCGGCAATTTTAGCTCGGACAAGCGTTTGTCCAGTCCCAGCGGACGCGACGCACGAGTAAACTCCCACAGTCCGCGATCCCAGTTGTCGGCCTTGAGCGGCCGGCGATATCCATCCCAAATCTCGGGTGTGATCCTGGACGGATCGTGCCAGGCCCGCCGCAAAATGTCGTTGCCCGATTCCTGGATCGAGCGGACCAAGAGCGGCCCAATGCGCCCGGCCTGCGCTGCTCGCGGCGGACGTCAAGCCGGGGACGGTGGTGAAGGTGGGGGTGGGGGAGAAGGGGTTGACGGTGACGGCGGCGTGACCTTGTAGGGCAAGTGGGCAACTTGTCTTTGTAGGACAAGATGGCATCTTGTCCTACACTGCACAGCCGGCCCCAACGCCGCCCATCCGCCGAGTCGCGGCGCGAAGCGGGCGGAAGCAGTTGGGATGATTGTTTTCTTCCGACTCCCTCATTCGCCTATAAAGGCTACGCATGAAGCCAATGCCCCACATATCTCATCTACTGTTTGATTTGGACGGGACGCTCACAGACCCCAAACCGGGTATCATTCAATCTATTCAACATGCACTGCGCAAGTTGAAACGCCCGGTTCCTTCCGAAGAGGAATTGCTGTGGTGCATTGGGCCGCCCTTGCGCGAAAACTTTGCCACGCTGCTTTCATCGTCGGAGCCGGCCCTGCTGGAGCAGGCGGTCGCCTTTTACCGTGAGCGGTTCGAGGCTGTTGGGATGTTTGAGAATCAGGTCTATCCCGGCGTGACCGAGATGCTTGCCAGGCTCGAGCAAATGAAATACACTCTGTTGGTGGCGACGTCCAAACCGCGCGTCTATGCTCAAAAGATCGTGGTGCATTTTGGCCTGGCAGAATACCTGGACAGCATCTATGGCAGCGAACTGGACGGGCAGCGTACCGACAAGCGCGAATTGCTGGGCTTTATTCTGACTCGAGAGGCGATTTCCGCCGACCGCGCACTGATGATAGGTGACCGGAGGCACGATATCGTGGGCGCCAAGCACAATGGAATGTGGGCGGGCGGCGTCACCTACGGCTACGGGACGAGGGAAGAACTGACAATGGCGGGAGCCGATTACGTCTTTGACACGCCAGACGAAATCGCGCCATTCTTGGTCGAACAACAGCATAATTGATCCACCTTGGAGGCATGTCAAGTTCAGGCACAAAGAAAACGCCGAGAGTCGCTTGCGCCTCGACCCTCGGCGTTTCGTCTGCCAGCCTAAGTTCCGCCCCGCTACGGCAGCACTTTCTGAAGCGCCTCCAGCTCCGGCTCGCCCGGGCCGAGCGGCAACGTGACCTTGCCACGTTGCGCCGCCGAGCGGCAGGCCGCCATCATGATCTCAAAACCTTTGAAAGCGGTCTCGCCATTGCATGGGTGAACCTGCTCCGGATCGTCCAGCCAGTCGGCAATGTCCTGGATGTAGGGCGGCATATCGTGTCCATAGTCCATGTAACCAGGCCCCGACATCACACCGTTCTGGGTCACCGCGCGCCAGCCGCCGCCTTTGCCCTCTTTGCCCGTAAGCACTTCGGCAAAGCCCTCGGCGCCCTGCGCGCCGACGCGGCACTTGTGCCACATGGAATCTACTTCCGGCACATCGGGCGCGCCCGCGCCGCACTCAAAGATGCCGCGCACTCCGTTGGAATACTGCACCAACGCTGCGATGTAATCGGGCGACGAATGTACGTCCGCAAACTTTTCCTTGCCGGCAGCTTGGCCCACCACCCACTCGGCCGGCGCATCGTCGTTGTACCAGCCCGCATACTCGATCATGTGCGTCATCATGTGCATCATCCAGCCAATAGAATGTCCATAGACGGTATGGACACGTCCAATGGCTCCGCTGGCGATGATGTCTTTCACTTTCTGATAGTGCTCACCATAGCGGTGCTGGTGGCTGACGACGGTCTTGACGCCTGCCTCGCGCAGGAGCTTGTACATTTCCAACGCTTCGTTCATCGTCATGGCGATGGGCTTTTCGTAAGCGATGAGCTTGACGCCGGCTTCTACGCCGGCCTTGATGAGCGGCAGCCGGATTTGCGGCAGCGTGCAAAAGACAAAGACGTCGGGCTTTGTCTCCACCAACATTCGGGCGGCGTCGGTGTTGCCATACGCCACTGCGAATTTCTGCTTGGCGGCATCCAGGCGGCCCTGGTCAATGTCGCACAATCCCACAAGCTCAAAGCGCGGATTTTTGGAAATCGCATCGGCGTGGTGAACGCCGCGCTTTCCCAGCCCGGCTACGGCAACGGTATAGGTTTTTTGTCTAGTGCTCATAGTTTCCTCTTTACTTGGAAACTTCAAAGGTGTATCTGAGCCATTACTTGTTCTTTGGCCAGTCGCGGACGACCTGGATGGTGTATTGAATTTCCTCTTCCGTCAGTTCCGGGAACATGGGCAGCGAGATGCAAGAGGCGGCGTTCTTTTCTGCATGGGTCAGCGGACTAACCTCGCGCGCAGCCTTGCCCCACGGGAAGCCTTCCTGCTTGTGAATCACAATGGAATAGTGGGTCTTGGCGTCAATGCCATTCTTGACCAGGTAATCCAGCATTTTGTCGCGATCGGCTGGAGCCTTCGTTTCGATCTCGTACAAGTGGAACACGTGGCGATACCCCGGGCGGGCATACGGCAAGTCGAGAAAGTCACAGCCCGTCAAGCCTTCGGCGTACTTGTCCGCGATCTCGATCCGGCGGTCGCTCCACTCTTTGATGTGCTTGAGCTTGGCGCTCAGAATACCGGCGTGCAGGTCGTCCAGACGGCTGTTGAAACCAAAGCTGTGTACATCGCGTTTATTGGAGCCATGGTTCGTCATCGTCTATATCGGTTTCTTTTTGCCGATGAGCATCTGGATCGCCAAGGGCTTTTTTGACGCGATCCCTCGCGAGTTGGAAGAGGCGGCGTTGATTGACGGTTGCAGCTCGTTCCAGGGTTTGGCGTACATCGTTGTGCCGGTCATCACGCCTGGCCTGACCTCGATCTTCTTGCTCGTTTTCGTCGGCGTCTGGAACGAGTTTCTTGCCGGCTATTTGCTGATTACCAAAAACGAGCTCAGGCCGGCCATGTTCGGCATGTACGACTTTTTAAGCCAGAACATCATCAACGCCCAAGTCGTCGCGGCGGCCTGCATCATCATCGCGCTGCCGATGGTCGTGGTGTTTCTGTTTGCCCGCAACAGTTTTTTCCAGGCGATGGTGGAAGGCGCGATCAAGGGCTAGCGGGCTACTGCGTGCTGCTTGCGCAACTTGGCCCCGCGGACAGTGTTCTGCGGCCAAAAGCGATTGGGGCGTTGCGAAAGGGGAATGATGAATTTGCTCGCCCAAAACGGCGTCAAGGTGTACGAATCACCAACGCCACGGCTCATCTACGCTTACAGCCCCGGCATCGCGCGCCTCCCGTCCGGTCGCCTGGTTGCCACACTGGATGTGGGCGGGCCTGGCGCGGCAGACCTCGAAGGGGCCAAATGGCTGCGCGGCGAGAGGGACTGGACCTGCCAGGGGCGGATCTATACCTCTGACGATGGCGGTATAACCTGGACGCAGCGCGGTTGTTTCCCCTTCATGCACGCGCGTCCCTTTGCCGCGGGCGGCGTCGTGTATGTTCTGGGCCATGCTAACGATTTGATGATCATTCGTTCCACCGATGCCGGCAATACCTGGTCTGCCCCGGCCAGGCTGACCGCAGGGCAATTCTGGCATCAAGCGCCGTGCAATGTCCATTATGCGCACGGCTGCGTCTACCTTGTGATGGAAAGGCGTGTAACCTTTGACATCCACACCTGGCCGGTCGGCGAACTTGCTCCGGTGCTGATGCGCGGCCGAGAGGAAGCTGACCTGACTCACCTTGAAAATTGGGCGTTTGCCTCTGAATTGAGCTTTCGCATGGCCTTTCCCGGCGCCGAGGCCGATCCAGCGAACGATTTTTTCGGCGTGCCTTTCTTCAACGCCTCCTACCCTCGCGGGTCAGAGCCTGCCCCAGGGCGCAACTGTGCTCCCATTGGCTGGCTGGAGACAAATGTGGTCCAATTTTCTGATCCGGATCATCTCTGGTATGACCCATCGGGCAAGACGTTTCATCTCTGGATGCGCGCCCACACCGGCGCCACCGGTTACGCCTGCATCGCCAAGGTGGTGGAACAGGGCGAGCACCCCGGAACCGGCCTCATGCTTACGCAGTTAGAGCATGCGCCCTCTGGGAAAAATATCCTCTATGTCCCCTGCCCCGGGGGCCAGATGAAATTCCACGTTCTTTATGATCAACCCACCCGGCTGTTCTGGCTGTTATCCACCCAGGCCACCGACAGCATGATCCGGCCTGACCGTATGCCCGCCGACCGTTTTTCTCTCCCCAACAACGAGCGCCGCCGCCTGCAATTGCATTTTTCGAAAAACATGCTTGACTGGTGTTTCGCCGGACTGGTCGCAGTCGGCCCGGTCGAAAAGGCTTCCCGCCACTATGCCAGCATGGTGATTGACGGCGGGGACCTGGCTATCCTGAGCCGCTCCGGTGACGAGAAGGCGCACAGCCCGCATGATGGCAACCTCATCACCTTTCACCATGTGTTGGATTTTCGCAAACTGGTGTACTGACCGCAAGTGACGGAGAAGCAGACAGTAGTGCTGGGCTATCGAGAGCTCGGATGACATCAGGCCATCCTGGAACTCGGCGCGACAAGCGAGAGATGGACAGCTCCGCATCGTCAATGATTTAGGAGAAACTCGCGTGTACATCGTCAAGTGTTTTGAAAATCGCATCGCCGCCATCACTGGCGGGGCCAAGAGCATCGGCAAGGGCGTCTGCCTGCGCTTCGCCGAGGAGGATGCCCGGGTCGCGGTGCTTGACTTGGCGATGGAGGATGCGTCCGCCGTCGCAGCCGAATGCGAAAGGCGAAGCGGCCAGCCGGCGCTGGCGTTGCGCTGCGACGTGGCGAAGGTGTTCGCGCATTACGCAGCGAACTCGGACTAGACTGTCGCAAGGTTCTTACCCTGTTCATCTTTTCCAACAAGTGGACCTGGCGGGCGGTCGCTTGAAAAAGGGGCTTTTTGACACACACTCAATTTCCACAAGGGTTTGTCTGGGGCGCAGCTTCTGCCGCGTACCAGGTGGAAGGAGCCTGGAACGAGGACGGTAAGGGCTTGTCCATCTGGGACACGTTCAGCCACACGCCGGGCAAGATCGCCAACCGTGACACGGGCGACGTGGCCTGCGATCATTATCGGCGTTACCGGCAAGACGTGGCCCTGATGAAACTCATCGGCCTGCGCGCTTATCGGTTCTCGATCTCGTGGCCGCGGGTCGTCCCGGCCGGCGTCGGCGCCGTCAATGCGAAAGGGCTGGACTTTTACGACCGGCTGATTGACGAGCTGCTGGCCGCCGACATCGTTCCCTACGTCACCCTTTTCCATTGGGATTGTGACCCAACGACTCAAAAAACCCGGCGCGCAATGGGAGGTGGACGGCGCGGTCCAGACTGCGAAAGCCAGGGCGGCTTGGCTCAGCGGCGAGTGGGATGCCGTGTGTGCTCAACGCGCCGCACTCCCGCTAGCCGCCTGACAACCTTTGCGTGCACACTGTCGGCGCGATGGCTTTACAAATTTCAGAGATCAGGGGAAAATGGGGGGCAAATCTACAGTTGGGTATATGGAGGAATCACAGTGAACAGTATCTTGAAGTCTATTCGGCGCATCTCTATTGTCGTGGCCTTGCTGTTGGTGATTGTTGTGCCAATGTCGGCCCATCCCTCGGCAAGCGCCAGACCCGATGTCGGTCTTGGCGCTGCCTCCGCCAACTCTCGGCAGGCGTATCAAGCTGCCTCTAAAGCCCTGACCGACCACATCATTATCAAATACAAATCCACGGCGGACATCAGCGGCGTCAAAGCGCCCACGCATCCCGATCGGATCAGCACGTTGAGCGCGGTCGCCGGGATTCAGTTGGAGTATTTCCGTGAGATGTCGGGCGAGGCGCACGTGCTACGACTGCCCGGCAAACTTGCTGTTTCCCAAGTGAGTCTCATCGCGGAAAAACTGATGGCGCTGAGTGATGTCGAATACGCCGAGCCGGATCGCATCTTGCGGCATACTCTAACACCCAATGACCCTCAATATACCAACCAATGGCACTATTATGATACATGGGGCATCAATGCGCCTGGCGCGTGGGATATTACGACCGGGTCAACCAACGTCGTGGTGGCCGTCATTGACACGGGCATTACGAGCCACGCCGACTTGAGCGGGCGTACATTGCCGGGCTATGATTTCATCAGCGATGCGCGCATCGCCAACGACTTGAATGGACGCGATAACGATCCTAGCGATCCAGGCGACTGGATTACGTCCGCCGAAAGCGATTCTGGTTTCTTCCAAGACTGCGATGTGTCGGACAGCAGTTGGCACGGCACTCACGTAGCGGGCACGATCGGGGCGGCGACCGATAACGGCGACGGCGTCGCCGGCATCAACTGGGTGTCCAAAATCGTGCCGGTGCGCGTCTTGGGCAAGTGTGGCGGTTATAACTCGGACATCCTTGATGGAATGCGGTGGGCGGCTGGATTGACTGTCTCGGATGTGCCGGAGAATCTCAACCCGGCCAAGGTGCTGAACTTGAGCCTGGGTGGAGAGGGCCCGTGCGGCGCGGCTCAACAGAACGCCATCACCGAGATCACCAACCATGGGACCACCGTGGTCGTCGCCGCCGGCAATGACAACGCTAATGCCAGTGGTTACAATCCCGCCAGTTGCAATGGCGTAATCACCGTGGCAGCCACAAACCGCAGTGGCAATCGCGCTTACTACAGCAACTATGGCTCGGTGGTGGAAATCAGCGCGCCGGGCGGCGAAACAAACTCTGTTGGGACCAACGGCGTGCTCTCGACACTCAACAACGGAACGACGGCGCCGGCTGGCGATACCTATGTTTATTACCAGGGCACTAGCATGGCGGCGCCGCACGTCGCCGGCGTCGCGTCGTTGGTCTTGTCTATGGCTCCAACGCTGTCGCCCTCGCAAGTGCGACAAATCCTTCAGAACACCGCGCGGGCTTTTCCAGGGGGTACGTGCAATACCTCTATTTGTGGCTCCGGCATTGTGGACGCTGCGGCGGCGGTCGGCGCGGTGTCCCGGATCACCAGCCTCAGCCCGACCTCGGTCACGGTCGGCAGTGAGGCGTTCACGCTCATCGTCAACGGCGCGAACTTGGCCAGCGATTCGGTCGTCAAGTGGAATGGTTCGAACCGCACCACTGGTTTTGTGAACAGCGCCCAGCTCACCGCCACGATCCCGGCCTCTGACGTTACCACAGGCGGCACGTTCAGCATCACGGTGACGGGCACCCATCTCACCTATGGGTCTATCACCACAGCCGCGCGGCCTTTTGGGGTGATTGGCTCGGATGTCAGTATCCACAAAGACGTCATCGGCTCTGACTTGAAGCCGGGTGACCGTATCACCTTTACGCTCTCGATTTCGAATGTTGGCGGCCTTGCTGCGACAGGCGTTGTCGTGACCGACGTGATTCCGTCTCAGGTGCTATCGCCGACCTATGCAAGCACACTTTCGATCACGCCGACGAGCGTCTATTCCTACGTGTGGAATATTGGGACTCTGGCAGCCGGGCAAAGCGGCGTGATCACCCTCTACGGCCAAATTGATCCAGGTTTGGCGGACCCGATTGTGTTCGCCAACCAAGCCAGCATCTCGGCGGCGCAGGATAACGCACCCGGTAACAACACTAGTCGTGTAACCATAGGAGGATACAAGGTCCATTTGCCCGTCGTAATGAGGGACTGGCCTCCCATCCCCAATGCTCCCGTGCTGAATGCTATTGGCAGTTCGGGCGGAGGCAACTATACGGTGAGTTGGAACGCGGCGGATCTCGCCGACACCTACACACTGCAGGAAGACGACAACGCGGCCTTTTCCAGCCCGACGACGGTGTACGGCCCCGGAACCGGATTATCCTGGTCGGCAAGCAGCAAGACGTCGGGGATATACTATTACCATGTGAAGGCGACTAACACGTATGGCCGTGGGTGGGCAGATCGTGGACCCCCAGCGGCGGCGAGTGCGCGATGAGCACATCCAGCCACCGTCCGCGCATCAGCCGATTGCACGTCAGCCCCGGCAGCAACGCCAGCGACCGCAACGACATCTCGTTCTGCGTAAACATGTGCATCCCGTCCGGCTTGTAACGGATGCAGCCTTCCAGGCCAGCGACGAGCAAGCCCGCCACGTTCACGCAGCGCAGGTCAATGTTTTCGCCACCCTCCGGCGCCGTCTTGGTGCCACCCGCGCTGCTGTATTCCACCAGCGGGTCGTGGTTCCCGTGGACATAGTAAAGTGGCGCGTCGAGCATCGTCATCAGATATTCCAGATAATAGTATGGCAGGTCACCGCAGCCCAAGACGAGATCAATCTTGCCCAGCCGCTCGCGCACCTTGGGGCTATAAAGTATATCCACAACTTGGTCGCTAACGGCCAGGACTCTCACGCCTCATCCTCCGGCCACGTGCGATCATAGTTCACTGCCAGTTTGTCCAGGATCGCCTGCTCCAAGTCAATGTCGGTGAGGTATGCCAGTTGAAGCAGGTACAGCGCCACATCGGCTAACTCGCCCGCCAGCTCGTCTGGACGTTTGACCGTGTCGTTCCACTGGAAATGCTCCAGCACCTCGGCCGCCTCGATTGCCAGCGACGTGGCGATATTGCGGGGCGTCTGCGGCGCGCGCGAGTTGGGCCGATACCAGCCCTTGGCCTCGACAAACTTGTTCATTTCGTCGGTGAGTCGTTTTATATCCATTTCAAACAAAAAGCTAGCTCCCCCCACAATGGCCTGGAGAGAGCTAGCTGTGTGTGCCAAGATGTGCCGCAGCGAGCCTACCCAGACCCATAACCGGGCGGCAACGGGCGCTGCGGATCTGCTTGCGCAGGCAGGTCAAAAACAGTCACGGTCAACATTGGCGTTTCCTCTCGAACTGGCGAGGATTATACGCGGAAAGCAAGGCAATGTCAATGCAACGACCGCCGACTAGTACATCTTCATCTCGCCCGTGGCGAGCTTGGCGCGGATGCGGGCGGGATCGTTTTGCAAATGCTCGTCAATGATCGCTTCCACATCGGCGCGGACGGAGGCCGTCAACGCGCCGCTCTTGGGATACACGCTGGCCGTTGCCATCAGCGGTTGATCGAGCGGATGCCCGATCTGCGATAGGAGATAGACGCTGGTATCCCGAACCGCAGGGACATTGGCGACGATGTCTTGCGCGATGAGCAGCGCCATGACGTTATAGACCTTGCCCACGTGGCTGACGGGGTTCTTGCCGGCAGCCGCTTCCAGGCTGGCCGTGCGGAACGGCGTGATCAGCCCATTGACGCGGTTGCCGCGCCCCACAGCGCCATCGTCGCCCATCTCCGCCGATGTGCCGGTGAGCGTGAGGTAATAGTCGCCGCGCCTGGCCTGGTCGGCCGTGTTCACCTGCACAATGACCTTGCGATGATCGAGCTTTTGCGCGAATGCCTGGATGGCGGCTTGCGCCGCGCCCTTGGCCTCTTCGTATTCCGTCGCGTCTTTGATCTTGGGCGCGATGAAAGGCATCGCCACCGTCAGCGTGATGTCGTCGCCGTTGCGGCAGCCCATCACCTTCACATCCTCGCCCACCGGGAACTGGTCAATCAACTTGTAGTTGATGTACTGCGCGGTCTCGTACACCGAATGTTCCAGTCCGCTGCGCGGCCAGTGGCTGCACCCGAAGGAGGTGTCGTTGGCCACCACCTGCGTCACCTGGTCAATCAACTCGCTCGCGCCGCGCCCGGCGTAAGAATCCACGACGACGTGCTTGTCCGGGTCGAGATAGCGCATCGTCTCGCGGATGTGCATCTTGGCCGCCTCAATGGCGATGGTATCCATCGGCACCAGCTTGCCGTTGATTTGCGGCGTGCCGCGTCCGGCAATCTGGAGGCGGATGGGCTTGATCAACTCGCCGCCGCCAAAGCGGACGCTGACTTCGCCGGCCACCAATTGCACCTTGTCAAAATTGTGGTGCAAGGCCCCACCCAGATTCTCCTCACACCAACGGGTATATTCGCGGCTGATGCGCTCTGCGATTCCGTCGCACAGGCTATCGGGATGGCCGATGCCTTTGCGCTCCACAATTTCTACCGGGAAATCCTCGATGAATTGTCCTGTTGCTTCTGACACGACGATATTGCGCCCCATACGATTCTATTTCCTTTCTGCCCCCTGGGCTATGCTTAAATGGAACTGCCTCTTCTGGATAAGAAGAGGCAGACACATAACTATGGCTGATCTCCTCTCATCTTCCAGAATCTTGCTCTGCCGGACTTGGCACCATACCGATTCACGGGTTGGTTGCCGAGGCTTCACAGGGCCGGTCCCTCCGCCTCTCTGGATAAGAGTGTCAATACGTATTCAGTTGTTCGGAGATGATGATACCATATTGAATTTCAAATGTCAAATATCGTAATGGCTCGCCCTGGCAGAGGTCAACCTTCGCAAGGATGAAAAACCCAACTATCAAAACGATGTTTGCCTTTTCACTTGTTCAATGCTATAATTTTGTCAGTTTGGGCGCGTAGCTCAGTCGGTTAGAGCGCATCACTCACATTGATGAGGTCGGAGGTTCGAAAGCGGGGATACTCATAGAGGACTTTCATTTCGACGGCAGCGATGGCAGCGACGAGGGCACCCCATCGCTTGAGGCTACCTGGTGGGCCATCTCGCGCCTGATCGGGCAGCGGGGCTACGCTTGGCCTGCAGGCGGCGGTATCCTGCGGCGCGCTGTACGGTGGATGTTGGAGTTCTTCGTGTTGACCGCGCTATCTCTGCCCGGCGAAGCGGAGCAGGGGCATGAGGACGGGGCGGCGTAAGAAGGTGGCACACTATGAGTGAAATTTTAGATGGTATTCTAAAAATGAAAGCGGTATTAGAGGCAATGAAGCCTGTATTTTATTATGCAACGGCAGACGATGTGCCGAGAGGACAAATCTTACTCAGTGAGAAAACTAAATACACGCCCAGATTTTTTGTGTGCCACCCAGACGATCTAGAACGTATCAAGGGCGAAATGGTAGGCGCTAGACTGGTGCATCTTCGGGAATACGTTCCGACACCGGACGACTTCTTGGACGCGGATGTCGCGCTAGAGCAGGGCCACGTCACACCAAACGAGTAAGCAAGACGCCTGTACGCGGGGCGTAAAATCATTCAAGCGAAAGGAGAACATATGACAACTTACATTGTAAAACCTGGGGAATCCATAGGTGCAGCTATCGCCGCAGCCAACGCGGGCGACATCGTGCAGCTTGAGCCTGGCAATCACGGCAGCGTCAGAGTAACGGGGCGCGACTTTTCCGAAGACGCCCCATTGTCGATCCTGGCGAACGGCGACGGCGTAATCATCAAGGGCGCGGCTATCGTCAACAGCAGTGGGGTTGTGCTTGGCGGCTTCGATGTGACCGGAACGCCGCCGAACGCCAGAGGGTCGCTCTACGTGGGACAGTCTCAGCACGTGCTCATCCGCGACTGTCGGGTGCACGACGTTCCCAACGAGAAAATCGCCCACGCCGGAATCCGCGTTTACGAGGCCTCCCATACCACTGTCATCGGCTGTGAAATCGACGGAGCCGCGCGCGGCGTGGAAATCCAGCGGTCGGACGACACCTGGGTAGAGGGCTGTCACGCCCACGACATTATGTCAGTGCCGGGCGACAGCGACGGTTTCGTGGCCTATGACGATTCCACGAACACCGTGTTCTTGAATTGTGTAGGCGACCACTGCAACGATGATGGAGTAGACTGCTGGACAAGTGTAAACACGACAATCATCGGGTGCATTATGAATGATATGCCCAACGCAGACGACGGGAACCCGTTCAAGTTGGGTAGCGGCGAGGCAGGAAGCGGAGATCATTTTGTCTATGGATGTGTGGGCACACGCGGCGCAGGGTGCGGGTTCAACACCAACGGCGGGCCTAAAGGCAGCCTGATTGTCAATTGCGAGGCTTATGACAACGACTATGGCTTCGCTGAGTACAGCGGAGTTAATCCAGGGTCGCGCGCCTACGGCTGCAAGGCCACGGGCAACAACACGAACTGGAAGTGGTCATCGCCGACCGGCATCCGCGACGACAGCTACATCGTAACCGTTTCAGACCTGCCCGCCTGGGTCGCCGATGCGCCCGCGCGCGTGCGCGACCTGATTCTCGAAACCATCGGCGGGCCTGATCCTGACCCAGACCCTGACCCTGATACATACTACCTGAGCCAGTCTCAGGCGCTGGAAGTCATCGCCAATCTTGCCAATCAGATGGTTGCCGGGACAGAGCCGGTCGCGTTGGTGCTATGGTGATGGATCGCAAACGCGTCGATGGTAATCAGGCTACCCTTGTGTTGCAACTGCGAACGGCCGGGTATGAGGTCGTCGATTACCACGCCGCCGGGCACGGCGTCCCGGACATCGTGATGGGACGTGATGGTCACTACGAGTGGGTGGAAATCAAGTCGTCGGCGCGCTCTAACCTGACTAAGGCGGAGCGCGCCTTCTTCGCCCACTGCCCTGGCGGTCCGCCGATCTTGGCGTGCACGGCGGCGCTGGCAATCGCCGAGTTTGAACGGCGATTCCCACCGCGTCGTGCGGCGAGTGCTGAGGACGATGGCCCAGCCGTGGAGAACGCGCGCTATGGCGGGTAGAACTCCGCGCCGCAATCTGCAACACCGCGGCCACGAGTGCCCACCGCGCCAGTTCTTCACGTTCACCGTACCCGGCGATCCGTTCTGGGACGGCAAGCGCCTGCCCGCCGAACAGGTGTGGGACAACGGGCGCAAGGTCAAGCCACATTCCGACGAATGGCCGGTTGGCACGGTCTTCAGGCTGCACGAGGGCGGCGTGCATACCACAACGTTTGTAATGGACGCCAAGCGCGGGATGATCACCGAGCCGAAGGACACGCGGGCGGCGGAGTAGTTGACAAACCTCCATTTTGCGCGTACAATAGTATATGGATTAGACTGGTGGAAGGCGTGTAAGTCCGTCACGCAAAGGGAGAATGGCAATAATATTGCGGATAAGGCCGCAGTCCTCCATCAAGTCGGATATACGGCCCGATCCATCGGTCTTAATATTGATTTTTTGCCGAAGAGAAAAGGCACAAAATTTGGGCGTAGTTGGTCAGGGTTCACCAGCGCAGTGAATATCGGTGCAAATCCGACGCCAGCAATCGACTGACCACGCTGTGGTCGTCGTCGGCCTCGATGAGCAAACTGTGTACGTGAACGATCCGTACTTTGACCAAGCCCCCCAACATGTTCCCCGCGAAGAGTTTATTCTGGCCTGGTTGGAAAAGGACTATCGTTGCGCCACAATCAGTCTAACAGCGCCCCAATAACCGATTGACCGAGCGCCCCATCACGCCGTAGCGAACGCCCGCAACGCAATGACAAACTCGAACAATGAGACGAGCGCGCACACCAGCGTCTCGTCTCGCCTGCTGCGGCTCCGGTTGATGAATTGAATGATCGGAATCCACAGGACGGCCATGATGCCGTAGACGATGTGAACCGGGCGATCGGGTCGAGCGCCACTCAGCGCCATCCACGCGCCCAGAGCGCCCTGGGCCAACGCCAGCAGGTTGCCGACGACAATCACGCCCCAATAGCTCGGGCTGACTGGCTGTTTGCGAAAATATTCCACCAGCCCGTACACGCCGGCGATCAGCGTGAACAACACCAGGGCTGTGGCGATGCGCCAGTGGAAGAAGCCGATGGACACGAATGTCCTTTCCAGACCTGACAGGTTTCGCGAAGCGCCTGTCAGGTCTAGTGATCGTATACCTCCGCCAACGCTTCGCGCCAGGCCGACTCTGGGGCAAATTGCACGGCGCGCAGCAGACCTTCGTTGGTCAGCAGCAACGCCAGCAGGCGCTCTCGCCAGATGTGGTCGTCTGGCCCCTCGATCAAATAGCCCTCCACCAGTTCCAGTTTTTCGGGCGTCAAGTAGATATAGTGATCAAGCGTGATAGGAGCCGGTTCCAAGCCCGGCGTTGGCGGACAAACTTTGTCTTCGGTCATGTCTGATTTACTCCCAAAAAGGGCCGCTATGGAGATAGCGGCCTGGCCCGACGATAGCGGCCCGGGCCAACGGCCTACCTTAATCCTAACATATTTCTGGAAACGAGGCAGAACATGTTGGGCTACTTGCGGCCCAATACGTTGCGCGCGATGACGAGCCGCTGAATCTCGCTCGTCCCTTCGTAAATCTCGGTGATCTTGGCGTCGCGGAAATATCGCTCGATGGGCAGTTCTTTGCTATAGCCCATGCCGCCGTGGATTTGCACGGCTTTCTCCGCCACCCACATGGCCGTCTCGCTGGCATAGAGCTTGGCCATGGACGCTTCCAGCGTGTAGCGGACACTGGGGTTGTGATGATTCTCTGTCGCTTTGAGCGCAGCCTGATAGACGAGCAGCCGAGCCGCTTCGAGGCGCGTTTTCATATCTGCCAGCATCCACTGCAGGCCCTGAAATTGGCCGATCTTTTGGCCGAATGCCTCGCGCTCGTTGGCGTACTTGACGGACGCTTCAAAAGCAGCCTCGGCTATGCCCACTGCCTGAGATGCAATGCCAATCCGTCCGGCGTCCAACACCGTCAGGGCAATCTTGAAACCATCGCCTTCTTCGCCCAGGCGACTTGCGACCGGGCATTTGTAATCCTCAAAGACCAATTCGCTGGTGGCGCTGGCGCGGATACCTAGCTTGGGCTCTTTTTTGCCGCGAATCAAGCCTGGCCGGTCGCCGTCAATCAGGAATGCCGTGACGCCATGATGCTTTTTGGCCGGGTCCGTCATGGCGAACAACACAAAATAGTCGGCCACCGGCCCGGACGTGACCCACGACTTGACGCCGTTGATGACATAGTGATCGCCATTGCGCACGGCGCGGGTCTTCATCGTCCCCGCATCCGAGCCGGACATCGGTTCGGTCAAGCTGTACGCGCCGATCTTGAGGCCCGAAGCGACGGGCGTGATGTACTTGATCTTTTGCTCCTCCGTGCCAAAGTTGAGGATGCCGTGACAGTACAGCGAGTTGCACACCGACATGACCGTCGAGTGCGCCGCGTCGGCCTTGGTGATTTCGATGATCGCCAGCACGTAGCTCATCGTGTCGAGGCCCTGCCCGCCGTATTCCTCCGGCATCTCGAGGCCCATGAATCCCTGCGCGCCCATCTTTTTGATGGTCTCGTGGGGGAACTCGCCCGTCTCGTCAAAATGCGCGGCAACCGGCGCGATTTCCTTTTGCGCGAACTCGCGCGCCATGTCGCGGATCATTTTGTGTTCTTCAGTGAGTTGCAGGTCCATGCGTAGCTCCTTTGCTTTGAAGGATGAAAGATGAGGGAAGAAGGATGAACAACAAATTCCGCCTTCATCCTTCCGCCCTCAGCCTTTACTGAACGGCTGTCGTTACTTGGAATACGTATAGAACCCCCTGCCCGACTTGCGCCCCCACAGTCCGGCCAGCACCATACGTCGCAAGAGCGGCGGCGCGGCGTAGCGGGCATCCTTGAACTCATCGTACATCGCGTCAGCGATAAAAAGCAGCGTGTCCAGCCCGACAAAGTCCATCAGCGTGAACGGCCCCATCGGATGGTTGAACCCCAACTTCATCGTCGTGTCAATTTCCTCTTGGGTCGCCAGCCCCGCATCCAGCCAGCGGATAGCATCCAACGCATACGGGACAAAGAGCAAGTTGGCGATAAAGCCGGGACGGTCGCGGGCCACGACAATGGTCTTGCCTAGTTTTTCGCCGAAGGACTTGGCCAGTTCCAGCGCCTCATCGCTGGTCGTCATCGGAAAACCTGCCGCGTTGGAACGCTGAAATCACGCGCATTTGCCCCACGGCTCAGTTTGTCGTCGTGGGCAACAAAATTGACCTGGAGCGACAGGTGCAGGCGGCGCCAGTCGAGGAATGGGCGCGCAGCCTGGGCTATGCGTATTTCGAGACGAGCGCCTTGACCGCGCAAGGCGTGAACGAGTTCTTTTCGCTGCTGGCCGATCTGGCGACGCGGCGCAAAAAATAAAAACCTTGCGTAGGTTTGCAGCCTCGCAAGGGTGAAAGATTCTGAACAAAATCTCCCCCGCGTTTGCGGGGGGATTTATTTAACCCTCGATCGTCATTCCCGGCTTGACGACGCCAATGAACGGCAAATTGCGATAAACCTCGTCCAGGTCCAACCCATAACCAAAGACAAACTTGTTAGGAATCTGAAAGCCGACATAGGCCAGCATCACATCCACTTCGCGCCGCTCGGCCTTGTCCAGCAGCGCGCAAATGCGCAAGCTGCACGGGTTGCGCGCGCGCAGCACCCGCTCGATGTAGCTCAGCGTATGGCCGCTGTCAATGATGTCTTCGACCAGCAGCACATTCCGCCCCACGATGTCGGTTTCCAGGTCCATCAAAATGCGCACCGCGCCGGTGGACTCGCGGCTGCCCGCGCCGTAGGACGAGATGGCCATAAAGTTGATCGCGTGCGGCACGGTGATCTGGCGCATCAAGTCCGTCAGAAACATCACGCCGCCTTTGAGGATGCACACGAGCAGCAAGTCTTTGCCGGCGTAATCGGCGCTGATCTGCGCGCCCAACTCAACGATGCGCGTCTGCAACTGCTCGGATGAAATGAGGATTTCGCCTAAATAGTCTTCGAAAGGCCGCAACATACTCAACCTCATAAAATATGCAGTTTAGGCTCGATTCTTGCGCGGGACCTGATGGCATTTGCGGCAGCGCGCTTCGTAAGACTCGCTCCCGCCGACGAGGATGATAGGGTCGTCGTAAGCGGCCGGCTGACTGTTGATGAGCCGCTGCGTCCGGCTGGCCGGGTTGCCGCACACCACGCAAATGGCTTGCAGCTTTTCCACGCTTTCGGCCTGCGCCATCAGCACCGGCATCGGCCCAAACGGCTCACCGCGGAAATCCATGTCCAGGCCGGCGGCGATCACGCGCACACCGCGGTCGGCCAGCTTTTGGCACAGGTCGGTGACCTCCCAGCCAAAGAACTGCACCTCGTCAATCGCCACCACCGTCGTCTCGGGCCGGATCTGCTTTTCGATTTCGGCAGTAGACTGCACAGGCACTGCGTCTACGCCCAAGCCGTTGTGCGAGGTGACGGCCTCCATCGTGTAGCGCGTGTCCATGGCCGGCTTGAACACCTGCACCATCTGCCGGGCAATCTTGGCGCGGCGCACGCGGCGGATCAGCTCTTCCGTCTTGCCGCTGAACATGCTGCCGCAGATCAACTCGATCCAGCCCCCGCTCGTCCTGATTTCCATCGTCACCCTCACAAGATAGCAAAGAAGGGCAGTCGCGTGACCTGCCCTTCCGTTGATTTCGGTTGTTTGCCTCGACTAGGCTGCCGCTTCGGCCGAGGGTTCTTCGTCAACGATCTCGACGATGGCCCGACGCTCCTTGCGGCGCTGGGCGCGCTTGCCATGGCTTTCGCCGCCCGTCGTCACAGCGCGATCCAGGCGCTTGTAGAAGCGGTCCACTTGGCCTTCAGTGTCCACGATGCGTGATTGCCCGGTGAAGAACGGATGACAATTGGAGCAAACGTCGGTGCGGATCTCTTCGACGGTCGCGCCGACCATCCATGTATTCCCACAGGCGCACGTGACACGCGCTTCGGGGTACCATTTCGGATGAATATTCTGTTTCATTCTTTTTCTCCTGCCCGGCTTGGGTCGGCGTTCAGGCCGCCCGGCGAGCATTAGGGACGCTATAGCACCCGAATTCTTACGCAGATTCGGACAAGACGCTTACACGCTTGCGCCCACCCGGCAACTGCTCAAATTTGACCAGGCCATCCATCGTGGCGAACAGGGTATAATCCTTGCCCACGCCCACATTCTTCCCGGCCTTGATGTGCGTGCCGTGCTGCCGAACCAGGATGCCACCGGAGCGAACTACCTGCCCCCCGTACAGCTTGACGCCCAATCGCTGTGCGCGACTATCGCGTCCGTTTTTGGCGCTGCCGCCACCTTTTTTGTGTGCCATATCTCACCTCACCCCGTTACAATTTCGTCCACGCGCAGCCAGGTGTAATTCTGGCGATGCCCCGTCCTGACCTTGTGACGCTTGCCGCCCGGGCGATAGTGGAACACGACGATCTTTTCGCCCTTGCTCTGCTCGACGACGGTGGCCTTGACCTGAGCGCCGCCGACGGTGGGCTTGCCCACCTGCAACTGGTCCGCGTCCGACACGAGCAGGACATTTTCCAAGACGATTTGATCGCCGATTTGCTGCGGCAACGCTTCGACGCGAAGCTTTTCGCCGAGGCCGGCGCGAAACTGCTGTCCGCCTACTTGAAAGACTGCATACACGATGACACCCCCGATGTTGTCGCGTCTCCGCTGCGCGGGACGCCACGACGGTTATCAGACAAACAGAAGCGGCCTGACCTACCTGGCCGCGCTCCGGCCTTCGCGCGAGACGTCACGATCCAGCGCGCATCGGATGGTCTGTACTTTACCGGCGCCGCCTGGGTCAGCACGACCACCTGGCTGCGCTCCACCGGCGCCAATCCGTGGGCGATCAACTTTACGCCCGCCGACGGCGAAACCTATGCCATCCAGTCTCGCGCCACCGATCAGGTGAACAACGTCGAAGCGAGCTTTGGCGCCAACACCTTCAGCTACGATGCAGCCGCGCCCGCCATCGAGACCGTGACTGCGACATCCGACAAGACCTACTTGTACAATCCCGGCCTGACCGCCGACGGTGGCAGCGTGTACTTTAACAGCCGTGCTGGCGAGGGGGCCGGCCAATCGCTCACAGTGGCCGTCACCTTCAGCGAGCCGCACCCATACCGCATGTCCGGCGCGCCTGCCTTTGGCGATGTGCCACCGGCCGATACCGCCGCGCCGTGGATAGCGCAGTACTCGGTCGAGGCCAACGCAGGAACGCAACCCGGCGTGGTCTTTACCGTGTCCGATACGCTGGGCCTGACCGATATGGCCACCGTCAACTTTGTCCAAGACAACATCGCGCCGGACTCTGCAGCCAACATCGCTGCCAATGCCACCAACGTCTCGCCGATCGTGATTGATTGGCAGGCGAGTGACAGCGGCAGCGGCATGCATCAGGCCTACCTGTGGGTCAAGTACCAACCCCTTGGGACATGGACCAACACAGGGCTTGTCATGCTGGGATTGAGTGGCAGCTTTATCTACACTCCAACGTCAGGCACTGGCACCTACTACTTTGCCACTGTCGCGGTAGACAACGTGGGCAACGTCGAGTCCGCGCCCACGGGATTCGGCGATGATGCAGTTGACTTTGACAACATCCCATCCAGTTCTACTGTGGATGCCCCTGCGTACGCCATCACATCGCCCATCATGATCACCTGGACGGCCGCAGCGGATGCCAAGTACGCTTACTTGTTCTATCGCTATGGCGCAACCGGGGTGTTTACACAGGCTAATACGCCCTTCTCCGTACTCAAGAGTGGCGCTTTTGAGTTCGAGCCAACTCATGGCGATGGTTACTACTACTTTGCCACGGTAGCAATAGACGAGGCCGGTAACGCGGAGCCTATCGCCCCGGATGGCAAGGACCGAACCATCTACGACACCACACCGCCAACCTCGACTGCTACGTCACCGGCCGAATGGGGCGAGTTCGCCTTCACCGTCGAATGGAGCGGCGACGACACAGCCATCGGCTCCGGCATCGCTTACTATGATGCGCAAGTCAAAGTGGGCAATGGCGAGTGGACCGGCTGGATCACTCGCACGACGGCCACTTCGGCAGTGTACACAGCCACCTACGCCGGCGCGCCTGATGCAATCTATTACTTCCGCAGCCGCGCGACCGACAACGCCGGGCACGTCGAAGACTGGCCGGCCGCCGAAAACGGCGATACGACGACGCTCGTCCACTTCCCAGGCAGCTTCCCTGGCAAGTACAAAATCTTCCTGCCGCTCGTCGCTCGCAGTCAGGGCGGTCAGCAGTTGCCCGATCTGACGGTCACCGCGATCACCGTCACGCCGTCCAACCCGGTCGCGGGCCAGGCGACCGATGTGGCTGTCACCATCAAGAATCAGGGCAACGTGGCCACGCCCGCCTGCTTCTGGATTGACCTGTACATCAATCCAACGCGGCTGCCTATTGAGATCAACAAGGGCTGGTTCGACGCCGGTTCGGAGGGCGGGCTGGTCTGGTCGTGGTGTGGACTGGGCGTGAATGAATCTGTCACGCTGCACTATAACGACACGCACTACTGGCCCAGCTACAGCCGCTATGACGGCACATTCACTGCGCCGCGCGCGTATACGCTGTACGCTCAGGTGGACTCGCTCAACGACGCCACCACCTATGGCGCAGCGTACGAGTCCAACGAACAGAACAATGTGGCCGGGCCGCAGACAGTGACTGTTAGCGGCGGCGCGGCCTCTCAGTCTCAGCGCGCGATCGGCGCGCCGCCCAAGCGTCCCAGCGTTCCGCCTTCGAGCACGGGCCGCTAAGTCAAAACTGTGATACAATAAAACTCGCTCCCACACCGGTGGGAGCGAGTCCCTTTTCTTGATGTAGGACAAGCGTCCCGCTTGTCCGCCGATGGGGGCGAACTTTTCGTCCCTGCCAGGTAATGGAGTTGCCCAATGAAGTCAATACGCAGGCTGTTTTACGCCGTGCCCTTGCTCGTCCTGGCCGCTTTCGTTTTTGCGCTGGCGCTGTCGCCTGCTGAGGTCTCCCTGGCGCAAGGCGCGGCCACCCCACCGCCCAGGGATACGCCCGCGCCGCCGCGCCCTGAACCCGGCCCAGGGCGCGACACGCCGGCAGCGCCCACTGCGCCGCCGCAACCGACCCAGCCGCCCGGTGGCAAAGAGCCAGCGTCCACTCCGTCGCCCGCGACTTTGCCGCAGGCGGGAGGATCGTCCAATTTCTCTATGCTCTGGTTGATCGCCGGACTGGTCTTGATCCTGCTCGGGGTGTGCGTCTATGGCATACACCGACGAAGCGGCGCTGCGAGGTAAAACGTGCGCCGGTTCAGATTCGCTGCGCTGTGTTTGGGCCTGATGATGCTGGCCGCGTGGGCAGCCGCGCGAAATCGTCATCACCCAATCGTCCGGCATGACGGTTTACGCCGACGGGCGCATCTGCCAAGCGCCCTTCATACCGCGCTCGCTCGCCGGTCGGACCGGCCGAGGCGATACTTGCTTTGCCACCTACGTCGGCAAACGATTGAGCGCCTCACCGGAAGAAGCGTGTCAATGGGCGGCGGCCATCACCACGCTTAAACAAGAGCGACCCGGCCCGTGGCGTGGCACGCTAGAGGACGTGAAGGCGCCATGGGGCCAATCCGCTTTTCGCGCTAGCAGCCTCCCGGAGAGGTAGCCCAGCCTCACCACGGATGATTCTTTCGACGATAGCAATGAAATCCACGTGGGGAACATCAAGGGGATAGATTGGACTTTGGACAACCAAGTAGCGGCAACTGGTGACATAATGAGCATTGGGTAAGGGCACGAGGCTGCTCCGATAGTGATGGTTGATGCAGCGTCGCCGCTGGCGGCACTCCATAGCTCTCGCCGGTCCGCATGATGATGGGGAAGAACACCTTGTAGGGCATCGGCGGCAGCGTGGGTGGAGCCGGAGGCTGCCTGTACAGATAGGCCTGCAACACGTTGGCCGTGCGGGTGATGATATTTCCCGCCAGGTCGTAACCAAAGGTCTGCGTATACTGCCCGTTGCCGAAAAGACTTGTCCGGGCGTCAACCAGCCGGTCGCGCGCGTCGCCATCGTACACAAAGCTGGCAGTGGCTCCACCGCTCACGCCGGTGAGGCGGTTGTTGGCGGCATAACACAGACCTCGCAGGGATTGGAAACCTGCGAGGTCTTCCACGTCCGCTTGCGCGCAGCGGTCTGCAAATCTGTTGCAGATTGTCCGGGCCAGCATCAATGGCTGGCCCAGGAATGCACAGACACTTGCCGAAAATCACTGACGGCCAAAGCGAACCCTTGTCTCTGTCACCACGACGAAACGACCCGCCAGCCGGTCAGCATAATTCTCAACAAGCCGCCGCATGACCTCAATCTTGCTAGCCGCTCGCTCATCGTCGAGACGCAAGAGAATGATACCTTTGTGCGGCTGTTGCGCTCGATACACCTGTTCTCCAAAACCTTTGTCATTCGTGACCAGGATTCGGTTCTCTGCGTATGCTTTTTGGACAATCTCGTCGTCGTCCATTCCGCGCGCCTCATCGTACACGGAAAAGACGTCGTGCCCGTGACTAATCAACCAGCGCGCCAGGACCGGGCCGCTACATTCGTCTACGAGGAACCGCATTTAGGCCATCTCCATCGTCAGTGGCATAAAGAGCGCGCTTTCCAAAGATTGGGCAGCAAACAACAGACAGGCTTGAATGTCCTCTTGAGTCAGCCCTGCGTACTCTTGCAAAATCTCAGCCTCGGTCGCGCCGTGGGCCAATAGGTTGAGGATGTATTCGACCGTCAGCCGCGTTCCCCGGATGACGGGCTTGCCCACCATGACCCGAGGGTTAAGCGTGATTCGTTCAAGCAATTGATTTTCCTTCATGGTTTCTCGCCTCCAGTTCATATCATACACCAAACCAGAGAGGATGTCTATTGAACTACTCGTTGACCGTGACGGAGGCCAGCCGGTTCTCCGTGCCACACACGCGGCATAACACAGACCTCGCAGGTCCCAGGCCAACCGAAGGCTTTGCCGTGAGCGGCTCGGCGGAGCTCGCCGACGCCTCAGCCGAACGGTTGGCACGACCTGCGATGTCTTTCACATCCGCTTGCGTGCAGCGGTTTGCAAATCTGTTGCGGATTGTCCGGGCCAGCATCAATGGCTGACCCCCTCCAAAAAAACGGCGGGCAAGACGCTGGCTGCCCCTTAAACAGGGACGTGCGGCACGACCATCTGTCATGTCGCACGTCTGACGGAAAGACACCAACTCGTTAGGGATTCAGGCAGCGGCTTCTTGCAGATGCCGTTCGAGCCAGAGATTGACCAGGCTTTCAGTTTCCAGCCCATTGCGCCGGGCGACGGCGCGAAGGCGAGCCAGCAAGTCCGGGTCAATGGCGACCAGGTAATGACGGCGGGCTTGCGGGTCAAACTCGAACTGCGCCGGCTCGGTCTGATCCCAATAATCCGCCAGGCTGTGTGTGTCCCAAAACTCTGCAATAGCGTCCAAGCTATTTGTGGGTGGAGTCGGTTTATCTGCGCTCATACTGCCGTCTTTCTTGATCATCCATCTCTCGCGCGCTGAGAATCAGCGC
This sequence comes from Anaerolineae bacterium, assembly GCA_041300525.1. Lineage (GTDB taxonomy): Bacteria > Chloroflexota > Anaerolineae > Fen-1058 > Fen-1058 > JBGLNJ01. The sequence continues at coordinate 5,046,434 of JBGLNJ010000001.1, read as the reverse complement.
TTCTCGTGTTTGTTTGTACACAAAGAACACGACCAGGTACCGCCCGGCCTCGGTTTGGCCCAGCGCGGCGTAAACATCCTCTCCCGACACGTGGCCCTTTTGCGCCTTTCGGAAGAACGGTCGGCCAAACACCACTTGTTCGACCTCAGCCGGAGCGACATGGTGTTTCCATTCGAGTTTGTCCACGATCTGCGGAAGCCAGATGAGGTCAGCGACATACATGCGCGAATTATATCCCCCTCGCGGCTAAAGTCAAGAAACGTGGCACGCCCCTTGACTGCCGAGGCCAGCCGGTTCTCCAGGCCACACCGGCGGCATAACACAGGCCTCGCAGGTCTCAGGCCAGCCGAACGGTTGGCACGACCTGCGAGGTCTTCCACATCCGCTTATCCGCTTGTATCCGTTGCAGCTTGTCCGGGCCAGCGCCACGGATGCCCACGGCTTGCCCGTGGGAGCCTCACGTTCGTCGCTACACACCAGTACACCGCAACCGCCGCCACGGATGCCCACGGCTTGCCCGTGGGAGCCTCACGTTCGTCGCTAGTGTCTGTCCCGAATTTGATTTCCGCCGGATTTTCCCGAGAAAACTGAGCAGTCTCCCCTTCGAAGATTTTGGCGAATGCGCTAATGTATGTCAAATGCTTTGGTGTTTGACAAGTTGCCCACGGATTCTTCGAGGAGCGGCACGGATGCGAGTTGCCACACGTACTCAGCAACGGCTGGATTGTACGCCCGTCAGCCAAGTCCAACTGAACACGCATTGTCGTCATGAGATGATCCCGTTCTTGCGGACTCTGCAACACATCTATAGTCGGCCGAAACTTCGCGAGCAGATCCTTAAGCTCGTGGCCGAAGATGTCAATGCGGACTCATCGCCGAATCTTGGTCGCGAAGGGATGACGTACTGGCAGATTCTCGTGTTGGCCTCAGCGCGGTTGGAGTTGAACTCCGACTACGATGCGCTGCAGGACCTTGCAGAGAACCATCGCAAGTTGCGGCACATCATGGAAGTCGGCGATTGGCAGGGGGACGACGAGGAACCCAATTTCCATTGGGAGCGAATCCGCGACAACGTGTGTTTGATCTCTCCTGAGACGCTGAAGAAGATCAACCAATTGGTCGTTGCCGAAGGACACCGTCTCTTTCCCGAAGCAGCGGAAGCTGTACGTGGTGATGGGTTCGTGGCGGAAACCAACATTCATTATCCCACGGAGAGCAGTCTGATCCGCGATGGGATCCGTAAAGCGTTGGAGGTCGCGGTATTGTTAGCCGGGTTAGTAGGGGCGAGTGGTTGGCGCCAACACGAGCACCTGACCAGGAAGGTGAAGAAGCTGGCTCGTCAGTGTGACCGCATTGCCAACAAGAAGGGACCTGGATACAAGGAGCGTTTGAAGGCTCCGTATGGTCGCTTGCTGGAAGAGGCGGAAAAGATTCTGGATCGTGCCGAAGCGTTGGAGCACCAAGCTCGACGTGGCGGGGGGGCGGAGGAGCGGACGGCCTTGGTGGAGAAACTGGCCCATTATCGCGGGCTTACCGAGCGAGTCTGCGATACGGCGCGACGCCGAGTCTTGGAGGACGAGGAAGTGCCCAACGAGGAAAAGCTGTTCAGCATCTTTGAACCCGAGACCCAACTGTTCAAACGCGGCAAGGCGGGCGAGCCCGTGCAGTTTGGACACTTGGTGTTCGTCGTCGAGGATGCCGTGGGCTTCGTATGTCAGTATCGGATTTTGGCGAAAGGCGAGCAGGAACGCGATATCGTCGTCCCGGAAATGCGTGCCCTACAAAAACGTTTGCGGGGCAAAATCAAAAAGGCTTCCTTCGATCGTGGCTTCCATTCGCCTGAGAACCAAGAGAAGTTGTCCAAGATTGTGGAACATGTGTGCTTACCCATGACCGGCAAGAATAAGAGCCAACGTCAGCAGGAAGACGCGAGCGAGGAGTTTCACGCCTCGCGTCAGCGCCATCCAGGCATTGAGTCTACGATCGGAGCACTGCAATCCGGGAATGGACTGAAGCGTTGTCGCGATCATACCCATCTGGGATTCGAGCGTTATATCGGGCTGGGTATCCTGGGCCGCAACCTTCACGTGTTGGGTAAGCTCCTCTTGGCTCGCGAGGATTCCGAATGCCCCGCCGCGAGTTCTAAGCGTCAAGCCATCGCCGCGTGATCTCACGCCAGATGTCTACCGTTGATAAAGTGTAGCGCTCGTTCTATGCGCTGCCGTCTCGATTCCTGCCAACAAAGTGCCGATGCACGTACGTTACGACCAATCGAGAGTCACTCTTATGCCATCTGACTGATCGTCCACGCCCCCCCGGGGTCGGCGAAGCGCAGCCGTAACGAGAAAAGACCTATTTCCCGACAGACACTAGGTAAAGATGCCGCCATCCTCGGCGGGAACGGTGCTGTAGCCGACGGGCAGCGGATATTTTTCCGCCTTGGCCAGATCATACTTCGGGATGCCGTTGTCAACGCTCACGGGCTTGAGCAGATAGCCACTGGCGAGAAGCACAGAGAGATCGGGGAAGACCCAGGCGATGTTGAAGTTGTCGAGTTTCGTGCCCTTGATGGAAACAACCTCTTCCGGCTGCACGCAGCAGTCGCCGTTCTGATCCTGCCAGAAGTACCGGCCTTCCGGATACTTCGCGCGGTCGTCGTCCATGAAGGGAATGCCCGCCGGACCGATGTAGGCGTAGCCGACATGGATCATGCTCATGGTGGGCTTGAACAGCTCGCCGTCGCGGTAGAAGAGTCCCGAGAAGTGGGCGTAGTTGTTGCCGTACAGGTATTGGCGGCCGTTGGCCGCGGTGATGATCTTCGGGCTCGCCGCATACGAGCCGGTGCCCAGGGGCGGAATCATCTCCGGCGCCGTCTTCCGCCAGATCGTGGTTTCGGGGGTGACCTTGTAGTTCTTCCAGTCGACCTTCCACAGCACGTTGTGGACGAGGATCTCATCGGGCTTCTTCGGGTCGATGAAGCCGTAGGCGAAGTAATCGCAGCCGCCGAAGAACTCCTTCTTGAACCCGCCTGTCTTCGCATCCCAGACGCTGATCCATATCGCGATTTTACCGACTGAAGTCGGTGTGTACGTGTACACGCCGGCTTCAGCCGGTTTTCCCCGGCACATGCAATTACCAGTTTGTTTTCTTAGCTCTCATCAGGCGTTAGTAGAACCACTAAAGTGGTGACTACGAACGTTGAGGATCACAACAGCTACCCGACCATCCACGTTGACAAAAGCCGTGGCGACAAAATTATCACTGCTGATAGTGCATTTTTCCCTCCTTAAAAGGTTATTTCGCAGTGCCGCAAAACTAACCCTGTAACAGAAAGGGGTTATCATAGGGACCAACTCCTGACCAGAGAAAGGAACCCTATGAGAACCCCAAAAGCATTATACCCGAGAGAACGAATCATATACAAGCCGGAATTGTCTGAGTGCCCTCATTGTGGAGGAGCGTTGATGCTGTGTAACTATCTGGCCTGGGATAAGACCGTCCAAACGTTGGACGGGGTGTTCTCGGTTGCCAGTCGTCCAAGCTACTGCCCTACCGCTGGGTGTCCCGGACATGAGATGCGGTTGCTTGCGGCCCAAGGGCAGCAAATCGCCCTACCCGGTTCGGGATACGGCTATGACGTGATCGCCCGGATAGGGTGGCAGCGCCAAGAACGCCGCGCGAGTTACCCAGAGATTCACGCCGCTCTGGAAACCCACATTCAGATCTCGGAATCTTACGTCCGCTACCTGTACCAACAGGTCTATCTCCCCCTGCTTGCCTGTCAAGAGCAGCAACATCAACACCGCTTGGCGCAGGCCGTGCAACACCAGGGCGGCCTGATCCTGGCGCTGGATGGCCTGGCTCCCGAAGGGGGAGAACCACAACTCTGGTTCATCCGCGAACTGTTCACCGGGCTCACCCTGCGCAGTGGGTGGTTGAGTCAGTTTGATCACGGCACCTTTGAGGCCTTCTTGACACCCTTGACCACCGCTCTCCCAGGCCCCGTGGTGGCCGTCCTCAGTGATAAGCAAAGAGGGCTGCTCCCAGCGGTAGCGACCGTCTTCCCGCAGGCGCACCATCACTTCTGTCACGCCCACTACTTGAAAAACCTGGCCGAACCCTGGGCCGAGGTGGATTCCGCCTTCAAGGTTGACTTGCGTAAAGCCGTCCGTGAAGCCGTAGGCTCTTTGATTCGCGCGGAAGCCGTGACTTCGACGACGCAATCCCATGTTCTCTGTGTGACCGGTATGTTCCCGGATGAGCTCCCGGTTTCAGAAGTGTCCGCTGCTGGCGACACGCTCGCAGACGAAGGCCGGGAAGCCGACGTGCTGGCCCAACTCTTCCGCCGCACCCGCTATCTCCTCACTCTCAAAGGACGTCCACCTTTCCGCCTGGCAGGGATTGAAACCTATCAGCATCTCTGGCGTATCGTGGACTTCACCGAGCAACTGCTGCTGCACCACCCGCATCCACAACTCCGACAACTCCACCACGGCTTGCACACGGCCCTACTCCCCTTTGCCCAACGCTATCAAGACTTACGCCAAGGCGCGACATGGTTGGAGGCAATCGCTCAAATCTTGGACCCCGATCCCGCAGTGCCCCGCACCGGCGACGCGGTAGCCCAGACGCTGCGCGCTTACCTCGACGACTTGCACCACTTGCCGGCGTGCGCTCCCGACCTGGCAGCTTTTCGCCAGCACCTCGAGCAGACGAGTACCAGCTACTGGGCGGGTCTGTTCCACTGTTACGACATTGCGGGACTGCCACGCACGAATAACGACCTGGAAAGTCTCTTCCGTGACACCCAGCGCCGCTTGTTACGCACTACCGGGCAAAAGGGCCAAACGCGGCGGGCTTTACAACGTACGGGCGCATGGGAACTGCTCCCCAGATTCTCTATCGAGTCGCAATGCCTGGAAGCCTTACGCCAGATTGAGGACTCCCAACTGCGCACGGAGCAGCAACGGCTTCGGCAACATCTAGCGCGCTTTCGACTGCATACCCGGTCAGACAGCCAGACGGGTGCGCAGTTTGACCGACTACGTCAACTGTGGTTTGCGCTTGGTAAGACTTCTACAGGGTGACTTTTGCGGTATTGCGTTTTTACGATTTTCTGATTGACTGATTTTGAGATTTGCCGATTTTGCGAATCTCAAAGGAGACAACTATGCGTACTGGCGTTTCGTATATGGGACACCACAACCCCAGACATCTGGAGACGGACTTCCGCGAAATGGTTACATTGCGACTGGATGACGTGCTGCTCGCGGCGCAGGAAAACGACTTCACCTATTTCCCTGGCAAACTGCGATTCACGCCGCAGATTGCCAAGGATCACGGCATCCGCCCTATCGCGATCTTCTGGGGCGCGCTCAATCTCTTCGGCGGTGGGCGATCCAGCCAATTCTTGCTCGAACACCCGGAAGGATTTCAAGTAGCGCTGGATGGCTCTCACCGGTCTGCCGGATGCTACGTCAATCCGGTCTGCATCACGCACATCGAGCAGATGATCGACTTGGTTGCTGAACTCGGCTTCGAGGGGTATTTCGTCGACGAGCCAACGCCGCTGCGCGACTGCTACTGCCCTTCGTGCTGCAGCATCTTTGAAACCTGGTATGGCAGCGACTTGCGCAAAGCGCCCGACAAACTCAAGGAACAGTTCCGGCAGCGTTGCGTTATCGATTATGTGGCTGCCGGGAACCCATTGGTCAATCACGAACGGCCCCCAGCCCAACGGCGCGCGAGTCACAGGCGCGTTGGGCAGGTCAATCGGGGCATAGCCGCCCCAGGCGTGTTCTGGCAAGGGTCGCCAGAAATAGGTCATGAAATCGGAAGGCGTAAAGCCCGGCAGGCTCGTCCACACCGTCTGCGTGGCGCTCGTTGCGGTGTAAGATGCAGTATGCTGAACCCGGGTCTTGTCCGATGGTGTATCCGGGTGCGCGTCCAGGTTGAACGAGTAGACCGAGTCATAAGCCGTGAGCGGCTGACCATCCGACCAGGTGAGGCTGGGCGAGAGTGTTTGCGTCACCCGCATGCGATCCATGTTCACCAGGCCGCCTGTGTACGTGATGGCGCACGTCGCCGCGCGGCAGTCGCTGGGCCGGATGACCTCGCCCACCGTCAGCGTGACGACGTTGCCCGCATTGTTCACAATGAGATCGCCCGGATTGATCGTGACCGTTTGAGTGATGGCGTCGCCATTCTCCAGGCTGGGCAACCGCGTCAAGATGACCGGTTGATAGCTATAGTTCACACGGTCAATCGGGCCATCGTACACGGCAGACAAGAGGGTCAACTGTGCCAGCGTGCCGCCGTCATACATGTACAAGTTCGATGGCTCCTGATTCATGCAGATGTCGAGCGTCGGATCGGCAAACGCCGGGGTCGAATTGAGCCAGATGTTCACCGTGCTCGCCGCCGCGCCCGCGTCATTGTTGGCCGTGACCGTGACAGTCTGCGCGCCGTTCGCCCCCCACGGCCAGTTGAACATGACGCTATCGCGCAAGCCGCCCACGTGCGTCACGGGCAACAACCCGGACGCCTGCCAGATATAGGTGATCGGCGTCGTCGCCGTGAGCGGGCTGACGGTGGCAGTGAAAACGAGGCTGGTATTAGTCGCGCCGGTTATTAGGCCGGAGACGGCCACCTCAATCGGCGGCGCTACAGGTCCCAGGCTCACATTGTCAAACGAGTGTCCCCATTTCCAATCAAACAGGATCGGCCCAAGCACGCGGGGCTGCTTCAGAAGCATGGACTGGCTATGCCACAGAGGCACAATCGCCGCATCGGAGATAGCCAGTTGTTCGGCCTGTTGGTAAAGCGCAATGCGCTCCGATTCCGTGATCGTTTGCGCAGCCTGATCCACCAGCGTATCAAAAGCCGAGTTGCTGTAGCCGGTGAAATCCTGACCTGTGCGCAGCAAAAGGGGCAGCCAATTGTCGGGATCAGAATAGTCAGCGCACCAGCCCGACATGGTCATGGTAAACTGTGTCAAATTCTGGAGAGTCAAAGAAAGTGGAATATTCAATCCCAGGTTGTTGTAAAGCTGCGTCTGAACATTAGCCGCTTGAGACGCGCGTGTCGCACGATGCACCAGTATCAAAGGGGGCGTCCCGGTGTAGCCTGAAGTGGTGAGCGCCTGCGTCGCCGAGATCACGCTAAAATCCAGCCCCTGTAAGCCCGGATTGTAGCCATACAGCGAAGGCGGCAGCAGGCCCTTGGCCGGAATCGCCGCGCCGGGTATCGTCGCGCTGACCAGCGCCGCCCGGTCAATCGCATAGTTGAACGCCTGGCGCAGCGCGGTGCCATTGGAGCCATTGAAGGGAGCGACACGGCTATCCATCTTTAGGTAGAATGAGCAAGCGCCCACTTCGGTGATCCATTGCGTCGCAAGAATAGGATCGGTCTGGATGACGGGGACCTGGGCAGTGGTCGGCTCAAAGACGTCCAACTGACCCGCGCGAAAAGCCTCCAGCGCCGCGTTGGTATCGGCAAAACTCACCGTGACGCCGCTGAGAGCAGGCAGGCCGGCGTGATACAAAAGGTTGCGCTCCAAAGAGAGGCGAACGCCGGGGCTCCACTCGGTCAACTTGAACGGGCCGGCGCCGATAGAGTGCGCCGGGTCGCGCCACCAGTCCACGCCGCCTGCGTTCACCTCTTCGATGGGCACGACGCTGGCGATCCACATCGCCATTTTCTTGAGGAACGAGCCGGGCGGCGCCGTCCCAACCAGGTCAAAGCGGACGGTAGTCGAATCGAGCGCCTGAACGCCCACCGGAACCGTGATCAAGCCGCTATTGTACAGTTCCGCGCCCTGGAGGTCGTACAGCATACTGGCATAATCAGCCGGATTGCCACCGTTGATGGTCGGTGAAAGTGCGCGCATGATCGAAGTGACCACATCGCCCGCGATCACACGCCGCCCGTTGCCAAAGTACGCCTCGCGCAGCGTGAAGGTGTACACGCTGGCGTCCGGCGAGTAATTCCATCCGCTGGCGAGGGCCGGCTGAGGAGTCTGAGTCTCGTCGAGCCGCACCAACCCTTCAAAAATCTGGTTGACGATCCGAACCTGTTCCGCAGAAGATACCAGCGCCGGATCGAGCGTGGCCGGTTCAGGGCCGGCAATCCGCAGGACATTGGCATCGGCGCTGCTGTTGTCTACAGTGGCAATGACCATTGTCTCCGCACTGGCGATCTCGTTGATCTCATTCTGCCGAGTTGTGCTGAATGAGACTGATGCGCTCAAGCTCAGATCCTCTGACTTGGCCGGGTGGGCGCCAGCTGCCGACAGTCCATACTCCAGACCAACGACGGCGAACAAATCCCGTGCGGATGCCCTGGGCTGGCGCGATGCCAAGTCACATATCATTCAAGCTGCCGGAGGCCAGATGAAGACGAGATGCGAATGGGCCGGGATCGAGCCGCTCTACGTGGCGTACCACGACGACGAATGGGGCGTGCCTGTTCACGACGACCGCAAGCTCTTCGAGTTCTTGATCCTCGAAGGCGCGCAAGCCGGACTGAGTTGGTCAACCATCCTCAACAAGCGCGAAAACTATTGCAAGGCGTTCGACAAGTTCGACCCCCGGCGAGTGGCCCGCTATGATGCCGAGAAAGTGGCGCAGCTCTTGGCGAACCCCGGCATCGTGCGCAACCGGCGCAAGATCGCGTCGGCCATCCAAAATGCTCAGGCGTTCCTGGCGGTTCAAAAAGAGTTTGGCAGTTTTGATGCCTACATATGGCAGTTCGTCGGCGGCAAGCCCCGGCGCAACGCCTGGAAGACGCTGAAAGAGATTCCGGCCAAGACCGCCGAGTCGGATGCGATGAGCAAGGATTTGAAAAAGCGCGGCTTTTCGTTCGTCGGCTCTACCATTTGCTACGCCTTTATGCAGGCGGTCGGCCTGGTGAACGATCACGTCGTGAGTTGCTTTCGATACAAAGAGATCTGAAACCTTTGCAAGATTCTCCCGCACAAGGATCACCCCATGTCTACAACTCTAGCCGAATTTCACGCGCGCCTGGAGGCATTGGCCGGCAAATTCAAAGCCAACGCTTCCGAGTACCTTTCCACCGAGTATTCCGAAGCCCAAGCCCGCCGCCATTTCATTGATCCCTTGTTCGACGCGCTGGGTTGGGATCTGGAAGACCACGCGGGGCTGGGGCCATCCCGCTGCGAAGTGTGGATGGAAAAGGGCGAAACCACCGGCAAGCCCGATTACAACTTTCGCATCAACGCCCGGACCAAATTCTTTGCGGAAGCCAAAGCGCCGCACGTCAAGCTGAGCGGTCCGCACATCCTGCAAGCCAAGCGATACGCCTGGAATCACGCCGACGTTTCCTTCGCCGTCCTCACCGACTTTGAAGAGTTCCGCCTGTACGACGCCACGCTCAAGCCCGACCCGGAACATCCCGACCTGGGCCTCATCTTTCAATACCGCTACGACGAATACCTCACCGGTGCGGCGCTGGCCGACTTGTGGCAGCTCTCCCGCGACGAGGTGGCCGCCGGGTCGTTGGACAAGCTGCTCAAGCAAGACGCCGCCTCGCGCCGGATGCGCGTGCCGGTGGACCAAGCCTTCCTGGCCGATCTCACCGACTGGCGCGAGCTGCTCGCCAAAGATGCCTTTAGGCACAACTCTGACCTGGACGTGCGCGCGCTCAACGAGGCCGTCCAGGTGATGCTCGACCGGCTGATCTTTTGCCGCATCGCGGAGGATCGGCGCATCATCCAGACCGACACGCTCAAAAAGCTGGTGGAGCGTTGGAGCGAAGGCAAGCACCGCTCGCTGCGCGCCACGCTCAACGCGCTGTTCGAAACGGTCAACGAGGACTTGAACGGCGAAGTGTTCAAGCCCAACGCCGCGCTCGACGAGGCTGCGTTCGACGATGCGCTCACGGCCCGCATCATTCACGGACTGACGGACGGCCCGTATGACTTTGCCGTCATCGGCGTCGAGCTGCTCGGCTCGATTTACGAGCGGTACCTGGGCAAGACAATTCGCGTCACCGCCAAGCGCGCTATCGTGGAAGACAAGCCGGAAGTCCGCAAGGCCGGCGGCGTCTATTACACGCCCAAGTACATCGTGGACTATATCGTGGAGCAGACTGTGGGCAAATTGATCGAGGGCAAGACGCCCGCCCAGATCGCCAGGCTGCGCATCGCGGACCCCGCCTGCGGCTCCGGCTCGTTCCTGCTGGCCGCGTACCAAAAGCTGATTGACTATCACGTGGCCTACTATTCCGAGCATCCCAAGGAAGCGCGGCAGGATCAACTGTGGGCCGACCTGATTGACGCCGACCCGGTGGGCGGGCTGCCTGCCGGCAAGCGGCTCTCCATTCTGAAAAAGGGCGAGATCCTGACGAATAATATTTTCGGCGTGGACCTTGACCCGCAGGCGGTCGAGATCACGATGATGAGCCTCTACATCAAGGCGCTGGAAGGCGAAACGACGCTGCCGCACAAGCGCGGCCTGCTGCCAACGCTTGCGAACAACATCAAGTGCGGCAACAGCCTGGTCGGGACGGATTATTTTGAGGGGCAACTGATGCCGGACGCGGAAGAATGGGCGCGCGTCAAGCCGTTTGATTGGAAAGCCGAGTTCGCTCCCTCCCTTGCCCTCCCCCGTGGAACGGGGGAGGGTGCGGGTGGGGGCCAATTTGACTGCGTGATTGGGAATCCGCCGTATCTGTTCATTACCGAGTTGCTGGAAGCTGACAAGCAATATTTCTTTGATCGCTATGAGACTTCAGAATATCGCTTCGATGTGTACGGACTTTTCATGGAGCTGTCAACCAACCGGTTACTAAGACATGGTGGTTATTTGAGTTTTATCATTCCACACACTTTGTTAAGCAACGATTCTTTCGAGAAACTTCGTAGATTGATGTTGACAAAGACTTCCCTTACAAGCGTGATTGATATTGGGCCAGGAGTATTCGAGGGCGCAAAGAATGAAACGGTGCCGCGCCGGGTTCCGCGTGGTCGAAGTGCCGGTGACGATGCAAGCGCGCACCGCCGGCCGGTCGTCCATCCGGCCCTGGCACGTGCTGTATTACGTCGTCAAAGTGCTGCTGGCGATCCTGGTGGCCTTTTTGCGCCAGGCACCCCGGCGCGCAGAAAGGAGTCAGCCATGACTCGCGTCGAAGTGTTTGCCATCCTCGGGACGTTGGGTTTGCTGGCGCTGGTGTTTGAAGCGGTCCGCCGCCGCCGGTTGAGCGAGGGCTATTCGTTGTTGTGGCTGCTCACCGGCCTGGTGCTGCTGGGCCTTTCGGTGTGGCGCGAAGGGCTGCACCTTTTCTCCCGCCTGGTGGGCATCTTTTATCCACCGGCGGCATTGTTCGTGGTGGGGTTTGGATTGGTCACGCTGACCTTGCTCCAGTTTTCGGTCGTCATCTCGCGCCTGTCCGATCAGAACCGCCGGTTGGCGCAAGAGGTGGCGCTGCTGAACTGGCAGATGTCACAGGTGCGGGCCTGGCACACAACGCCGGAGGCAATCGTACACATTCAAGGGGAGCATTCGCTTGCCAAACACCCTGCTCATTGACCTGGGACAAAATGCGCGCTTGAGTGTGTCCGGGCAGCGTCCGCCAGATTATCTGGCCGGCCTCTTTTCGCATTGGGCGCATCCTGCGCAAGCACCCGCAGCCGACTTGTACCTGGCGCTCGATCTGCCTGCTCACAAAACAGCCGGGGCATTTACTTTGATGCCGGACGGCAGCTTGCAGGTGCGGGGAGACTACAAGTTGGTGCCCTGGCGGGCCGAGTTGCGGCCTGACGCTGCCTCGTTGGACATTGGCTTTTGCTCCCCTCTGTACCAGGAGTGGCTGGCGGCGCGCATGATAGTTTTCCCATTCTTACAGCGCGTACTCTTGCAGCAGGGGCGCTTTTTGCTGCCAGCTTCGGTGGTGCGCTGGGGCGAGCAGTTGTTGGCGTTGATTGGGCTGGGCGGAGCCGGCAAAACTTCGCTGCTTCTGGCCTGTTGCGCCGCTGGCGCTCGGTTCGTAGGGGATGACTTTGTGTTGGCCTCTGGTGATGGAACTCTACACGGCCTTGGCGATGAGCTTTCCATCAAAGCGGCCGCATTTGCCGAGAACGCGCCCTTGCGCGCGCGCCTGACCGCGCGCCAGCGCGGATGGCTGCAAATGTGCGCCCTGCTTGAGCGTCTCAGCCAACGGCGTGTGGTGTTATCGCTGCACGTGCCTGCTCGACAGCTTTTTGGCTTGGCGTCTGTCCCTGAGCCAGGCCCAAGCGCAGCCCAGGTGGTGCTCGTTGAATCGGCGGAGGCGACCGCCACGCACAAGATTCGTATCCACCCCGAGGCGCTCAGCCGCGTCATCTTGCTGCAACTGAAATACTGGGAAGCCTGCTTTGGCGACTTGATCGCGTTGGGACACTCCCTGCGTGGTCAATCGGTGGATTATTGGGAAACGTATCGGGCGCAGTTGGATGGCTTTATGCGCCAGTCACAGTGCTGGCGCTTGCAAGTAGGGCGGCAGCGAGGCTGGGCCCATCAGGCGCTGCCACTGTTGGCCGGATAAAGGATACATCACGCATGTACAAAGCCAGGACACACTACCAGGCAGAAAACATCGCCGAAGCGTATGAAGCGCACAGGTTTCGGTCGCTGCGTGGCCGCCTGGTGGATTGGCTGGAGAAAAAGGCTTTGATCCAGATGCTGGCCGGGCGGCCGCGGCCACTGTTGATTCTCGATGTGCCGGTCGGCACCGGGCGAATATCCGCCGCGCTAGAGGAAATCGGTTGGCAGGTGGTGGGGACCGACATTTCTGCGGCGATGCTGCAACAGTCGCGCCTCCGTCAGGCGGCCCGCTCTGGCCTGGTTCAAGCTGACGTCGAGCGCCTGCCGTTCAAGGATAGGGCCTTTGACTGCGCGGTGTCGTATCGGCTGATGGCGCACCTGCCCGGCCCAGTCCGGCAAACAGTGCTGCGCGAACTGGCGCGCGTGACGAGCGGGCCAATGGTCGTCAACTATCACTTGAGCGGGACGAGCGTGTTGTGGGCGTTCAACCGTCTGGCGCGTCGCAGCGCGCTGGCAGCCTACCCGGTCACGCCCGGTGATGTGCGCGCCGAAGCGGATGCCGGCGGCCTGCGTGTCGTCACCGTGCGTGCGCTCCTGCCGGGCATGCTCGACAGTTACCTGTACGTCTTGCAGCATCAGCCGTTTGGGGGATGCGGACGTACAACGGCCTGTGCAGCATAGGCAACCAGGATAGCGCCATACGCAATCAGGATGTCCCGCAAGATGGCCGACACGTTGTCGTGAAAGACGAGCAACAGGGCAGTCAACAGACATGTGCCCGCTGCCAGCGCCGGGATGAAATGTCCCTCGCGCCGGGCCAGGTAAAAGGAGTTGACGACCATGACGAGCGACAACAAGACAGTCGCCGCCATATACCACACCATGAACGGCACGGCAGCGGCATAGTCCGCACCTACAGTGTAAAGCAAAAGCGGCCGGGCGAGCAGACCGGTGAAGGCGACGGCGACGATGCCGAGCACAATCACCACGACCAGCACTCGCTTGAACAGCGAAATAGTCTCGTCACCGCGAGCGTGCGAATGGGAAACCGTCGAGAACATGACGTAGGTATAGGTGATCGTCTTGCCCTGGCTGTTCGTAATAGAAGCCACTTGGCCGGATCCACTGTGGTAAGTGTAGGCGCTCGTGTCGTTCAGGCGTCCGGTCACCTGGGTCCGCTGGCCCTGACCATCGTAGCCAAAAACGCTCTTGTTCCCTTGCGGATCCTGGCGGCCTACGTATCGAGTCTGGTTGCCGAAATAGTGAACCACCTCGCTGCCGTCGGGATTGCGCTCCACGTTCCGGTAGCCGCTGAAGAAAAAGGTGGTCGCGTTGCCCAGCGCATCCGTCTGCGTGATCACGCGGCCCTGCGTATCGTAAACGTTAGTCGCCACGACCTGGCCCAACGGGGCCGTCATCGAAATCAGGCGATGCGCCGCGTCGTACCCATACGCCCAGGGATTGTTCATCGCATCGCGGCCGGCGACCAGGTTGCCTGCGGCATAGGTATAGGTGATCTGCCGTCCTGCCGAATCGCCGACGTAGGCCAGCCGGTCGCCGCTGTAGGTGAGGGTGAGCGTCACGCCCGTGTTGCTGGCAACGGTCTGGAGCTTGCCCCCGCCGTCGTAGGCGAAAGCGATAGTGTTGTCGTTGGCATCTTTCCATGCCGTCACCCGGCCGCTCGTGTCAAAGTCAAAGCGAGAGCTAAACGGATCATACAGATGGTAGCCACTGCCATCTACCGTCAGGCTCACCGCAACGCCGGGCGGCGGGCTAAAAGAGCCATCGGGCAGCTTGAGATATTCATAGGTTTTCGCGTTCGCGCCAATGGTGAGGGCGTTGTCAATCATCTGTTCCATCGCCCACTGGGTCGCCAGGTCGGTCACCGCCCATTCCAGCACGCCCGGATGCTGGTTCTTGAGCAGATCCAGCGCGACATAGAGATTGACGATAGCGGCCGCCGCATCCACCGCGCCGCGCCGGCCCAAGGCCAGGTCGCCATCGCTGCGCGCGCCGACGGACATCTCGTAGCTGTGCGACCAGCCATAGCCCAGCGCTCCCAGGCTATAGCGGCGACTGCTGTTGTAAGCGCGACTGAAGCGCAGCCCCAGCGGCTCTGGCAGGCCAATAGCCAAGTCAGTGTTTTCAGTGTGAAAAGCGCCGGTCGCCATATCTACCGGGTCGTTGCTCTGGGGCGTGTTCGTTTCTCCCAGTTGATCGGCGGGCAGATGGACAGTTTGCGAAATCACCCAGCCGGGCTGCACCGTCTCGGTGACCGTGCTCTGGCCGCCCAAGTAGCCGCCGACGATGATCATGCCCATCGAGGCGCTGCTGCCGCTCTGATAGTACTGGATATAGCCTGTGCCCTCCCATTGGTTGATCACCATCGCGCCGTCTTCAGGCAGCACGAATTCGTAGCCATAGGTCGTGATCAGAAATTCAATCTGGCTCAAAGCCCCTGCAAAATAGTTCTTGAGTTGCGCTTTGACGGATGTCCAGTTGCCCGAGTTGGCCAGGAAAATCTTGTCTCCACGGCTGTTGGCAACCCGGATCGCCTTGATGGTGGAAACAGCCGGCCGCGCGCTGCCTTGCAGTTGTTCCAGCACGCCGTGCTCAAACGCGCTGGCCATCATGCTCAACACCCTGAAGGTCACCCAGTGATCCGAGACGCCGTCCGTCGAGTTGCTGTTGTGGGCCGCCATCGGCATGTCCATAAAGTAACCCAGTTCCTGGCCCAGCACGCCCACGGTATGGTGCGAGACAGAAGTGACTTTGCCCAGGCGATCCACCAGGTGACTGTACAGCGTCACCTCGTGTAAATAGGTGAGGCCCATCAGCCACAGGCTCTCGCCCCGCACTGGCTCCGAGTCATCCGCCAGTCCATCGAAGCGATACTGAGCCAACAGGTTGTTGCGCCTGGCGATCAGATCAGACGAGACGCCGTTAAAGTCGTGGTTGATAATGTAGGTCGCGCCGCTATCCAGATCAAAGACGTGCTCGTCGTCGGCCATCGTCCCGCCAAAGGCTGCGTAGGGGTGATCCACCGTGACGGTCATGGCATACGCCGTGCCACTGAGGGTGGCCGTGCCGGTCATGATGGGCGCGCCGTCCACGCGCAAGACGGGCTTGTAGTTGTCGCCGGCCTCGTAAAAGATCGAGACGCGCTGGCCGGCGATCTCGAACGTTTTGAAGGTGCGGTCAATCCCCACGTGCTGCACGCGCAGCGTGTGGCGGTAGGCTTCGGGAATCGTCGCGAGTTGCGTCTGGCCCGACACTGAGACGGCATACGGCAGCGCGGTGGCATACGCCGTCATTTCGGTCTGCGCAATGCTCCGCCCGCCAATCACCTCGTCCAAGCCCGCCGCCGGGACATTGCTGCGGAGATAGTTGACCAAGTTAATCGTATAGGTAATCAAGTCGGCGCGGATGTTGAGGTCGTTGAGGTTTTGCGTGTACGACACGGTCGCCGTCGCGCCGGCCTGGGCATGGGCCAACAAGGTTGTCTGGCTGTAGCCGATGGCCGCCCCCAGGTTAGACAGGCCCGACACCTCCTGGTACTCTTTCATGGCCGGGTCGAAGGTGTACGTCGTGCCGCCAACATCGGCCTGCGCCCAGACGCGGGCGATCTGGAGTCCACCCATCGCGCTTGTGATGGGGACTCCGCCGTTGATAAAAACGCTTCCCACGACGTTGGCGGTGTTCTTGACGCCGCGCACACTCAAATCCACCGCGAATCGCGCCGCGCTCGGCGACACGTTCAATTTCCGATTGCCGTCGTCGTGGCAGAGCGGAAACATTGTGCTCGGCGGGTACGCCGCCAACTCGACGACGTTTACCTTCACGAGCGGAACCAAGATGATTCAGTTTGTCAATGCCGGCCCGTTGCGCGTGACCATCGTGCCCATTGACTATACCTGCAACAGCGGAGGCAGTGGGACAACCCGACCTGCCGCTCCGTACGGGTATCTCACCGACGTGACCTATCGAATGTACCCGGTGCCATCCATCCTGACGACGACACATGCCGCGTTGCCGTATTCCGGTCCGTGTTACAACAGCGTGCCCAATCCCACCGCCGATGATTGGAGCAACATACTCGACATTGTGACATCTGCCTGGGGAGTAGACGGATATCCCGACAGTTACTATTACGGCCTGCTTCACATCTATTGTGATAAAGGTTGCATCAGCGGCATGGGATGGATCGGTCTAAAGGCTGCCACCGGCTTTGACGGGTTCGGCACAACACACTCTAGCGCGAGCGAAACGCACGCGCACGAAGTGGGCCATAACCACAGACGGTGGCACGCGCCCGGCTGCGGCGCTTCCGGCGCCGATTCGGCGTTCCCCTATGTTTCGAACAGCAAAAGCTACATTGGCAACAGCGCCCATTCCAATTATGGCTTTGACATCAAGACGCAGGCGATCTATCCCTACGCCACGTACTATGACATCATGGGCTACTGCCGCCCGCAGTGGATTTCCGATTACACCTACAAGGCGCTGCTGGCTTACGGCCAGGCGCAGCGCGCGCTCGAATCGGATACAGTGCAAAGCAACCGCGCCCTGTTGGTCTCTGGACGAATTGATCCGGTCAATGGACAGGTGACATTCCGGCCCGCCTACATTCTCGATACGCCAAGCGGGGCGCAATTGCCCGACCCCGGCGATTACGTCATCGAGTCGCTCGATGCAGATGGGCGCAGCCTGAGCGCATATCCTTTCGCGCCCACCCAGGCGCACGCCGATCCATTCGGAGGCGGGGCAGCGGGCGTCGAAGCCTTGCTTCGGGCCGAAGCCGCTGAAATCGCCGGCTTTCATCTGGCTGTGCCTTACGCCGAAGGCACGACATCCATCCGCGTCCGTCGTGGCGGTGCGATCCTGGGCCAGCTCGAGGCGAGCATGCATGGCCCATCACTTGAGGCCGGCGTGAGCGCGCTTGACGCCGATTCGCGTGCGATGCGGGTCAACTGGCAGGGGCGCGCCGCCGAAGGCGTGAGCCTGCGCTACCTGGTGCGCGCCTCGACCGACGGCGGCGCGACGTGGCAAACGAGCGGCGTTGATCTGTCTGATCCCTCGATTGACTTGAGCCTCGACGATTTTGGCGGCCAGAGCGTTCTCGTCCAAGTGCTCGCCAGCGACGGTCTGCGCACGGCGTCGCTGCGGCTGGGGCCGTTCACTGTGCCGCAAGCAACTGCCGCCTCACCGTAAGAGTGCGCCAAAGTCTATCTGAATTGCACATCTCGCCGGATTAGCGTGTGAGCCTTGTTCCTGCAACTGGGTTGTGATACAATGAGATTGGACTAGACTGACCCGGAGTGATCATTGTGGCCGAACCAGTCCGACTATCCCTGGAAGCCGTATGGCAAGAGCGGGGTCATTCGTTTGCGGGTCAAACATTTGGCGACCACGCCGGCATAATACGCACGATTCGGTACACAGTTCAGTCTGTTTTTGGGTACAGCATACACATCACCGGGGAAGCCATAGATCACATCACCGCCGATCATCCCGAAGTTGATCTACGAGAAGCGGCTTGGGTGCTTTACAATCCCAACATCGTGCTCCCGGATGCGGACTTTGCCGCTGGTACACTCTATTATCGGCAGATGCGCAATCATTACCTGGTGGTCGTTGTTCACCTGATCAACGACATCCGCTATGTTGTAACGGCTCATCTGGCAAGTTATCTCAAGGGGTTGGCTTCAGGTCGGCTGACCGGCGCGGATGTCTTGTATATCGAAGGTGGATTCAAATGGCGACAAAAGTTGAGACTCAAGACGTAATTGCGGTTTTGCAGGACACACTGCTCGAAGTGTTTATTGGCCGAACCGGAGACACTATCTACGACGACGAATTAGCCCCGGGGTTGGAGATCGGCCATGATAGGCGCGATGGGAGTGTGCGCAGCTTTTTGATACCCGGTTTCCTTTCAAATCCGGTCGGGCTAATCCAAGCGATGGACCAGCTAGGCGATGTAGCCCTGTCGCCGCGCTACACGCTGACATCGGTCAAGCCCTCCCCGGCAGTTACGCCATGCGCGCCGAAGAAGCCTTTACGCAGGTTATAGTGCTTGAGGATGTCGAGTCCCTGGGTGCCCACGAGGGATGCAGTGTCGCGGCGCAACGTGCCGCCGATGACAACCACGGTGATTCCAGGCGCGCCGAGCAGTTCTTGCGCCACCGCCAAACCGTTGGTGATGACGGTCAAATATCTGCGATCCTTGAGACAGTGTGCGATGGCGAGTGCCGTGCTGGACGAGTCGAGGAAGATGGCGTCGCCGTCACGGATGAGTGCGGCCGCCACGGCGCCAATGTGCGCCTTTTCCTGCACCTGCTGTTGGCGGCGCTGGCTCAGCAGTTTGAGGCCGCGCCGTGACCGCCGCCCAATCACCGCCCAACCTGCGCGCGCAATTTCAAGAGGCGCTGCGCCGCGAATCATTGCTAATGCTGGATAATGTCGGTATTTATGTCAATCTGAGCAACCTGCCATCGGCGCAGAAATTTCAAGCCGCCCGCCGTCGCAAGTACGGTACGCACTGGCTCTCGCGTTTTTGGTGTCAGAAATTACGACCGCACTTGTCCGCCGTCCTCGCGCTGGCTTTCGCGCTGCTGGCGCTGTGGGCGTTCATCATCCTGAAGCGCGAAAGGCGAAGGTAAGCTTATGGAAGACTGGGTCAATCAACTGCTTGGCTTCGTGGTCGGCGGTGGCCTTATCGGGCTTTTGGATGTCTTTTTGCGCTGGAAGGCGACCAAAGACCTGGCCAAACAATCGGACGTAACGCGGGCTTTTTGCTTGATCGACCAACTGCAAGAGGACAACGATCGGCTTAGAAAGGCATTGCGCGAGATCGAGGAAAACAATTTCCGACGCGAGAGCGAGCTAACCTCATTGCGCATCGGCGTTCTAATCCTGATTGACCAGTTGGAGCAGATGGGCGTTATCCCGCGTTGGACGCCAGACAAACGCATTGACCGAATCATTGCAGAAAAAGCGCGCGAGTGATGTTTTGCGTCACGATACTCACCCTACGGGGTGGGTTGGCGCGCACAAAGTATCATACTAACGGTGAGTTCGCTACTTTACGAGCGAAAAGTATCATAGGGGGATGACCTGCAAATTCTAGCTATAAGCGGCGATCATCACATTAACAGCGGATGGGGGCTTCTTCCGCCCGGCGCAGTACTCGCCAACGGGCAGGAGGTGAAGCAATCCGACTCGCAAAAATGGCTATGGGGCAAATGGATGCAATTCGCGCAGGACATCGAGCGATGCGCAAAGCACTTTAAGGCTGAAAAGGTGGTGGCGGTGTTCAACGGCGATTGGGGTGATATGAACCATCACTGTGATGCGCCGTTGATTGAGTACAAAAACCGCGACACCGTGCTAACGTGGATGGGGAAATCCATCGAGCCGCTGCAAGGATTTTGCAACAAGTTTTACATTGCCCGTGGTACTGAGGCACACGTCGGCGGGAACGGCTGGCTGGAAAACCGCGCCGCGAAAGATGCGAAGGCCGAAATCGACCCGCTTACCGGGCAGCCGTCTTTCTGGGAACTGCCCTTACGAGTTGAGGATGTGCGCTTTTACATTGCGCATCATCCCGGCGCAAACTCGCGGGTTCCCTGGACAAACGGCAGCGCCGCTATCCGGGTTGCAGCAAGGTTCAAGCAGTTTTACTATGATCGACCAGAGCGCCCGGACGTGTGCGTATTCTCACACGTGCATCACTCTGAGGACTCATTCGACAATCAAGCGCCAGTGCGGGTGCTCTTTCTACCGCCGTGGTGCTTGGCTGATCCGCACGCGATCAAAGGCGGGGCAATCAAGGCGTCGCAACAAATCGGGGGGATTATCATCGTGGTAGACGGCAATCGTTACCGCATTTTCAAGCGATTCAGCAAGTTGGATAACGCGGAGTTGCAATGGATCAAGGCTTAACAGGTATGACAAACTGCGCCAGAACTGCGTAAAATGTTACTATATTTTAGGGGTGAAATCCGCTATACTGTAGACAGTTAGGTTAGATGCCATATTAAAAACAAGGGAGGCTATGGAAATGAAAAACATTTGGTTACGCACACAGCAGACGGTTACAGATGACGATGGCACATTTACGTATACAGTTGTAACGGAATACGCAAACGAAAACTCGGAAATAGCTATGATTGTTGAGGCTGCATTTGAAGAACCTAGGTCTGCTTGCGAGATGGGTAAGGCGATTCGGAACTGCGGCGGAACGAACAGCATTATTCACCGAATGGCGTAATAGAAAAGCGGAGGTATATAATGGGTAGAAGTGCAGGCGGAGGCGGGAGAGGTAGGGGCGGTGGGGGCGGCGGATTTACAGAGGAAAGGGTAGCCAAGGCGGGCGGGCGCAGTAAGTGGACAGGCAATACCGCAACGCCGGCATACTCTCGATTTTCACGGGATAGCGCCGAGTTTGTTCCGGTTGTTACAGAGAGGCGGGACGGGACATACCACGTCAGTATTGCGGACAGATCAAATCCAAACAGAGATTCTTTTGATGTCGGCACTTTCTCTACTAGAAACGCTGCCTTCAGTGCGGCACGCGACACCATTGGCAAGCCGCCAAGCGACTTTTGGAGAACCGGAACGCGCAAATGAAATCCTACACCGTCCCTGACATTATCTGGCCGTCCTCCAACGAGTATGGCATACCCGACCTGCTGCCCGAAGTACAGCCGGATGAAGTCGCGCTGCCCTTCGAGAAGTGGGGCGACCAGGCGCGCACCAAGCCGGCGGGGACGTATCACTTTTACACCGAAGACTACAAGTATGAGAACGTCTGGCGCTGCCCATTGCAGCCGGTCAACTCCGGCGTGCAGGCATTGGTCGAATGCAATTTCAGCACCGGTAACGGGCAGCCGCTGGCCGTCTCGTTGTGGGACATCTACCGCAAGCGGTGGTTAGCGCGCTTCTGGCAGTCATGTCTTTTGCCCGTGTGGGTCGATCTGAACGTTGACGAAAGCCTGCTTGACTATGCCTTGCTTGGCGTCCCGGAGGGCTGGCGCGCCTATTGTTCGCGCGGGCTGGACAATGACTATATGCACCTGTTCAAGGAGTACGAAATTGCCTATGAGCATTGCGGAGAGCCACCGCTGTTCTTAGTCTACGGGGGTGGCACATTGGTCGAGAACATTTGCCTTGACCAGGACGCCGAGCCTTCCCTATTCGGCGTGTGGAAATCCAATATCAACCAGCTTCTTCCAATGGGCTATCAAGGCAAAGACGGCCTGGGCGCTCCCATAAAACACTCGCTTTGCAAAGTCTACAAGGTCTGTGGGGAGGGCGGGGAGAAATGAGCAAGAGAAAACCCGAATACGGCTTGTTGATAGACTATGAATATTGCACAGGGTGTCACACTTGCGAGGTTGCGTGTTCCCAGGAACATCATTGGCCGGCTGGGATGGCAGGGATCACGGTGATCGAAGTCGTCCAGAAATTGCCGAACGACAAGGCCTATCTTGCCTACTTGCCGTTTCCAACCGAGTTGTGTGTCCTCTGCGCGGGCCGCACGAGTAAAGGGCTCAAGCCGGCCTGCGTCCAGCATTGTATGGCCGCGTGCATGAAACATGGGCGCATCGAGGAACTGGCAAAGGAAATGGGCGAAAAGGCAAGAAGGGTGCTTTGGGTACCGCGTTAGTTACATTCAACCCCTGAAAGGAGATGACAGCATGGACATCAAAACAGTAGGCGTCGTCGGCTGCGGATTGATGGGGGCCGGCATCGCGCAAACGGCCGCCGAGGCCGGGTACACGACCATCGTTCGCGAGCCGACGCAAGAACTATTGGACAAGGGCCTCGGACGCATCCGCGGCTTTTTGGACAAAGGCGTGGAGAAGGGCAAGGTCTCTCCCGCCCGGCGCGACGAAGTGTGGGCGCGCGTCAAAGGCGTGACCGACCTGGCCGACCTGGCCGGCTGCGACTTGGTCATCGAGGCCATCGTCGAATTGCGCGACGCCAAGCTCGCGCTCTTTGCCGAGCTAGACCAGGTCTGCAAGCCGAACGCGATCCTGGCGACCAACACGTCGTCGTTCAAGGTGGCCGACATCGCCGCGGCGACCCATCGCGCCACGTTCGTGGCCGGGCTGCACTATTTTTTCCCGGCCGTCATCAACAAGTTATTAGAGGTCATCCGGACCGCCGAGACCTCGCCCGATGTGGCCGATGCGTTGATGAACTTTGGCCGCTTGACCGGCAAGCTGCCCATCCTCGTGCGTGACGCGCCCGGCTTTGCGGTCAACCGCTTTTTCGTCCCGTGGCTCAATGAGGGCGCGCGGCTGCTGGATGAGGGCGTGGCGAACATTCCCACGATTGACGCGGCAGCGTGTGAGGCGTTTGCCTGTGGGATGGGGCCGTTCGCGTTGATGAACGCCACCGGCGTCCCTATTGGTTTCCACAGCGCGGCCTCGCTGGGCGAATCGCTGGGCGAGTTTTACGCGCCAGCGCCGGGTCTGCGTCAGCAGTTCGAATTGGGCAAACCGTGGGACCTCACCGGCGACGTGGATGCTTCCAAGAAGCAGGCGGTGGCCGACCGGCTGTTGGGCGTGACGCTTGGCGTGGCGGTCAAGCTGGTGGAAGAAGGCGTGGCGTCTGCCGAAGACACCGACCGGGGCGCGACGGTGGGGCTGCGCTGGGCCAAGGGGCCATTTGCGATGATGAATGACCTCGGCCTGGCGCGCGTGTTGGCGCTGGTCAACGCGATGGATGAGAAATGGCCTGGCTTTACACCGCCGCTATTAAAGAATCAAGCTGCCGGCGGCAAACCGTGGACACTGCGCGACGTGCGATTGTCCGTCGAGGGGCCCATCGCCGTCATCACGATGAGCCGGCCGGAGGCGCTGAACGCGCTCAATGGCAAGGTACTGCACGATTTGAAGGACGCCCTCGACGCCGTGCGCAAGAGCCGCGACGTGCGCGCGGTCATTCTCACGGGCGAAGGCAACGCCTTTGTCGCCGGGGCCGACATCAAAGAGATGCAGGCGCTGGCGGAAGAGTCCAAGATCCGCGCGTTTATAAAGTTCGGCCAGCAGGTGCTGCAAGACATCGAGACCTTGCCGCAGCCCGTCATCGCCGCCATCAACGGCTTTGCGCTGGGCGGCGGACTAGAGTTGGCGTTGGCCTGCGATATTCGCCTGGCTTCGTCCGACGCGCGGCTGGGCTTTCCCGAAGTGGGGCTGGGCATCTTTCCGGGCCTGGGCGGGACGCAGCGCGCCGCGCGATTGGCCGGCCGCGGCGTGGCCTCGGAGCTGGTGTTCGCCGGCGATCCGGTCAGCGCCGAAGAAGCCTTGCGCGCGGGACTCGTCAACCGCGTCGTTCCGCCAGGGCAACTGATGGCCGAAGCGCGCAAGCTGGCGGGCCGCATCGCCTCGCGCGCGCCGGTGGCCGTGGCCAAGGCCAAAGCCGCCATTCATGCCACTCTGCAATTGCCGCTGGATAAGGGATTGGCTTTTGAAGTAGACCGTGTCTGTGAAACGTTTGCCACGCCCGACCAGGTTGAAGGGATGCAGGCGTTCGTCGAAAAGCGCAAGCCGGTGTTCAAGGGGCAAGAGGCAAGCGGCAAGAAGCAAGAGGCACGAGGCAAGAAGCAGAAAGCCAAGAGCAAAAGGTAAAACGCGAAGCGCGCACGCTTCGCGCGCGCTTCACCATATAACAGTCTAGGAGAAATACCAATGGCCGATGAAAGAAAAGCCGCCCGGAAAACGATCAAGGCCGGCGAGCCTATGAAAAAGTTTATGGCCGATTACTATTTGGAGCTTGATGGCGCTTCCAAGACCGGCGAAAGAAAGGTCGCGTGGTGTACCAGGTGGCGATGGCAATGGATCAAGAGAGCGGAGAAACTGACGTCTCCGCTGACGTGCCATCGCTCACCGGCCAATCTACGCCGCAAGATTACGCCGGCTATTTGCTGCGCCGCTTGGTCGAAACCGGTTGGGTTGAACGTGAGCAGCACGCCGATTACACCGAGTACATCATCCTGCCCGATTACGCTTTCACTCTGCTCGAAGCCCTGCGCGCGATTCAGGAGCAAAAGCCGCGCGAGTACACGGGCCAACTGTACACGGTTCATCAATTGCTCACGCACGAAGGCGA
Organism: Anaerolineae bacterium; assembly: GCA_041300525.1. Taxonomy (GTDB): domain Bacteria; phylum Chloroflexota; class Anaerolineae; order Fen-1058; family Fen-1058; genus JBGLNJ01. Next base: position 5,021,778 of record JBGLNJ010000001.1, on the reverse strand, counting down.
AGGCTTTGCGCCATCGCTGGCGCTGACGCAGGCTTACGAGAACGTGCGGCAGGTGGTGCGTGGGTTGAATGAACTCAACCACAACATTCGCCGTTACATCGAGCGTGCGACGCGCGGACGTGACGTGGCCGATCTGCTGCGCTTGCAGTACGATGACTACGCCGCCACGCTCGGCCCGGCGTATCACGCGCTCAAGACCTCCGATCACGTCTCGCGTTACCGGCGTGACATTGTCAACCAGTTGCAAACCTGGCAAGCCGATGCCGATTGGCTTGACCGCGCCGCCGACGAACTGGCGACACAGGCGCGACTTTCTCCGGCGCAGGCGTCGGGCGAAATCACGCATTATATCCGCTTCATCATCCAACAACTCGAAAGCCTCGACCCGCTGCTGGACGAGATTGATCGCCGGCACGCGCAATATCTGCGCACGTCGCTGCGGCAGATTCGCTACCAGCTCATCAGCGCAGACGGCAGTTTCAAAGATCGGCTGACAAGTTTGGCCCGGCGATTGGCCGAGCTGCAAGAAAGAGGGTTGGTCGCTTTGCCTGACGATGCGCCCGGCCTGCAACTCGATCCGATCCGTCTGCCCGACGGCAACAGCTTTTACACACCGCCGCAACGTCGCGCGCCGTTCGATCCGCAGGTTATTCGTTCGCCCTCGCTGCACCCGCTCGACGTTGCCACGTTGCGCGCTGCCACACTCCTGGAACTCGCACAGAGTCTCACGCCGGACAAGGTCAATCGCTTTGTCTGCCGATTTTTCAACGGCCATCGCCGCGTTCATGTCACTGAATTGCCGCCCGATGCCCTGGCCGATGTGCCGCGTCTGATTTACGCGATGGCGTTCAGTTACCACCCCGATGTGAATTATGGGCTTGAGGTCACATCTGGCGAGCCAGTGACGATTGGATCGTACCAGGTCATGCCGTTCGAGTTGGTCAAGTTGTGACTGTAACCCTGATGATGGAGAACCAGATGCCATTTGATATTGCAACTCTCCTCGAATCTACGGCGCTGCCCGAAAAGGCCCGACGCAATATTCCCCGCGCGGTGAATCGGCTGCTGGGCCAGACGTTTCTGCACCAAGACGTTGAGGCTGACAAGGACGACTATTATTTTGTTCATCGTCACCGTGAGGTTTTCGAGACGCTGCTGGCGCTCTGCGGATTCAAGTTGTTGCACGACGATTACCACCGCATCTTTCAAGCTGTGTCCGAGTTCAGTTATTGCCGCGTGCATTATCGGCTGGACGAGACGCTCATGATCGTCGTCCTGCGCAAGCTCCACGAGGAACGCTCCGAGCAGCTCAACCTGGCGACCGATCCGGTCGTGACGGTGGGTGAAGTGCGGGAAGAGTATCGCACCATCACCGGCAAAGAGCGCGACCTGGGCGTGATCCAGTACGAGACGATCCTGCGCCACTTGCGCGCGTTGGGGCTGATTGACACGCTCGATGGGCGCACGATTGACGTTCGCAATAGCGAGACACGCTTGCGTTTGCGCGGCTCGATTCGCCTGATCTTGCCCATCCAATCGGCGGACGAGATGGAAACGTGGCTGCGCAAGTATCGGGCGGCGGAAGCGAATGATGGTCAGGAGGCAGGCGCATGAAGCAGTTGACTCGCATTCGCCTCATCAATTGGCATCTCTTTGAAAACACCACTATTACCTGTAATGGCACAACGTACCTCATCGGCGTCAACGGCGTGGGCAAGTCCACCATCCTTGATGCGGTGCAATTTGCATTGGTCGGCGGTCAGCGCGATATTCGCTTCAATCAGGCTGCCATCGCGGGCGGCAAGCGCACACTGGCTTCGTACGTGCGCGGCGAACTGGGCACGGAAGGCCAACGCTTCCTGCGCGACGATGCAACGGGCCTCGTCGCGCTCGAATTCTGCAACCCCGATGGCTCGCACTTTTGTCATGGCGCGGTGATTGATGCCTACGCCGATGGCCGCGCGCCGGACGTGATGTATTTCATCGTTCACAACGCGCTGCTCGACGACGCCTGGTTCTTTCGCGAGGCGGGCAAGCTATTCGACTCGCGCGCGTTCAAGCGGCACCTGGAGCACGTCGCATTGCCTCCGGGCGGGCGCGCGCAGTTGTTCAGCCGCGTCGAAGATTATCGCTTTCACTTGCTCAATCGGCTCGGTCAACTCAAAGATACGTTTCCGGCCAAAATCGTCAAGGGTCTGGCGTTCACTCCGCTGACCAACATCCGCGAGTTTGTCCACAACTATTTGCTGGACGAAAACCTGGTGGATGTGAAAACGCTTCAGGATCAATTAGAGACGCTGCGCCACTTTGAGGCGTTGGCCATCAACGTGAAAGAGCGGATTGACGCTCTCGGCCGCATCGAGGAAAATCCGTCGAGCACTTCGATGTCTCCAGTCTGCTTGTGTGGCTGGGCTGGAATGGCGGCGGACTGTCGCCGGTTACCTGGGCCGTGATCATGATCGGCGTATCGGCTGTGCTATCGCTCGCCATGTCATTCCGTCAGCGTGACGCTATCTTTACGGGCGTCCTCGTGTGGGCGCTGATCGGGATATGGGTCAAACAAGCCGCATTGCCCGCTGTTGTAACAGCATCGGCTGTGGCGATCGCGGTGTCGTTGGCGGGATGGTTGGTCTCTTGGGGAATCAACTTGCGGTCAGGCTCGAGGACGGCGAGGTAGAAAGAGGTCAGGCTGCCCCCATGTGGTACATGAAATGGGTCGAAACCAATCGAGTGCCGGATTGGCTGATCCGCCTGGGTATCCGCGCCAATCTTGAGCTCGGGCTGAGACGAAAGTATCAGGCCGGCTTGGATGAACGGGAAGCCGAGCGGCGAGCGCTGTTGGCCAGGCTCAGGCAAAGCCCGATTGCGATTGACGCCGACCAGGCGAACCGGCAACATTACGAAGTGCCAGCCGAGTTCTTTCAACTCGTGCTGGGCAAACGGAAAAAGTACAGTTGCTGCTTGTGGCCGCCCGGCGTTGACACGCTTGATCGGGCCGAAGACGCCATGCTGCAATTAACCTGCGAGCGCGCGCAATTGCAGGATGGTATGGACATCCTCGACCTGGGCTGCGGCTGGGGATCGTTTTGCCTGTGGGTGGCTGAGCACTATCCCAACAGTCGGGTGGTGGCCGTATCGAACTCGCGCTCTCAGAAAGAGCATATTGACGCTCTGTGCCGCCGCCAGAACATCCAGACCGTTGAAACCATCACGGCGGATGTGAGTCACTTGAACCTTGACCGTCGCTTTGATCGCATTGTCTCGATCGAAATGTTTGAGCATATCAAGAACCATGAATGGTTGATGTCCAGGCTGGCCGCGTGCCTCAAACCAAGTGGCAAGCTGTTTGTACACATCTTTTGCCACCGCGAGTTTGCCTTCGAGTTCGACGCAAACGACCCTGGCGACTGGATGGCGCGAACGTTCTTTGCCGGCGGGTTGATGCCGTCCGACGATTTGCTATTGCACTTTCAACGCGATTTTGCGCTGACCGGCCACTGGCGGGTGAGCGGCCTGCACTATGCCCGAACGTTGCGCGCATGGCTGGACAGGCTCGACCGGCATCAGGTCGAGGTGCGCAAGGTCCTGGCCAATGCGTACGGCGCGGACAAGGAAACGTTGTGGCTGGTCAACTGGCGTTTGTTTTTTATGGCCTGCGAAGAGACCTGGACACTGCGCCGGGGCAGCGAATACATGGTGTCGCACTATTTGTTCGACAAACGCTAGGCGGCCCATGGTTTAATGTGGTATAGTGTTCCCGACGCTTTAGCAAGGAGTATCTCATGCCAATTCGAATCGTCACCGACAGCGCTTGCGATTTACCGCAAGCCCTCGTCGAGCAGTACGGCATTGCCGTGGTGCCGCTGTTCATCAATTTCCCCGACCGGGGCTATCTCGACGGCGTCGAGATGACGCGTGAAGAGTTTTACGAGCGCCTGCCGATTTCAAACCCATCGCCCACCACGGCCACGCCGAATCCCGAAATGTTCTGCCAGACTTTTCAACGTCTGATGGATGAAAGCGCGACCGAGATTTTGTCCATCCACATGTCCATCAGCCTGACGGCGACGGCGGACACGGCCCGCCTGTGCGCCAAGGATTTTCCGCAGGTGACGGTGCTCGATTCGCGCCAGCTTAGCATGGGCACGGGCTTCGTCGTGCTCAAGGCGGCCCAAGCCGCCGCCGAAGGCCGGACGATGAGCGAGATCCTGGCGTTGCTGGAAGACCAGATCAAGCGTATCTACGTCTTCGCGGCGCTCGACACACTCGAATTCCTCAAGCGCAGCGGGCGGATGAATGCCGCCGTGGCAAGTCTGGGCACTTTGCTCCAGGTCAAGCCGCTGTTGCGGATGCACGATGGCAAGCCGACCGTCGAGCGCGTGCGCACGGCCAGCGGCGCGACCCGGCGGCTGATTGATCTGTTCAGCGAACTCGCCCCGTTCGAGCAGGTCGCCATCGTGCACACCCACGCGCCAGAGCGCGCGGAAGTATTGCGACAACAGGTTCAGCATCTGTTGCCCAAAGGCAGCACGCTCTCGCTCGACATCACGCCCGTCATCGGCGCGCACATTGGGCCGGGCGCGGTAGGCTTTGCGGTGGTGACGGCAAAAAGATGACCACGGTTGCCACACCACACAAGTTGCTCAAGCGTGTGGAGGTTGCCAGGTGGCTTTCACTGTATTGTCATGGTTAAAGCGATTTGTTGGGCAGATGAAGATGATACGAGGTTGAGTATGCGGTCTAGAATACAGCCAGGACACGTGGAGTATGTGTTTCCGGTAGGCCATGCGCAACTTGCTCCCAACGTTGGCAGCAAAGCCGGCAAATTGCAATTTCTGATGCGGAAAGGCTTCCCTGTGCCAGTGACGCACGTCTGCACTTGGGATGCCTTTTTGCGTTATGCCGCCGACGATGTGCGTTACCTGATCGGCATCTATCCCATGATGACTGGCGAACTCAATCGCCTCGGCCGGCTCGATTGGCTGACAGAGGATTTCACCGCCATCACCGACCCGGCCCTGTTGATGAGGGTGAGCGCCAGCCGCCCTTTGCGCCGGAACGTGTTGCGCAGCGAAAGCATCAGCGGGCGAGACAAGACGCGCAGCGCCAGCGTTGTATACGCCGCCGCCGAGCGGGGCGTCAGCAATCGGTCAATCCACCCTGTCCCGTATTCATCTTTGCTCATGCCATAATTGCTGATGGCGTCCGCCGCCGTGACGCGCAGCACGCTCAAAACGGGATAGAGCGCCGCCAGCACGGGCACAACCAAACCGATGACGACCTGGAGCGCAACGGCCTGCGGCGGCGCGTAAAAGCGGGTGAGGTCAAAGTTGAAAAAACCCGCCATCAAGTTGCTGAGAACGCGCGCGCCCACCATGCCCAGCGGCACAGCCAGCGCCAACGCCAGCACGCCATAGACCAGCGCCAAGGCCAGGTACATGAACACGAGTTGTCCGCCGCGCGCGCCCACAGCCTTCATGATGCCGATCTGCCGGATTTGCTGCGTGACCAGCGCCGAGACCGTGTTGACGATCAGAAACACACTCAGAAACAGCGACAGAAACCCCAACGCGCCCAGCAGCATCAAGATCGCCTGCAAGAGATCGTTGAGCGGAAGCTGGCCCGGCTCGGCCGTCATGCTCAAGGGAATCGTGTAACCGCTCTTTTCCAGCTTGTCCTTGACCTGGCCGATGACACGTTGCGCCGCCGGCTTGTCGTGAGCCTCACGCGCAATAACGTGCAGTTCGTTCAGGCCGCGCGGCTGGCCCAGCCATTCGAGTGTGTCGAACGAGACGTAGCCATACGCCGTCCCGTCAATGGGCGACGGCAACTGTGCCAGATCGTGTACCGTGCCCGCGATGCGCAACTCGCGCACCTTGCGGTCGCCGATCTCGATCACCACCTCGTCGCCCACCTGCGCGCCGATCAATTCCATGCCCGAACGCTCGACGAGAATCTCGTGCTTGGGCGGCGGCCAGTCCCCCGTCTGGGGCCGAATCTTGTTGACGCGCATCTGGTCGTAATTGGAAACGGCGAACAATTGCAGATCGCGCCAGCGCGACACAGTATCTTGACCAACGGCCTCTGCGCGCCCGCCGTTCCGCTTGACCTGGAAGCGCATGGACAGGTGCGTTCTGGCGTCCGCATCCTCCACGCCGCTCATCTGGCGCACCGAGCGGATAAAGTCCTCGTCAAATGTTTGGGCCGTGCGGATCACGCCGCTGGACGGCGCAATCGCCGCGTACCCTTCAGCCAAATCCTGAGACAAAATGACGCGCGCGTTGACGATCGTGCCGATGGCGAACAGTCCCACCGCAATCGAAAGCACGATCAACGCCGTGCGCGTTTTGTTGCTCAATAAATCATTGAATACTTTGTACCATCGAACGCCGAACATGAATACCTCTGACTTGAAAATGTAGGGCAAGGTGGCATCTTGCCCTACGCCCACCCTACATTTTCATCGGTGGCGCTGAACGCAGTTCATGGCGACGACTGAAGCGTTGAAATCGAGCAGATTCACTCAACGAGTCTGATCGGCGCTGCGCCACCAGGCGAGGGTGGCAGCCAGGCCCGCCACGAACGCCGCCAGCACCATCAGCAGGCTGTGCGCGCCGATGGAGCCGCCTTTCGGCCCGGCCATTTCCGCCACCAGGGCGGGCACCGCCCAGGGGTACCACTCCCCCCAACCCATGACCTGGAGCAACTGGGCGGATGCCAGCGTGAAAAAGATCCACGCCATCGGCGGCAGGTAGCCGCGCCCCAGGCTGGCCACGTAGGCCGCGCAAGGCATCAGCAGATAGTTCAGGAATGCAATGCTCATGAAATATCCGAAGGAGACCGCTTCCAGATTGGATGAACCGCCCGGAATATCCACGGCGCGGACGATGACAAGACTCAGACCGAAAATCCAGAGCGCCAGCGCCTGCGTCCAGACGGCCAGCAGGACGAACTTGGCCGCCACGATCGTTCCCCGCGGGGTGGGCAGCGCCAGCAACTCTTTGGCGGTGCGGTCGGAAAATTCGCGGCCGAAAACCCACGCCGTTAAAAAGGCGAATAGGATTCCCACGGCGATGCCCGTCATCATCATCACGTAAAAAAAGTTCGGCCAGGTAGCGGCGCCCGCGACGAGCTGGGCTTTGGCGCCGATCAACCCCATCTCCTTCGCGCGCTCGGGATTCTTGAGGATGAGCATAAACATGCCATCCACCAGCGGCAGGAGCGTGACCACGGCAACGCTTAGCCAGACCACTTTGGATCGATACGCTTTGAGAGCTTCCGCCCATAACGCGGCCAAGAAGGCGTTCATGATTTTTCTCCCGTCAATCGCATAAAGTGCGCTTCCAGATCTTCTTGTTCCACCAACAGCTTGGTGGGCGGCGCGCCGACGTTGACCAGCAGCGTGGCTACTTGATCCGGCGACTCGAGCGCGCGCGCGTCGGTGATGAACAGTCCACCCTTCTCCGCCGTGACAGAGTACCCGGCGCCTTCCAGTGCGGAATACGCGGCGGCCGGCTGGCGCGCCTCGACGATCAGACGTCGCGAGCGGATCGCTTCCATCTTGGCCGCCTCGAGTTCTTCGATGAGCCGGCCTTGGTGGATGATGCCGATGCGAGTCGCCAGCCGATCCACTTCGGCCAGGATGTGACTCGACATGAAAACGGTGATGCCCTGTTCACGGGCCCGCGCCGACAAACTCGCCCACCACCGCGCCGATGACGGATAACGTCGCGCCGACCTTGAGGCCGGAGAGGATCATGGGCATTGCGGCGGGCAGCTCGAGCTTGGCAAAAGTCTGCCAGCGCGTCGCTTCCAGCGAGCGCATCAGGTCGAGCAAGTCCGGCTCGGCGCTGCGCAGCCCGGCCACGGCGCTGATGAGGATGGGAAAGAACACGATGAGGGCCGAGACGATGACCTTGGACGTTGCGCCTGCGCCGAACCAGATGACCAGGAGCGGCGCGATGGCGACGATGGGAATGGATTGCGAGGCGACAATGTACGGCGCGACGAGCCGCTCGACCGTGCGCGAGCGCGAAAGCAGATAGCCCAACACGAACGCGACGGCCATCCCCAGCGCCAGCCCGGCCAATACTTCGTTCAACGTGGTGGCCGTGTGCCGCCACAACGCCCCTTCGGCGGCGAGCGTGAGGAAGCGCGCCCACACGCGCTCCGGCCCCGGCAGAATGAACGGCGGGTAGCCCGTCAGTTTGACGAACAAGGCCCACAGCCCGACGAACCCGGCCAACGTCAGCGGCACGAGCGCGACTTGCGTCCATTGCCCGACCTTGACGCTCGGCTCGAATCCGTTCCTGGGTGTATCCGTGTGTGCCAATGTTTCTTGCCAGACAGCCATAGCATCACCTTTGCCGGGCGGTATAGGATACCGCCCTACGATAACCAAAACAAAACCCCGAAGGCTCTTGACCTTCGGGGCACACGCGCGTGTTCAGACGCAGCGGACTCGCCGCGTCGCACGACCTACCTTCTTTCATCCGGACTGTAACCGTCGGCCCCGGAGTTCACTTGCACCGCACTGCATTGGTGCAGGTGTCACCGGATCCTGCGTGCCAGGCACGCTCGCGGGCTATACCGCCGATCGGGAATTTCACCCTGCCCCGAAGGTTTGTTATTCAGTTGCCGGTATTATAACACCTCTCCCTGGGTTCGGTCAACCCCGTTTATCTGTTTATGCCCGTCGCGGCCAATCCCCTTCGCTTTCCGTTTTGATTCGCCACCTTTGTCAGCACCACCGATCCCACAATGATAACGGTCGCAATCAGCATGCGCGGCGTGATCGGCTCTGCGGCCACCAGGTACCCCATCACAACCGCCACCACGGGGTTGACGTAGGCGTTCGTCGAGACGAACGAGATGGGCGCCACGCGCAGCAGCCAGGTGTACGCGCCGAACCCCACCCACGCGCCGAACACGACCAGGTAAGCCAGTCCCCACAGCGACGCAGCCGAGATGCCGGCTAGGTTGAGTCGGCTGAATTCGCCGGTCAGTGCGCTAAGGACCAGCAACACCGCTCCGCCGGCCAACATCTCCATGCCGGTTCCCAAGAGCGGCGAAGAAGGCAGCGCGGCATTGCGGCCATAGAGCGAACCGATGGCCCAGGACAGCGCCGCAAAGATCAAAACGGCTGCGCCGACCGGATCTATCTTGTCCGCGCCGCCGGAAAGCTCACCGGGACCGACAAGCAAAACAATGCCGGAAAAACCGACCAACACACCGGCCACCGACGGCCAACTGGGCCGCTTGCCTCCGGGGCGCAGCGCGTCAATCAAGATCATCCACAAGGGAGAGCTGCCCACGAGCAGCGCCGCCGCGCCCGACGCCACGCGCTGCTCGGCCCACACGACGCCTCCATTTCCACCGACGAGAAGCAGGCTGCCGACAATCGCCGCCGAGCGCCACTCCAGCCTCGTCGGCGTGGCGTCTCCCCGCGCGCGTCTGAACGCATACAACACGGCGCCTGCCATCAAAAAGCGCACGGCCGCCATCAAGAACGGCGGCATCGTTTGAACGGCAAAACGAATCGCCAGGTACGTTGATCCCCAGACGATATAGACGCTGATCATCGCGGCCCAGATCGCCAGCGACGACGGCGCTTGTTTCACATCGGCACGGATTTCTTTCGGACTCGTCAACACTTTCTCGACCACTCGATTCGCCATTCACTTCCTCTGACGCTATCAATCGTTTATTGGTCTTGCGTCTACAGTGCGCCTTCCAGTTGCAAGAGCAGCCGCTTGCTTTCCAGGCCGCCTCCCGCGCTATAGCCGCCTAGGCTTCCGTCACTCGCCACGACTCGATGACACGGGACGACAATCGGCACAGGGTTATGCCCCAACGCTTGCCCAACCGGCCGGCTGGCCTTGGGCTTGCCCACGGCCTCGGCCACCTGCCGATAGGTCCACACGGTGCCGGCGGCGATGCCGCGCGTAACCTGCAAGACACGCTGCTGGAACGGCGTCAACCGGCTGAGGTCAAGCGGCAGGTCGAATCGAAAGCGAGTGCCGGCAAAATACTCGCGCAGTTGCTCGGTGACAAACGCCAAAGCAGCCCCGTTGCGCTCGACGCGAGCCAGCGGGGCCAGTTGGCTCAAGAAAGCGGACCGGGCCACGCCAAAGTCCACGCTGCACACGCCTTTGGCGCTGACGGCAATGTAGAGCGCTCCCACGGGCGATTCGATCACATCCCATTGAACCAGCGGCGCGGCTTGAACGAACCAGCCTCGCACCTGCCGACGGGATCGCGCCACGCTCTCATCTGAGGGCGTACTGACGGCATCTCGCAATTGCTCCAACCATCCCTCCGCCATCGACTTACCTCCATCCATCACGGCTGCCGCAGCGGGGGCCAAGACGTACCCTGTGTTTGAGGAAGTGCTGGTACCGAGCGGCAAGATTGTACAGGCCGGCATGGGCGCCGACCGCGTGCCCATTTCGGTGCTGCGCCTGCAGTGGCAGCGACTGCACATCCACGGCTCAGTGGGTCACTCGGGGGCGATCTTTCCTTACTCGATCCGCTTGCTGGCTGCCAAGCGCATCAACCTCTTGCCCATGATCACGTCGCGCTTTAGCCTCGACCAGGCCATCGAAGCCATCCAGCAAGCCGAGAAGCTGATGGACGCCAAGGTGATGGTGCGCCAGTGAGGACAAGTTTGACGGCCGCGTTGCCTTACGGGGCAACGACGCCAAGCTCAACGCGTTTTGCACCGATCCTGTTCCGGGGCGAACCTCAGCAGGCGTTTGACCTGGCCGCAGAACTGGGCTATGACGGCGTCGAGCTGCACTTGCGGCGGGCCGAGGATGTGGACCGAGCTGGTCTCTTGAAGCTGATGGCCGACACGGGCCTCAGCGTGCCCACGCTGGGCACGGGCATGGCGGCCGGCCAAGATGGATTGACCTTTGCCCAGCACGACCCGGAGATTCGCACTCAGGCCGTGGCGCGTATCAAAGACCAGATCCGACTAGCGGCATCCATCGGTTCGGCGGTAACCATCGGACTGATCTGGGGAAGAGTGAGCACCGATTCGGTTCAGCGACCCGAACGAGTGAAAGTGGCGCAGGAATGCCTGGCCGAATGTTGCCGGACCGCTGAGCGCGAAGGTGTCACCTTGCTCTTTGAGCCACTCAATCGGTACGAGTCCGACTATCCGCAAACGGTGGAACAGGGGCTTGAGGTGATTCGCACCGTGGGTTCGCCTTGCCTCAGACTGCTGGCCGACACGTTTCACATGAACATCGAAGAAACCAGCATCCTGGAGAGCCTCAAGGCAGCCGGCCAGTACCTGGGGCATGTGCACCTGGTTGACTCGAATCGGCAAGCCCCCGGCCACGGCCACCTGGACATTGCGGCGGTGGTGCAAACGCTGTGTGACGCTGGCTATGCGGGCTATGTGTCGCTAGAAGTTCTGCCGCTGCCCGACGCGCGCGCCGCAGCGGAAGACGGACTACGGACGATTCGCAGGGCGCTGGCGGCGCAGCACACAACCCACCTGCCGGAGCAACAGCAATACTAGCGACGAGGACGAAAGGACCTCGCATTGCCGAGGTCCTTTTCAGACGATTCGTTTTGACATATTGCGTGCAACGTATCTATGTTTGAATGTATCTTCTCGAAAGGTAGGGGGAAACCGAACCTTGCGAAGGTTGTTCGAAGGTACCTCGGTACGCTGACGAAACCTTCGCAAGGTGCGGAGCATCCCGCGAATTATTGAGATGACACGTTTGAATTAGTAAACTCACTACCGGACACATTTTGTGAATAGATGACGGCTGACACTTGTGGTATGCTTGAGTTCTCGCCAAAGAACAGGAGCAGAGCCATGAGTGACAGCCGCCGGGTATATCGTGCCATAAAACAAGCCATTACGCAACTCTATCCGACCGAGCCGCAAGGCAATCTGGCGCGCCATCTGAACACCCTGGCGGGGATGGTGACCGGGATTGTGCTGAGTAGAAGCTGCCAGTTGCCGAAAATGGCCGCGAAAGTGCCGGATGCGACGCGGCCCGACAGTCGGGAGAAGCGCTTTGATCGCTGGGTCAAGAACGAGGACATCCAGGTGGAGGTGTACTTCTTGCCGTTTGTGCGCCCGTTGTTGAAGGCGCTGGCTGAACTGCGCCCGTTGGTGTTTATGATGGACGGGAGTGAAGTCGGACGTGGATGTCTGGCCTTGGTCGTCAGTGTCCTGTATGCTCATCGGGCCTTGCCGGTGGCCTGGGTGGTCGTCAAGGGAGCCAAAGGGCACTTTCCTGAAAAGACACACGTCAGCTTGCTGGAAGCGGTGATGGACCTGTTGCCCTCGGATGTCACGGCGACTTTTCTGGGCGATGGTGAGTTCGATGGCGTAGAGTTGCAGCAGGTCTTGGACACACGCGGCTGGTCGTACGTCTGCCGCACGGCCAAAAACACGTGTGTGCAGATGGACGGCGCGTGGACGAACCTGGAAGCGATGCAAGTCCATCGAGGTCGCAAAAAGATGTGGAAGCAGGTGCAGTTCACCGCGGCGGCCTATGGTCCCGTTCAAGTCATTGCTTGGTGGGGGTCGGCGTGGGACGAGCCGATCTACCTGGTCACCAATCTGAGTGACCGAGATGAAGCCTGTCGGTGCTATCAAAAGCGCATGCATATCGAGACCCTGTTTTCAGACCAGAAAAGCCGCGGCTTTCACCTGCAGTTGAGCCATCTGAGCGATCCCACCCGCCTGAGCCGATTGCTGATCGCGGCTTGCTTGGCTTACCTATGGATCGTGTATCTGGGTACACAGGCCACGCGGAGCAAGTGGCAAGCCATCATTCATCGGGCGAAACGCTGCGACTTGAGTCTATTTCAACTCGGACTGCGGCTACTGGATCATCTGCTCAACGAAGACCAGCCATTGCCGGTAGCCTTTCTCCCAGAACCGGCCCGACGGCAAGTCGTCACCCTAAAAAATGTCCGGTAGTGAGTTCGAAATAAGCACTTGCCTCTACCTTGTGTCCAGAGCTTGTTCGTCCATGCGGCGTGAGCGGCGGGCGAGGGTGTAACATTGCCCAGGAGCCACAGCTGGGCCAGGGTCAATCCGAGTCCCAGGGCTAAAACGATGTGGACGTTGATAGTGCGCTTCATTGGATGCTCCTTGTTCGATGGTGTCTTGAAAGAAACCTGTCACACTGATTTCCCCAATTATAGCTCCCAAACTGCCCCCAGAGAAATCAGTGTGTCAAATCTCAAGAGGAATCCATTGTCCCTGCACGTTTTGAGTACGAGCCAGGCCGTCTTCGTCCCACACGATCATTTGCCGCGCGTTGTAAATCATTGCCGCGCGTGTTCGCGCCACTTTCTCGTCGGTGGCCGTATCGGCCAATTGCCAGGCGGCGTAGATTTGCCCGTTGGCGCGGCTCACGGCGCGCGCGTCGCGCAGCCCCAACTTGAACGCGATCTGCTCGTTCGTCATGCCTTGCGCCAGGAGCCGCGCCACCTCGCGCTCGACCGGCTCCAGCAGCGCCAGTGGGTCGTTCTCGTCTTTGAGGCGCACCTCTTGGACGCGCTCGGCAATGTCCGGGTCAACAAAGCTGCGCCCGGCCACGGCATCCTTGAGCAGCGGGACGACCATGCTCGGCAGCAGGTAATTGCTCTTGCGGACGTAGGCATAGTGCGTGAGAATGCCCGAAGAACGAAAGTCGCGGTAAAAGCTGTCGTCGTCCTGGATGGAATAAAACACCACAGGCAGGCGCGGCAACTCACGCCGGATGGCGACGGCGGCCTGGATGCCGTTCATCGCTCCCGCCAGTTGCACGTCCATCAGGATCGCGTCCGGCGCGCCGGCGCCGCGCACACCTCGGGGGTCTTGAGAGACCTCGGAGGTCTTGGAAGTCTCTAGGGAATAGGCGAGGGCCGCTTCGCCGCTTTCGCAGTCGTGGACGACGCGCACCTGGCCGGTCGCTTCCAATCCGGCCCGCATCGCGCGGCGGAGCTTTTCGTTATCTTCGACCAGGAGCAGGTTGAGCATAAATCTCAAATCCCCAATCTCCAATACCCAATCTCAAACGTCATCGAAACAGCCACGGGCTGATCAGCGTCAGGAACAGCGCCCACACGACATACGCAATTGTACCCGCGCTGACGGCGGATTGCAACGAGCCGATCCACGCCGCCGCGCCGTGCTTGACCCGTTTGTAGATCAGGGCGACGAGGATGCTGATGTTGATGACGTTCCAGCCGATGACGGCCACGCGGTTGAGCGTGAATCCGCCCAGCGCCGTCCGGTAGACCGTGGCGGATAGGGCGTACAGGCTGACGACAACTGTCAGGCTCGCCACGGCCAGGATGCCCGCGCGGAGCGCGCCGTGATATTTGGGCAGATCGTGTCCTTGCAGCGGCGTCGCGCCGATGAGCAGCCCCATCACGGCAAACAGCATGATGTTGTACACGATCAGGATGTCGCGATTGAGAAACGGCTGCATAAAGTTGAACGGGATGACGAACAAGTACACGGCCAGGACGATCAGCGTCAACGGCAGCAGCAGCCGCATCATGGTGGGCACCAGCTTGCCGAGTCCCTGCTCGAAGCGCTGCGCGAGGGGAGCGACGCGCGGATCGTAAACGGTCGCCACCGCCAGCACGCAGATCACCCCGGCCCCGCCGGCGATCAGCGCCTTGATCAGATCGTCGGGCAACTGGACGCTCAACGCTGCAAACAGGCCGAGGGTGACGCCCGCAAACATCCCGCCCACGATCACGTACACGCCGCCTGTCACGCCGACTTCGATGGTTTTGAGCAAAAAGGCAAAGCGCTCCTGCGCGTTAGACCGAATTCCCACCAGGCCGATCCCGACTCCCGTCAACGCCAGGAGCGGCAAATGGAGCACCATCAGAATTTCGTATTGCTCGCGGGTCGCCAGCGCGACGACCAGGATGACATAGACGCCGATGGCGATCAGCCCGCCGATCACGGCCCACGCTCGTTTTGGGTGTGGGCGGGACGTGGTTTGAAGTGTCAAAAAGGCCACGATGAAGCACGCGCCGATGGGCGCCCAGGCAAATAGAAGAAGCGGCACGTGACGCGGCAGATCAAAGCGAGAAATGGAAAGCGCCGCGAACACGAGGCCGGCGGCCAGCCCCACTGGAATCGCCAGCTTCCAGTTGACGCCACGGCTCTCCGGCTGCTCGATCTCGGCTGCTTGCAAGCGGTAACGCCAGGCGGCGTACAGGATGTTGTCGGGCGATTCGGCGTGGCACGCCAACACGTCGGCCTCCCATTCGTCGCCCGCGTTTTCTCGCAAGGCGGCGCGGTACAGGTTCTCCAACCGTTCGGGGTCGGCGTGAGCGGCACGAATGTCTTGCAGGTATTTCATGATGGACCTCCGTCATGCGTAGGGCAAGTTGCCAACTTGCCCTACATACTGGAAAAGTCATTCATTGGTTTGATCCCAAATTCGTCGTTGTGCTACGGGTTTATAGTAGTCCTCGTGCTATCAAGTGTCAAGCACACGAGTGCGGCGCGGCATACACGCAATCGCTTTGTCCGCCATGTTTCTCGGCGTATACTGGACGCAGAGTGGCGATTGTTTTCTCCACGAAGAACACAAAGTCACGAAGGTTTTGAGAATATCTCTTCGTGTTCTTAGTGCCCTTCGTGGAAAGGAGAGGACATGCACGACATCGGCAAGCGGTTTGTGTGCGGCGCCGCGCCCGGCGGCACCGACCGTGGTGTGCAAGGTTTGTTCGCGCCTCTCCCCCGCGCGATGATGTCGGCTCCCGTGCCCGCTCCCACCGCAGCGGCCGGCGCCAAGATCACGCAAGAGACTCAACCGCAAGCGGCCGGGCAAGCGCCGCGCGTCCGCCAGTTCTTCCCGGAAACACTTTTATGGGTTCCCGAACTCAAGACCGACGCGAGCGGCTTTGCGGCGTTGGAAGTTCCGCTGGCCGACTCGATCACGACTTGGCGCGTGACGGCGCTGGCTTCCACGCAAGATGGTCAGCTCGGATTCAGCAATGCGGCGCTGCGCGTGTTCCAGGATTTTTTTGTGGACATTGACCTGCCCGTGGCGCTCACGCAAAACGACGAGGTCGCCATCCCCGTCGCCGTCTACAATTACCTGCCCGAAGCGCAAAACGTCCGGCTGCAAGTCAAACCGGAGGACTGGTTCGAGTTGCAAGACCAATCAGAGAAATCGCTGCAAATCGCCGCCAACGATATTGACGTGGTTTACTTTCGCATCAAGGTCAAGCAGTTCGGCGAGCAGTCGTTCCAGGTGACGGCGTGGGGCGACAAGATGTCCGATGCGATCAAGCGCAGCGTGGCCGTGGTGCCGGATGGGCGGCTGTTCCGCAAGAGCAAGAGCGACTGGCTGCGCCAGAGCGCGCTCATCACCACGACCGTTCCGCTCGAATCCATCGCGGGGACGCAGCGCATCGAGGTCAAGATCTATCCCGGCGTGGTCAGTCAAGTCATGGAGGGCCTGGAAAAGATTCTGAGATTGCCGCATGGCTGATTTGAACAAAGTACGTCGGCGACGTACCCGAATGTTCTTGTCCTGGGCTATTTGAATTCGACCAAGACCGCCGCGCCGGAATCGCAAATGAAGGCGGAAAGCTACGTCGGCACGGGCTACCAACGCCTGCTCACCTTCGAGGCCGACGGCGGCGGATTCTCGTTGATGGGCCACGGCCAGGGTCAACTGTTCCTTTCGGCTTATGGGCTATTGCAACTGACGGACATGGCCAAGGTCTATCCCGTGGACAAAGCCGTGCTAGATCGCACCGCCAAGTGGCTATTCGCTCAACAGGCTCAAGATGGTTCGTGGGCCTCAAGCGATTACCGGGCCGGCAAGGGCGCATTGGGCATGACGTCGTTCGTCACGTGGGCGTTGGCCGATTCAGGCCGCGCGCAAGAGACCAACGTGCAACGCGCGTTGAGCTACATCCGCGCAAACGCCGCGAACGAAAAAGACCCGTACACGCTGGCGCTTGCCGCCAACGCGCTCGCCGCCGCCGACGCGAAGGATTCGACGACGGCGCAGGTGCTCGAGCAACTGGCGAGCCTCGTCGTGCGCGACGACGCGCAGAGCGCGGGCGCGCACTGGGGCGGTGAAAACACGATGATGGGCGGCTATGGCAACACCGGCGCGGTCGAATCCACGGCGCTGGCGATCCACGCGCTGATCCGCGGCGGACGCAACCTGCCGCTGGCGAACGAGGCCATGTCGTTCATCGTCAAGAGCAAGGATAGCTGGGGCACGTGGGGCAGCACGCAGGCCACCATCTGGTCGCTCAAGGCGTTGATGCTGTCCGCCACGGCCGGCGACGTGCGCGACGCCAAAGCGACGGTGAGCGTCTCGCTCAACGGTCGCACTCCGCAGTCGTTCCAGTTCACGCCGGAAAATGCGGACGTGGTGCGCGTCGTCACGTTCGACGACGTGAACCCCGGCGAGAATCGCGTGTCGCTCGACCTCTCCGGCCAGGGCAGCCTGATGTACCAGGTGACGGCGATCTATTACCTGCCGTGGTCGGTCGCGCCGCCGGAGCCGGAACCCGTCGGGCTGATGAGCGTGGGCGTGGCCTATGACCGCACGTCGCTTGCAGTGGACGACGTGGTCAACGTCAGCGTGCGCGCTAAACTCACGCGGGCCGGCGTCGCCAAGATGGTGCTGCTCGACCTGGGCATCCCGCCCGGCTTTACGGTGCAGGCCGATGACCTCAGCGCGCTGGTGGAAAAGAACGTCATCGGGCGCTATG
The DNA here is from genome assembly GCA_041300525.1 of Anaerolineae bacterium. Taxonomy (GTDB): domain Bacteria; phylum Chloroflexota; class Anaerolineae; order Fen-1058; family Fen-1058; genus JBGLNJ01. Next base: position 5,004,051 of record JBGLNJ010000001.1, on the reverse strand, counting down.
AGCTGACCGGGCGGCAGATCATTCTCTACGTCGAGAATTTCTCGTCGGAGCAGACGCTCGCCTTTACGTACCGGCTCAAGGCGCGCTTCCCGCTGCGCGCCAAGACGCAGCCCGGCTCGTCTTACGATTACTACAATCCCGAGCAGCGCGCCGTCGTCCAGCCGACGCAGTTGACGGTGAGTGGGCAATAGTGCTTGTCGGTCACGACGTGACAAAAGCCACTGGGGATTTCCTCGGTGGCTTTTCTGCTGTCCGTCGATAAATAAATCGTATTCCAAGGTCAACTTGGCCGACCAGCCGGCCCCGAAGGTCTTGACCGCATCGATCCCCAGGGGTAAGTACCAATACTGGGACTCGCGGTCGTAAGTGTAATGTCCGGTCGTGGTCCGGTCGCCGCCGCTGTCGTCGTACAGGTAACGGTACCCGAGCCCGGCGTAGGGCGTGAGCATGAACTGGCCGGGAAACGGCAGGTCGACTCCGATCAGACCGCGGGTTTCAATGGTAAAATGGTTCTCGTTGTCGTTGGTCCCGGTCCCCTCGGAATCGTAGTCCAGGATCCCCCAGCTGGCCCGGCCTTCCAGACGGTATTGATTGATGCCGCCGCCTCTTGCTGGCGCTCAAGCTGTACGAGACGGGCCGGCTCAGCACGGGGCTGGCTGCGCGGCTGGCGGGTGTGCCGCGCGTCACCTTCCTGTTCCTGTTGGGCCAATATGGCCTTTCGCCTTTTGGTGAAACGGCTGACGAATTGGACGCGGATGTGAACCATGCTCGACAGGCCAGTCATCGCGAATAATACTCCACTCGTGGCCCTGTGGGTCTTGGGCCGCCTGGACTTGCTGCGGGAACTCTATGGCGAGGTCTGGATTCCTCAGGCCATCCGCGACGAGTTCCTGGCGACCGAGTCCGCGTTACGCCTGGCCGCGCTGCAAAACGCGCCGTGGATCAAGTCCGTTCCACTATCGAATCCGCAACGCGTCCGCGTGTATGTGGGGCTGGACGGATGAACAGTGGGACACGTTGCGGACAGCCACTCCGCTTGACCGGCTCGGTTCGCCGCAAGATGTAGTCGAGGCTGTGTTGTATCTCATCCGCGCCGAGTTTGTCACAGGCCATGTGCTCGTCGTGGACGGCGGCAGGACGTTGTAGGCCGACATCATCTCCATGTAGGCCGACATCCCTATGTCGGCACAGGAGGAAAGCCGGCCGACGATCAGGTGAACGTGAGCGCCGAAGAGGCATTTGCTCCAAAACCCCCAGATGCGGTAGAATGTAGCCCAAAATAAAAGTCACAAGGAGATTTCGCTATGTTGCCCTCTATCAACATTACGCACGCCGAGTTTCAGGCCCGCGCCGCCCAGTTGCTCGAACACATCCGCTCGCAGAACCTCAGCGGCGTCGTAGTGTTCGACAACTATTACATCCTGTACCTGACGGGTTTTGCCTTCATCCCCACCGAGCGCCCCATCGCTTTCGTGATGAATGCCGAGGGCGAAAGGGCCATGTTCGTTCCGCGCCTCGAAGTGGAACATGCCCGATCCAAAACGCAGTTCGAGCGCGTGGACTATTACGTGGAATATCCCTACGAACCGCACCCGATGCAGATTTTGAAAAAGGCCTTGGCCGAGATGGGGATCGCGGGCAAGATCGGCGCGGATAGCGACGGCTACCCGTGGATGCTGGGCTATCGCGGCCCTTCGCTGAGCGAGCTGACCGGTGGGACGGTGGTGCGCGTGACCGGCTTTATCGAAGACGCGATGATGATCAAGAGCGAGGCCGAGATCGCTCTGATCCGCGAGAGCGTCAAGTGGGGCAACCTGGCGCACCGGCTGTTGCAGCGCTACACGCGCGTCGGCGCCACCGAGACCGAGGTGAGCCTGCGCGCCGGCAACGACGCGACGCTCGCCATGCTCGACACGCTGGGGCCGCTGTATCGCGCGCAGAGCATGTTTGGCGATGGAGCTTCCGCCGGCTATCGCGGGCAGATCGGGCGCAATGCCGCCATCCCGCACGCGCTGACGAACAACACCGTGTTCCAGGCGGGCGACGTGCTGGTGACGGGCGCTGGCGCGCCGATGTGGGGCTACAACTCGGAACTGGAACGGACGATGGTCGTGGGCCGGCCCTCCGACGAGCAGCGCCGGATGTTCGAGCACATGAAAAAGGTTCAGGAGACAGCCTTTGATGCGCTGCGGCCCGGCGCGAAATGCTCCGACGTGGATCGGGCGGTGCGCGGTTATTACGAGGCCAATGACCTGATGAAATACTGGAAGCACCACTCCGGCCATGCGATTGGACTGCGCTATCACGAGGGGCCGTTCCTGGACGTGGGCGACCCGACTGAAATCAAGCCGGGGATGGTGTTCACGGTAGAACCCGGGCTGTACGCGCCCGACCTCGGCGGCTTTCGCCATTCGGACACGGCGCTGATTACGGCGGATGGCATGGAGCTTTTGACGTACTATCCGCGCGATTTGGATAGCCTGATCATTCCGGCGTAAGCGACAATCGTAACCGTTCAGGCAACAGAGGCGGAGGCTTGTCGCCCCGGATGGCGGCATCCGAATCCTGGCGGGAATCATCGTGGGCCGCTATCCCGATAGCGGCCCATCTTTCCTAAAGATCACATGATGGACAACATGACTAACACATGGACATCAGACACGAGCTGGTTCGAGCGAGTCCCCAAGGTCGAGCTTCACCTGCACCTTGAGGGTGCTATTCCACACCACGCGCTGTGGGAACTCGTGCTCAAGTATGGAGGAGATCCATCCGTTCCAGATCTGCAAGCTCTTGCGCAGCGATTCGAATACCGGGACTTCCCGCACTTTATCGAGACCTGGGTATGGAAGAACCAGTTTCTCCGCGAGTATCAAGACTTTACCTTCATCGCCGAGGCAGTCGCCCGAGACCTCGCGCGCCAGAACATTCGCTACGTGGAAGCCTTTTTCTCGCCCGCTGACTTTTATCGGCACGGCCTGGAAACGCAAAAGCTCACCGAGGCGATCCGCGCCGGCCTATCCAAAGCGCCGGAGATCGAGGTCGCGCTGGTGGCCGATTTTGTTCGAAATTTTGGGCCGCAAAACGCCGCGATGAGACTTGCAGAAGTGAACGAGGTGCGAAACCTGGGCGTGGTTGGTGTTGGGATAGGCGGCTCGGAACTCGAGTTCCCGCCCGAGCCGTTCGAGCAAGTCTATCAAGAGGCCCGGCGTCTTGGTTTTTACACCAGCGCGCACGCGGGCGAAGCTGCCGGCGCACAGAGCATCTGGGGAGCGCACGGAAACGCAGGTCGTCAAGGACGCGCAGCGCGCGGTGCTCGAGTTTTTGCTCACCAGCCATCCGCTCGACTGTCCCATTTGCGACAAGGGCGGCGAGTGCCCGCTGCAAAACCTGACGCTCGGTTTTGGCCCCGGCCAGACGCGCTTTGAATATGCGGAGAAACAGCATCTTGCCAAGCAGGTGCCGCTGGGCGATTTGATTTTCCTCGACCGCGAGCGCTGCATCCAATGCTCGCGCTGCATCCGTTTCCAGGACGAAATCGCGGACGATCATGTGCTGGGCTTTTACAATCGCGGGCGCACCATGGAGATCACGACATTCTCCGATCCGCCGTTCGACAGTCATTTCTCCGGCAACACGACGGATGTGTGCCCCGTCGGCGCGTTGACGACGCAAGACTTTCACTTTCGCGCGAGGCCGTGGGAGCTCAAGAACGTGCCGAGCGTGTGCAATCACTGCGCCGTGGGCTGCAATCTCACGCTGGGCACGCGCCGCAGCGCCAAGAGCGGCGGCGGATGGGAAATCCTGCGCGTGATGCCGCGCCAAAACGAGCAAGTCAACGAAATCTGGATTTGCGACAAGGGCCGCTTTGGTCACGGTCACGCCCGCAGCGCCGAGCGGCTGTCCGGCCCGCTGGTGCGCGATGCGAATGGCGCGCTCAAGCCGGCGTCGTGGGATGACGCGCTCTCGATGGTCGCCGGGCACTTGAAGGCCGCCGACGAGCACGTGGCGGGCTTGGTGGGCGACCGATTGGCGAACGAAGACTTGTACGTTTTTGCCAAATTGTTCCGCGAGGGGCTTGGGGCGCACAATATCGAGGTCCGCCCGCGTGTGGCGGGGTACGACGTCGCCCGGCGATATGGCGTGGCGAGCGGCACCGATTTTGGAGCGATGGGCAAGGGCGCCGCCGTTTTCGTCATCGCGGGAGATGTGGAAGAAGAAGCGCCCGTATGGCTCTTGCGCATCCGAGGCGCGCTCAAGCGCGGCGCATCGCTCGTCGTCGCAAATGGGCGCGCAACCAAGCTTGACCGGTATACCCAGGGCCTGCGCTATCGCTATGGAACGGAAACGCAGGTCGTGCTGGGTCTGCTCAATGTGATTTTCGCCGAAAATCTGGTCAAGCCACAAGTGGCGGCCAAGATTGACGGGTTGAATGAACTCAAGACGCAAGTGGCGGGCTACACATCCGAGCGCACCTCCATTTTGACGGGTGTCCCGCAACAGGACTTGATCCAGGCTGCGCGCGCACTCGCCCATGCGACCGATGCCGTGTTCATCGTGGGGGGCGAAGGTGTTGCCGATGGCGAGGCGCTGACGCAGGCCGTTGCCAATCTTGCCATCGTCACCGGCCATGTGGCTCGACCGAATAACGGGTTGCTCCGGCTTTTGCCGCACAATAATTCGCAGGGCGCGGCGGATCAAATTTCAAATTCCAAATTTAAAGTTTCAAATGCGAAAGCATTGTACATTTTGGGGACGGATCCAGTGGGCGATGGTGAAGCGTTGCCCGCTGCGCAGGATGCGTTTATCGTCGTGCAGGATTTATTCTTGACCGAGACGGCCAAGCGCGCGAACGTGGTGCTTCCGGCGGTTTCGTTCGCCGAGCGCGACGGCACCTACACGAACGCCGAACGGCGCGTCCAGCGTTTTTACGCTGCGTTGCCCGTGTCGGCAGACGCGCGTCCCGACTGGGACATTATCGTGGACATTGGCCGGCGGCTGGGGATGAACTGGCGCTATTTCACGGCTGAACAAGTGATGGAAGAACTGGTTGGAGTTGTTCCGGCGTATGCGGGCCTGACTTGTGCGCGCTTGGCTCAAACGCGCGAGCAATGGCCGCCCGTGAGCGCGGAGGATTTGTATTTCGGCGGCACGGCGTATGACAATCGCGGCGGCCTGGGCGCGCAATATCCCGCCGAGTGCGAAAAGATGCCGCGCTGGGCCGTCACGTGGGTCGAACCGCCCGCGCTGCCGTCGGGCGAGACGGTCGCCGTGCCGGTGCGCCGGCTGTATCATCGCGGCACGCTCATCGCGCAGTCGCACGTGCTCGACGCGCACACGCTTGCGCCATATATCGAGCTTTCCCAAGCCGACGCTGCGCGATTGGGCATTGCCGATGGCGACGTGGTGACGGTGACGCTCGCATCCGGCGAGCGCGAGATGACCGCTCGCGTGGATGGGCAAGCGCCCACCGGTGCGGTGCTCGTGTCCGCGCCCATCACGACGAATATCACATTGACCAACGTGATCAAAAAGTAGTTTGTATTCCGTATTGCGTGTTCCGTTCGGCGCGAACGAAATACGCAATACGCTTGAGGAACTATGGCTGATTTTTTGATCGAAGCATCCATCAAAAGCCTGCTGATCTTTGCCCTGGCGATGGGCGGCTTTGCCTACGCCACGTGGATCGAGCGCAAGTTCCTGGCGCGCTTGCAGATGCGCTACGGCCCGAACCGCGCGGGCAAGTTCGGCCTGCTGCAGCCCATCGCCGACGGACTCAAGCTGTTTTTCAAAGAAGAGCTCACGCCGGCAGGCGCAGACAAGATCATCTTTACGCTCGCGCCCATCGTCACACTGCTGCCGGCGTTCCTGGTATTCGCCGTCATCCCGGTGGGCGGCAAGGTCAATTTGTTTGGCGCTGAACGCAGCCTGGTGCTGGCGCCCGCCGTAAGCGCCGCGCCGAGGGCAAACACAACCAACACGACAAAAAACAACAGCCAGGCCAATGCCAATCGCACGCCGCGATGCCGCCCCGCGCGCGCCTGCGCTTCCCCGCGCTGCGCGGCCGCTCTCCACGCCTCGTCGTTGCGGCGCGGCGGCGCCAGTTCTTCATCATCGCGCGGCGCGCGCCAGCGATTTCTGCGTTTGCCCGCGCTAATGGAATCGAAAAACGGCAGGCCCAACTCGCGCGCCTGCGAACGGACGACGCCATCTGTTGTGACGAGCGCCACGTCAATCCCGGCCTGCGCGGCGCTGCGTTGGATGACTTGCAGATCCACGCGGCGGGCCAGCACATTCGAGTACGGCGGGACGACCAGCAGCACACGCTTGGCCTCGGCCATTTCCACGCGGTCGCGGATGCTGATAATGTCGTCGGTAGGTTCGAGGTAAATGATCTGTTCCAAAGGTCAAATCTCAGAGATCGAAATGCGTGGCAGAGAAACGCCGCTCAGTCGGCGGCGGTTTGTTCAAGGCACGACCTGTAAACCCATTCCTACGTGAGAAAAGTGGGCATCCGCCGTCAAGACATGACGGGTGTCCAACTCCTCCATCACGGTCATCGAGCTGAGGTCGGTAAATGAAATCAACGGCTTGTCTTGAAATCGAAGACGCAGTAACTTGGCTCGCTCAAACCGCTCAGGAGTGATCCACTCCAGGACAAGATAGCCCTCTCGAGTCGCTCGATCCAGCGCGTCCAACGACGTCTTGGCCTGCTCGAACGGCAATCGCTTGAAGAGCAACGTAAAAGTCTCGTCCAACACGTAATCGCTGGTGTACATCGTCCAGCGTTGTTCTCTCAATCGGCGGTAGTAGGCTTTGACCTCCTCGTGTCTTTCCTCACGCCGGTTGTAGAGCGTCACCCATCCCCATGTGTCTATAAAGAGCTTCATCTGGATTCGCCGTAGAGCAAATCATCAACCTGTTGAGCAAAAGGCTCTACGTCCGCGCTCCCGACTATTTCTAAAATCGGATCGAGCTTTGAATCCAGCGCCGCGCCAGATTCGGGGGCAGGCCGGCCAACTCGACGCGCCAAAAGATAGCCGGCAAAGTCTATGACCTCGCGCAAGTCATCTTCCGGCAACCTGTCCACCCTGGTTATCAGCTTTTGCTTCAGTTCTTGTGGGGCCAGCATCAACCACCTCCTCTGCGCCTATCGCCGTTCACTGAAAAAATCGAACGGGTGTGTTTCAGTTCAGTTGTAGCACAAGACCTCGTGCCCGTCCACAAGGAGCTTGTGCTACGGGTTTCAACCCATTTGAAACGCGCCCATATCAAAAAGCATGGCAGAGAACCTGCCGCTCAGTCGGCGGCGGATGGGTCAGCGCGTATCGTCCCCCCTCAGTCCGGGAACAAAGCTGGGATGTCCTCGTCGCTAAATCCCAATTGGCGCAACACCAACTTGATATATTTGGGCGACAGTTCCTTCGCGCCCGCGAGTATGGGAGCACGACACTTTTTTCCGGCGACGACTCGCTCAAAGATAGCATGGCTGGTGCCACGCTGCCCCTGCGGTAAACACGACTCCATTTTGCTCAAGGAGGCGGCGCAACTGGCGGCCCGACATGAATGGGATTCTAGGCGGCAACGGCCAAAACCTCCATGTCAGCCCGCTGTGTTTCGCCCAGCCCATCCAGCAGAAACTCGCGCAAGATGTCAAATGGGACGGGATGAATCTCGTCTAATGAGTTCTCGTCGCGCATAAAGGCGAGATACTCTTCGATGGCTTCGCCCACGTTGCGTCGCGCTTCTTCTAGCGATGCACCCTGGCTGGCGACATTCAACTCCAGACACAAAGCAACGTAATACTGTCCATCCCGCCGAACGACGATGGTGTATTTGTCGTTCATCTTTGGCCTCCCGTTTCACACTCCATTAAGCCCCTAGCGCCGCGCTCACCAAGCCTGGCACCAAAGCCAGCGCCTCGGCCAGGCGCTTGGGGTCACGCCCGCCGGCCTGCGCCAGCGTGGGCTTGCCGCCGCCGCCGCCGCCAACCACTTTAGCCACAGCGCCAGCCAGCTTGCCCGCGTGCAGTCCGCGCCCAGTCAGGTCATCCGTCACGGCGGCCACGATCTGCGGGCGACCGTCAATCGTCGCGCCCAACACCACCACGCCGGAACCGACGCGCGCCCTGAACCAGTCCGTCATCTCGCGCATCGCGTCTACGTCGGCCACTTTGACTTGCGCCGCCAGCACCGGCACGCCGCTCAACGTCTGCACCGTGCCCATCAATGTCTCAAAGTCACGCTGCGCCACCTCGCGGCGGACACGCGCCAGTTCTTTCTGCGCCGCTTGCAACTGTTCGAGCATATCCTGGACTTTGCGGTCCAACTCATCCGGGCCGCACAGCAAATACGCAGCGGCGTTGTTTAGCTTGTTGAGCCGTTCCAGGATCAGGCCTTGCGCGCCGCGCCCCGTCACCGCTTCGATGCGGCGAATCCCCGCGCCCACGCTGCCCTCCGAAATGACGAGGAACGGGCCGATCTCGGCCGTCATGTTGACGTGCGTCCCGCCGCACAACTCCTGGCTCACCAGTTGTTCGCCCGGCCAGCCCGTGCGGATGACGCGCACCACCTCGCCGTACTTTTCGCCAAACAGCGCCATCGCGCCGGCGCCAGCTGGCGCAAGAAGTGGAGCCGAAGCTCTATGGCGCTCAACAGTTGGAAGGCCTGGCGCAGTTGGATGCCGAGCAGAGCAACATCCGGGCAGCACTGGAGTGGGGAGTGGAAGGCGGCCTGGAAGCCGGAGGGCGGCTTGCCGCTGCGTTGTTCTGGTATTGGAATCTGCGTGTTGATCTAGGAGAGTGCTGAAAAACCCTCCGGCTTTTGCGCTGGCGTGAGACTTTTCGTCGCTAACGGTGTTCTCACTGGTGACATTATCTTGACCGAGGAGACACACTCATGTTGGGACACCGTGATCCGCAGCGCAGTTTGTTTGAAGCTCACGCTGGGCCGCATCGCGTGCCGGAGGATTCGTTCTATGCCCGGATGGGTGCGGTGAATGACGTGTTGTTCCAGGACGATGACCTGGCCAAGCTGTACTGCGACAATAATGGCCGGCGCAGCCTGCCGCCGTCGTTGATGAGTGGTGTGTTGTTGTTGCAGTTCTACGACGACGTGAGTGATCAGGAAGCCATCGCGCGGATGTGCTTTGATCTGCGCTGGAAAGTAGCCCTGAACCTGCCGTTGGATTTCGACCCGCCGCACTCGTCGTCGTTGAGTGTGTTTCGCGGGCGTCTGGTGGCGGGTAAACAAGCGCGGTATGCCTTCAACCGGCTGATTCGTGTCGGACGTGCGGCGGGATTTCTGCCAGACAAGATGACCGTATTGGTGGATACGATGGCGCAACACGGGGCGGGCGCGACGCAAGATACCTATACGTTGATCCGCAAAGGTATCCGGCGGGTCTTGAAAGTGGCCGGGTATGCTCTGCCGGCGAAGAAACGCGGTTTGTCGGCCGACCTGTCGGCGTATCTGGATAGCGACCGCAAGGCCGACCTTGACTGGGCCGATCCAGTCGCTCGGGCGGCGGAGTTGAAGGTCTTGGTGCGGGATGCCGAGGCCGCCTTGGACTTGGCGTTGCACCAGGCGGATGATCCCGATGTGCGGGCAGCGGCTTGGCTGTTGACCAAGATTCTGGGCGATGATTTGACCACGGATGAGGCGGGCGACCCACAGATCGGCCAGGGTGTGGCGGAAGACCGCATTGTTAGCCTGACCGATGTCGAGATGCGGCACGGGCGCAAGAGCGCCTCGCAACGCTTCGATGGACGGAAGTTGCAAGTGGCTGAAGAACAGACCAGCGAACTGATCGTGGCGATTGAGCCGATGCCAGCCAACGCGGGCGATGGGCGAGACTTGCTGGTCGTCATGGATCAGGTGGAAGAACAAACGGGGGTGATGGTCGAGCGCGCCATTGCCGATGGCGCGTATGGTACCGGCGACAATCGGGCTGACTGTGCTGAACGTCACACCGATCTGGTCTCGCCATTGGCTGTCCCGCACGATACCGCCGTCGCCAAGACGGCCTTCACGATTGACGTGCCCGCCCACACCGTGACCTGTCCGCAGGGACACACGCTGACCACCTACACCGAGACGAAGGACAAACAGGGGCGACTCGTCAAGACCTTCACCTTCGATCGAACCACGTGTGAAACGTGCCCCTTGTTCGCACGGTGTGTGCATAGCAAAACACAAGGCCGTTCGGTAACGTTGCACTATCATGAGGACCTGCTGCAAGCCGCTCGTCAGCGTCAACACACCGACGAATTCAAAGACACGTATCGGTTGCGCCCTGCCGTCGAACGCAAGATCGCCGAGTTGGCTGAACACGGCGCCAAACAAGCTCGTTACCTGGGAACTGTCTTGAGCAGTTTGCAAGCTCAATGGACGGGCGCAGCGGTCAATCTCAAACGATTGTTCAAGCTCTTTCACGGTGACATGAACTGGATGCGCAACGTCTTGATGGCGATGGGATGAACACGATTCCGATCTGAAGAGCGCGATGAACGCCCCGCGCGGGTGAAGTGAAGGCCTCGCAGCTCTCGGCTTGAACCGCCAAGACCGCTTGCGGCGCGTCACTGGATTCAGTGCGGGAACGGGCCCACCCGCCAAGCGGGGTTTTTCATCAGACTCCTAAGCCTTGACTTTGCCATGTACTTGCTGCGACATCTTTTGCCTTCCCACCAGCGTTGATAGGCATACGGGCCGCAACCGTTGATCGTCTTCAACTCTACCCAGCCACGCGCGGCCTGCTTGCCGGTGTTGGACTGGCGGGGCGTTGGGTCGGGGAGATCGCCGGGTTTCACCTGGTCGAGCCGCTCGGCAAGCTGGGCGATCAAGTCCTCGATCTCGTCCGGGTCTTGAAGACGCCGGATGTTGTTGCGAATGAGCCGGTAGGCCAGCGAGCGCGTCATAGGTACTTGGCGAGGTCGCGCTTGATGTAATACCGGTGCCCGACCTTGGGCGCGTCCGGGTCAGTGGAGGGCGACCGGCATAGGCGTTGAGGGCCTGCGCCGCATATTCACGGGCGCGACCACTCGGTTCATGGATTGATGACATGGGTTCCTTTTGGAATGTGTGGTATAGGGTAGCCGACTTGAAGCGGGAATTCATCTGTCGGCAGAGGGCGGTTGATGCCAGGGCTCCCGCCGGCGGGAAAGTGCGCGGGAACAAGCTGGTTGAGGCGATCAGTCTTGCCGAGCAGAGGATTGCGGAATAGGTTTGGCTCAGAGTTTGCGCGGCTGCACGATTTGGTCTTGCAAGTGGATTGGGACATGACCTCTTTGTAATAGACCGTAAAACCGGGAACCCGGATCGGCGGCCAACCGTTCGCGCGCGCCGTACTCTAGCACGCGGCCATTTTCCAAGATCAGGATGTCGTCGGCTCGCTGAACGGTTTGCAGGCGGTGCGCGATGATGATGCCCGTGCGCGGCGGCGCGTGAAACAACCGATCCACGGCCTGGTCCAAGAGATTCTCGGTGACCGGGTCCATGCGCGACGAGGCTTCGTCCAGGATCACCAGGCCGGGGTTCTTGAGAAAGACGCGCGTAAAGGCCAACAACTGCGCCTCGCCGGCCGAAAGCCCTTGACCGCCCGCGGCCAACAGAGTGTTCAATCCATCGGGCAGTGATTGCACCCAGTTCCATAGTCGCAGTTCCTTCAACATCCGCTCGATCTGGTCGTCGCCGATGCGCCGGTTGAAGAAGGTGAGGTTATCGCGCACGGTGGCCTGGAACAACTGGACATCCTGGGTGACCATCCCGATGTGCTCGCGCAAATCGGAGAGGGGTATGTCGCGGATGTCCACGTCGCCAAACCGAATCGCGCCGCTCGTGGGGTCGTACAGGCGAAAGAGCAACCGCGAAAGCGTCGTCTTGCCGCTGCCGGTGCGGCCCAACAATCCCAGCACCTTGCCGGGCGAGAGGTGGAACGAAACGTCGTGAAGGACGACCGGGAGCGAGGGCCTATCCCCCGTCGTCGAGTCATCGTTGACCGTCTCTGCTTCGTCGTACGCAAAGCAGACGTTCTGAAATGCCACGGCCAGCGGCTCGGACGGCAGAGCGGGAATGAGTTTCGCTTTGGCCCTTTGGATTCGGCTTTGAGCGCGGAACAGCTCGCCGACGCGGTCAATGCTGGCCGTGGCCTGCTGCAAGTCTTGGGCCTGGGCGCGAATGTTTTCCAGCGGCCCGGACAACATGCCGATATAGTACACGATGAGAAACGCCGCGCCGATGGTGACCTGGCCTTGAGTGTAAAGATACGCGCCAAGCGCCAGTCCCACGGCATAGCCCATCACGAACAAAAAGTTGGTGATGACGTACGTTACGTTGCTCGTCATGCGAGCGGCGCGGTTCTTTTCGAGCGTCCCGCGCATCAGGTGATACAGGCGATTCATCACGTACGGCTCGGCGCCGCTGGCGCGGATGTCTTCCGTGCCCGAAATGCGCTCTTCGACGAAACCGAACAACTGGGCATTGGCCTGGCGCTCGGCGGTCCATCGCGCCACGGCCACATTCTGGATGGCGCGCAGAGCCAGCAGCGTCACCACAGTGTAGAGCGCCAGGCCCGCGCCCACGCGCGCATCTTCGCGGAAGAGCAAGACCAGAATGCCAATCACCAGCGCCGCGTTCCCCAGGACGTTGACGACGAACCGAGAGAAAAAGTTGGCGAGCGCGGTCACGTCGCCGTCAATCCGCTCGATCAACTCGCCGGGCGTGCGCTTTTTGTGGAAGGACATATCCAGCCGCAAGCAGTGCAGCGTGAGGTCGGCGCGCAGCGCATTGGTCGCCGTCCAGCCGACATTTTCCGCCACAGTGTCCGTGGCGAGCGTGATAGCGCGCCCCGCCAGCGCGATGACGAGGAACACCAGCGCCGCGCCCAGGAGTGCGCTTTGCGGGCCGCGTGACTGGGCTGTGTCAATGAAATACCGAATGACCTGTGGGTTGATCAGTTGCAAGCCAATGCCGCCAAAGAGCAGCCCGGCCAGCAGCAAGACTTTCGACCGCTGAGGCCGGAGATAGGTGACGAGCAAGTCGCCGTATTGTTTGAGAGGCATATTCGCTGTCCTTGTGTGTGAAAGGTGAGTAGCCGGTGAATGAAAACGGCCACGGAGCAAACGACTCCCGTGGCCGGAGAAACAAAGGCCACGGGCAGAAGCGCACCCGTGGCCGCGAGGTTGTGATAAGGAACTGCCGCCGGACGGCATGGGCAAAACCCGCCCGCCGAGCTATCCTGATCTAGTCAATCCGCCCCACGCTCTCAGCGCAAGGCCGGACGTTGCGGCAGAGCTATTCCCTGTGGGTCAGCAGACGCACTCCTGAAGAATCCGGGTAAAAGATGATTGTGTTTGCATCTGTATGCCTCCTCAAGAATTGGAGCGAGTCTATCACGTTTGAAAAAAGCCGTCAAGCGAGTTTCACCATCATTTCTAACTCGTTCAGCAGCCGATCTATTTCTTCTGCCGTGTTGTAATGCACAGGACCTACGCGCACCATTCCGCCGGTCGGCTCCAGGCCCAGCCGCTCCATGATCGCCAGCGCGTAATAGTTGCCGTCCCACACAAAGATGCCGCGCTGCCCCAGGTATTCCGCAATCTCGCGCGGGCTGTGACCTTCCAGCGTGAACGACACCGTCGGCACGCGCCGGTCGAGCTGCGCCGGGTCGGTGATGCCCCAGATTTTCAGTCCTTTGATTTGTTGCAAGCCTGAAATCAGTTTTGCGCTCAAGGTCTTTTCGTATTCCTTGATCGCCGTCATGCCCGAGACGATCCGCTCTCTGCGATTTGAGATTTGAGATTGGAGATCAGAGATTTGCGCCAGGTATTCCACGGCGGCGCGAGTGCCCGCAATCCCCTCGTGATTCAGCGTGCCGGTCTCGAATTTATGGGGCGGACGGTCGTCGGCGGGGCGAACCTTGTACGCGGACAACCGGTCGAGCAAGTCGAGCTGGCCGTCGAATCGCTTCGGCAATGGGCACGGCGGTGATTTCCGACCCGCGCAGCGCCACCATGTGCCCGAATTTGCCGTCCGCCACCAGCCTCACCGCCGCCGCGCCATAGCGCGTCGCCAGCAAGCGATCGAACGGTGTGGGACTGCCGCCGCGTTGGACGTGGCCCAGCACCGTGCAGCGCGCCTCCATGCCCGTCAACTCTTGCAAGCGATGCGCTACGAGGTCGCCCATGCCGCCCAGGCGCGCCACCGTCGTCACGCCGTCGCCGGGCAAGCGAAAAAGCTGTTCGCCATCGGCCGGCTGAGCGCCCTCGGCGGCGACGACGATGCTGAACTTGGCGCCGCCCTTGTTGCGCGCATTGATCGCGCCGGCAATCACATCCCAGCGAAACGGGATTTCCGGGATCAGGATCACATCCGCGCCACCGGCGATGCCCGAATGCAGCGCGATCCAGCCGGCATCGCGCCCCATCACTTCGATCACCATCACGCGATGGTGAGATTCGGCCGTCGTGTGCAGTTTGTCAATCGCGTCCGTCGCCGTGTTGAGCGCGGTGTCAAAGCCGAACGTCACATCCGTCCCGCCCAAATCGTTGTCAATCGTCTTGGGCACGCCCACGACGGCGCAGCCTTCGTCGCTCAGTTCTTGGGCAATGCGCAGCGTGCCGTCGCCGCCGACGACGATCAGCGCGTCAATGCCCGCCGCGCGCAAGCGCTCGATCACCAGGCCGGAGCAATCTTCGATCACTTCACGGCCGTCGCGCATCACTTTGCGCGCAAACGGATTGCCGCGATTGGCTGCGCCCAGGATCGTCCCGCCCTGCGGCAAGATGCCGCGCACCTCTTTGAGTGCGAGCGGCCGCAGCGCCTTGAACGCGCGTTCGATCAGGCCGTCAAAGCCATCCTCAATGCCGGTCACTTCCCAGCCGTATTTGCCGATGGCGGTCTTGACCACCGCCCGGATGACGGCGTTGAGTCCAGGCGCATCGCCGCCGCCCGTGAGTATCCCGATGTGCATAGCGCCTCCCTTCAAATAAAAAAAGACCTGGCAGGTATACTCACCTGTCAGGTCTGCGATTACCGTCTCACGGCAGAACGCACGCGCCGCACCGCGCGGCCCACCGTGCCTTGCGATTCGGCCTTGCCCGCCACGGGCGCGCGCCCTTCGTCCTCCGCCTGTTTGAGCGCCAGGTGCGTCAGCAGGTAACTGCGCGCCCGCTGGAACTCGGCCCAGGTCGCATCCGGTTTTTCGACGCGATACTCTTCGAACGCTTTTTGGATAGCAGCCTTGACTTGGTCGGCCAGCGCGCCGGGCAAGCGCGGCGTCGAGCCGGAAAAACGCAGATCGTTCTGCACCTGCACCATGCGCGCCAGCAGCACCTCGCCGGCAACCGCGACCTTGGCCCCGGCTTCGCTTGCGACCACGACGGTCGAGTCGTCGAACAGGTCGCGCAGCGTGAGATGGCCGCTTTCGACCGCATCCACGCGATAAGCGCTGCTCGGTTTGGCGGCTTGCCAATACTCGAGTTGCTTGCGCTCAACCTCGTTGAGCGAGGCCGCCTTTTCCGCCGCAAACACGTCGAGCAAGCGCGGCCGGTCGGCGGGCGCATAGTCGAACACGAACCAATCGAAAAAGCGCAGCGTCTCGTCTTCGTCCATGCCATCGGCCGTCTCGAGGGTATAGTGACCGTTCCAAAAGAGCGTGAGGCCGTCGGCAAAGGATTGCGCAAACCGCTTTTCGCGCGCGAACGCGATCACATCACGAGTCAAGGCCTGGCGCGCATTGTCCCAGGCGTGCGCTTCCGCCTGCGCGGCGCGATTGGCCGCTTCGTGGCAGTGCTTGTATTTTTTGCCGCTGCCGCAATAGCACGGGTCGTTTCGACCGGGAGTTGGCATGATAACCTCAGAGTTGAGAATGTCGAGTGACGCATGTCGAATTGCGACCAGGTCACTCGCCGTGCGACATTCTACCACATCTGGCGCAGGAGAAAATCGGGAGCCAGCGTGGCCGGCTCCCGCATGACTCAGCGCATGACGATGGGCAGATAGATGCGATGCTGCTCCGGCTCAAAGAACAAGCCCTTGTTGGAAGTAACCGTCACGTTGCCCGCGCCATCCACCACCTGGATGTAAAAGAGGAACTGGCCGGTCAATCCGCTCAGGTGTTTTTCCCAGCGGCTCTGCCCCGGCGCGTATTGCAGGTCAACGCTCGTCCAGTGAATGCCATCCTGCGTGTACAGCATGAGCACTTGCTGAATACCCGATGTGTCCTGCGCCGTCACCCAAAAGTCGGCCTGGCCCATGAACGCTTTGCCGTCCACTTCCCAGACCACCGGCGGAGCAAAATCGGTCACCGCCGTGTCGGTGTAATAGACTTGGAGTTTGAGATCGGTGAATCGGCGCAGCACGCCGCTCGCCTGGTTGCCCTTGAACTGGGCCGGCACCAGCGCCAACTGCGGCAGATCGCCCAGCCGATTGATGGCCCAGGGATTGGGCGGGAACCAGGCTGGCGACTCGAACAGCGGCTCGGGTTCCGCCGTATCCGTCACCGGGCGCGAGATGTATGGATTGAACGCCTCGCTCGCCGCGGTGCCGTTGAGCAGGACAACGCCGTGCGGCGTCTGGCCCGATTTGCTGGGCAACACCTGGCTCAAGCGCGGCTGCACGGGCCGCCCCGGACTGGCCTGCGGTGCGCGTTTCCTTTTTCTTGGGAATGATCTGGGTATAGTCCGGGAAATTGCCGTCAATGAGCTGGCTCACCAAGTCAATGTGATCCAGGTGGAACAAGACCTGGCTCTTGGACGGCGTGATGGTGATGGTGACGGGGCCTTCCTGGTCGCCGCTGATGCGGCTCAATTCGGCGAGCGCCCGCGCGGGGATGATGACGCTGTATCCAGCGCCGCTGTACCCAGCGCCGCTCGTCGGCGCGGTGACCGGCTCGATGAGCGGCGCGGTGCGGACAGACAAGCGGAACCCGTCGGAGGCGGCGAACAGGACACGGCCAGCGCCCGACGAGTCGTTTTCAAACTTGGCGAGCACGCCGGTCAAGATAGGGCGGCTCTCGTCGGTGGCCGCCGCAAAGACGACCTGGTTGATCATCGTCCGCAGCGTTTCAGAGTCCATGCGGATCGCTTTGGCGTCGTCCGCGCCAGGGATGAGGGGAAAGTCGGTGGCGTCAATGCCCCGGACATTGTTTTCGAACCGACCGCACTTGAGGTTCAGCGTTTGCGTGCGGACGACGAGTTCCATGTCCACGCGCTCGGCGGGCAGCGCGCCCACCAGGTCAACGAACGTGCGGGCCGGGACGGTTGTTGCGCCGTCCTCTTCCACCTTCGCGCCGATCCAGCAGGTGATGCCGATTTCGAGGTTGGTGGCGGAAAGCTTCAAGCGGCCCTGGTCGGTGGCGAGCAGGATGTTGCTCAGCACGGGCAACGTGGAGCGCGTGGCGACCGCGCGCCCGACGACGGATAAACCTTTGGCAAGATTTTCTTGAAGGCAACTGACTCTCATGGGCGTCTCCTATAGTATTGCTCTACAACAATTGCGCTGTCCGCGAGATTTTTGCCGCACTTTTTTCTTCCGCGAATTACGCGATGCAGCATCGCCGAATCTACACTAATCTTTTCAGAATTCGCGGCCATTCGCGCAGATTCGCGGAGAAAAAACGGTTGCGGCATCAAGCCGCGCTATGAAAGCGAATGACATTCTACGGCAGGGGGAGTATACAACACCTTGCGTGAGAGGACAAACGCGGTCAAGGCGCTGGAAAAATCACAAGGGCGTTCAATTCACATGGGGCCGTGCTTGAACGCCCTTGCGCGCGGTGGCTCAGTTGTACTGGACCATCGCATCCAATATCCAGCCCACCATTCGGGGGGTCAGGATGGCTTTGCCTTGATTGACGGCCCGCACCGCTTCGATGATCTCGTGGGGTCGGCTTTTGCCTTTGATCAGGCAGCCCCAGGCGCCTTGCCGGAAGGCTTCCAAGGTCAAAAGCTTTTGGTCATCGCGGGCGCTCAGCACGATCGTCTTGATCTGGGGATGCTGCGCGCCGATGCTCGCCAAAGCCCGCACGTCATCCGGGCACAGGGTGTCTACGCCGAGCAAGACCACGTCGGGCTGCAGTTCATGCGCCAACTCGACGGCCGACTGCCGGTCTCTCGCCTCGCCGACGGCGATCATATCATCTGTGCTCTCGATCAAACTGCGTGTTGCCTGGCGGGAGAGATCGTTTTTGTCTGCGATCAGGGTTCTGATTAGATGATTCATGTCTTTTGCACTGCAAGCCTTATTCTTGCCAAGTGATGATCCTTCGCAAGAGTGAGAAACAAGGGGCGGGCACACGTTACGAGGCTAACCGGGTTGACTTGGGCTCGTGTCACGCGCTGTCTCGGTTGCCTGTCTTGCGTTGAGCGCCAGAGCAACTTTGCCGGCCTAGTTTCGGTGAGGCTTGCTCGGTTTTCCACCATTGCCGGACAGCACTTTTTTGATCGAGTGGATAGCCTGCGTGGTCACCCGCCGATAGTGTTGATCCGGCGGGGCGATGAAAGCGAGAATAAACTCTTCTTCACCATGCGCAAAGTATCGGCACACCAACCGCTGGCCGTCCCCCCCGATGAGGCTGATCTCGTCCACTTGAGCCAGGCGCAACTGATGCTGAATCCGGTTGATGACCCCTCGCATCACAGCGATCATAGAGTCGGTGTCTTCCGAGTCATGCGAGGCGGGCACTGTGGCGATGGGCAGTCCATCAATCGTCACCAGCGTGGCAGACTGGAGCTTTCCCTTCTGATTCATGGTCTTGAGCGCCTGCTCGAAGCGTGTTCGCGGCGGCTCGCCTATGCGGGGATCTGTGAACTGAAGGTTGAGGTTGGCAGGTTGTGTAAAGACTTGTGTTTGCATAGAGCAATACCTTTCGTTAGGGCAGGATCAGGGCACGATGGTTTCGGGCTGTACTGGATTGGCTCATGTAGGACAAGTTGGCAACTTGTCCTACGATGATTATGGCATAGTTGCCGCCGATCCGTAAGATAGGAAACTCATCAATTTGAGAGATAAAAGAATCTTCCCCTCAGGGGAAACAATACCCCCTGATCAGAGAAATTCTTCTCCAACCAGGGGGGTGCTGTTGTGGGATTTCTATCGGGTGAGCCTTGCGACGGTTCCCCAAAACCATCGCAAGGCCAGTCGTTCATTCGTCCCGGTCAAGCTGCGCCCAGCCACGGCGGAGCGCAAAGAGCGCCGCCTGGGTGCGGTTGTTGACGTGGAGCTTTTGGTAGATGTCGCTCAGGCGATTGGCGACGGTCCTTTCTGTGAGGCCAAGTTGCTCGCTCGATCGCGCGGACGTGAATTGGCAGTTCTTTGAGGCTAGCCCCGACGGAATCAAGATCCTCGATTGCGACGGCGCACTCATATTCATGAATGCCAACGCACTGAAGGCGTTGGAGGCCGACGATTACGCCGCCATCGCCCGCCACAAGTGGATCGACCTTTGGCCTGAGGCCAGCCGGCAAGATGTGGAGCACGCATTCAAGCAAGCCTGCGCGGGGTCGTCCGCGCGGTTTACGGCACTGCGGCCGACGCAAAAAGGAAAGCCTCGGTGGTGGGATGTGGTGATCTCGCCCATCAAGAATGCCGAAGGACGCGTCGTGAGCGTGATGTCGATCTCGCGCGACGTGACGCCCAACTTGGATCTCGCCGACACGTTAAAGCGCAGCGAACAGCAATTCCAGGCGCTCGCCAACAACATCGCTCAACTTGCCTGGATGGCCGATTCTGCAGGCAATCTCTTTTGGCTCAATCAGCGGTGGCTCGACTATACGGGCAGCACACTCGAAACATCAGGCGGACAGGGATGGCGGCTTTTCCATCATCCCGATCACATCGCTCGCGTCGTCGATAAGTGGACCCGCTGCACGAACGAAGGCCGCGTATGGGAGGACCTGTTTCCCCTGCGTGGAGCCGACGGCAAGTACCGCTGGTTTCTGTCGCGCGCCATGCCGGTCCGTAATGCCGACGGCGGCATCGAGTTTTGGTGCGGCACCAACACGGACGTGACCCAGACGCGCCGGCAAAGTCAGCGTTTGCGCAAGCTGGCGCGCATCATCGAACTGTCCCACGAGGCGATTCTCGTGCGTGAAATTTCGGGCGGCATCGTCATGTGGAACCGCGGTTGCGAAGAACTGTTCGGGTACACGAGGGCGCAGGCGAGATCGAAGTCGCCGTTCGAACTCCTCAAGCCACGCAACATTCCGCCTGCCAATTCATTCGACACCTACATCCTTGAGAATGAGTCCTGGAGCGGTGAGGTGCACTACACCGCAAGCGACGGATCGGATGTTTGGGTCGATAGCCGCCAGGAATTGGTGAGCGTCGGCGACAAGAAACTGGTGCTTGAAACGAACCGCGATATCACCGAGCGCCGCCAGGCCGACGAGGTCCGCTCGCTGCTCGTGGCCGAACTCAATCATCGCGTCAAGAACACGCTGGCCGTCGTGCAATCGATCGCGGCGCAGACCGCGCGCTCGAGTACGTCGCCGGAAAAGTTTGTTTCGAGATTCAATAGTCGCCTTCAATCGCTGGCCAGCGCCCATAACATCTTGAGCGAGGTCGCTTGGTCTGGTGCCCCGATCGTCGATCTGATCACCTCGCAAGTGTCGATGACCGGTGGGGATGCCGACCGCATCACTTTGCAAGGCGAGCCCGTCGATCTTCCGCCACAGACGGCGCTGCAACTCGCCCTCATTCTCCACGAATTGTCTGCAAACGCGATGCAGCATGGCGCACTGTCGGCGCCCGCAGGCCGGGTTGCAATCGGCTGGTCGTTCAAGGAAGGGCAACCGCGTGTCGTTGAACTGACATGGCATGAAACCGACGGCCCGGCCGTCGCCCCTCCGGTCTGCCGAGGTTTCGGCCTGACACTGATCGAGCGGTCGCGATCCCTGCCAAACATCAAGACCTCGATCGTCTTCGAGCCCACCGGGGTGATCGCTCGCGTCACTCTCGAAGCGCGCGCAGGTGCCGAGGCAAGCTTGTTCAATCCCGGTCAGAAACTGATGCGGCCGCGGGTGGTGCCCTCGCGAGGGCGGCAATCACCATCGCGACGCATCATGATCATGGACGGGAGCCTGAGCCGCGCCCTGCTGATCGAGGATATGCTCGACAATGCGGGTTATGCGGTGGTGGGGCCGATCGCGTCAGCCGGCGCAGCCGTCGAGAGCCTGGAAATGCAGACCATTGACCTGGTTGCACTCGATGTCGATGAAATCGGTGACAGCGAAATAGAAAAGCTGCTCGAAGCACTGACCGATCAAGCCATTCCCTGTATCGCGATCGGCTCGCCCAGCCGCCTTGCCCAAATCAAGGCTGGAGCATTCGCTTCCCTGATCGCCAAGCCCATTGACCGCGACCTCTTTCTGCGCGCTGTGTGTTCGAGCCTTGAGGAAGAAGACTTGGACATCGACGACGCAATGACTGAGACCTGAAAAGAAAGAAGCCGCTACGATGCGCGGCTTCCAATGGTTCACAAAGAGATTGATGTCGCGACAGCCGCGATTAGTTGCGGTTCATCTGCTCGTACCAGAAATCGACGGTCTTCTCGCGCAGCTTGTTCTTGCAATCGCCGGCGCAATCAACCCACGTACCGCCCGGCAGCTGAACCTTCTGGCCCATGCTGTAGTTCTGAACAGCACCCTGAACACATTTGCTGGAGTTCGTTTTGCTGCAGGTCGTGACGCCGCCCATGCGGCCTTCGACAGCCTGAGCCGGCAAGGCGAACGACAAGGCCGTCGCAGTGGCGAGGCCGATAATCATGCTCGTCTTGGTCATTGTTGAAATCCTGATCAAAGGTTTCGGCGACTTTCGTCCCGCCGGCGAGCCCCGTGTCGTGGGCTTACATTGATCAAGTTCGTTGCCTGGGCTGTCACAATCAATAGAACGTGCAGCGAAATCAAACCTTTATCGGAAATACCGATCAGCGGAGGCGTGAGAGGGGCCTTTTCCGATGTGTCGGTAGCCTCCGCCTGGGCATAAGCCTCGAATCGCTTTTGCCAGTCGGCTTCTTGCTGCTGGCCGCGCTCGATGGCCTGGCGGAAATGTTTTAGCGATTGGTCAGGAATAAAGAACGGCTCAAGCGAGGGATAACCGAGGTTCTTTTTGGTCTGAGCCACGTCATCTGCATTGAGCGGGCTGCCATGCACCCCGAAGGTGTCGTGCTTGGGGCTGCCAAAGCCGATGTGCGTCTGCGCGACGATGAGCGATGGCTGGTCGGTCACTTGTGCGGCGGCAATCGCTTGGGCGACCGCTTCGACGTCATTCCCGTCGGCGACGTGCGGCACGTGCCAGCCATACGCGGTGAACCGTTGAGCCACGTCTTCGGTGAACGTCAACTGGGTTGAGGCGGCCAACGAAATGTGATTGCAGTCGTACAGACAGATGAGCTTGCCCAGCCCCAGTTGGCCGGCCAGCGAGGCCGCTTCTGCCGCGACGCCTTCCATCAAATCGCCGTCGCCCACGAGAGAGTAGGTAAAGTGATCCACCAGCGTGTGGCCGGGGCGATTGAAGCGCGCGGCCAGATGTCGCTCGGCCATCGCCATCCCCACGCTATTGGCAAAACCTTGACCCAGTGGCCCGGTCGTCGTCTCCACGCCCGGTGCAACACCACGCTCCGGGTGGCCGGGTGTCTGGCTGCCCCATTGCCGGAATTGTTTGAGTTGATCCAAAGGCAAGTCGTAGCCGGTCAGATGCAGCAGGCTATAGAGCAACATCGAGCCGTGCCCGGCGGAAAGGACGAATCGGTCGCGGTCGGGCCAGTCGGGATGAGTGGGGTTGTGTTTGAGGAATCGAGCCCAGAGCGCATACGCCATGGGCGCAGCGCCTAATGTCAAACCGGGGTGACCCGAGTTGGCTTTTTGGATCGAGTCAATGGAAAGCGCGCGAATGGTGTTGACGCAAAGCCGGTCGAGTTGTGGATCAATGCTAGCCACGGTTGCTCTCCTTGAAAATGATGATAGAGACGCCGCCATTATAGCGCAGGTTGGCAATGTTAACCAGCCATCAGTTTTTCAGCGCGGGCGCCCTGGCGCCAAACCTGTCACAACACGTTGACAAAATAACATTCCCGCCGATAATGGCCGGATATGTCGAGGATCAACCAATGGCAACCCGCAACTCACTGACCCATGCCCGTCTTTCAGGCTGGCTACATGACAATTTATCCATCCTTTCGGCGACTGCCTTCTTGACGGGCATTCACTCCAACATGGTATCGGTGGTTTGGCAGCCGTACGTGCTCAGCCTGGGCGCGTCCATGACGACGCTGGGCTGGCTCACGAGCCTGGGCGGCTTTCAGGGCATCGTCACATCGCTCATCCAACCCATCGGCGGATGGCTGGCCGACCGAATGGGGCGCAAGCCATTCGTCGTATGGGCGAGTGTCGTGCTCATCGCCGCCTACGTGCTCTGCACGCTGGCCGGGGTCACGCGCCTGTGGATGTTCCTCATCCCCGGCGTCGTGCTGATCGGCCTTTCGGGGTTGAATCGCCCGGCGCGCGCTTCGCTCACCGCTGAGTCGGTCACTGCCGAACGGCGTGGGATGGGTTTTAGCGTCGTGCAGGTGGCCACGGTGCTGCCGGGCATCTTTGTGCCCATCCTCGGTGGGTTCGTCGCCGACCGTGCGACGGCCACGGCCATTTTTCCAGTGGGCATTGCCTTCGAGGTCATGTCGCTGTTTCTCGTGGCGCGCTATTTGCGTGAGACATCCAAATTGCGCCGGACACAAGATCGCGCTGCTTGGGCTGGCCTGTGGAGCATGTTGAAACGTTCGGTCGTCCCGCCGCCTGGCTTGTTCGGTTTTTTCTTGTGTCTGGCCGGCGACTCGTTCGTGTGGGGAATCAGCCTGGGCACGCTGTTCGGGATGTTGAGCAAGACCTATGGCTTGAGCGATGCCCAGTTGGGAGTGATGACGAGCGCGATGTCGGTCTCGATGGTTGTCTCACAATTGCCCATTGGCCGTTTGGTTGATCGCTATGGCAGCAAGCCCATGATGGTTTTCTCAGAGGCTATCGGATTGCCTTTGATGCTGCTATGGGCATTCTCCAGCCGCTTTGAGATTCTGGTCGCCTCTTATGCTTTGTTCGGCTTGGTCGCCTCCACGTGGGGACCCGCGGTGATGACCTACCTGGCTGCGCGCATCCCGACCGACGAGCGCGCGGAAGCTATCGGAAGGCTCTCGGCGTTTCGCGGGCTGCTCGCTTTTCCTGCGCCGTTCATCGGTAGCCTGCTGTTCGAGCGAGGTGGGTTGCGCTTGCCGGTCCTGGTCACGCTGGTCGGCATCGTCGTCGTGATACTGGGCATCATCGTGCTGGTCAGAGAACCCAAGACCGGCTCGCATTGGGACTAGAGCACTATTGTCTTTTCGGCCTGGTTGACTTAGACTATAAACTGTCCGGTTCCGTTGCTGCCTACGTCGGTCGCCGTCTCCTCTGATCGGATTGATCTGCCGGCGGTCGAATTTATTTTCGGACGCCGGCAACGTCATTCGCGTTTTTGCTCATTGGACCGCTCCTGCCCGCGATCCTTGTGGCAAATCTGTTGCATAGAATGGGCAGGCCAACTCGCACCAGGGTAAGGGCTGGGAGCAGTTCACCGACGCGGTTCTACGCGCGGTGAACATGCTGCCCACGCGCGTGGTGTTCATCTTGTGGGGCCCCGGCGTGTTCTGGCGTGCCGCGCTGCCCAATCGCAGTACGTCCTGCAGCGGTACGATAGATATATCCGCCACCGAAGAAAGCGCCAGTCGCCACAGGTCCCAGGCAATGTCGCTGCCGTCGCGGCCCAGGTAGCAGCGCGCGGCCTCGCGCTCGGCGTGATCCAGCGACCAGAACCAGCCCAGCGTCGTATCGTTGTCGTGCGTGCCAGTGTAAACCACGCAATCGCGCGAATAGTTGTGCGGGAGATAAGGATTGCGGGCGTCCACGTCAAACGCAAACTGCAAGACTTTCATGCCCGGCAGATGGAACTGGTCGCGCAACGCCTCCACCTGCGGCGTGATCACCCCCAGGTCTTCGGCAATGATCGGCAAGTCGCCCAGGGCGCGCTCCAGCGCCGTAAAGAGCGCCGCGCCCGGCCCAGGTACCCACCGGCCATTGATCGCTGTCTCTTCGCCGGCCGGCACCTCCCAATACGCCTCAAAGCCTCGAAAGTGATCCAGCCTCACCATGTCTACTGTGCCAAGTGTCATTTTGACACGATCTATCCACCAGGCGTAACCCGTCTCAGCCAGCCGATCCCAGCGATAGAGCGGGTTGCCCCACAGTTGACCCGTCGCACTGAAATAGTCTGGCGGCACACCGGCGACCACGGTCAGGTGGCCTTGCTCATCCAGATAGAACAAGTGCGAATTGGCCCACACATCGGCGCTGTCGTAAGCCACAAAGATCGGCGCATCGCCGACGATGCGGATGCCGCGCTCGTTGGCGTAGGCTTTGACCTGATGCCATTGGCTGAAGAACAGGTATTGCAGATACTTTTGCAGCGTCACTTGCCGGGCCAGCGCGCGGCGCCATCTCTCCAATGCCGTCGGCTGGCGCGTCGCAATATCGCGCTCCCATAAATTCCAACTGGCGCCGCCGTGCTCTTGCTTGATCGCCATGAACAGCGCGTAATCGTCGAGCCAGCCGGCCTGGGCGGCGCAGAATTCGCTGAACGCGGCTCGGCTGATCTCGCCGAACGCCGTGGCGTGCGCCGATGACACCCCGCTCTGCAACCGCTCGAAAGAAAGCTGGAGCAGCGGCAGCTTGAACTCGATCACCGCCCCATAGTCCACGCGATCCTGCGGCAAATCGGGCGTGCCCAGGTCGCGTTCGGTCAGCAGCCCGTCCTCGACGAGGCGATCCAGGCTGACGAGCAGCGGGTTGCCGGCAAAGGCCGAAAAACAGTGATAGGGCGAATCGCCGTAGCCGGTCGGCCCCAGGGGCAAGATCTGCCAGAGGCTCTGGCCTGCGTCGGACAAAAAGTCTATGAACTTGAAAGCCTCTGCGCCCAAATCGCCAATGCCCCAGCGACCCGGCAAACAAGTAGGATGAAGCAAGATTCCGCTCGAACGTGGCAAACGCATAACCTTCCTCTCAGTTTCCGACGGTGAGCCGTCGAGCTAAAATTCAAGGGCGATGAACCGCCCTCAGCCCCGATTATATCACAGGCTCTCACATAGCGCGGCACGCAGCGTGCCGCAATCAAATCTATTAAGGGATGCAGACACGGAGCGCGCAGACTTGGACTTGATCCGTGGCTACTGCTCAGTTGAAACTACATCTGCTGAGCCTTTGGCAGGCCGTCCGCCTTCGCAGACGGACTTGCGTCCATGTCAGGTGGACGCTCGGCTGCAAGCCCATGAGGGGCGACACTTGTGCCGGCGCGCAAGTGTAGATGTTTCAATCACTCTTATGAGAAAGCCGTGGGGGGGGACAATGTCGGCAAAACACTTGCCCAACGCAGGCAACCGTTGAGGCGAGGATGAAGCACAGGACAGCCACTCTGCGTGGCTGTCCCGTGGTGAAGAGGCGTCTACGCCTAATCAATGATTTGGAACGAGGGCTTGAACAATACTTCACGGGGCAAGTGTTGATAGTCTCGCTCAAGGTAGCCGCGCTTCATTTTTTCGTAATAGGCTTGCCCTTGCTGTTGGAGCGCATCAAAATCAATCCCCTCGATTTGGCGATCGCGCATCACCACGCGCCCGTTGATGATGGATGTTTTCACGTCGTTGCCACGGGCGCTGATGAGCAGCGTGCGGAGTGGGTCATCCATCAAGCCAAAGTGAAAATCGCCGAGGTCAATAATGACCAGGTCTGCTTTTGCGCCAGGAGCAAGCCGCCCCAGATCGTTTCTGCCCAGCGCTTGTGCGCCACCCAAGGTCGCCGCCCGGAAAAAGTCGGCCAGTGTACAGTCTGCTATGGAACGGCCTACGAGTTTCGCCATGCTGCTGCCTATCAATATGTTTTGAAACATATCGGGCGGAAAGGTATCGGTCCCCATGGCAAGGTTCACGCCAGCGCGAATATATCTTCCAAAGCTTTCCATGGCTGTCCCACCCCGACCGATAATCAGAGGGCAGTGTACTGATTGACTGACAAAAGTAGCTTGGCGGCTTTTTGCAGTACGCCAGCCCGCCATATATGGGGGTTAAGCGTCTTGCCAACTCCTGTATCTGGCGGGTATGTTCCGGATGGACGAGTTTTGTCAGTCAATCAGGAGTAGAATCTCTATCTCCTGTCTCTATCTGATGCCTTTTTTCACCGCCGACCTGCACCTTCATACCGTCCTTTCTGCCTGCGCCGAGATAGAAATGATGCCCGAGTTCATCCTGGAACGAGCACAGGAGTTGGGCCTGAACCTGATCCAGCAATACCTGCAACGTTCGTCCGACACGTTCCAAACTGTCCGGGCTGAGCTTGTCGGAAGTATCGGCGAGCGTGTGCCAGTAGGGATAATCGAAATCAATCATATCTACGGCAGAGATACCCTGTTGCGCGAAGGGCGTGTGGTCATCGAACATGGCCCATTTGGGGCTCGGGATCAGATATTTGTCATAACCTAACTGCGCGGCAGTTTTCCAGATGCGCTCATTCCATAGAGTGTTCGAGTTCCGCTCATAGTAAATCTGCTGGTCGGCATCGCCAACCATATCCACGACAATAACAACCTCAGGCTTGACGGTCAGGCGCTGCGCCATATATCTTGAACCGACCATCCATTCCCAGCCGTCCAAATCGCCATTGTCCTCTGCATCAAAGAATGCCAG
Organism: Anaerolineae bacterium; assembly: GCA_041300525.1. Lineage (GTDB taxonomy): Bacteria > Chloroflexota > Anaerolineae > Fen-1058 > Fen-1058 > JBGLNJ01. The sequence continues at coordinate 4,976,304 of JBGLNJ010000001.1, read as the reverse complement.
CCAGACTTGATTCTTCAATTTGCTCGCATCGAGCGAATGTGCCAGCTCAAGCAATACTGCTGCTCCACTCGCGCCATCATTCGCACCGGGCACTGGCGCAGTAGGATTGACCTTGTCTCGGTCGGCGCGGCGGCGCGTATCATAGTGTGCGCCGAGAATGATGACTGGCCCCTTCCCTTTTCGCCCGATTATATTCCGAATCCCCGTCCCGCGATAGTCAAAACGCTGCTCTTCTACAGTCCATCCATATTTCTTGAGCTGGCTGATGATGTAATCACCTGTCGCCTGCCACGCGGTTGAGCCGGTGGGGCGAGGGCCAAGTTTCATCTGCGCTTCGACATGCTCAAACGCCGTCTTTCCACTAAACTTTATCGGCTGCGCCGATTGGCACGCAACCAAAAACAAGAGAACTAAAATGACAACGCGATTTCGCATAGACAGTATCTTTAGTGAAAATTAAAAGAGCGGGTCGATTTACTGTAATAAATTATGGCTACGCGAAGTTCGTGGCGAAGTCGTCAAGCGACTGGCTGGCGCAGCGCGCATGTTCTGCGTTCCGCTCTTTTTTCGGGCGGCTCGGAGTTGCCAGCGGAGGCAAGATGCCAAAGCTCGCCTTCGTCGGCTGGAACGCCGCAGTGTCAGCACGTGTGATGTAATGACACAACGCGCCGATCATGGTTCCCGGTGGAAACGCCAATGGCGACTCACCTGCCAGCACACGGGCAGCGTTCAAGCCGGCCACATATCCGGTCGCCACGTTGCCGACATAGCCTTCCACGCCGGTGATCTGTCCCGCGAAAAACAAGTCGCCGCGCCCACGATATTGGAGAGTCGGCTCGAGCAACTGCGGCGCATTGATGAACGTGTTGCGGTGCATCAGTCCGTATCGCTCAAACTCGGCGCGGGCAAGACCCGGGATCATGCGAAACACACGCGCCTGCTCAGCCCACTTGAGGTTGGTCTGGAAACCGACGAGGTTATACAGGGTAGCGTCCAGGTTTTCCTGGCGCAGTTGGACGGCAGCCCAGGGCCGGTGACCGGTGCGAGGATCGCGCAAGCCAACGGGACGCAGCGGACCATACGCCAGTGTTTCGTGACCGCGCTTTGCCATCACCTCGACCGGCAAACACCCCTCAAAGAACTGTTTATCCTCGCGTTCGAATGATCTGAGTTCAACCGTCTCTGCAGCAACGAGCGCATCCACAAAGGCATCGTATTCCACGCGCGACATGGGACAGTTGATATAGTCCGCGTTGGCTTGGTTTTCGAGGCGCGTGGCGCGGAAGGCAATGGTCATATCCACGGAATCAGTCGCCACGATAGGCGCGACAGCATCGTAAAAGTACAAGTGTGCCCGACCGGTCAAGCGACCGATGTCGGCGGCAAGAGCGTCGGATGTGAGTGGGCCACTAGCGATGACGGTGGGCGACTGCGGGACCGCCGTCACTTCTTCGCGGCGCAACGTGATGCGCGGATGCTGCGCGATGGCCTGTGTGACAGCCTCGGCAAAACGCTCACGATCTACGGCAAGCGCGCCGCCAGCCGGGATAGCCGTTTCATCGGCGCAACGCATAACGAGTGAATTAAGCCGGCGCAACTCGCGCTTGAGAAGTCCGGCGGCGCGGTCGGGCAAGTCCGAGCCGAGGCTGTTGCTGCACACCAGTTCGGCCAGCCGGTCGGTGACGTGCGCCGGCGTCATGCGCGCCGGCCGCATCTCAAACAACGTCACGTTCACGTCGCGATTGGCAGCCTGCCACGCCGCCTCACAACCCGCGAGTCCACCGCCCACAACCATCAAGTCAGTCATTGTCGCTCATCGCATATCGTAACATGCAGAACGCCCGTATTCTACCACACCTGTCCAAGTTGGCGAAACGAGGTACAATAGCGAATATCAAATGCCAAGAGGAGAAGCAAAATGGAGTATCGCAAGTTGGGGCGCACGGGGCTAAAAGTTTCCGAGTTGTGCATGGGGACGATGACGTTTGGGTGGACATCGGATGAAGAGTCGGCCGATCAAGTTTTTTCTGCGTTTGCCGAGGCAGGCGGAAATTTCATTGACACGGCCGACATCTATTCGCGTTGGGCGCCGGGCAATCCAGGCGGCGTGGCCGAAACGTATCTCGGCAACTGGCTCAAAGGCCGTCAACGCGATCAGTTTGTGATTGCCACCAAAGCGCGCGGCAAGATGGGCGAAGGCCCCAACGATCAAGGGCTTTCGCGCGTACACGTCATGCAGGCGGTCGAGGCAAGCCTGCGACGACTGCAAACAGATTACATTGACCTGTACCAGTGGTTGACGCTCCACTCGACGTGGACGCCCGGCGGGTTCATCTCCAACAAGCTGGCAATCGCCCCCGTCGAGGGCGTGCCCGGATAGCCCGCCACCACCTTGACCCCGGCGTGCAGCGCGCCCAATGCAAGCGCCTCATTGCCGGTCAATAATTTCATTCCCAATTTACACCTCACTTTGTCTCACTGCCAAACTCTCGTAGGTCACGTTTCAAACGTGACCTACGATACTATTACGAGTTTCGTGCGGCGGGCCTTCCATTCCTGACAACCTCTCAGAACCTAGCAACCTGATTCCATCCGCACCCACTGGGCAACATTAGCAAGTTTCAGAAGATGTCATCTTCCTCCCCATGCTTCGGACTTTCTTGGCGCGAGGAGCGAGATGTTAGGCGGAAAACCGCATCGCAAAACCTATTCCTGCCACCACGGAGGATAGCGAACCCCCGTGATGGCCGTCCGACCGCCTTTCCGGAGGTTACAGTTTTCACAGAGCAACTGGATGTTGCAAGGATCGTTCACGCCACACGCGCTCAAGGCAACCATATGATCGAAATGATCGACACGGTCGGCGCTTAGCAATCCAGACAGATCGACTTGACACAGGACGCATCGCCCATGATCCCGGAAGTAGACCGCGTCCCGAACCCAAACCGGAAGATATACACGCCGAATGCATCCAGTGTCGTCAAGGTGCTCCCTTGGGATTGTGATAGCACCTCGCCGAATGTAGTTTGCGACTACCTGATTGAAGCGAAGAAGAAACGCTCGATTGCCAAACAGTAGATAGAAAGTCTCATCAGTCAGCTTTTCCCACAGTTCCTCGAACGCTGACTCTTGCGAAAGGAACCAGCGGTGAAATGGGTACTTCTCTCGACTTTGTGCGTTCTCGACAGAGATAGACGGCTGATACTGATTGTACGGCAAAAACGGGATCGTGTATGCCCGCAACTGATTCTCTACTCCTTGGATCATCTCAGGTGATTCTTCATACAAGTCGGCATTCTTTCGGTACTCGTAGCGGTGCTCAACTGCGATCATCGCGTAGATGTAGCGGTGCAGCAATGACACTCGGGAAAAGTTGGTGATGCCCTGCAGAAGCTCTGGGTCCTCCCAGTCAAGCTCGACCACCGACTCTTCGTCTTCGAGGCAGGCCTCAACCATCGACGCCATGTCGTACACGCGCTGGAAAACGAACTGTTGAGTCAGCCTGCGCATCTGCTTACCTTTGCCGCCTAACTACGGCTTGAGCGGTTCCATCTGCGTTTCGAGCGTTGGCAAGAACCGCCCCTGCCCCGGCTCTGCCACAATCTCGCCCTGCCACAGCACGCGCTTCCCGCGCTGGAACGACATGTCCGGCCAGCCCAACACCGTCCGCCCTTCGTAGAGCGTATAGCCGACGTTCGAATGTTGGTTCTCGGCGCGGATATTAAACTCGCGCGCCGGATCATAGACCACCAGGTCGGCATCCGAGCCGACGGCGACTGTGCCCTTGCGCGGGTACAGGCCAAAGATGCGCGCGGGATTTTCGCACAACACCTGCACCAGCCGCACCGTGCTGATGTGCCCGCGATTGACACCGCCATCATACGTCAGCGGGAGCAGTGTCTCGATCTGCGGTGAGCCGAACCCTTGCGCGATAAAGTCGCCTTTGATGTCTTTGGCCTTGGGCGCGTGATCCGAAGCGACGACGGACAGCGTGCCATCGCGCAGCCCTGCCCACAGCGCCGCCGAATCTTGCGCCGTGCGGATGGGCGGGCCGATTTTCGCCAGCGCCCCGCGCGTGTCCAGAATGTCTTGCGTCAGGTTGAGATATTGCGGGCAAGTTTCGGCATAGACCGGCAATCCCTCTGCCTGCGCCTGGCGGATAGGCCGCAGCACACGCCCAGCGGTGACGTGCGGGATGTAAACTTTGCAGCCCACAACCTCGGCCAGGCGGATCGCGCGAAAGACGCCTTCCTCTTCCAACGCTGCCGGACGCGAGGCGTTAAAGAACTTGGCCGAAGCGTTCGGCCCCTTGAGGTACTTGTCCTCCAGGTAATCAATCGCGCCGCCATTTTCGGCGTGAATCATCGCCATCCCGCCGCGCTCGGCCAAAATATCCATCGCCTTGATGAGCTGATAGTCGTCCGTGTACCAGCCCTGCTTGAGGTAGGTCAAAAAGAACTTGAATGTGCGGACGCCCAGCTCCATCACGCGCGGAATTTCCGGCACCTGCTTGGGCGCTTCAAACATCCCGCCGTGCAAGCCAAAATCCAGCCGTGAGCGTTTGGCTGCGTCGTCGAGCATCTCTTGCACTTTTTGCAGCAGGCTCTCGCCGGTTCGCCCGTAGGCAAAGTGCAGCAGCGTCGTCGTGCCGCCGAAAGCGGCGACGCGCGAGCAAGCCTCGACGTCGTCCAGGTAGACCGGGTGAACGTGCACGTCAATGATTCCGGGAAAGACATACTTGCCCGTCACGTCCACGACCTCGCGTGCGGCTTGGCGATCTAGATTCGCGCCAACAGCGGTGATGCTCTCGCCCCGCACGCCCACATCGGCGCGGCGCGTCCCTTCTCCAGTGACGACCGTGCCGCCGACCAGCATCAAGTCAAATTGCTTGTCCATAGTTTATCCTCCAGTTCGTGTGTATCCTCTCAATAACTACCGGGTAACTTGGCGTATCGTCCGAAAGCAAGTGGCAATTCGCCTCAAATTTCACGACGTAGGTCGCCACTGGGAGACTAACCCGGCGCGTCACTTGTAGCGGTGAACCTCGAAACGGTACATTTGCACCGGCTCGTCGGGGTCGCTGATGCCGGCCGTTTGGCAGCGCGTCCAGTAGACCTGCTTCTCTACGGTGTCAATGCCTTCCAGGTCGGGCAACAGCAGGCCCCGCTTCCACGGCTCTCTTTTGGATTGCACGATCAAGCCGTAGCGCCTTGGGTCCAGGTCGGCCGCGCTCTCAACGGGCTCCGGCTCGTCCAGCACGTCGACCTTGACCTCCAGGCCGGCCAGTTCTCTGGGGGTTAGGGGCGAGAAGCGAGGATCGCAAGTGGCAGCCGCGATGGCGTTTTCGATCACTTCCTCGGCCACGGAACTCCGCGTGGGCTGTATCGTTCCGATGCATCCCCGCAGCTCGCCATAGCGATGCAGGCTGACGAACGCACCCGCTCTCTGCTGCATCTCGAGGGGCAGCTCGGCGGGCACCGCGATCCGTTTGCCCTCGGAAACATATGCCTCGATGCTCCTCCGTGCCAAATCTACCAATGGATGCGATTCCGCCATGGGCTTTTTCCTCCCCGGCCACACTACCAAGGGACCGGTTGCGAACCCGGTGGACGCAGGCCCGGAAATGCGCTCTTCGTGAGAGCCGGCGCCGTTGCGTCCAACACCTATAGGACTGCCCGGGCTATGACCAGCCGCTGGATCTCGCTGGTTCCCTCGCCGATGGTACACAGGCGCTGGTCGCGATAGATCCGTTCGACCGGATACTCGCGGCTGTAGCCATAGCCACCGTGGATCTGGATGGCTTTGAAGCCTGCCCGTTCGGCCACTTCGGAGGCATAGAGCTTGGCCATAGCTGCCTCCTTGCCAAAGGGCTGGTGTGCATCCTTCATGGCCGCGGCGCGGTAGACCAACAACCGGGCGGCGTCGATCTCGGTCGCCATGTCAGCGATCATCCACTGGATCGCCTGGAACTTGGCGATGGGCTGGCCAAACTGCACCCGCTCTTTGGAGTAGCGAATGGCTTCGTCCAGGGCCGCCTGCGCCAGGCCGAGGGCCATGGCGCCGATGCTAATCCGGCCCGAGTCGAGGGTGATGAGCATCTGGCGAAAGCCCTCGCCCTCCTTGCCCAGGAGGTTCTCCGCCGGCACCCGGCAGTTCTCCAGCGACAGGGCCGAGGTTACCGAGCCCTTGAGGCCCATCTTTGGCTCATTCTTGCCGGGAATAAAGCCCGGCGTTCCCCGTTCCACGAGAAAGCACGAGATCCCGCGCGTCCCTGCCGCCGGGTCGGTCTTGGCCGTGCAGGTCACGACGTCGGCGATGGCGCCCGAGGTGATCCACATCTTGCTGCCGTTGAGCACAAAGGAGTCGCCATCGTGCACGGCCAGCGTTCGCGTCGAGCCGGCATCGGAGCCGGCCTCCGGCTCGGTCAAGCCGAAAGCCCCCAAGCCCTGGCCGCTGCACAGCCGGGGCAGCCACTTCTGCTTCTGTGCCTCTGTGCCAAAGTTATAGATCGGGCCACAGCCCAGGGAAACGTGGGCCGCATAGATCAGGGCAGTGGAGCCGCAGGCACGGGCGATTTCCTCCACGGCGATGGCATAGCTGAGATAATCACCGCCCCCGCCCCCGTACTCCTCGGGGTAGGGCAGGCCCAGCAGGCCCAGCTCGCCCATCTTCTGAATGTTGTCCGCGGGGAATTCTTCCGTCCTGTCTACCTCGGCAGCCCGGGGCGCGATCTCTTTCGCCGCAAAGGCGCGAACCATGTCGCGAACCATGCGCTGTTCCTCTCCAAGCTGAAAATCCATGAACAGATGCCTCCTCCTGCTTCACTGCCCTGGCAACCCCGTCTCGAGAATAGCCGGCCGGGGCTAGTAGTCTGTCAATCATCAATTGATGGGTAGAGGCGCTTGAGCTTGATGCGAGCATCAACTGTTGTGAATCGCCAATTGACCGTCGCACCTTTGCTGTTGCGCTTTGTCGCCCAGGCCGCTGTCTCCTGGGCCAGAGTTGCTTTATCCGGTATGTATCGGTCGAGGCACTGCCGATTCAGCACACTCAACTCGATCTCGGCCATGTTGAGCCAGCTGCCATGTTTGGGTGTAAAGTGAAAGTCCAACCGGTCCAGAATCCGTTTTGCTTCCGCTGGTGGGAAGAACTCGTAAAGGCACGCCGGGTTATGGGTGTTCAACTGATCCTGAACGAGCCGGATGCGCTCGGCCGTCGGGAAATGAACATCGACCAGTTCGCGCATACACTCTGCCCAATCGGCTTTGGTCCGGCGGTCAGTGACCTTCACATAGCGCCAATTCTGCAGTGGCGCAAAGAACATGAACGTATTGGCGACTCCTTCGCGGCGATACTCATAATCGTACCGCTCGGGTTTGCCTGGCTTCGTCGGCAGGGCTTGGCGCGTTTCACTCACCAACTGCTCAGGGCTCTCGTCGAAACAAACCAAAGGAAATCTGGGATCTTCTGGCTGTTTGTAAACATCCAGAACGTCTTCCATGTGGTACACAAAGTGGGCATTCGCCTTGGGTGGAATGCACCACTCTTCCCTGAGCCAGGGTTTGAGTTCGTTGTCGTTTAGGACTTGGCGGATAGTCTCATGAGAGACGGAATCGACAATCTGCAACTGAACAACTCGATCGGCCAACAAGCGCAAGCTCCAGCGCGCGCTTCCTTTAGGCGGCGAGCTGCAGGCCCAATGTTCACGATCACGGCGGGACTATGCTTGAGCCGCTCGACAGCGGAGACGCACAGGCGCGAATCAATCTGGGCCGGGTCCAGACGGTTCAGCTCGAACACCTGGACATCCACATCCAGGTACGATTGCGCTCGCAGGTATCTCGCGCCATGTTGGCGCTCAAAATCCAGACAGGTCTGCAACTCTCGCTCGTGGCCGGGCCGGCGCAGGTGTTGGCGCAACAGGTAATACAGCAGATTGTCGAACCGGCCCGGCGCGCCGCCTTCGGTCTGCGCGGCCTTGATTTCATCGCGCAGATTTTCCGGGTCGTCGTGTTCCAGCCCGGCGATCAAATCATCCTGGCGCTGCCGCGCGTAACCCACCAACAGATTGACCAGACTGTGTGTGTTGCTGGACACAAAGTACACGGGCCGGTCGCACAAATTCACGCCAGCCACATTTTCCAATACCGCGTTCCACCAACCGCGCGTGGCTTTGCGATAGTCGTTCGCCGAGCCGGCCAGCAGGTGCACCGCCATCCTTTTGCGCGCCTCGGCGATGGCGCGCAGGTTGTCCCACAGCGCACCCTGCCACAGACCGGCCAGGCGCGCCATATCATGCTCAGAAAGCTCCAATACCTGCCGGGTGCGCTCGAGATCGTGTTGCTCCAGGGCAGATATGGCGTGCGCGCTCTCCAGGAGTGTGTGCAGCTTGTTCCACTCGATCTCGTAGGTCACCAATTGTGGGATCAGATCGTCAATGTCCGATACGCTGGCGATGTACGCGGCCAGCCGATCTTGTCCATCAAAGAACATGCGCCTGCGCCGGCCCGGCGCCGAGACCGGCTCCCATTGTTCCACGTCGGGAAAGCCGCGCCGGGCAAACACCTCGCGCGACTGCCCCAATAGCACCAGGCGTGTTTGCGCCAGGCAGGCTGGCAGTCGTTGGGCGACGTAGATGAACGCGCCCATGTCCGGCTCGGGATGGTCGGCCCTGGCATGTAAACTGGATCCCATCGTGCGATGAGTTTCTTCCAGGCTTCGCACTTGGACCTCGCCGCTGGAGCGCAGCAGCGAATAGTAGGTGCGAATGTACAGGTCAATCGAGTCGTTTGTTGGAGATGGCACGCGGCGATCCAACGATTTCTCCCCTTTCCAGCGGCTTGGTTCATGTGGAATGGAATATAGCGCACCTGCAACAGAATGTCAAAACCGTTCCTTTGGAATTTATCCCCTAATGCAGAGGGCGCAGAGAATCAACTCTGCGCCCTCGTGGATTACTGAATCACATTCGTTTGGGAAAAGACCCTTGCGAAGGTTTAGTTCAAGTTCGCTGCGTAATGAGCGGAAACCTTCGCAAGGTTCAAATCTCCCCCTTGCCATCATTCGTCATTCGTCAATCTCCCTCTTTAGGGGGTTCGACATTACACTCGCTTCACCGCCAACGTCACCGGTTGACCATCCAGCTTGAACGACTCGGACTTGGCCCCGGCCGGCGCATCGCTGGGTTCAAGCGCCACGCTGAGCGTTTCGGCTTTGATGTAATCAGCCCACGTGACGATTGCCTGCGCTACCTCTCCCGTCGCTTGATAGCTCGTCTCGATGCGATCCGAAAGCTCAAAGCCCGCGTCCTTGCGCAGCGTTTGAATGTGACGCACAATTTCGCGCACCTGCCCCTCGGCGGCTAACTCGGGCGTCAGGCGTGTGTCGAGAGCTACGACTACGCCACCCTCGGCTTGTACGGCAAAGCCTTCGTGCGGCTGCGCCTGGACGAGCACCTCTTCCGGCGCGAGCGTGATGGGCTGACCGTCCACGTTGAGCGTGAGCGATTGCCCCGCGCGCAACGCGTGAACGGCGGCATACGGCTCAAGTGCATTGAGCGCCGCGCGCACCGCCGGGAACTGCTTGCCAAACTTTTTGCCCAGCACGCGATTATCGGGCAGCAGCTTGTAACTCACCAGGTCTTGTTCGCGCTCGGCAAACTCGACGGCCTTGACGTTCAACTCGTCGGCCACGATGTCGGACAGGCGCGCGATGCCGGCTTTTTGCGTTGGCTCCGCCACCACGAAGGTCCGCCCCAACGGCTGGCGCACCTTGATGCCGGACGCGGCCCGCAACGCATGGCCCAACGCCACGACCTGCCGCGCGGCGGCCATGTCGGCCAGCAACGTGCGGTCGCTTTCCGGGAGCGGCTCGCCCTTGGGCCAATCCGCCAGGTGAACGCTTTCCGGCGCATTGGGATAGGCGCTGCGCGCCAGGTTTTGATACATCACCTCGGTGACGAACGGCGTCATCGGCGCGAGCACGCGAGTGAGCGCGGTCAGCACGGTGTAGAGCGTGCTGTAGGCCGCGTTTTTGTCCGCGTCGGCTTCCGATTTCCAAAAGCGGCGGCGGCTGCGGCGCACATACCAGTTGCTCAAGTCATCCAGGAATGGCTCGACCGCTTTGGTCGCGCGCAGAGCGTCGTAATCGTCCAGCGCCGCTGTCACCTCGGCGACGAGTTCCGAAAGCTGCGCCATGATCCAGCGATCCAATACGTTGAATGTGCCGGGGCGGCCCTCCGTCGGCGTCCAGCCGTCCACGTTGGCGTACATCACAAAGAACGAGTAGACGTTCCACAGCGGGATCAAGAAGCGCCGCCGCACTTGATCCATCGTGTGATAGCCGAACAGCATGTCCGATTCGGGCCGCTGGCAGCAATAGGCCCAGCGCATCACGTCCACGAGCTGCTTGATCGCATATCGCCAATCACGCAATCACACAGTACGCATCACGGAGACCACATGCGCTACACCCTTAGCATCCCAGCCCGCATCAACATCTTGGGCAATCCGTCCGACGCGAACGAGGGCGATTTCGCCACGATCTCGGCGGCGGTGGACATCCGCGCAGGCGCGATGATCGAACCGGCCCAGGAATTGAGCCTGGAATCGCTGCGCCGGAACAACGGCGATTGGGTCAGCGATCTGCGCCGCGAGTTTCCGCGCGATCCGCTGCCCCTGCCATACGACGGTGAGCTGGATTTGCTCAAGGGCGCGGTTAACCGGCTGTATCGGCACAGCCCCGAATTCCGGACAAAGTTCGAGCAGCGCGGCGTGCGTATCGCCACCTGGACGGACGTGCCGCGCCAGAGCGGCCTGGGCGGATCGTCGCTGTTTGTCCTGCTGGCGTTGGCGGGTCTGCGCGAATCTTATGATCTGGATCGCCGCGCGCACAACGACTATGTCCTGGCCGAATTGACGCAGCGGGTCGAGGCCAAAGAATTGGGCATCACGTGCGGCTTTGCCGACCGGTACGTGCCGCTCTTTGGCGGCATCGCTTACGTGGATTACCGGGGCAAGCTGCACCATCGCAACATTTGCCAAGAACCCTATGCCACTTATGAGCGCCTGGATGCCTGGGTGGACGACCTGCCGCTCGTCGCCATCTCCACCGGCGTGGTGCGCGATTCCGGCGACGTACACGGCCGGATGCGCCCGCGTTACTTGCAGGAGCACGCCGAATGGTACGACGCGCGCGGCGCCATGCCGCGAATGGTGCGCTACATGTCGAGCGCGTGGGAGACGGCCTGGCGCGGCAAGATCGCGCTGCTAGAACGCGACTGGGAGGCTTTTGGCGTGTTGATGAACCAGAACCATCGCCTGGTTAACGACATGATGGCTTATTGCGGCTTTGGCGACGGCGCCGGCTGGGCCAATAATCTCTGCATCGAGACCGCCCTCAAGAACGGCGCGTTGGGCGCCAAGCTGACCGGGGCAGGCGGCGGCGGATCGGTTTTTGCGCTCGTCAGGCCCGGCCAGGAAGAGCAGCTCATGGAGATTTGGAAGCGGACGGCTATGGAAGCGGGCCTCACGTCCGCGCAGGTCTATCGCCTGCACATCTCGCGGCAGGGCTTGAAGGTGCAGGCAGAATAAAGCCGGGTATCGTTCTCGCTTTTTTATTCCCCGCATCCCTATGCAGGGCAGGCGGCCTGGCGCAAAGCGCGCCGCTCTGCCCATCCGCGGAGGTGAATCATGCAAGGCGTCATTCTGGCGGCGGGCAAAGGCTCGCGCCTGCAACACATTACGCTCAGGCGCTCCAAGGCCATGCTGCCGATCCTGGGAAAGCCGATGGTCGAACGGGTGATGCTCGACTTGGCCGCCAACGGCGTGGAAGATTTCATCCTCGTCGTCAGCCCCGACGACCGCTACATCACGCATTACTTTCGCCGCGAGTCGGATATCAAGGCGGAGGTGCGCTTTGTGTACCAGCCGCAGCGGCTCGGCATGGCGAATGCGCTGGCTTGCGCCGTACCGCTCATCGCCGGCGATTTCATCCTCTCGGCGTGCGATAATATTGTCTCGGCAGAGCACGTGGGGCGGATGATAGACGCCTGGCAATGGCCGTCAAAGCCTAATGCGTTATTGACTCTGATGCCCGTCGAGCCGGATCGCATCGGCAGCGTCGGCATTGTAGAGATGGAAGGGCCGTGGGTCAAGCGCATCGTCGAAAAGCCGCAGCCGAAAGAAGCTCCGTCCAATGTTTCCAGCCTGCCGCTGTACTGTTTTTCGCCGCGCATCCTGGATTACGTGCTGCAAGTGCGCCCCTCGCCGCGCGGCGAATATGAGCTGCAAGACGCGATCCAGATGCTCGTCGAGCGCGAAGGGCATGTGGGCAGCGTGATGTGCAAGCGGCGGCTCACACTGACCAACACCGCCGACCTGCTGGCGATCAACCAACACTATTTGACGAGCGGCAACGACCGCCCGCAGATCACGCCGCAGACTGTTGGGCCAGGCACGCAGCTTGTCACGCCGCTGCGCATCGAAAGCGGAACCGTCATCGGCGCGAATTGTGTCATCGGCCCCAACGTCTACATCGAGCGCGAGTGCCGCATCGGCGATGGCGTGACCATCCGCAACGCCGTCCTCTTGAGCGAGTCCGTGGTGCCGGATGGAGCGACGGTGGCGGATCAAGTGGTGTCATAAGAGCGACCGTTGACTGCCGACGGCGGCGGGAGGCCGCGCAATGGAGTTCATTTTCTCGACGGGTTCTCTTTGGTCCTATGGCATCGAGCGGTGCTTTGAATTTGCCGCGCGAGCCGGGTTTGACGGCATCGAACTGATGGTGGATCAGCGTTGGGACACGCGCCAGCCGGATTACGTGCGGCGGTTGTGTGAACGATTTCGCTTGCCCATCGCAGCAGTTCATACTCCCTTTGTGGCTTCCGTGCCCGGCTGGCCGCTGGACGAGCCGGGACGAATTCAGGAGACGGTCAAGCTGGCGCAAGCGTTGGGCGCTCATGTCGTCGTGCTGCACCTGCCGCTGCGCTTTGGCCTGATGTTCGTGCAGGTCGCCAGGAAATCGTTCTTGCTGCCCGCGCCGGATCTGGGCTGGGTCAGCGCGTATCGCCGCCGGCTGGAACGCGACTATGCGGCGTTGCAAGAAAGCTATCGCATCATCTCGATCACGCCATCCGGCGCGATGGGATACACTCGATTGCACGCGCCGCAGACAAGCGATGTATCACCGGATGCCAGATTTCCTTTGCAGCGCGGGCAGCGTAGAATGTCCGGTAGTGCTCGGGCCGCTTCACTCATCCCCTTGCCGGGTTTGACTGCCCACACCAAGTCATATTCCAGTTGCCAGGCTTGCGTCTTGATTTGCTCCAGGCCCAGCGAACCCAGCAGCGCTTCAAACGCCGGCGGAGTCTGCGTGTGGCCGGGCAAGAACTTGCGCCACGGGCCGACACGGTTGGTCAACAGCGCCACGCTGCCTGGCCGCAACACGCGGACGAGTTCGCGGATCGCTCGTCGTGTGTCCGGCATGAATTCCAGCGCCTCCAGGCACGTCACCGCGTCGAAAGTGTCGTCGTCGAAGGGCAGTTGGCCGGCGTCTTGCCAGATGAACGTCAGTCGCTCGGCCATGCCGCCTGTGCTCTGCGCCGTGCGCGCGGCCTGGGCCAACATGCGCCGTGAGCCGTCCAGCCCGATCACGCGTCCGCGAAAGCCAGCCTGCGCCAACAAGGAGCGGGGCAGGCGGCCTGTGCCCGTCGCCACGTCCAACACGAACGGCGCGCGCACATCGCGCAGAGCAAAGACCAGCGGATCGCTCAGAAATAGTTCTTCGAAAGTCGAGTCGAACTGTTTGATGCTATCGTAGCGGCGGCTGACCAGATCGTAGAGGAGAATGACAATGCGCGGCCCCAGATGTACGCCTTCAGCGACGACAAATTCCCAGTAAGCGAGGGCCGCGATGAACGCAACCACGACGAGGATGAGCGCGAGTATCATCGGCATATAGGCCGCTATTGGGATAGCGGCCTCACTATATTGGCATATAGGCCGCTATCCCAATAGCGGCTTTACGAGATTGCGGCAGAGGCGATGAGCATGCCCAGCATGAGCCAGGCTTGTGTGCTGCGGGCAAACCACACACCGCCTGCGCCTCGCCGTAGATCGGGTTCCAGCAGCAATTGCGGGATGACGGTCAAAAAGACGGCCAGGCCCGCGACGGGCACACGCATCAGCACCAGTAGCCCGGCCACCGCAAATTGCGCTGCGTTCCACACCGTCGCCCGTCGCCCGCCCTCGATGAGGGCCAACCCGGCGGCATACGCGGCGGCAAATGCAACGGCCAGGAGTGCCGAGGCGAGCGTCAACGGCGCAAAGAGGGCGTGCGCCAGCAGCCAGGCCAGGCCGATGTCGAGCGTCGCTTTAAGCGCGGGTACCGGTCGCCCTCGCCCGCGCCCCACGATGATGCCCAACTGCACCATCGCCGCAGCCGCAGCCGAAAGCGCAATGGCCGGCCAACCCAGCACTGCCGAAAGCGCCGCGCCCAGCGCCACACACAAAATGATCGTGGACATCGCCGAGCCAGCGGACGGGCGGAGATGTTCGTGCCACCATTGATTCGTGTGGGCGATCCATCGCTGAAGGCGATCGCCGGGCGTATTCGGTTGCGCGTAAGGCAGCGCGCTCGGTGGATTGAGGGGGGACTGTCCCCATCGAGCGGACGGCGTGGCCCAATCGGTTTCGACGGCAGCCGCCCACAACGTGGCCCAGGCTCCATCCACCAGGAAGAACAAGAGCGCGGCTTGCAGCAACGAGGGCCAGCCCCACTTCCAACCGCCGGAGGCGACGATGCCGCAGACGATGGCCCAGATAGGCCCCAGCCACAGGCCGGAGGAGCGTAGCGTCACGTCCAAGCGCACAAGCTGACCGATTTCTGGAGTGTTATCATTCATAAGAGCAAGGTAACCGGGTGACCCTTCGACCATTTGATTGACCGAGTAATCGGTGGGACGATTGTACCACATGGTTGCCAGACTATCAACGATCTGAAATCCTGGCTTGTTCATGCCACATCACGCTGGCCCTGCGGCCCGTTCGGTTTGTGGCGGTATTCTCATTTTTTTGACAGGCGATTGATTCAGGTTTATACTGCGAATGTCCTCGAATACATCGAATGGTCATCGAAGAAGCGTTAGCCCGCTTGTGGCGCATAACTCCGACTTTTTCATCACAATGGATAATATGAATACCAACTCGGCCGTCTCAGTCCCTACCAAGTCTGTGAGCGTCGCCTTCCAGACCGACAAACCCCTCTCCGCCTACGGCCCCCTGGCAGCTTTGGCAGAAACCTATGAGTTTGACGCCGTCACCGTCTACAACGATATGCTCTATCAGCCCGCCTGGCTGCCGCTGTTGGAGATGGCTCGCGCCACCCAGCGGGTGCGCCTCGGCCCGGCGGCGGTCAATCCCTTCACGTGCCATCCCCTCAACATCGCGGGCAACATTGCTCTGATTGACGAAGCCTCTCAGGGCCGCGCCTATTTGGGCGTGGCGCGCGGAGCGTGGCTGGATTTCCTCGGTCTGGAGCCACAGCATCCAGTTACGGCTTTGCGTGAAGCCTTGGAGTGTGTGCGCCATCTCTTGCGCCGTTCCACTGAACCTTATCGGGGAAAAGTCTTTCAACTGGCAGGCGGCGCTTCATTCCGCTGGAACGTCTACCGGGCCGAAGTGCCTTTCTTGCTTGGGGCGTGGGGGACGAAGGCCATTCACGCCTGCCTGCCGTTCATCACCGAAATCAAGATTGGCGGCACGGCGAACCCTGCTGTGGTCTAGCAGGTCCGCGCAGACATGGAGGCCGCCGCGTCGGTGTTCATCACGCCATAGCCCAAGCGCCAGCCGGTCATCGCATACGTTTTGGAAAAGCCATCCAGGATGATAGTGCGTTCCTGCATTCCCGGCAACTGGGTAATGCTAAAGTGCTCGCCGTCGTAGATCATGCGCGAATAGATTTCATCGGCCAGCACGTAGCAGTCGTGCTTGAGCGCCATCTCGGCCACGGCTTCGATGTTGGTCTTGGTCATCACGCCGCCGCACGGATTGCCGGGCGAGTTGATGATGATGAGCTTGGTTTTTTGCGTGACCAGGCTCTCGAACTCGTCAATATCGAAGCTAAATTCGCGCTCCTCGCGCAGCGGCAGCGGCACGGGCACGCCTTCCATGAAATTGATCATGCTCTCATAGATCGGAAAGCTGGGGTTGGGATAGATCACCTCGTCGCCCGGATTGACCAGCGCCATGATTGTATAGAACATGATCGGCTTGCCGCCCGGCACGACAACGACGTTTTCCGCCTTGACCGGGATATGGCGCGTTTCGGCGATGTAATCGGCAATCGTTTCGCGCACTGGCATCAGCCCAGCGGCGGGCGTGTAATGCGTATAGCCCTGGTCGAGCGCATCCTTGGCGGCCTGCTTGATATAGCCGGGCGTGTCAAAGTCCGGCTCGCCGATTTCCATGTGGATAATCTCTTTGCCCTGCGCCTCGAGCGCCTTGGCGCGGGCCAGCACCTCGAACGCGGTCTCGGTGCCCAGTCGGTTCAAGCGATCAGCAAACGGTTTCATCATTTTTTCCTTTCATTGGTTTTGGTCGGTCAGTCAATCGGTCAGTCAGTCAATCGGTCAATCAGTCAACCGGTCAATCAGTCAATCGGTCAACCAGTGACTGAGTAACTGATTGACTGATCACTGATTACGGATCACTGCCTCGCGGCATCAATCTCCGCCTGCAAGCGGCCCAGCCGCGCGTCGCGGTCACGCACGAATCGTTCGATGCCCTCCAAAATCCAGCGCGGCGAAAGATGCGCCTCTTCCAACACCTCGGCCACCGTGCCGCCGGTGCGCCAGCGGTTGTCCCAATCGGCGGAAAGCGCATACTCTTCGGCCGTCTTGTTGAACAGCCAGTCGTGCATCAGCCAGCGGGCCTGCGTGGTAATGACCGTCGAGTTGGCGCGGTCGCCGGGCGAAAGCACCTGGTTGCGATACTCGTCGGGCTGCATCTTGAACAATTGAGGGCTGGTGGCGCAGACCAGTTTGACGTTCAGGTTGCGCGCATCAAGCTCGGGCAGCAGCTTGACGAGGCCGGCCATGGCGCTTGTGCCCTGCGCGATGATGGCGCCGCCGCGCGGTTGGCCCGGCTTATAGTCGCGCATGACGTACGCGCCGCGCGCGGCCTCAAAGTGTAAAGGCATCCCCAGCTTTTCGCGGTCGGGGATTTCGACGGGCGGGCGGGTGAGGTGCAGTCCGATGATGGGCACATCCGTCTTGAGCGCCGCGCCGAGCAGCACCGGCACTTCATTGTATTCCCAGGGGTGCAGGTTGATGATGTGGCCGTCGGGAAAGAGCTGCGTCGCGCCGGGCGCAAAAATCCCAAAGTGCGTGCGGCTGTCTTCGGCCGTCTCGGGGCCAGAGTGGCCCGCGATCCAGAGCACCTTGCCGACCTTGAGTTCGCAGTCCTGCGCGAGTTGGCTGAACAATCGGAACATGCCGTATTTGAGATATGAGAACGAGCCATACGTCGAGCATGCGCCCCAAAAGCCATCGAATTCTTGTTCCGGGTTAGAGGCAAAGTTGACCGTCGCCATGCCGATCATTATCCCCGCGTTGGCGAACTCGGTGATCTCTTGCGGCAGCAAAACGCCATCGGCAGTGCCGTAGCGTTCATACCAGCCCCAGCCTTTGAAATCGCCATAGCCCTTGGCAAAGCCGCTGATGTTGGTCGAGTCGGCCAGATCGGCAGAGGCGGCTATGAACAGCGGGCGAGCATAGTGTTGCGCGCCGAACGTGTTGACCCACGCGCCCCACTTGGCGAGCGCCGCGCGATTGGCGACGTTGGCGCCAGGCTTGGCGTACAGATCGGCGGGGTAATTGCGATAGTCGTACAGCCGCTCGTCCTTGAACGGATTGTGCGCAAGCTGCGCTTGTGCGCAAGCTGCGCTTGCACTCTTGCTCAGCTTGAAAGTGGGGATTTCTTCCGGCACGCTATCGCCCAACTCGACGAGCTTGTTGGCCAGATAATCCACGAGCGCCTGGTCGCGATGCAGCACGTCAATCACGATTTTGAGATTCGATTCAAACTCGGCGCGCAACTCGGCGGGGTCATCGGGCGCGCAGCCGCCAAAGTTCTTGAACGTGACGCCATACTTGTCCGCGAACGGGCGCTTGGTATCCCAGAACATTTCGCAGTTGGTCTTGTGCGGGACGCCGTGCGAGGGATTGTCGTATTTGCCATAGCCGCGTCCCTTGCGCGTCTTGAACCAAGCCACGCTCGGCACGCGATTCGGATTTTCGCCATACGACATGGCGAGGATAGCTTGCATCACCGGGCCCCATTCGCTGCCGAACTCGGCGCTGAACACGCGCCAGCCGTGCGGGGCAAACCAATCCGTCGGCGTGCCATACACCGTGACGCTGACCGGGTGATCGTCAATCCCAAAGTCGTTCCAGTCCACCAGGTAATACAGATTATCGAGCGCCAACCCGTAAGCCGAGTTGAACGTCTAGATCGGAAGAGCACTCTACCAAGGCTTGATCCATCAACCGCCACTGTTCCACCAGCAGGCTGCGCATCGCCGCCCAGCCCACTTCCATCACCGTGGCTTCCATTCCATCCAAATACTGGCTGGCTTCCACGCCCTCCAGTTGGACCCCCGGCATGGGCTGACGCCACACTTCCGTCATCACTTCCGGGTTGACCAAATCGTCGGCTTGCATTATCATCGCTATCAATTGGCTCATGGAGGCCTCCTGAGGATCGCCTGTGCGGCGGTGTTGACACCTCAAGGATACCCGCATGGGCCAATTTACGTCAAGCCAGCACCCCATCGGTTTGGCGCGCTAACATTAACTAAACCCACTGCTTTGCACGAAAACGAAGACACTTTATGGCGGAAGTACGCACCCCCCTAGACTTTTCAAGTCACATCCCACGGCGGGACTTGTTGCTCAAGACGAAACTTTACATTCCCCCTGCGCGCCCTGACCTGATTCCACGCCCACGCCTGATCGAACGACTGTCCGAAGGATTGACCCGCCCACTTGCACTCATCTCCGCTCCCGCCGGCTTTGGCAAAACCACGCTGTTGAGCGAGTGGATCGCAGCTCTGGCACAACGCAATTTGCCCGTCGCGTGGCTCGCACTGGACGAACGGGACAATGACCCCTATCGCTTCTGGACGTACCTGATCGCAGCCCTCGACACATTGAACGTGAGCGATGTTGACAGCATCTTGTCTCCCCTCAGCCTATCCGAGTCGTTGCCGGAAGACGGCCTGACTGCGCTGATAGACAAAATCCTGACCGATGTCTCTAGTGACATTGTTCTCGTCCTCGACGATTATCACCTTATCACTGCTCAGCCCATTCACGATGCGCTCGTCTTCCTGCTCAACCATTGTCCGCCGCACCTGCACCTGGGTATCGCCAGCCGGACTGACCCGCCCTTCCCACTCGCCCAGTTTCGCGCCCGCGGCCAACTGACCGAGTTGCGAGCCAATGATCTTCGGTTTACAGTTGATGAAGCGTCGGCTTTTCTGAATCGAAACATGGAACTGCCGGCAAAAGACATTGCGACGCTCCAGGCTCGAACTGAAGGCTGGATCGCCGGCTTGCAGTTGGCGGCGCTATCCATGCGTGAACGCCATAATCCGGCAGAGTTCATCCAGGCTTTTGGCGGCACTCACCATTACATCGTAGATTACCTGGCCGAACAAGTTCTGTACCAACAATTCCCCAACATCCAGACCTTTTTGCTGGAAACCTCGATCTTGGAGCGTTTCACCGGCTCATTGTGCGATGCCGTCACAGAGCAAGAGCACAGCCAGGCAAAACTCGAATGGCTGGAGCGGGCCAACCTGTTCCTGGCGCCCCTGGACGACGAGCGGCGTTGGTATCGCTATCATCATCTGTTTGCCGATTTCCTGCGGGATCGCCTGCGCCAGAGTCGCCCTGACCGATGGGCCGAGTTGCATCGCCGGGCGGCAGATTGGTGCGAGCGCAACGGGTTGATGGAAGAAGCCATTCGACATGCGCTCGAGGCCAAGGAATCCGAGATGGCGATTCGCCTGATAGAACAGGTCGTGGAATCATTGTGGCAACACAGCGAGGTGCTCACACTGTTCAGTTGGATGAAAGCGCTGCCGGATGAACTGGTGCGCTCCCGGCCTGGCCTCTGCATTTACGCCGGATGGGCGTTTGCCCTCACCGGACGACTGGACGCGGTCGAGCCATTTCTACAATCCGTTGACATCCACGTCAAGACAACAGAGCCCTCGCTGGTTGAACCCGCTGCGCTTTCGCCTGACTCGTACGAGGTCAGAAAGACGGTGACGCAACCAGCATCGCTGCGCAGAGAAACTCTCGCATGGTTGGCCGCGGCGGACATCCTACGCGCATTTGTCGCGCGTTTTCAGGGGAACGTATCGGATGCCATCACATTCGGTCGCCGGGCTCTGGAGCGAGTCACGCCAGAAAACCTTGAACAGCGTGGTCACGCGCTGCTGTCTTTGGGTCACGCCTATCTGTTGGGCGGCAACACACAAGCGGCGCGCCGAACTCTGACGGAGGCCGTCGCCGCGACTCAGGCGGCAGGTTTCGTGGCGACCTACCTGAGCGCCATCAATTACCTGGCCCAACTCAATATGTTGCAAGGACGCCTCCATGATGCGATGGCGGTATACCAGTCAGCCCGCAAGTTTGTGGCGGAGCTGAAACAGCCCTATTTATCCGGCGTCGAGCACATCGGGATAGGAGACGTGCTGCGCGAATGGAATGACCTGGAGGCGGCTTTTCACTCTATCAACGAGGGTTTGCATTTGGCCGAATTGAGCGGCGACTGGGTGCACGTTCGGGAGGCATACCTCGCTCGCGCGCGACTGGAGCAGGCGCAAGGGAACCTGGACAGCGCCTTGTTCTTGATCCAGAAAGTAGAGCAAATCGCGCGTCGCAGTTCGACCTCTGCGGACATTGCCTTGATGGGAGCCTGGCAGGCGCGCTTACGGTTGGCGCAAGGAAACCGAGCGGCCGCCGAGCAGTGGGCCCAAACCTGCGAGTTGAGCGCACACGATGACCTGAGCTTTTTGCGCGAGTTCGGTCATCTGACGCTGGCGCGAGTGCTGCTTGCCCAGGGCAAGCCAGGCGATGCCGAACAATTGCTAGAGCGTCTGTTACAATCTGCTGACGCGAAGCGCGCCGGGCGAATAGGACGCGTAATCGAGATACTCTTGTTCCCGGCGTCGTGACACGAATCAAGCGATTCGCCTAGTCATACGTGTAGGTCTATTCACCGTCGCTGAGCAGCGCTTGCCCTGAGCTTGCCGAAGGGTTGCCGCTGCTGTCCCCCGTGTACGCCGGACCGTCCGCACCTGTCAAACCCTTCGCCGCGTCGTCGGTGCACATCCGCACGGCCTGCGACGAGAACGCAACTCAACCATACGACCTTGCCATAACGTTAGCCCCGTTTGCAATGCCGCCGTAACTGAATCGAAACTCGCTCCGGCGGGTTTTTATGTTACTCTTACCCTGGCTTCATACTCGGCCCGGCGCTGCGTCAGGCCGAAATCGAATGAGACGCTATCACAAATCACTCACCCCCTGCGAAGGCTTTCGCTGTCTTGCAGCGGATTGCGAGTGACCCTGCCAGGGTGTGCGTCGAGACAGGAATATCCAGATGGCTAGCAAACCTAAAAAGATACTGCTCGTCGAGTCGGACCTTCAGTTAGTCGAGCTGGCCCGCTATCCCCTTGAAGAAGAGGGCTATACCGTGCTGGCGGCCAAGGACGGCAAGGAAGGGTTGATGCGAGCCAGGCGGGAACAGCCTGATCTCGTCTTGGTGGACTATAAACTCCCCACGATGAAGGGGAACGACTTTGCCAAGACTCTCCGCAAAGACGTCACCACGGAACATCAACGCATCATCATGATCGCGGACGAGAGCCAGTTGGAAAACCTGGAGATCGGCCCCGGCTCGAGCGTGGACGACTTTCTCATCAAGCCGTTCGGCCCCGCCGAATTGATAACAAAGATCAAGCCCCTGATGGTGAGCGAAGACGACAAGCTGACCAAGCTGATCTCGACGGGGAACACCGACCTGGACAACAAGATGGGCGGCGGCGTGCCCTTTGGCTCTTTGACCTTGATCGAAGGCGATTCGGGCGCGGGCAAATCCGTGCTATCCCAACAGATGATGCACGGCTGCCTGGTCGAAGGATACCGGCTGTCCCTCTTTTCCAGCGAGAATACGGTGAAAAGCCTGGTCAAACAGATGCGCAGCCTGAACATGGATATCATGGACTATTTGCTCCTGGATAGACTCAGAATATTTCCCATCGAGACCTCGCGCCTGGGCAAGGAGGCGCCCCCCACCCTGTTCAAAGCCATGAAAACCGAAAAGGGGCGGGACATGATTTTTATTGATTCGCTCACGTCTTCCATCCCCGCCTCTTCCGACAAAGAAGTCCTCGGCTTTTTCGAGGACAGCAAAAGGTTGTGCGGAGATGGCACTACCGTCATCTCCATTATTCACTCGCACGGCCTGACCCGCGAGTTGCTCACCCGCATCCGGTCGCTGTGCGACGCGCACCTCCAGCTTCGGACGGAAGAGGTGGGCAACAAGCTGGTCAAGACGTTGGAGGTGACCAAAGTCAGAGGCGCCGAGCAAACCACCGGCAATATCGTCAGCTTTGAGGTGGAGCCAGGCTGGGGTATCCGAGTCATCCCGATCAACAAGGCCAAGGGATAAAGCGCATGGCACACTTGCAATTGCCCTTTGCCACCAAAGAGGTCAACACTTGCGATCACGGCTCCCGGTGCAGCCTCAACTCGGTCCTGCCGAAACCCTTGCAGGAAGCCTGCGCCGAGTGCGACTTTTTGTCCGACTATCTGCACTGGGTTCCGATGGACGCGATTGGCGTCCCCGAATACTATCCCAAGCTCTCGCGGGATATGTCGGACATGGATCGGCTTAACCTGATCTACCCGATTAAAGACGGGCTGTACGTCCACATTTACCCCGACGACAAGGGGGAGCGGGACAAGTACATCCCCATCGAGCCGCACCTGACGGTGAACCTGGAAGACATCATCCCACAGGTAGAGACCAAGCTGTTGGACTATGTGGAAAAGATCGGCGCGGCAGAAACAGAGGACTTGAAGCGGGAAGAGCTGCTCAAGGCCATAGATGCCAGCGTCAGCATGAACGGCGCGATGGGCAAGATTCACGTGACGCCCCGCGAGATGGAGGCGCTCAAGTACGTCATGGTGCGAGACAAGATCGGCTTTGGCCTCCTGTCGGCGTTGCTCCTCGACACGAATATTGAAGACATTAGTTGCAGCGGCGTGGGGGCGGTCTTTATCGAGCACAAGATCTTTAAGAGCCTCCAAGCCGCCATCACCTTCAACACCGAAGACGAACTGGACGAATTCGTGATCTGGATGGGCGAGTGGATCAAGCGCCCTGTCACGGTGCGCAACCCGATTGTGGACGCGGTGTTGCCCGACGGCTCTCGTATCAACATCGTGTACGGGTCCGACGTCTCCAAGCGGGGCAGCAATTTCACCATCCGCAAGTTTAGCGAGGTTCCCACTAGCGTCATGGAACTCATCACATTCGGAACGTTGGACTATATGATGGCGGCCTATCTCTCTTTTGTTCTCGAAGAGGGCATGAACTTGTTCGTCGCGGGCGCCACGGCTTCCGGCAAAACGACGACCATGAACGCCATCACCACTTTTATCCGCTCGGACAAAAAGATTGTGAGCATCGAGGACACGCCCGAGCTGCAGGTTCCCCACAAGAACTGGATTCGCGAGGTCACCCGAGGCTCGAGCAAAGAAAGCACCGGCTCCGAAGTCGGCATGTTCGACCTGCTCAGAGCCGCGCTGCGGCAGCGCCCGGACCTCATCATCATCGGCGAGATCCGCGGCGAAGAAGGCGCGATTGTCTGCGTGAGCTTGTTCTCCTTGACACGCTGCGCCACGACGGCCTTGGCTGCATCACGGAAGGCCGCCTTGAGGTTGTCAATGTTCGTGCCGAGCTTGGCCGCCAGCACCGACCAGAACACGTCGCCAGGGGAGGGGGATGCGGCCGGTTGGCTGCCCGGCGGATTGGGCGGCGTGGGCGTTTGAGCGAGGGCGACCCCGCCCCATAACCCGCTGCCCAACAGCATAACAGCCATGAGGGAAGCTATCAACGTTTTTGTCTTGCGATTCATTGCGTACCTCCAGGGTAGAGTTTACTATAGCCCGAGTTTACCCTACAAATGTAAACGATGTGTGAACGCGCCGTAAACATTTAGACACTTTTGCGCTGCTTGACGCCCGCGCCAGAATGGCATACAATCACGTTAGATTTCCTGGGCGTAACAAGGTCAAGAGGCAACGTTTTGGATAAACAACAGCAACTCGAAGCGCACCTGACGCCCGCCGAGCGCGCGGGGCTGGCGGCCTTTGTCGAGCGACTGCGCCAGCGATACGGCGACGACTTGCTGCGCGTGCGGCTGTTTGGCTCCAAAGCGCGCGGCGATTTCCACGACGAGTCGGACCTGGACTTGCTGGTGGTGGTGCGAATGACAGAGGGCGCGTACCGCCGGTATTGGCGCGAGATTGTTGACCTCTCGGCGCAAGTCGGGCTAGAGTACGGTTTTGTCACCTCGCTTGTCATCAAGGACGAACCCCGTTATGCCCGCATGTGCCAGCATCGGCTTTTGCTCGCTCGGAATATTGAGAAGGACGGCATTGATTTATGGACGAAGCAACCAAGCGAGCTTACCTTCGCGCCCGCCTAGACAAGGCGCGCGACGATTTGTCCAACGCGCCTACTATGCCGTGTTCCACATGGCCTCTGCGTCGCTGCTGTGGCTCGATGTCGAGCGCGCCCGGCACTCGGGTGTGCAAAGCGCATTTGGAGAGCGGCTGGTCAAGTCAGGCATCATTGAGCCTGAATTCAGCACACTCTACGCAGAGGCGCGCAAAATCCGCGAAGAACAAGATTACGATCTGGACGCCGATCCGCTTGACGCTGTGGAAGCCTCGCAAATCGTGGACGACGCCGAACGCTTTGTGAATCGCATTGAGCAGTATTTGCGGCAGGTCGGAGCGATCTGACCCATCTCGCGCAGGAGGCGATGACCGACAGAAGCGACAAAACCATTAGATTATATCCATGAGCGAAATGGGGATATAACACCTGGATTGGAGAACGAAATGCTCTCAGCGAGTCCTTTCTCGTTTTTGAGAGCGTTTTGCGTTGGGGGATCGTTTCCACCTTCAGGAGTCACGGCTTTAGCCAGTAAAATCCGCCTGCGCCCAGCGTGTTTAAATTATGCGCTGAGGCATATCCCCAAGTCGAAACGCTAACGATCCAAGTTGCCTTCATCCTGGCAAGATGTGCTATAATATTCCCACTTAAAGCGTCAAAGGAAAGCGACGGTATGCTCAAGAACTTTTTGAGCCGGGTGATGGGCGATCCCTCCGAGCGTGAGGTGTCCCGGCTCAAGCCTATTGTGGAAGAAATCAATAGCCTGGAGCCTGAATTCCAGGCGATGAGTGACGCAGACCTGCGCGCGCTCACCGACGAGTTTCGCGCGCAAGTGGCCGACTCGGCGGTGAACGAGCGGCAGCGATTGGCCGACCTGCGCGCCGAGATGTCTGCCGAAGAAGACGCCGAGCGCCGCCGGCGTTTGGATTTTGACCTCAAGCAAGCGCAAACAGAACTGGACAAAGCCGAAGGCGCGCTCCTTTGGGAAATCCTCCCGCGCGCGTTCGCCGCCGTGCGCGAGGCGAGCCGGCGCACGATCGGCTTGCGCCCTTTTGACGTGCAACTCATCGGCGGCATGGTGCTGCACCAGGGCCGGATCGCTGAGATGAAGACGGGCGAAGGCAAAACGCTCGTCGCCACGCTGCCGCTGTATCTCAATGCCCTGACCGGGCGCGGCGCACACCTTGTCACGCCCAACGATTACCTCTCCAAAATCGGCGTGCAGTGGATGGGGCCGATTTATCACTTGCTGGGCATGAAGGTGGGCGTCATTCAGCATGAAAGCGCGTTCCTCTACGACCCGGATTTCAAGGCGGCCGACGACCGGTACGACCGGCTGCGCCCCGTTCCCCGCCATGAGGTTTACAAAGCCGACATCACCTATGGCACCAACCACGAGTTCGGCTTTGACTATCTGCGCGACAATATGGTGTGGGAGCTGGCGCAATGCTCCCAACGCGAGCTGCACTATGCCATCGTGGACGAAGTAGACAATATCCTGATTGACGAGGCGCGCACGCCCCTCATCATCTCCGGCCCGGCGGAGGAATCGTCCGATTACTATACCCGGTTCGCCCAAATCGTCCGCCAACTCCGTCCGTCCACCTTTGAGCCGAAACCCGGCGAAGAGGCCGACGGCGATTACTATGTCGAAGAGAAAGTGCGCAACGCCGTATTGACCGAGCGCGGCATCGAAAAGGTCGAGCGCACCTTGGGCATTGATAACTTGTTCAGCCCGGAACATTCGGATCTGACGCCGTACCTGGACAATGCCCTGCGCGCGCACGTGATCTACAAGAAAGACAAGGACTATATCGTCATTCGTCGCGCCCAAGAGCAATTGATGACGGCGGATGAGCGGCGTTTGCTGCGACTGTTTCGGGCGCTCTCCGAAACAAAGCAGGGCAGTCTGCTTGATTACGCCGAATTTTTGCTGGCCCGTGTACTTCCCGAGGCCGAACCTGTTTCACAAACGCCGCAGGCCATCGCGCGTCCGACTCAGGAAAGCGTAGTCAAAGCCATCAAACGACTGCGCGAAACCTACCCCATGCTCGACCGTGCCAAGCTGATCCACGAAATCTCGGCCCTGATGAGCCAGCATCTTGTGCAAGGGCGAAGCGCTGTCGACGTGATCGATGAACTCGAAGCGCTCTTCCTGCGTCATTACCAATCCCTACAAGATCAGCAGTAGCGCCAAGACGCCACCTGCCGGAGAATTGTGGCGACCAAACTAGGAATCAACATGAGCAACGCCGATCAAGCCGAACTGGATAAATTCAGCCAACTCGCCCACCGTTGGTGGGATCCCAACTCTGAATTCAAGCCGCTACACGACATCAATCCGCTACGTCTGGAATGGATTGTCAGCTTGTCTGGCGGTATAGCAGGCAAGCGTGTCATCGATGTCGGATGCGGTGGCGGCATATTGTCTGAAAGCATGGCGCTGCATGGGGCTCAGGTCACCGGAATTGATCTGGCCGATAAACCGCTCAAGGTAGCCAAGTTGCACCAACTCGAGTCGGGTGTTCAGGTCGACTATCGACTCATCGCCGCTGAAGACCTGGCGGCGGCCGAGCCGGAGAGTTTCGATGTGGTCACCTGCATGGAAATGCTGGAACACGTACCGGACCCGGTCTCCGTCATGACGGCCTGCGCGCGCATGGTCAAGCCGGATGGATGGGTATTTTTCTCCACCCTCAACCGCAATCCCAAGAGTTACCTGCTCGCCATCATCGGGGCGGAATATGTGCTGAACATGCTGCCCAAGGGCACGCACGACTGGGCCAAGTTCATCAAACCGCATGAGCTTGCCGCTTACGCCCGCCAAGCCGGCCTGGAATCGGTTGAACTGATGGGAATGACCTACAACCCATTCACGAAGGCCTACCGACTGGGTCGTGATACGGACGTGAACTATCTCCTGGCTTGCCGCCGCGCCTGATCAGAGATGTCTGCATACTGATGCAAGCGCGTATCAAGGCAGTCCTTTTCGACCTTGATGGCACGCTGGTTGATACTGCGCCGGACCTTGGCGCCGCCCTCAACGCAATGCGGCAAAGACGCGGGCTGAGTCCAATCCCTGAGTCTGAATACCGGTCGCAATCCTCACACGGCGCTCAAGGCTTGATTCGTCTTGGATTCTCTGTCGATCAGCAGCATCCTGATTTCCCGGGATTGCGCCAAGAGTTCCTCGCACACTATGCCACCAACCTGACGCGCAATTCGCCGCTTTTTCCCGGTATGGCCGAGGTTCTCGAAATATTCGATGCGCGCGCGATCAAATGGGGCATCGTCACCAACAAGCCGGCCCGCTACACCCAACCGCTGCTCGCCCACCTCGGTTTGCTCGAACGGGCGGCATTTGTCGTATCTGGCGACACCTGCGCTCAACCCAAACCGCATCCGGCTCCGGTGCTGCACGCCTGCCAGATCGCGCAAGCTCCGGTGCAAGACTGTCTTTACGTGGGTGATGCCGAGCGTGATGTCGAAGCGGCCAATGCTGCCGGCATGCCGGCGCTGGTTGCACTATATGGGTATCTTGGGCAAGACGACCGTCCTGAGGAATGGGGCGCACGTGGTTATATCCATACGCCCGTCGATTTGCTCGATTGGATCGGATTTGGTGCTTAAGCCGCTGTCCGCAACGCTCAAGCCCAATACTTCGCCTTCTCGGGCAAGACCCAGCGCACGCCGCCTTTCGGATCGGCTTTATCGCACAGATAGCGTGGAATCACGTGAATGTGCAGATGCGGCACGCTCTGGCCGCCGGCGATTCCCTGGTTGATACCGATGTTGTAGCCATCGGGTTTGTGGAGCGCGTCGAGGATGTTCTTGGCATTGGTTAATGCGCGCAGCAAAGCTTGTTGCTCTTCTTCACTGGCATCAAACAGGGTCGGAAAGTGGCGCTTGGGAATGATCACGGTATGGCCTGGCGAAACCGGGAAGCCATCCTTGTAAACCACGGTGAGGTCGTCTTCGGCGAGAACGCGGGCGGGGTCGAGAACGCAGAAGGGGCAAGGTTTGACAGTCATGGCGTTGGCGAGATTTTCAGGCATGTTCGATATGGCGCGCCATTATCCGGGAAACAACAAGCAGGCGGGCAACTGAGCAGACTTGGTTTTCTTGTTGCTGCCGCTCTTTTATGGAGCCGGGGTAGCGGACGCGTTAGCGCTTTGGTGTTTACGAATCCGGCGTCCCCATAACGGGGGCATTCCGGTATCATTTCGCATCCTTGCATTAGCTGATTTTATGACCCGTTACGTATTCGTTACCGGTGGTGTGGTCTCCTCATTGGGCAAGGGCATTGCCGCCGCATCATTGGGCGCGATCCTTGAATCCCGCGGCCTCACCGTCACCCATCTCAAGCTCGATCCTTATATCAACGTCGATCCGGGCACCATGAGCCCGTTCCAGCATGGCGAGGTCTTCGTCACCGAGGATGGTGCCGAAACCGACCTCGATCTGGGCCATTACGAGCGTTTCACACGCGCCAAGATGGGCAAGCGCAACAACTTCACCACCGGCCAGATCTACCGTTTGCGCGCAGATGAGAGCGAGCGCCGGATTGCCCGCGATATGGGCATCTCGCGCACGACCGTGCGCAAATATCGTGACCTGGCCGAGTCGCACGGGTATCTCCGGCCAGACCAAACCCTGCCGGATGATGCGACTTTGCGTTCAGCCTTCGGCCCGGACCCACAGCCCCGGCCACGAGCGGCCACCTCGACGTGGAGCCATATCAAGACGAGGTTCAGCGGCTGATCGATCAAGGTGTTGAAATGACCGCCATGTATCAGCGGTTACGTGATAATCATGGCTACACCGGCAGCTACTCGGCCATCCGCCGGTATGTGCATCGCGTGAATCCGCACACGCCCGAAGCCATCGTGCGCGTGCATACCGCTCCCGGCGAAGAACTGCAAGTAGACTTTGGCTCGGTCGGTCTATTGTACGATCCCGTTCAAGGGTGCCGGCGCCCCGCCTATGTGTTTGTCGCGACGTTGTGCTACAGCCGTCACCAGTACGCCGAACTCGTGTTTGACCAAAAGACGCCGACGTGGATCGCGCTGCATCGCCACGCCTTTGAAAGCTTCGGCGGCGTGCCCAAGCGGGTCGTGCCGGACAACCTCAAACCGGCGGTGGTGCACGCGCTCGTGCATGATCCCGTGTTGGGCGAAGCCTATCGCCGGATGGGCTTGCATTACGGTTTCCTGATCAGCCCCACCGAACCGGGGCGGCCAGAACACAACCCCCCAACAGTAGGGGGGCAAAGGCAAAGTGGAAAATGGGGTGCACTACCTCCAACGCAATTTCATGGCCGGTCAAGAGTTTGTAGACAGTCTGGCAGCTAATCAACACTTGAAGGTGTGGATCACCGACGTAGCGGGTACGCGCATCCACGGCACCACGCATCAAGCGCCGCTCAAATTGTTCAACGAGTACGAACGCGCCGCCCTGCTCCCGTTGCCCAGCGAGCCATTCACCTTGTGCCAGGTCAAGCCGGTGAAGGTGCACCCCGATTGCCACGTGACCGTCGCGGGCAGTTTTTACTCGGTGCCCTTTCGCCACATTGGTCAGATGCTGGAAGCGTATGTGAGCGAGCGCGTAGTCGAGATTTATCAAGGCACGACCTTGGTGGCTACGCATGTGCGCTGTACCGAACCCGGCCAATGGCGCACCCGGCTGGACGATTATCCGCCGGACAAGGCGCAATACTTGATCCGCACGCCCAATTATTGCCGCCAAATCGCGGCCCAGATTGGCCCGGCTACCGTGCAAGTTGTCGAGACGTTGCTGGGCGAGCGGCCCTTGGATCGTCTGCGCGCCGTCCAAGGCATCCTGCGGCTTGAAGAAACCGTCGGTCGCCAACGGCTGGAAGCCGCGTGCGCCCGCGCCATCTACTATGGCGATCTGCGCTATCGGCGCATCCGCGACATCTTGAATGCCGCGTTGGATCGCGAACCCTTGCCCGAAGCGCCCGCGCCCACCCCGCCCCGCACCTTTACCTTTGCGCGCCCCGCCGCGGAGTTCTTTGCTGCGGTGCCGGAGGTGGTGGCATGATGGCCCATCCGCTCTTACCCAAATTGCGCCAGCTCAAGCTGGGCGGCATGGCCCAGACCCTCGATGTGCGCGCGACGCAGGCCACCCAGCAACAATTGACGCCGGTCGAATTCCTAGCCCTGTTACTGGACGATGAACTCGAGCGCCGGGGACAGCAGCGCTTGGCGCACCGCTTGGCCCAGTCCGGCTGCGACGAGCAGAAAACGTTGGCCCGCTTTGACTTTGCCGCTGCGCCGGGCCTCAACCGCGCGTTCATTCAAGACTTGGCGACCTGCGCCTTCATTGCGCGCCATGAAAATGCGCTGGTGTGCGGCCCGACCGGGGTTGGCAAAAGTCATCTCGTCAACGCCGTCGCGATCGAAGCCCTCAAGCGCGATCACACTGTCCTCTACCGGAACACCCATCGGCTCTTGACCGACCTGAATGCCGCGCGGGCCTCCGGCATGTATCCGCGCCTCCTGGCTCGCCTCTTGACGGTGGGCCTGCTCGTCTTGGATGATTTCGGCTTGCAGCCACTCGCCGCGCAGGCCGCGCAAGATCTGTACGACCTGCTCAGTGAACGTTATGAGCATGGCTCGATCATCGTCACCAGCAACCGGGCCTTTGACGAATGGCCGGCGGCCTTTGGCAACGATTTGCTCGCGAGTGCGGCCCTGGACCGGTTGACCCATCATGCCCACTCGCTCATCATCCGCGGCGAAAGTTATCGGCAACGCAGCCGCAGAAAGGAGGCTTCCAGCTCCAAAGCCGCCGCACAAGCATAACTTTATCTGCCCACCACACCCAGCCGGAGGGACCATTCAAGCCGAATCAGGTGGTACACATTACCCGATCACGAGTGGTACACACCACTCGGCTATGGGTGGTACACATGGGGCGGCTATTGACATACAGCTTTCAGGACACTCGCCTCAGATACGCCTACCAGGATGCTGCCGGCTGGCACATGCAGACTGTGGACAGCGGAGGACAAATCGGCTGGGGCACCTCGTTGGCGGTGGACGGCAGCGGCTATCCCCACATCAGCTACTATGACGGGACCAATGGCGACCTCAAGTACGTTTATCGGGACGCCTCTGGCTGGCACATCCAGGTGGTGGACAGCAAGCCACACGCCCCCCGGCGGCGCCTCCGTTTGCTTGTAGCTTGGGTCATTCCATGTTACACTTGATCCATGCGCAAGTCTGCGTGGTGGACCAACTTACAGCGCGGCGATTGGATCGTTTTGATGGCCGGCGTCCTGACGCTGACCATCGTCATCCGTGTCACACTCTCGAACCCGTTCGACCTGGAGCGCATTGCGGCCCCCTTGGTCTTGTGGGTGTCTCTGATCGCCTTTGCCAACATCCTCGGCATCACCACCTCCTACGGCGCCATCAGCCTGGAAAACCTCTTTATCCTCAGCGCGTACCTGACTTTGGGGCTGGGGCCGGCGCTGTGGGCCACTGTGCTGGGAACCGCTCTGGCAAGCTTGCGACACCTATGGGCCGATACATTCCGCCCAGATCGTACGCAACACCCACCCGCGCTCAACATGCTCAAGTCATTCGCCACCAGCCTCACCCAATCAGGCGTGAGCCTGTTGCTGGGCGCGGCCGCCTATCGCGCCGCCGGCGGGCAAATTCCTTATTCCACGCTGAACGGCCCAACCACGACAACCATCATCTCGTTCTTGGCGCTGTTGATCGCCTATGCGTTCGTCGGCAACCTGCTGTTGGCCGCCTGGCTTGCCCTCAACGGTCAATCGGTGCGCGACTATATGCGCCGCAACTGGCGCGCACTGATCCTGATCGAGTTTGGCCAATTGCCGGCGGCGGGACTCATCGCCAGCATTTATAACGGGCTGGGCGTGCTGGTGTTTGCCGGAACCGGCCTGTACCTGGCCGTGGTATTGTGGATACTTTATCGGATGCGGCGGGCTCGCCTGGAAACAGATCAACACGTGCGGCACCTGACCACGTTGAGCGCGATTAGCGGCACCATGCGCGCCAGCCTGGACTTGCCGGAATTGTTCGAGACGATTCAACAGCACATCGGCCAGTTGATGGACGCGCCGATTTTTTTCGTGGCGCTGTATGACGACCGGGCCGGCCAGGTTTCGTTTCCATTCTTTTCCGAAAACAAACTGCGGCGGCACCTCAAGCCCGCCCGCCTCGGCAACGACCTGCTCGGCCATGTGATCAACAGCCGGCAGCCCTTGCTCATCCGGCGCGATGCCCGCCAGGCGGCGGCGCGGCTCAAGCTGGACCTGGTGGAGCCGCTGCCCGGCAGTTGGCTGGGCGTGCCCATCACGCTGGACAACCGCGTGTCGGGCGTCATTGCAGTCCAGAGCGAGCGCCCGGACGCATTCACGCCGGGCGACTGCGACCTGCTCACGACCATCGCGGCGCAAACGGCCATCGCGCTCAACAACGCACGGCTGTACAGCGCTCTGCGCCAGCGCGCAACCGAGTTGGCCGTGCTCAACTCGGCCACGACCGCCATCGGCGCGACGCTCGACCCGGAACGCGTGCTTGACATCATCAGCCTGTCCATTGGACCGGTGACGGGGTGCGACAAATCCGCCATCTTTTTGTTGAACGAAACCGGCGACGACCTGCATCTGGCGCGGGCGCGTGAACTCAGCGACCGATACGTCGCCGACGCGCAGCACCTCCCGGTCGAGCCGCTCGGGCGCGGGCGCGTGGCCGCCCAACGCCGCCCGCTGGTGGCGTCGGATGTTCACACAGTGGCTGGTCTGGAAAGCTTTGTGCCGTCGGCCGACGCGGAAGGCATTCGCGCGCTGGCCGAAGTGCCCATGATTGCGCAAAAAGATGTCGTCGGGACGCTGGAGGTCTATTTCACCGTACCGCGACCATTTGCACAGGCTGAACTGGATGTGCTGCAAACTTTTGCCAACCAGGCGGCCGCCGCGTTGAACAATGCCCGCCTGTACGAGCGCACCGACCAGGCGCTGGCCCGGCGCGTGGAGGAACTGGCGGCCCTTCAGGAAATCGGGCGCGAGTTCACCGGCACGCTCGACGTGACGCGCATCTCGGAAAGTATTGTCGAGCGGGCCAAGCAAGTGACCGGCGCGCAAATGGTCGCGCTGATGTTGATGGACAAGAGCGGCGACCGCGGGCGATTCGTAGCCCAGCGCGGCTACCCGCCTCTATTGGCCGACCAGTTGTTGCAGCACCCCTGGCCGGCCAGCCAAGATATTGTGAGCCGCGTTGTCCGCACCGGCCAGGCCGTCAACATCCCGGAAATCGGCCCCGAACCGGCGTATGTCGCCAGCGATCTCCCGATCCGCTCGTATCTGGCCGTGCCCATCGCCCGCGAAGGCCTCACGCAGGGCGTCATTACGCTGAACAGCGATGAACCGGATGCTTTTGACAAGGCCGCCCTGGCATTTACGCAACAAATCGCCAACCAGGCATCCATCGCCCTGGAAAACGCGCGCCTGTTCGAAGAGCGCACCCAGCGGGTCAACGCGCTCTCGCAACTGTACCAGGCCAGCCTCGCCTTGACGCAGAGCCTTGAATTGCGCCAGGTGCTCGACCGCATCGTCACCGCCGCGCGCAGTCTCACGCAAGCCGACACGGTCGCGCTGCACCTGTACGACGCGGCCGCCGACACGTTTCAGCCCGGCGCATCGGCCGGTCTCCCCATGCCGGGCGACAGCACGAGCGGCATCCGCGCGCACGGCATGACGCGCCAAGCCATGCTCCAGCGCCAAGCGCTGGCCGTGGGCGACACACACACGCAGGCCGACAGCAACAAACGCCTGGTGGAGCTGGGAATTCGCTCGATGATCCTGGTGCCGCTCGTGAGCCGCGATCTCAGAAAGCGCGCCTGCTCTGCGAGTAACCTGCCCAGGATAATCTGCGTGTCTCGTTCCGGCCTGTCCATTTTTTCGGCCAGCGCGCGCACCCGCTCGGCCGCCGTCCTCATGAGCATTTCCCCCTCTTGGAAAGGGCCGGCCAAAAAATACAATTGCGCCAGTCCATTCAGGCTGCGCTCAATCTCTTTGAGCTTGGCCTGGGCCACTGCCCAGTGCCAGGCCGCGCGAATGTTCTCGGCTTCGGCCTTGATGGCGGCCAATGCCTCGCCTGCGCCCGCCCCGGCCAGGTCGGCTTCGCGGCGATGCAAGAACGCCGCATAATACGCGCAATGCCGGTCGTGCGTCTCGCTCTGCGTTTGAGGCGCAGCCGCCAGCTTTGCGGCGGCATACTGTCGCACCAGCTCGTGCATTTCGAATCGGCCCGAAGGCGCACAGCGCACCAGCGATTTGTTCACCAACGATTCGAGGCTGGCCTGCGAAGCGCCCGCCACATCGCTGGCCGCTTCTGCCGAAAACCCGCGGCGAAAGACGGCGAGCTGTGTGAAAACCTCTTGCTCAGAAAGAGTTAGCAAACGCCAGGAATGTTCAAAGGCCGCCTGCATACTTTTATGCCGGGCCGGAACGTCTCGCAACGAGGTCGCCAGAAAGCCCAGGTCCCGCTCGATCTCTTGCGCGATCTCTCCACAGGTGCGCGTCCTGACCCAGGCGGCGGCCAACTCGATCCCCAGCGGCATCCCTTCGACCAAGTGACAGATGCGGATGACGGCGGACGGGGTACACGCTGAAAGCGAAAACTGGCCGAATCTCTGCTGCGCCGCCTGGCGAAACAACTGCACGGCGCTGTAATCTTCCCAGCTCCTATCGGCGGCCATCTCATCCGTCGGGCATTCGAGCCCTTCGACTTGAAAGCACTGTTCCCAACGCAGATTCAAGCACTCCCGAGAGGTCGCGAGCAATTTCACTTCGGGGGCCGTTTGAAGAATGTCCGACAGCAGATCCGAGCCCTCCAAGAGGTGTTCCAAGTTATCCAAGATCAAGAGCATCTCTTTGCCGCGCAGATAGTTGAGGAATTGGGTGCGAGGCTCTTGGGAGCCAAAAAAGGAAAACCCGATAGCCTCTGCAATTGCAGAAACGAGAAACTCGGCTGAACTCACAGCGGCAAGAGGAACAAAATAGACGCCCTCAAGAAATGTCGCTTCCCTGGCCGTTGCCGCCTGGATCGCCAGCCGGGTCTTGCCGATGCCGCCAGGGCCGACAAGCGTCAACAATCGGCAATCGGGGCTACCAAGCAGGCCGATCACTTGGTCCAGTTCTTTTTCTCTCCCGACGAAGCTAGTAGGTTGGGCCGGCACGCCGTGCGTGTGACGGCGCGAGTCCGCTGCGCGGATGCGTTCGTACAACGCCGTGGTCTCGCGCGTCGGCTCAATGCCCAGTTCTTGCGCCAGGGTCCGGCGACAGGCTTCGTACTGTGCCAGCGCCGCGCTGCGCTGACCGTTCCGCGCCAGCAGCCGCATCACTTGCCGGTGCGTTTCTTCCCGCCAGGGTTCGAGCGACAAGAGCCGCCGCGCAAAGTGCAGCGACGGTTCATACGCGCCGCGCGCGTTGTGATGCGCCACCAGTTCGTCCAACACCGCAACGGCTCGTTGTCGCCAGCGTTCCCGTTCGCCCACCAGCCACAAGTCAAACTCGGCGCAGCCGTCCAGGCGCAGGCCATCCAGAAACTCGCCCCGGTACAGCTCGACCGCCGCCACGAGCGAGTCGGCCTGTTGCTGCGCCGCCAGCGCCTCAAAAGTGTCCGTGTCCAGCCAATATGAATCTGCCCGCTGGAATTGAACGGTGTGGCGTTCGGCGAGCAGGCAGTCGGGCAGCAGCGCGCAGAGCTTGTTCAACACCCAACTGAGATTGGCCCGGCCCTCGGCTTCCGATTTGCCCTCCCAAAACAAATCGGCCAGTTGTTCGCGCGGGACGGGCTGGCGCTGCGCCGCCAGATAGGCCAGGAGAGCCAGCGCCTTGCGAGACCGAAAGCCGCGCACCGGCTGGCCATCTCGCTCGATGTGCAGCGCCCCCAGAAAACACAGACGAAAAGCGGACGGCATGTGTTCTCCCGTGTCCAAGAGTTGCCCAAGAGTCCGTTGTTACTATAACAGAAACCCGATCCCGCGACAATAGTACCGCAATCGCGCCCCAAGCGTGGACGGGACAGGTCACTTGAGGTAGTGGCGTGCCCAAGACAAACAGCCGCTCTGATCGCGCCTACCTGGTACGCTGTTGGCAGACCAAGTCCATAGATGACGAAAGACCGACTTGGTGTTTTTCGGTAGAAGAGATTTTGCCCCAACAGCATAAGCGAGGCTTTAGCGGCCTGGAAGCGTTCCTGGCGTTTTGGCGGGCCGAGTTGTCCGCGAGCCAGAACGAGTCAAGCGATGGCGCAAGCACGGCCACGCAGCGCACAGGCCCCTGAGATGAGGAGTTGTCTATGACAAAAACGGCACGCTAAACCCCATCCCAATCCAGATGCGCGACGCACTGGGCAAGTGCGTCGCACATACCAATTTCACCTCAACTTTTCAAAGCATAGAAAGGAGTCGAACAGCATGTCACACGCTATGCGTTCATATTGGATCGGCCTCGCGGTGGGACTGTTGGCAGCGATGGCGCTCGTGGTGATGCTCAATGCCGGGGGCGCTTTGGCCGGGCCGCCGGCGCAAGGTATCCTCGCCATGTTCCCGGCGTTCTTTGATGACGGGCGATGGGATCGCGCCTAGGTAACTGTGCTCCTTGGCCAGCCAATCCAGATACTTGCGCTCGAAACGGCGATACGCGCCCAGCCCAAGCCGCGCGGTTCCCCACTCGAATGTGTTAGCGCCGGCTTTTAAAAGAGTGGGCCAGAGGCGCTGCCAAAAGAACACGCCCAGCCCGCCCAGAATGAGGAGAACCAGCTTTTCGTAATTGCGGTATAGCCAATCGAACCAAGCCAGCGGGGAACTGCCGCCAGGCGGCCCGGCGGTCGGCGTCGCCCCCGGCCCCGGCGCTTGCGCCATAGCCCCCTCTGCCATCAGAAGCATCGCAACAACCGCAAACAGTACCATCCCAGCAATGACGACCTTCATGTTTGCCTCCACCTGCTGCCTGCCGAGCACTAACCACTCCTGATTCTGCTAATGGTCTTCGTCAATGTCAACGGGTGGATGTTCCCCCATCGCATAGAGTATCCGCCGCAAGTTGACCAGTCCCTTTCTATTCAGCCGCAAGGCTTCTATTGTGGCGCGGCCTGTTGGTGTCAATCCAATGACTAGGGTAAAGTCGTCGTTCCAGGCAAAATGGTCACGCCATCGCTGTCGTCTCGGATGATAAAGCGGCACACTTTCGCCGCTGACCGGGTCGTGCTCTTGGGTCTTGGTGTACTTGAAGTTGTTGCACCCTTGACAAGCCAGAGCCAAGTTGTCCACTGCGGTTTGTCCGCCTTGACTTTTGGGAATGACGTGTTCTACTGAAAACGGCTGGACAGCAAAGCGCGCCTGGCTTTTGCAATATTCACAGCACTCCCTGGCGCGTTCTATGACCGATCGCTTTTGTTGGGCAGTCACTCGGCTTTCAGGCATACACAGGCTTCCGCATCCCTAAATCTTTCATCAGCGCCGTGAGTGTGGTCTTGCGAAGACGCGCCAATTGTGCCAGATATTCGGCGCGGCGCGCTTCCAGGGCCTCAATCTGCTCTGTCAGGCGCAAGAGTTCGTGGCGCTCTTGTGGCGTAAGCGTCTCTGCCCGCCGTTTGGCGATCAGTTCCCTGTATCGCTGCTGAACGTCGGGCGGCGCTCCCTGATTGATTTTGAGCAACAATTCCGACTCGGCTCGCGGCAGGCTAGGGGCTTTGCGTCGCGCTCGAAGCGCAATGACCTGGAACATGAATTGCTCCAACTCTGGCTGGCTCAATTGTCCAACGGCTTTCAGCAATTCGTCTGTGGGCAACTGTGCCTCAACTCGAACAGTAGACATTCTCAGCCTCCTCAAGGTCAACTTGTGTTTGGTCGGCTTGAATTCAATTATACTACAAGTCAAAGCTGGTGAGTGGCCCTCAGTCGCTCAACAACAGTGGGCAACACCTCCATCACTCGTGCTACATCTGCCTCCGTCGTCGCGTGGCCGAGCGTCATCCGCACGCTGCCGAGGGCCCATTCGCGCGGCAGGCCCATTGCCTGGAGCACGAATGACGGTTCCGTCTCGCCCGTCGTGCAGGCCGAGCCGGTGCTCACGCAGATGCCTTCCAGGTCGAGCGCCAGCAGGATGCTTTCACCGTCCACGCCTTTGAACGCAAAACTTGCGCTGTTGGGCAATCGTTCCGTCGGGTGACCGGTGAGCCGCGCATCCGGCACGCGCTCGAGCACGCCCGCAACAAGCTTGTCGCGCAGGCGACCGACGCGCGCGTTCTCGCTTTCGCGGCTCTCCTGCGCCAACTTGAGCGCCGTCGCCAGCCCCACGATTTCTGCGACGTTAACTGTGCC
This sequence comes from Anaerolineae bacterium, assembly GCA_041300525.1. Lineage (GTDB taxonomy): Bacteria > Chloroflexota > Anaerolineae > Fen-1058 > Fen-1058 > JBGLNJ01. The sequence goes on along the minus strand of JBGLNJ010000001.1, from coordinate 4,937,161 downwards.
GGGCCTATGCCCGCGCTCGTGCCCGCCGCCGGTCAACGCCGGGACAAGCTCCGTCCCGCGCCGGATGTACAACACGCCCACGCCCTTTGGCCCGTAAAACTTGTGCGCGGAGAGCGCCAACAAGTCCACGCCTAACCTGTCCACATTCAAGTCCAGCGCGCCGCCGGCCTGCACCGCGTCGGTGTGAAAGGGAACCTTCTTCGCCTTCGCTATTTCGCCGATCTCGCTGATGCGCTGAATCGTGCCGACTTCATTGTTGGCGTACATCACGCTGATGAGCGCCGTGTCGGGCCGCAAGGCGATGGCGCGGGCGATATCGTCGGGGTTCACGCGCCCTTCGCCGTCTACCGGCACGAGCGTCACGTGCAAGTCAAACATCTCGTCAAGCTGCTCGACCGTCGCGCCGACGGCGTGGTGCTCGATGGGCGTGGTGATGATGTGGCGTCGCCCGGAGCGCCGCCCGGCGAATGTCGCGCCGCGGACGGCTAGGTTGTCGCTTTCAGTCCCGCAGCCGGTGAACGCGACCTCGGTCGGGTGACAACTCAAGATGTCCGCGACCGTTCGCCGCGCTTCGTCCAAAGCTTTGAGCGCGGCGCGCCCCACCGAGTGGATGGACGACGTGTTGCCATACACGTGCGACCAATAAGGCTGCATCGCCTCGACCACGCGCGGGTCAACCGGCGTGGTCGCCGCATGATCCAGATACACGATAGGCTTGTTCATCTCGCCTCCCCGACAATACCGTGGCGGCATTGTAGCACGCGCTGCAACCCATGTCAATCATTCTCTCATCACGCAACACGCAATACGCAATACGCAATGCGCAATACGTTCCTGCCTGGTGATTACCCACAAGTCTGAAAAGTAGGCAAACTCCGCTCCCTACGGTATATTTGGTAGTTGCACCCACCAAATCTACCAGGAGTGGAGCAATGTTCGGAAATCCGGATCGGTCGCCACCGGTTCAACGTACGCAAACTTGTTCACCGGCTCGTACCACATGCCGCACAAGGCGCCGAAATTTCCACCCGGGACTTGTACCACAATGGTCAAGTCTTTTCTAAAGTGAGGCCCCGACTGCATCTTTTTGCGCCCGGCGATTCCGTCTTGTGGCGGTTCGCCGGGATGATTAAAGCCGCGCCACAACACTCGATGGATTTTGACCAGATCGTTGTCTTCGGCCAGGCTCTTGAGTTGAAAGCTATCCGGCACGTCTATCGCGGGGAATGGATGCGGGATCGTTAATTGTGACGTCGGGCGATCCTCGTTCTCATCCTTGGCATATCCGCGCGATTCGACCAGAGCCTTGAATTCTAGATCAAAGTCATTGACGTATGCTCTGAGATATCGGGCGCCGTCTTTTTCGCCGCAGAAGTGAGCTTCAGCATATTCGAGCAGGTCGAGTTTCAAGTGAGTGTAACGAGGATGCAGCTCAAAAAAAGCTTCGCCCAATATCCATTCATAGTGCGTCACCCCCACGATCTTTCCTGAATCCTCCCATATCCCAATCTTGCCGAGCGAAGATTCATCCAGGTTCGGATGACTGTGCATATATTCCCAGGCGGGTTGAAACCAGTTGCCATCCCGGTTCCCAGGTTGATAGTGTTCGATCAGAAAATCTCCCACCCGATCAAAATCTTGCGGGCCTTGATAAGGCCGAACGATGATACTCATTGTGTGACTCCTTTGGAGTACGGCATTGCCTACTCCTGTTCTTTCTGCATGATGTAAAAGACATAGCCGTACCAGTCAGAATACTTGCGGTACAGGTCTATTTCAAGTTGTTCCACAGCCAACTGCCCAAGGGCCTCTGCGTCGCCTCGATACTTGTCGCGCAGCATGGCGATCCGCGCCTCCAACGGCGTATAGTAATCCGTCCACCAGCCCACCTGCGGCAACGTAAAGTGCGCCACCTCGCGATAGTCCGCCGCCCGGATAATGCCCAGATTGCTTTCAACCGTTTGCATGGCAGGGTATCCCATCGCCCAAAAGGCCGCGAGATCGTCGGGCGGATCGGGCCGCAGCCACGTGGCTTCGGTGACGGCCACGTAGCCGCCCGGCTTGAGGAAACGCCGCCACGCGCGCAGCCCCTGCTCAAAGCCCATGATGTAGATCGCGCCTTCCGACCAGAACACATCCACGCTCTGTTCTTCCAGATCGAGCGAGGACATGGAGGCCTGAACCGTTGTGATTCTGTCCGACACGCCTTCTGCCAGCGCGCGCTGCCTGAGCTTGTCCAGAAAAGGCTGGTGGGTGTCTACTGCCATGATTTTCCCCTGCGTGCTGCGGGCCAGCTCAAGCGTCTGCATCCCCGGCCCGCAGCCAACATCCACAATGAGGGGCTGCGGCGGCAGATGCGCCAGGAGCGCCAGCGCCCGGCGGGTCGAGGCGTTATCGCCCGGACCTTCGCGGGGCAGGTCTTGATGTATCTCGAAGAAAATGTCCATCTTCTGTTCCTTTTGTTGTGTGGTCGAGCTTGCCACAGGTCACGGCGTTACAACCGCATCGAACGATTTGCGATAGCGTGGGAACTCTTTGAGCAGGCGAAATCCCACGCTGCGATACAGGTCTTGCGCGCGCGTGGGAAACTCGTCATTGGTGTGCAGCCGCATCTCGCCCACGCCTCGCCCGCGCAAGCCGTGCAGCGCGCGCAGCAACAACGCGCGAGCCAGCCCGCGCCGCCGCCAGGCAGGACGCACGCTCACCTCGAACATTTCGGCCCGGCCTCTCTCGATCACCGTCAAGACCTGCCCCGCAATCTGATCGCCCTCCCAGGCGATCTGCCAGAGAGACGGATCGTGGCGCGAGCTGCCCAGGTCAGCGGCGTACGAGACGGGGTCAAAATCTTCGCCGAACCTGCCCGCTGCATACTCGTTTCGATAGGCCTCGTCAATGCTCGCGGCGATGAGGGCGTGGTGATCGGGCTGCGCGGGCCGCACTTCGATACCGGCTGGCAGCGCCGTGAGCGCCGGCAGCGGCGTGGAAGCGTCGAGGCGCAGCTCTAGCGCCGTATACCCCACATAGTATCCTTCGTGCTGCAAAAGCGCCGCCGCCTCCGGCTCGGTGCTGCTCGCGTTTCCCGCAAACTCGGCCTTTTCGTTCGGATGTTCAACAGCAGCCAGTCGCCGGATACGCTCTTCGGTCCAGCGCAGCAGGGCCGTGCCGATCCCGTGGTCGCGCCACTGCGGCAGCACCCAGCCCGGCGCGAGATAGACCCACATCCCGTCCGCTTCGCGCCAGTTGATGATGCGGATATAGCCGATGACCTGCCCATCCACCTGTGCCACGAGCCAGCAATCTTGCCGGTGTTCTGTCACGGCATTGGACAGCATCTCGGCTATTTGCTCGCGGCTGGGCACTCCTTCCAGAGTAGACAGCGGATCAATTTGATCGCGCGCGGCGCATCCCGCGCGCACGGCATACAGGGCGTCTGCATCTTGCTCGCCCCGAATGGGATGGAAGCCCAGGCCTGCAACGGCAGGCATATCTGGAAGAGGAATGTTGGTGAAACTGGTTTCGATAGTGTCCAGCAGATCGTTTTCGTTGATCGTCATAACGCGCCTCCCTTAGGGAGTCGGAAAGAAATAATTGTCCCAAGCTGGCGACCGAGGTCGCGCCTTGTGGTCGAAGATGCAGCCGGGCGTCCATCTGCATGGACGCAAGCTCGCGAAAAACTCGTCCTGCTGGCAGCTTGTCGGAAAACGCCACTGCAATAGCAGGTTCACCAGTGAAAACGCAAGTTTCGTCCAGCTTGGGTGTGCCAGCACGATAGCCGCGCAGAACCCGCTTGGCATACTCGGCACGCTTCTTTGGTGTCTTTTCAAAGGCGGGTTGCGTAAAGCCAGAGTTGGGAAATGCTACATTGAGAAAAGACTTGAGCGGATCAACGACATACTGCTTGGCAATATAATTAGCCATCTTGTCCAGATCAGCTTCTGTGATCGAGGCCAAGTCACGCTTGCGGACAAATGCCACAATCGTCGCCGCACCTACATCCACTAACGGATGTCCTGTATACTTGAGCATTCACACCTCCTCGTGAGAACCGAGATTGATTGGTTCATTGTGTGTGGGGCATATTGTAGTCCCAAACCCGCCATTACAATAAATCGCCGCGTTGCCCTTCACCTGCTCGCCTCCTCGCTGACTCACCGATTCGCTCATTCATAAAACCCCGCTGCTTTTCGTAGTTCCTCCGCCACCTGCGTCCGCAGACCCTCTGGCCTCACCACGCGCACACGGCTGCCATAGTACATGATCCAGTTCACAAATTCCGGCGTGACGCCCACGTGGAACGTCAACCGCACGCGGCCACACCCCTTAAGGGTGTCCTGGGGATCGGGCAATGTTTCGGCCTGCTGGCTCTTGTGCCACTGTTCTTCCGCTACCCAGCGCCCGGCCTCTGGCTCGAACAGCAATTCGACATCCTCTGGCTCGCCGGCCCTGCCACGCATCAGTCCCCAGCCGTCGCCCAGGTACGCCTCCAAATCAAAGTCGGCGGGGATCGTGTATGGCTCGTCCAGCAGGTCAGCCTGCCGGATACGATCCACCTTGAACTCGATCACCGCCTGGCGCTTGTGGCAATAGGCAATCAGTTGCCACGAACGCACGTAGGGTAGGATGTGATACGGCTCGATCACGCGCTCGTTCACCTCGCCGCCGCGCGAGCCGGTGGCGTAGGCGATACTTACGCGCCGCCGCTCAGTCAATGCGCGGTGCAGCAGCGCCAGCATCTCTTGACGGTGCGGCGCGCTGGCGGATTGCGGCAGGCGGTCAGCCCCCTGGCGCAAGAGCGGCACGAAATCCTGCGGGAATAGCGACTCTAGCCGGGCGATAGCGGCGGCCAATTCGGCGGAATTGATACCCGGGATGGCCTGCGCGGCGCGCGCCGCCAGCGCCAACGCCAACGCTTCAGAAAACGTGTAACTCACCGTCGGCAGGTGCGGCAGATGCTCAAAGTAATAGCCGTCGGAATCGCGGCACAAGGGCAAGAGCAGCCGGTGCCGAATGATCTGGAAATCGTTTTGGATTTGCTTCTCGCTGATCTCGAACTTTTCTGCCAGGCTTTTACGCCGCCAGCGGCGCGGCGAGACCGCAATGTTCTGGATCAGGTCGAGCACGCGCGCCGTGCGGCGTGTTTCCTCGTCACGCCGGCTCTGGAGTTGATCGCTTGTCATCATGGCCTCCACGACTTGGTCTTGTTCACATTCTACATGGGCTGAGGGAACCCTCTGCTTCCCGCGTCTGGGCAGTTCGGGAACCTGGTTGTTCTCGCGGCATCCGCTGATTCGCTTCCTCGTTGACTCGCCGATTCGTCATCCCGCTGCCTATTGTATCCCCAAACCTGCCATTACAATAAATCGCCGCACGGCCTTCACCCGCTCGCCTCTTTGCCGATTCGCCGATTCGCTTCCTCAGAATTGACGGAACCACAGCGTTGTGCTATGCTTTGGCCTATCAAGAGCATCCTTTTGGCTGAAAATCAGGTGTGATACCCCATGTCCACTTTGAGCGTGCGATTGTCAAACGAACCCATCATCACCCTTCCGGCTGACCTGGCGCAGCGTGCCGGGCTGCAAGAAGGGACACAGGTGCAGGCGATCGTTTCTGCCCAAGGGCTTGAATTCCGGTTGGCCGAGCAGCCAATGCCTGCCTATGCCATTGACTGGCCGACACGTCGCGCGCAACTGCGCGAGCGCGCCGCCGCGTTGGGCCTGTATGAGGCGGATCGCCTCGACGACGAGTACTGGCAAATAACTGCGCCTTTGATGGAAGAACTCGACCACGAACTCTACATCTGAGGCAACCTCGTGACAGTTCCACCTTCATTCCAACGTGGTCAGCTCTATTGGGCATCAGTTCCCTATTTGCCGGAAAAGCCACTCGACATTTTGCGTCACTCCAAAGCCAGCGAGCTGCGAGTGGCGATCACTTTCAAGTCCCGCCCCTGCTTGTCGTCCAAAGCGATTTTTACAACACTCAGCCTCGCTACAATTATCTGGTGGTTGCTCCAGTACATTCTCTCAAGGCAGACGAGTGGGCCAAACTGCGCCGCGCACCAACGCGGTGATTGACTCTGCATTGGATGGCATCCTGTTCATTGACGAGGCTTACAGCCTGGCCAAGGACGGCGAGGATTTCGGCGCCGAGGCCATCGAAACCCTGCTCAAGCGAATGGAGGACGATCGCGACCGGCTGGTTGTCATCGTGGCCGGTTACCCGGAGAAGATGCAGCGTTTCATTACCAGCAACCCCGGCCTGCATTCCCGCTTCACCCGTTTCATCGAATTCCCGGACTACAGCGCGGGCGAGTTGTGCCGCATCTTTAGCCTCATGTGCCGGAAGAACGGGCTCACGGTCACGCCGGCCCTGCGCGAGAAGATTCTGCATCATTTTCAAAAACCAACTCATCGTTCGCGCCCTCCAAAGCCGGCTCGTAAAGCAACACTGACGCCCCATCCGTATTCAGAATGTTCCTGACTTCGGTGATGACCAGCCCCAACACCCCCTTGAGATCGAGTGTAGAAGAAATGGCCTGTCCGGCGGTGTGCAGAGCAGCCAACTCTCTGGCCCGGCGTTGCACCTCAGCCACCAGGTGCGCGTTCTCCAGCGCCACCGCCGCCTGATCGGCAAACAAGCCGGCCAACCAGACATCGTGATCGTCAAACACGGTGCGTTGTTCCCCGCCCCCAATGACCAACACGCCCTGAACGCCGCTGCGTCCCATGAGCGGCACGGCTAGAACGGCTCCTCGGAAGCTCGAATTGTCTTCAGGCACAGCCGACTGTCCCGGCCAGGCGATATAGTCCTCCACCGCCATGGGGTGCCCGCTGGCAAAGACCTGCCCCACCAACCCCTCGCCTGCTTTGAACTTTGCGCCACCGCGCTTCGCGGCGGCCAAGTAGCCCACCGCCGCAGCCAACGTCAACTCCTGGCGCTGCGGATCGTAGGAATACAAGCCGGCCACTTTTGCCTCGAACAAGGCAACCGCTTGCTCGGCGATGAGACGCAGCAAGTCCGGCGTCTCCCTTTGCGCGTTGAGGCGCAACGAGTTTTCGTACAACGACTGAAGCTCGGCCGCGCGCCGTTGGCCGGCCTGGTAAAGACGAGCATTCTCCAGCGCGATGGCGGCCTGAGAGGCAAAGGTGGACAGCAACTCGAGCTGCGCGGCGTCGAACATGTCGGCACGCGAATAATCCTGGACGGCGATCACGCCGATGGCTTTTTCGCCGGCCAGCATCGGCGCCGCCAAAAAGCTTTGCGCCGGCCGGCCCACCGGCGCAACGCCCAACTGAGCCATGGTGTCCATGGCCTCGTGTTGGATCAACAACGGCACTTTGGTGCGGAGGACGTATTCCGTCAGTCCATTGCCAAACGGGCGGCCCGAGACCGACAAGTGTTCGCCATCTATGGTATAGATCGGAAAGGAGATATTCCGATTCCCTTCGTCGCACAGCGCGATGTAAAGATTGCTAGTATCTAACACCTGCCCGACCATGGTGTCAATCAGGCGCAGGATCTCGGACGGTTCGGCCAACCGGCTGAGCGCCTGGCCGATTTGGTTGAGGGCGGCCAACTCTTGATTCCGGCGCAGGATTTCGTGCTCGGTTCGCTTGCGCTCGGCAATGTTCCCCAGCAGAGAGCAAAAGACACTCACGTTTTCCTGTTTCGTCGGGTCGAGCGCAGCGCCGCTGATGGCGGCATCGTTGAACAAGACGCCCATCAAACTATGCGCAGAGCGTATCGGCGTGGCCGCCACCCATCCGTGACCGATCTGCACGAACTTTTCGCCATCCCACTCTATGTGCGGCGTCTCATTCACAACCCACCGGGTGCTTTGCTCTAACGACAAGAGGGACTGCTCTATCCAGATCGCAGCTTGCGGCCCCAGCATGGCGTGTTCGTCGGTGGTGCGGCCATGCCGATCGGTGCCATAGGCGCCCCGCAAATGGTCGCCCTCGCGCAGCAGAATACCGCAGCGATCCAACCCCAGTTTATCGCGAGCTAATTCCACCGCGCGCCGATAGAGCGAGTCCAGATCGGGACACGCGATCAATTCATCGGCTGCCGCCAAGACGGCGCGCAAGCTGGCCGACATGTCGCTTTGCCGCTGCTCCATCCTCCGGCGCTCGGTGACGTCCCGCGCAATCCCTTCGACGGCGGTCAGTTTGCCCACTTCGTCGTAAACCGGGACAAGTCGCATTTCTATCCAGATCAGAGCACTGTCTTTGCGAACCACGCGCAAAACAAGCGGGTGGGAAACCTGCTCGACGTCGGTAATGGCTTGGTATGCCAACTCTGCGTCTTCAGGCAAGATGAACTTTGACCATAGGTCGGCGTCCGCATAGTGTTCCTCCGGCGTGTAACCGGTGACAGCCGTGACCACCGGGCTGACGTACTCAAAGCCCCGTGTCGGCGAAAGACGATAGCGGCAAATTACGTCCGGCGCGTTTTCGGCCAGCCGGCGAAAGCGGGCCTCACTTTCTTGCAGCGCGGCTTGAGCCTGCAGCTTTTCTTCCCGCAGATTCTTTTCGTGCAGCGCCCGCACTACCGCCTGTCCCAGCCGTGTCAGCCGATCCTTGAGCAAGTAATCGTCTGCTCCCGCCTTGATGCAGTTGACGGCTGTTTCCTCGCCGACGCTGCCCGTGACGACGATAAAAGGAATATCCAGGCCGGATGCCTGCAGCAGACGCAATGCGCCCATCGCGTCGAACTGTGGCAGGCTATAATCCGCCAGGATTACATCCAGGTCTTGTCCGAGGTGAGCCACGTAATCGGCCTCGGTATCCACGCGCTGCCAGTCCGGCTCGAAATCGGCATGGCGCAAGGCGTAGATCATCAACTCGGCATCATTCGGCCGATCCTCGACAATCAAGACGCGCAAGGGAATTGCCACACAGCCTCCTTACCCAATTCTTTCGATAATCGTCGCAGTCGCCATCCCATGACCAATGCACATCGTCTGCAATCCATAGTGTCCACCGGTACGTTCGAGGTGATGTAAAAGTCTCCTTGTCAGACTCAGTCGATCCGTAACTACTCAGCCTGGCGACTCAAGTCGCGGCAACAGCAGCAAAGCCTGCCTTCGCAGGCTGGATGTTAGTCGCCGCAGGGCGACTTGGCTGACGTAAACCACGCCAACGCCTGGAGTTGGTTCACGTGCTCAACCTGCGCGCCGAGGTAGCCGCCCAGCGCAAATGTCGCCGCGCCGAGCCACGCCGCCAACCGGCGCAGCCCCAGGCTGCGCCGCGCAAAGACATACGCCCCTGCCCCGGCCAGCCACACGTGCAAAATGATCGTCAGGTTGATCGCGCGGGTCGTCGGCAGCCACGCCAGCGCCAGGTTGAGCGGATACAAGACGCCGGTCTGACTGTTGGCGAGGAAGGGCGCCCCCATGAACAGATACGGATTCCACAGCGGGAGATGACCGTGGCGCACCGCGTCGGCGGCGTAATTCCAGTTGGGATAGAAATACAGAAACATGTCGCCGCGCGCGAGGATGAGATTGGTGAAGGCGAGCTTGGCAAAAAAGACCATCACCAAGCTCAATAGCGCCAACAACGCCAGGGAGTCAGCGATCAGCGATCGGTGGTCTGCCGTATGCGGTCTGCGGTCAATAGTTGGCATGAGCGTCAATGCGATACAGCGTGAACGTCGGTTGGCCGTGACGATCTTGCGTGGACAACACGGGCGTCAATCCAAAACCCTCCGGCGCTATCGCGCGTTCGATGCGCGTGGTGGATTCATCCGCCGGGAACACAATGTAGCGCGGCGTCGTGCGGCCAAAGACGTGCAAATCCTCGGCCAGCCATCCTGGCGTGGCAAAGTAAGCCACGTAAGCCGGCGCATCCCACAGGTAATAGCGCAAAGTCCACCCCAGCCAGTGATCGTAAACGACCGTTCCTTTAGGCAACTCGCGCAGATAGGCCGACACACGGTCAATGCCATCGTGCGGGCCGTGGTCGCCGCCCACGGGCAGCGCGCTCTGCGCCGCCTGCACTGCCGAAGGGAGCATGAGCGCCGCCATCAATGACACGACCATCAGCCCGGCTGCCTGCGTCGAGCGAATCCGCGCAGCCAACCAACCGACCGCCAGGTCGGCTAACCTGCCGAGCAACACGCACATCACCGGTGCCAGCCCCAGCAGATACCGATCCCACGTCGGAAACGCCAGCAGCCAGTGCAGGAAAAAATACCCCAACGCGAACGCCATCAACGTCAAGTCGAATACAGCCGGCCAGGTGCGCGCGCCGCGCGTCAGATCGTAAATCAGCAACAGGGGCAGGCCGATGATCAACACAACCAACAGCGGCCAGCCGAAAAAACAAGGCAGCCAACTCGCCCAACCCGCAAGGCGCGGCAGCACTTCACCGGCGTACACGGGACGGATGCCGCCATAGTTGGCCGCCTGCTGAATCCAGAACGGCGCGCCGCCGCGCAGCCGATCCCACACCAGGACAAGGATCACGGGAATCATCAGCCCTATCACAAAGCGACGAACGACCAACGACGAACGACGAAGGTCGAACCATCCCCAAATGGCGACCAGCGGAAGAAAGACGAGCGCCTGGACCTTGGTCGCCGCCGCCAGCCCGATCCACACGCCAGCCCAACCAGGCTGCCTGCGCAACACGGCCACGAGCGAGGCCAGCGCGAACATCACCATCGGCGGGTCGAGGAACGCCGTGGGCGAAAACAGAATCGCAAATGGCGAAAGCGCCATTGCCATCGCTGCGGCGTTCTTGGCGTAGGGCGGCACGCTTCGCGCTAGGCCGCCCGCCAATCGCCACACCAATGCCACGCTGACCACGCCGGCTATCAACCCGGCCAGCCGCGCGGCCACCTCCGCATGTCCCAAGACCCAAAACGCCGCTGCCTGCGTGTAAAACAGCAGCGGCGGTTTATCGGGCGCAGCGCCGGCGAGCAGCGGATCGTGCCAAGTTGCAATCCGCAGCGCCCACGTCGCGTACAGCGCCTCGTCGGAGTGGAAACGGTTCGCCCACAAGGGACCCAGCCGCAGGCCAAAAGCGATCAGGCACAAAAGGACTGGCATCGTCCAAAACGACGGTACTTTATTCCTGCATCCTGCATCTTGCATCCTGCTCAGCCCACGAACCGGTACTTGATCAGCGTCCACAGCACCACAAAGCCATCGCGCCAGGAGATTTTCTTGCCCTCGAAAAACTCGCGCCCATAGTACGAGATGGGCACCTCAAAAATGCGGTTGCCGCGCTTGAGCACCTTGGCCGTGATCTCAGGGTCAATCCCCCAGCGGTCCGATTTGATGTTCAGGCCTTTCGCCACATCGGCGCGCAGCACTTTGTAACACGTCTCCATGTCGCTCAAGGTGGTATCGAACAAGATGTTTGTGAGGAGCGTCAGGCATTGATTGCCCATCCAATGTGTGAACAGCATGTCCTTGCGCGGGCCGATAAAGCGCGAGCCGTATACCACCTTGACGCGGCCCTCGACAATCGGGCGGATCAGCGTCGGATAGTCGCGCGGATCGTACTCCAGATCGGCATCCTGGATGATGACAATGTCGCCGGTAAAGCGCTCCAACCCGCTCCGCACGCCCGCGCCCTTGCCGCGATTGCGCTCGTGCAAGACAAGCGTCATGAGCGGATCAGTCTTGGCCTCTTGCTGCAAAATCTCGCGCGTGCCGTCCGTCGAGTAATCGTCCACCACGATGAGATCGTTCACCATTCCCGTTGCGCGCACCTGGGCCAAGATATCGCGGATGGTTCCCTTCTCGTTAAACACCGGCATGACGACGGATAGTTTCACCATAATTTCTCCCGGCGGGTAACTACTCAGCCTGTCATTGCGAGGAGGCGTTTTTTGCCGACGAAGCAATCCCCGCGGCGCAACTGGCCTACGCCCAAAGCCAAAGCTGTGTCCAATTCCTTCGCAACCGTGACCCGGACGCGGTACGCCGGCTGCTGGGCGCGTATGCCGGCGGCGCGACCTGCAGCGGCGGCGTGGAACAAGCAATGGGCAGCACGCTGGGCGCGCTTGAGTTGGCGTGGCGCGCGTCACTCGGCCCCAATGGCGCATGGCTGGCGTTGATTGACTCGGTTGGCGGGTGGATCGTGCTGGCGGTACTGGTCTCGCTAGCGTTGATCCCGCTCGCGTTTGCCTGGCGCAAGCCTCCCCTCCGCAAACGCAAAGCATAGCGCGAAAGTTATCCGCGAATTACGCGAATACACACGAATAAGGAATAGAATTAGCGGAGATTCGCGTTACGCGCAAGCGGACGGAGAGAAAACATTATGGACGACCCAACATTCCACCAGGAGCTCAACCGAGGCGCGCGGCTGCTTTCGCAAGGCAAGGCCGAACAAGCGCAAACGATCTTGGAAGGCTTGTGGAAATCACACCCTGGCGATGTCGCCGTCGCTATCAACCTGGGCAGCACCTATATTTTGAGCGGCCAATTCAAGCGCGCCGCGCCGCTCCTCGAAGAGGCCGTCGCGCGCGAGCCGGAAGAGGCTATGGCCTGGACGAACCTGGGCGCGGCCTACCTGGGCAATCCTGTTCTCGCTACGACCAAAGATCAAGACAAAGCCATCGCCGCTTTCGAGCGCGCTCTCGAATGTGACCCGGTCGCGCCGCACGTGGCCTACAACCTCGGCCTCATCTACCGTGACCGGAACGATCACGACCGCGCGATCCACTGGTTCACCCGCGCACTGCAAGCCAATCCGCTCGACGCCGACGCGCAGCGAATCCTTAAGAGACTGCAACAGACCCGAGCAACCCCATAATTCAGGAGCTGACTGTGTCCGAAAACAAGCCTCTAGTCGTGTTTGACCTGGAAACGCAAAACTCGTTCGACGATGTGGGCGGCTATCGCAACACGCGCGCACTCAAAATGTCCATCGGCGTGACGTGGAACAGCGCCGACCAGGCTTTCCATCGCTATGGCGAAAAGGACATTCCCGCGCTCATCGAGGAACTCAAATCCGCCTCGCTCGTGGTCGGCTTTAATGTGCTGAGCTTTGACTATGAGGTGCTGGCCGCTTACACCGACGAGCCGCTGCGCAGCCTGCCCACGACCGACATGCTCGATCACATCTACCGCAAGCTCGGCTTCCGCGTCAAGCTGGACATCCTGGCGCGCGCCACACTCAACATACAGAAAAGCGGCGATGGGCTAGACGCGATCCGCTGGTGGCGCGCGGGACAAATCGAGGCGTTGTATGCCTACTGCGAAAAGGACGTGGAAGTGACGCGCCGCCTGTACGAGTTCGGCAAGCAGAATCGGTACGTGCAGTTCTACGACAAGCGATACAAGTTGCAGCGCGTCACGGTGAGTTGGTGAGACAAGGCCCGGCATAACACAGACCTCGCAGGTCTTAGGCCAACCGGAGGCTTCGTGAGCTCAGCCGAACGGTTGGCATGACCTGCGAGGTCTTCCACATCCACTTACGCGCAGCGGGTGCGAATTCGATGCAGCTTGTCCGGCAGCACAAGGCTGGCCCAGGAAAAAACGGCCGGTACAAGCAGCAACCCTCAAGAGGGTTGTGACTCGATCCCGTTCTCCAGGCGCAGGCCTGAAATGCGGCCAAAGTGACCTGTGTTGTTGGTTACCAGGGTCAAGTCGTACACATGCGCTGTCGCGGCAATCATCAGATCAAAGTCTTCTATCAGTTTTCCTTCTTGGCGCAATTGCGCTTTGATGCCGCCAAAAGCGCGGGCGATTTCCGGGTCAACCCCGAGGACAGCGAGCGCGCTGATGAAATCGTCAATGGCCTGATGATTCGCCGCAGGACGCGCGGAGCAACTTGCGCCGTAACGCAACTCGGCCAGCGTGATGATCGAGAGGGCTATTTCCTCAGGGCCAACCGCAGCCAGGCGATCCCGAACGGGCGCGCGGCCACGCAGCCCAAAGACACACGTATCGGTATCCAGCAGGAATTTCATAGCGCAGGCGGCTCGATTTTGGATTGGCGGGCCGCATGAATATCTCGTAGCGTTTCCTCAATGGGGCGGCTGTCTTGCCAGGCTCCGAACGAGGCCCAGAAGCGGGTTAGATCTTGTGCCAGGCGCGCTGGTTCTACAAAAGTGACCAGAACACGATAAGGCTCTCGAACCGGCGGCCCTTCCAGCAGCCGGATTTGTTGCCCATCATAGATGGCCGGAATAGATACCAGGGACATGTCTCACCTCTTTCGCGCAACCGGTTCTACAGGGCAATTCTAGCACGAGGCTTGATGAAAAACAAGGGTGGGACAATTGCTCAGGTAGATGAACTGTATCGCCCGAAGGGGACCGCCTGTGCCCGCCAGCGTATTGACGGCCTGCTGCAGGCAGGCGACCGAGGATAGTCAGTTCTCCGTCGCAGGGCTGGTCGCAACGGATACAAACGGATAAGCGGATGACGACCGCCATCCGCTTATCCGCTGCAAATCCGCTGCAGTTTGTCCGGGCCAGCGCGAGTGGCTGGCCGAAAAAAGTGCGCCTCGGTCTACGCTGTTGACCATTTTTAGGTAATGCTTTGTTGCTGACCGACAGCGCATAGCTGACCAACGAATGTCAGAAAGAACCGACAGCGCATAGCTGACATGAAAGAGTGTGGCAACCGACAGATGTGGGCGACTGGCCGGCGTGCTGACGATGATGCTGGCGCTCGGACTGATCATCGCGTTACTGTCGGTTTCGATTGGACGAGCGCTCTCAGTCGTCATCCCGCTCGCCGACCTGTTGATCGTGGGTTTGGGCGTGTTGCTGCTCCTGGATCGCAACCCGTTCAAGGGATTGCCGCAAATTCAAGTGCCCGTCCTCTCGCATCCGTACGTCAATGCGTTTATCTATGGCTTGCTCTACGGGCCGATTGCCTTGCCCTGCTCCGGGCCGCTGGTCGTGGGCATCTTTGCTCTGTCGCTCACGGTCGGGGAAGCTTTCAGCAAACTCGGCGTGTTCTTGTGGTTCGGGTTGGGCTTTGGATTGCCGCTTCTCGCGCTCTCGTTTCTGTCGGGCGCGGCGCAACGCTGGATCACGCGCCAGTTTGCGGTGCGCGCGCGGCTCATCAACTTGATCGGCGGCTTTTTGCTCGTGGGCATCGGAATCTATGATCTCGTGAGCAATTGGGAACTGATGCGTGTCTTTTGGGAATGAATCAGTTCGCACGCAAACAGAATGACGCTGCGGTAAAGAAAGCGCCTGCTATCGAGGCAGGCGCTTGACGTTTTTTGCAATGGGGATGCCCATTGGCTTGTTGCGTGAGCGGTGGCGAATACGGCTGGCTACCTGCCTGACTCGTGGAATGCGGAAAATCAGCAGCAGCACGACGATTGCGCCATACACCAATGGCTCGCGGATGTCGGCCTTGACCAGCCAGACAAAGTGAACGATGACGAGCAACGCCGCCACGTAAACCCACTGGTGCAGTTTCTTCCAAAGCTGGCCCAGCCGCTTCATCCAGCCTTTGGTTGACGTGATCGCCAATGGCAACAGGATCAAGAACGCAGCCAGGCCCACGAGCGCATAGCGTTTTTCCAAGAGGGCATCTTTGAGTAGCGTCGGATCAAAGCCGTAATCCAGCCCGATAAAGACGAGAAAGTGAATGGCGGCGTACAGGAATGCATACACCCCCAGTGAGCGGCGAACCCTTAGCACTTGCTTGAATCCAAGTAGAGTGTTGACCGGCGTGCAGGCGAGTGAAAGCACCAACAAGATCAACGCGGTCTTGCCGGTGCGGAGTAGGATGGCCCGAATCGGATCGGCGGTCAATTGATCGTCGAAATAACTCCAGACCAACACAGCCAGTGGAATCAGCGATCCAACGTGAACCGTGATCTGGAGCCATCGAGTTTTGAGTGTTTTCATGATCGTGGGGAGACCCACAGGGTTTCCAAAACCCTGTGGGCCTTGCCCCTAGAAAAACTTGCGCAAGTCCATGCCCTGATAGAGAGGCGCGACTTGGTCAGCATACCCGTTGAAGGGCAAGGTCTTACGGCGGCTCAACTCGCCGATGCGGCGCTCGCTGGCCTGTGACCAGCGTGGATGAGACACATCGGGATTGACGTTGGCGTAAAAGCCATACTCGCTCGGAGCCGAGGCCATCCAAAACGATGTCGGCATTTCTTCCACCAGGTCAATTTTGACGATGGACTTGCTGCTCTTGAAGCCATATTTCCACGGCGCGACCAGCCGAATCGGCGCGCCGTCTTGCGGCGGCAAGGGCTTGCCATACAGTCCCGTCGCCAGAATCGCCAGGTCGTGCATCGCTTCGTCGAGGCGCAGGCCCTCCGCGTAGGGCCACTTGAAATAGCCGCCCTTTTGGCCCGGCATCTGCTCCGGGGCGAGAATCGTCTCAAAGCGCACGTACTTGGCTTTGGAAAGCGGCTCGACTTTTTTCAGCAACTCGGACAGCGGAAAGCCCATCCACGGAATGACCATTGACCAGGCCTCCACGCAACGCAGGCGATAGATGCGCTCTTCCTGCGTGAATTTGAGCAGGTCTTCCATCCCGAACGTCTTGGGACTGTTCACCAAACCGCCCACCTGCACGGTCCACGGGGAGGTCTTGAAACCTTGTGCCAGCCTAGCCGGCTCTTCCTTGTCCAGCGAGAACTCGTAATAATTGTTGTAATGCGTGACGGAATCGAAAGACGTGAGCTTGTCGCCCAATTCATCAGTGTCTTTGCCGGCTTGAGGAGCAGTGCCTGTAGCCGTGGGCGGAGCTGCGCTCGGCGCAGCCGGGGATGCCGCCGGCGACTTGATGCCGCACGCGCTCAACACTGCGCCTGCTGCGACTGCGCCCGCGCCGATGAGGAACTTGCGTCTGGAAAGGTAAAGCTGTTCTGGCGTAATCTCGGATGATGGTATCTCGTTCACAGTAAACCTCCAATCTCTCAAGATAACAAACTGGGTCACAACCCTATTATACCCAAAGCGTCTTACAAGACTATTACAATCCAGTATGACTGAAAAAAAGCAGCCCCGAAAGGTCTCGGACTTTTCGGGGCTGGGTTTGAGCCAAGTCTCACTGCATAGAGTTTAGCGGCGCCTCATCAACGCAACTCCAACAGCGCCCCCCAAAGCGACCAGCACCAGGGCGGCAAACACGATCAATACTGTTCGACCCGTGTTGCCCAGCAGCCCGCCTGGGGTTGCGCTTGCGTCGGAAGCGGCAACGGCGCGTGTGGGCGCGGGCGCGGGACCGCCGCGCCTGGCTCCGTACATCACATCGGCCTTCATGCCGCCGCTCAGGTTGATGGTCATGGCATCGAATGTCGTCGAGGCATAGTTGGCGGGCGGCTTGATCGTCAACGGGTAGCTGCCCGGCGGCAGAGTTTCAAAGCAATGGGGTTCGCTCACGCTGTCAGTCGTGTATGAGCTCAGGCGCGGCTCGATCAGATAATGGCCGGGGCCACCAAGGAACAAATCGCCGTGGCCGAGGCCAACGTCGCCCAAGCGCAGGCCGCTGCCGATCTGGCCCAGGCCAACCTCGACAAGCTGCAACTCACAGCGCCCTTCGCCGGAACGGTCGGCAACGTCTACGCCCGCGAAGGCGAAATGCTCGCCGCGGGACAAACCGTCCTCGCGCTCGGCGACCTGTCCTCGCTCCGCGTCGAGACCACCGACTTGAGCGAAGTGGATGTGGCGCACATCGCCGTCGGCCAACCCGTCAACATCACCTTCGACGCGCTCAAGGGCCAATCGCTGCAGGGCCGCGTCACTCGCATCGCGCCCATGTCCAGCACCAGCCAGGGCGGCGTCAACTATACCGTCATCGTCGAACTCGACCGGCTCGATCCCGCGTTGCGATGGGGTATGACGGCGTTCACGGACATTACAATCAAGTAGCAGGATGCAAGAGGCAAGAAGCAAAAGGCCAAGCGCAGCCCTGCATCCTGCCTCTTGCATCTTGTATCTTGCCTCTTGCAGCCTGGGGGTGAATGATGGATAACGAGGTGGTTGTAAAAGTCAAAGATCTGCTCAAAGTGTACGGCGACGGGCACAAGATTCACGCGTTGGATAACGTGAGCTTTGCCGTGCGCGCGGGCGAGTTCGTCTCGGTCATGGGGCCGAGCGGGTCGGGCAAGTCCACGCTGCTCAACATGCTCGGCGCGCTCGACCGGCCCACGAGCGGCCAGGTCGTCATCAACGGGCAGGACATGACCCAGTTGCGCGACGTGGACTCGTTTCGCGCCAAGACGGTGGGCTTTGTGTTCCAACTACACAATCTCATCCCCACGCTGTCATCCGCCGAAAACGTCGAGGTGCCAATGCAAGGGCAAGGGTTGGGCGCCGCTCAGCGACGCAAACGCGCGGAAGAACTGTTGACGCTGGTAGGGCTGGGCGACCGATTACATCACTTGCCTTCGCAGCTTTCCGGTGGGCAGCGACAAAAAGTCGCCATCGCCCGGTCACTGGCCAACCAGCCTGCCATCCTGCTGGCCGACGAGCCAACGGGCAACCTCGATAGCCAAAGCGGCGACGAAGTGATGAAACTGCTGGAAGACCTGCACAGCCAGCACGGCATGACAATTTTCGTCGTCACGCACGACATGGGCATCGCGCGGCGCACGCATCGCGTCCTGGTGATGTGGGATGGGCGCATCGTCCGCGAGGACATTGTCGGCGAGCCATTCGAAGAAGACCTCAAGGCATTCAAACACTCCGGGTTGGGGCGCGCGTTGCTCTCCGGCGTGAGCGACGGGGCGGCAGACTCGGTGGATGGATTATTGTCGCCCGGCGATCAGGCCGCGCTGCGACAAGTTCTTTCGCGCGTTTCCGGCTAGGGGGGCTTGCCGTTCTGAAGAAAAACCAGTTGCGCATGCCCATTTCATCTTTTTGCGCGTTTAGGGTTATAATCCATGCATAACTAGAGCACAGCCAAAGGAGGTCTGAATGAACGAACTGTTGGACAAGATCAGCGGAGGGCGCGGCGGACTGGAAAAGCTCGTCGGCTCGATCCCCGGCTACAAGGGCTACAAGGAAAAGGAGATGCGCCGCGAGGCAGATCGCCTCCTGCGCGAGACGCTCGCCCGCAAATACGAAGAGCAGTGGTCGCGCCTCTCCGGCGTCCAAAAGCGATTGATGAGCGCGGGCGGCATCGAGTTCCTGGACGATGTGGAAGGCGCGGCGACCAAGCTGCGCGGGTTCATTGACAAGCTCAAGACGGCGGCGATGGGCTATGGCGGCCTGTTCGACGCGGTGAAGGTGGACGAGGCCGCGCTCGACAAGTTGTACGCTTTCGATAGTGCGCTGGCCGACGGCCTCACCCAGATTTCCGGGACGATTGATGCGATTGATGCCGCCATCGCCGCCAGGCAAGGCGTGCCGGAAGCCATCAGTCGCTTTGACGATCAATGCCGCTATCTGGTCACGACCTTTGATCAACGCAAGCAAGTCTTGTTAACCTAACCTAACCGTAGGCCGGCACGCTTCGCGCGATACCGGCGAGGAGGATTCCCATGGCACGAGTCTTTGATGTCATCGAGTACCCCAACGAGATGCGCGACGAGTTGGTGCATCGCTTCCCCGAAAGTGGGTCGGGCGATTTCCGCATCGGCTCGCAGGTGATTGTGCGCGAGGGGCAGGCGGCGGTATTCTTCCGCGACGGCAAGGCGCTGGATGCCTTTGGCCCCGGTCGCCACACCATCACCACGGCCAACATTCCGCTCGTCACCGGCTTGCTCGGCAAGCTGTTCAACGACCGCACGCCGTTCACGGCGGAAGTCTATTTCGTCAGCATGCGCGAGTTCCCGCAGTTCAAGTGGGGCACGCCGCAACCAGTGCCCATCATGCACCCCGGCGTGGGGCTGGGCGCGAGCCTCTTGAAGGCCTTCGGCACCTTCGGCTTGCAGATCAGCAACCCGCAGCAGTTTGTCGCCCAGTTCGTGGGCGCGCAGGGTACGTACGATTTTGCCGACATCCGCGACAGGTTGGTGGGCCTTATCATTCAAGCGCTGCGCGACCTGTTGGGCGAACTGAAGAAATCAGCCTTTGAAGTGCAAGGGCTGACGCAAGAGATCGCGGCCGGCGTGCGCGCCAAGGCGAGCGACGATTTTGCCGCGCTCGGCCTGACGCTCAAGGCGATTGTGATTCAATCCATCTCGCCTTCGGAATCCACCTTGTCGAGCGGTACTGGGCAGCGAATCTTGTTTTTGCGGCGATCATGGTCGCTGGCGTCATTGCGTGGAGGCAAGTCGCAGGGCGCAGGTCGCAGAATGAATCTTGCGTCTTGCAGCCTGCAACTTGCGACTTGCAACTTGCGACCTGCGTTTTGCCTCTTGCCTCCTGCATCTTGCTCGTCCCGGCTGTGGGCATTTTTATCCTGCTGTCATTGCCGCAAGGCGTTTTCTATCGTCCGCCGCTCGAAGCGCGTTACCAGTTGCTCAGCGTGCCTGCGTTGGCGTTGGCGCTGGCGGGCTGCATCGCGGCGCTGTGGGAATGGCGCAAGATCGCGGGCGGCCTGGCAGGCGCGGCGATTCTGGCGTTGACGTTCTGGGTCTTGCCGGGCTATTACGATGGGCGTCGCCTGCGCGATGACTTTCAGACGATGACGCGTGCGGTGGCGGCCTATGCCGAGCCGGGCGATGCGCTGCTGCTCGTGTCCGGCGACCGCTTCCCGCTGTTCCAGTTTCGATACGATGTGCTGCCCAGTCGCGCCCAGTTGCCGGACGTGACGACGCTTTCCGTCGTCAAGGTGACGCCGCAGGATGTGGAGCGAGTTCTGGCACCGCTGGCGCAAAATCACAAGCGCGTGTGGCTGGCCGAAGTCGAAAAGAATCTCCAAGACTCAGATGGCTTGCTGGCTGGTTGGCTGGACAAGAATCGCCATGCGGTATGGCGAGAGGGGTACGGATACAATCGGTTGAGCTTGTACAGTATTGACAACGAACTGCCCATTGCCAATGTTCGGATGGGTTATTCATCAGAGCGGTGGGTCATATATTATTGGGGCATGGTGGAGGTAGAGCTTCTGGGTTATGACTTACCTGTACGAGAGGTCGGGCCGGGAGACGTGGCGCACCTGGTTGCCTATTTCAAGTACGATGAGCCATTGACGCTGACAATGATGCTGAGGTCTTTCCCCAAGCCAGGCACAGACCCGCTTGTTTTGGAAACGCGCACAGAGCGGGTCGAGCCGCGGTCCGGTATGGCGCGTGTGCGTTTTGATGTGCCGGTCTATGCGCGTACTCCGCCGGGCGAGTACAACTTTTTGTTGAATGTGTCGGGGTTATTGGGATATGTCTCTCGTCGAGGTAGCCCAGAGTCTCCTTCATCTGAGACTGCAACGCCGGAGACTATGCATAATGGCGGAGCGGTTCTGCCACTCACAAGGCGACTGCGAATTGTCGGGACACCACCGCTGGAGATTGTCACATCAATTCCCAACCCACGCAGTTATCGAATTGGGCAGTCCATTCATTTGGAAGGTTATCAAGCGCCGACGCAAGTCAAGCCGGGCGGTCAACTGCCGGTCAAGCTGTGCTGGCGTGCGGTGCCTGTTTTCTCATGGACAAACCTTGCCACAATAGCGGGTAAACCCACAGAGCGATACACTGTCTTTGTCCAACTCGTCGGAACACAGTATAATCCCAAGACGAACGGCCCGCTGTGGGCCGGGCACGATAGCGAGCCGCTCGACGGCGGCTACCCGACGACGCAGTGGTTTGTGAATGTCCCGATCGCCGACACGCACATACTCACCATCCCGTCCGACGTTCCGCCGGGCGAATATGAACTGTGGGCCGGCATGTACACTCAGCCGGACATTAAGCGATTGCCGGTTTATGATGCGCAGGGAAATCTCGTGGGCGACCACGTGATATTGGAAAAGATCAAGGTTAGCAAGTGAGGCGTATTGCGTACTATGTGTTGCGTAAACGGAATACGCAGCACGCATTACGCAGTACTCATCACTCATCACATACAGGAGGTGTGCCTTGCATATCGTCGTCTGTATCAAACAGGTTCCCGACTCGGCTGCCGTGCTCAAGGTGGACGAGGCCGGGAAGGTGAGTTGGGGCGACGCCCCGCTCATCGTCAATCCGTGGGATGACTATGCCGTCGAGGAGGCGCTTCTCATCAAAGAGAAGCAAGGCGGCAAGGTCACCGCGATCACATTGGGACCGGAGGGCGCGAAGGATGCACTCAAGGACCCGCTGGCCAAGGGAGCCGATGCAGCGATATTGCTCTCTGACGCCGCCTTTTCCAAGCTGGACGGGTTGGGCGTTGCCACCGTCTTGGCCGCCGCCGTCAAAAAGTTGGGCGACGTGGACCTGGTGTTGTTCGGCCAGTCGTCCATTGACGCGCAGACCGGCATGACGCCCGCGGCCGTGGCGCGGCGGCTGGGCTTTGTCCCGCTGACGTTCGTCGCCAAGATTCGCGCGCTCGACGCGGGAGCCAAGACGATCACCGTCGAGCGGTTGCTGGAAGAGGGCAAGCAGGTTGTCTCGTCCAAATTGCCGGCCGCAGTCAGCGTGATCAAGGACATTAACCAGCCGCGCTATGCTTCGTTCATGGGCATCCGCAAAGCGGCCAAGGCCAGTATCCCCATCTGGAGCGCGGGCGAGTTGGGGTTGGATGCGGCGGTGCTCACGCCGCGCATGGATTGGGCGCGCACTTATGCCCCGCCGCCTCGCGAGGGCGCGTGCGAAATAATCACGGGCGACTCGCCTCAGCAGATCGCGTCGGCGCTGGCCGACAAGATCATGGGGGAAAAGATCCTATGAGCAACAACATCTTTGTTTGGGTCGAGCAGTTCAAGGGCCAGGCCGCGTCCGTCTCGTGGGAGGCGATGGGCCTGGCGAGGACGCTGGCCGACGGCCTCGGCGGACAGGTCGTGGCGTGCGTGTTGGGACAGGGCGTTGGGTCGCTCGGCAATTCGGGAGGTGGCGATGTAAAAGGCTGCGAAAAGCGAGTTCTTATCACCGGCAAGTTTCTTCGCAACCCTGGGCGATGCGCCGGTGGCGAGCGCGGTGCCGACTCGGGCAGCCTTCAGCAAGGCTCGCAAGGGAATGTTGGAGAAGCCGTTCAGCCACTTGAACCGGCTCGCCACCGAGACCTTCCGCGGCGGCTGGGCGACCCACTTGTGGCAGGGATTTCGCCTCTTAGCGGTCGATGGCACCACCTTGCGCCTGCCGCGCGGCGTGGCCTTGGCGCGTGCCTTCGGGATGCAGTCGAGCGGGCCGACGCTGCCACGCGCCTCTGTCCTTTACGATATCGCCCACGATCTGGTGGTCGCTATCCCAACGGCGGCGAGCGTTGTGGGGCGCCCACGAGCTGGCGCTGGAGCATCTGACTGTCCCGCGCTCCGGCGATCTCTTGAACTACGATCGCGGTTATCCCGCCTCTTGGTTCTTCGCGCTGCATCTGGGCCACGGGATCGATTTCTGTATGCGCCTCTCGCGCAGCAGCTTAGCCGCTGCCCATGCGTTTCGGGACAGCGACGCGGTCTCCTCGGTCGTCACCCTGATCGCTCCGCCGAGCAGCGCCGCGCCTGTCGCGATCAGGGGCTGGCCGCCGAGCCGATCCGCGTGCGTTTGGACGAGAGCTACAGGCGCCAGAAACGCTGGGCCGAGATAGAGAATCTCTCCGGACGTCCGGTTCTCGCCGCGCGGCGCTTCGCACATCGCAAGTGGTCCTATCGGGTACACGGCTCTCTAACCTCTCGGCGATGAAGCTCACGCTCATGCGACTGCTGATCGCCAACCCCAGCGATCGAGAACGCCTCCTCGAGGCCCTGATCCGGCAACTATTAGGCTCGGTCGACGATGTTGGGCCCGACCGCAGCTTTCCGCCCCACAATCCCGGCAAGCTCAAGCCTGGGGTTTCATCCCGCGTGCACGCGGATGGCTTAAGTCGACGGCATTGCAACGTTTCCCCCGGCGACGAGGTAATCAATTGCCTCCCCCGCGAGCAGCAGAGGATAACTCCTGCGAAGGGCAGGATCATCCAGAACTAAACACTGGATCGAGGCCTACTAAATATGCGCGGCCAAGCAGTCCTAGTTACTGGAGCAAATAGATCGGGGTTGACCTGGGTGGGGAAAATGCTCGCCGAGGCCCCCGGCTTGTTTTACATTCATGAGCCATTCAATCCTGTTGTTCGGGTTCCGGGCATGCCCAAGATTCCGGTCCGCCATTGGTTTGAATACATCCACGAGGGCAATGAGGCTCACTTTCGAGGCTCGGTGAGCGCTCTGGTGGCAGGTCGGTTTAGCATATGGAATGATATCGTTAACGGGGATATTCGATCGATCCGAGCGATCGGGCGTTCAATCCGGAAAAACCGGCGCCACAAAGCGGAGGTGTGTGCGGGCGCAAGGCCACTCTTAAAAGATCCCATCGCGATTCTCGCGGCGGAATGGTTGGCGGAGAGATACGACATCGACGTGGTTGTGACCATCCGCCACCCCGCGGCCTTTGTTAGCAGTATCAAGCGACTTCGCTGGCCCATCGATCATGCGAAGGAGTTTCTATCGCAGAAGGACCTGATGGATCGCTTTTTGTCACCTTATGCGGAAGAGATTCGCGCCAGCCGCGTCACCGACGATCTTGTAGACCAGGCTGCGCTGACATGGAAACTCCTCTATCACGTAGTAGATCAGTATCGGAAAACGCATCCAGACTGGCACTTCGTTTACCACGAAGACCTCAGCCTAGCCCCTGAAGAAGGCTTTCGCGCACTGTTCGAAAGCCTCGCACTAACGTACACCGATCACGTCGCAGCTGTGGTGAAGGAGCACTCATCCAGCAGCAACCCGAGTGAAATCGAGGTGACCGGCGGTAAGGTTGCGATGACGAGAACCACGCGCGTTAACAGTCGCGCGAATGTCACCTCATGGCAGAGGCGTCTCACGCAACCAGAAATTGCGCGCATTCGTGGCATTGTAGAACCGGTATCAGCGCGTTTCTACAACGAATCCTCGTGGGACAGCACGTAGATGATCAGGTCCGAAGATGAACCAGTCGCCGCGGGCGAGGGTGCGGAAGAGGCGGTAGTTGGCGTCGAGGAATAGGTCGAAGCCTTGAGGCGATCGGCCCTTGACCTTGGCTGGGCCGGCCATCTTGGCCAGTGCTTTTTGGGCTGCGTTGGCGTTCTCGAGGCACGCCATGAAGGCGAGGTAGCGCTCGTTCGGGGCCTGCAGGAGTTGGCGCAGGTCGCCGAGGCTGTAGATCGATTCGCGCAGTGGGGCAAGCTTGAAGACACGCGCACCGTTGCGCTGTTCCACGTGGCGGTGGTGCTTGAAGAAGGAAACCTCTGGGCGGTGCACTCGACGCGCGCGATCAGGCCAGCCTTGTCGTACATCTTGAGGCTGGCGGGGCCCATGTGATGGCGGATGCGCGTGCCCTGGATGCGGGTGAAGTCGTTGCCGATCTCGCCTTGTTCGCGGGCGTTGAGCGTGTGGGGCCGGGCAAAGTGGCGACATGCTCGGCCCTGTGAAGCGCTCCGGTCCCACCTGGGGAACATCGCGCACCTGCTGCAGGGTGGCGAAAGCGCCCCCCAGGGCGTTGCGGCGCTCCAGGATGCGCTGGCCCACGCGCAGCCCCACGTCCAGCTCGCCGGGGATCTCGATGGTCTCGGCGATCTCCCGCGCGCTGGCCGCGCGGTTGAGAAAGTCCAGGACCTTGCGGGCCTCCCCGCCAGGTAGATAGGGCCTTCATTCCAGTGAGCGAACACGCTATCCAGCCAGGGATTGGGCGACGTGGCGGCGATATAGACGAGCGTCACGTCGGCCGGGTCGAGCGCCCGGCCTTGCGTGTGCTGCGCCACCCACAGCGGCGTGAGCGATTCCCATTCGGCCAACAGGACGGCGCGCGAAGTGTGATGCTTGCCGGAAAATTGGTCGAACACGGCGTTCACCCATTCGTCGCCCGCGCGATCATTACGCAAACTGATGCGCGGCAAATTGTGGATCGCGGTCGAGATCGGCACAGCCAGAAACAACACGGCCACTGCAATCGGAACCCATCTGCGGGCGTCCTCGCGCCTGAGAGGAATCTGCGCCACGATTTCCAACAGCGCCAGCAACCCGATCCCCGCCATCACCGCCACGGCGACGAATGGTGGCATCAAGTATGCCATCACGTCCTGGATGGTGTTGAGGGTGAAAGCCAGATTGAATAGGAAGAATATGCCAAACAGCGCCAGCAGCTTGGAACGACGAATCGCCAGCCAGGCCACGCCGAGCGCCGCCAGCGCGATTGTGACAAGAGGATACTGGAGGCGCAACAGTTCCCAAAAGACAATGAGGCGTGTCGGTTGATCGCGCAGCCCAAACGGGAACAAGTTGATCGTCAGCCCGCGCGCGGTGACGTGGATCAGCATCGAGTCGAGCGTGGTCAGCGTGTTGAACGGCGCGCTGGGGCCGCGCAACACGTAATACAGGAACGGCGCCAGCCCCAACGCGAAACAACCTGCCAGCCACGCCAGCTTGCGCGGTTGTGTGACGATGCGCGGCTTGACCAACAGCACAAAGATCCCGAAAGCCGGGAAACTAGCGGCCAGGATCGGATGATGCGTCAGGCTCAATCCGGCGACAAACGCGGCGGCGGCTAACCATTTGTCGTTATTCGTTCGCCACCAGCGCACGAGCAGAAACAGGCACAGCGTCGCCAGCGCCGCTGTGACGATGTGCGCGTTCGAGTGAATGGCGTGCTGCCACAAGTCGGCGCTCGCCATTGCAGAGAGAGCGGCAAACACAGCGGGAAGCACGCTTCCTTCCCTTCGTGGGGTGGAAGTAATGATTTGCCAGACGATCCCGTACACCAGTGTGACAACCATTGCGCCTGCGAATGTTGCGAGCAAGTTTGTACGATAAGCAATCGTCCCCACGCGAACGAGGGTCTGCCAGAGCTTGGCCGTGAGCGTGTAAAAGGCATAACCAGGCGGGTGCGCAATGCCGAGGATGTGCGGGACAAAGATGTATTCGGATGGATCACCGGGGACAGGGCCGGGCGCAAGTGTGGCAATGTAGAGCAAGAAAGCAGTCAGAAAAACGATAGCAGCCAAAAGCCACGTGACAAGGTGACGCCGAACCGAAGGTTCGGGCGGTGACAAGGTGACAATGGGTTTGTGAGTTGGCAGGTCAGACGATCGGTTCACGGGCGGGATTATATCATACCCTTGTGAAGATTCGTAAGCCCTGACGAGGGTCAGCTCGACCACAACACACGCCAAACAAAACGCGGGAGCGCGAGGTGCCCTCGCCAGCGCCACAGCTCGCGGATGAGGCGATGCAGCCATGTAGCAAGTCCAGATGATAAGGCTCTAGCGGGGTTTTGTCTTCACTCTTTCTCTATCAAGAGTTTGCTTACCCGTCTCAACAACTCGGCCGGCTTGACTGGCTTTTCCATGTAATCCTCCGCCAGTGGCAAGCGGCCCGTCTGGCGCGCCGGGTTGATGAGGCCATCTTGCAGACGGGTCAGCATCACCACTGGCACATCGGCCAGTGCCGGGTCGGCCTTGAGTTTCTCACACACGGCAAAGCCGTCTTCGTCCGGCATGATCAGGTCGAGGAGAATCAGGTCGGGCTGCTCGATCTCGACCATCTCCAGGCATCGCTTGCCGTCTCGAGCCGTTTGCAGGCGATAGGGTTGGCTTTCGAGCACCGCCACGCTGCCGCGTGCCGTCGAGAATGTCAGGGGCGTCGTCCACGACCAGGATGTACGGCTGTTTGTCTATGACTCCCCCTCTGTTGGCTGACAGGTTTTTTCCCAAGCCGTTCGGTCACGCTGCGCTATTTATTTTTTTTCTTGAGGCTGCTCCTTGCTGTGCGGAGTATTATCGTTCAAAGACATATTCTTGCCAAGTGGATTCGGCCCGATGCGCTTGATCTCGGCCGTCAACTCGGCGGCGGCAAAGGCAAACTGCCCGCCCATCGCAGAGGACAGGTTGACCATCTGGATGCGCTGCTCTTCCAGGCCGATGCTCTTGAGCAGCTTGCGCACGTACTCGACTCGCCGGCGCGCGTTGAGATTACCTTCCAGGTAATGACAATCGCCTTCCAGTCAGCCGGCCACCATCACGCCGTCCGCGCCGTCTTCAAAAGCGCGCAGCGCGTACAGCACGTCGAGCTTGCCGGTGCAGGGCAGCTCGATGATCTTGATCGCCGGCGGATATTCCAGGCGCATGCCCCCGGCCAGGTCAGCGGCAGCGTAAGCGCAATAGTGGCACGCGAACGCCACGATTTGCGGGTTGAAATTCTCTGGCATCATTCTTGCTCCCATTGACAGTAAAGTCTTTGTCGAGGTATGCTGGTGGCTACCGCACCTCGATGGATTCCACCGGAATCAACCCCGGCCGCCTGGCCCTGCCGAACAGCGCGTCCACCTTGACGAGCATTTGCGCGTCGGTATAGTGCATCAACTGGATGGCCTTGGCGGGACATTCGGACACGCACGGATAGGGCTGCCGGCCTGTGGCGAGCCGCCGACCACCGATTTGTAAACGTACAGGTCCCGCGTGGCCGTGACAATAGACGTGGTGAGGGTATAGACATTGTTCGTGAGATTCACATCCAAGTCGCCGGTCGAAATCTGTGTGACATTGGTGATCACTGCGCCCACCGGGGCGGTATCGGTCACGCGCACAGTGATAGATATGCCGCCGCCCGAGTCCCCGACTACCTCTGAACGGGTCAGGACCACCATACTGCCGGTGACGACGGTTGAAAAGCCCAAGGCCGAGTGCGACACGTAGGTCACGCTGATCGGCAGCAGGTCGGTGATGATGACGTTCGTCGCCGTCAGGCTGCCCAGATTATCGTAGCGGATATAGTATTGCGCCTCTTGACCCGGTATCGCCGCGCCTGAGAGTGACTGGGTGACCTTCATATCCCAGCCAGGCGCGACGGTGGTGGTGACGGTGGTGGTGAGGGTATAGACGTCGTCGGTCGGGTCAATGTCAACGTCGCTGGTCGAAACCCTGACGACGTTCGTCAACACGCTGCCCACCTGCGCGGTATCGGTGACCTGCACCTGGGCATAGAGAGAGCCCGAGTTTCCCTGTGTGACCCGACCCACATACCATACCAGTTGATCGCCGCTGAGAGTGGGCGAGATCGAGCAATAGGGAACGGACACGAATGTGACGCCCGCCGGCAGCGTATCTGTGACGATCACATCCGACGCGGGCGCGTTGCCCTGGTTGGTAAAGTTGATCCGATAGATGAACTGTTTGCCGGCCTCGGCCTTGCCGCTGTCAAAATATTTGACGACGTTCATATCTGTGGGTGCAATGTCTGCGGAACCGTGCGGGCCGGACACGTCCTCTGCACGCGCGGATGGGCTGGGAGCGCCTGTGTCCTTCGTCTCGGCACTCTGGCTCAAGAACGGCGCGGCGCCGGTGGGGACTGCCGCCGGTCGAGCCAGGCTGCTGGCTGCTCCCGACAGAGCCAGGGCAAACGATAGGGAAAGGGTCACGACCGCCAGGCTGCCCAGCAGTCTGAGATCGCGTTTGTGATGTGCGTTCATTTTTGGCTCCTTCATGGCTGAGGGGTATGTGCCGCCTGCGACGCTCTGTATTGTCTTCCTGGCACGCTGCGCTCAGCCCGGCGACTCAAGTCGCGGCCGCCTTTGGCGAGCAGCAAAGCCTGCCTTCGCAGGCTGGATGCTAGTCGCCGCAGGGCGACTTGGCTGACGTAGGCGCGGTTTCTAACCGCCAGCCTGAGCGGTTACCTTTTGCGCCGCCTTGTCTTGCCAACCCACTGACTTATTCTATGCGCTTTCCAATCGCCTGTCAATCTCCATCTCCCTGGTACTAATGTCCCATGCGCTTTTGCGTGACTGTACAGCACACTGCCCCCTGGACCTGTGAACAAAATCTCTCCTGCCTGCATGTAATAAGTAGAACAATCAAACAACACCGGCTACGCCGAGCCGGCCCAAAGAATAGGAGAGAAAAAATGAATACCCGTTTGATCCTGAATGTCGTCTTTGTTTGCGTGTCCGTCCTCGCGCTGACGTTGGCAGCTTGCGCGCCGGCGGCAGCGCCCGCCCCCGTCGTTGTGGCCGAAAAGCCTGCCGCGCCGGCCGCCACGCGCGGGCCGGCCATCGTCCAGTACGACGCCAGTTCACCCTACGCTGCTGCGCCTGCGCCCACCCAGGCCGCCCCGTATCAGCGCCCATCGTTCGAGCCGGTGACGGCCGGCGTGGTGGACGACAATCAGCAGTGGCAGGCCTACCTGGACTACCGCGACCGGCAACGCAACCTGGGCGTCAACGACCGGGACATCCGCGAGCGATACGTCGTGCGCGTCGTGGATGCGGCGCAGCAACCGGTACACGATGCCATCGTCCGCATCTGGGCCGGCCAACAGTTCTTTTTTGAGGGGCGCACCGATAGCGGCGGGCAGATGCTCTTTCACCCGCGCGCACTCGACCCGCAACGGCAGTGGCAGCAGGTGGACCGTTTTACGGTGGCGGCGTACAAAGGGCAGGCGATGCAGAGCGCCGTCTTTACGCGCCAGAGCCAGGAGCGCTGGACGCTCGTCCTGCCGGGCGCTCCCATCGCCCAATGGGCGCAACTCGACCTCGTCTTTCTCATGGACGCGACCGGCTCGATGCAAGACGAGATTGACAAGTTAAAGACGACGATGCGCGAGATCGCCGGTGCGGTTGACGCCCTGCCGGAGCGGCCTGACGTTCGGTATGCGCTGGTGGCGTACCGCGACCGAGGTGATCAGTTTGTCGTCCGCACCAACGATTTTACCTCGGATGTAGGCGCTTTCCAGCGCACGCTGGCGGCGCTTCAAGCCGGCGGCGGCGGCGACGAACCCGAATCCGTCAACGAGGCGCTGCACCGGTCGCTGAACGAACTTTCGTGGCGATCCAATGACGCGGTACGCATGATCCTGCTGGTGGGTGACGCGCCGCCTCACCTGGATTACGGGGAGCCGTTTAGCTACGACAGCGACATGATTGACGCGGTGCGGCGTGGCATCAAAATCTTTCCGATTGGGGCCAGCGGGCTGAACGATCAGGGCGAGTACATTTTCCGGCAGATGGCCCAATTCACCGGCGGCAAGTTTGTCTTCTTGACCTACGCCCAGGCCGGCAACTCGAGCAGCGGTCCCGGCACGCAGACGGATCACGACGTGAGCAACTATTCGGTAGACACGCTGGATCGCCTGGTCGTCCGGCTGGTGCAAGAGGAACTCGCCAAGCTGCGCCGGCGCAAGACGAAAGATCAAGCGTTCCTGCTCGTCTTCCCATTCGGGGATGATGTTGTCGGCGCTGTCAAAGATGAGTTGAATCATGGATGCCTCACGACAATGGCAAAGTTGCGCAGTCGGGGAATTTGTCCTATACTCCGCGCGTGCCACGCGAACGAGAACGAGCGGCTATCACAGGTTAGCCCCATAAGAATAACACACGATGCGCGGCACTGCAACCCGACGAAAGACCTCTATGGAATGTTTCACTTGCCTGCGCTATTATCTCAGGACTCGGTCCGAGCAGATGGGCCATGACTGACCTGGGCATCGTCATCGTCAGTTGGAACGTGCGCGATCTGCTGGCCGCTTGCCTTGCGTCTGTTCTACGCAACACAGAACACGCGCCACGCATCATCGTCGTAGACAACGCCTCCACCGATGGCAGCGCCGAGATGGTGCGCAGTCGCTTCCCGCAAGTTCACCTCATCGTCAGCGGAAAGAACTTGGGGTTCGCGGGTGGCAACAATGCAGGGATTCGGTATTGGGGATTGGATGCTTCAACCTCCACTCTCCGATCTCCACGATATGTGCTCCTACTGAATCCCGATACCGTCGTGCATGGCAGCGCGCTAGAGACAATGGTTCGTTTCATGGACGCCACGCCGCGAGCGGGCGTGTGCGGCGCACGACTGATCTATGGCGACGGGAGTTTTCAGCACAGCGCGTTCGGCTTCCCTGGCCTGTGGCAAATCGCGCTCGACGCGCCGGGCGTCCACGGGCGGCTCGTCGAATCGCGACTGAATGGCCGCTACAGCCGCAAGCTGTACGCGAGCGGCCAGCCGTTCGAGATTGATCACCCGCTCGGCGCGGCAATGATGGTGCGCTCCGATGCCATCCGCCAGGCAGGACTGATGGACGAAGGCTTTCACATGTACTGTGAAGAGATTGACTGGGCCTGGCGGATTAAGGAGGCCGGCTGGAAAATCTATTGCGTGCCACAGGCCGAGATCGTCCACTATGCCGGGCAGTCCACCCGGCAAGTCAAGCCGGAAATGATCCTGGCGCTATGGACGAGCCGTCTGCGGTTGTACCGGAAGCATCACCCCGCGTGGAAGCAAATCGTCGCGCGTTGGCTGGTGCGCCGCAAGATGCGCCAAGAGATTCGATTGGCCGATGCCGCGCTGACACGTGGAGAAACGGACGAGGCGGCGCACACAGCATTGGTCAAAGCCTACCGGCAAGTGATCAAGCTTTGCGCAAACAGCGGTGATCTGCTATGAGCTATCTCCTGCGCGGAGCGGCCATCATCATCGCCAAGAATGAGGCACACCACATCGCCGATTGCGTCGCCAGCCTGCGTTGGGCCGACGAGGTCGTCGTGTGCGACACCGGCAGCAGCGACGACACGGCAACACTCGCGCAGCAGGCCGGGGCGCGCGTCATCCTCCATCACCCCTTTGAAAATTTCGCCTACACCCGCAACGTCGCGCTCGACGCGGCGACCAACGCCGACTGGGTGTTCTTCGTGGATGCCGACGAGCGCGCCACGCCGGAACTGGCCGCCGAGATTCAGGGCATCGTCGCGGGCGATTTGCCGCCGGTCGGCTACTGGGCGCCGCGCCACAACTATATCTTTGGACATCTCACGTTGCACGCGGGTTACTATCCCGATTATCAGATGCGCCTGTTGCGCCGGGGTCGCGCACACTACGAGCGCCCCGTCCACGAGGTCGTCGTGCTCGACGGAGCGGAGGGGCATCTCAAGCATCCGCTCATCCACTATAACTATGACACGCTCGACCAGTTCCGGGCCAAGCAACAGCACTATATCCGGCACGACGCGCAAGAGCTTTATCAGCAAGGCATCCGCTGGAAGCCGCGCAACGTCATCCTGCAACCGCTGCGACATTTCTGGTGGCGCTATATCACGCTGCAAGGCTATCGCGACGGGCTGCACGGACTGCGGCTGTGCATGCTGCTGGCTTACTATTACGGGCTGCTGACGTATCTCCGACTGCGCGAGCTACAACGCAAACCCTGATTGCGCTCTGGCACATGCGGAGGTAAAATGGCAACACTCCACAGCGGTGTATGCCAAAGATAGATGCAAACAGTCACAGTCTTTCAGCCGACATTTTTCCCAAGCCTGACCGCCGAGTTCCCTTCCACACGTTATCAAGGCAGCAAAGCAAAACTCGTCCAGTGGATTTGGAACCAAATCGCAGGTTTGGACTTTACGACCTGCCTGGATGCTTTTGGCGGCACAGGCGCAGTCGCTTATCGCCTAAAGCAGGCCGGTAAGCAGGTCACGTACAATGACCTGCTCCGCTTCAACCATTACATTGGGCTGGCGCTGATCGAAAACAGTCAGGTCACTCTGGTCCCCGAACAAGTGGACGGGTTGCTGGCAAGACACCCGGGCAAAAGTTACCCTACTTTTGTGCAGGACACTTTTGCCGACGTTTACTTTACCGACGAAGAGAATGCCTGGATTGACCAGACGATTACGAACATTCGTCAGCTTGCCGATCCGTGCCAATTCGCGCTTGCCTTCTTCGCTCTCTGCCAGGCGTGCATCATCAAGCGGCCCTACAACCTGTTCCACCGAAAAAACCTGTACATCCGGCTGGCGGACGTGGAGCGATCATTCGGGAACAAGACGACGTGGGACAAGCCTTTTGACGAATGGTTTCGCGTCTTGGTGGAACAAGCCAACCGCGCCGTCTTTGACAATGGCTGCAAGAACCGCGCGCTGAACTTTGATGCGGCGGACGCGCCCACAGGAACAGCGCAGGCGTGTCAACGATCTCGCAGCCCACCTGATAGGCTTCGTGGTCAATGTAAAGCTTGCGCCCGATGATGTGGCAGCGAATGCCGACGGTTGGGTCTGTGGCAAAGCCCCAGTCAGCGCCGAGGCGATGGACGGCATCAGGCGGCGCCTCGAAGTCTTCAATGGTCCAGTTCTTGAAGACGCGCGTTTCGCTGTTGCGAACGTATTCGCCTTTCCAGACGTGCAGGTATTTGTCTGGATCGCGCCGCTTGTCGTACTCCATTTCGTCCTTGAGAACGTCAGGGAACCACGGGTTGTCGCTATAGTTTACCTCGACGATCACGCTGTCAGGCGGCGGGTTGGTGCCACGCAGCAGCCCCTCGATCGGGTCAGTGTCGAACCGTGGGTTCCAACTGAACAGCAGTTGCGATCCGGGCTTGCGGATGGTTGGGCGCAGGAGATCCAGCGAGAACTGGCTGATTGACTGGGCTTCCTCTACCCAAGCAATATCGAACCCCTCCAGCGACTTTACGCTGTCGGCTGTGTGGTTCTGCATGCCTTGGAAGATGATCACGCCGCCGTGTGGGCATTTGATCTCAGCCTGCTGCACCTGGAACAGATGCCCAACGCCAAGTTCCTCGATCTTGTTTTCGATCAGCTTCTTGACCGACTGCTTCAGCGACTTCTGAACCTCGCGCACGCAAACCACATCGGTCTTGCGCATTACGCACCGCTCGACGATCCACTCAGCGAAGAACGTACTTTTCCCAGATCCGCGCCCACCGAAGGCCCCGATGTAGCGGGCGCTCTCGCGTTTCAGGATCGGGAGCGCCCAGCGTGGCGTGTTTATGTTTAAGTTCATTGACCAACATCACGTAGCTTCATTAGCTCTTTTATCTGGTCGTCTGGGATCCCTCGGTTGCGGAGTTGTTGAGGCGTAAGTCCCAATATGCCTTTTGCAACGTCTCCTGTCCCAGGGGCGACACGAAGTCCGTCACCAGTTCCAACTCCCCCAGCAGTTCCTCGTCCGACACTTGCCGGTTCTCCTTGAACAGGTCGCTCACCGACGCGTCCAACAGATCCTTCTGCCTCTGCGATAAGTCCTTCAGGCGCGGCCCGATGACTCGGCGCACCTGCTCCACGAATGCCTGCCGCCGTTGCTGCTCTGTCTGCATTATTTCCACTCCATCTCATGACGATGACGGGCGGCATGCCCATGCTTTCGTCCCATCCGTCTGTTTTCCAAGCATCCAGCAGATCTTTATAAGCCTGCTCCCCATGTTCAGATATATACATTTCCTTATCGAAAGGAACGCGCCCAGCCTCTTCAAAGCCAAATTTTCTATAATACGTCGGAAGAAACCCGTTGGGAAACTTCTTTGACGGGACAGCAAATGCATCCAGCACGGTGACGCCATCCTCGATCGCCCGGGCCATGACACTCGGCGCGGCTGTGCCTTTCGAGCCTGGGGCATTGCTGACAACACCGACCAAGGCTTTGTCGTTTGGCATCATCTCAACGCCGGCCCAAGAATAATCTGGCTTGGCGTCGACACCGAAGAACACGTCATCGTCGCCAAGCTGGTAGACGGTAAGGTCTCCGGTCTTCGCGCCTCTCTTGATGTCGTCAGCCGTGTAATTGGTCAGGGCAGGCTTGTATTTGTTGTTGTTGATCGCATCAACAAACGCTTGCGGAGATGCGCCTCCAGCCTTCACAGAAGTCGTAGTAGGCTTCCACTTGTTGAGCAAAGAGTTCGTCACAATCCTTGTGTCGATCGGCGACAAACGTATGGCCGAGCCGACTGGGTATTCGTTGCTTTGGCTTTGCAGTATCCGTTCAAGCTCCTGAACCTGCTTGCCTGTTACCTCCTCAATAGGAAGCGACATGTCAAACGCGCGGCGCCCACCAGTGTTGAACTCTGGGCCAAACGCGCTGATGTTCTTCTCGCCCCAGAAGGTCGGGAACATTTCAAACGTCGAGATGTTCTGGTCAAGCGCGCCAAAAACTCGGCCCCTGATGCCATAGCGATAACTAGGGTGGACAGGCAGACCTTCGGCCAACAGATCAACCGGCGGCGCACTGAAGTCCGGCTCGATGAACAGGAGCGTGTCACGCGGGTTTGATCCTGCATAACGCGGGTCTACGGTTTCTTGCAGGACGCGCGTGACGTTTGGCATGCCCTGGTCTTGCATGCCCTTGCTGCCAATGATGTCAGCAATCCTGCTGCGCTCTTGAAAGCTTGCGCCGTTGATGAACTCTTGCAAGTTGGGGCTTTCAAAGCCCGGGAAGCGTTCAAGGCGGGAAAGTGCAGCGTCACCGCCTGCCGCAGCCGTGCGAACACGCGCATCAAGCTCGCCCAGTACCTCGGGCTGAATGCGCCCATCCCTGACGTACGCTGACGTTGTCTTGATCAGCGAGTTGATAAAGCTGATGTTAGACTGGTGGCTTGTCGGGTTCATCGCTGTAACGGCGATCAGATCGGCTCCAGAACCAGCCTTCTTTGTGCCGATGCTCTTGCCTTGCACTGCCCAAGCAAGTCCTGCCTGCTGGCTGGACGGCAAGAGTGGGTAGCCTGGGCCGCCCATCATTGGCTCTGGCACATCAATGCGAGATGCGTCGATGCCAGTATAATACCCACCCGCGCGCGTCAGATCCGCAACGGTTGGAATAATCCGTGCGCCCTCCAGATCCCTTGGCGTGATGCGCGGAACCTCGGCCAAGGGTGCTTCTTGCATCGCCCGAGCCACATCATCGAACGTGACCGGAGGCCGGCCAACACCTTGCACAAGATGCGGCGATTGTACCACGAGTTGGTGTCAGGTCGCTACGCCAACAAAAATCGGGAGAACGGGGCCTATCCCGAAAAGTCTATGACACGGAATGAAGGCTTTGTGGTGGTGGGCACATCGCACCAGACCCCACAATTCGCCGTGGCTGCCATTCGCTGGTGGTGGATCAAAGTGGGGCGCAAAGTTTACCGACGCAAGAAGCATCTGTTGATCGAAGCGGACTGTGGTGGAGCGAATGGCAACCGTTGCTGGTTGTGGAAATACTGGCTCCAGCAGTTGGCGGACGAGTTCGGCTTGACAATCACCGTCATACACCTGCCGACGAACGCGTCCAAATGGAACCCGATTGAACACAAGTTGTTTTGCCATATCGAACAGAACTGGGCCGGGCAACCTTTGAGCAGTTACGAGACCGTCCTCAAATTCATTCGGACGACGCGAACGGAAACAGGCTTGCGGGGTCGGGCCTACCTGGATACCACCGATTATGAAACTGGTCTCAAGATCACGGCTGAACAGAAAGCGCAAATCAACCTGAAACGGCATCGCGTCTTGCCGCGCTGGAACTACACTATCAAGCCACGTAGAAGCCCGCGCAAAGTGGAAAAATAATTTTTCGGCAAGGCCTAACGCGATCAACGCCACCGGTCCCAGCGCCGCGCCCAGGGGATCGCCCCGACTGGTGGGCACGTACAGATTCCGCCCACGACCCGAAGGCGAAAGGAACCGCCCCGTCACTGGGTCATAGTATTGCCTGTTGCCGACATAGACCAGCCCCGTCGCCGCGTCGAGCAGCCCACCCCAATAACCCCAGGTCAGGTTGCCACTCCCCGCTTGAGCCAACACCTGCCCGAACGGGTCATACGTCCGCGCGAGCGTGACGACCGCCGCTCCGTCCGTCATCTGCCGCACGGTGTTCTGGCCGTCCTTGAGGTAATACGCCCAGATCGAGGTCTGTTCGGCGATCACGCCCAGGCCATACAGGTAGAACGTTGTCTGGCTGTTGGCAGTGGCGGCCAGCACCGCGCCCTGACGGGCCGAGTCTACCACATATCGCGAGGTGATGCTTGCGCCGCTCTGCCAGACTGTCACCGAGAGGCGTTGGCCCGCGCCGTTATTGGCGGTTTTTTTGTGCTTTCCTCGCATCAATCTTCACAATAGCCTTGCAAGTTCTTCACATTTTCTCCATACGGATTGGCTATCATAGAGACAGTACACACGAGAACCATGTTCTCGTACAACACTACAAGGAGCAACATCCATGTCCAAGAAAATCACCATGTCTTTACAGACTCGAACCAACTGGCTGATTGACCTGACGGTCTTGCTGGGCGGCCTGCTGGCTTCGCTGTCGGGCATCTACTTTATGTTTCTGCCTTCGGGCGGCTATCAGGGTGGGCGCAACCCCATGTACGGAGTCACGCTTTTGTTCGACCGGCACACGTGGGATGACCTGCACACCTGGACGGGCGTCGCCATGATCGTCGCCGCCATCATTCACTTTGCCATCCACTGGCAGTGGGTCAAGATGATGACCCGGCGCGTCGTCAATGCCATCACGGCCAAAGGATCGGGCCTGTCTCGCGGCGCCACACTCAACGTCGTCGTGGACGCAATCGTGGCGATCAGCTTTCTGTTGACGGCGGTCTCGGGCCTTTACTTTTTCATCTGGCCGTCGGAAGGCAGGAGCAGCAGCCCCGTGATCCTGTTCAACAGCGCCGCCTGGGATTTGATTCACACGTGGACTGGCGTCATCATGATCGGCGCGGTGATCGTACACTTGTGGATTCACTGGCGTTGGGTGACGAACGTGACCAGCCGGTTCTTTCTCTCGCTGTGGCAGCAGCCCAAAGAAAACACGGCAACAGCAATAGCCAATATCTAAACCGTACGCAGGCACGCTTCGCAGCATGTCTGCATTCAAGAAAAGAGAGGAAACAATATGTTCAAGAAGATTCTCGTGGGAACGCTGGTAGTCGGATTGATCGGAATCCTGGTAGCAGGTGCGATCAACCGGACGAATGTCAAGGTCGGAACCGCAGAGACGCATGGCCAAGGTCAAGGTCGAGGCGGCCATCCCCAGGATACCCTTAAGGGGCGTGGTCAAGGACGTGGCAACGCAGATCAACTCGGCGCAGGCCAAACTCAAGTTGCCGACGGGCTGACGCTTAAGGGCACGGTGGTGAGCGTGGACAACACCACGCTTCTCGTGCAGACCAGCAACGGCGAGCAAGTGACCGTGGAGAATCGCCCCTGGCAATACGCGCTGGGAGCCAATTTCTCGGCGCAGGTCGGCGATCAGGTGACGTTGACGGGGTTCTATCAGTCCGGCGTGTTTGAAGTTAGTCAGATGAACAACCTGACCAATGGCAAGTCGGTTGCCTTGCGGGATGCGACCGGACGGCCCGGCTGGGCCGGGCGCGGACAACGCAACGGCGGCTAGGTTGGCTCACCAGACAAGAGAGGGAAGCGATTGTCGTCTTCCCTCTCTTTGCGTTTTCAGTGCTGGCAGATTTCCAGACAAGGGCTATTATTGTAGACGGTACAAGTGTGCCAGGGATACGGCCTGCCGCACACCATTTTGAAAATTGGTCAGAGATGGCCGTACCCGTATCCGATGGGCGGCTACTGCGTCTATATTATAGAAACACAACACAGGTCGCAGCGGCCTGCCAACCTGTGCGCCGGGCGCAAACGTGAATCAGGACGAGACTCTACTCAACCGAGCGAGAGCGTTTGACGAGCAAGCTCTCGGCGAAATCTATGACGCTGCCAACCAGGATCAGGTATCGGCTTTATTGCCCATGCGCGAGTGC
Organism: Anaerolineae bacterium; assembly: GCA_041300525.1. Classification (GTDB taxonomy): domain Bacteria; phylum Chloroflexota; class Anaerolineae; order Fen-1058; family Fen-1058; genus JBGLNJ01. The sequence goes on along the minus strand of JBGLNJ010000001.1, from coordinate 4,897,665 downwards.
ATCGGCGTGATGGAGGATGCGCTTACATCGCTGGCGCAAGGGCAAGCGCTCTTGCCGCTGCGCACCATGATGATCTTGCCGGACGGGCAGAACTTGATGGGCCTGATGCCGTCCTACCTCGGCGGCGCATCGAGCGCGTCTATGGGCGTCAAAGTCATCGCCGCGTTCCCCGGCAATTATGGCACCGAGTACGACTCGCATCAGGGCGTCGTGCTGCTGTTCGATGGACGGCGCGGTCTGCTCCAGGCGATTGTGGATGGCACCGCCGTCACGGCCATCCGCACGGCGGCGGTGAGCGCCGTGGCCACCAAGCTGCTGGCGCGTCCCGACGCCGATGACCTGGCAATCATTGGCGCGGGGACCCAGGCGCGCACGCATCTCGAGGCGATGCTGTGCGTCCGCCCGATTCGCCGCGTGCGCGTATTCAGCCTGCCGCTGGAGGGCGCGTATCAGTTTGCTGACAGGGAATCCAAGCGGCACGGCATTCCAATCCAGGTGATGGAATCGGCTCAAGATGCGGTGGCCGGCGCCAGCCTCATCTGCACGGTGACGACGGCCAGGCAACCCATCGTGCTGGGCGAATGGATTGCGCCGGGCGCGCACATCAACGCCGTCGGCGCGTTCACGCCGGCCTCGCGCGAGTTGGATACCAAGGCGGTGGTCCAGTCGCGCCTGTACGTGGACCGGCGCGAGTCCACCCTCGCAGAAGCGGGTGAGTTTCTCATCCCCAAAGGCGAAGGCGCGATTGACGACCGGCACATTGTGGGCGAGATCGGCGAGATTCTGACCGGAAGCATCGCCGGGCGTGTGTCGGAAGACGAGATCACGTTGTTCAAGTCGCTGGGGATTGCGATTGAAGACCTGGCCGCCGCCCAGCGCATTTTCGAGCAAGCTCAGGCTCGACAGATGGGCACGTGGGTGGAAATCGGCGGACGGCATTTTGGCAGCGCATAGCGCGCGGTGTGGGGCAGTTGACAGTCTGCGAGAGATTTGATACAATATAATAGAATGCGATTCCAATATGTGGAATCGCATGTGATCGGGGTCTCTTGCGTGGCTCTGATTTCCTCGGTGACATATCATGGATGATTCTTCGCAAGTCAAAACCATTGATCGGCTCGTTCGAGTGCTCGAATGCTTTTCGCCCGAGCGGTCAACCTGGTCTTTGGCGGAGCTGGCCGCTGAACTCGATTTGCCCAAAAGCACCTTGCATCGCTTCCTGGTCGGCCTCGAAGTGCACGGCATCTTGCGCCGCGACGCCGACGACAGAAAATGGCGTTTGGGGCATCGCCTCTTTATCTGGGGCAGCCTGGCCGCCGAAAGCACCGGCCTGCGCCACATTGCCCGGCCTATCATGCACACGCTCGCCGGCGAAACGGGCGAGACGACGATCCTGACCGTCTATCACAACCACGAAGTCATCTGCACCGACAAGGTCGAGACCAGTCATCACGTGCGCTTGACGCTCGAAGTCGGCGCGCGCCGGGCCTGTCATGCGGGCGCTTCGTCAAAGATATTGATGGCCTATCTGCCCGAGCCGGAAACCCAGGCGATCATCCGCGACAAGGGCCTGCCCAAACTGTGCACCAACACCCTCACGGACCCCGACAAGCTCAAAGCCGAGCTGGCGCGGATTCGTGAACGCGGATATGCCCAGAGCCTCGAAGAGACCGACATGGGCGCGTGGGGCGTTGCCGCGCCGATTCGCGACTGGAACGGCCAGGTGGTGGGGGCGATTGGTCTGGCTGGGCCAACGCTGCGTTATAGCAAAGAAGCGATGCGGCAACATGCTGTGCGGTGTTGCCAGGCCGCCGACGAGATAACGGAACTCTTGAGCCTGAGAACTCGGCTCTAGCTTGCGCTACCCATGTGTGGAGCAAAGGCATAGTGATGGCAGACAAACCTATCAAGTTGACGCGGGGCGTGCCCGCCGTTGAAAGCTTTCGGCCTCAACAATTGGCCGAATGCGCGCAAGCCGTGCTGTTGCAGCACAGCGACGTGGTGCTCCAGTACGGCCCCTCGCGCGGCTTTGCGCCGCTGCGCGAGCTGATCGCGCGCGAGGCGGGCGTGGACCCGCATCGAGTCCTGATCGGACAAGGCTCGCTTCAATTGCAAGACCTGTGCGGGCGCGTGATGATCCGGCCCGGCGATGTGGTGTACGTCGAAGAGCCGTCCTATGACCGCGCGCTGACGGTCCTGCGCCGCGCGGGCGGGCAATTGATCGGCTTTCCGCTGGGCGAGAGTGGCCCGAACGTTGACGAGGTCGAGGCCCGGCTCGAACGCGGCGAGCGGCCCGCTCTGTTTTACGTCATCCCCGATTTCCAGAATCCCAGCGGCCAGGTCATGCCGGCCGAGACGCGCCGGCGGATCGCGGGCCTGGCGCGGCAGTACGATTTCTACATCATCGAAGACTCGCCTTACCGTCGCCTGCGCTACCGAGGCCAGGATGTGCCGACTCTCTTTGAGTTTGCGCCCGAGCGTGTGCTCAAGATGTCGTCGTATAGCAAGTTGATCAGCCCCGGCTTGCGCGTGGGCTATGTCATCGCGCCCGAGGCCCTGGCCGACAGGCTGGCGCGCATGGCCGAAGACACCTATATCAATCCCAGTTACCTGAACCAGGCCATTGCCTACGAGTACGAGCGGCGCGGCTGGCTCGAACCACACATTGCCGACCTCAAGGCGCTCTATCGTCCCCGGCTCGACGCGATGCTGGATGCGCTGGACCGGCACATGTGGCCAAGCGCAAGCGGGCCGAAGAAGCGTTGCGCCGGCAGAACGAGTACCTGTCCGCGCTGCACGAGACCACTTTGGGACTGATGAAGCGGCTCGAGTTGGATGACGTGCTCGAAAACATCGTGACGCGGGCGGCGCAACTGTTGGGCACATCGCACGGTTACATTTACCTGGCAGAGCCGGGTGAGACAGAGATCAAATGGAAAGTGGGCGTGGGTATTTTTGGCGTCAAGCCGCTTGATCCAATCAGACCCGGCGATGGCCTGACCGGCCAGGTCTGGCAAACCGGCCAACCGCTGGTCGTGAAGGATTACGACATGTGGCCGGGCCGCTTGCCGGATGCGCCTCTCGGCGAAATCCGGGCCGTGATGGGGGTGCCGCTCAAGTCCGGCGAGCAGGTGGTTGGTGTGATCGTCATAGCTCACATTGAACCCAACCTGACGTTTGGGGGCGACGACGTTGAGCTTTTGAGCCGTTTCGCCCAACTCGCGCTGATTGCCCTGGATAACGCCAGGCTGTATCAGGCGGAGCGGGAGCAGCGCGAGCTGGCCGAGACGCTGCGCGAGATTGGCGCGACGCTGGTCTCGACGTTGGATGTGGACACTGTGCTGGATCGCATCCTGGAACAGGTGAGCCACGTGGTACCCAACGATGCGGCCGATGTGATGCTCGTCAAGGACGGTCACGCCGTCATTGCCCGCTGGCGAGGCTATGAGCGCTTTGGCGAAGCTCCGGCGCACGTGGCTTTTTCAATCGCCACTACGGCGAGCCTAAAGCAAATGGTCGAAACGGGCGAGCCGATGGTCATTCCCGATACACGCGCCGACCCGAATTGGGTTCAGATGTCGCAATCGGAATGGGTACGTTCTTTCGCCAGTGCGCCGATCCGCACACGCGGCAGGGTGGTGGGTTTCCTCAACGTAGATGCTGCCACGCCGGGCTTTTTCGGGCCGGTGCACGTCGAGCGGCTGCGCGCGTTCGCCGACCAGGCGGCCATTGCGTTGGAGAACGCCCGCTTGTTCACCGAAACGCAAAAATCCGCTCAACGCATGCAAGCCTTGTACGAAGTGAGCCGCGCCCTTTCCTCTTCCCTGGAAGAGGAGCCTTTGATGCGGGCCATGTTGGAGGCCGCCTACCGAACGCTCGGCTACGAGTATGCCACCATTTCCACAGTGGATGAGGCTGCTCGGCGCGTGGGCGTCCGGCACGGCATCTGGGGCGGCCAGTTCGACCTTTTCCCGGAATGGATTCAGATGGCCCAGTATTCTCTAGATCAGCCCGACATCTTGACCGACATTTGCCGCACCGGCAGAACCGAAATCATCGGAGAATGGGACGAACGGTTCAACTGTGAAATCTGGGATCGCTTCGGCCACGAGCGGCTGCTGCGCATCTTTATGCCGATCAAGATCCGTGACCGAGTCATCGGTGTTATCGAGACCGGTTACGACAGACAGACGAAAGGCCACATCAGCGAGGACGAAGTGCAGGTGCTGGCGACGTTTGCGGATCAGGTGGCGGCGGCATTGGAGAACGCGCGGCTGTATCAGGCCGAGCGGGAGCAGTTCCGCCGCCTTCAAGAATCGCAGGCGCAGTTGCTCCAGTCCGAAAAGATGGCGGCCCTGGGCCGGCTGCTCGGCTCGATCTCGCACGAGATCAACAACCCGCTGCAGGCGATTCAGGGCAGCTTGACGTTGATCGAGGAGGAGGTGGAGGGCGGCTTGCGCCCGGAGAAGCTCAAACGTTACGTGGGCATCGCCGGACAATCCTCCGAGCGCATCGCAAACATCGTGCGGCGCGTGCGCGAGTTTTACCGCCCGGCGGGCCAGGCCATGCATCCCACCGATGTGCGCGCGGTGCTGGAAGCTGTGCTGGCATTGGCGGACACCCAGTTGAGGCACGGCAACATCGCAGTCGAGCAGGGGCAGGTGGGCGATTTGCCGCTGGTTCAGGCCAACGCCGACGAACTCCAGCAAGTCTTGTTGAACCTGGTGCTGAATGCGGTGGACGCGATGGCTGCCCCTGCGGCAGGGGGGACGCACGGTGGGACGCTGCGCGTGCGCATGGGGCGGGATCGAATGCAGACTCGAGACGGCCCGGCGCGGCCGGCGGTGCGCGTCGAGGTCAGCGATACGGGTGATGGGATACCGCCCGAGATCCTGCCGCACATTTTCGAGCCCTTCACGACGACCCGCCCGGACAAGACCGCGTTGGGGTTATCCATCAGCTATACCATCATCGAGGCGCACGGTGGGCAGATGACGGTGACGAGCCAGAGGGGCGAGGGAACGACCTTTACGATTCTGTTGCCGGTGGAAATTACGAATGGCGAATGACGATTTACGAATGGCGAATTCGATTCGACATTCGACATTTCCCCGTGCTGTTTTCTTGGAGGCAACCAGTTGGTTGCCTCCACTTTTCAGTCGTGGCAGTTCCGGGTCCTGCAACCTCAATTCTTCCAGCAATTCCAGCCAATAGCACTCGCGCCCGACGACACCTGCACTGCACCGCAGGTGCAAGTGTGAATCGTCGGGCTGAAAGCGCAAAGGGCGCTGAAGCGCCCTGGAACAGCCCTGCGCTGTCCGGCGTTTGACATTCATCGCTCGTTGCTTGTCATTCGCCATTCGTCATTCGACATTCGCAATTCTCCGAACGGCTCCACGCAAGGCATAGACGGAGGCAATGCCCGAGGTCAGCGTGATGACGCCCGCGCTGATAAAGACACCCTGCACGCCCAAGAAATGCGGGTCGCCCAACAGCCCGGCCAATCCCTGCGCCGAGGAGGGCAAGAAGACTGGCAAGAGATCAACGACTTTAGCGGCCTGTTTGCTCCCGAAGGCGATTTCATGGCTTACCTCGCTGCCGTGCGCGATGTCGTCGAGCAAGGAACCGAGACACGCGCCGGCGTCACTTTTTCTTGCTATACCTTCCGCATTGATGGCCGCAGCTTTGCCGCTTACGTGCGCGATAAACTCGAGCGGCGCATGACGGCCTCGGGTGAGCTTCCGCCCGGCCTGAGTCTGGACTTGCCCCAGCAGTACGTCAACATGACGGGCGAGGGCGAGCTATGGGTGGATTCGTCCGGCCTGCCAATGCGGCAAATACTCCGCCTTGATTTCCCGGCGATCAAAGATGACAAGGTCAAGGCCGACATCACGGTAGACTTTAATTTTTCTATCGTCGCCAGTGGGCAACCCATGGCCGTCCGTCTCTCGGCATCGGCGGTCAACGGTCTGCGCCCTGCGGTAATTGCTGTGGCGATGTTGGCCCTGTTTACCATCCTGATCGCCCTGAGCCGTTCCAGGCAGGTCTACATCGCGATTGTGATAGTCGTGATCGCTTCGATGGTCCTTTCGCCACTCTTGCAGGCCGTCCAGGCGGCGCAGTACGTCGAACGACTCGCCACTCGACAGCGTGCGCAGGATGATGGCGCACGCGAAAGCGAGATGCAACGCGCACTCGAAGACAAGTTGCAGGCCAAGCCCGCGGCCGCTTCCGGCCCGGCGACATTGAATGTGATCCGCACGGACACAGGCAAGGATAGTGACCGCGACGGCTTTAGCGATGTCCAGGAGCTTTTCCTGGGGACCAATCCCGCCGGAGTCGAGAGCCGCCCAGCAAGCCCGCTCGTGGCCGATCCCAACACCGACTCGGATCGCGACGGCCTCACCGATTACGAAGAAGATTTGCTCGGCACGAATCCGAATGATTGGGACACCGACGGCGACTGGATCACGGACACGCTCGAAGTGCAAGGCTTTGTCTACGCGGGCCGCGCGTGGTACACCAACCCGCTCGAAATGGATAGCAACGGCGATGGCATTGACGATGGGCGCGAGTGGAACATGCCCGGCTCGGCGCACGCCACGTGGGATTGGGAGGACGACGGCACGCCCGATCTGTTCGACCGCGACGACGACAACGACGTCGTGCCCGACAACCTTGACATGTCTCCGCACACTATCCTCACGACGACGTTCACCAAGGATCAGCCTTTCTCACTGATCATTGATCGCCTGACGCCCGGCAAGTTTGCCTACGTCGAGTTCCAGGTCAACCCGGTGATCACTCAGCATCTGTGGTACGCCCACAACGTGTTGGACTGGCCCCAAGGCGACCGGCAAGGCCAGATTCAAGACGACGACGGCAAGACGTTTTACGATCTGGACAACAGCCTCGATCCCCGGCCAAGCAACAACGGCGACCTCAAGCTGCTGCCGATGCTCGAGATCATGATCAGCGGCTCGATGGACAACCTGCCGCCCACCAGCACCCTGCAAAGCCAGTACGGCATCCACGTTCAACCTTACCCCGGCACGGACAAAAAGGCCGTCTATGTTCCGCTGCAGCTTGTCACCGACAATCGCGGCGGCGCGCGCGTGGCCTTTTACGGCAAGATGGTTTACCTGCCCGGCGCAGCGTGGGGCGCGGCTCAACAAGTGAGAATGATCTGGACGGTGCAGGCGCTCGTGGACGTGTGCGACGAATACGCAAACGGCGTATGTTCCCATTACAGCAAGCGCAACGACCCGCAGATCGTTCACGTCTATCCCGACGAGTGGCGCTTGACCGGCCTCAATGTGCGCGAGAATCACGGCTCGGACGTGGCCGTCATTTACCAAGACCCGCAGGTAGACCCCGACCGCAATGACGACGCGCAGCTTCAATTGCTCACCTATGGATTGGACCGCACCTTCCTGGCGGCGCGCGTGAACGCGAACGGCCAGCGCGACCTCACCGTGGCTGAACTCTATCGCCGCTTTAACCGGACGACGAACGGCGGCGTTTCCGAGCAAGAGCGCTGGGGCATCACCAACACGCTCGCCGTGACGATGGCGACCTATACGCACCAGGACGAAGCGTTGATGACGCTCGCCATGACGACGACGAACCAGGTGCTGTCCAGATTCACGCCGTACTGGAACACGTCGCCCGTCACACCCACGCTGCTCTTTGCGCGCGAGGATCACTATCGCATCGCCAACCTGGACGCCTGGGGCCAGGGCAGCGTTGTGACCTGGACCGTGGGCAGCCGTCAACTCACGCTTGACCTCGGCGCGGACGGCGGACAGCCGGTGCAGACGATGGCCGCGGTCAAGTGGATGCCCTATTCCTATTCTGGCGTCAAGTGGGGACCGTGCCCGATTGAGACATATTTTTTAGAACTGGAGCGTCGCTATGCACATACCTTTGATGACGCTGGCGATGCCGACGAGGCGCGTGGTCAACTTTTGTACTTTCAGTTTTATTACCTCTCACTCTACACGGGCCTATCCACAGTAGCACAGATCGGTGACCAGCCACTTGCATCCGGGTCGTCAATGTCGGAACTATCTGAAGACATCGCCCTGTCCAGTATCATTGCAAAAAGCGCCGGAGCAGGCGTCAAACTCATCGTCAACTTTGCTCTGAAACGGCTTTTTCTGAATGCCCAGCCTATGATGAGCTATCTTGGCAAGCTGGCTAGAAATATGCAGAATGCCACCATTGAAGACTTTAACCCGGGTGTCTTTGGGTCACTCAAGCGGCTGTTCAAAGGCAACCAGCTCAGCCCCATCAAAGGGCACGGTGATGTCTCGCAGGACGATCAGACGCCCATCCAGTCGCCCGCGTCGGTCTCGCAAGGGAGAAATCTGCACGTCCACGCAGAGCGAGCGCGGCGGCGTCTGATCCAGTCGCCATTCGACCCGGGTCTCGGGCACATTTCGGTCTTGCGCGGCCAGCTCGGGCAATAAAGTGCGGGCAGGCTGGCCGATGACGCCGTTGGGTACAACGGAGATATTGTCCACGCCGAGCAGCCGGCGAGCCGCAGGATTAATATCCACGATCCGGTCTTGCGTATCCAACACCAAGACACTGTCGCTCATGCTCTCGACCAACGCGCCCGACTGGCGGCGATACAGGTGAGGGTGCCGAAGCACCGCACGCACCAGCGCCACACTGCCGATCAAGACGAGGGCGTAACTATAGACTGTGTGGATCCAGAACCATGCGCCGTGGCCGTACACCAGGTTGTCACTCGTTGCCACCACGCCGAGGGAGATGACGGGGACCAGCCACAACAGTGCGACGTTGCGGCGTGTCAGCCACCGGTCCTGGCGACTGTATCGCAATGCAAAGATCGCCCACAGCACCGGCACGCTAACATCGCCCAGGTATTCGAGTTTGGCCCAGAATACTTTAGAGGGAATATCAACCGCGGACGCCTCCAAGGCGCGCGTGAACGTCCATTGGGCGATGGCTAACATGAGCAAGGCGAACGGCGTATTGCCGGGGGAAGCACGCCGCCGCCATGCTATGGCCGCCGTTCCGATTGCTAATCCGGAGGCCAGGAGGAAAACAATGGCATAAGGTGAATACTGCCAGATCATGGCACGCCCCCGTTGCAGGAATCAATACCATTGTACACCGTAAATGAGGCAAATGTCAAAGCGAAGAATCGCCTCTTTTCCAGATAGCAAGGCGGTGCGCAGGGGCGGTTGGGCCGGCAGAGAATCGCCGCGCTGACCCCAAAAACTCTGCACCCTATCCATCCCCACTTCGCCGCCACAATGGCCTATGATATAATCAGCACAAGGCGATTGTATAGGTTGAGAATGCCATACCTCCTCCACTCTTTTACCCATTCGATTTGAAATTTGACATTTGACCGTCACCATCCGGCGCTCTCCTTCGTCATACTTGGCAAGGAGCAGCGATGGAGAGCGCCTCGGCTTTCACCCAACGAATAAGGCCAATGGCCCACGACGACGATCAAGCGCACTTTGAGGCGCTTTACGCTGCGTACCAACAACCCCTCCAGAGTTACCTCTACCGGCTGGTGGGCGATGCCGCCTGCGCCGAAGAGATTTGCCAGGAGGTCTTTGCCCGCGCCTATCGCGCGCGGCGCTCGATGGACAACGTCCAAAACGTGCGCGCCTGGCTGTACCGCATCGCCACCAACGCCGCCCGCGACCAATTGCGCCGGCGTCGCTTGCTGGCCTTTCTGCCGCTGTTTGACGAAGACCCGGCGTTGCTCGTCGAGAGCATGGAACCAGCTGCACTGGAAACACACGCCGTTCAGCAAGCTCTACTCAAGCTCGGCCCTGACCTGCGCGTGCCGCTCGTGCTGTATTCCTGTCAAGAACTATCCACGCAAGAAATCGCCGACGTGTTGAACATCAGCCGGGACGCTGTCAAGCAGCGCCTCGTCCGCGCCCGACTGCGCTTTAAAGAGTTGTATCAAGATGAGTAACTCTGGATTCGACCATCCCCTGGCCCAACTGGCAACCTACCGCGAGCTGACGCCCGCAGAGCGTCAAGTTGTCCAGTCACACCTGGCCGTGTGCGACGAGTGCCGCGCGCAGTTCGAGACGTTCCGCCGTCAAGACACACTGCTGGCTGCGCTGCCCGAGCGATTGCCCAAACAGCGGTTACAGTTCGAGCGCAACGGCGGCGCGCGCTTCTGGAACGGCCTGGCCCGCCTGGGCGACGTGATGGCCGTTGGCGGCCTGGCGACGCTGACGCTGGCGATGGTGTTCCTGGTGCGCATCGCCGCGACAGCGCCTATGCAAACGGGCAGCGCGCCGCCTTCACCACTTCCACCGCTCACACTCCTACCCGATTTGGCGGCGCGGGTCAATCCGTGGGTGTTGGCCGCGCCGTGGCTGGGCGGAATCGTGTGCGTGGTCGGCGTGTTGCTGGCGCTGGGCAAACATCACCGCGCGTTCCCGGTCTTGGGCGTGACGCTATCCATCGTGTTGGTGTTTGGTTTTGTGCCGCCGCTGAGTGTTCTGCCTAACCCGATCGGCGTTGTTTGGCGGATGGTGGGTGGTTACTCTTACGATCCCAACTTGCCGTTCAAAAACATGTGGATCGTCAGGGGCGACCCCATCCCCAAACTGCGCCCCCACATGGACCGGCTCATCGGCCAAGTCGGACTGGATCCACTCGACCCCGTCCAGCCGTTGGCTCGCTATGCTTTTGAGCGCATCATTCAACCGCGTGACACTCGCTTTATGCTGGTGACCACACGCTTTGTCTATGCCGATGGCTCCAATCGTGTGTACGATGTGCCAATGGCCTACCCACTATTGGGTGATTTCGGCTTTAGCTTTTCTTACTGGCTGGACGATGGATTGGAACGGCTGCGCTCTCAGCACGTGGCGCTGCCCGGTCAGCCCTTTGCCACCGAGTCCAGCCCGATTCGACTAGGCGACGCGGTGCGCTTGAAACTCTCGCCACAGGCTGACCGGTTGGACGCCGTCAACCCGGCTCATTGGCTATGGAGCGGCAACCGCCTGCAACGCCTGGTCTGGTCACCGCAGGGTGACGCTTTCTTGATGGTCGAGCAACGATCGGATCGCACGCAGTTGCGCGCTTCGCGCAAGTCGAAACGCTCTCCTGTCACCATGTCACCTTGTCTTCCCAATCGGTGTATAATTCTCTCAAACTCTCGCCAGGAACAAGGAGGACGCCATGCGCCTCATCGGACGGGTCGTCACTGTTTTGGTTGTGATCGTCGTCGTGCTCGGTCTGGTGGCCGGCGGCGGTTTCTTTTATATCACCCGCAAGCCTTTCCCGCAAATCAGCGGGACGCTGCGCGCGGCGGGGTTGCAAAGCGGCGTCACCGTCATCCGCGATAGGTGGGGCGTGCCGCACATCTACGCCGATAGCCCCCACGATTTGTTCCTCGCGCAGGGCTATGTCACGTCCCAGGATCGCCTATGGCAGATGGAATTCTGGCGGCGCATCGGCGCGGGGCGGCTCTCGGAAATCCTCGGCAAGTCCGCGCTTGGCAATGATCTCTTTATCCGCGCCATCGGCTGGCGGCGCGCCTCGGAAGCCGACTATAAATTGCTGGGGCAAGAAGAACGCGACGTGCTCCAGTGGTACGCCGACGGCGTCAATGCGTTCATCAACACCCATCGCGACAACCTGCCGCTCGAATTCACCATTCTGGGATTGACCGGGACAAAGTTCACGCCGGAACCCTGGACGCCGGTGGACACGATCACGTGGGGCAAGGTGATGGCGTGGGACTTGGGCAGCAATTGGGATGACGAATTGTTGCGTTCACGTATCGTGACCAAATATGGCGACGAGCGTGGCGCGCAGATCATCAACGCGCTGTGGCCGTCTTATCCCGCCAATCATCCCATCATTGTGCCGACGGGCGTGGCGGCGTTGGGTACAACGCAGAACCTCGGTGCGGGAGCTATCGCCGAGGCGGCAGACCTGCGCGCGCTGATGCAGACGGGCAAGGAAGGCATTGGCTCGAACAACTGGGTCATCGCCGGAAGCCGCACGACCACAGGCAAACCGCTCCTGGCTAACGATATGCACCTGGGCATCCAGATGCCTTCGATCTGGTACGAGGTGGGCCTCCACTGCAAGGCGTTGAGCGCGAGCTGTCCCTACAACGTCACCGGCTTTGTGTTCCCCGGCGTGCCGGGCGTCGTCGTGGGCCACAACGACAAGATCGCGTGGGGCGTCACCAACCTCGGCCCGGATGTGCAGGATTTGTACGTCGAGCACGTCAACCCCCAGAACCCGAACCAGGTCGAGTTCCAGAGTCAGTGGGAAGACGTGCAGGTGATTCAAGAGACGGTGCGCGTGATGGGCAAGAGCCTGCCGAAAGATTTCGAGCCGACGGCGAATATGCAGGTGAGCTATGACGCGGCGACGAACACGACGAACGTCGTGTTCAACGTGCGCGTCACGCGCCACGGGCCGATCCTCAACGACGTGGTCAAGTCGTTGCGCCATAGCCCCGACGCGGTGGCGATGAAATGGACGGCGATTCAACCGGGCGCAAGCGTCGTTCCTGCGCTGCTGATGATTGACCGCGCGCAAAACTGGAATGACTTTCATGAAGCCTTGCGACACTGGGACATTGCCGCGCAAAACTTTGTCTTTGCCGACGTGGAGGGGAACATTGGCTATCAAGCGACTGGCCTCACCCCGATTCGAGCGGACCCCGCAAAAACCGGCGGGGCAGGCGGCGACGGTTCCTTGCCCGTGCCCGGCTGGACCGGCGAGCATGAATGGACGGACTATATCCCGTTCGACAAGCTGCCGTCCCGCTTCAATCCGCAGGATGGCTTTATCGTCACGGCCAACAATGCCGTCGTGGACGTCCAGTATCCTTACTTTATCGCGCGCGATTGGGACGTGGGCTATCGCGCACAGCGCATCACCGACATGATTCGCGCCAAGGACAAGCTTTCGGCGGACGACGTCCAGGCGATTCACGGCGATGGCACTGTGCTGTTTGCCGATCAGTTGATGCCGTACCTCAAGGTGCTCCAGGCCAGCACGCCCACACATCAAGCCGCCCTCGACGCGTTGATGAAATGGGATCGCGTGGCAAAGCGTGACCGTGTGGGCGCTTCGGTGTTCGAGGCGTTGATCTATCACGTCGTCGAGGACACCTTTGGCGACGAGTTGGGGCCATCGCTGGCAAAGGATTATGTGAGCGCCGGGGCGACACAGCGTGCGGCTATCGGCGCGCTGCTGGATCGCCCCAACGACCCGCTGTGGAACGACATCGGCACGACCGACCGCACCGAGACGCGCGACGACATTTTGCAGCGCGCGTTCGAGGATACCGGCAAGGAATTAAAAGCGCGGCTGGGCGGCGATGTCGCCAAATGGAACTGGGGCCGCTTGCACACCACGACGTTCCGCAACGGCTCGCTCGGCCAATCGGGCATCTCGATCATCGAAGCGATCTTTAATCGCGGCCCGGTCGTCACCGATGGCACGGGGATAGCGGTGAACGCCACGTCTTTCAGCGCGGAACCGGACGACCGTTACGCCGTCGTCTGGGGGCCTTCGGAGCGATACATCGCCGACCTGGCGGATTGGACGCGCTCGCTTTCGGTTCACACCACCGGCCAATCGGGACAGCCGTACCACAAGCACTATGACGATTTCATTGACCTGTGGCGCAACATCCAGTATCACCCGATGTTGTGGTCGCGCGCGGACGTGGAAAAGAATGTGGAGGGGAAGCTGACATTGGCGCCGTGATCAGAAGTCAACTCAGCGTGCTTCGGCCACGATCACCGACGGAACCTTGACCCACGAATCCACCCCGATCGGGCCATCGCGTCCGGCTAACATCAGCCCCGATGAGGTGCCGCCGTCCAGGTTCAGGGCGACCATGGGCTGCTCAGAGTTGATGATAGCCTGGACGAGTTGCGCCAATTGGCGTTGACCGCCGGGATCGAGGTCGTGGGACAGGCCACGCAAAAGCTGGAGCGCCCGCACCCCTCCACCTACATCGGCCATGGCAAGGTGGAAGAGGTCCAGGCGCTGGTCGAGGAACTGAACGCTGACCTGATTATCTTTGACGATGAGCTTTCACCGCGCCATCAGCGCAACCTGGAAAAAATCATGGGCGATGGCGTGCGAGTGCTCGACCGCACGGCCCTCATCCTGGATATTTTCGCGCAGCACGCGAGCACGCGTGAAGGTTCATTGCAGGTCGAGTTGGCGCAGTACGAATATCGCTTGCCGCGCTTGACCCGGCAGTGGACGCACCTGGCTCGCCAGGTAGGCAGCGGCGGCGGCAGGGGAGGGGTGGCGAGCGTGGGACTGCGCGGCCCCGGCGAAACGCAATTGGAAGTGGACCGCCGCCAGATTCGCGAGCGCATCTCATTCCTCAAGCAGGAATTGGAGGGCGTGCGCGCGCACCGCAAGCGCCACCGCATCCAACGCCAGCGGGCGCAGATTCCGGTCGTCGCCATCGTCGGCTATACTAACGCAGGCAAGTCCACGCTGCTCAACGCGATCGCTCCGCACGGCGCGGGCGTGCTGGTGGACGATAAACTGTTCGCCCCACTCGATCCGACGACGCGCCGGGTGACGTTGCCGGGCGGCAAGGTGGCTCTGTTCACCGACACGGTCGGCTTTATCCAAAAGCTGCCCACCCAGCTTGTCGCGGCGTTCCGCGCCACGCTGGAAGAGATCGCCGAGGCGGATGTGCTGCTGCACATCGTGGACGTCACGCATCCCAACGCGGCAGAGCAGGCGCGCTCGGTGGAAGACACACTGGCCGAACTGGACGTGCAAGACGTGCCGGTGATTGTGGCGCTCAACAAGATTGATCGGCTGCAAGACCCCAGCGAAGCCCGCCGGGCCGCGACCGAATCGCCGCACACGGTGGCGATCTCTGCTGCGCGCCGCACCGGAATAGATGACCTGCTGGCAAAAGTGGAGCACATCCTGTTCGAAAGCCTGACGCCGATGCGAGTGCGGTTGCCTCACCGCGCGGGCGACCTTATCGCGCTGTTTCACGATCAAGGCGTGGTGGACTTGACGCAACACGAGGAAAAAGACGTGGTGCTTTCCGGGCGGCTGCCGGGCCGGCTGGTCGCTCTGTTTCGCCCTTACTCTGTCCGAGCAGCCCCGATGACGTCAATGCCGGAGGAACACAATGATTGACCGGATGTCAAACTACCTGGCCCAGAACAAAGCGCTGCCTGTGTTCGTGGGTATTGCGCTGGTGATCTTGAACTATGCGCTGCAGTTTTTGGTCCACGTGCCGGTGATTGGGTTCATCGCCGGCACCCATCTATTGCTACACCTAGGCATCATCGTGGGGCTGGTCGGAATCCTCTTGGGTGATGCCTTGTAGCGAACAGGCCCCCCTCTTTTGTCCTGTCATCACACCATGTTCGGATCAATGAAATACTTCCACCAGTTGTGAGCGATGCCGTTCGCGCCGCCGGCTACTTTGGGGATGCGATTGAACCACCACTTGTGGTGAAGGCGAATATCGCCGCTGCCCCAGTCGGCGCAATTGACCTGGCGCACGGCGTTGCGAAAATTTGGAAAGTTTAGCCAATCGTCGCACCGGCTGGACACCACGCGCGCATTCCCCCAGTCGTAATCGCTTTCGCTGTTTGGCGCAAAGTGCAGCAGGCCCACTTCGGCCTGGCCGGGCGCGACCCGGTCGTAGCGGCTAAAGCGCTTCCACAAATTGACATTCCCTCGCGTGCGCTCAAAGACTTTGTCCAGGACGGATTCCGCGCGATGGCCCAGGTCTTCGAGCATTTCGCCCACGCCGCGCTGGTACGAAAAGCCCATGATGACAAATCGCTTCGGGCATTGCTCCGTGCCTTCCATCGGCGGAGCATTGCACCAGAATGCGCCCCGGCCCGCCATGTGTGATTCGTAAAAGCCGCCATAGGGGGAGCCGAACAACCACACCTCGTCGAAAAAATATTCGAGGTGCTGAAAGCGGATGGAACGATGACCACGAACCAAATTGCCATCGCTATTAAATCTAACACGCAAACCGTGAATCGGTGGGTGGAGTTAATAAAAACGATCCAGTTGGAACCAAGGGTGATCGTCGAGAGTTCTTCGCGCATCACCCTCGTGCGACTGGACAGGGAATGAACGGGGCAAGATTTGTGACGGTGAATGACATGGAAAGACAACACGCCATTGAAGGAAACGTGCTCGTGCAACTATACATGAAAAAGGCATTTGATGAGGGGTCAGCAGTGTTGCTCTCCGACTTGGGTGTTACACCCGAACAAGTCACGCGCTTGGTGAAGGATAAAAGGATCGTTCTCTTCACGAGTGGTCCCGTGAAAGCACATCTCACGGGCATTGGCGATATTGTGGCCATGGGTGAGTGTTCCCTTCAACTCAAGAAAAAATGATGGTGGAGGGGGCGGGGTGTATCCTCGGTTCGTTATAAAAAGGTTAAGAAAAGACGTGTTTCTCCAAGGCTTGCAGGAACGTTCTCATTCCATCCTTGCTCAAGAGCAAGGCTTCGAGTTTTTGTTTCAATTGCGACCGGGACATCTTCTTGTCCCCGACGTGATCGGACGTGGCAAGCCAATAGAGACAGAGCGCGACGAGTTCTTCGTTGGGCGGATTCTCCACAAACCGCACGCGGTCTTGCAGTTTGAGCGCGGCGATGCGCGCAAAGATTTCGTCGTACAGCCAGCCGCGCCGCCCGGCCAGGACGAGCGATGGAGTGGAGGGCTGGCGGTCGCATAATGCCCGGTACGCGCTCAACAGGCCGGTCACGTTCTTGCGCGGCTCTAGCGTCCCGGTGAACAGCAAAAAGCCCGGCTCGAGTTTGTGGCGCGCGAGGACGGGGGCGCGGGCCGCTGCATCCAGCGGACGATAGATGGGATCCGGGGCCAGCAGCACCACGCTCACTTTTTCCGGCTGGACGCCGAGCAAGCGCACCAGATCGTCTTTCGTGGCGGTCGAATCGGCGCTGATGTGGTCGGCAACGCGCACGGCGCGCTCGATCTGGCCGTTATAGTAACGGCGGCTTTCGGCGGTGAGGAACTGTGGGTAGTAGAGAAAGGTCAGGTCGTGGACGGTGATAAGGCGGTGGAACCGCCCGCGCCAGGGCGGGATAAAGTCAGGGCTGTGCAGCAAGTCAAAGTTCAGCCGCGCTAATTCCACCGGCAGGGTGATTTGCTCGAAGCGGTTGTGGCACGGCGTCCACAGCGGCGCGTTTTGGAAATGCGTCGCCTGCGCGAGCGGCGTCCGGTCTTTGCGGCTGCGCAGGAGAATGTATTCGTCGGCAGTGTCCAGCCGCGCTAGTTCTTGAACGAGGTGGAGGATGTATTGTCCGATGCCGCCGCGCTGGTAATAGACCAGGCGGGCGTCAATAGCGATTTTCAACTCGTGCTCCGTGTTGCGTAAAGCATGTGGGCCACGTCACAGTGCATCTCACGGATGATTATAGCGACAGGGCGCGAAACGTCAAGCATTGTTGCCAACGTCAACCGATGTGTTATAATCCTGCGAGAAGCCGAACAATACGTGTGAGCGGCGGGCGCTTACCCTGGCGAAGGGCGTCGCCGATGTTGCGCGTTGCCGCAACGCCGAATTCTGCGTAAATCTTCGCAAGGGGAAAAGACGAGGGAGATTCCATGGACCTGAACCAAGCCTCGCAAATGGTCAACTGGCTAGAGACGGAGCGTCGCAAGGACAAGGCGGCGCTTTCCTCGCTTCTGGAGCGGGTGCAGGGCCTATCGAACGAGCTGGCCGATCAGTCGAAACGCATGCAGGAACTGCGAGGGGAACTGGCTGCCACTCAGATGGCTGTGAACAAGCTGTCTCAGTTTGACCGGCTGTTCGAGCAGCTCAAATCCGACTTGGTCGGCGAGATGGATCGCCGTGGAGAGTCTTATCAGAAGGCGCTGCGGGAAGCCGAGCAAATGCGCAAGGTGGACCTGGACGCCGCGAACCGCGCCATCGCCGACGTCCGCAAAGAGTTGCCCCGGATCAAGCCGCTGGAAGACGAAATGCCGATGCGCCGCGCGGAAGAGCGCCGGTTGAGCGAGCAACAGGCGCGCACCACCCAGCGCGTGGAAGACCTGGCTGCGCGCACCGAAGAGCGCATCCAAAACATGATCTTTCTCGAAGAAGGCCGCCGCCAGGATAGCAAACGCATCGCTCAGCTCGAAGAGGGCAGCGCGAGCAACTTGAAGCGGATAGATGTCGTGGCGGCCAAAACAGTCCTGCTCGACGAAAACGCGCAACGGATATCGCTGCGCATCGCCGAGGTCGCGCAGCAGGTGACGGATCAAGATAAAGTGGTCGAGGAGATGCGGCTCAACGATTTTCGCCGCTCGCAGGAAATGAAAGGCTTTGTCGGAGACGTCGAGAAGCTGGTTGACCCTCTGCCGGATTTCATCGCAACCTCCCAGTCCAACCTTCAGCGCATCCAAGAACTGGGCATGGCGAATCAGCACTCGCTCGACGAGATACAAGGCTTTCAGAACCGCATCGAAAAGCGCCAGTCCGAAGTCTCCGAGATGCAGCGCATATCCGAAGATCGAATGAAGAAGCAGGTCGAAGAGTGGCAGGCCGACCAGGAAAAACGCTGGAAGCGCCAGATTCTCACCTTGACCGAGCAGCGGCAAGAGCATGACCGGCTGCACGGGACGTGGGAGCTGCGCCTTGAGCAGCTCGATCAGGCTTCGGCAGACTATACGCGGCAATTCAAGGTCGTATGGGATGGCCTGGACGAATTTACCAAGGTCTACCTCTCGGCTGCGCGCCAGGTGGTGGAGACGCAGCAGGCGACGCTGGAAAAAGGGCGTCCCTCCAAAGTTGTCCTGACTGGCGAACAGGTCACGGCGGCCAGAAAATCATAGGGACAGCATCGTGCCGGCCCTGGGCAACTCGCACAGCGCAAGGGTTGCCCTTGCTGAAAGAGATGAAACGTGCGCGTCATCAGTACAGCCGGTCATGTTGACCATGGCAAGTCCACGCTCGTTCAGGCGCTCACGGGCATCAACCCCGACCGCCTGAAGGAAGAGCAAGAGCGCGAGATGACGATTGACTTGGGGTTTGCGTGGCTCACGCTCCCCAGCGGCGAGTCGGTCGGCGTGGTGGACGTGCCCGGCCATATTGACTTTATCGAGAATATGTTGGCGGGTGTGGGCGGCGTGGATGCCGCCCTCTTGGTTATCGCCGCCGACGAAGGCGTGATGCTCCAAACGCGCGAGCATTTGGCGATCTTGGATTTGCTCAAGGTGAGCAGCGGCGTGGTGGCGCTGACCAAGAGCGATCTGGTGGACGCCGAATGGCTGGAACTGGTGACGGCGGATGTTTCGGCGACGTTGGATGGCACGTGCCTGGCCGGCGCGCCGATCATTCCCGTGTCGATCATCCCCAACGGCAGCAACAACTCGTGCAACGGTTGAGCCACCAGCACATTGACGGCGTCATCGTCATGGGCACCTCGCCCTTCCCCGAGTTGCTGGATTGGCGCGACCGGCGCGACGTTCCGCTGGTCGTCATCAACCGGCGCTATAATCAGGCGGGCGTCCATTGCATCCTGGTGGATTTTGAAAATGCCATGCGCCAGGCGGCGCAACATTTGCTCAGCCTCAACCACACGCGCATCGGCTATCTGTCCGCGTTCAGCACGTCGCAGATCGCCGCGGCGCGGCAATGCGGACTGGAAGCCGCGTTGGCGGAGGCAGGGCTGAGCCTGCGCCCCGAGTGGTGCGCATCCGTTCCGCCCGGCGTGGAAATTGACGGGGGCTTTCAGGCGATGATGGCGCTGCTGGACCTGGCGCCCCAAGAGCGCCCGACCGGCGTCATTGCCTTTAACGACGTGGTTGCGCTGGGAGCGCTACATGCGGCGCGGACGCACGGGCTGCGCGTGCCGCAGAACCTCTCCCTCATCGGCGTGGACGACATTTTTGCCGCGGCGCACGCCGATCCGCCGCTCACCACCATCGGCCAGCCCAAGTACCGCATGGGCGCGTTGGCGGTTCAAACCCTGCGGCGCATCCGCCAGGGGCAAATGAGCACGCCGTGCAGTTGCACCGTGCTGGAAAGTCCGCTCATCGTCCGCCAGTCCACCGGGCCGGCGCCGCAACCCAGCCCCAACGGTACAGCCTGAACGAATACAGCAAAATCGCCTCGATCATACGACCGAGGCGATGCTCTTCCATGTGCCGGATACCGGCCACGTCAACCACTCCTCAAATTGCCATAGACGCCGACCAGCCGTTCGATGGCGACGTGCAGCCCGGTCTCTTCCAGCGTCTCGCGGATGACGGCCTCGGTCGGCATTTCGCCGCTTTCCACGCCGCCGCCCGGCAGATTCCACGCATCCATATCGCGCCGGTGGCACAGCAGAACGCGCTGCCGGTCATCCAAGATAATGGCAAATGCTCCGATGGAAAACATGGCTCACTCTGCGGGCGCGCGCCGGGCAAATCGAACGGCGTCGAGGTAACGCTGCTCCGATTCGATGACGTGCGTCAGCACTTGCTTGACCGACCAGCCGCCGTCCGGGGGAACAACCGCCAGGTCGTGATCGGTCAAGCCCACCGTCGCCGCGAGCAGTTTGCCCCAGGCCAGCTCGGCTTCCGCCAACATGCGCTGCGGCATGGTCGGCGGGCGGCCGATGCTCGCACGCGCGCCCTCGACCTGGTTGGCATGTTCGCGCACGTGATCGCCAAAGCGCAGCAACACGCGGCGCACGTCGGTCCAGCGCTGCATGTCCGTGGCAAGGCCAAAGTCGTCCTCGGTCACGTCGTTCAACTCGGCCAACACCTGCGCGCGAATCCGGCGCAGCTCGGCCAACAGCGCATCGAGTTCCTGCCGCTCCATGTTGCCTCCCGGCTCACTGGGCATGTTGCCGGCCCACCCAGTTCACGTCAATCTTGAGCGCGCCCAAGCGCTCGCACAATTCCCCCACGTGTTGCTGCAAATGCCGGATGCTGTAAAACTGCAATTCCAGCTTGTCAAAGGGCAGCCAGTCGAAACCGGACGCGGCCTCCAGGTTCACGACGGCCAACTGATCAGCCACCTGCTGTTGGCACACGGTCACATAGTCGAGCACATCCGCGCGCGTGTATGGCTCGCCGATCTTGGGCGCATCGTGCGGCGGCCAGGGCACCCGCCCCATGTACTGGTATTGCTCGCGGTGCCTGGCCCACGGGGTAAAGTCCTGAGCCGAGGGCTGCAAGTACAGATGCGTGTAAAAGAGCGCGTGATAGGCAATGTGCCAAAAACGGTTCTGGTGGCGGTCATCATCCCACAGCGACGCGGGACATTTCTCGACCGCATCCTTCAACATGGCAAGCGATGCGCCATATTGCGATTGAATGACATGCCGAATATCCACGTTTCCTCCCCCGTTGAAGCGTCATCTCCTCGAGTCAACCGGCTCAAGCAAGCGGGTGCGAACAGCGTCCAGATCAGCCTGGCTCAACCCGCCCGCCCGGAAATAGGTATCAACGTCGAGCCATGCCAGCGTGGCCAGGATGACATCCCGCGCAGTGGTGTGCATGCGCGCAAGAATCTCATCGCGTTCGGGGTCGTGGCTCTGTGCATAGTCCTCTGCAATGTCGGCGGGCGCAACGCCGACCAGCGCCAGCAACAACATGGCAACGATTCCGGTGCGATCATGCCCGCGCCGGCAATGGATCAGGACGCCGCCCGGCCGCGCTCGCGCGACCGCCGCGACCGCCGCCCCATGCCGCTCCGGCCAGCGCTCAAGCGCATCGCGATAGTACAGCGGCGTGCACCACAGGTCCGAGACAACCCACCGTTGCACAAACACAGCATCCGCGAGGTCCTCCACTTCTACCTGAAGGGTCGTGAGATCAGCCGGACGCGGCGCGGCGTCGGGCACATCTTCATCCTGGCCGCGAGTGCGCAGCGAAATGATCGTGCGGATGCCGTGCGCATACAGCGCCGCCCAGCCGGCGACGGTGAGCTTGGCCGGATGATCCGAACGAACCACCGCGCCCCAACGGGTCACGCGCCCGTCGGCGGCGCGCAAGCCGCCGAGGTCACGAACATTGCCGCAGCCTTCCCAAGCCAGTCGCCGATTTTCAGTCATGGCTCGTCGTCTCACGCACCGCCAAAATTCAGCCGCAACCCGCGTTCACCACAGACAATATCCATCTGCGCGGCCAGCAGATCGGACGCGCATCGGCCTGATCGAAGGCGGATAGTTGGTCGCTGAGTATCTCCAGCACCCCAATGACACGGCCCTTGACTTTGATGGGCACAGTCATCTCGGAGAGGGCATCCGCCATCTCTGGCACAAAGACGTAGCGCGGGTCGCTGCGGACGTCATTGACCAGCACCGGCTGGTCTGTCCGCACGGCCAGGGTGGTCAGGCCGGGGCCATCCAGATCGAGCTTCACCAGACCACGCTCCGGTCGGGCGCTGGCGCGGCCGACGGTCGTCCCTTCCTGAAGGACAAGGTAATGATCTTTTATCAAAAAGATGCTGGCATAGTAGAGACCGAAATGGGCCTTGGTGGTATCCACGATCTGGCGGAGCAACGCGTCCGGGTCGAGTGTGGAGGTGATGGTCCGTCCTATTTCGTTGATGGTTTCCAATTGCTGCGCCCGCTGCTTGCCTTCCTCGAACAGGCGCGCGTTCTGGAGGGCGATGGCGGCCTGGCTGGCGACGGCGCTGAGCAGATCGCGGCGGCGCTCATCGTAGAGCCTCGGGGTCGTGTAGCTCTGCGCCGCGATCATGCCGATCACTTTTGCGCCGCTCGTCATCGGCACGCCCAGCCACGAGAGAGCCGGCTCCCCGATCGATTCGATGTTCAGCTCTTTCAGCCGCTCCGAGACGTTCTCTTCAATGAGCAATGCCTCGCGGGTGTGGATGACGTGCTCCGTCAGCCCTTGTCTGGCTTGGCGTTGCGCCCATTGACGCCGCTGCCCGTGCTCGAAAGCCAGCGGGAATGAGACCTCGTCGTTCTCCGCCGTATACAAAGCGATAAAGAAATTGGTCGTGTCAATCAGACGGGAGGCATACTGATAGAGGCTTTCCACCACGGCCTCCCGCCCCGCGTCCAGCATGGAAGTCAAAGTGCGACTCATTTCGTTGAGAACAGCCAGCTCCCCCGCGCGAGTGCGGGCCTCTTCGAACAGCCGCGCGTTCTGAAGTGTGGTCGCAACCTGCACCGCGATGGTCGAGAACAGCGCCAGGTCCCGATCGCTGTAGAGATTTTCTCGCTCATAGCTCTGAATCGCCATGACGCCGACGACTTGGCCGGCGGCGATGAGCGGCACACCCATCCACGCTTTGGTGTCCGGCAGGCCGAGTTGCTGGATGTTTTGCGACCGGAAAAAGTCGGCCAGCTCCTGGGCGCTGTTCACCATCAGGGATTTTTGTGTCCTGACTATGTAGCTGCCCAAGCCGGCCTTTAAACTGCGCGGGCCTAGCTCGTCCGGCTGTCCCTTCTCGATCCGATACACCATCTGCCAGTGATCGCTGCCGGCTTTGTACGTGCCGATGAAAAAGCTGGTCGTGTCGAACAGGCGACCGACCTGCTGGTGGACAATCCGGTACAATTCTTCCAGGCGCAGCGCCGAGACCAGCTCGCGCCCGATGTCGTTGAGAATCGCCATCTCGGTAACGCGCCGCTGGCTGTCTTGGAACAGGTACGCGTTCTGGAGGGCGATGGCGGCCTGGCTGGCGATGGCGCTGAGCAGATCGCGGCGGTGCTCATTGTAGAGCCTCGGGGTCGTGTAGCTCTGCGCCGCGATCACGCCGATCACTTTTTCACCGCTCGTCATCGGCACGCCCAGCCACGAGAGGGCCGGCTCCCCGATCACTTCGAGGTTCAACTCTTTCAGCCGCTCCGAGACGTTCTCTTCGATGAGCAATGACTCGCGGGTGTGGATGACGTGCTCTGTCAGCCCTTGTCTGGCCTGGCGTTGCGGCCATTGACACCGCTGCCCGTGCTCAAAAACCAGCGGGAACGAGACCTCATCGTCCGCCATACACAAAGCGATAAAGAAATTGGTCGTGTCAATGAGACGGGAGGCATGCTGATAGAGGCTTTCCACCACGGCCTCCCGCCCCGCGTCCAGCATGGAGGTCAAAGCGCGACTCATTTCGTTGAGAACAGCCAATTCCCCCGAGCGGGTCTGGGCCTCTTCAAACAGACGGACATTTTGAATCGCCGTTGCGGCCTGCGAAGCGACGGTGGAAAAGAGCGCCAGGTCACGGTTACTATAGAGGTTTTCTTTGTCATAGCTCTGGATGGCCATCACCCCGACAACCGTGCCGCCGGCGAGCAAGGGGGCGCCCATCCAGCACTTGGCTGGCTCGCCTACAGGCGGAATACCTTGCCCTGTTACAAAGTCATTGTATTCCTGGGAGGTGTTGAGCAGAACAGGACGGCGGGTGCGGAGGATGTGGCTGGTGATGCCGCTTCCCAATTTGACCAGTTGGGCTGGCTTTCGCTCGTTATACTCTACCCGGAGCGCCCAGGTCCAGTCGTTGCTGCCCTCCACATAGGTCACGATGTAAAAGTTGGTCGTATCAAAAATCCGACCGACCTGCCGGTAGACCGTCTCGACCAACTCGCTCAACTCCAGAGCCGAAGAAAGCGCCTGCCCGATCTCGGTGAGGATAGCCATCTCGGTGATGCGCGCCTGGCGCTCGGTGAACAAGCGAGCGTTTTGGATCGAAATGGCCGCCTGTGTCGCCACCGTAGAAAAGAGAGCCAAGTCCTGGCGGCTGTAGAGGTTCTCCCGTTCATAGTTCTGGATCGCCATCACGCCAACGATCTTGCCACCGACAATCAGAGGAACCCCCATCCAGGATTGGGCCGGATCACCAATACGTTCCAGGCTGTGTTTCGTCTGAAAATCCTGCACCTCCCGACCGGTGTGAAACAGTAGGGGCTGGGGGTTGCGAAGGATATGGCTGGTCATGCCGGGACCGAGTGGGTTCTGTCCGGGGGGTATTCGCTGTCCAGAAGCGTCAATGATTTATCGCTGCGTGTTCGGCGATTCCTACATCCTGTTCACCGGGCGCGATGAGAACAACATCCCCGCGCGGGCGTACCCGTTGCGTCCCGACCGGGTCACACACCTGTACCACAATGGCGAACTGCGCGGCTTCGTCTATGTCCCAGTAGGGGGGACGTATGAGCGCGATGGCATTACGATGCTGGCCGCCGACGTGATGCACGTCAAGTTTCCTAATCCCGGCGACCCTTATGGCGGTCTGGGTAAGGGGCTGTCGCCAATGTGCGCGCTTGCCCACAGCGGCGACGTGGACAACGCGGCGACCGCCTTCCTCAAGATGTTTTTCGACCAAGGCGCGATGCCACCCGCTGTTTTGAAAACAGAGTTGACACTGAATAGTGACGATGTATCGGAGGTACAGGAACGCTGGATGTCCATCTATGGCAACTGGCGCAACTGGCAGGAGCCAGCGGTGTTGGATCGCGACCTCGACTATCAACGCATTGGTTTGACATTTGACGAATTAGGAATGGCCGACCTGGACGCGCGCAATGAAAACCGCATGGCTATGGTGTTCGGTGTGCCGTTATCCCTCATTGAATCGCGGCCTGGCATATCGCAATCGACCTATAGCAACGTCTCCACCGAACTGTTGTCATTTTGGCAGAACAGATTAAAGCCCGAATTGACCGACTTTGAGGTCGAGTATCAATACTATCTTCAAGGCACAAATGGCGAGTTTGTGGCCTACGACTACAGCACGGTGGACGCTCTACAGCCGGTGCGGTCGGCGCGTGCTGAGGAAATCCGCCTGGCGTGGGAGGCTGGCGCGGCACAACGCGGCGAGTACCGCGCGGCGCTATCCTTGCCCGTTGATCCGTTGGTGGACAGCGTTTACAAACTGCAACTGTCCACCTTGCTTTTGCCGGCGAGCGCCGCGCCAGAACTGCCGGAGACCGGGGCTGCGTCCTCTGAGGATGAGGATGAGGAGCAACCTAACAAGGCGCTACCGGGTAAAAAAAAAGGCTTGACGTTCGCGCAGAAAGACGCGCTCTACAAACTCATTGATCGTACTGCAAACGCGTGGGAGGGTCGTTTTGTCGAGGTCGGAACGAAAGCATTTAGTGAGGATGAGAGAATGGTCAAGGCGCTGGCTGGCGAACTACAGAAACAAGCCTACCAGGAGCGGAAAGCGGTAGACTGGAATCTGCTCATGCCCTCGGTGGATGGCTACTATGCCGACGGCGGGCTATCACAAGAGCAATGGGCGCGGCGTTTCCGCCCAGTGTTCGCTGGGGTCATCACGGCGCAAACTACCCAGATGGCTGCTCAGTTCGGCCTTTCATTCGACTTACGGAATCTGTTCGCCTTAAGTTGGTATGACACCTACGTCATGAAATTCGCGCAAGAAATAGCGGCGACTTCCAGCGCCACTATCAACGAACTTTTACAGAAAGCTATGTTTGATGGCTGGACAATTCCAGAAATGCAGGAGCAATTGACCATCCTCTTCGACGCGTGGGCCGGTGATCTGACCGATGCGCAGCGGTCCGCCTGGGCGCTGGACAGACTGCCGCCGAATCGTACTGAGCTAATCGCCCGCGACCAGACGCTCAGGGCCAGCAATGCCGGAACCAATGCGCTATACAACGAGTGGGGTGTGCGCAAAAAGGAATGGTGGGCGACGCCCGACAGCCGCACACGTCCAGCGCATCGCGTCGGGGCCGCCTTCGGGCAAGAGCCGCTTGTCGTGGCGATGAACGAGCCGTTTAGGATTGGCAACAGTCTCTTGATGTATCCCGGCGATCCCAACGGCGAACTGGCGGACGTGATCCAATGCCGGTGCAGCAGCTTGCCGGTGATCGAGGCCGGGGAAATCGTGGGAGAATGAGCGCAAAGGAGGCGCAATGACAACTGATGCCATAACCGTAACGCCGATCATTTACACCGTAACAGTCGTATGCCCGCTATGCCATCAAGCGATGACGTTCCGGGAGGACAGCGTGAACACCTGCCCGCACTGCGGGAAGTCATTCATCGTGCGATCTGTGACCGCCACAACCCCGCCGCCGTGGGCTGGCGGCCCAGTGATGGAGACGAAATGAAAACAAAACTTGTATACATAGCAATAACCGCCGTGATTTTTGTCCTGCTTCTGTGCGCTACCGTCGATGCGGCAACTTACGCGGGTGATGGGTCGGCCGTGTGGCGCTTTGAGTGCGCGCGCGTGTCGATACGCCGCACGCCCGCAGAGGACACGCCGCGTAAAAGCGTCGTGTTTTTCTCAGCACTGCCGGGGCCGTGCATCTCGACTATCTTGACGCCGCGCTTTGAGTTGCACGAGCAGCCGTGAGTCTTGACAATGGCGCAAAAATCGCTTACAATAGACATAGATACGAGCCACCTGAAGCGACTGGAAGTAGACGGGCGCTTTGTGGGATGGCTGGACATTTGGGCAGGGATCGTGATGCTGTACTGCCGGGGGACGTGGGTAGTGTATAGCATCGCTGAGGAACGACAGAAAGCGCAGGAGGCGCGGGGCAATGAGTCATATAATTAGTTTTTTCGCTATAGCGGGTATGTTTTTTGTGCTATTCCTACTGTATTGCGCATTAGATGAATTCGTACATTCTGAATTCTTAGTGAGGGCGTTCAAAAAAAGGCAACGAATACATCTTGAAGAAATACGCGACAATGTGTTTATAGTTTTAGACACTGCCATCACTGAGGACGAATACAAAGAGGTTGCAAAGGCGTGGCGCATAATTTTAGAAGCTGTGCAAAAAACACAAGGCGACATAGTACCCAGTCTGCACCGCATAGGCTGCCATCTGCGCGCGGTTCGCCAGGTGCAGCTTGTCGAGGATGCTGCGCACGTGGTTCTTGACGGTGTTTTCGGTGATGTTGAGCGCCTCGCCAATTTCGCGATTGCTCATGCCCTTGGCGACGCATTGCAGCACTTCGCGCTCGCGCCCGGTGATCTCGTGCGGCCAGTTCACTGGCCGCGATTCCGGTTGAGCCGGGCTGTGGGCGAACTCGCGCAGAATCCTGGCTGCCATCAGGCGATTGATCGGCGCCTCGCCCAAAGCCACGCCGCGCAGCCGGGCGAACAGTTCGTCGGGCTTGATGCTCTTGAGCAGGTAGCCAATCGCCCCGGCGCGGATGGCCGCGAATAAATCCTGGTCGTCGTCGGAAACTGACAACATTACGATTTGCATGTCGGGCATTTCGCGCGTGATGAGCCGGGTGGCCTCTGGGCCGGTGCAGCGCGGCATCGTCACATCCATCAAGACGAGGTCGGGCTTGAGCGACTTGGTTTTCTCCAGCCCTTCCAGCCCGTCGCCAGCCTCGCCGATGACGACAAACTCGGGTTGGCTGGAGAGCAAACTGGCCAGCCCTTTGCGGAACAAGATATGGTCGTCTACGAGCAGCACTCGAAGTGGCACTGTCTCAGCTCCCCAAAAAAAGTCCGAGTTCCTCAGATGAGCTAAAGAAACTCGTAAACTAGTCCGTGGTTTCGTGGATGGTCGCTTCAGGCGCGAACACAGCTTCCTCGCACGGCACGCTGATAATGACGCGCGTCCCGCCGCCGATTTGCGTTTGCACATCCAGATACCCGCCGATGCCTTCGGCTCGCTCACGCATGGTCGTGAGGCCAAAGTTTTTCTTGTTCTGCCCTTTCAGCATCGTGTCCATGTCAAAGCCTCTGCCGTCGTCCTGGATGGTCACCAGCAGCCGTGACGCGCGCCGCCCCAACATCACGTGGGTGTGCTGGGTGAGCGCGTGCTTGCGCACATTCGTCAGCGCCTCTTGAATGATGCGCATCAGTTGCACCTCGACCATGGGAGCGAGCACGACGGCGCGCGCGCCATCGCTGGCAAAGTCGGCATGAATGTCGTTGCGCACGCCAAAGTCCAGAACGAACTCTTTGAGTGTGGGCACAAAGTTGGCGCCTTTCGGGGAGGTCAGCCGCAAAGCCGTGATGGCTTCGCGCACGTCGCGGTTGGCGGCGTCAATCACCTCGGCGGCCTGGGTCAATTCCTTGCGGGCTTGCTCGGTCTGCCCGGCGGCGAGCAAGCTTTGCGCCACGTTCACGCGCATGTTCAGGAGCGCCAATGCCTGCGCCAGCCCGTCGTGGATCTCGCGGCTGATGCGCTCGCGCTCTTGGACGATGGCCAGGTGCTCCACCTGCCGCGAAAGTTCCTGGACGCGCCGCTCCATGTGGCTGTAGAGTTGCGCGTTCTCGATCGCCGCGCCGAGCTGATTGCCCAACGTCGTCATCATTTCCAAATCGGCGGGGGCGAATTCGCGTTTGGCGCGGGCATTGACGGTGAGGATGCCGACGGCACGGTCTCGCGAGCGCAGTGGGACGCTGGCGATGGCGCAGTAGCCGTGGCGCTTGCAGGCCACGCGCGTGGCGCGCGCATCGGTGTTTACGTCCAGGACGACGATGGGCTGCACGGATGAGGCGACCAATCCACAGATACATTCGCCCAGGCCGATAGTGGATTCTTCGGACAAGAACGACGCCGGCGCGCCGACGGCGGTTTCCAGCTTGAGGGTCTGGCTTTCGTCGCCGATGAGGTGAATGTGCGCGGCGTCCACGCCCAGCACCGTCTTGACCCGCTCGGCGCCTTGCAACAAGACTTGTTCCAATCGCAGCGGGCTGCCCAGGCTTTGCGCCATATCGTGCAGCGCCGTCAGCCGGGCGGTCTGCGTGCTCAAGTCGTCGGCGCGCTGCGCAAGGTCCATCTCCAACACGCAGTTCCGCTGTACGAGTTTGTTCTGCTGCCAGGTGGAGACGAGTGCAATCGCGGCCAGGGCAGCCACGAGCACGAACATCAGCCCTACGCGAGGGTCGCCGGGCGCGACCACGAGCGCCACGCCGGATGCGATGGCAAGCACGGCGGCGGCGACCGGCAAGGCGGCTTGTTTCACGCCGGTCAGTCTGCGGTTCATCTTTTTTCCTCCGCGCGCATCATTATAACACAATGCAATTTTTTCCTCTACGAATAGCACGAATCGCCGCCCATTCTTTCTTAAAATTCGTGTCATTCGCGGAGCGCGTGGCAAGTGTCGTCGGATCAAAGTAAGGTTGCGCGAGACTGAAGCGCAGTGCGCCGAGAACAGCGGTCAGCACGACGCGAAGTGCAAAGAACCAAAGACTGACTTGGAACTGAACAACCCTATAGCCGGACAAGATACATACCCCGCCGGCCGTATCCATCACCGATACAACAACCGCCCCAGCAGCGGGGTCTGCACCCCGATCGCGCGCTCCGGGCAAACCTCCTGGCAGCAGAAACAGCGGATGCACCGCTCGTAGGTGTGCCGGGGCGGCTTGGCGCGAAGCGTGTCGCCGTCACGCCAGTCAACGGCCTTGGGGCTAACGGGGCACATGTTGACACACAGACCGCACAGGCCGCATTTGTCCGCTGCGATCACCGGCCTGGGCGAGACAAGGTTCTTGAACGTGGTCACCACTCCCGAAGGCGAGGTCACGGATTTCACGGGCGCGCGGACGACGTTGAAATTCTTGTTGACGAAACTCTCCAACGGGTCGCCGAGCAGCTCGATTTCTTTTGCCAGAAAAGTGCCCAGCCCACTGCTGAATGAGAAGCTCAATATAGTTGCTGACAAGGCCCGCATCGCTGTGGGTATTGCAGATGATCACCGAGTACCCATGCTCTTTGGCCCGCATGACCAGCGCCTCGACCATCTCGGGGTAGGAGGGGTTGGTGATGTCGGATAGCAGCAGCCCGATGATCCCGGAGCGGCCGGTCACAAGGCGGCGCGCCGCGGCATTCGGCTGATACTTGAGCTGTTCGATCGCCCGCTCCACCCGCTCCCGCGTCTCGGGATTCACCACTTCGGGGCGATTAACCACGTTGGAAACCGTCTTGGGCGAGACAGCAGCCAGTCGGGCGACATCGTGGATGGTAACGCGACTCACGCTCATGCGCTCCTGACACTTATGTGATGGATCTACCGAGACGGACCATCGTCTGGCAGACGGTGCCCGGTAGCTACGCGGTTCGACGAGGGACGCGGACCGATTACAACGTTAGATACAGCACATGAATGGCTTTGGCACAGGGCTTGACGCGCTGCTCTCGCCTGCTAAGCGGCCGATGGCGTGGCTATAGTTTCACCCATGCCCGCTTCTTGTTGCTCTCCCAGCAGGCTTCAAGCCAGTTCATGGCGCGTACGCCATCCGCAACATCGGGATAATACCCGCCGTCCTTGCCCTCGATTGCCGCAATAAAGGGCCCGTAGATGTTGGCGAAGCAGTAATAGAGACCCTCGTGGTGGCCTGCGGGAACTCTGCCGGAGCTCGAGTAGGGTATGACGTACCTTCTGCCCTTTGAGATCGTCATCGGGGGATTTCCTTCGAGCGTCAGCTTGAAGATCTCAGCTTCCTCGTTCTTCCACTCGATTGAGCCCTTGCTTCCATATATGCGCAGGCGGATGCCATTGTCGTTGCCGTGCGCCACTTGCGATGCCCAATAGATGCCCGAGCCGCCGTTCGCATACTTGAGCATGACACTGGCGTTGGTGTCGGTCTTGAACCCCCCCACATTGTCGAGTTGGCAACACACTTCAGATACTTCGAGACCTGTCAGGAAGTTCACAGAGAACATCACGTGGCTGCCGATGTCAGAAATGCAGTTCATGCGACCTGTGACCGCTGGATCGGTTCGCCAGGGTGCGATGCCCGTGTTGCCCGCCAGCCAGTCCTGCGCGTATTCACCCATCACCATCACAAT
Organism: Anaerolineae bacterium; assembly: GCA_041300525.1. GTDB lineage: Bacteria > Chloroflexota > Anaerolineae > Fen-1058 > Fen-1058 > JBGLNJ01. The sequence goes on along the minus strand of JBGLNJ010000001.1, from coordinate 4,865,945 downwards.
GTCGCCAAGATCGCCTCGTCTGATGATGTCGCGCGCGTGCTGAAGAATCGGATAGCCCGCATAGGTGAAAGTCACGCAGAAGCGTAACCCTTTTTCTGCGGCCAACTGCTGGAGTTCCTTCGCCTGCCACGCATCCGTGGTCAATGGTTTGTCGGATGCCACATGAATGCCTGCGTTCAGGAACGCTTTGGCGATTTCGTAGTGGCTTACATTCGGTGTGGTGATTACGACGAAGTCTATGCCATCCTCCCGCGCGCCTTCAGCTTTCGCCATTTCCGCGGGAGTGGCGTACACCCGAGAAGCATCCAGACCTCTCATCTGCCCGGTGTTTGCATTGTTTTCCGCATCACGAGAGAAGCAACCCGCAACCAACTCCGCTCCGTGTGTTGCTTCAATCCCGCGAATATGCACGTCGGCGATGAACGATCCAATGCCACCGCCGCAAAGCCCGAACTTCAACATGGTATGTCTCCTTTCGTTCAACAGGAATCCATGCGTGGCCGACGAAGGGCGCCCGTTCCTTCCCGGGCATAGCTGTTTCGCAATCTCTGGAAGCCTTTCGGGGGTGAAGCGAACAGCCCGAAAGGCTTCCAGGTGTCGAGGCTGAGTTTAGAACCTATCCGAAAACTGCCATGTCGCACAGAATGCTGGCACAAGCGAACTGGACAAAGGCTAACCAGTTGGTGGATTTCTTGCACCAACGCGTCCGCACACTGCGGCGCTTCGCCAACCAGCCTAAAGTGCGTTCGACCACCCAGCGCCGCGCTGGGTATTGGGTTTCGCCGGGCGCAGGACACGGATCGGGCGCTGGCTCGCCGCGTTTGCGCTTCCGTTTGATGTGTGCGATGTAGCCTGTCTGCTCGACCACCTGGCGCACGTCGTCAAAGTCGTAGCCCTTGTCGCCACAGAAATGCTGCTCGGAACCCGGGCGCGGCACCGCGATATGGAACACCAGGTTTTTGACCGACCACTTGTCGTGTTGGTTGGCGCCACTGATGTCGATGGCCAGCGGCGCACCCCGCTGATCGACCAAGATGTGGATCTTGGAACCCAGTTTAGCCCGATCGGTCGGGTTTTTGCCCGTTTTACTGCCGCCCAAGGGCGCCGCACACGACCGACTATCCACGGCTTGCCAGCGCCACTGAATCCGGCGCTCACGCCGATAGAACTTGACCAGGGTCTGAAAGACCTTGTCCCAGACGCCCAGTTCCTGCCAAGTCTGGAACCGCTCATGCAACACACTGCTGGAGACACCAAACCAGTCACGGTGCACGGCCTTCCATTGGCAGCCGGTCCACAAGATATACCAGAGTCCGTTCAGCACGGGCCGATTGCCAATGCGCGGGCGGCCCGGTCTGGCAGACGGCGGCTCTGGCGGCAGCTGGCGCTTCACCCGGCGCCACAGATTGCGCGGCACCTGGTGGTAGTTCACTGCCGCCGGTTTTGTGGTAGTATGTTTGCTCAAGGCGCATCTCCGTTTTGGTGAGTCTTTTGACAACCCACTTATAACGAAATGCGCCCCCTTTTTCAACTCCGACGAGTTTTCGGATAGGTTCTAAGTATGACTGGCTTACCCCGTCTCACGCATCACGCATCACGCCAAGGAGTTCCCCATATGGCTATCGTCGATCTCGACATCTCCTTATACTCAATGTCATTAAGTTAGGGGCGTAGCATAGGGCCTTGTGCCCGTTTCCACGCTTGGAAAGACGCCCACACGGGGCTATGCTACGCGTATCTTAGCGACAGTGTCCTATTACTAACCGCACGGTAAAATTTCCGTTTGCGGCTGTAGGGCAAGTTGGCAACTTGCCCTACGCACTGGAAAATTCAGCGCCGGGTCTATCTGGGTCCGTCGCCGGACGGCAAAAGGGTTGATCGCAAGGGAACGTAGGACAAGTTGGCAACTTGCCCTACGCACTGGAAAATTCAGCGCCAGACGGCAAAAGGGTTGATCGCAAGGGAATGGAGAAAAGTGTATACTGTTTTGGGCAAAAGGTCAATGAGGTGAGGCTCGAACCGTAACTACTCAGCCGTCGTGTCATTGCGAGCGATTTTTGCGAAGCAATCTCCTGGCACTGAACGCGGGGATTGCTTCGTCGGCAAAAAAACGCCTCCTCGCAATGACAGGCTGAGTAGTTACCTCGAACCTTGCAAAGGTTATCGGAAAGCCGTTTGGCCCAAGTCCACGGTGAAACCTTTGCAAGGTTCTCCCGCGTTGCCGCAACGCCGGATTATTGAGAGGATACTCGAGAACTCGCCGGGCAGCCCGGCAAGGTAAAGCTGAACACGCTTCCCTGTCCCACCTGGCTTTCCACGCCCACCTGCCCGCCGAGCTTTTCCACGATGCGCCGCACAATCGAAAGACCCAACCCGTGGCCTTTGACCTGCACCTGGTCGAGCCGCGTGAAAGGCGTAAACAGCCGGGCCTGGTCTTCCGGCGTGAGGCCCGCGCCATTGTCGCGCACCCAGAAGCGCGCCCTGCCGTCCGGCAGAGTTTCTGCGCCCAGTTCCAGCCGTGGCGGTCGTCCGCCATATTTGAGCGCATTGCTGAAATAGTTGACCCACACTTCTTCCACCCACGGCGCGTAGCCCACGGCTACCGGCCACGCGGACGCATCCGGCACTAGAATCTCGGCATGGTATTGTCCAACCATATCTGCCAAACGCTGTTGGGCTTCAGACACGATGCTCGCCATGTTCAATGGCGTCGTACTCACTTGAACCTGGCGCACCTCGGCCAGTAGGAGCAGCTCTTCAATGATGCTGTTCATCTTGCGCCCGTTCCGGACAACAGCCTGGAATGACCGCTGTTGGCCGTCTGACAGAGTAGCATTTTCTTGAGCGAGCAGCTCGGCGTGGCCCATGATCAGTCCCAGCGGATTTTTGAGGTCGTGCGCCACGGTGTGGGCAAAAGCATCCAATTCTTCGTTGCGCGCCTGCAAGTCCCTTGCCTGCTGTTCGAGTTCTTCGGCGTAACGGCGGGCTTCGTTGTATAGTCGCGCGTTCTCGATAGCAATGGCAGCCTGATCGGCAAAAGCCCGCAGGTGATCCGTATGGGCCGGTGTGAAAAAGCCCGGTGTGGCGCTTTCAAGGTTGAGAATGCCGATCACTTTTCCTTTCAACCGAATGGGCATGCCGGCATAAGAGCGCACCCACATGAATTCTTTCGTTTTGATCCAAGCCGGGTCGGCATGTGTGTCGGACATAAAGACGGGCTGGGCCGTCTCAGCCATTCTACGAAAGTTGGGAGTGGAGGCTACCGGCATGTGCAAAGATAGGACTTTTTCCAAAGTTTGTTCTGCGTACCCGCGTGCCCGGGCAATGCGTGCGTCCCCTCGCTCGTCTATCAACATGATGTTGGCCGCGTCGTGCGGTACGACGCGCCCGACGTTGGCAAGTACGTGGTCGAGGACCAGATCAAACTCTAGCGTGCTGTTGAGCGCGGCGGCGGCGGCGCGCAGGGCCTCGGCCAGGACGCGCTGTTCGCGTTCAGCTTCCTCTGCCCGCTTGCGGTCGGCGATTTCGCGTTGAGCCTGCTCGAACAGGTGGGCGTTTTCGATGGCGATAGCGGCCAGTCGAGCAAACTGGCTCAAGAGTTCGACACTCTGCTGTCCAAAGGCCTGATCCGTCGTAAAGTCATAGGCCAAGCCCAATACTCCTGTCACCTGTGAACCGGACAGCATCGGCACCCCTATGACGGCGTGGATCGTACTAGGGCTGAAATCTTGTACCCGATCTGGCCAGGCATCATAGTCGTCTATCACCACGGGCTGGCCGGTCTGCCAGACTGTTCCGGCAACGCCTTCGCCGGGTTTCACTTCAAACTGGAGCGACTGGCTCAAAGCGCCCACGCCAATTTTCGGCTTGAGTCGGCCAGTTTCCGGCTCTACCAGATCGAGATAGCAATGAGGCGTTCCCAAGAGTTGCCCGGCCCGCTTGACAATGTTTTCCAGCAGGTTGTCCAAATTCAGCCGCGAGATCAAGTCGAGCATTGTTTCCTGTAGAGCAGCCAGGTACTCGTTCTGTTGGCGCAGCGCCTCGACCAACCGGGCGTTCTCGACGGCAACGGCCACCTGGTCGGCAAACAGGCTCAACAGCCGGACTTGATCCTCGTCAAACGGACCGGTTTTTTGGTCATCGCTGACGTTGATCACCCCAATCACCCGGTTGCCGACTTTGAGCGGCACGCCCAACACACGGCGGGTGCCGAGATCGGCATAGAGGCCGGCTCGCTCGTCCCAGCGAGAATAATCATCTACCATCATCGGTTCGCCGATCCGGGCAACGCGGCCAGAAAGTCCCTCGCCCAGGCGGAGTGTGACGCCCGTGTAATCGCGCGGCAGATTGTAGCTGGCCACGAGTTCCAATGTCTGGCCGTCTGGTCTCATCAGATACAGCCCGCCCATCGACGTCCCCAGCAACTCGGCCGCCCGCCGAACGAACCCGACGGTGCGGCCCAGCAAACGTGCGCCTTTGCGCTGATACCAGTTATCGACCAGAAAAAAGGTGACGAGCATCAAGTCTGCGATTGAAATGTACACGAGACACCTCCTGCCCAAGATGGCGATACTTTAACTTTGGCAGAGATGTCCTGCGGTCATTTCACATCAAACGTATCATGCTTGCACTTGATTGTGATTGTAGCACGTTTTGCCCTTCGGGGTGAATGTGCAGGTCAAACAAAAACGCGGCCCGACTCGTGTCAGGATCCGCGTGAGTGTCTGCTGTCCGTCGTCCGCCATTGGCGGTCAGCGGTCTACTTTCGGCAGCACGTACAAACAATCCTCCAAGAACCGCACCTTCACCGCTTGCCCCTCAGGATGAATCGTCGTCCGGCGCGGGTCGTGCTCGACCAGCGATAGCAGTTGGCCGCCCACTTCCACGTCATACTCGATGACGTTGCCCAGGTACACCACGCGGCGGACGGTACCTTGCGTGTGCGCCTGGGGAGAATCTATCTCGATCATTTCAGGCCGCGCCACGAGCGTGACCACTTGGCCCGTGGCGTATTCGGTGGACGTGGACGCCGTCAACGTCGCGCCGAGCGCGTCGAGCACCAGTTGATCGTTGCGCCGCTCGCGCACGGTGGCCTCGATGAAATTCGCCCGCCCGATGAAATCCGCCACAAAGCGCGTCTGCGGCGCGCGATACACGTCGCTGGGCGGGCCGATTTGCTCGATCTTGCCCTGACTCATCACCACCACGCGATCCGACAGCGTCATCGCCTCGATCTGGTCGTGCGTCACGTACACGCTGGTGATGCCCAACTGCTTTTGGATGCGCCGGATTTCGGTGCGCATTTGTTCGCGCAGCTTGGCGTCCAGGTTCGAGAGCGGCTCGTCCATCAACAGCACCTTGGGTTCCATCACGAGTGCGCGCGCGAGCGCGACGCGCTGCTGCTGGCCGCCGGACAGTTGATTCGGCGCGCGGTTCTCCAGGCCGGTCAGCTCGACCAGCTCGATCACACGGGCCGCGCGCTCTTTGATTTCCGCTTGAGGCCGCCGCTGGACGTTCAGCCCGTAGGCAATGTTCTCGAACACGTTGAGGTGCGGAAAGATGGCGTAACTCTGAAAGACCATCGCCATATCGCGCCGATTGGGCGGCACGTCTTCGAGCCGTTGGTTGTCCACGATAATATGCCCGGAGGTGGGAAACTCGAACCCGGCGATGAGGCGCAGCGTCGTCGTCTTGCCGCAGCCGGACGGCCCCAGCAGCGTGACAAACTGTCCTTTCTCGATGCTGATCGAAACATCGTCTACGGCATTCACTTCGCCCACTTGCTTGCCCCGGGCCGCGAACTTTTTGGTCAAATGCTCAAGAACGAGATACATGCTGAGACTCCATTATCCTGCGCCCATGGTCAATTCGACGCCTTCGCCGCGGAACGCGCGACCGACGACGGCATACATCAGACCAATGGCCACGAGCACGATCAAAATCAACACGAAAGAATAGGCCGCCGCCACGCTCGTGCCGCCCTGTTCGACTTCACTCATGATCAACGCCGTCAGAATCGGCCACTTGGCAGACGAGAGGAAAATGATGGCCGAGAGTGACGTCATGTGGCGCGCGAAACTAAAGATCAGTCCGGCGATGAACGCCGGGAGAATCAACGGCAGCGTGATCTTGCGGAACGTCAGCGATGCGTCCGCGCCGAGATTCGTAGAGGCCTCTTCGATGGCGGGATCAATTTGCTGGAGGGACGCCACGCCGGCGCGCACCGAGGTCGGCAAGCTTCGCACCGCGTACGCGGCCAGAATGATGTACGGCGACCCAACGAGTGCGAGCGGCCTGTCCCAGAATGTCAGCGCGCAACCCACAGCGACCAGTGCCATCGAAACAGGCGCCCGCGCGCGTTGCGTCAAGCGTCCCACCGCGAACGCCCCCAGCACGGTATAGGTGAACCCCAGGATCGCCATGGGAGGTTGGAAGAGAAGATTGATCCACTTGGCAAGCGAAGCCGCAAAGCGCGGCCAAAAATCCCCGCCCACCCCGCGTCCCCAGATGGTAATGGGCAATGTGAGATCGGCAATGTATTGACGCGACACCAGATACGCCGCCATCAGCACGAGCAGGATCACAATCGCACGCCTCGACTTGCCCTCTGCCAGGAATAGACTGCACAACGCCAGCACGACCAGCACAGCCCCGAGCAGCATCAACCAAGTCTGCATGTCCAGAATCGGCAGATTCCCCAAGGGCTTCTGCCAATCGTTTGCCAAAAATGGCTGGCGTCCTTTCGCGTTCAGATTGAGCCAGAGCATGCCCATGCCGAGCAGCGTCCCCACCAGCAGAATCACGGCGCGCCCGATGAAACTGCGTGCGCCCGGCGCAATCAGATAATAGGCGAGCACCCCATAGACCAAAATGACGACCGGCATTGGCGCCTGAATGAAGGCGATGATGTAGCCGATGCCCAAGATCGTCCCAGGCACCGCGCCGCCCAGGTTCGACGTAAAGTCGAGCGCCTCTTTGCCGGTAAAGGTCTTGCGCACGACCAGATATGCAATCACCATGCCGGCGATGCCCGCAATTGGAGTGGCGAGCGCGGAGAGAAAAGTCGTGTCCAGGATCGCCGTCAGTCCCGCCGCGAACATGCGCCCATAGTGCGTAAAATCAAGCGTATAGTCAATGCCCCACAGTCTGGTAATCGAACCGAGGAAAATCGCCCCATAGAGCGCGAAAACAAGCAGCAAGACCAGAAACGTTAGCGTGATAAACGTCCAACGAATCAGCGGCTCTTTCACAAAACCGTGAGCTTGGGTCGAAAGGCGGCATAGTTGAAGCGATAGTCGGGATGAAGCCACCACGCGCCGTCGTAGAGCAAGCGGCCTTCAGCTTTCAGCCGGTGGTACAGCCGAGTGTTCGGATACGGCATGAGCACGTTGAACGCCGCAAAGGTGAACTTGCTTTTCAACGCGAATTCCAACATGCGCTCGATGGAATCGCGCGTGTCGTAATCGTGGCCTAGCGTAAACGCGGCCCATGTCTGGAGGCCATAGTCGCGCAACATTTCCAATTGGGGCTTGTACGCTTCAAAGTGTCCCATCAAGTTGGGGGCTTTTCTCATCGCCCGCAAATTGTTCGGGTCGAGCGACTCAAAGCCGATCACGTTGCCCAGGCAACCGCTCTTGACCATCAGGTCCATCAACTCCCGGTCTTGGGTCATGTCAATGCTGGCTTGCGAGACCCAATTGACCTTCAGCGGGATCAATGCGCGGAACAGCGACTTGGCAGCGGCATGGTCAGCCAGGATATTGTCGTCCACAAAGAAAAGGTGGCGGCGCGCTTGTCCTTCGATTTCCTGCACGACCTCGCTCACGGGACGACAGTACTGCGTCTTTTCGAAAAACGCGCTGACCGCGCAAAACTCGCAGTTGAACCGGCAGCCTCGGCTGAACTGGAGCAGCGTGATCGGGAGGTACCCTTTGCCCTTGAAAATGTCGCGGCGCGTCAATACCCCCGGCTGAGGCGGGCCCACACCCGCCTTGTAGACGGGTTGCAACTTGCCCCGGCGGGCATCCGCAATCACTTGTGACCAGAGAAATTCGGCATCGCCAATGTAGATCGAATCCGTGTGCGTCTTGACTTCTTCCGGCAAGAGTGTGGCGTGCATGCCCCCCATGATAACCGGCACCCCGCGCCGCCGGTATTCTGCGCTGATTTCATAAGCGCGCCGGGCGGTAAAAGTCTCTACCGTGATCGCCGCCAGGTCAATCGGCTCGTCGTAGGGGATGGCCTCCACGCGATCATCGTACAACACGACCTCAACATCAGGCGATGTGAGGCCCGCGATGACACCAAGCTGCAGCGGCTCCATCCGCGCCTCGTCTACAAAGAGGCTGTGCTCCAAGCGCCCGATATTCGGTCTAATCAAGGCGAGTTTCATTCTTGCATCCTTATCAAGCAGCCGTCCGAGCGTACAGGATGCCTCTACCGCGTTTCCCCACAGCTGTGACGGCGCCCATCGCACGCAAGCAGTAGGCCATCTTTTGCGCGAGCCGGAGTGGATGGCGGGTGGCTTGCGCAAGGTCGGTTGTCGTGAAAGGCTCTTTCAAGGTAGAGGGAATGATCGCCAGCATGTCTTGCGGCGTTTCAAACAGCCGTTGCTCCACGACTTGCAGCAGCCGGCGCTCGTGCGTGCCCCATCCTTTGCGCCTCCAGTTGTGCGCGCCATCGTATCGCCGAATTTCTTCCTCTTGGATGAGCAGCACTTGCAGCGAAAAGTTGGGATGGGCGAGCAATTGCGGGATGCTCACAAGCTCCTCAAAGACGAATTCAACGCTGCCTCGCTTGGGCGATTTGCGGCGGCCCAGTACGCTCTTGCCATTCTTTGATTGCCGGACAATCCATCTGTCTTGAGCGATGGGATAGACCAGCCGCACGGGATGATGCTCTACAAGAGCCAGCAACTTGCGCTTGATGGCCGACAGGTTGCGCGTCTGAATCTCGATCAGCAAATCGCCTCGAACGATGTCCACCGTGAATCCGTCCACCGACACTTCGATCAGGTCGTCCGCTTGAGCGTACCACTGCTTCAGGGCAGCATGGAGCGGTTTTTCGTTCAGGGTACCAATGATGTTGGGCACGGTTACACATTACACCCATAAGCTCGTTTTGACAATTGTCATCTGGCTCGTTTATTTCAGGCTGCGCAACACTATCGGAAATGGCAGGGCGGGCATCCCAATGCCCGCCCATCTTGGCGTCCCAATGCTGTCGCTATGTTATTTCTGAAAGGCCAATCAATCTATATTCCAATTGGTGCTATCGTCCGTCGAGGTCACGACGACGGGCGCGGTGGGAAGCAGCGCCTTGGGCCTGGCCGGCTTGCCATATCCGAACCGCTCGTCCAGGTACACCAATGGGCTGGTCATGACGTTCCGCTCGGCCAGCAATTTGACGAACCGGTGCAAGAACGTATCGGGCTTGTTCCACGGACAAACCCGAACGCAAACCGAGCAGTGCATCCCGTTCTTGACCCACCAGTCCAGGCAGCTCATCGCTTTGATCGGCCACTTTTTCATTCCCGGCACGTTGGAAGCATCCCAGGCTTGAGCGGTTCGCGGGCCGGCGGGAATCGCCTTGCCAGGACAATACTTGGCGCACAGCGCGCAGTTTTCGCAAAACTTTTGAATGCCCAGGTCAACCGGCAAATCGGGAACGAGCGGCAGATTCGTAAAGACTTTGCTGATCCGGACGCGCGGGCCGAATTCGCGTGTGATCAACTGCCCGTGCCGTCCCATTTCTCCCAGCCCGGCATCCACCGCCATCGCGACGCTGATGCCCAGCTCGTTGACCGCCGGAATGGCGCGATAGCCCAGCTCCGCGATGAACGTGGCGAGAGAAGCGGCGCACCAACTCGCTTTGGAATAGCCCAGGTCCGTCTCCGGCTCCACCGCAGGCGACTGCTGCATATACTCATAGCCCATTTCGTTGACCAGGACAATGACCCATTTGAAATCCGCTGCAAGCTCGATCGGATCGCCCGGTTGAGTGCGCTGACAATGCCGGTCGTCAGGGTATGGGAAAACCCAAAGGGGTTCCCGATGGCAATGGCCTTCTGAGTGCGCGTCATGGGTGTGGAGACCGAACCGGCCAACGATGCCTGGCAATCGCTGCGGACGGGCAGGCGCGTCACCATCCCTGTTCCAGATACTATCGCCGACGGCATCCGCACCACGTCGCTGGGCGTCATCACGTTCGAGATCATGCGCCGGCTGGTGGATGAGATCGCGCTCGTCACCGACGCGGACGTGATCGAGGCGATGCGCTTTATGCTGCTACGGATGAAGCTGCTGGCCGAGCCGACGGGCGCGGTCCCGGTGGCGGCCTTGATGGCGCGCAAGGTAGACGGCGTCGAGGGCAAGTGCGTGGGCGTGATTGTTTCGGGCGGCAACGCCGATCCGGCGATGCTATTGAGAATTTTGGATTTCTGATTTTAGATTTTGGTGTTAGAATTGGATTCATCATTCGCCATTCGATAAGGGAGCTTGAATGGATATACCATCAACAGAAACACCGTCGCCGGTTGAACCGCGCAAGAATCAACTGTGGAAAGAAATTGTCGAGCTGGGCCAGAGCCTGATCCTGGGTGCGCTGCTGGCGCTGGCGCTACAGATTTTCATCCAGCCCACTATCGTCTACGGCCAGAGCATGGAGCCAAACCTGCACGACAACGAGCGTGTGATTCTGGACAAGGTGTCGTACCGCATCGGCGCGCCCTCGCGCGGGGATATTGTCGTCTTTCCCGTCAAGGGCGAGCCGCTGCCGCTCATCAAGCGCGTGATCGGCTTGCCGGGCGAGACGGTCGAGGTGCGCGATGGGCGTGTGCTCGTGAACGGCGTCGCGCTGCGCGAGCCTTACGTCAGCGGGCCGACGGCGGGGAACGTGGCCCCGGTGCGCGTCCCGGCAGACGCAGTGTTTGTGATGGGCGACAATCGCGCGCCCGACGGCAGCCTGGACTCGCGCCGCTTGGGGCCGATCCCGTTGAGCCGGCTCGTCGGTCGAGCGCGGCTGGCTTATTGGCCGCCGGCGAATATGGGGATCCTGGTGAATCAAGGGAACAAGTAGCTGAACGTATTGCGCGTGCAGCGTGCTACCGCGTGACGGAACACGCAGCACGGAAGGAGGTAACGCGATGGCTGTGCAACCGATCACGATGACGGCGACTCGGTCGCGCAAGAAGAAGCAGACGCCCGAACAACTCTACGAGTCGCTCAGCGAAGACGTCAAGGCCGAGTTGATCAACGGGGAGGTGGTTACCATGTCGCCAACATCCATACAGCACAATCGGCTCCAAAAGTTCTTGTCCCACGTGTTGAACGAATTTGTTGAAGAGCGCAAGCTGGGCGAAGTCTTTGGGGAGCAAGTAGAAATGCGTCTGGGCGCTCAACGCTATGTGCCGGATGTATCTTTCGTTGCTAATGAGCATTCGGATCGCGTCAAGCCCACTCGTATTGAAGGCCCAGCCGATCTGGTGGTGGAAATCACCTCGCCTGATACCGCCGGGCGCGACTGGGGCATCAAGATGCGGGATTACGAGCAAGCCGGCGTCCGAGAGTACTGGCTGGTCAACCCGCTGGTCGAGCAGATTCAAGTGTACGTTTTGGGCGGCGAGGGCAAGTACGTCGCGCTTGCGCCGGATGAGACGGGGGTGTATCGTTCCACCGTGTTGCCCGGTTTGCGCGTTTTGCCCCGGTGGTTGTGGCCGGGCGCGGATCAAAAGCCGGATGTGCGCGCGGCGTTGCGCGCTTTAGGATTGAGATAGATGAACTTTATTTTCCGTCCCACCCGTGCAAAAGACAAGCCGCGCGCGCTGGAAATTACCGCGCACACGTGGGACGATGGCGATTACATCCCGGAGGTCTGGGACAACTGGCTGGCCGATCCGAAGGGCGAGTTGACGAGCGTGGAGCTTGACGGCAGCGTGGTGGCGTTTGCCAAACTCACCGGGCAGGGCGAGGGCCAATGGTGGCAGGAGGGCCTGCGCGTGGACCCGGCGTACCGGCTCAAGGGCCTCGGCCAAGCGATGAACACGTACCAGGTCGAGTTGGCGAAAAAACTGGGCGGCCGCGTGATTCGCCACGCCACTGGCATTGACAACGAGGGTTCGCACCGGATCGCGGAACGCGCAGGCTTTCACGTGCTGACGCGATTCGTCGAGCGCGTGGCCGACAAGCTGGACGCGCCGGTAGAAGCCAGGGCGCTGACGAGCGCCGACCTGGATGCAGTGTGGAGCATTGCGTACGACTCGGTTTTGCTGCGCGCGTCCCAGGGCGTATACGTCTTTGCGTGGAAAGCATGTCAGATGACCCGCGAGCGGCTGGCTGAACATCTCGACGCGGGAAGCGTGATGGGTGTGGCGTTGCAGCAACGCCGTAATGAGGCAGGTCGCCTCTGCGCGTGGTGCCTCGTCGAAAACGATCCGAATTGGGATCGGTTGGGCGTCACCACGCTATTCGGCGCGACGGATGGCATCACACAACTTGCCCGCGCCATGCGCGCCCAGGCTGCGGCTCTCGGCAAGAAAATGGTCGAGGTCATGGCAACGCCGCATCCGCGTGTGTTGGAAGCGTTGGAGCTCGCCGGTTATCGTCTTGAGGCGAACCCCAAACAGGACGATGAACCTCACGGGCATGGAGCTCTACACGTACGCCGAGGGCGACGGCCTGGATTCCCGGAGGATCATCGAGTACGAGTACGACGAGAACACCGGGACGAGGATGCAGCTCAGCCAGTACGTGATACGCTACGAGCGCGAAAGGCCGGTCTCCATGAAGTCCTGGCTCCTCGACAGGAACACGAGCAACATAATAGTGAAGGACGAAGACAACGGGCGCGTTATCGCCGAGATAATAAAAAATATCGAGAAGAGCCTCCGGAGCGGATTGCCGCTGTCTTAAGCCAGATCAGCCAGCCCTTCATTGACGATCAGGTTGCGCAAGCGCTGCTACAAGAGGGCCGGCTCATTTACGATGGCGACCTTACTGGCCGCCCCGTCTCCAATACGAGCACGAGCTACCCGGGTGCTGCCTTTGGCCACATGGACGATGCGGTACGCCTCGGGTACCAGGCGGCTGTCGTCAGCCTGAAAAGCCCGACCTATGGCCGTCTGTGGCTCTCGGTCAAGCTGCATCCGGGCAACGTGCTTTCCTGTCAAGTGGCCGAAGAGATGGTGCTGGCTGCAGAAAGCCAGACCGGCGTGCGTCCTCGACGGCGCACCGAATTACTGGGCCAGCGCCTGCACGCTGTGAGCCAAGAGCGAGCGCAGGTTGAGCAACGCCTTAAGCAACGCTGCCAGGCGTCCAGCATAGCCCAGGCGTTGATGCAGGCTCGCAGCCAGCAGGTGAGTCAGGCGAATGCCGCCTTGACCGGCCTGATTGCCGACAGCGAACCGGCCGCGCAGCGCAAGGAGCGACCGCATGGTCGTCTGGCGCAGGCTCGAGCGCACCTCGCCACCTGCGAACGCCGCTTACAGCGCCAGCAGCAGCGCTATCTGCAGGCTCAGCGTAGCGCCGAGCGTCAGGAGGTGCGGCTGGCGGTCTTGCGGGCTACGGAGCAAACCTTACGCCAGCGGCTTGAGCGCTTCAACCTGGAGAACGCCGCCAATCCGGCACCCATCCAAGCCGTCTTTCGCCTGGATGCCGGGTTCGGTACCTGGGAAAACGTCGCCCTCTTGATCGACTTAGGCTACGAGGTCTACACCCGACCCTACAGTCAGCAGGTCAAAGCCAGCTTACTGCACAGGATCGAGGGTACGACGCCTCGGGTGCGCGTAGGTGCCAATGCCGAGATGATCGCCTGGTCCGGCGTGCTCTTCAAGGGCAGCCCCTATCTGGTCGATGTCGCACTTGAGCCAATACCTTTCAAATAACGGCCACAGCCTCCCGGAATGGGCGAGTGGGCTGGGGCCAGTGATGGTGTTCCGGTCGCTTAAGATGAAACTTGGACATCTTGCGTTTGATAACGCGTGGATTGGAACGCAAGCGGCGTTGGGGTAGGCGTCCGGTCGCGATGTCCCGCAGCATGCGCTGGTACAAGTTGGGCCGGAGTTCCGGGGCCGTCATCTGGAACTCAGCGATAGCCTCCTGGATGACCTGCAAAGCGTGCGTGAAGCTGAGTTGAGCCGGATCGACCGCCGCCAGGCAGGCGGCCTCATGCATGGTCAAACGGACTGCATAATGAGCGATGAGTAAGGCGTAGAGTTCCTGGATCACGCCCAGCGGTTTTAAGCTGCGCAGGGGCCGGCCGGCCAGGCGTTGGTGATCATCCACTTCATCAATGACCAACTCGATCTCCCAGCGTTCATGATAACAGCAGGCCAGATCCAGCGCCGAGCAGCGCCGATGGTCCAGCAGCGTGGTCGCCAGGCGATGGACTTCACCAAAACCCGGCAAGGCCGGGTCTGTAATGGTGTACTCCAGGATGCGCAACAGGATCTGCTCGCCGCGCTTGCGGCGCAGGTAGTCAGACGGATAGATGTAGGCCAGATACGAGCCATCGGGCAGGGTGCGCACGTGCTGGGGCTTGACATGGGCCGGCAAGCGCCCCAAAGCGTGGCCGTGGCGGCGCAGCACCGCTTGAAACATGTCGAAATCGTGGAAACCACGGTCCCACATGACGAGCATATCCGGCGTCACCGAGCGCAGCATGCGGAACCCGCCCACGCGTTCCGAGGTGCGGCAAGGCCAAAACCCGGCATCGACAATGGCGTGGGTGCCGCATTCGGCCAAATAGACTGCTTGAATCTGGGCAAAGGCGCTGTCGCCACGCGCGCCGGGCTGCCGGCCAAAGGCGGCCACGTTCTCAGCGGTATCCGGCACGTCTTCGACGGTGCCGTCAAGCGCCATCAGGCGCAGACCAAAGAGAAAGGCGCCGGGCGTTTCCGGTGTCGCCATGGGATGACACACGCGATGGAACAGATTGACGAGCGGGCGCGGGCCCACCTGATAGCGCCGATAACTGAACGCACTAGCCTGCGCCACAGGGTACTCGGGATCGGGCCAGACGTACCGCAGGCCTTGTGCGATCTTGTGCAGTACCGCGCCCATCGAGATGCGCGCATAGAGGTTCATCGCAATCGTCACTAACACCGTCATCACCATGTTCAGCTTGCGCTCACGTTGTGCGCACACCGCTTCGGCTGCCAGCGCCGCCTTGATCTCACTCAGCGGCACGGCCCGCGCAATGGCGTCCAATGTCAGTTCCTGGCTGAACTTGCTTTCTGCCGCGATTTCGCGTAACTTGTAGCCCATGAGGCGACTCCCTGGTGCTTTGAGATCTGCTCTCGAAAGTATGCCAGAGAAAGCGCCTCAACGCTTATTTGAAAGGTATTGCCGCTAAGCCAGCTTACCTGCTTCTGGTGTGAGCGTGCCGTGACTCGGCCGGGTTTCCTGATGGAACCGCCCGTTAGATGGAGCCGCTCACCACGAGACCGTCGTTCCTGGGCGCACACAGTACCAGGTGTCTGGTACGGCCAACCCGCTACCAGCACGGATAGAAGGCTGTTCGGTGCAACAGGGCGGGAAACACGGCGCCCCGACTGCTGAGAAAGGCGCTGCTCAGCAAGGCCCACAGCACGTGGAGCAGGGCCAGATTGGTGCCCACGGGCAGCGTCTTGACAATGAACTCGAGTGCCTGTATTGTACTTTCGGAAGCGGAAGACATGGGTGCTCCTTTACGGCGTTCGGGTAACCAACCCCGCCACACCCAAGCCGATGTAAATCAGTGGCGACGTTCCGCCGGCCTTTGTTTTCGCAGTTGGCGCGTAACCTGGCGTGGCGGCAGTTAGCGGCTGCGGCGGCGTCATCGAAGCCGTCTTCGGCGCAGCCAGCGTGTAATCTGGCGCGGCGGCAGGTTGCGGGCGCGCCGGAGTCAGCGAAGCCGTCGTCGGCGTAGCAACCAGCGTGGGGGACGGGGCAGCCGCGTGCGCCGTCGGGATGGGCAACGTGAGACCCTCCGGCATCTGGCCGGTGATCGCCACACGCAGATCATGCGCCAATTGACCCGCCGATTGGTAGCGTTGATTGCGATCCTTGGACATCGCCTTGAGCACGACCACCTCAACCGGCTTGGGCACACTCGGATTGACCTGAGAGACCGGAGGCGGCTCGTAAGCCACGTGCGCCAACAACACCGCCGCCGGCGACGAGCGGACGAACGGCGCAGTCCCGGTCAACATCCGGTACAGAACGACGCCGAGCGAGTAGAGGTCGGTGCGATAGTCCACCTCCTCGCCCTGCGCTTGCTCCGGCGACATGTACTCGGGTGTGCCGACGATCATGCCTGTCCGGGTCAGCTTGCTGTCTTGGCCGGCGCGCACCAGGCCAAAGTCCATCAACACGACGTGATCGTTGCGGGTCTCGTCCACGCAAATGTTGCTGGGCTTGATATCGCGATGGATCAGGCCCTGCGAGTGCGCGTGTTCGAGCGCGTCGGCCACCTGGTCGAAAATGCGCGAGATGCGCGGCAACGGCATGGGCTGGCCGCCCAACACGGCGTCAAGCGTCTTGCCGGTGAGATACTCCATCACAAAGTAATGTACCCCATCTTGCTCGCTCACGTCGTGGATGGTGATGATGTTGGGGTGGTGCAGCATGGCTGCGCCGCGCGCTTCGCGCACAAACCGCTCGACAAAGTCCTCGTCAAAGGAGAGCTGCGGCGGCAGCACCTTGACCGCCACGTAGCGTGTCAACGAGGGTTGATAGGCCTTGTACACAACGGCCATCCCGCCCCGGCCGAGTTCTTGGATGATCTGATATTGCCCTAACGTTTTGCCGACTAGACTTTCCATACCACCTCCTCTGGACAGTGCCGTTATAGGCCGCTTTCGGGATCGCGCGCTTTCGGGATAGCGGCCTGGGTAATTTTACCACCAATGTCATTAAGATAAGCGTAGCATAGCCCCTTGTGGGCATCTTTCCAAGCGCGGAAACGGGCACAAGGCCCTACGCTACGGCCCTGACTTTACGACATTGATTTTACCACAGGGCGCTATCCCAATAGCGCCCATCACAGCCGCTAGACAACGTCCGAAACGTCAAACTTGAGAGGGCCGATGCCTTGCACTACAAAGCCCATGCCCACTTTGTGCGGGCCGGGCGCAAGCGTCGTCCCGTGCACGCCGATCGTCAGGCCCTTGTTCATTTCCAGCGTGAACGGGTTTTCCGCCGAGACTTGGCTGAACAAGACCGAGCGCCCTTCCGCATGTTGAAAGTACGTCTGGTCTTGGGGGAAACTCGCGCCGTCGAGCGTGACCGGCATCATTTCCACCGAGTAGCCGGAGCCGAGTTTGTTTTCCACGCGGAACTCGAACCCGTCCGCCGTGGCCGTCAGGCTCCCTTTGACGTACAACCGTTTGAGAAGAAAGGCTGGCACAGATACCATGAAATATTCTCCTTGTGATGGCGTATTACGTGTTGCGTATTCCGTTTATGCGCAAGCACGGCGGGCAAGCTGCCCGTAGTTCCCGTGCGGGTCCAAATCTAGCGCCCGCGCAAAATGCTCGCGCGCCGCTGTTTCATCTCCACACAAACGCATTGCATGGCCTGCACGGTAATGCACGCTGGCCTCGCTCAATTTGGAGTGTTTGTCAAACTGCTTAAGCGCCTGCGCCAGCGTCGCTTGCGATTCCTGGCTCTGGCCGGCCAAAGCCAACGCCCACGCCCGGTTGCCCAACACCTCGCCGGTAGCGTACCGCACGAAATACTGCTCGACAAACCGCCGCTTTTTGTTCTTGAGACTATGCTCGACCAGTGCGAGCGCCTTGTGTGGTTCGATGCCCTGGCGCAGATAGACTTCGGCCAAACCATTGGGACGATCGCTGGCCTGGGGCCCAAGCTCGATCGCCCCTTCAAATGCAGTGATGGCCTCGTCGTAACGCGCCTGCTCGGTCAGCGCATAGGCCAAGATTTCGAGCAGCCAGCCCTGGTCGATGTCCAGCAACAGCCAGCTTTTCCGAACGTTAGCGATGCTCCGTCGGACGGCGGATTCGGCTGTCTTGCAACGCCCAGCGTGCAGAAGAACAATGCTTTCCAGGGTTTTGCTGCGAAAGAGCCGATCCAGCCACTTGGCGCGGGCAAGCGCCTTGCCATAATCAAGCTGGCGCAAAGGGCCGTTGATCCACGCCTCTGGAAGAATTATCCCTGGAATCAGCATGGACATGGCAAGGCCGAAACCAGTCAGTAAAACGGCAATGACACTTAATAAAGAGTTGCCAAACAGATGGCCTATCCAATCAAGCACCAGAATGAATCCAACCATCAATATCAGTATCAACACAATACCTGTCACGCCCCAGGCCAATTTTTTCCATGGAAAAGGTCGTGTCGCCTCGTGCGTCTCCAAGATCTTTTTCAATCCTTCCCGTGCAACGACTGCCATGATGATAAGAATAAATGGCAGCATGTCCTTCAACGCGCGCGGCGCTGTAGGCCAGTAGCGTGCCATGAGTTGATCAATACCTGCAAAAACAGCTACTAAAACGACAAAAAGCAAAAGGAAGGAAAGGCAGCGAGCGTGGGCGCGGATTCCGCCCTCGGGATGAACAGCACCTTGAAGCTGTCAGCGCCCGTGGCATCGAGAAACTTCGGCGTCGGGTCTTGCGCGACGGATGCTGCCGATACACGCCATGAGCTGTCAGAGGGTGACTTGTGTAGGTAGGCGTATAATCATCACGTCCTACTCCATCCCCCGAAAGATGATATAATCCTCACATGTCTGCATTAAAGCTGTTTCTCCTCGGCGCGCCGTGGATTGAACAACGCGGGTGATTCAGTCATATGACGCCGTGTGCAAAGTTGACACGCGCAGAACCCCGCCGAGGTAGTGCATTGCTAGGTCCTGTAGCAAATCAACACCCATTGATAAAACGTACCCTCCGGTATATCATGGGACCGGTTCGAACGGATATGCATTTGAAAGCGAACTATGGATGGTTGAACGTAGCGATCACTCCACTGTATCCAAAACACCTCTCGGGATGCTCAACCGTCGCCCCACCCTCGGATTCCTGACGGCCAACATACACACCGGCGTAGCGCGAACGCTGTGGCACGGCGTGGTAGATGCCGCCCCGCAGCACGATGTGAACCTGATCTGCTGCCCCGGCGGCGGATTGCACGTCCACGCAGATTTCGAGTCTCAGCGCAATGTGCTGTACGACCTGTTCAGCGCAGAGAACGTGCAGGGCCTGGTGAGTTGGGCGTCCACGATTGGCGTGGCGATTGACCGCGACGCGGTGATGGCCTTTCACCAGCGTTATCGGCCTCTGCCGATGGTGAGCCTGGCGCTGCCGATGGACGGTATCCCCGCGCTCTCAGTAGATAGCTATCAGGGGATGCGCGCTGTCATCGTCCACCTGATCGAGGTGCACGGGTTTCGCCGCCTCGCGTTCATTCGCGGACCCGAAGGCCACTATTACGCCCAGGAACGCTATCGCGCTTACACCGATGTGCTGCGTGAGCACGGTATTCCTTTTGATCCCGACCTCGTCACCCGTCCTACGCACTGGGAAGCCGGTGCGGCGGCGATTGAAATGTTGCTCGACGAGCGCGGGCTGCGTCCCCACGGCGACGTGCAGGCCGTCGTGGCCGTGAGTGATCTGCTGGCGCTCGACGCGATCAAGACGCTGCAGGCGCGCGGTATCCGAGTTCCAAGTGACGTGGCCGTCGTGGGTTTCAACGATTCGACCGAGGGGCGACTCGCCACGCCGCCCCTGACTTCGGTCTCGTTACCGTTCTACGAGCAAGGCTATCGCGCGGTCGAAGCATTGTTGGCGCAGATGGAAGGCGAGCCAGTGCCAGAACAAGTGCTTTTGCCTTCCAGCCTGATTGTGCGTCAATCGTGTGGCTGTCCCCCGCAATCGGTGATGCAGGCGGCAGCAGGGCAAATGTCCGTTGCTGATGAATCCTTCGAGGCTGCTTTTGCCGCGCCAAGAGACGCACTCATCACTGACCTGTCCCGCGCCGGGTTCGGTGAGTGGACCGCCCAACTGCTCGACGCTTTTTCTGCCGAGCTGCGCGGTGAATCATCGGGTGTCTTTTTGATCGCATTGGGAAACATCTTGCGCCAAGTGAGTGCGGCGGAGGGCGATGTGGCTGCGTGGCAAGGAGCAATCTCGGCATTGCGCCGCCATGCGCTGCCCTATCTGGATCGGCTGGCTCGCTCTCGCGCCGAAGACCTGTTTGGGCAAGCTCGAGTGGTGATCGGAGAGACAGCGCAGCGAGCACAGGCATACCAGCAATTGCAGGCCGAACGGCAGTCCGAAATGTTGCGCGAAATCGGCCAGGCGCTCATCACAACGTTCGACGTGGACAAGCTGACAGACGTGTTGGCCGAGCGACTGCCCAGGCTCGGCATTACGAGTTGCTATCTCGCGCTGTACGAGCAGCCGCCGTCATCACTCGAACAGTCCAGGCTCGTCTTGGCTTATACTGAGCAGGGCCGCGTCAAGCTAGAGCCAGGCGGACGGCGCTTCTCTTCTCGCCAGTTGGCGCCAGAGGGCCTATGGCCCCAGAGGCGTTACAGTTTCGTCGTCGAACCGCTCTACTTTCGCGACGAGCAAATCGGTTTCGTCCTGTTCGAGATTGGACCGCGAGATGGCGCGGTGTACCAGGTGCTGCGCGGGCACATTAGCAGCGCGCTCAAAGGCGCATTGCTGTTCCACGAGGCGCAAGCGGCTCGCCTCGCCGCCGAAAAAGCCGACCGGATCAAGACGCGCTTGCTGGCAAATGTGAGCCACGAACTGCGCACTCCGCTCAATATCATTCTTGGATACACGAAGGATGCATTGAATTCGCCCCAGCCTTACGGCCTCACTCCATCCCAAGCTCTGTTGAATGATTTTCAGCACATTCAAAACAGCGCCGAGCATCAGCTCCGCGTGATCAACGACTTGCTCGATCTCTCGCGCGCCGAGATTGACGAACTCGATCTTTATCCGGAACTGCTAGACCCACGCCCTCTGCTGGAAGATGCTTTTCACAGTCTGGCGGATCGTGCAGTTTCGCAGGATGTGATCTGGGGCTTGCAGTTGCCTGATCGCCTACCAGTGATTCAAGCTGATCCGGTGCGACTGCGGCAGATTCTGCTCAACCTGCTCAGCAACGCGGCCAAGTTCACCGAGAGAGGTCACATTACACTCGGAGCACAAGTATCTCCGCCACATTTGCGCCTCTGGGTTCAAGACACCGGCCTCGGTATCCCAACCGATGAACAAGAGCGCATTTTTGAGCCGTTTGTGACTGCCGAGCATGGTGGTCGGCAAGTAGGCGGGATTGGTCTGGGCCTCTCGATCGCGCGCCGGTTGGTGGCGCTACACCGCGGCTCGATGCGGCCCTCTTGTACGGGGGCACGCAACCCGATGTGTCGCGCGATTTGCGGCGGCTGCTGCCGCTGATTGAGCCGTTGTTGCCTTGTCCTGCGGTCTGGGAGGTGAAGGAAGAAAGCCAGCCCTTGACGAAGGCTGAGGTGTTGACACTGGACGACTTGGCGGACCAACGCGCCTTGGTCGATGCGACGGAACAGGTGGTGTATCGCTCGCAGGATAATGAGGAACGCAAGAAATACTATTCGGGCAAGAAGAAGGCCTTCACGCTCAAGACCCAACTGGTCACGGATGGCGAGCATCACATCGAGGCCATCAGCGTGGCCGTGCCGGGGGCCATGCACGACAAGAAACTGTGTGATCAGGTCAAGACCGTGGAGCGGTTGCCCGATGGATGTGAAGCCGATGCGGATAAGGGCTATCAAGGCCTGGCCGAGCAGGTGACACTGGTCACGGTCCGCAATGTGGAGACTAGCGAGGAGCAGCAAGTGCCCCGCGTGATCATCCAGACGCCTTTCAAGAAACCCAAGGGGCAAGAGTTGACGGACGAGCAGAAAACGTTCAACCGCCAGTTGGGAGCCATTCGGGTGCGCGTGGAGCACTGCATTGGCTGGGTCAAAAACTGGAAAATCGTCGCGACGCGTTTCCGGTGCGCGCACTCGATCTATACCCAGATCATGCAGGTCGTGTGTGGGTTGGTCAACTGGCAAACCCAACGCTGGCAGGCCGCGAAAGCGGCGGCCACCTGAGGTCACACGACGAATCGCACGTGCGTCGCGAATCACTCTGCCGCTCGGATGGCGTGACAGAGAACTCGTGCTATGGACAGCTAACTGGGCGCAAGGGTTCATGAGCTACTTCTACAGGCTCGGAAGCCGCAAAACCTGGCAGTCCTCACGTGGCGAGTATGATCTCACGATGCTCGCGAAGGTCCAGCTCGAGTCCAGACTCTTATTGTGCATAAACTCTAATCATCTTTGGCTCATGCAGCGAGAACCACATGATCCCGCGTGGCGCTATCTATACCGGATTGACCTGGCCGGTCAGGCCTGGTGACACGTGGATAGAACCGTGCCCAACATGATTGGCACCCTGAACGAAAAGCCGCTGCATGTTGCCTTGAAGCAGTGGTATGCTCGACCGGACGACCTGATCGAAGTGTCCGTGGATGGATTCACGGTGGACATTGTCCGAGGCGACTTGCTGATCGAGATCCAGACACGTAATCTATCGGCCATCAAACGCAAGTTGACGACGTTTGTGGAGCAACATCCCGTACGGCTGGTCTATCCCATCGCACAAGACAAATGGATTGTCCGGCAATCAAAGAATGGCAGGCGCGTGCTCCGCTTCGCGCGGCGCAAGTCACCCAGGCGCGGCATAGTTGAGCTCGTCTTTGACGAGCTTGTCAGCATCCCGCAACTGCTTGCCCATCCCAACTTTTCGCTGCAAGTGGTGTTCATCCAGGAAGAGGAAATTCGGCGCTACGATGGCACTCGCAACTCTCGGCGGAAGGGCTGGGTCACGCACGAGCGTCGGCTCTTGCAGGTCGTGGGCCAACGATTGTTCGAAACACCAAAAGACATGCTTGCACTTGTTCCAACTGCATTGAATGAGCCTTTCACGACAGCCGATCTCGCTGAGGCCACTGGGCAGCCTCTTTGGCTGGCGCAAAAGATGGCCTATTGTCTACGTGCAATGGGCGCTATCACGGCCGTGGGGAAGCGTGGTCGAGGCATCCTGTATGTTCGAGCGATTGTCATCTGATAGAACGTATCGCCCCGACAGCAAGTGTTTCACTTCGGCTGGTGAAAAAAGGGGATGCTGCGCCTGTGGGAAATATCAATAGCGCAGTCGAAGGGCGTCTTGCCGGCAAAACATCCTTCGACTGCGCCGCACAAAAAGCGTGCGGCTCCGCTCAGGACGGTAAATAGGAGAAAAAAAATGAACCTCGAACAATATCTCGATGCCCTGCTCAGCCTGCCCGGCATGGTCATCAGCCAGTCCCGCATGGTTGGCCCAAAGGTCTCCCCCGACAAAAAATGGGGTGCATGGAGCTGGTATCGCACCGGCCCCGCCGCCGATGTTTACGTCGCGCCCGTCGACGGCTCATCCGTGCCCATCCGCCTGACCGAAACGCCCGAAAATACATTCATCATTGAATGGATGCCGGATTCCCGCGCTGTGATTGTCTCGCAGGATGAGAGCGGGAACGAGCGCGACCAGCTTTTCCGCGTCGACCTCGACCGCCCCGGGGTTCTTGTCCCGCTAACTGAGCACAGTCCCCCCTTCTACCTGTGCGGCGGCAAAGTCCACCCCAACGGAAAGTGGCTCGTCTTTGGCGCCAATTACGACCTCGCCACCGGAGAGGAAATCGAACCCACCTGGATCTACCGCCACGATCTCGAAACCGGCGAACGCATCGTGCTGGCCCGTCCCCCAAAAGGAGGCACCCGGCCATTCCTGAGCGAAGATGGCCAGCATATCCTTTACTCGCGCAGCGACCGGCATCCCGCCGGGCGGCAAGTCTGGCTGGTCGACATCAACGGCCAGGCTGACCGCGAAATCCTGAACTTGGGCGATAGCGTCAAGACATTTGGCAGGTGGTTCCCCGACAGCCGCCGCGTGGTGGTGATGTCTGACACCGATACCCACCGCCGCATCGGTGTCTGGTCGCTGGACGACCACACTTCGCGTGTGCGCTGGCTGGTGGATGACCCGACCCGTAACGTATCATCTCAAAAACTCGCGGGTAACTCAGGCGTGTCCCATGACGCACCCAGCCCAAGTTGCTTGGCCCGTTCAGCAATCAAGTCGGCCAATTTGGCACGTTAATCTCTGGGGGGAGCTTGCCAAAAAAGCGCGCCCCGGCCAGCGTGATGACGAGCAACGAACCGCCATTCCAGATCGCGTGCATTCCGGCGGCGATTCCAAAACGAGCCGCCGCCTTGGGCCATGCATTCGGCTCGCCTCGCAGAACGTCGCGCCAGCCCAGGCTCACCAGGCCGGCGCCCAACGGATGAATCGCGCCGCCCAATGCCCGCACGATGAGAATCCCGGCCCAAAAGCCATGACCAAAGCCGGCATACAGCACATTCTCCAACGCGGCAAACCCGGCCCCGGCCATCGCGCCGACGAGGAAAGCATCCCGGCGGGCGAGGCGGCCCAAGATCGGCAGCGCGACCAACGGCTTGGCCAATTCCTCTGCCAGCGGCGCGATGACGGCGATCTGCACAAAGAGATAGACAAAGCCGGGGTTGGCGATGGCCGAAGCGATGTCTCTGCCAGCCAATGCATCCAACACCACTTGCACATTCCGGGTCACAAAATCGCCCAGGCCAAACACGAGCGACAGGATGACGACGGGGAGCAAAATCTCCAACATGATCGCAATCGCCACGCTGACAGTTGCGCCGCCCGCCAGCGCGACCAGCCCGCGCCGCCAGGTGATCCCCTCGGCCCGCTGATTCATGAACCACGCAACGGCCAGCAAAGGCGGCAGGACTGCCGTCACCGTCAGAACCGGCGGGAAAAACAAGCTGGGCGCAAAGTCATTCTCGTAAATGAACAGGCCGATGGCGACGAACAAAGCAAAGACAGCGGCCAACAGCCACGCCGGCGGCAAGCGCAGTGACGCCGAAGGCTTGCCTCGCAGCGAGCGCCAACTGTGTCGGGCCACGGTCACACCGGCGACCAGCGTGATCACCATCAACACAAAGCTGAATGAGCCGATGCCCAGCGCGTCGCGGTCACGGTTCATGACCGCGATGGGGGTGAGGCACAAAAAGCTGATCATCATCGGCACGCCCGCCAAAGCCAGGAGCAGGCCGAAGATGAAGATGGTCGTCTTTGACCCAGAGGACATTTGTCCCATCGCGAGTTTCATCACCTCACTCCCACGTCTCCATCACCTGCCGCCACGCCTTGATGTCTTCCAGCTTGCGCTCGATCACAATGGCCGCCACGACGACCAGCAGCCCGATCACCCCGAACACAATCCACTGGTTGACCGAGCGCAGCGAGTTGATGAGTTGCGCCGTCGTCGCCAGGATCACGCCCATCATGCCGGCGTAAAGGAAGCGGCGCAAGCGGCGGGCGCTCCCCCACCAAAAGGCGGCGAATCCTTCGATGCCCAACATCAGCGCGTAACCCCAGCCGAACAAGAGCGTCTGCCAAAAGAGCGACCCCATCATCAACAGCACGGCAGCGTATTCGAGCCAGCGCGCGAGCGTTCGATTTCCCCGCTGCCACTCCAGGTAGGCGATGCCCAACAGATACAACCCGGCAGGAATCGCATACTCTTGCACGTGCGCCGAGCCATCCCAGCGTCCAATGTAAAAAGCAAACAACATCCATGCCGCCAGCAACATGCCGACGGCGATGTATCCCAATCTCAAACGGCGATGCGTAAAAGCCGTCGCCACGTAGAGCAATCCCAACAGCGACAAGACCCCAACCGCCATCTGCACCGTTTCCAGTTTCACGATTTGCCGGAAGGAGAAACCGAACATGGCGCGCACCGTCCACCCCACTATGTCTATGCCGAGCCAGAGGGTCAGCGCCAGAATGGCAAAGGAGAACCACACACTGAACCTTTGCAGTGGCCGTTCCCAAATCGCCAGCCAGGCGCGCACCTCGCGTTTCAAACTGTCGCGGATGAACGCTATACCATACCCGACCAAGCCATAGCCCAAAACCAAATATGCCAAAGCAACCGGCAAGCTCTCAATCGGTTCGGCCAGGGTGGAGGGCCATTGCAGCAGAGCGACGACGCCCAAACTCGCGCTGACGTAAGGCATCCAGCGCGAAAGCCAAAACGAGGTCAGCACAGCGATCAACAATGCGTGCGCCAACGTGACCCACGTCCCGGCAACTGTCCTTCCCAGGCTCTGCGATTCAGCAACCACCACGTCGAGCAGCACAAGCGCGTAAAGTGGACGCGACCAGCCTGCGAGGATTCGCTTGAGGTCAAGCGGCGAACCTTCGCTCCTCCGCCGCTCGATCCACAACGCAATCGCCGCAGTCAGCAAAGTGATCGGCAGGAATTGGGACCATGCATAAGCGGGACAGCACCACAAGCCCAGATATTGCAAGGTGTAAATGGCAGCCAGATGTCCTGCCAACGCCGTCGCCAGCAGCCAGCCTCGCAGCCGGAACTGAGCCATCGCCCAGCCGAACAGCGGCATGAGCAGTAAGCAATTCAAAGCCGATAGCCCCGCGTGAAAACCGGTAAAGAACGGACTGGCCGCCGCCAAACCAAACCCAAGCGCATACAGCGGCAATCCCCACCAACCTGTCAAGCGGTCGGCGGACGCGCGCGCCCATTGCGCCGGATGGCCCCACGGAAAATCTCGCCAGCGGCCCAGGCGAAGGTCGAGCCACCCGCCCAATGCCAACGCCGCCACCGCGCCGGGGAATAATGCCAGCCCATGATATTCAGGCCGCACGCCAAGCTGCAAACCGACGGCATAGGGCACGATGGCTAACGCGCAAGCCG
The DNA here is from genome assembly GCA_041300525.1 of Anaerolineae bacterium. Classification (GTDB taxonomy): domain Bacteria; phylum Chloroflexota; class Anaerolineae; order Fen-1058; family Fen-1058; genus JBGLNJ01. The sequence continues at coordinate 4,839,117 of JBGLNJ010000001.1, read as the reverse complement.
GAGTCAACAGCAACGGTTGGCGCAGCCAGGTCGCCGTGATGGCATACAAGACTGCCGCGCCGCCATAGCCCCACAGCGCACCGATTTTGTCTCGACTGGACGGTGGCAAGCCTAAAGCGACTAACGCAAAGCCCACGGTCAACGCCGCCGTGCCGAGGGCCGCGTTGGAGGCCTGCACGGAAGGCTGGGTCGCCGGGCTGCAAATGGCCGCTCTCGCCATGCAGGGACGCAAGGATGTGTCCAGCTTTGTCGCCGCGTTCACGGGCAGTCATCGTTACATTCTTGATTACTTGGTGGAAGAAGTCTTGCGCCGCCAGCCGCCCGACCTCCAGGACTTTATGGTGCAGACCTCAATCCTAGATCGCTTGTGCGGCTCGTTGTGCGATGCCGTCACCATCCGCGCGGACGGGCAGGCCACGCTTGAAAAGCTGGAACAGGCGAATCTATTCACCATTCACCTCGACGAAGAACGACGCTGGTACCGCTATCACCATCTGTTTGCCGAGTTTTTGCGCAGCCGTCTTGCTTCCGTCAAAGACATTGAGGCCAAGGAACTGCACCGCCGCGCCGCCGAGTGGCACGAGCAGAACGGGCTAGCCGTTGAAGCCGTGCCCCACGCGCTGGTCGCTCAGGATTGGGAACGCGCCGCGCGCCTGATCGAGCAGACGGCGCAATCTTTTCTGTCGCGAGGCGAAACGACGACGCTGCGGCACTGGTTGGGCGCGCTGCCCGCCGAATGGGTGGCCGCGCGGCCCCGGCTGTGCATCGCCCAGGCCTGGATGCTGGTCATCAACCTCGAAACGGGCCCAGCCGAGTCGTGCCTGCAACAGGCCGAACAGTCGCTGGGCGAAACTGACCGCGACGCGTTGATGAGTGAGATCATTTCGTTGCGCAGCTTTGCCGCCGCTTTTAGCGGCGATCTCCGCCGCGCCGCCGAACTGGCCCAGTGCGCCCGAGATCACTCGCCCCAAGACAATCCGTTCTTGCGCAGCATGTCGGCTTTGGATGTGGGCATCGCGCACATCATGGACGGGCACGCGGCCGCCGCGTGCGAGGCGCTTGCCCAAGCCACTCAACTGGCCGAGCAGGCCGGGCATTTTCTTGTCGCCATCATGGCTCGCTGCCAGTGGGCCGAGCAGCAAACCTACCTGGGCCAACTGGATCGGGCCGCCGAGATATACGAGCAGGCGCTCGAGTTCGAGCTGGACGGGCGATTATTGGCTTTGCTGGGCATGGCCTACAATGGCCTGGGCGAAGTGCGCCGCCTCCAGGGCCGGCTGGATGAGGCCGCGCAACTGTTGGACAAGGGTCTACCGCTGTGCCAGCAGTGGGAAGAAATGGCCGCGATGGACGGCTATGTGAGCCTGGCGCGCACCCGGCAAGCGCAAGGGAACGAGCCAGCCGCGAACGCAATGATGCAAAAGGCGGCGCAACTGGCTCGCAAGTCCGATTTAAGCGTGATGGACGATCTGCTGGTCGGAAGTCATAAAGTCCGTCTGTGGGTGGCGCAAGGCCGCCTGGACGAGGCTGATCGGTGGGTGCGCGAGTTCGCACCACTCTTTAGCGGCGAAGGGCAAGCAGCGCAGCCCTATGCCGTCGTCGAGTTGATGAATCTGGCGTTGGTTCGCCTGTGGCTGGCGCAAGGGCAGGCAGTCCAAGCGCTTGACGTGATCGAGCGGCAGACGCAGGCCGCCGAGCAGCGCGGACGGACCGGCGTCGTCATCGAATGGCTGGCGCTCCAGGCATTGGCGCACCGCGCGTTGGGCGACACGGCCCAGGCTCTGGATGCGCTGGAACGCGCGCTCGAGCTGGCCGCGCCGGCAGGCTATGTGCGCGTCTTTGTGGACGAAGGCACACCCATGCGATCTTTGATTTCGGATTTCGGATTTCGGATTGGAGAACGTAACCCAAGATTACTTGCCTACGTCAACAAGTTGCTCTTGGCATTCGGCGACAAACCAGGCCCTGCCAACAAGCCGCCGACCGAAATCCGAAATCCACAATCCAAAATCGTTGAATCGTTGAGCGAGCGAGAACTGGACGTATTGCGCCTCATTGCCGACGGCCTGTCGAATCAAGAAATCGCCGACCAGCTCGTCATTGCCGTGAGCACGGTCAAGACCCACGTCAACCGCGTCTTTGGCAAGCTCGGCGTAGAGAGCCGCACGCAAGCCGCCGCTCGCGCCCGCGAGTTGGCATTGCTGTAAATCTAAGTACGTTCCTCTGGCCCGCTGGTTTTCCTCCTCTCGGTCTTTCCACCCGCCAATCCAACTTTGGATGGACGACAGTCCACCCGGTTTTGAGCTAGACTGGTGCGCAAGGGGAGGAACAAGATGAGCCAGCCAGCGCGCTATGTGATTCAGGTTGTGGGGCACCTGTCCGACCAATGGGGCGGATGGTTCGGCGGAATGGCGATTGAAAATCAGCCGAATGGCGAGGCGATGCTGTCCGGCGTATTGCCGGATCAATCGGCGCTGTACGGCGTCTTGCGGCAGATCCACGACCTGGGCCTGACGCTCGTTTCCGTGCGGCGCGTCGAACTCGACCCGGGCGTATCACGACGCGGCTGAAAGGTTTTTGGCGGGTGTGTCATGTGGGGCTTGAAGTGTAATCCATCCATCGCGAGCCAAGGTCACGAAAACGGCGTTGCACGCAACGGCTACCTGGTGGACTTGCGCGGCGTGGTCAAGACCTTTGAGAGCGCGGCGGGCAAATTCACGGCGCTCAGAGGCGTTGATCTGCAAATCCGCGCGGGCGAGTTTGTCACCATCGTGGGCAAGTCGGGCTGCGGCAAGTCCACGCTGATCAACATGATCACGGGCATTGACCGGCCCACCTCCGGCGACGTGATCGTGGGCGGCACGCTGGTGAACAAGCTCAACGAAGGCCAGACCGCCGTGTGGCGCGGGCGCACCATCGGCGTCGTGTTCCAATTCTTTCAGTTGCTGCCCACACTGACGGCGGTGGAAAACGTCATGCTGCCGATGGATATTCGCGCTCGTCGCCCAGTGACGAGAAGCGGAGGCTAAAGTAGCGTTGATCGGGCTTGCGGCCCATCGCGATTTCGGTGAGGCCGGACAACTCTTGAGCGAGACCTTTCTGGTCCAGCTCCAACACCTGGACGACAGGTTGTCCCACCGCCTGGTCAGCCGCAACGCCGATCATCTGTTGCGCCGCCGGGTTCACGTCCAAGACGCGGTTCTGGGCGTCCAGCACAATTACGCCGTCGCTCACGCTCTCGATGACGATGTGTCGAGTGATGGGCATGACGTCAAACATCCGGAAGCGCCGCGCCCCCCAGATCCATACCAGGGCGCTGATGATGGACGTCATGGGCGATATATCCAGGTGAGGGATGGGGAGCGGCAACTGGCCTAGCACGGTCAAAGCTGTGCCGCTCCACGGGATGGTCACGCTGAGGACGATGACGCCGATCTGCTGGCGATACAGGCGGCGTGAGCGAACGGCTTTGCCGATAAGCAGCCCAACGGCAAACAGCACCAGCATGTAGAGGTAGCAAACACTGATCGAAAACCAGAGGCCGTATGCGTAGGATAGCGCGCTCAAGTCGCCGAGGGTGATCAGCACAGGGTTTTGCCGCACCAGCCCGTGCAGACCATCAGTCCAAACCAGAAGGAAATCAACGATGGGGTGAATAGACAGCAGAATAAAAGTGCGGCGTGTCAGCCACTTGCGCAGCCCGGCATAGTGCAGCGCAAAGGCTAGCAAGGCGGCGGGCGCAATATCGGCGGCTAGAAACTGGACATTATCCCAAAAGATTTTAGCGCCCAGGCCGGCGCTGGCAATTTCGAACAGGTAGCCGAGCGACCAGCCCGCCTGGGCCAGCACAGCAAGCGCGAACCAGGTCACGATCGGGGTACGCCAATGCCGCCAGCTATAGATCGCTATGCTGACCGACAGCGTTGCTGACGCGAGGGGAATCAGCAGATAGGGTGTCCAGTGCATGGGCAGCTTTGCTCCGTACAGCCAAACGTCCGGCAATGGGGGTCGGACATTTCTGCTACCGCTGGCACACAAGTCGGCCCGCCGACGGTCGGATTGACACTCAACTGGGCAGTATCACGAATCTTGTAAATTCGTTCCGCCCGCAGTTGCGCTTCGCGTGCGGGCGAACCGGCAGTGGAGCGTTCTCTGTAAAAGCGTTTATTCGACGGTGTCAAAAGTATACAACAGGTTACACACGAGGACAAACGACAGGAATAAAAGACGAACGACGAAATCTGCCTTCGTCGTTCGTCTTTTGTCCTTCGTCTCATGCGCGAATCGGCTTATCCCAGCCGCGATTCAAGCTCGACGAGCTGCCTCTTCAGGCGTTCGGGCAGGCGGTCGCCGAATTGCGCGAAATGCTTCTCAATGTCCGGCGCTTCGGCTTTCCAGGCTTCTGGGTCAACTCTCAAGAGTTCCTTTACATTTTCGCGCGCAAGATCAAGGCCCGTCAAATCCAGGTCGCCGTCGTTGGGCAAGAAGCCGATCGGCGTTTGCCTGGCCCCGATCTTGCCATCCACGCGCTCGCACATCCACTTGAGGACGCGGCTGTTTTCGCCATAGCCGGGCCATAGCCACTTGCCATCCGGCGTCTTGCGGAACCAGTTGACGTAGAAAATTCGTGGCGCGTGGCCTGCCAGCCGGTCTCCCATGTCCAGCCAATGCTGGAAATAGTCGGCCATGTTGTAGCCGCAGAACGGCTGCATGGCAAAGGGATCGCGCCGGAGGTTGCCCACCGCGCCAATGTTGGCCGCGGTCGTTTCCGAGGAGGCGGTGGCCCCCAGAAAAACGCCGTGATCCCAGTTGAACGCTTCGGCCACCAGCGGCACGACGCCGGCGCGGCGACCGCCAAAGACGAAAATATCTATCGGTACGCCTTCTGGTTTTTCCCAGTCGGGAGAAATCACCGGGCACTGTTCAGCCGGCGCGGTGAAGCGAGCATTCGGATGCGCTGCCGGTTCAGGATTGCCCGGCGCCCAATCGCGGCCTTTCCAATCTATGGCGTGCGCCGGAGCGCCGTTCATGCCCTCCCACCAGATATCGCCCTCGTCGGTCAGCGCGCAGTTGGTAAAGATGATGTTCCGTTTCAGCGTGTCCATCGCCGCCGGGTTGGATTGGTGCGAGGTGCCGGGCGCGACGCCAAAGAAGCCACATTCGGGATTGATGGCATACAGACGCCCGTCGGGGCCGATCTTCATCCAGGCGATGTCATCGCCAATCGTCTCGCCTTTCCATCCCGGAAGGGTCGGCTGAATCATCGCCAGGTTGGTCTTGCCGCAGGCCGAGGGAAAGGCGGCGGCGATGTGGAATTGTTTCCCGGCGGGGTTGGTCAGCCGCAAGATCAGCATGTGCTCCGCCATCCAGCCTTCACGCCGGGCCATGGCGGAGGCAATGCGCAGCGCCAGGCATTTCTTGCCCAGCAGCGCATTGCCGCCATAGCCGGAGCCAAACGACCAGGTCAAGTTTTCATCCGGGAAATGGCTGATGTATTTCTTTTCCATCGGCGCGCAGGGCCAGAGCGCATCGGGTTGCCCTTTCTCAAGGGGAGCGCCAATCGAGTGAAGGCAGGGGATAAAGTCTCCGTCAACGCCGAGGGCCTCGATCACCTTGATCCCGACGCGAGTCATGATGTGCATGTTGCAGACGACGTAGGGGCTATCGGTGATTTCGACGCCGATCTTGGCCATGGGCGACCCGATCGCCCCCATCGAGAACGGAATGACGTACAGCGTGCGGCCCTTCATGCAGCCGTTGTAGAGGCCCCGCATGGTCTGCTTGAGCTCGTCGGGGTTGATCCAGTTGTTGGTCGGCCCGGCTTTAATTCTTGTACCACTCCTTGTCAGCGTCGGAGAAGACGAAGTCGAACGGTCCCTGCAATCGGGGGACCAACGCATGCGCATTCGCGAGCCGTGCATCGATGTATTCAGAGAGGCCGGATTTCCTGAAATTGTCCACTGCCTTTCTATACCTGGATTCGTCAATCTCTATGGTAATCAATTTGCCGCCGGTTTCCGTGGTCGATAAAACGGCCATTTGTACTTACTCCTTGGAAGAAAAGCGTGTGGGACCCCGATGGACAAGGCCATGCCCTGACAACCTGGGGAAGCGTATAAGGTAATCACGAGGCGGGCTGGCGGCAACCGGGGGACAAGGCCGGCGCAGTGTCGCCTACAGAGCAACGCAGCCAATTGGCCGCCGAGCAAGCAACCTGGTACGCGCGTCCACACGGCGAGCGACAACGCTATCAAGGCGAATTTGTGGCTGTGCGCGACGGGCAGGTGGTTGATCACGATCCAGATCAACGGTCACTTTACCTGCGCATGCGAGCGCGCTTCGGTCATGCGCCCGTGCTGATCGTCCACGCCGATTGGGCCGAGCCGCCAGTGTATACAATCCACAACCCCCGTCTGGAGATGCGATAATGTCCCATCCCTACGACGCCACCTTTGCCTGGCAGTTTCCCGGCCTGCCGGTTGTCATTCGCCCAGTTGGAGAAACGACAGAAACATCAGCGTCGCCAGCCTTGCTCGATACGGGCACTGATGCCACGTTGGCGACCACCGCGCAACTAAAAGCCATCCAGGCCGATGAACTCTATCAGACCCGGCTGTGCAGCCATTGGGGCGAGTGGCGACCGGTGACAGTTTACCTCGTAGACCTGGAAGTGGATGGACATCAATTGCCGGGCGTCGAGGTAGTGGCAGACGATATCGGCGACAGTGTTCTGTTGGGCCGCAATGTCCTCGACAAGCTGATTCTTCTCCTCGACGGGCCAGGCAGCCAGACTGACGTTCTGACTCGCCGCCCGCCGCGCTTGTAACCCGGCCCATTGCCCGTAATGTGGCACAGGTGATGCCACGCGCGAATTCAGCCGGGTCGAGGGATTGCGTATTGAGGATTGGGAACAAGGAGTGTGACGCCGTGAATCTTGAACAAGCCCACCTGCTCCGCCAGGCCCAGGAAAGCTTCCGGTCGGCGCGGCTGCTGGCGAACCAGGGCCGCTACGACCTGGCCGCGTCGCGCGCGCGCGATGTCATGTTCGGTGTGGCAGCAGCGATTCTGGCGGGGCAGAGCCTCGCGTTCGCTCGACGCGCTGAAATCGCCGCTGCGTTCCGCGAGCAATTCGAGGAGACCGGCCTCGTGCCCGCCGAACTGTCGCACTGCCTGTCCAAAGCCCTAGATGCCCGCACGCCCAGCGACGATTTCGGGCGCACACTCCGCGACAACGCTCTCGAACAGCTTGACCACGCGGAACGATTCCTGGAATTATCCCAACGACTCATCGGCCCCGTTCCAGACGATGCGGAGCAGGCCTGATGCCCGGATGCGCAACACGCTACACGGAATAGACCTATGCCGATTCACCTTCTCCCGAACGAACTCGTCTCCCAAATCGCCGCTGGCGAAGTCGTCGAGCGGCCCGCGTCCGTCGTCAAGGAGCTGGTCGAGAACGCGCTGGACGCCGGCGCGACCGACGTCCGCATCGAGGTCGTGCAAGGCGGGCGCAAGCTCATCCGCGTGGGCGATAACGGCGCGGGCATCCCCGCCGCCGAAGTCGAGCTGGCCTTCACCCGCCACGCCACGAGCAAAATTGCTCAGGCCTCCGACCTGAGCAGCATCGCCACGCTGGGCTTTCGCGGCGAAGCGCTCGCCTCGATTGCGGCCGTGGCGCACGTGACGTGCGTCACCCGCGCGCGCGGCCAAGACGTGGGAACGCAACTGCGCGTCGGCGCGGAACGCAAAGGCATCGGCGCGCCGCCCGGCACATTGATCACCGTCGAGGACCTGTTCCACAGCGTCCCAGCGCGGCTCAAATTCCTCAAGGCCGACACGACCGAGCGCCGCCACATTGACGGGCTGGTGACGCGCTATGCGCTGGCCTATCCCGCCGTCCGCTTCCGCCTGACGCACGATGGCCGCACGACGTTTGAGACCTCTGGCAGCGGCAAACTGATTGACGCGCTGATCGCGGCTTTCGGATTGCAGGTCGCGCAAGAAATGTTGGCAGTGGAAGACAGACCTGACAGGTCTGAGAGACCTGTCAGGTCTATTTCGGTTTCCGGCTACGTCAGCTCGCCCTCCCTTTCTCGCGCCAACCGCAACGACCTGACGTTGTTCGTGAACGGGCGCTGGGTGCAAGATCGCAACCTGACCTACGCGGTGGTGCAGGCGTACCACTCGATGCTGATGGTGGGCCGTTACCCCTTGTGCTTTTTGCGTGTGGATGTGCCGCCGGACGAGGTGGACGTGAATGTCCACCCGGCCAAAGCCGAGGTGCGCTTCCGCAATCCCGACGAGGTGTTCCGCGCCGTGCAGCGAGCGGTGCGCACGGTCATCGTCGAGCACTCGCCCGTGCAGCGACTAGACTCTTCCAGTCCAATGGCCTGGCCCACGCCCGACGACGCCGGCCGCCTGGAACGGCTTCGCGCACTTGGCACGGGCACGCCAACCGCGACTCGGCCCGAGCAAATCTCCATGCCAGCGTCCTTCACCGAGCCGCGCAAAGAGCCGCAGTCGGCAATTCCCGACCTGCCCCAAGCCCCAACCTCCAATCCCCAACTGCCGGCGATGCGCGTCCTGGGCCAGATCGGCACAACGTACATCGTGGCCGAAGGCCCGGAGGGGATGTACCTGATTGACCAGCACGCCGCCCACGAGCAGTGTTGGCGGTCACAACGCCCAACGGCTGGCCCGCGCCTGTGCCGTTGATGAACGTCCATTCCTCTTCGTTGAGCACGTTGGAGCGGAACAGGTTTTGCAGCAGTGCCTCCAATGGGATGGCGCTATCGGCCAGGAGTTCGTCGCTGGCTTCGGTGTAGATGACCAGCTTGTGGGCGACCAGTTCCATCTGGCGGAACTTCGGCTGTGACTCGTCCTTATAATCCGCTTCCTCAGTCCAGTAGGCTACCGATCCACCGAAGTAAGAACTGCCGTGCGTGGGCGCGCCGGTCTGGTCAAGTACGGGAACCTGCATCACCCGCGCGCGCATTGGCAGCACCGTGGCGCGCTGGCGGAAGATGAGCGACAGCGGGTCAATGCTGAAAAGCTGATTCTGGTGCTCAGGGAAGACGAGGAAGCCGCCGGAAGCGCCGATGTTCTCGACCAAATCCTTCGACTCCCACCCGGCCTTGCCGTCTTGCCCGGGCAGATCGGGCGGAGCCATCTTCAGGCGCGGGTCAAACTTGGCCTTGAAAGTCGTGCCATAGATGGCGGTAAGCATCTCGCCCAGTGTTTTGAACTGGCCGGGCGGCTGTGCGGGTGGCGCGGGTGGCGTGCTTTGTGCCTTCAGCGCCTCCAAGTCCTGTAACATCTTGCTGCGTTCGCGCAGCGCCTTAGCCTCATCGAACATGCGCTTGCTCTTCTCGACATCCTCAGCCGTGGCGTCAGTGTTGGCGACCAGGGCCTTGGCGTCTGTGAGCAGAGCTTGCGAACGCTCGAAGAGTTCGTCGTAAGTCTGATACATTGTGTGTGCCTCCTAACTTTGCAATTTTGTGATGGTTTCCAGCAATGTGAGGCGGTCACGTTCCCAGGTGGGTGGTGCGTCTGCTGTTTGCGCAGACCCCGGCCCGGCCTTCTCCGGTGTGCCTTCTGCAACGCGGCCCGCTGTGGTAGCGGGTGCGGTGTTGTCCTTTTCGCCTTCTGGCGTTTCTTCTGGCGGCTCTACGTCGGCGTAATCAGCCCAGGCCGCCAGTTCATCAATGAGATTGCGAATGTTCTTCACGATCTCTGCTTTGTCGCGGCGCATCCGTCGCCCGGCTTTGAGCGCGGTTACCGCGGCGGCTTCGTTCATCGGGAATGTCACCAGGCTGGCCTCGTACAGTTTGATCTCGCGCAGGTTGCGAATCGTCTTGTCCCCCACGCGGCTGTAATCGGTCCCGCCCGGGATCGGCTCGTAGCCGATGGACATGCCGTCTATCGCCCCGTCGCGCAGGAGCGCCAGTGCATCGCGCCCGCGCGCGGTGTCCGAAATCACTGCCTTGATAAATAGCCCGTTAGCATCCTCGCGCAGTTCCAGCGGCTTGCCGATGGGTTCGGTGCGGTCGTGTTGCCAGAGCAGCTTGACTTTGTTCCCGCGTTCCGCCAGAGTTTTGGTGAACGCGCCGGGATAGATGACGTCAGCCCCCTGATCCACGTTGTTGAACGCAGCCGCGTACCCTTCGATGGTGCGCCCGGTCGGGTCGACGCTCGTCAGCTTGAATTCCAGCGTCTTGTACTCGCGCGCGCCGGGCAGCGCCTTTTCCCTGTCCTGCCACATTTGATAGCAGACGGCGGTAGCCTGATCAGCATCGGCGGCGGTCTCATCCTCAATCACGATGGGGATACAGCGACTGACAAATTCGGCTTGTGTTTCATTTTCATTCGGCGTTGGCATAATCCCTCCCACGCAAAAACGGCGCAATGTCGCCAGCCCCGTTGGGCCTTTGGCATTGCGCCGTTCGCGCTTGAAAGTATTAGATTGTTAGACTAAAACTGCAATGATGTGTTTCTCGTGGATTTCGGCGTGCCCGATCCATAGGTCAATTGCTAAATCTGCGTCTACGTAATTATGCAAGTCTATTCTTGCTTGCCTGAAGGTTGGAAAATCCTCTAGCCCCCAATGTTTATCCCAGTCGGCTAATTCATCGGGATCACGGACGACATATGGCACGATTAGCGTGTGAACGTGTGCAGGTATTATATAGGCATCGTTTGCTTCTATGTCCCATAGCGCCCGCGCCGCTGCACGAATATGCTCAAAGTTCTCGCGTATTTCCTGGTCGTTCATCCGGTAACAATTTCCCAAGATGTTCGGTATATCGTTTCCTGTAATCGGCGACCATTACGCCAATTGCACTCTCTAGGGTCTCGCCTTCCCAGTATCCGTCTATATCAACGCCGCTTTTTTTCATCTGAACGAAATGGCTGCCCGTCATAAGCCATTCCATCTCGTGCTGGATTAAGTCTATAATCGGGCCAAAAAGCGACGCCTCTGGATGCGCGTCAAGCAATTCTTGCAGTTTATCCCAAGCCAGATCGCCTTCAGGTTTTCCGCGTTGGTCCTCAGCTAACCGCGCCAGCGCTCTGGCTTTTCTTTGCCATTTATTATCAGCCACTACGCGCCTCCTGCGCCTGAAAGTATTAAATTGTTAGTTTAGCTTTTCTGCTGCTGCCAGCAATTCTTTTTTTACTAAAGCCTTGTAGTCTTCCCTGATAGTGATTCCGTCGGTTCTCACGATGGCAAGCAATCGACAATCGGTAGAGGACACGATGGCAAGCAATCGACAATGGCTAGAGGAGAACCACTCCCCCACAGACACCGTGTACCCAAGCCGACAGATGAACTTTTTCTTTCTGAGAAATGGGCACTCCATACAATTAACCGGCATTGGCTCGTCCATCCTGCGCCTCCTGCGCTTTTACTATGTCGCCTTGTGTTTTTTGCACAGCTTCTAAAATTATGCGCCACGCCTTTGCAACCTCTTTGTATTCGTCCTCAGTGATGGCAGTGTCTAAAACTGCATAGACACGCGATTTCTCTGTACGAGTTCAGGCGCAGGATCAGCACCGCAACACTTGCCCCAGCCCAGCCAGAATCAGCGCCCGGTCGGACATGGCGCGGGCGCGGAAAGTGAGCAGCGGGCGAGCCACGTCACTGTTTTGCTCCCACGCTCGCCGCAACAAGCCCAGTTCGTGCTGCATCGGGGCCAACTCGGCGAGCGTCTCGAGTGGCGTATCGTCCCGGCTCAACTCTATCATCCACATGCCTTCGCGTAACAGGTCAGGCACACAAGCCGCCGTGCGCGGGTTACTGGCCGCCGTCGCCGCGCGGGCCAGCGTGGAGGCCAAATTGCCCAAGCGTTGCTGCCAGGCAAGCTGACTGTACCGGACGCGCAATCGTTCCCCATCCATCCTCACACTTGCTCAAACACTCGACGCACGATTTGCCCGGTTCTTGCGCGCAACTCGGGCGATTGCAACTCTATGCCAGGATCAATGTCATTAAGATAAGCGTAGCGATCTTAACCGGTGGATTCAGCCCGACACCATTGTACCACAACCGGAAAATCCCCAGTCGCTCAATCGGCACTCTTGCGTGCGCGGGAATCCGCTCAATCACACCGACCCGTCGGGGCTGTGGTGGAGCCCGAAAGTCCATCCAGAGCGCGGCTGAGAGAGCCGGGCAGTGGTTGAGTGACCGGGGCCGCGATATCGGGCGGCGCTGGGGTGACGCGCAGCGCAAGGTCGGACGAAGGTTGTCCTAAAGTGAGAACGGTCTCCGACCACTGATTGACTATGTAACCGAGAATAACTGATTGACCGATTTCCCCAGAGTAGTGTATAATCCCCCTCGTCAACCTTTTCGCCTCAAGGAGCCGTCATTCTTCTATGGACATTACCTGGTTTGGCCACAGTTGCTTCCGGCTGCGCGACCGCGCGGTCTCTGTCGTCACCGATCCTTACGGCAAAGATGTGGGGTTGATCTTGCCACGCGTCCGCGCCGACCTGGTGACGATCAGCCACGACGCGGACGATCACAACTATGCCAAGGGCGTCAAGAGCGGGTTCAAGACGCTGGACGGCCCTGGCGAGTACGAAGTCTCCGGCGTGTTCGTCACCGGACTGGAATTGCGGGGTGAGCGGAAAAAAGGCAATGAACCGGGCAATCTCCGCAACACCGTGTTCCTGTTCGAGTTCGAAGACTTGACGATCTGCCACCTGGGCGACCTCGATCACGTTCCGTCGCAGGCGCAGGTCGAAGAAACACTGGGCGAAGTAGACGTGCTGCTCGTCCCGGTGGGCGGCGGCGAATCGCTCAACGCCGCGCAGGCCTCGGAAGTCGTCAGCCTGCTGGAGCCGCACATCGTCATCCCCATGCACTATAAAGCCAAAGGCTCCCCGCTCAAGCTCGATCCCGTCGCCAAGTTTCTCAAAGAGATGGGGCTGGACGAGGTTCCCACTCAAGAGACGCTCAAGGTTTCGCGCAGCAGCCTGCCGGAAGAAACACAAATCGTGCTGCTGGAGCTCAAGAGCAAGGAAGAATAAGATGCGCCGTCTCACCTTCATCATCCTTACCCTCCTGGTCGTCGCCATGGCGTTGGCTGCGTGCGCCAAGCCCAACGATCCGCTCAAAGCCGGCAAGGCCGCTCTGGAAAAAGGCGACACGGCCACAGCCATCCGCGAGTTGGAAGCCATCATCAACGCAGACCCGAAGCAGGCCGAGGCGCGCGCCTTGCTGGGGCGCGCTTACGAAAAAGCCAACCGCCGCGACGACGCCATCAGCCAGTATCAGGCTGCCGTCACGCTCCAAAGCCAGGACGCCGAGATGAGCTATCACCTGGGCGCGTTGTTGGTGAGCGCGGGCAAGCCGGCTGAGGCCATCGCGCCGCTGGCGGCGGGCGTCAAATTGAACCCTGGCATGGCCTCCGGCTTTACGCAGGAAATTTCGGCGGCGGTCAAGGCCGGGCTGATGGCGGGCAACGACCTGGTCAATGCCGGGCAGTCGCAGCAAGCCATCGAGCAATACAAGGCCGTCCTCGCGCTCGACCCCAAGAACACCAGCGCCACAACCAACATGGGCGCGGCGCTCTACCAGTTGGGCAAGCTCGACGAGGCCATCGCCCAGTTCCAGGCGGCGCTCAAGCTAGCGCCCGAGGACGCCGAGACTCACTATCTGCTCGGCGCGGCCTACATCCAGCAGAACAAGATCAAGGAAGCGCAGTCTGAATTTCAGGCCGCGCTCAAATCCAACCCGAGCCTGGCGCCGGCCTACATCGGCCTGGGCAACGCGCAAATGCTCCAGAATGACCTGGAGGGCGCCGCGGTTTCACTGGCCAAGGCGGCCCAGCTTGCGCCCAATTCGCCGGAAGCGTTGTATGCGCTGGGCAGAGTGTTGATGCAAAAAGGCGATCCGGCCGGGGCGCGCCAGGCCTTTCAGCAATTCCTCGCGCTCAATCCGCCACCCAACCGCCGCGCCGAGGTCGAAGGCTGGCTGAAGCAATTGGGACCGTAAAAAGCTAGACCTGACAGGTTGTGCGAACCAGAGGTTCGCCAGAAACCTGTCAGGTCTTGGAGCATAAGCCAATGATGAAATTGCTGATGAGTTGGGACATTCGCACCGGACGTGAAGCAGAATACTTTGAATTCGCCGTCAAAGAGTTCGCGCCGGGCCTGGTCCGCCTGGGGCTGCAAACCTCCGAGGTGTGGTACACCCTGTATGGCGATTGCCCCCAAATGTTGACCGGCTGCGTGGCCCAAGACCTGCCGACGATTCAGGGCATCCTCAGGACCGGCGAGTGGCGCGAGCTTGTGACGAAACTCGGCGAGTATGTCACCGATTACGAGCAGAAAATCGTCCTGGGGCGCACCCTTGCGACCCCCAGGGTACCCTCAATGGGTAAGGTCAAAAGCCTTCGCAAGGGTGAGTCTGGCGGACAGTGAGGCTTTAGCCGGATAATGTGGTATGATAAACATCGGCTCAGAAAATCGGAGCAACAAACGTGAAAAGGATTGACAGACTCTGTCTGGTTGTCTTGATATTGATTGCATGTACAAGCTGCGACCAGATGACGAAAACCATTGCAAAAGAATCGTTGGCTTCGTCTCCTCCCATCTCGCTATTGAACGATTCAATTCGGATCGAGTATACCGAAAACCTCGGAGCCACCCTGGGTCTGGGAGCGAATTTGCCAAGCCACGTGCGTTTTCTGGTCTTTATCGTCTTTGTGAGTCTCATTCTAGCCGTCACGCTGGTATTCGCGGTCAACGGGCACAGTTTCAGTTTGAACCAGTCCATCGGGTTATCGCTTGTGGCAGCCGGCGGGGTAGGGAATTTGCTGGACCGGCTATTCAACAACGGAGCCGTCATTGATTTCATCAGGCTCGGAATCGGCCCTCTTCGGACCGGCATATTCAACCTGGCGGATCTCGCCACTGTAACAGGAGTCGTCACATTCCTGCTGTTCAGCGCGAAGGAAAAAGCGCAAGCCGCCTAGCACAGATTCGGAGGGTGTAGACATGCTTACAACCGACCGTGTATCGAACATCTGCAAGTTTCTAGTCAGTGGCCTGTGCGCCCTGCTGCTGGTGGCGTCGGCAACGCTGCCCACTCGAGCCACCGTGTCGGCTCTGCCGCCCCGCCCCACCCCACCGCCAACGCCAATCGTGGAGCCGGCTGCCTCAGCCCCTGGCGCTTTGATCAAGTTGAGCGTCCAGCCCGCCGCCCAACCGGCGCTATGGACCGTCGTCCAGTGGCAAGACCGCCTGGGCAACTGGCACGATGTGGAAGGCTGGCGCGGAACGAGCGAAAAAGTCAGCGACGGCGTGGGCAAAGTCTGGTGGGTCGCCCGGGCCAATTTCGACACCGGGCCATTCCGCTGGGTGATTTACCAGGGTCCGGGCGGCAAGCTGCTGGCTGCCAGCGAGAGCTTTCAATTGCCTCGCTACGAAAATACGATGGCAGTGATTGAGGTATCGCTCAAGTAAACAGTATCTTTTGAACCTTGCGACCCCCAGGGTACCCTTAATGGGTAAGGGTTCCGCTCATTACGCAGCGAACTCTCACTATGCTTCGCAAGGTTCTTTTCCCTCTACGGGGCGGAGCACATCCGCCCTGTTTTCGTTCCCCTTCGCCGTGCAGTTTCCAACGTGAAGGCAAGGAACACCGGTTGCGCCTTTTGACTTTTCCCCGCGCCTGACATACAATCTTGCGTGTGCGTGCCCGGCGGCAAAAGGCCGTGAGGTTGGAAAATGATTGACGAGCAAACTTTGCAACAGGTGGTCCAGCGCATCGTCGCGGCGGCGCAGCCCAGCCGCGTGATCCTGTTCGGCTCCTACGGGCGCGGCGACGCGAGCGAGGATTCTGACCTGGACATCATGGTGATCGAGCCGCGCGTGCCGGATCGGTACGAGGAAATGATCCGCCTGCAAAAAGTGGTGGGCCGCCTTGGCACGGGCGTAGACTTGCTGGTCTATTCGGAGGCCGAATACGAACGGCGCAGCCAGGTACCCGGCACCGTGCTCTACTGGGCGCGCAAGGAAGGAAAGCCGGTGTATGAAGCCGCACATTGAAGAGGCGTGGCGGTCGCTGCAAATGGCCGACCGTGACATCAAGGTTTTCGAGATTCTGAGCGACGAGCCGGAAGCGCATCTTTCGATTGTGTGCTTTCACGCTCAACAAGCCGTGGAAAAATCGCTCAAGGCAGTGTTGTTCTCGCGCCAGATCGAGTTCAGGCGCACACACAATCTGACCGAACTGGCGCAATTGCTGCGCGAGCACGAGATTGAGCCGCCAGTCGCCGACGATTCATTGGGCCGACTGAATCCTTTTGCCGTCACCTTTCGCTATGACGACATGGACATCGAGGCGATCACGCGAGAAGATGCGGCGAGTTGGGTCGCGCACATTCGCTGCTGGGCAGAGGAACAGGTGCGCGTGGCAACGGAGAACGAGTCAGTCCATCCTGCCGACGACGATTGATCACACCGTCCTCAACTCGCTCGATCCCCGCCTTTTGACTTTCCCGTCGCGTAACATGCGATCTTGCCGTGGACGCCAAGTATCGCCGTGTCCAGCGGAGGCGAAAGAGTATTCAGAGAAATTGGGGACACCGAATCCCCCATTACGACCTGGCACGGCCAGGGAGGAAAGGATTTCAGCATGAACGACCACGCAGAACTGGAACCGCTGTTTGCCCAACATGGCTATACGGACTTTAAATGGATCAAGCCTAAAGACATCGTCGTTGCCCAATGGGTGCGCATAAAGTGCATGTTCGGCTGCGCCGAGTATGGGAGAAATGCGGCTTGCCCGCCCAGTGTTCCTTCGGTCTCGGAATGTCGGCGGTTCTTTGACGAATACAGCACTGCGGCGATTCTCCATTTCGAAAGGAAAGTCGAAAAGCCCGAAGACCGTCATGCCTGGTCAAAAGGGGTGAATCAGGAGCTCTTGAAGCTGGAGCGGGCGGTCTTTCTTGCCGGCTTTCAAAAGACATTCCTTCTGTTCATGGACAGTTGCGGCCTCTGCGCCGATTGTTCAGGCGTGAGGGAAGAGTGCAAGAATCCGAGATCGGCGCGGCCCACTCCCGAAGCCATGGCGGTGGATGTCTATTCAACGGTCAGGCAGCAGGGTTATCCAATAGGGGTTCTGTCGGATTATTCCCAGGCGATGAACCGCTATGCACTTTTGTTGATTGAGTAGCGAAAAAAACGTGATGTGACAAAGGAGCCAATCAGCCATGAACTTGATCAAAAAGCTCACTACTCTTTTCGCCGCCACTGCACAGGGCGGCGGCCATACCTACTCGCTGGCCGTGCAGTGCAATCGCTGCGGCGAAGTCATTCGCGCCCAGGTCAACTTGAGCAACGATTTGAGCGTCGAGTACGATGAAAACGGCCAAGTCACATCCTATTTCTGCCGCAAGTTGCTGATGGGCAAACAACGCTGCTTTCAGCAGATCGAAGTGACGCTCACGTTCGACGCCCGGCACAAGCTGATTGACCGGAAGGTAACGGACGGCCAGTTTGTGGAAGAGTAGCTTTTTGAAAAACCATTCACATAGCGCGGCTTTCTGCCACGACCGTTTTTTTTCTCCGCGAATCTGCGCGAATGGCCGCGAATTCTAAAAAGATTAGTGTAGATTCGACTTTGCCAGCAAAGTCTTCGCGTCGCGGAAGAAAAAGCTGCTGCAAGAAATCTCGCCGTTGATGCAAGTGTTGCAGGGCAATTCTATACGGAGGAAACCATGACAGCTTACGTTCCCTCAGACACACGCTATGACTCGATGCGCTACAAGCGCTGTGGTCGCAGCGGATTGATGTTGCCGGCGATTTCGCTGGGCCTGTGGCACAACTTTGGCGGGGTAGACGTGCTTGAAAATGCCCGCGCGATGATCTGGCACGCGTTCGACCTGGGCATTACGCACTTCGACCTGGCGAACAACTATGGCCCGCCGCCGGGTTCCGCGGAAGAAACCTTTGGTAAGATTTTGCGTCAGGATTTGGGCCGCT
The DNA here is from genome assembly GCA_041300525.1 of Anaerolineae bacterium. Taxonomy (GTDB): domain Bacteria; phylum Chloroflexota; class Anaerolineae; order Fen-1058; family Fen-1058; genus JBGLNJ01. The sequence goes on along the minus strand of JBGLNJ010000001.1, from coordinate 4,821,126 downwards.
ATCGGGACGAGTTGATCATCTCCTCCAAGGCCGGGTACTGGATGTGGCCCGGTCCCTATGGCGAGTGGGGATCGCGCAAATATCTGATCGCCAGCCTGGATCAGAGCTTGAGCCGGATGGGGCTAGAGTACGTGGACATCTTTTACTCGCACCGCCCTGACCCGGAAACGCCGCTGGAAGAAACGATGGGCGCGCTCGACCAGATCGCACGGAGCGGCAAGGCGCTGTACGTCGGCATCTCGTCGTACACGCCGGAGCAGACACGTCAGGCCACACAGATTTTGCGCGACCTGGGAATGCCCTGCCTGATCCATCAGCCCAGCTACAACATGTTCAACCGCTGGGTTGAGGAAGGCTTGCTCAAGGTGTTGGGCGAAGAGGGCATCGGCTGTATCGCGTTTTCGCCACTGGCGCAAGGATTGCTCACGGACCGATATCTCAACGGTATCCCAGGGGACTCGCGGGCCGGCAAGCCGCACGGGTTCCTCAGGCCGGAGCAGGTCACGGAGGACAAGATCGCCAAGGTCCGCCGCCTGAACGAACTGGCGCAAGCGCGCGGCCAAACGCTGGCGCAACTGTCACTGGCGTGGGTCTTGCGGCATCCAGAAATGACGTCGGCGCTGATCGGCGCGAGCCGCGTCTCGCAGATCGAGGATGCCGTGGGGACACTCCAAAACCTTGCCTTTACGGCGCAAGAACTGCAGACGATTGATCAAATTCTGGCAGGATAGGCTCTGCAAACAGCTTGAACGACCAAGTTAATCTCCACCTCTTTGGACCGACATACATCACGCGGGGCGAACAGGCCTGCGCCGCGCAGGAGCCTTTGCGTGTCCAGCCCAGGCCATTGCGCCTGCTGGCTTACCTGGCGTTAAACTGGAAACGCGCTCACCGCCGCGAAGAGCTGCAAGACTTGTTCTGGTCTCACAAGCCCTCCGGCCCGGCGGCGAATAACTTGCGCCAGGCGCTCTGGCATTTGCGCCAGGCGCTTCCCCCCGATAGCCTCTGCGTGCAAGACGACGCCGTGCAGTGGAATCCGGCCACGCCGCCCTGGGTAGATGCGCTCGCGTTCGAGGCCGCGCTCGAAGGGGGCGACCTGGACACGGCGCTGAATCTTTACGCCGGCCCGTTCCTGCCCGATGCTTACGACGAATGGGCGCAGTTGGAGCGGGAGCGGTTGCGCCTGCGCTACCTGGGCGCGTTGGAAATGCGCGCCGAGCGCCGTTACGAGGCGCGGCAATGGGAAGCGGCCTTGTCCGATGCCGAGACACTTTTGGCGGCCGATTCCTTGAACGAAGCCGCGGCGCGCTTGGTCATGGCCTGTCACTGGGCCTTGGGCCAGCGCGAGTCGGCCCGCCGCTGTTACGACACTTTTCGGCAACGCGCGCGCGCCGAGTTGCAGAGTGATCCGCTGCCCGAGACCACGACGCTCTATCAACGCATCCTGCGCGGCGAGGCGCACCCGGAACAGCTTCCCCAGATGCCCGATGCGGCCATCGCCGCTCAACGCGCGCACCTCTCTTTGCTCGAAACGCTGGGAGCGTTTCGGCAGGGGTTGGAGCGGGCCACGACTTGGGGAGAGCAAGCCAGCGGCCACGCGCAGGCGGATGCTTTGCGCTGGCAGGGGCGCTTTCACATTCGGTTAGGACAATGTGAAGCCGCTCTCGCCGCGTTGACCACCGCCCTGCCTCTCGCGAACGCTCCTGATTTGCAAGCCCTCATCCTCTCTGACCTGGCTGCCGCCGAGACCGGCATCGGGGATTATCCGGCCGCCGAAACGCACTATGTTCAGGCTCTACGTCGGTCCCCTCTCAAGTCGGTGACCAGCTTGCCTTTGTTGGGCGGCCTGGGCGGCCTGCTGGCGCGCATGGGGCGACTGTCCGAAGCGCGCGTCACGCTGGAACAAGCCGCACGCCTGGCCCGCGACGAGGGCGACCCCGCTTCCCTGGCGATTGCCTGCAGCAACCTGGGCATTCTGCTCATCGGACAAAAGGAAACCGACGCGGCAAAAGTTGTGCTGCAAGAAGCCCAGAGTGCTGCCCGCCACACAGCCCGCCAGCGGCGCGGCGCCGGTCAGGAGTCCCTCCATCATCTGCACGGCCGATCCGCACAGCACGAGCATGAGGTTGAGCGTGTGGCCACGCGCATCCCACCAGTTCTGCAGCGCGGAAGGCAAGCTGGCGTCGCGCGCGGCCCAATCAGGCTACTCCTTGACCACGGCTCGATGCTCCTCCACCAGTCGGCGCACGCCTTCCGACCGATTGCCGCTGCCGATCCGCTCCAGCAGCCGCCAGGCGGACGCCGGTAGGGTGATACTGTGCGCTTCGGTGCCGTCCCCCGCCACCAAGGCCTTGCGGCCCACGGCGCCGCGCGCCCCGCCAGGCCGATCGGTGCGCGGCGCGCGGGCCAGAAATATCGAGAAAGACGTGGGCTCGACTTCGGTTAGCGGGCCAGAAGTTGCGCTATCAGTTCCAAGGAGTGCTGACGCCACCACGCGCAGCACCCGCATGTGGCGCCAGCGTTTCCCCTGGACGACCTCCCAACTGAGGCGCGCTGCCAGCCGCATGCCCTTGCGCAAATCGGTAGGCCGGATGCTTCGCTCCAGCACGATGAGCACGCGATAAGGCGCTGGGGACTGATACCAGCCCAGCGCGCTGTCGAATGTGAAGTCGGCCAGGGGGTGATCCTGGTCAACGTAGAGCATTTCCTCAGATGTCGGGGCTGAGTTCGGTGGCATCGACGCTCTGTGTGTAGCCTGGATGATCAAAGGCTACTATGAAATCATGCTGCTGTCAATACCTGATCGTGGCGTAACTGTTCACCGTTCGGGTAAGGGGATTTAGGGCTGGGCGGTGGCGGTGGGTTTCTGCAAAGCAGCCAGACACTCAACGAAGGGATTGAGGTTGCGGGCGGCCCAGGTCTGGAACACGCTGGCGAGCGTTAGGCGTGTTGTCGTGCCTTCGCTGCTGCGGGTGCCGCCGCTGATCTTGCGCATGATGACCAATGGCCGGATGCTGCGTTCCGCCAGATTGTTGTCGGCCGGCAAGCCCGGCACCAAGACGAACTGGAACAACTCATCCTGGTGCCGCAGCAGACGCTTGGCTAAGGCGCAACACGGGTGGTCGTACGTCAGAGCATACTGCTCGCCCAAACGGCAAGCCCGCGTGAAGACGTCAGCGTACTGGGTGTGGCGGGCCACCAGGCTGGGCGCCGGGTGCGCCACCAACCAAGCTTGCGCCTCATCATACAGCGTGCGCACGGCCGTCACCCACGCCAACACCTCGGGATTGGCGGTGTGTGTCTGTTTGAGGTCATGGAGATCGCGCAGCAGATGGACCCAACAGCGTTGATGGCGCCCCGGAATCAGATTGTAGGCGGCATAGAAGTCCGTCACCAGCCAGCCCCGCCACTTGGCGCCCAAAATGCGCTGGGCGACCAGATGATTCCGGCTGTGATCGTACTCGAAGTAGCGCACCGCCGCCGGCCCCGCCGTCACAAAGGCCCAGGCGTAACCATTCTGGCCGTTCTCGCGCCAACTCGTTTCATCGCCATGCGTCACTGTGCTGGTTTGGAGCGCAGTCTTGAGTTGGCTCGCCTGCGGCTGCAATTGCTGCCGCACGTCATGGGTGAGCTCCACGATCTCCCCGAGACTCAATCGCAAGTTGTGCAGCGTCACCAGATAGCTCTGAATCAACCGGAACGGCAGCCGCAACGTCGTGCGCAAATAACTCACCAGACTCGCCACCCGCACCCCAATCCGCCCCTGCCCGATGACTTGGCCCGTCAAGTCCAGCTTCGGGCTACGCCAGCGCCCGCAACACGGACACCAACGCTTGATGATTTGATGCTCGGTCACTTCGATGGGCTGCGGGGGCGGCAACTCGATCACCTCGCGCGTGTAGTCGATGCTCTCGCCGCTGAGCCGGTAGGTGCACTCCGGGCAGCGCTCCAATACATGCCGCTCAATCCGCGTCGGTTCCGCCCGTTTGCGCGAGGTATTATGCGCGAGCGCCCGTTTCTTCCGCGGCCCTTTCGGCTCCGTTGCCGGCCGGTTCGGCTTCACGAACGCCGGCGGTTCCGGCTGGCGCTGCTCCAACTCGGCAATCCGCGCCAGCGCCAACTGCAACTGGCCCGTCAACTGTTCTACCTGGCCGCGTAATATCGCGTTCTCGCCGCTCAACCGCGCCTGTTCTGCGAGTAGCGCCTGGATCTCTTCGGTGGTCATGCGGCGAGTATATCACACTCCGATGGAACGGTGAACACTTACGTCCCATGATGCGTGCAGCGATGTGATCTATCGTGTCCTATCATGGCAAGCGTGTGGTGTCAGAGAGCATCCCCGGCCTGATTTGACAGGATCGTGAGATGGCGGTATAGTCGCCTCTCGTTGCGCCGCGGACGGGCGAGCACCTGACCAAACCGAGATGTCGCAGGATCGTGAGAACACGATAGCGTGGATTTGACAGCCTCGATGGGGTGTGGTACATTCTCTCTTCGTTGCGCCACGGACGGCCAGTCGCCTCCGAGCCGAGAACCTGAACAAATCCAGACCGATACCCATCTACGAGAAGACAGGGGCTTGAACTTGACAGCCCCGATGGGGTGTGGTACATTCCCTCCTCGTTGCGCCGAAAAAGCCTGACTGCTGAAATCGGAACAACGGGTCTCTCGAAAAGCGTGAGGGGTCGGATTTGACAACTCGACGGGATAGTGATAGACTCCTCAATCGTTGCGCCACGGACGGCTCGGAGATAAGCGCAAGCGAATCGACGGGAAGCCTTAAAAGTCCGAAACAAGTGAGACCCTCGGTATTGACAAGATCAAAGCGCTGTGATACGATGTAAGACGCTGAACGGCACTTTGAAGTTTGAGATCGAAAGCAAAGGAGATAGCGAGGATCGCTTCTATTTCCTCGGCTCCGGCTCGCGCTACGGCCTGGCTTGCGAACTGAGCCTGAAGATGAAAGAAATGTCGCTCAGCCACAGCGAGCCGTTTCATTTTATGGAGTTTCGCCACGGCCCCCAGTCCATGCTCACATCGAGCACGCTGATGGTGGGCCTGGTTTCCGAATCGAACCGTCCGCGCGAGATGGCTGTGCTGGAAGAGATGCGAACGCGCGGCGCGCGAATCTTGTCGCTCGGCGAATGCCAAGCCGACGTTATTTTTGGCTCCGGTGTGAGCGAGGCAGCCCGCAACGTTCTCTATCTCCCGGTCGGGCAACTGTTGGGCTTTGAGCATTCTCTGAGCCGCGGTCTCAACCCCGACCTGCCCCACAACCTGGAAGCCGTCGTCAAGCTCAAGGACGCCTAAGTGGCAAGAATTATTTCACTCGGCAAGTATCGTGGTTTGCAACAGTGCGCCACCCCGCGCGGCGCGCTGGCGGTGCTTGCGCTCGACCATCGCAACAACCTCCGCAACGCACTGCGCCCGGATGCGCCGGAAACCGTGACCGATGCTGACCTGGTCGCCTTTAAGCAAGAGGTGATTGGGACGCTGGCGCCGGTGTCGTCGGCGGTCTTGCTCGATCCACAGTTCGGCGCGGCGCAGTGCATCGCTTCGGGCGCGCTCCCCGGCCGCGTCGGCCTGCTGATCGCCGCCGAAGAGACCGGCTACACCGGAGACTCGCAGGCGCGGCAGAGTCGCGTCTTGCCCGGCTGGAGCGTAGCGCAAGCCAGGCGAATAGGCGCGAGCGCCATCAAGCTGCTGGTGTACTATCACCCGGACGCGCCGACAGCCGGCGACATTGAAACTCTCGTCCAACAAGTGGCCGCCGACTGCGCCGAGCACGACCTGCCCTTGTTCCTCGAGCCGCTCTCTTACTCGATTGACCCGGCGCGTAAAAAGCTCGCGCCCGGCGAACGACGCCGCGTGGTGATCGAGACGGCGCGCCGACTTGGGCCGCTGGGCGTGGATGTGCTCAAGGCCGAGTTCCCATTAGATGTTGCTGCCGAGCCTGACGAGCGCGCGTGGTCGCAAGCCTGTGTTGAGCTTTCGGCGGCCAGTGTTGCGCCGTGGGTGCTGCTCTCCGCATCCATAGAGTACGAGACTTATCTCCGCCAAGTGACCGTAGCCTGCCGGGCTGGCGCAGCGGGCGTGGCGGTGGGCCGCGCGGTGTGGCAAGAGGCCACCCAGTTGACGGTCGAAGCGAGAACAGCCTTTTTGCGCGGCCAGGCGCGTGAGCGCATGGAGCGCCTCACAGAGCTATGTGATGCTCTCGCGCGCCCCTGGACGGATTTCTATTCCGCACCGGAAATTCAGCCGGACTGGTACGAACATTGCGCTTGACTCTCGCAACACCCTAACCAAATGGGAACGATGGAAAAGAGAATCCTCGTCATCGGCGAATTGAATATAGACCTGATCGTGAGCGGGCTGACGGCCTTCCCCTCGCTGGGCCAAGAGATTTTGGCCGATGGCCTGAGCCGCGTGCTGGGCAGCTCGTCAGCTATCTGTGCGGCTGGCCTGGCCCGGCTGGGTGCCAGAGTGGATTTCTTGGGCAAGGTCGGCGTGGACGAGTACGGCGAGTTTATCGTTGACCAGTTGAAGCACTTGCGCGTGGGCACACAACACATCATCCGCGATAACGTCATCCGCACCGGCGTCACTATCTCGCTCACATATCCAAAAGACCGCGCGCTGATCACGTATCCGGGCTGCATCTCTCATCTCAAGCTGGACGACATTGATCTGTCTATCCTGAGAGACTATGCCCACGTACACGTCGGTTCCTACTTTCTCCAAAAGAGATTGCAGCCCGACCTTGTGGCACTGTTCGTCCAGGCGCACCGCCAAAACCTGACCGTCTCGCTGGACACCGGCTGCGACCCGGATGAGAAATGGGGCGATAGCAGCCTGCTGACGCTGTTGGATTTGGTGGACATTTTTTTGCCCAACGAGAACGAGGCCCGTGCCATCGCGCGAGAAGACGATACTGAGATCGCCCTGCGCAAGCTCTCGGAACGCGCCAAACTTGTCGTCGTCAAATATGGCGCATCGGGGGCAATGACTTGGCGCGAGAGTCAAATCATTCGCAGCCCGGGCGTTCAAGTGAACGCAGTGGACACGACCGGCGCAGGCGATTCCTTCGACGCCGGGTTCATTTACGCTCACGTGGTTCGTGGCATGGCGCTGGAAGAGGCGCTTCGCTTTGCCAATGCCTGCGGCGCGCTCTCTACGACGAGCCTGGGCGGCACGGCCTCCCAGCCGACCCTGGAACAAGTGCTGTCACTTTTGCGCCAATAACGGATTCGTCATTCGCCCTGTGCGGTAAGGAAGAATCTTTTTGAAGAGCCTGTCCGATCTAGTGCGAACCATCATCCAATTGCGCCACGATTGGCATAGCCAATCGGGCCGCGCAGAAATCACGCTGCTGGCCGTGTGCCCAAACTCGGTGGCGGTGCTGGAAGCTGCCGTCAAGGTCGCGGCGCAGAACAATGCGCCCATGCTCTTTGCCGCCACACTCAACCAGGTGGATCGAGACGGCGGCTATACTGGCTGGACGCCGTCGCAATTCGTGACGCAGATGCGCGCTTTCGCCGAGCAATACGACTGGGATGGCCCGCTCTATCCTTGCCTGGATCACGGCGGCCCCTGGCTCAAAGATCGGCACACGCTCGACGGCCTTGCATTCGAGGCGACCCTGTCCGAGGTGAAGCAAAGCCTCACCGCGTGCCTGCAAGCGGGGTATGGCTTGCTGCACATTGACCCGACCGTGGATCGCACCCTTCCGCCCGGCCAGCCGCCCACCCTCCAGTTTTTGCAAGCGGCGAAAACCCCGGACTCACTTTGTATGCTCCAGGGACAGAGCGCATGGTTGCAGTGGCGAGCTATTGGGATTGTTGGGCGAGCCCCTGGGGGATTGGACATGCGCTGATTCTGTGGTTGGAGCCTGGGACAACTGCTCCCAGGATAATTGGTCGGGGAGGTATCTTTACGGACAACCTGGCTTTAGCTCAGGGTCTTGTGAATACGCTTGCGCAGCATTTTCCCGAATTTCGCGGGATACCTTTGGCGCAATTGCCTTACGTGGAAGCCCTGTGCCGGCACACCTTTGATGGGGACAGTTACCGAGTCGTCTGTCAAGCGGCCGAAACACAGATAGAGATAGCGTGGGGCAACATTCTGGACCGGAAGCAAATCATCTGGCCTCGGTTTCCGGCCGGGCCGGCGGAGTATGATCTGACGACGGTCATTTGCCCCTGTGGCGAGGGACGGGTATGGCTAGATGGCGCGCGGCTAGAGGGCCAGGCGCAAATGGCCCAGACAGCGGAAGGAACGACCGGTAGCAGCGCTTTTCTCGCCTTTGCGGAAACCTGGATTGGGCCTTTAGCTCGAAGTGAAGCCGGGACAACTTGACGGGGACGACACTCTGCCCAACACCGCGCGCGGCCGGCGCATCTCTGATTATCATCTGCAGGAGACTAGATGGAAAGAAAAGCATGCTTGTTGGCTCTGCTCAAGCAGGCCAACGAAATGGAGATGAATTTCGTAGACGCATTGCCCGACCGAGAGCGCGCCCTGGTCGGCGTGCTCGAAGACTGGTCCGCCAAAGACGTCATTTCGCACATCACGGCGCGCAAGGCGCTCATGGCCGATGGCCTGCTGGCCGTCGCCGAGGCCCGAACCCCGATCGGAGGCGCGGACCTCGATCAAGAGAACGCTATCTTGTTCGTAGAGTATCACGACAAGAGCTGGGGCGAGGTGCTGGAGCTGGCCGCGGCTACGCTGCGACGAGTCGTGGAACACGTCGAGCGTTTGGACAAGCCGGCGTTGGCGAGCCGGGCCCGGTTCTTCCCCTGGCAAGGAGAGCGGCCCCTGTGGCGCCTCATCGTCGGCAGCGGCTGCATTCATCCGGTTGGACATATCGCCGAGTTCTATGGCCGCCGTGGGGAGCAAGCGCAGGCGGGCCAGGCGCTTGGCGAGATGACCTCATCCCTGATGGGCCTGGACGACGGCGCCGTCTGGCAAGGGGAAGTCAAGTACAACCTGGCGTGCCAGTACGCCTTGCTCGGCGCCACGGCGGAAGCCGTGCGCGAGTTGCGCGAGTCGCTGGCGCTGAATCCCGAGCTGGCCGATTGGGCCAGGCAAGATCCAGATCTGGACGCCATCCGCGGCGAGCCTGAATATCAGGCGTTGTTTTGAACTGGCGCAGAGATGGAATCAGCCCAATCCCCGGATAATCTCGGCATCGCGCAGACCGTCCCTGACTTGATCGAGCGTTTGCTGAATAGCCCCGACTTGTGGGCGCGCATAGATGCGGCGCAAGCCCTGGGCAGAATCGGCGACGCGCGCGCCGTACCCGGTCTGTTGGTTGCCCTGAAATCCGAGCAGTTAATCGAACAGTGTAAGCTGGACTGGGAACAGGCCAAGTCCATTGCGGATCGAGATGCCCAAGCCTCCAGGCGCGCCTTTTTGTGGGAAACCCTGACCGCCGAGATCAGCGATATCCGAGTCGCCGCTGCCCGCGCGCTGGGGCAGATTGGGGGCCAAGATGCGCGCGCCGGCTTGAGCGAGGCGTTGCAGGAGAAACTCGACCCCCACGTGCGCCAGGCTGCCGCGGAGGCGCTCGAACGGCTCGACGCCGCACGCGCCGATAGTTCCAATCGGAGAAAAGCTAAAGGCGACGACCGCCGCATGCTGGCTCGAGCTCAACGGCTCGTCGAAAAGTACACCCAACCCAACCCGCCTGGAATGGGGCCTTCCCCCAAGACCGACGAGGGCATCCTGGAGGTGTGGGCCTGGGCGACGTCCGCCGGCCGCGCGGACATTCTGTCTGGCTTGGCGCAAACGGCCTGCCGGCTGCTCCGGTCCGCTCAGGACAGACGCGCTATGCAATCCCAACTGCGCCAGCTCGCCGCGCAGGCTCAAGCGGAACAGCGCTGGAAAGCGCACGCTGACTTGCTGATGGCCCTGGCGAAACTCGAAGGCGACCTGGGACACAGCCCCGAGGAAGCGGCTGTCGTAGAGGCCAACAGATTGGCCTTGTACGAGCAAGCTCTCGCTATTTACACGCGACTCGACGACTGGGCTGGCGAGGCCACTTGCGCCTCTTTGATGGCTGCCATCTACCGGCATTGGCGCAGGTTCGATCAGGTGCGTCGTTTGAGCCTACGCAGCTATGTGTTGTGGGCAGCGGCCGGACACAGGAAAGGGATAGCGGATGCGCTCTTTGGCCTGTCAGACCTGCTCGAAAGCGAGGGCCGGTACGTCGAGGCCTGCCGCTTGATGTACTGCGCGAAAAAGTTGGTCGCCCATTCGATCTGGGCGATCTCGGCCAGGGATAGCTTGAAGCGCATGGCCTACGAGCGCCGGGTATCCCCCGGCCAATACGAATCCAAGAGACCGGCCGAGGCGTTGGCGCAAGAGTTGGTTGCAGAGATATTTGGCGTCACCTTGTAGCGGAGGGCTTTTCTGCCAGTGTAGCAGAACCATTGAACACAGTATCAGTAGATCAAAGTTGAGTCATTTTGCACCCGCTCCAGCGATTGCCCCAGCGACTTCAGCAGCGGGCACTCGAATCGCGCTCAAAGGTTTCAATCGCACATCGGCGTAACTTGGCTTGGAAAAAGGACTTACATCAATCCTGCGGCTGTCCTCTTCCTGGCTTGCACAAGCCCGCGCACAACCATTATCTTACTATCTTAACGGTTGTCAGCGGTTTTGTAAAGCGCCGCGCGGGGCAAAAAATTGCAGCCAAAGACCGCGACCCAGCCGTTTTGAACCACCGATCACGCAAATGACGATTCCGTTGATTTGTACAACGTGGCAGCCAAGATCGTCGGCGGACTGCAGTTTGAGTTCGAACCGGTCAGCGCAGGCGGCTACCCGGTCGTTTGAGGGCGCGACGGATTCCGCGCCATGGAGTCAGACAGGGCGGCCAACCGCGCACTGCGTCAGAAGGATCATTTCTCGCCCAAGGCCTCGATGTCGGCGGCGTCTTTGAGTCGGCCGGTGGCTCTCTTATTGGCGATGAAATCTTCGCGGCTTATGAAGAAGACCGGTATGTCGGCATAGGAGCCAGAGACTTTTCCGGCATCGGCCTGCTGCCAGGAGACCCCGCTGAGCCTCGTGATGATGTCGATTCGCACCGGAGGCACGCCGAGTTGAACCACCATGCCCGGTGTGGTCAAATCCTTCTTGGACAGATCCAGTGAGCCGAAGCCGAAGTCGTTCAAAGCGGCGAGAATCCGCTCGGCGTTCTCGTCCGTGGGCCGGACGAATAGATCGATGTCGCCGGTCACGCGCGGGGCCCCGTAAAAGGCCAGGGCGTAACCGCCGACGATGAGGTATTCAACCTTGTGCTTGTTGAACAACTCGAGCAACTCTTTGAAGTCGGTGCGAATCTCCATAGACCTCGCGTCGGAGTTCCTCGACGGCCGCGATCCGCTCCTCCGGCGGCCGGCTCAGCCAATACTCCAGATTCTGCCGGATCTCCGAGTAGTCGTCCATGCGATGGATCTGTACAACCTTGCGAATCATGACGCCATCCTGCCCCGAGACTCCGCCGGTGAGGCATCCACGAAGTCGTCGTCCTCGTCGGTCAGCCTCCTCAACCGGGCCTTGTCTCTTTGAAGATTGAGCATACCTTAATTATACTCCAACGTGATCTTCGGCCGGAACCAAAATCGACTCACAGAAAAGCACCAAGCCACAAAGGGAACACCGTATCCGCATCCTTCACAGCGCACACCCTTGAAAAACAGAAGCCGCATTTCTATTTTTCAACCAGATTCCTCAGTTCCTGTTCCCAAGCAGAAGAAGGGAGAAAATCGTTGCGTAGAGCCAAAGAATGCGTTCTTATTGTCATTATGACACTATAAGGTGATTGAACATGACAGATTATCTGCCTCGTGAAATTGTGCGTCGGCTGACGCAGGCTTTGCGGGTGTTGCCCGTGGTGGTGGTATCCGGGTTGCGGCAAGCCGGCAAGAGTACGCTGCTCCAGCGCGAGGAATCCTTGGCCGCAGGCCGGACTTACCGAACGTTGGACGACTTCGCCACTCTGGCCGCCGCGCAGGCAAACCCTGAATCGCTACTGACGGACTCTACTATACTCGATGAAGCGCAGCGTTGCCCCGAACTGCTGATGGCGATCAAGAAGGCGATAGATGAGCAGCGTCGCCCAGGCCGCTTTATCCTTTCCGGATCAGCGAACCTGGCTTTGCTCAGCCGCGTGTCCGAAACTCTGGCCGGACGCGCGGCGTACTTCACGCTGTACCCAATGACCCGCCGCGAGGCACGCGGCAAGACAAGCCAGCCGCCCTTTCTCACGGAGTTCATCCACACGCGGACATTGCCGCGCCGGGAGGCGGAGCCAGTAACGGACGAAGAAGTGCTTGCGGGCGGGTTGCCGCCAGCTTGCCTGGGACCGGCGGATGCTGTGGCAGAGTGGTTTCGAGGGTATGTGCAAACCTATGTCGAGAGGGATGTGCGTCAGTTGTCGCAGATCACCGATCTGGTGGCCTTTCGCACGCTGGCGCAACTGACCGCTCTGCGCACCGGCCAAGTGCTCGTCATCAGCACGCTCGCGCGCGACGCCAAGCTCAGTGCGGTCACGGCGGGACGTTACCTCAACCTGCTGGAGGCTTCGTTTCTGATCCGCCGTCTGCCGCCGTTCCTCAAGAATCGCAGTCTGCGCCTGATCAAATCGCCCAAGTTGTACGTTACGGATAGCGGACTGGCCGCGTATCTGGCGGGAGTGGACCGTCTCGAACCCGGCCGTGACGACCCGCTGCGCGGCGCCTTGTATGAGACCTACATCGCACAGAACATGGCGGCTTTGCTGGAAGCGCACTTGCCGGATACGCAGCTCGCCTACTGGCACGAGCAGGGCCGCCATGAAGTGGATTTCGTGATCGAGAGCGGTCGCAAGGTGGTCGCCGTCGAGGTCAAGGCGGCTACGCGCTGGGACGAAAGCGACCTCGCCGGCTTGCGCGCCTTCGCGGGCAGGACGCCCGCCTGTATCGCCGCCGTCCTCGCCTACAACGGTCGCGAGGCGGTTCAACTGGATGACAGGCTTTTCGCCATCCCCCTGGGGCATCTTTTGGCGTGATCATATCAACCGGCCCTCAAGGAAGCCCGCGGCGAGCGGGCCACGATCGAAGTTCTTGAAGGCGCAACCAAACACCTGCGGGCCCGACCGCTAAAGGTGTAGAGAAGGGACCCGCGCCTCAATCAAACCACTCATCCGCCGGGTCGAAGGGCGGGATACAGATATTGACGATGCGGAGCCGGCCGACGGCGCGATGACGGCACAGCGGCTTGATCAGGACCGTGGTGAAGGGGCGCAGGGGGACCAAATCGCCGTCAAGCTCCATGTGGCCCTCGCCTTCCAGGATCAGGTAGATTTCCGTGTGGTCCTTGTGGTAGTGGACCTGGGAGTCCTGCTGGATATCCACGATGTGGAACATCAAACGCGACGTCGACAAGACCGTCGCAGGCACTTTTGTCGGTGAGGTCGATGCCGGCGATGCCGTGGGAATAGGCTTCGGAATGGGACTGGGTCTGAACGAGCGCAGTTCGTTCAGCATTGGCTACGATCACACCTGGTATGGGGAAAGCAAGCAGGATGGAGTCGTTCCCAACGGCACAACCGGCTTCCAGACGGCAAGCCTGCTGCTGGGCTATTCCTACCGCCTGAACAAGAATTCCTCCCTGAGCCTGTCGATCGGAGCGGGACTGACGGATGACACGCCCGATACCCAGTTCACTATCCGACTGCCCTACAGATTCTAGAGTCGTGCCCGAAGCCGCCCTCTTAACGGGGTGCCTACCGCCGCCGCACTCGAGCAGCGCCGGCTCCTGCGGATAGGCACGACATGTCGCTCACCCGTTCCGTGGCGCAGATTTTTCGGACATCGCAGGTATTCGCCGATCAGTGACGCACTACGAGCGGCGCGTTGAGCAAATTGGCCAATCCGGCATTCAGTTCGACGGCACGGGCCAACGCCTCGTTGGACAAGGTGACATTGAGCGTTGTCGTGTTTTGGATGACCTGGTTATCCAGGCTGTTCTGAATGAGCTGGACATGGTTGTACGCCTGGAGGATCTGCGCCTGTGCCGCCTGGAGTGCCTGATTCACTTGCTGGTCAACCTGCACCGGCAAGGCCGCACTGTTGCCCGCGCCATTTTGAATCAGCGTGACATAGCTTCCGGCATCCTGGCCGGGCAGGCTGACGGTGGCAATCTGGGGCGACGGGTTAACCGTAATGCCTGCCGCTTCGGCCGACGCCGGAGGAGCGACAGGACTGGAACTGGAGCCCGGGATAGCTTCCGGCGATAGGTTGGCAGGAATGCCCGCCGCTTCGCCTGGCGCCGGAGGAGCGGCATAAGTCGAGACCGAGACAGTCCCCGGTAACTTGATCGCCGCGGCGATATCCGGCACCTCGATGCGGGTGAGGGTCAACAACTCGCCGTTCAGATAACTGACGCGTTCCAGGCTGAACGCCAGGGAGAGCAGTTGCCCGCCGATGTACATTTCGAATCCGCCGCGCAAGGCCGCCAATTCTTGGTCGCTGACAGCGGAGTAGCCCGCGAAATTCCCTGGTTCCATGACGGTACCTGACACGCCCTGCATAGGAATCATGGCCAAGAACACAGCGAGCCAGGAGGGATGCGGCTTCAATAAATCGATCGTCATGATTTTCTCCAGACGCCTAGAATTCATTTGGCGAACGGCGCAGCAAGAGTGTGCTGGCCAGGCTACTCGTTCCGAGAACATCGCCAATGGGTGCCTTTTCCCGGATTTTCCAATCCGCGGAATGATTGAAAACGACTTTCTCCTTGCGACCGTTGATGACGAACAGGATGCGGTTGATGCGCATTTTCTCGAACTGCGCCAGAGGAATGACGCGCGCGCCCATGGACGGGTCGGCGACCGCCACCTTGCCGTCCTGGATTCCCCGGACGACGACGAAATGGTTGTAGCCGTTATCGCGGATCAGCACGATGGCGGGAACCCCCACCGATGCGAGTTTCTCCAGCGGCGCCGTGTAGCCGTCTGCCGAGTAACCGATGTCTTCCAGATAACGCTTGATGTCGAGCAGTGAAAAACCTTCACGGTTGATCTTGGCCTGATCGCCTTTGTCCCACATGCCTTTGAAAATGGTTTCTTCGCTGACCGGGTGGTTGTACTGATAAGTCAGCAAGGTGGCCAGTGCGGCCGAACCGCAACTGTAGTCGTGCTGCTGGCGGACGGTTGTCATAAAGCGGCGCTCTTTCAGACTGCTGACTTTCACGTTGAACAAGCCGCCCGCCATGTCGGGGATCATCACCTCCCCTGCCTGGGCTGTCAGAAAAATGGGGGTCAGGGTGATCAGAAGCAGGCCAACCGAGACTTTCATCGATCGACCCCTCACTGAAATTGCAGATTCAGAACAGTGGCGTTCTGAATCAGGACGTTGTTGCCCGAATTCTGGATGACGGTCGAAAAGCCCGACATGCCCGCAAAGGAACCATCGGTAACGTAATTGCTGCCGGTAACGTTGGATACGGCTTCGTTGTTGTACAACTGCCCGTCCACATCGTTGCTGTTGAAAACCGTTTGCCGTCCGCGCAACTGATCCAGTTGCTCATCCGCCATGGCAGGCGAACCGAACATCGATGCGCCGTCCTGATCGGAAACAGACAGATCCGTGTCTGGGTCGGCCCACGCCGACGCACCACTCATCATTAACAGGGTGATAAAAAGAATACCTTGATGCTTCATGATTCTCTGATGCTTCATGATCGATTCTCCGCTGGACCCCCCCGGAGCACAGGCTCCGGGGGGTACAACTCCGGTTCTTACTGAACCGTCAGGTTGGCCTGCACGGTGATGCCCTGTTGAGTCAGGGAATTCATCCCGCTGTTCTGGCTGATGGTGACAATCCCTGCGCTATTCGACAGGCTGCCATCGATGGAGTTGGAGGCATTGAAGGTGCCCGCGTTGCCGCCAAGCGCATCGCCACCGTTGCCGCCGATCCCGCCATTACCCGTGGTTGCCGCGGCCATGGATTCGCTGCTGGCACTGCCGCCGAGTCCGCCTGCGCCGCCGACCGCACCTGCTCCACCCACGCCGCCTTCACCCGTGCCGCCGGTGCCGGCCGCACCGACTGCGCCTGCGCCGCCGGTACTGGTGCCGGTCGCGCCGACCGCACCGGTGCCACCCGCACCACCGGTGCCGGTCGCGCCTACAGCGCCGGCGCCGCCCAGGCTGGTGCCGGTCGCCGGGCTGGGCAGGCGCAACAAGCCGATGATGACAGGCAGCATCAACACGGCGAGCGTCCAATACGCCCAGGTAATGTCGCCCGTCCTCAGCACGGCCTGAGCGACGATGATGGGCGACAGGGACGCGCCCAAGCCCCACGCAAAGTGCAGCCCGTTCATGAACGGCCCCACCTCGCTGCGATGCACCCACATCAAAAGAATATTGCCGCCCACGTCCAGCGCGCCTTCGCCCATGCCCAGCACCAGCAAGACGGCCGTCAACAGCCACAGGAGCGGCATCATCGGCGCCAGTGCCAGCACAACCGCCATCGCGACGAGAATCCCCGCCATAATCATGTGCCCCGGCCAGCGGTCATACACGCGCCCGCCCACGAACGAGCCGGCCAGATACCCCAGCGAGCGCGCCATAAACAGAAAGCTGATCTCGTTCAGGCGCGTGCGCGTGTGCTCGGCCAGGCCGCCCAGCGTCGGCCCCAGTGAAGCCGATGCCAATCCCAAGGCGACAAACGCGATATAGTAGACGGCGGTCTGCGCCAGTCTGGTGGCGCGGGTGGTCGAGGTTGTCATGGGCGCTCCCGGAGAAAGGTTAATGGGTCGCTGTCTCGCCCCGAAACACGGGTGCCAGCATTTGCTCGACCGGCGCATAGCGATCCGTGAGCAAGACGGCTTGTCCTTCGGTCATCAACGCTTGCAGCGCGGCATCGTCCAGGATCAAGCGCTTGACCAGCGACTCGCCGCCGTCGAGCGCTCGCAGGGCGGACCGATCGAGCGCGGCGTCGGTCGCAATGAGCACATGGGTCATGCGCGGCGAATCGCGCCATGCAGCGTCGGAGGGGATGACGTACACATGGCGAAAGGTTTGTTGCAGGGTAAAGACGAACGCGCGCAGAAAATCGTGGCGCACGCCGTCAATCATGTTGATCATGTACAGGCCGTCGGGCGCCAGCCACGATCGCACGCGCTGATTGAATTCGCGCGTCGTCAGGTGATAGGGCACCGAGTAATCGTTGAACGCGTCGCCCAGAATCAGATCGTACGGGCGGGCCGGCTGCTTTTCCATGAACAGCCGCGCGTCTTGATTATGGCTCACAATGCGCGTATCCTGCTTCAGTCCCAGCGAGCTATACGCCGTGCGCGTGACGCCGGGATCAATCTCGATGACGGTCAACTCACTTTTGGGGTAAACGGCTTCCATGTAGCGCGGAAAGGTATAGCCGCCCCCGCCGATAAACAGCGCCGACAAGCTTGGATTCGACGCGGCGCGGTGGGCGGTGATTTCGGCGTACACTTTTTCATAGCCATAGACCAGCTTGGTCGGATGCTCAAGCGAGCTGTACGAATGCACCAGGCGATCCAGCACCAGCACGCGCACCGGCTCGCCGTCTTGTTCTTGCTCTTGGACGCGAATGCAAAAATAATCGGTCTCCAAGCTGCACGGCCCGCGCAGCCATGGCTGCTTGGCAGCCAGTGCTGTGCCCGCAATCGCAATGCCCAGAGCCAGCAGGACAAAAATCAACCCGCGCCCCAATAGGACAAACACCAGCCCCATCAGAATCAGAATGAGCGCCACGCCCCACACGATCATGTGCGTGCCGAACGCGGCGATCAGCACATAGCCTGTAGCAAACGTCCCCACGATGCTGCCCGCCGTGCTCGCCGCATAGATGCGTCCTACGGTGCTGCCCGTGCGCGCCAAATCGTGCACCGCGAGCTTGGCGACCACGGGCGAGATGCCGCCCAAAATCATGCTGGGCAAGAAAAAGAGGGCCGTCGTCAGCGCCAGGATTTGAAGAATGACAGGCCACGCGCCCGGCAAATTCGGCCCCAGCGCATCCACCGCCAGGATGATAAAGCACGCCAGCCCGCCCAGCAGAAAAATCAAACCCAGCAAGCGCGGCGACGCCCAGCGATCCGCCAAGCGCCCGCCCAGGAAATTCCCCAGGCTGATGCCGGCCAGCACCACGCCGATCACCGTCGTCCACGTGTACAGCGAGACGCCCACATACGGCGCCACGATGCGCCCGGCGACCAGTTCCAGCACCATGGTGCATGCGCTGGATACGAACACGATCCAGGCCGGGCGCCAGAGCCAGCCGGGCAAAGCGGGGTAGTTAGGTTGGCTAGTTGGTTGGTTGGTTAGTTGGGTCATCCGATCACCTGCATAAATGCTCCCCCCGCGATCATGCGAGGGGAGCATTTCGGCCACGACACATACGATTGGTAGAAGTCTATTCTTCAAACAGAGTCGCCACCTTGACGGAAAAACCGGGCAGCACATCCTCGCCGGGCAATTCGTCATTTTCGGTAAATTCGCGCATGTTAGTGAGAGTGCGATAGGCATACACACAGCGGGCTTGCGGGTCCGCCACCCAAACCAAGCGAACCCCGATGGCAAAATATTCGCGCAGTTTTTGCATCACCTCGGACCAGCTATCGCCCGGCGAAAGAATTTCGACCACCAATTCAGGCGCAACGTCAAGATAACTGGGGGATTTCCGTCTGGCATAGCGCTCGTTGGAAATGAACAGAACATCCGCGGCGCGCACCGTGTCCGGCTGGCGTCCGGTGTAAATGCCAACTTCACCGACACGGACTTTGCCCAATTGATGCGCTTGAACGAAAGCGCGCAAGGCCACACCAAAGTTGAGTTCATAACTGCCGTGTTTGTCACTTGTCGGGCTCATGGGCACGATTCTCCCTCCGATCAACTCACAGCGGCTCAAATCGCCCAGCGCAGCCAATTCTTGGCCGGTGACGAGTCTTGCCGCCGGCCGGTCAAGAACGGCTTGAGCCGGCGTGGAAATCAGCTCAACTGCCATCTCGCCTCACCTCCATTCCGTATCTCTATTATAAACCCATTTGGCCGCCGCTTTTGTCGCGCAGAACGGCCGCCCGCCACGGCTCGATGCTCTGGCCGTCCACACCTACTGGGGCGGCACACTGGCAGACTATCAGGAGCAGGTTGAGTATTACATCGGCCTGGCCGAACGGTGGGGCGTGCCGGAAGTCTGGGTGACCGAGTTTACCCTGGCCCCAGAGCTAGACCGCACGGTGCGGGCGACGGTGGCGGACCTGGCTGTCTACATCGAGTGGCTGGAAACGCAGCCGATGGTCACCCGTTACGCGATCTGGACAAATCGAACGGAGTGTATGCCCTATCCTCCGGGCAGCTTTTACGATACGCCGCTGATCGGGGTGAATGGGCAATTGACAGAGGCGGGCAAGCTGTACAGCGCGATCAGGCCGGAATGGTGACGCATGGCGTTTGACGTAAAGTTGTCGATCACGGGGATCCAGGAAGCGCAGGCCGCGAACAACCGGGTCATCGCGGCGCTGCAACCCAGCGGGGCCCTGGGGCGGGCGGTGCAGTACGGGACGGCGGCGGCGCATCGCTACGCGGTCGGTGTGACGCATGTCGATACGGGGGCACTGCGCGCCAGCCATCGAATGGAAGTCACCGGGCTGCGCGGGCGGGTCTACATCGATCCGAGTGCGCGCAATCCCCGCAGCAGGCAGCGCACCGCGACCTACGGGCCATACGAACACGACAGGGGCGGCGAACACGCATTCTATCAGCGCACGATCGACGAGCAGGGACAGAGCATCGAGCAGGCGATGATGGGCCTGGTAAAACTTGGGATCAGGACATGACGCTGCGGCTGAACCTGGGCTGCGCCAATCACATCATGGCGGGCTGGCTTAACGTGGACATCACGCCGGGCGACGGGGTGACCGTGGCCGATCTGCGCGAGCCATGGCCCTGGGCTGATGGCAGCGTGCATGAGATCCTGGCGGCCGACGTGATCGAGCACCTCCCGGACAAAATCCACACGATGAATGAGATGTGGCGGGTGCTGGCGGACGGCTGTCATGCAGAGATCGTGGTGCCGACGACTGACGGGCCCGGGGCGTTTCAGGACCCCACCCATGTGTCGTTCTGGCATCGCAACAGCTTCCGCTATGACACAGCGGGCGATCCGTATCGGGAGCGGTTCGCGGACGGCTACGGAATCAGGGCGGCGTTCTGGCCGCAGGCGGAGCGCATCATCGAGACGAGCGACGGGCCGAAGCTGCAAATCAGGCTGGCGGCGGTGAAACGTGCATGAGCGGATAATGGACTTCATCCGGCGCATGAAAGCCGAATGCCCGGCGGCATTCCAGGGCGGTGCTGTGGTGGAGTTCGGGGCCTACAACATCAATGGGTCGGCACGGTCATTATTTGAGGCAGATGAGTATGTCGGCGTGGACTGGCGGCCAGGGCCGGGGGTCGATGTTGTGAGTCTGGCGCACGAGTTCCAGCGCCAGGCCGGATCGTGCGACACGGTGCTTGCAACCCAGATGCTGGAGCATGATCCGTACTGGCAGCGGACGCTCGCTGTCATGGTGGATTTGGTGCGACCCGGCGGATACATGCTCTTGACCTGGGCGGGGCCGGGATGGGCGACGCATGAAGTGGACACCGCTCCGCTGGCCGGCTACTACGGCAATCTTGCGATGGCTGATGTGCGCGTAGTCGTGATTGCCCTGGCAGGCTGGCAGCGCGTGGTTTACGACGCGCAGGGGGAGCCGCCAGACCTGTTATGGATGGGGATGGGCAAAACATGATCTCTATCATCGTGCCGGTGTGCGGACAGGTGGCGTTGACGCGGCGGTGCGTGGCATCCATCCGGGCGCATACAGAAATGCCGTGGGAGCTGATCCTGGTGAGCAACGGCAGCACCGAGGCGGAGGCGCGCGAGTTGGCAGCGCTTTGTATTCCGCAAGGCATTTTTCTGCATGACGATGCGATGCTCGGCTATCCAGCGGCCATCAATGCTGGGGCACGCTTTGCCCGTGGCGAGTATCTGTGTCTCATGAACAACGACGCAGCGTTCACCGGGCCGTGGGCAAAGCGGCTCACAGCCCCGCTAAGCGCCGGGGGGCGTGTGGTGATAAGCCCGGTTATCGACAACATCGGGCAGCCCTGCCAGCGGTTGGGGCATCCGTGGGCGCCGGGCCGGCTCGCCGAGGTCGGGATGCTGTTCTTCGTTTGCGTGGTGATGCGACGGGAACTGTTCAACGAGTTCGGAGGGATGGATGAGCGGTTCGGATTGGGCAACGGCGAGGATGTGGTGTTCTGCGAGGCGGTGAAGGCGCTGGGCGGGCGGCTGCTGGTCGAGCCGGCGGTGTTCGTGACGCATCGGGGCAGCGCCACTTTCCTGGCGACGCTGGGCGCCGATGGATATCAGAAGCTGCTGGCGGACAATCACAGGCTGCGTGAGGGGTTGGGCAATGGCGAGTAATCGGGCAACGGTGCGCAAGGCATTTGCGGCTCTGCTGACATCGGCGTTGGGGACGCTGGCGCAGAAGGTCTACGACTATCGCGTCGGCGATTTCGGCACACAGAATCCGGTGGTGACGGTCTCCTCCTCCGGCATCCTGCGCCGCCGGGCGACGTTTGCGGGCAGCCGGGCGACGATGTACCTCCAGGTAGACGTGTTCGTCTTGTACTCAGACCTCGGCAGTTGGAGCGAGGATGACGCCGAGGATCGGCTCGATGACATCGAGGCGGCAATCGCCGGGGTGATCGACGCGAACCAGCCGAACGCCAACTGGCTGGCGCTGAGCCAGGCGGAGCGTTCGCAGCGGGTGGACGTGGAGATCGGCGGCGTCGAATACATCCGGGAGATGTTGCTGGTGGCGGTTGAGGTGCTTGGATGAGCGATTTGGCGGTGATGACGCCGGCCGGGGTCTTCCGATCTTTTGACCTCCGCCCGGTCGGCAAGATTTTCATGGCCGAATACGCCAAGTTTATCGCCGGGAAGAACGAAAAGCTCGGCAGCGCGGGCCAACTAGAAGCCGTGCGCAAGATGCTGGCCGCCAAATAACAAGAGCCTATCAAGAAACCACACACCTCGTCCCTCGCGCGCCGCAAGCGCATAGAGGGACGAGGTGATTTTTAACCAAGCAGATGTCAGACTGACCCGTAACCGTTTCACACTATCCACGCGCACGGAGCGCGATCAGCAAGGCCAGCGCCACCACAATCAATACGAGGGTGATGACAACGGCCAACAACCAGCGCGGCACGCGCGCGCGCGCCAACTCGAACAGTGTGTCGTCGGCATACGGATCGAGCGCCAGGCCATTCGAGTCGGGCTTGACCTCCTCACCCGTCCCCAACGGCCTTTCATCTTCCGGCTCTTCAGTCACTCGCACTCGCGGCGCTATAGGATAGCGCCCTATAAGATCACGCCCTGTAGGATTCTTGTCTGGTGCTTTCACGACGCCTCCTTCGCCGCTGGTCGGCGGTCAGTCGTCTGCACTCGGGTCTGGCAAGAATGTCGCGAACACACGATTGCCCAACAGCCAACCACGCCGCGTCAATCGCACGCCGATGGCATCCACCTCGATCAATCCCTGCTCGTCGAGTTCGCTTAATTCCTGCGCGTAAATCTCGGGCATCGCCACGCCGAATCTCTGCTCAAACCGCAAGAAGGTGACGCCTTCCGTCAGCCGCAGCCCCAGCATCATCGTCTCGCCTATTTCCAGCTCGCGCCCGATGATTTCCAAGTCTGCGACGGCGCTCTGCCCCGTTTCAATTCGCCGGACGTATTCGCGAGGATGCTCGACGTTCCAGAATCGCCGCCCATCAAAGCTGGAATGTGCCGCCGCGCCAAAGCCGAGATAGGGAGCGTTGCGCCAATAAACCAGGTTGTGGCGGCACTGAAGATTTGTTCTCCTGGCCCAATTGGATATCTCATAACGCGCCAGGCCCTCGGCGGCAAGTCGCTCATCCGCCCACAGCACCATGTCCGCCGCCAGGTCATCGTCGGGCAGCGGCGACTTGGCTCGCCTCACCCACAACGCCAACGTCGTGCGTTCTTCGACGGTGAGACAATACATCGAAACGTGATCCGGCGCAAGCGCCAACGTGCGGTCCACCGTCTCCTGCCACATCGCCATCGTCTGACGCGGGATGCCGTAGATGAGGTCAACGCTCAAGTTATCGAACCCCGCCCCACGCGCAAGTTGCACGGCCTCGGTCGCATCTCGAAAACTATGCCCGCGCCTGAGGAAATCTAACTCGGCCTGATGCGCGCTCTGCACTCCCAGGCTCAGCCGGTTCACGCCGAGCGCGCGCAGCCCGGCGAGGTACGCCGCATCCACTGTGCCAGGATTCGCCTCAAGCGAAATCTCTGCATCGAGCGGCACGCGAAACGTGTCACGGCACGCGGCCAAAATTTCTGCCAGCGAGGGCAGCGGCAAGAGCGATGGGGTCCCGCCGCCAAAGTAGATCGTCTCCGCCACACATTCGGAGATCGGACGCCCGAAGGGCGGGAAGTCGGGGATTGGAGATTGGACGCCCGAAGGGCGGGAGATTTGAGATTTGAGTGCATGCGTGTACGGCTCATACAGCGACCGCATCCCGGCATAAGCATAGAAGTCGCAATACGAACACTTGAAGCGGCAAAAGGGAATATGGATATACAGACCCACGCTCATCATACGACACCAGAGGATGGTTCCTCACCCTTCGCAAGGTGAGTTCATAGCGTCACACCGGATGATCGAGCGAGTCTTGCCAGCGCTTCCAGCACACCGTCGGCTACCTTCCACGCCTTGTCCGAAACCCGGCTGCACAAGGCCGGATCACCACGCGGGTCAACATCGCCGACCTTGGTCCCGGCGCGAACGGTCACCCCGCTGGTGAGCAGCCCGCGCACCACGCCTGGAATAGCTGCCGTCACCGGCTGGCCTTCCACCTGCCCCACCACATCCCCGGCGCGCACCAGGTCGCCGATGCGCACCCGTCCAAAAAACGACCCATCCCGTGGCGCGCGCAACACGCGCCGCACCGCTTCGCCGCCAACCTCTCCCGGCGCGCCGGAATCCGGAGCGGTTGAACCGTTGAAATACACCCGGCCCAGGTTCGGGCCACGCTCCGTTTCGACGACGGCGTGACAATCCACGCCGGCGCAAAACCCCGGCCCCAACGCCACGACGATCGGCGCATCGGCGATGGTGGTGCCCATGTTACGCTTGGCCATAATCGCGTCTACCACGGCGCACGGCCCAAGCTCCTGCGCCATGCGCGTTTCCGGGTCCACGAGCACCGGAATGTGACCCGCCGCCCACGCCGCCCTGATGCCGGCGACATCTTGCGCACGGCGCGCCTCCACGCCCTCAATCGTCACGCACTCCTCGTAAATAGCCGAGGCCACCGCGACTTTCCGGCGAACGACCAGCGGCTGCGGCAGCTCCGTCACGACCACGCGATAGTCGTGCTGGAACAGCCGCAACGCCACGCCTGTCCCCAGATCGCCGCCGCCCTTCACCAACACAATCCTTTCGTCCATTCACCTATCTCCATTCGACGCGCGAAGCGGTCATTCAACGCTCGACATTCGCCGCGGGTCGCGCAGCTTGGTCGCTGTCCACAGCCCCACGCCATAGAGGCCCGCCGTCAGCAAGAACAAGCCGCGGTAGCCCAGCCAATCTACCAGCAAACCGCCTATCGAAGTCGAGAGGAGCGCCACGCCCAACACGCTATTCGTCAGGCCCACAACTAACGCGCGTTGATGTGATCGAGGTAGTAGAGCCAGATCTGACGTTGATGGGACTGCGCATGATCTATGAGATGAATCAGCCGTGATGCGCACTATGTGACGGTCACGCATTACATAGCACACAACTGTTCGTATTCAGCGCACCGTGTAATCGAGAGTTAGGTGCACTGAGAGTCTGTGAAAATATGGCTCTCTGGGATTTGTCGTGATACGCCCCCATATTTGGCGGCAGCGTGTAGGACAAATTGCCAATTTGTCCTACAGGTGGGCAGACACCACGGCGATTCCCAATGAGCCGAAAATATTATGGGGGGCCGGCCCAGCCACTTGGACGCGACGGCGGGGATGATGTAAACTTGGCGGCACGCCTTTGGCGTCATGCCCTGAGGAGGCTTGCCGCTCTGGACACTCTCCAGACGATGCCAGGTGCCGAGACCGCGACCGAGTCGCTCGCATCCCCAAGCGGGATAGAAGTGCCAGTCGGTGCGCCATACACGACCCGTTCCCTGCGCCTGCGGCGGGCAAACCGTGAGGATGTCATCCGCGTGCCCGCCCGTTTGGAGAACTGGTTGCCGCCGGACCATCCAGCCCGCCGGGTCTGGAAGACCGTCGAAGGCTTGGACTTGGTTCTACGCTGACATCCAGGTCGAGGAAGGCACGCCGGGGGCGCCTGCGACCGACCCGCTGATTTTGGTCGCGGTGTGGGCGCTTCGCGCGCCATGAGTCAGGGTGAGACGGAGGCGCGTCGGATAGCGGTGCTGTGTGTGGAGCGTTTGGCCTACATCTGGTTGTGTGGGGGCGTGTCGCTGCGCGGAGCGTATCACACCCTGAGCACTTTCGGGTGGCGTACGGTTCGGCCTTGGATGGCTTGCTGACGCAGGTGGTACGCGGCATGGCGGACGAGGGGTGGGTCAGCTTTGAAGCGCATGCCCAAGATGGGATGCGGGTACGGGCCAGCGCTGGAGCCGCGTCTTTCCATCGTCAAGCCACTCTGGAAAAGTCGACAGCCTTGATTTCATCCTCGGTCAGCCCGTACAGTCTGCGCCCGAAGGAACGGGGCATGCTATCTGACGTTGATACAACTCGCGGTTGGCGCGGAATTGTTTGACGAGCCTGGCGATCTCGCCGCGGGCCTGATCGAAATTCACAACCGGCTTGCACTTTTTTCTACTCATAGGCCAACACATCGCGCACGGTGAGCCGCGAAGCGTTGTGCGCGGGCAAAAAGCTGGCGAGCGCAGACAAGATCACTACGACGACGAGCCACAGCCAGACGCCCTGCACAGAAAACGTGTGCGCCAAAGGCCATTGCAAGAGCGCCACCCCCAACGCATCGCTGAGCAGCCTGCTCAAGGGAATGGCGCACAGGCTCCCGGCCAGCCAACTGATCAGGCCGATCAGAATGCCCTCGACGATAAACACCCACGCCACCGCGCCGTCCGACGCGCCAATCGCGCGCATCACGCCGATCTCGCGCGTGCGCTCCAGCACGTTGATGGAGAGCGTGCCCATCAGACCCAGCCCGCCCACAACGGCCAGCAGCAGCGCCATCGCCAGCGCCAGCGCCATAATCGCCGCAAAGGACATTTCCACTTCTTGCATTTCTTCCCGCATCATCACCACAGAATTGACGCGCGACCCGGACGCTTTGAAATGCGCCTCTAACGCCGCGGCCGCCTGCGCCTGGGATGCCGCATCATGCTGATCTGTGACGACGATCAAGCTGGACGATTCGCCCACGTCTTGGGTGATGCGCGCAATGTCGTCATAGCTGGCAAAGACCTGCGAGATGAACGGCAGCCCCAACGTCACACCCACGATGCGGAACGCCACCTTGCGCCCGTCCACTTTGAGCAAGACCTCATCCCCCAGTTTGAGGTCAGGCTCGTTCTTGAGCATGGCGGCGCTGACCACCAACGCGCGCTCGTCACGCTCGGCGGGCAGCAGCCAGCGGCCCTGCGTCATGGCGGGCAATAACAGATCGTATTGGACGGGCGGCGCAAACAGGATAATGTTTTCGCTCTCGCTCCCGTCCGCCCGGACGCGGCGCACCGGCAAGCTGAGCCAGCTCTTGGCGCGCGCGACGCCGTCCACCTCCAGCGCCATGCGCTCCAACTGCTCGACGCGCTGGGGCCGGCCCAGGTTCACCATCAAGTCGAACCGGTAGATTTCCAGCATGTCGTCCAGCGTCCGGGAGAGCGAAGCGCGCAGGCTAAAGACGCCGACAAAGATCGCGCCCGCCAGCGTCAGCGTGACGAGTGTGAGCGCTAGCCGGCCCTTGCGCCGGAACGTGTTGCGCAGCGACAGCATCAGCGGGCGAGAGACGACGCGCACCGCCAGCGTCGTGTAGGCCGCCGCCGAGCGGGCCGTCAGCAGGCGGTCAATCCAGCCGGTTCCATATTCGTCTTTGCTCATCCCATAGTTGCTGATGGCCTCAGCCACCGTGATGCGCAGCACACTCAGGACCGGATAGAGCGCCGCCAACACGGGCACGAGCAGGCCGATGACGACCTGGATCGCCACGGCCTGCGGCGGCACGTAAAACCGCGTGAGGTCAAAGTTGAAAAACCCCGCCATCAGGCCGCTGAGAACGCGCGCGCCCGCCATGCCCAGCGGCACGGCCAGCGCCAGCGCCAGCACGCCATAGACCTGCGCCAGCGCCAGGTACATCAGCACGATCTGGCTGCCGCGCGCGCCCACGGCCTTCATGATGCCGATTTGCCGGATTTGCTGCGTGACCAGCGCCGAGACCGTGTTGACGATCAGAAATACACTCAAAAACAGCGACAGAAAACCCAGCACGCCCAACAGCATCAGGATCGCCTGCAAGAGATCGTTCAGTGGAAGCTGGCCCGGCTCGGCCGTCATGCTCAGCGGGATTGTACCGGCCCAGTTTTTTTGTAACCGGGGCGTTACTGTTCCTCTCGGGCGTCCTGGTCGCGCTTTTTGTGCGCGAGGATTTCCACCCGCCGGAAAAAGCGGCCCACTCCAAGCGTCCGAGCTATGGGCAGGCGACGCAGTTCCTGTTTGCCTCCGGCAGCGCACTCGTGGCCGTGTTTGCGGCGCGCATCGTGCTGCGCGCTGGCGCCCAGATCGTCATCCCGGTGCTGCCGCTCTTTGTTCAATCGCTGCTGCCGCTGGAAGCGCGTGTGGCGACCATCGCCGGCATCATCTCCGGCGCATCGGCGGTGGGGTCGGCCGTCGGCTCCCCGCTCATTGGCCGGTGGGGCGACAAGGCCGGCCACCGCCGACTGCTGATCGCCAGCAGTCTGATGGCGGCGCTGTGTTACCTGCCCCAGGCATTCGCTCCCAACCCGACGTGGCTGGTGTTCTGGCAATTGCTCACCGGTTTTGCCGTGGGCGGCACGCTTTCGACGTTGACCGCGTTGCTGGTTCAGTTCAGCCCCAAAGGGCGCGAGGGCATGATCTTTGGATTGGACTCTAGCGTGGTCGGGTTGGCCAATGCGATTGGCCCGATGGCAGGCGCCAGCATCGCCGCCGGCTTGGGATTGCAAGCGCCCTTCATCTTGTCTACGGTCGTGCTAAGCTTTGGCGCGCTGGTGGTGATTCTTTGGGTGCGGGAGAAAACTCGAGAGCTGGGCCACGCTTAACTCATTAGTTCGATAATGCGTTGGCGTTGCTCCACTATCGCTCCGGCCCGCCGTCCGAGATCATCCATCAAGGCACTGTGCCCGGCGTGGGCGGTGTGCGGTCAACGAAATCGGCGGCGCAGTCATTCGTGTCTTTGTACGCTGGGCGGCGCTCCAGCGAATGATCGCTCATGATCACGCCCGGATGCGGCAGCGTGCCGGGATAGCTGCTCCCGCCCCACACAACCACGTCCACCACCTGTCCAGCCGCATCGCTCAGGATCACATGGTCGCCGGTGTTACTCAACGCCAAGCCGAAGAGATCCCAAGCAGCCGCAGGGAGCATGTTCGGCACCGTCAGGTCATCGCGGTTGGGGTCCGACAGGAACTCGAAATTCGGCCTGAAAGTCACATCGGCAGCTTGCTGCGCGATGATGATCACGCCACCGGATGGCAGAATAGTGTTGAGTGGAAACAGATAGCGCCCTGCGCCGAATTCGCCATCTGCCGCCGCATCACCCAAGCTCCACCCCGAAATGTCCACCGCGCGCGCGGTGGGATTGTGCAACTCGATCCACTCCTTGCCCGTGTCGGGATTGCCCGAAGGATCGTACAAGACTTCGCTGATGACGATATGATCGGGCGGCGCATAGTCCCGCATGACTAGCGGCAAGAACGTCGGCGCCGACAAATTCCAGTCGGCCTGGAAGACGCGCGCCAACTCGGCGTAGAGGCCCTGGGATTCCACCTGCACGGCCAACTCGCGGTTGATTTTGCTCGAAGTCTCGCTGCCATTGATGCTGCCAACGTGCGAATAGGCCAATCCGCCGGCGCTATTGAGCTTGACCAACACCAGCTTGCTGTGAATCCCGAAGCGAGTGGGATCGCCCATCCGCGCTTGCAGGTCAATCTTTTCAGATTGCGCTGTTGCATTGACGTAGGCCGTGGTGGTATAGTTCTTGACCAGGTCAATATAGTCCTGATCAAAGCTCCCGCTGTTGAGCAGCAGACGCACTTTGGCTCCACGCCGCGCCGCGTCCATGTAAGCCTTCAGGCGCACGTTGGGCGCGGTGAGGTCGTCGCCCCAATTCGGGTACTCGTACATTTGCTCGACGTACACTTCGTCACCCGCCCTGGCGCGCGCCACGAGGCCCAACAGCGCATCGGACTGGCGCAGTGAGGCTTCGGGCGCGGTGAACAATTCGAACTGCGTGGCATCGGTCAAGACTTGCGGCGCGGGAAAGAGTACCGTCGTCGTCGTGCCGCCGCTGGTCGTGATGGGCGTGTAATCGGGCGGCGGATCAACAAAGACAGACGAACCCCATCGCACGATGTCGGTGTGAGCCGTGTCGCGGTCGCGGTCAAAGATCAGTCCTGCGCGGGCAGCCAGGTCGGGCGATTCGATGTCCAGCACATAGCCGCGCGAGCCGAAACTGCCATCGGACTTGTCGTCGTCGGGCATCCCCCCGCCGGTCAAGTTTTGCGTGGAGACGAGCAGCCGCTGGCGATCTATCACGATGAACTTGGCGTGGATGTAGCGATAGCGAGCATAGAGGCGCGAGGAACTGTCCTGATGCATGAACCAGCACCGGCCGCCGGCCGCTTCGATTTCTTTGCACGCCCATAGCCCCTGGCTGGACATTCCGGCCACTGGATCGCCTTCCAGCAGCAGCGTCACGCTGATTCCGGCGCGCGCTTTCTGCACGATCTCGGTGATGACGCCATAGTGGCGCAGTTCGTACGCTTCGATTTCGATGCTGCGTTGCGCCGAACGGATGGCTTGACTCACCACGTCGAAAGCATTATCCGGCGCGACGCCCAACGTGATGGTGGCAGGCGCCGTCGTCGTAAAGGGCCAGAAGAACGGCTCCATGGCCCAGCCGGGATACAGCACACGCTGACCGGTGGTGTAATTGCCGGTGTACTGTATCCAGTCGGCGGCGGTATCGGTGTCGGGCGCGGGCAAGCCGGTGCGCTCGTCGGGCACACGGGCGATGATTTGCCCCTCGACCCCGCCGGCAGTGTACGGATATACGGTGGGGCCAGACCAGCCGTTCACAGGCAATGCTTCGCCTTCGTACACCAGGCGATCCACCACCTGGCCGTTGCTGTCTTTTAACTGCGCGTTGCCGCCCGTGTTGCTGAACGCGGGCCACGAGCCGCTCAGGCACGTCTTCATGGAGAAAGGAGAGTTTTGTTCCAGTGCTCGTCTTATTGAGAACAAATGTAACCTTTGAAAAATGCCCTTCTGGCCAGTCACTACCCCTCCATGACTGGACAATCTTTTCTGGATCGCCTGGCTCGCGGCCCTATCTTGTGCAATGGCGCGATGGGCACTCAACCCTATGCGCGTCAACGATCCCCTTCAGGGGGCGGCGTGTCGTTCGAGTCTTGCTTCGAGGCGCTCAACCTCACGCGCCCCGATTTAGTTTCGGATATACGAGGAAATGCACGGCCCGCTCAAGCTGCTGTTGCTCATGGGGCTGCTGCCGCTCGCCAGCGCGCGCCATGCCGAGTTCTTGCACAACAAAGTCCCCGGCATCATGCTCACCAATGCAGTGCTCGATCGGATGCGATTAGCCGGAGAGCGGGGGAGACAGGAGGGGATCAAGATCGCGCAAGAGCTGCTGCTGGAATTGCGAGACATCGCGGCCGGTGCTTACCTGATGCCGCCGTTCGGGCGGTTCGACACGGCGGCGGAAGTGTTTGCCGTCGTGAGACAAAAGACCTGCCAAGTCTTGGGGACCTCACAGGCCTTTTTACTTCCACTCTTCCAGGAAGCGAACGGTGTTCATCATTTCATCGGCAGTGACCGAGTTCAGCAGTCTGAGTACGCGGCGGAGCAACTCGCCGCGTTCCAGTTGTCCAGAGATAATCAGGCCACAATGGGTCCGGCCTGCGTAAAACCACTCGGAGGCCAGATTGATGAATCGGCCTCCGTCTTTGTCAAATGTCAGAATCGCTCGCTCTTGATCTGCCGCATAAGCCCATTGCGCTTCATCATCTAGTCCGCCCCGGTCAACCTCGTAGACGTTCACGGCGTCAAAACCACACTCGCGCAATTCGACCGCCAGCTTGCGCCAGACGTGCTCATCTATGTAGAGCAGAACATAGAGCGGTGATGTCGTATCGCTCGCCAACTCTCATCCCTGCCGAGCGGTGATCTTTTCATAGTCTTGCTCGGAACGCATCTGCGCGGCAAGTCTCATCCGGAGAGTTTCTTCGGTGTTCTCGGCTATCTCGCGATCAATTTCTTCCCGGTGATCGTAATAGTAGCTCAGCGCGTCGTGCACGTGGGCGGGAGTCAGAGCTGGGTGAACCTCCTCAGCAAAATCGTCCGGCACAAGGCCCAACTGGATGTAGCCGGCAATAACGCTCACTGGCGTGCCCGCGTCTTTGACGAACGCTCGATCACCCCACCGGGATGCCTCGATCCGAATGTAAGGGTGTATCGGTGAAAGCTCGCGGTGAAGCACCTCTTCGGCCAGCGCGTCCGGCGAGCGGTTGATTTGCCGGGCGTGTCGGGCCAGCATTTCGTAAGTATGCGCGGACAGTTGAACCGTTGTCATCAGGCTTACTCCCTTTGCCGCCGGGCATTATAAACCCTTTGGCAACACGGGGCAAGAGGTCTCTTTATTTGTCCTGCCGCGCCACCTCCAGCCGGCACCAGGCGTACAAAGCATCGTACACGGTGAACTGATTCGCCAGGTTCTCTTCGTCGTCGGGAAAGAGCAGGCTGAATCCGCTGGCGATGGCGTCCAGTCCAAAAGCGGCCGAGTGCGATTCGGGGTCATTCGTATCCGCGCCGTGGACGATCCGGGCCAGGATCAGCAGCCCCGGATCGGTGAGGCCATACTTTTCGAGGATGGCCTCGAAGGAGCATTTGCCATCGTGGTGGCCCAACTCGACGCCGGGCGCGTCAAACGGAATCGCGCCGGTTTCCTGAACCACCTTGTCAATCTGATTCTTGGGCACGAACAGGAACTCGGCGTCCGAATCTACAAACCGCGCAATGAGCCACGGGCAGGCCACGCGATCCACATGAACGTGCGAACGGGTTATCCACAGCATGTTATTTCTCCTTGCCCAGACGTTCTTGACCTGCGAGGCTGAGGGATGAAGGATAAATAGAGCATCTCACACAGCAGGTGCGGCGGCGTGTCGCTTTTCGACGGCCTCCTCTTCGCCGGGCTTGATCTCCCAGATTTTCTCCGGGTCGGTGATGCGATCGGTAAAGAGCACGCCGTCCAAGTGATCCATTTCGTGTTGGAACACGCGGGCCAGCAGTCCTTGCGCTTCGATGCGGATACGCTTCCCGCGCCGGTCAAGCCCTTTGATGACGACCTGGTAATGGCGTGCCACTTCGCCGGCCCAGCCGGGGATGGATAGGCATCCTTCTGCGGCATCCACCTTCTCGTCGGAACGGTAGACGTATTCAGGGTTAAAGATGATATACAGTTTGCCGCTGCCGGGGTGTTCTTCGCTTTGCTCGATCTCGGCCACGAACAGCCGTTCGGAGGCAGCCACTTGCGGCGCGGCCAACCCGAGACCTTCCGCGGCGTGCAGGGTTTCTACCATATCATCTGCCAATGCTTGCAACTGCGGAATGATCTTTTGCACCTTTTTCGCCTTGCGTCGCAATACAGGGTTCTCGCTCGTAATAATCTCTCTCACTGCCATCGTTACCCCTTGCCTCACCTTGCCGATTTTTTATTCCTCAACTCTAGCTTGGGTGGTCAACTGACTATACACGGCCAGCCACTTGGACATTTCTTCGCCGCGCTGGCGGCGCTCTTGTTCCTGTTCTTTGCGCCGCAGCTCAGCCAACTGATGAAAGATGTCGCGTTGAATACTGTGCGGATGGGCCACCGACCGAAAGGTGAGATCACTGCCGGCCGCCCCCGTCTTGATATGGACATTGCCCATGTCGAACAATCTTGCCAGTGGATTGGGCAGGTCCACATCAATATCCTGGATGCGGTCCAAGTTGCTTTCGCGCCGGGTCTCCTTCAGGCCGAATGGACGCCGCTCGATGTCCACGACGTGTGCTCTTCCGATCTAGGAAGCGACATAAATGCGCATCCTGCTGGTTGAGGACGATGCGTTACTCGGGGACGGCATCCATGCCGGCTTGAAGTTGGCCCAGCATGCGGTGGACTGGGCGCGCGATGGCGAAGCCGCCCGCCTGGCTCTGCTTGACCATGGCTACGATGCTTGTGTACTTGACCTCGGACTGCCCAAGCGCAATGGCCTTAGTGTGTTAAAAGACCTGCGTCATCGCGGTAGCCGCCTTCCGGTACTGATCCTGACCGCGAGGGATGCGAACACCGACAAGATTGCCGGCCTCGATGCCGGTGCCGACGATTACCTGACCAAGCCATTCGACCTTCAGGAACTGCTGGCCCGCTTACGCGCGCTGATCCGGCGAGCAGCCGGGGAAGCCAGACCGACGCTCGAACACGCGGGTGTTGTGCTTGACCCAGCGTCCAAACAGGTGTCATTTAATGGCCAGCCTGTGGCGTTATCGGCCCGCGAGTTCGCGCTGCTCGAGGATCTGCTGCGCCACAAGGGCCATATCCGCTCGCGAGCGCAGCTCGAGGAAAGCCTCTATGCCTGGGGCGAAGAGACGGAGAGCAATACCGTCGAAGTCTACATCCATCATCTGCGGAAAAAATTTGGCGTCGATTTCATTCACACCCTGCGCGGACTTGGCTATCAACTGGGTGACGCTGTTTGATGGACAAGTCCTTGCGTAGCGATCGCGTACCGTCGCTGCGCTGGAGGCTTCTGTTGCTCGTTTCGACGGCCTCGCTGACCTTCCTGGTGTTGGCCGCCATGCTCAGTTATCAGCAGGCTCGTCATGAGGTACAGGAGTTGATGGACGGGCAGATGTCCCGAATGGCTCAGTTGATGCTGGCTCAAGCCCCGCTGGGTGAGGATCGTCTGCTCGATCTGCCAGCTCGCTTGGTGGACATCCTCGGCCTGCCTTCAGTGGAGGACGAACTGACGCTCGAATACCAGTTTGGCAGAGCCGATGGCACCTTACTGGTGCGCTCGCCGCAGGCGCCGTCATTACCGCTTACCGGCCCGCTTGGGTTTTCGACAATGCAGGCGGATGGCCTGCCCTGGCGCACCCTGCTGCTGGAGATGGCTGACCGGGGTTTCCGCATTCAGATTTTAGAATCCATTCCGATGCGCGACGCGGAAGCGCTGGAAATTGCCGTCAGGACCCTCGAGCCGCTCGCCCTGATTTTCCCACTTGGGTTGCTGGCAATCTATTTCTCCGTGAGGCGCGGCCTCAAGCCGCTGGAGGAGTTGGCCAGGGAAGTCGTCACGCGCTCATCCGACAATCTGTCTCCACTTGCCAACCGGGCGATTCCGCTCGAGGCACAGCCGCTGGTGGCGGCGATTAACCGCTTGATGTTCCGGCTTGGCGCTGTGCTCGAGAGCGAACGGCGATTCACCGCCGATGCCGCGCATGAGTTGCGCACGCCCTTGGCGGCGGCGCGCATTCAGGCCCAGGTGGCGCTGCTCAGCAGCGACCCCGAGATGCGCGATCACGCCTTGAAACAGACTTTGTCTGGCCTTGATCGGGCGACTCGACTTGTCGAGCAGTTGCTACGACTGGCCCGTCTTGATCCCTTGGCCCAGGTGCCCGAGCCGAAGAGGATCAATCTCGGGCAACTGGCATGGCGCGTTGCGGCTGATGTACGGGACATGGAACCGGACGCCTGTATCTCCCTTGACTTGAACGCCACTCAGGCCAGGGTTGATGGCGATGAAGAACTGATCGAAATCGCTCTACGCAATATGCTTGATAATGCCGGGCGCTATTCGACGAAGGGCAGCGAAATTATCGTTTTCTTGAGTGCGAGGAGTGATGGCCTGAGACTTGGTGTCCGCGATAGCGGCCCAGGCGTTGCCGCCGAGGAATTACCGCGACTGACTGAGCGCTTCTATCGTGGGCCCGCGGTCGCCGCCGAAGGCAGTGGTCTCGGACTCGCGATTGTGGGCCGCATCGCCGAGCTACATGGCGCGATTCTGGAGCTGCACAATCGAGCGGAAGGTGGGTGTATTGCCGGTTTCGAGGCTTGTTTGCGTTGGCCGCATAGACATGGGGGTCAAAATACCGCTGATTGAGCACTCGAAAATAAATGGCCCCTTGGGTCGTTGCGATGCATGGCACGCTTACTGCCCGGGAATGTCCAGCGGGAGCGGCAGCGAAAGCGTCAGCAACAAGGCGTTGCCCTCAACCCGGTGTTGGGCGGAGAATTCCAGGTACCAGGCGGGACTCAGGCTCCTTGCTGACCCGGGTTAAGATGAAGACGCGCAGCGCGGTGCACCTTATGGTCTCGCCATCACAATCCATGTCAATGGGGCGTGAGTCCGATGTCGGCGGATGGTCGTTTCACGACCCGCCTCAAGCAATGGAAAGGCTTTCTGATCAATATCGCCTTCGATGGGGAGCGCGCCGGGGCGTATAACCTATGGTCCGAAAAGGGAAGATATGAATGTGTGGCGGGCGACTTAAGGTCAGCCAAAACCTCGGTGAGGTGGTGTCCAAATTGCCCCGCTTCATGCGCCACCAGGATCTCGTCGAGGCCTTTTGCCTTGTCTCGGCTCGCATTCGGCGAAGAAGCCCGATGCGCGTGACCCTCCAGGATGAGGCCGGTAACATCATTCAAACCGCGGAGTGGCGTTCGCTTGAGCCAACATTCCAGGTGTACTAGCCCCCTTGTGTCGGCTCGGATCGCTTGCCCGGATCGATCACCGCCCGAGGGGCTGGCGGCCGCATTGGCCGAACTCCGTCTGACCGAGCCCCGGCCGGTCCTGATCCTGGTCGGCGGGGCCGCGAACCTCGACGCGATGGTCGGAGTTGCCCTGCTGGCGCTTCACGGCGGCGCAGATGGTGCGCGTCGAGGTCGCTGTCGAGGAACCGGCGATCCCTGAAGTCAGCGCCAACAAGTATTTTCTCAACATCCGCTTCACCAATCCGCCGGCTAGTGACCTCAGGGCCAAGGTTGCCGAGCGCGACGTGCC
Organism: Anaerolineae bacterium; assembly: GCA_041300525.1. Lineage (GTDB taxonomy): Bacteria > Chloroflexota > Anaerolineae > Fen-1058 > Fen-1058 > JBGLNJ01. Next base: position 4,784,741 of record JBGLNJ010000001.1, on the reverse strand, counting down.
CTTCGCGCTGACCTTCTGTAATCTATAGCGGCATTTCGCACCATCTTTACAGGAATCAAAACAGAAGACAAAGCCCTGTAAATTCAGGGCTTTTTGTTTTTTATCGTCTCACGGCTATCAGATTCCTGCCTGGGCTGATCCGGGCGCTCTGTGTCGAGACGCACGAGACCTGGCTGGAAGACAACCGCTCTCTGAACATGTCGCTCCTGGCGGAGCAGAAGAAGGAGGCATTGAGACTGGCCGCCTGAGCGCGACCGCCCGAGTGTCGTCGTTCCGGGCTGCGCTCTACACGACGACACTCGGGCAAACAGGATCAACTTCTTACCAGATCACTTTTGCACAATTCGACGCACACAACTCCACGGTGACGGGTGCCGAAGGTCCGTTCAGACCGTAGGCAGACGGCGCGCTGGGAAAGCCGGCGGTATAGGCCGGGAAGTCGCCCCGACTGACCACTTGGCATATCAGGCTGTAGCCGATCCCGACTCAAAGGAGCGGTCGCGTTTCTACGAACCGGACGCTCGCGTGCTTCGGCTATCGGCCATCCATATCCAACATCTCTTACTTGATCGTCATGTTGTTCTCGACGGCTCTCACGCCACCGACGCGGCGCGCCACCTCGATCGCCCTGGTTGCGTCAGTCTGGGAAGTCACAGAGCCGCCCAGTCGAACCGTACCGTTGAAGGTCTCGACGCTGATTCCGCTAGAGTTTAGACCAGGCTGATCGCGTATGGCTGCGATCACTCTGGCGGTGATGCCGCGGTCGTCGTAATCGCCGGGTACCGGGGTACCGCTAGTGTTGGCTGGGTATCCCCTTGCCCCCGATGCTCCTGTAGCTCCCGTAGCTCCTGTAGCACCTGTAGCACCCGACGCCCCCGTAGCTCCGGTGTATCCAGGGCTACCAGTTTCGCCTTGCGGACCGGCTGGGCCAACACAAGCACTCAAAGCAAGCAACGTCACCGTTGCGACGCATAGATTTGAAAATTTCATGGCAACTCTCCTATTAGACTTATGAGAACTACTTACGTCATTGCGAGCAATCCACAGATTTGATCAGCTTTCGGTGAATCACTGCCTCTGTTACTTCGTATAAAGCGACAAATCAGCAGAGACGCATCAAATATCGCTATTTGTGCGACGGCCGTCTGTGCGGTGGCAGACATACAGGTCTCAGAGGCATGCCACATGGACGAGCCACACATCAGCTTTGTGGGGTAACTAACGCACAGCCTCAAATGGCTGAGAGACAGATGCGGGTAGTTGCGAATATGGGTGGTCTAATCCAAGAGCCCGTAGCTCTATAAGCATGCAGAAGCTCTCCAGTGCTTTTCTGAGGGGGAGCGAACCATCTGCCAGTTCGATCTACAAGTCACTTGGCTGCCGTTTGTCGCAAGTCTTGATTTGGACACCGGGTCGGTTCCGTAATGGATATCCGAACTGGGCAAGTTTTCTGGCGGAGTGTTGGAAACCGAACGGGCGGGAGTGCGAGTGGGTATTGGTTCCACCCTTGCGGGAAATTTTCCGGCCATCTCTTGCAGCTATGGATTGAGTTACCCATTTAGTTGATGAATGCCGTTTTGAGATTTAGCATCTGTGCTCAGAGGCATCAAGCCGGCAAGTATCACGTAGCTGGATACGTAGCTGGACTTGATTAACTAACTTGGAGTCACCGTGAATAAATACGATAAAGAATTTTTCAAACTTACCTTCTGCAACCTCTGATGGCCGCGCGCAAGGTCCGCTGCCCGCAATGCGGCGGGGAATCCCTCTGGGCGCCGGAAAACCCCTGGCGTCCTTTCTGTTCCGAACGCTGCAAGCAGATTGACCTCGGCTGCTGGGCCAGCGAGTCCTACCGGATTCCGGTACCGGAAGAAAATAACGAGCCGGGCAGCGAGATCCCGGACGCTACCAGCCACGCATAAGGGCGATGCCGTGCGCGCCGTGGCCCTGTGCCGTGGCCAGCAAATCCTTCTTCATGCCGCCGAGCGCGAAAACCGGCAGCGGGTAGCCGTCGATCAGCCTTGAAAATTCGTCCCAGCCGAGATAGTCCGCATCGGGGTGCGTCGGCGTCGGCAGGACCGGGCTGAGCAGCGTGTAGTCGAGGCCGAGTTCGGCGGCGCGGGCGAGTTCCCCGGCGCTGTGGCAGGAGGCGCCGACCCAGTTGAAATCCGGGCGCCGGGTGCAGGCCTGGAGCCGTGCTGCTGTAAGGTTCACCCCGTCGGCCCCGACCTGACGGGCGATTTCCTCGTCGTCATTGATCAGCACGAGGGCGCCGCGTTGCCGCGCGAGGCGCGTGACCGCCTCGGCAAACCACAGGCGCTGGGCCGCGGGCCAGCCCTTGTCGCGCACCTGGACCAGGCGCAGACCCTTGTCCAGCGCTTCTTCCAGCCGCTCGAGCTGGCGTTCGACGCCCTCGATCTCGCCCATCGTGATCGCCATCATGGCCGGCAGCGCCAGGGCCTTGAGGATCGGGTCGTTGGCCGGCAGGATCGGCGACACGCTTGCCGATTCGCCGCATTTTTGCCAGTCGACCGCGCTGTGTTCGAGCGGCGCCGTGATGCCGATTTCACCGTCCCAAGCGGTGACGCGCCAGAAATTGAGGCGCACGGTCGCGTGCGGGTAGGTGAAGACGCGGGTCAGCCACGGTGAACAGGCGGTCACGGAAATACCCAGTTCCTCCCGCAACTCGCGAACCAGCGCTGCGCGCACCGTTTCGCCGGCCTCCACCTTGCCGCCCCCAACTCAAGATGATCGAAGATCGCGGCACGGCCGTCCTCATGCTCGATCATCAATTGGGCCATCGCGGCAAAGACTAGTCTCCCCGGCCAACGCCCCAGACCCGAAGGGCTTGCGCACAAGCGGCCCTTCGGGTCTTTTTTGGGGACGTGTTGCCAGACGGCAAAATGGTATACAATCAGTCAGACGTTGGCATGGAAGGAAATCCCTGCGCATCAATATCGGGTGATCATGCGGCGCGTATAGAAGAAAGTTGAGCCGGCGACTATCTTTGCGATAACCGACCGATAGGAGGCAGTATGGAAAATCTAGTCGTTCAAGTCAAGGCGGTGCTATCCACAACCGCCGTGCATTGGAAGAATCTGACGGAAACACTCTCCGCCGATGAGTTGACTCGCCGCCCTGCGCCCGGTGAGTGGTCGGCGATAGAGTGCCTGCAACATTTGGTGGAGACGGAGCGGCTGGTCTTTCCTGTCCGGCTTCAAGCGTTGTTGGCCGGGCGAGATTTTGAAGCCTTCAACCCGGATGCGCAGGGAACTGCCACGGCAGAAATCCAGACTCCCGCCGACCTGGCCGCCGAGTTCGTTCGCTATCGCTCGGCTAACCTCACTGCATTGGCACAGGTGACGGACTCTGATTTGTCGCGGACGGCGCGGCACAGCGAATTGGGAATCGTCACCCTGGCGGAATTCCTGCACGAGTGGGTTGCTCATGACTTGAACCATACGGTGCAGGCTGAACGCGCGGTGATGCAGCCGTTCATCGCCGGATGTGGCCCCTGGCGCGGCTATTTCGCCGATCACGATATCGCCCGAACCTGACCTGCTCGGCAGACCCTAACCTATCCCAGCGGCTTGAACGGGATGTTTGAACCGGCGATTGATCTGCCCACGTCCGCCGATGCCGATCAGGTATTCGAGCGAGTCGTCGAGGCAGGCGGCGACTCTGGTGATCGCGGTCTGTTCTCGCGATGCTCTTGCGTAAAGTACCGGTTTTCGGACAGAAACAAGACTATCCGACTAACCCAGCACCGCTTCGATCTGTTCCAGCGCCCAGTCGAGTTCCTCTTTCTTCACCACCAGCGGCGGCGCAAAGCGGATGACGTGTTGGTGCGTCTCTTTGCAGAGCAGCCCACGCTCCTTGAGCGCCTCGCAGAATTTCCGCGCGCCGCCCGCCGCAGGCACAAGCTCCACGCCGATGAACAATCCGCGCCCGCGCACCTCTTGCACGTGCGGGCTTTCGATGCGCTGCAAGCGGCCCTTGAAATACTCGCCCAATTCCGCCGACCGTTCGCACAGCTTTTCATCCACGATCACGCGCAGCGCCTCACGCGCCACCGCGCACGCCAGCGGGTTGCCGCCAAACGTGCTGCCGTGGTCGCCCGGCTTGAACACGCCCAGCACCTCGCGCGACGAAAGCACCGCGCTCACCGGGTAGAACCCGCCCGAAAGCGCCTTGCCGATGATGGCGACATCGGGCCGCACGTTTTCCCACTCGCAGGCGAACAACTTTCCGCTGCGCCCCAGGCCGGACTGGATTTCGTCGGCGATGAACAGCACGCGGTTGCGCGTGCAGATTTCGCGCACGCGCGCCAGGAAACCGGTTGGCGGGATGTGCACGCCGCTTTCGCCCTGGATCGGCTCGACCATGAACGCGACGGTGTTCGGCGTGATGGCCTGTTCCAGCGCGTCCGCGTCGCCGAAGGGGATGACGCTAAAGCCCGGCGTGAACGGCTCGAATCCGGTGCGGTACTGCGGCTCGGTCGAAAAGCCGACGATGGTGATCGTGCGCCCGTGAAAGTTTTCGGCGCAGACGATGATTTCGGCCTGGCCTTCCGGCACGCCCTTGACGGTATAGCCCCACTTGCGCGCGGCTTTGAGGGCCGTCTCGACGGCTTCCGCGCCCGAGTTCATGGGTAGCATCATTTCATAGCCCGTCAGCTCGCACAATTCCTTGGCGAACGGGCCGAACTGGTGGTTGCGGAACGCGCGCGAAGTGAGCGTCACCTTGCCGGCCTGCTCGACCAGCGCCTGCACGATGCGCGGATGGCGATGCCCCTGGTTGACGGCCGAGTAGGCGCTCAGGCAGTCCAGGTAGCGCTTGCCGTCCACGTCATAGACCCACACGCCCTCCGCGCGCTCGATCACCACGTCGAGTGGGCGATAGTTGTGCGCGCTATACTGTTCTTCCGCGGCGATGAACGAGTCTGCTTGAATAGTCACGGGTAACTCCTTTGGTTGAACGTTCATAGTAGCGATTTGAGTTTCTGGCGTAGCACCACGATGCAAATCGTGACTATGAACCATTGGCTCAGAGGTGAGGCGACAAACGAGGATAAACCCGAGGCAGTCACGGATCGCAGACGTCAGACCAGTAGCAATAGTGGTGGCGTTTCATTCGAACTTTCGCAAGACGAGAATCAGAATCCGGTGCATGGAGCGCGCCGGGCAACGGCAGGTGGTTCGGTCGCTCGCGGTCATAAGCAAGGCGCACTTCAAGAACCAGAACGACGCACAGGCCAGTTACGGCCCGCGTACCTTGAGCGAAGCGAGTCGGCTGCAACCACGGTGAGGCGGGCTATTCTGTTCCTCTCATTTGCTATAGTACGCCAGCACCTTTTAGAAACCCGATTACAAACGATAGCAACAGTAGACCTACATAGCCTATCACATAGATGCCGATAGCAACCCAAGTTCGAGTACGCTTGCTTTCTCCGGTTAGGACCAGCACAAGTGACCCACATAGAGCAGCCTGCATTACAAACTCTAGAATTGCACCTCGTACGAGAACAATGAGACCAAAGACAATAAACCCAAGAACTGCTCTGAGAATTGCCCATGTTTCCCATTGTCGTGCGCGGCCCCTCCACAAGCTGGTCGGCGACGCGAAGATGTGGGTGATCTTCGCCCCCCGGCGGTGGGCGATTTCCAGATACTCGTTGACATCACGGCGGGGATCGATGACCGATGCCTGGCCGCCGTCTCCCAAGATGTACGACAAGTGCGCCAGTCCGGGCGTGTAAAGCGTTTTCATGAACATTGCCACCGCAGTCTCCTTTGTCTTCGAGTCACCTTCTGTGCGACATTCCTTCCACAAAGTGATCGTCAGCAGACTTCTATGATGCTCGGCGGCTCTGCCAACTCCGCCCCTGCTTGCTGACACCGCCAGGCGCACGAGACGGCGTAGGCCCGGCGCCGGACGCGGTTGATACCTCCCAAGGGACGATGTCCGGCCAGGCCATGCCAGTCGTTGAACGAGAGGTGCCGGTATGCATCTTGATAATCGCGAGGATGACAGCGATAAGTTTGCCGTCCCAGTACTCAGTCAGGGAACGAAGAAAAACCGTAATCACATCGGGCCATCCTCTTGGCTTTGATATCGGCTTTAGACGGAACTCTCCATCAAGAACATGCAAATCACGCTGTTCCGGGATGATGAACACATGGTTCGGCTCGATAAAGTAATTTTTCCGTGATCAGTTCATCCGGCATCTCCGTGTAGCGCGGGAGAATCTCGTGGAGCAGGGTGGCTAAGGTTCTCACGTTATTAACGATGACGATAGCAACACCCATATCGGCCGGCAGATTTCGTAGTAACCGGATGTATGCGTCGAGGCCACCGGCCGAGCCACCCACGCAAACAACAGGAGAGTCTTTTGCGACACGCTTTGCCTTCATTGGCAATCACTCCTGTTCTGATTTTCAGCTTTTTACCCAAATCTTTCTCGGTTTCCGGTGATTTGGTTTCAAGCTATCAACCGGACGCAAATTCAATGAGCGCTGCAAAAGCGGAGAAGCCGGCGCCGAATGCCACTAGCATCCCTTTTTGGCCGGGTTGCGCCAGGCCGCTATCCAGAATCTCCCGCAAGACAAACAGAACGGACGGCGACGACATGTTGCCGTAGTTCTCGAAAATGCGGTATGAAAAGCGCAGGGCATCGTCGGCAAGGTCCAGTTTTTTGGCGACTTGGGCCAGCACCGCCGTGCCTCCCGGATGTACCACCCACCAGGCAATGTCATTCCGGGTGAGGCCGTGCCGGTCCAGAAGCCCGGAGGCCACCTCCCTCACGGTTCGAGCGCCGATAACCGGCACCTGCCTGCTCAGGTGGTTCCGCAGGCGGCCGCCTTCCGTCCGGTAACGCAGATCTTCGCGGTACCGGGGACAAAGACCTGCCACAAAGTCCACCATCATTGCCAGTCCTTTCTGACGGCCGTTCCGGGACAGGTCAAGAACTGCGGCGGCGGCGCCATCACCGAAAATGGAATTGCTCACCACCAGTTCCGGCTCATGACCGGGGAAAATGGTGGCTGAACAGATTTCCACGGCAAGGCTGAGAACCGGACCTTCCCCGTTTCGGACGAGCATGCCGGCAGCGGCTTCGAGATTCGGAATCGACGCACCGCACCCCATCCCCACCAAGTCCAGAAAGCGAATCGATGTCCTGAGCCCCAGATCTTCCGCGATATACGAGGAGAGTCCGGGGCAGAGGTAGCCGGTGCAGGTGTTGACGATCAGACCTGCGATCTCGGCGGGTTCCACGACGGCCTCCGCCAATGCGCGGCGTGCGGCAGCAACGGCTGTGCTACGACCGAACTTGAGAAAGCGGGCCAACAGCCGGTCGGGATCGGTTTCTAGGACATCCTCTCTGGCATCCATTCCCAGATAACGGCCTTTGATTTTGCCGTCCAGAAGAATGCGGCGATACAGATCCCGTTCGGCCGGTTCAAGGGAGAAATGCGTGAAGAAGTATTCGTACGCCTCCTCCTGCGTTGCATAAAATGGCGGAGTGGCGGTGCCCAACCCTCTTAGGGTGATGGATTTCAATCGTTTTCTCCTTGTTTGAATCGGATGATGGCGGCGATCCGAAACCAACTGGCTGGCTCCACGGAAACCGTGACGTTGTCGAGCTGCCGCAACAAGGTTCTCAGTTCATCGATTTTGAAGCCGCGCCGGATTGAGAGCAGGGCGTCATGCCGAACCCCTGCCGGCGCAGCGGTGGCGACCAGCAGTATTCTTGCCGCCAGAGACGCCAGTTGCGAGCGGCGGAGATCGTTGATCAGCATGCTGTTACGCACGAAACCGCGGAGCCTGTGCAGCAGTATCAGGATCTGTGCATTGCTGAAATGATGGAAGCACATGGAGGTCACGGCATAATCATACGGTTCGACGGGTTGGTGGGTAAATGCGTCCTCCTGAAGCAGTTTCACCGGCGGGCTGCCCGCTTGGGCCAGCTGCCCGCGCGCAATGTCAACCGCGTGGTCGGCCATTTCCAGACAGGTGAAGTGCAGGGGGATGCCGCAGGCGCGCGCCCACCGGCTAACCGCCAGCGGGATGTCGCAGCTTCCCGAGCCGATATCGAGGATGCGTAGGGGGACACCGGCATGGCGCCCCGCAGTTTCGGCGGCCAGAAAACGACGAACCATCCGCATGCCGCCGAAGCTGTAATTGACCGTCTCCATGAACCGGTAGCTGGCGGCGGCCAGCGACGGATCACAGTCCGGCAGGTCCAGAAGCTCCATCTCCGTGGCGCGTGAGTCAGACACCCCAGAGCCCTCCCGTTGCCATGGCATCGTCCATGTCCGCATACTTTCTCAATACCTCGGTACGGTACTCTGGCGAGATCGAAACGGCCTGGCCGGCAATCCGCTCGCAATAGCCGCAAGCCCGGCAGTCCATGGAGGCGCAGTCACGGCCCTGAAAACCGTCCAGGAAATTCTCCGGAATCTGCTGCGCATCCACACGGATCGGACACTCCGGCAGCGGCGAGAGCCAGCCAATCCCTGTGATGATGAGCGAATCCCACGTTTCGTTGTGGCTGCGGTCAGGCGAAGCGTTGCGCGATTCAAGATGAGCCAGGTCAGGCGGGTAGAAACGATTGTAAGCCACGTACATGGATTCCGGCCCGTAACCGACGAGCGGACGAATCACGTTGAGCGGATCTGGCATCCCATCCGGAAAGCGAATCGGCTCGTGCGGCGGCACCAGTTGGGTGTTGCCTTCCCAGATGAGAGTACGCACCTTGCCGGTGCCGCCTTCGGATTCAAAGATGCGGCCCAACGTGCCAAAATAGGGCATTTCGCGCAGTTTTTCGAGAGGGGTATTGGGCAGATTGAGGACGACCAGGAACACAATGCCGGCCAACCCCAGGCCGATAAAGCTCAACATCAAGACCCGCTGGCGCAACACGAGCGCCAGCAACAGGGCAAACAAAAACATCCCCGCAAACCAGCCCAACCACGGCCCTCGGCTGCCGGAGAACACGATACAAATGGCCTGCACAGCGGCGATAAAGACATACCCGGCCGCGCGCAAGACGTCTGCCGTGACCGCTTCTTCCTCGGTCAGGATGGCGCGAAAGCTCTCGACGATCTTGCCCAGCGTGAGAAAGAACGCCATGATGAGATAGGCCGCCACGAAAATGGCGTTGCCCATGTTCGAAGCCACGCGGCTGGTCACGTCGCCGCCCCACGGCAGCGGGTCGAGCTTGTAGCGTTGAATCAGGCCATACAGCGCAATTGGCAGACTGGTGAAGATGATGGTCAGGATGAGCCGGTCGAGCTGCTGGCGCGTCCGCAGCCCTTGCAGGAGCATCAAAAACACGACGATGTAGGCAAGGGTTGTGTAGGTTCCCTGCAAGCGTTGATACGATCCGAAAAACGACACGCGCGGAGTGATCGAGGTGAACGTGGTGAGCAAATAGACGCCGACCAGGATCAACGTGGGCAATACCAATGCGCTGCGCAGTGTGGGCGAGTCTGAGGAGTGAGGCCGACCGCGCTGCTCGATCCACTTGATGATCCACGTGAGGGCCATGACGCTCGCCAGTGAGCGCAGCAGGGTCAGCTTGTCCGGCTCGAAAACGCGGCTGGAATAGACATTGAAGAACAGGGGCGTGGCGATGACGGCCACTAACCAACTGGCTTCAATGATCCGGTCGCACAAGACACTCAGTTTGCTAGACGGCATAGATTCCTCTCGATTGCAGATCGTCGGGGACAGTTCATTCAATCCAGAATCTCAAATCAGCAACCTGAAATTAGAAGGGCATTGTACCTCAGGCTGGACAAACAATCAAGCATTCAGAACGGTGCGATAGACCTGTTCCACGCGCTCGATCATGGCCGTTTGGCTGAACTCGGCGTGGGCGCGCTGGTGCGCGGCGCGGCCCATGTCAGCGCGTTTGGCCGGGTTGGACAGAAGCGAGTTGACGGCCTGGGCGAGCGCCTGTGGATTGAGGGGGGGAACAATCAGGCCCGTTGCGCCGTGCAGATTCACCCACGATGTGCCGGAGCCAAGCTCGGTGCTGACCACTGGCAAGCCGGAGGCCATGGCTTCGACCAGTACCTTGCCAAATGCCTCGGCCCGCAAATTGGATGGCAACACGAACACATCGGCCAGCCGATAACAGGCGGGCAAGTCGGCATCGTCAACCTCGCCCGCGAAGGTCACGCGCGTGGAAAGATTCAGCTCGCGAGTCAGTTGCTCCCACGGTTCGCGCATGGGGCCGTCACCCACGATAAGCAAATGTGCAGCCGGGATTTCCGAGAGGGCGTGCAGGAGATCGTTGATCCCTTTGTAGTAACGGAGGCGACCGACGAAGAGCAGGATAAGGCTTGGGCTGGCCTGGGGAATCAGTCGGCGACGCACGTCTGCGATCCGTGCCGGGGCCACCTGATCGAATCGTTCGAGGTCGGTGCCGTAAGGAATGACCGTGCATTTTTCGCGAAAGCGGCTGAGGTACGGGGAGCTTTGGACGTATGCCGGGCTGCCGGCGATGAGCCGGTCGGCGCGTTGCAGCACACGCCAAAGGAAAGGGCGATACAAAGCGCCCAGCAATCGCTGGCGGACAATGTCGCTGTGATAGTTGACGACGAATCGCTTGGCGCGCCCCAGCCACAAGTGCGCCACCTCGCCGGGCGGGTATGGAAAGTGCAGATGGGCAATGTCCGCTTCGATGCGGGCCACCCAGCGAAACGTCGCCGGGCTGATCGGTGTGGAAGCGATAGTGGCCCAGCGCCCGGCCTTGACCACGCGCACGCCGTTGGCAGTCTCGATCACCGTGCGCCGCTCCGGGTTGGCGACGAGAACCGTCACGTCGTGCCCGCGCGCGGCTTGCGCCTCGGCCAGCACTTTGACGTGGTTCTCGATTCCACCCAGGACGGGAAAATAGTCTTTGTAGATGTGCAAGATGCGCAGGGAAGAACTCATGCCGGTCATCTCGCTGCCGTGTTGGCGCTGGATTGGGTGATGGCAAAATGTTGCCGTCCCCCGGCCTTCCAGATGCGGTAAAAGGCCAGTCGCTTGAGAATCGCCAGACCATACTGGATGCTGCGCAAGAAATCCACCGACGAGGCGTGCGCAAAGTAGCGGGTGGGAATCGGGATTTCGATGATGCGGAAACCGGCGACGAGCAACTGGATAATGATCTCGGTGTCGAATACAAAGTTATTCGAATTCTCGGTGAAGGGGATAGACGTGAGCAGGTGGCGGCTGTAGGCCCGATAGCCGGTGTGATATTCGGATAGATGCTGCCCCAGGATGAGATTCTCGATCCAGGTCAGGAGGCGATTGCCGATTTGCTTGTAGATGGGCATGCCCCCGGCGCTGGCGCCTCCTTCCTGCAACATGCGCGAGCCGAGGACGCAATCGGCCTGGCTGTTCTGGATGGGCGTTCTTTTCCAATTCAAAGCGGCCATTCTTGTTTTCCACCGTGAGCGCCGTCACCTGATCTTGCGGCGCGGAAAAGTAGGCCGTCTCCACCCAGCCGGAAGCCTGGGCGGACGCATCTGCTGCCGACAGCCCCGCAGCCAGGTAGACTTGATTCTTGCCCTGGACACGCACATGAGTGGTCTGATACCCGGCCGACGTGCCCAGGTAAAGCCTGTGGCGTGTGCCGTCGGCCAGTTCGAACTCGATGGATCGCTCGAAATTCTGGTAGGCCACTTTCAACTGCTTGTGGCTGGCGCTGGTTTGCGTCACCAGGCGATCGGTCTTGAGCGCAACGATCTTGTCGAGCAAAGGCTGAACCTTGTTAGCCAGGCACGGATAGTCGTCTGCCTGCGGCAATATCCAACCGTTCGGACCTTTCACCAGTTGGACTTGACCGCTCGCATCGCTGACGGTGAGCTTGGCGATTTTGTCGGCGGTCACTCCGGCAAAAAGGCTGCCTCCCGCTGCGGTCGCCGCCGGTCTGGGCCAAAAGACAACCGCCGCCGCCACGATTTGGAGCGCCAGGAGAATGGATAGGATTTGATTTTGTCGGCTCATTGTTTTCCCCTCAGTCAACCAACTGCATCGGTTTTTCGCTGCGTTGCCGGATGTTCCACACGACGCCCAGAGCAATCAAGGCGCTCAGCGCCACGGCATAGTTCAGGCCTTCCCATATAGACTCTTCGTTCTTGTCCATCGGTTTGAGCAAGCGAGCATAAGTGCCCCGCGAGCGGATGGTGAGCAAGTCTGCATCCTCGACCGACCAGTCCACGGCGTTCTGCACGAATTGCAGGTTGAGCAGGTAACGATCCTGCGAAATGTTGCGTGAGATTCCGAGCACCGTGTCATCTATGAACTCGGAACTGCCGATGACGACCAGGCGCGCAGTGTCGGGCGAAACGTCAATGGTTCCCACAGACGATACTGGCGGACTGCCTGCCGTCACGGTCACTGCCTGGCTGGCCTGGAGCGGCGAGGGCTTGCCCTTAAAGTAGCTCTCAAACGAGCCTCGGATGCTCACTGCGAGTGGATGGGCCTTTCGTTCGCCTTCAACCGGGAAACCGGTTTGTGGATAGGCTTTCAAGTCGGGCTGGGTGTCCAGCGAGGCTCGCAGCCACGACTGGCCGGACGATTGCAGCAATGTCACGGCTTGTCGCCCCTTGTTCTTGTCGGGATCAAGTTCAACCGGCGAGGTCCACTGAAGTGTGACGGCGGACAGGCTCGACACAACCGGGCTATCCTTGGACATGCTGTCTTGACGCACATCTACAAAGAAAGGATAGGCGATCTGCTGGATTTCGATGACGCCCATTCCGCCCACGTTGCGCTGAACCTGCACCGGGAAGGGTTCATTGCGCGAGTCCATCACCAGCCCATCGCCGATTTTCACGCCGTAGCCGGCGAGCATGTCTTTGAGGCCGCCCTTGACGTTTTCAAGCGCGATGCCTCCGCCAAATTGCTGCGGCGAAAGAATCGTGTTGCCCCCCGCCACGACGACCGCGCCGCCGCGCATCAGGTATTGGTCAATCGCAAATCGCTCCGGGTCCGTCATCGCCTGCGGGGCGATCACCAGCAACACATCCACATCGCCCGCCACGTTACCGGACTTGAGATCAACCGGTGTGACGGTATAGTTTTGCGACAGTTGATCTTGGATCATTTGCCAACTAGAGATGGGGCGCTGCGCCTGGCCCGTATAAGGGTCTTGGACTGGCGCTTGGGTGGGCTGCCACAGCCCGACCGTCTTGAGAAAGCCGGGCGCGGCCCGCTTGAGCGCCGACTCGATCTCGGTGCGCAGGCTGGCTTCGCTCATGTCACCCGAAGGGTAAATCAGTTCCCCCTTATCTCCGATTTGCAGCGCCATGTGGAGATAATAGGAATCGGGCGAAAAGAGCGAGACCGCAATCGGCCGCAGACCATAGGTGCTGAACAAGGCCTGGCGAGTGACGGGACTGCCTGGAGCATCCGGGTCAACGATCTCATAAACAAACTTGCCGCCCGATCCCTGCTGAATGTCTTTCGCCACTTTTTCGATGCGTTGCGGCGCGTCCTTGAGCGAGTCCGGCAGCGTCTTGGCGGTGATGAAGGCCGTCAGCTTGACCGGCTTGTCCATGCGCGCAAAAACCGCGTCCAGGCTTTGAAAGCCGTACACCACTTTTTTGATCGAGCGCGTCAGATCGTATTCCAGGTTTCGCAGCCGGACGTTCACCTGGCCGCCGGCAAGCTGTTCGACTTCGATCAAGTCCTGAAAGCCCAGCGTGACGTGCTGATCGCCGTAGCGAATCAAAATGTCAAAATACGAGTTGATCACTGAGGCTTCGTAGCGCCCGCTGATGCGAAAAGGCGTGGGACGGATGCCATACACCTGGTTGGCTTCTGTTTCCAGTTCTTCGTTGTCTTTGGGATCGAGTATCTCGACCTTGATCTTGCCGCCCGACGCGATCTGATACTCGCGCAACATGTCGCGGATCGTCGGCGACAGGGGCGTCAGAAGCGGGTGCGTCCTTTCACTAAAATAGCCCCGTATCAACAGCGGCTCTTGCAAGTCGCGGACCAGGTTGCGGGTGGCGGGTGAGAGGCTGTATTCTCCTCGCGCGGTCAAGTCGGCGCGCAAGCCCTGCAAAGGAAACAGCCACGTGTTGAGCGCCACCAGGTTCGCGCCGACGAGCACCACGCTCACGAATGCGTTGCGGCGATGGAGAGCGGTTTGCAGTCCCCGGCTCCAACGCTTGGAATCCAACGAGACCACGTTGGCTGAATTTTGCACTTCACTGATCCAGGCTTCTAGTTCCTTTTCTGAGAAGTTGAAAAAGCGCAAGCCCATCACGTGATCCCGAGGCACATCGATGCTGCCGGGCGCAGCAGCGGACGCTGACGAATAGCCTGACGCACTTCGCGCTCCATCAGTTGCCCAAAGAGGCTCTCGCGCATCCGGCGATAGAGGCCGGGTTTATCCGCCAACGTGTCCGCATAGCTGGCGGGCAAGGGAACGTCGTCCAGGTCGTACAGGTCGAGATATTTTTGCGGCACGAGGTAAGGATCGTGCGGGCCAATCGCGCCCACGTACAAACACCACGGCGCCGATTGCGCCGTCACATTGCGCAACACGTCCAGCGCCTGTGCGACGGCGGTTTCGTCATGGCGGAGCGCGTGATCGCCGCCCGCGCCGTATAACGTGTACGTGCCATAGCCGGGGCGCAGCACCTCGCCTTCACCGCGGAGAGCGGACTCGGGCTGCGCGGCCAACTGGCGATACTGCTCCCACGTTCGTCCGTGCACCGTGCCCGCCGCCGCGCTGACAAAATGCTCGGTCCAGCCCCGGTCACGCGGCGATTCCTCCACGCTCACGTGCCACTTGCCCGAATAGTGCATCCGGTAGCCGGCCTCGGCCAAATCCTCGCTCCACAAGCGCACGCCCGGTTTTAGCCCGCGGCTCAACGCCTGCTGGTTGCAAATATTGTTCCACACGCCGTGCCCGGAAGGGTACAGGCCGGTGAAAAATGTGGCGCGCGAAGGACAACAGTGCGGCGACGGGCAAAATGCGTTGGTGAACGTCACACCGTCGCGCGTGAATTGATCCAGGTGCGGCGTCACGGCGGGGTGTTCCGGCAGGACCGTATCCGCGCGTTGATGATCCGTCATAAAGATGAGGATGTTGGGCTGGTTCATATGCTTGCCTCCGAATTGGATGGAGCGGATTATGACACAATCGAGAAAAGCCGCAATCAAAAACCTTCACATTTTCCCCATGCCGCCTTCACAGGTTCTCCATGCCGATTGGGTATACTCGATTCTGATAACAAAAACGGGCAAATGCCCAACCTTACAGGAGGAATCCGATGAACAAGCACGTATCACTCAAACATATGCTGGCCGCTGTAGCGCTGATTGGCGCGGTGGCGCTCACCTCATGCGCGGCAACGCCCGCGCCCGTCCAGGCGGCTCAACTCAATCCGGCACCGGCCCTCGTCCAGGTGGACAACCAAGGCACGAACGAGACGGCTCTCAACCCAGCGGCCGCGAGCCAACTGACCGCGGCCGAGGCGGCCGCATTGCGCTACATGCGCGAAGAAGAAAAGCTGGCGCACGATGTGTACCTGGCGCTCTATGAAAAATGGGGGACGCCGATCTTCAAGAACATCAGCAACAGCGAGCAAACCCACACCGATGCAATCAAGACACTGCTCGCTCGGTACGGCGTGGCCGATCCGGCGGCGGGCAAAGCGGCCGGCGTCTTTGCCGACCTCAAGCTCCAGGACTTGTACAACCAGTTGGTCGAGCAAGGCCGCCAGTCGTTGGCCGATGCGTTGCGTGTGGGCGCGGCGATTGAAGAGATTGACATCCTCGACCTGCAAGAGCGCATCGCCCAGACCGGCCAGGCCGACATCCGGCTGGTCTATGACAACCTGACCAAAGGCTCGCGCAATCACCTGCGGTCGTTCGTGGCAACGCTCAAGACGCAAACCGGTGCGACGTATCAACCGCAGTACCTCAGCCAGGAAGCTTACCAGGCAATTGTTGGCAGCACAATCGAGCGCGGTCGTTCAGGCGGCAGGCCGTAACCACGACAGGCCATCGAGCGGCGGGGACCCCGCCGCTCGATTTTTATTTGCCGGCATACAGAATCCGCGCGCACAAGACCCGGACTGCCAGACCCCGCTGAAACTGGCCGGTGTGTTCGGCCAATATATCTTCGGCAAATCTTGTCACCATCATATGATGCACATCAACCCGATTCTTGGTTGTCCGCATTGACTTACGGCTCGAATGTACTATAATATTGCGTGTAACCATCATTTTGCTTCCAGGGGCGGAAATGTCCAAGACCGCGCCGGCGCGCCGCGCCGGCAAACCGCGCACCGAGTCAGCCCGTCGCCCGCGCGCCAAAGGGACCGAGGCCCCACAGGCCATCGCTTCCGGGGTCAATGTGGGCCAACGACTCCGCGAACTGCGCGCCGAACACGATTTGTCCATTCGCGCCCTGGCCGAACAGAGCGGCCTGGCCATCAACACGCTCAGCCTGATCGAAAACAACAAGACCTCGCCCAGCGTCAGCACCCTGCAACAAATCGCGTCCGCGCTCAAGGTGCCCATCACGGCCTTTTTCGAGACGACCGCGCGCCCCAACAGCATTTCGTACAGCAAAGCCGGCCAGCGCCCCGGCGCGACGTTCGCGCACGGCACGCTGCAGGACCTGGGCGCGGGATCGAGCAGCCGGGCCGTCGAACCGCTCCTTGTGACGCTTGAACCGAACGCCGGCAGCGGGGCCACCCCCATCGTTCATACCGGCCACGAGTTCGTGTACTGCCTCGCCGGGCGCATTATCTACACCATCGAAGAGCGCACGTTCTTGCTCGAGCCAGGCGACAGTCTGCTGTTTGAATCGCACCTGCCGCATCGCTGGCACAACGCCGACGCCGGCCCATCGCAGGCGCTGATCGTGCTGTATCCCACGGACGAGCGCGACCGACCGACCGCACGCCACTGTGAGGTGCCGGGTTGACCATGCGTGGCGCACTGCCGAGTGCGCGGCAATGGCGAGAGGGGAGGCCCCACCAGTCTTCCCCTCTCGATCTTTAAAGATCCGGATCGCCTCCGCACTCTAGCCCCGATTCAAGTGCGCTCATCCCCAGCCCGACCTGCGCGGCGCGTTCATTTCAATTATAACCAGTATTTTACATGATATAAACTAGTATTTTGATACAGGTATTGACTTTTAGTCAAAAATATACTATAATATTAGTTGCATACACTCGCTTTCTGCCAGAGGGTATCATGCCAGTCGGTGTTCATCTCGCTGGTGGGACTGGGCGTTTATGCGCTGTGGCCGGTCGCGCAAGATGCCGTGGCTCGACGCTGGAATGTGCGCGACGTGGCTCGACGGCTTGGCGTGTGGATCGGCGCGGCGATGTTGGGAGCGTTGCTTACGGCAGTGCAACTGGCCCCGACGCTGGAGCTGGCGAGTCAGTCTATGCGCGCGGGCGGATTGACCTGGCGCGAGGCGGTGTCGTTTTCGCTCAAGCCGGGGATGCTGCTCCAGGCGCTGTTGCCCAACTTTCGCCAGACGATTTTCAGCGAGTACGTGGCCTACATCGGCGTCGTTGGATTAGGGCTGATGGCAGTGGGACTGTGGACGTGCTGGAACAAATCTCAAATCTCCAATCTCAAATCTGAAATCTTGTATCGGCAAATCAGCAAACGCGCATTGAGCGTTCTGATGGTGCTTGGGTTATTCTTCGCGCTGGGCCTATACAATCCGGTGTATTCGCTGTTCGTCAAGTTTGCGCCGGGCTTTAACTTGTTTCGCGTCCCGGCGCGGTGGCTGGTCTTGTACGCCTTTAGCGCGGCGATGCTGGCCGGCATCGGATTCGATTGGCTCCGCTCTCGTTTGAAATTTGGGTTGGCGGCGTTGGTTGTTATCGAGTTATTCTTTGCCAGCCGTCCTCTCGGCTATAACCATCCCACCGCGCCCGACGCTTTGACCGACCTCCGCCCGTCCGTCGCGCACCTGCTGGCGGCTGATTGGTCTTCACGCTTCCTTTCACTTTCGCCCATCTTGTTTGACCCCGGCGACTCGGCGGAACTGGCGAGCATCTTTGCCGATCAACTTCCCCCGGATGCGTTTTACGATCTGCTGGTTGCGACGAAGCAAAAGGAAATCATCGGGCCGAACCTGTCACTCTATTATCGCTTGTCGGCCGCCGACGGCTATGACGGCGGCGTGCTGCCATTGCGCAACACGGTGACGTTCCAGTCGCTCTTTGTCCCGCCGGACAAGCTTGCGCCCGATGGCCGCTTGCGCGAAAATCTGCGCGACGTGCCGGATGCCAAATGGCTTTCGCTGATGAATGTCCGCTATGTCATCACCGACAAGACGCTCGACGCCTGGCTCGACGATGTGTTTTACGATTTGCAGTTCACGACGGCGCTGGGGCAGGGGGATGCGAGGCGCGAGGCGCGCGTGGCGCACGTGCCGCGCTTTGAGGCTACGGCGCTTGGCCTCGTGTCTTTTCTGCAAGACGCAAGTTTGCCGGACGATGCGCCCGTGGCCGAGGTGTCGCTTGGCTTTGCGGATGGCCTCACCCGGACGTTTACGTTGCGCGCGGGCGTGGACATCGCCGAGGGAGTCTATACCGGCGCGGTGGCTCATCGGCAGGCGCGCGTGGGCGGACATTTCGTGCGCGACCACCCGGAGGTCAATGACTATGTGACGCGGCTGCATTTTTATAGCCCACACGTGGTCACGTCGGTCGTCGTGCGCCCGTTGTTGGCGCAGGGGCAAATCGTCGTGCGCGGCGCATCGCTGGTGGATGAGCGGACGCGCGGCTTCCAGTCGCTCGTCATCTCTGGGCGAGGCCGCTTCCGGCTCGTCCATTCCGGTGACGTCAAGATTTACGAGAACCTCGATGCGTTGCCGCGCGCCTTTGTCATCCCGCAGGCGATGGGTGTCGCGGACGACACGGCGGCGCTGGCGGCGATGAATGACCCGGCTTTCGATCCGGCGCGGATGGTGGTGTTGAATGGAACACCGGGAGGGGCGCGCGCGCAAGTTGCCACGCGGAGCGTGCCCTACAAGGCCGACATCATAAACTATGAGCCGGAGCGAGTTGTGGTCGAAACGGACGGAGCGGGTGAGGGTTGGCTGGTATTGACGGATGCCTGGTATCCCGGTTGGCGTGCGACGGTAGACGGCGTGCCGGTCGAGATCGCGCGGGCGGACGTGCTCTTTCGCGCGGTCCCGATTCCAGCGGGGCAGCATCGCGTCGAGTTTGCCTACGCTCCGATTTCATTTCGCATCGGCGCTGGCACCAGCTTGGTGACGCTGGTGGGGTGTGTGGTGGCGCTGTGGTTGAGTTACCGAATCCACCAGAGAGCTTGATAGTTTTCGGGCCAGGAATGTCCTGCGAAATACTTGCCGATGCAGGTGGTGGTCTGTCCGCCTTGCACTTTCTTGACGCGCCGGCCATCGCCATCGTACACGAACGTCGTCGCCCGAAGGGGCCTGGTGACCGCGCTCAGCCGGTTCTCCGTCGCAGATCTCAACCAGGGCCATTGGTGCGCGTGGCCGCAGCGCAGTTGCGTTTTGACGCCATATTTGCTACAATAGGTTCCAACTGGAACTGGTCTGGTGGTGACGGGTATTGACCCCAGTTCGGTCCCAAATTCATTCAGGAGGGCCCCAATGGCCAGCGTCAAGTACGATCACGTGTTCAAGCGGTTCGGTGAGGTCGTAGCAGTCAACGACCTCAACATCGAGATTGCTGACAAGGAATTCCTCGTCTTTGTCGGCCCATCCGGCTGCGGCAAAACAACCAGCCTGCGGCTGCTGGCCGGATTGGAAGAAATTTCGGAGGGCAGCATCTATATCGGCGACCGGCTGGTCAACGATGTCGCGCCCAAGGACCGCGACATTGCCATGGTGTTCCAGTCCTACGCGCTGTACCCGCACATGACCGTGTACGAGAACATGGCGTTCGGGCTAAAGCTGCGCAAGACGCCCAAGGCTGAGATTAATCGGCGCGTGAAGGAAGCCGCGCAACTCCTCGGCATCGAGCAACTGCTCGACCGCAAACCCAAGCAGCTCTCCGGTGGTCAACGCCAGCGCGTGGCTGTTGGGCGCGCGATCGTCCGCGAACCCAAGGTCTTTCTCTTTGACGAGCCACTCTCCAACCTGGACGCTAAACTGCGCGTCGAAACCCGGGACCCCAAGACGGGCCGGCGGTTCGTCTACATTGACATCCAGGGCGGCGGCGCGGGCGCCCGGCCAACAAAGGACGGGCGCGACGGGCAAGACTCGCACCTGGCCCGCTTCAAAAACACGCCCATCGAGGCAGTCGAGCTGGAATACCCGGTGCGCATCCGGCGCTACGAGTTCATCCCCGACTCGGGTGGGGCCGGCAAATACCGGGGCGGGCTGACTGTGCGCCGCGATATCGAGATGCTCATGGACAACATCACCCTGGCTCGTTACGGCGACCGGCAGCGATTTGCTCCCTTTGGCCTTTTTGGTGGGAAGGAAGGCAGCAAAGGTTGGTTCGTGCTGAATCCGGACACGCCCGAGGAACGCCCGCTCAAGTCAAAGGGAGTGGACGTGTTCAAGAAAGGGGATGTGGTCAGCTTGCGCTTGCCCGGCGCGGGCGGCTATGGCGACCCCTTGGAGCGAGACCCTGACCTGCTGCTGGCCGATGTGCGCGACGGCAAGGTCAGCCTGGAGATCGCCCGCCGGGACTATTCAGTGGTGATTGATCCAGAGACGCTGATGATTGACCAGGCGGCTACGGCAAGGCTGAGAAAAGGCTCCTGATGAGCAACGAAATCCTTGACAACCTGAGCGTTGAGACGGGACGCCTGACCTTCAAAGAGGTGCGCTACATGCTGATCCGGCCCGACACCATGGTGGATTTTCAAAAGGCGGTGGAGGCGATGGTTGGCCCGGACAAGTGCGCCGAGGCGATGATGGCCGGCGGTTACACCGGCGGCTCGCGCTCGTCCAAACGCTACAAAGAGGTGTTCAACTACACCGATCAGGAGATCGTCGCCTTTATGTGCAAGATGGGTGGCGAGATCGGCTGGGGCAGATTCAACCTGGTTGATCTGGACGCGGCGAACAAACGGCTTGTCATCGAGGTCGAAGGCTCGCCTTTTGCCGAGGCTTATGCGCGGGACCTGCCCTCGACTTCTCAGCTTCCGGTCTGCCATATCATCCGGGGTGTGCTGGCGGGTCTGGCCGCGGGCATCTTTGGCGGCGATGTTGCTTCAGAAGAGACAACCTGCGTAGCCAAAGGCGATCCAGTCTGCCGCTTTGTTGTGCAAGGGAATGGGTAGGCGGCCTCCGCTCCGTGGCATGACAAGGCTTCACAGTGGGTCGCCAACACGCCGGGCTGGCATCCCAATGCCAGCCGCTTGGAAGCCCGCCGACCGCCCTGGCAAAGCGCTCGGCTTGCAGACAGAGCGCGGGCGGGAAGCGCGTGTCGGTCGGCAGTGCCGGGCGATTACTGTGTTAGACGGCAGGCCAAGTACGATCTACAACCCAGGAGCGAGAGAAGCCAAAGAAGACGGAAACAACACAGGAGGCACACTCATGAAGGAGCGAAGGTACGACATCGACTGGCTACGAGTCATCACCATGCTGGGCGTCTTTGTCTTTCACTGCACCCGCTTTTTCTGTACCGACGGCTGGCACCTCAAGGTGCCCGCCACCGAGCAGAGCGCGATTCTGCCCATCGTGCGCGACATGCTGATCGGCGTGTGGCAGATGGAGCTCTTTTTCCTGGTCGCCGGGTTCGTAACCTGGTACTCGCTGTCACACCGCACCGGAGGGCAATACCTGCTGGAGCGAGCCAAGCGGCTCCTCATTCCTCTGTACACCGTGGGCCTCTTTATCCTGCTTCCGCCCCAGGCGTACTTTGAGGCCATCACCCATGGTTCCGCCACGGGGAGCTTTTGGCAGTTGCTCCCCTCGTACTTGCCCAATGCGCTGCGCGAGATGCGGTCGTGGTGGGTGCCCTGGATCGACCCCTCCACCCTGCTACCCTACCCCTTTTCGGGCCACTTGTGGTTCCTGCGCACCCTCTTTGTCGTCTCGCTGCTGACCCTGCCGCTGCTGCTCTTTTTGCGCTCCGAGCGCGGCACGCGTTTCATCGACAGGTTAGCCGAGAAGGTGACGCGTCCAGGGGGCGTTTTCCTGTTCCTGCTCCCTCTGGCCATCGTGCAGATCGCCCTGCGCTGGATACCCAACCTGCCGGAGCGCAACTGGTCCGATTTCGTGTGGTACGCCCTCTACTTTGTGTTCGGCTACATCCTGGCCGCCGACCCTCGCTTCACCGAGAGCATCAAACGCCGCATGTGGGTATGGCTGGCGCTATGGATCGGGGTCTATGTGATCGGAGGCGGGCTGTTCCTGTTCGTTTTCCACTATGACACCGACCCGGGCCAGGGTTTCTCGGCCCTCTTTGTGCTCCTTGCCATCGTCTGGAGCGTCATCAGTTGGAGCGCGGTGGCCTTTATGTTGAGCCTGGGAGCCAAGTACCTGACCACCGGCAACAAGTTACTGACCTACAGCAACGAGGCCGTGCTGCCCTTTTACCTGTTCCACCAGACGATCATCCTCATCGTCGGCTGGTTCGTCTTGCCCCTGGATATCGGCAACTTGGCCAGGTTCGCCATCATCGCCCTTGTCTCGTTCCCGCTAATCCTGGTTCTTTACCAAGTTCTGGTGCGGCGCATCGGCTTTATGCGCTTCCTGTTCGGCATGGTGCCGCCGAAGAAGTAGCCCATCGCACCCGGAAGACAACCATCATGATGAGGAAAGTGGAGATGATAACGACTACGAAGGTGTCGGTTGTGCATGCAGGAGTGTTTTCTGTCCGCACAGTCTGCCCAGTCAGGGTCGGCGGGGCGGTCACCCACCTCGCCGACGTCGCCGAATCGTGCGTGCAGCCGACTCACCTCCGCTTCAATCTGGCGAGCGGCTGACGCCTATCGTCCGTTGGGCAGTTTCGTGCATGATACAAATTGGAAACGTGAAAACGAAAGCGCATCTAATCTACATTTCCTGAAATTGGGACAGAAGGACAAAGCAAGTGAAAACAAAAGCATTGGTTATCTTTTACCCAGATTGCATCGACAGCCCGATGAAGCCAAGGCCGTTCGTCATGCCAGGAGTGAACACATCCACCGCTTCGAGCGTGAACCACACACCGCCGAGTCCCGCGATCACTCCGCCGACCAGCACGTTGACATAGCGCGTGCGGAACACGTTGATGCCCAGCGTATCCGCCGCGCGCGGGTGCTCTCCCACCGCCCGTGTCCGCAAGCCCCACGGCGTAAAGAACAACACGTACTGGATCGCAAACACCAGGATGAACATGATGTACGTAAGCGGCTTTTGCTGGAACAGGATCGGCCCGATGAACGGAATCTTGTCCAAGAGCGGGATGTTTATGATCGGAAACGTGCCAGGTCCAGCCGGCAAGTTTTCCGCCAAAAACTGGCGATAAAAATAGCCGGTGACGCCAAGAGCGAGGATATTGACGACCGTGCCGCTAATGATCTGGTTGACCTTGAACTCGATCGAGACCACCGCGTGCAGCGCAGCCAGGACCACCGAGGCGAGAACACCCGCCAGGACAGCCAGCCAGCGCGACAAGTTTCCGGCAGCCGCTATCCCCATCGAGTCCTTGAGCGCCTGGAACGCGAACAGGTTGACCGCATAGCCGACCATCGCGCCCATCAGCAACTTGCCTTCGATGCCAATATCCACTACGCCTGCGCGCTCGCACATCACGCCGCAAAACGCCGCAAAGGCGATGGGCGTCGCCACCCGGAACATTTGCGCCAGCATGTCGGTGACGCACTTTTCCTTGCACTGGCCGCCGATGACCAGGTTGAGCAACCACCATGTCGCCGCCAGTCCGAACCCGATCAAGAGCGCCGTCACCCACCACGTTCCACGCAGCGTCGTTCGGCGCGCGAGTGTATTTGTCGCAGTGCTCATCGCCTAGCCTCCCCAACCGCGCATCGTGACCGCTTCTTCTTCCCCAATCCGCCGCTCGGCCTTGATGCGGTACATCCAGCGCACGACTGCCGGCGCTGCCGCGAACAACAACAGCATCGCCTGAATCACCGAGATGACGTACTTGCTGACACCCGAGTTGAGTTCCATCAGATCGGCGCCGTTGCGCATCGCGCCGAACAGGAACGACGCAGCGAGGATGCCGAACGGGTTGTTGTTCGCCAAGAGCGCGATGGCGATACTGTCAAAGCCATAGCCGCTGGAAAAGAACAACGGCAGGCAGCGGCAGATCGAAACGCCGAGCACTTCAGCCGTTCCGGCCAGTCCTGCCAGCGCGCCGGAAATGCACATCGCCAGCATAATGTTGCGCGTCATGCTCATGCCGGCGTATTTCGCCGCGTTGGGATTCGCGCCCACGGTTCGCATCTCAAAGCCCAGCGTCGTCTTCCACAACAGCCACCACACGCCGACCGCCGCCGCGATCGCCATGATCAAGCCGATGTGCAATCGGTCATACTGATCCTGGAACGGCCACCCGACACGCGCGAGCGCAGGCAGTCCGACGAATGTGATCGCCCCCACGGCGACGGAGATGCCCCACCGTGCGAGGCGATGGGGCAGCCGCCGAGCGAAAAGCCAGCGGATCAAAATGTAGGCGAGAAACGTCATCACCAAAGCGACCGCCAGCGCATTGAGTGGGTCTTGAAGTCGCGCAGGAATATCCGAGAGCGTCCACAGTTCAGCCGCGGATGAGACACGCGGCGTCTGCACGGCGCTGGCTTGCTTGTCCCTCAGCGGCACGCTGACCAGGTACTCGGTAAAGCGGAACGCGACATAGTTCATCATCATCGTGCTGATGACTTCGTGCGCGCCGGTGCGGGCCTTGAGGTAGCCGGGGATGCCGGCCCAGATCGCCCCGCCGAGCGCCCCGGCCAGCAGCGTGAGCGGCAAATGAATGATCGCGGGCAATCCGTGGAACGCTTGTCCCACGAATGCCGCGCTGATCGCGCCGATGTAAAACTGGCCTTCCGCGCCGATGTTGAACAGGCCGGACTTGAAGCCGACCGCCACGGCCAGGCTGAGCAAAATATACGGGACGGTCGCCACCAGCGATTCCGATAGGCCGCGCTGCTTGAAGAGCGCGCCGCGCACCAGGCCATCGTAAGCCCGAAGCACCGTCTCGAATTTTCCACTGGTGATCCAGATGATGACCCCGCCCAACACAAAGGCCGTCACCAGCGCCAGCGCCGTCATCAAGTATGAAGGTGGAAGGCGGAAGGATGAAAGCTTGGACTCTTGAGGAAGTTTGGTCGTTTGTGTCATTTGTCCCTCACGCGAAGCGTTCAGCCTTTACCACGCCCGCCATCAGCAAGCCCAACTGCTCGCGCGTCGCCGTCTCGGCGTCGAGCGTGTCGAGGATGTGGCCCTTGTACATCACCGCGATGCGATCCGAAAGGCTCATGATCTCGTCCAGCTCCGCGCTGATGAGCAGCACCGCCGTGCCGCGATCCCTGGCTTCCACGATGCGCCGGTGGATGAACTCGATACTGCCCACATCCAGCCCGCGCGTCGGCTGGCTGGCGATCAACAGCTTGATAGGACGTGAAAGCTCTCGCGCCACAATGACCTTTTGCTGGTTTCCGCCCGAAAGTGATCCCGCGCTCGTGTTGATGCTCGGCGTGCGGATGTCGAACAGGCTGACCAGCTCGTCGGCCTGGCGATCAATGACGGGAAAGTTCAACTCAACACCTTCTGAAAAGGGTGAGTGATAATACGAGCACAACACCAGGTTATCGCGCACCGAGAACGCCAGCACCAGCCCGTGCTTGTGCCGGTCTTCCGGCACGTGCGCCGTGCCGACCTCGACGACTTGTCGCGGCGTGGCGTGCGTCGTGTCGTGGCCCAAAATCGTCACGCGCCCTTCGGCCACGTGGCGCAGGCCGGTCAGCGCCTCGGTCAATTCGGTCTGGCCGTTGCCCTGCACGCCGGCCACGCCCAGAATTTCGCCCGCGCGCACAGACAGCGAAACGCCATCCACCGTCTTATGCTTCCGGTCACGGCGGAATGGCTGTACTACCGGCTGCACAGCCTGGGATATTTCACGCCAGAGCAGCCCATCACTGAGGCGCCGGAAACACCGTACACGACCACGGCGCCATACCCCTACGTGCCGTACTACACGGCGGAGAAGGTCGTCTACGACCATCAGGCGCATATCAACCTGCTTATCCGCGGCGAGGACTTGTTGAGCGAGTACGCGCTGTATCAGCACTTCTGCGACCGGTTCGGCTTCCCGCGCCCTAAGCACATTTATCTTCCGCGGCTGATGGCGGCAAGAGCCGACGCGGCAAGAGCCGACGCGGAAATGGCGAATGAGAACAGCGAAGACGGATTCCAGGAGCTGGACACGGTAAGCAAGACGCAGGGCAAGTGGAAGATTGCCACGCTGCGAGACGACGGCATGACGCCATCAGATATCCGGCGCGTGCTGTCCGTAGCGTGCCTCGACGACCGGGCGGGGAAGTGGGATTGGCGTAACATCCGCTGGCGCCCAACTGTGAGGGCTGAATGGCTTTTATGAACCCAGATGAGTCAATCATCCTAATGGACATGGCCGAGATTGCCAACCCGGCGCCATATCGCTATATCCCTATGTCCAGCGACGAACTGGCGAAACTGGGGCTCATCGGCGTTCAAACCGTCCTGGAGCAGGCGCAATGGGAGCTTGCCGAACCATCCCAGGGCGTCTATGACTGGTCGCACATCGACGACCAGGTGAACCGGCCAAGGCGCGCCGGCATGAAGGTTCTGTTGAGCGTGCCGGGCTGCGTGCCGAAGTGGTGCCCGCTGGACTGGTACGCCACACCGGACTCTCCCGACTCCCCGCTGAAATACGTCGACTGGCGCTGGTGGCCTACGCTGTCGATGTGGAACATGCGTGCGCAGAAGTACATGATGGAGTTCGAGGCGCGGGTTATCGACCGCTACGCCTCCCCGGATGTCCTGTGCATCCACGGCTACCCGAAGGACGGCGAGGCGATGTTGCCCCCGCTGGCCGAGGGGTATTTCGATCCTGAGGCGCTGGCCGACTACCGGGAGTTCTGCGACCGAGATAACGCCGTTCCAGGCTACCAGGAGCCAGAGACGCAGGACTGGCTGCGCGAAACCGTTCTCTTCACCAACCTGGCTCATCAGCGCATCTTCGCGGCCCAGAACCGCGAGGTGTGGTGTTTCCTGCATCCCTACCACGCGCGGTACCAGTGGACCGGCAACCAGTTCGTCGGCGACGTGTACGCGGCACTGGCCGGCGAGGGCTGGAAGATCAGCGCGGTTCAGTACACGCACTTCCCGCTGGGCGACGAACAGGCGGCGCAGGTCGCGCGCGCGAAGGCGGCGACACCGGGTATCGACTTCTGGGTCGGAGCTGAGTATGCCGAGGGCGCGCCGGTTCATGCGCCGAAGGCCGTCGCCCAGGGCTTGCGCGGGCTACTGTGCGCGCCGCTTCACCCGTTCCAGGGCCATCAGCAGCTAGAGGGGTGGATGATGACAAACCTGTCGACGGCTATTTCGACTCTTCAGGGAGGTCGCCATGACGGCTGAAACCGTGGTTGCCGCCACGCTGGTC
This sequence comes from Anaerolineae bacterium, assembly GCA_041300525.1. Lineage (GTDB taxonomy): Bacteria > Chloroflexota > Anaerolineae > Fen-1058 > Fen-1058 > JBGLNJ01. The sequence continues at coordinate 4,757,157 of JBGLNJ010000001.1, read as the reverse complement.
TACAACACGCCTGCGCTGGCAGACGCCATGCGCGCGCAGCTACCCGACGTGTGGATCATCGACAACGGCAGCGAGCCGTCCATCGAAGGCTCGCAAATCAGCATCGCGTCGAACCGCTATTTCTCAGGCGGGTGGAGTGACGCGATGACTGACTTGCGGATCATGGGCGCGAAATGGGTATGGATGCTTAACTCTGACGTGACCGGCGTGTCGCCGGCCATGCTCGCCGGCCTGGTTGAGATTGCCCAGGCGTGGTACGACGTTCACGGCCTGGCGGTGCTGACGCCGGCATTCAATTCGCCACATGACTTGTTCTGGCACCACGAGGGCGAGACGCGCGCCGTCCGGCCCGTGCCGTGGGTGGACTGGTGCTGCCCGCTAGTGAGTGTGGCGGCCTGGGAGAGGGTAGGCGGGTTCGATGAGAGATTCGCCGGGTATGGCGCGGACCTTGATTGGTGCTGGCGCGCGCGGCAGCATGGCTACATGTTCGGCGTGTCCGACCGCTGGCAGGTGGTACACCAGGGCGGCGCGACGGCGATACCGCAAGGGCTGGCCGGCATCACGCACGACGTCGGCGCGATGGACGCGGCGCTGTTCGACAAGTGGGGCAGGCACTGGTGGGAGATGGCGCATGGCACTTGATTCTGTGCGCGTTGATGTTGAAGCCATCACGTTTAGCGCGGTGGTTTACAAGGTTCAAACACTTGTCGATGGCGGCCTGCGTTTGACGCTGGACATGGCAGAGACCGAGATAGACGCGGCTTCGTGGCTGATGCGTGCCAAGCGAATCGAATCGCTCTTGCGCGTCGCGTGTGTGGCTGTTGCGGAAGGCGAGGGTGAAGAGGATGAGCCGACATAAGGCCGAAATAGACGCCGCTGAGGTGCAGCGGTTGGCGGAAGTAGGGTGTAACGATGTTGAGATTGGCTATGTGTTCAACGTGCACAGTGGGACCATTGCCAGGCGATTTGCAAAGGAATTGGAGAAAGGACGGGGGAACCTGCGAAAGAAGCTGCGCAAGAAACAATATGACGTTGCCATGAAAGGCAATGTTGCGATGCTGATTTGGTTGGGCAAGCAATACATGGGCCAAAGCGACCATAGCGAACTGGAGATAAGTGGCAAGAAGGAGAAGCCCCTCGAAGTATTCAATCACACAGCCGTCGTTGCCGCCATTGCGGGACGACCAGCGGGAGATCATCGCCAACCCGGCGCCGCTGAAGCTAGTGTCGATGGGACGACGGTGGGGTAAAAGCTACATGGGTGGCGTGTACGCATTGACGGCGGCGGACATTGACCCGCGACAAATCGAACGAGTTGGGTAAAGACTTCCATGCCGATTCGACGCCCCCACTGAGTTACGTAATAGTCTTTCGTTTTGACATAGCGAGACCCAATCAGGATGTCCCACCGGGCCGCCTCGAAATCTTCCATCATCTCCCATATGCTTTCAGGTGAATGCTGCCCGTCGGCGTCAAGTGTGATCAGAACACCATAGTTGTTTCTCAGGGCATACTCGATAGCTGTCTGGATCGCGCGACCATATCCCAGATTGCAGAGGTGGGTTGCAGTCACCACCTCAAGGCTGCGCAGGATTTTCCCAGTGGCATCGTGAGATCCGTCATTCACCACGAGCAGATCAAAGCCCGGCAGAGACTGGCGTACCCGACAGACAACCTCACCAATAGTGGCGGCTTCGTTGTATGCCGGAATAGCAATCAGGATTCGCTCCGAAGGTAGTGGCGCCATGTTTATCGCCAAGGTCTGTGAGATTGGTTATCACTCGAAGGCCAGCGAGCAGCTTGCTGAAGGGAAACGAGCGACCGCACCGACGCGACCAACACGCCGACCAGCACTACCGCGGCCACTACCATCACCGCAACGGGCATACCCAGCAGCCATCCATACACAAACCAAAAGTCCGGCGCATTAAAGCCCAGGTATCCCAGCGCCTCATCTCCCGCATTGGAAACAAGCGCGTCTAATTCCGCCCGTCTATCCGAATGCCGCAAGTTTCCGCTTACAGCCAACAATTCGCGCGCCTGTCCAACGATGGGTGAATCGGCCCAACTGAACTGGACACGCTGAAAGTACTCCTCCGACGAAGATGACGCATCGTACACAGCCTGCAAATGCCGCGCGTAATTCATGGACACGGCCAATATCTGCACGACCACGCTGGCGGCAATGACAACCGCCAATCCCAACTCTTGCCAAGCAGGGCGCGGCTTGCGTTCCAGAATGATTCCTAGGGGCAACATGAGCCATGCCACAAGGGGCAAAATATATCGCGGTCCCCAGCAGCCGCCAGCATGCCAGTAATTCAGGGTAGCGTGACCGGCGAAGAACACGCCCACCACACCGACCATCAGCCATCCTTCGGCGGGTCGCTTGCGGACGAAAGCGGGCAACGCGACAAGCCCCAGCACCACAATCGGCGCGAACCACACCAACCCTTTGCCGGAACTGAACAGCAATCCGTAGCTGCCGAACCACAAGGGCACATTCCACTGGACACTTGACCCGTAGCCCGTCGTCAACGGGTTTCCAAAGCGCGTCCAGTTATAGAGCGCCAACAGGAACAGGCAAGCAGCCAGCGCGCCGGACCAGGCAACCCATCTGGTAATCGTCGGGCGGGACGCAAACAACAGATAGACTGCCACAACTGGCACGATGATCAATGCCATAGGTTTGACCAACACAGCCCCGCCAAGCGCTGCGCCACTCAGAATATACCATCTCAACTTTGGCTCACGCTGGGCGCGCATCGCTGCGTAACCGCCCAACAACATCAGTGCGCCTACCAGTGGTTCACTAAAAAACGACTTGGCATACGGCCAGGCCGGTGTTGCCAATCCATACAGAACCGCCAGCCACAGCGCCGTCTTGGCATCGAAAAACAGCCGTGCTGTTGCCGCCACAAGGACAACCACGCTTGCGGTCACAAAAGCATTGAGCAATGTCACGCTTGACGATGTCCAGAGCTCGACGCTCCACGATGGAAAAGCCATGTGCGCCAGTCGGCCGAGCAGGTAAAACGGAATGGCGGCAAAAGACTGGCCTGGTGCGAACGCGGCATAGTAACGCCCATCTACACCGAACATGCCGGGACCACTGCCGATCACGGTCTCGCGCGGAACGCGCTCGCCGTGCGGCCCCAGCAAATCCTGACCGGGGGGACTTGACGAGATAGCAAAGCCCCGGCCTCGTAACATGTTATCCGTCACCTGGAACATGACCCCTCCGTCGCCGCTGTCAATCCGCCCGGAAGCCGTGAGCAAGTACATGGACAGAAAGGCCAGGAACAGCCACTTATTCACGCCAGCCTCCCAGTTCCTCCGGCGTCACTTTGCGGGAGAGGTCATAGAACACGCGATACGGCCCAATCTGCATTTCCTGAAATGTCACACTCCGGGCGGCAAATCGCACACGCAACAGCGCATCCAGCCGGGGATGTTGCGACGTGACATACACCGCCGACGGACTGTCATCGGCAGCCTGGTTGTACGGCGCATACCCGGCATCACGCGGCGAATAAACCAGATCCTCTTTAAACGGCAGCCGCGCGGCAAGGATCACTCGCTCGTCCGACTCAAAGGCGATGCGATACGTCACCCAGTAATTGCTATAGCCGCGCGCGCCGCCGTGATCCAGCAAAAACGAAATCAGCGCCGAGTCGGAACGATTGTCAAAGCGGGTAATCGGTCCGAACTGGGTGGTGAGGCCGGGCGGGTTGAGCGATCCACCCAGCGCCGTTCCAGCCAAATTAAAGGCCAGGAGATAGCCTAGCAAAACAAAGGCCCAGCGCGAGTGATTGCGTCGGATGTGCCGGATCAACATCGCCGCAAAGACCGCCAGCGGCGCGGCCAGCGGCAGAAAATAGCGTCCCGTAGCATCCACGCCGAACCGGCTCCCGACGAACAGCAAGATGAACACGCCGGCCTGGAGCAACAACAGCCGCCGGCCAGCCGACCGATCATCAGGGTGAAGCGGACGCATGGCATAGATCATCACCGCCAAGTACAGCGCGAGCGTCAAGACGGCTAGCGGCGCAAACATCATCTCCGGCTGCCACGGGAACCTCATTCCAAACAGCGCCGGCAGACCCAGCAGGAAAAAGCCCGCAACGCGATCGAGCAACGACACGCCGCCTGTGGCTGTTGGATCGTACAGCGCGCGCAAGCTGGCATGGTTGTGAGTGAAATCGTAAATCCACCACGGGCTGCTGAACGCGATAAAGTCTGGCGTATCGGCGTGATAGATCGGGTTGAGCAGCCGGAAGAGAGCCTCGGCGCGATCTCCGTCTCCCAGTTCGGCCAAGGCCCACGCGACCCACGTCGCAGCGTGAGTGTATTGCCCGCCGTTTTCGCGGATGCCCGGCGGATATCCTTTGATGTAACCGGGGTCTTTTGGTGACTTGTCGAACGGCGGAGTAAAGAGTAGCACGACGCGCTGCGCGTCATCAGTATTGACTAGCCGATTGACGACGGATTGCATAGCTTGCACTGCACGCGCCGAGTCGCCCATCCCGGACAAGACAGCCCACGATTGGGCAATCGAGTCTATCTGACATTCGAGATTGCCGGCCGTGCCCAGAGGCGTGCCGTCATCGTAAAATGCGCGCAAATACCATTCGCCATCCCACGCATTGGCTTCTATCGTCTTACGCAATTCGTCGGCGCGCTGCCGGTACGCGGCGGCCTGTGTCTGTTCGCCCCGGCGGTCGCACAGGCTGGCCCAGCGGGTCAAGGTCGCGCACAGGAACCAGCCTAGCCAGACACTTTCGCCCTTGCCCTCAATGCCCACTCGGTTGAGGCCGTCGTTCCAGTCGCCGCTGCCTATCAACGGTAAGCCGTGCGGCCCGGCGGTGGTTCCTTTTTCCAAAGCGCGGCGGCAATGTTCATAGAGTGTATAGATTTCGCCAGTGAGCGGATCCTGTCCATAGCGCTCGTCTTCTCCCCTTCCCAGTGGAACGGCCTTGCGAAACGGCGACTGTTCGTCGAGGATGGATTCGTCGCCGGTGGCTTCAACATAGTGTGCCGTGACATACGGAAGCCACAGCAGATCGTCGGAGCAGCGCGTGCGCACACCGCGGCCCGAAGGTGGATGCCACCAATGCAACACGTCCCCGGCCTCGAACTGCTGCCGCGCCGATTCCAGGATGTGCTCGCGGGCCAGGTGCGGCGCAACGTGTACCAGCGCCATCACATCCTGTAACTGATCGCGAAAGCCAAACGCCCCGCTGGCCTGATAGAACGCCGAACGTCCCCACACCCGGCAGGCCAGTGTCTGGTAGAGCAGCCAGCGGTTCAGCAGGACATTCATCGCCGGATCAGGCGTCTGCACCTGAACAGCGCCCAATACATCTTCCCAGAATCCACGGGCCGATTCCCACGCGGCCTTGACCTGCTCCGCGTCCTGATATTGTTTGACTAACCGCAAGGCTTCGGCTTTGCTCGCTGCCTCACCCAGCAAGAAGAATATCTCTTGCGCCTCACCCGGCTTCAGGTCAATGTGAAGCTGCACTGCGGCGCACGGGTCGAGGCCAGGTTGCACGGCGCTGGCCAGCCCGATGCGTTCGAGCGCCGCCGGACAGTTGAGGCTGCCCATGCGCCCCAGGAACTCGGCGCGATCCGCCGTCAGGCCGTGCAGCTTTTTGCTGGCGGCCACAAAGGCCACTCGTTCGCCAAACTCAGCGTTATAAGAATTGCGAACCAGCAGCGCCTGGCTGTCATTGTCGAACTCGGACACGACGTATTGTTGAGAGGCGTCACGCGCGACGCCCAGCACCCATTCCGTGTAAAAGGTCGCCGTGATCCGTCGCCCACGTTCCCACACATTTTCCAGGCGCAATTGAATCACCTTGACCGGCGCGTCCCGTGTCACAAACAATCTCAACTCTTGTTTGAGGCCATGACTGTGGTGCTCGAAAATAGAATAACCGGCGCCGTGTCGGATCAGGTAGGGCGCTGGCGCGCGGGCCGGCTGCGGTGTAGGCGACCAGACCTGCGCTGTTTCTTCGTCACGCAGGTAGAGCGCCTCGCCCGACGAATCGGTCACCGGATCATTCGACCAAGGGGTGAGCCTGTTTTCGCTGCTGTTGACTGACCAGGTCGAGCTGCTGCCTGCCTCGGAGACCAGAAAGCCAAACGTAGGATTGGCGATGACGTTTATCCATGGGGCGGGCGTCCATTGTCCCGGCTCAAGATAGATGACATACTCGCGCCCGTCGCCGGTCAAGCCGCCCAGCCCGTTATCAAACAAGAGGCCTGTCGGGCGGGCGAGCGGCGGTGTGGGTTCCACATCCTTCGACTCGGGCAGGGTAGGGGTGAAGGGCGGCAAGCGAGTCGGCTGCCGGCGCAGCGGTTCCAATTGCTCGGCCAGTGTGCCCCGGCCTCCGTCGAGCACAACCCGCGCCGCTGTCTCTAACAGCACTCGGTCGGACTCGTTCATCTGATCGGCATTCAGGATGAAAATACCGCCACGCCGGTTGAGCCAGCTTTCGCTGTTGGTACGCACGAGCAATCGCTGCAACTGTCCGCGCAATTCCTGTCCATAACCCGTGCCGTGCATGTCGAGGATGACCAGGTCAATCTTGAGCTGCCGATCTCGCCAGTACGTGTGCGCCTTGAGCACTTCATTTACCAGACCCAGTTCCTCCGAGTTGTTGATGCGCGCCAGGAGAATCGGATAATCGCCCGAGATGCCCCAGCCCCACAAGCCGGATTGTCCCTTGCGGTTCGCCGCGAGCACGGCGGGTTCGGCGCGCAGAGCCGCATGAGGATAGACCAGGGCTGACAAGAGTTGTTGGATGTGTTCCAGGTCTGTGGTAGCCAGGCCCAGTTGGCGCAGCTCTACCTCAGCACGAGAGCGAGCCTGATCAAAGGCCTGATTGATAGCGCGCGAGGTCTGATAACGACGGCACAGCGCCAACACTTCTGGGCGCGACCTGGTCGCTACCGTGATGAAAGTGACCTGCGTCGTCTCGTGTGGCGACAGCTCGATATCTTGGCTGAGCGACATGATAGGATCCAGCGTGGCGCTCATTTCGAGTGGAATCGAGGCTGGCACGGCCCCCGGTGGGCCAGCCGTCTCTCCGAGGGAGGCCAGCCCTCGACCGGCTAGAGCCTCAACTCCAGCCAGCGCGATTTCTTGCAACCGAGTCAAGGCCGATCCAGTCCCCTGCCCTGGAAATCACCGATCACCAATCCGGCGTTCGCGCCGAAGAACGGCTTGCGCATGTCCACCTTCAAGCCGCCCAGGATCGTGAATGGATTGGTTCCCGCAACACGGAAAGGAGCGTTTGAACATGAGCGCCGTCAGTGCCGACCTTCAGCCTTGCGAGCCGGTTGACGAGCCGACGACCGAGCCGGAATTTGAGATCGAAGAGCCGGTCTGGCAGCCGCGCCGCATCCGTGTGCCCCGCTGGCTGGCGTGGGGCGTCCTGTTTTGTTTTGCGCTGGTGGTCATTGTCGCCGGCGTGTGGGGCCTGGCGCACAGCACATTGACGTATGGCATGTCGCCAGTGGATGCAGGCACCAGTGCGCGGCTGGCCCAAGTTCGACGCGAGCTCGCCGTTGCCGGCGTGCCTGAATCTGCATTGCGGCGTCTGGCCGCCGCCGCCCGGCCCGGCATCAATATTGGCGACGCAATCGAAGCCCTGGTGGATGCCGACCGGGACCTGGAGACTTGGAGCAAAATTCCTGCCGTGGCGGCGGCACGGGCCGAACTGCGTTCAATATTGGCGCGCCTGGACGGGAGGCGCTATGGCACTCGTTACGAAGGAACACCGGCGGCGCTCACGCCGCTTCCCACATTGATCCTGCCCGGGCCATAGAGCCGCCCGCCCCATCGCGCCGGATAAAGGTTGGCTTGCAGGGTTAGGCATGCTCCTGGCCCGGACGGGGCAGGCAAGCTTTTTCTTTGATCTGCTGGATCTCCTCGGCGTGTTCCAGGTCGTGATTGACAAAGATACGAATCAATTGCGCAACGCTGCCCGTTGGCCCCCACGGAAACAACAACGGTTCGGTGAACTTGTCGGCCGGCAATTCGTTTAACGCGGCGATGAGCTGCTCGCGCGCCAGTTTGCACTCTTGGAGGGTTTGGTCCAGGCTCAACGCCAGGCGCGTTTCGACCGATTCGGCATTATAGACGTTGATGCCGAGCGTCGCCGGCGCGGCCGGCTCTTGACCGCCGGCGTGGGCGTGCAGCGAAGACGTGACGGCTTCGTCCCACCCGGTCAAGTGCGCATACAATTCCTTGAGCGTCCAGTGGGAATAGATTTCCGTGCGCGGCGTAATATCGGCCAGCGCCGTTTCCAGTTCCCGGCGCGCTTGATCGAGTTGTTGGATGAGACGGGTCTTTTCGTCCACGGGTGTTCCTCCTATCTGATCAGGGCGTGTGTCATGAGTATAATGTAAGTGCGCGGCAGCGTCAAAACGGGGTTTTTGGCCCGGCGGCCCTTGACAGCCATGACGCGGTGAGTTATCATCGTTATGACGCAGTGCGTCATAGAATTGGCCCGCGGGCCTGGCCCGCCCAGTGCTTTCCTGAGGAGGTCGTCATGGCAAAGAAAACCGTCAAGGCGGTCGAAGAACACGCGCCGCGCGGCACGCTGTACGAAGCCGCCCGCAAAGTCTTGCTGGCCGGAATGGGCGCGATGGCGCTCGCGCAGGATGAGGCCGAAGACTTTGTCAACAAGCTCGTCGAGCGCGGCGAGATTGCGGAAAAAGACGCCAAAAAGCTGATGAAAGAAGTGGTGGACAAGCGCCGCAAGTTGGGCCGGGACGGTTTGGAAAAACGGGTGGAAGACATCCTGGCTCGCATGAACGTGCCCACCAAATCCGAACTTGAATCGTTGAGCGCCAAAATCACGGCCCTGGCGAACAAGCTGGACGGACTCAAGCCGCCCGAGTAGAACGCCGCACGCCGGGTCGGACGCACCGGTTCTGTCTTCGCGTTATGCCCGTTTGACTTTGTCTCAAGCGGGCATATAATTTCTCGTGCCGATACGGACAGGCGGGTTATGCCGATTATCAAGCGCTACCCAAATCGCAAACTGTACAATACCGAGACCAAGCAGTACGTCACGCTGGATGGGATCGCCGGGCTGGTTCGCGCCGGGCACGAGGTCCGCGTCGTGGACCATGCGACGAGCGAGGATCTGACTGCGGTTACGCTCACTCAGGTGGTCTCGGCCCAAGAGAAAAAAGCCGCCGGTTTTGTGTCGCACTCGGTGTTGAGCAGCTTGGTCCAGGCGGGCGGCCAGACGCTTGCGGCGTTGCAGCACGGCCTGGCTCTGCCGTTGGGATGGCGGGCGCAAGTGGACGAAGAGATCACCCGCCGCATCCGCGCGCTGGTCCAGGCCGGCGAGCTTTCTGAAGAGCAGGGGCGCTGGATGGGGGACAAGCTCTTTTCGCCGAGCGCGCAATTGCACGCTGCTCATCCGCTGGAGCCGACCGAAGATCAAGTGCGGCGCGCGCTGGAGCGGCGCGGTGTCCCGACTCGTCAAGAGGTCGAGCGCCTGGCGCAACGCCTGGATGATTTGTCGAGCCAACTGGATCGGCTCGGGCCGGGCCAGCCGGGAGTGTTCGCGTCCGCCAAGCGGGCGCGCCGCACGCGCACTTGATCGCTGCATGGTCAAGTGCTCAACGAGACATAGGATTTGCCTCGGCGGGTCTGACTGGGAGGAAACGGGAATGCTGAAACGCGTTTTGCGCTGGGGACTGCTGGGCACGGCCCGCATCAATCGTTCGATCATTCCGCCCTTGCGCGCTTCAGAGCGCAATCAATTGACGGCGGTCGCCAGCCGGTCGCTGGCCCAGGCTCAGGCGTATGCGGCGGAATGGAACATCCCGCGCGTGTTTGGCAGTTACGCCGAGATGCTGGCCGACCCCGAGATTGATGTGGTCTATATTCCGCTGCCCAATCACCTGCACGCGGAATGGACGATCCGGGCGGCGCAGGCGGGCAAGCACGTGTTGTGCGAAAAGCCACTGGCGCTTTCCGTCGAGCAGGTGGACGCCGTGGTCGAGGCGGCGCGGCGGCACGGCGTTGTAGTGGCCGAAGCTTTCATGTACCGCCATCATCCGGTCATGCTCAAGCTCAAGGAACTGGTGGAGGGCGGGACCATCGGCGCAATCTGGGAGCTAGTTGGTGTTGATGACGAGACGCCAGTGGGCGAACGCCGTCGCCAAGCTGGCGCGGACGTCACGAGGCCGCCAATCGGCGCAGCTCCTCATAGCATAGGTGCGCATCTCAGCTTCTTCCAGATGACCGAGGCGTCTGAACCTCGACGCGGTGGTCCGGGCCAAGAAAGCGGCGGGGGATTCTGAGGTTGTCCTTTCAAAAATAGTCACATTTTGTTCGGGACTCCGGCCTTCCCTTTTGCCACAATCCCGCCGGTGACTGAACCGGAAACGATCCAAGGTCGGCTCATCGGGGCGACCGAACGGGAGCAAATCTGCCACATGATGGCGACGCATCCGGATTGGAGCCGCCGTCACTTAAGCCAGCAGTTGGCCCGGCTGTGGGAGTGGCGAAACGCCCGCGGCCAACTCAAAGACATGGCCGCGCGAACGCTCTTGCTCAAGTTGGAGCAACGCGGCTGGATTACCTTACCGCCCCGGCGCCAGACCCCCACCAATCGCATGCGGCACAGGCCAATGCCCGCACGGTTCGTGCCGTCAGACTCCGCGCCGATCCGTGAGCCGCTGGCGGCGCTGCTGCCGTTGGTTATCACCGAAGTCAGCACCCCGGCCGGGGCTAGTCAACGACCGCTCTTTGAGGTCTTGCTGCACCGCGGCCATTATCTGGGCTACCGCAGCACCGTTGGGGAGAATCTGCAATACCTGGTTTGCGATCCCCAGCACCGACCGCTGGCCTGTCTGCTCTTTGGCGCCGCGGCCTGGCAGTGCGCCGATCGGGATCGCTATATCGGCTGGGACCGACAGAGCCGCAGCCAGAACCTCCATTTACTGACGAACAACACGCGGTTCCTCATTTTACCTTCGGTCCAGGTGCCTTGGTTGGCGAGTCACGTTCTGAGCCGGATCAGCCGACGGCTCAGCCGGGACTGGCAGCGCAAATACGGTCATCCCATTTATCTGTTGGAAACCTTCGTGGAACAGGACCGCTTCCGCGCTACCGCCTATCGGGCGGCCAACTGGGTGCGGGTGGGTCAGACCAAAGGGCGCACGCGCCAAGATCGGCCTGACGGCACTTGGCATCAGGCTCCCATCAAAACCATTTACCTTTATCCCTTACACCCCGGCTTCCGAGAACGCCTCCAAAACCATTGGCTTCAACCGAACCACCCATGACTACCCCCATGCCGTCCACCCGCCAAATGCGTCGGGCAACGGCGCGCCAAAGCCCAGAACAACAAAACCAACGCTTGACCGAGCAGATTATGACCCGCGGCCAAGCCGCCGCCGCGCAGGCTCAGGCCGCCGCGGGTGTCACTCACGCCCAGCTCACCGACGACGAACTCCACGCGTGGCGCCAGGACTTGGAAGCCCGCCTGCAAGTCATCCACCAGCACCCCGAACAGAATCTGGGCCACCTCGAGGAGGAGATTGCCCGCGCCACCCAAGAGACCCTGCGCCGGATAGCCGAACGGGCCGCCCAAGCCAAGGCCAATGCCACGGCCTGCCAGTGTCAGCACTGTCAACGCGAGCTGGTTCACCAGAAATATCTGGCGCGGACGATCGAGTCCCGCTTTGGACCGCTCCGGCTCTGGCGCCGTTATGGGTGGTGTCCGCGCTGCAAGCAGTGGCAGTTTCCCGCCGACTACGCCTTGGGGTTGGGGCGTCAGGCTCCGGCTTCACCCTACCTGCAAGAGATCTCGGCCCTGCTGGTCAGCAAAATGCCACCCGAACAAGCCGTGTTGGTCGCCGAACGCCTGGGCTTGGACCTGACCCGCTGCACGCTCCATCGCGAAGCCCATCGACAAGGGCTCAAGGCCCAAGAGCGCCGCGCTCAAAGCCTGGCCCAGCTCGACAGTTGGGAGGGCATTCAACAAGTGGCCGCTCACCCCGAGGGACCGCCACCGGCCCCCTTCACGCTGGTCATCCAAATTGACGCCTGGAACATTCGCGAACGCGACGAGTGGGGCAACACCCAGACGCTGCGCCAGCAGGGCCAGGATCTCAAACGCTGGCATTGGGTGTACCTGGCCACCGTTTTCCGGTTGGATCACCGCGGCCGAACCGCCGGCGACCGCGCCCTCATCACCCAGCGGGGCTACGTCGCCACGCGCCTGGGCGTCGAAGCCCTCATGAGCCAACTCTATCGCGAAGCGATCGCGCGCGGTCTGGGACAAGCCCAGCAGGTCTTGGTCATCGCCGACGGCGCCCTCTGGATTTGGAACGCCGTCCAAGATCGCTTTCCAGAGGCGCGCCAGCAACTGGACTTGTACCACGCCGACGAACATCTCTGGACCGTGGCGTCCGAACTCTACGGCCGCGGCACGCCCGAGGCGCGCGCGTGGGTCACGCCGCTGCTCCAACAGATCCGCGACGATCAAACCACCCAGGTCATTGCCACCCTCACCGAACTTAAACCCCGCTTGCTGGAGGCCCAGCAAGACAAGCTGCAGACGCAAATCGAATACCTCGAGCACAACACTCACCGGATGAAATACCAGGACATCATCGCCGCCCGAGAAGCCGCCCAGGCCGGGACCGCAACGGCCCAACAGCTCCAGCTGGCCAACCAACCCTTGGGTTCGGGCGTGATTGAATCCACCTGCCGACAATATCAATGTCGCTTCAAGCGCACAGGGCAGTTCTGGACGACCGCCGGGGACGAGGCGCTCCTGTGCCTGGAGACCTTCTGGCGCAACAACCGGTGGCACCAACTCTACCCCCACGCGCAACCCGCCGACACACGGAACTGAAGACCGTTTGATTCCATCGCCACGGCTCCGTTAGCCTGATCACCCCGCCCAATGCTCAACTGCCGCTACCGACTGGGAAGAAGCTGAGATGCGCACGACGGCGAGACGGCGAGGCGGCAAGACGGCGAGACGGCGAGGCGGCAAGGCGGCGAGGCGGCGAGGCGGCAAGGCGGCAAGGCGGCAAGGCGGCAAGGCGGCAAGGCGCCAGCCCGCTCCAGGTAGGCATAGCCGTAATAGCGATGGTGATGTGTCACGCCGACCAGACCGGACGCCGCCACCAACTCACCCCAGGAACGAAAAGCGCCCCAATCCTTCGGTTGCATCTGGGGCGAAATAGGGCCGCCGTGGATGAACACGACGCCCGGCAGGCGCGCACTCTTGGATACGTCCGCGGGCGCGTAGACATCCAGCTTTAGCTCGGTTCCCTCGGCGCTCTTGTAAACGAGATCGCGTTGCACGTTCGCGCGATCCATTTCAGGGATAGAATAGACGATGCGCTTTTGAGTGCCGGGCACATTCTCTTTCGCTGTTTTCATGCTGATATTCTGCCCCTCTCAGATCCATGCGGCTCAGGCTTGCGCGGTATCTCGTGTCGGCTGCGCTGGCTCAAGAGGAATGTAAAGCTTGACCTGTGCTTGTTCATTCGCCGGATCGGGGAGGGCACGCTCATAGTGTTCGATGACCCACGAGTACGAAAGGCGCTGGCCCGATCGGGGCAGCCACGTGTGATAAATATAATCCAGGGTGAGCGGCAATTCTTGTGTGAGGCCCGTGTGGACAAATCGGGCATACTTGCACGGCGGGATTGTTTTGACGACCAGGGCCGGGTCAACCAGTTCCTCGTCTTGCGCTTCAAAACCGGCCATGTAAAAGTAGCCGCGCGTTTCCCAGCCTTGGGGATAGGTCGCAATGCCGTAAAACCTGGCCGGGTCACGGGGCGCTTGGTTTTCCATTTCGCGCGCCAACAGTTCCCAGAGTTCGGCCATGGCCGTCTGTCCGGGTCTGATCAACGACACAAGCCCGGCCACGCGAAAGCTGGCTCTTTCTTCCAGCACGGGCACGGCGATGCCCTGGGCAATGTGCCGGAGATGCGCCAGAGTTAATCGAGGCATAATGAGCCGGCTGTCAAGGCTACCTTGCTTGCGCAACTGGTTCGGCTGCATGTCGAACACACGCCGGAACGCGCGCGAAAACGTTTCGGGGTTGTTGAATTGATAGTCGCAGGCGATGTCAATGATCTTTTTATCGGCGCGCAGCAACTCGCCGGCCGCTTCGGCCAGCCTCCGGCGCATCAAGTAATCATACGGCGTATGATGGACAACCTGGCTGAACGTCCGGCAAAAGTGATACAGCGAAAACGACGCGGCGTCGGCGATATCGGCCACCGTGATCGCTTCTTGGAGGTGCGCCTCGATAAAGTCAATGGCCTGGGCCATCAATTCGACATTCGACATCTGCGACGCCTGTTTTCATCGCGCCGGATGGGTGCGACTCAGCTTGATTTGGCTTTGAGCCCTTTGCGTATTCCCGCTCTGGCCCAGCGAAAATGGCTGCTCGTGCAAGAGGTGATGTACGCGGCCAGCGTGAGCTTTTTGGTCCACGCATAGTGTCCGGGAGTGAACAAATCTTTTTCGGACAATCCCTCCAGCGTCTTGAGCATCTTGCGATGAGTAGCCTTGAATTGTTTCAAGATGTCCTGAAGCGTGCGGTCGCGGTATTTTTCATAGATGGCCTGGTTGAGCTGGGGCAACTGGCCCCAGTTGAACTCTTTGGAGGGGATAGGTGGAACCTGGCCTCGCAGCCCGGCGGCGTGCCAGTTCAAAACCATCTGCTCCCATTCGACCAGGTGCGCCAGCACGTCCTTCGCAGACCAGTCGCCCAGCGCGCCCGGCTGGGTCATTTGCTCAGGAGACAGCGTGGACAGGAATTCCTCCAGCGCGTCTCGCTCCTTTTGGATCTCGGCCAAGAGTTGGCTTTTGGTCGTTGGCTTGGGCATAGTATCCTCCGCTTGTCTCATTCCGTCATTCCGGCTTAATACTGGATTACCCGGGGCACATCCTGAACACTATTGACCCACAACCGCATATCTTCTGCCCCGAATTTACCTTTGTAAATACCACGTTCGTCATTGACGCGGACGAGAGCCAGATAGAGTTCTTGACAGTTTGAATTGGCTACTTTTTCCACCGTATCGTATTCCGTCTCTATCAAAAGTCTGGCGAATTTTGGGCCAACCCACTTTGTTCGTGCCACATCGGTCAACTTGGTTAGCTCCAATATAGCCTCGGGCTCGATCTGATTTCGTTTCGCAAACTCGCGCCTGTCTTCCGGGGTCAACACATTTGGAAAAAGTTGCTCGGTGTTCTTGATGCCAATCTTGCGCAATTTGCGAACCACATCAGGATTAACCCCCGGAAAATCTTGCAGGTCAATCGGTTTCGGCTGGTAACTATTCACCTCGCGCCGGAGAATGGTCAAGTAATCCATCGGCAATCCGGTTGCCTGCGCAAACGACTGAACAGTTGATTTTGTTTTTAATGCCTTGCGCAACTGCTCCAGATTCTCAATGCCATTCTGTTCCAAACAGGCAAATCGCTCATCTATATTTTCTTGGAGCATCTGTTGGCTTGGAAGCAATCTGGCCGTTTTGAGTAGGCCCTTTAACTTGGCAAGGCTGAATGTGCCGAGATCAAGGGAATATCCAGGTGTTGGCATATGTTCTGCTCCTGACTATGAATCCTTTGCCATATCTTGTTCGGTTAACGTCTGTGTGACGGGAACATAGACATCCAGGATGGATTCGTCAATATTCTGGACGCCTTTGAAGCGTTCATCGTAGAGTTGGAAACCGTAATTATAAGGACTCTGATACCCCGATCTGGAAAACCATTCACTGACAATCGTCTTTTCCCAATCCGAGGCAATCTGTTGCCCGTGCAGGGTGAACACTGCGTAGGTCACTGGCGGGAGGATTTTCACCGACAGTTCGACTGGCACGTCCTCCAGCCGTTCCACCTCCAGGCCGGTGAACACCTCAAACTCGCCAGTGAGCCGGGTTTCTGGGTGCTCAATGTGAACCTCGTACGCCACAGTATCTGTCAGAACGTGCTTGATGCGATCTCGGTGCTGAGTCAAATACGCCATGAACCGGTTCCAGAGCCGCCCGCTGTCGGTTGTCGGCGGTCGGCGGTCAATGAGCCGCCTCGTCTCTTAATCTGTAGATTTTTGGTTCTCCCGTATATTGTAGGGTTACAAACCAAATGCAACAATAATTCTTAGCCGCAGATGGGCAAAGTTGGCACAGCCGAACGCGCGGCGGAGAATCAGTTTGATTTTGTTGTTGATACCTTCGGCAAAGCCGTTGCTGCCGCGCTCCACGAAAAAGCGCAGAATCTCCTCCCGCCAGTTCTGCACTGTGGTGACGAAGGCTTGCCAAGCGGCATGGCCCTCCTTTTGGGCCTGCTCGAGCCAGTCCGCCAAGCGGTGGGCCGCTGCTTGGGGCGTGCGGAGGGTGTAAATGGCCCGGAACGCTTCTTTGAGGTCATAGGCCTGGCGCAGTTCCGGCACGGCGGCGAGGATGGCGGTCAACTGGAGTTGTTCCGCTTCCGTCAACTTGGCCGGGTTTTTGAGCAGTAACCAGCGACTGCCTTTCAAGTGTTGCCGCGTCGCCTCGTCGGCGTGGCGCTGGAGGGTGCGGCGCACGGTATTCAACGCTTTGTGGAGATTCTCAATCACATGAAAATGATCGGCGGTGGTCATGGTCACATTGGGCAGGTACGCCCGGGCGGCGGTATGATAGGGACGCCACATATCGGCGTGGAATTCTTGCACGGCGGCACACCACTCCGGCCCCCGCGCTGCAAACCAGGCTTCCAACGAGGCTTGTTGCCGGTCTTCCAACACATCCAGCACGCCCACCTCGGGCGACGACAGGATCAAACGATAGTGCCCGTGCCCTTTCTGGGAAGCGATTTCATCGACATGCAACGTTCGCACCGTCGGGTAGCCCCGCTGCGTCACTTGCTGCGTGGCGTGCTGCTGGAAAATCCCCTCGACACTTTCGTCGCTCAGCCCATAATGGACCGCGGCTTCAACGACATTGGTGCGGCGGGTCAAGTCATACACCGCCTGCTCAAAGCGCCGCGTGTGATGGTGGCGCGGCGCCAGCCAGAACAGGCGTTCCACAAAGGTATCCTGGCACGTCGCACACTCAAATTGCCGGGGTGTCCAGCGCAGGTAGCAGCGCCGCCCCCACAGGTCCAGGTCACGAATCGTACGCGGGCTGCCATAGCTATGCACCGCCGTACTGAGCTGGCCGCAGGTCGGGCAGAGTGCCGCCGGGGTTTCCACGACGATCCTCACCATCAAACGTTCGGCATCCGGCAGTTCGTAGTCCGTCACAACCACCTGGGGCAACCCCAACAACTCAGTCAACAGGTCAATGGGCATCTCACACCTCGGCAAAGAGTTTTGCATTATTATACCCAAAGAACGCAATTGTACCGAGCAGCCTACCCTTGACCCTACAATATACGGAAGAACCGAAATTAACATTAGGCCGGGGGTGGGAGCGGAGTACACTGGGAGCTAACTTAACCGAAGGAGCCCAGTGATGACTGCTACTGCAATGCAAGTGAGGATTATGATGCGTGAACATCAGAAAGGTTGTACCCAAGCACAAGCGGCGGCCAGTGCCAATCTGCGCAGCCGCCAGACCGCGGCCAAGTATCTCCAGGCCGGGGGTGTCCCGGCTACGCCGCCACCGCCGCGCGATTACAGTACCCGCCCAGACCCGTTTGCGGCGGACTGGGCGGAGGTGGAAACGATGCTGACGCAGAGTCCGACGTTGGATGTTTTTGTCAAGCGAAAAGGGAAACGATTGATGGGCGAAAAGGGAAACAGTTTCAAGGTTAGGTTGTCAGACTGATGCTCGAAAAGGGAAACGGTTGATGCTCGAAAAGGGAAACACTCCTGGGATCATAGGGCAGGTGGAGCAACGGCAGGAGTAGGGAGTGGGGTGGGTTCGTGTTGGAGGCGTTCCCGGAGACGATAGGACTCACCGCGGAATTCAAGGAATTGCGTTTGACATACTGAGTACCTCCGTCTACTCAAGCGGAACTAAGGATTCTTGGGGCAAAATATAGAAACGCATGGCTGTTCCACGCCGCAAGCGATAAATCGTATGGCCATTGGCGTGGGCCCAGGCCAAGACTTGCTCTGGCGCCTGCCCGCGGGTGTGACACAGGGAGCGCACGGAGACCATGCGCGGGTCAGGCGTAGCGCCGCCATTGAGCCGATACACCACTTCCGGCGTCCAGTGAATCCATAGCGGAGATTGCGCGTCATCTTGTTTGCCCAGCAGTACTCCCCACTGATACCAGTGTTGAATGGTGGTCTGGTCTACGGCCAGCTGTGCGGCGGCTTCCAGACTGGTGACGTACCCGGAGTCGGGCAGCCGTAATTCGGTCTGGGTCGTGAAACCCGAAGGGATCGCGTTCGAGCGGCGGAAATCCATCACCCGGCGCGCCGTCCAGGATTTGCCTTTGAGTGTCAGGACATGCTCCTGATTCAGTTGGGCGGCAATCTCGGCATCGGTATGGGTACGGGCCAACTCGCGCACTTGCTGATAGAGTGCCGCACTGCTGAAGAGATACTTGGGAATCTCCAGCGCACTACCCGCGCCGCCTTGCCAGTGAACCTCGGCGCGAATCAGCTTGCCCGCATTCTCCAGAAATACGCTGTCGATCAGACAGCGGAGCAGTTCCTTCTGATCCTGGCAGGTGAGGGCGGCACTGTGCCAGTACTCCGGCAAGTGGGCGATGACCGTTTGCAATTCAGCCACGGTACTTTGGCGTGTTGGTACCGTGGCGGTCTGGGCCGCATAAGCTTGTTGCGCTGCAGCCAGTTCCGTCAGGCGTTGGTTCCATTCGGTCTCCAGGGTCTGGGCGACCAAGCGGTTGGCCGGATCCACCAACTCATACCGACGCCGGGCGAGGTCCGCCGCATAAGCCAGGCGTTGCAGTTTCTCCTGCCAGCCCTGAGCCACCGCCTGCTGTTCGTGCTGTAAGCGTTCGGCATAGTCCAGGGATAATTCCAGGCTGGCGCTATTGACGACGTGCAGAAACAACGCTGGGGATGTTCGAGTATGCCATCCTGCTGGGCGTCGGCGTAGCGGCCGCTGCGGGTCTGGGGGCGCTGCTCGTTCCCCAGGTGCGGCAAGCCATCGGTCGGGCGGCCAACAGCCTATCGGCCACGGCCGGCTGGTAGCCTGTGGCCAATATGGCCAGTTAGTGATCTAGCCTGACCGGTGATGACGAATCGCCGGTCAGGCCCTAGCGGAGGAAGATGACGTGAAAGCCTTGAAAGCGCATATGCGTTTGCCCAAGTGGCTCAAAGACGAGTCCGGGGTGGCGATGTTCGAGTACGCCATCGCCCTGCCGGTGTACCTGATGCTGGTGTTCTTCGCCGTCGCCATCTGCTGGTTCTGGTGGCAACAGAACATCGCCGTCGTCGCGCTGCACGAGGGAACCAACCTCGACGCGATTCACGGTGGCGGGGTGTATGGGCTGCCCCCCAGCGGCACGGACCGTGTCAAGGCCGTCCTCATCGCAGCGCTCGGGGCGAGCGCCCCGGACTTTCGCACGGCGTATCACATCAATCGCGTAAATGGCGTGCGCAGCGTCAGCGGGAGCCTTTCCCTTCGCCATACGTGGAACATTCCACTCCTGGGCTGGTTCCGGTACACCGTGTTAGGGCAGAGCTGGCAAAGGGATTGGCAGTTTTATGGAGGTCCGCCCATTCGAGGCCCCAGGGGCGAATGGGAATGATGTGCCGTTCGGATGGCTTTCCATTGGATTGTCAATGGAATGAGAGCGGCGAACACGTGCGGTGATGCAAGAGGAGGCAACATGAAATCTCAAAGCCGAAGCGAACACGGTCAGGCCCTGGTCGAGCTGGCGTTGGTCTTGCCGTTCTTCCTGCTCCTCATCGCCGGCGCGATGTGGTTCGGGCCGCAAGCGTACGCCAAGCTGGCGAGCGACACCATAAGCTACGACTGCGCGACGGCGGCGTCGCAATCGCTCGACGCGACGCTGGGCGTGAAGCAAGGCCGCGTGGCCGCGTACGAGACGGGGCGAGGCTTTCGCATCCCGCGCGCCAACGTGGACATCACGGTGATCCCGCCGGCGCGTTGGGATCGCGGGCAGCCGGTTGCCTGCTCGGTCGGCGTCAACGTCTACGGCGGCGGGCTGCCGCTGGTCAGCGCCTTCTTTCCGACGCCCCAGCGCGTCACCAGCCGCACGCAGTTGTTGATCGAGATCTACAAGAGCCGGTGGAACTAGAGAGGACAATGCTCATGGATGTACAGATTTAACATTCAGTACGTTGATCCCCTACAGGTTGCAGTAAAGCAGCGGCATAGGGCCACCTGTGGAGGACAAAGACCGCTAATGTTAAAAGTGTACAGCCGTGAGGAGGACAATGATGATCAAGCGAGTTATACGCCGATTGAGCTCCGAGAACGGCCAGATCATGTTCCAGACCGCCGTCGCGCTGGTCGCGCTGCTGGCCCTGGTGGGCTTTGCGATTGACGGCGGGGTGCTCCTGGCACGCTACCAGCGCGACAAGACCGCGCTGGACATCGCGGCGCAGGTCGCGTCGCACGCCGTCGACTGGCCATACTTTGAATCCACGCAGCAGGTCCGGCTGGACTATGCCCAGGCATACAACCTGGCCCAATATTACGCGAGTCTGAACAGCCGCAACACGATCCGCAACATCAGCGTGTACACCTGGCCGCCGAGCGCGCCTCAGCAGGTGGTCGTGGCGGGGACAGCTAGGCTGCCCACCGGCTTCTGGCGGATGCTGGGCATCAACGAGATCAACATCCGCATGGTCAGTGTCGCGCGCCCGGCGCACGGCATCGGGCGAGAAGGACAATGACATGAACCAAACCCAACGAGACTTGTTCAACCTTTTCTTTCGACGTGACAGTCTGCGCGAAAAGGTTTACCCGACGCGGGTGACCTACCTGGCGATCACCATCACCGTGATGGTGGGCATGGCCTTGCTCTGCGTGGGCGCCGCGCGTTTCCACGAATCGCTGGGGCTGACGTCGCTATCATCACCGACGAAGGCGGCTTCATCGCCCACGCAAAACGCACAGGAGGCGATAGAGACGCCCACTCAGCCCTCAGCGCTTGCAACGGCAACCGTGACGACCGGACAGGGCAACACGTCGCCGACGGAACAGCCACCTGTGACGCTTCTGACGCCGGCGCCAGCCAATCATCCGGTTCGTTGCCCCATCACGTGGCACGTTCAAGAGGTAGCCAAGTCCGGCGGCGGGCGTATGGGCTTGCCAGACGACACCACAGTCACGACACAGGTGCGCCAGGACTTTCGAGAGGCCATGCAGTGGGCTAATGCTCCCACGCAAGCGTGGAATCTGTCGGAAGCAGACCGATACTACACGCCGCGCATGGCCGGCGAAGTGCGCGCCGGGCTGCAGCTCAGCCTCAACCGGCAAGAGTACGTGCAAGTCGAGATGGCCGACCTGGGGACGCTGTCCATGTCGTTCACGCCGGATGGCGCGGGCGTCACGTTCATGAGCGTGCAGCACGAGCCGATCACGCAGACGATCCGCGATGTCGGGACACTTGCCGTCAAGCGAACCGTCGTGCTGAATGACGTGCCTTACCGGCTGGTGGGCATCGCCATGCTCTACGACCCACAAGCCTGCCGCTGGAAGATTGATCGAATCGAGTATCAAGAGCCGAAGGCTCAATAGGAGGTGTGAATGCCAAAACGATGGATGTTTGCTCTCGCGATGGTGCTGTTCGCCGGCCTGGCGCTGCTGGCGGCTTCGCAATCCGCGCTGTCCGCGCCGCCGGCGGTTCCCGTCAGCCAATACGTATGCGGCTACTGGGATCCCCCCGGTTGCGGCCCTGGCATACCCGGTTGCGTCTGGATTCCAAATCCCGGCCCGCACTGCTCGACGCCGGTCCCGGTGACGCCGCGCCCGCCTGGGCCACCACCCCCACCGCCACCGCCGTGCGACCCGATCAAGCAGAATCCGTTTCGGGATTATACGGTGGCCGACGGCCCGCGTCAGATCGAGATTCGCCAGGCTCAATTCTTTGGTGCGCTCGGCCACGCGCTGCTCTAGCTCTGCGTTGAGCTGGCGCAGCGCCTCTTCCGCTCTCCTCTTTTTGAACGCTATTCCCGCCATGTAAGCGAACGTTTTGAGAGCCTCGTCCGGAATGTACTTTTCGATGCCGGACTGAAAGGAAACGGCTGTGCCCAGAATATTCGCGCCGTGGGAGATGGAGAGCGCAATGATTCGATCAATTCCGAGCATCTGCATGATTTGGGTAGAGACGTCCTCGGCGACGGCTCCGAAGGTGAGCTCGGTCAGAGTTTTTGGCTTGGCGATCACTTGAGCGAGCATGAGTTGCTGAACAGAGAGCGAGGGACTCATCTTCATAGAAAAGAGGCCCCCCTTCAACAGGGCATTGACATCCGCCCCAACGTTCGCGTCAACCGACACAGAGGCCACGGCGAGGGTGTTGGTCTGGTCATCGTACCGCGATGTGGATGCGACGAACGCCCTCGTCAATGCTCTGAATGAATTTGCGACTTGCTCGAAAAGCTCATCCTCGCTTCTAGTCTCCGCAAACTTGATCGAGATGTCGTTAAGCTCTCGGTTGTATTCTGCCAGTAACCTGTGACTCAACTCGCTTTCCCGCAGCGCCTCCTCCGCCAGCTTGCGCTCGGTGATGTCCGTCTCTAGCTCCTCATTGGCCCGCTTCAACTCTGCCGTCCGCTCCGCCACGCGCTGTTCCAGTTCGTCGAGCGACTGCCGCAGCGACGCATCCAACTGTGCCTGCAAAGTCTTGCGCTCGGTAATGTCGCTCAGCACGACGCGGCCGACGGGCGCGCCGCCTTCGTCCTGCGCGGCGGTGGTGGCTTCCAGCCGCACCCACGCCAGGCGTGGCGCGCCGTCTTGTTTCACCATCCGCAATTCGCACACCTGCGGCGCGCCGGTCTCAAAAAGCTGTTTGAGATGCAGATAGTAGATGGACTGGTCCTCTTTGAGGATAAAGCGGCTGATGGGCTGACCGACCAGCGCGCCCCGCGCCACGCCCAGCAGGCTGGCGGCGGTGAGGTTGGCCTCCAGGATCAGCCCTTGTTCGCTCAAGGTGCAATAGCCCACCGGCGCCAGATCGTACAGGTCGAAATAGCGCGCCCGCGCGGCGTCCAGTTCCGCCTGGGCCCGGCGCAACTCCTCGTTCTGCAGCTCGAGCTCGATCTGGTGTACCCGCAGCTCGTGGAGCGTCTGCCGCGTTTCTTGTGGCGACAGCGCCGCGAGGTTTTCCGGCGAATGTGACGCTTTTTTCCGGGCGATCTCTTCGGCCTGCCGGCGCAGTGCGTCATTTTCTGCCATAAGGTCACCTCATTTAATTCACCACGAAAGATCGCAAGATCGCAAAAGAAAGATTGTTTCTGTGTGTTCTATGCGTTCTTTCGCAGGGAATACTATTTCCTCAATTCACCGCAAAAGATTGTCCGCTCAATTCCGCGACGAAGCCAAAGACCGCCAGCCCTAAAACCGTGACGATCAGCAAGTCGCCGATCTTGCGGGGCAATTCCTCGCCGCGAGCGATCTCGGCGAAATAGGCGATGCGGTCACGCAGCACTCGCTCGACAATCGTGAACGGTTGAATGATCCGGCGCATGGTGAACACCTCACTTGCGGATTTCGCTTGCCGAAAGGGCGCTCTCGGCTTTGTATTTGCCCCAATCGAAGGTTGTGGCGGCTTGCTCCCAGATGGCATCCGGCACGGCATCGGAATTCTTGAACCCGGTTTCCGCGGCCAATCGGTAGGTGAACGAAAGCCAATCATCCCCGACGTTCTGGCCGGTCTCGATGCTCAAGAGAAACGCTCGGGCCAGCGCGCCGCCCTCTTCCAACAAGCCGCTCTCCTGAAATATCGCGCTCATTCGATTCAGGTCATAGGGCACGGCGCAGTGCTCCACCTGCCAACGGTCGTTTTGCCACGTCATGATCGCATACAGTGCGCGTGTATCGCCGTTGAGCGCCCCGCACACCGCGCCCGGATTTAGCGCGAGCTTGCCATCTCGCTCAAACTTCCACGGAATGTGAGTATGGCCGCAAATCAGAACCGGCTCTTGCGTTTGGGCCAGAGCCAGATCGAGGCTGGCCGGGTCGCGGTCGGGAAAGATGGATTCGGCGAGATGGCGGGGCGACCCATGCACGACTCGAATGGGCGCGGTTCCGGTCATCTCGATCACTCGCTGCTCCGGCAGTGACTTGAGGTATGCCATCAAGTCCATGTCCAGGTGACGGTGCGCGAATCGCAGCAAGCCAAACTGTCGGCTGGTTCGCCATGCCTCTGGAACGTCACCGGCGTCGTATCGCAAAAGATTGTCGTCGCTGTTGCCCCGAATCATCCAACTGCCGAGCGAGCGGAGCAGGCGGATCGTCTCGTTGGCATGTGGCAGGGCGATGTGATCGCCGGCGACGATGATGCCGTCTACGGCGTATTGGCGCAAGTCATCCAGCACGGCTTCCAGCGCGGGTAAATTGCCATGAACGTCAGAGAGAATCGCCAGGCGCATAGGGTATCCTTTTTGAACCTTCGCAAGAGTTCGTCATTTGAATGCGGCCAACATCTTTTCGACCGTCGCCTTGTCCGGCCCCCACAGGACGAGCGTCCGGACGTTCGCGCGGCGGATCAGTCCGCTGCCACCGCTGCCGGAATACCAGCGCAGGTCGGCATCCTCGCGCTCTGCCGTGACGGCAGGCCCAACACGCTTGCGAAGCAGTCCGGCATAAGCCTCAAAGAATTCGCTCACATCGCGCGGCGTGTCCCACGCGAATTGCCAGGCAAAAGCCTGCCGCTCGTTCGACGCCTGCCAAAGCGAAAAGCTATCGCCCTCCCATCCGTCCGCGGCCCGTGCGGCCTGCTGGGGGTCGTGCAGGAACTCGTCCAGGTGAACGCTGGTGATAAACTCGCCGAGCGTATCGGCCTTGAGGGTAGGCGTGAACTCGTCAACCCGCCTTCGCGGATAGCAAAGTGCGACCCGGCCTCCAACGCCACCGGCATGATCAGCTTGACGTGCATATTCACATTGTCGCCCGGCAGCACCATCTCTACGCCCTCCGGCAACGTGATCTCGCCCGTCACATCCATCGTGTGGATGTAGAACTGAGGCCGGTAACCCGGGAAGAACGCCTTGTGCCGCCCGCCTTCATCCTTCTTCAACACGTACACTTCCGCGTCGAACTCGGTGTGCGGCTTGATGCTCCCCGGCTTGGCCAACACCATCCCCCGCTCCACATCCGTCCGCTCGATCCCGCGCAACAGGCAGCCCACATTGTCGCCCGCCTGCCCTTCGTCCAGGATCTTGTGGAACATCTCCACGCCCGTGCAGACCGTGTCCCGCACATCCTCCCGCAGCCCGATGATGCTCACCGTCTCGCCCACCTTGACCGTCCCGCGATCAATTCGCCCCGTCACCACCGTCCCGCGCCCCTTGATGCTGAACACGTCTTCCACCGCCATCATGAATGGCTTGTCCACCGCTCGCACCGGCGTCGGGATGTACTCGTCCACCACCCGCAGCAAGTCCCAAATGCACTTGTACTCCGGCGCGTTCGGATCCATGCTCGTGCTCTCGAGAGCTTGCAAGGCCGACCCCCGCACGATCGGCGTCGTGTCCCCAGGAAACTTCTGATCGGTCAACAACTCTCGCAGCTCCATCTCCACCAATTCCAGGAGCTCGGGATCGTCCATCATGTCCACTTTGTTCAGGAACACCACCATCGCCGGCACTTCCACCTGCCGCGCCAAGAGCACGTGCTCCCGCGTCTGCGGCATCGGCCCGTCCGGCGCCGCTACCACCAGGATCGCCCCGTCCATCTGCGCCGCGCCCGTGATCATGTTCTTGATATAGTCCCGGTGCCCAGGGCAGTCCACGTGCGCATAGTGCCGCTTGTCCGTCTCGTACTCCACGTGCGCAATCGCGATCGTGTGATGGCGGCCGTCAACGTCGTCTTGCCGTGGTCAATGTGCCCGATCGTCCCCACGTTGACGTGCGGCTTGGTGCGCGCATAATGTTCCTTTGCCATAATGTCCTCCCAAGTTAGTCAACTAGTCGGTTAGTCGGATAGCCTGGCAGTCAAGCTGCAACCTCATTTGACTGCGAGACTAGATGACTATCTGATACCCATCACTGCTCTAGCGACACTGTCTGGAACCTCGACATAGTGGTCGAATTCCATCGTAAACGTTCCGCGTCCCTGCGTCATCGAACGCAGATTCGTCGCATATCCGAACATCTCCGCCAGCGGCACGTGCGCATCAATCGCCTGAGTTCCGCCGCCATGCGGCTGCATTCCATCAATCGAAGCCCGCCGCGCCGAAAGGTTCCCAATCACGTCACCCGCGAATTCGTCCGGCACAACGACTTCTACTTTCATCACCGGCTCCAGCAGCACCGGCCCGGCTTTGGCCGCGCCTTCTTTCAGCGCCATCGAACCGGCAACCTTGAAGGCCATCTCGGAAGAGTCTACTTCGTGAAAAGAGCCGTCCACCAGCGTCACTTTCAAGTCCACCAACGGATAGCCCGCCAACACGCCTGATTCCATCGCTTCTTTGACGCCTTTTTCAACCGGGGAGATGAACTCTTTCGGAATCACCCCGCCACGCGTTCCGTCCACGAACTCAAAGCCTTTCCCTTTTTCCAATGGCTCAAGCTCGATGACCGCGTGGCCGTACTGACCGTGCCCGCCGGTCTGCCGGATAAATTTGCCTTCGGCCTTGACCGGGCGCGTGATCGTTTCGCGGTAGGCCACACGCGGGCGGCCTACACTCGCGCTCACGCGGAACTCGCGCAGCATCCGGTCCACCAGGACTTCGAGGTGAAGCTCACCCATCCCGGCGATGATCGTCTGGCCGGTCGTCTCGTCCGTGTGGACGCGGAAGGTCGGGTCTTCTTCCGACAGCCGCCGCAAAGCCTCGCCCATCTTGTCCTGATCTACCGTCGTCCTAGGCTCAATCGCCACATAGATGACCGGCTCTGGGAAGGCAATGCTTTCCAGAATCAGTGGCGCAGACGGCGTGCAGAGCGTCTCACCGGTGAAGGAATCCTTCAGGCCCAGCGTCGCGCCAATGTCGCCCGCGCACACCTCGTCAATATCCTCGCGGTGGTCGGCGTACATACGGATCACGCGGCCCAGCCGCTCTTTCTTGCCCTTGGTCGAGTTCATCACCGACTCGCCGACCTTGACCGTGCCGGAATAGACACGGAAATAGGCCAGCCGCCCAACGTAGGGATCGGAGACGATCTTGAACACCAACGCGGTGAACGGCCCGTTTTCGTCGGCGGCGCGCGTCTCTTGGTGCTGAGTATAAGGGTTCGTGCCAGAGATGGCGGAAATGTCGGCGGGTGACGGCAAGTAATCCACCACGGCGTCGAGCAGAGGTTGCACACCCCTGTTGCGCAGCGAAGAACCACACAAGACCGGCACCAGTTGGCCGCTGATCGTCGCTCTACGCAACGCAGCTTTCAACGCCTCACTGGAAAGCGTCTTGCCTTCAAGATATTCATGTGTTAAAGCTTCATCGGTCTCGGCGATGCGCTCAACCAACGTGTCGCGCGCAGCTTGCGCTTCGTCGCGCATCTCAGCCGGGATTTCGCCGCGCTCCACCGTGCGGCCCTGGTCGTCCGCCCAGAGGATGGACTGCATATCCAGCACATCCACCACGCCGCAGAACTTGTCTTCGCTGCCGATGGGCAGTTGCACCGGCACCGGCTTGGCCGCCAGCCGGTCGCGGATCATTTGCACGGTGCGATAAAAATCCGCGCCAGTGCGATCCATCTTGTTCACGAACGCAATGCGCGGAACGTGGTAACGATCAGCCTGCCGCCAAACAGTTTCAGACTGCGGCTCCACACCCGCGACCGCATCGAACACCACGACGCCCCCATCCAACACGCGCAAGCTGCGCTGGACTTCGGCGGTAAAGTCTATGTGGCCGGGCGTATCAATGATGTTAATCTGGTAATCGCGCCAGAACGCGGTGATGGCAGCCGCCGTGATCGTGATGCCGCGTTCGCGCTCCTGCTCCATCCAGTCCGTGACAGTGGTGCCCTCGTCAACGTTTCCCAGTCGGTGCGTCTTGCCGGTATAAAAAAGCACCCGCTCGGTCGTCGTCGTTTTACCAGCGTCTATATGGGCAATGATGCCGATGTTACGAATTCGCTCGAGCGGGATTTCTCTGGGCATTCAAACCTGCTGCCAAAAAAGGATGGTCAGGTGGGGAGTTTCGGGATCGGCCCGACTCTACCACACCGCAACCAACAAAGAACTACCAACGATAATGGGCAAAGGCGCGATTGGCCTCTGCCATCTTGTGCGTATCTTCGCGTTTCTTGATCGCGCCGCCCTGGCCCTGCGCCGCGTCCATCAACTCACCAGCCAGCTTTTCTGCCATGGACTTGCCGCCACGCGAGCGAGCGCCCGCCAAAATCCAGCGCATCGTCAACGCCATCCGGCGCTCCGGCGCAATCTCGACCGGCACCTGGATCGTCGAGCCACCCACCCGCCGAGGCTTGACTTCAATGGTCGGCATGACATTGCGAATGGCCTGCTCGAACACATCCATCGGGTTGCGCTTGGCGCGCTGTTCGACCAAACCGAGCGTGTCATACATCACCCGCTGCGCCACACTCCGCTTGCCTCCGCGCATCATCCGGCTGATGAATCCTTGCACGGTCACATTGCTATAGCGGATATCCGGCACAATTTCTCGTTTGACTGCACGATTGCGTCGTGACATGCTAAAACTCCAATTAGTGAGCTAGTTCGACCCGTGGTATCCAAACTGCCGCGAACAATGTGATAGCGGACGCCCGGCAGGTCCTTGACACGACCACCGCGCACCATAACCACCGAGTGCTCCTGGAGTTGGTGCCCTTCGCCGGGGATGTAGGCCGTAACCTCGATGCCATTCGTCAACCGGACGCGGGCGATCTTGCGCAACGCCGAGTTCGGCTTCTTGGGTGTCATCGTGCGCACCTGCGTGCAAACGCCTCGCTTTTGCGGGCTGCCTTTGGCGCGCCGCTGACGTTTCTGCTTGAACGAGTTGAACGTGTATGCCAACGCCGGCGCTTTGCTCTTGCTGCGCTTGGCCTTGCGGCCTTTGCGGACCAACTGATTAATGGTCGGCATCTAGTACTCCTGTCGAGCGACACATCAGTCGCTTCCTACTAAAATCGCCTGGCTCGACTCGCAACCCCGCCCGCGTTATCGTTCTTGCCACGCGGGCGGGTTATTTTATTTCACGCCGAAAGGGATCGCCCATACTGCGACGATCCCATCGCTTTCGGACAAACACTAAAGGTTTTGGTGGACAACGGGAGCTTGCCGCCATCCAAAGCGGGCGGATTTTACCACAAGGCGCGCCACTTGTCAAACCGAATTGGCTGGTGATTACCCACAAGTCTGAAAAGTAGGCAAACTCCGCTCCCTACGGTATATTTGGTAGTTGCACCCACCAAATCTACCAGGAGTGGAGCAATGTTTCAACATGGTGGACGACGGTCGCGGTATCGCGGCATGGTCAAAACGCATCTGCAAAACCTGTTCAAGGCCGCTGCCATCAACTTGAAGCGACTCGTGAAGGCGCTGGTGGGGCGACAAACACGCACCGCTGCTGCTCCGGCCACCGGGTAAGATCGCGCGGCTGTGGGCAAGAATTGGCGGTAACCTCACCCGGACGCGGACTCGCCCGGCTCAAGTGACGAATTTCAACAGAATCATCTATAAAGCATAGACCTGCGAGGTCTCCGAGACCTCGCAGGTCTGTCACTTGTGTCGTCGCCGCTGGCCGCGCCGCTCTCGGATGGCGCGGCTGCCACAGGCAGGACAGACTCTTGGCTCGCCCTGCCCGCTGCCGTGCTCGATCTCCCAGTTGTGACCGCAATCGTCACAATGCCAGCGGATCGCCGCCACGCGAAAAGTGCCCCCCTCGATTTGCAGGGCGGTTCCCTCCACCAAAGCCTGGGCGACTTTGCGGCGAGCCTCGGTCACGATCCGCTGAAAGGTGGAGCGGGAGACGCCCATCTGCTCGGCGGCCTCTTCTTGGTAACGCCCTTCCAGGTCGGCCAGCCGCAGCGCCTCCAGCTCCTCGTGCAGCAGCGTCGTGCAGTCCAGCGATTTCAGCGGCGCCCCGACCGGCTTGAAGATCGCCGGTTGGGGCGCGCGCATCAGTTGCCGGCGCTTACGCGGACGCGGCATCGCCGCCCCGACCTTCGCCGCCGTGCCGCCTGCGCCCGTGTCGCCGCTTCCCCCCGCCGCCGGCCTCGCCCGCATGCTCGCCCTGCCCGCGCGGCAGCGTGACCAGTTCCGCGTCCACGGACTGCGCGATGGCATCCAACTCGCCCTTGCGCAAGTGCGTCTTGAAGAATTTCATGTCCGTGCCTTGCACGCCCACGACGGCAAAGCGAGGCTGTCCAGCTCCTTCACCGACGTTCCCACGCTCACGCACAAAGATTTTAGACATCGCTCCGGCTCCTTTCCAAAACCCATTTTGGGCATATACCCAAAACCATTATACGCGATAGCGGCCTCACTGTCAACAGGCAAATTTATTTTGTGGACGCGCCGTTATCCCTGCTTGCGATAACGGCCCAATCGGCTATAATGCTGGAAACGGGCTTCCGGGAGGCGCACCTGTGATTTACATCGGACTGGACGACACCGACAACAAGACTTCGCGAGGGACAGGCCGGTTAGCGCGCGCGATTGCCGCCACGCTGTCTGAACGCTACCACGTGCGAGGCATCACGCGACACCAGTTGCTGGTGGACCCGCGAGTGCCGTACACATCGCACAACAGCAGCGCCACGCTCCATCTGCAAGAAGATGGCAACGTTGACCTGGCCGCGCTGGCCGACGAGATACAGGCGATCATGCTGGCGGATTTTCAGGATGGCAGCGATCCGGGCTTGTGCGTGGCGCGGACGGTCGAACGCGAGATGATCGAATTTGGCCGGCGGGCCAAGACCGAACTGGTTTCTCAGCCCGAAGCTCGTGGCATTGCGCATCGCGGCGACTGCATCTTGCGCGGATTGGGCGGCACGCAGGACGGCGTGATTGGCGCGCTGGCCGGGATCGGCCTGGCCGCCACCGGTGAGGATGGCCGCTTTATTTTCATCGGCACGGCCCGCGAGTTGCAAGGCGTGCAGACGGTGCAGGCGATCCTCGGCGCGGGCATCGCACAAGTGCGGACGATAGACGGGCAACAGTTGGACGACGGCCTGATTGACACGGGCGGCAAGCTGCGCCCGGCCTTCCGTGAAGGGCGCCCCACCCTCTTTGTGGCGCAGCAAGAAAACAATCCATCGCTCTGGATTCCCGTCAAGCTCGACTGAATCATCATCACTTTAAGAGGCAACAGCGTGCCATCCGCCTCGCATAGATCGCTTGAGGCCAATGCCCTCACCTACTCTTACCACGGCCAACTCGCGCCGAGCGTCCGCAACGTCTCGCTTACCGTGCGCGCCGGCGAATGTCTGCTGATCACCGGCGCTTCGGGCTGCGGCAAATCTACGCTGGCGCGCTGCCTGGTCGGATTGATTCCGCACCTTTACAAAGGCCGACTGGAGGGCCAAGTCTGGCTGAATGGCCTGCGCACCGATGCGACGCCTCTCTGGCAATTGGCGGAAAAGGCCGGCATGGTGCTCCAGAACGCCCAGGCGCAAATGCTCGCCTCGACGGTCGAGGACGAGATCGCCTTCGGGTTGGAAAACCTGGGGCTGTCCCGCCAGGAAATCGAGCGCCGGATTGAATCAAGCCTGGATCGCTTTGGACTGCACAAGTTGAGGGCGAGCGATCCCCGCCGGATCAGCGGAGGCGAGGGGCAGCGGGTGATGCTGGCCGCCATGCTGGCCCGACGCCCGCCCATCCTGGTGCTTGACGAGCCGCTGTCCATGCTCGACACAACTGCGGCGCACGAACTGGTCTACCACCTGGCAGAACTGGCGCTGCGCCAGGGCTGCGTCGTCGTCGTGTGCGAGCATCGCTCACGCTACTTTGGCGCGGGCGCTTTCCGAGAGCATCCGCTGAATGAACATGCCGCGCCGGTCGCCGAGGATGATGCTTCGCCTGCGCCGCTGCCGGACGCAGCGGACTTGCGCCTGACCGTCAACGACTTGTCCGTCACCCTCGGCGGACGCCGCGTGCTGGACAAACTGTGCCTGGACTTGTCCGGCGGCCAGGTCGTGGCGCTGGTCGGCGTCAATGGCTCCGGCAAGACGACGCTGTTGCGTTCCCTGGCCGGCCTGCAGCGATACGAGGGCACGGTCTCTGTGTCGGATAGTCGCGCGCCCGACTTGGGATTGGTCTACCAGAATCCCGACCTGCAACTGTTCAACGCGACGGTGCGCGAGGAGATATTGTACAGGGTCGCTTCGCCCGACGAAGATCTGTACCGCTGGTTGATGGCTCGCCTGGGATTGGAGCGTTACCAGGCTGCGTCGCCGCTGCTGCTCAGCGAAAACAGGTAATTGAATGAGGTCAAGCCCAGGATCAGCGGCAGCCAGCCCCACTCGAATCCTCGCACGGCCTTCAAGACTTGCGGCAAGTCCGCAACCAGCGCCAGGCCGACGATGACGATCACGCCGAACAACAAGCCTAACACGACTTTTGACTTTATGTTTTCCAACGAGGACCTCAAGATCAAATCTCATTCGGGGCGCTTTCTTCATCGCCAACAAAAAGCGCCGGAATTGAGAGGATACGAGCAACGAACTAGACGCTGGCCTTTAGCGCGCGGAAAAAGCCGCGCGGATGAACGCGGTATGAACCACAGGCAGCGGGGATAACGACCGTTCCAAAACGATCCAGTTCCAATTCCCAATTCGCTCCTTCCACTTGCGCCCGGCCTTCGATGAGCGTCAACGCGTGAAATGACTCGCCCCCCGTATCCAGCGCGATCGAATTCGACTGGCCAGCCAGGAGTTGCAACGTAAAATAAGGGCAAGCCACCAACTCGCACCGGTCCCCATCGGCAAGTTGCGGTCGAGGGACAACCTGGCCGCAAGCGTTGACATCGGCAACGGCCAGCGATTGTTCAATGTGCAGTTTGCGTCCCTGCGTCGCCGGGCGGTTCCAGTCAAAGACCCGGTAAGTAAGGTCCGAAGTCTGTTGCACTTCATAAAGCAAGATGCCGGGGCCAAGCGCATGGATCATGCCGGGGCTGATAAAGATCGTGTCACCGGCCTGGACAGACAGGCGCTGCATCCAATCCAAAAGTGTTCTGCTGCGGATGGCCTGCGCCAGAGTGTCGCGAGTGACGCCAGGCCGCAAGCCGCATAGAATCTGCGCATCAGGCTGGGCCTCGAGGATGTGCCAGGCTTCGGTCTTGCCGAATTGACCTGCGCCCTCCAACTGCGCCGCCTGTTCGTCGTTCGGATGGACTTGAAGCGAGAGCCAGTCAGCGCAATCCAGCAACTTGATCAACAAAGGAAAACGCATGGCGGTGCGCTGAACGGCTCGCCGTCCCATTAGGGTTTCGCCGTAAGCCGCCGCGACTTGCGCCAGCGTTTGTCCCGCCAGCGGCCCGGATGCAATCCGATCCTGCTCGTAGACAACCCAGGCTTCGGCAATCGGCGCATAGCCCGGTTTCAGACGATCCCCGCCCCACACGTAATCGCGATATTCCGGCGCCAACAACAGTGCTTGGCGCAAAGGTTCAAAATTCGACATGACGATCACAGCTCCGTTGCTCTTGCAAAGAACCGTCCTCACCGAACGATGTCTCGATTGAATCCCTCGCCAGCGCGATTGCGCCCAGCACGCCTGACTGGTTTCCCAGCGCCGGTGGGACGATATAGTGATCAATGCTTTCGAGAATCTGCGGAGAATGAACATAGCCGTTCAAGAGTTGTTGCGCCTTGCGCCGCACGAGAGGAAACAGCATTTCGCGCTGCATGACGCCTCCGCCGACGACAATCCTGCGAGGGGAATAGCTGAGAATCAGGTTCGCCAGGGCCAGTGCGATATGATGCGCCTCAATGTTCCACGCCGGGTGATCGTCGGGGAGCGTTTCGGCGGGTTGTCCCCAGCGTTTTGCCATCGCAGGGCCAGAGGCCAATCCCTCGAAACAATCGCCGTGGAATGGACAAACGCCGGGAAACGGATCCAATGCCAGATCGTGCGGGATGAGCACATGTCCCATTTCCGGATGCACCAACCCATGCAAGGGTTTGCCATTGCAGATCACCCCGCCGCCGATGCCGGTTCCAATGGTCAGGTAGATCATCGGATCAAGCGACTGGGCTGCGCCCCAGCGATACTCGCCGAAGGCAGCCGCATTTACATCAGTGTCAAACATCACCGGGAGGTTCAGTTCTGCTTTCAACATGCCGACGATATCGGTGTTCGCCCAACCCGGTTTGGGGGTGGTGGTAATGTAACCGAAAGTCGGCGAGGTCGAGTCCAGGTTGACCGGCCCAAACGACGCAACGCCGATAGCAGACAGAGCCAACGCTTGCGCCTGTTGCTTGAAGAAAGCGGTCACGCGGCCAACCGTTTCGGACGGGCTGGTGGTGGGAATGCGCGCCTGGGCGCGAATGTCCTGTGGCCCGCTGCCGATCATGCAGACGAACTTTGTGCCGCCGGCTTCGACACCTCCGCAAAGATGCATCCTGCTCGCTCCTGATGGATGGGCAAATGAGCCATGCCAAGCGCCACTGCGCCAGCACATTCTAGCACATTGAACGCGGACAGACAAAAGGCCATCCGCGCGCAAAGGGAATTGGCCTGCCGAACGGCCGAGTTCAGCGGGCGCCCGCTTACGGGCGGTTCGCTGGAGCGATTTGTTGGGCGCCATTAGCACGTTGTTTCTCCAGAATTGCCAGCACGATTCCGCCGAGAATAGCTGCAGAGGCCAATACCAGGCGCAGGGTTATAGGCTCGCCGAGGAAAACGATGCCGCCCAAAGCCGCAATGACCGGAACACAAAGTTGCACGGTAGCAGCCTGGGTGGCTTTTAACGCAGGCAATGCTGTGTACCAAATGGCGTACCCTATTCCGGAAGCCAGCGCGCCCGACGAAACCGCGCACCAAAATCCGGCATTATCCAGAGAGGCGCGGTTAAACATTATTGCGCTCAATGCTGCCGCGATAGGAACAGCGCGCAGGAAATTCCCCGCCGTTACCTGGGTGGGATCGCCCGCGCCTTTCCCGCGCAAAGAATACACGCCCCATGCAACCCCAGCGCCCAACATCAATAGGGACCCTACCAGGTGTACGTCCGCATGGCCCACTCGAACCGATCAGCGTCAGTCGTAAACCAGGGGAGCTTTTGAGCCATACACTCCCGGATATTCCCGGTCTCGTCAGCCAGGATTTCCAGGGCGGTCCAATAGTCCTCGCCCAGGTTGGGAAGATCGTCCACTTGAATTCCTGTTCTACGCCTTCCGGACGATATGGTCCATGAGAAAACTCCGGAGAGCGCTGATTTTCGACTCCAAATCCAGCCATGTTCGGCGACAGAATCATGCGGGCCAAGGCGAAACAAATGGAAGAAGAATTTACCGCGGCTTTGCAAGAAAAATTGCAGAGTGCATCCTAGCGCGGCACGCTTCGCGCCGCAACCTATTTCGCGGACGCAGATGAACGCGGATTTTAATTTCTTATCCGCGTTCATCTGCGCGCTTTGCGTCTGCGTCCAAAGAATCTCGCGGCGACCCGCGAGGCGGGAAGGGCGCAACGACGCAAAGGCATAAAAATCTTGCGGATAGCGCAACAGTTGCAGAGCAATTCTATAAACCAAAAGCCACGGCACAGGGCCAGCAAACGGCAGCCTATTGTCATTCCTTGTTTAATTTACTCAAGGGGTAACTGCTCAGGCGTCGCCGCAACCGCCGCGAATGAATTCGACGTTCGGCGAGATCAGTCGAGCCGCGGCTGAGATGGGAAACGCGCTTCAGCGCGTTCTGGCGTAACCCGCTTCAGTGGGTTTTTCGCGCCAGCCGTCGAATTCATTCGGCGGCTGAGCAGTATTCAGCGCATCCTGTAAAAATCGAGGTGGAAAAGATGACAGATGGAAACAAAGAACGGCCGGCTTTTCTGATCGTTGATATGGTCAAAGACAATCTGGATGAAAGGAACAACTTTATCATTACGCCTTTTGCCAGGCGGATTGTCGGCCCGATCAACACCTTGATCGGTGTGTTCAGAAGGGAAGGCTGGCCGGTTGTTTTTCCGACGGATGCCTATCACCGCGAGGATTTTATCTTCAAAAGCCGCCTGCCGCCCTTCTCGTTGGTGGGGACAGAGGGAGCACTGGTTGCAGACGAACTGGATTATCGAGCGGGAACAGACCTGTGGCTGCCCAAGCCGAGATTTTCGGCCTTTTTTGGAGTTCAACTCGATCAATGGCTGCGAGAACGAGGCGTGACGCTCTGCGCCGTTGCCGGACTTTCGACAAACTTTTGTGTTTTGACGACTGTGATGGACGCCGTCTGCCATGATTTCAAAGCGGTTTTGCTGGAAGACTGTAGCGCATCCACCACTGCCAGCCTGCACGAGCAGACGGTGAACCTCTACCGCCGCAACCCGATTTATCCATTGATGAGAGTGCTCTCATCTTCAGAGTTGGTGGCCGAGTTACTGGCGAGTTCTGCCCAGGCATGAATTGAAGGGCGCCGCTTCCAAATCAACCTCGTTTTGAGAGAAACTGGCTTTTGCCGATTATCGGCTCGCGCCAGGAGGTGTGAATGACAAAACACATAGAGATTCTTGCGGAAGGCGAAGGCGAGCTCTTGGGATGGCATGATCCAGACGAGAACCGGGCCTGGGTTCGCGATCACAAGCCTCGCGGCCTTGTTGACAAACGGATGAGCGTTCCGGAGGCGGTGCGCCAGTTCGTAAAAGATGGCGACTATCTCGCCGTAGGCGGTTTTGGGCACATCCGGGTTCCCATGGCCTTTATCTATGAGATGATCCGCCAGCGTCGTCGAGACCTGTCCATGGCGGGCAAAACGGCCGTGCACGATATTGATGTTCTCATCGGCGCAGGCTGTGTCAGCAAGGTCGAGTGCGCCTATTCTTTCGGCCATGAATTGCGCGGCCTTTCGCCGGCTGGGCGACGGGCAGTGGAAAGTGGAAAAGTTCAAGTGGTGGCCGAGATTTCCAATGGCGGCTATCAATGGCGCTTTCTAGCCGGCATGATGGGCGTTCCCTTCATGCCAGTTCGCAACCTGATGGGCACGGATACTTTTGTCAAGAGTTCGGCCAAGCAGGTGCGCGATCCCTGGAGCGGCAAACCCGTGGCGTTGGTGCCGGCCGCTTATCCCGATGTGGCCCTCTTTCACGTGCCGCGCTGCGACAAATATGGCAACGCGCAGATTGACGGCATTTTGGTGGAAGATTTCGAGTTGGCCCGTGCCGCGCGGCGAGTGCTCATCTCGACCGAAGAGATTGTTGGCGAAGACGACATTCGGCGCGATCCACGCCAGACGGTCATTCCTTTCTACGTGGTGGACGCCGTCTGCGAAGTGCCGTATGGCGCTCACCCCAGCCTGATGCCGTACCGGTATTTTTTCGATGAGGCGCACATCCACGAGTGGTTGACTCTCTCCAAGACGGAGGATGGAACGCGGGAGTACCTGGAAAAGTATGTGTTCGGGGTAGCCGACTTTGACGAGTACCTGGAACGGATTGGCGGCCTGCGGACGCTGACCCGGCTCAAGCAGATCGAGCAGCTTAGGTCGCCGATGGTGGACATTGGGGCATAGAGGATGGGAAGCGCTCCGGGGAGGGGATGACTGATGGGCACTTTTGACACACAAGCAGACTATAACTTGGCAGAGTTACTGAGCTGCGCGGCTTCTCGGTTTCTGGAGGACAATCGCGCGGTCTTGGTTGGCACTGGCTTGCCGATGATCGCCGCCATGCTGGCCCAGCGTACGCACGCGCCGCACATACTGATCATCTTTGAGGCTGGCGGGGTCGGCCCACAGGTGCCGGTGCTGCCCATCTCGGTAGGCGATTCCCGCACCTTTTACAAAGCAGCGGCGGCCACTTCGATGCATGATGTGATGTCTGCCGCCCAGGCCGGTTATCTTGACTATGGCTTCCTGGGCGCAGCCGCCATGGACGCCTATGGCAATATCAACACGACGGTGATTGGCGACTGGAAGCGGCCCAAAGCTCGCTTGCCGGGTTCAGGTGGCGCCAACGATGTCGGCTCGTTCTGCTGGCGGACCTTTTACATCATGCGCAATCAGAGCAAGCGGACCTTTATGAAAAAACTTGACTTTGTCACGACGCCGGGTTGGTTGGGAGGCCCCGGTCAACGGGAGCAGGCAGGTCTGCCGGCAGGGGGCGGACCTTACCGCGTTATCACGCAGTTGGGAGTGTATGGTTTTGACGAGGACACCAAGCGGCTGAAACTATTGAGCTTGCACCCCGGCGTCACCGTAGAACAAGTACAGGCCAACAGTGAGTTCGAGATTCTGATTCGCTTTTTGATGATTGGGAGACTCTCTTCCAGTTTATGGCAGATGGGCTGGAAATCTCTCTCGCGCCTCCCTAACCCAGTTTTAGATTTGGAATTGCTGGAAGAACCTTGCGAGGGGGCAGTCCGAGTCCGCTACGTAATGAGCGGAAACCCTCGCAAGGTTTTCCCCTTGTGAAACTCGATGAGTTCCACAGGCGCGCTGTCATGGACGATCATGGCGGCCCTCACTCCATCGGAAGGGGAACCCGGTTCGATCAGGATTTCTTTGCCTTTGAGCGCCTCGTCGAGATCGTCCACTTCAAAGGCAATGTGGGGCACAGTCCTAACCAGTTCGGGCACAGGGCAGTCTTGTTCAAACCGCATCCACTCGATTCCGTAGGGACTCGTCTCAAAGCCCGATACGTACAGCTTCAAGTGTTCGAGGTGGGTCTCCCCAGGCCGAGGGGCAGCACGGGGTATACCCAGATGGTGATAACGCCAACCCCGCTCTGCGACGGCCGCTGGGGGTTCGTGATCTAGCCGATTGTGCGCCAAACGGTCTTCCGCCATCGGGATTCTTTCAGTCATGTCGTTCTCCTCTGGTTCTTGGGTATAATCGCT
Organism: Anaerolineae bacterium; assembly: GCA_041300525.1. Classification (GTDB taxonomy): domain Bacteria; phylum Chloroflexota; class Anaerolineae; order Fen-1058; family Fen-1058; genus JBGLNJ01. The sequence continues at coordinate 4,718,102 of JBGLNJ010000001.1, read as the reverse complement.
TATGGAGCCGATACCTTGACGTGAGTCAGCAGCAACCATTCGTCGGATCGGCGCCCGTCGGCGCTGCGGATCATCAACCGGTCACCTTCAGGACCGCCGTGCACTCCAAATTCAATGGCATAATCGCCGGGCGGCGTGTCGGCGAGCAGTTGCAGCGCGCGTGCGTCTGTGTAAACTTGGCCCACCGTCCAACGCCGCGTGCGCTTGGGACTGGTATACGGAAAGCCATCGTTGGAGGCCCACTTTTGATCCGTTCCACCCAACACGTGGGCAAACACGCTGTAATCGTATTGGGCGGGCCGAGGAATCTGCCAATACAAGGTAAGCGTCAGAGTCTGGCCGGCTCTCACATTGCGGTCGGTGAGAGCATAGCCCAAGAGCGTCAGCTTGTTATCGAAATCGAGGCGGGTTGAATTGGGGTATGCGCCGCTCAAGCCAGAGATTGTCACTTGCGTCAATGGGATGGCATCGCCGCTCCCGCCGCTCGTCACCGGAATGCGGCCGCCACCTGGGATATACATGCCCAACACCACATCGGTCACGTCGGGCGCGTAGGTGTACGAATCCAACACGATGCGATACCGGTCGCTGAACGTGTCGCCCGGCTGCCAGGAAAAAGCCGGGAACTTGCCCAGCCCAGGGTACGTGTCGCGCTGAGCAATCACCGGCCCGTCGTGGCTTAGTAGATGGACGAACATCGTCAGGTCGCGGGCGGAGGGAGCCAAAGCTTGCCAGTAGGCCGTGAGAATAAACTCGCCGCCGGGATCAAGTTGATCGGTGTTCACGTTGTAACCCAGCAAACGCACCTGGTTCCCAAATACAATCTGCGTGGGATGTGAGATGGAGGCGATTTGCTGCTCGCTCAACCGCGCTGGGCGAGCATAAGCCGGAGCCAGTACGCCGACCAGGCAATAGACCGAGAGCGCCGCCAGCGCGAGGTTCACGCCGGCGGCCAGGCTACCTTCCCATCGCGATGGAATCCAGCCCGATAGCCCCAGAAAGACCAGCACCCCGAACCCAGCCAATGCCGGAAAGAGAAACCGTCCCATCGCGGCGTTGACGCTGAGCGTGGCGTAGATAAAGACCGTGGCCCAAAACAAGAACAAGGCCAGGCCGAGCATTGAGAGTTGCACCCCCACCCCAGCCCTCCCCCGTCCCGCCAAGAACGCTGGACAGGGGAGGGAGTGCTCTCTGATCAACACCAAAACAAGACCCGGCAGGCTGGCAACGACCAAGACGAACAAGGCCGTGTACAGCGTGTCGGTCAGCGGAATCTGTCCGTAGCCAAAGCGGCCCCACAGCGACGTCCACAGATAAGGCATCTCGCTCAACGCCAAGCCGATGCTCTGGCTGGGCACGCGCTGTCCACCCCATTCCTGGCTCATCGCTCCTACGCCGCTGTCTTCGCCGTATCGCAGCGTGTTGCGCAGATACCACCAACCCGCCATCAGCATCGCCAGGCCCAAGACAAGCGCGTTGGCGCGGACGAAGGCTTTCCAAGACCGCCGTCGGTAGGCCGCAACAACCAGCGCCATTTCAATCACCGGCAGCAATGCCAGCAGGTTGAACTTGGTCAACAGCGCCAGCCCCAGTAGCACGCCGAGTTGGATTTCATGTTTGTAGGACAAGATGTCATCTTGTCCTACAATCCTCATGCAGACCCACAACGTGGCCGTGCTTACCAGCCCGGCGGCCACATCGTTGTTGATTCCGCCGCTGAGGTGCAGGAACATGGGATTGAACGCGACAAAGGCGGTCGCGCCCAGGGCGAACGCGCGCCGCTCAGGAAAGATCGTTTGCGCCAGCCGATAGGCCAGCCAGACGGTCAACGCGCCCAACACGATGTTGAACCAGCGCACCACGTGAATCGCCAGCGTGACGCCTCGGTAGGGCCAGGCTTCGTCGGCGCGGTGCACGAATTGATTCTTGTTGTCTACGCCGGGTTCCCAGTAACGATAGCCCCAATACGGGTTGTTCTCTGGCTCGTAATCCCAGGCCCGGTCACGCGGAACCCAGGCGCTCACCAACGCCGCCGCCGCGTGAAATAGAGGCGGGTGATGCGACTGAAGCAGCACTCCGTTGACTCGAGGCGCGGGCAACTGCCGGAAAATCCGCAGGTATTCGATGTAGCGGAAATGCCCCACCTCGTCGGTGGGTTCATACAAGGGGGTTACGACGCTATAGCCTACGGCCAGCGCGATGAAGGCAGTCAAAATCACCAGGAAGGGGATGTGCTTACGCCACGGGATGTTCATAGTGGGTAGGGGGCCGGCCTCACGCCGGCCCGGGATAAAAGTTGGGCTCATTGGGAATCGCCGTGGTGTCTGCCCAACTGTAGGACAAATTGGCAATTTGTCCTACACGCTGCCGCCAAATATGGGGGCGTATCACGGCAAACGGTCTGGGCCTGGGCCAGCATTTCGGGCGTTGGCTCGCCAGGGCCAATGCTCTGAATCGTCTCCCCTGCGATCAACACGTATCCAGGGTCGAGCCAGCCGGTTGGCGTGAGTATGATGCCGTCACGGATCAGGATGTTGGTCATGTTGGATCCACGAGCCTGTCAAAATTGCAGGGCAACCGTTTTGACCTGTTTGCCCTTGATGGGCAGCCGGACGCTGTTTTGATTTTGAATAGCCAATTCAGCTTGCGGCTGTTCGGCCAGGTTGATCTCTTGCGCGGCGCGGATGGGCCGGAACAGCTTGAGTGTGGCCTGCGCTGGTTCGTCCAGCGGATTGTAAAAGCGGACGACGACGCTGGGCACAGCGCGTATATCACACCCTTCGCCGCGCTTGACGGCGCTGAGCGCCAACGTCTCTGGTTCCAGCGACAAGAATGACCCTTCGGCTGGCAGGTCGCCCGTCAAGTCAGGCGCTTTGACCCGGATCGGTTCCAGCACCCCCCAATCAGATGGAACAGGAATGTATCCTTCGTGTTCATCGCCGCGGTGCGCGACAACGGGCGCACGGAAGGCATAGGCATCGCGGTAAATCGAGCGCCAATCTCCGGCGTGAGGGGCGATGGCATATTCGAAGGCATGCTGCCCCAGGCATTGCGCTTCGGGCGTGAGCAACGGCGGCCCGGCATTGACGGGCCGGGTAGCTAGATCGCCGCGAGAGAGATGGCCGACGCAGCGCAACAATGTGACCGCGATGGTGTTCTGCGCCTGGCCCGGAATGATCTCGTACTCTGGCAGGCCGCGATTGAAAATCGCCAATCCCACCTTGCCATCCGACACATCCACAAAGTAGCGTTGGTGTTTCGTCGGGACGGGCGGTTGTTCCCACCCTGCGCCGGCCGGCAGCGCGATGGGGCGCGTCAGCACGTCGAAATGGCCGTCGGCGCTGGCAACATTGGTTTGAAGGTTCGTTGGAAAACAGACGCGCAGGCGATGATCGCGGGCGCGGTTGTGAATCGTCGTGCGCACATCCACGCGGCGGATGTCGTAGCGAAGCGTCACCCGTGTGACGAGGGAACAGTCCACTCGCTTCCGGCTGCGGCGCTGGCGATCCTCGCTGAGCGAAGCGGGCAAATTCATCTCGCGAGCGATCTCGTAAGCGGCCTGTAGTGGCCCAGCATAGACCCGCCGAATTTTTGCCGCTTGCGCCAGGGTGCGGATGGCTCTGGAATGCGCGCACGGCGCGTAATCGTACTCGTCTCCCGCATCTTCTTCGTCGAGGAAATAACCCAGGCTGTGAAAGGCATGGCCGGTGAGCTTGTCCAGCACGTCCAGCGTTCCATCCGCTTGCAACTCGATGCGCAGCCAGCGATTCTCCATGCCCTGCGCTGTACCCCGCGACGCGAATACCTGGACCGGGTGCTCGACGGCGGGCGACTCGGACGGACCGCCGGGCAACGCATAGTAAACGCGATAGCCGCACGCCGGCAAATCGGTCAGGGCGAGCGCCGCGCGCACTCGATACGGGTGGGTTGTCTTGTTGACTTGAACCTCGGTCACCCGCTCTCGACTCAACAACTGGTGTGGGACGACTCGACCGCCAGCATCCACCAGGTAGAAGTCCTGATCGGTGTCAAGGTTCAGCTCGACTTGCGCCGTTTCAGTGCGCGACGAGGCAGCCGGATTGAAAACCACAATCGGCCTTCCAGGCTGCGCCGTGCGGTCAATGTGTCGCGCGATGGCCCGGCCGGCGGCGCGGGTGAGCGCAGCGCCAAGCTGTTCGACTTGCGCGAAACGCGCCATGTTCTCCCGGTGCACCTCATCCACACTACAGCCGCAGATGTCGTCGTGTGGGTGGTTCTGGAGCAGCGTGCGCCACGCCACTTGCATCAAGCTGGCGGGGTATGGCTCGCCCAAGAGCCAGGCCACCGCGCTCAACGGTTCGGCGTAACATTCGAGCAGCGTTTGCGCGCTTTCGTTGGCTTGCTGCAAGTACATCCGCGAAGAATAAACGCCTTGAAGGCCAAAGGCATAACGGCTGCGGTTGAATTCGCCCTGGAACGCTGGCAGAGGGTCGCCCGCGCCGGCGCGAACTCGCGTCATATAGCCTGGCAGGCTGCCGTGTTCGATCTGGACATTTGCCAAGATTTTGTTGGCCTGGGCGATGATTTCAGGCACGGCCGGCTCGGCCTCGGTATGATCAATGCCATTCATCAGCAGCAGGTGATTAGAGTGGGCGTAAGGTGCGAGCCCCTCGACGGCCTGGCGCAAGCGGCGCAGCGCCAAGTCCATGTCGAACTCTAGTCTGCTGGGATCGCCGGACAGCATGGGATAGCCCAGGTTGGCGGCGTTGCCATAGCGGTTGCGAAGATGGATTGCCAAGACACGCGAGCCGTCCGGCGCTTGCCACCAGAACTCGTTGCCCAATTCTTCGCCTTCGTCGCCGAGGCCGCGCCAAAAGACAGCCGAGCCAATGTCAAAGCCCTGCAAAATCTGCGGCAACTGGCCAATATGCCCAAAGGCGTCCGGCACATATCCTTCGCGCATCACACCGCCCCATTCTTGTGCCAGGCGGGTCCCTACCAGCAGGTTGCGGATCAGCGCCTCGGGGCTCACCAGGTATTCATCGGCCAGCACATACCAGGGGCCTATGTGCAGCCGCCCGGCGTGAATCAACCGCTCCAGGTCAGCGCGCCGCTCCGGGCGAATTTCAATATAGTCCTCCAACGCCAACATTTGCCCGTCCAGCAGAAAGCTGTGAAATGCAAGAGTGCGATCCAGGCAGTCCAGCAGACGGTCAACCAATCTGACCAGGCGTATGCGGAACACCTGGAACGGCAGATACCAGGCTCTATCCCAATGGGTATGTGAAACCAGGATGGCCTTGAAGGGTTTTCCAGCAGTGAGCACGTGCTTGGGGTTCGACGTGACACCATCTATGCCCCAATGTACCCTTGCATACTTGATCTCGTCTATCTTCGCGCTGTCAAGGAAGTATATCCGCTCATAGCCGTTGACGATGAGCACGGGCGCAGGGCCGCCAGCGGCGACTCGCGCGGCGGCGATGGGCGTGGGGAACGATTCGCCGCCGGCGTTTGTCGCCGTGACTCGAACGAACACGATGCCTTGCGCAAGATGAGTGAGCGTGAACACTTGACTGGTGACGGGCACGCCATCGCTCCAGCCCAGGCCGTCGGCGCTCGTATAGACGCGGTAGCCGGTCGCCGCGTCGCCGAGCAATCCGAAGGCATCGGTGGGGGAGGGCCGCCAGGAAACCGTCATCTGTCCCGACCCGCTGTTGCGGACGACCAAGTTTTGCGGCGGCTCGGGCAGGATGACGGGCGTGGTGAAGTCTTTTTCGGCAAAGTAGCGCGCGATGCCTTTATAGATCGCCCGCGCGGTCAGTTGCGCAAAGCGCGGGTCCTTGAGCGCGTTCGCGTCATCTGTTTGATCGTGGAACGCGATCTCGAGCAGCGTGCCAGGCATGGTGGAGAGCAAGCGCATTTCGCCAAAGTTGGCTTGCTTCATCCCGCGATTGGTCCAGCTCGAGTCCCACCCGGCGCGGATGTCACCGACGAGGGTGGAATGGACCCAGGCTTGAAGTTGATCGCCGCCGGGCGTAAAGCCGCCGTCGTAGATATAGCTTTCCGTTCCGCGCGCGCTGCCGTTATAGCCGTTCGAATGCCACGAAAGGTAGACCGAATCTTGGGATGATTCGCGTTCCCATTCGGCGTAGCGCGGGCGGGTGGTAATGTCCTGGCACTGCTCGGTCGTCCCCAGGCCATAGTAATCCTGGCAGCCGTCCGGCGCATAGACGGTGGATGGCGCTCCCTGGTATTTGGCCCAGTAGCGAGCGGCTTCTTCCCAGCGCGGCTTGCCGCTCGGTCCGGCCGGGTTTGTGTCGCCGGCGAGCGTCCCCGTCCCACCGCCCACGCGCACCGCGTCGGCGGTGACCATTTTGCCCGCCACGCTCGAATGATTGGTGAGCATCACCCGGGCCGGAACGTTGGCCGCGAGGGGAAATGTGCCGATATAGCGCCACGTGTTGCCGTGCGCAGCCTGGCTCACGCGAGCCTCGGTCGCGCCGCCCGCATGGACGACGAAATACTGCGCGTCCGGTGTGTGCGTGCTGGCATCATAGACTTTGTACCAGGCGTAGACGGCATACTGCCCGGAGGTCGTCGGCGTGAACGTCCAGGTGGCTGTGGCCGTCGCCGTCGCCGTGACAGAAGTGGCATGCCGATAGGCTCCACTGTAACCGGTGTAGGCGCTGGCGCTCCACGCGCCGGTTTCAGCGTACGCCGGCTGGCCGTGGACGACGATCATTTCTTGCAGGTTCATGTCGGACTCGCGCACCGGCCATACGTCGGCCCCGGCGTTGCGCAGGTATTGGACGAGGTACTGGTTGACGACCTCGGCGTTGTTCATATCCTCAATGATTTGGTAACTGCCCTGGGCGTAGCGTTGAGTTCGCCAGGTTTGGTAGTATGAGTGCCAGAACCAGCCGTGCCCGGCGCTCAGGTAGACGTCTTTGCCCGATAGTGCGCCGGTCGAAGATTGGAGATCGGCGATTGGAGCCGCTATTGGGATAGCGGCCTGGGGCGTCGTGGTGTAGGGCGCTATCCCGATCTCGCTCTGCTTGTGCGTCACCGGCGGCTCGAACAGGAAGTAGGCGAGTGGTTTGAATGTGCCCGCTGGGTCGCGCGGGTCTTGCGCCAGCACGGTGAACTTGTGCAGGTTGTCGAGCGGGTACAGCGTCTTGACGACCTGCTCGGTGATTTCGTCGGACACCAGCGGGTCGAGACCGCCCGCGGCGTCGCCGCGAAGGAACGATTCCGATAGCACCAACTTGATGGTGACAGCATCGCCTTCTACGCTCACGTCGGCGAGTTGCGTGGCCTGCGGCAATGCGCTGCGGATGCCAGCGGCGCGCTCTGCCGATGTCGGCCCGTCCACGAGCGCTTGAATCAATGTGCGCGCCTGGTCTCCGGCTTGAGCCGCTTGCATCGCACCGACGCGATTCACACAGGCCAATGCGAGGTCGCGGTAGAAGCATGGTTGAGCGACCGCTTCGCGAGACGAAGGACGAACGACCGCTTCGCGGGATGAAGGGGCGACTGGTGTACTGGAGGCCGGTGGCGGAGGAGCGGCTATGGCGTGCGCCGAAACCAGCACGAGCGCAAGCACGCACGCCGGAATCAAGCAGGCGGCAAGGATTGCATATCGCTTATCGCTCATCGGTTTACACTCCACACTCTACTCTCCACGCTCCACGTGCTTCAGCAGCCGCTCCAGCGGCCAAGTATTCACCACATCTTCTGCCGTGGCCCAGGCGCGGCGAGCGACGGCCACGCCGTAAAACATCACGCCGAACCCGGATGGGTCGTGCGCATCTGTGCCGAGCGAGAGCTTGCAGCCCAATTCGAGCGCTCGCCGCGCGTTGAGGTCGTTCAAGTCGAGCCGCCAGGGATGCGCGTTGATCTCCAAAATCGTGCGCGTCTCGGCGGCGGCGTGAAAGACGGCTTCCCAATCCAAGTCGGCGCCGTCGCGTTTGCCGATCAAGCGCCCGGATGGATGCGCGATAATGTCCACGTGCGGGTTGCGGATCGCGGCCAGCAGCCGCGCGGTGACTCGGTCGCGCGCTTGCCGCAAACTGGTGTGGAGCGAGGCGAGCACAACGTCCAGCGAAGCGAGCACGTCGTCGGGAAAGTCGAGCGTGCCATCGGCGTGGATTTCGACTTCGGCGCCTTGCAACACGCGGATGCCGTTGAGCCTGGCGTGTACGGCGTCAATCTCTTGACGCTGCTGCTTGAGCCGCGCTGGCGTCAGCCCGCTCGCCACGCCGAGCGATTGAGTGTGATCGGTGATGAGGATGTAGCGGTAGCCGAGCGCCTGCGCCCTGCGCGCCATCTCTTCGACCGTCGCCTTGCCGTCGCTCCACGTCGTGTGCATTTGCAAATTGGGCAAGTATCTGCGCCGTTTCTATACGCAGCTTGTCCGGCCCGGCCTGGCCGAGGGCAAACTCTTCCAGCGCAGCCAGCATTTCGGGCGTCTCGGCTATACGCGCCAAATGTAGAGCGAACTGCCGGCCTTCCGGGTCGCCTCGCGTCAGCAAGACGGACACGAGCGAGTTCACTTCCGGGTGATTCTGCAAGAACTGGCACGCAGCCTGCTCAACAACTTTTTCCTTCTTTGACCGCGTGGCCGGCCTGAACAGGCGCTCAATCTCTTCAACATAGCCCCTCGGCAGCCAATTTCCAAAAGACAGCGCCCACGGCCCGTTGCGCACACCGACCGGGTGCTTGAGGTCATCCAGATTTTCGCGCGCGAGCGCAAAGCCGGGCGCGACCTTGAGCGCATGCTCCCACAACTTGCGCGCCTCGGCCTCATTGCCCAGCCGCGCCGCTGCTGCCGCCGCCAGGTGAATCAGGATGGGATCGGCAAACGGGTGGGCCAACATGCCGGCTTGCTCGGCCTGCCGAAAAACGTCCAGCACGCCTTCGTCGTTGCCCAGGAACGAGAGGGCTTCGGCCTTTTTGAGCCACACATCCACGCGCTTGGACTGAACGGCTTGCAATCGTTCGGCCAGCGAGCGCGCTTCATCGAGCTGTCCGAGCAAACACAGATAGTGAACCAGATTGGCGAGCGCGTGAAAATTATCGGGATCAATCTCGAGGACGCGGCGCGCGGCGGCAACGGCCTCGCCCAATCGTCCTTCCAGAAAGTAGGACAGGCTGATGTTATTCAGCGGCGCAGGAAATCGAGGGGCTTCCGCCAGCACTTGGTTTGCCAGCCGCCGCATTTCAGAATGGTGTCCCTCGTTGAGTTCCACTTGCGCTTGCTCGTGCAGCGCCGCAAGCTCTTCGGCGCGGTCCGGCGGCAAAATACCTTCCCATTCAGCTTGCATCCGCGATTCCACCTCGGCGATGGTCTTGCGCGCGTGGGCAGCCTTGGGATGATCCGGCCAGCGAGCCAGAAAATCTCGCAAGGTCTGCATGGCCAGGGCGGGAAAGATATTGTTCAAATATGCCCCGGCCAAACCGAGAACGATATCAGGGTCTCTGGGGCGAAGCCTGACCAACCGCCGGGCCGCCATCAGGAGCGTGCGCTCATCCTTCAAGTCGGCAGCTGTGTTATACAGGCGAGCCCAGACTTCCGCTTCGTCGGGGTAACGCTGCGCAAGCTCCTGGAGTTCATCGAACGCCTCGGGCCGCTCGTGGCGTTCGAGCAGATCATCCACGCGCGCCAACGCATTTTGCAACTTGCGGACCATCACCGGCGGATGGCCGCCTTGCGGCTTGCGTTTCCTAGATTTGGGCACGGGAATTCCCTCCAACTGCCGACAGCACACGTTGACCATCCACCACACTCCACGGCCCGCACGCCGAGCCGATGGTGCGGATGGTGATGGAGAGGCCCTGCTCTTGCAGGGCGTTCAGTTCGTCGGTGATCCAGGGTGATTTGTCGGGCATGGTTTTGCTCCTTTGTTCGGATGTCGGAGGCCAGAGGTCGGAAGCCAGAAGACGAAGGCCGTCTTCATGGATACAACTTGGCGACGATGAGCCGCTGTCTTTCTTCAACGCGGGCCGTGTCGTTGAGTCTCAGAATCTTGACGGTCACTCGGCCTTGTGGCGTCAGGGGACGGATAATTGGGCCATCCGGTTGAAAATGATCTCGCCAGGCTTGGGTGCGAGGATTGTAAAAGGGAACCAGCTCGCCGGTTTCAGGATCGAACGAGCCAACATTCGGCCCTTTGTAGCGATTGCAGCGGAGACAGGCCAGCGCCAGATTGTCTGCGACAGTTTGACCGCCATGCTGCAAAGGCACGATATGGTCAGGCTCGTGCTGATGCGCGGCTGCCGACTGGGGCAAGCGACAATACTCACAACGTCCGCCCGCGCGATCAAACACGAGCCGCCTCAGATCGGCTGAAATCTCGGCTGGCATTAATTCGTTCCCGCGACTTGCGTCTGCGCTTTGAGCAGAATCATGATGTGCTCAATTTGCTCAAGCTCGTCCAATTCGCCCTGTTCTTCCAGCGAAATCGCCCCGACCTCGTTCAGGGCCAACAAGCGACGCAGCCGCTGTTGGGCGCGCTCCGAAACCGTGTACCCGGCCACCTCGGCCGGTGAAGGGCCATTGGACAAAAAGGCAATGATCTCCGAAGCCGTTTGCACGGCAGGGGTCTTGAACCCGACCAGGCTTAACTCCAACACGGCTGGCAGCCACGGCGAAAGAGGACGCAGCCGTTGGGCCAGTTGATCCGAAACTCGCATGGTCATCTCAACCATTTTGGTTTCCTCAGCTTTCCAGACGAGCCTGTGTATTCAGCACAGTATGTCGCACAAATGCAGAATCGTGCGACTACCCACTTAACTCCGGCAAAGTAGCGTTGCATGTCAAGAAACTGTGCGTTAGCATGCCGCTGGAGTCAGTCAGGGCTTGCTTGTTACATTGGTCATAGCAGCGGAAGCAGCAATAACGACCTGCTTCAGTCTATTGTGGTCCACAAAAACGCTGATACTGTTTTCGGTGGGCACCGCGACCATGCCGAGCACCTGGATATTAGCGTTGCTCAAGGCGTTTAGAAAACGGCCCACAAGCGCCGATTGGAGTTGCTCCCCGCCCACGATTGAAGTAGCGGACACCCGTTGCGGAACTCCAACTCGCACGCCTGGCTCTCTGAACTCACGCCTGATCGCTCCAACTGCACGTTCAGCATCACTTTCGCGCAGTGTGATAGAGACCGTGCGCTGCGAGAAACCCTGCGAGTATCCCATGACTTCAATCTCTTCTCGGGTCAAGGTAGCCAGCGTCCTGGCGCCAATCGCAGAGATTGAATCCACCAGGTTACACCCGACAGTTATCAATGCCAATCCAGACGCAGAAATCAAAGCATCCTTGTCATAGTCTGCATCTTCGAAAGGGCCAATGACGGTACCTGGCTCATCTGGTGCCTTCGCGTTTGAGCGCGTTGATGAACCCAAAGAGCACCCCGCGCAATTCCACAGGATCGTCGGAGAGGCGCTCAAAGTGCGAGAGGCTGTCCACCAAGATGCGCCTGGCGCCGATCTCACGCGCGATGGACTCGATGCGGCCTCCCACGCGCTCCAGGTCGCTCTTGCCGACCTCCGGGCTGGTCATGATCACGCGCAATTTGTCGGCCTGTTCCAGGCCGCGAAAGTTCCACCCGAAGGTTTCCGCGTCGCGGTAATACTGCTGCGGAAATTCTTCAAAGGTCATGATCAGGCCCGGCTCGTTGAATTGGGTGATGCCATTGTAAATGAACTGCATCCCCAGGGTCGTTTTGCCGGTGCCGGGCGCACCTTCGACCAGGTTGGCTGTCTCGACCAGGAACCCGCCGGTCAGCATATCATCCAATCCCTTGATGCCGGTTTTTACACGCTCCATGCTATGCCTCCATCCTTTCACGCGGCGCGGCGCGCTGCGTGAGAAATATTCCAACCGTTACCGCATGCCTCGAATGATGTGGTAGATGGCCTTGACGCGAAACTGCCGGTCATCACAGGCTCGGATGAATTGCTCGACCAGCGAACGCATCTCCACGTCGCTCACCAGCGAGTACACCTGCAAGTCGCCGATGCGCTGCCGCTCCAAAACGCCTGCGCCCACCAATTCGTCGAGTTCCACTTCGATGATGGCAACATCCCGGCCGGCATAACGGGCGATGTTTTCCGCCGTGTCGGTCGTGTTGGGGTTTTCGTGGAAAAACCGCACCAGGTCCCACTTGATGAAAGAGTTGACTTTGGTCTTGAGGAACTCGAGCAACTGTGGGGCCATATCGCCCATCAGGCGCGCAGCCAAGTCATTGCTTCCCATTGCAGCCATACACTCCTCCGGTCATTTTCCTGTTCACCGACGGTGCTTGACGCGGCCCGGTGCGGCGGAACGGACGGCGGGGCCGGGCGTCACCGGTTGGGGGATAGGCGCGTCCTGCCCCGAGCCAGACAGAGCCGGCGCGCCGGGCTTGCCGTGACAATGTTTGTATTTCTTGCCGCTGCCACACGGACACGGATCGTTCCGCCCGATGCCCTGCGACGCGGCCGTCTTGATCGGCTTACGGCCGGTTCCGCCTTCGGACAGGTTCGTGCGCAGTGCGGCCCGTGGGGGCGGCGGGGCAGCCTGCACGTGCACGCGGAAAATATCGCGCGCCACAATTTCGCGCACACCCTCCAACAGGCCCTCGTACATCTCAAAGGCTTCCTTGCGGTAGGCCACCAGCGGGTCTTGCTGGCCGTAGGCGCGCAGGCCGATGCCCTCGCGCAGCCCGTCCAGGTCGGTCAGGTGCCGGACCCACAGGCCGTCAATCGCGCGCAGCATGGTGATGCGCTCCGCCTGGCGCATCACGTCCGCGCCGAGCTGCTTTTCTTTTTCTGCGTAGGCGGCCTTGGCAAACTCGATCAGTTGGTCTTTAATCTCGCCCACCGTCAGGTCTTGCCACTTGTCCGGCCGGAGCGTGACCGGCAGCGGCATCAACACGCGCATCGTGCTGATCAGCCCAGCCAAGTCCCATGCTTCGCGGTCCGAGGCTCCGCAGTGCCCGGCAACCGCCTCACGGATTTTCTGCTCGATGATTTCAAAGACAATGGGCCTGAGGTTCGATTCCGTCAAGATGCGGCGGCGCTGATCGTAGATGACCGTGCGCTGTTTGTTGACCACGTCGTCAAAGTCCAGCACGTGCTTGCGGATGTCAAAGTTATAGCCCTCGACGCGCACCTGGGATTGCTCGATGGTCTTGCTGAGCAGGTTGTGCTCCAGCGGCTCGTCCTCGTCCATCTGCGCCCAGTCCATAAAGCCCTTTACGCGGTCGCCGCCAAAGCGGCGCATCAAGTCGTCTTCGAGCGAGACGTAGAAACGCGACGAGCCAGGGTCGCCCTGGCGGCCGGCGCGCCCGCGCAGTTGGTTGTCAATCCGGCGCGCCTCGTGCCGCTCGGTGCCGATGATGTGCAGCCCGCCCGACGCAATGACTTTTTCCTTGTCGGCGGCGCAAACCTTTCCGGCTTCGGCCAACGCAGCCTGGAACTGCTCCGGCGTGACCTGGGTGAGGTCTACGCCCTGCTTGCGGAGGTTTTCGCGCGCCAGCCCTTCCGGATTGCCGCCCAGCAAAATGTCCACGCCGCGCCCGGCCATGTTGGTCGCCAGCGTCACCGCGCCGGGCCGCCCGGCCTGGGCGATGATGACGGCTTCTTTTTCGTGCAGCTTGGCGTTGAGCACCTGGTGCTCGATGCCGCGCCGCTTGAGCCGTTCGGACAGCATCTCGGAGGTTTCAATCGCCACCGTGCCCACGAGCACCGGCCGGCCGGCCTTGTAGCATTCTTCGATTTCGGCGACGACGGCGCGGAACTTGGCATCCTGCGTCTTGTAGACCACGTCGGCGTGATCCTCGCGGACCATGGGCCGGTGCGTGGGAATGGCGAGGACTTCGAGGTTATAGATGCGGCGGAATTCTTCTTCTTCCGTCTTGGCCGTGCCCGTCATGCCGGCCAGCTTGTGATACATGCGAAAATAATTCTGGAATGTGATGGTGGCGTAGGTAAGTTGCTCGCGCTGGACGGTGACGCCTTCCTTGGCCTCAATTGCCTGGTGCAGGCCCTCGCTGTAGCGGCGGCCATACATCAAGCGGCCCGTAAATTCGTCCACGATGATGACTTCGCCGCCCTTGACGATATAGTCCTTGTCCAGCCTGTAAATGGCGTGCGCCCGCAAAGCGTTGTCGAGGTAGGGCGTCAGGTCGGAATGCTCCGAGCTGAACAGGTTGTCAATCCCCAAAATGCGCTCGATCTTTTCGATGCCGCGCTCGGTGAGCACGGCGTTGCGCACTTTTTCTTCGATGTAATAATCGCCGTCGGCTTCTTCGCCCGGTTTCGGCTCGAACGTGGAGGGGCGAAGCTGGCGGACGATTTGCGCAAAGCGGGTATAGTGATCGGACGATTCTTCCTGGAAAGGCAAGCCTCTGACTGCCTTTTACCGGCAGTTCTTCCGTGGAATGCTTAATCCAGTGATCGAACGTACTCTGGTCGGTTGTATATTTCCGCCAGAAGTTGCACACATTCACGCAGTACGATCTCTGGTCTTTGACGGCAACTATCTACTGATGGATTTTTCAAGCTTATCAAATTCGATCTTGTACGATTTCTTGATTCGAAGCACGGGCCGCCAAGGCTTGCACGGAATAGTTGATTTGCTCCCTATGCCTGATTTAAGCGACGGGATGAGAATTTGGTTATACTCTCGCACGCTTCGCCTGAACTGCCTCACCACGCACTATGCCGCGTTGTGGCAAGAACTCTACAAGCCCGCCTTCAACCAGGAAGGCTGGGCCAAGCAGGACCCGCGCCTGCGCCCGTGGGGCGACCTTACACCGCAGTGGCAGCGGCACGTGGCGCTGCGCACGCCGTTTGAGCGGCGTCAGGCGTTGGTGGAACTGGACGTGCTGGCCGCGCTCGCGCTCAACCTCACGCTGGATGAACTGCTCACCATCTACCGCGTCCAGTTCCCCGTGCTGCAAAAGAACGAGCGTCGCCTGCGCTTTGATCAGCGCGGCATGGAAGTGCCGATGAAGACCATCGGCGGCGAACTCGCGCCGGATGAAGGCCATGAGAGGTTTGTCGAGATGGTGCCACCGTTCACGCCGGTCAACCGCGAGGCGGATTATCGCGAGGCGTGGAAGTATTTTGAGAGATTGAAGGCGGAAGGATAAAGAGCGCGTAAAAGAAAGAGAGGGCACATGAACACTCAACTGCTTTCGGCCTTGATTGGTGCGGTGGTAGGCGGCCTCATTACAGTCACGGGCTGGTTTATCAACTATTCGCTCTCCCGTCGGAAAGAAGACGAGACGCGCCGGAAACAGGCCGCCCAACATCACCTGGAAAGGCAAATCGAAGAATTGTATGGCCCATTGTGGAGTCTGATTCAGCAGTCCAAGGCCGTGTATAACGTGGCTTGCCAACGCTTGCCCGCCGGCCCCAGCGGACGGCCTGACCCCGGTCGGTTCGGCGGGCAAGACACGCAAATCTGGCATTATTTCGTCGAGACCTACTTCTTGCCCATCAACGCTCAGATTGCCGAGCTTATCCGCTCCAAAGTCTACCTGCTCGAATCGGGCCAGGTCCCCGCCAGCTTTCAGGATTATATGCAGCATCAGGCCCAGTTCCACGTGCTTCATCATCTGTGGAAAGACAAGCAAGTTGATTCAAGCAACGTCACTGGCGGAGGCTGGCCGGCGCAATTCAATGTGGACGTCGAGCAGGCGCTCGACAGATTGATGAAACAGTATCAAGGCAATCTTGAGTAAGCGAGGCTGACCCAGGACTGCAGTAGTGCAGCCACGAATGGGTGATGAATATCGGTCCTCGGACGCCAAGGTTCTTGATCTGATTCAAAAAGGAGGCACGTTGGCAACCGGCTCTGGCCCATTGGAACTGGCGATTGATGCCAAACCCGTTCAGAACGTGCGCGAGACCCTCAATTCTTTGGCCGATTCGGCAGTGCTCGATGTGGAAACCAAAGGCAAAATCGGCTCGCGTGTAAGACAGTGCATTGCCCTGGTGGCGGCGGCTCAGACCCAAACGCCTAAAACCAGGCGATTGGCCTCGGGCGTTGCCACGGCCATCTTCGCAGGGCTGTCGGTTGCAGTTTTCTTCTTGCCGCTCATGTGGCTCCATCTCGGATCCACCTGGTGGGAATGGAGCAGTATATTATTGAATTTGATCGTGGCTTTCGTCGTGGGAGGGACCATCCTCACGGCACCCATCCTGCTCTACCGGCTATTCTATGGCAACAGTTTCCATTTCGTGGTTTATTGGCTGCTGTTTGTGGCGATCTCATTCATTGTGGCATTCGTGCAGGCGGTTCTGGCCGCCAATGTCCGAGCGCCCGACGCGATCATGCTCTTTGTCCTTGCCGATACACTGTGGATGTCAATCTTTTCCGTCTATCTCCTGGGCGTCGTTCTGGAAGTGTGGATTGCGCCTGCGGTTTACCAGTGGCGGACAAATACCGCGATACCGGATGCTATCATCGTCAACGATTTGGCGCTGGTCTTGCAAGACGTAGAGCGACACCCTGAAAAGTGGATTGACCTGAGCGCCAGGCGGGACTGGCTGGCGCGGCTGGAAAACGTGGCCGACCGGATAGAGCAGGATATTCCGCGTCAGCTCCGCAGCGGCGATGCAGCCACCGATGAATGGATGCGAAAAACCATGCGCCAGATGGCCGCCGCGCTCCGGGCGAAAAAGAAATGGCTGCTCACACCCAAAGCCGACACGCGCCAGCATTTTATGCGGGCCATTGCCCAGAGTCTTGTTCACGCGGCAACGGGCGACTGGGATAGTTTTGAAAAGATCGAGTTGCCAGCTTCCACCCTCTCGTGGCCGGCACGAGCGGCCAATCTGGCCTTGACCCTGCTCAAAAGCGCGTTCCCGCTTCTGGCTTTACTGGTGATCCAGCGCGTGTATCCTGCTTTCAACGCGCTGGTGGGCGACTATGCTTTGAGCGGCGCGATCCTCTGGTTCGTCGTCTCGCTGATCGCCAGCCTCGATCCGCAATACAAGGACAAATTGGCCGGTGCAGGCGAGGCGCTCAATCTGCTCGGCGGGAAAAAGTGATGACCAACATCAGTCGCATTGCCACGCTGCAACTGACGATGGGCGGGCGCAAGGTGGGAAAGGTGCATGATGGGCGGTGAGACTTTTCGATGCGTGGATTGCGGTGCGACATTCACTTTGAGCTATGAACACCAGCGATGGTTCAGAGAACACAAACTGGAGATTCCAAAACGGTGTGAGGAATGTCGGTTGCGCAAAAAACATGCCCAGGAGGGCGACATAGGCAGCTTGTCCAGCCCGCCGCCCGATTTCTCCTTTGTCGCGCCAGCCAGGCCGGTCAGACCTGCAAGCCCCGTGCAGGCCGACTTTGACCGAATCGCGCTGCTGCCCGAAGTAAATCGGACAAGGTTCGCAGCTCGACGTAGCGGTTCTGCTTGAGTTGGCAAGCTTTGTAATGAACGAGTGTGCCACCCAGCCCCAACTTTTCCAGGATTTGGTATTGTCCCAAGATTCGCCCTGTGAGGTCGGACATGCCTTTCCCCTTTCGACTAGCGGTCTCGGCGGTCCAGATTGCCGTAGGGTTGATTATGGCATAATCGAGCCAGTTTGCAAAATGATGGCTGGATTGAAGGGGAGGTCAGATCTTACGTTTGCCAGCCCTCGTTATATGGGGTACAATGCGCGTCGAGCGGCGTACGCCGCTCGTTGTGTTTTGGCCCCACCCTGACCCCCTGTCTTCAACGGGAGAAGGCCGGGGCTTGCCCCAAGTCCCCGACCGAAGGGAGCGGGGAGCAAAGTCGAAGGGATGAGGGCGCGATACGCGATATGTACTCTGTGATCAGCGACGACAATCTCATCACCCCCGAACCAGCGGCCATCACCCAACCGGCAGAGAGTTCCGCGTTGGGCGTCGCCCGCGCGGCGAGCATCATCGCGTTGGGCAACATCGCCAGCCGCGTGCTGGGCCTGGCGCGCGAGACAGTCAAGTCGCACCTGTTCGGCGCGACGTGGCTCGTGACGGCTTTCCAGGTCTCGGACATTGTGCCCCGGCAACTTTACGACCTGCTCATCGGCGGGATGATATCGGGCGCGTTGGTGCCGGTCTTTAGCGAGTATGCTGCGCCGGAACGTCGCGAGGAGCTAGAGCGGCTGGTAGGCACGCTGCTCACGTTGGCATTCATGGCGCTGACTGTCCTGGTGATCCTGGCTGAAGGGATTGCGCCGCTCATCGCCTGGCTGCTCGGCAGCGGCTATGACGCCCAGACGCTGGCGCTGGCGACGGATTTGCTGCGCATCACGCTTCCCGCCGTGATCTTTCTCAGCCTGTCAGGGCTGCTCACCGGGCTGCTGTATGCGCTCAAGCGCTTTGCGCTGCCGGCGTTCACGTCCACTGTGTACAACGCCAGCGTCGTGGTCGTGGCGCTCTTGTTCAGTCAACGCCTGGGCGTGGCGAGCATGGCGCTGGGCATCCTGGTGGGCAGCGTCGTCCAGATTGCGCTGCAAGCGCCCGGCCTGCGCGGCCTGCGGCTGCGACCGACGCTGGATTTGCAGCACCCGGCGCTGCGGCATATCGCCCGGTTGTACGTCCCGGTCGCCGCGAGCCTGGTCATTAGCCAGGTGAGCGTCTACTTGAGCTACAACCTGGCTTCGTACACCGGCGCGAGCAGTCTCGGCTGGATGAATTACGCGACCACGTTGATGCAGTTCCCGCAAGGACTGGTCGCCGTGGCGATCTCGACGGCGATCCTGCCCACACTTTCTCGCCAGAGCCAACTCTTCTCCCTCGACGACCCGGCCTCTGGCTGGCCCTTTCTCTCAACGCTGGCACACGGCCTCAAGCTGGTGCTGATCCTAATCATCCCGGCGACGGTGGGACTGTTCGTGCTGGCCCAGCCGATTGTCGCGCTGGTCTTTCAGCATGGCGAGTTCACGTCGGCGGATACAGTGGCAACGGCGCAGCTTTTGCGCTTTTATCTGTTCGGCCTGACCTTTGCCGCGATTGACGTGCCACTTATCTTTGCGTTTTACGCACGCAAAGACACGCTCACTCCGGCGGTGGTGGGGCTGATCTGCATTGGGATTTACCTGGCGGCGGCGCTTGCGCCCACGCTGGCCCTGGGCCGCCCGCTGCGCGTCTCTGACCTGGCGCTGGCGACCTCGGTTCAATGGTTCAGCCACGCGCTCATCATGCTGTGGCTCATCAAGCGGCGGATGGGCGGACTGGGCGGTTACGGGGCGCGCGCACTCATCGCCAAGGCGACCGGCGCGGCGGCGGCGATGGGCGCCGTCGCGGCGATGGCGGCCTGGGCCTTGACTCCCGCGCTGCGGCTCGGCCACACCACGGGGCACTTTATCATCGTGGGCGGGGCTGGGCTGGCTGGCGTGATGGTGTACAGCCTGTTGATGGGGATGCTCAAGGTCAAAGAGTTGGAGATCGTGCGACAGTTGATCGGCAAACGGAAATTCTGATTGTAGATTGCTGATTGCAGATTGGAGGTTGAGGATTAGAGCGCATGGCGTCAATCAGCAATCTAGAATCTACAATCTGAAATGTGTAATCTGGTATAATCGCGTTTAGAAAGGACGAGTCGTGGCACGAGAGAACCCACAACCCGCACTGCCTTCCACGTTGTACAGCAAAGAGTATTTCCTCACCGCGTGCGAGGGGCATGAAGAGTTTCTGAAATCACAGGGCGAGCTGCTGTCGCGCCGGCTGAGCAAAGCGTTCGCGGTTGCGTCGGTAGAGCCAGGGATGCGGGTGCTGGATGTGGGCTGCGGGCGCGGCGAGATATTGCGTCATTGCGCGCGGCTGGGCGCGGACGCTTACGGCATTGATTATGCCGAGGTCGCCGTTGACCTTTCGCAAGAGCTGATCCGCTCGGCGGGCGATCCATTGCCCGGCAAGATGGGCGTGTACCGGGCCGATGCCAAACGCTTGCCGTTCCCGTCGGGCGCGTTCGACCGTGTGCTGATGTTCGACGTGGTCGAGCACCTTTACCCGTGGGAACTGGACGCGGCGATGGCCGAAATCAAGCGCGTCCTCAAGGCCGGCGGGATGTTTATCGTGCACACAGCGCCGAACCGCTGGTACGACGTGTACGCCTATCCCGTCGTCCGGTTGATTCGGATGATCCAGGGCAAAGGCCATCTCTATCCGCGAGACCCGCGCGCGCTCAACGTCGCCGTCAACCTGGATGTACACGTCAACGAGCAGGACATGGTGGGCTTGCAGCGCAATCTCAAGCGGGCCGGCTTTGGGCGGATCAAGGTCTGGCTCGACACGCCGCCCCAGCGTCGGCGTGAGCCGCTGCTGTTCAAGGCGGCGCGCCACATCGCATTCCATTGGCCGCCGTTCCGTTGGTTCTTTGAGCGCGAAGTGTTCGCCGTGGCCGTGAAGATATTAAGGACGGTGGCTCTTGAGATGCTACCATGTGGATCAGGTCTCAATTCAATCATCCCTTATGCTCAAGGCTCCCGCAGTTCGTACGCTGGACCGGTGTTCGTATCAGAGGACTTTAAAAGGGGATAGGTAGATTCCACGCGGTGGCTGGTGGAAGCGTTTTTCTACTCCCTTTACCACGAACACCCCCTCGCCGGGAGTGTCTACCCAATCTTTCTGACAGACATCATACCAGTAAGTTACATCAGCGAAAATGTCCTTTGTATCATCTACTGTGACTGGTGTAATGCCAGTGTTCCCTGTTCTACAGTCTATTTGATGCCAGTATGCGCACATCAGGAATCCTTCCAAGTGAAGGTACGGGAGACCCTTGTCAGAGTATGTGACTCGCCACGGTTGCCAGTCACTTTCATACTTGAATCCGGTTCTCCCCAGTGGGGCCAGGGAGGGCTTATGCATAGCCAGGCACACTCCCCATTGCCTACTCGTCAGCCAGAGGCTACCTGCCCGCCACGGCTTGTCCCAATGCTTCCAGCGCCGCCGAGCGGACTTGCGCCAGTTTGACCGGCTTGTCCAAAATACTGTGGATGGAAGCGCGCGCGGCCCGTTCGCGCAGATCATCATTCGTGTAAGCCGTAATCATGACGATGGAAGTGGGGGGATAGGCTTGGCGGACCCGCGCTGCGAGTGTCATGCCATCCGTGCCGGGCATTTTATAGTCAGTAACCATCAAGTCGAATGGCCGTTGCGCAAAGAGCTGTAATGCTTCTTCGCCGCTGGTGGCAATAGCCACCTCGCAGTTGGGCAGCTTTTCCAGGCCGCATTGGAGCGTCAGGGCCACATTTTCCTCGTCGTCCACGACCAGGATGCGCCGCACAGCAGCTGTGCCTCCACCGGGCAAGCCGCCTTGCGCCTCGGGTGAAGAGTGGGGCAATCTGATCGTGAACCGGCTGCCTTGACCGGGCTGGCTTTCAATCTCGATCCTGCCTTTGTAGGTATCCACAACGGCTTTGGCGACCGTCAGGCCTAGCCCGATCCCACCGAACTGGCGGGTGGTGGAACTGTCCGCCTGGTAAAAGCCATTGAAAAGCTGCGTCACTTTGTCCTCCGGAATTCCGATTCCCGTGTCGCTCACGGTGTAGCAAATCCAGCCGGACTCGGCATACGCATGCACGTTTACCTGGCCGCCACTCGGCGTGAATTTGATGGCGTTTTCCAGCAAGCAGTCGAAGGCTTGAGCCAACTGGTACGAATCGCCCGGCAGACTGGGCAGGTCGGGGTCAACGCGGACATCTACCGTCAAACTGGCCTGCGCCGCGTCTGCACACCGGCCTTTTACCACTTCTGCGATGACGTCACTCAACGAGAGCGGCAAGCAAGTGCCCTGACGAGATTGAGCTTCGAGCAGAATGCCGATCCGCTCCACCAGTTTGCGCAGTTCGTAGGCGCGGTCAACGATGACCAGCATCGCCTGTTGCTGCTCCGGCGCAAGTTGGCCCAACTCCCCATCTCGCAACAATTCGGCATAGCCTTGCACAATGGACAATGGAGTGCGCAACTCGTGCTCGACGTTCCGAATAAAAGTAGCCTGAAGTTCTTCCATGCTGTTCATATCACTGTTCCTTTTGCCAAGAGATTCCCCGCCCCGGATGTTGCTGAACTAGGTCAGGTTCCAGGCTCATGACCGGGCGGGGGTGGAGCCGATCGCTGCCTGCGTGGAAGCAAATGCGTGTGAAGCTGGATCGCGTGCCCTAATCATAGCGCAAAACACCATAGACTACGTTAGTGTTAGGTGGCAATTGTGTAACGATTGCATTGGCGCAAGGGCGGCAAGTCAAACGTAGCTATTGGAAAAGGGGCAAAGAAGGATCAGGGGATGTGATACCCGTCGCCGGTGGCGTGGGAAAAGGTCAGTCACCCTTGCGAAGGTTCCAAGGGAACACGTGGCGAGTACAAACACAACCTTCGCAAGGGTGAGCAGTTGCCTCTGAGGAATGTGCCTGTGGCCGCTTGCCGTTCACTGGTCTGGGACGCCAAGATCGAGCGTGTATCCTACTCCACGCACGGTGCGGACAATGTCCGCGCGGTCCGTGGCGTGCCTGACTTTCTGCCGGATGCGGTGGACGTGATAACGCAACGTCTCTCGCGCCGCCCAGGGCTCACATTCATAGCCTTGCACTGCATGCACCAGCTCTTGCGCCGAAATCACACGGGGGGTTTCGGCGCACAGATAAGCCAGGAGTGCGAATTCGGTGGGAGAAAGCTCCAGCATGTGGCCGTCCAACGTGATCACGTGCCGCATCATGTCCACAATCAGTCCGCCTTGCTGGGAGAAACGCGCCTGGTTTTCCAAGTTAGCAGGATGGGGCGGCAGCCCGGAGATGGACGAGGGAGGGGCGGCGGTCGTCGCGGGCTTTTGCGGGGCGCCGGTCAAGTGCTGCGTCAGTTGAGCTAACAGGTGGCGTTGTTGCAGAGCGGCTTGGCGCTTGAGCAGCGCCGTGCGGACGCTCTCGCGCACCTCGACGACCTGACTGGGCTTGAACAGGTAATCGTGCGCGCCCTGACGGAGCGCTTCCATGGCGGATTCGAGCGAAGCATGGGCGGTGAGCACGATGACGGGAGTATCGGGCGCTGTCTCGCGCACCGCCGCCAGGACATCCATGCCCCCGATGCCCTGCAATCTCAAATCCACCAGCACCAAGTCGAACTCTTGGGTTGCGATGCGCTCCAGCGCAGCTTCTCCGCTTTCTACGGCCACGACCTGGTGGCCGTCGCGCTCAAGCATCTGCTCCAGGAAAAAGCGCACTCCGGCCTCGTCGTCCACGACCAGGATATGGGCGGCTGTGGTCATCGTCGTTCCTTTCTGCGTCGCGCAAATCTCGAGCCATACCATGCTCAGGCAAGAGCCATACCAGTTTATCACATTTTCCCCCAGTGCGCGATTCCGGCTTGATTCGAGCAAACTCTCGCAAGGGTGAGGTCTCCCTGAATAGTTGCGCCTGCGATTTGGGACGAACGTGGCCTTCAGTCGCCCGATCCGCTGGCTGGTGGCGCTGATAGATGAACATGTCATCCCGTTCGAGTACGCCGATGTGACGAGTGGGCGCGTCTCGCGCGGTGTCCGCGCCGACGGTTCGCCTGACCTCGAAATATCTAAAGCCGATGCATACCTTGATCTCTTGAAATCACACGGCGTCATCTTGGACATGGACGAGCGCCGCATGACCATCAAAGCGCAGATCAATCGCCTGGCCCAATCCGTGAACGGGGTTGTGCCCGATGACCCCGGCCTGCTAGACGAAGTGACCAATCTCGTCGAGCAGCCGACGGCGCTGTTGGGCAACTTTGAGCCGGATTACCTCTCCGTGCCGCGCGATGTGTTGGTCACGGTGATGCGCAAGCACCAGCGATACTTCCCAGTCGAATACCCAATCTCCACTCTCCAACCCCACTTTATCGCGGTTCGCAACGGCCCGCAGGAGAACCTCGACATCGTCGCGCACGGCAACGAGGGCGTGCTGCGAGCGCGTTTTGCCGACGCAGCTTACTTTGTCAAGCACGACTCGCAAAAGAAGCTGGAAGAGTTCTTGCCGCGCCTGGGCACACTCACATTCCAAAAGAAACTCGGTTCGGTGCTGGACAAGATTCATCGTATCGAAAACCTGACGCCACACATCGCCGCGATGTTGAGCTTGACCGAGTCCGATTTGCAGGCCGCTCGACGCGCTGCTCATTTGTGCAAGGCCGACCTGGCAACGCAGATGGTGGTCGAGATTACCAGCTTGCAAGGCGTGATAGGCCGCGAGTATGCCCTGCGCCAGGGCGAGCCGCCGGAAGTGGCGCAGGCGATTTTTGAGCATTACTTGCCGCGTTACACGGGCGACAAGTTGCCGGAGAGTTTGCCCGGCATCGTCGTGGGCCTGGCCGACAAGCTCGATAGCTTGGTGGGCCTGTTTGCCGTCAACCTGATCCCCACCGGCTCGGCGGACCCGTTTGCGCTGCGACGCGCGGCGCTCGGCATCGTGCAGGTCTTGATCGAAAAGAACCTTTCGCTTTC
The DNA here is from genome assembly GCA_041300525.1 of Anaerolineae bacterium. Taxonomy (GTDB): domain Bacteria; phylum Chloroflexota; class Anaerolineae; order Fen-1058; family Fen-1058; genus JBGLNJ01. Next base: position 4,693,683 of record JBGLNJ010000001.1, on the reverse strand, counting down.
GTTGCGTGAGTTGTTGCGAGCGGCGGCCCAGTTCCAGCCTGTGCCGGTCAGCGACGAGACCCTTGCGCAGGCGCACGAGTTCATCGCGGGCCGGCTGCGCGTGTTGTTGGGCGATCAAGGTTGGCGCTATGACCTGATCGAAGCGGCGCTTTCGGCGCGCGGCGACGATCCGTATCGCGCCCGACAAGCGGTCGAGCAACTGACCGCCCGGGCCGCGCGTCCCGACTGGAACGACGTGCTCTCCAACTTTGCGCGGTGCGTCCGCATCACGCGCGAGTTTGCGCAAGCTTTCCCGCTCGACATCACACGCGATCCCGATGCCGGCACGCAGACGTTGTATCAAGCGTATCAAGTCGTGGCGGCTCGCATCGCGCCGCAAAACAGCGTAGACGAATTCTTTTCCGCGTTCATGCCGATGGTTCCCGTCATCAGCAAATTCTTTGTGGACGTATTGGTGATGGCGCAAGACCCTTCGGTGCGCGAGACGCGACTGGCGCTCTTGCAGCGCATCGCTGCGCTGCCGCAAGGCATCGTGGATTTGAGCAAGGTCGAGGGATTCTGATATTTGCGTTGGAATGTTACCGCCGATATAATTAGCAAGCGGGGAATGCGGGGTGTAGTGCGCAGGTGAAAGGAACGTGAGAGGCGACGAGATGCCGAAACTGGTTCTCACTAATCTCAAAGACATGGAACCGGAGCGCTTTCAGCAACTCTGGCGCGAAGCGGTCGAGAGCACTTCGCCGGTCGAGGATTTGGTCGAGGTGTCCCGCGATTTGCGCGACATGGAACTCGAGTATGGCATGACTTCGGACGAGTTCGCGGCCAAGTTCAATCGCGGCGAAATGGGCGACGACACGGATTTCATAGAGTGGATTGGCTTGTATGAGATGTACAGGGCCGCAAAAAAGTCCATCGAGATTGCCTTGATGCGCGCCGCAGTTACATACGCAGACGAAGAAGTAAAAGCGGAACTTGCCGTGGCTCTGGATGCCAATGAATCTCGTCGAGTACCTGCTTGACCTCAAGCGCCTGATCACGTCCCGCCAGGATGTTCGTCTGTTATCATGGACGGACAGGCTGTTGCGCGATGGAACGTATCTGACCGTGCGCGCTCGTGTTCAATTCACAGACGATTCGTTTATCGAGTTCAGTGAGGCTGCTGTGTTGCTGCGGCGAGAAGCGGTGAGCAAGTTGCACTACAGCTATCATTACCAACGCGGCAATCAGACCGTCTTTCGCTACGACAACGCTCCGCACTTTCCCGGCCTGCCCAACTATCCGCATCACAAGCACATCGGAGACCAGGTGGAAGGTTGCGCGCCACCGGACTTGGCTAGGGCGTTGAAGGAGATTGACTCGATCCTGTACCCGGCGAGCAAATAGAATCTGCCGCCTTTCAAGTTGCGTGAGTAAGGGGACGCGGCTATAATGTGGGCCGCGCAAAATGCAAGGCATTGATGGGCGCAAGACGCCCCCATCAAGACTGGAAATCCAAAATCCGAAGGAGTAGCAAGAATGACCAAGTGGGTTTATCTATTCAATGAGGGCAACAAGGACATGCGCGACTTGCTCGGCGGCAAAGGCGCTGGGCTGGCCGAAATGACGCGCGCCGGGTTGCCCGTTCCATCTGGCTTCACCATCACCACCGAAGCCTGCAACGCATACTTTGACGCCGGCAAACAGTTCCCCGAAGGCTTATGGGATCAGACGCTTGAGGCGCTCAAGAAAGTCGAAGAAGAGACCGGCAAAAAGTTTGGCGACCCCAGCAATCCACTGTTGGTGTCTGTGCGCTCCGGCGCCAAGTTCTCCATGCCCGGCATGATGGACACGGTGCTCAACGTGGGCCTCAATCCAACGACGTTGCAGGGCGTCGCCGCGCTCACTGGCAACAAGCGATTCGCATTGGACGCGTACCGCCGCCTCATTCAGATGTTCGGGCGCACCGTCAAGGGCATCGAGGGCGTCATCAGGGCCAGAGTCCCACAAGCGACTCGCCAACAGGCCGGATACAAGCATGCAGTCAGACCTTCTTGTCGCAGACCGTCTTCTTGCAAAACGGGGGGACTCCATACAAATCGCTGATCAATTCCGGTTTCGAGCGTCGCCAGTCTCGCAACGCCTTGATTTCGTGGAGCCCCACCCGGCAGCTTCGGAATTAATCAGCGATTCCCAAGGTTCAGTGCAGCGCCACAATCGTCTATGCTCCGATGGATCGGCCCTCCGGCCATGTTGATCCGTTGCACCGCCATCAAGAGCGGCGCGTCCGGCGAGCCCAATTACAGTAACGCTAGGGTATACTGACCGACCGGCCGGCCCCTTACGCTGCAGGTTCCCTTGCATGATCCCCAGCAAGGCCATTCGATGGAGCCGCAGAATATCTTACGCAGAACGCGGGAATAAACCTCCCGCCGCGGCTGTTTGCTCAGAGTAGAGGCTGCACCTCGGAGAATCGGTCATGCCCGAGGCCCGCCAGTGCCGGCGCTGCCGCGGACCTTGGGCTTGCTGGAGCACGCCGAAGAACGGCGCCAACAGGCGGAAAGCGTGCAAGGCGCCGGCGCCGCGCTTGAGATGGGCGGAGTAGGCGGTCAGTTACGCGGTGCTGAGCACATGCAGCCAGTAGAACCCACCGCTAACACCCAGTCCGGTCCCGTCGGCATGGGCGACCGCTGCCGCCACGAGGGCGCCTCGGAGGGCCCGCACCGGCGCCTGCAGGCGTGCGGCCACCCGCGCGATGGCGCGGTGGACGCTGCCGGGGGCGATCGCAATTGTGATGGATATCGATGAACCCAAATACCGAAATAGTGAGCAAAAGTGAACTGCTATCTGTTGTTATCCCTTGCTATAACGAGGAGCAGGTCATCGGGGAAACGATGAAACGCTTGGAAGCGTTTTCCCTAGAACTAAAGAACTTGCAAGTAGAGTTGATCTTTGTAGACGATGGCAGTCGTGACCGCACGCGCGAACTCTTGAAAGGTTTCGCATTGCGTGACCCCCGCATCAGGATCGTCGGCTTTGCACGTAACTTCGGCCACCAGATTGCTGTGACCGCCGGCATCGATGTAGCTAATGGGGATGCGGTCGTGCTCATGGATGCTGATCTTCAAGATCCGCCCGAAGTGGTGCATCAGATGATCGCAAAATGGCGAGAAGGTTTTGACGTGGTCTACGGCACCCGTACCGAACGAGCTGGCGAATCAGCTCTCAAGTTGGCTACGGCTCGCGGCTTCTACCGTTTGCTAAATGGCCTTTCTGATGTCGCCATCCCTGCTGATACGGGTGACTTCCGCTTGATGAGTCGCCGCGTAGTTGATGCGCTCCGAGCAATGCCAGAACGTGACCGCTTCATTCGTGGGATGGTGAGTTGGGTGGGCTTTAGGCAGATAGCGGTGCCATATAAGCGAGCAGCGCGATTCGCTGGAGAGAGTAACTATCCGCTACGAAAAATGCTGCGGTTCGCGACTGACGGAATTATGTCGTTCTCGACTAAACCTTTGCAGATATCAATAGCATTGGGCGCTCTGTCGGCTGGACTGTCACTGTTGGGTTTGTGTTATGCTATCGCTATCCGACTATTTACCAATAACTGGGTTGAAGGCTGGGCGGGCCTGATGGTCGCGGTGCTATTTATTGGCGGCGTTCAGCTGGTCTCCATCGGGATACTGGGAGAATACATTGGAAGGATATACGGGGAGATCAAGCAGCGGCCGCTTTATATTGTGAGTGAATACATTGGATTTCGTCACTTGCCTCCCATGTTCACTAGAAGCCCGGTGGCCAGGATGAGAGGCGAGAGCCAGGTTGGGTGATATTGCGCCGCTCACTATGCGCATCAAAGCGCTTGCCCGACAGTTCTTCAGATTCCTTTTGGTCGGCAGCCTGGTCGCGATCGTTCAATTTTCTGTTCTTTTCGCACTGGTGCAATATGTCAAGCTGGGCGCGCTATTTGCGTCTTCAATCGGATTCATCATTAGTGCCGCGCTAAACTACATTCTCAATTACACCTTCACTTTTCGCTCGAATGCGAGCCATTCAAAAGCGCTGGCGCGATTTATCGCTGTTGCGTCCGTTGGGCTGTTGCTTAACGGAGTGTTGATGCAGATTGGAACGGAGATACTGCAGATCCACTATATCTACTCTCAGATCGGTGCGATTGCATGCGTTATAATCTGGAACTTTGTCGCAAATCGGATGTGGACATTTAGTGGTTCAGACCCGACCCGCTCGACTGTCTAGCGTCTGCAGTGCCAGTCCCGGAATTTATCGGCGATGGGCTTATGCGCATTAATTTGCTGCTGGTAATTGGTGAGTGATTGTTATGAGCCTATACAGTCGTATCCTGGGGAACCCATTTGTGTACAACACTATTCGTCCTCTTGTAGTAGGTGGAATAGATCTTTCAAGCCTCTATGGCGCATTGGAGACAACAGACAAGGATATTGTCCTTGATGTTGGGTGTGGCACAGGTGACGCACTGAATTATCTCAAGGGATTTAAACAGTACTGGGGATTCGATATCGACGAGATTGCTGTTTCGTACGCCAGGAATCGTTTCGGGACGAATCGCGATGTCGTCTTCCAGACCAAGTTGCTGGAACAGAAAGATGTCGATGAGATTCAACCAACTCGAGTGGTGCTTGCCGGCCTCTTGCATCACCTTGTAGACCACGAGGTGCTGGGCCTATTCTCAACGCTCGCCACGTCATCTAACCTGAGTCGCCTCGTCACGCAAGACATTGTATATCTACCCGGGGAGTTGGTATCGAACTTCTTTGCCCGCCTCGACCGCGGGCGTTACTGTAGGAGTCAAAAGGAATACGAGACTCTGGTCGAGAGTGCTGGATTGGCTGTGGTGTGTTCATCGATCGTGCGGTCCCACCCGACTCGGGGTCTGGCGAAGTATTTGATCATGTCGATTGACCCCATTCGATGAACAAGATCAAGGAAATGCAAACTGCAAAGCACGGTAACCCCGTCCTGCCATTGTTCTACCAGGGAAAAAAACAAGATGTCGCCCCCAATCTGCGCGCGCAGGCCGCCGCGTACCTGAATAGACCTGACCGGTCTGGCAGACCTTTCAGGTCTACCGAGGCCGACCTTTTTTATCACGTCATTGCCGTTCTTCACGCCCCGGCATACCGTCGTGAAAACTCGGGCGCGTTGCGTCAAGATTGGCCGCGCATCCCCCTACCCTCACGTCCCGACGCACTGCTCGCTTCCGCTGCGCTAGGCCGCCAAATCGCCGCGCTGCTGGACACGGAGCGTCCGGTCAAAGGCGTCACGTCGGGGACGATTCGCCCGGAGTTGAAATCCATCGCCGTCATCTCACGCGTGGGCGGCGGGGCGTTGCAGCCGGACGCGGGCGAATTGGCCGTGACCGCCGGGTGGGGTCACGCGGGCAAAGGCGGCATCACCATGCCGGGCAAGGGTAAAACACAGACCTGTCAGGTCTTGAGAGACCTGACAGGTCTTGGCGCGACCACCTGCGACATTTACCTGAACGACGTGGCCTACTGGAAGAACATCCCGGCGCGCGTGTGGGAGTACACCCTCGGCGGCTACCAGGTCATCAAGAAATGGCTCAGCTACCGCGAGCGCGACCTGCTGGGCCGCTCGCTCACGCCCGACGAAGCGCGCGAGGTGACGAACATGTCCCGCCGTATCGCCGCGATTTTGTTGCTGGAGCCAGAGTTGGACAAGAACTATGCGACGGTCATACAGACAGCTTTTACGTGGACTGGATAGCCGAGATATGACTGCGTAAGTTCGCGTGTCAACAGCAACACGGATCACTCGATCTCCTATGCCAAGCGCAAGTACCACGCCGCCGAATAGCCGGTGACGCCATCGGGCGTTTGCACTTGCAGCCACTGGCCTGGTTGGCCCACTTTGGCTTTGACTGCATCGGCGGATTCAAGCGCATCGAGTGTTGTCCCGTCCGGCACTTTTTCCAGGATGACATTTTGGATGCCGGGACCGCTGCGCACTTTGAGTGGCGCGTCCGGGCTATTGACGACGACAGAAATCACCGGCGCGGGAGCCGGGACTGGGACAGGAGGCAGAGTCGAGTCGGGCAAGCGCACATACCAGGCGGCCACGTATCCCTCTTTGCCGTCCGACGTGCATACCCGTAGCCACTGACCCTGTTTCCCGATTTTGCCGCGCGCAACATCTGCCGCCTCCAACACGTCGAGCATCGCCCTGTCGGGCGATTGGGTCACCAGCGTGCCGCTGGCCGAGGGGGCGCTGCGCACATTGAGGTATCCCACGTCAGGGCTGGCGACCTGAACCTGGAGCGCGGGAGCGGGCAGTGCAGGTTCTTGTGGCTGGCTTTCCACAAATGACGAAAGGTAAGGACTGGGATCAATAATGTCGTAAGGATAGTTTGTCTGGCCGGCCTGAGTTGCGCCTTGCTTCTTGAGTGCCAGGTGCAGGTGCGCCCCCTGAGAGTTGCCGGTGTGGCCCGAAAGGCCGATCAATTGCCCTGCCCTCACAGTCTGACCTTGCCGGGCGATGACCTGGGACAAGTGAGCATAGGTGCTCGTGTATCCGCCCTCGTGCTGGATGCGAACCTGATTCCCGTAGGGCTTGCGCATCGGGTCCGAGTCGCCGTCCAATCGAACTTCGCTGACCACGCCGTCGGCGGCGGCATAGATCTCGGTACCCTCCGGGGCGTTAAAGTCTATGCCCTCGTGCCCCGGCAGGCCAAGCGGCCGGTAAAACTCGGGACGCTCTCCAAACTGTTGAGTGATGAAACTGTTTCTGACAGGCCACTGCAGACGGATACTCATGGGACGCTCCTTGTCCGGATCGGGATAACGTAAGCGGATCAACCAAAATCGGCTATAATTCTACCACTGGATGGCGAATAAAACATCTGCGCAAAGGAAGGTGACACGATGACAAAACCTCTCGACATCGAAACTCTCGTCCGTATTCCGAGCATTTACCCGTGGCTCGGCTACGCTATCTCGCCCGACGGGCAGACGGCTGCCGTCGTGTGGGACAGGTCCGGTCAGTGGGAGGTCTATCTCGTCCCGCTGACTGGCCGCGGCAAACCCGAGAAAATCACCTCCGGCCCGGAAAGCAAAATGTCGCCCGTGTTTTCGCCTCAGGGCAATCGCCTCGCCTTTGCCCAGGACTATGCCGGCGACGAGAACTATGACATTTTCCTTTACGACTTGACCACAGGCGCGGCGCGCAACTTGACGCCCGACACGCCCGATGAGACGATTAACCCGGTTGTCTCGTGGTCGCCGGACGGCGAGCACATCGCGTTCGTCTCCAACCGTGAAGGCAAATTCGCCACCTACACGTTGCGCGTGGACGCCGACGGCGCGGGCCAGGCGCAGCGGGTGACGCATCACGAGTTTTCCGATATGCTCGTGGACTGGTCGCCAGACGGCAAATACCTGGCCGTGACTGCATTGGCACAAGGGCAAGAAATGTGGGTCTTCCTCGTCCCGCTCAACGGCGGCGAGACTAAAATCGTCGGCGGGCCGGACGGGCCGGTGGATGCGCGGCAAGTCTGCTGGGCGCCCGATGGCAAGCGCCTGGCCTTTACGTCCAACTCGACCGGCGTCAACTGCATCTTTACTTACCAGGTGAACACTGGCGACTTGGTCCAGGAGACGACCGGTCCCAACGAGGCGATCCAGCCGGGGTGGTCGCCGCAAGGCGAGCGGCTGGCCTTCACCTGGAATGAGGACGGCAACGTGAGCGTCGGCATCAAAGAACTGACGACGGGCGCGGTTCGATATGTCCGCGTCGCGCCGGGGGTGCACCAGTGGCCGCAATTCACGTCCGATGGCAAGCACCTGGTATTTCTCTACGACGGCCCGCGCAATCCTTGCGACCTGTGGGCGCTTTCGCTTTCGACCGGACGCAAACGCCAACTCACGCGCTCACTCCCGAAAGAATTCACGGGCGATGAATTTGCCGCGCCCCAGGTCGTGCACTGGCACTGCGACGGCCTGACGATTACGGGCCTCCTGTCTGCGAGTGTCTTCGAATTCCTGCGCAACCGGAGACTCTGGGGAACTCAAAGGAACTGGCAGCTTTTCGGGCGAGAGCTGCCGTATCTCTTCACGCGTCAGCGGCCCGCGCAAGTAGCTCATCGCCTGGCGGCTCTTGAACACGATGGGCCGCTCGGCGCGCACATCGGAAAGCACAAACACGCGCGGCGGGAGATTGCCCAGCAACTTGCCGATCTCGTCGCGATCAATTCCGCTGCCCGATTCCGTGGCCGCGCTTTCCAGCCCGTCGAGCAAACGCGCTTTATCGCGCTCCGTCCGCAATCGCCCGACGAACCACGCGCCAATGTTCGCCAGCCCCTTGTAATCCAAATCCACCGGGTTCTGCGTCCCCACCACCACGCCCAGGCCCATCGCCCGCGCCTGCTTGATCAGCGCCAGCAGCGGAACTTTGGACGGCGGATTCTTGGGGTGCGGCGGGCAGTAGTTAAAAATCTCGTCAAAGTAAAGGATCGCGCGCAGCGTGGCCGCGCCGCGTTGACGCCGCAACCAGCCACGCACCTGGGAAAGCAGCAGCGTCACAAAGAACATTCGCTGTGCGTCGTCCAGGTGAGCCAGATAGAAAATGCTGGCGCGCGGCTTCCCTCCTGCTTGCTGAGGGGATGGATTGCGTCGCAAGAGCGAATCCACGTCGAGTGGCTCGCCCTGCCGCCACGCTTCGAATCCCGGCGAAGCGATGAGGTGATTGAGCGACGCGGCCAGCGCGATGCGGTCTTTTTCGGGAAAGAACGCATCCAACTCAAACACGCCGAGCCGCTGCAACGGCGGGCGTTGAATCTGGCCGATGAGCGCGGGCAGGTCGAATAGGGCGTTATCATTATCGTTAAGGGCGCTATCCCCATAGCGCCCTTTCTGCCCCTTCCACGCCCGCTCGAAAAGATGAGCGAGCAAAATGTGCTCGCGGCTCTGCACCGGGTCGGCCTCAATGCCGGCCAACCCCAGCAGCGCCGACACCAAACCCTGGATGCGCTCGCGCATTTCCTCTTCGTGGCCGGCCCACTCTCCCGGCGGCGCTTGCAGCGACTGCAACACATCCACCGGCATGCCGGCATCGCTGCCCGGCGTGTAGATGCAGACCTCGGCTGCGTCGAGCAACCGGCGCACGCGCTCCGGGGTGATGTCCCACTTGGCCCGTTCCTCGCGCCAGCTCGCGGCCACCTGCGCCGTAAAAGCCTCCGGCGTCAGCTCGTGCATCTGCGCGTCTTCTGCCGCGATCCACGGCGACAGGTCTTGCGGCGTGAGGTCGGGGAACATCAAGGCGAGATTGGTGATGTCGCCTTTGGGATCGAGGATGATCGCGGGGACGCCGTCGAGCAGCGCCTCTTCGAGCAATGTGATGCCCAGCCCGGTCTTGCCGGAGCCCGTCATCCCCAGGATGGCGGCGTGCGTCGTGAGGTGCGAGGCGTCGAGCGAAAAGGCTTCGCCCATGGTATTTGCGGCGAGGTCAAACTGCTTGCCCAGGTAAAAGAGTCCGCGTTTGTCTTCGATCTCAGTCATCGTCGCGCTTTCCTGCTCGAGGCTGATTTCGGCATGCCCATCCTCGGCGGAGGATATGATACCACAAAACGACGAAAGCCGAACGGCCAAGAGCGCGTCTCACTTTCGTCCTTCGCCGTTCGTCAAAGAAAACTCTTTCCGTCGCAGTGAGGTATAATGCAGTGAGTTGGGTTTTCGGGCAAAACGCTTGAACGGACCTTGCAAAGAGGCGCAGCATGGTGGTTCGAGAAGTAACTGCAAATGAATACTTGGTAGTTGATCAACAGACTCTTGCCGAGGCTGGTGTGACAGGACGATTGCGGCTCGTCGTTCAGCCAGGAGAGATTCGCACTTTGCCTGAGGACAGGCCCGATCTGGAAAAATTGGTAGACGAACTCGTTGGTTGTCTGGGCCAAGAGCCGGCGGAAGAATACGACTTTAGCCTCAAAATTGGCGGCTTGTATGAAGCTCGGTGACGCAGACTTTGATGGAGTGCAAGGGTTGGAACGTCACTGGGTCATCAACCCTCCGGTAGAGTAAATCTCTTTTCAGGAGCAAGTTATTCAGATGCCAACAGTATTTCCGTTCACAGCCGTCGTCGGGCAGGCCCGAATGATTCGCGCTCTCATCCTCAACGCGGTGCATCCGCAGATCGGCGGCGTGTTGATTCGCGGCGAGCGCGGCACGGCCAAATCCACGGCGGCTCGCGCGTTGGCGGCGCTGCTGCCCGAGATCGCCGTCGTGGCCGACTGCCCGTTTTCGTGCGACCCCGATAGCCCGGTCACGTGGTGCACCAACTGCCGCGAGCGATCTGCGCGCGGCGAGGCGCTGCCGCTCGCGCTGCGCAAAACCAAGTTCGTGGACCTGCCGGTGAGCGCGACCGAAGACCGCGTCGTGGGAACGCTGGACATCGAGCGAGCGATTCAAAAAGGCGAACGCCACTTTGAGCCAGGCGTGCTGGCGGCGGCCAATCGCGGCCTGCTGTACGTGGACGAAGTCAATCTGCTGGACGATCACGTGGTTGACCTGCTGCTCGATAGCGCGGCGATGGGCGTCAACGTCGTCGAGCGCGAAGGCATCAGCTTTACGCACCCGGCGCGCTTTATCCTCGTCGGCACAATGAACCCGGAGGAAGGCGACCTGCGCCCGCAACTCCTCGACCGCTTTGCGTTGTGCGTGGACATTCAGGGCATCCGCGACCCGTCCGCGCGGGTGGCGATCCTCGAACGCAACCTGGAATTCGAATCCGACCCGGAGGATTTCCGCGAAGAGTGGGAGCCGCGCGAAAGGCAACTTTCGAACGAGATCGAAAAAGCCCGCGCACTGCTGCCCCAGGTCAAGCACTCACAGACCGACCTAGCCGCCATCGCCAACCTCATGGCCGGGCTGGGCGTGGACGGCCATCGCGCCGACCTGGTGATCCTCAAGACGGCCCGCGCGCACGCCGCGTTCCAGGGCCGCACGAACATCACGCACCAAGACATCCTGCTCGCCTCCGAGTTGGTTTCTCTTGATTCTAGCAGGGGCCTCGCGCTTCTGCTTGACGATGGGTATTCAGTTTTTAAGGTGCAGAAGTCAAATTATGTCACTGCAAAAGTCGTGATCTATCTTTTCTTATCCGTTTATTTCCCCATCCGCTGTCATGGCCCTATGATTCCACTCAACTTGACCCTCCACAATTTCATGCCCTACCGCGACCCTGCGCCGCTGGATTTTTCCGGCATCCATGTCGCCTGTCTTGCCGGCGACAACGGCGCGGGCAAATCCGCGCTGCTCGATGCCATCACCTGGGCGCTGTGGGGCCGTGCCCGCGCCCGGCGTGACGACGAACTCATTCACCAGGGCCAGACCGAGATGTCGGTTGAATTTACCTTTGCGCTTTCCGGCAACACCTATCGCGTCGTCCGCGCGCGCAAAGGCGGGACGCGCGGCTCTAGCGCGCTCGACCTGCAAGCGCAGACGCCCAATGGATCATTCCGCACCGTGGCCGAGCCGACCATGCGCGAAACGCAAAACAAGATCAATCACTTGTTGCGGCTGGACTATGATACCTTCATCAACTCGTCTTTTCTGTTGCAGAACCGCGCCGACGAGTTCACCGTCAAGACGCCGGCCGAACGCAAGCAAGTCCTGGCCGATATCCTGGGCCTGGAACAGTGGCAAGTTTACGAAGATCGCGCCAAGGAGCGCATCAAGGCTGTTGAAGATCAGATCGCGCAAACGGACACCGAGTTGCGCCGGATTGACGACGAGCTAGCACAACGCCCGCGCTACGAGGCGGAACTTTCTTCAGCACGCGCGGCTGTGATTGCGTTGGGCGATCGGTTGCGTCAGGCCGAGGAAGCCTGGCAGAAAATCCAGGGCGCGCAGCGCGACGCGGGACACCTGGACGCGCAAATCGCAGAACTGGGCGTGCGGGTCGCGCAGGCCGAACGCGAATTGCGCGCCGTCGAAAGCGACCTGGCCGATGCGAAAATCAAGGCCGACGCCGACGCGTTGCGCGCGCAACTGGCCGCTGTGCAGGCCGAGCTGGCAAAACTCGATCAACGCCAAGAGGCCCGCGAGGAAGCGCTGGCCCGCAAGCAATTGCTGGCCGAAGAGAGCGCCGGGCTGCGCGGGCGCAACGAGCAACTTGGCCCAGAGACCGAGCCGATCAAGGAGCGCGTGGCGACGCTGGAAAAAGCCACCCGCCCTCAATGTCCCACGTGCGGCCAGCCGCTTTCGGAAAAAGATCGCCAGCGGCTCCTGGCGCAACTCAAGGCACAAGTCGAAGAGCGGCGCAATCAATACCGCGCCAACGTCGCGCGGCTCAGGGCGATTGCCGAACAGTCGGCGCAGGTGGAGCGAGAACTGGTCGCCGCCGAAGCCGACGTGCGCCAACGCGCGGCGCTGCAGCGGCGCGAAGCCGAATGGCTGGCGGCTGTCACTGGCGCGGAAGAGGCGCAAGCCGCCGTAAAGCGCCTGGCGCAGCGGCGCGACCAATGGCAAGCCACACTCGCCGCCGACCGCGCGCGCCAGGCAGAACTGGCAATGCAATTGAATGGGCTGCGCGCCGGGCTGGGCGACTTGGCCCGCGTGCAAGCTGAACTAGATCGCGCTCGCGCCGAAGAACGCGCCGCGCGCGACCGCGTCGTCCGCGCCGAGCAGCAGATCGCGTCGTGCGATGCGCTGGCGAAACAGCGTGAGGTCAGGTTGGCCGAGCGCAAAAAGCTGGCCGAAGAGAAAGGCCTCTACGAGGAACTGCGCGTGGCGTTCGGCAAAAAGGGCGTCCCGGCCATGATCATCGAGGCCGCCATCCCAGAGATCGAAGACGAGGCGAACGCGCTGCTTGCGCGTATCACCGCCGGACGGATGCACGTGCGCTTTGACACGCAACGCGAGACCGTCAAAGGCGAAACGGTCGAGACGCTCGACATCAAAATCGCGGACGAGCTGGGCACGCGCGAGTATGCCATGTTCAGCGGCGGCGAAGCCTTTCGCGTCAACTTTGCCATACGCATCGCTCTCAGCAAGTTGCTGGCTCGACGCGCGGGCGCGCAGTTGCAGACGCTCGTCATGGACGAAGGCTTTGGTCAGTTGGATACTACTGGCCGCGAGCGGCTGGTGGAGGCCATCAACGCCATCCAGCACGACTTTGCCCGTATCCTCGTCATCACACACGTCGAAGAACTGCGCGACGCTTTCCCCGCGCGCATCGAAGTCGTCAAGACGCCGCAGGGCAGCCAGATCAATGTGGTGTGATGGGGGCAACAAGCTCATTCCTGTGACTCTCTTTTGCGCGGGTCATTCGTCAGTTATTCTCCACGGAAGAACGCCGAATCGGAGGTGTATAGATGTAGACTCTTTAGAAGCATATATATTTGCATCTTGTTATCTTGATCGGCATACTCATCGCAATGAGAGAAACAATAATGAAACGAAGCCAGATCCTAACAGCGGCGGTGATCCCGGCAGTATTAATTGTAAGTTGTATTTTGGGCATCGGACTTGCAAAGTCGGCGGCACGAGACCCAGCCATGACCATATGGTGGTGGAGTTGGCGCCAACCGCCATACCTCATCCTAAATCTTGGCTATCCATACGTTGTGCCGGAAGCCAACACTGTCCTGTGGGGCGGGCCGAGCTTTGATCAAGTGTATGTGGGCACTATTATGGATCTTGGAACGCCTGATACTCCACAACAAGGCATCTACCAGAGTAGTGATCAGGGAAACCACTGGAACTACTTGGGCAAAATCGATCCCAACGAAGACCTTAGCGTGCTGGCTATTGATCCGGTGACACCCACTGTGATGCTGGCCGGCTTCAAGCAAACCCTCTATCAGGCCGGTATTTATCTTTCCAGCGACAGTGGCATTACCTGGACCAATGTATTATCCAACCTAATGATCACTGACATCGATTTTCAGCCGACCACCCCTAACAAGATCTATGCCATCGCATATGCGGGATCTCCGACTTCCCCGCCCGGCGGTATCTACCGAAGTGAAAATACAGGACAAACTTGGATCCAAATTTCGAATCATCAAGTCTTCCACCGCCATCATGCGATGTCCGCGCTCGCCCGTGTCCAGGTCGTACTCCAGGTCGGAATAGCTCAACGCTGCGGCATTGATCGCGGCCAACGCTTTTTCCGAAAGCGGCGCGCGTCCCAGGTTGGTGTGGATGATGACGCCGGTGGCATTGATGACGGGATGCGGCCTGGGCGTGGTCCACTCGCGCAGCCGTCCGCCCGCCAATTCGACCAGCGCATCGGCTTCCAGCGCATCGCCGCCCGAGCGGATGACCTGCCGCGCGTCGTCCAATGCGGCGCGCAGCCCGTCTACCGTCAGCGCATGGCCGTAAGCCGCGACGAGCGTCACGGCCTGGGGCTGGGCGAGCAATTTATCCACACTGGGCAACCGGGAAAATGTCTCAGTCATCATTGCGTGCCTCCTGCCGAGCGCGCAGACTCAAGATGATTTCGATCACCACGAACACACCCGCGACGACCGCCGCCCAGGCAATGTTGAGCAGACGGTTCATCTGCAGCCACACCGCCGCCGCGCCAAAAGCGCCTGCCCACGCGCTCTGCCTCCAGACAGTCCAGCGCGCCGGCTCGCCCCGGAAGCGGCGATGCAACGCCAACAGCACCGGCCAAGCCGTGCCCATCAGCGCGATGGCCCACACGACCAGGAAAGCTGCTTTCGCCGGCAGCGTCGGGTGGACGTTGGAGAGCAGATACGCCACTCCCAACCAACCGGCGATGCCCAGACCCAAAGCCACCATCATCGGATGGATGGCGAGCGATTTTCCCGGCGTCTCTTTCTGTCGTGGCGGCATGATGACATTATAACATAGCGCGGCTTTTCGCCGCAACCATCCGCCGCGTATTGCGTATAGTGAGTGGGGATTGACGCACCCGGTCGGCGGTGCTACAATCTTCATCGGATAACCAAACGCATCATACGGAGGTCATCATGCAACGCTCTCGATGGACAATCTTGTGGGCCGTCGTGCTGATCCTGGGCGGCGGGTCGTTGTTGGCGCAGAATTTCAAGCTACTGGGGCAATTCGAAGCGCCGATCTGGACGTTTATCTTTGGCGGGGTAGGCGCGCTATTCTTGCTCGATTTTATCACCTCGCCGCGCAATGACTGGTGGGCCGTGATCCCCGGCTGTGTCTTGCTGGGTATCGCGGCGACCATCGCGTTGGCCGAGCGCGAGGTGCAGGACGAATGGGTGGGCAGCGTGATGCTCTTCTCCATTGCGCTGCCATTCTTGCTGATCTACCTCGTCAAGCGCGGCGAGTTCTGGTGGGCGCTCATCCCCGGCGGGATCATGCTATTTATCGCCGTCATCCCGATCCTGACGCTGTACGTGCGCGGCGAAGCCATCGGCACATTCGTGCTGTGGGCGATTGCGCTCCCATTCTGGGTAGTCTACCTGGTCAACCGGCGAAATTGGTGGGCCATTATACCCGCCGGCACACTGACCGTCATCGGGCTGATGCCGCTGCTGGCAGTCAGCAGAGTGCTGCCGCAGTTCATCGGCGGGATTTTCTTCGTCGGACTGGCCGCTGTGTTCGGCTTGATCTATCTGCTGAACCTGCGCGACCCGCAAATGTTCTGGGCTGTTTATCCCGCCGGCGTGCTGTTGGCGATTGGTGTCGGCGTTATGGCGTTCGGACAAAACTGGTGGCCTGTGGTGCTCATCGCGTTAGGAGTGCTGCTGTTAGCGCGCGCGCTTTTGCCGCGACGAGGGTGAAGCAAGACGCAAGATGCAGGATGCAAGAAAGGGCTTCTCGCTTTGAGAAGCCCTTTGTGTTTGTAGCGGACATCCAATCTCCAATCTGCAATCTCATACGCCCCAATCGCGCAGATAACGAAAGTCTACGCCGATGGTGCGCGTGCTGACTTTGGCGATGAGCGGCAGGCGTCGCTTGAACGAATTGACGCGCACCAGCTTCCACACGCGCTCGACGAACTCGCGCGCGAATCCAGCCTCGACGGCTTCGTCGAGCGAGTAGCGCTCGTCCACGAGAAGATACAGCAGCCGATCCACCTCTTCGTAGGTCAAGCCCATCTCGTCCTCGTCGGTCTGGCCCGCCCACAAGTCGGCTGAGGGGGGCTTGTCAATGATGGGCTGCGGCACGCCCACTGCGGCGGCGAGTTGGCGGACCTGGGTCTTGTACAGATCGCCCAGCGGGTTGAGCGCCGAGGCCATATCGCCGAAAAGCGTCCCGTAGCCCAGCAGCAACTCGGTCTTGTTGCTGGTGCCCACGGGCAGCCCTCTCCACACAGCCGACTGATCGTAGAGCACGATCATCCGCGCGCGAGCCATGACGTTACCTTGGCGCAGCGGGGTCATGTCGGGGAACCGCTCGAACAACGGCTCGACCACCGGCGTGATGTCCACGGTCTCGTGCGGGATGCCAAGCTGATCAATCACCAGTTGCGCGTGCGTCAGGCTATCAGATGACGACGCGCGATAGGGTATCCGAATCGCCAGCACGTTCTGCGCGCCGAGCGCCTCGGCGGCCAGGTAACACGAGAGCGCGCTGTCAATCCCGCCGGAAAAATTCACCACCGCACGGGACATGCCGACCTTGCAGATTTCTTCACGCAAGAAGCTGACCAGAATCTTGCGGACGAGCGTGGTATCAATTAAAAGGTTGCTGATAGGTTCTTTCATCTTTCGTCATCCGCTTATCACAGATTGCGTATTCCGTGTTGCGTGTTCCGCTCCCATACGCAACATTCACTCCATTTGCAGCAATTTGGAAATATACTCCCGACTCACCTTGATCGCGCCGGGGCTGCGCTCGCCGGTCGCTTCCATCACGTACGCTTGAGCGGATGTGCGTTGGAGCTGCGGGATGATGTGCCGCCAGTCAAGAGCAGCCGGCGGGTGATGCTCGGCGCCACCCAGCGTGTCGTGCAAGTGATACACGGCAATGCGGTCGCCGACGAGTTCCAGCCAGCGGTCGAGGCTGGGGCGGTCGAGGCCGCGCCGCACGTCCAGCGCCACACCGCAATCGAGTATCTCCACCAGCCGCGCCATCACCTGCCGATGGCCCGCCGGGGAACTGGCCCGCCAGTCCCGCGCGCGACAAGGTGCTCGGCATCGTGGGCGATGAAGCGCTCGCGCCGCTGTTCGACTTGCATCAGACGCGCTCGGTGCGCGCCGCCAGCCGCGGCGATCAACTCATCGCCGAATTGAGCCTGGACGATGTGCGCGTGACGATCGGACAAGACGAGCAAGCATACCTGGAACTGGAAGTCGAGTTAAAATCCGGCGGCGTCGAAGATGACCTGAAGGATGTGGTCAAGTGCTTGCAAGACGAGTGGGGTTTGCAGCCTGAACCCTGCAGCAAGTTTGAACGGGCGCTGGCTTTGGTGCACGTTGTACCCAACGACGCCCGCCTGTTGAACGCGCAGGAGCGCGCCGTGTGTGAACGGCTGGCCACGCTGGATGGCCCGGTGGGTCGGCGCGCCCAGGCGCTCTTGGCGTTCGACGCGGGCGCGTCATCCGCCGAGGCGGGCCGGCGCGCAGGCCTTTCGGCGCGGCAGGCGCGTTACTGGCGCGCGGCCTTGCGCCATAAGCGGCTGGGCATTTTTCCGGCGCGCGTGCTAACGCCGACCGCGCCTGTCGAGACAGCCTCTGTCGAAATCGTCGCGCCCCTCGCGCTCACGCTGCCCAGCAAACCGGGCATTGACCCAGACGATTCGATGGCGGAGGCAGCTCGCAAGACCTTGTACTTTCACTTTCAACGGATGCTGGCTCACGAGCCAGGCACTCGCCTGGGCGAGGACATTGAGGAACTGCACGACATGCGCGTGGCAACGCGGCGGATGCGCGCGGCGATGCGCGTCTTTGACCCGTATCTGGATCCGGTGGTGATGGCGCCGTTTCTCAAAGACCTGCGGCGCACGGGCCGCGCGTTAGGCGCAGTGCGCGACCTGGATGTGTTTCGTGACAAAGTGCAGCGTTACCTGGACACGCTGCCGACCGAGCGGCAGTCTGAACTCGCTCCGCTGCTGGCTGTGTGGCAAGCGGAACGCAAGCGCGCCCGCACGCAGATGCTTGCTCACCTCGACCACAAGCGCTATTCTCGCTTCAAAGACAAGTTCGGCGCGTTTCTGCAAACACCGGGCGCGGGAGCCAGGCCCATCGTTTCACCGGAAGGCGAGGCGATCCCGCATCGCGTAAGGCACGTTGTGCCCATTGCGCTCTATCAGGGCTTGTCCGCCGTGCGAGCCTATGACGAATGGCTGGCCGCGCCGGACGTGCCGCTGATTCGCTTTCATCAACTTCGCATCGCCTTCAAAGGACTGCGCTACACGCTGGAATTTTTCCAGGAGGTGCTGGGGTCAGGCGCCAAGCCGCTCGTGGGGCAGATCAAGCGCCTGCAAGATCACCTGGGGGATTTGCAGGATGCCGTCGTGGCGTGCAATGTACTGCGCGATTTTCTGACATGGGGCACGTGGGGATCTCCAGACACGGCGGAGGCGCGCGACGCAGGTTCGTCGCCGGAGATGGTGGTCGCGCCGGGCGTGGCGACGTATCTTGCGGCGCGGCAGGCCGAGATACAAGACTTGGTCAACACGTTCCCGCCGGTCTGGTCGCCGATTCGGGACGCCGAGTTCAATCGCCGGTTGACGGCGCTGATGATGGAGTTGTAACGGCTCAGGCAGCGTGGCGAGCGCGCATCCAGCCGCGCCAACCGCCCACGACTCGCTAGACGTCAAAATAGAGCGCCATCTCGTAAGGGTGCGGGCGATTCCTCACCTGATAGTATTCCTCGTTCAACTTGTGCGAAATCCAATCCGCGACTTGGCCCTCGTCAAACACGCCGCCCGCCAGCAAAAAGTCGTGATCGCGTTCTAACGCTTCGAGCGCCTCACGCAAACTCGCCGGAAGCGGCTTGATCTGCTTGCGCTTCTCCTCGCTCCACGCAAAGATATTTTGATCAATCGGCCCAAAGCCGTGCTCGGTCGGGTCAATCTGGTTGAGGATGCCATCCAGCCCGGCGAGCAATTGACCGGCCAACGCAAGATACACATTGCACGTCGCGTCGGGCGGGCGAAACTCAAAGCGAGCCGTTTCGGGTTGATCGGCGTATTTGGGCACGCGAATGGCCGCGCTGCGATTGCCGAGCGAAAAGAACGCATTGACCGGCGCCTCAAAGCCGGGCACCAAGCGGCGATACGAGTTGGTGCTGGGATTGGTGAGCGCCAGCAGCGCCCCGCCGTGCTTGAGCATCCCGCCGATATAATACAGCGCGGTCTGGCTCAACTTGCCATAGCCGTTCTCATCGTAAAAAACATTTTGGCCCTGCTTGAACAAGTGCTGGTGAAAGTGCATCCCACTGCCCGCCTCGCCGTACAGCGGCTTGGGCATGAACGTCGCCGTCTGTCCATGACGGTGCGCCGTCATCTTGGACACATACTTGACGATCTGCGTGGCATCGCCGGAGCGGAGCAGGCCCATCATCGGCGTTTCGATTTCACACTGGCCGGGGCCGCCCACTTCGTGATGGTGATACTTGACCTCGACGCCCATGCCTTCCAGGTTCGTCACCATCTCGGCGCGCAAGTTGTAGAGCTGATCTTTGGGCGGGATGGCGTGATAGCCGCCGTGGCGCGGGATGAGATGGCCGTGCCCGCCCGCGCCGGAGCGCCAATCGGCCTCGCGGCTGTCCACGCGATACGATGCGCGATTGACTTCGTTCTCGAACGCCACATCGTCAAAGACATAGAACTCGTATTCCGGCCCCCAGCGGCTCTCGTCCGCAATGCCGGTCTCGCGCAGGTATTCTTCGGCGCGGATGGCAATGTTGCGCGGGTCGCGCGAGAATGGGTTCTTGGTGTCGGCCTCGAAAGCCGAGCAAATAAAGCTGAGCGCGGGGGCATCCCAGAACGGATCGCGAAACGCGGTGGACAAATCCGGCCGGAGCACCATGTCGCCGGACTTGACCGATTTCAGCCCGACCGACGACCCGTCGAACCCGACGCCGTCGCGCATCAACTGTTCGTTGAACTCGCGCGCGGGGATGCTCACGTGATGCCAGCGGCCCCACAGGTCGCTGAAGGCTTCCTTTTCCCAAAAGTCGGCGAACTTGCCCAGCCCGCCGATGACGGCCTTGTCGCGGAACCCGCTTTCAATTTCGAGTTTCAGGATTTTGGATAATTTGTCGAAAGATAGGATAGTCAAGTCTCACTCGCTTTACAGTTTGATGCGTGATGGAACACGTTCTACGGTTCTCGTTGGGCGATGGCCGCCAGCCCCAGCCCGTTCGGCCCGACGTGCGTGCCGATGACGGGCGTGATTTCGATCACCGGAATAGGGGGCGGAGCCAGGTGGGCCACATCGCGCGCCAATTGCTGTGCGGCCTCTTGCGCCGTCGTGTGCAGCACGGCCAGGAATTCCAGTTGGCCCAGGCCGGTCGCCAGTTCCTCTAGTCGCTGGACGGAACGAGCGCGCGTGCGCACCCGCTCGAGCAGAGAGACCACGCCCCGGTACACGCGGACAATCGGCTTGACGTTGAGTAGTTGCCCCATCATCGCACTGGCCCAGCTTACGCGCCCGCTGCGGCGCAGAAAATCGAGCGTGTCCAACGCGGCAAAAACATGCGCGCGCGTTTTCATGTCGTCCAACAGCGCGATGATTTGCGCCACGCTCTGCCCCTGCCGCGCGGCGCGGGCGGCGGCCACGCACATCCAGCCCAGGCTCATCGTGATGGTCTCTGAATCGTAGACGGTGACGCGCGCCTCGGGCACGGCCTCGGCGCCCAACCGCGCCGAGTTAGTCATGCTCGACAGCGTCGAGGCGACGTGCAGCGAAATCACCTCGTCTCCGTCGGCGGCCACGCGGCGATACGTTTCTTCAAATATGCCCGCGCTGGGAGCGGCTGTTTTGGGCAGCACTGGGTCGCTGGTCAGTCGGGCGTAGAATTGCTCGCGCGTGATGTCTACGCCGTCCAGGTAACTGGTTTCGCCGAACTGCACAAAACAAGGGACGACAGTTATATCGCCCGCCAGCTCGGGAGGAATATCGGCGGTGCTATCGGTGACAATCTTGACCATCTATCAGGCCGGCTCTCCTCCGGTGAGGCCCTCGTAAATGAAAATGCCCAGGCTATCTGGCCCCAGTTGGCAGGCCAGGGCCGGGCCGTATCGCTTCACCGGAAAGCTCAAACCAGGACAGGCCAGTTTCAACTGATCCAGCAAGAGACGGGTATCGTCGCTCGTCGTCGGGCCGCTTTGCAAGATCATGCCGCGGGCGATGCTGGAAAACTCGGAGGCGAACTCGGTCAGCTTGTCCAGCGCCTTGTCGCGCGAGCGGACTTTTTCGATGGGGATAATCTCGCCTTCTTCGATGGAGAGGAAGGGCTTGATGCCCAACATTGTGCCGAGGATGGATTGCGATTTGCCGATCAGCCCGCTGTGTTCCAGATAATCGAGCGTGTCCACAAAGAACACGGCATAGATGTGTGGGATCATCCCGCGCACGATCCGGACAATGTCGCCCAGCGGCTTGCCCTCATTGGCGGCTTGTACGGCGGCCTCCACTAGAATGCCCAACCCCACCGAAGTCGTCCACGAGTCCTGCACGATAATCTGGCAGCGGCCCAGGTAATCTTCGGCGGCGGTCCTGGCTCGCGCGCACGTGTGGCTGAGCTTGCTGGAGATGTGCAGAGAGAGAATCTGGTCGGTGCTCTTGATGACGTTGCCGTACACGGCGCGCAAGTCGTCGGCGGTCGGCGCATGAAGCGTGGGCGGCTGCGCGGCGTTGTCCATGCGCTCAAAGAATTCGCTTTCGGTGAGGTCAAGGCCTTCCTTAAAGTATTGCCGCCCGAACTGGATGGTCAGAGGAACGACGGTGACGCCGAGCTTTTGCGGCGTCGCCGGGTCGTCGAAATGCGCGGTGCTATCGGTGACAATATGGACTTTGGACATGTGGGTTACTCGTGTTCAGGTCTAGAGTTGTGATGCGTGAAACGAATGTGTGTTGCGTATTCCGTGTTGCGATCAGCGATGGGCTACTCGGCGCTCAAAATGTAGTAATAGTGCGGTTGGCCGCCTTCCACCACTTCGACTTCTTGCGCCGGGTAACGCTCTCGGATGGCCTTGGCGAGCGACTCGGCTTCCTCACGCTGGACGCCGTTGCCGTAATACAGCGTGACGATCTCACGCTCCTGCGTTCCCATCTGGTCGAGCAAGGTCCAGACCACATCTTTGAGCGTATCGCCGGAGGTGGACAACTCGTCGTTGAGCAAGCCGATGAAGCGGCCTTGCTTGACTTGGACGCCATTCATCTCCACGTCGCGCGTGGCAGTGGTGACCTCGCCGGTTTGGATGTGGTGAGTGGCGGCTTCCATCGCAGCGGCGTTGGCCTCCAGGCTGGCCTGGGAGTTGAACGCCAGTTGCGCGGCGATGCCCTGTGGCACGGTCTTGGTCGGCACGACGACGACGCGCTTGCCCACCGGGGCCAGATCGGCCGCTTGGCGCGCAGCCAGAACGATGTTGCTGTTGTTGGGCAAGACCAAGATGCGATCCGTGGACAGTTGTTCGATGAGGTGAACGAATTGTTCCGTGCTGGGATTCATCGTCTGTCCGCCGGCGATGATGGCGCTGGCGCCAAGGCTTTGGAACACGCGCACCAATCCCTCGCCCGGCGTGACGGCGATGGTGGCGATTTCGCCCGCGCACGCGTTCAAGATGCGCTCCGCCCGCGGCCGGGCCGCCATAAATTCGTCGTACTGGGCCTGCATGTCCTCGGCGGACGCTTCGCGGATGCGGCCCAGAGGGCGCACATATTCGAACACCGCCATATAGTCCGGGACGTGAACGTGAATCTTGACGGTTTGGGCGTCGCCCATGCCTTCGAGAATGACCAGGTAGCCTTGCCCGCCGCTATCTACCACGCCCGCCTGCTTGAGGATGGGCAGCAGGGTGGGGGTGCGCGCGACCGACTCGCGCCCCTCCGCCACCATCCGCTCCAAAATAACGGCCAAGTCGTCGCTCGTCCGCGCCGCTTCCGTGCAAGCGTCAGACACTTCGCGGGCGACGGTGAGGATCGTCCCTTCGACCGGCTTGATGACGCCTTTATAGGCGGTCTGCGCGCCTTCTTGCAGGGCCGGGACGAGGTCGGCGACGGTCAGCAGTTCGTTGTCGTTCAGGCTGCGAGCGAACCCGCGCCAGAGCTGCGAAAGGATCACGCCCGAATTGCCGCGCGCGCCCATCAACGCGCCGTGGGCGACGGCGTGCGCTACAGCGCCGACTTGATCCGTCGGCGTCTTGTTCACTTCGGCCCAGGCCGACTCCATCGTCAGCAGCATGTTGGTGCCGGTGTCGCCGTCGGGAACGGGAAAAACGTTGAGCGTGTTGATGGCTTGCTGGTTGCACTTGAGCCAGGCGAGGCTGGCCTTGACCAGTTCCTTGAGTCCCTGGCCGTTGATGGCCGGCAACACGCCCGACCCCGGTGTGCTCAAGGACGGATCGCGGATTTGCATTTCACTCACGGGTGCTCCTAAACGTCAGAGTTGCTCACGCGCAGACCTTGCACGTGTACGTTCACTTGCGCCACCTGCACTCCCAACGCCCGCTGGACATTGTATTGAACCACATTCATGATGCTGTGGGCCACGGACGAGATGCGCGTGCCGTACTCGACGATGACGTACAGGTCAATCTGGATGCGGTCGCCCTCCACGCGGACTTGCACCCCGCGATGGGCCGCATCGCCGAGCGCCGTCATCAATTCGTCGGCCAAATCCTTGGGCGCCATGCCGACGACGCCATACGATTGCAGGACAGCCTGCGCCGCCAGCGTGGCAATGGCGGTGGGTGAGATTTCGATCTTGCCGAATGGATTTTGTTCCGACATGGGAACCTCGCGCTTCGCGCGTGCTGCGCAGCACGCACGGAGTATCGTTTGCATCAAATCGGCTCTCGTGGTATCATCGCCCCGCTTAACTCTACAGCGAGGTGATGACGATGGCCAAATGTAAAGTTTGCGGTAAGGGCCCCGATTTCGGACACAATGTGAGCCACTCGAAGCGAGCGACCAATCGGATGTTCAAGCCCAACATCCAGAAGCACACGGTCTATCTCGAGGGCCAGCCGCGCAAGGTGTATATCTGCGCGGCCTGCCTCAAGACGCTCGGCAAACAAAAGTAGCTGCCTCTACCGTTTCAACTGTCCTTATTCAGGTGCAGACGCCGGTTCCCCAGGGAGCCGGCGTTTTCATTGCCATCGGGCGCTATGATACACTGGGAAACGTAATCAGTCAATCAGTTGCTCGGTGATCGGTTACTCGGTCAATCAGTCGCTCGGCCAATGGTTGCCTGCCAGTATTAGCGGCTACGTCATCTGATTATACGCTACCTCTTGCCACCACTGGTCTTTTGCTTCAAACGCAAAGCGGTGGGCGCGCGCAAGCGCGATATTCTGTCGCAATTCCTCACCGAGGCGGCGTTCCTGAGCCTGGTCGGCGGGATCATTGGCGTTGCGCTCGGATGGGGAATGTCGCGGTTGGTCGGGGGACTGCAGTTCGGCGGTTCAACCATCACGCCCGTTGTCGGACTGGATACTGTGCTGCTGGCGACGCTGTTCTCAGGCGCGGTCGGCGTGTTTTTTGGCTGGTACCCGGCGTGGCGCGCAGCGGGTTTGAACCCGATTGACGCGCTGCGGTACGAATGACGAATGTCGAGTGTCGAATGTTGAGTGACGAATGACGAGGGACGAACGACGAATGATTGAACCATCTTTTGGGTTTTGGTCATGGGTTGTTCGTCTTCGTCTGATGAATATCAAAAACATGCGAGGAAAAGCAAATGGGCAGAATAGTTCTAGTCGTATTCATCGTGGCCGCGGTGGGGGCTGCGGCAGCCTACGGCGGCTACCGGATGGGTGACGCCGCCGGATTCGAGCGAGCGAATCTGGTGCGCCAACAGTTCGCTCAAACTCGCCAAGGTGGTCAGGGTGGACAGAGCGGTGCTGGCGGCTTTGGCGCAGGCGGCGGGAACCGCGCCTTTGAGTTGCAGGGCGCCGTCAAGAGTGTTGATGACAACACAATGGTCGTCACTATGGGGCAGCGCGATGTCACGGTCACGCTCACGGACAAGACACAGTTCTTGAAATCTGTGGCGGGCGCTCGCACGGACCTCGCGGCGGGTGCGCGTGTGATGGTCGCGCCTGAGGGCGGCAACGCTGGCGGCAGTGGCGGCGCTGGTGGCGCTATCGCTGTTATCAATGCGGCATCGGTGACGGTCTTGCCGGCGCAGTGATGATTAAAAGTCGCCAAGGCGCAAAGATGTTCGCTCTCTTTGCGACTTGCAACTTGGCGTCTTTGCGTTAAGATAGGGCCATCTACACGAGGAGGTCAAATATGTACTCGTTACGCGACAAAATCGTCTTTATCACCGGCGCGAGCAGCGGCATCGGCGCGGCGTGCGCGCGGGCGTTCGCGGCGCAAGGCGCCAAGGTGCTCCTGGCCGCGCGGCGACTGGAGCGGATTCAAGCACTGGCTGACGAGTTGCAGAAAGAACACGGCGCTGCGGCGCACACTTTTCAACTCGACGTGCGCGATCAACCGTCCGTCGAAAAGGCTATCGTCACGCTGCCGCCCGAGTGGGAAGCTATCGAGGTGCTGGTCAACAACGCCGGTCTCTCCCGTGGTCTGGACAAACTGCACGAAGGCAAGCTGCAAGACTGGGAAGAGATGGTTGACACGAACGTCAAAGGCTTGCTTTACGTGAGCCGCGCAGTGATCCCGGGCATGGTCAAGCGCGGCGTAGGGCACATTATCAATCTAGGCTCGATTGCGGGGCACGCGGTATACCCTGGCGGCAACGTGTATTGCGCCACAAAGTTCGCCGTCAGCGCGCTTTCCACGGGGATGCGCATGGATTTGCTCGGCACGCCGCTGCGCGTCTCCAACGTCGAGCCGGGCATGGTGGAGACCGAGTTCAGCCTGGTGCGCTTTCGCGGGGACGAGGCGCGCGCCGACAAAGTTTATGAAGGCATCACGCCGCTCACGCCCGACGACATTGCCGACGCGATTGTGTATTGCGCCACTCGCCCGCCGCACGTGGATGTTGCAGAGATGACGCTTATGCCTGTGGCGCAAGCGTCGGTGATGTTGAATTATCGGAGCAAGTAATTGCCCCTACCCCCATCCGGCCTTCGGCCACCTTCCCCCGTCGGGCAAAAACCGCCCGACAGGGGAAGGGAGTGCAGTTCTCCCCCTGTCCCGCGCTTTTTGTGGGACGGGAGGAGTTAGAGGGGGCCGAATGTCCAATCAACCTCATCAACGGATGATCCCATACAACTATATCGTGTTCAGCGTCAGCCGATACGACGGCGATTGATCACCAGGGCGGCCTTTGCAGATGCGAGGAGTTGCGCCATGAAAGGCAAAAAGAAGCGCGAGACGCCGGCATGGCAATGGGAGCAGGCGCTGATTGATGACTATTGCGACTACCGTTACCGGCAGGTGTTCGATCCTCTCTACGACAAACTCTCGCGTTGGAAAGTCGGTGAACTCTCATACGCCGATATTGACCATGCAGTTCACCAGGCGCATCAGCAGGATCAAGAACTGTACAGACTCTTCACCGAAGACCGCGACGATCTGGTGAAACTGATTCAGTGGGACGAGTGGTTTGACGAGTGGGTCAAAAACCATCCGCCACCTACTGGCATCGAACTGGCGCCGCAGGCATTGAAACCTTTTACATTTTCTAAAGAGGAGCAGGACGATGGCACAACGTTTTGAGCACTGCCGACTGGTCGGAACCGGAATCACTTATCTGGGCCGCACCGGTCTATTCGAGGACAAGGGCGACAAGACCGGCAACGAGTTTCAGGCGTGGGATTATTTGGAGAAAGAAGGCTGGGAGCTGGTCGCCGTCGTCAACGACGACAAGGGACGTCCGGTGTCCTATTTCAAGCGCCCCGTCGGGAAGCAATAGCCGCTGACCGCTAACCGCTGATCGCTCGAATCATGTACAGTTCGCCCAACTCGAAACCGCGCGCGCGATAATATTCTCGCGTGCCGGTGGCGGCGATGACGGCCAGGCGAGAAAAGCCGGCCTCTCGCGCGATCTCTGCGGCGCGCTCGATCAACCGTGTGCCCAGCCCGGCGTGTTGAGCTTTCCCTTCACCTTCTTCACCGATCTCGAGCGCCGGGCCGTAGACGTGTACCTCTCGGAGCATGGCCGCGCCCGCGATCTCGTCGAGGAAGCCTGGCTGCGGCGGAACCGTGGGCAACGACAGGCGCAGAAATCCGGCGAGTAGGGGCGAGGTTTGTCCTCGCCCAACGTCGGGCGTCACGAATGACAGGAAACGCTCGCGAGTTGTGTCGGTATCATAGGCCAAATCTTGAAGCACGAGCGCTTCTGCGTCCACCTTCTCTCCGCGCACTTCGCGGCAGCGGATACACTGGCAAGTACACTTGCTGACCTGCAGAAAAGCACTGAAATTAGGAGGACCGTGCAAGGCCGCGCCCTATAAATTAGACAATTTCAGTTGATTATACCAAAAATCATCACACCCTTCCTGGCGGTAAACACAGGCCTGTTATTCTATGCCGGTTAAACCAGTCTCTCCCCTCCATCAACTGGTCATTTGTAACTGCTCACTGAGCACTGCACGCTAGTCATTTCTCCGCATCGCCTGCCACACTTTCTTCGGCGTGAGCCGTAAATCCTTCACTCGCTCGCCCACCGCGTTCGCCACGGCGGGGTGACGCCACCTATCGGTATCTTCCTTTTGCACGGCGTCTCGGGCGCGATGTCTTGGGGGGATGCGGCATCGCCGGTTCGACTAGCCGTCGGAGCTTGCGGATATAACCTGCCTCGTCAAAGGGGCGCTTGCCTTTGAGGATGTGAAAGATTTCGCCGGCCATCACGGTTCCCACGCGGTGGATGGCCTCATGGCGGTCAAGTCCCTGCTGCATCAACGCCTCGACGGTTTGAGCGGTTTCCTTCGGCTTGCCGTTGGCGATCTGGTTCTCGATGGTCTGTTGAATTGTGATGTGCAGAATGGGATTGGTCCCGTCGCGCTGGATTTGCTCGTCGGATAGCTCGCCGAGTCGCCCCCACAGGTCGGCGTACTCGGGGTGATCGCGCATCGCCTGGACCAGGCGAGCCTCTTCATCTTCGAGTATCTCGCCGGATTCACTCGTTTCCCAGATCAGGTCCGCGTGCTGCCGCGTGAGACCCTTTAGCTCTTCATAGGGATTCTCGTTCATGTCAATCTTCTCCTTTGCGGTAACGTGCGGCTGTCGCACAGCGCGAAGCGTTTTTCTTCTGCGATTACAACGTCCGCACCGGTTCGTCTTCGCCGGCCGCGGTAGACTTGTCCATGGCTTCCAGTCGCCGGCGCACTTCTGCGTGGCTCTTGCGCGTGATGGGATATTTGAACAGCAGCGGCAGGGAGACAAAGATGCAGGCCGCCGGTACGAGTCCAAAGAACAGGCGGATGCCCAGCAGGGCGTGAGGAGTCTGCTCTACGTTCGGGACGTAGCCAAAGCCGGTCAGGATCCAGCCGACAGCCGCCAACGCCAGCGCCTCGGAGAGCTTGGTCGCCAAGCCCCAGACGCCATAGTACATGCCGCTGCGCTGCTGGCCGCTCTCGACGCGGTCATAGTCGGCCACATCAGCCACCATCGCCCAGGGAAAGATCCACTGCGCCGCAAAGCCGAAACCCGCCAGCACGGAAACGAGGTAGATCAGGCCGGTGGACTGGTGCGGCATGAAAAAGGTCAGCGCAACCGCCGCGCCGCCCACCAACATCCCCAGGGCATAGGCCGGGCCTTTGTCCATTTTGCGGCTGAGCCACTGCCAGAACGGCAGCGAGATTGTCACGCAGATGAGCATCAGGCCCATCACCGCGGTTGTCTCGGCCTTCATCAACAACTGGTACTCGATATAGTACACCATCAGGATTTTGATGAACGCGAAGGAAATGTTGATAATGAAATATGTCCCGCACAGCCAGGTGAACGGCTTGTTGCGCAGGGCGCTCAGCATGGACTTGAACGGCGACGGTTCCGGCTTAGAGGCCGCGACATCCTTCCGTTCCCGGATCCCGGCGGCGGAGATGAGCAACACCGCGGCGGCCAGAGCACCATAGGCGATGCCGATAACGGCATAGCCCGTCCGCTGCAGAGCGAACAGGCCGACGATGGCCGGGGTCAGCGCCGCGCCGATCAGGTAGGCCGGGACGGCCATGACCATGCGGTAGGTCGTCAGGCTGGAGCGTTCGTCATAGTCGTCGGTCAGTTCCGAGGTCAGGGCATAGTACGGGACGTTGGTCAGCGTCCAGAGCGTGTCGAACAAAATAAAGGTCGCCGCGATCCAGACAAAGGTCCAGACCCGATCCGCCGTGGGGACAAACCACAACAGGGCGATGGAGATCGCCAGCGGGATGGCGCCAAAGAGCATAAAGACGCGCCGCTTGCCAAAGCGCGACTGGGTCCGGTCGGTGATCCACCCAAAGATCGGGTCGTTGACGGCATCCCAGAATTTGCCGATGAGCAGGGCATTGCCCGCCAGCGACGGCAGGATGAGCGCCGCGTCAGTGTAGAACTTCATCAGAAAGAACTGGATTGCCGAGTTGACCACGGCATTGCCGAGGTCGCCCACGCCGTAGAATACTTTGGCGCGGGTGCGTAACTTGCCGGTGGACGGTTTGTCAGCCATGTTTTTCTCCTGGTTCATTTGGATTAGGACAACAATTTCAACGCGGACTGGAGGCCGGCGTCGGCCCCCGCGCCTGCGGCCGCGGCTGCTTCCAGCACGGAACGGAAGGCGGGGAAGGTCAGTGCTGGTCGGACGACTTGCTCCGGGAGCGCCCGCAAAATCTCCGCCATCGGGATGTGCGTGGCCGCCGAGACCTGCGCCAGCTCACTTCCCCCGCATCGCGCTCCATATTTTCTCCGGCGTGAGCGGCAAATCCTTCACGCGCACGCCGACCGCGTCGTATACCGCATTCGCCACGGCGGGAGCCACGCCGTCCATCGGGATTTCGGCCACGGCCTTGACGCCGAACGGATGCGAAGGCTCGTCGGTCTCGATAAAGATCGTCGTCATCTGCGGCATCTCGTCGGCGCGCAGGATGCGATAATCGTCAAAGCGCGGATTGAGCGCGCGGCCCTTGGCATCGAACAGCATCTCTTCGCAGACGCCATAGCCCAACGCCTGCGCCATCCCGCCCTCGATCTGGCCCGACGCCGTGGCCGGGTTGACGATGCGCCCGCAGTCGAGCGCCATCACGAGCTTGTCCACTGTCACCTGGCCGCTTTCCGTGTCCACCGTGACCTCGGCGAATTGCGCGGCGAACGGCGGCGGCGACACGGGCGACATGTGCGACGCGACGGCCATGATCTGTCGCTGGTTCGCGTGGTGCAGCGATTCGAGCGCGATGGCTTCAAGCGATACGGAGCGACCGTCGGGGGCGATGACTTTTTTGCCGCGCAGAGCACGGTCCCGCGCAGCCACCAGGCATACGCCAGGCTGAGGAACGCGGTGAGCAGAACGCATACGATGGCGACCTGCTCAAAGCCATTGAGCCCATGGCGGGCAAGACCCAATATGTTCATGCTTCCTCCATGATCATAAGATTTTATACTGTGCGCGGGTGAGCTTTGGGCTTGTAGGGCAAGCCCAATTTTCAACCGTCCGCAGTGTAACCAAACGACAAAAAGCCCACGCGCGCAAGCGCCTGGGCTATGTGATGACGGGAATCAAAAGCGCCGGAGTGGTGCGTCCGGGCGGCACGATCATACGGATGCGTGCGATGTATTTCAGCGTGCGGGGTCAAGAAAACGCCCTTGCGCGAGCGCGTATTACTGCCCGGCAGGGCAACCCGAAATGAAAAAAATGGCATGGACCAGAGTTCACCCTAGAGGATTATGATGATTTTACACTGGACACGCGAAAAGTCAAGTTTCAAATGTCAAATATCAAATGTCAAATGTCACATCTACGTAATGACTGTCTGGCCGCAGTACTCGCACCGATCCGTGCCCAGGTCGAGCATTCCACCGCAATTGGGGCATCGGATGGTTTCGGCTTGCAGCGGCACGCCGAGCTTGATGAGGTTGGCTTCGGCATCGGCCAACTGCGCGCGCAAGTCCTTCATGCGCGCCAGGTAAGCGTCGGGTGGAATTTCGCCGCCGCCTTTCATCCGCTTGAGGTCGCCAATGGATTCGTGCAGCATGATGCGCCGCGCCTTTTGCGCTTCCACCGTCATCTGCTCTGCGCTGATCTGCAACGCGGGCGCGGGCTTGATCGAGCCGATGACGAACGCGACGACGGCAATGACGACGCACGCCAGCAGCCCGGCCAGGAGCGGCGAATACCAGAACGGCGCAGTCTGCTTGCCCGGCGTCAGCGCGCGCAACTGCGTCGCGTCGGCCACGATAAATTGTTTTTCCTGCATAAACTTGTCGCCGAGGATGCGGTTGATGGGCGCGCTGTAGGATTTGGAGGTGAGCCGGCTGCCTTTCGAGTCAAAGAACGTCACCCCGCCGTCTTCATTGCCAATCGCCACGATGCTGTGGCCCGATCCATCCATGTCCAGTGAGGCGATCTCTGTCACCTTGCCGCCGGCGCTGGCGGTGAATAATCGCGCGCCGGTCTGGCTATAGGCCCACACGCCGCCGTCCTTGCCGCCCGCGACGACTTCGCGCGTGCCGGGGTCGCCGTCCAATTCGGCCAGGCGGATTTCGGTGACGGGCTGGCCTACGTTGGCGCTCCACAACGATTTGCCGGCGCTGCCTTCCAGCGCGTATAGCGTCCCGGTTTCACTGCCCAAGAGGACGTCGCTTTGGCCGGGGCGCGTCAGCTCGTAGGTGCGCAGGCGGCGCAATCCATCCGCCACGGTGTAGGACCAGGCCGCCTGGCCTTGGCCGTTGAGCACGACGACGTTGCCCGCCAAATCTGCTGCGGCGATGAGCTGCGCCTTGCCGGTGATGACGCTATCCAGCCCGCGCAGGTCTGACGACGTTTTCATGTCATAGCGCCAGCGTTCCTTGCCGTCGTTCGAGAGCGCCACGAGCTTGCCCTTGACGTCGCCCACGACCGCGCCCGATTTGCCGGTTCCGTCGAAATCAATCGCCGCCGCGCGGCCCACATCGCCCAGGCCGGCGAGCACGACTTTCCAGATCGTTTCGCCACCGGCGGCCTTGATCGCGGTGACGACCGAACCCTGCGCTTCTTTAGTGTAGGCGATGATGTCTTGCGTGCCGTCGCCATTCACGTCGCCCATCGTCGCCGCAAGCGTCCCAGGAAATTCTTTGCTCAACGTCAGCTTGCCGGTCGCATCATAGATTTGGATGATATTGCCGGCCTGAACGAACAGGTCGGTCTTGGCCGAGCCGTTCAGGTTGGTGACTTTGAGGCTTTGGACGTTGGCCGCAGGCTGCGGCCAGGCTTCGCTCAACGTCCACTTGTCGCGGTTGGCTATGCCGGTGAACGTGACGACGGCTGCCACGCCCATCACCAGCGCCATCAGCACAACGGCCAGGATAATCGTGGTTGTGGTTCGTGAATTCATGTCAGCTCCTTTTGCCTTCGGGAAGGTTCATGCTCCCGCCAGAATCCCGCGCGGTTTGAGATGGCTATAGGCGAAGCGCAAAACCTGAAGGATGTCTCCTCCGCCGATGTCGGCATCGGCGCTGGCGATCAGCACGATGCGTTGAGCGTCGGACTGCCGCGCCTCCACGAGGAACTTGCCCGCCTGGCCGGGCCGAATGGGCAGCACCTCGTAGGCGTCCTGGTTTACGGTCATCGCCACCCGCACTTCGTTGCGGGTAAAGCTTCTGCCGGCCTTCCATTTCCGCTTGCCGCTGCTGCCACGCTTCCAACGGCCCATCTGGGCCTTGATGCGATCCACCGCCGACACGCGCAGCATGTTGCCATCGTACAGCGCCAGCTTCATTCGCAGCCATTCGTCGCGGTAAAAGTTCACTGGCATGCCCGATGCACTCGTGGCCTGCCGGACGATCTTGCTTTGCTGCGGCCCGGTCAGGTCGAGCCAGCCGATGAGCGTGCGCTTGGGTGAGAGGTCGTCTTTGATCGTCTCAAAGATGGCGTGTGCCGCGTCGAATTTTGGCCCGAACTCTTTGCCGGTGGGCCGGTTGCGCATCAACAGGATAAAGCCCACAATCGCCGCGCCCCACAGCACCAGCGCGATCAGGCTCAACGTGCAAATGTTATAGCCCAGGTAAGCGTCGGCGCAGATGAACGGCAGACCGGCGGGAATCAGCAGCGCCAAAAGCCACATCCGCTGCGTGCGCGACCTGGCAAATTCCATCTGCTTGCGCCGGGCGTCGTCCATCACGCGGACAATGTTCACCGGCTTTTCGTTAAAGTTGAGGAACAGCGCGCGCCTGGCCGCGCCCGCCACCGGCGGTCCGGCTTGGACGCGGGGCGCGGGCGCAGACACCGTCGCGGAGCGGGACGGCGCAGCCACGGCAATGCTTGCCGCGGCGGCTTCTGCCGCTGTGACTTGAGCCGCCCACAGCCACGCGCACGTCACGTACCGTGACGCCGTCACGCGCCACGCCGTTATCGAGCCGCAGCCTGGCTGCCGCGCAAACGATGGGCGCATCACTGGGCGTGCGCGAGACTTTATCAAACGCCATGCGCGCATCGGTCAGTGGGATGCCCACCTCGGCGATGAGCGCGCCATCGCGCAAGAGTTTTTCTCGATAAGCCAGGAATGAAGGCAGCGGCGATTGCCGCGCTTCCGGCGAATAAATCACCAGCACTGCATCCAGCGCCAGCAGCACGACCGGCAATGGCGCGTTAAAGCCTGCGCTTGCCAGCACGCCGCCAATGGTCGCCGCGTTGCGCACGTTGATCGGCGCGGAAGCATGCGCGGCCTGGGCCAGCACTGGCGGGACATCGGGCGATGTTGCGATGTCTTGCAGCGTCGTCGTCGCACCCAGGCGCAGCGCGCTACCTTCGCGCTTGATGTAGGAGAGATTCAAGTCGTGCAGGTCAACCAGCGATTGCACGTCGCGCCGGGCTTGGGGAACGAGCGTCGTCCCACCGGCCAGGATAGCGGTCTTGACACTGGGTCGCCGCAGCAGGCGCACGGCTTCGGACAGGGTAGGGGGATGCAGAATTTCGGTGAGGTTCCACATGAGGCTATCTCCCAGACCTGACAGGTTTGATAAACCTGTCAGGTCTCATCATATACTTTCCAGTACGGTCGTTCCGGCTCCCACAGTTCGGCGAACTCGTCCGGCGGGCGGGCGACGACGCAGTCGGCCTCAGCCGACACCGTGCCGTCGGGCAGGCGGATTTCGCCGTGGACTTTGGCCCGCCGCTCTCCCGCTTCGACAATGTTGCCGAAGGCCGTGAGCGGCGTGTTGGTGGGCGTCGGCTGGCGGTAGCGGATTTCCATCTTGAGCGTCACGAACAGGTTCTTGTAATCGTGTCCGCGCGCGAGCAGTGCGCGGCCCGAGACTTCGTCCAAGATCGCGGCGACGATGCCGCCATGCACGACGCCGGGATAGCCATTGTACTGA
This sequence comes from Anaerolineae bacterium, assembly GCA_041300525.1. Taxonomy (GTDB): domain Bacteria; phylum Chloroflexota; class Anaerolineae; order Fen-1058; family Fen-1058; genus JBGLNJ01. The sequence continues at coordinate 4,659,149 of JBGLNJ010000001.1, read as the reverse complement.
TCCGGCACGTTCACCTCGGCGCGCACGGAGCTATCGCCGTCGTCTTCGAATTGCAGTTTTAGTCCGATGGGATTTTGAACTCCGCAGATAAAGCAGTGGCGAGAACTGGGTTGGCGTTTAGACACAGCGCAGCCTCCCGGCCCCGGCTGTGGACAACTCTTGCACGGTTTGCCTCCCTCATAGTCGTTTTCACGTTGAGTGACTCTATTATACTCCGATGCGGCCAAGTCTACATCTATTTGTAACGCAAGGCCATCGAACAAAAAGGGGGCGGGCTTGTTCAGCCCGCCCCCTTTTGTGCTGCAGGTTAAAAGCTACTTGTGGATCACGATGCTGCCCATCAATCTCTGAGTGGCATCGGCGTCGTCGGGATCGCTCATCTGGTTGTCATAGATGACAGCGCCGGTGGCCTTGTCCCAGATCTTGATCCGGAATTTGTCGCCGCCACCGCCATGTGCTTTGCCGTCTATGACGCTTACCAGGAAGCCATAGTTGCCCTGTCCATTGACCTTGCCCAAGCCTTTGATCATAGCCTTGTCCCCAGAGACGACGAGCCACTGATAGGACTTGCTGTAAAAGTGCGTATTGCCGATGTGGAGTTGCAAGAATGTCATGCCCAGCGGCACATTCAGGCCGCGATAGTACCGGGCGTGCAAGCTGAACATGGCCTTGCCCGTCCAGGTTGGGTTAGCGGCGTACGCCCCTGCGGGCGAGTTGAACCAACCACCCCCCGTGACTGCTCCGGCGTCTGGATCGTAGACGACAATGTACGGGTATGTGGCTTGGGCCACGCCGCCGTCCTTGTCCGTCACTGTCAGTTTGATCGTGTAAAGGCCCGAGGCAGTGTAAGTGTGGCTACCGCTGGCCGAGCCAGCGCCGTTCGACTCGCTTACGATGCCGGTGGAGGTGGAACCATCGCCCCAGTCCCAAGCGGCGGTGTGAGTGTCAAGCGTGCCCGCGTCGGCAAAGCCCGCGTTGACATTGACGGACGCGCCTATTTGCACCGGGCCGGCGGGCGCGTTGATCGCGCCGACGACCGGAGCGACATTGACGATGTTGACCGTCGCCGGCGCGACTGCTGTGAGGCCACCATTGTCCGTGACCTGCACGGCGATGGTCTGGCTCGACGGGCCGTCGAGCGTGGCCGCAGAGAAAGTGACGCTCTGGCCGGGCGTTTCGAACGAGCCGTTGTTGTCAATGTCCCAGGCATAGGTGATCGGATCGCCATCCGGATCGCTGCCGGTTGCGGAGACCGTGACCGAGCCGCCTTCGTTCACGCTGTACGGGCCGCCCGCGTTGACCGTGGGCGGCGCGTTCAGGTTCAGCCCGACGATGACGGGATCGTGATCCGAGATGCGATACTGATCCGCGTTATACAGGCTGGTGAGCTGGCTGGGGCTCTTGTAGTTGGTGTTATAGTCGAGCACGCTTGGCTCATCGGAATTGATGTGCCATTCGGCCACGCCCGCCACTTGCGCGGTCAGGCTGGTCGAAGCCAGCGCGTGATCGAGATAGCCCCATTGCCCATCAAAGACGTACGAGTAGGTGTCTACGCCGAGCCATGTCTCAAGCAGGTTGGTGTAACCATTGTTCTTGATCGCCGTGATCGGGTCTTCCTTTGCATACGAGTTCAGATCGCCGACGATGAGCGCATCAGGGTCGCCCGTGCCGGTCGGATCGGACGCGAGCCAGGCCGTCAACAGATTCGCGGCGTTGGCGCGAACGATATTGCAATTGCCCTGCCCATCGCCGGCGTCCGGCGTGTCGCATGCGCTGCCCTTGCTCTTGAGGTGATTGACGCTGATGACAAAGCGCGCGCCGTTGGAATTCTGTTCAAAGGCTTGCGCCAGCGCGGGCCGGTTACGCGCCGCGCCATCGCCGCCGTTCACAAAAGCATCGCTATTCAGCGCGGCGGTCGCGCCAACAGGTGTCACGCGGGCGGGCTTGTAGATCAGGCCGACCTTGATCGCATCCGTGCCGAGCGCGTTAGCCTGAGCGGTAGCAGCGTCCACATCAATAAAAGCGGGTTGTGCTGCTGATCACAGCGGCGCTGGTCGTTGCGCCGCTGTTTTTCTATCTCCAAACACACCCGGACGCGAACCTGCGCTTCAATATGCTCAACAGCCCACTTCAAGAACTGGAGGCGGGCCGCCCGGCCACGGTTATCCAGACCGGGCTGGCTACCCTGGGCATGTTCTTCTGGCGCGGCGATCCCCAGCCGCAGTACAATGTCGCCGGCCGGCCCGTGTTCGACCCGGTGGGAGCGGTTCTGTTTATCGGGGGGCTGGTGGCGGCGGTATGGCAATGGCGCCGCCCGGCTCACGTTTTCGCGTTACTCTGGTTGGCTGTGAGTCTGTTGCCGGGGATGCTGAGTCAGCCCGCGCCGCACTGGTTGCGCACGGTGGCGGCTCAGTCTGTCACGTATGGCTTGGTGGGATTGGGCGCAGTTCGCCTGGGGCGCTTCGCCTGGCGCGCGCGCCCGGTCTGGGCTGGGCCGCTTTTCGCTGCCGGCGTGGCGGCGTGGCTCGTGGGCTTTGCGGTGTGGAATTTCCAGGGTTACTTTAGCCTGTGGCCCCTCAGCGACGAAGTGGATGTTCTTTACCAGCGCGCCATCACCGAGGTGGCGCGTTACCTCGACCGGCAGCCCGACACGACGCCGGTGGTTGCATGCAGCATAGCCCCCTACAGCGAGTTTGACGATTTTGTCCGTTCGCCGCGACAGACGTTTCCCTTTATCTTGCGGCGGACCGATCTGCTCATCCGATGGTTCAACTGCCAGAATATGCTGGTGATCCCGGCGAGTGGGCAGGCGCGGCTGATCTTTCCTGCTTTGCAGTACACCTCGACAATGGACAGCGCGCTTCAGGCCTGGATCGCTTCAAGCGCACCGATCCACGACGAGCAGTTGCCCGAGGGCACGGTGTACACGCTGGATGCGTCGCGCCGCTTCGCCGCCGAGGTGATCTCGGTCACTGAAACGTCGCAAGTCACGTGGGGGCCTGAAGCAGGCGCTAGCGAGCGTGCCTCGCTCCCAACTGACTTTGGGCACGCCGTCGAATTCCTGGGGTATCAGGTGGAGCGAGCGCAGCGGCGAGTTGGCAAAGAGGCGCGGGTATGGACGTACTGGCGCGTGGTCAAGCCGCCGCCGATGTTTGTGATCGGGTTCATGCACTTGTTGAGCGACCCTTACCACATCGTGGCGCAGCACGACCACCAGGGGGCGCTTTACGATACCCTGCAACCGGGCGACATGTTTATCCAGCTCTTCAAGTTCACGATTCCACCCGGCACGCCGCCCGGCGCATATCGCCTCTCGCTGGGGTGGTACACCGCGCCGAGCCAGCGCCGGCTGACCGTGTACGATGGGGCAACGCCACGCGGTGATCGGTTGATGCTGCAAGAAATCACAGTGCTGCCATGACCCAAGCTCGCTCGTCCTATATCTTTACCGGCTGGCGCGGCCCTTTGGCCGTGCTGCTGTTGTGGGCTTTTTTTGCCCAGACCATCACTGGCCTGGTCGCACAGTCGCCGACGGTGGATGAGCAGGCGCACTTGATGCGCGGGTACCTCTACCTAAAGTTGGGCACCCCCGTTTTCAAGATCGGCCATCCGGTTTTGGCCGACACCCTGGCCGCCGTGCCACTTTGGGCTTTGACGAACCTTGACATACCGGCTGACCCGGCGGCTTTTCAGTCGAACGATTGGGGCAACTATTCCGATCACTTTGTCTGGCGGCCCGGCGTCAATGTGGAGTTGGTCTTTTTTCTGAGCCGCCTCACGGTGGTGGCAATCGGGATGGCTTTTGCGGCGTTGGTCTTCCGGTGGGCGAGCCGCGTGTGGGGAATGTGCGGAGGGCTGGTTGCCCTGGCGCTCTTTGTCTTTGACCCGACGATTGTGGCGCACAGTGAGTTGGTGACGCATGATGTCCCTGTCGGCTTTTTCTACTTTGCGGCGACGTATGGTCTGTGGCGCTACCTGGAGACCCGTCGAGCGCGCGACTTGATCCTGACCGGCGTCGTTTTCGGCCTGGCGCAGGGCAGCAAGTTTTCGGCTCTGCTGCTGGTTCCCCTCATGGTCGCTATAGTGGGCCTGTGGCCTTTTCTGCGCGGCATGGGTGTGACGAATCGCGTGCGCTGGCTGAGGGACCGTGCTTTGGGCTTGCTGGCTATCTTTGCGATAGGCGGGCTGACGCTGTGGGCGCTCTATCGCTTTGATGTGCGTCCACTTCCCGGTTCATCGGTGCCGGTGCCGGCCGCGGGTTATTTTGAGGACCTGCTCTGGGAGGTCAGGTATTTTAATCACGAGCGTTATTTTTTCCTGTGGGGCCAATATTCCGCCGCCGGCTGGTGGTACTACTTTCCGGTTGCCTTTGTTCTCAAAACGCCGCTGCCGGCCATGTTGTTGATCGGCGCAGCGTTGATGGGCCTACGTCGCCAAAGCCACTGGCCCCGCCTGGTGGCTTTGTTGCTGCCCCTATTGGCTTATTTGCTATCAACGCTGGTCAGCCCGCTTTACATCGGTTACCGCTATTTTATCCCGGCGCTGCCCTATCTCTACGTGTTGGCCGGACGACTGGCCGCATCGGCGCGGCATCGCTGGCGACCGGCGCTGGCCGGTGTGTTGGCCTGGAGTGCTGCGATCGCCGTGTACATCCATCCCGACAACCTGGCCTATTTCAACGAATTGGCTGGCGGCCCTGATAACGGCTGGCGTTACTTGGTGGACTCGAACATTGATTGGGGGCAGAGCCTGCCGGCGCTCCGAGATATTGTCAGGCAAAACCAGTTGGGGCGAATCAAGCTGAGTTATTTTGGCAGCGCTCATCCCAGCTATTATGGCCTCGAGGCTGAGCTGCTCCCGACGGCAGACTTGACTCCGGAGCGAGGCAACCCTTCGACGAACGCTTTTTATCCCCCTGACCCTGCGCCCGGCGTTTATGCTATCAGCGCCACCAATCTGCAAGGGATCGCGATGGAGCCTGACAAATGGGACACCTTTCGTTATTTTCGAGACCGGCGTCCGTTTGCCAGGGCCGGACATTCCATCTTTCTCTACCGCATAGAGCCGACCGGCCCACGAGTTGTTCGGGAGTGGTCATAGCGTCAGCGAGTTACAGTCGTGATGAGATGGGGCGACTAGAAACCTGCAGGCGCGCGATCAAACCAGGGCTGGGCGCGCTCCAGTTGGCCGGCCAGACGGAACAGTGTGGCTTCGTCACCCAAGCGCCCCACAAAGTGCATCCCGATCGGCAACCCCGCCTCGTTCCAGCACAAGGGCACGGACATGGCGGGCTGGCCGGTCACGTTGAACACTGGCGTATAAGGGACAAACTGGAACGTCTGAGCGGCGATGGGTTTGATTACGCCGAGCGCCTTTAACAGCCAGCCCGCATCGAGCCATCCGATGAGTTTCATCAAGGTCAGCTCGCTGCCCGAGGGCTGCAGCGCGCCAATGGCTACAGGTGGCTCGGAAAGCGTCGGCGTCAGCAGGACATCGTACGGTTCAAAAAAGCGGCCCACCTCGCGCGCGGCTGTCTGCAAGTAACGCGCAGCATTGGCATAGTCCACGGCGCTCAAGGCTTTGCCCAACAGTCCCAGGCTATACGTGCTGGCTTCAAAGTTTGCGAGGACGATCTTGCCCTTCGACAACTGGGCTGTCCACTCGATATCGGCGCGCGTTTCCGCCGCCAGTATCGTCAAGAAGGCAATCGAGAAGGCTTCGCGGTCAATCTGAGGCGCGGCTTCTATCACCTCATGTCCGAGTTGCTGTAGCAAACGTACCGTTGCCTCCAGTCCCTTTTTGCAGTCGTCGTGTACCGTGCTCCCAAGAAACGGGTGCTGAGTGAACGCGATGCGCAAACGGCCCGGCTCCGTGGTCACTTCTTGCAAGAAAGGACGAGCTTGCGGCGGGGCCAAATAGGGTGCGCCCACATCCGAGCCTGCGACGGCATCCAGCATCGCCGCGCTATCGCGCACGGAACGAGTGAGCACATGCTCCAGCGCAAAGCCATGCCATAACTCTCCCATATCAGGCCCGGTGGGGGTGCGGCCGCGGCTGGGCTTGAGTCCGAACACTCCGCAACACGAAGCGGGAATGCGAATCGAACCGCCGCCATCGCCGCCGCCGGCCAGGGGCGCCAGGCGCGCGGCCACCGCAGCCGCCGAACCGCCGCTGGAGCCGCCCGGCGTGCGGCTCAGATCCCACGGATTGTGCGCCTCGCCCAATGCTTCAGGCTCGGTGTACGGCACGAGGCCGAATTCAGGCGTATTGGTCTTGCCGAGGATGAGCGCGCCCGTGGCCTTGAAACGGCGCACCATCTCGCTGTCGTGTGGCATGGGCACGTTCTTTAGCAAGCGACTGCCGCTACTGGTGGGCACGCCCGCAACCATGGATAGCAAATCCTTCAGCAAGAATGGCACGCCCTTGAACGCGCCATCGGGCAGGTCGCCTTTCGCAGCCGCGCGCGCCTGGTCATACAGTTTATAGACCACGGCGTTGAGCTTGGGATTGTGCGCCTCAATGCGGCTGATCGCTTCTTCAACCAGATCGGCGGGTGCGATCTGATGGGTGTGCACCAACTCAGCCAATCCCAGTCCATCAAACTTGTGGAATTCAGGAAAAGTTGTCACGTTCGCCTCCTGTGCCCTCACCCTACCCCCAATCCCCTCCCCTCTCCCAAACTTGGGAGGAGGCAGGGGGAAAGGAGAGGAATCTAACTTGATTCTACACCCACCCCGATAGAACGCAAATTCCAAGCAGAAGTTGCGATTTGGCCTCACACAGCCAATGTGATACACTCTAGTCCCGACGGCACATTTGGCTTTTCATCAGGAGACCACCCATGAATGACATTGATCCCCAGGCAGTGGCACAGATGCTCAACGCCCTTCTTCAACCCTGGCGCGACGCGGTGAACGATCCGGCCAAAGCTCAGCATGAGGTGCTACAGAATCTCTTGCAAGGCTATGCCCAGACAGGCTATGGCAAACAGTATGGCGCAGCAAAAGCAAAGACGCTTGACGACTATCGGCGCGCTTTTCCGATAGTCACTTATGAGGACGTCAAGCCGCTCATCCAGCGGGTGATGGCCGGCGAAGTGAACCTGCTCCTCACCGAAGAGCCTGTGGGATGGGCCATCACCCGTGGCACCACCCAGGGCGAGTCCAAGTTCATCCCGATGACGCCGACCGACCTGCGGATGCGCGTCAGCGCCGGACGAGCGATGATGAACTATGTGACCGCCAGCGGCCGCTACGACCTGTTCCGGGGGGTCAACCTGAATCTCAATTTCCCTTCGGTCGTGGGGACGGTGCGCGTGGGAGAACGAGACGTGGAATACGGCTATAGCTCCGGCATCTACACCAAGCGCGTCTCGGCCTTTACACCGATCCGCTCGGTGCCGACACAGGACGAGATTGACGCGCTGGGCGGCGGCAAGACCCTCCGCGATTGGGACGCGCGCTTTGAGCTGGCCTACCAAAAATGCAAAGACGAAAACGTCACGCTGGTGGGAGGCGTCGCCCCGACCGCGATCTCGTTTGCCCGTTACCTGCGCCGGACGCACCGCGTCTATCCCAAAGACCTGTGGAAAACGCGCATCATGACGCTGGGGAGTGTGCCCGGCATCAACACGCACTATCAGCCGGCCCTCACGGCGCTGTATGGCCCCGTCGCCATCCGCGAAATCTATGGCGCCACCGAAGGCATGTTCGGCCAGCAGCTAGACGAGCGCCGGGGGTGGGTCCCCAACTATGACCTCTACGTGTTCGAGGTGGAGACCCGCGCGGGCATCAAGCTGCTGCACGAGATGCGCCCCGGCGAGATGGGCAGCCTGATCGTTTCCACGCCCATCCTGGCCCGCTACAAGATCGGCGACCTCATCCTGGCTTTCCAGCCGCCCTATTTTCGGTGCATTGGCCGTGACCGATGGTGGACGCCCGCCCGCTACGCCTGGGACGAGTTCATGACGTTCAACCTGGGCCGGTTATAGCCCGGGATACGTTCAGCGTCGCAAGATCAAGGCGCGGAACAAAATGAACACACCACCGGCAATCAGGACGACCGGCCAGATCACGTCCCAACTCAGCAACTCGCCCAGTCCGACGCCGATCAGGACCAGACCCACAATGATGGACTTGATTTGCATGTCCACCTCTCCGCATGTCTGGCTGCGGGGATTATATCATCTTTCGCCTTTTGACTGTTCCCCCCGCGTGACATACAATCTGGCAAGACATAGAAAGGCCATAGCCGATGCCACAAGTCGTCATTGAGAACCCCATCCTGAATTCGCCGTATGCTGAACCCACGCGGCATTTCCACTTTACCGACCAGGGCATCACCAGCGAAATTGACGCGGGCCGCCGCGTCAGCTCCTATTTCATCCCCATCCCGCGCGCCAAAAAGAAGAATCCCAAGCAGAGAGCCTTTGAGACCGAGTGGACGCAAGACCGGCTCAAGGAAAACGAGTTCATCAACAAGGTGCGCGGGCGCGTGGCGCTCTGGCGCAAGGGCGGCTATCAGGGCGTCACCAGCACGACGCGGCGACTGCTCGACTATTGGCAGCGGCCCGACCGCGACCGGCGGCTGTTCTTTTGCCAGATCGAAGCGTTAGAGACTGCCATCTACATCACCGAGGTGGCCCGCAAGTTTGGCGATGCCTGGATTGACAATGAGCTGCGCGCGCAAAACGCCGGTTCCAATCCGCTGCTGTTTCGCTTGGCCTTCAAGATGGCGACCGGCAGCGGCAAGACCGTCGTCATGGCGATGCTCATCGCCTGGCACACGCTGAACAAGCTGGCTGATCCGCACGCTTCGCATGCCCTGTTCAGCGATGCCTTCCTGATTGTCACGCCAGGCATTACCATCCGCGACCGGCTGCGCGTGCTGCTGCCCAACGACCCGAACAACTATTACCGCGTGATGGACATTGTGCCGCCTGATGTGCGCAACGAGTTGGGCAAGGCCAAACTCATCATCACCAACTTTCATGCCTTTGGCCTGCGCGAACGCATCGCCGCGGGCAAGCTGACCAAGAGCCTGTTGACCAAGGGCGAGACCAGTCCGTTCACCGAGACGCCCGACCAGATGGTGCGCCGCGTGTGCCGCGAGCTGGGCAACAAGAAGAACATCATCGCCATCAACGACGAGGCGCATCACTGTTACCGCCGCAAGCCGGAAGATGATGACGAAGAGAAATTGACGGGCGACGAGCGCAAGGAAGCCGAAAAGCGCGAAGAAGAAGCGCGCGTTTGGATTTCGGGCCTGGAAGCGGTCAAGGCCAAGCTCGGCCTCAAGGGGGTGTATGACCTTTCGGCTACGCCGTTCTTTTTGCGCGGCTCGGGCTATGACGAGGGCACGCTCTTTCCGTGGGTGGTCTCGGACTTTGCCTTGATTGACGCCATCGAGTCTGGCATCGTCAAAGTGCCGCGCGTGCCGGTGGCGGATGACTGGATGAAGGGCGAACTGCCGGCCTACCGCGACATCTGGCCCCTCATCCGTGAGCACCTGCCCAAAAAGGGACGGCGAACGGAAGCCGTCACCGGTGAGCCCAATCTGCCCACCGAGTTGGAAGGCGCGCTGCAAAGCCTGTATAGCAACTATGAAAAGTATTATCGGCTGTGGGAAGCCAACACACAAGCGCAAAGCAAGGGGCTGACCCCGCCGGTCTTTATCGTCGTGTGCAACAACACCAACGTCTCCAAACTTGTGTTTGATTACATCGCCGGTTGGGAAAAGACGCTGCCCAGCGGCGACACGGTGATCGTGCCGGGCAAGCTGCCGCTCTTTAGCAACGTCGCGGAAGCAGGGGAACAATGGACGCCGCGCCCCAACACGATCCTGGTGGACAGCCAGCAGTTGGAATCGGGCGAGGCGATGAGCGACGAGTTCAAGCAGATCGCCGCCCGCGAGATTGACGAGTTCAAAGCCGAGTGTCGCCTCCGCTTTCCGGGCCGCGATGCCGACGCGCTGGAAGACCAAGACCTACTGCGCGAAGTGATGAACACCGTCGGCAAGACGGGCAAGCTGGGCGAGCAGATCAAGTGCGTCGTGTCGGTCTCGATGCTCACCGAGGGCTGGGACGCCAACAGTGTGACGCACATCCTGGGCGTGCGCGCGTTCGGCACACAACTGTTGTGCGAGCAGGTGGTGGGGCGCGGCTTGCGGCGGATGAGCTATGCCACCGACGCGCAGGGGATGTTTGAGCCGGAATATGCCGAAGTCTATGGCGTGCCGTTCTCGTTCATCCCGTGTTCCGGCTCCAACCCCAACCCCAAGCCAGGGCCAACGCCCACGCGCGTGCGAGCGTTAGAAGACCGCCTCGCGTGCGAGATCACCTTCCCGCGCGTGATGGGCTATCGCTACGATTTGCCCGCCGAGCGGTTGACCGTCAACTTTTCCGCCGACTCGCGCATGGCGATCTCAACCGCTGACCTGCCCACGCGCACCGAGATGGCGTCCATCATTGGCGAGAGCAAGTTCCACGACCTGTATGGATTGCGCGACCGCCGCGAACAAGAGGTGGCCTTTCGACTCGCCAGCCACACGCTGGAAAAGTATTTCCGCGACGACGAGGGCAACACTAAAGCATGGTTCTTTCCGCAATTGATCGGCATCACGCGCCGCTGGCTGGCCGAATGCGTCACCTACAAAGACAACACGTTCCCGCAAATGTTCCTGCTGACCTCGTTTGCCGATCACGCCACCGACCGTATCTATCAATCCATTGTGATGTCGGCGGGGGGTACGGGCGGGAGTACGGGCGGGGTGACCCCGCCCCTACGGCCCATTCTGCGACCATACGACACGCTCGGCTCGACGCGCTACGTGGACTTTGACACGACGCGCGCGGTCTACACCACGTCGCGCGATCGGTGCCACATCTCGCACGTGGTGCTGGATAGCAACTGGGAAGCCAAGCTGGCCGAGACGCTGGAAGAGATGGACGAGGTCGCCTGCTACGTCAAGAATCAGGGGCTGGGCTTTACGATTCCCTACACCTTCAACGGCGAGGAACATGGGTACATACCCGATTACATCGTGCGCATCAGACCCCCATCCCCGACCCTTCCGCCGTCCGCTACGCAGACAGGGGAAGGGAGTTGGCTCAACCTGATCCTGGAAGTGAGCGGCGAGGCGCGCAAGGACAAGGCCGCCAAAGTTGCCGCTGCCCGCAACCTGTGGGTTCCCGCCATAGCTCGCGAGCCACGTCGCGCACCAGGCGGGGGAAGGCATCCAGGACGGTCGAGACGGGCAACATGCTGACTTTCATCACCTCTTCGCCCATGTCATTGGTAACGCGCGAAAGGTGCAGCGCGTCGCTGGAAAAGCCCCGCCGCAGCTCGATCACCTGCGCGCTCAGCACCCTGAGCCGCTCTTGGTTCATGTCCAGCAGCTTGACGAGCGGGCGGATCACTTCGTGCTCGGTGTTGTGTAAAAGGTTGCTGTGGGTTGATCGGGCCTTGAGCCATTCCCGGTTCCATTCTTCGATAGAGTGGCCAATGTCTTCCACGTCGTGCAATCGCTGATCAATCTTTAGCCCGGCGACCAAAAGCTCCCCGGCCTGGGTCATGAGCGAATCAATTTTGTTGGTGGACACGCGAATGGTTTCTTCGATGACGGGGCTGGCGGTGGCGGACCTTTTCCGCTCGTCTTTCTTGGGCGCTTTGGCTTTTGGCTCAACCGGCGCAACTGGCGCAGCGCGAGGCGCGGCGACGGGTTCCGGCACGCTTTGCGCAGTTCGAGTGGCCTCCGCGACGGGGTTGGTCGCCGTGATCGGTTGAGGCTCTTCAGATGGGTGGGGTTGGCTGGCCGTCCCCACGCCTGGCGGGGCGAATTTGGGTATGGCCTGGCCTTGTTCGACCGCCGCTAACCGGACGAGCAGGTTTTCTAAATCCAGCCCGTGCTCTCGTTCTTCGAGAGCCGCATTGACGATGACGCTCACCGCGTCAATGCCTTCGTAGAGGACATCGCACAGATCCCGGGTCAGCTTGATCTTGCCGGACTTGGACGCGCCGAAAGCGCTTTCCAGCTTATGCGCGGTGGATTCCACTTCTGGAAAGTCTGCCGCGCCGGCAGCCCCTTTCAGGCTATGCGCCTCGCGAAAGATCTCTTCCAGGAGCTGGGTGCGCTCTTTCCCTTCCGGGTTTTCTTCCAGCGCGAGCAAGACGCGGTTCATGGCCTGGATGTGCTCGGCCGCTTCCACTTTGAACGTGGCGCGCAACTGCTGCATAATGTCATCGTCTAATGTGAACATGCCAACCTCTGTAAGCCTATACTAACCGCACGCTAAAATTTCCGTTTGCGGCTGTAGGGCAAGTTGGCAACTTGCCCTACGCACTGGAAAATTCAGTCTGCGCCTGGTATATTCTAAAATCTGGCTGCCCGTCGCCGTCCCGCCGGTTCCGATCCGGCGGGAGGCTTGCAGATGGTAACTGCTCAGCGGTTGAAACCGCATCTACTGAGCCTTCGGCTGGCCGTCCGCCTTCGTCCGCTTCGCGCGGAATTGCGTCCACGGAGGTGGACACTCGGCTGCAAGCCCCTGAGGGGCGATTTCAATCGCTAAAGACGCCAGCCTGAGCAGTTGCTGCGAATGGTTCTCATAGCTTGTCATTTACCACCGGATCAGGTACGTGCAAGCATCGGCGCCCTTTTCCCGGCACGGCTGCGAATCGTCGTGCTTCACCGAGACGGACGTGGCGTCCGTGGGCTTGAACTTGTCCCCAGGACACCCTTCAGGGGTGTGCCCGTCGCCCACGAGGGGCTAAACTACGCCTCTCCGACAGGCTGCCAGGCTCGGTAGATCACGGTTCCAGTTGCGACTTGTGATCTACCGAGTCTGGCAGCGCGCTTTACATCCGATACTGCGCGACGACTTGTTTCAACTGATCGGCCAGGTCGGTCAACTGTTGAGCGGCCTTTTGGGACTGCTGCGCGCCGGCCGCCGATTGCTGCGCGGCCTGGTTAATGTCGCCCATGCCGATGGCGATCTGGTCGAGGCCGACCGTTTGCTGTCCCACCCCGGCGACGATTTGCTGGGCGGCTTGGGCGGAGGCGTCAACAGCGCGGGAGAGTTCGCCGATGGTCTGGGCGGTGCGGCTGACGAGTTCGGCGCCGGCGTTCACGCCCTTGGTGCCTTGCTCGGTGGCCATCACGGCCAGGTTGGTCGCCTTTTGGATGTCGCCCAAGATGATCTTGACCTGGGCCGAGGCCTGGCGGGACTGTTCGGCCAGGCTGCGGACCTCGTCGGCCACGACGCGAAAGCCCTTGCCCGCTTCGCCGGCTTGTGCGGCTTCGATGGCGGCGTTGAGGGCCAGGATGTTGGACTGCCCGGCGATGTCGGTGACGGTGTCAATGATGTCGCCGATCTGCTGGGTCTGCTCGGACAGCGCCAGGATGTTTTCGGCGATGGCTTCGACCTTGGCGCGGATGTCGTCCATGCCAGCCAGGGAGGCATTGGCGGCCTCGGCGCCTTGCTGGGCCACTTTTGCGGCTTGAACGGCTTCTTCGGCCACGCTCTGGGCGCGTTGAGCCACCTGCTCGGCGGAGGCCTTGATTTCGCTGACGGTCGTGGTGACCTCGTTGACGGCGCTGGCTTGCTCGCGGGTGGTGGAAGCCATCTGCGTGGAGGAGGCCAGGATTTGGGCGGTGGCGGAGGTCATGCTGACGGTGCTCTGCTGGGTCTGGCTCGCCATGCCCTTGAGTCCGCCGAGCATGGTCTCCAGGCTGTCCTTGAGCAGGGCGAAATCGCCTTTATAGTGCCCGTTCATCTGGGCGGTGAGGTCGCCTCGGGCGATTTGGGCCAGGGTCTGCTTGGTGTCGTCAATGGGCGCGACGACCGAGTCCATCGTCTCGTTCAAGCCCTGCACGATCTTGCGATAGTCGCCTTGATGTTTCGACGCATCGGCGCGGGTGGCGAGCTTGCCTTCCACCGCCGCTTTGCTCAGCACATTCACATCGGCCACGAGCGCGTTGACGGCGTCAATGCACTGGTTCAGGTTGTTCTTGATCTCGTTGAAATCGCCGTTGTAGGTATCCGTGATCTTGGCCGGGATGTCGCCCTTGCTGATGCGGTCCACGTACTCGGCAGAGACGTTCAGCGGCCCAATCACTGCGTCCAGTGTCGCGTTCACTCCGCGTATCACTTCCGCATAGGCCCCCTGGAACTGGTCCACTTTCCCACGCTCTGCGAGATGTCCTGCGCGCGACGCTTCTGTCAGCCGCCCCAACTCTTTGTGCAAGCCCTGCAATACCACGGCGACACGGGCGCAGCCGCCGGCTGCACCCACGCTCGCCGCGCCTGCGCCCGGCGAGCCATATTCCCCGCTGTCGCGCCGCGAGCGCGAGGTGGCCGCGCTGGTGGCGCAGGGGAAGAGCAACGCCGAGATCGCCGCCGCCCTCTTCCTGGGCTTGCGGACCGTGGAAGCCCACGTCACCCACATCCTCAACAAGCTGGGCTTCAACTCGCGCACGCAAATCGCGGCCTGGGTGGTCAGCCAATCCCTCAAGAACCATCGGTAAGACTCGAAATCTCCGAAAAATGACGGTTCGCGCACCCGGATATTTCGGTTTTCCGCGATGCGGAATGCCTTGCCTTGCTCTAGAATGCGACCGTCACGTCTTCGATCCGCGGCCAGCCGGGGATCGAAAGATCAAGAGAGGGAGAGGGCTATGTCTACGCAAGCGAAGCGGAGTGGATTGGTGAGAACGGGCAAGGCTATGCACCAGTGGATGCTGGTGTGTGTCATTGTGACTTTGCTGCTGGTAGGGGCATCAAGCGCAGCGGTAGCCGGCCGTGATATCGGCCAGGTCGAGCCGCAGGCCGGCGCCTGGCACACCTGGGTGCTCGAATCGGGCAGCCAACTGCGCCCGTCGGGGCCGCCATCCAGGCGCGAGACGCAAAGGGAGATCGCCGAGCTGAAGAAGCTGGCGACACACCGCGATGAAGCAGCCATGGACCGGATCGCCTACTGGAACACCGGCGCACCGGTCTACCGCTGGAACGATATGGCGCTTCAAGAGATTATGCAACGCTCTATGAACATCATCACGGGGGGGCGGGCTCTGGCTCTGTTCCACGCGACCATCTCTGACGCCACCATCGCCACCTGGAACGCGAAATATGCTTACAACAGGCCGCGGCCGGCTGTGCTCGACAGGTCGCTCAAACCCGCTATCGTGACGCCGAACAGCCCGTCTTATCCATCTGAACACGCGGCTGCTGCCGGCGCGGCATCCGAAGTGCTTGCCTATCTGTTCCCGGATCGGGCGGATTTCTACCGGGCCAAAGCCGTCGAGGCGGGTGAGACCTTCCTGATCGCCGGCACGCAATATCGCAGCGACGTCGAAGTCGGCCTGGCGCTGGGGCGCCAGGTGGCCCAACTGGCGATCGAGCGAGCGATGAATGACGGTTCAAATGCCCAGTGGGATGGCCAGATGCCCACTGGCCCCGGTTACTGGACGGGGCAGAACCCGGTTGCTCCAACCCTGGGCAGCCAGAAGACCTGGGCGTTGGCGTCTGGCAGCGAGTTTCGGCCCGGCCCGCCCCCGGCATATGATTCGGCGACCCTGGCCGCCGAGATGGACGAGCTGCGTAACTTCCAGCGCACGCCGAGAACGAATGCACTTGCCTTGTTTTGGGAATGGGGCGCAGGCGGACCACGCAATCACTGGTTCTGGAATGAACAGCTCAACAAGAAGGTGTTGGAATATGGGCTGGACGCTAATCCGCCCCGGGCGGCGCGAGCTTATGCGCTGGAAAGCATCGCCTTGTACGACGCAACGGTCGCATGCTGGGACGCCAAGTACACCTACTGGGCATTCCGGCCCTTCCAGTACGATCCGAGCTTCCAGGCGCTCTTCGCAGCGCCCAACCACCCCAGCTACCCAGCCGCGCATAGCTGTCTTTCGGGTGCAGTGGCTGATGTCTTGGCGTATCTCTTCCCACGCGAAGCCAGCCAGTTCACCGATCTGGCCGCACAAGCAGGCGAGGCGCGCATCTGGGCCGGCATCCACTTCCGCAGCGACATCGTCGCCGGCCTGGATCTGGCTCACAAAGTGGCGGGCAAGGTGATTGGCATCGCCCAGGGCGATGCTTCAGGCCCGGCAGTGCGTCTGCACTAGTCAGGCTGTCTATCTGTAGGGCTATCTGTGGTCACCCATTCAGAGTCAGGGCGACCGCAGATAGCCTCTAGGTTGGATCCCCGATCAGGGGTATGGAAGGGGTTCCGATGATCCACTTTGCAGCGATCAAGGGCCTGCAGCAGCAAACATGGGCCGCTGGCGACTACTCGACGATTGCAACTCCCATGATGCTGATGGCTAAGCTGCTGTGCGAGGCGGTGGACCTGTGCGCCGGCCAAAAGGTGCTGGATGTGGCTACCGGCAGCGGCAACACAGTCCTAGTACACGATGGCCTAAGTCTACCAAGGGCTGTCATTACGAGGGGCCGCAGCCCCGAAGCAATCTCAGACTGCAAGGACGGGATTGCTTCGTCGCGTCGCCGCCCTCCTCGCAATGACAAACCAAAGGCTTTAATTACGCCGCCGTGTACTAGCCGCCGCCTGCCGCGGGTGCGAAGTCATCGGGATAGACTACGTCCCGGCCCTCCTGGAGCGCGGGCGAGAACGCGACGCGGTCGAGCAGCTGCAAGTCTCCTTCCAGGAGGGCGATGCGGAGAACCTTCCCTGCCCGGATAAATCGTTCGATGTGGCTGGACTACTTCCGGACCTATTTCGGCCCAACCCGGCGAGCATTCGAGACGCTAGACCCAGGGAGACAGGAGTGTGTGGCCAAAGACCTTGTAGAACTGGTGCGCAGGTTCGACCGTTCCTGCGACCAGACGATGATCGTCCCGGGCGATTACCTCGAAATGGTGGCGGTCTGCCACTAATAGCATTGCAGGGCGAGCGCGCCTATCGCCAGCTTTTAAGCTGTACCGGGCGTTGCGGCTCTACATCAACTTCTTTCAGCCTTCGATGAAGCTGCTCAGCAAACAGCGTGACGGCAGCAAGGTGCAACGCAAGTACGAGCCAGCCCAGACGCTCTTGCAGCGCCTGTTGGCGGCACACCCGCCGACGGCCGAGGTCGAAGCCCGCCTGCAAGCCGTGTATCACTCTCTCGACCCAGTGCGGCTCTTGCAGCAGATCGTCGTCGTGCAGGACGCACTCTGGCACCCGGCCGTCATGCCCAGCATCGGCAGACGGGGCCGCCGATCAGGACATGCCCACGACGCCCGAAACGCGTTTCAATCGCGCTGCTTGGGACCTCGGTTCGGTAAGGTCAGATAGGCGCCAGGCGCCGGGCAGATGTAGTTGTGTTCAAAGACAATTAGAATTACCCACCCGCTTTTTTGCAATGACCCTTTCAGATCAACGGTAGTTCCGGCTCGGCGGTCTGCCTAGGCTGTCCGCCCAGGCGTGGACCGGGCTTGGGCAGAGATTCCAAATACTGATCCAGGAAAGAGCGTGCTTCCGGGTGATCCACGTGCAGCGCGTCGTCGTACTCGCCAGCGGAAGGCGGCGGCTCGTAGCGCACCGGTCGGCGCACGCCGAACAACTCAAAAAAGCGCGCGATGCCAATCAGCAGCGAGTAGCGGTACTCTTGCATCCTGAGCGATTGCCACTCGACGATAGACGCCATCGCGCCTTGCACGCGCGCCTTGTCGCGGACGATGCGGCGAATTTGCATGGGATCGCGATAGCCAATGGGCGAGAGGAGTATGAAATGCGCGGCAAGAGACAAGACACTGAAAGAGATCAGCACCACCCAGCCGCCTTCATTCCATTTCCCGGCGATCTGTCCGACAAATACGAGTGCTCCCAACCCTGCTGCCACAGTAGCACCGAGGCTCCCCCAGAAGCGAGCGCGCCCGGCATAGTGTTGCAGCATGTGCTGCCGGATAGCGAGCCCCATGACCGTGATGGGCATAAAGACACCCACTCCATAAAACGGCACGGCCAGCGTGGTCTGCCCGCGCGCCAAGAGCATCAGGAATACGGCTACGATGAAACCCGCCGTAACAGAACGCGTAAAAGTGCCTTGGCGATTCCGGTAGACGATGATTTCTGGAATTTCGCCGATAGCCACATCGCGCCATGCGGTGGCCTGTAGATCCTGAAAGGCCGTCATCGAGGCGGCAGCGAGCAGCGCCACTGCCAGTATCTGATAAGTCCAGAACAGAACCACGCCACCTGGAACTTGGCCGAAACCGATAAAGGCCAAGTTCCCTACCAGAGTGCGCCCCAACGTTCCATCAAAGACGTCAAAGCGGATCGCAAAGGTGGTCAGGAAAAACGTGGTCAACCCTCCGTAGAACAAGAAGGCCGTCTGCACAAACCGCCCTATGCCAGACTTGCCACTGTAAAAGCGCCACAGCCCATTGAAGCGAGGCAGGCGTTGCTTGCCCCATTTCACGAGCGCAACATCTTCATCAATCACGAACTGGATACCATTCGACATGGCCTCCAGTCCGCTCAACGCGACCATGCCTTTCATCGAGGCCGTGAGCAAATGGTACAGCGCCTGACCCAACGAGACGGCTTGGGGCGCTTCTGTGATCGGCACTGCCGGGACACCCTTCCCGTTGGCAACGAATAGACCGAAGGCCATAACAACGGTCAACTGCACAAAAATGCCCAGCAAAGTGAACGTCACTCGCGCTGACTCGCCCCGCCCGCGAATGGTGATATACCAGGTAATGGAAGCTAACGCCGCGCCAATGGCAAAATGCCAAAACCAATGCGTGCCATAGGCATTCAAGATCGAAAGCAGTTGGTCTCCACCAGACAATGCCGATACGACGATCGTAAGGACATAGTCTTGAACCAGGGTGACGGCAACGATCAGGCTCAGAAAAGGTTTCAAGTAACGCATCGAGGCTGTGTAAGAACCGCCGCCTTCATTAAAGATGCCCAGTGAGTACATGTAGAGCACGCCAAAGGCAAAATTGGCTAACGCGATCACAGCGACAGCGATGTAACCGTATTCTTGCAGACCGTAGGGATGCAAGGCATGCAGCATCTCGCCTGTCGCGTAAAAGTACGAGGTGAAATAATCCACGCCGAACAACGCGACGGCAGCCAGTAAACCGATTTGCCCCGCGCCGTGGACGTGCGCGTGTTCCTGTTTTTCGCGCGGCGAGACCTTGTAAGACAGAAATACGATAACAGCCAAAAGAATGATCGAGAACAACATGGTTACAACCTTTTCCTAAATTGCCTCGGACTCGAAGGCGTGCTCAAGCGTATAGAGTTCCGAAAGGAGATGCATTCGAGTGGGGTAGCTCAGATGTTTGTTCTCCGCTACGCGATCTTGCTCACGACGCGCAGCCAGCACGACAAAGGCCGGGACGAACAGCGTGCGCCCGGCGGGAATCACCTCAAAATCAAGCTGGCGCATTTCGAGCAGTTGATCGTCAAAATACGGCAGGCTCAAGCTCAGGCCGCGATCCAGTTCGTGCGCGGCCGCTTTGCGTCCAAGCCGGCCCATGAGGTCGTTGGTTTGAAAGCGGGCCAGTGCGCGGCCCTGGTGGATCAACTGACCCAACATCCCAAAACGCTTGCGCTGGTATTCCTCATCGGCATAGATATAGGGCGCGAGCGAGACGGCCAGGTGCAGCGTGCTCACATAGTTCTGCATCAAAGCGACACGCGCTTCGGCTTCTGTCATCGAATCCGCCAGCAACCGCTCGTCGTCAAAGGCGACCCATTGCGGCATATAGACCCCGCCCGAGTCGCCAGCCGGCAGCCTCTCGTATACGATGTGCCGGACCACGGCGTATCGAACGAGTTTGGCGCTTACCATCACCGCTTGATGATGAGACTGCTCAAGCTGGTTCAAGCGTTGGCGAACTGCCGCGCGAATGTCCTTGACGGGCAACCGACCCAGCCAGCCCGCCACGTTCTGCCGGCGGAATTCCGGCGGAACGCTGAGCCAGCCGTGGCCGTCGCGCCCCGGCGTTTCGATAGCCACTTGCTCTGGCAACGCAAAGCTCAATTGCCGGTGGCCCTGCGCGAGCGCCTCGGCGATTTTGCGAGCCTGCTCGTCGAGCGAATGCCGCGCCTCAACCGGTTGAGTGTCAAAGAGCGTCTGTTGGGCCTGACATTCCTCGCGCAACTGGCGGAACGCATTATCCACGGGCTGGGGCGTCGAGTCCGCCCAGACTCCCCTGGCAAAGCCGATATCTAACACCGCACTGGCGATTTGACTCATGGCGCGTTCTGCTCCTCTCTAGGTTAAGAGAAATTCTAACGCGCCGATGTTTGGAAAAGATAAAAAGAGGGGGGAGAGGTGTAAGGGTTTTATAAAGACGGAGGATACTGAAGTTTAGAGTGCCAAACAAGCTCAACCTGAGTTGAGTTCGTCGCACCTTTACAATTCTACAAATGTGCGTTTTATGCAGAGGCCGTCGCGGCCTGTTTTTGATCGCGCCGGAAGGCATCGGCCTTGAGATAGTAATCGCGCTTTTCCCAAGCTGAGGCGGACTTGTCCACCGAGGTGGCGATGCCGCGCAGCGAAATGACGATGAAAGCCAGCATGTCTTTGGCTTCCGCGTCCAGCCCCGGCTTGGCGCTCATCCGGCGCAGGACTTCGGCAATCGCGCGGCGCAGGCTGTTGCGTTGTTGATTTGGCGTTCCGTCCGAGTTAACAATTCGACTCACGTGATCCTCGCAGGCAGAGTAATCTAAGAATGGATGGCAAAGATACCAGCTTTGCGCCGAACCGTCAAGCCGGGTCAAGTGTGCGTCGTTGAAGGTGTGGTATAATCCGGGTCGCTTTTGGGCTTGACTCCTATTCTTCTCGTTGATGTAGGATACTCGACCGAACGCTCCACGAAATCTCTCCCGGTGGCTAAGACTGGCGACAGTGACGATTCTGGTGTGTGTATGGTTGATTGGTTGGGTGTGGCGACGAACAGTGTGTGGATTCTGGGGTTGGCTCTTGTCCTGGCGGTCTTGAGTTATGCCGATTGGAGTGCGCACACGACCCGCCAGCGGCTACGTGAGGTGTTGGGGCGAGCTGCCTTTCGTGTGGCGCTGTGGAGTGGGTTGACTTGCATCTGCGCGGGCGTGGCGCTTTCAGGCGGTCGCTGGTGGGAGCGTATCTTGTGGGGAGTGCTCGCGGTGATGGCGCTGGTCGAGGCGTGGCGTGCCCGTCGCCTCTTGCGCTCGTGATGATGTTCCAGTACAGGCAACCATGACGAATCCTATTGCCTCGAACGGGAAGCAAGCCCAGCCGATATGGCTGTGGGTAGCGGGCATTTTCTTGAGCGTGATCGCGCTGGCGTTTGCCGTGCGCGGTGTGCGCTGGCCTGAAGTCTGGGAGGCCATTCGTAGTGCTCGGCTTGCGCTTGTCTTGCTGGGGTTGTTGACTGTTTTGCTGACGACGGTCGCCAAAGCCGCGCGCTGGCGCTGGCTGCTTTACCCGGAACACGAGCGGTTGCGGCTGCGCGATTTGCTCGCGGCGCTGCTGGTGGGCCAGATGCTCAACACGCTCATCCCGGCGCGCGCGGGCGACTTGGGTCGCGCTTATCACCTGGGCGAGCATGCCCGTGTCAGCAAGGCCACAGTGCTCGGCTCGGTCGTGGCCGAAAAAGCGATGGACATGGTGATGCTGGCGCTGTGCGCGCTCATCACCATCCCGTGGTTGTACCTCGTGCCGTGGGTCGAAAGCTCGACGCTCGTGTTGACCGTCACGGCGGCCGTGGCGCTGCTGGCTGTGGTGGCGGTGGCCTGGTTCGGCGAGCGATTGTTGGAGCGCTTGTATCCCTTGTTGCGACGGCTGCCGGTAGGTGAGCGGCTTTCGAGTCTGGGACGCTCGGGCGTGAATGGCCTGCAAGTGTTCCGCGACGGTCGCGCCAGCCTGGCTGCCTGGCTGTGGTCGGGCCTGGCGTATGTCCTGGCGGCCAGCACCAACTATGTGCTATTCGCCGCGATGGACATCCGTCTTCCGGCTTATGTGGGCTTGCTGCTGATGGTCGTGCTCTACCTCGGCGTGGTGCCGCCGTCACTGCCGGGCAAGGTCGGCATCTTTCACGGCATCACCGTGCTGACGTTGACGGCGTTCGGCGTTTCGGCCAGCACGGCGTTGGCCTACGGCGCGTTGTTGCACCTGACGATTTTTGTCCCGCCGACCGTCTTGGGGTTGTTGATCTTGAGCTTGCGGCCCAAGCCGGTGCCCGTGCGCGTCGAGTCGCCGCAACCGGGAGAAACATCGCAATGATCTCGGTGGTCATTCCTGCCTATAATGCCGCCAAGACGATCGGCAATTGTGTGCGCGCGCTGACCCAGCAGAGCATCCCGCGCGGCGAGTACGAAATCATCGTGGTGGACGACGGCTCGACCGATGAGACAGCGGCGATTGCCGAGGCCGCCGGCGCGCAGGTAATTCGCCAATCCAATCAAGGCCCGGCGGCGGCGCGCAATCACGGCGTCGAGATGGCGCGGGGCGATCTGATTTTGTTCACCGATGCAGACTGCGAGCCAGCGCCGGATTGGATCGAGCGGATGAGCGCGCCGTTTGCCGACCCGGACGTGTCCGGCGCAAAAGGCACTTATCGCACGCGCCAGCGTGAATTGACGGCGCGCTTTGTCCAGCTTGAGTACGAAGACAAATATGACCGGCTGGCGAATCAACCCCGCATTGACTTTGTAGACACGTACTCGGCGGCCTACCGCCGTGCCGTGTTCCTGGAGAACGGTGGGTTCGACCCGGTCTTTTCCACGGCCTCGGTCGAAGATCAGGAACTCTCTTTCCGCCTCTCACAAAAAGGCTACCGCTTGGTGTTCGTCCCGACCGCGCAGGTTTACCATCAACACGACCGGACGCTGGGCGAATACATCCGCCGCAAATTTGGCATCGGCTACTGGAAAGCGCTCCTGGTGCGCTGGCACCCGGAAAAAGTTGTGCGCGATTCGCATACGCCGCAGACGCTCAAGGCGCAACTGGTCCTGTTGGGGTTGCTGGGCCTGGCGTTGGTAGCTTGGCCGGTGTGGCCGAGGCTGGCTGGCTGGGGGGCGTTGGTGCTGGCGGTTGCTTTCGTGTTGACGGCTGCGCCATTCTTGCTCAAGGTGCTGCGTCGGGATGCCGGTGCGCTGCTCGTCGCCGCGCCGATGCTGGTCGCGCGCGCGGCGGCATTGGGCGCGGGCCTGGCGACCGGTTACGCTCGCTTTGCCTTTCGACCCACGACGCGCAAGCCGGTGCTCAGTCCATTCAATCGGGTTGCCAAGCGCGTGATGGACATCGTGGGCGCTCTGGTGGGGCTGGTTCTTATTGCGCCGGTGATGGCGGTGTTGGCGGTGATCGTCAGGCTGGACTCGCCTGGCCCGGTTCTTTTCAAGCAGACGCGCGTGGGCGAAAATGGCCGCCCGTTTCGCATTGTCAAATTGCGCTCGATGGTGAACGGCGCAGAGTCCCGGCTGGCAGAGATCGTCAACGTCGAACAATTAGAATCGCCAGCCTTCAAGATCAAGGACGATCCACGCGTGACGCGCGTGGGGCGTTTCTTCTGGTGGAGGGCTGGCGACGTTGGCTCTTGGTGCGGCGCAGCCTGGAGGACCCAATGGAACTGACGGCCTTCGTCTGCTGCGCACCCGCAGAGACGTCCCTGGCCAAGCTGGTCCAGGTGGCGGGCAGCCGCTGGCACATCGAGTCGGCCTTTGAAGAAGCCAAGGGGCAAGTGGGGCTGGACCATTATGAGCTGCGTTCCTGGGACGGTTGGCATCGTCATATCACTCTTGCCTGTCTCGCCCATGCCTTGCTGGCGGTGGTGCGCGCCAAGAGCGGTGAGCCGGAGTTGGCGCCGGTCTTGGCAGAGCCGGAAAAAGGGGGCCTGAAACCGGACAGCCTGGCGGCCTTCAAGGCCCGCCGCGGTCTCTTGTCCGCCTGAGCGTGGCCGAAGTGCGCCGCCTACTCTGGCAGCTGCTCTGGATGTGTCTGCCGCCGCAGCCCTTTGTGCTCGCTTGGTCATACTGGCGGCGTCACCACCAAGCCGTGGCCCAACACTATCACTATAAGCGCCGTCTGAAACTGATGACTCAATTACAACTGTAGTACTAGGCACTGTTGACATTTGAGTTGATGCTGGTAAGGTTGTTGCATGACAACCGTGAAACTGAGTGATGAACAATGGGTGAAGATGCTGGCGTTTCTGCGTAACGAACCAAACGCCTATGTCGGGAGCGATGAGAACGAGTGCCGCCTCTTTGTCGAAGCGGTGCTCTGGATAAACCGGAGCGGAGCACAATGGCGTTTACTGCTGCAGGAGTACGGAAACTGGAACACCGTATACAAGCGCTTTGCTCGCTGGTGTGACGCTGGTGTGTGGGAGCGGATGTTTGAGCACTTTGCCGATGACCGGGACATGGAGCATGGCATGGTCGACACCCCCATCGTACGGGCACATGCCTGTGCTGCGGGTGCGAGAAAAAAACGGTGGGCAGGCTGCGCAAGCCCTTGGTCGTAGCCGAGGCGGATTCAGCACCAAGGTCCATGTGACGGTGGATGGTTTGGGCAACCCGCTGCGTTTCCGCCTGACTGCGGGACAACAGCACGACGTGACGTTGGCTGAAGAGATGATCGCCGACCTGCCATTCGACTATGTGATCGCTGACCGAGGCTACGCCGCCCATGACTTCCGCTCCCAAATCCTTGCCAGTGGGGCCCAACCTGTCATCCCACCCAAGAAGAACGCCAGAGACCCACACGATTACGACTCTTGGCTCTACAGAGAACGCCACCTCGTCGAGTGCTTCATCGGCAAGATCAAACACTTCCGCCGCGTCTTTTCGCGCTTCGACAAACTGGCGAGCCGCTTTCTTGGCTTCTTGCACCTGACCGGCTCTCTCATTTGGCTACGCTGAAATGTCAACACAATCTAGTTTTCGGTGCGAAACGGGTAAAACAGACAGAAAGTCTCCTCAGATGGGGTAGGCTGATGGCAGCGACGGCCACAGCCAACCGACTGAGGAGACAGGGTTATGTTACGCGAGCGGTACAAGGTTGACAAGTTGTTCATGGAGATTGCTCACCACGTGCCTGAGATGGACCCGGAGCTGGCCGAGATTGACAGGTTGCTCGATGACGTTGAGCTGTTTGGACGCATCAAGGACGACCTGGCCAAGCGCTATGCCAAGACCACCCAAACCGGACGCAGTTCGACGCCGGTGGAAGTGATTGTGCGCATGTTGGCAGTAAAGCATCTGTACAACCTCAGTTATGCCCAGACTGAAGCGCAAGTGCGCGACAGCCTGGTCTTGCGCCAGTTTTGCCGGGTCTATCTAGCCGATGTCCCCGATGACACGACGCTGCTACGTTGGGCCAACCAGATCAAACCCGAAACCCTGGAAGCCTTCAACCACCGGCTGGTGCAGTTGGCGACCCAACGCAAGGTCACACGCGGGCGCAAGTTGCGCACCGACGGTACGGTGGTCGAGACCAACATAGCCTACCCGAGTGATAGCAAGCTCCTGGCCGATGGGGTGCGCGTGCTCAGCCGCACCTTGAAGCGGCTCAAAGCCACAGTCGCTCAAGCGGCCGGCGCTGTGCCGGAGAAGACCGCCAAGTTCTTTCGCGACCGCACGCGCAGCGCTCGCCAACAGGCCCGTACTATCCAATCGACTGCCCGCCAGCGCAGTGAGGCGGCCAAAGCAGGGATGCAGCAAGCGTACCGGCGGCTGGTCCAGGTGGCACAGGCCAGTGTCGCCCAAGCCCAGCAGGCGTTGACTGCGTTCCAGTCCCTACCGGCCGTGCAGCGGTGGTGCGAGCCGTTAGCCACCTTCCTGCCACGGGTCGAGCAAGTGATTAGGCAGACGGAGCGCCGGGTCTTTGGGGGCGAGTCCGTGCCCGCCGCTGAAAAACTGGTCAGCCTCTTTGAGCCCCACACCGCCATCATCCGTCGTAACAAGGCCGGCAAAGAGACTGAGTTTGGCCGCAAAGTCTGGCTGGATGAGGTCGACGGCGGCCTGGTCAGCCACTGGCGCATACTCGACGGCAACCCGGGGGATGAGAGTCAATGGCGGCCCGCCCTGGACCACCATCGCCGGCTGTTCGGCCGTCCGCCGACGCAAGTCAGCGCCGACCGTGGCCTCTATTCGTTCGACAACGAAACCTATGCCCAAGCGCAAGGTGTCAAACGCATCATCCTGCCCAAGCCGGGTCACAAGTCAGCAGAGCGCCGCCGGCATGAACACCAAGGCTGGTTCCGGCGCGGGCGAAGGTTTCATGCCGGCATCGAAGGGCGCATCAGTGTGCTCAAACGCAAGCATGGCTTGGGTCGCTGCCGCAACCATGGCGAAGACGGCTTCGCCCGCTGGGTCGGCTGGGGCGTCATCGCCGGTAACCTGGCCGTGATGGGACGCCGTCTCGCCCCTCCGACCGCCTAATGACGCTGCGCTTCCCGATCACGCAGGGCGTGCGTTAGCACGATCAGTTGTCAACGTGCCATCCGGCTGACCGCCAGCTTGACCCACCCGCTGTTTGATAGATGAATGCTTGATGAGTTTCGCACCGATTACTAGCTAGATAACCTCAGTTCGGGTTAAGCGACATCAAGCATAGGGTGATTGTCGAGGTGCAAGGATGGTTTCTTGGGTTGGGCGTCGCTGCGCCGAGCAAGGTCGGTGATGGCACCGGTGTAACGGCTGAAACAACGACCACAGTCGGCAGTCGAGACGGAGGCGGATTCACGGCATCCGGGACGCAGCCTCCCAGTCCGAAGGCGCCGGCAACGACCAGCGCCGCCAGCCCGACCCACATCTACACCGACCATCCCGTCAGACCCCGATATTGCTGCCGGATATCGGGTCAGCCACTGTCCGCTCTCGTCAAGTGGAATGTGAGCGTCTGTCTGCTCGATCTCGACCCCATACGGCGCGTGGGTGTTGACCAGCCAAAAATCTTTGCGCCTCAACATTGCGCTCAACTGCGCCGGGGTGATGTTGCGCCAGTAACCTGGCGCGTACGTTCCACCCACCGCCTGCGCCGGGCTACTCGGCGGCGGGAGAGTGGCCGGCCCGGCCGCGGGCGACGCGCTCGAACGCGCAGGTTGAGCGCCGCACGCCGCCGCCAAGCCGCCAAGCAGCACGATCAACGCGATTCGCCAAAAACCCGTAGGACTCAACCGATACTCGCTCAACCGTCCTGGCTGTTCGATATGACGATTGTTTCCACCGCCGGGCCGACGGCCAGCAGCATCAGCAGCGTCATAATGACGGCTGAGGTCAGACACCACGCGCATACGGCCTTGATGACGAACGGCTCCAGGTAAGCGAGATATAACGAAAACAACACGCCGAACCCTGTCATGCCAAGCACGCCCAGCGGGGCATAATCGGCCAGGCGATCTGAGCGCAAGCGCCCCCAAAGCCAGGCAACCAAGATTGCTATGTACCCGAGCATCCCGAACACGCCGACGGGCAGCACGCCAAACAGTTTGGCGTAAGAACTGGCCTGGACTGCGTTGCAATCGCCCACCGGCCCGCAAGCGGCGGGCACAGCCTGCGTCTCCACATAGGCCAGGTAACCGGCCACGCCCAGGCCGATGATAGTCAGCACAGGTGTGAGCGCGTCCGTCCAGGCGGGCACGCGAAGTGTAACTCGCGGCGCGCGGCCACGCTTCGCGTACCACGCCCGTCCGAATGTCGCGCCCGCATAGACCAGCGCAACTACCATGCCAACCATGATCCCTATCGCCAACTCAAAGCCCTCTGACACGGGCCGCGCCGCGAATGAGGCAGACGGCGGGGCGTCGCGGCTGGACTGCGCCGCCACCGCCGGTGTGGCCGTAGCCGTGACCTGCGGTTGAGCCATCGCGGGGCGAGGCGCAGCCGTCGGCAGCAAA
Source organism: Anaerolineae bacterium (assembly GCA_041300525.1). Lineage (GTDB taxonomy): Bacteria > Chloroflexota > Anaerolineae > Fen-1058 > Fen-1058 > JBGLNJ01. The sequence continues at coordinate 4,631,311 of JBGLNJ010000001.1, read as the reverse complement.
GCCCCCATGCCTGGCAGATTCGGATAGTCCACGCCGCCCGCCGCCAGATACCCTTCGATCAGAGCGGGCAGTTCGGCGGGGATTTGCGCCGAGCCGACCAGCGCCTTGTCCCCGATGACGAGGAATGGCACGCCGACATCTTGCTTGGGAATATTCAGCGCCGCCCCAATCTGGTACAACTGGTCAATGTCTTGTTGAGACTTGACCTCGATCAAGTGAACATTCAGTTGGTCCCCATATTTTTGCTGGAGCGGCGGGAGCACTTGGTCAATGACCTCGTGGCAGTGCGGACAGCCGTCCATCCAAAACAACACCGCGCGCGCCACGGGCCGGGGTGTCGGCGTGGCGCTGGGCGCAGATGTGGGAGTAGCGAGCGGCGACTTGCCCGGCACAATACCCTGCCCGGCATCACTGCAGGCCGACGCTAAACATGCTTTCACGGCTGCTTCGATCTCGCGCCCAATTCGGTCACTGTATCCTACCCAGTGACGCTCGCCAATAAAGGTGGTTGGCACGCCGCCTGGCTCGAATCCATGAGCAGCCGCCATCTTGATAAAAATGCTTTGGTTTTCCGGCACGTTCCACACCTCATAGGCGCGCACCTCGACGGGGTACTGCTGCTTCAGTCTTTCCAGAAAAGGCTTTTCGTCGGCGCAGTGCGGGCAGCCATCGCCCCAGAAAAAGTAAATGATGACCTTGTCGGAGGCTGGCGGCTGGGCCGCCGTCGAGTTGGCAAGCTGCACAACTGCCGCCGGCGCTCCAGTGGGCGACGGTTTGGCTGGAGTTGGCAGTTGGGGCAAGGCCACTCCCCCCTGTGCCAGATATTTGTCAATGAGCGGGGCCAGGTTTCGCTGGATTTCTTGGTCGCCGGCGAGCATATCATCGCCGATAAAAACCACCGGGATTTCTTGGGCCGCGCGCCCGTATCGCGCCTCCAGGGCAAATCTCAGTTCGCGGCCTTTCTGCGCCATATCCCATGCGTGGACCACGACCTGCCCGACCTGATAGCCGGATAGAATCGGCGGCAAGACCTCGTTCAAAGTCTTTATGCAAGGAGGACAGCCGCTATCGTAGAAAAACCAAAAATGCGCCGCCGGCTGCGGCGTGGGCGTGGAATCGATCGGCAGCCCTTCATCGCACATGTGACACACTTTGATAGGGCGTGGCGTGGTCGTCACAGCATGAACAGGAACGACAGACGTCTGCAATAGCAACGAGACCAGGACGAAACAGACAGTCGCCAGAACAAGAGTGTATTTTCGCATTGATTTGCCTCTCAAGAGTGTGGCCTGAACTTGGCTCAATCAAGTTGATGTGACCGCGGGCTCCCGCTTCCACCGCGCCGCACGGCCACGATCTCGGCCAATATCGCCAGCGCGATCTCTTGCGGCGTTGGCCCGCCCAAGTCCAGGCCAATCGGCGCGTACACACGCACAAGCTGCTGCTCGGTAAAACCATCAGCTACCAGATGCTCCACGATGGTCTGGCACTTGGCGCGGCTGCCGATCATGCCAATGTACCGTGCGGGCGAAGTGATAACCTTCCGCAGCGCGGCCTCGTCGGACACGTGGTCGGTGGTGATGAGCACGACATAGGAATCCTCGTTCAACGTCACCGCGTCAAGCTCCGGCACGGTAGCGCGACCTGGCTCGACGTCCACCACGATCACCTCAAAGCCGACGGTCTCGCCCATCACCTTGAGCGGACGCCCGACGTGTCCCCCGCCGACAATCACCAGCTTGGGCGGCGGGTTGTACGGCTCGATGAAAACGCGCACGTCGCCGCCGCACAGCGTCCCAATGGCTTCTGCGCCGGTTTCCGCCAGGGCGTAATGCGCGATGCGCGGCTGGCCCTCGGCAGCGCGGACCAATGCGGTTCTGAAAGCGGGCGACCAGTTCAGTCGAGGGGCCTACCCCGACGATGCGATTACGCTTGACCGCGACTGCGCCATCGGACACATACCCTACACCAGCGCCTTGCATGGTGAACAGATGTGCGTGGGTCAAAAGAATATCAGCATGTTCAGTCATTCTGCACCTCGGATGTGAGATCGAATTGGCGGCCGAGTTCTATTTGAACAGCTTGGGCGGCGGGAAGGCATACAACCCGCGTTTGCTGTGCGTGAGCTTTAGGCTGACCAACATCTCGGCTATCTTGAGCGCGATCGGGCTTGGATCCAGGACGGTGACACCCAACTCTTGTTCGATCTCGGCCGAATAGCCGGCCAGCCCGGCACAGCCCAGGATGATGACTTCGGCGCCATCTTCGCGCACCGCCGCGCCGGCCACGTCCATGATGCGCGATTTAGCGCGCTGCGGCTCGGCATCCATTTCCAGCACGCTCATGCCCAAGGGCCGCACCGAAGCTAGCTTGTCGGCCAGATCGCATTGCTTGACGTGCTCGATCTTGTTGGGAACGCGCTGGCTGCGGGCCGTCATGATCGAAAACTTGTGGCCGAGCATCGCCGCCACGTGCAGCGTGGATTCCTCGATGCCCACGACGGGAATGGATACCAACTCGCGCGCCGCTTCCAGACCCGGATCGGAAAAGCACGCCAACACCACAGCGTCGTAGCCGTCCTTTTCCGCTTGCTTGACCAGTTCCAGCGTCGGCGGGATCGCCATCGCCTCATCGTAGGCCGACTCGATGGACACTGGCCCGTGCGCCGGGTTCACCACGGTCAGCTCGGTGTCTGGCCCCTTGAGCGGCGCGAGTTCACGTCGCAGATGCTCTGTCATGCTTTCGGTGGTGTTCGGATTGATGACCAGAATCTTCATCGGATTGCCTCCGCTTCTCGCTTCAACAATGACCCGTTCAACGCCTCCCGCCCTCTCTGGAAAGCTTCCAGGTTCACGTCTACCACCTTGGCGGGCACTCGTTTCTTGATGATGTCTGTCCAAATGTCGAGGCTAATGTCAATCAAGCCGGAGAACGCGCCCAACAACACCACGTTCAACGTTCGTGCGTTGCCGACTTTTTGCGCGATGTCCAGTCCATGCACCCTGTATACATTTTTCGCTGCGTTGAGCAGAGCAGTTTCCGTATCCGCGCGAGTGGGGTACTCGGCCAGACCCGCGCTCACCACGACGGGGAATATCCGTTGCTGATTGACGAGGATGGCGCCTTCGGGCCGCATCTGATCTAGCCAGCGCAGCCCTTCCAGGAACTCGAATGCAATCAATACGTCCACGCGCCCTTCCGGCACGATAGGCGAGTGAACGCGGTCGGCCCATCGCACATGGCTGATCACGCTGCCGCCTCGCACGGCCAATCCCAGCACGTCCGATTTTTTCACGTCATAGCCGGCCGCCAATCCTACAGCCGCCAAAATGTCGCTGGCGACGACGGTGCCCTGGCCGCCCACGCCGGTGATGAGCAAGTTGTAAGGTTTCATTTTCCTTGTTCTCCCTGAACCATCGCCGGCGTCGGTATGTAAATCGCTTTGCGCGGGCAGATTTGCCGGCACATATCACAGCTCACACACAACACGGGGTCAATGCCAGCCTTGGGGCGGCCAGTCTTGGCATCCATCTCATCTGCCTTGAAGATGGCAGGGCAGCCCAGGCGGAAGCAGAGCGTGCAGCCGTTGCACAACTCGCTGTCCACCTCGAACGGCGCTTTGCGCTCCAACTCGACAAACACGCACGGCCCATCCATGACGATCACGGATAGCCCATCGTAGGCTACGGCTTCCTTCAGGCTTTGTTCCACAGCTTTCACGTCGAATGGATTGACCCGCCGCACATTTTGCACTCCCATCGCTCGCACCAGCGTCTCAATGTCTACCCGGCCACCTTCCACGTTTCCCAGGGTCTTGGAGATGCCCGGGTGATCCTGGTGTCCTGTCATCGCAACAGTGTGATTGTCCAGGATGACGACTGTGCCCTTGCCGTTGTTGTGTACCATGTTGAGCAGCGGCGACACGCCCGAATGGAAGAACGTGCCGTCGCCGATCACCGCTACGGCTTTGTCTGGCATTCCTGCCTTGTCAAAGCCGTGCGCCACGCCGATGCTGGCGCCCATCGCGCCCATGGTGTCGGTGGCGTCGAACGGCGGCTGGGCGCCCAGGTTGTAGCAGCCAATGTCCCCGGCTACCACATACTTGAGTTTGTTGAGAACGTAGAATGTGCTCCGGTGTGGACAGCCGGGGCAGAGGATCGGACTGCGCGGCGGCAGATTCTTGGGCGTCACGTCCCGCTTTTTCGCCGCAACCTCTTCCGGCAACAGCCCGGCCTGTATTGCGCACCGCTCGATGGTCGCCGGTAATAATTCCCCGTAAGATGGGAAAATAGACTTGCCTTCCGCTGGTATGCCCAACAACCGCACCTGCTCTTCCAGGAACGGATCGAGTTCTTCAATCACAATCACACGCTTGACGCCGGCCGCAAATTCCTCGACCAGCTTGGGCGGTATCGGGTAGGTCATGCCAAGCTTGAAGAATGATACATTCGGAAAGACTTCGCGCGCGTACTCGTACACGACTCCGCTGGTAATAATCCCCAGGCTGCGATCTCCCCACTCAATGCGGTTGTATGGAAAGGTCTCGGCAAACTCGGCCAGTTTGCCGATGCGCTCTTCGATCAGCGGGCGGCGCAGGCGCGCCCACACCGCCGTCGCCACAAACTTGTGCGGGTCTCGCTTCATGGGCGGTGTCGGCGCGTTGTCGTCCCCTATTCGCTCGCCCAGTTCCACCGGCGACGACGAGTGTGAGACCCGCATCCCCGTCCGCAAGATCACTGGCTCGTCCCATTGCTCGCTCAACTCTAGCCCCACGCGCACGAAATCTTTGGCCTCCTGGCTATCCGCCGGTTCCAGTATCGGCATCTTGGCGAACTTTCCATAGTGGCGATTGTCTTGCTCGTTCTGCGAGCTGAACATGCCCGGATCGTCTGCCGTGACGATGAGGACGCCGGCATTCATCCCCGTGTAGACGCCTTAAAAAAACGAATCGGAGGCCACGTTGCAATCGCAGCCCAGGCCGCCAGCGTCTCGACGACGGAGCAGTCGCTCGTGTCCAGTTCACCCGTCAGCTTGTTGACCACTTCCAACACGCCGATAACGGTGTCGCGCACAAGCAATGGCACCGCGATCATCGAGGAGGTGCGAAAGCCGGTCTGTGTGTCAATGGTAAAGGCAAGCCGGGGGTCATCGTAGGCATGGGGGATGATAGCGGGTTGCCCGCTCTTGGCCACCCAGCCGGCGATGCCTTGTCCGGGGCTGAGACGCATGTTGAGCAATTGTGCGGCTTGGTCCTGGGGAGAGGCTCCCCGGCAGGCCAACCAGCCGGGCTGTTCTTTGTCCCACAGCCAGATCGAGCTGGCTTCTGCGCCAACGATTTCCGTCACCGAGCATAACACTTGTTCCAGAACTCGCGGCACGTCGAGTGTGGCCGTGAGCGTCTGGCCCACCCGGTTGAACGAGTCGAGATCACGGTTGCGTCGCAGCAACGCCTCTTCGGCGTGTTTGTGCTCGGTGATGTCGCGCGCGATGCTGCCGAGCATAAAGCCCTTGTCTGTCTTGACGGGGAAAATAAAAGTCTGGATGGTCCGGCGGGTTCCATCGCGCTGCGGGATGGCCCACTCTTGAAACTGGCCCAACTGAGAGGCCTGGCCGGACCTGAGGAGTTGCACGATGAAGGTCTTGAAGCGCTCGTAGGTTTCCGGCTTTTTTTGTTCCTCCCGTGTCGCCTGGAACTGGACGTCCCACATCGGCCTGCCCAGCACCTCAGCCCGGCTGAACCCGGTGATCCGCTCCTGGCCCTTGTTCCATTCGATGATGATGCCTTGCTCGTCAATCAGGGCGATGCCGTCTTGCGAATTCTCGACAATGTTGCGGAACTTTAACTCGCTTTGCTGCAAGACTTGCTCGGCGCGCTTGCGCTCGCTGATATCGGTCATGATACCGGTCAAGCCGACGACCTGTCCGCCTTCAAACAAAGGGCGGCTGGAAGTGCGCATCCAACGGATCTGGCGATCTTTGTCAAAGGCTCGAAACTCGTCAGAGCCGGGCTGGCCTGCCAGGGCGCGCTCGACGTTGGCGGTCAGGTACGGCAGATCGTTGGGGTGGATCAGCTGGCTAAAGGGCTGCCCGACGAGTTCCTCTGCCGTGTAGTGTGAGAACCGTTCGACGGCCGGACTCATGTAGGTGAAATATCCGCGAGTGTCCACCGTAAAGACTGCATCGTTGAGATTTTCGACCAGCGCGCGGTACTTTTCTTCCGAATTCCGCAGCGCCTCTTCCGACTTTGTCTGCAAAGTCTTGCGCTCGGCGATGCCTCGTTCAAGTTGTGCGTTGGCCACTGTGAGTTCGACGGTGCGGGCGACCACAAGGTCCTCAAGGTGCGCGCGATGTTGCGCTAATTCTTTGTCCACCTGTCTTCGCGCGGTCAAGTGCTCCAGCCAGCGGCTCAACATCGCGGCGGGAGGCAGGCCGCCCAACATCTCGGCCGGAGGAAGGTAGTAAAAGTTTTCATGCACTTGCGCGCCGATCACGGCCAGGGGATGAGTGCGCAACACATCCAGCAGCACGGCCGGATCAAATCGCCGCCGGTCGTACTGGCAAAGCGCCAGGCATAGGCTGCCGGGGAAGAACTCGTTCAGCCTGACTTCGTATTCGATCAACCGCTCGGAGCCGGGCAACCCCCGCAAAGCCCAGGTCATCTCGCCCGTCACGCGCAGGGCGGGATAGCCCTCGGCCAGAGCTTGTTCTGTTTCAGCGCGCAGCAGCGCAATCATCCTGTCCGGGTCAAAGGCGCCTTCTTGCAGAAAAGTGGCAGCCTGGGTCAAAATCCTCAATTGCCCGCGAGCTAGAAAAGGCTCGACTTCCAGCCCGTCGTCCCGCAGATACCCCAGGACTGTCTCAGCAGTGCGGACATCTATGACATAGATTACCTTCTGACCCTGTTCAAGGCCCTGGCGCAAGAAGGGCGTGATGACGGCTCGGTGCTGTTCATCCGTCTCGTACAGACAACACAAATGGTTGCCCGGCGCAAGATCGGCGATGGCGCGCAGAGGAGCGGTTGTTATCATGGCGATACCCTCAAAAATCTCTAGTAAGTGAGTGTAACCTTGTGCAAGGTGCGCGGTTGGTCGGGGTCGCTGCCGCGCGTGAGCGCGAGGTGGTAGGCCAAGAGTTGCCCTGGCAGGATGCCCACCAGGGGTGTCAGCCATTCGGGTAAGTTGCCTGGCACGGGCAGCCAGGCGTCATCCGGATGGCGGGTGGTTTCGTCGTCACCCAACACGACCAGGTTGGCGCCTCGCTCACGCAGTGCGTCTCGCAGTTCGATCATTTCATCCCGCATGGTTTCACCCACGGCGACCAGAACGGCGGGGAAGCCAGGCTCTATCATAGCGATTGGCCCGTGGCGAAAGTCCGCCGAAGAGTATGGCTCCGCCTCGATGTAGGCGAGTTCTTTCATTTTGAGCGCGGTCTCGAACGCCGTGGCATAGTCAAAGCCGCGCCCCACCACCACACAGCGGTTGTTGTGGGCGATCCGTTTGGCGGCGGATTGGGCTGCCGGTTCGGACTGTAACGCTTTTTCCATCGCGTCGGGGATCAGGTCGAGCGCATTGGGACGAGCCGACTGGCCGGCGAGGCTTAACGCCAACAATGCTATCGCAGCCAATTGCGCGGTGTACGTCTTGGTGGCGGCGACGCTGCGTTCCTCACCGGCGTGCAATTCCAGCACATGTTGAGCCGCCTCAGCCAACGGCGATTGAGGGTCGTTGGTCACGGCGATAGTCGGCGCGCCTTGCCGATGAGCTTCTTCCAGCACGCTTACAATGTCGGGCGACTGGCCCGACTGCGAAATGCCAATCACCAACGCGCTTTTCAAGCTCGGTGGGCGTTGATACAGGCCAAACAACGAGGGCGCGGCCAGTGCGACCGTGAGCCGGTTGAGCGCGCCAAAGACGTATTGCCCGTATCGCGCCGCGTTATCGGACGTGCCGCGCGCCGCGATCACCACGTAGCGAATGTCCTGCCCGGCCAGAGCGCGTCCGATGCCGGCGACACGGCCGGTTTCCATGTCCAGCAGTCGCCGGATGACGGAGGGCTGTTCCAAGATTTCGGAATGACCTGGCAGTTCAAGCTGCGCAAGGGCGTCAAGTTCTGGGACGGCGAAGCGTTCAACGCCGAGACGATCAAGTTTGTCATCGAGCGCGGCCTGGATCCGCAGTTCAAGTGGACGGGCAACACGCCCGGCTACGTGTACACCTCGATCGGCATGTTGGGCGCCGACGTGGTGGACGAGTATACCGTCAACATCAAGCTAAATGGCTTCCAGCCCGACGCGCCCGGCTACATCAGCGAGATCTATATCCACTCGATCAAGTGGTACAAGGATAATCCGCTGGAAAAAGTAGCCAACAACCCCATGTCTTCCGGCCCGTACAAGGTCAAGGAATGGGTGAAGGACGACCACATCACGCTGGAGCGATGGGATGACTATTGGGGTCCCAAGCCGATGATAAAGACCATCGTCTTCCGCCCGATCCCCGAGGCCTCGACGCGTGTGGCTGAACTCTTGGCCGGCTCTGTCCACGTGATCACCAACGTGCCGCCGGATCAAGCCCCGCAGCTCGAAAAGTCCGACATCGCCCGGCTAGAGACGGTCACGGGCGGCCGCCGCATCTATATCGGTTTTGAGCAAAAATGCGATGCGCCCGGCTGCAAGGAAGTCAAAGACGTGCGGGTGCGCCAGGCGCTCAACTATGCCGTAGACATGGACACTATCCTCAATAAGCTGTTCTATGGCAAAGGCGCGCGCGAAGGTGGCATGGTGAACCCGCCGCACAAGTCGGCCGACATCAAGCCCTATCCTTACGATCCCGACAAGGCCAAGAAGCTGCTGACCGAAGCGGGATACCCGAGCGGTTTCAAGTTAACGCTGGCGACGCCGAATGGCCGTTACCAGAAAGACAAAGACTTGGCGTTGGCGGTTGCGGCGGATCTGGCCAAGGTCGGCGTGCAGGCCGAGGTCGTGCCGTACGAGTGGACGGCTTACGTCAAAATGATCCGGGCCAAGGAACTGCCGGCCATGTACCTGATCGGCTCCGGGTCATCCTTCTTTAGCGCCTGGTACGATCTCTCGGACTTTAACACTCCCGCCGCCGGGCCTAACTATGGCAACTGGCAGAACGACGAGTGGGACAAGCTCGTCAAGCAACTGGGCGAGACGTATGACGACGCCGGACGCAAAAAGATCACCGATCGCCTACAGATGATCGTTCACGACGATGCGCCCATGATCTTTATCTACATGCAGGTGGATTGGTACGGCGTGAGCAAGAAACTCGACTGGAAGCCTCGTTCCGACGAGTTTATGCACTTTAACGAGGCCAAGTTCAAGTAGCATTTGCAAGTCACGCTTGAAGCGTGGCCTACACTTGGAGCGCCCGCCCTGTGCGCGGGGCGGGCGTTCCCGTGTGGATGTTTAGAGACCGGGGAGGGTTGATGGCCCGATACATTCTACGACGTGTGGCGCAATCGTTCATCGTCATGGCGGGAGTGAGTTTCCTGGCATTCTCGGTGCTGTTCCTTTCGGGCGATCCCACCTACCTGTACGTCAATGAACGCGCCAGTCCAGAGATGGTCGCCGAAATGCGCCACAAGCTTGGCTTTGATCGGCCTCTGCTCGTCCAATATATTGACTTTGCCGCCAAGGCGGTCCGTGGCGATTTTGGCCTGTCCATGCGTTACGATCAACCAGCGTTCAACGTCGTCATGGAGCGCTTTCCGGCGACGATAGAGTTGACGCTGGTGGGCATGTTTGTGGCGGTAGTGTTTGCCATCCCCATTGGCGTGTTCGCGGCGGCCCGCCGCAACTCGATCTTTGACGGCGGCACGATGCTGCTGGCGATGGTGGGCCAATCCATGCCCGAGTTTTGGCTGGGCATCATGTTGATCTTTATCGTCGGCGTGCAGTGGAGGTGGCTGCCTATCTCGGGCCGCGTGCCAATCTTGGAGCCGCTCCTGGCCGGCGATTGGGCCACGGTCAGTTCCACGCTGGGGGACGCCCTCATTCATCTAATCCTGCCGGGGATCACGACGGGCCTGTGGTCGCTTTCGCGCAATGCTCGCCTCGTTAGATCCAGCATGCTAGAGGTGCTGGGAATGGACTATGTGACGACTGCGCGCGCCAAAGGCGTCCGCGAGTCGCTCGTCATACTCAAGCATGCTTTTAAAAATGCTCTTATTCCGGTCGTCACCATCATCGGGCTAGAATTTGGCTTTCTCCTGAGCGGCACCATTGTCGTGGAAAACATCTTCGCGTGGCCGGGCGTGGGACGGCTGGTGGTGTATGCGATCAACCAAAAGGATTTCAACATCATTCAGGCGTCCGTCGTCACGTTGGCCGTCGTCTTTGTGGGGCTCAATTTGTTGGTGGACATTGCTTACACGTGGCTCGACCCTCGCATCCGGTACCGTTAGTTCTTTGTGAGGCCGACGCATGCTTTGCGTTACGCGATAGCAGTCGGCAGGCTGGCGTAGGGACGCCGGTCTACGGTTTTCGTTAGGAGAAGCATCGTGGGCAAAGAAACGCTTGGGAATCGAACGTCATTGGCCCAGGGCCAGCGTCGGCGGGTGACCATGGCGGACCGAATGTGGCGCAGCTTGTTGGCCGCCAAGTTCCCCATCGCCGGGATAGTGATCGTGAGCCTGGTGGCGATCATGGCCGTCGCCGCGCAATGGTTGTCGCCAATGGATCCTAACCTGGTTCAAGTGACCGAGCGCCTGTTGCCGCCTGCGTTTGTGGAGGGCGGCAATCCGACGTACTGGCTGGGCACCGATGGACTGGGGCGCGACGTCTTGTCGCGCTTGATCTATGGCGCGCGTGTGTCGCTGGTGGTGGGATTTGCCACCGTGTTCGTGGCGGGCGCGATCGGCGTGACGCTGGGACTCTTGGCGGGATTTTTCGGCGGCGTGATTGACGACGTGATCATGCGCATCGTGGATATCCAGTTGGCGTTTCCGTTCATCCTGTTGACGATCAGCGTGTTGGCAGTGCTGCAAGCGCGGCGCAGCGTAGGAGCGGAAGAGAGCATGTTCCAGCGCCTGATCCCCCTCATCCTGACGCTGGGCGTGGCGCAATGGGTGACCTACGCGCGGATGGCGCGCTCGGTGACGCTTTCGCTGCGAGAAAAGGAATTTGTCGAAGCCGCGCGCGCGCTGGGCGACAGCAAGTTCTCGATCTCCCGATGAATCGCCACATTCTCCAGAAACGAGCGGCGCAGTTCGTCGTCGGCAATTTTGGCCGCCCGCTCTTGCAGCAAATGGTATGCGGCATCCAATATATCCTGAGCACGAGGGTCTTGACTGGCCTGCAAGACTCGGTAGCAAGCCACGTAAACTCGAAAAGGTTCCTCCGTCCTGTCCAGGGTGTGGTTCTTCAGGTAGCTCAGGATCTCTTCGATATGGGTCAGTGCCTGGGCCGGATCGCCTTGGGCGAGTGTGACACTGGCCAGACCGGCCAGAGACTCGATGGCAAGGGTGTGCTGGCCCAATTGATGCCGCAAGGTCAGGGCTTGCCGGTAGGCATCAACCGCCTCCGGCAGTCGTCCCAGGCTTGCCAGGGCATGACCCAGGCAGGTCAGGACGTGCCCTTGCGCATAAGGTTCATCAAGTTCCTCAGCGATTGTCAGCGCCTGCAATTGGTATTGTCGGGAGGCTTCGTCATCACCCAGGTAATGCAAGACCAGGCCCATGTCATTCAGCACGCTGATTTCACTCCGTCGGTAGCCAATCTCGCGGCAGACGCGCAGAGCCTCCTCCAGATAGGACTTGGACTCGGGATAGTTGCCCAGATTCATGGAGATAATGGCGAGGTTGTTGAACACTCTGCTCTCGTCTTGCCGGTAACCGGTCTCACGATAGAGACGCAGAGCCTGCTCGTTATAGGCTTTGGCCTTAACAAAGTCACCTTGGAGATTGGAGATACTACCGAGGTTGCGCAGGCTCCCCGCTTCGACAACGCGCGCCCCGGCCGCTTGGGCCAGGTTCAAGGCCTGCTCAAGTGGGCGGCGAGCCGCTTGGACTTCTTCGTTGTGCCACAACGCTTCTCCCCACTGTCGGTAACCTTCCGCCTCAGCCTGCACATCTTTGGCCTTATGTGCCAGGTCAACCGCGACCTGGGCAGCCGCGATAGTCGCTGGGGCGTCAAGCGCCTCGGCACAATAGGTGGCCTTGCGCAGGGCCACCTCCGCCCGTCGCCGATTGTCATCCAGCGCCTCGGTCAGTTCTTCCAGCGCGGCCAAATCCTTATGCTGGGCCTCACGCGCCCCCTGCAGATCGTACATCTTCTCGCGGGTCAGCAGGAGAGCGTACCGTTCCGCCCAGTCATCTTCTGGCGTCAGGTTGAGGGCGCGGCTCAAGTAGTCAATCGCCTCCGCGTTGGCGAATCGAGCCGCGGCCTGTTGCCCGGCGCGGCGCAGGTAATCCACTGCCTGTTCTGTCTGCCCGGCCTTTTCCAGATGATGGGCGATCAGGCCGAGTTGCTCGTTGACCTCCTCTTCGCGGTGCGCCCTCAGCCAGGCCGCCACCCGATGGTGCAGTTCTCGCCGCTCCTCGTGTAGGATACTCTCGTAGCTCACCTCGCGTACGGTGGACCTGACAAACATGTACTCGCGCTCCCCTTCAAAGGCCGTCGTCCCCCGCTCAACCAGCAAGGCCTTTTCCACTCCTTCGCTCAAGGCCGCTTGCATCTTCTCTCGGGTGATCTGGGTGATTTCCGCCACAGCCCCCGCCCAGAAGACTGACCCGATGATGGACGCCCCGCGTAACACTCGCTGCGTTTCTGCCGGCAGGCGCGTGAGGCGTTGCTCCACGACTTGCCGGATGCTTCCGGGCAGAGTCGTTTTTTGAAGCGCCGCATCGTCTACTCGCCAACCCGCCACCGTCCGCTGCAATACCACTCCATCTTCGGCTAACGTTCGGATCAACTCTTGCGTAAAGAACGCATTGCCCCCGGTCACTTGCTGTATCCGTTCCATTAACAACGGCGGCAGTTTCTCCAATCCCAACATCAAGCGTGCCAGGTCGGCGGTGATTTCCGGCGGCAGCGTGCGCAGCGCGATGCGCTCGATTCCGCTACCGAGCAGCGCCGCCAATGGATGCTCCGGGCTGGTCTCGTCATCATGGTAGGTCAGGCACACTAGCAGACCGATAGGTTTTGGGATGTGCGCCAGGAAGGTCAACAACGTCAGCGTTGCTTCGTCGGCTCTGTGCGTGTCTTCGATCACGACGACCGTTGGACGTATCTCGGCGGCGGCTCGCAACACCTGGACGATGTTATCGTTCAATCGTCGCTGCGCGTCGTGTGGATTCAAATCGGCGGGCTGAGCGAGGCCCGCCATGCAAGGCCGCTCCCACAATTCCGGCAACAGCGCGGCGAGGACCGGCCCCACGCGCTGCAGGGTCGTCTCGCTCGCGCTTTCCACGTATCGGATCAGCACGCGCAACACCTCGCGCCACGGGCGATACGCGGCGCCGCCGATTTCCACACATTGCCCGCGCGCCACAAAAGCACCTGCCATCTCGGCTTGCACCACAAACTCTTCCAACAGGCGCGTCTTACCCACTCCGGCCTCTCCGCTGATCAGCATTAGCTTGCCCGCCTCGGATTGGGCTTGCTTCCACACACTCTTCAGTGTATCGAATTCTGTTTCCCGATCCACAAAGTGCGCGCGCAGCGCATAGCTGCCGGCGGTCTCGCGCGTCTCGAGCGTGTATGTGCTCCCCATGACTCGATTGATCGCCTCGATCACCTCGTTCGCGCTGGCATAGCGATCCGTCGGTGTACTCGCCAACAGCCGCGCGATCACCGCGCTGATCTCGATCGGAATCTGTCCCTGCCCCTCCAGCGCTTCTTCCAGCGCGAATTGAATCAGCCGCTCGGCGCTCAGCATGAACATCGGCGGCTCGCCCACGATCAGGGCGTACCACAGCGCGCCCAGGCTGTACAGGTCTATCCGATGGTCAATCGGGCGTTGCTCTTTCACTTCGGGCGCGGTGTAGCCCGGCGTGTAATAGTGCGACCGCGCCTCGGACGAGCGAGCCTCGAGCGCCACGCCAAAGTCCACCAGCTTGACCTGCTCCTCTGCCATCAGCACGTTGCCCGGCTTGAGGTCGCCGTGAATCACGCCCCGCGCGTGCAAGTACGCCAACGCCCGGCACATCTGGATGACGACGGGAATCGCTGCCGCCGGTTTTGACCGGAACGCTTGCGGATCGAGCGCCTCGCCCTGCGCCCACTCCATCGTAAAGTACAGGTCGCCTTGCGCGGTGATGCCATAGTTGAAAACGGAGACGAGGTTCACGATGTGTTTCAAAGGCCGGTCCCGCGCGATGGCGCGCCAATTGGCGCGCCAAATGGCGCGCCGATATGGATGCGCTTGAGTCCGTTCGGCGAGCACGCCGCAGGATGGCGAGGGGTTCTCTCGGCAACCGCCTCGTGGGTATATCTGTACCTCATGTCGGCTCTGTTGCTGGTGCTGTTCCCGCACCGGATGCGGCTTATCACGCAGGCGGTCAGATCGGGCGGATGGCGTGGCCGGTTGCGGTTGTTTCTGATCGGGTTCCTGGCGACGCTGGCTTCGGGGCTGCTGGTCTTGCTGGCGCGCTTTGCGTCCGTGTGGTTTGTGTTGGTCATTATTCTCACCGGGGCAGTATTCGTGTTATCGTTCCTTGGCCTGATCGGCATCAGTTTGATGATCGGTGGCGCCATACGACGCTGGGCCAAGCGCGCGCCTTCGCTCTGGATCGAGTTGGCGTTGGGCAGTCTCGTGCTGTTTGCACTGGGACGCATCCCGATCGCGGGCTGGTTCTGTTTCGCCATCGTGTCGGCCTGGGGACTGGGCGCAGTGCTGGCAACTCACTTGGGCAGTGGCGAGGCTTGGTCGTTGCAAGATTGGCAAACTGAAGGGTAAGAGTCCATCTACCCTCCCGCAGGTGCGCAGGATGGTTTTGCGTTGCCTGCCGGAGGGTGAACTTTTTGCAGATTGATGGAGGTCAGTCAATGATATTGAAGCGCAAGTTGCTTCTAGGAGTTTTGATCGCCGTGCTGGTGACGGGATGTGCGGCTCCCCGACCGGTGCAGCCACAACAGGCAGCGATTGCCGCTACACCCACGCGGGTCCAGCGGCCTACGCGTGCGCCGCAGACGGCGGCGCCGGAGCCAACTGCTACGGCGACGGTTGTCGCTTCGCCAACGACCGCGCCGACGGCAGTGCCGCAGACGGCAGTGCCGCAGATGGCGACTGCGCCGGCCACGGTCACGCCGCCCAGTGGCGCGGCTGCCCCGGCCAATCTCTCGACCGCGCCCACCACAGGTGGCAAAGGGTCGGGTGTGGTGTTGGCGCTCAATTCGCGCAAGTACCCTGCGCCGACGCTGCTCACGCCGGATAACAACGCGATCTATCACGTGGCGCAACCGGTTGTGCGCATGGCCTGGTCGGCGATTCCGACCGACCTGATGACGTTTGGGCAAACGCCAGGCTGTGTTTCGGACGCGACGAACTTTCGGCGCGCGTTTGAATCGTACCAGTTCGTCATCCATAGCCTGGATGCCGCGCGGACCGATCAGGTTCAGTGGACGGAAAACAGCCCCGAGTTTTACTTTAACCTCACGACGGCGCCACAGGGACGTTACTCGTGGTCGGTGAGTGTGGTGACGCTGTGTGAGAGTTATGTGGCCGGGCAGCGGGCCAAGACTATCACGCGCAGCTTGGTAGGGCCAGCCAGCCCGGTCAGCGCATCGCGAACTTTCAACTGGATTCCTTGAAATGCTGTGAAACGTGTTGCGTGTTTCGTGTTCCGCGCTTCGCGTCTGTCACGCAATACGCAACACGCAATCGGAGAGCAAGATGATTCAACGCAAATATTTCTTATTGACAATTCTCGTGACATTGGCGCTCGTCGGCTGCCAGGCGCAAACGCAAGCCAAGCCGACCGCGCAGCAGACGGCGACGATCAAGCGCGGTAACTTGACGGCGACGATCAGCGCCGCTGGAACAGTCACAGCCAGGTCGCAAGTTGCCTTGACGTTCCAGGCTTCGGGGCAGGTCAAAGAAATCCTCGCCAAGGTCGGCGACAAGGTCAAGGCAGGTCAGGTGCTGGCACGGCTCGACTCGACTGACCTGGCGGTGGCCGTGACCAAGTCGCAGTTGACTTTGGACACTTCCAAGATCAAGCTGGCTCAGACGAAAGAAGGCCCCAAGCCCGCCAATGTCGAGTCCGCCAAAGCCAGCCTGGCGAGCGCTCAGGCGGCGTATCAGGCCACGCTGAACAAGTACAGCCTGAGCGACGCGCAACTCGCCGTGGCGCGCACCCAGGTGGATAAAGCCGCTGCGACGCTTCAACGCGCACAGTTAGCGTATAACTGGGAATCGAATAACTGGCTGAACGCGGACCCAACCCAGTCATCCCAGAAGACGGCGCTCGACGACGCGCAAACGGCTCGCAATCTGGCGCAGGCTGCTTTTAACCAGCAGGCGGCGGGCATCAACGACAGTTCGTTGCAGTCCGCTGCTTCTCAAGTGGCGCAAGCGCAATCTTCGCTCGACAAGCTGCTCAATACGCCCACGCCTGAAAATGTCGCTTTGGCGGAGGCGCAGGTGAGGCAGGACGAAGCGAGCCTGAAGCAGGCGCAGGCGCAACTCGCCAAGGCTTTTATCATCGCGCCGTTCGATGGAACCGTGGCCGACATTTATGCCCAGGTGGGGCAGCAGGTCGGCACGAACACTCAAGCACTGGCATTGGTAGACTTTTCCAAGCTCGATCTGGCGATCACGCTGGCCGAAGTGGATGTGACCAAAATAAAAGAGGGCGATCAAGTGCAAATCGCGTTGGACGCGGTTCAGGGCACGGTGTTCACGGGCACGGTGACTGGAATAGATTTGGTGGGCACGACGACGCAGGGCGTGGTCAATTACGCGGCGACCGTCTCCATTGACCATCCGGCAGATACCCTTCGCCCCGGCATGAATGCGAGCGCGAGCATCATCTTGGAGCACCGTGAGGATGTGTTGCTGGTTCCCAACCGCGCCGTGCGCTCGGTGGGCACTCGAGGCAAGACGGTGACGGTGCTCTACAAAGGTCAGTTGATGGATGTGCCGGTGACGCTCGGACTTTCCGGCGACTCGCAAACTCAAGTCATGAGTGGATTGCAAGAAGGTGACGCGGTGCTCATCAACCAGACGACGACCACGGCGCGGGGTGTGATGGGCGTTGGCGGGCCGATGATGATCGGGAGATAAGCCGTCTCGCGCGGATGTCAGCGCAGACCCACGGCTAGAAGGAGCGAATCATGCAGAGGTCGAGATTACTCATAACCGTCCTGGGATTGTCCGTGATGATGCTGATCGGCACATTCTCGTTGGTTCTCACGGCCAGCGCCCAGACGGGTGGGGGTGTCAATCAAATCGTCATCCGGTCACAGGCGACCCTGATCAGCCACCGCGCGATGCTGGTGTCCGAGGACGTCGACGTGACGGCCCTCGACGCGGAGATCGCCGACCGGCTCGGTCCGATGCTCCCGTCCCTGCCGCCGGACGTGGCCCAAGCCCTCGACGGGGTCCTCGGCGACCTCCTGACGGACGATGCGGCTCCTTCGCCGACCGCAGCGCCCACCATCTCCGCCCCGACCGAGACGCCGACACCCGCACCGACCAAGAGCCCGTCGCCCGGTCCGAGCGAGACGCCGTCCCCGAGCCCGAGCGAGACGCCGTCACCCGCGCCGACCGTCACGCCGTCCCCGAGCCCGAGTGACCTCGCGTCCCCGGCTCCGGAGGACTTCGCGTCCCCGAGCCCCGGTGATCTCGCCCTGACCCCACCCTGACCCCGGTCCGCTGAGGCCCGAGCGCACACGGCCCCGCGGCCGGAGGCCGCCGGCGTGCCATCATCGATCGCGTGGGAGAAGGGACGAAGCCGCCGAAGGTCCGGCTGAATGGGCCGCTGTCCTTGAATATGCGGCCCCTGCGTGTATCGAATTGCTGCAAGCTTGCCTGGCCGCACACCTGCCGCCCCCTATTGTGGGGTATGAATTGTCCAACATCGCCGGCAGGATCGTCGCCAGCGCCGAACTAGCTTGGGAAGACCGTCGTATCGCAGTGTTTCTTCCCAGTCAGGAAGAGAACCGCTCACCCTTCACACAAGCTGGCTGGCAGACGTTTGCGCCCGCCGACCGTGATCTGCTCGTGACTGAACTTGCCACCCAGATTTAGAAGCGAGGTGCTCATGCCGCAGGTTGCCATCTCTAGCGATTTTCTCACAGCATTTTCTCATGTTCCCAAAGCACAGCAGAAAAAAGTGCGCGAGTTTATCACGCGCTTTCAGACGAACCCGACCTCCGCCGGCATCAACTATGAGGCGATCCAAGAAGCGCGCGACAAGCGCGTGCGCTCGGTTCGCATTGATCTGGCCTATCGAGCGATTGTTCTGCATCCCCAGCAGGGCGATGTGTTTCTGCTGGCCTGGGTGGATCACCACGACCAGGCCATAGAGTGGGCGCGCAACAAGATATTCGAAGTCAATCCGGCGACCGGTGCGCTGCAGATCATTGACGCGAAAGCCGTGGAACAAGTGGTCTCCCTGCCGCCTGCTGGCCCCAAAACACTTGAGGAATATGGGCCTTTTGAGACATTTGGTGACGACGATCTTCTTCGCGCCGGATTGCCCAGGCCGCTGTTGCCTGCAGTGCGGGCGCTGAAATCAGCAGAAGCTCTTGAAGACCTCAAGCCATTTCTGCCGGATGAGGCCTATGAGACACTGTTCTGGGTTGCTAACTTGGGCTACTCGGTGGATCAGGCTTTGGGTGAAGTCGCCAAGCCGCCGGCCAAGATCGACACCGAAGATTTGGCCGCTGCCCTCGAACACCCCGACAGCCGACGCCGCTTTGTGGTGGTCAAGAATGCCGACGAGCTGGTTGAGATGCTCAATGCTCCGCTCGAAAAATGGCGAGTGTTCTTGCATCCCAGCCAGGCCAGCCTGGTGCGCCGCGATTTCAAAGGGCCGGCGCGTGTGCTGGGTGGAGCCGGAACCGGCAAGACAGTGGTGGCGATGCATCGCGCGCATTACCTTGCCGCAGAGGTCTTTACTCAATCCACCGACCGTATCCTGTTCACGACTTTCACCAGGAACTTGGCGGTCAACATTCGCGGCAACCTCAAAAGCCTGTGCGGAACCGAGTTCGATCGGATCGAAGTGACCCATCTGCACAGTTGGGCCGGGAGCTTTTTGAAATCGCAGGGTATCCATATAGCCATTGCTTCGCGCGCAGAACTGGACGCGTGCTGGCAAAACGCCTTCAGCGCCGTTGGAACCGGCGCGTGGCCCGAAGGCTTTTTCCGCAGTGAATGGGAACGTGTGGTACAGGCACAAGGGATCACTACGAAGGAAGAATACTTGGCCGCCCCGCGCACCGGCCAAAGCGTCCGTCTCACCCGCCCACAGCGGGCGCACGTCTGGGAAGTCTTGGACGAGTTCAAGCGTGGGTTGGCGGCATCAGGCAAGCTGGAATGGACTGACTTGATCCGGCAGACGCGTTTGTATCTCGCACACAGTGGAGTGGCACTGCCCTATCGCGCCGTCGTCGTGGACGAAACCCAGGACTGGCATCCTGAAGACTTGAAGCTGATTCGGCAGCTAGTTCCCAGTGGGGCGAATGACCTGTTCCTTGTCGGCGACGCTCACCAGCGTATCTATGGTCGCCCTGTTGTGCTCAGCCAGTGTGGCATCAATGTTCGCGGGCGGTCGAGCAAACTCCGTATCAACTATCGCACGACGGAAGAGATCCGCGATTGGTCAGTGGGCGTGCTGACGAATCAGGCTGTGGACGACCTGGATGGCGGAATGGACTCGCCCATCGAATATCGCTCGCTGCTTTCGGGCGAAAGGCCCATCGTGCAACACTTTAATTCGCTGGCCGAGGAACAGGCTTTTCTGATCAAGCGAATCCAGTCGCTCTTACAGCAGCGAGTCGCCGCCGAGAGCATTTGTATCGTCGCGCGGACGAATCGCTACCTGGTTGAAGACTATGCGCCCGCGTTAGCCCGGGCTGACATCACTTGTTTGCATCTTCAGGCCGACACACCAGAAAACGCTGGCCCTGGCGTGCGACTGGCCACGATGCACCGTGTCAAAGGGCTAGAGTTCGCACACGTGTTGCTTGCAGGTGTGAATGACGGAGTTGTTCCGCTTGAGGCGGCCCTTCATGCTGATGACCAAATCGAACGAGCTGACTCCGAATTGCAGGAACGCTGCTTGTTCCATGTCGCGGCGACTCGCGCGCGCGACACGCTGTCTGTGACGAGTTATGGAGTGCCGAGCCGGTGGCTGCCGGTGGCACAAGCGGATTAGGGTGCGTTGGTTTCAAGAGGTGACGCCGTGCAGAATGCTGTCGAGCGCGGCAAGCTCTGCCCACGGATCCGAGGGCAGTACTATCGGCAAGCTCATGCTGTCAAGTGTCGGATGAGTAGTGCCAAATGCATAGAATAGGTCGGAGTCACAATGCTTGAGCAACTGGTTCAACTCCGGCAACTGTTGACCGAGCGATTTTATGAAGGCGCTTTTTGATGATTGGGAGACTCTCTTCCAGTTTATGGCAGATGGGCTGGAAATCTCTCTCGCGCCTCCCTAACCCAGTTTTAGATTTGGAATTGCTGGCGAATTCCGCCCCACCTGTTCACGCAACTGAGCGACTTCGGCCTGCAAGGCCGCTACCTGGGCCTGAAGCGCCTGCACTTGTTGCCACAAGGCGATCACGACCGCTTGGACAGCGGGGGGAGTGCGATTCCAATCTTCTTCTGTAATGGGTAGTTCAGTTGGCAGTGGCATGACACGACTCGCTCTCGACAGGCAGTTCAGCGTTCTCGTGTACACACTACACCCAAAAGCCCGGCGTGTCTATTGGCATTGCTCCGTCGTTTTCAGGCTATATGACAGTTGTCAAGGTTCGGGGTTACCCGACTGAACGGTTACTGCTAAAGATATCGCTCACGCGATTGCGCACGGTCTTGACGCTCGGCGATGGCGGCGTTGGTGAGGCCCTGCGCCAGCAGCGCCAGTATCTCGCGCTCGCGCTTCGTCAGATCGGGAAAGACAGCGGGTTTGTTGGGCGCAGCAGTATTCGCACATTCTTGCGATAGCGGAGGCCCATTCGCCATAGCGCGCGCCGAAGAATAATTTCACACTTTGTGTTTGCCTCGCGGTTAGCGCGTTTTACACGTGCGCTTGCCGCTGAGGCAGGTTTGCGTCCGATGAACGATAGAGTTTTTGTCATGGCAAGACATCTGCAATCACGAGTGTCACTCAAAACGAGATTGTAAGCCAAGCGGGGAGAAAAGTCAAAAGGGCGCAACGGATGCCTTCGGCAAGCTGATAAACGGACGGCGCGCACTTGCTCTTGGGTCAGGTCGCCCCAGTGACCGCACGGGTAGGGGGTAGGCACAAATGGCGATGGATGCCAGTTGAAGTATAATCGGGTCGTCCGTGGAACAGAATCTCTCGCCGCATCTTTTCAAACAGGAGTACTGTGGACCCGATTCGTGTCGCCATCGTAGACGATCAAACGCTGATTCGTGAAGGACTGGCCGCGCTGCTGGCGCTCAATTCCGATCTGCAAGTCGTGGGGCAGGCCGCCGAGGGACAAGCGGCCATTGAGCTTGTCGCTACTTTGTCGCCGGACGTCATCTTGATGGACGTGCGGATGCCGGGGATGAACGGCGTGGCGGCGACGCGCGAAATTCGCCGCCGCTTTCCATCCACGCGCGTCATCGTGCTGACGACCTTTGACGACGACGAGTATGTGTTCCAGTCGCTCCAGGCCGGCGCGTCCGGTTACCTGCTCAAGAACGCCGACCCGGATCACCTCGCCGACGCCATCCGCGCGGTGCACGCCGGAGACTCGATTCTCGACCCGGCGGTGACGAGCAAGGTTGTCCAGCGCGCCGTCAGCGCGGCAGAACGCGCCGAGCCGCTCCTCACCGAGAAACTGACTCCTCGTGAGCGACAAGTCTTGCATCTGATGGTAAAAGGCGCGACAAACGCCGAGATTGCTGCGCGCTTGTGCCTCTCCGAAGGCACGGTCAAGAATCACGTCAGCCACATCCTGGACAAGTTGGGCGCGCGCGACCGCGCCCAAGCTGTTCGCCATGCCGTCGAGTGGGGGTTGGCCCATGAGTGATCGAGCGCCGCGCTATTCCACCACCCCGCGCCTCCTTGTCCTCACGTATATCATGATGGCAAGCCTGGCCAGTCTGGGCTTGCCGCGGCTGGCTTCCAGCGCACAAGTGGGCATAGCCGTCTTGCTGATACTGCTGGTTGCGCTGGCGTTTGCGCGCGCGCCCAATTCCGAGTCGCCACAGTGGAAGATACACGGCTATTTTGCGCTGCACACCATCCTGATTGGCTCTCTGCTCGTGCTCGCCCCCCAAGGCCGCCGCATCTTTGCGGTGTTGTTTCTCATGACCAGTGGACAAGCGACCTTGTTCCTGCCCCGCGCGGCCGGATTCGTGTGGGTCGGCATTTTCGTCGCGGTATTGAGCGCGGCGTTCATCTACCTCGGCGGACTGGCTGACGTCGTGGCGCAACTCTTTCCGTTCCCCGGCGGTTACATCTTGACCGGAGTGTTTGCGTATCTTTGGAAGCAGACGGATATGGCGCGCTACAATAACCAGCGATTGCTGGCCGAACTCCAAACGGCGAACACGCAATTGCAGCAATACGCCGCGCGCATCGAAGAATTGGCCGTCGCCGACGAGCGCAACCGGATCGCGCGCGAGATTCACGACACGCTGGGGCACGCGCTGACGGCGCTCGACGTTCAGCTCGAATTGCTCGTGCGTTTGCCGCCGCAGCAAGCGGATCAGCGGCAACACGCAGCGGAAAGCGCGCGAGGGTTGGTCAAGCAGGGGTTGGCAGATGTGCGGCGCGCGGTGCAGGCGTTGCGTCCAGTCGCGCTCGAAGCCTTTTCCCTGCCGGAGGCGATTACGGCGCTGGTCCAAGAGGTTAAACGGACGACCGGCGTCGAGGTCGCGTGGCAAGTGCAGGGCGCGGGGGTGGCTCTGCCGCCGCGCCTGGCGCTGCCGCTGTATCGCGCGGCGCAAGAATCGCTGACGAACGTTCGCCGCCACGCCAGGCGTGACGATGACGTTGTGCTACACGCCGGAGGCGGTTCACCTGTGCGTGCAGAATGCGCCTCCCGCTTCGCCGCCGTCGCCGACGGGCGAGAGCAGCGGCGGTTATGGCCTGGCGGGTTTGCGCGAGCGTGCGCTGGCTTTGGGCGGAACGTTTCGCGCGGACTGCGACGACGAGGGCGGTTTTTGCGTCGAGATGACGCTGCCCGTCTAGTTTGGTGCACGAGTAGAACCTTGCGAGGGTGGGTGGTCACATGCCCTCGCAAGGTTTCTTTGTTACGAGTCACGATCCAGCCACGAGTTCGCGCCGGAAAAATCGTGACGGAAATGTGACTGGCGACAGATGCGGTTCCTGGCCGCCTGTCTCATAATCAGCGCATGAAACCGTCCGACCCGGAGCGTCATACTTTTCTCGTCCGCCTGTGGTGTGAGCCGGACGATGCGGTTGACCCGGCCACAGCGCGCGAGTGCCTGGTGCAGGTGGCGCACATCCCCAGCGCATCGGAAGTGTCTGTTCCTTTATCATTACTGGATTGACCGGATGTTCGGCTGGATGAACGCGAGGATTCAGACGTGGTTTCCTTTTACGATTCAGGTCTGTCTCAACGGTCGGGAGTATCTCGCCCGGCAGATGGATCGCGGCGGGATGCGGTATGAGCGTCAGGAGAATTGCTTTCCGTGGGTGGAAGACGTGGCGAAGGCGCAACGGTTGTCGGACGAATTGTTGAAGATGGACTGGCCGTCGGCGTTGAAGCCGGTGGCGCGGCGGTTGAATCCCGCCCACGAAAAGATGCTGGCCCCGTATCGCGTCGACTACTACTGGTCGGTGCACCAGAGCGAATGGGCGACGGACATCCTGTTCAAATCGGCGGACGACTTGGCGCGAATTTACCCTGCGCTGGTTCGCGGCGCCATCAGTTCGTTTTCGAGTCCCGACGTGATGCGCTTCCTGGGAAAGAAGCCGAACGGGAACTTTCGCGGCGAAGTCGTCAGCGACTATCGAAAGCGCCCGGAAGGCATCCGAGTGAAGCATTGGTACAAGACCAACTCGGTGAAGGTGTATGACAAGCACGGCAGCGTCCTGCGCGTCGAGACCACGATCAACGAGCCGTACGACTTCAAGGTCTATCGTCCCAAGGAAGGCGACCCGGACGGCCAGCCGGACTGGCGGAAGATGCGGCAAGGCGTCGCCGACCTGTACCGGCGAGCCCAAGTCTCGCAGCAATCCAACGACCGTTACGTGGAAGCCCTGGCCTCCCTCGACACCGACCGCCCGTTGCGGGAACTCGCGGGGCCCATCTGCCGCCGAGTGCGCTGGAAGGGCCGATGGGTTCGCGCCCTGCGTCCGTGGTCCGAAGAGGACCAACCTCTGCTGTCGGCTATCAGTCGAGGGGAATTCAGTATCAACGGGTTCCGCAATCGCGACCTGGTGGCTATCCTGTTCCCGCAGTCCCCGCGCGGGCCACAAGAAAAGCGGCAAGCGGTCGCCCGAGTCACACAAAGACTTCGACTTCTGCGTGCTCATCGCCTCATCCGAAAAGTGTCCCATACACAACGCTACGTACTCACGCACCACGGCCGAGAAATCGTTACCGCCTTGCTTCAGACACAACTCCTGACACTACAACAACTTCAGAAGGCTGCCGCATGAGAAGCTGTGAGCCAGTTACAGAGACCGCGCGTTAGTAGTACAGAGGTGCATATGATCCAAGGACTTCCAACGGAATCTTTGTTGTTTGGCCACAAACACCCTGCGCCTATTGCCCATATGCTGGCGCCAAGTCCTGAGCGTCCCCAGGCTCTTCAGGGAAAAAGACTTCCGTCTCTGCGAACTCTGTATTACAAGGTGCCAAGACTTTGTTTTTTTGGAACGGTTTTCATGCAGGATCTTTCAAGAGAGCCCAATCAGTCTGGCGGAAGATCAATGCCGTCGTCATGAGGACGTGTCCGTGCGTTACGATGCGATATAGGTTCCGATGGGGTACTTTACGGATCAGTTGGTGTGCGCGCAAGAGGCGAAGATGTCGTATGACTCGTCCACGCCGGCGACTGGCTTCCTGCGGCGAGGTCGGTTGGGCGGAAAAGAGAAGGCGTTGGATGTCGCGGCTGGTGAAGCCCTGGAGAAGATGCTCGCCGTGCAGGATGGCTTGGAACAAACGGCTCTCCTCGGGTGCAATGGGCCGCAGTGCGCGATACTGCCTCTTTTCTTTTCGGACCGGCCGGCTCACGGAATCGAGAATCTCATGCGACGGTGTCGAATCTCCAACGACGGCAAGCGCCTCAAGATAGCGCTCATTAGCATCCCGGCAGATTTGGATGCGCCGGGCCATGTCCCGCAGTCCTTTACTCATCTTTACCCAGGCCACTCGGCCGTTCTTGTGCCGTGGTGCCTGGAATCGCCGCGGGTTGTTTATCGTGGTTTCGACGCGGAGGATAATCCCCTCCTTGTCATACATCTTGAGCGAGTTCTCGTTCACCTGATGCTTGAGGCGCACGCCTTCGGTTCGATGCTGCTTGGCGGTGGTGACCTCGTTGGGCCGCGGGCCGCGGGCTTTGCCGGTGAGGAACCGAAGGACGTCGGGGCTGGAGAAGTGTTCGATAGCGTGTCCGCAGAGACAAGGATAGACCTTCTTAAGGGCCTCGCGGCTGCGGAAAATCACGTCCGTTGCGTACTCGCTCTGATAGACCGTCCAGTAATATCCGAACTGCCCCACGAGTCCCAAGTCCTTGAGCAGCGGGTTCACTCGGCGTGCCAGCGGCTTCAGAAACTTCCCCCAGTTCCGAGTCTCGAGACGGCGAAGAATCTTCTGCGCTCGCGAAACATCTCCGATGGCGAACAGGGCGTTGTGAATCTGCTCGAACGAGATGCCCTCCCGCCTCAACTGCTCGGCGAGATAGAGCCGCCCGTTCACGCAGACCTGAACGTCGAACGGAATCCACGACTGAATCCGCAGGTGCATCAGGCCGAATTCACGATCAAGCCAGTAGAAGTAAAAGAAGCGACACTTCCGCATCCGATACGTGACCTCGAGCCGGCCCGAATCCCGGTTCGAGCGCAGGTCGGCCGTCACGCACGGCTCGACGCACGCCAAAACGCAGATCAGCCCCGCATGGACGCCATCCCGTCGGGCTATCTCGCGCGCGTACTCATCCTTCCGGACGCCGGGCGACTGCATGTAGATGTATGGCCGTTTCGACTTCGCCGCAATCTCCTTGGCTCGTGCGT
This sequence comes from Anaerolineae bacterium, assembly GCA_041300525.1. Lineage (GTDB taxonomy): Bacteria > Chloroflexota > Anaerolineae > Fen-1058 > Fen-1058 > JBGLNJ01. Next base: position 4,604,956 of record JBGLNJ010000001.1, on the reverse strand, counting down.
CGAGTTCTCGCGTGCATCTCTCCGCAAACGAGCCGAAATCCTTGAGCAGAATACCGTGAGCCGTCAGGAACCGGTCCAACCCTTGCGAATAGTTGATCGAGCGCAGCACTCCGCGAAACATAATCCTGTCAAACCCCTCCACAACACCCTCGATGACTTCCGCGTGCCGTGTGATAAAATCGTTCATAGGACGCTCCTTGCAGATGGGTTGTCTGATCACACTATCCCATCATGCCGAGAGCGTCCTTTTTTTCAATTTGGTTGCGGCTTCGGGGCGAAGCCCCGAAGCCGCGATGGGAACTCTGTGGTAAATGAATTATCCGGGCTAAGAATCATGAGGAACTCTCCTGCTCCTGTTCTCCCGCTACGATCTTTCTTATTTCGCCCTTACAGGGCTTTGTTCCGACGACCTGGCCGCGCTCGTCATTGCCGAGGTGGTCAAGCGCGCCGGCGTTGACCCGGCGCTCATCGAGGAAGTCTATATGGGCTGCGCCAATCAGGCAGGCGAAGACAACCGCAACGTGGCGCGCATGGCGCTGCTCTTGGCGGGCCTGCCGCATCACGTCGCGGGCGTCACGTTCAACCGGTTGTGCGCCAGCGGGCTGACAGCCATCAATCACGCGGCGCGCGCCATCAAGTGCGGCGAGGGCCAGGTGTTCATCGCGGGCGGCGTCGAGTCCATGTCGCGCGCGCCGTACTCGCTCCCCAAGCCCGAGTCGGCCTACCCGTGGGGCAACCTCACCGCCTACGACACAACGCTGGGTTGGCGTTACCCGAACAAAAAAATGGAAGCCCTATTCCCGCTGGAGCAGATGGGTGAGACGGCGGAAAACATTGCCGCCGAGCACCCCGAGATCACCCGCGAGATGCAGGACGAGTTTGCGCTCGCCAGCCAGGTGCATGCCACAGCCGCGATCCAGTCGGGGCGCTTTAAAGATGAGATCGTGCCGGTGCTCATCCCGCAAAGAAAAGGCGACCCCATCGTCGTGGATACCGATGAGCACCCGCGTCCGGACACGACGATAGAGAAACTGGCCAAACTCGGCGCGGCGTTCCGCAAAGGCGGCACCGTGACGGCGGGGAATGCGTCGGGCATCAACGACGGCGCGGCGGCGGTACTGCTGATGAGCGCGGATAAGGCAAAGCAACTGGGCCTCAAGCCGATGGCGCGTTGGGTTGCGTCGGCGGCGGCGGGCGTCAATCCGCGCACGATGGGCTATGGACCGATCCCGGCCACACGCAAGGTGCTCGAACGCGCGGGACTGCAAATTGCCGACATTGATCTGTTCGAGGTCAACGAGGCGTTCGCTGTGCAGGCGTTGGCGTGCGCGCGAGAGTTGGGCCTCCCGCCAGAAAAGCTCAACGTCAACGGCGGCGCGATCGCGTTGGGGCACCCGCTGGGCTGCTCCGGCGCGCGGCTGATGACGACGCTCGTCCACGAGCTGAATCGCCGCCAGGGCCGCTGGGGTTTGGCGACGTTGTGCGTGGGCGTGGGGCAGGGGGAGGCGACGGTCGTGGAGCGGGGAGCGTAAAGTCAGACCGCTCCACTCTTCACGCTCCACGCTATAGGAGAGGTACGGTGATTACGCTGTCTTATCCGTTGGTTGGCATCGTGTGCCTCTTGGTGGCCATTGCCATTACGTTCTTTTGGCCGCTGGGGCATTCGCGGCGCAATCACGTGTTCAGCGAAGTGGTACTCGTGGCGCTGTTTGTGGCGGCGGCCGGTTTCCTTTGGGCGGGCGGCATCATACCGGAGAGCGTGTCGTGGTTGATGTCACTATTCGTCGGTTTGGTCGTGGGCATTGTGGCGGTGGTCTTGCGTGACGTGCGCCGCTTTATCCGGCACTTTCGCTACCAGACGTACAAGTGGACGCACCCCTACTACTGGTACGGGCGCGTGGGCCGCGCGGTGATGGGCGGGAACACTCGGCGGCGGAGAACTCGCTGATCGCCTACCGCCTTACGCAGTACGCGATACGGAATACGCAACACGCAACACGCAACACGTTTGAATAGGGGGCGTATGAAACTCACCCTGGGTCTTGCGCAGATCTCGCCCCGCTTGGGCGATGTGCAGGCAAACCTCGACAAGCACTTGCAGTTTATCGAGCGCGCGGAGGCGCAGAGCGTGGAACTCTTGGTGTTCCCGGAGCTTTCGCTCACCGGCTACATGCTCCAAGACTTGGTGCACGACACGGCGATAGCCGTGGCCCGCACGCCTGCGCCCGACGATCCGCTCTTGTCGCCGCTCATGGAGGCCAGCCACAAGCTCGATTTGGTCGTCGGCCTGGCGGAGCGCGACGTGCGCGGGCGGCTCTTTACTGCCAGCCTGTACCTGGCGCAAGGCCAGATCGTCCACGTCCACCGCAAAGTGTATCTGCCCACCTATGGCATGTTTGACGAGGGCCGCGACTTTGACCTGGGCGAAGAAGTGCGCGCGTTCGACACGCGCTTTGGCCGCGCCGGGCTGCTGATCTGTGAGGACTTTTGGCACGCCAGCCCGCCTTACCTGCTCTGGCTGGACGGCGCGGACTTTATGCTGCTCACCTCATCCAGCCCCGGTCGCGGGATTGACCATCACGACAAGTTGAGCAGCAGCCGGTTCGTGGAGTTGGTGAACCAAGCGTATGCCAGCCTATTCGGGTGCTTTGTGGCGCACACGAACCGTGTTGGATTCGAGGACGGCGTGAATTTTTGGGGCGGGTCGTCCGTGTGCGGGCCGGATGGCGAGTTGATCGCCCAAGCGCCGTATTGGGAAGAGTCGCTGTTGGTGACGACGCTCGACTTGAGCGCGCTGCGCCGCGCCCGCGCGCGTCTGCCGCTCCTGCGCGACGAGCGGCCCGAGTTGACGCAGCGGGAGTTGGGGCGAATCTTGCGGAAGCAAAGTGAAGTATAATCAGACTCCAAGCAAAAGCGACATTTGAACTGCGGGTGTGACAAAATCTCGGCTGATAAGGGGTGAAACCACGCTCAAATCAGAACATTTGAGCGGGAGATTTTGTCACTCACGATGCCCCGATGTCAACTTTGCCGGGACTCTGATAATACGGAAAACGCTGATGACACGCCGAAATGTGAGAACGTTATGAGGTGTAAAATGTCCACTCAAACGGTCACATTACAATTGCCGGAGAGTTTATACACTCGTTTGCAGCAAGCGGCGCAAGCAACCCGCCGCTCGTTGGATGATGTGCTGCTTCATGCTGTGCAGGTTGGCAGCCCACCCGATTGGGACGACGCGCCGGCTGAATTCCAGGCTGATCTGGCCGCATTGGATCGCCTGGACGATGGAGCATTGTGGCGCATTGCCCGCCGCCACACGACCGAAGCGGAGATGGAACGCTACCAAGAATTGCTAGACAAAAACGCGAATGGCAGCCTGTCAACTGGAGAGCGTGACGAATTGTCCACTTTGCGTGTTGAATTTGACCGTTCCATGTTGTGCAAAGCTCATGCAGCCGCGTTGCTCCGTTGGCGTGGCTACCAAGTTTCCCCGACTGAAGATGCAGCGCGGCTTGGTCCGTGCTGATGCCGCTGAATTGAATCTTCCAGATATTCGAAGCGCTGTTATAGCCCTCGCCGGCCGTCGCGGGGATATTGAAGGCAATCAGCACGGGTTTCTGATTGTCTGGCAGGTTGCGCGCCTGGATCACCGCTCGGCGCAGGGTGCAAGGTAATGACGAGCAGGTGGTGCTATTACTTGTATCGGGATCGGTACCGCTCGTCACGGTGATGACGGTGGTGTAAGTATAGGTTGCTTGAGCGATGCCCCGATCGGTAGACGGCTTGTCTATAGATGCCTCTCCTTGCGCGGCCAGTGCCAGGGTGGCCGCCAGCCCTATGCTCAGGAACGCCAAGAGCGCAACGACAACGAGACGAACGAGCTTGTGGTTCATGATAGCCTCCTTAGAGTTGATTCACATTGTTGAACTATTTCTCATCGTATGACGATGAGCCAGTAGACGCGCGACCTGTTGAGGGTGACGGGCCAGGCTCAGGTTCCTGCGGCGCGGCGTGCGCTCCTTGCCGAGCCATTAGCCAGGCGAGTATCGCCCCCAGGCCCACGCAAGAACAAAGATAAGACGTTCGGTTTACATTGTGTGCTCCGTTTCAATCAGGGTATTAGACCTGCGGTCTTGCGACCTCCAAGGTCTGCCGGTCTATTTCGCCAGCGCAAGTATCGCCACGGTGATGGCAATGCCGCACAGCGGGATTCCTACCAGCAAAGCAACGATCAATCCGATCGTGATCGGCAACACCGATTTGCCCATACTGCCGGAATGGGCCAGTTGCTCTGCCGACGATGCCGGGGCCGTGACCTGCGGCGCGGGCAGGCTTTCGGCCACGCGCGCCAGTGTCATCAGGTCATCGAGCCACTGCTGGCCCTCTTTTGGCGAGATGCCGTAGCGGAACATGCCCCGGTTGCGGTATAGCTTGAATAGAAACGCTCCCGGCTGGAGATGAACCTGCCGAAACATGGCCCAGTCGCTCGCCTTCATCAATCGCGCCAGTGCCGCTTGCGCCTCCGGTTGAGCCAGAAGCAGGCGCGTCCAAACTTCATCCATTGCAAAGACGCTCAAATCACTCAAGGCCGGATCGTCCAGCGCCAGCGGTTGACGACCGAAAGCCTGGGCCAGCCCAGGAATGACGGCGGCCTTTTCGGCGACGCTGAACCGGGTCGGGAGGGGCGTGGTGACGTACAGGTCGAACGTCGGGCCTTGATAAAAGCGAATGTCCACTTGGCGCCCCTGCGCCAGGCCGCGATACTGCCGCCCCCGGAGCATGTATAGATTGCCCTGTAGCCCCAACGGCGCAAAGACGGCGTCGAGCCAACGGGCGCGCCGCCACACGCTCAACGCGATAGCGCCGAACGCGACGGCCAGCATCAAGCCGGTGCAGACGACGCCCAGGCCCACCAGAATCCACGGGGTCAGATTCTTGTCAACGGAATTCAGCGCGCTGGCAAGCGCAGGCAAGCTGAAGAAAAATACGCACAAGAGCGGCAACCCGATGAGGCCCGCGATGCACCCGATCACCTGCCGGCGCGCGTACTGGCGCATCTGGTATCCGGACGGCAAGAGGAAATCTCTGATCAATGACATTTCAACCCCTATAGATCTGCCAGGTCTGACGGCGGCTGTCTACTTGACGCCGACCAGCTCGACGGCGTCAATCTCGTTCCAGCCCAGGCCCAGCGCGGACTGGTCAATCGTGATCTTGACGCGGTTGACCAGGTAGGACGTCTTTTGAAACGAGATGTTCAAGGTCTGTGGGCAGGTAACTTTTTTGGGCTTTCCGTCGTACACCGCATGCGCTTTGCCATCCGTGTCTATCAGCTCGACCTTGACGATCTGAGTCGGGTTGTAGGTCTGGACGATCTTGACCAGTGTGACGTGTACGGGCGTGGCATAAGTCAACTCGATCCACTCGACGGTATCCTGGCCTTCCGAAGCCCAGGCATCTGCATTGTCGCTGCACGCTGGGACATCCGGCGCGCCGGTGGCTTTATCGGGCGACCAATCGTTTCCACCGCCATAGTGGCTGCTGGCGCGGGCCGCGGTGGCCCATTGCCGCAACTCGCTGCCTCCACCTGCGGCGGTGGTGGGTTGCACAGCCGCGGTAGGTTGCGCAGGTCGAGTGCTGCTTGGCCGAGTCGGACTCTTGACGATTGCCGGGGTGGGCGTGCTCTTGCTGCCTGGCAGAGCGGGTATGCTCCCAGCACACGTACAGGCCAGGATCATGGGGATCGCCATCAACGAGATGACGCTGCGCGCTAGTTTGGAGCCAAAGGCCCTCTGTAGGTGGTCCATTTCAGTCTCCTTCATCGAGTGTCGTATCCTGTGGGATATGGGGTTGCTGATCGCATGGCATGGTCTGGGCGTACAAAAAGTCCATCAAGTCCTTCAGGCTGGCAAAGCCCTGCCGCTGCCCCGTGCCTGGACATTCGAGCGAGGCGCGCCAGACTTGTTTTTCTCCGTTGCTGGTTTGCCACAAACGCAGCAGGTACGAAAGGTAACGTTGCTGTTTTTCCATAGCCACCACCGATTGTACGATTCCAGTCTAGCCTGCCTGCGTCAAAAGAACGTCAAAAAGGACCATTCCCACGTACCCGAATCTTGGGTATAATGCTTTTAGCATGTCACACTTGACCATCTCTTTACTAGGCGCTTTAAAAGTGACGTTGGACGACGTCCCCGTCACCGACTTTTCGACCGACAAAGCCCGCGCGCTGCTGGCCTATCTCGCCGTCGAAGCAGACCGTCCCCATCGCCGCGAGACATTGGCTGGGCTACTGTGGCCCGATCAGCCCCAGCGCAAGGCGAATCAAAACCTGCGCCAGGCGCTCCTTTATCTGCGTCAGTCGCTCGGCGATTGCGAGGACGAGCCGCGCCTGTTGGTTTCCCGTGAGACGATCCAGTTCAACCTGCACTGCGATTATTGGCTGGATGTGGCGGCGTTCACGGCTTTGAGCCAGGCTTGCCAGGCGCATCGGCACACGCGCCTGACATCCTGCGTCCTCTGTCTGCGACGCATGGAGCAAATGGCCGAGTTGTACCAGGGCGAGTTCCTGTCCCAATTCTTTGTGAGCGACAGCAGCGCGTTTGAAGAATGGGCTTTGCTCAAACGCGAGTGGCTTGGTCAACACCGTCAAAGCCAACAACACCAAAGGCAAGACGCTGCGCGACAAGGTGAAGGACGCGCTCAGCGAGTACCTCTACCGCGAGACCAAGCGCAGGCCGATGGTGATTCCGGTGGTGTTGGAGTGATTGGGAATTAGAGATTGGAGATTGGAGATTGATCAGCCCTCTCTGCGCTTGCAGAGAGGGCTTTTGTCTTCAAGCGCAACCTGCCGCTTGGACAATGTGGAAGGTCTAGCAGCCTGTCGGAGAGCAGAGTCGCCGCTTCGCGCCATGCGCCAGCCAGGGCACATGGATGCCTCTGCCACTCTGACAGGCTGCCAGGATCTCGGATTTTCCAGCGCGTAGACGCGGTTCATCCTCGTTCGCGATTGATGCGGCTGTACGGGACAAGCCATACGCCGGTGCCTTGCGCGGCTTTTTCGGCGGTTGGGTGAATGTTCATCGCGACGATTACCTTAAGCGTTTCCTTGCCGCCCAATGTCCCAATGACAGCATCCAGCTTCTCGGCCAGCCGCCGCACTTCACTCCCGCCTAGCGTGACGTGACATTCAACCAGCGCCTTTACTGGCTGCCCATCACGCACTCCCTCGCCGGCCAGGTCAACCTCCTCCACGCGCCCGCCGCCCAGATCAAAGTAACGCCGCTCCAGGGTCAAGCCAGAGATGCGCTGGTGTCTTTCCAGGTAAGGCGGCAAGAGAGCCGCGACAAACTCCTCAAAGTCAAAGCCGAACCGATTCGCCAGTCCCCCTACCTCATCGCGCAGTTGCCCGAATCCCAATGCAAGCTTTTCCACGGCCTGCTCAAGACGGGTCAGACTGCCTTCTGTCTTTAGTTGAGCCTCGGCCAACTCACCCACGTGTTGGTCAGTGTGCCGTTGAGCCTCGGCCAACTCACCCACGTGTTGGTCAGTGTGCCGTTGAGCCTCGGCCAACTCACCCATGTGTTGGTCAGTGTGCCGTTGAGCCTCGGCCCACTCACCCACGCGCAAATCTGTCCGTTGTTGAGCCTCAGCCAGCTTTCTTGTCTCGACGGTCAGCGCCGCCAAACCTTGTTTCAATTCCCGCGTGTCAGCCGCGCGCTGGACTTCCATCTCGCGAAAGTTATCCAGCACTTCGGTCAGGCCCGTCGCCTGCCTGGGCGGAAATAGTTGGCCTAGTTTTTGTTCCATCTCTTGTCGCGTTAGCAGCGCCATATCACACCCCCGGTCAACCGGCTTTTATCAACACGAGTATTATACAACACAAACCTTGACAGCGGATTGTGAAAACAGCCCCTCTCGCCAAAAGGAACGAGAAGGGCTGTTGGCAATGGCTGAAACTTAGGTCGCTGTAATGTAACCGAGCGATTCCAGTTTGGCTAGAACTTTAGCCGCGCTTTGCTCCGGCGTCTCGCGCCCATCGGTATGACAGACGACTTCGGGATTCAGCGGCGGCTCGTAAGGATCCGAAACGCCCGTGAAATTCTTGATCTCACCGTTGAGCGCCTTTTGATACGATGCGGCGGATGTTGGTATCGCGATCCTCTTTTGAAAAGCCCAGCCCCTTGCTCAGGTGCGTCCGCACGACGTCGCCGTCGAGCACTTCAACGCGCAAGCCACGGCGGCGCAACTCGTCCGCCACAATTTGGCTGATGGCAGATTTGCCCGCGCCCGAAAGCCCGGTGAACCAAAGGGTGAATCCAGTTTGACAGCACATGATTTTACTAGTCCCAGTAGATCTGGAGTTTAGAGTCCGCGAGCAGTTTGAGCGTGAACTCTAAACTTCAGGTGGTTAAGGTTGGCTCGAATATCTCCCAAACAACTCTGCATCTGGACGGACGCGCCCACGTGCTTTTAGGCCGGCTCGGAATGGGCTACGCTTTTTGTTGATTCTTGAGGGCGGCATAGACCAGCCCGCCGACCGCGCCCAGGACAGCGCCAAAGACGGCGCCTGCGATGATGGCAAAGATCACGGCCACAAGGCCAATGCCGGCCCCGAGCGCCGCATCTCCTACCTCGCCTCGCCCCAGCGCACTGGTGGCCGCGCGGACGCCGCCAAAGAGCAGCGCCAGGACACCGCTGATGAGTGCGTTGACCAATCCGGCGATCCCACCCGAAACCGCCCCGCCCACTGCGCCCTCGGCGATCTGCACCGCCGCGCCACCGCTGGTGGCAAAGTGGACGTATAGCGCCCCGGCCCCCACGGCCACCAACCAACCCAGGGGCGCGATGATGCAGCCGAGAAAAGGAATGCGGCCCAGGATGGCAACCACGAATCCTGCTGCTGCGCCGATCAACCCTGCTTTGATCGCTATGGACGAATTAAAGTTCATGGCACTCTCTCCTCTAGTTTCGGTATGGATACAATCTGAGACAAGATTATAGCCGCGCTTGTCCGTCAAGGCAAGTCGGGCTGGCGGGCAAAATTGCCTCTTGACACTCACTATAACCTGTCGTATACTGACCATAGGTCAGTGGGTGACTTGCGTTCAGGCATCGAAAAGGGGGCAGCCGGTGGGAACGACCGGGCGTCGTGAGCGCGAAAGGGCTAAACGCCGTCAAGACATCCTGCAAGCCGCGCGGGAGGTCTTTTTTGGCGAGGGCTTTAGCCGGGCGACGATTGACGACGTGGCGGCCCGCGCCGAGGTCAGCAAGGGCACTGTCTACTTGTACTTTGAAAGCAAAGGCGCTATCCTGGCCCACCTGGTTTTGGAAGGGCTGGACATCCTCTCCGGGCGACTCCAGACCGCTTATGCCCCAAAGAAAGACTTTACCGCCGACGAGCGTGTGCGCCGTCTGGCGCGGGCGTACCTCAAATTCTCCAGAACGCATCCCCAATATTTTCGGTTGCTGATGGCCTTTGATCGAGGCCAGTTCCGCGAAGGTGTCCCCACGTCGCTCTACCAGCAGGTCTCGGAGTGCAGCCTGGCAAGTTTGCGCTGGGTAGAGCAGGCGCTAGAGCAGGGACGCGCGTCGGGCGAGTTTGTCATTGGCGATCCCTGGCGCATGGCGGGCGTGTTGTGGGCATCGCTCAACGGTGTGTTGTTGTTGCTGGATCACCCCCTGCGCCAAGAGATTCTAGGCGTTCCACTTGACAAACTATTCGATTCCACGCTCGAGTTGTTGTTGCACGGCCTGGATGCAAATCCGGTTGTGCAGCGTTCGCCGAGGAGGCGGAAAGCGTAGCGGAGATGGCAGAGCGCCAGCTCTCGTGAAAGCAGAGGGGGCGTGGGCTGGCAGCGCCTCCACCACATGCTCAGGAGGGGCAAAAACATGAAAGACGTAGTTTTGCTAGGCGGTGTCCGAACGCCGGTCGGCTTGCACGGCGGCGCACTGCGCGACATGCGCGCCCAAGACCTTGCCAGGCTTGTGCTGGCCGAGGTCATCAAGCGCACGGGCATAGACGTCAATGTGATTGACGAGGTCATCATGGGCAATATCGGCCAACCGTCCGACGCGGCCAACGTCGCCCGCGTGGCGGCGCTGATGGCCGGTGTCCCCGAACACGTTCCGGCCTACACGGTGGCTCGCAACTGCGCCTCGGGCTTGCAGGCGATCACTTGCGCTTACCAGGCCATTCAAGCCGACGACGGCGAAGTTTTTCTGGTGGGCGGCACCGAGAGCATGAGCAACATCCCATACATCCTCAAGGGCGCGCGCTGGGGACTAAAGCTGCGCCACAGCGAGTTGACGGATGCGCTGTGGGAGGGGCTGATCGACCCCATCGTGAACCAGATCATGGGGCGCACGGCGGAAAACCTGGCCGAGATGTACGAGATCACCCGGCAGCAGCAAGATGAATACGCTATCCAATCGCACAAGAAAGCGTTCATGGCGACGCGCCAGGAAAAGTTCAAGGACGAAATCGTGCCGGTCGAAATCGTCAAAAAGATCGCCGGGCAAGAAGTGGCCCGCGAGCAGGTCACGCAAGACGAGGGCATCAACCCCACGCTCTCGATGCAAAAGGCCGCCATGTATCCCACGGTTTTCAAGAAGGAAAACGGCACGGTGACGCCCGCCAATTCGTGCCCGATCAGCGACGGCGCGGCGGCGCTCCTGGTGATGACGGCGGACAAGGCCAAGGCGCTGGGACTTGAGCCGAGCGTGCGCATTGTGGCGTACGACTATGCGGCAGTCAACCCGGCCATCATGGGCATCGGCCCGGCAAAAGCCATCCCCAAGCTGTTCGCCAAGATGAAGAAACGCGGCATCAACATCTCGTTTGACGAGGTTGACCTGATCGAGCTTAACGAAGCATTTGCTGCCCAGGTGTTGGCATGCAGCAAAGATTTGCTGGCCAATGGCTACAATTTGGATTGGAAGAAGGTCAACGTCAACGGCAGCGCGATTGCGCTGGGACACCCGGTCGGCGCGACGGGCGCCAAGATCACGGTGACGTTGATGCACGAAATGAAGCGCCGCAACGCCCACTATGGCATTGCGACCATGTGCGTGGGCGGCGGGCAGGGCGGGGTGATGCTCGTTGAAAATGTGTCATCGTAAATAAGCCGTAAGCCGTAATTCGTATTGCGTGTTGCGTAACGGACGCAAAGTGTGGAACACGCAACACGCAATAGAGCAAGGGGGATGTCATGTACATTTTCAAGGCGGCTGTGATTGGCGCCGGCGCGATGGGGGCGGGCATCGCGCACGACCTTCGTCGGCTGGGTGTTGAACCTGCGAAGGCAGGTTTTGCTGTTGTTGCTGCGACTTGCAGTCGCCGGGCTGCAAAAACTTGACGGACACCCTCCGACTATCGCAGCAGCATCGGCTGACCGCTTGGGTCAAGACGATAAACATGCACCGGCGCGTTGGGCAACACACCGCGCGCATCGAACCCTCGCGCCGCCAATTGCGCGCCGATTCCGCGCCGCGTCAGATTGCCACGCTCGCGCGCCATCGCATCGAACAACATCTGCACGGCTCGATACGTCGCCCACGCATACGGCCCCGGCTCCGCGCCGTTCGACGCCGCCCGATAGTTGGCGATGAACGGTTGGGCCTCCGGCACGTCGCGCGGCCACGGAGCGCCGCTGGCAAAGACCGTCCCTGTCGTGACGCCGCCGGCCAAGATTTCTTCCAAGCGAATGGATTCGCCGAGCGCCTGGCTCGCCGGTCCCGTGCGAAACGCCGCCGGGAACGAACACTCCGCGCACAGCGAATCGGGGAGCGCGTCAGCGGGAATCACCGGCGCGATGAGCGGCAGCGCCTCACGCGCGTAAACGTCCCACGCGGCGCGGGTCGTATCCGCCCGGAAATGGCCGATCACCGCCATCACTTGCGGATCGAGCGCGAGCTGCCTGGCTCGCTCCACCGCCGATGGCGCGTCGCCTCCGTCGTCGTACGCGACCAACTCGACGCGATAGCCCCCTACCCCGCCCGAAGCATTCCGCTCGCGCACCGCCAGGCGCGCCGCGTAAATCGCGTCGTAGCCGATGGGCCGATACCGCCCCTCGAACGGCGCGACGAGGCCGAATTTGATCACCGGAGACGTAGAGCCAGGAAGAGCACAAGAGACAAGAAGCAGGAGGCAAGAGGCAAGAAGCAAGAGGCGCACACGCCCTGCACCTTGCATCTTGCATCTTGCATCTTGCGCCTTGTTACGGGCAACCTTTGGCCGCATGTTCCTCCAGCGTCTTGGAGAACAGGTGCGTTCCATCACGGCTGCACGCTGCGCGGAAAAAAAAGTAGGGTGTCTGCGCCGGCTCGATGGCCGCCTGAAGCGAAGACAAGCCGGGGTTGGCGATCGGGCCGGGCGGCAGGCCGGGGTTGAGGTACGTGTTGTAGGGTGACTTTACCGTCCGATAATCTTCTTGCGTCAGTTGCGGCCACCACGGCGCTTGATTCCTGGCTAAAGCCATCCCGTACTGCACCGTCGGGTCCGCGTCGAGCGCCATGCCGGCGACGAGGCGATTCATGTACACGCCGGCAATAAGGGGCCGCTCTTTTTCGATCACCGCCTCCCGCTCGACGATGGACGCCAGCGTCACCGCCTCGAACAGTGTGCGCTTTTGCGAGGCCAGCTTGTCGCGCATCACCGGCGTGATGCGGTGATCCAGGTTCGCCAACATTCTCGCAATCACATCCGAGGCCGTCACGTCGTTCGGCAGCCGATACGTATCGGGGAACAGGTACCCTTCGAGCGAAGCGCCGGGCGGGAGTTCGGCCAGGAACAAATATTGCGCCGCCCACTGCCCGGCATTGCGCGCGAGCGCGAGAAACGTCGTGGCGCTGATCGGCGTCTGCTGCGCGACGAGCGCGGCCACCTCTTCCAGACGGCGGCCTTCAGGAATCGTCAACGTCAATTCGTCGCGCTTCCCCGACTGGAGCGCCTGCGCAATCTCTGGGATGGTCATGGTCTTTTTGAGGGTGAACTGGCCGGCCTCCACGCCGCTATCGAGTTTGCTGTAACGCAGGTACAGGCGGAACAGTTGCGCGTCGCGCACCAGGCCCTCACTTTGCAGCCGCGAAGCGATCTGCCCCACCGCCTCGCCCGGCTCGACGGTGAACACAATCGTCGCCGGATCACTGCCGGCGGGAGTGTTCAGCTCAGAGCGGCGCCAGTCCAGGTAAAGCGAAACGCCCCAATCCTCGACGTTGGACGGCGCAGCGAGGGTCACGCCGCCCGAAGCAGGCGAAGCAGGCCGGCGCCCCAACCAGGCATAGCAAGCCGCTCCGATGCCGCCAAAGAAAATGAGCAGCGTAAGGAGAAAGATGAGGGTGCGGGTTGTGCGTTTTTTCATTCGTGTTCCGTGTCTCGTGTTCCGTTTTCGGTCGCTCGTCTTTCGTCAGCCCGGAGCGGACGATGAGCGTCAAGATAGTTTTGCAGAATAATCGCCGCGGCAGCAGCGTCGAGTTGCCCACGGTCGCGGGGGCGACGACGCTTTGCCTCGCGCAAGCGCTCCGTCGCCTCGACGGTGGTGTACCGCTCATCCCACAACTCGACCGGCACTGGCAGCGTTGCCGCCAGCGTCTCGACGTATCGCCGGACACGCTGCGCCTGCGGGCCTTCGTCGCCGGAAAGACTTTTTGGATACCCGGCGACGACGCGCCCGGCGCTCTGCTCTGTCACCAGCCGGGCGATCCGCTCGAAATCCTCACGTTTGGATGCGCGCGTGATCGTCGTCAGCGGGCGAGCCAATGTCCCCGTCTCATCGCTCACGGCCACGCCGATGCGCTTTTCGCCAATGTCCAGGGCCAGTGTACGCGCCATGTCAGTCAATCAGTGATCAGTCAACCAGTTACTCGGTGATCAGTCAATCGGTAACTGAGTGACAGAGTAACGCCCCGCATAACCCGCCCGGCGCGGCGCTCGCTCTGCAACCCCCTTCGAGACGGAAACCATCGTCGGCTCTCAACCCGTCCCACAAGGCGCGGAGCGCCGGGTCGGCGTTGATGCGGGTGTTAGGCGCACTTCCACATGCTTGAAATGTGCTGCTTGCGATCGAAGGGTATCTCGCGTTTTCGGCGCGGCCCTTTCCCAATACTTGCGCTTGTCTCATTGTCTCATCGATCGTGGTCGGTGTGGTCTCTGGTCTGGACGATTCGTTTCCTCTCGGCCACACTCACCAGAGTGAAAAGCCAGCGACTTCGTTCGAGGCGACAGATTTCGGCTCGATCTCTTGGATGGGAACACGCCCACGCGTCTCCGGCGCTATTCTTGCACAAGGTCTCCAAGTGTAACGTGAAAGAAGTGTGTCGGGTCAAACCGAATGTGCAGCGCTGCATCGACTTTGTCACATCCAGACGGCCTCATGCCGCATGACCTCCGCCATCACTTCGTTAGCCTCCAGGCCCAAGTCGAGTATCCAACGTCGTGAAATTTGAGGCGAATTGCCACTTGCTTTCGGACGATACGCCAAGTTACCCGGTAGTTATTGAGAGGATACGATGCGTCGGGGAGTCATCGAGAGTGCAATCGGATTTACCCCGCCCGAGGCTCTCAAGGACTATGACGTGGGGGCTATCGCTGAAATTAAAGATATGTGGCGGCGGCGGTGCGACAAGGAGTGACTCTGCTATTCGAGGGATGGCCGCCCAACGACTCGCTGGAGCCGACCGCGCGATAGCGCGGCGGCTCAACTCGGTGCCGACAGGCAGAAGCAAGGCGCTCGACTATTGACGACGAGCTGCCGGAAAAAGGAGATTGCAAAATGATCGAACCCAAGATCGCAATTATCGGGGCCGGGCCGGTCGGCGGAATACTGGGCGCGTATCTGACTCACGCCGGACACGATGTCGTGCTGTGCGATATTCAAAAGCCGCACCTGAACGCCATCAAGGAAAGGGGGCTGTCCATCACTGGCGTCGTGGAGATGACGGCCCATTGCGAGCGAGTGGCCTATAGTATTTCTGAGCTGTCCGATTTCCCTGACGTGGACACCATCGTCATCGCCACCAAGTCGTTTATACTGCCTCGCATCGTCCCGGAGATCGCCAAGGTCGCCCGGCCGGGGATGCGGTTCGTCAGTTGCCAGAACGGGCTTGATAACGAAGAGTTTATCGCCGAGACCTTTGGCGCAGACAATGTTGCGCGCATCGTCGTCAACTATGGCGGCAGTCAGATGGGAGACGGACACATCTCGATGTCGTTCTTCAACCCGCCCAACTATATCGGCGCCATGACGGCCGCGAGCGAGCCATTGGCTGGCTGCCTGGCCGAGATGATGACGGGGGCCAAACTCAACACGCTGTTCACGGCCAATATTAAGAGATACGAGTGGGAAAAAGTCATTCTCAACTCGGCGCTCAACCCGGTGTGCGCCTTGACTCGCAAGCCGATGAAGGACATGATGGACTGTGAGATCACCGAGCGGCTGGCCGAAGAACTCTTGCGTGAAGGGATCAAAGTGGCCCATGCTTACGGGGTTCCCACCGAGGGGTTCTTTGAGTATGGCGTCCGATACCTGAAGGGCGCCGGCTTTCACAGGACTTCGATGCACCAGGACATTCTCCGCAAGGTGCCGACCGAGATTGATTGGATCAGCGGCAAGATCGCCGAGCGAGGCCGCGCCATCGGCGTCGAGACGCCTTACAATTTTGCCATCGCGGCCCTCGTCAAGGGCCTGGAGATAGAATCCAAAGCACCGGACGCCGGAGCGGCATGATGAGTCAGTATCGCTGTTCAAACTTTTTGACGACGGGCATCTGATGATGACGGAAACGGGCAACGCGACCTTTGCGGGCATTGATGTGGGAACGACGACCACCAAGGCCGTGGTCATTGACGCCGGCAATAAAGTGCTGGGGTGTTTCGTTCAGCGTTCGGGAGCGGATTTGACCTCGGCGGCAGAGACGGCGCTGCAAGAGGCGCTTGCGCGAGCGAGGGCAAGCCGGGACACGGTCCAAGCCATCGTGGCAACCGGCTATGGCCGCAAGAACGTGCCCTTTGCCCACGACGCCAGAACCGAGATCAGTTGCCACGGGCGAGGCTGCCACCATTACTTTCCCGAAGTGATCTCGGTCGTGGACATTGGCGGCCAGGATAGCAAGCTCATCAAGCTAGACGCCCAGGGCAAGCGCATCGGCTTTAAGATGAACCGCAAGTGCGCCGCTGGCACCGGGGCTTTTCTGGAAGAGATCGCCCACAAGCTCAACCTTCCCATTGGCGATCTCAATGGCCTGGCCTGCTCAGCCGGCAAGACGGCCCAGATCGGGAGCTATTGCACGGTTTTTGCCGCCACAGAGGTATTGGATCGTATCCGGGCCGGCGAGCGAGTGGACGAGATTGTCCGAGGGCTGTTCGATTCGGTCGCCAGGCGGATCCTGGAGATGGACACGTTGAGCGGCCGGGTGATCATGACCGGCGGAGTGGTTGCGTTCAATGCCATCGTGGCGGACCTTTTGAGTGCGCGGGCGAGGATCAAGGTGGAGATTGCGCCCCACCCACAAGAGATGGGGGCATTTGGAGCGGCGCTGTTTGCAAAGGAACCATCCATATTTGCCTAAACGGACATTTGCCCCCATAATAGTGTTGAACCTGTTTGCCGCCAGACCCTTTATGCGGTAGCGTCATCTGGAGAGGGCAAGACAAGTATCCCATCGAGAAAAGTCGGCGGCGATATTGGCTACGGCCAACAGGTTCGAGCGGATGCTTGCACTTGTTGGGCTGGGCGCTGAAAGGAGGTGGGACATTCCTATAGAATAGCGCGTAATCTGTTATCAGGCTTTATCTCAAACTGGCAAAGCAACCCTTCACCGCAGAGAACGCTGAGAGCGCAAGAGACGTTGAAATTACCCTGTAACATTCGCGTCAATCGGAAAAGTCAAAGACGCAGCTTTGCGCAGATGAATGCAGAGACCAGCCAAGTCTGCGTTCACACTTGCGTCTGGGCAAGTGCCTGCGCCCAAGTCAACTAGAGGAGGAAATAGACATGAACGCTCAACGAATGATGGTTGCTGCCACTCTCCTGGTCGTCGTGGCATTGATACTTTCGGCGTGTGGAGGCGGGGCAGCTCCCACGGCAGCGCCCCAGCCCACCTCGCCGCCGGCCCAACCGACCGCGGCTCCCAAAGTTGGCGTCACTTACAAGATCGGCTTTGCCCCCGATGCTACAGGCGGCGGCGCCTTCCTGGGTGAGCCGGAGGCCAAGGTTGGCGAGATCCTTGTGGCCCGGCTTAAGAAAGACGGGGTCAAAGGCCCCGACGGCGTCATGCATCCGATTGAAGTCCTCGTGAAGGACACCGAGAGCAAGCCGGATACTGCCGTCAGCGTGGCGCGCCGCTTTGTCACCGAGGACAAGGTGGTGGCTCTGATCATGGGCAGCACCACCGCCCTGAGTGTCGCCGTCGCCGATGTCGCGGAAGAGACCAAGACGCCTTACATTTCGATGGCCTCGGCAAGCGCCATCATCATTGACCCCAAGACGACCAAGATGCGTCCCTGGGTCTTTAAGGTGGCGCAATCGAATAGCGACGTGGCTGTTCTGCAAGGACTGCATCCACCTCGACGATCCTCACGACTGAAAATGTCAGCAAGCAATTTGGCGGTTTGCTGGCGTTGGACAATGTCAATCTTTCGGTCAAGGAAGGTGAAATCTTTGGCATTATCGGGCCGAATGGCGCAGGCAAGACGACGTTGTTCAATGTGATTAACGGCATCTATCCTCCAACTCAGGGGCATGTCAAGTTTCGCGGCGAAGATGTCACCGGCTTGCAACCGTATGATCTGAGCAAACGCGGGATCGCCCGCACGTATCAGGTCGTTCGCCCGCTGGGGGAATTGACCGTGCGCGAAAACGCGACGGTGGGTGGGTGTTTTGGGCGCGAGAACCTACCGTTGGAAAAAGCAGAAAAGGTCGCAGACGAAATGCTTGATTTCGTGGGCTTGACGGCGCGCAAGGAGATGCTGGCGAGCAAGCTCAACGTCGCCCAGAAGAAACGGCTCGAGTTGGCCCGCGCGCTTGCCGCGCGGCCCATCATGATCCTGCTTGACGAAGTGTTGGCGGGGTTGAATCCGCAAGAAGTCGCCGATATGCTGACTGTCGTCCGCAAGATTCGCGAACGAGGGATCACGATTCTCATGATCGAGCACCTGATGCACGCGGTAATGAACCTGTCGGATCGTGTGTTTGTGCTAGTGTATGGCGCGCAAATCGCCGAAGGGACGCCGCAAGAGGTTTCAAATCATCCCAAAGTGATCGAGGCATACTTGGGCGATCCCAAGGTGGCACAACGCTTCTTGGAGGGATCGGTATGAGCATCCTACATGTCAAGGACATCGAATCCGGCTACGGCGAAGTGCAAATCCTGTGGGGGCTTTCCCTAGAGCTTCAACCGGGGCGATTGACATCCCTCGTCGGCTCAAACGGCAGCGGCAAGACGACTTTGTTGCGTACCATCACCGGCTTGCTCAAAGCGTGGAAAGGCAGTGTCGCTTTCGAGGGGCGCGATGTAACGCGTCTCTCCCCGCACGAAAAAGCGGAGATGGGGATAAGCCTCGTTCCGGAAGCGCGCCAACTTTTTACCGACATGAGCGTGCTGGAAAATCTGGAAATGGGTGCCACGCCGAAGCGCGCGCGCGCAGAGTTCAAGCAGACGCTCGATTGGGTCTATACGCTCTTGCCGCGCCTGAAAGAGCGGCAGACTCAAATTGCCGGCACACTCTCCGGCGGCGAACAGCAGATGGTCGCCATTGCGCGCGGGCTGATGGCGAAACCCAAAGTGCTGATGCTCGACGAGCTGTCGCTCGGCTTATCGCCTTTGCTCGTGATCAACTTGTTCGAGGTGCTCGCCAAACTGAAGAAAGAAGGGCTGACGATGCTCTTGGTCGAGCAGAATGTGCAGATGGCGCTGGCGGTGAGTGATTATGCCTACGTGTTGAATCATGGGCGCATGGAAACAGAGGGGGAAGCGAGAAAAGTCCGCAACATGGAGAGTGTTCACAAAGCGTACCTGGGAGCGTAAAGTGACGTTCTGCCACTAAAACGGGTGGCCTTGCCTCTCGCTGGAAAATATGTCGTGCCAACGGCACAATCATGCGGTTACAGACTGCCGGACCGACCCACACGGGAATGGTCCGGCAGTTTTATCTTTCGCTCATGTCTGGCATCGTGTAGCGGGTTAGGTGTCCGTTTTGTGTGCAGGAGACTCTTCACTCAGAATGGCAGAGAGGGAGGGGCAGCGGCAAGGTCAGTTATTTCTGGTCAAGCAGTGACTCGCGGTGAGGAGGTGAACCGAGCGGATCAGGGAGCTCTGCGTCGCCCAGCAGCGCGCCGAAGGCTTGCACATTCAGAGCATAGCCTCCCTCCAATGCAACCACTACTTTTTGAAAAGACACCTCTTATCGGTCAGGTCGAAGTGTGGCAAACAACGTCGCCCAATCGTCCACCGGCGCGCCTTGCGCTTGAATGACTTCGAACGTGACGTTGCGCGCGTTCGGTTGCTGCAACGCCTGGAGGCATACGTCGGCCACATCGGCGCGGCTGACCATGCCGCTGATGCGGTCACCCTGGTCAAAGGTCAGCGCCGCTTGACGACCTGGCTCGTTCGTCAAGCCGCCCGGTCGAACGACCGTGTACGTCAGGCCGCTGGCGCGCAGAGCCTCTTCGCCCTTGAGCTTCCACGTGAGCACCTTGCCAAAGTTGTTGAGCGGGTGATCCGGCTGGGTGACGGCGCACGATGACACCAGCACGAAATGCTCCACCTTGGCCGCGCGCGCCGCTTCTACCAGGTTGCGCACACCTTCGTAATCCACGTGCTCCGGACTGTTCGAGCCGACGGGCGTCGTCGTCCCCGTGGCGCAGATGACAGCGCGCACATCTTGAAATGCCGGCGCCAGTGTATCAGGCTGGCGTGTATCGCCCACGAACACGCACGGCACGTCGCCGAACAGCGTCCGAATCCGCACGGCATTGCGCACGAGCAAGCATGCCGGCTCGCCGCGCTCGAGCAACTTGCGCGTCACGTGCTGGCCTACGCCGCCCGTCGCGCCGGCAACGAGAACGATTCTACTCATATCACAACCTCCTATTTCATCCAATCGCCGCCAGCGGCCCGATCAAGAGTATCACCAGCAGGATGCCGAGGATGAGCACGACTTTTATCGCGCGGCGCATGAGGCTCCTTTGACAAAGAGAGGGTGGCATCCCTCATCGGGCACCACCCTCATTATACAACCGCACCGCTTGGAATGTTACTTGTCTGCAGGAGCCTTGACCGTCACCAGCCGACCGCGCAAGCCGATACCGCCCACAATCAAGAGAACGCCCGCTGCAAGAATCAGTGCTACCAACGAGTTCTGCGAACCGCCCGTCGCCAGAAGTGTCTGCGGCATCTGAGCCGCCGCTGGACCGGCGTCTACACTCGCCACGGCCATCAATGAAGGCTGACCGCCCGCCAGACCCATCGCAAAGATCGTATAGACCGCATTTTACGTCCTGGCTGCGGCTGGCCCCACACAATAGACATTAGACATTATAGGAGTTTACCATCTCGTCCTTCCTACACGCCATATACAGGGGAAACTTTCTTGCACACCCCCTGACTGTCTTGACGGTAGGTCTGGCAAGTTGTACACTGTAGGCAATCAAGACCACCAGGAGGCTCGACATGCCAGGGCAACCACGCCATCGTCCAGTTGGTGTTGTGGTGCCCCAACTTTGCCGCAAAGTGGCCCCTGTGTCAAGTTTTACTTTCTACCCAAGCAGGCTGAAAACTTGCCAAAGTCCAGTTATTAACAGCGTTGAGGCAGAAGCAAGTACTATCAGGTTCTTCATTTCTATTGAGAGAACAGGGGCCAACGTTCTACAGTGGTATGCCGATAATGCGCCAGAGAGCAAAGATACTATATTTTTACTGTCAGCAAGCGGACGTGTGTTTCACCTTGTAGATACGGGGGGAGTATTTGCTCAAGACACAGAGCTACAACCCGGTGAAATTTATTCAGGCTGGATTAGCTTTGACCGACCAGAAGATAATCAGTTTACTTTCTACTATCCTGATATGGAACCCATACTTATCACTTTGTCACAAATCAGTTCAAGATAAAACAAAGCATTGGCACAACGCAATGCATATCTAATGCGTTCTTTAAACAGTCGTAAACTCGTTCATCAATGGAAAGCGGCCTAACTCACGTTTGGTGCGACCCGTTCGCTCTAAACAACGTCGTTCGACTTTGGGGACGAGCGGGAGAGGGAGAGAGATTTACCTGTCATTCGGCGCAACGATAGCGAGCCTGTCACCGTGTCATTCATAAGCCAGCACTTCGCGCACCGTCAGCCGCGAGGCGTTCCGCGCCGGGATCGAGCTGGCCAGGACGCTCAACAGCACCACCACGATCAACCACAGCCCCACGCCCGGCATTGAAAACTGGAACGTGATCGGCGTTCCCATCAGCGGAATCCCCACTGCGTCGCTCATGATCTTGCTCAACGGCAGCGCGAGCAGCGTCCCGAACAGCCAACTGATCACGCCGATGGCGACGCTTTCCACGATAAAGACCTGCGCCACGCTCCGTGTGGGCGCGCCAATCGCGCGCATCACGCCGATCTCGCGCGTCCGTTCCAAGACGTTGATGCTCATCGTCCCCATCAGCCCCAGCCCCCCCACGACGGCGAACAGGATCGCCATCACGAGCAGGCCGACGATGAGAATGCCGTAAGAGGTCTCTTCCTGATCGCGCGTTTCAGCCGTCGTCTCGACCGAGTTGGGGCGCAGGCCAATGTTCTTAAAGTGAGATTCCAGCGCCGTGGCGACCTGCCCGGTGAACTGGCGGTCGCTCTGTTGAGTGGTGACCATCACGGTGCTGGCCCGTCCCACGTTCCCGGTGAGGCGAGCCACGGGCGCATAATTGGCGTATACCGTAGAAGGCGCTCCGCCCAGGGACACGCCCACCACATGCCACGATCTTTCGCGCCCCCCCATCTTGAGCACGATCTCATCGCCCAGCTTGAGGTCGGGTTCTTTCTTGAGCATATAGGCGTTGACGACCACGGCCTCCTCGTCGGTCGGCAACAGCCACCGGCCCTGGACGATCAGGGGAGTCGAGACGAGGCCGGCCTCGGTGCGGGGCGCGAACAGCAACACGGTGTCGCTTTCGCTCTTGTCCGCGCGCACGCGCAGCGTGGGGACTTCAATCCACACATCCGTTAGGACGACGCCCGGCACGCTCTGCGCTTCCTGTTCGACCTTGAGTGTGCGATATGGCCGGACAAAGGTGAGCATCGAGTCGAACGTTCTCCACTGCATCAGGTCGCCGATCGTGCGGAACAGCGAGGCGCGCACGCTGAACACGCTGATAAAGATCGCGCCGGCTAGGGTCAGCGTGGTGAGCGTGAGAGCCAGCCGTCCACGGCTGCGGAACGTATTCCGCATAGACATCACCAGCGAGCGGGGTAGAAAGCGCCGGGCGAACCAAAGATTTCCACCCGAAAGCGCGCGGTTGATCGGCCCTCGCCCGATCCGGTGTTGGCTCGTCCCGTAAGAGTTCATCGCCTCGGCGGCGCTGACGCGCAGACCCGAGATGAAAGGATACAGCGACGAAAGAATCGGCACGATCAGCCCGACGGCAACTTGCAGCGCGACAGCCTGCGGCGGCACTTTAAAACTCCCCAGGTCAAAGTTGAGCAGGTCCGTCGCAAAGTGGGATAAAAAGTACGACCCGCCAATCCCCAACGGCATGGCGATCGCCAGCGCGATCAGGCCGTACATCACCACCATCGCCAGGTACATGCTCATGATTTGGCCGGTGCGCGCGCCGATGGCCTTCATCACGCCGATCTGCCGCACGTGCTGCGCCAGCATGGCAGAGATGGTATTGACGACCAGAAAGGCGCTCAAGCAGAGCGACAGCAAACCGAGGATGGTCAGCAGCAACAGCACGGTCGCTACGATGTCTTCCAGCGGAAACTTGTCAATCGAGGTCGCCACGACGGTCAAGCCGCTCCGTTTGGCCTTGGCTTCTACGGCGTCGAGGACGGATCGCACGTAGACCTTGTCGGTGTGATTCTCGACGACGATGTGCAGCGTGTTGTAGCCGTACGGCTCGCCCAGCCATTCGAGCGTGTTGAATGAGATGTAGCCGTAAGCCGTGTTGGTAAAGCGGGCCGGGAATTGCGAAAGGTCGTGCGTCAACCCCGCGATGCGCAGAGTGCGCTGTTTCTTGTCCGGCATCTCGATCAGCACCGTGTCGCCCGTCTGCGCGCCGAGCAGTGGCCGCGCCGTGCGCTCGATGAGCAACTCGTGTTCCGGCGGGGGCCAGTCGCCGCTCTGCGGCCACACCCGGTTGACCCGCATGTCGGAATAGTCGGGGATGGCAAAGAGCCGCAGGGTGAGCCACTTGCCGGACGCGGCCTGGACGCGCAGGTCCATGCTCTTCCGGCCCTCAGCCTCTTGCACGCCCTTCATCGCGCGCACCGAGCGGACGAAATCTTCATCGAACGGCTCGAGGGTGCGGAGGGTGCCGCTGGCGGGATAGGTGGCGGCGTAGCCTTTGGCCATCTGGGTGGAGACGATGCTGCGCGTGCTGACGAGCGCGCCAGTGGCAAACAGCCCCACGGCGATGGACAGCACGATCAGGACGGTGCGGGTCTTGTTGCACCACAGATCATTGAAAACCTTGTGCCATTGAGCACTGAGCTTTCTTATTCGTGTTCATTCGCGTTATTAGCGGACAAGTATCATTCTGACACAATTTCGCCGTCGGCGAGTGTGATGGTGCGCCCGGCCCGGCCGGCCAGGTCGTGGTCGTGTGTCATCACCACGACTGTTTTGCCTTGATGAACCAAATCCTCGAACACTCGCACGACGGCGTCCGTCGTCGCCGAGTCGAGACTGCCCGTCGGCTCGTCGGCCACCAGGATGGGAGGATCGTTGGCCATGGCGCGGGCGATGGAGATGCGCTGCTGCTGCCCGCCCGACACAGCCGAAGGCAACTTGTGAGCCTGTTCGGCGATTCCCAATTGCGCCAGCAGAGCCATGCCCCGTTCCCGCCGCTGCCGTAGCGAATACTTGCGGGCAAAATCCATTGGCAGCGTGACGTTCTGGAGCACGGTCAGGGTGGGCAGGAGTTGGAAGGACTGGAAGATGACGCCCACGGCGCAGCCGCGCCACTCGGCGGCCTTTTCGGCGCTCAGTTGGTGTACGCAAGCGCCGGCCACCTGAATCTCGCCCGATGTGGAGCGATCAATGCCCGTCATCATGTTGACGAGGGTGGTCTTGCCGGCGCCGGACTTGCCGGTCACGGCGACAAACTCGCCCTGGTTGACCTGGAGGTCAATGCCATTGAGCGCCACGACCTCGCCCGCCAAACTCTCGTATATTTTCACGACCTGTCGCAGATAGATGAGCGGTTCGCCGCTCGGGCAACTGCGCGAGTTCCCCGTTTCGCTTTTGGATCCGTTTTGTTTCAATCCAAGTTCCTCTCTCAACGGTTCACTTTCTCGTCCACAATCTCGCCATCGGCAATCACCACCGTGCGCTGCGCCCGCTTCGCCAACTCGTTGTCGTGCGTGACCATCAGGATCGTCTTGCCGCGCTCCGCCAGGTCCTCAAAAAGTCGAAAGACCGACTCGGCTGTCTTTGAGTCCAGGTTGCCGGTCGGCTCGTCGGCGGCCAGGATGGGCGGATCGTTCGCCAACGCTCGCGCAATGGCGATGCTTTGCTGCTGGCCGCCCGAAAGCGCCGAGGGTAGCTCGTGAGCATAATCGGCCATGCCCATCTGATCCAGCAGTTGCATCGCGCGCTCGGGGCGTTCGGCCTGGGAATACCGGCGGCCATAGTCCATCGGCAGCATGATGTTTTCGATGGCCGTCAACGTCGGCAGGAGTTGAAAGAACTGAAAGACGACGCCGATGGCGCAGCCGCGCCACACGGCGATTTGGTCTTCGGTGAGCGTGTGAACGGCCGTGTCGCCCACCATCACCTGGCCGGTCGTGGGCCGATCAATGCCGGTGATCATGTTGATGAGCGTGGATTTGCCGCTGCCCGACTTGCCGATGATGGACACAAACTCGCCGGAATTCACCTGCAAGTCCACGCCGTTGAGAGCCGTGAAGGTGCCGGCGGCATTCTCGTACGTTTTCACCACTTGACGCAGACGGACGCCGTGCCCATTACCATTCCCAGGCGAGCAGCGTCCATTCGGCTTTTTGATCTTATTCCGCTTGAGACTCGATCCAAACATAGTTACCTCATCGCACTCTAGTAGCAGAGCGTTGGAACGCGCATCCTGCGAAACGTCTTGCCACCCAAGAGCGCACCTCATAATTTCCCATCTAACCAGCATAGGAGCGTCCACCTGCGTGGACGCAATTCCGTCCGCGAAGGCGGACGGCCAGCCGAAGGCTCGGCAGATGCGGTTTCAACCGCTGAACTGACAGAACGAAACCTCCGAGGTCCGCGACGGAACCTCGGAGGTCTAGTGCCCCTGGCGGGAATTGGACCCACAACCTCGGCCTTAGGAGTGCCTCGCTCTATCCGTTGAGCTACAGGGGCAAGCAGTACAGATTATATCACTCTCACTCGCGTGGGACAAGGCGAT
The DNA here is from genome assembly GCA_041300525.1 of Anaerolineae bacterium. Classification (GTDB taxonomy): domain Bacteria; phylum Chloroflexota; class Anaerolineae; order Fen-1058; family Fen-1058; genus JBGLNJ01. The sequence goes on along the minus strand of JBGLNJ010000001.1, from coordinate 4,579,356 downwards.
ATTTTGCCTAGCGCATCGCCAGCCATACTTCGAGGTCTCGAAAGACAGTGTCTTTATCTACCTCGTTAAAGGTCTCGTGATAATAGCCGTCATAGCGATGCGAGGCCTTGTCGGTCAGCTTGACGCGCTCAAAGAACAAGGCGCTGCCTTCGGGGTCGGCAATCTGATCCGCGCCGGCGTAGAGCACCAGCACTGGGATTGTCAGTTCGCCCGCCCGGTCGAGCGTCCGTGTTTGCGCAGCGACGATTTCGGTGAACCAACGCGCCGTCGCCACGTGATGGTTGAGCGGATCGGTATCGTAAGCGGCCACGACAGCCGGGTCGTGCGAAAGCAGGCTGGCGGACAAGTCGTTTTTCATCGTCATCGCCGGGTTCAGGGCGGACATGACCCGGCCGACCATCGCTTTCCAGCCCGGCACCTGCATCTTGAAACCCAGAAATGCCGAGGACATGATCAGCCCCGGCAGCTCGCCGGGATGGTCTTGCGCATACGCGGCGACGATCAACCCGCCCAGGCTGTGGCCGAGCAGGAACACCTTGCGGCCGGGCTGCTGTTCGCGCACCCGCTTGAGGAACGTGTCCGTGTCGGACAGGTACTCGTCAAAGTGGTTAATGTGCCCGCGCTGCCCGGCGGATTTGCCATGCCCGCGCAAGTCGTAAGCGTATAGCGCGTAGCTGCGCGGCACAAAATAGTTGACCGGGTTGAGATAGCGTCCACTGTGCTCGCCGTAACCGTGAACGACGGCGAGCACGGCCTTCGTTTCACCATCGGGCCGCCAGGCCTGGTCGTAGAGTTCCAGCCCGTCGCTCGCGTTGAATTTTCCTTCGGTGTGTTGCATGTTGATCCTCCGTGTGACATCTCACCCTTGCGAAGGGTTTCACACCCTTCGCAAGGGTGGCTATTATTCCTCTGGTTTCAGATTAATCGTGTACCCACACCCAGGTGCCGGGGGCATCCGAGAACGAGGGAAGTGTTAGTTGGTACCATGACGGTTTGCCCACGAACTGTGTGGCCGACTGGGTCTGCGCGGGAGGAATGGGAATGGGCTACCCTAAATTTTCCCATGTCAAGGGTCCAAAGATCGTTGTCTTTAAGTATCGACCCAAGAAACGCATTCGGGTTAAAACCGGCCATCGCCAACAGTACACCCGTTTGATGGTTAATTCGATTGAGTTGGAGTAGATATTATGGCACATAAAAAAGGTGGCGGATCAAGTCGCAATGGTCGTGATAGTAATGCACAACGACTTGGTGTTAAAAGATATGCTGGTCAGAAAGTAATTTCTGGAAACATCCTTGTACGGCAGCGTGGAACACGCATCAAACCCGGACAAAATGTTGGTCGTGGTAGTGATGATACATTATTTGCAACAATTGAAGGTGTTTCGCGGGCGAGGCGGAGAGCTTCCTGAATGGACACAATGCCGATGTGTTGTCCATCGCGGCCGATCAGCCGGACTTCACGGACCCGGATGCCTTCGTTAGTGCGATGATCTCTGGCGCTAATACGCTTTTCCTCTCACTATCCTAAACGCGCCCGGATCCGCTCCCGGGCGCAACGTGGCAAAATCATAACACAAAGGGCGCAAATCGTCAACCCGATTGCCTTTTGAAATTTGAATTTTGCTCGATGTGATGTTATGATTCACGCAAATCCTTTTGAGTGAGGCTTGCGTGCGACCTACATTATTCACCCCCTTGCGCCGCGCCGACCTGACCGTTCGCCCGGCGCGGGAGCATGACCTGCCGGCCTTGCATCGCCTGGTCGAGGCAAGCGCACGGGCGCACCTCCAACTGGACTGGTGGACGCTAGAAGAATGGATTGGGAATCCGGCCTGCCTGGTCGCGCAGGCCGACCGGCGCATCGTCGGGCTGGGGATGGGCGTGCGAGATACATCGGAGGTAGCCTGGCTGCGCGCGGTGGTCATGGAAGATGGCTTGAGCGCGAATGTGCTGCTCGACGTTCTCCTGCCGTCCTTGCTGGTTGCCTTGCGCTTGCAGGGCGTCGGCAAACTGGCATGCATGGCCTGGGCCGACTGGCTTTCGGACAAGCTGCCAGAGCATAACTTTTCACCCATGACGCGCGTGGTCACGCTTTGTCAAAGCGATGCGACCTTCCCCCCTCGCCCAAGCACGAACGGCATCCTCGTGCGCGAAGCCGAACCGGCGGACCTGGACGCCATCACGGCCCTGGATCACGCCGCTTTCGGCGCCGAGTGGTGGTACAGCGGAACGACCTTCTTTCGCGCGATGCAACACCCAACGCGCTTTATCGTGGCGCAATGCAGCGACCAGCCCGTGGGCTATGGCTTTGGACACTCTTGCGGAGCGAGAGCCCATATCACGCGCTTGGCCGTTCACCCGGAACAACAGGGGCAAGGCATCGGCACGCGATTATTGGAGGCCCTCATTACGCACTTTAGGGCGCAGGGCGCCGAGACCATCACACTGAATACACAGACGGATAACGAGGATGCGCTGCACTTGTATCGCCACTTTGGATTCACAGCAACGGGCGATGAGGTGACGGTGTTCAGCCGACTGGTCAAGTAGAGGCGAGGCTTGTCCGCGTCCTCAAGCGATGTGCGGACGTTCGGCGGCGCGGGCTAACATCCAACGGCCATCGGACAGCACGCGGAGTTCAAAGACTTGGTCAGTGGGCGTCATCACCAGGAAACACCGCACATCGCCCTCGACCCACGTGCGACCTCGGTCGGCCACCTCGTAGCGACGACCTTCCCACGCAAAGGCGACCGGCTGCGGCGCGCCATCCGCGCTGATGCGGACCTCGACCGGCACAGGCTCGTTGACGAATCTCATCGCGTCACTCATTTATCCGCGAAGGAACACTGAAACATCTTCCCTTCATGGACAATCAACCAGGCAATTGATCCAGATATTCCTTCAGCATCGCCAGCGCCGCATCGGCGGAGTGGACCTTGTTGCCTTCGCGGTCGCTCTCCCACACAAAATGTTCCACACGCTCCCGGTCACGCGACGAAAGCGCGATGTACACCAGGCCGACCGGCTTGCCCGGCATCCCCCCGCCCGGCCCGGCGATGCCCGTGATGCTCACTGCCACATCCGTTCCCAACGCCTTGCGCGCGCCGCGCGCCATCTCAATCGCCGTCTCCGGGCTCACCGCGCCGTGCTCATACAGCGTGTCGTGATGGACGCCCAGCAGCCGCTCTTTGGCGTCATAAGAGTAGGCAATGATGCCGCCTTGAAAATAATCCGAACTGCCGGGCACGTCGGTGATGCGATGCCCCAGCAATCCGCCTGTGCAAGACTCGGCCGTCGCCAACGTCAGCTTGCGCTCGGCCAACATGCGTCCGACGATGTTTTCAAGTTTATCTTCGAGTTTGTCCATAGTGGTTGGCATGTTAGCACCGATAAGCGGGTCTGTCAACATCGGTTGTTTGCCAAAACTATAGTATTTCTCTGAAACAATTGCGCGATCCGCGAGATTTATTTTGAACCGCCAAGACGCCAAGAATTCTTAAAAGAACCTTTGCGACCTTTGCGTCTTTGCGTTTAAATTTGGTTGCGGCCGGAGGCCGCGCTATGCGATGCGTTTATACTCTCTTGTGATGAAATCTCAAGCTGTTGCATTCCAAATACCTTTGCCACCTTTTGAAGTGGACGTATCACCAGTCCACGAGATGAAAATCCGCGCGGCATACGCCAACGATGGTGCGACCTCCTGCGAAGCACGGATCGCGCTGGAACTGGAATACGCGCCGCTGCTGACCCCGACCGAGGAATTTAACCGCAAACTTGTTAGTTACCAGGCTAACAAGAAAGCCAAACTCCACAGTTGGCTCAAGTACAAGGAAGCTTTTTCGGCCCCACTGGTCGAGAAGCTACTCGTCACCGGCCAGCGTCGCGCCCATGCCCATCACGGCCACTGCAAGCAACATCGCCGCGGCCAGCGTGGCCCAGCGTTGCCGTTTCCCTTTTCGCCCTGCCAGAGCCAACACCGCCAGCGGAGCCAGGAATAGCAAGCCTGGATCGTTCACCGGCAGACGGGTCTGCGCCAATGCTCTTCCGCCGTTGCTTGCGCCACCCAGCGTCAGCGTGACCGTGACGCTGGTGCAGCCTGGCACGGTACAGTGATTGCTTGGCCCGCTCCAATACTGCACGCTGCTCTTGTCAGCGCGGAAGCAGTAACTGCCCAGCGCGGGCGATTCAAACTACAAGACCCGACAGTGTCTTCAAGACCTGTCGGGTCTGCATTAATCGTTCCTTACGCTCAAGGCTCCCACAATCGCACCACAGGCGGCCCGTGGTTCTCGCCAAGGGGATTCGCGGGTTTTGCCATAGATGTGCTGGCCACCTTCGCGCAACCGACCCACGTGGGTTTTGAGGTCAATGGCCACGAGGGAAATGGACTGGGGATTGCCCGCATAGAGTCGCCACTTGAGTTGCTCATCCAATTCATGGGCCACCGTCACATGGGCTAAGGTCGCGCCATTGTCCGTGCCACCGCCTAATGCACGCGGCGGCGAATCCCAGGCCGAATGAGACCCAATCCATGGATGCGGTTAGCCGGGTCAAGAACTCTGGCATACTCTCTATCCAAAATACACACGCCTCTCATCCCGACTGGGACGAGAGGCGTTGTCTCCCGTGGTTCCACCCACTTGACGGTTTGCCGACATTGGGATGTCGGCCTACATTCACTTTAAACCGTCACTCTTGCGCTGTAACGGGCGTTCCCGGAGCAGGCTACTGGGCCTATGGCTGTTCACCGGCTCGCTCACGGGTGGTTTTCACCGGCGGTGGCAAAGAAGGCTTTCAGTCTGCGGCCTTCCATTCCTGTTGCTCACCTGCCCGGTTACTCGTCCCGGTCGTCGCGTTGGTTTTATCATACCACACTTTATTTTGGGCGCAAATCACCCTCATCCCCAACCCTTCCCCCGTCAGAGTACCGCAGGGGAAGGGAGCAGACATGCCCGAGGGCTAGGTTGGGAATTGTATCAGTTCGTCCAGCGCCGCCGGGTTTTGCAGCGCCGCCTGACCCGCCGGCGTCAGGTCGAGCACCGCGCCGCCGTGCTCAAGAACCCGCGCCCGCAAAAGCCCGGCGCTCTCCAGGCGCTCCAACATTCGCTCGACGGCCGTTTCGGAGCGAAAGGCCAGCGCGCCCCAGGCAGAATGATTGCGGGGCGCATTGGGTGGGGCCTGGTCGTCACCGCGCAGGATGTACACCAGGTTGACGCGGCCACGCGAGAGCGACGAGACGCAACGCAGGATGTCCAGCCATTGATCTCGCTCATCCGGCAAAGTATTGACCTGCGGCGTCTCGAGCGCGACGCAGTTGTCGCACGCCGCGCAGCGCTCGATGACCCGCCCGCCCAGGTAAGCGTTGAGGTAGCCGTGACGGCAACGCCCGGTCTGGGCGTACGCCGCCACCTCGTCCACGCGCTGCATCTGGGTGGTTTCGTATCGCTCCAACATCGCCCCGACGCGCTCGGGCGCATCGCGCGGCGTGTCCTTGGGAAATTCCAGCAGCCAATCGCGCCCCGACGAGCGATACGTGAGCCAGCCCGCGTCAGCCCAATCCAATACCCGCTCCTCCATCGCACTCAGCGACAGATCGGCTCGCCGCGCCACATCCACCAAGTCTAGTGTCAACGCCTGCCCCGGACGCAAACACGCCGCCTGGCAAAACGCGGCGAGCTCGAGCGCGGTCGCAGGCAGGGCGTCAATCGTCAAGCAGACTGTGGCGGCGCGCGGCACATCGGGGCCGCGCTGCAAGAGGCCCGCTTCTTCCAGCAGGCTAAGCGCCACCCGCACACGCACCTCGTCGTCGCTTTGCAAATCGCGTTGCAGGTCGGCTTGCGCGATTCGGCCCGACGCGGCTCCCTGCCCGTGGGCAAAGCGGCCCTTGACGGCCTTGTACACCGCGCGCAAAAACTCGACCGGCATCACATCCTGGCGCGCGCGGCGGGTGAGCGTGGCGCGGTCTGACGTGGCGTACATCAGCAAACAGCGAGCGGGCTGTCCATCGCGCCCGGCGCGGCCGGCCTCCTGGTAGTAGGCTTCCAGAGAAGGCGGCGGGACGACGTGGACGATGAAACGGATGTCGGGCTTGTCAATGCCCAGGCCAAAGGCGACCGTCGCCACGACGACGCGCACTCGCCCGGCCATGAAATCGTCCTGCACCCTGCCCCGGTCGGCCAGCCCGGCGTGATAATAGTCGGCAGACACGCCCTGCCGGCGCAGCAGCGCGGCCAGCTCTTCGCAGCGGGCGCGCGTATCGGCGTATACGATGCCGCTGCCCGATTGCGCCTGGCAAAAGTTGACCAGGTGGGCCAGCTTTTCGTCGGCGTTGCGCGCGTGGAAAACCGCCAGTTGCAAATTGGGACGGGTGACGTCGCCCGCGATGATGCGCATATCGCCCAGGCGGCGCAAAATGTCGCGCCGGACGCGCGAGGGCGCGGTGGCGGTGAGCGCCAGAAGCGGTGGATGGCCCAACGCTTGCCGCGCCTGGCCGAGCGTGAGATAGTCGGGCCGAAAGTCGTGGCCCCACATACTGACGCAGTGCGCCTCGTCAATCACCAGCCGGTTGAGGCCGGCGCGCCGCAGCGCGTGCAAGAACGGCGGCTGGCGCAATCGCTCCGGCGCGGCATACACCAACCGGTAGGCCCCGGCAACGATGCGCTCCATCCGCGCGCCCAACTCGTCGCCTTGCAGGCTGCTGTTGAGTGTGGTCGCCCGCGCCTGCACGCCGGACGGCAGCGAATCCAACTGGTCTTTCATCAGCGCGATGAGGGGCGAGACGACCAGCGTCACCCCGCGCTCGGCGCACAGCGCCGGAAGCTGGTAGCACAACGACTTGCCGCCGCCGGTGGGCAGGATGGTGAGCACGTCCTCGCCGCGCAAGACGCAAGCAAGTGTTTCCAGTTGGCCGGGCAGCAGCGCGTCAAAACCGAACAGGCGTTGGGCAGATTCCAGGATGCGCGCCCGCTCTTTTTCCGAGACGGGCGCGTGCTCGGCAAGCGGCAGGGGCGCTTCGCACGGCGCAGCTTCCGTCGTCGCTTCAGGCGCTCGCATCCCGATGGAAGGCCGCGCTCGCAGCGTGGTGGACAGGGCCGCTTTCAACTCGGCCAGCTCATCCGCGTAACGACGCGTGAGCTCGGCGTTCAAATCGGCGACGCGCGTTTTCTCGCCGCTGGCCTGGAAGTAATCGCGCAGCCGGCGGAGGTGGGTGACAGGCAGATCGCCTTCCACGTCCGCCGTGCGCAGCAAGCGCACCGCGTAGGCGCTGGCGCTCACCCAATCGCCGCGCGCCTGGTAGATGGCGACCATGCCCAGGAGATAGGCGCGGCTCTGCGGGTTGAGGTCGTTCACGCGGCGCAGCGCCGCAAACGCGCCGTCCGTATCGCCGCGCGCCAGCTCGACATCGGCCAGCAGTTCCCAGCCGGTGCCGCTCGCCACATTTTCCTTTACCAGCGATTGAGAGACCTGATGCGCCGCTTCCATGTCGCCCTGCGCTAGGTAGACGCGGGCCAACAGCAATTGGGCCGTGGCTGAAGTTTTGCGCTCGAGGCGCTGCTGCATCACGGCCAGCGCGTCGTCGGGCCGGTTCTGCGCGAGAGAGGCCCGCACGCGCAAATCCAGCAGCGAGACGAGCGTGGGGTTGATGCGCAAGAGCGCTCTTCCTATCTCGTTTGCCGAGGCATCCATTCCTAGCGGGGTCGGCGTCGGCTTGAGCAGACGATCCCGGCGCAACAGGCCAATGACGATCCGATTCGATGGCTCTGAGTACCTGGTGGGCCAGCATGTGTCGGACTATGCCAGGCCGGTGGAGCGATTGGATTTCAATCGTTTGGCCGACACGCCCGAGTTGCGTGCGCCTGCCTACACGACGCTGTATCAGGTCGTGATCGTCGTCGAGAAAAACCGCGCCGCCTTTGAAGCGGCGCAGGCATTCGCTCACGCCGATCCACTTGGGTGGCTGACCCTCATGGGCGAGTGCGGCAATGGCAAGACGCACCTGGCGGCGGCGATTGCCACCACACTCCTGGAGTGGGGCATGCCGGCCGTGCTTCAAACCGTTCCTGCATTTCCGGACTATTTGCGGGCGACGTTCGCGCCGGACAGTGACGTGACCTTCGATGATCGCTTCGAGGCCATCAAGACTGCTCGCGCGCTGGTGTTGGATGATCTGGGCGCTGAAACGGCAACTGCTATCTGCCGTCCGCCACGACAAACACTCCTCCATCCGTCCTTCCGCTGACCTCGGGCGCGTACATCATCTCCGCGCGAGTTGGCAGCACTCTGAACGTTCCCGCCGTCGTCGCGCGCGCCAGGTAGGTAAAGGTGTGCGTGCCAGGGCTGAGGTATGTGGCGAACAGCGCCACGCGCTCGTCGCGCAGTTCGACGCGCGTCCAGACCCAGCTCTTTTGCCCGGCCTTGACATTTTGCGAGGTCGCCAGGCTCGTGTCAATCGGCTCCAGCCCTGCCGGAAGCGGGTCTTCCACCAGCACGTATTGCCCGCCCTGCGGCGCGTTGACCGTCACCATCACCTGCACAATCTCGCCCAGCCTGGTCGCCGTGATCGGTGTGCTGGAACCCAGCGCCGTGTATGTCCGCGAGACGGCGAAGCCGTCGTTGCGAGCGCGCACCTCGGCGCCTGTCTGGCGATGCTTGAGCGTGATCGAGGCGTAAAGCTGGCCGTTGCCGGTCTGCCCTGCTTCGGTCAGGCGGACGATGCGGATTTCGGCGTCGCCCGATGGAATGTCCTTCAGCGGGATGACGAGTTTGGTTGCCTGTGTGAGGGTTTCTCGCGTGACGCGGACGCGCGCTTTCTCCTTGCCGTTGATCATGACGACGTAGGTAAAGTCAGGCTGCAGCTCGCGGCTGTTGGTCAGTTGATCCACCAGCGCGATGAGGGCCATGCTCGTCTCTTGCGTCGTGCCCCACGCGCCATCGCGCCGCTGTGTCATCAGCCAGCGCACGGCTTGAGCGGCAAGAGGATCGCCTGTAGTCATGCGGGCCAGGTCGCTGAGCGCAATCGCCGTCGTGCGAACGCTGGTGCCCATGCCCCAGTAATCCTTGCGCGCATCTTGCCAGTGAGCCAGGTCGCCTTCCACCGTCGCCGCTTGCTTGAGCTCGTCCAGCACTGTCGCAACGCGCGCATCAGCCTGGTTATCATTGCCGATGTAGAGCGCCATCGCCAGATATGCCAGCCCGTAACGGTCGAGTTTGCTGCGCTGCTCGTACAGTGCGCCGGTCAGGCCGGGGTCGGGCTGGCCCAGGTCAGCCAGAACGTACAACGCGTAGGCCCGGACGTTCGCGCCGCTCGAGAACCCTTCCGCGCCGTGAACCTGGCCGATGGGATCGTCAATCTTGCTGCGCACCAGCCACTCGTGCAGGAATTTGATCGAGCGCTCGCGCACGTTCTGTTCCACCTTGTAGCCCGCCAGTTCCGTCTGGCGCAGGCCGTAAAGCACGTAAGCCGTGATGGACGGATTGCTCGCGTCGTCCTTCCACCAGCCCCAGCCGCCGTCGTTGTGCTGATAGCCGTATAGCCGCTGCAAGCCCTGCTCGATCATCTGCGCGAGCTTTTCCCGAAAGCCGGGCTTGTTCGCCAGTCCAAGCTGCTGCGCGCGAGCGACGGCCACATCGGGCAGGAATCCACTCATCGTCTGCTCGACGCAGCCATAAGGGAACTGGGCGAGGCTCTCCAATCCGCTTTCGAGCGACGAGGCGATGGACGGGATGACTTCGATGGTAATCTCGTCCGCGCTGCGATCGGCGCTGGCAAGTGGAATCGTGTAGGTCAGCACGTCGGTGATTTGCCGGTGCGTGATCAGCCGCCGGTCGGCTCAGGCGCAATGGGCTGAACTCGCCAAACGAAGGCGTGCGCGCGCGATTGTCGGAGAGAATGTCCGTCACCAGGTAAGCCACTCGCTCATCAAGCACACGGGTTTCTGACGAAGGACGAATGACCAAAGACGGAAGAAAAATCTTGGCATCCTTTGCATCTTGGCGGTTCAATTCGAGAATGGTTCGCGGCTCGACACGATAGCCGTTGTTGGCGAACACGGCATACGCCGCCGTCAGATCGAGCAGGCGCACTTCGCCGCCGCCGAGCGTGAGCGTCAACCCGTAGCGGCGCGGGTCGGTAAGCGTCGTCAGTCCCATCGCGCGAGCCAGCCGGAAGAAATTTTCCGTCCCCACTTTTTTCTGCAAGATGACGGCGGGCAAGTTGTAGGAATTCGCCAGCGCATCGCGCAAGCTGACCGGACCGTGAAATTGATTGTCATAGTTGGCGGGGATGTAGGTCTGACCCTCTTCAGTCGCAAACGCCGTCCGCACGTCATAGACCACGTCGGAAGGTGACCAACCTTGCGTGAACGCCGCCGCGTAGAGAATGGGCTTCATCGCCGAGCCGGGCTGACGCAACGCCGTTGCCATGTTTACCGCGCCGTCAATCGTCGTGTCGGCGTAATCCGCGCTACCGACCATCGCCAGGATGTTGCCTGTGCGCGCATCCATCACGACGACGGCAGCATCGTGGGCATCGCGCTGCGCGTCTCTCAAGTCTTGCAAGCGGCGATTGACAATCTCTTCAGCCGCGCGCTGCAAGTCGAGGTCGAGCGTCGTCGTGATGACCCAACCGCCGCGCAAAAGCGTTTCTGCGCCAAGCTGATCTTCGAGTTGGTTGCGGACGTAGACGACAAAATGCGGCGCGGCCAACCCGCGATGTCCAACAAGCTCTAGAGGACGATTTCACAAGTTTTTGTGGTAAAGCTGAGTTGGGCGCTAAAGGCTTGGAGTGCCTCGATGCGCTTTTTCAGGTCGGCGGCAGTAAACTTCCGGCTGGGACGAGTTCGCCGCCCGCAACCTGGTGCTGCTGCTCATGGTGCTGTTCGAGAACGCTCACGTGTTCAACTGCCGCTCCGAGTACGTGTCGGCGTTCAAGGTCCCGCTGAAGCGTAACGTCGTGTTGGTGGCCGGGGTGGGCGCGGCGTTGGGGCTGCACCTGTTGTCCATGCAGATTCCCTTTATGCAGACGCTGCTGCGCGTTGGCCCCGTTTCGATCACGGAATTTGCGCCGCTGCTCGTGCTGGCCGCCAGCGTGCTGCTGGTCATGGAGGTGTTCAAGGCGATCCAGTCAAGGAACCTTGGGAGGCCCGGTGACTCGATGCGATGAACAGGGCGGTAAAGTCCGTTTTGTTTCCAGTTTGCGCGTTCGGCTGTTTTTGCTGGTCTGCCTGGCTGTCTTGCCAGCTTTTGGATTGGCCCTCTATACAGACCTGGAGCAGCGCCGTCTGGCGGCCGTCGAGGTGCAGGATAATGCCGTGCGGCTGACCCGCCTCACGGCCAGTAACCTGGCGCAATTTGTCGAAGGCGCGCGCCAGCTCCTTGTCGCGCAAAGCGTGGAGCAGAGCCGGGCGCGGGCGAGCGATTGGGAGTGCGGCGCGTACCTGGCCGATCTGCTGGAACAATATCCGCTTTACGCGAGCCTGGGAGTGATCGGGGCCGAGGGCGACTTGGTTTGCAGCAGCCATCCCTTCACCCGGCCCGTCAATCTTGCCGGCCACGCGTGGTTGCAGCGCGTTGTTCAAACCCGCAGTTTTGTCGTAGGCGAATATCAAGCTGACCGCGTCGCGGGCGAGACGGCGCTCAACTTTGGCTATCCCGTCCTGGATGCTGCGGGGCAAGTGCGAGTCATAGTATTTGCGGCGTTGGATCCGGCTGTGATTGACCGGCTGGCCGCCAGAGCCAAGTTGCCTAAAGGCGCGGTGCTCATGGTGCTTGACCGCGGCGGCGCCCTCGTGGCCCGCTATCCTGAGCCTGAACAGTGGGTCGGCAAATCCATGCCGGAGGCCGCCATCGTCCAAGCCATTCTTTCGCAGGGGGAGGGCGCGGCGCTGGTTCCCGGCGTGGATGGCATCCCGCGCCTGTATGCCTTTGCGCCCGTCGAGGGAACCGCCGAAAGCCTGTATGTGAGCATCGGCATTCCTCAGGCAACGGCCTTTGACGCGATTGATCGCGCTTTGGCGCGCAATCTCGTTATCTTGGGGCTTGTTTCGGCGTTGGTGATCGCAGCCGCCTGGTTCTCTGGCAAGGCTTTCATTTTGCGCCCATTGAACGCGCTCGTCAACGCCACGCGGCGACTGACCCAAGGCGATTTGAGCGCGCGCGCCAATGTGAGTTACACTTCTGGAGAAGTGGGACAACTGGCGCGCGCCTTTGACGAGATGGCCGAATCGCTCCAGCGGCGCACGGCGCAGCTCGAGGCGGCCAACAAGGAACTGGAGGCCTTTAACTATACCGTCTCGCATGACCTGCGCGCGCCGCTGCAATTCATCTGCGGCTATGGCGAGCTGCTTCAGCAAGACTATGCCGGCCAACTGGACGCGACCGGGCGCGAGTCTCTCCAGCGAATGTGCGCCACCAGCCAGCGCATGGCGCAACTGGTGGATGACCTGCTGAATCTATCGCGCGGAACCCACCACCCGATTCAACGCGAAGCGGTTGACTTGAGCGCATTGGCTTGGGCGATTGCGGCGGACCTGCGGCGAGCCGCCCCTGGCCGCCAGGTAGAATTCTTCATCGCGCAAGACGTCGTTGCTCATGGAGATAAGCAGTTGTTGCGCGTCGTGCTAGAGAATCTGATGGGCAACGCATGGAAGTATACCGGCAAGCAGCCGCGCCCGCGGATCGAATTCGGCGCTCTGCGGCGGCCAGACGGCGAGCAAGTCTACCTGGTGCGCGATAACGGCGCCGGCTTTGACATGGCCCAGGCAGACAGGCTGTTTGTGCCTTTTCAAAGGTTGCACTCCAAATCCGAATTCTCCGGCACCGGCATCGGCCTGGCCACGGTGCAGCGCATTGTTCACCGCCACGACGGTCACATCTGGGCCGAAAGTGTCGTGGGCGGCGGCGCGACATTCTACTTTACACTGCCCAGCCCGATCCAATCCTCCCTCGCTCAGGATAGAGCGACGGCCGCGCCAGACGAATCACCGCACCCATAAAGCAGAGTCATGTTGACCATCACCGTTCTATCCGGATTTATATTTTCGCTTGTCGCGCCCGCCCTCGTGCGGATATTCAAAGCGCGGGCCGGCTGGGTCATCGCCCTGCTGCCGATGGTGTTAGTCGTGTACCTGGCGGCTCAGCTTCCCAGTGTGGCGAGCGGGCAATCTATCCGCACCGAATGGCCCTGGGCGCCCAGCCTGGGCCTGTCGCTTTCGTTCAAGCTGGACGGGCTGGGATTGTTGTTTGCGCTGCTCATCAGCGGCATCGGCGCGCTGGTGACTGTCTATGCCGGCGACTATCTCCAAGGCCGCGACGACGTCGGGCGCTTTTTCGTGTACCTGTTGATGTTCATGGCGGCCATGCTGGGCGTGGTGTTGGCCGACAACCTCATTGCACTGTTTGTGTTTTGGGAATTGACCAGCGTCACGTCCTACCTGCTCATCGGGTTTGACCACGACCGGCCCGAATCGCGCGAGGGCGCGCGCAAGGCGCTGCTCATCACCGCCACCGGCGGGCTGGCGATGATGGCGGGCTTTATTCTGCTGGGGCAGACGGCGGGCACGTTCGAAATAAGCCAAATCTCCAATCTCCAATCTCCACTTTCCAATTTTGCGCTTTACATCCCGGCATTGATACTGATCTTGCTCGGCGCGTTCACCAAGAGCGCGCAGTGGCCATTCCATATCTGGCTGCCGGACGCGATGCAAGCGCCCACGCCCGTCAGCGCGTACCTGCACTCGGCCACCATGGTCAAGGCGGGCGTGTATCTGTTGGCTCGCCTGTCGCCTGCGCTGGGCGGCACGGACGCATGGTTCTATGCCGTGTCCAGCGTGGGATTGATCACAATGCTGGCGGGCGGCCTGATTGCGCTCAAGCAAACCGACCTCAAGGCGATTTTGGCCTACACGACGATCGGCTGACGATCGGCTGGCTGGGCGCGCTGGTGATGTTGTTGGGTTGGGGCACGCATTACGCCGTGGAAGCGGCGGCCATCGGGGTGCTGGCCCACGCGCTGTACAAGGGCGCAATGTTTCTGATCGTCGGGGGCGTGGATCACGAGACCCACACGCGCGACATCCGGCGATTGGGCGGACTGCGCCGCACGATGCCGATCTCGGCAGCACTGATGGGGTTGGCGGCTGGTTCGATGGCCGGGCTGCCGTTATGGTTCGGGTTCATCGCCAAAGAACTGTTGCTCGAGGCCGCGCTGCACAGCGGTTATCCGAGCGGCTTCGCGTGGCTTGCGCCAATGCTGGTCGTCTTGGCCAGCGCGTTGAACGTGGCGATTGCGTGGCGGCTGTTTCACGGCGTGTTCTTTGCACCCCCACCCCGGCCCTCCCCCGAAATCAGGGGAGGGAGTGTGCACGATCCACATCCGGCTATGCTGTTTGGGCCTGGCATTCTAGGTCTGCTGTCAGTGTCGCTCGGTGCGTGGCCCTGGCTCGCCAACGGCCTGGCAGCGGAAGCCTCGTCGGCCATCCTGGGCGAAACAGCGCAAGTCAAACTTGCGGTGTGGCATGGCCTCACTACTCCCCTGATGTTGAGCCTGACGGCGTTGGCGGTCGGGACAGGCCTGTATGCAGTCTATGGGCACGCTGCGGCGCTGCTGACACGCGCGCTTTGCGTGTCGCTGAACAGCGTCTATAACGGCGCGTTGGATGGGTTATATTCTGTGGCGCAGGCGATACCGCGCGTCTTGCAGAATGGCAGGCGGGAACGAAATGGTGCAAGCGCCTTTTGACACGGGTATCTTTCGCGGGTACAATAAGTGCCTCATTCCCCAAGCCGGTATCCTGAGCCGTTTCAGCGTACAACGGGAAGAACATGCCAACCAAGATTCTCATAGTCGAAGATGACCAACTGCTGCGGCGCAGCCTCAAATATCGCCTCGAAAGCGAAGGCTATGCCGTCACGACGGCGCAAGACGGCGCGGAAGCCCTGTTGTTTGCGCGGCGAGATCGGCCCGATCTGATTCTGCTCGACATCGGCTTGCCGGATCTCAGCGGTCTCGACCTGGCGCGCACGCTGCAGCGCGAAATGGACACGCCTATCATTTTCTTGACGGGGCGCGGGCAGCAGGCCGACATCGTCGTCGGGTTAGAACTGGGCGCAGAGGATTACGTGACCAAACCGTTCGGCATGCGCGAATTGCTGGCGCGCATTCGCGTCGTGCTGCGTCGAGTGGCTCGCGCGCCGGCGGCCGTGGCAGACGACGTGCTGGTCGCAGGAGATGTGACACTGGACCCGAAACGCCGCGAGGTGCGCGTGCGCGGAGCGCCCGTCGAGCTGCCGCCCAAGGAATTTGAACTCTTGCGCTTGCTGATGGCAAACGCCAGCACTGTGCTGACCACCGATTATCTGCTCAACGCGGTGTGGGGTGAAGATTTTGCCGGAGCCCCCCAGGTGTTGTACGTTCACATCGGCTGGCTGCGCGAGCGAATTGAGGTTGACCCGCACCGTCCCCGCTACATTCAAACCGTGCGCGGTGTGGGCTACAAGTTTGTGGTAGAGGAGCCGATGACATGAGATGGAGTCTGCGCGCCAAACTTGCGGCCAGTCATAGTCTCCCCATCCTGCTCCTCATGCCGGTGCTCAGTTTGTATCTCTTGTATTCACTGGAAGGATTCCTGACCCAGAGGTTGGTGCGGCAGCTCACGTATCAGGCACAACTTGTTTGGCCGACTCGTATGATACCGCATTTTGGTCGTGACTTGCTTCTTGGCGACGAGTCCCGCCTGCGCGAGGGCAAGCTTCGCGTGAGCGACGGGCCAAGGGCGGAGCGACTTGGGCACGGCGTTTCGACGGAGTGTGCGGTCTACGCTTGCCTCGTCCCGGCTAATCCCCGGGCCAACCGCATCGCTTGACCTGCCCGGTTCTGAAGCCATGTCAGCAGGCGGCGGCGTCTTTGGGCAAGCGCCACAAGCTCGTCTCGACCCTCGGATAGATAGCGCCGCCGCCATAAGGTGTCATCTAGCGGGCGAGGTGGGTCCGATGAATCGTGGGGCAAGGTTAGCTCCCCGAGTATATCGCTCAGGTGCGCGATTACCCGGCGCTCGATTTGTTCTTGTTCCAGAACAGAGTCAGGCTGATGTTGAGTCATAAAGTCTTGCAGCAGTTGTGAGAATTGCTGTCCTCGGACATGAGGGGTATAGTTTTGCAACACGTCACTGCGGGCAGCTTCACCGACGGCTATCCGACGGTCTGGGTCGCGGATGAGCAGTTCCAGACACTCGATCCACTCGTGGGTATCATTGGCCAGAAAACTGGTTTCTCCAGGTCGAATAGCGAATTCGAACGCTTCGGTTCGACTTGCCACAGTGGGGATGCCCAAAATGCCGGCTTCAATGTACTTGACCTCGCTTTTTGATTGGCAGAAAGGATTGTCCTGTTCTAAAGGCGCCAGATTGATGTCTATCGTCTGACTTTCACGCGGAACGTCCTGCCACGGGATCAGAGGAGTGGTCCGGATTCGTTGCTGCACGGGGGCAAAACGTTCGCCCAAGTTCAAAGAACCGATGATGCGCAATTCAACTTGGGGATACTTGTTCATGATATGCAACAACGCGTTCGAGACCGTCATAAAATCCTGATCATGAGAAGTGCTTCCGCTGACATAGCCGAGGACGACCCGATCATCAGGGCGTTTGACCTTGTGGCGGCGAGCTTCTTCAGCCAATCGCACAAACTCTGAGCTTAGTGCATTTCGACTGATGAATACCCGTTGGTGATGCCGCCTCAGTGCCTTGGCCAGATAGCCGGTCGTCGTCAGGGCGTAATCACATCGTTCCAGGGTTTTGAGGTGTCTGTAGACCTTGCGCACGTACTCTGGAGCTTCGATCAGAGGCAGACTGCGGTAGTAGCCATCATACTGCACCAGGTCCGGCTCAAATATAAGGTCGTCGGTCTCAAAAAGTGCCATCTTGCCACGCTGATGTGCCAATTCCAAGAGCTGACCTATCAGGTCAGTGTAAGGAACGCGGTGCAGGATAAAAATATCGTAATCGAGCGCGTCGGCTAACAGGCGAAAACAAGCCGCCTCACGAAAGCCGGCGGCAATGCCGAGCTGCTCCAATTGCTCTTGTGGGTGATAGCAGCGATAGCGGCGCGTGCCTCCATCCTGGCCGCTGACAAAAAGAACCCGGGACGCAAGTTGTGGCGTCAAAATGTTGTGTCTCCTGAACGATAACGTGGCGCAAACGCAGGTTGTTGACGTTCTCGGTCCATCCACGGGCTGAATGCGTTGCCTGTGCAAGCCCCCGGCGATTCCAGGCAAAAGTAGAATTCGTGCCCTTGTGAATCTGATATGGGCTCAAAGATAAAACGATAAGGTTGGTTATCTCGCAGCAAAGGTCCTGGCGCGCGGATCGTTGCCAGGTCTTCCCTGGCATTAGGCGAGGTTTGCAGGTGTAAGATCACGTCGGGTGTGTTGGCTCGGCCGTGGGTGGCAAAGGGAATGTCGAGGCGATACAGGTTGGGCTGGGTGGCCATAAAGTGCCCTACTTGTTTTGTCCCGGCGGTCAACTCGGGTGAGAGCACATACGCCTGGTTGAAAAACTCGTGTTCGTAGGTGAGATGCAATCTGTTTTTGATCTGTCTCTTGACCCAAGCCCACAAACGGTACCCGGGGTGGCGCTGCTGGAGGCTCAGTTCATTCGCCAGGCAAATGGTATCGCGCTCGGCTTGCGCCAGGTCGTCAATAATGATCAGGCTGGAGAGACAATGTATCATCTGATCAATGACACGACGGGCTGGTCGTGATTCGCTTGGGATCGGAGAACGTTTGCGCCAATCTTGCCAGATTTGGTTCAGCAGGGACTCTAATTCTGCGCCGCGCACCGCCGAGGTATACTGCGCCATCACATGCCTGTGCGCTGCTGTGCCGATCTGTTGTCGCTTCGCCGCGTCCATGACCAGCGACTCGAGGCATGACGACCATTCGCGAGTGGTGCTTGCCAGCAAACCGTTTTCGCCATGTGTGATGGCAAATCGAAAGGCTTCGGTTGGGCTGGCGACGGTGGGCACGCCGACAGCGCCTGCCTCAATGTACTTGACCTCGCTTTTCGACTGGCAGAACGGGTTATCCAATTCCAGAGGTGCGATGTTGATGTTTACTTGCCGGATAGCGTATGGTAGTTCTTGCCAGGCCATATAGGGCACACGCTGCACCCGCTCGCCAAGGCAGGCGAACTGGTCGTCCAATGATAGATGACCAAAGATACGCAGATGGACTTGGGGGTAACGCTTCATCAGGCGCAGCAGGGCTGGCGCTGCGATAGCAAAATCTCGCTCATGCGATGGGCTGCCACTAAAATAGCCAATGACGACTTGATCTTTGGGTGGAGAACTGGACCGGTAGGCAGCCTCCGAGATTCGCGCCTGCTCGTCATTCAAACTGTTGCGGCTGACAAAAGTCTGCTTGTCTCGACGGCGTAGCTGTTCTGCCAGAAAGCGGGTTGTGGTCAGGGCATAGTCACAATGATCTAGCGTCTGAGAGTGTAGGTGAAGATTATGCTGGTAGCGTCGTCTCTCTCTGGCACCTAGTGTTGCCCTGCGACTGTCATAGTGCGAAATCGCAGGGTCAAAGACCAAGTCATCTGTGTCAAAAATGACCGCCTTGCCCAACTTGTGGAGCACATCGATCAAATCGGGGATTAGGCCGGCATACATGACTCGATGCAGGATAAAAACGTCATAATCTAAAACGTCACCGAACAGGTGGGGATCACTCCAAAAGCGAGTCTCGGTGCGTACGCCGTGGCGCGCCAACTGCTCTTTGGGATGGTGACATCGGTAGCGTATGGTGTCGCCTTCGCTGCCCATCACAAACAACACGCCTGGAAGCTGCGCTGGGTTGTCAATGGAAAGATAAAGTTCCCACGGAAGAGTTGGAGCGCATCCTGGCGATCCGCAAGCGCAAGGAACGCGCCCAACGCTTGCGCCGGTTGGCCGTGCAGGGACGCATCGCGTCGCCGCAAGCGCCGGAGCAGAGCGGCAGCCTGCCCGCATTGGACTCGCCGGGCCAACCCACGGGACGCTATCGCTCCATCGAGATCGGCGATGAGGAAGAACTGCAGGAAGAGGAACGTCCACGTCGGGGCCTGGCCTGGGGCTGGATGTTTAACAAAGCATTGCTGCTGGTCGAAGTCCTCGCGCTGGGCGGGTTGGTTCTCATTCTGGTCAGCTCGCTCATCTCGCTGCGAGAGCTGAACCAGGCATCCATCCAGGCGCGCGCCACGCCGACGTCCACGCCCAAGCCGCTGATTGATGTAGTGGTGCTGCCCGGCGGCCACCGTCCGCCGAGCGAAGCGGGCGGCAGCGCCGCGCCCAACCTGGACGAAATCCCGGAGCACTTGCGCGGCCTGGTGCAGGCCGTCACGCCGCAGCCACTCCCCACTCAAGGGCCGGAGCAGGCGACGCGCATCGTCATCAAATCCATTAGCGTGGATGCGCCCGTGGTGCAGGGCGACGATTGGGAGCAACTCAAGAAAGGCGTGGGACATCACTTGCGGACGGCCAATCCCGGCGAGCGCGGCAACATGGTGCTTTCGGCGCACAATGATGTGTACGGCGAAATCTTTCGCAGCCTGGAGAGGATTGAGCTAAAAGACGAAATTCTGGTATACTCTGGGAGCCGCGTGTTTCGCTACGTGGTCACGCAAAAGCGCATCATCGAGCCGACCGAAGTCAGCGTGATGTATCCGACGAGTGATCCGACGGCGACGCTCATCACGTGCCACCCCTATCTGGTGGACAACAAGCGGCTCGTCGTCATTGCAGAATTGCAATAGATTAGAAAATCATAGGCGGGCATCCCTGTGCCCGCTCCAAAAGTGGAGAAAGTAGAAGAATGGCAAAAAAGAGTCGCCGCATCCGGCTTTCGCCGACGCAACGTTTCATGCCCACGTCGGGTGCGTCCGCATCCGCCGGGGGGCAAGCCGCAGCGCCAGCAGCTTTGCGCGCAGCGCCTCGCGTGACACAGGCTGTGTCGCGCCTGGGCAAGAACCCGGAAGATTATGCGCACATCCGCGCCGATTTGCAGCGCATCGGCATCTTGGCCGGGTCCATCCTGGCTGTCCTGCTCGCGCTGCGGATCCTCGTGTTTCGCTAATTCACGATTAATCGCCCGGTAGGGGCCGCTATAGGATAGCGGCCTTTTGTGCCCGCCCTTGAATGGGCGACCCGTTACGCAAGGGTCGCCCCTACGGTTTGATTCTCCGCAGGATTCCCTCCAAGCGCACCGGATCAACCGAAAGCAACCGCGCCAATTCGCGTCCTGCGTCCAGCAGGAACGCGCGCCGCTCACCTTCGGGGCGCGCGGCGGCGGCAATGCGCAGGCTGGCGGCGACGAGTTCGTCGGCGGGCGCGTCCTTTGCGTTGAGGATCGTCCGCAGGAATGTAAACTCGCGCGTAAAGGCGATCACCTCATCCGGTGTGCAGGTCACGATCTGGTCGAGCGTGGCGGGCGGCTGTGGCGGCAAGTGTTGATACACCTGGCCGGCGCGCGCGAATCCCATCACCAGCACGCTGATCTCGATGGGCGCGAGCCGTTGCGACTGGTCCTTCCGCAACTCTTCCGGCATCGAATCGGCGCTAATGATCTGGCGCACGAGCGGATCGTCCACGAATTGCACGTCGTAAATGAGGCCGGTGATCGCATAGTTGCCCTGCGCCACCTTGACGAACGCGCCGAACTCGGGCACGTCCTCACGCAACACCCGGCAGCCGAAAGCAAAGCCCGCCGTGCTCGAGCGCAGCACACGCCCCACCATGATCGGTTGATCGGTCATCGTCTCTCCTCGAATCCGCTATAGCCGCTATAGGATAGCGGCCTATAGATATCGGATAGCGGCCTATTTTCTGAATGATTTTTTCGCCCCGCCTGTCAGGCTCTTGAGCAGCGCCTTTTGCGAAGGCTGTCCGTGAACGCCCTGGCGCAGCAGCGCCGATTCGATGAAGGATTCCAGTTGACGACGCTCGTCGGTGGTGATGACGGCCAGCTCGTGCGCGCGCGCCAGGACGTAAGGGTAGGGCGTCACCAGGCGACACTGGGCGATGATAGCGCCGTGAAGGCGATCCAACAATTTGGGCGACTGCCACACCCACGCGGGTGTTTCGACGCGCGCGATTTCGGTCTGGTTTTCGTCGCCGACGTTGACGTAGAAAAAGCCGATGCCGTGCCCGATCTCTGCGTATGACTTGTTCACCGGCGACGGGCTGACAAAACACGCGGAACGCTGCCCCGGCGCGAGAAAATTTAACAGGCTGCGGTCGGCCAGGCCGAGGAAAGGATTGTTTTCCACGGCTTGCCGGGATGCGTTCTCGCCCAATTGCGCCAGCCAGACTAGCCGCAGCACGTCGGGGTAACGCGGCCGGCTGATAAAGCCGCCCACGGCGGCGCCCGGCGCTGCGCCTGCTTTCTTCAGGCGATCCAGGTGTCTGACATAGTCGGCGACTTTTTTGCGACGCAGTTCCTCCGGTGATTCTTCCAGCACCCACAGCAGCAGCGTGCCGTCGGTCAAGGCGACCAGTGGCACATCGTATGGTTCGGCTTCGGCGGCCGATGCCTCAGCGGCATCGGCCAATCGTGCGATTTCGGCGGTGTCGCGCCGCACGTCGAGCAGGTTGCCCTGGACGAGCAAGCGACCCTCGTACAAGTCTTCCGTGGTGTAACGCAAGTCGGGGACGCTGAATGTGATGGGCTGCTGCCCGCTGCCATGGCGATACGTCAGGCTGGCGGTGTTGATGAGGTAATACAGCGCCGCGCTGTGGCGATCGGGCGGGATGGCGCTGCCGTCTGCGCCGAGGACGGTAAAGCGTTCCGGCATCGCGGGCGCGGGATGCGTCGCGTCGAGCGGCTCGTCGGTGGGAATGGCCGCGCCGAACTCGGACGCGCGCGCCTTTAATTCTTCAAAGCGGCCGGCGTACTTGCGCAGCCAACCGCGCGCCTCGTCGAGCAGTTCGCCCGCCTGCGTTATCGCGCTGGCCGCCGAGCTTGCCAGCGCGTCTACCTGGCTGATCACCTTGTTGAGTTCCAGCATGACCAAGGCTCCTTTGTGGATTCTGGGCAATCTCAACCCGCAGCAGATGGCTGTGTTCTTTTCCGCGTGCGATACGCTTGTCGTGCCCAGTCTCAACAGCACCGAGTCGTTCGGGCTGGTGCAAGTGGAAGCGATGTTGTGCGGCACGCCCTCCATCGCCAGCGACTTGCCCGGCGTGCGCGTGCCGCCGCAAAGCACGGGCATGGGTGAGGTCACGCCGATTGGCGACAGCCGGGCGCTGGCCGAGGCGATCCTCCGCATCCTGGACCGGCGCGAGCGCTATGTCCGCCCGCGCGCCGATATTGAAGCGATGTACAGCACGGCGCACACCGCCGAGTTGTACGAGCAGTTGTTTGAAGAACTGATTGCCGCCAAACAGCATCGCGCGGTTCCCCACAAAATCCTGACTTTGCCCGAACTCATCCAAGCCGAAGGACGCTAATGCCCAACGATTATCTCTGGCGACATTTGCAAGACTTGCCATACTTTCGCGCATTGTTGCGCGCCGTCGAAGCCAAGTTCTACGAGGACATCCCGCTGCCCGAGCCGATCCTCGACCTGGGCTGCGGCGACGGTCACTTTGCCTCGGCCATGCCCAAGCACACGCCCTTCGTCGGACTCGATCCGTGGTGGGGGCCGCTCGTCGAATCAAAAGGCCGCGCGGCGTATGCCGGCGTGACGCAGGCCAGCGGCGCGGCGATCCCGTTTCCGGCAGCGCATTTTTCGACCGTCGTCAGCAACTCGGTGCTGGAGCACATTCCCAATCTCGACCCGGTGCTGGCCGAGGTCGAGCGAGTGCTCAAGCCGGGCGGCAAGTTTGTATTCTGCGTGCCCAGCGATCATTTCCTGGAATTTCTTTCGGTCTCGCGCGGGCTGCGGCGCGTTGGGCTGAACGGATTGGCAAGTTCGTATGAAGCGTTTTTCAATCGCATCAGCCGCCACCATCACTGCGATGATCCGGCCACGTGGCAAGCGCGGCTCGAGCAGGCCGGCCTCCAATGGGTGCGGCACTGGTATTATTTTTCGCAGGGCGCGCTGGCGACGCTCGAATGGGGACACTATTTCGGCGTGCCGAGTGTGTTGACCAAAAAACTGTTCGGGCGCTGGATCGTCGCGCCCACGCGCGCCAACCTGTGGCTGACGGACCGGCTCGTGCGCCGTTACTATGACGAGCCGCTGCCCCCGCAAGGCGCGTATCTGTTCTTTATCGCCGAAAAAACCTCTGGTTGAAATAACTTGGCGGTGCGCATGGTGCAATCTGCGACAAGTGACACGCGATGGACGACCCGCGACCGGCTGTGGCTCGGATTGCTTCTGACCAACACGCTGATCTTTGGCGTGTTGGGCCAACACTATCTCAACACGCTGCCCGAGTTCAAGCTCGACGCGGTCATTTTTTATGCGATCAGCCTGGCGTCGTTTGGGCGCATTCTGGCGCGCGTTGGCGTCGTCGCGCGGCCTGCGCCGCGCTCGCCCGTCTGGCTTGACGAACCGCCTGACAAACGGTGGCAACTGGTTTACGTGGCGATCGGCTTGGCCGTGTTGGCTTATTTCAACTTTGCCAATAACACGTTTACGCGCCTCGGCGTGTTGGCGTGGGTGGGCGCGGTGTTGACCTTTCTCATTGCCATGTGGCCGTCCAGGCCCACGCTCACCTGGCCGCGCTTTGATTGGGCGAGCCTGCGCGAGGGTCTCACTTTTCGCATCAAGTGGCAGACACTCGCATTGCTCGCCATCATCTTGCTGGCGGCGTTCTTTCGCCTGTACCGGCTCGACCAGGTCCCGCCGGAAATGACCAGCGACCACATCGAAAAGCTGTTGGACATTCACGACCTCTACAACGGCGCGCGCCCCATCTATTTCGAGCGTAACACGGGCCGCGAGCCGTTCCAGTTTTATTGGGCGTTCACCGTCATGCGTCTGTTCGATACGGGCGGCACGTTTTATGGCCTCAAGCTGGCGAATGCCCTCATCGGCATCATCACCGTGTATGGGATTTATCTTTTCGGGCGCGAGCTGGCGGGCGAAAACATCGGGCTGCTGGCGGCGTTCTTTGCGTCGGTGATGCAATGGGCCGAATCCATCACGCGCATGGCGCTGCGCTTTCCCTACGTGACCATCGGCGCGACGTTCGCCCTGTGGGCCATCACACGCGCGCTGCGCACCAATCGCCGGAGCGATTACCTGCTTGCCGGGCTGATTTTCAGCGCGGGCTTGTTTGGCTACACGGCCTATCGCGCCATGCCGGTCGCGCTGGTCGTGATGCTCGCGCTCAAGCTCGTCTTTGAGCGGCCCGCGTCCGCCGCAGGCTGGCGGCAATGGCTTTTCAACTTGACCGTGTTCGCGTGGATCGCCGTGCTCGTGTTTTTGCCGTTGGTGCGCTATTGGAACGACAAGCCCGACATGTTCTGGTCGCGGAGCATGACGCGCCTCGAAGGCGATTACGGCGTGACGCCGCACAACGTCGGCCTGACATTGGTGGCCAACACTCTCCGCGCGCTGGGCATGTTCAACGTGGTGGGCGATAGCGTGTGGGCCAACACCGTTGCCAACAAGCCCGCGCTCGATCAGGTGGGCGGGGTGATTTTCCTGCTCGGCGTGCTCGCGGCGCTGTGGCGAATCGTCAAGCATCGCGACTGGCTCTGGCTCATGGCGATCCTGGCCGGCGTCGTGTTGCTGGTCCCCTCGATTCTGAGCATCGCCTTCCCGAACGAAAACCCCAGCGTCGTGCGGACCGCCGGCGCGATTCCGGTTGTGGCCGTGCTCGTCGGGCTGGGGATGAGCGTCCTCGCGCGCGCCGCTCGGAAACTGGGCGGGGCACGCTGGGGACGCGGCCTGGCCGTCGTCATGGTGGCGATTCTTTTGGCGGCGACCACGACCCTAAACTATCAGCGTTACTTTGACGAGTATTATCCTTCCTATCAACTCTCGTCGCAGAACAGCTCCGAAATGGCCGATGCGATGCGCGCCTTTATCGCCCTGGGCGGCGATTTGGAGCATATCGTCATCCGCGCCTGGCCGCATTGGGTGGACACGCGCGCGCTGGCGCTGTTGATGGACGATGTGCGCTGGCAGGATACCAACGTGGTGATCAACCAAGTCAACGACCTGGCCCGGCTGCGCGATGACCCGGCGCCGCAATTGTATTTGCTGCACCGGGAAGATCAAGAAGGCGCCGGCGTGCTCATAAAGACTTTTCCGCAAGGCTATCTCGCGCTCCTGTCGCTGGAGATTGCCCGCGGTGCGAGCGGCGTTGGAACGTGGGGCCACGGATTCGTGCAGCCCAGCGGCAATCTGGGCGGCTACGGTTGCATGAATCAGCCTGGTATCCCGCTGACACTGGCGATGGTGCTCGCACGCGAGGCCGGGGTGAAGGACCCTGACCTGGACAAAACGATCACCAAGGCCAGTGGTTTCCTTCGCCAGTGGGTCAACAAGGGAGCGATTCCCTATGGCGATCACGAGCCGTGGCCATGGCATGATGACAACGGCAAGTGTTCCGGCGCTGCGGTGCTCTTCGATCTGCTAGGTGATCAGGAAGCCGCCGCGTTCTACTCGCGCATGGGCACCGCCGCCTACGCCGAGCGGGAAAGCGGCCACACGGGGAACTTCTTCAATATCCTCTGGGCGCTGCCGGGCGTGTCCCGCTGCGGACCGGCCGCCACAGCTGCGTATTTCAAGGAGACCTCATGGTATTACGACATGGCGCGCGGTTGGGACGGACGCGTGGAGCACGTAGGCTTCCCCGGCGAGGACTCCTACAACGGTTGGGACTGCACCGGTTCCTATCTGTTAGGCTATGCCCTGCCGCTCAAGAGCCTCTACCTCACGGGCCGCAAGCCGGGCGTGGCCCCGGTGCTCTCTCCCGCAGAGGTGGCCGAGACGATTGCCGCCGGCCGCGACTTCACCTTTGAGAACGCGGAGCGCAAGGACTGGTATGCGGAGCGGAAGACCGAAGTGCTGCTGGCCGGGTTGTCCAGTTGGTCACCGGCGGTCCGCCTTCGCTCGTCGCAGGCGCTGAGCCGCCGCGATGGTGATTTCCTGCCGCAGATTCTGACGCTGCTCAACAGCACGGAGCAGAACAGCCGTTATGGTGCGTGTGAAGCGCTGGCAAACCTTGGCCCCAAGGCCGATCCTGCGGCACCGCAGGTGCGCGCGTTACTGAACGACAAGGATCCATGGCTGAGGATGCTGGCCGCCCGGACCTTGGCGTATATGGGGCCGGAGGTTCGCGTGGCGGCGGTCCCCGATCTGCTCCGTGCGGCAGCGCTCAAGGATCCCAATGACCGCCGCCAGCGCCTCGTGGGCGAGGTGGCAAAAGCCTTGTTTGCGCCCATGCCCGGGACCAACGAGCCAACCCCCATCCTGTCGAAATCCTTGGACGGCGTGGACCGGCCCTTGCTCTACGCGACACTCAAAGAGGTGCTCGCCAACGAGGATGGACTCATCCGCGGCCTGGCTGCGGGGATCTACCCGTTGCTTTCAGCGGAGGATGCCAAGGCGCTTCTGCCCGAGATCGTGGCCGCGACCCGCAAGAATGCGCCCAGCGGGGAGATGTTCCGGATGGGCATTCGTTGGGAGGGATTGAATCTGCTGGCGCGCTTCCGGATTCGCGAGGGGATGGGGATCTGTGTGGACATGATGAACGAGTTTGATTGGGGCAGCGAGCAGGAACAATGCATCCAACCGCTGAAGAAGTATGGCGGGGCCGCGAAAGAGGTGATCCCCCGCCTGCGGGAAACCATGGTCGCGATGCGCAAGGGCTATGAGGCAAACCAGTGGAACAGCAGGCTGAACAAGGACATCGAGGCCATTGAAGAGCTGATCAAGGAAATCGAGGCCGACCAGAACCCGGCCCCCGTGCTGAGCATCGAGGAGTTTATCGGAAAGAAAAGACAACCATGAACAGAATGAACACAAAGACAACAATTACCATTGTTGGCGCGTTGGTGTGCTTAGCATTGGCGACGAATGCGGTGATGGCCCAACAGGCTGAGGCGGGCAAGCCGCGGCGGGAGTTCAAGGGGCCGGTGAAAGTCTTCATTCTCGCCGGGCAGTCGAACATGGAAGGGCATGGCGGCGTGCAAACGCTCGACCAGCTGGGTGAGCACCCGACTCATGGCTATCTCCTGAAGAAGATCAAGAGAGACGACGGCTCATTCGTCGTCCGTGATGATGTGTTTGTCTCGTATCAGAAAGCTGATGAAAAAATCCAACGCCCGTTGTCGGTTGGCATGGGTGCCTGGGGGGCAGATTGGTTCGGGCCGGAACTGATGTTCGGCATCGAGATGGGCGATCACTTCAAGGAGCCGGTTCTGTTGATCAAGACCTGCTGGGGCGGGCACAGCCTGTACGGGAATTTCCGGCCGCCCAGCGCCGGCACAGCGGCTTACGAGACAGGCTACAAGCCGGAGGAGATTGGCGCGTCCTATCACAACATGGTGAAAGAGGTGCGTGAGTGCCTGGCCAATCTCGACACCGATTTCCCGCAGTTGAAGGGATTGCAGACTGAGATCTGCGGGTTCGTCTGGTTCCAGGGCTGGAACGACATGTGTCAGCCCGGCGATGACATCAGGCAGCAGGTATACGATGAATATTGCCCGAATTTCGTTCATCTGGTTCAGGACCTGCGCGCCGAGTTCAAGGCGCCGAACCTGCCCGTAGTTATGGGTGAACTCGGCGTCGGCGGCGAAAAAGTGGACAAGAACATGTTGGACTTCAGGGCCGGACAGGCCAAGATCGCAACCTGCCCTGAGTTGAAAGGCACGCTCGGTTACGTGCGCACTGCGCCCTTCTGGTATCCCGAGCTGGATGAACTGCCCCGGAATATGGAAGCTGAAGAACGTCGAGTGAGGCAGGCGGTTGCGGTTCAGCTTAGGGAGCAGTTGAAAGACAAGCCGGAGAGCGCGGATCCCAAGAAGATGGAACAACTCGTCAAAGAAGCTGGCGACAAGGCCCTGGAAAAGGATGCGGCGTATCAGCAAGCCAAACAGGAGGCTGACAGGCACGTCTGCAACTGGTACTGCCATTATCAGGGCAGCGCCAGGGTGTACTGCATGGTCGGATACAGCCTGGCCGAGGCGATGAAGCCGTTGTTGACGACCAAACGGTAAAATGTTCAACACACGAACCGATCAAGAAATCAACAGGAGGCCATACATGAACCCATCAAGAACATGCCGGAGAATGAAACTCATTCCTCCTGGCTCCTTGCTTGCGGCTGCGGCTACGGCATGGTTGGCTATGGCGGCGGTCTGGCCCGCCAGGGCGGATGCTGTGCCAGGCGAAGAAGTGAAAACACGGAGTTACACTCTTGCTGAAAAGAGCATTCAGCACGCCAAAGAGAACTTGCCAAGACAAATATATACGGACAACCCGGAATTAACCAAGCTGGTGCATGCTTTATATAGCGATTGCCTGTTTGATACCAAAAGCGCCGAACAGCGGCCCGTCCAAAAGTGGCCGCCAGCGAAGATAGAAAAGGCCGCGCGCCCCCGCCATAAAACTGACCATGCTCCAATAGCGCACATCCTCGGGGCTGGCGATGCGCCCTTCGTCGCGAGGTTTATTCAGCACGTTGGACGCCATCCACAACGGCCCGGCATAGGCCTCGGCATGCCAGAAAGGCTTGCCCAGCGCAGAGGCGCGCACCAAATCCATGGCGTGGAACTGCTTCCAGGGTTCGTCCCCATGGCGGCAGGAGCCCCAAGTACAACCATATCCTTCCACCTCCGCCGCAGCCCGCCAGTCGTCCGCCGCTTGTTGCGCCATCCAAGAGAAACTGCCAGCCACGCCGTGCGCCACGATCGGGTGAGCGGGGTCCACACTGCGAATCACCTCGAAGCGCCAGCGCATTTGCAGATAGGCGTTATCCACGCAGAACTGGCGCCAATCCAGCACGTCGGGATATGCTCCCTCCTGACGCGGCGGCAAAACGTCTGCCCACTCGGCATAGCTGTAGCGGCGCCACGCCTCGCCCAGCGTCTTGAGGTCGCCATATTTTTCCTTCAACCACTCGTGGAATTTTGCAGTTGTGGCCGGGCAGTAGCAGGGCGCCTGATTGCACTCATTCCAAATATCATAACCACCCAAGCCGGGGTGATTCTTGTAACGTTCGGCTAGTTTCCGCAGAAAAGTTTCGGCGGCTGCTTGGTAATCGGCCTGGTCCAGGCACATCCCCATGACGTTACCGACGGCGCAGCTTACACTCATATTACTGCCGCCTAGAGAACCATCCTGTCTTTCGGCGCGCGCATGCGGGAACCGGCGCAGCACCCACTCGGGCGCGAGGGTGTCCAGCTCGGCGATGATGGCCTTGATGCCGTTCGCGGCGCCCAATTCCAAATGCCGGTCGTAGTCGCTCCAGTCGTACGTTCCCGGCGCCACTTCAATAGCTGCCCAGATAAACCAGTGCCGGAAGGCGTTCATGCCATCCGCGGCGGCGGTTTGATAGTCACGTTCCCATTCTGCACGCGGGGGGTTCGATTTGCGAAAATAGACCGCGCCGTAAGGGAAGGCGGGCAGCGGGTTGGGCTTACCGGTGGCGGCAAAGGGAGCGCGCGGCTCTGGTTTCGTTTTGGTAGTCTTATTCATGGCTATTCCTCGTTCTCTCATTTCATTGAAAAATTGCTGTGAAGATATGTTTTTCACCGGCAGCCAGACCATCCAGCCGGAAGACCTCGCCGGTTGGGGCAATTTCGCCCTGTGTGCCTGTGAGTCGGAATTTGCCCCGCCCGATAACGCGGACCTCGTAATTGCGCTTCAGCGGCTGTCCGGCGAAGCGCCCGTCCGCTGGTTGAATCTCCAGCCGGATGGCGCCATCCGGCCCTTCTTCCATATCGAAGCGTAGCTGGCTGAATTCGCCCGCGGCGTGCGCCCGCGACAGGCCGTCGTCTTCGTACAATGTGAACGTGTCACGACAAGGTTCACCCAGGGGATACACCTCGATACACAGGGTTTCAGGTATTTCCGCCGCACGTAGGCAATATGGCTGTTTGACCATCAAACTGCCGGCTTTGTAATAATGCGGCGGCAGCGCGTCAAACGGCGCCACCTGGGCAAAGGCCTGCCGCCCGTCGCTTTCGATCAGTTCGCCCGAAATGGCGCTGTACCACTTGCCAGGCGGCAAGATCACCTGGCGCAGGGTGCCTGGCTGGACGACGGGGGCCGCATAAATGCGGTCGCCCAGGTAATACGAATCCCAGATCTCATAGCCCTGTTCCCAGTCGGGGTTTTGAAGGCAGTTCGAGCGGCAGATGGGCAGTCCATCGCGCGTGCTTTGCCAGGCCAGCGTGTACAGATAGGGCAGCAATTCCATCCGCAGGTGCAGGGCCGTTTTGAAGGCCGTCAGCACGCGCTCCTCGTACAACCAGGGCCGCTTTTCGCTTTGAGAGCTGTGCAGACGAAAGACCGGGCTTAATACGCCGAACTGGACCCAGCGGACATACAACTCGGGATCAAGAAAGTGGAACGGCCCCATGAAGCCCCCAATGTCGTGCGACATCAGGCTTTGCCCAATGTGCCCGGCCCGCAACGTGTGCTCCACCTGGTTTTCCAGCGTGGCCCAATAGCTCCACGTGTCGCCCGTAAAATGGATCGGGTAACGGTGCGCGCCCAGCCCGCACGCCCGTCCCAGGATTAGCGGGCGCCGGTCGGGATAGTTTTCCCGGGCATAGTTATAGAACGTATTAATCGTCCACAATTGATTGTCCACGTTGTCAATCTTGACCGGCGTGACCTGGTCCACCCACCAAAAGTCAATGCCCTTGTCCTGGATGGGCTTGTGCAGCACATCCATGAACGCCTGCGCCTGGCGCGGAACGGACCAGTCGTAGCCGTTGAATTTTTCCAGCTTGTCTCTGGCATCGTAACGAATGGCGGCGGGGCCGGGCTTTTCCAGCCCGGCCTGCTCGAGATAAAGACCAAAGCGCGAGTCGTCCACCGGGATATTGTTCGGCCACGTGTTGGCCGTCACGTGAATGTTGGCTTCCTTGAACAGGCGCAAAAAAGTCTCCGGCTCGCCCAGGAGGTCCACGTACCAATCCCAACCGTTATAACCGCGCTTGTGCCAATAATTATCCAGCGAGACCAGATCGAGCGGAAGATCGTGTTTGGCGAAATCACCAACGATCGCTTGCCACTCCGCGGCGCTGAGCGCCGGACAGCGCGAGTACCACAGGCCCAACACGTAACGCGGGACGAGGGACGCGGCGCCGCACAGAAGAGTATAGTCTTTGAGCGCCCGGGCCATGTTCTTTTTGTAATAGAAGAGATACAGGTCCTGGTAACCGTCTTCGCCGGTGGGCGGCGCGATCCACCCGGCCTCGTCGAGCCGCGGCGTGGGGGTGTCGTTATAGAGATAATAGCCGGCCTTGCTCAAGATGCCGGGCGGGTACTTGGCGCGTTCCTGGATGAGGTCACGCGCGGCTTTGGACAGTCTGGATAGGTCGGTCGTGACCAACACCTCGTCATAGGTCATGATCTTGAGACGCTCGTCAATGACGAGACCGGGTTCGGAATCGAACAGATACCACATGAACATCCACAGGTTCCAGCCGTGCTCGCCCGGGCCGGCAATGTCGTGATGGTCCATGGTGGCTGGGTGCACGCCCACCGGGAGCATGCCCTGCTTGATGTCCGATACCGACTGGTCACAAGTCTCCACGTACCCTTTCCACTTTCACGACGGCGATCAAGACACCGTTATCGCTGCCCCGTTTGCGCCCACTCCTGAGCAGAGTTTTCGGGAGTTCATGGCCTTTGTGCAGCACAAGATGGCGTGAACGGTGTGGCATTGTCTTCTTACCGCCTCACGCCGCTAAACCGCCAGCACCACGCCGTCGCAGGACAATACGAGGGACATCCGCCCGGCGGCATACGCGGCTCGAACTTGCCCGCGCGGATTGCCTCGACGCAGCGATGCGCGTGCGCGATGGCGATCTGGATCGCCGCGTCCACGCCGCCTTCGAACGATTCGAGCTTTAAGCTGCTGGGTTGGGCCGAGCCGACGTGCCAGTAGAATCCGGCGTCCACGTCGCCCAGCTTGAGCGCGTCGCGCGCGGCCAGCGCGTACAGCGGCAGTTGCAGGCGGCGGCCCTCGTTCAAGTCTCTGGACGAAATCGGCGTGCTGCCGGTCTTGTAGTCCATCACGCGCAAGCGGCCTCCCGGCGCGGCGTCAACGCGATCAATAAAGCCGTGCAACTTTACTCCATCCGCATCCAGCAGCGGCTGGCCCTTGAACCCGAACGCCTGCTCGTAAAAGCGCGGTGCGTAGCCTTGTGATTCCTCGGCCAATGCGACGATGGTGGCGCGGATCGTCTGTTCGATCTCGGCGCGTTGATGTCCCCACAACGCCGTCGGACGGAAACCGTAATCGCTCGGCGCGGAGTCGAACACCTCACGCGCCACGTCCGGCAGTGCGGCCAAGACCGCCTCGACATCCGCCGGGTCGCTCACGCGCTGATAGACTCGCTCCAAAATGGAATGCACCATCGAGCCAAACGCGCGCACGTTATAGCCCTCTTCGAGCGGCTCGCGCGGCTCGCACGCTAACGCCACGCCCGTCCAAAAATCCATCGGGCAAGCGCCGTATGACTCCAGGCGGCTCGCGCTCCACACAAAATCGGCGGGAAAGCGCGCGTGCAGATCGGCGGCCAGCGATGACAGATCGCCCTCAAAGGGGCCGCTGGCTTGTTCGGCCAGCCGCGCGCGCAGAATCGCCGCGCCGCGCTCGACGTAGGGCAAGATGCCATCTTGCCCTACCATCAAAGCTTCTTGCGGCGAAGCGATGTCGTCAATCGGCAGCGGGTCTTCCGGGCGAACGTGACGCACGGGCGCGTCCACGATCTGCCGGACGTGATCCCAATACGGCGACGCTTCCCACGGTTGACCATCGTCGGCCAGGTAGGGGCGGCACAGCAGCAGCCGCTCACTGGCGCGCGTCACAGCCTCGTAAAAGAACGTGGCTTCGTCGCCGCGCAGCCGTGGCTCGATGGATAGGCCGCGCTCGCGCAGCCAACGGCGGTCAGACTCGGTTAACAGGACATCCTCACGCTCGGCTTGAGGCAAGTCACCTTCCGCGAATCCCAGGATCGCCGCCGCGCGAAACGCCAGGCCGCGCACACGCAACACTGGCGCAACGAGCAAAACCTCTCGCTCCTTATCCGGCAACGCGATTTCGTATGAGGCCGCCTCGACCGCGCCGCGCACATCGCGCAGAAAGGCGGCGTAGGTCATCGGGGCGGCGTCTTGCGCAAAGACAGATTCGGCCAGCACCAGCCCGCGCAGCACATCCTTGAGCGCCCGCAGCGCGGCCACGTCCCGATCTCGTGTCGCGTCATTTTCGCGGGCGCGCGCGACGACGGACAGACTACTGTAGGTCACGCTCCGCGTGGCATCTTGACCTACAGATTCATCGTCGCCGATAAGGTCTTCGACAAACGCCACGTAATCACGGACGGTGGCCGAATCGGGCGGCGTGAGGCGGGCGACGAACGCTTCAAATCGTTCGCGCACGCTGGCTGCGTCTTCTGCCGTGATCTGCGGAGCAGGCTCGTCTTGATCGCGCTCAGCCGTCATCGCGGCGGCGAGATCGAACGCTTCGCGCCATTGCGCCAGGCCTCGAATGACCACGCCATTGCGCGAAACGGCATCCAGTGCATCCGTGTAGGGCACGCTCCGCGTGGTATCTTGCTCTACAGACCAATCGAAATACGGACTGCGCCAGGCGTCCAACACGCGGCGGCGCTGCCAGTCGTCCACGGGCAATGCGAGCAGCGAGAGCAGCGCCGTGACGGCGGGATTGCGCGCCAACGGCAATCCGCCGGCCAGGCTCACCGGCAGGCCGAATTCGAGCGCCGTCTCTTGTATGAACGCGCGGTAGGGGCCAAGGTCGCGCGCGACGAGCGCGATGTCACGCAGTGGGATGTGATCGCGCACGGCGCGCGCCTTGATCCAACGCAACGCCGCGCGGGTTTCTTCGCGGCGGTTTTGCGCTTCGACGAACTCGATGGCGCCCTCGGCGGAGCGTCTGCGCGGCGCGGGATCAAAGAGCGAGGCTTCGAGATGGTGGAGTGTGGAGTGTGGAATGTGGAGAGTGGAGAGTGAGATAAGAGTTACATCAAGTGAACGGGTGAGGATGTCGCGGGCGCGAGCAAAGCGGCGAAGGATCGGACGCTCGCGGAAGATATCGCCCGTCAAGGTGAGGAGGGTTTCACCCGCGCGCTGCGCCAACGTCTTGAGCACGCCCAGTTGAGTCGGGTTGAACTCGTCAAAGCCGTCCACGATGAGCAGGCGCACATCGCGGCAAAGGTCGGGGTGATCTTGCAGCGCGATCTCGGCCAGCCAGCCCTGGCCTTCGGCGTCGGCCCAATCGTCGCCTTTCAACAACCAGTTCTGGTAATCCGTATAGATCGCGGCGAGTTCTTCCAATCGCTCGCCGCGGCCCATCACGGCGGACGCGAACCAGTCCGGCTGGATGCGCGCTCGCTTGAGTTCCTCGATCAACTCGCGCAACTCGGCGATAAAGCCGGGCTTGTCGCGCAAGGGAGCATAATACCCCTTGCGAGCGTGATCTCCATACCGCCGCGCGACGATGTCTTGAATCAGGCGATATTGCAGCGGCTCGGTCAGGCGGGCCAGGAGCCGTCCGGCGCGGGCCAGGATTTCGGCGTAACAGTTATAGAACGTGCCGAGTTCCACGCCCATCGCGCCGACATTGGACAACCGTCGGCGGAACGCGCGCACGTGATCCTGGTTGGGCAAGATGACCCACACGGGCGCGAGTATGTCTTGTGCGCGCAGCGCGTGGATGTGGGCAGGCCACGTCATGGTGCGACACGTCATCGGTGTTGCCACCGACGCTCAACTCGCCCGGACGATGCGCGCTCACGCGCACCCCCCTCCGTCAGACTCGGCGAGGAGCCTGTCATTTCCGCGCGGTGATCGCGGTCTGCCGCTTTCACCCGCGCTGACTTGCGCGCCTCTCGCCCACGCGCTATCAGTCTAGCACACCCTCCGCCGCTTGTCCAGACGGCCTGGCCCACACCGGGGGGCGGCTGCGTCGCCAGTACTCCTTGACCCTCGGGGTCGCCTCTCAGCTTGACGGCCAAGCCTCGTCCCGAGGCCCGTGTGCTCGGCGCGTGCTGCGCGAAGCGTGTGGCTCGCTTCGAAATGATGACGTTCAGCGTCGCATCTTTCCTATGTGGTTGAGCGTCACAGCGCGCGAGAGGTCCCCTCGGTCGTGGGCCTGCCATCAAAACAACGACCGCTCGGTGTGTTCGACGGCTCGACTGAGCTCGCCGAAGTCGACATCCCACTTCGTTTCGCCGTCAGCGAGTCTCCTGTACGGCTACTGCCTCACGTCTATCTCCGGCCCACTTGACAAATTTTCACGCTGCTGAAGTGACACTACGCAACACAAGTGGAGACATTCTTGACAGAAAGGCCGCGCAGTTCACGGTCGGCATCGCCGCCGGAGAGATCGTCAGCTTCACCGTCGCCCCCGATTTCTTCGAGATCGGCGCGCAGGTTGCGGTGTCGTTGACCTTCATCAACACCGGCACGGTCCCCCTCACCGGAACGACGGTCGTGCGAATCCAGACCAAAGTGGGGGAGATGGTTCAAGGGTTCAGCCACGATTATGGCAATTTGGCTCCGGGCAGCCGCGTCAGCTTTGCTGACGCCTGGGACACCTTGGGGGCGGCAAGAGGGGGACTATCGTGTGGTTGCCTACGTCCTGTACGATAGCACGGCGACCGAGCCTCGTGTCGCCATCGTGGGGACGGGCCGGTCAGTCTACCTGCCCCTCATCTTGAATCACTTCAGCCAACCATAGCGCGGCCTCTGGCCGCAACCAAATTTCGTGATAGAATGCAAATGATCGACAACCCTCCAAGGGGCAGGCTGTGAAGCCATGAAACAGTGGCAATCAATCATCCAGCCGATAGATACAGCATCATGCTGACACGAGCGATTCAACATGCGCTCACCGATAATTGAATGCCCCGGGTATTGGCGCTCATATCTCGCAAGCTATCGTTCCAACGCGAGTCATGTTGGAGCATGCGTTTTTGTGTTGCTTGTTGCAGAATAAATCTCGCGGATCACGCAACTGTTGCAGAGCAATTCTATAGCGCAGCTCTCGCAAATGTTGCAGTGCGATTCTAACGAGGAGCATGACCATGAAACACAGTATTTGCATAGGACTGTTTGCCGTCGGCGTCTTGTTGATCGTGTTGTCCAGCATGGCCGGCGCGCAAGGCCCTGGCCTACAAACTCAAACTGGCACTGTGGCAGCATTGGGCACAGCCTTCACGTACCAGGGCGAGCTGCGAACCGCCAGCGGGCCGGTCAGCGGGACGTGCCATTTCCAGTTCGGCCTGTGGGATGCGCTGACCAATGGCGCACAAGTCGGCAGCACGCAGACCGTCAACGGCGTAAGCGTGAGCAATGGCCGCTTTGCCGTGCAACTTGATTTTGGCAGCAATGCGTTCAGCGGCGATGCGCGCTGGCTGCAAATCGCCGTCCAGTGCAGCGGCGATGCTGGCTTTACGCCGCTCAGTCCGCGCCAGCCGCTCACGCCTGCGCCGTATGCGCTTAGCTTGAGGCCGGGGGCGACCATCAGCGGGACAGGTAGTCATCCGACCTATGCCGCACTGGCGTTGCGCAACGACGCGGGTTACGGTCTGCACGTTTTGTCGGCGAACTGGGACGGCGTGCGAGTGGACTCGACAAGTGACAACGGCGTATATGTGGGCAAAGCGGACAACGGCGTACACGTGAATTACGCTGACTTTAACGGCCTTAGTGTATATTCAGCGACACACGCAGGCGTGCATGTGGCCGAGGCGGGCACCGCCGGCGTGTGGGTGTCACAGGCGGGTCAATATGGCGTGGGTGTGTACAAGGCCGGCAACCCCAGCTTCCTGTCCATGTCAACCTTTCCCAGCGGTTTCGAGGTGGAAGGTGCTGAAGGGTACGGGCTGTATGTCGGTCGGGCGGACATGGACGGCGTGGTTGTGGACTCGGCGAGTTCGGCTGGTGTGAGGGTGAACTCGGCGAATGTCGGTGTGCACGTGAACTCTGCGTCCGATGTCGGAGTACATGTGATATCAGCAAATCGAAGTGGGGTACTAGTTCAATCGGCGAATCGCTACGGCGTTTACGTGGCTTCAGCCGGTGAAGATGGCATCCTTGCCAATTCAACCTCTGCTTCTTTCTATGGCGGTCGCTTCTACAACAGCGCGACCGGCGGCGCGGGGCTGTACGCGCGGGGAGGCAACAACACGGCCCCTGACCTGGTGTTGGGCGGCAACAGTTCTACAAGTGACGATGGGCGCATTCGCTCTGATACGACCTTTACCAGCAGTGACATTTTTCTGATCAGCAACGACGCCGTACAAATTGAGCTGGACAGCGACGACAACGAATCCGGCAACTTTTGGATCTTGAACGGCGACGATAACACCGTCTTTTCGGTCAACGAAAACGGCGACATGACCGCCATAGGAACCAAGTCCGCCGTGGTCACGACACCAGACTATGGACAGCGTAAGCTCTATACGGTTGAAAGCCCCGAAAACTGGTTCGAGGATTTCGGTTCGGCGCAACTGGTGAACGGTCAGGCCGCCGTGCTGATTGAGCCCATATTTGCCCAGACGGTCAACCTGACCGAGACCTACCACGTCTTCCTCACCCCGCTGGGCGATTGCGCGCTGTATGTGTCCAGCAAGATGCCGACCTCATTCAGCGTGAAAGCGATAGGTGGACAGACGTGCAGCATCGCTTTCGACTCCAGGCGCAAAGCGGCGGAGGCTATGATCTCACGTGGAGCACGATAGACGGTGGAGGCGGCGCGAGCAGCGGCGGCGCGTACTCGCTCGGCGGCACGGCCGGCCAGCCGGACGCAGGCGCGATGACCGGCGGCGCGTATACGCTCGTGGGCGGCTTTTGGGGCGGCGGTGCTGTGTCGGGCGCGCCAGGGCCGCATCGCATCTATTTGCCGCTTGTCTTGAGATAGAGCGAGACACACAAAAGGCCTGACGGGTCTTTTGAGGCCCGTCAGGCCTGAACTCGTTTCACGCCGCCTTCCGGCCCCAGATCAATCAGATGATCCGCCACCTTGATAATGTACGGGTAATGCCCGATAATGACGACGGTGTTGCCGGCGTCCACTCACTGGTCGAGCACCTCGATCAACTTGTGCAAGAAAAGTCCAAGTCCGGTGGTGTTGGCGCAAGCGGCAGAGGTGAAGAAATGAAAATAGCTCTTCTGGTTCTGCAAAAGCAGTGGGTCAGGATTGTTCTTGCCGGTCTGTCCGTCCTGGCAAACTTGCGGCCCAGCGCCAGGATCAACACCAGGCCAACCAGGTTCCACAGCGACTCGTACAAAAAATCCGGGTGAAAGCGCGTGGCGAGCGGGAACTGGCTCAGGTCGTCATAGGGCGGAAGACGATGGTAGGCGTCAATCGTGATGCCCCACGGCAGCGTCGTCGGCGGGCCGTGCAATTCCTGGTTCACGAAATTGCCCCAACGCCCAATCACCTGCCCCATCAGCACCGCCGGCGCGCCAATGTCCAGGTAGCGCCAGAGGTTCAGCTTGGCGCGGTAGGTGTACAGCAAGATGCCCAACAGCCCCCCGGCGACCCCGCCAAAGATGCCCAACCCGCCGCTCCGCGTGTCAAAGATCGCCCACGGATGCTCGCGGTAATAGGCCCAACCGATAGCTCCGCCGGCCGGGCTGGAAAAGACGTGATACAATCGCGCGCCGACGATGCCGAGTATGATCACGATAATGAGCATGTTCCAGACGTGGTCTTCGTTCTCGCCCCGGCGTTTGGCTTCAAAGGCGGCCACGTAGCTGGCAACGAGCACCGCCGTCACCATGATGATGCCGTACCAGTAAACCGAGATGGGCCCCACACGGAATGCAACCAGCGGTCCAGGCATGTTGTACTCTCCCCCTCAGGATGGTTTCAGATGGGCCGCATTATACCACACGCGGCACGTGGCGCGTGATGATCAGTCTTGCCCTGGAACAATGGCGTTGACAGCTTATGAGCTGCATTTCCCGCATCACGCATCACGACGAGACCGCCCCAAGATGCGGACCAATGCATTGGCGACCCAGAAAATGGACCAGGCGACGAGCAGCATCCCCCCTCGAACCACCCTCTGTTCGTCTACGATGCTTTCGACGCGCGTACACTCCGGCGTGATCTCGACCAGGCCCAGCGGCTTGGCAACCGCGCCCGCGCCGCCCCCTCCCCCAAGGTTGACCTCACCGTCCTGATCTTCTTGCTCGCCAAACCCCAGGCCAAAGCCATACGATACGCTGGCAATGGGGATGACGGTCTTTTCACCCGCCTGCACCGGCTGACCGAACACGGCGTTCACGTTCGCGCTCTTTTGCAACTCGTCCAGCCGGGTGAATAGTTCGTCAATGTGATCTTTGCGCACGGGCTTTTCTTCTTCAAGCGTCATTTTCTGCCTCCACGATTTGTCGCCAATCTCACGGCAATTTCGGCCAGGAACCAAACAAACACGGCTCCGGCTGCTAAACCTAATAACATGCGAGTCGTCTCGTCACGAATAGGGATGCGGCGCGTGCCCATCGGGCCGCGCTCCACGAGCGCGCGGGGACGGATGCTCACCCCACCCGCTCCCCACCCCGACGAGTGATGCAGGCCGACGGTCGCGCGGCGCTGCAACCACGAGGTCACTTGCGCTTCGGGCACGACCTCTCTTTGACCCACACGGATCGGCCCGCCGTGAATGATGCGGCGTTGAATCAATGGCATGGTCACCTCCTAAACTTTGCAGGCAAATGCGGCCTACTGGCTCCAGTCCTCGATTTCCAACCCTTTTATTTTTCCAAAACCGCGACGTTGAGCTATCTCTTCCAGGAATTCACGGAATGTGTCCTCCGGCATATCTTTCCAAGAGCCGGCAAACCCCATGATTTGAGTTACGTTCCCCCCGTGCCTTGCAAGCCAACCCGGAAGTAATGTACCAGGTCAAATATCTCCATCAGCTTGTGATCAGGAAGCAGCTTGATTTCTTCCACAACCCTATCGCGTATCATGGACGCTTCCATCGTATGACCTCCCTCTTGTCTTTCGGCAGTTCAATACAGCGTTGCTCCACGGCGCAGTATACCATGTGGCATCATCCCTCCCGCCCTTCAGCAAGGGCCGCCTTCTCTACAACGGAACACGAAATACGCGACACGCTCTACGCTCTACGCTCCACGCCCTACGCCCAACCGCTCCCGCACAAACGTCTCCTGCTCCTCGCGTGTCTCGACCTCGCCATCCAACAGCGCATCGCGCAGCGCATCCAGGATGCGTCCCATCTCCGGTCCCGGCTGCATCCCTAAAGAGCGCAGGTACTTGCCGTCCAACTCCGGGCGCACATCGCGCACGGAACACACGTAACGCTGAATCTGCCGCGCAGCCAACTTGTTATCCGCCGCCGCCCACGCCACAAACAGCGCGGCATCGTCATAGTCCTTGAGCAGGCGCACCAGCGCGCTCGGCTTTTGGCGGCGAGACAGTTCAGGCGCAAAGATCTTGAGCGCATGCGCCTGGCGCATCGCATCGGCCTGGGCCGTGGGGATTTTGAGCCGCGTGATGACGGATTCCAGTCCCGTCATGTCGAGCCGGTAACACAAGAGCGCCAGGTACGCAAACGTCCGCAGCGCCACGCCATCATGCCTGGGCACAGGCCATTCGTCGTCCTCAAACGCCTTGCGCACCAGCGCGTATTTTTCGTGCAGCCAATCGTCGCACGTCAAGCCCACGTAAATCTGCGAAAGCACACGCACCAGGCGCAGCCGGCACAGCGCCACTTCGGGCCGCGCTTCCTGAAAGAGCGCCGTCAACTCGTGGCGGATTCGGTCGCCGGACACGCGGTCGAGCAAGTCGAGCGCGTGCGCCATCAGATCGAGCGTGCGCGGCTCGATGGAAAAGTTCAATCGCTGCTCAAAGCGCACCGCGCGCAACATTCGCGTGGGGTCTTCGACAAAGCTCAGGCTGTGCAGCACGCGAATGATGCCGTCGCGCAAATCTTGCTCGCCGCCGTAAAAGTCCAGCAACTCGCCCCAACGCTCCGGGTCGAGACAGATCGCCAGCGTGTTGATCGTAAAATCACGCCGGTGCAAATCCTGCTTGATGGACGAGCGCTCGATCTGCGGCAGCGCGCTGGGGTAAGAGTAAAACTCGGT
The DNA here is from genome assembly GCA_041300525.1 of Anaerolineae bacterium. GTDB lineage: Bacteria > Chloroflexota > Anaerolineae > Fen-1058 > Fen-1058 > JBGLNJ01. The sequence continues at coordinate 4,538,098 of JBGLNJ010000001.1, read as the reverse complement.
CCGCGCCGTTACAAAATCAACGGACGAGGGCAGGCGATGAGCCAGAGATTGGACGCTTTGCGCAGAGATTTCAGCCCCGCTCATCTCTATGCAAAGCGTCCAATCTCCAATGACCCACTTGGCCGTGCCAAACCGCGAGTGGCTCTTGACGCGCCCGCCACGCTCACTTGCCATCTGCTTCGCCAGCGCAATCGCGTCGCCTTCCACGACGAGGTCGACGTCAAAGATCGGGAAACCCAGCAGCAGGTCGCGCACGATGCCGCCGACAAAGTACACGCTCAAGCCCATCTCGCGCGCGGTGACGGCGATGTCGCGGATCGGCGGATCAGCGCGTGCAACTGGGCAACCTGGGCGAAATCTATGCCCTCACACGGCTTGACCCGTCGCTGCTTCAACCTCCCTCGTCCGCTCTGCGGGCGAACGTTCCGCAGATCACGGCGCTGAATGTAAAGGCTTCGCTGCGATGGGCTATCACGGGGACGGCCGGCCAGCAGATATTGCACGTTTACGTGAGCGACCAGCGCGGCAAGCCTGTGCCGGGCGCTGCATCGGCTGCGGTGGTGCGCTTCCCGTCCGGCAACCGGAATGTGACACTTCCGCCGACCGACGCCAACGGCCACGCGCAGGTGACGTTCGATTTGGGCAAGCTCAATCCGGGGCAGTCGGTGATTGTCCAGGTGAGGGCGTCCTGGACAGCGCTGGTAGCCGAGACGCAGACCTCGTTTTTCGTGTGGTGGTAGACTTCTGAAGTTTGTATCGCAAAAAAAACGCCCGCCGAGGGATTGCCTCGCGGGCGTTGTGATTTCGGGCATCGCGTCATGTCTCCTGTGACATGTGCCGTATTTATTTCTTGGCTTCTGCCGGCTTGGGTTCCTCAGCCTCTTTTTCCTCGTCCGTGTCTTCCCAGCCAATGATCCACACGCACAGCCCGGCCAGCCCGATGGTGGCGATGACCAGCGCCAGTGTTTGAGTGGGCAGCAGTCCCACGTCTTTGGCCGACCAGAGCAACATCACCACCATGCCGATTGCCAGGACGGCCCAAGCGACCAACTTGGGGTGGCGATGATAGAATTCAACGATGCGTGCCATTCGACGTACTCCTCTGTTTGCTTGCTACTTTTTCACATGCTGCGTGTTGCGCGTCTCGCGTCCGTCACGCAGCACGCAACACGTTAGATCGGTCGCGTGACCAGTTGCTCACGCAGCCGCTTGACCATCGCAAAGCGGTCTGCTCCGCCGAACTCGGCCGCCGAGTTGAGCCAGGCGGGCGGCCAGGATTTCATCTCCGACTCTTGATAACCGCAGTTTTGGTAAAACTCGTAAGCGGACGGCGAAGCATCCGCGTGGACGAACAACAGCACCACTTCGCACTGAAGCTGGCTGGCGTGGGTCTCGATGTTTTCCAGCAGCGCCTTGCCGACCACGGGCCTCAGCGATGCAGGATGCACGATAAAATCCTCAACACGGGCGACGAGGTTTTCCACGCGCACGCTAGCCAGCCCCACGATGCGCGTCGTCTGGGCCAGGAAAAAGCCTTTGGCCCCCAGGCGCTCTTGTATCTGAATCCGCTCGGCGGTGATGCGCCCGCGCGTTGCGTCGGACAGAAAGCTGCCGATCGCCGAAGCGTCCGACGGTTTGGCTCGCCTGACTTTGATTTCGGGTAGAGTCGTCTCGTCCATGGGCATCCTCTGACAGATGGCTTTTAGCGGATGGCTAATTGCAGACAGCGGATGGCTGATAAGTATGGGACTGATTGAAACACAGAATGAGCCGGATGTCAAATCGTGAAAGTGACGGCCCCCTATGCGTTGTGGAAAATATGGTTCCAGTGACGTATAACTTGCGCGCGGAGGTCGTCTGCCGTTCCGTTGTTTTCGATGAGGACGTCGGCCAGCGCGGCTTTTTCGGATTGCGGCGGTTGGGCGGCGATCCGCACTTGCGCATCTGTTTCACTCAGGCCGCGCGTGCGCATCAGCCGCTCGAGTTGCACATCGGGCCGCGATGTGACCACCCACAGTGCGTCGCATCGCTCGTGCAGCCTCGCCTCGATCAGCTTGATGGCCTCGATGACGACGACTGTGGAGATTGGAGATGGGTGATTTGAAATTTGCCGCTCAATCTCTGCGCCGACAGCCGGGTGAACAATAGATTCCAGCCGGCGCAATGCCACAGGATCGGAAAAGACCAGCGCACCGAGCTTGGCGCGGTCAATATCACCGTCGGCGCGCAGAATCTCCTCACCGAACTGGCCCACGATACCGGCCCATACCGGCGTGCCTTTGCGCTGCAACTCGCGCACCAACGCATCGGCGTCAATGACGCGCGCGTGCAAGTCGCTCAACATTCGCGCGACCAGGCTTTTGCCAGTGGCAATGTTGCCGGTCAACCCGATCAGATAGTTCATCCTGCTGCTTTTGACCACTCTGCGATCCGCTCGTGCAATTGCTGCTCGACCTCGGCGTATTCGCTGCCCAATCCGTGGACGCGCGCTACCGCGCCGCTGACCCCTGCCACTTCCAGCTCGCGCGATAGTTCCTGCAGCCTCGCTTCCAACGCGGCAATGTTCGCTTCCATCTCTGCCACTTGCTTTTGCTTCGCCCGTTGCCCGCTGCGCTGCAAATTCTGCGCGCGTTTTTCTACCTGCTTCTTTGCTTTCGTGTCAATTGATTTCTCCAGGCCGACGGTCTTGGCTCGCTCCGCGCTCTTGGCTCGCTGCTCCACGTATTGCGAGTACCCGCCCTCGTGGATGACCAGTTGCCGGTCTTCAATCACCCACAAGTGCGTGGCGAGCCGATCCACCAGGTAACGGTCGTGGCTCACCAGCAGGACGGTTCCGGCGAATTCGGAAAGTAGCTCCTGCAACACTTCTTGCGATTGCAGGTCGAGGTGATTGGTTGGCTCGTCGAGCAGCAAAAAATTGGCGCCTTGCAGCGTGAGCACGGCCAACGCCACACGGCTGCGTTCGCCGCCGGAAAGCAGGTTGATTGGCTTGAACACGTCGTCGCCGGTGAACAGGTAACGCCCCAACAGTCCCCGCGCCTGCTCGACCGGCATGTTCCGCACGTCGAGGAGAGTATCGAGGATGGAGCGGTCGAGCCGCAGCCCGTCGTGCGTCTGCGAAAGATAGCCGGGCTTGACCGACCCGCCGCCCAGCCAGACCTCGCCTCCGAGTGGAGGCACTTGGCCCAGCACGGTTTTGAGAAACGTCGTCTTGCCTGCGCCGTTCGGCCCCCAGAGCGCCACGCGCTGAAGCCGCCGCAGCTCGAGCGACTCGCACGAAAGCAATGGCTCGTCGCCGGCGTATCCGATCACCAGGTCGCGCGCGGCCAGCACAATGTCGCCGCTGCGCAGGCCCGCGCGCAGGTCGAGCTTGAGCGCCTGGGCGTGGCGCGGGCGCTCGATGCGCTCCACACGCTCCAATCGCTTGGCGCGTCCCTGAGCCTGGCGCGTGTTCTGCCCAGCCATGTTGCGGCGGATGTATTCTTCCTCTTTGGCGATGGCCTCCATCTGTCGCTCGTACTCGATTTCCTGATGCGCCTGCCGAACGTTTTGCAGCAGCAAGTAGGCCAGCCGGAAAAGCGCGGGGCTATACTCGTCGTGCAGGCGATGGGCAGCGGCCTGGTCGCCGGTTGCGCAGCGTTGGATCAGATCCAAAGGCATGTCTCCCAGGGGCAAGGATGTTTGTCACGCACACCCTTAATACGCAAGTCAAGCCTCAGAAGTTTGGTTTTATAACGTCCCACCCTTGCGAGGGTTTATTAACCCTCGCAAGGGTGGGAAAGTATAAGAACAAAAGCCATTCCGCGTCGGCAGAATGGCTTTGCTGTTCAATCAGAGTCGCCGCTCGTCGTCCAATCTACTCGTTGCGCATCACCTCGCGCATCGCGTCCAGCGCCACCTCGATGTCGTCGGCGTCAATCCAGCAATGCGTCACCGCCCGAAAGCGGCGCGGGCCGAGCGAGAGCAAGCGAACATTGCGCTGCCCCAATCGCTTGACGAACTCGGCCTCGCTCAATTTCGTCTCAGGCGCAAGCCGAAAGTAGACGAGGTTCGTGTGCACCGGCTCGGCGGCAAGGCCGGGGATTTCGGCAATGCCTTGCATCAGCCGGCGCGCGTTGGCGTGATCGTCCGCCAACCGCTCTACCATCTTGGTGAGCGAGACGATGCCAGCCGCCGCCAAAACGCCCGCCTGGCGCATCGCGCCGCCCACCAACTTGCGGTTCCGCCGCGCCTCGTAGATCAACTCGCGGCTGCCGCACAGCAGCGACCCGACCGGCGCGCCCAATCCCTTTGAAAGACAAAACTGGATCGAGTCGGCAGGCGCGGCCAATTCTTTCACGTCCACGCACAGCGCAATCGCCGCGTTGAAAATGCGCGCCCCGTCCACGTGCAACGCGAGTCCACGCGAATGAGCCAGGTCGCCCACCGCCCGCACGTACTCGGCCCGGAGCGGCACGCCATTGCAAGAATTGTGCGTATTCTCCAGGCAGACGAGCCGCGTGCGCGGATAGTGGAGATTTTCGGCGCGGATCGCGCCTTCGATGTCGGCCAGCAACAGCGTCCCGTCCGGCTGATTCTTGAGCGTGCGGGGATGAATGCCGCCCAGCGCCGCCGACCCGCCCGCCTCGTTGACGAAGGTGTGCGACTGGTCGCCCAGGATCGCCTCGTGCCCGCGCTGGCAGTGCGTGAGCAGCGCGACGAGATTGCCCATCGTCCCGCTGGCGACGAACAACGCCGCCTCTTTGCCCACCCGCTCCGCCGCCATCGCCTCCAGCCGATTGACGGTTGGATCGTCGCCGAACACGTCGTCGCCGACCTCGGCGGCGGCCATCGCCTGGCGCATCTCTTGCGTGGGCTGCGTCACCGTATCGCTGCGCAAATCTATGCTGCGCTTGCCATCTTTGATGAATGCCATTTTGCCTTGCTCCTTGTCTACTTGTTTCCTTGCCTACTTGTTTCCTTGCCTACCGCCTCAATACGCCCGAACGATCGAGCGATACGCGCTGGGCTGGCGGCATTGCAAGATCTGAAACTCTTCGCGATTCTTGCGCACTTCGTCCAGGTCAATCCGCGCCACCGCGTAGCCTTCAACGTCTTGATCCACGGACGCATACACGTTGCCGCGCGGGCCAATGATCATGCTTTCGCCAAAGAACGAGTACGTCACGTCCTGGCCGATGCGATTGGAGGCGGCGACAAAGCAAGTGTTCTCGTAAGCGCGGGCGAGCAGGTACGTGCGCCATTCTTCATTGTAGGGCAGCTCCCAGTTCGCCATCGCAATCAACAGGTCGGCGCCGTCGAGCGCATACGCGCGCGCCACTTCGGGGAACGCCAAATCCCAGCCCAACATCAGCCCCACGTTGCCGAACTCGGTTTCCAGCACGGGGAATTTGAACCCGGCGCGGAACGCCAGCCGCTCTTCGCCCTTGAGGTGAACCTTGCGGTATTCGCCGACGAGGTCACCGTCCGGCCCCACGAGCACCGCCGAATCGAACAACACGCTTTCGACTTTTTCCTTGCTCGCCATGCCAAAGACGACGTGGACGCCAAACTCGCTGGCGCGTTGGGCGATGAGGTTCATCGTCGGTCCCGGCACACGCTGCGCCAGCTCAGTAAAGCGCACGCCGCACTCGTAACCGGTGGTACACAGCTCGGGGAACACAATCAGGTCGGTTTTTTGCGCCGTAGCGATTTTCTTGATCCACTCCGAGATTTGAAGAAGGTTGTCTTCCATCTCGTTGAGGATGGGCCTCATCTGCACGACGGCGACTGTAATTTCTCTCATTTCATTCCTCCATGCGGTGACTGATTGGAACTGGTGTTCGGGCTGATAGTATAATCCAAAAGGCAATAGCGTCAAGCGTAGGACAAGATGGCATCTTGTCCTACGCTCTCTGTGACCGCAACATTTCAAGAATGGCCGCCAGGTCGGGCGGCAGCGGCGCGGTGAACGTGACCTCGCGCCCGTCGGACGGCAGGCAAAGCGTCAGGGATTGCGCGTGAAGAAAATGCCGCTGCAAAGGCAGCGCGTGCTTGGGCCGGCGACGGCCGTACACCCGGTCGCCCGCCAGCGGGAACTTGAGCCACGCAAAATGAACGCGAATCTGATGCGTGCGCCCGGTCTGCGGCCTCACCTCGACCAGCGTATACGGCTGCGGCGCTATGTCAAAAAACTCGACGGCCTTGAACGCGGTGCACGAGGGCCGCCCGTCGCTGACGGCCGCCATGCGCTTGCGCTGTTGCTTGTCGCGCCCGACAGGCACATCAATCAAGCCCTGCGGCGGCGTGAGATATCCCTCGACCAGCGCGATATAGAGTTTGTGGACGCTGCGGCCCTTGAATTGCCGCTGAAGGTTCTCTCGCGCAGCCTCGGTCTTGGCGACGATGATGAGGCCGGACGTGTCCTTGTCCAAGCGGTGTACGATGCCGGAGCGCACGCCCTGCGCATCGCCCACGCCGCGCAAGCTGGGACAATGCGCCAGCACCGCGTTGACGAGCGTGCCGGAATCATGTCCCGCCGCCGGATGCACCACCATCCCCGCCGGTTTATTGACGACGATGAGGTCGGCGTCTTCATAGACAATATCGAGCGGGATGGCCTGCGCCTGCGCTTCGGTGGACGGAGCCGGCGGGACGCGGACGACGATAGCATCACCCGGCCTGATCTTGTACGCGGCCTTGCTCGGCTTGCCGTTGACCGTGACCGCGCCATCGTCAATCAACCGCTGGACTGCGCCGCGCGTCACGCCCTGCGCGGGCAACGCCTCGACGACTGTCTGGACGCTTGACGAATTGCTCAGCTTCCGCGTTCCACCCCGGTCCAGATGGACAACGCCTTAAGAGTGCCACCTGCTGGTTACAGGGACACTACCTGAAATTGCGCCGAGTTTAGAAGCCCATTTTCTCGCCCGACGTCGAAATAGGGAGAGCTGGCATGTCCAACATTGTTTTGCAAACTGAAGGGTTGACCAAGCGTTATGGCGCGTTGACGGCGGTCAAGCATCTGACGCTCAACGTGTACGAGGGTGAGGTGTTTGGTTTCCTGGGGCCGAACGGCGCGGGCAAGACCACCTCGATCAACATGATGTGCGGCTTGCTCAAACCGGACGAAGGGCGCGCGCTGGTGCAGGGTCAGCCCATTGCAGGCGGCAGCGCCGACGTGCGCGCCCGCGTGGGCGTGTGCCCGCAAAACATTGTCTTGTGGGAGCGCCTGACGTGCCTGGAGCAATTACAGTTCATTGGCGAGATGTACGGTATTGCCAGCCGAGAGGCGCGCCGGCGTGGAGAACGGCTGCTGGAAGAACTGGACTTGACCGACAAGCGCCACAAGCAAGCGCGCACACTTTCCGGCGGGATGCAGCGGCGGCTCAACCTGGCGATGGCGCTCGTGCACGATCCCGACATCCTGGTATTGGACGAACCGGAAGCCGGGCTGGACCCGCAGAGCCGCATCAAGGTGCGCGAGTACATCAAATCGCTGGCGCGCAAGAAAACGATCATCTTGACCACGCACAACATGGACGAAGCGGATCGCGTGGCTGACCGGATCGCCATTATGGATCACGGCGAACTGCTGGTCATGGATACGCCCGAAGCGCTCAAGCAGAGCGTGGGCGAAGGCGACGTGCTGGAAATCACCTTGGACGGCCCGACAGATGACGGCCACGTGGAGAGAGCGCGCGCGGCGCTGGCGCGCTTGGCGAACGGCGCCGATCGCGCGCCGACGCTCAATGTCGTCGGCAACACGTTGACCATCCGCGCGCTCGGGGCGGTGAGCATGTTGCCCATCATCCTGGAAACGCTCGCCACAGCCGGCTTGCAGCCCGGCGAGACGCGCGTGCGCCAGAACACTTTGGAAGACGTGTTCATTCAACTGACCGGGCGGAGATTGCGCGAATGAGCGTTTGGGCGATCACACGCAAGAGTTTGCGGGAGCTTGTGCGCGAGCCGTTGATCTTGTTGGCGACGATACTGACGCCGGCCTTTTTCCTGTGGATGGGCGCGATGTGGTACGCCGCGCCGCGCCTGACCACACATTCGGTGCTGGTGATGAACCGCGATTCGCGCGGCCAACCGCTGGTGCAAGCGATAGAGGCCGAGCGTTACGCCGATGGGCGGCCTGCCTTTAACATCGCGCCGACCGACGACGAGCGCGCCGCCGAGCAAGCGCTGAAAGACAAACGCGCGGCAGTCCTGGTCACACTCCAGCCGGATGACGCAGGCCAGTTGCACATCACCGTGCGCGGCGATGCCACCTCGATGGCATTCACCAAGGCGAGCGTCTTGCTCGACACCGTGATCGCCCGCCACCTCAAGCGCGAGGCCGGCGTGACCGATCGCGTGCGCTTTGACACACGCTCGCTCGCGCCCGTCGGCCCGGAAACCGATTTCGACTTGTACACGCCGGGCATGATCGCCATCGCCATCTTGCTAAACGCCATGTTGGCGGCGATGCTGATGGCGCGCGAGGTGCGCTGGGGGACTATGCGGCGGCTGCAACTCACGCGCATCCGGCCCTGGGAATTGCTGGCGGGCGTGAGCGCGGCGCAAATGATTCTGGCCGCCGTGGAAATCGCACTCGTCTTCCTCTGTGCGCTGGCGCTGGGCTTTCACAACCACGGCTCGTTGGCGTTGGCATTTGGACTTGGCTTGATCCTGAGTTTTTCCGCGGTGAGCCTGGGGATGCTCACAGCCTGCTTTGTGAATGACGATAGCCAGGCGATCAACCTGGCAGGCACGGCGGCGATGTTACAGGTGTTCCTGGCGGGCTGCATGTTCCCACTCCCGCCCTTCACCGTGTTCCGCCTGGCCGGCCACGAGGTCGGCCTGTTCGACATTTTCCCCGCCACCCATCTGGCCCTTGCGATGCAGCAGGTCATGTGCTACGGCGCAGGCCTGCGCGAGATCGGCTTTCAACTGGTGATGGCGGTGGCGCTTTCGGCGCTGTACTTTGCCGCCGGCGTGATCCTCTTTGGACGATTGCAGATGCGCGAGAGCCGATAGCGAGGCGCGCCCCTTCTTCCCTCAAGAGCAACTGTATGCAAGCCCAAGACATCCAGATACGACACAGCTTACCCGAGTCCTATCGCCGTCGCGCGGCTGAAATCTATTACGAAGCGTTTGCCAGGAAAGTGGGCGCGATCACGGGCGACCGGCAGCACAGTGTTGCCATCCTCGAAAAAGCCATCGAGCCTGGCCTTGTCATCGCGGCCCTTGGCCCAATGGACGTGGTGGGGCTGGCGGGGTTGCAGCACGAAGGACGCCGCTTTATCCAGTGGAAGCCGGCGCACTTTGTCCAAGAGTACGGTTGGTTGCGCGGCTCTCTCCAGGCGCTGGCGCTGAGTTTTGATCGCCAGCCCTGGCGCGAAGGGCAGCTCTTGTTGGACGCCCTGGCAGTCGCGGCATCCGCGCGAGGTCAGGGTATAGGCACGCTCTTGCTACACGCCGTGTTCCAGTTTGCGCGCGAGCACGGGTACCGTTCGGTGCGCCTGGACGTAGTAGACACGAACCCCGATGCGCGCCGCCTCTACGAACGGTTGGGCTTTGCGCCAACCCAGATCCATCCTTATCCTTACTTGCGCCACTGGATGGGCTTTTCCGCCGCGACGACGATGGTCAAAGACCTCGCCTAAAGCTTGCGCACCACCCCTCCAGCCAGGTCATGCTTCAAGTGTGACCTACGTTCTCCCGCTGGACAATTCCCCGCGACAATGTTATATTCCCCAACCACATCTTTGATAACACGGAAAATACTCGCTGTTCGATTTCTTGGAGGGATCAATGACTTACGCTGTGAAGAATGAAAAACTGAGTAGTTGGGTTCGCGAGGCGGCTGCCCTTTGCCAACCGGATGCAGTCTATTGGTGTGACGGGAGCAAGGAAGAATATGACCGCCTGATGGCCCAAGTGGTCAAGAGCGGCAAAGCGATCACGATCAAGAAACGCCCGGACAGCGTCCTGTTTCGTTCCGATCCCAGTGACGTGGCCCGCGTCGAGGCGCGCACCTATGGCGCTGATGATGCCATTGATGTTTGGTTACTTTGTCATGGTTTCGCCTTCGGGCCTGGGACTGTACTGGCTGATCAGCAATCTCATCGGCGTCGCGCAGTATTGGATGGTGGGCAACCCGCAGGCCCCCGCCCAAGCGCCCGCGCTGCCGCCTGCGACGACCAAGAAAAAGTCAACTGGAAAAAAATAGCCAGACCTGCCTGTGGTCCGGCGGGTCGTGACAGGAGACTTTGTGTACGAGTTGTCAACGCTTGAAGCGATTGGTGCGACTGCAGAAGATGCGATCTTGCGTGGATTGGAGGCGCTGAATGTCACCCGCGACCGAGTGACCATCGTCGTGCTTGACCCGGGTGGCACGCGAAGCGCGTCGCCCGGACAGCGACCGCGCGAGGCGCGCGTTCAACTGACGCTTAACGAGCCAGAGCCTCGGCCTGAGCCTGAATCGCCGGCAGTCCGGCCGCAACTCACACGAGACGCGCCGGCCGTCCAGCCGAAATCCGCGCCAGATGCGCCGGCAGTGTCGAACGAAGAGGTGATGCGCCTGGCGCAGCAGACCCTTCGGGAATTGCTCGACCGGCTCCAGGTTAAGGCCAATGTCATGGCGCGTTGGGCCGAGGCCGCCGACAAGCAAGACGAAGAAGATGGCCCGCCGCTGGTGTTGGATATTCGCGGCGATGACCTGGGCGTGCTCATCGGGCGGCGCGGCGAAACGCTCAGCTCGCTGCAATACATCACGCGGCTCATCGTGTCGCAAAAGATCAGCGGCAACGTGAACCTGGTCGTGGATGTGGAAAGCTACAAGGCCCGCCGCGAGCAACAGTTGCGCCAGTTGGCCCAGCGCATGGCGGAGCGCGTCGCCAGCACGCGCAAGCCGATCGCGCTAGAGCCTATGCCGCCCTCTGAGCGGCGCATCGTTCATCTGACGCTGCGCGATCACCCCGTCGTCACCACGGAAAGCGTTGGCCGAGACGAAGACCGCAAGGTGACGATCATTTTGAAATCGCGCCGCCGGGCCTAAGAGGTCATCTGCAACCGATCAAGCCACTGAGTCCAGAGGTCAGTGGCTTTGTTGTTTCAAAAGGCATCGGCTCCGATGCCCTCGATACTTTGCAAAGGTGAGCCATGGGTGTGGTACAGAGTTTTGCACATTCAGCGACTGCAAGTCGCAGCAACAGCAACAAAACCGGCCTTCGCCGGTTCAAGACCAGCCGACGCAGGTCGGCTTCGCTGTTGTAGGCGCGATTTCCAATCGCCAGCCAGTGAGCCGCGCAAAAACTTGAACCGCACCCGTGAGCCGTTGCTTGGTTGTTTTGCGAAAAAGAGTGTGCTACAATGTCGTCTGATCTCGATTACTTGCTCGTCGGCCACGTGTGCCAGGATGTCGTGCCGTCGAGCATAGAGTCCCCGCTTACGCCCGGCTATGTCTTTGGCGGCACGGCCACTTATGCAGGCCGCACCGCCAAAGCGTTGGGATTGCGGGTCGCCGTTGTGACCAGCGCCTCTGCCGATTTCGCGCTGGCGACGGCTTTGCCCGGCATCGAAATCATGCGCCTGCCTTCGGCAGAAACGACGACCTTTGAAAACCGATACCTCGACGGGCGACGCGTCCAGACGCTCCACGCCGTTGCGGAGACTCTGACCGTCGCCGCGGTCCCGTTGGAATGGCGGCGCCCTGCCATCGTCCACCTGGCTCCTCTCGCTTGCGAAGTGGACACCGGCTTCCTCGGCGCGTTTCCCGGCGCGTTCATCGGCCTCACGCCGCAAGGGTGGATGCGCCAGTGGGACCAAGCCGGGCGGGTGCGCCCGCGCCCGTGGGACGAGGCGCACGCCGTCCTGGCTCGCGCGGATGCGATGGTGATGAGCGAAGAAGATGTCGGCAACGACTGGAAGCTCATCCGCGACTGGGCCAACTATGCGCCGGTGATGGTGGTGACGCAAGGCCCGCGCGGCTCAACGCTGTTTGTGGGCGGAGAGCCGCACCACGTCCCCGCGCCAGTCATGCGCGAAGTAGACCCAACCGGCGCAGGCGATATTTTTGCGGCGACGTTCTTTGCGGAATTGCGCCGAACCGGCGACCCGCAGCAGGCGGCGCGGATTGCCACTTGCCTGGCGGCGCAATCGGTGACACGGCGCGGATTGGATAGCGTGCCCACGCCAAACGAAGTAGCGCGATGTCTCGAATCTATGCAATAGCCAATCAAAAAGGTGGAGTCGGCAAGACAACCACTACTGTCAACCTGGCTGCCTACCTGGCCAAGCTGGGCCAGCGTGTGCTCGTCGTGGATGTGGACCCGCAGGCGAATGCGACCGCCAGCCTGGGTGTGGACAAGAACCAACAACAGGATGGATCCATTTACGACGCCTTCGTCGGCGACGTGCCGCTGAAGGAAATGATTCAGCCGACGCAGCAGGCGAACCTGGAACTGGCTGCGTCGTCGCCACAACTGGCCGGCGCGGAGATCGAGCTGGTGGCCATGCGCGGGCGCGAGACAAAACTGCGCGCCGCCTTGCGCCCGGTGCGCGACCGCTACGATTACATTTTCGTGGACTGCCCGCCGAGCCTGGGGCTGCTGACCGTCAACGCGTTGGCGGCGGCGCATGGCGTCATCATCCCGGTGCAATGCGAATACCTGGCGCTCGAGGGGCTGACGCAACTGATGACGACGATTCAACTGGTGCGCCGCTCACTCAACCCCACGCTCCAGGTGCGCGGCTTGCTGATGACGATGTTCGACGGGCGCGCGAACCTGGCCCGCCAGGTGAGAGACGAAGTGCAGAAACATTTTTCCGGTCAGGTATTCACAGTGATTGTCCCGCGCAACGTCCGTCTCTCGGAAGCGCCCAGCTATGGCCTGCCCATCCTGGCCTATGCGCCTCAGTCGCTGGGCGCGCAGGCTTATCAGGCTTTTGCCCAAGAACTATTGTCGGGCGATAGCCCACTCTCCAATCCCCAATCTCCACTTTCAAGCCAAGGCGCAGAACCCCAGGCTGTTCTTTGAAATTGGGGATTAGGGATTGGAGATTGGGGATTTGAGGTCAACATGCCACGCAAGACAGGACTCGGCAAAGGATTGGGGGCGCTCATCCCGAGCGCGACGGCCTGGAAGGACGAACGTGAGGCAACGGCCCCGGCGCCAGTCGGCGTGGCCGAGTTGCCGGTGAACTCGATCACGCCCAATCCACATCAGCCGCGCACCGTGATGGATGAGGCCGCGCTGCAAGAGTTGGCGAATTCATGCCGGCCTGATCCAGATGTGTGAGCTGGGCAATGTGATCGGACTGCACGCCGAAAACGAGTACGTTACCGCTTATTTGGGAAAGCAATTGCGCGAGGCCGGCAGAACCGACCGCGCCAGTTGGTACGAATCACGTCCGCCCGAAACAGAGCTAGAAGCAATCCTACGCGCCTGTTACTGGGCCAAGGTCACGGGCGGCAACCTGCACATTGTCCACGTTTCGATTGCAGAGGGAATCCGGGCCATCGCCCAGGCCAAGAGCGAGGGAGTGCACGTCACAGCCGAGACCTGCCCGCATTATCTGTTCTTTGATCATCAAGACTATGAGCGCATCGGCCCGGCGGCCAAGTGCGCCCCGCCCATCCGGTCGCGGGAAAATGTAGAGGCGCTGTGGACGTGCGTCTTGGAAGGGCTGGTGGACACGATCGGGTCGGACCATTCGCCGTGCAATTGGGAAGAGAAAGAAAAAGGCATGAACAATATCTGGAAGGCCTGGGGAGGCATCTCGGGCATTCAGACCATGCTGCCGGCGTTGCTGACGGAAGGCGTTCACAAACGCGGCCTGGCGCTGCCCGCACTGGTGAAATTGCTGTCTGCCAACCCGGCTCGCTTGTTTGGCCTGTATCCCCAAAAGGGCGCCATCTTGCCCGGCGCGGATGCGGACCTGGTGGTGGTTGACTTGAACAAGGAATGGATGCTTACGGCCGATCAACTTTTCTACAAGAACAAGCACAGCGCCTATATCGGTTACTCGTTCAAAGGCAAGGTAGAACGCACCCTGGTGCGGGGAGAGACGGTGTACCAGGACGGGCAAATCAAGGTCCAGCCTGGTTTTGGAAGATTGTTGCGCCGCAGTCAGCGCTATGCTTTCTAAAAGTCCGCTCGCCGCGCTGTCCCCGGCGAGACGATTGCCCAGAGGAGAAGTCTTATGAAACAAGACAAGCTGCTTGTCGTCAGCGAAGCGGACCTCACGACCCGTTGCAGGGCTATCACCAAGCCCGGCATTTATTCCATCTTGCCGGCGGCGAATCGAGTGTTGAGCAACTTGCCTCACTTGCGTGGTGTGCAGGCGCAGGTTCTGGCAACTCCTCAACTGGGAGCGCGTTTTGTGGAGCATGAACTGGTGATCCAACCGGGGGGAGGGACGGCCGGCCTTTGGAATGAGGATTTGGAACAATTCCTCTTTGTGTTGGAAGGCGGGATTGATTTTGAGTTGGAAGGCAAATCCCACCCGTTGGGCAAAGGCGGGTTCTGTTGGCTGCCTCCAGCTTGCCCCTATCAATTTGTGAACAAGAGCGGCGCCGTGAGCCGGCTAGTCTGGATTCGCCGCCGCTATGAAAAGGTGGATGGATTGGCAATTCCCGATCCCATCATCGCCCATGAGCGGGATGTGACGGCTGAACCGGTGGACACCTACATGGAAAAGCACCTGACGCCCTATGAGAACCTGGCATTTGACATGGGCATCAACTTGCAGGTGTTCGACCCCGGTGTTTACTTTAGCTTTGTCGAATCCCATATCATGGAACACGGGCTGTATATGTTGGAAGGTCGAGGGGTGTATTGGCTGAACCATGATTACATCGAGACCCAAAAGGGCGATTTTATTTACATGGCGCCTTTTTGCCCGCAATTCTTTTATGCGACAGGCTGGGATCAATCCGCCTATCTGCTCTATAAGGATGTGAATCGCGATTATACCCAGGGCGTATGAACACTTAGGGGGATGACGTGAAGAATCAGGTTTATCGAGACCAAGATGTGAGCCTGGATGTATTGAAAGACAAGATAGTCGCCATCATAGGCTATGGCATCCAGGGCGAGCCGCAGGCGCTGTGTATGCGCGACAGCGGCGTGAATGTGATCGTGGGCGCCGGCCCCAAAGATCAGTTCTCGGATTGGGACAAAGCCGAACGAGATGGTTTCCAGGTCATGTCCATCGCCGAGGCCGCGCGGGCGGCTGACGTGGTGCATGTGCTGCTGGCCGACCCGGCCCAACCGTCAGTGTACAAGGAATCTCTTCACAAAAACCTCAAGCCCAGCAGCACCTTGAGCTTTGCGCATGGCTTTAATGTCTTGTACGGGGCCATCCAGCCGCCCAAGAATGTGAACGTGGTGTTGTTTGTCCCGAATGGGCCGGGACATTTGGTGCGGGAGAAATTCCTGGCCGGCTCCGGCATCTATGGCGCCGTCGCCGTGGATCAGGACGTGACCGGCGATGCCACGCAAATCGTGCTGGCCCTGGCCAAGGCGTGTGGCAGCACACGCGTCGGCGTAGTGGAAGTCGAGTTTGACTCCGAGACCGAGGGTGACAACTTTGAAGAGCAGGTCTTGTATGGCGGCACGATTGCCCTGATGCGAGCCGTGTTCGAGGTCATGGTCGAGCACGGTTACCCGCCCCACTTTGCATACGCCAAATCCATCCGCTCTCTGCGTTCGGTCATGGACGTGATGGACGAAATCGGCATTGAAGCCTATATCTCCGAGCGCAGCAGCCGGACGTGTGAATTTGCCGTGCGTATGACCGGGCCACGGGTGATCAACCGCCAAGAGATTGAAAATATCTTTGAGGAAACCGTGCGGGGTGACTTTGCGGCCCGCTGGATGACCGAATGGCAGCTCGGCATGTTCCATCTGCACCGCATGCGCCGCACGGGAGCAAAATCGCTGATGGAACAAGTGGGTCGTGAGTGGCGCAAGTTGTTCAGTGGCGGATAAACCTCTGTCGCTTGATCTCGTCGTCGCAAGTCCCTGGAGTGACTCTCTCCAGGGCCCAGACATTTTCCACAGAAGGAGATTCGAATGATCACTGAAGGTCTAAAAGGCCGCGATTTCATCACTCTGCGCGATTTCACCAAAGCTGAAATCGACACCATGTTGGATGTGGCCCTGCAGTTGAAGGCAGACAACTCGATGCGCCGTCTGCACACCGACATTCTGCCGGGGCGCACGCTGTTCATGATGTTCTTTAACGCGTCTCTGCGCACGCGCAACAGCTTTGAGGCCGGCATTTTTCAGTTGGGCGGGCATGGACACTTTTTGGTGCCCGAGGCCACCCGCCTGCCCACCCTGGAAGGCGAAGACGTGCCGTATCAATCGGAGCGCATCTCGGATGTGGCGCGAGTGCTTTCCCGCATGGGCGATTGCCTCGCCATCCGCATCCTGGGCGACAAGGTGAGTTGGGAATACGACAAGGGCTTGCGCATCATCAAGGAATTTGCCAAATGGTCTCAAAAGCCGCATTTGCGCGCCGACGAACAACACGCCGCCACCCCCATCCTGATGTTGACCGCGCGCGTAGACGATAGCGACAAAATCGTCGGCCTGGAGCTTGGCGCGGACGACTATGTCACCAAGCCATTCAACCCTCACGAGGTTCTCGCCCGCGTGCGAGCCATCCTACGCCGTACTCGGGGCGGCCCGCGCTCGTCGCCGGTCTTGCAGGTGCGCGGCCTGCGCCTGGACCGGGAGCAACACCTGGCTATGCTGGAGGGTCAAGACCTCGACCTGACGCCGACCGAGTTTGCCCTGCTGTGCGCCTTTATGGAGCGTCCGAATCACGCCTTTACGCGCGGCGAGCTGGTGGAAAAGGCGCTGGGGTATGAATACGAGGGCCTGGATCGAACGGTGGACAGCCACATCAAAAATTTGCGCCGCAAGATCGAGCCTGACCCGCTGAACCCGATCTATATCGAGACCGTGTTTGGCGTAGGCTATCGCTTGCGCACAGAAGGGGAGGCCTTGCCTTGAAGCGGTTGTGGGTGCGCCTCACACTGGCTTTTATCATCATCACGCTGGTGACAGTAGTAACCGTAGCAATAGCGGCCATCTGGAGCGTGGGTCAGGAATTCGATCAGTACCTGGCGCGACCTGACCTGTCGAGCGGCAGTTTGCTACAAACTTTGCGAGAGCACTATCGCCAATATGGCTCCTGGGAGGACGTCGCCGACCTGCCGAATTTGGTCAAGTCCAGCGGGGCAGCGAGTGGTTTCCTCGCCATCCCCCAACCGCGCTGGCTCCTGGCCGACGCGCTGGGCCGCATCGTCTATGCAGATCGTCCGCCGCGCCCAGATCAAAAGCTCACAGCAAGTGAGCTGCGCCGCGCGCAGCCGATCAGCGTGGACAACGCGGTGGTCGGCTACCTGGTGGCCGAGCCGCCCGATCTGCGCACAGAAGATCCTTCTGTGCGGAGCTTTCGCGAGCATATACAGCGTTCAATCTTGATCGCGGCGCTGGGGGCCATGGGCTTGGGCCTGGCGCTGGGCCTGCTCATCAGCCGAAGCGTGGCCGCGCCCCTGGCCACATTGGCGCAAACAGCCCGCGCCTTTGCCGCGCGCGACTGGGCGCAGCGGGCGCCACTCGAAGAGACAGCGGGCATCACAGAAGTGGGTGAAGTGACGCGGGCCTTTAATGACATGGCCGACTCGCTCCAGCAGGCCGAGACGTTGCGGCGCAACTTGATGGCCGATGTCGCGCACGAATTGCGCACGCCGCTGACGGTGATGCAAGGACTTTTGGGCGCGCTGCTGGACGGCGTCCACCCGCTGGAACTCGGCGAGATTGCCATTCTGTATGACGAGACGCGCCTGCTCGCGCGACTGGTGGAAGATGTGCGCGAGTTGGCATTGGCCGAAGCTAAGCAAATGCCATTCACGATGCAGGCGGTGGAGGTGGGAACGTTATTGCATGCAGCAGCGGCCCGCTTTGTGGCCGCGGCCGACGCGCAACAAGTCACACTTGAGGCGGATACGCCGGAGGCACTGGCGCGCGTGCGAGCTGATCCGGATCGGATGGCGCAAGTGCTTCAGAACCTGGTCGGCAACGCGCTGCGCCATACGCCCGTCGGCGGGCGCATCACCCTGGCGGCACAGACACGTGAGGCACACGTACAAGTGAGCGTCAGCGATACCGGCGACGGAATTGCGGCGCAAGACCTGCCCTATGTATTTGATCGCTTTTATCGTGGGGAAGGATCGTGGGCGCGGAGCAGTGGCAACTCGGGGCTGGGCCTGTCCATCGCCAAGGCACTGGTCGAAGGAATGGGAGGCACGATCGGCGTCGAGAGTGTGCTGGGGCAAGGCAGCCGCTTTTGGTTCACGCTGCCGCTGGCGTGATGATGGGGCAATTGCTCTGTTTCTGCCGGAACGAACCAGCCAATCTGAGCAGCCAAGTCTCAGTCAATTTCAGGCTCGTTTTGTCCCAATTCGACAGGGCTAGTGTCTATCATCGAGTCACCTCCAGAGTCTCGATCACCGCGTCGGCGTTCATGCCCGCCTTGAGGCGGTGATCGGCATTGGACAAACGAACCTTGACCGCAAAGACCACATTGGCGCGGTCGGCTTGTTCTTGAATGTCGCGCCCGCACAGCGCCAGGTTCATCGTCTTCCCACTATGACCGACAACCCCGCCACAACCCTGGTCCGGCACACCTCCATGGGCGCAGCGCGGCTTTCATTCTGTGATAGAATATGCCCCAGAAATGTGCGGTGCCAAATGACACGGCAAAAGGGTGTGGGGGCTAACAGATACGCGGGCGACACGTTCAAGCAGCGCGATGCGCCTGGAAGGAGAATGAGCGCATGGTGACAATAGCGATTCAAGACAAATACGTCGAGATGCTCAACGCTTTTGGGGGGATACAAGCCGCGCTCGACTTGGCCTTGCAACGGTTTGCCATCGAGCAAATCACGGGCAAGCTATCGGAACTGAAACAGCGCGAGGCCGCTTACCGCACCCGGTACGGCCTGGATTACCCGACGTTCGCGCAGCGTGCGGCGACGGACGAGGACTTTGTTCGGCAAGTTGAGGCCCGCTTGAGCAAGACCTGGGAAATTGATCTGGCCGACTGGGAATTTTGCTACAAAGGAATCCAGGATTGGACACAACGCCTGCAGACGCTTTTGCTCGCATAACGACGCTGGCGCGCGCAACCTTTGACCAAGTCGAGTCTTTCGCCGATTTTACCCCTGCCCGAGCCATCCTGCGCCTGAGCGCCACCTATGGCGCATACCAGGTGCTTGTGACCGAGTTAATCAGCCAGGACGCGCGCCAGTATCGCTATTACGTATTGCGCGGCGAATTCGTGGAAGCGGGGTTTGACAACAGTCCCGATCCGCGCGTCATTCGGCTCAAGTATGGGCGCATCGGCGCGGAACACGCCAATGAACCAGTGCCCCACCTGCACCGGGCAGACAAGACCCAACTTCTCCTGACAAAAGACATGACGTTTGAGGCTTTTATGGACTGGTTGAAAGCCAATATCAAACCTCATGATGACAAAAGGGAAAACGATTCCGGCGAAATATCAAGCCTGGCTTGAGGCTCGGAAAAAGCATCACCTGTCCGGCACTCACATCCATAGAGCCGTCATCGAGTCGCCAGAGTCTCGATCACCGCGTCGGCGTTCATGCCCGCCTTGAGGCGGTGATCGGCATTGGACAAACGAACCTTGACCGCAAAGACCACGTTGGCGCGGTCGGCCTGCAAAAATCTATTCAGCCATATAGTTATATAGTATAATTGTTTCGTTCAAAGACCAGCCCCCGAGCGATTGGCGGATTTCCGGCAGTCAAGGAGTTGTGCAGAGTAAAAAATTCTGAGTGTTGATGGTGTCTCTCTGGGTTTGCACTTTGTCTCGGCTGTGTCTTTGACAGGCCGTTTTTTTATCTTAAGAACATCCCTTCATAGAAGGGAGGTGAATACATGACTGCTGTAAATTTGCGTCCGAATGAATCACAAGAAGGGTTGCTCAAGCGCTTTCGCAAGAAAGTGGTGAAGAGTGGCGTTTTGAGCACCGTGCGCCGCAAGCGCTGGTTCGTCTCCAAGAGCGAACAGCGCCGCATGGAAGAGAAGAAAGCCATCCGCCGTCTCAAGCGGCGCCAGGTTAAGACGTACGAATAGATCGTTTGGAGGTGTGTATGGCAAAAGATGACGACAAACTTGTCGTGGAAGGTACTGTAGTCGAGGCGCTGCCCGGCACGCAGTTCAAAGTTCGGCTGGAAAATGGTCACGATATCCTTGCTTATCTTTCTGGCAAGATGCGCAAGTTCTATATCCGCATTTTGTTGGGAGACCGCGTCAAGGTGGAAATGTCCCCCTACGATTTGACTCGTGGCCGGATTACTTTCCGGCATCGCAAGGTGGCCGCCGCCGCCGTTGTGGAAGAAGAATAAGCCATACACCTTTCTGGGACTGGACAAAAAAGAGACACTTTTACAGGTGTCTCTTTTTTGTCCAGAAAGGTGCTTTCTACGGCAGGTCTCGATAGGAGTTGAGCACCTTCATGTAATTGGCGCGCTCAAAAGCGGCGGGTTCGCGCACGGCCTTTTGGCTCAGGCTGCCCTGCATTTGTTCGATGGAGTTGTATTCGTGTTCTTCCATCCATTTTTGCAGATCGGCCAGGATGGCGGGAATGCGCTGGTAGCCATTTTTCAGGAGTTCGGAGGCCAGCATGGCGACTTTCGCCCCGGCCATCATGGCTTTGAGCACATCGGTGTAAGTGTGGACGCCGGTGGTCAGGGCCAGGTCGGCATCCACTTTTCCATGGAGGATGGAGACCCAGCGCAGGGGCAGGTGAATTTCTTCGGATGTGCTCAACGACAGGGCGTGAACCACTTCCAGGCTGTCGAGGTCGAAATCGGGCTGGTAGAAACGGTTGAAAAGCACCAGGCCTTTTGCGCCGGCAGCTGCCAGGCGGCGGGAGAAGCTGGGTAGGGAGGTCAAGGCTGGCCCAAGTTTTACAGCCAGGGGGATATGGATCGAAGCTTTGACATCTTCCACCAGTTCGACGTAGGTGTCTTCCAGTTCCTGGGAGGAGATTTGGGGGTCGGTGACAAGGTAGTACAGGTTAAGTTCAATGGCGTCGGCGCCAGCATCCTGCATGTAGCGGGCGTAACGCGTCCATCCGCCCTTTGAAACGCCGTTCAGGGAGCCAATCACGGGCACGCTGACGGCCTTTTTGATGGCTGCCAGGTGTTCGACATATTTTTCAGGTCCCATGGCATACGTGCCGAGGTCGGGGAGATAGGAAAGAGCCTCGGCAAAGGAATCGGTGCCGCGCGTCAAGTAGTGATCGAGTTCCAGGCTATCGTGGATGATCTGTTCCTCGAAGAGCGAATACATGACGATCGCGCCGATGCCGGCTTCATCGAGTTTGCGGGCACTTTCCAGATTTTTCGTAAGCGGTGAGGCAGAGGCGACAAGCGGGTTTTTGAGGGTGAGGCCAAGATAATGAGTGGTCAGGTCGGTCATGGTTGTTTTCCTTTCGATGAAATATACCAATCCATAAAGATAGGGATGCGATTGCATCCCTATCTTTTGTGGTGTGAACTTTACTTATTTTCGGTCTCGCCGCCGTCGTAGTGCATGGCAGCCATCTGTGAGTAGAAGGCCCAACGGTTCTTGACATCTTTCTGGGCTTCCTTGAGAAGCATTTCGGCGCGGGTCTCGTCGGACTGCACCAACATGCGGAAGCGCGTTTCATTGTACATGAACTTGTCAACGCCGATGGTGGGTTCCTTCGAGTCGATCGAGAGCGGGTTCTTGCCCTCGACGGCCAGCGCAGGATTGTAGCGAAACAGCGGCCAGTAGCCGGACTGGACAGCCAGTTTTTGCTGTTCCAGGCCCTTGACCATATCAATGCCGTGCGCGATACAGTGGCTATAGGCGATGACCAGGGACGGGCCATCGTAAGCCTCGGCTTCGAGGATGGCTTTGAGAGTCTGCTGGTCGCTGGCGCCCATGGCAACAAGCGCCACATAGACGTAGCCGTAAGCCATGGCGATCAGGCCCAGGTTTTTCTTGGAGATGCCCTTGCCAGCCATGGCGAATTTGGCGACTGCGCCGAGCGGGGTGGACTTGGAGGCCTGGCCGCCGGTGTTGGAGTAGACTTCGGTGTCCAGAACCAGGACGTTGACGTTGCGTCCGGAGGCCAGAACGTGATCGAGGCCGCCGTAGCCGATGTCATAAGCCCAGCCGTCGCCGCCCATGATCCAGACGGATTTCTTGACGAGGACATCTGCCAGGCTGAGCAGGTCTTTGGCTTTCGGCTCAGCGCTGCCGGCCAGTTTGCTCTTGAGGGCGGCCACGCGCTCACGCTGCTGCTTGATGCCGGCTTCGTTGCTCTGATCGGCGTTGAGCAGGCCATCAACCAGGCTTTGCCCTGAGCTTGTCGAAGGGTCCTGGCCGAGTTGGGCGGCAAAGCCAGGCAGGATTTCGCGGGCATACTCGATTTGTTTGTCGAGCGTCAGGCGCATGCCCAGGCCAAATTCGGCGTTGTCTTCGAACAGCGAGTTCGACCAGGTCGGGCCGCGTCCGTCTTTGTTCTGAGACCAGGGTGTGGTGGGCAGGTTGCCGCCGTAAATGGATGAGCAGCCGGTGGCATTGGCAACCAGGGCGCGGTCGCCGAACAACTGCGAGACGAGTTTAACGTACGGGGTTTCGCCGCAGCCCGCGCAGGCGCCGGAGAACTCAAACAGCGGCTGGAGCAGCTGCGAATTCTTGATCGTGGAGGGATTGATCAGGGTGCGATCCACTTCCGGCAGGTTGAAGAAGAATTCCCAATTGGCGGCTTCGCTTTCGCGCAGGGGCGGCTGAGGTGCCATGTTGATCGCCTTGCGGCTGGGGTTGGCCTTGTCTTTGGCGGGGCAGGCTTCCACGCACAGGGCGCAGCCGGTGCAGTCTTCGGGCGCAACCTGGATGGTGTATGCCATGCCGGGGAATTCCTTGAACTTGGAATCCATGTGCTTGGTGGACGATGGCGTGGTTGCCCTGGCATGTCGAGCCTCCTGGTGGTCTTGATTGCCTACAGTGTACAACTTGCCAGACCTACCGTCAAGACAGTCAGGGCTCGGCGCAGGTCACATCAACGTCCTTCAAGCCGGCCTCGGCGAACCAGCGACGGATGTCGTCGCGCTCAAAACCTAGCCACAGGTCGGCCATCTGCTCGCGCTGCCACTCGTGGTCGTGAGTGTCCAGATCGGTGATGCATAGCGCGCTGCCCGATCTGAGCACGCGCGCCAACTCTTTGATTACAGCAGATGGATCGAGCGCGTGGTGCAGATACATGTTGGCGAACGCCGCATCGAGCGAGCCATCGGGTAATGGCAATTGGCGCAACTCGACGTTGGGAAAAGCCGCCAGGTTACGGCGAGCCACGTCGAGCATATCGGGGCTGGCGTCAAAGCCCAACACATCGGATTTCCTAGTCGCAGGTTGTACCGAGTTTTGAGACAGGCTACCCACAACAAGTTGTGTTACCTGGCTTCTCAGAGCCACAGGCTGGCTCAACCGGGCCACCGCAAGTGGCGTCCTTTTGCCCTCTCAGAGCAGCATAGATCATGGCAGTAGCACATCCCACGCCGCTGTCCACCGTGATGGCGCCTGTGGGGCAATTGAGCTGGCAAGCTCCACATTCCATGCACGCTGCGGGACGGACGAGCCGGGCTGCGTCGCCGTCCGGCGCGAACACACCGTGCGGGCACACGGCGCTGCACATTCCACAATTGATGCACGATTCTGGATCGTATCGAAGCGTGCTGGTCACATAAGAGTTGAACATCATCATCCTCTCAGCATCCGGATCAGAGGCAGAGCAATGGTCAATGCGATTCCGATCCCAAATGACCAGGCCATGGTGGGGATATAGGCATACATCTCGCGCTTGACTCCACTCTTGGACGTGAACGGCGTCGAGCCGGTAAAGTTCAGCGCAATGAAAGCAGTCACCGGCGGCATAGCCAACAGGTAGGTCAACGCCCCGCCCACGCGCA
The DNA here is from genome assembly GCA_041300525.1 of Anaerolineae bacterium. Taxonomy (GTDB): domain Bacteria; phylum Chloroflexota; class Anaerolineae; order Fen-1058; family Fen-1058; genus JBGLNJ01. The sequence goes on along the minus strand of JBGLNJ010000001.1, from coordinate 4,514,085 downwards.
ACCACCACACTGCATCCGGCTTGCCCAAGAATGCCACTGCGGCAAAGGGAAGCGCCACCACCCCGCCCAAGATGAATCCTTTCGTACTAAAGTCAGATGTAGGGAGCCAGGGAAGCAAGATAGGGAACAAGATCACGCCGGACAAGATGGCTGTGACTGCGCCCGCCGCCGATAGCCAGCCATTGAAAAAGAACAGCACGACCGCCGCAGCCAACATCGGCAGCAGGACGCTCACCAGTTCCACCGGGATCAAGACCAGACGATCCATCAAGGTAAAGTGCGCCTGGCGCATCTCTGGCGTGGCGACGCGAGTCTTGAGATACTCTGGCAGGTCGGTCGCGCGCACGGGGCCGTACTCGACGCTGAACCCGGTGCGGCTCTTGACCTCGTGCGCGGCCATGCCCGGCGCGCCCAGTTGAGGCAAGATCAACCTGCGGTGGCGGACGACGTCGCCCAGCCGCGTCACTTCGATCCGGCACACCAATTCATCGGCGCCGAATGTGCCTTTACCGGCGGCGCACCAGACATTGATGCCGAAAGTATCCAGTACCAGGATATAACCGTCAATCCCGGCCAGCGCCGACCGCAGCGCGTCAAAACTGAGAGTATAGTTGGCGGTCACAAAAACGGTTGAATCTTGCGTGGGATTGCCCAGAGCATACAGACCCGGCTCGACTCGATGTCTGCCGCGGTCAACGCCCCAGCGCGCCAGAAAATGATCCCAACGGTTGGCCGCAGTGATGGCGCTCGTCGTCGAGCGCACAAGCCGAGTATCAGTTGGTGGCATCATCGGGCCTCCGGTTTGCGCGCGGTGATGAGCGCCGAGAAGGGCGTCCCAACTGGAATCAAATCAAGCGCCGTATCCGCAGTCCCGTTCGGTTCCACCTGCGCATCCACGAACCCTGCGTCGCGCAGACCTTCCGCATAATCCTCGGCGGGAATCGCGCCGGAGACGCACTCGCACCAGGCCTCCCGGTCGTTCTTGAGCGCCTCGGGCATTGGCCCGCTCGTCACAATGTCCGAGACGGCCACTCGCCCGCCCGGCTTGAGGACGCGAAACATTTCTCGAAAGACTTGCGGTTTGTCGGGCGAAAGGTTGATGACGCAGTTGGAAATGATCATGTCGGCGGTTGCGTCTTTTACGGGCAGCGCCTCGATCTGGCCCTGCCGAAACTCGACGTTCGCCGCGCCAACCTTGACGGCGTTCGCGCGCGCGCGCTGGATCATCTCCGGCGTCATGTCCACGCCGATAACGCCGCCTTCTGCGCCCACGCGCTGAGCGGCGAGGAAACAGTCAATCCCGCCGCCGGAGCCGAGGTCAACCACCGTGTCGCCGGCGCCAAGGCCGGCGAGCGTGACAGGATCGCCGGAGCCAAGCGAGAGGCCGGTCACATCAGCAGGCAGCTCGGTGAGCATGTCGGCAGGGTAGAGTGTTGCTACAATCGCACGTGCTCGGCCTGCAACATTCGCTGGATGTATCGCGCGAGCGAGCGACATCGGCATAGTGCTCGCGCACACTCGTCCGGATTGTATCCGGTGTGATGGTCATGGCAACCTCCAAAAGAAATTGGTTGAGATTTGAACACATAGACGGATGTCTATGCAACTTGACAAAAAGATCGGGACGCGAGACGCACTGCCCCGTGTCCCGACCGTTCAGGTCTCGATAGTTTTCTTGACGGCCTCGGTCTCTGGCGCAAAGACTTGCATGATTTGTCCGCAGCAAAAGACCACGCGGTCTTGGATGAGCGAATAGAACGTCTGCTTGCCCTCGTGCCGAATCTTTACCAGCCCGGCGTCTCGCAAGATTGCCAGGTGATGTGAAACGGTAGGCTGAGCCACGCCGACATGCTCGACGATCTCGCTGACGCCGCGCTCCTGGCAACAGCAAAACGCCATGATCTTTTGGCGAGTGTCGTCGGCCAAGGCTTTGGCAAATTCGACTGGATTAGCGCAAATAGCTTTCTCTGTCATATAGATACCCGTCTATGTGAATAAGATTATAATAGAAGTTTGTCTATTTGTCAATATCTGTGGTGTCCGCTAACATCTTGAACAGTCCACCGGCCTGCCGCGCGTCGGCAAATGCACGAATCCAGCTTGGATGAAACGCCAATTGCGTTCTGTCAAGTGTTCGACATGTTAGTGGATAGGAGTATCCTCTCAATAACTCGCGGGTAAAGTTGGCCAAGGGAATGCCAAGGATAGCCAACTGTCCGCGCTATGGCGGCTCGGCGTCGTACCCATGCCCGCGACCGCTGGCTCAGGGGAGGCGATCTTTTTGATCACCAGGTCATAGCCAAGCTCGTAAGCGCCGATGTCATAGCCATTGCCGATTGGACGCGGGTTGCCGTCCAGGTCGGTCGTCACGCCCGCATCTGTGCCGTGGTCAATCGCTGGGCTGGCAGCGGTGAGGTGATAGTCGTCGCCCGCCGGATTGGAAAAGAGCGGGTTCGTGCCCGTGAGGCTGTGGCTGCCGGTGACGACGCTCGTCGGCGCGTTGTAGAACAGGTTATAGTCCGAACTCACCGTGCCGCCTGTGTTGCTGATGCCGATAGTGTAACTGGCAATGATGGTATTGGTAATGCCCACCGTGCCTGCGTTCACATAGATCGCCGCGCCCGCGCCGATGGTGGGGCTGGCGATGGTGGTGTGTAAGATGGCGACATTGCCGGAAGAGCCAAGGTACATGGCCGAACCGCTGGTGGCGGCAACGTTGCGCGCAAACAGCGTGTTGACCAGGTACCCATTGCCATCGGCGTGGCGTATCCCGCCGCCATAGAGTTGGGCGGTATTGCTCAAGAACTGTGTCCCCGTCAGCATCATTGTGCTTTCCGCATACATGCCGCCGCCAGAAGTTGCGCTTTGGTTGCTCTCAAATCGCCCGCCCGAAAGTGCGGTTGCAACGGCATACACCCCGCCGCCACTTCCTTGGGAGGTGTTGCTGACGAACTGGGTGTCTGTCAAAGTCAATATGCCGTATACACGCAGCCCGCCGCCAACACCAGACGTGCTCTGATTGTTCTCAAATCGCCCGCCCACCAGTGTGACTGCGCCGCCGACCCTCGCTCCACCGCCACGGAGAGTAGCAGTGTTGCTCAGGACATTGACGTTGGTCAGCGTCAGCGCGCCGCTGGCATAGATGCCGCCGCCCTCATCTGTGGTGTTGCCGTTCTGTGCCGTCAGGTTGGACAGGGTAATGTCCACTGTAGCATACACCACGCGCCCCGAGCTATAGGGGTCCAGCGTCGTCGGTTGGGTGAGGGGATACGAATTCACCCAATCGGTGGTAGTGTAGCCGCCCTGTATCGTCAGCGTCTTGGAGATGTAGATGGCCTGATGTGTCCCGGCGCGCATTTGCAGGCCCGCGCAGTACCCAGCCACTTTGACAGTACTGCCTTCGCTGGCGGCATCCACGGCGTTCTGCACGGCGATGGCGGTGCCGGTGTAGACCATGACGCCATCGAGCGTGGCGAAACAGTCTGGTGGCCCAGCCGCTGCTGTGCCGTAGGCGGCAAAAGCTAGTTCAAGCGGCAAGCCGGGCTGGGCTTGGGCCAGACCCAGTTCGGTCAACGGTATCTTGAACTCATAGACCTTGTGCTGGTAAACGGCGCGGGGCGTGTAGGTAAAGCCCGGCTTGCCCCACTGCTGTTCGGGTACCGAGACTTTAAACTCGCGCAGGCCGCCTGGCACGTTCACATAGACTTGGGCATAGTCCTTGTCGCCATCCATCGTGTTGTCGGACGTAAAGTCAATCGCCACGTACAGGTTCTCGTCGTCGTTGCGTACCCAGCCGTAGGCATAGTTGGCCGGATGACCTGTCCCTGGCCTGGAGAATTCCTGAAAGAATGGCTCGCCCAGGTTTTCATCGGCTAGGTCGCCATCAATCTTCAATGTGCCAGGTTGGCTGTCGAATGCATAGGTGTAAAAGCTGGACGATGCGCTCATGATCCTGTACGCATTGTCCGGTGGAAACCGGAAGGGAGTCTGGCTGATGTGCTCTGGCTCGATGCGCGCCGTGAGTGCCAGGCTCGCCGGTTGGCCTGTTGCCAGGTCAAAGATGAAGGTGAGCGTCCGGTGGGCGGCGTCAATCACGTCATAGTCGCGGCTGGCTAGCTTTTTGAGAGCCAGCACAGTGTCTTCGGAAGCGCCCATCACAGCCTGGGGCGCTGCGCCGCCAAGTTGTATCGCATCAATGTGAGCCGCTGTGTTGCCCTCGTAAGTCAAGCGCAGAGCGACTTGGCCCGACGGCATCAGACCCGCTAGGTCAAGTTGATGCTCGGTGAGGTCTTGACCATAAGCAAGCGCGCCGACTGTCTGCCAGGTCCCGTCACGAAACAGAGAAACGATAAACTTGCCATTTCCCAGGCCGGTTTGGGGATGCAGTCTGTCCAACGGTTCGGGCGTGTCGGTTTGGCTATGCGGCTCGACAACGTCGCTCGCGTTGGCGCCTTTGATTGTGATGGGTGCGGCGCGGGTGATGGGCAGATTGGTGCTTAGCAGCCAGAGCAAAGTCAGGGCCAGCGTCAGGCCCAGGGCTAAAGCTGCGCCGGTGTACATGCGGGAGCGTTTCATGGAAGCCTCCATATCGGGTAGACCTGTCAGGTCAAAGCAACCTGACGGTCTGGCGAGGAACTATTTTGTAGAGATCAGAGCCTGGTTTTTTGATGGAATATTCTGGAGTAAATAAACACGAACGGTAACCGATACTATGGTACTGCAAATCCTTTCGCTTGGCAATAGTCCGAAAGTTTAGACGAGGAACAAGTACACTCCTTGGCGCGGTCAACGGCTTTCTGCCGATCTCTGAGAGAAACTACCTACTATAATATCACGGTTCACGGGGCGCAAAGTTTACAACATGATTGCAGAAGCATTGCAGAATGATTGCAGCGTGCTCGCCGAAGGTGTCTGTGTAGAGATCGTGCGGTTGCCCACGGCATCCCTGATCTGTTTTTGGCCGAATGTCAAGCACTTGCGTGTGGACGGGGTCGCCCTCAAGGCATGGATGAGCGGGGCCATTTGCGCTAGAATCGTTTTGTCTCTCCCGCTCTTTCGTGCTACAATCTATCTGCTGACTCGGTCAGCCGTAGCCGAACATGGTTTTCCATCATGACGAGGGCGGCATGCGCTGCGCAAGTTGCGACGAACCAATCTATCGCCTCGATGAGCCTTGCCCTCATTGCCAGTTCAAGGGCGACCCTGCTCTGGTCGAAGAGCTGGCCCACGTCAACTGGACGTTGGGTGAGATCGCCAACTGGCGAACGCTATCTGCGGCGGACCGGCACAAAATCACCCTGGCCTACACTGCCCGTCAGCACGAGCTGGAAATCAAGCTGGGCCTGCGCCTGCCGCTCTTTAGCGACGAGGAGGCGCGCAAGGCCTGGCCCGAGCTTTTCCGGCGCGAGGCGCTCCTCCAAAAGATGGCCGAATGGCCGCAAGCCGGTTTCATTACGCCGGCGGCCGCGTCGGCCATCGCCGACGCGGCCAGTCTCCAGGTGGATGACCTGCTCGCGATTACTATCTCAAGGCCGATGCCTTCCGGCGCGATTGGGAGTGGGTCGAACCGGCGGCCAACCGGCTGCACGCGGCCCTTAGCGAGGAACGCTGGGCCGACCTGCCGCTGGAGCTGGCTCAACTGGCGCCACAGTTTGCCGATGTGCGAGTGACCCAACTCACTCGCCCGGTCACGCTGTGGCAAGGTTGCTACAAGCGCCTGCTGCAATCCCGCTAGACTTTCCTCCATGTCCGCACGCGCTCGCGCGCAGTTGGCGACAACTACGAACGCTGATATACTATGCAGCACAGGAGTCGCTCCATGAGTGAATCCATCCGCGTCGTGTTGGCCGACGATCACGCCGTCGTCCGCAAGGGCATCCGCGAGTTTCTGGAAGAGGCCGGCGACATTGCTGTGGTAGCCGAGGCTGCCGATGGCGACGCCGCACTCGACGCGATCCGCACTCACCACCCCGACGTGGCCGTGTTGGACATCCAGATGCCTCGACGCACGGGGATCGAGGTCACGCGCGCGGTGCGCGACGAGCGGCTGCCCGTGGGCGTGCTCGTGCTGACCGCCTACGACGACGACCCTTACGTGCAAGCCGTGCTGGAAGCCGGAGCGAACGGCTATGTGCTCAAGAACGCCTCCAGCGAAGAAATCGTCCATGCCGTTCACACCGTCCACGAAGGCCAGATGGCGCTCGACCCCGTCATTGCGCGCAAGATCGTCTCGCGTTGGATGAGCGCGGGCCAAGCGCCACAACAACTGGCCGAGCCGCGTCCCAGTCCGCGCGAGATGGATGTCTTGAAGCTCATCACGCATGGCTATACCAACAAAGCCATCGGCGCGCAGCTCAAGATCAGCGAGCGGACCGTGCAAGGCCACATCGCCAGCCTGTTCGCCAAGCTCGACGTGAACTCGCGCACTGAACTGGTCGTTCACGCAGCGCAACTGGGCTGGGTGAATCTGTCGAATGTCGAATGAACACACGTAGATTTGTCGTTCTGTTCCTTATACTTGTCATCGCCATGTCGGGCTGCGCGCCGCTTCGCATCGGCCCGGTCGGCACGCCGCCGTCCATCACTCCGGCCCGGATTGCTTCCACTGCGACCGCTACACCGGTCACTCCAACTGCGACCCCAATCTCCAATCTCCAATCTCCTAAAGCAGGAGATTCCCCAATTCCCAATCTCATGCCCGTCATCATCGCCGACATTGACCTGGGTATGCGCTTTGAGCAGCCGCTCGAGCACGCCGTCGCACTCGACGTGGACGGGGGCCGCCTGTTTGTCAGCGCGCCGCCCGATAGGACGCTCGTCATTTCGACTGAGGACTGGAGCATCACAGGGACGCTCCCACTCGGCGGCGGCGTGGCGGTGGATCGCACGCACGAGCAGTTGTTCATCGGCGCGTCCGGCGGCGTGTCTGTGTTCGACCTCGACGGGCTGCGACTGATCGGCGCTATCCCGATCACCGCCGACCCGTTTGGCAGCACGCCCATCCCGGACGAAAGCGCCGACAAGTTGTTCGTGGTCTATAAGGGCGTATACGTTGCCTACCCGACGGCGCTGGCGGTCATGGAGCGCATCTCTGGCACGTTTCCCATTTCGCCCGGTCTGACGATGAGCCCTTACGCTGCCGACGCCGCGTTCGGCGTTGCTGCAACGCGCGAGAGCCGCCGACTGTACATCAGCCTCAACAACGGCATTCCCGGCTCCAACAACGGCAACACGCTGATGGTCTATGACCTCAAAACGTCGGCGATGGTTTACCGGGACAATGAGCGCAGCGTCATTTCGCTGGCCGCCGACGAAAGCAGCGGACGGTTGTTCGTCGCGCGCAGCCGGATGAACTTTAATTCGTTCAGCATCTTGGCGACCGAAGGAAGCGGGATCAAGCCGACACTGCGCGTCAATGGCATCAGCGGCTCGGTGAAGGTAGACGCGCAACGCGGGCGAATCTACATCGCAGACGTTTCAACTCCGCGCTTGCTCGTGCTCGATGCGGCGACCGCCGCGCTCATCGCCGATGTGCCGCTGCCGCGCGCCTGCACGCTCGCCGCGTTCGACGCCGAAAGCGACCGGCTGTATCTCCTTTCGCCCGACGGGCGCTTGTTGGTGATGCGGGGGCACGGCGCAGCCGCTCCTATTCCACAAGCCATTGAGCCGACCAGCATAGTGACGGGCAGCGTGGCGTGGATTGCGCCCTCGCCCGACTTTGTGCGCGACCCGCCTGTCGGAATGTTGTTCGCCGCGTGGACTGAAGAGGGCGCACTATCCGGCCGGCCGGCTGGCGCGCTCGCAGGACGACTGTTCGCCAGCGCCGATGGCGGCGCGACGTGGAGCCGCGTTCTGGGCGGCCTGCCGCCTTATCTGCTCGTCAACGCGCTGGCTTTCTCGCCCGATTTTGTGCGCGACAAGATAATGTTCGCTTCGCTCCTTTCGCCCAATGGAAGCGGCGGCGGCCTTTACGTTTCGCAAGACGCGGGCCGCTCATGGCGCCCGGCGACGCAAGGGTTGGGCGATTGGATCGTGTCCGAAATCGCCGTCGCGCCGGGCTTTCCATTCAACGACACCGTGTACGCGCTGACTTGGCAAAGCGGGCTGTTCCGCTCGACCGACGGCGGCGCGACATGGACACGCACCGGTTATCAAGCCATTCCTCCCGTGGGGATGAACACGCGGACTCTCGCCGTCTCGCCAGATTTCGTCAACGACAATACGCTAATCGTGAGCACCGGCGAAAGTACGTCCATCTCGCGCGACGGCGGCGAAAACTGGTGGCCGCTCATGGAAAATCGCGCCACGTCGCTCGCCCTGCCGAAGGCGCCCGACCGCAAGTTCTTGGGCAGCTTTAGCGACGTTGGTGTGCTCCGTTCCGACGACGGCGGCGCGACTTGGCAAGCTGCTTCGCGTGGGCTGCGCTTTGACGTGGGCAGCCGCGTGGCGCTGGCGCTTTCGCCGGACTATGCGCGCGATCAGATTGCCTTCGCGCTTGTCCAGTCCTTCGAACGCTCGGCGGTGTATCGCACGACGGACGGTGGCACGACCTGGCAGATCGAAATCTCTGGCTTGGCGGGCAAAGCGCAAATCACGGCGCTGGCTGTCTCGCCCGACTTTACGCGCGATGGGTTGATCTTGGCCGGTCTGGACAGCGGGCAATTGCGCGTCGTCAAAGTGAGCGACCTCAAATGGTCAAACGCGCCCGCCGCGTTGGACAAGCTCAACGTAGAGGCCATCGCCGTCTCGCCGGACTATGCCCATGATCGGACACTCTTCATCGGCAGCGGGCGCACCATTCAACGGTACGACGCCGAGCCGCCATAGCGCGGACAGTTGGCTATCCTTGGCATTCCCTTGGCCAACTTTACCCGCGAGTTATTGAGAGGATACGTCTAAACGCTCACTTGCGGACGCGCGCTCCAACACGTCGGATGGCGCGGCTCACTGCGCTCTTCGCTTCGGCCTTGCCCGCGACGGGCGGGTGTCCTTCCGCTTCGGCAAGCTTCATCGCCAGATGGCCCATCAAGTAACCCCGCGCGCGCATGAACTCGGCCCACGTTGCTTCCGATTTTTCGGCGCGGAACTCGTCGAACGCTTTTTGCAGCACGGCTTTCAACTCGTCCACCGCCGACTCGGGCAGGCGCACCGTCGAGCCGGAAAAGCGCAAATCCACTTGCACCTGGATCAGGCGCGCCAACAGAATCTCGCCGATCACGGCAGCCTTGGCGCCCGCCTCGCTCGTCGCCGCGACTGTGGAATCATCGAACAGATCGCGGAGTGTGAGCTGGTCGCCTTCGACGGATTCCACACGCAAGGCGCTGGCGTGTTTGGCGGTCTGCCAGTAACCGAGCTGCTTGCGTTCCACATCGTTGAGCGTCGCGCCTTTTTCTTCGGCGTAGACGTCTAGCAGGCGAGGACGATCCGCCGGCGCATAGTCGAACACGAACCAATCGAAAAAGCGCAGCGACTCGTCCTCGTCCATCTTTTTGGCGGTCTCGATGGTATAGTGCTCGTTCCAGAACAACTTTATTCCGTCGGCAAAGGATTGGGCAAAACGCGGCTCGTGCGCAAAGCCGATCACGTCGCGCGTCAGCTTTTGGCGAGCGGTGTCCCAGGCGTGTACTTGGGCTTGCGCGGCCTTGTCTATCGGCTCGTGGCAGTGCTTGTATTTTTTGCCGCTGCCACAATAGCAGGGATCGTTTCGACCGGGAGTTGGCATGTTCACCTCTTGGAATGTCGAGTGGCGAATGACGAGTTCGTCATTCGCCATTCTACCACAACTGGCGCAAGAATAAAGTACTGGTGGCAGCGGCCAATCGGATTAGAGACACAGAGGCATCAAGGCAAACTTGATGCCTCTGTGTCAAACATTCTGGGAAGGTCGAGCTATCTCATGACGATGGGCAGGTAGATGTCGTGCCGGGCCGGCTCAAAGAAAAAGCCTTTGTTGACGCTCATGCCCACATTGCCGGCTTTGTCTACCGCCTGGATAAAGTAGGCCGGATTGTCACTCATGCCGGTGAGCGTGCCTTCCCATTGCCCGCTGTCGCTGTTGTAGCGCAGGTCAACACTTTGCCATCGCTCGCCATCGTTGCTATAGGTCACCAGGACTTGTTCCACGCCCGAATCGTCTTGCGCCAACACCTGAAAAGTCGTCTGACCTTGGAAGGTGAGCGCACCCACTTCCCAGACCGAGGGCGGGACAAAATCGGTCGAGGTGGTGGTGGTATAGTACACCACCAAGTCCATTTGCTCGTACAGTTTTTCCGTGCCGTCGTTTTCGCTGCCCTTGTATTGCGCGGGGAGGATGACCAGGCGCGGCATGTCGCCCAGCGCGTTGACGGCAAAGGGATTGAGCGGGAACCACGACTGGGACAGGTAGGGCGGTTCGCTCAACGCCGTGTCCGTCACCGGGCGAGCGATGACGGGGTTAAAGTTGGTGCGCTCGGTGATGCGGCCAGAGCGGAAAAGGACGCCGTGTGGTGTCTGGCCCGCATACACCGGCAGTTCTTCGACGTGCAGCGGCTGCACCGGGCGGCCCGGGCTGGCCTGCGCCCCGTCCATGGCAGTGTAATAGTAGCCCACAATGGTGCTGCCGCTGGTGGACGTGACCAGGGTGAGTGTCGGCGTAATCTGGAGCGACTCGGTGATCAGCGCGTTGGCCTGCGCGGGCGCAACGACGCGGACCGTTTGGGCAGGCGGCGCGGCCTGCGCAGCCTGCCGAGGCTCGGAGACGGTGTACATGGGCAGGCCGTACAGCGTGGTTTGGATCAGCGCCTTTTCGTCATAGGTGCTACAGCCGCCGCTGGGCAGGCTGCCCAGGTAACGCTGCTTGGCGCGCTGAAGCGCCTCGCCCACGGGCATGTCCATACTGCTCCCCAACTCTTCGGCAAAGAGCGCCATCACGCGCTCGGTGAACGAGACTGCGTCGTCCATGCCATAGCCAAAGCCCGTGTTACCGATCCACCAGCCGCCGCGCCGCGCGAGGGCCTGAGCAAAGTCGAGTTGATGACCGGACGCGGCAGATTGATCCGGCGCGTTGTAGCCGCCGTGGCACCCCATCGAAAAGTTGAGCGTGCCGGACAGTGTGGCGGTGGCTGCCAGCACATCGTTGGCCGTGACGGTGCCCGCGCTGCTATCGGCCGGGATCGCGTTCATGTGATCAAAGTGCGCATTGATCGAGGCCACGTCCTGGCGCGTCGCCAGCCAGCCATCCCGCAAGTTAGTCGCGTTCCATTCATCATTGATGAGGCCCGTGACGGGCGATGGCGACATGAGCAAGTTGAGAGATTGGCTGATAGCCTCTGCGCCGTCTATCAAAAAGTCATAACCGGTCACAAACCCCTGTTCGGGCCAGAAGGAGCCGTACTGGTAAAAGAAAGCGTCTATTGTGTTGATTATTTCCCCTGGCGATTCCACCAAGCGGCCAATGGGCAGGTCAGGCATCCACAATTGCCGTCCTCGCCAGAGCATGGGCGTGCGGTCGGCGTAAAAGTCGTCGGTGAGGATATAGCCCTTTTCCAGCGCGGCGTAGGCGGCGGTGCTGTTGAGCAGGCCCGATAGTCCCGCGTAGGCCGACTCGTTGGCGATAAAGGCATCGTCCGGCGTGCGGCGGAAGGGGATGATAAGGTCATTGCCCACGACGACGAGATAGCGCACGTCGGGATGCACATTCAAGTAACTGAGCGCCACGTTCCGGATTGCGCCAGAGACTTGATTGGCGGCCTGCGGATCGCAGGCGTTGGCATCCCAGTCGTTATAGGCTGCCGATACGGCGCTGGTATTTTCGACAGGCAAGATGACGCCTTTGACATTGTCATCATTCGCCAGCGTGTATAGTTTGTTGATCAGGGGCGTGACGGACGTCGCGCTGTAGGCCCGATCCATGCGCTGCTTGTTGACCAGGATGAGGGTGGTGGGCGATGTGACAACGCTGGTGGGTGTATAGATGGACATGGCCTGGCCAGCGGCATAGGGCAGGCTGGTGGAGCAGGCTTGTGCTTCGCCCAACGATTCGAGCGAGACGTTCAGCCGATAAGGCTGCGGTCCTGGTCGGCCGCGAGTACTTCCTTGACGGCGTATACTCTGCCGTCGGCCGTCATAGTTTGCTCAGCGCATCGAGCACGGGTTTGTTGTCCGGCACTTGGCCGACGGGATGGATGTGGATATAGCGAAGGATGCCCTGCTTGTCCACCACAAACAGCGCGCGCTCGGCAAAGCCACCCTCGCGCAAGACGCCATAGGTCCGGCACACGGTCTTGTCGAAATCGGACAGGAGCGGAAATTCCAATCCGAGGTGTTCGGCAAAGGCCTTGTGGCTGTGGCGGCTGTCAATGCTGATGCCCAGGATGTCGGCCCCCAGCGCTTGGAACTTGCCCAGATCCTCTTGCAGGCCGGGGAGTTGCAGGCTGCACACGGGACTCCAATCGAAAGGATAAAACGCGAGCACGACGTGTTTCCGGCCTCGATACTGGCTGAGCGTGATGGCATCGTGCGTGGTCGCCGGGAGCGTGAAATCGGGCGCGAGGTCGCCCACCTTGAGTGTGGTCATGGTTCCTCCTTGTAGGAATCGCTGCATGACGAGTGTATCACAACTGAAAACGCGAAGCAAGCCGGGTAGACAATTCATCGCGCGTGTGGTAAAATCTTGCCAGAATTTTGAGACGCGATGACCGGGACGAGTAGCCGGAGGCGCAGAGTACAGCGTGGCGAAGAGTACAGCGTGGCGCAGAGTTCAGCGTGGCGCAGAGTACAGCGTAGCGCAGAGTACAGCGCATGGCGGCGACAGGGATGGAGGGCCAACGATTGAGAGCCTTCTTTGCCAGCCACCCAGCGAAAACCACCCGCGAGCGAGCCGATGAAAGACTATCCGAGTAACCGGTTCCGGGCACGCCCGTTACAGCGTCAAAGTGTGGCCGCAAGGCCAAGTGGGTGGAACCACGGGAGATTGTGCCTCTCGTCCCAGCAGGGATGAGAGGCGTTTTTGTTAAAGGCGCGGAGCCATGCAAGTTGACCAGTTTTCGTTTGTGACCGGATTCCTGGTCGGGTTTATCACCTGTTGGGCGCTGGGGCGGGTGTTGAGCTGGCTCGGCGGCATTTTCAAGCCGCCCACGGGCAAGCCGCTGCGCCAGCAAATGGCCGAAGCGGCGCGCAAGCTAGTCGCCAGCGCGCTCGTGTTAGCCGCATTGGCGATGATGGGTTACATCGTGTATTCGGTGTTGGTCCGGCCGACGCCGTAAGGAGGATGCTATGGACGAAGATGCCACTGGGACAACCTCAACTTTAGGCCTCGGGCGCGGATAGAGACGGCCACGTGTGTCGTCCACCGCGCGCCGAGGCATCGCCACGCGGTGGAGGCCAGACCTGGTCGCCTCTAGAGCGCAACATTATCGGTGACAAGAACTTGTCACTGGGAATTAGGAGTCTCACATGTCTCAAGAACACGACGAACAACTGCACCGCCTTCGTCATTCGGCGTCGCACGTGATGGCGCAAGCGGTGCTGGAACTGTTCCCCGAAGGCAAGATCGCCATCGGGCCGGCCATCGAAGAGGGCTTTTACTATGACTTTGACTTGCCGCGCACGCTCTTGCCCGAAGATCTGGACAAGATCGAGGCGCGGATGCGCGAGATCGTGCGCGAGGATCACTCGTTCGTCTATCGCGAAGTGAGCGCCGACGAAGCGCGCGCCGCGTTCAAAGATCAACCGTACAAAGTCGAGTTGATCAACGATATCGAAAAGGGCGGCGTGGATGAATACGGCAATCCGACGGGCGAGCCGGTCAAGATTTCGTTCTACACGCACGGCCCGTTCACGGACTTGTGCCGCGGGCCGCACGTCGAACGGACGGGGCAGATCAATCCCGACGCGATCAAGTTGCTCAACATCGCGGGCGCTTATTGGCGCGGCAGCGAAAAGAATCCCATGCTCCAACGCATCTATGGCACGGCATTCGAGACGGCCAAAGAGTTGGAAGATTATCTGGCTTGGCGTGCAGAGGTGGACAAGCGCGATCACCGCAAGCTGGGCAAGCAACTCGACCTGTTCAGCACCAATTCCGAACTGGGCGGCGGGTTGGTGCTCTGGCATCCCAAGGGCGGCATGATCCGCCACTTGGTCGAAGAGTTTTGCCGGAATGAGCACATCGCCGGCGGGTATGATCTGGTGTATTCGCCGCATATCGGACGCGCGCAACTGTGGGAGACGAGCGGCCACCTGGCGTGGTACAAGGACGGTATGTACTCGCCGATGGATATCGAGGGCCAGGACTATTACCTCAAGCCGATGAATTGCCCGTTCCACATCATGATCTACAAGAGCAGTCGGCGGAGCTACCGCGACTTGCCGATGCGTTACGCCGAATGGGGCACGGTCTATCGCTTTGAGCGCGGCGGGGTGTTGCACGGTCTGCTGCGTGTGCGCGGCTTTACGCAGGACGATGCGCACCTGTTCTGCCGGCCCGACCAGATGCCGGAAGAGATTGATCGCACGCTAAACTTTTGTTTGCACCTTCTGCGGAGTTTTGGCTTTGCCGACTTTCAGGCCTATCTGGCCACGCGCGATCCGGACAAGTCGGCCGGTGATCCAGCCAAGTGGGAAGCGCCGACCGAGGCGCTGCGCGCAGCGCTCGTCCGCGCCAACATCCCGTACGCAGTGGACGAGGGCGGCGCGGCCTTTTACGGCCCCAAGATTGACCTCAAGCTCAAAGACGCGCTTGGGCGTGAATGGCAGCTCAGCACGATCCAGTTCGACTTTAATCTGCCGGAGCGATTTAACCTGACGTACATCGGCGAAGACGGCCAGGAGCACCAACCGTACATGATCCACCGCGCGCTGCTCGGCTCGATGGAACGGTTTTTTGGCGTGCTGATCGAGCATTATGCGGGAGCTTTTCCAGCCTGGCTGGCGCCGGTGCAAGCCGTGGTCATTCCCATTGCCGATCGGCACGTCGAGTTCGCGCGCCGAGTGCAAGTACAGCTCAAAGGGAACGGTCTGCGCGTTGCCGTGGACGATTCGGCCAGCCGGATGCAGGCCAAGATTCGCGAGGCGCAGAATCAAAAGATACCCTACATGCTGGTGGTGGGGGACAAGGAACAGCAGGCCGATGCCGTCAACGTGCGCGTGCGGTCGGGCGAGCAGCTTGGCGTGAAGACGGTGAGCGAGTTGATCGCCATGCTCAAGCACGTGGTAGATACCAAAGCAGCCGGGTTAGTGTAGACGGTAGACAAGGAAACAAGCTGACGGGAAAAAAGACCTCCGAGGTTTCAAGACCTCGGAGGTCTTTTTCTTTTGAGCTTTTCGACCACGTCTGGCGGGACGCTCACGCTGCCCGTTGGCGGCAACCAGAAGGAACGCAACCACATATAATACCCAACGGGGAAAATAGTGCTTTATGATCGCGGCCAGGCCGTGCCCGGTCACCAGCCCGATGCGGGCACATACTTCCTGTACGGCTGCCGATAGCGGATAAGTTACAAGGCTTACCCAAACAGTCCCGTATCCGAACTGCGCGCCCGCCACAGAATAAGTGCCAATGCCTGAAGGGTCATCATCAGACGCCCCTGTAATCACACCGGGCCCGAGCACCGACAATATGTGCATAACCCGGCCTGCTTTCCCGCCCGCTTTGTGTGGGCCTGGCTGACTGGCATGAACTGGGGCGTCGCTACGCTCGGAGGTCCCCTGGTTCTGGCTGCCGGCTGCTTTGGTTGCAGCATCCTTGGGTGAGTGCGGTACCGACATGGACATGGTTCTCCTTCAGTGCATGGCGCAAGGTAGACGAGATGTAGTCATAATCGGTCACCCCGATGACCTTGCAGACCGCAGAGACGGTTTGCCCCTGGCTGATCAGCACTGGTCACGTCGACGCAGACATTCTCGCGTGTGACTTACTCTTTTTTCGCTATGCGTGACCGACGAGCTTGTTGGGCTTTTTTTATATTTTCGAGCCTGGCCCTCTGCTGTGCCTCTGTTGGCTTTTTACTCTCGGGAACATCGGACCTGTCTTTTGCCTCAAACACATCTCCCTCGACATGTATGGGCTTTGACCCTAGGGCTTCGATCAATCTTCTGGCATCATCGGTATCGGCGACCAATGTATCGCTTTCAATATGGGCATCGTCTTTGCTGATTAGCCATGCTTGCGTATCCCAAGACCCACTGCTCCTTTTACCAGCAAGGCGTAGAATATGGCCCTTTTCACCAACATCCTGGTAGCGAAACGTGGCGAATTCATCCTTTGTTCGCACAACAATTCGGAAATAGTCGCCTTCTCCTGGTATTATAGGTTTCGCAGGTCCTTGACAGAACCTGCATTACGGATAAGGTATCTCCGCCCCATCGCACGGCGAGGTCGGAGCCTGTTCATCAAGACGGGAGACGCACATCACCCATGTCCCGCTCCGGCTTCACCGGTGGGGACATCCATCTTCGGGAGGTACCCCTCATGAGCCGGAAAAAGCGCACGCACCTGCGCGGCACACGCGGACAAGTATTTGCCGACCAGATTCGCGGCATACCGTTGGATCACATCCTGTGCGTCTCCCTGGACATCCACAAGTACTTTCATGTGGTGATGATCCACACCCTGTTGGGCGAGATCGTGACGCCGACATTTGAGATCGATATTTTTCAAACGGGCTTTGACCAGTTGGGTCAAGCCATTGACGCGGCGGTCGCGCACACCCACGCCCAGATCGTTCTGTTGGGGATGGAGCCCAGCAGCCACTACTTTGAGAACCTGGCCCGCCACTTGCTGGCACGGCCTCAGCCCGTAACGCTGATCAACAGCTTCGCCGTCAAGCAGAACCGGGATCAGCAGATGATGCAACGCGAGAAGGACGACGAGATTGACACGGCGGCTATCGGCGACCTGTTGCGACGCGGTGAGGGCAGCCCGTTCAGGCCCGCCCAAGGGGTGTATTTGCAGCTCCAACAGTTGGATCGCGTTCGGCTGGGCAAGGTCAAAATACGGACGATGCTGCAGAACCAGATTCTTGGCCATCTCGACCGGATCTTTCCCGGCTTGGTCATCCTGGGCGACGCGGCGACCGAGCGCTACCCGCCATTGTTCAAGATGGACTTTTGGAAGTGCCAGACACTGCAACACCTCATCCGGGTGTGTCCCGACCCGCGTCAACTGACTGCCCTGTCTCCCCAGGGCGTGGTGACCGCGTTCCACACACACGGCTATCGGATGGGGCGTGTGGCGGCGGCCAAGCTTATCGCCTATGCCAAGAAAGTGCTGCTGCCCGAGGCCGAGTTGATTGCCATCCGCACCGAGCTGTTGCAGCACGACTTGGCTTTGTTGGAAGAGGTGGAGCGCCACATTGCCGAGTTGGAAGACCGCTTGGTCGCTTTGGTGGCCGACACACCCTACCACGTCTTGACCAAGCTGAAGGGTCTGGCGGCCGTCCAAGTCGCCAGCCTGGCCGCGGCGATAGGCGATCCAGCCCACTATCAGTACGCGGGCCAAGTGTTCCGTCGCGCCGGCCTGGTCTGCGGACGCGATGATTCGGGTACCCGCCAGCGCAAAGGCAAGGGCAAACACGTCGTCAAAGTCGGGGATGTGTATCTGCGTCGTGCGCTGATGAATGCGCTGGCCACTTTGATTTTGCACCAACCCGTCTTGCGGGCCTATTACACCCAACTCAAAAAGTCTAAACCGAACGGGGTCGCCCGGGTCGCCACGGCGCGGCGCGCTCTGGGTATCTTGTGGGCAACCCTGCGTGACCAGCGCCCCGCCACGTTGGTGCTGAAACGAGGTGCGACCTTGTAGACCCCACGCGAGACCGATGCGTCGCGGGCCCATCTCTGCACCCGTGACCCGGACAACTGAATCGTTGCCAGTGGCCATGCACCAGGCGGACCGAGGGCCGGCCGTTGTTCTCCTTGAGGCTACCCAAACCCTCGTACAAAAGCTTGGACCGCCCTCGGTCCGTGGCGCTGAAACCCTGGATAGCGTAAGGTGAGCCCCTGCCGCTGGCACGCTCGAATACCAGGATAGGGATAACAGCGTCCCCCGCTTCTCAGCGGCCGCTGGCATGGGATACTGGCTTCGATTCGATTGTCGCGGCTCACGTGTGCGGTACATCATTGGCTTGCCGACTCGAAGAACTTGCGTTTTTGCGAGCTACACCTTTGCGTCTATTTGCCACCCATTAAGAAAGGACTTGACAAAGTGATAGTAAGCTTTTATTGTGATTGATTTTGGCGTAAACAAGACGCTCACGCCAATTTACGATTGAATAGGGAATAGCCCGACAGGCCAATGCCCACAAGGTATAAAACGCTCTGAACACCATTCACCTGCCAGCGCCCATGCCCAATATATGAGGAAGCGAAAAATGCCATCACTTCTATAAAGCCGATCACAAACACTAACATCCAGAAAGCCGATTTTTGACCGGCGATTAGGTTTTTGCGGATGAGCGGCCATGTCAGCACCGAGATCGCCAGCGAGCAAGAGTTGTACAGGATCGTAAAACAATTGAGCGCTGCAATGGTTTTGGCGCTCAGGCTGGTAATTTCAGCCTCTGAAAAAGAAGCCACCTGCAAGATTGGGGAGTTCTGTTTGAAAACGATGACATAGCTCAATATGATGAGGGCGAGTATAAAATTCTGCGAAGGTTTTGCCGACCGCGCCTACCGCGCCGATGGCACACTGGCTCCCCGTTCCGAGCCGGGAGCCGTGATCCACGATCCCGCGCAAGCAGCGGAACGGGCCGTGCGCATGGTCACTCGCGGCGAGGTGGAAACCACCGATGGGCACGTCATCTCTCTGCATGTGGATACGCTCTGCATCCACGGAGATACATCGGGCGCAGTCCGCATCGCAGCGCAATTGCGCGCGGCGCTGGAGGCGACCAGTGTGCAAGTGGTTCCGCTGACCCAGGTGATAGATCAATGAATGACTCTCCCCGTATCTTGCCGGTCGGCGATGCAGCGTTCACCGTCGAGTTCGGAGATCGTCTGGACGAGCAGCTCAACCGCCAGGTTCACGCGCTGGATGCCGTCCTGAGCATCCAACGCTTCCCCGGCATCGTGGAAACGATCCCCACCTACCGCTCCCTCCTGGTGATGTACGATCCACTGGCGGTAGATGAGGCCACTGTCCGCGCGACGCTGCAAGCTGCGGTGGAAGAGTTGCACACGCAGCGCAGCGTGCCGGCTGAAGGGCGGCTTGTCGAGATTCCAGTTCATTATGGCGGCGAATGGGGGCCGGATCTGGAAGACGTGGCGGCGCACTGCGGCCTCACGCCTGACCAGGTGATTCGCCTGCACACCGCGCCGATTTACCGCGTGGCGATGTTGGGATTCGCGCCAGGGTTCGCCTACTTGTTCGGCCTGCCTCCAAGCCTGGCGACGCCGCGCCTGACGACGCCGCGAACGCGGGTAGAGCCGGGCAGCGTCGGCATCGCCGGCGCACAGACCGGCCTGTATGCTCTGCCCACCCCCGGCGGCTGGCGCATCATCGGTCGCACGCCGATGCCGCTCTTTGATCCCAACCGCGACGATCCGTTTGCCCTGCGCGCCGGCGACCGCGTGCGATTTTTTGAAGGATGAAGGATGAGGGATGAAGGCGGAAGGCAGAGTGGTCCTTCATCCTTTAAACGTGGCCGGCAATCAGAGATTCACATGCTGGAAATCATCAAGAGTGGTTTTTTGACAACGGTGCAAGACGCGGGCCGGTTCGGTTGGGGACACTTCGGCGTGCCCCCCGCCGGGCCGATGGACCCGTTCGCATTTCGAGCGGCGAATCTCCTGGTGGGCAATCCGCCCGATGCGGCTGGCCTGGAGATCACGTTGGCTGGACCTGTGCTGCGCGCGTCCCGCGAATGTTTGATCGCCGTCTGCGGCGCAGAGTTTGACGTGTGGGTAGGCAGTTTGCCGGCGCCGACCTGGCACGCCGTTTTTGTCCGCGCCGGATACGAGATCAGATTCGGGCAGCGGCGCAGCGGCGCGCGGGCATACCTGGCCGTGTCGGGCGGCATTGCGCTCTCAGACTTTCTAGGCTCGTGTGCCACTTATTTGCCAGGAGGCTTTGGAGGATTGGAAGGACGGGCGCTGCGAGCAGGCGATCAACTTGTCCTCGGTCGCTATCGGGATAGCGACCTATCAATTCGCGCGGGGAAAGCCCGGCCCCGTTCGGCGCGGCCCCTCTACTCGCCCAGTCCCACACTGCGCGTCGTGATGGGGCCGCAAGACGATCACTTTACATCGGAAGGACTGGCGACCTTTGTAGAATCAGAGTATGAGGTGACTCGCTCTTCCGACCGAATAGGTTATCGGTTGCGCGGGCCGGCAGTGGCTCACCGCGACAAAGCCGACATTGTGTCCGACGGAGTGGTGACGGGCAGCGTGCAGATTCCGGGCGATCGTCAGCCCATCGTGATGATGGCCGATCACCAGACGACCGGCGGCTATCCCAAAATCGCCACCGTCATCCGCGCCGACTTGCCGCTGCTGGCCCAATGCTTGCCCGGCGATCGCGTCCGCTTTCGCGCGGCGAGCGTCGCGGAGGCGCAAGAGGCGCTGCGTCATCAACGGCTCACACACAACGGCTGAACCAGGCGTCGCACTGCGCCATGTGAGGAGTTTGTTTCAGCCGGGTTTCAGGATGCCGTTCAGCGTGCGCTCCAAAGTGTCAATGTCAATGGGCTTGGCTAGAAAGGCATTTGCCCCCGCCTCGCGCACCTGGGTCACTGTCTCCTCTTGGGCTTCGGAAGACATGGCGATGATGGGGATTTTTTCCGTGCGCGGGTCGCGGCGGAGGTAACGGCAGACCTCCACGCCATCAATGCCCGGCATGTTGATGTCGAGCAAGATAACATCCGGCATGCGCTGGACTAGGCTCTCGATAGCCACCCGCGGGCTATAGGCGACTTGCGTCTGATAGCCCAGCAGGTTCAACGCCTGCGCGATGGTGGTTGCGGCAATGCGGGTGTCGTCCACGACGAGCGCGTAACGCGCCATGAGTTTCTCCTAAAGCTCTTGGGACTCTGCAAATAGGCCGAGCCGCGAACGTGACCTGCCGTGCTCTTCATGTCCACAGGAAGGGCCTGATCTCGATCAATCTGTGCAGGCTGCGTTGGTCTTCTCGAAACCATTTCTCTTCCAACCTGACGTGTTCCTTCAATGCTCGATAGTAGCTGGCATACTTTTTCTTGTCCGGCTCAACCACCTCGCTAAGCCCTGAGGCAGGTATCTTTTTGCATTTGAGCGGAGGCGCGACCAGCTTTTTTTCGTCGAGGGGACTGCGCCTGGCCGGTCGGGTCTCTTTCCACCATTTGTAGAGGCTCTTGATTTCTTTCCACGCGCGTCGGTGCAACTCGTCGGAATTCCAATCAACAATTCTATCGGGTGTTTCCTGCTCAACAAAATCTGCCAGCACTTGGAAGGCGGCATGCAAAAGAACCTCGTCCTTGTCATGCCACCCTTTTTCCAGTGAGTGTATCTTCACGTATTTCATTGTTGCCCTTCTCACTCTTGCTACAACGAGCTACCCGCCATCCACGATAAGCCACTATTCATTGAATCGCTCCACTTCCTCGATCAGCGCCGGGAGATTGGGACGCGTGAAGGACATCTCTGGCGCAGGAACGCGGTGATGCTTGATTTCGGGAGGAATGTGCTTGTGATGCGGATCCGTCGCAGCCAACGATAGGTCGTAGGGATGTGATTGGGAATCGTACCAGTACAGCTTTTCATTGCCGCGCCAGACCTCGTATCCATAGCGAGCCAACTGGGGCGGCGTCAGATCAAATCGCACAACTTCCAAAACGCGCAGGCGCAGGCCATTGTGGAAGAACAGCTCACCTTCGACCGTGGCGACATCGCTGGCCTGGCGAATGACGGTCAGTGTGGACATTCGGACACTGGCATGTTCATCCTGTAGCGCATAGATGAACAACTCGTAATATACAAGGATGGGCTCGGGTTTTCGACCCGCGGCCGGCCGCGCCGCGAATT
Source organism: Anaerolineae bacterium (assembly GCA_041300525.1). Lineage (GTDB taxonomy): Bacteria > Chloroflexota > Anaerolineae > Fen-1058 > Fen-1058 > JBGLNJ01. Next base: position 4,492,113 of record JBGLNJ010000001.1, on the reverse strand, counting down.
TGATGTTGGATACGGCTATCACTTTGGCCACCAACTCGGCCTGGATCAATTCAAAACTTACACCGGCGATGGCGCTCGGCTTTTGGACGATCTCCAAAGCGCCGGACAGCAAAATGTCCAAGCCTTCACGGATCATTTCTTGCCGCGTGACGGTGGTGACGACGACGATGGGCGTGGGCGTAAAGGCCATGATCTGCCGGGTGGCTTCGTTGCCGTTCATCCGAGGCATGTTGATGTCCATGGTGATGACGTCGGGCCTGAGCTGAGCGGCCAACTCGACCCCTTCCATGCCGTCGGTGGCCTGGCCCACGACTTCAATGTCCGGGGCGCTGCCGAGGATGGCGGAGATCGCTTCCCGGGTAGTGGCTGAATCGTCAACAATCAGAACTCGTATCATCTTTTTGACTCCTGGGTCAGGTTGGTGCGAACCCTCTTGGCTCATCCTTTGCTCACTCTTGCGACGGTGTATACTAACCGCATGCCAAAATTTCCGTTTGCGGCTGTAGGGCAAGTTGCCAACTTGCCCTACGCACTGTATATTTTACACGACGACCAGTTCCGTCATCCTTTTGGCCACCTTGTCCAATGGCACAATGTGCTGAACGGCGCCCAAAGCGATGGCCTCTTTGGGCATGCCAAACACCACGCAACTCGCTTCGTCCTGGGCCACGGTGATCGCGCCGGCCTGGTACAGGCTCCGCATGCCCACGGCGCCGTCGGCGCCCATGCCTGTCAAAATCACGCCCATGGCCGCGGAGCCGTTGGCGCGAGCCACGGAATCAAAGAGCGGCGTCACGGAAGGCCGAAAGCCTCCCACCTGCTCGGCCTCGTTCAGGCTGATTTTGCCGAACCGGTCCACCTGCATGTGCTGCCCGTCGGGCGCGATATAGACATAGCCGGCCTGCATCCGCTCTCCCTGCTGGCCCACCTTGACGTGCAAGGGACTGGTGGTATCCAGCCAGCTTGCCAGGCCCTCGACAAAGCCAAAGGAGATGTGCTGCACGATGACGATGGGCGCCGGAAAATCGCCCGGCAGATCGCTCAGAATCTTGTGCAGCGCCGCCGGCCCTCCGGTCGAAGAGCCGATGGCGACCAGCTCCGTCTTGACCGGCGCAACCCCGACTCTAACCAACGGCTGTGCAGCTATGGAACTCGCCGAGGGCGAAAGGCCCGCGCCGCTCCGCGTACGGTGAACCACCCGGACGGCGCTCATCAGTTTCACTTGCTCGATGAGCTTGGCGGCAAAGGCCTTGTAGCCGGCCGCCGCGCTTCCCTCCGGCCTTTTCATGACGTGAACGGCTCCGAGCCGGGCCGCCTGCGAGGAAATGTGAGCGTCTCGGTCGAGGTCCGCGCTGGTCACGACGATGATGGGCGCCGGATACTCGGCCATGATCTGGCGGATGGCCTCAAAGCCATCCATCTTGGGCATCCGGATGTCCATCGTAATCACGTCGGGCCGCAACCGGCCCACCAGCGTGATGGCCTCCATCCCGTTGCAGGCTTCGCCGATGACTTTTAATTCGGAATCGCTCTCCAGGATAAATCTAGTGCTCTGTCGCAAGACGGCCGAATCATCAACAATCAACACTCGAATCACAGGACACTCCGTTTAGTGTGGTCAGACGTAACTGCTCAGCCTGTCATTGCGAGGAGGCGGTTTTTGCCGACGAAGCAATCCCCAATTCGAGGCAGGGAGATTGCTTCGCAAAAAAACGCTCGCAATGACACTCCCGTTTAGTGTGGTTAGACCTACCCTAGCGTTTGGCACATAGACACTCAAACCAATTGGGCGATGGTCTGCAGCAGATTCGCCTGATCAAAGTTGCTCTTGACGATGTAGGCGTCCGCGCCGCTTTCGATGCCGCGCTCCTTGTCGGCGCGCGAGTCGAGCGCCGTCACCAGGATGACGGGGATCTTTTTCAGCTTGGGGTCTCCCTTGATCGCCACCGTCAGCTCGAAACCGCCCATGCGCGGCATCAGAACGTCGGAAACCACCAGGTTGATGCTGCCGTTCGTGTTCAGGAGGCTCATGGCCTCCACGCCATCGGCGGCCAGCATGACTTTGTAGCCCGAGCTTTCCAGGATATTCTTTTCCAGCGTGCGCGTGCTCAACGAGTCATCCACCACCATGACGATGGTTTGTGGGGCTTTCTTGTCTTCCACCGCGGCCGTTTGTTGCAGGGCGATGGCCTGTCCCCCTTCTACGATACGGGCCGACTTCATCAAGTCGGACGGGTTGAGCGTCATGATCACCTGGCCGGTGCCCAGGATCGTGGCCCCGGCCACGTTGCGCACCCGCGCGAGCTGCTTGCCCAGGCTCTTGACCACGCTCTCTTGTTGGCCCACCACCGCATCCACCAGGAACGCGATGCGCTTCCGGCCCGAACGGAGAATGACCACGGGTATCTTGTCGTCGGCCTCGCGCGTATCTTCTTTTTGTCGCTCGGGCAGCTCCAGTATGCGCGCGAGCGACACGACCGAGACCGGCTCGCCGTCCACCACCATCGCCAGCCGCCCCTCGACGGAGGAAATGTCCTCTTTGCCGATGCGCTGGATTCTTTCCACAGCCGAGATGGGAATGCCGTAGGTTTGATCGTTGACCTGCACGAGCAATTCCTGCGTCGTCGCCAGCGTCAGGGGCAGGGTCAGCGTGATCTTGGTGCCCTGGCCGAATACCGATTCCACGTCCACCAGGCCCTGCAGAGCTTCCACGTTCTTGCGCACCACGTCCATCCCCACGCCGCGCCCCGAGATGTCGGTGATCAAGGTGGCCGTGGAAATTCCGGGGGCAAAGATCAGCCGCAGAGCTTCGTCGTCGCTTATCGTCTCCGCTTCGTCGGCGGAGATGACGCCGTTCTTGACTGCGGATTGTTTGAGCTTGGCGCGGTTGATGCCGCCGCCATCGTCGGCCACCTCGATGACGATGTTGTTCCCTTTTTGAAAAGCGCGGGCGGTCACGTGGCCTTCGCGCGGCTTGCCCGCCTGGAGACGCTCTTCCGGCATCTCGATGCCGTGATCCACCGAGTTGCGCAGCAGGTGCATCAGAGGGTCTTTCATCTGTTCCAGCACCTTGCGGTCCAGCTCCGTCTCTCCCCCTTCCATCTCCAGTTCCACTTCCTTGCCCAGATCGCGAGCCACGTCGCGCACCAGGCGGGGGAAGGCATCCAGGACGGTCGAGACGGGCAACATGCGGACTTTCATCACCTCTTCGCCCATGTCATTCGTCACGCGGGAAAGGTGCAGCGCGTCGCTGGCGACAGCGACATCTGGGTGGGGCGCGACGATGGGCTCAACGAGGCCGGCCTCTTTGTGGGGGAAGCTAGTCTCTCCTACCCGGGTTTGAAGCCGGGTCTGGCCTTCTGGCTCATCGCGCGCCTTCTCCTCGACCGCTGCGCGACAGTGGACGAAGGGCTAGAGTTGATTCAAAGTGTCCCTCACGCTCAGAGTTTCATCTACCTTCTGGCCGACCGTTCTGGCAAGGCCGCGGTCGTGGAGTCAACCATCGAGGGGATCGAGGTGCGCTATCCGCAAGATGGCTTGCTAGTCATGACCAACCATGCCGTCTGCGCAGCGTGGGACGGGAAGGAGAGCGAGGTGCCATCGGACTCTCATCCTCGCTACGACCGTCTTCACGAGCTGCTTGGGAAGGGTGTGATCGACGACGAGGCAGTGAAGCGGGCCCTGCGCGACCACGAGGGCCTGGTCTGCTCGCACCAGGTGATCGAAGGACGCAGGCTCGGCACGCTGTGGTCGCTCGTGGGACGTCCAGGTGAGCGGCAACTGGACATCGCAGCAGGTTCGCCTTGCCAGGCAGAGTATCGCACGGTGAGTTTCTGATACAAGGAGCAACACTAATGCGTTACGGTGTCTATCTCTGCAACTTTGGCGCCGAGATCAGCGCGCTGTCGCTGGCCGATCTCGCGCATGAAGCCGAAAAGGCCGGCTGGGATGGTTTTTTCCTGTGGGATCACATCCTGTACAGCAAGAGCCAAAGGCTCCAGATCGTGGATCCGTGGATCGCTCTGACTGCTGTCGCAATGAAAACTCGCCGCATCCGCATTGGCACGACCTTGACGCCAGTCGCGCGCCGACGTCCATGGAAGCTGGCTCGTGAAACCGCCACGCTGGATCATCTCTCGGGTGGGCGATTGATCCTCAGTGTTGGACTGGGCGATCCCGCCGACGCCGACTTTGCATGCTATGGAGAAGAACCGGATGCCCGAGTCCGCGCCGAAAAGCTGGACGAGGGCCTGGATATCCTGGCCGGGTTGTGGAGGGGCAGGCCCTTCAGCTTCCAGGGCAAACACTACCATATCGAGAAGGTTACTTTTTTGCCGGCCCCCCTGCAAAAGCCCAGAATCCCGATCTGGGCGGGAGGTTTTTGGCCCAACAAAGCGCCCCTGCGGCGGGCGGCGCGTTGGGATGGCGCGATCCCGCTGAACAAGAAGGGGATATGGATTACGCCGGATGACGCCGTAAACGTCCTCGCTTATATCCGGCAGTTCCGCGCGAGCAAAGCGCCGTTTGACCTCGTCATCATTGGCTCACTCTCAACGCTTGGCAAAAAACCGGCGGAAACGCTGTCGGCTTTCGAGCAGGTCGGGGCAACCTGGTGGCTACAAAGCTTGTTCATGGAGCGTAACTCGCTCGACGCGTTGCGCTTGGCGATCCGGCGTGGGCCGCCATAAAAAGTCTGTTACAGAGAGGAAAACAAGCACATGACAGAGTCAAGCAGTGCATTGGAATACTATGCTCGCCAGAGCATCATAACCGATCCGAAAGGGGAAGCCAGCCTGTTCGAGAGATTGCCGACTGACATCCCCTCGCTCTGCAAGGTTGTGCAGGGTCTGTTGATCCACATCTTTTGGGCAGAGCGGTATGGCGAGCAATTGTCGGACGAGCGACGGCAACAAGTGCAACTGCGCCATGTCGCGCGGACGCTGGCGCGCATCCGGGAACTGGACAATCGTCCGTTGACACTGGCTCGTCCGCTTGACAAGAAGCTGGTGGGCAACTGCCGCGATTTTACAACGCTGCTGTGCGCCATGTTGCGGCATCAAGGCGTGCCCGCTCGCGCGCGCTGCGGGTTCGGCGTGTATTTTGAGCCTGACCACTATGAGGACCACTGGGTGGTCGAGTATTGGAATGTCGAGGCGCAGCGATGGGTTTCGGTAGACGCGCAACTCGACGAGTTTCAGCGCAAGGCCCTGGGGACCGCGTTCGATCCGTGCGATGTGCCCCGCGACCAATTCCTGCCCGGCGGGAGAGCGTGGCAGTTGTGCCGCGCAGGCCAGGCTGACCCGGATCACTTTGGCATCTTGGATATGCACGGCTTGTGGTTCGTTCAAAGCGACTTTGTGCGCGACGTGGCCTCGCTCAACAAAGTCGAGCTGCTGCCGTGGGATTGCTGGGGCTTGGGCGATGTCGGGCCGGATGGCGTTGCTTCTGCTGAGGATGCGGTGCTGTTGGATCGCGTCGCGCCGCTGACGCTGGCCGGCAACGAAGCGTTCGCCGAATTGCGCTCCATCTACGAAAGCGACGCGCGCTTGCGCGTGCCGCCCGTCATCAGGAGTTATACTCAGGCCGGCGCCCAGGAGATCAAGCTTTCTGGCGTGTAACTTGGATTTTGCCGCCCTCCCGCAAACTGCGCGCCTGCGGGAGGGTTTTTGTTTTCAAAGCATTGGAGGTTGTATAATACTCAAGGTTGGAACTACAAATTGCGGGCTGCCGCAAGAATCGTCAAGGCGGCTGGAAAAGTGAGGCGTTCTCTGGTCGAATGGAGCAACAAAAATCAAGACGGTCTGGCATCTCTCTGCTATCATATCGCCTCCGACGGCGTCACCCGCTCTGCAATCGCAGATGCCTGTGGAACGCCGATCACCTTGAGCAAGGAGAGCAAAAATGAGCAAGCAAGAATTCAAAATGTCGCCCATCGGCTATGTGCGGGCAGGAGAAGCCGGGTTCCGTCTGCAAGTGGAAAAAGAATACCGGCCGGCCCTGAAAGGGCTGGCAGGTTTCAGCCACGTCAATGTATTCTGGTGGTGTCACTTGTTAGATAATGAAGAATACAGAAAAGTAGTAGAGTGTGAACAGCCCTACAAAACGTCACCCTCCAAGATGGGCATATTTGCCACACGCTCTCCTGTCAGGCCCAATCCTATCGCTCTTACGGCAGTATCCATAGAGAAAATAGATTACGATCACGGGGTGATCTACACGCCTTACATTGACGCAGAGGATGGAACGCCCATCCTGGACTTGAAGCCGTATCATCCCGCGGTGGATCGAATCCGGGAGGCGGCTGTGCCCGAATGGTGCCGCCATTGGCCGCAATGGTTGGAAGATTCAGCCAGTTTCGACTGGGCCGCCGAGTTTGTGAACGCGCAATAGGTTGACCGCTGGCGCTCATTATGATATTCTGATGAGCGAATAAGGGACAACCTGGAATCTTGGACGCCCGGCAATCGTAGCAGATGGCAGACCTGTCAGGTCTTCAAGACCTGGCAGGTCGAGGATCTCTTGAGGAGTTGCGCATGGAACCAACCCTAGTCGAAAAGCCACGTCCTCGTCCTTTGCCTCGGCGAGTTCTCTTTCTTTGGGCGTGATGAGCGGCAGGAGGCTTTGGAAAGCCCACAGGCAGATCGAGCCGCCTTCAGGGAGCCTGATGTCGCCGTCGCGCACGGTGAAATAGTCGCCGGGTCTCATCGGCGGGCTGGAGGTACACGTCCCCATCACTTTACTAACGACCACTTTTAACTCGTACATCGTATACTCCTTTGCATCATCCGGCGAAGATCTTTGTTTCGGCCATAGCGACCGAGGTCGCGCCTGATGAGCCTTCGGCTGGTTGTCCGCCTTCGCGGACAAAACCTCGTCCACGCAGGTGAACGACCGGCTGAAAGCCCCGTAGGCGCGGTTTCAACCACCAGCCAAGTGACTACGCTACCAGTCCCAACTCGATCAGTTTTTCTTTTGTCGGCAACCCCGTCTCGACGCTCCATCCTCTGGCGCGATAGTATTCATCCAACATGGGTTCGAGTTCCACCACCGAGCCTGCGCTGGGCTCGCCCTGCGGCAAGGGCTGTGCTAGAAAACGCTGAGGCAGCGTGTCGTCTTTACGCGTGATGCCTTCGCGGGCGATAAAGAGTCTTTCCAGGTTCACGATGCGCTCGCCCGTTTGCTGGACTTGCTCGCCCGTGATGTCCCAGCCCGTGGCGGCTTGGAGCAGTTCTGCCGTTCCCTTCCAATCCAATACTTCCATGTTGTTGTACGTATTCTTGCACACGCCTGTTGCGTCAGAGATAGCCGCCATCTCTTCATAGTGCTTGACGACCAGTCCTTTGCCCTTGTACTCGAGTCGAAAAGCGGTCTCTGGAATGCCGTAACGGCGGCGGCCTTCCTCTGCATCGTTCGAGAACTCGAACCACGGCTCGGAACGCAGGTGATCGGCCCCACGGCTGGACACGGCGTTTCCCAGGCCATACGCCTTGATCGCGCGCACATCGGCCTGGAACACTTCCAGTCCCTTGCCATGCAAGGCGATCTCTGCGCCACGTCCCAATCGCTCGGCGGCTCGCTTGACTCCGTCGGCCAACACATCGCCAAAGCCTTCTCGATGGGCCACTTGGTGAATCAAAGCCAGGATCGTCTCTGCGTTGCCCCAAGAGAGATCGAGTCCTCCGGCCTCTTGGCGAGAGAGCCAGCCCCGCTGATAGCACTCCATGGCCCAGGCGATGACTTCGCTGAGGGCAATGGCATCCAGGCCGTAACGGTTAGCCAGGTCAATGCACTTGAGCGCCAACGCCAGGTCGCCGTTGCCCACGCGAGCCGTAAAGCCTGCCAGAGGTTCGTATTCCGGCCCCTCCAGGCGCAGGCCAGGGAAGCGCGGATCGTCCACCACCAAAAAGCGGCTGCAAGGAATCGTGCAGGCAAAGCAGCCTTTGTTCTTGACTTTGTAGAGAGCCTCGATGGCTTGGCCGCTCACCTTATCAGCCTGTTCAAAGCAACCACTTTGGAAATGGCGCGTGGGCAGGCCGCCGATGCTATTGAGAGCCAGGATGAGTTTGGTCGTGCCCAGTCGGCAGCGAACCTCATATTCGGCGTGGCCGTAAATGATCTCGTCCAGGCGTGCCACGATATCGCTAAAGCGCTTCATATCGGACACACGGATCAGCTTGGAGCCGCGCACGGCTACGGCCTTGAGGTTCTTGGAGGCCATGACCGCGCCCATGCCCGTGCGCGCGGCGGCTCGATTGAGGTTGACAAACACTCCCGCGAAACGCACGCCGTTTTCCGCTCCCGGCCCAATCGTGGCGACCTGGATATCCGGATCGCCGAGTTCCTGCTGGATGGCTGCCGTCGCGTCCCACACATCCTTGCCCCACAGATCTCGCGCGTCTCGCAGTTCCACCCCATCGTCTTTGATCCAGAGGTAAACGGGATGCTTCGCCCGTCCCTGGATCATCACCTGATCGTAGCCGGCGAACTTTAGTTCTGGCCCAAAGAATCCGCCCGCGTTCGAGTCGCCCAGAATCCCGGTCTGCGGCGACATGGCCGAGATATTGAAGCGCGCCCCACCGGGGAACGTCGTCCCCGCCAGAGGCCCGACGCCAAAGACCAGCAAATTCTCCGGCGCGAGGCCGTCAGTGTGAGCCGGCAAGTTGTCCCACAGCCGCTTGACGTTGAGTCCTCGCCCGCCCAAAAAGGCTCGCGCCAGAGGCTCTTCAGTGGGGTGACGATGAATGGCGCCTTGTGTGAGATTGATCCACAAGACGTTTCCGCCGTAGCTATACATGGTTTCCTCGACGTTCGAGCGCCTTGACGGCTATCTTTTCTCGCGTGGCTCTTGCGCCTGCGCCTGCGTCATCGTATACGAGCGCGCCCGTGGCGCACCGCTTGACGCAAGCCGGATCGCCCCCGCACAAATCACAGATGAGGGCCAGACCAGTCTCTGGGTGGAGCGCCGCCATTCCAAATGGGCAAGCCTCCACGCAACCCGAGCAGCCGATGCAATCCTCGGGGCGCAGGACGATTCCTCCTGTGGCGGGGTCTTGGGATAACGCCTGGGTCGGACAGGCCGCCACGCAGGGCGCTCGCCGGCACAGGCGGCAGACGTGGGGATGATCTATTCCCAACGATTCAAGCTTGGTCACTCGGATGCGAGCTGTGGCGGTTCCAAACTGCCCGTCGTGCTGCGCTACGCAAGCCACCTCGCAGGCTCGGCAACCGCTACAGGCCGCCTCACGCACCAAAATCCGTTTCACATTTCCTCTCCAAAGTTAGAGTTTCATCCACTCGTACTGCCATAAGACTGTGAAGAGTGGGAATCATTAACTTGCGGGCGATGGCCGTCCACATTCGATTGACGGTTTGCTTCGCCATCGGTATACTGGTCGGAAATGGATTCAGTGCATGCCCCGTTCGTAGTAGGCGATTTATCGCCCCAATACGCCGCTGAAGCGGCCACTACGAACGTCGTTCCAATGCACCCGTTTGATTTCCGTTCAGTATATCAGATGGGGCGATCTTTGCCAGCAGTACGGGCGAGCTGACGCAGGATGGCATTCACATTGTCGTGAGGGCCGGCGATGTAAAAAGGCTTGCCGTCCTTGCCGAACTCGACCTTCCCGGTACGAGGATGCGCGTCGGGCGGATCGAGGACATTTTGCGCGAGCTTGAAATCGCGGTGAGGCTGGAAGCCGAACTGCGCGGCATACTCGATCGGCTGTCGCCGGGCGATGACGACGACGGCCATACCGTCTGTGTCCCAGCCTCGCCGAACCCAGCAGCCTTCGATGGGGTAATTGCGCGCCAGGCGGATAAACTGTGACGGGGTGGCCGGCTCGGTTCCACCGCCTCGGTTGAATATCTGGCGAATGAACTGCAACGGGCCTGACGGCGTCGCAGGGGGCTGCTGACGAGCCGGCTTGCTTTCGGCGCGCTTCTTGAGGGCCTCGTGCTGCTTTTTCTTTTTGCCTTTTTTCATCTAGTTTCTCCTGATCATTTCAGACCTGACGGGTCTCGCAGACTCGTCAGGTCTATCACTGGAACCGGCGCGGGCAGTCGAGATAGTCTTGGAGACTGGATTGGGTGAAGAAGAAAGAGTCAGGCAGGGTCATGTTTTTCTCACTTTATGGGTGAATGCCTTTCGCTTTGGATAGTGGTGATGGTCACCTCACAGGCAACCAGCCGATAGCCAGTCGGCCAATTGCTGATACCCAGCACATAGGCTTTTCTTCAGACTATCACGTTGACGCGAATTAACCGGGCTAGTCCTATCCATGACTTTCTCCAGTCGAGTGTGCGCCTCTGTACAACTCGATCTTAACCGGTGGCATTCGAGTAATGTGTCCGCAAATACTGCGAGTTCGTTTTTCGTTTTTCGCAAGCTCTCCATTCGATCTGGGAAAGCTACCTTTGCAAGTTCTGCTCTATCGCTTTTCCACCTGAGTCTGTCTACCAGGATGGGGAATAGCAGTTCTTCGTGAAATAGATCAAGTTGTGATACATATCGTGAGGGGTTGACAAGATAGGAGTTCTGAGCCTGCCATAAAAAATCGGCAGCACGTTCGTATTCTGAGCCAAGTAGGTCGTGGAAGTCTACTTCACTTGCAAATTTGACCCCGTAGAACTTGGTAAGGGTGTGTCGCATATAAGCTGGTTGGACATCAGGCAAGGTATCGTCATACCCTTTGGCACAAGCTATACAATAATCCGTTGGATGCTCCGCATCGCTGAGCTTGAGAGCACTCAGCGTCAGTCCCCACTCATTGTATAGTAGATAGAGTAATGTATCGATCAAGCTCGGGACGTTATCGCTTATACCAAGATTGAAAACGTATACAGCTTCGCTCTCATTACGTGCCAGTCTCAGTGCTTGGATCAATGCCATACGATTAACTGATGGATTATCCGTAGAACGAATGGCTTTGGTCAAAACAGTCATGTTGTCTGTACTCTCTCCCAGTGCCATTGCAGCGGCGCTTAACAAAGGCCAGTCTCGTTTGCCGTCAGCTAGCCATCTTCTAAACAACTCATGCCGTGAACGAAGTGAGACACCTTGCCGCATGAGGGTTTCAATTGCGAGGGCAACGATGTTATCGTAGACGTTGTGTGTGTCAATGATCTCGCCCAGTCTTTGGGTGGCTTCGGAGCTTAACTTAGGGACATGGAAAAAATAAATTATTCCAAAAGCGTGTATGATAGAGCCAAAACGACGGATGAGGTAAGTCACCATGGCTCTACAGGTCGATGCCCCGAGTTGGCTCGTTAACGATTAAAACCCGACACTTGGTCAAAAGCCATTTTGCGCACGCAAGTATCCCTAGTCCTTTTGGGCTACCAGTCGCCTTACCCTGCCTTCTCATGGGCTATGGACACTGACTTGTGCTTGACTTACAATTTTTGCTGACAATGAGCGCGAAATTTGAATGCCATTGACCGCTTGACGGGGAGGCTTAACCATGATTGTCGCCGAACAGAAATCACTGGATGAAATCAAGGGACTGATCGCCAAAGCCAACAAGGTGTTGGTCGTCGGTTGCGGGACGTGTGTGACCGTATGCTTTGCCGGCGGCGAAAAAGAAGCGCAGATTCTTTCCTCGTCGCTCCGCATGGCGACCAAGCTGGACGGCGCTCCCAAAGAAGTGACCGACGTTACGGTGCAGCGCCAATGCGAGTGGGAATACATTGATCCGCTCAAGGACGCCATCGAAAATGTGGACGTGGTGCTTTCGATTGGCTGCGGCATCGGCGTGCAGACGCTGGCCGAACGCTTCCCCAAATCCATCATCGTGCCGGGGCTAAACACCAGCTTCCTGGGCCTGCCCGTTGAGCAAGGCGTGTGGGCCGAGCGCTGCGCGGCCTGCGGCGATTGCATCCTCGGGCTGACGGGCGGCGTGTGCCCCATCGCAAGATGCTCCAAGTCCCTCCTCAACGGCCCCTGCGGCGGTTCATCCAAAGGCAAATGCGAAATCAACGACACGACCGATTGCGCCTGGCAGCTCATCTATGATCGCCTGGCAGGCCAGGGGCGGCTGGACATGCTGATGGAAGTGACGCCGCCCAAGAATTGGCGCACCTCGCGCGACGGCGGCCCGCGCAAAATCGTGCGCGAAGATTTGCGGCTGGACGAATAGACTAGACAAGTCGTGAGGGATGACACAATGACCGAACCTACATCGAACGGCTACAAAGCGGGATCGAACCTCGAAAAGATTTTGCGCGCCAAAGCGTTTGCGGTGACGGCGGAACTCGGCCCGCCCAAATCGTCCGACACCAACATCATTAACAAAAAAGCCAAGCTGCTCAAGGGCAACTGCGACGCCGTCAACATCACCGACAATCAAACCGCCGTCGTCCGCATGTCGTCCATCAGCGCCGGCTTTTTGGCCTTGCAGGCCGGCCTCGAGCCGGTCATCCAGATGACGTGCCGCGACCGCAATCGGCTGGCGATGCAGGCCGACCTGCTCGGCGCGTACGCGCTGGGGATGCGCAATCTGTTGTGCCTCTCCGGCGATCATCAGACGATGGGCAATCATCCCACGTCCAAGAACGTCTATGACATTGACTCGATGCAGCTCATCCAGATGATGGCCAACATGCGCGACAAGGGCCAGTTCCAGTGCGGCGAAGCAATCAAGGACGTGGCGCCCAAGTTTTTCGTCGGCGCGGCGGAAAATCCCTTTGGCGACCCGTTCGAGTTCCGCCCGTATCGCCTGGGCAAAAAGATCAAAGCCGGGGCGGACTTTATCCAAACCCAGTGTATTTTCAACGTGCCGCGCTTCCGCGAATTCATGCAGCGCTGCGGCGATCTGGGCCTGCTGGACAAGGTCTATGTCCTGGCGGGTGTGTTGCCCGTCAAGGGGCCGGCCGGCGCCAAGTATATGCGCGACAGCGTCCCCGGCATGGACGTGCCGAACGAACTGGTCGAGCGACTCGAAGCGGCGGGCAAAGGCATCGAAGATAAAAAGGCCAAGGCCGAAGCCAACAAAAAAATCGGCATCGAGATTTGCGTCGAGACCATCCAGCAAGTGCGCGAAATCCCCGGCGTGGCCGGCATCCACATCATGGCCGTCGAGTGGGAAGAGGCCGTCAAGATCATTGCCGAAAAAGCCGGGCTGTTGCCGCGCCCCATCATCAAAGTCGAAGAAGCACCCGTCGCACAAGCGGCGTGAAAAACACAATCCCTCAACTCATTTAGGAGAAGCAGACAATGAACGCCAAGACCGAAGAGAACTTGAAAGCGGCTTTTGCCGGCGAAAGCCAGGCGCACATGAAATACCTCAACTTTGCCGCGCAAGCGGAAAAAGAGGGCAAGCCCAACGTGGCCCGCTTGTTCCAGGCCGCGTCGTACGCAGAGCAAATTCACGCGAGCAACCACCTCAAGGCGCTTGAAGGCATCAAGGGAACAGCCGACAATCTCGACGCGGCGTTCGGCGGCGAAACGTTCGAGATCGAGCACATGTACCCGGACTATATGGCCGTGGCTGAGCAGCAGGGCGAACAAAAAGCGTTGCGCTCGATGACCTGGGCGATTGCGGCGGAAAAAGTTCACGCCACGGCGTATGCGGCGGCCAAGCAAGCCGTCACGTCCGGCCAGGACGCGCCCGCCGTTGACATTTGGGTGTGCATCGCCTGCGGCTTTACGATGGAAGGCGTCCCGCCGGAGAAATGTCCCGTGTGTGGCGCGCCGCAGACCAAGTTCAAGAAATTTTAGTTAGAGATTAGAGGTTGGAAGTTGGAGGTTGGACTTGTGTCATCTAACCTCCAATCTCTAACTTCCAAAGTTTATTGACATGCGCTATTTGATTCTGTCCGATGTGCACGCGAACTGGGAAGCGCTGTGGGCTTTTCAGCAGGCCGAAAGCAAGCCCGACGCGGTGCTATTCCTAGGCGATGCGGTGGGCTTGGGCACCGATGCGGACCGGTGCGCGGGATGGCTCAAGGCCAACGTCACGCACGCCGTCGGCGGCGATCACGACGCCGCGCTCTTTGATGCGGACGAGTTGATGCCGGGCAGCCGCGTGTGCTGCGGCGTGGATGCGACGATTGATTATGCCGCCCAATCGCTTTCGCCGGTTGCGCGCGATTTCATCGCCGGGCTGGCCGACCAGCAGACGATCCAACTGGGCGATACACGTTTCCATTTGACGCACGCCGGTCCGACCGGATTGTTCGACCGCTACGATTTGATGAGCGCACCCAAAGAGTTGATCGAAACCGAAGTGCGCGACATCCAGGCCGACGTGGTGCTTGTGGGCCACACGCATCGCCCGGGCATCCGGCAGATTTTAGACAAGGTCATCGTCGCGCCGGGCAGCCTGGGCGCGCCGCGCTATGGCGTGCCGGATGCGACGTTCGCCGCGTGGACCGATGGGACGATCCGCGTGCATCACCTGCATTACGATCATCACGCGGCGGCGCACAAGTTGGACGCATTACCGTTGGATGCAAGTTGCCGGGAAACATTGCAACAGGCGTTGGAGCGCGGGCTATAAAACCTAGTGCGTATCCGTGGCACAGCACGCAATACGCACTATGAAATACGCAATACGGAGCACAGATTGCCGAACGCCTGGCCGATCCCGATTGCCGTTTGCTGACCCTGACGGGTCTGGGCGGCATTGGCAAAACCCACCTGGCCTTGCAAGCCGCTCAGGAACATGTCGGGAGTTTTCTCCACGGCGTCTATCTTGTCCCCCTGGCGCCTACAAGTTCGCCCGAATTTCTCATCCCGACCATCGCCAATGCCATCGGCCTTAATTTCTCCGGCCCGCAAGACCCCCAGGCGCAACTCTTGAACTATCTGCGCGAAAAAGAAATGCTGCTGGTGCTGGACAATATGGAGCACCTGCTCGATGGTACCCCTTTGCTGCTGGACATGCTCCGGAACGCTCCCGAGATCAAGATCGTGGTCACGTCGCGGGAACGCCTGAACGTCCGCGCAGAATGGGTGTTCGACGTTCGAAAGCTGGCCTTTCCGGAAGCGCACGTCACCGAAGGCATTGAGAGCTATGGCGCGGCGCAACTGTTCTGCGAGCGCGCCCGGCGCGCGGCGGCGAGTTTTGCTCTTTCGGCAGCAAACGGACCGGCGGTGGCGCGCATCTGCCAATTGGTGGAAGGCATGCCGCTGGGACTCGAGCTGGCCGCCGCTTCCGCCGCTGCCTTGACGTGCGAGCAGATCGCGGCTCAAATTGCGCGCAGCCTGGATAGCCTGGCGACCGCCATGCGAGATGTGCCGGAACGGCATCGCAGCATCCGCGCGGCGTTTGAACATTCCTGGGACATGCTCTCGGAAGAGGAGCGGCGCGCATTTCGAAAATTGACCCTCTTTCGCGGCGGGTTCGAGGCGCAGGCCGCCCGGTCAGTAGCCGGAACATCCGAGTGGATTCTATCCGCGCTGGCGGACAAGTCACTCGTGCATAAAACAGCCGCGGATCGCTACGAGATGCACGGACTCTTGAAGCAATACGCTGCCGAAAAGCTTGACGAGCATCCACAGGAGCAAAGCGAAACCAGAGATCTCTACTGTGAATACTATGCCGAGTTCTTGCATCAAAGGGCAGAACATCTCGTAGGAGAACGGCAAAAAGAGGCGCTCGCCGAAATCAATGGCGAGATTGAGAATGTGCGCGCAGCCTGGCAACATGCCGTCGCCCATAGCCAAGAGGTCGCTCTCGAAAAATCGCTCGTCAGCCTGCTCCGCTTTTACGAAAGACGCAGTTGGTTCCAGGAGGGGCTGGCGGTCTTTGGCAGAGCGGCCGCGAGCCTGGAGACGTCTTTCGAGCCTGTAGATCAGATCACGGGCCGGAAAGCCATCATCCTGGGTCTGCTCTTGTCCCAACAAGGGTGGTATTCCCATCGTCTGGGTCGCTCCGAAGAGGCAAAAGCGTTCCTGCAAAAGAGCGTGGCTATTCTTCGACGCCAGGGCATTCGGTGGGAGTTGGCCAAAGTCCTCAACGAGTTCGGGGTCGTGACCTATCGGTCCGGCGACTATTTTGGAGCAAAACAACTCTACGAAGAGAGTCTGACGATTTGCCGTGCGCTCGACGAGCGTCGGGAACTGTCCGTCGCTTTGAGTAACCTGGGCAACGTCTGTCGTGCGCTCGGGGAATACGAGCAAGCCAAGGGCTTTTTGCAGGAAAGTGTGAATGTCTTTAAAGAGCGCGGCGACCACTATAGCATGGCCGTTGCACTCAACAACCTGGGCGAAGTGTTCCGCGTACTGGGGGATCATCTCCAGGCCAGGCAATGCTATCAGCAATGCCTGGCCGTTCGCCGCGAGATCGGAGATCGGATGGGGATCGCCGTATCCCTCACCAACTTGGGGGGCATCGCTCAAGTGCTCGGAGAATATGAGGAGGCCAAAAGGCTGTCGCAGGAAAGCCTGGCTATTTTTATGGAGCTGGAGAACCGCAGGGAAAGTGCCTACCCGCTCCACATCCTGGGCTATGTGGCGCGAGATCAGGGCGACTATTCTGGGGCTTTGGCTTTTTACCGGCAAGCTCTCGAACTCTGTATGGAAACAAAAAATACTTCCAAAGCTTTGGACGTTTTAGCGGATGTCGCTTCCCTGCTGGCGCAAAGGAAAGAAAAGCAAAGGGCCGCCGAGATCCTGGCCCTGATCGCCCACCATCCTGCGAGCCAGAAAAAGGCCCGGTGTGATGCGGAAAACGCCCTGGCAAAGCTGCCGCCCAAGACAGTAGCAAATGCCCGGAAACGCGGTCAAGAGCGAAACTTGGAAGACGTGATGAGGGAAATCATAGATGAATGACCTGTGAAGCGGGGCCTGGCCCCACAGGCTGTGGCGAGGTGTCACGAGCGGGGCAAGACCCAGACCCTCGCCGATATTGTGACGCGGGTGGTGGGTGAACCCCCCTCTCCCGGGCTGTATTGAACAGCCCGACCGCGTGGTATTGGCAGATGGCGCGCTGGACAATACTCAGGGCGCTATGGGTTGCCAGGACAGTCCACCATCGCCGCTGGCGGCCAATTGTATTTGCGCCGAACCATCGGCGTTGATGATAAAGAGACCGCTGGGTGGTGCAGATTGGCCAGGCCTGAGTGTTGCAGTTTGGACAGGCCTGGCTGCAAACGCAATCCTCGTGCCATCCGGTGACCAAGCCAGTTCCGTTTCCTCGAGATCGTTGTATGTCAGCCGGATTTTTCCTGCGCCGTCGGCGTTCATCACCTGAATTTCGGCTTTGCCATACTGCCGGGTTATGTACGCAATTCTCGCGCCGTCCGGCGACCAGACTGGCTTTTCGTTATTTGTCTGGTTATCAGTCAAAGTGGTCAACCTTGAACCGTCAGGGTTGACGGTGTGGATATCCGTATACCCAGAGAAACCAGTATCATAAGCCAGAAATGCAATCCGTGTGCCGTCAGGGGACCAGGCTGGGGACTCGTTGATGCGGCGAACCTTCAGGTACGTCGTCTGTCCAAGATCAACATTCCTTACAGCGATTCGGTTGTAGGGAGCTTGACAGGCAATGTGTACGCCATCGGGCGACCAGGCTGGAAGTGAGCACGCCCCGCCATTGCCGGCTGTCACTCGCTTCTCACCACTGCCATCGGCGTTGATGATAAGGTCGGCGGACAGAGCAATCCACTTGCCGTCAGGAGACCACGCTGGCCGGCCTGCACCTTTCAGGCCATGCAGACGCCTGGGATTAGAACTGTCGGCGTTCATCACGTAAAGGTTCCACTGGCCGCTCCGGTCAGAGTTGAAAGCGATCTGTTTGCCATCAGGGGACCAAACGGCAAACATGTCATTGCCCGGATCGTTCGTCAAATTCGCAAGCCCCGTTCCATCCGCCTGAACACGATAGAGCTCATAGTTCCCGTCCCGTCTGGACTGAAAAATCAATGTCCCCTCACCGCTGACATTGGTGAAACCAATCGGGATGCTCGCGCAACAGCGCCGAATCGTGGGCCGTGTGATTGTAAACCACATCAATCATCACCCGGAGACCCAGCTCGTGCGCGCGCTCGATCAAGCGCGCGAAATCGGCCGTGGTTCCATATTCAGGATTGACCTCGCGGTAATCGGCAATCGAGTAAGGACAACCCAGCTTGCCTTTTCGCTTCACTTTGCCAATCGGGTGAATCGGCATGAACCAGATCACGTCAACGCCCATCGCGCGAATGCGAGGCAGGTCGGCTTCTACATCCGCGAACGTGCCATGCGGGCCATGATTGCGGACATAGATTTCATAGATCACCAGGTTACGATAGCTTGACGGAGTATCGTGCGCCATGTCCATCTTCTCCATAACACAAAACGAGCCGCCGACCGTACCGCGACGGCAATCGGTGGCTCGTTTGAACTGAGAGACGGCAGATAGAGACAGTAGATGGAGATGGAGATAGAGTCCAATCTCCAATCTCCATCTTTGTCAGCCCTTCACGCTGCCCAGTGTCAGGCCGGAGACCAGCCACTTGGACGAGTACAAGAACAGCGCCAGGACGGGGATCGTGATCATCAACGCGCCTGCGGCATACATGCCCCACTCGGTTTGGAACTGGCCCTGCAAGGCGTTAAGCCCTAGCGGCCAGGTTAACAATTCCGGCTTGGTGAGGATGCGGTAGGCCACAATGAACTCGGACCAGGCCGCCATAAAGTTATTCAGGAAAACCACCGCCAGCGCCGGCGTCGAAAGCGGCAAGATGATGCGCCAAAAGGCCGTCAGACGTGAACAGCCATCAATCAACGCCGCTTCTTCCAGGTCGAACGGCACGGTGTCATAGTAGCCTTTGAGAATCCAAATGCTGAACGGCACCGCCGTCACCGAGTAAGCCAGCACGAGGCCTTTGAAAGAGTTTGTCCATCCCAAACGCGCCAGCATCAAGTAGATGGGAATGAGCAGCATACCGGCGGGAATGGCCTGCGAGGTCAACAGGAACACCAGCGCCGCAGCACGGCCAGGAAACTTCCAACGCGAAAAGGCATACGCGCCCGTCGCGGAAAGCGCCAACCCGACGAGTGCGACCGAGACGGTGATCACAAAACTGTTGAGAACCCATTGAAGGAAATCCTTGTTCCCGAACAGCCTGATATAGTTGATCGGCGAAGCGTCTTTGGGGATGATGGTGAATGGATCAACGAACGACTTGCTGACCGGCCCGAGGCTGAGCGTAAAGATGCGGACGAGCGGGTAGACGGCGACGATGCAGGCCAGGATCAGAAATAGATGGATGAGCAGTTGCGTGAACGGGCTGTCGCCGCGCGACCGGTAAAAGAACCACCGGACGAAATGGGTGGATTTTTCTTGGGGTTTGCTTTGCACAGATGCGCTCATGCTTCAATCACTCCTTTCAACGCTCCACTGGTTCTCAGCCAGGCATACGCGATGCACGACAGAATAAAAAAGATCACGATCGAGAACATGGCGCCAAAGCCGTACTTGCTATAGCCAAAAGCGGCCGTGTAGAGTGCCGTGACCAGAATATCCACTTTTTCGGTGATCCCAGCGCCCTGGCTCATCAGGAAGATGATGGTCAAATTGTTGAATGTCCAGATGGTTCCTAACGTGATTGCCGGCCCCAGCACGGGTTGCAGCAGAGGCAATGTGATGGTGCGGAATTGCTGCCACCAACTCGCGCCGTCCATCTCGGCTGCCTCAAAGTACTCACCGGCGATACTTTGCAGGCCGCCCAGGATAATGACCGTCATGAAGGGAATGCCCAGCCAGATGTTGACCAGGCACACCATGACAAAGCCCCAGATCGGATCGGACAGCCATTGAGGGCCTTGAATCCCGATTTTGTTGAGCATAATGTTGACAAAGCCAAACTGTGCGTGAAACTCGCCCCTCCACACTAGGGCGACCACCACTTGCGGAATGGCCCAAGGAATGATCAGCAACGTGCGATACAAGCCGCGCACATCCAGGCCAAAGATTTTGAGCTGCCGGTTCAAGAGCAGCGCTAAAATCATCCCGCCCGAAACGTGAAAGACCAAGTTGATCACGGTCCACAAGATCGTCCGGGCAAAGATGATCCAGAAGGTAGATTCAGGGGTATTGAGCAGCGGCTGCGTAAACACCCTTTGAAAGTTATTGAGCCCATACTGGAGCGTAAAGAGAGTGCCAAAGCTGCCGAGGCCCCAATCTTTGTACTTGAGGAACGTGTTTAGTTTCCAATCGGAGAAGGCGATGATGACGTTGTAGATCAGCGGCCAGCCCAAGAACACCGCCAGACCGAGCGCCGAAGGGGCCAACAAGGTGTAGGGCAGCGCGTGCTTGGATTTGAACACCCGGTCCAGAATGAAATACACCAACACTTCCAGGACGATAGCCCCAACGACGATCAAAAAGATGACCGGCAAAAGCTCTTGCATGCTTTTGCCAAAGGCTGGCAATGCCTTTTGAAAGCCTTGGATGATCGCATTGAGCAAATCCATGCTGGCATCTCCTCTGACCCTTCCGCAGGCTGCTCACGGCGCGCGCCTGCGGAAAGGTCGGATTAGAAAACTCCCGCAGGGACAAGCCCTGCGGGAGAATGGCACGACGTTACTTTAGTTCGGCCACGCACTTGTCGGCGGCTACTTGCATTGCAGCCGCTGCATCCGCGGGCGTCATCTTGTTAGCCATGACGGCTTCCAAGTTCGGGCGCATGGCATCCCAGTTGCAGCGCATCTCGGCCTGCGGCGGCATGCCGGTGCCGTTCGCCAGATCGGCCGAAGACCCCTTGAGAATCGGGTCGTCGGTGATCAGCTTGTCGCTATAGAGCTTGGCAACCGAGGGCAAGCGCTTGTCGGACTTGACCCAACCGAGTTGTACCTCATCAGAGATAAAGTAGTTCACCAGCTTCTTGGCAGCCTCGAGCTGGTCGCCCTTGAGGCTGACCGGGAACATGAGGTACGTGCCGGCGGTGTATGGCTTGGGCCAGTCGGCGCCCTTGATCTGCGGGATCGGCGCCGTGCCCAGGTCAATTGTCTTGGTGGCGGTGACCGTCGTATAGTCGCCCAGCGACCAGTCGCCATTGATGATCATGGCCGCCTTGCCATCCTTGAACAGCGTGTCGGCGCAGCCATAGTCACATTCCTTCGGGACGATCTGATCCTTGAACTTTAGGTCCTGGACGAATTGCAGCGTCTTTTTCATTGCGTCGGTGTTGAGCGTGGGTTTTTTGCCGGTGTCATCGAACACCTTGCCGCCAAAGCCGCCCAGCCACGGCACCAGCCAGAATGGCTCGTTCAGGTTATAGGCAAAGCCCTGCCGACGCTCTTCCGATCTAACGGCGCGACAACAAACGACACTGCTATCCAAAAAGAAGCAAGCCCACCCCATTTATTAATTGTCATGGCTTTTTCCCATCATTTGACAAAATCCTTTAGTTTCATTCGTAAAGCGGTCACCTAATATTCTTGAACCACTTTATACCAGCCTGGTATGCTTCTTCTTTATCCGACAATTTCATTTGACGCGCAAGCTCAAAGGCGAATTCCACATAGGCTTGTCCTTGTGCGGTAATGATATTGCCATCCACCACAACATGATCATCCAAAAAGATCGATTCCGAGAAGTATTGAAATTCAGGAATCTTTGGATCTCTCCCCGAAGACAATCCAGTACATTTTCTCCCCTTCAATATCCCTAGACCAGCCAGCAGGCCAGCTCCGCCGCATATTCCGGCGACTTTTTTCTCCTTGGCAACTAAACTCTCAACGAAGCTTTTGAGTTCAAGGTTGTTGACCAATGTCGCTGGCTCTCCGCCGGGTATGACCAGCAAATCGATTGAATCTATATTCACATCTTTTATAACCTGATCAATGCAGAATCGCTGACGTTCCTCGCTGCGATATTCTCTGTTTTCCAGGGCAATAGCCACGAGGTCGTGCCGTCTAAAAATCAGGCCGATGAGCACCACTTCAAATTCAGAGAATTCATCATAGTAGAACAGCGCGATTTTCAAGGTGTGTCTCCTTTACACCGTAATCAGCCGCACGAACTTGCGCTTGCCCACCTGCAACACGTGGCGCGGTGCGGCTGGCCCGACCCAAAGACGCGCCGTAGCGCCTGGCAATGCGCAGGACGTCTTGGCGTTTGTCCTGCAATAGCTCATCAGCGCCCATCATACAACCTCTGTCCATTGTCCCGTGGCCAGACGCTGGGACGCCTCAGGGCAATGCCAGTGACCCCGCATTCGGTACCCGTGGAGTCAACGCATCACGCGCGCTGGAGAGTTGCACAATGTGGCGCTGGGGCAAGTATTGCTGACTCTTTTCCGGGGACGCGCCGGTCTTGAGCGCGTCGCGCAAGGCCGTGTCGTTTTCGATGCGCACCAGCCAGATGGAGCCATCGGGCGCTTCGCTCACGTGCGCAAAGGCGTGGTCGGCCGCCGTGTACAAAGGAGCGGGAGTTTTGCCGGCCGTGTCCAATCGCCACAGGGTGGTCGAGTAAAAGTTGAAATAGGCGCCGAGCACCTCGTCGTGCCCGGTTGATGTGCGGCTGGTGAAATAAATCGCCCCCGAACGCTGGCCCACATACACCATCTCGACCGGCGCGGTGGTCGAGATGACCGCGCCCACCGCGTCGGCGGCTGCCCCGGTCACCAGGACTTGGGTCTTGTCCACAAAGGGTCTGCCCTTGACGGCGACCCAATGATCCTGGTCGGCCAGCAAGCGCAAATTGCGCAGCGGCTCGGCCAGGTCGGCCAGTTGCTGGCCTTTGTTCAAGTCGAACCGGCTCAGGCCGATGCCGGTGCAGTTGTTCGTAAACAACAGGATGCCCGACCGCGTCCAGGCGGTCACGCCCATCAGGTAGCCATACGACGTGCCGCCCTCTAGCTCGTACAACTCCTCACTCCGCGAACGCCCGCCGCCGCCGCATCCCCCTTGCGGAATTTGCGCCGTCCCCACGGGCTGGGGGGCGCTCACCGCGCCGTTCGCCGCAACCGTTACCTTGTTGATCTGGAGCGGCAGTGTTTTGTCGTTGCCCGGTCCGGCCTGTTCAAAGTAAATCAAGGCTTGTTCGGCCGGCGACCAATCCGCGGGCGCAAAGAGAACGCCTTTTTCGCTCACCCGCTGGCGCTTGCCGGCGGCATTGGCGATGGAGAGCACCGCGTTCTTGTAATAGGCCAGATACTGGCCGTTGCTGCTCCATTGCAAATGATGAAAGCGGCAGTAGGGTTCTTCGCATTGATCCACCGCCAACGGCGCGGCTGTTTTTTGCCAGTCTTGGATGTACAATGTCTTGTCCTGCACAAACGCCATGGTCGCCTTGGGCATTTCCACGGTGGGGGTAGGGGGCACCGGCGTTGGCGCGACAGTGGCCGACGGCTCGGTCCGGCTTGGCGCGGGCGGGACAGTGGCCTGCGGGGCTGCCTGGGTCGGTGCCCGCTGCGTGGGCGCGGTCTCATTCGACGCGGTGCAAGTGGCAAGCGTGAGCGTCAGGATCAACACCGGTACCAAACGATACAATCTCATCATGTGCTCCTTGGAAATGGAAATTGCTCAGCGTGGGCGAACGGGCGCAAGGCCTCAGGCTACGACTTGCAGATAGACTCTACACCGCGACCAGCCGCACGAACTTGCGCTTGCCCACCTGCAACACACGCGGCGCGGCGACCTCGATCATGGCCTCGACGCTTTCGACCGTCTGCCCGTCGAGCTTGACGCCGTGCTGTTCGACCAGCCGCCGCGCTTCGCTCTTGCTCGGCGCCAGCCCCGCCTGCACGATGAGGGCCGCGATGTTGACCGGCTCGGGCACGGCCCACTCGGGCATGTCTTGCGGCGCTTCGCGTTCCTGGAATACGTGCTTGAAATGCGCTTCGGCCTCGTGCGCCGCTTCGTCGCCGTGAAAGATGCCGACGAGTTCGCGCGCCAACTCCATCTTGACATCGCGCGGATGGCGCGCACCGCTCGCCAGCGCGTCCTCAATCGCTTTGATTTGCGACGGCAGGTAGCGCGTGGCGAGCTTACAAAAGGTCGGCATGGCGCTGTCGGGCAGGCTCATCACCTTGCCGTACATGTCCGCCGGCTCGGCCAGGATGGGGATGTGATTGCCCAGCGACTTGGACATTTTGACCACGCCGTCCGTGCCGGGCAGGATGCCCATGATGAGGCCGATTTGCGGGCGCTGGCCGTAGGCTTGCTGCAATTTGCGCCCGGCGGTGAGGATGTTGAACAATTGGTCGCTGCCGCCCACCTGCACGTCAGTGTTCATCGCCACGGCGTCATAGCCCTGCATGAGCGCGTAAAAGGTTTCGTGCAAATAGACCGGGTCGCCCTTTTCCCAGCGCAGCTTGAAATTTTCGCGCTGGATGAATTGCTGGACGGTGAACGCCGAGCCCAGCTTGATGAGGTCGGCCAGCTTGAGGTCGAGCAGCCACTCGTGGTTGAAGCGGATTTTGGTTTGCTCGCGGTCGAGGATCACAAACGCTTGTTCGGCATACGTGCGCCCGTTGCGCTCGGCGGCTTCCAAGGCGAGCGTGGCGCGCACCTCGCTCTTGTCGGACGGGTCGCCCACCATGCTCGTGCCCGTGCCGATGAGGAACGTGACCTCGTGGCCCAATTCCTGGAACTGGCGCAACTTGCGCATCGGGATCGTGTGGCCCACCCGGTCTCGAGACCGGGGCTGCACAGCCACAACAGGAAAATTGCGCGTTGCGGTTCGCCACACTCTTTTACGGCCTAGGGGGCAAGCCATCCGAGGTCTGCGATGCCGGGGAGCGGTCTCCCGCAAGCGCCGGTCCACTGGCCGCCATACCGGCCGTGGGATACACCGGCCCCACGATGTTATTGTAGAATCCATTCAGAATCTCGTGGCTTTCCAGAACGCCGCCATAGGTCGTGTCCATGTTGACCGCATCCACCTGGGCATACACCGGCGTGCCGTTCGGAATCCAACCGGAGAAGGTGCTCAACGTGGACGTGTAATAGCGATCGCCGATGGTCAGCGTCATCACTCCGCCCGCTTGGATGGGCAGAGCCGGCGCTTTGATGCCCCATACCAGTCCCTCCTCGCCCAGCATCCACCAGACCTGATTGACGTGCGTCGGCGTGGGATTGGGATTGATATAGACATCCACCCAGAATTCGTCGTTGACCGGGGCATTGCCCTGATTCTTGATGACGACTTGAACGCTGCGATTCGTGACGACGAGATTCTGCACGATCAAGTCGGGAGCCACGAGAGCGTTCCTCGACACGAGCGGCAAGTAGATGCGCTGGCGCGCCTTGCCCACATCCAACGGCCCGGCAAGCCGAGCGGCAACCGGCGCATCGCGCGTCTGACCCGAGACCGTGGCAAAGCGATTGACAAAGAAACCTTCGGTGCGCGTGATGAGGCGCCACGGCGCAGTCGCGGCAGGCGAGGCAAGATCGAGCAGCAGGCTCACCGGCTGCGAGTCGCCCGGCGCCAGGTTGCGCAGGTCGAACACGACATAGCCGGGCGCGGAGGCAACCGTCACAACAGAAGTTTGGCTCACGACCACACCGGACGGAACGACGACGGTGATGCGTGGGGTCGAAGCGATATAGTCGCCCAGGTTGATCACTAACACATCCACCGCCACGGCGTTTTCCACGCCCGGCACGATGCCGTCGCGCGCTACGCCGTCCACCGTCGTCGTGATGCCCTTGATCGTGTAGGTCGCCACGACGTTGGCCCCGTGCGCCTCGACCGTCTGCAAGTTGCCCGTGGCGGTATAGACCTGCTGGAACGGATCGGTGTACGTGAGCACCGGGCCATAGTTGGCAATGGCCGTGCCGCTCGAATAGATGTCGGCCCTCGACTTGAGCACGACGTACATCGTCCCGCTGCGCGCGCTCGCGTCGAGCCACGGCCACTGCGCGGCGTTCGTCGCGCCAAGGTCAGGCAGCGCAAAGTTGACTAACGCGCCGCCGCTCACCGTCTGCGTCGTCACGCCGATGCTATCGCGCAAGCCGGCAAAGACATTCTGGGCTGTGATGACCTGACCGGTGGCGAGCAAGCTTTCCAGTTGCGCTTCCTCGTCGGCGTTTGCCAGGCGCGCGTCCTGGAGCGTCATGTAAGACGGCAGCACATCGTCGAGTTGCAGGTTTGTCGCCTGACCGTAGACCGTGCTCACGTGGCCGTCCGGCCCTTCCACGCCGATGCGCGCATCCGGCACGCGAAAAGTCGTCGGCAGGTTGTTGGCAGTGACGGCAAAGCCCACCGTGTAGACGCGGCCCGTCGGCGCGACGTCGGGCGCGACGTCCACGTCGTAATACCACACCGTCTTCCAGGCGTCGGACACGACCGTGGTGTGCAGGAACGGAAAGTCAAAGAACAGCGGCTCGATAGACTCGGTCTCACTCACGCTGCGCGCCGTCACCGTGATGCCGGAAGGGACAAGCGGCGTGATGACGAGATTCGTCAGGCTGACGCCGCTGTTGTTGTTGATCTCCAAGCGGATTTGCGTGTGACCGCCCGGCTCGACGCGCGGCCAGAGCAACTCGGTGCGATGCCGCCCGCCCACGTAAATCGTCGCGGCCAGGTCGCCAAAGCCATAGGACTGGATGAAGGGCGAATAGCTAAACTCGCGCGGGTCCCACTTGTCCTCGACTTTGACAAAGTGATACACGTCGTCGCCATAAGTCGCCACGCGCACCGGCGCGACCTTCTTGGTCACCTCCGCGTCGGACGAGAGGCCAAACACCGCCTGCACGTGGCTATCGAACACTTCGTAGCGGCTGGGGCCGGCGGCCTTTTGATGGTAAACGAACCGCGCGCCGTCGTTTGTCTTGAACACGCCTTCACGATGGACGCCA
The DNA here is from genome assembly GCA_041300525.1 of Anaerolineae bacterium. Classification (GTDB taxonomy): domain Bacteria; phylum Chloroflexota; class Anaerolineae; order Fen-1058; family Fen-1058; genus JBGLNJ01. Next base: position 4,465,376 of record JBGLNJ010000001.1, on the reverse strand, counting down.
TCGTAAGTTTGGAGCGTGGCCGTGATGTCAATGCCTTCCGACCGCTGCGATTGGAGCCACTGCTGGAAATACAGGAAATTGTACGCGGGCGTGTCTATCACATCCGAAAGGTCTGTGTCGGTCAAGACACCTTGCAAGTGGCGCGAGCTCCACGAAGTAAACCAGTCGCCGGTGGAAGGCGTCAGGCTAAAGCCCAGGCCCTTGAACATCCCTTGCGAGATGAGCGTCTCGTTCTTTTCCAGCGGCGGCATCGTCGGGTCAAAGTTAGAGTGCGACTTGAGATAGAGATGGAGATCGGCAGGCAGGTCCTTGTTGGCCGGGTATTCGAGCACGAAATCATTCTTTGGCCCGCCGCTCCGATCAAAGTCCACATGCATGTCAAAAGTCGTGTTGACGACGGCGTGGTATTCCGGCGGCGGGAACGGCACGATGTCATAGAACACGGTGCGCAATTCCTGGCTGTGCGGGCGTCCCCAGATGTCGGCGTAAGTGATGCGTGCCATCTCGTCAGGCTGCGGGATAGACAGCTTGCCGTGCGAGAGGTACTCGATGAAGGGGATGGGGTTGCCGCCCAGGTTCGTGAACGCCGAGCCACCGTCGTCGTCCATGATGACGCCGGGCGTGTTCGGGTCACTCTTGAAGCTCACCAGCCGCTTGAACAACTCTTGGCTGAACAGCCCGTAACGCCAGGCTGGGTCTTGATAATCATAGCCCTGGTACGTTCCCAACGGATAGACCAACTTGAGCGCGGGCAACTGAATCCCGCCCGGCACGATCCGGATCACGTCGCTGTAGGCGTCGGGAATCGTGATCGAGTTGGAAAAGCCGGGTGTCGTCGTGAAATCACCCGAATAGGTATAGACCGCGTTGCGAGACAAGAGACTGTAGGTCACGCCGGTCGTAGCCGAAATCCCGCTGATCGTCGGCAGCGGGTAAATGCCGGGAACCGGTGTGTCGTAGAAAAAGATCGAGTTGGCGACCCAGATCGTTTCGCCCGTGTTGGTCAACCCGCGATTCACGTCCGTGAGCACGTGCGGGATCACAGTCTGATCCGCCACGTCCACCAGCGGCGAGACGAGCGCCACAACATCCGTCACCACGACGCTGGCCGCGTCGGTCTCTTCCTTGTTCTCTATCGTCCCGGCGATGTCAAAGTAATATCCCTCCGACCGACATTCATGTCAGGCATGCGCTGTCGGTACTGAGCGACATTCATGTCTGGCATGCGCTGTCGGAAAAATGTCAGGTATGCGCTGTCGGCCAGCACATACCCCTTGTGGGCGTCTTTCCAGGCGCGGAAACGGGCCGCTACGCGAGGCCCTACGCTTCGCGTACGGCCCTACCTTGACGACATTGTAACGTAACCACATTCGGGAGTATGACCTGAAATATGCCGATTGCCACATCACCCTTCGTGCAGGTGATGCCGTAGTACAGCCAGTTTGGAACGCGCGCAAAGCGGCAGGAAATTGTCAGCCCGATGGTTGGACAAGCCCTAGTGTCTGCGGTACAATGCAGGCCATCTGGAACAGCGATCGGAGCAACATGAGCAATTTGTACCTCCTCGCTTTTCGTAACCTCTGGGTTCGCAAGACCCGCACCCTGTTGACCCTGGCGGGCGTGGCGCTGGGCGTGGCGCTGGTGTTGGCCGTCAGCATCACGAATTCGAGCGCCAAGCAATCCTTTGAGAGCTTTTTCGCGCAGGCATCCGGCAAAGCCGACCTCACCGTGGCCGACTCGGCCAGCATGAGCGTGCAAACAGGCTTTCGCGCCAGCCTCTTGCGCGAGATCAAAACTTTTCCCGGCGTCGTCAACGCCGTCGGGATAACAATGGATTCGGCGCTGCTGATGGGCAAGGACAACCAGATCACCAACTTGACCATCATGGGCATTGATCCTGCCACGGATGCCCAAGTCCGCGCTTATGAGATGGCGGAAGGCCGCTTCCTGAGAGAGCAAGATCGCTCCTACGACATCGTACTCCCCAAGCCGGTCGCCACCAAGCGCGGGGTCGCCCTGGGCGACAAGATTGAGCTGACCATTGGCAGCGAGACCAAGACTTTTACCGTCGTCGGCCTGCTGGCCGACAAGGGCGCGGCGCGCACCTATAACGGCACTGTCGGGTTTGTCACGCTCGACGTTGCGCGTGAGGTGTTTAAGCGCGGCAGCAAGTTCGACCAGATTGACTTGGTGGCCGAGCCGTCTATTGCGGACAAATCTGAAAAACTCGATCAGCTCAAGGCCGACCTGCAGAGCCAGCTAGGCGACAATTACACAGTAGATTATCCTTCCGCCACCGGCAAATCCATCTCCGACGCAATCAGCGGCCTGACGACGGCGCTCAGCATGTTCACCGTCATCGCGCTGATCGTGAGCGCGCTGCTGACGTACAACACCTTTTCCATGATCGCGTTGGAGCGGACGCGCGAGTGGGGCTTACTCCGCTCGCTGGGCACGGGCCGCAGCCAGCTCTTGCGGCTGGTGCTGGTCGAGGCCGTGTTTATGGCCCTGTTTGGCGCCGGCTTGGGGCTGGTTGGCGGCGTGCTGCTGGCGGTCCCCCTCACCCGCATGATGGAAGCCATGTTCGGCGGCCTGCCGATTGAAGAGATGATTGTGCCTCCGGGGGGCGTTGTCAGCGCCGCCGTGTCAGGCGTGTTGGTCACTCTGTTTGCATCGTTCGTGCCCGCCTGGGGCGTCACGCGCATCACGCCGATGGAGGCTCTGCGCGCGCGGGGACAAAAGCGCGAAGGCTTTCTGATCCGCCACGGTTGGAAGCTCGGGCTGGTTTTGCTCGCCGTGTTCATCGCCAACGAAGTGAAAGGCTTTCTGCCCGGCTCCGGGGAATTCTCGCTCGTCCTCGCTTTTTCCAGCGTGACGCTGCTCGTGCCGATCACCATCAGTCTGCTGGAACGCATCATCCGGTACGGCATGTCGGCCTTGTATGGGATGCCGGGGCGGTTGGGCAGCTTGAACATCCAGCGCAACAAGAGCCGCGCCACGCTCACCGTCAGTGTGATCGTCGTGGGCGCGGCGATGACGATTGGCATGGGCGGGATGCAAGTGAGCTTCAAGGCCGAGCTGGAGCGCTGGATTGATTCGGCGGTGGGCGGCGATTTCTGGATCAGTGGAGCCTCGTCCATGCGGCCTGAAGTGGGCCAGCGCATCGCGACCACTCAGGGCATTGGCGCGATCACGCCGGAGCGATGGCTATACGTGACCATGACCGGCGCGACGACCAGCAAGGGCTTTACCTCTCGCAAGGAAGTTTTCCTGTTGCGCGTCATTGACCCCGCCACCCGTCCAGATGTGAGTTTGGTGCGCTTTAGCGAAGACGAAGACAAGGCTGAAGAACTCTGGAACGATTTTGCCCAGGGCGACGCCGTGCTCATTGCCGGCCTCATCCAACAATTGTACGGCCTCGAGCGCGGCGACACGATCCGCGTCCGCACAGCACGCGGCGAGCACGATTTCCGCGTGGCCGGCATCGTCACCGACATTATGCAAGGCGGGCGCTCGATCATGGGTTCGTGGGGCGACATGCGCAAATACTTTGGGCAGGACAGCGCCAGCTTTTACATCGCCCGCCTCGCGCCTGGCGCGGATGCCAAGACGGTCGAGCAAACGCTCAAGGACGATGTAGCCAAGAGCCGCCACCTGACTATCCAGTCCGGCGAGGAATGGCGCGCCGAGATGCGCAGGATGTCGCTGCAGTTCTTTATGCTGTTCGACGCTATCGTGTATGTGGCCGTCATCGTCGGCGCACTGGGTGTGATCAACACGATGACGATGAGCGTCTTGGAGCGCACGCGCGAGATCGGGATGCTGCGCGGCGTGGGCATGACGCAGACGCAAATTACGTGGATGATATTGGCCGAGGCAGCCGCCATGGGCGTCATCGCGGCGCTGTTCGGCGTGGCTGCCGGGTTGGGACTGTCGTTCATCATGGTCGCCGGGATGCAACAAGGCGCGGGCTGGAGCCTCAGTTGGGTCTTTCCCACCGGGCCGATCTATACCAGCATCATCATTGCGCTGCTCGTCTCGCAGGTTGCGGCGATTTATCCGACCTGGCGCGCGGTCAGGACGGTGATCGTGGAAACGATCAAGGCCGAGTGAGCTAGTTCGTTAGTTTGTTAGTGCGATAGTGCAATAGTGAAAGAACGGATGACATACAAGGGACACGCGCATGAGAACAACGGAAAGAATGTCGGATACTTCCTTCAAGGTCATGAACTTGATTTTTCAGGTCTTGGACTTTTTCTTTCCTTACATTGACAGGCGAGTCAAGAGCTTTGGCATCCAACCGGGCATGACGGTCGTAGACTATGGCTGCGGGCCGGGAAGATATACGGAGCGATTTGCCAGGCTCGTCGGGGCATGGTGCGATCACGGTAAGCCAAGGTCCAGCGCTCACCACTCGGCGGAAAACCAGGGCGCGAGGCTTCAGCTACCACCCTCTTCCGCGTACCATGAAATCATGAACGATCCATTCTCGGTGGCCGTGATCGGCGGTGGACTCGCTACCGCCGCCGCATGGGGCTGCTCGACTATGACGAGCGCATGGCGATCCTGCTGCAAGAGGTTCAGGGCCAGACCTACCGCCATTACTTTTTCCCGGCCCTGGCGGGTGTGGGCTTTAGTCGCACGCCGATTTTGTGGCACCCCCGCTTGCGCCGCGAGGACGGTTTTATTCGCCTGGTGTGGGGCCTGGGCACGCGCGCGGTCAATCGCATCGCCGACGACTATCCGCGCTTGATCACTCTCAGTCACCCGACGCTGCGCCCGGAAGGGTCGCTGTCTGCCATGCGGTATTACTCTCAGCATTTCGTTGACCTGATTGACCTGGAGGCCAACGCTTTGGTGACGTTGCCGGTTGAGCAGGTGATGGACCTCGACTATCCGCCGTTGCGCTGGGTGGCTTCGGTGGACGAAGGCGATACGTTGATGCCGATCGTGTCGCTCGGCCCGCAGGTTTCGCCCAAGAACCTGGTGCTGACCTTCGATGCGCTCTTGCAGCGGAGTGATTTCGTCGCTCACATGAAGAGCATGTTCTCCGTCCTGTCTCAACACTATCATTTCCCCGTAGATGTCGAGTTCGCCGTCACGCTGACGCCCGACTCGCCGCGCCCGCGGCTCGTCTTTCACTTGTTGCAATGTCGCCCTCAAAGCAGCATGAAAGGCGAGCCGGTCCGCTCCATTCCTGCCGATGTGCCGGAGCAGGACAAGGTCTTTTTAGCCACACGCATGGCGCCACAAGGCACGGTCAGCGGCGTCGAGTACGTGATCTATGTGGACCCGCTGCGATACAGCGCGCTGGCCGATTCTATGTCCCGTCACGAGGTGGCGCGCACGGTGGGACAGTTGGACAAGGCGCTCGAAGGGCGTCCCTTCATCATGCTCGGGCCGGGCCGCTGGGGATCGGCTAATCCTGAGCTGGGGGTGCCGGTCACCTACGCCGACATTTGCAACTCGCACGCTCTGGTCGAAATCGCTGTGGCGCAGGAAGGCGTCGTCCCCGAGCCTTCGTATGGCACGCATTTCTTTCAGGATTTGGTGGAAGCCGAGATTTACCCGCTGGCGGTTTACCCGGAAGAGCCGGGCGATTTCCTCAATCAGGCTTTTCTGGACCAAGCCCAAAATCATCTGGCGGACCTTTTGCCGGAGGCGGCCTGCTATAGCGATTGCGTCAAGGTGATTCACGTGCCCTCCGAGCGGCACGGTTGCCATCTGGAGATTGTGATGGATGGCGAGCGGGCGCTGGCTTTTCTGTCGAGGCCGTCCGCTGCTGCGCCGGCTTGACTTTTGCCCGCCGTAACCTGTACCCGCGTCGTTCCGATCCTTCGCGGCGCGTTCAACTTTTTCCGGCGACGCGCCGAAAGTTGTTCCTCTCCGCTCGAATACCCCGTGAACTGGTTGCTCTTTCAATCGAACTGGCGTACACTATTCAAAACCCAACGCCGGACGCAAGATTCCGCGGTCTTGCTCGACCGCGCCGATGCGGCGATGTATACCAGGCGCAGATTGAATTTTCCAGTGCGTAGGGCAAGTTGCCAACTTGCCCTACAGCCGCAAACGGGAATTTTAGCGTGCGGTTAGTATACACGGCAAGAGTCCGGTCGCAACCGCGTGGTGACGCACAAAGAGCGCCCAGGATTGGAAGTGGACTATGAAACGCTGGACGATACGCACACTATTAGCGCCGCCGGTCTTTCTGGGCGACGAAACAAAGACGCTTCGCGCCAATCTGCTCAATTCCGCCGTGCTGACCCTCTTGGCGCTCGGGCTATGTATTATGGCCGGCAATCTGGCAGGGGGCAAAGTGCCGGTGGCGGTGATTGGAGTGGATATCGTTGTATTTGCCGCTTGTCTCGTCTTGCGCCGTTGGGCATTTCAAGGCCGAATTGGGCTGGCGGGTGGCGCGCTATTGGCAATTGGGCTGCTCGCTATCACCGTGGGCGTCGCGCTGTTGGGAACGGTTCGGGCTCCTGCCACGGCGATGTACATGCTCCTGGTCATTGCGGCGGGACTCGTGTTCGACCTGGGCGGCATGCTTGTCATGATCGTGCTGAGCTCGCTCGCGATTGCGGGCTTGATCGTTGCGGAAAACGCCGGATGGCTGCCGCGCCCGGATTATGCCGTCACGATTACCCAGTGGGTCACTTTTACCGCGCTTTTCGCGTGGGCCGGCAGCTTGACTTTTTCCGCGCTCCAATCTATGCGCCAGGCGCTCGCGCACGCGGATCAGGAAATTGCCGAGCGCGTCCGAACCGATTCGGTTCGGCAGCGGACGGAGGAGCAAGTGCGGAAGGCGGCGCGAGAGTGGCAAGCCACCTTTGACGCCACGAACGACGCGATATGGATTCTCGACCAGGAGCAGCGCGTGCTGCGTTCCAACAAAACGGCGGAGCGGCTCTTCCATCGCACGAGCGAGGAGTTGATCGGCAAACACTGCTGGGAAATCGTGCACGGCACGGCGCAACCGATCCCCGAATGTCCCAACCTGCGGATGAGGAACAGCCTGCGCCGCGAGGCGATGGAATTGCAGATTGGCGAGGGCTGGTTTGAGGTCGTCGCGGATCCCATCCTGGACGCGGCCGGCGATTATGCCGGCGCGGTCCACATCGTCAGCGACATTACCGAGCGCGTCCGAACCGAAGCGGTTCGGCGGCAGGTGGAGGAGGCGCTGCGCGAGAGCGAGGCGCGGTACCGGCTGTTGGCTGAGAACGTGAGCGATGTCGTCTGGATGACAGACCTGGAACTCAAGCCCACCTACATCAGCCCCTCCATTGAGCGCCTGCGGGGGTATACGGTGGAAGAGGCGATGAACGAGGCGTTCGAGGACACCCTCACTCCCGAGTCTCTGGAGGCCGCCAGGAAACTGTGGGCCGAGGGCTGGGCCATCGAGAGCCGCGACGAACTGCGGGATGCTCACCGCGCCTGGATCGTGGTGCTGGAATACAAGCGCAAAGATGGCTCTACGGTTTGGGCCGAGAATCGGCTGAACTATTTGCGCGATTCAAAAGGCCTGCCGCTTGCCATCATGGGCGTGACCCGCGACATCACCAAGCGCAAGCAAGTGGAAGAGGCGCTGCGGGCGAGCGAAGAGAGATACCGCACTACGATGATGAGCGTGGGCGACGGCGTGATCGCCACCGACACTCAAGGGCGGGTGGAGCTGCTGAACCCGGTGGCCGAGGCGCTGACCGGCTGGCGGCAGGAGCAGGCCCGAGGCAAGCTGCTGGAAGAGGTCTGGCGCATTATCAACGAAGAGACGCGCCAGCCTGTTGAAAATCCAGTGCGCCGGGTGATGCGGGAGGGCCTGGTGGTGGGCCTGGCCAACCATACGGTCCTCATCGCTCGCGACGGCACAGAGTAAAAACCATGCGCCGAATGTCAGCAGCAGCATCACCTGGCCGATGTCCAGCGGGCGCAGCACCGCGCCCATCATATAGTTCAAATAAGCGGCCAGCGGCGCTGCGATGAGCGTCAATGCCAGCCCGGCCAGCGGCTCGATCAGCGTGACCAGGACGATGGACGTTCCCCCGATCAGCGCAACGAGCGGCCGCAGGGGCAGCCGCGCCAACGCCAGTCCGGCGAGGATCGCCACGGCGATGATGCCGGCATTGAACCAGCGCCTGCTGTCAAGCGTCGCCCGTCGTTCCACGCTACATCCTGGCCCTGAACCACTCGATCGTTCGAGTCAGCCCTTCTTCCAGTTTCACGCGCGGCTCCCAATTCAAGAGCTGTTGGGCACGCACGATGTCGGGCTTGCGGGTTTCGGGATCGTCCTGGATACGCTTGGTTTCATACACGATGCCGGTAGCGTTGTCTGTCAGCCGGTTGATCAACTCGGCAAATCCCAAGATCGAATATTCTTCGGGGTTGCCGATGTTGACCGGATCGTGAATGTCGGCAATGTCGCTTTCGGGAGTTGTCAGCAGACGATAGATGCCTTCGACAAGGTCGCTGACGTAGCAAAAGCTGCGCGTTTGTTGGCCGCCGTACACCGTCAAGGGTTGATGGCGCAGCGCCTGCGAAACAAAGTTGGGCACCACGCGCCCATCGTTCAGGCGCATGCGCGGGCCATAGGTGTTAAAGATGCGCACGATGCGGGTGTCCACGCCGTGATAGCGGTGATAGGCCATGGCCATCGCCTCGGCAAAACGCTTGGCTTCGTCGTACACGCCTCGCGGGCCGATGGGGTTGACGTGTCCCCAATAGGTTTCCGGCTGAGGGTGTACTTGTGGGTCGCCATACACCTCGCTGGTGGATGCTAACAAAAAGCGCGCGCTCTTTGACTTGGCTAACCCCAACGCTTTATGCGTGCCCAGCGCGCCCACCTTGAGCGTCTGGATGGGGAGGTTGAGGTAGTCAATCGGGCTGGCCGGGCTGGCAAAGTGCAGCACGGCATCCAGATGGCCTTCGACGTAAATATAGTTCGTCACGTCGTGCTTGACGAACATAAAGTCGTCGCGGCCGGCCAGGTGCTCGATGTTGCGCGTAGAGCCGGTGATGAGGTTGTCCATGGCGATGACCGTGTGGCCTTTCGCCAGGAAGCGGTCGCACAAGTGTGAACCCAGAAATCCCGCGCCGCCTGTGATCAAGACTCTCATAGAACTGCCTCCGTGGTTGTGGTCGGGCAAGTATACCAGTGTTCCCTAATCGGTCAAACTTTCCTGGCGTGTGCCAGTCTCCAAAAAAAGAGGCCATCTCAATGGGATGGCCTCGCCTGGTTGCCTGCGGTCGGTTCAGGAATCCAGTCGTTCCAACGCCCGCTCATACGCCTGGAACGTCATCCGGTCAAAGAGGACAAAGCGCACCAGCTCGATACTGGTGGGAGTGTTGAGGAATTCGACCACGACTCCCAGCGCGATAGGCGCAGCTTCATCTACGGGATACCCATACGCGCCGGTGCTGATAGAGGGGAAGGCCACGCTGCGCAACTGATTCAGGGCAGCCAGAGACAAACTATGCCGGTAGCAACTGGCGAGCAATTCGGCGTCGCGCGGCGAGCCGTGATAGACCGGGCCGACGGTGTGGATAATGTGCTGCGCTTTGAGCCGATATCCGTGGGTGATCTTGGCATCTCCGGTCGGGCAGCCGCCGAGCGTGCGACATTCGGCTAACAGCTCGGGGCCTGCGGCGCGATGGATCGCGCCGTCCACGCCGCCGCCGCCCAAGAGTGAGGTGTTGGCTGCGTTGACGATGGCGTCGGTATCTTGATGGGTGATGTCTCCCTGGATCAGCTCAAGTCTGGCTTGTTTGATCTGCAAAAACGTTGGCATGATTTGATGCCTCCGTCGTTTTGGAAGAGGGTGCGATTTTGCTCATGGCCGTAATGGCGTCAGTCACATCACGATCTCGAGACATCGGTCGGCCGCAAGAATCACGCTGGCAATTGCTTCCGGATTTCGCCGACGAGCATTTCTACCGAGATCGGCTTGGTCAAGACCTGCCGAACGCCCATCCCGAATATTCGCGTCTTGTCACGCTGCGGATCTACCGGCTTGCCGGTCAGCACGATCACCGGGATACTGGCCGTCTGCGGATTTTCTTTGAGTTTCCGAATCACCGTCCAGCCATCCAACCGGGGCATCATCAAGTCGAGCAGAATGAGGTCAGGAGCCTGCGCAGCAACGGCAGTCAATGCTTCAGCGCCGTCTTCCACTCCGGTAACCGAAAATCCGTGAATGGAAAGCGCCAGCGACAGGCTTTGGCGTGTGTCAGGATCATCTTCGACTACCAGGATGGACGGACGGGTTTGGTTATCTTGTTGCGCCAGAATGCGCCGCACACTCGTTAGCAGTTGCAGCTTATCCAATGGCTTGGTGATATAGTCGGTTGCGCCCAGGGCAAACCCCTTTTCCTGATCGGCGACGATGGACGTGATGATGACGGGAATGTCTTTCGTCTCCGGGTCAGTCTTGAGTTGACGCAACACCTCAAAGCCGTTGATGTCGGGCAGCATCACGTCGAGAGAGATCAGGTCGGGCCGCTCGTATTGAGCTTTTGCCAGCACCTCCGCGCCACGTGTGGCAATACTCACCGCGTAGCCGTCCATTTCAAGCTGGTGACGGAACAGTTGGGCGATGTGCAGCTCGTCTTCTACGATCAAAATCTTGGGCGGCCTGGCCGACTTGGATACTGCAGAAGACGGCGCGACCGGCGTCATGTCTGCCAGAGGGCTGGGCAAGGCGGGCAGCGCGAAACTAAAAGTGCTGCCCTGACCCAAGACGCTCTGGACCCAGATGCGCCCACCGTGCATTTGAATCAGCGAGCGCGTGATCGCAAGCCCCAGCCCCGTGCCAGGAATTTCGCGCGCGCGGGCCGTGGAGGCGCGAAAGAAGCGGGTGAAAAGTTGGGCCTGGTCCCGTTCTGTCATCCCGATGCCGCTGTCCGTGACATCCACTTGCACATCGTTGCCGACCAGGCGCGCCGTTACATCTACTCGGCCCTCGAAGGTGTACTTGAGCGCGTTGGACAGCAGATTGGTAATGATCTGGGCCAGCCGGCCCGGGTCCGAGAGCACTTGTGGCAACGTGTCGGGAATATCCAGGCGCAGATAGACATCGCGATCGTCAAAGCCCTTCTGGAGCATGGCGGCGACATCGTGTATGATCTGGCCCACGGTGACCGCCTCATAGTGCATTTGCATCTTGCCAGCCTCGATGTACGATAGGTCTAGCAACTCGGCCACCATCTCGTTCAACCGATCCGTGTTGGTTTTGGGAGGTAGGGCGAGTATTGCCTCGGGCTGGCGAAAACGTTTCGGAATCGCCTAGGCTTGAACGTTATGGGAATCAGTTTTTAAGGTGCAAAAGTCGTGATAGATGTGAAAGAAATGGATCGGGAAAGGAACGGATGATGATAGGTCATGTTGATTTGCCTTTGGTGACGGCGACTCGCACGGGTTGGACGGTCAGGCGGGTGTCGTGAAAGTTGGCGAGCAGGCCCAGTTGCAGGTCGAGTTGGCAGAGACGGGCGTGCATGGCGAGTTGTTCGGCTTCGCCGATTTCTTGCAGGGCGACGGCGGCCACGGCGATTTTGTCGTCCACGACAATCAAGCGGCAGGGGACGAGACCCAGGTGATGATCGTGGAAGGAGACCGGCAGTTCTTTGACGTAGCGGAGGTTGAGGCCGGAGCGTTCCAGTTCAACCATCGCCGCACGGCGGTAGGTGCGGTGCATGAAACCGGGGCCGAGCACAAAGTGGACGCGATGAAGGCATCGGAACAGCGCGGCGGTCAGGTCAGGGTAAAGGGCATCGTCGGGCAGGGGGTGAGGCTGCCACTCAAACGGGGGCTGTCTTTCGCGCAAAAAGTTGGGCAGCCGTTCCACCTGGAGGCTGGCTGCGCCAAAGTTGACCACCAGCCCCAAATCGGCGTCGGTGACCTTGAGATATGAAATCACCTGCGCCTTGTGCAGCGGCGTGATGTCCGGCGCTACTTTGTAGTCGAGCACGACTTTGCAACTCAAGAAGCCTGCATCGGGAATGAAGAGACCCACCTGAACGTCCTCGTAAAAGACGGTGAAATTCTTTTGCCGCTCGCACGCAATCCCGGCTTCTTGGAAGCCGATGCTGGCCGCCTCGTCGTAGAATTCTTCCGGCAGCCCAGGCCCCAACGCATTGTGTACCTGCATCAACACGCCACGAATCGCATAGGTCAGGTCGGCATACAGTAGTTTCGTCATGTTACCTTCCCGCCACCTCCATTTCTTTCCCCATCTGTTCCTTTCCTAATCCGTTCCTTTTCCTATCTGCTGTTATTTCCCGGCAGCTCACGTAAGGATGGGCGCTGTACTTGCCCCAAAACCAGGGGCCATCCACGTGGCGGTGAACGTTGACGATTTTGCGGGGACGGTATTCCCGGAATTCGAGTTCCATCAGGCCGTGCTCCCTGTGGCGCGAGCGCGTCGTTCCTCCGAAAGATAGGTGAGCGCCTTGCGCAGCATCAGGGCGCGAGAGCGGCGTTGGCGATGGACTTGTTGCGCCAACCAATCGGCGGCCAAGTCGGGATAGTGCTTGCCCAACGTCTTGAGCCCCCAGCCCACACCCTTGATCGCGTCCGTGTCTCGCTCCTCGAACATTGGCTCCAACAGATCCAACAGCAGCTTGGCCTGGGGGATGTGCTCTGGCGCGCCGCGTGAGCGCTTGGCCCAAAAGTGAACGGCCACGCCGACCGTGCGGCGCACCCATCGGTTGGCGTCCTCTCGCCAAGGGGCGAGCAGAGCCAGCGCCGATTGAAAATCAGTCGTCAATGCCGGGCCAGGCACGCGCTCGCCCAGGATGTCCGTCGCATACCAGACATCGGCGGCGATGATATAGCCCCGGCAGCGGGCAAACGCGCCGGCGGGGTCACGATCCAACTGCTCGCCCAGGGCTTTGCCAATCACCACCCAGCCGCCCATAGTCTTGGCTGCGGCGATGTGCTCCAGAAAGACATTCACTGACTTGCTCGATTCAACGCCGACCGCTTCACCGATCCGCTCCAGGATGGGAAACGGCGTGCGCTGGGCCAGGATCGGCGCCAACAGGGCATAGGCTTTGAGCGGCTGCCTGGCTCGAACGAGGGCCGCGATGCGCTCCCCCAATTCTCTGGCTTCGTATGTTTTCATAGGCTGCTCTCCGCTTCACGAGCGATGATTTTCTTCGCGCGCTCTAGCAATTGCTTGGCCTGCTCCGGCTCTGTTCCTTTTGACTCGAAATATCGCTCCAACAACTCTATCGGCGCAAGTCCTTCGGGCGTGGCGCCGCCCAGTCGCGCGCGGGCTTCGCGCTCCACGTCTCGGCTGATCGCAGCGATATAGCCCGCGCGCTGGCGCGTGAGCGCGGCGGCGATGTCTTTTTCACGCAGCCCTGCTTCCTGGTGCGCCTTGAGCTTGACGTTCACCCGCACGACAGCGTCCGTCACATCGCGGCGCTCGATCTCGTCGAGCACGACTTGCGTCGGATCATCCGACTCGCGCGCGTCGGCCCGGATGGTGACAAACGGGCGCGCTTTGACCTCGACGAATTGCCAGGTCGTCTGCCCGCGCGATAGCTCCACCCAGCAAAAACCTTTCGGGTCGCGCTCCTCGCCAAAGTCAATTCGCTCCAGGCTGCCGGGGTAAACGATGGCCGGGTATGCGCCGCCGTTCAACTCCTGATGCTTGTGGATGTGGCCGAGTCCAACATAGTCAAAGACAGGATCAGCCAATACGCTCTTGAGCACGACGACGTCGCTGCCGATCATTACGCTGCGCTCGGAGCCGAACACCGCTCCGCCGACGGTAAAGTGACCGGCCAACACGGCGGGAATGGCCGGCTCGAGCTGCGCAGCCAGCCCGCGCACAAGGTCGCCCACAATGTCGGTGAGCGCGCGGTCGAGTTCTTCCAGGTTCTTGCCGCGAAACTCTTCGCGGGCGAGCAAGCGTTGGCGCATGGGGTAGGGCACGCAGGCCACCTGCACCGGGCCGCGTTTGGTCTCGATGCGGTACATCTCGTCGCGCCAGCCGACGGTGACGTTGGGCACGGCCAGCGTGCGAAAGATGTCCAGGCTGGTGGCTTTTCTTTCCATCGCGGGCAAGTCGTGGTTGCCCACGAGCAGCACCGTGGGCACGCCCGCGTCCGAGAGGCGCTTGATGCGGCGGGCGAACTCGCGCTGATACGTGGGGCTGGGGTCGCGCGTCTTGAAAGCGTCGCCTGCAAAGAGCACCAGATCAACGTCGCGCGCTAGGCCGTACTCGATCACCTCGTCAAAGCGGCGCAAAAAGTCGAGCACGCGCCCGTGGATGCCGGTGGCGGGGTCGAGCCGGCCATAGTTTTCCATGCCGATGTGGAGGTCGGCCAGGTGGAGGAGGCGGATGGGGGTGGTCATGGGTGCTTTATCCGTTGATGCGATGATAGAATTGTGCCCACAAAACATCTACATTGTGACCGGTCGCAACGCTAGCGGTTGATAGGTACGGAGAAATTGGAGAGCGTCTTCTTTGTTCGCAAATTGCCCATTGATCCGGTCGCCGTTGTTATAGCGAATTTCGATCTCGTACTTTACAATTGGTTTTGAACCGTTGTCTTCGTCATAGCTCTCGATAAATGCGATTGCTTCTTCAACCTATCGGAATCGCTGCAGGAATATGTCTACGGGCCTCTCAACGACAAGCAACGCACGACGCTGCACACGATCGAGGAGAGCGGACGTCACCTGCTGTCCCTGATCAACGACATCCTGGACCTGTCCAAGATTGGGGCGGACAAATTAGAGTTGCAAGTGAGCTGGACGTCAGTCGAATCGGTCTGTCAGGCCAGCCTGGCATTCATCAAGCAGCCGGTGCACAAGAAAAAGATCGGGCTTTCATACTTGTTCGATAACGCCGTGACAGTGATTCAAGCGGACGAACGGCGGCTGAAACAAATCCTGGTGAACCTGCTGGGCAACGCGGTCAAGTTTACGCCGGAGGGCGGGAAAGTCGGGCTGGAGGTTATAGGAGATGTGGAACGGCATGCGCTGGACTTGACCGTCTGGGATACGGGCATTGGTATCAAGCAGGAAGATATGGGGCGGTTGTTCCAGCCGTTTGTCCAGTTGGACGCCGGCCTCTCTCGGCAGTATTCGGGAACAGGGCTGGGACTGGCACTCGTGCAGCGGTTGACCGAGATGCACGGCGGAAGTGTCAAGGTAGAGAGCGACGGCGTGCCGGGCAAAGGAAGCCGGTTCACCGTATCGCTGCCCTGGCGCGAGCCGCCGCGCGAAGGAGCCAGAAGAGAAAGCGACCAGGCGATACAGACAGAGGCTGTCTCTGCATCGCCCGATTTTCTGGTTTCCATGCTCCCCCAGCATCCCGTCAAGGTATTGGTGGCAGAGGACAACGAACAAGGGCTTTACACACTGATGGAATACCTGCCAACCCGTGGGTACACGGTGATAGAAGCGCGGAACGGCGTGGAGGCCATAGAGCAGGCCAGGACAGAACGGCCCGCAGTGATCGTGATGGATATCCAAATGCCGGGAATGAACGGGCTGGAAGCCATCCGTCGCATCCGGGCAGAAGCCAACTTGAGGACGATCCCCATCATCGCACTGACGGCGTTGGCGATGCCGGGCGACCGGGAGCGGTGTCTGGAAGCGGGCGCTAACGAGTACCTGAGCAAACCGGTGAGTATGAAGGCGTTAGTCAAGATCATCGAGACACAGTTGCAGCAAACAGGCAATCAGATTGTTGATTGAAGAGTGTATCGCGCGACATATTTCGTGGAGCTTGTGAATGTCAAAAGAAATGACCTTGCTTTCGTGGAACGTCAACGGCGCGCGGGCCGTACACAAAAAGGGCTTTCTGGACTGGCTGGCCCAGGCTGCCCCCGACATTCTTTGTCTGCAAGAGACCCGAGCGGAAGAAGCCGACTTGCCGGATGAAATAGCGCACCCAGCCGGGTACCACGCCGTCTGGAATGCGTGCCGCAGGAAAAAAGGCTACAGCGGCACGGCTCTGCTCACGCGGTCAAAACCATTAGAGGTGCAACTCGGCCTGGGCATTGACAAGTTCGACGATGAAGGCCGCACGATCATTGCGCGCTATCCCACCTTCACCCTGATCAATTGCTACTTTCCCAACGGCAGCCGCGACCACAGCCGCGTGCCGTTCAAGCTGGATTTCTACGACGCATTCCTGGACAAGTGCGAACACCTGCGCGCACAGGGACAGTCCGTCATCTTTTGCGGCGACGTCAACACGGCGCACAAGGAAATTGACCTGGCCCATCCACGAGAGAATCAAAACACGACGGGTTTTCTGCCAGAAGAGCGCGCGTGGATGGATCGAGTGGTTCAGGCAAGCTATGTGGATACGTTCCGGCATTTTCATCCTGATTTGGCTGGACAGTATACCTGGTGGTCCATGCCGACCAAGGCCAGGGAACGCAACATTGGCTGGCGGATTGACTACTTTTTCATCGGCAGCGAGTTGTTGGATCGGATCACAGGCGCTTTCATTCTGCCCGACGTCACAGGGAGCGATCACTGCCCCGTCGGCCTGCGCTTGCGCGCCTAGCCAACACCCAGCATACGGCCTTGACACTCCGCTAGAGTTATGGGACAATGCAGCCAACGGCGATGATGGAGCCGAGTAAGCGCAACACGCGACACAGCGAGTCCGGGCCAGGTGTGAACCGGGCGTCCAGCGTGCGCCGAAAATCTCTCCGGAGCTGCAATCCGAACAGGCCGCCATCCCTATGGCGGCAGCCTCAGTAAGAAAGCCGGACTCGTCCCCCGTTACCCGGACGCGGCGATGGTGGTCGCCGAGCGAGTGGCCCATCTGTAGGCCGCTGTTCCTATAGCGGTCTTGGTGTGGGCAAACAGAGTGGTACCACGGGAGTGTGCGCTCTCGTCTCTGTGTGAGGCGGGAGCGTTTCTCTATCTCAAGCTATTGAGGGACCGGCATGGACTATACGATTCGTCAAGCCACACAAGCAGACTATCCAGGCTTGTGCGAGCTATTTGCAGAAGCGGACGCCTATCACAGCCAAGCCGTGCCGCATGTGTGGCGGTCCGCCAGTGGCCCGGCCCGAACGCCCGAGTACATCGCCGACATCCTGGCAAACGAGAATTCGAAACTGTTCGTTGCCGAGAGTGAAGGGCAAGTGATTGGCTTGGTTCATGTTGACATCCGAGAAGCGCCCGATCACCCCATCATGACGCCACGGCGATACGCCAAGGTGGATGAACTGGTAGTAGGGAAAGAGTTCCAGCGGTCCGGCATCGGCCAGTCGCTCATGAAAAGAGTGCATCAATGGGCTTGCGAGCGAGGAGTGCATGAAGTCGAATTGAATGTATGGGAGTTCAATCAGCGCGCAATCACGTTGTACGAAAAACTTGGCTACAAGACAGCGGCCCGCCGAATGTGGACAACGCCATAATCGTAATCGTATCAGAGGAGAGAACCATGTTTCAACCCGTCACCACTAAAGACTTTCCCGCAATGGAACAGGACACGCTTCGCTTCTGGCGCGAGAACGACCAGTTCGACAAGCTCCGGCGCAAGCTGGCCGGACGCCCCACCTGGTCATTCCTGGACGGCCCCATCACGGCCAACAACCCGATGGGAGCGCATCACGCCTGGGGCCGCACTTACAAAGACGTGTACCAGCGATACAAGGCCATGCAAGGTTTCGATCAACGCTGGCAGAATGGTTTTGACTGCCAGGGCCTCTGGGTCGAAGTCAACGTCGAGAAAGAATTGGGCTTTACGTCCAAGAAAGACATCGAGGCCTACGGCCTGGACAAATTCGTCCGGCTGTGCAAAAGCCGCGTGCTGTACTTTGCCGGCGTCCAGACGCAACAGTCCATCCGGCTGGGCATGAACATGGACTGGAATGACCCGCAAGTGCTCGACATGCTCTCGCGCAAGATTGTCGAGACGCCGCAGGAACGCATCACGCTGCGCGGCCCGCTTGGCCTGGTCACCAACACCGTCGAACAAATGGTGCTCGTCCACGCTGCCTGCCCATCAGGGCTCACCCAATACGTCGTGTTGGGGCCACTGAGGTCAGGCAGAAGCGGAAAAGCCGCGATGGAGCTGCTCAGCCCCGGCGTCGCCAGCAGGGCCAGGGTGAGGGCCAACGTAAAGATCATTTGTTTTTTCATTGTGCGACCCCTTTTCAATTCCATGAGATGTGAGCGACAACCCGGCAGAGGCGGCGAGCTGGCGGCTCGGCACACCTCCGCCAGATTCAAAGCCATCAATACGTCCGCAGCACCAGCGGCAGATACACGAACCTGTCGGTCGGCATCACCTGCACGATGTCGCTCAGGAAAGATGTGCCGCCCTGCATCGCGTCGAGCGTGACCGTGTACCCGGCATAGTTAGTCAGGCCGGCCAGCGTGTAGGCGCGGGCGGTGTTGGTGAGCGAGTCTGTCGCCACGACAGTTGAGGCGACGGTTTGGCTATAGTATTCGATGCGCCACGTGCTGGTCACGGGCAGAGTGACATTGACATTCCAGGTTAAGTGGAGAGTATGGCTGCTTGGCGTGCCATGCAACGTCAGCGCTGTAGCGGGTGTCCCATCCCACCCGGCGATGCGGGCCAGCATCCACCACAGCGCCTTGCCCAGCCGCAGCGCGCCACGCTGTCCGATGTGATCGCCATCTTCGGTGTGGGGCGTCCCATCCAGGTTCAGCATATTATCGGAATGGATCATCTGGTACTGCCTGGACACCCCGCCATAATCCGTCTACGACGAGAGATTTTGTTGGCCGGCATTGCTCCAGCTCAGGATGTCGGCGTAATCAAACAGGATCCGGTCGCTAGAGGCGCGGACATAGTTGCGGATGTATTCGTGTTTCAGATGGCGCTGGTAGCCGCTTTCGCCGGAATAGCCATCCACCGGGCCGGTGGTGAAAAACACTTGGGTCGGGTAGCCATTGGTCCTGGCGTGATTGATGTACTCTTGTGTCGCGCTGAGGTAGGTGTCCATGGTGATGCGATTGCCAGTCAGCGCAACATCGCCTGCGTCCAACCCCCAGCGCATATCTCCATCCGGCCCGCCCTCTGACGAGCCGGCCCACTTGACCTGGTAAACAGGGTCTATGGTTCCGCCAGAGCCATTGTGCCAGGTCATGTCCCAGCACCAGCCAAAGCCAAAGGCCGCGATCTCCAAACCGTTGATGTTGGCATACGTGAGGTGGTTCTTTATCCGGGTGGTGCCCGTGACGTTGGTATACCATGTGCTTTCCCCGGCTCCATACCCCCAACTGTTGTACTGACTGCGAAGCGCCCCGCTGACTCGCAAATGCTGGTCGGTGTAAGGCTCTGGCGCGCCGGATTCAGTGACGTTGACCTGAAAGCGGCTGTCGAGATTCATGGTAACTACTCAGGCTGGCGGTTAGAAACCGCGCCTACGTCAGCCAAGTCGCCCTGCGGCGACTAACATCTAGCCTGCGAAGGCAGGCTTTGCTGCTGTTGCCGCGACTTGAGTCGCCAGGCTGAGTAGTTACGATTCATGAGAAATTGCAGGCCTTTTCTGTAGCCCGATGAGTGAGACTCGCCCGGCAGATCCAGCCACATCTTTTTGACTTTGTCTATGTATTCTTGCGGGATGTTGGCATATTGATCCACAACCGTGTGATCGGCGATGATGGGGCCGGCGGTTGTGGCTGCCGGGCCCGCCGTGTTGACCGTGTCCGGCTGCTTTCGCTCAGCCGGCAAGTCGGCGGCGTGACGCATTGATCCGCCGGCGCCGAACGGCGAAGCGACCACCGCTCCACTCGGCGCCATCACGAGCAGCAGCGCGAGCATCAATGCCAAGAACCTTGACGATTTCATCTTGTCGCTCTTTTCCAATTTTGATGAATACGGGCCGACGCAACGTGTGCGGCGGCAAACCTTACGACTCAAAACCCATAGCCTTGTTTGCGATTCACAGCGCCGACGCTGGATGGAAACAAAAAGGCTTTGCCTTGCACGTAGGCGGCCAACATGGCGAGAACATAGCCCTGGCTTTCCAAGAGAAGAAGAACAATCGCCAGAACGAACCAGCTCCCTTATATCATAGAGGACACCGGTCAGTAATGCAATAGCAAAATTGTCACCTTGTCTGCCGAGTTCTGTCCGCGCAAGGTTGCCGCCTGCCGCAAGCCCCGCTAGAATGGGCCAAAATTCACGTGAGGCGCAAGCAGTGACTGACGCAAACGATAGAGACCTGGCGCGCCTGGTCAATCTCCGCGACGACAAACGTTGCCTGGTTCGATTGAAATCCGGCGGACAACCCTACACGCACCGGGGCATCCTTCGCAAGGGCGAGAACCTGAAAGTTGTTCCGAGAGGCGTGTTCATGCTCCATCGCCTCGTCGTGTTCCGACGGGGTGTTTTGTTTCCGGCGCAGAGAGAATTTGGCTCTTCCCCCCCTGACTCTCTACCTATTGTCAATCTAGCCAGTTCGTGATAACATAAACCCGGCGTTCACATAGGCCCTTTGCGGACAAGATTGAGAAGGCGGACTTTTTGTTTCCCTATACTCGGATGCCGTCTGGCTGGCCTCAGCTTTCCTTGCGTGTCGCGGGTTGTGAAACCAGCGGATGCCCGGATGCCCACGCTATCGTTGTTCGAGCGAGGTGGCGCTGTGTCACTCTCTCGAACCCGTTTCGGCAATCTGTCTGCAATCCTCTTGTAAGCATCTTGAAAGCATTCTTATCTCTCGGTTGTGGTATGCTTGCGATAGCGCTTATCGGTGGCCTCCGGCGACCGTATGGCCGTCTTGCGCGGGTTGATCTACTTTAGCCGGGCCAACTGGCAAAGCTCTGCTTTGCGTCACACCGCTTATTCCCCATAGACTGTGCGCGAAACGAACGGAGCGAGAGAGCGCGGTCGGAATAGATTTTGCAGAGTTTTTCTGCAGCAAGCTTTGTGGAGGAGAAATGCCATGATGCCCCATTCCTCGTTTCAGGCCTTGTCGGTTTCTGCTCTGCCCCGATCTTTTCGCGCCCTGGCGCGCGCGCGGCTAACGCTGGCGATGGCTATGCCGGTGGTGGTCGTGTTGGTTGTGTTAGCTGCCCTGGCCCAACCGTCTTGGCCGGCGCGGGCGGCGGGCGCCATCTGGTACGTTGCGCAAGGAGGCACCGGCCCAAATTGCACCCAGGCCGCGCCGTGCGGCAGCATCCAGACGGCGGCTGACCTGGCCTCCAATGGCGACGAGATTCGTGTGGCGCAAGGCGCGTACATGGACTCTCACACGCGCACGGTTGGGTTTGATGTCGTCACTCAAACCGTCTTTCTCGGCAAGTCGCTCACGCTGCGTGGTGGGTACACCGACACGGACTGGATGACGAGTCATCTCCTCGGTCGCCCCACCATCCTCGACGCGCGCGCGCCGGCGAGGCGACCACTCGGCGCATCTCGTCGCGCAATGGAATGAGCACTTGGTCTTTGTCCGGCGTCTCGAACGGCAGTGTCATCGTCTGATCAATATACGCCTGCTTGATGCGCGTGCGGTCAATTTGCGAGCCGAGCTTGGCCAACGCCAACACCTGCTGCAAACTCAGGTCGGTCTGAACTGCGTCGCCGAGCGTCGAAGCGATCTCGCCGGCGCGCGGCAAAAGCTGCGGGATCACGTTAGCTTTCAAGACTCTGTCGCGGATCGCCAGGATGACTTGCTGCTGGCGGTGCGCCCGTCCAAAGTCGCCCAACGGATCGTCGTGACGCGAGCGGGCGTACTTGAGCGCCGTCTTGCCGTCCATGTGCTGCAGACCGGCCTCGATGTGGAATGGCTCAAAGCCATAGCTCCCGTCGGGATATTCGGGGTCGTCAATCGTGCGCGCCACCTGCACGTCAATCCCGCCGATCAAGTCCAAGAGCTTTTCGAACGCGGTGAAATTGAGCCGGACGTAATAGTGAACCGGCAAGCCAAAGTTGTACTGCGCCGTCTTTTTCGCCAGCGCCGGGCCGCCGCCGGGATAGTTGGTGGCATCGCCCATAAAGTGGGCATTGTTGATCCGGCTTTCCTCATAGCCGGGGATGGACACCCACAGGTCGCGTGGAATCGAAAGCATCCCGGCCGATTTCGTCGTCGGGTCAATCGTCACCAGGATCATGGTGTCGGTGCGCCACGGCCCTTGTTCGATCTCGCGCTGGTCAATCCCCAACAGCAAGATATTGACGCGCTCTTTGCCTTGCCAATCGGGGAGGACGACCTCGCTGGCGACGGGAGTGGGAGCGCCCGGTCGGCGCGTGGGGTTAGGCTGGAAGGGGCCGGCCGTTTCCCAACTGGCGACAGTCTCACGCACGCCGGTGTAGACCTTGTAGCTGCCGAACAGCCCCACGGCCAGAAACACCAGAATCCACACGATCAGCAACAAGTTCGTGCGGTCTGGACGCGCTGCAGTGCGTTGCGAGGACATGCTAGGTGATTTACCTCTTGGACAGACTGCCCTGCTTGGGTAGCGGGAGATTATAACATAGCGAATGTCGGATGTCGAATGACGAACCTCACCATTCGTCATTCGCCATTCGACACTCGACATTCCTACACTTCGATGACGCCGCGCTGAATCGCCAATTTGATCAGATCGCCCCGGTCGTGCAAGCCGAGCTTTTGCATCAGGTTGGAGCGGTGCGCCTTGACCGTCTTGAGGCTGATGTTGAGCAGCTTGGCGATCTGCGAGTTGGTGTGCCCTTCGGCCACCAGTTGCAATACTTCGCGCTCGCGGGCGGTGAGCGTGTCGAACGGGTCAATTACCGCCGGCGTGGCGGATTGCCGCCCGACGTAGCTTTCGATGAGGAGCTTGGTCACGGAGGGTGAAAGATAGCTCTGTCCTGCCGCCACGGCGCGGATGGCCGACACCAGCTCGGACGAAGCGGCGCGCTTGAGCACATAGCCAGCTGCGCCCGCTGCCAGGACTTGGGACACGTATTCCTCGTTGTCGTGCATCGTCAGCACGAGCACGGCCACCTGGGGACAGTCGTGCTTGATCTGGCGTGTGGCTTCCAGCCCGTTGAGCAGCGGCATCCCAATGTCCATCACGACGATGTCGGGCGTCAACTCGCACGCCAGTTCCACGGCGCGACGCCCGTCGGCCGCCTCGCCCACCACCAGCATGTCGGCTTGGTCTTCCAGCAACGCGCGGATGCCTTCGCGCAAGATCGCGTGATCGTCGGCCAACAAGATGCGAATGTGATTCATAACATGTCATTTTTATCCACGAAGGAACAAAACTATTCCAAACTCTTTGTGCCCCACGTGGAAAAGACAGTTTTATACCACCGGGACGGTGATGACCAGCCGCGTCCCATTCTCGCGCACAGTGTTGACGCTGACCCTGCCGTTGAGCAGCACGACGCGCTCCTGAATTCCGAACAACCCCAGGTGTCGCTGCGGCCCGCCGGGCACGAGCATTTGGCCCACGTCAAAGCCGCGTCCGTCGTCTTCGACCTCCAACGTCACCTGACCGTCGCCGCAATTCAGCCGCACCCAGGCATTCTGAGCGCCGGCATGTTGAGCAATGTTGTTGACGCCTTCCTGCGCGATGCGGAACAGCGCCGTCTCTAACGCCGGAGCCAGCCGCTCACATTCAGCCGTTTCGACGTGCACCTGGATACCCTCTGTGCCCAGCCGCGTTCGAGCATACCAGCGGATGGCGGGCAAGAGTCCCAGGTCGTCGAGCATCGTCGGACGCAAATCATAGATGAGCTTGCGCAGCCCGTCCATCGTCTGCTGGAGCAACTGGCGCGATGCGGCCACGCGCTCGCAGGTCGCCGCGTCGGTGAGCGCCGCCTGGATGCGCTCCAGGTTCAAGTCGAGCGTCGCCAGGGCCTGGGACGTGTCGTCGTGCAGCTCACGGGCGATCCGCTTGCGTTCTTCCTCCTGCACTTTGATGACTTGGGCCGAGAGCGCGCGGAGTTGGCGGCGGTTCTCTTCGTTGAGCCGCGCGTCGGCGTCCAGCCGGTTGAGCATATTGTTGAGCGCCAACGCCAGCCGCGCCAGGTCCGGGTCGGCGATGTGGTCCACCGCAGCGCGCGCGCCGGGTTGCCCGCGCGCCACCTGATCCACCGTCATCCGCAGCATAGAGACCGGGCGCAGCGCGGCGCGCAAGATGAAATAATTGAGGACGATGCTGGCCGTGATGCCGACCGCCACAAAGATCGCCGCCAGTTCAAAGTTGGATTGCTCGATGAAACGCTGGGTGACGGCCGTGCCCAGGATGGCGCCGGCGGCGATGACCAACGAGTTGCCGATCAGGATTTTGTACAGGGTCGGCATGTTGAAGAGAAAATGGCGGAGGCGCTGCATAGGATTCACCGTAGATAGTTACCGGTATTATACTGCTATGGGGAGGCAGGGTCAACAAGACCCCGTGAACCTTGCGAAGGTTTCCACTCATTACGCAGCGAACTCGGACCAAACCTCGCAAGGTTCAAATCCTCCACTGAGAGGATACGTTATCGCAGGATGCGCGCCGAGCCACCTTGCGCCAAGGCCCGCACCTGCTCCACAGTCGCCATGGTGGTGTCGCCTGGGAAGGTGGTCAAAAGCGCGCCGTGCGCCCAGCCCAGCTTGACCGCGTCTTCCGGTTCCTCGCTGGTGAGGAGCCCGTAGAAAAGGCCGGACGCAAAGCCATCTCCGCCGCCGACGCGGTCGTGAATGTCAAGCTCGCAGGTTGGTGAAACGTACGTCTTGCCGCCAATCCAGGCTACGGCGCCCCAGCTATGCCGGTTCGTCGAGTGTACCTCTCGCAGAGTCGTCGCGACGACGCCCTCGCCACGGCGACGGTGCAAGCGTCCAGCGCGCAGGCTACGGCGACGGCGGTGTATCGCGCGGAGCAAATGGCGTGGCAGCGCGATCGGCAGCGGAATACACTGGCGTGGGCGGGCGTGATCCTGATGATCGCGGCGGCGGTGCTGGTGGGCTGGCCGGTGGCTCGAACATTGGGCGACTGGGCCATGTCGTTCAGGCCGGCAGACCGCAAACCGATTGTGATCGTCAAGCCTGATGATACGCCGGCGCGTGAACCCTCTTCCAGCGGAGCGCGGATGCCAGAGACGGTAGCCGTGGTGGACGATCCGGCTATGGAGGAAGCGATTGAGCGTTGGGCGCAGCACTATGACCAGGAGCACACCGATGGAAACTAGCGTGATGAATGCGACTCGCAACGTGCCGGCCACCTTGACGGGAGACGTTGAGAAACTGGGATTCAAATTCTTGCGCGCGCTCGACCGGCTTGGATTCATTCACCAGACTCAGGATGGACGCGCGACCACGGTGCGCTTTGCGTCGGTGGCGTGCTATGGCACGCGCTGGGCGGCCTATCAGATTGACGCCGAGCGGTTGTATCACTGGTCCATCCGCGACTTGACGTGCCAGCGCGTGCTGGCGCAGTTGAACGCCATTTCGATGCAGGCCGGGCGCGGGCGTGTGCGGGCGGATGACCGGCGCGGGGTGTATGTGGTGGAGATGACGGCCCGACCGAAGGCAGAGCCGGCGCAATCTGCGCCGCTTGATCTGCACGTGAATTTCGATCTGGCGTCCATGCCGGCGGGCGATCTGATGATCCCCATCGGTCAAACGGCAAACGGCGCGCGGTTCGAGCCGCTGACCCGGATCAAGCACTTGATGGTGATCGGCGAGAGCGGCTCGGGCAAGAGCAATTTTCTCAAGGCGGCTCTGACGGCGCTGATCAAGACCTCGGATGCGTCAACGCTGCGGGTGGCGATTGTCAGCCCGAAGCAGGCCGAGTTTGCCGCGTTCCAGCGTGTGGAGCACATGTGGAACTCGGCGGCGTGGGACGGGCATATTGCGTGCGAGGCCGACGACGCTGACAAGCTAGTGCTGGATTTGCGCAACGAATTCAAGCGCCGAGACCGGCTATTTTCCGGCGCGGGCGTGACGAACCTGGACGACTATGCGCGCAAGACCGGCACGCGCCTGCCGCGCGTGTTCGTGCTGGTGGACGAACTGCTCGATTTGGCAGAAATGGCAAAGCCCGCGATGAAAGAGCGTATGATGGGGCATTTGGCGTCGCTGCTTTCGATTGGGCGTTCGCACGGGTTTCACATTTTCATCGGGATCACCAAGCCGCATTTCAAGACGTTGCCGACGAGCATCACGGGCAACATTGACAATAGGATTGCGTTTCGGGTTGCGACGCGGCGTGTGGCGCAGGATTTTGAGATGGACGGCGCCGAGACGATCCTGGAGAGCGCCAAGGGGCGCGGGCTGGCGAGGCTGTACGGAGAGAAATTGTTTTTCCAGGCGTTTTTGGTGAGCGATTCGGAGCAGCCGGGCGAGATGCCGCACGAACGGGATGGACGGCTATCGGCGGAGGAGGCGGAACTGGTTCGATATGCCGTTGGCGAGTTGGGCGGCGCGTTCACGATAAACAAGCTGGCTGAGCATTTTGCAGGTTGGACACATCATCGCGTGCGGACGCTGGCAGACCGCCTTGAGGCGGACGGGCTGCTGACGCATCCAACGAGCAGGACGGTGGGGCGGCTGGTGACGGACGACCTGGCAAAGCTGGCCGCACACGAATCGTCCACAGATGACTGGAACGCTCTGTTTACGTTGGCGTCGCACACGCAAAAGGCGTGAATTGCTGGCGTGTGCGGTGTGTGCGGCGTGTGCGGTGTGTGCGTGTGTGCGGAAAAACACGCTGGACACCCTTCCCATTCGAGTTGATTGACTTGTGATGCGCAAACGTCACGACGGGATCATTATCCACGTTCGGCGCGAGCGCCGGGGAGATGGCTGCCTGATGGAGTTGTGGACGGTTGTGTGGGCGGCGATCTGGACTGCGGCGGTTGTGTATTTGGCGGGAGTGAGATGAGATTTCAAGCGCATGAAACTCGCGCCGTGGTTTCATGCGCTTGAAACCATCTATTGACTAGCGTGGTTTATAGTGATATTATGATGAATATGAATGATGAGGCGTTCAGACGGGTCGTCTGGGGACTCGTCAAACAATTTGTTGTGGCGCTGGGTGCGTTCTGGTGGGGCAAACGTGTAGAGATTGTTGACCGCTGATTATTTGCCTCGCCCGTGAGCCAGGCGGGCCCGGTCATGCCGGGCAAACCAGAGTCTGCGTATTGACGCCCACTCGATTATCGAGTGGGCGTTTTTTCGTTTGAGGAGGATGCGATGGTAGTCGAAGCGAAACGGTGGTACGAGAGCAAGGTTTTTTGGCTGAACGTGGTGACGGCGCTGGTGATGATTCTCGATTTGTTGACGCGCCAGCCGTTCATTCCGCAGGAGTGGATTCCGATCATCCTGTTCGTGATCGCGGTCGTGAACGTGATCCTGCGTGTGTTTTTCACCGACACGGGGATCGCCACGGCGCGCATCATCCGCGCGCGGCAGATCTCCGATCAGGCGCGGACGTTGGGCCGTTGAGATGGACCGTACCCCGCATGTGGATGCGTTCAACGCAGCATTTTGCTCCGAGTGCAGCAAGGCGGACACGATTGACGACATCGCCGTAAAGGTCGGGCGAATTTATCATGCGCTGTACGAGGGCAATGGGCAGCCGAGTGTGATGACGCGGCTGACGGTGCTGGAAAATCGAGTAGGCGCGACGAGTTCGGGGCTGATGGTTGTGCTGCGCGATGTCGTTCTGCCGGCGACGATGCTCGGCGTCGGCATGATTGCCGGCAGGTTTATCAAATGAACCGCGAGACGCTCGACAGTCTGTCAGGGGAATTGTCAGACGCGCTCGATACGTTGCGACGGGTGCAGGCTGGCATCGAGCGGATGTACAGCGAACTCGAACCGCCGTCTGACAAACGCTGGATGGTCTATCCGCTGCCGATTGCCTATCCTGTAACGAGCGAGTTTGGCGACGGCGCGATCAAGATCAGGCCGACGATCCACGAAGGCGTTGATTTTGGGACGCCCATCGGGGTGAGCGTGCTGGCGTGTGCGGACGGGCGGGTGGTCTCGGCGCAGTTCAACACGGCCTACGGGTTCCGGGTGCGGATCGAGCACGTGCGCGAGGGCGAACGGTGGTGGACGTGGTATTGCCACCTCTATGCGATGGTGCACGAGGTGGGCGACGTAGTGCGCGCCGGGGACGTGGTGGGTCTGAGTGGAGCGACGGGGAACGTGACCGGGCCGCATTTGCATCTGACGCTGCAGCGCGAGTCTAACCCGCTGCTGAGCCGTTATTTCTCGCCGCGTGATATCAAGCCCGGCGATATCAAAGCGGCGGAGGACCTGTTCCGTACGGGCATGCGCGGCCTGGCACGCACTCTGCGCGAATCGCGCGATCCGGCCGAAGTGGAAGCCTATATGCATCGCATTAACCTGATGCCGGAAGATGCGATTGACGGCACAGAGATCTTGATGGAGTTTATCGAGAGCGGCGAGGAGGGGGCCACCGACCTCGAGGCGGATTTTCTTTACGCGCTGGCGCACACCACGCCTTTCCCGGAAGTGCAGCAGGCAGCCGAGCGCACACTGGAGAGGTTGGCCGCGCGCGGCGTCAGGCCGGTCACCCGCGTCATCCTCGACCTCGGGCAGGATCGCTTCTATGCCGCGTACACGAGCGACCCGAATCATCCCTGGCAGCAGAGTGTGACCGTAGCCTGGGAGCGCGCGGGCGGCGTGATTCAGGCGCTGGTCTTTTTGCTCGATTTTGGCGCGCCGTGGCGCGGCGCGCTCAAAGATGCGTTCGCCACACATGGCATGACGCCGCAGCAGTTCCAGCGCGATCTGGTGGACAAGGCCACACGCAGCCTGGGAGAGCCGTTGCTTCGCATCAACCTTGCGCGCGCCCAGGCCACGATCTCGGCCGCGGCACAAGCCAATCGCCAGCACAACATTCCGCTGCCCAAAGAGTTTAACGAGGCGCGCCATCTGGTCGAGCGATGGGTGCTGCATCCACCGGCGGCGGCTCTTGCGGCGGATACCACATCCGATGAGCTGGGCGACTTGCCTGTCCCGGATCGCAACGCCAGACCGCTGATGCCTGACCTTCGTGACCTGCAGCGCAGCGAGACCGCCAGACACTGGTTCGCGCAGCAGGCCGCCGAGGCGGCCGCTGAGGCGGGTGACGAAGAGGCGGAATGGGATGAGGAGCTTGAGCTGAGTGACGCAGAGATAGAGCGGGCCGAGGAAGAGATTGAACTGGAGGACGAGGACGAATTCTACAGCTTTGACGAGGTGTTAGAGGATGTGTACGACCTCGAGGCAGAGCAAGACCCGGCTTGGTGGAAGTACGAGTGGGTGCACGACTATTTGGCGAGCTTGAGTCCCGATCCAGAAGACTTGGAGCGCTTTGACGAGGATTTGGACTATATCATTGGCGAATGGTGGACACTCAAAGACTGGTTCATGTATCTCGACATGGGCAACGAGCTTCATTCGGTCGCAGACCTGCGCGGCTTTCACTTGGCGGAATACCTGAGGGAAGAGGCCGACCTGGATGACGATCAGGGCCGGTCGCGCGCGGAAACCGTCCGCGACTTGTTCGCATGCCTCTCACAACGCAACTTTATCCCTTCTGATCTGCCTTTCTTGTCCGAGTTGCAGCAGATGCTCGCGCAGCCGGATGAGCTAACGCTGCCGGCTCGTCCCGAGCCGCAAGGCGGAGAAATCGCCTTTTGGTTCAGGGCTTTCGGGGAGGATGAACACGACGAACCTTTCACCTATAACGAGTGGTGGATGGCGTTGGTGTTGGAGAGCAAGTTCAAGAGAAACTGGGCCAAGTGCCGGCGCGCGACGCAAGGCAAGCCCGATGCGGCGGCCAAGCTGGCGCTCCTTGCCCAACTCGAACGCAGGCTGGCTCAGGATGCCGAGTATCTTGACGACCTCGACGGTGAACGACTGCCGACGTCGGAGGACCATGCGCGCGCCGAGGGTTGGTTCGACCACGCATCGGTGAATGACACGCGCGCGTGGTAAAAGCACAGATGGCGAGGGAATGGATGGATGTTGCACGCATGCTTCACTCCATGTGCCACGAGGTTTTGAGCGAAGCTGATCTCAAGGCTATTTCCAAGAGCCGGGGCTTTTCGGCGCACGAGTCCGCATCACGCGCATTGTTCGAGAACTTCTTTTTGTCCGACATTGGCGTTGAAACGGCGCTTTCCTCGCTGACGCAGGAAGAGATCACGCTCTTGCACCTGCTCACGTTGATAGACGAGCCTGTGAGTGTGGCGTTTTTTGCGCGCCTCTATGCCGAAGGGCCTGATCGCTATGGAACGTTCACCCAACGCTATCAACCTGTGTTTCAGCAGGCCAAGACCTCGCTGATGCGCAAGGGCATCGTGCTGATGGCCGAGGCGGAGAATGCGGGCCACCTGGAGACCAAGATGGAACGCTGGCGCTATTGGTTCCCGCGCGAGTTTGAGCGGTGGCTGCCGCCGCTGGTCAGGTCAGCTCGGACATTCGAGGAAAAGGGCGAGGCGCGTTCGGATATTCTCCGGCGCAAGCTGCTGGAGCTTGTCGGGGAAAGCTTGCCGGAGCCGTCGAGCGTGACCAAGCCGTACAAGCTCAAATTGCTAGGCGGCAAACTGTTGATGGGCGAGCGTCCCTATCGTGCCCGACACCTGCTGGAATGGCAGCGGGCGGCGTGGGCGGCGGAGGCGCCGTTGCCCCAATCTGCCTCACGCGCCGAATCGAATGGCAAAGCGATGACGCCGATGGACGCGGCGGTCTATGCGTTTTCGCGATTAGGCCATGCCGAGTGGATTCGTTCGGATGATTTGGCTTTGCCGCTCAAGATTTTTTGCAACGCGCCTCCGCATAGCGAGGACGTATGTGAGGCTGGCTGGAAGTGGGGCTGCCTGGCGCGCCTGGTCGCGCCAGATGGTCGGACCTACTACCGGCTGCTGTCCCAAGAAGACAAAACTAAAGACCCCCGTTTCTACATGGCTGTTCTAACATCATCGGCCCAAACGTCTGTTGTGATCCATCTGGAAACTATTCCATTTGTAGTGTTGGAGCACTTGCGGCAGATCGCCCAGTTGCAAATCGCTCAACAGGGGCAATCACATTTGATCGCCACGCCTGATCTGGTCGAGTTAGGTCGTGCGCTGGACTCGGTACGCGATCAACCCGTGTTGCAATGGTTGCGAGACAACTCGCCTGCCTTCCAGCAAGCTGTCGAAACGGTTGAGCAGCGTTGGGGCAAACAGACCGTGCATCAGAATCTTTTGCTGGCGCGCGTGAATGATCCCAGCCTCAGGGTCGAGATTGAGCGAGCGTTCCCGTCGCCAGGACAACTGATCGTACTGTCAGATGATTACGTGGGTTTCCCCTGCCAGTCGTTGCCCTTGATGGAAAAAGTGATTGCCCGCTCCGGTCATGTGATCAAAAAGGCCCAGCCCGATGACTGAACTTGCTCCGATAGACGTAAGCCAACTGGACGTGGTGAGCTCCCCCTGCAATGTGCGCCGCGACCTGCATGTTTTTGTGCGCTACACGCAAGAGCATGAGGTCAAGCGATTGCACCGGAACAACCAACTGGGCAAGTCCGATGCGCTGCAATTGGCTAAACTCATGTCGGATCCCGAAGCGGTGGAGGATGTGCGGCGGGACGGCCAGTCATCCTGGGTGAGACCTTGTCGCGCAGCGTCTTGCCTTTGGTGTTGTTGGCTTTGACGGTGTTTACCACGGCATCTTCCGCCCCCACCAGCAAATCCTCCGCTTCGCGCTCAAAGACGAACCCGCGCGTGATAATCTCCGGGCGGCCTTGCACCTGGCCGGTCTCGCTATCGCGCTGCACGATGGCGACGACGAACCCGTCGCGGCTGAGCACCTCGCGGTCGCGCAGCACTTCGGGAGAAACGTCGCCCACCGACGAGCCATCCACGTAGACGTATCCGCCGGGGATGCGCTCGCCGGTCCGCGCCTCGCCCTCGTCGAACTCGATCACATAGCCGTTTTCCACGACAAAAATGTTTTGTGGCGGAATGCCCAGTTGTTGTGCCAGCCGCGCGTGCGCTTTGAGCTGGCGCAGCTCGCCGTGAATGGGGATGAAATACTGAGGCCGCACCAGGTTCAGCATCAGCTTGTGCTCTTCCTGGCTGGCGTGCCCGGAGACGTGCACCGGCGCGATGGGATCGTACAACACTTCAGCGCCCCGTTGAAAGAGCCGGTTGATCGTGCGATGAATCATCTCCTCGTTGCCGGGGATGGCATGCGCCGAAATGATGACGGTGTCGCCTTTCATCACGCCTACTTGGCGATGTTGCCCGGTGGACATGCGCGCCAGCACCGAAGTCGGCTCGCCCTGCGCGCCCGTCACCATCATCACCGTTTCCGAGGGCAGCAGCCGTCCGGCTTCTTCGACCTTGACCACCAGACCTTCGGGCAGGTTGAGATAGCCGAGCTTTTGCGCGATGCGGATGTTCTCGCTCATGCTGTGTCCGGTGATGACCAGCTTGCGGTTATAGCGCGCGGCGACGGTCGCCACTTGCTGGATGCGGCTGATGAGCGAAGCGAACGTGGCGACGACGATGCGTCCCTTCGCGTCGCGAAAAACCTGATCGAAGGCGGTATCGACGACGCGCTCCGAAGGTGTGGTGCCGGGCCGCTCGGCGTTGGTGCTATCGGAAAGGAGCGCCAGCACGCCGCGCCCACCCAGTTCCGCCAACTTGGCAAAGTCGGTCGGCTTGCCGTCCACCGGCGTATGGTCGAACTTGA
The DNA here is from genome assembly GCA_041300525.1 of Anaerolineae bacterium. GTDB lineage: Bacteria > Chloroflexota > Anaerolineae > Fen-1058 > Fen-1058 > JBGLNJ01. The sequence goes on along the minus strand of JBGLNJ010000001.1, from coordinate 4,432,775 downwards.
AGTCGCCCGTGTGGACGATCAAGCCGGCGGGTGTGGTGATGCCCACGCCCACGGCGTCGGGGATGCTGTGGCAGACGCGAAAGAATTCCAACTGGAACGGGCCGACGGTAATGTTGTCGCCGGCTTTGATGGTGTGGATCACAGCTTGGTCGAGCAGCTTGTGGGTTTTGAGCTTTAGCTCGATCAGGCCGCGCGTCAACCGCGTGGTGTAGACCGGCGCGTTGATCTCGCGCAACACGTACGGCAGCGCGCCGGTGTGGTCTTCGTGGCCGTGGGTGATGATAATCCCTCGGACATGTTCAGCCTTGTCTCGCAGGTATTGCCAGTCGGGGATGATAAAGTCAATCCCCAGCATGTCGTTTTCGGGGAACATGATCCCGGCGTCAATGATGAGGATGTCGGGACCATACTCGACCGCCAGCATGTTCTTGCCGACTTCGCCGTTGCCGCCCAGGGGGATGATGCGCAAATGTTCTGCCATGTGGCCTCGTTGAAGGTTGCCAATGCCCCACACGCCCCAGGGTGCCGGGCTATGCCGGGGCGATTGGGATTGAAATTGCATTACACTCGAACGACCTGTGCTGCCTGGGGGCCGCGCACACTGTCCTGGACGGTGAACTCGACCCGCTGTCCAGGCGAGAGATTCCGAAACCCCTTGTCGCTGATGGCCGTATAGTGCACGAATACTTCGGGGCCTTGCTCCTGCTCGATGTAGCCAAAGCCTTTCGATCCGTCGAACCAACGGACGGTGCCTTGAATTCTAGTGTCGCTCATTTTACGCCTCCGCGCTGAAAAGTTGAGGTGGTGCGCGGCCTGTTGTCCACTCACAATAAAAAATCCGCCGAAGCCAAACGAGCGCCTGGCGGCAATCTTGATTATGGGGAATCAGCCGTGCGATGTAACCTGACCATGCTGACAGGATGATAGCACGGGACGCAGATTCCGTCAAGGCGAACGCGAGAATGTGACGGGCGGTGTGTTTCACGTTTTGCGTGTTCTGAGTTACAATTCCTGCTGGGAGGCGAGGTGGACGACGAAGCTCGGCAGTGGCTGACTGAAGGCATCGCCAGGGCAAAGGCAGGCGAGCGTGAGCCGGCGCGCGAGTTGCTCCTGCGCGTGGTCGAACGTGACGAGCGCAACGCGCTGGCCTGGCTCTGGCTTTCCGGAGTCGTCGAAAGCCTGGAAGATCGGCGTGTGGCGTTAGAGAACGTGCTCGCGATTGAGCCGGAGAATGCTTTGGCGCGGGCCGGGCTGGACTGGCTCGACCAACACTTGCCTGCGCCGGTGCCATCCAGTGCCGTGCCCGAAATGCAACCCGCCCGCGAAACATCCTCCGATGTTGCGATGGTTTCAGATACGGCGCTCGGGTCGCCCTATGTCGAGCCTGCGCTGGAGCCGGAGAGGTGTCCCTATTGTGGGCAGCCTGTCGCCGAATCCGACGAACGCTGCCCGCAGTGCAAGCAATCGCTGACTGTCCGCGCGCTCAAGCGTTCCGAGTTTCCGGCACGCGTGTGGTTACTGGTGGCGACCTGGTTCGTGCAGGCCGTGGCCGATGTGGCGGACGGCGTGCTGGTCATTATCGCGTTGATGACGGTGGCGGACGTCGCCGGGAGCACGCTCGGCGCGAGTTACATTCTCACTTATCTGGCCGGAACCGCGTTTGCTTCCGGCGCCCCGGCATCTGATCTGCTGCGAATGGCGGTTGTTTTTATCGCTTTTGACGTGATCGCAGCGGCTTGGTCTTTGGTCGTGGCGGCCATTTTGCCGTCGCATCGCCCGGCTGCGCCGGCAGTGGCCTTGTTCGTGGCGGCGTTGCATGTCGTCGTGGCGATCAGTAGTTTTGCCGTGGGAATGACCTCGCTGTGGATTGGGTTGGGGCGGCTGGCGTTGGGACTGTTCCTCGGCTTTTTTCTGTTGGAGGCCCAAGGCGATTTTGTATGGGAGTCGGTGCGCCAGCGGCTTGAGCTTGACCGGGAGGCCAAGTCGTCCATGGATTACTATAGCCGGGGCCGCGCCTATCTGCGTATGGGCCAGACGGCCAGAGCCGTTCTGCATTGGGAGCGCGCGGTTGAGCTTGCTCCACAGCGGGTTGCGTTTCGCGTGGCGTTGAGCAATGCTTACTGCGCGCTCGACCAATACGAGCGCGCGGCGGAACATATTCGGGCCGCCGTGCAACTCAATCCCGACTCGACCGATCTCTGCGAGTTTCTCGAACAGATTGACGCACATTTGTCATCGGGCAATTTGCGTGTGGTGTGATCTGTTGTGTGAGGAGTGACTACTTTGCCTGACTTGCGTCTCTGCACGTTAACCTATGTCGTGGAACTGAACAGATACCTTTGCCAGCGCCGCATTGCGACGGGCCAACGTGATCATCTCGGCGCTTACGTCGGCCCCGCAGGTGAAATAACCTTCGCGAGCCAGCGCAATGGCGTGATGCCCGCTGCCGCACGCTACGTCGAGCACTGTTCGCGCCGCTACCTGCTCCAACACTCGCCGGATGAACGGCAGCTCGAGCGACAGGCGCGACGGCCAATCGTTCATCATTTCATAGATGGCGGCCTGCCGGTCGTAAAAGTCACGGCTGTCCAGTGGCGTTGTCGTCATGCGGATTGTCCTTGCGGCGCGAGGACGATTTGATAGGGTAGGGCGATGGCTTCCGTTGGGCAAGCGTCTTCGCACGTGGCGCAATAAGAGCACAGGTCAGGCCGGGCCATCGAGACTCGTTCATCTTTCATCGCCAACGCGCCAGTGGGGCAGCGTTCCACGCACGCGCCGCAGCCGTTGCATTTGGCGAGGTCAATTGTGGGCATGATTTTGTCGGGTGAGGCCATGGCGCAACTCCAACCTTTGAAGGTTTTGTCCATTCGCGGCGGACGAGGCCCTCGTCTTCCAGTTCGCGCAGCGCGCGGCTCACCATCTCACGGATGGTGCCCAGCCGCGCGGCCATCTGCTGACGGGTGAGCGGCACGGCATCGCCGCCCTGCATCGCCTGTTCGAGAAGGAGCTTGGCGAGCCGCCCGGCGACGGAGCGCAGTGAGAGGTCCTCCACCATGCCGACGAGCATCCGGGCGCGTCTGGCCAACACGGCGACGACGGTTTGCGCCAGCTTGGGGTAGCGGTCGAACAAGTGCAGCATCGCGGGGCGCTCGATGACGAGTAGCTCGACGGCTTCCATCGCCTGGGCACTGGCGGGGTTGGGGCCGCCGTCGAACACGGCCACGTCGTTGAACGAATCGCGCGGGCTGATGAGGGTGAGGATTTGCTCGCGGCCTTCCGGCGAGGCTGTGTAGATTTTGACGTGACCGGCCTGGACGATGAACAGTCCTGCGCATGGCTCGCCTTCGAGAAAAATCACTTCGTCCGGCGAGTAGGTGCGGCGCGCGGCAGTTGCGGCGATGGACGCGAGCATGTCCTCATCGAGTGAGGCAAAGTAGGGAATTGAGCGAAGCAGTTCGGTCTTCAAATTTCAAATCAAAGATTTGCCGCCGGACTGGATAGCTTGACACAAATCCACCCGGCAGGTAGACGTTGGCCGGGTGGACGCATTTACTTTAATCAGTCGCCGTGCCGGCTTTCAGCAGGCCGAGGAACTGACGCGGGGTTACGATTTGCGCGCCATAATAGTATTTGATCTCTAGCAGGTGTGCATCACCGCTGACGACGCAATCGGCACGTCCTTCCAACGCACAGGCGAGAAAGATGTTGTCCTGAGGATCGCGACTGCGCGTCACCTGATACAGGTCCTCAAGGACAAGCGCATCGTTCAGCAGAGCGTCTCTGAACAGCAGAATATCCTCTTCAGAAAGGCGATAGGCCGTTTGCAAGCGCGGGTAGCGCAGAACGCGCATGGCCTCGGCAATGATCAGCGCCGAGGTCAACAGCGTGAACTGGCGTTGATGCCAGGCGGTGATGATCTGGCGCGGCACACCGTGTTCTGAAATGACGCCGCTGACGAGAACGTTGGTATCTACGACGGCGCGTATCATGCTTGATCTCGCGCGGCTGTGACCGCAGCTTCCACATCAACCTCAACTTGCTCCAAGGGCATGGCCCGGTTGCGTTCGGCGATGGCGAGTAGGCGGCGAAACCGTTCTTCTCGTTCTTGTTCATAGCTTGCTTTGAGCCGACGGTATTCTTCTAGTTGTGATTTCTGCTCAAGGTACTCGTCGAGTGGAAGCACGACGACCGGCCCTTGAATCTGTAGGGTCGTTGCGGGTGTCTCCATAGCAACACGCTCCTTTCCAGCGCCAAATTCTCTACTCACGGCGTTTATTCTATCACAGAATGATTGAACCGGGTCAGGACATTACCCCATGGCGCGACACAAATCTACCCGGCAGGTGAATGTTGGCTTGCCACGTGTGACCTATCGTATGGCCGCCAAACTGGATAGCACGGATAGCTCAGTGGCGCGCATCGCCTGGGCGCTGGCGGGGTTGGGGCCGCCGTCGAACACGGCCACGTCGTTGAACGAATCGCGCGGGCCGATGAGGGTGAGGATTTGCTCGCGGCCTTCCGGCGAGGCTGTGTAGATTTTGACGTGACCGGCCTGGACGATGAACAGCCCTGCGCATGGCTCGCCTTCGAGAAAAATCACTTCGTCCGGCGAGTAGGCGCGGCGCGCGGCAGTTGCGGCGATAGACGCGAGCGTGTCCTCGTCGAGTGAGGCAAAGTAGGGGATTGAGCGAAGCAGTTCGGTCTTCAAATTTCAAAGATTAAGTCGCCAGCAGCGCCCAGACCGACCCGATTGCTGCAAGGTTGAAAAAAGGCATTACCGCAAAAGTCACTCGAAGCTTCTGACTGTCATTGCGAGGAGCGCCTTTTGCGACGAAGCAATCTCAGTCATCGTAGTAGGAGATTGCTTCGCTTCGCTCGCAATGACAGCCTTGTGGGTAATCACCACGGCGTTGACACAAGTTGCGGCTGGCGGATGATTGCGCCTGCGCGAGCCACTTTATTTACAAGTCATCATACAAGTCGCGCCAGTCGCTGTTTATGCTGTTGATCAGATCTAGTTTCTTTTGTCTCGAACCGCCCTTGATTTGTTTCTCGCGCGCAATAGCAGCGCGTATATCCTCGACTGCTTCGTAGTAGACCAATTTGGTGACATTGTAACGTTGGGTGAATCCTTCGACCAGCTTTTCTTTGTGTTGCCAGGTTCTTTTCTTCAAGTCGTTTGTCACGCCGGTATACAGCACTGTGTTGTGTTTGTTGGTCATGATGTACACGTAATACTGCCGGTTGACCATTGATGCACTCCTTGTCATTGCGAGAATCCATATCGCCGCGTGGCGATATGCCCAAGCCCAGAAACTCACGCCCCGTCATTGCGAGGCCCGAAGGGCCGAAGCAATCCCCTTGCGGCGAAATGGAGATTGCTTCGCTCGCCAAAAGCGCTCGCTCGCAATGACAGTGAGTTTCTGGGTAGGAGCGTTCCCTTCGACTCCGCTCAGGGCAAGCTTTGCGACGAAGTAATCTTATGTGTCGGCACAGACGCGAAGCGGCTTCGCTGCGCTCGCAATGACGGACGGTTCACTGTTCTGGCGCAACACCCACACACCGAAAACCGATGAAGAGGTAGCGACTGCCTGAGATGTCGTAGCTGCGGTTGGCCGCGCGGACGTTGTTCCAACGGTAGTTGAACGACCCGCCACGCGCCATCTTGTAACTTCCACTGGCCGGGCCGGGCGGGTTGCTGGGCGGCGAGACGCTATAATAGTCGCTCTGCCATGATTGGGCGGCGGCGGGGCGCAATCCTCTCACCCAGCCGCGTGGGCCACGCGGCTAGACGGGAGGATGCCGTCGGGGGATTCGACTGGAACCGAGCTGGGCGATCAGGATGTGTCGAGCCGGATCTGAAACCGAGCGGTCAGACACCACCGAGGGGCGTGTGCGAAAAAAGCTGAGCCAGCGAACGGGAAATTTGTCCGAAGAATAATCTTCAGAGCTGCACCCGGCTATTGCGGTTTGACAGATTCCGTCTTTGGCGTATAATGCCGTCTGTCTGAAATCAACACTTGAAAGGAGACGAGTAGAATGGAAAAGTTGAATGTGCTTGCCGATCCTGCTCGCCGCCTGTCAGAGTGGAGCGCGTAACGCATTATTGCGCGTGGGCAATTCCATGCCCCGCATTCCATGCTCCACAACTCTATCGCATGACACAGGCCATGAGCTGGCGAGAGGATTGCTGCGCTCATGGCTTTTTGTTGCCAGTCGCCGTTGCATGGCGCTAAGCGTGCGATGCTATAGGATGCGGCGGCTACAGAACCCGGCGGCTACAGAACCCGGCGAGGCCATGAGTGAAATGCTCGTGGCCTCGTTTTCGTTTTGACAATTCTTACCCCTGTGAAGGTGTGCGAACCTAAGGGTGAGCAGTTACTTTTTCGACAACATGGAGAATACAGCCGTGCCTACTCGTGAAACAAAACGGTGGCAGCACTATAAAGCTGCCAAGACAATGCGCCTGGCGCGCAAGGAAATCAAACACAATCGAAAACCCGACAAGGGTGGACGCAGCAGAGAGCAAATACCTGAACAGTGGAATGAAGTAAACGAATTCGAGACGCCGCAAGTCGAGCGCGTGATGCCGCGTGGAGAGCGCGAGCGCCGAAAAGTGCTGACGACGGCGCTCGCGCGGCTTGAAAAGCCAGACGACACTCCCGATGAGCCGACGCCGGAGGAAACAACGGCTCGGCATGGCGTCGTCGTGCAAGTGAGCAGTAGTCTGTGTCGGGTAGCTCTGGATGGGCGAACTCTCCTGTGCGGATTGCGGGGTTCGCTCAGCGCGCACGACACGGGTTTCACCAACGTCGTCGCCGTGGGCGACCGAGTGCTCGTCTCCGAGGACGGATCAGAGTGGGGCGTGGTGGAATCCGTCTTGCCTCGCACGAGCGCCCTGGCTCGCCCCGACGTATTCCGCGCCGGCCATCGGACGCGCGACCGGCACTTGCAGCAGGTGATCGTCGCCAACGCCGACCAGTTGCTCATCGTCGCAGCGTGGGTGCATCCGCCGGTCTGGTTAGAGTTGATTGACCGCTACCTTATCGCCTCGGAACGCTATCGCCTTTCGCCCGTCATCTGCATCAACAAAATTGACCTGGCGCAAGATGTCACGGCCTGCCGCGCGGCGCTTTCCCCTTACGAGGACTTGGACCATCGCGTGATGTACGCGAGTGCGCTCACGGGCGCCGGCGTGGATGAACTGCGAGGCGTTCTGCGCGGGCGGACGACAGTGTTGGCGGGTCTATCGGGCGTGGGCAAGTCCACACTCCTGGCAGCCGTGCAGCCGGGCTTGCACCTCCGCACCGGGGCCGTGAGCGAGGATAGCCACGAAGGACGCCACATCACAACGCAAGTGACCATGCTGCCGCTGGACATCGGCGGCTATGTGGTGGACACGCCCGGCATCCGCGAGTTTGGCATAAGCGGCGTTTCGCGCAGCGAGTTGGTGCGCTTTTACCCGGAGATGGCGGCGGTGGCGGGCGGCTGTCGCTTTGGCGACTGCTCGCATCTCCACGAGCCGGGCTGCGCGGTGGTGGCTGCCGTGCATCAAGGGCTTGTATCGGAGGCTCGCTATCACAACTATGAAAAGATCTTGATGACGCTGCCGCATTGAGTGGGAGCAATTTTCGTGGTTGCCCGTTTAGGAGCAGGTGCGAGACCTGCCTCTACGATTTGGCAATCGTCGCGTTGTTTGTGTTGTCGGGTGGGCAAGATATAAAAGGTGACTGCTCAGTGGTCTCACCCTTGCGAAGGTCGAATGATAGCCTTCGCAAGGGTGAGCAATATTTAGAGGCGAAGTCTTTTGGCGAACGCGGGTTGAGCGCGCAAGGCGATGCCCGCAATGATGACCATCCTTGTCGCGGACGTTCTCTGGCTTGCCAGGAAGGCGAGCGGTGGTCTTATAGGCTGGTTCCTTTCAATACTCAACCTGCTATATGACCTATGAAGAATGATAAATATGTTTCTGCCATGATTCAATCAGGTCGTTAGCTTTGTAGTGATTGAGTTTCAGCCTTCCTGATTGCCCAGCTAAAAACTCTCTAGTATTTTCGGCATATTCCATGATGTATACTCCACGCTTGTAACCGTGTGTGAGATAATCTTTAGCTCGCAGACCGACCGCTTCAATAGCCGTTCGCATCAATCGCAATTTCCAATTTGGCCCCGAGTTCAAACGATCCGGTACAGTGTTGTCTACTCTTGCAAGCAGTTCCTTTGCCATCTTGACAGTCTCGAGTGCAAAGTGCATTGTTCCTAGCCCACGAGTGTAACCCAAGTTGTGCCATAGTTTAGTGTCATCGTGCTTAAGGCGATTCAACACAGCACTATGCCCAAACAAAGTTGTAGTCACGACTGCGGCTGGCGAAAATCCATATTCTGAACGCCAAATCTCGCGCATCTCGTCGGAAGCCGTCAGATACGCTAATAGTTTCGATCCTCTATATTGCCCATTATAGGGCGGGATCGCTCCGAGCACGTAAGCGTCAACTAGATAGCTTATTCTTTCCCTCTTTTGGTCAACATCCCAACCAATCCATTTGTCGCGTGCTGTAAGGCCCCAGATGCAAGAAGCAAGACCGACTAGGCCAACAAGAGAGTCCCCGTCGAAAACAAGAATCCGTTTGCGTCGTCCCACATATTCGTTTGGCGGCATTGACCAATGAGTTAGCTTGACAATACGCCAAAGGTCATGTTGCCATTGCTCACGGCATAGAACAAAATGCAAAGATTGAGGAATATAGTTCTTTGGTAAATCGGTACGGCAATATTCAGCCAACATGTAACGGTGGTCGTCAACCCATTGTTTCTGTCCCGCGACTATTTCTGCTTTCCTTCTCAAGAGCAATGCGCGCTGTTTGTCTTTGTTCCCAGCAGCACGCTTTGCAGCTAGTAAATCACTGGAGACAGCCTTTGTAAACTTGGCCTTGAGAGTGGATGTGGAGTTCATTGAGGCAATGACAGTTGATTCGGACGTTTGACTTGAGCGGAGGGCTGCACCAAGTCTTTGACATAGAGGAAGGGGCGTTTTTCTTCCCACTCGATTCTTGCATCTAGACCAAGTTTTGTACATGCACGTTGTATCCAATTATTATCCACATATTCTGGATTTTTCGCAGACAGAACAACCCACATGTCTTTTTTATCTTTGATCACATTGATCCGGCCACCGCTTCGAGCGCGCGGTTCTGGGGCACGGCGGCGCAAATGCGGACGCTCGCCCGTCACGCGGCTCAAGTCATCGCCTCAGGGCGGCCACTCTGCCCGCTGTGCGGCGAGCCGCTCGATCCCGAAGGCCACTTTTGCCCGCGCAAGAACGGGCACTCCAAGCCAATTGAACAATAGCGCCGGCATCCCAATGCCCGCGTATCCCTGCCAGCGAGAAATATGGATAACGCACAGGCCCCGCCCGATCCGCCGGAAGCGAGTCAGGGCGAAAGCGAAACCCACGCCATCAGCCTCGAGCGCGCGCTCAAGCTCCTCGCCGAAGGCAACATTGAACTCCACGGCCTGCTCCCGTGGAGTTCTAATTACACGTTCCTGATCGCCGTCGGCGACGAGGAGCTAAAGGCGACGGCAGTGTACAAACCCTGTCGGGGCGAGCGGCCCCTGTGGGATTTTCCCGAAGGGACGCTGGCGATGCGCGAGGTGGCGGCCTACATCGTCAGCGAGGCGCTGGGCTGGGGGCTTGTCCCACCCACCGTTCTGCGCCAAGGTCCGCATGGCATTGGCATGGTCCAGCTCTACGTGGATGTGGATCACGAACAACACTATTTCACATTCGGGGATCAGCACGTGGAAGAAGCGCAGCGCATCGCGGTTTTTGACGCGCTCATCAACAACGCCGACCGCAAGGCCGGGCACGTGCTGGAAGATGCGCAAGGTCACATCTGGGCGATTGACCACGGCGTGTGTTTTAGTCCCGAGCCCAAGCTGCGCACCGTGATCTGGGACTTTGCCGGGCAGCCCATCCCGCCTGGCATGCTGCAAGGCTTGCGCGACCTGCGCAAACAGACGACCAAAGGCTCGCACCTCATCCGCGCATTGGGCCAATTGCTCGACGAAGACGAAATTGATGCGCTACGCCGCCGCCTCGACCGCCTCATCGCCAAAGGCAAATTCCCTCAGCCCGGCCCCGACCGCCACTATCCCTGGCCGCCGATCTGACCCCCTCCCACGTTTCACGGGGGAGGGCTGGGGTTCACGCTCGCACGATCACCGGCGTTCCCACCGGCGCCCACTCAAAAAACCACCGTGCTTCGGGCGTAGGCAAGTTCACACAACCATGGCTCATCGGACGCCCGAAATTATGGTGCCAGTACGTGCCGTGCATTCCATAGCCGGCGTGGAAATACATCGTGTAGGGCACGTTGGGCAAATAGTAGCCCGGCCCGGTCATCAGCGTAGAAATATACTTGGTGTAAATGCGATACTGGCCCACCGGCGTGGGGTAGCGGGCAATGCCCGTGGAGGCCAACGAGCTATGAACGAGTTGACCGTTTTCGTAAGCATAGACCCTTTGCTCGTGCAACACGACGACGATTCGCTTCCCGACCCCACCCGGCGCCGGAGGCGGAACGCCCGGCCCCGGCTGCGGAACCGGCGTGCCTGACCGATTGGGAATCACCAGTCGTTGGCCGACATAGATGAGATAAGGATTTCTCAACCCATTCGCCCAAGCCATCGCCTGGACGCTCAGCCCGTAACGCAGGCTGATGCGGTACAAATTCTCGCCGCGAGCGACGACGTGCGTCGTTGCGCCTTCCTGCACCGTGGGGCCTTGCGGCGCGCTGGGCGCCGGTATGCTCGGCGTGACCGAGCCCTCCATCGGGATCGCCGGGGGAATCACCAGCTTTTGCCCAACGTAAACCGCCTCCAGATTCGGCAGTCCATTGGCCAGCATAATGGCCGGGACGCTTGCGTTATAGCGCGCGGCAATGCTAAACAAATCCTCACCCGACACGACGACGTGCGTGAGGGTTCCGTCCTGCGCCATCGCCGCACTCATCGGCGCAAGGAGTAGCGCCGCAACCAAACCCACTATCACCCACCGCTTAAAGCCAAGTCGCCACATGCTCACCTCACGGGCAGTAAATTTGTCCGGAGTATATCACACAATCGGCGCGCGCGACAAACGAACCATGCGCACGTCAAGCCACCCGGCGGGCAAGCTAAACGACCTCAACGAATCTCGGCTTGCCCGCCGAAGACTAAGCTCAGTCGTGCTGCTCAAAAGCAAAGAGCGCGCCCTTCAGGGAATTGCAACTATGGACTTGTCTACTTGCTACTGTCGGTATCGGTTTTGCCCTCGGTATGGTCAGTCGGGGAGCAAAGCGCGGTTAGAGCCGACTGGACGGCATGAAAGAGCACATCGGCGGGGCGTTATGGCGATGCGTGGATTTGAACTGCCCTCGATCCCACTCACAAATTGAACCATCAACTCGAGTTGGCCTTTGCCGATTATCATTTTTGTTGTCCTCATCGGGGCTTACGACAGCGATTGCCGCTGGTCTCACGGATCATGTATGGACGATAGATAAATTGTAGAGTTTTCGTGTACTGCCCAAATCTCAATGGAAATGACCTTGAAAATGTACCCCCTGTTACAGGGACACTCCCCAGTGTTTTGCCGATCATTGCATCCACGCCTCGTGTCTCCCTGAGCGGAAACCTTCGCAAGGTTCTTTTCCCAGATGATTGAGATGATACCACGTCTCTCCGGTTGTGTCATCTCAACCTTGCAAAGCATATTATCACGGCGCACTGCCCGCCTGCGCGATCAAGCGCCCCGCCGAATCCAGCAACTGCAACCCTAACACGCCGCTCGTTCCCGGTTGCGTCACGTTGAATGTGCGGCCCGGCCCAACGGCGACCGGCCACGTTGCCACGACTTGCCCGGCCTGCCAGAGCTTGACCTGCCCGTTGAGATTCACGCTCGTCGCCACGCCGACCGACACGACGTCACCCTGGCTCGACAATCGCAACGCCGCCGTCGCGTTGGCCGCGTCGAACCCTTGCCCCAGCCCGCTCACCGGATACCATCGCTCCGTCCAGCCAAACGTCTGTCCAGGTTGAATCGTCGTGTAATCCCAAAACGTCGGCAGCAGCCCGCCCCACAATTCAAAATACGTGCTGCCATCGTCTGTCCATGTAGCCGGGTCAATTCCCTTGCCGCCAAAGAATTTGACGCCGCGCGCAACGCCGGGCGGGAATATGCGGACGATACCTTCGTCGGACGAAGAGTCGTACGCTCCGACAAACTCACCGCTCGCCGCCGGGCTGGCAAAAAAGCCCAAGTGTCCACCCCAATTGGCGTACTGACTGAGATCGCGGCCTTTGAACACAGGCCAGCTCAATTTGCTGCCGGGGCCGGGCAATCCACCGTCGCCGGTTGAATGAACCGTGACCTGCGCGGAAGGCAAGATAAAGCGCGTCGAGTCGGTGACGCGATTGCCATTCAGCGCCAACATCGCGTTGACCCAGAACTGGATTTTTTGCGGGCCGCCGGTCGAGTTGGTCACGCGCGGCTGGATCGTCACGGTGCTATGGGCCGCGTCTAGGCTGATCGTCACCGCCACGTCCGTCTGCCGGCTATATTTTCTATCGCAAAAAGATGATTGATTACAAGGCCTCCTTCATCTTTGCGCCGGGCATCAGCCTGGGCGCCTTTGCGGGGGGTGCTCTGTCCAAGTCGGTTAATACGACGATTTTGCTATGGTTGTTCGTGATTTTCCTCGTGGGGATGGGTGCGAGGATGGTCTATTCCTACTGGGAAAAGGAAAAAGCGGAAGAGAAATCATCCCCCCACCTGTCCACTGCCATGTACGCGCTCATTGCGGTTTTCGGCCTGGCTGTGGGGTTCATCGCCGGCCTGCTGGGCGTGGGCGGCGGCATTTTCATTGTGCCTTTCATGGTGTACGTCTGCAAGTACCCGACAAAGATCGCCGCGGGGTCGTCGCACTTGATCATCTCCTTCTCGGCGCTGGCCGGCATCATCGGCCATGCGACATCTCATAGATTCGATCTTCCGTTGATTGCGCTGACGGGCGTCGCCGTTCTCGTCGGCGGCAATCTCGGGGCGAGACTCAGCATGAAGTTCAAAACTAAAATGATCCGGGCCGGTCTGGGCCTGATCATGTGGGTGTTTGCGGTCCAAATCCTGGCCAAGCTCCTGGGATATCTGTGATGTGCGCGACGAATATGTCTTCGACCGCTACGTGCGGATGAAAGACGGCCAGCCCGTGTGCATCCCCTGTTCAGGGTACATCCAGTAGAGTCGAGTCAGAAAAACCAATCGAGGAGAGAAACGAAAATGGATACGAATGACGAGTTGTACAAAGCAGGCTTGTTGTTGCATGGTCACAAGTGCCCCGCGATGCCGATGGGCTTGCGCGCCGGGCTGGCCGCGTTGGAAGCACTCGGCGTCCAACGCGCAGCCGACGGCCAGTTGACGGCGTTGGTAGAGATTGACCGCGACCACTGCGCCACGTGCTACGCCGATGGGGTGCAGATGGCGACCGGCTGCACGTTCGGCAAGGGCAACATTCAAAAGCTGGGCTATGGCAAATTCGTGCTCACGCTGATTGACAACAAGACCGGGCGCAGCGTGCGCGTGGCAACCAGGCCGGAGACCATCCAGCGCAGCAAAGAATCCGAGTTCATCGGGTATCGCCAGCAGGGCGTGCCAGCTTCCAAGATTGACTCCAAACTGGTTGATCCGATGGTAGAGATGATGTTGAGCGCCCCCGCCGAATCGCTGTTTCAGATTGGCGAGGTGGTGGAAATCACTCTGCCCAAACCTCGTCCGCACGATTTCAACACCATCACCTGCGCCGAGTGCGGCGAGGTGGCCGTCGAACGATACGCTCGCGTCAAGAACGGCAAGATTGTGTGTATGCCGTGCGCAGAGAAGAATTCATAAACCTTATCGAGTTGGGCGGCGCTGCGAAAGCAGTCGGCCCGGCCAGAAGCTCAGGTTTGATGCGTTTGTCGCAAGGATGAGTAAAAGACGCGAAGAATATTCACGAGGAGGCGCGTGAGTGAAACCCTACATCATCAAGCGCAAGTGCCCCGCGCAGGAGCAAGTCTGTAAGGTGATACCGGCTTGTCCAAGCGGAGCGATCCGCTACGTGGCGGACGACCAAGAGCCATTGGGCGGCAAGATCGTATTCGACTACGACCAGTGTGATGGCTGTGGTCAATGCGTGACCGAGTGCTGCGGAGCTGCCATCGAGATGAGATAGGCGCATCATGCCACAACACAAAAATCAAACGATTGAAAAACGTTTCCTGATCTCGTTGACGCTGACGGCGTTGATCCTGGCCGCCGAAGTGATCGGCGGGCTGTGGACGGGCAGCCTGGCGCTGCTCTCGGATGCGGCGCACGTCTTTCTGGATATCCTGGCCCTGGGGCTGAGTTACGGCGCGCTGTGCCTCTCGGCCTTGCCGGCCGACGACCGGCACACCTATGGCTTTCACCGTTTTGAAGTCATCGCGGCGCTGGCGAACGGCATCACGCTGGCAGGCGTCGCCATCGGCATCTTTATCGAAGCTTACCATCGCCTGCAAGCGCCCGAGCCGGTCAAGAGTGTCGAGTTGCTCGTCATCGCCACCCTCGGCCTGATTGTCAATTTGATCGTGGCCTTTGTGTTGGGCGGACATGATCACGAGCACGATGAACATGAAGCCGAGGATTTGAATGTCAAGAGCGCGTTTCTGCATGTGCTGGGAGACGCGGTCTCGTCGGTGGGCGTGATTGTGGCGGCGCTCATCATCTGGCGCACGGGTTGGATGCTGGCCGATCCCATCATGAGCGTGCTGATTGGCTTGATCATCATCGCCAGCTCGTGGCGCGTGACCAAAGCCTCGCTGCACATTCTGGTCGAGGGCGTGCCGGAGGGCTTTCGACTGGCCGAGGTCGCGCAGACGATGGGCAGCGCGCCAGGCGTGATGGATGTGCACGATCTGCATGTGTGGAGCCTGTGCTCCGGCCACACCGCGCTCAGCGCGCACGTCGTCGTTGCGGACACAAGCCTGAGCCAGGCCCAAAATTTGATGGATGAACTCAAACGCCGGTTGCGGGCAAGCTTGGGCGTGGAACACACGACGATCCAGTTCGAGTGCGCTCGCTGCGGGCAGGGGCAGGTGGTCTGTGTCAATGGCGGCTAGTGCAAGCTCAACACGTTCCGGGCCTTCCAACCAGGTCAAGGTTATGCGCGCGCTGGCGCATCCGGTGCGTCTGAAAATCTTGCAGGCCCTGGCGGATCATCCGGCTTGCGTGTGCGAGTTGCAGGCCAAGACCGAGCGCCGCCAGGCCTACGTTTCGCAACAACTGTCCATTCTGCGCGCCGCCGGTCTGGTGTGTTGCGAGAAAGAAGGCTTGCAGGTGCGCTACCGATTGACCGGGCCGGAGGCGATCAGGCTGCTGGAAATCGTTCAGGTGGATAGCAAGGAAGAGTGAAGCATGTGCCGATGCCGATCAAGAAAACGCCCCATGTGCTGCGGGTATTTGTGCGGACATGGGCCTGGCAGCAAGCGCTCACCACCAGAGAGTGGAAATCACCCGCCGACTTCGGCGAGCTCAGTCGAGCCGAACGGATAGGATTAGACGCTTGAGACAATCTTTGTGAGGAGGAAAAAAATGGATATCATGTCTTTTTTGCTTAAACTGTTGTACGGAGGTCTGGGCAACCTGGCGGCTTACCTGGCGGCGCACGTGCTGCTGTGCCTGGTGCCGGCTTTTTTCATCGCCGGCGCGATGACGGCGCTGATTCCCAAAGATACGGTGACACGCTTTTTGGGGCGCAACACGCCCAAGTATCTGTCGTATCCGGCCGCGGCGCTGGCGGGGTCGGTGCTGGCGGTCTGCTCGTGCACCATCGTGCCGCTCTTTGCGGGCATCCACAAGAAGGGGGCGGGCTTGGGGCCGGCGATCACGTTCCTGTTCTTTGCGCCGGCAGCCAACATCCTGGCGCTGGTCTATACCGGCGGCGTCATTGGGGTTGACCTGGCCTCAACGATGCGAACGGCAACGACAAGCACGTCTTTCCCAACGGCAAGGCGACGCTGCTCTACAATCCGCCGTCGGAAGACGCGCGCATCATTTTGAACTGGGATGATTGGGGCGGCAACGCGACGGAAGACTATGACCTGTATCTTTACGATGCCAGTTCTCAATTGGTGGCTTCGTCCGAGGACGCGCAGCGAGGTCAACCCGGTGATCGGCCCATCGAGTTTATCCGGCTGAACAAGCCAAAACAGAAATCATATTATATTGTCATCATTGCCAAGCAGGTCACCCGGCCGGCCACGTTCAACCTCTTTGCGCCCGGAAGCAACCTGGGCTATCACTCGGCGGATTATAGCCTGGGCACGCCCGCCGATGCGCATGGCGCGCTCACCGTAGGCGCGATTGCCTGGCGCAACAATCGCCTGGAGCCGTTCAGCTCGCAAGGTCCCACCAACGACAACCGGCTCAAGCCGGAGTTGGCCGCGCCCGATGGCGTGGCGACGCTCTCCTATCGTCCGCATATTTTCGATGGCACGTCGGCTTCGACGCCGCACGTGGCCGGGGCGGCGGCCTTGGTCATGCAGCGCCTCCCGGATCTCAAGGCCGCCGAGGTGGCGGCGTTCCTCCAATCCAACGCGGTGGACATGGGGCCTAATGGCCCCGATCCGGTTTACGGTTACGGGCGATTGCAACTGCCCGCGCCGACGCAAGCCAAGCCGCAGCCTGTCGCGCCCAAGACGCCCATCATTGTGACGCCGTCGTCCGCGACGCCGCAGCCCGTCGTCGTGGGGCCGGGGCCGGCTGAGCCGAGCACCACGAACGTGGGCACGTTGCTGGCGTGCCTGAGTTGTTTGGTGTGCGGAGGCGCGGTGGGCAGCCTGGGCGGGCTGACCTTCTTGCTCGTCGCTTCGCGGCCCAAGCCTCGACCGGCTCCCGTGATGTATGCGCCGCCTCCGCCGATGCCTCCGGCTCCCCAATGGCAGCCGCCGCAGTATGCGCCGCCCGCGCCACAAGCAGGTGCGCTCTCGCTGGTGGGCGCGCAAAGTCGTGTCATGTTGCGCGTGGGCAAGAACACCGTCGGGCGCTTGCCGGGCGTTGAGGTTTTGCTGGACGATCCGCAAGTTTCACGCCGACATGCCGAGATCACGTGGGATGGCGCGCGCTGCACGGTGATGGATGTGGGCAGCCAGAACGGGACGTTCGTCAATGGCGCGCGGTTGATGCCCAATGCGCCCGCGCCGTTGCGTCCCGGCGACCGTGTCTCGTTCGGCACGGCGAGCGTGTGGACGGTAACGGCGTGATGAGAAGATAGACGGTCGCCGTGCGGCGGTGTATAATCACGCCCCAGAAGTATGTGAGGAGGTGTTGAGATGAGTACCAGCAAAAAGCCGCAACTGTTGGGACGCTATATTGTCGCTGATCCCAGGATTTGTCACGGCCAGCCTACCTTTCGCGGCACGCGCATCATGGTTTGGCAAGTCCTGGAAATGGTCGCTGAGGGAAAGGCTTGGGAGACCATCGTTGAAGAATGGGGCGGCAGTGTCACCCAAGAAGCCATCGCTGAGGCCGTGCAGTTGGCGAGCAAATCATTCATAGAGCATGCGCACGAGCACGCCCTGGAGCCGGTGCCCGCATGAACGTCCTGGATGAAAACATCTCGAGAATCCAGCGCCAGCTCCTGCAAGATTGGCGCATACCGGTTCGGCACATTGGCTACGAGTCAGGACGGAAGGGGATGAAGGACGATGAGATCATTCCCTTTTTGCTCACTCTCCAACAGCCGACCCTCTTTACACTTGACTGGGACTATTACAAACGTAGTTTGTGCCACGGCCGGTATTGCCTGGTTTACTTGGATGTCAAACGAGACGAGTCTGCCATCTTTATTCGTCGCTTGCTTCGACATCAGGAGTTTGATACCCAAGCCAAGCGGATGGGATCGGTCATTCGTGTTTCGTACAGCGGGCTTTTCGTGTGGCGACTCTACGCACGGAAAGAAGCATGCTTTAGGTGGTGATGAGTGACAGATGCGTGTTCGAGTATAATAGTTGCGTTTGTGGTGTGACCTGATCCTCGCAACTTGGGAGAAATCCATGCAAGACCTTGTTGGCAAGACGCTGGGCCAATATGAAATCAAAGCCGAGGTGGGGCGCGGCGGGATGGCGACGGTTTACCGGGGCTACCAGGCTTCGCTCAACCGCGCGGTGGCGGTCAAGGTGCTGGCGGGCGAGCTGGCGCGCGACCCGGACTTTAGGCAGCGGTTCCAACGCGAGGCGCACGCTGTGGCGCAACTGGCGCATCCGCACATCCTGGCCGTGTATGATTTTGGCGAAGACCCCGCCACCGGCGTAGTTTATCTGGTCACGCAATTCGTGGATGGCGGGACGCTGGCGGGGCGGATGGGTGGCCCGCAGACGGGTGGCCCGCAGACGGGCGGGCCGATGCCGCCCACGGAAGCAGCGCGCATCGCCGCGCAGATCGCACGCGCGTTGGCTTTTGCTCACGCCGCCGGCGTCATTCACCGCGACATCAAGCCCGGCAACGTGCTGATGACGAGCGACGGCCATCCGCTGCTTTCTGATTTTGGCATCGCCAAGATCATGGCCGAGACCCGGATGACGCGGACGGGGACCAGCCTGGGCACGCCGGCGTACATGTCGCCGGAGCAGGCGCAGGGCATGCCGGTGGATCACCGCAGCGACATCTACGCGCTGGGCGTGATGCTGTACGAGATGCTGGCCGGCGTGCTGCCGTTCCAGGCCGATACGCCGGTGGCGCTGCTGCACCAACACGTCGCCAATCCGCCGCCGCCGCTGCGCGAGCGTGTGCCAGGCATTCCTCGGAGCCTGGAAAAGATCGTGATGCGCGCGCTGTCCAAGAACCCCGACGACCGTTTTGCGACGGCGGGCGAGTTCGCCGATGCGCTCGACGCTGAAGCCACGGGCCAGCGCAAACCGTTCGGCATCCGTCTTGGCCGGAGGGAGACGCCGACTCCGATACCCACCCCGATTCCCGGCGGCGCTACAAATGTTGCCGGTCCAATGCTGCCTCCTGCGGCAGTCATTCGACCCCGCACTCCTTCGCGCCTCACGCGTATCCTCAAGACGCAACAGGTCGGGCGGGTCGCCTCGGGAGCAGGGCGATGGTTCCTGCGCACGGGCTTGAGTGTGCTGGCTGTGCTGCTCATCGTCGGGATCGTTTTGCTCGTCGGCGGGGCGTTTGTGTTGGGCGCGGTGGCGGAGCAATCACTCGCCAAACAGCCGTGGGTGTTTGACAAACTCGAGCCGGGGGCCAAGGAGAGTGTGGCCTGCGCTGACCTTGCCACAAACACGAGCGAAACCCTCCAGCCGTACACGCTGGATGCGTTGACGGATGTGCAAGTGATCTGCCGCCCGCCGGACACGGTGGAACTGAGCGGCAAGTTTCGAGGCGCGGGCGTTATTCTGAAGCGAGACCGAGATACGGGTTTTCCAGAGTTGATTGCCGAGAAGGGCTATTGTGAAATCGGGTGAGCGCTTCCTCCAAGTCGAAATCTTGCCCCATTTCTGGGATAAGGGCCTCTGAATTTTCATATGGCCCAGATGATGTGCGGGCAACTTGGCCTCGTGTACAGTGCGCAAGAAGGTACGCTACTCGGGCAGCAAGGTATTTGTTTTCCGACATCACCTTCAGAGTCAGGGGCGACCATTTATGCTCAACCACATCGAAACGTTCACCTGCTGCTCCACGGAGTTCTAATGTCAGTTCAGTCCATTTCCGACCGGCAGGATTGATCGCATTCCCATCACTGTCAGTATCCTTATCATCTCCCCATAGAAACGCTTGCACCAGCCGAAAGTCCGGTCTGTCGTGTGGGGTGGTAACGTAGAACTCATACTGTGCCTGGCTCATTTTTGCTCCGAACCTTTCGACTGCAACGACATGACCGCAAACACACTCTTTACGCATCACGCATCACTTCTTGCTCACATTCGTCAATGTGATATTCGTCGTGACGTGCGCCGCGCCTTTCGGCTACGCTGCAAGCGCACGCTCGGTCACCGCCACCCCTATCTCATACAAAAAGTCCGGGGACATGTCAGCGCCATTGTCCCAAACGATGGTGTCCAGGTCTGGGTTCACGCGAACGGTCTTGAAGTAGTTGATGTCTGCAAGCGGCTCGAATATCTCGCCTTCCAGTTCCTGCTCCAGGTCAACCAACCGCACGCTGCCATCTTCAAAGGACAGCAACAGTTTGTATTCAGACACGTAGGATACGTCTCTCACAAAGTGCATGTGATACCTCCTATACCAACGGCGAAATATCGCGCAATGGTTTTCCCGCCCTCGCCAGATCCCAATCTTGCATCAATTCGTCCCGGTGCTCAAAAGCCCATTCCAGGACAAGCGAGATGACCCGTTTGGGCAATCGTCCTTCGGTGAGTCTTAAATCTGCGATAGAGAAAACGCCGGTTTGCGCTCCGTATTTAGCGTGAAAATGCGGCGGCTGATGCTCTTTGTAGTATATCGCGATAGTGATCCCAAGGAATCTGCTAATCTCTGGCATCATGTCCTCTCACTTTTTGCTGACGTTCGTCAACGTGATATTCGTCGTGATGTGATCGGGCACCAGTGCCGTGCCTTGCGGAGCCTGACTATTGACGCGCGCCGTCAGCTCGCGCTCGCCGGAGGGCAGCGTCACTGTCACCACGTCGCCCTCGGCAATGCCCAACCGCTCGGCGTCGGCTTGGCACAACTCGATGCACGGCGCGAGTGTGCGCGAATCGAGCGCGTGCGAATCTCCCTCTTTAGGGGGCTGCGCGATGAGTGTGCCGCGCTGGTACAGCCTGCGCACCGGCACGGCGATAATGTCGCCGCGCGCAGCGGGCGGCGCGGGCGGCTCGGCCCACGCAACGGCAAAGCGTTCCATCGTCTCGCATGCGGCCGGATATTGCGCGCCCAGCCCGCCGCGATTGTCGTAAGCCGTCCCGCCAAAGTACAAATCTTGCGCGCCCACCGGCGGCCATTGCGCCTGCGTCTGCATCAAGCGCGCGTAGGTCATGCCCGCGTAAGCCGGAACCGAGCGGGCCAGCTCTTCCATCACCTCTTCGGTGGTGGTGTAACGCCAGTCCATCCCCATCCGCCGCCCAATGTCCCAGAAAATCTCCCAATCGGGGCGCGCGTCAACGTTGACCGGCAGCGCCGCATAGAACCGCTGCACGCGCCGCTCCGCGTTCGTATACGTCCCGTCACGCTCGGCAAACGCAACCGCCGGCAGCACCACGTCCGCGCGCTTGGCTGTCTCTGTCAAGAACAATTCCTGCACGACGACGAACGCATCTCGCGCGGCGGGCAATGCTTCGCCATCGCCGATTGGGTCTGTCCCTACCACATACACGGTCCTAACATTGGATATCGGAGGTCGGAGGTCGGAAGTCAGAATCAGATCTGCCGCGCCTTGCGAATTGTTATGGGGCAACAACCGAAGCAACCCATTGTTCGGTCGAGCGACGTGGCCGGTGACGATGGCGAGGTTGGCGACGGCTTGCGCCAACGCCTCGCCGTCTGGAACGCCCTCGCGGCCAAAGATGAACACGGCATCGGCGGCATGGGCGAGCGCGCGCGCAGCGTTGACGAGCGCTTCTGGCGCGACACCGGTCACCCCAGACACTTTCGATGGGGTGTAGCTTGCGACGTGCGATCCGAGTTCATCCAGCCCGTCAATTCGCGCCGCCACATCCGGCTTGACGAGATTTTCGGACAAGATGACGTTGAGCAGGCCCAACACAAGCTGCGTCTCGGTCCCATAGCGATAGCGCAGCCCGGCCGTGTAGCGGTCGAGCTTGGTCTCGCGTCCGTTCGCCACGACGAGCGCCGCGCCGCGCCGGATGGCGCCCCGGAGACGCAGGAACCACACGGGCGCTTCCTCTTCCACATCGCCCGCGATGACGAATATCGCCGCGCCCTTTCCCATCGTCCCGAAATTCGTGCCGGTCGCCGCGCCGTATTGCGCCGCGATTGCGCGTCCCGCCACACGCGGGCGCACTTGGATATTCGGATGACCCAATCCCTCGCGGAACAACTTGCCCAACAGATACAAGTCCTCATTCGCCAGCCGGTCGCCCACGAGTCCCAGCACGCGCTCGTCGGCGGCCTTTAGGCGGCCTGCCACGAGCGACAGCGCGTCGTCCCACGTCGCCGGTTGCAGTGTGCCACTCGCATCGCGCACCATCGGGCCGGAAAGGCGCTGCGGGCTGCGTGCGTGATGATGTCCAAAGCGGCCCTTGTCGCACATCCAGATTTCGTTGACCTGCTCGTTCTGGCGCGGCATCACGCGCAAGATTTCCCATCCGCCGCCCGCTCTGGCGCTGCGGCGCGTGCCCAGCGTCGTGTTGCAGCCCACCGCGCAGTGATTGCACAGGCTCGGAACATTCGTGAGCTCCCACGGTCGCGCGCGAAAGTGAAAGTCCCGCGTCGTCAACGCGCCGACGGGGCAAACGTCCGTCGTGTTGCCGGAAAAGTACGAGTCAAAGCCCGGCTCGGAAAAAGTGACAATCTCCATCGTCCGCCCGCGCTCGTAAAACCCCAGCACGTGGTCGTCGGCGATTTCGTCCTGGAAGCGGGTGCAGCGCGCACATTGGATGCAGCGCTCGCGGTCGAGCAAGATCAAATCTCCCAGCGGCACGCGCTTGTCGAGGTGCTGTTTTTCGGAATACTCAAAGCGCGTCTCGCCGGGGCCATAGCCCAGCGTCAGGTTTTGCAGCGGACACTCGCCGCCCTTGTCGCAGATGGGGCAATCGAGCGGGTGGCTGGTGAGCAGAAATTCCAGCATGGCGCGCTGCGCATCCTTGACGACCGGCGTATTCGTGCGGACGGCCATGCCCTCGCGCAGCCAGCAGCACCAACGTGTGATAAAAGAGATCAGCCGTTTCGGACACCAGCCGCTCATCGGATTGTCCCAACGCGGCCACAATCACCTCCACCGACTCTTCGCCCACTTTTTTGGAAATCTCTTCCATCCCCACTTCAAAGAGGCGCGCGGTATAAGATTCGGGCCGGGAGTTTTGTTTGCGATCCAGAATGACCTGATAAAGCTGATCGAGGATTGTAGATTGCGGATTGACGACTTCCGATGTCTGCTCTCCGACTATTGTGTAGAAACAACTGCGCTCGCCGGTGTGACAGGCCGGGCCGGCGGGTTCCACGCGCAATAGAACCGTGTCCGCATCACAATCCAGGCGGATCTCTACGACGCGCTGGACGTTCCCCGACGTTTCGCCCTTGTGCCAGAGCGATTGACGGCTGCGACTCCAAAAGTGAGTCTCGCCCGTTTCCTGCGTGAGCCGCCACGCCTCGGCGTCCATCCAGGCCACCATCAACACTTCGCCGGTGTGGGCGTCCTGCACCACCGCCGGGACCAACCCCTGCTCATTCCATTTGGGTTCTACTCTTTCGTCTTTCGTCATCTTTTATCCGTCCTCTGTTGCCTAGCATTCGCCCTTCATCATTCGTCAATCGCAATTCGTCATTCGACATTCGTTAATAGCTCATGCGCACTTCGAGGCCACGTTGATGCAAGTGCTCTTTGAGTTCGCGGACCGTGTATTCGCCGTAATGCAAAATCGAAGCGACCAGCGCCGCGTCGGCGTGACCGGCCGTGAGCACGTCGTACAGATGCTCCGGCTGGCCGCCGCCGCCGGACGCGATGACGGGGATTTGCACCGCGTCGGCGATCTGGCGAGTCAAGACGATTTCATAACCTTGCTTGGTGCCATCGGCGTCTATCGAGTTGACCACAATCTCGCCCGCGCCCAGTTGCTCACCTCGCTTGGCCCACTCGATGGCGTCCAGGCCTGTGCGGGTGCGGCCACCCTGGATCACGATTTCATAGCCAGACGGGATTTCGGGCAAAGGCGACACGGCCAACACATCCATGGAGAGGACAACGCACTGCGCGCCAAAGGCCCGCGAGGCCTCGGCAATGAGTTGAGGATTGTTCACGGCCGCCGTGTTGACGTTGATCTTTTCCGCTCCGGCCAGCAGGACCCTGCTACAATCTTCTACCGAGCGCAAGCCGCCCCCCACCGAAAACGGGATGAACACCTGTGCGGCCACGCGGCCCACCACGTCGAGCATGATATTGCGGTTGTCGCTAGAGGCGGTAATGTCGTAAAAGACAAGCTCGTCCAGGCCTTGTGCGTAATACTCGCGAGCGGCGGCCACCGGGTCGCCAATATCTTGTGTGTTGACGAACTGGACGCTTTTCGCCAAGCGCCCATTACGCACGTCGAGACAAGCAATGATGCGTTTGCTCAACATCTTTGTCCTCTTTCATTCGGGAGCAATGCCGTCCCACCAAGAAAAATAACGCAAGAGTTTCAGGCCGACCGGCCCACTTTTTTCGGGGTGGAACTGGACGGCGATCAAGTTCTTGCGCCCAATGGCAGCCGGAAAGGTTATCCCATATTCGCACACAGCCAACACGTTCTGCGTCGCCTGCGGTTGGGGATAGTACGAGTGAACAAAATAGAATTCCTCGCCTGGCTCGATGTCTTGCAGGACAAAATGCTCTCGGTTCACTTTTAATTCGTTCCACCCCATGTGTGGAATCTTGAGTGACTTGTCCGCGAGTTGAAAGCGAGGGCAGTTCCCCTCGACCAAACCGAGGCAGGTGGTATCGCCTTCTTCAGAATGTGAGAGGACGATCTGGGCGCCGAGACAGATGCCCAGGATAGGCGTGCCTTTTTCAAAGGCTTGACGCAGCGCGGCATCGAATCCGCGCTCTCTGAGAACCGCCATAGCCGTGCCGGCATGTCCAACGCCGGGAAAAATGATGCGTTCTGCATCACGCAACTCTTGGCCGTGCGAGACAATCCGGCAAGGGATTTCCAGACAATCCAACGCCCGCTTGACGGAGGTCAGGTTGCCGGCTTTATAGTCCACGATCAGAATCATCCGCTAAAGCCTCCTTCAGAGAAATTCGGCTCTCATACAGCGCCCGCCCGATAATGACCCCGGCCAAGCCGGCCCGGCGCACACGCCGAATGTCATCCAATCCCGCCACGCCGCCGGAAGCAATAACCCGCAAACCTGTTGCCTGCGCCAATTCGGCAGACGCTTGCGTGTTCACGCCAGAAAGCAGCCCGTCTTGCGCAATGTCGGTGTGGATGACAAGCTCTATGCCCATCGCCTTCATCTGGCGGCCTAAGTCAATTGCCGCCAAGCCACCATCCGCCTGCCAGCCGCGCGTGCGCACGCGTCCTTCACGCGCGTCTATTCCCACCGCAATCGCTTGCGCGCCGAATCGAGTCACTGCCTCTCGCACCAGTTCGGGTCGCTCAACCGCCACCGTCCCAAGAATGACACGTGCCGCGCCCGCGTTCAGTGCGGCCTCGACATTGACAAGTGAACGAATCCCGCCGCCCAATTGAACGCGCGGCCCGACGCGGCACAACGCCGGCAACAACTCTTGCATCGCGCTGGCTTCACCGAACGCGCCATCCAGGTTGACCACGTGCAGCCAGCGCGCCCACTGACCGGCCCAACGGTTTGCTACGGCCACTGGATCGACATCGAATACGGTTTGCCGAAACGGTTCGCCTTCTTGAAAGCGAACCACTTTACCCTTACGAATGTCTATAGCCGGGTAAACCTCAAACATGCCGGTCTCCAATTCTCTGATTGCAAGCGGTAGACATCAGAGGACGCCTTTAGTTGAAGGAATCTGTTCGGCGCGGCGCGGCTCGACGCGCACGGCCATCTCAAGCGCCCGCCCCAACGCCTTGAACAGCGCCTCGGCCTTGTGGTGATCGTCGCGGCCATACAACACGCGCGCGTGCAGATTCATCCTCCCCGTCACCGCGAGCGATTCCAGGAAATGCGGCACGAGCGTGGTCGGCATCTGACCAATCGTCGGCGTATTCCATTCCGCTTGAATAACCGTATACGGTCGTCCAGACAAGTCCACCGCCACGAAAGCCAGGCTCTCGTCCATCGGGACGTAGGCGTGCCCCATGCGCCCCAATCCCTTGCGCTCACCCAACGCGCGATCCAGGCACGCGCCCAATGCCAGCGCCACGTCTTCGATGGTGTGATGCGGGTCAATCTCCAGGTCGCCCTGCGCGCGCACCGTGAGGTCGAGCAGCCCGTGCACCGCCACGTGGCGCAGCAGGTGATCCAAGAATCCCACGCCGGTGCTCACGTCGCATTGCCCGGAGCCATCCAGGTCGAGCGTCACTTGCACTTGCGTTTCGGTCGTGCCTCGGTCAATTGTTGCTGTTCGCATATATTCCTCAATTTTTCTCCACGAAGGACACGAAGGGGCACATTGACCCGGCACGGATCGAGGCTGCCATCACGCCGCGCACCAAGGCAATCTTGCCTGTACATGCTTTTGGCCAACCGGTGGACATGGATGCGATTCTCAATATCGCCCGTCGGCATCATTTGGCCGTCATTGAGGATGCTTGCGAAGCGATTGGCGCAGAGTACAAGGGGCGCAAGGTGGGCGCGCTGGGCCGCGCCGGCGTTTTTGCTTTTTACCCCAACAAACAGATGACGACAGGCGAGGGTGGCATCATCGTCACCGACGACGACGAATGGGACAATCTGTTCCGCAGTCTGCGGAATCAGGGCCGCGATGTGTTTGACGCCTGGCTCAATCATAGCCGCCTCGGCTACAACTATCGTCTGGACGAAATGAGTGCTGCGTTGGGCGCAGCGCAGATGGGTCGCATTGAAGAATTGCTCACCAAGCGAGAAAGGGTTGCGGGTTGGTACACAGCGCGCTTGAATGAAATTGAAGGGGTAACCTCTCCTTTTGTTGCGCCGACGACCACATGCAGTAGTTGGTTTGTTTACGTAGTGCGCTTTGCGCCCGAGGTTGACCGCAACCGGGTCATGTCGCTGCTTGAGGCACAGGGCATTCCCAGCCGTCCTTACTTTATGCCAATTCACCTGCAGCCTTTTTATCGGCAACGTTTTGGGTACGCATCGGGTGATTTTCCGGTCACCGAGCGAGTGTCTGCTTCCACCCTGGCGTTACCGTTCTTTAGCAACATGTCTGAAAGGCAAGTGTCGGTAGTTTGTGATATACTACAAGAGGTCATTGTCCAGGCTCACCAAAGTTCGTGATACCCAAGTGATTGCAACTGGCGTCTGTGTGTATCGCCGTAATGTCAAGGAAACCTGCAATGAGTATTCGCGCTTACCTCAAACATTCACTTCCCCTGATCTTGGCAGACACAGTCGTGGTCAACCTGGGCCTGTTCCTGGGCGTGCTGGCCCGCTACGTTGTGCTCGTCGGCTTGGGTGAAGCGCCCATCCTCTTGTCATATTTTACAACGCCGGCCGATCTCTGGCGCGAGTCCATGCAGGCCTACCAAGCCGCTGCGCCCTTGCTTGCATTGATTTGCTTGATCGTGTTCGGGTTGAGCGGCTTTTACCAGGTCGAGCGTCCTTACCGGGATCGTAAGACGGTGACGACCGTCCAAGCTTCGAGTGTGGTCTTTCTCATTTATGCTGTTGTTTCCTACCTGATCCTGCTATTAGGCTATCTGGCCCGGCAGTGGGGCTTTGCCCCGTTTCCACGCAGCGCCCTGTTTGCCGGCTGGGTTTTTACGTTGGGGCTGTTGCTGGTTGCGCGCCAGGGCGCGGCGATATGGGCGGCGGCGCGTGAAGGAAACTTGGGGCATTTGGTGCGTAACCGATATTTCGTCGCAGGCGACTTGGCCCTGATCGCGTTGGCGGCCTGGCTCAGCTTTGTCGCCCGGCTCGATTCCATCAAGATGGAAGAGCATTGGGTTTCGTTATGGGTCTATTTGGGGATCGCTCTGGTCGTCAAGCCCGCCATCTTTCGGGTGTTTGGACTCTATCGGCGCTATTGGCACTATGCCAGCCTGAGCGAAGTCGTCACCATTGTCGGGGCGAATGTGGCGGCCACGTTCGGCGTCATTCTGCTGACCTATTTGATCGTGCCGATTTTTCTTCCGTTCACTCCCGTGCCGCGCTCGATCCCGTTCATAGATATCTTTCTGACGACGGCGGGTGTGGGAAGCACACGGTTTCTGGTGCGCCTGTTGAGCGACAAGCAAATCATGAGCAAGCTCAAGCGGGGCGCTGCCGTCAAGACGCCGGACTTGCGGGTCTTGATCGTCGGCGCGGGCGACGCCGGAGCCATGATTGTCAAAGAGATGCAGGCCAACCCGCAATTGGGGCTGGACCCGGTTGGCTTTGTGGATGACGATCCGACCAAGCAACGCGTGCGCATCCACAATGTGCCGGTGTTGGGGTGTCGGCATCTCATCCCTCAATTGGCGCAAGAGTACAGAATAGATCAGGTGATCATTGCCATGCCCACTGCGCCGGGCCGGGCCATCCGTGAAGTCGTGACCATCTGCGAGCAGGCCGGCGTGACCAGCAAGATCGTCCCCGGTGTCTATGAGATCATCTCGGGCGCGGTCAGCGTCAGGCAGTTGCGCCAGGTGCAGATTGAAGACTTGCTGCGGCGCGAGCCGGTGGTGACCGACCAGGCCGGGGTGAGCGCTTACGTGCGCGACACGTGCGTGCTGGTCACGGGCGCGGGCGGATCCATCGGCAGTGAGTTGTGCCGCCAACTGGCGCGCCACGAGCCGGCGCAATTGGTGCTGGTGGGGCACGGCGAGTTTAGCATTTTCAACATCGAGCGCGAGTTGCGCAAGTATTTCCCCGGCCTGCTGCTCGATCCGGTCATTGCCGACGTGCGCGACGTCGAGCGGATTGAACATATCGTGCGCCAATATCGCCCGGCGACGATCTTTCATGCAGCGGCGCACAAGCACGTGCCGTTGATGGAATGTAATGTCGAGGAAGCTTTCACGAACAACGTGTTGGGCACGCAGTCTGTGCTGCGCGCCGCCGAGCGCAACGGCGTCGAGCGATTCGTGATGGTTTCGACGGATAAGGCCGTCAATCCCACCAGCGTGATGGGCGCCACCAAGCGCGTGGCCGAAATGTTAGTGCACGATGCCGCCATGCGCATCCACAAGCCCTTTGTGGCTGTGCGCTTTGGCAACGTGCTGGGCAGCCGGGGCAGCGCGATCCCCATTTTCCAGGAGCAGATCGCGGCCGGCGGCCCCGTCACCGTCACGCATCCGGATATGCGCCGCTTTTTCATGACGATCCCCGAGGCCGTGCAGTTGGTGCTCCAGGCCGCCGCGCTGGGAAAAGGCGGCGAGATCTTTATGCTGGATATGGGCGAGCTGGTCAAGATTGTGGATCTGGTCACCGACCTGATCAAGCTTTCGGGCCTGACGCCCGGCGAAGACATTGACATTGTCTACACGGGCATACGCCCGGGCGAAAAGCTTTACGAAGAGATATTGTTGAAAGGCGAAGATTACAGCCCCACGCGGCACGACAAAGTGTATGCGTCACGCAATGGGGCCCTCCCCGTCGGCGACGGTCACGACCTGGAGCGGCATGTGTCCAAGATGGCCGACTTGGCGCGGCGAGCGGATACGGGCGGCGTGCTGGCGCACCTGTGCCAGCTCGTGCCCGAGTTCAAGCCGGGCGAGGTGTCCATAGAATCGCTCTGCAACAATCGCTCCAGCCGCGAGATTTTTGTTGCAGCTTTTTCTTCCGCCACCCCACAGGGAGCTGTGCCTAACGCGAATTTGCGCTAATCTTTTGGCTCATTGGGAATCGCCGTGGTGTCTGCCCAACTGTAGGACAAATTGCCAATTTGTCCTACACGCTGCCGCCAAATATGGGGGCGTATCACGGCAAATTTCATCCTATCAGGCTCCTGACGAATACTCTTTGATCCTGAAACAAAACCCCGACCACGTGGCCGGGGTTTTGTTTTTCCCGTGCTTGGTTATGGGTCAATCCACTTGAGCCTTGAGAACATCCCACGCCAACGCCACAAACAGCTTGGTCATGAGCAGCAGGCCGCGGACCTCGGCACTCTCGTTCATGCCGTGCACGCCGCTGGGGAAGTTGGGGTCAGAGTCGGGATGCCCCGGCCCAAAGCCATAGACGATTGTACCCAGCGGCCGCACCAAGCGCGCATCCGTAAAGCCGGTCACCAGGCCCGGCAGCCAGAGCAAATCGCGACGGCTTGTGACGGTCTCCGTCGCGCGGCGCACGGCGGCAGCAAAATCCGTCTGGAAAGGCGAGGCGCTGGGAACTGCCGTGTAAACCAGTTCGTAGCTGGCCCCCTCGATGCCGGCCAAGACTTTATCCACCTGGCTCCGCACGTAAGCCTCGTCTTGATGCGGCAGCGTGCGCACATCGCAGACGAGCTTGCAGCTTTCCGGGACGCTGTTGGACTTGATGCCCGCCGAAAACATGGTGGGCACCAGCGTCATGCGCGAAAGTCCGCGCAATTCGTAACCCAGGTGCCGGTTCTGCGCCCCCACCTCGTCGGCTACGGTGTTTACGTTTTCGTCCGTGATGGTGTCGCTGCGCCCCAGGAGAGACGGCAAAGCCGAAAAAATCTCTTGCGAGACGTTCAACTCGGGCTGGTACACTTCGAGGCGCTTGAGAATCTCGGCCAGCTTGAAGGCCACGTTGTCGCCCGCCCACGGCACGGCCGCATGGGTGGCCTTGCCCCGCAGCGCAATATGGACTTCCAGCCGCCCCTTTTCGCCCACCGAGATGCCATAGGTCAATCCCTTGCTCGTGGCGATGGGCGTTCCGCCGCCCTCGTTGAGAGCATAATCGGCGCGGATCGCCTCGGGCGCATTTTGCGCCAGCCAGCCAAAACCATACTTGCCGCCGGCTTCCTCGTCCGCGCCCGCCGCGTAAATCAAATCGCCCTGCAAGGCCACACCTGCTCGCTTGAGCAAAAGCAGCGCCATCGCCTCGGCGGCCACCATGTCCTTCATATCCGCCGCGCCGCGCCCCCAGATGCGGCCATCTGCCACCGTGCCGCTAAAGGGTGGATATTTCCACTGGCTTTCGTTCTCGACGGGGACCACGTCCGTGTGGCCCATGTAGAGCAAGCGTGGTGTGCCCTGGCGGCCCGGCAGCCGCGCTACCAGGTTGGCGCGGTTGTCCGCCGATTTCAAGATCTGAGACTCGATGCCATCGGCAGCCAGTTTTTTCTGCAAGAACTCGACGAGCGGCAGTTCGTCGCCGGTGGGCATCACTCCGGTGTTGACTGTGGGAATGCGGATCAGATCGCAGGCTAACTGCACGATCTCGTTTTCCGACTCGTCCACCCTTTGAAGCAGCTTTTCCAACGAGGCCATCCTATTCGCTCCTTTTAAAGAATTGTGAGTACAGACCCAAAGGCTCCTGCCCCTTGACAAGCGCCTACCAAGTGACTATAATTATGGTCATGCCGCCGCGATATGAATTGATCTACGCTGAAGAGACATTCCAACATCTTGTCGCCATTGAGCGCCGGTACCACTCGCTCATCCGGAAAACCATCGAGCGGCAACTATTATACGAGCCGAACGTCCGAACGCGCAACCGCAAGCCGCTGGTCAAGCCGTCTCGATTTGGCGAGGCATGGGAGTTGCGCTTCGGGCCGGATAATATGTTCCGCGTCTTTTACCGCATCGAAGAAAACCCGAGTCGCGTCCGCGTGTTGGCGATTGCAGAAAAGATCGGCAAGTTGTCTATTGGCGGAAAGGAGTTTGTCCCATGACCATCGCTTCATTGGCACAAGTCAAGGCCAAGTTCAGCGCCTACATCGAGTCTTGCAAGACCTCCCCGGTCGTCGTGACCAAGAACGGCAAGCCGGCTGCTGTTCTGGTGTCTGTAACGGACGATGACGAACTGGAAAGCATTCTGCTCGCGTGCTCGCCGCGTTTTCAAAGGCTGCTGGAACGGTCAAACCGGCAGATTGACCAGGGCCAAGGCATCCCCCACGACGAGTTTTGGAAGCGCGTGGAAGGCGGAGAATCTGCTGCTTGACAGTCCAGGCAATTCACAGTATCTTGTAATCAAGCACCCGGTGACCTGGCCTCCCCACGGTACCCACTCCGTGGGTGTAATCCAGGTAGTGCGGCGCAAGCCCCCGGGTTGCTTCTTTTTACAGCACACGTAGCTCACTTGAGCGGGCTTGAGCCTTTCAGCCTGCCGAAGGTCTCACCGTCAGGAGCGCAGACTCGAACGATGCACGCCGCGAGGTCTTGCACGGGAACCTTGCTCCGCTTTCTTCCACGTCAGCTTGACGCTGTAGCTGGCCTCGACGCCCGCTTTGGCAATGACCAGGCTGCCCAATTCTCCCGAAGCCTTTAGCCCAAACGTGATCTCGACTTCGTCGGGCGAATCGTGCAGGCCGCGCACTTTTTCCAGCACGACCAGCGCAGCCTTGCGAGCGTTTTCGGCGGCTTGCTCGAATGTCTCGGTCGCTTGCTTGGCGAGCTCCCCTGGCCTTCCAGACCTGACCAGCTCGGTCTCTCGTTCGTCGCTCTCCATGATAACAGTGCTGCTATCGGGCAACGTGAATTTAACGTAGCGGCTCATAGTCCTCCCTACCAGACCTGTCAGGTCTATAGTCTGTGAGACAACCTTGCGAAGATTTCACAACCTACGCAAGGTTTTGCCTATCCAATGCGAAAATGACAGCTTGCTCCAACGTCATCGCGCGTCCCTCGGCCCACGCTGCTGCAAAGGTGGCCTCGTCGAGTTGCGCGCGCGCCTCGGCGACGCTGCGCTCGTAGCAAACGCGCTCGTCCGGCAGCAGAAAACTGTTGAGGGCTTGCCGCAAAGCTTCGGCGGCTCCGAACAACCGCGCCGCGTGAACGGGTTGCGCTAACATTTGCGCCACTTTGGCCAGTTCCTTCAGACATTCGGCGACGCCGGGTTTATCTCCAACTTGCTGGTAGAGGCTGAGGCTTTCGCGGTAAAGTGCCGTGGCTCGTTCCGCATCGCCTTGCGCCGCGGATACCCCGCCCAATCGCGCGAGACATTCGGCCACGCCATCTCGGTCGCCTAGTTCCTGGCACAGCGCCATGCTTTCCTCGATCTGCGCTGTGGCCCGCGCGCAGTCGCCCTGGCAAAGCGCCGTGCGCCCCAGGTTGCCCAGCGCATAAGCGATGCCCCACTTGATTCCCAACTCTCGAAACCGAGCCAGGCTTTCTTCCAGAAAGGTTTGGGCCGGTCTATAGTCGCCCTGGTTGTTCACGACGACTCCCAGGTTATTGAGCACATGGGCGATGCCCACTTGATCCCCCTGCTCACGCTGCAGGGCCAGGCACTCTTCGTAGAGACGATTTTTCCACGACGGTGCTGGGCGATCCGTGGGATATGAGTGAGCAGTCCGATGTTTTGCTGTGGAATGATTTTCCTAACGCGAGTATTAACAATGGTGTATTCAGTTATAACTTGCCACCTAGTTTCTGGGCCGGCGTGCCGCTCTTGCTGCCCTCGGGAAACCAGGTAGATGTGGGCAAGATCGGCGCACTCTACCCCATTGACACGACGCGATACCATTGGTTGTCTTTCCGGATCAAGCAGCCCGCTGGCAGTAGTGTTCTGGCGCTATGGAACTTTGGCAAAACCGTGACGGACGATGCATATATACAGGGAATCCAGGTTACGTCTTCGGATTGGCAAACCTATGTGATTGATCTGCGGACGTATCCCAAAGGAAAAGGGACGTGGACGGGCCAAGTCTTGGGATTGCATCTTCAATCGAATGCCCCATCTGGCAGCCAGGTTTCTATTGACTGGACGCGCTTGACAGCCGACAATCCGGCCAATAACAGCCTCAATATCTCTTGGTCGGGGTTGGCAGCGTCTGCCGATTTTTACCTGGATACCGATAAGGTCGGGTGTGATGGAACCCTTATCACGACGACTGTCACAGCGCCCAGTGGTTCTTACTCTTGGCGACAGCCTGTAAAGAAAAATGATCCGGCGAAGGACTACATTGCCTCGCCCAGTAATGTTGCGCCGGGCAATTATTACGTCTGTGCCAAGTCAGGCAGTAACGTTCTTGGGTGGAGCGATGGTCAGGTGTCTATCAACCAGTCGCCGATTTTCCGCTTTACCAAACCTAGTTTCACTGGTGGCCCTGACTATGCCACCGATGCCGGAAATCCGTGGGATATGAATGATGCGACCGATTTATACCGCACCGAGGACGGCGCTGTTTCTTTCCAAAGTGGCGTAATGGCTTTTACTGTCGCTGCAACTCAGGATGACCCTCAGGTCTTTTTGAACGTGCCCGACAGCGATCCGATTGATTCCAGTCGCTATCACTATCTCACGTACAGGCTATGGGTTAACTATCCCTACCTGTATTATACGGACAAAGGTCAATTTAGCCGCGTGTACTGGGGAGAGGGACATGATATCCAGTCGCAGAGCCAACTGATCTATGTTTTCCCCGATTGGCAGACGT
Organism: Anaerolineae bacterium; assembly: GCA_041300525.1. GTDB lineage: Bacteria > Chloroflexota > Anaerolineae > Fen-1058 > Fen-1058 > JBGLNJ01. The sequence goes on along the minus strand of JBGLNJ010000001.1, from coordinate 4,398,441 downwards.
ATACGGTTGATCTGCGCTCCATTCCACTGACGAGCCTTGCCCGCGCGTGGACCTCGGCCAACTGGGGCCGATTTCGCCTTGATCCCATCTCGAATCCCCAGCGCCCTACCGGCATCAATGTGACGTTCTACATTGACGATGTCAAATTGACGGGCGACACGCAAGCCGACACGTATGCCGATATCCAATGGCAGATGGCCGACCCGGACACGTCGGTGACGACGGCGACACTCTACTATGATACGGACCAGAGCGGACTGAACGGCGCACTGTTTGCGTCGTTGAGATTGACTAATGGCGAACACTTGGCCCAGGCGATTTCCCCCGTGGTCAACATCAATGTTTCCATACAGGGCACGGGTGAGTTGACCCAGACGGTCTTTTTGCCGTTGGTTGCTCGCAACTACCACCCGCCTTGTACCGGCGCATGTTATACTTGGGATACCAGCGCCCTGCCGACCGGAACATACTACCTCTACGCCTGCCTGGACGATGGTCATAATCAGGCTTGCTGTTACAGCGAAACGCCGCTGATCATTAGCCATCCCTGAGCCATGTATAGGGAGCGACTGTCGCTCCGGAGATGTCACAAACTGTAGTGGTATGACATGGCCCCTCGTGGTTGTCGCAAGGCAACCACGAGGGGCCATGTTTTGGAATCCGCAGCGATTGCTCCGGGCAAGCGACCTCTTATGCTGATCCTTTCCAGCGAAGGTAGCTGTGTATCTCGCGCGCCAAGCCTGATACACCCTGGGTGACCAGCAGCCGATATGCTTTCGACAATTGGCGCCACGGCGTTGGAACATGCGCCAGATCGTACTGTAGAGGTCGCTCCCCCACCTCCCCCCACCGGTCATCCACGCAATAGAGGCCAAAGATCAATTGGCCACTGATGCTGTGATTGCCCCGGTAGAGCTTGGTATCGGGTAGATTAACGTCACAATAGACCCAGAGCGTAATCGCATCCCCCGGCGCCGATTCCGGCGACTCGACGCAGAAATAGTATGACTTGCCGCGAGAGTCAGGCTGCGGTTCAAAGACAAAGCTGGCATAGTCGTTATCGGCCAACAGACTGGCGTTCACCTGTACCGTCGCCAGGTCGCTGGTTGAGGTAGGCGAGGCTCTCAGGTGAAAGATCACGTCGCGCGTGTTGCGCCGGTCATAGGCGCCGACCAGCACATCAATTCGGCATAGATGATCGTGCTGGGCGACAAAACTCTGCCCGATACGTCCTTTTCCAGTCAGCTCTCCTATGGTCTGAATGGGCTTGCGATTGAGCAGCGATCCCTGATCAACCCTCAGCAGGCGCTTGACCCACCCTTTGATCCTGGCGCGCCACTGTGCGCCAGGCCGCTTGCGTTCAGCATGGATGGCCTCCAGGCGTTCTCGCTGTCCAGAGGGCAAGTCAGCCGTGGCGGGCAGCCCGGGAAGCGGAACAGAACGGCGCTCGGCCAGAATCTGCCGCGAGCCTGATAGCTTTTCGTAGAGGATGGCTTCGACCCTGCGGGCCGACTTGTCCCACGAGCGCTCCTGAATTTGTCGGTAGGCCGTCTCGACCAATCGCAGCCGCAGCGGCTCATCGTCCAGCAGGCGCAAGATAGCCTCGGCGATGGCCTTTGGCGTGGGGTCAGCCAGCAGCGCATTAACCTCGTGTTCCAGCACCCCTTGTACCGTCTCCCGGTTCAGGTCAACCACGGCGCATTTGCACGCCATCATCTCCAGCGGGACCCGCGAGCAATTGGTCGGCGAGAGGACCAGTCCCACATCCGACGAGGAGAACAATTCGGATAGCTTGTCCTCGGTCAAAATGCCCCGGTTGGTGTAGGGAAAGGGGATGGGTTGCTCGGCCAATTCGACATCGGACGCGCCGTAAAACACGATTTCGACGTCGGAGCGACATTGGCACACCCGCCTCAAGGCCTCGACCCCTATGGGCACCAGGCGGCGCGGAGTCGAGGGCCTGGCGTAAAAGCAGACGCGAGGATGATCGGGCCTATCCACCGGGCGCGGGTAATAGATCTCGTGGTCCACTGCCAGGTCGAAATAGTCGGCATCGGCCCCGCAAGACTGGCGCAATTGACGGGTCAGCCATGGGCCGGCGGTGATGCAGGAAAAGCCCATGGCGTCGCACATAGTCGCGGATTTCCAGGTCGCTCTTGTCTAGCAGCCGTTGGTAGGGCACTGTGTAAATATTGACCTGGTGGCCAAAACTCGCCAACAGGTTCATGATGCGGATGATGGTGGTGTGACCGCCGGAACCGGGCATTGGCTCGGTAAAGACCCAGTTCAGCACGAGAGGCGTCGTTTTGGGAGCGGGTGATGTCGTTCGACTTGGCGCTTGGTGACAAAGTCCCTGGATGGCCCCCAGCGTCCTCACAAGCTCTTGACCTCGCGCCGCAGGCGTATAGCGCGCCAGCACGTCGGTCCGGGCTGCCTCGCCCATCCGGCGGCGCAGTGAAGGATCGGCCAATAACTGCTCCAATTTCGCCACCCACTCGCCTGTGTCGCCCGCCAGGAAACCATTCTCGCCGTCGCGGATGGCAACCTCGAAAGCATCTATGCGGCTGGCGACGGTGGGAATGCCCAAGGCAGACGCCTCGATGTACTTGACCTCGCTCTTGCCTCGACAGAACGGATTGCCGCGCTCCAGGGGTCCCAGGTTGATGTCTAGGGTGCTCAAGATGCGCGACCATTCCTTCCAATGTACCAGCGGGAAGTTGCGCACGCGGTCTCCAAAACGTCTCAGGTCATCGGGCGCAACGAGCGGCCCCAAGATGTGCAGTTCCACCTCTGGGTGGCGTTCCAACACCTGCGCCAGCGCCGGGCTGGCCTCCAAAAAATCACGCGCCGTTCCAGGTGAGCGTGTTGCCGAGCAGCACGGCTGCTTCGTCGTCCAGGTTATGGCCAGTCGCCAGCACGTCATAGCCGCCGTCGCGCGCGATGCGGTTCATCACATGCCGCTTGACGAGGCCGCACACGCTGCATGGCTTGTTGCGCCCGCGCATGGTTCGGGAGGCAACCTCTGGGATCGTTTCGCCGTAGAGTTTGGCGATGTCCACGACGTGCAGGTTGGGTATTGGGTATTGGGTATTGGGGATTGGAGATTGGAGATTGGAGAGAAAGCGGACACACATCTCGTGCGATTGGTTGGAATAGTCCACGCCGCCGTCTATCCCCAGCCCGATGTACATCCCGTCGGCATGATAGCCCAGTCGCAGCAGCACATCCCACAAGCCGAGCGAATCCTTGCCGCCCGAGACGGCGACCAGGATGCGCTCGCCGGGCTTGAACATTTTGTATTTCTCGATGAACCGCTGCGTCTGCTCCGGTATCCATTCGAGGAAATGCTCATCGCACAACGCCAATTTGTGCTGGCGCATGTTGATCACCGCTTCATTGCCACACTTGCGACACTTCATCTCACACTACTTTCATCCACGAAGAAACACGAAGAGATTCTTAGTGTCCCTTCGTGTCCTTCGTGGATCTATCTTGCCCGCCTGAAATCACCGCCACCAGTTTGATCTCGTCGCCGTCTTTAAGAATCGTCGCCTCGTGGATGAGCTTGCCGGCGCGCACAGCCAGCACTTGCTCCGGGTTGAGGCCGCATTTCAAGATCGCATCCCGCACCGTCATCCCGGCGGACAGTTCCCATTGCTTGTTTCGATAGATTAGTTTGACCATCTGCTTGTCGCCTATCGCTCATCGTGCCACATCTTACGCAGCACGCAATACGCACCACGAAAAACACGTCCGCACTTGCAAGAAGCGTGCGGACGAAGATCGTTGCCAAGCCGATTGTACCAGAAAGGTGTGATGCGTCAAGAGGTCAGATTGTCTTCACGCAAAGTGTTCGGCCTTTATCTTTTGTGCCGTCGCAACCGGCCGGCCAGTTCGGCGATAAAGAGTTGCAACTGTTCTTCAGGCGGCGAGGTGACGCCCGCCACGTGACATTCGATGGCGCGCACGGCCTCATGCACGACGTCGGCCTGCGTCCAGGGCTGATCGGCCATCACGCGAGTGACAAAGGCTCTGGCGTCCACCGAAAGCACCGCGAGATGCGACTCGCTCACTAACCCGACAACATCGGTGAGCAAGAGCGGCGCAACCGGTCGGGGACTGGTTCGCGTGAGTGGGTAGAGGTAGATCTCGGCGGAGCGATCCAGGTCGAGGTCGCGCGCCATGACGGGTTCATCGCGTTGAGCCAGCGTCAGGCAGAACACATCGGCGCGAGGCTCCTGGTAGGCATCGCGGCGCAGCCAGTGCAAGATGTGTGCGCCGGTGATCTCACGCCCGCGCTCGGTGAGGATGCGCGTCGGCGCGAGCTGCACGCCGTCCACTTGCCGCGTGAGGGTGATGCGCGCCAGCACCGGATCGTGGATAGCGACTTGTCCCCCGGCGCGGGTTGCAATGTCGGCGGCGACAGAAGCATGGCCTGGGCCAGTCACGATAAGACCGCGAGTGCCGACCGTCACGCACGTCCCGCGCGCGAGCCAGGCGGCTTGTTCGCCTAGCTTGTGGGCCGCCAGCACTGCCAGCGTGTCGAGCAGCGCATCGTCGTCGGTTCGATTGATCATCACGGCGGTGGATGTCGCCGGGTTGACGGCGCTCAGCGGTTCGTGATCTTTTATCACGGCGGCGTACACCGACATCACTGCATCGGGGGGCGGGGTCTGCTGGACGAGGTGCTGCCATTCCTGCGGGCCAAAGAACCTATCCGACCAGGCGTCGGCCAGCGGCAGGTGGTTCGTGAACAGGCGCGCGCGCAGCCCGCCGAGGATCGCGTCGCGCGTATAGTTGCCCGCCACGGCGCGTCGCGTGATGGCGAGCCATTGCTCGAAATCAGGGCGGGGAGGGTCATAATGGAAAAGATTATCGGTCACGTAGAGACTCCGTTAACGGCCAATGATTTGTAGATCGGGCACGCATCACTGATGGCTGATGACCGGCAACGTCTGAAGCGCGTGTGGAATGACGAGCGCGGACGCACGAGCGCCGACGATGCCGCGCGCGAGCATGACGGCCTCGTCCATCGTAGCGGCGGGCGTCATCTTGCAGTCGCGCACCACGTCGGGCTGCCGGCTGCCCACGATGATGACGGTGTGCTTGAGGAGCACTTGTGCCAGCATGAATGCGCGCTGCTCGCCCGCTTGTATGCCGCGCCGGCGCAAATCGTCCAGCAGGGCGCGCAGGTCGCCGGTTTTCGAAAGCAATTCATAAAAGCGCTGCTCGCCCGGCCCCTGGCCTGCGCCTTCGGGACAGCGCGCCGGGGTGATGATGACGCCGCCTTCGCGCACTACCGGCTGGGAGGCTAACCCCACGTAAGTGGGCGCGCGCGAGGCTTGATAGAGGTTCGCGTCCTTTGGGCCGCCGATGCCGGCGACGACCACATCGTACGGTCCCGGCACGGGCACTTGATAGAGCCGCTTGGCGAACGCGACGAGCCGGTCGTGTACCGGGATGGGATCGCCCGCCTGCACGGCCACGGCTCGCCCATCGCCATCCAGCACGACGTTGACCACGAATTTCAACCCTGCGCGTCGCGCGCACTCGCGCACCGCCGCCTGAAATGGGTTGGACTCCACGCGCCCCAATCGCACGCGGCGGTCGTCCAGGAACGCCGCGCCGTGCGTTGCAGTGATCGTCGCCTCGCCTCCGCAGCCCACCGCGACCGTTTTGCCGCCGCCCGAATAGCCGGCGTATTGGTGCGGCTCGACAACGCCGGTGGCGATGAGCAGGTCGGCTTCGGCGGCGATGCGGTTGACAAAGGCCGGCACGTCAGCCGGCAAGTCCATGTCGGGCCGCCCCAGGCTGCCCAGGTTGACGAGCGCCTCGGAGTTTTGCGCCTGGTGATCCACCACGGTGTACTGCTGAGCCACCGTCATCCCCACCTTGGCGATTTTTTCTGTGCCGGTACTGGGGCGGTGCATTCCGGTGGCGCACAAGAGGGTGATTTGTTCGCTCGGCACGCCGGCGGCAGCCAGCTCACGCAAAAGGGGCGGGATGAGGATGGCATCGGGGCAGGCGCGGGTGGCATCGGTAAACGCGATGCAGACGTTCGTGTTGTGGCGCGCCATTTTGCGCAGCAGCGGCGAGTTGATCGGCGAGGCCAACGCGGTCTCGATGGCGGCGCGCAAATCGGGCAGGGGGAGGGAGGCATTCGCCTCGAGGGTGGTGACGTGCCAATCCGGTGCAAAAGTGTTTAGCGCCTCCATACTTTGTCCTTGACCACGGTGTAAAGAGCACACGGGGATTCTGCAGGGTTTGTGAGTTCATCCAGGCGCGATTTCTCCGTTTTCGGTGAACACCAGTGGTCTGGCCTGTCATTGCGAGGAGGCGTTTTTTTGCCGACGAAGCACCGCCACGAGTACTCGCGGTGGCAATCCCCGCGTTCAGTGCCAGGAGATTGCTTCGCAAAAAATCGCTCGCAATGACACGACGGCTGAGTAGTTACCTCTGTGAAGCAAGTTCAATTCCTGCCGGCTTGATTCTCGGTCAGCTCTCCGCGCAAATTCGTTTGCATGAGCGTCTTGATCTCTTCGACCGTCAAATCCTGGCTAAAGAGGTAGACCAGCTTGGCGAGTGCGGCTTCTGCCGTCATGTCAAACCCGCTGATGACGCCCGCCCGCGCCAGCGCCGATCCGGTGGCGTACCCCTCCAGGTTGACGGTTCCCTTGAGGCATTGCGTGCAGTCTACGATCACCACGCCCCGGTCGGCGGCCTCTTGCAAGGCTGCGAGAAACTCGCGGTTGTCGGTCGGCCCGTTGCCCACGCCGTAGGCTTCCAGCACCAACCCCTTGAGCGGCGGCTGCAGAAAATTGCGGACGACCAGCGCCGAGATGCCCGGCCACAATCGCAGCGCGCCGACGTTGACCTGGGCCAACTTTAGCACCTGCAAGACGCTTTCTGCGGGAGGCGACGGCAACACCAGGTCCCAATTGATGCGAAGGTCCACGCCGATTTCGCCCAGTGGCGGCAGGTTGGGCGAAGCGAAAGCGTCGAACCCATCTGCGCTCACTTTGACCGAGCGGCAGCCGCGCAGCAGGTGTTGACCGAAGCACAGGCAGACTTCGGGGATGGACAAGTTCGCGGCGATCATCATCGCCGTGATGATGTTGGCCCGCGCGTCGTTGCGCACCTCGCACAACGGGATTTGTGAGCCGGTGAGGACGACGGGCTTGCGCAGCCCTTGCAGCATGAACGGCAAGGCGGATGCGGTGTAGGCCATCGTGTCGGTGCCGTGCAGCACGATGAACCCGTCGTAGGGTTCATCGTGTGCGGCAATGTCGCGGGCGATCTTGCCCCAGTCGTCGGGCGTCATGTTCGCCGAGTCGAGCAACGGAGCGTACTCGTGGATGTCAACCTGCGGCATGAGGTCGCTCGCCAGTTCCGGCATGGCGGCGATTTGCTCGGCCAGGTAGCCGGGGGCTGGAGCGTACCCCTCCGGCGTCGGTGTCATGCCAATCGTGCCGCCGGTGTAGGCGATGTAAACGCGTTTCTTCATGGGCTTAGTTTACACCCGCCTGCCCGGCAAAGCAAAACGCCCGGCTTATCACCGGGCGGGGCTGTTCAGTTAAAAGTCGCTCTGCGCTCGCGCCCGACGATGAATCGTCGGGCTAATAGGGCGAAGGGCGCTTCAGCGCCCTGGCATAGCCCGCTTCAGCGGGCTTGGTAGCCGTAGCCCGCCGATTTGATCGGCGGGCGTGGCGGCGAAACTGAGAATTGAACGCCCGGCTCATCACCGGGCGTTTATCTCATGGCATCACTCGATTCCAAACAGTTCCGCCAGCACGCGGGCGACGCCTTCTTCATGGTTCGTCGGGGCGACGCGCCAGGCCACTGCCTTGATCTCCGGCAATGCGTTGCCCATCGCCACCGGGTAACCGACGGCGCGCATCACTTCCAGGTCGTTGAGGCTATCGCCAAAATAGACAATGTCCTCCGGGGCGATGCCCAGCCGCGCCGCCAGCGCCAATAGCGCCACGTCCTTGCGCGCTTCCGGGTGGCACACCTCCACCCACGACTCGCGCTCCGGCATCGGTTGGAGGACGATGTGAGCGCGATGGCCCAGCGCGTCCACCAGCAAAGGATGAAGGGCGCGCGCCCGCTGCTCCGTGTCGCAGATCGAGACCTGCACCGGCGGCACGGCCCAGAGCGCTTCCGGCGTGTCCACGGGCTGATAGGGCTGATAGGGCCGCCCGGCAATCAACGGCGTCACCATCGTCATGCCGTCCGGCAGCGGAAGATAGCGGGTGACGTCGTCCGCGCCATAGACGAGCGGCACGTAGCCGCGCTCCAGCATGAGAGCTACCGACTCGCGGGCTGCCACGGGGTCTACCATCCGCCGCTCGGAGCACCGGCCTTGCTCCTGCACAAAGATTCCATTTTGCATGATGGCGATGACGTTCGGGTCAATCTGTTCGACATAGCGGCGCGCCGGCCAGGGGTTCAAGCCGGTCACAACCACGACGGGGATCTTGCGCGCGATCAGCGCCAGCAACACGCGCCGGGTGTAGGGCGGAATCTCCCGCTCGTCGTTTGCCAGGCTGCCGTCAATGTCCGTTGCCACTAACCGAATGTCTGCCATCCATCTCACCTGGTAACTATGTTCAGATAAAGATGTTTGTCTGATGCAAGGCTAGGCAAATGTGGCAACTGCAATACTTCCGCGCTATTCGGTATGCTGTCATCTTGTGTGCTCTGGTCTCTGGCATGTTGTCCTCCCTTGCATAATTCTGTCAAGACTTGGCAATCCCCGCGTTTTTCACCCGTTCTGCGATGGCCTGCATAACATCCAAGGGGAGAGGGCCAAATTGTCGCGCCTGCACCAATGCCTGTATTTGCTCCATATTACGAAAGCCTGGTAGGGGAATCGTCAAAGGGGAGCGCGCCCATATCCACCCCAACGCTCCTTGCACACAAGATCGCCCGTCGGTGGTTAGATAAGGTTCAATCTGCTGCGCACAGGCCAACACCTTCAGGAATTCCTCGTGCTCAAACCATTGCGCCCGAGGATCACTCTCCTCCAGCTTCGTCTCCGGCGACCAACGCCCCGCGAGCACACCCATGAGCAATGGAACGCGGTTCAGACTGGCCAGATCCTGTTCTCGGCATAGATCCAGCATAGCTGCATTATCATTGAACACGTTCAAACGATGTTCGATGGCGATGCAGTGTTCTCCACGTGCGAAAAGCCTGGCCCTTTCGACATCGTCCGTACTCCAGCCGTAATAGCGGATCTTGCCTGCCCGCACCAGATCTTCAAGCACTTCCATCATCTCTGGAGCTCGTTCGAGCGGGTAATCGCGGCGGTGCAGCAGGTACAGGTCTATGCACTTGACCCCCATGCGACGTAGACTGGCTTCGCATGCCCGCTCGACGCAACCGGCATCCAAGGACCAGGGATCTTCCTGATCTGGTATTGGATTTTCCCCGAACTTGGTTGATACCACGATGCCCTCTCGACGACCTCGCAGGGCTTCACCCAAGATGCGCTCGCAAAAACCCTGGCCGTAGTTATCCGCTGTGTCGAAAAATGTCACGCCCAGATCGACAGCCGCCTGGATTTGCCGGACAGCATCCCGTTTCCCCTGAGAGGGATCTTGGGGAGCTAAATCGTCATGCCAGCCCAACCCGCCCATGCGGGCCGTACCTAATCCCAATGGGCTGACTTTTACACCACTTCGCCCCAACCTGCGAAATTCGGTAGTGTCCCTGTAACCAGCAGGTGGCACTCTTAAGGCGTTGTCCATCTGGACCGGGGTGGAACGCGGAAGCTGAGCAATTCGTCAAGCGTCCATCCTCTCGCCCGAGTTCAAGCCGGTAGATGCCAAGCCCCCCTACCTCGACCCACCCCGCTTTCATTCGGGCCAGTGGGCAGCCTGTTTGCTCGGCACCTGGAAGGCCATTGACGCAGGACTCTACCAACAGATTACAGTCCCGCCTGGCCAAAAGCTGCGCCTTTCCGCATGGGCGCACGGTTGGAGCAACAGCGGCGACCAGGCAGCCTCCAGTGGCCACGCCCATGATCCCAAGTGGAGTGACGGCAAGGACGTGGGCTATAACGCCTTCTTCCAGCTTGCCGATCCCGCCTGGCCGGCCAGGGGCAACAGCACCTTGGACGACGCAGGGCGCAACATGGTTTTTCAAGTCGGCATTGATCCGAATGGCGGGACGGATGCTTTCTCGTCATCGGTCATTTGGGGACCGGCTGCCCATATCTACAATGTGTATCAGCCAGTGCCGCCTGTGCAAGTCACTGCGACGGGCAATGCCGTAACCGTTTTCCTACGGACCAGAACTTTGTGGGGACTGACGCACAACGATGCCTATTGGGACGACCCGGTTCTCGAAGCCGTGGGGGAGACTCTACCACAACCTGCACTACCGCCAACCCCTCCACTCGAGCCACAGCCGCGGCCTCAACCTTTGCCAACAGCTTTATCGGCGCTTAGCAAGCTTGGCGCGCACGTCCTGGCGATGAACGACGACACGGCCAGGTTTATCGAGGCCGGCCCCAGCGTGGTCAAATTCGCGGGCGACTGGGGTTATGCGCCGGCCGTGCCGCAGGGGACGCTCGTCATCGGGCGCAAGGTTCTATCCACAGACGACGACGCCCAGCAAATACGCGCGCGCGGTCTTTCCCCACAACAAGGAGTGCACGATTTCATCTTTGGCAAAGAAAACCAGATTCAGACCTACCAGGCCAACCCCGCCATCAAGTATTGGGAAGGGCACAATGAACCGGTGTGGGGGGATGAAGATGGCATGAAATGGTATGCCGACTTTGAGATCGAGCGAATGCAACAGATGGAAAAGCTCGGCCTCAAATGTGTCATCGGCAACTTTGCCACCGGCACACCGCCGGAACACTTGTGGCCCGCGTTCCTGCCCGCCGTGCAAGCGGCTCTGCAATACGGCGCGATCCTCGGCCTGCACGAATACAGTTGCCCCTGGATGTGGTGGATGACCGGGCGCTATCAGGTGGAAGATGAAAACTGCGTCGACCCGCGCGACCCGAACCGCATCGAAGGCTGGACCGTGCTGCGGTATCGAAAGATCTATCGCCAATTCCTGGAACCGACCGGGCTGGGCAATGTGCCGCTCGCGATTACCGAGTTCGGGCTTGATCCAGGCGTGGGGCCAGGTCCCAACGACTCGCCAGGCGGCGCCTGGCGCAATCTGGGCGGCTACTGGCGCAAGCACAAGGACGATGCAGTGTTCGACTACCAGGCGCCCAAATACCCGCAGCCAGCCGATGTGCTACAGTACGTCAACGAAGCCCAGTTTTATACCGAGCAACTCAAATGGATTGACCGCGAAATGCGCCAGGATCCCTACGTCCTCGGCGCGACCATTTTCACCTTCGGCAACTTTGGCGGAGACTGGGCCGCTTTCGACGTGACCGGCGATAACGGCTGCGCGCCGCTGTTGACCGAGTATATCCTGCAGCTCAAAGCTGCGCCGCCTCCTCCGCCACCGCCCCCTCCTCCCGCATCACAACCGGCAACTTTGACGGTTCAGCCAGCCGTCATTCCACACGGCGGGCTAAAAATGCGCGTGGCGCACAACCTGGATGCCGATTTCGTACAAGTGCTGCACGCCGGCATGCAAGTCACTGTCCTTGAAGGACCCATCACCGACGGCGGCGAAACGTGGCTACGCGTCCGCGCCGCGTCTGGCAACGAAGGCTGGGTGCGCCCGTCGGGCGAGGGAGAAGTCTATCTGGCCTAGTCAAGCCAATTTCCCCATCATCACACAAAACCCCAGTCTCACGAGACTGGGGTTTTTCATTCAGCGCGATGAGATGGCGAAACCGCTCATGGTCTGCGCCAGGAAAGCGTGTAGAACTCGAGATACTCGGCCAGGTGCGCCGCCCATAATGAATCATCGTGCGGGCCGGGCCAGACCTTGTAAGTGTGTTCCACACCGGAGCGTTCGAGAGCCACGTGCAGTTGTTCTACGCCGGGCCGCGTATAATCCGTATCGCCCACATCCAGCCAGATGCGTTGTTTCTTGAGACTGGGAAGGCCAGCCATGTTAAGCGGGTCGAGTTCCGGTGGAGCGAGGTTCACGTTGAGCGCAGCGCTGTGCCCGCCGACGACGGCAAACAAGTCCGGGTGGCGAAAGCCAATCTCGTACGACCACACTCCGCCACGGCTGATGCCGCCAATAGCGCGCAGTTCGCTCGCCGCCTCGGTGCGATAAGCGCCGTCAATGTGCGGGATCAACTCATCCACAAACTGGGCTTCGTAGCTGCGGGGGCCGCCGCTCGTGTTCAAAAAAAGGCCATAGTCGCCGTCGGGCAGCACGATAATCGCCGGCGGGGTTCTGCCGGCTCGCACTCCCTCGTCCATCGCCTGGAACACGCCCAGGCGTTGCCAGTGAGTCTCATCGTTCTCAGAACCATGGATGAGGTAAATCGTCGGGTAACGGGTCTCGGTATAGTTATAGCAGGGTGGCAAGTAGAGGATATAACGCTGCTCTGCATTGCTGACGCGGCTCGAAAACGTTCTGCTGATCACCTGGCCTGTGGTCTCCGTGCAACGCGGAGGATCGGCATGGGCCGGCGTGGGCAGAGGAGAGCTTATCGTGGGCTGGGGAGCGCGGGTCGGTCCGCGCGTGGGCGTCGCCTGCGGCAAAGCCGCAGCCAGCCTCGACGTGGGAGTGAGGGTAGGAATAAAAGTCGGCGTGGCGACAATCGGCCACGGATCCGTGGTCGATACCAGCAAGATGGCCCGCCCCCATAGAACAGCCAGTGCCAGGCCGAGAATCATCAAACACAAAGCCAGCGCCAACTGGAATGATGCCAGACGGGAGTGTCGAACAGTTAGATCAGACACGATAGGGTTTCACCGAACGGTTCACAACAAAAAATCGCCCCACGATCAATCCGTGGAGCAATCGCAAGTGCCCCCGGCAGGAATTGAACCTGCTTCTCAGCCTCCGCAGGGCTACGCTCTATCCGGTGAGCTACGAGGGCATACGATTCCAGCGGGGAGGCAGGGATTCGAACCCTGGGAGGAGGTTTTAGCCCCCTCAACCGCTTAGCAGGCGGCTCCGTTCGTCCACTCCGGCACCTCCCCAATGTTACTCTACCATCAATGTCATTAAGATAAGCGTAGCATAGCCCCTTGTGGGCGTCTTTCCAAGAGCGGAAACGGGCCGCTACGCGAGGACCTACGCTACGGCCCTAACTTTACGACATTGACTCTACCATAGCGCAAACTCCAGCTTTCAAATTGGCGCTAGAAGGCGGAGGGAGAGGGATTCGAACCACGCTCTTCCGATCTCTGCTGCATAATAGTAATCCGAAGGCGGCGTATGCGCTTGCCGGGGAAAAGATCGTTCGTAATACTGCGCGCATTTCTCATATTCCCCAAGCTGGAAGGATCGCCAGCCCAACTGGGCCAACTGATCGCCCAGGTCATACACGTAGCAATAGTACAGGTACTCGTGCGCTTTCTCAAAACCCACCTTCTCGGCGGTCTTGCATGAGCCGACATTATCATAGTCGCATTGCCAGCTCACTGCCTTAAAGCCATGCGACAGGCAATGCTCGACGGTCGCGGCGGCAACCACGGCTGCCAACCCACGCCGGCGATGCTCGGAGAGCGTGACGATGCCCACTTCGATCTGGTCTCCTGCCACGCAATTGGCTTTGCACCATGAGACGACCTGATCCCCGTGTACGACGCCAAAGCCCGCGCCTTTCGCCAGAAAATTCTCTGTCGTACCCCAAAGCGACTCGATGGTGGCCTCTTCACAGAGTTCCTCGGGTATGTGGACATCCAGTTCGCCCCGCAAGATGGGCGCCAGAGGATGCACCGTATACTCTGCCGGAACATGAGCGCGCCAATCGTGCCTGACCTTTCGGCAAAGATAGTGGTAACGTTGAACCTTTTCGGCCTCATGGGTAGGAATGAGCTCGGGCAGCCTGGCCTCCCATGCGCCCGGATACACGGCCAGCGACATCCACGAATCCAATCTCACAAACACTTGACCCGTAAAGATAGACTCGGTCAAGAATTGACGCACAGCATCGCGGGCAGCAGGATCGCTATCGTCGCCGGCCAGCAGATATCCTTCAACCGTGAGAGCCAGGGCCATCTGCGGCTGGGCGACGTTATCAACAAAGATGCGTCCAGGGTTGTTGCCCGTGAGAGCGGCTCTGATCGAAAGGCTATAGTCAAAGGCCTGAAACAAAGATTGGGTTTTGTAGAAATCCTGCGGGCACAGTTCTTGAAACATCGGCCTCCTTCGTTGCTTTTGCTGTTGCCCCCATCCGTATACGCCGCGCCTCGGTGGCGGCTTTTGCGGCTAAAACTGTTTCACCCAGTCATAGCTGACGTACTTGACCTGAGAGCCAAGCGCCAGGTAGAATTGCTGGTCGGAGCCGACCCAGACACGTTCTGCGCCGAGCGCCGCGGCCCGCCGTATACCTTCCAGCACCACTTGCCGCCCGAATCCTTTTCGCCGGAAATCGAGATGGGTGCCTACGTGCTCCAGGTTGCCCTTCCGGTTGCGCTCATCGTACCAGACGATGCAGCAGGACACGGCCTCGCCGTCCGGCCCCACCACATAGAGATCCAACAATAAGGACTCTTGTAACTCCCTGCCTATCACGATAGGTATATTTCAGTCTCCAATCAATACGCAATGTGTTCCACCACGGAATATCGAAGACTCAATCGCGACGGATGCTGATATTCCTAACGATTGCTGAAAATTTTCGCGCAGATTTGCCGCGGAACATTCACAAAAAGTTAGGGACTTGACCAGCCCCAATCTCACCAAATCGCACCCGCACTGGTCGTAAGTCACTCTAATGGTGTTGGAACCATCTCGTTCATATTTAGCCTCCGGAAATCTCTGCGCCAAATTCTGAAGAAATGAATCTACATCTGTACTGTTCTGTCTGGCTTCGCGGAACACTTGCACGGTATAGGATTGCGCACACGCTCTCCCACATTCATATAGAACTTTTCTTCGGGACGGTTCGTCTAGTGCCTCTATGCCCCGCATCAATCCCGCAAACCAATAATCCAAGAACTCGTGCAAATCTTTCTCGATTTCACCCATATTTGGCTATTCCTTTGGCTATCCCACTGGCGCCGGGCGCAATCTCATTCGATTCTGCGCCCAATACCCAAGTCGGCTGAAGCCAATCTGGATGGCGCTGACCAAAGATCGAACGTGCGTGCCCGGTCTCTGATTCGACGAATCTGGTCGCATAGTACCTGGCGCGGTCCGCAATACCCCAAGAACTTGAGAAAGGGCCTAGTCCACGGGCATGGCCCAATGGATCGTGTGAAAGCGCCACTGGCCTTTGCTCTGCACTAGCACGGCTGTGAATACAAAAGGCCAGCGATGGCCCTCACCCTTTTGTATCTCGCGGAGCCGCCGCATTCCAAAGTGAGTGGCTTCCATCAACCGCGCCTGGGGCGGCTGGCTTTCGTTTTCGATCAGTTCTTTCATTTGGCTCAGGTAAGAGGGCAGAGCCTTGTCCAGAACCGTCGTCTGAACAACGTCCCCCGTCGTGGATAACCAAGCCACATCCCCCTGCACCGTGATCTTGGCTCCCGCTACGTCTAATACGACGTTCCCCCAATACGTCCAATCGGACTCGACAATATCCCGGATTAACTTGTCCCCCTGGAACCATTCGTTGCCGCCGCGAACAGAGGCGCCGATCCCGATCAACTCGGGCTCGTCGCCCTGGACAAAGAGTTGCATAAACTCGTCCAGTTTGGACAGGTCGCGGGTCGTATAGCCATCCTGGAACTGCTGAAGCGTTTGACGAACTTGATCCGAGCTAGACATTTGGATATCCTCTCTGTTTTGTCTTGCGCCGCGTCATGGCGCGCATAAGATTTTGATGTCAAGCCAGCCGTAGGCCGCCTCGACCACATTCAGCTTGAACTCGTCGTTGTTGCACCAGGGCTTGATGCCCAGGTACTGGCCGCCCAATTGCTCGTAGAACGCGCGCGCCGGATTAGGGCCTAGCACCCACAGCATCAGCGAAGCGCACCCGTGTCGCCTCAGCCGCTCGGCCATGTCGGCGATCAAGCGCCGCCCAATGCCATGCCGCTGATGAGCCCGGCGCACGTGCAGCGCGACCAGCTCGCTGTCATACGGCGCGACCTCGGTCGGCCCAGGCTGACCCAGGGCGTACCCCACTATCTCGCTTGCGTCTGTTTCAGCCACGCAGAGAATGTCGCGCGACCCGGAAGAAAGCAAATTGCGCCAATCCTGCTCTTGTTCTTCGTGGGTAAAGTGAGCGAGATATGCTTGAGGAAAAATGCTGGCATACGCGCTGCGATAGCTATCTACCTGCACTTGGGCAATCGCCGCGCAGTCACTCGTCTTTGCTTCACGGATTTGCATCGTAGCGTCCCCCACCAAGTTATCCACGAAGAACACGAAGAGACAAGTTTTTTCATCTTCCTTTGTGTATCTTTGTGTCCTTCGTGGAAAAAAGGAAATTCTATTAACTCAAGTTACCCACCTGCGGCCAAGACCACTCGGAATCGCTCGCAGACCAGCGGCATATCCTCGGTCGGCTTTCGCCCAAGAGCGGCACATTCCGCCGAAAAAACTTGCCAGTGGACCTGACGCCAATAGGCGAGTGAGCGGTCGCCTTCGCCTTCGTCGTAGGCATGCTGTTCATCCACTTGATTGAATGCCTTGACCTGAACCTCCGTGGTCTCTATGATGCACAGAGGTTCCCCGTCCCAGTTCGTGATGATGCTGAGGTCGCCCACGGCAGAGATCATCGCCGGAATGAAGAGTAACACGGTCGCGATGACAAACACGCCCGGCCAACGCTGCCGCTCGACGTACAGCCCCACGCCAAACAGGAGCAGCGCCAGCAGCCCACCCAGGTATGCCAGGAGAGCCAAGATGGCCAGCCACTCGCTCGGATTTGCGTTGAGTGACAGCGTCACAGCCAGCACCACGCCCAGCGCGACCCACGTCACGAGCAACAGCCACACGATGCGCGCGCGTTCGTCGCGCCGCAGCCAGGCATACACCGCAAACGCGATGACGGCCACCAGCCAACTGAACAAGAACCCTGCCAGGACGAGCGCGACGAGCATCTGGCCCGTCTGATAAGACGTGCCACGATAAGTCAGGCTGGACAGCGCCGAAAGGAACGCGATGAATCCGGCGCAGGCGAACGGCCCGACAAAGGTGAGCACGAGCAGGGTCAATCCCCAGCGCCCCAACGCTTTGCCCAAGATACCCGTCGCGCGCAGGCCCACAATGGCCGTAACCCACAAGCCCACCGGCACGAGCATCAGCGCGAAGAGGATCCAGTTTGCCACGCGATTCAAGCCGGCGACTCGGCCCTGCTGCGCGGCTTGCACCTTTTGCGGGCGCGAGTTGACGTTCATCGTCATCGCACCGGCCGGCAGCGGCGCCCATGCCGCGCGCGCGGCGGTGTCTTGCGTAGCGCGCAGTAGAGTGTCTTGCGTGGACGTGAGAACTTCGGGCAGCGTAAAGCCCTTGATCTGGTATTTGGGTTCAAGCAATTCTTTTTGGAGCAAAAAGTAGAGCTTGGCAAAACCGGGGTCTTGCTCCATCACAGCAAAGACCGATTCATCCACAATCGCCACGCCGAGCGCAGTTTGCGCCGGGCCGGAAGCCGTGCGCGTGCGAAAG
This sequence comes from Anaerolineae bacterium, assembly GCA_041300525.1. Classification (GTDB taxonomy): domain Bacteria; phylum Chloroflexota; class Anaerolineae; order Fen-1058; family Fen-1058; genus JBGLNJ01. The sequence continues at coordinate 4,380,777 of JBGLNJ010000001.1, read as the reverse complement.
GCGAGCTTGGCCGTGTCGCCGGGACGATACACCTCGTGGTCTGCCTGGATGTCGGTCGTCACATCGCGCGGCGCGTCCACCACGACGACGCGCGTGTCGCGGATGAGCGAGCCGTCGGGCAAGACCTTGTAGGCGTGCAACGACAATGCGCCGTAAAGGTCGCCGCTCAAATCAATCGCAAATTCGGCGCGGCCATCCTTGACTTGCTCGGAGCGCGTGGAAAGCGTCTGCCCCTCGCGGACAATGTCCAAGAACAGGCTGCCGAAATTCTGCGTCATCGAAGATGACGTCAGCGCCACTAGGCGCATCGTGTCACCCACGCGATACGTCGCGCGGTCGGGCCGCAACAGCACGACGCCCGCGCTCGCGTCGGCCTTGACATCCAACGACTTGCTCGCCGATTGTCCTTTCTCGTCGGTGGCAGTGACGGATAGGCGCACAGCGTTGGGTGTTGGTGTGAAGGTGTATTCAGCCAGGCCATAGTCGCCGGTCGAAAGCTGCACGGTCGTTCCACCGATCGTCAGCGAGAGCTTGGTGCGCGCGGGCGTGCCATCCGGGTACGACGTGAGAAGGTAGAGTTTGTTTTCCACGCCGGGCTTGAGCACGCCGGCTTCTGGCACGATTTCGATCACAATCGGTCTTTGCGCGATGGGCATCACCTTGCTGGTCTGCTCGGTGTGCTCGGCCTGATCCACCACGGACACTTGCAGGCTAAACTCGGCCTGATCTTTTTCCAGTCCGCGCCCGGCGAAATATTGCGGCAGGTCGAACTCGAAGCGGTACGTGCCCTTGTCGTCCGTCTTGCCCTGGATGTTCACGACCTGCGTCTTTTGCACATCGAACACCGAGCCGACGATCTCGACCTGGCCGCCCGCCACCGGCTTGCCGAAAAAGTAGTCGCATTGCACCGTCCCCGCGACGTGTTGGCCCGGCAAGTAAAAGCTGCGCTCGGTGTTGACCTTGACGGCGAACTTGGGCAGCACGTAAGGCTTGACGGACACCGTCTTTTCGGAGGATGTGTCGCCCAGGCTGACGGTGATCTTGTAATTGCCGTTGATCACTTCGTCGGCCAGTACAAAATCGGCGGCCGCCACGCCGAACGCCGACGACCTGACCGTCTTGCGAAAGACCTTGTTGCCCTTGGGGTCCTCGACCAGGAAGCCGATGTCGGCATCCTTGACGGCTTTCATGTCCAGCGTCGAAAGCGCCAGCGCGCGGATGTGGATCGTCTGCGCGGGCTGGTACACGGGCTTGTCGGTCGTCAGGAGCAGCTTGTAACTTCGCTTGACGGTGACAGGCTGCTTGACCTCGTCGCGGCCCACGCTCGAGCTGGACTCGACGATTAGAGTCTGCGTGATCTGGGCGTTGGCCGGAATGGTGAACGATGCGCCGACCGTTCCGTTCTGGTCGGACTTGCCGGTGAAAAGCGTGGTAGCTTGACCGCCGCCCTGCGGAGCCAGGCTCACCTTCACATCGGCGTTGGCGACCGGCTGCGAGTTTTTCGTGTTGCGGACGACGACACGCACCGCGCTCTGGCTGCCGGGCGCAAATTGCTTCTGGCCCAGGACGAGCGTGTGCTGGCTGTCCACACGCTGAGGGAGTGTGTTGTATGCCCACGTGCCCAACATAGCCGCGGCGACGACGAACGCCAAGAGCGCAGTCACGATCCATCGGATGCGCCTGGCGCGCGGCGAGGAGGGAGGCGGCTTGGGTACAAGCGGATTTAGCACAGACGGGGGCGGCGCACTTGTCCGGACGTCAGGCGGAGCAGGGAAAACATCAGGGACAGGCGAGTCGTTCATCGAACACCTCCCATGATCGGTACAAAGGCGATGCGGCATGTCTCAAGCCGCCCTCGGTTGTATGTATGGCGATTCTATATCATTTCATGCCACTTGCGAAGAAAAAGTTCACTTGACCCAAACAAAAGACGCCAAGAGGTCACAAAGAGTTCCGTTGCTATGGAGAATTGTAGCACGTGAGAGGGGGATGTCAAAGAGACCTGGCAAGTCGCCGGCAGCGGTCCACTGGCTGTCCGTCTCGGTGCGGACATAGTGCTCCCGTTGGAGCCGGCCTTGCTGCGCCAGTTGCTGGATCTGTTCGCTGGTGAACGGGCCATACTGTTGCTGGCCAATCAGACAGTACCAAGCTGCCATGAGACCATACCTTGGTCTTGCTGGACCCGCAGCGACCCGCTCGAGACAAAGGCTCGCCCCGGCGGGCGCGTCAGGCTGGTGTCGGAACGCAAATTCCTGCCGCTCGCCTTTCAATTTACCAAGTCGAAGGTCGATTGGCCAGTTCTCCAAACTCGACCGTCTAGCCTACTGGACAAGCCATGCTCGGACAATGTAGGGTGCCGTGCATGAATCAGTACCTGCATCAACTCACGTTGCGTCTGGCGGCCGGCGTGCTGCAGTTGCCGGAGGCAACGCGTCACGTCCACGCCGCCTACGTCCGGTCGCGGCAGCAGGCGGACGGCGGCTTTCCCGGCCGCGAGGGCGGCAGCGATCTGTACTACACAGGGTTTGCCCTGCGCAGCCTGTTTCTGCTGGGTGAACTCTCCGGCCCGCCCGCCGATCGGGCGGCTCGCACACTTGTTCTATGTGCATTGTATCACAAGTTATACACCCAGTTCATGTCACCTTCAGCAATTCCCTATATGAGATTGATTACCGGACACTTTGAGGTTCCAGTAAGGAGAAAGAGACAGGAATAGGCAAATGCTCGTTCAAGAAATGGTCGAGCAAAGCCAAACCCAATCGGAATAGGCTCCAATCACAGCGGTCTGAGCGATGGATCACCGAAGACCACCCTTCGAGTATGGCCAGTGCGCCCAGGAAAATGATCCAAATGTAGGCCAGGCAGGCGGCAATCATCAGGCGCGAAATCCGGTCCGGGTCATCGAGGTGGCTCTTGTTCAAATGAAAGCCCCGGCTTTTCTGGTCAGAGAAGAACGTTTCAATTCGATACCGTTTGCGATACCAGTAGCAGGCTTCATCGACCAGTTCCATGTTGGACACCAAGTAGAGCGGTTCTTCATACTGCTCATCCCAGGTGGCAATGACGAGGACGGGGCCATAAGCATCCTGAGTGAACAGGACATCAGACACGTCCAGGCGTTCACCGCGCTCAACACCGAGGTCTTCAGGCGTGAATGTGTCGTCATCGGCGCACAGTTGGACGTTTTGGGCAGTGCGGTTGACGTATTTCCAGCACCAATCCTGCAAAGTGGCCTGTAGTCCGACCCCGTCGAACTCGCCATCACCCAGAAAGATCACCGTGCTATCTTCTGGAATGAGTGGATACACTTGTTCGATCAAGGCAATGTGGGCATCCTCTGGAAAATGCCCTTTTTTGCCTTCGACCACTGTCCAGGCTAATGGTAACGCACGCCCACGATAGACCAGACTCACCATCAAGGTCAGGCAGCCGCGACCAACCTCACTGCCATCCATAATCAGTACAATCGGCAGGTGGGCCAGGCTCTTGACCAAGGTGTCCACATAAGGCAGAAAGTACAGGTCGGTTTCAATGCGCGCGTTCTTTAACCAACGCGAGTACTTTTTCTCCCGGCTTGTGAGCCGAGTACCATCGGGAACCTTGCTTGCCATCTCTGGCAGGTTGGTTCGTCGGCTGCCCACGATGCCACTGATCATCGCGGCCAACGTGTGCAAGTGGCGGGCCAGATTGCCTTGTGATTCACGCGGGTAGAGACTTTTGAGTGCATCGCGGATCGCGCGATACCGGCGCAAGTTGTCGCTCATCATAGCTCCTTCGATCAGCACAATTTGCGCCTAATTTACCACAAGTTTGTCGTTCAAAAAAGTGTCCGGTAGTGAAGTTAACAATGATATAACTGGAATTTGGCAATGGGTCCGAACTATGGCAAAACATCCGGCATCATTTCTCAAGCCCGGAGGTTGCCATCGAACATCCCGCCAGTGTCATCGAAAAAGCCCGGCAGATGGAGCAACTGCTGATACAGGTCGAACAAGGCCGCAGCCTGGAAGAAGCGTGTGCTCAGCTGAACGTGGAGGTCAGCGCGCGCCAATTGAGTGTGCTACAAGCCAGGTATCAGGCTGGCGAACGGCAATGGGGAGCGCTGCTCGACGGTCGGTTTGGGCACCCGCAAGCGCTAACCCTCGACATCCAGGAATGGCTCTACGAGCGCAAGCGTCAGCAAGCCGAACTGACTGCGGCCCAGCAGTTCACAGCGGCCCAACTGGGGCAGGAAATCCAGGCCCGCTTTCAGGTTGCGGTCAAGCCCTGGCAAATCAACTATGCATTGCGTAAAAGAGGGTTAACTCGACCGGTCGGGCGACCCGCGCGGGCGTGCCAGCTGGGAACGGAAACTGCGTCAGATGATCAGCCTTTGACCTGTGACAAGGTTGCCAACGCCGGTGTCTTCTTTCTGGAGGCGGCCAAGCAAGAGATGGGCGTGACCGAAACCATAGCCAGCGTAGTTGAGGAGGGGCGTCAAACCGTCCAGAAAAGGCCCCCTTCCGCCAAGCCGCGCCTGCTGACCAGCGCGTGGGACACGCTGTGGTCCAAGTTTGACCACTTGCTGTACCTGCCGCTCCTGGACCTGGAACGGCCCAGCGATCTGTACTACGATCAGAGCGACGGACTGCGTGCCTTGTATGGTTTCACCTTCAAGTACCACACCGTGGAGCAGTTCCTGGGCCAACTGACGCACCTGAATGTGGCGAGAACGTTAGCCGATGCACTGGCAGGTTGTTATAGCCGCGCCTGGTATCCCGGTGATGAAGCGCTGTTCATTTTCAGCGATTGGCACATCAAGCCGCACTGGACCAAACACTGGGCGCATTCCGGGCACATCACGATGTGGGGCCGGGTGATGCCCGGCACCAAGCAGTTGATCGTCAACGGCCCGGATGGTCGCCTGCTGGGCGGACGGAACTACCCGGTCGACGCCCACTTGAGCAAGGTGCTGGTCGATTTCGAGGCTCACCTGGCGACGCAAATGCGCCGTCCCGTTTCGTACAACATCTTTGACAGCGAAGGCGGCGGGCTGCCCCTGGCCCTGCGCTACGAACAGGCGCAACGCGACTATATCAGCGTCCTGCCGCTGTCGGGCGGCATTACGCTATCTGCCTTTGCGCTCAAAGGTGACTGGCAGTTGGTCGAAGGCGACCCCGATCACGAAGCGGTCGAGGCCACTTGGGCCGATACAGGCAAGGCCAGCGACGATCCGCGCCGCCTGATCCTGATGCGACCGGTCGGCCAAACCGACCCGACCCGCGTCTATGCCGGGCGCATCCCCAAGCATCTTGTCGCGGCGCTGGTACCTGCCGCACACCGCCAGCGTTGGAACAATCAAGAGGCGCGCATCCGCGAAATGGTCAAGGCGGCCAACTTGAACGTCAACTATGGCTACGCCTATGACCTGGTGCCCAGTCGCACACGCCAGCGACAGTGGCAAGCAGCCCAAGAGCGAGTAGAGAGCGCCCAAACCCGGCTCGATGAGCAAACCGAAGCGATCAGTGACCTGCAAACGCAGCTCGAGCCCCTGGTTCGGCAAGACAATGAGCATCGCCCCAACCTCCAAAGCGCAGTTGAGACCGCGAAAGCCGCATTGGAGACCCATCGCCAGACCAAACAACCTGTCCGTCGCCTGGAACAACGCCTGACACGTGCACAGCAAGCCCTGGAGCAGCACGACACCCGCGTTCAACAACATCACACCCGCCTGCTCAGCAAACTGACCGACTATTGCGCCCGCCGCGACAAGCTCGCCCAACTCCTGACTCAATGCCAATCTGACCGCGATGCCATCGACACCGAAGCTTTGTGTCGGGAGCGCAACCTGGAGAAAGACCAACTGATGCTCAATCTCCAGGTCTTGTTGACCAACCTGCACGACTGGGCGCGCACGCATTACTTTGCCCCATCGTGGCACATGCTCGAACTGGACACCGCGATGCGGCTCATCTATCGCAAGTCCGGACACGTCACCTGGTATGCCGACCGCATCGAAGTCACCCTGGATGCCTATCGATATGCCGAACAGCAACAGGCGATGGAGCTCACTTGCCAGCGCTTCAATCTCGCCGACAGGCACCATTCCCGCGTCACACTCGTTCCTTCACGCATGCCTTGATAGGTATACACGCCAAATACCTGGCCGATCCTTTCTGGAAAGCGCGTCTTGGGGGCAATGGGCTTGTAATCGCTCGTCACGCCGGACGCAAAAGTGATCGTCCCGATGGTGCCGTTGCTGGTCGAGCGTGAGGCCAGCGGACGGCAGGGGGCTTTGGAATCGGACGGGCGCGGGGTGGCGGTTGGCGTAGTGCGCGTGGCGGTCGGGGTGCGCGTCACGGTTGCCGTTGGAGTGTTGGTAGGTAGACCCGGCTGTTCAGGTCTGGGCGCGCAGCCCGAGTCTTGCCATTTGTACACGTAGGTGAATGACCCGGAACCACCGCTCAAGCCGTTTACGTGGATACTGGGTTCCAACTTGCCCAACTGCCACGACGGCCCTGGACCATCCGGCACTTGCCACTCGTGAGTCACTTCGACATGGTTCGCCGTCGACGGTCCAGTCTGTGCCCCCTTTGTGATATCGGCGCCGATAATTGTCGTATCTACTGGGCCTGGATACACAGACGCTCCGCGACAACTCTGACTACTCTGGCTATTAGAGATGGTCACCTCTAGTTTGGTTAAGAGGATTTGTCCTGGCGTAAGCATGGGGGGCAGTGGCGTCCAGGCATGATCAGACCATCTCCGATAAGTACATTTGTTGGACGTGGAAGCATCCGTGCTGTCCACTTCTGCACCTACCAAGGCGGAACCGTTCGAGATGTCAAAAAAGGGTCTGTAACTCGGTCGTGCCGAGTCCGGCGATTTGTCAACCTTGGTCGTTTCGAGGACCCAGCAGCCGCCGCCGGGGGAGGGCGCTTTGCCGGCGGCTGGCGGTGGCTTGGCGGCCAGCGGCTCGGCCGTAATTTTGAACTTGACCGTCTCGGCGCGACTGCGGGTGTTGTAGGCTTGAATGTAGAGACCGTCGCCGCGCTCAACTTGCACCACGAGCGGCCCGCTGGAAAACCCGCCGGCAAAACTCTGCGCCGCTGGGCCGGTGCGCTTGTCGCCCTTGAGCAGATAGACCGATGCGATGGCATTCCCCTCGATGCGCTCCACCTTCAGCGTCCGCGAGCTTTGTCCGTCTGTCATTATGGGAACCACGCCCCACAGTTTAGACGTGTAATAGGGTTTGAGAATCAACGTGCAAGTTGCCTCAGTCTGGTCGGCTTTGAAGGTGGTGACGCAGCCTTTGGCGCCGGCTTGCTTGGCAAGATTTTCACCTTTCAGGTTTGCGGGGGGCATGGGGCTGACCGGGTCAAAGATAAAGAATTCCGCGAACTGCATGTATTGGACGTCAAGCCCTTTCGTCGCGCCGAATTTGCTCTTCAAGAACTTGTCGAGTGGATCGAGTATAGTGCCCGTGTCCCAAATGGAGGGACTGGCAACGGAATCCCACATCGCTTTAAAATCCATTCCCTTCTGCGTGACCAGATAGTCAAAAAAGTGAGACGTGGAATATTCGTGGATAGAATCTTGGATCGTGATAGACTCGTCCAAGTAATGAGCATCAATGTCTTTACCCATCTTGTCGCTGTGCCGTTGCGCGATCCGTCCTGCCGCATAGTCGGCGGTCGCGTCAAAATACCATGGGTTGGCAACTACGTGATATGGCAAAAAGAAATACGTGCTCTGTACGACGTGAAACAACTCGTGGGCGGCGTCAAACTGGGCGGTATCGAGGTCGTCAGACTTGGCGGTAAAGAGCAGGTTGCCCAGAAGCGTGGACCTCTGCGCTTCTTCGACTGTTTTCCAATAGCTGCTGGTATCACCCACAAATACCCAGAGACGTTGCTCTTTGGGCACGTTAAAGCCTCTTTCGGCGTGATACCGAGTGTAAGCTTCATCCAACCAAAAAGCCAGATCTTGCGCGAAAACACCTGCGTCCACTTGCTTGGCTGGAGTCTTGATGGCGATGGTTGACCCGGGTTTGTAAACAACGGCAAAGTGCTGCGAACTTTTCTCAACCGCCCAACCGATTTTCATATAGAAAGTGACCCAGGCGGTAAGATGCCTGGCCTGGCTGGTGACCACATTGCGGCGGGTATCTATCTGGCTGGGAACCACGACCCAGGTCTGTGCTTCGTTGTCCCAATAAGCCAGTCCAACGTCCTCGGGGGAGGCGGCTTTTCGGGGATCAAACGCCAATTCCAATGTGAGTGGTTCTGCGAACTGGGTTTGATCGCCGAGTTTCACATCGTAAATATCCATGAACTGCATACTGGGCGAAAACGACGGCGGCGGATTGGCCGCGGCCGAGATCGTCAAGGTCTGCGGCTTGTCCACGACATTCGCGGGCAGGGTCACGGTGATCGCATTGCCCCAAGACACGGCTTGCGGCTGATTCGAAAAAGAGATGGTTTGGGAGACGAGTGCTTTTCCAACCACGGGCGCGACCCGCCCGCGCGGCAAAAAGGGCAATCGTCCTTGTTGGAATGCCTGCGTGATTTCTGTGCGGCCCAGCACGCCCACACCGACCACCAGGCAGAGTGCGCCGCAAACACACACGGCCAACACCCCGCCGATCAGCGCGAGCGGCCAAGCGTTGCGCGATTTCGCGCGGGACGCAGCAAGCGGCGTGGAGGAAGATGCGGATGGCTCTTGTCTGTTCGGCTGACCCACTGGCTTGTTCATTTTTCACCTCGCCCGATTTGGTTTCAACCCGGCATTGTAGGGCTGGTTTCCATACCGGCCCACTGGCGCTTTGGCGGTGCGTGTGCGGCACTCACATGCAGTATACACCGATAAGCCAACTCGCGGGAGACTTGCCTGGCCGCCCACCTTTGCGGCCAGTTGCGCCGTGATTGATTTGCCGCATGCTTTAGAAGCGCGCCTTTGCTAAAGTTTGCGCGAGTCTCCCGGCATGATCACTCGCCCTCCGGCTGCCTGGCAAAAGAACGCGCCACGTTTTCTGCTTGCTCTTCTTGCCCGGCCGGCACGGGCACTGTGACGGTATAGGTCTTGAAATACACGACGCCGAGGCGGGTCAGCGCGCGAATTTCAAATTCGAGCGCGGGCGGTTTGGCTTGCCGATTGAAGCGCACGCGGCGCAGGTCGGTGAGAGGCTGCTTCCAGGTGTGCAGCGCGCCATTGACGAACACGCCATCCTTGCCGATGTAGACCTCCGCGCCAGCCTGCACCGCGCGCCGATATGCCAGCCGTGGCATCCCCCACGCGAACAATCCCAGGAGCGGGATGATGGCAAAGTAGCCGACGACGATCACCAACGCGATGGGGTCATTCCAGAACACCAATTCGTCCCACAGTGGCACGACCAATACAGGAATGCCGATCACCACAAACAAAATCGTCGTGATCCAAAACAGCCAGCGATTGCCTTCGCTCGTCTCCGCGAGTTCAGCAGCGGCCTGTTTCTGAACCTGAATGGCATCCAACGTCCAGTGCGCGAGCAAACCTTCACCGGCAAAAAGGCGCGCCAATGCGGCAGCGCGGGCGCGGTAAAACCATAGTATCACGGCTCCGGTAATGAGGACGAACAACCCGATGAATCGCAGCGCATAGCCGCCCGCCATCATATCCATTTCGGTCAGAGCGGGTAGCAACAGCATCAGCACGCCGACGGCCGTGATGAGCAGACCGACGATAACGCCGTCCTTTTCTATGTTCCGATGCCCGGCCATTTTTCACCTCGCTCGATTGGTACGGCTGCAGATCAAAAACCGCTTGCGCCCAGGTCGAAAAAGTCGCCGTTGGCGCATGCGCTGGATGAGCCAGCTTTTGCCCATCTCGGCCGGCGCGCGAATCGCCATGATGCACTTGTCGGTTTCGCCCCGCGTCATCTTTTGAAAGCCCTGCAACTGCTTGAGGCGGTTGACGAACCACTCCATCGGATCAGCCATAGAAACTCCGAATGTCGAGTGACGAATGACGAATTGTCATTCGTCATTCATCATTGAATGTCCGGGCGCTTGCGGCGGATGGCCGCGACGAGTTCGGGCAAGCGGTCACGCCGCTGCAAGTAGCCGATCAGCTCGAGCGCTTTGCGGCCTTTTGTGTCGCCACCCAAGTCATCCCAATCCCGACCAAGGTCAAAACACAACGTCCGCAATTCTTCCAGGTCAAAGCGCGACGTGAGTATCTCGCGCAGTTGTGTCGGGGTCCAGCCGGTCGCCGATGCACTACCACTGCCGGGCGCCGCAATGTCGCCGCCAGCCACATTCGCTTGGTTGACACTGATTCGCGCGCCCTGGAGATTCGCGCCTGTCCCTCCAATCGTGATGCCAGTTCCAGTTTGCGTCGCCTGCGGCAACTGGGCAGCGGGCAGACTGAACAACACGCCATCCGGCGAGCGCATAAAGATGACGGGCGTGCCCCAGTCGGGCCGCTCGGAGCCAAAATCCTGATACACGGCGCGGCGGCCTTCCGTCACGGCGGCATCCACCGGGTAATACTGGGCCAGCGCACGGTAAAACTCGCGGGCAAACGAGAGCGCGACCTTGTCTGGGATCGGGTATTGCATCGCCACAACCGCACCCAACCCACGCCGGACGACTTGCGGCGCCAACCCGGCCAGCGCCCGCGCCGAAGATTGCGCCTCTCGCGTACGAGAGGTCGCGCCCTGGCAAACGTTGAGGACGACGAGCTTGGCATCGTCTGCGCCCAAAAAGAACTCGCGGAACTGCTTGTCGCTGACCAGGCGCGTCTTGCGCTCGTCGTCTTCCATCACCAACATGCCCTGGCCGTCCTGGAATCCGCCGTGGCCGACGAAATGGATCACGTGCGGGCGGAACGTTCGCAGCTTTTCGCGCAAGTCGGCTGCAACCGCATGAGGCAAAACATCGGTCTTGACCTCGCCTGCAGCCTCGCGCGGCTGCAATGCCTGCCGGATCCGCCGAATCTCTTGCACAACGTCGAGAGCGGGCATTCCGTAATCGCCCAGATCGGACGGGTCGGAGAGGACGATGAGGACGCGCAACGGCGGGGCGATTTCCAGCGTCCGCGTAGGTTCGTTGATCGGCACATAGCGGCTCAGGCAGTGATTGGGCGAAATGGCGAGCGGCAGGTCGGCCTCGGGATCGTAGAGATATTCCCAGGGCAACGCCGAAATTTCCGGCGGCTCGATGCGCAGTCGCAGTCGCAACCGCTTGCCCGCGCCTTGCGCCAGACCGAGGCTGGTGCGGTAAAGGCTGCCAATGGGATCGGCCAGCAGCGCGTCGAACAATTGATGTCCGAACTGGCGGAGTGAATCGTCGGTAGTGTCGCGGTCGGCGATGGCATCCAGTGCAGACTTGCAGTTGGCAGCGTTTGGGTCGAGCGCGAGTGCGCCGCTGGCTTGCCCCGCCGGGGCGGTGATGACGGTGACAGGGTAAAGGCCCGGCTGTCGAGCCGCGCCCACGAGCAACTCCAAGTCCAAGAACTGTGGCGAATCCAGTGGCATGGGAGATACTCCTGAGTTAGGATCGCGGTAAGTGTAACACGAGTAAGGCCGGGAGGCAACCGGCGTGAAAGGTGAAATAGGCGGCGCAGGCGCAGACCTGAATTGACACAGATTGCGCCCAACTGTTTGGAAAGGCTTGCAGGCTGTGCTATAATCGCTCGCACCACATATTTGAGGGATTTATGGCACACGATAAACAACACCCGGTTCGCAGTCTTTCAGTCGTCGTCCCGGCTTACAATGAAGAAGCCAACGTCGCCACGGCGGTCGAGCGCGTCTCCCAAGTTGCGCAATCGCTGGATATGGAATACGAAATCATCGTGGTGAACGACGGCAGCCGCGACCGCACGGGCGACATTGTGCGCGAGATGCAGACGCGCGTCGCGCACATCAAGCTCGTCGAACATTTTCCTAATCGCGGATACGGCGGGGCGCTCAAGGCCGGTTTTGCAGCGGCCCAATATGACTGGATCGCCTTCACGGCAAGCGACAATCAATTTGACTTTGCCGAGATCGGCTTGCTGTTGGCGCGCTCGACGGAAGCCGATGTCGTCAGCGGCTATCGCGCCAACCGGCAAGACCCCTTTATCCGCAAACTCAATGCGCTTGGCTGGAACAGCGTGGTGCGTTTGCTGTTTGGGTTCCTGTCCCGCGACATTGACTGCGGCTTTAAATTGTTCCGGCGCGAATTGCTCGATCACGTTCACATCGAGTCGAACGGCGCGATGATTGATACCGAGTTCCTGGCCGGCACGCGTGCGCGCGGCTACAAAATCGCGGATGTGCCGGTGACGCACTTGCCGCGCCAGGCCGGTCACCCCACAGGGGCCAACCTCAAGGTGATCCTCAAGGCGTTCCGCGATCTGGCACGCTTCCGGCTCCGGCTGTGGCGAGAGTTGGCGAAAGAGCGCGGAGCGTAGAGCGGATAGACTCATGGAACTAACCCACGTTGACGAACAAGGTCGCGCCCGGATGGTAGATGTGGGCGGCAAGTTGGACACACACCGGATCGCGGTGGCGCGCGGCCAAGTCCGCATGAAGCGCGAGACGCTGGCTCTGATCCGGCAAAACGCGCTATCTAAGGGTGACGCACTGGCGACGGCGCGCATCGCCGGCATCCTGGCCGCCAAAAAGACCGCTGACCTGATTCCCCTGTGCCATCCACTCATGCTGTCCTACGTCGGCGTCGAGTTCGAGTTGAGTGAGACAGAAGCCGATGGCGTGATTGAGATCACGGCCACCGTTGAGACGACCGGCAAGACCGGCGTGGAGATGGAGGCGCTGACGGCCGTATCCGTCGCCGCGCTGACGATTTATGATATGGGCAAGGCAGTGGACCGCGCGATGCGGCTGACAGACATTCGGTTGATTGAAAAGCACGGCGGCAAGTCGGGGGATATTGTGCTGGAGAGCAGGGATTAGAGATTGGAGATTGGAACATGCAACTGGTTGTCAGATTGTTTGCGACGTTGCGGGATCGCGTAAAGGTGAATCAGGTGGCAATAGAGCTGGCGGATGGCGCGACGGTGGGGGCGCTGCGCGAGAAACTGGCGGCGGATTATCCTGCGCTCGCCGCTGCGCTGCCGACGTCCCTGGTGGCCGTGAACCGGGAATTTGCCTTTGCCGATACGCCGCTGCATCCCGGCGACGAAGTCGCGCTGTTCCCGCCCGTCAGCGGCGGAACGGATTGGCCGACGATCACACTCATCACGCCCGACGCGCTGGACGTGAACCAGGTCGTCCACAGCCTGACGTTACCCACCACCGGCGCGGTCGTCGCCTTCACCGGGACCGGGCGCGGCTCGGAGCAAGACCGGCAAGTCGTTGCAAGGAGCTATCCGGTCGTTACATCGGAAGCCTGGTGGCCGACTTTCACCGCAATCTGTTGGACGGCGGCGTGTTCTATTATCCGGCGGATACGCAAGACCCCGCCAAGCCGCACGGCAAACTGCGGCTCATGGTTGAGGCTATCCCGCTGTCGTTCATTGCCGAGCAAGCCGGCGGGCGCGGCTCGGACGGCGAACGGGATATTCTCGACATCCAGCCCGAGTCACTGCACCAACGCACGCCGTTGTTCATCGGACACCGCGAGTTGGTGGACAAGGCTGAAGAATACATCCGGCGCTGGGATGCTCAATGACAGGGTGAAAAGCTATAGGTCGCGATCCACGACATGGCGGGAGACCGCCGACAAAGCTGCCACGTAAGGAGAAGGGGACAGTCTTTCCAGGGCAAGCTGGCCTCGCGCCACGAATCCACGCGCTTCTCTCAGCGTTTCGTCCACTGCGCCAGACGCGCGCACAGCCGCGACCACTCGCGAGATCGTGCCAGGATCTCGCGAGTTCCCATCGAGCAACGCCCTCACGTCCGGGTCGTCGGGATGGGCTTGTGCGTAATAGATCGCCGGGAGTGTGAACAGACCCTGGCGCAGATCGTTGCCGACCGGCTTGCCGATTCGACCAGGCGAATGTAGAGCGCGTCAATTTCGGAATCGTAGCTGATTTTCATATTGGCTTCATTTCTGCTTGCCCTTCTCAACCACGGCGATTTCTTCGGGGGTCAGGTCGTAGAGCTTGTAAACCAGTTGGTCAATCTCTTGCCCCAACGCCGTCGTGTCTGCTTTCGGGACGTGCTTTTTCGCGAAGAGGATCCGATCTATAATGGAAACGAGTTTGACCCGATCATGGGACGTGATTTCTGGGATCGGTAGGTTATTGATCATTTCTTTCGTGAATGTAGTTCCCTGATTGTAGCTCGACGCAGGGTATTTCTCCTTGATGTAGAAAAACGCCACAGAACTGTTCACAATCGCAAGGAGAAGTTTCAGCGTCTCCGAGTCGTCGGATGCAATCAGAAGTGTTGGTATACCGGGAATCACATTGCCATCTGCATCCAAACACGCATCTAGCAAGTTCAGGCCCTTTAGGATCACCTTTTTTATGACCGATTTCCTGCCATATGAATTCGGGAATAGCTCAAGAAATCGTTTCTTGTTGACCGCTGGCCGGGAATACCTGCTGCCCAAATAAACCATCTCCCTTTGTCCCCACTTGGATACATACTTGCCTATCGTTCCCGTATTGATGATCCTCAGGTACGCGTCTTGCCTCGCGTCTTTGGGCTCTTCCTCGATGAGCTTACGCAATTTGTACGCGTCATCCGTGGCGCAGGAATTTTCACAAATGCCGAGTGTGGACAGTCTCCCGCAGTGCCCGTCTATCTTAGCCAACAATTCACCGAAGTTCGAGAAAAGCCAGTCGTAGGCGTAGGGGGACTTCAGGCTGCTTTTCTGAATGACACTCTTCAACCGCATCTCCGTGCCTACGTAGTCATAAATGCGAAGGAGCGGCTGCGGTACGCTCACGTAAATTGAGACGATCGCGTCCACGTTCACGCTTTCAAAAACTAGGCGGCCAGCCTTGAGAATGCTGAAGATCTTGTCTGTTGTTCTGATTCGCATCTCATCGCCGAACGGTTTGGAAATCCACTTGTCTGGCGTTATGAAAGCAAGCACGCCTTTCTGGTTCAAGAGGCGGAATCCTTTCTCAAAAAAGGCTATATAGATATCCCAACTCCCTCTTGTCAGTGAGTAGGAAGCCTGTATCAACTCGCGCAGTTCGGGGTTATCCTTTGCCATGCTTCTCGAATTCAGGTACGGCGGGTTGGCGATCACGGCATCGAATCCGCCCTTCAGATTGAAGACTTCTGAGAAATAAACCTCAAAGTCGAAGTTGACCTGATACCCCAAACTCTTCTTCGACGCGGCGAAACTTTCGGCAAGTAGTTTGTCCACTTGTGCCTTCAACTGTGCCTTTTTTGCGTGGTCTGTTTCGTCAAAGAGACACTCTTTCAGTTTTTCAATCTCGCCCATCTTTTGCGATTTGAACGGAAAACCGACGAGCGAATTGCCTGCCACAATCTTGTAATCCAAGTTCGGCAGCGGCTTGATTCGCTTCACGTCCTCCTCGTCCACCACGAGCGAGAGCCACAAACGCAGTTTGGCAATTTCCACCGCGCCCGCGTCAATGTCCACGCCATAGAGACAGTTTTGAATGGCGTGCCGCTTGAATTGGTAGGGCGTGCGCTCGTGAATGTCGTTAAAGTAGGGCGTGAGCGCACCGCGGGCGCGGACGATTTCGGTCATCATCCCCACCGGGAACGCGCCGGAGCCAACCGCCGGGTCGCAGATGGTGATCTCGGCCAGCTTGTCATCCATCAGCCGGGCGTGTTGCTTGATGCTTTCAGGCATCTTGATGCGATACTCTGTCTCGACCGCTTCGTAATGGGAGATTTGCTCGCCCAGATGGACGAATGTCTCAATGTCGGCGCGCGGCACGATTTCCTTGCGCGCGGGTTCCGCTTGTGTCATTGCGAGGAGCGTTTTTTGCGACGAAGCAATCTCCATATCGCGACGCGGGGATTGCTTCGCCGCCGCCAGAGGCGGACGGCTCGCAATGACAGAATCCTGCGGGTTTAAAGCGGTGTCGAGATAGTTGATGAGGCTTTCCTGGCACATGTAATGGACGATCTCGCGCGGGGTGTAGTACGCGCCCAGGCCCTTGCGGCGGTTGTCTTCAATCAGGTTCTCAAAGACCTTGCCGAGCATTTCGGGGTCAATCGCCACCTCTTTTTCCAGCGGCTCGGCCTCGTTGACGGTAAAGTTGTAGCGGTCGAACACGTCAAGCACACCGGTGCCCGTGATGCCTTCCTCGACAAAGTCTTTGTTGGTAAAGAACTTGTTCGGCAGGAAAATGTCAGTCTTGCGCCAGTCATAGTCGCCGAGCGGCTCAAACAGGCCGCCGTTGAGGAACGGGATGCGGCAGTTGAAACGCCGGCTCCACGCCTCGTGGCCGCGGTCGGAGGCCAGCTCATCGTAAAAGAGTGGTTCGAGGGCGTCGTTGAAAAAGTTGGCATAAGGGCCGTACTCGCCTCTAGCCATCCGCTGCAAAAAGTCGCTCGGGCCGCTGCCCCAATCTTGCCCCCTCGCCACACCCAGCCAGCCCTTCTTTTGGAGAAAGTAGAGAAAGACGATCTGGCCCATGAGCTTCTTGCAAAAGTCCACGGCGCTCACGCCCTTGGCCTTGAACTCGTCGCGGAGGGTGCTGTCCTTCGCAGCCAGTTTTTCCAGCGCCGTGTGAATCGCTTGGAACAACTCGACGTATTTTGTAAAGAATTCTTTAGTGACAGCCTCGACGCTGAACGCTTCCTCGAGGTCCGCCAGCGTGGGATCGGTCTCGGTGTCCTGGAGCAAACCGAGGAAGCGGGTCTGCGCCGTGTGGCAGCTCTCGCCTTCGCCGACGATGTAGGAAAAACGCCGCGCCGGGGTCAAGCGCGTTTCGACGTCTTTGACTTCTGGGTTGCGCCAATTCAGGTCGGGCTGTTCCTTAAGAAAGGAGTGCAGGTAATACTGCCGCGTCTTTTCATCCCATTCCCAGGCTGGGCCGCCGAATACGCTCAGCCAATTGTTGGGCACTGAGCCATCCGGCTTGGCGTCTTGCCAGACATACCAGTCGCGCTTGGGGCTATCCCACGAAGAGCGCGACTCGATAAACCACGGGTGCTGGTCGGAGGTGTGATTCGGCACAAAGTCAATGATGATGTTGATATTGCGCCGGTGCGCCTCGGCCACCAGGCGCTCGAAGGTCGCTAGGTCGCCGAACAAGGGGGCCACGTCGCAATAGTCGGCGACGTCATACCCAAAGTCGGCCATGGGTGAAGGGTAGAACGGCGAAAGCCAGATGGCGTCCACGCCCAGCGTGTCGCTCACGTAATCGAGCCGCTGGATGATGCCGGCCAGGTCGCCGACGCCATCGCCGTTCGAGTCCTGGAAACTGCGGGGGTAAATCTGATAAATGACGCCGGTTTGCCACCAGAGGGGGCTTGATTTGTTCATGATCCTCGTTCAATACGGCAAGCATTGCCGTTGGTATGTCATGCGATAGCGTTTTGAGTATTGCCTTCATCTTGCCCAGTCCACGTTACGCCCGATCAGCAATTCAGTCATTTTCGCGTGATGAGTACTTTTCATCGCCACAACTTGAACGGCAAAGTTGTATTGGCGAGCCAGGTCACGCACGTCTTGGGCGTCGTCGTAAGTCATCAGGAAATCGCCCGCCAATCGGTCGGCTAAACGAAACAATTCGGCGTGATCGAGTTTGTGATGTGTGTATAGACGGTTTCCAGCTTTCTTTCCGCCGGCCGTGTAAGGCGGGTCAATGAAGATAAGCGCATCCGAGTGGTGAGCGTTCTGGCGCAGCGATTCAAGGCCGTCGCCGTGTATGAAGGTGATGCGGTCTCGGACAGCCACAATATCCAGAATGCGCTTACGGAGGGTTTGTGGATACCAGCGCGAGAGCAGCCCCTTGCCGTTTTCGCCGTGCTTGATGCGCCCCGCGCCCGGCGCAAGAATGCCGCCCCGGTTGACACGGTTCTTTAAAATGGTCTGGAAAGCCCGCTCGCGCAACGACGACGCGGGTTGTGATAGCGCAGCTTGAACGGTCGCTGGCGTCAGTTCAAAACTGGCAATCCGCTCGGCAAGCCAGTCGCCTTGACTCGATAAGACTGTCTGCCAAACAGCAGCCACATCGTCGTCCAGTTCCACCAGTGTGACATGTCCGGCCAGTTTTTCAAAAGCCACGGTGAGGCCGATAATGCCACCGCCGGCAAAAGGCTCGATGAATTCCGGGGGACGCGCGGGTTGACGAGCGACCCAGCGACGAACGTACGGCACGAGCCATGTTTTGCCGCCTGGATAGCGAAAGGGACTCCGCTGCGGAACAGAAGCAACGTTGACGATGTGTTCTTGGGCGGCCTCGCCAAAGAGTGATAGCTGTGACATGCTAAGGCTCAAGAATATCGGTCAAAGTCGGAGCATCCGGTGGATTGCCATTCTCTAACTTTTCATCCAGTTTCTCTTGCAAATGCTCGATAAAGTCTTCGATAGGCCCGGGTTCGGGCGTCGTGATTTTTTCCAGCGCCGGTTGAAAGCGCGTGTAAACTGTCCGGGCACGTGCCAGGTTATAACGATTCTGTGCGCCGTCGAGTTGCAGATCATAGATCAACCACGCCAGGTTTGATTCTGCCGGTTTGGCTTCTGGCAAGGATGGAAGTGTTTTGTAAAAACTGCTGTGCAGGGCAACCGCCATCTTTTTGCCCCACGAATTGAGAATGCCGCCTTTGAAAATCAACTGCGGGGCTAACCGTTTCCGCGAGGATGAAAGGTAATCGGGATTGGGGGAATTGCGTTGGCCGCTCCAATCCATGTTGCTTCGGCGCGCAGGGTCGTGCATGTAATGCGCAAAGGGCTTGCGCACATTCCCGGAGATGTAGACGGCTTGAACTTCCAGCGCACCAAAGTCAAGGATGCGCCCATTGGCATCATAGGCTACCAGCACCAAGTCAATGTTGCCCGCCGATTTTCCATTCTTGTCATTGAGGCGAACTTCAGTGAGAGATGTCCAATTCGCATCCTCTGGAAAAAAGAAAGCCGCAGCGTCTTCGGCGATTAACCAGTCTTGTCGGAAGCGAATAGGACATGTGATAGCCAACTCGTCGCCGTCAAATATGGTGCAGACACCCAATGGGTCATTTGCCTTGTCTTTTGTGCAAGAGGGCACCTTGTTGTTGTACGGGCAAAGACGTAGCCGCCGATGGCGTTTGGCTTCGGCTGAAGAGTTGTGCGTCGGGAAACCGAAAACTTCGGCGAGAGGATGTTTGGGCATGTCTACTCCCTTTGCAGATCAAACGGCTCGAACCGTCAGATATTTTACAGGCGAAGCGAATCTAATGCAAAAGCTTCAAGCCCATGTTCTTCATGGTGCAGTGCGGTCTCTAACTATACCACATTTATAACGGCCCACTCTTATGAAAGTTGTCATTGCCTTTGCAAGGGCGCCCAATCAGTACCCACATTTCAACGGGCAAGTTGAAAATCTTCCGGTCTTGTTGTATGCTACCGACATTCTATCGAAGGAGAAGATCGTGTTCAATAACCAATTGCGCGCCGTACTCTGGGACGTAGACGGCACGTTGCTCGATTCGGCGGAATCTCACTGGCTGGCCTGGCAAGAGACGATGGCTGCGGAAGGCTGCGCTGTGACTCACGAGCAGTTTATCTCGACGTTCGGCCAGCGCAACGAGACGATCTTGCACGAATGGCTGGGGCCAGACTTGGCTGCCCGTGAGCTGGAGCGCATCGCAGAGGCCAAAGAAAGGCGCTATCGCCACTTGATTCGGACGCGCGGCGCCGAATGTTTGCCGGGCGTGCGTCGCTGGCTGGATCGCTTGCATCAAGAAGGTTGGCGCCAGGTCGTGGCGTCGTCGGCCCCGCTGCTCAACATCCAAACGATCCTTGAGGTACTTGGCATCGGTGGATACTTTGAAGCCATCGTGTCATCCGAGGATGTCCAACGTGGCAAGCCGGACCCGCAGGTGTTTCTCGTGGCAGCTTCCAAAGTGGAGTCGCCGCCGCAGCGTTGCATCGTGGTCGAAGACGCGCCGACCGGCATCGAGGGCGGGCGACGCGCCGGGATGCGCACGATCGGCGTGTGTTCCTCTCACGCCACCTTGCAGGCCGACTGGGTGGTGCGCTCACTCGACGAGTTGCCGGACGACGCGTTTGATCGGCTGCTGGCTGCTCACCCTTCGCAAGGGTGAGCAATCTGGGCTACAATGTCGCAAAGTTAGGGCTGTAGCGTAGGGCCTTGTGCCCGTTTCCGCGCTTGGAAAGACGCCCACAAGGGGCTATGCTACGCTTATCTTAATACGTTTGATGTGAAATACTATGCGCCGACGGTGTAGGTCAGGACATCAATGCCGAAAAAGCGGCGCAAGTACAACCGGAGGATACCCCCAGCGATCTTGAGCGACGACGACCTGCTCGACCTCGTTGCGCTGGGAACCGTGGCCGACCTGGCCCCGCTCGTGGACGAAAACCGCGCGCTGGTTCAACGCGGACTGGCTCGCCTGAACGCCGCGCCTCGCGCCGGCATCGCCGCGTTGATGCAAGTGGCGGGCGCTACATCGGGCGCAGTGGATGCCACCACCATCGGCTACACGCTCGGCCCGCGCCTGAACGCCGCAGGACGCATCGAACACGCGATGGCGGCATACCAGTTGCTCGTCACCGACGACGCGCCCCAGGCGCGCGAGCTGGCCGCCGAGCTTGACCGGCGCAACCGGGAAAGGCAGCGATTGACGCGTGAGACACAAGACAAAGCGCGCGAGCTGGCGCTCGCCAGTGACCCTCATGCGCCGCTGCTGTTTGCCGCCGATCCAGGCTTTCACGCGGGCGTTGTCGGCCTGGCGGCCAGCCGCCTGACTGAAGAATTCTACCGGCCCGCCATCGTCGTCGAACAGGGCCTGGTGGAAAGTCGAGGCTCGTGCCGCAGCATCCCCGAGTTCCACATCACGCGCGCGTTGGACGAGTGCGCCGAGTTGCTCATCCGTCATGGCGGACATGCTGCCGCGGCAGGCTTTACCGTTCCCACATCGAAACTGGACGAGCTGGCTGCTCGCCTGCAAGCTATCGCCCACGCGCAACTCGGCGGGCGCGACCTCACTCCCACGCTGGAAATTGACGCCGAAATCTTGCCCGGCGAGTTGAACCGCGAAACTTGCGATCACCTCAAGCAGATGGAACCGTGCGGCTATGGCAACCCGACGCCGGCGCTCATCAGCCGGGGCATGATCCTGCGTGACATCCGCAGCGTGGGGGCCGACGGCGCGCACCTCAAGTTGTCCCTGATGGATGAACGGCGCGCGACCTGGGATGCCATCGGCTTCCGGCAGAGCCATCACTCGGCGTGGCTGCGGCGCGACATGCGGATTGACGTGGCGTTTCACCTGGAAGTCAACGAATGGAACGGCCAGGAGCGGTTGCAGTTCAACGTGCTGGATTTGAGATCGGCTGGCGCGTAGTGCGTATTCCGTGTTGCGTGTCCAAGCACGGAATACGCAACACAGAACACGCTCAACCCGTTGCATTTCGAGAAGGGGAAAATTATGACTATTCTCGTTACCGGGGCCGCCGGCTTTATCGGCAGCCACGTCACACAGGCAGTGCTCGCGCGCGGTGAGCGCGTTCTGGGCCTGGACAATCTGAACGATTACTATTCGCCCGCGCGCAAGCGGGCCAACCTGGCCGAGATCGGCGAGTCGCCCGATTTCAAATTCGTCGAAGGTGACATCCGCGACACGGAGGCATTGCGCGCGTTGTTCACATCGGAGCGACCGGGCAAAATCATTCACTTGGCCGGAATGCCGGCTGTGCCTTACTCGGTGAGATACCCGCTGCTGTACGAAGACGTGAACGTGCGGGGGACGTTGAATCTGTTGGAAATGGCGCGTGAATTCGACGTCCACAAGTTTGTGTTTGCCTCCACGTCTTCGATCTACGGGCACACAGACAAAATCCCGTTCGTGGAAACCGACCCGACCGACAGGCCGCTCGCTCCCTATCCTGCGACGAAAAAAGCGTGCGAGGTGCTGGCGTACACCTACCACCATCTCTACGGCTTGCGATGTGCCGTGCTGCGCTTTTTCAACGTCTACGGCCCGCGCGGCAGGCCGGACATGGGACCGTGGAAATTTACCGAGGCGATTCTGGCTGGGCGCGAGTTTACACTCTACGACGAGGGCCGCCCGCGCCGCGACTGGACATTCATCAGCGATATCGTTTCTGGCATCCTGGCCGCTGCGGACACGGATGTGCAGTACGAGATTTTCAACTTGGGTCGAGGCGAGCCGGTGGTCAACCTCGACTTTGTCACAATCCTGGAACACCTCATCGGCAAACCGGCTCGCTGGAAGAACGCGCCCCTCCCGCCCACCGAGATGATCGTGACGTTTGCTGATACATCGAAAGCACATCGGATGCTGGGCTATTCGCCGCGCGTCTCCATCGAGGAAGGGCTAGCGCGATTCTGGGCGTGGTATCAAATCTCGAAAGTATAGCCTCAACTTTTCTTGCGCATCACGCTTCGCGCATCACGCAAAGGATGTGCTATAATCGAGCCAGGTGTGACGCCGCGCTGAAAGGAGGTTGCGATGTCATCTCCCTTCCCTGGCATGGACCCCTATCTCGAAGGCGAAATGTGGCAAGAGTTCCACAGCCGCCTTGCCAACCAAATCAGCGAGCAGTTGCTGCCGCGACTCCCGGCCAAGTACGTCGCGCTGCTGAACAAGCGTTACGTGCTCGACCGGCCCGTCCTGAGCATTTTGGACGTGCCTTCGGAGCGCGTCATCTATCCCGACGTACACGTGGCCGCGCTGCGTGAGCGCGCGGACGTGGCCTTTGCGCCGGCAGGCGTCGGCTTGGCCGAGCCGCCTTTTGAACTCCTCAGCCCCATCCCTGAACAGGTGCCGCTGCTCAATGTGGAAATTCGTGACGTGGTCGAGCGCCGGCTGGTGACCGTCATCGAGATTCTGTCGCCGGTCAACAAACGCGGGCAAGGGTTGCGCGAGTATGTTGATCGGCGCACGGAACTAATTCAGACACGCACGCACTTGATCGAGATCGATCTGTTGCGCGCGGGGACGCGCATCCCACTCATCGGCGAACTGCCGCCCGCCTCGTACTATGTTTACCTCAGCCGCACGCAGCGACGGCCCCGGACGCAAGTGTGGCCGGTTCAACTGCGCGAGAAATTGCCGACCGTGCCCGTGCCGCTGTTGCCGCCTGACCCCGACGTGCCACTAGATTTGCAGGCCGCCGTCAAGGCGTGCTTTGACCTGGTCGGCTACGAGCGGCTGCTGGATTATGCCGCGCCACCCCCACCGCCGCCGTTGAGCGAAAGCGATGCTGCATGGGCCGCCGAGGTGTTGCACGCTGCCGGGCTCGACCGCCGACCGCCGACCACGGTTGACCAGCCTTGACCGAAAAGCCGCCACAGAATTGAGTGGCGGCTCTGGTTTCAGCCGATTTTACTTCTGGCCCGGACACTTGGCATCTCGCTACACCAGCCTCCTTGCTAGCATGATTGCCTCCCCACGCGTGCCAACCTCCCCCGCCGCCTGCGCCTCACGGATCGCTTCGAGCAACTCGCCGATGCGCTTGCCGGGAGGCAAACCGAGTTCCGCCATCAGGTCGTCTCCGGAAACGAGCGACGTTGGAGCAACACCCTTCGCTAATCGTATCCAGTATTCCGCCAACAACTTGCTCGCCGCTTCGATGCGCCTGGCCCATCGCTCCGGCTGCGCGTCCGGCCCGTGTGTGGCGACGTGATCGGCCAGCGCCAACAACACCACGTCCACACCCGCCTCGTGCGTGTCTCGGAAATAACGATACGCCGCGCGCCGCGTGACGCCCGCTTCTGCGTCGGCCAATTGCTGCGGGCGCATGTGATGAGCGACGATGACGCGCACCCGCTCGACCTCAGCCGACGTGATATGCCGCGCGATTTTCCGTTTATCGAGCACGGGCGTCAGCCCGCAACAGCGCGCGATCCAATCGCCCAGCACGCCATCGGCCAGGCAGCCTGTGCCATATTGGTATTTCGGTCCTTCTTGTTGCAAGATCGTTTTGGCTTCGGGGCTGTAGTTGATATTCCACGCTTCGCCCGTGGACGGGTCTCCGGCGCGCAAGCCGGTCCATTGAACCCGTTGGACAAAGTACTCGCCATTCCACAACGCGGATTCCATCGCCGCCTTGCCCTTGGCGAGCAATTCCTGGTACGGGCGCACGTCTTCACTGCACGCTTGCCCCATCGCAATCGCCGCCTGCAACGCGCCCAGATAAAAACTGGTGCACATGCCATCCGCGCCCCAGAACTCGATGTCGTAGGTGTTGTGATGCGGCTCGACGAGTGTGCCGGTGTGATCCGGGTCCCACGCTGCGATGCAATAGTCGAGGCTTTGCCTGGCTTGCGGCCACAGAGATTTCATCCAGTCCGTGTCGCCGCTGATGCGCCACTCGCGGTACAGCTTCATCAGACCGCCCAGTTGCCCGTCGGCGGCGGCGTGAAACTCGTGGTCGGGCGCGCGAATCGGCAGGCTGGCGCGAAAGTTTTGATGCCCGCGCGCGTCTTGGTTGACCTTGAACTCGGTCTCGCGCAGGCTGCGCTCCAAATCGGGAAAGAGGTGCGGCAGCGCCTGGGCATAGTTCCAGACGTGCGTGCACGTGCCGCGACAGCAACCCGCGTCGTCGTGACAGCCCTCCCAGCCCCAGAATTTGCCGTCGGCCTGGCGCAGGCACGTCGTGGATTTGAGGATCGTCAGGTTGGCCGCGACGGCCTCGATCACTTCGGGCGGCAAAGTCGTGTCGTAAAAGCACTCGCTAAACGTATGCGAGAGTTGATGCAGGCGGTCGGCGTTGTCTCGCCAATAGCCGGCAACGTCTCGGATGCTGGTGAACCTGCCGGCATACCACGGCGTGTAGAATTTTTCGCACGCGCAGCCTTCGCCGCAATCGCCGTTCGCGCCCGCGCGCAAATCGCTCTTGGGCACATACCAGGCCAACAGCACACGAATCGTTTTCTCGGCTTTCGGCTTGAGCTTGAACGGCACGTACAGGCTGCCGCCGTTGCCGGCCTTGTCAGGATGCGGGCTGCTCTTGATGGTCTGACCGGACGCAATCGCTTTCCACACCATCGTCAGCGGGTCGAACCAGCCGCCGCGAAACCACGCGCAATCCACCTGCGCGCCCGGGTCGGGCGTGAACACGGCAACATGACCTTCGTCCGCAGGTTTGTCCGCGATGGGCGGCTGTGTGAGGATGAATCCGCCTTCGATGGGCTGGACCGACGCGCCCGAGTTCTCGCCCGTCTTGATGAAATTGGCCGAGTGAAACGAGAACACGCCTTCAATCGTCTTGTCCGTTCGATTGCGGATGCGATAATCCAGCGCGGCGACAGGCAAGCTCGAATCGTGAGAGTTGCCGGGGATAAAAGGGCTCCAGCCGGTCAACTCGATTGTCGCCGGCATCGTTCGATCCTTGAGTTCGACCCGGCCAAAGGGAAAGCGAGCCGTAAAGCGCACCTCTTTGAAGCGCGGCAGGCCGTACGTTCGGCCTTGCAGGCCATTGCCCGGCCCGCGGAATTTGGAATCCACCGAACCAAAGGCTTTCCACATCGGCACCGGGCCTTCCAGCACCCGCGCGGTTTTTGCGCCTTTGATGGTCAGCGCGGCGAACATCGGCGGCTCGTTGTACATATCCGGCGCGTGGCGCAGCGAGACGTGCGAGAGCGCGCCGGTCCCTTCCAGGCACATCATCCCCGCGCCGATGCCGCCGAGCGGAAATGCGATTCGATTGAGGTGTTCGCCTTCGTAAGCGCTGTTGTATTCTCGACCCCGCATGTTTTCCATTGTTTCATCTCATTTCCCTTGTCCGCGAACCCTGGCACTGCCCGCCAGGGCAAGTGTAACGCGAATGCGCGCGAATTTTGGAATAGATCAATGTATTGTAGTTTAGACTAAATCAACAAGGGCAAAGCGCGACTTGCGCACTCTGCCCGATGGCAGACAATAGGCGGTATGCCAACCACTATTGTGACTGCCACCGAGAACCTTAACAGATTAGCTGCGTTTCGTCAAGCCGCGTATGTCGCGTTGGGTCAGGCGCGCGATGCCTTGTTTGAACTGGGCGATGCAGTATTGCTCACCGTACATGCGAATTCATTTGCCGAATTCTCGTTGAGTCCAGCGTTTCGTCGCCAATGGCCGAGTGTGTACGAAGCCTTGCAAGATGGTCGGCCGGATCGCGCGGCCCTGTTGAAATTGTATCTTGACCAAATGGCGTGGGTGGAGCGCCCGATCCTGGTGGGCGATCACACGGCCTGGCCTCGGCTGGAAGCTTACACCTTGCGCGACCGCACCATCGAACATCAGCCCACGCCCGTGCCGGGTGCCAAACCGATCACGGTGGGACAAGGCTATTCGACATTAGCCTGGGTGCCTGAGTCGCACAACAGTTGGGCCTTGCCGCTCTTGCACGAACGCATCGCCAGCCAGTCGAGTCCGCTCCAGAGGATGGTCGCCCAACTGCGTCAAGTCTGCCCGCGCTTGGACGGCCGGGGCCTCGTGTTATTAGATGCCGAATATGGCTGTGCCCCGTTCGTCAAAGCGAGTGCCGAGATCCCGTGTGACAAACTGATGCGCTTGCGCTCCAATCTCTGTCTGCGCACGGCACCCCCGCCCTATCCCGGAGCGGGTCGGCCCGCTAAACATGGGCGCAAGTTCAAGTTCCGCGATGCGCGCACCTGGGGCACGCCCACCGACACCCTGGACCTGAACGATCCTGACTTGGGGCATGTCGTGGTGCGTCTGTGGGCGAACCTGCACTTTCTGAAAGCGCCTGAGCAGCCCCTGTGGGTGATGCGCATTGAACGTCCCCTCGCACGGGGCACCCGACGTGACCCGCGCGACCTCTGGTTAGCGTGGTGTGGTGAGCCCTTGCCGCCCTTGTGCCAAAGCTGGCACATGTACTTTCGTCGTCCGGCCGTTGATCATTGGTATCGCTTTGCCAAACAGAACCTGTTCTGGACCTTGCCTCGCTTCAAAACACCGGAACAGGCCGAACGCTGGAGCGACTTGATGCCGCTGTTGACGTGGGAGTTATGGCTCGCCCGACCGGTCGTCACTGACAAACCGCTGCCGTGGCAGAAACCCCAAACGACCCTCACGCCAGGGCGGGTGCGCCAGAGCCTGGGAGCACTTTTCGCACAGATTGGTACGCCGACCCATGTACCCAAACCCCGTGGAAAGTCGGCCGGCTGGCCCAAGGGCCGCCCACGTGCCAAGGTGACACGCTACTCGATTGTCAAAAAACGTCCGAAACGCCGCTAGTTTTGATTGGTAAGCTACGACTTGAGCATCGGTTCACCCTCAGCCTGACGGCGAGGGTAGTTGAGTTAGTCTAAACTACAAAAAGAGGACTTCACCAAAAATGGTCAACAGTATGATCTTGTTTTTCCACACTCGGCGCGACCAAGCGGTTGATCACGCGCGCAAACGAAATCGAGCCGAGCACATAACCGATCACGGCGGCCAAGATGCCAACTGACCAATCCATGCCACAACCTCCTCGCACGTTGCTTAGCGCAACAATGGATCAACTTTTTCCTTGATGGCGCGAATGACGATAGGATCATCGTTCCAAGCGCCGAGGTTGATGAGAGGATAACCGTTTGACACGCGCGCCGCGTGGACGAGTTTCGGAATGTCAAACTGGCTGTGGATGCTGTCGGCGCTGATGGCCGCGGCAAAGTATACCACCTTTTCCGCGCCATTTCGCACGATCTCTTCCACCTTTTTCGTGGGCTGGGGTTCTTTGAATTCCATCCAGGCCAGCGCCAGATTCTCGCGTTTATACCCATCGCCTTCAAACAGCTTGAGAATCTCGTTTCTAAAAGTGATTTCCTGCTGGGTCTCGGTGGGAAACTCGTTATCCCATTCATCCGGCTGGCCGTGTCCAACCAAGAGCACCCCCACCTTGGACTTGTCCGCGCTGCCAATGGCGCTGTTGGCGCGTTGCAGGAACATGCTCTGTAGTGTCTTCGAGTCCCACAAGGGGCCGGCAAACTTGAGCGAGACCCCGTAATCTTCCGGCTTGACACTTTCGACCAACTCGATGCCTTCTGCGGTATGGTTCGAGACGGTCAGAAACACCAGGCACACGACAATCTTGCTGGCGCCCTCGTTCAGAGCCTGAATCGCGGCGGCATCGGGACGCGGGCTATCGTCCAAAAAGGACAGGTAAAACTTGGTCTGTGAGTCACCCTCGGCGCGAAACTGTTTTTCCAGGCTTTGCAGCATTCGGATGTGCACCTGCCGGTGATTGCTCTTGCCCACGTGCAGATATTCTTGCCGAAGCTGATACAGGAAAAATGGCCGCGCCAGATAGGGGATGAATGGGACTCGGGTTTCGTCAAGCTCCTTGAACTGGTTAATCCAGCCAATCGGATCATACGTCTCAGGCTCGCCATGCGTCAGATAAATGACGGCGGTATGCCCGTCGCCTGGATCTCCTTTGGCGCGGGTCAAAGCCGGCACAGGCCGAGGATCTTCGCGCTCCAGCACGACATAGGCCATGGCAGACCAACCCACGGCGGCAAACACCAGCCAGAGTGGGACAGCTACGATCCAGGCCTTGCCTTTAAAGCCAACCGCCAGCAACACCACCGAGAGAAACAGCGCCAGACAAACAATCACAAGTTGCAGAGACATTTCTATCGGGTGCACCGCCAGATAGCGGACCAGAAAAACCCCCAGGACAGCTGCCAAAGTTGGCAAAATGATCCATTTCAAATATCTCATCTCACTCCTCCCTATGAACCAGCACTTCACCTTTGTAACCATCCACACTCACTCGCGTGTTGTCCGCCAATTGACACGCGCCATTGACCGAAACCACCGCCGGAATATTGTACTCGCGCGCGACGATGGAACTGTGCGACAGAATCCCGCCCGACTCGGCAATCACCGCGCCGGCTTTGGTGAACAACGGCGTCCAGCCCACATCAGAAAACGGGATCACCAGCACGTCGCCGGGCTGCACTTTGGAAAAGTCGGCAATCCCCTGGACGATTCTGGCCGGCCCCGTGTAATGGCCGCGCGAGGTGGCAATGCCCGAAAGCCGGTCGCCGATGTGCGCCGTGAGCAGCGGGGGTTGATCGCCATAGATCGTTTCCGGGATGGCAGCGTGGCGACATTCTTCCATCTCGCGCCGGCGCTGCGCGACCCGATCATAGTCGCCGCCCGCCGCCTTATCCTCGACTGCCGCGCGCACCTCGGCAAAATTTAGAAAGAGAATGTCATCGCGCGAGGCCAGAATCCCGCGACGAACGAAATGCTCGCCCAGCGCCATAAAGTACGGGCGAAACAGTCCGTAGCCGAACGTGTACAGCGAGCCGATCGCCTCTCGATACAAGCGATACTGCCGCGCGTTTTGATAGATGTGATTGAGCATCCAACGCCGAGGCGCAGGCAGGCGCAATTCCTCAAACGTGGTCTTGCGCGGCGCGTGCGTGAGTGAAGGAGTGTTGGCGGTGTTGACCAGCATCTGCAGCACCATGTCGGGATTCTCGCGCCAGGGCACGGACGAAAAATCGGTGCCGCTGTCGCTCAGGTGACCAAACTGCTGAATAAAGCGCTCAACGTCCTGCTTGAACTCGTCAAGGCCCGGCAACTGCCGGAATTGTTCATAGCCGGCGTTGGCGATCGTGTCGCGAACAGCAACATCCAATTCGAGAAAGCGGCGGGCCAGATGACCCAAATGATAGTTCGGGTCATAGTCGTGCAGCTCATCCATGCCAGTGGTCAGGTCGAAATTGGCAAAGTCAACGTCCAGCTTGCGCAACTGGCCCTTGAACATTCCGTTGTGCATGAACATCAGCAGCGGGCCGACGATGTTAAAGTAGGCCGTCTGCTGAGTGAGCGCGTACAACCTGTCAATCTCGGCCAGCAACTCGCACTCGCTCAAATCGCCCGCCCGCTCAAAGCGAAACGCGCGATATTTCTCGCGCATCGCCGGGATGAAAGCCTTGATCCTGCGGCCAAACGTCAGCTTGTCGGCGGCAAAGCGCACCATGCGCGGCGTGTGTCGAAACGTCCGGCCCGATGGCTTGAACGAGGGACGCTCGGAGCCGGTGGTTCCCACGCCCATCATGATCTCC
The DNA here is from genome assembly GCA_041300525.1 of Anaerolineae bacterium. GTDB lineage: Bacteria > Chloroflexota > Anaerolineae > Fen-1058 > Fen-1058 > JBGLNJ01. Next base: position 4,350,672 of record JBGLNJ010000001.1, on the reverse strand, counting down.
AGCGCCTCGCGCGGGAACCCCAGCGATTCAAAGACCTCGCCCAGCGTGCCCATATTGAAATAGGCGCGGTAATAAAACTGCTTGATGAGCCGGTGCGGGTCGAGGTCGTTCGGGCCGATCAACTCGGTCAAGAGTTGTTTCCACACGCCGCCCACGAGCGGAATATTGATGGACCAGATGAGCGGCTTGATCAGGCCGGGCAGCATCTCACGGGGGATGCGATGCGAATAGAGGTTGACGTTCTTGATCGTCGTGATCTCGCGCAGTTGAACCCAATAGACCTGTCGTCCGTTGTACACCCATTCCAGGTCAACCGCCGCGCCAAAGGCCTTGGCAATGGCCTTGGTCTGGGCGACAATGTCACTCACCACGGACCGGTCAAGCTGTTCGCCGTCTGGAGTCGAGAGCCATTCGCCCCACTTGTTCACCCAGCGCTGCGGCGTCACGCCGCCTTGCACCAGCGCCGCGCCGCTGCCTTGCACCGCCTCGACAATGACCTCGTCCATGCCCGTCATGGGGTTCTTGCTGAAGGCGACGCCCGAGGCGACCGGCGTGACCATCTCTTGAATCACGACCGCCATCTTGAGATGGTCCGGCTCAACTCCGATCTTGCGCAGGTACGTTTGCACATTCGGCGCGCGCGTCAGCGCCCAGATGGACCAGATCGCCTGGAGAACGCCATCCACGCCGCTCACATTCAGCGCGCTTTTGAATTGACCGGCAAAGGAGTGATCGAGGCCATCTTCAATGTTGGCCGAAGAGCGCACCGCATAACACCGGTCGGGTTTGAGCGTGGCGGCCAGCTCCGACCTGAGTTGCTCGATGGCGCTATAAGAGCCGTTCTTTTCGACCTTGTACGAGTAGCTTCCATCCACCATGTAGAAGGTGGTCAGGCCGTTGGCATCGCTATCCTGCCAGGCCCACTCGCCGCCGCCGCCATCCGCTGCACGATAGATATGCACTCTATAACCCGGGTACACACCCATCGTCGGCGTCGCATGGTCGCCAATCGTGACCGTGACCTTGGAGAGCTTGTACACCAAGGGATAGTCGTTCGAGTAGACGACGCCAAAGTTCTTAGCGGCGCTATAAGAGCCATTCTTTTCGACCTTGTAGGAATACGAGCCGTCCACCATGTAGAAGGTGGTCAGGCCGTTGGCATCGCTATCCTGCCAGGCCCATTCTCCACCGCCGCCATCCGCTGCACGATAGATATGCACTCGATAACCCGGGTACACACCCATCGTCGGCGTCGCATGGTCGCCAATGGTGATATTAACTACCGAAAGTTGGTGGTTGATGGTCTTGTTGGCGCCGGCAACCCAGAAAGGCTTTTTGGCGCTGTATGAGCCGTTCTTCTCAACCGAATATTCATAGTTGCCGTTGTTAAGAGTGAACGCGGCATCGCCACTGGCATTGGTATCCTTCCAGGCCACCTCGCCACCACTGGAATTGTAAACATGCACACGATATCCCGCCTGGCCAGTGCCCGGCGCGGCGCCAGTGTGGACGTGGAAGGTGACAGTGGCGTTGGGGTTAGCGGGGACACCGGTTATCGAGATATTCGACAGGTCCACATTACCACCGCCACCGCCGCGCCCATAGAAGATCTGTAATTGGGCCATGTTGCCCACAAAGGTCCTGCCAGCTGGGTAGAATTCAGGTTGAGCGTCTTTCCCCCCGCCAACGTACAGCCCTTGCTGTACGCCGTTGATGGTGGCGAACATGGTTCCTGTGTTGGCGTCGATGGCGTGGTAGGTAATAGAGATCTCGTATACACCACTTGTGTTATAGGTGCCATTCATTCCCCACATCAGAGCTTGCCATTGGTCGACGCCGTCGCGATCGAACCAGAAACCATAGTTGTCGTTAGACCAATACGCCGTGACCACGGTTTCTGCATCGCTGGCATCATAGACCTGCTCCAACCAGCCATGTTTGCTGAGCAGATGCATATCGTTATTGTTCCGTGAGTTGAGATTGCTGGTGCCATAGATATAGTTCGACTGCATCCATCCGCCTTTGTAGTTGGGATCGATATTGGATGCGCCAATCTCGCGCAAGCCCACCTCAGTGGCTGCCCAGCCAGCGGTGGCGATCCCGCTCATATCAATGGTATATGCCAAAGTCAAATCGCCTTTGGTAAGGTCCCAAGTCTCGGCAAAATTTCCAGACTGCCAGTTATTTAAACTGACGTTTCCCAGGTTGACCGTCACCGTGCCTGGTGATTGTGCACTGACGGTGCCAACCAGTGCCAGCGCGACCATCAATGTGATCGCTACGAGGAATTGCTTTTTCATTTTGTCTTTTTCCTTTCCTATGTTGAAGGTGCGTTATTCACGTGGTGGAAAGATGTCAGGCGCTTTTGACTTCTTCCTCCTTGGCCGATACGTGGCCCGGCTGGGGTAATCTCGTGGATGTCTTCTTGTCAAACACCTCCTTCCCCAATCGGCGCAGCGAGCAACCTTGCGCGGCAATACTGGACTGGCATACCTCGTCCAGTGGTGGAGACGGATTCGAGTTCTTTTCCGAGTCGCTATCGTCAGGAAAAAACGGCTGCGGTCTGCAGGCTACCGTGTGGGGGACATGGTCGCATGCAAACCTCGGGAGGCGCTTGCGCAGGCAGAGGAAGAGAAAGCCCATGCCCGTCAAGTCCAATGTGAATCCAAGTGTTAGTGATTGTATCATGCCCGCAGTCACCCAACCCTTGCCGCTTTGGTTAGAATCTGCTAGCTATGGGATGGCAATGTCAGACGCCGCGCTGGGCAGCCTTGTAGATAGAGACCGTCTCTTGAGTGGGACGCACTCCTATTTCCCGGTTCAATGCGGCAACCAGGCTGTCGTACAAGGCCATAATGGAAGTGCGGTCTCCTCGCAGCCCCGCCAACCGCATCAGCCGCTGACAGGCCGATTCGCGGCACGGGTCGGCCGAAAAGGCTTTCCAGTACATCTCGCCGGCTTGCCGGTATTCTTGCTTCTCTTCGTGCAAGTGGCCGGTCTCTTCCAGCGCATCCAGGTAAAGGCTGCGCAGCCTCACCCGCTCTCGCGAGCACCACGCCGTGACCGCCCCCAAGTCCGCCAGCAAATCGCCATGGTAGAGCACCAGTACATTCCGGTAGAACCGTATGGCCTGATCCGGGTCACGCTCTCGGCGCGCCCGAACGATGCCCGCTTCAAAGGCTTCCACATCCAGCCCAAAACCGGGGCCGCCATCAAAAGAGTAGCAACTCCCTTCGTAGAGAATATACCGAGACTCTGCGCCAACCTGGAGCGCAGGCTCGAGGCTTTTGCGCAGATGGTAGACCGTCGTGTTCAGATTGTGGAGCGCGGCAGCATATTCCAGGTCGGGCCAGAGCGCCTCGATCAACACCTGGCGGTGCGCGGGCCGGTCGCGTTGGAGGGCCAGGAACGCCAAGAGCACGCGGACATTTCTTTTGCGCCAGCTTGGGCCATTGACGACCGATCCATCGGGCCGCCAGACATTGGCGTTGGCCAAAAGTTGAATCCGCAGCGAGGGTGGCGCGGCGGGCACTTCCCCGATCAGGCGAAAGATGTGAGCCAAGGCAGCCGGCGTGTTGTCTTGTGCGCCAACCGGAATCACGATGATACTGACGCCGATTCGACATAGCTTGCCATCCTGGCTCCGAACCAGCATCTCAAATCCCTGCACCGGGTCGTGCTGGCGCGCCCGTTGTATGCGATGGCACTCGGCCTGGCAAAATGGCTGTCCTTGTGTGTCCTGTCCCGCCAGGAGCTGATAACACAACCGGCCCAGCGCCTGGTCGGCGGTGAACCCCAGCAGGTCTTGAGCGGCCTGGTTCCAGAACACGATGCGCTGGCTGGCGTCCACGACCCAGACGCCGCTGCCAGTGTTGGCAAACATTTGTAGGCCGAGGGCAGTCTCACTTGCCAGGTCGCCGGTCATGTGGCAGTGCCTCCCACGCCCGGCAACGTAAAGTAAAAGATGCTTCCCCGCCCCGGCACGCCCTCACTTTCCACTCCCGCCTGCCCGCCCAGCTTTTCCGCGATCCGCTGCACGATGGACAATCCCAGCCCATAGCCCTTTGCGCGCGCCTGGTCCAGCCGCGTAAAGGGCGCGAATAACCGAGATTGCTCCTTAGGCGAAAGGCCAGGGCCGTTGTCGCGCACCCAAAAACGCACCATGCTCCCATCTCCGCTCCGCTCGCGCGCTGCAAGTGTGGGTGGATTGGGGAGGATGTTTGCGCCTAACTCTACCCTCGGCGGGCGGCCACCATACTTTAGCGCGTTGCTGAGATAGTTGACCCACGCTTCCTCCACCCACGGAGCATAGCCCAACGCCACCGGCCACGCGGACGCATCCGGCAGAACGACACATCGTCGCCAGGCTGTACATGCGGATTTCCTGCGACCACCAGATGTGAAAACGGCTCGTCGCCAGCAGCAACGCCGCGAGCGTCGCAACTAGAATCGGGGAACGCCCGCGCAACCGACGGCCCAGGCGATGCACCAGCGCCACCGCGATCACGCCGAACATCAGCGAAGGAAAGCGGGCGGCGAACTCGCTCGGGCCAGTGGCGAGCATCCACGGATGCAGCAGCCAGTAGTAGAGCGGCGGATGCGTGTCGCCAGCCGCGATGGTTGTCAGGGTTCCAAGATCATGGCGGGCTACCCAGACGGAAAATCCCTCGTCCCACCAAACGTTTTGGTCGCCCAGCCTGTAGACGCGCAGGGCAAACGCCAGCAGCAAGACAATGACAGGCAGCCAACGCAGCCACCACCGCCAGTTACTCCGCACCTTTATAGTCCTCTCTGGTTTCTAGCAACCGAGGCTGCACAGGAAGCAACGAACGACCTGCGCCACTAGTCCCCGCCGCCAACAACGACTCAACCAACTCATCGATCTGATGTGTTAACACAGATGTCTGTCGATGGTTATAAAAGTCAGCAATCCACATCTTGACTTTCTGCCGCGCCTCATCCGGCAAAGCCAGCGGGTTAATCACCGGCAGATTGTCCAACTCGCGCGGTTCAACCTTGAGTGTGTTGCCTCCATACGTCCGGCTGACGGAATGAAGCCGCGAGAGCGAGAAGCTGCTATTCAACAAGGCCCATAATAATTCGGTGGCATCAGCTTCTACGACATACTGAGTGGGATAGATCAACGAAAACATATTGAGGGGCCGCACGCCAGCCTGGTTCAGGATGAAGCGCGGGTTTCCTCTGGTCAAAATCGTGAAAAAGATAGCCGGAACATCGCGCTGCTCCATGGCATACCACCTTTTGCGCGTTTGCACCAGGCTGCGCTGATGATAGCCTTTCGCTTCACCTTCAGCCAGATACGAACGCAATTCTGGATGCTTGCTCATGTCGTCGCCATTCAGGTAAAGCAGCCACACACATTTGCCCTCATCTGAAAGCGCTTGCCATTTGGCCTCGTCCAGAACAATGTCCTGAATCTCCCGATTGCGCTGCAACGTTCGCACTACGTATGGCTCAAGTGAGTGCTGTTTGACTTTTTGAGCCGGTAAAGCAAAGAACTCGTTTGCACCGGTGGCGATACCTCGTACAACCTTGGCCAATGCTTTGAGCGGGACAACCAGGCCACTGCTTTGCCACTCGGAATTCGAAGGCTCTGGCGTAGCAATATTGAACCATTTTGGCACATCCAACAAATCATCCTGTGGATGGATGGCAAGAGAACCATAGGCCAGGTTACGGTTTTCAGAGCAACTCGCCAAGCAACTCAAAAGCTCTTGAGTTGCAGGTAGTGCGTTGAGCGTCAAATGACGAACCAGGTTTTGCTTTTCGTAGCCCTTCTTGAACAACAGTATTGTCGCTCCCACGTCTACCTTGTGGAAGGCATTCATCTGGGGAGCAAAATGAACGATAGCCGACAACGTCGTGTGCTGACACAGGACTCGCTTGGCAGCCTGCCCATATCGAGCATCCAGCACTTGCATCGGAACAATGACTGCCGCGTGCGCGCCGTCAGGCATTTCAGTGATCAATTTGAGCAAGAAGTAGAACGCCAGTGTAGCTTGACGTGAAACATCTACACGGAGCCGCGCTTTAAGAAACGCCTGAATCGCATCCTTAAGTTCGGGGGCGATGTGATGGTGCCGGGTGTACGGTGGGTTGCAAATCACCGCGTCAACATTTGCAGGAAGCGCCCCGTCGAGGTAATCCTGAACAGCCAAAGTAGGCAAAGTCGGCGGTTGGTCATCGTGTCGCGTCAGAAAAGTGGCCAGGGTGACGTTGAGCAACAATGGACTTATATCACATCCGTACAGCTCGGTTGCGGAATTGGCCTTTGACAGGCGTTGGATCGCCTTGAGAAAACCTCCCGCACCACACCCTATATCGGCTAAGCGGCGTGGATTGAATTGTAGAAGCCACGCCGCCATCCACTCGGCAATGTCCTCGTCTGTCCAGAACTGACCAATCCGGCGGCGCTGCGATTGCGGAATCAAGGCACCGTAGAGTTCTCCCCAAAAGCTAAATGCTGTCGAGTGCAAATGTTGCGATGTCTCATAGATAGCGTCAGCAAGGGATCGGGGCGCTTCCACGCCGAGTGAATCCAACGGCGTGGCAAACGCCTTATCTGCGATGCCTGGAATCGCCTGTCGAATTGCAGAATTGAGTAACGCTTGACGGACCAATGATCGCTGGCATTCTGCGGCTGAAATATCCCAGCCATGGAGACCACCCCAGGCGACAATTCGATCATCACCTGGCTGCGCTAACGGCAACCAATGCTCAGCAACTGTATCTATTTGCTTGATTAGCGTCTTGAGTGTCAACGTACCCATTTCTCAAAAACATCTTCTGACAATTGCACATCACCGCCCGAAAAAGTGACGTAGGTCATAACCTTGCCATTCTTGTCTATGAAGGTCTTGGGTTCCAATGTCGGCCCTGAAACCATGCCAAACTCTTTGCAGAGAATGTAGGGCACCTTGACAATCTGCTTGGAAGATGCCGCCATGCCAGCCGGATTGGTGAATCGCTGGGTTTCCATCCCCAACTCACTCGAGTCCAACAACGCCAGCACATCACCAAACTTGATAAAATAGCCTCGGTCGTAAAAGATGTGAACTATGTAAATCGGAACCCCGTAATCGGCTTCCCACTGCTTCAAGCGCGGAATGTCTTCTTGCTTGACAATGATGGTCGGGATGATACCGGCTGGCTTGAGCCGCCCCTTGTTCTTGCCACGAATGTAACGCGAAAACGGCTTACCGAATCCAGGCATCTTTTGCGTCACCCACAAACTGTTCTCGATTTCGAAAGCAGCTTGCGCTTTGGTAATCACGTCACGCACCTGCGCTGATGGCATTTCGGCCATCTTTTCAACACTCCCTAGACGTTTTTCCAGTTCGCCGTGTGCCCAATCGAACGTGTGTTTATCGTACAGCAACAGGTCTGGACGCTTGCCTTCTTGCCTAATCGCATCCATTTTCTCAAAGAACAATTCTAACTCCTTTGGGTCCTCAGGCGCAACAGTGGATGGCCCATAGGGGATAACACCAAGCTGCTGAGTCTGGTTGATGGCCCGCATGACGATCTCTTCTGACCACCGCCCTTGCGCCCAACGCATCAAAAAGTCACTGCCGCGCAGCCGCTGAGGATTGATGAGAAAGTCTATTTCATCCGGCGCAAACCGGTCAGCCCCGCCAAATTCCCAAACGAGTTCATCAGCGGGAAGCTGGAGATACAAGTTGAACAAATCGGGCTTGTAGGATTCGCCCATCTTAGTTATGAGGTATGCCATCTTCATCCTTCCACCTTCATCCTTCTACCTTTCACACGCGCTCATTGCGGCGTATCCTCAATCTCGTACCCCGCGGCCGCGATTTTATCGCGCAGCGCGTCGTCGTCCTTCCAGCGTTTTTCCTTGCGATTGCACGGGCCGCAACGTCTTTTCGTCCCGGTACAGGCCGATGTGCCACACCTCAGCCGACGGCATCAATTCCCAGATTCCCTCGACCATCCCCAGCCCGGCGCGCAGAATGGGAACCAATCCGATCTTGTCGGCAAGCTGCGACCCGCGCGCCTGCCCCATGGGCGTTGTCACATCCTTGTTCGCCAATGCCAGGTCGGCAGTGGCTTCGTAGGCGAGCAGTACCGTCAGTTCGCGGATCAGTTCGCGGAACTTTTTCGGCTCGGTCTTCATGTCGCGCAGCAGCGTTAGCTTGTGCTTGACCAGCGGGTGTGTGCATGGAAAGACAAGTGCCATCCAGGGCCTCCTGAGTGAGAGTTTAGGTCATTGGATTGACCGATGAGCAGAGCAGTGAATCAGTTGACTTGACCGTGGAGATTGTACTCCGGCGCTCCCGCATTGTCAAAAGAGCCTTGCGAGGGTTCAATACTTGAATACTTGTAATCAAGCTGTAACCGGTTAGAAACACATCTGCGCCGAGGGATGGGGTACACTTGAACTGGGCGCGGCATGGTATAATGACCCTGGTCGGGCAGCGTTTCTATTCTGGCCCGCCTGAAGGCTGACATGCCCGAACGAATGGTGTCTCCCAAATCGCGTGATGAAGATACCGCGCTCGACCGCGCGCTGCGCCCTAAAAAGCTCGCGGACTTGATCGGCCAGGAGCGGGTGAAGGAGAACTTGTCCATCCTGATCCAGGCCGCTCAAGCGCGGGGCGAGCCGCTGGACCACGTGCTGCTGTATGGCCCGCCGGGTCTTGGCAAAACGACCTTGGCGCACGTGATTGCCAATGAGATGAACGTGCCCATCCGCGTGACCGCCGGGCCGGCCATCGAGCGCGCGGGCGACTTGGCGGCTATCTTGACCAGCCTGCGCGCGGGCGAAGTTTTGTTCATTGACGAGGTGCACCGCCTGGGCCGCGTTGTCGAAGAGGTGCTCTACCCGGCCATGGAAGATTTGGCGCTGGACATTATCATCGGCAAGGGGCCGTCGGCGCGGAGCATCCGGCTCAAGTTGCCGCACTTTACCATCGTGGGGGCCACGACGCGGCTGGCGTTGATGACGGCTCCGCTGCGGGCGCGCTTTGGCGCTACCTTCCGGCTGGACTTTTACGACGAGGCCGCGATGGCGGCCATCGTCCGGCGCGACGCGCGGCTGCTTGCGCTTTCGATTGACGAGGGCGGCGTCACCGAAATCGCGCGGCGCGCGCGCGGCACTCCACGTGTGGCGATTCGCCTGCTGCGGCGCGTGCGCGATTACGCCCAGGTGCGCGGCGATGGCAGCGTCACCGCCGGCACGGCTTCACAAGCTCTGACACTCCTGGACGTGGACAATCTGGGGCTGGACGATCTCGACCGGCGCGTGCTGCGCGCGATCATTGAAAAATTCGGCGGCGGCCCCGTCGGCCTGGACACGATTGCCGCTTCCATTTCCGAAGAATCGGATACCATTGAGGATGTGGTGGAACCTTACTTGCTGCAATTGGGTTTTCTCGACCGGACGCCGCGCGGGCGTGTGGCGACTCGCCGTGCCTATGAGCACCTGGGCGTGGCTTTTTCAGAGCGGCCCGAACAAACATCACTTTTGTAATGTCGAATGACGAATTCGACATTCGTCATTCGACACTCGAAATTCAACATGTCTGATCTGACTGGACAACATTTAGGCCAATATCAAATCCTGGCGCGCATCAGCAAAGGCCCGGTTTCGACGATTTACAAGGCATACCAGCCCAAGCTGGACCGCTTTGTCGCCATCAAGGTCCTCTCACCCCACGTGGTGGACGAGGAAGGCTTTCTGGAGCGATTTACTCTGGAAGCGCGCGCCGTCGCGCAACTCGATCATCCCAACATTGTGCCGGTGTACGACTTTGACCAGGTGGGCGATATTGCCTACATTGTGCTAAAGTACGTCGAAAGCGGCACGCTGCGCTCGATGATGACGAGCCAGCCGATGGACTTGGGCCTGACGGTGGATCTTGTCACCCAGGTCGGGCTGGCCCTGGGTTATGCTCACAAGCACGGCGTCGTCCACCGCGATGTCAAGCCCAGCAACATCCTGATTGGTGAAGGCCGCTGGGCGCTGTTGACCGATTTCGGGCTGGCCAAGATTTTGGGTGGAGGCCGGCAACTGACGCGCTCGGGCATCGGGATGGGCACGCCGGACTATTTGGCTCCCGAACAGGCGCAGGGGCTGCCGGGAGATGGCCGCGCCGATTTGTATTCATTGGGCGCGATGCTGTTCGAAATGGTCACGGGCCGCGTGCCGTTCGAAGCCGATAGCTCGATGGCCGTCGTCGTCAAACACATCACCGAGCCGCCGCCGCCACCCTCTCAGATCAACCCTGATCTTCCAGCCGAGGTCGAGCGGGTGATCCTCACCGCGATGGACAAGAACCCTGACTCTCGTTTCCACACGGCTGAAGAGATGGTGGCAGCGCTGATCCGCGCCGCAACTCCCTCGATAGTGCCCTCGGCGACGCCGAGCATAGATTGGGCCGCGCGCAATGCCGCCCGTCCGTCGGTAGCCAAGTCCGGGCTATTGCAGAGCTTGCCAATCAAGGTGCGACGGTTCGGAGCGAATGTCAGGCGCGCTACGTTCAGGCTATCCAGGCGCGCTTGGATGGCATTGGGCGGAGCGGTATTAATAGCGCTGGTGTTACTCTTTGTGTGGGGCAGTCAGGCGCTCAAGCCCCCTGCCATCCAGGTCGGCCTGCCGCGGACTGGCACGCCCAGCCCGCTCCCTGTGGCGGCGACCGAGATGCCAGCCGTGGCGACTGTCACATCTATTCTTGCCGTGACGCCAACCTCGGCGCCGACTTATACAGCGACCACCACACTTACCCCGACTGCAACGCCGGCGCTGACCTTGCTGTCTGCTTCAGCTTCGATCCGGGCCGGCATCTATGTCAAAGCCATCAAGCCCGACGGGGTGGTCTTGCGCAAGGGCGCGGGCTTTGATGCGGACTATGTCACAACCCTGCCGATGGGCACGATTCTGTACGTGCAGCAAGGGCCGGCCAATGCCGACTCGCTACGGTGGTTCTGGCTGAGCGACGGTGTCCGGGGTGGCTGGGCCAGGCAGGACGAGATCGTGGCGTATGCGGTCAAAAAGACGCCATGAGTGATCTGGGCAAGTTTATCATGCTCGCCGGGGCGGTCCTGCTCATTTTGGGCGGGCTGATCTGGCTGGCAGGCCGGATTCCGTTGTTGGGCCATCTCCCCGGCGACATTCGCCTCCAGCGCGGAAACGTCTCGTGTTTTTTCCCCCTGATGACGATGATCATTGTGAGCGTGCTGCTGACGGTGGTCCTGAACCTCCTTCTACGTTTGTGGCGCAAGTAGGCGGGCATCCCAATGCCCAAGAGTAGACCGATGCTGACCCGTGACCTTGACTATGACCTGCCGCAAGAGTTGATCGCTCAAACACCCATCGAGCCGCGCGACGCGGCTCGATTGCTGATCGTCCGGCGCGACACGGGCGAGTTGGCTCACCCTCGATCTAGTACGAGCATAAGGGGAACGGTCTCTCATGTCAACTGCCCCGAAGGGGCCACTTTTTCCGGGCGCAGTCCCGGAAAAAGCGTAGACTCTTCTCCTTGTGCAACCAGCCACTTGAAAGTGCAATCAGCAATATGAAAACCTATACCGCGCTTGCGCAAGTTGTCCACCGCTGGAACCGATCACGCGCGCCCAGCGTCTTATCCACAGCCGTTTTGCGAAAGGAGAGATACGCCATGCTCCAACACTTTTTCATTGCGCTGATGTCAGCGTTGCTGCTGGTTGCCTGTGGTCAATCTACAACTACCCGGCCCACTTCTACCTTCGCCCCTCGGCCCACCCGGGCCGAGAGTCACATTGCTACACCGACCGCTTTCTCCTCACCCGTGTCCGGTCTCAATCAACCAGGGCAGGGCACGCCAAAGCCCTCCCCCCTCACACAGTCCACCTTGCCCGCGCCAGACTGGCCGGCCGGCGCAGATGCGGCCGTGCGCGCTGCCCTAAACGATCTAGCTGCACGACTCAAGATCGCGCCGGAAAATGTGCAGGTGGTGTCCGTTCAGGCGATAGATTGGCCGGACACCAGCCTGGGCTGCCCACAACCCGGCATGTTCTATGCCCAGGTCATCACGCCGGGCTACAAGATTTCGCTCTCGACCGGCAGCCAGCAAGCCGAGTATCACGCCGACAAGCGCGGGCGAGTGGTCAAGTGCAAATGAGCAGAGCCACATAGCGCGAAGCGCGCCGCCCGGTTTATGGCGCCGCGCGAAACACCAACGGCAGATATACCTGTTCGCTAGCGGACAGGATGTTGAGCGAGGCCATGTTGTTCTGCGGCTCCAACTCCACGTGGTCGTATTGCAACGTCGCTGTGATGGTGTGGACGCCGGGCGACGAGATCACTAACGTGCTTGTGACCACCACAGAACCACTCGGAGGCAAAAGGGGCACGGGCAGCATCACCCCCAGGGAGGCCGTCCCGCTGCTGGCAACAGACGCGCTCAACTCTACCCCACCCGGGTACGACGTGACCAGTCCACGGTTGTGAATCGTCGCGGTGAGGGTTTGCGTGATGGGGCTGCCCTGATAATACACTACGTTGCTGTCGCTCGTCAAAGTGACTGTCAGATCGGGCGCGGTGGCCAAGAGGCCGAGAGTGACCGTATTGTTCCGAGTATCTGCGTCCGGTCCGTTGGGTTGCAGCGTCGCCGTGACGACGTAGACTCCCAACGACGGAATCACCTGCGTGCCCGCAACCTGCACAAAAGCCCCAGGCGCTAAAGCCGGCGCCGCCACTGCTTGCCCCAGGTAGGCTGTTTCCCCCGTGATGGACGCGCTCAACTGCATGAGGCTTGCCGTCGAGGTCGTATAGCCTACGTTGCGAACTGTAGCAGTGATTGTGGCCGAGAGCGGCTGCTCCCAGTAAAAGACGCCAGCATAATCGCTCTCCAGCAATGTGATCGCCAAATCAGGCTGTCCCATCACGTAGGTCATTTGCTGCGCTGACCGGCGGGCCTGGGTGATCGTCCGCGCCGGGTCAATCTCGAACGTGAGCGTGTACACCGTCGCAGGCGCAAGCAGCCACTCACGGCTGACTTGCGGCTGAACGCCGCCATAACGCGTGAATACCTGACTGACGGTGATCAGGTCACTGGCGAGCAACAGCCCCGAAGTATAGTCGTATTGGGAAAAGCGCACCGGCGCCGACCGGGCCAACGTGTTGCCACGATTATCGAGCTGCACAACCAATGACACGCTAATCGGGATGTCGTTGCCGAGAGGGATTGTCGGCGTCACGAGCGGTATCGGATAGAGATCCACATAGGGGACAAAGTGCTGCGAAGCGATTTGGGCGAACGCCTGTCCAGCCGGCGTGAGCGTTCCGTCCAGGTTCACCAAGTCGCCACCGTAGCGTGGATAGTCGTTCAACGAATACCAGGCCCAGAGTTGGATCAGCCGGTTCCCATCGGCTGGGTAGCCGATTTGGGCATCGGTGGCCGTGAGGAAATGATGGATGTCGTTCTGCAAGGTCGTTCGACTGGTCTCTTGCGTAATGCAAACGAGCGGTGTGCCATAGCACCACGAACCATCGTCCGGGATCAATTGCCCGAACTCGGTCACGATGAGGGGCTTGTCCCGTTCACCCCGGTCGGCCATCCACTGGCGCATGTCGCGCAAGTGCTGGGCCGCCAGACTGGCATCGCTCCACAGCCACCACTCGTACGGCCAGCCATTGCCGCTGGCGCCCGGCGGTGTGCCGGCCCCGTACCCGCAGGCGACTTCTCGGAACGCATACAGATGGATATTCCACAATGCCGTCGGCAGCTTTTCTCCGTGCAAAGACTGATAGCGATTCAGCACCTTGTCCAGGTATGCCAGTCGGAGCGGCGAAGGTTGAACGATCGCGCCAATCGCCACACGCGCCGAAGGATCGTGCGCTTTGATGAAGGTGTAAACCTCGTGATACAGCTCGGCGTACAGCTCCGGCATGATCGGATTGCCGTTGTAAATCGAATCCGGCTCGTTGCCGATGAGCCATAGCGCGCCGGGATTGGCGCGCAAGTTGTCAATCAAGGCCGTGCCGGTGATGGACTCGGCCACCTGGCTGCGTTGCCAGGCCGGCGCTCGGTAGCTCCCGCAAATCGAGCCGGTATCGTGGATGCTGAAGTAAATCGTCCGCGCATATTCCATCCCGCCAGGGTGGGGCGGGTTGGAGCTGGCTCCCCAGTCCATGTACCAGCCAGCCTGCAGCGCCGGATTGTACATTCCAGTTGAGCCGCCGATTCCCATCCGGTCGCTGTCCGAGGGATAAGGAGGAAAGAAAAATTCGCCGCTGGCATAAGAGGTATAGGCCGGCGCGCTAGCCGCTTCGCGGTGCGCCGACGCGCCTGACCAGGCCACCCAGGTCACAAGAACGACCAACGTCAGGCCCATCGCCAGTCCACACCGTTTGGCGTTCATGTGCTGCCCCTTTTTCGTGAACGAACGTAACGGTTCGACGTAGTGTCACTCCTTCAACACCACGGGGAGGAAAGCCAGATACCCCACTCGCGTCACGGCCTGGGTTGTATTATCCAACAGATTGAGATCCATGTCCATCTTCTGACATGTTGGCGGGTTATCAATAGTTGGCGTCAATTGGCTCCCAGCACATGACCCCCGCCATAGATCAAGCGCCAGGAATGAAGGAGGACAACAAAGGCCCGTGGTTTTCCCCACGGGCCTTTGTACTGCTGCCTGGCCGATAGGCAGGTCTTGATAGTCGTGCCCGGTAACGGCCTGACAGCCTATCGGAAAGGTGACCTAGCCCCTTGCCTACCGGCATGCGACGCCTTGCCGCAATGCCGTATGCTACAGAGAGTCTCTGACAACCTCTAGCTCACTTTGTGATGATGGGTAGGTAAATGAACTTGGCCAGAGACGTGAGCGATACGCTGCGATCCAACGATCCCATGCTGTGTTCAATGGTTGCCGTGTTGGTCACGATTGTGCTTCCAGGATTGCCGACCAGCTTGGCTTGGAACGTCAGCGTGGTGGACTCGGTCGCCGCGCTCGTCCCGCGCGCCGAGATCGAAGGCGAGATGGGCGACGCGCACATGGGCTTGCAGGCGCGGCTGATGAGCCAGGCGTTGCGCAAGCTGTCCGGCGCGATCAAGCAATCCAACACGGCCATGATCTTTACCAACCAACTGCGGATGAAGATCGGCGTCATGTTCGGCAACCCGGAGACGACCACAGGCGGAAACGCATTAAAGTTCTACGCGTCGGTGCGGCTGGACATCCGCCGGATACAGAGCATCAAAGACGAAGGGCAGGTTATCGGCAATCGCACCAAAGTGCGCGTGACCAAGAACAAGGTCGCGCCGCCGTTCCGCGAGGCCGAGTTCGACATCATGTACAACGAGGGCATCAGCAAAACGGGCGACGTGCTGGACATTGCCACCGAGTTGGAAATCGTGACCAAGCGCGGCGCGTTCTTTTCGTTCGGAGACACACGGCTGGGTCAGGGGCACGAGAACGCCAAAGAATTCTTGAAGGGAAACCCAGACCTCTTGGCGCAAATCGAAGCGCAAATCCGCGCCAATGCGGCAGCCGCCGCCGGGCGCACCAAGTTGGGCAGCAGCGGAGCGGTCGAAGCGGCCGCCCAGGAAGAAGACAGCGAAACAGAAGAGTGATTCTAACCCGCCCGGCCACGTCTTGCAGATGTCGCCGGGCGACCGCCAATACAGCGCAGAGTTGATCAAAGCTACAGCCGGCTGCTCGCCGCCGCACATTCATTATTTATTCTTTTATTGAGCGGCGCCGAGAGCCGATACAGGATAAAAGTCGTTGGGCGCATTTCCGGGCATGTAGCCCGGAGATTGAGACGATGGGCAGAGAGTTGTTCCCGCAGCGTTTCGCAAGTGTTCCAATCGGTGTAGGTTTCGGGTGGAAGGCAAGAAACCACCGTCGGCCATTCATATCACGGGCGCGCAGTTGGAGCCTGTGAGATGCAAACGGCTACCTGAACGCTAAGGGCGCACCCGAGTCGTATCGCAAAAGTTTCCGGCGCGCGCCGCCGGAGCGATCAACCTACTGGCTGGCAGCTTTGAGCTGTGGCGGTTACACGTCACGGCTCTTTTTTTGTCCACGAATCTGCGCTAATAATAATAATCAACGGCAATTCGCGTAACATTTGCTCCCGCCTGCGCGAGTTCACGGAAAAAGAGATCACAATGGCCGGGACTATTACGGCGCTCACGGTTCAGCGAAAGAACAAGGATCGCGTCAACGTCTATCTGGACGGGTGCTTTGCCTTTGGGCTGGCGGCCATCGAAGCCGCCCGGCTGCGGCGCGGGCAGACGCTTTCGGACGACGAGATCGCGGCGCTGCAAAATCGTGACGAAGCTCAAAAGGCGCACGAAAGCGCGCTGCGCTACCTGGATTACCGCCCGCGCAGCGTGGACGAAATCCGCCGCCATTTGAAGGGCAAAGACGTCGCGCCGGAAGTGTCGGACGAGGTCATCGAGCGGCTCACGAGCGTGGGGCTGCTGGACGACCGGGCATTTGCGCGTTACTGGCTGGAAAATCGCAGCGACTTTTCTCCGCGCGGGGAGCGCGCCCTGCGCCTGGAATTGCGGCAAAAAGGCGTCCCCGGCGACCTCATTGCCGAGGTCTTGTCCGAAGGCCACGACGAAGATGAGGCCGCCTATCGCGCGGCCATGGCTCAAGCGCGCAAAGTCCGCACGATCGATCCGGTCGAGTTCCGGCGCAAGATGGAAGCGCGCCTGGCGCGGCGCGGCTTTTCTTATAGCACAGCGCGCGAAGCGGTCGCTCGCGCGTGGCGTGAATTACAACCATCTGAAGGCAAAGAGGAATCTGGTGAAAGTGAGGTCTAGACGAGTATGGGACAGATGCTAATAACCATCAGCATAGCGCTGGTCGCCGCAGCCGTCGGCGGCACGGTGGGATATTTTTTCAAGCAATATCAGGCCGAGCAATCGGCCAAGGCCATGGGCGTCGAGCAGGCGCGTGTCATCGAGGAAGCGCGGACCAAGGCCAAAGAAACGGTGCTGACCGCCAGAGACGAGGCGCTCAAGCTCCGCGACGAAGTCGAAGCCGAAGTCAAGCGTCATCGCGTCGAGTGGCAGCGTGAAGAAGAGCGCCTGGCCAAGCGGCGCGAAGAGTACGAGCAAAAGCTCGAACGCCTGGAACAGCGCGAGCGCAGGATCAACCAGCGCCAGGGTGAGCTGGACAAGCGCGTCAACAGCCTGGAAAAGATCGAGCAGCAGCGCATGGCAGAGCTTTCGCGCGTGGCTGAAATGTCCCGCGAAGACGCCAAAAAGCTGCTGGTGGAAAATGTGGAAACAGAGGCGCGTGAAGACATGGCGCGCAAAATTCGCCAGGTGGAAGCGGAAGCCAAAGAGGAAGCCGAAAAACGGGCGCGAGAGATCATCACGCTCGCCGTGCAGCGCGTCGCTTCCGATCAGGTGTCCGAGATTTCCGTATCCACCGTGGCGCTGCCCACCGACGAAATGAAGGGCCGCATCATCGGGCGCGCCGGGCGCAATATCCGCGCCATCGAAAAAGCCACCGGCGTAGACATTGTGGTGGACGACACGCCGGAAGCCGTGACGATCTCATCCTTCGACCCGGTGCGGCGTGAAGTGGCGCGTGTGGCGCTCTCCAAGCTCATCCTGGACGGGCGCATCCACCCGGGGCGCATCGAAAAGCTGGTCGAAGACTCGCGCGCCGAAGTGAACCAAACCATCAAGGAAGAAGGCGAGCGCGCGGTGTTGGAAGCCGGCGTGCCGGGTCTGCACCCCGAGATCATCAAGCTGTTGGGGAGGCTAAAGTTCAGGACCAGCTACGGCCAGAACCAGCACGGGCACTCTATCGAAACCGCGCGGCTGGCGGGCATCCTGGCTGCCGAGTTGGGCGCGGATGTCAAAGCAGCCAAGATGGGCGGCCTGCTGCACGACCTGGGTAAAGCGATTGATCGCGAGGTCGAGGGGACACATGCCCAACTGGGCGCGGACCTGGCCAAGCGGTACGGCGTGCCGGAAAAAGTGGTCAACATCATCCGCAGCCATCACCACGAAGAAGATCAGACTTCGCTGGAGGCCATCATCGTCGAATCCGCCGACGCCATCTCTGGCGCGCGGCCCGGCGCGCGGCGCGAATCCCTAGAGACGTACCTCAAGCGCGTCAAGGACCTGGAAGACATCGCCAATTCGTTCCAGGGCGTGGCGCAAAGCTTTGCCATCCAGGCCGGGCGCGAAGTCCGCATCGTCGTCAGGCCGGAAGAGATTGACGACCTGGCCTCCATTCGACTGTCGAAGGACATTGCCAAAAAAGTCGAAGAGACGATGAAGTATCCCGGCCAGATTCGCGTCACCGTCATCCGCGAAACGCGCGCCGTCGAATACGCCAAGTAACAGGTCGCAAGGCAACCGATCTCGCGTTGTCCATAAAGAAACCCCCCGGCTTTCTGAAAAGTCGGGGGGTTTTTGCTTGCGGTCAAACCCGATCGGCAACCTGCATCAGGGCAAGTACGACCTCGGGTTCAGCAGCGAGACGGAGATCGGGGCCTCGTCGGCCTCGCGCTCGTCCTGCCCGTGGCATGGGCCGCCAGTTCCCTGATCCACCTCATGCTCGCCGAGGTGCTGTTCCGCACCGGGCGCAATCTCCAGATAGTGGAGCTGATGCGGCTCTACGTGCTGCGCGGCCGCATCGGACGCTGGCTCCTGTGGACGGTCTTTGTCTTCCTGAGCATCGCCTTCCTGGCCAACCTCGCGGCGTATGTCTCCGGCGCGGGAGAGATCGTGGCCGACCTCGCGGGGATCAACCGGCGCCTCGCCGAGTTCCTCGTCTACGTGATCTCGGCCAGTGTGGTGTTCTTCGGCCTCAGAGCGGTCGGCATCGCCGAGCGGTTCGGGGCTCTTGCGCTAATTGGCCTCGTCGCCGCAATTGGGATCGGCGCGGTTCCACTGCCGTTTCATGCGCCGCTCGGCCCGTCGGGCTCTGCGACGCAGTGGCTGGCACTCTACGGGATGGTCATGTACGCGTTATGGACCTTTTACAGCGTGCCCCAGGTCGTAAAGGGTCTCGGCCCCGACCATCGCGGCGCGGTCCGCGCGATCCTTGTCGGACTCGGAATCAACGGGGTGCTCACCGCGGCCGTCGCCCTGATCGCACTGGGGATCTCGACCGAGGTCACCGAGGTCGCGATCATCGGCATCACCGACCGCGTGGGGTCCTGGGCGGGCATTACGGGTTCGCTCCTCATCGTGTCCGCCCTGGTGACGAGCTACTGGTCGGTGTCACTCGCTCTCGCGGACATTCTCCGGGAAAGGACCGGCATCTCGGGCCGGGTGGCATGGCTGCTCGCCACGCTCCCGTCGCTTTTGATCCTGTGGGTCGGAGCGTGGCAATTCCTAGAGTGGCTGCGCCTGGCCGCCGGCGCCACTGCGCTCGTCGTGGCGCTCATCACGATCCCTATGTACCGGCAAGCGCAGCGGACCGGGCCGGTCAGCGACCCCGGCTGGACGCTCGGTCGCTGGGGGAGTCCAGTCATGCTCGCCCTCGCGCTGCTCTCGCTCGTCTTGATGGCCGTCGGGTCACTGGTCTCGGTAGACTAGCGAGAAGGGACCGGGCCGCCGCTTGAGCGCGAACTCGACCAGGAGGACCAAGTCCGTCGGCAATGTGACACTTACGAAGGGACGCGCATGGTCGAACAAGCGGATCAACCTGACTCGCTTCGCCGAATTTGTGCTTTCAGCTCGAGGATTTATCGCCGGGCATTTCTTGATCCGGCAGCGTGAACCAGAACGTCGCCCCATGTCCCGGCTCCGAGTTCACGCCGATCCGTCCGCCGTGCGCTTGTACCACCCGGCGGCTGATGGCCAATCCCAACCCGGTGCTTTTTTCGCCGCCGGTTGCCTTGGCCGAAAGTCGCGCAAAATCCTGGAACATGCGATTCCGATCTTGCTCCGTGATCCCCGGCCCTTCATCTTGCACATTCACTTGCCACCCCGCCAGGATCCGCTCGGCGCTCACCCTCACTGTGCTGCCGGGAGGCGAGAACTTTGCCGCATTTGAGATGAGGTTGTCTACCACCTGCCGCAGACGCAGTGGATCAACCGCAACTTGGCCCTCGGGCGCGGCTTGCAGCAGGACGCGTGTGCCTTTGGGCGCGGCCAACAGGGCATGTTGCTGGACGGCCTCATCCAAAAAGCCGCGCAGGTTGATTGGCTCCAAATTGAGACTCAGCTTGCCCGACTCGATTTGTGTCACCTCCAGCAGATCGTTGAGCAGAGCCAGCATGTGGCGAGTGTTGCGGCCCATACGCTGGAGCAAAGACGCGCGATCCGCCTCGGAAATGCCAAAGGCCGGATCCACCAAAAGGTCAACCGAGGTCTGGATCGCCCCGATGGGGTTGCGTAGGTCGTGCGCCGCAATGCCCAGAAATGTGTTCTTGAGATCGTTCAGATGGCGCAACTCTTCGTTCTGCCGCTCGATGGCGGCTTGATGCTCCGACAACTCGGAGACCAGGCGGCCCTTTTCCACAATCACCGAAAGCTGGCCAGCGATCCGGGAAAAAGTTTCCACGTGCGCATCGGCATAGGTGTTCGGCTGAATGCTAGAGAAAAAGATAAAGCCCACGGGCACGCCGTCGGCGACGAGCGGACAGGTGAGCGACGAGCGAATGCCCTCCGCCACGATGAGACGAGTGGACTCGGAATCGGGCTTTTGCTCAAGGTACATGACCAGGTCGTTCAAGATGCGCGGGCGACCGGTCGCCAGGATGGGCTGCAAGCTACTGCCTTCCAATGGCGCGGCATAGCCCTGTGCGAGCCTGATCTCCGGCTGGTCACTTTTAGCCCAGCGCGCCCGCACGGTCTGACCATCATTTTCAATCAGCGAAAAGCCGATGCGGTTGTAAGGAATGACGCCCCGAAAATCGTAATAGACATTCTCCAGAATGTCGTCCAGCAGCAGCCCGGCGTTGATGCGAGCCGTGATCTGATCCAGCTTTTGCGCCTCACGACTGCGGCTCTCCAACGCGCTCGCCAGGTCGCACAGAGCTTCACCCAGTCGCCCGATCTCGTCAGCCGAGCCAACGGGCAGAGCCAGATCGTACTCGCCGAGCGCGAGTCGTTGGATCGCTTCGAGGTACAAAGGGATGCGCCCATCACGCAAGAGATCATGAGTTGTCATGGATTTGCTCCCAAACCCTCGCAAGGTTCACGTCATTTGTTCGTGTTCGTTCCACGCACCGCCGACGCGAGCGCGCCCAAAGCGGCAACGCCCACCGCGACCAGAAATCCGGCGCGGATTCCCTCGAACGCAGCGCCAGCCCTCCCCATCGCTTGAGCCTGAGCCTCGACCGTCGTAAAGACTGCGCCGGCCAGCCCAACGCCCAGCACCATGCCGACGTTGCGCGCCGTCGCCAAAATGCCGGAAGCGATCCCGCGCCGATGCAACGGCGCCGCGCCCAGCAAGGCGCTATTGTTCGGCGAGACAAACAGGCCGGTGCCCAACCCGACGGTCGCCAGCGCCAACGCCACGTAGCCCAACGGCGAATGATCGCCGAGCCGCGAAAGGAAAAACAGCCCCACCGCTATGACGACCATGCCGGCTGTGCTGAACAATCGCGCCCCAATCCGATCTGAGAGCGTCCCGCTCAACGGCGCGACGATTGCCATGATGATGGGCTGAGCCGTGAGGATCAATCCGGCCTGGGCCGGGTCGAGGCCGCGCGCCTGGATCAGGTAGAACGGCAGCAAGAACAGGACGGTGTAGAGACAAATATAGTTGAGCACAGCACTGGCGGTCGAAGCGGAAAAGAGACGCACCCGGAACAAGCCCAGATCGAGCATGGGATTCGGCACGCGCCGCTCGATGACGATGAACGCGCCCAACAACACGAGCGCCGCCGCCAACAAGGCCAGGATCGCCGGAGAGTCCCAGCCCCAGGCGTGGCCTTGATTCAAGCCCAGGAGCAGCGCGACCAATCCGGCCATGAATGTTGCCGCTCCGGCCAGGTCGAATCGCTCCGTCTGTTCCGCAGCCGCGTCGCGCGGGATGAAGCGCACGCTGAGCAGCAGCGCCAGCAAGCCAACCGCGCCACGACTTGCCCAACGGCGGCACGCCCATCCCCTTGAGCACGTCGTCGGCTTGTGTCCACTCGATCAACTCGCGTTGACCGGTCAGCGATTCCGCCATTTCCTCGATCTGGGTGACGTCCAGGATCGGCACGGCGGGCTGCATGAATTCGATCTGAGCATGTGACTGGGGAACTAGAACCGCACATTCCACTGGAACGAGAGTGCCCATTTGTCGCCCGGCCAGGAACAATTCGATCGCTTTGCGGTCGTCCTGCGCCCGCTTGACCGGGTTGTGCTTGGCCCCAACAAATTTGCCGGTGTTGGGATTCCAGTTATACCAATTGTCGCCCAGGCAGCGCACACGGCCTTCGTCGCTGGCGATCGCCAGGACCGTCACGCCATGCGGGCCGACGAGCACCGCATCTATCGAATTCTTGCGGCCATGCAGCCTCACCTGCTGCGCCAACGTAAAACGGTCGTCCAGACGCTTGCCCAAGAGTCGGGCCGCTTCGCGTCCGCTTTTACCGGCACGGTTGACCACGCGCATCAGTCACCTCCCAAGTATTCCGCAATCAGCCGCACGCTCACCGCTCGCGCGTCGGCGTAGAACCTGTCCACGCAGCCAGGCGGGACATGAGTCAACACCTGCCGCTGCAACTCGGCCGGCGATTCCAACATGCGGCGGAACTCGGCCGGCGGGACGTGGAGCCTCTCGGCAAACACTTCGACGGTGCGAATCGTCGCGCCCGGCGCCAGTTCCGCCGCGATCTCATCACGCCACAAGCTCAAGTGTAGATCTGACACGAACGGCAGCCACCCGCGCGGCTCGACCCGCGCCAGCGTTCTGCTCACGTCATCGCCCAGGCGGCTCTGATCGCGCTGATCCAACCACGTCCGCAGAACGTTATGGATGAGCAGCCTTTCGCGGAACGTGTCCCATTCGGCCTCCGGCCCAAAGCTGGGGATGAACACCTGCGCAATCCACAACTCGTCCAGCGCCAGGTGCGATACATATCCGGCGATAAAGGCGGCTTGCGCGTGAGTCAAGCTGCGCGCGTGGGCCAGCGCGGGATGCGCAGCGAAAAAGATTTGGTGCGCGGGTCGAGTGTCGGTGGGGGGCAGCGTGAAAAAGTGCGTCGCCTCGCGCGCTTGCCCACTCACCGTCTGCGCGTCCGGCGCGATCGTGCCGAACAAGAACGCGCCGCGCTGCGCGGCCAGGACGTGACGCGCGACGGGCGGGAGTGCCGGGTCGGCCAGAACATCAGTGGCAATCACCAAGTGCTGAATGGGTGTGGGCATAACGCTGTCATTTTACATCACTTGTATCAACGGCTCAAGTTGTATGAGCAAGGATTGGGAGTATAATGTTAACCGGTAATTTGCATCCAGGGTCGTTGGAAAGACGAAGGACGAATGAAAACCTACAAGTTAAACCTGGCTCGTATCGTATGTGTGATCCTGGCAGCGTTGACTTTCGGCGCTCCGGCGCGCGCGCAAGACAATGCGCGGCGCGTGGACTGGATTGAGGCCAAGGGAGACCTCTCGCGCGTGATGTTGAGCTACGTCAAGCGGGCCATCACCGAAGCCGAGTCGGATGGAGCAGCCGCGCTGATCATCCAACTCAACACGCCCGGCGGCGATATCGGCGTCATGCAAGAAATGGTGCAGGCCATTCGCGCAAGCTCCGTGCCGGTGATCATTTACATCGCGCCGCGCGGCGCATGGGCGGGTTCCGCCGGGACGCTCGTCACGCTGGCCGGTCACGTGGCGGTGATGGCGCCGGAGACCGCCATCGGCGCGGCCAGCCCCATCGGCGGCGGGCCGGAAGGCGCACAAGAGTTGCCGCCCACGCTCAAACAGAAACTCGTCGAGGCCACGCAGGCGTTGGCGCGCAGCCTCTCCACACGCCGCAGCGCCAAGGCGATCCAACTCGCTCAAGATACCATCGAGAATGCCAAGGCCGTCTCCGCGCAAGAGGCGCTCGACGCCGGGCTGGTGGATTTCATCGCCTCGGACACGAACGATCTGCTCCAAAAGGTGGATGGCTTTGAGGTGGAAGTCAATGGGCGGATGGTCCAGCTGCGCACCGCCGGGGCCTCGCTCAACCGCATCCCGCAAAGCATCGGCGAAGTGTTGCTCAATATCCTCGCCAATCCCAACATCTCCTTCCTGCTGCTGGCGGTCGGCGTGCAGGCGCTCTTGATCGAGCTTTCCAATCCCGGCGCGTGGATTCCGGGCTTTGTCGGCGTTGTGTGCCTGGCCTTGTTCGTCTACAGCATCGGCGTGATCCCGGTGAACTTGCTGGGGCTGGTGTTCATCGTCACGGCGTTCGTCCTGTTCGTTCTCGACGTCAAAGCGCCGACGCACGGCGCGCTGACGGCGGCCGGCATTGCGTCCTTCATCGCCGGCGCGCTGGTGATGTTCAACAGCCCGCTGCGCCCCGGCGAGATTCGTGTCCAGCCCATCAAAATTAGGCTGGTGATACTCGAGCGGCTTATCAACGCCGCGTTCTTTGCTTATATCGTCGGCAAGGCGCTGCAAGCCCAGCGCATTCCACTGGCGATGGGCACGGGCACGCTCGTCGGCAAGACCGGCGAGGCGCGCACAGACTTGAGCCCGATGGGCACAGTCTACGTTGCCAGTGAGTTGTGGACTGCCGAAGCGCAAAGCGGGAACATCCCGACCGGCTCGCCAGTTCAGGTCGTTGGCGTGGATGGCGTCCGATTGTTGGTGAAGCAAAAACATGGATGAGCCTGGGCCGATCCGAAAGCGGCGCCCTTTGTCTGTGATTGTGATTGCCTCTGGGCCTGCGGCGCAACGTTGGCAGCGTCACCTGGCCGCCGAAGGGCTGACGTGCCGCGCCGTGGGCAATGTGGCGGAAGCGGTTGACTTGCTGGCCGATGGCCCTGCCGCCGTGATCGTCGTCGAGCGGACGGCGTTGCAAGTGGGCGGGCCGGCGTTGATGGCGGCAGTGCGCAACAGCGCCCGGCTGCCGGTCGTGCTGCCTGTGGAAGCGGGGGGGCGCCGCCCCAGTCCAGCGGATTGTCGCCGCGTCATTGCGGCGATGCGCATGGCGCGTCCGGCCCAGCGTCCCAACGCCGCGCTGCGCATCGGCAAGCTCACGATTGACCTGGCGCGCAAGCGCGTGCGTTTGCGCGGACGATGGTTGAGCCTGCCGCCCACGCAATATCGGCTCCTCACCGTGCTGGCGCAGCATCGCGGCCAGGTGGTGGGCTACCGCGAGTTGCTCAAAGAAGTGTGGGGCTATAACGGCGATGAGAACGAAGCGCGCGAGCTTTTAAAAGTCCACGTGCGGCTCATCCGCCGCAAGCTGGGCCTGAATCCGCAGACCGGCGAATATCTGCGTGCGGTGCGCGGGTTCGGGTACTTGCTGGTGGATCCGGATAAGGAAGCGAGCAATAGTCCGTAGAGTCCGGGCGCGCCACTTATCTGTAACCCAATGTCATTAAGATAAGCGTAGCATAGCCCCTTGTGGGCGTCTTTCCAAGCGCGGAAACGGGCACAAGGCCCTACGCTACGGCCCTAACTTAACGACACGAACCCTATGAGCAAGCCCTGGTAGAACCCAGGGCTTTTTCGATTAGGATTGACTGCGGCTGCGTTGGTCTTGGCGCATCTCAATACAATCTTGACTTTATCTTCATCAAGCCTTTACCGGTGGTGTGATAAAGTAAGAGTGCAGAGCGGGCAAGACCCGACTGACATCACAAGCAGGAGGTAAATCGAATGTTCAAGAAATTGGGGATTGTGTTGGGAGCGGCGGTGGCCGTTGGCCTGGTAGGGTTACTCGTGGCGAGCGCCGCCTTGGCGCAGGGGTCTACACCGACGGCGACGACCACGCCACAGACCGGCGCGCCGCAGGGAAAGTTGGGCCTCCAGGGGCGTGGCGCGGGCGGCCCCAATGGCGCGCCTGGCGGCGTGGACGAGATCGCCAAGCTGCTGAACATGACGCCTGATCAAATCTGGGCGGAGCGAGTTCTCGGCAAGACGATCTCGGATCTCGCCACGGAAAAGGGCGTGAGCGATCAGCAATTGGTTGACCCACTCGTGGCGAGCCAGAAGACGCTGCTCGACCAAGCCATGACCGACGGACGTCTGACGCAAGCGCAGGCCGACAAGTGGCTCGAATGGTACAAACAATCGGCTGCGCTGCAACTGACCGAGCCTTATGAGGGTGGGTTCGGCGGAATGCCGGGTGGCTTTGCGCCTCGCGGACGCGACTTTAGCGGAATGCCGGGACGGGGCCGGGGGAATCAGCCAGGCAACACGGCTCCTCAGCCGACAACCCCGACTCAGTAGTCGCCATGAACTGCGTTCAGCGCCACCGATGAAAATGTAGGGTGGGCGTAGGGCAAGATGCCATCTTGCCCTACATTTTCAAGTCAGATCGGTCGAGTGACAAGCTATAGCCAACCAGAGAGCGGGGCCATTCCCCGCTCTCTGCGTATCTCAAGCAGCCCGAAAAAGTAAACACCACCCTCATTGAATCTTTATCAAATCTTTACATGACTGTGATAAAATATAAGCCGCAAACGAGATGTGATAGGATGTGTCATGGCCGACGCAAAAATCCTCGTCGTGGACGATGACAAGAAAATCGTTGAACTGGTCACGCTGTACCTGAAAAAGGACGGCTACCAGGTTTTGGCGGCCTACGACGGCCAACAAGCCATCGAGCTGGCTCGCCGCAAGCGGCCTGACTTGATCGTGCTCGACTTGATGCTGCCCCAGGTGGATGGGATGGATGTGTGCCGCACGCTTCGCGTGCGCGCCGAGTCTCAGGTGCCCATCATTATGCTGACCGGCCGCTCGACCGACGAAGACAAGCTGGAAGGGCTTGACCTGGGCGCCGACGATTACGTGACCAAGCCCTTCAACCCGCGCGAGCTGTTGGCGCGCATCCGCGCAGTGCTGCGCCGCACGGCGGGCAAAGAAGAGTCCGGCCCAACTGAGGTGCACTTTGGCGACATGGTGATGGATTTCGTCCGGCACGAAGTGCGGGCGAACGAACAAGTCATCAATTTGACGCCGACCGAGTTCCGTTTGCTAGAGACTCTGGTCAAGGAGCCGGGCCGCGCCTTCAGCCGTCTCGATCTGTTGGAACAAGTCTTTGGCTATGACTATGAGGGTTTGGAACGGACCGTGGATGTTCACATTATGAACCTGCGCAAAAAGATTGAGCCGGAGCCGGGCCACCCGCGCTACGTGGTCACCGTGCCGGGGCTGGGCTACCGATTCGAGGGCGCCGATGCTGCATAGCCTGCGTTTCCGTCTTTTGATAGCGACCTTGCTGATCGTGCTCGTGACCGTCAGCGTCATGGCGGTCTTTGCCAGCCAGCGGACAGCGGGCGAGTTCCGCAGCTATGTCGAACACGATGACCGCTTGCGGCAACGAGGTCTTTCGCAGGCGCTATCCAGAGCCTATGCTCAAGCCCAGAACTGGCAAGACCTTCAGCCGGTCATAGACGAGTGGAGTCAGGCGAACAGTCAACGCATTGTGGTGACCGATCGGCAGGGCAAAGTCCTCGGCGATTCGGGAAAGGACATGCTGGGCAAGACCGTCGGAGGACCGCCGTGGCCGCCGCCATCCGGCGCTATCCTCTTTGACGGCGCGGCGGTTGGCTCGCTCTACGTCAATCCAATGTCCTCACCGCCGCCGCCGGCCCGTACAGATTTTATGTTCGCTGTCTATCGCTCGGTCCTGCTCGGCGCGCTCATCGCGGGTGCTGTGGCCGTCGTCATCACGTTGATCGTTTCGCGCCGGATCGTCAAACCGGTCGAGTCCCTCACCGCCGCTGCGCGCCAGATGGAAAAGGGCGACCTTACGACGCGGGTCAGTGTCATGTCGAGCGACGAGATCGGCCAGTTGGCGCATGCCTTTAATGCGATGGCCGATGGACTGGCCCGGCAGGAGCGACTGCGCCGCAACATGGTCAGTGACGTGGCCCACGAGTTGCGCACGCCACTCACCAACCTCCGAGGTTATCTGGAAGCCGCCAAAGACGGATTGGTTCAGCCGGATGCGGCGCTGGTGGACAACTTGCACGAAGAAGCCATGTTGCTCAGCCGGTTGGTCAATGATTTGCAGGAACTGGCGCTGGCCGAGGCCGGTCAATTGCACCTCGAATGTCAGCCGGTGAGCGTGGGTGACGTGGTGCGGGCCATCGTCGAAATGCTCAGTCCGCACGCCTCGACGCGCGACATATCGCTCGTCGTCCACGTGCCCGATGACTTGCCGAAGGCACGAGCCGACCCGCATCGCGTGAGACAGGTATTGCGCAACCTTTTGAACAATGCTTTGGATTTCACGCCGCAGGGCGGACAGGTGACGGTGACGGCGCAGCCGGATGGCGCATGGATGAGCATCCAGGTGAGCGATACCGGGCCGGGCATTCTGCCTGCACATCTGCCGTACGTCTTTGAGCGTTTCTACCGGGCTGACCCTTCGCGGGCGCGCGCCACGGGCGGCGCGGGCCTGGGGCTGGCGATTGTCAAACAGTTGGTGGAAGTGCACGGCGGGTGCGTGTGGGTTGAGAGCACATTGGGCGCCGGCGCGACCTTTGGTTTTACCCTGCCGCTGGCCCCGAGCTAAACGGTCCAAACATCTATACTTCGTTGCACCGGTAAGATGCTGGAAAAAACTAGTCCTCAAAAATCAATTGAAAGGTAAAGACC
This sequence comes from Anaerolineae bacterium, assembly GCA_041300525.1. Classification (GTDB taxonomy): domain Bacteria; phylum Chloroflexota; class Anaerolineae; order Fen-1058; family Fen-1058; genus JBGLNJ01. The sequence goes on along the minus strand of JBGLNJ010000001.1, from coordinate 4,321,966 downwards.
ATGAAACAAATTCGCCTATCCGTCCTAGTGTTGCTTGCCGTACTGATGGCTGCTTGCGGGCAGCCCGTCACGCCAGCCACGCCGGCTCCATCGCCCAGCCCAATTCCCCCCACGGCCACAGTGGCCCCGGCATCTTTTCCCACACCGCCCGTGGCGGGCGCCACCGTGCCCGGCGGCGTTGATGTGGCCCTGAAACTGGTTACGATTCCTGACCAGAAAAATATCGCCGTGGTTGAGGGAGAAGCGATTTCTACCGCAGCCTACCAGCAGGAGCTGAACCGCACCTTGTATATGGTCACCAGCCAGTATCAAGTTGATTGGAACGACCCGCAAAGCCAGTCGCCCCTGCCCGCGCTGCAAGAACAGGTGCTAGATCAAATCATCGGGCGCGTTGTGCTGCGCCAGCTTGCCAGAGCTCGCCGCCCATCAGGCGCGCGAACTGGCGGCTGATAGACAAGCCCAGGCCAGTACCGGCGACGGATTTTTGCCCGCTGGCGGACTGGACAAAAGGCTCAAAGATGCTGTCCAGGTCTTGGTCTGCGATGCCGGGTCCGGTGTCGTGCACTTCAAAGTGAAGAGTGACCCGTGGCAAGTGAGGAGCGGGTTGTTCGCTCTCCACTCTCCACTCTCCATTCTCCACTCTCTTGACCCGCAACCCGATGCCGCCCTCGTCAGTGAACTTGACGGCATTGCTGAGCAGATTGATCAGGACCTGGCGCAGTTTGCCTTCGTCGGTCACCACAAAGCGCGGCACGTCCGGGGCGCGGTCAACAATCAGTTTCAAGCCTTTGTCCGTGGCTCGGATGCGGAACATGTCAATCAGGCTGTCCAGCATCCGATGCAAGTCAAATGCCTGCTGTTGCACGGTGACTCGACCGGACTCGATCTTGGCCATGTCGAGCACGTCGTTGATCAGCGTCAGTAAGTGCTCTCCGCTCCGGTTGATGATCGCCAGGTTCTCTTTTTGTTCGGCGGTGAGTTGCGGGTCGCGCGACATTAGGTCGGAAAAGCCCAGGATGGCATTGAGGGGCGTGCGCAACTCGTGGCTCATATTGGCCAGGAAAACGCTCTTGGCGCGATTAGCGGCTTCGGCCGCGATTCTGGCTTCATCTGCGGCTTCTTTGGCTCGGACGAGTTCCTGTTCTGCCTTGTTTTGAGCGGCCAGGCTGTCCAGGAAAGCATTAAACCAGCGCGTCAGTTCCCCGATTTCGTCGGCGCGGTTCGCGGTCAGGCGCACGCGCCCGTCGAATGTCCCACCCTGGATTTGCTTGAACAGCTCTGTGATCCGTTTGATCGGTTGCACGACTGTCCTGGACACCACCCACATCATTGCCAGGATAAAAGCCAGGCAGATTGCGACCACTGAAAAAGTGGCGTTTCGAATGGCATCTGCACTGGCGGTCAGGTTGCCCAGGGGAACCAGACTGACCAGTCTCCAGTCACTCACGTGGGACTGGGTATAGGTCACTAGCATCTTGTGCCCGTCAACATCGCTCACGAACGAGCCGCCATCGCCGCCAAGCTTTTCGATGAACGCGGGCAGGACTTGCAATCCGATATTTTGCTTGTCAGGATGATAAACCAGCCGCCCATGAGTATCCACGACGACGATAAAAGCGCCCGATCCCAGGTTCACCTGGCTAAAGTGTTCGTACAGGCTATCCACGCTGTAATTAACCATCAGGAGCGCGCCCGGCTTTTCCTGTAGCGAAGCAATGTCCATCTTTCGAAACAGTTTGGCGGCAGTGATGACTTTTCTGTTGGTCGAGTTCGTGTTGACGTTATTCTCGACGCCGGTCCACACGACCAGCTTGTCGGAGGCCAAGGCCTCGGCGCGGATCCGATTCAGAACGGTCTGATCAATGTCTTGGACATTCAACGTATCGCCCACGTGATAGTGCGCGCCGCCGGGAGTAAAGATGTCAATGGATATTAATCCCTTGACGCCGACGTAGCCGCTAAGGATGTAGCCGATCTTGGCGTGCGTGGCGAGGCGGGTGTAATCGTCTGCAGGGTTATACGTGCGTTCGTCGTTAACGGCGACCTTGATATCTTCTACCCCAGATACGTTGGTGATAAGCCCCTCGATTTCCTGAAGAAGCAAATCCAGGAACGCTCGTTGCTCGGCCATCAGCGCGCGGTTATAGTTACTGACGTTTTGCTCGATGACGGAACGCGACGTGTTATAGGACGTGAGGCCCAATATCAGCAACGGGAGCACACTGGTGAGCACGAGAAAGAGCACCAGGCTCAATGCCATGCTCGGGCTAGGTAGTTTTCGGCTCATTCCCTGCCTTCTCTTTGAATCTAGGGGTGGTGCGTCGCAGATCGCGTCCAATACCTATTTCAAAGTTTCTCGGGTGACCAACATCACGTCCACCAGCGTGAGTAGCGGCACCTTTTCGCCTTTGAGCATACGCACCGCCGACTGCACCCCGGTGTATCCCTGGAGTGCCGCTTGTTGGTCAATCGTCGCTTGCAGCTTGCCGTCACGGAGGAATGGTTTGGCTTCTTCCAGGGCATCGTAAGCGCCCACCAGCACCTTGGTCTTGCCTGTTTCTTGCAGGTACTGGATGACGCCAAACGCCATCATGTCATTCGCGCAGAATATCGCGCCGATGTTAGGATGTTGTTTGAATAATCCGGCGGTCACCTGGTAGGCCTCGTCAATTTTCCAGTTCGCAGTTTCCAGGGCGACCACCTTGATGTTTGTGTTTTCACCGAAAGCGCGCAACGCGCCGTTTTTGCGGTCCTCGGCATTTTGGGCGGTGCGAATTCCCTCCAAAATGGCGACCTCGGTCGGGGCGGTGAGCTTGCTGCCGATGTACTTGGCCGATAGATAGGCGCCATGCTCATTGTTCACACTGATGAAGGGAACGCCCACCAGGCCAATCTTGGCCGCAGCTTGCGGATTAAGCTGGTTATCAATGTTGACGATGACGATGTGAGCATCCTGGGCCTTTTTCAGCACTGGGATTAATTAGACTTTATCGGAAATAACGTTTTGCCTTACAAGCGCAAGGCGCGCTTGCGAATCTGAATGCGCAAATTGTGCAGGCCACAGGCGATGATCATGGCGAGATCGGAAAAGCCATCTTTGGTGTTGCGCAAAACATCTTTCACGACGCGGGCCCGCTTGACCCCCGAGAGTGCGTGCTCGCCCCGCACGCGGACGCGCGCGAGTTTGCGATTGGTGCGTTTCTCGGCGGGAGTTAACTCACCCTTGGGTGGCTTTTTTTCGGCTGGTAGATTTCGGCCACGCGCGGGGCATAGCCTTGAAAGCCGGTGTCCTGCCGCAGCCGCGCCTTGCGCGGGTAAGCGATCGCCTCGGTATCGGCGATCTTTTTGTCATGCGTCTTCCCCACATACGTGCGGCTCAGATAGCCCACCCGCTTGCTCTTGGTATTTACGATCACCACATTCTTGTCCGTGTGCGCCTTCTTCTTGCCACTGTAATGGAGAGCTTGTTTTTCCTTGTTTTTGGGCCGTTGGCGGCGCCGTTCGGTGCCATCGATGGTCAAATCTAAGGGGTCGCCCCGCTGACGCTCATGCTGCGCGAACTGCCGCGGATCGCGCTCGGGCAATACCCTGCATCCATCCAAAGCCCGAAGCAACACGGGCAGCAACCGATGCAACCAATCGTTGGCCTGCGCTTGGCTCAACCCGAAAGCTTCGCCCAACAGTACCTGGAGCGGATAGGTCTTCACATACACCAGGGCAAACAACAATTTCTGCTCCGGTGCGTCGAGAACGCTTTTCCGCCCCCCTCCCGCTTGGCGCTTGCGCGGTGCGCCGCTCACCGTCTGGGTGGTCGGGTACATCTGTTGGTAGGCCTGCTCGAAGGTGGGCAGCAGTGTACGAAACTCTTTCGGCGTGAGTCCCGTCAGCGCCAGAAACTTGCGGCGATTGCCTTTGATTTGCGTGTAGGTGATCATGCATGGCACTATACCTTATTTCCGATAAAGTCTAGGCGTTCATGCCTGCCTTGAGGCGGTGATCGGCATTGGACAAACGAACCTTGACCGCAAAGACCACGTTGGCGCGGTCGGCTTGCTCTTGAATGTCGCGTGAGGCGAATTGCGCCTGGCGAGCGATAAGAGTCACCTGCCCTGCGAACGTCTGCCCCGGATAAGCGTCAACGAACACCTGCGCCGGCGCGCCGATCCGCACGCGCGGCAGTTGCGTCTGCGGCACATAAACGACCAGCGTCACCTCGTCCAGGTTGGACACCGTCATCAACAGCGCGCCAGGCTGAATTGTCTCACCCGCGTGTACCGAGCGGCTCGCCACTAAACCCGTCAGCGGCGCGCGCAACTCGGCGCGAGACTGATAGGCCTGCGCCAACTCGAGTTGCGCCTGGGCCTGATGCAATTGCGCTTGGGCCAACGCGATCTCTTCAGGCGTTGGCCCGGCCTTCAACTCAGCCAAGACGGCGCTGGCCACGATCACGCTCGCCACCGTCAGGCTGTAGCCACTGAGCGCGCTGTTGACCTGCGCCTGCAACGTCACTGGTGCGCGGCGCATCGCTTGCAGCGCGTTGACTTGCGCGTTGGCCCCGTCGAGTTGAGCCTGGGCCGCGTCCAGATTGCTCTGGGCAATGGCGATTTGCTTGTCGAGCGACTTGCGCCGCCCTTTGTCGTCATCGTAAAAGTCGCGCCACCAACGCGCCTCGGCCAGCTTGCTCTTCGCCACCGCCACATTTTGTTCGGCCAGCTTGGCCGCCGCGCGCGCCGCGTCAATTTGCGCCAAGAGTTGCTGCGGATTTTTGAGCATCGTCTCGGTGTTCTTGTATGCCGCAGCCGCGCCGTCACGCTCGGCCTGGGCCTGGGTCAACGCAGCCTGGAAAGCGGCGATCTCTTCGCTCCGCGCGCCGGCCTTGACCTGCGCCAGGTTCGCTTCCGCCGCGCGGACCGCCGCCTGCGCCTGTTTGACCTGCACCTGGAGCGCCGCGTCGTCGAGCCGCGCCAACACCTGGCCCGACTGGACGGCGGCGCCTTCATCGGCGGCCAGCTCGATCACGCGCCCGCCCATTTCCGTGACCACCGCAGCCTGTGTCCCCTCGATCACGCCGCTGAAGCGAAGGGTATTGATATCGCGATTCGATTGGCAAGCAGAAAGCAACACCATCATGCAGATGAGCAAAGCACGTACTGCGTAATGCGTGTTGCGTGTTGCGTGTCGCGTGATCCTCGTCACCTTGTCCCCTTGTCTCCTTGTCATCTTGTCACCTGCACTTCCGCCGGCATCCCAGGCTTGAGCACATGCTCCGGGTTGGCGATCTTGATCTTGACGCCGTACACCAGGTTAGCGCGTTGATCGGGTGGGCGCACATTGCGCGGCGTGTATTCGGCCTTGTCGGCGATGTGCGTGATGACGCCGGGGAACGCACGATCCGGGAAAGCGTCCACGCGCACGTCAAGCGTCTGCCCTAACGTCACCTCACCCAGTTTGCCTCCGGGGACGTAAATGGTCAACGTCACGCTGTCCAGGTCAGCCAATGTCAGCGCCGTGACGCCCGGCGCAGCCATCTCGCCGGTATAGACGCTGCGCGCCACAATCACGCCGCCGGCGGGCGCGCGAACCGTCGCCTTGTCCAGTTGCACCTGCGTCGCTTCGAGCGCGGCCTCGGCCACATTCACCTGCGCCTCTGCAGCGGCGACTTGTTCCACCGTCGCGCCGGCCTTGAGCGCATCGAGCGCCGATTGCGCTTTCGCCACCGCCGCCTCTGCCGATTGATAACGCGCAAAAGCCGCATCCACTTGCGCTTGCGCCTCTTGCGGATCGGAGCGTTGCTCCAGCAAATGATTCAACGCCGTCTGCGCGCCCGTGTAAGCGGCTTGCGCCGCATCGGTGGCGGCGAGCGCCTGCTCCCACTGATACGGAACCAGGTAAAACGAGGTGGGCATGGCCGGGCGAAATTGCATGGGGATGCCCGCCAATTTATCCGAGCCTTTGCCGTAATTCTTCCAGGCTTCCTCGGCAATGTCACGTTGCGCCAGCGCCGCCTCGTATTGTTTCTGCGTCGCCGTTGCCTGCGCTCGCGCCCCGGCGATCTGGACATCGAGTGTCTGCGGATGGTCGCGGATGGCCTGCGCGTCGAGCCAGGCCTGCCTGGCTCCGTCGCGCGCGGCCTGGGCGAGTCCCACTTGCGCCGCGAACCGGTCGAGCGTCTCCTTGCGCGTCCCGACCTTGACTCGCGCCAGGATTGCTTGCGCTTCTTCCAACTTGCCGCGCGCCACCTCGACCTGCGCCGAGAGGATGTCATCTTGCAGGCGCAGCAGCACATCGCCCGCGCGCGCCTCGTCGCCTTCGCCAAAAGGCAGCGCCGTGATTCGACCCGCGATCTCGGGCGCGATGGCGACCTCTTCCGCCTCGACGAACCCGGAAGCGCCCCATCCTTTTTCCAGTCGCCCCAGGCCCAGCCGCTCCAACAATTGATTTCCGATGTTGGGATTGGGGCGCAAGTACCACAACGCGCCGCCAATCGTGATGGCGAGGACGAAAATCAAAATGATATAGCGTCTAATGTTCATACTTCACCTGACAGGGCGCAAGATGCAGGAGGCAAGATGCAGAAGCCAGTTTCTTGCCTCTTGCTCCTTGCTACCGAATACACGACAGGAACACATCCTCCAACGACGGCTCGATCACGTCCATCTGGCCCGGCTGGAGGCCGCCCGCTTGCAGCAGGTGCGCGATGGATTCCATCACCCGCCCCACATCCGGCGCGACGACGTGAACTTGCGCGCCGTATAACGCAATGTCGTCCACATCCAGGCGGCCCTCCGCGCGCGCCGACTTGAGCAAGCGCATCGCCTCGGCGGGTTGGTCGGGCGAAATCTCGAGCACCTGCGCCTTCATCAACGTGGTCTTGATCGAATCGGGCGAACCTTGCGCCACAATCGCGCCGGCATGGATGAACGCCAACTCCTGGCAATGCTCGGCCTCGTCCATGTAGTGCGTGGTCACAAAGATCGTCGTGCCTCCGCCGGCCAACCGGTACAGCAATTCCCAGAACGCCCGGCGGCTCACCGGGTCAACGCCGGCGGTCGGCTCATCCAGGAACACCAACTCTGGCTCGTGCAGAATCGCCGTGCCCAGCGCCAACCGTTGACGCCAACCGCCCGCAAGCTCGCGCCCGCGCATCCCGTCGCGGCCCATCAGGTCAGCCATCTCTAGCACGAACTCGATACGCTCGCGCAGACGTTTGCCGTCCAACCCATACGTCCGTCCGTAAAAGCGCAAGTTCTCGCCCACGGTTAGATCGTCGTACAGGCTAAAGCGTTGGCTCATGTAGCCGATGCGTTTCTTGACCGCGCGCGGCCGGTGCGCCACATTGTAACCCAACACCTCGGCGCGCCCCGACGTGGGCGCGAGCAGTCCCAGCAACATGCGCATCGTCGTCGTCTTGCCCGCGCCGTTCGGCCCCAGGAAGCCAAAGATGCTGCCGCGCTTGACGGTGAACGTCACACCGCTCACGGCGCAGAATTTGCCGAAGCATTTGGTGAGGTTCTCGGTGGCAATTGCATGGTTTGCCCCCGGAAAAGCGGCACCCCAAAATTCAGGTCGTGTCTATTGCGCCGCTGTTGGCGCAAGTCATCCAGCGCGTGCACGATGGCGCGTCCATCAGCGGTCTCGTTCGGCCGACGTGACATGCGCCGCTTGCCACTGCGCCTGATCGTCATCGTGCTGCTCGTGCCGCTGGTCGCGGCGGCCAGCCTGGGGACGGTGGCGTTCCAGGTCTATCGCCAGGAGACGCGGCGGCTAGTGGGCGAGCGTGACGAGCGAGCCGTCCGCGCGGCGGCGGTGGGATTGACCGAGCGGGTCTACAATCAAGCGATGGCGCTCCGCACGTTGTCCGACCGGCTGTCCGACGGCGTGCCTTTCCAGCAGCTTGTCTCCGAATCCGATTTTCTCTTTAACCAGTTTGACGGCGGTGTGGCGTTCTACAATCCGCAGCGCCAGTTGATCGCCGGCGCTCCCTCGAACGAGGTATGGGCGCAGCGTCCCTTTGCGCAAGAACTGCTAGACTTTTCGGGCCAAAGCCCCGGCCCGGCGTTTTCGCCGCTGGTGGCAGACACGCCCACGCGCGGCGTCGTGCTCTTTATCGCCGTTCCCTCGGCGCGGCGCACTGTCATTGCCATCGGCGCGCTCAGCCCGCAGCAGCTTGGCATCCCCACGCTGGTGAGTGGCTTGCAGGCCACCCGGCGCGCTGCCGCGTATTTGGTTGACCTCAACAGTCAACTCATTTATCACACGAATGAATCTCTCATCGGCGCGGACTGGCGCGGCCATCCCGGCGTGGCCGAATCGCTGCGCGGTGAGTCGGGCGCGTACTATCGCGCGCTCCCGCCCGACAACCTGGAGCGCGTCATTGCCTACAGCGGCGTCGGCTGGGTGGGGTGGGGGCTGATTGTCGAAGAACCCTGGGCGGATGTGGTCAGCCCGTTGATGCGATCCACCGAGCCGATCCAGTTCATTTTGCTGCCGGCGGGACTGCTGGCGGCGGTGGCGCTTTTCTATGGTGTGCGCAGCATCGTCCGACCGCTGCAGCGCCTGGACGAGCAGGCTGCCCAGTTGGGCTGGGGCGATTTTGAGGCGCTCGAAGAGCCGGTCGGCGGCATCGCAGAGATTCAGGCCTTGCAGGCCACGCTGGTCCAGATGGCCGAGCAGGTGCAATCGTATCAGGCCGGGATGCGGGGCTACCTGGCCGCCCTGACGCAAGGCCAGGAGGACGAGCGTAAACGGCTGGCGCGCGATCTGCACGACGAAACGGTGCAAAGCCTCATCGCGCTCGATCAGCAATTGCAGATGGCGCAGAAAACACTGAGCCGTGATCCCCTCGCTTGCGCGGCTCGCCTGGACGAGCTGCGCGCGATGACGACGGCGCTGGTCGAAGAAGTGCGCCGATTTTCGCGCAACCTGCGCCCGATTTACCTCGAAGACCTGGGGCTGCTCCCGGCGCTGGAAATGTTGGCGCGCGATGCGAGCGCCGGCGCCGATGGGAAGCTGGCTGCTTTCTTTCATGTCACGGGCGAACCCAAGCGGCTGACGCCGGAGCGCGAGATCGCGCTGTATCGCATCGTGCAGGAGGCGCTCAACAATGTGGCCGCGCACGCCAACGCTTCCCGCGCCGATGTGAGCGTGGCTTTTTCAGAGGGCGAGGTCGCCGTGACGATTCACGACGACGGCGCAGGCTTTGCCATCCCCGACCGTCCGGGCGAGTTGGCAAAAGCTGGGCACTATGGTCTGCTGGGGATGCGCGAGCGCACGGAGTTGGCCGGCGGCTGGCTGAGCCTTGTGTCCGAGCCGGGCCACGGAACGCAAATCGAGATTCATTTGCCGGCGTAGATCACACCCCCGTAGAATTGCGGGGGAGTGAATGGGTAGCTTGGCGACTGGTGGGCACGGCGCCGGTGTGATAGAGTGTATTCATAGCCACAAAAGAAAGAAGTTGGGAGCGCCCCACTAGTCGGTAATCACGACACCGACAAGATAGTTTTTTCGGTCAGGATGTTACTTGCAGAGGACTTTCGCGAGCTGGATATTAATAGCAACTGCACAAACTACTGAAGTTTAGAGTCCAAACAGCCAGCTTCACAACTGGCCTTGACACAAATCGGAAATTGGCGAAAATGCAGGTATGACAACAACGATTGTCTCTCTCCCATTTCTCCAGCAGTTCCGCCAAAAACTGTTGGGCATTTTCCCGCTGCGCGCCGATGCGTTGTTTGAACTCATCGACGCTTTGCGGCTTTGCCGTGACGGTTGACCCGCGCTCACCCGTGGAGTTGAGCCTCAGCCCGGCGTTCCGCCGCCGATTCAGCATGGTCTACGACGCTCTCCAGAAAGGGCAGATTGATCCCGAACAGGCGCGGCAACGGTTCGACTGAGCTCGCCGAAGTCTGCTGGCCGAGGCGGAGCCGTCCGAGGCGCTGACGATTGGCGGGTGCGCGGTGTACGGCGTGGACACCACGGTGGATCTGCGCCCGGACGCCGAGACCTTGCCGGATCGAGGTAAGGTCTACTCGACCAGCCAGAAGAAAGCCATACCCGGTCACCAGTACAGTTGGTTGGGACGAATCGTCTCCCAGGCCCCGGCCTGGTTCGCCCCACGTGACGTGGAGCGCGCGGCCACGTGGGACACACCGGCGGTCGTGGCGGCTCGGCAAGTGTTGTGCTTGGCGGCGACGCTCGTCGTGGCGGGGATGCTCAACGTCGTCGTCGCCGACAGCGGCTACGCCGTTCGGCTGAGCTCAGGCCGAAGCCAAAGCGCCGACTTCGGCGAGCTCAGTCGAGCCGTTTTTGGCCGCGTTTATAGGCTTGACCAGCCTGTGTGTCCTGGTGCGCTTGCCCTGCAATCGCGTGCTGTACGGTGCGCCGCCTGCGCCGGTCATCAATCCCAAGACCGGCAAGCGCACCAAGAAGGGGCGACCGCCGGAACATGGCGACAAGTTCCGCCTCCAGACCCCGCCCGCCCCACAGCACCAGGTCGAGTTTCCTCTGCCGCTCGGCACGGTGCGCGTGAGCGATTGGAGCCAGTTGCACTTCAAGGAGGTGGCACGTCTGGTAGGCACCGTCGTGCGGGTCGAGTTCTTCGCACCGGACGGTCAACCCAAGTACCGCCGCCCGTTGTGGCTGTTCTGGAGCGGCCCCAGTTCAGTGCCGCTGGAAGCTCTCTGCCAGATGTACCTGGCCCGCTTTGGCATCGAGCACTTTTTCCGCTTCGCCAAACAGCGATTGGGTTTGCTGCCCGCCAAACCTGCCCTGAGCTTGCGAAGGGTCGCCCACGCTCCGAGCCTGTGAAAACTGGCAGTGGGTCGTGGCTCTGGCGTACACGCAATTGTTGCTGGCGCGCACGTTGGTCAAGTCCATGCCCCGCCCGTGGGACAAGTCTCCGCGTGACCCGCAACAGCCGCTCACCGCCGGACAGGTGCAGCGCGCCTGGCCAACCTTTTCCCTCAGTTTGGGCACACCCGCCTCAGCACCCCACCTCAGCGGAAAAGCACCGGGCCGCGCGGCGGGTTTTCACCCAGAACCTCGACAGCCGGTGGTGTCCAAAAAGCAGCAAAAACAGGCCGCGACGGCCTCTGCATAAAGTCCACGTAGTGCTGATACATGCCCACGCCAATCGAGCTCTGATCAATCTTGACGAGTTCCGCCAGCGGGTCGAGCACGCGCCGCGCGATGGACACGGCCCCGCGCAGCGTCACGTCCAGGTCGGGCAACTCGGCGCGCGCCAGGGGCGAGGCCGAGTACACCGACGCCCCGGCCTCGTTGACGATCAGGTAGCGGGCCGGCGCGCCTTCGCGGATAATGTCGGCCGCGAGTTGTTCCGTCTCGCGGCTGGCCGTTCCATTGCCGATGGCGATCAGGTCGGCGCCGGTCGCCTGGATGATTTTCTGCAAGAGCGTTTTGCTGGCAACCCACTGCTTGTGCGGCTCGTGCGGAAAGATCGTCAGTGTGCCCAAGACTTTGCCGGTGGCATCCACCGCCGCCACTTTGCAGCCGGTGCGAATGCCGGGGTCAATCCCGATGACGGCGTGACCTCGGATGGGCGGCTGGAGCAGCAGCGCCTTGAGGTTCGTGGCAAAAACCTTGATGGCTTGTTCCTGGGCTGTCTCGGTCAAGGCGCGGCGCACGTCGCGCTCGATGGCGGGCGCGAGCAGGCGATCCCAACTATCGCGCGAGGCGAGGTTGAGCTGCTCGACCAGCGGCGAGCGCGGGTCGGGCCGGAACTTGGTCGCGATGCGATCCAGGCACATATCCGATGGTGGGTCGAGCTTGAGCCGGAGCGCGCCTTCGCTTTCGCCGCGATTGAGCGCCAGGATTTGGTGCGGGCGCAGGCGCGGCACAGCCTCGGCGAATTGGTAATACAACTCATAGACGTGACGCGGGTCTTGCTCCGCATCGGTCAGCTCGCAGCCCAGGTAGCCGCGCTCCATCGCCAGTTGGCGCGCCGCCTGGCGCACTTCGGCCTCGTCCGAAATCGTCTCGGCCACAATGTCGCGCGCGCCGGCCCAGGCATCTTCCGATGTCGGCACGTCATCGGTAAGATACGGCGCGGCGAGTTGGTCAAGGCTCTCGCGCGTCAAGGGCTGGGCCAAGATCAACTGCGCCAACGGTTCCAGCCCACGCTCGCGGGCCATCATCCCGCGTGTGCGGCGCTTGGGCTTGTAGGGCTGGTAGAGGTCTTCGACCGCCTGCAAAGTCGCCGCCGCATCAATCGCGGTCTGCAAGTCCGGCGTGAGTTTGCCCTGCTCCTGGATGGAGGCCAGTACCGCCGCCTTGCGTTCCGCCAGCGAGCGCAAATAGTTCAGGCGCTCGGCCAGTTGGCGCAACTGCTCTTCGTCCAGCGAGCCGGTGACTTCTTTGCGGTACCGCGCGATGAAGGGGATGGTGTTGCCGGCGTCGAGCAGGGTGACGGTCTGTTCAACCTGGTTGGCGTGGATGCCCAGTTCTTGTGCGAGCGTCGAGGTCAGTATGTCAGTTGTCATGCACACTATTTTACCGCACACTGCTCTTTTGACCAACTTGAGATTCCGGCGAGCATGGCGCAGAACTGTCGTCACGGCAGTCCAGTGGTATAATGTTTTTTGGCGACGGCCCAGACTGACCATGGAACAAGACTATCGGCTGCGCGCAACGAAAGAAGGAGCAAGATATGCCACTTGAGGGTTACGTTGAATACCAGCGGCGCGAGTTTTGCAAGAGCCTGCCTTGTCCCGTCCAAGTGCTCTTGGACGACGAAACGGAGGGCACGGCCAAGCACGAGCAGATCCGCCGCCTCTGCAAGACGGACTGCCTCCACACCACCTACGAGTTTCATCATTGGCTCATCCAAAAAGGCTACCTGATCTTGAGGCCCGAGAATTAAGGAGAAAAAAACCATGCCGGAAGCAGATGCAGGAAAACAAGCCAAACAGTTCTATGCGGATATCCCGATGGAGACCCCAGGGTTCTTCCTCAAGGGATCGGGATCGTTGGACTGGGGAATGAAGAACCGCCTGGCGCGGATCTTTAGTCCAGACACTGGCCGGACCGTGATGCTGGCGATTGACCACGGCTACTTTCAGGGACCGACGACGGGACTGGAACGGGTTGACCTGAATATCGTGCCCCTGGTCCCCTACTGCGACGCCCTGATGCTGACGCGCGGCATCCTGCGCACGACCATTGCGCCGGCCACGGCCAGGGCGGTCGTGATGCGGGCCAGCGGCGGACCGAGCATCCTCAAGGAGCTTTCCAACGAGGAAATCGCCGTGGACATGGAAGACGCCATTCGCATGAACGTGTCGGCGGTGGCGATCCAGGTATTCATCGGCGGAGAGTTCGAGACCCGCTCGGTGCACAATATGACGCGCCTGGTTGATCTGGGGTTGCGTTACGGCATTCCGGTGCTGGCGGTGACGGCGGTGGGCAAGGACATGGCGCGGGACGCCCAGTATTTCCGCCTGGCCTGCCGGATCTGCGCCGAACTGGGCGCTCACCTGGTCAAGACCTATTTTGTCGAAGAGGAATTTGAGACCGTGACGGCTTCGTGCCCGGTGCCCATCGTGATGGCCGGCGGCAAAAAGTTGCCAGAGCTAGAGGCCCTGACGATGGCTTACAAGGCCGTGCAGCAGGGGGCAGCCGGCGTGGATATGGGAAGGAATATTTTCCAAAGCGAGGCGCCCAAGGCCATGATCGCTGCCGTTCGGAAGGTGGTGCACGAGAACATGAAACCGGCCGAGGCCCTGGACTTGTACGAAACCCTGAAGCGACAAGAATCTCAGAGATAGAGCGGCGCTCGAATCAGCTCGTCTTGAAACAAGAGAGGAGTGACCGATGGATGACCGGAAAACATCCGGGCTATCAATCCAGAGATTAGCCCAGGTGGCTCCCGCAATTCGGGGACTGTTGGCAACCCCGACCGGCGATGACGATATGCCCTATCGCCCTATCATTCTCAAGACCCTGGCCACCCAGGCGGCGATTGATTTCGAAAAGTTGGGGCAACCACGCCCATCAGCCCTGGAGCGATTGGAGAGGCCGCCTCTCTACCTGGACGTGATCGGAAGCTATGAATCGGCAGCAGCATTTCGAAAGCAACTGGCCGGCCGGTTCGAAGCGTATGCCGCACAGCACGGGGCCAAGCCGCAAGCCATCTGCTTGCGAGACCTGGGCATCCTTTACGTGAGTGATAGCGCGCCGGACAGCCATCAACCGCTGCGCAACAAAGTGGCCCTCGTCACCGGTTCTGCCGGAGCCATTGGCCACGGGATTTGCAGGGCGTTGCTGAACCAGGGATGCTACCTGGCCGCCACTGACCTGCCGGGCGAAAGACTCGATGCCCAGGTGCGCGAGTTCGCGGAAACAGCCGGGGATCGCGTCCTGGGTGTGCCGCTTGACGTCACAGACCCGGACTCGGTCGCCCAGGGATTCGATCGCGTCGTCCAAACCTGGGGAGGCGTTGACATCGTCATCGTCAACGCCGGCATCGCGCTGACGTCGCCTCTGACCGAGTTGAGCCTGGAGGCTTTCCAGAAACTGGAAAAGGTGAATGTGGAAGGCACGCTGCTCACCCTGGCCGCGTCGGGCTGACTGTTGACTCTGCAGGGCATCGGGGGAGATATCGTCCTCATCTCCACCAAGAATGTGTTTGCGCCCGGAGCCAGGTTCGGAGCTCTTCCGATCTACGGCTTCCAGGTGTTTGACCTGGGCACCGACGTGCCGACGCCCAAATTCGTGGAAAAAGCGCGCGAGGTGAATGCCGACATTGTCGGCCTGAGCGCGCTGCTCACCACGACGATGACGGCTCAGCGCGACGTGATCGAGGCATTAGACGATGCCGGGCTGCGCAAAGGCCGCTATCCCATAGCGGTCAAAGTGATGGTGGGCGGCGCGCCCGTCACGCGCAGTTGGGCCGCCGAAATCGGCGCGGAGGGCTACAGCGAGGATGCCATCGGCGCAGTCGCCATCGCCAAGCAGTTGATGGGAATCTGATGCGTGATGCGTGACAGACGCGAAGCGCGGGACACGAAATACGCAACACGTGACAGGAGAATCCCATGACCATCAAAGCCTATTCCAATCCCCGCATCAAGTTGGACATTCTTAGTGGCGAAGATGTGCGCCGCATCCACACCGCCACGCTGGACGTGATCGAATCCGTCGGCGTGCGTTTCCCCAGCCCAAAGGCGCTGCGTTGACCGCAAGACCCACATCGCCAAAATCCCCGGCCACGCCGTCGAAGTTCAGACGTGTGCTCTTCCGATCTTCACGCCATCTGGAATCACTCGACCAAGCACGTGCAGACCGAATCCATCGTCAACGAGCGCGAGGCCATCGCGTCCGTCGAGATGGCGGCGGCCATTGCGGGCGGGCGCGACGCGCTGCGCCGGCGGCCCGTCCTTTCCAACATGCAATGCACCACCTGCCCGCTCGGCCAGGACGGCGGCAGCCTGGAGGCAGCGCTGGTAAGCGCCGAGGCCGGCATCCCCGTCGGGTTTATGACGATGGCGAGCATGGTCTCGACCGGCCCGGCCACGCTGGCGGGCAACCTGGTCGTGGGCAACGCCGAAGTCATCAGCGCGCTGGCGCTCATCGAGATGACCTATCCCGGCGCGCCGGTTTATTACGCCGCCGCGCAAACGGCGATGGACTTGCGCACGGGCGGTTATACCGGCGGCGGCCCGGAAGATTTTCTCTTTGGCGCGGCGACGAACGTGCTGGCCGATTTCTACAGCGTGCCGCTTTCGATGGGCGCGTTCGCCACCGGCGCCAAAGAACCCAGTTGGCAAGCGGCCGTGGAAAACAGCCTTTCGGCGTTCATGGCCGTATCCACCGTGTCCGACATGCTGCTGGGCGCAGGGCTGCTCCACGGCAGCCGCATCTGGTCGCACGAGATGTTGCTGATGGACTGCGAAATCTGGAGCATCTTGTGCGCCATGGCGCGCGGCATCGTCGTCAACGACGAGACGCTCGCGCTCGATGCCATTCGCGCCGTCGGCCCCGGCGGCAATTTCCTCGCGCAAAAGCACACCAAGAAACATAACCGCGAGCTGTGGGTGCCCACGCTGTTCGACCGCCGCCCGTACAACGTCTGGGAAGAAAAGCGCGATGGCGCGCGCGAATGGGCGCAAGACCGCGCGCAGTGGATTTTGAAGAATCACCAGCCCACGCCGCTCGATCCCAAATTGGATGCGGAGTTGGGGCGCATCGTGGCGGCCTTGGAGCGTGGTGTGTGAGAGGACGAGCACCGAGGGCGAGGGAGCAATCTCTCGCCCTTTTTTATTTGTCACTGGGCAGCGCAGGATAGGCTCTCTTTTCCCAGGCAGCAGTTGACGAGTCGCAGGTCACTCGTCGTTTGCCACGCCCAGGGGCAGCGTGACGGTGACGGTGGTGCCCACGCCCACCTGGCTCTCGACGCGGATCGTCCCACCTTGCGCATCCACTGACCTCTTGACAATCGCCATCCCCAGCCCTGTGCCGGGAATGTTGCGCACGTTGCCGGCTCGATGAAAAGTCTCGAACAGGCGCGACTGGTCTTCGGGCGGAATCCCGATGCCGTGATCCCGAACCTGGAAGATGGCCTGTTCGGCCTGGCAGGTCAAGGTGAATTGCACCTCTCCGCCCTGCGGCGAATACTTTATCGCGTTGGAGAGCAGGTTGGTGAGGATCTGCCGCAAGAGGTTCTCGTCCATGGCGACCTGAGCAGATTCGACTTGGCTGGCAAAGGTCAGGCGGTGCTGGGTCCCCGCCGTCAGTCGCAGTTCTTCCACCAATTCCTGGCAGAGTTTCAAGAGATCGAGCGGCGCCGGGTGGAATTCCAGCTTGCCGGCGTCCGCTCTGCCGATGACGAGGATGTCATTCAGCAGGTCAACCATGTGGTGGGCCGAGGCCTGAATCCGGCGCAGGTAGACGAGCTTGCGTTCCTCGGTGAATTGGCCGCCATACTCTTCCAGCATTTCTGCCGAAGACAGGATGCCGCCGAGCGGCGTGCGGAATTCGTGCGACGTCATCGAGACAAAGCGCGACTTTAGCTCGCCCAACTCCTTTTCTTTTTCCAAGGCGCGGCGCACTTGATCATGCGCCTGGCGCAATTGTTCGTTGGCAAGGCGCAGCTCGGCGGTGCGTTCTTCGACGCGCCGGGCCAGCGAATCCCGCTCGGTCTCTAGCTCTGCATCCAGGCGCGCCTTTTCAAAAATCGTCGCCAATTGCCCGGCCAGCGTGGACAGCAGGCGCAAGTCGTCGCCCGAAAATGCGTCGAGCGAGCGGCTCTCGACGTTGATCACGCCGATGACGCGCTCGCCTGCGACCAGCGGCGCGGCCATCTCGGACCGCGTGCTTGTCTCCAGGCCAAAGTAGCGCGGGTCGGCCAGAACGTCACCTACCCGAACCGGCTGCCGCTCGCGTACGGCCCAGCCGGTGAGGCCCTGGTCGAGCGGGATCATCCAGTCCTTGTGCTCGGGCGGCACACTTTGATAAGTTGGGTGCAGGCGCAGCACGCGCTCGGCCTCGTCCACAAACAGAAAGCCGAGCAGGCAAGCCTCGGGCCACAGACTGCTCATGGCCTGCGTGGCGCGCGAGACGGTTTCGTCAAAGGGACGCCCGGCGGCGCCCACCAGCGCCACGTTCGAGACGACCGACAGCTCGTCCAAGCGACGGCGCGTCTCTTGGAACAGCCGGGCGTTCTCCAGCGCGATCGCCACCTGGTTAGTCAGCGCCAGCATAAAGTCCAGGTCAACGTCGCGGAACGCGTCCACATCGGGACTCTGCAGGTCGAGGTTGCCGATGACCTGGCCGCCCCGGAGAATGGGCACGGCCAGCTCGGAGCGCGTGTCCGGGATCAGCGGGAAATAGTCGGGGTCGGCCCAGGCATCGCGCAGGTAGACGACTTGCTGCGTCCAGTAGGCCCGGCCATTCGCTCCCTGGCGCAAAGAGAGCGGGAGGCTACGCGCCCTTTCGGCCTGTTCCGGCGAATAGCCCCGCAGCGAGCGCCGCTCGAAACAGTCCGCTTCGGGACGGGCCACCAGCGCCGAGCCGTGCGTGGCGCGCGTGGCGCGCATGGCTTCTTCCGTCAACCGGTCGAGGATGGCATCGGCGTCCAGCATGGAATTGATGGTCTGTCCGATGCGGTAGAGCGTTTCCAGCCGTTGCCGCCCGGCGCGTTCATTTTCAAATAGCCGCGCGTTCTCGATGGCGATGGCGGCTTGCGCCGCCACGGACGTGAGCAGTTGCACGTCATCCTGGCCGAACTGGCCCTCGCGTTTGTTGACAAGCTCGAGCACGCCCGTGACGACATCACGGACGATCAGCGGCACGCACACCAGATCGCGCGTGATAAAACCGGTGCCGCTGTCCACTCCTGCGTAAAAGCGCGGGTCAGACGCCGCGTCGGGCGCTAACACGGGCTGGCCGTGCGAGGCGACCCAGCCGGCAATGCCCTGGCCCGGCTGCAATCGCACGCCGACCACGGTCTGGCTCACCTCGCCGGCGGCCTGGCGAAATACCAGGTCGCCTGTGTTCGCCTCCACCAGCGCCACCGAGCACGCCTCGGCGCCAGTGACCTGCCGCACGCGTTCCAGCAGAGCGAGCAGCAAACGGTCGAGGTCGAGCGTGGAGATGATGGTCTGGCCGATGTCGGCCAGCGTTTGCAACGCGGCGACTTTGGCGCGCAGCGCCTCTTCGGCTTGCTTGCGCTCGGTGATATCCAGTGAGACGTTGACCAGGAATTGCAGCGCGCCGGTTTCCGGATCGGCGATTTTGAACGTTATCGCATGCACGTCAGTCAGCCCACCGGTTTCGAGGTTGAGGTACTGCGCCATGCGCGCTTTCATTCGCCGCCTCCGCGACGAGGGCCGATGTATCCTGTTCTCCAGCCACATCATGCAAGAAGTCTCGACTTTGTGCGACAATGTTGTCGTGCTTGTGCGCGGTCAGGTGGTCGTTACGGGGACGCCGGACGAGTTGCGGCAGATGACGCAGCAGGCCAACCTGGAAGATGCGCTGGTGACTGTGATTGGGTCGGAAGAGGGACTGGCATGATGATGGGGCGGATTTGGACGGTTTTCGCCAAAGAGGTGATGGACAATGTGCGCGATCGGCGCACCCTGGCCGCTTCGCTGTTTTATCCCTTGCTAGGCCCGGCGTTGATCGCGCTGATATTCGCCGTGTTGGGGTGGACTGTTTTGCAGCAGACCGAGCGGCCCTTGATCCTGGCGGTGGCTGGCGCAGAAAATGCGCCGGGCCTGATCCAATTCCTGCAACAGAACGACGTCGAAATTCGGCCTGCGCCGGCCAACCCGGAAGCCGAGGTGCGGGCGGGAAATTACGATATCATCTTGCTCATCCCCGCCGGCTATGGCGAAGACTTGCGCGCAGACCGCCCGGCGACGGTGCGGTTAGTGGCAGACCGGTCACGCCAGTCGGCCTTGGTGACGGTGAGCCGTGCCTGCGATCTACTCGAAGCCTACAGCCGCCAGATCGGCTTGCTGCGGCTGCGGGCGCGCGGGATCAGCCCCGTCGTCGTAGAGGCGCTGGCGATTGAGAGGATTGATGTCTCCACGCCAGAGAGCCAGGCCGCTGACCTCCTGAACATTACGCCCTATTTCATCATCTTTTCCATCTTTATCGGCGGGATGTACCTGGCGATTGATACCACGTCGGGTGAGCGCGAGCGAGGCTCGTTGGAGCCGCTGCTCATCAATCCCGTGGCGCGGTGGGAACTGGTACTGGGCAAGCTGGGCGCCATGCTCGTCTTCATCATGATTGCCGTCGTCGAGACGTTGATCGGGTTCGCGGTTGTCCTCAAGTTCTTGCAGTCATCTTTTGGAGCACGGTTAGAACTCCACTTGTTGACGCTGGTGTATATTTTCTTGATCGCTCTTCCCATCATGCCTTTGGCAGCCGCGTTAGAGGTCACCCTCGCCGCGTTCACGCGCAGCGTCAAAGAAGCCCAGAGCTATATCTCGTTCTTGACCATCATCCCGGCGCTGCCGGGAATGTTCCTGGCCTTTCTGCCGGTCAAGGCCGAGTTGTGGGCGATGCTGGCGCCGATCTTTGGCCAGCAATTGCTCATCAACCAGGTCTTGCGGGGCGAGTCGGTGCGCCCGTTGAACGTGATCGTTTCGGCTGCCGTGACGCTGTTGGCGGGTTTGCTGCTCATGTTTGTCGCAGCCAGGCTCTATGAACGAGAGCAGATTTTGTTCGGGCGACGCGACTTGGGCCAAGTCCGGGCGTAGGACGTTTTCTCGCCTCTTGCGTCCGGCCTCGTCTTGCCCGACCGGTTTCAGAGAATCATCTTGTGAAATCTGCGTTTGACCTCACACCCGTTTGCGTCTATACTCAGCCTGTGACCGTCCTGCGCCGATTTGTGCCAGCGGGCTGTGGGTGTAAAATTGCCTACAGCGGGCGAGTTGATGCCGCGGGCTGGCCTCCCCTGCCAGCGCGAGAGCAAGAGCGACATGGTAGATTCACTCATCGGAAAAACACTCGGCAAAAATCAAATCGTGGAACTGATCGGGCGAGGCGCCATGGCCGAGGTCTACAAGGCCTATCAAGCCTCGTTGGATCGGCACGTCGCTATCAAGCTCCTGCACTCTTTCCTCGCCGAAGACAAGAATTTCTTGGCCCGGTTCCAGCGCGAAGCCAGGTCTGCCGCACAGCTCCGTCACCCCAACATTGTGCAGACGTACGACTTTGACGTGACCGACGGCGTATATTTTTACATCGTCATGGAGTATATCAACGGCTACACCCTGGACGCCAAGCTGCAAGAGTTGGCTGCCCAAAACGAGATCATGCCGCTGCCCGAAGCGATCCGCATCTCCAAAGACGTAGCCTCTGCGCTCTCTTATGCTCACAGCCATGGCATGGTCCACCGGGACATCAAACCCTCCAACGTGATGCTCAATCAAGACCGGCACGTGATCTTGACGGACTTTGGCATCGCCAAGATTCTCGGCGATGCGCGCCACACCGCCACCGGCATCGTCGGCACGCCCAACTATATATCACCCGAACAAGGCTTGGGCAAGGCAGCCGACGCGCGCAGCGACCTGTATTCGCTGGGGGCCATGTTCTTTCAGATGGTGACCGGCCAGCTTCCCTACCAGGCGGACGTGGCCGTGGCGATCTTGCTCAAACACGTCAATGACCCGATACCCGTCGCCAGCCAGATCAACCCGGCTCTTTCTCCGGCGATTGACGCCATCCTCTTTAAAGCGATGGCCAAAAATCCCGATGACCGTTATCAAAGCGCCGCCGAGTTCATCACACACCTGGAGCAGGTCGAGGCCACTTTGTCTGGCGCAGTCGCCGGAGGGGCCACGCTGTTTGTTTCCGCAGAACCGGCGGCGACTCTGTTCCTTCCCTCGTCGGCGCAACTTCCCTCTCCCGCCGCAGCCTTGTCCGGCGCGGTCACTCTGCCGCCCTACAGCCTGTCCCTGAACCATGTCGCCACCGATCCCGTCCACCTGCCGGCCGTGTGTGACGCCGACTGGAACCGGGCCGTGGACCACTTGTTCAAAGGTTACATCGCCGAGTGGCTGCGAGAAGGGGTCAAGGAGTTGCGCGCAACGCGCCAGCATGGCCTGGCCGACGAGCTGGAACTGATCGCCGCTCGCGCCGAGGCCATCACTCGACGGGCCTCCGGCGGCGACGAAATCCTTCGCAGCGCCGGCCTGGAAGAATTCCTCGAGTCGCTCGGAGCAGCCCCGCCTGTGATGGATGTGACGCCCGACACGCTCGACCTGCCAACGGTCGGCGTGGGGAAAACAGTGCCGCCCATCACGCTGACCCTCACCAACCGGGGCAGAGGTTATTTGTGTGGCAGCATTATCTGCCGGGTGTCGTGGCTCAAAGCCACACCTGAGTGGTTTGGCTGCGCAGCCGGTGAGCATTGCGCCGTGACCGTGGAGCCTGACCTGAGCGGACTCCCCGCCGGCAGAATACAATCTGCCGACGCGCTCGAAATCCGCAGCACCGGCGGTGACCGGCATCTCTCAGTCCGAGTCGCCATCCTGCCCTCCGTCTTGCAGGTGGATGTTCCTTCGCTCGATTTCGGCCGAGTGGGCCTGGGCGAAGCGGCGCAGACAACCTTCACCCTCGCCAATAAAGGCCGCGGCCTCTTGATGGGGCGCATCCGCTGCCGGGTATCGTGGCTCACCGCTGCGCCGGAGCAGTTTCAGGTGCCTGCTGGGGAAAGCCTTGAGCTCGTGGTGCAGGCCGACTCGCAGACTCTCGCGCCGGGCGATGTAACGCATGACTGGGCGTTGATGGTGGAAAGCAACGGCGGGCACGCTATCCTCGGCGTTCGAATCAAGGTCCTGTCCCCGCACTTGAAGTTGGACCCGGCGTTGATAGACTTGGGCACCGTAGACCTCATCCAGTCCTGCCTTCGCAGGTTCAATCCCCAGCCGACGAAGGTCGGCTTTGCTGCTCGCCAGAGGCGGGCGCGATTTCCAATCGCCAGCCAGCGTGCCACCGCAAAACTTTGACGGACACCCATGCAAGATGGAGGATGCAGGTTGTGTATCAGCCGCCAGTTTGCGCCGCATCATAGTGGTGATACAATATCACGCGGATTGCGCAAGCAAGCAAGCCAAGCCCAGCGGTTCGCTTCGCGCCGCGCCTAATGAGCCTGCGGCTGGCCGTCGGCCTACGCCGACGGGACATTGCGTCCACGCAGGTGGACGCCTGGCCGCAGGCCCAACAGGAGCGATTTCAATCGCCAGCCAGTTTTTATGAGAAAGCCGTGGGCCAAGTGCCATGCTCCTGGTCGTGCAGGTGAAACCCATGCCCCAGAACCCATCCTCATCTCCGGCCCATCGAGGCGAGTATGCCGCGATCTATGCGATGACGGCAGCGGTTTTCGTCACTGCTTTGTTGACGCAGGCTGAACTCTTCCAAAGTGGGCGTTGGATCGCATTTACAGTCGGGATATTGATCTTTGGCGCATTGGCCGATCTGGCCGTGCGGCTGACCCACCGGCCACGCTTGTCCACGTGGCTGCTGGTCGGCCAGGGGATGGCCGCGTTGGCGCTCTTGCCGATCAGCAATTTCTATACCCTGGTTCCCATGCTCACGTTCATCACCGTCAGCGAGTCTCGATTCATTCTGCCAGGGCGCTGGGCCAACGTGTACAGCGCAATGTTGCTGGGAGCGATTGCGGCGCTGTATGGATTGGCACACGGCTGGATGGCAGGGCTGCAAGCCGGCGGGGGCTATGCGGCCGGTTACGTGTTCATCATTGCCTTTACCCGCATGGCCCAACGCGAAGAGCGCGCAAGAGAACAAATACAAGTCGCCAACCGGCAGTTGGCCGAGTATGCCGCCGAGGTCGAGCGGCTGGCGACCCTGCGGGAGCGCAACCGGATCGCGCGCGACGTTCACGACAGTCTGGGCCATTACCTGACCGTGCTCAACGTGCAGCTCGAGATCGTGACGAAATTGATGGAGGCCGACCCGGCGCGGGCGCGCGAGGCAGCAGTGCGCGCCAAAGAACTGGCCTCCGAAGGGCTGGCCGAAGTCCGCCGCTCTGTGGCGGCGTTGCGTCCCTCGCCGCTCGACGATCAGCCGCTGCCCCAGGCAATCCGCCGCCTGGCCGACGACACGCACGAGGCCGGGCTGATGGTCTCGTTCGAGCAAACAGGATCAGTCCGTCAACTTTCGCCTCAAGTCGAGACGGTGTTGTATCGAGTTGCGCAGGAATCGCTCACCAACATCCGCAAGCACGCGCACGCCAGCACGGTGGACGTGCAACTGTCTTTCGATCCGGAAACGGTTCGGCTGCGAGTCCACGATAACGGCATCGGGCGACGAGCAGCGCAAGACGACTTGGGTTTGCTCGGGCTGCGCGAGCGAGTGGCTGCATTGGATGGAACCGTCCGCGCCGAAAATCATCCCGAGGGTGGATTTTGGGTCGAGGTAGCGCTGCCTTGCGGAGGCGTGGCGAATGGCTGAAATCGCCGTGTTGATCGCCGACGATCAACGCTTGATGCGCGAAGGGCTTGCCACACTGCTATCGCTGGCTCCCGACATCCGCATCGTCGGTCAGGCCGCCGATGGGGCCGAGGCCATTGACCTGGCTCGACAGTTGAGGCCGGATGTAATCTTGATGGACATTCAAATGCCCGGCACCGATGGCGTCGCCGCAACGCAGACGATCCACTTAGAGTTGCCGGACACGCGCGTCATCATCCTGACCACGTTTGACGACGACGAATACCTATTGACCGGGCTGCGCGCTGGCGCGTGCGGTTATTTATTGAAGGACATGCCCTCCGAGCAACTGGCTCAAGCCATCCGCGCGGCAGCGCGAGGCGAAAGCCCCATCGGGCCGGCCGTGGCGCGCAAGTTGGTGAGCATGGTCGCTCGGATGCCGGCTGCTCTCGCGCCGGTTCCCCTGCCCGACCCGCTCTCCGAGCGCGAACTTGAGGTGTTGCGCTTGATGGCGCAAGGCTTTAGCAACAAGGAAATCGCCGAAACGCTCGTCATCGCCGAAGGCACCGCCAAGAACCACGTCAGCAACATCCTCGGCAAGCTCGACGCGCGCGACCGAGCGCACGCCGTCACGCGCGGACAAGAACTCGGCTTGCTCTAGTTTCGCTCCACCCTCGCCCGCCGGATGTGGACAGCGGTGCTCCAAAGTCATATCCCCAAAATATGCCCTCGAATAGGCCATTCGGCACATCACAACCCGGCACAAGTCTGCTAAACTGGCTTCTGTTGAATGCAAGGGGAAGCAAGATATGCCAAACATAGTCCAAGTGAATGGATTGACCCAACGGTATCCCGGCAGCTCGCAGCCTGCGGTGCGCGGGATCAGCTTTGCCATCCAGCAAGGCGAAATTTTCGGACTCCTTGGCCCCAACGGCGCAGGCAAGACGACGACGATCTCGATGCTGTCGTGTTTGCTCGCGCCCACGTCGGGCAGCGCCACCGTGGCCGGGTTTGACCTGATTCGCCAGCCGATGCAGGTCAAACGGCGGATCGGGCTGGTGCCGCAAGACCTGGCGCTCTACCCAACGCTTTCCGCGCGCGATAACCTGTTGTTCTTTGGCAGCCTGTATAGCCTCAAAGGCGCAGACTTGCGCCGGCGCGTGAACGACACGCTCAAGCTGGTTGGCCTGTCTGATCGGGCAAATGATGCCATCGAAAAGTTTTCGGGCGGGATGAAGCGTCGGGTCAACATCGCCGCTGGGCTGCTGCACCGGCCCGATGTGCTGTTCCTCGACGAGCCGACGGTGGGCGTGGACCCCCAATCGCGCAACTTTATCTTCGACAACGTCGAGTCGCTCAACCGAGACGGGCTGACCGTGTTGTACACCACGCACTATATGGAAGAGGCTCAACGGTTGTGCCATCGCGTGGCGATCATGGATCAGGGCCGGATCATGGCGCTGGACACGCCGCAAGCATTGATTGATTCACTGGGCGGCGGCGCCGTCGTGCTGGGCATCCCCGACGGCACGCCGACGGCGATTGACCAGACCTTGCGCGCTCTGCCGGACGTGCTCGACGTGAGCCGGGTGGATCACCAGATCAAAGTCAGGGCGGCGCACGCTCAAAAGGCATTGGTCGGCGTGATTGACGCGCTCAACGTGGCCGACCTTTCGATCTCGTCGCTCGAAATCCTGGAACCCAACCTCGAATCGGTGTTTCTGGATTTGACCGGGCGGAGACTGCGTGAATAAAGACCTGACAGGTTTTGAAAACCTGTCAGGTCTGAGGAGAAGCTCGATGCTGTACCAAATTTACATGACGACCTGGAAAGACCTCAAGATTCTGCTCAAGGATCCCGGCGGCCTGGCGACGCTCTTTTTGATGCCAGCCATGTTCATCTTGGTCATGTCCGTGGCTCTGGCCGGGACGTTCGGCAACGGCGATGACAAACCGGTGAACGTATTGGTAGTCAACCAAGACTCGGGCGAGATCGGCGCGGCGCTCGTCAACGAAGATCGGGAGGGCTGTCATCGCCACGATGGAGCCGGTAGAAAAATCTCCAATCTCCAACACCTGCACTGCGCGCAGGCGCAAGTGTCTCCAATCTCAAAAGCGGGCCATTGCACTGACTCTAGTCTGCGCGCTCGGCTTGATGGCCGTCGTGTTGGCGGCGGTGACGGTCAACTCACAGCGCCGCGTCGCCCTGCGTGGAATACCGGATGGCTTTCCCCAACCCATCGCCTATCCCGATCTGCCGCGCTGGGGCGTCAACGTCGCGCTCGAACAGTACGACGACACGGCCTTGCGGCAAAACCTGGAGAAAATCCGCGCAGTCAATTTTGCGTGGGTGCGCCAGACATTTCCCTGGGCCAAGATCGAGCCGGAACGCGGCCAGTTCGATTGGGTGGCGTGGGATCGGATCGTCAACGCATTGGGTGAAACGAAAGTGATCGCGGCGCTGGACACGTCGCCCGCATGGTCGCAAGCTCATCCGCCCACGGCCCAGCCCAACAATCCGCCGCTCGACATGGTCGATTTTGCGCACTTTGCGGCCGAGTTCGCGCGGCGCTATGGCGACCGGATTGACTATTATCAAATCTGGGACGAGCCGAATCTGGGCGACCGCTGGAACGGCGAAGTGGATACCGCCGCTTACGCCGAGATGCTACGCCAGGCGCGCGAGGCGATTCTCGCCAAAGACCCGCACGCCGTCATCCTCTTGGCTGGGCTAGCGCCCACTATCGAAAATTCGCGCAAGAACACGAGCGACTGGCTCTA
The DNA here is from genome assembly GCA_041300525.1 of Anaerolineae bacterium. Classification (GTDB taxonomy): domain Bacteria; phylum Chloroflexota; class Anaerolineae; order Fen-1058; family Fen-1058; genus JBGLNJ01. Next base: position 4,295,260 of record JBGLNJ010000001.1, on the reverse strand, counting down.
CCTGCGGCAACTGTACGAGGCCGGCGCGGGCGGCTATTTCGACATCGCCTCCGGCAAGCCATACGGCTATTCTACCGGCCCGGATGACCGGCGCGTCAGCCCCGACGTGCTCAACTTTTCGCACGTCACCTTGATGCGCGAAGAGATGGTCGCTCATGGAGATGCTGGCAAGCCGCTATGGGCCAGTCACTTTGGATGGAACGCCTTACCAGCAGACTGGAATGGCAGGCCCTCGGTGTGGGGACAGGTTACACAAAGCCAACAAGCCGATTACGTTCTTGGGGCGCTGGAGCGCGTGGAACGCGAATGGCCGTGGATGGGCGTGATGGTGTTGGAAAACTGGCAGCCTGCTGCGCCCCTCGACGATCCCCACTGGGGCTTTGCCATCGCTCAACCCGACGGGGCACTTGAACCCGTAGCAGACACATTCGGAAAAATGAGCGGCGCATCGGACACAGCGACGGGCTATCATCCTGCCGCGCGGCCCATGTCTGTGGGCAGCAAAACATTCGTCGCCGGTTCAGCCGAGTTTTCGCCGTTGGAGGACTGGCGCTTTTCAGAGTTGGGCGCGGACTGGAAAGAGACCGGGGGCAAGTTCAAGCTCACCTTTCATGGCACGGGGTTGGCGCTGCGCGTCCGCCGCGCCGCCGACCGCGCCGCGTTTTACATCACGATAGACGGCCAGCCCGCCAACGCGTTGCCGCGTGACAGTCGCGGCGCGTTCCTGCAACTCATTCCGCCCGAAATCGAACACGCCAGCGTGGACACGGTTCCCGTCGCTGCCGGCCTGACCGATGGGCTGCACACCGCCGATATCGTCGCCGACCGGGGCTGGAATCAGTGGGCGCTCGTCGGCTGGTCGGTGCAGGTTGATCCTTCAATACGCAGCAAAACCTCTATCGCGTTAACCGCGCTGACGATCCTGGGTTTTGCGTTTGCCATCGTCGGAGCTTTTGCGGCGCGGCGGGTGATGCTGGATGCGGGCATAACAGAGCGTCTGCGCGATGTGACGCACGCGGCGCTGATGGCGGCGACGACCGTGACGTTTTACGCCTCGGCGTGGATGACCTGGGGCCAGCAAATCCCTGCCGCGTTCCGCAAGCTGGACGACGGCACGAGCGTCGCGGCGGCGTTGGGATTGGCGGCGGCGTTTTACTTTTCGCCGTGGCTGGCCGTCACGCTGCTCAGCGGGCTGGCCTTGTTTCTGCTGATCCTGGTGCGGCTCGACCTGGGGCTGGCGCTCGCGGTGCTTGTTATCCCCTTTTACATGCTGCCGCGCGAATTGTACGAGCGAGTGTTCTCGATGGCCGAGATCGTCGTAGTGATGTGCGCCGTCGCCTTTCTGCCGAGACTCGTCGCTATGCTGAGAACCGAGTTCCTCCGAGTTCCCAAATTTCCAAAGGGAACTGCGGAGACTCGTGGGAACTCGAACCGTGGCGTCTTGGACAAACTGTCCGCACTGGATTGGGCGACGTTGGCATTTCTGGTCGTGGCTGTCGCTTCGCTGTTCGTGGCGGATTACCAAAAGTTCGCGCTGCGCGAGTTCCGCGTCACTGTATTCGAGCCGATTTTGCTTTACGCGATGCTGCGCACCACACTCCACTCGTCGAGTGAACAAGAACGCTCGCGCCTGATCTGGCGCTGCGTGGACGCGCTGATGCTGGCGGGCGCCGTCGTCGCCGTCGTCGGGCTGATCCAGTATGCCTTCAACATCAACCTCATCACCGCCGAAGCCGGCCAGCACCGGCTGCGCAGCGTGTACGGCTCGCCCAACAACGTGGGGCTGTTCCTGGGTCGCATCCTGCCGGTGATGGTCGCCGTCACGTTGCTCGGACGCGGCAGACGGCGCTGGCTTTACGGCGCAGCGGTTGTGCCGGTGGCGTTGGCCATCGTGTTGAGCTTTTCCAAAGGCGCGCTGCTGATGGGCGTGCCGGCGGCGCTGCTCGTCATCGGCGTGTTGGTGGGCAGGCGATGGCTGTGGGCTGCCGTGGCTGCCCTCGGCGCGGGCGGGCTGGCGATGATTCCGCTGCTCCGCACGCCGCGCTTTCAATCGTTACTCGACCTCAAGAGCGGCACATCGTTCTTCCGTCTCAACCTCTGGCAGAGCGCCTTGCTGATGATCCGCGAGCATCCCATCCTGGGCGTGGGGCTGGACAATTTCCTGTACCAGTATCGGGGGCGGTACCTGTTCCCCGCCGCGTGGGCCGAGCCGAATCTTTCGCATCCGCACAACGTCATCCTGGACTATGCCACGCGCATGGGCGTGTTGGGGCTGGCGGTGGGCGTCTGGCTGCAAGTGGCGTTCTGGCGCATGGCGCTGCCGCTCCGCAAGTTGGACGATCCGTTGAAGCGCGCATTGGCTATTGGGCTGATGGCCTCAATGGCTGACTTTATCGCGCATGGCTTGGTGGATGCTTCGTATTTTGTGATTGACCTGGCTTACGTGTTCTTTATCACGTTGGCCGTGATTCAGGCCTTGGGCGAGGAAACGACAAACAACTAACTGTGACCAAGTTGCTCATGCAATCAAAAGACCCGGCAAGTCAATGATGCCGTGCTGCGAGGCTCCACATGATCAAACTGCGTCCTAAAGGCTTTACTGCAATATTCCTGATAGAAATACTGGTTTCATGCGTCATACTGGCCCTGTACACACTCTTGTATAGAGCGGCCTGCTGGTTGTTGGTATGCGTTCAGTGAACCCGTCAGGCTTCATAACCACCCCGTATATGGGGGCGCAGTTTTGGTCAACCACCATATACGGCATTGGATAAGCCGGACTTGTTGCACCCAAACCACTTGGCGGAGGCATTTCCACCACCGACCGGATGGTAAAAACCGTCCAACGTAGCCAGCTCAACTTGATCGCGCGGGTTGACTTTCAGCCGTTTTGGACGCAAGCTCCCGGCGCTAACCTCAAGGAGCACGCGCCGCCGGAAGATATGCAGAACTATGGCGACTTTTGCCACGCGCTGGCCGAGCACTACAAGGGCAAGATTCGGGCCTACCAAGTGTGGAACGAGCCTAACCTGACCTTCGAGTGGGGCGACCGGCCGCCCGATCCGGTGCGGTACGTCGAAATGCTCAAAGCTTGCTACATCGGCGTCAAGACCGCCGACCCCAACGCGCTAGTCATCTCGGCCGGCATGGCCCCCACGGGCAGCGGCCCGCCGCAAGCCATCCCCGACGATCAATACATCGAAAAAATGTACCAGGCCGGCGCTGCGCCGTACTTTGACCTGCTCGGCGTCCACGCATCCGGCTACAAAGAGCCGCCCGAAACCTCGCCCGATGAAGCCGCCAAGAAATACAACGGCAATCGCTTCTTTTGTTTCCGCCACGTCGAAGACATCCGCAAAATCATGGAACGCTATGGCGATGCTGACAAGCAAATTGCCTTGCTCGAGTTCGGCTGGACGACCGACCAAATCCATCCTGACTATAGCTGGTACGCCGTCACGCCGGAGCAGCAAGCCGATTACCTGGTGCGCGCCTACCAATACGCCAAATCGCACTGGTCACCATGGATCGGCCCTATGATCGCACTTTCGATTGCCAGTCCCTTCGACACCGAGGACAAGGAGCAGTACTGGTGGGCTATCACCTACCCTGACTTTCCTGAAACGCGCGTCCGCCCTGCTTACAACGCGCTGCGCGCGATGCCCAAGTGAAACCCAACCGGATGCGTGGCGCATTTTTGCACAGGCCGATCTGCCCGACGATAAAATCGTCGGGCTAACAGCGCAAGCCCGGTAAACCGGGCTAGATCAGCGCAACACTTTCGAGCAACCATCCCGTTTGACACACCGCGCCGCCAGTGATAGACTCCTCACACGCGTTTCCATGAGGAGTCTATTGTGTCTCGCGCCAACCGCCCCATCAGCAACCTGAAGCTTACCTGGCCCTCCAAGCCGAATCAAGTCCATGCCGAGCCGGCGGCGCTGCACCGGGCGCGGATCGTCACGCCGCCCGATGCCCGCCCTGCCTCTATCCACAATCGCCTGATTGAGGGCGATAACCTGGCGGTGATGGCGGCCCTCTTGCCAGACTGGCGAGGCCGGGTGGATTTGATTTACGCCGACCCGCCCTTCATGAGTGGCAAGCGCTATACGGCGCGGATTGGCCGGGGCGAAGACAGCCGCAAGCCCCAAGAGTGGCTGCTCGGCGACGGCTACGACGACCGCTGGGCCGACCCCGACGCCTACCTGACGATGATGTACGAGCGGCTGTGCTTGATGCGCGAACTGCTGTCCGAGCATGGCACGCTCTACCTCCACGCCGACTGGCACGCCAGTCACTACCTCCGTCTGCTGCTGGATGAGCTGTTCGGCGCAGAGCGCCTGCTCAACGAGATCGCCTGGGTGTATCACGGCCCTTCGCCCGTGCGCCGCGCGTTCAACCGCAAGCACGACACGATCTTCATCTACGCCAAGTCGGACGACTATACGTTCAACGCCGACGCCGTGCGCGTGCCTTACGACGATTCCACCGTGCAGACGTTTGCCAGCAGCCGCAAAGCCGGCTTTGGCAAAGTGCCCAACCTGGCGCGCGGCAAAGTGCCGGAGGACTGGTGGTACTTTCCGGTGGTGGCGCGGCTGCACGGCGAGCGCACCGGCTACCCCACACAAAAACCCGAGGCGCTCGTCGAGCGCATCGTCAAAGCCTCGTCCAATGCGGGCGATGTGGCGGCGGATTTCTTTTGCGGGTCGGGGACTTTGCCTGCGGTGGCGGAGCGACTGGGGCGAGCATGGCTGGCTTGCGATGCCAGCCCGCGCGCGATCCACACGACGACCAAGCGATTGCTCGGCGTGACGGGCTGCGCGCCGTTCGAGGTGTGGAGCGCAAGCCAAGAGCGCGCCACAGACGAATGTGTCAACGTGCAACTTGACCGCACAGAGCACACCCTACGGGTGACGCTGCGCAAGTATCAGGCCGATGTGCCCGATGACCTGTGCGCGCGCGTGAACAGCTTTGAGGACTTGGTGGACTATTGGGAGATTGACCCTGATTTTCGTGGCGGCGTGTTTTGCAGCCGGTGGCAATCATTCCGCAGCCGGGCGCAACCGGAACTGGTCACACAAGCCAAGTTCAATGTAGATGGCCGCAAGGGTAGACAAATCGCCGTGCGAGTCGTGGATGTGCTGGGCCGCGCCACAACGGTGACGATCCCAGACGACAAGCCCCAGGCGTAAAACGCCTGGGGCCTTTTCATTCGCTCTGGCAGCCAGATGTTTTGTAGGACAAGATGCCATCTTGTCCTACTCATTCGCTCTGGTAACAAGATGTTTTGTAGGACAAGTTGGCAACTTGTCCTACGCCAAGCAGGCAACTTGTCCTGCGCGCTGTTTTTCATTTCCCTGCTTCGGTTTTCTCCGGCAACCCGAATCGGTACCCCACACCTCGCACCGTGGCAAGATAGCGGGGAACATTCGAGTCATCCTCGACGATCTGCCGCAGCCAGCGCACGTGGACGTCGAGCGTGCGCGTATCGTTCAGGTCGTCGGTGTTCCAGTTCCAGACTTGCTTGATGAGGTAATGCCGGCTGAGGGTCTCGCCGGGATGCCGCATGAACACTTCGAGCAGTTTGGCCTGCATCGGCGTCAACTGAACGGTTGTGGAGCCTTTGCGGACGTGACGGTGCTGGACGTTGAACTGCACGTCGCCAATCTTGAGCACGTCGCCGCCCGCCTCTGGCAGCAGCCGCTTGACGCAATTGGTGAGCCTGCGCGGCGTGAATGGCCGGGCGAGAGTCGCAACGCCCGCCGGCAGTTTGGGCGCGTCCGCTCCACCTTCCGGCAAAAGGACGAGCAGTGGCACGTCCACCTTGCGCAGGTCTCCGCACAACTGCGCGCAATCCCCGCGCCACGCCAGGCTGTCGAGCACAGCTACCGCCGGCCGCTGGCTCTTGGCCTGACTCAGCGCATCCTTGCCGGATGTGACTCGAACGATGCGGAAGCCTTTCTTTTCCAAGACAGGCCCCACGGCCGCGTCTGCGCGGCGGCGGCTCTCAATCAACAAAACGACAACAGGTGAGGTTGGGGTAGCCAATGTATTCTCTCAGCTTGTGAGCGGCTAGTTCGTCAAGAAGCCGGCTTTGAGCAGGCTGTCCAATCCGATCATGCCGGCCACACCGAAGAAAAAAGTTGCGAGCATCAAGTTGACGATGCCGAAAGACTCTATCGGAATGTGAACTGCGAGACAGACTAACAGTGTGACCATCGCTCCGATGACCAGCCCGTCCATTACGGTCACGATTTGCTTGATCGTCATATCGAGCCCTCCGTGTCTTGCTAAATTGTAGCGTAGGAACGCCGCGTCGTCAAACCCCCACTAGTCCTATAGCGTTACAACAAGGTTACAGATCAATGTCGTTAAGTTAGGGCCGTAGCGTAGGGCCTTGGCTTCGCCCGCGAGGCGCAAACACTGCTGGGCTGGGAGCCTAAGGTGCAACTGGAAGAGGGCTTGACGCGCACCATTGAGTATTTCCGTAATCGAATTAAGTGATCAGAGATCAGTTGGTTAGGGATTAGAACTTTACCAGTTGAATTCTTGCACAAAAAGCAACGATTCTGAGCCTACGCCCGCGCCAGAGCGGGGACCGCTCGCTGTTCGCGCAAGGTCAAGGCCAGCGCCAGCACTTGGCGACCAAAGTCTGTGAGATAGTATTTGTAGCGCAGGCCGATTTTCTTGAGCAAGCCATGGACCCGCAGGCGTTTCAACAAGCGACTCACTTGGCCACTGGTCTTGTCGGGCATCAATGTCCGTAGGGCGCGAGCGGTCAGGCCGCTGATGGCGAACTCGCCGCGCAGGAGCAGCCGGAACACTTGGGCGTCGGCGGCGGCAAAGAGGTTGAAGCCTTTGTAATGATGACCGTTCTCGGTCTGGGAGTCCGCCAAGCGCTGTAATTGCCGTTCGCCACCCGAGGGCGTATCCAACGCCGACAGGAATGCCAAGTAGCGGCGATTGGCGGCTTGGAGTAAGTCTTGCAACGGGGTCAGGTTGTAGAGCGTCTTTTTCATCGCGGCCCACTTGGTTTCGCGCTCGCCGGTGCGATGTTCGACCACGCGGCGCTGTTGGAAAAAGGTGACATCGTTGACCGTCGTTTCGAGGCGCAGGATCAACCCGAACTTGTCGTACAGTTTGAGCGAGACCGGCCCGAGCGTGTGTTTGATCCGGGTACCCGGAAAGCGTTTCTGCAAGCGCGTCGTGACTTCGCCTTGATAATTGCCATGCAACTTGTGGCCGAGAAAAGAGGCAATGTCGTCTGGCTTCACCGACAACACCAGGGTTTCCAGCAAAGGCGGGAAGAAGGCTTGCAAGTCTCGGCGCTGTTTGAAGACGAGGTCAGTCGCATATTCAGCTTGCCAGAGGCTCCACTGATAGGAGAGCGACAGGGTCTTCACGATCGGGCAGTAGCGTTCGACAAACTCATCCAAGCGGCGATGTAAGGCGCTCACGTCGAAGTGGGCGGCGAGGTCGTTGGCGGCGGCGTAATCTGCGATGTGGGTGAAGGCGTTGTCTTGGAGTTGAAACGTGATCTCCTTTCGTTTCAGTTGGCTGGCCAACCAGGCATGACCGTTGAAGTAGACCTGGACGCGAAATGGGCACCACGTAGCGACACGGAAATAGCACAGGCCCAACTCGGCATCGATGAAGTAAAAGTAGTAGTGCAGACACTTCCCCGTGTCGGACTTGAGAAAGGTGTGATGCGTGGTCTTGTCATGCCACGGCTTGTAACTCCCGCACGGTTCCAGGGCGGAAAAGATATGCACCAATCCCGGTTGGCGTCCGCGTTTCTGAAGCAGGGCTTCAATGCGGGCCTCTTTGCGAAAGTTCTTTTTGCGAAGGTATTCAATGGTCAGCCCGGCTTGCGTCGCCACCGCTTCGGCATTCGCACGCAGTTGCTCCGCCAGGGGCTGGGCAAATTGGGCGTAATCGAAAATGCGAATGCCCCGCTCGTTCAGGTACTTCGTCATCCCTTGCGGGTAGCACACGGGCATCAGACTCCCCGTGAGCACGAGGCGATCGTAACAGTGCAGGACACCGTCCAATTGGTCAGCGTATTTCTCGGTTAAAAGCATGGTCGTCATGCGTCACCACCGCGTCCTTAAAGATGGCGGATACTATATCGAATCGTCGACCGTTTAGCAAGTCACACCCTGTTTAGTTCCGGCTTGTCCGGGTTAGGAAACATGACGATAATGCAACTCTCTGATGAGGAGCATGTATCGCCCAAGACGAAGTGAGAAGAAACCGGCCCGAAATTAACTGATGCTTTTTGGCTGCTCCAACCGCGTGATTCAGCGCGATCGAATCGGAGTACAATGATCACACAGGAGCAGCATCATGAACACCAACAATCGCAAGCCACGGCGACAGTTCTCGGCCGACACGAAACTCCAGATCCTCAAGGAAGGCCGGCACACCAACCTGAGCATCAGTCAGGTCTGCGAGCAGTACCAGATCAGTCCGACCCTGTTCTATCAATGGGAACGGCAGGCCGATCAAGCCGCTCTGAAAGCGCTGAATGGTCAGGCGCGCGGGCGGAAGAGAATTCGCCCGGCCGAAGAGCAATTACTGGCCGAAGTCCAACGCCTGCAAGCCGTCATTGCGGAACTCAGCGCCGAGAATCTGCAACTAAAAAAGGGGCGCTGGCGATAACGCCCCGTCGGCGATACTCGGCGGACGAAAAAGTGACCATCTTGGACACCCTCGCGCGTGCCCAACAACTGTGTCCCAACCGCAGTCTGACGGCGATTCTGACCGACCTGGGACTTTCCCCAGCGACTTACTATCGTTGGCAAGAGCGTGCCCACCACCAACAGCTGGCCGATCGAGTCGTGGTGCCTGCGCACACCGCCCTGCCGCCGACGCCGCAAGAAATTGAGTGTGTCGTCCAAGGCGCACACCGTCATCTGTTACTCGGCTACAAGCGCCTCGCGTACGCGCTGATGGCGGAAAACAAGGCGTTTTTGCGGCCTTGGATGGTGCGGAATATTCTCGACCGCCATCAGTTGCTGGGCCGCCGTGCGCCGGCGCCCGAGCCGTTAGTGCGCCCACCTGTCGCGGACCATCCCGATCAGCGCTGGCACACCGACTTGACCATGTGGTGGTTCGATGACCAATGGTTCTGGATGATCGATATCTTGGATGCCTATAGTCGCTATCTCGTGCACTGTGAACTCTTACTGACCGCTAAGACCGATGCGGTGGAGCGAGCGGTGCAACGGGCGTTGGATACTTTAGCCAACCAGCCGCGACGGTCAGGCGAACCGCAAATCGTGCATGATGGCGGCCCGCAGTTCGTGGGTCATGATTGGCGGCAGTTCATGCAGGCGGTGGGGGCGACCGATGTGCGCACCCATCCGTATCACCCTCAATCCAATGGCCTCGACGAGCGGGTCCACCGCACCTTCCGCGAAGAACTGCCCATCGAGTCCGAAACGGTGCTGTATGAGGCCCGCGCGATGATGCTCGACTATCAGGAGTACTACAACCACCGCCGTCCACATTCGGCCTTGAAGTATTTGTGCCCGATCGATTATTATCGGGGCGATCCGGCCACATGTCTCGCCGAACGCGAAGCGAACTTGCGAACCGCCGCCGCAGCGCGAGCGGCCTACTGGCAACAGAACAAGGAGCAAGCAGCCCAAAGTCTCAGTTAATTTCCACCCCATTTCTTCTCAAATCAGGGTGGGCAATACACCCGCGCACTCTGACGATTATCTACAATTGGCGCAAGCAGCCGGGCTGGGAATATTCGAGCATTGGAGCGCGGCACAACAATATCAGTTGATCGATTACCTGCCTTACGAATTGGGCACACCGCCGAATACGCCAACCCCGACCACTTCTACTTCCACATCTACACCCACCAAGACCCAAACTCCTACGCCGACGCGCACGTCGACACCCACCCAGACTCAAACGTCTACGCCGACATCTACGTCCACCAAGACTCAAACACCCACGTCGACGCCGACATCTACGCCAACGCGAACGCCGCAGCGCCCAGGCTTTCGACAGGACCGGAGGAATGGAGTCGAACCGTTTTCTTTCCATGTTGGACAAGACGCTCCCCCGTCAACTTGGACCTAGTCTCAGGTGGGTTTGCCGTTGCCGGCGACGTGGTTGGCCGAAAGCGCGCCGATCACATCGGCGTGATCGCAGTTGAGGACGAGCGCCTGCACCGTCACCGTCTCGCCCGTATTGCGCATCAGCCACTGGTGCTCTTGACGCACGAAAATCTTTTGACGGATCGCGTCGTTCACCAAATCCACCAACTGGGGCCGCGTGAGATTCGGCAACACGCGCGCGTCCATCATGCCGTCCACAAAAAAATTGAACGCCACGTGGTCGTGTTTGTGCGAAAAGTCCTCGGCAAAGCGAGTGAGGCGCACGAGCGATTCCGGCCCGGCGGCCTCGATCGTCATGCGCTCCGTCGCAGACTCGCGCTCGACCGGCGCGTCGCGCGGCGCGTCGGGCAGCACGGCCCAATCTTCCAGGCCGTGCGTTTCGATCTGCAATAGCCCGCGCCGCTCGGCCCCTTCCATGAACTGCTTGAACTGCGCGAACCCGAAACGGCTCTGATCGAAACCGCGCATCCGCTTGATCATCTCGTGCTTGACCCACGAAAGCAAGCCGCGCCCCGGCAAGCGCGAATCGTGCAAGATCTCGGTCACCAGGCGGAACGCGCGCTCCAACTCGTCGGCCTGCGCCGCCGGGACAGGCGCCGCCGCCGCGACCGGCCGGTAGGGCGCCACGTCACGGTCATAGTAGAGAAACTCGTCCACCACCTGGCTGAGCCGGGCGTTGGTGGACCACGACACGCCAATCGCCACGACGTGCTTGCCATAGGGCCGCAAGGTATTGACCAGATGGACAAAGTCGCCGTCACCCGACACGAGCACGAACGTGTCAATGTTAGGGAACTGGTGGCACACCTCTAAACATTCGGCGGTGAGCTTGATGTCCACGCTGTTCTTGCGGCGCACCATGTCGGACCCATCGGCTGACGCAAACTTGCGCGTGGGAACGTACACCGGATCAATGCCGGCCGAATACAACGCGGGCGGGTCGTCCGTGTGCCAGCCCTCTTGCCAATCCGCGTAGGCGCGCGAAACCACCAGCCGCCCGAACGACTCGGCCGTGTCCCGCAACGCCGAAAGATTGGGCCGTCCGCGTCCGCGCGTCTGCAAACTGCTCTTGATGTTCTCCCAATCAATGAACAGCGCCACGTCGCCGTGCGGGCGTTCTATTTCCACAATCATTGTCTCCTCCAATGTAGTGCCTGCCTTCCTGGCCTCGTTTCCGGTTCAATCTCGACTCTTTTGAACCGTGCGTCTATTATAACCCGTAATCTTACAATGCGCCTGCACCAGCGGCGAAAGCCTTCGGCTCACTGGGGGTCGCCGTGGTGTCTGCCCCAATGTAGGACAAATTGCCAATTTGTCCTACACGCTGCCGCCAAATGGGGGCGTATCACGGCAAATCCCAGACATCCAAATCTTTGCAAGTACCAAGTCCCCGCTAATGCAAAAGGCGGGAGATGCTCCCGCCTTTTGACCGAGTGACTGATAACGGATTGACGGATCACTTGTCCGGCTTTTCTTCCAACTCTGCCAGCGCCGCGTCAATCAGGCTGCGCAGGGCCAACAATGTTTCTTTCTTGGCCGCTTTCTGATGTTCCCAGAACGGCCCTGGGATAAGGGCCTTGAGCGCAGCGCGCCGCTCGCGGTTGGCCGCGCGCGCGTGCTCTACGACCTCTTTCGGCATCGAGGGAACACGTATCCGCCGTGGTTTCTTTTCTTCGACTTCCGCCATTTGAATCACCTCCTGTGCGCAAGTTGGCTCGGCTTCTCTTGTTATTATAGGGCGGTTCGCAGCGGGTGTCAATCACGATCACGGCAGGTTGACCTGCACCTGAAACGCGCCGATGTTATCGCCATAGCAGCCTGGCGCGCCGCCAAAGCCGCTCCCGTCCGCAATTCCCAGGAACAAGCGAGTCGCGCCGCCCGGCACGACAAAAGTTTGGGCTGCCCCACTGCCTGTGCCGGTCAGGCCATCCCCGATGAAAAACACCTGTCCCAACGCCGGCGTGAGTGTGGCAAACTCTGTGCCGAGGCTCTCCATATCCAGAGCGTCAGGTGCGGACTCGTCCTTCGGGTTGGCTCCATCCAGGAACACGCCCACGAGCGCGCCTTGCGGCCCGTTGTAGCCGCTGAGGCCGCCCAGGGCGTCAATGGCGCTCACGGCTTCTCCGTCTGGCCCCATTGGGCTTGTGCCGCCCCAAAAGTCCATTTCGCCGGTCGCCTTGAAAGTGAGCTTGGCTCCTGGGCTGACGGCGAGGGATGCCGGGAAGGTCTCGGGCAGATCGCCGCTGCAACGCAGAATGGGGAACGTCTCGTCCTCGGCATCGAGCGGCGGAATCTGGACGTCGTCACGCCCGGCAAGATAGATCACGTCCGTGCCCGTGATCGTGAAACTCGCAGTCTTGCCCGATGGAACTGCTGTCGGTTGCCCTTGGGATGCAACTGGCGTGGGCTGCTGGGCGCTCGGCGCAGTCGCTTTGGGGGCGGGGGGCGTTTTGACGGACGGCGTGGCAGGCCCGCCCGGCATAGGCTCGGCCCCTTCCGGCGGCTTGATCGTGATCGGCGTGTTAATGTCGGTCAGCTCAGTCTCGATGTACATGGACAGCGTCATTTCTTTTTTGCCGTTCGGGAGCGGTTGGGCCAGCGCGATGGTCATGTCCATATCGCCCTTGTCGCGGATGATGACGGGCAGCAGCCCACTTTGATCGGCCACCCACATTTCGCCCTTGCCGCTGACCGTGGCTTCGCCCTTCATGCCCTCAGGAATGGTCACGGTGGCCTGACCACTATAAGAGTAGTGCTTGCACGAGACACCATTCACCGTCTCTTTGCCCAATTCTTTGTAGGTGAACTTGTCCTGTATTTGCCGCATCATCTCTGCCGACAGGCCCGCGTTGGCATTCTGATCGGGCGGCGGCTGCTTGATCCACTTGCCGCCGATTTTGGTCCAGGTATCACTGCCAATCGTGATGATTTCGATCTGGCCCATGGCCGTATGTTTGGCCGGGGGCTGCTTGACGGCCTCAATCGTCGTGACCGTTGGGCCTTGCTTTTTGTCGCCTTCTTTGAACCACATGGACATTTTGAGGCGATAGCTGTTCAGTTCGTCGGCGCTGGCAAACTTGGCCGCTGCGGCCGCCGGCTTGGTCGCCGCGACGGTCGGTTTGGACGCGGGCGGTGACGTAGGCTGCCCGCCCGGCGAGGTCGCCTGCGCAGCGGGCGGCTGAGTGGGCTGGGTCTGCGAGCCGCCGGGCAGCGCGCCCGTCGGGCTGCATGCGAGCGACACGACGACCAACAAAGCGATTGCCAAAAACGAAAGCGGGATATGTTTCGATGAACAACGCATGTTTCTTCTCCTGTATGGTTTGAGCGCAACCTGGCTGCTGGCCGGGCTGCCACTTAATCAGAGATGATGCAGACGACACCGATCTTGGCCCCTTTATCGTCGTCCCCCCTCGAGACCATGAGATAGATAAGGTACTTGTCCTCCTTTCCCCAGATCAGCGTTGCGCCTCCAACAGCCAGTCCGAGATAGAACTCGTTCAGGCCCAAATCTTTTTGCTTCGCAAACTCCAAGAGCCGCTCAAACTCAAAGCCGGCGTGAAGCAGAAAATACAAATCCACATAATCGCGGGCTGCCATTCGTCCCAGGATAGCCGTCACTTTGCTCACGGCGATATCAAGCGTCGAGTATACTTGAATACCATCACAGTTCAGCACCTCGCCAAAGAGAGGGCCAGGGTCACGCACCATGTCAACTTTCAGTTGAGGTTCATCACCGCGCGCCAAAAAGACTTGGTGAAACAACATAGTCGGTTCTCGATGTTCGCATATTGCTCCGATGCTCAATCCCACCGCCAGCGCAGCCCGCCGCCCCAAGTCCAGCGCCTCACAATACTTGAACTCTTCATCGCGCAACGGCGCAACGGCAAACAGGTCAACATCATCACTCACTCTGTGGTGAAGATGAAATCCTGCCAGAGCCGTGCCTCCGGCCAACGCAAACGGGACCGACGCCGGTTGAGCGAAAAAGCTATACAGAAAATCGCGCTGCAATGGGGTCAGCACATTCATCCGGTGGATACCCCCACAAGGTCAAAGCCCACTTCCAATAGTCGCGCAGTTCCACATCGCGCCACGGAATCTGCCAAAACCGCTTTTGCACATCGCATACACTCAGATACTTCCAGATGTCGTGAAAGCGCGCATAGTGCAGAATCGTGCTCATCATCTGCGCGCGCGAATAGTTGCTGCCGCTGGCAAGAATCTGCCGCACATCGTCTTCGGTCAGATCGGCGTTCCAGATGAAATAGGGCCGCGTCTTGTTCTCTTGCATCTTGCCTCTTGCCGTCTGCGGGCGACCACAAGGGATCGCCCCTACCGCACCTTCGCCAGATACTCGTCCCGGAACAGCTTGAGGGACGACTGCACCGGCGCGATGGAAAACTCGCCCAGCAGGCAAAAGCACTTGTTCTGCACCTGGCCGGCCACGCTATCGAGCAAATCAATATCGGCTTGCGTGCCCTGGCTGTGAAGCAGCCGCTCGTAAATGCGCAGCAGCCAGAACGTGCCTTCGCGGCAGGGCGTACACTTGCCGCACGACTCGTGCTTAAAGAATTTGATCGCCTTGTGCATCGCCCACACAATGTCGGTCGTCGAGTCCAACACGATGACGGACGCGCTGCCCAACATCGAGCCGGTCGCGGCGACGGATTCGTAATCCAGCGGCGTGTCGAGCTTGTCTGCGCCCAGCAGCACCGACGACGCGCCCGACGGCAGGATAGCCTTCAGCGTAGCGCCCTCGTGCAACAAGCCCTGGCCGTAATCCGCGCCAAAGACCAAATCGCGGAAGGTGATCTGGCCCAACTCGAACTCGTAATTGCCGGGGCGCTTGACGTGGCCCGACAGGCAAGCGATTTTCGTGCCGGGCGATTTTTCCGTCCCGAGTTTCTTGTAGGCGTCCGCGCCGTGGGTGATGATGAACGGGACATTCGCCAGTGTCTCGACGTTGTTGACGACGGTCGGCTTGCCGTACAGCCCCGCCGTGGCCGGGAACGGCGGGCGGAGACGCGGCTGGCCGATCTTGCCTTCGAGCGAGTCTAGCAGCGCCGTCTCTTCGCCGCAGATATAGGCGCCCGCGCACAGGTGAACGGCGATGTCAACGTTGATGCCACTGCCGAAAACATTGTGGCCCAGGTAGCCGGCCTGGTACGCCTCGTCCACCGCTGCTTGCAGCGTGCGCGCCGGTTGGGCAAACTCGCCGCGACAGTAAATGTACGTCTTTTCCGCGCGGACGGCATACGCCGCAATCGCCGCGCCTTCGACAAGCTGGTGCGGATTCTTTTCAATGATCTGGCGATCCTTGAACGTGCCCGGCTCGGACTCGTCCGCGTTGACGGTGACGTAGCGCGGGAAAATATCCTTGGGGATAAAGCTCCACTTGACGCCGGTGGGAAAGCCCGCGCCGCCGCGCCCGCGCAGGCCGGATGCCTTGACCACGTCAATCACTTGTTCCGGCTTCATCGCCGTGAGCGCCTGGCGCAGCGCGCCGTAACCGCCGTGCTTGACGTACACGTCGAGCTGGCCGATGTCGGGAATGTCCAGGTCACGCAAGAGAATCCGCATCAGACATACCTCAACTGATTTATCATCTCGTCTGCGGTAACGCTGTCTAACAGAGCCAGTAACCGATTGACCACATCGCCAAGATTGGGGCGAAACTTGGCAATGATGATGCCGTAATGCGCCAAGCCGGCCCTCAAATACTCGGCGTGCAATCGTTCAAAATCTCGGCGATTATGGGTGACAATCGCTCGTCGCTGAGAAACGGCCAGGGCCAATTGTTCTTGATCTGAACGGCGTAGCGTGCCTGCTTTCTGCGCCCAGCTTACATCCCAACCGCGCCCGGCCAAACGTAGCGGAATCTCGATCTCTACGTCCTCATCGAAATAGAGCGTAATGAACACCTGCGGCTCGCCGTTTGTCACTCGGCCACCTCGACGCGATTTTCAGCAATGTATAGGTCAATCTCTTGGCGATGGTCTTCATAGTAACTTAGCGCGTCAAAGATGTGCGCCAGACGCAAGTGCGGATAATGCGACTGAATCACCTCGGGCGATTCGCCAAACTTCCAACGTTCCACGATGGCTCGCACCGGTGTGCGCGTGCCCACAACGATCGGTTCGCCGCCGACGACGCCGGGGACTTTACTGACGTAGGGATGTTCGGTGCGTGCGGCTGCGTCGGTTAAAAGAGGTCGCACGTGCTGTTCCAACGTGACTAACTGCTCACGCACGCGCCCCAGTTCTTCGGTCAATTGTTGCGCTGAATACGTGCTTGTCTCCATCATACTTTCTCCCCATCTCGCTTGCTCACGTAGTAAATGTTCTCCGTCTTGTACCCCTCGTGCTGGAACAGGCTCAACGAAGCGGCGTTCTCGTTTTCGATGAGCGCGGCAATAATCTGGATGCCCCTGGCTCTCAATTCTTTTTCTGCCTCGGCGACGAGCCGCGCCGCCAATCCTTGCCGCCGATAGTCCGGCTCTACCGCCAGCCGGTTGATCCAGCCCTTGCGCGTGTCGTCGGTGATGACGACACACGCCACGAGCCTGCCCGCGTCTTCCAATCCCAGCACGACCTGCCCACGCGCCAACTGATCTGCAAAAGCCTCGCGGCTGTCGCGCCCCTGCGGACGGATCGTGTCTAGCCCGGCGTGCTGCCACAGCGCCAGGATCGCGTCATAGTCGTCAACGGTCAAGCAGCGCAGCGTCATCAATGTCCATCCCTCAGCCGCGTCACGATCTCGTCGAATTTCTTTTCGTCCAGGTTCTCAAAGTAATCCTGGTCTATCTGGGCCAGCGGCGCGTGGTGACACCCGGCGATGCACGTCACCGTCTCGACGGTAAACTGCCCGTCGTCCGTCGTCTGCCCGCCGTGGCGAACCTTGTCCGGGTCGAGGTTCAGCTTCTGGCAGACGTGATCCACGAACTGATCCGCGCCGCGCAGCGCGCACGGCAAATCATCGCACACCTGGATGACGTGCTGGCCGACGGGGTGATCGTAGAACAGCGTGTAGAATCCCACGACCGAGCGCACGTGCGTCGGTTCCACGCCCACAAGACCCGCCACCTCACGAATGGAGCGAATTTAGACGCACCAACAGACGATGCTAAGACCTCACTACAATTGGCAATGGCTGATAATGCAGGCTTTCCAGAAATCGCCAAATTGCTAATCGAGCGCGGGGCAAAGTGAAGCGGCCTAACATCGGCATCCAGCCGACCGCCTACACGCGCCGCGAACAGTGGTACTTGGCTGGTGTGTTATCGTTTGTGGGTTAGCTTACTTGGCCTGTGACCGGCGGCGGCTGATGCCGTTGCCGTTAGGCGCGCAACCAGCACGCGAGAGGCAAGTGAAAACATCAAGAATCTTGACTGACTCGAAGTATGGCATGACCATAGTCGTATTAGTGGGTCTGATAATCTGCTGCTGTCTGCCACTTACATATCTCAGCCTAACAGGTCACGTAACGTATGACTTGTATCCATTCTATCAAGCTCATGTGACCGATATGCGACCTTGCCTTGGTCTAGACGCAGAAACAAATTTGCCCATAGAAGCCAAAGAATCATTTACTACAGCCAGCGAGCATCTAAACGTATGTGCTCGATTGGAAGTGAATTACATCGGCAGTTGGAAATTCCCTGTACCACTCAGTTTCTTGTGGCGCTATGAAGGCGAAGCCAAGTATCCAAGTGAAACACGAATGTATTCTGCAGGCTATATCACCGACTCGCTTGAACTATCTCCAAGAGAACACTTTCAACCTGGAGCATATCAAGTGGAAATATACAACGGGCGTGCTATGCTTGCCTCAAAAGAACTCACTGTAGTCTCCGGCAGGTAAGCTGTGAAAATCCAGAAAACGCGCCTAACCCGCGCTTGCAGCCGACGCGCTACACGCGCCGCGAACAGAGGTACTTGGCTGGGGTGTCACCGTTTGTGGGGTGGCGTGCCTAGCCTGTGACCGCGCGCGGCTGAAGCGCCTGCCGTTGGGCAGTTTCGCGCATGATACGAATTGGAAACGTGAAAACGAAAGCGCATCTAATCCACATTTCCTGAAATTGGGACAGAAGGACAAAGCAAGTGAAAACAAAAGCATTGGTTATCTTTTACCCAGATTGCATCGAATTCGAGGCTATATTGGCAGCCCAAGTACTTCACGGAGAGAATTTGACGATAGACATCGCCACGCCTGACGGGACCGACTATCATGGCCCCAGCGGCATCACTTTGCGGGCCACTCACAGCTACGCCGATGTTCATCCTGAAGAATATCGAGTAGTTATCGTTCCGGGCGGCGACACCAAATCGGTTCTGGAGAATGAAACACTAGTCGGGGTTCTCAAAGCTGCCAATGATGCAGGCGCAACCTTCGGGGCAATTTGCGCAGGTCCGTTACTCCTTGCCAGAGCTGGCCTCTTGAAAGGACGGCGTTTCACACACGGTTATGGACCAGATTCCTCATTACCTTATTGGAAAGGCGGCAGTTATGAGGATCAGCCGGTCGTTGTGGATAGTAACATCGTCACAGCTAAACCCCAGGCATACATTGATTTCGCAATTGAAGTTTTGTACGCCGCTGGACTGCGCGAAAGTTGGGCCGTCGACTCCCTGCAGAAATCAGGAAAGCTCATGGAGGATTTGAAAGCTGAAATTGAGGCGGTTAAAGCCCATTACAGAGCTATTTGGGGTGTTTCTTAGACCCCAAAACTGCCCAACAAGCGCGTGCAGTCCGACGCCGCTCCGCGGCCTGCTATCGGCGCGCAAATTGGTTATGTGACGTGCTTCGAATTGAAGCGCACTTCGGAAAAGTCGCGGCGCGGCTGACGCGCAGGGCGTTAGGCCGCCGGGGTGAAACAATGTCAAGCGTTGAAATCTTCTCTGGATGATGATAGAATCAACCGTATAGGAATCAACGACGAGGAGCTTTCAACGTGCGACTTTACCAAGTCATTTGGAAAGACAAGTTCGTCGTAAAGATCGCAGAGAAGCATGAGGTAGAGACCGAAGAGGTTGAGGAGATTTTGTTTTCTCATCCCCATGTCCATTTGTTTGAAAAAGGATGAGTCAAAGGGGAAAACGTTTACGCGGCATACGGGCAAACCGGCGCAGGCAGATACTTGATCGCGTTCTTCATTCTCAAATACCGAACGGCAGCTTTACCCATCTCGGCGCGTGATATGAGCCACGCGGAACGGAGATACTATGAAAGACAGAGAAAAGCGAGTTGATCCTATTCCAGAAGAATTTAGCAGTTACGAGGAGGCGGCCGAGTTTTGGGATACGCACGACACAACCGACTATTTAAAAGCATCGCGTCCGATTGAGGTGGTGAGCGAGTTTCGAGGCCGTCATTACGAGATTGAGATTGAAGCCGGCATTGCTCAGGCATTACGTTCACAAGCCAAACATAAAGGCGTCACACTCAGTCATTTAGCCAGTGAACTTTTACGACAGCAATTAGCACTCTTGAACAATCCCAAAACGGCGGCCTAACATGGCGTCCGCGACCCGCCGCAGGGCTCGAAACTGTGCGAGAGCATAGAGTAAGAGCGGGAAAGGGCTGGCGATTAGCCGCGCCTGAACTCTTGTAACTGAACGTCCCAGGTAGCCAACATGATCATGATCGGATTTGCGGCGGGATGCGGGGTGCTACCCCTGCCCGCCGTATCGCTGAGAGCAACCCTAAAAGCCATCAGCCCTGAGCGGTTTCGCGCGCTCAACCTGGAAGTGTTTCAACGCGGGATGGAAGTGCAAGTCTTGACGCCACTAGTGGCGTGAATACAGGGGGAAAAATGAAGTGGGAAGAATATCTTGTTCCGACCTCGCTTGAACAAGCCCTGGCTATGCTCAAAGAGTGTCCGGGGCAGGCCCGCGTCATTGCCGGCGGCACCGACCTGATCATCCAACTGAAGAAGAAAGAGGTGACGGCCAAGCGACTGGTGGACATTACCAATATCGGTGAGCTGAAAGGCATCGAACTTGAGGGCGACTTTATCCGGATCGGTGCCTGTGTCACCCACCAGGAACTCGCTTCTTCCAGCTTGATCCGGGAGCGGGCGGCCGCGTTGGCCGAAGGGGCCTCGCAGGTTGGCTCGCCACAGATACGCAACATTGGCACTGTGGGTGGCAACATTGTCAACGCCCAGCCGGCGGCCGACGCCGTCGTTCCTCTCGTGGCCCTGGATGCGGAGGTGGAAGTTGCCACCGCTGCGGGCATCCGTCGCGAGCCGCTGAGAGAGCTGTGCGTGGGACCGGGGCAGAGCACGTTGGATACGAGCGCCGAGATCTTGACCGCCGTGCGATTTCGCGCTCTGGGCGTTCACCAGGGTTCTGCTTTCGAGCGCCTGGCCAAACGAAAGGCGCTGGCACTGCCCATCCTGAACGCGGCCGCCGTGGTCACTCTGAATGGCGGGGGGAATACCTTCAAAGAGGTGCGGTTGGCTGTCAGTCCGGTGGCCCCTACGCCCTTCTGTGCTCTTCAAGCCGAGGAGGCTCTGTGGAATGTGGCAGTCGAGGAACAGACCATCGCGGCTGCCCTGGAGCTGGCCGCCCAGGAAGCTCAGCCCAGGACGAACCCGGTGAGGGGTTCCCAGGCATACCGTCGAGAGATGGTCAAGGTGCTGCTCCGCAGGGCTATCGAGCGGGCCGTGCAAATGGCGCGGGGGAGTTGACGCAGAGTGAAGAATGGAGAGGCGGGCCGCCTGGAGAGCGACTCGCTCCAGTTCTTGGAAGCCTGTGGTTTGAAGGTGTACAAGCCCAACCCGCGCCAGTATCAAGCGACCATCCCCGCCATCCCGGCGCTGACGGTTCTCTTTCAGCGCGCGGGCGACATTGTGGTGGGCGTGCGCCAGGGCAGCCTGGATTTGGGCATCGCCGGGCGAGATAGCATCGAAGAAAAGCGCGGCGCGAACGGCGACGTGATTATGCTGCACGACGCGCTGGGCTTTGGGCAGTGCGCTCTCAGCCTGGCCGTGCCGGAAGAGTGGGCCGAGGTATCCACGTTGCAAGGTCTGGCCGCGCGCGCCGAGGCCCTGGGTGCCCAAGGTCAATCGCTGCGCGTCGCAACAAAGTATCCCGTGCTCACCTGCCGCTTTCTGGCCGCGCACGGCATCGGGCCGGCCACGTTGATCACTGCCGAAGGCACGCTCGAAGTGGCGCCGGCCGTCGGCTACGCCGACGCGATCAGCGACCTGGTGTCCAGCGGCGTCACGCTGCACGATAATCGTCTGCGTCCGCTGGCCGATGGCGTGATTCTTGAAGCGCAGGCGTGCCTCATCGCTAATCGCCGCGCGCTGCAGGCGCGGCCCGAGGTGTTGGCTGTGGCGCGCGAGATGCTGGAATTCGTCGAGGCCCATCTGCGCGCCCAGAGTCATTACCTGGTGTTTGCCAACATGCGCGGGCAGTCGCCCGAGTCCATCGCGCGACTCTTGTTCACGCAGACGGGACTGGGCGGGTTGCAAGGGCCGACGATCTCTCGCGTGATCGCTCGCGAAGGCGGCGAGCAGGGTTGGTATGCTGTCAACATTGTGGTGCGCCAAGATCAGGTGATGCAGGCGGTACACGAGCTGCGCTCCATCGGCGGGAGCGGCGTGGTCGTTTCGCCCGTCACGTATATCTTTGAACAAGAACCCGCGCGCTACCGCGATCTGTTGGAGGCGTTGCGCGATGCGTAGGACAAGTTGGCAACTTGTCCCACATGACGAGTTGGCGGTGTTGCGCGATGCGTAGGACAAGTTGGCGACTTGCCCCACATGACGAGTTGGCGGCGTTGCGCGATGCGTAGGACAAGTTGGCAACTTGTCCCACATGACGAGTTGGCGGCTTGTCCCGCGTGACAAGGTTTATTTTATACGAGGTGAAAGGATGCTGCGAATTGTAGATGTAGATGAGGCCCGGCAGACGATTCTGTGTCGAAAGGCGCAGGGCGAAGATATTCCGGACGCGCTGCGCGCCGGTCTGCGGCGTGTCTTTGGCCCAGGGGAGGTCACTCCGCAAGAGGGGGTGCGGCGCATCCTGCAAGACATCCGCCAACGCGGAGATGAAGCGCTGCGTCACTGGGCCGAAAGGATTGACGGCCTATGCCGGGATTCGTTCGCTGTCCCGCGCGAGGAATGGGCTGCGGCGTTTGTGCGCCTGCCGGCCGATTTGCAGGACTCGCTGCGCGTGGCGGCGGAGCGCATCCGCGCTTTTCACGCGCGTCAACCGCTGCCGTCGTGGTCAACCCACGAGTTGGGCGGTATGCTGGGCCAATCGGTCATTCCCTTGAAGCGCGTGGGCGTTTACGTGCCGGGCGGCACCGCGCCGCTGCCCTCGTCGCTTTTGATGTCGGTGATCCCCGCGCGAGTGGCCGGAGTGAAGGATGTGGTGGTGGCGACTCCGCCCGGACGCGGCGATGGCCGCGTCCCCGATGTAATCCTGGCGGCGGCTCACCTGGCCGATGCGACCGCTTTATATCGGATGGGTGGGGCGCAGGCGATTGCCGCCCTGGCCTTTGGCACGCAGAACATTCGGCGCGTGGATAAAATTGTCGGCGCGGGCAACTTGTTTGTCACGCTGGCCAAGCAACAAATGTTCGGCCAGGTGGGATTGGATGGGCTGCAAGGCCCGACCGAAACCGTGATCGTCGCCGACGATTCGGCCAACCCGGCCTGGATGGCAGCGGACCTCTTGGCCCAGGCCGAGCACGATGTCCTCGCCACGGCGATCTTGCTCACGCCTTCGCGCTCGCTGGCGGAAGCCGTGCAGGTCGAGGCGGCCCGCCAGATCGAAACGCGCGGGCGCGCCGAGATGATCGCGACTTCTTTGGCCGGGCAGGGGGGCATCGTCCTCACGCAAGACATTGCCCAGGCGGTTCAACTGGCCGACGAGTTTGCGCCAGAGCACCTGTGCCTTTCGGTGCGCGACCCACAACAATGGGCCAGCCAGGTTCGATGCGCGGGCGGGCTGTTCCTGGGCGAGCGCTCGTTCGAGGTGCTCGGCGATTACGTGGCCGGCCCCAGTCACGTCATGCCCACGAATGGCACGGCGCGCTTTGCCTCGCCGCTGAACTGTCTGGATTTTGTCCGCATCACCAACGTCATTGCGCTGGACGCCGAGACCACCGCTCGACTTTGCCCGCACGCCGCCCGAATCGCGCAGGCCGAGTCGCTCGATTCTCACGCGCAGGCGGCCCTCTGGCGAGTCACTGATGACGGAACACGCAACACGCAACACGAATCACTATTGGCCCTTCGCTGTGCATCGCTCGCCAGCGCAGTGGAACCCTACGTCCCCATCGCGCCGTTCGATGTGTGGGCGGAACGCCTGGGCCGCGCGCCCGAGTCCATCGTCAAGCTGGACGCGAACGAAAACCCTTATGGCCCTTCGCCGCGCGCCCTATCGGCGTTGCGCGCGGGCAAGTGGTTCAACATTTATCCTGACCCGGACAGCACGGCGTTGCGTCGCGCCCTGGCCGATTTTCTCGCTGTTCCGATGGAGAGCCTCCTGGCAGGGGCTGGGGCGGACGAGTTGCTTGACCTCTTGCTGCGCGCAACGCTTTCGCCCGGAGACGCCGTGGTGGATTGCCCGCCGACGTTTGGCATGTACTCGTTCTTGACGGGAGTGAATGACGCGCGGTTGTTATCCGTGCCGCGCCGTTCCGATTTCAGCCTCGACGTGGATGGCATCGAGGCGGCTGCGCTGGCCGAGCCGCGCGCCAAGGTTTTGTTCGTCTGCTCGCCGAACAATCCCGATGGCAGCGTGACCTCGGATCAAGACTTGCGGCGCTTGCTGCGCCTGCCGCTGCTGGTAGTGTTGGACGAGGCCTACGTCGAGTTTTATGGGCGCAGCCGTATTCAGTGGACGCGCGAGTATTCCAATTTCGTCGTCTTGCGCACGTTCAGCAAGTGGGCGGGGCTGGCCGGCTTGCGCGTGGGATACGGCGCGTTTCCCGATTGGCTGAGTGCTAGAATCTGGCCCATCAAGCAGCCCTACAACGTGAACGTGGCCGCCCAGCAAGCGGCTGTCGCTTCTGTGGAAGACGCCGATTGGCTGCTCGCCAACGTCGAGCGGTTAAAGGCCGAGCGCTCCAGGCTGTTGGAATCGCTGCGCGCTTTGGACGGGTTGGTCGTTTATCCCAGTGAATCCAACTTTATCCTTTGCCGCGTGACGGGTCGCGACGCGCTGGAAGTAAAGCGCGCGCTCGAACGCGAGGGCGTGCTGGTGCGCTATTTTGACAAGCCCGGCTTGCGCGATTGTATCCGCATCAGCGTGGGCAGGCCGCAGGATACCGACGCGCTGATGGATGCCTTGCGGTGTGTCGGCATGCGGCGCGTCGGCACAGCCCTCCGGCATCAGCCAAAAGCAAACGGGCCATCGGCACCTATTGCGTGCCGATGGCCTTGCGCATCTGGCTGGACTCGAACAGACTACTTTTTGACCATGCGAGTTTCGACGTATTCCACAGCCTGGGCGACCGTGGTGATCTTTTGCGCGTCTTCGTCTGAAATCTCGCCGCCGAACTCTTCTTCAAAAGCCATGATGAGTTCAACCAGGTCAAGCGAATCGGCCTCCAGGTCTTCCCGGAAACGCGCCTCCGGCACAACCTTGGCGGCGTCCACGCCTAACAACTCGACAACGAGGCCTCGGATTCGATCAAGCGTCGTTTGCTCTGCCATTGGATTACCTCCTTGACTTTGTGGGCGCTATTGTAGCAGTCCCAAGTAAATTGTCAAGCACCTCTTGACAAGGGGTGCGGGAGTGGTAGACTAAGCACCGCACACTAAAACACCGCTGCCGAGAAAGAGTTGCGCGGCGCGCGCCGGGTGTTATCGAAATGCTCGAACAACGCAAGGCCGACCACCTCCGCATCAGTCTCGAAAAAGACATAGACTCGCACCTGACCACCGGGCTGGAAAAGTATCGCTTCGTTCACCAGGCCACGCCAGAGATTGACCTGGCCGCCGTGGACACGACAAGCGCCTTGTTCGGCAAGTCCCTTCGCGCGCCGCTGTTGATCTCTTCGATGACGGGCGGGACGGAACGGGCGCGTGAAATCAATCGCCGCCTGGCGCAAGCGGCGCAGACGCACGGCATCGCGATGGGCCTCGGCAGCCAACGCGCCGCTATCGAGCACCCTGAATTGGCCGATACCTTTCGTGTGCGCGACGTGGCGCCGGACATTTTGCTCTTTGCCAACCTCGGCGCGGTGCAGCTCAACTATGGTTACGACATGGAGCACTGCCGCCAAGCCGTCGAGATGGTCGGCGCAGACGCGCTCATCCTGCACCTCAACGCGCTGCAAGAAGCGCTCCAGCCGGAAGGCAATTCGAACTTTGCCGGCCTGCTGAAAAAGATACAAGTCGTGTGCCGGGCGCTGCCCGTGCCCGTCATCGCCAAAGAAGTCGGCTGGGGCATCAGCGAACAGGCCGCACGCCGCCTGGCGGACGCCGGCGTCGCGGCGATTGACGTGGCGGGCGGCGGGGGCACCTCGTGGAGCGAAGTGGAAAAGCATCGCGCCACCAACGCCTCGCAGCGCCGCGTGGCTGGCCGCTTTCGCGATTGGGGCATCCCCACCGCCGAAAGCATCCAGATGGCGCGGCGCGGCGCGCCCCACTTGCCCATCTTCGCCAGCGGCGGCCTGCGCCACGGCATAGACGTCGCCAAGTGCATCGCGCTCGGCGCGGCGGTCGGCGGGCTGGCGCGCCCATTCCTCAAAGCGGCCGCCCTCAGCCCTGAGGCCGTTGACGAAGCTGTGTCGGAAACCATCACCGAGCTGCGCGTGTCCATGTTCGCCGCCGGCGCAGGAACCCTCGAGGCGCTGCGGCAATCGCCTCTATTAAGAGTGTGAATTCGATCTCTTCCACAAAGGACAAAGAGCACTGAAAAGGAAGCCTTTGTGTCCCTTCGTGTTCTTTGTGGAAAAACGGTGGAAACAATGACCCTCAAAGACTGGTTCGCCCGCTATATCTCCCCAATCGAAACCGAGATGCGCAACTGCCTTTCCGTGCCCGACCCGGCGCTGGCCGGCTATTACGGGATGTTGCTCTATCACCTGGGTTGGGCCGACGAGCATTTTGCGCCGGCGCACATCAGCTCCGGCAAGCGCATCCGTCCCGTGCTCTGCCTGCTGGCATGTGAGTCCGCGCAGGGTGATGTGATGCATGCTATCCCCGCCGCGGCTGCCATCGAACTCTTGCACAACTTTTCGCTCATCCACGACGACATCGAAGACCACAGCCCCACGCGGCGCGGGCGTCCATCCGTGTGGAAGCTGTGGGGCATCCCACAAGCCACCAATTCGGGCGACGGGCTGTTCACCATCGCGCATCTGGCGATAGATCGCCTGAGCGACCGGGGCGTGCCGCTTGAGCGTGTCTTTGCGGCGCGGATGATTTTCGATGAGGCGTGCCTGTCACTCACGCACGGCCAGTACCTCGACCTGGCGTTCGAATCACGCGCATCGGTAAGCGTGGACGAGTACATGGCAATGATTTCCGGCAAGACCGCCGCACTCATCGGCGCGACAGCCGCCATCGGCGCGACGTTGGCCGGGAGCAGCACCGTTATTCACTTTCAGACATTCGGGCGCGAGTTGGGACTGGCGTTCCAGATTCAGGACGACGTGCTGGGCATCTGGGGCGATGAGGCGCTCACGGGTAAATCGGCGGAGAGCGACGTAGCGACGCGGAAAAAGTCGCTGCCGGTCGTCTATGCGCTGGAACGCAGCGAACGACTGCGCGCACTTTTCGCCGCGCCAGAGGTGGACGTGCCGGGCGCGATTGCCGAGATGGACGCCGCTGGCGCGCGGACATTCGCGGAACAGGCCGCGCGGGAACATCACGAGCGTGCACTGGAAGCGCTGCGAGCCAGCGACGCCTCGGGCGAAGCGGGCCAGGCGTTGTTCGAGTTGGCGGAGAGTTTGCTCAACCGTGCGGCGTGAAGTTCGTTTGCAACGCCGACCGAGGCTGGTATAATTGGCGGCGACAGCGGGAGACAAGGTTTCACTGTAGGTATGTCTCTCTGACCCATCCGGGCATAAACTAAAAAAGACTCACGAAGGGAGGGACGCATGATTGTCACGACTAAAAAACTGTTCGAGGCAGCATACGGAAAATACGCCATCGGCGCTTACAACATCAACAACCTCGAACAAACGATGGGCCTGTTCCGGGGCAACCTGGATAGCAAATCGCCTTTCATCATCCAGATCAGCAAAGGGGCGCGCTCGTACACTCACAAACTCATGCTGGAAGGCTTGATCCGCAGCGCCGACCAGGTTTTCCCGGATGCCATTTTTGCCGTCCACCTGGATCACGGCGACGAAGAGACTTGCTATGACTGCATCAAGAGCGGCTTTTATAGTTCCGTGATGATTGACGCCAGCCACCTAGACCTTGAAGGCAACATTGCCACCACCCAACGCGTCGTAGACGCGGCCCACGCCAAGGGCATTGTGGTGGAAGCCGAGCTGGGGCAACTGGGAGGCGTCGAAGAGCACGTCAAAGTCAGCGAATCGGACGCCAAACTGACCGACCCCGATCAGGCCGCCGAGTTCGTCCAGCGCACCGGCGTGGACTCGCTGGCATGCGCCATCGGCACCAGCCACGGCGCTTTCAAGTTCAGCGGATCGCAAAGCCTGCACTTTGAGGTCCTGGAAGAAATCCAAAAGAGACTGCCGGGGTTCCCGCTGGTCATGCACGGGAGCAGCTCTGTTCCGCAAGATGAGGTGGCCCGGATCAACGCCGCCGGCGGCCGGCTCAAGGGCGCCAAAGGCGTGGACGCCAACCAGTTCAAGCGCGCCGCCGAGTTGGGCGTGACCAAAGTGAACATTGACACGGACGGACGGTTAGTGTGGACGCGCGTTCACCGTGAGCACTTTATGGAGCAGCCCGAAAACTTTGACCTACGCCCGGTCGGCAAGATTTTCATGGCCGAATACGCCAAGTTTATCGCCGGGAAAAACGAAAAGCTTGGTTGACTAGAATAATCAGCGGCATATCGAGTGCAACGCCACCGGGCTTTATTCGAAATGTCCGCTCGGGCTTGCCTTTTTCCTGTTCGTATAGAACGACGCCATCGCTCAAGAACTGGCTCGACACGTCAATGGCCGCCGTAAGCAGGCCACCGCCATTGTCGCGCAAGTCAAGGATGATTTGGCGAGCGCCTTGCTGCTCTAGTTCTTTGGCAGCCTTCTGGACTTCCTCGCCGCTGCGTTCCGTAAATCGGTTGATGGCGAGGTAGCCGATCTGCGGCGCATTATCCAGAATGTGATAGACCACAGATGGCGTGTTGATGACCTGACGCGTGATGGTGAACGACAGCAGCGCCTCTGAGCTACTGCGCCGCACACTGATCGTGACTTTTGTTCCGACCTTGCCCCGTACCAGAGCGGCGATGTCGTCAAAAGACAGCGTGGCCGAGATCGGTTTGTTGTCTACTGCGACCAATACATCGCCATCCAGAACCCCCGTTCTAATCGCGGGCGAGTCTGGCATGGGGGAAAGGATCAAATCGCCTTGCGCACTGCGGCGCATCGTCACGCCGATGCCGCCAAAGCTGCCCTGCAAATCTTCTTTTTCGCGCTGGTGCGATTGTGGTTCGACGAACACCGTATAGGGGTCATTGAGCGTGGCAAGTGAGCCATGGATGGCGCCATAAACCCGCGCCTGATTAGAAGGTAGTGTGCCGAGGAAATCACGCTCGACCAGCCGCCAAGCTTCCCAAAACGTATCCAGTCTTGCGCTGTCGTTACGAGATGTTGGCAGGCCTGGCAATTGAACTAATTGCGCCACGCCGAAACCGGCGCCAAACGCCGATGTAAGCGCAATGACGCCCAAGAAAATCAGGACGATTGTTTTACGCGTAGACCATCTTACCAACTCACGACTCCGCTAAACTCAATAATTATGTCAAGCTACACGCTTGATTCTACATAATATACATAGTCGGAAGTTTAGTCAATGAGCGAAATCACTTCGTAAATCGGCATTGCTTCCTTTTGACCTTTGAACACTATCGGCGCTAATGGTTTCACCAATAGTCTGTCCCTCAATGCCAGAGCGATTTTTTCGCTGACAATGATCTGCCCTGGCCTGGCGTGTTCTTCCAGTCTCTTGGCGATATTCACGTCATTTCCAATGGCGGTGTAGCTCATTAACTGCGCGGCCCCAATGTTGCCGACGACCACTTCGCCGGTATGAACGCCTACCCCAAAGCGAAGCGCTTCATGAAAATCTTCTGGCGGCTCTAGCTCGGCTGTATTCCGTTGAATGGCAATGGCCGCGCGCACTGCGTGGAACATGTGTTCTGTATCGCGCAAAGGAGCATTGAAGAGCGCCATCACCCCGTCGCCCAGGAATTTGTCCAGCGTCCCGTTTTCGGCCAGGATGGCTTCGGTGGCCAGGGCCAGGTAATGGTTCAGGTGTCGGATCAAGTCTTCCGGGATGGCGCGGGCCGCGAAGGCGGTGAAGCCACGCAGGTCGGCAAACAACAGGGTCACGTCTTGCCGTTCCCCACCCAGGCTGGGCAATTCGGGCGCATTGATCAACCGATCAGCGACACTCGGCGGCATGTAGCGGCTCAACACCCATTGCATCCGCTCGGTCAGACGGCGGTTTTCGATGCGCAGGTGACTCTTGTCCAAAACAGCGTGTATCTTGGTTTGGAGCTCTGCCACATCAAAAGGCTTGTGCATGTAATCGTCGGCGCCCACCTGCATCGCTCGCACGGCGCGCTCTTCCGTGCCATGCGCCGTCATCACGATGATGCCGACGATGTTATCCTGCGCGCGGATCTCTTGAATGGCGCTCAACCCGTCGCGCCCCGGCATCATGACGTCCATCATGATCAGCGTCGGGCGCTCCCTGCGCGCTTGCTCCACCGCCTGATCTGCATCAACGGCCTCCACCGTCGAAAACCCTTCGACGTGAAGAAACTCGCGCAGAAACAAGCGTATGTCGGCGCGATCGTCTACAACGAGGATTAGAGTTGTATCCAACGGTGTTCTCCTTTGTGGAATTCCACCTTTGAACCGTCTCCTATTCTGGCACAGGTCAGTGTAACACAAAGCTTTGCATTGGGCAATCGGGCCTCCACAAAAAACCGGGCCACGCGGCCCGGTGTCGTCAGGACTGGGGAGATAGGGCTATCTGGCGTTTCGGCTCACCCTGATCTCGTCGCCTTCCACCTTGAGATCATACACCGGCAAAGGAACAACCGCCGGCATTGAAAGCGCTTGGCCTGTAGTGATGTCGAAGTGCGCGCCGTGGCGCGGACACTCGATCACGCAGCCATCCAACTCGCCTTTTGCCACCGGGCCATCATCATGCGTACAGACATCGGCGAAAGCATAAAACTGGCCGTCCACGTTTGCCACAGCCACGTCGCGCCCGTCCACCACGAACACTCGCACTGTGCCAGGCGCGACATCCGATGTTTTTCCCACCGTCACATATTCTTTCATTGATCTTTGAGATTTGTCAGTCTTCATTTGTCAGTCTTCATCTTCATCCGGCCACCCCGTGATGCCGTATGCGCCCGCTTTGAGCACCTTGAGCGAAAGTAGTGCGCACTTCATCCGCACCGGGCCGAGCGGGATGCCCAAGAGATCTAGCACGTCGTCCTTGCCAAACGCTTTGAGCTCTTCGAGCGTCTTGCCCTGGATGGCTTCGGTGAGCATAGAGGCCGACGCCTGGCTGATGGCGCACCCATGACCGGAGAAGCGCACCTCAGAAACCTGACCCTCTTGCAGGCGCAGGTCAAGCCGAATGTGGTCGCCGCAGACCGGGTTATCTTCTTCGTACGAGATGTCGGCTGGCTCCAGCGTGCCATAGTTGCGCGGGTTCTGATAGTGGTCGAGAATAACTTCGCGATAAAGGTCTTCCACGGATTCCTCCTGGCGCACACTTTGCGTGCGCCAGCTAGAGTATGGGTTTACGACTCATGATTTGCTTGGCATGGTAGAGCGCTGCGACCAATGCATCCACTTCTTCCGGCAGCGTATAAATATAAAAGCTGGCGCGGGTCGTGGCCGGCAATCCCAGGCGCAAATGCAGCGGCATGGCACAGTGATGCCCGGCGCGCACGGCAATGCCATCCGCGTCCAGAAGGGTTGCCAGGTCGTGCGGATGAATGCCATCCAACGTGCAAGTCACCAGGCCGCCGTGCAATTCGGGATCGGTCGGGCCAAGCATTTGCACTCCCGGCACTTCCGCCAGCCGCTCCATCGCGTACGCAACCATCTCTTTTTCGTGCGCGCGAATGGCTGCCATACCCAATCCGTTGAGATAGTCTACGGCTGCGCCCAGGCCAATCGCCTCGGCAATCGCCGGCGTCCCGGCTTCGAATTTCTGCGGCAAATCGTTCCACTCGGAGCCTTCCAGCGTCACGCGGCGGATCATGTCGCCGCCGGTAAGAAAAGGCGGCATGGATTCCAACAAATCCCGCCGCCCCCACAAAACGCCGATGCCGGTCGGCCCGCACATCTTGTGGCCGGAAAACGCCAGGAAATCACAACCCAGTTCCTGCACGTGGACCGGCATGTGCGGGACGCTCTGCGCGCCATCCACCAGGCACAGCGCCCCAACTGCATGCGCGCGCCGGGCCAATACCGACGCTGACAACCGACCGTCTCATTCTCCGTGCGTTCACAGATCAAGACGTTGACGCGCTGCATCGCGTTCTCGGCGACCCGGAGGTACACCGTTACTTTCCGCGCACCGATCCGCCCTCACGCGAGCAGGTCGAAAAGATCATTGCGCGTCAACTGACCCATTGGGAAGAACACAACTGCGGCTGGTGGGCGGTCTTGTGGCGCGAAAGCCAAGAGATGATCGGCTGGTGCGGGCTGCAATTCTTGCCCGAGTTCGGAGAGACCGAGGTGGCCTATCTTTTGAGCAGACCGTATTGGGAAAAAGGACTGGGCACTGAAGCAGCCTGGGCCGCTGCGCAGTTTGGCTTCCAGACGCTCGGACTGGAGCGCCTCGTCGCCATCGCGCACGTGGAAAATGCGGCCTCTCAGCGAGTCATTGAAAAGCTGGGCATGTCGTTTGTGGAGCAGCTTCATCTTTGGGGAATCGAGTGCTACCGCTACTCGCTGCCGCGCGCGGCTTTCGCGAAGCGGGCCAGCAGCCTGACGATAGCCGGGAGGCTCTAACGACTGCTGCCGGGCATCTGGTGATCGTTCATCGAGAAAGGAGCTTGACCGTGACCAATGACAAAATCAAACCGGGCCGCAAGTTGCTGATGGGCGCCATCTTTGGCGAGGCGTTGGGAGTTGTGATCGGTGCGGCGATGGGCCACATCGGCCTCGGCGGACTGGCTGTCTTGATTGAGCACAGCCGGCAACCGCATCACAATTGACATGAATGCTGAGCTGAACGACATTATCGCTCAAATCCCGGGCTGGGCCGGCCTTGGCCCGCAAGACCTTGCGGTTGAACAACTGGAAGGTTTGACCAATCAGAACTATGGCGTGACGGTGAACGGCGAGCGCTTTGTGGTGCGCATCAGCGGCAAGAACACCCAATATCTCGGCATTCAGCGCGCGCTCGAAAGCCAGGTCTTGTCGGTGGTATCCCAGGCCGGCCTTGGCCCGCAAGTCGTGCGCTTTTTTCCAGAGGGCCACCTGGTCAAGCGATATATCGAAGGGCGGCACTGGACGGCAGAAGAGTATCGAACACCGGCGAACCTGCGGCGCATCGTAGAGACGGTCAAGCGGCTGCACTCGCTCCCCGCCGTTCAAGCGACGTTTTCTCCATTTCGGCGCGTAGAAGCGTTTGCCCACCAGGCGCAATCCTTTGGCGTTCCCTTTCCTCAAGACTGGCCGACCTTGATGGAGAAGGCGAGCGCGATTGAGGCAGTCCAACGTGACGATGCCAGCCCCTGGCTGCGCTTTTGCCACAACGATCTGTTCTGGGTCAACTGGCTCGACGACGGAAGCATCAAGTTGCTCGACTGGGAATTCGCCGGAATGGGTGACATTTACTTTGATCTCGCCACGCTGGTGTATGCATACGAGTCGGCTGGCCCTTTGCCCGCCGAGCTGGAAGAGTTTTTGCTGGAATGTTACTTTGGCGAGGTGCGCCCCGAACATCGAGCGCGGCTCAAAGGCATGGAGTTCATGGTGCAGTTTTTTGCGGCGACGTGGGGAATGTTGCAGAACGGGCTGCAGCGGGCCGGGCTTGTCCCAGTGGTCAGCGGTTTCGATTATCTCGAATATGCGCAAGCCACTTTTGCGGCGATGAGAGAGTGACGAGGAGTCTGTATGGCCGATCAAGCCTGCCGATTGTATTCCGACCTGGCCTGGCTGTGGCCGATGTGGGGCGATGCCAGCGAGTACGCGCCGTATTGTGAACACGTCGCCCGACTCGTCCGGCGATATGCCAGGCGCGAGGTTCACTCGCTGCTCAACATGGGCTGTGGCGGCGGCAAAAACGCTTTCAACCTCAAGCAGCAGTTTGCGGCGACCGGATTGGACATCAGCCCGGCGATGCTCGATCTGGCGAGACGGCTCAACCCCGGGTGCCGCTTTGTTCAGGCCGATATGCGGACGTTCTCGTTGCCGGAGCGATTTGACGCCATCCTGATTGACGATGCCATCGCCTACATGACCACCGAAGTGGGCTTGCGAGCCGTGTTCGAGCGAGCCTATGCTCATCTCAACGCAGGCGGAGTGATGGTCTGCGGGCCGGATGACACGAAGGAAACCTTTATTCAAAATCATAGCGCGGCCTCTGGCCGCAACCGAACATTTTTGGCGATCCTGTGCGATACTTGCTGACAAACACAGGAGGCCCCATGGATACTTTTTTGAAGAACAATCAAGCCGTGATCACCGGCACGCTCTCGACCTTCGACCGGATTATCTTCAAGGGTCACTTGCTGGATTTCTTTCCCGCTAACGGTCTCGCCAATTTTCTGAGCCGCCAGGGCATCCTCCTCAAGGATTTTGGGGGCTATGTTCAAGCTACATCGGAAGAACTCAAGACGCACATCCAACACCTCGCGGAAGAAGCTAAACGGCCCTACATTTACTTGGAAAAGAACTTGACCGCCAAAGGGGGCCAGTCCAAAGAAGACCGCGCCCGCGAGATCGCCCAACAGGACGGCGTCACGACCGGTTTGACCTGTGTCTTCGCGGTGGTGGAACCCTGCTGGGCGTTTGGAGTCCAGGGCAATCCCAAGACGCACAAGTTGGAAGTACGGCGCGCGTATCGCAAGTGCCTGCACTTCTATTTGTATTACCTGGACGCGGAATTCGGCCTGATGCACATCCGCCTCCAGAGTTGGTTCCCGTTTGAGATCCAGGTCTACATCAATGGACGGGAGTGGTTGGCCCGGCAACTCGATCAGCGCGGGATCGCTTACACCCGCTATGACAACAAGTTGACGGAGATTGCGGATCTTAAGGTGGCGCAAGACCTGTGCGCCCAGTTGGCTCGCCGCAAATGGCCGCGTGTGCTCAAGGCCTTCGCCAAGCGGGTCAACCCGCTCTTGCCTCGGTTCCGCCGGGCGGGACTGCGCGACTATTACTGGGTGACCCATCAGGCGGAATACGCCACCGATGTGTTCTTCAACAGCCGCACGAACCTGGCCGCCCTCTATCCGGCCCTGGTCTCGGCGGCGATGCTGCTTTTCGGCGCGGAAGACGTGATGCGTTTCCTGGGCCGCAAACTGCACGGCAACTTCAAGGGCGAACTCCGCTCCGATCTCAAATACCGTCCCGAAGGCTGCCGCATCAAGCATTATCTGGCGCGCAACTCCATCAAGATGTATGACCCGGCCAATATCCTCCGGATCGAAACCACGATCAATAATCCGCGCGAGTTCCGCGTCCTGCGGGTGTGCGATACCCCACAGGGCCGGCAGCGGCGGTGGTTGCCCATGGGCAAAGGCGTGGCGAACTTCTGGCGGTACGCGCAGGTCGGTCAGCAGGCCAACGCCCGCTATCTGGAATCGCTGGCACACGCTCAACCCGTAGGCAAGGCCATCAAGCAACTCGATGACTTGTGCCAACCGAAAACCAAACAAGGGAAGCGCATAGCCCGGTTCAATCCAGTGGCGGCCGAAGACGGTCAACTCTTTGCCATCCTCCTGCGCGGCGAGTTCAGTGTGAACGGTTTTCGCAATACGGATGTGGTCGCCCACCTCTATGACCGACCGGCCCGCGCGAAAGCCGAACGCCGCCGGCGGAGTGCGCACGTCACACGCTTGATGGCCAAACTCCGCGGCCATGGCTTGAAGCACGCCCGGCTCAATCAGCAAGCCGGGCAATTGGCGGTGCTGGAGGAGCGGCAGCGGCTGGCGCGTGAACTGCACGACTCGGTCGTTCAATCTCTCTACAGCATGACGCTGTATGCGGATGCGGCGTCGCTGGCCCTGGCGGCCAACAAACAGGATGTGACGTTGAGTCACTTGCAAGAATTGCGGGACACGGCGCGGAGCGCGATGCACGATATGCGGCTGCTGATTTTCGAGTTGCACCCACCGGCGCTGGCCCTGGAGGGATTGGTGACGGCCCTGCGCATCCGGTTGGCGGCGGTGGAGGCGCGCGCCGGGCTAAAGACAGCACTCCAGGTAGAAGGAGAGCGACGGCTGCCGATCGTGCTCGAAGAGGAACTCTATCGGATCGCGCAAGAGGCGCTCAACAATGTGATGAAACACGCCGGGGCGCAGCGAGTGACGATCCGTTTGCAGTTCACCGACAAGACCGTTCGCCTGCAAGTGTGCGACGATGGAATAGGCTTCGACCCGCTCACCGTCAGGAACGCCGGCGGCATAGGGCTGCGCAGCTTTGAGGAGCGGGCCGCCAAGATGGGAGGCCAAGTAACATTGGAAAGCAGTCCTGGGGAGGGAACGACGGTGACGGTGAGCATAAAAACTCGGGGGAACTCGTAGAGACTCGGAGGAACTGTGGGGAACTCGAAGGAACTCGGTGGGATCGAGCTCCCCTGAATTCGAGTTTTAGGGTAACTACTCAGCCTGTCATTGCGAGCGCCGCGAAGCAATCTCCGTGCGGCAAGGACGAGATTGCTTCGTCGCAAAGAACGCTCCTCGCAATGACAAGCCAGTGCTCGGGGCCGAATAGTTACGTTTTAGGAGGCGTTATGAGTCAAGCGATTCGCGTTCTGATTGTGGACGACCACACGATTGTTCGCAAAGGCATCCGTGCCCTGCTGGCGGAGATAGAGGGCATGGAGGTGGTGGGAGAGGCAGACAATGGGCAGGAGGCCGTAGCCCAGGCAGAAACACTCCACCCCGACGTGATCCTGATGGACCTGGCCATGCCCACGATGGACGGCATCGAGGCCACCCGCCAGATCAAAACCAGCCAGCCGGAGAGCCGCATCCTCATCATGACCAGCTTTGCGGCCGATGACAAAGTGTTCCCGGCTATCAAGGCGGGCGCCCTGGGCTATCTCCTCAAAGAATCTACTCCTGAAGATCTCGTGCAGGCGATCCGCCAGATCTATCGCGGGGAATCGTCACTGCACCCGACCATCGCCCGCAAAGTCTTGCACGAGATCACACATCCCGCGGACCGTCCACCGACGCCCAATCCGCTGACCGGGCGCGAGGCGGAGGTGCTGCGCCTGGTGGCCCAGGGGCTGAGCAACCAGGACATTGCCGGGAAATTGAACATCAGCGACCCGACGGTGCGCACGCACGTGAGCAACATTATGAGCAAGCTGCACCTGGCGACCCGGATCCAGGCCGCGCTGTATGCCCTGCGGGAGGGACTGGTATCGCTGGACGCTGGCGTGGAACGCAGCGCGGAGCGCGGCGCGAGCGGTGAAGAAGGATAGCGCGCCAACACTTGTCGTAGACCGATACAACAGATGTGGAGACAGACCGCCTTCGAGGCGGTCTTTTTGTTTATCCAAAAATCCGCTCCTCTCCGATGACACCGCGTCGTTTTTCGGGTATGCTTTTAGCGCAGGTACTATGGACGATTCGGCGCTGTCTTTTCTGTCCAGGCGACTGGCGGAAGAGGATGGTGGGAAGGAGAAAAAAGATGGAGACGGTCATTGGTTTGTTCAACCGTTACGAGGGCGCAGATAGAGCCGTAGAGGCTTGGGAGTTTGCGGGCTTTCCAGAGGGGAGCAGCAGGGTGAGCCGCGACAAGGCGGTTCAGGAACGCGTTGAGCGAGTCGCGCAGAGCGACTGGGCGAATGACCTGGCCGTGGGGGCAGGCGCCGGGGCTGTGAGCGGGGCGCTCGTGGGCGGCTTGGCTGGCCTTTTTGTCAGCGCGATGGCGAGCCCGGACAGCGGCTCGGCGCTGGCTGCCGCGGTGCTGGCTATCGCACTGGGCGCGGCTGCGGCCGGAATGGGGATCGGCGCGGCCACCGGCTTCGTCCTGGGCGCGCTCGTCAGACTGGGCTTACCCCAACAAGTCCGCATTTATGCCGAGCGGGTACGGCGGGGTGGAATCCTCGTCAAGATGCGGGCGCCGGATTCGTACGCGGCCAACATCGCTCGCAACATTATGCGCGACTCGGGCGCCGTTGATATCAATCGCCCGACAAATGAGCTAAGGGCAACCGGCGAATGGATTGATTTTCGGCAAGATGTCTGACCCGAGGATGAGGCGTCCTCTACCTGGATGCGCGTCCACAGGCACGTGCCGTGCGATTCAACTTGTTAAAAGTACGGGTGGATCTATCCGGCCAAATCGAGGAGTGAATAAAGATGGCGCTTGCACATCCCGGTTTTGTCCATAAAGTGATGGAAAAAGTCGTGCCGCAATTATGGGCCATGCGGCTTGACAAGGTTACCCCAATGCCCAAATCCCGAACGCAACGCCGCCCGATCGCGACCGAAAGGCCCAATGGCGCGCTGCCCAGCGCGCCATCGCCCTGGCTGGGACTCTTGGGCTTGACCGTCACGCCGGACGTGGCTCTGGCGATGAACCTTGCCTCTGACCAGCAGGGCGTCCTGGTGGAACAGGTGCAACGGCAAGGGCCGGCGGACCGGGCGCATCTGCGGGAGGGGAGCCAGGCCTTTGTCAGCAACGGGCATCGCCGGCTGATCGGGGGCGACGTGATCGTCGCGCTCGATGGTCAACCGGTGAGCCGGTTGAAGGATATGCAGACCTTTTTGCAGCGAGCGCACCCAGGCCAGACGGTGACGTTGACACTCCTTCAAGGCAAGGAGCAGATACAGGTGAGCGTGACTTGCGCGCAAGGTCCTGCTTCTATCTTGAGTCCGAGTTTAGCAATGATGCTTCAACGCAGGCCGAGTTTCCCGGCACAGCCCCCTGCCCATACCCCTGAAGGGTACCCTGGGGGCAGGGTACCCTTAATGGGTATGGGCAGGACACCCTTAAAGGGTGGGGACAACGACTTGGGAGCTACATTCTAATACAGGTGATGTCGAATGGATCAACGCGTGCAGGTTCTGATCGTCGATCACGAGGCGCGCATACGTCGAGGTCTGCAAGCCTTGTTAGCCGTCTGGCCGGAGATCAACGTGGTGGGTACGGCGGCAAATGACGTAGAGGTTGTACAAATGGTGGAGAAATGCCTGCCGGATGTGGCGCTCATGGACATTCCGATGCCCGTGCTGGCCCTGAGCGGAGCCGAAGGGATAGATGGACTGGAAACGATCCGCCTCATCAAAAGCCGGTGGCCGCAGGTCAGGATCGTGGTGCTGACGATGTACACGGCTCATCGGCCTGCCGCGTTAGCCGCCGGGGCCGACGCCTTTTTGCTCAAGGGCTGTCCGGCACAAGACCTGTTGGATGCGATAGCGAACCACAAAGATACAAAGAAAGGAGGTGATACCTATGCCAGACAAAGATGGAAAAGGCCCAAAGGGTCAAGGGCCGAAAGATGGACACGGCGGAGGAAAAGGGAAAGGAACAAGTAAACCCGCTGGTCCGAAATGAAAGTATGGCATGACGGCGAGCAGCACGTCTTGGGCTAGTCTGCTTTTCGACCAGAGGTTAAGGGTGACAGCGTTCGAGACCAGGTTGCGATGAGTGAGCATGGCCCCTTTGGGAACGCCCGTCGTGCCGCCCGTGTAGATCAAGGTGGAAATGTCTTCCGGGGCGATCTCGACCGGCAAGGGCAAGCCCCGCGCGCGCCGAATGACATCCTGGAACCAATGCGTATCTGTATCGCCGGAAATATCTACCCGGTGGCCTTCCTTTTTTTCTTTGCCGAGCGCGAACAAGAATTTGAGCAGCCCCGGGAAATATTCTTTGATGTTGGCGACGACGACGCGCTTGAGCTGTGTGTTAGCGCGGATGCCCTTGACCCGCTCATAGAGGCTGCTCATCACGACGAATGTTTCTGCGCCCGAGTCCTGAATCAGGTGCTCGATCTCGCGCGGCATGTAGAGCGGATTGCAGCAGACGACAATCCCGCCGATGCGCCACGCGGCGTAGGCGGTGATGATGAACTGTGGGCAGTTGGGAAGCATGATGGCCACCCGATCGCCCTTTTTGACGCCCATCTGCTGCAAGCCAGCCGCAAAGCGATTCACCAGATCGTTGAGCTGGCGATAAGTGAGCTGGGCATCCATGATGCGCGAGCCGACTCGCGCGCCAAAGATGGTAGCAGTGTGATCAGGGTGCTTGGCCGCCGCATCGGTCAGGAATTGATCCAGCGGGATCGGGGGATAGTCTATCGTCGCCGGAACACCTTCGTCATAAAACTTGAACCAGGGCTTGTCCATGTTTGCCTCCTTCCCATGATTGGACAATGGCCTAAAGCCAAAAGGAACTGAGGGAACTCGCAGGAACTCGGGGATGCGTCTCTATTCGAATCTGATTTGATGCACGACCTCCTTCCCTTGGATCAATCGCCGGATTTGCGCCTGCGCAGTTGGATCGCCAATAGGTTCGACTAGAGAAACAGCGCGACCGTCATTGCATGTCCTGATCTTCCAATCCAGGATAAAGCCCGGCACCAGCGCGTATGCCATTCCGCCAACGCCACAACACGAATTGTCTACGACGGCATAGCCCACCACGTAAAAAGCCTCCCGCCCACAAAAGGGCAGGCGCACCTCCTTCGTCAGGACATAGTGCCCGCCGATGGCGGTGACCTCGCGGTTCAGTTCGTAGTGGACATACTCGTGTGATTCAGCGCGCATGGCAAATGCAATGGCGTATTGCGTATTCCGTCACGCAACACGCAACACGTTCAATTCCCATATCGTCCAACGATAGTGACGCTGCTGACATTCATGTACGGTATCCCGCCCAGGTTATGCGTCAAGCCATAGCGGGGATTGGGCAGTTGCCGTTTGCCGGCTCGCCCCAGCAGTTGGAGATACATCTCGTACAACATCCGCAGCCCCGATGCGCCGATGGGATGTCCAAAGCATTTGAGCCCGCCATCGGGCTGGCACGGAATCTTGCCGTCCAGGTTGAAAAATCCGTCCAGCACATCCTTGACCGCTCCGCCTCGCTCCGAGATGTGCAAGTCTTCCATCGTCACCAGCTCGGTGATGGAAAAGCAGTCGTGGACTTCCATCATGCTGATCTCTTGTCGCGGGTTGGCGATGCCCGCTTCTTGATAGGCCATCGTGCTCGCCTTTGACGTCGTGACCAAGTGATCGCCGTCCCACTCGTTATAGCCCATCTCCTCGCCGCTGCTGAGCGCAAGCTGCAGCGCCTTGGCCGTGACGAGGTCTTTTTTGCCCAAGCCCCTGGCGATGTCCGGCGTGGCGACAATCGCGCAGGCAGCGCCGTCGCTCACACCGCAGCAATCGAACAGGCCCAGCGGGTAGGCGATGATGGGGGCGGCCATGATCTCGTCAACCGAGACGGCCTTGCGCAGGTGAGCCTTGGGATTCGACGTGGCGTTGGCGTGGCTCTTGGCAGAGACGTGAGCCATCGCGCGTTTCAAATCCGCGTCGGCGATCTGGTGCTTGGCTGCGTAGGCGCTTGCCAATTGAGCAAAAGCTCCTGGCGCGGTCAGGTTGGGCATCCATTGCCAGAGCAGGCTGCCCGCGTCAGAGCCCCAGTTGGGTATGCCGCCATAGCCGGTGTCCTTGAGCTTTTCGACGCCCAGCGCCAGCGCAATATCGCACGCGCCGGAGGCGACGGCATAACAGGCCCCGCGAAAGGCATCCGTCCCTGTGGCGCAAAAGTTTTCAACGCGCGTCACCGGGATGTTGGGCAGGCGCAAGGCCAGCGAAAGCGGCAGCGCGCTCTTGCCGACGTTGACCTCGTCCATGCACGTGCCCAGCCACGCGGCCTGGATCTCTTTCCGGTCAATGCCGGCGTCCTGTATCGCTTCGGTGAACGCTTCGACCATCAACTCTTCGGCGCCCACATCCCAGCGCTCGCCGAAGCGTGTGCAGCCCATGCCCAGAATAGCAACCTTATCTCGAATCCCAGTCGCCATGTTTGCCTCCCATACTGCGTGGTGCGTAATGCGTGATGC
Organism: Anaerolineae bacterium; assembly: GCA_041300525.1. Lineage (GTDB taxonomy): Bacteria > Chloroflexota > Anaerolineae > Fen-1058 > Fen-1058 > JBGLNJ01. The sequence continues at coordinate 4,253,731 of JBGLNJ010000001.1, read as the reverse complement.
GTAATGCGTAAAGTGCCTTACGCATCACGCATTACGTAGTACGCATCACGTTTCAGAATTTGAACAGCTTGGTCACCAATTGCGATTTCATCAGGTCGCCCTCGATCTTGAGCTTGCCGCTCGTGTAAGCTTGCATCGCGGGCAACTGGCCTGCGGTCAATTTGAGAAAATCCTCATCGGCTATCTTGAGCGTCGTCGTGGGCTTGGGATGAACACCCGCCTCCACCTTGCAGGTCTTGTCCTTGACGACGGCATACCAATCGCCGCCCCTCCCCGAGATGCGGAACTGGAACACGACGTCCACGCCGGCAGCTTTATCGGCCTGGAATGTGCCCGGCATCCGCTCGAACACCGCCTGAACCGAATCGCCTTGTCCGTTGGCATGTGTCTCCTTGTCTCCTTGTCCGCTTGCGCGTGTCTCCTTGTCTGCTGATTGGGTATTGGGTATTGGGGAGGGCGGGGCGAGCATCGCCATCAACGCGTCATTCGCATTCGGGAACTCGTGCGCGCCTTGCAGCGAATCAATCCTGGCCCAGTTCTGATGAATCTCTTCGGGAGTGGGTGCTCGCTGCCCGTCGCCGAGCGTGAGGCCGGGGCCAGAGACCATCGCTGCGCGGCTAAAGAATCCGCCGCCTGCATTGACGATCAGGCCGCTGTCGGCGCACGCTTCGGAGCAAAAGTACAAGACGACCGGCGCGATGAACTCGGGCTTGAGCTTGTCGAGGAAATCGGGCGGGAGCACATCTTGCGTCAGGCGCGTCGTCGCTAGCGGCGCGACCGTGTTCACCTTGATGTTGTACTTTTCTCCCTCCAGCTTGAGCGTGTTCATCAAGCCCACAATGCCCATCTTGGCAGCAGAATAGTTACTCTGCCCAAAGTTACCAAACAGCCCCGCCGCCGAAGTCGTCATCACGATGCGGCCAGAGCCTCTCTCTTTCATCGCCGCGAAAGCCGGCCGGGTCACGTTATACGCGCCGTGCAGGTGAACGGCCAAGACCGCTTGCCACATGTCGGGCGTCAGGTTGGCAAAGGACTTGTCTCGCAAGATGCCGGCGTTGTTGATGAGAATGTCCACGCGGCCAGACTGGGCCAACGCCGCCTGGACGATGCGCTCGCCGCCTTCGGGCGCGGCGACCGAGTCATAGATCGCTGGGGGTATCCTCCGGTTGTACTTGCGCCGCTTTTTCGGCATTGATGTCCTGACCTACACCGTCGGCGCATAGTATTTCACATCAAACGTATGATTTGAGCGAGGTGCGAGATGTTGCAGACTTTTGAGGGCATCGTTCGGCAAGGCACAGTGCGGTTGCCGCCCGGCGCAAATTTTCCTGATGGCGCGCGCGTATACATTACCGTCATTCCCACACTCGATGAGCATCAGTCCCGCCGCAAAGCCGCCATCTGGTTGGCTGAAAATGCTGGCGATATGCTCATGCCCGGTCCGGCAGCTTTGACGCGGCAGGGCAGCCAGCCGGCTTGGCGCTTTTCGGTCATGCTCGGCTCGCCGTTCGATGAGCCGCGCGGCCCGCTTGGCTACGTTGACGTTGACGCCGAAGCAGGCGTCGTCATCGCGACACCCACACTTGCCCAGGAGCTAATCCACAATGCCGAACACCCTGGCAGTTCCGCACCGGCGACAGGAAACTAACGCCGGTTGTCTCCCCGCGTGCGCCCAGATGATTTTGAACTACCTGTTCGTGCTAGCCTGGGAAGAGATGGATTGGGCCTATGCCGTAATAGCGAAAGTGTAAAGCTCGACTATCGGACACGACCCGCGCCGGACGACCATTCACCCAGAGGGGCAGCCGGTGAAGGTGCGGTTCCTGGAGGATTGCTTGTACGTGCTGCCCAAGGCCGACCGCTGACCGTGGACCACGGACGGCAGCATTTAGGTCGCGTTTCGAACGTGACCTGGGTTGCATTTGCCTATGCGCTACTATGGTACTGTCATCCGACCTCCGAGCGAGGCCCACAGCTACATCCTGCAAGTCACCTACGGGTGCTCGCACAATCGCTGCGCGTTTTGCGGCACCTACCTGGATAAACCCTTCCAGGTTCGTCCAGGGGACGAGGTGTTGGAAGACATCGCGCTGGCTCAACAGCAAGCGCCCGGCCTGCGCCGCGTCTTTATGGCCGACGGCAACGCGCTGGTGTTGAGCGCCCGGCGGCTCGTCCCCATTCTCGACTCGCTGACCTCCGCGTTTCCTCATCTTGAGCGCGTGGCAAGTTACGCCAACGCCCGCAACATTTTGGACAAGAGCAAAGCTGACCTGGAATTACTTTGCCGCAAAGGATTGAGGCTGGTTTTTCTCGGCCTGGAGAGCGGCAGCGACGAGGTTTTGCGCCGCATCCACAAGGGGGCCACCGCCGCCGAGATGGTCCAGGCAGTGCGCAAGGCAAAGGCGGCCGGGATGCAAGTCTCCGTGATCGGCATCCTGGGCATTGCCGGCCCCGAGCTTTCCTCCCTCCACGCCGAGGCGACGGGGCAAATAGTCAGCGCGATGGATCCGGATTATTTCTCCATGCTGACGCTGATGCTGGTCCCCGGCACCGAGTTGTATCAGCAGTGGCAATCAGGCGCGTTCCAGTTGATGGAACCGGAGGCGATGCTCGGTGAGTTGCGCCAGGTCATTGGCCACCTGGACGGTCTCTCTAGTTGCGTCTTTCGCACCAACCATGCCTCCAACTATGTGCCGTTGGCAGGGACGTTTCCCAAGGACAAGGAACGCCTACTGGCGACGTTGGACGCGGCGTTGGCGCTGGGGAGGTCGGCGCTACGGCCAGAATTCTGGCGGGCATTATGACAGGAGGAGAATAGATCATGTCAGAAGCGCACATTCCCGATCCTTTACCTATCACAGGGTTCAAACTCCCACTCAGGGCTTCGTTTACGGGTATCAAAAGCGCGCCCCTTCTTGCGATGGCCGACAACTCGATCGCGCCGCTGTTAAAGCTGTACGATGACCACATCGAGTATCGAGTGATCCTCAAGGGCAAGAAAGACTATGCGCAGATTGAGCGCATCGAGGCGGTGCAGGGTTTCGGGACGCAGAATGTCATCCTGATTTGGAGGGATAGCAATTTTACCTTCACCGGCAACCTGCGTCAGGAGGAATGGCTGCGGGAACTGTTGCGTTTCTTTCAGCGCAGGCAATTGCCGCTGTCGGCCTCTGCTCTTCAAGTGCTGGACGCGCCGAAAAAAGAGTAGGTCAGCGGTCGCGGCGCAGCCGCTGGTATAGCGCCTCCACCTCAGCCGCCTCGCTATGGAAGGGGCCTTCCGCTTCCAGCTTTAGGCTGGTGACCGCAGCGGCCCAGGTCACTGCCTCTGCCGGCAAAGCCGTCAGCCTCCGAGAGAGATACGCCGCCGTGCAAGTATCTCCGCGTCCGCTGCGTCCTCGCACCTCGCGCGGCGCAAAGGGCGCTTCGTCAAAGACGCCATCGTGATAGACCAGCACGCCGCCTGCATGTGTCATCAAGATTTCGCGCGGGCCGAACGCAGCCAGTTGTCGGGCGGCCCGGTAGCGGTCAGATTCACCGGTCAACAACCCGGCCTCGACTGCATCGGTCTTGAGCACCGTGACTTGCCGCAAGATCGCTTCTTTGCCGGGCCAGTTGTCATAGGTCAGCGTCCCGTTTTGGACGATGCGGAGAAATCCTTGCACATCCAGCGCGATGATTGCTCCCGTGGCGGCGAGCGCTTCTACCACTTCCGTCGGCACTTCGCCGCGCGCCGAAGCGCCGATGGCAAAAGCTCTTGCCTCTACCTTGGACACCTCATCCACGGTGAAAGGGCCGGCGGAACTGGTCAGCTCGATGGTTCGCTCGTCCAGGTTGGCCGTCGGATAGATCAGGCGCAAGCACGTGGAGGCAGGCGTGGCGCGGGCGAAAGCCGTCACGCCGAGGCGCTCCAAATCCTCCACCACGCGCCAATCCTGGCGGGCCAGGCGTGTGACGACAGCGACCTCGAGTCCCATCCGGGCGGCGACGTTGGCCCCGTAGTTGAACGCGCCGCCGTCCACCACCCGTGTGGAGTGGGTATAAACGATTGTGTCCTGCGTATAGTGACCGACAAAGGCGATGTCGAATGTCATAGCGCCTCGCATGGGGTGAGATGCCGCCATTATAGCGCAGCACAGCGCGGTTTCAAAACGACCGCATCAAAATTTTTTGAGGAGAGAAGAAATTCTGTATGATTACGAACACGGACATCATGATGATCGGTCACTTTGCCAAAGACCGAAATGTAGTTGACGGCCGCAGCGAAATAGCTTCAGGGGGCGGCGTCTACTTTGGGAGTGTGGCGCTGCGACGCATCGGCGTGAGCGTGACCGTCGTCACTCGTTTGCACCCGGACGATTTTCCTCGCCTGGACGAGTTGAGGCGAGAAGGCGTGCAGGTCTTTGCCACACCGGCTTCGCAAACTTCGGGAATCGAGAACTTGTACAACTCGGCGGACATGGAGCGGCGCACCTGCAAGTCGCTCGGCTTTGCCGGCCCGTTCCAGTCTACAGAAATTCCCGACGTGTCAGCCAAAGTGTACCTGATCGCGTCTATCATCGCGGGTGAGGTGGACTTGGCTTTGATCAAACAGTTGGCATCGCGCGGCCCGGTGGGACTGGACGTGCAAGGCTTTGTCCGTGTCCGCGACAATGGCGACCTGGTCTTTCGCCACTGGCCCGATATGCAAGAGGGTCTTGCGCACGTCACTTTTCTCAAAGTGGATCGCGCCGAGGCCGAACTGCTGACCGGACAGACCGACCTCCAGATGGCTGCGCGCCAACTGGCCGCGTGTGGCCCGCGCGGGCCAGCACCCTTTTGATTCTGAAGGTAGATCGTCTGCTATGGTGAGCGAACGCATCCTGATCGTTCACGATGACCCCGACATGGTAGCTGCGCTTCGCCTGCCGTTACAATCGGCCGGCTACGAGGTGCTGGACGCCGGCAGCAGTCAGGAAGGGCTGCGCAAGATCCAGGAACTTGCCCCGCATCTCATTATTCTGGACGTCGCCCTGGAGACGGCCTCTGACCTCCAGATTTCGCTCGTGCTTCGCAATTCAGCCCCCCAATCGCCCTACGCCGCCTATCGGCATATCCCCATCCTGGTGCTGACGCCCTCTCACACTGCCGCCTCGTTGCGCGCGGGACCCGACGAAGCCTATTTGCCAGTGGACGACTATGTAGACCTTCCGATTGATCCCGACGTGTTGTTGGATAAAGCACGCGCGTTGATAGGCCCATTGATGCATGTCGTGCGATGAGGCAGCGCGATGAATTTGGATGTGGTCACCCGCCTTGCCGAAAGCGCCGCAAGCATATTGCGGGCCGATGCGGCGGCAGTTTGCCTCTTGGACGAAGGCGGCTCTCGCCTGAGCGTGACCGCTGTCTATGGGTTGCCCGCCGACTTTTACCACAAGCCTCAAGAAATCTCGGCGTGCGCTCTCGACCGCGAAGCGTTGACCGGTCGTGCCGTCGTGATAAGGGACGCCCAGTGTGACTCGCCCCTCGAGTTGCCACAAGACCTTCACTCTGGGTTATGCGTCTCTTTGGCGCACGAGGGCAAACCGGTTGGCACGCTGCACGTTTACGCCGCTCAACTCGCGCGTTTTTGCGAGGCTGACGCGGCCTTGCTCAAGCCATTGGCCGAGCTTGGAGCAGCGGCTATTGTCTCTGCGCGCCGCGTCGCAGAGCTGGAGGTCTCGGAAGCCAGCAAGGCTCAATTCATACGCATTGCCACTCACGAATTGCGCTCGCCGGTCACGGTTGCTCAATCGTTAGTACGCAGCGTGCTCAAGCGGTATACGGGCGAATTGACCGAGCAGCAGGCCGACGTATTCACTCGCATCAGCCGCCGCATGGACTTGCTCGAGAGCCTGATCAATGACTTGCTGGACTTGGCCGCTGGCAAGGCCCCAGGGCGCGCAGACGAGGGACCGGTGGTGCTCAACGCCTCCATCGGACGGGTGATGCTGCTTTTGCAGCCCCGCGCCGAGGACAAGGGTCTGGAGTTGACACTCCGGCCCTGCCGCGATCAATTGGTCGTCCGAGGGACAGACGAAGGTCTGGATCGTATCTTTGTCAATGTCGTGGGAAATGCGGTGAAATACACGCCGCCCGGCGGCGCCGTCACCGTCTCGGTACAGCAAATGGACGGGCAGGCGAACATCGAGGTAGCCGACGCCGGCATCGGCATCCCAGAAGAAGCATTGCCTCACCTGTTTGAGGAATTTTATCGCGCTCCCAACGCCAAGAAAGGCTCAGAGGCGGGGACAGGCTTGGGCCTGGCTATCGTTAAGGACTTGGTGGAGCGGTACGGCGGTCACATCCAGGTAAAGAGCCTGGTCGGCGTCGGCACGACCTTCACAGTGACATTCCCGCTGATCTCAGCCGGCGCTATGTGACGATCCTGTTACTGGCGGTCGCCATGATCTTTTGCTTCCATCCTCCTCCTCACGGGGGATTGGCATTGAGAATGACGCAAAGTAACTCTTTGTAACTAGTGTTGCGCCCTTCTATTCCTCCAAAGTGACACTTTATAACTAGTGACGACCGCTTGCATTTCTTCTATAATCTTCAGGTGAACTTGGCAACGTGCTGAAGGAGGCAGAGTTGAGCCAATCCACAGGACAAATGCAAGAGCAGATTAGGGCCAAAGCCAAAGATCTGCTAGAAGGCAAACAAGTCCAATGCGTCATCGGCTACGAAATGGGATCGCGGGGACAGGTTCGACCGGCGTTTATCTACGATGTCAACGATGTGGATCGCCTCGTCTGGAACCAGGGCTGCACGCACAACTTGACCACGTACCTGCGCGATAAACAAAGACCGACCCGAAAGGGCGAGCCGCCGCCTCGAGTCGCCATCGTCGTCAAGCCCTGCGATAGCCGCGCTCTCAACGTTCTTCTCGCCGAAAGCCAAATCGAACGCGAGCGGGTTTACGTCATCGGCGTGACCTGCGATGGGATCCTAAACGGCGCCGGTTTTGCCGGACAATCTCCAATCTCCAACCCCCTAAAGAGGGAGATTCTCCAATCCCCAACCCAAGACCGCTGTCTGCGCTGCAGCGAGCGCGTGCCGGTCATCTATGACGTGCTGATCGGTGAACCACCCCCGGTGGATATCAAGGACGATTTTGCCGACATCGCCAGGCTGGAAGCGATGCCGCCCGCCGAGCGTGTGGCCTTTTGGCTCAAGCAATACGACCGCTGCATCCGCTGCTATGCTTGCCGTCAGGTTTGCCCTGGCTGCTATTGTAACGTCTGCATGTTCGAGCGGGACGATTCGCAGTGGGTGGGCATCGCCACTGGCGTCAAAGAAAAAGAGTTCTTTCACCTGGGACGAGCCTATCACCTGGCGGCCCGCTGCGTCGAGTGTAATGAATGTGAGCGAGTTTGCCCGATGGAATTGCCGCTCAGCTTGCTCAACCGCAAGTTGGCCAAAGAAGTGCGCGAGTTGTTCCACTTTCGCGCCGGGGTCGAGCCGGTCAAAGCGCCGCTATTGACGATGCTGGCGGAAGGAGAGGAGCCGCTGATATGAAAGTGATCACAGAAGACGCGCTGAAAGCCTGGCTGGACCGTCTGGCAAGCGATACCACGCTGTTTGCGCCACGATCAGTGGATGGCATCATCCTCTATCGTCCCGTGACAGGCAGCAGCGAGATCGTCTTTGACTACACTCGGCCCAAGATGTCGGCCAAGGAGGCGATCTTTCCCTCCACAGACAACATCGTGTCCATCGAAAAGCAAGGCAAGGATGTGACGCTCGCAGAACCGCCGCTCGAAAAGAAACAGGTGGTTTTTGGCCTGCGTCCATGTGACGCTCACGGCATCAGCGTGCTGGACGCGGTCTTCATCGGAAGAGAACCGGTCGATCTGAGCTATGCCCGGCGGCGCGAAGCGACGGCGCTCGTCGGCTTGTCGTGCTCGCAGATGTGGGAAGGCTGCTTTTGCACCAGCATGGGCGGGGCGCCCGACGATCCCAGTCATGTGGACGTGCTGCTCACGGCAGTACCGAATGGGTACGCCATCAACGTGGTCACTGAGAAGGGCAAGGCGCTCGTCGCCGGTTTGGAGTTGCGAGAGTTGACGGGTGACATCCCCCCTGTTACCACGGGGGGGACTGAGGGGGGGCTGCCTCCAGAGCAATGGCCTGCGCGCTTCACCGACCGCTATTGGGATCTCTTGGCCGACCGCTGCATTGGCTGTCGTGTGTGCACCTACGTCTGCCCCACGTGCCGCTGTTTCGATGTGCGCGACGAGATGGCCGAGCGGCGCACAAGCTATGCCAGGTACGAGCGGCTGCGCTGTTGGGATGCTTGTACCGGGCCAAATTATCGAGTCACCGCCGGGGGGCACAATCCGCGTCCCACCCAAAGTGCGCGCCTGCGCAATCGCTTCTTTTGCAAGTTTTACTACATGTCCCAAGACTATGGCTCCACCGGTTGCGTCGGTTGTGGCCGCTGCATCCGGGCGGAACTGGACGCCGAGGCGCTGTTACTGGAAGACCCCTATTGGGGAGAGCCCCTTCAACCATGATGAACAGATACTGGATCCTGTTGGCCATCGCCTGCCGTTGCTGGGGCGACGGGGTCGCCGAACCCTCGACTTTTCGGGCCGAATGCGCCCGCCTGTCCGCCGCCGCCGCCGGTTCGTTCGTGGCAGGCAAGGAAGGCTGGCTCTTCTTTGCACCTGAGTTGCGCCACCTGGCTGCGGGAAAGTTTTGGGGCGAGAGCGCCTCCGCTGTCGGTCAGACACCCCCAAGGACGCCTGCCGATCCTCTCCCCGCAATCGTGGACTTCCACGAACAGCTCCAATCCATGGGTATCGAGCTGATTCTGCTGCCGGTGCCAGCCAAGGCGAAAAGCCGCCCGAAGATCCGAAAAAACTGATCGAGGAACTGAATCGAACTCTGACCGAGTTGACCGACTTGGTCAAGAGGATCAATCGAACGAATTCTCAAAGTGAGCTCCAACAAGGACAAACTTTATCCGATGCACTCGCTGAACGGGACGCGCTTGCATTGGAGCGCAGTGTACTGCAAGACCTTATTCGGGCCACTGCCATCAAACTCGATCGGTATAGCAAATCTGAGGTCAAGTTTTTCAGCACCGTGAATATAGCCGAGATACAGGCGCAGATTGATGACCTCGCCAAAAGATACCGAGAGTTAGATTCAAGGATTCAAGAGGCAAACTGGAAGATTGATTTGGCTGAGAAATAGGCAAGTTGGTAACCGGTGTTCGGCAGAAGCGAGCACAACCCAGCCAATTGGGTCAAGTTGGCACCTGGTCGGCATAAGGGGCCGTGCCACGCGGGTTCAATTCCCGCTTTTACAAATTGGCCCAGCAACGTAACAAGCGTACTCTGCACTGTTAAGGTAACTACCGCGTGCTGGTCTGTTGATTCATCGGCGAGGGTGGGTCAGGGGATTTCTCAACCGAGAGACACAACCTATGAGAATCGGGGTACTGGCGCTCCAAGGAGCGTTCATCGAACACGAGCAAGCCTTGCAGCGCATCGGCGTGGAAGCGCGCGAGGTGCGGCTGCCAGAGCACCTGGAAGGATTGGACGGGCTGATCATGCCCGGCGGCGAAAGCACCACCATCGGCAAGCTGGCCGTGCAATATGGCTTGATGGAACCTATTCGCGCGATGGCGGCTGCGGGCAAACCCCTGTGGGGCATCTGCGCGGGGATGATCTTTATGGCCAAAGATGTGGGCCGCGATCAGCCGCTGCTCGGCCTGATGGATGTGACTGTGCAACGCAACGCTTTCGGCCGGCAAGTAGACAGTTTTGAGACTGACCTGGATGTGCCCGCCCTTATCACGCCGGACGCTGCGCGCCCGCGCCCGTTTCACGCGATCTTTATCCGCGCGCCGCTCATCGAATCCGTCGGCGCGGACGTGGAGGTGCTGGCGACCTTGAGCAACGGCGCGATTGTCGCCGCGCGGCAGGGGCGGCTGCTGGCGACGTCGTTCCATCCCGAGCTGGCGCATGACGATCGGTTCCATCACTACTTTGTGTCGTTGGCTGTTTGACATTTGAGATTTGACATGATTCGTCCATTTGATTTGCGTGACGTGTCGCTCGTGGCCCAACTGGAAAATCAAGGCACGCCGCTGTGTAGCGAGCTGGCCCTCACGCGCGGGACGCGCCCGCTCCAGTCGGCGTTGACGGGATTCTTTTCGTTGCACAATCAAGGCGATTACACCTTTGTCTCGCCGGACTCGCCGGGCGGTTTTGCGCAGATGCGTCCACGCTCGACCGCGCCGCGCGCCATTGTCACCTTCATCGCGCCGGGGTTGGCAGCCGGCAATGGAGCGTCCGACGTGTGGACGCAGTTGCTCGAATCGCTGGCGACGGCGGCCGGCGACTTGGGCTTGCAGCAGCTCGTGGCCGAAGCGCCGGAAGGTGGGCCGGAAGTGACGGCGCTCCATCGAGCGGGATTAGCCATCATGCTGCGCCAGGACATTTTGCGGTTCAAAGCAGGCAGCGCTGTTGAGCCGCCCAGCGATCTGAGCCTGCGCCCCTGTGTCGAAACGGATACCTGGGGCATCCAGCAACTCTACTTGAACACAGCGCCCCGGCTGGCGCAGCAGGCTGAGGCGCTGCCGCGCCCTCATCGCTCAGGCGCGACGCGCAGCTATGTGTTGGAAGAAAATGGCGAAGTGATGGCCTACCTGGAAATCCGGCGCGGCGCGTCGGGCGCATGGTTGAGCGCCCTCATTCACCCGCAGGCCGAACAACACGCGCGAGGCGTCATCGCGCAGGGATTGGCGCGGCTGGGCCAGCGATGGTCGGCGCCGGTCTATTGCTGCGTGCGGCGATACCAGGACTGGCTGGAGCATCCACTCCAATCGCTCGGGTTTGAGTTGTTCAGCTCGACGGCCGTGATGGTCAAACGCCTGGTTGCGCCGGTGGCCGAGCCTGAACGCGCGCCGAGCGCGGCCTCGGTGCTGGTTCATTCCAAAGTGACGACGCCAGTCGTCCATTCGCAAGATTCTCATTCGAGTTAACCAATAAATGCCACAACAAAACATTACCGATGACCTGGAATTGATGATCAATGTCTTGCCGCCCAGCATTGCCGAGGCGGTGCGTCAGGCGAATCGGGGAGATCAACTCCTCGAGATCGTGATCGACCTGGGACGGCTGCCCGAAGCGCGTTACACCGACAGCGAAACGACGCTGTGCGACAGCGAAGTGTCGCCCGCCGAGATCGAGTACGTCGTGTCGCGCATCAGCACGTTCGACGCGGATAACCGCGCCGGCATCGAGCGGACGCTGCACCGCATCAGCGCCATCCGCAACCGGCGCGGGAATATCGTCGGGCTGACGTGCCGCGTGGGCCGCGCCGTGTACGGGACGATTGACATCATCGAAGACATTATCACGTCGGGCAAGAGCATCTTGATGCTGGGCAAGCCCGGCGTGGGCAAGACGACGATGCTGCGTGAGGCGGCGCGAGTGCTGGCCGACAAGAAGCGTGTGATCGTCGTGGACACGTCGAACGAGATCGGCGGCGACGGCGACATTCCGCACCCGGCGGTGGGCCGCGCGCGGCGGATGCAGGTGCCACAGCCTAGCCTCCAGCACGAAGTGATGATCGAAGCCGTCGAAAATCACATGCCGGAGGCCATCGTCATTGACGAGATCGGGCGCGAGTTGGAGGCGATGGCGGCGCGCACCATCGCCGAACGCGGCGTGCAACTCATCGGCACGGCGCACGGGCGCACGCTCGACAATTTGCTCATCAACCCCACGCTGTCCGATCTGGTTGGCGGCATCGAAAGCGTGACGCTCTCCGACGAAGAAGCGCGGCGGCGCGGGACGCAAAAGACGGTGCTCGAGCGCCGCGCTCCGCCCACCTTCGACGTGCTGATCGAAATCCAGGATCGGCAAAAGCTGCTCGTGCACCACGACGTTGCCCTGTCGGTGGACAACGTGGTGCGCGGGCGCGCGCCGGACACGGAACTACGCTTCCGCGATGAAGAGGGCCACGTCCACAAGACCGCGCCCGAGGCAGTCACACCGCGCCCCGGCGAAGCGGAACAGCCGGCTCCGGCGTTCCAGGTCACGCCGCCCAAGCGGGGTGTGCTCAAGCCCGTGCGCGTGTACGCCTATGGCGTTAGGCTCTCGTCTTTCCGGATTGCATTGGCTGCTTGGACGATTCGCTCGATCTGCATGTCAGGGACGATGATGTATACCTTCGTTTTCTCCGGTAGGCGCACATTGGTCTTGAGCCGTATTTGGCCATGCTCTACGATGCCTTCATACGTCACGATACCCATAACATCACCTCCTGCTTGCATGGCAACGAACTTTCGTCTCAACCCGAAAGGGAACAGGTGTTCGGTCTGCGCTCATTATAACACAAGTCAGGCAGTGGTGGCTAGGGCCTGGAACTTTTTCCAGCCGCGTGCGTAATGTAGTATAGCTGCAACCGCGACAGGTGACTGCGGAAAGCCTGAACCGGTGGCGGAAATTGTCAGCGATATGTTAGACGGTCTTCAAGCTACCCTGCCGGCCCTCGGCTAAAATATTGAACAAACGAAAAGAAGGGAGAACAAAATGACAACTGCAACGATTGTCGCCAAGAAAAATCCGGGCTGCTTGATCCAGCTTGTCTGGTTCGCGCTGGTCGGCTGGTGGTTGGGCCAGGCGTGGGTGGCCGTCGCGTGGTTCCTGGCTGCTACGATCATCGGCATGCCTTTGGCCGTGATGATGCTCAACCGCGTGCCGGAAGTGATGGCGTTGCGCGGGGAGACGGAACTGCTTGTGAAAAGTTGGAACGGCCACACGGTCGTGACGGATGTGCCGCAGTATAACATCCTGCTGCGCGCGCTCTACTTTGTCCTCGTCGGCTGGTGGGCCAGCGCGCTGTGGCTGGAATTGGCCTACGCGCTGTGCATGACGGTCATCGGCCTGCCGCTCGGATTCTGGATGTTTGACCGGACGCCCGCCATCGTCTCACTGCGACGATAGAATACCCTGCACTACGTGAAACGTGATGCGTGAGAAGCAAATCGCGCATCACGTTTCACATTTGACGTTTGACGCCTCACAGGTGTATGATTAGGTCATTCTCAGGCGAAACAGGAGGTGAAACGTATGCAGGACTTTACTGAGCATTTCGTGGAATTGATTCGCCGCACGTCCACCGATCTCCCCGCCGATGTGGAGAAAGCGCTAAAAGAAGCGCGTGAGCGCGAAGAACCCAACTCTGCCGCGCAAGGCGCATTCGACACGATCCTGGAAAACATCGGCATGTCGCGCCGCACTTTTCGCCCGATCTGCCAGGACACCGGCACGCCGATTTTCTACGTCTGGTATCCCGAAGGCTGGAGCCAGCGCAAGCTGCGCGAGCAGATCACTCAAGCGGTGCAAATCGCCACCGAGAGAGCGTACCTGCGTCCCAACGCCGTCGAAGCGCTCTCTGGCAAGAACTCGGGCGACAACACCGGCGTGGACTTTCCCACAATCCACTTTGAAGAGTGGGAGCGCGACACGCTTCGCGTCGGGCTGATGCTCAAGGGCGGCGGGTGCGAAAACGTCGGACGGCAGTATAGCATCCCGTCCGCCGAGTTCCCCGCCAGCCGCGACATGAAGGGCGTGCGCCAGGCGGTGCTCGACGCGGCTTACCAGGCGCAGGGCGAAGGCTGCGCGCCGGGCGTGTTGGGCGTGGCGATTGGCGGCGACCGGGCCACGAGCATCATCAAAGCCAAAGAGCAATTCTTCCGCCCGCTGCAAGATGCCAACCCCGACCCCGAGTTGGGCAAGATGGAAAAGCAGCTCTACGACGAGGCGAACCAGCTCGGCATCGGGCCGATGGGCTTTGGCGGCCAGACGACGGTGCTGGGCGTCAAGATGGCGCAAATGCATCGCCTGCCCGCGTCGTTCTTTGTGTCGGTGAGCTACATGTGCTGGGCCGACCGGCGCAAGGTGATGACGATTGACGCCGACGGTCGAGTTGTGATCGAGTAGGGGCACTCTTGCCCAGGAGGATACCATGCCAACCAAACTCACGATTCCTATCCCCGAAGCCGACATCCGCGCGCTGCGCGTCGGCGACTCGGTGCTGCTCGACGGCGTAATGGTCACCGGGCGCGACGCGGCGCACAAATACCTCATGGAGAAATTCGTCAAGCCGGCCGGGTCAGTGCCAGAATCCGAAAAGGACCTGTATGAAAAGCTCAAAGAGTTGCTCACGGGCGGGGTGATCTATCACTGCGGGCCGGTGGTGAAAAAGCTGCCGGACGGCAAGTGGTCATTCGTCGCCGCCGGACCGACGACGAGCATCCGCGAAGAGCCTTATCAGGCCGACGTGATCGGCCACTTCCATTTGCGCGCCGTCATCGGCAAAGGCGGAATGGCAGCCAAGACATTGGAGGGCTGCCAGAAATACGGGGCAGTCTATCTGCACGCCATCGGCGGCGCGGCCACGCTCATCGCCGAACGCGTGAAGGAAGTAGTGACGGTCTACAAGAAGGACGAGTTCGGTGTGCCGGAGGCTTTTTGGGTGATCCGCGTCCAGGATTTCCCGGCCGTCGTCACGATGGACGCGCACGGCAAGAGTCTGCACGCCGAGATCAAAGCCAGGTCGCAGGAAAAATTGTCCGAGTTGGTCGGGGGATAGCACAACAGATCAAGAAAAAAACGGATTGAAGCAAGCCCCCAGCGTCGGCGAGACGCCGGGGGCTTGTTTTTTACCCACAATCCATTGCTACTGTTCCGGCGTGCGCGCCAGATCGTCGAGCGCCATCGCGGCGATGACGGCCAGAAGCGAAAGCAAATCCTGGTCGGCTTCGGCGAAATCCCGGCCACTCGATTTATTGAGCACCTCGATCACGCCCAGCACCTTGTCACGCGCGACCAGGGGCACGCACACCATCGAGTACGTTTTGAAATTGAACGTCTCGTCCACCCTCGACGAGAAACGCGAGTCGGCGTGCGCGTTATTCGCAATGACCGGCTCACGGTGCTCGGCGACCCAGCCCGCAATGCCCTCGCTGTACGGAATGCGGTACCCCGGCAGTTTCTCACGCACCTGGCCCTGCACTAACACAAAGGCCAGCTCGTTCTTTTCTTCGTCGGTCACCAGCAACGCGCCATCGCGGGCGTCCAGCACCGTCAACGCGTAATACAGCGTCCTATCCAGCAGCGTCATGATGTCTTTCTCGGATAGCAACTGCTGGGCGGCGCGGCTGAGCGATTGCAGGCTGCGGACATAGTCGCGCAGGCGGCTAACCTCTTCCTTAAGCGCGGCGTTTTCCTGTTGAACCGCTCGCAAAAGTTGTGTATCCAAAAGTCACCTCGCTTCTGTGAAGGCAACAGCGGTCGGCTCCGACCTGCGATAAGTATATCACTGTATGCTCCGGTGGGGAAGGTCGTACCCATGTATTTTGCGTCACTTGCGAACGCAGGCGCGCAGGGTTGCCAAAAGGGGCTTGACGTGTTAGAATCGCCGCCACTTGTGTCTCTGCCAAAAAATCCGATTGTTCTGCATCGAGTCACCGTGGCCATTCGGAGATTTTTCATTTCAAGGAGAAAAGACACGAAGGCAAGTCCTCTTTTAGTGTTGGCGCAGCCCATCCTTCACTTTACCACCCGGGTGTTGACAGCCGGCCAAAGCTCGACAACCAACACGCTTCAAAGAGACTGCCACACCGAGTCCATCTGTAAGCTGACGCCATCGGATTAGGGATTCGGAAAAAATAAAACATTCCAATTAAGAGAGGCGAGCTGGGATGTCAATAAACCATTTTTCAAGACCCGATACACGTTGAAGCATTGTTTTCGCAGAGTCGTCAAGATCAGAAAGGGTTGCCTTTGCGACTTGGCGACTTGTTAAACTTGCTTTATCAGTTGTGGCGTTAGTCGTTCTTGCGTCATGCAACACCGCCGACGAGTTGCCGCAAGGCCCCGTCACGCCGCTAGTTCCACCGGCGGGCGCAGTCGCCACGCGCTCCGCGCAGCCCACGGCCGCGCCCGCAGCGTCCCAACCGACTGCCACAGCTATAACGTTGCCGACAGGCCAGGCATCCATTGTCGGGACGCTCGCCAACGGCACAGCGGGCGCAAGCGTTCCGGCTCATCAACCGCTGACGTTGTACGCACTCACGCAGGATGGCAGTTCGATCCTGTTCACGCGCACCGTCACGTCGGACGCGGGCGGGCAGTTCGCGTTCGACCAGCTCGATCCTTCGCCCACGACGATGTATGCGATTCAGACGCAATACCTCAAGGCCTATTACACAAGCGATCCTTTGACGTTCGCGCACGGCGGCGTGACGCTGACGGTGCCCATCACCGTGTACGAAACCACGACGGACGCCGCCGCCGTGCGCGTGGAACAAATGCACATGTTCTTTGATTTTGCGCCGGGCAGCACGACGGTGGGCCAGTTGTTCATCGCGTCGAATTCGGGCGACCGCGCGTACATGGGGCCGGATGGCACTTCGCTGCACTGGTCGTTGCCGCCAGGCGCAACGAACGTTCGTTTCCAGGATGGCGAGCTAGGCGGGCGATATCAATCAACGCCGGGCGGCTTGGCAGACACGGAGGCAATCGCGCCCGGCATGGGCACGGCGCAGATTCTTGTCTCGTATGACTTGCCCTATGACGGCACAAGGCTCGATATCAGCCTGCCGATGGCATATCCCGTCAAGAGTGTGAATGTGCTCGTTCCGGAGAGCGGCCCCAAGCTCACCAGCCCGCAGTTGACCTCTGCCGGTTCGCGCCAGACGCAGGGCGGCAACATGCTGAACTATGTCGGCGGGAACCTGGCCGCTGGAACAAGCCTTGCGCTGCAAATCAGCGGCGCAGCCAATGCCCCTGCGACGAGCGGAACACCTTCGGGAAGCGCTGGCGCGCCGTGGGTGTTGATCGCCGGCGCGGCGTTGCTGCTGGTGGCAGTGGGCATCGTCGCCTTTGTTTGGCTGCGTCAACAACGTGAAGCGGTCGAGGAAAAAGTGGAGGACTCGGAGGCGCAACGCGAGGAGCTTCTGGACGCTCTCGCTGAACTTGACGACGACTTTGATGCAGGGCGAGTGGCCGAAGCGGACTATCACCAACAGCGCGCGGAACTCAAGGCAGAACTTGTCGAGTTGAGGAAGCAGGGCGGATGACAAGGTGACAAGGTGACAAGGTGATATGGCGCACGCACTACGGAACACGCAATACGCAACACGCGAACGCCTGGGTGGAGAAGCATGATTGAAGTCAAGAGCCTCGTCAAATCATTCGGCCCCACCATCGCATTGCGCGGCGTGAACCTGTCCGTGCCGGACGGGCAATTCGTCACACTCGTCGGCCCGAATGGCGCGGGCAAGACGACGATGCTACGCATCCTGGCGACACTCTCGCGTCCCACATCGGGCACGGTCAAGATCGGCGGACACGAGTTGCCCAAGGGCGCGGGGCAAGCCCGCCGCAGCATCGGGCTGGTGAGCCACCAGACGCTGCTCTACGGCGATCTCTCTGCACAAGAGAACCTGCGCTTTTACGGCCGGATGTACGACGTGGCCGACCTGGACGCGCGCATCACGCAAGTGTTGGAGATGGTAGGATTGGCGCATCGCCGCCGCGATCCGGTGCGGACGTTTTCGCGCGGAATGCAGCAGCGGCTTGCCATCGCCCGCGCGGTGCTGCACCGCCCGTCGCTGATGCTGCTCGACGAGCCGTACACCGGACTCGATCAAGACGCCGCCGCGCGGCTGGAAGTCGTCATGTCCAGCGTCGGCACCGAAGGGCGCACCGTCGCCATGACGACGCACGATCTGGAGCGCGGACTGGCTGTGGCCGACCGCGTGATGATCCTAGCCAAGGGCCGCGTGGTGTTTGAGGCGAATCGCGACGAGTTGGACACCGCCGCGTTCAAGGAAGCGTATCGGCAACACACTCTATGACATACGGAACACGCAACACGCAACACGTGTTCCGTATTGCGTGTTCCGTTTCAGAAGCGCACACCCATCCAATGAGTTATTTGAATAAAGTCGCCGCCATCATCGCCAAAGATATTGCCGCCGAGCTGCGCACGCGCGAGATGCTCAGCTCGATGGGCGTGTTCGCCATACTCGTCATCATCGTTTTCAACTTTGCGCTCGAGTTGACCGAGCGGCAAATCATCGAGACGACCACGCCGGGCGCGCTGTGGGTGACGATCATCTTTGCCGGGATGCTGGGCCTGAATCGTTCGCTTTCAGTCGAGTTGGACAAGGGTTGCCTGGATGGGCTGCTGCTGACGCCGGTGGATCGCAGCGCCATTTTTTTCGGCAAGGCGCTAGGCAACGCGCTGTTCATGCTCATCGTCGAGGCCGTCGTTCTGCCGCTGTTCGTCGTGTTTTTCGACGTGCCGCTCGTGCAGCCGTGGGTGATCGTGATCGTCGTGCTGGGCACGCTAGGTTTTGCGGGCGTGGGCACGCTGCTCAGTTCGATGGCCGTCAACACGCGCGCGCGCGAGGTGATGCTGCCCATTCTGCTGTTCCCGGTGGCGATGCCGGAACTCATCGCCGCCGTCAAGGCCACGTCCGGCGCGATGATGGGACTGCCCGTGTCGGAATGGCAACAGTGGCTCAATCTGCTGATTGTGTTCGACGTGGTGTTGATCGCCGTATCGTTCATGGTGTTCGAGTATGTGGTCGAGGAATGACGAGTGTCGAATGAGTTATTCGTCCATCGTCAGGGTGAGGAGGAGTATGAAGCAAAAGCCAGATGTGACTGGAAGCATGCTCGCCATCGCCAGCGGCGTGCTGGTCGTGACGGCGCTGGCATTGGCGTTCCTGTGGGCGCCGCGCGAAACCACGATGAAAGACGTCCAGCGCATTTTCTATTTTCACGTGGCGGTGGACTGGGTGGGCTTTCTGGCATTCTTTGTGACGTTGGTAGCTTCGGTGGCCTATTTGAAAACGCGCGAGCGCAAATGGGACATCGTGGGCGTGTCGTCGGTCGAGATCGGCGCGCTGTTCCTGACGATGGGCGCGGTCAGCGGCAGCCTGTGGGCGCGGCCTGTGTGGAACACCTGGTGGACGTGGGACGCGCGGCTGACGACGGTCGCCATCACCTGGCTGGTGTACATAGCCTATCTGATGCTGCGCAGCGCGATGGACGACCCGCAGCGGCGCGCCAGGTTTAGCGCGGTGTACGGCATCGTCAGCTTTGTCACCGTCCCATTGACGTTCGCTTCGATCTTTTTCCTGCGGACGATTCACCCGGCGTTGTTCGCGGCCAGCACCGCCGCTCAAGGCCGCATGCAGTTTGAGACGGGGCTAGGCTCGGCCAAGATGGGCATGACGTTGACGTTCTGCGTGATCGCGTTTACCGTGGTGTATATCGCGTTGCTGCGCTCGCGCATCCGGCTGGAGCGCACGGCAGATCGCGTCGCGCGGCTGCAACAAGAACTCGTGGCACTACCTGGGGGAACAGGCCGGCAATTGTGCGGACGACCAGTGCACGATCACCATTGGGGTGAGATAGAAGGGACCTCCACCTGTCCTGATGCTGCGCGTGCCTTGGAACACTTTGTCTTCTCCAAAGGAGGCACACCTACGGTGTAGCAAGCGTAGGCAGGCTTTCGTGATCACCATTTTGCATGCGGACAAATGGCGACACTTCGCTTGCAAGATGCAATAGTTCGATGTTCCGTCATGCGGTAGCGTCAGTGGCGACGGCCACAAAGAAACCACGCGGCTCCATGTAGGGTCGATCAGACTGTTTCAAAACCCTGAAGAGAGTGTTGCAGAATTCACCGCGCAGGCCGCGTGTTCAAGAATTTGCGGATGGCCTCCGGGTATGTCATGATGATGGTACCACCCAATCTCATGCCGTCCCCAACCAGCGAGGCCATCCATGCCCATTTTACCCGACTTCGTGCGCATTTTGCTCGTGGCGTATCTGGACCCCATTCTCCACTGGGCCAGCGCCCAGATCTATACGGAACTGCTGAAGCGCGCGGGCGATCACTTTCTGCTCGACCTGCACGCGACCTTGGACTTCGCGCCGCTCGAAAGCGCCTGTGCCGCCTTCCATCACACCGAAGGTCCCGGCACACGTCCCACACACCCGGTATCCCACTTGGTGCGCGCCTTGCTCATCGGCGCGCTCTTCGGTTGGTCGCTGCGCCAACTCGAATTCCAGATCCGCTTCCACCTGGTGATCAAATGGTTTGCTGGCTATCCGCTTTTCGCGAGTGGCCCTGATCACTCTACCCTAGAACGCTTCGAGCAATGGGTCAGCGAGCACCAGCACCGCCTGCTCTTTGACGAAGTGCTCCGGCAAATCGATCAGGACTTTCCTGAACAACGCACCCAGCCGCAAATCGGGGATACCTTCGCCCTGCGTGCGAATGCCGCGCGCGAATCGTTGATCACCTTGCTGCGCCATACGACTCGCTTGCTGCTTGTCACTCTGAAAGAGGCCGCGCCAGAGAGCCATCAGCGCGTGCAAGCCACCTACGATCCGATCGCCTTGTTCGGACAACGGATGAACCGAACGCGTATTGGTTGAAGCCGGAAGAAAAACGCCAGCGCCTGGCCACCACCGTGCAAGCCGTCGTGCACTGTGGACAGGCCGTGCGCGCAGAACTGACCGCCCACGTGATCGCGGAACCGGCCCGCACGCGACTGCTGACCCGGCTCAGCCAACTCGACAAGATTGTGGCCGATGAAGTCCACCTGACCACCGATGAGGCCGGGGCCGTCATCGCCGTCACGGAATTAATCAAAGACGACAAAGGCTCCTACCGCCTTGGCAGCGCCACCGATCCCGAAGCGACCTACCGCGTCCACGGCGAGAAGAAAGTCGAGTTCGGCTACAACCTCAACCTCGCAATCAACGAGCACTTCGTGCGGGAGATCAACGCCGCGACCGGCGCGCAGCCCGATGCCAACGGAGTCGTCACACTCATCACGGAACAGCTCGAACACCACGCTTTGCAACCGCAGAAATTCATCTACGATGCGGCGACCGGCACGGGCAAGGCCCGCGCCAATTTTCTAGCCGCCACGCACAGCCTGACTCAACTCGTCGCGCCCATTCCCGCTTCGGCGCTCGGCAAGTTCCCCACCCGCTTCAAGCCCGAGGCGTTTATCCTGTCCGCCGATGACACCACGCTGACCTGTCCGAACGGTCACACCAGCGCGGTCGCCTATCGCCACGGCGGTGACGAGGGTCGCCTGTTCCGCTTCTTTGACTGCGCGGACTGTCCCTTCATCAAGCAGTGTCGCGATCCCAAGACCGATCCCGAAGCCATGCGCCAGGTCTTTATCAGCGACTATCGTCCGCTGGTCGAGGCCGCCAAAGCCTACAACCAATCAGATCAAGGCAAGGCCGACTTGAAGAAACGCTCCGGCGTCGAACGGGTCATCGCCAACCTCACGCGCTATCACGCTGCACGGCAGGCCCGCCGCCGAGGAACGAACCACGCCGACTTTCAAGCCAAGCAGTCCGGCACCGCCTTCAATCTCCGCGAGTGGTTGCGCCAGCGCCGCCGCCGCGATCGGGACGCGAAGATCGAGAAAATCAGGCAGGCCCCATCCTGTCCCGCAGAAATGACGGCTGCCTGACCGAGGAACTTATCAACTGTTGACGGAAACGCCGGACGAGGAGACCCCTATGAAGCACTTCGGTTGTTAAAGAGCCGCACCCGGCGACCGACAGGCCATGAAGATCGCTGCCACGTAAACGCAACCTAACCCCCGCTACAGCGCGACGCCCACTTGGTCGACCCCACGACCTATTCCGAATTCTGCAACACTCTCCCAATGACTGCGATTCAACTCCAGCAGGCGTGCCGGACCAGCCTGCTCTGGCGACAGGCTGGTGATCCCATAGACCACCTCGGTCGAGGTCTTGCCATCCGCCGTGCGTTTGATGCGCCGTTCCAATTTGAACACTTGGGCCGCCGTGGGCCAATCCAGATAGCCTTGTAACTCGGTGCTGGCCGTCAAGGTTCGGCGCTCTTCGCGGCCATGGCCCTTGTTCACCGTTTGGGCCGTCCGAAACTCTTGCAAGGCCGCCCCAAAGCCTTTGACAGGCTGTTCCGGCTGGAAGAGCAAGGCGATATCTTGTCGCAGGGTGGACTGATTGTCTTTCACCGTCCACACATAGTCGCCACCGGCGTCGACAATTTGTTGCGACAACTCGCGCTGCGCAAACATGGCATCGCCGGTCACCACTTTGCCGCGCAAATCCAGGCACTTCAATACGCGCGGCGCAGCACTGATTTCATTCTCTTTGCTGGCGACTTCGACTTGATACAACACCCACCCTTCAGCCGGCAGATACGCCGCCAACAGATGCCGTCCGTGCGTCTGCCCCGCCGGAATCGTTCCGCGCAATGCTTTGCCATCCACGGCAATCACCACGCTGTGGCCCGCGCGCGGCAACGCACCAAAGAAGTCTCGGACAACCCGCTCAAATTCTTCAATATCAATGGCCGTCGCCAGCACACGGCGATAGGTGTTCACACTGGGCGCGCTCACGCGGCTGAGCCCAAACGCCTCGGCCAACGTGGCTTGCCGATGTTGCGCCCACTGCGCCATCCCATACACGCGATCCTGCCCCGCCAACTTCGCCAGCACGATATACACCAGCACGGTGACCAAGGCGTGACGCAGGCCGCGGGCATGACGCCTATCCTGCAACCGGGCTAAGTCCGCATACAGACTCTCCAGATCAATCACGCAACCTTCCTCGGCAACTTGGACATCTAGCGTAGGTGCGGTACACTCCATCTGACCTTCCTCCGAGTTGATGGTGGTCTAGTCCACTCCCATCTTACTTGGAGAAAGGTCTTTCTGTTACTGGGCAGCCTGACTTTGGAAAAGCCCTGTTGAGTTGGGGCTTCTGATTCAAGCTTTGTGTTTCTGTGGGTCGGCTGTGAGGCTGTCAATTCTCGCCGAAAATAAACCGGGGCGAGTTCGACACTCGCCCCGGTTAGAACGCTGGCTGGCTGATTTCCGCGGAAAGGGTTTATGTCAGGAACCCAGCCTGCGTGATCAGCGCCGCGAAGGTCCCTGGAATCGCTGTCTCCGAGCCATTGAATTCCCAACCTTCACGGTTGTGATCTTGTCCCGGCCAGCCAGGGCATTGAGCACGCCGAATTCTTCCAGTCGCTTGGCCTGCGCAATCCGGTTAATCACCCCAATGACCAGGGCTATGACAGCCGCGACCACGACGTTCACGACTCCCAAGATCAGGTAAAAGAAAAACGAGAGCCTGGCTGCGCGTTCGGACAACTGGCGATAGGTCATCACCTCTATCTGTGAAGAGGCGATCTCGGTCTCTAGGAATTTGTCTACCTCCGCTTTGCGGCTGATTTGTGGGATGACGACCAGGCCAGCCGCCCAGGGCGATTGGAACAATTCATGGTTGCTCACGTACTCGTAAGAGACAATCCCCAGGCGAATGTCCGGCTCTGAGCTTGATGAGCTTTCCAGGATGCCCACCAACTTGAGCGGCGCGGGGATGGCTTCATAGTAATTGTCGCCAAGCCAATCCTCGCCGACCGAGCGGTCAATCCGATCGCCAAGGCGCAGCCCCAACGCTTGAGCCATTCCGGCCGAAAGCATCATCTCGTTGGCGCGTGGCTGGATCAACCGGCCTTCCTTCAACTGTAGGCTACAAGCATCCAGCAGGATTGGCAGGTCGGCCTCGGATACTCCAAACACGTGTGACTCGCCGAGAGAGGGTAATGCGAAGGGCAGACCCTTTTCCTGGATCACCTGCGCCACGCCAGGCTGCGTGCGAATCTGGGAAACCACGCCGGGATCAAGTGTTGGGCCGGCGGCCGAGACCAGGCTGACGCGAGTCAGGTAATTCCCCGCCGTTTTAGAACTCTCTGGCACAGAGCCTAGTAACCGAACCATGACGCTGACCCCCAGCGTCATCAGGCTGACGAGAGCTACCAGCAGCAGCGTCTGGTGCTTGTGGCGGCGGTAGTAGGTCAAAGGCGATAGCGGATTCATCATATTTTCCTATCTTCTCTCGATGATGGACACGGGATCGAGCCGGGAGAGCATCCGGCCGATCGTGGCGACGCTGACTATTAACACCGCTATGGGCACCGGCAGGGTGTACAACCAGGGAATGGGGTTGAAAAAGTTGAACCTCACGCCCGCCGGAACGTATACGCCATATTGCAGGCACAACAAGCTGACGGCGCAGCCCAGTATAGTCACCAGCCAAGCCGCGCTCGTGGTAAACAGAGTCTCGCGCGCGACGCGCCACATCAGTTGCAAGCGGCTCAAGCCCAGCGCATTCAATACGCCAAACTCGGCCTGCCGCTGCATGACAAAGACATAGTTGAGGCCGGTCAGGACCAGGGCTGCCACCAGGGCGATGATGCTTTCCACCAGCGAAAGGGTAAACAAGATCGTGCTGGCTTCTTTTTGAAACAAAGCCTGTTGATTGCCAAAGGTGAACACGAGACGCCTCTCCCCAACGATTTGGCCTTCCAGCCAGGCGTCGAGCGCAGCCTTTTGCCCGGACTTGGAAATCACGAGCAGCGAGAGATCGGTTTTCCAGTCGCTCCGATAGCTGTTGATGAACTCTAGGGACACAAAACTCAACCAGTTGTCGTCGGCCGGGTTCTCGGCCGGGGCCAAGATGCCGGAAACCACCAGCTCGGAAGGCAGCGTGGGCGCATTGGGGTGGATGGGATGAGCGCGATTGCCAATCACGTCGCCCACCTGGATGCGCCGGTTTTGGGCGACCGTCCAGGGAACGACAATGTCGTTGGTGTTGGGGCGCGGCAGATGGCCTTCTGCCAGTTTTAGGTGATAGAGTTCCACCAGAAAAGTCATATCCTCTGCCGTGACGCTGTATGCCTCGACGGGGTAGCTGGGGACCGTTGGAGGAACAAAGATTCCCAGGGGCGAAAAGACGGTGACGGGAATCGCGCGCGCCACCGCCGGATGCGCGCGGATCTGCGCGATCATCGTCGTCTCCAGGGGCAGGCCGTTCGGAGAGACCAGGCTCACCTGTCTCAGAAGGTTCAGCAACGGTTGTCTCGCGTCGTCAAAGGCTTCAAGGCCAAATACGAGTATAGACGTGCCCATAATCATCAGCGCGGTAGCGCCGATCAGCACTGCCGCCTGGCGCGTGTGCCGCCGGTAAAACGTCGTCACGGCCAGCGGGCGGGGCAGGCTCCTGGCCCGGACGCGCGCTGCGCGCCCAGCCTGTTCCCCTTCCAGGCTTAACTCGCCCCGCTCGACAATCGCCACGGCATCCATGCGCCCGAGAGCGCGGACGGCGGTGAAAAGCGTAAAACCAATCACCGCCAGCGGGATGGGCGCCACATAGGGGAGCAGCGTCACCTGAATGGGATCGTAAGCCAATCCTTTGGGCGCATAGACGGCGGCGTTCAGCATCGCCATGACGCCCCATGCCAGCAGGATGCCCAGCGTCCAGCCAACAAGCGCCAACCCGGCCGTCTCTAGCGTCAGGCGGCGCGCTAACCACTCTTTGCTGCGGCCGACGGCGTGCAGCGCGCCGAACTCGGGCAAGCGCCGCATGAACGCGACTTGGTTGATGGCGCCGACGACCAGCGTGATGGCGATCGTCACCAGCAACACGAGCGGAACGCCAATCTTGTAAAGCACCGCCAGGTTTCGAGCCAAGTCCTCCTTCAAAAGCTGGTATGTCGCAGTCTCGGTGCGGGAGCTGCGAATGGACTGCCGGAGCCAGTCATCCACCGCCGCCTCGCGGCCCGGCCGGGCGATGACCAGCACACCGTAGCGAGCCAGGTCACGATAGCGTTCGTGGCCGTCCAGATATTCGAAAGACACAATCCCCAGCCGGACGTTGTACCCAACGCCGCTGCCTTCGAGAATTCCAACCAGTTCCAGTGGGCTGGCGATCTTGGCAAGGCCGGTCTCGTTCTCAGTCCGCTTGAGCGTATCGCCGATTTTCAGGCCAAGCGCCGTCGCAAGCTCACGGGAAAGCGCCAGGCCATTGGTGCGCGGCCGCGGCAGTTGGCCCTCGACAAGAGTAACGCCGCACTGGGCCAGAACTGTAGGCACATCCGCTTCTTGCAAGCCAATCAGGCGGAAGAAAGTGTCAACCCCAGTCGGTAGGGCTATTTCCAGGTTATTTTGCGGCAGCACTTGCGCCACGTCCGGGTGCGCGCGAATCTGTGCGACCACGGTCGGGTCGAGCGTCGTTCCCCCATCCGGCTGCACCAGGCTGAACTTGCTCAGATACCGGTTGACGGTGTACAGGGGAGTGATATAAGTTTCCTGCAACAGATCAAAGACCAGATATAGGCCCATGACCGCCAAGGCCAGCAGAGCGGTCAGCATCAGCGCCCGGAGCTTGTGGCGACGATAGTAGGTGAAAGGTGATAGCGGATTCATCCCAGTTACGATCTCCTCTCGATGATGGATACCGGGTCGAGCCGGCTGAGCATCCGGGCAATCGTGCCGGTGCTGACCACGAACACTGCCACGGGTATCGGCAGCGTGAACAACCAGGGAGTGGGATTGAAAAAGTTGAGCCTCAAGCCAGCCGGAGTGTATAGGCCATATTGCAGGTAAGCCAGGACGATGGCGCATCCCAGCAGCCCAACCAGCCAGGCCGCGCCAGTGGTAAAGAGGTTCTCGCGCGCGACGCGCCACACTAGTTCCAGCCGGCCAAAGCCCAGCGCGTTCAACACACCAAACTCGGCCTGCCGCTGATTGACAAAGATATAGTTGAGACCTGCCAGAGCCAGAGCCGCCATCAGGGCGATGATGCTTTCCATCAGCAAAGTGGTATTCCGATCTAGCACAAGTAAATATTTTCGTAAAGGGTATCTGAGATATTAATTTCACAAACTGGCTGATTCATCAAGTACCCGATGCCGCGCTGCTCTTGAAGCAAACACATAACCGTCAAAGACGGCTAACCCTTCTTCCGGCAAGAGCGGCCCCACGATCTCAGACTGCTCGGCGCCGGTGTTGATAGTACTGGCGCAGCTTGGCTTTGGACTTCCGCCACTCAATTGCTGCAACATAGCTTGCGATACACTAAAGACCACCCGTGAGATGCGCGCCCAGTGGATCGCTCCTGCACACATGGGGCAGGGTTCCGTACTGGCATAGAGCGTGTATCCCGTTAATGTCATGCGCCGCTGGGCTTGACAGTACTCGCTGATGACGCGCAACTCGGCGTGAAACGTGGGATCGGAAAACTCGACGCACCGATCCCACGTTTGATGCGCGACCGCCCCATCCACAACAAGAACGACTCCAAATGGCTCACCGCCTTGCCGACGCGCTTGATGCGCCAGAGTGATGGCCTGGCGCAGAAAGTGTTCGTCTAAAGTCTCCATCGCGTGAATATCCTTCGTGCTTCAAGCCACACACCGACGCCACGAAACACAATGCACGGCTCAACGCAGATCCTTGTAACCCATTTCGATCATCCACGGGCAAATCACCGGCCCGCCGTGCGGATCGGGGTGGGGGCCGTTGTATTCGGGCGGCACGCCATCCAGACCGCGCAAGTAACCCTCCGGCCCATCCAGTTGGCGTCGAGCTGCCTCCGAAAGCTCAGGGTCGCCGATGGCAATCGCGTGAATGTGCGCGCCGGAATCCGGCGTGAGCATCCCGGTGGGCCGATACCAGGCTGCAAACCCTGCCCGGCGCATGGCGACCGCCATCTTGGGCGCTTCGCCCAGGAGCACTTGATCCAGGTTGGCCGGATTGCGGATCGAGATGTCCACCGCGCCGCCGCCATCGTGTGTGCCGAATGACTCTTTCAGTCCGGGCGCGTAGCTGCCCTGCACCACGCGCAGGATGCTGCCCGGTCCGCCATAGAGATGTTGCGCTAACTTGAGCATCCAGAGCGTGCGCGCGTTGACCGTCTGCCCGTTGATCTGCACGCGGGTGACGTCATCGGGCGGGCGCGTGCAAGCCTCCGACCGGTCGGGGTCCGGCGTGCCGCGCGGCGACGGTGACGGCGATGCCGTGGGCGCACGGGTGGGCAAGGGGAGTGGCGTATCGGTGGGCCGGACCACCACGACGACGGTGACAGCCGGCGTGGGAATGTTTTGCGCCGGCGCGGGCGACGGCGTGACCGTGACGGCGCTCGCGCTGCACGCCAGCATAACCGTCACCAAAACTATCAATGCGCCCTTTGCTGTATCTTGCATCGTGCCTTTTTCCTTGTCTACTTTTCAAACACGGCTTGCCACAACCGCATCGTCTCATACAAGCTGAGGCCCTGACCCAGGTAACGGCCATTGATCCAGATTTCAAAGTGCAGGTGCGCGCCTTCTTCGGTGCCGTACGCGCCGGCGCTGGTGCCCGACACGCCAACGTTGCCGATTGGCTTGCCCTGCTTGATGGCGCTGTCTTTGCTCACGCCCGGCGCAATCGCGCTCAGGTGAGCATAGCGGCTCTCCACGCCGGAGCCATGCGAGATGCGCACCTGGCGGCCCAACAACTTGTCGAACAGATCAGGCGGCGTCTGATGTTCGTCTTCTGTGCGTTTGATGTCGGCGTCGTATTGCTCGCGCGTCATCTCCACATAGCCGGCGTCGGCGCGGATGACGGCGCCTTCGGCCAGGGCCGACACGGGCGAGCCAACTCCCAACCCGGCCACATCGGTGCCGTACAAGTCCACTCCGTAATGCACGCCGAAACGATACAGCCTCCGCGCGCCGGGATAAGAGCGGGGGCGATCGGGCAGGACTGCGCCGGGGAACGGCAGCTTGAAACCAGCCGTGGAAGCGCGCACATCCGCGCCATCAAAATACAGCGTATTGTCGTAAGCCACCGCTGGACAGTCTCCGCTCAACGCCGATAGTCGCGCCACGTAAAGCGTGCGGCCGGCCAAGGCGTAAAGCGTGTCGCCCTCCAGCGCGGCGCTGCGAAGGCGCTGCATGTTCGGGAAACGGAACGTCACTTGCCAGGCTGCCTGACCGCTGGCCGCGTCCAGCGCGATCACGCGCCGTGTGTCGCCGTCCACCACGGCCACACGCTCGCCCGCCGCCAACACCTGCGCCGGCCAGGTGACTCGCTCCAGGCTGAACGTCCCTGTGCGCTGTCCGCCCGCGAATTTGCGCGCCTGGCCTGCGCGCGTCAACACAATCACCGCGCCATTCGCATCGCCGGACGCGGGGATGACCATGTCCACGCCGGTTGAAACGTCGTTGCCGGCATAGTAAGGCGTGGGCAGCGTTGCGCCGGGCATAAACTTCCAGATGCGGCTGAGGTCGGCGTCGAGCGCATACACGTTGCCGCCGAAGGACTGCACGGCCAGGTATTGCGGATCGGGATACTGGCCTGGGATAGGCGCGGCGGCGATTTCCATGCGCCATTCACCGGCTGCCGTGCGGCGATAGATGTCGTCGGACTTGTCCAGCAAGATCAAGTCGCCGCTATCCGGCGCAGCGGCAGCGTACACCAATTCGTTGAGGGTGTACTTGCCGACCTTGCGCCCCGCCGGCATCACGTTGCGTGGGGCAAGCGATCCCTGGCCGGCCAGCTCGCTCGACGGCGCAGCGAACAAGTCGCCATCGGCCACAAAAAAAGCCTGACCGGCCGCAAGCACTAAGCGGATGGGGGCGGCCGGCAACGTCAACGGACGCGCGGCGGCATTGGCGGGACAGGCATATAGCATCCCTTGCGTAGCAGCTTGTCCAGTGGGACCAGGCTGAACCGCGGTCGGTGCAACCGTCAGTCCAGGGAGTGGCGGATTGATTGGGATGATGAGTGACTGACCAATCTGCACGAGGTCTATATTGCTCAGGTTGTTGGCGCGTTGTATTGCTTCAACGGTCACGCCATAGTCCAGTGCGATGCTCAATACCGTCTCGCCGAGCTTGACCACGTGAATGACCGGCGTCGGCGTCGCAGTCGGCAAAGTGGATGTTGCTGTTGGGCGGGGCGTTGCGAGTTGAACGATGGCCGGGGTTGTGGCGACCCGTGTCACTGCGACCGGAATTTGCGTTGGCGTTGCGGCGCGAGTCGAGCGGCTCGCGGTCACCAGAATCACGCCCAACGCCAAGAGCGCCACCAGGGTCAGCGTGCCGAACAATCCCACGGCCAGCCATAACATGTTGCGCGTCATGATTGATTTATCCACCGTCACTCTCGCTGTGTCACGTACCACTTGCCGTTGATTTGCTCCACGGCGTAGGTCGTGTCGTAGCTTTCCTTGTCCACCGAGCTGGATGGGACGAGCTTGCCATTACAATACTTGTGGCGCGTTTCGGTCTTGAAGACCTTGACGCGCACATAATTATCGCCGCGCGTCTCCAGGAACTCGTACCGCATCGTCCCGTCGAGCCAGATATCCCAGTAGCAGTTATCCGCCTTGGTCTGATTGACCAATTGAACCTGCCGGTCAAGCGCCTGCCCGGCCAGGTCTTGCGAAAGGCGGCTGATGTCGCCGGTCTTTTGCGAATACTCTTTGGCCTTTTGAAAACGTTCGACTGCATCCCATGATGGTCGTGACGCACGAGATGGGGTTCGCGCGCGAGGCCGCCGACCGGATCATTTTCATGGATGGCGGCGTGTTTGTGGAGGAAGGCCCAGCGGAGCAATTCTACACTTCGCCCAAGGATCCGCGCACCGCCAAATTCTTGCAACGACTGCTCGCCGGCGAAGAGGGACGAGGAAAAAAATAGACTCTACGAGAGTCAGACATCAGGCGGCAGGTAAGCCGCCTTTTTGTTGCACAAGATAGGTGCATTAGGGTGCGGCAGGCTAATGGCTGGTACCGTTGGTGTCAATGTAGCGTTCAAGCGCGAGAATAGAGTCGCAGTTGATCGCTAATGCGTGGCGGGCTTGTTCTAATGCTTCGCGGAACGGATTGACTAGCCTTTGCCTTGCCGCCGCGTCCGGGTAAGGCAGAGTGATGCCGAGAAGATCTTGCTCACGGACACGTCGCCGTGAGCTCGATGTGCCTCGCGCCAGAGGGATAATTTGACGCTGCGAAGTCTGGGCCCTGAGCGCCAGGGCAATAAAGTAAGGGTCTTCTTCTGGCCGGGCGCGGAGGACGGCGAACTCTGTCGAGCACAGGATTTCGCCCTCAATGTCGTGGGGAATCACTGTGACGCGAATCTTGATAGGGTTAAGACAGGAAAAGATAATGTCGTCGGGATGACAGCGCAGCCCTTTGGAAGACGGCGCGTGGGCAGTGGCAGCAACCCAATCTACGTTTGACTTTTCGTCTACGTGAAGGACAGAGATAAAGTATTGGGTTCGTCCCGTGCGCGTTGTCAACTCAGGTTTGACTTGGGATGCGACATCCCGCAAATAGCATGATTTCCCGTTCAATGCGGCTACGATCTTTTCTGCACGGCTGCGATCTGGGTGATAGGTGTGTGGCGTAAGGGCGTCTCGGAGTTCAGCGCGGGGGACTAGCACCGTCATGGGGGCATGGCTCAGTTCCCCATGCAATTTTCCAGTCCCTTGCACAACATCTTGATAGGTGGTTGCAATGGCGGGCAGGTCGTTACCGTTTGGATCTGGAACTTCGATGGTGCCTTTCTTGACGTAGCCAACGTGATTGGCGACTGCCATAAAAACTGGGGGTTGGTTGTCGCTCCCGTCTTTTTTCTGCAAACAGATGAAGCTGGTCTTTGCCACAGTGCCTGTGATGGCAAATGCTTCTTTGGGAAGGCTGACGACTGCTTTCAATGTCGCTTTGTTGAGCAGGTAGCGATGAACGTAGGCATAGGCTGGCTCCAATAGGCCATCTGGCAGCACGATGAATAGCAATCCATTCGGCTTGAGCAATTGAAGATTGCGGTCGAGGAACAACAAGGCCGGGTCAGCACGACGGAGTGGCCTTTTGTTTTCGTCCCCTGTCCACGACCAGCCAAGTTGCAACCCCAGGTCGTCCCGGCGCATTTTCGCCAAGCCTGCGCGAGTTTCATACTTGCCCTCACCGAATGGGGGATTGGTAAGGATGAGGTCGAACTTGTTTGTGAGTTGGTCAACCCCTTCATCCAGAATTGAATCTTCTACCGTGAGCAACTGCGGATGGGTTTCTCCAAGCAGGAGAAAGTTGAGCCGAGCCTTTACAATAGACGAGGCGGATTGATCCGCGCCGAAGAAAGAATGTCGTTTCATCAAGGCGAGCCAACTCAACTTTTCCTGGTCGCTCTTGCCACGTGCGCTCAGAATTCGCTGTCTGGCTTCTGCCATGGCTCTTATCAGGAATCGTCCCGTGCCGCAGCAGACATCACCCACTAGAAAAGCGGGCCGGGTTTCTTCTTCTGGGCGAGGATGCCAGTGGTTGCACTCGGTTGAGTCGCCGCGCCGCGCCCACAGTTGTTGGTCAGAGATATGGCTGAATGCCATGCTGACCATGCAGTTCACCACTGAGCTGGGTGTCAGATAAGTGCCTAACCCGCCTGCATTGTCATACTTTCCCCGCAGGAAAACATCGTAAGCACAGCCAAGTAGGTCTTGATGGGCGAACATTTCCCATTGCTTTTGCTCATTACCCAAAAGATGCTCGTCAGGTATGGAAAGAGGTAGAGTCGAGAGTATCTGGATAGCCATAACTAAGACGTCTGGATGATCAAGACGTAGCGGTTCCTGATAAGGGAAGATAGTCTGAAGTTCGCCACCTTTGTCGATGGCATAGCAGGGCAATGTGGAAACCTCCCGAAAAGCATCCTGTAATTCCCGCACGGCTCGCTTGCCGAATCGCCTCACGTAGCTGGCGCTAAAAATCTCGGCAAACCGCTTGCCTTGCCCCTCGCCGCTCTGGAGTTGATAGCCTGGGTCTCGTTCTAAATGGACTTGCCGGATGATGAGCTTGCCCAACTCATCAATCGCAGCATTGGTTGGCTTGACACCTCCCTTTTTGTAGATTTCCTCGTGGAGGTTGTCGAATTGCTTCTGGATGGCTTGCAGGTTTCCCAACGGAGACTGCGTTAGAGCATTCAGCCTCTGTTGCTGTGCGCTATTGGCAGAGTACAATGTTTCAGGTGGCTGCTGGTCGCGCCCGCCGTCTATATCAAAAAGTGTGCGTGTTTGTGCAACAGTCTGATTTTTCACTGTGTCACTCCAGGTTTGATTATAACAGGATTTGTCAATATGTGCATTGTGCATATTGAAACCGTCGCGATGGGCTAAAATAACGTTGACCTTCGCACGGGATCGGGCTATGGCGATGCCGCAAAAAGCAAATGTTGTTGGAAGCCGGGTTCGTGAGGCACGCTTAAAAGCCAAGCCTCTCATTACGCAGGAAGACCTTGTGGCGCGATTGCAGGTTCATGGGTTGGAGCAGATTGACCAAGCCAAGATTTCCCGCATCGAGAGTGGTAGGCGCCCTGTGTATGACTATGAGATCATTCCTCTGTCCAAAGCCTTGGGAGTTTCGGTCAATTGGCTGTTGGGCGAACAAGATTAGCCCTCCGATACAAAAATGTCCAAAGCAAAACAACGGCGACTCGAAAACCTGGCGGCCAACTTGCTTCAAGAAATGTTCCTCGAACCCAGGAAGGTGATGTCCAAGTGGGCCGCTATCACGGGGCAAAGCTCTCAACTGGATTCCGGCTATATTGCCCAGCATCTCATCTCATTGCTGACAGGCAAGCGCGGTTCAGGCTGGCGAGGCAAGGGATTGGACTTGGAAGATGGCTCAGAGGTCAAGTCGGCCAGCAATGTGGACGGAGTGGATGTGCCACGATGGAACCACAATTTATCAAGCCCCGGAAAAGTGGACGAATGGCTTGCTGCTCCGGCTATCTACTATGTCCTGTTCGACGCAGTAGATCGTGATGCTTCGCGTGTGCGAGTACGCATTTGGATGATTACGCCAGTAATTGACGATGCTTACAAGACTGTTTTGCAGCGTTGGCGGGACAGGTCGCGCAAGTCTGACAACTTTCAATTGCACCCACCTGTGGGCAAGGACAGTAATCTGGCAACCAACGAATGTGGAAATCTCGAATTGCCACTCATGTTTCATGCTGAGGAAAATAAACGCGGACAGATGGTCGTCAAGTTGTTACAAGTTGCCGAAGCAGGCATTTGCTCTCTACACGAGAGAAACGTTTAACAGGCCGCTCCTGCAATTCCGCAGCCCAAGTCTGTCGCTCCCATCACAGCGCCACTGGAAGAGAGCGTTTCGCGTTGGGACCGTTTCCACGTTCAGGCGCCGGCGATTGGATTACGAGTTATCCATCATTCACCAGATGGGATTCGACAACTATTTCCTCATCGTGTGGGACTTGACCCGCCACGCCAAAGAGCGCGACATCTGGTGGAACGTGCGCGGGTCGGGCGCCGGCTCGATGGTGGCGTACTGCACCGGCATCACGCGGCTTGACCCGCTGGCGCACGGCCTGATCTTTGAGCGGTTCCTCAACCCCGGCCGGGTCTCGATGCCCGATATTGACATGGACTTTCCCGACGACCGGCGCGGCGAGTTGATCGAGTACACCGTGGGCAAGTACGGCCAGGAAAACGTGGCGCAGATCATTGCCTTTGGGACGATGGGCGCGCGCGCCGCCGTGCGCGACGTGGGCCGCACGCTGGATGTCCCGCTGGGCGAAGTGGATGCCGTCGCCAAGCTCATCCCGGCCATCCCCGGCAAACCCGTCTCGCTGGCCGAAGCGATCGAGCAAGTGCCGGAGCTGGAGCAGAAATACAAGTCCACCGATTACATCCGCCAATTGCTCGACACGGCGCAAAAACTGGAGGGCGTGACGCGTCATGCCAGCACTCACGCGGCGGGCGTCATCATTTCCGATAGGCCGCTGGTCGAGTATGCGCCGTTGCACCGCCCGACCAAGGGCGCGGACGAATCCGGCCTGGGCATCGTCACGCAGTTCGAGATGAACACGTGCGATGCCATCGGTCTGCTCAAGGTGGACTTTCTCGGCCTGAGCACGCTCACCATCATGCGCCGCGCATGCGACCTCATCCAGCAGAATCACGGCGTCGAGTTCAACCTGGAAAATATTCCCATCAATGACCCGGCCTCATTCGAACTGATGGCGCGCGGTGACGTGGCAGGCGTATTCCAGGTGGAAGGCGCAGGCATGCGGCGCGTGTTGATGGACATGCGGCCCACCCAATTCGAGCACATCGTCGCCGCCATTTCGCTCTTCCGCCCCGGCCCGCTCGAATATATCCCGATGTATATCCGCCGGATGCACGGCGAAGAAAAGATCGAATACAAGCATCCCAAGCTCGAGCCGATCCTGGCCGAAACATACGGCATCATCGTCTATCAAGAGCAGATCATTCGCGTCGCCAGCGACCTGGCCGGTTACTCGCCGGGCGACGCGGATCAAATCCGCAAAGCCGTCGGCAAAAAGATCAAGGAAAAGATCGAAGAGCATCGCGCCCGGTTCATCAACGGCGCAGTGAAAAACGGGATCGCGCAAGAGATCGCTGCCTCTATCTACGACGACATCGAGTTCTTTGCGCGCTACGGCTTTAACAAGGCGCACGCCGCCGACTATGCCATCATCACTTGCCAGACGGCTTTTCTCAAGGCGCATTATCCTATCGAGTACATGACGGCGCTCCTCACGGTGGAGCGCAACAACACGGAAAAGATCGGCTTCCTGGTGGCCGAGTGCCGCCGGATGAACACTCCGGTCTTGCCGCCGGACATTAATCACAGCGAGATGGATTTCTCCATCAAAAGCTGCGAGACGAAAAACGGCGATTGCGCGCTTCGCGTCGGCATCCGCTTTGGCCTGGGCGCGATCAAGAACGTGGGCGAAGGCCCGGTGCAGGTCATCCTCGAGGCGCGCCACCCTTCGACTGGCTCAGGGGGCGGCGCGTTCCGCACGCTGGACGATTTTTGCCGCCGCGTGGACTTGCGGCAGGTCAACCGCCGCGCGCTGGAAAGTCTCATCAAGGCGGGCGCGTTCGATGCGTTCGGCCATCGCGCTCAATTGCTCGCCATCGTGGATCGTATGTTGGGGCTTTCCACGCACGCCCATCGCGCCGCCGACGCCGGCCAAATGACGTTGTTTGGCGAAGCCGGCCCCGCCGCCGGCACATCGGTGCTGTCGCCGCTGCCCAACATCGAAGAAGCGCCGGCCAAGGAAAAGCTGGCGTGGGAAAAGGAACTCGTCGGCATTTATACGTCCGAGCACCCGCTCACACGCGTGATGGCCGATCTGCACAATACGGTGACGGCGTTGTGCGGCCAGATCACCGAAGACATGGCGAACCAAAAGGTCGTCGTCGCCGGGGCGATCACGTACGTCCGGCGCTTGACGACGAAAAAGGGCGACCCGATGGCGTTCGCGGGACTGGAAGATTTGCAAGGCACGACCGAGGTGGTAATTTTCCCGCGCACTTGGAAGCAGGTCGAACCGATCATCCAGCCGGACAAAATCGTAGTGGTGCGCGGCAAGGTGGACGCTTCCGGCAAGCAGGCCAAGATCATTGCCGACTCGATTACGGATCAACTCACGATCACGCAGGCCGCCGATGAGCCTCGACCGAGCGCGCCGCATGCAGCCCACGCGCCACAACCTACTCGACGCACAGCGGAATCCCCTGAAGGGAATCTGCGGCCGGAGCCGATGTGGGACGTCGAGCCTGACATGCCGCCCCCGCCCGACGATGTGTGGCCGGAAGAGACGATGCCAGCCAAGCCGGTTGCGCCGCCTCGCGAAGCGGCCAGCGCACCTCCCAAACCTAATGGTCATGGCTCAGTGGCAGCCGACCGTCAGCCGTCCCAGCCTGTTGGGGCGCCGGCTGCCGCAGTCCAACCACCTAACCACCACACCACCAATTCCATACCCCGTCTGCTCCGAATCACGCTGCCGCGCAGCGGCGACCACGACAAAGATGTGTGGCTGTTGAGCCAGGCTCACCAACTGTTGACTCGCCACGAAGGCCACGACCGGTTCGTGTTCCGGTTGACGGGCGGGGGCAATGGGCCGATTGAGATGGACTTTCCGAATCACTCTACGCGCTACAGCCCCGACCTAGTGGGCGCGCTGGAAAAGATGCTCGGCCCCGGCACGGTGCGTGTGGAGATGCAGACGTGAGGCATGCTGCGTGACAGGACAGGTCCACTCGTAAATGCGGTATAATCAAGAAAGTGACTCTGTCTTGGCGCTTCAGAGTGACAGTTAGGGCTGTGCGCAAAGCCAGAAAGAGAGAATGTGATGGGCGAAGCAGAACTATTAGAACACACGCGCCAACTCTTGGATGATCCTTTGCTGGGCAAGTCTGATCCTGATACTAAAGTTCGTCTCCTGTTGAAAGCAGAATACATACGGCGTCTCGGTCGGCACCACCGGACAGATCGCCTGCTGGTTCAGAGGTACGGAATGACCTTTGAAGAGTTCGTGGCCTCCCGTGTGGTTCGACAAAAGGAATACGCGTGGAATGTCGAAACAGATGCCATGGAATGGGAGACAGCCATCAGCGGGATCCAGACGATGGAACGCAAGCTAAAAGAGTTGCCGGAAGCCGGCCAGTGGCAGAGGGTAAAAGACCTGCTGATACAACACGATTTGCTGTAGCGCGGCCTGGCTCATCGGCGCGCTGGAAAAGATGCTCGGCCTCTTTCTTGAGCTTTGCATCGGGCGCTCGCCTGGAATTGATGCAAATTCGGATAGAGATGACAGTCCAGTTTTGACGGATACTATGAAACCCTCAGAGCGTGTGCAGGCCACACTGGACATTTTGGGCCTGGGCATTCATGTGGTAGAATTCGGGGCAAGCACGGCGACCGCGCCGGAGGCAGCGGCGGCGGCGGGCTGCGAGTTGGGCGCGATTGTCAAATCGCTCTTGTTCTTGATTGACGGCCAGCCTCATCTCGTCCTGGTGGCCGGGGATCGCATGGCCAGATCGGAGGCAAACACGACTTGACAACGAGCCATAGTCGTGATAAAACAGTGCCCGTAGCTGCGCAGGACATTTACCTACATTCACTGTGAGGGCAGCACGTGATTCCCCCATCCGACCTGACAACTCGCTTCATATTGCAGTATTGACCAAGGCCACACAGATCGTACGAGTGATCTGTGTGGTCTTGTCGTTTATGACCAAACATCACCAGAGGGAGGAAAAACATGAACGCCAATAAACGCATCATCTTGAATCTGCTGGTCGCAATCGCCGTGGTAGGAGGCCTGGTCGCTATCACCTCCAAGCCAGCACGGGCTGAAGTCTCTATCACATATCTGGGCACACCTTACACCCAGAACTTTGACTCGCTTGCCAATAGTGGCACTTCCGCTACATGGACAAATGATTCAACTCTGCTAGGTTGGTACCTGAGTACAGATGCAACCCCTTCGGTGACATCCTATCTTGTTGGAACCGGTAGCGGAACCACGGGTGGTTTTTATAGCTTTGGCGACTCATCTTCCCCTGAACGCGCCTTGGGCGGTATGGGAAGCAACACTTATTATGGCGCTTCAGGAGTAGGGAAAGGTTATATTGGATTAGTGCTCCAAAACCAGACTGGAGCGACCATCAATGCTTTGAGCATTTCGTATACTGGTGAACAATGGCGAAATGGCGGTAATACGGCTGTTCAGAGCCTCACTTTTTCCTATGTCATCAATTCATCCATACCGAACCTGACAGATGAGGGGACAGCCGTTCCTGCATTGGATTTCGCCAGTCCGATACATACATCAACATCAGGAGTATTGGATGGTAATGCTGCCGCCAATAGGACTGCGCTGTCCTCGGTGATCACGGGGTTTGACATTCCAAATAACTATTACATTCTGCTTCGGTGGACTGACCTCAACGATTCCGGCAGTGATCACGCTCTGGCAATTGACGATCTCTCTGTCACTGCAAACGGCGCGCAGGTTGATGCTGCTCCATCTGTTTTGAGCACCGTTCCGGCTAATGGCGCAGTGAATGTGCCGTTGAACAGCAACATCACTATCAACTTTAGCGAGCCTGTAAACGTGGCTGGCGCGTGGTTCTCGCTGTCGTGCGCCAACAGTGGTGTTCATAGCGCGGCAGTTAGCGGCGGCCCGACTTCCTTTGTACTCGACCCCGATGCAGATTTCGACGCAAACGAGCTGTGCACCATAACGGTTGTCGCGGGACAAATCACCGATCAAGGTACGAACGATCCGCCGGACAACATGGCAGCAGATTACCCTTGGAGCTTTACCATCATTGCGCCCAGCGATCCTACCGGCACCGGCGCAGCCAATCCGAATTCGGTTGCACCCGGCGACACAACGCTGCTCACCGTCGCCGTGACGCCCGGCGCGAACCCAACCAGCACGGGGCTTGCCGTCACAGGCAATCTCGCCGACATCGGCGGCGCAAACCCACAAACTTTTTACGATGATGGCGCTCATGGCGACGTGACCACAGGCGACAACATTTTTTCATTCCAGGCTACCGTCACTGTGGGCACAGCCGATGGCAGCAAATCCATTCCCGCCACCATCACCGACGGGCAAGGACGCAGTGGCAGCGCCACCATCGTGCTCACCGTGCAGGCCACGCCCCCGGCGGGCGGCGATGTCGTCATCAGCCAGATTTACGGCGGCGGCGGCAACGCGGGCGCGTTTTACAAGAACGACTTTATCGAGTTGTACAATCGGACGGCTAACTCGATTGACCTGACAGGTTGGTCTATCCAATACACTTCGGCCGCAGGCGCCACTTGGAACATCACTCAGCTCTCTGGCTCGATTGCGCCCGGCAAGTATTACCTGGTACAAGAAGCTGCGGGAGCAAGCGGCACAGTCAATTTGCCCACGCCCGATGCGATTGGCACTGCCACAATGAGCGCAACCGCTGGCAAAGTCGCGCTGGTTAGGAATATAACCGCGCTGAGCAGCACGTGCCCGACGGGCAACAGCATCGCAGATTTCGTCGGCTATGGAAATACGACTGGAAGCATGGCCAACTGCTATGAAGGCGCTGGCGCAGTTTCCACATTGAACGCCACCACCGCCGCCATGCGGCGCGGGTACGGCGCAACGGACACGAACAACAACTCCGCCGATTTCACAACGGGCACGCCAGCGCCGCACAACAGCAGTTGGGTCTCTGCCGCGCCAGCCATCGCCAGTACCGTTCCGGCCAATGGCGCAACAGGCGTCGCGCTCGACGCTACCATCGTCGTCGCCTTTACCGAACCCGTCAACGCGACGGGCGACTGGGCCACGCTGTCCTGCGCCTCCAGCGGCGCACACATCGCCATGTTCTCTGGCGGCCCGCAGACCTTTATCCTGACTCCGACTGCCAACTTTGTCAACAACGAAAACTGCACAGTGACAGTCGTCGGCGCGCAGGTGAATGATCTCGATCCGTATGATCCGCAGAACACGCTGGCGGCGGACTATACGTGGAGCTTTACCACCGTCGCGCCGGTCTGCAGTCTCCCCTTCACGCCCACCTACCAGATTCAAGGTAGTGGACTCACTACCCCATACAATGGCGCCACCGTGACGACGCAAGGTGTCGTCGTGGGCGACTATGAAGGCGCATCGCCCGCGCTGCGCGGATTCTATCTGCAAGATTCGACCGGCGATAGCGATCCGGCCACCTCGGACGGCATCTTTGTCTTTGAAAGCAACAATGCTAACAGCGTCAACCTGGGTGACGTAGTGCGTGTGACCGGTACGGCTGGCGAGAACCAGGGCCAGACCCAGGTCAGCGCGAATTCCATCGTCAACTGCAACACCACTGCGACGGTGACTCCGGTGGATGTGAACCTGCCCTTCGCAAATGCAAATGATCCAGAGCGATTCGAAGGGATGCTGGTCCGCCTGCCGCAGACGCTCTACGTCACCGAGCATTATCAGCTTGGGCGGTCTGGAGAAGTTCTGCTGTCAAGTGCGCGCTTACAGCAGCCGACGAACGTGGTCGCGCCCGGAGCGCCCGCGCTGGCCCTGCAAGCCGCCAACGACCTCGATCAAATCCTCATGGACGATGCCTCGCAGGTACAGAACCCTAATCCGATCGTGTTCGGACGCGGCGGTGATCCTCTTTCGGCCGGCAACACCTTGCGCGGCGGCGACACGGTCAGCGGCATCGTCGGCGTCATGGGCTACACCTGGGGCGGCTACGCCGCCAGCCCGAACGCCTACCGCGTGCGCCCGATCAACGCGCTGGGCGGATACATTCCCAGCTTTGCGCCCGCCAACCCACGCCCGGCCGTTGCTCCCAACGTCGGCGGGAGTGTGCGTGTAGTGGGCATGAATCTGCTCAACTTTTTCAATACCTTTGATGGCGACAGCACCAATCCGCCTTACGCCTGTAACCTGGGTGTCGGTGGCGATTTGACCGACTGCCGCGGCGCCGATGATGCCGCCGAGTTTGCGCGCCAGTGGCCCAAGACCGTCGCCGCTATCATCGGCATGGATGCTGATGTCATCGGCTTGGTCGAACTTGAAAATGACGGCTATGGCCCGGACAGCGCCATCGCGTTCCTGGTGGATCAGCTCAATGCAGCGACCACTCTCGGTACCTACGCCTTTATTGATGTGGACGCTGCGACCGCTCAGGTTAACGCGCTCGGCACGGATGCGATCAAGGTCGGCCTGATATCTCCTGCAGCGCCGCCTCCGCCCGCTTGCGCTCGGTCATGTCCGTCCGTAGCTCCTCATTGGCCCGCTTCAACTCTTCCGTCCGCTCCGCCACGCGCCGTTCCAGTTCGTCGTGCGCCTGCCGCAGCGCCTCTTCCGACTTTGCCTGAAAAGTCTTGCGCTCGGTGATGTCGCTCAACGTGACCCGCCACACCGGCGCGCGCTCGCTGCCCTGCGCCGCGCCGGCCTGGACGTGTACCCACATCAAGTCGCCGTCCTTTCGCGCCCGCGCCAGGCGCAGTTCGCACACCTGCGGCGCGCCCGTTTCGAACAGTTGATTGCGGCACAGGTAGTAAAGGTCCTGATCCTCGGGGAAAATAAAGCGGCTTATCGGTTGCTTGACCAACCGGCTTCTTTCCATACCCAGCAGTGTGGCGGCGGTGAGATTCGCCTCCAGGATCAACCCTTGCTCGCTGAGAGTGAGATACCCCACCGGGGCCAGGTTGTACAGATCGAAATACCGGGCGCGGGAGGCTTGGAGTTCCACCTGCGTCCGGCGCAACTCTTCGTTCTGCATTTCCAGCTCAATCTGATGCACCTGCAGTTCGTGGAACAGGCGTTGGGCATCGTCGGGCGAAATTGCGCCGGAATCGGCAGAGCCTTTCCGCAAGCGTTCCTCTGCATTCTGGCGCAGCGCCTGCCTCGAAGGGGAGTCGAAGGGCGAAGAGTCAGCCGGCTGTTGTGGGTTCGCGTCGGTCATGGCGCACTCTCCTTATCCCGGGGCGAGGTCAAAAGTGACCACGAGCACCTTCCATGGGCAACGTAAAGTAAAACAAACAACAATGTCTGCTCTGACGATTCGCTGGCGCATTTCAAAATCTCCAGCCGCCGGCGCGCAGCCTCGATTGGGCGGTCAAAGGTAGCCTGGCTCATTTCCTGTTGCCTCCGTCAAAACACCATTCTCGCGCTCCATGGTTGCGTGGAGGAACGATGGGCAGGCGCCGCGCACGCAATCGGCTCAGTCGGTCTCCGCCAACATTCGTTCAAAGCAACGCAAAGTATCGTTCCTGGGCTGCGGATAAGGGGGGGGCGAATGATGGATTTCGGTTTCTAGTGTATCGCAAACGGCTGGACAAGTCAATTGTATCTTTTCAAAAAAAAAGTCCATCGCCAAAAGTCATGCCGGGACACCAGCGGTTTCAACGGGTGTCCGTCAAAGTTTTGCAGTGGTACGCTGGCTGGCGATTAGAAATCGCGCCCGCCTCTGGCGAGCAGCAAAGCCGACCTTCGTCGGCTGGGTGTTGAACCTGCGAAGGCAGGTTTCGCTGTTGTTGCTGCGACTTGCAGTCGCCGGGCTGCAAAATCTTGACGCGCACCCGATTTCAACCCGTGGCGTGGATTGACAAGACACTCGCCAGCGTGCTACAATCACACCCGTAATGGAGGTGTGCCATGGCCAAGTTTCATGTGGAAATGATGAATGACAGATGAGCCTTCGTGTTTCGTATTGCGTGTTAGCGCGACGGACGCAAAGCGCGGAATACGCAGCCTGTGATCCACCCGCCTCGTGACCGTGTATAATCCCAGAGAATGGAGACCGACATGGAAACCATGAACCGCGACGGCTTGCTGGCTCTCTATACCTACAATGCTTACGCCAACCATCTGGTGCTCGACGGCCTCGCGCAACTGAGCGAGGACGAATTCACGCGCGAGTCCAGCCCCAGCCACAGCTCGATCCACAGGCTGGTGCTCCATCTGCTGGAATGTGAGGCCTGGTTTCTGGCTAATTGCCGCGAGCGCACGCTTGAGGAGCCTGACCTGCCCACGCTGGCCGACATCCGCCGCTATTGGAGCGACCTTGAGTGTGAACAGCAAAACTTTATCGCGTCACTGACTGAAAGCGACCTGGCGCACGACTTGCCGGTTCGGTTGGGCCAGCACTCGTTCCGTTTTCCCGTCTGGCAACTGCTCGTGCAGGCGTTCGTTCATTCCACGCACCATCGCGGCGAACTGGCGATCCTGCTGGGCCAGATAGGGCATCCACTGCCGACGTTGGACATTATCATTCACTTTGCAAGAGAGAGCGGCCAGGAGTGGCCGTGGAAGTAACGAAATGAGAGACATCCT
The DNA here is from genome assembly GCA_041300525.1 of Anaerolineae bacterium. Taxonomy (GTDB): domain Bacteria; phylum Chloroflexota; class Anaerolineae; order Fen-1058; family Fen-1058; genus JBGLNJ01. The sequence continues at coordinate 4,210,165 of JBGLNJ010000001.1, read as the reverse complement.
CGCCGTCCTATCCTGGTGGTTGTTGATCCAACTCATCGGCCTGGCCGCGTGGCCGCTGGCGTTTCGGCTGCTCCGCTGGTTGCCGGATCGAGGCTACACTGCCGCCAAGCCGCTCGGCCTGCTGCTGACGAGCTATGCGCTCTGGCTGGCCGGCTCGCTGGGGCTGATGCAGAACAGCCTGGGCGGCATTCTCTTTGCGTTGATCTTGGTGATCGCCGCCTCCGCCTGGGCGTTGAGCCGTGACGGGATCGCCGCGCTGCGCGATTGGTTAGGGCAACATCGCGCGATGGTGCTGGTTTACGAGGCGCTCTTTCTCGTGGCGATGTGCGGCTGGGCGGCGTTCCGCGCCACGAATCCCGGCATCAACTCGACCGAAAAGCCGATGGAGTTCATGTTCCTCAACTCGATCTTGCGCAGCCCGTCGTTCCCGCCGCAGGATGCGTGGCTTTCCGGCTTTGGCATCAGCTACTATTACTTTGGCTATGTGATGATGGCGCTGATGACGCGGCTGAGCGGCGTGCTGCCCGGCGTGGCCTATAACGTCAGCCACGGGTTGTGGTTCGCGCTGATTGCAGGCGGCGCTTTCGGCGCAGCGTATCAAATCTCCACGCGGAGCGTCAAATCTCAAATCTCAAAGCGGGCAATGCTGCCGATTGTAGTAGGAGTGGCAGCGGCGATCTTGGTTGTATTCCTGGGCAACCTGGAAGGGACGCTCGAACTGGCGCATCAAAACGGCATCGGCTCGCCCGACTTTTGGCAATGGCTGGATATCAAAGATATTTCCGGGCCACCCACCACAGGCGGCGGGGTCCAAGCGCCGCGGTATTTGTGGTGGTGGCGCGCCTCACGCGTAGTACACGATTACACGTTGAAGGGCGACGACCAGGAAGTGATTGACGAGTTTCCGTTCTTTAGTTTCCTCAACGGCGACCTGCACCCGCACACGCTGGCGTATCCGTTCGCGTTCCTGGCGATCTCGCTGGCGCTGAATATATATCGGGGCAAGGAGCAAGACGCGCAGAGCGCGGGAGGCAAAACACATTTCACCTTTCATCCTTCATCCTTCCGCCTTCATCCTTCCGTGCCTCCGTGGCCCGACCTGCTCCTCTACGCCATCTGCCTGGGCGCGCTGGGATTTTTGAACACCTGGGATTTTCCCATCTACCTGTTCGTCGTCGTCGCCGCTTTTGCGCTGCGCCGCTGGCAAGAAGCGGGTACACTCAACGACAAGGTCATCGCCGACACAGTCGTGCTAGGCGCGATTTTGGGCATGGCCGGGTTTGTGTTGTATCTGCCATTCTATGTGAGCTTTCAATCGCAGGCGCGCGGGATTCTGCCCAATCTGATCAACGGCACGCGCTTCCCGCAATTCCTGGTCATGTTCGGCCCATTCGCCGTGCCGGGCGCATTGTTCCTGCTCGCGCTGGCGGCGTTGCGCTCGCAGGTTTCCGCCTGGCGATTCTGGCTGGGCGCGTTAGGCTGGGCGTTCGCGCTCCTGCTGGCTGTGACGTTGGTGGGGCTGGCGTTGGGCATCCTTGAACTCGGAGTAGGAGCGACTTACTTGTTGTCGAGCACAGTGTGGGCTATAATCTTGCTACACAAAAGCCGTGAGACTTCGTAAGATCAAACCGGAGACGCGCCCATGTCCACTTTGTTCTATACCTAACTCACCCAGATTCAAGCCGACCTCAAAGGCGGCAAAGCCACCGAGCACACCTACCGTTCCTCGATTGAGACTTTGCTGGAAGCGCTTGCGCCCGGCGTCAAAGCGTCCAATGAGGCCAAGCACATCCAATGTGGCGCGCCCGATTTCGTCGTCGAGCGCGGCCATGTGCCGCTCGGCTACGTGGAAACCAAAGACGTTGGCGCGGACCTGGACAAAGTCGAAAGGGGCGACCAACTCAAACGCTATCGCCTGTCGCTGGCCAACCTGATCCTCACCGACTATGTCGAGTTCCGCTGGTACGTCAACGGCGCGCACCGGCGCACCGCTCGACTTGCCACGGTGGGCAAAGACCACAAGCTGACGGTTGACCCTCAAGGTGTCGCTCTCGTCGGGCAGATGTTCGACGAGTTCTACCGGGCTGAAGTGACCACCGTCGGCACACCCAAAGAGTTGGCTGAGCGCATGGCGCACCTGACCAAGTTCGTGCGCGACCTCATCATCGCCGCGTTGCAGGCCGAAGCCGGCGACGGCGCGGAGCGCGGCGCTTTGCACAAACAGTACGACACCTTTCGTGAGAATTTGCTGCCGACGCTTGAGCCGGAAGAGTTTGCCGATATTTACGCGCAGACGATGGCCTACGGGTTGTTTGCCGCCAAGCTCAGTGCGCCCGCGAACGCCACGTTCAACCGCGCCGCCGCGTATCAATACCTTTCGGCCAACCGCTTTTTGCGCCGGCTCTTTTTGGACGTGGGCGAAGAACTCGACAACGAGGTGATTGCGCCTTTCCTGGACGAGTTGGCTAAACTGCTCAACCATGCCGACATGTCTGCCATCCTGCAAGACTTTGGCAGGCGCATCAAGATCGAAGACCCCGTCGTTCATTTTTACGAGACCTTTCTCGCCGCATACAATCCCAAACTGCGCGCGAGTCGCGGCGTGTTCTATACGCCTGAACCCGCCGTGCAGTTCATCGTCAATTCGGTGGACTGGCTCTTGCGGGAACACTTTAACCGCCCGATGGGATTGGCCGACCCCGACGTACACGTGCTCGACCCCGCGACGGGAACGAGCACCTTTTTGTATTTCGTCGTGCGCGCCATTTACGACACGCTCATAGCCCACCAGCAGGGCGGCACATGGCAGCAATACGTGCGCGAAAAACTCTTGCCGCGCCTGTTTGGCTTTGAGCTGCTCATGGCCCCGTATGTCATCGCCCATCTCAAGCTGAGTTTGCTGCTGCAAGAGTTGGGCTATACGTTGGGCAAGGATGACCGCATCCAGGTTTTCCTCACCAACGCGCTCGACGAAGGCGTGACGCACGCGGAGCAGTTGGGCACGTTGGGCTGGTATATTTCACAAGAAGCCAGCGAAGCCGCGCGGGTGAAAAAACAAGTGCCCATCATGGTTGTGTTGGGCAACCCGCCCTATTCCGGCCATTCCGCCAACGCCAGCAAGGACGCCAGCGGCCAACTAAACTTTATCGGCAAACTCGTGCGCGACTATTACTTTGTGGACGGCGCACCGCTGGGCGAGCGCAATCCCAAGTGGCTGCAAGACGATTACGTGAAATTCATTCGCTTTGCCCAATGGCGCATCCAGCAAACGGGGCACGGCATCGTCGCCTTTGTCACCAATCACGGCTATTTGGATAACCCCACCTTTCGCGGGATGCGCCAGAATTTGATGAGCACGTTTGACGAGATTTACGTGCTCGACCTGCACGGCAACAGCAAGAAGAAAGAGCGCGCGCCCGGTGGCGGCAAGGACGAAAACATTTTCGACATTCAACAAGGCGTGGCGATTTTGTTGGCGGTCAAGCTGCCCCCAGACCTGACAGGTCTGCGAGACCTGTCAGGTCTATGCGCCCGCGTCCATCACGCCCACCTTTGGGGCGAGCGCGAAGGCAAATACAAATTCCTTGCCGGCCACGACGCCGGTTCGGTCAAATGGAAGGACTTGCAGCCCACCGTGCCGTCTTACTTGTTTATCCCACAAGATACCGAGTTACTTCCTGAGTACAACAAGTGTTGGTTAGTAACACAAGTCTTTCCAGTGTACGCCAGCACAGTGACAACCGCGCGTAATGATTTTTCAATGGCGTATGAATCCGCAACCTTGATAAAACGAATTAGCGACCTGCGTAGTACAGCATATGACGACCAAACCCTTCGTGATAAGTATGGCCTCAAAGATGTATCTTACTGGAATTTGCGAGACGCTCGCCAGAAATTGAGAAAGATAAAAGATGCAGAGAGTTTTATCAGGTCGTACTGTTATCGTCCTTTTGACTTTCGGTTCGTATATTACCATGAGGCTGTGTGCGAGAGACTACGTCCCGAAGTCATGCGCCACATGGAACGCGACAACCTGGCATTCTTGACACACCGGCCACAATCGCCAGGGGACTTTACCTTTGCGTATTGCACGAGCATGATAGGCGACCAGTGTGTGGCCGCCAACAAAACCGAGGGTGGAGGCAATAGCTTTCAGTTTCCTCTCTACCTCTACACCACACCCGAAAGCACGGTTGGCACACTCTTTGCCCAAACAGAGACCACGCGCACGCCCAACCTTGCACCTGCGTTCATCGAAGCGTTCAGCGCCAAACTCGGCCTCACCTTTATCCCCAATGGCGCGCCGAGTGGCGGCGGCGATCTCAAAAAGACCTTCGGCCCACAAGACGTGTTCCACTATGCCTACGCCGTCTTTCACTCGCCCACCTATCGGGCGCGTTACGCCGAATTTCTCAAGATAGACTTTCCGCGCCTGCCGCTCACCTCGGATAAAAAGCTCTTTGCCAAACTCGCCGCAAAGGGCGCGGAACTGGTGAGCCTGCACTTGCTCAAATCGCCCACGGTGGACGAGTTCATCACGTCGTATTCCGTTGCGGGCAGCAACCAGGTGGACAAGGTCAGCTATGCCAAGAAGCGGGCTTGGATCAACGCCACGCAATACTTTGGCGGCGTGCCGGAAGCCGTGTGGGAGTTCAAAGTGGGCGGCTATCAAGTCTGCGACAAGTGGCTCAAAGACCGCAAGGGCCGCGCGCTGAGCATGGATGACATCACGCACTATCAGCGCGTCGTCGTCGCGCTCAAAGAAACTATCCGGCTGATGAAAGAGATTGACGCGGCGATACCCGCCTGGCCGATTGATTGAAACCAGCGTGCAGACTTGGAAGTGTAATACTCAGCCTGTCATTGCGAGCGAAGCGAAGCAATCTCCTGCTTCGATGATTGAGATTGCTTCGTCGCTTCGCTCCTCGCAATGACAAAGGGGGCTGAACAGTTACTCTTGCGAAGACTAAAAACCGGCCTTTGCAAGGGACATTGTGTAGTTGACATTTTTTGTCTCCTGCGTTATGCTAGACCAGTATAGCGACATCCTATTTTCAACATGGAGAAAAAGATATGAAACCCCTCCGCTTGCTCATTGGATTGATTGTCCTCGCTGTGTTGCTTTCAGCCTGCACGACCGCAACACCCACACCCGTGCCGAATCAGCCGCCGGCCACCGCGCCCACCAGTGCGCCGACCCAACCTGCGGCATCGCCTGTCGTCTTGAAGGGCCCAGGATTTGCCGCAGGTCGTTTTCGTTCAACAGGCTAAATAGCCCCACGGCTTCCGCATCTGCCGATGCCCACGCCAGCGCCGCTTCAATCGCTTCCGATTTGCACGTGGAAGCCAGGCCCTCTTCCAGCACCTCAAAGCGCGGATCGAGTCCCGCCTCGACGGGGTGGGCGCGCAGTATTTCGGCGCACAGGCTGTGGATGGTGCCGATGCGCGCCGCGTCCAGATCGGCCAACGCGGCCTGCCACCAATCTTTGTGCGGCGCATCCAGCGTCACCCACTCGCCGATCTGCTGGCGGATGCGCGTCCGCATCTCGCGCGCGGCTTTGTCGGTGAACGTGATCGCGAGGATGCTGCGCAGCGGTAGCGTTGGGTACAACGCACCGTCTTCCAGCAGGCTGAGGTATCGCCCCACAAGCGCCCGCGTCTTGCCCGAACCGGCGCCCGCCGTGACGACGACGGGCGCGTCGCGCAGGGTAGCCGCTGTGCGCTGAACTGATGTAAGTGAAAGCGAGGTCAGAATGGATGACATGTCATGCTCTGCGCGCGACAAATCTCCAGCACCACGCTGTCGCCGGGCAATACGCGGGACATCCGCCGGGCGGCACACGCGGCTCGAACCGGCCGGCGCGGATCACTTCTACGTAACGGCGCGTGTGCGCGATAGCCAGTTGAATCGCCGCCTCGATGCCCCCTTCGAACGATTCCAGCTTGAGACTGCTGGGTTTGGCCGAGCCGACGTGCCAGTAGAATCCGGCGTCCACTTGGCCCAGCCCCAACGCATCACGCGCAGCCAGCGCATACAGCGGCAATTGCAGACGGCGGCCTTCGGCCAGGTCGCGCGCCGAGATGGGCGTGCTGCCGGTCTTGTAATCCATCACGCGCAAGCGGCCATCGGGCGCCGCATCTACACGATCAATAAAGCCGTGCAGCTTGACGCCGTCCGCGTCCAGGATCGGTTGACCTTTGAAGCCAAACGCCTGCTCGTAAAAGCGCGGCGCGTACGCGGGCGCTTCATCGGCCAGCGCGGCGATGGTCTTGCGAATCGTCTGCTCGATCTCGGCGCGTTGATGTTGCCAGAGCATGGTGGGGCGGAAGCCATAGTCGCGCGGCGCGGAATCAAACACCTCGCGCGCCGCACCCGGCAACGCGGCCAGCACGGCGTCAACATTCGCCGGATCGTCCGCGCGCTGATAGACTCGCTCCAGGATGGCATGTACCATCGAGCCAAAGGCGCGGACGTTATAGCCCTCCTCGATAGATTCGCGCGGCTCCAGTCCAAGCGCGACGCCGGTCCAAAAATCCATCGGGCACGCGCCATACGCTTCCAACCGGCTGGCGCTCCACACGAAATCGGCGTGAAAGCGCGCGTTCAGATTGGTTGCCAGAGTGGACAGATCGCCTTCGAACGGCCCGCCGGCCGGCTCGGCCAGTCGCGCGCGCAATACGGCCGCGCCGTGTTTCACATCGGACGCATCATCTTGCTGCGCCCACGATGCTTCTTGTGGCGAGGCGGGAGCGTGAATGGGATCATCCGGGCGGATGTGGCGCACGGGCGCATCTACGATCTGGCACACGTGCTCCCAATAAGGCGAAGGCTCCCACGCTTGTCCATCGTCGGCCAGGTACGGGCGGCACAGCAAAAGTCTTTCGCTCGCGCGCGTGACGGTCTCGTAAAAGAACGTGGCTTCGTCGCCGCGCAGCCGAGGCTCGATGGGCAGCCCTCGCTCGCGCAGCCAGTCACGGTCGGACTCGGTTAGCAGAATGTCTTGTCGCTCGGACTGGGGAAAATCGCCTTCGGCCAATCCCATCACGGCCACTGCGCGAAAAGCCAGGCCGCGCACGCGCAACGCCGGCATGACGGGCAAGACCTCGCGCTCGGCGTCCGGCAGAGGAATCTCGTACGAGGCCGCCTTGACGGCGCTGGACAGATCACTCAGAAAAGCCGCAAATGATTTTTCGCCGGCGGTTTTTCCAAAGACCGAGTCGGCCAGCACCAGCCCGCGCAAGACATCTTTGAACGCCCGCAACGCGGCCACGTCCCGATCGCGCGTGGTCGGATTCTCTCGCGCGTGCAAGACGACCGACAGACCCGCATCTTCCGAAGGATGGAATGAGTGATCGTCCGCTGGCTCGGCGCCGATGTGAGCCTCATCGCCGATGAGCGACTCGATAAACGCCACATAGTCGCGGACGGTCGCTTGTTCGAGCGGCGTGACACGGGCAGTGAACGCCTCGAACTTTTCTCTCAGCCCGGCCGCCTGTTCGGGCGTGATCGGCGGCTCGGGCTCATCTTGATCGCGCTCGGCGGGTGCCCCGGCAAACGCGAACGCCTCGCGCCACTGGGCCAGTCCGCGAATCACCTGCCCGTGGCGAGAAAGCGTGTCGAGCGCGTCCGCATCGCCCGCTTCGTGGAGCGTGCCGCAGCCTGACCAATCGAAATACGGGCTGCGCCATGCCTCGATCACGCGGCGGCGCGGCCACGCCGAGTCGTCTACCGGCAGTGCGAGCAACGCCATCAAAGCCGCGATGGCAGGATTGCGCGCCAGCGGCAGGCCGCCGGCCAGGCGAACGGGCAGGCCAAATTCGTCCGCCGTTTCCTGGATGAACTCGCGATAGGGGCCTATGTCGCGCGCGACGAGGGCCATCTCGTGCAACGCAATGTGATCGCGCACCGCGCGCATCTTGATCCAACGCAGCGCGGCGCGCACCTCTTCGCAACGGTTTTGCGCTTCGATCAGCTCGATTGCGCCGTCGGCGGGCCGCTTGCGCGGCGCGGGATCAAAGAGCCAAGTCTCCAGGTGATGGAAAGTGGAGAGTGGAGAGTGGAGAGTGGAGAGCGGGGTGGGCGCAACGTTGAGCGTGTGCGTGATCACATCGCGGGCGCGGACAAAGCGCCGCAGCATGGGCCGCTCGCGCGAAACGTCGCCCGTCAGCGTGATGAGGGTTTCGCCCGCGCGCTGGGCCAGGGTCTTGAGCACGCCCAACTGGGTTGGGTTGAACTCGTCAAAGCCGTCCACGACGAGCTGGCGCACATCGCGGCATAGGGTGGGGCGCTCGTCGAGCGCAATCGCCGCGAGCCAGCCCTGGCCTTCCGCGTCGGCCCAATCATCGCCTCTCAGCAGCCAGTTTTGATAGTCGGCATAGATCGCGGCGAGTTCTCCCAACCGCTCGCCCAGGCCCATCACGGCGGACGCAAACACGTCCGGTTGGACGCGCGCCCGTTTGATCTCTTCGATGAACTCGCGCAGTTCGGCGACCAAGCCGGGCTTGTCACGCAGCGGAGCATAATAACCGGCGCGCCTTTGCAGGATCACATCCTGGATGAGGCTATATTGCAGCGGCTCGGTCAGGCGAGCGACAAGTCTGCCGGAGCGGGCCAGGATTTCGGCATAGAACTGGTAAAACGTGCCCAGCTCGACGCCCATCGCGCCGGCGAAGGCCAATCGGCGGCGAAATGCGCGCACGTGATCCTGATTGGGCAAAATGACCCACACGGGCGCAAGCCGGTCTTGCTCGCGCATGGCGTGGATGCGCTCGACGCAGTGCCGCGTTTTGCCGGTGGAAGCGGGGGAGAGAATCAGTATGGTCATGCGAAATTCACCGCCGAGGCGCAAAGGGCACAGAGAAATTCACAATAGACTCTCCAGGTCCTCAGTGGCTCGGCGGTGGAAGTTTTACAGCCCTTCCTTAGGTGGCCGGTCTGAGTATCGGACTGGCCACCGCGCCGAGGGCAATGAAAAACGGCGCATTGTCGGAGCGGATATACAAGCCAATGACATGACCTGACGCTATGCCTGTAGCCAATCCAACAGCGGCCGCGGTCGCTAATTTGCGGACATTCGTCCACATCTTACCACTCCTTCACCCACGGCTCCGACAGGCCATGTTCTGTGCCCATCACCGAGGTATACAAGGCGTTCGGCCCTGGCTCATACCCGCCCACAAACGCCCGCGTCGCCCCCATCCGTTTGAGGCGGCGCAACCCTTCGGTCAGTATGGCTTTGGCCAGGCCGCGCCGTTGATGCTCCGGCATCGTGCCCACCGGCTCGTAGTAGGCGCTGCGGGTCACGTCGTCGTACCAGATCGTGCAAAACGAAGCGATTTCGCCGGTTGGGGCAGCGGCGACCAGGTCCAAATCACGGCGATAAAGCGGCATCCTTTGAATGTTATGATACCACTCCCACCCTTCATAGTGCTCGTCTGGCTCGTCCGGGTGAAAGGCCCGCCACGACGCCCAACTACGCGATGGGAGTTCATCAGTGTCACCCAGAGAGCGCACAGTGTACCCCGGCGCGACTGGCACATCCGGGATGGGCACGTCCAATTCCCGCCGCCACTGATGCTCAGGCAATCCGCGTTTGACGTAGCCGCGGCGTATCAGGATGTCCGGACGCGTGGCGTCGTGTCCATCTGCAAAGACTCTTAGGCGCGGTCCGTCCGGGCCGGGGGCCGCCAATTGCTGCTCGGCGACGACAATCATCTCTTCCTCCAACTCTGGTGTGCGCAGGCCGGGATGCACCTGCAAGTGCGCTTCGCCTCGGCCTTCCGGGTTGAGCACGGCGGCAATCTGCTTGTCTGGCGTTTCCCAGATAAAGGTGACATCCTTTGCCGGCTCACAAGCGTTGCAGTTCTCGATCACGTGCCAGCGCCAATAGTCGAGCCGGGCGACTTGCCAGCACAGTTCCCGCCGGTCGTTGAGCAAGAACACCTCGCGCAGGAACGCGCGGATGCGCCAATAGTCTTCTTCCGTTTGATACGCTCGCATGGTCAGTTGCATCGTTTGGCTCCTCACAGATCATCCGGCAGATGAATCGCAAACTGGCACACCTCGTCTCCCTTGACGATGGATTTCACGATTTCGATTCTCACCGGCTTGCCCAGCGCGCCCTCCCATTGTCGCCGAAACCACCCCGATCCGCAATAGCAGAACGTCGTGGACATGCCTTGATCCAGGCGATTTCGGACAACCGGGCAGAAACAGTAGGCCCGTCTTTTTTCCGCGTCGGTCTGCGCCTGCGCGTGCGCCTGTGGGTCGCGCGGCTTTTTGGTCGAATAGATCACCCTTCCCTCTCGAAGAGGCTTTTCGCTCCACCCTGGATCCCGTTCCATGAACTCGATCACGGCGTCCACTGCCTTGATCGGATCGTCGCCACGAGAACGCGCGTCTACGTAAACTGCCCTGAGCTTGCCAACCTGCCCGGCCGGAAAGATGTGCGCGCAACTGGATACGATGTCGTATTTTTGCCCGTCACTCGCCAGCCGATCCAATCGCGCCATCATTTCTTTCGACCACGCGAATCGTTCGTCGAGCGTGGTTTCGAGCGTGAGCGGCTCGACGCCCTGTAAAACCTGGTGACTGGCCGCCTGGCCCAACACGCGCTCAAGATTCACGCTGAACAACTGGCTCCAATCGTGCAAGACATATTGGAGTTCGACCGCGTGCCATTCGGGGCGATCCCAATCGGTATAGACCTCGCGCGTAAACTCGTCCGAGATCAGCCCGTGCTCCTCTGTGAAACCATACAGCTTTCTGTAGGTCGCGCGCACGTCTTCGATAGGCCCCGTGTGGACGAGCGAGAGAACGCGCAGCGGCGGGAACACGCGCGTCTTGATCTCGCCGGCCTGAACCGGCTGACTCACCGGAAAACCGATTTCAGCATCATAGCCATCCGTGAGGCTGGTGACAAACTGGATGATGCAGAACGGCGCACCGGCGATGGACTCGCGGGGAATGTGCTGAGCGAGATTGTTCAAAAGCGCAGCCAAGTCCTTGCGGCTCTTGAGCGTGACGCGCACCGTCGCGGCGAGTGTTTCCGCGATCTGCTTGTGTTCGATTCCCAGTTCTTGCAGTGACATTTTGTTTTCCTCCATACGATATTGGATACGATTCCGAAAGTGCAATGCTTGCGGCTGGCGCTAGCCTTCATAGTCGCTTCTCAACAGCCCGTACAACACACCGCTGCTGGACGTCCCATCTGGATTGCGGCGCGCTACCGCGTCTCGCAGTCGCCCCTCCTGAACAAATCCACACCGCTCGGCCACGCGACGGCTGCGTGCGTTCGTCTCGTTGGTTTCCAGGCGGACGCGATGTGCTCGCAGATGTTCAAAGATGAACCTCAGCGCCGCCTGGACGGCTTCCGTCACAAAACCCTGGCCCTCGTGATCCTTGTCTGCAAAATAGCCAATCGTAAACTCGGGCAGATCCCAATTGACGACGCCCACGTAAACCTGCGCCACAAACTCGCGCGCCTCTTTGTCGAACGCGCCCATGAAAAAGCAGTTGCGCGCCACCCAATCGGCGTGCAGTTCTCTCACCAGGGTCTCGGCCTCTTGTTCAGTCTGGGCGGTCAGAATGACGTTACCCGATTCGTAGCGTTGCAAGTGATCGCGGTTCCTCACGCCCGCGACATAATACAGCGGCCCATCGCCTGCCTCGTAGCAACGGATGATCAGGCGCTCCGTTTCAAAGCGAGTGGGAATGTCGAGCAGCAGCTTGTTCATCGCGTGAGCCTCCCAACCGATCAGCCACTGGCGACGTAGCGCGCCACGAGCCGCGCCGACCGTTCCATCCGCGCGGCCAGTCCTTCGCGCCAGTGCGGGTAGAGATGCGCCCCGCCCGTGGCCCACAGGCTCCAATAAACATCAGAGGCCGCCATGAAAAGCTCCAGGTGCTTCAATTGCTCTTGCGGCAAGGAGTGCATCTCGGCATATCCATCCAGCAGGGCAGCGCGAAACTGGGGGAAGGCCGCATCTTCCCGGCAGTGCTCCAAAGCAACCGCCAGGTCATACACCCAGTAGCCGAAACCGGAATCGTCAAAGTCAATCGCGCGCGGCTCTCCCTTCCAGAACAACACGTTGGCATCCAGGCCGAGGTCGGCGTGGATCAGCCCGTACACGTCAGTCCCCTGGCCCAACTCGTCCATGGCCTGCCGCACGCGCCGGGCGACGATCTGAAAAGGCTCGGCGCAAGATGGCGGCAGCAGCGGCCAGACCTCACGGTGCGGAACGCCGCTTCCGGCGTCATCCTGGAACAGTCCGTCCCAGTCGTAGCGTCGCTTGGTGGGGCACGTTGGGGGCTGCCATTGCACCGCAAAGTTGTGCAGTCGCGCTATCAGTTGCCCCTGTGCCCGGTAATGATGAGGACGAATGTCTTTTTTGAGGTAGCGGCCCTTGACCCAGCGCAGCAGCGAGCAGTTGCGCTCATTTGGCACTCCAGGGATAGACACCTGTATCAACAGCCTGCCTCGCTCTGCGAGCGCGGGGATGGGTTCCTGCACCGGAAGTTGGGCCTCCCGGCGCATCGCGGCCAGCCACGCCAGCTCCAATTCAATCGCGTCGGTGGACTGATAGCCCGGCTCGTGAATCCGCAAGAGGTATTGGCCTTCTTCGTACGTACGCGTTTCTCGACCGCAGCATGGAGGCCTATCGGGTGGTGCTGGAAAAGCCGGCGGCCACAAAGGAGTATTAGGGCCAGGCCATGGCGCGGCGTCTGACTTCCTGGTTCGCTCAGTTCAGCGATAGATGAGTCTCCGACCACCCTATCATGCCCGGTCCCGCGCGTCCCCGGTGCGCGGCTCCCCCGGGCGGCCGCCCGGGGTCCCGGGGGGCAAAGCCATCCGGTCAAACTCATCGAGCGATGAGTTCCGGAAGCAGGCGGCGGAACTCGTCCCTTACCACCCGATAGCATTCGCATACTCGGGCCTCCAGGCCGGGGCGGTCCAGGACCCTGATGTGGCCACGGTGATAGGTAATCAGGCCGGCGCGTTGCAAATTTCCGGCGGCCTCGGTGATCCCCTCGCGGCGCACCCCGAGCATGTTGGAGATCAGTTCCTGGGTCATTATCAACTCGTCCGTTGCCAGGCGGTCCAGGTTCATCAACAGCCAGCGGCACAGTTGCTGGTCGATGGAATGGTGACGATTGCACACCGCCGTCTGCGCCCACGGAGACGCCGACCATGCCTTCGTTGCCAACCACGGCGATTTCGGCCGACGCGCCATTCTCGGTCACGTAGAGCAGGGAAACGATGCAGCTGACGGGGAAGTAGACGTGGCGCATCGCTCGGCCAGGCTCGCAGATCGCCTCGCCGAGGGGTATCGGCACCAGCTCCAGATGCGGGACGATGCGCCCGCGCTCCGCAGCCGGTAACACGTCGAGCAGATGATTCCCGGTCACGGCATCGGATTGTGCAACGGCATTGGGAACGAACGCATGTGCACTCCATTGTCGTGGTTCACCATTCACCGCATGCCTCCTGCGACCCGATCCAGCGCCGAGGGGCCTACCGAATCGCTATAGAACGCGTCGGCGGCTGTCATGAACCGTCACGCAAAAATCTCACACGAATTATGGCGTTACGTTAGCGAGATGTCTAACCGCCGGGCGATGCGCAGGTCAACTGCGCGCATGGCGACGCTGATGCAGCTGCGAGCTTGTGGGCAATGTACGCCGGCAGACAGACGATAGGGCCGGCTTGTTGGGAAAACCGCCGATGGATGTCAAACGGCGGGCAGTCATCGCACCGCGCCGTAAAATATGCTCGAGTTCAATACCGGCCAGACGAAGCGAAGTGGCCACCCGGCGGCGTTCCCCCGTGCGGTGCCGACCGCTCATTCGCCATTCGTCGGATTTGTCGATCCTCATGGCCGATGATGCGGCCGACCACTGCGCCGCCTGAGATGCCGACCGGACGGCCACCGGTGAGCACGGCACCGCCGGCGGCGCCGATCGCCGTGTCCTTGTCTTGGATTGACATGCCGCTACGAGCGCCCAAGCCGACCAAGGCGACCAGGCCGAGCACCATGGTTGCGGCAGCCAGGGCGCGCGCAAAGCGCCCCGGTGGGTTGATTGTAAAGAGATCGTTCACCAGCGTTCCTTAATGTGATGCGAAGTGGATGGCAGGGCGCCCAGAGGAACCGGGGCGGCCCTGGTGGCCGCCAGCCTCGATTGCGCCCATTGCTGAGCGGGTCGCCGGCCACGGCACAGTCCAACGATCAACGCGGCCGCAATAACATGGAGCAGGATCAGCAGCGCGACCAACAGGATCTTGCCGATTGTGGCGAGGTCACCTGCATGGCCGGCAAGACCCAGAAGCCCGCCGATCAGCACCAGGATAAGCAAGGTACCGCTCTTGACGTGTAACCCCATGGTTATATGACGATTGTCATTGCCATCAGTAGCCATATAAACGGTCATTCTCGATGCGGACCCGGTCTCCAACACGCAGGCCGCCGATGTCTGGCTGCGTCACGGTTAGATAACCCCCGTTTTCGAGCCGCACCCGTATGCGGTATGTTTCCTGCTGCTGTTGATTGCGCTTTTCTATTTCGTGACCCACCAGGGCACCTCCGACAACACCCACCCCGGTTGCTATATCTTGTCCGCTACCTTTACCGACTTGATGCCCGAGCACGCCGCCCACGACACCGCCTATAACCGTGCCAGCACCGATACCACTACCGGCTATACCGCCGCTATCCCCACTCCCCACCTCGATCATATCAATCACACCATAGGTGGTGCCGGGGTAGGTGGGAGAGGATGACACTGGACGATAATCTGGACTGGTGCAGCCACCCATCAAGGCCACCAAAGCGAGAAGAACCGCGGTCATGAGTTGCGGTACTGTCATAGAACCCCCTGTAAGACACAGTTGCAGATTAGCCAACAATTCCAACGTCGTCTGTGCGGTGAAATACGTATGGAATGTGGATCGTGTGTGACGGCGCTGTTCGGTCGCTTGGCGAACATCTCTCGGCGCACGGTGCCGTTAGTGGGCGCCTTAGTGCGGGTATGGGTTAGCCAACCGGTCCGCACGGCTTCGGCGTCACTGAGCAGTTTTTCACCAACGCCGGTAGACCGTTGGCCGTGATGCCGCTGAGAGAGCGCACCCGTCGAGGTCGAATGCGCCAGGACGGCCCGCTGCCGGCTTCGCTCGGTTCCAGATGAAGCAAAGCTTCACTCTGCTCACGCCGCGTGTGCAGAGCTTTGAGGCGGCGCAGGATACCGCGTGCGACGAAGTCCCGGATCGGCAAGACGCTCCCCTCGCCGTGGCCGAGTCGGAACTTGTCCAACGCCCGATCAACGGGCGCTAACAGATCGACGCTAACCGCGCGATTAATCAGCTTGTTCATTAATACGGCAAGACAGTTGATATTCAAGGTCAGTTGAGGTAGGCAGTCCATATGCCACGCAGAAAGGTCGCCATGTTGCGGAACTATTGTCAGTCCCGCCATATTTCCACTCTCCGCCATTCTTTCTGCACCTGCCAATCTCAACATCTATCATCTTTGCCCGAATTCCTCAGCTTCGGTGCTTGCTGCCATTACCAGCAGCATCAGGGCCTCTTAAGAAAGTAACTCCACATGCTAACTGCAAGGTTCGGACGCCGAAGCCGTTTCAGTGTGTTGCCATTTCTCGATCAGTTACTTGCGCACAAACAACAGAATACCACCCACTAGTATCGCTGCCACGCCGGCCCAGATGGGGACATTGACCGTCTGCGTATCTTTGACCGTCAGTTCGAGCGGTCCCACTTTGGCCGTTTGTGTATCCTTGGTGTACGTGAATCCGCCGTATACCAATCCCAAACTGCCGGCCACGATCAGCGCGATTGCCAATAGCTTGGCTGCGTTCATTTGCATATTCTCCCGTATAGCCACAATTCAATTCATGCCGTTGGCAAAGGGGCACGCCTGGGAAAGCATCCAATCTCCGCCCGCGCCCCCTCTCGTCCTTGGCCCCGCTGCATCGAATACTTCCTGGATCATTACATTAGACACGTCGACCCTGGAGGAATCGCAGCAGAATCACCACGACTGCAACGACCAAGAGCAGGTGTATGAGTCCACCCATGGTGTACGATGAAACCAAGCCAAGCAGCCAGAGGACAATCAATATAACCACAATAGTTTCTAACATGCCGCTACTCCTGAAGAGTGGTCTGCGCCACAACTATTTCTCGCCGTCCTTTGCCGCGTCCTGGATACTCTCGCTGGCCTTTTCGATCTGCTCACCGATCTCGTGCATCGCCTGGTCGACTTTCTTTTGTCGAGAACCTGTTGCTCTCAAGCGCCGCGTAGTTCCGCCTTGCGAACAGTGTGCGTATGTTGACTTCGATGCCTGAAGAATAAAGCCGATACTCTAGAGCGCGTCTTTGACATCTTCCTTGAGGTCCCCCACGCCGGCCTGGACCTTGCCGATGTTCTTTTGGATATTACCTTCCACCTCCATCTGCTTGTTGCCGACAACCTTGCCGGTGACTTCCTTGACTTTGCCCTTCGCTTCTTCGACGCGTCCCTTGACCTGATCTTTGTTCATGGTGAGTCTCCGCGGGTGAGGTCGGCCATGGCCACGATGGCGATGACTCGAGCCTGGAATGACGGTTTTCATCGCTCTATCTGAACAGTACACGCCTGACCAGGGGCGTTCGGTGCGGTAACGCACCGAGATGGGCCTTGCGGCCACCTTTTGCGGCTGCATCGTGGCGACTTCGGCAGCCTCGCGTTGCTTGCGCCGGGTGGTGAGGTTGGAGGAACAGACGCTCTCGCGGCGCAGCAGCGTCCCGATCCGGCACATCCTCAGCGGCTGTACGGTGGCGAACGCGGCAACGGCTCGGCGTCGCAGCAGGCAAGCCGGCAGATGATAGTTTGTGCATCGGTGGAGTGCCCGTGTTGCCATGATCACCCGCGCTAAAGAAAAGCGCGCGGCTATCGCGTGACCAGCGCACGACTTCGACGGTGCGATCCAACTCGGTCGAAAGCTCGCGGGACCGGCCACCGCCCGCCGGCCGAATCGCCAGCCGTGTGACCTGGCCTGAAGGATTATCCTCTGGCTGGCGCAGGTAAGCGATCCACTTGCCGTCCAGCGAAGGGTGCGGCGAGCCGCATCCAAAGCCAGGGTCGCGCCAGCGTGTCACGCGCCCGCCCGGCACAGAGATGCGCAGAATATCCGTGTGCAATCCGATGGAATCGGCGCGCGGGTCGCGCTCGGCGGAGGTCAGAATAAAGCGGCCATCGGGCGTCCACACAGGCGGCGCATAATCCATCTCGCCTTCGGTGAGACGCTTGGGCGTGGGATGGTTGCCATTCGTTTCGATCTTGACGATATAGATGTGGCTGTGCCGGTCGTCGAGGTAATAGTTCAGCACGCGGTAAGGCAAGTGGGTGATGATCCGCGGATCGCGCCGTGAGTCTTCCTGTTTGCGCTTGCGCTCCTCGAACTGGCGCAGTTCGTCGGGGTCCGTGGGCGGCGCAATGCCACGATCCTCGTCGCGGCGTTCAGCAGCGTTGGAGCGCGAAAGGAACGCGATGCGCGTTCCATCGGGCGACCAGGCAGGATCAGTTGCGCCCTGGCACATATCTGTCAGCTTGCGTGCCTCGCCGCCGTTGAGGCCGATGAGATATATTTGCGGCTTGTCGTTGTCTGCGCGCGTGGACACGAACGCAATCTGCCGTCCATCGGGACTCCAGCGCGGCGAATGGTCCTGGTGAGTTCCGCTGGTGAATTGGCGCGGCGCGCCGCCGGAGGTGGGAATCAGCCACAGCGCGCGGTGATAACCGTTATGGGCCTGATCCACGGTGAGTTTGACAAAGGCCACCCATGTGCCATCCGGTGAAATCTGGGGGTCTTCCACCCAGGCCAACTGGTACAGGTCTTCCGGTGTGATCAACCTGTCGTTTGAGGGCATGAGCGCTCCTTTCGCGGGTCTTGTAGAACAGTAAGCTGATACCGTTCGGCGTAGGCCGACAGAGAACCGGGCGTGTCGGCCTCCAGAGAACCTTTCCACGGCTGAGACAGGTACGCCGGTATTTTATCACGAAACGATAGAGCCGCACAATCGCAGGGGCAGCAACGGGTGCGCGTCAAAGTTTTGCGGTGGTACGCTGGCTGGCGATTGGAAATCACGCCTACAGCAGCAAAGCCGACCTTCGTCGGCTGGGTGTTGAACCTGCGAAGGCAGGTTTTGCTGTTGTTGCTGCGACTTACAGTCGCCGGGCTGCAAAAACTTGACGGACACCCGGCAGCAACTCGGCAATCGCGCGCATCACGCGGTGAGAAGCCCATTGCGACGCCGGCTGCGCGCCGCGTGCCCGGAGGAACCGTCAGGGGAGCAATCTATGCTGCTTGAGGAATTCGCGCAGACCATCCTCGCTGGGCTCGGTGATGAGCGTGTCCCGATTAAAGTCGCGCGTCGAGCGCCCGGACGGGCGGGGAGCCGGTTCGGCGATGGGCAAGAGACTGCCTTCTTCCGCGATGACGACTGCGGGCACCCCCAGGTGACCGTTCCATGCCTGTATCCGCTCCAACGCTTCCGCATCATTTGAACAGTTGACTTCCTGGTAGGGCACGCGCCACTCGGCCAACAATCTGCGCGCGCGCGCCTGATCGGGACACGACATGGCGCGGGTGTAAAGGACAAGATACTTTGCCATGCTGTGTTTCGCTCCTATTCTTCGTCGTCCTCGTCCTCGAACGAATCCGCTTCTTCAAGGATGGACGCGACCAGCGCGTTGAAAATGAACTGAGCCAAGGCTGGATTTTCCCAATAGGGCACGCTATCGTCCGCCAGCGCGTCGGACAGCTCTTCCGCCCGCTGAATCTTGGGATCGGCCTCATCGCCCTTTTCGATGATCTCGTCCAGAGCGTCTATCAATTCTTCAAAGCGTTCGGGAGCGAACGTGGCTTTGATAAACTCGGGCAGCCGCTCCATCAAAGCCTGGTTGGCCGCACTCTCTTCGGATGGCATCAGGGACCTGTCCGAGATCGGTTCAACGCGGTGGGCTTCCAGGTCCTCCACCAGGCCCGCGATAAACTCGTGCAGCTCTTCGGGGTCGAACAGGTCGGCTGCCAGCTCGCCATCTAATTGGTGCTGCATCTCCAGGTCTTGGTCTTCCAACTCCGATTGGCGATCCAAATAGTCGGCCAAGTCGGGCGTTTTGTCTACCGCTTCCCAGAAGGCGAAGTCGGCTGGCGAGCCTTCTTCAAGGTCGTATAAATCGGTCACGTCGGGCTGGATGATTTGGGCGGCCTTGAGCGCTTCTTCTGTGGCTTCCTCGAACGCAAAGGCTTCTGCCAAAGCGTTGTGGAGCATCTTTTGCAGGATGCCGCACGTGCCCCAGATCACCGGTCGAGAATCGCCGCGCAACAGCATTTCGGTGGCGGCGGCCAACGCGAGTTGGTCGGTTCGCTTTTCGCGCCTTAATCGTTTTCGACAGTCAACCAATTCGTCCAGTATCGCGCGTACAAGCTCGGGCTGGACAAACTCGGCGGCAGAGTTGATGTACGCTTCTGACACGATGTCTTCGCGCTCTTCCGGGGGCAACTTGTCCAACTCTTCAGGCGGGGGGACAGAAGCGTTAAACTGGCGGGTCACGGTGTAGATGACTTCGGCGGGATCGAATACCATGTCGTGGAACTCGATCTCGTCGTGCAGCGCCGTCGAATCAAACATGACCTGGGAAGCAAACCGGGTCCATTCTTCTGGATTGTCGCCGCGCAGGTCATATTGGATCATCAACGGCTGCGCCTCGTGCAACAGTTGATCGCGGGCCTGAAGTTCAGCCTGGCGGCGGGTGGGTGGTTGCCCGCGACGGCGATTAGCTTCCTTGCGGCCTGGCTTCGGGGTCGGTTTGCTTTGCTTTTTCACGTTTGCCTCCGTGGGCGAAGATGCTTTTCCTGATGGACGCAGGTTCCGCGCAGAGTGTACCATCGCCCAATGATTCGGTCAAGACCTTGTTGTCTGGTGTGAGCAAGAAAAAAGGGCCGCTGTGTGAGCGGCCCTCTAACGGATTGACCGAGTAAGGTGACCGACGGACCGACTACCGAATGGCTCGTTCGGTTTCCTTGTCAAAGATGTGGAAATTTCCCATGTTGGCGACAACATCAATCTTGTTGCCCACACGCGCGCGGGTGCGCGGGTCCACAATAGCGACGAATTGCTTGGCGCCGGACAGGAGGTACAGGTTCACCGAGCTGCCCATCAACTCCGTCACGTCCACCTCGGATGGAATGTGGCCCGCTACCACGCCGGGCGGCGTGAATTCCGGATCGTGCAGGTCTTCCGGGCGGATGCCCAGGACGAGGTCTTTGCCAGCGTAGGGCTGCAGCGCCTTGAGGCGATCCGTCGGCACATCCAAATGGAAGGAACCGCCGTCAATGACGAGCTTGCCGTCACGGGTGGTCAGGCGCACATCGAAAAAGTTCATCGCCGGCGAGCCGATGAACCCGGCCACAAAAATGTTGGCGGGCCGGTCATAAAGCGACTGCGGCGTGTCAAGCTGATACAGCAGGCCGTCCTTCATCACGGCGATGCGAGTGCCCATCGTCATCGCCTCGGTCTGGTCGTGCGTCACGTAAATGAACGTCGTCCCCAGCCGTTGGTGCAGCTTGTTGAGCACTTCGCCGATCAGCTCCGGGTCGAGCGCCGAAGTCGGCTCGTCAAAGAGCATCACCTGCGGCTCCATTGTCAGCGCACGAGCGATGGCCACCCGCTGCTTTTGCCCCCCCGAAAGCCGCGCCGGGTATTCGTCGCGCTTTTCCATCAGCCCGACCTTGGCCAGGAACTTTTCACCCAGCGCAATGGCTTCCTCGCGCGGCATCCCCTTGACCCCGACCGGGGCTTCGATGATGTTGTCAATCACGCTCATGTGCGGAAAGAGGTTGAATTCCTGAAACACCATCCCCGCCGATGTGCGAATCTTGCGGACGCGGTTGTCGCGGTCTTGGCCTTTTTCTTTGGCCCGCACCATGACGCCATTCACCTCGACCGTGCCGGCGGTTGGCTCTTCCAAAAAGTTGATGCAGCGCAAGAGGGTGGACTTGCCCGAGCCGCTGCGCCCGATCAGGCACACCACCTCGCGCGGACACACCTCGAAGGAAATGTCCCGCAGAACGTGCAAGCGGCCAAAGTACTTGTGAAGGTTTTTGACTTGTACGATTGGCTCAGCCATCAGCGGTCTCCTCGCGCCATGCGGGTCTCGAGCTTGGACTGAAAGTATTGCAAAACGATCGTCATGGTCCAATAGACAAGGGCCGCGACGATCAGCGTCTCAAAGTTGCGAAAATACTGGCGGCCTATCTTGTCCGCGCGGAAGAACAACTCCCACACGCCCATGAACTTGACCATCGCACTGTCTTTGGTCATGGCGATGAACTCGTTGCCGATAGGCGGGATGACGATGCGAACGGCCTGCGGCAAAATGATCCGTCGCATCGCCTGCGAGCGCGTCATCCCCAACGCCACCGCCGCTTCGGTCTGGCCTTGACTGATGGACTGAATCCCGGCGCGGAAGGTTTCCATCATGTACGCGCCATAGCAGACCGCCAGGGCGAAAATGCCGGCCACCATCGGATCGAGCACGATGCCATCGGGAAAGAGGCCGGGAATCTTGACCTGCGGCAGCGCCAGGTACCAGAAGAATACCTGGACAAGGAGCGGCGTGCCACGGAAGATCGAGGTGTAGAATGTGGCCGCCCCAAAAAGCAGGGGATTCCGGCTCAAGCGTCCCAATGCCCCGATGAAGGCGATGATGACGGCCAACACGATAGACAGCACAGATACCAAGAGCGTTATGCCGATGCCCGAGAGGATAAAGACCAGCCAGCCACTCCAGGTGACCGTCAGCGACCCGATGCGCATGACACCGTTAGGCCCAACGCCGGGGACACATTCCGGCCCAAAGCACACTTTAGCTAGAAAGCTAGTGTCGAACTTTATGAAGGACAAGAAGAATATCAGCAGGATAAAGATGCCAACCCAGGCGAGCGCCACCTGGGTTAGGAAGCTGGATTTTTCTCCTTCGATTCGCCTGACTTCGGCTTCGGCCATTTCGTCGCGCGGAATAGTTGCCGGTGCGATAGCCATTGGACTTGCCTCATAGAGTTTATTAGAAACCCGGCCTCTCGGAGAAGCCGGGTTTCTCATTCTGCAATGCGGGAGCGGAGACTCGTCTCCGGCTCCCGCCCATGGACGAAAGTTACTATTTCTTCACGGTCAGGTCTACGCCGTACCACTTTACGGAGAGCTTGGTCAGCGTGCCGTCCTTGTGCATATCGTCAACAGCCTTGGTCACGGCCTGTACGAAACCGTCGCTATTGGGAACGTTCTTGTCCATCGCCGCCGCCAGGGCTTCATAGTAGACCGGGTCGCCCAGCTTCTTGATCGGCATACCGGACTTGAGCGCTTCCTCGATGGTGGGCAGAGCGGTCAGCAGGGCTTGGAATTCTTTGCGCCCAGCCTGGAAAGCCTGGATGCATTCGACGTCGGTGGAGAACGTCGCCACCTTGGCGCCGTTGACTTGCTTGATGATCTTTTCGCCTTCGAGCACCAGCTTGCCGTTGAGATATTCCTCATAGGTCGTCGAAGAGCCAACGCAAACAGTCTTGCCCGTCAGCTCATCCACGGTAGCGAGGGTGCTGTCTTTGGGCGCGGCGAACTGCGCCGGCGTGTAATAGTATGGGCCGGAGAAATACAGCGCCTTTTTGCGATCCGGCGTGATCGTCATCGAGCCGACCGAAATGTCCCAGCGGCCGCCCCAGTTGCCGCCGGTAATGGCATCCCAGTCCGGCGTGACGAACTCGACCTTGACGCCCAGGCGCTTGGCGATTTCTTTGGCTACGTCAACGTCAAAGCCGTCCAGCTCGCCTTTGTCGTTGAGAAAGCTTTGCGGCTTATAGTTCGGGTCGGACGAGACGCGCATCACGCCACGCGCCTTGACGGTGCTCAACAGATCTTTGGGGCCGGCCGCTCCACAGGCGGACAGCATCAGGCTGGCAACCATCAACAACGCAATCGCCAGCGCCACGGGTTTAGAAATACGATTCGACATTTGGGCTTCCTCCTAAGAAAATTTGGGGTAGGGAATGGAATACAACGAAGCGACCGGGCTAGTTTGCTTGGCATCCCCCCTTTCCAAGTCCCAGACACGAGTCCTCGACTTGGGTGATTCTTTACACGAGCCTGACCCTTCGCACGTGCGTCTTTCCCGGCCTGCCTGCGGTGTGCGGGCTCGGGCAAACTATAAGTTATTTTAGCACCCATCCCCGCAATAGGCAAATTCTCTGAAATCAGCCGGTTGGCAGGCGAATCGCTAAGGGGGTATAATCTCTGCCGAGGGCAAGTGCGATGGAATCACGGCACCACATCCAATGGCCGAGGAAAGTGTTGGCGCGCTTTTATCATCTGCGTGGCGCGACGCACCGCCACTTTGGAAACACGAGCACCGACCTGACCGAGCACCAACGGGCAGTGAACGACTTTTCGCGCGCCATCGAGTTGGACCCCGATTACGCGGAGGCTTACTTTAGCCGGGGCGTGCTCTATTGGCGCGAGTTGCGCAACGCCTACCGCGCCATCCGCGACATGACGCGCGTGCTGGAGCTTGCGCCTCAGCGGACGGAAGCGCTCTTTAACCGCGCGATGGCGTATCAGATACGCGGCGACCACGATCAGGCCATTGCCGACCTGGAGCGATATTTGGTCGAGGGCAACCACCCTTACTGGCGCGATAGCGCCGAGCGGCAACTGGGCCTCTTGCGCGAGATCGCCGCCGAGCGACAAGCGCGCCGCGATTCCAAAACCTGGTAGACGACCTGTAGGACAAGATGGCACGCGAAGTGTGTCCTACGTCTTGACTGAGGGATGACATGAATATCGTCAGCACATCTGCGCCCCACATGGAATTCCACATCTCCCGCAACGCGCGCGACCGTTACCAGTTCGACGAGTCGCTGTTTGCGCTGAGCGGCAACGTGATCCTGGCCAACTTTCACGCGGCGCGGGTCTTGGCGCTCAAGATCAACCAAAAGCGCGACCTGATCAGCTTCCCAGAGCAAGCCGTGCGGGCCGGCCAGATCAACGCGCTAGGGTTGGTGGACGAAATCTTGCACTATATCGTCGGCCTGTACCGCGAACAGCAAAACCCGCGCGTCATGCAGCAGGCGCTCGATTGGCTGTACGAAAAGCTGGGCCGGGCGACGGTGAACGCGGCCCTGCGCCTGTTTGCGGATGAATTTCCTCCTGTGGCGGTTTACCGGCGCGATGTATCGCTTGATACTTATCTGGAAGGTGAAACCGCCGGCGTGCCGCATCGCCAAATCGTCTTGGAAGAGATGCTGCGCCGCAGTTGGCATACCCGCGCAAATCCACCGCGTCGCTCACGTGGACGCCGACCTGGCTCCAGAATTTTGGCCCCACGGGACTAGAGCTGTTGTAACGCGAGTGGGCGAGAATTTGTGATCCGTCATCTTGGTATGCTGTGATGTAATGCACGTCGGAAGGGCCGATGATTTCGCCGCGCTCGTCCCTATCCAGATCGCCCACGGCGATGTTTTCGTTGTAGGCTCCGGCAGCATAGCCAGGCGCGCCCTCTGCCAATTGGGGCCATCCGGCGCGCAGCGTTCCATCGGCCTGGTAGACATACCACTGGTTGGTGTTAGTGGAAGCTGCCGCCGCGACGAGAATCTCTAATTGGCCGTCTCCGTCCAAATCGTAGGCGGCCAGCGAGCGCAGTTCCTGGCCCAGCGTTTGCGTTGGCTGGCGTGACCAACGCAGATCACCGCCCCGGTCATAGACATTGATGTACCCATTCTCGTGCGCCGTGACAATTTCAAGCGCCCCGTTCCCATCTATGTCGGCAACGACGACGCCAGGCCACACCCGGAGACCGGGGGGATCCTGCCGCCACTTGAGCGTGGGCGTGCTTGTGCCGGTATCACCCAGGACGAACAGGGAATAAGCCGCGGCGATGACTTCCATCTTGCCGTCGTTATCCAGATCGGCCACAGCAGGGGAAGAATACCAGCCAGTCTCGCACCAGGATGAATAACAGCCCCCGCGCTGCCACTTGAGGACGGGAGCCTGGATGGCCTGCGGCGCAGCGGGGTTAATGGCCGGCGGCGCAGGCTCCGACGCAGAAACGCCGCCGGCTATCAACAGCACCGTCACGACCAGGAAACTCAATGTCCGTGGCACTTGCATCGAATCGCCTCCATAAAGGATTGGGCCGACCGCCTCGGCCTACGGCGTGACGCCATCCCAGCCGGCCAGCCGGGCCATCAGCCACCAAAACGCTCCACCCTTTAGTCTGCACAGCAGTTTGTGAGTGTGCGCGCAGTCGCCCATAGCGTCAAAGGCGGCGCAATCCGCCGGATGAGCGTCGCACCAGGACTGGCACCACGGGCAACTATCGTCGGTGTCGGGGTAGTAATTCCCGTCCGGGTCATAGCTTTCAATATCCGCAAAGTCAAACATCACCTTGCCATGGTCGCGGGCGTACTGCCGCACCAGATTGTTGTTTCTGTACAATGTCCCGTCCACGCCGGAGCCATCGGTATGGCCCGTCATATAGATGAAGCGCATAGCGGGGTACTGTGTTTCGAACTGGTTCAGTGTATCGAGATACTGCTGCACAGTTTCTACCGAGTTGTCGGATTGCTGTCCGCACCAAGCCCACATGGAAAAGCCAAACCAGCCGGTATTCGCCACCGATCGCGTATAGTCAATGCCGCCAGATTCGCTCCAGTAAAGGTCGGGTGTGATGTACGTTGTGCCGGGGACATTGTTGCCGTCATAGATGCGCAATGCGCCCGCTTCGCCGGGCAACTCGACGGTATCGTTCTCTCGAATGACAACGCTGTACGTGGGATTTTGCGCCTCCCACCAGTCGGCGCCGGTCAACAGTTGCGAACCGTGCGAAGTGTGGGCGTAGTGAAGGGCCAACGTTTTTGCTCGCGTCAGCCAGTATTCTGGAATCTTGGTCAGGTCAGTGCTGTTGTGGTCAATGATAATCGCCTGCCCAGGAGGCGGGGCCGGATTATAGTCGCGCATCACCAGCGGCAGGTAAGTGTAGAAAGCGTGGATGGCCGTCTCTGGAAAGTTTAACGTGAACACGGAATGATAACCGTCGTTGACATCCACGCGGTTGTGGAACGTGATGCCGCTCGCCAGACCTAACTTTACCTGCGCCACAACAACCAGCGGCGATGACGACGCGCCGGCATTGACTGGCAGCGTCCCGCTCAAAGCGCCACTCACCCATGTCACCTCGTCAGGCAGCGTCTCGGTGTAGCGAACGGTCGCAGCCATTCCGCCCGAGTTGACCAGCGTGAGGGTATAGGTGATGTAATCGCCCGGCTCAAAGACGCTCTTGTTCACTGCCCTGACCGAAGTAGAAAAATCAGGCGACTGGACGGTCACGTTGGGCGAGGCGATGTTGAAAACAGCATGCACGCCATCGTTGATCGCCACGGTGTTGTTGAACACCGTCCCGTTGACCAAGTTACGCTTCGCCCGCGCCACAATGACCATCGGCACCGACAATGACCCCGTGCCGACCGACGTCGTCCCAGTCAGCGCGCCGCTCACCCGGTCCACCTGAGCGGGCAGCGTGTCCGTGTAGCGAATGGTAGCGGCGGCCAGTCCGGTATTGCTGAGTGCGATCGTAAAGGTCACGAGACCGCCCGCTTGTACGGTAGTGGCATTCACTCGCTTGGTAGAAGTCGAGAAATCAGGCAAAAGCGTGGAGACGGTAAAGCTGGCGCTGTCAGAGCCTCCACCGCTGGTGTGGCTAAAGAAAGCAGTGTTGGTAATGGTCACGCCCGACGGCACATTGCTCGTGACTATAGCCGGCACCGTGATCGTGACGGCGCTGTTGCCCGTTACCACACGCGTCGTGTCCAGGTCCGCGCCGACGACATAGGCCGGCAGCGTGTCGGTGATGCGAACGCCGACCGTATCGGTCACGCTGGTGTTGCGCACGACGATAGTGTAGGTGATCGGGTCGCCGGGCCGCGCCGGGTTATGAGTCAGGGCGACGCTCTTGTCGAGGGTCAGCGGCGAAGACGCGCCGGGGCCGGGCCAGCCGGCTAGCCGCGCCATCAGCCACCAAGTCGCCCGTCCCTTGCGCAGGCAATTGAACGGATGCGAGTGCGCGCAGGAACCGGGAAGGTTGGCGCAGTCGGTGGGATGATTGGTGCACCAGGTGGCGCACCAGGAACAACCGTCGCTTTCGTTGGGATAATAGTTCCCGTCCGGGTCATAGCTTTCGATGTCGGCAAAGTCGAACAGGACTTTGTTGTTCTGCCTGACATAGTTCCGAATCTGATTGTTTCGCGCATACAGGTTTCCACTTACGCCGCGTCCATCAAGGTGACCTGTCATGTAAACGAAATTGACATTGGCATAATCAGTTTCAAGTTGGCTCATCAAGTTGAGATAAGTGTCAATCTCCGCTGCCGTCGCGGTACCCGCTTGACCGCACCAGGACCACATCACCGTGTTTCTGTTGCTCCCCGAACCGTTCAGGTAGGTTCGAGTCAGGGAGGCCCAGGTGGTTCGATCTGGGTTTCCCAAGTCACCGCCAGGTGTAGTGTCTGCGATTGAAAGCACGTTATTCGTAATCACGCCGTTGGTGTTGAAATTGTATAGACTGTTACGAAAGGCTCCCATGCCGGATATGAGTTGGCTCCCATGGGAGGTATGGCCGTAGCTGGCTTTCAGGAGTGCTTTGGCTTGGTTGATCCAGTAGTCGGGAATCTTGCTCAGATCCGTGCTGGTATGATCAATGATAATCGTCTGCCCGGCTTGACCTCCTTGTGGCCCAGTCAGCGCAGCGGCCTGTTCCGTTACCTCATCGGACGGCAACGGAAAAGTGTATACAGTGGATGTATTTTGCCTCATGTTGGGCCGGGCAGCCTGATCAAAGGCTTGCGCCGCCCCGCGCAACGTCGTCAGCAAGGCCAGAACCAGGACCATGCTGAGGATTCTCGTTTTCATTGTGACTCCTTTCGATTTTGTACGGTGCTGGTTGCACCCGGCACGAACGCGGAAAAAAGACACTTTAAGTGATCAATGAGCTTGACCAGCAATTTGCCCGTGGTCGTTTTGCCGCAGCCCGATTCGCCCACCAGGCCCAGGCTTTCGCCGCGGCCAATCTGAAAGCTGACGTCGTCCACTGCGTGGATGAAACTGGTTGCCCGCGAGAACAGTCCCTTGCTGACGGGGTAAAACTTGCGCAATTGCTCGACTTGAACCAGGGTTTCTTGAAATGCCATCACTCACTCTCCCATGGGATGCCAACAGGCCGCACAGTGTTTCGCCCCATAGTCTTTGAAGGGAGGCGCCTCTTGCTTGCAAACGTCGGTCGCGCGCGAGCAGCGCGGATGAAAGCGGCAGCCGGGCGGCGGATTGAGCAAGTCCGGCGGCTCGCCCACGAGCGTCGTCAATTGCCGGCGGGGGCCGATGATGCTGGGAAAGGCCGACATCAGCGCGTAGGTATAGGGATGCAAGGGCCGCTCGAAAATGTCTGCGCTATCGGCCAGCTCGGCCATGCGGCCCGCGTACATCACGCCGATGCGCTGGCTCACCTCGGCGATGACGGCCACGTCGTGCGAGATATAGATCATCCCCATGCCCAGCTTTTCCTGGATCGTCCGCATCTCGCGCAGCAGCTTGTCTTGCACGATCACGTCGAGGGCCGTGGTCGGCTCGTCTGCGATGATCACGTCCGGGTTGCAGGACAGCGCCATCGCAATGATCGCGCGCTGGCGCATCCCGCCGCTGTACTCGTGCGGGTAGCGATCCATCAAGGCGGGATCCAGCCCGACGATCTCGAACAATTCTGCCACTCGTTCACGCGCCTGGACGTTGGTCATGGCCGCCAGATGAGTGTTGAGGGCCTCGATGATCTGGTCGCCTACCTTGTACACCGGGTCGAGCGTGTTCATGGCGGCTTGAAAGATCATCGCAATCCGCTTCCAGCGGTACCGGCGCATTTCTTCTTCTGGAAGAGGAACGACGTCTGTCCCGGCCAGGAAAATTTTGCCGCTCATGATTTGCGCGTTCTCCGGCAACAGCCGCATCAAGGAAGCGGCGATCGAGGTCTTGCCGCAGCCCGATTCGCCGACCAGCCCCAGCGCCTCGCCTTCGTGCACGTCAAACGAAATGTCGTTGACGGCCGAGACGGGGCCTTTGCGCGTCGTATAGTGCATCGTCAGGTCTTGGACTGACAGTATGGGTTGGCTCATTGGAACTCCTGATGATCCATTCATCGCTTCCGCAGGCGCGGGTTCACCACTTCGTCCATCGCGCGTCCGACCAGGTAGAACGCCGAGCACAGGAGCGTGATCGAAAGCCCGGCCGGCATGATCAGCCACCAGTATTGCATGCCGCTCAACATATAGCCTGCGCTCTGGGCCGTATAGATCATGATCCCCCAGCTCATGCGGATATTCAGCAAGCCGAGAAAGGATAGGGTGGCCTCGGAAAAGATGGCCGTGGTGGCCGTGAACATCATGTAAAGAAACGACAGCGGCAATAGATTGGGCAGGATATGGGTCACGATAATGTGCCGATTGCCTCCGCCCGCCACGCGCGCCGCTTCGATGAACGGCTTGACCTTGATCGTCATCGCTTGAGACTTGATGATGATCGTCGTGCCGCCAAACCCGGCCAGTATTCCCAACACCAGCGCCAGCTTGAGCATGTCCAGGTCGAATATGGCGCTCATCACGGTCAAAATCGCGATGCCGGGGATCATGACGATCAGGTCGGCGATCCGCATAAAGACCATGTCTATGAGGCCGCCGTAATAAGCCGAGACGGCCCCGATGGTCGTCGCGAGGGTAACCGTGATCAGCGCCGCCGTCATCCCCAGCATAAACTCGTTGCGCGTGCTGAACATCAGTTGGCTCAGCACGTCCCGCCCCAGCGGATCGGTGCCCAAGAGATGTTTGGCATTGGGTGGGCCGGGCTGCTGGACCTGGTCATACGCATACCCGACGACAGGATCGTACGTCCTCTCGTCCCACACCGTCGCCATCAAAATGGGGTGCGCCATTGCCATCAGTCCGAACATCAAGATAATGGCCAGACCGATCAGGCCGATCCGGTTTTCGGCAAACAGCGCGGCGCTGGCGCGCAACCCCTTCCACAACAATTCCAGTCGAATTCGCCACAGCGGCTTTTTGATCGCTCGGGCGAGATCCTCTCGAACAGCGACCGCCTCAGCTTCCAGGAGCTGTTCCACCTTGCGGCTCGTGGGCAGCGATGCTTGCGGCCGAGTGTCAGTGGGTTCGGTCATTTCGCCTCCAGAACAACCCTTGCAAAGGATTTCAACTTACGTGTAGCGGATGCGCGGATCCAGGTAAGCATACAGGATGTCGGCGATCAGGTGCGCCGACAGGGCTAACGTGCCGGTAAAGACCAATCCGCCAATCGCCAGCGGAATGTCTTTTTGCTGAACCGCCTCGATCAGCGTGAGGCCCATGCCGGGCCAGGAAAAGATCGTCTCGGTAATGACGGCCCCGTTCATCGCGGCTGCCAGGCTAAAGACAAAGGCGGTCACCACTGGCAGCATGGCGTTCCGCGCGGCGTGCTTGTCTCGCACGACGTGATCGGGCAGGCCCTTGGCCCGCGCCGCCATCACAAAGTCCTCGCGCAGCGTTTCGAGCATGCTGTTGCGCGTGAGCAGCATCGAGCCTGAAAACGTGACGAGCGACAGGGTCAGGATGGGCAGCACCATGTGATGGGCAATGTCCAGAGCAAAAGGCGCCAGGGGCGAGGGCGCCCACGCCGCCAAAGCTCCGGCGATCACCAACACCGTGCCCGCCCATTGCGCCGGCGCGCGGCGCGCGGGGTTCAATCGCCGTGAAAAGAGATACAACCCGAAGAAAAGCGCCACCGCCGCCAGCATGGTCAGGAGCATTCGCCCAAAGACCACCGTGGCAGCCACGGGCGCGCCGCGCCACAGCACCGGATCGAGGAATTTGCCGATGGGGAATAGGCCAAAGATAAAAGCAAACAGCCAGATCATCATCAAGCCAAACCAGGGCAAAAAGACCGTGTAGAGCGTGACCCCGCCCACGGTCACTACGTATTCCATCAGCTTGCCACGCCGCCAGGCCAGCATCTTGCCCAAAGAGAACCCTAACGTGAACGAGACCGTCGTTGACACCAGGAACAACGTCAGAGTTCGAGGCGCCCGTTCCAAGATAATGTCAATGACCGGGCGAGGGAAATAGGAAAAGGAAACGCCGAGGTTTCCGGTGAGAAAATTGCGCATATAGGCCAGGTATTGCTCGTGCAAGGGCTTGTCCAATCCCATGGAGGCCTTGATCGCCTCCCGCATCTCGGCCGTCATCTTGGGATCGCCGACGAACTGGTTCATATAACTGCCCGGCTGGGCATTCAAGAGGAAAAAGATCACGGTGAGAAAGACCAGGAAGGTGAAGAGAATCTGGGCGAGGCGCAAACCAAGGTATTTCAGCATATCACACTCTCCTGCCGAGCAGGACGATTTACATTATCCCGCGGTGAACATTCAGTGCGTTTGCTACCCTGAGCGAAGGTTCTCACTCCTGCACGAACGAGAAGCTTTGCTTCGCTCAGCCTGACAGACTAGAGGGTTAGGGAGTCGGAAAGAAATAATTGTCCCAAGCTGGCGACCGAGGTCGCGCCTTGTGGTCGAAGATGCAGCCGGGCGTCAATCTGCATGGACGCAAGCTCGTCCGCGCAGGCGGACGACCAGCCGCAGGCTCATTAGGCGCGGTTTCAACCGCCAGCGATGGGATGATTTATTCTAATGTAGCAGGAGGGGATATGGAAGCTTACGAGCGCCAGGCGGAAATCCTCAAGGCGTTAGCGCATCCGGTTCGACTGCAAATCCTCGACATCTTGCGAGACGGCGAACAGTGTGTCTGTCATATCGAGGCGGTGCTCAGGCTTCGTCAAGCATACATCTCTCAACAGTTGATGACGCTGCGCAAGGCTGGCCTGGTGGCAGACCGCAAAGACGGCCTGCGTGTGTACTATCACATCACCGACCGCGCCGTGTTCCGCGTGCTCGATCCAGCGCGCAGCATGGTGGAGCAAGAGGGAGGCAAGTTCGCATCAGTGACGAAACTTGCGCCGCACGGCTGCACTTGTCCGAGTTGTGTGCCAAGCCAGGGGGATGGGCATGGACATTAAGCGCAAGAGCGACCAACCTGCCAGTGGTTGCGCGTGTAACAAGGACCCGTTTGCCAGCCTGCCGCCGGAAATGCGCCCGCACAAAGATGCGATGTCCGGCTTGCGCAAGGTGACCTGTCCTGTGTGCGGGCTAAACTATTGGACGAACCGGGACACTGACGTGTGTTCCGACTGCGACAGGAAACAACCGGCGCGCGTTGCGCCGAAAACTAAAATTCAACCAGGAGGAATGAACATGCTTTCGATCAAGGTGCTTGGCTCTGGCTGCGCGAATTGCAAGCGGGTAGAGCAAATTACACGCAAGGCCGTGGAGGCCCTTGGCGTGGAGGCGGCCATCGAAAAGGTGACTGACTATGCCGAAATCCAAAAATATCCCATCCTCGCCACGCCCGGCCTGGTGGTCAACGAAAAACTGGTGTGCGCGGGCCGCATCCCCACGCAAGCCGAAGTGACCACGTGGCTGACAAGCGCGCTGGCTTGAGGCGCCATGATTACTCAGGCACATATCACATCGGACTGGCTGCGCGAATATCTCAGAAAATGGGACAATGCGCTGCACATCGCCACCCGTTTGGTCATCGCGGGTTGATGAATGGCCTACACTGGCCCGTCAGGTCTGATGGGTAAACCGGAACATCCTGAAGAGTACGTTTGCTTTCAGGACGGCGATATTGAGATTTACCTGGACAGAGATGTATTTGACAAACTGGGGCCAGAAACGGAAAAGCTATTGTTTGCCGTTCAGGACTATGGAAGGTTCTGGCTCTGGTTCGACGATGCATGGAAAAAACACCGACTGTATTCTATACCATCCGTTCAAGGAGACAAGGTAAAATGACTCTAACAGCCGCTACTCGACAACGAACGGAACTCGGTCTGGTCAGCAAGCTCTTGCCGGTTTGGATCATTCTGGCGATGGCGGCTGGTTTGTTGATGGGCAAGTTTATGCCGGCCGTCGGCAAGGCGCTGGAGCCTGGCATCCCGTTTGGCCTGTTTCTCATGATTTACCCTGCCATGACCAAGCTGGAACTGAGCGAGGTGCGCAAGGCGGTGAAGGACTGGAAGGCCGCCGCCATCGTAATCGTGTTCAACTATGCGGTCAACCCGTTTTTGCTTTACTTTTTGGGCTGGCTGTTCCTGCGCGATTACCCCGATCTGTGGACGGGCCTTGTCTTGCTGGGTGTGGCGCCCTGCATCGCCATGGTGTTGGTGTGGACCGACCTGGCGAAAGGGAATGGCCCGCTGGGTATCGTCTTGATGGCCTGGAACTCGTTGATCCAGATCGTGACGACGCCCTTCTTCATCTGGCTCATCCTGGGCGCGCGCGTGTCGGTGGACATTGGCCTGGTGGGGCAAAGTGTATTGTTGTACCTGGGACTGCCCTTGTTGATCGGCGCGCTGTCTCGACAGTGGATGTTGAAATCGAAGGGGCAGGCTTGGTTCGAGCACAAGGCGCTGCCGGTGCTGGACGACGTGCAGCTCATCTCCCTGCTGTTGACGCTGGTCGTCATGTTTGCGCTCAAGGGCGACGTCATCCTGCAATTCCCCTCATTGATCTGGCAGATGGCCGTGCCGCTGGTGCTGTTCTTCTTCCTGCTCTTTTTTGGCGTCCTGATGGTCAGCCGCAAAGTGGGCTTTTGCTACGCTGATTCGGCGACGACGTCCTTTCACTGCACCGGGCGCAACTTTGAGTTAGCGATTGCTATCGCTCTGACCGCCTTTGCGGCGCGCCCCATGATCGCTGTTTCGACGGTGATCGGTCCCCTGATCGAAGTTCCCTTGATGTTGACGATTGTCTATCTGGCCAAGAAATTTGAATGGAGATTATTCGGCTCCAACACGGCCGGCGCTTGTCAGGCGCAGGCGGATCGGGCCCAACCGGCCACTCGCCCGTGAACAGTGATGCTCGCCTCGCAAGCGGCGACGGTTAACGGGTCCATTAAAAGTGCCGGTGATGATTGGGCTGGTGAACGTGGCGTTCTACTTGCGGAAGCGCATGTACGGCGGGGCCGTCTCGTCCGCGCCGGAGACGCTCGCGGCGGCGCAGGCCGGTCTCCGACCGTGCCCGTCGGACGAAAGATTGGTAAGTAGGCCAGTGCCGTCGCTTGCAAGCGGGGACACTTGTAAAAGATAGGAGATAACGCTATGACTCACAAGACCATTGGCTTTATCGGCGGCGGGCGAGTGACTCGCATTATCCTGGGCGGCCTTGGGCGCGCCGGGCAAATGCCCCAACAGATTGTTGTGAGCGACACCAACATCGAGGTCTTGAACAGGTTGAAACAAGCGTTCCCGGAAATCGCTATTGCTCCAAGCGACAACCGGCAACCTGCGTCGCAAGACATCGTTTTCGTCGCGCTGCATCCACCCGCGATTGGCGGCTTGCTCAACGAGATCAAACCTGCGCTCAAGCCCGATTCGATGCTTGTTTCGCTTGCGCCCAAAGTGACCATCGCCAAACTTGTAGAAGGGCTGGGCGGCTTGTCAAAAATCGCGAGGATGATTCCCAACGCGCCTTCGATTGTCAACGCCGGCTACAACCCAATCGTTTTGTCGGCGGCGCTGACGGCGGCAGAAAAACAAGAACTGATTGCACTGTTCAGCGTCTTGGGCGAATGTCCACAAGTGGCCGAAGAAAAACTCGAAGCCTATGCCATCCTGACTGCGATGGGGCCTACCTACTTGTGGTTCCAGTTGTACGAGCTGCAAGCCATCGCCGAATCGTTCGGATTGACTCGGCAGGAAATCGAGGCGGGCATTTCCGAAATGGTCATGGGCGCGGTGGAGACCCTGTACGGATCGGGCCTGTCGGCTGAACAGGTGATGGACTTGATACCGGTCAAGCCGTTGGGCGAAGACGAGGGAATGATAAAGAACGCCTATCACTCCAGGCTTGAGGCGCTGTACAAGAAACTGAAAGGATAGTATGAGCAGCCAACCTCTGATGACGGGCGCTTGCTGTTCCAAGAGTGACGACAGCGTGACCCAGTTGCGGCTGGGCAAAGGTGACACCGTCGGCGTCGTGGGCCTGAGTGTGGTCTTTGAGCAACTGTTGGCAATGGGCCGAACCCCTGGCCAGGTCACGAACGAAGAACTGTTAGGGATGGTGCGCTTCCAGAAAAACTACATCTCGTCCAATCCGAACGTCGAAGCCGAGTATGCGGCGGCGCTGCGGCGCGGGTACGCTGTTTTCCATGCGCGTCGGGTCAAGCAGTAAGCGATTCTGCACCGTGTAGTGTGAGGCGGTTGGAAAAACCGCCTTTCTTTGGGCAAGAACCTATTCGGAAAAACGAATGTTTTAAGGGAAGATACAAGGGTGGATGAATGAGTTGTTCGTCTCAATTGGGGCTGCGCGACGTGGCCGCCACGTTCACCTTGATGAGCCTGCATCAGGAACGCGAAAAGTTTATCATGGAAGTCCAGAACCGCGTCAAGACCGACCTGGAAGAAAACGGCCTGGTGCTGGAAAGCGTGAGCATCCTCACGCTCAAGGCCGCGCGGCAGGGCAGCTTTGGCACCGACGACGTGTTCGGCGCGCAGGTGGCCCGCGCCAACGCCGAGGTCATCCAGTTCGCGCAGCGCGAGCGCAACGACATTGAGCGCAAAACCGAAGTCGAGATCAAGCAGCGCGACATTAACACGGCCAAAGAGAAATTGGCGCTCGAACAAGACCTGGCCTTTGCCGCCGCCACGCAAGATCGCGAGGTCCGCACGCGCCAGTCGCTTGAAAAATCCAACGCGGAAAAGTCCATCTCGGAACAAGAGCAGGCCGGAGAACAGGCGCGCATCGCCAAAGCGCGCGCGGTTCAACTCTCCCAGATCGAGATGGATCAAACGCTGCTGGTTCAAGAAGAGCGCAAGAAGCAAGAGGCGCAGGTCGCCGAAATCACCCGCAATCAGATGAGCGAGGTGACCGAACAGGGCAAGCAGATCGCCGTGCTCACCGAACAGCAAAAGCGAGAGGCGGCGGAGCGCGAGCGCTTGATGGTGGCGGCTCAACGCGAGCAGGCCGCGCAAGACGTCAAGACGGTCGAAGAAACCGCCAAGGCCAAACGCGAAGCGCAGATTCAAATCATCCAGGCCGAGCGCGACGCGCAGCGCGTGATGATTGACCGCAAGAACGCCGTCGAGATCGAGGCGCTCAAGAAGGTGCGCGAAGCCGAAGCGCAAGCCGCCGCGCTCAAGCAGATGGCGCAGGCCGAGTTCGACGCGGCGCAAAAGCAGGCCGAGACCAAGCGCACGCAGGCGCAGGCCGAAAGCGATGCGGAAAAGATGCTGGCCGATGCCGAGCGCGCCCGCGCCAGCGCGACGGGCCTGGCCGAGGCCGAAGTCTTGCGCGCCAAGGCCGAAGCCTCGCGGCTGCAAGGCACGGCGGAAGCCGACGTCATTCGCGCCAAGGCCGAGGCGACCAAGGCCGAGGCCGAAGTCATCCGCGCCAAAGGTCTGGCGGAAGCGGAAGCCGTCCGGGCCAAGGGGCTGGCGGAAGCCGAGGGCCAAAAGGCCAAGGCCGAGGCGCTCGCCGCATTCGACAACGTGAGCCAAAAGCTCGAACTGCAACGGATGCAGCTCGAAGCGCAAGTCCAGGTGGGCGTGGCACGCGCGCAAGCCATGGGCGCGGCGATTGCCAACATGCAGATCAAGATGTTTGGCACGCCAGAAGCCGCCGACAGCATCCTGCGCCTGATGTCGTTCGCCGAAGGCATGAACGACGTGATCGGCCAGATGCCGCCGCAGGTCAAGGAGCTGGGGCAGCAGTTGCTCAACAAGGTAACGGGCGACGGCCACGAAGGCAAGCCCGGCCAGCCGATGACGGTCGAGCAAGCTGCAGCCATGATGCCGCTGCTCATCTCGCTCGTAGATCGCACGCTCGACGTGAACAAACTCAAAAAGGCGACCGTCGCCCAGGTGTTGACGCAGCTTGAAGACAAGGCCGCCGACGCCGACAAGCCGATGGTGGCCCAGGCGCGCGCGATGCTCGTGCTCCTGCCTTTCATGGCCGACATGAGCTTTGAAGACATTTATCTGCGCTACGCCGCCAAATGACCGATGACCAAAGACGGAGGACGATCTCGGTCGTCCTCCGGCCAAACTGCCATGCAAACCAAGTTGCTCGACCGCATCGCCTGGTTGCTCAAGGTCAATCTGCAAGACTTGCTGCTCGAGTCCGCCGACCCGAGCGAGACGGCGGCGTATTGGCGCGCAGAGATGGCAAGCGGGCTGGCCGAGGCGCAGGACGCGGTGGCCAAGGCAGTGGCGTTGGAGCACCAGATCGAAAAGCAACTCAAGGCCGCGCAATCGTCGGCCGACGAGCGGAACGCGCACGTGGATGCGGCGCTGCAAGCGGGCGACGAGCCGCGCGCGCGCGCCGCGCTCAAGCGCAAACTGGCTTACGAAGACATTGCCCGCGAGTCGCAACACCGGCTCGCCCACCAACAGCAGGTGACTGCCGATATGCGGGCGAGCGTCAGCGCGCTGCAAGCCAAAGTCATTGACCTCGAAGGTTTGCAAAAACCTGCGAGGTCTGGAAGAAGGTCGTTGTGAGTCAAGCCACCCAGCCCGCGCCCGACATGCTCCGCGCGTTCACGGGCGTATCCAGCCAGCAGATCGTGGACGCCATGCGCGCGCTGATCGCCCGGCGCGGCGAGATCGAAGCCGAGATCGTCGAACGGCTGACCGTGCGCCCGATGGAATCGCTGGCGGGCTTTTTGCTGGGCGCGTCGGCGGCGTTTTATCTGGCCGAGCGCGGGGTCAATCCCAAAGTCAATACGTTCGTGGATGCGTTGTATTACATCAGCACGTGTTTGTCCGTGGGCTATGCCGACGTTTTCGCCCAGACGCAGACCGGGCGGGCCGTCGCCACGCTGGCGATGACCATCGGCCCGTCGCTCGCCAGCAACTCGCTTGAACGCCCCGGCAACGCGCTGCCGGCGTCCGTGCAGGGCCAGGAGACGATGATCGAGCGGCTCGACGCAATCCTGGACGAGTTGCGCAGTCGTCCCCGCTAAACCGGGTTCAACCAGGACGGATGGCAAACACTTGTCATCCGTCTTTTCTTCCAGGTCTATCCCGAACCGTGGGCGCAAACGCTCAACCGCGAGATGCTGGCCGAAGAAATCGTGCGGACGCTTGTGGGCAGTCTGGGGCTGATCGCCGCCGTGCCCATCACCACACTCATCGCCAGCGGGCTGCGCGCCGGGCTTGAAAATCGCCGCAAAAAAGCCTCGCCCGCTTGAGTGCAGGCGAGGCTGCGCCTCCAATCGAAAAAAGCCTACACCTCGCGCGCGTCCACCATCTCCACGACGAGCGGCTTGAGCGACGCCACCAGTTGCTCCTTGGGCACGTCGTTGACCTTGAGCGCGACGAGCAAGTTCGTCGGGTCCTGGCCCAGGAAGGTGCCCAGCGCAATAATATTGCCGCCCTGCTGCGCGATCGCCGTCGCGATTTTGGCGAGCATTCCCTTTTGGTCGGGCACGAGCATCGTCAGCCGGACGCCCTTTTTGCGCGCGCCCAGCAGTTCCATGAACAGCTTGAACAAGTCGGTTTCGGTGATGATGCCCACCAATTGCCCCTCGCGCACCACCGGCAGGCTGCCGATCTTGCGGTCGGTCATGATGCGCGCGGCGTCTTCGACCGGCGTGTCCTCTGTGACCGTCACCACGTCCTTGACCATCACCTGGCTCACCGTCAGTTTGGAGAGCAAATAGTGCATCTCGTAAATGGACAGCGACGTGGCCGGCGAAGGCGAAGCGTACAGCAAGTCCTTTTCGGACACAATGCCGACGAGCTTGCCGGACTTGTCCAGCACCGGGAAACGGCGCACGTGAACTTCGCGCATCTTTTTGAGTGCTTCCTCCACGGGCATATCGCCGGTGATCGTGTACGGATTTCTGCTCATTCGTTCGTGAACCAGCATGGCGCGCCTCCTTCATCAGGTCGGGATTTTGTCTTGGCACTACTATAGCACTCTGCCCGCGCTTCGTCAATTGTTTGCAGGCTCGTGCCTTGTGTGTTAGAATCCCCGCACATTATGCAGATTTCCCCATTGACCCCCATTCTATGCTTGCTGGCAGGCGCGGTGCTGGTGAGGCGGCATGAACGAACAACGCAAACGCCTGGTCGGCCGCGTGACCAGCGACAAGATGGAAAAAACGGTGGTGGTGTTGATCGAGCTGACAAGCCGCCACCCCTTGTACGGCAAAGTCCTCCGGCACGGGCGCAATTACAAGGCGCATAACGAAAACAACCAGGCCAAGGCGGGCGATTTGGTGCGCATCGTCGAATCACGGCCCATGAGCCGCGAGAAGCGTTGGATGGTGGAAGCTATCTTGCGCAAGGCTGGCGAATAGGCCGCCAGCCTATGGCGGCGTGGAGGACACGATGATTCAACAGGAAACCCGGCTGCACGTGGCCGATAATACCGGCGCAAAAGAA
Source organism: Anaerolineae bacterium (assembly GCA_041300525.1). Classification (GTDB taxonomy): domain Bacteria; phylum Chloroflexota; class Anaerolineae; order Fen-1058; family Fen-1058; genus JBGLNJ01. The sequence goes on along the minus strand of JBGLNJ010000001.1, from coordinate 4,170,536 downwards.
ATCTTGTGCATTCACATCGCGGGCGGCAGCCGCCGGCGGTATGGGTATGTGGGCGATATTATCGTCGCCACCGTCAAGCAGGCTGCTCCCAACGGTTCAGTGAAGAAGAGCGAAGTGGTGCACGCCGTCATCGTGCGCACGGCCAAGGAATACCGCCGGGCGGATGGCAGCCACATCCGCTTCGACGATAACGCGGCGGTGATCTTGGACGCCGACACGCAAAATCCCAAAGGCACACGCATCTTTGGCCCCGTGGCGCGCGAGCTGCGCGACAAGGGGTTCATGAAGATCGTTTCTCTAGCGCCAGAGGTTCTGTAAGGGATCGGAGGTCAGAGGTCGGAGGGGGCCTATCCGATTTCCGACATCCAGCATCCGACATCCGATTTCTGTTCAGGAGTTATACAGTGGCTAGAATCAAAAAAGGCGACACCGTCGAGGTGATCACAGGTGAGGGCAAAGGGGAGCGCGGCGCCGTGCAGCGATTGATCGCGAAGGCCGACCGCGTGGTGGTCTCCGGCGTCAACATCGTCACCAAGCATCAAAAGCCCCGGCAGGCGGGGCGCGGTCAGGTGCGCGCCGGCAAGATCCAGTTCGAGGCGCCGATCCACCTGTCCAATGTGATGGTGGTGTGCCCCAAGTGCAGTGAGGCAACGCGTGTGGGCGTGTACGTCAACGAGAGCGGCGTCAAGACGCGCATTTGCAAGAATTGCCAATCCGAGATCGCCTAGGGCGGGACCCACAAGGCGATGTGAGGAGTTATCAGGAATGGCTCGACTGAAAGACCGATACCGGCAGGGAATCCTGCTCCAACTGGTAGAAGAATTCAAGTTCAAAAATGCGATGCAGGCCCCGCGTATCACCAAAGTGGTGGTGAATGTGGGCGTGGGTGAAGCGTTGACCAATGCCAAGGCGCTGGATGCCACGGTGACGGACATTACGGCCATCACCGGCCAAAAGCCCATCATCACCAAAGCCCGCAAGTCCATCGCGACGTTCAAGCTGCGCGAGGACAAGCCGATCGGCGTGAAGGTGACGCTGCGCGGCGACCGTATGTGGCAGTTCCTCGACCGGCTGTGCAACGTCGTGCTCCCGCGCATCCGCGACTTTCGCGGCATTTCGCCGGATGCCTTTGATGGCCGGGGCAATTATACCTTGGGGCTGCGTGAACAAATCGTGTGGCCGGAAATCCCCTACGACAAGGTGGACAAGGTGCGCGGCATGGAGATCAGCATTGTGACCACTGCCCGCACGGACGAAGAGGGCCGCCGATTGCTAGAACTCGTTGGGATGCCGTTCAGGAGCTAGTATGGCAAAAAAGTCATTGATCAACAAAGAAAGTCGCCGCAAGTACCCGAATCGGGTGCGGAATCGCTGCCGCAAGTGTGGCCGTAATCGCGGGTATATGCGCCGCTTTGCGCTGTGCCGCATTTGTTTCCGCGAGTTTGCTCTGCAGGGTTTGATCCCAGGCGTTGCGAAATCGAGCTGGTAGTTTAGTAGTGAGATAGTGCAGTAGTGAGACAGTGAGATAGTGCAATAGTGAGATGGTCAATCTGGCGGAAAACCGTCAGACCAGGAAACTATCGAACTAGGCAACTAACGCACTATTGAACTACGGGACTATTGAGGAGTGTAGTCATGAGCGTGATTGATCCTATCGCCGATATGCTGACCCGCATCCGTAATGCGTCGGCCGTGGGGCACAACACAGTGGCCGTGCCCCATTCCACCATCAAAGCGGCGATTGCTCAGATTTTAAGAGAAGAAGGCTTTATTCAGGACGTCGAAGTGGCGTCCGACCAGTCCCGCCCGATGCTGCGCATCTGGCTAAAGTACGCGGGCGACCGGCGCACGCGCAAGCCGGTGATCACCGGGCTGGAGCGTGTGAGCAAACCAGGCCACCGTGTTTACACGGGCAAAGGCGAGATCCCCTGGGTGCTATCTGGGGCCGGGATAGCGATCCTGTCCACGCCCAAGGGTGTCCTTTCGGGTCAGCAGGCGCGCCGGTTGGGCGTCGGCGGCGAAGTCCTTTGCTACGTGTGGTAGGGAGCAGCTATGTCGCGGATTGGACGATTACCGATCGCCGTGCCGTCCGGCGTGCAAGTCAAAATTGACGGCCATCATGTCAACGTGAAGGGGCTGCGCGGCGAGTTGGCGCGCGAGTTTCACCCGGACATTGACATCAAGCTGGACGACGGCCAAGTCATTGTGACTCGGCCGACCGACCAGCCACAGCATCGCGCGCTGCACGGCACCGTGCGGGCGCTGTTGGCGAACATGGTTCAGGGCGTGTCCCAGGGGTTCCGCAAGACCTTGCAGATCGAGGGCGTGGGCTACCGCGCCACGCTGGAAGGTGCGAAGGTTGTTTTTTACCTGGGCTTTTCGCACCCGATCAAGATCGAGCCTCCGGCGGGGATCAAGTTCGCGGTGGACGAAAAGGCCAAGACGGTGACGATTGAGGGCAATGATCGAGAACAGGTCGGCCAGATCGCGGCGAACTTGCGCAAGCTGCGTCCGCCGGAGCCTTACAAGGGCAAGGGCGTGATGTACAAGGGCGAAAAGATCCGCCGCAAGGCTGGCAAGGCCGGCAAGGTAGCATAAGAGAGATCGCTATGAGTCAAGAGAATCCACGAGACCAAGCACGAGAGCGACGGCATCGGCGTGTGCGTGTGCGCGTGATAGGCACGCCGGAGCGCCCGCGGTTGAGCGTGTTCCGCAGTCTGCGGCACATCTCAGCCCAGGTGATTGACGATACGAAAGGCCGCACATTGGTGGCCATCTCGACGCTCGACCCCGAAGTGAAGGGCGAGCTCAAAGACTTGAACAAGACGGGGCAGGCCAAGTTGGTGGGCAAGCGGCTGGCCGAAAAAGCTGCGCAAGCAGGCGTCAAGGCCGTCGTGTTTGACCGGGGTGGCTACAAGTACCATGGTCGTGTCAAGGCGCTGGCTGATGCCAGCCGTGAAGCCGGGTTGGATTTCTAGGAGCAGCCGATGGCGAAACAGCAACGGGGCGGCGGTCCGGTGCGTGACCGCGAAGTTATGGAAGATCGCGAAGAGCTTGACGAGCGGGTCGTGAATATTTCGCGTGTCGCCAAAGTCATCAAGGGCGGTCGGAGGTTTGCCTTCCGCGTGGTAGTGGTCGTTGGCGACAACCATGGACACGTGGGCATGGGCATAGGCAAGTCCCGCGCTGTGCCGGATGCGATCCGCAAGGGCACGGAGCATGCGCGCCGCGCGATGAAGCCGGTGAACCTGGCTGGCACGACGATCCCGCATGTGGTGGAGAGCAAGTTCGGCGGGGCGATTGTGTTGCTCAGGCCGGCTGCGCCTGGCACAGGCGTCATCGCCGCCGGTGGTGTGCGCGCGGTGTTGGAAGCGGCCGGTGTGCATGACATCGTTTGCGCGTTGGCGAATATAGGGTATTCTATGACGTGAGTGTGGAACAACACGTCGTCACTGTTCTGCGAGTGCTGAGCAAAGAGCAATCTCTCCAGTATCTGGCAGAGATTGAGGGAGGTGAACAATGACAACCATCGCTTTGGAAAGCTTGAGCGAGGCGTTGCGCAAGCAAGTCCTAAAGGCTATAGAAGGCCCCGTGTTAGTGACAGATGAGGGCAACCCGATTCTAGTTGTCCGCAGCCTGTTGGAAGACGATGTGGCCGACGAGTTGATCGCGCAAAACCCTGCGTTTCAATCCACTGTGGAACACGCCCGGCAGCAAAAGGCGGCGGGCAAGGTCAAGACGCTGGCAGAGTTGCGGGCCAAGTACAAAGCCGAATAGACCACAGTCCAGTTTCCACTGTGTACGACGCGGTGGGCGTGCGCGTGCAGGATTTACCGCTCACGCCGGAGAAGATGTGAGGGCGATGAGAGGAAAGTGATTGGTCAATCAGTCACTTGGTCAATCAGTTAATCGGTCAACCGGTGTTTGCTCACGGTGGCTGCTGAGCCTACAATGAAGTGGAAATGTTACTACGAGGAACGGTCAGTGCGAGGAAAAGGAAGGGGGTCATGCGTATGTTGAAGACGAAGGAGCGTATCATTACGACAGCAGACCTTGGGTGCGATCCCGATCAAGCCTTGCAAAATGCGCAGCGCGCGCCGATCGTGGTTACGGCTGAGGGCAAACCCGCCGCCTACCTCGTCGGCACGGACACCTTTGATGCGCTCATCGAGCGGCTCATTGAGCTGGAGCGCCAAGAGTTGTCGGTCAACGTTCAAAAAGGCGAGCAAGATTTCGTCGAAGGAAACTTTTCAACACTCCAAGAAATCATCGCCAGGGCCGAGGCCCGGTGGCAAGACCAGGATCAAACGCAGCCATGAAAGACACGCTGGTCCTGGTGTCTCGCGCCGCAAATAGATGCGCAAGACTATGAAGCCTATCGGCAAGTCATCATTCGCCGCTACCGGGCAATTTACCGCTACTATCCCGAACGCAACGAGGTGCGCGTTTACTGCATTATCCATACTCGACAGCGATTGCCATCTGCCGAGGTCTTGAGCGACATTGAGTTTTAGCGCGATGGTAGCCGATAGACGGCGTGGCTCCCGCCGTGGCGAACGTGGTGGGCGTGCGGGTGAAGGAATTACCGCTCACGCCGGGGAGAGCGTGGAAAGCAATACAACGCGAATTCTAGACACAGATTAGGGAGATGGGGCATGGCTAATCTAGCCAAAGCAATTGTCATTACACTGGCTGCCCAGGTTCCGCTGGTGGCGGTGATGGTTGCGTTCTGGCGACAGGCACAGCAACAGCCTATCGTCGCCGCGCTGCTGGCCTTGCTGTACGAAGTGATCGTGTTTGCAGGCGCGTTCTTGAAAAAAGTCTGGGAGAAAGAACTGGAACCAGAAGCCATCAAAGCCACTGGCGAGTGGATCAAAGCCGCCGTGCGCGGATTCGCCCCAGGCTTTACGCGCCGGTACAACCAGCAAGTCATGTATGACTACCGCATCTTTAACGTGCGCGGCCTGCGGACGACGGGTACGTTCACGCTTGAACTGGAACACGTGTTTGTTGACCTGCGCATCGCCCCGGCCAATCCTCAACACGCCTGCGCCAATTCCGTATTGTTCCGAGAACTGGAAGGCAACCGCCCGGTGTGGGATTTCTTGCGCGCCGCCGCACGCAACAAGGGTATTGCTCTTGCCATCATCGGTGCGCCCGGCTGCGGCAAGACCACACTGTTGCAGCACATTGCGCTTACATTTGCCTCCAACCGCCAACGGCGATACCGCTTGCCAGCGCTCGTCCCCGTTTTCCTGTTCTTGCGTGACCACTACAAAAAGATTCTGGCCGATTCGCCCACCCTGGCCGACTTGGCGCAGGCACATTTCAGCGACAGTAAAAAGTATCCCGACCTCAAGCCGCCGCCCCGCTGGTTCGAGCGGCAGTTGCAGCATGGCAAGTGCCTCGTGATGCTTGACGGGCTGGACGAAGTACCCGAACGCAGCGACCGCGAAGGCGTGTCCAAATGGGTGGACGAGCAAATCAAGAACTATCCCAACTGCGTGTTCTTGCTGACCGCCCGCCCGCAAGGTTACCGTGACGCGCCCCTGACGCGCGCGAATGTGTTGGAGGTTCAGCCGTTCAACGCGGCGCAGGTGACCAAGTTCATCCACAACTGGTATCTGGCCAATGAAGTCACCAGCTTTGGCGGGAAGAAGGACGCCGGTGTGCTGCAAACCGCCCGGAACAATGCTGAGGACTTGGGCAACCGTTTGCGCCAAAAACCCGCTTTGAATGAGCTGACCGTCAACCCGTTGTTGCTCACCATGATTGCGACCGTGCACCGCTACCGAGGGCAGTTGCCCGGCCGAAGGGTCGAGTTGTATGCCGAAATCTGCGACGTGCTGCTGGGGCACCGGCGGCAGGCGTTCGGTGTACAAGACACCTTGACCGCGGCACAAAAGCGTGTGGCGCTGCAGCCGCTGGCCGCCTCCATGGCAAGCCGCAAGCAGTTGACCATTCGCGCGGAAGAGGGCATGGCCGTCGTCGCGCCGTTGCTCGAGCGCATCGGGCTAAAGGGTGAGGCCGCCCAAAACTTTTTCAAAGACGTTGAAGCGAGCAGTGGGCTGTTTTTGGAAAACGAGATCGGGCAGTGGAGTTTTGCGCACAAGACCTTTTTGGAATATTTGACGGCTTGCGAATGGGCTGAACAAAGAGCCGCGTGCGATTGGCCTTTGCTGGTGAGAGATAGCTGGTGGCACGAGACCTTGCGGCTGTACGCGGCCCAGGGCAACGCCACACCGCTAGTGCAGGCCTGCCTTGCCACCGACGCTGTCCCCACCCTGACGCTGGCCGCCGAGTGCCTGGACGAAGCGCGCGAACTGGATACCCCCACGCGAGAGCAAGTCAATATTCTGCTCATTCAAGGTCTAGAATCGCCAGATCCTGAATCGCGCCGCCTGGCGGCTGAGGTGCAACTGGCCCGCCGCCTGAGCAATCTGCAGCGGATTGACGACCAGCGCGAGATTGACCTCAGTTACATCACCTGCGCCGAGTACCAGTTATTCATTGACGACATGCGCGCGCGGGACAAGTTTCACCAACCTGACCACTGGGCAGACTATACCTTCAAACGAGGACAGGCACGCGAGCCAATCTTGGGCTTACGGGGAACAGATGCCGCAGACTTTTGCGCATGGTTAACGGAACGAATCAGTGACGGGGCAGTGTGTCGCCTACCCACGCCGCAAGAAACGGATACAATTCCTATTCCATCAGGTGCACTTGGTGCATGGTGTTGTAAGGACCAACGTATCATCCATGTAGAGAGAGAGAATACTAAACTGGTCGCTTATAAGAACTTTGAGCTGATTGGACTGTCGCCAGCCACAACGCAAAGCGTGATGGCCCAGCTCAAGCAAATCAAATCACAGTTGTCCTCTGAGGCGGATGTGCCACAGTCTCTTGCCCACGCCCTCGACGGCGCCCTCGACCGCGCCCGCGCCCGTGCCCTCGACCGCGCCCTCGCCCGCGCCCTCAGCACCGACCCCGACACCGACCGCGCCCTCGCCCGCGCCCGCGACCACGCCCTCGCCCTCGCCTGCGACCTCGCCCACGCCCTCGCCGGCACCGTAGTCGGTGCCGCCCGCGCCCACGACCTCGCCCGCGCCCGCACCCTCGCCCGCGCCCAACCCGCTACCCACACTTTGCTGACCGTCATCTGGTTTTCAGTCAGCGTGCCGCTCTTGTCAGCGCAGATGATCGAGGTGTTCGCCAGCGTCTCTACGACGGCGAGCTTTTTGACCAGCACGCCGCGTTGCGCCAGGCGTTGGACGGCGATAGCTAACGAAAGCGTCACGGTGGGCAGCAGGCCTTCGGGGACGGTGGCGACGATGATGCCGATGCCAAAGATAAGGGCCTCGAGCAGCGGCAACTTGACGTCGTTGATGCCGACGATAAAGACGATCACGCCCAGGCCAATCGCCAACAGGGTGATGACGCGAGTCACGCGCGCCATGTCGCGCTGAAGCCGGCTGGGTTCTTCGGGGACGGCCTGGGTGAGATTGGCGATGCGCCCGAACTGGGTCAACATGCCGGTGGCGAACACGACGGCGCGGCCTGTTCCAGAAAAGACAGAGGTCCCCGCAAAAACCAGGTTGGGCCGCTCGAGTTCGGTCAATCCCTCGCGCAGCGAAGCCTCCGCCACCTTGCGAGCGGGAACCGATTCGCCCGTGAGGCTGGCGTGGTTGGCGCGCAAGCCGTATTCTTCCACGACGCGGCCATCGGCGGGGATGTTATCGCCTTCGGCCAGCACGAGGATATCGCCGGGCACGACGTCGGCAGCGGGGATTTCGATTTCCCGGCCTTCGCGGCACACGCGCGCGTGAGCCGGCAGCAGGCGCCTGAGGATGGTCACGGCCTGCTCGGCGCGATATTCCTGCCAGAATGAAAAGCCCGCATTGACGAGGACGACGATCCAGATGACGATGCCCAGGCCGACTTCGCCGCCAAGAAAGGCTATCGCGCCAGCAACCCAAAGGAGCAGCGCCATGCTATGGGTGGCGTGGCCCAAGAGCTTGCGCCGGAGCGGGAGGCCGGGAGGTTCGGAGATGACGTTGCGCCCGCACAACGCAATGCGGGCTTGCGCCTCGTCGGGCGTGAGGCCATCCGGCGAGGTTTCCAGAGCGGCAAAGACATCGGCGACGCGCAGACTATACAAGGGCAAAGAAGCCATGCTCAACTCGGTGAGAAACCCGGCTTTGCGGAAAGCCGGGTTTCTTACTCAATCGGGGACCGGCGGCTCTGGCTCAGCGGTTTCGCGCGGTTGCCCACCCAGGCGCGGCTCGGGCGGAGGCTGGCTGGCCAGGTACTGATCCAGAAAAGAGTGAGCTTCTGCCTGGTCCATGTGGATTGCATCTTCGTACACGCCGGCAGGCGGAGGCGGCTCATAGCGCACCGGCCTCCGCACGCCGAACAACTCCCAGAAGCGGGCAATCGCGATTAACAAAGCATAGCGGTATTCCTGCGTTTTGAGCGACTGCCATTCAACGATGGAACCCATCGGCCCCTGCACCCGCGACTTGGTGCGTACGATGCGGTAAATCTGATCCGGATCTCGGTATCCAATCGGAGAGATCAGGATGGCGTGCGCCATGAGGATCAAGACAGCGAACGAAATCAACACCACCCAACCACCTTCGGACCATTTGCCGACAATTTGACCCACAAAGACAAGCGCCGCCAAAGCAGTGGCAATCGTCGCACCCGCCACTCCCCAGGTACGGGCCTTGCCGGTGCTATGCTGAAGGAGATGCTGCCGGATCGCCAACCCCATCGCCATGATCGGCATGAAAACACCCACGCCGTAATAGGGCATTGCGAGTGATGAGTGGCCGCGCACCAGAAATTGGATCAGGATAGCAGCCAAAACGGCGGCCGTGACCGGGCGGGTAAAAGTGCCTTTGGGGTTCCGATAGACGACGATTTCGGGGATTTCGCCGATCGCCACATTGCGCCACGCCATCGCCTGCAGATCCTGGAAGGCCGTCATCGAAGCGGCCGCCAGCAGGGCTACCGCCAGAATCTGATAGACCCAGTACAATAGCGTGCCGCCCGGAAATTGCCCAAAACCGATAAAGGCTAGGTTTCCCACCAACGAACGCCCCAGTGTCCCGTCGAAAACATCAAAGCGGATGGCAAAGTTTGCCAGCAGCAGCGTCGTCAGGCCGCCATAGAATAGAAATGAGGTCTGAACAAAGCGGCCAATGCCCGATTTGCCACTATAAAAGTTCCACAGCCAGTTTAGACGCACCAAATGTCTCTTGCCCCACTTGACGAGCCGGACATCCTCATCAATCACGAACTGGATGCCGTTGGACATGGCCTCCAGCCCGCTCAGAGCCACCATGCCCTTCATCGAAGCGGTCAACATGTGATACATCGCTTGCAGCAGTGTGGCGGGCTTGGGCGCTCCCTCCAAGGGCACAGGCGGAACGTTTCGGGATACGGCCAAGAACAGCCCGATGGCCATGGCAACGGTGAGCATCCCAAAGATAGCCAGCAAGGTAAACACGACCTGGGCCGACTCGCCCCGCCCCCGGATGGTCACGTACCAGGTCACACCGGCCAGCGCCGCGCCAAGGGCAAAACGCCAAAACCAAAAAATGCCATAAGAGTTCGTGATGGAAAGCAACTGTTCAACGCCGGAGAGCGTGGACACCACAATGGTAAAGACATAGTCCTGAATCAAAACGACCGCGACGATCAGGCTCACCGAGGCTCCCAGGTAGCGCATTGAGGCCGTGAATGATCCGCCGCCTTCGTTAAAGATGCCCAGGGAATACATGTACAACGCGCCAAAGACAAAATTAGCCAAGGCGATCACGGTCACGGCGATATAGCCGTACTTTTGCAAGCCGTAGGGGTGCAGCGCCCCCATCATCTCGCCGGTGGCGTAAAAGTAGGAGGTGAAATAATCCACGCCAAACAGGGCCACGGCAGCCAGCAAGCCGATCTGCCCCGCGCCGTGAATGTGCGCGTCTTCGGCCCGCTCGCGCGGCGCGGCCTTGTAAGACAGGAACACAATAATCAACAAAAGGATAACAGAGAACAAAGACATACCAGTGCTCACTTTTCCCCGGCGGGGTCTACCGGGATTTGCGTGGTGTCTCGAAGGCTTCTTCCAGCGATTTGAGTTCAGCCAGGAGGTGGATGCGAGTGGAGTGGCTCAAGCGCGTGTCTTGCGCCACCTTGACCTGCTCTTCGCGCGCGGCTCGCACGACAAAAGCCGGCACAAACATGATGCGCCCGGCGGGGATGACTTCGAAATCATTCATTTTCATTTCGAGCGCCTGATCGTCAAAGTAAGGCAGGCTCAGACTGAGGCCTCGATTGAGATCATGGGCCGCCGCTCGATGCTTGATGGTCTGAATGATCTCGCCGGTCTGGTGGCGCGCCAGGGCACGGCCCTGGTTGATGAGCTGGCCCAACATGCCATAGCGCTTGCGCTGATAGTCTTCGTCGGCGACGATGTAGGGCGCGAGCGAGACCGCACTGTGCAAGAGGCCCAGGAAACGCTGCATCGAGGTGACGTGGGCTTCGGCTTCGCCGACCGAGTTCACCAGCAGGCGGCCCTCGTCGTCGAACGCCACCCAGCGGGGCAGGTAAAACCTGCGCGCCGCGGGCGTGTAGGGAACCTGGAGTTCCCCGCGCGATTCTTCCGCCTGTCCTTCCTCGGCGATGGCGTCGGTGGCGGCCGTGATCGCCGACTCGGGTTCGAGCGCGTCGCTCACGGGGATAGTGGGCGTCTCTTCGCCTTCGGCGGGAACGTAGGTGACCGAGCGGCCCGCCGGCAGCATGTTGCTCAACATGTGTACGACCGTGGTGTGCCGGATGAGCGTGGCTCTCGTGGAGACGGCGCGATTCTGCGCTTTGGGAGGGGCGCTCGCGTTGCGCGAGCGCTTCCGCCAGTTGGCGGCCCTGCGCCTCCAGGAATCGCTGCGCCAGCGGCGGCTGGGCTTCAAAGAGCGCTTGCAGGGCAAGATATTCTTCTCGCAAGTGACCGGCGATATTGCCGTTAGAATTTGCCATCGTCTTCACCACAGTTCACTTTTGGAGAGTGTCTGCGAATTCTGCTGATTTGCCGGACAGTCAAGCCCGGCCCGCTATTCTTCAGATAAACCAAGGTCGTGTTGTATCAAAGTGGAGGCAGGGTTTATTCTAATCCCTTTGCGCCCTTTGTCAATGCAGTGACGCGGGCAAGCAGCGGAGCGCGATTCTAACATTGAACAAAGGGCCTGTCAAAGTTAAACGGAACGGCCCCGACGAAACAGCGTCGGGGCCACGGCACGACTATTCAGTTGTAGGGGCACTGCGCCCAGGCACATGACCTGCGATGCGCTCTGCCTGCGGAGCAACTCATGTTCCCACCCGGGAGAATTGCTTGATTGATGAGGAGTGTAGCGCAGTCACCTTAAGCCCAGATGAGAAATACGTGAGGGGAAGGTAGCAATTGCATTACAAATTGCTTACGATTGCCCTACGCTTCAGCCATCCTTGCGAAGGCTGTCATTGCCTTCGACGCGCGAAGCGGTCATTCGCGGCTAGTCCAACAATCGTTCTTCATAGATGCGCCGGACGGTTGCCTCAATCTCCGGTTCGCGCACGGAAAGGTCGCCGATGCGAAAGCGCCCGCTGAGGCGAGCGATGAGGTCGCTCGCCGTCAGGCCGTCTGCGTTGCAGCGTGCGCCAAAGCGGTACGTCACGCGCCGCCCCTCGCGCGCGACGACCGTCGCGCCGTCCACGGTCACGTCGTCATAGTCGTCGGCCAGGTCCACCACCAACTCGCGTTCTCCGCCGAACCGCTCGCGTAGCGTCGAAAGCGGACCGTCAAAGAGCAGCCGCCCCCGGTCAATCATCATCACCCGTTCGCACAACTTTTCCACGTCGCCCAGATCGTGCGTGGTGAGGATGACGGTCACGCTGCGCTCGCGGTTGATGGATTGGATGAACTGGCGGATGCGTTCTTTGGCAACCACGTCCAGGCCAATCGTCGGCTCGTCCAGGAACACGAGCTTGGGATCGTGCAGGAGCGCGGCCGCCAGGTCGGCGCGCATCCGTTGGCCCAGCGAAAGGCTGCGCACCGGCGTGTGCAGGAACTCGCCCAGGCCGAGCAAGTCTTGGAACCGGAGCAAGTTTTGATAGTAGCGCTGATCCGGCACGCGGTAGATATAGTGGAGCAGATCGAGCGACTCGATCACGGGCAAGTCCCACCACAAGTTCGTGCGCTGGCCGAACACCACGCCGATTTCGCGCGCGTGGGCGGCGCGTTCCTTCCACGGCACGCGCCCGTTCACGCAGGCCTCGCCACGAGTGGGAACCAAGATGCCGGTGAGCATCTTGAGGGTGGTGGATTTGCCCGCGCCATTGGGGCCGAGATACCCCACCAACTCGCCGCGCTCGATGGAAAACGACACGTCGTTGACGGCGTTGACGGTGCGAAACTCGCGCGTCACCAAGTTGCGGAACGCCCCCATCAGCCCGCGATGGTGCTTGAAGAGTTGAAAATCCTTATGAAGGTGACGGACCGTGATAATCGGCATGACTGATCCTTTGGCATCACCTCGCAGCCGCTTGACGGCTCAACAGCGGCGTAATGATACCACAGAACGACCCTGAATTGGCAAGTGGATGCTTCGCAAGGCAGCCCCAACACATTTGTGTCAGCATTGCGTAAAACGCACGGCATGGGTATAATACTTTCAGATTTGCCCGCAAGGAGAAACCCTTGTCACTCAAACAATTTGCGTGTCTGGCAAGCCTGGTCGTCTTGTTGGCCGCGTGCAGTGTGGACGATGTCCCACCACAGAGTGTGCCGGCGACGGCGCCGCCGGCTGCGCCCGCAGCCACCGCCGCGCCCATGGCGGCCAAGACCGTGGCCCCCAAGTTAACCGCCGCGCCGACGCCAGGCGAACTCGTTCGCACGCCCACCCAGGGGCCGCCGGCGGCGCGCGTCAACGGGAAGCCCATCCCGCTGGCTGCGTTCGAAAAGGAAGTTGCGCATCGTCAGGCCTCACTGGTCAAAGACGGATTCAATTTCGACACGCCCGATGGCAAAACATCGCTCGCCGTGCTACGCCAGCAAACCCTGGACGGGCTGATTGAGCAAGAGTTACTTGACCAGGAAGCGGCCAAGCAAAATATCACCATGGCCGAGCCTGAATTGGATGCCGCCATTAACCAAATCATCGCTGAGAGCGGCAGCATGGATGCCTTCAACAAGTACTTGAATGCTTCCGAGATGACCCTCGACGAGTTGCGCACCGGTCAACGTAAATCCATGCTGAACCAAAAGCTATATGACCGGGTGACGCGCGACGTGCCGATGACGGCTGAGCAAGTCCATGCGCGCCACATCCTGGTGAATACACTGGGGGAGGCGAATGCCGTGTTGGCCCAACTCCGCGCCGGGGCCGACTTTAGCACGCTGGCGCAACAATACTCGAAAGACAGCACTACCAGCGCCGGCGGCGGCGACCTGGGGTGGTTCCCGCGCGGCGGGCTGTTCGATGCGGCGATGGAACAAGCCGCGTTCGAGTTGCAGCCGGGCCAGATCAGCAAGACGCCGGTGCAGAGCGATCTGGGCGGCGGGCAGATGGTGTATCATATCCTTCAGGTAATCGAGCGCGACCCGGCCCGCACACTTTCGGACGATGCCCTGCGGGCTGCGCGCGAGGCGGCCTTTCAACGTTGGTTGGAGGGCTTGAAGGCGTCCGCCAAGATTGAACGATTGGTGAAATAGCAGTTCAAGATATCGGTAGCGTTCCCCCTGGCAAGCGCCGAATTTAGTCACAGACTCTACTGCCGATTCTCATCGGTATCGCTGCACGGAGGAAAAAATGACCAAGGGCGGAAGTGGGTCAGCATTCAATATACTCTCGGTGGTGCTGCTAGGCCTCACGGCACTGGCGTGCCTGTGTTACACGACACTGTTCTTTGTGCCGACGCTGGCCGGGCCATTCGCCGGGCCGACGCCTGTGCGCATCGTCCAACTTCCAACGACCACGCCGACGGTGCAAAGCCTGCCACCCACATGGACGCCCACCGTCCCGGGCATCCCCACCGAGACGTCCACGCCTTTTACCCCCAGCACGCCTGAGCCAACAGAAACACAGCGGCCTACCATCACGCCGGCGCCCACGCGCACGAAAACGGTGACGCCCGGCCCTTCACCCACAGCCAGCCCCACGCGCTCCAAGTATCCGTACACCGCCCAAGTGACTTATCAAGTGGACCCGGCCTATGGCTGTAGCGCTTCGGTCATCATAGGAACGATTACAGACTTGTCCGGCCAGCCGGTAACGGGAGGCGGCATGGCGGTCCATGTCGAAGGTGATGCGGATGTTGATACCGGCAGCGCGTTGCACCCAGGCGAAGAATGGCGCGGCGACAAAATGCGAGGCGCATCTCCCTACACCGGAATCGTAGGCCCTTCTGCCTGGAATGTGATCATCAGCCTAAATGGCACACAGCAGGGAACGTGGCGGGTATGGCTGATCCAAGGCCGGCAGGTGTCTGATCAGATCGAGGTCCATTTTACGGGAGCTTGCGGCTCCAGTACGGCCATTGTGCGTTTCCAACAAATTAGGGCCTAATTCAACCGCAGTGCGTGACGCGGCGCTGGCTTTTTCAATTGCGGAGTTGGCTCGCGCTCGTCGGCGGCATCGTCGTCGTTATCTTTGGGCTGGCGACGGCCGGGTGGATCAACATTCCCTTCCTGGAATACGACACGCGCTACCAAAGCTCCGGCGGGCGTGACCTGGGGTACCTCTCGTCGTTCCTGATGGGCGTGTTCTTTTCCGCCGGCTGGACGCCCTGCGTCGGCCCGACGCTCGGCGCGATCCTCACCCTGGGGATGAGCGAGAGCACCGTGGGGCAAGGCGTGTTCTTGCTCGTCGGCTATTCGCTTGGACTGGGCCTCCCATTCCTGCTGACGGGCCTGGCAGTGGATCGGGCTACCGCCCTTTTGCGCCGCGCGCGGCGGCACATGCCCGCCATCAAGATGACGACGGCCGTGCTGCTGATCGCCATCGGCGCACTGCTGCTGGTGGATGCGTTGCCGCGCGTCGTCCCGCAAATCGGCGAAGGGTTCGGGGCAGACTGGGCATTTTCGTTTCCGGCGTGGGCGCCATCCATTCAAGGCCTGAGCCGGTGGGCATTGAGCCGCGGACTTTTTTTCGACGTGACGAGCAGCAGCGCGGCGATCACGCCGACGTTTTTTGTCGCCCTTCTGGCCGGATTGCTCTCGTTCCTCTCGCCCTGCGTATTGCCGCTCGTCCCGGCCTACATCGGTTACCTGAGCGGCCGCGCGGTCAACCAAATCGCGTCTTCGTAGGGCAGCATTATAGGACGGCATCGTAGGGCGGCATCCCGATGCCGCCGAAAGCGCCGACGTGAGGCGCGTGTTTACAGGAGAATAGAGTGGAATCGGATCTTGGCGTGAATCGTGTGGCTTCCTTTGCGGATCGGATTTCGGTATGGCTTTCGCGTCACTGGCTGGCGGTTATCAATGTCATGTTGGCCGTGTATACCGGCTTGCCGTTCCTGGCGCCGGTGTTGGAAAAATCCGGCCACCCCTTCCCGGCGCGAATCATCTACACGACCTATCGGGCCTTGTGCCACGAGCTGCCACAACGGTCATACTTTTTGTATGGAGAAAAAGCGGCGTACACGCTTCAAGAACTGGCAGACCGCGTAGGCGAGAATAACTTGCCACTGTATCCCTGGCCCAGTCCTTTTAACGGCAATGAACAAGTGGGCTACAAGGTGGCGCTATGCCAGCGCGACCTCGCAATTTATGGGACATTGTTGTTGAGCGGCCTGGTGTTCAGCCGAGTTCGTTCGCGGGCCAGGCCGCTTCCGTTTTGGGCCTACGTTCTCATCGGCATCATACCGATGGGACTCGACGGCGGCAGCCAGTTCATCAGCTACCTTTTGCCGGGACTCGGCGGCATGCCGCGCGAAAGCACGTGGGTGCTCCGCACCCTCACGGGCGCGGCGTTCGGTTGGGCCACCGCCTGGCTCGCCTTCCCGCATTTGCAAGCCGCCTTTGCCGAGATCCGCGAAAACTCGATCTCCCGCCTGGCTCCGCCTGCGCCAATCAAAGCACATTCCCTTGACCGGCGCAAGTGAAGCGACCCGGCCCTGCCACATCATCCAGCCGCTCCATGTGAGCGGCTTTTTTTTTGCGCGCTCCGGCATAAGGCGCATTTGCATTGTGTTCAAGCTTGGGGGATAATGTGGGGGGATTTGAGCCTTGCGAAGGTTCTGGCCCCGGATTATTGAGAGGATACGATCCGTATCCTTCCGATTTCATCTTTAGGAGGAGGCAGGAATGGCCGCTGAGCCTTTGGCGAATATCTTGGTAGTGGACGACTCGGAAGCGATCTGCCGGGCGCTGCGCGACCTGCTGACCATGTCCGGTTACACGGTCCGCACTGCGCCAAGCGGCGAGCGCGCGTTGCAGATTCTCGAGACCGCTTCGATGGACCTCGTCATCACGGACCTCAAGATGAGCGGCATCAGCGGCATCCAACTTCTCAAAAAGATCAAGGAAAAAATCCCTGCGCTGCCGGTCGTCATCCTCACCGGCTTTGGCGATATGGACAGCGTCGTCGAGGCGATGCGGAGCGGGGTGGCCGACTATCTCAAGAAACCGTTCTCGGTCAACGAAGTGATTCAGGTCACGGAGCGCGAGCTTAGACGGTCAAAGCAGTTGCTGACCGCTGCGGCAGTCCCGACGGCCTGGGCGGCTCCGGCCACAACTGCGCTCCAGCCCAAGCGCATTTTCATCTTTTCCGCGCGTGAAGCCGGCGGCATAGACAAGGTGCTATCCGCGCTGCGCGCCGAGACGAGCGCCGAGTCGGTGCTGCTGATTGAAGAAACCGGACACGTGATTTCCGCCAAGGGCATCTCTAACGAGCGGGACATGCCGTCGCTGGCGGCGCTGGTCGTAGCAAGCCGTTCGACCACCACGCAGATGGCTTCGCTCCTGGGCGAGGGCGAATCGTTCGCGCTCAATTACCTGGAAGGCCAGCGCGTCGCCGTTTACTCGGCCGGGATCAGCCAGCGTCTCCTCCTCGTCGTCGTCGTGCCGAAATCGGTCAAGCAAGGCGCCGTGTGGGTATATGCCAAAAAGGCGGCTGCCGAGATCGAAAAGATTGTCGCCAGCGCCATACAGCAACCTCCGGCGGAAGAACGCCCACCGGAAAAACATCCAGTGGAAGAGCGCCCGCCGGACGTTTGTCCGGTGGAAGAGCATGCACCGGACAAAACTGCCGAACGCACAGAGTCGGTGCAGCAGCTCGATAGCCTGTTCAGCGCAGAGACGATTGCGGCCGGTGAGCAACTCGCCCAAGACGTGCAGACGCTCACGTTTGAAGAGGCGATGGCGCGCGGTCTGCTGGGGAACATGCAGATGTGATGGCTTGATTTGGAGCAAGTGTGCAGCGAGTCAATGTTGATGGGTTAGTGTTTTACCAATTTGAGCATCTGGCAGGGCGAGCGGATGTGGTGCACGGCCTCTTTACTCGCCATGGCGGCGTGAGCGAGCCGCCGTGGTCTTTTCTCAACCTCAGCCGCTCGACGGGCGATAGCCTGGAGGCCGTGACAGAGAACAACCGGCGCTTGTTAGCCGCCGTGGGCCTCAAGTCAGAGCAAACCGTAAGCGCATGGTTGAACCACGGCAATCTCGTTGCCGTCGTCGGCCCGCAACACCTGGGCACGGCGCTGCGCGATACGGACGCGCTGATCTCGGCCACGCCGGGGCTGATGCTTTCGATGCGCTTTGCCGATTGCGTCCCGGTGCTGTTTCACGCTGCCGCGCGAGAGGTCGTCGCGATCGCGCACGCCGGGTGGCCGGGCGTGGCGGCGGGCATCGTCGGCAAGACGGTGCGCGCGATGCAAGAGACGTTCGGTTGCCGCCCGCGTGACGTGTGGGCCGGCATCGGCCCCGCGATCCGGGTCGAGTGCTACGCTTTCGGGCGCGAGCTGGCGCAAGGCGTCGTCGCCGCCTGTCCGCCGGGCGTTCCCGTCGTCGTCCCGCAGCCGGACGGCAGCATCCATCTCGACCTGATCGCTGCTGTCAAGTCACAACTGGAGGCGGCCGGCGTGGGCGATGTGGAAGACAGCGGCATTTGCACGGCTTGCCACACAGATGAATGGTTCTCGCATCGCGCCGAGAAAAAGACGGGCCGGTTCGGCGTGGTGCTGGGCTTGAAAGAGTAAGAGTATCCACGAAGCGCACGAAGGAACACGAAGAAGGAGACATTTCTTTTTCTTCGTGTCCCGCGTAGATGAAAAGGTCGGGCCATGGGACTGGCGGAAAACATCGCACAAGTTCAAGAACGCATCGCCGCCACGTGCGCGCGAGTCGGGCGCAACCCATTCGAGGTGACGCCGAAGAGGCGCTGAGCGCCCAAGATTTCGAAATGGCTGCCCACCTGATCCAACGTATTCACGCCACCTGGACAAAAGAAGAATTGGCCGAGTTACAATGTTGGCTGCAATCGCTCCCCGAAGACGTGCGCCGGGCGCTCCCAGAATTGAACGGCCTCATGCTGCCCAATGGCAGGGGGCCACTCACACCCCGCGAGCTGGAGGTCCTGCGGCTGATCGGCCAGGGCGCGTCAAATCGAGAGATTGCTCGGTCCCTGGTCGTATCAACCGGCACCGTCAAAAAGCATCTGAACAATATCTTTGCCAAACTCCAAGCGCAGAACCGCACCCAGGCGGCGGCCCGCGCCCGCGAGTTGGGACTGTTGTAAACTCTTCTCATAGACCTGTCAGGTTTTGCCCTTACCCCAATATCAACCCCTTATCAACCCCCCAATACGCCTCTTGGTGACTAGTGCGCAACTCGTTCAAGTGATACACTCTGCGCATGGCATGACTCCCGCACAACGGGCTTGCTGCCACGAACGTGGCTTTTCGTGGTTGCCGATGGGGTGAATCATGTTTACCAGGACGATGGGACGCAGCGGAATCGTCGTCTGCGCCATGGGATTGGGCTGTTGGGCTATTGGAGGCACTTGGTCAACCAAAGAATGTGGGCCGTCGGGATGGGGTCAAGTAGATGATCAAGAGTCCATTCGCGCCATCCAGTGGGCGGTAGACGCGGGCATCACTCTATTTGACACCTCGGATGTCTATGGCTGTGGTCACAGCGAACGCGTCTTGGGAAAGGCGCTGGCAGGACGGCGCGACCGGGTAGTTATCGCCACCAAATTCGGCTACGTCTACAACGAGCAGTGCCGAGAAGTGACAGGCAGCGACGCCAGCCCAGAGTACATCCGCCGCGCGTGTGAAGCCAGCCTGCGCCGCCTCAACACCGATTACATTGACCTGTACCAGTTCGACGTCTACGACTATGATATTGACCAGGCAGTGCAAGTGCGAGATACGCTCGAAGAACTGGTCGCGCAGGGCAAGATTCGTTGGTACGGTTGGAGCACCAATAACCTGGCGCGCGCCCGAGTTTTTGCCCAGGGACCACACTGCGCGACGATCCAACATCACTTGAACATCCTGGAAGGGAACACGGCCATTCTGTCGTTGTGCGAGGAATACGACCTGGCGAGCATCAGCCGTGGGCCACTGTCTATGGGCTTGTTGACCGGAAAATTCACAACCGATTCCAAGATTCCACCCGATGATGTGCGCCGGGACTGGAACCTCCGAGACGGCGAAGAAGCCAAGCTCCTCGATCAGCTCGACAGGATTCGACAGGTGCTCACGGCAGATGGGCGAACACTGGCCCAGGCCGCGCTGGGCTGGTTGTGGGCGCGCAGTGAGCGCACCATTCCGATCCCCGGTTTCAAGACCGTCGCCCAGGTCGAGGAAAATGTCGCCGCGATGCGTTTTGGGCCGCTGACCGTCGGGCAGATGGAACAAATAGATATCTTGCTGGGGCGCGCTCCGGCACAAAAGAGTTAACAATATGAAAACTGTGCGATTAGGAAAAACCGGCCTGGAGGTTTCCAGGGTTGGGATGGGGGGCATTCCGCTCACCCGCCCCACCGAGGCTGAGGCGATCAAGTTAGTCCAGCGCGCGCTCGACCTGGGCGTCAACTTTATTGACACGGCCTTCGGCTATGGGGCTGGGATGAGCGAGGAACGCATTGGCAAAGCGATCGCCGGTCGTCGAGACCAGGTGATCATCGCCACCAAGGGCTGGGACCCAGAGCACATTGATGTCAGCCTAAAGCGCCTGAACACCGACTATATTGACCTGTGGCAGTTCCACGGCATCAACAGCTTTGAGGATCTCGATCTCGTGCTCAAGCCGGGTGGGCCTCTGGAGGGCGCGCGAAAAGCCATGCAGGCGGGCAAGGTCCGCCACCTCGGCTTTAGCAGCCACAACCTCGACGTAGCCCTGAAAGCGGCCGGCCTGGGCGTTTTTGAGACGGTCCAGTTCCCTTTTAACTTTGTCAGCGACGAGGCGGCGTCCAAGCTGATCCCCCTGGCCCGGGAGCGCGACCTCGGCTTTATCGCCATGAAGCCCCTGGCTGGGGGCCGGTTGCGGAAAAACGCCTCGCTGTCCCTCAAGTACCTGCTGCAGTTCGACAGCGTCATCCCCGATCCGGGCATCGAAAAGGTCGAAGAGATCGAAGAAATCGTCGCCCTGGCTGAACAGGCGCCCTGGAAACTGAGCGAGGCGGAACAGCAGGAAATCGCCGCTCTCCGCGCCCAGATCGGCCCGCGCTTTTGCCACCAGTGCGAATATTGTATGCCCTGCCCCGAGGGAGTCATCATCTACGGCATGACCTACCTGCCCATCCTGTACGAGCTATGGCCGGCAGATTGGTTCTTTTCCTGGGGCTACGTCCAGGACTCGGTCGCCAGCGCCCACAAGTGCATCCAGTGCGGCGAGTGCGAGAAAAAATGTCCTTACCAGTTGCCGATCCGCGAGATGATCGCCGAGAACCTGGCCTTTTTCGAGCGGGTGCAACAAGAATATCAGGCAGCGAGAGAAAACCGCTAAGGAGATATTCCATGCAGTACCGCAAGTTTGGCAAACTAGATTGGCAAGTATCGGCGCTCGGGTTCGGCGCCATGCGGCTCCCGGTGCTCAACGACGTGTACGCAGACATAGACGAGCCGGAGGCGACGCGCATGCTGCACTATGCCATCGAGCGCGGCGTGAATTACGTGGATACCGCCTACAACTATCATAGGGGAAGCAGCGAGCGTTTCCTGGGGCGGGCGCTCCAGGGAGGATACCGCGACAAGGTCCGGCTGGCCACCAAGTTGCCCGCCTGGGAAGTTAAAGTTCCGGCGGATTTTGACCGGCTTTTTGACGAACAACTCGAGAGGTTGCAGACCGACCATGTTGATTTCTATCTTTTGCACGCCATGAATCACATCTGGTGGCCCAAGGTGCGCGATTTAGGCGTGCTCGAATGGGCCGAGAGGACTATTGCCGCCGGCCGCATCCGCGGCCTGGGCTTTTCGTTTCACGACGAGTACCCGGTCTTTCAGGAGATTGTGGGCGCCTATGACAAATGGGTGCTCGGCCAGATTCAGTACAACTATATGGATGTCGTGTGGCAGGCCGGCGTCAAAGGGCTAGAGTACGCAGCGTCCAAGGGTTTGGCGGTCGTGATTATGGAACCTCTGCGGGGCGGCCAGCTTGCTAACTCGCCTCCGACGATTCAGAGACTGTGGGACACGGTCCCCGAGAAACGCACGCCGGTCGATTGGGCGTTGCAGTGGTTATGGAGCCAGCCGGAGGTATCGGTGGTGCTCAGCGGCATGAATGTGATGCAGCACGTCGAGGAGAACCTGGACAGCGCCAGCGCGTCCAGAATCGGCGCGCTGACCGAGCAAGAGTTGGCGCTCGTCGATCAGGTCCGGGAAAAGTACCAGGAGCTTTGTCCCATTCCCTGTACAGGGTGCGCTTACTGCATGCCCTGCCCGAACGGCGTGGACATCCCGTACAATTTCAAGCGTTACAACGAGGGCGCGATGTACGAAAGAGAGAACCCTGAGGAGGCGCGTTGGTGGTATAGTTACATGGTGGAAGGCCTGGAGGGCGAGTTTCATCGAGAAAAAGGCCAGGCCGCCCAGTGCATCCAGTGCCGCGAGTGCGAGGCCAAGTGCCCGCAAGGCATCCCCATCAGCGAGTGGATGGGGCGCGTTCACCAGGTGCTCGGCGAGGGCAAGCTTCGGGAGTGAATTCGAGTTGGATTGTCATGCTCGCAATGATACCAGCTTTTGCCCTAGATTCAAAAGCGCAATTTATGCCCGTGGGCAGTATAACCAGTGGGGCGGAATAGTATGAACATTTTGTCTGCTGCATACCTTCGGGAGAAAGACTGTGGAAGAGAGCCGCGGCCCTAACAAGAGTCCTCGGTGGATGACAATTGCGACCACTATTTCTGACTGGACTCTCTACGCATTATTAGCTTTCGCAGCCGTAGTTTTGTTCATTGACATAGTCTGGGGAGTAGATCAAGTGCCTGCTATTCAAAAAAGACTTCCCGCAATTACACTAATTTCTCTAGCAACTTTTTTTGCCAGTTCGGTCCTTGAAAGGAAATCAAGGATTGAAATTATTGAGCAAAAACTGGAGCAAACCATGAGTATGATTGAGGCCTACAAAAGTGATATTGCAAAGGCCTTTGAAAGGCAACGTGCGTTCCCTGCTGAAGTCCAACAGTTCCATAGAAGCTTAAGACGAGGACTGCCTTTACTCGATTTCATTGCGGATGCACAGTGTGAGATATTGCTAGTTGGTACTACCTTCTACGATCTGGCTGAACGCCTCAAGCCTTTCCTAATTGCAAAGTCAAAAACTTGTGAGATTCGATTTCTGGTAATGAACCCGCATCGCAGGAACAAGGCGCTAATCGCCGGTGTTGCAGCGCTATTTGGCGAAGAAGAATCCTTTCAGGGCGAACTGCGACGGAGTAGTCAAAGGTTGCTTGAGCTCCAAGAACAATTCCGTAAAGAAGGGGGCAAAATGACCGTAAGGATGTATTCAAGCATCCCCACGGTTAATGTAGTTATGGTTGATCCAGACAAGCCAACTGGAGCCATACAAGTCGAGATTCTACCATACAAGGGCACAGCGAACATGCGACCAGGATTCGTGTTAAGGCCAGGTGGTGGAGATGCAGATTTGTACAACCTGTTTCGTAGCCAGTATAAATTGTTGTGGGACGAAGCGGACGAATTGACGTTGGAATAAGTTGTGGTTTCCGGTTACCAACTCGATGATCGTGCCGAGTCACTAAGGTAATGAAATGGAAATCGCCAAGTGGAAAACTATAAGAACTGTCACCGTGCTAGCAAACAGGTGGCTTCAAGTACGTCAGGACACATGCTTGCTTCCCAGCGATACGGTAATAGATGACTACTTTGTGGTGGAGAAACCTGATGTTGTCGTTGTTTTCCCACTGACCCCAAATGGTAAAGTAGTACTTGTCCGGCAGTATAAGCATGGCATACAAGACATACTTTTGGAATTGCCCGCAGGATATGTAAATGAAGGCGAGTTGCCCATACGTGCGGCTGCACGCGAGTTCGTTGAGGAGACAGGGTACACGGCTCAAAGGTTGCAACAAGTAGGCACATTGGTCAATGACCCTTCTAATATGACAAATGTCATTCATATCTTTCTTGCTGAACAGGTCTCCCAGACGAGCGCCCAACGTCTAGATACCAATGAGAACGTGCAAGTTGAACTAGTAAGCATTCACGAGTTACTTGAATTGATCTTGCGGGGTAAGATTAAGGCACAGTGTTCTGTGGCTGCCATATTCCTTGTCCTCAGTTCATGCTTGGGTTCAGATTACTTGCGCTATACCTCGGATGCTTTGTTTGCTAGAGTAACTTGAAGCTCTAGAGCAGCTACATAGTGTGCAGTGCAGTCGCCTTGAGCGATAAAGTGATCAGGGAAACTGTCTCCTGCCTGGACAACGAACCTGTGGTCGAACTAGATTGCCGTTCGGCTCGCTGGCACGTGGCGACGCGGGGCCGCTTTTGGACGTGGACATTGCGGTGCTCGCGCGTGAGGACGTGCCAAAGGGCGATTACATGGCTCTCCATCTGCGGTTGATGACCCGGTTGATGCGTGCGCTCAAGTGCGACGACATCGAGGTCGTGATTTTGAACCGCGCCCCGATTTTGTTGCAGCATCGCGTCATCCGCGACGGCAAG
Organism: Anaerolineae bacterium; assembly: GCA_041300525.1. Classification (GTDB taxonomy): domain Bacteria; phylum Chloroflexota; class Anaerolineae; order Fen-1058; family Fen-1058; genus JBGLNJ01. Next base: position 4,146,377 of record JBGLNJ010000001.1, on the reverse strand, counting down.
GCGCTGGTTTGCCACAACGAATTGCTGCGCTCTCGCTACGAGGCACGCGTGTTGGTGGGCTACTTTGCCAGCCGTCATCTGGAAAAACTATACATTGACGGTCTGATGAAGCGCATCACAACGCGGGGACTGGGTGCTCGACCGTGAGCGGTTGAGAACATGAAATGGCCGACCCTCTCCTCGCTTACTGCCTCAAGTGCAAAGTCAAGCGCGAGATGCTCGACCCGCAGCCTGTTTTCCTCGGAGGCGGGCGACCGGCCACGCAGGGCACGTGCAGTGTGTGCGGTACGCGCCTGACGCGCATGGGTCGCACGCCCGCGCACGAGTCCGTAGCCCCCATCCCCAGCCCTTCCCCCGCGCCTGCGGTGCAGGGGAAGGGGGCAAAGTTGGTGATTGTCGAATCGCCCGCCAAAGCGCGCACGATAGGAAAATTCCTCGGCAGGGGCTATGTGGTCAAAGCCTCCATCGGCCACATCCGCGACCTGCCCGCCAATCGCCTGGGCGTGGACGTGGAGCACGATTTCGAGCCGCGCTACGTGATTCCCGAAAAAAAGAAGGACGTGGTGCGCGCTCTGCGCGAGGACGCCAAGAAAGCTGCCGAGTTTTACTTGGCGACCGACCCCGACCGCGAAGGCGAGGCGATCTCGTGGCACTTGAAAGAAACCCTGGCGCGCGACATTGCCGGCAAGCCCGTGCATCGCGTCGAGTTCCACGAGATCACGCGCGACGCGGTTGACCATGCCTTTGCTCACCCGCGAACGCTCGACATGGATCGCGTGGACGCGCAGCAAGCGCGGCGCATCCTCGACCGGCTGGTGGGCTACAAGCTCAGCCCGCTCCTGCGCGACAAGGTAGGCCGCAAAGGTCTGAGCGCTGGGCGTGTGCAAAGTGTGGCCGTGCGGCTCGTCGTGGAGCGCGAGCGCGAAATCCAGGCGTTTGTGTCAGTCGAGTATTGGAGCATCGAAGCGGAGTTGGCAAAGCATCGAGACCTGTCAGGTTTTTAAAACCTGACAGGTCTATCGTTCCGGGCCAAGCTCATCAAGATCAACGGGCAGGACGCCGACCTCAAGAATCGCAACGACACGCTCAAAATCGTCGCCGAGCTGGAAAAGGCGGCTTACGTCGTCAGCCGGGTGGACAGGCGCGAAAAGCGCCGCAATCCTGCTCCGCCTTTTACGACGAGCACTTTGCAGCAAGAAGCATCCAAGCGATTGGGCTTTGCCGCCAAGCGCACGATGGCCGTGGCGCAGGCGCTTTACGAGGGCGTGGACGTTGGCGAGGGCGGGCGAGTGGGCCTCGTCACGTACATGCGCACCGATAGCACTGCCATCGCCCCCGCCGCCCAGGCCGAGGCGCGCGAGTTCATCCAAGAAAAATTCGGCGCAAACTTTTTGCCCCCTACCCCGCCCGTTTACAAGACCAAAGCCAAAGGCGCGCAGGAAGCGCACGAGGCTATCCGCCCCACCAGCGCAAAGCGCGAGCCGGCAAGCGTCAAATCCTATCTCGACCGCGACCAATATCGCCTGTACGATTTGATCTGGAAACGCTTCATCGCTTCGCAGATGGCCCCGGCGGTATTGGATGTGACAAGTGTGGATGTGACGGCAACCGTAGGACAAGTTGGCAACTTGTCCTACAACCGCTACTTGTTCCGCGCAACCGGTTCGGTGATCAGGTTCCAGGGATTCCTGGCGGTGTACGAGGAAGCCCGCGAAGAAGGCGAAGCGCCAAGCGAGGACGAGGAAGGCAAAGGTGTGCGGTTGCCGCCGCTCGCGGTGAACGAGCCGATGCTTTGCGCAGCAGAGGAAGGAGCAAGTATGACAGACAGGCGATTGCGTTGGGGCGTGATCGGCACAGCGAACATTGGCCGGTTCGCCGTGATCCCGGCCATCCAGGCCTCTGGCAATGGCGAGCTGCTGGCCGTCGCCAGCCGGGACGCACACAAGAGCGCCGAGTTCGCAGCCAAGCTGAATATCTCCCGGTCGCATGACTGCTATCAAGCCTTGCTCGATGCGCCGGATATTGACGCCGTTTACATCCCCCTGCCCAACAGCCTGCACCGCGAATGGACGATCAAGGCAGCGGAGGCGGGCAAGCACATCTTGTGTGAAAAACCTCTGGCGATGAACGCCGCCGAGTGCGCCGACATGCAGGCGGCTGCCCTGGCAAATGGCGTCAAGTTGATGGAAGCCTTCATGTATCGCTTTCACCCGCAGACGGAAAAAGTGCTCGAGCGAGTGCGAAGCGGCGCGCTCGGCACGCTGCGCGTGATCCGCGCTTCGTTTACATTCCGGGTCACCCATCCCGCCAACATTCGCTTGCAGCCCGAGTTAGGCGGCGGCGCGTTGATGGATGTGGGCTGTTACTGCGTCAACATCATCCGTACCCTAGCCGGCGCTGAGCCGGCGCAGGTTCAGGCGTTCGCTCGCTGGGGTACGACCGGCGTAGATGGAGAGATGATCGGCAGTCTGCTGTTTGCCGATGGACTGATGGCTCAGTTTGATTGCGCGCTCACGTTGGCGCGGCGCGAGTCTTATCAGATTGTCGGCACGGACGCCTACCTGGATGTGCCGGTTGCGTTTTTGCCGGGTAACGATGACACCAAGATTTGGGAACACCGTAGCATTCGTGAGCCGCCGATGGTACACGCCATCGGCAGAGTGGACGAGTACCAGTTGATGGTGGAGCATTTTGCCGATTGCGTGTTGAACGACCATCCGCTGCGTTACGGCCCGGAAGAAGCTACCGCCAACATGCGCGTGATCGAGGCGCTGTATCGCTCGGCCCGGCGCGGCGGACAGCCGGAAAATCTTTGACGAAGGATCAACCATGAACACAGATAATACCAAGCCCACCTACACTCTTCTCATCACCAGCTATTTGGAACCAGAGCATGTGGAACGCATCCACCAGGTAGATGGTCGTCTCCACGTGATTTACGAGCCGGAACTGCTCGGCAAGCCACGCTACGCGGCCGATCATACCGCCCCACACGAGCGCGCACCGGAACAGGAAGCTCGCTGGCGCAAGCTGTTGGCCCAGGCCGACATCCTCTTTGATTTTGATCACACGCATCGCCAGGACTTGCCGGAGCTTGCGCCGCACGTGCGCTGGGTTCAATCCACCAGCGCCGGCATCGGCCAGTTTGTCAAACGCATGGGCTACGATCGGCGTATGCCGAATACCGTCTTTACGACCTCCAGCGGCGTCCACGCCAGGCCATTGGCCGAGTTCGTTGTGATGGCGATGCTCATGCACTACAAGGGACTGATGCGCATGATGCACGATCAGGAGCGCAAACACTGGGAGCGCTACGCGGGCACCGACCTGGAAGGGCGCACGTTGGCGATTGTGGGCCTGGGGCGGGTCGGGTCTGAGATCGCGCGTCTATGCCGCGCGTTGGGCATGACCGTCATCGGCGCCGATGTCAAACCTTCGCCCCAAGTCGTGGATCGCTATTACGAACTAGGCCAGCTTCACGCGATGCTGCCGCTGGCCGACGTGCTCACTCTGAGCGTGCCCCACACTCCCCAGACAGAAAAGATGATCGGCGCAAAGGAACTGGCGCTCTTGCCGCGCGGCGCGTATTTCATCAACATTGCGCGGGGTATGGTGGTGGACGAATCTGCCCTCATCGAGGCGCTGCGCTCCGGTCACTTGAGCGGGGCTGCGCTGGATGTGTTCACCGAAGAGCCGCTGCCGCCCAGCAGCCCACTCTGGGAGATGCCCAACGTCTTGGTCAGTCCACACTCGGCCAGCACCAGCGACAGAGAGAACGGGCGGATCATGGACCTGTTCTGCGATAACCTGCGCCGCTTTTTGAACGGCGAGCCTCTGCGTAACGTTCTAAACACTGAACTCTTGTACTAGAGAAAGGATCATGTAATGACAAGCCTAGCGGGATTGTACCCTCCCATTCCCACGCCCTTTACAGACGACGAAAAGGTCGCTTTTGACAAGCTAGAATTCAATTTGCGGAAATGGATCGCTCAACCTTTGGACGGCATCGTGATGCCCGGCTCCAACAGCGAAGCGACCTATCTGACTCAAGCGGAACGCATCCAAATCTGGAAGGTGTGCGCGGAGGTGTTGAAAGGAACCGGCAAGCGGCTGATCGCCGGCACCGGCGTCGAGACTACTGCCGAGACCATCGAACTGACACAAAAAGCGGCAGAGCTTGGAGCCGGGGCCGCCCTGGTTCTACCGCCTTTTTTCTACAAGCAATCGTTGACGCACGATGTGCTGGTGGCGCACTATCGCGCTGTCGCCGACGCGTCGCCCATCCCGCTCCTGGTCTACAACGTGCCTGCGTTCACGGGCATTGACTTTGCCCCGGCCACTTTGCTGGCAATGGCAGAACACCCACGCATCGTGGGCGTGAAAGACAGCAGCGCCAACGTGGTCAAAATCGCGCGCGTGCTAGGCGCTCGCCCCGATTTTCAGGTATTTGCCGGAACGGGCAGCGCCTTGCTGCCTTTCTTGAGCCTGGGCGCGGTCGGCGGCATCATGGCGCTGGCGAATATTGCGGCGACGCCCTTGCGCCAAGTGGTGGATGTTTTCCTGGCCGGTCGTCGAGAAGAAGCGGCCAAGCTTCAGCTTTCGTTGGCAGAAATAAACGACGCGATCACGGCCCGCTTTGGAGTGCCGGGCCTCAAGTACGCGATGGATAGAGTCGGCTTTTTCGGCGGCCCAACACGGCGGCCCTTGCTTCCGCTCAAGCCCGATGCGCGGGCAGAGATTGACCGCTTGATAAAGAGTGCTGGGATCAACCCTTGAAGGCAATACGATTCAACTAGTTTCTGTCGGAAAAAAGACAGCCACGATGGATATTGCCATTCGGAACATGGTCGAGGCGGATATTCCTGTCGCCGTCGAGATTTTCCAGTCCGCCTTCAACGTATCAGAAGACAAAAGCAGAGAAATCCAGCGTATCCTCAGGCTGCAACCAGAAGCTTTCTTTGCGGCAACATTTCGCGATGCGCCGGCGGGAATGGTCGAAGCAGTGGATTATGGTCCGTTTGCCTACATCGGCATGATGGCGGTCCATCCCAAATTCCAACGCCGGGGCATCGGACACGCGCTGATGCAACACCTCCTCACATGGCTTGACACACGCGGCACACCCGCGTCGCTCCTGGACGCCACCGAGTTGGGCGCACCTGTCTATGCCCACTTTGGTTTTGTCGAGTGCGACCAGGCTTGCGTGTTTCAGCGACATGACGCCGCACACGCCCTCCAGCCACCCCAGGGTGTCCATCCATTGCAACCGCAGGATATCCAGGCGGTCTGTGATTTTGACACACCCATTTTCGGGGCGAATCGGTCGAACGTGTTGCGCGCCCTGCTTGCCGATTACGCCGACCGGGCATTTCTCGTCCGCGACGAAGCAGGACAGGTCTCAGGTTATGCCCTGGCGCAATCGCGACGGATAGGGCCATGGGCAGCCAGGCGCGCAGAGGATGCTCAAGCATTGCTTCACGCGGCTCTGTCCTTGCCCTACGACGGCATACCGACCGTCATCGCCCCCAAGACAAACAGCGCGGCAGTGGAATTGCTGGAACAGTTTGGATTCAAAGCTGACAGCACACGGCGCCGCCGCAAGGCCGCCCCCCAAAAAGCCAATCCGTTGCAGATGCTCTTGATTTTTATCGCGATGGGCTTTTCGGTCTGGCTGGGCGCGTGGCTGCCCCTCAACGTGCCGCTGGGCGACTATGCGCCCATCCCCGCTAGTTGGTACGCGCCGCTCCTGCCGCAGGCGCCGATACGGCCCATCCAGATCGCGGTCGGCGTGTTGGCGTTCATCCTGCTCCAGTTCTTTATCGTGCTGATTTCGGGGATTCTGTTCCCCCTGCCCCCGCAAGAAGAATTCGACAAAGACGGCATGTACAAGAGGAAGTAGACATGGCAGACAACTCGATCGGTCAATCTCTGGCCCGCGTGGACGCCGTGGGCAAGGTCACCGGCGCGACGCTCTATCCCGGCGATCTGACGATGCCGGGGATGCTCCACATGAAGGTGCTGTTTGCGCGACGGCCTCACGCGCGCATCAAGCGGCTCGACACTCGCCGCGCACAAGCCGCGCCGGGCGTCGTGGCTGTGTTGACGGCGAAGGATGTGCCGGTCAATGAGTTCGGGCTGATCACGTTCGACGCGCCGGTGCTCGCCAGCGACACTGTGCGCTGGATCGGCGAAAAAGTGGCGCTCGTGGTGGCAGAGACGGAAAAGCAAGCCGCCCGCGCGCGCGACCTGATCGAGGTGGAGTACGAAGACTTGCCCGTCGTGTCCGATCCGCGCCAGGCGATGCAGCTCGGCGCGCCGCAACTCCACGCTTCGCGCGGCAAGGAAAACAACGTGCTGGTTCACTACCGCATCCGCAAGGGTGACGTGGACGCGACATTCCGGCAGGCCGACGTGATCGTGGAAGGGATGTATCACACGCCATTCCAGGAGCACGCCTTCCTGCAGCCCGAAGCGGGCCTGGCCTACCTGGACGAGGAAGGCGGCGTGACGGTGCAGGTGGCCGGCCAGTGGACGCACGAGGACCAGGCGCAGATCGCGCACGCGCTGAATCTGCAAAAGGAACAAGTGCGCGTGATCTATCCCGCCATCGGTGGCGCGTTCGGCGGGCGCGAGGACATGTCGGTGCAGATCATTCTGGCGCTGGCCGCATGGCGCCTCGCGCAGCGAGGAGTCAATCGCCCGGTCAAGATCGTGTGGAGCCGCGAAGAGTCCATCATCGGGCACCACAAGCGTCACGCGATGTTCTTCAAGACCCGCTGGGGCGCGACGAAAGACGGCCAACTCGTCGCCGCCGAAGTCGAAGCCATCGGCGACGCCGGGGCATACGCGTCCACCAGCACCAAAGTGCTGGGCAACGCGACGTTGATGTGCACCGGGCCGTATGAAATTCCCAACGTCAAGGTGGATACCTACGGCGTGTACACCAACAACATCCCGTGCGGCGCGTTCCGGGGCTTTGGCGGGCCGCAGGGCTTGTTCGCCGCAGAACAGCAAATGAACAAGCTGGCGGAAAAACTGGGGATGGACGCCGTGGAGCTGCGGCTGAAAAACATCCTGCGCGAGGGGTCGCTGCTTTCCGTCGGCACGCCGCTGCCGCGCGGCGTCTCTATGCTCCAGGTGGCCGAGCACGCCGCGCTGGACGGCGGATGGAAGCGTGAGGGCGACCATTGGCGGCGACCGCACGCGCCGTCTTGCACTCAAAAGAATAAGCGTTACGGCATCGGCTACGCTTGCGGGTACAAGAACGTCGGCTTTTCATTTGGCGCGCCGGAACAGTGTACGGCCAAAATCGAGTTGCGCGGCGCGACCGAGATCGAGGAAGCGATTGTGTATCATTCCGGCGCGGACTGCGGCCAGGGCGCGCACACCGTCTTGGCGCAGATGGCCGCCGAGGCGCTCGAACTGCCCTTCGAAAAGATCAAGCTCGTCGTTTCGGACACGGTCACTACCGCCGACTCGGGGAGCGCATCCGCCAGCCGCATGACGTTCATGGCCGGCAATTCGATCCTGGGCGCGGCCGAGTTGGCGCTCAAGAAATGGCGCGGACGCGAAGCGGAACGCCCCGCGATCGGGACGTATCAATATCGCCCGCCCAAGACCACGCCCTACGATCCCGAAACCGGCAAGAGCGAGCCGAACTTTGCCTACGGTTACGTGGCGCAGGTGGCCGAGGTGGAGGTGGACATCGAGACAGGCCACGTGCGGCTGCTGCGCGTGTGGTGCGCCGACGATGTGGGCACGGCGATCAACCCGCAATCGGTGCGGGGACAGATCGAGGGCGCGATCGTCCAGGCGCAGGGCTATGCCATCTTGGAGGATTTTGCGCAGAAAGACGGCCGCACGCTCACGCCCTACCTCAGCACGTATCTCATCCCCACCGTGCTCGACGTGCCGCAAGAGGTGAACTCGCTCATCCTGGAATACCCCGACCCCATCGGCCCATTCGGCGCGCGCGGCGTGGGCGAGATGCCCTTTCTGCCGCTGACGCCGGCCGTCACTGCCGCCGTCCACGACGCCACCGGCGTGTGGTTCGACGATTTCCCGCTCACGCCGGATCGGGTGTTGCGGAAATTGCGAAGGATGAAGGGGGATTAGGGATTGGGGATTGGAGATTGGACACTTGGCGGGGAGCTTGGCAATACCCGTGAATGAATCGTTTTGACGCCAAGTCGCAAAGGCTTGATTGTTGGCTTTGCGTCTTGGCGTCCTTGCGCCGTGGCGTTAATCTGGGCTCTCTGGGATTTGCCGTGATACGCCCCCATATTTGGCGGCAGCGTGTAGGACAAATTGCCAATTTGTCCTACAGTCGGGCAGACATCACGGCGATTCCCAATGAGCCTTAATCTGGGAGCCGTGACGGCAGTTCATTCACGGGTATTGAGCTTAATCGAGCGGGCTGCGGACCGCTAACCCTCCCCGGTTCAGGACGTGGGTGTAGATCATGGTGGTCTTGACGTCCTTGTGGCCGAGGAGTTCTTGGACGGTGCGGATGTCGTAGCCGGCTTCGAGCACGTGGGTGGCAAAGCTATGGCGAAAGGTGTGCGGGCCGACGGGCTTGGCGAGGCCCACTAGTTTGGCTGCCGAGCGGATGGCTCTCTGCGGGCCACTTTCGCCGAGGTGATGACGGCGCACGGCGCCGGAGCGGGGGTCTGGGGAAGTGCTCTTGGCGGGGAAGACATATTGCCAGCCCCATTCCTTGTTTGCGTTGGGGTATTTTGTTTCGAGCGCGTAGGGGAGGTAAACGTCGCCGCGACCTTCATTCAGGTCTTTTAGGTAGAGCAATTTGACGCGCGCCAAGTGCTGGTTAAGAGGCTCGATCAAGCTCGCGGGGAGCATGGTGATGCGGTCTACCTCGCCTTTGCCGTCGCGCACGGTGATCTGGCGATAGCCAAAATCTATGTCTTTGACTCGCAGGCGGAGACATTCGATGAGCCGCAGTCCGGTACCATAGAGCAGTTGGGTGACGAGTTGGTCTGTGCCGGACATGGCGGTGATGACGGCGCGGGCTTCTTCCTTGGTCAGGACGGTGGGCAGACGCTTGGGTTTTTTGGCCCAAGTTATTTCAAACGATGCGAGGTCTATGGCGAGCACCTCGCGGTAGAGGAACAGGAGGGCGCTGAGGGCCTGGTTCTGTGTGGAGGCCGCGACGTGTCGGTTGACGGCCAGATGGGTGAGGAAGGTTTCGATTTCGGGCGCGCCCATCTCGCCGGGGTGCCGCTTGTTGTGGAACAGGATGTAGCGCGTGATCCAATCTGTATAGGCTTGCTCGGTGCGGATGGAGTAGTGCTTGAGGCGGAGGGCATCGCGCACTTGATCGAGCAGTTTTTTGGGTTGGGTGTTCTCCGATCCAACGGAGAAGCTCGAAGCACTCGAGGCATTGAAGATCCCAACCCTCCGGCCAGGCAAGTTTCGTCCGCCTGACCGGCTCATCGCCTCGCTGCGTCCGTCTATAGTTATGCGGAGTTCCAACGTGACCAAACCCTGATCACCACGCTGCAAAAACCCCGGTAGTCCGCATAATGCCGGGGTCCGCATAACTAAGATATGCTGCGCGCGGCCCGATCTCAAATGAGAGACTTTCGCTCTTGCCGGACGGCAGGCTTCGCTACAAACTCAAGCGCCGCTGGAATGACGGCTACACTTCAAACTGCACCTCTTTTCTACTTTGGTGATCATTTGATTCACCAACAGGTTTTGGTTTTCTTGAGGGTCTTTGGTTTCTCGGTGGAATAAGGGTTGGACTGAAGAGATAGAGCCCCTTGTTGTTGCAGGGATGAGCCTGCAGTAGTCCATTTTTTTGCCAGCGCCGTACCGTTTGGCGGGTCACTTTGGTCGCCTTGGCTACCTCGTCAATTGTCATCATTCCTCGTTCTCGCAAACGGTCATATCTGTTTTTCAGACCATAATCGCGTCGGATCTTGGAGACGATTTTACTATGGAATCGAAGGCCTTTGCCAGAGCGGTAGCCTTTCTGATTAAGTATTTCGGCTATCTCCGAGTCGGTGTGCTGATCGAGAAGCTTGTCGATCTCACTGACGGCTTGTAAAGGTGTCAGCCAGGTTTTCCATGACGGTACAGGCCGTACAACCGAAAGGGTCTTGGTCGCCCCGCCTCTGAAGCGCGCATGTGCAGTGATTTCTTCGGGGTGCTTGAACAGGGTAACATCCTCGATTATAAGCCGAAGCATCCTCTTGCGGTCCTTGTCTGTTGTGGATGCCGCACTCCAAACCGCGGGGAAATCAGCGGCCAACGCCTCGATGCGCTCGCGCTGTTTTGGTCCAAGCAGCTGCTTGTCGTCTTGACAACTGCGTTCGTACTCTTCCCTGATCTTGCCCAAAACTCTAAGTTTGTCGTTCCAGTCCGCTTCCAGAGTATCGGCAACCAGGCGGTTGTCCGGGTCGACTTTCATGTATCGACGACGGGCCGCTTCCGCATCATAGCGTGCGCGCTCGACTTGCTCGCGACGCAGGCGGTCCGCCTCTTCAAATCGGGATGCGAGCTCTTCTTGAACAGAAAGCGCTACTTCGAGGGCCATGGGGGTCACCGCTTCGACGACAAGCTTGCTAATCGATTCATCTATGACTGCGCCGGGAATCTCCTGGCACTTGTCCCCATGCCAACGCATCGGCCCTCGCGAGCAACAGTACCAAGGGACAAGCCCTCCCTTGCGCAGGTGATAATGGACGGTCATGCGTTTGCCGCATACGCCGCACAATGCGATCCCCTGCAGCAACGCCGTTCCTTCCCTGGGCGGCGTCGTGCTTCCGGTTCCCCGGGTGCGGTAGTTGTTGTCTATAAGACGTTGTTGATTCTCCTCGAATTCGTCCCAAGAGATATAGCTGTCGTGCATGTCGTGGAGCAGCACCGACCACTCCTCCCTGCTCAGTTTCCGGGTGGTCCTTCCGCCAGCGCCGTTCTTGCGCTGGCGACTTCTGCCAAGCACGAAGGCACCCGCGTAGCGCGGATTATGAAGCACCTCCAGGGTTCGGCTATACGAGAGATCGTTCCAGACCAGTTCGCCCATCCGCGGTCCATGAGGGGGACGACAGGGAAACTGGAGGCCCTGCTGGTTGAAGGTTCGGAAGGTGTCTCCGGCCGAGCCTGTGCGGGCGAAGGTGGAGAAGAACAACGCAATGATATCTCGAACCTGGCGATCCGGGTCGAGCTGCACCTTGCTGGCCGCATCGTAGACAAAGCCCACAGGCAGCCGGATACACAGCTCTCCCCGACGCGCCTTGGACATGTAACCTCCCTGTAGACGAGCGCGCAGTATGTGCAATTCGGCCTCACTCATGGTGCCCTTGTAACATGAAAGATAAAACACAAGCTTTACATTGTACATTCAAGTGTGCGACAATCACTCCACATGGCCGCGAAGTTGGCGGCGGTTTTGGTTTGGTTCATGACGTCTTCTGGCGAGAGGATAAGCCATGGGTCGTGCTCAAACTGCCAACGGGCCGTCGCTTGACCCTTCCGGTAGCCCTGACCGATTTGCCGACCAGTTTGTTTTCGACAAGGAACGAGTGTTTGGAAATCAATGGACTGACACTGCTGGAACTTGCGGAGTTCTGCCGGCATTTGCTGCCCCCGCGCCAGCGAACGACGAAAAGAAGGTCTCTGAAACGGATCAAGGTTTAATGCTCGGTGAACTCTGGTACCAGCTTCCCAAGGACGAGCAAGTTCGTTTCGGAGGCTGCTTCTCACGGATGATCCTGAAGATCCTCAATCGATATGATGGCTGCAAAGGGGAGGGCGACGCATGAAGGGGGAACTGCTTCGATCTAAGATCGGTCCAGATCATTTGCGGCGCCAGGCAGTCGTTTACATCCGCCAGTCGAGTGCGCACCAGGTGCGCAACAATCGAGAGAGTTCCGACCGCCAATACGCATTGGCGCGGCGCGCCGAGGAGTTGGGATGGTCCTCGAAATCGGTCCAGACTATCGATGATGATCAGGGGTGTTCGGGTGCCAGTTCCGCTCACCGGCAGGGATTCAAAAAACTACTGGCGGAAATCGGAGCGGGACAGGTGGGAATTATCCTTGCCTTGGAAGCTTCCCGACTGGCACGCTCCTCGGCTGATTGGCATCGGCTGGTGGAGATCTGTGTTGTGACCAAGACGCTCCTGGCCGATGAGAGCGCTGTTTATGATCCTCGCGATCCCAATGATAGGCTCCTGCTCGGCGTGAAGGGAACGATCTCCGAAGCAGAGCTATTTACGCTTCGTTGCCGGCTTCACGATGGACGCTGGAACAAAGCCCGGCGCGGTGAGCTGGCGCGATCGTTGCCGGTGGGTTACCTGCGCACCGAAACCGGCGAGATCATCAAAGATCCGGATCGCCAAGTCCAAGGCCGACTGAATTATATCTTCCGCCTCTTCGCCCGGTACAAAGTAGCCCGTAGGGTTCTGTTGCATTTGGTAGAAGAAAAACTAAAAATCCCTGCGAAAATCTGGGGCGGACCCCAGCACGGTAAGGTGATCTGGAAGGAGCCGGATTTTGCAGATGTGATGCGGATCCTTCACAATCCGACCTACGCCGGGGCTTATGTGTACGGAGAGAAGGAGTATGATTCCTTTGATCGTTCGCCAAAAAACGGCAAGGCTAAAGTTCGGCAGCGTTCGATCGAAGATTGGCCGGTGTGCCTGCAGGGCGCCTGTCCGGCTTATATTGCCTGGGATGAATTCGTGAAAAATCAGCGTGTGCTTCGCTCCAACTGGTATCGTGCTGAAAGCCGCGGCGCGCCGCGCAAAGGTGCGGCGCTGCTGCAGGGAATCGTTTACTGCGGCCGGTGTGGAGCGCGGATGAGCGTGTTGCATTACTCTACGAAGGAGCAGCGATCACCCGGATATGGGTGCTTTTACAACTATCAGCGCAACGGCGGGGCTACGTGCCAGTGCATGAGCGCACGCGTTGTAGATGAAGCCGTCACGAACCTTTTTTTGAATGTCGTCTCGCCTGCTAAGATTGATATTGCTCTGCAAGCTTTGAAGGAGCTGGATGCGAATCGACAAGAGGCTTGCCGCCAGTGGGACCTGCAAATGCAGCAAGCAGATTACGAGATTGAACTGGCACGCCGTCGTTATGAGTCCGCGGACCCGGGAAATCGCCTTGTAGCTGGTGAATTGGAGGCGCGCGCCGACGAGGCGAAAGAGTTGTTGACCGCCAGCGCCGACGATGAACAAGTGACGGAGGAAGAATAGTCGCCCGGTCTTGTGGTTCTAGTCCGGTAGTCGTTTCGGGCGGCAGGTCTGCCCACTCCCGGTAGAAATGAATCGCGCCGGTGGTTCGGTCCATCGGCGCGTAATGGTTCCCGCTACAGAGGGCGGATGTAGACCCGGTGGTTCTTGTACGGCTTGCCGCCGAGATTTTCCAGATCGTGCCGCATTTGCACCGCCGTTTCCGCCACCTGGGTGAGGTCGGCGTGCTCGAAACTGAACTCGCTCATGGTCTTTTCCATTTCCGAGTACATCAAAGCGTTGCCGCCGCGTCCCTGAAACTCGGGCAGGATCCCGACGCCATTCAACGCGATCCATTTCGTGCGGCGCATCTCTAGCAACAGGTCGGGCAGCCCGAACGGGAGCAGATGTCCCTTCGCGCGCTGGAAAGCGGCCGAGACATCCGGGAAGGCCAACAAAAAGCCAACCACGTCATCTTGATGCGCGATGAGCTTGATCAAACGCGGGTCAACCACCTGGATGATGTTGTCCACAACAAAGGCCACCTCGCGCTCGGTGAGCGGGTAGTATTCCCAGTTGTTGACGAACGCCTGGTTGTAGGCCTGCCCCAGGCGGACGGCCCACTTGAGCAGCTCGGGCTTGTTGCGGAAGCGCAGTACGCGCAAAGCGCCGCGTTCTTGCACCCGCTCGGCAATGCGATGTACCCGCTCCGGAAGACGGAAAACCTCCGCGCTGAGGTAACACGAAACGAAATCTACCTCTTTGTGGAACCCTTGCGCCTCGACCAGGCGCGGGTAGTAGTCATAGTTGTAATTCATCATCGTCATCATCTGCCGGTGCTCAAAGCCTTTTACCAGCAGGCCATAGCCGTCGAGTGGGCCAAAGCCCTTGGGGCCTACGACCGCGTCCAGCCCGCGCGCCCGCGCCCATTCAAAGACTCGCTCGAAAAGCGCCGTTGCCGCTTCCACGTCATCTTTACATTCAAACAGGTAGAACTGCGCCTGGCGTGTCTTGTGATACTCGTTAAAGTGTGGGTTCTCGATGGCGGCGATGCGGCCCATGTCGCGCCCATCTCGCACAGCGATGAAAAAGTCGGCGCTGGCGAACTCGTAGAATGGATGCTTGTTCCGGTTCAATTGCAGTTCGGCATCTATGAGCAAGGGGGGAACCCACTGCGGATGATTGGCATAGAGCCGGTAAGGCAGGCGCACAAAGCGGCGCACTTGCGATTTGGACATCGTGTCAATTTTCTCGATGGTGAGCATGAGTTCCTCCGTCCTGGCCTCGTTGATAAAATGGGTGGCGGCACGCTTCGCGCCTGGCCGCTTTGCATAGTGTGACACACCCGGCCCACTTTGTCAAATTCACTTTATCGGGTATGATGGGTTATGCTTGGTCATCTCTATCTTGCAGATATGGAGGGCAGTATGACTGGAACATCCTCTCGCATTCGAATCGTCACGGACACCACGGCAGTCCTTCCACGGGAGTATCTCGAAGCGCACCACGTCGAAAACGTGCCGCAGATCATTCTTTTTGGCGAAGAGAGCTTCCAGGAGGAATACGAGTTGAGCTATGCCGACTTTATCCGCCGTCTCAGGTCGTTCGCGGGATTGCCCAAAACGGCCGCGCCCCCGCCGGGCTTGCTGGTCGAGGCTTACCGCCGGCAGTTGGCCGAGGCGGACACCATCCTCTCGATTCATCCGTCCACCGACGTGAGCGGCACGGTCCGCTCGGCGTTGACGGCCAAAGAGGAATCCTTCCCGGACGCCGACATCCGTGTCTTGGATACGCGCACCGTTGGCAGCAACCTGGCCTCGATGGTGATGGCGGCGGTCGAGTGGGCCGAAAGTGGCGTGAACGCCGACGAGATCATGCGCCGCTTGCAGGACATGATCCCACGCGGGCGAATCTATTTCCTGGTTGCCACACTGGAATACTTGCACAAGGGCGGGCGCATCGGCGGGGCGGCGGCGCTGGTGGGCAGCGTGTTGCAGATCAAGCCAATCCTTCAACTTTCAAACGGCCGCGTCGAGCCGCTGGAAAAGATTCGGACGTATCACCACGCTCTCGAACGGTTGAAGGAGATGGTGATCGAGCAATGCCCTCGCTCGCCGGGGGCGCGTCTTTCGGTGATGAACGCCGACGAGGCCGAAGCGGCGCAGCGGCTGGCGCGCGAGTTTGAAGCCAAGTTGGGGTTTGAGCACGTCCCGGTCTATAACGTGGGCGCGTCCATCACCACGCACGGCGGGCCGGGCATTTTGGCGGTGGGATTCTTTGCGTGAGGCCTACAGACCTGCGAGGTTTTCAAAACCTCGCAGGTCTTTTAGCGCGCGCCGGTACAGCCGGTGCGTCTTGTAAAAGTCAATCCCCAGGTCGCGCAGCTCGCGCTGCATGTTGTCATTGTCCACGCCGATCTGCACCAGGTCGGCGTGCTCGAACTTGCCCTCGACGACGCTCCGGTACATTTCGCTGAACAGCAGCGCCGTCCCGCCCAGCCCACGATACCCTTCGATCATGCCGGCCCCGTTGACGTTGATCCATTTCGTCCGCCGCAGTTCGATCAGCATGTCCAGCCATCCGAACGGGAAGAGGCGTCCCCGGTTGCGCTGGATCGCGGCCGAGATGTCGGGATAGGCGAACAAGAACCCGACGGGTTCATCGCCTTTCATCACGATCTTGATCAGGCGCGGATCGGCGAACCACAGGATTTGATCGGCCATCGTGCGCGCTTCGTCATCGGTGAGCGGAGCGTTGCCGCTGGTGCCTTGGAGCGAGTTGTTGTACAGCGATTGCAGCTTGGGGACCAGCGCGCGCAGATCGCGCCGCGTCTTGAAGTGCGCCACGCGCAGGCCGCGCCGCTTTTGAACGAGGTCGGCCACCTGCCGCATCTTTTCGGGAAAGCCCACGCGCGGGTTGAGGTACCCAGAGACCACGTCAGTCTCGCGCTCGAACCCAGCCGCTTCGATCAGCGCCGGGTAGTAGGGCAGGTTGTAAGGAACGCCGAGCGCGGGGCGGTGCTCAAAACCTTTGACCAGCAGCCCCATCCCGTCGAGCGCCGTAAAACCTTTGGGGCCAACGATCTTGTTCAGCCCGCGTGACCTGGCCCAGTCGAATGTGGCATTGAATAATGTCTGGGCGGCTTCCGGATTGTCCTCGCACTCAAAGAGGTAAAAGAAAGCCGTCCGCTCGTGATTGAAGGCGTTATAGTTGTGGTGATCCAGCACGGCGATGCGGCCAATGGGTAGTCCGTTGTCTTGCGTGACGAGGAAAAAGGCTGCGTCAGAATATTGGTAGAACGGATGACGGCGACGGTCGAGCATGTGCCGCGCGTCAGCTTCCAGCGGCGGCGACCATTGAGGACAGTCCCGGTAAATGCGAAAGGGAAGGTCGAGGAACTGTTGAACCTGGCGGCGCTCTGTCGTAGCGATCCGAATGAGGTTCATGGGTGATAGACCCGAAAGGTCTATGACCTTTCGGGTCTTGGAAAAATCAGGGGAACAGTAACACAAGGGCGCTATCGAGCGCGACGCCGGAGAGGAGCGCCGTGCCGAGGATGACGCCGGCCAACAGCGCCGCCACGCCGACATTGCCCTTGCCGATTTCGGCCCATTCGTCCAACTCGCCAGTGAGCCGCGTGAATAGCCACAGCGAAAACGTGATCACGGCCAATGAGAGCGCCAACCCCACGGCGACGAGAAGCGCCTGGGTCAAGAGCCGCAAGGCCACGTCGAGCGTTGCGCCCACATCCATCTGGGCGTGTCCGGCCAGAGAGGCCATGCCCCATAGAGCGCCTGCGGCAAGAGCGCAGCGGAGGCCCCCTCCCCGACCCTCCCCCGCTTCTCGGGAGAGGGAGAGGCGAAACGCAGCAAAGATCAATGGCAGCCACGCCGCAATGGCGATGAGGTTATAGTTGCCAAAGTGGATGACGAACACATCGGAGAACATCCACGCCAGCGCGCCCGTAAACGCCGGCACACGCCGCGCGTTCATCGTCCGCAGCAGGATGTACATCCCCACGCCCGCCCACCAGACGTGCGCGACCGACATCAACTCCATCACGAAATAGGTGAGGTTGGGGACGAGCAGAAAGACGAGCAGGTTGACCGGGTAGAACAGGCCCGACTGGTTATCGGCGGCGAACGGCATGCCACTATAGAGATAAGGATTCCACAACGGGAGGATGCCCGACCTCAGGCTGCGCGCCGCGAAGGTGTACGTGGGCCACAGGAACGAGACCAGGTCGCCGCCGCCGGAGGGCATCCACGCGCCGCCAAAGAGGATGCGCCAGTAGAATCCGGCGCAGGTCAGCGCGAGAAGAAAGATGGCGAGAAGGTCAAGCTTGCGACCAGACAAGTTCTTACCGACGAAAGTCCTCAAGGTTGGCAAGTCCATATAGACAAGTCAAGATTCGACGCAAAGGCAAAGAATGTAGGAACTGGTCAAACTGCTCACTTGATCTCCACCGGCCCCACCTCGACGTATCCCGGCCCATCCACCACCGGCACGGTATTGATGTCGGGATAGGTGTACATCCCCACGCGCATCGTATACACGCCAGGCGCAGCTTCAGGCACGATGGACACATCAAACCGGGTGACCACCGTATCGCCCGCACGCCAACTGCGCGCTGGAAAGCCTACGCCGTCCATCTGACCCACACGCTTGCCGGACGCGTCATAGAGTTGATTCGTCCAGTGATAATCCACGCCCGGCGGCGGAGGCGAATTCACGCGCCAGGTCAACTGCCAACGAAACTTGCCACCCGCACGCACATCGCCCGAAAGCTGCGCAGCCAGCAATTGCACGCCATTGGACCATCGGTCAGCGCCAGTGGGTAACATGCTACGCGCTTTTGCCGCCGGCGCGTCGCCGCCCATCCATCGAACAAGGCCATACTCACCTTCCCCGCGACGCAGCGGAATGTGCGTGACACTTTTTTCAGCGGATGCGCCCGGCGCATAGACGACGGCGGCTGGCGCAGTCGGGTAAACCATCGCCTGTCGCCGATCCACGACACGCGGCGCGAACGCCGGATCAACCAGCACGTCCCAGATCGAAGCGACCTCGTCGGCATCCACATTGTCGCCGTCGGCCAGCACCAAGATATTGCCTTTCATCTCACGCGCCATCTGCTCAGCGGATCGAACCGCTTGCAGCGTCAGCCCGACGGGTGTGCCATAGCCGCCCGGTGTGTTTCGCCCGGCCACGAACTGCATGATCGAGAGGTAGCCATAGATTTGCGCCACGGCGATGACGGCGATCAGCGCACCGCCCCACCCTGCCACACGCCAGCGCGGACGCTGCTGAGCCAGCCAGGCGATAAACATAGCCACCAACACATACGGCCAGGGATACAGCAAAATGAAATAGTGCGGAAAGACCGGCGTGCTATGCCAGACAAACAACACAATCGGAAAAACCATCCCCATTGCCACGACAAAACCGGCCTTGGCCCGTGCGTCATTCCACGCACGCGCCGCTCGCCAGAGCGCCCATCCCAACGCCACAAGAATCAGCACACCCAACGCAGCGAACAACGGCGCAACCGGCCATAGACCGCTGAGATAACTGCGGAACTCGCTCGCCCCGGCCAGGCTGTGCAGATCGTTGCCCGTCACCATGATCCACGCCATCTGAAACGCAGTCGCGTCAACCACGGCTTTGCGATTCAGCACCGTCTGTATGATGCGCGTGACATTGGGGAAGGCATGCACTTGTCCCGTAATTGCGTCTGGCGTGATGGTTGTAGCGTCGAGGTATAGGAACGGGGCAAAGCCGAGCACGCCGACGACCGACACAACCAGCAACACCTTCCACGACCATCTGCGCCACCAAAACAGCACTATTAAAAAGACACTGAGGAACACCAGCGTCAACGCGCTATAGTGCAACTGGATGCAGGCCGCCAATGCCAGCACGTGGCCCACCAGCCACCACCGTTTTTTCTCGACGAGCGCCAGGTAGGCCGTCCACAGATAGGCGATGACGAACGGAGGCAGCATGTCCTGCGCCCACAACTTGCGGCTATTGAGTACCGCCCACGGCGCGACGGCAAACAGCAGCGCCGCGATCAGCCCGGCCGCCGGCCCGGCCACCTTGCGCGTGAACGCAAACGTCATCGCCACAGCCAACACATTGAGCGCAGCCACAAAGCCGGTAGCTACCAGCGGACTAGAGGACGCCGCACAAGGAATCGCCAGCAGCCATTCCGAAAGCGCGCCGTTATAGATGCCCACCGACGATCCCAATCCCCAGATCGGCACGCGGCCCGTGCGAACCATGTCCAACGCCAGGCGCGAGATGTTGGCCTCGTCCAGTTTGTATTCCACCCAGTCGAGGCGATAGAAGCGCAGCCCGGCAGCGAGGAGCAGGATAGCAAGAAGCAAAATCACGTATTGCGTGTTGCGTGTTGCGTGTTGCGTGTTGCGTGATGACATCATTGACCCTTCAGCCAGGAATGAAGCGCGTATCCGAGAAAGCCGGCGCAAGTGGCAAAGTGACGCCCGGTCGTGGGTAGGCCCGTCTCGGCATCGAACGATTCGCACGCCAGGCCGCCATCGAGCGGGACAACGCGCAGAATCTCTGCGGCGCGCTCGCCTCGCGCGCCCGGCGCAGAAAGCAGCATGCTCGCCAGGCTGAGCGTCCACGAGTACGGCGCATGAACGCACGCAGCCGTCTGGAATCGCCCGGCAGGACCGAGGCGCGGATTGTCCATCGAATCTATCCAGCGTACCGTGTTGCGATAGACGATGTCGTCCCCCGCGCAAAAGCCATAGTGCGGCAAGAGAGCCAGCGAGCCGGGTGGCTCGTCGAACAACACGTGATGGCCATCGAGGTCCACTGCGCCAGCAAACTGCTTGCCCGTGGGGCGATCCACCACACAATGCTCCAGGATCGCTTCACGCACGTCCCCTGCGCGAAGAGCCAACGCCGAGCTGGCAACCGTATGCCCCTGCCCGGCTTCCAGTTCCGCCAGAAAAGTCAACGCCTTCCACACCAGCACATTATCGTATGTCACGTAAGGCATAGGCGCGGGATCATCCGACGAAAGCAAGAACGTCGCGTACAGGTCCGTGCGTGGATGCTTGTGTGAAGCCAACAAAGACGGAAACAGATCGAGGCCGCGCATGATGACCGGCTCTCGCAGCACGCGCAGATCGTCCGTCGCCTGTATGTACATTTCCAGCGCAACCGGGAACGCGGCAAGCTGATCCAGTTCAAAGCCCGGATACAACACGACGCCGTTGATATAGTGCGCGTGGACTCCGGCATTGCGCTCGCCGAAATGCCGCGCGAACGCAGTGACCAGCGCCTCGCGCGCGAGCTTTTCATCCGTCAGGGTCAGGCCGGGCAAAGACCACAAGAGCGCATCGCGCGCCCAGAACGCCGCGCTGACATAGTAGAGCGGACTGCGCGACGTGACGAGCGCCAACTCGTCCGTGTCAATCGTCCGGCCGGTGGCAAAGCACTGGTTGAATAACAAGTTGCGCGCGGCGAGTTGACCTAGCGCGTCGTCGGGCAGCCCGGCGGGCCGATGCGCAGACATCAGTCCGGTTACGACTCGGCCATTCTTTAATCGGAAAGGCGCTTCCAGGTTCGTCACCGCGCCTTGTTCTTGCAGCCCTCGAACCAAGCGAATGCGATCTTCCGAGTTGACCCAGATGTCGGATTCCAGAACGGATTTTCCCCGCACGTCTTCGGGAGTGTACTCCGTCAGCGACGTAAAACCCTCGTTGATTTCAACATACAGACCGTCCGTCAAGCGATTGATGGCGATGGCGTCGGGTGACGTGTGAAACGCCTTGGAGAATTTGTCTTCCGAAAGACGCAGCGCCTCTTCCGCTTGTTTGCGCTCAATCGCCGTCGCCACCTGGGTGGACACAAACACAAGGACGTCCTTGTCGGCTTCTCCCAGCCGGGCTGCCTCGGTATAGGTCTGCACCGCCATCACGCCGAGGGTTCCACGTTGCGTTTTCAGCGGCACACCCAGCCAGTCCACCATGCGCCTATCAAGTATTTCTGCCTGCCCCGACTGCTCGAGTTGCTCAAATACCTCTGGCGTAGCCAGTAGGGGTTTTCCCGTGCGCAGGACAAAAGCCCCTGGGCCCTTGCCCGGCTTATAGGGCGGCCACTGAGTAGCAAACTCGTCAGCTAGATACGGGACAGTGAACAAGTCGGTGGACGCATCGTAGAGGGCAATGTAGAAATTCTTGGCCGGCATCAACTCGCCGATGATGGCATGGATCAAGGCAAAGAGTTCGTCCAGGTCTTGAGCGGCCTGCGCCGCCTCGGAGATGCGATAGATGGCGGCCTGCACCTGCTCGGCTCGCTTGCGCCGGGTGATGTCGTGGCTGTACACGGCTATCTTGACGACCTGGCCCGTATCATCCATGATGGGATAATAGCTATTTTCCAGCCAGCGTCCCAACCGCTCATCCTCAAACCACACGGGTTGCCGAGACTGGATGGCCCGGTTCATGTACTCGCGTCGAGATTGGCGCAGATGGGGCGGCGAGGACTCGTCCATCTGCGTGCCCACGAGTTCTTCGGCTGTCCGGTTATAGCGTCGCGTAAACTGCTCATTGACGGCAAGCACCTTGCCAGAGACATCGGCCAAGAACACGGCATCCGCGGTGGCATTGAGCAAGGCGCGGGCGGTCTGCTCACTTTCCTTGAGCGCCATTTCGGCCTGCCTGCGCTCGGTGACGTCTTCGACAAAACCTTCCAGGTGCAGCAAGCGGCCGTCCGCATCTTTGACCGGCCACACGTGCAGGTTGCCCGTGAACGTGCTGCCGTCCTTGCGGCGGTACAAATTCTCAAACATTCGCAAGTCCGGTCTCTCGGCCATCAGGCGCATAATCTCCGACCGGCGCGGTGGGTCGGCAAAGAGGTCGGTGGCTACATTCTTCACAGTGGCAATGACGTCTTGGGGCGAGTCGTAACCGAACATGCGCGCGAACGCCGGGTTGATGGCGATGGCCTTTCCTTCCGGCGCGGACTGGAATATGCCCAGCACCGCGTCCTCAAACAGCCGCCGGTAACGCGCTTCGCTTTCCCGCAACGCCTCTTCCGCGCGCTTGCGCTCGATTGCCATCGCCACCTGGGTAGAGACAAACACGAGAATGTCCTTGTCAGCCTCTCCAAGCCGGGCCGCCTCGGTGTAGGTCTGGACGGCCATCATACCGATAGTCTCGAGTTGCGCGCGAAGCGTCAGCGGCACACCCAGCCAGTCCACCGACGGCTTGCCGAGCAATTCCACTTGACCAGACTGCGCGAGTTGCTCAAATACCTCCGGTGTCGCCAGTAACGGTTTCCCCGTTCGCAGGACGTAGCCCGTCAAGCCTCTGTCCGACTTGAGGGGCGGCGGCGGCGCCTCAAGTTCATCGGCATAGTAGGGAAAGTGAACCATATCCGTAGACGCATCGTAGAGGGCGATATAGAAATTCTTGGCCGGCATCAACTCGCCGATGATGGCATGGATCGAGCTAAAGAGTTCGTCCAGTGTTGGAGCGGCCTGCGCCGCCTCGGAGATGCGATAGATGGCGGCCTGCACCTGCTCGGCCCGCTTGCGCTCGGTGATGTCGCGCAACATTCCCTCGTGGTATATGATCTTTCCCTGCTCGTCGTGTATATAGAACCCGTGATCTTCAACCCATATTTCGAGTCCATCTTTACGGCGCATCCGGTAAACTTCTATTTCTTCCTGCCCCGTGTCTAAAATGTGACTTCCTCTTTCTTCAGGCGCAAAGTAGAGTTCCTTTTTGATGTCCACTTTTAGCATTTCTTCTTTACTTGAATATCCAAACATCTTTACCATGGCCGGGTTGACATCCACAAACTTTCCCTCGTGCGTGCTGCGGTATATGCCATTCATCATGCGATCGAACAATGAATGGTAACGCTCTCTAGATTCCCGCAGCGCCTCCTCCGCCCGTTTGCGCTCAATCACCATGGCTACCTGGGTGGAGACAAATACGAGGACGTCCTTGTCGGCTTCTCCAAGCCGGACGGCCTCGGTATAGGTCTGAACGGCCATCACGCCGATCGTTTCACCCGGTTGCGCGCGAAGCGTCAGCGGCACACCCAGCCAGTCCACCGACGGCGTGCCGAATTGTTCCACTTGACCCGACTGTACGAGTTGCTCAAATACCTGTGGCGTCGCGAGAAGCGGCTTGCCCGTCCGCAGCACGTAGCCCGTCAGGCTTTTGCCCAGCCCCATGGGCAACCACACATCGTCGGATTCGTCGGTATGGTAGGGGAAGCTGAACAAGTCGGCGGACGCGTCGTAAAGGGCGATGTAAAAATTCTTGGCGGGCATCAACTCGCCGATGATGGCATGGATCGAGCTAAAGAGTTCGTCCAGTGTTTGAGCGGTTTGGGCCGCCTCGGAGATGCGGTAAATGGCAGCCTGTACCTGCTCCGCCCGCTTGCGTTCGGCAATGTCGGCTGCCAGTTCACGCGACAGCTCATGGCTCTGAGTCAAGGCCGCTGCTTCTTGTTTGCCCATCGTTGCGCTCCCGTTTTCCGGCAAGGACATTCCAACCGCTCGGAGGTATCAGACCGAGACTTGTATGAATAGAATTATATCCCAATTTGCATCAGTACAGTATCGTCGCCACACATAGCCCAACCTTCGCTCATTCGATGAAAAAACCGACAGATGGGCGCTCGCTCCGTCCGCTGGCAATGTAACGCTTACCCAACGCTGCCTCTGGTATCTATCACAAAAAGACCTCCGAGGTTTGAATGACCTCGAAGGTCTGGACCAGGCTTTTCGCTTTACGGTCCCCGATAGACGAATTTCACCGCGTCAAAGCCGACGGCACGAGTGCCGGCTGGTTCGCCCGTTACCGCATCCAGGTGGACGAACTCTGTGTTGTTCGCATTGAAGGTGTACGTCCCCAGGCTCACCCACTGCCCGGCCTTGGCCCGCTGGTCAATCTTGAACTCGACCACCTCGCCTTCGTGCCGGAGATAATAGTGCGCCGACGTGGTGCGGTTGGTTCCGCCGGGGATGTAGACCCATACCTCATAGAGCGCCGGTCGAGGCAGTGCAGGCGTCCAGCGCGCCCAGAACCCCGCGCGGTTGTCCGTCCAGCGCGAGCGGCTGCCGTAACCGTAATACGCCGTGCGCCAACCGGAAGCCGCACCGCCGGTTGCAAAGCCCAGATCGCCGTCGTCCACGATGGCCGTCGTGTCGGTCGTGTTCATCTTCGTCCACGTCAGGCGAGCCATTGCTTTGCCGGTGAGGTTATAGTATTCCATCTTGACGGCGTGCAGCCCGGCGGCCAGGTACGCATCGCCAATCCTCAACCGCAAGCCCGTTGATCTTGGAGACAACCATCAAATGGCGCAATCCGTAATTGTTATCTTTCAAGCTGGGGGAGTTGGCGATAAGCAGGTAGATGCCGGGCGCGAGCGGCCCCCCACCCTCCTGAGCATCAATCGGGGTGTAGCTCACTTTGTTGAGTGGCGCTTCAAGCGCCTGCGACCATTGGCGCGCCAGCGCCGAAGCAGGCGGGTCGTTGGTGTACCAGTCACGCGAATTTTGTTGCAGCAAATCCCCCGGCGTCAAGCGATAGAGCTTGAGGTCAACGCGCTTGACGTTGACGTAGGAGGCATACAGCCGGGCCGGGGCGTAGGCGTTGTAGGTGCCGGCAAAATCCGGGACGCGCAGGCGCAAGTCCGGCGCCAGGTCGCCCGTGCGGAAACGCACCGTGAGCGCCTGGCCGGTGACGTTGCCGTAAGGGTCGGCAATGTTCGGGCCGAGATTGACCACGTAATCGGTCGAAGGCTGCGCGCCGAACGACAACGAAAAGCCTTCGCCCCACGAGTGTGTATAGACCTGCGTGGGTGAAAGCGGCAGCGTCGTACCCGACGCCGTCATCTGCAAATTGGGCATGACGGTCGTCGGGTCAATGCGCGTGTTGAAATAGATCGTAAAGCTGGTGTAGGGGCTGACGTTGCGGCTGCCGTTGGCGGGTTCAGTCCGGATGATGCGCGGCAGGGGCGCCGTCTTGAAACTCCACGCATAGTCGGCCGGCATGCCCGCCGCCAAAGAATTGGCGGCGCTGCTCTTGACTCCGGCCGCCACGCGCGCTTCGACCTGCGCATCGAACGGTAGGCGCGCAGTGGGCGTGAACGTTAGTGTATTGCTGACAATATCGAACGCGCCGGGCACGGCTTTTCCGGCGACGCGCAAGCTAAAGGCTTGTTGAGCCGAAGCAGCCTCCACCGGCTGATTGAATTGCACGCGCACGGCGGTTTCGATGCGCACCTGCTGCGATGCGTTGGCCGGCGAAGCCCACACCACCTTGGGCGGCTGAGTCGAAAAGCGCCAGGAATAGTCACCCGACATCGGGTTGCCGTCGGTATCCTTTACGCCGCTGATTTTGGCCGTGTAGGCCATGCCGCCGACGAGCGGCCCATCCGGCTGAAAGACATAGACAGAAGTGTTCAGCCATTGCCCGCGGCCTGGCATGGGTGGATAGAGCGTGAGGGGCTGGGGAAAGTTGGCCTGTTGATCGAGCGATGTGAGCGGCACAACGGGACGATTGAAAATGACGGTGATGCGCGCGTTGGTCTCTACGTCAGTCGCTTGCGGCGCGGGAATGACCTGGCCCACCTGCAAATAGCCCGCCGTGGCAAAACGGAACTGGTACGCGCTGCGCAGCAGCGCGCCGTCGGCGGCGCGGGCGGTCTGCTTCAAAACCACATCATAGAGCGCGTCACGCGCCAGGGGTTGATCGGCCTTGAAAACGAGTGTGCGAGGGTCGGCCCACGCGAACTTGCCCGCGACAGCCGGTTGAATGGCGAACGCCGACTCGACGGCGGACTGATTCATCGCGCGATCAAAAACGAGTTGAATGCCGCCGTCGGGCGCAAATTCCTGGCCGGGTTCGGGCGAACGCTGCACCACGATGGGCGAGACCGTGTCGGACGGAACGGGCGTAAAGCCGACCACCGGGCGCGGAAGCGGGGTGGTTGGCTCCAGCGTCGGCATCGGCGTGGGCATGGGCGTAGCCGTCGAAATGGTCAATGGCGAGACGGGAGTCGCCAACGGGCTAGGGCTTGGCTTTCTGAACAAACTGCACGCGCTCAGGCTCAACGCAGTGACCAGCGCCAAGCCGATGAGAAAAATGCGTAAACGGTTCATCGAATCCTCCAACCTTTCCTCAATCCCCGGCCTCATCCCTGCCGAGAAAGGCAAGAGTCGGGCATGGGCAAAGTGATCGCACGTCTTTTAGACGAAGGATAGACGATAAAAGTTCCGTGGCAAGGTCGCATCAATGCCCGCGGCTGCTGCGCGAAAGGCCCAATAGAGATTTTCAAAAGAGCAGAGTTGATCGTAGAGTTGGCCCATGGTGACCTGAAAAATATTTGCCGCGACTGGGGGCAAGTCCCCAGACCACTTCCTGTTCAGAAATCCAGCACCGCAGAAAATCAGAAACCAGAACCACGAGAGTCAGCGGGAGCAGCGGAATCCCACATTGTCGATCCGGTAGACAGGGGAGCCCCAGAGCCGATCCGCCGGCCGCACAAACTGGGATACACTGCTCCAAGAGCCGCCCCGCAACACGTGATATTGGCCTGTCGTTGGCCCTTGCGGATTCGGGCTCTTGGCAGATGAACTAGCGTAATACTTTTCGTCGTACCAGTCGGACACCCATTCCCACACATTCGGGTTATTGTTCACGGGTGCAATGACGGCTTTTTCCCATTCTGCTTCTGTCGGTAATCGCCGCCCGGCCCACTCGCAATAGGACTTGGCGTCGTTCCAGTCCACACCTCCCACCGGTCGGTCGTCGCCATTGAACCTGGAATCACTGGCGTATTTCGAGGCCTTGCACGCCGGGTTGGCTTGCGCACATTTTTTGTACTGCGCGTTGGTTACCTCGGTCTGGTCAATCCAAAAAGCATCTACGTAGACCTCATGCTGCGGCTTTTCGTCTTTATATGCTTGCTTGTCTGAATCGGATGACCCCATTAGGAACTTGCCCGCCGGGACGTATACCATCACCGCACCATCTTTTTCAGAGATGCGGGTCACAACGGCAAACGGCGTTGCCATTGGGAGTGGCGTCTCGGTCGGCGAGACAGCCGGAGTAGGCAGTGCAGCAGTAGCCATAGCGGTTTGTGTAGCAAAACGAATCGCTTGATCGGTATTCCCGGTATTTGCAGAACTAATCAGGCCAATAATCATAGCTATGGCAATTAGCGCCGACAACACACCCCAGGGAAGCACCCAGGTTGGCAATACGGATTTTGGTTCTACTGCGAGCTTGGCCTGCCGCTCGGCCTTCTCACGCGCTTTGCGTTCGGTCTCTTCTTTCGCGGCTTGCTCCTGCGCTACGCGTTCGGCATTGGCTTTCTCTGCTGCGAGTATGGCTTGCCGTTCAGCCTCTAGTTCTTGCTTGGCATCAGCATCCCCCCTGCTGGCAGCATGTTCGAAATCTTGCAATGCCGACGGACGATCTCCCTTCAGCCTATATGACAAGCCACGTGAGTGGTAATACTCGGCATTGTTTGGGTCAAGTTCAATGGCACGGTTGAATTCGGCAATCGCTCGATCATAGTCGCCTCTCTGGTGATAGCTGACGCCGCGCTGCTGATAGTAAGAGGCATTCTTGGGGGCAAGCCCGATGGCGTGACTGAGATCGGCAATTGCATGATCGAGATCACCCTTATAGTGGTAGGCCTGACCGCGCCACTGATAGTAGTTGGGTTCCATTGGGTCGCATTCAATGGCGTGGTTGAAATTGTCCAGTGCATGATCCCAGTCTTGTTGCAAGAGACAGTGGTGCGCGCGCTCAAAATAGTATTCAGCCTTGTTCGGGTCGAACTCAATAGCATGATCGAAATCAGTTAGCGCCCTGTCTTGACCCCAGTAGTTCATGCCGCGCGACCAATAGGCCCTTGCAATTCTCGCACGAATAAGCTGGTGGTCGGGATTCAGCTTCAGGATGTGTTGGCCCAATTCTATTACTGTATCCCACTCCGATCGAGATTCGGCCTGCGCGAGTTGAGACAACAGATCGGTGATTTGCTTGGCCGTCTGTTCCTGTGCGGCTTGGGCACGCTCGCGTGCAATCTGCTCGGTCACGGGGCGCATGACACTTGACCAGGGTGGCAGATTGAGACGGCCAGCATCCCATCATGTTTCACGTTTAGAGGTGTCGCCCCAGAGCATCCCTGGGTTCGTGCACGAGTCACAAAAGCCCTGACTCGATTCGTCAGGGCTTTTGTGCGCCCGAAAGGCACTTGACGTGGAGTGAAACTGTTTTCAGAGCAGAATCATCCCGCGCTCTGGCCGAGGGTTGTCTCTTTGACGTTGCCGGCAGGCGGCACGACGATCAGCATGATGATATAGAGCAGCAAGCCGTGGCCGCCCCACAGCGTCAAGAGAACGAACGCCAAACGGATGAGGGTGGAATCAACGCTCAGGTACTCGCCCAGGCCGCCACACACACCCCCCAGCATGGAATCGGTCTGACTACGAACTAGTTTGCGCTGCATAGCGCCTCCTTTTGACTAACTTTGCAATCACGATCTCGCTTAACAATACGCAGAATACGCGGCAAAGTTGCTTGACCTCTTGGCGTGACATGACTTTGCAACGTGGCTGTAACGGAACTGGAACGCGCCGAGGAACGTTTTTGTGGTGTCATATAGATGCTTGAAAACTGGGGCCGTTTCGGAGTAAAAAGATGGCTGGGGTAACTCGACGTCAACTATTGAAATTCGCCGGGAGCGCCGTATGCGCGGCAGCTCTCTTGCCGGTCGCCGAAATCTCGCGCGTTTTTGGGGCGGAGATTGAATCGGGCGACGCCCTGCTTCCGCCGCCCGAGCCACTGGGCCGCGTTGCCACGTGGGGAATCGAAATCCGGCAAGAGTCCAAGCGCAAGTCCAAACTGATCCGCACTGCCCGCCGGGACCAAGTGCTGCGGTTGTTGGGACAAGCCACGGGCGAAGCCGTGATGCCACACAACGCGACCTGGTACAAGACGGAAGACGGCTATGCCCATTCGGCATGGGTGCAGCCGGTCGAGGACGTCAAGAATATCGCGGAGCCGGATAGAGCGGCGGCGAAATTCTGGGGCGAAATCACCGTACCCTTTAGCGATTCGCGCGCAGCGCCCGATCCAAAAGCGTGGCGCTACATGCGCCTGTATTACACCGGCGTGTTTCGCGTCATCGGGGCGGTGATGGGCAAAGATAACCAGTGGTGGTATCGCTTGCAAGATGGCGTCACGTGGGGGCCTGGCCCGTATGTGCCTGCGGCGCATATTCGCCGTATTGATCCATCCGAGCTGACGCCGCTTTCACCCGGCGTGACCGACAAGCGCATCGAGGTGAACCTGCAAGCGCAAACCATCACAGCCTATGAAAACGGCACCCCCGTTTTGACTTCGCGCGTGGCTAGCGGCTATGGCAATAACTTTACGCCGTCGGGCGCGCACCGGGTCTTGTTCAAAACCATGACCTCGCGCATGACGGGCGGGATGGGCGACGACTTTTACGATCTGCCCGGCGTGCCGTTCCCGACTTTTTTCACCCGGAGCGCCGCCGCCATCCATGGCGCTTATTGGCATAATGACTTTGGCCGCCCGCGCAGCCACGGTTGCCTGAATGTGCCGGCCCCTGTGGCGCGGTGGTTTTGGCGTTGGACCGAGCCGAGCGCGCCGTACGATGCCGTGCGGTACGACACACCCCACGATGTGCAGAGCACCCTCATCAAGGTGTCGCGGACATGATCCACTCAAGTGGTTACCCAGGCCGGTATTGATGCCAAACAAACCGCATCCCGTCGCGGATTTGCGCGCGCTCCGGCGCAAGGACGAACGGCGACTCGTCGTGATTATCGCGGTTTTCCTGGTTGTCGTCGGCGGAATCGTCATCGGTCTGGTGTACGGCTGGCAGCAAGCTGCGATGGGTGGAACCTGCCTGCTGGGTGGCGCCGCTGTCTTTAGCCTGCTGTGGTTGATCCTGTCGCTCGTCGAGCGCTGGGTCAACCGTGAATAAACGCTGACCATCCATCGCATGCCACCCTGCTCCCGAACCGCCTGACCAACCTCCGACCTGAGCTGCCTCGTCCGTCCTTGCCACGGCACAAAGGGCCATTTCGCGCCCTTGACAAGTCTGACCCACTCACGCTATACTCTTAGCATCGGATCGGTCTCCCTCATTCACAGAACAGGAGGTTACACCACCCAATAATCTGACCATTCGCCCGCAACGTCGCGCAGCCGCTTTTTTTTCCTCAGGAGGATGACATGGAGCACAAGCCCTGGTTGAAAAAATACGACAAGGGGGTTCCCCACACTTTGGAGCCCTACCCGCAGATCCCGTTGTTTGGATTCCTGGAACAGGCCGCCCGCGACTATTCCAACAACACCGCGCTCATTTTCAAGCCCCGCGCGATGAAAGGCGCGCTCGACGGACTCACCGGCGGCAAGATGGATTACCGGACCCTTAACGACCTGACCGACCGGATGGCCGGGGCGCTGGCCAAACTGGGCGTCAAGAAAGGCGACCGCGTCATCATCTTGATGCCCAACTCGCCCCAGTTCATCATCGCCTACTATGGCATCATGAAAGCCGGCGGGATTGTCGTCGCCACCAACCCGCTCTACTCTGCCCGTGAGATGGAATACCAGTTCAACGACTGCGGCGCGGAACTGGTGATCGCGACGAGCAATTTCTACGCGCGGGTCAAGGAAGTGCAGCCAAAGACGCAAGTCAAGCGCGTCGTCGTCTCGCACATCCGCGATTACATGGGCGGATTCCTCAAGACGCTCTTTCCGCTCAACAAGCACACCGCCACCGAGCACAAGGCCGAGCTGACCGGGGGCGATGTGTGGATGGCCGACCTGCTCAATCAGCACACTGCCGCAGACCGGCCCAAAGTGGATGTCGGCCCCAACGACATTGCGATTTTCCAATACACGGGCGGCACGACCGGCATCTCCAAAGGCGCGGTGGCGCTGCACCGCAATCTCGTCGCCGACACGCTGGCGATCAAGTCGTTCATGCCCGACATCCGGCAAGGCCAGGAGGTCATCCTGTGCGCCATCCCGCTGTTCCACGTTTACGGGATGGTGGCCGCGATGAACTTTGGCCTCTCGGCAGCGGCCACGCTGGTGCTGGTCCCCAATCCGCGCGATTTGGAAAACGTCCTCTCGGCGATCAACACCTATCAGCCGGGCATTTTCCCCGGCGTGCCGACGATGTATAACGCGATCAACAACTATCCCGACCTCAGCCGCTTCAACATCCGCTCGATTCGCGCGTGCATCAGCGGGAGCGCGCCACTCATGCCAGAGACGCAGCACAAGTTTGAAAAGCTGACCGGCGGCCGGTTGCGCGAAGGCTATGGGCTTTCCGAAGCGCCCACGGCCTGTCACTGCAACCCGATCTATGGCGAGAACCGCGTGGGCAGCATCGGCTTGCCGCTCCCCGACGTCGAGTGCAAGATCGTCAGCCTGGACGATCCGGATAAGGAATTGGGTGTCGGGGAAATCGGCGAGCTGTGCCTCAAAGGCCCGATGGTGATGCAGGGCTACTGGAATATGCCCACCGAGACCCGCAACGTCCTCAAGGACGGCTGGCTCTATACCGGCGACATTGCCAAAATGGACGAGGACGGGTACTTTTACATCGTGGACCGCAAGAAGGACATGGTCATCGCAGGCGGGTTCAACATCTATCCGACCAACATCGAAAAGGTCATCAAGGAACATCCCAAGGTATTCGATGTGGCGGCCGCCGGCATCCCCGATCCGCATCGCGGCGAGACGATCAAAGTCTGGATCGTCCCCAAGCCGGGCGAGACGCTCACGGAACAAGAGGTGATTGCCTTTTGCAAGAAGGAACTCGCCAAGTTCGAAGTGCCCACGTCGGTCGATTTCCGCCAGAGAATATCGCGCTTGCGCGCGCCCACCGCTTTGCGCAAGCCGATCTCGCGCGTGCGTTCCGTGACGCTTACCAGCATGATGTTCATGATGCCGATGCCGCCCACGAGCAGCGAGATGCCCGCCACGCCACCCAGGAACAGCGTCAGCACGCCGGTGATCTGGTTGGCCGTGTTGAGAATGTCCTGTTGGCTGGCAACGGAGAAATCATCCTGGAACGTCACGCGGTGACGCTCGCGCAGCACCTCACTGATCTCAGCCACAGCCTGATCCGAGACCGATTGATCGAGAATCTGTACGTTGATGCTCGAGATGCTGCGCTGCCCGCCGCGCGCGTTGCGGTTTGCGCCGAACAGCTTTGTCTGCGCCGTGGTGATGGGCACGAGCGCCAGGTCATCCTGGCTGCCAAAGCCCGACCCGCCTTTGGGCGTCAGCACACCCGTCACACGGAACGGTTGCCCATTGATGCGGACGCTTTGCCCCACCGCCAGTGACGAATCGCCAAAAAGGTTGGCCGCCGTCGTCTCGCCCAGCACGACGACGGCCGAGCTCGCGGTCACTTGAGATGCCGCAATCCCCTCGCCATGAGCGATGGTATAGTTGCGCACGTCTGTGTATTCGGGCGTTACGCCATAGATGCGCGTGCGCGTGTTCTGGCTCTGGTAGACAAGTTGAGCGGACGAGCTTACTTCCGGCGCAACGGCGACGAGGGACGGCAGGCCAATCAGCGCCTGCGAGTCCTCATACGTCAGCGTCTGCGCCGTGCCGGCCCCCTGCGACACGCCGCCTTGCTGAGTGGAACCGGGCCGCACGAACAGCAGGTTCGTGCCGATGCTTTCAATCTGCGACGTGATGGCCGCCTGCGCCCCGCGCCCAATGGACAACATTGCGATCACTGCCGCCACGCCGATGACGATGCCCAACATCGTCAACGCGCTGCGCGTCTTGTTCGCCGTCAGGCTGCGCAGCGCCATGCGCGTGCTCTGAACAAAGTTGGCCCAGAACACTGCGCGGCTCTCTTCCTTCCGCTCTGTTGTGATCACCTGCGCGCAAGCGTGCCCGGTGCCCTCTTCGCGCTCGACCTTGCCATCGCGGATGCGGATAATGCGCTGCGCTTTCGCCGCCACATCCAGGTCGTGCGTGACGAGCACCACCGTCATGCCCTGCTCACAGTTGAGCCGCTCTAAAACTTTCATGATCTCTTCGCCGGATACGCTATCCAGGTTGCCCGTCGGCTCGTCGGCCAGGATGATGGCGGGATTGTTGACCAGCGCCCGCGCAATCGCCACGCGCTGCTGCTGCCCGCCGGAAAGCTCGTTGGGGCGATGGTTCACGCGGTCGGCCAGGCCCACCGATTCCAGCGCGGCCCGCGCGCGCCGGCGGCGATCCTTCGCGCCGCTGTAAATTAGCGGCGTCTCGACGTTATCCAATGCCGAGGTGCGCGGCAGCAGGTTGAACGTCTGGAACACAAAGCCGATTTTCTTGTTGCGGATTTCGGCCAATTGGCTGTCCTTTAGCGCGCTCACCTCGACGCCGTCGAGCATATAAGTGCCGCCGGACGGCTGGTCGAGGCAGCCGATAATGTTCATCAACGTGGACTTGCCCGAACCCGAAGGCCCCATGATGGCGACCATCTCGCCCTGTTCCACCTGGAACGACACGCCGCGCAGAGCGTTGACTTCCACCTCGCCCATCTTGTATGTGCGCGTCACATCTTTGACTTGTATAACGGGATCACCCCGCGTAGCGTTTACGGCCATCGTCTCACCTCACTCGTCAACCCCTGGGCAGTCCCAGGGGTCAAACACAAAACATCAATCTCCCGACCTGAATCCCCCCGCCCCACCGAATCCACCGCCAGGTCCACCGAACCCGCCGCCGCCCTGGCTGGTGGTGGTCGTCGTTTGCTGAACCTGCACGACGTCACCCTCGTTCAAGCCGCTCGTCACTTCGGACTGGGTATCGTTGGACATCCCCAGCGTCACGTTGACGGGCGTTGGCTGGCCGTCCTTGATCACCGTGACGATCTTTTGCTTGCCGCTGGTCTTGACCGCGCGGTTGGGAACGAGCAAAATGTTGTCGCGCTGTTCCACGACGATGGTCACGTTGGCCGTCATGCCGGAACGAATCTGCTGGCTGGCACTGAGCGAAGTCGAAGCGTCGAGCGCGACCGTCACCGGATAGTTGACGACGCCTTGCGTCGTCGTGCCGACGAATGCAATTTCAACGACCTCGGCTGTAAAGGTCTGGCCTAGCAACGCATCAAAAGTGACTTGGACGGGCTGGCCTACCTTGACGCGCGGCAGATCCGTCTCGCCAACATTGACCTGCGCCTCCAACCGAGAGAGGTCCACCAAGATCACCGGTTGCGCGCTGGCCGACGACTGCTGACCGACTTGGATATTGAGGTCGGCCACCACGCCGTCGAACGGCGCGATGAGCTGCGACTTTTTAAAGTTCGCCTTCGCCTGATCGAGCGAAATCTGCGCCTGCTGGAGGGACGGCTCGGCCACTTGCACATCTTTCGGCGCGGGCGTGTTCTTCAAGCTGTCGAGGTTGGCCTGCGCTGAAGAGACCTGCGCTGCCGCTTGCTGGACGCTGCTATCGTTGACGTTCGCCGCTGCCAGGTTATAGTTTGCCACGGCGACTTGATAATCAATCTGCGCATTGTCCAGCGCCGCTTTTTGCGAGGACCACTCTTGGCCCGCCGGCGGGACATACGGCGCCCCTCTGCCTCGGGCCCCCGACGGCAGGGTCTCGAGAAGATTGCTGTACGTGCCCTGCGCGTCACTCAAGCGCTTGGCAACATTGTCCACATTGGCCTGCTCGATGGTGAGTTGATCGCCAAAGTGAGCGGTCTTGCTTTGCGCGGCGCGCAGCGCAGCCTGGGCGCTCGCCAGCGCCGCCTCAGCCGCTTTGATCTCCGAAGGCAGAGGCTCCTTCTTGGCCGTCGCGAGCCTGGCTTGCGCCATGTCCAAACCGGCTTGCGCCAAGTCCACGGCGACTTCCACGTCAGTCGTATCGAGTGAGGCCATCACCTGCCCAGCTTTGACTTTATCCCCTGCTTTGACGTTCACCGTCTTGATTTGCCCCGAGTTCTGGAACAGCACGGTCACCTGCGCATGGGCCGCGATCGTTCCCGACGCCGACACCGTCGCCTGAAGCGACCCGCGTGAGACGGTCGCCGTCGAAAGTTGTGGTGTCGCCGTCGCACGCGCCTGGCATGCAGAGGCAAGCGTCGCCACTGCCAGTAACGCCGTTATTGCTAATCGCTTGTTTCGCATCTTTGACTCCCAGAAACCTGTCTACTTTTCTTGATCAGACGGACCCTGAGCGCGCGCCTTTATGCGCCGCAGCGCCATGCCCGCCACCCACGACAAACTCCCCAAGCCAACCGCGCCGCAGACGGCGACGAGCCAACCGGTCCACGGCCTCTGGTTCCCTCCGGCGGGCGGCAAAAGCTTGGGCACCACGGCTGGGGCGCTAGTAGCGGAAACCTGGGGCGTGGCGGTAGTTGCACCCTGACCCGTAATGTCAAAGGCGACGACAACCGTCTTGCCATCTTGCTGCACGGGTCCATCAATCACCGGCGGTTCCAACAGACCGATGGCGCCTCGATCCACGTGGAGCGCCGCCCAGAGCGTCGCATACGGCTCCACCAGTTCCCTGTTAATATCCACCTTCAAATTAGTGTTCAAGCCTTTGTGGATCGGCGCCCAGCCGACCAGCGTGCTTGGACTGAGGCGGGTGTCCGTATAAACCAACAGCCAGCCATCCTGAGCGGCGGTCACAGAGTCCACCATGATCTGCCCCACACAAGTCGGAATATCAGTGGAACCGAGTTCCGCTCATGTTCCGAAAAATCGGAACACGGTGTTTGCCGTGTCCTACCCTCCATCTGGGATAGTATAGTCTTCTTTTCCGTAATAGGTATCGGTCTCCGATAACAGGCTCCCTGTTCGGTAATCAAGTGCCTTATCATAATGGAGGGGGATACGATCACTCATGTTTTTCGCTCTTGCCGGGTTTACCCAGGCGGCATATTTCGCATCCGAGTTGAATAGCTCCCAATCATCAGGGATGATGGGTACACCCACTTTCATACGCTCTATGTTGTACTCCCTGCCAAATCTGGGTTCAGAGCGGATAAGTGGCTTGCACGTAACCAGGCCAACAGCCAAGAACATGACCAGCAGCATGGTATTCATTCGCTTCATTCTGTTTTCCTATGGGCTAATGGTTTCTGACCCATACCAGTATTCTTTACTATTTCCACAAGTGAAGCCACCCGTTGTCAACTCTCCCATAGCTGGATTGGGACTAAACCTTCGCAAAATTCTTCCCCCAGATTATTGAGACGACATGTTTTTTCGATGGCGGTGCGTGCCTCGCATACCACGCAACACGAAACACGCACCACGTCTGTCAATCCTCTGCTTTCGCGGGTGTTCCTGCGGTCTTCTTTTCCGGAAAGCGCCGCAGCACGGTGGCTTCGACGTGCAGCAGTGCCCGGTCGCCCACGGCCAGCGCCGGCTTGGCTTTCTCCGCCTGCGGCTTTTCAGGCAAGACAAAGATGCCGATGGGCGTGCCTTCCACATTGTACCGCGATTCCACAATCGCCAGACCCAGCAAATAACCTTCGCTGTCTATCGAGCAACTGGTGACGTGGCCGATCACCTGGCCTTGCTTGTTGACGACGGGGCAGCCTGTGCCGGGACGGCGCACGCCCTTTTGATTCATGCGCCAACGGATCAGCTCGCGCACCCGCTTTTGGTCACGCGCCAACAAAGCGTCGCGCCCGATGAAGAATGGCTTGTGATATTTGACATAGCCGGGGAAACCCGCCTCGGCGGGGCTGATGTCGAACGGCCCGACCAACTCGTGGCCGTAAAGCGGCAGGCCCGCCTCGGTGCGCGTGCTATCGCGCGCGGCCAGCCCGCACGGCTTGAGGCCGAACGATTTGCCCTTTTCCAACAGCATCTTCCAGAGTGCCACCTGCTGATCGGGATGGACGAAAATCTCAAAGCCCACGTCTTCGCCCGTGTAGCCGGTGCGCGCGACGACAAGGGGGATGCCCGATAATTCGGCTTCGATCAAATCGGTGCGGCGCACGCGAGCGAGGGTGAACTTTGTCTTTGGATCATCCGTGCAGGCTTGCAGGATGGCGATGGACGCGGGGCCTTGCAGCGCAATATCGCGCAACTGATCTGCGCCCGACGACGGATCTTTGAGGCTGCGCAGCACGGCCGGCGCGGCGACCTGCACCCAGGGACGCTGGCGGTCAATCACCACGCGCCGCTCGTTGACGGCGTTCATCCAGTCCCAGTCCTTGTCTTCGTTCGAGGCGTTGACCACGACCAGGAATTTGTCTGCTCTTCGGCGGTAGATCATCAAGTCGTCAATCGGGCTGCCGTCCGGGTCGAGCAGGTAGCCGTAGGCCGACTGACCGTCTTCGAGCCAATGAGCATAGTTGGAGATGACGGTATCGAGGAAGGCGATGGCGTTCGGCCCGGCGACCTCAAAGCAGCCCATGTGGCTCACGTCGAACAGTCCGGCAGCCTGGCGCACGGCGGCGTGCTCTTCGCTCACGCTGGTGTACCACACTGGCATCTCCCATCCGGCAAAAGGAACGATCTTGCCGCCCATCGCTTTGTGCGTGTCGAACAGGGCCGTGCGCTTGAGCGGCGCGTTGGTTGGTTCAGCCCATGTCCATTCCACCTTATCTGTTGGCGGCGGCACAAATTCTTTGAAGCAGTTCTGGCCTACAAAGTAAGGCTTGGTCAGGTCAAAGCGGTCGGGATAGTTTTGCAGCAGCACGGCGCCCACCTCGCCCGGCTCGGCCAGCGGCTCTCCCACCGATTTCAAGAGATTCCAGTCAACATCGCTTGCTTCGGAAATCGTCACCGGTCCCTGAACCTTGCGGAACACGTCCTGGTCGTCAAACAGGATATAGCCATCTGCAAGGCCGCACAACCAAGTCTTGACTCGTTCCGCGTCCTGGCTGCGGACGCCCATCCAGAAACGGTCGCGCCCGAGTTCGTCGGATTTGGTCCGGGCGATAGCCACGTTGGCGAGCAGTTTGCCCACGCGGTCGAGCAAGTACGTGCGCGTTGCCCGGCCCGGCTCCAAAGTCGCCAGGTTGCCCGTGGTGATTTCTTGGACGAACGCTCGCGCCCGATAGCCTTTGATTTCAAGGGAGATTGGGGATTGGGGATTGGAGATTGGCGAGAGTAGCAGGTCAACATCAATCCCAGCCCTGTCAGCCAATTCGCTGACTCGCTTCTTGGCTGATTCGAGAATGTCCAGGTCAATCTTGCCGCGCGGCAATTCACCTGCCAGGCCAAAGTAGGCAAAAGGCTGAATGTGTGTCAGAACATCCGCAACGACATCGGCGATGGATTGCATATCGCCGGGGCGCAGGCCACGCTGGCTCACCCACGGCGTGCCAAAGCGAATGCCGCTGGCAAGCGCCGTCTTGGTATCGCCGGGGAGGGTGTTTTTGTTGATGACGATGCCCGCGAGATCGAGCAGGCGCGCTGCCATCTCGCCGCGCAATGGAAAGCCGGTGTCGCTTTTGACGGCGCTCACGTTCAACACGACGATGTGAGTGTCAGTGCCGCCATAAGCCACCTTCAACCCCCGCGCCTTGAAGGCATCCGAAAGCGCCCGCGCGTTTTCGACCGTGAGCCTTTGCAGTTGCTTGAACTGCTCGGTCTGCGCCAGCCTGAACGCCACGCACATCGCCGCAAACTTGTTGACGTGCGGCCCGCCCTGCGCGCCGGGAAAGATCGCCATGTCAATCTTGTTGGCCTTGTCCTCATCGGTCGTGAGGATGACAGCGCCGCGCGGCCCGCCCAACGTCTTGTGCGTGGTGAACACGGTGATGTCGGCAATGCCGACCGGGTTCGGATACACGCCGCCGATGACCAGCCCGGCAGTGTGGGCAACGTCGGCCATGAGCAACGCGCCGACCGCATCGGCAATCTGGCGGAACTTGTTCCAGTCCGGCGCCCACGAGTACGACGTGTACCCGGCGACGATGACGCGCGGTTTGTGCTTCAAGGCCAAATCCATGATTTGGTCGTAATTCAACTGCTCCGTTTTGGGGTCAACGCCGTAGGAAACGACGCGGTAGCGTTTGCCAGAGATGTTGAACTCGCTGCCGTGCGTCAGGTGGCCGCCCTGGAAAAGGTCCAGGCCCATCAGCGTGTCGCCCGCTTGCATAAAGGCGTCATAGACGCCCAGGTTGGCGGGCGAGCCGGACAGCGGCTGGACGTTGGCGCGGATCGCTTCGGCGGGAACGTCCGGCGTGGCAAAACATTCAGCCACGCGGCGTCCGGCCAATGCTTCGATAATGTCCGCATACTCGGTGCCTTTGTAAAAGCGGCGATCCGAGTAGCGGCGATAGTAGGCCAGTTGATACTCGTCGTCGGAAAGCAGCGCCTCGGTTTCGCGCGTGGCGCGCAGAGGCGGGTAGCCCTCGGCATAGATGTTTTGCAGGACTGAGCCGAGCGCCTGGCGTACGGCCAGCGGCGCGTAGCTTTCCGACGGAATCATGATCAGCTTGCGCGTCTGGCGCTCCTGCTCGCGCTCGATCAGGCGCGCGATGTACGGATCGAGTTCGGCGACGTGAAATGAGGGAATGATGCGCGAACTGTCTTACTCTGAAGCGATCCGAGAAGCGATGTGCGAAGAGATGCGGCGCGACCCGGCCGTGTTCCTGATGGGCGAGGATGTGGGCGCGTTCAACGGCGTGTGGGGCGTGTCGCAGGGGATGTGGGCCGAGTTTGGCGAGGAGCGCGTGCGCGATACACCCATCAGCGAGATTGCCATCATCGGCGCGGGGCTGGGCGCGGCGATGATGGGCATGCGGCCTATCGTCGAGATCATGTTTGGCGATTTCTTGATGTGCGCGGGCGACCAGATCGCCAACCAGGTCGCCAAGGCCCGCTTTATGAGCGGCGGCAAAGCAAACGTGCCGCTGGTGATCCGTGTGACGACCGGCGCGCCCGGCTCGGCGGCGGCGCAGCACTCGCAAAGCCCCGAGTCGTGGTTCATGAACGTGCCAGGACTAAAGATCGTCACGCCCGCCACGCCCGCCGATGCCAAAGGCCTGCTCAAGACCGCGTTGCGCGGCCAAGACCCGGTGCTGTTCTTTGAGCACAAAATGCTGTATGCCGACCGTGGCCCGGTGCCTGAAGACGAGAATTTCGCCGTGCCCTTTGGCAAGGCGAATATCTTGCGCGAGGGCCGCGACGTGACGATCATCGGCATCGGCATCATGGTCAAGAAATCGCTCCAGGCCGCCGAGCAGTTGGCGCGGGAGGGCATCAGCGCCGAGGTGATTGACCCGCGCACACTCGTGCCGCTGGACAAGGCGACGCTGATCCAATCCGTCGCCAAGACGGGACACGTCGTCATCGCGCACGAGGCGCATCTGCGTTCCGGTCCCGGCGCGGAAATCGCCGCCATGCTCGCCGAAGAGGCCGTCGAATACCTGGACGGACCCATCGTCCGCGTGGGCGCGAAAAACGTCCCGCTGCCCTACAGTCCCATTTTGGAGAATTTTGTTTTGCCGGATGTGAAGGATGTTGTCGCGGCGGTCAAGTCGTGCGGCGCCATGGAACGGCGGGTGAAGGCGTGAGACGCTTTGAGGACAAAGTCGTCGTCATCACGGGCGCGGCCAGAGGCATTGGACAGGCGTGCGCCGAGCGCTTTGCGCGGGAGGGCGCGCGCGTGGCGGTGTTGGATGTGGACGACCGCGCCGCGGCGCAAACGGCTGACGCCATCGGCGGACTGCAAGTGCACTGCGATGTGGGCGACCAGAGTTGCGTCCGCGATTCGATTCAGATGGTGTTGGCAACGTGGGGCCGCGCCGACGTGCTCGTCGCCAACGCGGGCGTCTATCGCGGCGCGCCGCTGACTGAACTCGTGCTGGAAGACTGGCAGTTGGTGATGAACATTGACCTGACGGGCTTGTTGCTGTGCGTCCAGGCCGTTGCGCCCAAGATGATGGAACAACACAGTGGCAGTATTGTCGTCATGTCTTCGATGGCGGGCAAGACTTCGTGGCCGGCGACGGCGGCCTATTCGGCGGCCAAGACCGGCGCGATTGGTCTGGTGCGCTCGGTCGCCCAAGAGCTAGGGCCGTACAACATCAACTGCAACGCCGTGTGCCTGGGCCACGCCGACACGGAACTCATGCGCGACGTGGACCGCCGCGTGTGCGCGGAAAACGGTTGGGAGCCGGGCACCTACCTGCGGCAATTGGCCGAGACCAATCCGATGAAGCGATTGGGGACCATCAAAGAGACGGCGGCGCTCGTCGCGTTCCTGGCTTCGGACGAAGCTCGTTACATCAACGGGCAAGCG
Source organism: Anaerolineae bacterium (assembly GCA_041300525.1). GTDB lineage: Bacteria > Chloroflexota > Anaerolineae > Fen-1058 > Fen-1058 > JBGLNJ01. The sequence goes on along the minus strand of JBGLNJ010000001.1, from coordinate 4,104,896 downwards.
ATCGAGCTGGATGGCGGAAGGGTCATGTCGTAGATGGAACTCTCGGGCTATCTTGATTTTTGGTTTCGTAACGTGCCCATCGTCGAGCGAGTGGAAAAGTTCGCTGCGCTGGGCATCCGCCGGCTGGACGTGTGGCTGTGGCGCGAACGGCCTATGGCCGAGCTGGCCGCCGAGTGTCAGCGGCACGGCTGCATCCTCAACTCGACGTTCGATGGCGACATGGGATCGCTGGCCGATCCGGGCGACAATGACAAGACGCTCCGCACCTGGGCCGAGAGCCTGGAGATGGCCGAGCGTTACAACGTCGAGCGCCTCTTTATCTTTTCCAACCAGGTCGAGATCGTAGGCGGCCAAGAGTGGACACGGCGGCTCTCGTCCGATTACACCGAGTCGGAGCAATATGCCAACCTGCTGAGGCAGACTGAAAAAATCATGCGGCTGGTCGAGCAGACGCGCGTCGAGGTGTGGGTGGAGGGCCTCAACCAGTTTCACATCAAGGGCGGCGTGCTCGTGCACAACCACGAGCTGGCTGCCGATTGGGTACGGCGCATCGGCCATCCTCGCTTCCGCCTGGCGTTCGATTGCTACCACCAGCAGCGCGGCTCGGGCAATCTCATCTGGGGACTGGAAGAATACAAGGGACTGTACCCGACGGTTCACATCGGCGATGCGCCCACGCGCCAGGAGCCGGGCACCGGCGAGATCAATTTCCACAATATCGCTCGCAAGCTGCGCGAGCTACAGTTCGACGGTTTCATCGGGATGGAGTTTTCGCCATCCGAGAACGAGGTAACCGCCTTGCAGCAAGTCAAAGAGATTTTTGCTCTCTAATCAGAAGGTGTTTCCATGACGGATTCGGGAAACGGCTATCAAGTTGTCATGCCCCGGCTGGGCCTCACCATGACCGAAGGCAAGCTTGTCGAATGGCACAAGCAGGAAGGCGAAACCGTCGCCAAAGGCGAGTTGTTGTTCACGTTGGAATCGGAAAAGGCCGCGCTAGAGATCGAAGCGCCTGCCAGCGGCGTGCTGCACATTCTCGTCCCCGTCGGAGAGACCGTGCCGGTCAACCAGCCGATTGCGGTGATTGGTGCGAGACCGACGACCGACGACCGGCGACCGGAGGCCGCGCCGTCCACAGTCACGCGCAGCGGTCCTTCGTCTCGCGCAGTGGTCAAGGCTTCACCCAAGGCGCGCGCGCTGGCTCGTCAGAAAGGCCTTGCGCTCGAGGCCATCACCGGCACCGGCCCGCGCGGCATGATTGTGTCCGTTGATTTGGCTCAAGCTGGTGCGCCTGCGCCAATGGCTGCGATTAAGGCGACGCCGGTCGCGCGCAAGGTGGCGGCGGAGGCAGGTGTTGATTTGGCAACGCTCACCGGCACCGGCCCGCGCGGGCAGATCACGCGGCAAGATGTCGAGCGCGCGATGGCAAAAGACCTGACAGATTTTCCGACCGTTCCGGTTGGCGGAAACCTGTCAGGCCTCACGGGCTTGCGAGCGATCATTGCCGAGCGGCTCTCGGCGGGCTGGCGCGAGCGGCCCCAGGTCACTCTGACGACCGAGGCCGATGCGACGAACCTTGTCAGCGCGCGTCAACAAGTGATCGCCGAATTGGGCGAAAAAATATCTTACGATGCCTTTATGGTGATGCTCGTCGCGCGCGCGCTGCGCGAGCACCCCCACGTGAACGCCACGCTCACCGAGGCCGGCATCGCGCAACTGGCTGACGTCAACATCGGCGTGGCGGTGGATACGGAGCGCGGCTTGCTGGTGCCAGTTGTCCGCAAGGCGGACGCCATGAGCCTGATCGAGATCAACCGAACGTTGCGCGACTTGGGCGAGCGCGCCAGCGCGGGCCGCAGCCTGCCGGACGACCTCACGGGCGGGACGTTCACGATCACGAATCTGGGCATGTACGAGATTGACGCCTTTACGCCCATCATCAACCCGCCCGAGTGCGCCATCCTCGGCGTGGGCCGCATTGTTTCCAGGCCCGTCGGCTTGAACGGCCAGGTTGTGTTGCGCGAGATGCTGGCGTTGAGTCTATCGTTCGATCATCGCCTGATTGACGGCGCGCCCGGGTACAGTCTTTGAATGGTACGGCGAATCTGGCGGTCAACTCAAATACTACCCGTTGGCCGATACAGCACTCTGGGCATCAGATTGTTTTTGCTTGGAACCGATGCCAGCCAATCTTGAGCATGGAATCTTGGCCAAAGTAGCAGCGTACTTTCCTGAACTCTGGGCTGGGGCTTGCGAGGTTCCTACATCGTGAGGGAAGGAGGCAATGGTGAGACGAATATTGGCAATCGGCCTGGCGTTGGCGTTGCTCGTGATGCTTGCGCCGAGTACGGCGGCGCCGGGTATAGCGGCAGCCGATGCGGCATTGGCGCAGGGCAGCGGGCGGACTCACGTCGTGCAGCCCGGCGAGAATCTGTTCCGCATTGCGCTCAAGTACGGCGTCTCGGTCAGTGCGCTGTCCAGCGTCAATGGCGTCGTCAACCCGACGATGGTCTACGTCGGCCAGACGCTTATCATTCCCGCAGGCAATGCCGGCAGCGCAGCGCCTCCTCAACCCAGTCAGCCTGGCGCGCCTGTGGCTGGCTCGGGCGGCACGCACGTCGTCGCCACGGGCGAAAATTTGTTTCGCATCGCCATGCGCTATGGGCTGACGACAGCTCAACTGGCCGCCGCGAATGGCATCGTCAATCCCAATTCGGTTTACGTGGGGCAAGTGCTCCGCATCCCCGGCGCGGGCCAGGTCATCCATCCAGCGCCGTCGCCGGTCACAGGTGGTTACGCCGGCGCAAAGAAAATCGTCGTCAGTATTTCGCGTCAACACCTGTGGGCCTATAGTGGCGATCAGGTGGTGTATTCGTTCGTCGCTTCGACCGGGTTGGCGACTTCGCCCACCAAGCCCGGCACGTTCCAGGTGCTCGACAAAATCCCGAACGCTTATGCCAGCACTTGGAACCTGCAAATGCCATACTGGCTGGGCATCTATTACGTCGGCTCCGTCGAAAACGGCATCCACGCGCTGCCGATCCTTTCCAGCGGCCAGCGACTGTGGTCGGGCTATTTGGGCCGGCCCGTCTCATTCGGCTGCATCGTGCTCGATACAGTGGCGGCTCACCAGCTTTACGATTGGGCCGATGTGGGAACACCGGTGGTAATTCAGCCATGAGTATCAAGACGAACGCGATGCGCGTGTTAGATCAGCGCAAGGTCGCCTACGAGGTGCATGAATATTCGCCGGAGATCCATTCGGCGGTCGAAGCGGCGCAGGCGATGGGGCAACCGGTCAAGCGCGTGTACAAGACGCTCGTCGTGATGCGCGACCTTCAGCCGCGAGCAAGGCCGCTGTTGGTGATGGTTCCCGGCGACCGTGAGTTAGACCTGCGTGTGTTGGCCCGCTCCTCGGGCGATAAAAAGTTGCGGATGGCGACGCAAAAGGAGGCCGAATCACTGACGGGCTTGCTGGTCGGCGGCATTGGCGCGCTGGCATTGCTCAACCGGGGCTTTGAGATGTGGATTGATGGCGCCGCGATGGCGTGCGAACGTATCTGCGTCAACGCGGGGCAGCGTGGAGTGAATCTCGAACTGCGCGTGGATGATCTGGTGCGGATAACGAATGCCAGGTGGATAAAACCAGACGGATAGCGCCTGGCTCGTCGCAAAACTCGCCGCAGAGGCGAAAGACGCAGAGGGTTCTTTTGTAGAACCCTCTGCGTTCTTTGCGTCTCTGCGGTGGAGGCAGTCGTTACAGATGCGCTCGGCCTACTTTTTGGCCTTGGGCTTGGGTTTCTTGGCCGGCGTTTTCTTGACGGCTTTCTTGGGTGCGGCTTTGGCTTTGGGCTTGGCTTTCTTGGCCGGAGCCTTTTTCGCTGCCGCTTTCTTGGACGCAGCTTTGGGTTTGGCGGCCGGTTTGCGAGCGGCGCGTGGCTTCTTGGCCGGGGCCTCTACTGGCGCGGCCTCTACTGGCGCGGCCTCCACGGGCGCAGCTTCCACCGGCACAACCTCGACTGGCGCAATCTCGGCTGGCGCTTCAGGGGCAGGCGACGGCGTTGCCGTCGCGCGCAGTTCCTCCAGCGGCACCCGGATGACCCACTGACATTGCGGGCAGTGCTCGATGTGGTGATTGGCCTGCTTTTGCTCTGCCGCCGCGATAGCGGCATTGACCGCCTCCACAGCCATCTCGGATGACCACCCGCAGTTGGGACAACGTATCTCCATAGGTTGACTCCTTTCCCATTTGTCTTTTGCTCGGACACACGTCCGGGATGACGGAAAACAAGTGCGGACTACTGTAACTCGCCTGGCAGGTGGCATGAACGACCGCCGAAGGCTGACAGTTGTGACAATCCGCCCCGAGCAATTCTCAACGAGTCCGACAAGGCCTAAACCAACAGTCACCCATGACGACGGGCCGCAGTTATCCTACAGCCCCGCCACGTAGCTCCTGTGGTATCCAGGCAACCGAGTGGGCGACGTGGCGCGAAGCGTGTCGCACTGGGTCACGTTCTCAGGCGGTGCCCCGGCCTGGCGCACGAACACTGATAGGCTATTTGGCCTTGGCCTTTTTGGCGGGTGCTTTAGCCTTTGCCTTTTTGGCTGGGGCCTTGGCTTTAGCCTTTGGCTTGGCCTTTTTGGCTGCGGCCTTCTTGACGGCTGGCTTGCGAGCCGCCCGTGGCTTTTTGGGCGCTGGCGCCGGCTCAACTGGCGCTGGCTCAACTGGCACTGGCGCAGACTCTGGCACAGGAACCGGCTCGGCAGGCGCCGGGATAGGTTCCTGAACCTGGGTGGCAACGGTAGGCAATGTCATCTCGTTCATGGTTTGTCTCCTCTTGAGTTTTCATTAGGGCATGCGCCCCATTGACGGCAGGTGCAATAGACTACTCATGGACTGGCGATTCCTGGGCTGCTGATTTTTTGTGATGCTAATGATCCTAATTCGCCAGCACTTGTTCAAGCATGGTATTGTAAAGAGCAGTTGTGCCTCATGTAACGGATTCGGATGCAGTCTGAACGGGCGTGGGCGGTTCTTCCGATTGATTTTCTACGACCAGCGCAGCCGTCTCAGGGGCAGATTCAGGTTCCGGCGGCGCGATTTCTGGAAGGGGGTAATTGGCCGGCAGCCGGCGGCGCAGGTCGGTGACCGGAACCTTGATCGCATGGCGACAGCGCGGGCAGTCTACCACGTGATGCTGTTCGTGCGACTGTTGGGACTCGGCCAGCGCCAAGGCGATTGACTCGCGTCCCAGCGTCTGCATCCACCCGCAACGCTGGCAGCGGATTTGCATCATCTCGACCTCCAGCATGGAATGATCTAACCAACGTTGCTATTGTATGTCATTTCTTGGCGAATGGCAAATTGCGCGGCCGACAGATGATTTTCGCCAACGCGCCTAGTGGAGTATTTGCGACAGGAACAGTTTTGTGCGATCGTGTTTCGGCTGGCTGAAAATTTCGCTCGGCGTTCCTTCTTCGACGATCTGGCCGTCGTCAATAAAGACCAGGCGATCCGCGACGCTGCGCGCAAACCCCATCTCGTGCGTCACCACGATCATCGTCATTCCCGATTGAGCCAGCCCGATCATCACGTCCAGCACTTCTTTGATCATCTCGGGATCCAACGCGCTCGTCGGCTCGTCGAACAACATGATCTTGGGCTGCATCGCCAGGGCGCGCGCAATCGCAACGCGCTGCTGCTGACCGCCGGATAGTTGCGCCGGATACTTGGAAGCCTGTTCGGGAATTCCCACGCGCTTGAGCAAGTCCGTCGCGATTTGTTCGGCCTTGTCATTCGGCCAGCGGCGCACCCAGAGCGGCGCCAGCATGATGTTTTGCAGCACGGTCAAATGTGGAAAGAGGTTGAATTGCTGGAACACCATCCCCGCTGGCCCGCCCAGTCTACCTCGCCGGCCAGGTAGCGGGCCTAGTGTTTTGCCATCAGGTCATGCCAGAGCGAAACAAAAGCCGCGTCCTCGAATTTCAGAATGTCGGCAAAATGATCTCGGAATCGGAGCGCGGCGGCCCTTTCCGCCGCTCGATAATTCATGAGCGTGTCGTCAACGTCAAAAAAGATGACCATCTCTTTTGCACCCTGGCGAGCGCCTGCTCCACATCAGCGAGGATGACTGCACGTGAACCGCCCCGATCTCAAAAGGGCAATCATCTCCTGCTCGTCAGAAGGAAACCTTTCGAGGACATTGTAATGTATGCCGAGCGCATCCGTGCTGTGCGCGTCCGAGTTGCACACGACAGGAATCCCCAAGCGCAAAGCGATCTCGCGGATGCGGGCTTCCGCCGCCAGCGGCGTGTGGATGGAACACACTTCGAGAGCGTCGGGAACAAACTGTTCTAACTCGATTGTTATCTTGTCCGGGTGGTATCGGAAGGGATGGGCCAGGGCGATGAATCCCCCGCGCTCTCGAACAAAAGCGTGCAAATCGGGATAGGTCCACTTTGGATTCTCAAGCGCGGCATCGTCGAGGCCCAAGACCAGCACGTCCTCACCGTTCGTGGTTATCTCAATCCCGCTAAAGATTCTGAAAGGCGCATAGCGGTCGTTCAATTTTTCCAGTCGCCCCAGTGGCGCAAGACGGTGATGATCCGTAAACACAATCGCATCCAGGCCCGCCGCCATCGCGGCGCGAATTTGCTCCTCTTCCGATGCTCGACCGCAACTGGAGCGCTCCTTGCTATGAACGTGGAGGTCTATTTTCATTTGAACCTAAACTTGAGCCAGCGCCTGCTCCAGATCGGCGATGATGTCGTCGGCGTCCTCGATGCCGGCCGAGAGGCGCACCAAACCTTCTCCGATGCCGATCTGCGCGCGTTCTTCCGCCGAAAGGCTCCGGTGCGATGACGTGACCGGGTGCAAGACCAACGTGTAAATGTCGCCCAGCGTGGTCGCGGACTGGCACAGGTCGAGCGCCTCCATGAAGCGAAACGCGCCCGCCCGATCCGCGCCGGCGATCTCGAAGGAGAGCATGCCGCCAAAGCCGCGCTCGCCGAACAAGCGGCGAGCCAGGTCGTGTTGAGGATGCGCCGGCAGGCCGGGATAGTTGACGCGCGCAATCTTGCGGCGCCCGGCCAGCCACTCGGCCACGCGCGCGGCGTTGGCGCACTGTTGACGCACGCGCAAGGGCAAGGTCTTGCACCCTCGCAATGCCAGCCACGCCTCGAACGGACCGAGCACGCTGCCGACCAACTTGTTCAACTCGTACAACTTGCGCCGGTTTTCAGCAGAGGTGACGACGACGCCCGCCATCACGTCGCCGTGACCGCCGATGTACTTGGTGGCGCTGTGGATGATATAGTCCGCGCCGTGAGCCAGCGGATTGAAAAGATAGGGCGAAGAAAAAGTGTTGTCTATCAACGCCTGCGCGCCATAGCGATGCGCCAGGCCCGTCAACGCAGGCACATCGGCCACCTTGATCAGCGGGTTGGAGATGACTTCGGCCATCAGCGCGACCGGGCGCATTTCGGCCAGGGCCGCTTCGACCGCGGCCAGGTCGGTCACGTCCACGAAGCGAACGACTGCGCCTAATTCGGCCAAGAGGCTCCGAAGCAGCGAAAAAGTCGCGCCATACACGTCCATCGCCGCGACGACCGACGTGCCCGCGCGCACTCCCGCCGCCAACAGTGCGACGTGAACGGCCGCCATGCCCGTGGCAAAAGCATGGGCGGCTTGTCCCCCTTCCAAATCCGCCACGGCTGCTTCAAAGGCGGCCACCGTCGGGCTGCCGTAGCGAGGATAGACATAGCCCTCGCGTGCGGCGCCCAAGATCGCATCCAGGTCATCCATGCTATCGTACACAAAGCCAACGCTGGGGTGAATGGGCGTGACGACCGGCGTATAGTCGGGGTGCGGAGCACGCTCACCGGCGTGCACGGCCCGCGTGCTGAATGATGTGTTGCTCATTTTGTCCAGCTTTCTCCTTCACGTAGAATGACCACCGGCGTTGTCAACCCCGTCTCCCGCAATCGCTTTATAAAACCTTCCGGCGTGTGGTTGGTACGGAGCCAGGGATGGCGAGGTCTAACTCCCAAGTGGATAGGAAGAACTAGTGATGGCTTGAGCGCCTGCACCGCGCGAACAGCACCCTTCTCGCCCATCGTCATGGGAATGCGAAAAGTGGTGACGGGAATGAGCGCGACGTCCAATTGAAATTGCTGACCGATCTTGCGCATCGCTGGGTGATAAAAAGTGTCGCCCGCAAAATAGATTTGTTTCCCCTCGGCCTGAATCACAAACCCAACCGTAAAAGTGATATGGAACGCCGGCGCCGCCGTCACGGTGATTTCTCCAAAGCGGAGGCTTTCCCACGCAACGATGCCCATGACGTTCTTGGCTCCCTGCAACTTGGTCAACCAGCCCGTCTGTCGTGGCATGACGACGGGCACATCCGCGGCAAGCGAGCGGAGATACCGATTGTCGGTGTGATCAAAGTGATCGTGCGAGACCAGCACCAGGTTGACGTCTGTCAATTCCTCGCGCGTTCTCGCAGGTGCTTTGAGGCGCGCAAAAGTCAGGTCGCCGCCCAAACCAAACCACGGGTCGGTGAGGATCTTTTTTCCAGCCGCCTCGATCAAGACGGTATTGTGACCGATCAATGTGATGCGCATGGCAGACTCTTTGTGTGCGCCAGGCGGTCATTGGGCAAGTTGACCAGAACGTATTCGTTCCACAGAATTATTCGGTTCATCAATCTCCATAGCGGTTCCGGATGATGATTTCGCTGGGGCCGCCGTGCAGCGGTATCCATTTCACCGCAAGCGCGATCCGGTTTTCGGCATCGAGCGCATCCCAGTATACATCAAGAAGGTCGTTGGCGTTGCCTGGGCATGGGAAGAGAAGCGGATCGCCGCAAAAGCTGGGCAGGGGACTCCCGTCGCCCTGGTAAGTGGTGAGACCCACGCCCAGGCCGGGAGGTGGAGGCGCGGGCCGAAAGGTGAAGCGATCCGTCAGATCGGGATTGGCGGGATTTGCTTTCAAAAGGCTGAGCGTGAGCGCGCCCGGCTCGCCTCGCAGGTCCAGCATCGCGCTGATCCGGGGCGTATAGTTCGGCGCATCCGGCTCGCGATCCCAGTGCGCCATCACCGAGTCAAAAGTCTGGTCGGCCTGAAGCCCCACGTACAAGGCGCGCGTCTGAGCGCCGTTGCTGACGAGATAAAGCTCCGGCAGCTCGAGCATCGCTTCGTAGATGATCAGGCTGGGGTCGTACAGCAATTGGGCGTTCACGGGTTCCGTCCTAATGGAACCACCTTCGGCCACAAACTTGCGATTGCGGCTGCTCTCGCTGCGCCCCATGATCCAATAGATCATCAGCCAGGCGTCCTGCGCCGACGACCGGCCGACGACCAATCCCCGCCCCGGATAGGGGTTCTGGCGGATGTGTCGTTCGAGATTGGCTTTTGCGATTTCTAAAGCTTGCATGGTCAACTCTCTCCTTTATTCAAATACTTGAGGATGACGTTGGCAATGCGTGGCGCTGCCGGATAGGGCGCCGGTTGGAATGGCTGGCCGGTGAGGCCCTCGAACAAGGCGATGTAGCGATGGGCCGTCTCCACGATCACTTTTTCTGCAAGTTTAGGATCTTCAGTGGTATTCCCATCATCATCATGTTCATAAGAAGTAGCTTTAATGATTCCTTCACCAGGAACCTCTCTATTGACTTTTACACTAATTATTTTATTTGGTTTTTTAAGGGTAACGAATTTGGAAAAGTTCTCGCACAGATAGACCTTGGTCGAGAATGCCTAACGCGACCGCCGGAACTTGTTGAGTGGTAAAGTGGACTCGGAGCTTGTGAATTTATTGTCTGCCCGCCCTCAATGCCAGCGCCGTGGGGCAGATCACCTGGATGGGCAGTGGGCAGTTGCCAGTTGAATGAGGTCATCCCGATGAGAAACCCAACTCGATCTGACAGGCTGATTCTCGGTCCCTCGTCCGCGCTTCAATCCATGACCGCTTATCCCCGGTCTGGGATGACGACTGTTTCGTTAGGCCAGACTGACGGGCTGTGCCGGGGCGGCGGGCGGCGTTTGCACGTCGCGGATCCAGATGAGCACGTTGTGCGAGATCGCCACCCACAAGGCCACGCAGCGCACCTTGGCACGCCCGCGCACTCGCACCTGATACACCCCATGGCTCGTGCGGGCTTGAGCATTGACACACTCGACCGTGGCAGCACGCAGCTTGTAGATTTCTTTGGCCTCGTCGGTGCCCATGCGCTGACGCCACTCGGCCACGGCGGGCGAGTCACTCGGCAGCGGAGTATACCGATCGCGCGTCTCGTCCCTCGGTTCGGGAACGGGAGCCAAGACACGCACTTGTTGCTCCGCCTCGGCCGCTTCGATAGCCGACAAAGTGACAAAGCCCCCATCCATCAGCCAGTCGTGCGGCAGGCGACCACAGCGTCGTTGATCTTGTGCCAGCATTGGCAAGGTCTGGGCCTTGTCGCTGCCGGCATTGATCACGTCGACTCCGGTGATGACCAACCGCACCGTGTCCACGACGAACTCCCAGTTGTAGGCGGGCCGAAAGCCGCCATCGGCCATCTTCATCACCCGCGCCTCGGGGTCCGTGCTGGACACACGCGCGTCCCCGCGTTCATCGGCGGGCTTGACCGCTCGCACGGCCGGCAATTCCGCCAGAGCCGCCGTCAACCGTTCCACGCGCTCCTGGGCGGCCCGCGTCTGAGCCGCCTGCTCACGCGCCGAGAGGTCGCTGGTTTCAGCGGCGCGAGCTTGTTCCAAGACCTGAACCTGCGCCTGCGCTTTTTCCAACGACCTGGACAAAGTCGCTTCGCGATGAAACGATGCCGCTCCGGCGCTGGCGCGTACCCGCATCCCATCTTGAGCATGGGCCTCAAATTCAACCAGCCCCGCATCTCTCATGCGCTGCACCACCTGGGTCATCAACTGGTCCAACGCGGCTCCGTACCGAGTCCGAAAATCGCTCAACGTGTGGTAGTTCATCGACACCCCACCACACAACCAGATGTAGGCCAGATGGTTGACACACAAATCGGCCACGGCGCGGGCGCACGTCTCGCCTTGGCTGGTCGCGTACACCCACACAGCCACCAGAAGCAACGGGTCGGTCGCGGGCGCGCCCGGTGTGCCGTCGTCCACCTGGATGTCCACGTAGAACTCGGTCAAGTCCAGTCCCTCAACCGTGGTCCAGATCTGGCGTGCCAAGTGGTCGGGCGGCAGCCAATCCTCCAAACGCGCCGGCACACGGATGACGTCCGCGCGATTCGCACGCCGCAGACGCAAGCACCGCGACACACCCGAACCACTCGAGCACGCGATGGCCGCGTCGGACGAGTCGGGTGCGGTCACGACCAGGAGTGGCTCCGAAATGATGTCCATTGCAGCAATCTCCCTTACGGCGTGATGAGACTGCGGCTAACTTTACATCACTTCCGGCAGAGTGCCGGGCGGGTTGTACTGCCCTCGCACACGATATTTTCACAAGCTCTCAGTAGATCCGATTTTAGTGTTGTGACAGACTGGTCAGCTTGACAAGAAAGGCTTGCCCAAACCTGGTATGATTGTTAGCGCGACCCAACAATCCCAGGAGGGCAAGCCCATGACTAATGATGCCCTGAAATTGACCGATCAGGAAGTGCTGCACCGCGCACACACCGTGCTGACCGAGCATTTGCCGTTGCAGGCGGATGGCTACACATGCACCACCGACGACCTGTTGGATGTGTTGCTGGGGGTCGCGGTCAACCGTGGCACAATTGAAGCCGTGTGTGCTGATCTGGTTGGGACCCCCGACGCCGAAACGATTCGGGGCTATTTCAAAGACCAACTGCGCGTGGACGACCTGCCTGAGTTGGAACGGCGGCTGAATGCCGCGTTGTCGGACGAGATTCCGCCACGGGTGTGGCGTCAGGCGCGTGATGTAGCGATTGACTTTCACGATCGGCCTTACTATGGCAAACAGCCGCAGGCGACCGGCCTGTGGGTACGCGGGCAAGCCCGAGAGGGTACGACGCGGTTCTATCGAGTGATCACCGCGTATGTGATGCTGAACCACTTGCGGGTCACGCTGGTCGTTCGCTTCGTCTTGCCCGACGAAGACACCGTCGAGGTACTGAAAGACGTGCTGAAACAGGCAAAAAGACTGGGAATCCAGATCGAACGCCTGTTTCTGTTTCTGGACAAAGGCTTTGCCAGCATCGCGGTGCAGGAGTATTTGACTCGCAGTGGGCAGCCGGCCTTGATCGCCTGCCCGATCCGAGGGAAAACCGGCGGCACACGCGCCTTGTGTCAGGGAAACCAGAGCTATTTGACGGCCTATACCTTCACCTCGGGCCACACACAGTGGACCGCGCAGTTGGCAGTGTGCCGCGCCTTTACCACCGCCCGGCGCACCAAACGCCTGAAACGCCGAGCGACCTGGTTGATCTACATCTTGATTCATCTCGACCTGTCGCCCCGGCAGACGCGCCGCCTGTACCAGCGCCGGTTCGGAATTGAAAGCAGCTACCTGTGTGCCGGTCAAGTGCGCGGCTGGACGACCTCGCCGAACCCGGCGTATCGTTTCGTTTTGCTGGCCTTGAGCTTCGTGTTGCTGAATGTCTGGTTGCATTTGCGTTGGTTGTTTACTCAAGTTCCACGCCGCGGACGGCGCGGGGTAGATGTCCAACGGTTTCGACTGACACGGTTCACCCGGTTTATCCGACGGGCTTTGGAGCAACTGTATGGGTGTGTCCATCAGATTGTCGCGCTGGCAGCGCCGCTGACTTGAAAATCGGATCTACTGAGACTGCCTTATATCGCTTTAAGCTATTCTCACCGGCCTTGCCTCTTAAAAATTCATGCAGAAACTCAAAACAACGGACGAAACTGCATTCGCCGACGCGTCGGCCGACATACCCAAGGGTCAAAGCACTGTAGAAGACAAAACGTCGTCCGTCAAAGTCAGTACTCAATCATCTCAACATGTGTCAACACAAGAACTTGCCCAAGCCGCTCCGTTAGCAGTTGGCCTTGCTCTTCTGTCGGTGCTGATGTTGCTCTCGCACGCAGCCCGGACAACTCGACCGTAGAGTGTTTTTGTCAATCGAAAACAGACCCATTTGATCATCGAAAATGTACCCACTTGGGTGGGTACGCCCGAACTTTGATAACTGAAAACAGACCCATTTGATCATCGAAAAGAGACCCACCCCGCTGTCATCGTCGGGGCGGTGGGCAGTGTGGAAAACGCGGGAGGGCAAGCCAGTCGCCTGGGTGGGTGAGGCACGTTGCCCATCCGACGAGCCTGTGTGAGGGAACCCGCGTTTTCCAAGGGGGGTGGGCAACGCGGCCCGTGTCGCACGTCATCTCGGTGGGTGCCAGATCCTTCACTCTTTCTTCTTCTTGGCTTCGCGTTGCATGCGCTGCCGAAACCGGAATGACTCGCCCGTGAATTCGAGAATGTGCGCGCGATGCGTCAAACGATCCAGCAAGGCGGCGGTCATCCAGGACGATGAGGTTCTGCTTGAGCGCGGCATTCAACAGGCGCGGCAGGCGATGCTCATCTTGCGCCTGGATCAAGTCGTTGACCAAGCCCGCCGCCGTGTAGAAACGTACGCGCTGACCTTGCCGGCAGGCGGCCAACACCAGACCGATCGCGACGTGCGTTTTAGCCCAGCCATTCAAATGCCTCCTTCGGAATGAGGTTTGCACTTCGGCGCCTGTCGCAAGCTCTCAATGAGAGCCGGATCGTTAACAATTAAATACGTGCCGCTTTGGGGGTGCCGAGTGTAATACCGATCTTCGATTTGGCCTCGTTCGAGCCGTCGGTACACCCAGCTACGATCCACGCCAATCTGCTTGGCCAGTCCGGTGGCAGTCAGGTAGCCATTCATCTCGTCCAGGTTACGGCTCTGATGCAGAGGTAAATACCACTTGTGCTGCAATCGGATCTTCAGCACACTGGTCGTGGTCACCTCTTTGGAGCGGGCTGAATGGAAGCCTTCTTCGGTCAGGCATCGCGCAATGGTCTCGTCCCCGAGGCCGTCCGCCCACAAATCATGGATGCGCTCGACCATTTGGTCATACCGGCTGACATCGCGCTCTCGCCAAATGGGGGGCTGAATGGTGTTCACGGAAAAGTGCCCGCTGACCCAGACAATCTTGACCTCGACCTGATCGGGTGCAGTCCGCTTCAGGATGACGCGAGAAATCAGGCTGCGCAGCAACTGTTTCTTGTGGTCATGAGTCAGTCGCCCGCCGTTCCACAGGTCGGGTAACGCTTGGGCGATATGTTCAAGTTGGTGCCGCAGTTGTGGATCCAAGGTGGGGGCGATCGGCTCCTGACGGAAACGCTCGATGGCTTCCTGAGCCTGACGCTCAGCCACGAGCTTTTCCTCCCAGCGTCGTTCCAGTTCGGCAGCCACTAGACGATTGTCGGGATCCACACCTTCATACCGCCGGCGGGCCAGGTGGGCTTCATAGGTGGCGCGTTGGAGTTGCTGTTCCCAGTGCCGCTCAAGCTGGGCGTGTTCCTGATGACGTTGTGCCAATAGAGCTTCCAGAGCGTCAAGTTGAGCCGGTTGGATAGCCTCGAAGAAGGCGGCGACCACCAGCGCTTCAATGGAAGGCCCATCCAGCGAGGCGCACATCGGCTCGGCAAACTCTTTGCTCAAGCCATGGCATAGGTAGCGAACCCCGGGCTTGTAGACGACGCGCATGATATGCCCGCACTCCCCACAGACCGCGAGTCCTTGCAGTAAGGCAGCGCCTTCGCGTGGAGCACCGCGCCCGGGGCGGGTCCGTTCATTGTGCCGCATGGCATTATCTCGCATCCGAGCCTGATTGGCCACGAATTGTTCCCAACTGATGTAGGCGGGGTAGATGTTGTGTTTGACGCATTGCCATTCCGTCATCGGCTTGCGGATGGTGCCAGTCGCATGGCGTCCGGGAATTTGGCGAGTCGGATCTTTGGGACGGCGCCCGTACACAAAGGTGCCCGCGTAGGCCGGATTGCCGAGCATCGAATAGATGACCGCCGCCGACGGTTTCCGCCAGAGCAACTCGCCCTTGTGAAAACCACTCGTCTGACGACGGGGCAACAAAATCTGGTTCTGCTTGAAGAACCGGAGCACCTTTTGGCAACTGCCCAATTCCTCGAATTTGGCAAAGACGAGTTCGACCGTCTGACGCACCTGATCGTCAGGGTCTTTCACCACACTGTGATCCGGCAAGCGCGCGAGTCCCGTCGGCAGATGCTGGACATACTCGCCGCGCGCGACCTTGCTCAGTCGACCGGCCTTCATCCGCTGGTGCAGCATGTGCAACTCGGCTTCCGACATGGTGCCTTTGAGTCCCAGCAACAAGCGGTCGTTGTACTGGCGCGGATCGTAGACGCCTTCGACATCTGCAATCAGTGTACCGAATAATGCCGCCAAGTCAAGTAGTTGATACCAATCGGAGTTATTGCGCGTGAGACGCGAGACTTCCCAGCCAAAGATGATGCCCACATGCCCCAGGGCGACTTCAGCCGCCAAGGCTTTAAAGTCATCCCGGCCCTCAGCGTGCGCCGCAGACTGGCCCAGATCGGCATCCAGCACCACAATCCGGTCGCGGTGCCAGCCCAAGGCTTCAGCCCGCTCGACCAGGGCACGCTGGTTGAGTTGGCTTTCCTGGTTTTCGCGGACCTGTTTGGCGCTCGACTGGCGGATGTAGATCACCGCTTGGCGTTCCAGATGGGCGGGCGTAATCTTGACCGAGCCAGTGTTGATCAACCAGCTATTCATACGGCCCCTCCTTGGCCGGCATCGGCTGAGTCGGCCTCAGAAACTCTTGGCAAACAAGCACGATTGTCTGTAAGACACGCTGTTGCTGAGCTTGGCTGAGGTGAAGCCAGACTCGGGGCGGGGCAATCAACTCGGTCAGCGCCGGAGGCTGTACCGAGGGAGACGGTAAAGCCGGCTTGAGGTCCATCTGTTGCTCCTTCCTGACGGGCACGGCTCACGCGCGTGAACACGTCCAGCAATTGTAGGACAGAAGCGATGGACAGGGGAATCGAGCTCAATTCGCTGGGATCGAACTCGAGGTCCGTGGCGGAAACCGGCACATAGCGTTCGACATCGGGGCGGATCCAGACCACACAGCACCGCCCGAGATACGGTTTCTGTGTGATACCCACGAGGGGCAAAGTGCGTCCACACAGGGGATGACGGGGATCAACGATTGTAACCGTTTGATCGGGAGAGAACGTCAACTCAATAGGGGTAGTTTGTTGGTTGAGGTTTCCCGTTTCACGTGGTGCATTTTGGGCAAGCCGGTCATATCCGACTGGCGGGCGCCTTGACGACGCTGGCGACCTGCACCGAGTGCCGCTTATGTCTGCAGGCCTGCCCACTTTACGACGGCGAGTTGGACGATACAAGCGTGTCGCTGGTGGGCCAACTTGGCGCGGTCGCCAAGTGGCTGGTCTCGTGCTCCGGCTGTGGGATGTGTGAAGAGTCGTGCCCGAACGGCGTGCCGCTGGCCGTGTTGGCTCGCTCGCTTTCGCGGCCGCTTCGCGCAAAATTCGATTACACACCAGGGCGCAGTGTGGAAGAAAAATTGCCCTGGGTTGCTGCGCAGGATTTTTGATTGCGGATTTTAGATTGCTGATTGGAGCCGACCTGCTCACTCAGAAATCAGCAATCCGCAATCTAAAATTGGGAGAATTGCCATGATCTATACGCCCGAAATGCAAGCATCACTTCAAAAGGTGGCTGCCAGCCGCCAGCGCCGTTTGAACGAGAATTATCGGCGCATGACGCAGGACGAGCGGCAGGACGTGCTACAAAAGTTTCACCCTGACTATATCACGACCGCCTTCCGCGAGGTCAAGGTCGGGCCGAACAAGGGGGGCCGGACGCCGCACGAGTTGGCCGACGCGCTCGAAGGCCGCAGCCGCGTGGCGCCGGACTTTGACCTCTCGCAGCCGGCATTCGAGACCGACGTGCTGGTCATCGGCGGAGGCGGCGCGGGCGCGAGCGCGGCTCTGCTGGCGCAGGAGCAAGGCGCCAGCGTCATTCTCGCCACCAAGCTGCGCTTTGGCGACGCAAACACAATGATGGCCCAGGGCGGCATCCAGGCCGCCGACCGTCCGGAGGATAGCCCGGCTATCCACTATCTGGATGTGGTCGGCGGTGGAGGATATGCCAACGACCCTGATCTGGTGGATGCGCTCGTCACCGATGCGCCCATATCCATCGCGTGGCTCGAATCGTTGGGCTGCATGTTTGACAAGGAGCCGGACGGCACGCTCAAGCAAATCCACGGCGGCGGCACGAGCCGCAAGCGGATGCACTATGCGCGTGACTATTCGGGCGCGGAGATCATGCGCACGCTGCGCGACGAAGCCCGCAACCGGCCTAACATCACCGTGATCGAGTTCGCCCCGGCCGTCGAGCTGGTGCTGGACGAACGAGGCCACTGCGCGGGCGCGATCTCGATGAACCTCGAAACGCAGCAGACGGTTTACATCAAGGCCAAGTCGGTCGTCATCGCGACGGGCGGCAGCGGGCGACTGCACTACCAGGACTTTCCCACGACAAACCACTATGGCGCGACGGCGGATGGATTGGTGGTCGCATACCGCGTGGGTGTGCCGCTGGCGTTCATTGACACGATGCAATACCACCCCACCGGCTCGGCGTTCCCGGAGCAGATCCTGGGGCAACTGGTGACGGAAAAAGTGCGCGGCCTGGGCGCGCAAATCTGCAACGTAGAGGGCGAGCAATTCGTCTTTCCCCTCGAAACGCGCGACGTCGAATCGTCCGCCATCATCCGCGAGTGCAAGGAGCGCGGCCTGGGCGTCCCCACGCCCACTCGCCAGCCGGGTGTGTGGCTCGATTCGCCGCGCATTGATTTGCTGAAGGGTGAGGGCACCGTCAAGCGCGAGCTGCCCGCGATGTATCGCCAGTATCAGCGCTTTGGAATTGACATGAGCAAGGAGCCGATCCTAATTTACCCGACGCTGCACTATCAGAACGGCGGCATTGTGATCCGTCCGGATGGCTCGACCAAGGTGCCGGGGTTGTACGTAGCGGGCGAAGCATCCGGTGGCGTCCATGGTCGCAACCGGCTGATGGGCAACAGCCTGCTCGACATCGTCGTGTTCGGACGGCGCGCCGGTCTGGCAGCGGGACAGTATATCAAGAGTGTTTCGTTGGGCAAACCCACGTTGGAACACCTCAACGCATGGACCCAGGAACTCGACGCGGCGGGGATTGATGGCCGGGTCAGCCCGATGCTCTTGCCCGATTACACTCGACACGCCTAACCGTAGGGCAAGATACCATTTTGCCCTACGCAGTTTGTGGGTACGGAGCGGCTGCAAGCTGGCCCGACGGGGTTGGCGAAAAGCCTGGCTCCTGAATGCCGCCGGTGATGAGCCGGCGGCTTTTTTTCATCGGCGTGGCGCATGACACCAACGGGCACTCTGCCTCGAACTCGACTTGACCTCAACCTGTTTTCGGCTACAATTCGCCCACTTGCGCCCCGTGACGCCGGGGGTCGGAGAAATGGAAAGGGGAGACGGGTGACAAAACATCAAGACGAAACAGTGTTTCGCGAAGCGGGTGGCAAGGCGCGTTGGCTGATCCAACACATGGACGAACTGGGCAGCGATGGCGATCATGGCGACTGGCAGTACAAGTCTGTAGTGTTTCATAGTGTCCTCCGTCTTGCGACTGGAATCGCATGGCCTGAGTAATCACCTCAGTTGCTCACTGTGTGTTCAGTGGCCTCGCAAGATAATCGGCAGATACACATGTTCGGAATAATAGGGTGTTTCGTAAGCCCCGATGTCATAGGCGGTCGCGCCATCATCATTTCCATACAAGGGTCGAGAACGTCCATCAAAATCAGTCGCGGGCGCGCCTGCGGCTGAACCGACATCTATGGCGGGTGAGCCAGTCAGCAGGTGATAGTTTCCCATCAATGGGTTTACGAACGAGGGCGACGCATCACTCAGGTCGCCCTCGCCGTAGAGCTCGAACTCGGGGTCACGATCCCCGTCAGTCAGGTTGTGATCCACCGTCAACTCTGGCAAATTGCTGGGGGCAGTGGTCATCTGCGAATAGATATTCTGGCTGCAAATGTTGTTTCGGATGACCACGTTCTGCACCTGCGTGTTCTCGATGCCGATCCCCCCGCCCCAGCCATTGCGCCCATTGTAGGCAAAGGTGTTGTTGATGATGGTGATGTCTTTGAACAGGTGTGTTGCAATGCAGCAGTCCGACAGCCACAGTCCCACCAAATTATTGTAGGCGAGGTTGTTGTACAGGCGAATATTTTCTAACAGCCCGCCCTGCTCCGAAGCCAGTGAAAAGCCCATCGCCTCAATGTCGTGGGCGAGGTTCTGATACACCTCGATGTCGAACAAATGCTCGGCCTCAGCATCCACATAGATGCCCACGTGGTTCAGGTTGTACACATGATTGCCGTACACCTTCCCGTGGGACGAAGCATCTTTGACGGAAAGCCCCTCTTTGCCCTCCGTCCCCGGCATGACATCGTGGATATGATTGTAGCGCACCTCAAAGTTGTCGGTGCTACTGATGGAAATATGTTCTTGCCAGGGGCCGGTGCAGGCCCCGACCACCTCGTTACCGTCCACGATGATGTGATTGCTATTCCACGAAGAGATGCCGGACGTGTAGGTGTCATAGGTGTAGTTATACTCGATAGTGATGTGGCTGGAACTGTCGGCGACGATGCCGTAATAACTTGAGTGGATCACCCGCAAGCCAGACACGCGGATGTAATCCCGCCCCGTAAGGTCGAACAACCCGCAATATTCCGGCACGACCACGCCCGTTCCGTCAATGATGGCCGTCTCGCCAGGGTAAGCGG
Source organism: Anaerolineae bacterium (assembly GCA_041300525.1). Classification (GTDB taxonomy): domain Bacteria; phylum Chloroflexota; class Anaerolineae; order Fen-1058; family Fen-1058; genus JBGLNJ01. The sequence continues at coordinate 4,085,033 of JBGLNJ010000001.1, read as the reverse complement.
TGTAGGTGATGGTGTTGCCGGCGCTGCCAGAGTTCTGCGGCACGACTCGCTCGTTGTAAGTGCCAGCCCTGATGTAGACGGTATCTCCCGCCGCCAGAGTGTTGGCCGCTTTCTGGATGGTCCGCCAGGGGTGGGTCGCCGTGCCCGCATTCGAATCATCGCCGGTCGGAGCGACATAGTACACCATTCCCAGCGGGGCCGAGTTTGGAGCGAGCGATGACTGTCTTTCTAATCCTGTCCATCCGCTGGTGGCGGTCAGGGCGCTGCGGCGGCGGATGCGCCCGAGGCAATGCCCAGCAATAACCCGCGCCTTTGTTTTTGGTTCATCGTCACTCCGTCAGAAACGCCAGTTCCCGCCCTAGCATCTGCGGGTCTTTGGCGACGTGGAACTCCCACTGTCCCAATTCGCCCCAGTTGTTCACTGCCGACACCCACCGACGCGCGGCCTCGTGTTTGGCGCGATCCTGCTCACCCTCCATCCCCTTGATTTCCAGAACGAGCGTCTTGTCGTTTCGCAGTCGCACCACGTAATCCGGTTCATAAGCATGGCTCACGCCGTAGAACTCGTAGGGAATCGTCAGGCCAAGCTGATCATTGCGCGCATAGAACTTGACTACACCTCTGAGCGTGGCTTGCTCCAATCGAAACGCGGATGATTGCTCCCAGCGCGCCGTATCGGCAGCCACCAGGTTGATGTGACTATGCTGCGTGCTGAAACATGGTTGAACGGTCTTGAAATCCACATCCGCCGTCGTGCCCATCGGCTTGTAGCGATTCAGCAGTGGCATCAGCGGCGGCTCGCCCTGGCTGTCGTCGGGGCGAATGGCCGAGAGCAGCCGTTCCACGATCAGTTGGACGTATTTGGCCTGGCCCAACTCGCACGAATTGACGCCTCGACAGTCCACGCTGCGATCCACGTAGGCATGCACCAGGCGCAACACCTGTGGGAAAAGCTGATGCCGTGATTGCAGCCCGATGCGCGGCTTGCTGCGCGAGTCTTGCGACGGGGCTTGGCTGGCAAGCAGCGCCACAATCTGGCGGGCGATCTCGAACTCTATGGTTTGAATGTGCGTGCTGGCGTAATACGCTTCGCGCGTTTGCTCTTGCGTTTCACCAGGGCCCTCCAATGTGGGCGCGCCGACGTGATAACCCACGCGCGGCTTGACAAAGACCGCGGTCGGCTCATGCTCCGGCGCAATCCGCAACGGCTGGATGTGATCCAGGTCCGCCGTGATGACGTTGCGCCGCAAGGCAAAGGCATAACCTTCGACGACGGGGAAGCGCATCTCGCAGGCCGCGCGTTCGGGCAGCGCGCGGACGTGACTCTTGGGCTTGTCCTCTGGCGCGGCAGTCTTGGTGGGCCGACCCTTGAAAGGAATCAGGCTGAACGGCACACCGTAAATGTCCACGTATTCTTCGGTGAGCAGACCGGTCTGGGGGTCAGGCGTGTAATCCATCCGGCGCAAACCGCGCCCGACGACCTGCTCACACAGCAATTGGCTGCCGAACGCGCGCACGCCCAAAATATCCGTGACATTGTTGGCGTCCCACCCTTCGTTGAGCATGGCGACGGACACGATGCAGCGCACCTGCTCGCCTGGCTCGCCTTTCTTCCCAACCGTGGCGACAACCTTGCGCAACTGCTCGGCGGCTTCTTGCCGGCTCACGTTGGGATCACCGCCCGCAACGTGTTGCGCTTCGGCCTGGGCAAGCAATTTGCTATCTATGCGGATCGTGGGCGTGAATCCCTCACGGTTGGAGAAATGCTTGGCGAAAATACGGCCCTCGCCATACACGACCTTGGTCTTGGGTTTGGCCTTGCGGCGTGAGGGCGCTTCCGCGGCGGCGTCCTCGTCTTCTTCAGAGTCTTCAATGTCCTCGACGACTTCCATCACCTGCTCGCCCGAGATGTTACGATAAAAAACCTCGGCGATGTCTGTGTTGTCGCAGACGACGATGAGGACGGGCGGCGTCTTGTCCTGTTCGTTGGTCGCCTTCTGGATGTATTTGAAGCGTTCCACCCACTGACCGGCCAAAGTATTCAAGGCCGGCTCAGCCTCACGGTACACGACTTCCGGCTTGGGCTTGCGCGCTCGACCGGGCAGCCGCTCGCCGGGTTGCAGGCTCTCAGTGATATTTTGCCACAGGCGAAAGTATTTGGGTTCGGGGCGGCCCGTCGTATCGCTCACCGGCAGGCGCGGGATTTTGACAATGCCACTCTCGATGGCATCCACCAGCCCAAAGTCGCTCACCAGCCAGGGAAACGGAGCGCCCTCCACATAGCCACTCCCATACAGATAGAACGGCGTAGCGGAAAGGTCGGCGCAAAATCGAACGCCCACCGATTGATTGATCGTGTCCAGCCCATCAATCCAGACCGTCGCCTCTTCCAGTTCTGCCAACTCTTCTTTGGACAGTTGCTCTGCGTCCGGCACAGCCTTGGGTCGCCAGGCGTGATGGCCTTCGTCGTTGAACACCATAATCGGCGCTCGATCATAGAGATCACCCACGCCTAGCGTGCGGCGTGCAAACGCCTGTGGGCTTTCCGGCCCCTTGTTGACCACGGTGTAGGACTTGCCGCCCTCGGCGTGCTCGGATTCCGGCGCAAAGAGATGCCAGTTGGTGACCAGCACCTTGCCGGTTTGCATCAACGGGCGCATAGCTGCCGGCACCAAGTCAAACGCCGCGTAATAGTTGTTTTCGTTTTCGGGGCGGAGCACCTGCAAGCGCTCTTTGATGGTGAGGTTGGGACACACGACCAACGCTGCCGAAGGGAAACGCTCATCGCTGGGTACCTTGGCCCGATTGCAGAAACTCCACGCCATGAGCATCGCCATCACCACCGTCTTGCCGCTGCCCGTCGCCATCTTCAAACCCAATCGCGTGAGCGGCGACAACTGCGGATCGGCGGGCGTATCGTACAGCCAGGCAATGTGCTCGTCCTCAAAGGCAGGTTTGAAGCGCGGGTGTTTGCCGCTCAACCGGATCTCGTTCAAAAAGATGACGGTCTCGGCAGCTTCCAACTGGCAAAAGAACAAACGGCGCGGACGGTCGGCCCGCCACCAGTAACGGAGCAATTCTTTGGTGAGCGTCGTCGCGCCCTCGTAGCCGGACTCGCGCCAGCGTTTTACGTCCTGCCGCAGCGCGTTGACCAGCGGCAGGTCTTCGCGCTCTTCTTCCGCAAACATGGCGATCTGTTGCGTGGCGACGCGCTGTGTCTTGAACCAGTACGAGGCTGGGCGACGGCCTGGCACGCGATGCGCCTCGCCCGTTTCAGTGTCGTACATCCAATGCTCGGTCGGCTCGGCATACGGACTGCACAGGATAGGCTTTTCGACCGGCTGGATGGGTAGCTGTTCCTGACCAGGTGCGGGCCTAGCCATATTTGGCCTCCTGGTCCACCCTCATCACCCGCATCACCTCATTCCCGCGCGGATCAATCACCTTGACCGCAATCCGCTGGTGCTCCCCCGCCTCGAATGGCAGCGAGCGCGTCCCGCTGAACGCCTCGAATCGCTCCGGGTCCACCATCGTCTTGAGCGCCCGCGCCAGCTTGTCCCACGCGCTGCTATCGGGAAAGAAGGCTTGCGTGATGCAGAACGTCCGCCCGTCGTAATCGCTGTCCAGGAACCACGCGGCGACCTTGTCCGCATCCGTGGCGCGGATGGTGTTGGTGACCGGGTCGTAAATGTCCACGCCTTCCATCGTGACGGTGTACTCGCCCTTCTTGTGCGAAAGCGATACGCGCGGCAGGCCAAAGACGGTAAAGAGCTGACTGCCGGGCGTGTCTTTGAGCAGGTCGCCCATGTTCACGTCGGGGCGGATGTGCGCCAGGTGACAGCGCACCTGCGGATTGGCGTCTTCCTGGATGATGGCCTGCGCCGCGCCGTCGAAGGTGAATCCAGCAAACACGAGGTCGTCAAAACCGCGCCGGTAAGCTTCGCGCAGGCACTCTTCAACCTGCTTGGCCGTGATGGGGCCATACTGTGGGCCAAAGGAGACAGCCACTTTGCGAAGGCCCCCACCCCCGCCTCCCCCGACTGCGTCAGGGGAGGAGCCGCCATTGCCCCAATCGCCCTCGGCGTGTTCTCCCGCGCGGTGAGACGAGGGTACAGGCCATGACTATGAGGCAACGCGCCGATCCGCCGCTGCACCTGGAGGGCGGCCGCCGTCGTATCGTAGCCGTCCACGTTGGCCGAGCCACGATCGGGCCGCAGGATCGTGTAGAGAACGCGCAGCGCAGTCGTTTTGCCCGCCCCATTCGGGCCGATCAATCCCGTGATGCGGCCATCGGGTGCGGAAAACGTCACGCCACGCAACGCCACGACTGGGCCAAACGACTTGTAAAGACCGTTGATTTGAATCATGGTAACGGGTCAGTCGCCCTCCGCGCGCGACGGCTCGCCTGAGCTCGCCGAAGTCACGATTGCGTCGTTGTACCCACCGACGCAATCGTGCGCGCCAGGCGGGATGGGAGGGTTGCCGGGACGCAGCCTGCTACCAACGTCAGGGCGATCAACAGCAGGCAGAAACGGGGGAATTTCTGCATAGGGCAATTCCTCAAGGGCGAACAACAGCGTCGCCGCGTTTTCTATTGGACGAACGTGCCATCGCGCAGGTCTCGGAGCGCCTGCTCGATTTCCTCGCGCGTGTTCATTACGAAAGGCCCATAGCGGGCGATAGGCTCGTGCAGCGGCTTGCCCGAAACGAGTAGAAATCGGACGGGCTGACTGGTTGTGACCACTTTGACCGAGTCTCCATCATCAAACACGACGAGCCTGGGGTGAGCGCCAGCTTCTCCCTCCTCCTCGTCTGTGATGCCGAATGTTCCCTCGCCTTCGAACACATAGGCAAAGGCAGCCTGTCCCCGTTCTATCGGATGCGAAAAAGTCGCGTGGGCAGGCAGCGACACATCCAGATAAGTGGGCTGGGCCGCAATCTCGGTCACTGGCCCGCTGACGTCATCCACCGTCCCGGCGATGACGCGGAGTTTCGCTCCGTCCTCCCGGTGGATTTCGGGGATGCGCCCGGAAGGAATCTCTTGATACCTCGGCGTGGTCATCTTGAGCCTGGCCGGCAGGTTGACCCAGAGCTGGAACCCGGCCAGGTTGCCCTCGCGTGGCTGGGGCATTTCCTCGTGCATGATCCCGCGGCCCGAGGTCATCCACTGCACATCGCCTGCCCCGATGCTGCCGGCGTTGCCCAGGCTATCCCGATGGTCCACGACGCCTTTAAGCATATACGTCACAGTTTCGATGCCGCGATGCGGGTGCATGGGAAAGCCCAGAATATAGTCGGCGGGGTTGTTGGAGCCAAAATGGTCAAACAGCAAAAACGGATCAACATAGTCCAGCACATTCGACGGCATGCTTCGCTTGAGCCGCACGCCCGCGCCTTCGAGGACAGTCTGCGGCGTCACAACTTGCGTTACTTGCCGTGGCTGCGCGTTCATTTGCTCCTCCTCTTTTTTACCATACTCTGCACACGAATCCTTTGAGGTATTCCGACTCTGGCAACGTCACCAGAATTGGATGGCAGCTTGCCTGGCCCAGCTTTTCCACGATCTGCACGTCACGCTCCGCTTCGAGCGACGCGCTAAAGATGATTTTCTGAAACAGGTCGGCTGAGACGAGGCCGGAGCACGAGAAGGTCGCCAACACGCCCTCAGGCCGCAGAATGTTCATCGCCACTCGATTGATATCTTGATAGCCGCGCGCGGCGCGCTTGAGCTGCTGATCGTTCTGCGCGAACTTGGGCGGATCGAGAATGACGGCGTCGAACGTGCGCCCCTCGGCGCGAAAGCGGCGCAACTCGGCGAACACATCACCCACAACATATTCCAGACCTGACAGGTCTGTGAGACCTGTCAGGCCGATATTTCGCCGCGCCAGTTCCAGCGCACCCGCCGATGTGTCCACATTCGTGACGCTTTTGGCCCCGGCGGCCATCGCGTACACGGCGAACGCGCCGGTGTAAGCAAAGCCATTCAACACATCGCGCCCGCGCAGGTAAGGCGCGACCTTGCGCCGGTTATCGCGCTGATCGAGGTAAGAACCAGTCTTGTGTCCGCGCTTCACATCCACCAGGAAACGCAAGCCGTTCTCGCGGATTTCCACCAGGTCGGGCGGCTCGTCGCCGGACAACACACCCGTCGTCTGCGGCAAGCCTTCCTTCGCGCGCACCTCGACGTCGCTACGGTCATACACGCCTCTGTAGGGCAAGTTGGCAACTTGCCCTGTGCAGGACAACTTGGCAACTTGCCCTGTGCAGGACAACTTGGCAAGTTGTCCTACAATTTCTTTCTTCCATCGCTCCACGCCCAACGTGAGAAACTGCGTCACCAGCCAATCGCCATAGCGATCCACGACCAAGCCCGGCAGGCCGTCGCTTTCCGCGCTCACCAGGCGATACGCCGTCGTGTCGCCGCTCGACGCCAGCGCCGCGCGCCCCGCCATCGCGCGCTCGAGCCGCGACCGCCAGAACGATTCGTCAATCGCCTCGTCTTGCTCCCACGTCAACAAGCGGACGACGATCTGCGACTGGCGGTTGATCGTCCCTCGCGCCAGCCACGTCCCATCGGAAGATAGCACGTCCACCACATCGCCATCGGTGGCATCGCCCTTGACACGCGCCACCGCGCCGGAAAAAATCCAGGGGTGATGTTGGCGGATGGGTTTTTCGCGGCCCGGCTTGAGAATGACTTGCGCCACAGGATTCGAATCCCCTTTCGAATGTCATGCGGGTTGCGTGTTGCGTATTGCGTTATCCCGCTCTTTGCCATCACGGAATACGCAATACGGAACACGTGACAGCAATAGACGAAACGACGGATTGTTCTATTAGCCGTCAACCAGTACCGGCCACTTGCGTTCCCGCGCCACTGCCGCAAGCTGCTCATCGGGATACACCGCCGTTGGATGCCCAACCAATTCCAGGAGCGCCAAATCCGAGATACTATCGGCATAAGCAAAGCTGGCCGCGAGGTCAATATCCAATTTCCATTCTCTCAATCGCTCGCGGGTGACGCTGGCCTTGCGTTCGCCGATGACGAGCGGCGGCAGCGTGCGGCCCGTCAGGCGGCCATCGCGCCACTCGACCTGCGGGCCGACGACACGCTCCACGCCCAATGTTGCGCCAATGGCAGCCTGCAAGGGCGACAATCCGCTGGACACCAGCACGACAACGTGCCCTTGCGATTGGTGCTCGCGCAACCGGGCGATGACATGCTCACGGCGCAACGGCTCAACGTATTCGCGCGCCACCCAGTCGAAACACGCCTGGGCCTGCGCCCTTGTCCAACCGCGCATCGGCCAGGCCAAATACTTGGCCCACGGCGCACGAAAGCGTTCCTCGCTGATGAGCTTGAGCTTGCGAGCAATCCAGTGCGGCATAAACGCGGTAAAGTACAGGTTCGAGTCCAATCGCCGACCGTGGGCTTTCAAATAGTCCATCAAGCCACTCCACACGCGCCCACTGTAGAGTGTGCCGTCAACGTCAAAGAATGCGGCGATCATGGCTGTCCTGTCTCGGAGGGTTTCTCACCCTTGCAAAGTCTACTTCGCAAGGGCGAACGGTTATAATAGATTATACGCCCTGGCACGGCGAGACGCAAATAGTGGACAAACGCCGACAGCTAAAGTAAAATATCAAATATCGAATGTTTGGAGCCAGCAACATGAACATCACGTATCAACATTCTCTGCCCGACGAAGCACAGTTCGCGGCCTTGTTCGAAACGACGGGCTGGAACGATAAATATCACTGCCAACCTCAAGAGCTATATGAAGCGCTCCAAAAAAGCTGGCACGCCGTTTCAGCTTACGACGGCGAACGGCTGGTTGGATTTGGCAGAGCGATTTCAGACGGTATCCTCCATGCGTTCATCGTGGAAATGATCGTTGCGCCAGACCATCGGCTGGGCTGTCTGTGTAGAGACCTGCGTGGAAACCACGGCGGTTGGCACGGGAACGGGACCGACGCTGCAGCCCGCGACCGACACGACGAGGATGAGAATAAGAACCTGTCGCCACATAGATTGCTCCTTGAGAAAAAAGTCTTGGAATACGGATCCAATTATGCCATCACTCGGTAGATAGTCAAGCGTCATTGAATTGGTGATTGCCCACAAGTCCGATTTTGCCTGTAAAATCGGGGGGCAAAGTGCCCGATTTTCGGCCACATTTTGACTTGTGGGCAATCACCAGTCATTGAAGTCCGATCCGAACAGTAGTATAATCAGCACATGATGTACCACTGGATCAAGTACAGTCTCATCATCCTGGCGATCTGTCTGGCGAGTTGCCAGAGCGGCACGCCTACCATCCTGGCCACTTCCGTGCCAACCGACGCGCCAATACCCACCGCCGTCGCTCGCGTCACCACGCCGCCGCCAACGCCCACACCCGTTCCCGCGCTCACCCTCACACCTTCTCCCTCTGCGCCAACGGCCAGTCCTACGCCCACTTGCGCCACCCGCGCGGCCTTTATTGCCGACGTGACGATTCCCGATGGTTCCGTGCTGGCTCCCAACACGCCGTTTGTCAAGACATGGCGGATCCAAAATTCCGGGACATGCGACTGGGGGCCGGGCCTGACGCTGGCTTTTGTCGGGGGCGCTCAACTGGGCGGCCCGGCGGTGGTGGCCTTTCCTCCAACTCGCGCTGGTGCCACGCGCGATATTTCTCTCAATCTCAAAGCGCCGCCGTCCGCCGGCGCCTACGAAGGCAAATGGCACCTGCGGGATCCCGAAGGAGAGCGGCTCACCGCCGTGACCGTGTCCATCGTCGTCCCGGCCACGCCCACTCCCACGCTGCCGCCTTCCGTCACGCCCAAGCCGACCGCCGTGCCTACCTATGCGGGCACCCTGGCGAGCTTTCTGGGCGAGTGGCACGTCGTCGAAGACAAGTTCGGCGACAATAACACCGACACCCAACGCTTGTTCCGCGTCGGCATCGCCCAGGCCGGCTCGAATTTGGTGGTCTCGCCCGACACTTGGCCGCTCTCGCCGTATGCGTTTGCCAAGACGCATCAAATCTCGCTGCCGTACCAGGGCGGCAACGAATTTGAAATCGAGTTTGATGATTCCGCGCGCGGGCACGTCAAGCTCCGCTTCCGGATCAACAAAGCCTGCAACGCCACCGTGAACCTGGATTATCCCGGCTTTCAAGGCAAGTTTATCGTGTGGAACGTAAAGCCGCAGATCTCGTGCACGTAACACATCCTCTGCGCCACTGCATGGCATTGGAACTGGACAAAGCCTTTCTTTCCTGCTAGAATCAGACCCGTATCCTCTGGCGATCACGGCGCGGCTGCACAAGTCTTGCTCCGAGCCAGCGCCGATCGCCAAATCCATGCGAGTAAGGAGCGATGTACCATGAGCAAACTCTTTCAATGGCTGCGCCCAAGTCTGGCACTCGGCATAGCCGTGATAGGAATCCTGGTATTGGGCTGGGGGGCGTCGTTGCCCAGCCTGGCCGGCAGCGCCCCCCTCGACGGTTCGGCCAAAACCGTTGAACCATCCGCCGTTTACCCCGGCGATCTGATCACATTCACGATTGTTGTGAGCAACGGCAGCGCCAGCGATGTGTCCGCCACGGTGATTGATCCCAGTCCCTCCGGCGTGAGCTACCTGTCCGGCGCCGGCTCTGGCACGCTGCTCATCGGCACGAGCTACTTTACCTGGACCGGCATCATTACGGCGCATCAATCGGTGACGCTCAACGTGTATGCCCAAGTGCAAACCAGCGCGCCGGGCGGGACCATCACCAACACCGCTGTGATCAGCGATGGGACCGACACGCTGCCAAAGACCGCCACATTCCGGGTGCGCAGCCGGGTGTACCTGCCTCTCATCATGCGCCGCTGGCCGCCCATTCCCTACCCCACTGTCTTGGACGCGATCAGCAACCCCAACTATACTGGCAACTATAACATCACCTGGCAAGCCGCCGAACTGGCAACCTCGTACATTCTCCAGGAAGACGACAACAGCAGCTTTAGCACGCCGCAGGAATACGCTGTGGGCGCGGCGTTGAACAAAACATTCACAGACAAGCCCGGCGGACGTTACTATTATCGCGTGCGAGGGCACAACGAGTGGGGCTATGGCGAATGGAGCAATGTCCAGTCCACGCTCGTCGGCTACTTTTTCGATGACTTTAGCAACCCGGCCAGCGGGTGGCGTATTGCCAGTCACCCGCTGTACACTTTGAGGTACATCAACAACGAATACAGCATCTACGTTCCCCTCGACTTTCGTAGTGGAGACGGCAACGTGGACACGTGGTTCGATCAACCCGCAGTGCTTGCGCCACTCCAGCCGCCCAGCGGGAGCAGTTACTGCGTCAGCGTAGATACGTATTTTGCCTCGGAGCCCGGCTGGTGGGAACAACACAGCCTGATCTTTGGCGCCAGCGCGGACCTGCGTACCCTCTACCGGCTGGAGACGAACGTCAACGGCGACTGGGCCGTCTCCAAATACACCAACTATAATCGCTATCCCTACGGCGGGATAGACGCTGGCGATGTCACCATCATAGAATGGCACGAAGAGGAAGGAGAACACGTCCGAAAGGATCAAGGCCGCAACCATCTCAAGGTCATCGTCGTCGGCACGACCGCAACCTTCTATATCAATGGGACGGCGTTGGATTATGCCACAGGCCTGGGCGATCTGCCCTATTTGAGCCGGGTCGGCGTCATTGGCGGCTCTTACGAAGTCACACCCGTAGATTCGCGCTTTGACAACTTTATGTGGTCAACCGACATCACCATGTGCCCCTAGCAACCAACATAGACCCGACACACTGCGCAGAGCCCCCCCGCTTTCCAATGAAGCGGGGGGGTTGCTGATTTTGATCTTCATCACATGACCTCATACACAACGGCTCACGCTTCCTTCAGACCCGCGATCACCCCCGCGCCCACGATCAGCAAGGCCAGAACGATCAGACTCAGTCCGCCGATCCACATCCGCGCCCCACTCCACTCGATTTGCTGGAGGCCCGCCACGCGCTCGAACACGTGGATCACGTCCACATACAAGTTGTCGCGCGAGGGCTGCAGCCATACAAACGGGCGCGCCGGATCGCCCACGAACGGACTGAGCCGCCAGGCCATCTGCGAGCCAACGAAAGCATACAGGACGAACCATAGTCTCATCAAAGCCCGGCTCCCCTTCGCCAACGCGCGCTCGTTGACCAGGTTGACCTGCAACATGCCGCGCCACACATACCACGCGCCGATGCACCCGCCGACCACCACGGATGCGACCGTCAGCAATTGAAAGAACGGGTAGTTGTGAGAGCTGAGGACAAAGATCAACGTCACCAGAAAGACGGAGTTGTAGTCCGGGTGATCGAATACACCCTGGAGGGAGTTCCCGGAGCCGAGCCCATCTACAGACTGCTGACCACCATTCTGAATTACGAAGCGGCACCAGCCGCGGAACTGGCTGCCCTGTATCACGAGCGCTGGGAGATTGAAACGGCGTTGGATGAACTCAAGACCCATTTGCGCGGCTCCAAAATCGTGTTGCGCAGTAAAACTCCAGACTTGGTAAGGCAAGAGTTCTATGGCTTGATGATGGCTCATTTTGCAGTTCGCGGGCTGATGCACGAAGCGGCGTTGAAGGCGGACGAAGATCCAGATCGCCTTTCATTCCTCCACGCGGTTCGCGTGGTCCGTCGCAAAATCGCGCGCTTCGCGTCAATTCCCCCCTCAGGACAGGAAGGCATTCCATGACGCTGGGTCGCTTCCGCCCGCGTCAAATAGTCCTCCATGTACCAGCGCAGGTCATTCTGCTCCTGGGGCGTGAGGGCGAATTCGATTTCCGCTTCGGCCTCCAGGTCCGCCTGCCCTGAACGCTTGAGCGTAAGTGTGATGGGGTATTTCCCTTCGTGCAGGGGACGTTGGCGTATGTGCAGTGTGGTCATTATCAATTATCCTTTCGAAAAAGGGGTACGGGACATGTCCCTGCCGTCTAACAGCGAAACCGGACGACGCGTGTTAGTATAGCCTCAATCTGTCCCCAAGTCAAAACGACGCAGGCACATTTGTATCTGCGGCTCGGTGGATGCCGGCCACGAGTGCCCTCCAGCGTTCGTCATTTTCTCCCGGCACAAAGGGCGCGTACAGCGTCACGCGGTCCAGCAGCCCGGCATACTTGGCGTGGAGCCTGGCGGGCAGTTCGCTCGGCGTGCCCGCGATGGCGAATTCCGCCAACATCTCATCGCTGATCTCGCGCGGCATCTCGCCCCACTGTCCGCGTGAAGCCAGGCGCGACAACCGCTCACCGACCTCGCCCCAGCCGTGATGTTCCAATACCGCCCGGTATGACGGCGTGGAAGCATAGAAGAATACTTGCGCGCGCACCATCTCGCGCTCTGTGTCGCCGGTCACTGCGAACGCAGCACCGAGTCGGCTGCGTCGGATTCAGAAGGGATCAGGATGAGCTGGCGCGCCTGCTGTTCGGTTTCGCAAGCGATCAACTCTGCGATATCAGGATCAACGTCCGGCAGGTTGTCGTGCGACATGAATCAGCATCATGGGCCATCGTGTTTTCCTCTCTACACCTTGGAGCTGGCCGGCAAGAAGGGCAGAGAAACGGCAACTCCCTTGAAAACCAGCGCCATCTCGGCGGCCTCTTTCAAGGAGAGTGTCCCTTCAAAGGCTTTTTTCAGCGCCATTTCCTTGATTTCAAAATCCGGCGAGAGACTGAGGCGCACTTGGCCGTTCTCGAAGGTGAGCGCCTCCTCTTTCACTGAAAGCTGTGCTTCCCGGCCTCCTTCCCGTCGCCGGATGGTGTTCCCTTGAATGTAAAAGGCGTTGTCGGCTTCCTGCTCGAAATCGCTTTCTTTGAAAAAGAGTCGAGGCTTTTCCCGATAGGGCTTGCCCTGATGCACGCAGAAGGTGTCGCAGTTGCCGCACTCGTTGCACAGATCGTCAATGTGAATGATCTGCCGCGCCTGTTTGACCTGGAACCGTTCATGCCCTGTGACCGACATCTCGCCATTTTGGCAACTGAGCTTGGGTACATCCAGGCTCACGAGCGGCACAAAGTAGGTCAGGTTGGCGCGGTTGGGGCAGACTTCGACGCATTTGTCGCAGAACGAGGAGCATTGCAAGCAGCGCAGCGCTTCTGCGCGCGCCGCCGCCTCGGTGAACGTCTGCTCGATCAGGTCAAAGCCGACGCGCTGCGCCGTTGGCAACATCTCCGGCTTGCGTTGCGCTTCTTTCCGCGCGCGCATTCGCTTGACCTGCGCGATCTCGTCTTCGGACAATGTGACCGGGTGAGCAGGCCACTGCTCGAACTGGAGACCCAGTTCCCGGCAAATGCCCTCCGCCGCTCGACGCCCGTCGGCGCACGCCGCGATGATGCTTTCCGGCCCTTCCACCACGTCGCCGCCTGCATAGATGTGCGGCGCGCCCGCCTGGCCCGTGACGCGATCCACCGCGATCGAGCCGTTCTTGTGCAGCGAAACGCGACTGTCTTTGAGGAACACGAGATCGGGCTGCTGCCCGATGGCGACGATGATCGAATCGGCCTCGATCTGGAAATTGCTCCCCCCGATGGGCGCAGGCCGCCTGCGCCCATCGGGCCCAGGCTCGCCCAATTTGTTTCGCACACATTCGAGCGCGACGACGTGACCCTCCTTCAGAATCACCTTGACCGGCGTCGCCAGTTCTTCCAGGAGAACACCTTCTTGTAGCGCGCCCTCCAGTTCTTCGTGACTGGCGGGCATTTCACTGCGCGTGCGGCGATAGACGATGGTGGCAGGCTTGCCCGTGATGCGCCGCGACACTCGCACGGCATCCATGGCCGTATCGCCGCCGCCGATCACGAGCGCCTTGCGTCCCAAGTCTACCTTCTCGCCGCGCCGGGTGCGGTCGAGCAGCTCAAACGCCGACAGCACACCCTGGCCGTTCGCGCCTGGGATGTCGAGCGGCATATCCTTTTGGAATCCCGTCGCAACGTATACCGCGTTGTACACAACGCCGTCGAACCCTTGCTCCAACAATTCTTCCGGCGGTCGGGTGATCGGATGGTTGAGTTTGATCTCGACGCCGAGCGCCGTGATGCGATCCACGTCTTTTTGGATGATGGCCGAGGGCAGACGGAACGTGGGGACAAAACGCATCATGCCGCCGACCTCAGCCTTGGCCTCAAAGATCGTGACTCGCACGCCGTTCAACGCCAGGAGGCAAGCTGCAGACAAACCCGATGGCCCGCTGCCGATAATCGCCACCCGGTAATTTTGAGATTGGGGATTGGAGATGGGAGATTTCCCTTTTTCCGCCGCGATGCGCTTGAGCGCGCGGATCGCCACCGGCTCTTCATAGTTGGAGGCCAAGCGCGTGCAGCGCATCTGGCACAACTGGGTGCAGACGTAACCGGTCACGCCCGGCAGAGGATTGCGCGCGAGGATGACTTGTAGCGCGCGGTCATAGTCGCCCTGCGCGATGAGCCAGGCGTACTCGGGCACGTCCTGGTGAACCGCGCACGGTTCCTCACACGGCGCGTCCACGCAATCGAACAGCCCCAGCCCCGACGCGACCTTGGGCAAATCGTGCGGGCGATAGCTCTGCTTGTAGCGCGGGTTCGTGAGCGCATCGGCGGCAGCGACTTGCACATTGTCCAGCTTGTCGCGCGCTAACTCGTCGAGATTGGCTGCGCCCCGTTCGCGCATTTCAGCTTCGAGGTTTTCCAGGTATTGCAGCAAGCGCGAATAGCCGCCGGGCTTGAGCAGATCGGATGCGACCGTGACCGGTCGCGCGCCCGACGCAAGAATGTCGGTCACGTTGAGCGCATCCGCGCCTGCCGAGTATGAGACATTCAGGTCGCCGTTGAATTCGCGCGCGAGCTGGTCGAACAGATTCATCGTGATCGGATACAGCGCGCGGCCCGACATGTACATCTCGCCGTCGGGCAGTGCATTGCGGTGATTCGCCATCGCCAGCGTGTTGCTCAACTTGACGCCAAAAGTCAGCCCGCGCTCGGCGGCGACTTGCTGGAGCGACTGGATCAGTTCGACGGCCCGCTCGTATTTGAGGTCGTGCTCAAAGACGGAATCGGGAATGTTGATTTCCGTATAGCCGAGTTCGTCGTGGAGAATGCCCAGCACACGCTCTTTGCCCAGCAAGGTCGGGTTCAGCTTGACGGTGGTGTGCAGGCCGCACTCTTCCAGCACGTAGCGGGCGATCCGCTCAATTTCGTCCGGCGGGCAGCCGTGCATGGTGGAGAGCGTCACGCTGTTGGTGAGCCGAGTCGGAATTTCGAGGTCGGCGAATTGCGGGAATTGCTTTTGAAGCGTCGCCCGAATGTGAGCGATTTCCTCAGAGGCATCGTCCATCCGGTTCATAAAGCGCGTCATCGGCGCGCTCTGAATCCCTTCGAGGTTGTAGCCCACGCTCATGTTGAAAAGCGTGCCAAAGGGAACCATCTCAAAGCCGAGCACCCGACGCAGGATGTGGATCAAGGCCCAGGCATTGACGTACTCGTGGGCAGACTGATCCAGCTCGAGTTCCTGCGACCACTCGACGTTATAGCCCTCGTCTTCCATGTCAATGCAGGGACGGGGGATAAAGAGAAATCGCCGAGGCAAAGGACGAGGACTGGATGTGGCGTGTGCATCACGCCCAGTGTCCGGATCCAAAAGGCCGGGTGATTTTCAAAATCGAGCAAGTGAGCAAGATCAACAAGGCCGATAAGCCAGCTCGAGAGGATGAACCAAGTGCGCGGCGAGTCGAAGGCGCTGAAGGCACAGGCACGCCGGGCAAATTGCGAGACTTGCGAATCGTGGTTCAAGAGGTCAAAGGCAAGTGTACCTCAGGCATGAGGCCGGGAGATTATTTCACCTTGCGCGGCGGGCGGCTGTACATCCCGGCTCAGCGCCATTTCTGCCTCTATGCTCTGACCGCGGCGCTTCCACTTCTTCCGGCCAAACAGCGTCCCCTGGAAGATGGCGACTGGCTAAAAGAGGACAACCACGTCATCTGCTCTGATCCGGCCGGCAACGTTATCCTGCGTATCGAGCAGTGTCCGTGACAGAAGCTGTAATATACCAAGCGCACACTGAATTTTCCAGTGCGTAGGGCAAGTTGCCAACTTGCCCTACAGCCGCAAACGGAGATTTTAGCGTACGGTTAGTATAATGAGGGCACGCGAAGCGCAAAATCGGAGCGCCATCCCAAAAACTCGGCGATGGCGCTCTGATCCTTTCAACTCACTCCATAGATTTCGCCCAGCTTGCCTTTGAGGTAACGGATGTATGGCCCCACATGGATCGGCCCGCCCACGACCCGTTCCAACGTTTCGGCCGGCGTGAACTTGCGTCCGTGGCGGTGCAAGTTTTGGCGCAGCCACTCGCGCAGCGCGCCAAACTCGCCGCGCTCGAACTGGGCGTAAAGGTCGGGGATCGCCTCGAGCGCCTTGTCCCAAATCTGCGCCGAGATGACATTGCCCAACGAGTACGTCGGAAAATATCCAATCAGGCCTTGCGACCAGTGAACGTCTTGCAGCACGCCCTGCGCGTCGTTCGGGACGGTCACGCCCACATAGTCTTTCATGCGCGCGTTCCAGGCTTCGGGCACGTCACGCAAAGGCAGCTTGTTTTCCACGATCTCTTGTTCCAGCTCAAAGCGCAGGATGATGTGCAGGGCATAGGTGGCTTCGTCCGCCTCGACGCGGATGAACGACGGATGCACCTTGTTGACCGCGCGGTAAAAAGTCTCCAGGTCCACCGGGCCGAGCTGATCGAGAAAGGTCGCTTGCAGCTTGGGGTAGAAAAAGCGCCAGAACGAACGGCTGCGCCCGACGAGATTTTCCCACATCCGGCTCTGCGATTCGTGCAGGCTGGACGACGCGCCCCGGCACAGCAACGTGCGCGCCAGCGTTGGGCTGACGCCGTTTTCGTACATGCCGTGGCCGTACTCGTGCATCGAGCCAAACAACGCCGCGTTGATAAAGTTTTCGTAATAGCGCGTCGTGATGCGAATGTCGCTCGTCGCGATGCTGGTGGTAAACGGGTGTACCGTCGGATCGAACCGCCACGAATCCTGGTTGAAGCCAAAGCGCGTGACGACGCTCAACGCAAACTCGCGCTGCTTTTCGGCGGGGAAATGTCCGTGCAGGCAGGCGTCGTCCACGGCGCTGCCGCGCTCGGCGATGGCGGCGATGAACGGCGCCAGCTCTTTTTTCAATTCGTCAAAGACGGCCTGGACCTCGGCGGTTTTCATCCCGCGCTCGAAATCGTCGAGCAGCACGTCATAGATGTGGTCGGTGGGGTCAAAGCACTCGACGTAGCGGTGCTTGAGTTCAATGTTCTTTTGCAGGTGAGGCAAAAAGAGCGCATAGTCGGATTGCTTGCGCGCTTCCACCCACACGTCGTTCGCCAGCGAGGCCGTGCGCGTCATTTCGGCTTGCAAGTCGGGCGGCACGCGCCGGGCTTTGTCGTAATCGCGGCGAGTCACGCGGATCAGGCTGGCCTCGTCAGAGTCGTAGGGCAAGCTTTCCTCGTAGGGTCGCAGCGCATCGAGCAGGCGACCGATTTCGGGCGAGGTGAATTTTTCGTGCGCGATCCGCCCGAGGGTGGCGCGTTGCTCGGCGCGCGACGCTGCGCCTTTAGGCGGCATCATCACTTGCTGATCCCAACTGAGCAGCGCACTGGCCTTGTTGAGGTCATAGATTTCGGCCAGGCGGGTTTTGAGTTCGTTGAATTTCTGTTCCATGGGGCATCCTTTCTGATGAATATCGAGTGTCGAATAACGCTTGGTAAAGCGGTGTGATTCTACCCCCGCTAGCGCGCGATGTCAAAGTGATGCGGGACGCGGCGAGCGCCCCATGCTCCCACACGTTCATTTGCCGATAGACTGTGGTAGAATAACGCGAGTGAACGGAGAGGAGCTGGCTAGACGTGAGTTGAGCGCGTTATAGGAGTCGGAAAGAAATAATCGTCCCAAGCTGGCGACCGAGGTCGCACCTGATGGACTTGCAGCCAGGTGTCCACCTGCGTGGACGCGGTGCCCCGTCGGCGCAGGCCGACGGCCAGCCGAAGGCTCCTTAGGCGCGGTTTCAACCGCTCGGCTTTCCCCGGTTTCATGACCACACAATTTCGGAGGGTCTCATGCGACGCAACAAACTGGCGCTCTACCTACACCTGGTTTGGGCAACGTGGGATCGCTTGCCGCTCATCACGGCGGACATTGAGCGGCGTTTGCATCGCTACATTGAGAGTGAGGCGCAAAAACAGGGCTGCACGGTTCTGGCGCTCAATGGCACAGAAGATCATGTCCATCTATTGGTCTCATTCCCGACAACGATTACGATTGCCGATCTCGTCAAGCAGGTGAAAGGCGTATCATCGCACTTTGTCAATGAAACGTTGCAGCCAGCATCGCAGTTCAAATGGCAAGGCAGTTATGGGGCTTTCACTGTTAGCCGATGGGATGTAGACAAAATCATCCAATACATCAAACGCCAAAAAGAACATCACGCAAACGGAGAATTAGTGCAAGAGTTTGAAGAAACTTTTGAGGAAATCGAGACTCCTAAGCCCAGCGACCGAGGTCGCACCTGATGGTCGGAGATGCAGCCAGGTGTCCACCTGCGTGGACGCGATATCCCGCCCGCGCAGGCGGGCGGCCAGCCGGAGGCTCATTAGGTGCGGTTTCAACCGCCGCCATCTCCAACGAGGAAATGTAATTCATGACCCTACCTGACTCTTTCCATTTTACCCAATCCAGCCTACAAGACTATCTGGATTGCCCGCGCCGGTTCCAGTTGCGCTACGTCCTTGACCAACCCTGGCCGGCCGTCGAAAGCGAGCCGCTCATCGAGCGTGAGCTGCTGGCCGACTTGGGCCGCCGCTTTCACCAGATGGCGCAGCGTCACACCGTGGGCCTGCCCGTCGAGCAAATCGCCGCCTCCGCGCAAGACGCCGACCTGGCCCGCTGGTGGTGGAACTATCTCAACGTTCCACCCCGCGATTTGCCGTCGTCCGTGCGCCGCGCCGAAGTGACGCTGACGGCGCCCCTCTACTTCCCCCCCGCTGCGCAGGGGGGACCGAGGGGGGGCCACCGTCTCACCGCCAAGTACGACTTGCTCGCGCTCGACCCCGGCCATCGCGCCGTTATCGTGGACTGGAAGACCGAGCGCAAGCGTCCGACGCGCACGCAGCTCGCCGCGCGGACCCAGACGCGCGTCTATCGCTACGTGCTGGTCGAAGCCGGAGCCGCGCTCAACGGTGGACAGCCCATCGAGCCGGAGCAAGTGACGATGGTTTACTGGTTCGCCGCGTTCCCCGCCGAACCGGAATCGTTTCCCTACGATTCCGCGCAGCACGCCGACGACGTGGCTTTCCTTTCCGGCCTGGTGGAAGAAATCGCCTCTGCTGGCATAGGGATGCCCGCCCACGCAGGGGCATCTCCACCACATCGCGCCTGAATCGACTCGACACAAATTTCTTGAACACGGTCTTGATCGGGATATAGATGCGGCTGTCATAGTCGGTGTTGCCCACCGTGCCCTTGACTGCCATCACGCCGACGACCATGAATTTGGTCGAGCCGATCTTGATGGTTTGGCCGACAGGAGAGGCATTGCCGAACAACTTTTGAGCAATCGTGGACCCCAACACGGCAGCCTCGCTGGCTGTATGGTTGTCTGCATCCGAGACGAAACGGCCTTCTGCTACGCCGTATTCGCGCACGGCCATAAAGCCCGTAGTCGTGCCGACGATTGAAATGTCTGCCAACGTCACGCTGCCCACTTTGACGATCTGGCGGGTGTTTTGCTCCGCCGAGACGCCGCTGACGCCGGTGACCTTTTGTTGGATCGTGGCGATGTCGCCAAACTTGAGCATGGCCGGCGGCCCGGCCTGGCGGCTGACGCCGCCCCGGCTGAACGCCGGTTGAATCATGATCAGGTTGGCGCCCAGCGAGTTGATCTGGTCGGCCACCTCGGCCTCTGCGCCGTTGCTGACGGCCATCATGATGATGACGGCCGCCACGCCGATGATAAGTCCCAACATGGTCAGGAACGAGCGCACCTTGTTGAGAGTGAGGCCCTCCCAGGCGATTCCGCAAGTTCTCCAGAGACTCATCCTACACTCCCGTCCGTGTGACCGTAGGCAGCCGCGGTACGGCTGGCGTCCATGCGGTCAGACACGATCTGTCCATCCTGAAGATAAATCACTCGCCCGGCGCGACTGGCAATGTCCACCTCGTGCGTCACCATCACAACGGTCGTGCCCCGGTCATGCAGTTGATGCAGCACGTCCATGATCTCCATGCTGGAGCGCGTGTCCAGATTGCCGGTCGGCTCGTCGGCCAGGATGATGGCAGGATTGTTGATCAACGCGCGCGCGATGGCGACGCGCTGCTGCTGCCCACCCGAAAGCTCGTTGGGCTTGTGGCGCGCCCGGTCGCTCAATCCCACCGATTCCAGCATGGCGATAGCGTGTTCGGCGCGTTCCTTGTCGGATGTACGACTGTGGCCGTTATACATCATGGGCAGCATCACATTCTTGGCCGCCGTAAGTCGAGGCAGCAAGTTGTACGATTGAAAGACAAAGCCGATTTTCCTGTTGCGAACACTCGCCAACTGGTTCTTGCTCAACCGGCTCACGTCTTCGCCATCGAGTATGTAGGCGCCGCTCGTCGGGCGATCCAGGCAGCCCAGGATATTCATCAGCGTGGATTTGCCCGAGCCGGAAGCTCCCATCACGGCAACGAACTCGCCTTTTTCGACGATGGCGTTCACGCCCCGCAGCGCCTGGACGGCCACACTGCCTGTGCCATACACCTTCGTCAGATCCATAATCTCGATCAGTTTGCGCGCAGAGTCTGCATGCGCAGAATCGTCTGCCGTCGTGGTCTTGGCCATCATCGTATCCCTCCTGGCGGGCCACCAAAACCGCCGTCCGGCAGGCCGCCTCCTTGCGACTGGCTGGACGTGCTCGATCTAGTGGTGGTCCTGGTCGTTTGGGTGGAAGCAGTCTGTGTGCCCAGGCTGACCACTTCGCCAGGCGTGACGCCGGAGGTGATTTCAGCATTGACCAAATCTTTGAGGCCCACTTGCACCAGCCTCAGTTCCAGCTTGCCATCTTCCTTGACGACAAAGATCGAGTACTGGCCCGTGGCAAGTTCCCGCAAGGCTTCCAACGGCACCAGCGCCGCATTGCGGGTCTCTTGGGCAATCACCACGACTTCAGCCGACATGCCCGACAGGAAAGTGGTCGGCTGAGAAGGGCGATCCACACTCGCCCAGGCCTGCACCGCCTGCGTGTTGCCCTCCGTAACTAACGCCGGGTCCACGCGAATGATCTTGCCCGTAAAGGCGCGATCCGACAAAGACGTGAACGTCATGCTCACCTGGTTGCCCACCACAACTTTGTTGAGGTCGGATTCCTCCACATAAAAGCGCACCTCGGGCGTGTCCAGGTCAGCCAGAGTGATAGAAGCCGTGCCCGCGCTGTTGCCCGCTTCGAGCGTCAACGCGGTGACGGTGCCACTGATCGGCGCGACCAGCGTGGCGTGCTGCAAATTCACCTGCGCCTGCGTCAACTTGGTCTCAGCCTGCAGCACCGTGAGTTCGGCTTCCTTCACCGGGTCGCTGTACTTGGTATCATTGTAACTCGACAGCGCCGATTGATACGATTGCTGCGCCGAGAGCAGGCTGCGCTGCGCGGCATTCAAGTTGTTGGCCGCATCTTGCTGAAGGCGCAGCATGTCGGCATTGGCTTGGGCCGCGCGCGAGCCCATATCCTCATAGTGTATCTTGCGGTTATCGCTGTTCGGATTCTGATTCAAGGCCAGCCAGGCGTCGCCCAACTCGCTTTGCCAGTAGTCGTTCCAGAACTTGGCCTTTTGCAGCGACAACGTCGTGTCGTTCAATAACGTGGACGAATAACTTCCTCGCGCGCTGACGATGCCCAGCCGGGCGGCTTCTAAGCTTTGTGAAGCTATCGCCAGATCCGTGCCGGACTCGGCCTTGCGTTGAACCTTTTGCAATGCCAGCCGGGCCTGTTCCAACGGGTAGGTCGCATCACGAATGGCGTTGTCAAAATCCAGCGTGTCCAGCCTGGCCAGCACATCGCCTGCCTTGACCTTGTCGCCGACCTTGACGTTCACCTCGGCCACGGTGCCACTGACGCGAAAGGCCAGTGATTTTTGGGCCGAAGGCAATAGATTGCCAGTGCCGTCAGCCGTGAGGACAATATCGCCCCGGCTCACCGTCGCCGTTTGCAGCGTCTGCGTTTGAGACGTAGTGGATCGGGTAAAGTAACGCTTGTAGGCCCAATAGCCTCCTCCACTGGCCGCTGCCAACAGCACTAGAACGATGAGACTGATCCAGATTCGTTTTTTCATTGGGTTTCTCCGTCCTGGAATTTTGCTGATAGTTGCCCGCGCCCGGTTGTTGCTTCTTTGAGTGACGCCACATCTCTGCGGTCAACCGTCAGTCTATCACAGGGCATGTAAAGATTTGATAAAGAATCGGTTAAAGTTAGATGATAGGTTACAGTTCACCCTTTTCTGGCTTCCCGGTAAAGGCGGATCAAGGGACTGAGCCGTCGATTAGGAATTTGAAAATCTCTGGCCTCTTGGGCAAATTGCGAATGGCCGATCACTTTACCGCAAACGTATACAGCCGTTCGATGCTCATCTTGGCTTGCTGCTCCTCGATCCATGCCTGGAAAAACTGCTGCTGAACTTGCTCGTAGAGGGCAGGCTCCATCTCCCGCATCTCTTTCGCTTGCACCAGGATGATGTGATAGCCGAACTCGGTCCGCACCAGTGGGCTGACTTTACCTGGCTCCAGGGAAAAGGCGGCTTGCTCGAATGCAGGCACCATGGCGCCGCGTGGGAACCAGCCCAGGTCGCCGCCCTGGTCTTTGCTGCCGGTGTCAGTGGAATATTGGGCTGCCAGGTCGGCAAAGGCCGCACCCTGGGCCAGCTTGTCCAGCACCTCCTGGCCCGTTTCCTCGGTCACAACCAGAATGTGGCTGGCGCGCACTTGTTCCTCGCTGGCGGGGGCAGCGTGGCGCTTACTCAAAGCACTAAACAAAAAGTCGTCGGCAATCAGGGATCGAACAGACTCTTCGGTCAAGCTGTTTTCCTTGAGAAAAGTTGCCCAGTCGGCAAACTGCCCGCTTGCCTGAACACGGCCCTGCAGTGCAACAGTCTCGGTCTCGATGTTTGTGGGATCAATACTCACGCCCTCCTTGCTGGCAAGCTGGCGCAGCACAACGCGCCCGATGATATGCCCAGAGGGCGCGGGTCGCCGGGTCGTCGCTCTGTCCAGGTCCGCCACGCTTCCTCCGGCTCGCACCGATAGAGCTGGGACGCCAATTCAAGAAATGTTTCCGAGATCGGCTCACGCGCGTCGGAGGGCAGACCGAGGTAAAGTCGTGCCCGTGGATTGGCGTAGGGCATGTGGCCGTCCTCGCTCAACATCACATAGCCTTCTTCGGCTTGCTCGACGACCCACTCAAACTTGGTGCGCTCCAAAAGCAGCCGGCGGTAACGATTGAGCCGCGTAGTCGTTCGCACGCGCGCCCGCAATTCGTTGCGGTCAAGCGGCTTGGACACAAAATCGTCGGCGCCGGCCTCGATCCCCAGCAAACGCGAGTCGCGGTCGTCCAGGGCGGTGACCATGATGACCGGCACTTGGGCCAAAAACGGGTCGGCCCGCAGTCGTCGGCACACCTCAAAGCCATCCATTCCCGGCATCATCACATCCAGCAAAACCAGGTCGGGCACAAACTCGGCTGCCTTGTCGAGCGCTTCTGCGCCACTGGTGGCAAAGATCAGGTTGAACCCCTCAGTCTTGAGCAGTGCCTCCAACGTCTTGCGCCCCCCCAGCTCGTCGTCCACGATGAGGATGGTGCTTGTATAATCCATGCTAGAATCCTTTCCAGATTTGCGTCTCTATCGCTCTGACCAATCTTTTCAGGCTGACCGGTTTGCTCATGTAATCGTTCATGCCCGCTTCCAGGCATCGCTCGCGGTCGCCCGGCATCGCCAACGCGGTGAGGGCAATGATGGGGACCTTGGCCAATTGGGCATCCGCCCGGATGCGGCGCGTCGCTTCCAGCCCGTCTATCATCGGCATCTGGATATCCATGAGGATGAGATCAGGCCGTTCTTCCCTGGCTCGCGCAATAGCCTCACCTCCGTTGCGCGCCACGATGACGCGATACTCCTTAGCCAGCAAATACCGGGATAGCGTGTTGATATTGCCCTGGTTGTCATCCGCCAGCAAAATCAGCGGCAGAACCACACGAGAGGAGAAAGGCTGGCCGGCAAGCTGCAGAGACGCGACCTCATCCGGAGTGTGGCCTGTTGGCGCGCCGGCCTCTTCCGGCCCCAAAAGGGTTTCTTCGTCCGCTTCTCGCCAGGGGAGCGAAACCGTAAAGCGGCTGCCGTGACCCGGGTCGCTCGCCACCGCGATACCCCCGCCGTGCATCTCGACCATCCGATACACGAGAGCCAACCCCAAGCCCGTGCCGGTGTACTCGCGCGCAAGCCGGCTATCCAACTGGACAAAGGGCTGAAACAATCGCCCCATGTTCTCAACCCGAATGCCGATGCCGGTATCCCAGACCGCAAAGTGCACGACCTGCTGCTCGGCGTCTCCGACCACCTCCAACCCAATCGAGCCGCCTTCCGGCGTGAACTTGACCGCATTGCTCAGCAGGTTCACCAAAATTTGTTTGAGCCGTCGCCCGTCAGCCAGAATCGTCGTCACTGCATGATCAATGGCGGAAGACACCTGAAGCTGTTTCTGGTGGGCAATTTGCTTGATCAGCCCCAGGCTGGCCTGGCAGATGGACCCGACGGGGACCGGGCCGATTTCCAATTCCAGCTTGCCCGCGCCAATCTTGGAGAGGTCCAGGATGTCGTTGATCAGATCGAGCAGGTGACGGCCACTCTCTTCGACGATCCGCAAAGATGCGCGCTGCTCCTCGTTGAGCGGGCCATAGGCTTGCTCCTCCAGCGCCTCTGACATGCCGAGGATGGTGTTCAAAGGCGTGCGCAATTCGTGGCTCATGCTGGCCAAGAACTCGTCCTTGAGCCGGGCCGCGCCGGCCAGTTCGGCGTTGACGGCGGAGAGTTCCGCCGTGCGCTCTTCGACCCGCCGGGCCAGCAGGGCGCGCTCTTCTTCCAGTGCCGCCCGCGCCTGCTTGCGTTCCGTGATGTCGCGCGCAATGCTGAGCACCGCCTGGCTGCCGGCGTATTCGATGATGCGGCTGCTGACCTCGACGGGGATGAGTGAGCCGCTTCGCTGCACCTGGGTGGTTTCAAACATAGCATGTCCCAGCCGACGCAACTCTTCCGTTGGACCTAGCGCCCGCGCCGCATACTCTGGAGCGATGAGGTTCACCGGCATCGTTTCCAGCAGTTCCTCCCGGCTGTAGCCCAGGCGCTCGCAGGCCACCTGGTTCACCTCCAGCAAACGGCCTTCCAAGTCGTGAATCAGAATCGCGTCGCTGGCGCTATCGAACAGAGCTTTATAGCGGCGTTCCGATTCTTGCAGCGCCTCTTCCGCGCGTTTACGCTCAATCGCCCCGGCCAACACATTCGCGACCGCTTGCAAGAAATGCGCGTCGTCTTCGGTGAACGCGCGTTGCCGGGTCGTGTAAGCGCCCAACATGCCCAGCGGCTCGGCGCGGCCGTGAATGACGACACTGGCGCCGCTGATCACGCTGGGGTCTTGCAGCGGCTCGTCGAATGGCGCTTCGATTCGAAGGAGCCTGACGCCAGGCGTCCCCGAGAGCGGCTCACTCTCCGCGCGCCCCTCTCTTCCATCCAGGCCCCACTGCACCAGCAAGGCGTTGCCATCCGGCAAAAGTTGCAGCAGTTTGCAGTGTTCGACTTCAAGTGTCCGGGCGACGAGAGTGACGGTTTCGTTCATGAGCGCGTCGAGGTCGGCGCCGATCAACGCGCGCTGGCCCAACTCGGCCACAGCCACCTGCTGGCGCGCATGGGTGGATAGCTCAGCTTCTGTTCGCTTGCGCAAGCTGACATCGCGGACAATGGCGCACAAGGCCTGTCGCCCACCGAAAAAAGTCAGATCCGCGCTGACCCAGACCTCCACCAGCGAGCCATCGCTGCGACGATACTTTTGCTCGCTGACCAACAAATGTTTTTCGATCAGAATGCGCTCGATCCCGGCGTCAACACTCGAGCGGTCGCCCGCCACAATATCGTAGAGGGCAAGTCCTGGCATCTGTTCCCGTGTATAGCCCAGCATACTCTGAAAGGCGGCATTGGAGTCGAGCACACGCCGGGTTTCCACATCAAGCAGATAAATGCCATCCACGATCTGCTCAACCACAGCACGGTACCGCTCCTCGCTCTCCTGCAACGTGCGTTGAGAATGTTCCAACGCCTCCAGCATCCCGTTGATGGCTCGAGCCAACTCGGATACCTCGTCGCCTCCCGGCATTGCCACCCGATCTGTAAAGTCGCCACTTGCGCCGATCTGACTGACGTCCGCGGAGAGGCGGGCCACCCGGCCTGTGACCGAGCGCTTCAAGATCAGCCAAGTCACCACGCCGGACGCCGTGCCCAGCGCCAGGAGGGCAGTGTTGCCCCAGCCTCCCGGCGAGAGGGTCGGCGAGACGATAAATAGGATCGCGAGCAGGCCAGCCAGAATCGCCCCACAAGTGCGGAATAGCTTTTTGCGGAGTGTCATTGGGTTGCCTTTCCCGAAAGGTAACTGCTCAGGCAGCCTTGGGAAAGATGAGCCGTTGCCTCGAACGATCAAAAAAGCTCTGTCAATTATACTACCGTTGAGCCAAGCCGAGAGAGCATGAGGGTATATCTCAATTTGGGGGCGACTTGCGAACGTCCCGTGAACGGGGCTGAGGCTATCTAAAAATTGGCTCCTAGTCAGGTCTTTTCCAGCCGGCGCACATTCTCAATCGCGATGACGATCTGACCGGCCAAGTCGGTCAGGATTATTTGATCCTCCTGGGTCAGCGCGCTGGCCTGATCGGAGTGGACGTCCGAGACGCCCCAGTGCTGCCCTGCAGCGTCCCGATCCGGCGCGCCGCTTTGCCGGCCGAATTGGGAACGAACACGCCACGGTCCCGCATCCAGACATCGGCGGCGTCTCGGCCAGGTAAAGCATGGAAAAGCGATCTCGCGTCGGCAAAGCCACGTCCTGATGATACGGATTGGTGCTCAGGATTTCGCGGGCCGTTCGCGCACCGGCTGCGTGCAGCACGTTGCTCGTCTCGATCGCGTTGGCATGCGGGCCGCCTTCCGGCGTGCGCGCAAATTCCCACGGCTTGTTTGCCAGCAGTCCCAGCAGCAGCACCAGCACGATCAGGTTGATTGGCAGTCGCGCGCGGCCCAGCGCCAAGTTTTCTGGAACGATCCGCCACACAAAGTAAATCGCGCACCACATGAATACCGGCACGAGCAGAATTAGGAACCGCGTGTTGAGGGTAAAGATGCTCAACGCGCCCGTCATGCCGACGACGACAAAAGCCAGCAGCGTCCGGTGCTCGACGGACAACCGCCGCGTGTCCAACGCCGCGAACAGGAACCCGGCTCGCGCCAGTTGCGCCAACGGCTGGCCGACCAGCGGCACTTGGAACGTCATCCAGAAGCGAGAGAACTCACTCCACCAGTTGGCCGCAAAGCGGCGCGGGTCGAGCCAGAACAACTGCCAGAGCGTGATCTCGGCAGGCGCCGTTCCCGCCGTGCGCACAAAGTCGTCATTCCCGTACAGCTTGATCCAGATGTGAAGAGCCTGCGTCTGATAGAACGGATTGCCGTGGACGATCAGGCTGGGCACGATCTGAGGCAGCGCCCCGATCAGAAATCCTAGACCATAGATCGCCAAACTCCACAGCGCCTTGCGTTCCCGGCGAACCAGCGCCATTGTCAGCAAATAGGCCAGACAGACCACGAGAAACACCATGCCGGTATAGCGCGCCAGGTATGCCAACCCGTTGACGACGCCCGCCACCAGTAGGACACGCCCTGATCGGGGGTTGCGCGCCAATATGCCCAGCGCCAGAGCCTGGAGTCCGGCGGCGAGCATATCGGTGCCCTCGAAGCCCGCGTAAAACAAGATCGAGCGCGTGGTCAAGAGAAACGCCATCGTCAGCAGCGACAGCGCGTAGCTGCGAGTGACATGCCACGCGAACAGCGCCGCGCCGCACAGGCACGCAATCCCACCCAAGATCGAAGCGGCCTGACCGGAGCGCACCACATCCAACCCCAACGCCAGCCCGGCTCGCAGGATCAACGGGATGCCCACCGGGTACAACCCACTCACCCAGGCGGGCAGGTTGCCGGGCAGCGCCTTGGCGCGTGCGGCCATCCCGAAAAAGTCGAGATTGCCGACCGTGATCTGCCCGCGCAGGTGAATCGCTTCGATGGCGACCAGCGCCATAGCCAGCATCACGCCGCTAATGGCCCACGCTATGCGCTTCAACGTTCCCCTTTTTGCCTTTTGCATCTTGCGTTCTGCTAGAACTGCCGCAAGAAGCGCAAATCGTTGCCGTAGAAATTCCGAATGTCGTCAATGCCGTACTTTAACATGACGGGCCGTTCCAGCCCCATGCCGAACGCAAAGCCGCTCCATTCGTCCGGGTCGTAGCCGCCGTTGCGCAGCACGACCGGGTGAACCATGCCGGAGCCTGCAATCTCTAGCCAACCGGTGTACTTGCACACGCGGCAGCCCGCGCCGTTGCACAGGATGCAGTTCATGTCCACTTCGACGCTCGGCTCGGTGAACGGAAAGTACGAACCGCGAAAACGCACCACGCGATCCGCGCCGTATACCCGCCGCGCGGCGTTGAGCAGGGTGCCTTTCAGATCGGCCAATGTGATGCCGTGTCCCACCGCCAGCCCCTCGATCTGGTAGAACTGATGATCACTGCGCGCCGTGATTTGCTCGTAACGGTAACACTTGCCGGGCAAGATCACGCGCACGGGGTTGGGGTACATTTCGCGCATGGCGCGGATTTGCCCCGGCGAGGTGTGCGTGCGCAGCAGCAAGCCTTCCTTGTCCAGCCAGAACGTGTCCCACATGTCGCGCGCCGGGTGATACGGCGGGATGTTGAGCAAGCCAAAATTGTACTCGTCGCTCTCCACATCGGGCGCTTCATAGACCTGAAAGCCCATTTCGCCAAACACCTGGTAGATGTTGCGCAAGGTCTGCGTGGAGATGTGCAGGCGACCGGGCTGTGGCCGGCGACCGGGCAGCGTCACGTCCACGGCGTTCTCTTTGAGCGCGCGCGCGAGCGCCTCGGCCTGAATGGCCTGCTCCTTTTCGGCATAGGCCGCTTCCAGCGCGCGCTTGACCTCGTTGCCGCGGCGGCCGTACTCCGCGCGCTGCTCTTTGGGCAGCTTGCCCAGGTCGCCCAGCGCCGTCATCAGCGGCGATTTTTTCGCCAGGTGCGCGGCGTACCAGGCGCGCAAGGCGGCCTCGTCGCGGATGCCTTCCAACGCAGTCATTGCTTCGGATTGAATCGTGTCCAGTTGTTCGATCATGCTTCACCTCGGGTATGACAACGGATCAGGAATGGAACGGATTTGAAATGGTATCGTTTTCTATCCATTACTTTCATCTGTTATAATGACCGGGCGACTAACAAAAACGCCCTCGCCCCTCGTCGGGACGAGAGCGCACGCTCCCGTGGTACCACCCGGTTTGCCGATGGGCCATCATAGGGATGACGGCCTACAGCCACTCGAGGCCAACGGCGGCTAACGCACCGCGATTGGCTGCCCCTCTAACGCTGGGCTTGCGGGATGAGCGTTATAGGGATAACGCCCTACAGTCTACTTTCCACTGGTCACGGGCGTTATCGGGATAACGCCCTCATTGACCACTGGTTTCAACCGCCGGCTCAGGAGCGAACTTTTTCCAGGTTCTTTCCGGGCGAGGCTTTCAGTCTGCGGCCTCGTTTCCCTGTCGGCTTTCCCCTGGATACTTTTTCTCCGTCACAGCCTTTTGTATATGCAAGCCGCATTATGCCGCAAAGTGCGTCGGTTGTCAAATGGCGGTCGTTCTGTTATAATCGCTTTTGCAAGACCGAGCAACACCCATTTGAACTTTGACCTCGGCCCTTTTTCTGGCCGAGGTTATTTTTCGGCTCTAGCCGCCCTGTGGATGGAAAGTAGAAGCAGAATGACACAAGTACGAAACGATTTGCGCAACATCGCCATCATCGCGCACGTTGACCACGGCAAGACGACGCTCGTGGACGGGATGCTCAAGCAGAGCCACGTCTTTCGCGAGAATCAGGTCGTGGCCGAGCGCGTGCTCGACAGCGGCGAGCTGGAACGCGAGCGCGGCATCACGATCCTGGCCAAGAACACCGCCGTCACTTATCGCGGCGTCAAGATCAACATCGTGGATACGCCCGGCCATGCCGACTTTGGCGGCGAGGTGGAGCGCGTGCTGAACATGGTGGACGGCGTTCTGCTGCTGGTGGACGCGGTGGACGGTCCCATGCCACAGACGCGCTTTGTCCTGCGCAAGGCGCTGGAGATGGGCCACAAGGCCATCGTCGTCGTCAACAAGATTGATCGGGCCAACGCGCGGCTGAACCACGTCGCCAACGCCACGTTTGACTTGTTCATTGACTTGGGCGCGTCCGACGAGCAGGCCGAGTTTCCCATCGTCTACACCGACGCGATCAAAGGGCAGGCCACGCTGGCGCCGGGCGTGCCAGGCGCGGACTTGCAGCCACTGTTCGATACGATTCTCGAATACATCCCCGCGCCCAAAGTCGAGCCGGATGGCCCTGCGCAGATGCTCGTCACGACGCTGGCCTATGATGACTATAAAGGCCGCATCGCCATCGGGCGATTGTTTGCGGGCAAGCTCACGCGCCAACAACTCGTCGCTCGCATCACGGTGGATGGGCAGATTTTCCCCGGCAAGATTGCGCAACTGTTTGTCCATCAAGGGCTTGACCGCCTCGAAGTATGAGGATGCCGGAAAAAGGTGGTAAGATTGCGGCAGTATGACCATGCCACTCTTGACCACCAAACTCTACATCCCGCCGCTGCGACCTGACCTGGTTCTACGTTCCCGTCTGATCGAGCGGCTGGACGATGGGCTGCGCCACGGCCACAAGCTCACGCTTGTCTCCGCGCCGGCCGGCTTTGGCAAGACGACGCTGGTCGCCGAATGGCTCGCCGATTTCGGCCTGCAGAGTGCGGGTTGCGGAGCAAGAACGGCAAATGAAGCGGCGCTCCGCGATCAAAAATCCAAAATCCGCACTCGAGTGGCCTGGCTTTCGCTGGACGAGGGCGACAACGACCCGGCGCGCTTCTTTGCTTACCTCATTGCCGCGCTGCGGCAGATTGACGAGAACGTTGGGCAGGCCGCGCACAGCTTGCTGGGCGCGCCCCAGTTGCCGCCGCTCGAATCGCTGATGACGTTGATCATCAACGACTTGGCCGCCGTCTCCCCCTTTGTGCTGGTGTTGGACGACTATCACCTGATCCACACGGCGCACATCCACGACGCGATCGCGTTCCTGCTTGAACATCAGCCACCACAGATGCACTTGTGCCTGGTGACGCGCGGAGACCCGCCGCTATCATTGCCTCGCCTGCGGGTGCGCGATCAGATGACCGAGATCCGCGCGGACGACTTGCGTTTCACGGAGGAGGAAGCAGCAGCGTTCCTCAACCAGGCATTAGGATTGACGCTTGACGCTGGCAAAGTGGCCGCCCTCGAAGCCCGCACCGAGGGGTGGATCGCCGGATTGCAACTGGCCGCCCTCTCGATGCAGAGGAAACAAGACATCGCCGGGTTCATCGCGGCCTTTAGCGGCAGCAACCGCCACGTGATTGACTATCTGGCCGCCGAGGTGCTGGCTCAACAGTCTTCCGAGATGCGCGACTTTTTATGCCAGACGTCGATCCTGGATCAGTTGACAGATTCACTCTGCCAGGCCGTCACCGGCAAGGGTAACAGCCATGCCCTCCTCAGGCAGTTGGAGCAAGCTAATCTATTCATCATTCCCCTGGATCAGCGCGGCGAATGGTACCGCTATCATCGCCTCTTTGCCGACTTTTTGCGCACCGAGCTTGAGCCACACTGCCGGGCGAGTTTGCACCTCAAGGCCGCGCACTGGTACGAGGCCAACGACCTCTTGCCTCAAGCCGTGGGACATGCGCTGGCTTCAGGAGATGTTGACCAAGCCGCGCGTCTCG
Organism: Anaerolineae bacterium; assembly: GCA_041300525.1. Lineage (GTDB taxonomy): Bacteria > Chloroflexota > Anaerolineae > Fen-1058 > Fen-1058 > JBGLNJ01. Next base: position 4,052,840 of record JBGLNJ010000001.1, on the reverse strand, counting down.
TCGCGCAGGCAGGCAATTGGGCGCTGGCTAACTGCATGATCGCCACGGTGCTGGATTGGTTGGATGCGCTGCCAGACAAAGTTGTGCGCGCCAATGGCGAGTTGGCTTCTCACAAAGCGTGGGCCTTGTTTGTGACCGGGCGTATGGAGGAGGGGAAATCATACGTCCAGTCTGTGGAGTCCAGTTTGCCGGCGAATCCCAACCCGCTCGACCGTGGCAGGCTTTTGAGCCTCCGGTGCAACACCGCCGAGTCGTCCGAGGTCGTTCAACTGGCCCGGGAAGCGCTCGAGCTGATCGGCGACGCCGATCCCCTTTCTCGCGGCATCACCCTGTTTATGCTCGGCGACGCGCAGGACAAGGTCGGCGATGTGGCCGGGGCGATTGAGACTTTTCAAAATGCCCTTCTCCTGGGCCGGCACGCGCAGCGCGGCGAGCAACTATCCACCGCCGTCGCCGCGGGACACCTGGCCATATCGCTCAATTCGCAAGGCAAGCGCCGTCAGGCCCTCGCCGTCTGCCGTCAGGCCGTCGAGCAGTACGTGGACACGCGCGGCAGCCCCCTTCCCCTGGCCGGACTCGTCCACGTCGTGTACGGCGCTCTGGAATATGAAGCCAACGACCTGGCCCAAGCCCGCCTTTACTTGCGACGTGGGCTGGAACTGGGACAGCAATCCGCCACAGTGCCGGTTATCCTATACGCTATGGAAGGATTGGCGCAGCTTGAATTCGCAATGGGGAACCGCGAGGCGGCGCTGACTACTATCCAAGAAGCGCAGCGGTTGGCTTCCCAAGCCGTCCGGTATGCCTGGTACGATGAAACGCAGGCCGTCGAGGCAAGTTTTCATGCGAGGCAAGGCAACCTACTCGCCGCCGAACGATGGGCAGCCGGCACGAGTCTGTCGGTTGCCGAATCAGCCAGCTCCATGCACCGATACAAATACGGTGCGTATGCGCGTTTCCTTCTGGCGCTGAACCATCTACCAGAGGCCCAAGTCATCCTCGCCAACCTGGAACGCTCGGCCCAACACGACGACCGGCAGCGCGACTTGATTACCATTCACGTCCTGCAAGCTCTGGTGGAGCAACGGCTTGACCACGCAGCCAGCGCCCTGGACTATATGGAGCAAGCCCTGCGTCTGGCCGCGCCGGAGGATTACGTCCGCGCTTTCCTTGACGAAGGATCTGCTGTAGCGGAAATGTTAGTCAAGCTAAAGCACATCGCCCCCCAGTTTGTGGACAAATTACTCGCAGCGTTTGGACTGTCTTTTCCAAGTTCCCCTACACCCGCGTCTATCGAACCCCTGAGTGAGCGTGAGCTTGAGGTTTTGCGTCTGTTGACCACCGACCTTTCCGCTCCCGAGATCGCAGAGCAACTCGTCACCGCAGTGAGCACCGTCCGCTCGCACATCAAGCACATCTATCAAAAGCTCGACGCCCACAACCGCTACGAGGCCGTCGAGCGGGCCCGAGCACTGGGTCTCCTCTAGCTTTTCCTGCTCAAATCCCCTACCTCAATCCCCAACTTGGGGATGACGTCTCCCCCACCTGGCTGCTATACTGGGGACATTCATTCAACTTGGGAAGGTGAAAATGCGCGAAACACAGACTCTTCAAAACGCGGGATCAGCTCACCGCAACGGCCTTCACTTTGAAGGCGCGTTGAGCGGCGCGATCTATGATCGGCTGGCGTCACTGACCGGCTTTGGCCCCAGGCTCTACCAACGGGCCGCAGCGGAAATCCCCTTGCGCAGCGGGATGCGCGTGCTCGATCTGGGCTGCGGGACCGCGGCTTTGGGAGTGACGATGGCGGAGCGGATCGGCCCTGCGGGACAGATTGATTGCCTGGACCTTTCTGAGCGGCAGCTTGCTCATGCCAGGCGCAAGGCGAATGGACTGGAAACACCCTTCAAGTTCCACCAATGCTCGATGGGTGAACTCTGTTTCAATGACGCCACTTTTGACGCCGTCGTATCCAGCCTGGCCTTTCACGCGGTTCCACCCCAGGTGCGCCGGGACACCCTGCGAGAGACGGCGCGCGTCCTCAAGCCGCGCGGCCTGTTCGCGCTGGTGGATTTGAGCAAGCCGCGCCTGGGATGGGTGGCCCTGATTTGGCTCCCCAGCCTCTTGCTCGAGCCTGATAAAGAGAACTGGGACAACGTCTACCCGGCGCTGTGCCGGGAGCAGGGGCTATACCGGGACAAAGATGTGTATCTGAACTCGCTCGTCCGGTGTCAGGTGTTTCACAAGGAGGCGCAGACATGCAAACACAGTTGATGATTCACGCCCCTCACGATTGGCTGCGCCTGTTCGATGAGCAAAATGTCCGGTTCGTCATTCTGAATTTGCGCGCCGATGGTGAACTGGTACAGGCCATCCGGTCGAAGCCTGAATGGATCGTTGATTTCGAGGATGACGAATCGGTGATATTCGCTTCGGAGAGAAACATGCGATGAACCAACCCGTCTTGGATACAGACAAGTGTACTGCCTGCGGCCTGTGCGCCGAGGTGTGCGGCCTGGACGTCATTGTCCGTAATGGGAACGGCCATCCCACCATCAATGGCGCGGCCTACTGCCATGCCTGCGGGCACTGCGTCGCGATCTGTCCGCAAAACGCGCTCTCCATTCCGGACCTGGCCGGTGATGGTATTTGATGCGGCAAGCGCCCGTCCTGCCTGCCGACAAGCCCGGCCTGGCGCGCAAGGTCAAGCCGTTCTGCCGCCTATACGAGCGCGAGACGGCGGCGTATGCGCTGGTGCGCGGCATAGAGTACATCTACGACGAGTGCCCGTTTGCGGAAGGCTCGACGAGCATCGCGCACAAGGAAATCTTGAACCGGATGGAGAAGGATAGCCCTGGCGTCAAGCTGCAGTTCTATCTCAACTTTTTGCGCGCTCGCGAAGAAGGGCTGTTTGCCGACGCGGAGCGGGCCGCACACGTCGAACTGAACGCCTGCGAAAAGTGCGGCCAGCCCACCAGCGCGCCGGGGCTGTGCGCGTTTTGCCGCCTCTGGGAAAAACGTTTGTAGGGCAAGATGCCATCTTGCCCCACAAAGGAAACTATGCGCTACAAGTATTTTGATCTCGTGATGGCCTTGTTCGTGACGGTGCTGCTGGTGAGCAACGTCGCCTCGTCGGCCAAGATCGTGGACTGGGGCGTATCGTTGGCCGGATTGCCGCTGGCCTTTGACGCGGGCACGCTGCTGTTTCCGCTGAGCTATATCTTTGGCGACGTGCTGACCGAGGTTTACGGCTACCGCCGCAGTCGCCGCGTGATCTGGACGGGCTTTGCCTGCGCCGCGCTGATGAGCGCGATCTTTTGGCTGGTGAGCCGGCTGCCCGGCGAAGCGACATGGTCGGCGAATGTCGGGCAAGCCCAATACGATGCCATCCTGGGCGGCGTGAGCACGGGCGCGATTATCGTCGCCAGCCTGGCGGCCTATTGGGGCGGCGAGTTTTCCAACTCGTTCGTCTTGGCCAAAATGAAAATCCTCACCAAAGGCCGCTGGCTCTGGACGCGCACAATCGGCAGCACGCTGGTCGGCGAAGGAGTGGACACGCTGGCGTTCATCTCGCTCGCGACGTTGTTCCGCGTGCCGGGCTTTGATCCGAGCATCTGGCTCACGCTGGTCGTGACCAACTACCTGTTCAAGTGCGGCGTCGAGGCGCTGATGACGCCTGTGACCTACCGCATCGTCAACCTGCTCAAGCGGACCGAGCACGAAGATTACTATGATCGCGAGACCGACTTTAATCCATTCAAGCTGGAAATCGAATGACGAATCCTCGAAAAAGCGCGAGGGCAGGCGACGGAGGCAAACGGACATGCTCGACAAGATTGCCGCGATTTCTGACATTCATGGCAACATCTGGGCTTTGGAGGCTGTCCTGCAAGACATTGAAAAACGCAGGATTAAGAACGTGGTCAACCTGGGAGACAGTCTCTACGGGCCGCTCGATCCTTTGGCGACAGCCAAACGGTTGATAGAGTTGGACATTCCCAGTGTGCTCGGGAATGAAGATCGCATCATCATTTCTCCTCCACAAGGAACTGCCGTCTCGCCTACGTGGGAATATGTCACCCGCAGCCTAACCGCACAGGTCCTGGACTGGCTGAGGGCCTGGCCTTTCACCTTTGTCGTTGAGAACGAGTTGTTCTTGTGCCATGGCACGCCACAATCGGATTCGGCATATCTGCTCGAAGAGGTATCGCCTCACAGAGTCTTACTGAAAGCTTCAGAACATATCCTGGAAGAGCTGGCCGGCATAGAACAGCCTGTTGTGCTTTGCGGCCATAGCCACGTCGAGAGAACGGTCTATCTGTCTGACGGGAGACTGGTGATTAATGCCGGCAGTGTGGGCTTGCCGGCTTACGAGGACGATCTGCCCTTTCCACACAAAATGGAAACGGGCAATCCCTATGCCAAGTATGTGATACTCTCAAGAGGCCCGACCGGTTGGTTGATCGAGTCTGTCGCCGTTCCGTATGATTGGAAAAGCGCGGTCGCCGCGGCGACAAAGAACGGGCGGCCCGATTGGGCCAGGTGGCTTGGGAGTGGCAGAGCCTGATCGTTGCAAAGGAGAAAGCCAAAAGTGAACGCAGCCGAATCAACCGCCCCACCCTTCCGCTCCGGTTTCGTCGCCATCATCGGCAAGCCGAACGTGGGCAAGTCTACGCTGCTCAACGCCTACCTGGGGCAAAAGGTCGCCATCGTCAGCGACAAGCCCCAGACGACGCGCGTGCGTCAACTGGGCATCCTCACCCGCCCCGACGCGCAAGTGATCTTTGTAGACACGCCCGGCATCCACAAACCGCTTCACAAGCTGGGCGATTGGATGGTCGAGTCGGCCACGCAAGCCGCGAGCGACGCGGACGTGATCGTGTTCCTGTGCGACGTGTCCGAGCTGCCCGGCGGCGAAGATCGCCAGATCGCGGAACTGATTCACCGGCAGGCCGGCGAGCGGCCGGTGCTCTTGGCGCTCAACAAGATGGATCGCCTGGCGCCGGAAAAGGTAAAGCAGCGCACCGAGGCGTACTGGTCGCTGCTTTCGGGCGAGCCAAAATTAAACTGGGATTGGATGATGCTTTCGGCCACGACAGGCGACAACCGCGACAAGCTGCTGGAGATGATCACCACACGGTTGCCGGAAGGCCCGCAGTATTACCCGGAAGATCAAGTCACCGACCGCACCGAGCGGCAAGTCGTCGCCGACCTCATCCGCGAGCAGGTGCTGCGCTTTGCCCATCGAGAAGTGCCGCACGCGGTGGCCGTCGTCGTAGACGAATGGGATGCGCGGCGCAGCGGCGCGGTTCACATCGGCGCGACGATTTACGTGGAGCGAGACAGCCAGAAAGCCATCCTCATCGGCAAGGGCGGCGCGATGCTCAAAAAGATCGGCGCAGCCGCCCGCCACGAGATCCAGCGACTGGTTGATGCGCAAGTATTTCTAGAGTTGTGGGTCAAGGTGCGCAAGGACTGGCGCGCAAAAGACAATGACTTGCGCGAGTTGGGGTACGTCGAGACGGAGCAGACCTGACAGGTCATGCGACCTGTCAGGTCCAAGTGACTACCACTTGGCTGCGACCTGCTCCAGTTCGTCAAGAACGTGGTGATAGCGTTCGTGCTCGCCGGGGCCAGTGCGCTCGCGCTCGACAGTTTCAAACTCTTTTAATAGTTGAGCCTGTTCCGCGCCGGATAATACTTTATCGGCCATCGGGAACAGAATGCCGTCCTCTTTGGCAATGTGCTGCCGCAACAAACCCGCATAGCCGCGCCCGTTTTCGATGAGCGCCGCGACAGCGGACTTGTCTCCTTTGGCATAGCGCCCAGACGCCTCGGCCATCGCGCGGACATAAGCCCGTCCTTGTTCGTGCTCGGCCAACATCACGCCGATCGGCCCACCCTCACGCGGGACGCCGCGCCGCTCCAAAGCGGGAAACAACTTTTCTTCTTCCTTGGCGTGATGGCAGCCATCCGTAAAACCCCGGAAGAAATCTATGGCGTTGAGATACAAATCGGCCGGCACGTCGCCCCCGGCCTCCAGTCGCTTGCCCGCCGCTTCCACAATCGCCAGCATCCGCTCCACGCCGCGATGCTCGTCCCTCAAAATATCCGTCGCCGACATCCGTCACCTCCTTGTGCTTTGCCACGAGTATATGTTGCTTGAGACTATACAACAGGTCGCACGGGCGGGCAATGACCTTTGTCACAATGGGTAAAACGTGGAGCAAAGCCCGGGGCACTCTATCCTTGGAAGCCTGCGTGCCTAAATCACGTCCGTTTTCACAAGATCCAACAAGCTCGATATCGTGCGGCAGATTGGCCCCAAATCATCGGGGCCGGTGGATCATTTTTTGTAAAACACCCGCTGTCCCCGCAGCGTCCCTAACAGCCATTCGGCGCAGACGATCAGGATAACGAACGGCGCATCGGCGACGAGCGTCACCGCAAAGACCGCCGCCAGCCAGCGCAGTGCGCTCACCGCCAGCGGAGCCAGTTCCAACACAAAACTGCTGAACCCCAAAACGTACGGCGGGGCAGATCAAATGAGACCCTCAGCAGGTTTTACCCGCCGAGGATACGTTTCACAAGGAAACTTTTCACTCGACGGTCTCCATTTTTTTGAGCGCGTCAAACGCCTTTTCAGCGCGTTGGAGGACGCTTGTCCAGAAGAACCAATCGTTATAGTCCTCGTGCGCTTGCAGCGTATCCAGCTTGCGCAGTTTTTTGCGCTCGAACTCATTGAAGGACACGCCATACCGGCGTTCAAAGCGGCGGACGTGTGTCAAAGCTTCTCGCCGCTCTTTTTCCAGCTCGCGGGCGCGTTGTTTAGCGGCCCAACGCAGCGCGGGGCGGAGTAAGCGGTCTCGATCTTCACCGACCAACATCTCGATGGACTGTTGCACGCTCAGTTCGACCTGTCTCATCGCAAGCCTCACCTGGGTCAAGAGCTATCTGTACACTGTTGTCAATATACCATAGTTTTTGCTCGATGGCCGCTTGACGGTTGAGTCAGAATGTCGTGCAATGAATAGTGTCCAACCGCATAATAAGCACCGCCGGTCGGTGTCGCAAGCACCTACCGGCGGCTGACCCAACCTCCGTCCATCTTCAACGCGTTTGACTCTCTCAGCTCATCTCCTGCGCGCAAAACCCGTCGCCTCCAAAAACTCGCCTGGATACGCCACGCGGATGCCGTATTTCTCGCGCAACCGTGCGGCCAATGGCGGGTCGTGCAGGTCGCCATCCATTGTCACAATGAACTGCGCGCGAGCGGCGATAGCTGTCGCAATCACCACATCGTCTTTGGGATCACGGCAGTGCGGCACATCCGCGCTCGTGACAGGGGAGACGACCAGAGCATCCGTCGCCAGCTTGTCCATCAGCGCATCTCGCGCCGGGCGGCGAATATAACGCGCCAGTTCGGGGCGGTTCGTCACCAGCCTGAACTCGTTCAGCATCTCGGCGGAAATCACCCAAACAAAATCGCCCGCCACCCAACGCTGAAACAGGGGCGAGCGATCCAACCGCTGCATCGCCATCGGAATGAGCTGCGTCAAATCAATCACGGCGCTGGGCGGCATAAACCTCCTCACGGGCTTGCTCGATCAACGCCTGTAACTCGGCCTCAGACAAGCGTTGACCTTCCAACTCGGCTGGCTCGGACTCGTCCCACGCGCGATACAACGGCTCGAACGACTTGCGCCACTCGTCGGGCGGAATCGCCTGCAAGCGCGCGATTTGATCTTCAACCGAGGGCAACTCGCGAGCGACCACCACTACCAACGTGCCCACCGGCGGGGCCGTGCCGATCCAGCGGACACCGCCTCTTTCTACTACGCCCTGAAATGTTGCCAGCATACGCCACCTCCGACGAAAAGGATAGCAGTTTTCACCAGGCTTGTCAAACGAGTTTCCTCTGCTGGCATTGTGTTTCCGGCCTACTCGGAGTGATGTTATCCGGTTCAGGCCAGAGAGCGGCCTGTTCTTGTTGTCGTGTACAACGTCGGGTATAATCAGCAATATGGGCACTCTCTACGTCGTCGGCACACCGATTGGCAACCTGGAAGACCTCAGCCCGCGCGCGCTGCGTGTGCTGCGCCAAGTGACGCTCGTCGCGGCGGAAGACACGCGCAAGACCCGCCATCTGTTCACGCGCTTCGATCTGCACACCCCTCTGACCTCTTACTTTGAGCACAACAAGCTCACCAAGCTCGACACGATCCTGGCGGCGTTGGAACGCGGCGATGTGGCGCTGGTTTCCGAAGCCGGGATGCCGGGCCTGTCCGATCCGGGTTACGAGCTGATCCGCGCGGCCATCACCGCCGGTTTCCCCGTCGTTCCGATTCCCGGCCCGGCGGCGGCGATCACCGCGCTGGTCGTCTCCGGCTTGCCGACGGATAGCTTTACGTTCCTCGGCTTTCTGCCGCGCAAGGCTTCCGAGCGGCGGCGCGCGCTGCAAGACGTTGCCGCCGAGCGGCGAACGCTGATCCTCTACGAAGCGCCGCACCGCCTGGCCGACTGCCTGGCCGACGTCGAGTCCGTGTTGGGTGACCGGCCCATCGCCGTGGCGCGTGAGTTGACCAAGCTGCACGAAGAGATTTATCGCGGGACGGTCGCCGGCGCGCGCGAACATTTCGCCGGCAAGGTGCTGGGCGAAGTGACGCTCGTCATCGGCGGGGCAACGCACGCCGGCGTGGAAACCGAGACGTGGGACGAAGAGCGCATCCGCCGCGCGCTGGGCGAGGCCATGAGCGCCGGCCTGGAGCGCAAAGAAGCGGCACGCCGGGTGGCGCAAGAATCCGGATGGCCGCGCCGCGAGGTCTACCGGCTGGCAGTGGACTGGGGAGCAGAATGATACGAGCGCTGATCTTTGATTTTGACGGGCTTGTTCTCGATACCGAAGTCCCGGACTATCAGTCCTGGCAAGAAATCTACCAGTCTTTTGGTTGCAGTCTCCCCTTATCCGCCTGGGCAACCTGCATCGGAAGTGGGCCGGCTTTTTTCGATCCCTGCGGCTACCTGGAGGCGCAACTCGGGCGACCTGTCAATCGCGAGGACATCCGCTCGAAACACTGGCGGCGCATGATTGGACTGGTAGAAGCGCAACCCATATTGCCGGGCGTAGAAGCCTACCTCGCCGATGCCAAACGGCTGAGTCTCAAGCTCGGCCTGGCTTCCAGCTCGTCACGCGATTGGGTCATGGGCCATCTATCACGGCTTGGGTTGCAAGCGCACTTTGACTGCATCAAAAGCGCCGACGACGTCGAACACACCAAGCCCGATCCCGAGTTGTACTGTTCCGCCCTCGACGCGCTGAATCTTTTGGCCGATCAGGCTATCGCTTTGGAAGATTCGCCGAATGGGATTTCGGCTGCAAAACGGGCAGGACTCTATTGCATGGCGGTGCCCAATCCTCTGACCCGCCAACTCTCTTTGGAGCAGGCAGACCTGCAAGTGGCTTCTCTCGCAGATTTGCCGCTGGAAGAACTGCTGCTAAAAGTTCAAAGCAAGGGCCAATAGCACACGACTTTTGCGTCATGGCGTTTCCCCCACTTGCGTCACACTCAGCCAAGTCTGTCCGGCAGACGTGATACATTCCCCCTCTCGTTTCCACACTATGCCTCGCGTGACCCGCGCTTGACACATGAACCATATTGGTATATAATATGAACTAGGAGTTCATATTATATGACGACATCTGAATGGGAAAAAATCCACACCCACATTTTGCGGCTGGAGCAGCAGGGCCTGGTCACGCGCACCTTCCGGCGGCTCGACTCGGAACGCCAGCAAGCCGTCATCACCGCCATCCTGGAAGAGGCCAATGAGCACGGCCCCACCTCGATCAACATCAAGCGCGTGGCGGAACGGGCCGGCGTCTCGGTTGGCTCGCTTTATCAGTACTTCAATAATCGAGAGGGGCTGCTCAAGTTCGCAGTCGAGTTGGTGGTGCGGTTGGTGACCGATGCATTCAACGAGTACCGCCCTCTCCTGGCGTCTATGCCGTTGCGCGAGGCGCTGGCTGCCTATCTGCAAGGCGGCCTGGAATGGGGACAGACACAGCCTGGCTTTGTCCAGTTCTTTGCGCGCGCCGCTTACCTGGGCGATCCGGCGTTGGACGAGCAGGTCGTCCAGCCCATCGCCACGACCATGCGCCAGATCACGCGCGAAATTCTATCCAGGGCCGCCGAGCGCGGCGAAATCCGGGCAGACGCAGACCTGGACGCGATGGCGCGTGTGATCAACGCGCTGACAATTGTCCTGGGAGATACGCAATTGCTGCCTGGCCTGAATGCCTATATGCAGATGACGGACAAAAAGATGCCGTTCAAGCGCGTCCTGGAAGCAATGCTCGAACTCGTCTGGCGTGGCATCGGAGCCGAGACCCAGTAGAGGACAAAAAGGGTAACTACTCAGCCAGAGTCGGTGAGCCACTCCATCACCGGATGCAGTTCCCAAAAGAGTTGCGCCTGCGGCCACTCGCGCTCGTGCTTGCGCGCTTCGGCGATGGCTTTCATTACGCGCGTCCGGTCGGTCGTCAGGCAGAACGTCCAGTCGGCGGGGATCGCTTCTTGCGGGATAAACTCGCAGCGTCGGCGCAAATCTTCCGGTGCGAGGAACGTAAACTCGGGCCGCTGTGGGTGATATTCGGGCGCCGGCAGCGTCGGGTCGGCGGTCAACAACTCGTCAAAAGCCGCCCGCGCAAAATCGAGATCATCTTTGTACAGCGTGGGCAGCGGAGTGCGTACATCCACGGTCTCGGTTTGCTCGGCAGCTTGCATCAACAGCGCCAGCCAATCCTTCTCCGGTGATTCTGCTGGAAAGATTTCATCTGGCCCCTTGCCGGCAGCCAATGCCTGGGCGATGTACTCTTCTTCCTTCTGCGCGTCGTGCAAGCCCAGGATCGTCGCCGCGTCGCCAATGTTTTTGTGCGCTTCCTGCTCCTTTTCGATCAGCCGGTCGAGCACACGCAGGTCGCCTCGGATGGTCTCGTCCTTCGAGACGGTCAATAGGTAATAGATCAGCGGCGACCGAGTCTGTCCAAAGCGGTCAATGCGCCCGTTGCGCTGTTCGAGCGTGATCAGCGACCAGGGAATATCAAAGTGGATCATCAGGTGGCAGTAAAAGTGCAGGTTGACGCCTTCCGAAGCGACATCCGAGGCCAGCAAGATACGCATCGGGCTATCTTCTTTGCCGAACGATTCCACAATGTCCTGCTGTTCGATGTCTGGCAGCCCGGCGTGAAACTGGACGATGGCTCCCTCGCAAGCCCTGAATTCGTCTTGCAGGTTCTCCAACAAGAAAGCGAGAGTGGCGATCCGCTCGGAAAAGACGATGACGCGCGGCGAGGCAGGCGAGGCGTCGGCTCCCAACTCACGCAGTAGCTTGACCAGTCGCCCGAACTTTATGAACCTCGCCGATGTGACCGCCGACGCAAGTTCCTTCAACTCCGTCAGCGCTGCGTGATCTTCCGCCAAGTCTGCGATCAATCGCTGCTTCTTGCTCACGCTCTCGAACAATTCCGGCGCGAAATCCTGTAGACCCTCGTCGTCTTCTTCAGGCTTGACCTGTTCGCCGCGCAGTTTAGCGAGGCGTTTTCCGATCTTGTTCACGCGGCCATCAATGGATTGCACGCACGCTACCGGGCTGGACAGGAAGCCCTTGAGCAAGCCGATGCGATACAGTTCGTCTTGGCTGCGGCCCCGGTCGAGCGTATGAAAACTGCACGCCGCAAGCCGGCTGAAAAAAGCTTCCTCGGCTTCGCCGGCATTTACCTTGACCAGTTTGACCGCTCGTTCGCTGAACTGCCCGGCCACCTGGTCTTCGATGTCCTTCTTGAAACGCCGCACAAACAGTCCCGAGATGTCTTCTGCCGTATAGTTGCTGCTATCGGCGATGGCCGTCGGCTCCAGCATGTTCATCAGGTTGGCAAAGCTTTCGGCGCGACCGTTGTGCGGCGTGGCTGAAGTCAGAATGAGGCCGTCGCATGTGCGCGCTAATAGCGCCGCCAGCCGGTTGCGCTCGCTGCCCAAATTGGCGACGTTGTGGCACTCGTCAATCACGATCACGTCCCAGTGGCATTGCTCCAGATAATGCCGGTACTGAGCGTCGTTCTTGAGCGTGTCCACCGAGATGATGACACGGTTGTAATAGTAAAAGGGATTCTTGTTGGATGGAATCTTGGCTCGCACTCGCCGCAAACCGACCGAGTCCAGGCGCACGAGAGGAATCGCAAAGCGCGCCCAGATCTCTTGTTGGAACTGGGTCAACATTGAACGGGTTGCCACCACCAATATGCGTTCACCACGGCCACGCTTGATCAACTCGCTCAACAGGATGCCCGCTTCAATCGTCTTGCCCAGACCCACACCGTCGGCGATGAGAATGCGCGGTCTCAACGCTTTGAGCGCCGTATGTGCGGGCTGCACCTGGTAAGGGGCATAATCCAGCGCGCCGTTGTGCCCCAAATAGATGCGGTCATCCGTCGGCGGTGTGCGCCGAAGCAAACTTTCCAGATACAAGCGCGAGCGGCGATACTGTGGGCTGTCATCCGTAACTAGCTTGGTCTCCTCCGGCTTGAGTTCGGCGATGTGATCAAGCTCGGTGAGAAAGACCGCCTCGTGACCGCGCACCAGTTCCGAAAGGCCCACGGCGCGCACGGCTGCTCCGCCGGTGCGAATGGGCAGTGTGCTCTTGACCAGCCATTCCTCATCGCGTATCAGCAATCGCGCGCCAGGCGCAAAGGTGGTGGATTCCGCCATTACAGTTCAACCCTCAAGTCAGCCCGTCCAATGGAATCCAGCACAAAGTTGAGCACCTGCACATCGTCGTCAAATCCAAGTAGTGATGTAAAGTCCGGCTCGACATCGCGTGCCTGGACAAAGTATCGTGCCGCGCCGACGATCAGCGCACGATGCAGCTCAGTCCGGCGGGCATAGTTATCCAGCAGTCCGGTCAGCACATCAGCAATCCGTTCAGCGGTCGCCACGTCCAGGAACTCGTTTGTTGTGAGTGCAGAACGAATCCTTTCGACGTGAGCCGACACAGCGCGTCGCAAGTCGGCGGCCTCTGCGGGGGACAGCGCCGTACACATGGGCGCAAAGACACGGTCGAGGCGAGGGTCGAGCGAATGGTCAAATTCAGGCTGCAATGAGTTGGATGACATCAGCGGACCTACGATTCCCATGAAGCAACAAGCGGCCCATGTCTGAGCCGCCCGGAAATGTAACACCCCCATTGCCGACGCGGTTGCGTCGCGTAGGCCATTACCCCCGGAACTAGCAGCATCGGGAGGGCATTCCTGTCTGTCAACTGCTAATTCTATACCAAACGTAACAAAGAGCAAACGGGCCATCGCCACCACCATTGTAAAGACACATCGTTTTGCACAGCCGTCCGAATGCAAAACAGCCTGTCAATCTGACAGGCTGTTTTGCGGTATCTTCCCAATAATCCGGGGTAATTGCCTGAACCATCATGTCACTTTACTCTGGACTGGCTACTGTGTCAAGGGACGAAACGACTCATTTTTCAGGATGTTTTGGACTGGACACGCGGGGCGTTATCGCCTATGATGAAGAGGCTGAGAACGCCCATTGTGAGAGCCATTGTATGCTGGAAGATTTTGATCTGAACCGCATCCTAGATATCGAAGGCGCCCGCCAGGCCATTCTGCGCCTGCTCAACTTGGTTGAAGAGCTGGCGGCCGAGAATCGCCACCTGCGCGAACAAGTGCAGCAGTTGCGGGACGAAATCAATCGGCTGAAGGGCGAGCAGGGCCAGCCGAAGATCAAGCCCAACAAACAGCCAGCCGGGTCTGCCACGACGAATCATTCGTCTGAGCGCGAACGCCACCAGCCGAAGGTGTGGCACAAAGCCAGCAAAGTGGACAAGATCACAGTAGAGTTTATTCACAATAAGGCTCACTTATGTTACACTTGGCACCCAGTCCGCATGGAGGGGTCGCATGGGTGCCATTATCACCGAGAAGATATTACGCGAGAATCCTGAACTGGTCAAGGCATTCACGGGTCTGCCGGAGCCAGTGTTCTGGACGCTGGTGCACGCGGTGGAGGCTCAACTGCCGGCGTATGAACACGCACGGCACGAGCGAGCGGATCGCCAACGGGGCGTGGGCGGGGGACGCCCCGTTGACCAGCCGATTGTCATCCGAGTGGCGCAAGTCTTGACCTACCTGCGCTTGCACCTTCTTCAACACGGCACGGCCCTCTTGTACGGGGGCACGCAACCCGATGTGTCGCGCGATTTGCGGCGGCTGCTGCCGCTGATTGAGCCGTTGTTGCCTTGTCCTGCGGTCTGGGACAACGTTACACACAGCAGGCTGACTAGAAACTTGTACATGCTTACCCCTCTCAATTTCGTATGATTGTTCCGTTGTGGATGACCAGGCGAACCTGGGTGCGCGCGAACATCTTGCAGTGAATCGGCGTTCACTGTCAGCACAACGTCGGTCTGCAAGGGAAACGGCGCAGATGTGAACTCTGAGCACGCCACAACTTGTGGATGGGCGCGGGATGAATCGGGTCACTCGGCGGGCGGGCCATGCGATAGCCCCAGCGAACCTCCTGGTAGCCATTGGCCTTGAGCAAGCCGCGATACCCACTTGTCGTTGTGGTCACACTCACATCTTTGCAGGCATCAAAGATGGATTTCATGTGCGTATAGTCGGACTTGCCGCAAAAGCGGCGGAAAGTCAGCTCAGGAATGGCCGGAGCCTCTGGCACGACAATGGGCTGCGAATCGTTTTGCATTGTCATTCGTCAAACTCCAAAGGTGAAAGGAGACCTAACCCATGACAAAGGTAATGGCCTGGTCGAGTTTGTCGGAAAAGTCCCGGGGAAACACATGGCCGATCCCCGGGTTGACGTGGAACTGGTAGGGAAACCCGACGGCCTGAAAGACATCGAGCATGGCCTGCTCTTCGGGCATGGGCCACTTGATCTCGCCCTCCATAAACACGCCCTTCATGCCCCGCCGCGCCGCGCGCTCGACGTTCTCTCGCGTAAAACTCGTGGGGCGCAATTCCGGGCACAACCCGATGATGCCCTTGACGGGCAACACGTCCGCCATCGCGATCTCGAGCGACATGATCGCGCCGCCCGAATAGCCGCCCAGGATGATATTGGCCGGGTCAACCGCGTATTGCGCCGTTACTTGATGGTAGCAATCCAGGATATCCCTTTTGGCGATTTGATAATCCCTCAGCCAAAGGAAATGGCCGGGGAATGCGACCTGTGACGACTGAATGTACACCGCGATCAGGCCGCGGCCGGTCATGACTCCCGGTTCCCAATACCACCGCTGATATTCGATATTGCCGCCCAGTCCGTCGCCATGAAGCACGATGAACAAGGGATAGCGCCTGCCGGGCGAATAGTCCGTGGGCAGATGAACGGCGTACTCCATTTTGGCGCTTGCCGGGGCTTGCGCGAGCAGGCGCTTGTTTTCCTCGTCGAGCGCCTGGAACCTGGGATCGGCTCGCAGCGGATCGAACATGTCATCATCCAGCGGGCAGCACCAGCCGCGCTGGATCATACTTTGAAGCGCGGCGATACACCTGTCGTGATCGCCCATCAGCAAATAGACGTACGCCTTGTACCAGGTAGAGTAAAACAACTGCTCCGGGAACCGTGTCTCGGCATAGTCCATGAGCCGCAACACCTCGTCATACCTTTTCTGGTAAAAAAAGCCGTCCGCTTCCTGGTCAAGTTGTTTATAGTGTGAATAGTCCATGGAATGTCGTTCCTTTCCGAATTTGTATGTTCATCATTTGCTCTGTAGAGTGGCGACGTATCATCTTTCTGACTTGCGCATCTCTGCACGCCACGCTATCCACTCACGTACCGGCTCACCAACTCGACCACCTTCGCCACGCCATCCTCTGCGCGGATATTTTCGCCTAGCGCGGCGGCCTGGCGTTTTATTGATTCGTCTGTGACGGCCTGGGTGATGGCATCGGCCAGCGTCTTGTAGCTTTCGTCCGGCACGATTAGGGAATGCCCTTCAGTGGATATTATAATTAGCCCACTGCACAGTCGGCAGTATCCACTCATCTAATGGCTTGTAAAGGATTCCGTGACCTGCGCCAACGTTCAAAACAACTTCATCACATCTTGAAATTCCCTTGCCTTCAGAGAGTGAAAACAGTTCCCGACAAGAACCAGCAAATTCATCATCGGCAGAGTCATAGATGGATAGCACGTTGCCCGTCAGAAATACACGGTCTTGCTTAAAGCCCTCGACAACGTCAGGGTGACAAATCGCCATGATGACATAGTTCACCTGGTCATTCTTGAGCAAGTGAGAAACATAGACTGCAATGCCAGCGCCTTTTGAAGCGCCCACGACGGTAATGTTTTTTGCCGGAACGCCAGCCTCCAACAAAGTCGTAACCTGTTCTTTGATCTTTCGCGCATACGCTGCGTCATCTGTGGTCTTGGGTCTTTGTTCACTCATCACAACAAAGCCGTATCCGCCCAGTTTCTCTAAAATTGCGGCGTATTCATATTCACCATAGTCGGGGCTGATCGCTGGGATTCCCTGGTCTTCGATGATTTTCCCATGAAGATAAAACAGGTATCGTTTTGCCGGATCAATCGAGTCTGGGAATTTATAATCCGTCAATTTAGCTGCAATCGGCGACGGAGAAATAGTGGGGTTGGGTGTTGGTGAAATCACAGGCAAAGTATAGGCTCGTTCTATCGAGCGATATGTTTCCTGGAACTCGGCGCCATTTCGTATTGACTGCAAGAACGCCCTCAAGCCTTCTCGCCCCACCACATCCAGCCAGCGACGCACCTCATGCTTCGCCGTGGCGTACTCTAGCCAATCGCCATGCGTGATGACGCCGATCTGGTCTAAAGTGGGCGCTGTCCTTCCGTTGTCAGTCCTGGCTCGCCACTCTGATTCTGAATATCTGCTATCAAATTGTACCGCTAACCCTTCGTCAAACCAGACAGGAATCTTGCCTCTATTCCCATGTCCGATTCTGGCCGAAAACTCGACGTGGGCCAGCTCGTGAGGCAGCACGTCCTCCACACTGGCAAGTCCATTTGGCCCCAGGACGATAAAGGCTGCAATAAGGGTCAGGTGTGCCCGGCCAGCCCGGTTATCCGAACTGCCGCCATAGGCTTTCATTACCTCCATCGTATGCCCGGCGATGATGACAGGCTGGGCAGTGTACTCGCCATACAACGTCGCAACACGCGCTTTGGCATCGGCTAACGACGATAGCAATAGCTGCCTTTGGGATTCTGGCATATTGGGATCAACATAGATATTGGGCGCGATATTGTCGAGATCAGACCATCTCACCAAGTAGCAACGAACTATTGGGTGGGTTGCCAACTTGCCAGCTGCGCCAATCAATAGCAGCAATGCCGATGCCAGCAGGATTTTCTTGACTTGTTTGGATGATTTCATTTGAGCTTGCGCGCGATATAGTCGTCCACCACACGCTCCAAAATCTCGAGCGGCAGGCTGCCATTGCCCAGCACCACGTTGTGAAATTCCTTGAGATCGAACCGGTCGCCCAACTTGTCTTTGGCCTTTTGGCGCAGTTCCAGAATCTTGATCATCCCGACCTTGTACGCCGTCGCCTGCCCGGCCCAACAGATATAGCGCGCCACCTCGGCTTCGGCAAAGCCGCGCTGCAAGCCGGCTTCCTCGACCATATAGTTGATGGCTTGACTGTACGACCACTTTTTCGTGTTGAGGCCCGTGTCCACGACGAGGCGTGCGGCGCGCATCAATTCATATTGCAAACGCCCCATGTTGCCGTGCGGGTTGTTTTTGTAAAACCCCAACTCCCACGCCAGCCGCTCCGCGTACAACGCCCACCCCTCGACGTAGCCCGTAAAGCCCATATCATTCCGAAAGAGCGGCAGGCTCAACTCTTGCGCAATCGCCACCTGCGTGTGATGCCCGGGCACCGACTCGTGATACGCCAGCGATGGCATGTTGAACTTGTATTGCATCCCTTGCGCCGCAGCGTAAAACGCGCCCGGGCGTGAGCCGTCCATCGCCGCGCCGATGTAATAGCCGCCGGTCGGCCCGCCGATGACGATCACCTTGGCTTTGGGACGCAGGTCGAATGCGGACGCAATATCGCGCTCGGCGGCTTGAATGATCGCCTCATACCCCTTGACGATCTCCTCGCCCCGCAGTGTGCCGCTATCTTGCGCGGCGCGCCCGATCAACTGCATCGCCCCGTCCATCGCTGCCCCCATTCGTTCACCGCCCTGAGCCTCGCCGGGAATGATCTCGTCCCGCGAGGGAAGATGGTTGACCTTTTCGGCCTGGTGCTGCTCCGCCTGCTTGAACGCCTCCCCCCAGTGTTGACCTTCTCGCCACGTGGTACTGGACGAGATGTGGATTTGCCCGACCTTGTCCAGTACCTCTGCCACCTCGCGAAACGTCCCTTGTCCATCAAGCCAGGTCACCAGCCGGGCGACGCCTTCGCTCCAGTGTGCCTCGCGGAGCCGCAACTGCTCATCCAGGGGGAAAAAACCCCGCTTGGCAGTGGGGACAATACTCGTACT
Organism: Anaerolineae bacterium; assembly: GCA_041300525.1. Classification (GTDB taxonomy): domain Bacteria; phylum Chloroflexota; class Anaerolineae; order Fen-1058; family Fen-1058; genus JBGLNJ01. The sequence goes on along the minus strand of JBGLNJ010000001.1, from coordinate 4,034,277 downwards.
GGCGTTTCAACCGCAGGCTCCCGGCTCGGGTTTCTATCTGTTTGGTGTGTGCCCCTTTGTTTTCCACCGCCTGCCCACACTTGGGGCACACCACTCGTTCCGCCGGCTGGCAATTCTCTTGACCCGTTATCAGTCCCTCCAGCATCGCCTCGCTCAGCACCCGGCGGCTTGCCAAGACCTGATCCTCGAATTGGGTCAACGTCGGCTGGTCGGTCTTCTCCTCCCAACTCAGCAGCCGATCAATCTCCTCTTCGGCCTTTTTCATCAATTCGGCCTTGATCTGTTCTCAGGTGCGCTTCATGGCTCAACCTCCAGGGCGTCAGAATGCCCCTATTGTGCCACATTCCCCAAAAACTGAAACGCACCCCGCCGGACGCGGGACAAGATGCCACACGAAGTGTGCCCCACATTTCACTCTGAAACTTGGCGGTGTATCCCGTCGGGGCACAACGTACAACGGTTATACTAACCGCACGCTAAAATTCCCGTTTGCGGCTGTAGGGCAAGTTGCCAACTTGCCCTACGCACTGGAAAATTCAGTCTGCGCCGGGTATAGCGATCGCATGGAAGCCAGGTTATGGTTTGCGTGTCACAGTTGGAGTGAGCGTCATCGTTGCGGATGGGCCAGGCGTCGGTGTGCGCGTTGGCGTCTCAGTCGGCGTGGGGCTGGGGCCAGGCGTGATAGTGGGCGTGGCCGTCGGCGGTATGGGACGGAATGATAATTGCCAGGAGGCCGAGATCGGCTGCGCAGGATCGGATGATGGACAAGGTTCTGTCTTGAGACCCGTGACAATCGGCACAGCGGATTGCGCCACCGCGACAGCATAGAGGATGTCAGGCTGTATGTTCATGTCGGCATAGCCGCTGCCTTTCTCTGGATTGAGGCCGGTCACAAAGCGGTCGGCTCCTTCGTTCCACGTCACCCACACTTCAATGCCCGGCACACCTTTGCCCTTTTCGTCTTCCATCACCACGCGAATCTGCGCGGGGCCAGGTTCGCAGACGCGCTCTCGTGCCACCAACAAAAAAGTCGGCAGCGCCAGGGGCGTAGGCGTAAAGGTTGGCAGCGGTGTGGGAGTGTCGGGCCGCGCGAAGGTGGGTGAGGGTGAAGGCCAAGTTGCGGGCGGCAGCGCGATTCGCGTGGGCGTGGCGGATGGGACGAATGTCGGCACCGGCGTGGCGAGGTATACCATCATCACAGCTTTGCGTTCACCTAACCGGTCAGCCAACCTGGACATCGCACGCAGCATAGGAGCGGGGTGGCCTTCGGCGATAGCCCGTTCCGTCACATCGGCAAACTCTCGCGCCGCCTGCGTCCTGGGCATGTGCAGCGCATCGAGCCGGAACTGGGCGCGCGTCCAGTCATTTTCCACCGCGAACGAAGCGCCCACTAATTGCAAATACGTCGTTCGAAATTCAGACCGCAGCTCGGAAGGCTCGACGGCGGTGAATTCGACCGGGCTAAAGAACCAGGCATAGGCCAATCCGCCGATCAGTCCCACAGCGGCTGCGACAAGAAAGACGGCGAGGGCGCGAGGGCGTTCTTCGATCATTGTGCCAGGTAAGGGGCGAGTGATGGCGTGCGCGCTCCGAGCGCGGCGGCCAATCGGGCCAACGTTCCGACGTAGGCCGGCGGCAACCCCTCGGCGAGGGCCTGCTCACCGCACTGCGCCGCCCGTGCGCCGGGGTCGCCCGTGCCTAGCAACGCGAGTCTCTGCCGGGCAAGGTTGAGGTCGCCGTCGAGACTGTAGGCTTGCGCCGTCATCAACACCCAATCGGATTGCCACTCGGCGGAAAGAACGGACGGGGCAGTCTGCGGGGAACTGATTGGCGCCATCCAGCCCACCGTCAATCCGATGCCGGCTCCAACCGCCAGTCCCAGAATCATCATGATGAGTGTGTAGCGCATCCAGGTCTCCAAAACTCAAACTCCCGCAGGCCGAACGGAGAACCTGCGGGAGGAATCAGTGCCGAAGGTGGGAATCGAACCCACAAGGGCATAGCCCACACGATTTTGAGTCGTGCGCGTCTGCCAGTTCCGCCACTTCGGCGCGAGTAAAAGTATAGACGATATGACTCGTTTCGTCAAGGGTTGACAATTCAGCCCAGTTCGGCTAAAATACCGGTCGCAAGATTAGAACTTGCATGAGATGGGCCGAGGTAGCTCAGATGGTAGAGCACGCGACTGAAAATCGCGGTGTCCGCAGTTCGATCCTGCGCCTCGGCACCTCGGTCCCAATCAACATGCGGGCGTGGCTCAGTGGTAGAGCGTCTCCTTGCCAAGGAGAAAGTCGCGGGTCCGAATCCCGTCGCCCGCTCTAGCCTGACAGGTCAAAAACCTGTCAGGTTTTTTTATCCAAAGCATATCCCCAAATCGCGCGCCATCAGAACGCGCTCGCTATCAGGGTTGATGCGCTTGGGTATGCTGATGGCTTCCGCGATGGGCACAGCAGTGATCTCAGCTCCCTGTAGCGCAACCATGTGCCCGTATTTGCCCTCGGCCACCAGCCGCACCGCCGCCGCGCCATAGCGCGTCGCCAGCAGCCGGTCAAATGGCGTGGGACTTCCGCCACGTTGCACGTGACCCAACACGGTGCAGCGTGTCTCTATTCCCGTCATCTCTTCCAAGCGCCGGGCAACCTCATTGCCGATGCCGCCCAAGCGAGCCACCGTCATCACACCGTCGCCGGCGCGGCTAAAGATTTGTTGGCCGTCGGCGGGCTGGGCGCCCTCGGCAGTGACGACGATACTGAACTTGGCGCCGCCCTTGCTGCGCGCTCTGATCGCATCGGCTAACACATCCCAGCGGAATGGGATTTCTGGAATGAGGATCACATCTGCGCCCCCGGCGATGCCCGAATGTAGCGCGATCCAACCCGCGTCGCGGCCCATCACCTCGACAACCATCACGCGGTGGTGCGATTCGGCGGTGGTATGGAGCTTGTCAATCGCGTCGGTGGCCGTGTTGAGCGCGGTATCGAAGCCAAAAGTCACATCCGTCCCGCCCAGGTCATTGTCAATTGTCTTGGGCACGCCCACGACCGCGCAACCTTTTTGATACAACTCGTGCCCGATGCGGAGCGTCCCATCGCCGCCGACGACGATGAGCACGTCAATGTCCGCCGCGCGCAGCCGCTCGATCACCAGCCCGGAGCAATCCTCGACAACTTCTTGGCCGTCGCGGATGACCTTGCGCGCGAATGGGTTGCCCCGATTCGCCGCCCCCAAGATCGTGCCGCCCTGCGGCAGGATGCCACGCACATCCTTAATCGTCAGCGGACGCAAGGCTTTGAATGCGCGCTCGATCAGCCCGTCAAAGCCGTCTTCGATGCCGGTGATTTCATACTCGTACCGGTTGATGGCCGTCTTGACCGCGGCGCGGATGACGGCGTTCAACCCCGGCGCATCTCCTCCTCCTGTCAAAATGCCAATGTGCATGGGATTCCTCCTCAGCGAACGCGCTGCATATTGCGCGAGAGACGGAACACAATGCGTCTAAACGTATCCTCTCAATAACTACCGGGTAACTTGGCGTATCGTCCGAAAGCAAGTGGCAATTCGCCCCACGGCCAGCGCCGCCGCAATGACCAATCCAGCCACCCACACCACCGCGCCGCCCGCCGGCGGCGCGGCGCCCGCCTGGAACAAATCACGGCGAGTGGCATACAGAAACGCCAACGCGCCGACGGTGATTAACCCTTCGCCGATGCCGATCAAAGCGTGGATGCCACCCATGGCAGGAACGGCCAAGTTTGCCGGCGACGTGCCCGAAAGCGCCAGTTGCAACGCGCAGGCCAGCGACGCGATAAAGATAGACGACCATCCGGCGGCGAATCCGCCGACAAAGACACCCCATGATTTGCCGGATGCAAACCGTTGGACGGTTCGATAGACAAAGTAGGCCACCGTCACGCCAATGACGCCCATATTGAAAATGTTTGCGCCCAGCGCGAGCAAGCCGCCATCCTGAAAGATCAGCGCCTGGATGCCGACGACGCAGGTCAACACGAGGATAGCGGCCCACGGCCCTAGCAAAACCGTGGCGATCGCCGCGCCGAGCAAGTGACCGGACGTGCCGCCCGTCACCGAAAAGTTGAGCATCTGCCCGGCAAAGATACAGGCGGCCAGCACGCCCATCAACGGCACTTGCTGCTCGCCCAGGTCGCGGTTCACGCGCTTGAGCGCATAGCCCAAGACGATGAGCGACACGACCCAGAACACGACAGAAACCGCCACAGACAAAAAGCCGTCAGGGACGTGCATCGGCTGTGGCGCGGCGGGTGGAACATAAACTGGACTGGCTAACATGTTATCCTCCTTTTGATTTCCGTTTTGGCTTTTGGCACTGAGGACACAGGCCAAACAAAGCCAGGTGATTCAAGTTCATCTGAAACCCATAACGCTTGCACAATGCTTGCTCCAGAGGCAGCAGCACCTCGCACTCTAGCTCGACCGTCTCGCCGCACGCCTCGCACACCAGATGATGATGCGGCTGTTCGCCCGCCAGCTCGTAATGCACACACCCGCCGCCCGTGTCAATCGCAGTGACGATGCCCAGTTGCTTGAGCATCTCCAACGTCCGATAGATTGTAGCCAGGTTAATCGCAGAACTCTTGGCGCGCACTCGCTGGTAAATCTCGTCGGCCGTAATGTGCCCTTCCTCGTGAATGGCATCCAGGATCATTTCGCGCTGGGGCGTCATCCGGTAGCCGCGCTGGCGGATGTCTTCAATCAGGTGCGTGTGGTGTGACAATGCGACTCCTTGCTATTGCAAGTATTTGCATCTAGAGCAAGTGTAGCACGGGTTGGGAAGCGCGTCAAGGGGGAGAAGGGAAAGTGTGTCCGCAAACGTTGTCAGATAAACCTGTTCTGCCGCACGCGAAGCGGCACTGCAGCAGCAGAGTGTCAGCAGTTGCACTGCTGACAAACTTTGCACGCACACAAAGAAAAAGATGCGACGCATCGCTTCACGCAAGTGCGTCGCACCTGATGATGCTCAACGCCTAATCGAACTTTTCGCCGCAGTTGGGACAGATGGTATCGCGCGCAGCGACGGTCGTCCCGCAGCGCGGGCAGTTCAGTGTGAACTGAGCATGGCAGACGGGACACGTCGTGGCGTTTTCTTCCACCGCCGAGCCACATTCGGGGCAGACGGATTGTCCGCAAGCCGGACAAGTGTCTGCGCCATCGGGAAGTTGCGCCTGGCACTTTGGGCAGCGGCCGGAAAGGTCCAGGCCGCACGCGGGACACGCTTGCACATCGGCGGCGACTTCATCGCCGCAGCGCGGGCAGGCCAGTGTAAATTGCGTGCCGCAAGTCCCGCACGCTGTTGCGTCGGCGGCCACGGCTGCGCCGCACTGCGGGCAGAGTGATTGGTGACAGGCAGGACATTCCGGCGTGCCAGGCCAGAGCCGGGCCTGGCAGTTGGGACAGAGGATGGCGACCTGCACGCCGCAACGCGGGCAAATCAATTCGTCCTCGAACAGCCGCGCGTGACACGCTTCGCGGGGACACAAGACTTGGCCGCAATGAGGGCATGGCCCCACTGCCGGATCGAAGCGTTGGCCACATTCCGGGCATTTGACTTTGATGGGCACGACGATTTCAGCCAGCGCGTCCGACGCGACGCGAGTGATGCGCTGCTTTTCTGCCGGCAGCGCATTGTGGCACTGGGGGCAGGTGAGCGGCGCGCCCCAGAGGTCAGTGAATCCGCACGAAGGGCACTTGCGCGCAAATAAGCGATCACAGCCGGGACAGATGGGCGTGGACGCCAACAATCGCTCGGCGCAGTCGGGGCAGTCAAAATATAGTGCCAGGCCGCAGCCGGGGCATTGCTCGTCTTCATCCTTCGTCAAGGCCAGGCAGCGTGGGCAGAACGACGCGCCGCAATCGCCGCACACACCGTCTTGACGATGAACCGCCGCGCCGCAATGGGGGCAGGGCGTCTCGCCAGCCAGCACGTCGGCGGGCGTGATTTCGGATTCGAAAAAGCCGGCGCCACAGTCAGGGCACTTTTCCGCATCGGCGTTTACTTCGGCGCCGCAGTCGGGGCAGGTGAGCACAAACTTTTCGCCGCACTTCTGACACTCCATAGCATCGGCAGTGAGCGCCGCCTCGCAATTGGGGCAGCGCTCTCCCCCACAGCTCGGGCATGTTGTGAGGTCAAGGTCCATTTGAGCGCCGCAGTGCGGGCAGGGTGTTTCGTCGGACAGCGACACGCCACAGTTACGGCAGATGGCGTCATGGGGGCCGACCTCTTGCTCGCATACGGGGCAAAAGAGTTGCCACGTCGCGCCGCACTGCGGACAAGCAATATCCTCCGGGCCGATGGCTGCGCCACACTCAGGGCACAGGTCTTGGCCGCAGTAGGGACAGGCTTCGCTGCCGGCCGGCAGATGATGTTGGCAGGTTGGGCATGTTAGAACAGCGCTATCTGAAGACATGCTTGACCTCCGTGGAGTGAATGGCGACCCGCTACGCGAGGGTCGCCCCTATGCGGCTGTAGGGCAAGTTGGCAACTTGCCCTACGCACTGGAAAATTAAGTGTGCGCCTGATATATACAATCACAGGGATCACTCGACGGCCTGGGCCTGCGGCGTCGCAAACACTGCGACGCGGAAACCGACTTGAGAGTTGGTGGTCGTCTGGCTGCTGGCAGCGCGGCCGGCGCAACGAACGCCCTGACGATCAGAAGACCACGAGCCGCCTCGCAATCCCCTGACCACTCCCGAGGCCGGCCCGAAGGGGTCGTTGGCGGCGGAAGAGCGGGTGTAATAATCTTCTCTGTGCCAGTCAGAGACCCACTCTAGTACATTGCCGGCCATATCCGCGCAGCCGTAGGGGCTGTCGCCGGCCGGGCTGTATTCTCCCGCCGGCGTCGTGCCGCGCTTGCCGCCTTCGTGTGTGTTGCACTTGTGACTGTTCCAGTCATTGCCCCAGGGATACGTTCGCCCGTCACTGCCTCGCGCGGCTTTCTCCCATTGGGCCTCCGTCGGCAGCCGGTAGGGCTTGCCGGTCAATTCTACCAGCCAGCGACAATAGGCTAAACCGTCCCACCAACTCACGTTTACCACCGGATGATTTTCTTGCCCTTCCGGTGGGTGGCCCTTGATCCAGTGATCCGGCGGCCGGCGCCCAGTGGCTTCGATAAAGACGGCGTACTGGACGTTCGTCACAGGATATTTGCCGATCCAATACTCGGACAGGTAGATCTGGCGTTGGGGCTTTTCCGGTGGCAATGCGCCTCGGTCTCCATCCTGGCTGCCTCTCAGGAACCAGCCGGCCGGGATGAGCGCCATCTCCGGTTCCTGCGAAAGGCACACATGCAAATAGACCGGCACGGACGCGATTCCCGCGTTGGAAACCAATTGGATGGGTTGATTGTACTCGCCGGTCTTTAGATTGGTCGTGGCAAGCTGCAACAATTGTGATTCGCCGGACCGACAGCGAAAGGCGACCGGCTCAATTGCATCAGACGCGACCCAAGCCAAAACACCGCACGTGGGCGTGCGCGTGATGGGCATATCGGTTCGTCTGACGAGTTGCCTTCGTGTTCATTGGATGTGATTATAACACGGCTGGCCAAAGACTGCAAACTCGCGCGTTATCGCCGAGCACTGAACGCCGATTACTCTTCGCCAACCCGCAAAATCGCCATGAACGCTTCTTGCGGCACTTCGACCGAGCCGATCATCTTTAATCGGCGCTTGCCGGCCTTTTGCTTTTCCAGCAACTTGCGTTTGCGCGTAATGTCGCCGCCGTAGCACTTGGCCGTCACGTCCTTGCGCATCGGCTTGACGTTGGCGCGGCTGATGACGCGCCCGCTGGCCGTGGCTTGGATGGGCACGAGGAACTGCTGGCGCGGAATCAGGTCTTTGAGTTTGCTGATGAGCGCCTGGCCCTTATGGTAGGCATCCTTTTTGTGAACGATCATCGTCAGCGCGTCCACCGGCGTGTCGTTCACCAAGACGTTCAGCCGCGTCAGGTCGCCGGGCCGATAGCCTTCAAAAGTGTAATCGAACGACGCATAGCCGCGCGTGCGCGCTTTGAGCTGGTCGTGAAAGTCCACAATGATTTCCGAAAGTGGGATGTGGTACGTGATCATCACGCGCTTGGGGTCGAGGTACTCCATCCCTTCTTGCCCTTGCAACCCGTGGCGCTTGGTCACCAGATCGAGCACCGGGCCGACGTATTCCGTGGGCGTAAAGACTTGGATCTTCATCCACGGCTCGCGGATTTCCTTAAAGGCGCCTTCCTCCGGCAAGTCCACCGGGCTTTTGATGGTGATGAGTTCGTCGTTCATCATCACCACCTCGTACTCTACGCTGGGCGCGGTGGCAAGAATGTCCAGATCGTACTCGCGCTCCAACCGCTCCTGGATGATCTCGGCATGGAACAGCCCCAGGAAGCCGCAACGGAACCCATAGCCGAGCGCCTGTGAAGTCTCCGGCTGGTATTGGAGCGAGGCATCGTTGAGTTGGAGCTTTTCCAGCGCGTCTTTGAGTTCGCCATAGTCGTCGGCATCCACCGGGTAAAACGAGGCGAACACCATCGGCTTGGCCGGCCGGTAGCCGGGGAGCGGCCCGCTGGCCGGGTGCTCGTGAGCGGTGAAGGTATCACCCACGTGACATTCGCGCACCGTCTTGAGCCCGGTCGCCACGTAACCCACCTCACCCGCCATGAGCAAGTCACACGGTTGCATCTTGGGCGCAAACTTGCCGATCTCGATCGGCTCGGTGGACACGCCGGTGGCAAAGAGACGCAACTTGCCGCGCGGGCCGATCTGCCCTTCAACGACGCGCACGTAGGCAATCACACCCTTGAACGAATCATAATGGCTGTCAAAGATGAGCGCGCGCAGGGGCGTGTCCACGCTGCCTTTCGGCGGCGGCACGCGCGCCACGATAGACTCTAGCAGTTCCGGCACGCCTTCGCCGGTCTTGGCGCTCAGGCGCAACATCTGGGAAGCCGGGACGCCCAGGATGTGCTCCAGGTCTTCTGCCACCACATCCGGCTGCGCCGAGGGCAGGTCAATCTTGTTGAGCACCGGAATGATTTCGAGATTGGCCTCCAGCGCCAGGTAGATGTGCGAAAGCGTCTGCGCTTCGATGCCCTGCGTGGCATCCACGACGAGCACTGCGCCTTCGGCGGCGGCCAGCACGCGGCTGATCTCGTACTGAAAGTCCACGTGGCCGGGGCCGTCGAGCATGTTCAGTTCATACTCCTGGCCGTCGCGCGCCGTATAGTACATGCTCACCGCCGACGCCTTGATGGTGACGCCCTTTTCGCGCTCCAGGTCCATCGTGTCGAGCACCTGCTCGGTCATCTCGCGCTTGGTGAGCGTCCCCGTTAGCTCCAGCAGCCGGTCGGCCAGCGTAGATTTGCCGTGGTCAATGTGTCCCAGTAAGCAAAAATCCCGCATGTGGGATTGGTCATACGTCATCGGTCAATCCTTCGTGATGTGTGGTATATGCTGCGTAAAACGGAAGCGGGAGAGGTCGTCTCCCGCCGGCAAGTATAACCGAGTTGGCGTGGATTGCAAAGGCATGGACTTGGCCTAGAGTTGAGCGGACTGGCTGACGACAGGCGGCTCTTCCACCGGCAGCAAAATGGTGAACGTCGTCCCCTCGCCAACCTGGCTGGCGGCTGTGATCTGTCCCTGGTGCGCCTCAATAATCCCGTAAGTGATGGACAATCCCAAACCTGTTCCATCCGGCTTGGTCGTGATGAAGGGTTCGAACAGATGGCTCATGATTTCCGGCGGTATACCCTCCCCGGTATCGCAGAACTCGATGCGCACCGCCGGCCGCGGCGGACCGTCACGCGGCTGCAGAGTATCCAGCGCCGTGCGCACGCGCAGCGTTCCGCCTCGCGTCCCCCCGGCCGACGGGGCGGACATGGCGTCAATCGCGTTGAGCACCAGGTTCAAAAAGACTTGCCTCAAGTGATCCGCGTTCGCCCAGATCAGAGGCAGTCCGACGCCTTGGGCGGTGTCCTCGCGCTCAACTGTGATGTGACTGTATTGCAACTGCTTGCCGATCAACTCCAGCACGCCTTCCAGCACCACGCGCACATCGGAGAGTTGCCTCTCCTGGCGCGTCGGGCGGTAAAAGTCGCGCAAGCGCCGCATGATGTTGGCCAGGCGCTCGATTTCGGTCTCGGCCATGCCCAGATAGCGCGCCATCTTTTCCGGCCGCGGGTTTCCCTCCATTTCCTCTTGAGCCAACGTCAGGCTGTTCTGGATCGCCTGCAGAGGATTGTTGATCTCGTGCGTGATCGAGGCTACCAGCCGGCCCAGCGCGGCCATCTTGGCCGACTGGATCAACTGCGACTGCGATTCCTGCAAACGTTGGAGCTGATCCTGCTCCACTTGGTAGAGGCGGGCATTCTCGATGGCGATAGCCGCTGAATCGGCCATCATCTGTAGCATCTCTAGATCGTGCTCGTCAAACAAGCCATCCGGGCCTGTCGCCCCAGGCGGGCTGGCCTTGTTGATGGCCTCGACGATGCCGGCGACGGCGCCCTTGATCCTCAGCGGCGCCGCCAACACTGAGCGTGTAGTCAGGCTCGTCATTTTGTCAATGCCGGTGTAAAAGCGCGGATCGCTGCGAGTATCGTTCACCCGCACCGCCCGGCCTTCCCGCACGACCCAACCCGCAATGCCCGCCGTGATGGGCATCTTTACGCCGACCAACTTTTCCGCACCCGGTCCGGCTGCAGCGGCAAAGACCAATTCTGAATCGGACAGCAACACGACCGAAGCCCCCTCCGCATCTACCAAAGCTCTGGCTTCGGTGATCATCAGTTCCAACACGGACTTGAGATTGAGGGTGGAGGTGAGCGCCCGAGTCGCCTTGTTGAGCGCGGCCAATTCCCTGGCGCGGCACAGCGTCTCGGCATGCAAGTGCGCATTCTCCAGGGCAACCCCGGCCTGCGCGGCGAACAGCTCCGCCAACTCGATATCGTGTTCATCGAAGGTCAGCTTCCGCTCGCCGCCTCCGATATTCAACACGCCCAGGATACCCTCTCTTCCCGACAAAGGCACAGCCAGTACGGCCTTGTTCCGCGCATCACTCTTGAAAGCAGCAGCTTGTCCGGGCCAGGCACTATAGTCGTTTACGAACAGGGTACGTCGGCTGGCGAGTGCTCGGCCCGAAAGTCCTTCCCCCGGCTTGAGTGTGACGCCCACAAACTCGCTCATAAAGCTGACCCCGACGGAAACGGTCAACTCGTCGCGTTGCGGATCGTACAAGTACAAACAGCCCGCCTCGGCTCCGAGGAGCGCAACGGCTTGATCCAGGATGAGGCGCAGCAACTCGGACAGGTCCAGTTGCGCGTTGAGACGCAACGAGGTCTTGTACAAGGCCGCCTGTTGGGGCAAGGTGGACCCGGACGTGCCTGCCTTTGCCGCGGTCGAAGGCCGCCTGCTGGTGGAGGCCATGCGCGATATTCCCGATCCCATCCGCAGCCGGTTGGCGATGGTGATCGGCGGCCCGATCTTTAGCCCGGAAGACTGGAAGCACAAGCTGGCCGGATATTTGCCCCGCCTCGTCGCCGTTTGGCTGCAAGAGCGTTCCAGCGGAGAATCCGAGGTTTGGCTTTTGCACGAAAAGGATTTGGCCAAGCTCGGCAAAGGCAAATATCCTCTCTCGAAGAAGGTGATCGAGGCCGCTGTGCCGTTGTGCGAAAAACCGTTCCCCAGCCAGGCCGCCGCCGAAGCCGCTCTCAAGGAAGCGTTGGCCGACAAGGCCAACATGGCGAAGCGGATGCTCGAGGTGATGGAGCACAAGCGCCAGGTGAGCCGCCAACTTAATCACGCGGACTGGCTCCAGGTTGCCAATGCTCTGGGACTTGATCCGGCTCTGGAAGATCGCCTCGCCGCTCAGATGAACGATGAAACTGCGCTGACCAAGCTGCTGGCAGAGGCGTGTGAGCCGGTTCTTCCGCGCCTGTACTTGCAAGTGGATCAGCAAATCACGCTGCTGCAAAGCGACGGTTGGGTGGATGTGGAGCTGTCCAACCGCGAGCAACACTTGCTGATCAAGACCTTGTTGCTGGATGGCAAGATCGGCGAGGACCAGTGGAGCGATCGCAATCAGCCGCCGGAAGGCGTGAGTGCCGCAGCCTGGCAGGGCTTTCTCGACGAGCACAGCCGTGTGCGTTTCCAGCACATGACCAGCGGCACGAATCTGCGCAAGAGCATCGCCAACGACCGGAATTTCATCGCTTTCCTCAAGAGCCACCGAGATCGCGCCCGCCTCGAATTGGCCCAACCGCCACACGTTGACTTTCGAGCGGGCGGGCCGTTCAACCGGGTGATCTCTCGCAAGTATGGCAAGCCCTACGATACCATGTTCATGCGGCTTTTGACGTGGTCGCCTTCGCCGCAAGAAGAGGGCGCGTGGGAAGTCTACATTCCGGGCAGCACGATCAAAGGCGCTTTCCGCAAGCGAGCCTCGCAGGTGTTGAAAACGCTCTGGGGCGAGTCTTCCCGAACGACCCAGGTCTTGAACTATCTTTTTGGCACGCAGGGGCAGCGGGGCGTGGTGTTCTTTTCCGATGCGTACCTCACGCACCCTCAGGATCCGAAGCGGGCTTGGTGCTCGATGGACGGGGTCAAGATGGATCCTCAAACCGGTCGCCCGGTGGAAACGGCCAAGCAGGACTATCTTTTCGCTTACGGCGAACAGTTGGCGTTCCAGCTTCAGGTGGATGTGCAAGACGTCGGCGAAGGCGATCTGGAATCGCTGTCGCTGCTGAATCATCTGCTCCAGGATTTCCATCGTGGCGATATTCCTCTGGGCGGCGAAAAGACCACGGGCTTTGGTTGGGTCCAGGCTGGGATCACCGAGATCAACTGGCTGACGGCCAAGCCGGCCGGCGTAACTCAAAAGTTGTTCGGCGATCAGGCGCTAGTTCCCAACGGAATCTGGCACGGCTTGAACTTGAAGGGCGAGGCGGCCGCGCCGGGACTGCAATATCTCTCTGCTTTGACGGCCAAGCAAGCCACACAGAATCCGCCCAGGGCCAAGGCCGGCTTTATCTCTCACCGATCCTTTGGCGGTTACTCGGGCACGCTGGCTGTGGAAGCCGAGGCGTTGACGCCCGTCCACGTGAAAGAAAGCGGCGAGCCTTCTTTCACGGCGGCGTTGGCCGAAGGCCCTGTGAATGGCTGGGATTCTTTCTCGATGGCGCCGCCGGAAGCCGCGATGCGCCCCGAGGCCAAACTCTATGCGTTCCCCAGCCGGAGCATCAAGGGGATGCTGCGCCACCTCTATACCATCGCCAGCGATTCCGCCGAGGTCAGCCCCGACCTGAGTCGCCTGAATCCTGTGGATCGCTTGTTCGGTTGGGTGGGGCAGGGGCCTAACCAGGCTCTTATGGGGCGTCTCTCGTTGAGCTTTGGCCTGTTCGATGCGCCTCAACTGGCGTGGTTCAAAGTCCCGTATCCCTACACGGGCTGGGCGTACTCGGGCGGACAATGGCAACATACTGCGGGCCGCGCCGTTCAAAAGTTCGTGATCGCTCAAGCGTGGCGATTATTCCCTCATGCGCCGCTGGCGCCCATCGTCAAACGGCTGGATAGTTTCAAGCCCGATACTTTCCAAGCCAGCTACGTAAAGGCCATCTTGCCGGGCGGGAAGACCCGGTTCACGCTGCGCTTTTGGAATTTGGAGGAACAAGAACTCGCGCGGTTGATCTGGTGTGTTGGGTTGGAGCCGGGGCTGGCGCACAAGATAGGACATCATCGCCATCTTGGGTTTGGCAGCTTGCGCTTGCGGCTCCTCCCCGAAAGCTTTACGATTGATTGGGCCAAACGCTATGTTGAGCGCGGCGCGCCTAAAGATGCCTGGCGTTTGCCCATCCGGTTCGAGGACTGGCTCAAGCCCGGCGTCGTCGCTCACTACGCCGAACTGCAAAAGGCCCTGGATGCCAAGTCGCTTTGATTGGCTGCGCCGGAGCCAAACCGGCGCAGAGTTGTTGGCCACTTTACAATATCTCGCGGCTCATCCCGATCTCCCTGCTGACGGAGGGGAGATCGGGCCTCCTCATTCCGCTCTCGCAGGCCCCTGCCTTCGCTGCTGGATCTGTCCTCGCTCGGCCAAAAAGCGCCACGCGCGCTACTGCCCCACTTGCCAATCCATTCTGGATCAGGCTCACAGGCTGGGCAGCGTCTCGCGCTACTCGGTCGTCGTCTGGGGTTTTGTGAATCAATTGCCGAGGCAATTGGTCGGCGGCGGTTTTCACGATAGCCACGTGTTGGACCCTTTCGTCCATGATGGGAATCACTTTTTGCTGATGCTCTATCAGCGAGAGTTGCGGCCCTGGCTCCAGGAACTGGTGATCTATAACGGCGGCGACCTCAAGGGGTTCATCCAGGTCTTTCCGACGACGGGCGCGAAGGACAATGGCATGGGCGATCTCCTCTGCCGGATCGTTCAGAACGAGGCCCGATTCCCCATGGACCGGCTGCGGGTGCGCTTTTTTTCGGACACGCGCCAAATCTTTGCCCCCGGTTTCTATGAGCGGGAAGGCGTGCTGACGTTCGAGGTGTCCGAGTTCTTGAACGCTCTGGAGATGGCCTCTGTGTTTCGGTCTTGGCTCCGCCCCGAAGAGCAAGAGAATCTCTACCAGGTTTTGAAGATGGGCGCCACGAGCGAGGCGCAGTTTTATTGGGGGCGGTTTTTGGGGACACTCGGCCCGGAAGCCAGGGACATGCTGAATGCCTGGAGGCTGAGGCAGTGGTCAGAGCCGCAGATTAACCTGCTTTACGAGCTGATCGAATATGTGGGATTTTATCAGTCCCATTAACCTGATTCGGTATCTCATTGCCTGGCGAGTCAACGGAGCGTTGGTCTATCTGCCGCGCTGCCTATCCGCCGAGCTTTCGTGGGTGCTGGGCAAAACGATTGCCGAGAGCCTGCCCACGCAGCAGGCCCGCGAGTGGCGCAAAGCACTGGCGATCAAGGATGACGGCGCAGCCCAAGACAACGCCAAGAAATCGGCGCGCACTACGCTCACTTCGCCGGCTGCCGAAGCAGCCTGGCCGATAGAGGCCGTGTTGTTTCCCTATCCCGGCAAGAGGACGTACGGCCAGGGCGAAACGATCTTGTGGGAACTCGACTTGCTTGGAACCGGCGCGGACCACGGGGTTTTTCTGGAACAGATTTTGCCGGCGATGGAAAAAGTCGCCGGCACTTCTGACCCTCAGTTGAAACGCGCCAACAATCTGTGGGGCCGTTTTGATATCCAGGCCGTCTATGCCGCTCGCGGTTCGCGCTGAGAACAGAATGGCGCCGGCATCGTCGGCCCTATTCTGCGCGACCCGCCGCCTTCCGCTGCGATGCAATCCGCCGGTGGGCGAGATGTGGCATGGCACGCCGATACGCACCTCCATGCCATCCCTTCCCCAGAACCCTACCCGGTTGACTATGTGCCCGGGACGGCGATTCTGATCCGCGCTGATCTCTTCAAGACCCTCGGCTTGTTGGATGAGACGTACTTTATCAGCGGCGAGATTGCCGATTTCTGCTTGCGCGCTCGGCGGCAGGGAGCGCGCATGTTGATTGACCCGCACGTCACCGTCTACCATGACCAGGGCCGCTCTTCCGAATTGCGCGTGGCGTTTTACACATACTATTTTCTGCGCAACCGCTTTCTCTTTGTCGGCAAGTTTTATCCTCATCTGCGTTGGCTCTTGATTCCTCGCTGGACAATGTTTGGACTGGTATCGGTGACCGGGTCCTGGCTGCGGGGCCAACGGCGACGCGCCCGCGCGCTGCTGTTGGGCCTGCGCCACGGTCTGAGCGGGCAGTTTGGAGATCGTAGCGTCGAGGTGCTGGCTCTGAAATGACGACTTTGCCAGAACAACGCATCTCCCCGCTGAAAAAACTGCCCCACTGGGACACAATCGGCGCAGCTCTCCTGCTCACGGCCATACTCCTCGTTTTCTTTTGGCGGGTGATTTTCTTAGGCGAAAGCTGGCTGCCTTGCGATCTGATCTATGAGTTGGACCCCGTTTGGCAAAGCCACGCGCCAGCCGACTTTACCTCTCCCGGCAACCGGCTGCTGTCCGACCAAGTGTATCTCGTCTACCCCTGGCAAGTCGAGATACGACGCGCGCTGGCCGAACGGCGTGCACCGTTGTGGACAACCGCCATTAACAACGGTCAGCCGCTACTGGGTAACGGGCAAATCAACTTTTGGGATCCGTTCTGGCTGGTCGCCCGTCTGTTTTCACTCAACGCATCCTTCGGTGTGGCAGCGATGCTCAAGCTATGGGTCGGCGGCCTTTCCACTTTTCTTCTGGCACGTCAACTGGGTATTGGCCGTCAAGGCGCTATCCTGGCGATGATCACTTTTGCCTTCAGCGGCCCGATGATCGTCTGGTTAGGCTCCATATCAGGTGTAGCGGCATGGCTGCCACTGCTGTTATACTTTAGCGACCGCGCGTTGGCTCGTCAAGCCACCACATCATTCCTGGTCATCGGCTGTGTGATCGCCTGCCAATTCTACAGCGTGCACCCGGAGACCTCGTTTCACATCCTCCTGATCTGGGGCGTCTTTTGCTTGGCGCGAATAGTAGCGCAATATGGCTGGAACATTCCCGACCTGATCAAATCGCTCGGCAAGATGGCATTGGCCTTTGCGATTGGCGTGGCGCTTTCAGCGGCAGTGTTGCTGCCCACCATCGAAGGAATCCTGAACAGCTTTGTCTTGATGCGACGCCAAGCCAGCGCGCCCACGGCACTATGGCAAACCATCTTGTTCCAGTGGCACAACTGGCCGACTCTTATCACGACAATCCTGCCTCAATTCTTTGGCACGCCGATTGACAATAGCTTCTGGTACCCGTATCAGAACTATAACGAACAGACCTTTTACGCTGGCATCGTGCCGTTGGCGCTGGGACTGGTGACGCTCCTTGCCTGGTGGCATGGCCGCCGCCACGGCCTGCTCGGAAGTGAGGATGCCAACACGGCGCGGAGCTTTTCGCCGGGATTCTGGCTCGGCCTGACACTGGTCGCCATGGGCATCGCCGCGCAGCTTCCCGTGTTCAACGTCGTCAGCGTGTTGCCTTTTCTCCGGCTGGGCAACCACGGGCGACTGCGCTTTGTGTACGCGCTGGGATTGGCGCTGCTGGCCGGCCACGGTCTCGACACACTCATCAAGAATCGTTTCCCTGATTTCAATGCGGCCTACAAGTTCTTGACCATCCTCGTTGTGCTGGCAATCGTCAGCCTGATCACTATCGGCAGCGCCTACGTGGGCCTCACTCTCCTGCGCAGCCAGTTCATTACGATGGGCAAACATCAAGCCGACGCGATGAAGGCCAGCGACCACCCCATGTTCCCTTATTCACTGGACTATTACTATGACCGGGTCAATGTTCGGTACACTCAGGCGCGGCAACTTTACACCGCTGCCACACCAGAGATGTTCTTGCCGATCGGCATTGCACTGGCAATCGGGTTGCTCGAATGGCGCCGACGACGAGGATTGAATCGGGCAACCTGGCTCAATGGGCTGGTGCTGTTGACCTGCGCCGACCTGTTTGCGATTCATAGCCGCATCAACCCCACCATGCCTCCGGCGCAGGTGTTTCCGCCCACGGAAGCCATCCTGTTCTTGAAGCAACAACCAGGGCGCTTTCGAGTGGGCGGGCTGTACCTGGCGCTGATGCCCAATACCAGCATGGTGTTTGGCCTGCAAGATGTGCGCGGGTATGAACCGGTTGTCCCCTGGCGGCAAGCAATGCTGTTCAATCGCATGGAGGGTGGTTACCGGCTGAATCACTATGCCATTCTGCGCTCGGCAGATAGCCCGCTGCTAGACCTGATGAACGTCGAGTACATGGTCAGCGACCGTGAATTGGGCGGACGTTGGCAACTGGCTTTTGCCGAAAAAGATAGCCCCATACGGGTATACCGCAATCCCAACGTTCTGCCGCGCGCCTTTCTGGTGTACCAATCAGAACATGCTGCGAATGCCGAAGCCGCGCTGAACCGGCTGCTGGACAAGAATTTCGATTTTCGGACGCGAGTGATCTTAGAAACGATGCCCGACTTGCCGGCTATCCACGAGGTATCACAAATCGGGCAAGCGCGTATCGTTCAATACGAGCCTGAGCGAGTCGTGATTGAAACAGACACTCTGACTGATGGCATCCTGGTGCTGACCGATACCTATGTCCCTGGCTGGCAGGCGCGAGTTGACGGACAACCGGCCCAAGTACACGTTGCCGATTACACATTCCGCGGCGTTCGTGTCCCGGCAGGTCAACATCGCGTTGAGTTTGTTTATGCGCCCACGAGTTTCACGGTCGGCGCAACCATCAGCCTGGCGGCCATTGCTTTTTGTGTGATGTGGGCCGCCGTGATGATTTACCGGAAAGTGCGATGAGAGTTCTCTACCATCTGACGGTGCCCCCTTCCCCACTGGCAGATCTCGATGCGGTAGTACAGGAAGTCGAGACGCTGCGCGCGTTGAGCAAAGACGGCGGGCAGGTTATTCACCTTTACCCCGGCCGCACGCCCGGCACGCGCTTTCCCCGGCGCTGGTGGGGGTTGCAGCACATGCCCTATCTGCGCCGCGCCGAACAAGGTTTCGACCTCCATCACATCTTCAACCCCGACCCGTTCCCGTTCGACATCTTGCGCTTCCTGCGCCGCCCCATCGTTTACACTGCCACCGCCGGCTCGCGTGGGGCAGATCGAACAACTATCCAACGCCTCGCACAGCGCGTCCACGCGCTCGTCGTTCCCACCGAAGCCGAACGCGCCGAACTGAGCCAGTGGAACATCTCAAACGTCGTTGCGATTCGTCCCGGCATTGACATCGCGCGCTTCTCTCACACACCACCACCCACCACGCCTTTCACCCTGCTGATGGGATCGGCGCCCTGGACCATCGAGCAATTCGAGTCGAAAGGGGTAGAAGCGCTGCTAGAAGCAGCTCGAGCACGGCAAGACCTGCGATTGATTTTTCTCTGGCGCGGTTTGCACGTCGGGAAAATGGAACGCCGGGTCGCTCAAAGAGGATTGGGCGAGCGGGTCACCATCATCAACCGCCAGGTAGATGTGAACGAGGTGCTGGCGCAGGTTCATGCCGCCATCGTGCTGGCTGATGATACGAGGCTCGTCAAGGCCTATCCCCACTCACTGCTGGAGGCGCTTGCCGCTGGCAAGCCGGTGCTGGTCAGGAGGTGCTTATTTCGATCGTCGTGCTTTCCGTCGGCCTGTTGGGTTACGCGGGCTTGCAGACGCTATCGATGAAAAACAACACCAGCGCATTCCAGCGCAGCCAGGCCACCATCCTGACTTATGACATCGTCGACCGCATGCGTGCGAACAGGCCCAACCTAGCCAACTACAACGTGGGAATGGCAGCGGTCGGCACTTACGCGGATGTAATTTCCTGGAAGAACAATGTGGCGGCGGCCTTGCCGGATGGCAAAGCCGAGGTTGAAGTCGATCTCAACGGCACCGCCACCATCACCATCCAGTGGGACGACAACCGCGACGGCACGGACCCCGTCCAGTTCATTACCGAGACTACCTTGTGATGCGCACATCTCAATCCGCTCCACTTATCCGCCAGATGGGGCTTTCCCTGATCGAGCTGATGATTGCCCTCGTCCTGGGCTTGATGATCCTGCTGGCAGTGGGGACGGTCTTCATGAGCAGCCGCCAGTCCTTCAGCACGCAGGAAGCCATGGCCCGCATGCAGGAAGGCGCGCGTTACGCCTTCGAACTGATGTCGGTCGACGTTCGCCAGGCGGGCTTTACCGACTGTGCCCCCAAAAGCGGCACCTTTAGCACCCTCGACGGCACCGACTGGATCAACATGCTCGCCACGCAGCCGCTTCTGGGGTTTGAGTCCGGAACAGGGCTGCCGGCCGATGTGACGAACGCGCTCGCCGACACGGATGCGCTGAAGATCTTGCGTGCGGACAACAGTGGCGACTATCGCGTGGTAAGCCACAACGGCTCGGCAGCAAGCTTCCAGTTGGCGGCAAACCACGACCTCAAAGGAGGTGAAATCCTGACGGTCGTGGATGCGGATTGCTCCAAGGCGGTGGTATTCCAGCAGACGAACACCAACAACAACAATACGATCAGTGTCGTTGTCCACAACACGGGCACGGAGACACCCGGGAACAGCACCAAATGCCTGGATGATCCGGCGGGCGCGTCTTGCGCCAACCCGTCCTTGTATCCGGATCTGCCGGCAAACTCCAGAATCATGCGCATGAGCGGCAACATCTATTACCTCCGCAACAACCCGGCGGGCGAGCCGGCGCTTTACCGCAAGCGCGCGAATACGGCTGCAGAGGAACTGGTCGAAGGCGTGGAAGACATGCAGATCACTTATGGCGAGGACACGACGCAGGTTTCCGTCGCGACTTGCCCGGAAGATGGCTGTTCGGCAAATGCTTATGTTGATGCCGATGCCGTCGCCAACTGGAACCGCGTCGTCAGCGTGCGGCTGACCCTGTTCATGCGCACGCCGTCAACCCAGGCGGGCGTGGGCGGGGATGGCCGCATACGCAAGACATTCACCACCACCATTGCGGTGAGGAATCGGCTATGAATTCTCTTCAGTTTAGTGCTGTGCGTTCCCGTCAGCGTGGCGTCACGCTGATTGTCGCCCTGATCTTTCTGGCCATCCTGATGCTGCTCGGGGTCACCGTGGCACAAACCAGCAGTCTGGAAGAGCGCATGGCCGGCAACACTCGGGACCGGGATCTGGCTTTGCAGTCGGCCGAGGCTGCGCTCAAGGACGCCGAGGCGGATTTGCCGGGTTTCCTCACCAACGCGTTTGATGGCAGCACGGAGGGGCTGATCGCCTTCAACGCCGCCAACGCAAACCATGCAGCGTACTGGAATGCCTATGACTGGGATAACGCATCCCAGCTTGCAAGTACCAGTCTTGATGAGGTTGCAGAACAGCCTCGCTACGTGATCGAGAAATTGCCGGATTCCGCTACAACCAAGCGCTTTCGGATCACTGCCCGTGGCATCGGGAGCAGCGCCAACACGGCCGTGATTCTGCAGGCCGGATACGAGCGGGACATTTAAACGGAACTATGGAGCGCCCCATGAACCTGAGCTCAACCCTGCAAAAAGCCCTCGCCGCGCTGCTGATACTCGGCAGTCTTGCCTGGACGACGGCACCCGCCCATTCGGATCCGCTGGAGATTTCCGATACCCCGCTGTTCCTGACCACCAACGTTGCGCCCAACGTCGTGCTGACGCTGGACGATTCGGGGAGCATGTCGCGCGCCTTTACGCCGGATTTGTGCGGCAACCCGAACGGCATTTGTGACAGCAATCCGGATTCTGACCTCAATCCCCGCTACCTTAAATCGTCCCATTACAACCCGATCTATTACAACCCGAAGGTGACCTATACGGCGCCCTTGGATGCCAGTGGAACAGCGTTGACCACCTCGTTCAGCAACGCCTGGATCAACGGCTATGCCACCACCCTGTCTCTGAATGGCAAAACCGCCTACGACCTCGCGACCGAATACCGCCCGACGGCGGGGCTTTTTCTGCATTCTTCGACGAAGAGCCATCAGTTCATGAATCACTATACGGCCAGCGCGGATCTGACCACGACACTCAATTTTGCCCCTCACGTACATAACGGCACGATGATCGGAACGAACGGGGGTACCAGTGCGCCTTACTTCGCGATCACCGATTACGTCAACCAGGACGGCAGTGGTGGCGGCAACAATCCGGGAGGCAACCTGATCAGCGTGACCGTGAATGGGACGGCCGCGACCTACGACGGCACGTTTAGCGGGACTTGTGATAACAGCAAGGACCCGGGTGACAACTACGAATACAAGACCAATATATCCGGATCGACGCTTACGCTGTGCTTTCGTGACCACAACACGATGTACGGCAAAAGCGTGGTGTTGACCCACAAAGTTGCGGGAACGTCGAGCGTGGCTGCGACGGCAACTGATCCCACGTCGGCGTATTACTATGTATTTAACGAGGGGAATACTGGGTGTTCGGGAACAGCCGCACAGAAGAAGGTGGACAATGATTGCTATACCGTCCGGATCGTAAGCGCCACATCGGGCGCAGATCGGGATGGCAATGGCAGCACCAGCGCCGCCGAAGCGGACGAGCGGCAGAACTTTGCCAACTGGTATTCCTTCTACCGCACCCGCAACCTGGCGACGATTGCGTCCACATCCCTGGCATTCGCGGAATTCGATGCTTCGACGCGCGTGGCCTGGCAGGCGCTGAATACGTGCAACACATTGCCAACTGCTTCATGCAATGGCTGGGAAGCGACGAACGTCAGCAATGCCATCAAACCGTTTACGGGCACGCACAAACAGAATTTTTATGACTGGCTGTTCAGGTTGAACACGAACACCAGTACTCCGCTTCGCGAGGCGATGGTCCGGGCGGGTGACTATTTCAGCACGACCGGCGAGAATTCGCCTTACGACGATGATTTGCTGAACGACGGCACGGTGGCTTTGGGGTCTGGCCAGTTGTCCTGCCGCAAGAACTTCCACATCCTGATGACCGACGGGATCTGGACGAACTCGACTCTCTCCGGTATCGGCAGCCAGGATAACGCATTGCCTGCGCCGTATGGAGACTCGAACACAAGCAGCCTGGCCGATGTGGCCTACAAATACTGGGCGACCGACCTGACTGGGCTGGCCAACAACCTGCTGCCCTATGTCGTGGAATCGGGCGTCGAACCCGGGCAGACAGCCAACCCCAAGAACGACCCTGCGACCTGGCAGCATATGGTCAATTTCACGGTGGGCTTGGGCTTGACGCCGTTTCTCGATAGCGTGGGTTTGATCTATGACGGCAGCACCTACTCGGGCAGTTTCCCCAGCATTGCCGCGGGCACCACGGCTTGGCCGAGCATAGCGACAGACGGCGGCAAGGTGGCCGATCTCTGGCATGCCGCCGTCAACAGCCGGGGCCAGTTCTTCAGCGCGGATACGCCAGAAACCTTGGTTTCCGCTTTCAAGACGGTGAAAAATGCGATCCAGGCGGCCACGCCGTCGGCTGCAGCACTCGCGGCCAACTCCACCAGCATCCAGACCGGTGCGCTGGTGTATCAGGCCACCTCTCCCTCGACGACGTCCTCGCCGCGCGGCTCGCCGTGGCCGTTGCCGCCAGGACGGCCAGAGCCACTCGGCCCGGTCCCAGGCGCAGCGCCGTACATCGCCTGGCCCAATGCCATCATGGCCTGTTGCAGCTCCGAAATCTGCGTGCGGATGCGGCTGGTGTCGTCACTCTTCATCGTTTCTTTCAGTGTGTTGATCTGCGCCTCGATCCGGCTCCGATCCGAGGTGGACGCTTTATCGCCGAGGTCGCGCAGCGATTTTTCGGCCTGGTAGATCATCTGATCGGCCTCGTTGCGGGCCTGGATCGTCTCACGGCGGCGATTGTCCTCCGCCGAGTTGCGCTGCGCTTCCTTGACCATGCGCTCCACGTCGCCTTTGTTCAAGTTGGTGCTGGCCGTGATGGTGATCTTTTGCTCGCGGCCGGTCGCCTTGTCTTTGGCGGCGACGTTCAAGATGCCGTTGGCGTCAATGTCGAAAGTGACCTCGATCTGCGGTATGCCTCGCGGCGCGGGCGGGATGCCCTCCAGTCGGAATGTGCCCAACGTCATGTTGTCGGCCGCCATGGGGCGCTCGCCTTGCAGCACGTGGACATCCACGGCCGTCTGCCCGTCCGCCGCCGTGCTAAAGGTTTCGCTCTTGCGGGTTGGGATGGTCGTGTTGCGTGGGATGAGCGTCGTCATCACCTGGCCCAGCGTCTCCACACCCAGCGAAAGCGGCGTCACGTCCAGCAGTAGCACGTCCTTCACTTCACCGCCCAACACGCCGGCCTGAATCGCCGCGCCCACCGCCACCACCTCGTCCGGGTTGACGGACTTGTTCGGTTCCTTGCCGCCGGTCAGCTCGCGCACGAGTTGTTGAATCATCGGCATGCGCGTCGCGCCGCCCACCAGCACTACTTCGTCCAGGTCGCGCGGCGTGAGCTTGGCATCGCGCAGCGCGGCCTCGAACGGCACGCGGCAGCGTTGGACGAGCTGCGCGCTCAGTTGTTCGAGCTTGGCGCGCGTGAGTTTCATTTGCAGGTGCTTGGGGCCGGAAGCGTCCGCCGTGACGAACGGCAGGTTGACCTCAGTCTCCATCATCGTCGAAAGCTCGACCTTGGCCTTTTCGGCGGCTTCCTTGAGCCGCTGCAAAGCCTGCCGGTCGTTGTGCAGGTCAATGCCCTGCTCGCGCTTGAATTCGCCCGCGATGTGCTCGGCCAACACGTCGTCCCAGTCGTCTCCGCCCAGGTGCGTGTCGCCGTTAGTCGCCTTGACTTCTACAACGCCTTCACCGACCTCCAGCACGGACACGTCAAACGTCCCGCCGCCCAGGTCGAATACCAAGATCGTCTCGTCCTTCTTTTTGTCCAACCCATAAGCCAGGGCGGACGCTGTCGGCTCGTTGATGATGCGCAGCACATCCAGCCCCGCGATTTTGCCCGCGTCCTTGGTCGCCTGGCGCTGGCTGTCGTTAAAGTAAGCCGGGACGGTGATGACGGCCTGCGTGACCGGCTCGCCCAGGTAAGCCTCGGCGTCCTTCTTGAGCTTTTGCAGAATCATGGCCGAGATTTCCTGCGGCGTGTAGGTCTGGCTGGCCTGCGAGATAAACACGCGCGCATCGCCCGACGGCCCCTCGACTACTTTGTACGGCACGCGCTTGCGCTCTTCGACCACTTCGCTAAAACGCCGGCCCATGAAGCGCTTGATGCTAGACACGGTGTTTTCCGGGTTGACCACAGCCTGCCGCTTGGCCGTCTGGCCCACCAATCGCTCATTGGTCTTGGCGAATGCCACTACCGATGGCAGCAAACGGCTGCCCTCCGCTGTGGTGATGATGACCGGCTCCCCTCCCTCCAAAACTGCGACCACGCTATTCGTCGTTCCCAGGTCAATGCCAACAATCTTGCTCATTTTACACCTCTCTGATTCAACTTTGCGAAGGCGGACGAACTGGCCGTTCGCCGGAACCTTTGCAAGAGTTTGCAAATAAAACAGGCGCATCCCTTTTCGGAATACGCCTGTATTATAGGCTAGTTGTGTTAGACGGACATTAGATTTGTGTTGGAAGAGTGTTAACGCCGCGAACGTCAGGCCTCAATCGCTGGCCGATGCTCGGCATAATGGACGAACGTGTCGCCGGCCACTAGTTTTTCTAACGGCTCATCCTCCATCCACTTGAAACGTTTCGGGTCATTCAGATCGCGCTCCTCCACCGCCTCCAGCCGCTTGAGCAATTGTTTGTGGACGCCGTGGAAATCGGCCAAGACACGGTCGAGCGGACGGTCGCGCTGCTCGGCAAAAGACTCGGCGTTGGCCTGGTCCACCTCGGCCTGGGTGCGGAATGTCTGGGGCGTCGCGCCTTGCTCGATGGCGTATAGAATCGTGACCAGCCGCGACTCCCATACGCCGATGTGTCCCAGGATATCTTTTACCGACCATTCGCCCATAGCGCCCGGCGCAGTCATCTGCTCCGGCGTAAGCCTGGCCAAGGTCGCCTCAAAATCGGTGCGTCCTTTCTGGATGGCTTGCAGCAGTTCAGGTTTGGTCATGGTTCCTCGCTAATCGCGTATCGCTCGACGCTCTACTCTCTACTCTTCTACTCTCCACGTCTCACGTCCGATACTTTTCGATGAGCTTTTCCAATGAAAATTGCCCGGCGGCCTTTTCCCGCACGTCCGCCATCTGCGCATCGTAGCTGGGACGATCTTGTTTATAGAACACGCCCAGGTAAAGCGGATCGTCCGACATGGCGCGCTCAATCGCCGTCATCTTGTTGGATGGATCGTGGTCGGAGGGCAGGTTGGCGGTGACTTGGCGAAAGTGATCGTAGGTGTCGTTGAACGTGACGCACGGGCTGTAGATTTGGAGCAGCGCAAAGCCTTTGTGGCGGATACCCTGCTTGATGAGGTCCGTCACGTCTTTGGGCCGCGAGGAGAACCCGCGCGCCACGAACGTCGCGCCGTAAGCGATAGCCATCAGGACAGGATTGAGGGGAGTATCGGGGCTGCCATAGGGTGAGGCTTTCTTTGCCATTCCGTGCGGGCTGGTGGGCGAAGGCTGGCCTTTGGTCAAGCCATAGATTTCATTGTCCATCACAATGTAGGTGAGGTCCACATTGCGCCGCGCCGCGTGTGGCAAGTGTCCCGCGCCGATGGAGAACGCATCGCCATCGCCGCTCACCGTGATCACCGTCAATTCCGGTCGCGCCATCTTGACGCCGGTCGCCAGCGGCAACGCGCGGCCATGCACGCCGTGGAAACCATACGCCTCCACGAACGCCGGAAAGCGCCCCGAGCAGCCGATGCCCGAAACGAGCACCGTGTTCGCCGGGTCCATGTTCATATCGGCCAGCGCCTTGTAGAACGCCGAAAGCACTCCATAGTCCCCGCAGCCGGGACACCAGATCGGTTTAACCTCGCTCTTGTAATCGGCTACCATACGTTTGACCGGCGTTGCTTCAACTGCCATTACCATTCGCGCCTCCCTCACCTGCTATCGTTACACGACATCTCCAGTCATCTTGTTCAGTTGGCACATTCCCACCAGAAGGCAAAGATTCTGCTCGTCTTCTACTTATAGTTCCAGCCATCGTTCCACCGAAACACCAGCTTGTTTAATGATCGCATGTAAGGTTCCAACTGGAATATCACGCCCCTTGTGAACAGCAACTGGAATCTTGACCTGCGTCTGCGGGTGGCGCATGAAAACGTGCCGACCGCCGCCGAAAGGCCCTTCAAATCCCAAACGACGCAACTTGTGGATGACAACGCGGGGACCCTCTGGGCTTAACTTAGGCATAGGCTACTTCCGCGCCGACCTCGACATCATTCAGATAACCCAAACCATATCCATCAATGAGAGGAACATCGTCGCCAAACCGCAGAGCCGTTACCAACCAGCCCTGTATAGCATCTTCGGCCATGATGGCGGCTTTTGCCCGCTCCTGCCGCGCGGCGATGCGCAGGATCCGGGTGCCCCGGTCTTGTGGGGCGAGGGGTTTTTTGAGAAGATACGGGAAACGGCATCGGGAGCGCCATCTTGGCTGACCTGCTCGCCAGGTGCCGCTCCGTGGGTATCCGAGACATTCAGTTGTTTTGCGCCAAAGGCAAAGCGGGCTTTTACGAAAAACACGGTTTCGTGGCGCGTCCCGACGATGCCCCCGGAATGCAATTCCGCCTGGCAAACTGACATTCGTCATGTATTTCCTTGCTCTCCGAAACCTCTGGGCACGCAAGACCCGCACGCTGCTGACACTTTCAGGCGTGGCGATTGGCGTGGCGTTCGTGCTGGCCGTCAATATCACCAACGCGAGCACGCGGCAATCGCTCGAAGCGTTTTTCGCGCAGACATCAGGCCGCGCTAACCTGAGCATAAGCAACGCGGCCAGCCTGAGCGTGCAGACCGGCATCCGCGCCAGCGTCCTGCGCGAAGCGCAAGCCTTCCCCGGCGTCATCGCCGCCGCTGCCATGACCTCGGACAGTGCCATCCTGTTGGGCAAAGACAACACCAGCACGCGGCTGACCGTCGCGGGCATTGACCCCAGCGCCGATCCGCGCGTGCGCGTCTATGAACTGGAGGCCGGACGCTTGCTCGATAGTCAAAGCCGCTCGTTCGAAATCGTCTTGACCCGGGCGATGGCCGAAAAGCACGGCATCCGATTGAACGACAAAATCGAATTGCTCATCGGACGCGAGAAGCAGACCTTCACGGTCGTCGGGTTATTGATGAACAAAGGCGCGGCGCGCATCGGCAACGGCGCGGTGGGATTCGTGACGCTCGACGTGGCGCGCGAAGCGTTCAATCGCGGCAAGGTGGATCAAGTTGACCTGGTGATCGAGCCATCCCACGCCCAAAATTCGGCAGCGCTCGAAGCATTGCGGACAGCCCTGCAAGATCAATTGGGCGACACTCTGGCGGTGAGTTATCCGGCGGCAGGCGGGCAAGCGATGTCGGGGGCGATCTCTAGCCTGAGCGCCGCGCTCTCGGCGTTCAGCGTCATCGCCCTCATCGTCAGCGCCATCCTCACCTACAACACATTCTCAATGATCGCGTTGGAGCGGACGCGCGAATGGGGCCTCTTGCGCTCGCTCGGCACAGGCCGAAGACAACTCTTTGGCTTGGTCCTCATCGAAGCGTTGCTGTTCGCGTTGATCGGATCGGCGATGGGACTGGCAGGCGGAATCGCGCTCGCGTTTCCGCTGCTGCGCCTGATGGGCGGCATCTTTGCGGGCAACCTGCCCATCGAGGCAAGCGTGCCGCCCGCGGGCCTCGTCGCCGCTGCCGCTTCGGGCGCGCTTGTCACGCTGATCGCCTCACTCAAGCCGGCGTGGGACGTGACGCGCATCACGCCGATGCAAGCCTTGCGCGTGCGCGCGGACGCCGAGCGGCAGGCCGGCTTTTTCATGCGCCATAGCTGGAAAATCGGGCTGGCGCTGATGGCAATCGCCGTGGCCGATCAAGCGGTCTCGGTCGTGTTCCGCGCGCTCAGCATGTTGCCGGTCGAGATGTTTCTGGTCATCGCCTTCATGGGCGTGACGCTGCTGGTGCCCGTCGCCGTCGGCGTGATCGAGCGCCTCATCCGCCGCGCGATGGCGGCGATGTACGGGATGCCGGGCCGGTTAGGCAGTCTCAACATCCAGCGCAACCGGGGCCGCGCCGCGCTTACCGTGAGCGTGATGACGATCGGCGCGGCGATGACGATCGCGATGGGCGGCGTCGAGATCAGCTTCAAGGGCGAGTTGCTGCGCTGGATACGCGAGACGTTGACGAGCGACTATGTGATCGGCTCGTCCTTCTCGTATCTCAGCACCTCGTATGGCACGCTGCCTGCGGACGTGGCCCCGCTCATCGCCGCGACGGAAGGCGTGGGCGGCGTCACGGGCGAGCGATGGATGTACGTCACTGCGACGGGCGCGACCACGCGCGAGGGCTTTGCCGCCCGGCGCGAAGGATTGCTGTTCCGCGCGATTGACCCCGCCACGTATCGCAACGTGGCTCCGCTGCGCTTTGCGCAAGACCCGGATCAAGCTAAAGAGATGTGGAACGATTTCGCGCAGGGCGATGCGCTCTTTGTGAGCGGATTGGTGCAGCAGACGTTTCACGTCCGGCGCGGCGACACGTTGCGGCTGCGCACGCCGCGCGGCGAGCGCGACTTGCGCGTGGCGGGCATCGTCATGGACATCGGCCAGGCCGGCTATACCGTCCTCGGTTCGTGGGACATTGTGGGCAAATACTTTGGGCGCGGCCCGCGCGAGGCGACCGTCTATTATGCGCGCCTCGCGCCGGGCGCGGATTATGCCACCGTCGAGCAGGCGCTCAAAGACGGCGTGGGCAAAAGCCGTCACCTCGACATCACCAATAGCGAGGAATACCGGGCGCAGATACGGCAGGCATTCGACCAATTCTTTGCGCTGTTCGACGCCGTGGTTGTGATCGCCGTCCTCGTCGGCGCGCTGGGCGTGGTCAACACGCTGACGATGAGCATCCTCGAACGAACACGCGAGATCGGAGTGTTGCGCAGCGTGGGCATGACGCGCCGGCAGATCGTGTGGATGATTCTGGCGGAAGCGGCTGCGATGGGCGTCATCGCCGCGCTGATGGGATTGGCAGCAGGGCTGGCGTTACTCGCGGTGATGATCAAGGGCATGGAGGTCAACAGCGGCTGGAGCCTGAGCTATGTCTTTCCCACCGCGCCGCTGATCGTCAGCATCGCCATCACGTTGGTCGTCTCTCAGCTCGCGGCGATTTATCCGACGTGGCGCGCGGTCAGGGCCGTGATCATCGAATCCATCCAGAGTGAATAGGCGAGAAAACTAGCGCTCGCCTCGGTCGAGGCCGTCGTTACCATCTACAACCAAGTCGAGCAAATGCCGCTCGATACCTTGATCAAGCTCGCCAATCTGGGCGAGAATTTTAGCAAGGTGTTGAGCACGCTCATCAATCCACCGCACCCACCTATCGGGAGCCGTATTCCGATGGCAACGCGGCGACCAGCGGCGCACGCTGGCAGTAGCCAGCGCGTAGTATTTGCGCACCGTCTCGGCCAGGGCGTGAATGTGCTTCCGCCAGCCGATACGTCCACGTTGTAGCCCGGGACGCCGGAACCGGTTTCCGTCACGGCCCACGTCAACGTCACCACGCCGCTTGCAACCATGATTCTGATTCTGGCGCAATGGGGTCGCATGAAAAACTGAGGCAGCGAAGAGAAGAATCCTCGCTGCCTCAGGTCAGTCTCGAACTGAGAATCGCTATGCAGCCATAGGTTGCCGGCGGTACTTGGCGGGGTCCCGCGCGATGCGTGGACGGATCAGACGTGAGCGCCGGGGGGCCAACTTGCCCACGTCCACGTAGACGACCGGACGATCAGGCTGGTCGTCAATCTGCGCGTGCTGTCGAGCGTGCGCCAGACTCCATTCGGAAAACTCGGGTTCGGTCTTGTCCAGGAACACAATCAACGCGCCCGCCGGGATATGGGCGGCGAATGCGGGATGTTCCTGCACGTACTGATCAAACTCACTGCCCATGCAGGCCAAGCTGCCCGGCTTTAGTTTGATCCTGGACCTCATCCATGTCGACGAATACGTGTGGAAAGCGGGCACCGCGATCTATGGTGAAACTGATCCCCAGCGGTCCAAGTGGGTCGAGAATCAACTTCTGGAGATCTTGTCGAGCCATACCGACAAGGTGACCAAGCGCAGCAAAGCGGGCAAAGTCTTCCGGCAAGTGGCCCATTTTGACCACTGACTGGCGGTCAGTGACCGGACACTTTTGGCTCTCTGGGATTTGCCGTGATACGCCCCCATATTTGGCGGCAGCGTGTAGGACAAATTGCCAATTTGTCCTACAGTTGGGCAGACACCACGGATGCGGCTCCACTCGACCGACAGGCGGTGCGCGTTTTGGCCCATCGCGGCGGCGAGTTCCAGGTCGGCTTCGGCGTGATTCCACCAGTCGCACGCCAGCCCGGATTTTTGCCCATCGGCGATGTGACCCTCGCCTTGCTCCCAGGCGTGCCAATCGTTGTTCGTGTTGCCGCCTTCCACTTGATGCGCTGCGGTGCCGCAGCCCCAACGGAAATCGGGAGGAAAGTGTAATGTTGCTTCGGGCATTGTGACCTCGCAGTTGAAAGGTGTGTTGCAAGATGCAGGATGCAAGAAGCATTTGCATCTTGCCTCTTGCATCATGCGACTTGTCTGAGTGAACCGACGTAGGCTCGTTCACGCGCGCCAGTGTCGGCATAACCCAACGACTCGGCAATGGCAACCGACTCGGCGTTATCTTGATCCACAAAGTAGAGCGGGCGCAGGTTGGATTCGAGCAGGTGTGCGGTGCAGGCCGAGACGACCGACTTGCCCAGCCCCCTGTCTCGCGCCGCGAACTCGACGTGGACGAATACTTCGGCGAACTCGTCCGTGCGCCAGTTCGTGCCGGACTCAGCCACCACGCCGCCGTCGGCAGCGCGAATGGCAAAACGCATCCCGCCATCCGGCCCGCGCGACGAGGTGACCAGCACGTTGATGACCGGCTTGAAATTGGCGCGGCGGGCCTCGAACACCCAGTGGGTAGCGGGTGACGTGACGTTCATCTCCGCTTCGACGGCTGGCGCAAGAGCCGGCGGAACGAGGACGTGATACGAGCGGGCCGGCGAGAGTCCGTTGCGCAACAGCCAGGCCGCCACGTCCGCGCCGTTTGCGGTCGGCGCGCGCAAGACGGCCAGCGGCTGGAATAAATCAAAGCCGGTCCGGCACACCGCCACAAAGCCGAGAGCGTGACCGCGCTCGTCGCGGTGAACCGTCAGCTGGGTGCGGATTTCGCTGTGGTGCAGCGCATAATACGCGGCCAGCGCGTCTTGCGGGCTGTGGTCGCGCAGCAGCGGAGCAATCGCTTGGCGGTCAGCGTAGAGGGTCAAGTTGCGCCCCCATCCCCCGGCCCCTTCCCCCGTCGAGAGTACTCGACGGGGGAAGGGGAGTCGAGTTCATGCCACCAAAAGATGGCGACTTCATTCACGCCAATGTCGTCGTTGGAATAAAAGTGGTCGTCAATGCCGCACAGTTTGAATTCCATCGCCTGGTAAAAGCGGCAGGCGGGCAAGTTGTTCGTCTGTGCTTCGAGCCAGACGGCGCGCAGGTTTTCGCCGCGTGCCCACGCAAGCGCGCGGCGCATCAACTCACGCCCTAGCCCCTGGCGGCGATAGGCGCGGTCAATGGCAATGTTCCAGAGCCGCGCGGCGTTGTGCCAATGTTCGCGCTCCATGTCCAGCAGCGCGACAGGCCGGCCCGACTCGTCTTGCGCCACGAGCCACAACCCGTCGCCTTTCCGCAGCCGCGCGCCGATTTCGTCGCACTCGGTTTCGGTGAAGCTATAGTCGCTGCTGCGGAACGGCGGAACCAGCGGGCGCTCGATCAAATGCCAGACGACGCTCAACCCGTCCGCGATTTTCGTCACGTCGAGAAAGCGGTCGGACTCGAACTCGGCGTCAATCTCCGACAGGCGCGGAACGTCGGCAAGTGTGAGTGGGCGGAGGGTGAGGTCAAGCATAGTATCAGCTCAATAATCCAGCGAAAGAACCCTGCGATGGGATGCGAGAGTTCCTCGTTGCAACGCAGAGCGCAGGAACGAGGGAAGCCTTACTGCCGCATGATCAGCGGCAAGTACACAAATCTATCGGTGGGCATCACCCGCACCGTGTCGGTGAGATCCGCCGATCCATCTACCATGGCGTTCAGGGTTATATCATACCAGATGTAATTGGTGGCGTTGGTGATGACGTAGGTGCGGGTTGGCTCACCCAGCCCCGTGATGGGCGAAGCCGGGTTGCCTGGCCCGCCAGTGTAGCTGATCGTCCAGGTGGCGGTGACAGGCAGGGTGACGTTCACCTTCCAGTTCAGGTAAATCGTCCGGTCGCCGGGCGTCCCCCGCAATTGGAGGGGAAAAGAAGCGAACTTTGAGAGAAAGGCGTCACTGCCGCCAAGCGCCGTGTGGGTATCAACGCTGCTGCCCGGATCAAAGTCAACGGCGCCGTGGAACCACCCGACCACATACACATTGCCTGCCATATCCCGGGCCACTTTATTGTTGCCGTCATCGCCAGTCCCGCCCCACGTTTTCACCCATTGGAAGATTCCGTTTGCATCAAACTTACTGAGGGAGGCATCCCATAGGCCATTCGATAAAACCCCGCTTCCCGATCCGAAATCAACGGTGTTCGAGAAAATTCCCGTCACATACAAATTATTCGAGCTATCCGTGGCCAAACCGCTTTCCGCATCCACACCCGTTCCCCCCCAGGTTTTTACCCATTGGAAGGTTCCGCTTGAATCAAATTTGCTGACAAAGGCATCCAGGAAGCCATTGCTTGTATGATAGTCTATGCCCGCCCCTGGATTGAAGTCACAAGATCTAGGAGTACAATTTACAGCGAAAGCACTACACCCAAATCGTCCACCCACATAGACATTGTTCGCCCCATCCACAACCACGTTTTGTCCAACATCATCGTTGCCTTGCGCACCCCAGGTCGCTACCCATTGGAAGGTTCCGCTTGAATCAAACTTACTGAGAAATACATCCACTATACTGCCGCTGTCATGCGCTTGATGGCCGAGCCCCCCGGCCCCGCCGGCCGGATCGAAATTCAAATTAGGATCTGTGCTCCCATACATGCCGGCTACGTACACATTGCCCAGACTATCCACGGCCACGCCCGGGCCATCGTCATAGCCTTCCCCGCCCCAGGTTCTCGCCCATAGGAAAGTTCCGTCCGAAACAAACTTGGTGAGGAAGGCATCAAAGAAGCCATGCATGGTATGGTTATCAACCCCGGGCCCCGGATCGAAGTCAACGGTGGGGGAAGAAAAATCCCCCACCACATACGCATTGCCTGACCTATCCACCACCACACAATAGGCTTCGTCCCCATAGATTCCGCCCCACGTTTTCGCCCATTGGAAATTCCCGTTTGAGTCAAACTTGCTGAGGAAGGCGTCATTGTCACTACCTACGCCCGGCGCAGTGTGGCTATCAACCCCGCTCCCAGGATCGAAGTCAACGGTCATTCGGAAAGGGCCCGCCACATACACGTTGCCTGAACTATCCACAGCTACGGATTCGCCCCTCTCGTCGCCGCTTCCGCCCCACGTTCGCGTCCAAATGAAGTTTCCGTTTGCATCAAACTTGCTGAGGAATACATCCCGCCCGCCATTCGAGGTATGGCTATCCACCCCGGGGCCCGGGTCGAGGTCAACGGTGCCATTAAAGTATCCGGACACATAGACATTGCCCGCCCCATCCACCGCTAAGCCTGCCCCCACCTCATCGCTACTCCCGCCCCATGTTTTCACCCAGCTATAAACCGTTGCCGAAAGATTCGTGGATGCCGCCAAGGCTGATGACAAAGTTTGGCTTGCGGCCTGGGCGGGGTGGAATTTTGCGGCGGCTGATCCAAATTCAGGCTGGGGATCCTGGCGTTCAAGCCTGGCGTTGCCCGCCGGGTTGCCACCTCTGCTGGCGGCTACTAGTAATGCTGCGATAACCAAGTTCATGATTACCTTTAGCTTGTAGTTCATCGTGGCAACCTCCCTTGGTCAATCTTGGAATGTTCTAAAATTTCCGTAGGACGGCACGCTTCGCGCCATGCCGTCCGCCGCCGCTATGATGCGCCAGTTCTGTTATTCTTCAAACTTGAGTTCATGAGTATCGCGCTCTATGCCCGTGCGCTGGGTCAGCAGCCCATACATTTCAGGCCGACGCGCTGCCATCCACGCCCGTCCGGTGGCGTGTTCGAGCAATCAGGCTTTCGCCATGCTCGAATGGGGTCTGAACTGGTGCGTCGCCGCCCACAGCCATCAATACCTGATCATCCATGCCGCCGTGATCGAGAAGAACGGCAAAGCCGCCCTCCTGCCCGCCCCACCGGGTTCCGGCAAGAGCACTTTATGCTCGGGACTGATCCAGCGTGGCTGGCGCCTGCTTTCAGATGAACTTGGCCTATACGATCTGGAAAGTGGCCTGATCCACGGCATGTGTCGTCCGGTCAACCTGAAAAATGCCTCCATAGACGTCATCAAGCGCTTCGCGCCCGCCGCCGCTATGACCCAACCTGTCCCAGACACCACCAAGGGCACCGTCTGCCTGATGCGCCCCCCCTGCGATAGCGTTGACCGGCGCATGGAACCCGCACAGCCGACCTGGATCGTCCTGCCCAAATACACCCCTGATGCAGCCCCACTCATGGAGCACCACAGCCGGGCGCATACCTTCATGTTGCTGGCAGAACAGTCTTTCAACTATGACGTCCACGGCGTGCGTGGCTTCGAGGCCGTCGGTCGCCTGATCGATCAGTGCAGTTGCCATCAATTCACCTACAGCAGTCTGAACGATGCTGATCGCGCTTTTCAGCAGTTGCTGGCGGGGCATTTGCAGTGAAGTCACGGCCGCTTATCGTCTCCGCTTTGTTGGATCCAGCCGCGCTGGGCAGACTGTCCGAGTTGCAATGGGATCTGCTCATAAGACAGGGTCGCCGCACGAATCTCTTGGCCCGATTAGCCCATAGGTTGATCGAGGACCGTCTGATCGATAGCGTTCCCGCCGCGCCCCGCCTGCACCTCGTTTCAGCTATGCGCATGGTCGAGCGACAGGACACCGCCATGCGATGGGAGGTCGAATGCATTCGGCAGGCTCTGCTGGAAACAGGCGTGCCGATCATTCTGCTGAAAGGGGCTGCCTATCTCATGGCAGGCCTGCCAGCCGCCCATGGCCGAACCTTTTCTGATGTGGACATACTGGTGCCCCGTCAAAGTCTGGATGAAGTCGAGTCCCGGTTGATGATCGCGGGCTGGCAAAGCATGAGCCATAGCGCCTATGACGATCGCTACTACCGGCGCTGGATGCACGAAATCCCGCCGATGAGACATGTCCGGCGCGGAACGGTTATTGAT
Source organism: Anaerolineae bacterium (assembly GCA_041300525.1). Lineage (GTDB taxonomy): Bacteria > Chloroflexota > Anaerolineae > Fen-1058 > Fen-1058 > JBGLNJ01. The sequence continues at coordinate 3,998,241 of JBGLNJ010000001.1, read as the reverse complement.
GTGCACCATTCGATCCTGCCCGAAACGGCTCGGATCAAGGTGAACACGCATGCCCTGCTCGCCAACCCGATACCGCTTACTGGCCATGAAGGACTGTTTGTACTGAAACCGGTGGACATGCTGTTGCATAGCGCCACTCATCTTTTTCACGAGGGCGAACTGGGTAACGGCTTGCGCGATCTGTTCGTCATCTTGACTCGCAGATCATCCTCCCAGCAGCCGCTTCAAGCCTTCCGGATCGCCGGCGTGGGTCAACGCTTCTTCCAGCGTAATCGTCTGCGACCGATACAGGTCGCGCAGCGCCTGCTCCAACGTTTGCATGCCGTGCTCCCGCCCGGTCTGGATGATGTTGACCATCTGCGGCGTCTTGGCCTCGCGGATCAGATTGCGCACGGCGGGCGTGCCGGTCATCACCTCACAGGCAGCCACGCGCCCGCTGCCGTCGGCGCGCAACACTAATCGCTGAGACAACACGCCGGCCAGCGTCATCGCCAGTTGCACGCGCACCTGGGCCTGCTGGTGCGGCGGGAACACGTCCACGATGCGGTCTATCGCTTCGGGCGCGCTGGGCGTGTGCAGCGTCGCCAGCACCAGGTGGCCGGTCTCGGCGGCGGTGAGCGTGGCGGCGATGGTTTCCAGGTCGCGCATCTCGCCTACCATGATCACGTCCGGGTCTTGGCGCAGCGCGTACTTTAGCGCGGACGCGAACGAGCGCGCATCGCTGCCCACTTCGCGTTGGGTGATCACGCATTGCTTGTCTTCGAACAGATACTCGATGGGGTCCTCGACGGTGACCACGCGGCGTGAGAGGGTGGAGTTGATGTGCTCGATCATGGCCGCCAGCGTGGTGGACTTGCCCGAGCCGGTCGGGCCGGTGACCAGCACCAGCCCGCGTGAAAGCTTGGCAAGCCGAACGCACACGTCGGGCAGGCCCAGGTCGGCCAGTGTGGGCACCTGGCCGCGGATGTGCCGGAGGGTCAAGTACAGGCTGCGGCGCTGGCAGCCCACATTGACGCGAAAGCGAGCGACGCGCGGCAATTCATAAGCCAGGTCCAGCTCCAGGTCGCGCGAAAGCGTTGCGCGCTGCTCTTGGCTCGTCAGCGCGTCGAGCACCTGTTGGAGCGTGGGCGGATCGAGCACGGGCCAGTCAGCTTGTTCGGTCAATTGCCCGTTGATGCGCAGCAGCGGCGGTCGCCCGGCCTTCAAGTGCAAGTCCGACGCGCCTCGCTCGATGACGGTTCGCAATAGTTTTTCGACGTCAATCATTTTTGAGCGTATCTCCTGTTGTCTGAGCAACGTGTTTCGTATTGCGTGTTCCGTTACGCAGCACGCATCACGTTTTACTCAACAGCCTCGCCAGCGAATGAAACACATTCAACGCCGCATCGGTTCCGAGCAGCAAAAGAACCGCGCCCCCGGCGGCGAGGAACGGTCCCAGCGCGACTGTCTGGCCGCGCCGCTTGCGTCGGGTCGCCAGCAGCACGCCGGCTACCAAACCGCCCACCACAAACGCCAAGAATAGCGCAAAGCCCACGCCCGGCCAGCCGGTGATCAAGCCGATGAATCCGGCCAGCTTGGCATCGCCCCAGCCCATGCCCTCAGATGACAGCCAGATGATCAGCGCGATGATGCCCGCGCCCACCGCTCCGCCCAACACACGTGGCAGCCACATCTGCGGGCCGGTGAGCAGTATCTCGATCAAGGCCAATGCGATGGCGGGGTAAATCACCTTGTCCAGGATGAGGCCATGTTCCAAGTCTGTGACGGTGACGACGACGAGAACGGCGAAATAGGCGCTGACCACGACGAGATGGAGCAAGCCGCGCCAGTCGCTCGACGAAGCGCGCGACGCAGTCCATGCAAACAACACGCCGGTCGCCAGCTCCACCCATAGCACGCGCGCGCCGATGGACGCGCCGCACGTCCGGCATCGGCCGCGCAGCGCCAGGAAACTGACCACCGGAATCATCTCCAGGCCCATCAACTTGCGCCCGCACGCGCCGCAGCGCGATGGCGGCGACACGATGGATTCGTCATTGGGCAGCCGGTCGGCGACGACGTTGAGGAAACTCCCAACGGCCAAACCCATCAATGTCCAGAATAGTATCAACATGGGGCACGATCAAGATGCAGGATGCAAGTCACTGCGTCATCTCGATCACGAATCGCACATCGGGCGCAACGCCCAACGGATCGGCGTTGAGGATAGAGACGATTCGCACGAGCGTGAAATAGGCGCTGGCTTGCAACGAGCGGGCGTAATCCAATACCAATGCCTGGCTGCCGGCCTGACCGGTTACGCTGTACAGCGGGCCGTTTTGCGTGATGATGACGAGCTCCACGCGCGGGTTGAGCGAGGCGATAGCAGCCTCGATACCCGGCGCGCGCAGCGCTTGCGCCACGTTGACCTTTTGCGTCTCGATACGCAGGCGTTCGATTTCGGCGTGGGCCTGATCCAGTTGCTTTTGCAGGGTGTCCAGCTTGGTCAGGTCTTGCGGTTGCGCCAGGGCCGCTTTGAGGCCGGCCAGTTGGGCCTGGCGCGCGGTCGTCTGTGCGCGCGCCGCGCTCAGCGCCAGGTAAGCCGGCGCCAGGCCAAGGAGCAGGATCAACAGCGCCGCCGGGATGAGCACCTGAGCCGGCGAGATCCCGCGCGGGCGGTATTGCGGCGGCAAGATGTTGAGGTCAACCACATTCGTCTGGAGCATGGTGATCAGTCAATCAGTCAATCAGTGATCAGTCTTGAGATTGCGCTGCGAACTGCCGGACAATCCGAAATCAAGCGTCGCACATCACAAGAGATAGACATGGCGAGATTTATCGTTCGACGAATCCTGTGGATGCTTCTGGTCTTGTGTGCGATTTCGCTCATCACCTTTGGATTGATGCACGCGGTTCCCGGCGGTCCTTTTGTGGGAGAAAAACGCCTCCCGCCAGAAATCGTTGCGGCGCTCAACGCCAAGTATCACCTCGATCAGCCCTTGCACATCCAATATCTCATCTTTATGCGCGATATCGTCATACCCCGCTTGACGACCGGCGAGCAGTCTAATTATCTCGACCACGAATATCTCATCAACGTTTCGCTTCCCTTCGGCGATCGGGCCACGCTGCGTTGGATGAACTTTGGCCCCACGTATAGCACCATCGGCCGTACCGTGAGCGATATTTTCCGCGATAATCTGCCCATCTCCATGACGCTAGGGTTGCTGGCGTTCCTGTTGTCCATTGTGTCGGGTATGCCGCTGGGCATTGTTTCTGCGCTCCGGCGCAACACGCCCGTTGACTATGCGGCGATGGGCATGGCCGTTCTCGGCGTCTCGGTGCCTGTGATCATCCTTGCGCCGGTTCTGCAATATCTATTCGGCGTGCAACTAAAGTGGCTGCCGGTCAGCGGTTGGGGCAAGTTGCAGCAAGCGATTCTACCGGCCTTTGCGCTCGGCGTCGCCAACTCGGCTCTCGTCGCGCGTTTGACCCGCGCCAGCCTGCTCCAGGTTCTCAGCCAGGACTATATTCGAACGGCCAGAGCGAAAGGCTTGTCGGAGCGTAGAGTCGTCGTTGGGCACGCTTTGAAAAACAGCTTGATCCCCATTGTGACCGTGCTCGGCCCGACGTTGGCTTTTCTATTATGCGGAACGTTCGTCGTGGAGACGGTCTTTGGCATTCCAGGTATGGGCAAGTTTTTCGTGACGAGTGTCACCGGTCGAGACTATCAAGTGATTATGAGCACCGTTTTGATTCTGGCGATGTTTCTCGTCATTGCCAACGCCGTTGTGGACGTCGTCTACATCGTGCTCGACCCGCGCATCCGGCAAGAGTAGTGAGCAAAACAAAATGGCAAATTTAGACAAACTTGAACGCCCCCCAGGCATCGCTCAAACCGAACAGCTCATCAAAGTCAAGGGCCGGAGCTTGACGACCGACGCTTTTTACCGGTTGACCCGCAACCGGGCGGCGATCATTGGCGCCATCATCATCATTCTGAGTATTCTGGTTGCTCTCTTCGCCCCCCTTATTGCGCCGAAAGCGTATGACGATGCGTCCTTCAAGGATACCAATGGCGCGCCCACCTGGATGACCAAAATATTTCCCAACATGAAACCCATTGAAGAGGGCGGATATGTCAAAGTGAGGAACGACTATGCACTGGGCGCAGACAGCCTCGGCAGGGATTTGTTGAGCCGCATCCTTTACGGCGCTCGCATTTCTTTGGCGGTGGGGATTGTGACCCCGCTGATCAGCCTGACGGTCGGGTTGCTGGTCGGACTCGTCGCCGGATACAAAGGCGGCCGGATGGACAATCTTTTGATGCGCTTGGTAGACATCCTGTATGCTTTTCCGACTTATCTCCTCATCATCCTGCTGATGGCCGTTTTCCGCCTCGGGACGAGCGCGCGTGAACCTGGCACACCGATTTACGCGCTCAGTCAATTGGATGCCGCCGTGGGGGGATTGCTGTTCATCTTTATCGGCATTGGAGTCACCTCGTGGATGAGCGACGCTCGCCTGGTGCGTGGACAGGTTCTATCGGTGCGCGAAAACGATTACGTTCTCGCGGCGTACGCGCTCGGCGCCCCGACATCCAGGATTATTCTACAGCATATTCTCCCCAATATTTTTGGGCCGTTGATCATTGCGGAAACATTGGCCATTCCCGCTTACATTGGCTATGAAGCCTTTCTCAGTTTCATCGGGCTGGGCGTGAACCCGCCCACTCCGAGCTGGGGAGGCATGATCGCAGAGGGAGCGCCACGCATTCCATCGTATCCAAACCAGGCGATTTTCCCGGCGCTGGCGTTATTCGTGCTCATGTTCGCCTTCAACTTTTTGGGAGATGGTCTGCGCGACGCTTTTGATCCAACGCTGCGAGGACGAGAGTAATCCTGAGGGGCGTCGCGCGTTAGAGAAGGAGACCCTATGAAGCAAGATCTGGATCGTCTGATGGAGGAGCGCGGGTTGAACGCGCTCGTCGTCGCGGGGAAAATGAACGGCAACCCGCCCCTGTACTACATGGCGAACGGCGCCAAAGTCATACGCGGACACGTGATCAAAAAGCGGGGCGAGGAGCCTGTGCTCCTGTGCTCGCCGATTGATCGGGAGGAGGCTGCTGCCAGCGGGCTTGCCGTTGTGACGATGAACAAGTACGACTATGAGAGCATCCTGCGCGAAAAGCCTGACGGGCTGGCCGCAGCCGCCGAGTTGTACCGCCGCGTGTTTGCCGACCTGGGTGTGAACGGCAAGGTGGGCTTTTACGGGATGGCGGATCAGGGCAGCGCGTGGAAGCTGCTCAACGCGCTAGATGAGCAACTGGAAGACGTCGAGGTCCACGGCGACACTGAACCGACACTGATTGATATTGCCCGCGCTACCAAGGACGCCGCCGAGGCTGAGCGCATTCGCGAGGTGGGAAAGCGCACCGCTGCCATGATGGGACAGACGGTTGAATTCTTGAAATCACACCGGGTGAAAGGTAAAACGCTGGTGCAGGCCGACGGCACACCACTGACCATCGGACGGGTGCATCAGGAGATCAATCGTTTCCTTGCCGAACAAGAACTGGAGGTTCCCGAAGCCGTCATCTTCTCCATCGGGCGTGACGCTGGCGTTCCCCATAACAAAGGGAATCCGCAAGACGTGGTGATGCTGGGTAAGACCATCATCTTTGATTTTGCCCCGCGCGAGGCTGGCGGCGGCTACTATTTTGACATGACGCGCACCTTTTGCCTGGAATATGCGCCGCCTGAAGTCGAGAAAGCTTACCAGGATGTGTACGACTGTATACAGATGCTCATCGGGGCCTTCAAGATGGGGGGCGAGACACAACGCTACTACCAAATGGCCTGTGAATTCTTTGAGGATCGGGGACATCCGACCTTCCTCAGTAACACTAAAACCGAGAGCGGCTTTGCGACCGGCCTGGGCCACGGCGTGGGACTGGCGGTTCACGAGCAACCCTTCTTCTCTTTGGTGCCCTCTGAGAACCGCGTGCTTCAGCCCGGATACATTTTTACCTGCGAGCCTGGGCTATACTATCCCGACCGGGGGTTTGGCGTCCGCATTGAAGACGTGATCCAGATTGATCCTGATGGCGCGGTTCAGAACCTGACCGATTTTCCTAAAGAGTTGGTGATAGAGATGTAACACCTGGCCGGGGTGTATCCTTCGTCTCATTGCCGCTCGTATCTGCTGATAAACAGGCGTCGTCTCGTGTGTGCTCCCATACCAGGCAGTTGATTGCCTTAATGTCCTCGCAGTTACTGCTCAGGGGCCTCCTATCCTTGCGAGGCGGCAAGGGGCGACCAAGCTTCGCAGCGAGGTCGTAGAGCGCCTCAAGGTTGAACGACCGGCGTCCCCCAATGACCGAGCGAGCGGCGCGTGCTGGCGAGAACAGGACGGTGGCACGTGGTTACATTTGATAAAAGTCTATACTCGGTCTCACATATCGGCCAAGCTGTTTTCCGACAACCTTCGCCAGGTTCGAGTTCTATGCTTTCCGGCTGATGACGTTCATGTTCGGCAGTTCGCCGGGGTACCGCTTGGGCTTCCAGACGGAAAACGATCCAAACTTGTGCACCTCAAAGCGATTGCGCCGCAGCAGTTCAGAGATAGTGGCTTGGTTAAAGTGATAGAGATGCGCAATCAACGACGCCGGCGGCCCCTCATCTGGCGTGTCGGGCAGCCTCAGGACAAGGAGACCGTTCGGCTTGAGAAGTAGCCTGTCGGAGAACCCCGTACGCGAAGCGTAGGGCCTTGTGCCCGTCGCCACAACGCCCACAAGGGGCTAAACTACGCCTCTCCGACAGGCTGCTAGACTGGCAACAAAAAGCCGTCGCCCACATACGCGAGCAGCGGCTCAAGGGCAAGAGCGCGGCGGCAGGCAGCCGCAGCATCCTCACCCACATCGCCGCTGGCGCAGATATTGCCGTCGAGTGCTTTGCCCGCGCCTTGTACAACCACGGCGTGATGGCCGCCGTCGAGGTGTAGGGCCGCCCCAGTTCCCTCACTCCCAACCCTCCGCAATCTCTCCGCACTGCCTTCATAATTCATTCACAATCTTGTGCGACAATGCCGTTCAGAATTCCCTCTTGAAAAGGAGCACAATGAACGGAAGAATTGTCTTACGGATGGTGTTGGCGCTGGTGGTTATCGCGGCTTTGGTGGGGCTGGGCGTGTATGTGTACAACGCAGGTGTCGCGCAGGGGCTGGCGACCAGCGGCAAACTCGTTGCGCCGGAGGGCGGCGTTACGCCGTATCCCTATTACGGCCAGCCAGTCTTCTTCGGGCCATTCGGCTTTGGCTTGGCGGGTTGCCTGTTCCCGTTGTTGTTCATTTTCCTGGCGGTCGCACTGCTGCGCGGAATATTCTGGCATGGCCCTCGGGCCTGGAGTGGACGTCACGGCCATTGGGAGAAAGGTATCCCGCCCATGTTTGAAGAATGGCATCGCAAGGCGCACGAGCCGCAGGCGGCCAAAGAATAACGCCGGGCCGGCAGTGGCAGGGCAAGAAACCTCTTGCCCTGCTTTCTGCGCCGATACACTTGCAGCGTAACCGAGCAGCGATGAGGTGGTGCAATGGCGCGTGTATACCAGTGGATGTACGATTTGATGTACCGGTTCTCCAAGCCGAATTGGGAGCGTGACGTCGTTCCGCCTCAAGTGGCGGCGCTCGTCGAGAAGCATGGCGATCAAGGGCGCGCGCTCGATCTGGGCTGCGGCACGGGCACGCACTCGATTTATCTTGCCCAACATGGCTTTGCCGTGGTGGGCGTGGATTTTTCGCCCAAAGCGATCTCGCTGGCGCGCGAAAAGGCCCGCCGGGCCGGCGCCGCCGTTGATTTTCAAATCGGCGATGTCACGCGGCTCGATTTCCTGCGCGAGCCGTTTGAGATCGTCTTGGATGTGGGCTGCTTTCACGGCCTGGATGCCGCCGGGCGCGCGCGCTGCGCGGGAGACCTGGCGCGGCTGACCCGCCCGGGCAGCGTCTTTTTGCTGTGGGCATTCGATCCTTCTTCGCATCGGGGCATTGCAGTAACACAGCAAGAAGCGCAGCACTATTTTGCGCCGCATTTTGTCATGAGCCGGAGCGAGCGCGATCTTTTTAATGGGCGCGCTTCGACCTGGTATTGGTTCAGCCGGGCATAAAGAGTGTATAATTGCCTCTGCAAAACAAGAGGCCGACCATGAAAACGATCCTTGTGGTTGACGACGAACCCAAGATCATCCAGATTGCCCGCGATTATCTGGAGCACGCGGGCTTGCAAGTCTTGTCCGCGCCGGACGGGGAGGCCGCGTTGGCGCTGGCGCGCACGGCTCATCCCGACCTGGTGATCCTCGATCTGGGATTGCCGGGCATGGATGGGTTGGACGTGGTGCGGCTGCTCCGCAAAGAGTCGAGCGTCCCGCTCATCATGTTGACGGCGCGCGGCGAGGAAACGGACAAGCTCGTCGGCCTGGAGCTGGGCGCAGACGATTACATCACCAAGCCCTTCAGCCCCAAGGAGCTCGTCGCGCGAGTGCGCGCCGTGCTCCGCCGCACCGATGCGTCTCTTGCCAACGCCAATGCAGACATTATTCACGCCGCCGATATCACCCTCGACGTTCCGCGGATGCAGGTGACGGTGGGCGAGCATCCGGTGGAATTGACCCCGACTGAATTCGAATTGCTGGCGACGCTGACGCGCCAGCCGGGGCGCATTTTCACTCGCGCGCAACTGCTCGACGCGATTCATGGCGTCGCGTTCGAATCCTACGAGCGCGCGATTGATGCGCACATCAAGAACATTCGCCGCAAGATCGAGCCGAACCCGCGCGAGCCGCGCTATATCTTGATGGTGTATGGCGTGGGCTACAAGTTCGCGGACAAGCTGCAAAAGGGTCAAGAGCAAAGCTGATGAAGCATCATCACTTTCCACGTCGGAAGCCGCCATGGTGGCCGAGGGATGAGGCGTGGCCGCCTGTGGGGCCGCCCCACGCGCGCCAATGGCGCAAGATGCGGGGCGGGTTTTTGTGGCGCGTGGGGGCGCTGCTGCTGCTGGTGTTTGTCTTTGCCTGTGGCGGCGCGGTTTCTATGTTGTGGGCGGCGGCTGACTGGCTGGGTGTCTTGAACGCGCCAGGCAACGCGGCCCCGCCTGCGCTGGCGCTTGGAGCGGTCGCGTTCGTGTTTGTTCTGGTCAGCCTTGCGCTGGCAGGCGGCGCGGTGCGGCAGATGGCGATGCCATTGGGCGATGTGATCGAGGCCGCCGGACGTTTGGCGGAGGGCGACTATACCGCGCGAGTCGCGGAACAGGGCCCACGCGAGGTGCGCGCGCTGGCTCATGCGTTCAACTCGATGACCGAGCGGCTGGCGGCGCACGACGAGCAGCGCCGCAACCTGCTCGCCGATGTCACGCACGAGCTTCGCACGCCGCTCACCGTGATTCAAGGCAATCTGGAAGGGCTGCTCGACGGCATCTATCCGCGCGACGACGCGCACCTGACGCCCATCCTGGAAGAGACGCGCGTGTTGTCGCGCCTGATTGACGATCTGCGCACGCTGGCGCTGGCGGAAAGTGGCGCGCTCCGCCTGGAAAAAGAGCCGACTGATCTGGCAGTATTGGCGAGCGAGGCCGTCGCATCGTTTCGGGCGCAGGCCGACGCGGCCGGAATTGAACTCTCGACAGACGGCGAGCTTGACCTGCCGCTGCTCGACGTGGATCCAGCTCGAATCAACCAGGTCTTGGGCAACTTGATCGCGAACGCGCTGCGCTACACGCAGCGCGGCGGAACAATTCGCGTGCGGTGTTCCATCGAAAGCGGCGCGCAAGTTGCGGTCGCGGTCAGCGACACGGGCGCCGGCATTCCGCCCGACCGGCTGCCGCACATCTTTGACCGTTTTTACAAATCGCCCGACTCGCGCGGCACAGGCCTGGGACTGGCGATTGCCAGGAACCTGGCGGCGGCGCATGGCGGCGAGATGGAGGCCGAGAGCAACCTGGGCGAAGGAACCACCATTCACTTCAGGTTACCCGTTCAGAATTCGTAAATCCAATTTTGGCGCTTGCCGTCCAAGAACCACTTTTGAATTACCTTGCAACCATTGCGCGCGCCGCGAGATTTTGTGCGAAAAGTTCGCTTTTGCCACAGAGAACACAAGGAAAATCTTTGTGCTCTCTGCGTTCTTTTGCGGCCAAAGGCCGCGCTATGCGGTGCGAGCGAATATCACCGAGTCCGCATCCTCAAAGTCCACCACCCACCCCGGTTGAGACCGCAGGGCCTTGACCAGGTCGTTATCCTCCAGCAAACTCAAAATGGCGAACCGGACATTCTGCCGGTCAAACAGCGCCAACCAGTCGTTTTCGGCAGCCGCACCTCTGGCCCCGCGTCGCGCAGTTTCTATTGTGTGTGACATGCTGTCCTATCTCCTCTTGTGGAACACCTGGCGCCGGGCAGGCAAGTTCAGGTGTATGACTGCCTGGCACCATTGAATTCTGATGGTATTGTCTCACAAGAATATGAAGAGAGAGTGAATGCAGGTAGCAGACATTGTGAAGGTGTAATCGAAAGTATTTTGAGTGTTTGAGGATGCCGGAAAAAGGTGGTAAGATTGCGGCAGTGGATGAGCTTCTTGTGAGCTGTTTCCCCTTTCCGGATGGTGATGCTGGTTTTGCTGATCGATGGGTTTGGTGAAGGCGCCAGGCAGCGGCGTGACAAAGATCAACTCCACCCGGTCGCGCAGGCCCTGCTCGTGAAAGAACCAGTCGGCCAGCATGATAAACTCGAGCGGCGCGACCGGGCACTTGATGGGGTTCTCGACGACGTTGAGCACAAGCCGCCCGCCCTGCCACGCGCGCAGGTGTTTGGCCAGAGCCAGCGCGCCTTCTATAGTGTAAAAGTCAAAGATGGATTTGTACCATTCGTGCTCGTGCAGGCCAGGGGTCTGCTCGGGATGGGTCTGGGCGCCGGTGGCAATGACTAAAAAGTCATAATTCAGGGTGTGGCCATCAGCCAACTTGACCTGATTGTGGTCCGCCTCAATGACCTCAATGGGCGACATGATCATCTCGACACCGGCGGGGATAAAGTCTCGCTCGGGCTTGACCACATCGTTCTTGCTGTACATCCCGAATGGGATGAACAGCAGGCCGGGCTGGTAATAGTGCGTTTCGTGCTGGTCAACGAGGGTGATTTTCCACTCGTCGGGGTCGAGCAGCCGGTGGAGCCGGTTGGCGACCATCGTGCCGGCCGTGCCGGCGCCCAGGATCAAGAGTTTTTTCATGCGCTTCTCCTTTGCGACTTTTAACTAGTACGTCGTCAGTGACGCAATCGCCTGCAACCGGCCAGACAACACGTTCCGGTCTTCTGCGATGTGTGAAAAGATGTCGGCGATGCGCTGGACGAAGCGCAGCGCCTTTTCTTGGGCCGCCTTGTCAAGGCGGTAAACAGCGTCCGCGTTGGCCTCAACGTGAGTCGTGCTCAGGCCGAACACTTCAGCTAGACTGGCAATTTGATTGGCGCTGGGCGGCCAGGCCTCTGGCGCGATTCCGCCAATGATCACCATCCCCTTTAGCTCGCTCCCCACGCGGATCAGCCCCCGCGCGCACAGCAGTCCCATCTCATTCAGATAGAACTTGGGCTCGATGGCGGGGTTCGCGGCCAACTGCTGCCAGCTATGGATACATTGGCTCAAAGCATTCGGGTCCTGAGCCAGGGCCAGGTAAAAGCCACACGGGTTGCTGACTGTCGTTACGGGCTGGCCTTGCATGTCAGTGGTAACCATCATCACGCCGAGGATGTCTGCAAAGGCATCTTGGATGAGCTGGCTACAGGTCAATGGGACAAGATCCCGGAGGGCAGAGTTGACGAGTTTTGGATCGCCAGATGATAGGCCGGAGGGTGCGGTTGCCGATTCAACAGAATCGGAAGTGGGCGCAGTGTTTGGCGTAACTGCCTGGGACTGCAACCACCGCTCGATTTCGGGGCGGGGGAACCGCCACTGCTTACCCACTCGAATCGCCGGCAGCCGACCGTTCTCTACCATCCGGTATATCGTGGTGCGATCTATCTGGAGGAGCTCCTGAACTTGGTTGGTGGTCATCAAATCAGTCATCGTATGCTCTATGCGTTTCGGATTGCGGAGCATGTGGATCACCGTTCCGCAACATTGTGTATATTGTAACGCACATCGTGTGTATTGTCAATATCAAAAGTAATAGAATATAACAATACATATATCATATGATGCACTTGATGCTTTGTGTGTGAGCATTGTAAGCGCATGATGCGCATATGAAGCACTCCAACGCAGGTCAGATTCGTCCATTAGCGGACAAGGTTGTGGTGGTGGTGGCCTGCGAGAATTGCCACTTGCAGCTTGCGACCTCAACACGCATCACAACCTGAACGTGAACATCACCGCGCTGGCGAATCTGGTAGTGTGCTATGCAGCTTCAAAGTGCTGCTGTATCGGATGAATCCATCTCAATCTCTCTGACTGGTGATTACCCACAAGTCCGATTTTGCCTGTAAAATCGAGGGGACCAAGTGCCCGATTTTCGGCCACATTTCGACTTGTGGGTAATCACCAGTAAAGATGAGTTGACAAATAGGAAAATGTATGGTAGTATATTATATAGCGTCATAGAAACGCCATATAATTTTGCGTTGTGCTGATGTACATTTCAAGGCGAGAAAATGTCCCTTAGAACGCAAGATTTCCTCTTTACCTTGTACGGCGATTATCTGCGCTCCCACGGCGGCGAAGTTTGGGTGGGTAGCCTGATCGAGTTGATGGGTTGCTTGGACGCTTCACCGCAAGCCGTCCGCTCGACACTGTCGAGGATGTCGCGTAAAGGTTGGCTCCAGACTCGCCAGGAGGGACGCAACAGCTACTACTCGCTCACCCCCAAAAGCATCACTCTGTTAGAAGAGGGCCGCCAGAGAATCTTTCATCCTCGCCGAGATCCGTGGACTGGGCAGTGGTGCATTTTGGTCTATTCGATTCCAGAGAAGCAGCGCCACTTGCGTGCCCGTTTGCGGCAACGACTTGTGTGGATGGGCTTTGGGTTGTTGAACCAAGCGACGTGGATTTCTCCGCGTGACATGCGCCAGGAAGCAGAGGCTGCGCTTGACGTGCTGGGAATTCGGCCCTACGCCGAAATCTTTCAGGCCGAGCATCTTGGCTTTAGTTCAGATCGCGAGATCGTCGAGCGTTGCTGGAACCTTGAAGCGCTGAATCACTGCTATTCCGAGTTCATCAGCCGCCACGAGCCTCTCTATCAGTCCCTACTTGAACACCCTGAGCGGCGCACTTCCTGCGATGACTTTTCTCGTCGTTTCATGCTCGTGCACGAGTACCGTTCTTTCCCTTACGTAGATCCTAATTTGCCGAGCGAGTTATTGCCAGAGTATTGGTTGGGAGGCAAGGCGATTTCGCTACTCCAGAATTATCATGGTTTGCTGACAGACACCGCGGAAGCTTTTGTGAGCGCCGTGTTGGACAAAGCTTCCAAGTCGCCCGCGAACAGTGGCGACTGATGACCGTTCCACTGGGATCAGGCCAAGAACGTCAATCGCCACTGGCTCGCCGCGAACATGGCAACGGGAGCTCACCCGGGCTTGACCTTTTACTCGCACAGGATGACCGGGCGCGATGTGATTGACTTGAGTATCGCCAATTGTTAGCAGAGGGGCACGCGGCGGATGAGGAATTGATGGAAGCCGTGTCGCCCAAGCCACACTAGATTCCTTTCAGGAGGCCAAAACATGGAAGCAATTTTGCAGGGCAAGGTAGCCATCGTGACCGGCGGTAGCCTGGGCATCGGCCAAGCTATCGCGCTTGACCTGGCGGCCAACGGCGCCGATGTGGCGCTCAATTATCGCAAGCACGATGCGGAAGCTAAAGAGATCGTCGCCGAGATCGAAAAGATGGGACGGCGTGGGTTGGCCGTCCAGGCAGATGTAGCGAGCTTTGCCGACGCACAGCGCATGGTGGACACGGTGGCGCAGACATTCGGCCATCTGGACATCCTGGTCAACAACGCCGGCATCAATCGAGATGCGGTGGTGTGGAAAATGACCGAGGAGCAATGGGACGAGGTCATCGCCATCAATCTGAAAGGCTACTTTAATTACACCCGCGCTGTTGCCCCTATCTTCAAGGAGCAAGGCTCCGGCCGCATCGTCAACATCACTTCTATCAACGGGCTGCGTGGCAAATTCGGCCAATCGAACTATGTGGCCACCAAGGCCGGCATTATCGGCTTTACCAAGTCGGTGGCCCGCGAGCTGGGCAAATTCCAGGTAACGGTCAACGCCATCGCCCCCGGCTTGATCGAAACCGACATGGTCAAGCAAGCGCCGCAGAACGTCCGCGACATGGCGCTGGCCGATATCCTGGTGGGGCACCTGGGGCAACCGGAAGATGTCGCTTTTGCGGTGACGTTCCTGTGCAGCAACAGAGCGCGCCACATTACCGGCCAGGTGATCCAGGTGGACGGGGGACAATACTTGTAAGCTTACTACGCTTTTTCCGGGACTGCGCCCGGAAAAAGTGGCCCCTTCGGGGCAGTTGACATGAGAGACCGTTCCCCTTATGCTCGTACTAGATCGAGCGCATGGCGCCCTTGCCGCGTTACCTGCTCAACAGCGTCATCCAATCCAGCCTGGTGACCTTTTCCCACTTGTTGCTGGGGAGCCTGGCCGCGTATGCTTTTGCCTTCATTCCCTTCCGAGGCAAACAGTTCGTGTTTCTGGTTTTCCTTTCGACGATGATGATCCCGTGGGAAGCGACCCTCATTCCCAACTATCTGACGATTGGTCGCTTGCACTGGAAAGATACGTTCCAGGGCCTGGCTGCGCCTTTTCTGGCGACGGCCTTTGGCACGTTCCTGTTGCGGCAGTTCTTTATGAGCATTCCCAAAGACTTGCAGGACGCAGCGACGATTGACGGTTGCGGCCACCTGCGCTTCTTGTCAACGATTGTCATACCGCTGGCTCGACCGGCGCTCGGCACGCTGGCGGTCTATAGCTTCCTGCAAACCTACAACCAGTACACCTGGCCGTTGCTCATCACCAATAAACCCGAGATGCGCACGGTGCAGATTGGTCTGGCTTTGCTTCAGGATGAAGAGCGCTTTATGTGGAACGTCGTGATGGCCGGTGTGGTCGTCATTTTGATTCCCACCTTTACGCTGTTCATCGCGGGGAATCGGCAGTTGATCCGGGGTCTCACCGCAGGCGCGGTCAAAGGCTAGGCCCCATGATTTGAAATTTGAATTCCGAGGAGGTGATCATAGCGAACTTTTCTAGCGAGGCTCATCCGTCTGACAAGACCCATTACCATTTTTCGCAAGGAGGAAATACGATGAAAAAGATGTTTGCTGTTGTTAGCCTGCTCGTTGCTCTATCGCTGGTCCTGTCCGCGTGCGGCCCAGCGGCTACACCTGCGCCCGCGCCGACCCAGCCCCCCGCGGCTACGCAACCGCCTGCCGCACCCGCGGCAACCGCTGCGCCCACCAAACCTGCCCCAACCCCCACGGCCACCAGGGCGGCAGCCCCTCCAGGCGCCACCCGGGTCGAATGGTGGCACGCGATGGGCGGCACCAATGGCGATGCCGTCAATGCCATTGCGAAAGGCTTTAACGATTCGCAGGCCAAGTGCTTTGTCCAGGCCATCTTCCAAGGCTCGTATGACGACGAGTTGAACAAGCTCAAGGCCGGCCTGCAATCGGGTGACGTGCCCTCCGTGATCCAGCTCTTTGACCTGGGCACGCGGCTGATGTACGACCTGGACGTGATCGTGCCGATGCAGACTCTCATTGACAAGGAAAAGTTCGACATCTCTGACATCGAGCCGAACATCATGGGTTACTATTCCGTCGGCGGCAAGCTGTACTCGATGCCGTTCAACACATCCAACCCCATGCTGTACTATAACAAGGACATGTTCAAGGCCGCCGGGCTTGACCCGAACAAGCCGCCGCGCACCTTTGCCGAGGTGAAGGACTATGCCGCCAAGCTGACCAAGAAGGGCGCCGATGGCAAGGTCAGCCAGTACGGCTACTCGATGGCGATCTATGGCTGGTTCTTTGAGCAACTGCTGGCTGTTTCCGGCGGCCTGTACCTGGACAATGGTAACGGCCGTGATGCGCTGGCGACCAAGGCCACGTTCAATAACCCCGAAGGCATCGCGATTCTCCAATGGTGGAAAGAGATGTACGACGCAGGCACCCTGGGCAACTATGGTCGCCCGACGGCCGAAACCCAGAAAGCCTTCGACGCCCAGCAGACTGCGATGATGATCGAGTCCACCGCGGGCCTACGCGCCCGCCTGAACGCAGCCCAGGGCAAGTTCGAGTTGGGCACCGGTTTCCTGCCGCGCCCGAACGAAGATGCCTACAAATCGTCCGGCACCATCATCGGCGGCGCATCGCTATGGATCATGAAGGGCCGCCCGGCGGCGGAAGAAGCGTGCGCCTGGGAACTGGTCAAGTATTCGGTCTCGCCCAAAGTTCAGGCGCAGTGGCACATCGCCACGGGCTATTACCCGGTCAACAAGCGCGGCTATGAGGATCCAGACGACAAGGCCTGGCGCGACAAGTACCCGCAATTCCAGACCGCCATTGATCAGCTTCACATGGCCCCAAACAACAGCGTGACACAGGGCGCGCTGACCGGCGTGATGCCGCAGGCCCGCCAGGAAGTCGAAACGGCCATCGAGTCGGTGCTGCTCAAGAACGTCTCGCCCAAGGACGCGCTGGACGCGGCGGCTAAAGCAGTGACGGCGGCTATCGAGAACTATAACAAGACAACAGCAAGGAAGTAGATGGCTGATAGCTGATAGTTGATAGTTGTGAGTTGTGAGTGGCGGCTTGCTGACAGGGCAGGCCGCCACTCTTTGTAGGACACACATGGCGTGCCATCTTGTTCCCCAGGAGGTAGTTTGGAATGAACGGGTCAAAAGGGAATTTGATCAAGGCTCGATTTGTGCTGTGCTTGTTGTTCATGCTAGCAGCGTGCCAGTCCGCGCCCACTTTAACGCCGGAAGCAATCAAGCCGACACAGCCCACTATGGCGACAGCCCAGCCGACCCAAGCTGTGGCGGTGACTGCGACTGCCGAAAGAGTCGGGCCGACGGTGCTCGTCGTCGCGCATCGAGGCGGCGCGGCGCTCGCGCCGGAAAACACGCTGGCTGCCTTTGAGAACGCGCTCAAGATCGGCGTGGATCAAGTCGAGTGCGACGTTCATGTGAGCAAGGATGGGGAACTCGTCGTCATGCACGATCCGGACGTTTCTCGCACGACGAACGGCGCCGGGCAGATCGGCCAGATGACGCTGGTCGAAATCCAAAAACTCAACGATGCGGCCAAGTTCGGCAACGGCTCGTGGCCTGAACAAAAAGTGCCGACGCTGGGCCAAGTGCTCGATCTGGTCAAGGGCAAAGCCGGTGTCCAAATTGAGATCAAAGTTGCCGCAGGCAACACGCGCTATTCGGGCATCGAGAAAAAAGTCGCCGACTTGCTCAACGCCAAGGGCATGACCGACAAAGCTATCGTCATCTCGTTCGACTTTCCGACGCTCAAAGACATCAAGGCGATTGAGCCGCGCATCAAGACGGGCGCGCTGGTCAACGTCCAGTGGATGACCCAGCGCATGACCAAGACGCCAGAGCAAATTCTCGACGAGGTAATTCAAACTACCGGCGCGGACTATTTTCTTCCGACGTCCAGTTCGGTCAACGAGGCGCTCGTCAAGGCCACACACGCGCGCGGCTTGAAGCTGGGGACATGGACGGTAGATGCGTCCGCCGAAATGAAGCGGCTGGCCGGTTGGGGTGTGGATGCCATCACGAGCAACAAGCCAGATGAGCTAAAACGCGCGTTGGGCAGGTAGGCTTGTCACTTGTGGCCGGTGACTTTTCGCGCTGCGAGGCTATCCAAGGTTTCTCCGGCAAATGATGGCTTGCCGATAGGGTTACGGCCAAGAACAGTAGTATAATAGATGTGATGCGGAGACAGTCTGCCGCGAAAAAATTTCTACATCAAAATGGTCTGAGGCCCAGCGCCTCGATCCCCACCCCCGGGCGCGAGACGCTGGTCGTCATCTCATGGTCATGGAATGGAAGCGCACATGAGAGACCAGACAATTCTCCGATTCCTCTTGCATCGTCATGGCGCGTCCGCGCTTTTTTGTCGCGAAATTGATCTATTGATCTTGGCGAAGGTTCGGAACCTCGCAGGAGTTGTTCAACCGGATTTGGTCACGTCTGATTCAAGAAAGGGGGAAACGATGAAAGGCAAGCTTCTCGTTAGCGTATTGACCTTGCTGGCCTTGACGGTGGGGCCAACCCAGGCGAGGGAGCCTGGACCAAAAGATCAAGCCACACGCTTTGCGTTTGCGGCCTCAATTCAACCCAGCGCACAGGCCGCCAACACCGTAAGCTGGGAGCGCGCCTCCACTGGCCTGCCCGACAAGGGCGATACTCTGGCCATCGCCTCTGGCGACTATGACAACGATGGCGACGCCGACCTCTTTGTCGGCACCAAGGGCAGCGGCGTCCGCGCGATGCGGCCTTCAATATCAAAAGCGGTGACCAGGAGTAGTAGGTCATCCCCGCAGCGAGTCAGGAGAGCAAGGTGAGAGCCTGACGACGGCGGCCACGGGGAACGCCACAAGGCCGAACTCGCCTGGGAGCACTGCCGGTGAAGCCGATAGTTCGGCCCGTAGTCGGCAGCGGTTCGCACCCGTTAGCGTGCCAGAGTGGATAGGCACAAGCCCATCAATCAGGGTGGTACCACGGAGCAGCCCCTTCGTCCCTGGCCGACGAAAGGGGCCGTTCGTTTAATGGCGCTTGTTACACTTGAACGCAACCGTCATGGAATTGCCACACAACGCTAATGGCACATTTTGCGCTTGCCGTTATGATAGAGGTGGATTCCAAATTGAGTGAGGCCGTGGGCCATGTCCAGCCTCACTCAGCGCAAGAATCAATCTCTATCGAAAGCGAGTGGCAAAGACAACCCAGTGACAAGCGGAGCGCACATAGGCGCAGGTGTTATCAGTGCGTATGTATTGAGTTCTTTCCTTCAGCAGCCGGTCACGCCCGTTACGTTAGGCGTGGCGATTGGATTGGGCCTGCTGCCCGACCTGGATACGATCTGGATCAGGGCGCGTCAGCGGCGGCAGGGCGTTCAGGGGCGCGTCAACCATCATGCGGCTTTCAGTCACACGCCGGCCTTTTATCTGATCATCGCCGCCATCCTGGCTTGTTGGGCGCCTTGGCCAGCCGTCGCGTTGTTCGTCGTTGTGACGCTGGGGCATTTGATGTTGGATAGCTGGGCGACCGATGATGGCATCATGTGGTTGTACCCGTTTCGTCGCCGGCAATATGCGTTGCTGCCGCGCCCGATTCACGAGGGCGGGTTGCACGGCAAAGCGTTTTACAAGCACTATTACAGTCTGCGGCATTTTCTCGTGGCCGAAGCGGCGCTGGTTCTGGGCGGGCTGGTCGTGACTGGCACGACGTTCATGCCCTGGTTGTTCCACTTGGCATGATGGCTCTTGCGCGAAAAACAGACGCCGCTTCCAAGCGGCGTTTTTTATGTCGGGAGATCAAGGGTATGACGGTACCGAATCCAGAAGGGCAGTTCATAGTCATCATGACTGAACGAGGAGTCGCCTGCGAACATCCTCGTAGAAGATGCGAGTATGTCGAATGGGATGAGATCAACGAAATTGGTATCCTGACTACAGACGAAGGGCCATTCGCTCCAGATCTTTGGTTGCTGTTGATTGGGGATGGCAAAGGTGTTTCAATTCCTCAAGGGGCCAAGGGATACGAAGAGCTTTATGACCGGGTAAGTCGATTCCCAGGATTCGATTACGAGTCCGTCATAAAAGCCGCTGTATCTACCGAGAACGCAAGATTCACCTGTTGGAAACGCAAGGACACTCGCGAAGGCAGCGCATAACATCTGCCTTGACAAGGAGTTGATACGATGGCCGACAAATACATTCCCCAAGACATCGAGCCCAAGTGGCAAAAGAAATGGGACGCCGACAAGCTATACCGTTCCACGATTGACCACGGCAAGAAAAAGTTTTACGCGCTGACGATGCTCCCCTATCCCAGCGGCGACCTGCACATCGGGCATTGGTACGCGATGACGCCTTCCGACGCGCGGGCGCGCTTTATGCGGATGCAGGGCTATAACGTGATGTTTCCCATCGGCTTTGACGCTTTCGGTCTGCCGGCGGAAAACGCCGCCATCAAGCGCGGCATCCACCCGGCCAAGTGGACATACGCCAACATTGACAACATGCGCCGCCAACTGCGAACGATGGGCGCGATGTTCGATTGGGAACGCGAGGCCATCTCAGCCGACCCTGAGTACTATAAATGGACGGAATGGTTCTTTATCCAGCTTTTCAAGCACGGGCTGGCTTATAAGAAAATGTCGGCAGTGGACTTTTGTCCCAAGTGCAATACCACGCTGGCCCGCGAGCAAGTCTGGGGCGAAGACCGTCACTGCGAGCGGTGCGAGACGCCTGTCGTCAAAAAAGACCTGGATCAGTGGTTCTTCCGCATCACGAGTTACGCCGAAGAACTGCTGAACTTTGGCAACATTGATTGGCCGGAGCGCGTCCGTGCGCTGCAAACTAACTGGATCGGCAAAAGCGTCGGGGCCGAGGTCACGTTTGGGATCACCCCCCCCACTCCCCCCCCGTCGCAGACGGGGGGGGACACGGGGGGGGGAATCACCGTGTTCACCACGCGGCCCGATACGCTGTGGGGCGCGACGTTCATGGTGCTGGCCCCGGAGCATCCACTGGTGGGCAAGCTGACTGCGCCGGACTGCAAAGCCGCCGTGGACGAGTACATCGCGCAAGCGCGCCGCCAGACGGACATCGAGCGCGAGGCCGCCGACAAGGACAAGACGGGCGTCTTTATCGGCGCGTACGCCGTCAATCCGGTCAACGACGCGCGCATCCCGATCTGGATTGCCGATTACGTCCTGATGACGTATGGCACGGGTGCGATCATGGCGGTGCCCGCGCACGACGAGCGCGATTTTGCGTTCGCCAAGAAATACAACTTGCCGATCCCGGTCGTCATCGCGCCGCGCGATTGGGACGGCGTGCCGCCCGATCACGCTACGGCTGAAGTGGAAGGCTGCGTGATGGTCAACTCCGGCCCGTTCACTGGCACGCCTGCCGAAGAAGGCAAAGCCAAGGTGACGGCGTGGCTGGAGCAGCAAGGCCTCGGCAAATATGCCGTCACCTATCGCCTGCGCGACTGGCTCATCAGCCGCCAGCGATATTGGGGCGCGCCTATCCCGATCATCTATTGCCCCAAGCACGGCGCAGTGCCCGTGCCCGAAGATCAATTGCCGGTGACGCTGCCGATGGATGTGGAATGGAAACCCACGGGCGAAAGCCCACTCAAGCTGCATCCGACGTGGTCGCAGACGACTTGCCCCATCTGCGGAAAGCCCGCGACGCGCGAGACCGACACGATGGACACGTTCATGTGCTCGTCGTGGTATCACCTGCGTTACCTGAGTCCCAAGTACGATAAAGGCCCGTGGGATCCGGCGGAAGCGGCCTACTGGCTGCCGGTGGATTGCTACACGGGCGGCATCGAGCACGCCACGATGCATCTGATCTATACGCGCTTTTTTGCGAAAGCACTGCGCGACATCGGCCTGTTCCCGCACGACGAGCCGATGCTGCAACTGCGCAACCAGGGCATCATCCTGGGTGAAGACAGCGAAAAAATGTCCAAGAGCCACGGCAACGTCATCAACCCGGACGACTTGGTGAGCCGCTACGGCGCGGACGCGGTGCGCACGTTTCTGATGTTCGGCTACCGCTGGGATCAGGGTGGGCCGTGGGGGTCGGGCGGCATCGAAGGCAGCACGCGTTGGCTGAATCGTGTGTGGGCTTTGATCGTGGACGAATCCGTAGGCCGCCCGCTTCGCGCCCATGGCGGCGCAGACGCGGCATCCGAACGCGAGCTACGTAGAGCGACGCACAAGACGATCAAGCGCGTGACGGCGGATTTCCAGGCATTCGAGTTCAACACCATCGTATCGGCGTTGATGGAGTTTTCCAACGTGCTGATCAAGGCCAAAGAAACGCCGGTCTACAAGACGGAAACGTGGGACGAAGCGATCCATGCGCTGTTGTTGATGATGTCGCCAGTCACGCCTCACGTCGCCGAAGAGCTATGGGGACGCTTAGGGTATCCGTACAGCATTCACCAGCAAGCCTGGCCCGCGTTCGACGCGGCGGCAGCGGCGGACGACGTCATCACGCTGCCGGTGCAGGTCAACGGCAAGGTGCGCGACCGCATCCAGGTTCCCGCCGATGCGAGCGAGGAGGCTGTGCGTCAAGGTGCGCTGGCTGCGGCGGGCGTATTCAAGTACACCGAGGGCAAGCAAATCGCCAAGGTCATCTACGCGCCGAATCGGCTGGTGAATATCGTCGTAAAGTAGAAACAGTCAGTTCCTCCGTGCGAGTCTGGTGCGATTGTACCCCTGACCGCAACCTCGCGCAAACTTTTGATGTATAATGCGTTTCGATTCTTTGACAGAGAGCACTCACATGGAACTAAAAGTCGCAGTCGCCAAAGTCGGCAAGTATGCCACGTCGGAATCGGGTGATACGTTCGAGATGATCGAGCGGCCGCAGGGCGGGCTGTCGTTCGTGCTGGTGGACGGCCAAAGCCACGGGCGGGGCGCCAAGACGATTTCGAACCTCGTCGCGCGCAAAGCGGTGGCCGATCTATCCGAAGGCGTGCGCGATGGGGCGGCGGCTCGCGCTGCGCACGACTATCTTTTCAACTATCGGCAAGGCAAAGTCTCGGCCACACTCAACATCGTTTCGGCGGATTTGGTCACGCGGACGATTGTGCTGGCGCGCAATAATCACTGTCCCACGATCGTGGTCGCGCCGTCGGGCTTTCGCCTCCTCGATCAGCCGTCGAATCCGGTGGGCATTTACGCGCGCACCAAGCCCAATATGACCGAGATGGCGCTCGAGGCGGATACGGCGATCGTGGTTTTTACCGACGGGTTGATGTCGGCGGGTGAGTTTACCGATCGGCAACTCGATTTGCCCGCGTTAGTCCAGGACCTCACCAACTATGGCATGTTCAACGCGCAGCGCATCGCGGATTCTTTGTTGGCGGCGGCGTTGGAGGTGGACGACGGCCGCCCGAACGATGACATTAGCATCGTCGTGGTGACGGTGACAAATCAAGATGTCCCGGATGGCGTGCGGCGCATGACGGTGAGTGCTCCGTTATGAGTGATGCTTCCGACGAGGATGCGTGTAGCAAGTTGAGTATTGTCGTCGTCGGGCCGTGCGCGTCGGGCAAGACGACGCTGGTCAATGGGTTGATTGCGCGCGGGTTCGCGTCTGCGCGAGTGGTGGCGCAGGAGCACTCGGGCGTTCTCACTTTGTGGTCATGGCGCGGCCGCCCCGCTGTGTTGATCTACCTCGATGTGCAAACGGCGACGATGAATCGCCGGCAAGGTCGCGCCGATTGGACGGATGAGGCGCGCGCAGAGCAGGTGGCACGCTTGGCGAGTGCGCGCGATGCGTGCGATGTGTATCTCCCCACGGACGAGTTGACGATTCCTCAGGTGTTGGACACTGTAATCACTTTTCTCAGCCGTCGCTTATTGTAGGGATAATCCAGGTGTTCCAAATCGCGCTGGCGACTTGTGTTTGTTAATAAACTGGATATAATAACGTTGAACAATGCGAAGTAAGGGTATACCCTTACCCTGCGGTTATTGAGAAATACTTGCGGAGCAGATGTCAATGATGACCTCCCCCCAAGTCGGTCATCTCGCTGTACGAGGGTGTTACTCTGAGACGGGCCGATTACGCCGAGTAGTCATGTGCCCTCCTGCGTATTTTCAAATCACCAAGCCGATCAATGTCGTTCAATGGCTCTACTATTGTGATGGTCTCCCCAAACCCGATCCCCAAATAATGGTGCGCCAGCACCAATCTCTCATAGACGTGTTGCGCCAGAACGATGTGCAAGTCGAATTGCTTGCTCCGGTACGCGGCTTGCCATACCAACATGCTACTCGTGACGCCGGAGTTGTCATCGGCGATACTATTGTCGTTTCCAGCCTCAAAGATGAAACGCGCCGCCTGGAAAGCCAGATCGTTGAACCCGTTTTTCAACGCTATGGCCTGCGAGTTTTGACGCCGGATCAGGGCTTTGTCGAGGGCGGCGACCTTGTCGTGGACGGCCGACGCTTGTGGGTGGGGCTGGGAGGACGCACCGATGCGCGGGGCGCCGATTTTCTGCACCGCACGTTTGGGCGCGACTATGATGTGATTCCCCTTCACTTTGGCGCGCGGTATACACACCTCGATACGATTCTGGGTGTCCTTGGCGCGGGGCGCGCGATTGTTTATGAACCGGCTTTCGAGGCCGATTCGCTCAGGCGGCTCAAAGAAGTTTATTCCGCCGTAATCTCTTTGACTGATCGCGAGCAGACAAATGCCGGAGCGAATGTGTTGTGTCTCGGACCTACCAAACTTGTTTCGATTGCAGAGAATACAGGCGTGAATGAACGATTGACCCAACTAGGCTTTGAGGTGATTGCCGTTCCGTTTTCCGAAGTGATCAAGTCGGGCGGCAGTGTGCGGTGCGATACACTGCCGATTGAGAGGGAATAGACTTGCGGGGCTGGTTGTCCCCTCAAGCCTTCGTTAGGAGAGAGATGATGTCAGCTAGAAATGATAATTATCAACGCGGTCTTGTGGACCTTGATACGTTGGAAAAGCTGCTTGAGGTCGGTCAGTCGTTAGTCGTGGTACGAGATCTGAAACATCTCTTGCGGAAAATAGCACGATCAGCCTGTTCTGTTTTGAAAGCAGATATTGTCGTGCTATACCAATACGAGCAGAGAACCGACGACATCAATATTCCGCCTATCGTGGCAGGCAAGGTTCGGGACAAAGCAGTTTTGCAGGCAAGAGGGCAAGTACGCCCACACAAGGAATCAGCTGTATTCAAAATTCTCAAGCGAACCAAGCCTTTCTATGCCCCCAAAGCTAGAGAAGATTGGACCAGATTGATAGAAACTTGGTCAACCGAAAAAGGGTGGCGGAAAAGTTTTCTCTATCGAGAGGGTATAGCATCTTCAGCCGCCGTACCGTTGATTGTAGACAAAAACAAGGTGGGGGTGCTGTTTGTCAACTATCGGACTTTGCATGTTTTTGAAAATCAGGAGCGGCGGGTTATCGAGATCTTTGCGGCACAGGCAGCGACTGCTATTCACAATGCCGCGCTCTTTGAGCAAGAGCGACAACGTGTAGCTGACATGGCTATTCTGCGGCGGGTCAGTGCCGCCATTAGCACAACGTTGGATATCCGTAGGTGTCTGACCCTCATTGCGAAAGGTGCTATACAACTGACCCGGATTGATTCGACTAGTGTCATTCACCTGTTTGACGAAGCTGGGGAAAAAGTTGCCGACTCGTACGAATATCCAGAAGGATTTGGTCTTGCTTCCTCGCGTTTCTCTGAAAAGAAGGGCTTGACGTGGGATGTGTTCAGAACTGGCCAAATTGTTGAAATTAATGACATACTACATAGTAAACGCGTTTCTCGCGTGCTGGCCAAGAGTAAGGCGCAAGCTGTCATTGGTATTCCCCTGAAGCAAGAAAATAGAGTTATTGGCGCATTGTTCATCAATGGTTTTGAGCGACACACTTTCTCGGATGAGGAAAAGGCCATTCTCGGCATGTTGGCCGAGCAAGCAGTCGTCGTGATAGAGAATGCCCGTCGCTATCGGTCGGAATTGATTTCTCGAAAACAGGCCGAATTGTTAAGCAAGATCTCAAGTGCCATTAGCTCCAAGTTAGAGTTAAATGAAGTCGCGTTCAAAATCTTGAGTGAACTGGGCAGAGTGATCGAATATCGCAAGGCATCTATCCAACTCGTTGAGGGAGACACCCGTACGCTGATCGCTGGCAGTGGTTTTGGTGAGCCCTCTACCGAGTGGTTGCTGCGTCCAATCTCACAAGATCGTCTGATCAGTCGCGTGGTGGCAAGCAAAAAACCACTCGTTTTGAGCGAGCCGGCCCAAGACCCCGACTCGGCATCGGTGTGGGATGCGGCATGGCGGTGGCCGGTCAGAATGGTCTGGACAAAGGGCGCGAGCAAGAGATCACGGCACTTTGGCGTTGCGCCCAGAAGTGGCCGTTGACCGAAATCAACTGACTCCGGCTCCTTGCTCTTTGCTCTTTGTCCGATCGGTCGGTGCAGGGATCGGTTTCTGCAACCGCGCTGTCTTCCCCGTTCGGCATGGGCTGCTCTGATCGGACTCAGGCGGAGTCCGGGCCTGTGATGGCAATGCGGACCACAGTGTCTACCTGCCGGACTCGGCTTATTGGATGTTTGAGAACATTGGCAATCTGATGAATCTGTTTTACCAGGGCACGGTTGACTTGGTCAAGCCGGTGTGGGCCGAATTTGATCGGCGCTTGTTCGAGATGCAGCCACTCATCGAAGAGACGGCGCTCAAGCTGCACGAAACAAACCCGGCGCAAGCGTGCGAGTACCTGACCACGTATTCCAACTCGGTTGCGACAGAATCGTTGAGCGTGGCGCAAGATATGCTGGGCAAGCTCTTTACATACATCGCGCTGCTGAACAATCCACAGACCAGCCGGGGGTACGAGGATCCCAAGAGTTGGAAGGCTTCAGGCACAATCTATTAACAGGGTGCACACGCGAAGCATAAACAGGATTCTGTTTTTATCCTGTTCATCCTGTACATCCTGTTAGAGACAGGAAACGTATGAAACTCACCACCGAATGGTATCAACGCAAAACGCGCCAGATTCAAACGCAGATGGAGATCGAAAAGCTGGATGCGCTGCTGCTGCTCGATCCCTACAACATCTTTTACGCCACCGGCTTTTTTCACCAGTCCACCGAGCGTCCGTTGGGCGCGTTGATTCCCGCCGCAGGCGACCCGGTCTTTTTTGTCCCGCTGCTGGAACTGGACATGGCGGTCGAGACCTGGGTCAAAGATGTCCGCACCTACTTTGATTACCCGGGCGTGCCGCATCCGTTGAACTGGATGTTGAGTGAGATCAAACTCAAGCGATTGGGCATTGATCAACTCTCGGTGCGCGATTGGCAGCGCGTGTTGGCCCTCCAGCCCAATGTCCGCATCACCGATCTGGTCTATACGCTGCGGCTGGTCAAAGACCCGGAAGAGATCGCGTTGCTGGACAAGGCCGGCGTCTATGCCGACTTGATGGTGGAAAAAGCGCGCGAGGCCATCGTCATGGGCTTGAACGAGACGGACGCTTTCAGTTACGCGCGCGCCAAGACGGTCGAGCGAATGCAGCAAGAGTTGGGCGAGCTGGTCATGGTCAACGCCGGGCTGGTGAACGGCGCTATCTTGTATGGGGAACATTCAGCCTTTCCGCATGGCCTGATGACCGACCGCAAGCCGCGCCCAGGTGACGTGATCGAAACCGGGTTCGGCGCGCTGGTGTGCACCTACGAGTCCGAAAGTGAGCATACGTTTATCCTGGGCGAGCCGACGCCGCAACAACACTCGTATTTCGAGGCCATGTACGAAGCGTGGGCCGCCGGGATGGAGGCGGCCAAACCCGGCGCGCGCTGTTGCGACGTGAACGAAGCGGCGCTCAGCATCATCCGCCAAGCGGGTTACGAAAAATTCCTTCGCCACCGCATGGGGCACGGCAAAGGCTTGCAAGAGCACGAGCCGCCCTGGGTCGAAGCGGGCGACCAAACCGTGCTGTTCCCCGGCATGATCATCAGCGACGAACCCGGCTTGTATGTGCCGGGCTATGGTGGCTTCCGCCACTCGGACACGCTCGTCATCACCGAGACAGGCTGCCGGAGACTGACGCACTACCCGCGCGATCTGGAACACTCGATTATTCCGTTGTGACATGACAGGAGCAGACAGATTTCCCGCCCGCCGTCTCTGGCGCGAGTTTTTGACATGCCTGGCGACTATTTTGATGTTGGCCGTGGGGGAAGGCGCATTCCTGATCCTGCTCGTGGCGTACCTTGAAAACCATCACGTGCCCGTTGCGGAAACCGGCTCGGTCATGGCATTCTTGTCCATCGTCGAGGGAGCGACGTGCTTGCTGACCGGTTTCCTTTTTCGCGGCAAATATGCGCGCGGAGTCATTGCGCTGTCTCTGTTGGTTCAGGGTTCGGGCGCTCTGATCTTGGCCGGGCAACCGACGGGAGCATGGGTGTGGCTGAGCGCCGGAGTGAACGGCGCGGGCATGGGAATCGTGAGCGTTGCCCTGTACGCGGCGACGCTCGAACGGCGGCCGCCGACGATCCCATTGGGATTAGCCGTTGGATTATATACGGCGGGCATCGCCGCCGGCAATGGCCTGGGCGCGACGCTGTGTGGTATCTTGACCGATCGCTATGGCTTTGGCCTGACGTTTGCGTTGAGCGCATCCGCGATCATGGTGATGGCTCTACCCGCCCTCACCCTCAGCCGAAAAGCGCGTGCGGCAATCGTCGCGCAATCGCAGGACGCGCCGGCCGCGCTCAAGTCGGCGCCGGCGCATGGCGGGGTATGGGTATTGGCCGTGATCAGTGCGTTTACCCTGGCCGGCATCAACACGGCATTTGATACGCTGTTTCCCATTTACGGGCTGCGGGCCGGAATGACGATGACCGTAATCGGATCACTCGCCGGCCTCAAGGGATTCTTGGCCGCTGTGGTGCGGCCCTTTTCAGGCGCTATCCTGGCACGCGCCAATACTTTGCGCTTGAACAACTGGAGCCTGGCAGGTCTGGCGGGCACGACGATGTTGGTTCCCTTGCTCGGCCTGTCGGCGGCGTTCACGGCGTTGGTAGGCTCGATGGGATTCATGTTTGGAGCCAGCCGCGTGATCAGCGCCACCCTGTTACTGGAAGGCCAAGACAACTCACCGTTGACCAGCCGCCGGATCAGCTTTTACAACACTGCGCTCGACGCGGGCGCGATTGTTGGACCGTGGGCTGGCGGCTGGGTGGCCTGGTGGGTCGGTTTGCCTTCCGCACTGGCCATCGTACCGGGTAGTTTGCTTGGAATCTATCTGGCTGCCGTGTGGGTTCTGCCCCGGCTGGCCCGACATCGGCATCGTGTGGAATATACGAGGATATAGCCATGACGACTGTTCATCCCGAATTGCAAACTGCTTTTAATTGGATTGACGCTCACCGTGATGAGGCCATCGGCGATCTGCAGCGGCTAGTGCAGCAACCCAGCGTCAGCGCGCAGAACATCGGACTGGAAGCCTGCGCCGAGTTGGTCGTTCAGATCATGCGCGCCGATGGATTGGACGCGCGGGCGTATCCTCTCGCTGGCGGCCCGCCGTGTGTCATCGGCAATATGCCAAGTCAGCGCAGTAAAAAGACGCTGCTGGCCTATGCTCACTATGATGTGCAGCCGCCGGAACCGGTGGACAAGTGGACATATCCGCCGTTCAGCGGTCAGATCGCCGATGGCCGGCTGTGGGGACGCGGTTCGACCGACAACAAATCGGGTGTGCTGGCATTCATCAAGGCGGCCAAAGCCTGGCGGCAGACCATGGGCGATTTGCCGGTCGGCGTCAAGTTCATCACGGAAGGCGAAGAAGAGATCGGCTCGCCTCATCTGGGGCCATTCATCAAGGCCAACCCCGACCTGGTGCGCGCCGATGCGATGCACTGCCTGGATGGATGGCTCAATGCAAGCGAGCCGGTGCCCGAGATTGACCTGGGCTTGAAGAGCGTGCTCTTTGTGGAATTGATCGCGCGCGGCGCAAAAGCCGACGTCCACAGCCTGAACGCGCCGCTGGTTCCGCAACCGGCCTGGGAGTTGATTCGGGCGCTCGACACTCTGGTTGACGCCAATCGCCGCATCCTGATCGATGGCTGGTACGAGGGCTTGTGGAAATTGGGCGAAGAAGAAATCGGCCAGCTTGAGGCCAAAGCTGCCCGCATGGATTTGAACAAGCTCAAAGTGGAGCTGGGCGTCGAGCAGTTTGCGCTGGGCCGCGATGGCGTCGAGGCGCTCAAAGCGCGCGCGTACGAGCCGACGTGCAACATTGCGGGATTGACCAGCGGCTATCAGGGATTGGGCGGCAAGACGATTGTGCCCAACGAAGCGCGCGCCAAGCTGGATTTCCGTCTGCCGCCCATGCTCGATCCGGGCAAGGCGATTGACCGTCTGCGCCGGCACCTGGTCGAGCACGGCTTTGGGCACATCGAGATTTCGATCCTGGGACAGGGGATTCCAGAACCGTCTCTTCGATATAGCGCGTGAGCCAGTAGCCGCGAACGTAGAGGTACACCATCGCATCGGGATCCTTCAGATCCAACTTGGTGTCGTTCGTGTTACCAGGCGAGCGATGCAACGCCTCGATAGTCTCACATTTAATCGTTGGCCTCTCAAAAAAGCGATCCACGGTGAGCAAGGCCAGCCCATAGTGCAGCCATACCGGCAGCTTGAGGTGAGCCGTATACGCGTGAACTAGCTCGTGGCAGGTGATATGCTGGACCTTGCTATCTGAGTCGCTTTCTTGGACAAAGATGCGGGCACCGATGCTTCTATCGCTCAACGACAAAAAGCGGGGGGGTTTGATCCCGACTGTCCGCCGCTGGCCGTATTGCTGGTGCCAACCACCGGCTACTTGCCAAAGCTGCCTGGCTCGGAAATACCAGAACGGCAAGGTGACGCCCATCAGGATGCGCCAGCCCCAGGGTGCCGAGTGAAAGGTGGAACGCAGCCAAGTCGAGGTCAGGACATAGACACGCAAGTCCTTGGGCGTGTCCAGGTTCCAACATTCGCGGATGAGCCGGACGCTTTTTTCGCAGGCCCGGCGCACAAGTTCAGCCGCCTCGCGTTCTTCGGCGTCAAAGTATAAGGTGAGGCCATCAACGAGCATCGTTTCCATGCGGGCTAACCTGATCCCATATCTTGGCTGAGATGATCGTGATCCGGCAGAATGTCTTCCGCATTGCGCACAGCAGAAAACAGATAGCCGCCTATTCCCACCAGCGCCGTCAGCAAGCCGGTCACAACGAGCAACAGGGACATTCCTGCGCCCGCGCCCGTGCCCACCAGCCCGCCAAAGGCCGGTGCAAGACTGCCCCCTTGCGCCATCGCCGGCTCCAGGACTTTATCAACCAGCGGCCCGGCCAACGCCAAACTGATCGGCTGCGCCAGCCAGGCAATGACCAAACGGGCGGTAAAGACGCGACCCTGCACGTCCGGCGCAACCTTGGCCTGCCAGATGGCCTGGTTGCACCCATCCAAGAGAGGGCCGAACAGCGCCCACAGAAACAGGCCGGCCGCCCAGACCGGCGCAGTTCGCCCCACGCCCAACAGGATCATTCCCAACAAGCCAGACCAAAGCCAACCCTGCAATACTCCGTGAACGCGACGCTTGGGGCCGCCCCAAACGCTCATCGCCAGCCCGCCCACAACGCCGCCAACCGCGCCCGCCGATTGCACGCCGCCAAAGATCAACTCGTCGTTCCCGGTGCGAGCCAGGATCATGGGCGCGAACACGGCAAAAGCTAGTGCGGTAAGCAAGTTGCCGACCAGAAAGACTGTTTGCAGGCCGAGCAGGCCGGGGCGGGCAAAGATGTAGCGGAACCCATAGGTCATTTCCTTCAGGACGTGCCCCTCTCCTTCGCGGCCTGCTTCGGTTCTGGCTGGCTGCGGGACATGGACAAAAAGGAGTGCGCCGATGGCGACTGTAGCGCAAACCAAGTCAATGATCAAGATTCCTGCTAGTCCCAGAGGGCCGATCAATGTCCCGGCCATGATGGGCGCCAAGACGCCAGAGGCATTTCCCGCTGTCTGCAACATGCCACTCGCTCGGGCATAGTGTTCCTTGGGCAGCATGAGCGAGATGGCTGCCGAATACGCCGGCCATTGAAAGCCCTGAAATGTCCCCGTAATAGCCGCGCTGACATAGAGATGCCAGATTTGCAGGTTCCCCGTCGCATAGAGGGCCAAGACCGCCGCCGTAGTCAGCGCGGCGGCGAGGTCGCTCAACATCATCAGCAACTTGCGATTGCCCCGGTCTACCAGCACGCCGACGAAAGGGGCCAGCGCGATCTGGGGCGTCACAAAAAACAAGCCGACCAGCGCCAGCGGAGTGGCTTTGCCTGTACGCTCGTAGGCCCACAGCGTCAGGCCGAACTGGCTCATGGCGGTGCCCAGGAGCGAGGCAATTTGGCCGGCCAAGACGATGACGAAAGCCGTCATTCCGGTAGGTCTGCGGGACGTGGTCTCCATGTGTTGAACCGTTCTATCGTTGCAGAGTCAGGGCGGGTCTAAAAGTATTCGTGCAGATAGGGCATCATCGGCGGGAACATGGCGCGCAGGGTCGCCTGCACTTGCGGTGATGGATTGCCCCAACCCCGAATCGCAAAATCGCCGGGGTCGTGCGTGCCATACACCAACGCCGTCAACGCCTGGATGGTCAGATCGCAATCGGCTTCGTCCGCCCGCGTGACCTGTAGCGATCCCTCTGATGACTCGAATCGCCAGACGCCCTCGTTCCACGGGCAGAGCAGATCGGTGATCCGCGCGGAGAAACAACCCGAACCGACTTGCACGCCACTTGGCGCGCCGAGCCTGCTCACATCCAGCACGCGGCCCATCGGCGCGCGGATTTGCGACTCGGTCTTGACCTGCACATCCGAGAGCCACGTCTCGGGCTGCTCGAACGGAGCCAGCCATATCTCGCCTTGACTGGCTTGGTCGGTGTGGCGAGCGATCCACTGGAGCAGCAAGTATCGGCCCAGGCTGGTCTCGTAGTAAAATCGGACGGCGCTAAAGAGGAATTGAGTTTCGTGATCGCCCTTGATCTGATACAGCATCAGCCCGACCGGTTCCTCTTGCGCCTTGGCCAGCGCCATCCACAAGCGGTTACGCTGGGCTGCCGCTCGATCTCCGATAACGAACATTGCCATGCCATGTGTGCGTTGCCGCAGCCTGCTCAAATAGTTCCGGTAAATGTCAAAGCCATCGCCAATTAACATCAACTCAACTTGGCCGCCCAGGTCTTTGTCCATCAAGGGCAGCAGCGCCGAGGGCGCGAGCTTGGCGATGCGTGGCAATGGGAAAGTGACATAGCCCATCTGCTCGTAAAACGATTCGCGGAACGGGTAGAGGTTCGAGAAAACCTGACCGTCATCGCGCAGCGCAGAGAGCAATTGTGCGATGACGCGACGGCAATAGCCATTGCGCCGCGCGCCGGGCGCCGTTGCTACAGCCCAGAGGCCGTTCGCGTCGAATAGCTTGCCGCGCACCTGCTGCAGCATAGTTGTGCCCGCCGCGCCGGATACGGGCTTGCCGTCCTCAAACAGCGCGAAATAGGTCACGCCCTCACGATGCTTGACAATCTCTTTCCACTCTTGCTCGTCCGTCAAGGGCGGCGTGGCGTAAAACGCATAGTCGTTCAACCCGTACATGACTTGCAGTTTTTCCTCACCTTCGAGTTTGCGGATGGTGATGTTGGCCATGAAGGTTAGTCCTCAACGGCGGTGCGGATCAACTTGACCACAATGCCGGAAGCCGGATCGGGACAATGGACAAACTCGGTCGTGATTCCGTCTGGATCAATGACCTTTTCGTAGGGCGTGCCTTCGTACATCCACGGCAGCGTGCCGCCGAACCTGAGCGCCTGGATCATGTTGTCCATCGCGCTCAACAGCCAGGGGCACAGCTTGCCCGTATCTTCGGGATACCTGAACCGCTGGCCGGCTTGATAGCTGTGCTGACCGTCACCACGATACATCCAGGCGCAGATGCCCAACGTCTCGAAATTGTCGGGATAGACGATCTCATCACCTTCCTTGACCAGTTGGCCGCCTTGTCCTTCAAAGATTTCGAACTCGATACGATAGCGTTTCATTTTCTCTCTCCTCATCTATGCAGATTTGACACACGCAAACTCGACAAAGCTTTTGCCATCCTCAGCGTACTCGGCCTCGTAAAGCTCAAATCCGACATCGAGAAGCAGCCTGCGCCACACGTCGAGAGAAAACAGTCCCAGGTGGTGCAAGTCGCGCTCGATGCTGAGCTGGCCGTTTTCACGGATCAGATAGATCATGAGCGCATCGTATTCTGTATCCTCTGGCACGGGGTCAAAGGTATCCTCTCAATAACTACCGGGTAACTTGGCGTATCGTCCGAAAGCAAGTGGCAATTCGCCTCAAATTTCACGACGTTGGATACTCGACTTGGGCCTCACAATCACCGCCGCAGGCGCGTAGCCCAGGACGACAATCATCCCGATCACGAGCACGGTGTTGGTCAGTGTGCCGACCAGCCCGGCCACGGCCAGCGCGACGATCTCGTGGGTCTTGCGCAGCGCCAGGTAGACGTAGGCCGAGGTCACGCCGATAAAGAGCCTCGGCAGCACAGACACCAGTGGATTGCTGAACCACAGGTTGACGGGCGGCGCTTCGGTGGGCGCTTGCAGCATACTAAACACGCCAAAGATCAGGCCGACGATCAAGCCGACGACCGGCCCCTCCAACACGCCGGCAATGATGGCCGGGACGTGCATGATCGTCGCGCTCACCATGATCAACGGCGGGAACGGGCCGATGAAGCCGAGGCGTGTCACGCCGAGCAAGATGGCGATCGCGCCCATCAAACCAGAGATGACGATTTGGCGAACTGTGAGTTTCATTTTATCTGATCCTTTCTTTTCAACGCATGGCAACTTGTGCCAGCAGCGAGAGCCAGTACCGGTCCACTGCGCCGAACGGCGCGGCGAGCAAACCGGCTAGCAACACAAAAGTAATGACCAGCGCGACGGTATCCACCGGACGGAAATGCAAGCGGACATAGTGAGTGCGCCCTTGTCCACCTGTGTAGCCGCGCGCTTCCATCGCCGCGGTCAATTCTTCGCTTCGGCGCAGCGTGGTGATAAAGAGCGGCACGAGCACGGGCAGCAATTGCCGCGTGCGCTGAACGGGGTTGGAGCCGCGTCCCAGGTCCGCGCCGCGCGCCGCCTGCGCCTTGAGCAGCTTTTCCAGTTCTTGAGCCAGCGTCGGCACGAAGCGCAATGCCAGTGTGAACACCATCGCCAACTCGTCGGCTGGGATACCCAGGCGTTGGAGCGGGCGCATCAGCGCCTCGGCGCCGCGCGCCAGTTCCGTGACGGAGCTGGTGAGCGTCAGCAGGCTCGTGAGCAGGATGAGCGTGGTGAGGCGCGCCAGCAATGCGATGACGACTTGCACCGAGCAGGGTGTGATGCGCAAGATCCAAAAACTCCACAGCGGAATGCAAACCTTGGTGGCCGTGCCCCACCCCAAGAACAGTTGCAGCGCCACCAGCAAAAGCAGAATGGGCAGCGCCGGACGCAGCCCGCCCAATGCAAAGCCCAGGCTCACTCGCGCCAACGCCACCAGACCGAGCGCGACGATCAAGCCTGCCACCAAGCCTGACGCGGGTCGGTATGCGGCCACGATGATTAGCATCACTCCCAGGCCAACGATCTTGGTGCGCGGGTCCAAGCGGTGCAGAATCGAGCCGGTCGGAAGATACTGGCCAATGGTGACGTGGCGGAGCAGCTCAAAGTCTTGCATGTTTAGAGTCCCATCGATTCTTCCTGAATTTCCCGGAACTCGGGGGAACTGGGGGAAACTCGCTGTAACGCCTCGACGATTTCTTCAACGGTCATGACGCTTGCAGGAATGGGCCAGCCTGCCGCGCGCAATTCCTGCGCGATCGCTGCCAACGGCGGGACGGACAGCCCGTGCGCTTTCAGCATGTCCGGCTGCGCAAAGATTTCGCGCGTCGTTCCGGCCGCGACGACGCGCCCGCCATCGAGCGCCACGACGCAGTCGCACAGCGCGGCGATGTCGTCCATGTGGTGCGAGGCGACGACGAGCGTCACGCCCGCGTCATCCAGTCCCCGGAAAACGTTCAAGACAGCCGCGCGGGTGCGCGGGTCAAGCCCGGCAGTTGGCTCGTCGGCCACCAACACTTGCGGGCGGAGCGCAAGCACGCCGGCCAACGCCGCGCGTCGCCGCTCTCCGCCGGAAAGTGTGGCCGTCAGGCGATCTTTGAACGCCTCAAATCCCAGGCCGACCGATTCCATAGCCCAGCGCACACGCTCGCGGATTTCGTCCTTTGACAGCCCAACTTGTCGCGGGCCGAATGCTACGTCGTCGCCCACATACCGTTCAAAGAGTTGATCTTCCGGTTGCTGGAATACAAGGCCGACCGAGCGGCGAATGGCGCGGATGTCGGTGGCGGGGTCGGCCAGGTCGTGACCTTCCACGACGACATGCCCGGACTGGGGGCGCAGCAGACCGTTGAGGTGTTGCAGCAGCGTGGACTTGCCGGAGCCGGTCGGCCCGATCAGTCCCACGATTTCGCCGCGATGAATTTGCAGGTCAACGCCGGAGAGGGCAGGGGATTCGAGCGGCGAGCCGCGCAAGTAGGTGTGAGCCAATTCTTGAACCTGAATGATGGCTTGACCGGTGTCGGTCTTGCGCGCAAGAGATTCTTTGCTGCGCTCACGCCCTGTCTGGTGTTTTGCGCCGAGGGCGCGCCAGAATTGTGGTGCGTTGTTGCTCGTGTGAGTTGATCCCAAGGCGCTGACAAGCTCATCGGCGGAAAGGCAAATGGGCAAGCCCAGGCGCAGCGCCAGGTCGGCGATAGGCGGCACGTCCAGCCCTAACGCACGCAGATCTTTTGCGCGGGCAAATACCTGGCGCGGTGCGCCATCCATCGCCACCCGGCCCTCGGCCATCACCACAATGCGGTCGGCCTGCGCCGCTTCGTCCATCGCGTGAGTGATGGCGACGATGGTGGTCCCGCTCGTGTGAAGATGGCGCACGATGTCGAGCACGGCCGCGCGCCCGGCTGGGTCGAGCATCGCCGTCGCTTCGTCCAGGACGAGCACGCGCGGATGCACGGCCAGCGCGCCGGCAATCGCCACACGCTGCTTTTGCCCGGCGGAAAGCAGGTGCGGCGGCCTCCGCCGGTGCGCCCACATGCCCACCGTCTCTAGCGCCGCGCGGACGCGGCCTGGCAACTCGTCCTCCGCCACGCTAAAGTTTTCCGGGCCGAATGCCACATCTTCTTCGACGATGGTCGCCACCAGTTGCGCGTCGGGCTGCTGAAAGACCATCTGGACGGTGTGGCGAATCTCGCGCAGGCGCGTTGCGTCGCGCGTGTTGATGCTTTCGATCCACACGTCGCCATGACCGGGCAATAGCAGCGCATTCAAATGCCGCGCCAGCGTGGACTTGCCCGATCCGTTCGCGCCGACGAGGGCGACGTACTCTCCTTCACAGATGGCGAGGCCAATCCCGCGCAGCGCCTCCACCGGGCGGGCACCGTCGTAGGTATGATACAAATTCTCGATTCGAATAATTGGTTCGTTCATCGCAAAATCAAAACGCCTTCCGGCCAATGACGGTCAGAAGGCGCAAGGTTACTTTTTGCCAAAGGCCGTCTCGGTCGCGGACGCGATCCAAGCGGAAAAATTGTTGGGACGTGTTGTCAGTTCAGAGCGTTTTTACTCCGTGAACACCGGCAGGTGACCCAGCGCGATGATGTTCTTCCATTTGGCCCGTTCGCCTTCGGTGAACACAGCCGCCTGGGCAACCACCTTTGCCTCCGCTTTTTCCAGGATCATTTGCATTCCCTGGAGCGTGGAGCCCGTGCTGATGACGTCGTCAACGATCACGACCGACTTGCCGGTCACCAGCGCGCGATCTTTTTCATCCAGGTAAAGCGTCTGCTTTTCGCCGGTGGTGATCGAAAGCGTCTCGGCGCTGACCGCTTCGCCCATGTAAGGCTTGTAGCTCTTGCGCAAGATCACATAGGGCAGCCCGGTCTCTACCGAGAGCGCGTGGGCGAGCGGGATGCTCTTGGCTTCGGCGGTCACCAGCACCTGGGCTTCTTTGGGCAGGCGTTTGGCCAGCTCTTTGGACACGGCCTGGACGATCTCGGTGTCGCCCAGCATGTTAAAGATGGCAATGCGGACGCCGGGGGCGACCTCGAACAATTGCAGTTCGCGGGCGAGGCCGGCCAGCTTGACGCTATAGGTTTGGCGCGATGAGGTCATGCTTCCTCCAAAAAGTCTTGACATGCGGGCCCTGGGATGGTAAAATCAATTAGATAAACGTCTAATCAATTTCAGGTGGAGCAAAGGGTTACCCGCAGCATCCGGGGCGGAATTGTAACACATCCTGGGCAGGAGGCAAGATGCAAGGTGTCCGAAATCAGAAATCCAAAATCACAACAGCCCGAAGGCGTGCTTGGCTCCTCGCAGCGTGTTCTTCATCAGCATCGCAATCGTCATCGGGCCGACGCCGCCCGGCACCGGCGTGATGGCAGCCGCGATTTCCTTCACCGCGTCAAAGTCCACATCGCCCACCAGCTTGGTCTTGGGTTTGCCGGTCTTTTCGCTGATGGCGGGTGTGCCGTCCGGGTTCAGCACCGGCACCCCATTCACGCCCACGTCAATGACGTACGCGCCCGGCTTGACCATGTCGGCGGTCACAAACTTGGCTCTGCCGATGGCGGCCACCAGGATATCGGCCTGGCGCGTGACCTCGGCCAGATTTTGAGTTTTGCTGTGGCAAATGGTCACGGTGGCATCGCGGCCCAGGAGCAGCAACGCCGCCGGCATGCCCACAATGTTGCTGCGTCCCAACACCACCGCGCGGCTGCCGCTGATCTTGGCCCCCACCCGGTCGAGCAGCTCGACGACGCCCGAGGGCGTGCAGGGCGCGAACAACGGTTGGCGTCCCTTCATGCCCAACTTGCCCACGTTGACCGGGTGAAAGCCGTCCACATCCTTGTCAATCGGCACGGCGTTGAGGATGGCTTCTTCGTTGATGTGTTTGGGCAACGGCAACTGCACCAGGATGCCATGCACCTTGGGGTCCTCGCCCAACTGTCGGACGAGGGCCAGGAGGTCTTCTTGCGAGACCGTCTCCGGCAACTCGTGCCCGATGGAAGCGATGCCCAGTTCCTCACAGGTCTGGCGTTTGCTCGTGACATAGCTCACGCTATCGGGCCGCTTGCCCACTATCACGGTCGCCAGCCCGGGCACCAGTCCTTTGGCGCGCAGTTGCGCGATTTCGGCTTTCACTTCATTGCGAATGGTTTGTGCGACGGCTTTGCCGTCAATGATGGTCGCAGTCATGTTTCTTTTCCTGATTTTGGAGCGACCTCGTCAATCTACAATCAGCAATCAACCATCTACAATCCCAGCAAATAGTCGTAGGCTGAAAGCGCCGCCTTGGCGCCTTCGCCGATGCAGACGAGCACTTGTTCGGCGTAAACGTCCGTCGCATCGCCCGCTGCAAAGATGCCGGCCCGGCTCGTGCGGTTGCCGCTGTCTACCACGATCTGCTTCTTTTCATTGAGCTTGACGAGGTGAGCGACCGGCTCCGAGCCGGGAATCAGGTCCAGCTCGACGAACGTCACATCCACGACCAGCTCTTTCTCTTCGCTGCCCTTGGCCACGACGATGCTCTTGGCGTACGTCTCGCCGCCCTTGATTTCCTTGACGCTGTAGCCTTCCAGCACAGTGACGTTCTACGACTTTCCTTTCCGAATGACAAATCCCCTAAAGAGAGAGATGGATAAATCTCTGATGTCAAACGACCTGTCATTCTGAGCCGCCCGCCGCCGCGCAGCGGCGGACACACCCCTGAAGGGTGTCCTGGGGACGGACAGGGCGGCGAAGCCTCTCTACGTAGAGAGGCTTCGCCGCTATGCGCCTCAGCATGACGAGTGCGCTATCACTTGCGGGTCTTGCGCGCGACAGATTTCGGGGCAGCTTTCTTTTTGGCGGTTTTGGGCTTGGCGACGGGTTTCTGGGTTGCTTTGGCGACAGCTTTGATAGCCATCTTGGTGGGTTTGGGCGCCTGGCTGCCTTTCGGCATCTCGATGTACCCGGTCGCCATGGCGTCCTGCACCATCCCACGCGCGCGCAGGATGATATGATATAGTCGGTGCTGAGACCCTTTTCTTCCGCCGTGCGGGCCATCTCTTCCGCTGCCGCGATGCACATCTCGTCGGTGATCGTCCGAGCGCGCACGTCGAGCGTGCCGCGAAAGATGCCGGGAAAGCCCAGGCTGTTGTTGACTTGGTTCTGGAAATCGCTGCGGCCCGTGGCAAAGACCGCCACGCCGGCCTCTTTGGCGTCCCACGGCCACATCTCCGGGATCGGATTGGCGCAGGCAAATACGATAGAATCAGTCGCCATCTTGGCGACCCATTCCTTCTGGATCGTGTCCGGTCCCGGCTTGGACAGCGCGATGCACACATCCGCGCCCACCAACGATTCGGCGATGCCGCCGGTGCGGCCTTCGGCGTTCGTCATGTTGCACAGCTTCCACTTGTCAACGTACTCGGCCTTGCGCGCTTCGATATCGTCACGGCCCTGGTGCAAGATGCCCTTGCTGTCCACCATGGTGCACAGCGCCGGGATGGCGCCATAGGCAAAAATCAACCGGCTGATGGCGACGTTGGCCGCGCCCGTGCCGATGAAGGCGATCTTGGCCTCGCCAATCTTTTTGCCCACCACCTTGAGCGCGTTGATCAACCCCGCCAGCGTGACGCATGCCGTGCCTTGCTGGTCGTCGTGCCAGACGGGAATCTCGCACTCGGCGCGCAGCGTGTCCAGGATGTGAAAGCACTTGGGTTGCGAAATGTCTTCCAGGTTCACGCCACCCAGCCCCGGCTGCAACAGCTTGACGACTTTGATAATCTCCTCAGGGTCCTTGCTGTCTACCATCAAGGGAAAGCCGTCCACGCCGCCCAGGTATTTGTAGAGCAGAGACTTGCCCTCCATGACGGGCATTCCGGCTTTGGGGCCGATGTCGCCCATGCCCAGCACGCGCGTGCCGTCGGAAACAACCGCGACGGTGTTCCACTTGTTGGTGTGCTCGTACACCTTCTCCGGGTTATCGCGAATGTCCAGGCACGGCTTGGAAACGCCGGGCGTGTACCAGATGGCAAAATCGTCAAAATCACGCACGCAGCACTTGAGCGTCGTTTCGATCTTGCCTTTGTAGAACGGGTGAAGCTTGAGCGCGTCGGCCATAGGTTGAGCGGCCTTGGCCTTGAGCTCTTCGACGGTAGGTTGATAAACTGCTTTAGGCATCCGATTGTTCTCCTTGAAAGAAATCTCAAAGTAGCGGGCATCGGGATGCCCGCTACTTTGGTTAGATAGTGAGATAAGCGTCGGCGTAGATGGTCTGGTTGAGCAAGATGCGGATGGTTTT
The DNA here is from genome assembly GCA_041300525.1 of Anaerolineae bacterium. Lineage (GTDB taxonomy): Bacteria > Chloroflexota > Anaerolineae > Fen-1058 > Fen-1058 > JBGLNJ01. The sequence goes on along the minus strand of JBGLNJ010000001.1, from coordinate 3,956,976 downwards.
CCAGATGGCGGCCTGTGCCGGGTCGCTCAGGTCCACATCTTCAGGCTGCAGCTCTTCCATCGCCGCCGTGCGGTCGTACAGCGTGACGAGCAGCTTGCCCACGGGCGTGGACTCGTCGCGCTGCTCGACGATGCGGATGAACTCGGCCAAGTCGCTGTCGAGCGGATCGGCAATCGCCATGTCCAGCCCGGCGGCCATCAACTGGACTACATACACGCGGTTGATGAGCGGACGGTTGGCGGCGGGCACGGCATTGGACACATTCGAAAGGCCCGCGCTCACCCGGCACGGCAATCCGGCGTTCTTGAGGATGCGCACCGCCTCGACGCACTGCGGCACGTATTCCTGGCAGCCGGACACGGTCAACACCAATGGGTCAATGATGACGTTTTCCATCGAGATGCCGGCCTCTTCCAGGCGCGGCATGAGTGTCTCCAGAACGATGCTCACGCGCGCCTCCGCGCTCACGGGGATGCCGGACTCGGCCATCGTCAGCGCAATGACCTGCGCGCCGTACTGGGCCAGCAGCGGTGGAAGGCTGGCTAACCGCTCGGGGTGCGCGCTGATCGAGTTGACGATAGCGAGACCCTTTGGCACCCTTTTCAGCCCGGCTTCGATGGCGGCCAGATTGGTGGTGTCCAGCGAAAGCGGCACGTTCGTGCCCACCGCTGCCTGCATCAGGTCCACCAGCCAACCCATCACCTCCGGCCCGGCTTTCTTTTGCGGGCCGATGTTGAGGTCGAGCGCCCAGGCCCCGGCCTGCATCTGCCGGCGCGCCAGGTCCACGAAGAAAGCGCCGTCGCGGTTGGCGATGGCTTCCTTTACCTTTGGGGAAATGATGTGGATATTTTCGCCAATGATTTGCATCTTGTTTTCCTGGTGGATGTGCGGTTGCGGATTCGATAGGTGCTATGCGTGTCTAGCGATAATGCGGAATCGCCCTGTTGCAGCTGTGTCTTTTTAGAGGCTCTTTGACCTGCTTTTCCTCGTCCATTCTCCACCTCCAGGCAAAGATATTATAGCACAGCCTGCAAGCCTTTCCAAACATGTGAGCGGAGACCGTTTTCACTTTGGGATAACCTCCGCTCGCTCCGCGCCGAGCTCCGGCCCGAATGGCGTGAAGCGATACGTCAACTCGAACCAGTAAAGATAGCCACGCGCCGTCTTGATGGAGTCAAAGCCCGCAAACACGAACTCGCCTCAGTCGCGCCCGATAGGTCATTTGACCGTCTGGCCTTGGCATGCTTTCCAATTTCACCCGGCTGCCACCCCCTTCACACATGGTCACGCCGCTCAACCACAGGCCCGTCACTCGCTTAGGGCGCAATTTCAGAAGGATAAAATCCTGCTGTTAGCCAAAGTTGAAAAGTGAACTCACTCAAAGTTCAAAAGTGAACTCGTAAACCAGCCAAGGGAAGACTGACGGAATGCACCATTTTCTGACTCCACCAGATGCGGACGTCCATCACCTGTTTGGCCGTGTTGGGAGTCAGATGTATTTCGACTTCTTCTCGCAGCGGAACATTCGGTACTTCGATCTCGTGATTGAATAATGAGACCCGGCGGTATCCGTTTACCATACGAGTCTCGCGTAAACAGAAAACGTCCTTGGGAGAGGTGTACGGCTTGGGCAACGAAAAAGGGCGGAACAGATTGTTGCTGGCCGCCTGGGCGTTAGCGAAGCGGATGCGCGGGATCTCGCCGGTAGTGGAATGAACCTGATGGTTGTTGTAGCGGTCGAGTTCCTCTTTCAAGACGACCCGCCCATCCTCAATGGCGGTGATGTGTTCCAGGGCACACGTGCGGACGATACGATCTTGCAACCACCGATAGGGTCGTTCAATCTTTCCTTTGGCTTGAGCCGATAGAGCGTAGATGACATCCACACCCAGGAGGCGCATGACCTGTCGCCACTGGGGGTCCACATCGTCCGTTTCAAGAATATGCTTGCGCCAGTTGCTATCTCGGCCCTGGACGAAGCGAAACACGCGCAAGTTGTCCACATAGTACTGCAAGGGCAGGCCATACGTTTGCATCAGAGTTTGCGCGGCCTGAATGTGCGCCCAGGTGGTCTCGTGCAGGAAGAAATCCGCAAAGAGGAGTTGGCGGCTGTAATCGTCGATGGAGGTGATCAGCGTCCATTTCTCGCTGGCAAACGGAGACCAGAGGTGGAGCGACGCATCATGTTGCACCAGAGCACCGATGGCCGCCGTCACGACTTGGCGATCATGCGCTTTGCCTTTCGGATGGGGTTTGTAGCAATCCAACTGCTTGGCCCGATCGGTGATCGTCGTCGCCGACACAGTGACGCCAGTCTTTTTCAGACGGTCACGCAGAGCCGAGTAATTGTAATCCGAAATGGGTAGCTGCGGGTCGTCCACCAGTGCCTTCTCTCGCAGTAACTCTTTCTCGATCACGGCTTCTATGCTGGCGGACAACCTGGCTGGCGTGTCGCGTTCATAAGCGATGGCGAACGTCGCCGGACTCTGTTGATACTCTTTCAGCAAAGCGAAGAAACGAGTTTTGCCAATGTTCAACATCTCTTCCACTTCTGCCCGGCTCATCGTCCCCTGGCAATACCCTTGCAGCAACACTTTGACCTGATCGGACGTGAACCGTTTGTGCAACTGATCCATGCTGCCCCCTTTTTAGAGAGCACTCTATCACAACCGGTTCACTTGGGGTGTATTTGAACAGTTCACTTTTCACAAACTATCCAAAATCCTGAAACTCGAAATTGAAAGCGGGTTCCGCGACAAGGCCGTCATCGGCGGGCTGGGCAAGTTCGCCGACTTTTGGGAAAAGGAAGCCGTCCGCGACGCGCCCGCCGGTCAGGTGACGCAAATCGTCGCGCTGTTGCGCAGCTATGGCACGTTGCCGGATCGCCCTGCGCGCGTGCAGGCCATCGAGCGCATCAAGACGTGGATGTCCTCGCCGGCATCAGCCCCTACCGTCGAGACTCAACCCGCTCCGCCACCGCCTCCCGTCGAACACCTTGCGCCTCCAGTCATCAGCGAACCGGTCGAGCCGCCTCCGGTTCCACCACCGGCTCCACCTCCGGTGGACACTCGCCCACCCGCCGAGCCGGCACAGCCGCCCAAACCAGTCGAGCCGCCTCCGGCGCGCTCGCGCGTTATGCCAGCCATTCCCGTCATCGTCCCACGCGCCACCGCCCAGGTGGAGCGGATGGGACTGGATGCGCCCATCACCGTGATGTCGGGCATCAGCACCGGCTATGCCGAAAAATTCGTCAAGCTCGGCGTCAAGACGATCCGCGATCTGTTGTATCTCTTTCCGCGCCGCTATGACGACTATCGCAACCTCAAACCGATCAATCGGCTGGAATACGGCGAAGAAGTGACGATCATCGCCTCGGTGTGGGACGCGGGGACGCACAGGACGCGCGGCGGCGCGCCCATCTTTACCGCCACGCTCAGCGACGGCTCCGGCATGATGCAGTGTACCTGGTTCAACCAGCCCTACCTGGCCGACAAGATCAAGCCCAAGATGCAAATCGTCGTCAGCGGCAAGGTGGAAGAATACTTGGGCCGCCTGACGTTCCAATCGCCCGAATGGGAGCCGCTCGAGCGCGAGCAGTTGCACACCGCGCGGCTCGTCCCCATTTATCCGCTCACCGAAGGGCTGTCGAACCGCTGGCTGCGGCGCTTGATGAAGCGCACCGTAGATTATTGGGCGCCGCGTTTACAAGAACACTTGCCGGAATCGGTGCGCACTTCTGCCGGGCTGGTGGAGATTTCCCGCGCGTTGGCGCACATCCACTTTCCCGACGACGACGGCGACCTGGAGCGCGCCCGGAAGCGATTGGCCTTTGACGAATTGTTCCTGATCCAGATCGGCGTGCTGCGCCAGCGACAGGCGTGGCGCTCCATCCCAGGTCACGCGTTGAGCTTTGACGCAGCGGCGGTGGATCGCTTTATCGGCTCACTCCCCTACCCGCTCACCGGCGCGCAAAAGCACGCGCTCGATCAAATCATGGCCGACCTGCGCGCGAGCGTCCCGATGAATCGGCTGCTGCAAGGCGACGTCGGATCGGGCAAGACCGTCGTCGCCGCCGCCACAATGATGGCGACAGTGGCCGCCGGAGCGCAAGCCGCGTTGATGGCCCCGACGGAAATCCTGGCCGAGCAGCACTTCAAAACGCTCGCCCGGCTGTTCGCCAACGTGCCCAATCCCCCCGTCGTCGAGGTGTTGACGGGCAGCACGTCGAACAAGGATAAAGTCTATGCCCGGCTCGCCGCCGGCAAAATCAATATCATCGTTGGGACGCACGCACTCATCCAACCCCATGTCACATTCCGCGACTTGGCGTTCCTGGTGATTGACGAGCAGCACCGCTTTGGCGTGGAGCAACGAGCCGCGCTGCGACAAAAGGGCGTCGGGGCCGGCAGGCAGGCCGCCCTCAATCCCCACGTGCTGGTGATGACGGCCACGCCCATCCCGCGCACGCTCGCGCTTACGCTCTATGGCGACTTGGACCTTTCGGTCATTGATGAATTGCCGCCAGGCCGCCAGACCATCGAGACGCGCTGGCTGCTGCCGACCGAGCGCGAGCGCGCCTATGCCTTCATCCATGCCCAGGTGGAAAAAGGTCACCAGGCCTTTATTATCTGCCCGCTCGTCGAAGGCTCGGACAAGGTGGAAGCTAAAGCGGCCGTGGACGAATACGAGCGGCTGCAAAAACACATTTTCCCAAAATACAAGCTGGGGCTGCTGCACGGGCGGATGAAGGGCGACGAGAAGGACGCGGTGATGGGCGCATTTGCGCGCGGCGAGCTGAACGCGCTCGTGTCCACGTCCGTCGTCGAAGTGGGCATTGACGTGCCGAATGCGACGGTGATGCTCGTCGAAGGCGCGAACCGCTTCGGGCTGTCGCAACTGCACCAATTCCGAGGGCGCGTGGGACGCGGCGAGCACGCCTCCTACTGCCTGCTGCTGGCCGACTCGACCAACGCCGAAAGCGACGAGCGTTTGCGCGCCATCGAAAGCACCAACGACGGATTCGCGCTGGCTGAGAAAGACTTGGAATTGCGCGGCCCCGGCGAGTTCTTTGGCACGCGGCAATCCGGCCTGCCCGACGTGCGGCTGGCGAACTTGGCCGACGTAAAGCTGCTGGAGCAAGCGCGCGAGCAAGCGCAGAAATTGTTCGGGGCCGACCCGACTCTGACCGCGCCGGATAACCAGCGGCTGGCGCAAAAGGTGAAGCAGTTCTGGGCCAGCGCCAGCGACGCGAGTTGAGTGAGTGGCGAAATGCCGCTGCGTCTAAAATGCGAGTTAGCCACCGCGCAAGACGCGTTCAAGGAAAAAGGGAGTACAATCGGCATTGGTCAACTGGCATCGCTTCACCCCGACTGACTTTGAATACGACTTTGAACGAGACGAACTTGCCACACACCACGTCACTTTTGATGAAGCCGTCGAGTGTTTCTTCTCCGACTTTGAAGTACGACGGAACAAGTCCTACCGTGACCGCTATCAATTGCTTGGAAGAACCATCGGCGGTCGGCGACTCAAAATCATCTTTCAGCTCAAACCAGGGAATGTTGTTCGCATCATTACAGGATGGGGTATATGAGTAAAGATAAAACCAAGAAGCTATCCGAACCAGAGATTGACCAGATGGTAACGGCACAAGCTGACGACGATGCGGCCTGGGAAAAGCCAATTCGGGTTCGCAGAACCAAGCCAGCCTCTCTAGCTATTCCGGCCAACCTGGCCGCACGTGCGGCTTTTCTAGCTCAATTGCATCGCACCAAGAACGTTGACGATTGGCTTACGCATATTATCCAAGAACGCATTGAGCTTGAAGAAGCAGCCTTTATCGGAGTCAAACAAGACCTGGCAGCCAAGACTGGCTAAAGGCATTTTTTGCAGAGCAAAAGGTGGCTAACAGCTCGCTGGAGCAGGCGCAGAAATTATTCGGGGCCGACCCTGACCGCGCCGGATAACCAGCGGCTGGCGCAAAAGGTCAAGCAGTTCTGGGCCAGCGCCAGCGACGCGAGTTGAGTGCGTGGCTTCATGCTGCTGCGGCTAAAATGCGAGTGGGGCTGCTAAGTCCATCACCAATGCTCCACACGACACAACTACTGGAATTTCCGTATGCCTACAGTTTATTCTTGTTCAAGTTGCAACTATAAGGTAAGTCTAGGCTGGTTCCATTATCACGATTTTTCCAGTGGATATGGTAGTGAAACACTATTAGTATGCAACGTGTGCGGTACACCACACACTATCCACATTGCGTTACCTGCCAGTATTCAAGACGAAATGCACAAAACAGCAAATGTTATCATTGATGATATAGGGTCAAAGCCATATGAAGTTAGACGTATCCTTCGAGAATCAACTGGCTGTAATCGTCCTCAAGCCAATATTGTTTTAGAGTCATTACCAGGAATATTTGTTAGCGGTTTGTCACATTCTGGCGCTCAAAAAATTATTAAAAATCTTATTCGTGTGGGCGCTATAGGACACATAGAAATTACGCATGAAATTCAATACCAAAAGGATTCCTTGTTTGCCTTGATTTCCCGTGATGAAAATACTTGGCATCCCTGTACAATTGTAGGAAATCGAGACAATTTAACTGGTCATTTTGAACTTGAAGAACAAATATGTGCATTTTGTCGCACAAAAGGAACTATGGTAGCAGATTTGGCAAGTTCGGATGGTGATATTTGTATTTGTCCAGTAGTTGGGCAGCAGGTCTTTGCAATAGTCTTGAATCAAGATTTTGCGCGAATACAACTTGAGGCCGTGATCGGTGCGCAGGCTCATGCGAAGCAAGCCGCGCTCGCGTTGGGCCGGCACGTACAGCACGGCGTACATCTGCACTGGCGCATCGGTCACCACGTGGACGCGCGCGAGCGGCTTGTCCGGGTCGAGCGTCAGGTGTTTGTAGAACTCGTCGTATTGCTCGGCGGTCAGCTCGCGCGGCGATTGCCGCCAGAGCGCCGTTTGGCGGTTGGCCGCCTGCGCGTTGTCTCCCACGTAAATTGGAAAGGCGACAAAGTCCGAATGTTTCTTGACGATTTGCTCCAGCCGCCAGCTTGAGGCGAACTCGGCGTCGTCGGGTTTGAGTGTGACGACGATGGTGGTGCCGCGGGTGGCTTTTTCCGCCGGGCCGAGCGTGTAGGTGTTGTCGCCGCGCGAGATCCAAGAGCACGCCTCCGCCTCGGGCCGATACGAGCGCGAAGTCACACTCACTTGTTCAGCCACCATGAACACGCTGTAAAAGCCCACGCCGAATTGGCCGATCAGGTCGGTGCTGACGGGTTGGTCGGTGGCTTGCAGTTTCTTGAGGAATTCCATCGCGCCGGAGTGCGCTATGGTGCCGAGGTTCTCGATCAATTCGTCGCGCGTCATGCCGAGGCCGGTATCGCTGAGGGTAATAATTTTGGCTTTGTCGTCGAAGGTGATGTGGATGGCTAACTCGGCGTCCGGATCAACCACGTTGCGATTGGTCAGCATCTCGAACTGCACGCGATGGAGCGCGTCCGAGGCGTTCGAGATCAGCTCGCGCAAGAATATCTCGTGGTCGCGGTAAAGCGAATGGACGAGGATGTTGAGCAACTGTTGAATTTCGGCGCGGAACTCGAAAGATTGCGCTGGGGTTTCCTGTGACATGGATTTGCCTCCGTCAAAAAAGATGTGTCATTGCGTAATGCAATGCCGAGGGGCGCATGTACAAGTTGTGGGAGCGACAGAGCCAGCGGCCTTTTTGCCACGAATTGCACGAATTTCTATCGCCGGTTTTCGTGTTAATTCGTGGCAGATTGGCGACGTCCCCCAAATGTTACATGCGCCCCATCGTGAATCTCATAAACGCGCACCAACAGCTCGGCGACCTCGTCGGCTCGATCATCGGGCAAGACTTGATCCGACATGGGTCAGCGGCGAGCCAGGGACTCGAACAGCGCACGGTTTTGCTGGATGAGATGGCGCGCAAAGAGTGTTCCGCTCTCTGTGAACCGCCCGCCTGAACGTGCGGCTTTGGAAGCGAGTTGTTCCGAATTGGCCAGCCAGAACTCGAGCGCCGCCACGGCGACAGTTTGAATTTCCTTATCGTCAACGCGCTCCTGACGCAACTGCTGCGCCAAAGTGTCGGGCAATTCCAGCGTGATAGTCGTCATCGTTCACCTCTGCCAGGTATTATACTTTGCGCAGGAACAGGCGTCAAACGACGAGTGTCTGGTGATTACCCACAAGTCCGATTTTGCCTGTAAAATCGAGGGGGCCAAGTGCCCGATTTTCGGCCACATTTCGACTTGTGGGCAATCACCAGCCGGCAGATCGCGTATGCATGCGTAGGTCTGCGACTGCGGTGGGCTGGGCGACCGATTACGAGAAAAGGCCCTCAAGGTCCGCTTGCGCGAAACCTTGAGAGCCTTTTCATGCGAGACCCTTTGGGTTATGGGTTATGGAAGAATCCCCATCTTTTGGTGGGACGGCGAGTTCTTGAAGACGATGGGCGCGAACCCCAAGTATCCTGCGACTTCAGTAGGTCACGCTTGCGCCCTGCGTCCCGCCGCCGCTGCGCGGCGGACACGGGAAAGCGTGACCTACTGGTCTAGCGCCCTTTACGGCTGGTAATTCTTGAACATTAACGGAAACAAGTATCGGTAAATTTTGTACTCGGCTCGATTGTTGAGCAGATTGGGATCAACCAAGCCATAGACGGCGGGAGGCGTGACCGTCACCACGTTGTTCCCCAAGTCCAACAACCCAAGTGTTCCCCGAACGGTGTAGGTGACCACGCCGCCCGACGGGAATGGATTGAGGACGGGCGGCAGGAACGCTGTCCCGCTTGACGTGCCGCACGTCGCTCCGCCGGAAGCCACACACTCCCACGTGAGGCTGATGACCTCGGATGAGAAGATGCCGGATACCACCGCGCCATTCGCCGGGTCGGGGCCAAGGTTCTGCACCACGATGGTATACGTGATGGCACCGAGAGAGCGGACGACCTCTTGTGTCACCGCCAAGTCGGCCTCTTGCACGACGTTCACCACCACCTCGTCCGAACTGGTCAGGTTGCCGGCATCGGTCACCGTGAGCGTGAAAGTGAGCACGGTGGGCGCGCCGGGCGCGGTAAAGGTGGTGAGGCTGAGGTTGGGCGTGAATGTGACCTCCGGGCCGCCGGTTTGCCTCCAGTCGTAGATCAGAGTCCCGCCATTGTCGTCCGTCGAGCCGCTGCCATCGAGCGTCACAAGGGTGGTAATCCGCCGGGTTTGGTCCGGCCCAGCATCGGCGACCGGCGCGACGTTGAGCACTTGCAAGTTCGCGTTGACAGTTGTGACCTCGTCGAATGCTTTCCCCGCAACCTGGTTGGGAAGCGTCCCCGCCGCCAGTGGCTTGGTGAGGACGCCGGTGATGGTGATGACGCCGCTTTCACCGGGCGGCAGGATCGGCACGGTCCAGACGTACCGGGACCCCGGCACTTGGGTGAGCGCGACGCCGCTGTGGGTGAAACTGTCGCCGACGATGTTGGCCGAGAGCGTGTCTGTTATCAGCACGTTGGTGGGCGTGTAGATGCTGGTGTTCCAAAATCTGATCGTGTAGGTGATAGCCTCGCCCGGCCGGGCCGACGACGGGCGGGCGGATTTGGTGAGCCAGGGGATGGTCGCCACCCCGACAGGGATAGAGTCCTCTGCGGTAAGCACCATGGTAGTGGTGATGCTGTAATCGGTGAGATCCACGATGGCCAGCGATGTTTTCCTGGTTACTGGATCAGCCGCTCCACTAAGGGTTGGGTATCCCACGAAAGCCTTGTTCCCGGCAATGGCGATCACATCCACCCCGAACAACTGGCTGCTGCCACGATGGGGCAAGGTCACCACCCCGCCCGCCTCCAGGCTGACCTGTCCAGGGCCGGTGATGTTCAAGACGCCGATTTTTTGAACATCGACGACGGGTTCGGTAATCGTGGTGCCCGCCATCAACAGCGCATTGAGCACCGCATAGGCTTTATCGCCGGCGGCGTTGAAGGCCACCGACTGCACCGCCCCATGCGAAACGTTCCCGTGGCCATCATCATAGAAATCGAACGTTCCTTGTAGCCCCGTCACCACACCCGTAAACGATAGGACACCCGGTGCAACGACCCGGTAGACACCGACGGTCGTGGTCATTGCATCACACACAATGACTGTCTGCCCGTCCGGCGACATGCTCACATTTACCGGCCGCATCACGTTAGCCGTATCGGTGATGGGCAGACCCGGATAGGTATAGGTATAGGTGTTTCCTGTGGTGATCACAACTCCTGTCTCATCCAGGAGCAGGGTATGGATAGCGTGCCCAGAATAGTCGGCAACGATGATGGTGCCATCCGGCGCAACTTCTACCGCATTCGCGTAACGGGTGCCCAGTTCGGCCGTATACACCAGGGTGGCTGAGGGGACGTTAATGGAAGCTACCCGGGGTGAGAATCCACCATCCGTCACCAGGGCATACTGGCCGTCTGCCGAGATGTCAATATCCTCGGCAAAAAAGGGGATTGTCACAGAGGTGATCAAAGACGGCTGAATCGGATTGGTGATGTCTATCAAGAAAACCGTACGATCCCCAAAATTGGAAATCAGCGCCGTGCTGCCGTCCGGCGTGACGGCGACATCAAATCTCCCGCCGCCCTCCGATCCCACACCCACCCTCATCGTTGCCCGGACGGTGAAAGGCAAAGGCGTCGATTTCACAACCGGACGGAGGCCGCGCCGGACTTGACTTTTCCGCGCGTCGTGCCGGCCGCGCGCGGAAACCGGACGCGCGTATCCGCCGCGCCGCTTTCGAGCGCAAGATCGGTCACGCGCAAATCGCCCAGGTCGAGAGTGGATTGGCACGCGCCCAACTGGAACCGCAGGCGGAGCGGGATGTCGGGCGTGAGCCGCACGTCCCACTGCCGGCCACGGCTGCCCCACCAACTCCACCAGTTCCAATCGCGCGAGCCATACAGCCGCACCTGCCCCTGTCGCAATTGGTAGTCGGCCCCGTCGCTGAACTCGCCTTCGAGCAGCTTGCCGGCGGGCGCGCCTGCCCCCACGCGCAGCTCGCCCGCGCCGAACTCGACGCTCACCTCGGCTTCCGAAAGCGAATCCCGATCAATCGAAAGCGGCTCGCCTCCGGGCCGGCCGCGCCGCCAAAGCGATTCCAGCAACACGTCCAGCCCGATGACGATGATGATGAGGGGCCACAGCCGCCAGAGCTGCCAAGCATCGAACGGCAACAGGCCCAGGTTGCTCAACAAAAAGACCACGCCGACCGCAATCAGCAGAATCGGCCAAAACACGGGTCCCATGCGTCGCATGATTCACCTCCTGATGCTTTCCGCGAATTACGCGATGCAGCATCGCCGAATCCGCGCCAATCTTTTTGGAATTCGCGTTCATTCGCGGAAAGAGTTTGTCCATGGATAGGCATTACACGAATTCGATTTGCCAGTCTACCACCTCGACGGCGAGGTGCGAGCTTTCGACCCACGCGACGAGCTTTTCGAACAGCCCGTGTACATAGGCCTGATCGCTCGAGACCGCCGCCACCCCCAGCGTGGCGGAGCGCCAGCGATCCTGTTCGCCCACCTCGGCGACGGACACGTTAAACTCGCGGCGCATCCGCACGACGAGCGGCTTGAGCACGCTGCGCTTGTCTTTCAGCGAGTCGTTGCCGGGCAAGGAAAGCTCAAGAGTGCAGATGCCGATGACCATGGTCAAATTTCAAAAACAAAATTTCGAAATTTCAAAATCTCAAAAGGCAAAATTCGCCGACACCGACGACCGTGATGTAGATTCTATCACACCCAGAGCGTAGGACAAGATGCCATCTTGTCCTACAATCGGCGGTTCCATGCGTCGGCGGCATAGCGTTCGCGGCGCAACTCGTCCGCCCAGGCGCGTTCTTGCGGGAGCAGGTCGCCGGGCGCGAGTTCCAAATCGAGCGCGGACGCGAACCCGCGCGCCATCGGCTCGGCGGCCTCGTCGAACGAGACGGCGTGGCCCAACACGGATTCCACGGTCGCGGCGCGGTCGCGGACGCGGACCGGGTTGGGGTGCGAGGCCAGCACGTCACAGATGCGCGCAATGTCGCCCGTGAGCGGCAGCGTCCCGTGCTGCAGCACGACGCCCTCGCGCCGCACCTGCGCGCTGCCGATCAATTTCTTGCTGCCGACGGTGATCTCGTAAGTGGATGGCACTTGAAAACAAACAGGGTTTTCCGAGGCTCGCTGTTGCCGTTTGGCTTCCGGGTGATGCGCCTCGATGCTCGGCACGCTCATCAAGCGCAAGCCTTCGAGCAACCCCGCACTCAGCCGCCGATAACTTTCCACGATGCCTCCGGCCATGCGCGGCTCCGCTTCCGGCGCGGTCACGCTGTAGGTCAACTCGTCGGTGTGCAGAATCGCGCGCCCGCCTGTGGGCCGGCGGACGACGTGATAGCCGCGCGCGGCGCAGGCTTCCCAGTCCACATCATTGGCAGATTGCGCCTGACCCAGGCTCACGCAGGCCGGCTGCCAGGCGTAAAAGCGCAGCGTGGCCGGCGCCAGCCCCGCCGCCACCGCGCGCAAGATCGCTTCGTCAATCGCCATGTTCATTGCACCCTCGGCTTCGCCCGTGTTGAGCAGCCGCCATCGCGCGATTGGATGAGTCATCTTGTTCTCCCTGTATGGGTTGAGGCTTCGTCTCGATAGTTTGCCGGAGAACCTTGCGAAGGCTCCCCGGGCATCGGTGGAGCGGCTGCATTATACCACGCGCTCGCCCTTGCGAAGAATGTCATCCGGGATTTTCGGTGAACTGAGGGGACGCACAAGCTCGGAGGTCTTGTGCCTTCTCAACAGCGGAAAAATCCACAACCTACAATGTTGGGGCGGTCATCAGCTTTTGAATCTCAGCCAGAACCGCCTGCAGGTCCGGCGGAGAAGCTGGTGCAACATTCGATTCATTGCCTGTGTGCTTGTGGTGAGGAAAATCGGGCAAATCGGGGAAATGCGGTGTGTCGTCGTAACGAAAGATCAGGCTACCACCCGAGTGCTGGTAGTGGTAGGCGTACGTATAGCGTTCGATGCCATGCTGGGTGGTGTCCCTGTAACCAGCAGGTGACATTTTTGAGCCTGCAGAACGGGCTGTTTTCCAAGCTTTTCGTACGCGAAAACGCTTACCTGCTGTATACAGGGACACTACCCAAGAGCGATCCGTCCAGGAAATAGACTTCGCCCCGGACAAATCCGACATGGGCGGTCCGCTTGTCGTAGGTGACACTGGAAGAATGTATGATGGCAGACCCGGATGAGGGCTTCTATCTGCTGAAAGTAGTCTTCGATCAATTGAGCCTGGCCCCTTGCAAAGCCTGTCGCTGAGACTGGAGAAGGCGATGGGTTTTGATCTCCCCGGCCCATTCGATGAAATCAAGGCTCTCTGCGATCTGCCCGGCGTTGAAACGGCGCTCGAACTCTTCCGAGGTCAGACGGTGTTGTTTCTCAAAAGCACCCAGGCGTTGGCGGGTTCGTTCCAATCCCAAATCCAACATGCGTAATTCGGATTGGATCGCAGATTCGATCAACGGCTTGAGTGCGACCTGCGTATCGGTAGTGACGGTTATCTGTTGGAGCATGTTTCCCCCTTACCGTCATCATCATAGCACAATTGGAAAGCGAGAGCAATGTCCAAGAGGCATCTACAAACAAGCCCTGAGTAACTTGCCCAGGGCCTGTGTGTTCATCGCTCACTTGGCTTTGAGCGGGCGCTTGAACACCCAGCTTTCGCGGTAGCGCGCGCCGGGCGGCGCAGGCTGGTCGCTCGAGACGCCGGCCAGTTCCCAGCTTTCCAAGCCCAACTGCGCCACAAAGCGCCCAAAATCATCCGGCGGGACAGGCCGCGGCGGGTTCGCTCCTTCCACGCTATAGTGGACAAATAACACACTTTGGCGCTTGTTGCCTTTTTCAAAGTGGTCAATCGTCAAGCTGCAATATTCCCATCTTTGGGTTGCCATTGATTTTTCCCCTGGTTGATTTTCCCCGTCTGAGCCTTTGCCGAACCTGAAATAGTATACCACAGGTGAAAGGAGTGCGGATTTGCAGTATGCTTGCAAAAGTATTGCAGAACGATCAATTGCCGGTCAACATCTTGAGGCCGGCCTGTGCCAGTTGCAGCCAGGGGCCCGGCCAAATCCCCAATACCAAGGTGCCTAACGCTGTTACGGCTAACGTCATCGTCAACGCCGGATAAATGCGGTCAGGCGTCTTGCGTTCCGGCTCGCGCATCGTCATGTCTACGATGACGCGCAGGTAAAAGAACGCGCTGATGACGCTCGTCAGCACACCTACTATCGCCAGCCAGCCCAGGCCGCCCTCGACGGAGGCCAGGAACAAATAGTATTTGCCAAAGAACCCGCCGGTGGGCGGAATGCCGGTGAGCGAAAGCATGAACAGCGCCATCGCCGCTGCCAACCAGGGATGCTTGCGGCCTAACCCGGCATATTGCGTAAAGGTCTGGTCCTCGCCCTCGCGCCAGGCGAGCGCGGCCAGCACCGCGAATGCGCCAATGTTGGTGAACTTGTAAGCCAGCAGGTAGAACATCACCGCTGCCAGCCCGGACGGATTTCCAGACGCCACACCCATCAACAGGTAGCCGGCGTGCGCGATGCTGGAATAGGCCAACATTCGCTTGAGGTTGGTCTGCGCAAGCGCGACGACATTGCCCAGGATCATCGTCAGAAGTGAACCTTGCCGGCGAGCTTGCCCAGCTTGCTGCCGATTTTCTTGAGCAGCTCCTCCTGATGCGTCCGCTGCAAGTTGCCCAGAAACGCGCTGTACTGGATGCGATCCAGCCCATAGTCTTGGCAGACCGTAGCGATCTTGCCGCGCGCCCGATCATTGGGAATATCGTAAACCACCAGAGTTTGCATGTTTCACTACTTGTCCTCCCCTGCGTTCCTGGCGGGGGAGGGCAGGGTGGGGGCCTGTCTGCGTGCGTACACGCACAGGCAGGCGCTCACCAGCCACAGGCGAAGGGTTCATAGATCGCACGATCACCGCGCAGGAATGTGGCCAGGTGGCGCGCCTGTTGCTGAATGATCACACGCATGGCTTGCTTCTTGCCCTCATAGCGCTCCGTGCTTTCTTCCAGCCGTTCCAGCACCTTTTCGGCCAATGCCCGGCGTGTGCCTTCGGCCAGCAGCGAGTCCTCGCCCTGCTTGAACTCGAAACCCTTGTTCATCAATCCCAGAACCACGCGGTCCACCACCGGCTGGCGAAACTCTTCGATCAAGTCCAGGGTCATGCTGGGCTTGCCGGGCCGGTCGGCGTGAGTGAACCCCGCGTAAGGGTCCAGCCCGGCCAGCACCAGCGAGCGCTCCACCTGGCCGTACAAGATGCCATAGCCATAGTTGAGCGCCGAGTTCAGCCCGTCCTTCGCTCCACGGGTCTTGCGGCCCGGCCAGTTCAGCTCGGCCGGCACGATCACTTTGATGGCCGCCCAATAGGCTTGCGCCGCGCGTCCCTCCACCGAGAGCAACTGGAAGCGCGCGTCGTCTATCGTCGCGGCATCCAATCGCTCAAGCTCTTTGAGGTGATCCAGCACCTCGCCCGCAAGCCGCCGCAGTTCACGGTGCAATTCGGGCGCGGCCTCCTTGCGATACTTGGCCATGTACTTGAGCAGCCTCGCCTGGTTGCCGATCTTGCCCGCCGCAAAGGCCTTTGCCAGCGTCACGCCGCGCCGGTCATTATACGCCATCAGTTGCGCGCGGCGAGTCTGCACCGTGCCGGTCAACCCGGCGGCATAGAACGAGGCCAGCGGCCTGCCCCGCCCGTCTACGATGTGAATCGGGATGCCGGCCCGCCCGCACGCCGCAATCGCGTCCGTCGAAAGGCTCACCCCGCGCCCCGAAACCAACACCTGCTCCAGGTGCATCAACGGCGCTTCGGCCAGCGTCGTTTTGTCCTTGCTCACGCGCAGCCGCTCGGAATGTTTGCCCACGTAAGCGCCGAACTGTTCCACGATCAACACGGGTTCATCTGACATGCAGCCCCCTCGCGCCGCTATGGGATAGCGGCCTTTGATTCGATAGCGGCCTTTGAAATTTGATACCAGCCATTCCCCTTCACCGCATCTTTGCCAACGTGCGCATATTGACCCCACACCAACCAATTCCAGAACGGCTCCAGGTCGCCCTCAAAAGTGACGCGCCCCATCAACCCGCCGAGTGGAGTGGCGCGATTCAAGCGCGTGCTATAGCTCTCCAACTCTACCCAGCGCGTCTCGTCTCGCGCCACGCGCACCGCCTCGGCTTGCGCCATCACCTGACGCAAGTCGAACGTCAGCGGCGTATCGGAATACTCGGCGCTCAGTTGCTTCAATCGCCCGTGCAGCCGTTGAATGAACGGACGAAACGCGATTCGCTGCACCAGTTTGGTGTTGTCTATCAATCGCAGCGGCGTCAATAGCTCAATGGTCAATTTACAATGTTCAATTCTCAATTGAGAATCGGCCATTGACCATTGATAATTGACAATTTGGTCATTGGTAATGGGCACATCGGGCACTTGCACCATCGTCTCGCCCTGGCGCAAAACCTCGCGCCGTTCCCCTGTCAACGGATTTTCGGCCCACACCTGGCGGACGCGGAACGTCCCGCGCCGGCCGCCATTGGCTGCGACGCGCTTGCCCAGCCCGTCGCGCTCCAATCGCTGCACCGCCAGCACGACGTAGGGGAACAGGTTGAGTGCGCGGGCAAACATCGTCAGGCCAAAGGTCAGCGCCTCGCCCGGCGCGTAATCCGTCTTGGCCTCCAAAGGCGGCTGGATCGTGTAAGGCCGGGGCACGTTCGCGCCTCGATCGGACTGGGGGTCGAGTGTGCTGACCAGGAACGCGACCGGGCACGTGGCGGCGAGCGGGCACGCGGCGCACGCGGGCGCGTCGTGGTTCGTGCAAAACTGGTTCCACAGCGCGTGATAGAACGCGCCACGAATGGCCGAGCCGGTGTGCTCGTTCAACCTGAGCGGCGTGACGACCTCGCATTCAAAGCGCAGCCGGTGCGCGGTAAAGTGATCCATGATGAATTGTCCTTTCTGTGTATCCTGAAAACGGATCGGGCGAGTCGGCGGAGCGGCAGGTCACACTTTGCTGATTCAGAACTGGTGTATAATGTGTCGCGTAACGAAAGGAAGGTTGCCATGTTGACTGTGACGGCTGTTTACAAAGGCGGCGTTCTGTTGCCGGCCACCAAAATAGACTTGCCAGATAACACGCGGGTCAAGGTGCAAATCTTGACCCTGCCTGCGTCGCAGGCCATTTCGACGGCATTCGGCTCGCTGGCAGGCATTTGGGCCGACCTCTCCGACGACGACCTGGCCCACACGCAGCAGGCCATTGCCAAGAGCCGCCAGAAATCGTCCCGCAAAGTCAAACACTTGACCCAGCGGCCCGCTCGAGGTCAGTGACATGGCCGTTGTACTCAACGCAGAATACGTCGCCGACACGCACAGCTTGCTCTGGTACTTTGCGCGTCCCAAGCTGCTCGGCCCGGGCGCAACGGCTGCCTTTGCCCAGGTCGCTGCGGGTGAAGCCAGCCTGGTGGTACCTGTTGTCGTCCTGGCCGAATTGATCTTTGTCCTTGAAAGCAAACCCCTCAGCGCCGATTTCGACCTGGTCCTGAGCCGTCTGCAAGCCAGCCCCAATGTCACCCTCGCCGACTGGACGCTGGCCCGCACGCTGGACTTAGCGCGCTCCAGGCCATCCCCGAAATGCACGATCGCGTGATCGTGGCCGAGGCGTTAGCGCGCGGCGCGACACTCATCACCCGCGACGAGGCGATCACCGCCTCGGGACTCGTGCCAGTGGTGTGGTAAGGGCGAGTCAGCGAATCGGCGGGTCAGCGAGTCAGCGAATCGGCGAGTCACTGACCCGCCGAGTGGTAGTGTAAAAACTTGCACAGCGGGAAAGACAGCTATTCAGTTGGTAAGGTTGTTGCCGCCGTGGACACAAAGTCACAGGGCGGAGATGGGCAGCCAGATGCGCGCGCCCTGGCCGCCCATGCGTTTCACGTCATGCGCTCGTAGAGGGTGAAGGATTTGCTGGAGCGGGCCAGGCGGTAGGGCAAGATGACGCTCTTGCGAGTGCGATCTTCTCCCAGTTTGATCTTGGCCTGCGTGTAGACGTTGACCTTCTCCCAGTCTAACTCTGGGCCCCAGTCATCCATCACCTGAATTACGCCCAACGGAAACGCGGCGGGTAATGTGCCAACACCGATGCCCGGCAATCCAGCGCCATCGAGCAAGTAGAAGCCTTCTGGCAACTCGTGCACCTCTTGTGGCGCATCTAGCAATTGAAAGAAACCACCTCGCTTGCCAAAGTAATTGACCTGTGGCAGTAATGCTCGCACCACGCCAAGTCCCGCTTGTTCGCAGCTAAAAGCGATGCCCAAGTTGCCCCACAAGTGAGCATACTCACGAAAGGCGATGGTACGTGTCATCGCTTTATCTTTGGCGGTGTCGTCTTCTTCCTCGCCTTTCTTTTTGTCGTGGCGTGCTGGCTTTTGTACTTTGGCAAACAGGTTGGTCACGGCCACTTGCTTGGGCGGATAGACAGCCACCGTGATAGCCTTGAGGGTGTCAAAGGTCGGCGGCCCGGACGCGATACCTTGTGTCCGAATGGCAGCATCTAGCAATGCCGTTCGGATGGCAAACGGCGTTGGCACAAACAGAGTCTTGGCCCCCGTCGAATCTCCAATAACCCAATCTCTGTGAATAACAAACCAACCACAAAAGGTGTGGAAAAATCCAGACGGTGGGCCGTTGCATCTTTCATTGTTCTCACAGTCATTGGCCTGCTAACCAACGTGGCCGCCCCCCTACTGCCGGAACCTCTCAAAAATTACTTGTGGCTTACATGGCCGCTGCTAGGAGTGCTTGTTATCGTTTATGCAGTTTTGCTTCTTGCGGGTAAAGTTTGATACTCTGGCCGTAGGCAATGCCCACGGCTTTTTTATTTCTCGTGACTTTGGCGCGACCAAGCGCAACTTGAGAGAGTGTGGGTTTTGAGGTAAACTATAGATGTTAAGAAAAAGATTTGGACTTTTGATGCGCTTTTCACGCTTGTAGGAGGGGGCAAAACCCCAAAACATTATCTTAACATCTATAGCTGCACGTTGGCACACCGCGAAGCGTGCCGCCCTACTGTGGCATAGGGATGCCACTCTACTTCACGACACAGGTGCAAAGATGCTTCACTACTCTGCCGCCCTCGACCAGGGCACAACCAGCACTCGCTGTATCATTTTCGATCACAGTGGCCGCATCGTCTGCTACGACCAGAAGGAGCACGAGCAGATTTACCCGCGTCCCGGCTGGGTGGAACACAACCCGCTGGAAATCTGGGCGCGCGCGCAAGACGTCATCCGGGGCGCGTTAGCGAAGGGCCGCATTGATCCGCGCGACATTGCCGCCCTGGGCGTGACGAATCAGCGCGAGACGGCGGTGGTGTGGGATCGCAAGACCGGTCAGCCCGTCCATAACGCCATCGTTTGGCAAGACACGCGCACCGCCGAGATTTGCGCAGAGCTGGGACGCGAAGGCGGGCAGGATCGGCTGCGTTCGCAGACCGGCCTGCCGCTGGCGACCTATTTTTCCGGCCCCAAGATCAAGTGGATTCTGGATCACGTCAGCGGCGCGCGCACGGCGGCAGAGCGAGGTGACTTGCTGTTCGGTAACCTGGACGCCTGGGTCATCTGGTGGCTCACGGGCGGGCCGAACGGCGGCGTCCACGTGACCGATGTCTCGAACGCCAGCCGCACGCTGTTGATGAACCTGCGCACACTGGACTGGGATGCGGACATTCTCAGGTTGATGGACATCCCGCGTGCGATGTTGCCGGACATCCGGCCATCGTCAGCAGTGTATGGCGCAGCAACCGGTGAATTGGGGGGAATCCCCGTGGCCGGCGACCTGGGCGATCAGCAAGCCGCGCTGTTCGGTCAGACATGCTTTAGTCCCGGCGAGGCCAAGAACACTTATGGCACCGGCTGCTTTATGCTGCTCAACACCGGGCATCAAATCGTCCCGTCCCAATCCGGCCTGCTCACCACGGTGGGCTACCAGATCGGCGAAAGCAAAGCCGTGTATTGCCTGGAAGGCTCCATCGCCGTCGCCGGCGCGCTCGTGCAGTGGCTGCGCGATAACCTGGGCCTCATCGCAAAATCGTCCGACGTGGAAACGCTGGCGCGCAGCGTGGACGACAACGGCGGCATTTATTTCGTCCCGGCGTTCTCCGGGCTGTTCGCGCCGCACTGGCGGGCCGACGCGCGCGGAGTGATCGTGGGCATGACGCGCTACGTCAACAAAGGCCACATCGCCCGCGCCGCGTTGGAGGCCACCGCGTTCCAGACGCGCGAGGTGCTCGACGCAATGAACGCCGACTCGGGCGTGCCGCTGAGGGCGCTCAAGGTGGACGGCGGCATGGTTCACAACGAATTGCTCATGCAGTTCCAGGCCGACATCCTGGGCGTGCCCGTCATCCGTCCGACGGTGGCCGAGACGACAGCACTTGGCGCGGCGTATGCGGCGGGGCTGGCTGTGGGCTTTTGGTCGAAGGAAGAGGACTTGCGCGCCAATTGGGGCAAGGACAAAGCATGGACGCCGCAGATGGATGCGGCGCAGCGAGAACGGCTTTACGCAGGATGGAAAAAAGCGGTCACCCGGACATTGGATTGGGTATGACCCATGAGTTGAAACCTTGCGGTTCGTAACCTTTGCAAGATTGGGCAAACTCGGAATGACAGGAGCGACGATGAAAGGGTTTGCCCAACGCCTGAGCAATTACAATTCTAGAGAGGTATTCGATGAACAAGTCTATGACGCCAACAGTCGAGCCAACGCCCAATGTTTTACTCTACGGGCAACAGGCTCTCGATACGATCTTTGCGCCGCAAAACGTGGCCGTGATCGGCGCGACGGAAAACCCCGGCAGCGTCGGGCGCACCATCGTGTGGAATCTCATCAGCAATCCCTTTGGCGGGACGGTCTTTCCGGTCAATCCCAAGCGTCCCAGCGTGATGGGCATCAAAGCGTATCCGAACATCGCCGCCGTGCCCGCGCCGGTTGACCTGGCCGTCATAGTCACGCCCGCGCCCACCGTGCCGGACGTCATCCGGGAATGTGCGCAGGCCGGCGTCAAAGGCGCCATCATCATCTCGGCCGGCTTCAAGGAGGTCGGCCCGTCCGGCGTCGAGTTGGAGCGCCAGATCATGGAGCACGCGCGCCGCGGGCGCATGCGCATCATCGGGCCAAACTGCCTAGGCGTGATGAACCCCGTCACCGGTCTGAACGCCACCTTTGCCAATGCAATGGCGCGGCCCGGCAGCGTTGGCTTTATCAGCCAGAGCGGCGCGTTGTGCACCGCCATCCTGGACTGGAGCTTGCGCGAGAATGTCGGGTTCAGCGCCTTTGTCTCCATCGGCTCCATGCTCGACGTGGGCTGGGGCGACCTGATCTATTACCTCGGCGACGACCCGCACACCGAGAGCATCGTCATTTACATGGAAACGATTGGCGACGCGCGGGCGTTTCTTTCGGCGGCGCGCGAAGTCGCTTTGACCAAGCCTATTATCGTGATCAAACCCGGTCGGACGGCGGACGCGGCCAAGGCCGCCGCCTCGCACACCGGGTCGCTCACCGGCAGTGACGAGGTGCTCGAAGTCGCCTTCCGCCGCAGCGGCGTCTTGCGCGTCAACACCATCGCAGAACTGTTCTACATGGCCGAAGTGCTCGCCAAACAGCCGCGTCCCCAAGGCTGGCGCTTGACGATCCTCACCAACGCGGGCGGGCCGGGGGTGCTCGCGACCGACGCCTTGATCACAAATGGCGGCGAGTTGGCGGCGCTCTCGTCAGAAACCATCGAAGCACTCAACACATTTCTGCCGCCGGCCTGGAGTCACAACAATCCGCTGGACATCCTGGGAGACGCCAGCCCCGAACGCTACGCCAAGGCGCTCGACATCGCAGCCCGAGACCCCAACACCGATGGCTTGCTCATCATCCTCACGCCGCAGGCCATGACCGATCCGACGAAAACCGCCGAGGCTATCCGACCCTACACGAAAACTCTGGACAAGCCGATCCTCGCCAGTTGGATGGGCGGGTCGGACGTGGAAAAAGGCGAGATGGTGCTCAACCAGGCCAACCTGCCGACCTTTCCCTATCCCGATACCGCCGCGCGCATGTTCGATTACATGGCCTATTATGCGGATAACCTGCACAGTCTGTACGAAACTCCCACTCTGTCAACGAGCAGCGACAGCGGCGCCTCCGGCCGCGCCCGCGCAGACCAGATCGTCCAGGCCGCGCGCGCGGCGGGCCGAACGATCCTGACCGAGCCTGAATCCAAGCAACTCTTGGCCGCTTATGGCATCCCGACGGTGGAGACGCGGGTCGCGCCCGACGAAACCGAGGCAGTCAAACTCGCCGGCGAGGTCGGCTATCCGGTCGTCCTCAAGCTCTACTCCGAAACGATGACGCACAAGACGGACGTGGGCGGCGTGCTATTGAACCTGACCGACGCCGAGGCGGTTCGGCGCGCCTATCACGCGATTGCGGATTCGGTGCAAAGCAAAATGGGAGCCGAGCATTTTCAAGGCGTAACCGTCCAGCCCATGGTCAAATTGGACGGCTATGAGTTGATCTTGGGCAGCAGCATAGACGCCCAGTTCGGCCCGGTGTTGCTCTTTGGACTGGGCGGGCAACTGGTGAGAGCGCCGCCGGCATCCCCATCGTCTATGTCCAGCACAGTGGCGGAGAAAATCATCCGCTTCATCCCAGCACACCCGGCTGGCCGATTCATCCCGCCATTGCGCCCGTTGAAGGCGAACGGGTCATCCACAAGCGCCACCCCGATTCATTCCAAGAGACCAACCTGCAACACGAGTTGGAGGAGCGCGGCATCAAGCGCCTCATCATGGCAGGCATCCAGACCGAATATTGCGTGGACACCACTTGCCGCCGCGCCTACAGCCTGGGCTATGACGTGACGCTGGTTCAGGACGCGCACAGCACGTGGGACACGGAAAACCTCAAGGCCACGCAAATCATCGCGCATCACAACCAGACATTGGGCGGCTGGTTCGTCGCCTTGAAGTCGGCGCGAGAGATCGTGTTCGACAAATAGCCTGTCAATGCGTTCGCCCCCATCCACGACTGGCTGAACAAATCGGCGGCACAATGAAGCTTGTAGTAGACCAAAGCATCAAGATTGGCGACACGCAATCGCCCACTGTCCTGGCCCTGTCAAACGATATCCAGCGGGCCATCCTGATCCCCGCATCAGTCAAGCGCGAGTGTATCCGAGCATTGCGCGGCCGGTGGACGCCCGATGCGACGCTTTACATACGCCTGTTCGCGGCGGGCCTGTTTTTGCTCTTGCGCGAGTTGCTGACGACCGCCGACCGGATTACGATTGACGTCGAGTACCCCGGACACGAGCGCGACATCAAGGACGATTTGTTGCGCCTATGCCGCCACACTGAGGGCTGGGTTGATTCGAGTGTGATTCACTTTGAGCACATCGGCAAAAGGTCGCCTGCGCACAATGTTGGCCTGGAAACTTGGGCAAGCGCGCACCCGACGAAACTATCACGACAAGAGAACTGTTGAGGGTGGCGGGAAAAAGAAAAGACCGGGGCCGGCCTTTCGGCGCGTACAACCTAGTTCAGCCTCCGGTGGTGTGCCGGAGGGTCCCTGGTCACCCGGTTTGTATACATTTTAGCGCAAACCAAGGCAGTCTGTCAATGCGTATCGCTCTCATCCACGACTGGCTCAACCAAATCGGCGGGGCGGAGGACGTGCTCCAGACGCTCGTCGAGATGTATCCCGGCGCGCCGGTTTACACCTCGATGTACGCGCCGGACATTATGCCGCCCGCGTACCGGGCGTGGGACATTCGCGTGACGTGGATGAACCGGCTGCCCGGCATCCATCGGCATCACCAGCCGTACCTGCCGCTGTACCCGCTCGCGTTTCAGGGCCTCGACCTGCGCGGGTATGACGTGATCCTTTCCAACAAGAGCGGCTTTTGTCACGGCATCTGCGTGCCGCCAGGCGCGACGCACATTTGTTACTGCCTGACGCCCACGCGCTACGTCTGGAATCTGCGCGACTATAGCCAGCGCGAGAAATTTCCAGCTATCGCGAACGCGCTCTTGCCGCCGGTGATCGCGCTGCTGCGCAAGTGGGACTGGGCCGCCGCGCAGCGCGTCCACCACTTCATCGCCATCTCGACCGAGGTGCAAAAACGCATCCGCGAGTTTTACGGGCGCGAGGCGGTCGTCATCGCGCCGCCAGTGGACACGACTCGCTTTCAGCCTGCCGCGCAGCACGGCGATTATTTCTTTATCCTTTCGCGCCTCATCCCCTACAAGCGCATTGACCTGGCCGTGGCCGCGTTCAACGAACTGGGATTGCCGCTCGTCATCGCCGGCGAAGGGCGCGACCGGGCCAGGCTCCAGTCAATGGCAAAATCCAACATCACGTTCCTGGGCCGCGTGGACGACGCGCGCGCCGCCGAGCTGATGGCGCGTTGCCGCGCGTTCATCTTTCCCGGCCTGGAAGACTTTGGCATCACGCCCGTGGAGGCCCAAGCAGCCGGGCGTCCCGTCATCGCCTTTGCGGGCGGCGGCGCGCTCGATACAGTGGTGGAGGGCATGACCGGACTGTTCTTCCACGAGCCGACGGCGTCAAGTTTGGCCGCTGCGATTCGCCGCTTTGACGATGGCCGTTTCGATGCGGCGACCCTTCGTGAGTTCGCACAGCGATTCGACACTCGGATATTTAAGCGCGAGTTAACAAAGTTCATCCGAGCCAGTAGGCAAGGAAACAAGTAGGCAAGCCTGCCCTGGCAGACAGGCCAGGGTAGACAAGGAGAAAAACATCACCTTGTCACCCTGTCACCCTGTCACCTTGTCACCTTGTCACTCTATCACTTGTCTCGAGCATGGAGGCTATATGGAACTGCGAACGTATTGGCACATCCTGCTCCGCCGCTGGTGGCTGGCATTGATTCCGGCCATCGTCGTGCTGGGCATCGGCCTGGCAACGTATCGCCAGCCCGCGCCGGTCTACCAGGTGGGCATCCGCTTTACCGTGGGCTATACGCCTGAGACATCCGCCACGTCCTTGTACGACAAGTATTATTCGGCGTGGCTGGCCTCGGAGTACATCGCCTCTGGGTTGGGCGAATGGGCCAAGACCGGCGATTTTGCCGCCGAGGTGAGCCGCGAATTGCAAAAGCAAAACATAGACATCCCGACAGCGGCGCTGGCCGGTCGCGTCGCCACCGACGTCAAGCGCAGCATGATCACGATGTATCTCCAAGGCGGCGACGCCCGGCAACTGGAAGCGATTGCGACGGCCGCTATCACCGTCATGCAAACACGCAACGCGCAGGCGTTCCCGCAACTGGGACCGAACGGGGCCATCGTGCGCGCGGTGGACCCACCGGCAGCGGGACAAGTGCCACTGGGATTGCGCGCTCAACTCGACCTGCCGATTCGCGTGGCGCTGGCGTTGGGCGTGGGCATTGCGTTGGTATTCTTTGCTCACTATCTATGGCCGCTCGAGCGCCGCGCATAGAATCTGTGGTAGAATGTGAACGTATTGCGTATTTCGTGCTGCGTAAGACGGAACACGCAACACGCAACACGAGGTGACTATGGAACTCTCCGACTATTTCCGCATCTTGCGCACGCGCGGCTGGATCATTATCGTCGTGGCGGTCGTCGCAGCGGCCAGCGCGTATAGCTTTAGCAAACTGCAACGCCCGATCTACAAATCCTCGATGCAACTGACGGTGCTGCCCGCTCGCAACGACTTTGGTCTGGCTCAGACGACCAAGCAACTCTTGCGCGCCTACGTGACCATCATGGACACCAAAAGATGGGCGGCACAGGTGCTGCAACGCTTCGAGCAAGCCGGCGCCCCTTTGGATATGACGCCGGAGCAACTGAAGGACAACGTCATCATCGCCTCTTACGAAGACAAGAATGTGATCCAAATTGACGTCAAAAGCCCCGACGGAGAGCAAGGCAACCGTATCGCCCTGACGTGGGCACAGGAATTCGAGACCTGGCGCAACCTGGAAAACGGCAAGGTTCGCAAGGAAGATCAAGTAGACGTGGTGCTCGGCGACAATCCGATCTACACCCAGTACCGCCCGCAAACCAAGATCAACGTGGCAGCCGGCGGCATCTTTGGAGTGCTGCTGGGCGCGCTCATCGTGGCCGCGCTGGAATGGATTGAATCCGGCCTCGTCCGCACCCCCGCCGATGTGGAACGCAAGCTGGGGCTGGCGGTGCTCGGTGTGATTCCGAGCGCGGAACGATAGTTGCGTTCAGTGCGGCCATACCGCCGCCTTCAAGCAGTAGCCATACGTTGAGGGGGGAAACATGGCATGGTTTATCATCCAGTGTGAAAGCAAAACTTGGACGAAATACCTCGTGGAAGCAGAAAGTGAGGATGCCGTTCTGGGTGCTAGTGATGATTGGCAGTATTTAGGCTACATGGGCGGGGAAGATACAGACAGCAAAATCATAGGTGGCCCTTTTGAAGACAAGCCGGCCACTATGGCTGACCTTGTTAGTTACGTTGATGGCTAGTAACATCCTAGGAGAGTGATGAAAAAGCACCCGATTTTTGCCCTGGGGTGAGACTTTTCGCCGCGAACGGTGTTCTCACTGATGACATCATCTTGATCGAGGAGACACACCATGTTGGGACGCCGTGAGGGATGGGAGCGGAACCGACCCATGAGGAGATCGAGGAAGCGGCCACAATTACCACAAGCTGGGCGGCGGATTTTTCCACTGCGCATGGAACCCTGGCAGAAGATGTGAACCGAAAGAGTGTCTCAGAGTATCAAAGGGTGGAAATAAACGAATTCCAAACCAGTGAAGAGCCGGAGATGCCGCCGCAGGGGAACCGCGTGGAGGCCTCGGAGGAAGGAGACGGTTCGACGAACCAGTGGGTCGAACTGAACGGCAAGGAAACCATCGATTCCCTGACAGCCAGCCTGGAAGAGAATCCCTCCGCTGAGACAGACGATCAACCAGTATCCCAAATCGCGCCCGCTGATACGCAGCGTTCCTCGCCGGGGTTCGTAAAAGCGGCAGACCAGGTTGACGATGGTGGACTTGCCTCCGCCCGTCGGCCCGACGAGCGCAATCGTCTCGCCGCGCTTGACCTTGAGCGAGAAATCGGTCAGCACCGGCTTGTCGGCCTCGTAGTAAAAGTCCACGTGATCGAACTCAATGTCGCCCTGAAGCGTGCCGGGATCAATTGCGCCGGAGCGGTCAACCACTTCGGGCTCGGAATCCAGCAGTGAAAAGACTCGCTCGGCAGACGCCACAGCATGTTGCATCTCGGCATACACGCGCGCCAGGTCTTGGATCGGCCATAGCATGAACGAGATGTACGAGACGAACGCCTGGATGCCGCCAATCGTCATGGCGCCCCATTGCACCTGCGCGCCTCCGTACCAGATGATGGCGCCCAACGCCACCGCGCTGATGATCTGCACCGCCGGAAGAAACAGCGCCGAAAGCCACGCCGCTCGAAAGCCCGCGCGGTACATGTCGTCGGTCAGTGCGCCAAACTCGCGCAGGTTTTCTTCTTCGCGGCAGAGCGCCTTGACCACGCGCACGCCCGTGATATTCTCATTGTACGCGCCCGTGATCTTGGAATTGATCTTGCGCACTTGCCGGTATTCGATAATGATCTTGGTTTTGAAATATGCGGCGACGAACAACAGCACCGGCACGATCGTCACCACGATCAGCGCAAGCCGCCAGTTGATGATGAGCATAAAGCCGAGCGACGTGATGATACTCAGCACGCCCCAGCTCGCATCGAGTATGCCCCACGTCACCAGTTCCGCGATGCGCGTCGGGTCGGACGTGAGGCGCGACATGATCCAGCCGACCGGCGTCCGGTCAAAGTACGAGAACGAGAGGTTTTGCAGGTGCGTGAACATTTTTCGGCGCAGATCGTACTGGACGCGCTCGCCCAGCATCGCCGTAAAGTAGATCAGCCAGAACACGCTCAAGGCCTGGATGAGCATCGTCGCGGCGTAGACAGCCAGGACTCGCACCAGCGCGGCGTGATCGCCGGATGCGATGCCGTCGTCTATGATCCCCTTGCGGAGAAAGCCAAAGTACGAATCGGTGAACGAGACGACGACGTTGGCCGCCATCATCACTACGACCCACTTCCAGTGCGGCTTGAGTTGCGCGAGTATCCGCAGCAAGGTGTGCCGGTTGATTTGTGAGGTGAATTCTTCTTCGTCGAATGTGTCGGTCACAACGGATTCCCTTCATGTAGGGGCAGGTCTTGCGCCTGCCCGCGTGCAACCGCGAGGGTTGCCCCTACACGGGCGATTTCCTGTTCCAACTCTGTCTCGATGCGCGTTTGAATGTCATAGATCTGGCGATAGGCGCCGGGCTGCTCGATCAACTCGTCGTGCGTGCCGTGTTGGACGATGCAGCCTTTGTCGAGCACCAGGATCAAGTCGGCGTTCATCAAGCTTTGGATGCGGTGCGCGATGATGAACGTCGTGCGGCCCTGCATCAAGCGCTCGAGCGCCCCGCGAATCGCTTCCTCGGTCTCCATGTCTACCGACGAGGTCGAGTCGTCCAGGATCAGGATGCGCGGGTCTTTTAAGAGCGTGCGCGCAATCGCCACGCGCTGCTTTTGCCCGCCGGAAAGCGTCACACCTTTTTCGCCCACGAGCGTGTCATAGCCGTTCGGGAAACCGGTGATGACGTCGTGAATCGCCGCCGCGCGCGCGGCCTCCACGATTTGTTCATCAGAGACCTCTCGCCCGACGCCGTAGGTGATGTTTTCGCGGATCGTGCGCGAAAACAGGAACGGCTCTTGCTCGACGATGCCGATCTGTCGGCGCAGATAATGGCGCGGGTATTGATTCAGTTCGATGCCATCGAGCGTCAGGCTGCCGCCGGTGTATTCGTAAAAGCGCGGGAGCAGATTGACCAGCGTCGTCTTGCCGGAGCCGGTCGAGCCGAGCAATGCGATGGACTGGCCCGGCTGGCACTCGAAGCGAATGTCCTTGAGCACGGGCGCATCGGCTTCGTACGCAAAGCAGACATCGCGGAACACGACTTGGCCTCGCAGCGGGTCTTGGGGCTGATGCGCGCCTTTTGTCAGCGGCTCGCGATCTTGCCGGATGATTTTGACCACGCGCCCATACGAGACCAGCCCGCTCGACATCTGTACGACCAATCGCCCCAGGTTGCGGATCGGCCAGATGATCATGCCGATCATGCCGACGTAGGCCAGATAGTCGCCCAGGGTCAGCGCGCCTTGGATCACCATCACTGCCGCGATGTACAGGCCGGCCACCATTTGCAGCCCGCAAAAGACATCCGTCACCGGCCAAAAGAACGAGTGCCATGTGATGAGCCGCCGTCCGCGCAAATATTTTTCCCAGTTGTCGCGCTCGAATTTTTCCTGCTCAAAAGCCTGCCGCGCAAAAGCCCGCACCACTCGCACGCCGGTGAGGTTTTCTTGCAGCGTCGTGGAAAGCGTCGCTTCTTGTTCCTGATTCTTTTCATAGATAGCTGAGATGCGCTTGAAAAACCAGATCGAGATGACGACGATCGCCGGCACGATGGCGACCGACATCAGCGCGAGCGGAACGTTCAGGCTCATCAACCCGACAAAATTGACGACAAACAGTAGGAAGATGCGCCAACTGTTGATGGCTTGATCGGCAAAAAAGCGGCGGATAGCGTCCACGTCCGAAGTCGCGCGCTGGATCAACTCGCCGGTCGGCGTGTGATCGTGATAAATGAACGATAGCCGCTGAATGTGATCGAACAGGTAATTGCGCAGCCGCCGCGTGACGCCCTCCGCCGTTTGAGCGGCCCATCGCCCGCCGAGAAAAGTGAACGCGCCTTCGATGGCGGCCAGGCCGATAAAGCCCAACGCGACGAGCGGCAAGGTTTCAAAGCGGGCCTTGGCCAGCACGTCGTCCACCAGCGTGCGCAGCAGCAGAAACGTGCCCGTCCTGGACATGGCCGCAATGCCCACACAGATCGTGGCGGCCACATAGACCAGGCGAGAGCCTGTCATCATGCGCCACAGTCCGAGCAAGCGATTCTTGGATAGGGTGTGCTTGAGGTCAAGCGATGAGTCGTTCGGTGATGCCAAGTGATGCGTTCTCCATTGTCAGATTGGACTGTGCATTGTACCGCGCTTTGCAAAGATGTGCCACAAGCAAAAAATGTTTTTTCCGCGAATTACGCGAATCTCCACGAATCCGATTGGAATTTGCGCTCATTCGCGGGTTCGCAGACGCCTTGACAAACTCCCCTCGTGGTGATACGTTTCAACTCTCTCTAGCAAGATAATTCCGATTTGACCTGGAGCCGACTATGCCATTGGAGTACGTACGGACGTTTCATGTCCGCTACTATGAATGTGATGCCTTTGGGCTTGTCAGGGGCGTCAGCTTGCTGCGTTACATGCAAGAGGCGGCGTTTGATGCCTCGGCGGCGGCCGGCTATGACCTGGCTCGTTACGAAGAACTGAAACGCTTGTGGCTGGTGCGCGAGACGGAGGTTGAGAGTCTGCTGCCGTTGAGATATGGCGACTCGGTGCAGGTGAAAACCTGGGTGGCCGATTTCCGACGAGTGCGCTCACGCCGCATGTACGAGATGCGATTAGGCCATACAGGCGAGTTCGTCGCGCGGGCCTGCACCGATTGGGTATACCTGGACACTGTCAGTGGGCGACCGACCACGATTTCACCGTCAAGGTTCTGTGGTAAACTATACGCAATTGTCAGAC
Organism: Anaerolineae bacterium; assembly: GCA_041300525.1. Classification (GTDB taxonomy): domain Bacteria; phylum Chloroflexota; class Anaerolineae; order Fen-1058; family Fen-1058; genus JBGLNJ01. The sequence continues at coordinate 3,926,132 of JBGLNJ010000001.1, read as the reverse complement.
CCTTGCGAAGGGCAGGAGTGTGATGATGCGCGCAGACCGATTGCTTTCACTGCTCATGCTGTTGCAGGCCCGTGGACGGATGACGGCCAGGGCGCTCTCCGAGGAAGTGCAAGTCTCGGAGCGAACCATCTATCGCGACATGGAAGCCCTCAGCATAGCCGGTGTCCCGCTGTATAGCGAAGCCGGCCCCGAAGGCGGCTTTGCCTTGCTCGATAGCTATCGCACCACTCTCACCGGCCTGACCGATGGCGAAGTGCGGGCGCTGTTCATGCTCAGCATCCCCGCGCCTCTGGCTGAACTCGGCGTGAGCCGGGAGCTTCGGTCGGCCTTGCTCAAGCTGTCTGCCGCGCTGCCCGCTGCCCGCCGCCAAGACGAGGAACAGGTGCGTCAGCGCTTTTATCTCGATTCGACTTGGTGGCATCAGGGCACGGATTCCGTGCCACACCTGCAAACCCTTCATCAGGCGGTGTGGCGGAATCACAAGCTCGATCTCAAGTACCGCCCCATGCCCACGGTCGAGATTGAGCAACAGGTTGACCCGTATGGACTGGTCGCCAAGGCGGGTATCTGGCACCTGGTGTGCGCCCGAAACGGCCGCGTTCGTGTTCACCGTGTTTCCGATTTGCTCGATGCCCGCCTGATGGATGAGACCTTTGAGCGTCCCGCGCAGTTTGACCTGGCCGCATTTTGGAGAACGTGGTGCATCGAGCGCGAAAAGAGCCATACGGCCTACCCTGTTCTCGTGCGAGTCGCGCCGGGCTTGAGTCCCTGGCTCCCAATGTATTTTGGCAATCACATTCGAGAAAAGATCGCGCTGGCCGCGCCGCCCGATGCGGAAGGATGGATCACGCTGGATCTCGATTTCGAGTCGCTGGAAGCCGCCCGAGAGCGTATCCTCGGCTTGGGGCGGGGCGTGGAGGTGCTCAAGCCGCTGGCGCTCCGCAAGAGCATTTTGGATTACGCCACACAAATCGTCGCGCTGTATGTCGAGTCTACTCACCTATCGCAAGGATGAACATTTAGGAGGCACGAATGGTGACCGGCTATCCCCTGACGAGAGCCAATCGAATCAAGCTGGCGCGGGCGTTCAAGAACAATAAGCGGGTAGACCTTTCGATTGATTGCGCCATCGAAGGGCAAATGGGCAAAGCATTCGCCGATGACGCCCGGAATCCCACCGTTTTTGAAATCGAGCTGGGGCATTTCTTTTGCTACTTTGCGGGGAACGCAGCCAGCGCCGCCGGAACTGAGATGATCAAGGGCTTGCCGTCCTATAGGATGCTCCTGCCTTCATCCCCTGGATGGATGGACGTTGCGCAAGAGATCCACGGCGACAAACTCGTGAGACATACTCGCTACAGCTTCTCGTCTGGAAATCTTTCTATGGACCATTTGGAGCATTTGCTCGCGAACTCACCGTTCAGGGATAGGCTTGTACGCATTGATGCCGCCATCGCCGGGCAACTCTCGGACAGCCCTGACCGCGTTTTCGAGATTTCCGATTTTGAACCCGCAGAGGATTTCGTGGAACGCGGCATCGGCTATTGCTTGTTGGATGGCGATGCGCTGATGGGTTTGGCGTATTCCTCGCTCGTTTGCAGCCGGGGGATCGAAGTGAGCATCTTTGTCATGCCCGAGCATCGCCGCAAGGGAGTGGCAACTTGTCTGGCGAGCGCACTCGTCAAATGGTGTTTGGAAAACAACACGGATCCTCACTGGGATGCGGCCAACCACGAGTCGTGTGGGCTGGCCGAAAAGCTGGGCTATGTCCCAACAGACACGTATGATGCCTACTTTTTGAGAGGGGCTAACTGATTTTGGAGGTGAAACAATGCGCACGATAGACCCACTTGGAGAAACGCAAGACGTGGCAATCACCGTGTTAGTTGACAACCGCGCTGATTTGCTCGTCAAGTCAACCGGCACGGTGAAATACTTTACCGACGAGCCATTGCTGGCCGAGCACGGCTTTGCGGCCCTGGTTGACCTCAAGGCCGCCGGCGTCAGAATCTTGTGGGACGCCGGCATGACGCGCATCGCGCTGATGGAAAACATCCAGCGCATGAAGATTGACCCGGCGACGATTGACAAAATCGCGTTGAGCCATGGTCACGACGACCACACGACGTCCGTGACCGATGTGCTCCGGGCCATGAACCTGAGACCTCAGCCCAAGGGATGGAAGCGCGATGCCAAGCCGGAAGAGATACATCGCTGGGCAGAAGGACGTCGCGTGCCCGTCGTCGCGCATCCTGCGGCGTTTCGAGAGCGGTGGTATATGCCGAAGAAAGGCAAGTGGTATGGGCCGATGCTCCCGCCACCACGCGCCGAGTGGGAAGCTTTGGGCGCTGAGATCGTCCTTTCCAAAAGGCCGCATGAGCTGGGGCCGGGTTGCTGGACGACGGGGAGCGTCCCGCGTCTCAGTTTTGAGACATCGGGCATCCCAAAGACAATGACCTATCGCAAAGGCAATGCCTTCATCCCCGATTACGTCGAAGAGGATCAGGCCATCGTCATTAACGTCAAGGACAAAGGTCTGGTCATCCTGTCCGGCTGCGCGCATGCCGGGATCGTAAACACCGTCAACCATGCGCGCAAGATCAGCGGCGTGGACGAGGTCTGGGCCATCTTGGGCGGGTTCCACCTGGCCCGCGCCAACGACGACGAGCTTTTGCGCACGGTGGATGCGATCAAGGCGTGCCGGCCCAAACTGATCGTCCCATCGCACTGCACCGGCTTCCGGGCCATGTGCCAGTTCGCCGCGCAGATGCCGGAAGAGTTTTTGCCGGGAGTCGTCGGCGCGACGTACTTGTTTTGAGGGGACGCATCCAGGAAGACAACGATAGATTTCAAAACGACACCGACAAGAGAGGGACAAGATGGAACTCGATAACGGGAGTATGGAATCAGCCCAAGCTTGGGGAGCGGATTTTTTCGGCGTGGCGGATTTATCGCCGGCTCATGACGCCATCCTGGCGCAAGGCGGGCCGGTGATCGCCGATTATCCACGAGCCGTGTCTTTGGGGATCGGTCTCCTTCACGCGATTGTGGACCAATTGCCACAGCGGGCCGAGCGTGCCGTAGTCGCCAACTACCGATACCATGCCTATGACTTGATCAACCAGCGTCTCGATCTCATCGCCTCGCGTTTGAGCAGCGTTCTGCAACGTGAGGGATACCGCGCGCTGCCTATCCCGGCCTCGCAGCGAGTGGACGACGAGAGAATCTGCGCGGCCTTCTCGCATAAAATGGCGGCGCATCTGGCCGGGCTGGGATGGATCGGCAAAAGCTGTCTGCTGGTCACGCCGCAGATGGGGCCGAGGGTGCGTTGGGCAACGGTCCTCACTGACGCGCCGCTCCGCGCGACCGGACAGCCCATGCAAGAACAATGTGGCGACTGCGTGCAGTGCGTCGAGATTTGCCCCGTCCAGGCTTTTACGGGGCGACCGTTTCGGGAAGACGAACCTCGCGAGGCTCGCTATGCTGCGAGCAAGTGTGACCGATATTTCGCCAAGCTGAGAGAGCAAAACGACGGCCTGGCCGTGTGCGGCTTGTGCCTGTACGTGTGTCCCTACGGAAGACGTCATTTGGCTGCGGGAGGGTGAGCGCACTCACTGAATCGTATTGGGCTTGGAGCCTATCGCCCCATTTCAGCCGCCGGGGGCGGGGTCAGGATCAACTTGGGGACTTTTTTCGGAGCCAGAATCCCTTTCGGGGGACGACCAGCCCCCGGTTGGCTGCAAATGGTGGTTAGCCTGCTTTTTCTCTACCGTAGAATAAGAGCTCCAAAGATCGCCTGCTGCTCATCGCTTTTTACGTGTACTCCTTACTTACCTAAAAATACTCTTCCTTGGCAAGTGTGAAAGAGTACCCTCCCTCTTCATCTATGCCTAAGAGCCTACGCTTTTTCCGGGACCGCGCCCGGAAAAAGTGGCCCCTTCGGGGCAGTTGACATGAGAGACCGTTCCCCTTATGCTCGTACTAGATCGAGCGAGAGAGGGGGTGCATATGTTGGATCTTCCGATCTCTCGACGCAACGTGGTCGTTCTGCGTAGCCTGGTCACCGAATGGAAAGCGGTTGGCGACAGGCAGCCAGTCGGGCAAGATATACCTGTGGGACGCCGAGACCGGCAAACTGTCGCGCGAGATGGCCGGTCCTACTGTCTCTCCCATCATCAGCATCAGCTGGTCGCCCGATGGGCGCTTGATTGCAGCGGGCCAATTGGATGGCGTCATCCAGTTGTGGAATGTCGGCGTAGGGTATCCATTGGAGTCGCTCATCTGGAACAAGGAATCGCGAAGCGATGTGAATGGCCTGGCCTGGTCGCCCAATGGCCGCATCCTTGCGTCGGCGCACCAAGATGGACAAGTGCGGTTGTGGGATATGGAAAAGAAGCAGCTACTCCACACCCTGGAGGGACATGCCGGCTGGGCGCGAGGTGTGGCCTGGTCGCCGAGCGGGTTGATTCTTGTTTCGTCTGGCGAGGACGGTACTGTGCGCGTGTGGGATGTCCGAGCTGGCAAGTCGCTCTCCACGCTAAAGGATCAACCAACGCCAGTGTGGAGTGTAGCCTGGTCGCCAGATGGCAAACAGATCGTGGCCGGGAATGGCCTTTACGAACGGACGACGCCGCCGGGCCAGGTGATGATGTGGGCCACGTCGTCGCTGGCGCTGACGGTAGATCCCGCGCCAACCGCTACGCCTGATGTGCCCTTTGAGACAGTCAGCTTTACCACCGAAGACAATGTCACGCTCTCGGCTACCTTGTTCGGTCGGGGCAAGTTGGCCGTCATCCTGGCGCACCAGGGCACGGAAGGCACTGACCAACAGAGCTGGCAGCCCTTTGCTAGAGTGCTGGCCGACAAAGGCTATGCCGCGCTGACGCTCGACTTTCGTGGGCGCGGTCAGTCACAAGGATATTTGCAGACGAGCCAACTGATCCAAGATTTGAACGCGGCGATCCAATTCCTGCGCGGGCGGGGCTACCAGCGCATTGTGTGCATGGGCGCGAGCATGGGCGGCACGGCTTGTCTGCGGGCCGCGCTCGATCACAACCTGGCAGGGCTGGCCGTCATCGCCAGCCCGATGAGCTTGGGATCGCCCACTGCCACAGAGCCAGACGAGTTGTCCAGGCTCAAACTGCCCAAGCTCTATATCTGCACTGAGAACGATCGCTATTCGCCTGTGATCCCGCAAATGAAGCAGATGTTTGAGCTTTCGCCAGAGCCTAAACAAGAACAGTTCTTTCCGGGCACAGTCCACGGCACCGAGTTGTTTGACACGGAATATGGGGACGAGTTCACCAACTTGCTCGTCAATTTCCTGGAGCGGCTACGCTGATTCAACGCCAAGTGAGAGGAAATCCAATTCGCAAAGAGACGACCGAGCGGATCAAGAACAAGTTAGCCGCCCGCATCGAACCTGGCCCGGCAAGTAAATGGAGCGGAAGAGATGGAAGAATGCGATCTCCGAAAAATCGAGATAAAACCCATAGGGTTTGTGAGTCGAATCTCACCGGATGAGAATGAGCGGGATAGGGACCTTGTTGCCAGGGTTGTACTCAACAAGGACCTGATGCCAGCGCTGGATGGAATAGAGGAATGGTCGCACATCTATGTGATCTTTTGGCTAGATCGGGTAGCGCAGACTGCAGAGCCCATCTTGCGCCATCCAAGTAGCGGGGCGGGACTTTTGGCCGCGCGGTCTCCCATTCATCCCAACCCGATAGGATTGACGTTGGTAGAGCTGGTGAAACGGGAAGAGAACGTGCTTTGGGTGAGAGGTCTTGACGCGTATGAGGGGACACCGGTGGTGGATATCAAGCCATACCCCGACTGGGAGCAGGATTGCTTCCAAGTGGTAACCGACTTTAGAGTCCCAGGATGGCTGACGAGGATTATGAAACAGCAAAGTGATGCGTAATCTCGACAAGGAGCGTCAGCATGTTCATGCGGATACTATTCATCACTTTGACGTTGCTGATTCTATTTCTCTCTAGCAGCCTGTCGGAGAGGCGTAGTTTAGCCCCTTGTGGGCGTGAAAACGATGGGCACAAGGCCCTATGCTGCGAGGTTCTCCGACAGGCTGCTAGCGCACAAAGACTCTTGCCACAACAAGCAGTGCGCCCCCCGCCAACAGCATAGAGCAGATGGCGACCACCACGAACATGGTGCGCAGAAATTCCAAACGCCGGGCTTCTTTGAAGGCTTCCAATTTGTCCTTCTCGGTCAGTGGAATCGGGATGTCTTGCATTAACTCTGTCATCTTGGTCTCCTTTGCAAGTTTGGCAAGCTCCGGATTGATTGCCAGATATTGCTCGACCAGCGCGCGCGTATCGGCGCTCGCTTCATTCGCCAAATAGAGGGGCAGCAAATCGAGAATGACCGGCCGTGTGATTTCTATCTTCATGCGACCTCCTCGCCGAGACGATCCTTGAGCAGCTTGACCCGAGCGCGGTGTACTTTGACTTTTGCCGCTGCCAGGGAGAGTCCCAGAACGCGGGCGATCTCGGCATAGGGCAGCTCGTGCTGAACGCGCAAAACAAAAGCCGCGCGATCCGTCTCGGGCAATGTCTGAAGGAACTGTTGCGCTCTCTGCAACTCGACCTGGACCTCGGTCAGTCTCTCGGGGCCTGGCGCGGGGTCAGGGTGAATATCTTCAAGCGCAACATGGCGCTTTCTCTTACGGTGCTGTTCCAGGTAAATGTTGCGCGCGATGGTAAAGAGATACGCCTTCAGGGTTTCGGTGCGGATCGCACTGTGGTTGACCCAGGCGCGGATGAACGTCTCGGAAGTGATGTCTTCCGCATCGAAACTGTCGCCCGCCAGCCAAAAGGCAAAGCGGTAAACATCGCCGGCGTAAGATTCGTACAAGCCCTGGAAAGTGACCATGCAGCTTCTCTGAATAGTATATGCGCGACAAAGGAAAAAGTTACAGAGTGACTTGCCTGTTTCAGAATTGTAACATCTTCACCACACAGGCGCAATGCAAATGTGTTAGAATATGTCTTATGTGGCATGCATGAAGGGGAGATGGCCTTGGCTCGCCTGGCGAACAGGGCACAGCCGCGCGACGATGCCCACCAACGCGCCCATTTCGCCGACGGCCATATCGTCCGCGGCTTTACCGGTGGAGGAGAAACGACCATGAGCAATACACTTGACCCAATCCTATTTTCAACTGTGGTGCGGACGGCTTTTGCAAGATCGCGCGCCCGCCTTTTGATTGACAGCATCCGCTCATTCGGCGGAGCCTTGAGCCATTGCCCGATCTGGCTCTTTGAGGCTGACTCGCTCAAGGCGCCTTGTGACAGTTTGGCCGGCCCGGACATTCACATCCTCTCGTTGAGTGTGCCAGAGACGATCCAGCATTATATCTTTGCAGATAAGGTATGCGCTTGCGCCCGCGCAGAAGAGCTGGCCGCAGGCAAGGCTCAATCCCTGATCTGGATTGACCCCGGATGCCTGGTCGTCAACCCGCCCTTGTTGTTCGACCTCGGCCCGGCCTTTGATGCGGCGGTTCGGCCCGTGCACATCAAGAATGTGGGGCTTGGCGCGACCGAGCCTCTGGACGTTTTCTGGAAGAAAATCTATGCGACGGTCGGCGTGCAAGACATTCAAGCCACCGTTCAATCTTTCGTTGACGGGCAGACTCTGCGCGCCTATTTCAACTCGCACGCATTTGCCGTCAATCCATCGCTCGGGTTGCTCCACCGGTGGCTGGAATATTTCCAAACTTGTGTCTGCGATCAAGCGTATCAACTGGCCGCCTGCCAGGATGAACCTCACCAGATATTCCTCTTCCAGGCGATTCTGAGCGCCCTGCTCGTCACCGCGCTCGATCCGCAGCGGCTTTGCATTTTGCCGCACGTCTACAATTACCCTTACAACCTGCACTCGTCTGTGCCCATAGACCAGCGCGCGAGGGCGCTGAATGACCTGGTGAGCATTGCCTACGAGGAGCGATCTTTGGATCCCAACGTGATGGATGACATTCAGGTTGACGAGCCTCTCAGGTCATGGCTATCTGCTCATGTCAACCCGGCTGCAAAAAAGTGAGGTGACGTATGCCAATACCGACAGATCGGAGCCCTACAACTTGCTCGACCGCCGCATCGAGAATGAGCTTGTCCCGCTGGCATTGCGCTACAACTTGGGCTTGTTGCCGTGGTCGCCGCTCGCGACGGGTGTGTTGGCCGGACGTTATGAACGCGCAGACCAGGCCCCGGAAGGCTCACGCGCGGCCCGGCTCGGGTCTTGGCTCGCCCCGCGAGTGACGGAGCGTGGCATCGCGGCAGCCAGGCGAGTGGCAGAGTTGGCACGCCAGCACGGCGTGACGCCGTCCCAGTTGGCGCTATTATGGGTCAAAGATCAGCCAGCAGTGACGGCGCCGGTCATTGGCCCGCGCACAGAAGCGCACCTGGACGACGCTCTGCCAGTGCTAGAGATGCAATTGGACGGTGAACTGTCCGCGGCGATGGATGAGATCGTCCCGCCTGGCAGCGCCGTCGCCGATTTCCACAACACCAGCAGTTGGATGAAAATGAAGTTGGCGGTCTAGCCACCCGCTATGTTGAAAAGCGCACGACCACACGGCACTCCAAAGGACAACTCAACTCCCCAAACTCAATTTCCGATGGATCGCGAGGATGTCAGAAATCACGGCAAAGCCGGTCTCTTGACGGCCCGCGCCGGGGCCGATGAGCGTCACATCGCCCAGCAGGTCGGTGCTGTAGACGATGGCGTTCGTGACTCCCTTGATGCCAGCCAGCGGGTGACTGTGTGGCAAGCGGACCGGCTTGACGCTGGCTTTGACTTGGCCATTCACTTTTTCAATTGTGCCGATCAGTTTCCAACATTCGCCCGCGGCTCTGGCCTGTTCAATGTCGGCCAAGTCCAGGCCCGCGATGCCGGTTCGATCTGCATCGGCCATTGTAAGAGGGATGCCCATAACCAGGTTGCCCAGAATCACCACCTTGCCGGCAGCATCATATCCTTCCACATCGTTGCTGGGATCGGCCTCAACGTATCCTTTCGCTTTGGCCTCGGCCAGGGCCGACGCGTAACTGGCGCCGGCTTCCATCCGCGTCAGGATAAAGTTGGTGCTCCCGTTTACGATGCCTTGAACGCGCCGGATGCCCGCGGCGGCTAACAGCTCTCGCCCCAGGCGGATCGTGGGCGTGCCGCTCATCACCGTCCCTTCGACGCCAATCTCTAGATTTCTGCTGCGGGCGAGGCGTTCCAGTTCGGCATAGTATAGCGCGATGGGGCCTTTGTTCGTCGTCACAATGTGCTTGCCGTTTTGCAGCGCCAGCCGAAGATGGCTGGTGGCAGGCTCGCCCGTCCGCAAGTCCGTGTAGGTCAGTTCCACGACGATATCGGCGTTGCTTTCGGCGATCGTGGTGAGCGCATCCCATCCATGCTGCGCGGCTGGAATGTTGTCGAGCCGCTCTCCAGCTTCAACAGCCGCGAGCAAAGCTCTAGGATCCAGACCGGCGGGATCGTACAGGCTTCCTTTCTGAAAATCGCTGACGGCGACGATGTTGAGCCGCAGGCCAAAACGTTCGGCCATCGAGTCGCCCTGATCCTGGATGATCTGCGTTAACCCTTGACCTACGTTGCCAAAACCGATGAGAGCCAAGCGAAAAGTGTGCATGACAGTATCTCCTTCTACTCCTGATGCGCTTATGCGTGGGGCGGAAACAAGTCGTCGTACTTGCGAGTGATGTAGGCCAGATAAGGTTCAACGCTCAGCCCGCTCCCGGTGGATCGTTCCAGCAATTCGCCCGGACTATAGGCGCGCCCATGTCGGTAGATGTTTTCCGTGAGCCAGCCGCGCAATGGCGCATAATCGCCCCGCGCCAGCGAGTCGTCCAGGCCGGGCACGTCACGCCGGGCCGCCGCAAAGAACTGGGCCGACATGATGTTGCCGAGGGTATAAGTGGGGAACGACCCGATGTATCCCGTAGACCAATGGATGTCTTGCAGCACGCCGCGAGCATCGTCCGGCGGAGTGATGCCCAGGTATTCTTGCATCTTGGCGTTCCACGCCTGCGGCAAGTCGTTGACCGCCAGCCGCCCCTCCAGCAGCGCCATCTCGATTTCCACACGCAGCATGATGTGCAAGTTATACGTGACCTCGTCGGCCTCGACCCGAATCGGCGAGGGGCGCACGCGGTTGACCGCGCGGTAAAACACTTCGGCGTCCACATCGGCAAGCTGATCGGGAAAGAACTCTTGCAGGCGACGGAAATGCCGTTGCCAGAAACTGCGGCTGCGCCCTACCAGATTTTCCCAGAGCCGAGATTGCGACTCGTGCGCGCCATAGCTGACGCCGCCGACGGCGTACAGGTCCAACAAGTCGGTCGTCAGCGTGCTGCGGCTCAATGCAGGGTCCACGCCTTGCTCGTAGAGCGCATGTCCCGTTTCGTGCATAGCGCCGAACAGCGCGGCAGGAGCATAGCGGCGATTGTAGCGAGTGGTAATGCGCACGTCCTGGCGAGTAAAAGAAATCTCAAAAGGATGCGGGGCCCGGTCGAGCCGGCCACGCTTCAGGTCATAGCCAAAAGCTTGCGCCATTTCGAGCGCAAAAGCCCGTTGCCGTTCCTCCGGATAATCCCGATCCAGGAAATCCGCCCGCACCGGGTCGTTTTGTTCGACGATGCGCTTGAGCAGCGGCAGGACGACTTTTTTCAGCTCGCCAAAGATGGCTTGCAGCCTGGCCGCCGTCATGCCCGGCTCGTACCTGAGGAGCATCGCGTCGTAGGGATGTTCCTTATAGCCGATAGCGTCCGCCAGCTTTCTGTTCAGGTCAACCATTTGCTTCAGGTACGGCGCAAAGCGAGGGAAATCGTTGGCCGCTTTGGCTTCGATCCAGGCTTGCTGCGCTGTCGTCTTGAGTTCGGCGATAGCCTGCACCAACTCAACCGGGATGCGACGCGCAATCTCGTAAGCTTCCCGAGCTTGCCGCACGCTGCGCGCGCGATAAGAATCAGGCCCCTCTCCGGCGATTTCAGCCTCAGCGCCATCCAGGAGGCGGGCTGTCTCGGCGCTCGCAAATCGCTCCTGGGCGATGCGCGTGATGGTGGCAAGCTGCTGCCCGCGCGCCTCGGCGCCGCCCGGCGGCATTTGCGTGCGCGCGTCCCAGGTCAGCAGGTTGATCACGCAACACAAATCGTTGATTTCGGCGATATGTTCTTGGAATTTTGAGTAGGCTGTCATGGCATCTCCTTCTATTCTCTTCTCAAGCTCCAACCGCCAACAATGGATCGCCTGGGTTGATCGCCAGCGAAGACACCAGGAACAGCACCTTGCCATCAGCCAAGCTCTCGACGGCTTGCAGAACCTTGCCTTCAAAATCCTTCACGCAGCCCAAGTCTTGCCCTTTGCGCACAGCATCTCCCACCGAGATGCGCGGATACCAGAAACCTTCGTGCTCGCTGCGTAGCCAGAGAAATTGTTTGAGCAGTGTACACTGGACCGGCTCGGGCGTTGGCCCCGCCAGCATCCCCAGATGCCGCATCAGCCGGTTCAGCCCGTCGGTGTGCAGAGCCACATCCTCCGAACGCCAGATACCCTGCCCTCCCGCCTCGGTCAAGATGGCGGGGATGCCAGCCTGCGACGCGGCTGAGTAGGTCGAGCCTTGCGTCTCGCTGCGGACCAGGTAACGGATTCCGAATACCTTTGCCATTTCCAGGGACGCAGAGTCTACTTGCTCGTTGCCAGAATGGTGATAGATGGTAAACGGGATCAGCGCTTCGATCAAATCGCCGCCGTGCAGGTCCACGTAATAGTTGGCCTGCTTCATCACGTTCTGGAACAACCAATCGGCAATCTGCTCCGTGGCGCTGCCGTCTGCCTTGCCAGGAAACATGCGGTTCAAGTTTTTGCCGTCCAAGGGACAGACGTAGATCGAGCGGACGCGGAATCCGGGCATGTTCAGCACGGGCACGACTGCGACACGACCGCGCAAGCTGCCCGGCTCCAGGCTGCGACCCAGGTCCAGAGCCGCTGCGATGCTGGCGTATTCGGCGGCGTGGACGCCGCCGGTCACGACCAGCGTCGGGCCGTCTTGTTTGCCGTTAATCAAGAACATGGGGAGGTGATAGGGCTGGCCCACCACCGGGAATTCCTGCACGCCAAATTTCTTTTCGCCGGGCTGGGCACCCAGCGACGGGCCGACCGTCAGGCCCAGATAAGTCATCGTCGCCGCCAGGCCGAGCGCCTGACCACGCTGAGTGGGAGGAAAGTTCTTGGTGAGAATCGCAGGCGAGTTCGCCAGGAGCATCGCTCCCCCCAACGCTTGCAGCGCCCGAAAAGCGATCAGCGCGATGGCCGTGGGCGCGAGGCCGCACAACGCCGAACTGACGACGAACACCCAAAAGCCGGAGACGTATACGGATTTGTGGCCGCGCATATCGCCCAACCGGCCAAAGCTGAGCAGCAGCCCGCTCACCACCAGCAAATAAATCGTGACGACCCATTCGACCGTCGCCACATCGCTCTTGAAAGCGCGGCTCACCACCGGCAGGACGATGTTGGCCACACTCCCATCCAACGCCGTCATAAACGTGCCGGCGCCGACGGCGAGCAACACCCACCACTTGCCCTCTACACCGGCAACACTTTTGAGCGTATCGCTTGCCATTGGCAACTTTTTCCGAGCAGCCTGTTCGCTATCCACTTTGCCTCCACCGCATCAACCCGACTCACACATTGCGCAATTCTACCACGAAAGAGACCCCCACCCCAACCCTCCCCGGTTCAAAGCGAAGGGGGGAGGGCAGGGTGGGGGCCGACAATTGTGCTATAATCAGCGCCATGACTCGACGACTGATGCTCAGCCTCCTACTGATTTCGCTCGTCGCCTGCTCCGGGCCGCAGCCCACGTCCATTCCACCCACAGACGTTCCGCCCACGGCGACCCGCATACCGCCTTCGCCGGACGATACGGCCAAAGTATTTCTCTCCGCCTGGCAGCAGGCCGACTATGCCACCATGTACCGTCAGCTTGCGCCCAACGCCCGCCTGCAAGTCAGCGACACGGACCTGGCGGCGCTTTATCGCAAGGCACAGACAGAAGCGGGCGTCATCAACGTCCGAGCGCAAGTGCGTTCCTCGGTCAAGCAGCGCGGCATAGCGCAGATCACGTTCCACGAGGAATGGGACACGCCCCTGTTCGGCACGCTGCAAGCGGATAACGTCATGACGCTCACGCTCAGCGAAAACCGTTGGGGCATCGAGTGGGACGCCGGGGTGATCTGGCCGGGGCTGGCGGGTGCGTTGGGTACAACGGGCAACCTGTTGAGGATGACGTGGGCCATCCCCGCGCGCGCCAACATTTACGACCGTGATGGATTGGGGCTGGCTTACGAAGGCGCCAACGTCACGCTCGGCGTCGTCCCCCAGCAGATCACCGACGAACGGGCACTGCTGCAAGTGCTCAGCCAGGTGACCGGGTTGGCGCCGGAAGCCATCAAAGCCCGCTATGCCCAGTCGAACCCTTCCTGGTACATCCCGATCACCGAAGTCCCCGGCGATACCTACACCCAGAATCGCCCCGCCCTCGAAGCGTTGTCCGGCTTCCAGGCGCGGTCGAAAACCGTGCGGATGTATCGGCCCGGCGGCGTGGCTGCGCATGCCATCGGCTACATCGGCCTCATCCCGCAGGCCGGCATGGAGACGTACCGCGCGCGCGGCTATCGCGGCGACGAATGGGTGGGGCTGGTGGGGCTGGAACGGTGGGGCGAAAAATATTTGGCCGGCACTCACGGCGGCCAACTGGATATCGTGAACGCGCAGGGCCAGGTCGTCTCGACGCTGGCCGGCCAACGTGCGGTCCTCAGCCGCCCGCTGTACACCTCCATCAAACGCAAGCTCCAGGAAGACGTCGAAAAAATCCTCAACACGGCCGACATTGTGTATGGCCCGCACAAAGCAGCCGCCATCGTCATGGATCCGAACAACGGGCAAATTCTGGCCATCTCCAGCCATCCCGGCTTTGACCCGACCGAGCTCTTGCGGCCAGGGTCGGTCACACAGCCGCTCACGCCGACGGAGAAATCGTACGTCTCCCGCGCGACGGCTGGGCTGTATCACCCCGGCTCCACGTTCAAGCCGATTGTGATGGCAGCGGGACTGGAATCGGGATTGTTCACGCCGGACTCTACGTTCGACGATCCCGGCTATTGGGACGGCCTGGGCGAAGCGTACCGCAAGACGTGCTGGAAAAAGGAAGGCCATGGCCACCTCAGCCTGGTCAACGCGCTTTCGGCTTCGTGCAACGTGGCGTTCTACCAGGTCGGCTTTGCCGAAAACAAAAAGGACGTGAACCTGCTGCCCAACATGGCGCACGCGTTCGGGCTGGGCCGCCTCACCGGTTTGGCAGAGTTGGACGAAAAAGAAGGCGTGGTGCCGGATGCGGCGTACAAGAAAACCAAAGGCGAAGTCTGGTACGACGGCGACGCGGTGAACCTGGCCATCGGCCAGGGCGATTTGCAGGTGACGCCGCTTCAGATGGCCGTGGCCTACAGCGCCATCGCCAACGGAGGCACGCTCTACAAGCCCATGCTGGTGACGCGCATCGGCTCCAAAGATCAAGGGCCGGAAGAAGTCATCGCGCCGCAGGTCGTCGGCAAATTGCCCGTCAAGCCAGAGGTGCTCGACGCAATCCGGCAAGGGTTGCGCGGCGTGATCGCCAGTCCCGTGGGCACGGCCAAGAATTACTACTATGGAATGTTGGTCAAGGTGGCGGGCAAGACGGGCACGGCAGAGACAGCCAACGCCAAGCCTGATGCGTGGTTCGCGTCGTATGCGCCCTTTGACGCGCCCGAAATCGTCGTCGTCGTGATCGTGGAAAGCGTCGGGCAAGGCAGTGCCGTCGCCTCGCCGATTGCGCGCAACATCATCGAGGCGTACTTTGGGTACGGCCTCACGCCGCTGCCGCCGCTCCCACCCGAGACGGAACCGGCAGATCGGTGAGCGTGGAGAGTAGAACGATCCGTACTTTGGATGTGACGTGATGCATAAAACCGATTGGCGTACTCACCTTAACGATGATCCACTCCCGTGGCTGCTCGAATTCGATAACCCTTCGGTGCGCTACTTTACGCTGACGGACTTGCTCGACCGTCCGCCGGACGATCCCGATGTGGTTGCGGCTAGAGCCGCCATCAACACCAGCCGCCCGGTCAAGAGCATCCTCGACGCAATGTACCCCGCTGGCTACTGGGTCAATCCCGGCCCCGGCTACAGCCCCAAATATCGCTCGACCGTTTGGTCGGTGATGTTTCTCGACCAACTCGGCGCGGATGGGGGCGTTGGGTACAACGCCGACCCGCGCATCCGGGCCGCGTGCGAGTACGTGATCGAGCACACGCAAGCCCCGAATGGCGGCTTTGGCTGCAAAGGCGGCTTTAAAGCCACACGCCCGCCCAACAGCCTCGTCTTGCACTGCCTGAACGGCAACCTGCTGCGCGCGATGCTCGACTTTGGCTATGGCGACGACGAGCGCATCCACGGCGCGATAGAGTGGCAGGCTCGCTCGATCACAGGTGACAAATTCGGCGATTATTTCAAATCCGGAACGACCGGCCCCGGCTTTGCGTGCGCCTACAACTATGGTCAGCCGTGCGCCTGGGGCGCGATCAAGGCGCTGCGAGCATTGGTTCGCATCCCCACAGAGCAGCGCGCGCCGCAAGTCAAAAAGGCGATCAAGGTCGGCGTGGAATTTCTGTTGAGCCGCGATCCCGCCCAGGCCGATTATGCCACCGGCGATGGCCGCATCAGTTCAAGCTGGTTCAAGCTTGGCTTCCCATCGGGCTATGTGGCCGATGTGCTGCAAAATCTTGAGGCGCTCGTCGAGTTGGGTCATGGGCGTGACAGGCGACTGAAACTCGCCATCGAGTGGCTGCTTTCCAAACAGGACGCGCATGGGTGTTGGAAGAACCAGTACTCGTACTCGGGCAAACTGTGGACGGATATCGAGCCGCAAGGCAGCGTCAGTAAGGGGGTGACGCTGCGCGCGTGCCGCGTCCTGAAGGCGACTGCGTAACGGCCCCCATCCCCAGCCCTTCCCCCGTCGGGCAAAAAGCGCCCGACAGGGGAAGGGAGAACACTTTCCCTCCCCTGGCCCGCGCCTTCTTCCCCGGCGAAGCGGGGGGAGTCAGAGGGGGGCGCGGGACGGGGGAGGGTTAGGGTGGGGGTCGAATGAGAACCAACATGCCTGACGATTCTCACCGACGCATCTGGTGCGCCAGGCACAGCCCGCCCAGGCACAAGGCCAGCGCCAACAGCCACCCCCATCTCGAGCGACGCATCGCAGCTTTTACAGATTTCATTCACTTTTCCTGTGTCGCGCCAGTCGTATGACCCCAGCCAGGAAATTCATTCTTGGCGCCCTTTGCATGTAACGCCTATACTCCTCGCCAAATTTTTCGATGCCGGCCTGGTCTGCTTCCACCATAATCTGATAATTCAGCGCCATCGCCACAACGCCCATCGCGATAGTCAGCCACTGTTGCGCAATGAGCAAGAGTCCAAGGTTGATCAGCATGAAACTCAGATACTGTGGATGTCGCACTACTCCATAGATGCCACGGTCAACCAGGACTGTTGTGTGCGTGTAATCTCGCCCCTTTGCCACGCCTCCCTTTTTGCGAAAAGTGAAGGTGGGGATGACGCCAAAGAGGCCCGCGATCCACAAGATGATCCACCCGGCATTTCTGATTACGCTCAAGTGGGGGCGGTTGTAGAGAAAGAGGCTCAGTATGACTTGCGACACTGTCAAGGTCATCATCAGACCCCAGATAACCGCCGATGTGACTTTGCGCTGTGTCATGGTTGCTTTTCTCTGGCCTGAAAGTGGTAGCGGACGGGCAACCGAAAGCCGCGGAGCAGGCTGGCGATCAAGGTCGTGATCGGCACAGCGGCGATCAGCCCCAGGCTGCCGACAAGCGCGCGGACGATTTCTTCGGCGATCAGCTCGCGATTGAGCGTCAACCTCCACGGCTCGGGATAAATCTGAAAGAGCAGCAACAGCGGCATGGCCGCGCCCACATACGCCAGCACCAGCGTGTTGATCATCGCCGCGATGTGATCGTGCCCAATGTTCATCGCGCGCCGGTACAACTCGCGCCAGTCCATCGCCGGATTCGCTCGAGCCAATTCGGTGACGGCAGAAGCCTGCCCGACGATGACATCATCCAACACGCCCAACGTGCCGACGATCATGCCGGCCAGCAACAGCCCGCGCAAATTGACAGACACGCCCGCCGCCTGCAAGAACATGGCCTCCTCGGAGCCAAAGCCGTTCAGGCGCGACAGGTTGACTGCCAGCGTTGCCAACGCGCCGGTCAAGAGCAGGCTAAAGAACACACCCAACAACGCCGCATGTGTCTTGAGCGCCCAGCCTTGCGTCAAGTAGAGCGTGACGGCCAACAAAACAAACGAGCCAGTGACGCTGACCAGCACCGGGTCGCGTCCGGCCAGGATTTGCGGCAGGACAAACCCCAGCAAGACGACAAAGCTGACCGCCAGCCCGATCAGCGCGCGTGCGCCCTTCCAGCCGCTCACCAGCACCGTCGCGCCGACAAAGACCGCGCCCAATAATGCCAGCGCGCCAGTCCGCACAAAATCCGTCACCATCAACAGTCGCCCGCCGTCGGGCAGATTGGACACCGTCGCCAGCACGTGATCGCCTGCGCGATACAACGAGTACTCGTTCGTCAGGCTCATCCCGCCGTGCTCGACCTCGACCCGCTCGCCGCGCAGCGGGCCGCTGACGATCTCGACCTCAAGTCGTTGCACGGTCTGCGACTGGCCGGGAGTCAGCTCGATCTGGCCTGTTTCGATCACGCGCACGACGCGCGCCTCGACCGTTTGAGAATCGCCCGCGGCGCTTGCCTGCGGCGTCGGCGTGGCCGCGCTCGACATTGGCTGCGAGGGCGGTCGCAGCGAAACTGCCACAGTTGCTACGATGACCAGGATCAAAACAGCCAATAGAACCATGACCGTGTAACGCCAGTTCCATTCGTCTCGCACGCGTCCTCCTCCTGTTAGGTCTACTCTACGCGACTCGAATCCACTCCTATCAAATCGGGTTGCACACGAGCGCCACCGCCCAGCAAGCCCTAGTTTGGTCTCGAACTCTCACTTTCTAACTCTTGGAACTAGCCAGCCCCGGCTTGCCGAATCGCAACTGTAGAGTTTCAGGCATGCTGATGAGCAACGGGATTCTCAAAACAAGGTCTAGACCGACATAGGCCAGAAACACGTATTGCGGTCCGATTTTGTCCCAGATAATGCCGGATACAAAAGTGAGACAGGCGTTCAGCAGCATCCTGAAAAATCGCGCGATGCCTAACCACCGTCCCATTTGTTCGGCCGGCACCAATTCCCTTTCCATGGCGGCCGAGATAGGCCCGCCGATATAGTAAAAGCCTTGCAGCACACCCGCGACGATCAGGAAAGCTGGATTCGGCGCCCACACCAGGATCAGGTTGGAGGCCCAGAAAAGTGGTATCGTTATATACAGAATCTTTTTCCGGCCCACCTTGTCTGCCAGCCTGCCCAGCGGGATCGCAAACGCGATGGAGGCCAACGCGGCCCCCGTAGCGATTGCTCCCAATACATACTCATTCGCCCCTTTAATCTCGTAGGCAAAGACCTGGGAGAAGGGGAAAACCATCCCGAGCGGGAGTTGTCCAATGGAGGCGATGATCAGCCATCGTTTCAGGTGACGGCCTTCCTTCAAAACTTGATGGAGGTCTCGGAACAAGTGCGGCTTGGCTTCACTCGCGGTTCGCCACTTGCGGCCTGAGAGCTGGGTCAACACAAAAAAGAGTGTGCCGATAGTGCTGATGAGACCAACAAAGAATAGGGGCCGGATGCCACTTGCATTTACACCCCCAAAGAGGGTGACTAACCACGCCCCGAGGATCGGCCCCGCCATCCCCAAGAGGCCGGCGGCAACGGTCTCGCAAATGGTCATGCCGGTCGCTCTATCCTCGTTGGCTAGACAATTCCCGCAAACCGTCGCGCAGCTATGAATGCTGACTGAAAAACCAAGCCAGTATGCCACCATCGCGATGATCGTCGTCGTCCAACTTTGAGCGATGCCATACGTAAAGTATGACCCGGCCAGCAAGCCAATCCCCAGAAGGTAAATCCTTTTCGGGCCCATCCTATCAATGAACCAGCCCGTAAACGGCCCCACAAGCCCGGCGATAATCATGCCGATGCTGATGACCAGGCCGAGTTGCATGGCCGTCGCTCCCAGCGCCATGATATAAATGGACAGATACGGAAAGACCATTTGGTAGGCAAACCGGTCTAGCGAGGTCCGCCCGACCGTGACCTTCCAGTCGCGCTGTTGCCGCTTGATGAAAGAAGTCCCTCTCGAGAAGAAGGGTTGCAATTTGCCATGTTCCATCATAAACGTTAGCGCCTCTTTTTGCCTCTCGGGCAACACCATTGGCTACTCTTCGCGAGGATAAGCCGCCCGCTGTGCGCCGTCACATGCTACGCGCGCGGCACGAATCGCCTGGGTCAGCGACTCGGCTGCGGGCTGGATCGGGATAATCCGATGGGGCTGCGCTCCAAAAGCGCACACCATAGCGTTCTACCATTTGGGCTTGCCCGCTGGCTGCCAACTGTTGCAGCGCTGCTTCCACCGTCCCCGGCATCCAGCGTTCCAACGCGCGCACCAGTTCATCTTCCCGCATAGGATGACGGGTGATGATGCTCACAATCGCATCCACCACGCTATTATAACCCGACAGGTCAAATGTGCCCTCTGCCGGATGCACCACCTGGGCAATGTCGCCTAGAATCGCCATCGCCCGCATCAATCCTGTTTCGTCCGGCGGCAGCACCCACGGTTCAGCCGGCGGGCGGATAGGCAAGTTGATATGCACCTGGTCAGGTTCGATGCGCTGCAAAGCAGCCGCAATACCGCGCAAGGAGTCTTCTGTGTCGTTCAGGTCTTTGACCAGCATCACCTCGATCCACAGCTTGCCATGATACATTTGTCGAAAAGCTATCAGCCCATCCAGCAGCCGCTCAAAAGTCAGCTCTGGCCAGGGGCGATTGATTTTGCGATAGAGCTGCGCGTTACCGGCGTCGAGGGTGGGCAGCACCGCGTCAGCAGCGGATAGCTCTCGTCGAACCTCTGGCAGATACAACAGCGAGCCGTTGGTGATGACGGCGACGGGCAAATCGGTCAGCGTCTTGACCTGGCGGATCAGCAGGCCGAGGCTGGCGTGCAGCGTCGGCTCGCCGGAGCCGACGAAGGTGATCCAGTCAATGTCGCCTGGACGATGCAAGGCTGGGCCAGGTTCGGCGTGAATGGCTTTCGGTGCGATGTGGCTTCGCTGCTGCCGGAAGAGTTTTGGGTGAACGCGCGCCGCGCGGTGGCCGAGGTCAAGCCCGGCGTCATCTGGCTGGCCGAGTCGGTGCACGCGGCGTTCGTCGCCGAGCGGCGTTCGCAGGGGTTGAGCGGCATCTCTGACAGCGCGCTCTATAGCGCGTTCGACTTGACCTACGACTATGACATCTGGGCGATCTGGCAAGCCGCTGTGGTGGGCAAGGTTTCCGTCGCGCGTTACCTGGAGATGCTGCGCTTTCAGGATGGCATCTACCCAGCGAATTTTATCAAAATGCGGTGCGCCGAGAATCACGATCAGGCGCGCATCATGGGGCTGGCGTCTAGCCGGGCGCAGGCGCTCGCGTGGACAGCATTCCAGGCATTCAACCGAGGCGCGTTCTTGATCTATGCCGGACAAGAGTCGGCAGCCAAGCACAAGCCAACGCTATTTGACGTGGATAAAGTGCCGTGGGGCCATTACGAATTGCAGCCTTTCCTGACCAAGCTGGCGAATCTCAAAAAGGATCCGGCGATGGTCTCGGGCCGGTTGGCCTTGTTGGAGGATGAACCGGCGATTCAGGCGACGTGGTATTGGCCCGGCGCAAGCTTGTATGGCGTGTTCAACACGAGCGCGGCAACGGGCCAGGTAGACGTGCGACTATCCGATGGAATCTACACTGACCTGTTGAGTGGCGCGCTGGTGCGCGTCGAGCGTGGCTGCGCGGCCATGCCCGATTCTGCTTTCATCGTGCGCTACGGCGGCGAGATCGGGCTGAAACCGTTCTATTCGGATTTGCTGGACTATTACATCGAGGCCGAACGAGCCGACTCGCCTGTCTGCGAGGGGGAAAAATGAAGCGCCTATCGAATCTTGCATGGATGCTCATCATCCTGTTGACGCTGGTAGTGTCCGCATGCCAACCCACGCCGACGCCTCAACCCGCAACCGCGACGGCATCGGCTCCGGCTGAAGGATTGTATCTTTCCATCGTGTGGCATCAGCATCAACCGCTGTACTATAAAGACCCGCAGACCGGCGTCTATACTCGCCCGTGGGTGCGCGTCCACGCAACCAAAGACTATTACGACATGGCCGCGATGCTCAAGAACTATCCCAACGTCCACGTCACCTTCAACCTGACGCCGGTGCTGATCCGCCAACTCGACGACCTGGCCGCGGGCGCAAAGGACATTTACTGGATGATGGCCGAAAAGCCTGCCCCGCAACTGACCGAGGACGACAAACGCTTCATCTTGACACGTTTCTTTGACACGAACCCCAAAATCATCGCGCGTTTTCCGCGTTACAAGGAACTGGCCGACAAGCGCGGCGGCGCCGAACCGGACAAGATTGACGCAGCCATACAAGCCTTCGGCGAACAAGATTTCCGCGACCTGCAAATCCTTTTCAACCTGGCGTGGTTCGATCCCGATTTCCTGGCGCAGCCGCCGCTCAAGCCGCTCGCGGACAAGGGCCGCGATTTTGCCGAGACTGACAAGAAAATCGTGTTCGACAAAGCTCTCGCCGTCATCAAGGACGTGATTCCGGTTCACAAGGAATTGCAGGACAAGGGGCAGATTGAAGTCATCACAACGCCATACGCGCATCCCATCCTACCGCTCCTCTATGACACCAACCTCGAAAAGATCGGCAACCCCGGCGCGATCATGCCAAACCGATTCTCGTATCCCAACGACGCCATCGCGCAGTTAGCCAAAAGCGTCGAGGTGTACAAAGCACACTATGGACGCGATCCACGCGGACTGTGGCCCGGCGAAGGCGCTGTGGCGCAAGAGATCGTCAAGCTGGTGGCCGACGCGGGCTACCAGTGGATGGCATCCGGCGAAATCGTGCTGGCCAAGAGCCTGGGCCTGGATAGCTTTGCGCGCGACAGCGCCGACACGGTCAAAGAAGCCGACGCGTTGTATCGTCCCTACGGGGTCGAAGATAAATCCGGCGCAAAGGTGATGATGATTTTCCGCGATCAGGTCATCTCGGACAAGGTCGGCTTTACCTATTCCGGCCTGCCCGGCGAGGCGGCTGCCGACGACGTGATGAAGCGGCTCGACAACATCCAGGCGCAACTCGAGGCTTCCGGGGCGACAGGGCCGCATCTCGTCTCGATCATCCTGGATGGCGAGAACGCCTGGGAATACTATGACAATGACGGCAAGGCGTTCCTCAATGCGCTCTATAAGAAATTGAGTGAAAGCAAAACCGTCAAGACCGTCACGCCGTCTGGATATTTCAAACTGTTCCCGAATCAAAAGATTCTGCCCAAGCCGCTGTTCCCCGGCGCTTGGTTCAGCGCGAACTATGACACCTGGATCGGCGAGGAAGAAGAAGCGACCGCGTGGAATTATTTGCGCAAGACGCGCGAGATGTTGGCCGAGTACGACATCGCCAAACGCAAGACGACCACGCCGGAGAAACTCGCCACGGCGCTCGACTTTATGTACTTGGCCGAAGGGTCAGATTGGTTTTGGTGGTTCGGCGGCGATCAAGACAGCGGCGACGACTCGTACTTTGATTACTCGTTCCGCGCGCTGCTGTCCGAAGTGTACCAGTCGTTGGGTGAGCCGGCGCCCGATTTCGTGCAGTCGCCCATCGTCGCGCAGAAAGTGGCCGCGCCTTCTCGGCCCATGGCCGGCCTGACGACGCCCACCATTGACGGCAAGGAGACTTCGCCCGCCGAGTGGGCCACAGCCGGAATATATCAGACCGCGAGCGGCTCGATGGCACGCACCGAAGACGTGATGTCTACATTCTACTTTGGGCTGGATGCCAAGAACCTGTATGTCCGCGTTGACGCTAAAGGCAAATGGGCCGACGTGAAAGACGGCAAGGTGGGCGTCTATATCAAAGTGCCGCAAGTGACCAGCAGCAGCGCATTTAGCCGCAACAGTCTGGGCACTGCCAACAAGACTGTGCTAGGCACGGCCGCCACACACCTGGTCGAGGTATCGTTGAGCGACGAGACCGCCGCGCTGTATGCCGCCACCGGTGCCTTGGGCAACGCCTGGGAAGCTGGCAAAGCCACGCTGAACATGGCGGCGCAGGGCGGCGTTTTGGAGATGGCAATTCCGCTGGCCTCGCTGGGTGATTTGCAAGCCGGCGATGACTTGCGCCTCGTCGCCGTCGCCAGCAGTGGTCCGCGCGATCTGCAGCTCGTGCCAGCCAACGGGCCGGCGCAAATCATCCTGCCCGATCTCGGCACCGCGAACGTCGTCGTCAGCGTGGACGACCCGAAAGAGGATGACAAGGGTCCCGGCACGTACACCTATCCCACCGACGGCGTGTTCAAGCCTGGCGTGTTTGACATCCGGCAATTTACCGTAGGCTATGACGAAAAGAACATGATCTTCAAGTTCACCTTCTACGGCCCAGTGCCTAATCCGTGGGGCAGCCCCAACAACCTCGCAGTGCAGACGCTCGACGTGTACGTGGATAAAGACCCCGGCGCAGGCACCGGCAATCGAATGTTGTTGCCCGGCCGCAACGCTGCGCTCGAAAAGGGAAACGGCTGGGACGTAGCGGCTTGGGCTGAAGGCTGGACGCCTGGCATTTATGTTCCCGACTCTCAAGGCGTGGCGCAAAAGCAGAGTACTGAACCAAAGATCATCGTGGACTCGGCGGCCAACACGGTCGCTTTGCGCGTGCCGCGTTCGACATTCGGTGATGGGTTCGATCCAAAGAAGGCGGGTTACGTCGGCGTGGTGTTGAGCCAGGAAGGCTTTCCGGCAGCAGGCGTATGGCGCGTGCGCGATGTGCAAGCGCAGGCCGCGCAATGGAAAGTGGGCGGCGCGCCTGCCGACACGAATCACACGCGCATCCTGGACGTGGCCTGGCCCGCCGACGCCAAGCCCGTGCAATTCGATTTCCTGTCCGAGTACCCGGCGTCAAATGAGGCAAACATGGACAAGCTCGGGCCGGATGATTTCCTCAGGATTCCGTTGCTGCGCGCAAAATGAGTTCGCCTGTGTATCCTCTCAATCATCCGGCGTTGCGCCTTGCTGCAAGGACGCAACGCGGAAGAACCTTGCTGTGCCGGCTGCCAGCGTCGGCATGGACCAGGTGAGTTGTTGCCCCACCTGCGTCGGCCCGGCGATGGGCGGCACTGCGCTTACGACTCCGCCAAAGATGACACTGGCCGGCAGCGTGTCGGTGAGGGTGACGTTCTGCGCGTTGGAAGGGCCAACGTTGGTATAGGCCAGAGTCCAAGTCAGCGATGCGCCTGCCATCACTGGGTCGGGGCTGTCCGACTTGGACAGTGTTAGGTTAGCATTGATAATGGTCGTTGGCTCGTCGTCACGGTTGTTGCCAGGGCTGGGGTCAGGCGTGCTGCTGGTGATGACCACGCTATTGGTTATCACGCCGCTGGCACTGGCGTTCACTGTCACAGTATAGACAAGGGTTCCCGAAGCGCCGGCTGCCAACGTGGGTGTGTACCAGGTGAGAAGCCGCCCCGTCTGCGTTGGGCCGGCGATGGGCGGCACCTCGCTGACTACTCCACCGAGAGTGACACTGGTTGGCAGCGTGTCGGTGAGGGTGACATTCCGCGCGTTAGAAGGCCCGTTGTTGGCGTAGAACAAGGTGTAGGTCAAGGTCGTACCCGCCTGCACCGGGTCGGGGCTATCTGACTTGGTCGCGACTAGGTCGGCGTTTGCCACGACAGATGTGGTGACGATGTTGGTCCAGCCTCCCTTCGCGCTCACCGTAATGAAGGCCGAGTTGGTGATGGCCGTTCCCACGGACGCACCAGGATTCACCAGAACCGAATACGAGAGTGACAGGACACCGCCATTCGTGGGAATGTCGCCCGTCCAGGTGATGGTTTGGCTGCCACTATTATAGCCACACGAACCTCGGCTGCAAGTGGGGCCGGAGCGAAAAGTTGTAGTGAGAGGCAGAACATCGGTGATCCGACCGCTCACAAAAGTCGAGCGCGGGTCGGGATTGGTAATGACGATGGTGTACGTCAAGGCTTCCCCGGCGTAAACCACAGCCTGGTTCACAGACTTGGTGTAGGTAAAGGGGTTAACCTCGTCAAAACCCATGTCCCAGATGGCGCCCAATGGGCGCGCATCGCCGTCGTAATCATCAGTGGGCAGCCCGGCGCCGGCGTTTGTGCCATCGTCAATGGCCGGCGAACCCTGGCGCAGATGGTACCATTGCGCCAAGTCTCCCGCGCCGAGAAACAATGGATCCAGGTAGGCGTTGTTGGAGCCAACTGTACCCACTGTGTTCTGCGGCGCGTTGCCAAAAATATCGTTATAGTCCACTGTCCCAACGTCGCGATAAACGCCGCCACCACTACTCGCCGTGTTGTTTGCAATGATGTTGTTGCTGACGACAGGGGCCCCCCCTTGCAAGTAGACCCCGCCGCCACGGCCGTTTGTGGCCTGGTTGCCGACGATGGTGTTATTAATGACATACACCCCGTTGGCATTCGCATTAAGATTCATGCCACCACCATACGGAGAACCATTCCCGCACGTCCCGGTCGTGTTGCTGACGATCAGGTTGTTGACGATGGTGACCGAGTTGGTGGTATCCCAGGCATCAATGCCGCTGCCCTCACACCAGTACGGTGCAGCGATATAGTTGGCATAGATGACGCTGCGTTCAACCCGGGTGGCCGTGCCATTGAGGCCAAGGCCGATGCCGCCGCCGCCAGCATTGCCGGCGGTCAAGGCGACGCGGTTAGCCGCAATCCAACAGCCGCGGATGATGGAACTGGTGTTGCCATATATGCCGATGCCACCGCCACTCTTGACATTCGAGTTACTGGTACCTGTGCCGCCGCTCAAGGTGTTAGTCAGGACATAGCTGTTTTCAATCAGCGCTGCTCCGCCTACCATACCGATTCCGCCGCCAGCGCCATTCGCATTGCTCGTGGTCGCGGCTGTGTTCTGGTAGATGCGAGAGTTGATAATCTGCGGCGAACCCGCAACAATGGCTATGCCGCCACCGTAGACAGCGCCACTCGCTTGAACAGCATTGGTGTAGACAAGCGTGTCGGTGATCAAGGGGTTTCCCGCTTGAATGTAGACGCCGCCTCCAAAGGCGCTACCGCTACCCCGGGGGATAGCATAGTTTTGGTAAATCTGACAGCCTTGAATGGTCGGCGTCCCGGCCATGATATAGAGGCCAGCCCCGAGTGAATTGCCATTCTGAGAAGACGCCGTGTTGCTGTAAATCTGTGTGTTCAAGATCAGATGGTCGCCAAGTTGGATCGTCAGCCCCGCGCCAAAGGCAGCGGTGTTCCCGCCGGTTTGCTCGAGATTGTAGCGCAACGCGCTGTTAGAGATTGTAATCGGATTGACTGTATTGAGTGTGACAGCCTGTTGGGCATATTGAACGGTTGCCGCATTGAGGTAGCCCGTGCTGCCAGGAGCATAGAGGATGCCCTGCCATGCGCCAGGGACTGCAGAGGGAGATGTAAAAGTGATAGGGCCATCGCTGTGCAAGTTCCCATTGACGGTGAACAAGCGATTTCCCACAACGCGAATGGTCGTGTTGGGAGCGATGGTGATGACCACTCCAGCATTGATGACCACATTTGACGTGGCCGTGATCGTCCCTGGTCCCCAAGTGCCGTTCACGTTTTGGGGAGAAACTATGGTACTGCCGTCCGGCTGATTCTGGCGCAGAGGCGCGCCCGATACCACCTCTGCCCGCATGATGACAATGGCCAAGCCGGCCAGGACAAGGGCCAGGCTAGTGACTAGATAGCCCCTACGCATCATCTTTCTCCGGGGGTGCTGCAAGCCCTTTCATGGGATGAGCACCCGCGTCACGGTAATCACCACCGTCTGCCCATTGATCGTGATGTTGTAGACGAACGGCGAATTGTTCGTCACGGTCAAGGGAAAACCAGGCTCGTTTTCCAATCGCCAGATGGCGTCCTCCACTCCGGCATCGGCCGAGTAGCGGGTGATCGTCTGGTCGCGCGCCGCGCGCGTCGCCAGTTGGCTGGTGCTGGCATAGTACAAAAAGCCGGCCACCAACAACACGCCGAGCGTCAGCGCCAACAGCACCATCACCAGCGCCTGGCCGCTCTCGGTATTTTGGATTGCAGATTGCCGATTTGAGATTCTTCGCATCTTGCTTTTTCACTACCAACGGGTGGCTGTCAAGTATCCAGCACTTCAGTAGTGGCCGCCGGGCCATCCAACAATAAGCATAGGCGATTGAGCGCGTTTCGGCCTAGAACGATTTCACTTCCCCGATCATCGCCTACCACCCACATGCCCGGGAGTGTTAACTCGCCGACTTGGATATCCACAAGGTATAGATTGATGACCCGGCGTTCTCCCCATTGACTACGAATGCCGGTCGCCTCCGACTGAGGCCTTGATGTGTCGCAAATACTTGATAGGCACCAATGTGCCATCTGCTCCTGTGTCAACAATCGCCTGAAGCGGTTCGGTGCGCAGTTCCCACTCGGGCGTGACAAGGCGAATTTGCAGAACCGGCATGGGCGGCAAATGCTCTCGATCGTAAATCTGCTTCATCTGCCATGCTCCAACTTCGGACTATGAAAGACAAGGTCTTGCGATTCCGCTGCTTCAGTCACCTGACGCAATAGAATCGGGAGCCGTCCGTATCGCTGGCGAATTCGGTTCTCCCCTGCTCGTACCAGGGGTAACGCCTGACCCGGTCCGCGACCGTGCGCGCGGCGGCAAGAACGCCCCTGCCCTTGAAATGCGTGTCGGTGTGCAGGTAAAGCGAGTCGCCGCACGCCGCGTCATTGCCGCGTTCCCGGGCAAACGCGGCAAAAAGGTCAACGGTCTCGATCCCGGCCTTTTGCAGTCGTTCGAGTACACCGTTCGTATGACTGATCGTTCCGGCAGACTCCGGCCGTACCGACGGATTGAGCAGGTCGGGATAAATGGAGGGTTTTCCAGGCATTGCCACGAGCAGCAGATCGATGCCCCGTGCCGCCAGTTGCTCCTTAAAGTCAACGATCCCGCCCACAATATCATCGGTAAGGGCGACATCGTTGGCGTCAACGGTTCTGGCTCTCGCGTCAAAAACGTCGGGTCTGACCAGGTACTCGACATCGGGACGGTAGAAAAACCAGTCATGCGCGCCCTTGACTCCCTTGTTGCCGAGATCGCCCGAGAAGCCGGAAGAGCCGCTGCACGCCCGCATGCCGCGCTGCTTCCAGGACATGGTAGGTTCCATAGACGTTGGCGCCGACAAAGTCTTTGTACTTGCCCCAAAAGCGAAACTTGCCCGCTGCATGAATGACGGCCTCGCAGCCCGACATGGCGGCGGTGACCGAGTCGAGATCGCGCGTGTCGCCAAAGGCCATCTCTGCGCCACAATCGCGCAGGAAGCTGTGATCGCTGGTGGGGCGGACGAGCGCGCGCACGCGATGCCCGCGCTCGACGAGCAGTGGAATGAGGTTGTGGCCCAGGAAGCCGGTCGCGCCAGTAACGAGGATCATTTTGGATTGGCAAAATCTAGCCCAAGCTCTGCAAGCTTTTGCGGCGTGGGCCGGCCGGTGGCCTCGTCCCAGCCGCGCGCAACATAGTATTCGTGGAGCATCAACTCCATGTCCGGCACATGCCCCGCCTGGCCGCCTTCGGGCAGCGGATCGAGTAATAACTTGGGCAGTTTCTCCGTGGCGCGCGTCAAACCCAGTTTGCAATTGTAGGCGCGCTTGAGGTTCCACGCTCGCTCGCCCGCTCGCAGCATTTCCTCGAGGCTCCAGTTGTGGCCGGTGGCCGCGCTCAACAGGCTGACGAGGGTGGAAGGGGGTGTGGCTGCAAAGAGGCAATTCACCAGGCTGTTGTTAACGGTACGCCAATCTTGGTGGCGTGCAACGTAATGCGCCTTGCCGCCGTCTTCCAATCGCTCGGTCATGGGGATGCCCAAGTCGTCAATCGAGTTGCCCATCTCCACCAGGAAATAGTCGCTCTGGTTGTGACATGCGCCGCGCGGCGATGTGACATACGCCAGCGCCTGGCCGGTCATGGCGCGCGGATCGTGCATGGGAACTTCGAGGTTGTTGACGTGCGCCGCCAATTCCTCCGCGCCATAGCGCGCGGCCAGCGCCCGGCTGCCCTGCGCCAGCAACACTCCGAATCCCTCGCGGCGCGCGATCTGGGCGATCAGGTCGAAGCAGGGCTTGGCGTCACCCCAGCGCAGCTCCACTCCGCCCGTGTCCGCCGGTGAGATGATGCCGCGATCAAATATCAAGTACGCGAGCGCAATAGCATTGCCCGCGCTGATCGTGTCCACGCCCACCGCGTCACAACGATTGCCCAGCGCGGTGATGATGGCAAGGTCATCCACAAGCAATTGCGATCCGAACGAGGCCACCGTTTCGTACTCCGGGCCTTTGGCGGGACTGCCCGTGGCATACGGGCCTTCGTTGATCGTCACCTCGCGGCCACACGCAATGACGCAGCCCTGGCACGCCGTCTTGCCGGTGAGGATGGTTTCGGCCATCCGCGCGCCGCTAATGCGTTCTGCACCCTCAAATGCGGCCTGCGTCCAGTACTTTTGCGGCATGTCACCCAACATTTGAAGGTATTCGACACCGTTGGCCGTGCCGAGGTCATGCCAGATGGTCGTGATATTTTCTTCTCGCAGCGCCTTGTTGGCCTCCACGCGCAGGCGCTTGTATTCTTCGTCGCGCGCATAGGCCAACTTGCCCGTGCCGCGCACGGCCAACGCTTTGAGGTTCTTGGACCCCATCAGCGCGCCCATGCCGGTGCGCCCCGCCGCGCGCCCGTGGTCGGAAAGAATCGAAGCGTACGGCACGCCCCGTTCGCCGGCCAGGCCGATGCATGCCACGCGCGCCTGGGTCTCCACGACCTCGCTCTTGACGATGCGCTGAGTTTCGTAGGTGTCGGCCTTGCCCCACAGGTGCGAGGCGTCGCGCAAAGCGGCTTGGTTATTGTGAATCCAGAGGTACACCGGCGCATTGGCGCGCCCGGTGATGAGCACGCCGTCGTAACCGGCGTAGCGCAATTCCGATCCCACAAATCCGCCGATGTTCGATTCGCCCCACAGGCCGGTTTGCGGCGAGCGCGCGCAAATCGAAGAACGTCCGGTCGTTGGGCCGCCGCTACCGGTGAGCGGGCCGGTGATCCAAAGCAATGGGCTGGCCGGGTCGAGCGGGTCACGCTTGGGATCGAGCGAATTCCACAGCAGGCGCACACCCAGTCCGCTGCCTCCGATAAAGTCGCGCGCGTAAGCGGGATCAATCGCCTGTTCGGTGATCTTGCCCTGGGTCAGGTCAACGACGAGGAGTTTGCGTTCCATGGAACCCCCTTGCGATGTGGAACGTAAAGCGTGGAGTATGGAGCGCTTGTTCTCGCACTCCACACTCTACTCTCCACGCTCTACGGTCAAAAATCTATGGTCTTGCCGTCGTAGGCGTACTCGAACAGCCTGCGCATTTCGACGTCGTCGGGGATGCGAGTGCTGGTGACGGTCTGGTTGTCGTTGCCGGCATTCATTACCAGTAAACCTAACTCTCGGTCGAAATCCGAGCGGGCGATGCCGCAGGCGGCAATGGTGCGCGGCTGATCCAGCGCCAGTTGCAATTGGCGAACGGCGGCGGCCACCTTGGCGGCCGCTTCCAGCTCAGTCGTGCAGGGCAGATTCAAAAAGTGAGCCAGTTCGCTATAGCGCGTGCTGCCCGCGTCGCCGCGCGCGCAAAACTCGATAACGTATGGCAGGGCCAGGCTCACCCCGCGCCCGTGCGGCACGTGGAACACGCCGCCCAACGCGTGCCCCATCCCGTGCGCCAGCGAGGCCGACGAATTGCCAAACCCCATCCCGGCGATGCAGGCTGCGTTATGCACCTTGGCGCGTGCTTCCAAGTCGTTGCCATCCCGGTACGCGCGCGGCAGATACTCGAACACCAGTTGCGCGGCCTTGAGGCACGGGCCGTCGGCGAAATCGTTGTGCCATTGGCACGTAAGGCCTTCGATGGCGTGCGTCAACGCATCCATGCCGGTATCGGCGGTCACGCGCGGCGGCATGCTCACGACAAAAGACGGATCCAGGATCGCAATATCGGGCATGGCCTCACGGCAGCCCAAACCCAACTTGCGGCGCTCCGCCACATTCGTAAGCACGATGAACCACGTCGCCTCTGAGCCGGTGCCGCTGGTCGTGGGAATGGCGAGGAAGCGCGCCTTGCGGCGCAACCCCAACTTCTCAATTGGGTTGATGCCTTCGGGGTCAATATCGGGCCGCTCGTACAGGATCCACATGGCTTTGGCGGCGTCGAGCGACGAGCCGCCGCCCAGGCCCACGATCCAGTCGGGCTGGAACTCGGCCATGAGCGATGCGCCAGCGCGCGCAGTTTCTATCGAGGGGTCCGGCTCGACGCGGTCGAACACCGCCACGTCAAACCCGATGGCCTGGAGCGCCTCTTTGACGCGCGCCATGTGTCCCAGCCTGGCGATGACGGCGTCGGTAACGATAAAGGCGCGCTTGCCTTCCAGTCGCTCCAGGTAGCTGAGCGATTCTTCGCCAAAGACGATTTCGGGGCTATTGAAAAACCACATGGTCGGATCTCCTTTGGGGATCGGCTATCTATCGTTGCAGTAGACAGCAGCCGATTCGCCAGACCACCGGCATGGGACGATGAAGCGTCCTTTGAGGCTAAACCGGAAATTCCGTCTCAATCCGCGTGCAGCCTTCGACCAGCTCTTTGGCGGCCTTGACGCTTTTCATGACCATCGCCATGTTGCCTTTGAGCTTGAGCTGCCCGGTCACGAGGCCCTGAATCGGGTCGAGTTTTTTAGTCAGGACTTTTTTCCAGGTCGCCACTGGCGCGCTCATCCGAAAGACCGGCGTCTGGGCCGATTCGTCCGCAACCTCGAACGCTCCGCGGCACTTGCCGTGCCAGAGGTCCATGTAAAGGATCACGGTTTTGCCCAGCGTCCCGCCGGGTTCGACGATAAAGTAGAAATCGCCTTCCCAGGTTTTGGCCGCTTCGGCGTACGCTTCGCTTTTGTTGAGGTCCTCCATCAGGGCCTTGATCCATGCGTCGCTTGGAAATTGGATTGCCATTGGATGCCTCCGTGGTCTGAGTATCAAATACCGCGATGGTTTGGGTCGAGCAACGTCGCGCGGCTTCGACAATTGCTTCGCTGCGTTGTTCTCACCCTCGCCTGGCGCGCACGATTGCGCGTTGTACCCAACGGCGCAATCAAGTCGCGTGCGAAGGGGTGAGCCGCACTGTAGAGATTATACAGATACAGACGTGCCGTGTCCTCTGAAGGTTCCACACCCAGCTCGTCGGCCAGGGCGCGGCGGCAGGTCTCGTACTGGCGCAGGGCGGCGCTACGCTGCCCGCTGCGAATCAGCAATCGCATCAACTGTTGGTGCGCTTCTTCTCGCCACGGTTCCAGTTCTATTTGTCGCCGGGCGTATTGCTGCGCTCGCGGATAGTCGCGGCGCCGTTCATAATGCCCGGCCAGATGGCGCTGCGCGTCCAATACCTGGCGATGAAATCTCTCCCGCACAAGTGTGGCCCATTCGCTAAAGGGGACGCTTTCCTTCACATAGAACCCGGCCAAAAACTCGCCGCGATAAAGCGCGTCGGCCTGTTCGAGCCACTGGACACACGCCTCACACGTTTCAAGACGGGCGTGAGGGTGCGACTCGCTGGCGGCGATGTGCGCCGCAAACTCGGCCGCGTCCAGCCAGTGGTCGCTCTCGAGATTGAACTGGACAGTCTCACGGGTGATTTGCAAGAAGCAAAAAGAAGCCGCGTCATCATGGATAGCTTGGCGGAGATTGAAAAGCGTCTGGGAGAGGTTGCGCCGGGCGGCTCGTTCGGGCTGGTCGGGCCACAGCAACCCGATCAGAGTGTCGCGGGTGTGGGGGCGGCCGGCTTCGACGGCCAGGTAAGCCAACAGCGCCCGCACTTTATTGGACTCGAAGCCGGTGACCGGTTCGCCGTCCAGCGTGACGTGAAAAGGCCCCAGCAGGTGAATGCAGAGATGTGTCATGGTTCGCCCGTGGTTTGCATTTTGCGCCATTATACTCGTGTTGACCCGATAGGCAAGAGTTCCTGCGAGCGCCCCCCGACTCGCAGGAACTCGTGGGTATTGGCAGAAACTCGCGTCGAGCGAACTGGGTCTTCCTGATAGTTTCCTGATAGTCGGGGGCTACAATGAGCGCAATGAAAAGGTAAGCGCCATCTCACCTGTCGCACCCGCTGAACTGGGAGCGCGGAGGCGACGCCTGGCGCGCCTTTCTCGAATCACCACGCCACGTGGAATCAAATACCAAAAACAAGGAGATTTCAGATGTCCATCCATTCTTCAACACCCAAGATCGGGTTCGTGTTACTGATGTGCGCGCTGCTCGGTTTCTTGCTCTTGGCGTGCGTCACCTCGCCCTCGCCCGCGCCGACTGCGCCACCTCCCACGCCAACCTCACCGCCTCCCACGCCGACGGAGCCGCCGACACCGGTTCCGACGCAAGCCCCCGCCAAGCCAACGGTGGCGCCCAGCCGTACACCGGGTGCTACGCCAACCACATCGCCTGGCAATACG
This sequence comes from Anaerolineae bacterium, assembly GCA_041300525.1. GTDB lineage: Bacteria > Chloroflexota > Anaerolineae > Fen-1058 > Fen-1058 > JBGLNJ01. The sequence continues at coordinate 3,892,231 of JBGLNJ010000001.1, read as the reverse complement.
ATCACGTTCAAGGATACCCTGACAGCCGGCGGCGAAGACACTTTCCTCGTCCTCTGCGCTGACAACGCGGCCCTGCATGTTTCGGTAAAGCCGAACGCGGGCCTGCAAGTGACCCTTGAATTGCAGAAATCCGACACCAAAAAAGTGCTGTTCACGGCCAAAGAAAACAATCCGCTCGTGGCGCTGATCCCGGACAGCGGCCTGTATCGCATCGTGGTGCGCAATGAGGGCAAAAGCGGCGGCGACTATAGCGCCACTTTTGTCGGGACAAAAGGGGTCGGCTTTAGCCTGGATCCCAAATTTGTGATAATGGGCCGCCTGCCCGACGACAGCTCTCTCAGCTACCTCTACACAGGCCGCCCCGGTTCGACGCTTTCGGGCGCCTTTGTTCCCGACGCCAAGGCTGACCTGATCATCAAGGTCTATCGCCTTGAGGATGTGAAAAACGCTCTCTTGACGGTCAACAAAGCTGATCTCGGCAAAGCAGAGCGGCTCGACTTTATCCTCCCCAAAAGCTCGAATTCGGCAGATACGTATCTGATAACTGTGTCAGAGGCAAAGGGCACGGCAGGCCAGTATTTGATGAAAGTCGAGACTAAAAATTAGGCTGGGTTCGATCACGGCGCGAATGCTCTGGCATACTAACCGGAAATAAACCCAGCATCTACCGAGTCAAGGCTTGCCCCTGCCCGCTGCGAAGCAGCGGGGGGCCGCTGGGCGTAGCTGGACGCCAAAGGCAGGCCGCGGAACCGGCCAAGCCTTGACTCCAAGGGGAAGAACGCGGTGCAGAAACCTCGTCGAAACACACGCTTTGTCATGATCTTGTTGCTGTTGAGTGTGGAGGCGCTCGCCTGCCGTCTGACCTCTAGCGCCCCAGAGGCAGTCACACCTTTTCCACCACTGGCAGCCAGCCAAACACCTACTCCCCAACAACCAACGCCCCGCCCGCCGACTGCATCGCCCACATCCACGGCGACGGCGCAGCCGCGGCCTACCGCGTCGCCTGCGTCTATCGCAAAAGCTGTGCCAACCAAGCTCGCCCTCCAAGGCCCGGCTGTCTCCTACGGCAGCATTCGCTTTGCGATTGCCCCTGCCCTGGGCGACAAGGTGTTCGTAAGCGCAGAGCCGGGTTCACCTGGACACGTCGAGTTCTCCTTCGCGCCTGAAGGGCTGTGTCGAGACGTGGGTTGCGTAACGGTGTATCCCGTCGCATCATATCGGAAAGAGATTCTGTTTGGCGCTGACATCATTGACAGGCTAAAATTGGCCATCGAGACGCAGTCGAACAGGTATTTCCCGGCGCTGATGGCGCACATCCTGTTGCGCGCCCAAACCCAACACCTCCGTTTCCAAAATGGGGCGGGGATTCGGGCGGTTGTGATGAAGGGGCAAGACGTCGTCTTGGCTAATAACGAGTCGGTCGTGTACGAATTCCACGGGCTGACTGGCGACGGTCAATACTATGTCGTGGTGACGTTCCCGATAGACGCCCCGCTGCTGCTCAGCACCTACGATCCCGCCAAGAACGCGAACAAGGCCGCGCTCCCGGTTCCAGAATTGCCAGCCGATGTCGCGCAACGAGGCGCTGTGATGCGCGAATACAACCAGGAAGCGCAGCGCCAGCTAGACCGGCTAGATGGCTCTAGCTTTGCGCCCGATCTGGGATTGCTCGACGCGCTCGCGGGTTCTTTGCTGGTTATGCCGCCAACCAAACGGCCCTCAGTGGATGGCGTCGGATTCCTGCAAATAGACGTTGACTATCGCGGCAACTGGTATCGCCAGACATTCAGTTATACGCGGCAGGCGGAGAATATCCGGCATTTCGCCCTCGTCATGCCCGCAAGCCAGGTGGACAGGGCCACCGCCGACCAGGTCTTTAGCAGCATTGATTTTTCGACCGGTCCAGGCGTCCTGTCCGCAGGAGTCAGGAAAGGCCGGGAAGAATTTGCCTGGGCGTTGGATTATTTGCACGAGGCGCCTGCCGGGTATTTTCGCGGTCAATTTGAACCTGGGACGTATTACGTGGCTGCCGGGTTCGTCGCGGCGCCCCTCAGCAAGAAAGAGGCCGGGCAGCCGGACGACGCTATCCTGTACGCAGGCATGACGGGCGGCGGCGCGTCAACCGATTACCGCAAAATCGAGATCAAACCGGGCGAGAACGCCATCACGTTGAGTCTGACCGATCGGGATGGTTGGGCGTGTCCGTGGTTGTATGTGTACAACGGACGTTCTTTTGAAAAAAGAATCGAGATCCTCAGAAACGTGCGCGGGAAACAGAACGAACGAACAGAGATTACGCCCATCGGCCCGGTCGAGATCGTTGACGGTTTCCTCACTGTGAGGGTGGCCGAAGAAAAAGACGAGATCACGTTCATGGATGAGCTGTACCTCATCGTCGAGGGCATCGAGGTGCGCGCGGAAGCAAATCCCGACGTCGCCGCCAGGGTGGCCGAAAAGGATCAGGATTACGTGTTGCTCGCTAACGGCGAGTCCCATGAATTCCGCTTCAGACTGCCTGATTCATTCGCCGCCAGGCAACGCGTCACAGTCTCCATCGTCGTAGCGGGCTTTTACGCGCCGCAGGAGGAAAAGCTGCGCGGGCAAAACTGAGGACGTGTAAAAGAACAATCAAGGAGTGACCATGAACCAACACAGGCGGCCCATCTCCATCATCGCCGTCAGCGCGATCCTGCTGATGGCAGCCTCGCTTGCCTGTGGTACAGCCGCCGAGCCTGATCTCAACCCGCGAGCCACTTCGCGAAGATGCGGTTGAGTTCTTCGCGGAGGAGCGGCTTGGTACAAGTCCAGCAGCAACACGTCAGGGCGAGCCTGGCGCGCCAAAGTCATCACGTCACCGCCTCGCCGCGACTCGGCCACCAGCCGGATGTCGGGCGTCTTGTCCAGCAGCGCGCGCATGGCAATCGCAACGTGCGGGTGATCGTCTACACCGGCGAGGCGGATCATTCTTCCACCGTCAAATGGTAAAAGCTGGCAACGACTCGCGCTCCCCCACGGCCGGCCTTTCGGGGCATAACGCACGGGGCGCCATAGGGCCAGCCGTATGTTAGCGGGCGTGCGTCGTCGGCCCGTCTGTTGCCCCTGATTTACGCTACGGCGTACTCGGTATATGGCCTGATTTCAGGCGGTCGGAAACCCAACACGATGTGATCTCTAGGTATTCCTGCCGCGGCTAGTTCGGTGGCAATCCCCTGTTCCGTGCCATCGCGTTGAATCCACACCTTGCTGTGGATAATCTCAACGTGGACGAGGCAGCCGTGAACCCGTCGGTCGCCATGCCAGCCAACGTTCACGAGCAAGTAACGGTCATTGGCGCGGTCAAAAACCGCCTCGGTGTTAAAGTCGCCATAGGCGTATGGTATCCGTGTGTACTCTGAAAGGACGTTCTCTATAATCTGGCGATAACGGTCTAGGGTATCCATTGGACAATCACCTCCGTGTTTGGGTCAAACCCGACAAGTCGAACGCGCTTGTTCTTCAGCAAAAGTTTGCCCAGTGGTTCCTCAAAGATGTCCAACAAAATCTTTTGAGGGACAGCCAGATACAACATCCGTTGAGGCTCTATTTCAGCCAAAACGTCATGGTACACGACATACTGGCCCAAGGCCTTTTCGAGGTCGGCCATCTCGGATGCGCCCACGAAACTCTTGATTTTTACGGCGATTTGCTGTCCAGCTTTTTCGGCAGCCAGAAGCCGCTCTGCGCCAAGGTCAACGTACAGGTCTTTGTCACCCCATTCCAACCTCAGCGGGTCGTGTGTTATCGTCCATCCATCTTTGATGAGGGCGTTCTTGGCCGCGTCGTGATAGATGTCTTTTGCAGGCATACCCAGTCACCTCGCGTTTTAACAGGCACTAACTATTATACATCGTTTGAGCCGCAATTTCATCTCCCGGCGCAAAATCGGTGATAAAAGGGCATGAACCGCATAACGCGCAACACAAGGGCTTGCTCGACGAAATCATTGTACTCCGTCCAAGTGAAAAGTCAATCGTGACAGCGTTATGGCAGTCCATGACACTGTCATACTTGCGATGTGACGCGCGCCTATACCAGGCCGGATCGAAAAGTGGTACAGTGTTACCGACGAAAGAAAGGCCCGATGAGTCGCCTGCCCTCGCGTTGTTTCGGGGGTTTGCCCTCCGTCATCACACAAAATATCAAGAAAGGAAACTGTCATGTTGCAAGCAGAACATCTGACCCTGACGTACCAAGACGGCGAAACCACCGTGGATGCCGTCCGCGACGTTTCGATCTCCATCGAGGATCATCAGTTCGTCGGCCTCCTGGGGCCTTCGGGTTCCGGCAAGAGTTCGCTCTTGTATCTCTTGAGCGGGCTGCGCCAGGCGTCCTCGGGCGAAATCTACCTGGATGACCGCGCCTACGGCAAGATGCCGGCGCACGAGCGCGTGGCCTTGCGCCGCACCGAGTTTGGCTTTGTGTTCCAGCAACACTTTTTGATCAACTATCTCACCGCGCTGGAAAACGTGATGGTGGCCGCGCAGGTGCAAGATAAGGCCCATGCCGAGCAGGCCAGGGCGCTGCTGGCCGACCTGGGCCTGGGCGACAAGTTGCACCGCTTCCCCTACGAGCTTTCCGGCGGCGAGCGGCAGCGGGTGGCGATTGCGCGCGCCATGATCCATCGCCCGCGCGTCATCTTTGCCGACGAGCCAACGGGCTTGCTCGACCGGCGCACGGGCTTGCAGGTGATGGCGCTCTTGCGCGGCTACCGCGAGCACGGCAGCCTGATCGCCGTCACGCACAACCCCGAGATCCTGACCGAGGCTGATCTGGTGGTTACCATCCGCGAAGGCCAGATCGCCAGCGTCAAAGACCGGCTGGAGCGCGCCGCCCAGAATAGTTCTTCATAACAGAAGGAAAGCATGAATCCATTATCCCCTTTGACCTACTATCGCCGCCACAAACTCCAGGCATTGATACTAACCGCTCTGATGGCCCTGGCGATCATGGGCCTGTATCTGCTCATCGGCTTGATGCAAGAATCTTACGTCACTCCCGAATACACCATCAATCGGTACCTGAACAATTTTAGCCTGGTGCAGTCAGCCGTGAACGCGCTGGACCCGGCCGTCGCCGCCCAGATTCGCACGCACCCGGACGTGGCCCAGGTGTTGCCGCAAAACAACGTGCAAATAGCAGTGCCGAATGTGGGGGGACTTGCCTTTTCCCTCCGACTGCTTGGCCTGCAGGAAGCGGATGTGGCTACGGTGCTGGCCCAGAGCGGCGTCAGGCTGATCGAAGGCCAACTGCCGCAGCCGCGCACCAACGGCGTTGCGCTTTCTGAGGAGATTGCCACGGCGCTGGGCCTGAAAATCGGCGACACGTTCGATTGGACCCAGGACGATGACAACACCGCTTTTGCCCGCTATGCCAGCATCGTCAGCCCGCTGGAGGTGGTAGGCATTCTAAAAGGCAGCGGCGTTGGGTACAACGTTCGGCTGGGGATCATGTCTTTTGAATTTCTGGACAGCCACGAACGCTATCGCGACTTGGCCCGCTACGGCGTGTTAGTCATCGCCCGCCCGGGTCGTGAAGCGGCGGTGGACGATTTTCTCCGGCAGACCATTCGCAGCTCCCGCACCGATGTCTATACGCGCAAGCTTATGGAAGAAGCAGCGGCGAGGTCTCTGGCGACGCTCTATGCGCTTTTTGCGCCCATCGTGCTGCTGGTGACGGCAGCCGTCACGCTGGTCGTCGGCGCTATCAATCAGATTGCGTTCATGCGGCGCTTGCCCGAGTTCGGCACGCTGCACGCCGTTGGCCGGAGCAAAGCCTGGCTGGCGCGCCGCCTGACGCTGGAAACGGCCGGGCTGGCGGTCGCTGGCTGGGCGTTGGGCATCCTGGCGTCGTTGGGAGGAATGGCTATTCTGAGCGCGGTCGTCTACGCGCCCAAAGGGTTTGCCTGCAATCCTCTTCAGGCGATGGCGTTCGTGCTGGTGTCGCCCATGCCGCTGGCGGTGATTGGTTTTACGCTTTTCACCGCCGTCCGCGCCCTCGGTCGTATGGATGCCGTGGCGATTGTCGAGCGGGGTGAGTTGAGCCTGGAAGGGGCGCGGTCTGGCCGCGCCCGGCGCGACCGGGCTGAGAAGCTGCCCCGTCCGCTGGCCGCGACGACGTTTTACCGGCGGCACTCGCGCCGGGCGGCGACTCTCATCGGCGCAATGGCGTTGATGATCGTCGGAACGGCCTCTCTCGTATTTGCCATCGGAACCGTTTGGGATGGTGCGTTGCCGGTGCTGGCCAACCTGAGCCGGACGAGCCGGGTCTCTCCCAAGGACCTGCCGCTGGAGGCGGTGGAGATGGCGCAGATCCGCGCGCACCCGGCGGTGGAGCGCACGATTCCCGTCGCCATCATTTCGCCTTTTGGACTCGCCATGCCACTCCAACGCGACAATTCCCCCCTCGAGACCTACGGCGTCACGGCGGAGGATATGACCTACCTGGTGGAGCTTTACCACCTGGAATTGGCAGAAGGCCGCCTGCCGCGCCCCAACACCAACGAAATCGTCATTCCCTGGACCGCCGCCAAAAACCGGAACCTCCACGTGGGCGACGTGATTGGCGATCGCGATCATCCCATCTACCCCAATGCTCCCAAGTTGCCTTCCGAGCTGGTGGTTTCCGGCATCTTGGCCCGGGCCGAAAACCTGGCCGACGACACCTTGTTGAGTTTCATGTCGCTAGAATTCATCAACAGTTTTCGGAGCGACTGGAAAACCGACTTCTCGCTCATCATCGTGCCCAAGGCTGGGCAAAAGGCCGCGCTTGACGCCTGGCTGGAAAGCCAAATCGCAGGGAAAAGACGCATCGTGCTCACATACGGCAAGCAGCAGGCTTGGTTCCAGCAAGTGATGAGCATGGCATTGTTGCCGCCACGAGGCGGTCGAGCGCGGGATTGACGTGGAGCGCGTCAAGATCGCGTACAAGGAATTGTACGACTATGTTCAAAAAGCGCGCGCCGGGGCCGAGTTTGTGGACGGCGCGTTGATCGAGTTCTTGCGGGTGCTGTATTACAACCCGGAGGTTCTCGTGTGGGAGCGTTATTGGGTCGAGCGCAACAAGGACATGGATCGCGAACTGTACGGCATCGTCAAGTGGTGCAACCCGGCTCTTAAATTCGGCTTGAACGTTTGGAATCGCAACCACTTTAACCCGCTTCGCAAAGCGCAATGGCCGTGGGCCGAAATGGCCGAGTGCAGCGATTGGGTCAAGCCGATCACGTATCAGCACCAGTCAGGTGGAATTTACGTGGGCGAAATGACAACGCTTCACAAATCCATCTTGCGCGATCTGACGCCTCAAGAATTGACGCCCATCATGTACAAGATACTGGGGATCAAAGAGGCTGGTTGGGACGAGTTGATCCAGAAGGGTATGGATCCCGATACCTATGTGTACGGTCAATGCGCTGATGCGGTGCGCGGAGTGAACGGCAAGGTGGATGTTTATATGGGCATTGGCGTGGACGCGCCTCGCTCGCGTGCCGACCAGGCTGCGTGCACGCCCGATATTGTGCGGCGCAGCGTTCTGGCGACCTATCGCGCGGGCGGCAAGGGCGTGGTCTTTTCGCCGGCGTATGCGGGGATGAATCTCTGTAATCTGGATGGCGCGGCAGATGCGCTGAAAGAGTTGGGGCTAGTGTAAAAATGGCAACGACCTAGACGCTCTTCTTGATCGTTCCGTCCTTGAGAAACTCGATCACATCGGTGATCTGGCGCTCTGAGGCCTGTTGAGCCAAAGTGGGATTGTGGGTTTTGATGCCGACTAGCATCTGGCTGTGATTCGCCAAGGCCCGATTCTTGCCCCCGGGCAGCGCATCCGCTAGCCGCACAGTTTCTTCAAGCAGACTATGGATCAGAAAATAGGTCTGCGCCAGCACCGGGTTCTTGCTGGCGCGAGCGACGGCCGAGTGAAAGTGCATATCCGCTCGAACGAATGCATCGTCATTCTCGACAGCCGCTTGCATGTCTGCAAAAGCAGCTTCTATCGCGATCAGGTCTTCAGGACTGGCCCGCTCGGCCGCCATCCCCGTGAGAGCCACTTCAATGACGGAACGAGCTTCCCAAACGTGCTCGGACTCGACGCTGCCCAGGTTGGCTTTCATGGCCGTGTGGCTATTGAGGATTTTGAGCGCATCCGGCAACACCCGTGTGCCGCGCCCCGCATGAGCTTCCAAAAGCCCGATCAGCGAGAGTGCCTTGACGGCCTCGCGAATGGTGGAAAGTCCCACACCGAACTGGTGCGCCAGCACCTGTTGAGATGGCAAATAGTCGCCTGGCGACACCTCTCCACCTAGAATCATGTCCTGTATACTCCGTATCACGCGGTTGGTGAGAGGATCGCGAGTGATCTCTTGGACTGGCATGACGCTCCTGATGAGGTTTAATATTGTTCAGTTAATTGGGCTTGCTCTTATGGAAACACGAATATTATTTTGTACTATAACACGAAGAAAAATAGCTGTCAATCTTGGGATTGACTTGACAGCCAATTGAAACTGTGATAATCTCAACGTCAAATATCTGATATTCCGCAATTCTGCTATTCCGCTATTCCTGGCAAGCCAATAAACCAAAAGGCATGGCTTTATGCCCCACCAGAACCAGAAAACATCAACCCACTCTTACGATTTCAAGATCCCAAATCTCAAGCCATTGCTTAACCCACAAGCCATCGCAGTGGTTGGCGCTTCAGACAAACCCGGCGCGGGCTCCAATGTGTTAAACAACCTGAAGCGACTGGGCTTTTCTGGTCAGGTCTATCCCATCAATCCCCGGTATTCGGAACTGGGAGGTTGGCGTTGTTACGCTCGTCTCAAGGATATACCAGGGCCAGTTGACAGTGTTGCGATTCTTCTCTCGCATCAACAGGTTTTGCCCACGCTCGAACAAGCTGCAACAATCGGCGCCAAGGCGGCCTGGGTATTCGCCAGCGGTTTTGCTGAAGCCGGCCCCGAAGGAGAATCGCTGCAGCGACAAGTAACCGCCTTTGCGCGGGATCACGACATTGCGCTCTGCGGCCCTAACTGCATCGGCGTGGTCAACTTGCATGCGGGGGCTGCCACGTATAGCGCGGCGCTGCCGGCAACCATCAAGCCGGGTCACGTGGGAGCAATAGTGCAAAGTGGCGCCATTTGCCTGGGCATTGCCAACTCGAATCGCGGCATTGGTTTCAGCACGTTGATTTCAAGCGGCAATGAAGCCGCCCTCGATAACGCCGACTATATCGCGTACCTCGTGGACGATCCGCAGACCCGCGTCATCATCGCCTTTATCGAAGGATTCAAGAACGCCGACAAATTCATCTGGGCCGCCGAGCGAGCGCGCCAGGCCGGCAAGCCATTGCTCGTGGTCAAAGTCGGGCGCTCTGCCGTTGCGCAACGCGCCACACTGGCCCATACCGGCAGCCTGGCCGGGGCGGACGCCGTGCACGATGCGGTCTTTCGCAAGCATGGCGTCGTTCGCCTGGATAGCCTGGACGAGTTGCTCGAAGCCGCCGAGTTGTTCCTGCAAGCTCCATTGCCCGCCGGACGCGGCGTTGGTTTGTTGACGCTCTCCGGCGGACAGATCGGCTTGATCGGCGATGTGATGCAAGGCATTGATTTGGACTTGCCTGACCTTTCTGATCAAGCACACCAGGCGCTCGCCCAGGTCTTGCCGCCCTATACCAACATTGCCAATCCGCTTGACGCCTGGGGATCGGGCAATTTTGAAGAGACCTATCCCGCGTGCATGGAGATTTTGGCGTGCGAACCCAATATTCACTTGTTGGCGGTCGCGAGGGATAGCTCGCCGGGGATTGCCGAGCGCGAGGTGTGGCAATCGAACGTGATTGTTGATGCGGCCGCGCGGGTCGCCAGCACATCTCGCAAGCCAGTCGTCGTCTTTAGCAATATTCCGACGGGGTTCGAAAAGACTGTGCAAGATCGAGCGGATGCTGCTGGGTTACCGATGCTACAAGGCACACGCGCCAGCCTGCGAGCCATAGCGGCCCTGGTGCAATATGCCGAGTTCACTCGCCGACCGATGAGCCAGCCCGGCGTCAGCCCGGTCGGCCCCGAAGACTTGGCCCGCATCAAAAATGATTTATTGCGACAACCGGCCAGTATGAGTGAATACGCGAGCAAGCAGTTGTTGGCCGAGTATGGCGTGCCGATCACTCGCGAAGAATTGGCACACTCTTGCGACGAAGCGGTGCGCGTGGCCGATGCAATGAGTACGGCAGTGGCCCTCAAGATTCAGTCGCCCGACATCCAGCACAAGACCGAAGCCGGAGGCGTCGTTTTGAACCTGCGCGGCGCGGATGCTGTTCGACAGGCTTACGGCCAAATCACGGACAATGCCCAACGCTACAATCCCAACGCGCGGATCGAAGGTATCTTGGTGCAAGAGATGGTACCGGGCGACGCAGTGGAAGTGATCGTCGGCTCATCGAATGACAAAGAGTTTGGACCGGTAGTTGTGTTCGGATTGGGCGGCATCCTGGTCGAATTATTCAAGGACTCGGTGCTGCGACTGGCTCCGGTAAGCCTTGGGGAAGCATACGAAATGATTACGTCTGTCCGCAGCGCGGCTTTGCTGCGCGGGTTCCGCGGGCGACCGATGGCCGACTTGGCGGCATTAGCCGATGTCATCACGCGGGTCTCGCACCTGGCGTGTGATTTGCGCGATCAGGTGGCCGCTGTGGACATTAATCCGTTGATGGTGTTGCCGCAGGGACAGGGTGTGCGGGCGGCAGACGCGCTGGTCATCAAATGTTAGAGCTGTGTTTAGCGTCAGGCGAGTGAAATTGGGAGGCACGCATGAAAGTAATGTTGACGGGCAACGAAGCGATTGCGCGGGGAGCTTATGAGGCCGGGGTCAAGGTGGCGATGGGCTATCCGGGGACGCCCAGCTCAGAAATCCTGGAAAACCTGTCACGCTACAAAGAGATTTATTCAGAGTGGTCGGTCAACGAGAAGGTGGCGATGGACGGCGTGCATTGAACGAAATTGGCCAAGAGTATGGGGTTCATCCGATCCAGGTGAGCCACTGGAAGAAGGCGTTGCTAGAGAAGGCCAGCGAGGTGGTTGAGGGCAAGCGCGGCCCACGGGCGGTGAGCGAACACAGTGATCCTGATCGCCTCTACAGTGAAATTGGGCGGCTCAAGGTCGAGTTGGACTGGCTGAAAAAAAGTCCGGTCTGAGCCTGTCGCGATGAGGCAAGCCTGGATTTCCGCTGAAGCCTCCCTATCGGTGATTCGGCAATGCGCCCTGGCGGGGGTCAGTCGCGCTACCTATTACGCCCATCAACACCCCAGGTCGGTGGATGAGGAAGCCGCGATGATGCTCCGGTTGATGGATGAAGAATACACGCGCCATCCCTTTTTTGGCAGTCGGCGGATGGTGGGGTTTCTGCGGGATTGCGGTTGGGCGGTCAATCGGAAACGGGTCCAACGCTTGATGCACCCACTGGGTGTGGCCGGCATGGCGCCGGGTCCCCACACGAGTCAGCCGCATCCGGCCCATCCGGTGTATCCCTATTTGCTGCCGGGACTGGCGATTGATCGACCTAATCAGGCCTGGAGTACGGACATCACGTATATCCGCCTCGCCCAGGGTTGGGGTTATCTGGTCGCCATTATCGACGGGTATAGTCGCAAGGTGTTGACCTGGCGGCTCAGCAATACGCTGGATGTCGGATTCTGCGTGGACTGTCTTCACGAGGCACTGCGGCGTTTCGGGATCCCGGACATCTTCAACACCGATCAAGGGGCGCAGTTCACCAGTCACGCCTTTATCAACACCTTGAAGGCCCATCCGATTCAGATCAGCATGGATGGTCGTGGGCGCGCGGCGGACCATATTTTCGTCGAGCGACTCTGGCGCACGGTGAAGTACGAGGACATTTATCTCAAGGATTATGAGACGTTGGCTCAAGTCCAGGTCGGTCTCAAAACGTACTTCACGTTTTACAATGGCGAGCGGCGGCATCAGTCGTTGGGTGATCAAACCCCTGATGTGGTTTACGCGACCAGTCAAGGGGGGGGCAAAAATCATTGATAAATTTGGTCGTCCCGCGGAACCGCCGTCGGCACCGCGATCGGAAGACGAAGATGCCTACCAGGGCAACGCGCAGCAGGTCTTCTGCTGTACATGAACCATTAACTTAAACTTTGATCTTTTTTGTCTTGACAATGGGGTCCACTTTACCCGGCCATGACGTTCTGCTGTACCAACCGCGCCTCGTAGCGCCGGGTCAGCTCCGGGGGACGGCGAGCATGGCGGGATTTCCAAGGCTGTAAGGTTTGCGATGAATGTTATACGGCTAATAAAGGCTAGCAAGATCAAATAATTATTGTCAACCATGGCGAATAGCGGTAGATAGGCGGAAACTGTATAATTACTTGTTCGGCGGTCTCGCACACCAGTTGAGCAATGACTTCATGAAAGAAATCATGTACGACCACAACAGCGTCTTGATCGTCTCAGCCCTCTTTATTTGCATGCTACTTGCCATGGAAATAGGCTTTCGTAGCGGTCGTCGCAGACAAGCGTATGCGACTGAAGCAATCACGCAAGCCAATGCCGTGCTGGCCGCGATGCTGGGCCTGCTGGCGCTGTTGCTGGCCTTCACATTTTCTGCGGCGCTGCAGCGCTACGAAGATCGTAGCCAGACGGTCGTGGCTGAAGCCAATGCCATCGGAACCACGTATCTCAGAGCGCATCTTCTTCCCAAGGGGATGCCCGATGAAGTGCAGGCGCTGCTCCGCCAATACCTGGATGTTCGCATTCAGGATGGTCGTGTCGATGCTACGGAACCCGAATTGCACGAATCACTGCTGCATCAGGCGAAACTGATGGAGGCACAACTCTGGAGCCACGCAGTGAAGGCTGCAGAACTGGACCCAGGACCTGTCACCAGTGGGTTGTTCATTCAGTCGTTAAATGAACTCATCGACACATCCAGCACAAGGGATGCGGCCCTGAATCGACATGTACCGGAAATCGTACTCTTACTGATGTTCGCGACGATCGTTCTGACAACGGCCACGCTCGGCTTTGCCTCCGGTATCGCCGGGCATCGGGTCACCCTTGCGGCATTCGTTCTGGTAACGCTCATCGCCTTGGTCGTCTACCTCATTCTCGACCTGGACAGACCCCGACGCGGCGCCATTCAGGTTAGCCATGAAAGTATGCTGAGCCTTCAGCAAACCATCGGAGCCATGCGTGTCCACGCCGCCCAACCCGGCAGACTACCGGACGCGCCGCAAGCATCGCGCCGGTGACTTCTACGTTGGGCGCAGCCAAGCACTGACAAGGCAAGGAAGTCAGGATCGTTCAGGGTTAGAAAATGGGGTGTCTCAGCGGAATGATGAGCATGGTTGATCATAAGAGGACTTTGCTTGCCGCGCTCGCGGTGCCGACACTCGTTGCCTGCGGTGGTGTCGCAGACGAGTTCCTGCCAAACACCGAGCACGGTCGCCTGGAAGTCACCGTTGAGCGCGCCGTAAACATCAGCCGGGACAGCGTCACCGAGTTCAAGCCTAACGACCGACTCCGGTTTCAGCGGCCCATGCTTGCGCGCACCTTGCCCCCTGGGGTTGAAGTGCATGTCGAGGTATACGCCTCCGACTTCGGTACGTACCGGTTCGGGGCAGGGTGGATCACGAGCGGCGATCTGTACGTTGGACGACATTCCGTGCCGACCGAAATAGTCGAGGTTGTCTCGAGTGACGTGCGTGTCCTGACAGTTGAACTCGTGCCCGATCCGTCTTTCCCCAAGCATTACCGGGTGAAACTGATTACCCTCAAGCCAGGGATGGTGCGGCTTACCTTCAAGGTCTCGAAGCTCAATGAGAAGCGCCAGCGAATCGACGCCCTCATCGAGGACTGGTTCGTGCTGACTGTCAGCGGGAGCCCCGGAAACAAGGAAAGCCTTATGATTACAAAGCCCCCAGAGTGACATATGCACATCAACTTAAGCGCGTGTGCCAAGTCGCCCAACTAATCATTCAACTCGGACGCGTTACGCGCGCTCGTTAATTCATTCGTTGGGCTTCTCAACCTCACCTTCGACCCACTCAGCAAAGGAGAAACAAATGAAACAATACGGCGCAGAATTTCTTGGAACGTTTTGGCTGGTCCTGGGCGGTTGTGGCAGCGCGGTACTCGCTGCTGCCTTTCCAGACGTGGGCATTGGTCTGCTTGGCGTCTCGCTTGCCTTCGGGCTAACCGTGCTGACCATGGCGTTTGCCATTGGCCATATTTCAGGTTGCCATCTGAACCCGGCTGTCTCTATCGGCCTTTGGGCAGGTGGCCGCTTTCCTGCCAACAAGCTTGTCCCGTACATCGCAGCCCAAGTGCTCGGCGCAATTCTCGCAGGGGGCGTGCTGTACATCATTGCCAGTGGCGCAGCGGGCTTTGATGTTTCCAAGGGCTTCGCGTCAAATGGCTTCGGCGCCCATTCGCCCGGCGGATACTCGCTGCTGGCGGCGCTAGTCTGCGAAGTGGTCATGACCATGTTTTTTCTATTGATCATTTTCGGGGCCACGGACAAACGCGCGCCAGCAGGCTTTGCTCCCATCGCCATTGGGCTCGCGTTGACCTTGATCCACCTCGTCAGCATTCCAGTCACCAATACCTCGGTTAATCCCGCTCGAAGCACCGGCGTCGCTTTGTACGTTGGCGATTGGGCTATTGATCAGCTTTGGCTGTTCTGGGTTGCTCCGATCGCCGGAGCGTTACTCGGGGCCTTCGCATATCGCTTTATCGCCACAGAGGAAACCTGAGGACGCCTAACCCGGCAATCCACACGGGCGCTGCGCGATAAAGCCGCGCAGCGCCCCTGTACCAGGACGTTTACCCTCATGCATCCCGAGTTCTTCCGCATCGCCGCAACCAAGACAACCGATTCGGTGGCACTGCTCATGCTCGCTCAACTGGAGCGCGCGGCTCAGGAGCTCGCCGACGCCGAGGCGTCATTTCCAGAACGGATAAATGCCAATAAGGCGAAACGCGGGGAAAACCCGACGAAGCTCCCCAAAGCAAAGAAGGACCAACTCGGCGAGTTCGCACAGGATCAAATCGATCTCGAGGGCAGCGCCATCCTCGAGGCCCTGTGCTACAAGGTGGTGACCGGTATCTGATGACCGACGCGATGGTGGTGCGTCGAGGCACGACGATTCGTATCGGTGGTCCCATCAGCGGCACTGTAACCATCGACAGTGCTGGTTTAACCACCCTGACGCCCGTCATGGATCCATACAGTGGCGACTGGTCACTCAGCATACCCATCACGAAAACTGTTTCGCCCTTAGAATTGGTCAAGGTCGGCACTTATACGGTTACCCTTTCCGTTAGTGGCATCTTTAGCAAGAGCATGCCCATCTATGTCATCTTTGAATTGCCATTACCCAAAATCTCGAATGATCCTATCTATAACCTTCCTCAAGAAGGAATCAACGCCCTTGTTTATGACGATGACCCGACCAACAAGCGAGACGAAGTGTCGGTGTGGTGGCGCACGCCCGAGTGGAGTTATTACTTTATTCCTCCCAATCTAGAGCAGGAAAATGCTCCCAATCCACCCGTGGACTGCAGCCTCTACCCTGATTCGCCATGTTCCAACTGGCAGTACCATTATACCCTCGGTTATGCGCAGGCGTTTTGGACCGAGCAGTATACGCAAAAAGTATTCGTGCGCCACGCGATGCCGGCGATTCAGGGTCAAACTACGCAGGAAGGCGCGACACGAGCCATCGCTGTAGAGGCCAATCGGGAATATCGTGTCGTTTACTTTAATACGTACAACAATTGGTCTACTGCTTTGTACAAGTGGTGGGATGACAGCCACCCAGGTGGGCCTGGCTGGACGATGAATGGTGGTGCCTGCCAGGACAATGCCAATGTGTACACCTCGATACTTCGCTCAGCCGGCATCGCCGCCCGCTCGTTCCTCAAGGATTATAACAAGACAGCCGGACACGACGAAACTGGCCAGATCGGCACCATGTACGAGTACGACCACTCTGTTCTGGTGTGGCTCAACGGCCACTGGAAAGGCGCCAAGAGCTATACTCAAGAGGAAAAAAGCGATTATTACTACCCGTGGTTATATGGAAACCCACCTTTTGGGGAAATTTCACGATGGTATGACGACCGCGGTTCCGATTTGATGCTGACCGCGAACGGCCTGTGGGACTGGCAAAACGGGAGCAATGGCGGGGGCATGGTCAACACCGTCTGGATCACTCAGTCTGAAGGTGTGCCGATTGAAGAGTTTCAATTCCCCAACAACAATTGGGACTATGCCTGGGACAGCCGAAAACCACTCGAGATCAAGCGCACGCCCTACATGGACATCCTGAATTATCAGACCTGGTATGGCGACAACTGGGCGCCCAGCGAATGGCGCAATCCACCTGTCAGCAACCCGACCGGCCGTGTCGCCACTCAAACGTACAATCTACCCACCGGCATACCCAGCACGACCTTCCCGCTCGAAAACTGGCCGTATAACCCCAAGCCCACCGCTTGTAGTCCGTCCACTCCGCCGGACGTATGCGCCGCCTTTTTAGCGGCCGGGGTAGGAATGGCCCAGGCGACGGAATCCTCGTTATCCGTCCGGTCTAGTCTGGCCTCTACGCAAGAGTCACCCTACAGGGTATTCCTGCCCGCCGTCATGAACAACAGCCACTCTGTGCCGAAAGGGGCTGTCCAACTGGGCAAAGTGGTGAGCGATCAAGGGCGGGACCTGGATGGCGATGGCCGCTTTGACGAGTTGGTCGCGCAGGTGCAAGTCACCAGCAACCAGGCCGGCGTTTTTCGGTTTGGCGGCTGGCTGCAAGTGGGCGAGCACCAGGTCCGCGCCCGTGAAGACCAAATTCTCCTGACCGAAGGCGCTCAGACCGTCCAGATTTCTTTTGACGGTCAAGAGATCGGCGATCAAAACGCGAGTGGCCCGTACCGGGTGATCAACCTGTGGGTGGCCGAACCGGATCAGCCCATTGACAAGGTGGTATCGGCAGACAGCACTTTGGATTTCAAGGAACTTGCCTACTCAACCGCCCCATACAAGGCTGGTGAGTTTACGGTCCAAGCCGCCCGGTTCGCTAACAAATACTCGCATCAGGGCCTTGACGATGACGGAGACGGGTACTATGACTCATTAGCCGTGTACGTCCCGTTGAATATCGGCCTGCCGGGAACATTCCAGGTGCGAGGCGACCTCTACGACAGCCGGGGCAATCTTGTTGGCTATGCCGACTGGACCGGCTCTGACGCGACTGCCACGTTGCAGTTCAAGATAGCCAAGGTGCAGCCTCCTTATACCCTGGACCGCTTGGAGCTGCTGGGCTCGAACGGCAAATTGCTCGATGCCAGGTTCTTTAAAGCATACGAGATAAACAATGTGGATGGCCCAATCTACGCAGGCCCCATTGCGTTTAGAAGCAACCCCAGGACCGGCGACTTTACGGTCATGGCGGTGACGGCAACGCACACGTTCGCCAGCCAGGCAGTAGATACCAATGGCAACGGGCGCTTTGACAAGCTGGTCTTTACAGCCGGCGTCACAGTCACCGACCACGGCGGCGATTACCGCATCGAAGGCGCGCTGGTTGACCAAGCCGGCAATCTGGTCGCCTGGAGCGTCAGCGACCCGCAGTCTCTATCGGTGGGGAACGGGGAACTGGCGTTATCCTTTGATGGCCGCGTCATCCACGACCATCTGCCTTTCTCGCCCGTGACCCAGACCCTCAAGCTGATGGCCGTCAAGATCTATAGCGGCGTGAGCCCGGCGACGTTGGAAGATCAAGTGCCCGTGGCGATGACGACCGAGGCTTACACTCGCGATCAATTCGATGCCAAGAGCATTGGGCTTTTGGAAGACAACATGGAGCGGGGCGCGATCACCGACAACAACTGGACCAAGCAAACGCCTCCGTGGAGCCTCAACAGCGTGATCTGGCATAGCGCGTCGAACGCCTGGCAAGGCTCGGGCGTGAACGGCTGGTTGACCAGCGCCGCCGTGTCTCTGACAGACTATGTGAAACCCGCCCTGAGGTTCGACACGGCTTACCGAATGGCGAACGCCAATCAAAAAGGCTATCTCGAGGCCTCGACTGACGGTGCCGCCTGGACGCGTGTCGCCACCTACACCAATTCGACGCGACCATGGACGTCGCAATACTTTGACCTGAGCAACTATGGCGGGGTTTCCAACCTGCAACTGCGGTTCAACATCACTTCGACCGGCGTGATGACGTGGTACGTTGACGACGTGTACCTCAACGCCTGGCCGGCGGTGACAGGCGCTTCCTTCACCTATTCACCGCAGCCCGCGCTGGCCGGCGCGAACACGACGTTCACTGCGAGCTACACGTCTCCCGACACTACAACACCCATCACTTACACCTGGGACTGGGGCGACGGCTCGCCTGTCCAGGCAATCACGAATCCGGTCGTGATTCACCAGTTCCCGAACATTATGACCTACACGGTCAGGCTGACGGTGGAGAATCCCTACGACAGCGCGACGTTTACCCAACTCGTCCAAGTGGACCCGGCGTCCGATCTCTCGGTCACGCAATCTGATTCGCCCGATCCAGTCATGGTGAACAACAACCTGACCTATCAGATTACTGTAACCAACCTGGTCGCGCAGCCGGCAACCAACGTGGTCTTGACCGATGTGTTGCCCAGCGGCGTGTCTCTGGTTTCAGTTACACCCAGCCAAGGGAGCTGCACCGGAACAAGTACTTTGATCTGCATTCTGGGTAACCTGTCTGTCGGCAACAACGTGACAATCAACGTGGTGGTCACACCCACGCTGGATGCTGCGAGGACGATCACGAACACCGTCACAGTCTCGGCGGACGAGCTTGACTTTAACACGCCGAACAACACGTCCGCAGCCTCCACGCTGGTCAATCACTTTCCAGTCGCGGCAAACGACGGTTATGGCACTGACGAAGACACTCCTCTCAACGTGGCTGCCCCTGGCGTGCTCGGCAATGACACGGACGCCGATGGCGACAGTCTGAGCGCGATCCTGCTCGGCAGCCCGGCCGTTGGCGCATTGACCTTCAATGCCAATGGCTCGTTCACTTACACGCCGACCGCCGACTATAATGGCTCGGTCAACTTTACCTACCAGGCCAACGACGGCCAGCTCGATAGCAATGTCGCCACAGTCACGCTCACCATCAATCCGGTCAACGACCCGCCTGTCGCCAATAATTGACTTACGAAACGCTCTGTCTGTTTGATCCGAGATGCCTCACGTGTTGCATACCACCACTCGCAGGTCCACCGCAACCGCGCCTTGCCCCTCATCATAGGCCACCAGCGGATTGATGTCCATCTCTGTGATGCGTTCGTCGGCGGCGATGAGTTGCGATACGGCTACGATGACGTCGGCCACGGCGGATTTGTCGGCGGGCAGTTGGCCGCGCAAGCCCGAAAGCAATTTACCGGCCAACGTTTCTTCGATCATCGCCAACGCCTCGCTGCGTGTTACCGGGGCCAGCCGAAAGCTCACATCCTTGAGCAATTCGACGTACACGCCGCCGCTGCCAAACATCACGAGCGGGCCAAACTGCGGATCGCGCACCGTGCCCACGATGACTTCGCGCCCTGGTCGGGCCATCGCCTGCACCGTGACGCCTTCGATGCGAGCGTCCGGCTTGGCGGCGCGGGCATTCTTGATGATGCGCTTGTACGCCGCGCGGACCGTCGCCACCGTTCGCAGTCCAACCTCTACGCCGCCCACATCGCTCTTGTGGCTGATGTCGAGCGAAGCGATCTTGAGCGCGACCGGGAATCCCATCTCCTGAGCAATCTTGGCCGCGTCGCTCGGAGAGGTCGCCAGCTTTATCGGCAAGGTGGGGATTTTGGACTTTAGGTTTTCAATCAAGAGTTCTCTATCATTCAGAGATTGTGCGCCAGAGGCTGGGGCTTGAAGTTGGAAATCCGATATCTCGGGCAGATGTTCCAGCCACCTGCGCCGTGCCACCATCGCTCCCAGCGCCGCCACCGCGCGCTCTGGAAACGGAAAGAGCGGCAGATCGGCCTGGCGCATGAACTCGACCGCTTCGGGCAAACTGATGTCGCCGATCAGGCACGTCATCACCGGCTTGTTGCAATCGGGGAGCACCTGGCAGCGGTGCACCACCTGGGCGATCTCGCGCACGATGCGCACGGCCGGCACCAATGCCTGCGGCACGTTGATGACGATCGCCGCGTCTACGCCGGGGTCTTGGAGCAACACGTCAAGCGCCCGCGCATAATCGGTCTCGTCTGCCCCTCCGAGCAGGTCCACCGGGTTATGGACGCTGGCATGCGGTTGCAGGAATTGGCGCAAGCAAAACTTGGTCTCTTTGCTCAACGGGGCCAGGCGCAAGCCGTGAGCGTCCAACGAGTCCGAAGCTAACGCACCCGGCCCGCCGGCGTTCGTCAAGATCACCACCCGCTCGCCACGCGGCCGCGGCAGGTTTGCCAGCGAGATGGACGCGTCAAATAACGCCTCAATGTCCGGCACGCGAATGATCCCGGCGTGATGAAAGGCCGCGCGATAGGCGCTATCGCTCCCGGCGAGCGCGCCGGTATGTGAAGCAGCGGCCTGTCGTCCGGCCTCGGTATAGCCAACTTTGATGGTGACGATGGGCTTGCGCATCGAGATGCGCCGCGCCACCTCCACAAAGCGCCGGCCATCGTCCACGCCCTCCAGGTACATGGCGATCACACGCGTGTTGTCGTCTTCGGCCAGATCCTCGAGCACGTCGGTCTCGTTCAAATCGGCCTGATTGCCCAGTGTGACGATGCGGCTAAGGCCGATGCCCGCGCCTAACGCCCAGTCAATCACGCCGCCGCACACCGCGCCCGATTGCGACACGAACGTGATGACGCCGGGCTTGGGCATGTCGGGCACGAAGGTCGTATCGAACGGAGTATGTGTATCAATGACACCAATGCAGTTCGGTCCCATCAGCCGGATGTGATGACGCCGAGCGATGTCGGTCAATTGACCTTCAAGTTCGGCGCCGGCGGGACCCGCTTCCGAGAATCCGCCGGAGATGATGATGGCAGCCTTGATCCCGCGCTGTCCACATTGCTGCAAGATGGTGGGCGTGGTTGCGGCAGGAGAAATGATCACCGCCAGTTCCACTGGATCCGGCACGTCCAGCACTGAAGGATAACAGCGCACGCCCAAGATTTCGTCGGCCTTGGGGTTGACGGGATAGACGGGCCCGGGGTAGCCGTGCTGCGTCAGATTGCGCAGCACCGCATACCCCAGCTTGGCAGGGTCGCGCGATGCGCCGATGAGAGCGACTCCCTGCGGGCGAAAGAAGGCGGAAAGGAAAGAAATGGAATTGGACATGGTTTTTCACCTACGAATCAGCGAATCGGCAAGTCAACAAATCTGCAATCAGAAATGGGGCTCATTGGGAATTGCCATGGTGTCTGCCCAACTGTAGGACAAATTGGCAATTTGTCCTACACGCTGCCGCCAAATATGGGGGCGTATCACGGCAAATCCCAGAGAGCCAGGAATGGGATGATGTGGCGTACAAGTGTATTAGGCTCGGTAAAAGTCAGGCTCAAATTGGACGTACTGCGGCCAACCGTCGAGTGCCACCGCCCGCGCATCGGCGGGGGCGAGTGTCAGTGTGTCTTCGCCTTCGGCGGAGATGAGGCGCGGTGTTAGCAGTTCGGAGCCACCGTCGCGCATCTCGGTGACGCAAGCACGGTCAACGCCTTGCGGCGTGGTGACGAAAATGCCAAAGCACCGCTCGCAAAACGACAGGCTACCGGCGCACAGCCGACGGTCAATGGTGATGCGCATGTTAGCTCTCCTCATTTCATGGAATACGATCAAGATAGTCGTTGATTGACATAACTTCTGCATTTGTAGAGAACCTGGCCTTCGTTCGCCACGTGATACATCTTTGAGTGCAATGGGTTGCAAATTCATGGGCTGTGGGAATGTGCCAGTGTGCCTCACACCGAGGGTCCCAGGCGGGCTGCAATTTGCTGCGCTGCCTCGACCAGCCTGGGCGATGCGTCGTACACGGCAATGCCCCGCCGGTCGGCGTCGTTGGCCGCATCGTCAAAGGGCAAGTGGCCGATGAACGTCAGCCCATCCGCGCCTGACCGGACGAATTCGAGTTCGGCGTCGTCGTGGACTTTATTGGCGACCAAATACACGGTCTTGACGCCGATTTCGGCGGCGAGTTGCTGGATGCGGTGGGCCGTGTCCAGACTACGGCGGCCCGGCTCGGCTACGGCGATGAAGGCGTCCACCGCGCCTGCCGTGGCGCGGCCCAGGTGCTCCAGCCCGGCTTCCATGTCCATGATGAGCGTCTCGTTCTGGTAGAGCACCAGGTGCGTGACGAGCGCCTTGAGCATGGCCGATTCGGGGCAGATGCAGCCCGCGCCGCCGCCGCGAATTGACCCTAGCCGCAGTAGCTTGATGCCGCGATGCGTGACGGAAAAGCGGTCCGGGATGTCGTCCACGCGCGGGTTGAGCTTGAAATACCCGCCGACGGTGCCCGGTTTGGCCCCGGTGCGCTCCTCGATGAGCGCGTCCATCTCGGCGATGGGGTGCGCCTGCGTAGCGAGTTCCGGCGGCAGGCCCAGTGCGTTGGCAAGCGAGGCCGCCGGGTCGGCGTCAATCGCAATGACGGTTTGGCCTTGCTCAACATAAATATGGGCTAAAAGTGCTGCCAGCGTGGTCTTGCCCACGCCGCCTTTGCCCGCAATGGCAAGTTTCATAAATTCTCTCCTCGAATCAGCGTAATCCTCAACTGTCCACCATTATACGCCGCCCGTGCTCGCAAAGCAATAGGGCGGAGCCGAATTTTCGACTCCGCCCCAAGTGTTGTTATCGCGCCTGCGCGAAGCGGGTGCCCATACACGCTGCCAATGTTTGCACCCGCTACGGGGATTGGCGCAGGACGACAGGCAAATACACTTGATGCGGCCAACGCACGATCACGTCAGCGGTGCTGCTGACGCCGCCCGACGAAGCCACCACTGCGCCAGCGATTCGTGCACGCCTGCCTTGGTTCCGGCAGCGGACAGCCCGGTAGCCTTATCATTTGGCCTGACACCACGTAAAGCGGAGCCAACCTTTCGACTCCGCCCCCGTGGTTTACTGTGCCAGAAACAAAGGCGCGACGTGCCGTTATCCAACGCCCAAAAACTTGCGGGCGAAACGGCGCACCGCTTTGGCGATGGCGAACGCCTCGCGCGCTTCGTCGGGCGTTGGATCTTCACCCGGATAAGGGACATGGAAAAAATAAATTATTCCAAAAGCGTGTATGATAGAGCCAAAACGACTGATGAGGTAAGTCACCATGGCTCTAGAATCGAGACAAAATGAACCGTTGGCTCAAAGCGGCTTTACAGGCTGTGATTGTTTTAGCCGTTCCCATCATCCTGGTGGTGATGCCCATTCGCGGGTTGATGCATCCGCGCTGGGTGTTGTTTGAGTATGCCCGGCCCAACTTTCCCGCCGATGTCTTTGGCTTTTCGACGCAAGAGCGGACGCGGCTGGCGATCACGGGCATCGAGTCCATCGTCGGGCCGCGCGGCGTAGTTGTGCTGCAAGAGGCGCGGCTGGAAGATGGCTCGCCCGCGTTCGTCGAGCGCGAGATCGGCCACATGCAGGATGTACGCGTGGTGACGCGCAACATCTATCTGACGCAGGGAGTACTGTTCATTGCCGCGGTGGCCGCCGTAATCGCCTTGACGCGGCAACGTGAGACTCGCGCGGCGGCGCCAGCGGCGATGGTGACGGGAGCGAGCGCTACGGTCGTTCTGCTGGCGGCGCTGGTTTTCTTTGTGTTGACCGGTTTTGACACGTTCTTTACGGCGTTTCACCGCGTGTTCTTTAGCGGCGATACCTGGCTATTCAACTTTTCCGATACCCTCATCCGCCTGTACCCGCCGCAGTTCTGGTTCGACGCGGCCACCGTCATCGGCATGACGAGCATCGTCGAAGCAATCGTGTTGGGTATGGCGGCGTGGTGGTGGGGCAGGATGGCGCGGTGAAGTCGTTCAACACTTTGACGCCAAGACGCAGCGACGCCAAGACACAAAGAATGAATGGAACACCTTGCGGCTCTGCGTCTTTGCGTCCTGGCGCTAAATCTCTGACACAGACGGTGCTCACCCTTCGGGTGTTGCCACTTTTCTTTGCCCTGCTGTGTTTGGCGGTATTGCCTGTTTTGGTTCTTGCCAGTCCGACCGCGCAGGAGCAAGTCAGCGGCAACCTGCTCGTGGACGGCGACTTTGAAGCGCCGGACCCGTGGGTCAAGCAAGATGCCATCGAAGAAGTCCAGATAGCTCCCGGCTGGCGCGCCTGGTATCTCGACGCGCCGCTCGCATACGTCCAAATGCCGAACAATTGCGAAAAAGGCTCAGACGGCTATCACTGTTACTGGATGCGGCCTGAATTTCGCACGAACGTGGACTTTGCCAACCGCATTCACGGCGGCATCCGCTCGCAAAAGTATTTTTCCTACGGACGGATGCACGAAGCCGGGTTGATGCAGCAGGTAAGCGGCATCCCGCCCGGCGCTCGCGTCCGCTTTTCCATCTGGATCCAGGCCTGGATGTGTTTCGATTCCGCCAAGTGCGGCAAGACCGGCGAGGTTTCTGATCAGCCTTCGGACATGCACCTGCGCGTGGGGATTGACCCGCTCGGAGGCACAGACCCATTCACGACAACCGTCACCTGGTCGGTTGAACAGCCCGCGTGGGACAAGTGGGTACAGTTCCAGGTGGAGACGGTCGCCATCAGCGACACGGTGACAGTGTTCACTCATTCACGCCCGGAATGGGATTGGGCGCGCTCCAACAACGACGTGTACCTGGACGACGCAAGCCTCGTCATCGTGGGCGCTTACGCCACGCCGACGGCGACGCTGCCCTCGCGAATCCGGATACCGTGGCGCGATAGGCTGGCGTCTACGGCCACGCCGTTCCCTGCCGGCGCGATCACACACACCGTTCAGATGGGCGACACTCTGTTTGGAGTCGCGCTCAGGTACGGTGTGCAAATCAGTGACGTGCTCCAGTTGAACCATATCACGACGAGCACCGAGTTATTTATCGGCCAACCGCTCGTCGTTCAGATCGTGCCAGCCACACCCACGCCGATCCCGTCACCGACGGCGCTAGCGACTATCGCACCCACGCCAGAGCCAACGATCACTCCAATGCCGATAGCGACGGCCATCACCGTGTTGCCCCCGACGCCGTCTGCCGTTGCGGCTGCCCCTCCGCATGCGTTGCCGCTTGCGGCGATGGCCTTGATCGTGACGGGCGTCCTGATCGTCTCGGTCGGTATTGGGATGCGCCTCACGCTATTCGACGGCGTGACGCAAGCGGCGCGGGGTCGGGCCAAACCATCGCGCCGCGACAAGTGATGAGCCATCTGCCTGGCGATTGCAAAGAATCTCAGTGACCGCCCCCTTGCCAGGTTCTCGCCCTTTGCAGGGGGAAAATGAATCTCCAAACCTTTGGTATAATACTCATCAACCTTCGCAAGGTTCCGCACCAATCCAGGCAGATTCAACCGGAGACAGGGAGACCTATGGCGGTCAAACGCAAGCCCAAATACGAGTGGAATGCCGATAACATTCGCGCGCTGCGCCACCACCTGGACATGTCCCAACAACAAATGTCCGAAGAACTGGGCATCCGCCAGCAGACCGTGAGCGATTGGGAGTTGGGGTATCATCGCCCGCGAGGTGGCATGGCGCGCCTGTTGACCCTTGTCGCTGAACGCGCAGATTTCACCTATCGTACCAACCCACCGGGCAAGTCGGACAAGGCGTGAACTGTTTTTCCTCTCTTGACGGTTTACACGAAATCGTGTAGAATAGCGCCGAGGTTTTTTTGCGCGGCTCTACACGACATCGTGTAGACGCTATCGAGGGAGGCAAACATGGGCGTTTATTCGTTGGAACACATCATCCGTGAGTGGGGCAAAGGGAATCTGACTGCGGAGCAGGTCATCGGACAAATCTTGCTGGTGATTCAAGAGATACAAACTCGACTCGCGCGCATCGAATCCAGGCTCGCACGCCTGGAGCAGACATCCAAACAATAAACGTCGCTGGTGATATCATGTTGGTTTTCTAGTCTCAGTAGATCACAAAAGTGCTGGTTTGACATTGGGCGGGTCAATGATCGAAATCACGCCATAGATCGCTTCGACTGCCCGGCGCAGGAACTGGAGCATGCACGGCAGAATGAAAGTCCGCCGGGCCACGCGACGTGGGCCGGAGCCGCGTCGGCGGAGAAACGTCCAGTGCAAAGCAATCCAGATATTACCGATCAACAACGCAATCCCCATCCACAAAAAACGCAGGGCGGCATTGCGAGCCGTGGTGCGTCCTCGCACTTGTTCGAGCAGGCGGTAACTGCTTTCGATGCCAAAGCGGCGGCGATATGCTTTGCGGACTTGGCGGGCGGTCAGGTCGGGCACGTTGAGCAGCACATAGACCAACCAGGTCCAGTAGCTGGTCCCATCCCGCCGCTTGCAGCGGGTACGCACGACCATGACCGGAACGGTCAGTTCGCCATAGTCCTTGCTGCGAAACGTGTGCTCGGTGCGATAGCTCCGGCGTCCCTGGCACAGGGCGCGCGTGCCCCCGGTCTTGCCCTTGATGGGAGCCGCGATGACCACCGACAAGTCTGGCTCGGCCAACAACCCGCGCAGCACAGGAATCGAGCAAAAGCCTTTGTCCAGATAGACGCGTTTGACCTGGATTTTCAAGGCTTTCACGCGACGCAGCAAGCGTTTCGCCACCTGGATCAGGTCAGCGCCCGGATGGACAAACTCGACTGCCAGCGTGAAGCGCACATCGCGGTGCATGACATAGGCCGTCGCGCAGCGATAAAACCGCGTGGTGCCGGCCCGCGCTTCGCCCCGACAAATCCAACACTCGGGATCCTCCGGGTCATCGTCTTTGCCATAGTAGGGTTCATCATGCAAGTCCAGCGCCACTTCCTTCGGCTGATCCCGCAACCACAATGGCAATTGACTGGCCAAGGCGTGATTGCAGGCCCGCTGCAACGCCCGGATGACCTGGGGCGTCAACTGTTCGTTCAGATACCCCCGCACGGTGTTGCCAGCGGGCGCGGCGGACAAATCATTGCAGACGGTTTCAATGTAGGTGCAACGCGCGGCGGCGTTCACCAAAATGTTCCACAGGTCGCTCGTCTGGCACAAGTACCCGTCTGCCGACAGATCGAAATAGTGCTCCAAGACCGCAATGACCGTGTCCAAGGTAACGCGATCTGTCAGTTTCTCAGCGTGAGGCGGGATAAAGGATGGCATCGCTTGACCTCCAAGGTGAAGTCAAGCATTATCTCACATTTTCCAAATCCGTGATCTACTGAGACTGCCTGCACGCAGGTCTGCACTATTACGCCAGCCGGGTGCTGTTGATCAGCCTGCCCCGCAGCACCTATGGTCTGGATGTCCTGGCGTTCCGGAATCGCGCCCAACTCCGATTGCTGTCCCGCGAGCGTCGCCAACGATACGCGCAGGCAATTCTCGTGGCCGGGCGAAACGCTTTGCGTCACGCCCAGCGACGTGATGACGCTATCGCGCGCCCACACGTGCGGGTAGCCTTCGGGTGAGGCCATCAGACCAATGGGACTACACTCACTTCCCAGTATGGCATGTGCTTTTTCCAGGGCCATCTCAAGTATTGTCACAGTTCCTCCTTCCAGCCTTCACAGAACATCAGCCCACGCCGACCTCGCTGGTTGCCTCAGTTGCCCCGTTCCTCTCCTGTCAGAGTGTGGTCATCTCTTTGCTGAACAACCGGAATGTTGAAACGAGCAAGAATCTCGCGGCAACCGTCAATCCCGCAGGCCGGGTTGACGCGGTAAAACGTCTGCCGCCCCTCGTGGCGCAGGCTGACCAGCTTGGCGCGGCGCAGGATGGCGAGGTGATGCGAGATCGTCGGCTGGGTGACGGCAAAGTGCTCGTTCAACTCGCTCACACTCATCTCGCGTTCGCGCAAAAGTTCCAGGATACGCTGGCGCGTCTCGTCAGCCAATGCCTTTACAAAGTCGTCAAAGTCACAACACGTCAAACCACTCATCGGCTCAACCGTTTGTTCGTGTGAACTCCCATTCCATAACTGGGCTTTTCATCGCCTACCCTTCCTTCAGTGCAACAAAACATCATGCCATCAGGTTGACTGTTCAAATGCTGCTCGCAGCCAACCGATGACTTGGTTCTTCTTCGGGATACGCCCCAAGCACAAGTACACCAGCTTGCCGTTGATCACCAACCCTGGCGCCATCAGCACCTGGGTATACTGTAGAATGTCTTGAGCCTCTTTAATGTTCGTGACGACACTCTCGATGCCGGGCTGTTCTTTCCGCAACTCGTCCAGGGCCGCGATCACGACGCGGCGGATAGCAAAAGCCTGGTCTGCTCGATAGCCCAGGATTTTGATGTCGAGCATGACGATCTTGATCCTTGACGAACTACTTGTGCGGCTGGGCTTTGCCAGATGGTGTGACCAGCAATAACACGCTCACATTTCCGTGTTCTCCTCGACGCCATGACAGCTCGTTCCTGCCGCCGAGTCCGGCGCGCTGTTCTGCATGGCTTTCTGACCGCGTGACTTGCGGCGTTTCAACGCGCGGGCAAGGATGAGCAGCCCTGCCAGCGGCCAGGTGTGCAACACCATCGGCCCGCCGCACTCGGGGCAGGGCACGGCGCCCGTCGCCAGCAACGCGCCGATCACCACCCACTCACTGGCGGAGCACTTTTCGGCCGCCCGCCGCAGGCGTTCTGCCAGGCTATGCGCTTCACCGTCCATCAATGCAACCTTTCCGTATGATCCAGAATCTGGCCCGACAGGTACGCCTGCACCGCCTCGTCAATGTTGGCAATATCGGTCACGACCGGGCGGATGCCGGCCTGCTCCATGCTTTGATACGCGCCCGCGCCCATGCCGCGCGCCAGCAAGACCTGGCAATCGGCAATCGCGGCGGCCATGCGCGTGTGGCGGTTTTGCGCTGCCGGGTCAAAGCCGTGCCCGCGCGGGTCACTGCCGTGCGTTTCCTCGTGCGGCTCGCCCGCGAAATGGGCGTGGCCCAATTTATCGCGCTGCTCGCGCGAGACGATTTTGCCGTCTTCAATAGTGACGACGACATAGAACGGCGCGCGGCCAAAGTGTTGGCTGATGGTCACGCCGTCTTCAGAGACTGCTGCGATTTTCATTCGATTTCTCCCGTGGGTTGGAATGTGAACTGCTCGATAGCATCCAGCGCGTGCGCGGCGTACATCGAGGCCGGCCCGCCGCCCATCATGATCGCCACGCCAATGGTTTCCAACAATTCCTGGCGCGTGGCCCCAGCCTTGATCGCGTCGTGAACGTGATAGGCGATGCAGCCTTCGCAGCGCACGGCGACGCCAATCGCCAGCGCCACGAGTTCCTTCGTCTTGGCGTTGAGCGCGCCGTCCTCGACGGCTTTCTTGCGCAGCCGCGCAAAGCCCGTCATGGGGCCGGGCAGCTCGCGCCCCAGTTGCGTCAAACGTTCTTCCAGGTGCTTGTGATAGTCCGCGTAATTGGTCGTCATCCGTCTCTCCTGCAACTGTCACTCGCTGCTTTTGATCGCGTCCACAATAGCCTTGACCGCTACTTGCATCTCCTCGTCGCCATACGCCTGGGGCGGGCCTTTTTTGATGCCGCAATCTTCCACCAGGTTGACGGTCTTGTACGGCGTAAAGCCGGCCTGCTCGACGATCTTGCGCGCGCAATTAAGCGGGCAGCCATCTACCGTGATGATGCGTTTGGCGGCGCGGGTCTTGTCCAGCACCGACTGGCTTTGCGTGGGCAGCCCGCCCAGGCAAAAGATGCCGGCCTGGCCCGGCTCTAACTGCTTGACTGCTTCCAGGCCGGCCAGGCCGGTCAGCGTGCCCACGTTGGACATGCCGCCGAAACAAACGAATAAAGCGTTTTCGGGAACGTTGTTACTCATAGTATTTCTCCTCGTCGAGCTTGAAGGACGTTTTACTGATTGACCGGCCATGCGCTGACCGAGCGAGCGGCTTTGATGATGCCCAAGCGCCGAGCCGTTTGCTCC
The DNA here is from genome assembly GCA_041300525.1 of Anaerolineae bacterium. GTDB lineage: Bacteria > Chloroflexota > Anaerolineae > Fen-1058 > Fen-1058 > JBGLNJ01. The sequence continues at coordinate 3,862,086 of JBGLNJ010000001.1, read as the reverse complement.
ATCCTTGCGCGCCAAGACCGCAATCTGCGACTGCCGAACGTCTGCGACCATCGGACACCGCGCGCCGCCGATTGGATCGGCCCAGTGGGTCTCGATAGTCTTGTGCGCCGTCACACATCATTTTGCCTGTGACGCTGTGGTCAGCCAGCCCGTCACTTCCGCCTGGCTGGGAATGCGCCCGGAGCAAACTAATTGCTCGTTGATCACGAGACCCGGCGTGGACAAGATCGGGTATTTCATGATCTCGTTATAGTCGGGGACTTTGACCAAGTCGGCTTGCATGCCCAGTTGAGATGCCGCCTGACGCGCGACCGCCTCCACCTTTTTGCAGTTGGCGCGAACCGAGAATCTCGACCGTAAGCATTTTAGCTTCCTTCAGCGCGAAAGCGGTTTGTCATCTTGCGCGCAGCGGCTTGCTGCAGGGCCGCCGCCTTTTGAACGTTGCGCTGGTTGACCAGATACAGCCCCAGCGCCAAGAGACCCAGGAACGCCGCCAGGTAGAGCGCGATCAGCCAGAGGCTGGTGCCATCTATCCACGCGCCATAGATCAACCCGGCCAGCGTGCTGAACAGCGCCACCCAGGCCACGTACGTCCACGACCTGAGCCGGCCGATGATAGTCGAGACGATCAGAATGCTTTGCAGGCTCAACTCGGGGTCGGCCATCAGATAGGCCAGCAGCGGGCCACGGTGCATCCCCAGGCTCAGGAACATTTGGGCGATGGGCACTTCGACCAGCGTGGGGAAATACATGAACACGCCAAACACCACGCCCGCCAGGTTGCCCAGCACGGTATTCTGTCCCGCCAATGACTCGATCCACTCGGGGCGGATGAGCTGGCGGATGACGCCGACCCCGAACACGCCGACGACGAGCAGCGGAAAGATTTGCTTGACAAAGCGCCACGACTCCCACAGCCAGTCGCGCACCTCCTGGCCTTCCAGGCGATAGCGCGCCAGGTAAAACAGCACCGCGAGGCTCACCACGACGCCAAAAAACTTGCCGGTGAAGAGAATGTCCAGCCCGCCCGTGTGCGGACTCATCCCCACCGCCGCCACCAGCAGCGTCAGCGCGACCAGGCCCAACGCTGCCCACGTCCATCCGTTGAACCCTTCGGTAATGTTCTCCAGCCCCTTCCACGCGGTCAAGGCGATCAGCGCCAGCAGGCCAATCAAGATCGCGCCCTGCGCCGTCACGCCCTCTTCGCCCTTGCTGGCGTCAAACGGCGCCAGTTGGTACAAGGCCGCCTCAAAGCGATCCACGCCGGGGATGGGCAGCGTCACCTGGCCGTAGGTGCCGGTCAGCAAGCCCAGCTTGAGCGTGCCCGAAAGCAGCAACGCCACCAGCACCAGCAAAAAGATCAGCGCGGCGCGGCGCATCTGGCTCTGCCCGGCAAACAGCGCGTCGGTTTCCTTGTCGTGCGCCAGGTCTTCGCGGCTGAAAATCAAGGCCATAATCATGCCGATGCTGATGCCAAACGTCAGCGAGAGAAAAGGGTCGGCGAGCTGCCTCGGGACCGGGATGCCCGGTTCCAATCCACCTGGATGACCGGGTAGTTGGCATAGGCGGGATTTGTGTAATAGTCAGGACGTGAGTTGGATGCGAGAGAAAGCGGCTCGGTACAAGCGCCCGCTGCCACGCAGGCCGCGTACTGCTTGTTCGTGGTTTCGGTCTTGTCAATGTAAAAAGCATCCAGGTAGACAGCGTGGATAGGTTGTGCGTCGCTGTCGCAAGTGATGTGCGTAGTGTCGTATGCGCATCCCATGAGAAACTGGCCGGCGGGCACGAACACCTCGGCCTGGCCCGTTTCCGAATCAGTTGCAACGCCATGGTGGGCCGGTTGTCCAGCGACATTAAAAGCCTGCGCCGTGGAAATCAACACGAGCAAGAGTCCACACACCACGATAAACCAGCGGACACGGTTAAACCTGAATCTGTCCATTTTGGCTCCCCAGCTTCAAGATGTTATTGTACTTGCACTGATACAAGCAGCGCACGGTCACCCGCGACGCGAGCGTCCTGCACCGGCCAGCGCTTTTCATTGTCCAGCCAGTACACGCCGGTCTGTATCCAATACGAGCCAGGCGGCGCATCCTTCGGCGCCGTTAACGTGTGACGCTGCACGAACACGTCGCCCGGCTGCCAGCTTTCAATCGGCACACCCAGGCCATCGCCGACAGCTACGGCGCGCCCGTCCGGCCCCAACATGTGCGCCATGATGGACAACAATCGTCCTGGCACACTGTCCACTCGCCAGACTGTTTTCACATAGGCAGTTCCGCCCGGTTTGATCACAGGCTGCTCCAGCGTAAAGCCCAACAACGTCAAGCCGTTCCCAAAGGTGACGGGCAAGTCAACCGCCGGTGTGGCGAGGGCATCGGGCAAAGGCTGGGCCGAGGGCGCGATATGGACACGCCCGCGCCCAGCCGAATAGTCTGCTGATCCATCGTATTCATAAATGCGAAACGGCGGAAAGAACCCGGCCCGCTTTTGCTCATAGCTCAAGCGAGTCGCTGCCAGCCAGCGCGCGTCCCCCACCTGGGCAGCCTGCGTCAGCGCGAACCATCCCGGCGCTTGGCCGCCGGTGGGGTATAACCAACTCTGCGCGCAGTCAAAGTAAGCCAGGCGCAGATCGTCCCGGCCAAACCCTTCGGCCACCTGTGCCGGTTCAAGCGGCGTGGCTGGCGTCGTACACTGCGCCACCCAGGCGCGCGGTCGAAGCGAGAGCGGAGAGGCGGCCTCGACACGATACACAAACATGGCGTGTCCGACTTGCGCTTCTGGCGCGCGGCGGCGGAACCAGTCAAACTGCTCCGGGTCGGCCAGCGGGATGCCTTGTAAAGTGGTGGTGCTGATCGCATACACGCCCGGCGTCGGGTTGAAGCGTGCAGGCAACACTGGTGGCGCGCCTTTCATCGGCGCGATCGGGCGGTAGGACAAGCCATAGATGCCCGGATCAATGAACGTGAATTGCGACAGGTTGACGTTCGAGATGCCGTGTGCGTCCACGTATCGCTTCAACTCTTTGAGTGTCTGTCCCCAATCGGTATTCGAGTCCACCAAGTAGCGATAGCCGCCGTCCGCGCCGCCGACCAGTTCGTTAAAGTATGCCACGTAATCTGGAAAGATGCTTAGCGTGCCGACGATGTACCAGGCGAGAAGGAAAAGGACTGACAAGGTGACGAGATGACACGGTGACAAGGTGACAAGGTGACAAGGTGACGCCGAACCAAAGGTTCGGACGGTGACTGGCGTGTGTCCTGCGCGCGAAGCGTGCGACTTGCATTCTGCATCTTGCATCTTGCGCCCTGCGACCTGGACCGCGATAAAGATGAACAGGAATGGAAAGATGGGCAGCAAATGCCGGTAGCCGATGTCAATCGTGCTGAACACGGCGTTGATGAAATATACGACCGGGATCGCCAACAGCCAGACATCGTCTGTCCACGACGCGCGTTGACTTGGCCCAAGTCGCAACCGGCTGATGAGGGCGATCACGAGCAACAGCAAAGTGGGGAGCGGCGTCTTGATGACCAGGGCCAGCGGAAAATACCACCACCAGCCATGCTGGCCTACCTGTCCGGCCAGGAAAGCGTAATGCCCCTGAACCACGTGCCGGCTGAATGCCTGCAATACCAGCCAGTGCGACGCGGCGGGGACCGGGAAGCCGACGCCCGGCAGCGTCCCCCACTCGAACCGGTACACGGCCCATACCACGCCCAGGGCCAGCGCGTAAATCAGCGCAAAGCGCATCGCCCAACGCAAAACCTGTTTGCCGAATTCGTCCCATCGCCCCCAGTGCGCTTTTAACAATGTGATTCCGACCAGCGCGGTGAGCATGGGCGCAAAAAACAGGCCCGACACTTTGGAGGCCATGGACATGCCCAGCGCCAAACCGATGAGCGCGATTCGCCAGGTCGACTTCGGCGAGCTCAGTCGAGCCGTGGGGCGCATCTTGGCTTTCGCTTTGACCGCGCGCCACGCGATGAGCGTCGCCAGTACCCCGAACGCCGTTGCGCCGATGTCGGTCGTGTTGAACTGCGAGTTGGACAAGATGCCCGGATCGAACGCATACAAGAGCAGCGCGATCAGGCCCGCTCGCACGCCCAACAGATCGCTGGCCCACCGGTAGACCAGCGCGCCGAGCAAGAGCGCCAGCAGCATGATGGGCACGCGCGTCGCCAGTTCGACCGACTCGACCGGCCCCAACTGCGCCAACAACTGCGCGCTGAACGTCCACAGGTTGCCCTCGGCCCAGCCCGGCATCTGGCGCGGGTCGGGACGGTCGGGGCGAAGCAAGAGCGGCCAGGCCGCCCACTCGTTGACCAGCGGCGGGTGAATGTGCTGAGGCAGAAAGCCGTAATCGCCCGTTGTCAGCTCAGTGTAGCCCATCGCAATGTGCATTGGCTCGTCAGTGGTGAGCGACAAGCGCACTGAGCCAAACAACGCCTGTCCCCAGAACGCCAGGAGCAACATCACGGCAACCAGCAACGGATGGGGAAAAAAACGGATAGGAACACACTTCATGGTTCCACTCTCAATGACGCGAGCGGCAAACTATCGCCGACGATGACGTCATTCTGGGATACGGCCAGCCGTTGCAAGTTGTCCAGCGTGTACAAGCCGATCTGCGCTGTGACCGGGCCGGGCGGCGCGTCGAGGGGGATGGGCAAGCAATGGCGCTGGACAAACACATCGCCGGCTTGCCATTGTTCGGCCGTAAAGCCCAATCCGTCGCCCACGGCAATCGCCCGGCCATCCGCTGCCCACAAATGTGCCATCACCGAAAGGCTGCCGGGCGGGCGACCTATCACACGCCAGAAGGTCAGCAGTTCCACCGATTGCCCACGGCGAACCGTGGCGCGATCCACCGCATACCCCAACAACTCGGCGGTATCCCCAATCGTCGTCGGCGCGGCCAACACCCTCATGCCATTTTGAGGGTTGAGGGTTGGGCTTTGAAATTGAATGATCGAATGAGGCGGCAGATCGAACGATTGCCGTTGCTCGAAAATCAGGCGGCCCTGGCTCAACCATCTCCGCGCAAACGCGGCCGGATCGTGCGCCAGCGCGAAAGGCAACACCACCCAACCGCCGGCCGAGTTGCCCGGCATGACCCACGTTTGTTGACAATCAAAGTAAACCAGGCGCAGATCATTCCGGCCAAAACCGGCGACGACGTCGGCCGGCTCAAGCGGCGGCGCGGGCGCGGCGCACAGCGCAACCCACGCACCGCGCCCCCCCTCAGTCCCCCCCCGTGTTACCGGGGGGAGGGGCACGTGATACACGAACAACGCGTGGCCGATGCGGGCCGTGGGCGTCTGGCGCCGGAAATAGTCATAGGTGTTGACGTCGGCCAGCGGCACACCTTGCAGCGATGAGGCGCTGAGCGCATACACCCCTGGCGCGGGGTTGAAGCGCGAAGGCAGCACGGGCGGCGCGCCTGCCATCGGCGCAATCGGCTCGTAATCAATCCCATACGTGGCGGGGTCATTGGACGAGAACTGGGCCAACTTGACGCGGGCGATGCCGTGCGCGTCCATATAGGCCGCGAGTTCTTTCCAGGCCTGCCCCCAATCCAGGTTGGAATCCACCAGGTAGCGGTAACCGCCATCCGGCCCGCCGGCCAGTTCGTTGAAATACGCCAGGTTGTCCGGCCAGATCATTGCTGCTTCAATATACGGCCCTCACATCCGGTTCCTGCACATAGGTCAGAAAGCCATCGTACATCGCCACATTCGCCTGCTCGGCTTCGATGCCCGTCTGCGCGGCGTCCTTCAGTGTGGCTGGAGCCTGGACATGGCCCGCGTACGTATCCGGCGGGATAGGCAGTCCATACGCATTGAAGAGCCGTTCCAGCGCCGCAATGTGTGCTGTTTCCGATTGCGCGATATTGGTGAACGGCGCGACCGAGCCGAACTTGTCCAGCACCGCCTGATAGGTTGCGCGCGCCTTGTACTCGTCGTTGATTGCCATGACCAACGCCGCGATTGTCTCGTTATTGAGCGGCTGAGGGGTCTGCGCGAACGCAGACACAGTCAGGCTCAGTACCGCCACCAAAGCCACCACGACACTTGAAATCATTTGCCACTTTTTCATCTTGTCATCTCCATAAGTTTGGGCCACTGGCCCGATTTGATTTTCTGCGTATAGCTTACCAAACAAAGATGGAGAACTGGTCAAGAACGCATGGGGAAACTGTGGAGACTTGCAAGAACGATCAGGCAGCGTCCCTGCGGCTTGAATCTGCCATACGTTTTGCAGAGGTTCGACTTCGATATTCGAGGTTGTCAGGGCTGGCCTAAGTGTTCGATGCGATTGCTACTGCCATGCACTGGCCTGAGACATGACGCAATCGGTCAAACTTCTGGAACTTGTGGTTTCCGGATGCCGGTGTACAATGAATTGCCTCGAGGCTTGTTCATGGCGAGCGCACTTTTGTTCACAACATCCCCACGCCATCTCCATCGGTTCTTCACATTCTGGCGTTATCATAAGAGCATATCCACGGCCTGCAATGCCGTTCATCAGGAGGTTTTATGATTACAGTGTTTGGCAAACGCATTCGCCTGTTCAGGCCCAAGAGCATCTGGATTCGCCAAGTGGTCCAGTGGGCGTTCTTTATCCTGATTGCCCTGATTGCGGTCAATCACACCCTGGCGGAAAGCGGCGCCAGCATTCCACTGCTGGCTAACGCCAGCCTGCACGCCGTGTGCCCGTTCGGCGGCGTCGTGACGATCTACCAGTTCGCCACGGTCGGGACGTTCGTGCAGAAAATCCACCAGTCGTCCTTTGTGCTGATGATCATCAGCTTGTTGCTGGCGGTCCTGTTCGGGCCGGTGTTCTGCGGCTGGGTGTGCCCGCTGGGCACGATCCAGGAATTTGTGAGCAACTTGGGGCGCAAGCTGTTCCGCCGGCGGTTCAATCACTTTGTCCCCGTCAAGCTGGACCAGGTGCTACGCTACTTGCGCTACGGCGTGCTGGCCTGGGCGGTGTATATGACCGCCGTGACCGGCAAGCTGATCTTTGCTGACTATGACCCGTACTTTGCCCTGTTCAACTTTTGGTCGAGCGAAGTCTCTATCATCGGGCTGGTCATCCTGGGCGTGACGCTGGGGCTATCGCTCTTTGTCGAGCGACCGTGGTGCAAGTACGCTTGCCCATACGGGGCGGTGCTGGGTATCACGAACCTGTTTCGCGTCTTTGGCATTCGCCGCAACGAGGCCACCTGCAAAGCTGACGGCGCTTGCTCGATTCTATGCCCGATGAACATTCCCGTTGACAGCAAAAAAGTAGTGCGCGACCACCAGTGCATCTCGTGCCTGGAATGCACGTCCGAAGCCGTGTGCCCGGTCGCCAAAACCGTTCAGTTCGCAACGCGAGGTGCAAAATGACTCTGACATCCAAACCTCTAGCGGCCCTGGTGGTCGTCATACTGTTCGGTGGAATTTTCTTTTCCAGCGCCATGGGCTGGTGGCAGACCGAGTCCACCAAAGAAGCGGCCAAGATCACCGGCGGTGAATTTGCCGGCCAGGCCAACCCGGCGGACATTCGCGGCTCGTACACTTTTGGCGATGTGGAAAAGAATTTTGCGGTTCCTGCCGCTGTGCTGGCCGAGGCTTTTGGCATCAAAGACAACAATCCGGCCGCCTTTGCCGTCAAGGGCCTGGAGGGGATGTATTCCACCAGCGGACAAGAAATCGGCACGTCTTCGGTGCGCCTGTTTGTGGCCTTTTACAAGGGTATGCCGTATGATTTGAGCACGGACATTTATCTGCCGGGATCTGCCGCCACAATACTGCGGACACGCAACTTGAAGAGTGATCAGGCAGCATACTTAGCCGCGCACACTGTACCCAATCCGGGCACAGCGCCAGCCACAAGCGCGCCGCAAACCACGCCACAGGCTACCCAGGCGCCGTCCGCCCAATCCACGCCCAAGGCGGAAACGCCCGGCGCGTCCAGCACGGATCGCGTCGTCAAGGGTGTGACCACTTTTGCCGATGTGCTCGGCTGGGGCGTCTCGCAGGCGACGATTGAAAAAGTATTGGGTATGCCCATGCCCGCCGCGCCGGGGATGAAGGTCAAGGACTATTGCACGGAAAAAGGGCTGAACTTTGAAACGATCCGGCCCGCTCTGCAGGCCGAGGTGGACAAGGTCAAGTAGGCCGTTTTTTTCTCCATGGGCATTTGCGCCCGATGAAACGTGAGGGAGAGTCTCACCAGTCTCTCCCTCACGTTTTTGCGCTGCAATCAGGCTGCCTTATTGCAGATGGACGAGATTCACTCCCACTGTGATGCGCGCCGCCCGTATTAACCTCTACTGCATGACTGCCGGCAAGAACACGCGATACGCCGCCTCGCCGAACAGCGCGAACTGGGTCAGGTGTGTCGTCGTGTAGACATGCGTGCCGGACATGACTCGCACCGGCTCGCCCAGCATCGCCCACGGCTCACCGGGGCTGTTGCGATACCACAAGCGCAGCGTCTCGCGCTTCAATCCCGCCACATCTGTATCGGAATAGTTGACTGTGATGGTGAGCGGCTGGCCGAACTGATGGACACCTTGTCTAAAGCGGAACGCCGTTACCTCGAACGCGCGATGGGCATACATCAACCCTGGCGGGCCGGAGATGATGTCTGTGCCCGTGAGCGGCCTGAACTGGAAGCGCGTCGTATCCGACACCGCGCCGGGCGGGACAGTCAGTGTGACGCCGTACTCGTGCTGCCACTCGTCGCCGTTTGGCCCGATCATGCGCGCATAGTGCGGCAGCGTGACGACGGTCGTCACCGGCCCAAGTTGCATTGAGCCGCTCATCCAGCGCAGATGCGCTAGGTTGGTCAACACTGTGCCCGGCGTGACCACGCCTTCGACGCCGAGGCGGTATTGGAGTGTCAGTGGCTCGCCTGCGTGGACGCGCCCTTGCCATTGCAACCTTTGGTCGTCATGTGTGCCGGTCACATCGCTCGTCCAGCCCAGAAAGCGCACTTGGCTGAAGGGCAAGGTATCGCTCAACTCGACTACGTGTTCCTGTATCTGTTGCGGGCCACCGGAACGTTGAGCCAGGTCGAGGACGATGGTATAGGTCAGCACATCGCCGGGCATGACCTCGCCCGCGTGAACCTGCTTGACCGAACCAGCCATGTCGCACACCACGCTGACGGCGCTAGCGGTGTTGTTGGTCGTATCCGATTCGACTGCGGTTGTGGCGATGGCTGCGGTGTTAGTCAACGCCGTACCTTCGGCCAGACTCGCGTTGACCTGTTCGGTGATGAGAATGTGGCCGCAGCACGAACCGGCTGGCAAGAGACCGATGTCCCAGACCAACACATTGCCGGTGATCGAAGCGGGTAAGAGGGGCGCGCCCCAGCGATCGGTAGCTGTGATGAACTGCACTCCATCCGGCAAAGTGGCTGTGACTTGCACATCCGGCGCGGCCTCTGTCCCGATACTGGCGTAAGCGATGTTGACGACAAACTGAGAGTTGGGAGCAACGTGCGTGGGCGCAGTCAGATCAATCGTCACATCGGCCTGACCGGCGGCCAGCACAGCGGAGAAACCTGCCACCGTCACGACGACGGCGGTCAAGCCAAGACCCAGGGCTAACGTGAGACAAGCCCATTGAGTGGAACGTCTCATGGTGACCTCCTCGTGCAGAGTATGACGGGGCTTTGACCCCGACGCGCGGGCTGTGGCGCTTGACGTGAGCGAAAGCCCCGTTTATCGCCCACGTCGAGCGACCAGCAGCCGTTGCGCCGGGAACGCAACACAAACGATAGATTATGGGCGGCGAGTTCCACCGCCGTTGTTTCCACCCGTTCCGCCACCAGAAGTTGACCTCATTCAATTACCTGTTGCGATTCATCAAGTGGCATTATTATCTGCGGCAGGTGGGCATTGATCGCATCGCCTGGGCCGATAGTCTCAAAGTGTTCCTCGGCGGCTTTGCGATGACCGTGACGCCTGGAAAAATCGGTGAAGCATTCAAGAGCTTGTGGCTCAAGAATTTGACGGGCGCCGGCATGGCTCGCACGCTGCCCGTCGTAGCCGCCGAGCGATTGAGCGATGCGCTGGCGTGCGCCCTACTCGCCGCGACCGGCGTGCTTGCCTACCCGAATTACTGGCCCGCCTTCGTGGCGATCCTGGCCATTATGATCGGGGGGATCGTCGTCGTGCAAATTCGCCCGCTCTCGCTGTGGCTGTTGGGCGTTGCCGAGCGATTGCCGCTCGTCTCGCGCTTCGCTCACAACTTGCGCGAGTTCTATGAGAGCAGCTTTGAACTGCTGCGGCTCAAGAACCTGGCCGTGGCAGTGGGATTGGGCACGGCGTCGTGGGCAGGTGGGGGCGCGGCCTTTTTTCTCGTGTTGAAAGGCTTGGGCGTCCAGCCGACGGCGATGCTGCTTTTCCAGGCCGTGTTCATCCTCGCCTTTTCGGTCATCATCGGCGGCGCGTCCACGCTGCCCGGTGGCTTGGGCGCAGCGGAGGTGAGCCTGGCCGGGATGCTGGCGTTTGTCGTCGGCCTGCCGCGCGAGTTGGCTGCGTCCGCTGCGCTGCTCATCCGTTTTTGCACGCTCTGGTTCGGCGTGATGCTGGGATTTATGATGCTGGCTTTGTATCGTCAACAATTGTTTGCGAGTCAAAAGTCGGGGGTTTGAGGTTGAGCCGGGATACGCAATCCGGGATCAGAAATCAGAAATCGAAAATAAAAAATTGGGTCGTCGAGCTGCACACGCACACCTGCTACTCGCCCGATTGCCTGGTTCGGCCCGCGCAATTCGTGGTCGCGTGCCGGCGCAAGGGCATTGACCGCGTCGCCGTCACCGATCACAATGCCATCGCGGGCGCGTTGGCTGCGCAGCAGATCGCGCCGGAACTCGTCATCGTCGGCGAAGAGATCAAGACGGATTGCGGCGAGATCATTGCTTATTTCCTGAAAGAATGGGTTCCGCCGGGCTTGCCGGTGCGCGAGGCGATTGCGCGCGTGCGAGGGCAGGGGGGCGTGGTGGGCGTGAGCCATCCGTGCGATAGCCTGCGCCATGAGGCGATGGGGACCGAGCGATTGTTGCCCATCGTGGACTTGGTGGACGCGCTGGAAGTGTTCAACGCTCGGTGCATACGGCCGGCCGATAACGATTGCGCGCGGGCTATCGCCCAAAAACATGGCAAGCTCATGTTCGCCGGCAGCGACGCGCACACGGCGAGGGAATTGGGTCAAGCCACGGTACACATGCCGCCATTCGATTCGCCGCAGTCGTTCTTGACCAGTCTTGCCCAGGCAGAGATTCAGGCCCGGCTCAGCTCGCCGCTCGTGCATTTTGCTTCGACTTATGCTAAACTGGTAAAGCGGATCGCAGGTCGCAGGTAACAAGTCGCATCACGCTTTACGGAATACGCATCATACATCAGGACTCATCACCATGTTGCTCTTCAGCATCCTCACTGCTATCGTTGCCGGCATTGCGCCGATGATCGTCTATGCCCTCATCGTGTGGTGGTTCGACCGCTACGAAAAAGAGCCGTGGCCGCTGCTGATTGGCGTGTTCGTGTGGGGCGCGGCGCCTTCGATCATCCTGGCGCTCATCGCCGAGCTGGTGCTGGACATCCCGCTAAAGTCGCTGGTCGGGCTGGGACTGAGCTACACGTTCCTCGGCTCAGCGGTGATCGCGCCGCTGGTTGAAGAGCTTTTCAAGGGGCTGGCCGTGCTGGCGGTGTTCCTGCTGTTCTATCGCCAGTTCGACAGCGTGATGGATGGCGTGGTGTACGGCTCGCTTGTGGGATTTGGCTTCGCCGCCGTGGAAAATGTGCTCTACTTTTTGGCGGCGTTGGACAAAGGCGGCGCGGGCGCCATGTTTGTCTTGATTTTCTTGCGCGCGTTCCTGTTTGGGCTGAACCATGCTTTCTTTACCAGCCTCACGGGGATCGGCTTTGCATTGGCGCGCACGTCGCGCAGTTGGCTGATGAAATTGACGATGCCGGTTTTGGGCTTTATGCTGGCCGTGGCCGCTCACGCGCTGCACAACGCCGGCGCGTCGCTCGGCTCGGTGACGTTGTTGGGGCCGCTGTTCAGCATCGTGTCGGATTGGATGGGCATCCTCGTTGTATTCGTCATCATCCTGCTGGCAACGATGCAGGAGCGACGTTGGATCGTCAAATATCTGGCCGACGAGGTCACGACAGGACTCATCACGCCCCGGCAATACCGCACAGCCTGCTCATATCTGCAGCGTGTGGGCGAGCGGGTGGAAGCGCTTTTCAGGGGTGACCTGGGTCTCTACTTTCGACTGGGCAAATTTTATCAGGTGATGACGTTGTTGGCGTTCCGGAAATATCAGCTTGCGTCATTCGGCGACGAGGTCGCGCCTGGAGGGGCGGGTGGCAACCGTGCCGAGGTGGATCGCCGGCGGCGCGAGATTGCCCTGCTGCAAGGACACGTCTGAGATGCGTGATGCGTGAACTCTCACGCGTCACGTGTGGGAGGGGCCATGTCAATCGTGACTCACGACCTTGCTGCCGACCGCATCGCCGAGATCAAGGCCAGGCGCGACGGCAAACTCGCCATCGTGCTGCGGGACATTCGCCCGGCGTGGATCGTCGGCGAGCAGGTGAGCCCCATCAAGAATGAGTGTGTGTTCGACGTCGTCTTCCGCTACGGCGGTCGTTGGGCGCAACGGCGTTACCTTTTCGACGCCGAAGTGGATGTGCTGCACTTTCGCGGCGAGACGCCGTTTGACGAGACCCGGCTGCACACGCTGCCGGACGATGGGCTGTTCCAAGCCCCAACGTGAAAGCAAAGTCTGTCAGATTCAAGGGTTCTCAATGAACGATTTGCGCCTGGACACCCCCTGGGATATTTCTCTTGCTGATCTGAACGGCCACTTGCGCCTGGCGGGCGTTGAGCCGGTGACGCTTTCGGCGCGCGATCTGGACGCGCCGACTCGCGCCGCCTTGGTGGCCGCGCTGCGGGAATCTGTGCGCCACGCGCGCCAGGCTTTGCCGCCCGTCAAGGATTGGCTGGCCGCGTCCGAGGCATTGGTGTTGAACGACGATGGCGGCGAGGCAGCGGGCAAAAGGGCCGACTCGTTTTGGTTGAGCCTCACGCAGAGAGTGTATGGCAGCCTGGCGCTGACAGAGTTGGGCGACCTGTCCGAGTTTCCATTCTTTATCGAGTTGCTGCGTCATCAGCCTGCCGGCCACTTGGCTGAGTTGGCGACCGATGTCGTGAGTCACTCTGTTGACCCGCGCCGCGAGTTGGATACACCGCATCTCATTCAGCGTGCTGAGGAATGGTTTTCATCCACGAGAGATGTGCGCGGCTGAATGACGCTGTTGATAAATACGTGTTGGGCGGCCAAATGAAAAAGATAAAGGCCATCACCAATTGATACTATCCGCAAGGCTTTACGATATGACACCAGGCTTGAAACAAGATCATAATTTCACTGTGCAAATAGCAGATGACGACGAGTTCAAGCACTATCTGCAAGGGATACTGAACGAACATCACAAGACAGCCTACCCTTTGATGGACGTGCCAACATCAAAGAGGTTTATGGTTCGTGTGACAGACGAGAAAGGCTCTACTGTTGGTGGAGCTCTTATATGGGCATACTGGGGCTGGCTAGATGTTAGCCTGGTAGCCCTGAAAAAGGATTCGCGAGGGCGTGGGTTAGGAAAGCAATTGATGGCTGTGACCGAAGAAAAGGCACGAGAAGAAAACTGCAACAAAATTCGAGTAGAAACCTTTGGGAACGAGATGGGATTCTATCAAAGGATGGGATACCGGATAGTTGGGCATCTTGAGGACTATCCAGAAGGCTACAGTTACTATTGGATGCGCAAAGACCTTCAGCAGTGAAAGGGCTTTTGTATGGAGAAAGGCCGCCCAACACTATGTGCAGCCGACCGTCCTTACGCGCCGTGTTCCAAAGCTACTTTCGCATGGTCATCATCTTTCGGGGTGCGGGCGTTGCGTCGCAGCCGGACGGCGGCTGATGCTTATTGTCTAGCAATTCGGCTTCTTTTCGGCGGAAGGCTTCAAGAAGGTCGGCAATTGTGGAAATCATATTCAACTGCTGTTCATGGCAATTGTGCCAAAGGTGAAGCGCCTAACGCGCGAATAGGTCCGTCTCCAACTTGACTTGGCCGTCGACTGGCGGGTGCACGCGGGTGAACGTCTCTGCGCCCAAGACGCGCCGCCGCATCGGCCCCGGCAGCCAACCGAACATGCCGCTCGGTCCGGATTGGCTCTTGTGACATTCGCTGGCTTTTTGCTTTAGGTCCAGAAAGTGTGCGATGTCAATCCGCGTCGTCACCGGCTGCTCTTCCCACGCGGCAATCTCGGCCAGGTTGATGTCTTGATTGCGACCGAACTTGGCCGGGTCGCGGCCCAACAGCCGCAAGACCCTCACGGCGATTTTGATCAGGCCCCTGGGGAAGGCGGCGTAGTAAAGTTTCTGCGGCGCAAAAGGCGCCAGCCCTTGCGCGATTTGTTCCGGGTATTGGGTCGCGTCTCCGGCGAGGGCGAACGCTTTTTTGGTGGCATAGTGGATGGAAACGTGATCCGGGTGTCCATAGCCGCCGCATGGATCGAATGTGATGACGACTTGCGGTCGCAACGCGCGGATGACGGCGACGACTCTGCCGACGAGGACCATGTGGTCGGCCTGTACCAGCGCATCGGGATGGCGATTGTCTTCCGAGCCGGGCATCCCGCTATCACGATAGCCCAGCCAGTGCAGCCCGGTCAGGCCGAGGATTCTCACGGCCGATTCCAATTCGTGCCAGCGCAAATCGCCGACGGCGCTAAAGCCCTGCATCAATGCTGCGTCCACCGTGCCCACTTCGCCGCGCGTGGCGCAGGCGTAGTGAACGCCAACACCTTCGGCGGCATAGCGGGCCAACGTCCCGCCGGGGCCAAAGGTTTCGTCGTCGGGGTGCGCAAAGACGGCCAACAACACTCTTGAACCAGAGATCGGTTCAAGCCAATTCGACTGCACGCCCGGAATCTGTATCACTTTTTCCTCCGTGAACCCACAGGGGGCTGAGCCTCATGCGAATCTCCACCCCTTCCTTCGGTTACCGCGAGATTTTTGCCGCACTTTTTCTTCCGCGACGCGAAGCGCGCGAATCTTCACTAATCCTTTAAAGATTCGCGTTATTCGCGGATAAGAAATTCGGTCGAGGCTGGAGGCCGCGCTATGTGAGCAGCGCGACAAATTCGGCCAGGATCATGGCGGTTGCCCCCCAGACTTTGTGCGGGCCGAATCGGTAAAACGGGATGCGCCAGGTTCCGCCGCGAATGTCCCAGTCTTCTTCATGCGCGCTGGCCGGGTCGAGCAACGTCGCCAACGGCGCTTCGATCAACTCGGCGACTTCTTTTTCTTCGATCTGAAAATTGGGCCGACACGGCGTATATCCCACGAACGGCTGCACGCAAAAATTGCTCGGCAGGATATAGAGCGACGTGAGTTGGCCCAACACCTCGACGGACGATTGCTCCACGCCGATTTCTTCTTGCGCCTCGCGCAGCGCGGCCTGGCGCAGGGATTCGGTGTTTTCCCGCGAGCCGCCGGGCAGGCCGATCTGTCCCTTGTGGAACTCGACGCTGTCGGGGCGGCGGGTCAATGGAAAATGCAACAGGCCGTTTTGCGGGTAGAGCAAAATGAGCACCCCGGCCTGTTTGCAATCTGCCGGGGGATTCAACATCTCTGCCATCTGGTTGCGCCGGTAAGGTGGAGCCATGCGCGCCTGTGCCTCCAGTCCCGGCCTCGGTCGAGTGAGCGCCCGCCTCACGTCGTCAATCGTCATATCCTGCTCCGACTAGGCCGCTATCGGGATAGCCGCTATCGGGATAGCCGCTATCGGGATAGCGGCCTAGACGACCAATTTGTACCCGACTCCCCACACCGTTTCGATCTCGATGTTGCTGCCGGCGAGCTTGTCGCGCAGGTGCGCCACGTGAACGTCCACTGTCCGGGTTTGACCGGCAAAGTCATAGCCCCACGCCAGTTCGAGCAGCTTGTCGCGCGAAAGCACCAGGCCGCGATTCTCTGCCAGCACCCAGAGCAGGTCGAACTCTTGGGTGCGCAATTCTATCAGTCGGCCCGCCGCGGTCACTTCTCGGCGGGCCGGGTCCACGCTGAGGTTGCCCAGCGTGATGGGCTTTTCGCCGGAAGGCTCGTGCCCGGCTCGGCGCAAGATCGCCTTGACGCGCGCTACCAACTCGCGCGGGTTGAAGGGCTTGGTGACGTAATCGTCCGCGCCCAACTCTAACCCCACGATTTTGTCCACGTCATCGTCGCGCGCGGTGAGCATGATGATGGGCACGTCGGAGGCGGAGCGCACGCGGCGGCACACCTCCCAGCCGTCCACGACCGGCAGCATCAGGTCGAGCACGACGAGCGCCGGTTGAAGCGACTTGCACTTGTCCAGCGCAACCTGGCCGTCGTAGGCAGCTTCCACTTTGAAGCCTTCTTGCTCCAGGTACATGCGCGCCAGGTCTATGATGTTGCGCTCGTCGTCAACGAGCAGGATCGTTTCTTTGGTCATTTGATCAGCGCGACGGCATCAATCTCCACGAGCGCGCCGAGCGGCAATTTGGCGGCCTGGACCGTCGTGCGCGCCGGCGGATTCTTGTCGGGCGAAAAGAACTCGGCGTAGACGGCGTTCATGGCTGCAAAGTCCGCCATGTCTTGCAAGAACACGCCGCACTTTGCGACGCGATCCAGCGACGTGCCGGCGGCTTCCAGGATGGCCTGGATATTCTTGAGCGTCTGGCGTGTCTGCTCGGCGATGCCACCCTCGGCGAGTTTGCCGGTGGCCGGGTCAACGCCCGCCTGCCCGGCGGTAAAGACAAAGTCGCCGGCCTTGATGCCCTGCGAGTACGGGCCGATAGCTTTGGGCGCTTTGTCGGTAGAGACCGCCTCGCGGGTGGGAATGGGAAATGCTTCGGCGTGACCAAGTTGGAATGGACTGGACATGAGAACCTCCTGAAATGTCGAATGGTGAGATGCTCTCATTGTACCGACAAATCGGCAAGTCAACAAGTCGGCGTGCGCGAGCGGCAATTTGTTTTCCGCATAGAACTGAATGGCGGCAGGGCCTTTCCACCAGTTGTAGATGGCGTGGCGCAGCCCCGGCAGCTTGTTGATCAACTCGCGCAGCGTTGCTCGCACGAGCCGGTCACCAAAATGATCCGGTCGTCGTGGCAAGCCGTTTCGTCATGCGACATGCGACTTGCGTCCTGCGTCCTGTTCCAACAGAATCGTCACCGGCCCGTCGTTGTGGATTTCCACCTGCATGTGCGCGCGAAAAACGCCGGTCTGCACGGGCACGCCTTTTGCCTCTAGTAATTCGACCAGGCGGCGGATGAGCGGCTCGGCTACATCGGGCGGTGCGGCCTCGGTGTAGCTGGGGCGGCGGCCCTTGCGCGCGTCGCCGTACAAGGTGAACTGACTATCAAGTCAATCATGGCCGCTATGTGACAATCGAGATCGTGTACGATGTGGATGACATCGCTCGAGCAATGGAAGGTTAGGTTTCCGAATGAAAACATGCCAGTTAAGCACACTCAATCAATGAGCCTAATGTCCCGAGTCGGTCTCACGCTCTAACAAAATCGTGACCGGCCCATCATTGTGAATTTCAACCAGCATGTGAGCCCGAAAGATGCCAGTCTGCACAGGGACTCGTTCAGCTTCCAACAGTTCGACGAAGCGGCGGATGAGTGGCTCGGCGACTTGAGGAGGGGCCGCCTGATCGTAACTGGGACGGCGGCCCTTGCGTCCATCAGCGTACAAGGTAAACTGACTTACTGCCAAGATGCTTCCACCCACATCCAGCACTGAGCGGTTGAGCTTGCCCTGGTCGTCATCAAAGATGCGAAGTGTGGCGATTTTGGACGCCAGCCATTGCGCTTCGGTTTCCGTATCGTCCGTGCGAATGCCGACGAGGATCATCAGTCCATGCCCAATCACGCCGACGACATGACCTTCTACACTCACGGATGCTTGCTTGACCCGTTGGACAACTACTCGCATCACTATCCCCCCTTGACCAGGATTATACTAGTTGATGACCGGAAAGACATATTGCCTCGCGTGTCTTTGCGCCTATCGGTCTGGGGATAAGCCGCCGTGCAGTCACTGCGGCCTTTTCATTTTTTAGCCCGCTCCAAGTTGAGCGCGAGCAGACGCGCCAAGATGTCTTCATCGCTCAGAGCTTGCCCTGAGCCGGACGAAGGGTCGCGCGGCCAACCGTAGGCATCCAACACAGCTTCGTCCAGTTTGCGGTGCGCCAGATCCAGCCAGGTGGGACGCTGGTTGTAGAGATGGGTCAAGGTGCGCTTTTTCAACTCGGCTTCGCTTGCGCCGGACGGATTGAGCCACGCATCGCGTTGTTGGACGAGTTCACGGGCGGCCTGGGCGATGGCTTTGACGCGCGATTCGCGTTTGGGTTCTTTGCCTGGCGGCCACGGGAACGGGAAAGTTTCAAAGGTCCTCGATGATGAATAGCTCGGGCGATCCTCTAGGGTAGATCCAATGCGAAGTGACCACACTTCATGGATATGCGATTGAAGAACACCAAAGAAATAGTCATCTTCACGCGCAAAAACGTGCAACTTGTGATCTGGAATGATAGAAGTGTCCATCCATATAAAAATGCGGTGTTTTGATACTTCGGGTGTAATGACGCACCTGTTTAGACCATCCAATGCCGCACGCAGCCCACGGCGCGGTTCACCAAATATCCACCACTTGACCATCATACTCTTGCGCCGATTTTTGTCCCTCAGTGGCTTCACGTGAGTACGGACGTATTCAAACGGCATCTCGTAGAGAGAGGCTTTTATCTCTGTACTGTCCACTCCGAAGTCAATAATCCAAATCTCGCGCGGTGATATGCCCTTGTGGGATGATTCGGTTGAGCATCTGACCATCGTCAAGCGTATTTTGGAGTCAGGGGGCCTTTTCCAGTCGTGGGAGCCGTATGTTCCTTATCGCACATTTTCCGTTCACTTTGGTTTTCACGCGAATATCGCCGCATGGGCTTGGCTGACTCGTTCGGAGGCTTCTCAGGCCATAATATGGGGCGGCCAGATATTGAACATCTTGGCAGTCATTGCGTTGTATCCTCTGGCGTACAGGATAAGGGGCGCTTGGAGCGGAGTCATCGCCGTTCTATTTGCGGGGATGTTTAGCGTCCTGCCGGCCTATTATACGAACTGGGGCAGGTATGCTCAGATGGCCGGACAGGCTATTCTGCCGATTGCAGCTTGGTGGCTGTGGATGACATTATCGCAACAGGAAAAGCCTGGCCGGCTCTTTGGCTTGCCGGGCTTTTTGATGGGCGCTGGCCTGGTGGCCGGAATGGCTCTGACGTATTACCGGATGGCGTTTCATTATCTTGCTTTTGTCGTCGCGGCGTTTTTGGTCCTTGCCAAGCTCAGGGGAGTGATGCTTCATCGTTGGACCTGGTTGTCGCTTGTTGCGATTGGCGGCCTGGCAGCAGTATTCATGTCTCCCTGGTTCCAGAACATTGTTGTCAACCAAAGCCAGCTCGTCCCGGCGGCCCAAGCGGTCTCCACACAAGTCCGGTCGGCTGGATTCTGGACCGAGGTTCAGGCAGTCCGCATTGGTTGGTCTGCGCCTGTCGCCGCACTGGTGTTCCTGGGCACGCTGGTTGCGGTCTGGGCAGGAGGGGCGATGGCCTTGCCCGTGATCTGGCTGTGGGTATTGATGGGCTTGCTCGTGCTCAGGCTGACGCGATGGCCGGGTGTCTATATCATTCAAGAATATACGATTGTAACGAGTTTGTATATTCCTCTCGCCCTGATTTGGGGGATGGTGGGTGGTCTCGTAGTGAATAAGGTGGCTAAGAGTCGGTGGGTCTCCGTTGTGCTGGCTGTTGTCATGGTGGGCGTGGGCGCCTGGAAAATGCCGTCGCTCGTGAGAATGGTTGACCGGGGATACGATCTGAGCACGCGGCCCGATGTCCGGGCGGCCCAGTGGATCAATGACCATTTGTCGAAGGATGCGTTCTTCTTAATCAATGGCATGGTTTACACAGACGGCATCTCTGCCATAGCAACGGATGCCGGCTCGTGGCTTCCGGTTTGGACCCAGCGCGGCGCTGTCATTCCGTTGCAGTATGCTCTGTTGACGGAACAGTCCAACGAGCCGGGTTATAGCGAGGCTGTTAATAATCTGGTTCGACGCCTTGCCCAGTCTTCTCCTGTCACTCTTGAAAGTCGGGAAGCTATTTGCAATTTTCCCCGTCCCATCACGCATTTGTACCTGGGGCAACGACGAGGGACGGTCACCAAAGCCATTCCGCTTCCCCAGCCGCAACCGATGCTGCCTGCCGATCTGTTGCTCCAAGATTCAGCTTTTCGGTTGATCTATCATCAGGACCAGGTGATGATTTTTGAATTCGATCGCTCTGTGTGTCCATAGTTCAAGATAGTTGGCGTGGCTGTCTCGACCTTTGCCCAGCCCATCTGTATTGGAGGAAAATGGCCATCAGAATTGACGTGCAAAGTGCTGTCATAGATCGAGTGGCTGTGTGGGGCAGCCTGACCGGTTTCTTAGGCGTGGTGCAGTTCATCAGCGGCACGGATGATTGGCTGCGTCATTTGTTGACAGGCGCAGGCTGTGTCGTTGCGCTGTTGATTCTTGCCAGCGTGTCAAACCTGGCCGGACGGAAATGGGGATGTTGGAAACAGGCGGCGGGGCTGGCAGGGATCGCGGGACTAGCGTCCGGGCTGTATGCGTTCGAACGCAGCACACTGACTGCATGGGCGCTGGTTGGCGCGTTATTTGCGTTGGTGGTCTGGCTGGATCAATTTGCCACTGCAACTTTTTGCAGCCGAATCGGGCGTTGGGTCGCTCGCTTTGCCTTGGCCGGGGTAGGCGGCTTTGTGCCCATTATCCTCAACCAGATCGAGACGCGCTTTTCCGACGAAGAGTTCTTTGTTTTTGTGCAGGGCATTGCGCTGGCCGGTTTTTGCTTCTTCTTCTTGTCCGGTGTAAGCTATCTTGGCCGCGGCCAGAAAGAAACGACTTGGCCAGCGGGCAGGCCGACGTGTCTGCAGAGTTGGTTGGTCGTGATGGGCGTGGCCGGCGTGGTGCTTGGCTTGGGGCTCTGGGGCGTGACGGCCTATCAAGGCAGTTTTTACACGCAGACTGCGCCTGGCTATCCAGGGATAACAGAAACCTCTCCGTTCCTGTGCGGCCAGGTTGCGCCTGACCCACAGCAGCCATCTGGCGAGGATGTGTACCGGCGACTTTTGGCGCGCGTTGAAGCCAACCCACGCAAGAGCACTCCAGAATTTGGAATGTTGGCGCTGGGGACTGGCGAACAACGTTGGGCAAGGTCGTTCCGTGATGCTATTCTGACCGAAGCAAGGGCGGGCCAATACACCGGGCCGGCTAACAGCGTCAAGTCTGGGCAATATGATGCGGCCCTGCGAGTCTACTATGCGCCGCGTGTGCGGACTGCTTTTCCCGGTTTGTTTACCGATCAAGAGTGGAGCACGCTGCGCGCGTGGTTCGCAGCCATCAATCGGCGCGCGCTGACGGTCGAGTGGGTGGATTGGATGTACGCTCTGGCGTTTTCCAAGTGGCCGGAGGGGCCTTACGAAAATCAGGAGAACGGCGCGGGCCTCTTGGCGATTCTGGAAGTTGAAGGGCTTAGCTCACCTGATCTTGCTCCTATCAATCAGGCCTATCTGGCGCGGAACCGGCGCGGCTGGGCGCAGCGCTTTCACAACACTGACGATGCCTTTGTTTACCAGCCGGAATGGATCAACAATGCTTATTTTCAATCACTATATTGGCAGGCTAAGACTGGCCTTGCGCCTAATTCTATCAATCAGCGATTGTCGTTCGAGTGGATGTTGCTTCAGGCGCTTCCGGATGGTGCATCTTTCGGGTATAATCACCCTGTTCGCCCGCTGGCGGCGGGGATTGCTTATCTGGCTGCCAGTCTTGAGCGCGCCCCTCAGTTCATGTGGTGGGCCGCGCAAACGTTGGACTGGAGCGGAGAAAACAGCGATGCGCTCTCTGCTCAGCCGGGTATTGAAAATGCGCTCGCTCTTCAGGGCGCTGCGCCGACGGTTGGTTCCTGTCTTGTTTACGGTGACTCGGGTTTGCCAAATCGGGTCGGGCCGCTCGCTCCAGACAAAGTCGTGCTGCGTGATGGTTGGTCATCGGGCGCGAGCTATATGTTGCTCAATCTTCGGTTTAGTGGCTGGCACCGTTACAAGGCCACCAATAATGTCACGTTGCTGTATCAGGCTGGGCCGGTCGTCGTCGAAAAGAGTAGTGGGAAACCTTTCGGTTGGTTGCCGATTGGGCGGAGCCTGTTTCGAGACAAACGTATCCCGCGCGAGAATCTCAACGGTTTACTCATTCCGAGCAGGGGATTGTCACTTGTGGCAGATTCCCTGGTCGGTATCGGGAGCGAGTGGGCACAAGACCCACCAGACTATGCACGTGTAGACTCGGTGGATTGGCTGGGGCCGGTGGACGTCAGCCGCACGGTGATTGATGATTGGGAAGGATGGCGGCACGCTCGGAGTGTGTATTTCGTCCACGAGGGGCCTGTTCTTGTCGTTGACTCGGCACAGGGCAAAGGGCAGGCCGCAATCGCCTGGCATCTGGTGGGAGAAGGTCGTCGAGATGAGGATCGCTTGTGGTTGCGCGACACTCCTGTGCCTGTGCAGATGGCTTTGTCGCCCGGAGCGTGGCAGAATACGAACATTCAGTCGAGCGAGACGATTTCCGAGCCGGGAGATATTGGGGTGCCGAACTGGGACGTGGTTTATCATTCTTCTACGCCAGGACGGCTGAGCCTGACGACGGCGTTCATTTCTGGGGCGTGGGCCTTGGCTCAGTATGAGACTCAGGATTTGGTTGGTGGGCAGTTTGTAAAGCTGACAGGCCGGGACGAGAGTTTGACCTTGTTGCAGAATGATTCTGATCGATGGCTGCAAGCACAAGACTTGGCGACAGATGGTCGCTGGGTGCTGGCACTGCGCCAGAATCATAGTCAGTTGGTCTGCTTTAGCGGCGGAACGCGTGTATGACGAGTTCAATGAAGGCATCTATGATCCGCAAGCCATCCGCTCCCTGTTGGCCTACGCTTATGCCCATTGGTCACCCAAGCCAGTGTACGTCCTGTTAGTCGGAGATGCCAGTCAGGATCCCAAGAACAACAAGGGCTGGTCGGAGCCTGACCTGTTGCCCGCTTACTATACAGAGGCCCTCGTTCTGGGACAGACGCCGACCGACGCCTGGTATGTCAAAGTCCATGGCGATGACGACTATCCCGATCTGATTGTGGGTCGCATTCCGGCGCGCTCGGCCAGCGAAGTAACCACGGTCGCCAACAAGGTGCAAAGGTATGAACAGTCACCCCCGCCGGGCGACTGGGTGCGCCGGGCGGTGCTGGTGGCCGACGACGGATGGGTAGAGTTTTACAAGGACATGGACGCCATCGCGAACCTGCTGCCGGCAGGCGTCTCGCCTATAAAAATGTACGGTTATGATCCCATCACCAGCGTCCAGGCTGAGGTCAACCAAGGCGCGCTGCTACTGGCCTACTCTGGCCATGGAGGGTATGCCACGTGGGGAACCTGGGGTAGTAGCGATACCATCTATAACCAGATCCAAATGCAAAGTCTTTCCAACGGCGACAAACTGCCCTTTATGACCGCGGCCAATTGTTCAAGCGGTTATTTCGCCACTTACAATCGCCCTCGCGAGATGGCTGAAGAGTTTCTACTGCTCGATAACAAAGGTGGAATCGCTAGTTGGGCGCCGGCCAGTTATGGCTTTCCGACTGTAGACACACTGATGCAGCAAGAACTCTACACAGCTATATTTGAAGATGGAGAGACCACCCTTGGTTTAGCCGCAACGACGGCCAGGATACAGGGCCTCTTGCAGCGGCCCGACTTGCCGTTGAGCCTGATTGAGGCATTTAACTATTTTGGCGACCCGGCGGTTACCCTGAACGTTCTTCGCGCCACGTTGGCCCTGGCCGGGCAGGACCTGCCCGATCCGGTCACGATGGGCAACGTATTGACTTTTACGCTATCGTATACCGTGGCGGGGACCAGCTCTCGCGGTCTGACCCTGGTTGACACACTGCCGGAGCACGTGATCTACCAGTCTGCCTCACCGCTGCCCATCGTCAGTGGGCAGGTTCTAACCTGGAGCCTGGGGGACATGTCACCCGGCAGCGGCGCCGTCAAGATCGTGACGCAGGTCAAGACCAACGGTCTGGCGCACGGCCAGGTCTTGAACAATCAAGCCCGCCTGTATGACGCCGACAGTGAACAGGTCATCTCGCTCCAGACTACCGTCCGTGATAGCCCCATCGTCGGTCTTGCTGTCGGCAACACGAGTCCCACACAACTGGGCAATCTCACGACCCTGTCGGCCACTGTTGCGGCCGGCACCAACGTGGCCTACACCTGGAATTTCGGTGATGGCTCGCCGCCTTCCAGTGGCGCCCAAGTTCATCATACCTATCCGACGATTGGCGCCTATACAGCTCGCGCAATCGCGACCAACGGCGTGAGTAGCCAGGATCAAAGCACAATCGTGACCATCACCGAAACCCCTATCGCGGGTCTTGCGGCCAGTAACAATAGCCCTACTCAACTCGGCCATCTCACCATGTTATCGGCCACCATCACGGCTGGCACCGACGTGATCTACACCTGGGACCTGGGCGATGGCGCACCATTCCAGGCCGGCCCATACGTTCAGCACACCTACCCAGCCATCGGCGACTATATAGCATGCGTGACGGCGACGAACAGGATGAACAGCCAGACTCGGACGACCACAGTCACCATCACCCAAGTCCCGATTGCCGGTCTTGCGGTCAGCAATTCGAGTCCCCAGGAGTTGGGCAGCTCCATCAGGCTTTGGGCCGACGTCATAACGGGCACGAATGTCGTCTACACCTGGGACGTGGGGGATGGGACCCCGCCTCAAACCGGCGCATCCGTTGAGCACGTCTATCCGGCCGTTGGCGACTACACCGCATACGTGACGGCGACGAACGGAGCAAGCAGTCAAGTTCAGAGCACCACAGTGACCGTCACGGACATTCCGCCCATCGCCCGGTTTGTTTCGTCATCACCCAACCGGCAAAACCAAGCCACCCTCTTTCAGAGCTTTTCCGCCGGGACCAACTTGACCTACCTGTGGGATTTTGGAGATGGCTCTCCGCCGGTCAGCGATGGAACTGCCCTGGTCACCCACACTTTTGCCGCCCTCGGCACTTTTACTACAGTGCTCACCGCCAGCAATCGCGCTGGCCGCAGCAGCGTCACTGGCACAGTGGAGATTATCGTGGCCGTCAGGCCGCCTGTGGCCAGCTTTAGCAGCGGCAGCCCCGATGAACTAGGCCAGGCGACGGCCTTTATCAATACCAGCCAGGCTGGAGGCGATGACGAGCCGACCATTGTCTATGCCTGGGATTTGGGGGATGGAGAGTTTAGCTCCGACAAGCACCCTGCTCACATCTACGCCGCTTCGGGGAGCTACACCGTTCAACTGACCATCACGAACAGTGTAAGCAGCGATACCTACAGCGACACCGTTCTCATCACCGATGCGCCGATCCATGGGCTGGCAGCGCAGAATACGAGTCCGACGTGGCTGGGGAACGCGACGGCGCTGTCGGCGACCATCACAGCCGGCACGAATGTCGTCTACACTTGGAATCTGGGCGATGGCTCGCCACCCCAGACGGGCGCGGCTATCCAGCACACCTATCCGGCGGCCGGCATCTTTACAGCTTGGGTGACGGCGACGAACGGTGTAAGCAGTCAGCCCCAGAGTACTAGGGTTATCATTGCCGATGTTCCGATAGGGAGCCTTTGGGCGGGCAATGACAGCCCGACGCCACTGGGCAGCCCGACGACATTATCGGCCACAATAAAGGCTGCCACCGGCGTGACGTACATCTGGGACTGGGGCGATGGCGCACCGCTCCAGACCGGAGCGCAAATTCAGCATACCTACTCTGTCGTCGGCACTTTTAGCGCCCGGGTCACTGCAGTCAACGGCGACGGCAGCCAGAGCCAAAACACCCTGGTATCTATTATCGACGTGCCAATAGCGGGTCTTTCGGCCAGCAACGATAGCCCGACGCTGCCGGGCCATGTCACCACCCTATCCGCGACGGTAACGGCGGGCACCAATGTGGTTTACACCTGGAATTTTGCCGATGGCTCGCCGCCCCAGACAGGCGATCTAGTCCAGCACACTTACCCGGCCGTCGGCGACTATGAGGCCCAAGTGATTGCGACCAATGGCGACAGCAGCCAGAGCCAGGTCACCCGTGTGTCCGTCGTAGACCCAACAGCGGTGGAATTGCTTTACTTCCAGGCCAAGCAGTTGAGCGGCCAACAGGTGCAGTTAAAGTGGGCCACGGCGCTTGAGGTGAATAACTTGGGCTTCAACCTGTACCGCGCTAACGTAAATGACTTGAGGCTCGCCGGCCTGCCGATTCACTTTGAACCGGCGGCCACTCAGGGCAGCGGCTCAGGCGCGGCCTACGCCTACGTTGACACTGCGCCCTACGCCGGCCCGTGGTGGTACTGGCTGTCCGATGTGGATATCCAAGGGCGCGAAACGCTTCACACGCCGATAAACATTAACGTGCAATCCAACATCAGCTTACCATACCACGTCTATTTCCCCTTCATTGCAAAAGGGAGCGGAAATTGACGCCTGGCGACTCGGGGCAGTAGAATGGCTGACGAAAAAGTATGGGCGGCATGACCCAGCAGAAACGGACACGCTCGACTCTGATGATCACGCTGTTGCGCGGGGCATAGGCTTGAGCACTTTGGGAAGCGCGCTTAATGGCAGCGTCGGCGGCCAAGTGCTGGTTAAGGTGCGGAATTCAGATTAAGGATAACGACGACTTCCGGGAACGATTTGGAAGGTTGCGGCCAGATATGGTGTTGCAGGTGTTTCAGATATTGGGATTATGCGTGTAGGTGCGAACATTGATGGCGATGTTGCACAGCTAATCAATCCGTTCCGTCTGCTAAGAACAGGTGCTTAATGGCAAGCATCAGCGAACTCAGGCAAGGGCTGGCAACAAACCTACAAACTATTTCTGGGTTGCGTGTTGTTGATACGCTACCTGATCTAGTGAATCCACCTATGGCGATGATTGGGCTAACTAAGGTTGCCTATAATCAGCAGAATCAGCGTTCTATGGCTGAATACACTTTCCAAGTTCCTCAGGAGACGCGCATGATTTGGTGTGGGAGGGCGGCGGCGCGCGTCGTACCGACCCCAGCTCGGGCTGGTACTGGTAACAGTTACTGCCCCCCCCCGTAGGGGTCCGCAGCGGTCCCCCCACAAACCGCGACTTGCCCTGACACGTTCCCGGGCCGCTGTTCTGCGCTTTTGGTCCCTATGGCATGGACGGTTCGCGCACGCCACGCTCTGAAATGGTCGCCCGAATCGGCAAGTGGTGCCAAGCTCCGGAGCAGGATCGGCTGTGGCAGTCCCGTCCGGTCAAGGGCGAGGTCGGCATTATTTATATTCCCGAGACAGAGTTGTTTACGTTTGCCCAGCAGGGCGAGACGATCTATTACCATCAATCAATGCAGGGCGCGTACCAGGGATTTTTCGACGCCAATATCCAGGCCGATTGGGTGCATATCGAAGACATTGACGCCTACGACCTGCTCTACCTGCCTTTTCCCGTGATGCTCCCGCGCCATGCGGCTGAGAAGCTGCGGGCATGGGTTGCGGCGGGCGGGGTGCTGGTGAGCGAGGGCTGCCCCGGTTACTTTGGCGATGGCGGCCATGTGGGCCAGGTGCAGCCCAACCTTGGGTTGGATGATGTATTTGGCGCGCGCGAAAGTTATGTCGAGTTCACGCCCGACCTGTTGGGTGATCTGATGTTCAATTGTGATGGTCACTCTGTGCGCGGAGGATTGTTCATGCAGTCCTACGATCTGGCAGGTGGCACGCCCGTGGGGTGCTATGCCGACGGGCGCGTCGCGGCGGTTGATCACACCTATGGCAAAGGGCGGACGCGGTTAATCGGAACGATGTGCGGGGCCGGCTATGCGGCGCATCCCGCGCAGCGCTCCCCGGCCTTTTTCTCCCAGGTGCTGGCGTTGGCCGCGAAGGAGCAGCATGTGCATTCCAGTGAACCATGCGTCAAGGCCCGTCTGCAAACCGGCGCGGGCGACACGTATCTGTGGATCGCCAACCCCACGCGTCAGGCGCTGCCCGTACAGTTGACGTTGGGCGAGTCATACGGCCCCTTCTCAACCGGGCGCACACTTTGGGGCGCAGAGGCTGTTGTGGCGGGATGCATGCTCACCCTGGATGCTCCCGCGCGGGATGTGACGATTATTGCGTTGGAGTGATTGTAAAGAAAGGATGATCATGATGCTTTATCGGCCCTTTGGCGCAACCGGCGCGCAAATTTCGGTCATTGGCCTCGGCGGCCACGAGTTTCACCCGGATGGCCGGGTGCGCGGCTTCAGCGATGATTATAAGTTGGCTGTGAAACGCGGCCACGTCTTCGATGGCTTTGGCGACCAAAACCGCGAGGCGATTGTCAAGCGGGCGCTCGATCTGGGGATCAACCTGTTCGACCTGACCATCGATTCCGAGAAGGAGGCGATGGGCCGGGTGCTGGCCCGGCTCAAACCGGCGCAGGAAATTCTGATCCAGACTCGGCCAGAGGGGATGGTTTATTCCTACGATCCGGCCAACAAACAGATGGCCCAGTATCCGGCGCTGCGTGATGAGGTTATCCGCATCCTCAGGCTCTTGCGGCGGGAGGTGATTGATATCTTCAACTTTGCGTTCATGCAGACGGCCCTGGATGCCGATCCGGAGTATATGGACAAGATCGGGGACAACATCCGGCGCTTGAAAGCCGAGGGGCTGATCCGCTTTGCCAGCGCCGACACCTTTTCCGGCCAGGCCGTCTATCTGCAACAGATTAATTCAGGGTATTTTGATTCCACTTTTATCAACTACAATCCGGCCGAAACGGCCATTGAGACGAAGGTCATCCCCGGCGCGGTCAAGCGGGGCATGGGCATCCTGACCCGTGAGATACTCCGAAAAGGGCAGATCTTCGAGATGGCCGAACAGGCCGGGATCGTTGACCGCGGCGCTATCGCCCACGCGGCCATCAAGTGGGCGATTCAGAACGTCGACATCAACTCGGTCGTGCTGGGTATTTCCAGCGTCGAGCAGTTGGAAGATAACGTCACCGTTCTTGACCAGGTGGCGCTGACGGATGATGATCAAAGCATTATCACCGCCATCTGTGCCACGGAGCTATACCAGAGCGAGTACAGCCAACGATCCGCCGGTTTTCTCGGCCAGCGATAAGGGCCGGGCGCGCTGACACTAAAAGATGCTTTCGAGGAGATAAACAAAGTGAACACCTACCAGGAACCCAGCAAACAATTACCGGTGCGGGAATTCGATGTGGTTGTGGCCGGCGGCGGGACGGCGGGCGTCGTGGCCGCTCTGGCGGCGGCGCGGCAGGGAGCGCGGACGGCGCTGGTGGAAGCCAAGGGCTATCCGGGCGGAATCGTCGTGGAGGGCGGCACCGCGTTGCACAGTTTTTATAACTTGTGGAAAGCTTTTCCCGGTGTGGAAAAACGCCAGGTGGTGAAGGGCATTCCCCAGGAGATCATCGACCGTCTGACTGAGGTCGGCGGCACCACCGGGCATGCCGAGATGTTGCAAAGATATGACTACGACTCAGTATGTACGGCGATTGACACCGAGCTGTACAAGCTCGTGGCCTTTGAGATGCTTGAAGAAGCAGGTGTTTTTATTTGTGTCAATACCTTGCTGGCGGACGCCATCGTGGAAGGGGTGCGAGTCAAGGGGGTGATCGTGGAGAACCACTCGGGCCGGGAGGCTTTCTACGCCAAAGCGTTCGTGGACTGCACCGGCTACGGTGACTTGGCGGCGCGGGCCGGGGCTCAGTATACCGAGCCGAACGATCACGATGTGGCCAACAGCATGGGTGTCGGCGGGGTGAGCCTGGAGGGGTATTATGAATTCCTGATGAAGCATGACGCGCTGGCGGATTATAGCCGGGGGGTGCGCAGCGGCAAAGCGGATCAGATCGTGCGCTTGGACGGCAAACGCGACAAGCTGCCGGCGGAGTTTGTGGAAAAGGCGAAAAAGATCGGGATGCACACGGTAACCACAACCGTGCATGACGATTATTTCATGTTCATCAAGTTGAATTTCAAGATGCCGGTCAGTCCCACCGACCGGGACGCGGTGTCCAAGACTGAATTAGAGCTGCGCCGGCGCCAGTTGGCGGCCATCGGCCTGATCCGGGAATACATCCCCGGCTGCGAGAAGGCGTTCATCGCTCGCACCAGCCCATCCCTGTGCATCCGGCGCGCCCGGCTGATTACGTGCGATTACGATATCACTCTAACGGATATCCTGGAAGGCCGGCACTTTGAAGACGACATCATGGCCTATGGCTTTCACGATTGCGCGCCGTTTTACCAGGTGAAGAACGGCGGTACGTATGGTCTTCCTTATCGGGCGCTGCGCGCGGCTGGGATCGACAACTTGCTGGTGTCTGGGATGATGATCACCGCCGATTGGAAAGCCCATATGTCCACTCGCAACACGGTGTGCTGCATGGGGCAGGGACAGGCGGCGGGCACGGCGGCAGCGTTGTGCGCCGAAATGGACTGTGGCACGCGTGAGCTGCCCTACGCCGCGTTGCGTCAGGCGCTTGTGGCGGGTGGCGTGTATTTCGAAAGCTAGCGCGTGAGCTATCATGCAATAGGAGAAACTTATGGCCTCAAGTGAAGCATCCAATCTGACCCCAGTCTATCGCAACCCAGCTCGCCCCATTCCCGAGCGCGTCCAGGATTTGCTGTCTCGCCTGTCGCTCACGGAAAAGATCAGCCAGATGTGCAACGCAACGGACGCGGTGCCGCGCCAGGGTATCCCGGCATATGATTTCTGGAATGAAGCGTTGCACGGCGTGGCCCGCAATGGACGGGCGACCGTTTTTCCGCAGGCCATCGGAATGGCGGCCACCTGGGATACGGACCTGGTGCACCGCATTGCGGCGGCCATTGGCGACGAGGCGCGCGCCAAGCATCATGCGGCGCTGCGCCGGAACGGCCAAACCAGCATCTACCAGGGGCTGACCTTTTGGTCGCCCAATATCAACATTTTCCGCGACCCGCGCTGGGGGCGTGGGCAGGAAACCTGGGGCGAGGATCCTCACCTGACCGGGGAAATGGGCGCGGCCTTCGTACGCGGGCTGCAAGGCGACCATCCCAAATATCTCAAGATCGCCGCCTGCGCCAAGCATTTCGCCGTCCACAGCGGGCCGGAAAAAGACCGCCACACGTTTAACGCCGTCGTTTCGCCGCGTGTAGGTGCCGCACGAGCCGACCTTCACTATCCAAGCTCGGCGCCGACGGCCGCGTCGAGGCCATCCACTTGGCTCGCCAGCGCGGCCCGCTCTGATCCCCCTACTCCGTTTTCATGCCACTGTCTCACAAACGCTGATTTGACATTCACCATTCACTATTCGACATTCGTCATTCGTAATTCGACATTCCTCCACTTGCGTCATGTCCAGAACGCGGTATGATTGGCCTCACTGCGCTTCGATCAGGGACACGGCATGACCCGCTTCGTTTTGGCTTCCGGCTCTCCGCGCCGCCGCGAATTGTTTGCGCTGTTCAATCTGCCCTTCGACGTCGCGTCCGCCGATGTGGACGAAACTCCGCGCGACGGCGAAGCGCCCGATGAAATGGTGGCGCGCCTCTCGCAAGCCAAAGCGTCTGCCGCCGCCCGCCACCTCGCCAAGCCCGATGATGCCATCATCATCGCCGCCGACACGACCGTTTCGCTCGACGGCGTTCCGTTGGGCAAACCGGTTGACCCGGCAGACGCTCGACGGATGCTGCGCGCATTGCGAGGTCGGACACACCAGGTGTACACTGCGCTCACGCTGCTGGACACACGCACGGGTCACTCGCTCGCCGACGTGGCGACGACCGATGTGCCGATGCGCGAGTATGACGACGACGAGATTGCCGCGTACATCGCCTCCAGCGATCCGCTGGACAAAGCCGGCGCTTATGCCATCCAACACACTGGGTTCCATCCGGTGGCCGAGATGCGCGGCTGCTTTGCCAATGTGATGGGGCTGCCAGTGTGCCATCTCGCGCGGGCGCTGCGCGCGTTCGGCCTCAAGCCGCCCGCCGATATTCCCGTCGCGTGCCAGGCACACATCGGATACCCTTGTCCCGTCTTTGCCGATATTCTAGCCAGCGCATAATCAAGGAGTGATCTCTTGAGCACACCCACCATCGAACTCATCCGCCGGCACGGTTCTGTCCGCCACTATCAACCCGACCCCGTTCCGGCTGACATGATCGAAACCATCGTCGCGGCTGCCCAGCGCAGTTCGACTTCGTCCAACTTGCAGATGTGGAGTGTCGTCGCCGTCACTGACGCGAACAGTCGGGCATGTCTGGCGCCCCTGTGCGGCAATCAAGAGCACATTGCGGAAGCACCGGTCTTTTTGGTTTGGTGCGCCGACCTGAGCCGATTGGATCGGGCCTGCCAACTGCGCGGTTACAGCCAGGTCACCGAATACGTCGAGAATTTTCTCGTCGCGGCCGTGGATTGTGTGATTGCAGCGCAGACCGCCGCGCTGGCCGCCGAATCGTTGGGGCTGGGCATCTGTTACATCGGCGGCGTCCGCACTCACCCCCAGCGAATCGTTGACCTGCTCACGCTGCCCTGGCTAGTCTTTCCCATCACCGGCATGACGCTGGGTTGGCCCGCCACGACGCCGGCCTTGCGGCCCCGGTTGCCACTCAATGCCGTCTTGCATTGGGAAACCTATGATCGCTGCCACGAGGACCAGGCTTTGCGTGACTATGACCGGGTTATGCTTCAGACCGGCATTTACCAAGGCCGCCAGATGCCCGTGCCGGGGGGACCAGAAGAAACAGAAGAATATGGTTGGCTGGAACATTCCGCGAGGCGAGTCTCGCAACCCACTCGCACCGAGCTGCGCGAGATACTGTGCCGGCAAGGTTTCGAACTGAAATAGTGCGGGTTGTTGTCAACCTATAGGGTTCTGTGGTATTATTAGGCCGTTCCTGCCCATGTGGACCGCTGTGCGTGCCAAGATAGCAAACTTTAATCCAGAAAGCGCAGTTGTCATAATCGTGTTTATCCCAACATTTATCCCAATGATATGCTTGGGATAAATGTTTGCCGAGGCGCAGATGTTTGGTTTCCAAACCCCCGTCATTGTCATCGCCGGCCCGGCCATCATCTATGTCGTGCTGATCCTACTCACCTTGCGCAAGCGTGGACTTGACTCCTGGCTGCATAGAGTTTTCTTTCTCTACCTGCTGATAGGGATCGTATGGGCAATCGGCAAATCACTCTCCATCTCGCTGGGACTTTATCCCCTGATACCCACCTATGGCACACTGATCGCAACCGACACACTCGCCATCTTGCCTGTGCTGTTGACCGTCTTGACCATCCTGTTTTTGGAACGATCCGGCGCACAATGGACGGGCGTGATTGGCGGCGCATGGGTAGCGTTCGTCATGCTAGTGGACAGCAACGCTTTCGGGTTGAACCTGGCATTCCAGAATAGCCTGCGCCTCTCGACCCCGGCCGAGGCGACTAATGCCGTCGTGCTGATGGGCTGGAGCGGGTTCACCGGCGGAGCCACAGTGCTGACGGTGTGGGATTACATTCGCATTCAGCGCCCGTTGCACCGAAACCGCATTCTCTACTGGCTGATGGCGCTCGTGCTCATCAGCGTCGGCGAAGGGCTGACCATGTCGCCCGGCGAGACAACGGCACAGATTGGCGCGTTCACACGGCTGTTGGGCGTCTTGATGATGGCGTATGCAATGTTGAGCTACTATTTGCCCAGCGTCCGCAACGTCGTCCGGCAAGGCTTTGCGGCCATGGTGAGCACACTTGTCACAGCCACTCTCTTTCTCGGTAGCTTTGAGTTGCTCCGCTGGCTCATCCAATTCATGCCGAATCCCAACATGGCCTTGGTCAGCGCCATTGTGATGGCGGTATTGTTGACCATCTTGGTGACCCCGCTCCGCAGGGCGACACGCAACCTGGTGGACAAGCTCTTCATGGGTGGAGGCTATGATTCGGCGCGCGCGCTGCGCGATTACAGCGCCGCCATTACCAACATCCTGGACCTGGACATGCTGGTGACCATGGCCGTTGGCGTCATCAGCGAGTCACTCGAAGTCCAGCGCGGCGCGCTGTTGTTGACCACCGAGCGCGAAGACGGGCGCACCGAGATGCGAATCGTCCCGGGCATGGGCGAAGTGGACACTTTGCCCGCCGACTTTGATCCCAACGGCCCGATCCTGTCGCACCTGCAAGCCGGCCAGCGGCTCCTCCAATACGAGATTGACCTCCTGCCACAATTCCGCGCAGCGCCCTACGAGGAGCGAGCCTGGCTCAATCAATTGAAAATGGAATTGTATGTTCCCATCCGTCGTCAAAGCATGTTGGTGGGCATCCTGGCATTAGGCAGCAAGGCCAACGAAGCGCCCTACACCACTCAAGACCAGGATGTGCTTTCGACGCTAGCCGATCAGACCGCCGTGGCCCTGCAAAACGCGCGCCTCGTCAGCGACCTCAAGGCGCTCAACGCCGACATGACCGACCTCAACGACGAACTCGTAAGCACCAATCGCCGCCTCGAAAAGCTCGATGCGGCCAAAACCAACTTTATTCAAATCGCTTCGCACGAGCTGCGCACGCCGCTCACGCAGGTGCGCGGCTACGCTGACATCATGGCCGACGCCGTCCAGACGGGCACGCCCACCCCGGCCCAGATGGCGCAGATCAGCCAGGGCATCAGCCGGGCGAGCGTGCGGCTGGAAGAAATCATCAGCGCGATGCTCGACGCTTCGCAGATTGACATCGAATCGCTCAACCTGAACCGCACCCTGCTGTCTGTCATGACCGTGGTGCGGATGGCGGCGGATAACTATAGCAGCGCCATTCAACAGCGCCGCCAGACTTTGACCGTGCATGACCTCGAGGGATTGCCGCCGATCGAGGGAGATTTGCAGCGCTTGTGCCAGGCGTTCAGCAACCTTATCGGCAACTGCGTCAAGTATACGCCGGACGGGGGAAGCATCGCCATTGCCGGGCGGCCCTTGCGCGAATCCGGCGGCCACGGGACGGTGAACGAGTTCATAGAAATAACCATTGCCGACACGGGCATCGGCATTGACCCCGACGATCAAGAATTGATCTTTGATACATTCTACCGTGTTGGCTCGCCTGACCTTCACTCGACGGGATCAACCAAGTTCAAAGGAGCCGGACCGGGGCTGGGACTGCCGATCGCGCGCGGCGTGATTCGAGCGCATGGCGGCAGAGTGTGGGTGGAAAGCCCCGGCCACAACGAGACGACTTTTCCCGGCAGCACGTTCCACATCGTATTGCCCGTTTCGATGCCGGAGGCCGCCGCCAACGTCATCGCCAGCGCGATGGCCCCTACCCCGGTGACCGGAAAGTAACGGGGGATAACGCAAGGCTGTCGGTCGTAGGACAAGATGCCATCTTGTCCTACATAGGCCTATTCCGATGGCACGCTGCAAGAGAACCCGCGCCTCATCCACCGGCCCGGCGGACATTGAAATTACACCTCATGCGCCGAACCCTCCATCCCCGCTTTCCCGTGGCCCTGGTTATGCTGGGCCTTTTGCTTGTGACAGCTTGGTTCTACACCCCAACGTTGGGATTTGGCTTCATCTGGGATGATCCCCTCTGGTTTGGCCGCGTCATCGGCAAATCGCTTGGGGAACTGGTCAAGCCGATGCCTGATTTTCAGTTTTACCGGCCGGCCCTGCCGATCCGCGGACGTTTTGCGCCTTGGGCTTGTGGGTATAAACTATCCCCAGGCGAAAACGCGCCGCGCGCTCTGTGCGGTGATCTCGCTGGAGGAAAATGATGCAAGACAGCCGCAAGACCAAGTCACAGCTCTTGAATGAACTGGCCGAGTTGCGCCAACTGAAAGACATCACCGCGCTCGAAAACGCGCGTCTATTCGAAAGTTTGCAGCGGTACGCCATCGAACTGGAACAGCGCGTGAAGGAACGCACCGCCGAACTGGAACAGTCCAATGCGGCCCTGGAAGCGGAGCGGGCATTGATCGAGCAGCGTGTGCAGGAACGGACGGCGGAACTGGCGCAGGCATCGCGGATGAAAGATCAATTCCTGGCAGCGATGGGCCACGAACTGCGCACGCCGTTGAATGGCATCCTGGGCATGTCCGGCGCGCTCCTGGAACAAGTCTATGGGCCGCTCAACGAAAAGCAGCTCAAATCGCTGCGCACGATTGAAGACAGCGGCCGCCGCCTGCTGACGTTGCTCAACGATGTTCTGGACATGTCCAGGATCATGGCGGGGAAATCGGAATTGGAAATCGAACGGGTTCCGGTGGAACTGGTCTACCAGACCAGCCTGCCGCGCATCCAAGCGGAAGCGCAAAAGAAAGGCCTCGTGATGTCCGTAATGTTGGACAACACCGTGCGCCAGATCCGGGCGGATGCGCGGCGTTTGAAGCAAGTTCTGGTGAGACTGTTGGATAACGCGATAAAGTTTACGCCAACGGGCGGCACGGTGGGACTGGAGGTGTACGGCGACCCGGAGCAAGGCGTCGTGCGCTTTACCGTGTGGGATACCGGCATTGGGATTGCTCCGCAAGATATAGAGCGAGTGTTTCAGCCGTTCGTCCAGTTGGATGCCCGGCTCTCGCGGGAATATCCGGGGATGGGGCTGGGGCTGGCATTGGTCAAGCGGCTGGTGGAACTGCAGGGCGGGAGCGTCTCAGTGGAAAGCGAACCGGGCAAGGGCAGCCGGTTCTCCGTGACACTGCCATGGACGGCGAATGACCGCTCCGCGTGACGAATATCGAATACCTTCGCAAGGGCAGGGCTTTCTCATAAAAAACCGCGTTGCCCGGCGGTTGTTGCACTTCTCATTAATTCGATAATTGCTCCGGCGGGTTGTCAAATCCGCCGCTCAGATGCGGGATTTGGCAATCCCGCGTGAGCACCGCACTATCGGATCGATTTGTTAATCTGCAAAATTCCCACGCTGAGACGCCAAGTCTGCTGAAGCAAACTACGCGGATGACTCTAAGTGGACACAACTTGTCCATTGGTTTACGCAGCGCGATTCGCTAAAGGCGTTCGACGCAACCTTATTGAAAATGGTTCTTGACAAAAAACCACACTGTGTTATACTAGCGGCCTCCCCCCCGGTGGGGGATGGGATAACAAACTGTTCTCGAGGAACCTACATGTCCAAACACAGCGGTACACTTTTCCTAATTGCCCTAACGGCTCTTTTGTCGAGCGCAGGCTGTGCGTCAAAGATGAACGTCTCACCCACGCCGACTCTCACGCCGAGCGCACAAGCGCCCAGCGTTCCGACCGCGCTCCCGCTCAGCACACCAACAGCGAATGGCAGCCTGGCCCTGGCGCCCGGCACGCTCGGCAAACTCCAGTCCGCGAATTTCGTCGTGCGGCTATCCAGCCGCCCCACTCCCCCCATCCGGGGCATTGGGACACTGGAAGCCGTCGTCACCGACACGAAAGGCCAGCCCGTCAACGATGCGCGAGTCTTGTTCGACCTGGACATGACGACCATGAGCCACGGCAAGAACATTGCGGCCGCCGCGCCGCAGGGCAATGGACGCTATGTCGGACAGGTGCGCTTTATGATGCCCGGCCCCTGGCGAGCCATCACCGTCGTCGAGCGGCCCGGACAACCTGCCGAGCTGGTACGCTTTGACTTTAACGTCAACTTTAGATAGGAGCAGGGCATGGATCTTGTGGTAGCCATCATCTGCGGAGTCGTGATCCTGATGGTCAGCGGCGGCGTAGGCTGGTACCTTGAGCGCTACAAATCATCCGTCACCGAAATGCTGGGCATGATGATCGGCATGACGTTCGGGATGATGACGGGCATCACCGTCGGTTATTTCATCGGCGCGGCCACCGACATGTTCATCAGCAACCTCGTCGCCGTGAGCATTGGCGTCGTCTTTGGCGTTGTGTTTGGGCGCGTGGGCGGGCTGATGGGCATGATGGACGGCGGGATGGGCGGCATGATGGGCGGCATGATGGGGGCCATGCTGGGTGTGATGATCAACGTTTCGCCCGTCGCGGTGTGGGTTACGGCGGTCCTGATGGTGACGCTCTTTCTGCTCAGTATGGTCGCGCTGGTTCGGCTGGTGCAGACCAGCGTCGCACGCCAGTATGCGCTCGACCCGGTGTGCGGCATGGCGGTAGACACAACCGCCGCCAAGCTGACGAGCAACTATCGGGGCAACACGATCTATTTTTGCGCTCCCGGCTGCAAACGCGCATTCGACAACGCACCGGAAAAGTACATCGCGATAGGAAAAGCTTGAGGTGGGAGAAACAACATGGACGCCAAAACCCGTGAACAAGTGATCCGCCGCCTGCGCAGCATCCAGGGCCACGTCAAAGGCATCGAAAAGATGGTCGAAGAAGATCAGTACTGCATTGACGTGATGCGCCAGGTCATTGCCACACAAGCGGCCATGGCCAAGCTCAACGAGATCATCCTGGAGAACCACCTCAACACGTGCGTGATCGAAGCCGTGCGCGGGAACGATCCCAAGGCGCGCGAGCGCGTGCTGGACGAGATCAGTGACGTGTTTGAGATGTCACGCAAGGTCTAGCAGACCTGACAGGTTTTCAAAACCTGTCAGGTCTATATCAAAACAGGAGAAAACAAAAATGGAAACCAAGACTTTTCAAGCCCCGGCGATTCACTGCGGCCATTGCACCATGACCATCCAACGCGAGGTCGGAGAACTGGAAGGCGTCAAGTCGGTCAAGGCCGAGCAAGACACCAAGATGGTCACAGTCAGTTGGGAAGCGCCAGCCACGTGGAACACCATCAAGGCGCTGCTGGAAGAGATCGGCTACCCGGCGGCGAGTTGAAAGGATGAAGGCGGAAGGATGAGGGCAAAAATTTTTCATCCTTAATCCTTCAAAAGGTGACGAATGGCTGAAGCAAAACAAGTAACGCTACCTGTGACCGGCATGACGTGCGCGAATTGCGCGGCGACGATTGAACGCAACGTCCGCAAGCTTTCGGGCGTGGGCGTGGCCAACGTCAATTTTGCCAGCGAGAAACTGACGGTCGAGTTCGACCCAACGCTCTTGGACGAGCACGGCATCATCGCGCGGGTGCAAAAAGTAGGTTACGGCGTGGCGACCGGCAAGACCGAGCTGCCCATCACCGGGATGCGCGATAGCAACGACGCGTCCGCGTTGGAAAAGCTGATCGCCCGGCAAAACGGCGTGCTGGCCGCCAGTGTCAGCTACGGCACGGAGCGCGCCACGCTAGAGTACATCCCCGGCGTGACGAGCATCACCGAACTGGCTTCCATCATCCGCAAAGCCGGTTACGACGTGGTGCAGGCAGGCGACGCTGAAGAGATGGAAGATGTGGAGGCCAAGGCTCGCGCCGACGAAGTGCGCCGCCAAGGCAGCTTGCTCATCCTCGGCCTCATCTTTACCGTGCCGCTGATGATCTTGAGCATGGGCCGCGATTTTGGCCTGATCCCAATGTTCGATGGCGATATGTGGCTAATGATGATCGCCGCCACGTTCGTCCAATTCTTTGTCGGCTGGCAGTACTATGTCGGCAGCTACAAGAGCCTGCGCGTGGGCAGCGCCAACATGGACGTGCTGATCGCAATGGGATCTTTGACCCAGATGTTGTGATCGGTGACAATGATCCAGTCCAACCCGGCGCGCGCGGCAGCCTCCGCTATCTCACGGTGCGTGGCCGTGCCATCCGAGTACAGCGTGTGCATGTGCATGTTGCCGACGAGTTCGATCATCGCGCCTCCTGTACTCACCGAATCAAAACAATGCGGGTTGCGTCGTCTCCGGCGATTCTTTCTCCGCTGAGTCCGGGCCGGCCCAGCCAAAACGCTTCATGTCAATCCGGTTGCGCGCGTCGAAGGTGACCCCTTCCGCTTCCAGCCGCATCCGCTGGATCTCGCCGCCCTGCCCCAGCAGGCTGATCTTGCCCTCGCGGTTGACGATGCGCTGCCAGGGCACGTCGCTGCCTTCGGGCGTTGCGGCCATCGCGTACCCCACCATCCGCGCGTCGCATCTCGCGCCGCATCTCGCGCCGACGATTTCGGCGATCTGCCCGTAACTGGCGACTCGGCCACGCGGCACCTGGCGCACGACTTCATAGATACGTGGGAAAAGACTCTTGTCTTGCGCTGGCATTACGTTCCCCCTCCCCGCTCATGGCGAGTTTCCACAAATCAGGCCCCGCACAGCGTATCATCGCTCCACACTCTATATCCTTTCCACCACCAGCAAATGAGACAACCCGAAAATGTGGAGCGGCGTGCGCTCGGCAGTGTAAGTGAGCGCGCGGAGGATACGTCCCACCATCGGTCTTCGCTTCACAATGTTATCGTAGCCGGGGTAAACCTGTGTGTGAACGATGACGCGCGCTGGCAATCCCTCCAACAGCGCCCGCAGTTGCTCCCCCGTGTACGCGCGGACGTGTGGCGCGAGCTTGTTCCGCAGCGCATCCGGCAGCCAATTGACCAGCGGAATATTCCCAAAGTGGTACACGTCCCGCCAGTAAACTCCGTGCGTCTCAAACAGCCACAAGCGATTCGGGACAAAGATGACCAGCCGCCCACCCGGCTTTAGAACGCGCACGGCTTCGCGCGCAGCGGCCCGGTCGTCGCTCACGTGCTCCCACACTTCGTGGCTGAGCACCACGTCGAAAAACCCATCCTCGAACGGAAGTTGCTCGGCCGGGGCGACTTGCAAATTGGGCAGCTCGCGGCTCGCCTGGGCGATCTTGTCCGGGTCCACGTCAATGCCATATACCGCGTCGGAAAACTGGCGAAACGCGCGGACGTACATCCCCAGCCCACAGCCGGTGTCCAGAATCCTCTGGCCCGCCAGCGGCGCATATTGGGCCATCATCGCCAGGCGGCGTTCCTGCCCAAAGCGCCAGATGTAACTGGGATGGCCCAGCGTGATGGCCTTCGCTTCGGCATCAGCGATCGCCAAGGTCAAAATCCTCTTTGTAGCCAAAGCTGGTGCTGTTATCCAGCCAACGCACCCACTGGGGCGTGATGCGATAGATTTCCAGGCGCGCGACGACGTCCGTGAACGACTCGTAGAACGGGAACTTGTCGCACATCATGCGCCACGCCTTTTGACGTTCGTCGAGGTCGTCCACGCGCGCAGCCTCGCCTTCCAACTGCACGCCCTTGACCTCGTGCCAGTCTATGCTCTCGACCCGCGCCGCTGCAGCCACTCTCGGGTCGCGCACAATATTGCGGCTGTGGCGCGAGGCCGGGTCCGAGTAGAAATACAGATTCAGGTCGGCGTCGGAGCAAAAATACACATCCGCCGCGCGCGGCGATCCGTTCGGGCTGACGGTGGAAACTGTCAGCGCAATGCACTGGGCCAGAAAATCCGCAATTTTGGAGCGCCATGCTTCTGTGATGGGGATCACGTGTTCCTCTCTCGTTTCGTCCGCCGCTTCGCTGCCGAATCACGCCCGGTGCGCTGGCGAACGTTGGCGAGGGTAAAGCCGTCGTCCTTGCCCACCAACGCACCGCACAAGCAGTCACCGAAAGATCGCGCACCCTATCCTCGCTGCAGAACCTTGAAGCGCGGATCGCGTTCCAGCGTCCAACGGAGTCCTGTGTCGAGGTCTACCTTGGGCGTAAAGTTCAACAGTCGCTGCGCCTTGTCAATATCGGCGCACAAGCGCGAGACGCCCCCCTTTTGAGCGCCGCTGAGCAGCGGGGCGACCTTGCGTCCTGTCACGCGCCCGATCTTGTCCACCAGCGCGTTGATGCTGACGTCCGCGCCAGAGCCGAGGTTGATGATTTGCCGGTCCACGTTCTTGGCCGTCGCCGCCGCCGCCAATCCATCCACCACGTCGTCCACGTAGGCAAAGTCGCGGCTCTGCTTGCCGTCGCCAAAGACGACCAGGCTGCCCCCGCCCAACGCCTGCTTGAGCAATTGCGGAATGACCGGCGCGTGCGCTGGCGGCAGCGGCTGCCCCGGCCCATAAGCATTGAACACACGCAAGATCACCGTCTCAATGCCCCACAGCGCGCCAATCGTGCGGACATAGTGTTCGGCGGCCAGCTTGCTCACGGCATAAGGCGAGGCGGGGTCGGGGCGCGCATCTTCGCACACCGGCTGGCGTTCCTGCTCGCCATACACCGCGCCGGATGAAGTGAACACCACGCGCTTCACACCGGCGTCGCGCATCGCCTCCATCACCGCCACCGTTCCGCCCACATTGACCGTGTTGTATTCGCGCGGATAGAGGACGGATTCGGGCACCAACACGCGCGCGGCCAAATGATATACACAATCCACCCCTTGCAGCAAGGTCCACAACTTGGGCACGTCGGATACATCGCCTCGGGTGAATGCGGCCGCCGGGTCAAGCCGCGCCGGGTCGCCCGCGCTCAGATCATCCAGGACACGAACCGTGTGACCGGCGCGAGCCAGCCGGTTGGCGAGCGCCGAGCCGAGAAAGCCGGCTCCGCCGGTGACGAGGAATCTCATAATCTATTCTCCACGATGAACGTTGAATGGCAGATGAATTATAGCATAGAACGCGACGGCTCACGCGCCCTTGCGAAGGGTTCCGCTCATTGCGCAACGAACTCGGGCCCAGCCTTCGCAAGGCAGTCTCGTGGACTCTCCTGGCCCTTTATGGCCCATTCTGACCCCTTGACGCCCTGTCATTCTCGTGATAGAATCAGGCCATCCTATTCCGGGGAGAACAGCATCATGCGGGAAAAGCCCGTGATTGAAGCGAATGCCATTTACTCACGGCAAGAAGCCGCCGCACTGTTGGGTGTCAGTCTGACGACGCTCAAGCGACTTGTCACCCAGGGCCATTTGATGGCAAGCCGCCCGAACGGGACGCGGCGTGTGTTGATACGAGGATCATACATCCTCAAGATGCTCGATCAAAACGTGATGGGGAGCCAGGCATGATAGCCAGGCCGCATATTTACCGAACTGATTTGTCTTTTAAACAAAGCCCTGAGCAGCAGCGGCTCGATACATCGTTCGCGCAAACCCTGCGATGGGTCTGCATGGCCGGTGTGGTCAGCCTGTGCAATCCGGGTGCTTGCGCCAAAGGAGGATGGCAATAATCCATCCCCTGCCCGTGTGCTTTTGGCGCAAGGCCCCCTAGGTCTTGCGCTTTTTGTTTATTCGGGATATTGGCAAAAACCTTTGCAAGAGTAAGCCGTTACATTTTGAGGGTGTTGGCTCAAGACGGCTTCCCTCATCGGAGGGAGGCGATTGAGCCAGGGGCGGGCGACCGGCTGACGACGGGTCAGCCGTCGCCCGCCGCATGGAGAATCCGGCTGTAACGTGCGATGCGCGGTAAGCGCACCGCACGGGAGAGGTTCGACTCCTCTCCTCTCCACCTGGGACATCGGTGATCTTCAACGGTCATCGTCCGAATCGCCCGCTTGCGTCCGGCGAAAAACCGGGATAAACTCAAGCCCGCGAAGGAACTCCGAGTCGTCGGTGGCGACGGGGGACGGCCCCGCCGAGTGTCCCGTTCGTATGCCAGAGGCGTAAACATGCATCGAGTTCTCGTCCTCAACGCAACCTTGGAACCGCTCAACACGGTGAGCGTGCCGCGCGCCGTGGCATTGCTGCTGGCCGACAAGGCCGAAATCGTGGAAGCCGCCGAAGCCAGGCTCCGCAGCCAGCACATCACACTCCCGCTGCCCGTGGTCATCCGGCTGGTGACGTATGTGCGCATCCCGCGCATGATGCCGCTGGCCGTGACGCGGCGCGGCGTGCTCAACCGCGACAACCATGCCTGCCAGTATTGCGGGCGCACGCTACATTCGGCAGAGCTCACGCTCGACCACGTCCTGCCGCGCTCCAAGCGCGACGACATTGCCCAGGATCATCGTCAGCGCGGAAAGGATTGCCATCACCGGTATCCAATCCGACTGGACGGCGTGCAGGCCCAAGAAGAACACGCGCAAGAGCGCGGCAAAACCGGCGGCCTTGGCGCCGACCGACATGAACCCCGTGATGGGCGTGGGAGCGCCCTCGTATACGTCCGGCGTCCACATGTGGAACGGCACGGCGGCCACCTTGAACCCCAGCCCCACGATCAGCAGCCCCGCGCCGACGAGCAACAAGGTCGCGTTGCGGCCTGTCTGGGCGACCTCGGCCAGCCTGGCGATGTCCGTCGTGCCTGTTGCGCCATAGACCAGCGCGATGCCATACACCAAAAAGCCCGTGGCGAACGCGCCGAGCAAAAAGTACTTGATTGCCGCTTCCTCCGACTCCGGCTGCGGGCGGGCGAACCCGGCCAGAATGTACAGCGGGATCGAGAGCAGCTCCAATCCCAAAAAGACCACGATCAGGTTGGCCGCTTGCGCCATCAGCAGGATGCCGCTGGTGGAGAACAGCAAGAGCGCATAGTACTCGCCGCGCTCGATGCCCCGGTCGCGGATGTAATTCAGCGAGACCCACACTGTCAGCAGCGCCGCCAACAGCCCCACGCTGCCGATAAAGGCCGACATCCCATCCAGCCTCACCATCCCGCTAAAGCCGGACAGGTCAAGGCCCCACAACGCGGCCTCGGCTGC
The DNA here is from genome assembly GCA_041300525.1 of Anaerolineae bacterium. Lineage (GTDB taxonomy): Bacteria > Chloroflexota > Anaerolineae > Fen-1058 > Fen-1058 > JBGLNJ01. The sequence goes on along the minus strand of JBGLNJ010000001.1, from coordinate 3,817,307 downwards.
CAGCGCGCCGACGATGCCGATCATGCTCAGCCAGCCGATCAACGCCGAGCGTTCCTTCGGCACGGCCAGGCCCACCAGGATTAAAACCATTCCCCATCCGCTCAAGATGAGCATGGGCAGGATGGCGAGCAAGTCATTTGTGGAAATCATAGTCAGTTCCATAGTTCGATAGTTCTTTAGTTCGACAGTTTCATGGTAGGCGGTTAGCCGTCAGAGCGTGATGAAGATTGGCGTTTGCGCAGGTAGGCGATCATGCCGTTAATAAGGCGTTTGGCTTCTGTGGCAGTGTTGTAAGCTGCGGTGAGTTCGTCGGCGGTGATGTACTTGCGATCAAGCGCCAGGTACAATTCAGATTGGACCTCACTGGCGGAGCGTCGTGCGGTTTTCAGGAAGCGAATGAATTCTGGCCGCGTTCCAGCGTCAAAGCCTTCCGCGATGTTGTGCATCACCGAACCGGCCGCATCGCGGATCTGGTCGCGCAATTGGAAATCCCGCGCAAAGCGTGGGTGCTCGGTCAGATCATAGACAGCGTTAGACAGTTGGCGAGCCTTTTGCCAGCTCATTAGGTCCTCAAACCTCTCGATCTTGGCCACCGCATGACCTCCTCAGCCAACCAACTATCGCACTACCACACTATCCAACTACCGCACTATCCAACTATCGCACTACCGCGCCAGAATCGCCGCAACGGAATTCGACATGACCGCAAAGAACGGCGCAGGGTACAAGCCGATGACAAAGATCAGGATGACGAGCGGAATCAACACCCACTCTTCGCGGACCGACAAGTCTTTCATGTCCTGGTTTTCGGGCTTGACCTCGCCCAGGTACACGCGCTGGAACATCCACAGCATGTACACCGCTGTCAAGACGATGCCGCTGGCCGCGAACGCGGCGTAAATCCAGCCCTGCGGCGCGAGCGCCTTGCTTCCAAATGCGCCGAGCAAAATCGTAAACTCGCCGACGAACCCGTTCAACCCCGGCAGGCCCATCGAGCTGAGCACGACGATGAGCGAGAGCGCGCCGTACACCGGCATCAGCTTCATCAGCCCGCCAAACGCGTCAAGCTCCCGTGTGTGCTTGCGCTCGTAAATCATGCCGACGATGAGGAACAATGCGCCGGTCGAAAGGCCGTGGTTGATCATTTGCAGGAGGCCGCCCTGGATGCCCTGCGGCGTGAGCGAAAAGATGCCCAGCATCACAAAGCCCAGGTGCGACACGGACGAATAGGCGACGAGCTTTTTCACGTCCGTCTGCGCGAACGACACAATCGCGCCGTAGATGATGCCGATGATGGCGAGGATGGCGATGGTGGGCGCGGCCTGCACCGAGGCAGCCGGGAACAGCGGCAGGTTGAAGCGCACAAAACCATACGTCCCCATCTTGAGCAAGACGCCGGCGAGGATGACGGAACCGGCGGTGGGCGCTTCGACGTGCGCGTCGGGCAGCCACGAGTGCAGCGGCCACAAAGGGACTTTGATCGCAAACGCCGCCGCGAACGCGACGAACAACCATATCTGGATTTGCAGCGGCAGCCCGTTGGCGACCTTGACGAGTTCGGGCAAATCGAACGTGCCGCGACCGAGTTGCGCTTGCGCCGCGAGCCACAGCGAGATGATCGCCAGCAGCATCAGGATGGAACCCGCCATCGTGTACAAAAAGAACTTGACTGCCGCATAGACCCGGCGCGGGCCGCCCCAGATGCCAATGAGGAAATACATCTGGACGAGCGTAAATTCCCAAAAGACGTAAAACAAGAACACGTCCAGCGAGACGAACACGCCCACCATGCCTATTTCGAGCAGGAGCATGAAAATCAAATATTCCTTGAGCCGGTCATGGATGGCGTTCCACGACGAGAGGATGGCGATGGGTGAGAGCAGCGTCGTGAGCAGCACCAGCCACAGGCTGATGCCGTCCACGCCCAGGAAGTATTGGATGCCCCACTGCGGCACCCACGGCGCGCGATCCACCAACTGCGGGCCTGCCTCGCCCGGCGCAAAATTCAGCAGCAGCCGCAGCGATACGATGAAGGCGAGGACCGAGACGCCCAAGGCCACCCACTTGCTCGCTTCCTCTCTGCCGCGCGGCAACAGCAGCAGGATCGGGATGCCGAGGAGCGGGAGGAAAGTGATGAGTGTCAGCAATGGAAAACCCAATTGATTCATGCCAAACCTCTCTCAAACGACGAAGGACGAAGGACGAATGAATCATCCAACATCCGCATAATGCCAATCATGTTTGCAAAGGTAGCAGGAACATGGGCGTCATTAGCTGCATCGAGTGTCAAAGAATCCATCTCCGATCTCGAAAAAGTAGATGAAATACAGATCGTCTTTGGGTTCAGGTAAAGAAACCAGCCAATCCGAAATCCTGTTAACGGCCCAGGGTAGTGACCATATACTGTCCGCAGGGAATCTTCCATTCTCAACAAACAAAAGCTTGAGCCTCGAATCATTTTTCAACTGATCGGTATAAAATGACTGGACTTCAGTTCTTGATCCAGAGAATTGCCTGAGTTCACCTACAAGGTAGCCACAGTCATTTGCGTTAGCTCCCGAAACCTCCTTGAACGATTTGACCAACAACGTGCCTGATGGGTGCTGCGCCTGACGGAATATCTTTTCATCCTGATCGAGTCTATAGTTGTGGAAAGGCATACAGACTGTGTAGAGGGCAAAAAACCACAATGCACACCCCATCACGGGAAGGATGAGAAGAAAAAACACCCAGCGGATAATGCGCCTTAACATTGTCATTCGTCGTTCGTCATTTCATCGTAACGCAAAATACGCCACGATGATGACCACGCCCAACAGCACCGACAGCGCGTAATTGCGGACGTAGCCGGTCTGCACCCGCCGCAACTGAGCCGAGCACCAGCCGATGAGCCGCGCCAGCCCGTTCACTGCGCCGTCAATGATGCCCAGGTCGAGCGGATTCGCCAGGAATCGCGCCACCGATTTGAACGTCGCCACGATGACGCTATCGTGGAACCAGTCGTGCCAGAATCGCCCGTCAATCGTATAGGCCAGGAATTGCGCCAGCGCCTTGAAGCGCCTCACGATCAGCCAGTCGTAAAACTCGTCCACTTTGTACTTGGCGTTGAGCGTGGAGAAGACAAAGCCCAGCGACCGCAGTGGATCATCCACGCCTTGCGGCAATTCGCGTGGGCGATAGACCAGGTAGCCCAGCCCGATGCCCAAAGCCGCGACGACAATCGAAACGCCGGCTACTGTCAGATTCAATCCGGCGAAAAGCTCTCCTGGCTCCAGCCAATGCGTGAACATGCCGGTGACATTGATGAATCCCGCCATAGCGGCAAACACTGCCAACGTCGCCAGCACGTAGGTCATCACGTGCGGACTTTCTGGCGCATGTGCTGCTGCAACGTGGCGCGGCTTGCCCAAGAACACCATCAACACCTGCCGCGTCATGTAGAACGCGGTAAAGAACGCCGCGGCCAGCAACAGCCAAAACGCGATCATGAAAGGCAAATTCGCTTCCATAATAGGCTTGCTGAGTCAAATCCGCAATCAGAAATCTACAATCGAAAATCCGCAATGCCAGAACTACCTGAAGTCGAAACGATTGTCCGCAAATTGCTGCGCGGCGAGCCGGTCGAGCGCGGCCTGCCCGCCTACCCGCCGCCCGTCGGCCATGCCATCACGCGCGTGTGGACGGATTGGCCGCGAGCCGCCTACCCTTCCGCTCAAGCCATCACGCGCAACTTGCCCGGCCATCGCATCGAGTCTATCTCTCGGCGTGGCAAGTACATCATCTTTTCCCTATCATCTTGTCATCTTCTCATTCATCTGAAAATGAGCGGTCGCCTGGATGTGCTGTCGGCGGAGGCGCCATGCGACAAACACGTTCACTTTGTGTTCGCGCTGGACAATGGCTACGAGCTGCGCTTTAACGACGCGCGCAAGTTCGGGCGGGTGTACCTGGTGGACGATCCATCCGAAATCACAGGTGATCTAGGCCCAGAGCCGCTCGAAGCCGCGTTCACGCTCAAGGTGTTTCGGCAGTTGATGGGAATAAAATCCGGCGCGCTCAAACCGCTCCTGCTCGATCAGACCTTTATCGCCGGCATTGGCAACATTTACGCCGACGAGGCGCTATGGCGAGCCAGGCTGCACCCGCTGCGCCGCGCCGCTTCACTCAAGCCCGACGAGGTAGCCGCGCTGTATCGCGGCATTCGCCAGGCGCTATCCGATGGCATCCGGCACGAGGGCGCGGCGATTGACTGGGTGTACCCGGAAGGCAATTATCAAGATCACTTCCGCGTGTACGGGCGAACGGATGAGCCGTGCCGACGCTGCGGCTCTGCCATCCGGCGCATCGTCGTGGGCCAGCGTGGCACGCATTTCTGCCTGCGCTGCCAACGGCAAGGGCCGCGCGCGTAGGAGTTGCTATGGAACAAGTATTGCCTATCTTTATCCTGCTTGGCATCGTCATCGTCGCGTTAGCGTTGATGCTGGTCGGCATTCTCACCAGCGCTCGCGCCAGACAAGCTCAGCAAACACCCGTGGACAGCAGACCGCCAGGCGAGGTTGCGTCTACTCCCTTGGCATCCGATTCCATCGCCGATTCCATCGCCGTTCACCTCCAACCCAACGGCGATGTCGTCCTCGAGATCGAAGGGCGGCGCTTTAGGCGGATGGATGACATTTGGGACGAGCGGCTGGCCGCGCGTGTACGAGCAGCCATAGCGGGGATGCAGCGTTTCGCGGGGATTGCGCCAACGGCGCAGAGACCAGCCGCCCTGGAGCTGTCTGACGAACTGCGCATCGGGCATGCGCCGGCCGACCGCGCGCTGGTGGTCGAACTGGATGGACGGCGCTATCGCCAGTTGAACGATCTACCCAGCGAAGAATCCAGACGCCAAGTGTTGGCGATGATGGGCGAGTTGACGGCATTTGCCCAGGGATTTGCCATCCCCGCTCAAACCAGCCAGCCGGCCATGCCCGCACCGGACGAGTTCTTGAGGCAACTGAGCACAGCAGCGTCTGCGCCTGCGCCGCTAAAGTCATACTCTCTGATGGATTCGTTGCGCACCCCGGTCCCCAAGCCGGCGCCCATGCCGATCGGTATCGCCGGGCAAGTCGAGCAGATTCTACAACAGCAGTTGGCAGACAACCCGATGCTGCGGGGATGGTCCATCCACGTCGTTACCGCGCCGGACGGCAGCCTGCAACTTGCCGTGGAAGGCCAATCGCTGCCGTGGCCGGACGGCGTGCCCAACGGCCCCGTGCGCGACGCGGTTCAGAAAGCTATTCGGGCGTGGGAGCAGACGGCGGGGCTATAATCGGATCCACGCTGTAGCGGCCCTCTTGTTCCCTTAGCTCGCCGACAGCCACGAGTGGATCGTGCTGGAAAAAGATCGTCGCTTGCCGCTCGACCAGCCAGGGCTGCCAACGGCGTTTGGTTTCTATCGTCGTCATCGGATCGAGGTCATAGGCGCTCACCCAGGCCAATCGCTCCAGTTGCCAGTGGAAACAGGCCAGGTCACTCAGAAAGACGGCTGTGTACCCGCTCCCTGGCGGCTCGACGATGACGGCTTGCATCCCTGCGGTATGCCCCGGCGCAACGGCAACCCTGACTCCCTCAGTGACCGGCGCATTGCCTCGCAACAGACATAGTTGCCCCGCCACTTTCAGCGGATCGAAATTCACGTGGTAATAGGTCGCACGCGTCCGCTCGTTAGGATGATGCGCGTCGTCCCATTCGCGCTGTTGCACCCAATACTCTGCGCGAGAGAACGTGGGGACGAATCGTCCATCGAGCCAGCGAGTGCTGCCTCCGCAGTGATCGGCGTGCAAATGGGTGAGCACGACCAGGTCCACTTCTTCAGGCGCAACGCCTTGTCGTGCCAGGTCGTCCACCAGCCAGCCATTAGGGCGCTCTAGCGCAAAGCCTTGCTGCTCGGCTATTTCGGGCGTGATCTTGTCGCCCATCCCGGTGTCCACCAGGATCGTTGCGCCCGGCGCGCGGATGAGCAGACAACGCAAAGCGAAGGGGACACGGTTCTGCGCATCGGATGGCAGGAGCTTTTCCCAACGGGTCTTGGGCACCAGTCCGAACGCACCGCCACCGTCCCACCACACTGTCCCGTCGCTGATCGGTATGATCTCAATGTCGCCGATTTTCATGCGCGTTTCCAATCCTGTGGTCTTTTGAGCGACGAGTCCGATAGTCAGACAAAACGACTACCAGACGACTGACTAGACTCTCAGTTCTTTGCGCAACCGCCCGACAAGGGCTGCCTTTTCATCGGCCGGCAAGAACGCCGACTCGGCGGCTATGATCACCATCGTCTTTAGCTCAGACATCTGCACGCCCATGGCCGAAACCGCCAGATAATACTCGTCGGCCAATGTCGTGTCCGACACGCTGGGGTCGTCCGTGTTGATGGTGACTTTTATGCCCAGGCGATACAAGTCAGGCAGAGGATGATGCCCCATCATGCGCATCACACCCGTCTGAAAGTTGCTGGTGGGGCAGAGCTCCAGTGTCACGCCCCGGTCGCGCACCAGCCGGACGACATCCGAGTTTTCGATGCAACGCACGCCGTGGCCGATGCGCGGCGGGTCAATGAGTTCGATGGCTTCGCGCACATTTTGCGCGCCGCCCGCTTCGCCGGCATGGACAACCAGTCCCAGCCCAGCTTCCCGGGCGCGGCGAAAGACCGGAACAAATGGCGCGAGCGGGAAATTCACTTCGTCGCCCGAAAGGTCAAGCCCGACGATGCCATACTCCAGGCATTGCAGCGCAGCTTCCATGACCTCATCCGCCATCGCCGGCTCCTGGCGCGAGAGTGAGATGATCAGCCGCACGATGATATCGTGGTCGGCCTGGGCGGAGCAAGCGGCTTCCCACACCCACTCAAACACCTGCGCGTACCGAAAGCCCTGCGCGCGCGCCAACGCCACAGGATTGAAGCGCAACTCCAAGTATTTGACGTTATCGGAGGCCGCGTCGGCAATAGCCTCATAGGTGATGCGCTCGATCGCTTCGCGGGTGGGATAAAAGCGCCGCAACAGCCTGAATTTTTCTATAAAGTTGTGGAAATCAGGTTGGAACCCTTCGGTCACTTGAACATAGGGCCGCAATTTGTCCAAGTCGTAACTGGGCAGGTCCACGCCGTGTTCGTGAGCAATGCCCGCCAAGGTCTCCAGGCGCAGGCTGCCCTCCAGGTGACGGTGCAAGTCAACCTTGGGCATGTCCCGCAGGATCAAGTGCAAATCACTCATATTGGCGCCGGAGGAAGTCGAGTGTGGAGCAGACAAGGCCGTCATCGCCCTCCTACAATTGAGAGGTGTGCCTTGGGCAGCGTAAACAAGAATGTGCTGCCGCAGCCCAGTTGGCTTTCCACCCAAATGCGTCCACCGTGCACTTCTACGATGCGCTTGACGATCGCCAGTCCTAATCCCGCTCCACCGAACTTGCGTGTGGTGGAGCCATCCACCTGGTAGAATCGCTCAAAGACGCGCTCCAAACGGTCCGCGGGGATGCCGATGCCGGTATCCGACACCGACACTCGCACCATGTCGCCGGCCTCCTGCGCTTGCAGGGTGATGACGCCGCCGTCAGGGCTGAACTTGATGGCGTTGCCGATCAAATTATCAAACACCTGCAAGATCCGATCCTGGTCGGCGCGCACCAACGGCAGGCCGGGTGGCAAGACAGCCTGCAGTGTGACCCGGTTTGCCGCAGTGACCTGAGACACCTGGACGTCGCCAAAGCGCCGTTGAGTGAGACACTCGCCGCCGGGATGTTGATGGCTTCCGGCTGGGACATGACATCGCCCCTGCTCGACCCGTTCTGTGGATAGGGCGTCATCCCGATTGAGTCGGCGCTGATGGCGAGCAGACTTCCGCCGGGCCGCGCGCGGCATTTCGCGTTCATGGACTGGCCGAACTTTGATGCGGCGATGTGGGCAAAGTTGTTGGCCGAAGAAGACCCCCACCCTAGCCCTCCCCCGTTCGCAAAAAACGCGAACAGGGGAGGGAAGAACTCCCCTCTCCCGTCGCAGACGGGGGAGGGGTTGGGAGTGGGGGCAATGTTACGCATCCTCGCTTCCGACCGAGACGCGGGCGCGATCAAGTCGGCCCAGGCCAACGCCGAGCGCGCGGGCGTGGCAGACATGATCGAGTTTTCGTGCCGTGCCGTGTCGGCCATCGAGCCGCCATCCGGCCCCGGTTGGGTGGTGACGAATCCGCCCTACGGCGTGCGGATGAGCGGAGGTCGCGACCTGCGCAACCTGTACGCCCAATTCGGCAACGTGCTGCGTGACAAATGCCCTGGCTGGCACATCGCCGTGCTCTGTGACAATATCCAACTCGTCCGCAACACGGGATTGAAATTCGATAAAGCGCGCAGCATCCCGTTGGTGAACGGCGGCTTGAAGGTGAGTCTGTCGAGGGGCAGGGTAAAGGATCGCCCATGACGAGCGGTTACGAGCGCGAAATTTGCGCGGTGTGCGACTTTCCTTCCCTTGCCCCGCTGATCTGGATTGAACAGAGCGGGGTTCCGCACGGCGATGCGGGACACAACACTGCCTATTCACGCCACGCGATGGCCGTCTGCCAGCAATGTGACCACGCCCAGTTGGAAAGTTATTCTCACGATTGTTGGAGCCATGACGAAGATTGGGACATGTATTGGTGGTACGTGCTCGATCCGCCCGACGTGGCCCGACTGCGCGCGCTTTTGAAGGCCTGCCCCAAGCCGCGCGATCCTCACTGCGGCTGTTCCATCCACATCGCTTTGCGAGCCGCCTGCGAGCGACTCTATGGCGGCATCATGCACGCCGTTTCGCCGGACGGCAAGGCGCGCGCTGCGAAAATATCGCTCGAAATAATCGAGGGCGCGCCAACGTTCCACGTCAAGCGCGAGTGAAAAAGTGCGCGTCATTGACAATTCAATAATGTCTGGCATAATACGCGCCAATCTCACAGGTTAATCATCAGATACAATGTCAGTCAACAGCTTCGTCATTCGCGGTTTTGATAGGCTCACCTTCGCCACTACTATGACTATGGCCATGGGCGACGGGCACATCCCGCTTGGACGAGGCGGCTGACCGCATAGCGTAGCGCAGCACCGGCACACGCAATCACGGGCCTCCCAAGCGGGAGGCCCGTTTTGTTTAGACGTAGACGTGACAAGCCTAAACCGAATCAAAATTCTGAAAATTCGAGGCGGGCGTTCCAACGCCCGCGTGAGGAGAAGACGATGAAAATGATTGTGATGAAATTCGGGGGCACCTCGGTGGCCGGCGCGGAGCGCATCGCCGGTGTGGTGAACATTGCGCGCGACTTTTCGCAGGGACGTTTCCCCGCTGCGCCGGAAGGCGGGCAGTTGGTCATCGTGGTCTCGGCGTTCAGCGGCGTCACCGACGCGCTGCTCAAAGCGGCCCGCACGGCTGCCGGGCGCGACGATCAGACCTTCCGCCAGGTGGCCCAGGACTTGCGGCAAAAACACTGGGGCGCCATCGAAGCGCTGATTCCTTTCGGCGAGCGCCAGGCCGACCTGCGCGCCCAGATCGAAGCGATCGTGTCCGGCTTTGAAAACCTGTGCCGCGCCATCACCATTCTGGGTGAGCTCACGCCGCGCGGCCTCGACGCCGTCGTCTCGTTGGGGGAACGGCTTTCGGCGCGCATCATCGCAGCGGCATTGGCGGAAGCCGGACTTCCATCCCAGGCTATCGAAGCCACCGCCCTGATCGTCACCGACGACTGCTTTGGCAAAGCCACACCGCACATGGAGGCCACTCGCGAAAAAACGCGCCAGGTTTTGCTGCCTCTGCTGGAACAAGGTTGCGTGCCGGTGGTGACCGGCTTTATCGCCGCGACGGCGGATGGCACGATCACGACGTTGGGGCGCGGCGGCAGCGATTACACCGGCGCTATCCTGGGTAGTTGCCTCGATAGCGATGAGATCTGGATTTGGACCGACGTCAACGGCGTACTGACGGCCGACCCGCGCGTGGTCCCCGAAGCTCATACGCTGCCTTATATCTCGTACAACGAGGCCGCCGAGCTTTCGTATTTCGGAGCCAAGGTGCTCCATCCCAAGACCATGTTGCCCGCCATGGAGCGCAATATTCCCATCCGCACTTTGAATTCTTTCGAGCCGCAACATCCCGGCACACTGGTCAGCGCAAAAAACAATGGGCACGCGGTCAGGGGCATCACGGCGATCCGGGAATTGAGCCAGGTCACGGTCGAGGGGCGTGGTATGATGGGCGTGCCCGGCGTTGCGGCCAGGGTGTTCACGGCGGTGGCGCACGAGGACATTAGCGTGTTGATGATCTCACAAGCATCGTCGGAGCAGAGCATTTGCTTCGTCATCCGCAAGCAAGACGCGGACAGAGCCATCGCCGCGCTGGAGCGCGCCTTTGAGCCGGAGCGGGCGCGGCGCAACGTGGATCGCATCTGGGCGCAAGATGCCGTGGCGATTGTGGCTATCGTGGGAGCCGGCATCCGGGGGACGCCCGGCATCGCCGCCAAGATATTTGGCTCGTTGAGCAAGCGTGAGATCAACGTCATCTCGATTGCCCAGGGTTCTTCCGAGTACAACATCTCGTTGGTGGTGAAGCAAGACGACGCCCACGAGGCGATGCGGGCGATTCAACAAGAATTTGAATTGTGAAAACCATGAACAAAATTCGAGTGGGAATCCTCGGCGCGACGGGGATGGTGGGACAGCACTTTATCCGATTTCTGCAAGGCCATCCGTGGTTCGAGATCACCGCACTGGCGGCTTCGGGTCGCTCCGAGGGACGGCCCTACGGCGAAGTGTGTCGTTGGGTCATCTCACAAGAGATGCCGGCCTCAGTGCGAGAGATGGTGCTGGAATCGTGCGAGCCGAAACTCGCGTGCGACCTGATCTTTTCGGCGCTGCCCTCCGACGTGGCAGGGCCTATCGAAGAAGCGTTTGCGGCGGCCGGCTATTGGGTTTCGAGCAACGCCAGCTCGCACCGCATGGACACCGACGTGCCACTGCTGATCCCCGAAGTAAACCCCGACCACATTGACATTATCGAACATCAACGCCGCAAGCGTGGGTGGCCACGCGGCTTTATCGTCACCAATCCCAACTGCTGCGCTGTTCCATTGGCGATGGCGCTCAAGCCACTGGCGGACCGCTTCGGGGTGAGCAAAGTATCGGTCGTCACGATGCAGGCGCTCTCCGGCGCGGGCTATCCGGGCGTCCCATCGCTCGACATTGTGGACAACGTCATCCCTTACATCGGAGGAGAGGAACCCAAGCTCGAGTCAGAGCCGCAAAAGCTGTTGGGCGCGCTGGAGGGCGGGACGATCCGCCCGGCGGATTTTGCCGTCAGCGCCCAGTGCAATCGAGTCGCCGTGCGAGACGGGCATTTCGAAGCCGTGTCGGTGGCGCTCAAGCAATCGGGCGTGACGGAGAATCAAGTCATCGAGGCCATGAGCGCCTTTCGTGCCCTGCCGCAGGAGTTGAATCTGCCCAGCGCGCCGCAGCGCCCGCTCGTCGTGCGCCCGGAGCGAGATCGCCCGCAGCCTTTGCACGACCGCGACGAAGGGAATGGCATGTCAGTGGTGGTGGGCCGCGTGCGACCGTGCCCGGTGTTGGATTTCAAATTCGTGGTCTTGGGGCACAACACCATCCGGGGCGCGGCCGGGGCAGCCGTGCTCAACGCCGAGTTGCTAAAAGCGAAAGGCTATCTGGAGCCATGATCGAGCGGATGTGTTTATCCGACTTGCTGGGCGATTTCGTCATCTATCGCAAACTGGAGCCATCCGACGCTCGCCTGCGAGGGCTGGCGGCCATTCACGGTGAGTTGGGATTGTCGGCGGACCGCCCTACGCCGCGCAAGACCGAACCGGCTTATGCTGCTGTGACGATGCACTTGCTGCGGCAAGCCCAATCGCTCCGTGGCGCAGCCCGACCGCTCCAGCGATTGCTTTACATCGGCGATACCATTATGAGGATGAAGCGGGTTACACTTACGAGACCCGTCATCGGTTGCGGGTAAATGTGCGGCAACCGGCCAAAGGTGAGGACGGCACTGGCTTGACCGATCTACAAGTCCGCATCTTTGCGCGCGAAACCAAGGGCTATCCCGTCGAGCTGACACTGGATGGCGAGCAGGTCTTTGAGCGCGGCTACCTGTCCGAGGCCATTCTGCCCTGGCATTCCGAAAGCACACCGGCCCAGGATGGGCGTCGCTTGTTTGAGTGGCTGTTGGCCGACAATAACTTGCGCGAAGCCTGGGGCAAAGCGCGTGGACAATCGCCGCGCTGCCGCGTCCGGTTGTGGATTGACGTGGGCGCGCCCGAGTTGCACGCCGTGCCGTGGGAGTCGTTGCGCGAGGGAGACCTGGTGCTGTTGGCGGAGACGCCTTTTTCGCGCTACCTGCCCATCGCCAAACCCTGGGGTGGCCCGGTGATTGAGCGCCCCATCCGAGTGCACGTCGCCATCTCCAATCCGAGCGATTTAGCGGACAAGTACAACTTGCCGCCCGCCGATGTGGAACTGGAACGACAGACGCTTGAGGCCGCGTTTGCCACCGTGGGACGCAACAAACTGGACTGGAAGTTTCTCTCATCGCCCGTGACGTTAGAGCGGCTGGAAGATGCGTTGCGTCACTTGCACATTCTGCACTTGGTCTGCCACGGCGCGTTCAATGCCAAACAGGGACAGACCGCGCTTTACCTGCAAGACGCTAACGGCAAGGCCCACCGCGTGCTGGATGAACAACTGGCCGGCCTGTTGGCCCACCAGGGTGTGCAGCCCCGCCTGGTGTTCTTGTCGGCCTGCCAGGGCGCCACCCGCTCACAGGCCGATGCTTTCCTGGGACTTGCGCCCAAGTTGGTCTCGATTGGCGTGCCGGCCGTCGTGGCGATGCAGGACGTGGTGACGATGGACAGCGCGCGCGAATTCAGCGCCAGGTTCTACAAACGCTTGCTGGAACATGGGCAGGTGGACCTGGCGATGAACGAAGCGCGCAATACTTTGCTGACCGCCGGGCGACCGGACGCGGCGGTGCCGGTGTTGTTCATGCGCCTGAGGTCGGGCCAGTTGTGGAGCGAGGGAGAGGTATGATAAAGAAACGGAACGCATCAACCCTACTCGTATTGGACGAGTGGATCACTCCCGCCGAAGCCGCCCAGATCATCGGCGTCACGCCGCATCAGGTGCGTTATTTGGCGCGCGCTGGTGTGCTCGAATCGCAGCGATTTGGCCGCGCGTGGATGGTCAAGCGCGATTGGGTGAGGGCGTATGCCGCCCAAGAGCGTCGGCGTGGCCCCAAGCCTCAAGAGTCGCCTCTGCCCGGCTAACCGTACGGAGGTGACAATGCCCAACAGGGCTGAAGAAAATCCCTTTGCGTGGCGTATGTTCTGAGCAAAGACCGCGCATTGGGCCGAAACAAGGAGTCATCTTGCACTGCAATGATTAGGCGTCAAAACCCATCTCGCAGAAATGGCCAAGTGCTTACAGGAGTAGTCACAACGCCCACGTAGAATACAGCTCTTTGACTTTGTGTATTGAGGATTGCCAAAGTTCTCTCCGCACCGCTTATCGAGAGCTGTAATTCCTGCGGCCACGAAGTGTCAGCCCATTTCAGGTGTGAGCCTGTCGTCGCAGGCTACTACGTTCTCTGGAATGCAGTTTGATAAGCAGCCTATGGCACGACCTCTCTCTACACAACACAATAGGCCAAGTCGAGCGAGTCGTCAAGATAATTTTGTCCGCCTACTCAGTCGGAACAGCAAGTCAGTTCGCTGGTTTGACTGATGTTCTTCGCTGGCCTATAATCACCCTCGTTTCTACTCATTAGAAAGGTCGGCTGCCTGGTGATTTGTTCTGCACGGCAGTTCAAGGCCCAGCGTAACCCGAGCAAATTCCCCAAACGTCCGAGGTAATCACAATGGTGAACCCTAAGGTCAAGTCCAAAGATAAACTAAAGACAACATGGCGAGTTTGGTTTGTGGGTCTGTGTAAACGCCCGGCTGATTGCGACTCTCACCCGGCGGCCACAGAAATAGCAATCAAATCGCTGGTAGAGATTTGTGAGACAGCGCCGGTGCAAACAGGCCTAAAGCCACAAAAGGGCGGCGGCTGGCAACTCTATCTGGCCCTGAGGTGGTTAACGCTGGATAGCATCTGGCGCGTGTTGATGCAGAGTCAATCTCCAATCGCAGAGGAGATTGAACAACCGGGCATTGAGCAGGATGAAGCTTCCCTTGCCAAGCTATCCGATCTGGAAACACTGGGCGCTGGTCTGATCATAGTTTGGTACAGATATATCACCTATGCTATGCGAGACGACGTGAGCTCAGACGAATTCACGCCCTACGGCGACATCGTTGAAAACTGCATGTCTCCAGACTTTTTGGACGTTCTGTTCGAAGCGAACGCGGATCTCAACAAGTGGCCCAGGTCCAAGGTTGAAGCATGGCGTCAATGGATTGTAAGAGTCTTTACCGCACTGCGCGGAACCAAAAGCTGGGATACCAACGCCAGACACTATTGTGACGAAGCCTTGCTGCATCTCCTGCAGCAACGGATTGAGCCAGCGATAAATGTTGCGGGACTTGAGCTTGGGGAGATATGGCCAGAAGTGGTGGACAACTACGTGCATCCGGGGGTCGCCGCCTGGGCTGAGCGGCTTTCACAGTGTGTGGCTGATTATCGCGCCTATGAGTCGGCGAAAATCGAGCGTTTTCTCGATGAGCAGGAGTTGCCTCACGTATGGAACTGGTTTGTAGCTCGCAAAGTCTGCCGACCAACAAACTGGCCTGGGTGCGATGATATTGCTGCCGCTGAGAACTTGGCCGATATTTGCAACCCCAAGACACAGACTGCACTGCTGGATCAGCGAGGGAGCGGAACGTCAACCGCATTGCTGTGGTTATCCAGGCAGTATTGCACGAACGCGGCGAATATTGAGCCGGCAGTCCTGAGAATTGATGCACGGGAGTATACTCGATCCGCCACCGGCGAATCACCGTTCAGGTTTGTGGCTCGGCAGGTGTATGGGACAGATCACACCAATGCTGCAAAATGGCAAGAGTTCGAAGATGCGCTGAGCAGAGCAACATTCATCTGCCTGGTTGACAACCTGGCGCGGCTTTCCCTTGCGCGTCAGATTGAAATAGGGCGAAAGCTCTCACTCTTCTCGGGTACGGTGTTTACGATTTCTCCTGGGACTTTGAGCGAAGACTTGGAGAGCATTGGCGGAAAGGACACTCTACGTGCTGCGCTGGCTCCCCTGGACAAGACGCACATCAGCCACTTCATTTCCAAATTCGCGGCAGAACGTGGTCCAGACTTTGGTACGGATCTCGCGCGGCATATTGCCAAACAAGAGCTGCCCGATACAGCCAGCACGCCGCTGGGGCTGCGCATCATCTGCGAGCACGTGCGCGTCCACAAGAGCGATTGTGCGTCCATCATGATGTCTTTTATTGACGAGCTGTTTAGGCGAGACGAGAGGCCCATACCTCAATGGAACCAGAGATCAGTAGAGCTTCCATCTGCCATTGCAGTGTTGATCAGGATGGCCGTGTTCAGATATGCAGCCTACGTGCATCGAGCGGAAACAGGTGGATTCTCGCTTGATTTCACAGAGGAGCAAGCCTTGGCCAGTCTTGGGGACTGGAAGAATCCGCCATGGCCTGAAGCGAAACTTTTGCCACTTTTGGTCCCAACCAGCCCAACGACGTACAGGGTCTACAATCAGGAGGTCTTTGGCTTCCTGGTAGCGATAGATGCTGCACGAAACGGCGTTGGCCAGTGCAGTTGGGAGAGCGCCCCAGATATCTTCCGGGAGGACATCATCGGAGTAGCCAACCGGCATTACCTTGCCTTGGTCCGAAGCGACTCTTCAGTGTAGCGGTTTCTCATGCTCTAGCAGGCTAACAAGTTCCGGAGGAAGTATGCGACCTTGGCTGTCCACCATCGCTTTGGATAAACCCGGATCTAGAGGCGAAACCAAACGAAGCAAGTTCACCATGCGGTCGCATGGATGTCGCTGTCCAGTCAACCGATCGCGAAGTGCGCCAACTATCCCGTATTCATCCCACATATCGAATTGATATTGTAGTGCGAATTGTGGTTCCAGGGCGGGGTCGGATGGCCATTCGGCGACATCCCAGCCGGTCTGCTGGTGAGCGGCGGAGGCTTGGCGCAGCAGTTTGCAATAGAGCGCAGGTGACTGTGCAGGGCACAGTGAAGAGTGTGGATGGCGACATACTGGACAAGGACTCGCAAACGCCCTAAACGTAGCGGTCAACCGCTGACGTGCAGCCCCAGTTTGCAGGCCCGGTCGGAGCCCTCTTTACGCAGGTCGTGGCCCAGTAGCACTCGTTCCAGGTTCGCAGGCAAATGGCGAATCCTCCGGCCCGTCCCCAGGACACCCTTTAGGGATGTGGCGTGAAAGATGGCGTTCAAGATCGCGGGCGCTGTCGGCACCATGCCAGGCTCACCGATGTTCTTGGCGCCAAAGGGGCCGTGCGCAAACGGCTTTTCCACAAAAGTGCCGACGATGTCGGGCACATCCATCGCCGTCGGAATCAGGTATTCGTCAAAGTTCGTGGCCTGCAAGTAGCCGTTGTCAAAGTCAACTCGCTCCATGAGCGCATATCCCATGCCTTGGGTGATGCCGCCATACAATTGACCCAGCGCGCCCTGCGGGAAAATCACTTTGCCCGTGTTGTGCGCGGCCCAGATGCCCGTTACCTCGACTTTGCCCGTGCCGGTGTCCACCAACACCTCGGCCACTTGCGCGCCAAAGTGATAAGCAAAGTAGGGCTTGCCCTGGCCTTGATCAAACGACCAGTGAATTTCTGGCATGTTCCACCGCCCACGCGCCGAAAGCGTCAGGCCCATCTTGCGCGCGTGATCAACCACTTGCTCAAAGGACGCCGGCTCCTCGTTCGGGCCGACATAGTGCTCACCGTGGCGCAGGACTTGGGCATCCTGGCAGCCAAAGAGATCGGCCGCCGCGCGCACGAGCAGGCTGTCGAGCCGCATGGCAGTGACACGTGTGGCATTGCCGCCCAGCACCGTCGCGCGCGAAGCCACCGTCGGGCCGCTGTCTATCGCCGTGTCGGTATCAGGGCGCGGCATCTTGATGCGATCCGGTCGAAGGCCGAGCGTCTCGGCGGCGATGAGCGTGAACACAGTTCGAGAACCGGTGCCATAGTCGGTCAAGCCGGAGGTGAGCGTCAGCGTATAGTCGTCGTTGACAGCCAGCGTGCCGACGGCAAAATCGGCGCCTTCCGCGCCCAGCGACATGCCATGAAAGACCGCCGCCACGCCGATACCTTTTCGCAAGTCGGAAGTCTGATGCTTGAGGTCAGCGCGTTTGCGATCCCAATCAGAGATTCTACGCACTTGTTCAAGACATTCAGCCAATGCCACATCGTCGCCTAACGGTTGGCCGTGCGGCGTCGTGTCGCCTGGGCGCAGGCAGTTACGAAGGCGCAGGTCAATCGGGTCCATATCCAGTTTGTACGCCAACTCGTCAACGGCCTGCTCAATGGCAGCGCACACCTCGGTGTTGCCAAAGCCACGAAACGCACCGGAATAACCGTTATTCGTATAAGCCACATCCGTATCTACGTGACATGCGTCGTAGCGATATGGCCCCATCGCATGGATGCTCGAACGCCAGGCCGTGAACGGCGTGATGGCAGCGTATGCGCCGCTATCCACCACGGCATGAATCTTGCTCGCGCGCAGTGTGCCATCGCGATCCGCGCCAAGCTGGATGCGCATCTGCATGGCGTCTCGCTTGTAGGAAGCAATCATAGACTCTTCACGGTCAAAGATCATGCGCACGGGCCGCCCGGTGAGCAAAGCCAGCTTGGCCACCTGGCCCGATGTCTGATACATCTGGTCATCCTTGCCCCCGAACGCGCCGCCCACCTGCGGTTGGATCACCCGCACATCTTCTTGCGGAAGGCCCAGCACGCTGCACAGATTGTTTCGATTGACGAACGGGCTTTGACACGAGGCATACACCGTGACGCCTGCGCCGCTCGGCCACGGCACCGCGAGCGCGCCCTCGGTTTCGATGTAGGCGTGCTCCTGGTGCATGGTGCTGTATTCTTCGTCAAGCGTGACAGCGCAATCGGCCAGGAGCGCATCCGGCTCACCTTTGCGCACGATGTACTGGGTCAGCAGATTTCCCCTCGGCAGGTCGGGCGCATCCCAGGGGCGCTCACCGACAATCGGCGCGTCGGGCCGCAACGCCGCAACGGGATCGAACACACCGGGCAAGGGTTCCAATTCCACGACGATGGCGTTCAATCCGGCCAGCAGCGCGTCTTTTGTCTCAGCGGCAATGGCCGCGATGGCATCGCCTACATAGCGCGCGCGCTCGTAGGCCAGCATGTACATATCCTGGACGGGAAAGCCAAAGCGTCCGTGATCCACAAAATCATCGCAGGTGATGGCAGCCAGGACGCCAGGGACTTGCAGAGCCTGCGTCACGTCCACGCGAACGATACGCGCGTGCGGCAAGGTGCTCCGTAAAACGCGCGCATAGACCATGCCCGGCACACGATAATCGCCCACGTACTTGGCCGTGCCCAAAACTTTTTCCAGCGCGTCCACTCGCGTGGCGGGCTTGCCGACATAGCGCATATCAGACATGGCTCTTCTCCTGTCTCTGCATCGCCGTCGCCTGAATCGCATCCACGATTTGTTGGTATCCGGTGCAGCGACACAAATTGCCTGCGATGGCTTGACGAATCTCGGTCCGCGTCGGCTTGGGGTTGCTGGCGAGAATCGCCTCACCGGCCAGAACCATGCCGGGGATGCAGTAACCGCACTGCACTGCGCCATAGTCAATGAAGGCTTGCTGCAAATCGTTGGGACCGCCATCCGGGCCGCGGACGCCTTCGATGGTGACAACCTGCCGTCCACCTGCCTGCGCGGCCAGCACCAGGCACGCGTTCACCAATCGCCCGTCGAGGAGCACGGAGCATGCGCCGCACTCGCCAACGCCACAGCCTTCTTTTGTGCCGGTCATGTTGAGCTGATCGCGCAAGACGGTCAGCAAGGTGCTGTCAGCGGGAGCGTCCACACTGACGCGAGTCCCATTCAACGTGAACTCGATCTTCATGCATCCCTCCCTTGAATCTCAAACACTTGCGCCAATGCGCGCGCGGTCATGGCGATCAACGTCGGCTCTTTGAATTCAGATGACCAGCGTCGTCCGGCCAGCCGAGTCATCTCATCGGCAGCCAGTCGCGCGGCGAATTGATAGAGGTCACGGCTCGGCGACTGGCCGATCAAACTTTCTTCCACAACACGCAAGCGACAGATGTGTGGCGTGGCCGAGCCTGGCACAAACCGCGCTTCGGCGATTCGGCCCGTGCCACGCGAAGCGAGTCGCCCCAGGGCCGCCACCGTCAAGCGCGAGATCGCCATCGCGTTGCGCCGCCCTAGTTTGATAAACACGCTCCGACTGCCTGGCAGCGGAACTTTATAACTCAAGGAGACCAGCAATCCGCCAGCGGGAATGATCGTTCGATTCGGGCCGCGCACCAGTTCCGAGACAAGCCACTCCTGCTCGCCTTGTGGCGTCAAGACACGAGCCATCGCATCCAGGCACACGAGCACCGGCAACGAATCGGCGCAAGCGGCGGCGTTGGCTACGTTTCCGCCCAGCGTGCCCACGTTGCGAATCTGCGTTGCGCCGACCTGACGGCAAGCCTGAGTGAGCATAGGCGCTGTCTGCAAAACAATCGGGCTCTCGATGATTTCGCTGAACGTGGCGGCGGCGCCAATGGTTACGCCATCATCGTTTTGAGAGATGCGGTGCAAGTCGGGGATCAGCGAGATATCTACCACACGATCACAGATGGACGGCTCTGCGCGCGTAAGGAGCACCAAGTCGGTGCCACCAGCCAGGGGACGGCTGCGCACGCCTGGCTCATTCAACAAGGCAACTGCCTCCGCGCTGCTAGTGGCTCGAACATAGCTAAACCGTTCCATGTGCGCACTCCTGCGAGTTCTTTTAGCGAGAGGAGACCGCCTAGACATATCCAGCGGTGATGTTATAAGACGACAGAAGTCTGACATCAGAGTAACATGAAATTAGAATTTTGTCAATACCTATTGACATTTGAAATAAATCGTGATAAGATGTTATAGTCATCAGACGACTATCGTCTGCACTTGCGAGTTCCGCCGAATTTTCTACCCTTTGCAATCAGTCAAGTGATTATTATGGTTCGCAAAAGTGTTCCCCTGGCACAACAAGTGGTGAATGAAATCCTCTCTGGGATTGAGGCTGGCAATCTCGCGCGTGATGATGGCCTGCTCCCCTCTGAAGCCGAATTGAGCAAGCGTTTCGACGTGAGCCGCGCCACGATCCGCGAAGCACTTTCCAGACTGGAGCAGCGTGGAGTTGTCTTGTATATCCGCTCCTACAATGCGCCGTTTTTCATTGCCCTCGGCGCGGTGGCCGGTCTGAGTATCGGACTGGCGATTCGCTTTGCGATTGACCGGTTCTGCGGCATGGGATAAGGAAAGACAGATGTAGGACAAATTGCCAATTTGTCCTACACGCTGCCGCCAAATAGGGGGGCGTATCCCGGCTGCTCTTAATCGTCGAGCCGTGGATAGAGAGAGCAAGTCCTGCGTTTCCTTGCAAGATTTTTCCTCACTCGTAGACCCGCTGTACACGAGACCTGGCGAAAAGTCTGACTTGGAATTGCTTGATCAACAATCCCACTCGCCAGAACGCGACGGCAGCCATCCCGTGAGCCAGCACGGCGAACAACGGCGGGGTCTGCCGAGTGTAATACGTCCAACATTCGCGGGTGGTCCCCCATCGCTCTAGGAAATACCCCAGACCCGCTCCGGCGACAAACGTCATTGCCGCCAGGCGATGGTCGGTCGGCGTCAAGATGAGCAGGGCGCACAAGGCCAGCGCCATCAGCGTGAGCGACTGGGCCGTCGTGGGCCAGACAAAGACGAGCATCAACGCGTAGAAAACTGCAAAGACAATCCAGTATAGGGCGCGGGATTCGCGGGAACTCGTGGGCAGCAGGCGGGCCAAGAGTCGCGTCAGGCGATCAATGGACAGGCTGGCGATGGGCCAGGCCGGGATGATCCACAACGGCGGGCGTTCGAGCGTAAAGTACGTCCAAAGCCGGGTCTGGGTTCCCCAACTTTCGATCACCAGCCCGCCGGCCGCGCCGACCAGGATGATGAGGGCGTCGGCCTTCAAGTCGGCGCCGGCCATGATGAGCAGCGACATGGCGGCAAAAATGCCCAACAGCAACCAGTCCATCTGTGCCCACAGCGGACAAGCCGGGTCAATGTAGCCGAGGTTTTCCACCACCAGCGGCCACCACACGACGACGATGACGAACAGCGTCGCCGCAAACGCGCTCATCAGGAAATAGCTTGAGCGCGTCCAGCCCAGTGCGGCTAGCAGGCGACGCCAGGGAGAGACTGGCCGGTCGGCGGTGGTTTTTTGCATGAGGCCATTGTACTCAAAGTGGAGAATTTGCCAAACGGGACGCAAGGCGCGAGGGCTAAAGCAAACCCGGCGTCCATGTCTTTGATCCGCTGTGGCGACAGTTGGCCGAGGTAGTTGTCGGTCAGGTTCTTGCAAGTGCGCAGAGTTGATTGAGGAAAAGTCTGTGCGACACAGGTCGCCTCATCCTTCACAACAACGAATTCACGGCAGGACGAATTCGTTGTTGTGTGGCTTTATCGCCGGCCCAAAATGAGCGCGCCCAGCCGGCCATCCGAGTGACGTTCTGCCAAAGGCGCTGGCTCGTGGAAGGTGCTCTTGACCGGGACGGAGAATCCGAACGTGCTGCCCTCTCCCACCCGGCTGCGCGCCCAGACCTGCCCGTTGTGCGCTTTGACGACGTACTTGACCAGCGGCAGCCCCAGCCCCAGCCCTTCCGCGCCGCGTCGCAGCGGGTCGGCCATCTGGGTAAAGTCATCCCACATGTGTGGCAACTGATCTTGCGGAATTCCCACGCCGGTGTCCGAAACCTCTATCACCACGTGCTCCGGCGCGGGATGGCAGACCAGCGTCACCGACCCGCCCTCCCGGTTGAACTTGATCGCGTTATGAACCAGGTGATGGATCGCGTCGGACAGCCGCTCGCGGTCGCCGTCTACGCGGGACAGCCCCTCCGCGATTTCAAGCGCCATGCTGATGTTGCGCTTGAGCGCCATCGGTTCCAGCGTCTTGAGGGTCTCTTGCGCGATCTGGCCCATATCTACCGGCGCCATCCGCAGTTGCCCTTGCTTGCTCAAGAACGCGGCAAACGTGATGAGGTTGTTGATCATCGTCTCGGCGCGCTTGAGTCCCCCGGCCAGTTGATCGAGCTGGTCGCGCTGATCCGGCAACAGATGCTCCAGCCCATACTTTTGGATGAGTTGCATCGAAAAGTCGAGCGCGGCAAACGGGCTGCGCAGCTCGTGCGTGATCACGCCGATAAAGGCCGACTTTAGCCGGTCGAGGTCCTGGAGCTGCTCGTTGGCGTGTTCGAGGTCAACGTTCAAGTCTACCAACTGCTGATTCGCCACGTGCAGCTCGGAGAACAGCCGCGCGTTCTGCAGCGCCACGCCGGTTTGATCGGCCAGCGCGGCCAGATAAGCCATGTCGCTTTCCAGGTATGGATCGCGCGATCTTTTGCGGCCCAGCGCCAACACGCCGATGATCTGCCCCATCACGCGGATCGGCAAGTAAATCTCCATCTGCCAACCTGTCAACACGGCGCGCTCGGCGGCGCTCACCGGGCGAAAAGCCGGCTGCAAGTCCACGTCGAATTGGAGCAGCGCCCCGCCGTTCCCTCGCCAGTGTTGCGTGATGGGACTATCTGCTGGACATTCGAGCTTCTCTGAGGCGGCGATGCTCGTTCCGCCAATCGCCTGCAGCGTCAATCCAAAGTTGGCCTCGTCTTGAGCCAGGAACAGCGCGCCGCGCGAGACGCCCAAGGCCGCGTTGGCCGTCTCTACGACCATCGCTGCCAGCGGTTCCAGTTCGATCACCTGGGTGATGCGCTGGCTATAGTCTTGCAGCGAGGCCGCATAGTCCACGGCCGCGCCGCCGAACGCTCGCTCGGTCAACCGCTGCACACCCTGGCGCAGCGGCGCGTAACCGACCGCCAACACACCCGCCACGAGTACTGTGCCCAAGATCGGCCCCCACTGCGTCTGCACGCCAAAGGCCCACTGCGCCACGCGGATGCCCAACAGGTAAATGGCAAACGTGACCAACGTGATGATGGCATAGCTGACCGCTCGGCGCAGCATCAAGCGCAGGCTGGGCAAGTAATAAACTCGCCAGGTGACAATCGCCAGCAGCGAGCCGAGGAGCGTTGCCGCGCCCCCGACGAGCCACACGACATCCGGCAGCCCCAGGCCTCTGGATAATGCCAGGCCCGTTCCGATGGCCACCAGCGCCAATGCGATGATCCAATAGCGCAGCCGGTTGCGATGCAGTGGGCTAGACAAGCCGGTGCGAGCGCGCCCCGCGAGCCAGATCGCCAACCCTGATGCCAGTCCCCATGCCAGCGCGCTCGTTGCCAGTCGCAAGCTTTCTTGCGTGATAACCCATCCATTGATCGTCGTCGCGATGCCGCGCGAGCCAAAGAAGCGCGCATCCAACGCCACCGCCGCGCTCACGAACGCGGCCGGCAAGAGTAACCACAGCCAGGTGAGCGGTCTGGTCTGGATAAATGTCAATGTCGCGCCCAGCAAAGCCAGTGACGCAGCCAGCGCCAGATAGCCGGACAGCCAGCGCAACCCGCCTATGACCAACGTGAGCGATCCGAGGGTTTGGAGCAGCAAGTAAAGCGCCAGCGGCACGATGCGCCGTGAGAGTCTTTCACGCCGCAAGGGGAGCGCAAGGCCCATGATCAACGCGAGGTTGCCGAGGACGAAGAGCAGATCTAGAGACAGGCGTCCATTGGAGGGCATGGCCGCGATTCCTTTCTCACGGTGTTATAGTCTCAGCTTGATGAACAACCACGGCGCGCCGTAGCCCATCCAAAAGCCGGCCAGGGCGTAGCGCAGGTAACGCAAAATTTGGGACACGAGCGATGCGTCGCGAGGCAAGACCATGCGCAGGCCTATCCAAATGATCGCCACTCCCACCGCGCCCAACACATAGCGCAAGAGGCGCTTCCACCACTCGCTCTTGGCGTTAAAGTTGGTCTGGTGAAAGAGCAACGTCGCGCCGGCGACCAGCCCAAAGAACACACCGGCAATGCCCACCGTCCCGCCCATGTCGCGCGGGTTGATCGCTGTCTCACCTGGGGCTGGCGGGTAGGCGAGCGCGGCGGTCGCTTCCCACTCAGGCGGATCGGATGGCGGCAGAAAGGCCGACCCGGCCAGCGCGATGGCGATCAACACAATCGAAACCGCAAAGGCTAATCCGATTTTCCGCTCCAACGTGCGGTGATTGAACCAGGCCAGCACGGGCGCTTCCCAGCGCAGAAAAGCCCACAGCATCAGCCCGCCGATCAGCCACCCCAACAGCACGTCGGTGGGAAAGTGAACCGCCAACACGATGCGCGAAAAGCCGATGAGAAAGATCAAAGCCACCATCGCCCAACGCAGCCATCGCGGCCCGGCAGCGCCGACCGTCCCCCAAATCGTCGTCGCGTGTTGAGCGTGGCCGGAGGGAAGGCCGTAGGCCGAAGACGTCCGGGCCCTCGTTCCCGGTCAGAGTCAGTTGGGCAGCGTAATCGTTCTGCTGTCGCTGGCGTCACACTGGAAATTCCCCGCGTATGTTTCGCCCTCGCGTTTGACGGAAAGTGTTTGCAAGGATTTGACCTCGAAGGTGGACTCGTATCCTTGGTAGGTGATGGATAGGTCATTTTTCTTGTGCCGGTCATGGTCATCTGATTTGTGGACATTCGACGTGCGCTTATCAGAAAACCAAATTTTGCGTAACTGAAACTCTCCGACATACCCAATCATGAATCCCCGCAAGCTGGGGTTGCTATCCACGATTTGTGTCAACTCTTCGGCTGAGAGTCCCCAACGATCCAGGATAGTGTCTGCCACACGTAGCTCCTCAGATGTCTTTGAACAAATCGGAAATGGAAATGCCTAGCGATTCCGCTATCGCTTCAATGTTCCGCAACGCTACGTTGCGAAGACCTCTCTCAATGCCGCTGATATACGTTCGGTCAAGCCCGCACAGTTCAGCGAGACCCTCTTGAGACAAGCCGCGCGCTTTTCTGAGCGCCCGTATCCGGTTTCCGAATCTTGCAGTAATTGATGGTTGCTTTGCCATGCTGGTATTATAGTGATCCGTAGTCCATGAGTCTACGGACGATAAGTCACAATGAAAAGGGACTTTATCCTGGCATACGCGCTTTTGTCTTGCCGAACTGACACCTGTAACGCACAGTGTAGGACATTTGTCATTGACCAGGACTGGCGAAAGGGATATAATTGCAAGTAATTCGCAACAAGCGAGGCCGCTATGGAACAGGTCGCCAACGATTTCAAGAGCACACTGCACGGCAAAGGCATGCGGGTGACCGGACAGCGCAAGTTGATCCTCCAGGTTCTGGAAAAAGCCGGCGGTCATTTGGATGCGGAAACTGTCTTTGAGCGCGCGTACAAGCGCGACGAACGCGTGAGCCTGGCGACGGTCTATCGCACGCTGCAACTGCTCAAAGAGATGGGACTGGTGGATCAGCACTTTACCAGCCGCAAGCACAACCGCGAGGTGTACGAGCCGGTCGGCGCGGAGGAGCATTACCATTTCTCGTGCGTCCAGTGCGGCAAGGTCGTCGAGTTTCAATCGCCGCTGATTGACCGCGCTCGCAAGCAACTGGCTCAAGAGTTGGACCTCAACATCCTGCACGGCTGCGCCTGTTTTGAAGGTTACTGTGCCACTTGTATGCCCAAGGAATGACAGATGGTTTACCGATGACCAAGAGGGGAAAAACGCAAACTTGCGTTGTGAGGCGCTCGTGCTAGACCTGAACCAACAGATTCAAGAACCCGTCGCCATTCCAGAGACATGGCAAACTCTGAGTGATTTGCCATCTGGGATGGTGGGCGTGGTGTGTCAACTGCGCGGCGGCAAAGAGTTCACTGGCCGTATGGCAGCCTTGGGTTTTACGATTGGCGTGGAGGTGGATGTCGTCCAGAACTCGGGCCGGGGAGCCATCATCGTGGCCGTGCGCAATACGCATGTGGCGCTGGGGCGGGGTGATGCGGCCGGAGTTAAAGTCCGCGCGCTATCTGATCAAACCCCACCCATCGCTCCACAGGGCGCGATCAAGGTCGCGCTAGTCGGGCAACCGAATGTGGGCAAGTCTACGGTGTTCAACCTGCTGACGGGTCTCTCGCAGCACGTGGGGAATTGGCCGGGCAAGACGATTGATCTCAAGATGGGCCTTTGCCGTTACGGAGATATCACACTGTCGGTGGTGGATTTGCCTGGCACTTATAGTCTGACGGCCAATTCTCTGGAAGAGCGGATCACGCGCGATTATATTTTGACCGAGCAACCCGATGTCGTGTTGGACATTGTGGATGCCACGGCCCTGGAACGCAATTTGTATCTGCTGTGTGAGTTGTTGGCGCTGCCCGTCCCCGTGGTCGTGGCTCTGAACATGATAGACGTTGCGGAGCAGCAAGGCATCCACATCGAGCCGCACGTGCTGGAAGCTGCCCTGGGCTTGCCCGTAGTGCCGATAGTCGCCACGAAGAACAAGGGCGTGCAGGAACTCATCCAGACCATCGAATGTGTCGTCCATCAAGAGACCACTTACTTTCCCCATCGTCCTGAGATTCGTCAAGACCATAAGGCCGTGCTGCATCAAATTCAATCCCTCATTGCCGGCCATACACCCTCGCCTTATCCGCCAAGCTGGGTCGCACTCAAGCTGCTCGAAGGGGACGATGAAATCACACGGATGATGCAGCAGCGTTTGGGCCAAGCGGACTGGGGCCCAGTCCACGCTATTCTGAAGGCGCACGAGGACGCCATCTTGTCCATCGCCGGTGGCCGCTACGAATGGATCGGGCGCATGGTGCGAGCCGCGGTGACTCGGCCTCGGGCGGGCCAGATCACATTGACGGAGCGAATAGACCGCATCGCCACTCATCCCGTCTGGGGCTTGGGGATGCTTCTGGGGATATTGAGTGTGGTCTTTTGGCTGACTTTTAGCGTGGGTTCGCCGTTGCAGAGATTTTTGGATATCTATGTCGTGCAAGCAATGGCGGGATGGGTGCGTACTGCGCTGGTTGGAGGACCGTGGTGGCTGACCGGGCTGCTGACGGATGGCGTTATGGCGGGGGCGGGAATGGTGCTCACGTTTCTTCCCATTCTCTTTGTTTTTTTCACGGTGTTGGGCTTGCTGGAGGATGTGGGATACATGGCGCGGGCAGCCTATGTCATGGATCGCTTTATGCACTGGATGGGGCTGCACGGAAAATCGTTCCTGCCTCTCTGCCTCGGCTTGGGCTGTAATGTGCCGGGTGTTTTGTGTACGCGCATCATTGACTCGCCCAAAGCTCGCCTCTTGACAATCTTGCTGACACCGCTGGTGCCTTGCGCCTCGCGCCTGGCTGTGCTGGCCGTGCTGGCGCCGCTCTTTTTTGGCCCTGCGGCGGTGTGGGCATCGGTTGGCGTGGTCGGACTCAACTTGTTACTACTGGTCGGGATTGGCTTTGCTCTCCACGAACTGGTGTTGGGGGGTGAGCATGTGGCCTTTATCATGGAATTGCCCCTCTATCACTTGCCCAACTCGCGCACCATCGCTCTCACAGTCTGGCAGCGGCTATGGGATTTCTTGAAAAAGGCCGGAAGCGTCATCGTCGTCGTCTCGGTGCTGGTCTGGTGTCTTTCGGTCCTTCCCGACGCCAAGTTTGAGACGAGCTACCTGGCAAGCTTGGGACATTTTTTGTCTCCCCTGGGCGCCTGGATGGGATTGGATTGGCGGATGATTGTGGCTTTGTTGACCAGCGTGGTCGCCAAGGAGAATACGATTGCCACGCTGGGAGTGCTCTATCAAGCCGGTCAGCAGGGGGGCAGTCTGGTGGAAACTCTGGCCGGGGCCGTGAAACCGGCGGCGGCGCTGGCTTTCCTCGTCGTGCAGATGTCGTTTGTCCCGTGCGTGGCAACCATCGCGGCGATCAAACAGGAAACGCGCTCGTGGAAATGGACGGCGGTGAGCGTCGGTCTTTTGTTGGTGATATCCCTGGCCGCGGGCACCGTCGTGTACCAGGTGGCGCGGTTGTTGTTGTGATGGAGGACGAAGGAAAGTCAGTGAGCGCGGGGTGGCTGCGACGGGTGTTCAGCGGCGATGATGGCTTCCCGCGCTTCTTTGTAGCTCAACTTTGCGTAGAGATGCCGTATGGTGTGTCCATGAGTTATCCCTTTCTCAATTGGCCGCGTCCGCCCCTTGACAAAAACGGCCAAGTTGTATATACTATACCATAGTATAGTATATATCAGCTGGACCGAACTGTCAAGGAGTCGAGATGCCAATCTATGAGTATGATTGCAAGCAGTGCGGGAGCAAGTTTGAAAAGCTCGTCAAGCTTTCGACCAAGACTGCCGAGGTCGAATGTCCCAAGTGCGGGGCCAAGCGCGCCAAAAAATCCGTGTCGCGGTTTGGAACGCTGGGGAACACAGCGTCGGGTGGCTCGTCGCTTGGAGCGTCGTGCGGGCCGGTTGGTTGAGCGACCGGATAGTGGGGGCCGGTGGCTCTCGAGGAAATCTGATGAAGATGTCGGTTGAAGCGAAAGAAGACATGGGCAAACGACTGCGGCGGCTGGAAGGCCAGGTGCGCGGCGTCCAAAAGATGTTGGATGAAGACCGTGACTGTCGAGAGATCGTCCAGCAGCTTGCGGCGGTCCGTGCGGCAGCGCACCAGGCCAACTTGATTCTGGTGCGCTCCTTTGCATCCGAATGTTTGATGAGCATCGCGCCAGTGTGGAGAAAAGCGCCCTGCCCGCTCGTCTCGGAATAGAGCAAGTAGAGCAGCGCGGGCAGGAACAGGAGGCCCGTCTCCAGCGTCAGGCCGTGAAGCGAGCCGAGCGGAGCGGTCTTTTTGACCAGACCGTAGGCGCCAAAGGTGAGCGCCAGCGTCAACGCAATCCAGGGCAGCGAACCATAGGCAAAAGTCAGGTAGAGCACGCCCACCGCCGCCAGTCCGAGGGGAATCCACTGCAACGAGCGCAGGCGCTCGCGCAGGAACAGCACACCCAACAGCACGTTGAGCAGAGGATTGATATAGTAGCCCAGGCTGACTTGGACAATTAGACCGGCATTGACCGCCCAAATGTAAATCAGCCAGTTGCTGCCAATGAGCGCCGCGGCCACCAGATAGATGCGCAGCACGCGCGGCGCCAGCAGAGCCGTGCGGAAAACATTCCACTGGCGCGAAACGAGAATAAAGACGAGCAGCATGAGAAACGACCAGAGAACGCGATGGCTGATGAGTTGCACTGCCGGGATGTTGTGCAGCCACTTCCAGTAAATGGGAAACAAGCCCCAGGCGACGTACGCGCCGATGCCATACCAGATGCCCTTGTTCATGCGAATATCTCTCCGCGAAAAAAAACCTAAAGGTCTGCGAGACCTTTAGGGTCTCGCAGCGATACCCTCGGCAGCAAAACCTTGAGCGCCTCGACCAGCGCGTCCACATCGGCCTGCGTGTTGTAACCCTGAATCGAGATGCGCACGAAATGCCGGCCGTTACAATCCACCGTGGGAATCTCGATGGCAAACTCGTCGTACAGGCGAAGCTTGAGCGCATCCAGGTCGCAGGGTGGCAATGGAAGCGCCGCCATCTGCGCAAACCACTCGGGTGAATCAGGCACGAGCGGAGGCAGGCCGGTCAACCCGCCAACGCGCTCACGCGCATATCGCACGAGCGCGTGACACTCGCGCTGGACATGAGGCCAGTCGTGTTCGGCCATGAATTGGATCGCAGCCGGCACAGAAAGATAGGCTGCGATGTCGCGCGTGCCTTGCCACTCTTGCTCGTCAACGAAACGCGAGGGGCCAGGCTCTTTGGCTTCCCAACCCCAGCTCACCACGAGCGGCTCCACCAAGTGTTGCGCCTCGCGGCGCGCGTACAAAAAGGCCGATCCCTTGGCGCTCATCATCCACTTGTGGCAGTTGCCGGAATAAAAGTCGGCGCCCAATGCCGCAAGGTTGAGTGGAATCTGGCCGGGAGCATGCGCGCCGTCAATGATCGTGAGAATACCCGCCGCTCGCGCTCGTTGGATCAACTCGGCCACCGGCAAAATAATTGCCGTAGGTGACGTGATGTGGCTGAGAAACAGCACCCGCGTTCGCTCCGTCACCCGCGCCCACAGCGCCTCCACCACCTGCTCGGCGGATTCGGTCGGCGCAGACGCCGGCGGCAGCGAGAGTGGCTGGTTGATGTAGCGCGCGCCGCGCTTGCCGCAGATAAATCGCCAGGCGCGATCTAACGCACCGTACTCGTGATCGGTCGCCAGCACCTCATCGCCTTCCCGCAGGGGCAATGAGCGAATCACAACGTTCAAGCCAGTCGTTGCATTGGGAACATAGACCAAGTCGTCGGCATCTGCGCCTACAAAAGCAGCCAGCGACTGACGCGCCTCGCGCATCAAGTCTTTAAAGCGCCGGCCGAGAAACTCGACGGGCTGGCGCTCCAGTTCCAGTTGCCAGGCCTGATACGCCTTAAAGACCGGGCGCGGACATGCGCCAAACGAGCCGTGATTGAGAAACACAACATCGGGGCACAAGAGGAACAGCTCGCGGAGCGCCGCAGCAGAATTCGTTTTCACGTTCAATCCCGTTTGCCTCCGGATGTTTCAGATAGGGTGAAACCCAAGTACACATCGCCGTCTCGACAAGGGGCGCCGCAAGATGCGTAGCGGCAAGGGCCAACTCAATCGCCGTGTCCTGATGTGTCGGGCAGTGGATAAGTCAGCCACCAGAGGATGATGTCGAGGATCGCCGTGAGCGGAACGAGAGGCATTACCCAACGTCGAGTACCGAACTCGTCAATCTCCCTCTTTAGGGAGTTCGACCTTCGACCTTCGTTGTCGTTGCGCTTCAAACAAAATGATGGCGGCGGCCACCGCTGCATTGAGCGATTCGATGCCGCGCTGCATCGGAATGGACACTCGCCCGGTAGCATGTTTTTCCGCCTCGGCGCTTGCGCCTTTTGCTTCGCCGCCGACGATGAGGGCGGAAGGTTTCGTCCAATCCACCTGCGTGTAGGGGAGCGCGCCGCGCGCATCGGCCACCCAGATCGAGAGGCCGTTCAAATGCGTGGCAATCACCGGCCAGGTCATGGTCGCAATGGGCAAACGAAAGTGCGTGCCCATCGCGCCCCGCACGACTTTGAGATTGTAGAGGTCCACTGTGCCCGGCCCCAGCAGCACCTCGTCCGCGCCGGCGGCGGCGGATGTGCGAAGCAGCGTCCCCAGGTTGCCGGGGTCGCGCAGCGCGTCCGTGATGACGGATAACGTCGGGCGCACGGGCAATGGGGAACCGGCAAAAGGCAAGACAGCCAGGATGCCCGGCGGCGTTTCCGTCTCGGAGCAAAAGCGCATCACGCCCGGCGTCACGTCCAGGCAAACCGCGCCTCCGGCGTGCAACCGCTCGATCAGCTTTTGGCCGCGCTCGTCCACCTCGGTGGTGTAAAAGATAAAATCCGGCTGAACGTTCGCGCGGATGGCTTCTTCGACCAGCCGGATACCTTCGACAACAAAACGCCCTTCCTCCTGCCGCGTTTTGCGGCGAGAAAGGGCGTGGACGAACTTGACTCGCTCGTTGGATGTGCTGGTGATCATCTCGAATGTCGAACGTCGAATTGCGAGTTACGAATCCCGCTCATGCCATTCGCCATTCGACATTCGCAATTCGACATTCCTAAATGCCTTTGGCCGTTTCAGCCAGCCTGGCGAATGTAGCCGCATCGGCCACGGCCAGATCGGCCAGCACCTTGCGGTCGAGCGTCACCCCGGCGGTTTTCAGCCCGTACATGAACTTGCTGTACGACAGGCCATTGAGCCGCGCGGCGGCGTTGATGCGCGCGATCCACAGTTGGCGGAAATCGCGCTTGCGCTGGCGGCGGTCGCGGTAAGAATAATACAGCGAGTGAAGCAAGCCCTCACTGGCCTTTTTCCAGAGGCGATGGCGGCTGCCATGCTGCCCCTTCATCATTCCTATGATTTTGTTATGGCGGCGACGCAGAACAATGCCACCTTTGGTTCTCGGCATAGCTTACTTTCCCTTCAAATACGGCGCCAGGCGCTTGACGCGTTTCGCCATGCCTGTGCCAGAAACTGTTATCAACTCGACAAACTGAGCCTTGACCCGGCTCGACTTGCGTCGGCGCAGGTGGCTCTTGCCGAGCTTGGTGCGCATCAGCTTACCGCTGCCGGTCAGCCGAAAGCGCTTAGACGTTGACTTGTGTGACTTTATCTTGGGCACTGGAAGATACCTCTTTCGAACCAGACTTTTTCTTGGGCGCAGGCGCCAATACCATCAACATCGTGCGGCCTTCCATATCCGGCCTTTGCTCGACCACGCCCACATCGGCCAGCTCGTCGGCCACGCTCGCCAACTCCCGTCGGGCAATATCCGGGTAAGTGATTTCGCGTCCCCGGAAGTGAACGCGAACTTTCACCTTCATCCCCAGCTCCAACCACCGACGCGCATCACGCACTTTAAAACCGCGATGGTGATTGTCTGTCTTGGGGCGCAACCGGATCTCTTTGACCTCGATGACCTTTTGTGCTTTTTTGGCTTCTCGCTCTTTCTTCGCCAACTCGTACAGGAACTTGCCATAGTCCATCACCTTGCACACGGGGGGCTCGGCCGTGGGCGAGACTTCGACCAGATCAAGTTCACTTTCGCGGGCCAGGCGAAGCGCTTCCTGAATGGACACGACTCCAATATGCTGACCTTCGGAGCCGATCAACCGGACTTCGCGGACACGAATGCCTTCATTGATGCGATGATCTCTGGCGCTAATCGCTACCTCTTTCCATATCTAAAACGCGCCCAGAACGCTCTGGGCGCAACGCGGCGAAATCATAACACAAAGGATTCAAATCGTCAAACGCCCGCCAACTCGCGGCGCTGGCGCGGCGCGCACTTGCCGAATCATGCAGCACTGCTATACTTGCCTTCCGATGATGCCCGTGCTCTTTACACTCGGCTGGATAGATGTGGCTATGGCGAGAACCGCACGCCGGCGGGCACGCACCATGTCCTGTTCAAAACCCCGGCCTCGCGCATGATCGGCGGGCAAGGCGAAGATTATTACGACCTGCCGGGTGTGCCGTTCCCGACGTTTTTCACTCAGAGCGCTGCGGCGATCCATGGCGCGTACTGGCACAACGACTTTGGCCACCCGCGCAGTCACGGCTGCCTGAACGCGCCGGCGCCTGTGGCACGCTGGTTCTGGCGATGGACCGAGCCGTCTGCGCCCTATGAGGCCATACGCTATGACACGCCTCGCGGCGCAACCGGCACCGAGATCAAGGTGGCGTGAAAAGGAGCAGCACATGAACACGCTCAATACGAACGATCAACAACACCGCGCTATTTTACAGAGCATCGCTCAGCGAGCGATGCTCGAACGCGGCTTACTCCCTGACTTTTCGGCTGAAGCGCTCACCGAACTGGGCAAGCTTCAAGCACCGGCCGTAGCTAAGAACGATGAGTCCATGCGTGACCTCACAAGTCTTCTGTGGGCTTCCATTGACAACGACGACTCCCGCGACCTGGATCAGTTGACCGTGGCCGAGGTCATGCCCGGAGACAAGATCAAGATTTTGGTTGCCATAGCGGATGTGGACGCGCTCGTTAGAAACGGGTCAGCCATTGACGATCACGCCCGCCACAATACGACCTCGGTTTATACGGCGGCCAGGATATTCCCCATGCTTCCCGAAAAACTTTCCACCGACCTCACCTCACTCAATTTCAATGAGGAGCGTCTATCCATTGTCGTCGAAATGGTCGTGAGCGCGGACGGGTCCCTTCAGGATTCTGATATCTACAGGGCGCGTGTCCGCAATCATGCCAAGCTCGCCTATAACAGCGTTGCCGCATGGCTGGAAGGGAATGGCAGTGTGTCGCAGGCGATCACTGCCGCAAATGGACTCGATGAGAATCTGCGCTTGCAGGACAGGGCGGCACAAAGTATGCGGAATTTCCGGCATGTCCACGGGGCGCTCAGTCTGGAAACCATTGAGGCGAAACCGATCTTTGACGGCGATCAAATCCGCGCCCTGGAAATAGAAGAAAAGAACCGTGCCAAGGAGATCATTGAGGATTTCATGGTCGCGGCTAACGGTGTAACCGCCCGGTATCTGGCGTCAAGAAAATTCCCTTCAATCCGCCGCGTGGTCCGCACGCCAAAACGCTGGGATCGGATTGTCGAGCTGGCCGGGGAACATGGGTTCAAGCTGCCTGGTGATCCAGATTCAAAAGCGTTGGATGAGTTTCTAATCAAGGAGAAAGCCGCCGATCCGCTTCGATTCCCCGACCTCTCCCTCGCGGTGATCAAACTCTTAGGAGCGGGTGAATACATTGCGGAGCTTCCGGGCGACACGGCCCCAGGGCACTTTGGCCTTGCCGTCAAGGACTATGCCCATTCCACCGCCCCGAATCGCCGCTATCCCGATCTGATCACCCAACGCTTATTAAAGGCCGCCATAGAAGCAAGGCCATGTCCCTATAGCAAGGATGAACTGGATGCTCTGGCCCAGCATTGCACCGAAGAAGAGGACGCCGCAAACAAAGTCGAACGGCAAGTCGGCAAATCCGCTGCCGCGCTTTTGCTCGAATCGAGAATCGGAGAGCAGTTCGATGCCATTGTCACGGGTGCTTCTTCTAAAGGCACGTGGGTCCGGCTTCTCACACTGCCGGTTGAAGGGAAGCTGGTGCATGGGTTCGAGGGCATGGATGTCGGCGACCGGATGCGTGTGCAACTGATATCTATAAATGTTGAGCAGGGATATATTGACTTTAGGGAAGCTGGTTCATCAAGACATTGATGCTGCAGCGGATGCTGCTTATGTTCCAAACTCGGAAAACTTGTTGTAGCTGTAAAAACGCAGTACCGCAAAAGTCACTCGGCCCTCAGCCTGTCATTCCGAGCCGCGCTTTTTGCGGCGAGGAATCTCAGTTCGCGCGGGCGAGATTCCTCGCTCGCACACTTGCCCGGGCGGGCAGTGCCAGGGATGTGCGCTCGCTCGGAATGACAAAAGCGTGTTTTGCGCCATTGCTTAAAAACGACCCGGAAGCCTGGTATAATCTTTGCATCCTCAAGCCTTCTAAAGGAGATGCCCATGCTCCAATCCATGCTGACTGAACCGCAGGCCAGGTTACTGCGCGACGAAAAAGAGGCGTTGGCCGAGATCCGGCTGGCGCTATCAGAGCTTGACGCGCCGCGCGAGGCGTTGGACACGCTGCAACAAGCCATCCTGCAATTGGACGAACTCTTTTTGCTGGTGGTCGTGGGCGAGTTCAATGCGGGCAAGTCCGCGCTGATCAACGCGCTGCTGGGCGCCAAGGTCTTGCCCGAAGGCGTGACCCCCACCACCTCTCGGGTGACGCTGGTCAAGTGGGGCGAGCAGGTCGGGGAACAAGTTGTGGATCAGAGTTTCGCGCTCTACACGCACCCGCTGCTCTTGTTGCGCGAGATCAACATCGTAGACACGCCCGGCACGAACGCCGTCCTCCGCCATCACGAGCGACTGACCGACGAATTTGTGCCGCGCAGCGACCTGGTGCTGTTCGTCACCTCGGCGGATCGCCCGATGGCCGAAAGCGAGCGTCAATTCCTGGAACGCATCCGGGTGTGGGGCAAAAAGGTGGTCATGGCGCTCAACAAGATTGACATTCTGCAAGACCAGGCTGCCCAAGGCGAGGTGCGCGATTTTGTGCTCCAACACGCCGAAAAGGAATTGGGCTTTGCGCCCGAGTTCTTTCCGGTCTCGGCGCGGCTGGCTCAAGCGGCCCAGGCCGAGCCTGATCCAGGCCAGAGCACGCAGTTGCGCCAGGCCAGTCGCCTGGACGCACTGGCAGACTATATTCACTTTACACTGGACGACGCAGCACGACTGCGACTCAAGTTCGCCAGTCCCCTGGGCGTGGCCGGGCACATCGTCGAGCAAGCGCAGTCCGTCCTGTCCGAGCAAGCTGGCGGCTTGATCGAGGACAAGGAGGCAGTCAGCGCCGTCGAGTCGGTCATCGCCGCCTACGATCAGGAATTGAAGAACGAGCTTGGCCCACGCCTGGCTGAAGTCGAAAATATCCTGGGCCGACTGCAAGCGCGCGGCCTCGACTTTTTCGACAACACGCTCCGCCTGACCCGGATCGCGGATCTGGCGCGCGGCGACCGGGTGCGCGCGCAGTTCGAAAAGCAAGTGTTGGCCGACGTGCCGCAGCAGATCGAGGAACGCGTGCAGCGCCTGATTGACTGGCTGGTCGAAAAGGATTTGCGCCAGTGGCAGCAGGTGATGACCTACTTGCAGCGGCGGCAGGCGCGCTATGCCGATCAGATTGTCGGGGCAGGCGAAACAGTGTTGGACACGCGCCGCCGCACGCTCATCGAATCGGTGGGCAAAACCGCGCAGACAATCGTCGAGACTTATGACCGCAACCAGGAAGCCAGCGAATTAGCCGGGCACGTTGAAATGGCCGTGGCGCAGGTCGCGCTCATTGAAGCGGGCGCGGTTGGCCTGGGCGCGCTGGTCGCGTTCGCCATCACCTCATCTGCCCTTGACATCACCGGCATATTGGCGGCCGGCGTCCTGGCGATTGTCGGCTTTTTCATCATCCCCTACAAGCGCAAGCAAGCCAAGGAACGCTTTAAGGAAAAGATGGAAACCCTGCGCGAAAAACTGTTGGCGGCGTTGACCACGCAGTTCAACCACGAAGCCGAGAATGGCGTCACGCGAATGAAAGAAGGCGTCGCGCCCTACACGCGCTTTGTGCGCGGCGAGCTTGATCGAGTGGAAAAGGCACAGCGCCAGCTTGAGGGACTGCGCCAGCGCATCTCAGAGTTGAGCGCCAGGGTGGAGCGTATTTGATTCGCCCTGGGTGAAACCCGCCGGCGCCCGCCCAACGCCTAGCAGCCTGTCGGAGAGGCGTAGTTTAGCCCCTTGTGGGCGTGAAAACGACGGGCACAAGGCCCTATGCTACGGGGTTCTCCGACAGGCCGCTAGTCCCCCTGTAGAGGGGATGAATGACAAGCCGCGTGACCTTGTGGAGTGCAACGAATGACAAACGAAAAGAGTTGAAGCATGGACAAGAAACTGCCAAACAAACGTACGTTTTCCATCGGCTCCATGATCGTCATGTTCCTTGCCATATTGTTGATCCAACAATACGTCGTGGGGCCGCTCCTCACGCCGAGCACCGAGCTATCCTACAGTGATTTCAAGACAGCCTTGCGTGCAGGCAAGGTCGCGAGCGGTGGTCTCCCGCGACGCGACCATGGAATGGGTGGATGCCAACTTGGGTTGTTTGGAGCAGGGTTCAACCGTCACGACACCGGAAGGCATCAAGCCAATTGAAAAACTAGAGGTCGGCGACAAGGTGCTCTCTTACGATGAGCCTTCTGGACAATTGTGCTTCCGCCGTGTGCTGGCCAAGCGTTTCTCCGGCCACCAATCTGTGCATACCGTGTCGGTTGGCGAGCGCAAGTTGCGGGCCACGGCGAATCACCCGTTCTATTCGTATGCCTACGATGCAGACGCGCCCAAAAAGCTGGGGCGTTATCGCCTCACCTATGTGCGCGCTGATCATTTAAAGGAAACCATCCTGCCATGCGTCTCGTTGGATTACGGCAAACCGTATCGCCTGCTAAAGCCGGCGCTCGTGACAGAGTTCAGTTCACGGAATCAGTATGCGGATGGGCTGGTCATGACGCGTGCGCTCCAACCGCGCATGACTGACATGGAATATACGACTGACGACATCATGTGGCTGTTTGGCTATTGGCTGGGTGATGGCGACATTCAGGTCAAAGAGGGCAAGACAGAAGATGTGATTCGCTGGGCCAAGGTCGGCTTCTCCACGCCCGTGACCGATCGTGCGCGCGGTCGCCTGATGAGCACGATGACGGCGGTCATCAACGCGCCGCCAGTCGAGCGCGCAGATGACGTGCACGTTTCATGGCACAGCAAAGAACTGGCCGAGTTCTTTCGCATCAATGGTTTTTCGGGCGGCGCACGTGACAAACGCGTGCCCCCGTGGGTATGGTCGCTGCCAGAGTCACAGCGGTTAGCTTTTATCGCAGGTTATCTGGATGCGGATGGTTATGCGCAAAAGCCGCGTCGCCTTGCCTTAAAGTCGGTGAATCGTGCGTTGCTGGAGGACGTGGCGTCGTTGTTGGTTACACTGGGCATCACATCGCGCTTGTACACCGAATTTGATGAGCCTAAGCGGGTGACGATTATGGGAGTCGAATGTGTGGCGCACGGCGCGCATCGCCTCGTCTTCCCACAGGATGAGCGACTGTTATCCTATCTCAGTCCGGCGTTGCGCCGGCACGCTGAAGCAAGTCCACCAGCGCAACTCGAATATCATCGCTCCATTGGCCGCTCGAACATAGAGTTGCCCGATGCGGTTGAGGCGGTCGCGGTAAAAGTGTCAGATCCTTCAGCCGAGACTGTTCCCACGTGGGATATTGAAGTCGAAGGGACAGGCAACTTTATCTCGCAAGGTTTTATTGTTCACAATTCTAAATTGACGATGAAGTACCCGTCGGTGTACATGATGGAGCCGGGCGCGAAAGGCGAGATTCTTTCGATTGCGTTTGCGGGCAAGGGGCAACACCAGGACGCGGGCGGCAAAGTCGTCCACGTCGCGCCGCACACGCGCAGCAAGATCACCAGCAAATCCATCAGCAAGGATGGCGGTCGCGCCTCCTATCGCGGCTTGCTCAAGGTCTACAAGGGCGCGGTTGGCTCGCAATCACACGTTCAGTGCGACGCATTGTTGCTCGACGAGCGCAGCCGCACCGACACGTATCCGTACATCGAGGTAGATGAGGATCAAGTCACCATCGGGCATGAAGCCACCGTCAGCAAGATTGGCGACGAGCAGCTCTTTTATCTGATGAGCCGCGGCCTGAACCAAGTGGACGCGCGAACGATGGTCGTGTCCGGCTTTATCGAGCCGCTCGTCAAAGAGCTGCCGATGGAGTATGCCGTGGAGATGAACCGGCTGATCCAATTGCAGATGGAAGGCTCGGTCGGGTAAATCTCCAATATCCAATCTCAAATCGTATGGGAGATTCAGCGTTGACACTGGAAACTCTAACGATGACACATAACACCGGGCGCGGGTTTACGCGCGAATCGCTTGAGGCGTTGATGGCCTCGCGTGACGAGCCGGCGTGGATGCGCGACCGGCGATGGGAAGCGTGGCGGGTTTTGCTGGATACACCGTACCCCACCACGAGCGACGAGCCGTGGCGTCGCACCGACATCAAGTCGCTTCCGCTTGACGAGTTCGGCGCGGTGAGCAAACCTCCGGCGGCGGCCGCCGCGCTCAAGAGCGTGCCGGCCGCGTGGAAGCGCGCACTTGCCCTTGAAGGGCATCCTGGTGACAAGTCAGATGATATTTCTGGAGCGCTGCTTTCGGCGGATGGCAAGATGGTCGGTCGCGCTGTGGCGCGCAGTTTGAAATCCAGCGGCGTGGTTTTCACGGACATGGACACGGCGCTGCGTGAGCACGCCAGTCTGGTCGAGCCTTATTTCCTCACCGAGGCCGTCCGGCTGAACGACGACTATTTCGCCGCGTTGCACGGCGCGTTCTGGCGCGGCGGGACGTTCCTGTACGTGCCGCGCGGCGTCGAGGTTGCGCTGCCACTGCGTCGTTTCACCTGGCTCGGCAAGAACGACGCCAGCCTGACCCACACGCTCGTCGTGATGGGACCGGGCAGCCGCGCCGTGTTGATTGACGAATACGGCTCCAAGCGCGGCCGCGCCTTCAATGCGGGCGCAGTGGAATTGTTCCTCCAGGATGGCGCGCAACTGGATTACGTCGGCATCCAGAACTGGGGCCGCGACGTTTGGAATTTCACCAACGAGCGCGCGCTGGTGAACCGCGATGCGACGCTGCGCTGGATCGTGGGCGGGCTGGGCAGCAAACTGACCAAGACTTTCTTGGACGCGCGGTTGATAGGGCAGGGGGCTACTGCGCTGCTTTCAGGCCTGTTCTTTGCCGATGGTGACCAGCACCTCGACCTGGACACGGAGCAGAACCATGCAGCGCCGAACTGCAAGAGCGACCTGCTCTACAAAGGCGCGCTCAAAGGCAGTGCGCGGACGGTCTGGCAGGGCATGATCCGCGTGGACAAGACCGCTCAAAAGACGGATGGCTACCAGGCTAACCGCAACCTGATCCTGAGCGACCAGGCCCGTTCCGACTCGATCCCCGGCCTGGAAATCTTGGCCGACGACGTGCGCTGCACACACGGCTCCACCGTCAGCCGGATAGATGAGGAAGAAGTGTTTTACCTGATGTCACGCGGGATCAGTCGCCCGGAATCCGAGGCGCTCCTGGTCAATGCCTTTTTCACGCCCGTGCTCGACCGCATCCCGCTCGAGAGTGTGCGCGAACGATTGAGAAAAGAGATCGCCAAGAAAATGAGCAGTTGAGTAGGCCGCCATCCCGATGTCGTCATTGACGAATATGGACCGACAAGAACAAATCGAATTTCTCCTCGACCACTATGAAAACCCGCGCCACAAGCAGCCGATGGAGGGTGACGGCGTGGTCATGGCCGAGGGCGGCAATCCTGGCTGTGGAGATGTGGTCAAAATCTATCTCAAGGTCAATGGCGATGGAAAAGCCGCCGTGACTTTTGAAGGTGAAGGCTGCACCATCAGCCAGGCATCCGCGTCATATCTGAGCGAGTTCGCCAACGGCAAGACACTGGACGAGTTATCCCGGCTCGATCACGACGATTTGATTGACGCGCTGGGCCGCGAGATCGTCACCCAGCGTACGCGCTGCGCCACACTTTCATTGGACACATTGCGCGCCGCCACGCTTCGTGGCAAGCGTGAACGCGAGCTAGTGGACACCCAAGAAAAGTAGGCCGGTATCTTGCCAACGTGGAATCGCTAAACAGGGTAGGGGGCTACGAAATTGCAACGATGCCCGAAAATCCGCAGAAATCTTTTGCGAATCAGTCGGGGGTATGGTATACTCCCCGACCGATTCGTTTTTAGGAAGGCCTAGATGCCATCAGTTGACACATCGTCCGCGCTTGACGTGCGCGCTATTCGCGCCGATTTTCCAATTCTCGAACGCCAGGTTCACGGCAAGCCGCTCATTTTCCTCGACAGCGCCGCCTCGTCGCAAAGACCGCGCCAGGTGATTGACGCGATGGACGAGTATTACCGGCGCAGCCACGCCAATGTTCATCGCGGCGTCTATACGCTCAGCGAAGAAGCGACCGACCTGTACGAAGCCGCCCGCAAAAAAGTGGTGCGGTTCATCGGCGCCAAATCCTCGCGCGAGGTCATCTGGACGCGCAATGCCACCGAATCCATCAACCTCGTCGCGTATTCGTGGGGGCGCGCTAACCTCAAGGAAGGCGACGAGATCATTAGCACCGAGATGGAACATCACGCCAACATCGTGCCGTGGCAAATGCTCGCCAAAGAAAAAGGCGCAACGCTGCGCTACATTCCCATCACCGATCAGGGCTTTCTCAAGGGTCTTGCCCAAAATGAATTTTGCAGACGGCATCCCCGCCGAATATCGCACCATGGTCGTCGTCCCGGCTATGTTGACCAGCGCCGCCGAGGTCGAGTCCCTGGTCCAACAACTCGAGTTGCACTATTTGCGCAATCAGGATCCGCACCTGTACTTTGCGTTGCTCACCGATCTGCCCGATGCGTCGCAATTGCGCACATCGGGCGAGCACCCCTTGGTCGAGCAGGCCGAGTCCGGCATCCGCCGGCTCAATGACAAGTACCACCGAGAAACGCCCAGCCCGTTTTATCTTTTTCATCGCGACCCCAAGTGGAACCCGCGAGAAGAGCGGTGGATGGGCTGGGAGCGCAAGCGGGGCAAGCTGCACGAGTTGAATCTCTTGCTGCGAGGAAACGGAGACACCGCCTTTAGTGTGCAGACGGGCGATTTAAAAGTATTGCGTGAGATCAAGTACATCATCACGCTGGACGCCGATACGATTCTGCCCCGTGAAGGCGCACAGCGCCTAGTCGCCACGCTCGCGCATCCGCTGAATCACGCCGAGTTCGATCCGCGCAGTGGCGCGGTCGTGGCCGGGTATACCCTGCTGCAACCTGGGATCGAGATCACTTCGACCAGCGCCAACCTCTCGCGCTTCACCCGCATCTTTGCCGGAGACGTCGGCCTGGACCTGTACACGCGAGCCGTGTCCGATGCATATCAGGACTTGTTCGGCGAAGGGATTTACGTCGGCAAGGGCATCTATGACCTGGACGCGTTTGAACGCAGCCTGGCCGGCCGCATGCCGGAAAATGCGCTGCTCAGTCACGACCTGATCGAAGGCATTCACGGGCGCGTCGGGCTGGTGACGGATGTCGTCTTGTATGAAGAGTACCCGCCGCATTACTTTGTCTACCTTCGCCGCTCCCGCCGGTGGATTCGCGGAGACTGGCAGTTGCTGCCCTGGCTGCTGCCGTGGGTGCCCTCTGTTGGAAAAAAAGCCACACTTCGCGCGAATACTCTCTCTCTCATTGCCCGCTGGAAGATTTTGGACAACCTGCGCCGCAGCCTGCTTTCGCCGGGCTTGTTCGTTTTATTTGTCGCGGGTTGGCTGTGGCTGCCCGGCTCGCCGCTGGTGTGGACGCTGGCCGGGCTGTTGACGCCCGCCGTGCCTGTACTCACCGGGTTGGTCGTCGGGTTGATTCAAGGGATAAATACCCGCTCCTGGCAGAACGCCCTCAGGCCGCTCCGAAACGGCGCGGCGCGTTGGATGTTGGCGCTGGTTTTTCTTCCTTACGAAACGCTGGTCACGCTCGGCGGAATTGTCACGACGCTCATTCGGTTGTTCGTCACCCGCAAACACTTGTTGCAGTGGACGACATACGCCGATACCGTGCATCTGTTTGCCGGCGAGATGACCTGGCAACAGAGGCTCACGACGATGCTGGTAGCAATCGCTCTCGCCCTGTTGACCTTCTGGCTCTATCCCGCCGCGCTGTTCGTAGCGGCGCCGCTCTTGATCGCCTGGCTGCTTTCCCCCCAGATCGCCTACTGGATCAGCCGCCCGATCCGCCACGCGCCCGAGCCGCTTTCCACCGAACAAGATCAAGTGCTGCGCAACCTGGCCCGCCGCACCTGGCTCTTTTTCGAGCGATTCGTCGGGCCGGAAGATCACTGGCTGCCGCCCGATCATTTCCAAGAATCGCCGCGCGGCGCCGTCACGCCGAGCACCTCGCCCACCAACATCGGCCTGTTGCTGCTCTCGACGCTGGCAGCGTATGACCTGGGCTACATCCAGTCATTGGATCTGGTCACGCGGCTGCGCGCCACCTTCGAGAGCATGGAACAACTCGAGCGGTATCGAGGTCACTTTTTAAACTGGTACGACACACGCAGCCTGGCGCCGCTGCCTCCGAGGTACGTCTCCACCGTGGACAGCGGCAACCTGGCTGCGTGCCTGCGGACGTTAGGACAGGGTTGCCTGGCTTTGTTGCACGCTCCCATCCTGCGCTGGCAGACCTGGGAAGGGCTGCTCGATACAATGGGCCTGCTGGACGACATTGCGCAAG
Organism: Anaerolineae bacterium; assembly: GCA_041300525.1. Taxonomy (GTDB): domain Bacteria; phylum Chloroflexota; class Anaerolineae; order Fen-1058; family Fen-1058; genus JBGLNJ01. The sequence continues at coordinate 3,773,552 of JBGLNJ010000001.1, read as the reverse complement.
ACCTGGAGCATATCGGCCTTCAGCCGGCCGTAATGCCGCTCAAGAATTGGTTGGCGCGCACCCGCCGGCAGGTGTTGGCCGTCAAGCATAACCCCGATGCTTGGTCGCCGCTGTTGAGCGAGCTAACCGGCCCAGGCCAAATTGAGCTGGATCGCCTGCTCATGTCGCTGGTCGAATCCCACGCGCAAGATATGGACGCGGAGACACTGCGCCGGCTGCGCATCTCGGCCCGCCGGGCAAAGAGTCATCTGGAAGGCACGCGCAACGAAATCGAGTTGATGCTCCCCTGGCTGTTGATGATGGGCCAACCGCCCCGCCTGTTTACCCAACCCGACGGCGACCCGGCCATCCGCGAAGCGTGGCAGGCTTTGCGAGAGGCCCTGCCCACTACCGTGACGCTTGACCAATTGCCGCAAGTCTATCGGGCCGGCCAAGCCCGGCTAACCTTGTTGATGAATCAATTCGCCCCGCCCGGTCCCGAACATACCGAATGGCGGGAAGAAGCCCATAGTTGGTGTCAACGACTGTCGGACAAGCTAGAGCTTGCCCCGATGACGGCGCGCGTCTTGGCCATCGGTCTGCGAGAACTGAACCAGCAGGCCGAGAGCTATTTCCAGGCGATGGATTTTGGCTTTTTGTTTGACCGGCGCCGCCAGATGTTTCACTTAGGCTACAACGTGGACGCCGGGAGACTGGACAGCAACTATTACGATTTGCTGGCCTCCGAGGCGCGCATCGCCAGCATCGTGGCGATTGCCAAGAATGATGTTCCTCCAAGCCACTGGCTGCACCTGAACCGCCCGCTCACCCAGGTGGACAACACGCACGCGCTGTTGTCTTGGAGCGCAACGATGGTTGAATACCTGATGCCGACCCTATTGATGAAGAGTTACGACGGCACACTCTTGCAACACAGTTGCCGCGCAGCCGTGGATCACCAGATCAAGTACGCGGAGCAAAAGAGCGTGCCGTGGGGCATTTCCGAATCCGGCTTTTATGCGTTTGATGCCAGCTTGAACTATCAATACCGCGCCTTTGGCGTGCCGGGGCTGGGGTTCAAACGCAACCTGGCGCAAGACCTGGTGGTTGCGCCGTACGCCTCGCTCATGGCGCTTTCCTTGCAGCCGCGCAAGGTGATGGAAAACATCGCGCGCCTGACCGGATTGAACATGTTGGGCGCGCACGGTTTTTACGAGGCGATTGACTTTACGCCTTCCCGGCTGGCGCTGGGAGAAAAACACGCCATCGTGCGCTCGTACATGGCGCATCACCAGGGCATGATCATGCTCTCGCTGATCAACTATTTGCATGACGACGTGATGGTGTCTCGCTTCCACTCTGACCCACGGGTGCAGAGCGTCGAGTTGCTCCTCCAGGAAAAAGTGCCAACGGATGTTCCCGTGGAACCTCCGCACCCGGAAGATTCCCAGGCTGTACGGCGCGTTCAGGGTGAGATCACCACGCATCCTTGGAACGTGACCGTGGAAGCTCCCTTGCCCCAGGTGCATTATCTATCGAACGGGCGCTATGGGGTGCTGCTCACCAGCGCCGGCGGCGGATTCAGTCGCTGGCAAGAAACCGATCTCACTCGCTGGCGCGCGGACACGACGCTGGACAACTGGGGCACGTGGATCTATGCGCAAGACAGGGATACCGGCGATCTCTGGTCGGCCACGACTCAACCCACCGCCGTGGCACCGGCCAGTCAATCGGCGCAGTTTTATGCTCATACGGCCGAGTTTCGGCGCAGCGATCACGGCCTCGACTTGCACATGCAAGTTGTTGTCGCGCCGGATGACGATGTCGAGATTCGGCGTGTCTCGTTGACCAATCACAGCGATCACGTCCGCCGCTTGAAGCTGACCAGCTACGGCGAAGTGATCCTGGCGTCCCAGGCTGCCGATCAGCGCCACCCCGCGTTCAACAAAATGTTTATCGAAAGCGAATACCTGCCGGAAACGGCATTGGGTACAACGAACGTGCTGCTCTTTCATCGCCGTCCGCGTTCGGAGCAGGAAGAGCCGATCTACCTGGCTCATTCCCTCGTTGTTCAGCCAAGCCGCGCTGGCGCGGAGCGCAACGCCAGAGTCACTGGCGCACACGAAACCGACCGCGCCCGATTCCTGGGCCGGGGTCAAACGCCGCGCGCGTTCGGGCACAACGCCGCCTCATTCCTCTTCTGGTCTGAGGTCATGGCTGGCCGAGAACTGGTCACTCGAGACAGCAGCAAAGCCTGCCTTCGCAGGCTGGATGTTAGTCGCCGCAGGGCGACTTGGCTGACGTAGGCGCGGTTTCTAACCGCCAGCCTGAGTAGTTACGAATCTGGAGTTCGAGACCTACTTGCCCCTGGTCCGGCAAGTCGTGACACAAACCCGCCAACGGGTGTTGGAAGGCATGCAGTACCCGCGGCCGATAAAGTCGTGAGCCTGTTCGAGCCGCACACCGATGTCATCCGTCGTGGCAAGAGCAAGCCGAAGGAAACCGAGTTCGGACACAAAATCTGGTTTGGCGAAGTGGACGGCGGACTGATCTCCGAGTACCGCATCTTGGAAGGCAATCCGCCCGACGCGCGCTCCGTCATCCCCAGCGTGAAGCAGCATCGGAAGCAGTTCGGCAAGGCGCCGCGCCGACTGTGCGGGGATCGGGGTCTGTTTTCGCCCGACAACGAGCGCCAAGCACGCGCCTTGGGTGTGCGGCAGGTGGCGTTGCCTCAACCGGGGCACAAGACCGCACGACGCAAACGGAAGGAGCGTCAACCTTGGTTCCGCGCCGCTCTGCGTTTCCGCAACGGCATTGAGGGACGGATCAGTCAGTTGCGGCGCGCCCGGCATTTGACCCGCTGTCTGAACCGTGGCTTGGCCGGTATGGAACGTTGGATTGGTTGGGGCGTGATTGCCAACAACTTGGCTACCATCGCCTTGAATTTGAATCGCCGTCATCTTTCACTCGCCGATGCTCTTGCGTGAAAGACTGGTTTTCGGACAGAAACGAGACTAGTCTTGGCGCCTTGTAAACTAGCCCGCCGACACCTTGGGGTGCATCGGCGGGCTAGTTTTCGATTCAGGTCAATCAGGCTTCGGTGATTTCGATGCTGATGATCTTGACGCCCGGCTGAGCCGCCCGGCCCGGATCGCGGTCGGGGATGGACAGCACTACATCCATGCCCTTGACGACTTTGCCAAAGACCGAGTGCTTGTTGTCCAGGTGCGGCGTGGCGCGATGTGTGATAAAGAATTGGCTGCCGTTCGTGTTTTGCCCGGCATTTGCCATAGAGAGGATGCCGGGGCCGTTGTGCTTGAGGCTGGGATGGAACTCGTCCGCGAACTTGTAACCCGGCCCGCCCGTGCCGGTGCCGGTGGGATCGCCGCCCTGGGCCATGAAATCCCGAATCACGCGGTGGAAAGTGACGCCATCGTAAAACTTGTCGCGGGCAAGAAAGACGAAATTGTTGACGGTGCGCGGAACCTTGTCGGCGTACAGTTCGACGACAAAATCACCCTTGTCCGTCTTGAACGTGGCTGTGTAGTGCTTCTGTGGATCAATGACCATTTCCGGTGGGGCAGAATATCTTGTCGGCATTTGACCTCCCTACGCAAAAGAGTGTGCGCAATCTTTGCGCGCCAGTATAACATCGGCTACCGGATTTGCAAGCTCATCCAGCAGAACGGGTGCGGTCCATGTTTTTGCGTAGCAGGCGACCGAGGTCGCGCCTGATGGGCTTTCAGCCGAGCGTCGGCCTCCGCCGACGCGGGAGTGTCTCCTGTCCGCGAAGGCGGACAGCCAGCCAAAGGCTCACGAGGCGCGGTTTCAACCGCTTCACCGGTCGGCCAGTTTTTCGATCACTCGCCACGCCACGCGCCCAGCCTGTTCAAAACCCCGGATGTGCAGTTTGTCGGCCGAATCGCCCGGCGTGTGAACAGCCCACGAAGCCCGGCCGACCGCCATCAACGAAACGGCGTTAAAGCCGCATCGGGCGAATGGGGTGTGATCGAACATCGCGCCCGGCAGCGAGAATTTGCCCAACGAGATTTGTAGCTCGCTGCACGCTGCTCGCACGAGTCCCGCCAGGCTGTTTTCTTGGCTGACGATGTAGAGCTTGCCGTCCACGCCGGGGCCGTCCAGGTTGAGGATGTATAACCCGCCGGACTCGGCCTGGCAGCACAAGCGGTCCTCGTTGCGGCGCACAAACGCGAACGTTCCTCTCAACGTCAATTCTTCGGCGCTGGTCATCAGCACCGTCACACGCACTTTGTCAAACAGATCCGAGCGCCGGGCCAGACATTCGGCCAGGTGCAACACCACGCCGACGCCAGACGCATTGTCAATCGCGCCGGGCGAGGCATTGCCCGCGCCGAGAAACAGGAGTGGCAGGCCGGCGCCCACCGCCACAACGCCAGCCACGTGCGGTGCGAACGCGAGCGCGGGCCAGACCAATCCCAGCAGAGTCAAGCCGGCAAAAGCAAAGCTGCCGAGGATGGCAGCCGTGAACAAAGCTATCCGAACGGCAAGAGGCATCCATTGGCTTTTGGAATCATAGTGCGCGACGAGATACAAATGCGGGAGCGCCGGATTGTCGGGCAAATCGGGCCGCATGGCGACGAGGTTCGCCGTTGTGTACCGTGTTCCCATCCGCAAGCACATCGCCGACCCGCGCGAAACCGGCGCGGCGGGGTCGGGCGCAACAGAGTTGGCTTCGACCAGGCGATTGATCGGGCCAACAGCAAACATGAGCAGCAAGAGCATCACGGCGGGCAGAGCCTCCGCCCATGCGCCGAACTGTCGCGCCCAGCCAGTCGTCAAGATCAGCAGCAGGCCGGCTAAAATCTCCAACGTGATGAACGCTGTTGGAGCCGTCGAGAACTGGAACGGTTGGCGCTCGACCTGATACCCGGATTGCTCCAGCCGCGCGGCGATTTCTTCGGCAACCCTTTCATCCTCGCCGCAGCCAACCCGGCGCGGGCGCGAAAGGGCGCGCGCATAGCTCAACGCGGTCTGCGCATCAAACTCCATCCATCACCAAATCGTTCAAAGGCAAGCCAAAGAACTGGGCCACGCCGGCCGCGTTTTCCTCCACTGCCTTCTTCACCTGTCTCGGCAATGGAGCGAAAGGATAGACCGTGATCGCCAATCCGCTGTCGGCGCGGTCGTAACGCCACGTGCCCGCCACGCGACCGCGCTCGAGCAGCGTGCCCTCGATGTGCCCCGCCGGTCGAAAGACGCGCTTGTAGAAACGCGGTTCCACAAGCCACGACTTGTCCTTGATGCCCAGCAGCAGCGGGTCAAAGCGATAGAGCATCCGCACCGGCCACTCGCGGCGCGGGGACGGCTTTTCATTCAGCGCGTCCAGGTCGGCGCGCAGCGCCAACATCGGCTGACCGCTCACGCTCACCTCGACGACCTCATCGCCCATCTCGGCGATACAGCGCCGGGCATTGCCGACCAGCGCGCCGCGCCAGTACGTCAGGTCGCGCAGGGTGGCCGGGCCGTAAGTGCGCAGGTAGCGCCTCGCCAGTTCTATGTTTGCCTCGTCGGCAGGCGGCGGGTTCCAGGCCAGGTCAGGCAGCCAATACTCCCGGTGAGCAAAGAGTTTCTCGTTGCCGGCCTGACCGGCGTGGCAGGCCACGCCGCGCCGCACCAGGTCGGCAAAGATGCCGCCCCACGGGTTAAAGCACGCTTCGTCCAGGTCAAGCCCTGACGCGCGCAGGTCGTTGCGGCCCATTGTTCCACGCCGGCGCAGCAACTCGGCCACACGGTCGAGCGTGGCCTGGTAGTCGTCCGGGTCCGTCCCAGCGCGAACGATTTGCTGCTCCCACCAGGAACGTCGCCCGACCATGGCGCCGTTGAACAGCGGCCACTCGTCGCTGGCGTAAACGTGCAGCGTCCCGCGCTGCCCCCAGAGCTTGACGAGCGAACGCCGGACGTGCAGCCGGTCATCAAAATCCGCGTAGGTCAGGCCGCGCGTCCGGTTCCACAGCGCCAACCCGGCCGCGGGCAAAATCTGCGCCTGCACGCCGGCGAGCGAGCGCGCGGATTGCTCCGGCGAAGGAAAAGGCGCCGCCAGGCCGGAGCGGCGCAGACGGAACCAACGGATTTGAGTCTCGGTTAACTTCAAAGGGGTTTTCTCCATCGGTGAATGATAACTGCCCTTACGTGCAGTCAGTATAGCATCGGCTATACAATTTGTAAACCAACTTTTAAGGCGACTGGGGCCAAATGGCAATTCACTGTCTGGCTTATCCATAGTATAATCAACTCTGTGTGTGTTGGCCAAGTCGGGAACCCGATATACGTTTGACGAGGAGTCTCGGTAGATCCAAATTCTGTCATTCTGAGCGAAGCGAAGAATCTCGTTTACGAGTGACTGAGACCCTTCGCTCCGCTCAGGGTGACAAATCCAGGATCGACGTAACTACTCAGGCTGGCGGTTAGAAACCGCGCCTACGTCAGCCAAGTCGCCCTGCGGCGACTAACATCCAGCCTGCGAAGGCAGGCTTTGCTGCTGTAATATCGGTCCCTTGCTGTTGCGCGCGCTGACACAGCGCGACATGTACCTTTCCGGCAGTATCCTGCTGATTTATTGCTCCCTCACGATTGTCGGCACTTTGATTTCGGATATTCTGCTCGCGCTGGTTGATCCGCGCATCCGAATGGAAGGTGTTTAGACTATGGCGGAAAACCTTCAGGTCGAAGAGACGCTCGTGCCGCAATTCGTCTCGAAAGCGGAAGAACGTGTCTCGGTCGCATCGAATTGGCAACTGGTTTGGTGGCGTTTCCGCAAGAATCGCCTCGCAATTATCAGTTCAATGGTGTTGGCCCTCTTTTACGTGATTGTCCTGGTGCCTGACTTTTTCAGCACGCAAGACCCGGAAGCGACGGAAGCGTTTCTGGCGTTCATTCCGATGCAAGGGATTTCCTTCTTTGATAACTCCGGCTTTAACCTGTCGGCGCCGGCGGTCGTCGGCAAGCGCAATCCGGTCACGTTGCGGATGGAATGGAAAATTGACGAGACGAAAAAAGTTCCGATTCGTTTTTTCGTTCAAGGGTACAAATACAAAGTGCTGGGGCTGTTTGAGGCCGACCTTCACCTGATCGGTCCTACGGACCCCAAGTCAGCGGATTGGCTGTATTTGTTTGGCACGGATCGCATGGGACGCGATCAGTGGTCGCGCATGATGTTCGGCACGCGGACTTCGATGACCGTGGGTCTCGTCGCCGTCGCGCTGAGCGTGATCCTGGGCGTGCTGCTCGGCGGCATTTCCGGCTATTTCGGCGGTTGGCCGGATATGCTCATCCAGCGTTTGATCGAGTTGTTGCAATCATTGCCAACCATCCCGATCTGGCTGGCGATGACGGCGGCGCTGCCGCAGGACTGGCGTCCCGACCAAGTCTTTTTTGCGATCACGGTCATCCTGGCGTTCATCGGCTGGACGACGCTTGCGCGCGAGGTGCGGGGTCGCTTCCTCTCCTTGCGTGAAGAAGACTTTGTCCTGGCGGCTGAGCTGGCCGGGTGCAGCCGGTTTCGCATCATCACGCGGCACATGGTGCCTGCGTTTATGAGCCACATCATCGCGACGAGCACGCTCGCGATTCCGGTGATGATCATCAACGAAACGTCGTTGAGCTATCTAGGGCTGGGCATTCGACCGCCCGCGATCAGTTGGGGTGTTTTGCTGCAAGAGGCGCAAAACATCCAGACCGTGGCGCAGGCGCCCTGGTTGCTCCTCCCCGGCCTGGCCGTGATTCTCTCGGTATTGGCGTTCAACTTGGTGGGCGACGGGCTCCGCGACGCAGCGGATCCGTACGGGCACTGAAGTATGAAGGCAGAAGGATGAAGTATGAAAACAGATGGAGGGGGCAATGAGTAAAACGCAAGATGTAGAGTTACGCGCTCGAACAAAGACGTTCGCTCTTCGGATCATCCGCCTGTATGTGTCTTTGCCCAAGACCACCGAAGCCCAGGTGCTTGGCAAGCAAGTATTGCGGTCCGGCACGTCCGTTGGCGCGCACTATCGTGAAGCGCAACGCGCCAAGTCAAACGCAGATTTCATCAGCAAGTTGGAAGGCGGTCTGCAGGAACTGGATGAGACTGCCTACTGGCTTGAGCTGCTTGTCGAATCCAAGATTGTGACGGAGCGCAAACTTGCGGCGTTGATGAAGGAAACCGACGAACTCATCGCGATCTTTGTGACCATTGTAAACAAGATGAAACAAAAGCAAAAGTAGATTCATCCTTCATCTTTCATACTTCATCCCTCATACTTCATACTTTGAAACGGAAACGATAAATATGGCAGATGCTCCATTACTTTCCGTGCGCGATTTGAAAACATATTTCTTCATGGACGAAGGCGTCGTCAAAGCGGTGGACGGCGTGACCTTTGACGTGAGCTCAGGTCAAGTCTTTGGCATCGTGGGCGAAAGCGGCTGCGGCAAAAGCGTGACGATGAAAGCGGTGTTGCGCATCGTCGAGCCGCCCGGCAAGATCGTCCATGGCGAGATTTTGCTCAACTGCAAAACCAAGGACGGAGACTGCCAGGTCATAGACCTCGCCCAGCTCGACGCGAACGGCGCACAGATGCGCTCGATTCGAGGCGCAGAGATTGCACTCATCCCGCAAGAACCCATGTCGTCATTCAGCCCGGTGCACACCATCGGCGATCAGATCATCGAAGCGATTATGCTGCATCAGCCGGTCAACAAGCGCGAGGCGCGCAACATCGCGCTGCAAATGCTCAAGGACGTGGGCATCCCGATGCCGGAACAGCGGCTCGACGAATACTCGTGGCAGCTCAGCGGCGGTTTGCGCCAGCGCGCCATCATCGCCATGGCGCTCTCGTGCAACCCGCGTTTGCTCATCGCCGACGAGCCGACGACCGCGGTGGACGTGACGACGCAGGCGCAAGTATTGCGCCTGCTGCGAAATCTCCAGCAGCAACGCAACGCCGCGATCATTTTCATCACGCACGATTTGGGTGTGATTGCGCAAATGGCAAGTTACGTGATGGTGATGTACCTGGGTTTGGTGGTGGAGCAAGGCCCGGTGGACGACATTTTCCATGCGCCCAGGCATCCGTACACGCAGGCGCTCTTGCGCTCGATTCCAAGCGTGAACTCGACGCCGCGCGTCGAGCTCCCCACGATAAGCGGATCAATCCCGCATCCGTTCAACAAGCCCCAGGGCTGTCCATTCCACCCGCGCTGTGTCAAGTCCATCGCCGGCAAGTGCGACGTGCGCACGCCTGCGCTTTTACCGGCGGGAGAAAAACAATGGGTCAGTTGCTTTTTGTATCATGACGCGCCATTACTTGGCGCGGAGGTGGCAGCATGACGAATGTGAACACGACGCCACTCCTCGAAGTGAAAAACCTGTGCAAGTATTTTCCAATCCGCAAAGGATTCTTCCGCAAGACGGTCGGCAACGTTCGCGCGGTAGACAACGTCAGTTTCTTTGTCAATGAAGGCGAAACACTTGGCCTGGTCGGTGAAAGCGGCTGTGGCAAGACGACGACGTCGCGCTGCATCTTGCGCGCGATGTCGCCGACGAACGGTGAGATGTTGTTCCGCACTCAAGAGGGGCAGACGGTTGACCTGGCGAAACTAGATCGCCGCGAGCTGCGCCCGCTTCGTCCACAGATGCAAATGATCTTCCAAGACCCGTATGGCTCGCTCAATCCGCGCATGACGCTCTTTGACATTGTCGGCGAGCCGCTGTTGGTCAACGGAATGCCGAATCGCAAAGAGCGCGAGGAGCGTGTCGCAGAACTATTGCGTCTCGTGGGGATGCGCCCCGAGTTCATGCAGCGCTTTCCGCATGCGTTCAGTGGAGGTCAGCGCCAGCGCATCGGTATTGCGCGCGCGTTGTCGGTCAATCCGCGTCTCGTCGTCGCGGATGAGCCGGTCTCCGCGCTCGATGTTTCGGTGCAGGCGCAGATTTTGAACTTGATGCTCGATCTGCAAAAGCGGCTGAACCTCACATACCTTTTCGTCGCCCACAACCTCAGCATCGTCAAACACATCTGTGATCGGGTCGCGGTGATGTACGTGGGCAAGCTGGTCGAGATGGCCAGCGCCGAAGAGTTGTATCGCTTGCCCAAGCATCCCTACACGGCGGCTTTGATGGCCGCGGTGCCTGTCGCCGATCCACGCGTGCGCTCTGGCAACGTCGAACTGCAGGGCGAGGTGCCCAGTCCGGCGCATCCGCCGTCCGGCTGTTATTTCCATCCACGCTGCCGGTACGCGCAAGATATTTGCAGTCAAGAGGCGCCTGCCTGGCGCGAGGTCTCGCCCGACCATTGGACGGCGTGCCACCTGGCGGATGAACTCAAGCTGGCGGGGATTGCGACCTATTGATTCGACCACAGACCGCAGACGACCGACCGAGGCCAGCCGGCGATTCAAGCAAGCCGGTAGCCTGGGCAAGCTTGCGCACAACACGAAGGAGGTGCAACGACAGACAATATTCGAGTTCCTTTCATCGTATCGGTGGCAGACGCCGTACCACGTGACCCGTCTGCCGTTTGTTGCAAACCCAATTTCCTCAGGAGGAAAAGATGTCTAGCAAGACCATCACTCGACGCCAGTTTTTGCAGGTGACGTCTGCCGCATCGGCAGGCGCGCTGTTGGCCGCCTGCGCCCCGGCCGCGACGCCGGCCCCGACTATGGCACCCAAGGCCGCCGAGCCGACCAAGGCCCCGGCTCAGCCGACCGCCGCGCCAACCAAAGCGCCGGAAGCTACCAAGCCACCCGCTGTTCGATTTGCGCCATTTGGACTTGTGCATCGAGGCTGGGACAGCCGAAGCGCGCGCGCACGAGGCCGAGTTGATCGCGCTGCGCGACGCGGCGGCCCGGCGCCGGCCCTGGCTGGAACGCGTGCGCGCGCGCCTGACGCGCAGGGCGTGACAATCATCCGCGACAAAAGGCGACATTTGCCACTGCCGGGCGGCTCTGGCGACAAGGTATGATGATGACGAGAGAGAAGGAGCTATGGCGATGGTGAGCAATATCCTCATCCCCTTGGACGGTTCCCGATTGGCCGAGCAAGTGTTGCCGCATGTCAAGGCGCTCCTCGAATGTCGCGGCGCGGCAGTGCATCTCTTGTCCGTCGCGCCGGTCATTGACAACGCGGCGGCGGCCGTGATGTTGTACCCGTTGTACGTCTATCGCGAGCAATTGGCCGACGAGGACGCCGAGCGCCAGCGCATTGAACAAGAACTGCGCGAATATTTGCTTACCATTGCGCGCGAACTGGAACAGTCCGGCGCGGAGGCGCATTGCGTTGTGTGCTTTGGCGCTCCGGCGGATGCGATTTTGTCGTATGCGGTGGAGCACCAGATCGAGCTGATTGCCATGTGCACGCATGGCCGGTCGGGATTGGCGCGTTGGGCGTATGGCAGCGTGGCGGACCGCGTGCTGCGCGAAGCGCACTGCCCGGTGCTGCTGGTCCGAGCAAAATAAATCACGGAGGCGACGATGGACATTGGCGTGCCGCGCGAGCGGCGGCAATACGATAGTCGAGTGGGCCTGACTCCAGCGGGCGTCGAGTTGTTGTCGGCCGAGGGGCATACCTGCTACGTGGAATTGGGCGCGGGCCTGGGCGCGGGCTTTTCCGACCATGATTACGAAAAGGCCGGCGCGCGTATCGTCTATTCGGGCGAGGAAGTGTACGGTCGTGGCGAGCTTGTGCTCAAAATCTCCCGGCCTATGGTGGAAGAGTTTGAATGGATGCGAGATGGCCAGATCTTGATGGGCTTTTTGCACCTGGCGGCTGCCCGGCGCGACAAGGTCGAGTTGCTGCTCAAAAAGCGCGTCACCGCCATCGCCTACGAAACGGTCGAGAACGACGACGGCACACTGCCGATCCTGGCCCCGATGAGCCAGGTCGCGGGGCGCATGTGTCCGCATGTTGCCGCCACATTGCTGCAAAACGATCGGGGCGGCAAAGGCGTGCTGCTGGACGGCGTGCCCGGCGTGCCGCCCGCCGACGTGGTGATCCTGGGCGCCGGGACTTTGGGCACTCATGCCACGCGCGCGTTCCTCGGCGCCGGCGCGCGGGTTGTGGTGCTCGACCACGACCTGGCCAAGTTGCAGCGCATTGACGAGCTTTTTGTGGGCCGCATGACGACGATGGTCAGCCATTCGTTCAATATCCGCAAGGTCGTCACCTTCGCGGATGTGCTGCTGGGCGCGGTGCTGGTGCCCGGCGCGCGCACGCCTATCCTGGTCAGCCGCGAGATGGTCGCTTCCATGCGCCCACGTTCGCTCATCATGGATCTGGCGATTGATCAGGGAGGCTGCGTCGAGACTTCTCGGCCCACCACGCACGGCACGCCGACCTACATCGAAGAAAACGCCATTCACTACTGCGTGCCAAACATGACGGGGGTCGTGGGGCGCACCGCCACGCACGCGCTGAACAATGCGACCTGGCCTTTCGTCCGTCAAATCGTGCAAAACGGTTTGGATGCGGCGCTCGAGGCGAACTCGGAATTGGCGCGGGGTATCGCAACACGCAATGGACGGATTGTCAACACGGCTTTGGCCGAGGCGATGAACGCTTGATCTCTCAATCTCGCTTACGCAAGGAATTCCTATGAACGGTTGGATGCAACTTTATCAAAGCAAGTTGACCACGGCCGAAAAGGCTGTCGGCGCAATCCAAACGGGAATGCGCGCCTTTCTCACGGCGAACTGCTCGGTGCCGCAGCGGGTGATGGCAGCGTTGGTCCAACGCGCGCCGCAGTTCGACTCGCCGATCGAGATCGTCCAGGTGCTCACGATCGGCAGCGCCGATTACGTCGCGCCCGGCATGGAAAAATATATCCGCGTGAACACATTGTTCGTCAGCGCAAACGTCCGGCAAGCCGTCAACGAGGGCCGGGCCGATTTCACGCCGTGCTTTCTCTCCGAAATTCCCGGCCTTTTCCGCAATGGCATCTTGCCCCTGGATGTAGCACTCATCCAGGTCAGCCCGCCGGACGAGCACGGCTTTTGCAGTTTCGGCGTCGAGGTCGGCGTGACCAAGACCGCCGCCGAGACGGCCCGGGTCGTCATCGCTGAAGTCAACGACCGGATGCCGCGCACGCTGGGCGATAGCTTTATCCACGTCTCCAAGCTCACGCACATTGTGCCGGTGTCGTACCTATTGCCCGATCACCCCATGGGCGACGTCACCGAATTGGAGAAAAAGATCGGCTACTATTGCGCCAGCCTGATCGAGAATGGCTCGACGATGCAGATGGGCATCGGCGGCATCCCGGACGCCGTGTTGACCTTCCTGAACGACAAAAAAGACCTGGGCATCCACACCGAGTTGTTCTCCGACGGCGTGATTGACCTGGTGTATCGCGGCATCATTAACGGCGAGCGCAAGACATTGCACCCCAGCAAGATTGTTGCCGGCATGATAATGGGCACGCAGCGCTTGTATGACTTTGTGCACGATAATCCTATCATCGAGATGCATCCCTCCGAGTACGTCAACGACCCGTTTCGCATCGCGCAGAACGACCGCATGGTGGCGATCAATTCGGCCATCGAAGTAGACCTGACCGGCCAGGTGTGCGCCGATTCCATCGGCCCGCGCCTCTATAGCGGCGTTGGCGGTCAGGTGGATTTTATCTATGGCGCGAGCCGCTCCAAGGGCGGCAAGCCCATCATCGGCATGCCCAGCTCGGCGCTGGTCAAGGGCCAGCTCACGAGCAAAATCGTGCCGATGCTCAAGCAGGGCGCGGGCGTGGTGACGACGCGCAACCACGTCCACTATGTCGTCTCCGAGTACGGCATCGCCGATCTATATGGCAAGACCATCCGCCAGCGGGCGCGCGCGTTGATTGACATCGCCGATCCACAGTTCCGCGAGGAATTGGAAAAGGCCGCGTACGAGTTGAGATACCTGTAAACCACTCGGTAGGGCGACATCCCGATGTCGCATTGCAGGCCCGCCAACGGTGGGCCTTTTTTGTTGTATAATGACCGTGGTAATGTTGGCATGTGGAGGGATACGCGCATGAGCGCAGACAGCGATCACGAAAATGACCGCCGTTATATTCAAGGCACACTCATACTTGAGCCTGACCGAGACCGTCAGCCCGGCAAGAGGCGAGTCCAGGGTGGAATTGCTACTTCGGACGTCGTGCAATCGGCTTATGTGGGCGGCAATGCAGACATCTTTCCCAAGATTCTCGCGCTGCACGTGCCCGAAGGTTCGGTTGTCGCGGATGTAACATGGGGCAAAGGGATATTTTGGAAGAACGTGCCTGAGGACAAGTATGTCTTGAAGGCCACTGACATTAGCACCGGGGTTGATTGCCGGAACCTGCCTTACGCTGACGGCTCAATAGATTGTGTGGTTCTTGACCCACCTTATATGGAAGGACTATTTCGGCGTGACGCCGATCACCTTGCCGGGGCGGGAACGTACCGCGCTTTTAGAGATACTTATTCCAACGGGGAAAGCACTGAGGTCGGCCCCAAGTGGCACGAAGCGGTCTCGGACTTGTATTTCAGGGCGGGCCGAGAGGCTTACCGCGTCCTCCGCAAAGATGGGGTGCTGATCGTCAAGTGCCAGGATGAGGTCAGCGCGGGCAAGCAACACTTGACCCACATCGAAATCGTGAATGAATACGAATCTATGGGGTTCTATACCAAAGATTTGTTTGTTGTGGTGCGGACAAACAGCGCGAGTATCAGCCGCTTGAAAAAGCAGGTACACGCTCGCAAGAATCATTCTTACTTTTTGGTTTTCGTCAAGGCTCGGTAGCGAGCAGCCTTTTTGTCAACGAACCGGTCGAGGAGAATAAACGGGTCGGTGACAAAGGGAGCTGCACAGGCCAGGTTATCTTCATGCTCGTCGCAAGCAGATATTTGCGTTGCTTGAGGGTGTATCCGCTGTAGGTCGAGCGGGGCAAATCTCGGTTGAGCGCAAACGCAAAATCCCATTGCCAACGAAAGGCGAACAGATTCACTGCCAGAATGTCAAACTCGACGACGAGCAAGCACGTGGTTTTGACTTGTTCTCCGTTGGGCAGCGTAATCGTTCAAGCAGTTGGACGCCCATCTACACGACCACGGCCAACGTCACGACGTACAATGACACGGACCTGACGTGCGGCACGCCGTACTACTACCGGGTGCGCGCGTACAACGCAGGCGGCGATTCTGGCTATAGCAACACGGCGAATGCCACGACGGTCGTCTGTACGCCCGCCGCGCCGAGCGGCTTGGCTGCCACGCCAGTCTCTCAAACACAGATTGACTTGGCCTGGACGGACAACAGTCGCAACGAGTCCGGCTTCAAAATCGAGCGGTCACCGGATGGGACAAGCGGCTGGACGCAGATCTATACGACCACGGCCAACGTCATGACATACAATGACACGGGCCTGACGTGTGGCACGCTGTCCTACTATCGCGTCCGCGCGTACAATGCGGGCGGCGATTCGGGCTACAGCGATATGGCAAACGCCACGACCATCGTCTGCACGCCCGCCGCGCCGAGCACCTTGACCGCCACGCCAGTCTCTCAAACACAGATTGACCTGGCCTGGGCTGACAACAGCGACAACGAGTCCGGCTTCAAAATCGAGCGGTCACCGGACGGGACAACAGACTGGACGCAGATCGCCACGGTCGGCGCGAACGTTGCCAGCTACCGCGACATCGGCTTGACTTGCGGCACAACCGACTACTATCGCGTCCGCGCGTACAATGCGGGCGGCGATTCGGGCTACAGTAACACCGCCGGTTCCACGACGGTCGGCTGTACGCCCACCGCGCCGAGCAGCTTGACCGCCTCGCCAGTCTCTCAAACACAGATTGACTTGGCCTGGACCGACAATAACAGCAACGAGTCCGGCTTCAAGATCGAGCGGTCACTGGATGGGACAAGCGGCTGGACGCAGGTCGCCGTGGTCGGCGCTGATGTGGTCAACTATGCAGACATTAATCTGGTTTCCCGCGTCACCTACAATTACCGCGTCCGCGCTTGCAACGCAGGCGGAGACTCGGCCTACAGCAACACCGCCAGCGCGACGACTGAAGCCTACAAGGTCTACTTGGCGTATATCGTCAGATGAAACAAAGGGATGCCACAACGAGGCCGGAGAGTTGCTCTCCGGCCTTTTGCGCAATCAGTGGACATTCGTTTTCAAAGCATTGTAGTTTAGACTGAAAACGGGCTGAGAACACACCTTGCGCATTTGGCCCGGTGGTGGACAATAGGGGGCATGCCAATCCCTAATGTCACTTCCACCCAGAACTTGGGTGCGGACGATTCACATTGCTTTTGGCGATAACGTCTTGGTGGAATTTGAATTCCCGGACGAAATCCCAGTGATTTCTTCGGGCAAGCATCGGTATGCAGTTTCAGAGCTCGATGAATCGTAATCCACGCTCCAGCCTGGAGAGGATCGTCGAGTTGGGCAGGTTGACGAGGACGTCAGCGGAGCTTTTTTATCGGATTGGCGGACGCTTTCGTGCGGGGGCCATCCCAGCGGCAGTGGTACCCTCAAAAGCGGGGTGAATACCGACGTTTTTAAAGTGTACCCCACGTCCATGTCGCAAGTCAACTACTCTGGCCCAAAATTCTCTTTTGGAAAATGTCGAGAAGCAGCAGCCCCCAAAGAAAATAATCGGGCCTTTGAACGAGTGATTCATAGTCTGCTCGGCTGACAAAACCGGGCAACTGGATATCATCAACCCACGGACGCAAGGGGCCGTTCTGCATCCAGTTGAACAAATCGCTCTCAAAGGCCGAAAACCCCTTGGGCCTTTGGGCAGTAGCGGAGCCGGCTCGCTGTTCCAAGATATCCTTGAGCAAGTACTTGGTCCGAAACCCTTTGATGTACCTCACCTCTGGGTGAAAGGCCATGCCCACTCTTAGAATATCCTCGTCGAAGAAAGGATGAAGCTGCTCTTGATGATGAGCAAGGAACAACTGGTGGCGTTGGACATCCACTTCGTAAGCGTCCGTCACCAAATCCATTACATAGCCCTGTTCCAGATAGTGATTGCTCTTGCGGTACTGAGCTGCCAGTTCCCGGCGATATTCCAGTGCGGCGCGCAACGCCTGATCGCCAAAACACTGCCGTAGTCTTTCTATACCGGTGTAAACGGCCAGGGTATTCAGTGGAGACACGTAAGCGTGAGGATCGTCTGCGTGCGCCAGGATTTCAGCGCCTTTGAGCAATTGGCGCGAGCTGGCTGTGAACGGCTTGAGGAATGTCCCGATACCGCGCAAGACTGTAGCCGCGGCAGGGATTCTGCTCAGGTATTTCAGGCTCTTGAGCTTTTTTGCTCCCTCCAATCCAAACAGCGCATCCGCCCCCTGACCTGAGAAGAAGAATCGGATTGGCAAGTTGGCCGTATCCACAAACTCGGTCACGGCCAACATGCTTGGCTCTGTGGCGAGGACCGGCGGCTGTGCCAGTGCGTCAATGGTTCTGGCGAGCAAGCCGGGGTAATCCTCAGGGCCGAACTCGACGAAGGTGTGCTCCGTGTGAAAGAATCGGCTCGCTTGGCGGGCATATTCATTTTCAAACTCAAAGCTCGACGCTCGCGCCGCGAAACTAAAGGAGCGCGCGGGTGATGTTTGGTTGAGCACGAACTGGATCAGCGAAGAATCCACTCCGCCGGAGAGCAGGTTTGCCACGTTTTGCCCGGTTGCTTTGGCTTGCGCCACGTAATCGCCAATGACGTCTCTCAACGATTCATACAGAATATTCAGCGAACGAGCGTCCGCTCGGGGAAACGAAATGTCGCTGTCGGCAAAACCCAGATCCTTGATCCGGTTGACGCTCAAGTCGCCGTCCTTCCACTTGAAAAACTGCCCTGGCAACAGGCGCTGGACGTTGCGAATATAGGTTGATGAGCCGACTGCCGAGCGAAACAAAAAGTGCATCGGAAGCGCATCCGGGTTCAACTCTGCGCGCTGCATCAGGCTGACGATGCACCTCAGCCGATCCGAGCAAATGATTCCATCGTCGGATACCCAATAGTAGAGTTGAGGAATTGCGCATAGAGTCTTGAAGGCCGAAAACAATGGCAGGGTTTTGCTGAAACAGACAACCAGGGCATTGCCGCGCAGAGCGTCAGGATTGGCCGATCCTGGTGTCACAATCTTTTGGTCGAGCAATTGTTGCGCCGACAGGGAAGATTTTGTCGGCGAGCGCGCGAATCCCAATTTGAATATGATCGCTTCGTCGGACTCGGCGACATCACCGTAAGAGGTGTAAAAAAACAGATGGCCTCGGTCGCCGACCGGGAGACTCTGTGGAGTGACGCCGAGACGCAGGGGCAAGCGGCGCTTCAAGATTCCCTCCAGGTCTGGCGTGAAGCCAAAGATGGTCCAGTCGCCAATCTGGGGATGGAATTCTCGGGCTGTCATCTTGATGCCTTTCAGAGACGATACTTTTGGACTCTACGGTTGGGGAAAAACCGCGCGCCCATGTGGTTTTGAGTGTAGCGGTCGAGATTATAGCGGGGGAAGGGAAGGCTGTCAACTGCGATTGACACACCCGATGGGTGAATCGCGTCAGGAGAAGGTAGCCATGCGGCGCTCTCGTTAGGCAATCCTGTGGACTGTCGTGCTGATCTTGGGCGGCGGCTTGATGTTGGCGCGAAACTTTTCTCTGCTCGGTCAACCTCTTTCGGGTTTGATTCCTCGCGGCTTGCCGCGCGGTAGTTCATTGCTCTTTGGACTTGCCTGGTGATTACCCACAAGTGCTCAGGCCGCTGTCCCGACGGCTCGTTGGCGTCCCTTGCCGACGAGGAGAAACAGAGATGTGGGCAATCACCAGGGGCTTGCGAATTGATCGTATTTGCAGTATAGTATTGTTGTTCTGCCCCGTTTCTTGTCAACACCTGGCGCTGAACCGCGCCAGCCAAAAGTCCCATCCGGTGTACGCGACCTGACAGGGTTGGGATATCTTGTATCGTCAGGTCTCTTGATTTGTGAGGAGGAGTCACCATGAAACGGTCCCCTATACGCGTCAGCTTTGCGTTTGCCCTCGGGTTGAGCCTGGCCCTGGTTCTGTTGTGGCTGTTGGGCGGCGGACTGCCTACCGCTCACGCTACCGACTTGACGGTTTGCGTGGAGGGGCCGTCCACCTGCTCCTATGCGAGTATCCAGGCAGCCGTGGATGCTGCCGCCACAGGCGACGTTATCAAGGTCGCCGCGGGCACTTATACCACGGTGACCATGCGTCCCCGCAACGACATCACCACGACAGGCGACGTCACCCAGGTAGTCTATCTCACCAAGACAGTGACGATCCGGGGCGGCTACACCACCACGAACAGCTTTGCCGATCCGCCTGATCCAGTTGCCAATCCCACTATTAGCGCCGGGTCTTGCTGTTTGCGACGCAGGCTTTGCAGTCCGTGAAAGAGGCCCGCCAGTGTCGCCAGCCGTTCGGGCGTCCACCAACGCTCGATGTGGTGGATCGGTGGAATCCACACCTGTTCAGAATCGGCGTGCTCTCGTGCCTGCGTCACTGCGGCTTGAGCCAGCTCCCAACCAGCGGCGAGTTCGGTCTCGGCGTAATTCCGGGTCTTGACTTGCGCAAACCAGGCCAGAAACGGATTAAGTTCAAGCAGGTCGCACGTGAGACCGCGTTCCGCGCACACCAGACCGGTCGTGCCGGTTCCCGAAAATGGATCAAGGACGCGGCCGGGGTTGCCCAGCCCATCGAGCAGTTGCCGGACGACCTGAACGGAATAGGCGGGCGTCAGGCGCAGCCAACTATGCTGTCCCTGGCGAAGGTTGCCTTTAAAGGTTAGCGCTGTCTTTTGAGCGATCATGCAGTTCATGCCAGTGTTTTCAAGGATGATCCCATGTCCATCCGGCATTGGGCCATTGCACCTCGCTCACGGTGCGTTCTGAATTGCTTGTCGAAGTTGTTCATGATCCAAGATGAGCAAATTAGTTGTGTCAAAGGTAATATTACCGTCACTGCTCAAGAATCGCAAATATCTATGGAGCTTGATGAATGCTTCCAATTTCTTGGGGGTCCAGGCGACGGCAATGCCGATCCTACCCAGAGATGCCGCGTTTATAGCACCCCCCATGATGTGTTTGCGACTGCCTCTGTTTTCGATCTCAATTGCCAGCAGGCAGCGAGCGTTGCGATTTTTGAGCTTGAGCTGTTCAAACGACAACGTGCTATCGTGGTCATCAGACTTGCGAATGTTATCGACGTGTTTCTTGACGATTTCGTTGATGAACTGACGCGATTGATCCATCAAACGGTCAAATTCAATGTTTCGGTGACCAGCCCCAGTTTCCAGAGGGCAAACAGCTACATCAATATGTGGAGAATACATCTCCTGGTTCGGCATTGCCGGCCACTCGGGTTGGACGAGAGTTTGAGGATAGAGCCGTCTCAGCATTTCTACGAGTTGTGCTTGGTATTGGGTGATTTCAGGTGATGGCATATGTGGTGGTCTCTCAGATGACGGCTAAAGTGCCGTATGTGCGTGGTTCGTGCCGTTGGTCCCCCACTCCCCGCTGATTGCCGCATCCAAGCATTGTTCCAGCGAGCCGAAATGCGTGGCGACGCGCGCGTGACTCGGCCCGTAGAACGCACCCTTGCCGGAATTGGTCGCCATCGAGCGAAAGCCCAGCGCCTCGACCGGCGCGACAACCAGGCAAGTATCGCTCACAATCCGCCCGCCGCTCGCTTCGATGCGCGCCAGCAGCCCGCGCCGCTCGGCTTCCTCGCGGACCTGGTGCGCCGCCGTGATCCACAGCGCAGAGTTGACGCGCCGCCCGTCGAGCTTGTCTGCGATAAGTTGAATCTCTTCCAACGAAGCGTGCGGGCAACCGATCCACACCAGGTCAACTAGTTCGGTAGTTCGATAGTTCGATAGTTCTGTAGTTTGACAGTTCGGTGATTGAGCCGGCTGACTGGTGAGCGCCGTGTACCCTGCCTCCAGGCTCTCAATGACAAACTCACCTTTGAGATTTTGGATTTGAGATTTGAAATTTCTGGCCTCCGGCGTGACATCTTCAATGTGGTACAACGCCACCGCGCCGCTGGCCGCCATCGCCGCGCCGAATAGCTTGAGATTCGTCACATCACACGCAGCCACATCCAGTCCGCGCAGGTACGGCACGCCGTTCGCCACGCGTTTGCCCACCAGGTAGCCCAGCGCGCCCCAGTCGCTCGCGCTGCGGACGGGGCATCGCACGTCCACCTGACGAGTCGGGGCGCGGTTCTCGTCCAGGTGCAGGCCAAAGCGCCCGGTGCGTCCGACGATGGCGGCTGCGAGCGCGCCCGGCCCACCCTCGCGGTTCGTCCGCGCGCCCAATACGCTGTTGGCAAACGAGATGGCCGAAGATTCTCCCCAGGCGATGTGGTCGCCCAGCTTGGGCGCATAACCCACGAGGTACGGCGTGCAAGTGCAGGTCGGTTCGATGCCCATCGCGGTGAAAGCGTCGAGCACGGCTTGCTGCTGCGACGCAAAATCGGCGGGGAAGCCGAGTTCGCGCCAGTGGCGCAAATCCATCCCGGCGGGATTTAGTGTTGTTGGGACACGAACACGCGCGCCTTGCGCGGCCCATTCGCGCAAGAATTCCAGCCCGGCGTCGCCCAGGTTCTTGAAAGAAACGCCGGACACCTGGACGTGCGACACGAGCACGAGGCCGTCCGCGCCATAAATCGTCCCCAGCGCCACGATGATCTCCATCGCCTTGCGGACGCCCTCACCCTGGTCGCCGTGGAGCATCGAGCGTTCTTCGTCGGTCAGTTGCATGGTGGGTATTATACTCGATTCGACGGAGAGTGTTCGCGCAAAAGACGACGTAAGGTGGCTTTTCGTCTTTCGTCAGAGCGCAGCGAAACACGCAGCGATCTGCGCGCGCGAGGCCGTGCCGGTCGCGCCGATTTGGTGAAGGGTGACAGAAGCGGCCAGGTTGCCCACCCGCGCAGCCTCTTCTGGGCTGCCGCCGGCGCACAGCGCAGCGACGATGCCGGCCATGGTCGAGTCACCCGCGCCCACGATGTCAGTCGGCCCGTGGACGGGGCAGGCGGGGATGCACGTCGGGCCATCGGCATGAAAGACGATGATGCCGTCGGCAGCGACGGTGAGGAACACGGGTTTGCCGCTGCGCCGGTAAAGCTCCGCGCCGCAGGCCTCCACGCCGACGCGGTCGAGTTCGGTCTCGCGGTCGGGATAGAGCGCCAGAGTCGCCTCGCGCGCGTTGGGCTTGATGACGACATCGCGGAACAGGCCGATGCGTTCACGCGAGTCGGCGGCAAAGAGGGTGAGGGGGTATGCGCGGGCCAACGATGCAATCTCGTCGCGCACCCGGTCGGTGATGACGCCGCAGTTATGCTCCGGCGTCTGGTCGGCCACAATCACACCCTGGACGCGCGGGGTGATCTGCCGCAGGCGCGCAATGATTTCGTCTTGTGCCTCAGCGGGGAGTGGCGCGCGGTTCTTGATGTCCAGCCGGTTCAATTCGTGGGCCGAGCCGTCCAGCTCGCGCTGCATGGGCTTGGTGTACGTCGGCGTGAAGCGGTCATGCCGCTCGATCACCTGCGTGATGTCCACGCTCGTGGCTTGCAGCGCGCGCTTGAGTTCGTAGCCTTCGCCGTCGTCGCCGATCACGCCGAGCGCGACGACATTCACTTCCATCGCGCGCAGATTCGACGTGACGGTTCCCGCCGCGCCGGGGCTGCATCGCACCTCGACAACTTGATGCGCTTCCAGCCCGGTTTCAAGTGAAGTCTCCCCCAGCGCGTGCTCGATGATGAGGTACTTGTCGAGAAAGAAATCCCCCACGACGCAGATCGTCTGGCGTGGAAATTGGTCGAGGATGGATTGGAGACGGTCAGGCTTCATGGCAAATCGCCGCTGACGCGATCACCAGCCGATACAGCGCCGGCAGCGTCCCTTGATGCGGCCCGCGAATGTAAAAACTTTCGCCGCCATCTTGCACGGTGCGGACGAGGATCGTCTTGAACGGGCGATAGTAATAGCGCGCATCGGTCTTGGGCGCTTCGTGATGCAGGTCCGGCCCCAGGTCTTGCAGGTCGAACACGGCGGTGGTGAACTCGTTGATGCGCCGGCCCTCTTGATGCGCCACATTGCGCGCCATCGAGAGCGCCTTTAGATAAACTTCCGGCCCCATCACCGCGGAGCCCACGTTCAACATCACGCCGCCCTGGAGTTGAGTGATGGTTTGAGTGATGATGAGGAAATCGCGATAGGACGCCTCGCCCAGCGCGGCGCCGTCGCAGTTGGGATGTTCGTGGATGATGTCGTAACCGAGGCCGATGTGAACCGTGACCGGGACGCGCAGGCGATAGCCCGCCGCCAGGATGCTAATGTCGCGGTGCGGGAATTTCTTTTCCTCAATCATCCGCCCGACTGATTCGCCATAGCCCAATCCTTCGCGCACACCAGCAGCCACGGCGTCGTTGATGCGGCCCGTCTCTTGCCACAGCCCGAACTGGCCCTCCTGGATGTAGCGGGCCACGCTCTCCGTGCTGCCGCCTACCAGCGCCAACTCAAAGTCGTGGATCGGCCCCGCGCCGTTCATCCCGACGTGCGTGACGATGCGGCGCTCCATCAGGTCAATCACAAAACGCGAAAGCCCCGTCTTGATGACGTGCAGGCGCGGCCTCGTAGATGCGCTGCGGATTGTAGCCCTGCGCAAGCCAGTAATCGCGAATGGTCTCGGTCGTCTGCGAAAAAAGGAGTTCCTCTTTGCCGTCAAGATTTTCATCTTGAAATTGCGTTGCCATCGCCATTCGACTGTAGAAAGCCGGGTCGCCAGGTGGGTTCGTTTCGTAAGCAATGATCTTGCTGACGATGTGATTGGCTTCGGCCAGAGAACTGGCCGAAATACGCCCTAGGTTTAGGTCCGGCAAGCGGTCGTCGTCGCCGTCCATCGTCGCATAATACAAGTCAGTACCCGTTTTGTGACCACTGGGGTAATCTATCCCCGCGTTAGGGTGAACCGTCTTGTAGAAAACCGGAATCGCGTCGGCATCGCCCAAGAAGAGAACATAGGAGGGCTTGGGACTCCAGGCATTATAAGCCGTTTGAATGTAGCTCTTGATCGTCGTAGTGGTAGTGCCGGTCTCGTTGGTCGTCTTGACGACGGTTTTGATGCCGCGCCTGTTCTTCCACTCGGCCAGCGTGTTGGCTGTGCTGACGTAATCGGGGGCGCTGATGATCAGGTAGTCAGCGCCGATAGCATCACTTGGATAGCGGTTGGTGAGGGCAGGAAATGTTTCGGTCGCGCTACAGTTGAGCACGAGGCCTTGGCAGACGTTTTGAAACGCGCGGTCGGCGCTGGCCTGTCCATCGCTTGGCATACGGCCACCTATAAAAGTCAGCCGGATGCGCATATACTTGGTAACACGAAGTTCGCGCCGTGCCGGGTTGAACTGCAAAGGAGATATCGCGAGCCGAACGACCGTCATGCCACGCATAGTTTGGGGGGCAGAAACCGTCACGTATGCCTGGGGATAGAAAACATCCTGCCGATAAAAGTCCTGGTCCATGGCAAAGGGAGGCGCGGCTCCGCCCTGGTTGGCCTGCGGCTTTTGGGCAGGATAGACCCAATAACCCGGCAGCGTAGAATGCTCATCACTCAACACCTGCACATTCACAGCGGCCCCCGCCGGGATGGCGACCAGCTGTCCAATGACAGGCAATTCTGCCTTGCCGATTTCACTAGTCACGCCGGACTCGGTCAAGCTCAATTTTTGAAATGTTGCGTCGGCGGTTTTTACTTCTACCACGCCCATATTATCAACGCGCACGTCGAGTATGATCTCTTGCTCTGAAGAGGCCACCAAAGTGATGTACTTATCACCTAGCTTTTCTGTGTCTGGTAAGGGGGAAGCTGCTGCGAAACCGGGAATGAGCAACAAGACCAGGACAGCGCAAATAAAAAGTGCAACATGACGCACACGGATACATGTTTGGTTTCTCATTGAACACCTATTCTGCTCAGAACTTGTCCGCCGCTCACTGGCCCAGGAGGCGCAAGCCATAGTCCCACAAGGTCAACGCATCAATATCGCCCGTGATGGCCAAGGCGCTGCGCGTTCCGTTCGGCCAGCGGCCCATCCGCACGAGCGGGCGCTCGGCTTGCTCGATCTGCGCCAACAGCGGGCGCTTGTGTTCGGCAGAAAATTCCGCCTGATCCAAGTAGTGAGAGTAGTGATCTCTTTCCGGGCTGGTTTCGACGATGTAGCCTTGCTGCCGCAACCAGTCAGCCAGTTGAGGCGAGGCGGTCGGCGAAAGACCGATAAAGGGGCGAGTTGGCGCGCGAACAGTGAACGTCGTCGCTTTGACTTGCTGATAGCTCTCGGCCCAGGGCGCAGTGGGCGCATCCACCTGCGCAGAGCGGGCGAGCACAGTGATACCCTCCAGGCCCGCGACGGTCACGCGAAACTGATTCTGGCCGACATCGGCGATCTGGACGGTTGCGTTAGCGCGCTCCCGCCACCAGGCGGCGATCTCGTCCAGGCGGGCGATCCACACCGCAGGCGCAAGTGAGCGCGCCTGCGCCAGGACAGCGGTCAGCGGCGACTGACACGCGCCGATGCGCTCCGGGTGCAGACCCACCGTGAATAACTCGCCCAGTTCGTAGGTGCGCTCCAGGATGGCCAGCCAGAGATCGTTCATTTGCGCGGGCGTTTCGAGAGCCAACCGTTCCACCAATGCTTCGTCGTCGGGTAGGCTGCACGGGATGCGAACCAAGCCGTCTTCCAGGCTTGGCAAAGATGGATACTGGCTGGCCGGCCGCGCGCCGTAAAAGTTGAGCGCGTGCAGGTACGCCCGCGTCTCGTGGCCATTCAATACATCCCACGCCAGCGTCTGGCTGCTATCGTACCAGTAACCTTGCTGCCGCAAAGCAGTCCAGGTTCCCGCGTTCCCGCGAAAGTAGGGACAGCGAAACCCGCGCGCCTGAATGCCGGTTTGGGCAAAGGCCTGGCCCGCCAGACTCAGCCACACCGATTGGGTTTCTGCCGAGAGCAGCGAGTAATCCACGTGGCGATAGCCGTGGATGGCAAACTCGATGCCCTGGTCTTGAAGCTTTTGGATGATGCACGGGTTCCGCCGCAGCACCTCGGCGGTGATCGGAAACGTGGCGCGGCACTCGAATGGGCGCAGCGCGGCGGCGAACTGCTCCAGCGCGCGGCCCATGACGCCCGGCGTCAGCCCGTAGCGCCTGGCCAGGCTCACGCTGCGCCGAGCCAGGTTGGCCAGTCCTTTGCCTTTGAGCGCAACCGCGATTGGATTCATGTCACGCCAACCAAGGCTCGATAAACAGACAGGTAGACCTGCTTTTGATTTTTCCACTGATACTGCTCGTATAACCTCTGCGAGTTTTCCACTAGCGCCCTGCGCTTTTCAGGATGCTGGTACAAATCCAAAATTCCTTCAGCCAGGCTGGCGGCATCGCCAGGCTCAAAGAAACGCAAAGCATCTTCGCCAAGGTATGCCTGGACAGATTTGAGCCGAGTGGCCAGGACAGGTTTGCCAAATGCGAGAAAATCATACATCTTGCCCGTGTGAACCAGGTTCGAGTATAGCGAAGACTTTTGGGCCACGATGCCAACGTCCGCATTGCGCAATTCTTCTGCCATCTGTTGAAGGGGTACCCATCCCAGATATTGCACGCGCGTCTCCAAATTCATCTCTTTGATCTGCGCCTGGAATTGATCCTGGTAGCTGCCCATGCCCAAGATGCGCAACTGCAGGTTGGGAATCTGGTCTTTGACCTGTTGAACGGCCTGCAGCATGGTGTCGTGGCCGTACCGCTCCTCAATCGCGCCATGGCAGATCAGCGTAAAGTGCTCGTTGGGCGACGAAGCCGCAGGAATGAACTGTTCCCAAAAGCGCGTTTCCGGCACGTTGAGGAGCACCGTGATCTTGTCGGCATCAGCGCCCCGTGCGACGAACGTTTCCTTTTGCTGTAGAGTCACGGCAAAAACGGCGTGGGCATACGCGATGGCTAAACGTTGGATGACCTCCAGCAGCCGGACGACGACCCGCTGATGATACAGCGTGGCCCACAATTCCGGCATCGGCTCGTACATGAGCAACGTCACACACGCGCCCAAGAGCCGCGGAATGAGTGTGGCAAACACCAGGAAATCTGGCATGTTGTTGACTTGAATGGCCGAAAACGGTTGTTGCAAGTGCAGCCGGGTCAGCTTGAGCGCCGACAGCACAAAAAAGGCGGCATAACTGTAGAGGTAACTAAGGATGCCTCCTTTTTTTTTCGCCACGGGCAGGCGATGAACGCGGATGCCATCCAGCACTTCAAAAGCGGCGGCCTTAGGCAGGCGAGTACAAATGACGTCTACCTGGAAACCTGCTTCGCGCAGGGTCTGAGCTTCACGCCGAAACAGCAAATCCTGGGGATAGTGATTTTGCCGGAGAATACAGACTCGCTTAAGCACGCTGCGCTCCATCTGCGGGGATGCGCATTTCTTGCCGAATCATAGCAAGCAAGTCATTGGCTTTTTGCCACCACTCTCGGCGTCGTTCTTCTTGAAGGACTTGCATCTCTGATCGGTAGGCGTCCAGATTGCGGCGCATCTCTAGGGTGCTCTGCCGGATTTGCTCGACCGAGTTGTCAATGTAAAGTGTGCCCCGGCTAAAGTAACGCCGCAGGATGGGCCAGTCGGACGTGATAAGGGGCTTGCCTAGCCACAAAGCCTCGTTGTCGCCGCTCAAAAAAGTATTGTCTTCGCTTGTCAGGCAAAGGATGACATCAGCAGCGTCCAGTAGCGCAAAATAGCCTTCCCTCAGATACCCGGTAAAGTGGACGTTCCGGGGCGCGTCTTCGGCAATGCCGTGATGATAATGAGAATGTTCAAAGTCGCCGGTGATGTAAAAGTCAATTTCGGGGAGGTCGCGTGCCACTTCCAAAACCTCTCGAATAGGCTCGTCATAGTCGGCGGTGCTGACCATCACGACATCCGCGCGACGTGATAGGCGGCGCAGTGCTAGGTTCTGTCTGGGGGATTCTGGCGACGCTTGTGGATCCCTATTGGTTCGGGTGGTTCTGACGATGGCGCTGGCAGACAGAAATTCAACCAAGTTCAGCCACGCGGAGATAGCCGGAAAGATTTTCAATCTCAGTGATCGGCGCGACTTGGATCATTGATAGAGTAAGGAGCTGCAAATGGCAAACAAGCAAGACTAACACGAAACGATTACCCAAAGGGCAGCGCATCCACATGCGGCGATTGAAACAGGCGGCCCGCAAGGCCGGCACCGCTCACAGCTAACCGGAGTAAAGGAGTAAATCGTTATGTTCCCCATCGGTGATGATAATAGTTCTCGCAGAACGGTTCCGCTGGTCACTTATGCCTTGATCGCTCTGAACGTCCTGTTCTTCTTTGTAGAGTTGAGTGGTGGCGACGCTTTTATTGGGAAATGGGCTTTCGTTCCTCGCCGCTTCCTGGCCAATCCCGGCGGTGATTTCCTGACGCTCTTCACTTCTATGTTCATGCATGCCGGCTGGGTTCACCTGGGAGGCAACATGCTTTACTTGTGGATCTTTGGCGATAATGTGGAAGACCGTTTCGGGCACATCGTGTTCACAATCTTCTACCTACTCTGTGGGCTTGCGGCAACTTTTGCCCAGTTGGCCTTTAGCACCGGCTCAAACGTGCCGAATTTGGGAGCCTCAGGAGCGATTGCCGGCGTGCTCGGCGCTTACATTTTGCTGTTCCCACAGGGAAAGGTCAGAGTATTGCAGGGCCAACAAGTGATTCAAGTGCCCGCGCTGATAGTCATTGGGCTCTGGATCGTTCTGCAGTTTTTTAGCGGCATGGGTTCCATTGCCAACACAGCGCAGACGGGTGGCGTTGCTTACATGGCGCACATCGGCGGATTTATCGCCGGGTTTGTGCTGACCTTTTTGCTTCGTGGGAGTCGAGGGGCGCAGACGACAAGCTGAATCGAAATGAAGGTAGCCGTGGATCGTAACACAGCCCGGCGGGGCATCACGCTGATTGCTGTGAGTGTCACAGCGGTTATGGTGTTGGCGTTCAGCCTTTCGGTCTATTTCACCCCGGCCAGCGCCGGCGCAGTCTTCGCCGCGCCCCTGTGCGGCGACGGCTCCGCTCCGGATTATGGCTTTACCTACGATCTGCAACAGGCACATTGGACGGTGGACTGGCAGGGCTATGTCTCGGAGCAGGCGGTGACCGAAGTGGACGCGGTTCTCGACCGGCTGAATGGAGATTCCATCGCGCAGACAATGATCCTCATCCAGTCGCAGGCCCAGGTCGGCAACCGAGTCAACTGTGCCGTGCACTTCCTGCGTTACATGCAGCTCGGCCAGCCGGCGGGCGAGCGCAAGGATAATGGCTTTGTCTTTTTGATCGTTGTTGAACCCGCCCGCATTGACGTACACTATGGCGTGGGGCTGGGCCTGCCGGCGCTCACCGCCCCCGAACTGACGACCCTCAACCGCGCCGCCGAAGATGCTTACCAATCTACCCACAGCATGGATCAGGCGCTGTTGACCCTGGTGCAGGGGTTCGACACGGTTGCGCGCAGCAAATACGCGCCGCTGATTTCCCTCGCGCCGACCCCGGAGACGATTAACCTGCCGACGCTGCCTTCAGGGCCGATGGGCATTTTTACCATCTGCGGTCTGCTGTGCATGGGCATCTTTTTTCTGCTGTTTCTGATGTGGATGCTCAACCAGTTGGCCCGGAGGGGGATCACCTTCAATCCCTCCGGTTCGGGTTCCCGGGGGACGAGGTTCCCTTCCGGCGGGGGCAGAAGCAGTTTAGGCGGAGGCAGGAGCAGTCCGCCGACGCGCGGTGGCAGCGGCAGCGGTCGCTCCGGGCGCGGCAATTAAAAAGAATAGGAGTAAGACATGAAACGCTATACTAAACAGATCGTTTCCATTTTTGTGGTGGTTGCCGTGTTAGTCGGGCTGACCGGCTGCGGCGTCGTGAGTTCGGGCACGACGGAATACAACGAGCTGGTTGCGTTGGTGCAGGGCGTGCAGTCCGCGGCGGCCAATTTTCAGTTGGTGACGGATACACAGTATGCCAAGATCCAGGCCAAAACGCAGATCACCAAAGATTATTACGACGCGGTCAGCAACAGCGGCGAGGTATGGACCGGCAACTTTCGTTCGCAAACAGATGCGCTGACCAACTTGCTGAAGAATTACCGCGACGATAAAGGCCAGCCGTTGGACCCGACCAAGCTGAACTTGAACGAGCTGCAAGGCAAGGGCGCACTACCCAACGGCCTGGGCCAGGGCTTTACGCTCTATGTCAACGCCATCACCCAGGCCCCTCCCCCCGTGCCGGACGCGAAAGTGACCCTGGCGCTGGGTGATACCATTGATGAGGCGATGAACACTATTCAACTGGGTGGCACCGATTGGAATGACGCCGTCAAAGCCTACAACACCCGCCGGGCACAGATCAAGGGCGAGATTGTGGCGCGCGTCTCCGCGTATTTCGGTTTTGAGCTGCCAGTGACCTTCCCCTATTATCAGGGCGGCCATGCCGGCCAGCCCGTCCAGAATCCGCTGGCGACGCCAAAGCAGTAGGCGACGCGGTTTTTACTGAACTCCTTTACTCGCCCAGGAGCAAGTCGCCGTTATTTTGGGCGAAATTTAGTCAGATATAGGAGAATACAAAATGATAAACTTGATTTTGTTGCTCGTCGTCGGGGCGATCATCGGCTGGGCGGATGGTTTCTTCATGGAGACGCGAAACCGCCTACTCAATATCGTGGTGGGCATCGTTGGTGCGTTCTTGGCTTTCTTGTTGACCTCTTATCTTGGTATTAGCACAATCAATCAGAACACTTTCAGCTTACCGGCTTTGATGGCGTCATTATTGGGGGCCAGTATCCTGCTGACGGTCCTCAGTTTCTTCAGCCGCCGGACGCGAGAGGTGACCGAGGACTCGGGCGAGCAAGTCACTAGCCCAAGTCACCCAGTCCACCGCTGAGACCCAGCAGCGTCGGCTCCGTCTGGGCACCCGCAACCGGCGGCGGCAACTTTTGCCGGCAATTCCAGTCATCTGGTCAATCATTGGCTCTTTTATCTTTGCCCTGATAGTGGGCTTGCTAACGAGAGGCAGGAGGAGAGCATAGTACCCTGATCTCCGCCGTTATTGACGTGTGGCAGAGCAAGTATGAGCCAGCCCGTCAAGCAGCCAGTAGCTTTTTCCTTGTGAGCAGAAACTGACAGGGGGAATAATGCGGCTCTCGCGCGGGTGTAGAGAGAGTCTCACTGCTGTTATCCAACGTGAAGAGATCAACACGCTGCTGACGCCAAGTGATCCGGACGCCGTAGGTCGGCTAGCTGATATGGAGAGGTTATAAGGATTGCGCTTACAGGCGAACCATTCGCCGCGCATAATGGCAAGCGGAGAATTGAAACCGTTGACAAGGTGATGGACCGCCAGATTGCGACAAAAGTTCGATAGCGCTTTCTAAAAGAGTTTGCCAATGAGGAGCCAAGCATGAGCGATGAAACAAAGATCAAGGGCAGGGGAGCGACCCCTCACGCAGGCGGAGTTGCGTTCCGCGTATGGGCGCCCCATGCGCAGCGAGTATCCATCATCGGATCTTTTAACGACTGGAGCGGCGACAAGCATCCCATGCAAGCCGAGAACGGCGACTGGTACGCCGACGTGGCCGAGGCGCGTGTCGGCGATCAGTACCGGTTCCTGCTCACCACGGCGAAGGGCGAGTTCAAGCGCATTGACCCGTATGCCCGCGAGGTGACCAACTCGGTCGGCAACGCCATTGTCCACGACCCGAGCTTTGACTGGGCGGGGGACGACTTGCATCTCGCGCCCTGGAACGAGCTCGTCATCTACGAACTGCACGTCGGCACGTTCAACGACGAGGAGAACGACAACCTGCCCGGCAAGTTCGCCTCGGTGTCGGCCCGTCTGGGACATTTGAAAAAGCTCGGCGTCAATGCGATCCAGATCATGCCGGTAGCCGAGTTCGCGACAGACCGGTCGTGGGGTTACAACCCCTCCCATATCTTTTCGGTCGAGACCGCCTACGGAGGCCCGTTGGCGTTCAAGCGATTCGTCAAGCGCGCCCACGAGCATGGCATGGCGGTGATCCTCGACGTCGTTTACAATCACTTGGGCCCGAGCGACCTCGATCTTTGGCAGTTCGACGGCTGGTCCGAGAACAATCTCGGCGGCATCTACTTTTACAACGACGAACGGGCGACCACACCGTGGGGCGACACCCGTCCCGATTACGGACGCGGCGAGGTCCGTCAATTCATCCTCGACAACGCCTATATGTGGCTCCACCGGATCGAACTGGGACAGGGCGTGGTCGGCTGGACGGGCAGCCACGGTGAGCGGTTGCTGGCTAACGATGTGCGCACCGAGTCCCGCTACACCAACTTTTATCCTGACCTGATCCCGACCCAATCCGAACTTTGTGTGCCCATACGGGTAGGCAATGAGACCGTGGGCGTGCTCGATGTCCAAAGCCCCCAACTTGACGTCTTTGACCAGAACGACGTCAGAGTGATCGAGACCCTGGCCGACCAGATCGCCGTGGCGATCGAGAACGCGCGGTTATACGAAGCTGTTCGGCGGGAACTGGCCGAGCGCAAGCGGGCAGAAGAACACAGCGCAGCCTTTTCGGCTTTGGGGCAGCGGCTGAACTCGACCACGAACCCGGAAGAGGCCGCCAGGATCATTGTCGGGGTGGCCGACCAGCTCGTGGGTTGGGATGCCTGTTTTCTCTCCCTGTACTCGGCCGAAGAAGATCTAACGTATCTAGTGCTGAGTGTAGATATCATCAACGGCCAACGTGTGGATATTCATACTGGCGTCGTCGGCGAGACGCCTACACCGATCGTGCGCCGAACGATGAAGGAAGGTGGGCAGTTGATCTTGAGAAACCAGGCAGCCGAGTATGCTGATGTGGTTCGGTTTGGCGACGAGACCCGTCTCTCAGCCTCGCTCATGTTCGTCCCCATTCGAAACGTCGCCAACATTATTGGCGTCTTGTCCATCCAGAGCTATACCCCCATGGCCTACGACCAGGAATCGCTGGGCACCCTCCGGTCACTCGCCGATCACTGCGGCGGCGCGTTGGAGCGCATACGGGCGGAGGACCAGTTGCGCCGCTTTAGCACCGAGTTGGCGCAAAGCAACGAAGAACTCAAGCGGTTTACCTACACCATCTCCCACGACTTGCGAGCGCCGTTGGTCAATCTCAAGGGCTTTGCAGGCGAGTTGGCTCTTGCGTTGAAGGTGGTCCGCTCGGCGCTCCATGCCGTCTTGCCTCAACTGGACGAGGAACACCGGTCAGCCGTGACGACGGCTCTCTTGGCAGACGTGCCCGAAGCCCTGGGCTTTATTGATGCTTCTGTAACCCGCATGGATCACTATATCAACGCTCTCCTCAAATTGTCGCGCTTGGGCCGGCGTGAGCTTGTCCTGGAACGGGTGGATATGGAGGCGCTGACCCAAGCGACGTTAGAGACCCTGGCGTACCAGATCGAGCAGCGCCAGGCGCGTGTGACCGCTGGGCCGTTGCCCGCGGTGGTGGCTGACCGAACCGCGCTGGAGCAAATCATGAGCAACCTGCTGAACAATGCCTTGATCTATCTTGAGCCGGGCCGGGCGGGGGAGATCGAGATTAGCGGAGAGCGCAACGCGGAGGAGACGCTCTTCCACGTCCGTGACAACGGGCGCGGGATCGCGCAAGAGGACATGGACAAGGTATTCGCGCCCTTCCGCCGGGCGGGGAAACAGGACGTGCCCGGGGAAGGCATGGGCCTGGCCTATGTGCAAGCATTGGTGCGTCGCCACGGGGGACGGATCGGGTGCGAATCGGAACTGGGGGTCGGGACGACGTTCACCTTCACGCTGCCTCATTAGCTCGCACAAGGAGACTAGCATGTCTAACAGACAAGTGACCATTTTGTTGGTAGAAGACGACCCAGGCCACGCTCGTTTGATCGAGAAAAATCTGCGTCGCGCCAGCATCACGAATGAGATCGTCGTGGCCTTTGACGGCCAACAGGCCATTGATTATCTGTTCGGTGAGGGCAAGTATGCGCAAGTCCCGCGCCCTTCGCCGATGTTGGTGCTGCTGGATCTGAACATGCCGGTGCTGGATGGCTACCAGGTATTGCGCCGCATGAGGAGTGACGAGAGAACGCGACGCATCCCGGTGGTGGTCTTGACCACCACGGACGATGCGCGCGAGGTGGCTCGCTGCTACGAACTCGGCTGCAATGTCTACGTCACCAAGCCGGTGGACTATGAGCAGTTCTCTGAAGCGATCCACAAGTTGGGGCTGTTCCTGGCCGTGGTCACCATCCCATGAGAGACTGGAGACAAAACAAAACCTGCGTGCAGGCATTGGTGCGTCGCCACGGGGGACGGATCGGGTGTGAATCGAAACTGGGTAGGGACGACGTTCACCTTTACGCTGCCGAATTAGCTCGCACAAGGAGACTAGCATGTCTAACAGACAAGTGACCATTTTGTTGGTAGAAGACGACCCCGGCCACGCTCGTTTGATCGAGAAAAACCTGCGTCGCTCCAACATCACGAATGAGATCATCGCACTCTCCGATGGTCAGCAGGCCATTGACTACCTGTTCGGCGAGGGCCGGTACACGAGCGCCCGGCCCCCTTCGCCAATGTTGATGCTGCTGGATCTGAACCTGCCCGCGCTGGATGGCTATCAGGTGCTGCGCCGCATGAAGGGTGACGAGAGAACGAAACATATCCCGGTGGTGATCTTGACCACCACCGACGATGCGCGCGAGGTGGTTCGCTGCTACGAACTCGGTTGTAATGTCTACGTCACCAAGCCGGTGGATTATGAGCAGTTCTCTAAGGCGATACGTGAGCTGGGGTTGTTCCTGTCCATTGTCGCGGTGCCAAATGGGGAAAGAATATTATGACGGAGCTAAAACCTATTCGTATTCTTTACATGGAAGATGATGTGGGCCTGGCCCGCCTTTTGAAAAAGAGATTGGAGCGAGAGGGTTACGTCGTCACCCTCGCCCATGACGGTGGGGAGGGCCTGAGCCTGTACGCTGCGGCCCCTTATGATGTTGTGGCCGTGGATCAAAACATGCCTGTCCACGATGGGCTGGAGGTGATTCGCATTTTGGCGGCGCGGGGGCCGCTGCCGCCGGTCATCATGATCACCGGCGCAGGGAATGAAAAGACCGCCGTCGAGGCCCTGAAAATGGGCGCACGCGATTACATCGTCAAAGATGTGGAGGGCGGGTATCTCGAACTGCTTCCCGCCGTGATTGATCGGGTGATTTACCAGCACCGCCTGGCTGAGGAAAAGCAGCAAGCGGACGAGGCGCTCCGCCAATACGCCGCCGAACTCAAGGCGCGCAATGAGGAACTGGATGCCTTTGCCCATACCGTGGCCCACGACCTCAAGAACCCGCTAAACAATGTCGTCAATTCTGCCGATCTATTGGCCCGGGACGACACCACCATGTTGGACGAGGAGCGGCAGGAGTGTTTGCAGACGATGGTCAGGAACGCGCTCAAGATGAGCAATATCATTGACGAGTTGTTGTTGTTGGCAGGCGTGCGCAAGATGCAAGTGGAGGTGGGCCCGCTGGACATGGCCGGCATTGTGAATGAAGCTCACCTGCGCCTGGGCGATCTGATCGGGGACACTCGGGCAGAGATCATTCTACAAGATGTGCCGGCCTGGCCGGTCGCCAGAGGCTATGGCCCGTGGGTCGAAGAGGTGTGGGTCAACTACCTCAGCAACGCGCTAAAGTACGGCGGCCAGCCGCCCCGTGTTGAATTGGGCGCAGACCCCCTCCCCAACCCTCCCCCGCTTGTCGAAGATGCCCATAAGGGTACGGGGGAGGGCGAGGGTGGGGGCGGGGGCATGGTGCGCTTCTGGGTGCGCGACAATGGTCAGGGCCTCACGCCGGAGGATCAGGCTCGCCTGTTCACGCCGTTCACGCGGCTCGATCAGGCGCGCGCCAAAGGGCATGGGTTGGGGCTGTCCATCGTCCGGCGCATCGTGGAAAAGCTCGGCGGGCAAGTCGGAATAGAAAGTGCCGGCGTGCCGGGCCAGGGGAGCACCTTTTTCTTCACCTTACCCCGTGCAGTCAGTTAGAGCCTGTCTGGAAATTTGCCGGGGAGGCGTCCCAACGCCCGCCACTGGGGAAAACTCGTGAAAGATCAAAACAAGACCAAACAACAGCTCTTGAAGCAAGTGGCCGAGCTGCGCCAATGCATCGCCGAACTGGAGGCCCAGGTAAGCCGCCACAGCCAGGCAGAGCAGGACCTCCAACGGTTAAAAGATTTCCATGCCGAGATCGTCCATAACATCGCCGAGGGCGTCGCAGTGCAAGACGCTGCGGGATACTTTTCCTTCGTCAATCCGGCGGCGGCAACTCTGTTGGGGTACGCGCCGGAGGAGCTGGTAGGCCGGCACTGGACCAGCATCATCCCGTTCGATCAGCAGCCTATCGTCCAGGCGGCCGATGACCGGCGCGTGCATGGACAGGCCGACCACTATGAGGTGCAAATGGTTTGCAAGGACGGCCGGCGGGTTCCCGTGCTGGTCTCCGGCAGCCCCCGGTTCGACGCGGACGGACACTTTGCGGGAAGTCTGGCCGCCTTTACGGACATCGGCGAACGCGAACGCAATGACACGCTGAGCAGTTACGTTATGCAGCCAAATAGTCTTGCCGCGCTTTTTCCAATCGCGCAACACTATCGGTCAGCCCGCCCGGCCTGTTGCGCGAGAGCCACACTTGGCGGTATTGATGGATGAACTCTTGCATGTCGCGGTCGAGCGCGCGGCGCAGCGCAGAAGCCTGGGCCGGGTCGCTTTCGAACGCCAAGAGTCCACGGCGGCAGGCGTGGCGCATCAGACGTGCGGTGAGGGCATATTCCTGCCGAATCAACTCGGCGTCCGGTCGCGCGATGCGGGCGTCTGCCAGCGGACGCATCGCCTCGTCAATCGCGTTCAGTGTGTGGTGGAGAGCAGACGGCGGCGCGCTTTCCTGGAAGAGGCGCACCCGCTCCAGCGGCCATTGCAGTAGCCAGAACAGCGCCGACGAATTAGGCAGCTCAATGCCGACCACTCTGTAGACATTCCCCATCTCATAGGCCGCGCGTCCCATCGCGCCGGTTGGATCGCGGAAGGCGTGCAAGCTGACTGCGTGCGGTACATCCATATTGCGATTGGCGTCGAGCGCCCACGAGTAGGCTGCGCCC
Organism: Anaerolineae bacterium; assembly: GCA_041300525.1. Lineage (GTDB taxonomy): Bacteria > Chloroflexota > Anaerolineae > Fen-1058 > Fen-1058 > JBGLNJ01. Next base: position 3,736,329 of record JBGLNJ010000001.1, on the reverse strand, counting down.
ACGGCCAGGCCCAAGTAACTGACCGGCAGCACTTGCCAGTGGCCATCATCGCCCCAGTCGGTGTTCAGGTACCCGGTCGCGCCGTGTTTGAGGCCATTTTCGGCGGCGCTGTGTAGATTGCCGAGCGCGTTGTCGGTGCGTCCGGCCAGGCTGCACCACGACGATGTGCCGGGGCAGACGTAAAACGGGATGCCGGCTGCTGCAAATTGCGCGCCGCGCGCGTCGAAGGGGTGATCGGCTTCATAGCCCCATTCTAGCGCGATGCTATCTTGAGGCAACTCGGGAATGAGATCGGGGTGCTGCACGATAATGTCGCCCCAGAATTGCATAGTGTGTCCACGCGCTTTGACTTCCCGGTGAATCTTGAGCAAGAAATCCAGATACACGCGGCCCGCGCCTAGCTTTTCACACTCGGCCTTGCTGCGGCCCTGGCCCACGTCAAACGTCTCGTCGCAGCCCACGTTGAACATCCGACTGGTAAAGTGCGGCAGCAATTCGTCGTACAGGCTGCGCACCAGTTCCAGGCTGCCAGGGTCGCCGGGGCACAAGCTGAATGGGCCGGACTCGTATTCGCCCCACGGCGTCATAAAGCCTTGGGTGACTTCGGCTAACGGCGCGTAACGCGGGTGGATCAGCCAGTGGCGCATGTGCCCGAACGAGTTTTGATTGGGCACCAGCTCGATGTGGCGCTCGCGGCAGTAGGCGTCCAGTTCGAGAATCTCTTGGCCCGTCAGCGGTGAAGCGTTGGCCCAGACCTCAGGATGTTGCCGATAGGCAAAAGTGTGCTCGGTGTACAGTTGGAATTGATTGATCTTCCAGCCCGTCAGCATGTCTACCAATGACAGTAGCGTTTCCATGCTCGGCACTTTGTAGCGGCTGATGTCGAGCATCACTCCGCGCACAGGGAAATCGGGCCAGTCGGTGATGTGTAAGCATGGCAAGTGGAGATTGGACGCTCCGCGTGGAGATTCCAAGATTTGGATCAGGGTGCAGACGCCATAAAAGACGCCGGCCTCATCGGGCGCGGTAATGGTGATGCCATCGGGCGAGATGACGAGTTCGTAACCTTGCGGAGGTGTGGCCGGTTCTGACGCCTCGCGCAAGGTCAGCCCGATTTGCTCGCGGGGCGTGGCGGCGCTGGCGACGGCCTCCCACGTCAGTCCGGCGCGCTCGTAAAGGCTCTGCTGAAAGCGCATCGCCGCAAAGCGCAGGGCCTGCGGTGCGGCACTGTCTAACAGAACAAGCCGCTCGCCGGTCAGAGCGAATGTGCCCTCTGTCATTTCGATGTGACGCGGCTCCGGAAGCAATGCGAGTGAATTTGACATTTTTACCCCATCACCACGACGATTTCATGGACTGATCCAGCCGCCTGCGGCGGTATGGAGCCGTGGATCGGCTTGCCATCGAGCGTGATGGACTTGACCCCTTTCTGCACGCCGTCCGGGTTTTTGACCGTGATGTTGAACGTGGCGCCCCGCCATTGGCGGGTGACCTCGAATGCCGGCCAGTCGTCGGGGACGCAGGGATCAATCATCAGTCCGTCAAAGCCTGACCGGATGCCGAGCACCCAGCGCGTTGCCGCCATATAATTCCAGCCGGCGCTTCCCGTCAGCCAGGGATGCCTCGCTCGCCCGAAAGCGGTGTGATCTTTGCCCATGACGAACTGGCAGTACGAGTAGGGTTCAGCCTCGCGAATCTCGATCAGGTCGTTCTGGCGATAGGGCAAAAGAGCGTCATAGAACTTGATCGCCCGATTGCCCCGCCCCAACTTGCACTCGGCGATGATGGCCCACGGGTTGGGATGGCTAAAGATCGCCGCGTTTTCCTTGATGCCTTTGTAGACGCGGGTCACGAACCCGATATCATCATTCGGTTTTGAAAAAGCGGGCCATACGAGGTGTAGGCCATACTGGGAATAGAGATGCTCGTCCACGGCGTCCATGCACAGTCGGCCTCGTTCCGGGGAAGCCACATCCGAAAGGACAGCCCAGGTGTTGCTTTCCAAAAAGACCTTGCCTTCCTCGCTTTCGTGAGCGCCGATCTTGACGCCTTTGGCTGTGATGCCCCGGATGTACCATTGGCCGTCCCAGAGTTCCGTTTCACAGGCGGCCTTGACTTTTTCGGCCAGGGCGCTATATCTCTTGACATCCTCATGCCGGCCCAGGTATTCGGCGGCTTCAATAAAGGCGCGCAAGGCCCAGTGGTGCATGAACGAAACCATGGCGCTTTCTCCGCCGCCCAGGTTTAGACAGTCGTTCCAGTCCGCCCTCAGCCCCTTGCAGATGCCGGTCTGGCCGACCTGTTCGGCCGAAAAATCCAGGGCGCGCTTTATATGCTCATAGACGGTCGCCTCGCCTTTGTCGGCAAAAGCCACAACTTGATCAAAGAACGCAAGATGGCCTGTCTCTTTCACATATTCGCAGATGGAGACGACCAACCAGAGTGCGTCATCGGAGCAAACATCTTTCAGGCCATGAAGCATACTACTCCGATCGGGCGTTGGCACGACGGTGGGTGATTTGAACGCGGGGGCCTTTTGCTTTTCCGGGTCGAACCAGTCCGGGTCGAAAAGGTGCAGCCCATATCCCTGGCTTGCCTGACCGCGCAGCAGTTCGAGGATACGCTGCTTGCACCGGTCTGGATTGGTGTGCACGACGCTCATCACATCCTGAGAGGTATCGCGGTATCCCAACCCGATGCGCCCGCCCACTTCGATGAACGAGGCAAAGCGCGACCACACCACGCAGGTCTCGGCCTGGTAAAGCGTCCAGGTGTTGACCATGCTGTTCATGCCCTGATGCGGGGTCTTGCACTGGAACGCTGCCAGTTTCTTTTGCCAGTAGGCTCTCAGTTCTTCAAATGCCTTGTCCACGTTGGCCGGGTCTGAATACTTGCGCTGGACAGTCCGACCCGTGTCGCGCGGACCCACGCCGAGCATAAAGACGAGGCGAGTGGCCTGCCCCGGCGCGAGGGTCAGTCGCTTGTGCAGAGAACCACAGTGATTGCCACCCAATTCCGAGCTGTTGTGACAGCGGCCTTGTTCAACCGCAACCGGGTTCGATTCCGTCCGATAATTCCCAATAAAGCGGTCGCGCACACCATCGTAGCTATCCGGCTCAAAGCTCGAAGCGAAATAGTGAAACATCCCCGGCTCGTAGAAAAAGTCGTACTCGATGATGCCGTCCTGGTAACTCGATCCGCTGGCATACAGGCTCATCTGCAAATTCTGATTGTCAATCTCGATGTGATGGAATGAGAATTCCACGTAAGAGAACACGCTAATGTTGCGTGTCTTGCCGCTCGTGTTTTCGATCTTGACATCCCAAAGCTCTGCATCGTCGTTGACGGGGATGAACACAAGTTGTTCCGCCGCAAGACCTTGATAATCACACCGAAACTTGGAATACGAAAGACCGTGCCGGCACTGGTACTTGGCCTTTTCCAGATCCTTGCCCACCGGCTGCCACGAGATGGACCAATACTCTCCCGTGTCGTCATCGCGCAGATAAACATAGTGTCCCGGCCTGTCCAAAGGGACGCCGTTCTGGCGAAAGCGCGTAATCCGGTGGTGCTCGGCGCTTTTGTAAAACGAGTATCCGCCCGCATTGTGCGAGAGGACGGTACACATATCTTTCACGCCCAGATAATTTGTCCAAGAGACCGGCATGTCAGGGCGCTCGACGACGTATTCTTTGTTGTCGTCGTCAAAATAACCGTAGCGCATCGGATCACCTCTTACTTCTCGGCCATGACGAACTGCTTGAGCCACTGGATCAACGAAGAAAGACATCGCCGACGCCGATCTCGACGCGCTGGTGGCCGACGAGTTTTATCAGCCGCACGAAGTGTTTGTGCTCGACGGGCTTCAGGTGGCTTGCGGGACGATGGGGATGCCCACGGCGACGGTGCGGCTGCGCGGCCCGGACGGAGCGACGCACATCCAGGCTGCCGTCGGCACTGGCCCGGTGGACGCAGCCTACAAGGCGATTGACGCTATCGTACAAGCGCCCAGCACGTTGCTCGAATTCATAGTCCGTGCCGTCACCGAAGGCATTGACGCGTTGGGCGAAGTGACCGTGCGGATCGCAGGCGCAAACGGCTATCGTTCCCTCAACGCGCAAAAAGAGACAGAGCGCAGCCGCACCTTTGGTGGACACGGCGCGGACACGGACATCATCGTCGCCAGCGCCAAGGCATACCTGGCGGCGCTGAACAAGTTGCTCGTCGTTACCGGCAAATATGGGCTGGCAGAGACGCCCGCCTCACAATCGCTGGCGCGTAGGGATGCGCCAGCTACTTGATCTCGGAAAGGAGTGGACCATGACTGTCGCATCCAACCCGCAATTTGATCTTTGCCCTGAATGGCACGAGTCATTCCCTGAAACCAGAACCCTGCCGGACGGTTGGGATTTGTCGTATCTGCCGCGCAATGGGCGGTTGCCAGATTCCGGATATGGAGCGAGTGCGGCGAATGTTGCCGATGCTTCTGCGGTCTCCTTGCCCGAACGGCATCCCGATTCGTTCCCGGAGCCGAGGACCTTGCCTCGCAATTGGGACCTATCGGGTCTGTTGGCGCTGGCGAGCGGCTGAGGGCAGGCGTCCGCTGTGACTGATCAGCGATTAAGGGGCATGGAAAGAATAAATCATCCCATCGCTGGCGGTTGAAATCGCGCCTAATGAGCCTGCGGCTGGTCGTCCGCCTTCGCGGACGAGGTTGCGTCCATGCAGATGGACGCCCGGCTGCATCTTCGACCACAAGGCGCGACCTCGGTCGCAGCTTGGGACTCCCTAACCGAGTAACAGGAACCCATGACACAAACACAAACTCTTTTTCAAAAAATCTGGAACAAGCACATTGTCGCGCAGGAGCCAGGCTCGCCGGCTGTGCTCTATGTTGACCTGCACCTGATCCATGAGGTCACGTCGCCGCAAGCCTTTGCCGGTTTGCGCGCGCGGGGCCTCAAGGTGCGCCGCCCCGAAAAGACAGTGGCAACCGCCGACCACAGCACGCCCACGCACGACCGTTCGCTGCTGATTGCGGACGAACAGTGCGCCCGGCAGATTAAGCAACTGGAAGACAACTGCCGCGAGTTCGGCGTCGGGCTGTATGGCTTGGGCAGCCCGAACCAGGGCATCGTCCACGTCATTGGCCCGGAACTGGGCCTCACCCAACCGGGCATGACGATTGTCTGCGGCGACAGCCATACGGCGACGCACGGCGCGTTCGGCGCGCTGGCGTTCGGCATCGGCACGAGCGAGGTGGAGCACGTCCTCGCCACGCAATGCCTGCTCCAACGCCAGCCCAAGACGTGCCAGGTAAAGATCGAAGGGCGGCTGGGCCACGGCGTCTCGGCCAAAGACATCATCCTGGCGCTCATTGCCAAGATCGGGGTAGGGGGCGGCACAGGCCACGTGTTCGAGTACACCGGCTCTGCCATCCGCGCGCTTTCGATGGAGCAGCGCATGACGGTCTGCAACATGTCCGTCGAGGGTGGCGCGCGCGCCGGGATGATTGCCCCGGACGACGCGACGTTCGAGTACCTGGCGCGGCGCAACTTTGCGCCGAAGGGCGAGACATGGGATTGCGCTGTGGCACAGTGGCGGCAGTTGCCCACGGACGAAGGCGCAGTCTATGACAAGACCGTGACGCTCGACGCCGCTGCGCTTGAGCCGATGATCACTTACGGAACCAATCCCGGCATGGGGATGCCCGTCACAGATCACCTTCCCGACCCGGACGATTTCACAGATGCCAATCAAAAGGCTGCGCTCGAAAAGGCACTGCGCTACATGGACTTGCGCCCCGGCGAATCTTTGCTCGGCCATCCGGTGGATGTGGTCTTTATCGGCAGTTGCACCAACGGGCGTTTGTCTGATTTGCGGGATGCGGCCAGGGTGTTCAAAGCGCGCAAGGTCGCGCCGGGTGTGTGCGCGCTCATCGTTCCCGGATCGGGGCCGGTCAAGCGGCAGGCCGAGGCCGAGGGGCTCGATCTCATTTTCAAAGAGGCCGGCGCAGAGTGGCGAGAGCCTGGCTGCTCGATGTGTATTGCGATGAACGGCGACCAACTCGAACCCGGTCAATATGCCGTGAGCACGAGCAACCGCAACTTTGAAGGGCGGCAGGGCAAAGGTGGGCGGACGTTTCTCGCCAGCCCGTTGACCGCGGCGGCGTCTGCTGTCGCCGGATGTATTGCAGACGTTCGAGCGTTACTTGCACAATGACACAGTGACAAGGTGAACGACATCACCGTGTCACCTTGTCACCGTGTCACCAGGTCAGGACTATGGCTCAGTTTACAACTTTCACCTCTCGCATCGTTCCACTGCCGGTCAACGACGTTGACACGGACCAGATCATCCCGGCTCGCTTTCTCAAAGCCACCGACAAAAGCGGCATGGGGGATCACCTGTTTGCCGATTGGCGCTACAACGCCGACGGCTCGCCCAAATCCGATTTTGCGCTGAACAAGCCGGAACATCGAGGCGCGCAAATCTTGCTGGCGGGCGATAACTTTGGCTGCGGCTCGTCGCGCGAGCACGCGCCGTGGGCGCTCGCCGGTTTTGGCTTCCGCGCCGTCATTTCCACTTCCTTTGCCGACATCTTTCGCAACAATGCCCTCAAGAATGGCCTGCTGCCCATCGTGGTGGATGCCGAGACGCACCGGATGCTCTTGGAAGTGCTCGAAGAGATTCCACGCGCCGAGGTGACGGTTGACCTGGCTGCCCAGACCGTGACGTTGCCCACCGGCCGGGCTGTGTCTTTTCCTATTGACGGATTTTCCAAGACTTGTTTGCTCAAGGGCACGGACGAGTTGGGGTACTTGTTGGGTTTTGAGAAGCAGATCGCTGAATATGAAGCTTTGAATTGTTGATTGTAGATTGCTGGTTGATGATTGCGCGCCGGGCTAATCTGCAATCTAAAATCAGAAATCATGATGATTCAAATTTACGATACGACTCTCCGTGACGGCACGCAACGTGAAGGCATTTCGCTTTCGTGCGCGGACAAATTGCGCATCGCCCGCAAACTGGACGAGCTAGGCGTGGCGTTTATCGAGGGCGGCTGGCCCGGTTCCAATCCCAAGGATGCCGAGTTCTTTGAGCGGGCGCGGGACATGGAATGGCAGACGGCCCGCATCGCCGCGTTCGGCTCGACCTGCCGCCCGAACGGACAGATCCACCCCGAAGACGACGCGAACATCCAGGCCTTGCTCGACGCGCGAACATCGGTTTGCGCCGTGGTCGGCAAATCGTGGACGCTGCACGTTGCCGAGGTGCTGCGGACGACGCTCGACGACAATCTGCGCATCATCGAGCAGAGCCTGGCTTTTCTGCGGGCGCAAGGCCGGCGCGTGATCTACGACGCCGAGCACTTTTTCGACGGCTACAAGGCCGATCCGACTTACGCGCTCGAAACGCTCAAGGCGGCGGCGCGCGGCGGCGCTGAGACGGTGGTGCTGTGTGATACGAACGGCGGCGCCATGCCGTGGGAGATCGCAGAAGTTGTGCGGGCAGTCAAAGTGGCGCTCGCCCATCCGATAGGCATTCACGCGCACGACGATAGCGAGTGCGCGGTAGCCAACTCGCTCGCGGCTGTGCGCGAGGGCGTGATCCAGGTGCAAGGCACGATCAACGGCTACGGGGAGCGGTGTGGCAACGCTAACCTGTGCTCGATCATCCCCGACCTTGAATTGAAGCTGGGGCAGCACTGCCTGCCTGAGGGCCATTTACCCAAACTGCACGTGGTCTCGCACTTTGTGGCGGAGGTGGCGAACCTCGCGCCGGATGAGCACCTGGCCTACGTGGGCAATTCGGCCTTTGCGCACAAGGGCGGCATCCACGTCGCGGCCATGCGCCGGAACGAGCACTCGTATCAGCACGTTGACCCGACGCGGGTGGGCAACCAGCAGCGCGTGGTGGTCAGCGAGCTTTCGGGGCGCGGCAATCTGTTGAGCAAGGCCGAAGAATACGGGCTGGATGTGAATGGCGGCTCTGAAGTGGCCGATGTGTTGACCGAGATCAAGGCGCTCGAAGCGCAAGGTTTTTCTTTTGAAGCCGCGGAGGCTTCGGTGGCGATGATGATGCAACGCCAGCAGCCGGACTATGCGCCGCCGTTTGAGCTGATTGACTTTTCGGTTTCGGCAGAGCTCACGCTCGACCACGTCCTGCCGCGCTCTCGCGGCGGCAAGACCACGTGGGAAAACGTCGTGGCCGCCTGCAAGCCATGCAACCATCGGAAGAACGACCGGACGCCGGCTGAGGCGCACATGCGCCTGCTTCGCGCGCCGTTCCGCCCGCGCTACCTGGCACTGGTCGTGCTGGATGTGCCGTCGGCGTGGCGCAAGTATCTGTAGAGTTCTCCCTCCCCTGCATGAGCGCAGGGGAGGGCTGGGGTGGGGTCATGCATAGATTCTTGAAGCGGCTGTGGAGGTTCATCAAGCTGGCGCTATTCCTGGCCATGGTCGCCTTGCTGATCAGCCGCGAATATCAGCCGCCGGGCGCATTCAGCCCGGCGGTCAGCCGGCTGGTCGCCGACGACTCGTTCGACTTTATCCATTGGGAAGCCAGGGCACTGGCAGCCAAAGGCGCGCAGATGGCCGTGCCCGCTCAAGACTATTTGGACGAAGCGCGCCGCAAAACGCTCGTCCTGGATTACATGCAGTTGGTCCAGCGCATCATCCAGTTGCAGGACGAGATTGATGAGATTTATGCCGATCCCAAAGTAACGGACGCCGCCGCCACGTCTGCCCATCAGCGCGCGGAGCTGGCGCAATTGCGCGCGCAACAAGCCGCCCAACAGACGACGGTCGAGTCCATCCTCGAAGAGCAAATCTCGACCGTGCTCAACGAGTTGGATTTTGCCGTCGGCGGCCAAGTCATTCCCCCTCTCAAAGCCCGCCTCACACCCCTGCCGCAGCTTCTCATCGTTTCGCCGCGAGATGAGATTTATCAGAAAAACGGCTTTCCTCTCGTCACTGGCCTGACGACCGACCGGGCGGAACAAATCGAGAACGAGGTAGACAAGCGTTTTGACGTATCGTCGCTGGTCGAGCCGATTGGCGGGCTGGCGATTTATCCGTCCATGATACAGGAAACCACATCACTAGAGTGGACGATTGAAGCGACGTCGCACGAGTGGACGCACAACTGGCTCGAGTTGCGTCCGCTGGGGATGAACTATGAGAAATCGCCCCAGGTCCGCACGATGAACGAAACGACGGCGAACCTCGTCGGCAAAGAGGTGGGCGCGTTGGTGTTGCAACGCTTTTATCCCGAACTTGCGCCTCCGCCGCGTCCCACGCCCACGCCCGGCCCCACGCCAACTCCAGCGCCCACACCCACGCCCGATCCGAACGCCTTCAACTTTCGCGCCGAGATGCGCACGACGCGCGTCGAGGTAGACCGGCTGCTGGCCGAAGCGCGCAAAGCCAAAGAAACAAAAGATACGGCCACCGCCACGGCGCGGATCGAGCAGGCCGAAGAGTACATGCGCCAACAGCGCGTGGTCTTTGCCGATCGCGGTTACCTGATCCGCAAACTCAACCAGGCTTACTTTGCCTTTCATGGCGCGTACGCCGATGAGCCAGGCGCTTCCGGCGAGGACCCTGTCGGCCCGGCGGTCAAGCGGTTGCGCGACCGCAGCCCATCGCTCAGAGCGTTCCTCGATACCATGGCGCCGATGACGACGTTTGACGAGCTCAAGCGCGTATTGGGAGAAAAGTGAGCAGAGGTCCGTAGCGAGGGGAAAGAGATGTCATCAGAGAATCCACAAAGCCATTCACCCGAAAATCACCGGCTGGCACTAGTCGTTGGGAACGTCCTATTGGGCATCATCATTGCTTTTGTCTTTAGCGTCCTTTACAAAGGCCCGGTCAAATCGCTCGACCTGATCTTTTGGGCCATCGGCGGCGGGCTGCTGGGCTTTTCCGCCAGCCTGCCGACGCGAAAGTAGACTTTCTCGCGCCCCGATCGCCGAGCTTTTTGAATGGAATCCTTTGCGTCTTGGCGTGAGGCAAAAAAAGTCTATTGACGCAGTTTGCGTTTGAGGCTATCATTAGCGCATGGCTTCTTCACCCAGTCTCCGCCGCTTGCATCTAGTCAATGCCGTCCTCGTACTGGCCGGCATGGCCGCCGTCGTCGCTGCCTGGCCGTCTTACCCGGCGACCGATCCGGTGACTCTGGCCCTGTTCGTCGTGCTGGGCATCACCGCCAACTTGTTCGTCATCCCAACCGCCGGTTCAACCATCATCAGCCTGTCAGATGCAGTCTTTCTGGCTGCCTCCATCATGCTCGGTCCTCCGACTAGCGCGATTGTCATGGTCGCCTCGGTCACTGCCGGGGCCATCAACCAGAGGCCATCGTCCAATCGCGCACGACGCATAAGCCAGATGCTAGGCAACTATGGGATGTACATGCTCATGTTCGTGGCATCCACGTGGACCTACGCGCGACTGGGAGGCCGGCTGCCCATCGAACGCCTGTCCATCGCAAATTACCTGGCCGCCCTGGGATTCATCGTCGTCTACCAGGTATCCAATCGGCTGATCCTATATACTCGTGGCCTCCTGGACGGGCAATCGCTGCGCGAGCAAATGCAAGACGAGCTCGAGATCATGCCCCTGGAAGTGTTGGACCTGCACATCGGACTCTTGATCGCGGTAACGTACGTCAACAACGGATTCGGGCCGCTGGTCATCCTGGGCGTCGCCATCCTTCAAGTGAGCCTCATCCTGCGTCGCCGCGTCGCCATGTCTCAACGGCTGCAACAGCAAGTGGCTCAACTCAGCGCGTTGAACGAGATCGGCCGTGCCATCAGCGCCACCGTAGACATCCCGCGCCTGATGGATACTATCTATCGCGAAAGCAGCAAGGTGATTGACACGACCAATTTTTACATCGCGCTCTATGCAGCTCAGAATGACGAGGTGACTTTTGTCCTGAATGTGACGGGCGGCCAGTTGAGCGCCACTTCCGCTCGGCAGGCCGGGAAGGGATTGACCGAGTACGTCATTCACAGCCGCGCGCCCCTGCTCCTGGCCGACAATGTCACGGAGCGCACCCGCGCGTTGGGGATGGAACCCGTCGGAAAGGCGCCGCAATGCTGGCTGGGCGTGCCGATGATCGCCGGCGAGCACGTGATCGGCATGATCGCCGCGCAGGATTATGATGCGCCCGGCGCGTTCACCCAAGAGCACGTTGACATCCTGATGACCATCGCCGCCCAGGCGGCCATCGCCATTGAAAATGCTCGCTTGCTCGAAGCGGTGGCTCAACAAGAGCGGCTGCGCCAGGAGTTGGCGCTCGCGCGAACGATTCAACAGAGCTTGCTGCCCGACCCGCCGGACATCCCCGGCCTGTTCATCGCCAGCCGCTGCCTGCAAGCACAAGAAACCGGCGGCGACCTGTATGACTTTATCTGGATTGACGAGCATCACCTGGGGATTGTCATCGGCGACGTGGTGGGCAAGGGTGTGCCGGCCGCGCTGTTGATGGCGACGGTGCGCAGCATATTGCGCGCATACGCGCAAGGCCAGCTCGACCCGGCGGTGGTGCTGGAATCAGTCAACCGGGTGATGTTCGGCGATACGCGCGGCAAGTCGTCGGTGACCCTGTGTTACCTCGTGCTGGACACGCAGACCTGGACGCTCCGGCTTGCCAACGCCGGTCACCCCAGCCCATTGCTGTGCGGCGACCACAAAGAGCCGACCTATCTTGACAGCCCGGGCCGCTTTCCAGTCGGCATTCAGGCTGACCTGCAATGCACCAGCCAGGCGCGCGCCTTGCCGCCCGGCGAGGCGATTTTGCTGTACACCGACGGCATCATCGAAGCGCGCGACGCCCAGGGCAAGATGTTGAGCTTTGACGGGCTGCAATCCATCCTCGCTAAAGATGGCGAACTCGCGGTTGACATTGATGCGATCCTGGAACACGTCACGCGATTTGCCGGCTCGGTTGCCTGGCAGGACGATCTGACACTGGTGGTCGTCAGACGGATGCAGGATCACCCTGCATAACTTGAGGCCACACGCTTTTGTGTGGCCTCTGACCCTTCATGTGAAACCTGCCTTTGTATGAGCCGCAACGTTTTCAATACCTCGCCCAACGCGTCACGCGCAGATCGGCATCATAGTTGAACTTGGCGACGAACAGCCCGCCATCGAGCGAGACGCAGTGCCGCCACCACGTCTCATCCGACTGCGGCATCGGCAGGTCGGGCATCCGGTCGAACGAGCACCACGCTAACTCGCCTTCGTCGCTTGCGCGCACCTCGCCCGTAAACCGGTCAGCGCGGAACAGGAACAACAACCACTGGTAGTCCGGCCTCGCGCTGACTTCGGTGACGACGCCGCGCAACTCGGGCAACTCGATCCGCAGCCCAGTCTCTTCAAGGATTTCGCGCACCGCGCCTTCGTGCGGCGACTCGCCCGGCTCCAGTTTGCCGCCGGGCGCGACCCACAATCCCCGATGCGGATCGCGCCTGCGATGGATGAGCAGCACATACCGGCACACCCAAGTCGGTGCTGACCTGAGCCAATTGGTTCAGCGTTGCATCGGGTGTCTCGATAAACCCAAACGTCAGGGTTTGAATCCAGTGTGCACCCGTGATCTTCGACTCCCGTTGGACGAAACCGCTCACGCGGGCCAATCGCTCCGCGGTCCTTTGAAAGAACGTCTGTATGGCCTCGCCGGCCTTCGCAAGTTGAAACATGATGGCCTCCTTGATGATACTATCAAGGATGCCACGTGTGCGTCAATTTTCAAATACCCGACATAACTTAGCTTGATGTGTATGGGCGTGCGCCCAGGCCGACCCAGTTCAGCGTACCGGAGCACGAGCAGCGTCAGGTGCGCAACTACTTACGGCGCGTGATCCGACGCAAGCGGGGCGCGCGGCCAGTCGCCAAAGCCGCCTGTTCTATGGCATTTGATGCCAATATGTATACGCTGTTTGTGGAAAACGGGCGGCAATACATCGCGCTCATGAGCCAGAAGCCGAGGCAGCGTATGGTCGTCCCGCTCACGGGTAACACGCCCATAGTGGGCAATCTCCGTGTAGTGCTGGACACCGAGCGGCAGCGCGTCGAAATCCACTACACGGCCGAGGTGAAGGCCGTTGCGCCGTTGGAGGGCGAGCCGTGCGGCCTGGATGCCGGCGTAACGGAAGTGTTCACCGACGAGCGCGGCAACCGCTACGGGACAGAATTCGGCAAGTTTCTGGGGCGAGCCTCGGATGACTTGTGCGACAAGGGGCGCAAGCGCAACAAGCTGTATCAGATCGCCCAGCAGGCCGAGGCGCGGGGCGATCTGGCGAAGGCGCATCGGATTCGCCAGTTCAATCTGGGACGCGAGAAGCAGCAACACAAAACGCGCCGCCACCGCGTCGAAGTGGAACGGCAGATCAACACGGCGATCAATCAGGTGAAAGACAAGCGCCAGCCCTCGGTCATCGTGATTGAGAAGCTGGACCTGCGGGGCAAGGCCAAGAGCAAGCGCATCTCGCGGCGCGTCAGCCTATGGGCACGCACCGCGTTGAACAAGCGAACAGAATTCAAGGCGTCGGCGGAAGGTTTCCGTCGAAAGCAGGTGAACCCGGCCTACTCGTCTCAAACGTGTCCCGTTCCAACCTGTGGGTGTGTCCATCGGGACAACCGGCAGGGGGATACGTTTCAGTGCCGCCAGTGCGGGCATCGAGAGGGTGCGGATCGGGTCGCCGCGACAAATCTCAAGGCAAGAGCGTTCGATCCAGATATACGCCTTTGGACGCCCAAGGCGCGGGTCAAAGAAATCTTGCTGGCGAGATTCCGCGCACGAAGTACGTGCGACGCCCGTTTGGAAAGGGGCGACAGTTCCAGCGTCGTCCCGACTGTTTCGGGCAGGACTCCAGGCGCGAGAGGGGGCACGTTGTACCCAACGCCCCATCGCCAACCGGAGAGCGAAACGCCCACCGCAATCAACTTCGGTTGGGAAAACGGTGGGGCGAAATCGGGTTAGCACGTTTGACCCCTTTTCAGGAAACAGTGTTTCTGATGAAGTAGAATGGGCAGTAGGAGGGCAAGATGGCGATAGCGACACTGGATATCGGAACATTGATTACCCGCACTTTTGGTGTGAGAGAGGGACGGCCGCGTATTGCCGGAACCGGCGTCACAGTGAAACGTGTTGTCAGTTGGTACAAGCTGGGACTTGACCCGGAGGAAATCGCAGAAGAGTTTGGGCATCTGACGTTGGCGCAAGTTCATGCTGCCCTGGCTTACTATCATGCTAACCGCGAAGAGATTGAATCTGACGCCGCGGCTGACGAGTCCGAGGCCGATCAACTCGAACAGCAGCAGCATCAGACGGCCGGAGGCCGGGTGTGACGATTCGCCTCTATTTTGACGAAGATTCGATGCATCGCAGCCTGGTGCGGGTTTTGCGAGCCAGAGGGGTGGATGTGATAACGGCATTGGATGCGGGGATGATTGAGCGAGATGATGCAGAACACCTGGATTACGCCATAGAACAAGGCCGTGTCTTGTGCAGCTTCAACGTGGGGGATTTTTATCGTTTGCACGGTGATTACGTGGCTCAGGGCAAGCACCATGCCGGGATCATTTTGATGCGACAGCAGCATTATTCAGTTGGCGAGCAGATGCGCCGTATCCTCAAGTTGGTGGCAAGCAAGTCTGCAGATGAAATGAGGAATGCGGTCGAGTTCTTGAACGCGTGGGGTTGAGAATTATTCCAAACCATTATCCTGAGTTAAAGCGACCGAAACCCCGCCCGATAGCGGCCGCTGGACCTATACGGCAACGCAGGCCGTGCGCTGCGCGCCGGTACGGCCATGCGGATTACGGTGACAGTCACCGACCGCCTTGTCCACACCGGGGTGAAGACAGAGACGTGGGGATAGGCGGGTCGCCGCGTGGTCAGATGGTCGCTTAGTCGAGCACGACTTTTTTCCGTGCGATCCAAGGTCGGGAAGATGATCGCTCGGGGAGCAGAGGACGCCGGGCGCGCTCTCTCTTCCTTGATGGGATGGTTGAGTGATCGTATAGGTTGGTCATTGGGCTTGCCCTGAGATTCGTCGAGGGGGCGAGCAGCGAAGAGCGCATATTGGGGTTTGTGAGCGTTGGTTAGCGCGTGACGCCCGCACTTGCATAACCGCGTGCAGTGTGGTGACGGGCGGGAACGGGTTTCTTGGCAAGTACGTTGTGTGCAGTTGAATGAGTGTGGCGCGGACGTGTTTGTGGCAAATATGAACCGTTACGACCCTTCGGCTCCGCTCAGGGCATACTTGCGTCACCTGGAAGACATTCGCCGCGCGCGGGTGATGTGAAACACTCGATGGCGGCGATTGACCAGGTCAAGCAATGGCTGGGCTACACTCCTGAGGTGGGCTGGCGCGAGGGGCTGCGGCGAATGGTGAAATGGCGTGGGGAAGAATAAAAGTCGGGCAGCCGCTCGGAAGTGAAACTGATCGCCTACGAACAGGCATACGAGGCTGGCTTTGAGGACATACGCCGTCGGGTGCCGGACACGAGCAAAATTCAATCGCTGATCGGTTGGCAGCCGGAGTTGGGATTGGATCATGTTCTGAGAGATGTCATTCCTGACTCGCGGCAGCGAAGCCGAGTTAGATAGTGACCAAAGCTCCGAAATTAAATAGGAGGACTGAGTATTGCTCCAATTCGAAGAGCTCCGTGCTCCCCAGACCCGCGACCATCTTTATCGCCGGCTTCGCGTCGTGCTCTTGTTGGTTGTGCTGTTTTCTTCTAGTGTCTTTCAGGGCACGAATCTGGCAGGACGTGTAGAGTCTGCTCATGCACGGTTGAATCTGGACCATGCGATCTTTGAGAATGTGGTGCTCAACGCCCAGATACCCGGTCTCTACTTGGACGAATTGGAGCGGCACGTTCCTTATGCCGAGAGCCAATGGCACGATTTCTCTAGTATGGGATACTTTGGCCGAGGCACATGCGTCGAACGCGGTGTACGAACAGCGGCCAATTATGCTTATGTGTACGCCTTTCTTTATGTACACTCATTGTCGGATCAGTTTTCTGGAGTTCCCAGGGACCGAGTGCTCGAACACGCGATTCGGACTATTGGATATCTGGCCAGCTCGCACAAATCGGTAGCCAAGGCTGCCTGTGCCGATGGACGCCAGTGGGGTTTGGTCTGGCAATCAGCTATGTGGTCGAGCCAGTTGGGGATGGCAGCGTGGATGTTGTGGGACAAACTAGACTCTGATACCAAAGCTGATGTTCAAGTTGTGATAACGAACGAAGCGGACCAGATTGCCTCCCGCACGCCGCCTTTTGCCGAGTACGGCGATACTAAAGCAGAAGAAAATGGATGGGACTCGAACATTGTTTCGCTTGCTCCAGCGATCTTTCCTCACGATCCTCGATCTGCGGCCTGGGATTTTAGCGCCAAAGAATACATGATGAACACACTTTCCGTCGCACAGGATTTGCGTGACAGGACTGTTGTCGAGGGACGCCCCGTATCGGACTGGGTGCACGGAGCCAATCTGCATAGTGACTATACGGCGGAAAATCACAACATTTTTCACCCTGTCTATAATATGGTGACCTTGCACGAATTGGGCAATTCGGCGTTAGCCTATGGATACAGTGGCCGCGAGGTTCCCGCTACCGTGCGGCATCACGTGCTTGATGTATGGGAGAATGTTCTAAAGACTATTGTGTTGGCCGATGGCGAGTGGGTATATCCCAACGGCTTGGACTGGATGATCCATGACTATGAGCATCTTCCCACTTTTGCGTGGTTGGCAACTTATTTTCAAGATTCCAGTGCAGCTTTGATCGAGAGTCGCTTAGCAGCATATTTGCACTTGCGTCAGTCCCTGCAGATTGATGTCAAGTGAGAAAAAAAATATTGAAAAAGTGAATGATCTTGTTTCTGATCACGTGTAGGTTGAGACTAATTTTTTTTTGAATGTTGCTTCCGCTTTCTGGTTTTCTTTTCCTTCGGCTTCGGACACCGTCCACCTGTGACCGTGGCGCGTCCATAAATCCCGCCAAGCCCACGCCTTTCCGAGTTCCAGCGTCGACTGGCGATCCACCGCGACTTTGCCCCTGGTCAGGCGCACGCACACGTCCTCCCACCCGGCGTTCGGTCTGGCTTCGATGCCTGCCACGCAAGCACGCGGGCAGAACGTAAAGAACCAACCATAGCGAGTCGCATGGCCCAGTCCTTCTTCGATGACGATCAACTCGTGATCGGTAAGAGCGAGCAGCGTGGTCGGCGCTATCGGCCGGCGGAACAAGCGCAAGTAACGCCGCGTGATGCGGGGCTGAAAGACAAAGCCCAACAAGCGTTCATCAGGCTGCAGCGCATAGTAGCGCAGCCCGTTTCTGAATTTGAACGATTGCTCTTCGAGGTTGCACAAGAGAATATCTGTGTGGTCCTGGTTCTCTTGTGCCTGAGCTTGTGCCCACGCTAAACGCAAGAATCGCAACAACCCCGGCTGCAGTAAATCGTGGCCGACGGTGTTGTACTCTACGATGACGCGGGACAAAACGCCATTGACCAGCCCGGCCAATTCCAACCCGCCCGTACAACAGCAGCAGGCTGAGACGAGCGTAGACGAGTTCAGCTCCGTGCAAGTAGGTCGCCTGTCCCGCCTGACGAGGCGCGGCCGTACTCTGGACGTGCAGCACGCCCAGAGGGGTGAACAGCAACGCCTGCTCGGGGACGTAACGCGGGCCGCCCCACGAGCTTCCGGGAAAGACCTGGGGAGGAACAACAAAGATCAGGTTAACTTGCCCATCCAGTCCCAGCGATCGCTCGGCCAGCTGTCGGAGCTCGACTGGCAAATCCGTCAAGTTCTTGGCCTGGTAAGGATGCTCCCTGCGCCTAGAAAAAGTGTTTGGCCCTGGCATAACGTCCCTCCGTCCATTAACACAAAAAGCCTCTACCGGGCGACCTGAGTCGCCGATAGAGGCTATCAGCCGGACATCCGGCGGTTTTGCTGACAAGCGAGCCTCATCGCTTGCGGGCTTTCACTTTACAAATTGTACATCCAACACTAAATAACGTCAAGCCGCTCGTTCTGCCGCGCAATTTACTCCCATGCCTGCAACGCTTGTTGGGCATGAGCGGCAGTAATCGAGTCGGGGCCATAATGCGCCTCCACGTACACGGCAGTGATAATGGACACCGGCTCGGCGATTAGAGGCAGCGTGCGATTCATCAGCGCCAGGTACTCGCCTGGCCAGCACCACCTGGGCTACGATGGGGCCGGGACGGTACTCGAACTCGCCCGTCTTTTGGTTGAACACGTTCACGCCCGTGATGTCGGACGGCAACAAGTCCGGCGTGAACTGGATGCGTTGAAAGCTGCACCCCAACGATCGGCCAGCGATTTGGCGAGCGTCGTCTTGCCGATGCCGGGCACATCTTCCAGCAAGACGTGCCCTTCGCAAAAGAGCGCGATCAACAACAACTCGACGACATCGTCCTTACCGATAATCACGCGGGCGATGCTGTCTTTGACTCTTTGGGCAGTTTGTTGGGCGAAATCTGGATTCAACTCTCACCTCCTGCTGGTGATGATGTCTGCTAACGCCATCGCCAGTTTGGACAACTCGGCAATACCAGGGTCGAGCGATGGCTCCAGTAATGGGTCTACTGCGCCGCAGCGTTTGAGGCTGTCCGCATACGTGTCGCTCAAGTCGCACCAGTCCAGTTGCATCTGGGCCCGCATCGCGGCTACCAGGTTGTCTTCCTTGGGCCGGAGATCGAACCTGCGCGCCAACTCAGCGATTTGCTCCAAGGCTTGCGCGATCACTTGCCGGGCGGCGGCTCGCTGTTCCGCCGAAAGGCGCAGCGTGCGGTGATACAAAATGCCGCTCTCCACGACAATGCCTTGTAGCCAGGCGTCGGCCTGGCGCAAATCCTTTTCGTGCAGCATCAACGTGCTGGTCAGCGTCCGGCGCTGCGATTCGTTGAGCAAGTCAGCCATCAATCTCTCTAACGCAGGTGACACGTATCGTTCAAAGACACGAGTGTGAAATCATTGTTCTCGAATTCAAATACGTTGATGGCGCACGTGTCCTGCCGTAGCCGCCAAAAGCGCTCGTTACCCAGCCCCAACACGCCCAGCAGGATGACGCGATTGATGACCGTGTGGCCGACCAGGACAATGGTTTGTCCTGCGTGGCGGGCTGCCAACTCATTCACCGCCGCCATCCCACGCGCACGCAGACCGGCCAGTGTTTCGCCGCCAGGGATGCGTGCGACCCCCGGCTCGTTGTACCAGGCGTGAAGCGCCCCGGGCCAGTGTTCTTGCGCTTCGTCGGGCGTTAGTCCTTGCCATTGGCCATAGTCAATGTCGGCCAGGCCGTCATGGATTTGCACGGGCAGGTTAAAGTGTTTGGCAATCGCCTCGGCAGTCTTGACGGCGCGTGAGAGCGGGCTGGAATACACAGCCACCGGCTGCCATTCCTCTAAAGAGGACGCGTCGGCGGCCACGCGCTTACCCGTCGCTTCGGCCTGCGCCAGGCCGGTCTCGTTCAGCGGCACATCGGCCCGCCCGCGAAATCGCTCGACACGGTTCCATTCGGTCTGTCCGTGCCGTACCAGGATGATACGTGTCATGTATTCCTCCTCTTGCAACAAAAAAAGCTTCTACCCGCAAACCAGGTAGAAGCTATCAGTCACTCGGACGACATTTGGTGGGGGCGTTGGGTACAACGTCCACCCATCGGCGAGCTTCATCGCCAGGACGGATTATAGTCCATCTTGCACGAGCGTCAAGCATAAGGCAAGGCATGAATGACAACGCCCGATACAAGTTGCATCGGGCGTCGTCACGGCTGGGGATGAATTGAAGAGCGGAAGGGCAATCTGGTGTTCCCCCACTCGATGGGTTGGGTCGTCATGCACTTGAGGGCTGAAGTGTCAAAGGCCTGGTCGCAGTTCTCCCGGCATCGAGCGTGGCTGCCAGGTTCCCCATGATTTCCACCAGGGAATCAGGCACGTCCGCGCCTGCTTGGAGTTCATGCAAGACCTCGTCACGCATGTCCCGCAAGACCTGAAACGTCAGTTCATCCGGAAACGCTGCTTGCGACAGCTTCGGGCGGCCCATGTTCTCACCTCCTTTCCGCTCAGAATTGGAATGAGGCTCGCCTGAGAGCAAAACAGCTTCTACCCCAAACTCAAGGTAGAAGCTGTCAGCCATCGGGACGGCATTGGTGGGCGCGTTGTACCCAACGCCTGCCCACCGGCGAGCTTCATCGCCTACAAAGATTATATAGCTCACCCTCGACCAGTGTCAAGAGGCAATTATCGAACAAAAGCTTTCCGTCCGGCGTACACCGCTGCTTCGCCCAGTTCTTCCTCGATGCGCATCAACCTCAGCCCAGCATCCACGCATACAAACCCACCAGCATGGAAATCAGTGCGGCGACTCTGAATAGCATCAAGTACTTGAGCCACCGCTCAATCCGCTTCGCGCCGGCAATAATCGTCAGCAGATCGGCCAGATCATGAATCAGGATTTTCGACACTCTCTTGGCCAAAGGGGAACTGCTCTCCCCAAAAGAGAACCCCACGTCCGCAACTCTAAGAGCGATTATGTCGTTTGCCCCATCACCAACCATGGCCACGGAGTGCCCCCTCTGCTGCAGCAGCCTGACAAGGATTCCTTTCTGCGACGGCGACAAACGCGCAAAGATGGATTCGTGAGCAGCCCACCATGCGACCTCCTGCAAGGCCATCTGGGCGATATCCTTCCCGGTCAAGCAGTACCTCGAATCAAGTCCGATCCCGGTCTGTTTGCCAACGGCCATGGCCGCCTCGGGTCTGTCGCCGGTCAGCATGAGAGGTCTGATTCCCATGTTTTTCAGCCAGCGCACCTTGTCGGGAACCCCCGGCCTCAAGGGGTTCTGTAGCTGAATCAGGCAAAGAAACGTGTAACGCTTGGGGGGGATTGTTGTGCCAGGGCTATACCCCAGGGCTATGGCGATGTCCCCCCGCTGATTTGCCGAGTCCGTAGCGGCTCTAATCGCTCCAAGAAAGGTCCCCTCCATCCTTCTCACGCTGCCCGTCGCCGTCATGTAGCCCGTACACATCTTCAAAATGACATCCGGATCCCCCTTGGCAAAATACAGCGTCTGATCGCCTAGCGCAAAGCCGGCGGCCATGTACCTGTCTTCGGAATCAAACGGCTTGTCATAGACCCTTGTGTACTGCGCTGCGAGCTGATCAATGTCAAATCCATGCTGCGCCGTCAGCAATCCCACTCGCCAGCCAGCTACACGTCGCCCCAATCGAAACGCCACGGCCACCGTCACGGAATCGAGCGCGGCCTGCATCAGCGCCACCACGCGGGGATCGGGGCCGGTCACGGAATACAGCGCGGCGACGAACAACGGGTACAGCGGCGCGCGCACGTCGTCAGAGCGGAACGGCGGCTCGGTGTTCATCGAAAAGACGCGCCGCTCCAGCAGGTTGACGGCCAGCCAGTGATAGCCGCGCGCGTCCACGTTTTCGAACTGCACGTCGCGCGGCGCAACGGCGATATAGCCCAGCCGCAACAGCATCGCCAAACACACGATGGACAGTGGCGCAATCAGGCGTTGAGTGATGTTCATGGCGCCAGCATGATACCACAGATGGCGTGAGAGGGAGACAATGACAGTCCGTCAGTCGTGTAACGCCGGTCAGGGTTGACAGGAATAGCAAAGCGGCTATCATATCTCGTGAGGACATGGCAAACAGTTGCCAAAATTCTTCATCTACCTTGAGCAAAGAGAGAAATGAACACACGACCGGTAACCATGGAGCGTTCCAAAATCATCTTCGTTCTCATCGTATCAAGTGCTTTGATAATTGTCTGCGCAGGGTTGTTGCTAAGCTGGCAGATTTATATCCAGGTAAGCAATAAATCCTTTTCAACACCAACCTACACACCGACCGCCACCGCGACGCCGACAAACACACCTACACCGACTAGCACGCCGACTGCTACGGCGACGCCGACCGATACGCCGACACCGACGAGCACGCCGACCGCTACCGCGACGCCGACCGATACACCTACACCAACTAGCACACCGACAGATACACCTACGCCGACCAGTACGCCAACCGCTACCGCGACGCCGACCGATACACCTACACCAACTAATACGCCGACCAGCACGCCGACAAATACACCTACACCGACCAGTACGCCAACCAAGACACCGACTCCAACACCAACACCTCTGCCGCCCAACTTTACTGCCTCAATTGAAAAGTGCGATATCAAAGTGACGTGGGGAGGTGAAGTTACATCAGCCGATGTTCGTATCAAGAATATCGGAGGCAAAGAGGCCACAAACGTGGTGATCGTATTGCGCGCAACTGATGCAGGTGGAAGACACCCCAACGACCATATTTCTATCGGGCGTTTGCCTGTGGGAGGGGAGTATCGCGCTACACTTGAAGTATACACTACACTTCTTCAGCAGACTGTCCTTTATCTAAGCGTAACTTCAGACCAGACTCAACCTATCCTTTTTGGGAATTATGAGTGTGGTTGAACACATGCTGCACTTGCAATCGGTGGCGTAGTATGCACACAACCCAAAACTCTAAGAGATTGCCCACTATCTGGCCAATGCGGGCTGGCAGTGTAAAGCCCTCTAGGCAGGCCAGAGGATGCTGACAAAGGCTTTCGATGGCAATCAAAAAATCCGAACTCTACAGTTCCATCTGGGCAAGCTGTGACGAGTTGCGCGGCGGCATGGACGCGTCGCCATCTACATCTGCGACCTATTTGCATAGGAGAAAGATTCAATGAGTGAAAAAGAACGCCAATCAGCAGAGACGCCCCGAGTGCCGCTCGGGGGAGATTATTGGGAGGCAGACCCGGGAGTTCCCTTGTGGGGATTTGCCGACCTGCACGCTCATTTGATGGCCCACGTGGCCTTTGGCGGCAATGCCTTCTGGGGCCTGCCCTACGACCCGGAACACCCTGGCCCGGAGGGGATGCAGTATGCCTTGCCCCGCTGCGATCCAATCCACGGCGGCCTGATCAACGTGAACCCCGAGTTTGGCCACCCGGCGGGCGGCGGCTGGCCCGACTTTATCGTCT
Source organism: Anaerolineae bacterium (assembly GCA_041300525.1). Taxonomy (GTDB): domain Bacteria; phylum Chloroflexota; class Anaerolineae; order Fen-1058; family Fen-1058; genus JBGLNJ01. Next base: position 3,713,237 of record JBGLNJ010000001.1, on the reverse strand, counting down.
GGCCGCGCTTTACGACCCTGGTGCACCAGCAGGCCTACATTGATTGGCTCTACCGCGCCTACCAGGGTGGGCTGCGCCTGGTCACCTGCCTGGCAGTCAACAACGAGTTGCTGGCCACCAAATCGAACCCGCGCCTGCCCCCTGATGACCGGAACGCCATCCAGGCGCAGGTCGCCGCCATGAAAGCGATGGCCGAATTTATCAATGGGCCGAGCGGCGGGCCGGAACGCGGCTGGCTGCAGATTGCCTATACATCGGAGGATGCCCGCAGGATCATTAGCAAAAACAAGCTGGCAGTGGTCCTGGGCATGGAAGTGGACTCGCTGGGCAACTGGCACCGGGTGGAAGACCTGGAAGCGGCCTGCCACGGCGACATTGCTCAGGCCCGGCTGCTGATCGGCCTGGAGTTGGATTGGCTCCACGCCCTGGGTGTGCGGCAAGTCACGCCCATTCACCTGACCAACAACGCCTTTGGCGGCACGGCGATCTATATGCGCTTCCTGGAAACCGTCAACGTGTTCATCACCGGCGAGCGCTGGGCGGTGGAAGACGCCTGGCAGACCGGCGTGCGCTACCGCATGGATCACGATAGCGACGACATGATGGACGATGTCGAACGCTCCGTGGTGATGAGCGGGGGACGCCGGCGGGCGATGCATCGCCACACATTGGTTGACGTTATTCCCGGTGTTCGCAACCTGGTGGAAGCGAGCGAAGCGCCCGAGATGCGCGGCGGTCACGCCAACGTTCGCAGCCTGAACCAGTACGGGCGGATCCTGCTCGAAGAGATGATGAAGCGCGGCATGATCATTGATGTTGACCACATGTCGGAAAAGTCCACCGACGCAGCCCTGGATTTGGCGGAGGCGCGCCAGTACCCCGTCATCACCTCGCACTCCTGGTTCCGTGACCTGTTGTACAGCTCGCCCGACGAGTTCAACCCGAAAAAAGAAGAAGGTTACGCCACGAGCGATGTGCACAAGGTAGCCCATGAAGCCGGCAAGCGCGGCGACCAGATCGAGCGCATTGCCCGCCTGGGTGGGGTGGTCTCCGCGATCCTCAACCAGGGTGATATCGCCGGGCTGCGCCAGGGCATGCCAGAGCTGGCTGGCAAGGTCCCGGCTTCCTGCGCCGGCTCTAGCACGGCCTGGGCCGAGGCTTTTCTCTACGCCGTGGCCAAGACCGGCGGAAAAGGCGTTGCCATTGGCTCGGACATCAACGGCGCAGCCGGGTTGCCCGGTCCGCGCTTTGGAACCTCTGCCGCATACGGAGCGCGCCGCGACGCCCGCCGTGAACCTCAGCGCCGCGCTGAAATTGACAGCCAAAGCAACGGCGTGGCATATCGTGAGCCGATCCGCGACTATCGCTGGCACCGCTTTGAGCCGAGTGGGTCGAGTGGATACGAAGAAGAAAGCTGTGACATCTGGCACGCCATCGCCCAATACGCCGCCGGCTTTAACCCGGCGCTCCATGAACATCCCAAAAGCGACTATCCTGAGCTGAATATCCAGCAGTTATTGGAGGCCGCGGATCTCTACCTCGACCAGGACTGGATCGATCACATCACGCAAGGCTTGTGGATGGCCGAGGAGCCGGAGCTGCACGACGCAGACCAAATTGCGGACTGGCCGCGCGAACAGCGCGCCGCCTACTTTGCGCGCACGGGTACCCTGGAGGAAAGCGGGTTGACCCTCGACGAGCATACCCTGGAGTTGATGGAGAAAATCAAAGCCAACTGGACTAAATGGCAGCAGATGAACGGCGACAACCGTCCGCTGGCTCGTTCCTTCGCCGGAGAGCGGCGCGACTTTGACCTCAACATTGACGGCATGGCCCACTATGGCATGCTGCCCGATTTGCTCCAGGACTTGCGCAACGTTGGCCTGACGGCGCAAGACCTCGCCCCGCTTTTCCGCTCGGCCTACGATTACGTCCAGATGTGGGACAAGTGCGAACGCCAGGCAGCGGAGCTGGTCAAAGGGTAACTGATCCAACCTTCGCAAGGGTGAGCCGTTACGTCCGAGAGCAGATTGGGTGACTTGTGTGTATCAATTCTCCACAATGTCACCCGCAAAGATGCTCCAATCCGCGCCAGACTCTTGGCTGGGTTCAGTGTGAGTCAAGACGTAGAAACTGCGCCGGGGGGATTTCTCAAAGACAAAGCCGGTGACCATATAACCACTCGCAAACGCGCGTTCAAAAATTCCGCGGGTTTGCATCCGCCACGCCAACGCGAGTGACGGGTCAACGTGCTTGAGTGATTGAAAATCAGCCGGGATTTCGACGAGCGCCAGGTCGGTGGACAATTCGACGACGCCGGCTGAAGGACGGGGGTGTGAAGCGTCGAGCGTCGCGGGGTTGAGGAACACTGCCCCGGCGCGGGTATAGTGCTCGCGCTCCAATGGCGCGCGTTGACCCGATAGCCGCGTGGCGACTCGATTGCTGGCAATGTGCCAATCCACCTGGAACCGATCGCTGGGCAGGCCCACATTCAGTTCGTCGCGCATCTCCCCATAATAGTCACAAGGTGACATGGTGACACGGTGACGCCAAGTCACCGTGTCACCCCATCACCTTGTCACCTTGTCAAAATCAAAGGCTGAACACGTCCTTCAATTTGTCGAGGAATGTCTTTTCCCGCTGAGGCACCACTTCCTTACCCAATGTCTTGGACAATTCCTTGAACAGTTTTTTCTGCTCGGCGGTCAGGCCGGTGGGGATCATCACGTCAATCACCACCAGTTCATCGCCCCGGCCATTGATGCGCAGGTGCGGCACGCCCTTGTTGCGCAGCCGAAATACCTTGCCCGTCTGCGTGCCGGCTGGAATCGTCAGCTTTTCATCGCCGTCGAGCGTGGGGACGGCGATGTCATCACCCAGCGCAGCCTGTGCCACATTGACGCCGAGTTCCAGCACAATGTTGTCGTCGCGGCGGCGAAAATAGGCATGGGGCGTAACGTCCAGCACCACATACAGATTGCCCTGCGGGCCGCCGCGCTCGCCCGGCTCGCCTTCGCCCGCCAGCCGGATCTGCGTTCCGTTATCTACGCCCGCCGGAATCCTGACGTTGATCTTGCGCGAAGCGCGGATATGCCGCGCCCCGTGGCACTGCAAACAGGGGATCGCGATCGTCTGGCCCTCGCCGTGGCAAGTGGGGCAAGTGGCGACGTTTACGAACGAGCCGAGGATGGACTGCTGAACGCGGCGAACTTCGCCGGTGCCGTTGCAGGTTGAGCAGCGCAGCGGCGTCGTGCCTGGCTCGGCGCCCGTGCCCTGGCACTTTGTACACGTCTCTGGCCGGCTGATCTCGATATCCTTTTCGACGCCAAAGATAGCTTCTTCGAACGTGATGGTCAAATCGTAGCGCAAGTCCGCGCCACGACGCGGCGCGCGCCGCTGCGAAGCGCCCCGCGCTCCGGCGAATCCGCCAAAGAATTCTTCAAAGATGTCGCCAAAGCCCGAAAAGTCGGTGGCAAAACCGCCCTGCGTGCCGGCGTGGCCGAAGCGGTCGTACGCCGTGCGCTTCTGCTCGTCCGAGAGCACTTCGTAGGCTTCGTTGATCTCTTTGAAGCGCGACTCGGCGTCCGTTTTTTTGTTCACATCCGGGTGATACTCGCGGGCCAACCGCCGATAAGCTTTCTTGATCTCGTCGCTGCCGGCTTGCCGTCCAACGCCGAGCACTTCATAATAGTCGCGCTTGTTAGCTGCCATTGATCCGCCGCATTACTTTTTCGTGTACTCGCCTTCGATCACGTCTTCGCCACTCGAACCTTCGGCAGGGCCGCTTCCGGGTGGAGGCGTCGCGCCGCCGGGGTCGCCTGGTGTCCCCTCGGCGCCGGGCTGTCCATACATCGCCGCGCCGGCGCGCTGGAGCACGTCGGCCAATTCCTGCGTCTTGCGCTGCAATTCCTGAACGTCCGCCGTCTCCAGGATGCCTTTGAGCGCATTCGCCTTGCTTTCCAGTTCGGACTTGTCCGCGCCGATCTTGTCGCCCTGCTCACGCACGAGCTTTTCGGCCTGGTAGACGAGCGTGTCGGCCTGGTTGCGCGCTTCGATGCGCTCGCGGCGCTTTTTATCTTCGGCCTCGAACTTTTGGCCTTCCTTCACCATCCGCTCGACTTCGTCCTTGTTCAAGCCCGAAGACGCGGTGATCGTGATGTGCTGGCTGCGGCCCGTGGCCTTGTCCTGCGCGTTGACGTTGAGGATGCCATTGGCATCAATGTCGAACGTCACTTCGATCTGCGGCACGCCACGCGGCGCGGGCGGGATGCCATCCAGGATAAAGCGGCCCAGCGATTTGTTGTCGGCAGCCATCGGGCGCTCGCCCTGCGTGACGTGAATCTCCACGCTCGTTTGCATGTCCGACGCAGTTGAAAAAACCTGGCTCTTGCGATAGGGGATGGTCGTGTTGCGCTCGATGAGGGCCGTCGCCACGCCGCCCAGCGTCTCGATGGCGAGCGTCAGCGGCGTCACGTCCAGCAGCAAAATGTCCTTTACCTCGCCGCCCAACACGCCGCCTTGGATCGCCGCGCCCACGCCCACCACCTCGTCGGGGTTGACGCCCTTGTGCGGCTCGCGAGCAAAAAACTTGCGGACGGCTTCTTGCACCGCTGGCATGCGCGTCATGCCGCCCACGAGCACCACCTCGTCAATGTCGCTCGTTGAAATCTTGGCGTCTTCGAGCGCGCGCTTGCACGGCGCGATGCTGCGATCAACCAGGTCGGCGGTGATCTGCTCCAGCTTGGCGCGCGTGAGCCGCATCTGCAAGTGCTTGGGGCCGGAAGCATCCGCCGTGATGAACGGCAAGTTGATCTCGGTCTCCATCACCGTCGAAAGCTCGATCTTGGCTTTCTCGGCGGATTCCTTGAGCCGCTGCAGGGCCTGGCGGTCCCCGCGCAAGTCAATCCCCTGCTCTTTCTTGTACTCGTCGGCCACATAGTCAATGACCCGCTGGTCAAAGTCGTCGCCGCCGAGGAACGTGTCACCGTTCGTGGACTTGACCTCGAACACGCCTTCGCCCATGTCGAGGATCGAGATGTCGAACGTCCCACCGCCCAGGTCATACACTGCGATGGTCTCGTCTTTCTTTTTGTCCAGGCCATACGCCAGCGAGGAGGCCGTCGGCTCGTTGATGATGCGCAAGACTTCCAGCCCGGCGATCTTGCCCGCGTCCTTCGTCGCCTGGCGCTGGCTGTCGTTAAAGTACGCCGGAACGGTGATGACGGCCTGCGTCACCTGCTCGCCCAGGTACGCTTCGGCGTCTTGCTTCATCTTTTGCAGGATCATGGCCGAGACTTCGGGCGGGCTGTACTCTTTGCCGCCCATGACCACGCGGCAATCGCCGTTCGGCGCTTCGACGACTTTGTAGGGCAGGCGCTTGAGCGCGCGTTGCACCTCGACATCTTTGAACTTGCGCCCCATCAACCGCTTGACGGAGAAAACTGTGTTCTCCGGATTGATGACGGCCTGCCGCCGTGCCACCTGTCCGACCATCCGCTCGTCCGTCTTGGGATTGATGGCGACGACGGATGGGAACAGGCGCGCGCCCTCCGACGACGGGATGACGACCGGCTCGCCGCCTTCCATCACAGCAACGACCGAGAACGTCGTGCCCAGATCAATGCCGATGATTTTGCCCATAATGCGATAACTCCTTTTTGATAGATGATACGCGGCGCGCAGTGCGTACTACGTGCTGCGTGTTCCGTCACGGATTACTTTGCGACTCTCACCAACGCCGGGCGCAGGACTTGGGATCCAAAGCGATAGCCCCTCTGCACCTCGGCGATGATCTCGCCTTCTTTGCGCTCTGCATTTTCTTCGTGCGTCACAGCCTCGTGCTGTGTCGGGTCGAATCGGTCGCCCGGCCTGACCTCGATCAGCTTGACACCCTCGCTCTCCAACGCAGCCTGGAATTTGCGTTGAATGAGCGCCACACCGTCCATCCAGGGGTGCTGGCGCAGGTCGTCCGGCGCGGTCTTCATCGCGCGATCCAGATCGTCCAAGACCGGCAGGATTTTTCGAAGGAGGTCTCCCGCCGCCGATTGTCCCGCTTCACTCCGCTCTTTCTCGAACCGTTTTCGAGCATTGGCCAGCTCGGCCCGCGCGCGCTGCCAGCCGTCCAAATATTCCGCTGCCTGCGCCTTGACTTTTTCCAACTCCTCACGCAGCGCGGCCGTTTCGTCTGTGGGCGTCGCGCTCGCTTCGCGCACGAACGAAACGACCGGCTCAGTTTCTAGGGCTGCCCGATCCTCCTGAGGATTTTCTGCAATGATGTCTTGCGCTTTTTCAGTCACGTTCGACTACCTCCTCGTGCGAATATAAATCAGAAACGAGATCGCTCATCAAGTCGGACACGTAGCGCACGGCGCTGATCGCGCGGCCATAGGGCATCCGCGTGGGGCCTAACACGCCAAGCGTCCCGATGGCCTGGTCGGCAACGCCGTAGCGCCCCAGCACCAACGAGCAATCGCGCAACTCGCGCCACCGGCCTTCTCCACCGATGACCACCTGCACGCCGCCGATGTTCATGCTAAGCGCGTTGGCAAACACTTCTTCCAGCAAGCTGTTGTGATCTTCCATCACGCGCAGCAGCCCCTCCGACTCTTCCCGTCTTTCAAATTCGGGTTGCTTGAGCATCTCGGTTACCCCGTCATGGTAGATCAGATTGGAAGAACTCTGTTCCGTAGCCTGCAAGATGTCTGCGAGCACTCCGGCGATCTCGGCCTCAAACGTCGGCAGATTGGCGCGCAGCGCCGCAATGCCATCCGCCGACAAGTTTTCGCAAGCGTTGTTCAACCGGCGCGAAGCTTCGTCCAAAGTTTCCTGCGCCAGCGCCTGGGCCAGCGTCAGCATCTCTTGCTTCACACTGCCCTCTTGCAGAACGAGGATGAGCAGGACCAGGGATTGGTCAGTTGGCATCTTGGCCGCCGTGATCGGTTATGTGCTCGGCTCGATTTCGTTTGCGCGCGTGATCAACCGCTTGGTCGCGCCGAGTGTGGACGTGGCGCGCACGGAATTGCCGATGGTGGGCAGCGAAGACAAGCTGCAAATGCCTGTCAGCGGCACGGCGGTCTCGGTTCAGCTTGGTCCCAAGTGGGGCATGTTCACCGCACTGCTCGATATGCTCAAGGTCGCAGTGCCGACGCTGATCTTGCGGCTTGCTTATCCGAACGCCCACTATTTCTTGATCGTCGCGACGCTGGGTGTGGTGGGCCACATCTGGCCGGTGTTCCATCGCTTCAAAGGCGGGCGGGGGCTTTCGCCGATCTATGGCGGGTTGTTCGTCGTGGATTTCCTCGGCGTGTGGGTCACCAGCTTTGGCGGCTTGTTACTGGGCCTGGTCGTGGTGCGCGATGTCGTCGTGTCGTTCATGGCCGGCATCTGGCTGATGATTCCCTGGCTGTGGTTCCGCACCTACGATGTGTGGTATTTGGCCTATGGCGTCGCCGTCAATATCCTCTTTGTCGTTGCCATGATCCCCGAGATCCGGCAGGTGATGGAAGCGCGGAAGAAAGCAGGCGGCGCCAATCTCACCCAGGACATGGACGCTATTCCGATGACACGCATGATTGCCAAAATGGCGAACCGGCTCGGGCTGTTGAAAAAGACATGAGTATGACGGCTCAACCGATCGTGATCCTGGGCGGATTCTTGAGCTTTGCATCACTCTACGGGGAAATGCGCGGCGAACTGGCCTCGATCACAGGCCAGCCGGTTGCGATCGTCCAAACGTTTGGACACGATTGGCTGCCCAGTGTGACCCCGCCGGGCTGGACGCGTTTGTTGCGCAAGCTTGACCGCGCGGTGCGTTCGGCAGTGTCACACTCGGTCACTGGCAAGGTCACGTTGGTCGGGCACAGCATGGGCGGGGTTCTCTCGCGGCTCTATCTGAGTCCGCAGCCTTTTATGGGGCAGGTGTATCATGGGGTGGACGCTGTTGATCTCCTGATCACACTTGGCAGTCCCCATCACAACCAGGCCGGCCTGACGCGGGGCGGCGTGATGTCGCGCTGGGTCGAGCGGCATTACCCAGGCGCTTTTTTCGCGCCGCGCGTCGAGTACGTGTCTGTTGCCGGCAAAGCGATACGGGGCGACCTGGCAGGGACTGGGCGCGAACGCTGGGTCTATCGAAATCACGCCAAGATGTGCGGGCGCGGCGACACGTGGGGCGATGGCATCGTGCCGGTCGAATCTGCTCTGCTGCGCGGGTCGCGCCAGATGGTTCTCGAAGGCGTGGGCCATTTCAGCGGTTTCGGCGCCAGGTGGTATGGAGACCGTGACGTCATTCTGCTCTGGATGGAAAAAACGCTGGCGGGACATGCCGAGCGGATATAGATCGGTATCGGTGAGTGACATGCGCCTGAATCAGTGGACCAAGATCAACTGCAATCAAGTAGGATAGCAGATGTTAACAATCGTGCTCAAAAATCTTACCGGACGCAAGACGCGCACGCTGCTCACGGTGCTGGGCATCGCCATCGGCGTGACGATGATTGTCACGCTGGGCGCGATGGGCGAGGGCCTGCGCAACGGCTACCTCGCCATGTTTTCCGGCAGCGGCGCTGACCTGGTCATCATGCAGCAGGGCGCGTATGACGTGACCAACAGCAGTGTGGACGAGGCCGTTATCCGCCAGGTTGCGGCGATCCCCGACGTGCGCACGGCGACAGGCATGATCGTGGGCAATGTCACCGCGCCCGGCGCGCCCTACTTTTTCGTCTTTGGTTACGACACCAAGGAATTTGCCGTTCAACGCTTCAAGCTGGTCGCGGGGCAGCCGCTCGGCGCAGCGCGCCAAGGTTCGAGCAGCCGCGAGATCTTGATCGGCGGGCAGGCGGCGCAATCGCTCAAGCTGCAAGTGGGCGACATGCTGCCGTTGACGGGCGGAGCGTTTCGCGTCGTCGGGATTTACGAGACGGGCAGCGGCTTTGAAGACGCGGCCTCGGTCGTCTCGCTCGCCGACGCGCAACAGTTGCTTCAAAAGCAGCGGACAGTGAGCGCGGTGCAGATCAAGCTGCGCGACCCGCGCCAGTTGCCTGAAGTGCGCGCGCGCATCGAGCGCCAGTTCCCACGCCTGAGCGTGTCGCAATCCTCGCAGGCAGCGAACCAACAACAACTCGTCGGCTTGATTCAAGGGCTGGGGTGGGGCATGGCGCTCCTGGCCGTCATCATTGGCGGCGTGGGCATGACCAACACAGTGATGATGAGCGTCTTTGAGCGCACGCGTGAGATCGGCACGTTGCGCGCGTTGGGCTGGAGCCGCCGCCGCGTGTTGGTTCTGGTGCTCGGCGAAAGTGTGGCGCTCGGCGTCATCGGCGGCCTGCTCGGCTGCGCGGCCGGCGCGGCGCTGATCGGCCCGCTGGGGCAGACGCCCGCGTTGAGCTTTTTGCAGGGGCGGCTGACCTGGCCGCTGCTTTTGCAAGGCATGGTCACGGCGGTGGTGCTCGGCGCGGCCGGCGGCGTGTATCCGGCCCGCTGGGCGTCGCACTTGTTGCCGGTCGAGGCGCTGCGATACGAAGGCGGCGCGGCGGATTCCAACGCTCAACTCTCGAATATCAAATTTGAGGCGGCGCGCTCGCTCTTGCGGCGGCGCGGGCGCACGGCGCTGACCGTCGTCGGCATTGCGATGGGCCTGGCTTCGGTCGTGACGCTAGGCGGGCTGACCGATGGCTTTATGGCAGAGTACAGCAAGCTCATCAGCGCGGGCGGGGCTGACCTCACGGCGCGGCAGGCGGGCGCGACGAGCATCGGCTACAGCGCCATCAGCGAGCGCGTGGGGCGGCAGATGGCGACCTTGCCCGGTGTGCAGAGCATATCGGCTGCGGTCATGGGCATCGTCGCGACGGACGAGCTGCCCCTCATCGTTATGGGCTATGACCCGCAGGAAGAGGCCGTCCGCCATTTCAAGATCATCGAGGGGCGCACGCTGTCCGGCAGCCGCGAGGTGATTCTGGGCCGCGCTGCGGCCGAACTCCTCAAGACGCAGGTTGGCCAGGTCATCCGCTTGCGCGAAGTGAGCTTTCGTGTGGTGGGGCTGTTCGAGACCGGGGTGACGTGGGAAGAGGGCAGCATCATCATCTCGCTGCGCGATGCGCAAGAGCTGCTCGGCAAGGTCCGCCAGGTGACCATGTACCAGATCAAGTTGAGCGACCCCCAGCAGGCCGACGCGCTACGCGCGCAAATCCAGGCGATCTTTCCCGATGTCACCGTCGCGCCTTCAAGCGAGTCGGTCGAAACGGCGCCCGAGATGCAGAGTATGCGCGTGATGATGTGGACCGTCAGCGTGCTGGCGATCATTGTCGGCGGCATCGGCATGATGAACACGATGGTGATGAGCGTCTTTGAGCGCACGCGCGAGATCGGCACACTCCGCGCGCTGGGCTGGCGCCGCCGCCGCGTGTTGTTCGCCGTGTTCCAGGAATCGCTGGTGTTGGGCGTGTTGGGCGTCGTGTGTGGCATCCTGGCTTCGATGTTGCTAGGGGCGGCGATGCGCCAAATCCCGCTGTTCGGGTCGGCGCTCGCTATCGTTCTTTCGCCGCCCTTGCTCATGCAGGCGCTCGTCATCGCGCTGGGGCTGGGCGTTGTAGGCGGCTTGTATCCCGCCTGGCGAGCCGCGAACCTCAGCCCGGTGGAAGCTTTACGCTACGAGTGATCAGTGGCAAGTCGTTAGTGGTTAGACTCACTGATCAACCGCCATGATTGGCTATCAACTCAAAGAGAGGGAATCATGAAAAAGACAACGATCCTTGCCCTGCTGTTTGCTGTGCTGGCGACAGGTTGTGCGGGGCAATCGGCCAAGCCCACCCCGACTCCACAGGCGCAGGTGTTGCCCGCCGTGGTTTCGGCCTCGGGCAAGCTTTTGCCCGTGCGCTGGGCGAATCTTGCTTTTCAATCGGGCGGGCGCGTCGTCGAAGTCAAGGTGCAGTCAGGCGACAAGGTTGAGGCGGGGCAGATCGTCGTCCGGCTGGATGACGCCGATGCCAGGCTGGCGCTGGCCCAGGCGAACGCTGCGTTGAAATCGGCCCAGGCGCAATTGGCGCAGCTCAAAGCTGGCCCGCGCGCCGCCGAGTTGGCCGCGGCCGAGCAAGGCGTCAAGCAGGCTGCGGCGGCGGTGGATGGCGCCGCCGCGCAATTGGCGCAGTTGCAAGCTGGGGCGCGTGGGGCCGACATTGCCGCTGCCCAGGCCGAAGTGGCACGCGCCGCCGCCCAACTCAAACAGGCCCAGGAAGCATACGATGGCGTTGTCGAAGGTCGTGCCGCCGCGAAGGAATATGGCATTCAGGCTTGTTCGTCTCGTTTTCGTTGCGATCTTGGCGTTCCTGAGCATAGGGCTGGCGGCCACCCTGGCACTGGCCGCGCAAGGAGAGGCATCTATAGACAAGCCGTCTGCCGATCGGGGCATCGCTCAGGCAACCTATACTTACACCACCGTCATCACTGTGACGAGCGGCACCGATCCGGACACCAGTCAGGGCACCACGTGCACCACCTCGCCGTGTACCCTGCGCCGCGCCATCGTGCAGGCGCGCAATGTGGCGGCCGGACAGCGCCCGGTGTTGATCAAATTCAACATTCCCACCACCGAGACGCAAAGCTACTCGTCCACGCTGGGGATCTGGCACATCTATTTGCAGGCCACGTCCGATGCTTCAGTGCTGCGGCGGCTGAACGGTCAAATCATCATTGATGGCAGCACACAGCCTGGCGGGCGGACCACCGGTCCCAAGATCATTTTGGTCGGACCCACGACCGGACAGAAGGATGGCCCGGTCGTCGGCGACGTGGCAGGCAACGACGGTCATGTCATTCGCGGCCTGGGCTTTCAGAACTTTAAGACGCATATATACCTCAACACCGACAACAATCTGATCGAGAACAACTGGTTCGGCTTGAACGATGAGGGCACGGGCGTGTATCTGCGTGCCAACAACCCCCAAGATGGCAGTGGCAGCGCCGCCATCGCCCTGGCGGGCGGCACGGGCGCCGCGGAATTCAACACCATTCAAAACAATGTCTTTGCCGGATTTGATGGTGTGGCTGTGGCGCTGCGTGGTGGCAGCAACATTTTCACAGGCAACTATGTCGGGACGCGGGCCGATGGCAACGTCGTCAAGAACGCCGATCCGGCGTTGTGGTGCACTACCGAAGATTGGCTGGGCGGCGGCGGCTTGTCGGTGGAAGGCATCAGCCAACGCATTGAGAACAACATCATCGCCGGGCTGCGCCAGGAAATCTTTGTGCTGTCGCAGCAGCCGGATGCGCTGCGCGTGACCGTGGTCGGCATCACGGGCCACACCATTCGAAACAACCGCATCGGCGTGGATATTGATAACACGGAAGTGGGCGCTTGCGGCCGGGGCATACTGCTGACCGGCGATATGAAGAACACGCTCATCGCCGATAACACCATCGTCAATACCCGACTGTCGGGCATTTCGCTCAACGACAATCTGTACGATGAGTGCACGCTGCGCCGCAATGTCATCAAACAGACCAACGCCTGGCCGGCCGTGGCGGGCAATCCCAAGCCGGAAGATGCCATTCAACTGGGGCCGCTGCTGCCCGATGGTTACGAGTTCTTCAAACCGGCCAAAGTGACCACGATCAACGGCACGGCAATCAGCGGTGTGAGCGGCGATAGCAGCGCCTGCCCCAACTGTGTCGTTGAATTATTCCTGGATGACACAGACACGATCACCGAGGCGCTGCAATCGCTGGCGGTGGTCACGGCTACAGCGCAAGGCACATGGTCGGCAGTGCTGCCCTCTGCGCTTTCCACGGGTCAGGGGATTCGTACCACGAGCACCTCGGCGCAGTTTGGCACTATCCCCAACATCAGCAAAGGTACCACTACCGGGCTGTCGGTGCTCTACCGCCCGGCTTACAAGGTGTTCTTGCCGCTCGTGATACGGAACCCGTGACCTTTCCCCATCTTCCATCCCCTCTCTGAGGCGGAGAGACGAAAAAAAGACCCGAAGGGCGCGGAGCAGGCAGACCCTTCGGGTCTCTCTATGGCGGCCAGGCGCTTGCGCACGCGTCCGCGCCAGCATCCGCTCAACGAGCGACACCCTTCGGTCGTGGCGGGCTACGTCAGCGGGATCGGACAAATCGGCGTGATTGCTCCTCATAGTCAGGCTGTGCTATAATCTCGTCAGGAGAAGAGAGATGCCTGAAATCAGCCGTTTTTTTGGCGTCATCATTCGGATGTATTTCGACGAACACGAGCCGCCGCATTTTCATGCCATTTACGGCGATGACGAGGCGCAGGTTGGCATTGACCCGATTCATGTGTTGCGCGGAGAATTGTCCAGCCGCGCTGTTTCGATGGTTGTAGAGTGGGCGGCGCTACATCAACGCGAGTTGATGGACAATTGGCGGCGGCTGCGCGCCGACCAACCGACTCGCAAGATACAACCGCTGCGCTGAAAGGGGGGAAGCATGTTTCCACGTGTTACGGGTGTGCGCCATATTGGCGACTATCGGTTAGAGTTGATGTTCTCGAATGGGATCCAGGCTGAACTCGATTTCAGAGAAAGAGTCGTCGGGCGGGGCGGCGTATTTGCGCCGCTGCAAGATATCGAGTTCTTCCGCCGTGTGCGCGTTGACCCGGAGGCCGGCACGCTGGTCTGGCCCAACAATGTGGACTTGGACCCCGATGTGCTTTATAGCGAAGCGACCGGTGAGCCGCTGCCGGTGCTTGAATTAGCATGACTTCAGACCTGACAGGTCTGTGAGACCTGTCAGGTCTAGGCTGCCTCGACGATCTTGATTTCTTCCTCCCTCAACCCGTACAGTTCGTAGACGAGCGCATCAATCTCCCGATCCGTCGCCTCGACGCCCAGAAGAACGGGGCGCGCTGTCTGCCGTTGATACATCTCGCGGTCGGCATCCGACGCGGCTTGCTGCTGGTGAAGCTGGAAAATTCGCTCGACGAGCGTTGCCCTGTGGTCGTGCGGGGCCAGACAAGCCGGTTGTTTCCCGTTCGGGCAAGTTCAGGGGATACTGATGGATATTCCTGTGCGTGGCAGTTTTCTGATCAACGTCCTCAAATCTGAATAAAGCGCATCAATCAATTGCTCATCTGCTGTGTTTAGCCAGTTCATGTGACCGACAATGTTTCGCGGCAAACGGACATCTTCAATTCGCAAGACCCACTGATCTATGTCTGGAATAAGAGGGCGAAACAAATGGCTGTTAGCCAAAATGATCTTGTGCAGGTCGGGCAGGAAAAGATAGTAGATATTGTGAGTGCCTGGCGAACTATGGTACGGCTGCTCTGCATAGTCCTGCTTCACCCGCTGTATTTTCTGGCTGGTCTTGGGATCGACGGCAATCATCCACCAAGTCGGGCCAATTTGCGCCGTAAGCACCGAGTGAACCACGACGCGGACAAGGTTCTCGATCACGTAGAGTCGCCAGTAGGCTGATCTTCCCAAGTACTTGCCCGAGTCGCCAATGGCGGTGATGCTAAACGGCAGTATTCTGTAGTCAACAGCGGTTAGCATAGTCTCGTCTCATGCAGGTTCTTTATTCGGGGCGGGCCTTTTACGCGCGCGCTGTCCTTTGGTCTTTTTAGCCGCGTATAGCTCTTGGGCAACCACCGCAGTTGTCGTCTGAAGAATATCGGCGATTTCGACATTGGTGAATCCAGCCAGATTCAACTGGATGATTTTATCTCGCTGCGAGGCCCCCTTCATCTGGTTCAGCAGCACGAGAGCCAGCAAACGTTCTGTCCGATCAGTGACTTGCATCTATGCCCCCTGACGTTTCTTGGACGCTGATCTCGGCTTGCGAAGGTTGGCCGTGACCGTTCGAACCGTTGCATCTGTTGTATTGAGGACAAAAGCAATGGTTTGGTTGTCTATGCCGACCATTTTCATTAGCCTGGCTCCCTCTGTGATGCTCTTGTCCGATGCCACCTGAAGCGCCAAGAGCAGCAAGATTTTGTCCAGTCTTTCAACGATCTCTTGATCTGCTGTGTGGGCCATCCTGTCCTCCTTTCTTTGCTCCTTGATATGTTTGCGTTGCGAATAGTATATTGCAAATTACCGCCAAGTCAATCGGCAAATGTTCATGCTAGGCTGCTTCCACGATCTTGATTTCTTCCTCCGTCAACCCGTACAGTTCGTACACCAGCGCGTCAATTTGCCGATCCGTCGCCTCGATCTGGTGCTGATACATCTCGCGGTCGGCGGAGGCGCGCGCAGAGGCCAGGCGCTTGTGCAGCTCCAGCATCCGCTCGACGAGCGACACTAGCTGGCTTTGCTTGGCCGAGTCTGCTGGTGGAACCGGAATCTTGGCTAGTTGATTTGACGCGATGTGATTATTGCCGGAGAATCGCTGACGGAAGAAAAAGTTCGCTGCATTGCTATTCAAAACTCCAAGCAGATACTTGATGTTCCAATGCCCGGCTTTGATCGGGAGTAAGTTGATGACATTCGTAGATTGGAGGCAATAGAACTGGTTATCGTCGTATGTGGCGATCAACCGTCTTGGTAAGGTGATGTTTCGTATTTCTTGTATCACCAGCTTCTCCGGCGATTCGAAAATCTCCCTGCGACGTGGTGCATCCAGCACTTCAGGTTCATAATAGACGTAGAGATCTTTGTCCAGAGGTTCATATCGGCCAACCTGTTTTCCACCGGCTGCTGGTTTCCATTTGCCGGATTTCGGCAGGTTCCTCTCTCGCCGGCGGCTGAAGTAGACCAGGCTGCCCAAGCCGCTGCGGCAGCCTTCGTGGAGTGGCGCCGCACGCCGCCTGCGGAGCGGATCCAATACTTGTTCAAGCTCAAGGATCTGTTGGAAAAGAACTTGGACGACCTGGCCCGCACCATCACGATGGAGTGCGGCAAGACGTTGGAAGAATCGCGAGGTGAAATGCGCCGGGCGATTGAAAACGTCGAGGTCGCCTGCGGCATCCCCCTTCTCATGCAGGGCTACAACTCGGAAGACATCGCTCGCGGCGTTGACGAGATCATGCTGCGGCAGCCCGTCGGCGTGGCGGCGGCGATTGTGCCCTTCAACTTTCCCGGCATGATCCCCTTTTGGTTCATGCCCTACGCCCTTGCCTGCGGCAACACCTATATCATCAAACCCTCGGAGAAGGTGCCCCTCACTTTGCAAAAGATAGTTCGCTTGATGGAGCAAACGGGCTTGCCGAAAGGCGTGGTGAATCTGGTCAATGGCGCCAAAGAGACAGTGGATGCGATCCTGGATCACCCGGCCATCCGGGCCATTAGCATGGTCGGCTCGACGCCGGTCGCCAAGTACATCTACAGCCGCGCCACCGCCAACGGCAAACGGGCGCAATGTCAGGGCGGCGCCAAGAACCCGATCGTCGTCATGCCCGATGCCGATGTGGAAATGACCACTCGCATTTCGGCGGATAGCTACTTTGGCTGCGCGGGGCAACGCTGCCTGGCGGCCTCCCTGGCGATCACCGTCGGGGAAGCTCGCCACACCTATACCCAGGCTCTGGCCGAGGCGGCGATCAGTCGGAAGGTGGGCTACGGCCTGGACGAGGGCATCCAGATGGGACCTGTGATCACTCCTCAGAGCAAAGCCCGTATCGAGGGGCTGATTCAAAAGGGCGTTCAGGACGGCGCCAAGCTCCTCGTGGACGGCCGCGAAGCACAGATACCGGGCTACGCACAGGGCAACTTTGTCCGCCCAACCGTGCTTGATGGCCTGCCGCCGCAGAGTGAGGTTGCCAAGACTGAGATTTTTGGCCCGGTGGTGGGATTGATGCACGTGGATACCCTCCAAGACGCAATTGCGTTGTTGAACAGCAGTCAGTATGGCAACATGGCTTGCTTGTTCACCGAGAACGGGTCGGCTGCCCGCCAATTCCGCTACGAGGCCGATGCCGGCAACATTGGGATCAACATCGGCGTGTCCGCTCCAATGGCTTTCTTCCCCTTCACCGGCTGGAAAGAGAGCTTTTTCGGCGACCTGCACGGGCAGGGCATGGACGCGGTCGAATTCTTTACGCAAAAGAAAGTCGTGATCGAACGCTGGCCCAAAGAGTGGTCTCGCAAGTTCTAATGCACTAGGCCGTGGACAGACATGCCTGGCACGTGTGCGGCTACGCGCGCCAGGCATGTCTTTTGATATTTGACGTTGGCTAAATCTACCATGTCCAGACTCACAAAAGGCTACCTGATCGCCCTCGTCGCCACTGCTTTCTGGTCAACGACGGGTGTGTTCATCCGCTATCTCACCGAGGCATACCGCCTGCCGCCGCTGGTGCTGGCGTTCTGGCGCGAGTTGTTCGTGTGCGCCGCGTTGACGGCGGCGCTGACGCTGGTGGCTCCCTCGCGCCTGCGTGTGGATCGCCGTCATCTGTGGTTCTTGTTCGCTTATGGTTTTGTGCTGTCCATCTTCAACTCGCTGTGGACGGTGTCTGTGGCGCTCAACGGCGCAGCCGTGGCGACGGTGTTGGGTTATGGCTCACCTGCGATTACAACGATTTTGGGTTGGCGATTGTTTGGTGAGCGGCTGGACGCGATAAAGATTGCGGCCGTGGCGCTGGGCATCGTCGGGTGTGCGTTCGTTTCTGGCGCATACACCCCCGGCGCGTGGCAGGTCAATCCGTGGGGCATCACCACTGGATTGCTGACGGCTGTAGCGTATGCAGGCTACAGCCTGCTGGGCAAAGCGGCAGCGCGCCGGCATATTTACCCGTGGACATCTTTGCTCTACACCTTTGCCTTCGCGGCGCTGTTTCTGCTGGCCTACAATATTGTCCCGGGCTGGTTGCCTGGCGTGCCCAAGCCGCCCAGTCTGATGTGGCTTGGCTCATCATGGGTGGGCTGGGGAGTGTTGGTGGCGCTTGCCGTCGGCCCCACCATCGGCGGATATGGACTCTACGCAGTGAGCCTCACCTACCTGCCGGCCAGCGTAGCGAACCTCATCGCCACACTCGAGCCTTCGATGACGGCGGTGCTGGCGTACTTGGTTCTGCACGAGACATTCACCACCCCGCAACTGATCGGCAGCGGGTTGATCATCGGCGGCGTGATCATTTTGCGCATCGGTGACAGCCGCGCGCCCGTGCAGGCTCCAGCTTGACCGGCCACGTCAATCAGGCTACAATCCTTTTGTGCGCGAATCACTGCGGATGGAGGTGATGCTATGCAGCCCAAGTCGAACCTGTGGATCGAAAAAGACGGCGAGGTGGTGTTGAGCCGGTGGCGCGTGAATCTCTTGCGCGCGATTGACGAAACCGGCTCGATCAGCGCCGCCGCCGAAAACATAAAGGTCTCGTACCACCGCGCCTGGGAAAAACTCCACGAGATGGAAACCCGCCTCGGCGTGACGCTGGTGGAAACGCAGACTGGCGGCGCGCACGGCGGAGGCGCGCGGCTCACCGCTACTGCGCGCGATTACGTGGCGCGCTTTGAGCAGTTTAGCCAGGGCATTGACGAGGTCGTCGCGCGACGCTTTGCGCAAACATTCGGCCCACAGTAACCTCCGGGTCGTCCTAGACAATTGGCGCCAACCTCGCGCCGTTGCTGCGCCAGGCGAAAGATAGCGTGTTGCCTAACGGATACGGAACACGCAATACGTTTTACTTATCCTGCCAACCAGAGAAAGGAAATCCATGCAACCTAAAATTGAGCTTATCACACCCGATATGATCGAATCCGTATTGTCCGAAGCGTTCGAGCTGATGCGCCAGCCGGGCATCAAGGTGCAGAGCGCCGAGGCGCGCGCCTTGCTGGCCGATCACGGCGCCCGCGTCGAAGGCGACATTGCCCACATCCCGGAAGACCTCGCCCGCAAGGCGCTGGCTGGCGCGCCACACGAGTTTGATCTTTACGGCGCTGGGTACAGCGGCAGTGACGGCCAAGCCAGCGTTCACTATGGCGGCGACGCGGTGGCGTTCGACCCCGGCTCATCCGGCGTCCATGTCTTGGATCCGGACACACTGGAGCACAAGAGCTCAATGGCCGCCGACTTAGCGCGCATCGTCATGGTGACGGAGGGGCTGCCTCAGCTCGCGGCGCAGAGCACCGCCGTCGTGTGCAACGACGTGGCCAAGGACGTGGGCGATCTCTACCGGCTGTTCATCGTGCTGACCTATTCCGCCAAGCCCGTCATCACCGGCGCATTTTCCACAAAGACGACCCAGGTGATGATTGACATGCTGGCCGCCCTATCGGGCGGGCGCGAGGCATTAGCTCAACGGCCACGCGCCGTGTTCGACGTGTGCCCGTCGCCACCGCTCATCTGGAGCGAGTTCGGCTCGCAAAGCCTGATGGACCTGGCGCGCGCGCGCGTGCCGGCACAGATGGTCTCCATGCCGCTGGCGGGGGCGACCGCGCCCGTGACGCTGCTCGGCTCGGTCGTCCAACACGCGGCCGAATCCATCAGCGGCGTCACGATTCATCAGCTTGCCAACCCCGGCGCGCCGATTGTGTGGGGCGGCGCTCCGGCGATCTTTGACATGCGCCAGGGGACGACGCCGATGGGCGCGGTCGAGACGGCGATGATTGACGTCTCCTACGCGCAGGTGGGCAAGTCGCTGGGGCTGCCCACGCATTGCTACTTGGGCGCGAGCGACGCCAAAATCGTGGACGCGCAAGCCGGGCTGGAATCGGGCGTGACGGCAATGCTGGGCGCGCTGGGCGGCATCAACATGATCAGCGGCGCGGGAATGTTGGACTTTTTGGCGTGCTTTAGCGTGGAAAAGTTGGTGATAGACGCCGAAGCGATTGCGATGGCGCAGCGACTGCTGGCCGGCGTCGTCCAGCGCACAGCCACGCTGGCGACCGAGATGTTCGTCGGCATGAATTACAAAGGCGACTTTCTCAAGCAAAAGGTCACGCGGCAACTGTTCGGCAAGGAACAGCATTTGCCCTCGCCCGTGATTGACCGTGGCTCGATCCGCACCTGGCAGCAGGCCGGCGGGCTGGACACGTTCGCCCGCGCCAAGGCGCGCATCAAGGACCTGCTCGCCGCCTACGAGCGGCCTGCGCTCCCGTCCGAGGTCGAGCGCGAGCTGCGTGGCATCGTCGAGCGCGAAGCCAAAAAGGCCGGCATGGACAAGCTGCCCGCGCTGCAACGCCAACTCTGGACGCTGCTGATTGCCAGAGCGACGAAGGCCACGACCAGACATCCTAGCGCGTAAACGTCCAGGTACAAGTTTTGACCATGCCCGATCTTCGTTGCGCGAAGGGTACCGCACATTCATTTCCTTCAGCCTGAGCGTATTCTTCAGAGCGGGCGACCAGACCTCTCCTACCCGGCCCATATGCACAGACCGGCTTTTTCAAAGCCAACGTTTCACGTTTGGTGGTATACTTGCGTCTGATAAGGTAGCCTTGCCCAAGGGGCGAGTGTGGAGGCTTATGACTCGTAGAATTTTGCTCCTGATGGCCGATACCGGCGGGGGGCACCGCTCCTGCACCGAAGCGGTCCTGGAATCGCTGCGCCGCCGCAACTTGGAAGACTGCCAGTTCGAGATGGTAGATATATTGGGCGGCTATGCCCCCTTTCCCATCAACAAGCTCGATGCGCTTTACCCGTCCATGGTGCGCTTTAGCCAGGTCACTTGGGAGCCTGGCTATCGGCTGACGAACACACCCGAGCGCGCACGGCTCTTGATGCGCACGGCCTGGCCGCTTGCTCAGAAAACCGCGCGCGAAGTTCTGGTGAGCCATCCGGCCGACCTCATTGTTTCCTTTCACCCACTTTACAATTACGCCATGTTGTGGGCCAAAGAAAAAGAAAAGAACGACACGCCCATGGTCACCGTCGTCACCGACATGGCTTCCATCCACGCGCTGTGGTGCGCGCCCGGCATGGTGCGCTACATGGTGCCCACCGAGCAGGCTGCCCGGCTGGCGAATAGCTACGGTGTGAGCCGCGACAAGATAGACATTACTGGCCTGCCCATCAGCCGGCGCTTTGCCGAGTTGGCCGGTCGGCCCAAGCCCGATGTGCGCCGCAACCTCGACCTCGATCCGGACCGACCCACCGTGCTGTTGATGGGCGGCGGGCAAGGCTTGGGGCGGATATACCCCATTGCCCGCGCGATGGCTTCCACCAAACTGGATTTTCAACTCGTCATCGTCGCGGGGCGCAACCCAACCCTCAAACTCCAATTGCAATTGGCGAACTGGAAAATTCCCGTGCGCATTTTCGGCTTTACGCGCGAGATCCCCGTGCTGATGGCGGCCTCGGACATCCTGGTGAGCAAAGCCGGCCCCAGCACTGTGGCTGAATCGCTCGCCATGGGCTTGCCGATGATCGTCAGCGGTTACATCCCCGGCCAAGAAGATGGGAACGTAAAGGTCGTCGTGCGCGGCAAAGCGGGTGTCTATGCGCCCAAGCCCAAGCTGATCGCGCAGACGTTGCGCGAGTGGCTGGCTCCAGGCAGCCACGCCCTGACCGAACATTCCGAGGCCGCCCGCAAACTGGGGCGACCTTACGCCGCCGACCGGGTTGCCGACATCGTCTGCGAGTTGGTGGGCTGCCAGGAGATGCCTCGTTGATCGGCGCCGAGCAAGCCCGCGCGCTCTATGCCGCTGGCGACGCTGCGCACGATTTTGATCACGTGCTGCGCGTCACCGCGCTGGCTGTCCACCTTGCCCAGGCCGAAGGCGCCGATGTGGAGATCGTCCGCACGGCGGCGCTGCTGCACGACATCGGACTGGATAACGGGCGCGTGGGACACGAAGAGGTCGCCGCCGAGCGCGCACACGAAATTCTGGCCGGTCAGCCGCCGGAAAAAGTTCAAGCCGTGGCGCAGGCCATCCGCAGTCACCGCTTTCGCGCCGGGCCTCCCCCGCAGACCCTCGAAGCCCAATGCCTGTTCGATGCCGACAAGCTCGACGCTATCGGCGCCATCGGCGTGGCTCGCGTGTTCGCCTTCGGCGGCGCAGCAGGCCAACGCCTGTGGGCCGAGGTTCCCGAAGGATACGACGAGCACAGTGGCGGCGAGCACACCCCTATCCACGAGTTCGTCGTCAAGCTCGCCAAGATCAAAGACCGGCTCACCACACAGACCGGACGGCGCATCGGCCAGGAACGCCACGACTTTATGGCCGCGTTCTTTGCGCGGCTGGAAGCAGAAGTCAGAGGCGAAGCATAAGGCCTCCTGGCGATTCGCGGCGAGGCTATCCGCCTGCGTTGAGAGCACGAGGGGAACGGCGTGCCCATTGAGCAGTTCGAGCCAGACCTCGTTGCGCGCAAGCCGGTCTACACGATGTATGCTTATACCAATCAGACCGGGCATGAGTTGGATAGCTTAAAGTGAGGGCAGAGGTCAGAGATCGGAAGTGGGTGGTCGGAGATGAGAGGCCACAGTACCTCAAACATCTCTAGCGTACAAGTGAAACAAGAATGCCCCGGTGCTTGACTGCCGGGGCGTTCGCGTTCATAATGGAGGCGCATTGGCTTTGCTGGTTTGCGGGCGGGCCAAGTTCGTATCAACGTGTTGCACCATCTCAACATGGGGGAATGTCAACAATGAAAGAGTATGGCCGCTGCCCCAACCCTGATTGCCGCAGCGCAAAACCGGATACCCGGATCTATCAATGCCCGGAGTGCAAGTCCGTGTATTGCGATCAATGCAGTACAGGCACCTTGTTTGGCAGCAGCAAAAAATGTCCCCGTTGCTCCCGCGAAGCTCACTTTCCCGAAGAGATAATGATCGGCGTCATTCCGCACAGTTGAACAGCGAACTGGAGACTATCCGCTTATCTGCTGCCCATCCGCTGCGACGACACCCTGCATAGACCACGGCCCCGTCCACGTGAGGGTGACGTTCGCCCGCTTGCCGCGCCAGTCGGTGCGAGCGTCTTCAAAGAACACCAGCTTGTTCGTCCGCGTCCGGCCGCGCCACTTGTTCTTGTGCTCACCTTCCACCAGCACCTCGACCGTTCGCCCCATCAGCCGTGCGTTGATCTCGCCGGCGATATGCTCCTGCAAGTCCTCAATCGCTTTGCGGCGGCGCTCCTTTTCTTCCGGCGGCACATCGTCCGGCATTGTGCGCTGCGCCACCGTCTGCGGACGTGGACTGTACTTGGCAATGTGCGCCACGTCCAGCTCGAGTTCCGCGAGCAAGTCACACGTCGCCTGAAATTGCGCCTCGGTTTCGCCGGGAAAGCCTACGATGATGTCCGTCGCAATCGAGCCGCCGGGCAGCTTGCGCCGGATGCGCTCGACCAAGCGCCGGTAGTCATCGGCGGTGTAACCGCGCTTCATCCGCGCCAGCACCTCGTCGTCTCCGGCCTGCACCGGCACTTCGATGTGCTCGCACACCCTGGGCAATTCCGCCACCGCGTCCAGCAGCTCGTCCGTCATCCAGTTCGGGTGGCTGGTCAAGAACCGAATCCGCTCTAGCCCTTCCAGGTCATTCAGCAATCGCAGCACATCTACCAGCGGCGTTGGAGATTGGACGCTCCGCGTGGGGATTTGAGATTGGAGATCATAGCCGTAGCGGTCAACGATCTGTCCGAGGAGTGTAATCTCCTTGACACCTTGCGCCACGAGCGACCGCGCTTCGACCATGATCTCGTCCACGCCGCGGCTGCGCTCCACGCCGCGCCGGAACGGGATGATGCAGAACGAGCAGGCGTGCGAGCAGCCCAGCACCACCGGCACGTGCGCCGCGACGAGCTGGCCGCGTTGGTGCAGCGGCAAGACGATTTCGCCATCTTGAGCGGCGAACCGCTCGGCCACTTGTGCTTGCTCAAGAGCCAGCCCCTCACGTTGGCGCAAGAACTCGATCATCGGCGCCGGGTCGCTGGGCGGCGCAAAAACGTCCACCCACGGGAACCGCTCCCGCAGCTTGCCGTTGCTCTTGACGCCCACCAGGCAGCCCATCAGACCGATGACAATTTCTGGGCGCTTGACCTTGAGTGGGCGCAGCGAGTGCAGGTAGCTGTAGGCTTTGTCTTCTGCACTCTGGCGCACGACGCACGTGTTGAGCACAATCACATCTGCGTCGGCAGCGCGCGCCGTGCTTTTCAGCCCCAGCTTTTCAAACGCCGACTCGAGTCGCTGCGAGTCGGCGACGTTCATTTGACAGCCCGCAGTCCAAACGTGATACTTCATCCAGCCACATCCTCATCTGTTCGACCGCAGACCGCTGACTACAGACCACCGAGTGAATATCGAGAGACCGGGAAGACGAGTGTAGCAATATGGCGGCGGTGTGAAGCGGGGACGGCTGCGAGTGGCATGGATTGTACCGCCGTCCGGGTTATGTGTCAAGACAGATCTCCGGTAGTGGTAACATTTCAACTGATACACGCCACATTGTAGGTGATGATGAACATGCGCAATACCAACTCGTGAAAAAAGTCTAGCTTGGAAAAGGACAAGGTCTTTCGCACAAAGCGAGCAATACGCTGGCGGAGAGTCAGGTTCCATCGCTCGACATGGGCCGTCTCGCCACTGTCTTTGCCGACGGAGTGATGTTTGCCGGTCGCAAAAACCTTCTGGTAGTTTTGATGATTGGGAGACTCTCTTCCAGTTTATGGCAGATGGGCTGGAAATCTCTCTCGCGCCTCCCTAACCCAGTTTTAGATTTGGAATTGCTGATTGTACTCTCCCGAAAGGCCGGCGAGAGCAAGTGGCGAAATGTCGCGAGGCCGGTTCAACTCATCGAAGCAGCGCAAAATAGTTGACCGTCGCCTTT
Source organism: Anaerolineae bacterium (assembly GCA_041300525.1). Taxonomy (GTDB): domain Bacteria; phylum Chloroflexota; class Anaerolineae; order Fen-1058; family Fen-1058; genus JBGLNJ01. Next base: position 3,688,585 of record JBGLNJ010000001.1, on the reverse strand, counting down.
GTGACGTCTGCCATGGTCGGGCTGGCCTTTTGCCGGTCGCCCCAGTTCGCCTGCTGCAGAAAAGCGCCGCACAAAATCGCCGTTGGACGTGATGAGATAGTCTATGCGGAGACCACCGCAGCAAACATAGTCCATAGTTGGGCCGTCATGACGACCACCAGATGCCAGTGCACTCTGGAACGATTGGATTCTGATGGATAATTCGCTGTGTCGCGTCCGGGCCAAAGAAAAAGCCGATCAGGGTTTTTGCCTCTGCCACGGATTCGAACTGAAAATCGGTGCGAATCCAGGTGGAGGAAAAGCCCGCTTTTTCCAGGAATGAATAGTACGGGACAAGTTTGTCCGGCGCTTGTGGTGTTGCCGAGCCTGTGCCAAGCGTTTCCAGGATGATGAGGGTTCCGCCAGGACGCAACACACGCCGCATTTCGGCCAGCACCTTGTCCACTTCGCTCTGCCAGTTCGGCTCACTCCAAACGAGGAGTTGAGCCATCGTCCACCCGGCGAGCGCGACATCTGCGACTCGGTTGCCCGCCGGCAAGCAGCGATGGTCGCCGACGGCCACGTGCCAGTTGGATCGGCCCGTGCGTTTTAGCCGGGTCTGGGCAATCTGGAGCATGTTCAGCGAGGCGTCGAATGCTCGAACGGACTTGACGACTGGCGCGACCAGGCGAGTGAGCCTGCCTGTGCCGGCGCCGAACTCGACCACGTCGAGTTCGGCCAGCGGCCTGATTCGATTCAGCGCAGGCAGGATATTGCCCTGATAATCCTCGTGCGACACCAACTGCTCATACTCGTCGGCATGTTGGCTGTAGGTCTCTTGACTGGGCATCGTTGGCCCTCTTTTCGTCAGACGCGCAACTCACTTGTGCGGATGCGGCTGATGCCACCTCCGCCCGACGCGTCGCGCCCGCCGCCGAGCGATTCGCTCATTCGTTTTCCATCCGTAGCAGTGAACGGAGCCGGATCTGTGCTTGCGTCCGCAGCCGTTCGTCGATCTCTGGCAACCCGACCTGCTCGACAAGGAACGACGCGGCCACAGCGCCATAGCGCGCCGCCGTCAGCGCATCGCCGGTCTGGACATATCCGGCCAGGAATCCGCCGCAGTACGCATTGCCCGCGCCAATGGGGTCTATGACGGTTGTCGGAACGGCGGGCACGTAAAGGTGCGCTGCGCCGGAGACGGACACCAGCGACCCCTCCGGTCCCATCCGCAGCGTGACGATAGATGCGCCCGCATCGGCGATGCGGCGTACCAACTCATCGGGTGAGCCATTGCCCACGAGCGACTGTGCTTCGACGACGTTGGGTGAAAAGATATCGGCGGCGGCGCACAGTTGACAAAGCGCCGCATCGGTCAGCGGCCGGTCGGCGGGTTTGAATGGCTCAAGGCTGAGGACAGGCCCCCCTCCCGGCCTCCCCCCGCCAGGCAGGGGGAGGTGACGTAGTTGATGAATGAAATCTAGGTCGGGATCGTCGGGATGGACGCCGAGGTGAAATCCCTTTGCCTGGCGATAACTGGCAGGGATGCGGTCGAGCGTCCGGCCTAGTTGCGCGGCGATGACGTTGCTCTGCACTTGCCAGACCTGTGTGCGGCACCCATCGCTTTCCAGCCTTTGCCACGCGCGCGGAGTGGGGAGGTCACTTCCGCGCATGCCCGCCAAGTCAATGCCCGTTGCAGCCAGCCACGCTCTCGCCGAGTCCGGCAGGTCACGCCCTATACCCGCGACCAGCCCGACATCGCCCGATGTTTCTGCCCATCCGGCCAGCACGGGCAGCCGCATCCCAAATGCGGTCTGCGGCCCGCCGCCGCCCAGCACACCCATCGCCGCCCGGCCATCGGGGAACAGGATGTCATCCAGGATGATGCCGAATGTGACAAGGTCAACCATGGCTCTGACAAGGTGACAAGGTGACGGGGTGACAAGGCGAGACTGGTCACCCATGCCCCCTGGTCAATGCGTAACAAGAGCTTGAGCGATGCGAGCGGCGACGCGCGCATTGTTCAGCAGGAGCGCCACATTCGCCCGCTTGCTGCGCCCGCCGGTCAACTCGGCGATTTTTGCCAGGATGAATGGCGTGAGGGCTGCGCCGCTGATGCCGGACTCGTCCGCCAGTCTCGTCGCTTCTGCGATGGCGGCTTGCGCTTCGGCGCGGGGCAATTCGTCGGCGGCGGGGATGGGAACGGCGACCAGCTCGCCGCCAGCCAGCCCCAACGCTCGGCGCGCGCGCACGATGGTTGCTACATCCTCCGGCGTGTCGGCTCGCGCGTCCACCGGCAGGCCCGACGTGCGCGAATAGAACGCAGGCAGCTCGTCTGTGCCGTAACCGATGACGGGCACGCCGCGCGTTTCGAGTTGCTCCAACGTCAGCGGCAGGTCAAGCAGTGACTTGGCGCCCGCGCAGACGACGGTGACGGGCGTGCGGCCCAACTCTTCCAGGTCGGCGGAAACGTCGAATGGGTGGCCGCGATGGACGCCGCCGATGCCGCCCGTGGCAAATACGCCAATGCCGGCCAGCGCCGCCACAACCATCGTGCCAGCCACGGTCGTCGCGCCGTCGAGTCCGCGCGCCACCGCGATGCCGAGGTCGCGGCGGCTGCACTTGCGCACGCCTTTCGCAGTGGCCAGGTATTCCAATTGCGCGTCGTCCAACCCCACGGTGATCTGGCCGCGCAGAATCGCAATCGTCGCCGGGATCGCGCCCACGTTCGTGTCGCGGATTGCGGCTTCGAGGGCGCGCGCCGTGGCAAGGTTATCGGGATAGGGAAAGCCGTGCGTGATGAGAGTGGATTCAAGCGCGACGACGGGCCGCCGGGTTCCAAGTGCTTTAGCGACCTCTGGTTTGATCTGGATAGAAACCGGATTCAAGTCTACTCCTTTTTTGTCCGTGAATGAAAACGAGTCATCGTTAATCTTTTTCTTTACGAGTATTCCTTGTCGGCATGATCGGGGTACATTCTACTCCCAATGGGTATGATGTCAAAGAGAACCGCGTAGCACGATGAATTAGACTCTTGGTGTCTCTTCGTGTCCTTCGTGGACAAATAACCACAGCACCCCAAACGCCAACGCCGTTGCGACGACCGACACGGCGGCGTTCGGCTCCAGCCGTCCCCATCGCACGAACAGCGCCGTTCCTCCGACGGAGCCGATCATGCGCGCCAGCGTCATGGCCGCGACGTTGGCCGACATGGTCGTGGCCCGCGCGGCCGGCGACAGTTCCGAGATGAGCGGCAGGAGTGAGACAATCGTGAACTCGAAGGCGACGAACAGCAACGTCAGCCCACCTATCGCCCACTCTAAGCGTTGACCCAACATCGGCAGCACCCCGTAGGTGAGCGCCGAAATCACCAGCCCGATCAACACCGCGCGCCGCTTGCCCAACCGATCCACGAACGCCGCCGAGCCAAATTCTCCCATGGCTTCTGCCAGGCCGATGACGATGGATGCCAGCCCCAGCGCGACGACGCTCAAGCCAAAGCGGCTCTCCATCCACGCGCCGTAGACGATGAATGTGACTTCGTTCGCCAGGGCGATGAGGAACGCCACGCAGAATGTGGCCATCAGGTTGCGGTTGCGGATCACTGCGCCGAGTTGAAACGCCGCGCTATCGTGTACAAGAGTCGGCGCGTCGCGCGGGAGCAGCCGCGCGATGAGGAGCAGCCCGGCTGCGCCCAAGACGGCCAGCAGCGCGAACGGCGATTGCCACCCCGCCCGCGCGATGAGCCATCCGGCGGACGGCACGCCCAGCAGCCATGCCGCCGACCACGAAAACTCTATAATGCCCATCGCGCGGCCGCGCCGCTCGTAGGGCACGCGGTCGCCGATGAAGGCTTGCATCGCCGGATCATAGATGGCTTTGGCGAGGCCAAAGGTCACGAACGCAACCAGGAACGCGGCGTAAAACGGGAGCGCCGCGCAGAGGGCCGCGCCTGCGATGAGGAGTGCCACGCCGGCGAGCATCAGCCGCTTGCGGCCCCAAGTGTCCGAAAGCGGGCCAAAGATCGGGCTGGCGAGTCCGCCCGCCGCGCGCGCCGTTACGAGCAGCCCCGCCGAGGTCAGGTCAACGCCCAGCCCGCGCGCGATGACGGGCAGGAACGGGTACGTGATGCGATACGAGATGTTGAGCGTGATGCGCGCCAGGAGCATCGCGGCGAGCGTCACGGGCAGGCGTGGTTCGGCGCGGTTGGGGTTTGTCATCGCGTTCCTGCATGGGCTGGCGGGGGAAATTGCGAGGCGCGACATCGGTGATGCGGGCGTGGTGGCCGGCGATCTGTTAGCTCGGCTGCCGACGGCCATTCGCCATCTGACCTCTGACCTTTGACCCGCAGCTTCCGACTCACGACGACGGAAAGATTTTGCCGGGGTTCAAGATATTCAACGGATCAAAAGCTTGCTTGATGCGCCGCTGGAGAGCGATCAGCGCCGGGTCCATCACCAGCGGCAAGTAACGCGCGCGCTTGGAGCCAATGCCGTGCTCTCCGCTGATGGTTCCACCGAGTCGCGCGACCACACTGTACAGGTCCTCTAAAACCTGTGGCAGTTTTGCCTGCCATTCCTCCAAGAGAGTTTCGGGCTGCTTGACAACCGTGGTGTGAAGATTGCCGTCCGCTGCGTGACCATAGCACGGAATCAGCACATTATATTGCCGGGAGAGTCGTGGCAGTTGTGGCCTCAGGCGGGGGATCTGCGCCAGCGGCACGACGATGTCTTCCAGGCTCTGCACCGGGCAGATGGCTTTGAATGCCTCCGCCATGATCTGCCGGGGACGCCACATCTTTTTCTCAGTGGCGGGTGTGTTGCCCACATACACTTCCAGCGCCCCAGCTTCCAGGCACAAGTCAACAATCGCATTAGATTCTGCTTCGACCTGTTCCTGGCTGTTGCCATCCAGCTCGATGAGCAGCATAGCGCCAATGTTCGGCTGGGGTGGACGTTCTCCCAGGTGATCGTAGGCGGTTTGCACTGACAGGCGATCCATGAACTCGATGGAGGCCGGGACAATCCGGCCCTGGGTCATGATCTTGGGCACGGCTGCAATGGCCGTCGCCACATCCGCAAACAGTATCAGCAACACCACGCGAGCCATTGGCAGCGGCAGCAGCCGCAAGATGATGCGGGTAAAGATGCCCAGCGTCCCCTCGGATCCAACCATCAGACGCAAGACATCGTAACCGGTGACATCCTTTACTCGTTTGCCGCCCAGTTGAACGATCTCACCCGAGGGCAGCACCGCCTCCATCCCCAGCACGTAACGTCCGGTGACGCCGTACTTGATGGCTCGACCGCCGCCGGCATTTTCGGCCACATTGCCGCCGATAAAGCAAACCTCCACGCTCATCGGATAACCAGCATAGAAAAGCCCGTAATCCCTGACAGCCTCGTTAATGTCGTTGGTCACCACACCAGGCTCGACGACAGCCATCATGTTATCCCGATCAATCTCCAAGATACGATTCATGCGCTCGAGCGAGAGCAAGATGCCGCCATACACCGGAACCGCGCCACACGAAAGTCCGGAGCCAGCACCGCGCGGCGTGACCGGGATGCGCTCGCGGTTCGCCAGCCGCATGATCTCGGCAATCTGCGCGGACGTATCTGGCCTGACGACGACCTCCGGCATGTGCGCATGTTCGACGCCCGCGACCTCGTCGTGCGCGTAATCTTGCATCCGCGTCGGATCGTCGTAGATGACGTGCTGCTCTCCGACGATGGCGCGCAACTGGGCGACGAGCGCCGGGGTCACAGGCCGATATTCGTGCTTGGCAACGTCTGTGATCATTCACACTCCGATATAGGGAACCGCCTGAGGGCCTTCCGGCAAAACCGCGATAGTCGCGCCTGGCTTTTCGCTGCGCAGCCGGGCGACGGTCTCTTCAATCGAGCGGCACGGAGTGACCAGCGCCCGCCTCAATTCCTCATCGGAGAGATTGTCGGCGTAAACGTGCACGTTGGCCTTGATCTGAATCTGGGCCTGAATCTGCGCCTCCCACTGATCGTGACACCGAAAGCCCGGCGTCATCACGCGCTCCAGCAAATCGCGCGGAGATCTGGCTTCCCACAACAAGCGGCGATATTCGCCGTGCGCCGGAATGCCATCCCAACATTCGGCGGCGACGATAATATCGCCGCCCGGTTTCACGATGCGGGCCGCCGCCGACATGCCCTTGACGGCCTGGTACAGGTTGAGGTCCAACGGGTAGCCGCTGTTGCTCGTGATCACAATGTCAAACGGCGCGCGCACCGGCTGCATGGCCGTCTGCCGGACAATGCCTGCTCCGGCGCGATGTGCCTCCACCAGATCGCCCGCAAAGACGCCCGTGATTTGGCGATCTCGATTCAGCGTGACGTTGAGCAGGAAAGTCGGCGACGCGCTTTGAGCGACGGCCAACATTTCCTCCCAGACCGGATTGCCCTCCAACATGGCCCACGTGGCTCGCGGATCGGCCAGCATGAAGGCGCTGTGATTATCCATGATGGCTTCGATGTCGGCGATGCCGGGCAGCACGGCTTTGGGGCCACCGCTGAATCCGGCGAACATGTGCGGCTCAATAAAGCCGGTCAAGATGCGCGCCGAAGCTTGCCAGTACGTCCGGTTGACGCGCACTGGCCGCCCCGTGTAGTTCCGGCAGACCTCGACCAGGTTTTCGTCGTCCCAGGCATTGTGCTGCACGACGCGGTACCGCTCGATCACCCGATTGCCGAGCATCCCGTTTAGCTCGGCCTCGGTCTGAGGGCGATGAGTGCCCAGGCCATTGATGAGCACGATTTGCGAGTTGGGAACGCCGGCCAGCGCCAATTCGTTCAAGAGGGGCGGCAACACCCGGTCGTTGGGCATAGGCCGGGTCAGGTCGCTGAACACTACGGCTACAGTATCTTCCGGGCGTACTATGTCGCGCAGTGGGCGCGTCCCCAGCGGCGCGCGCAGCGCAGACGTGATCGCCGCTTGTTCATCGGGCAAGCCGAGCACACGCTGCGGCTCGATGATGGTCGCCGGCGCATCGCTCGGTAATTCAATCTCCAACCCAGAACGACCGTAAGCCAATTTCAAGCGCATGATTTTTCTCTGGCCCATAAAAAAGAGCAGGGGCTTCCCTGCTCTTTTCTGGCACGTCAAACTGTCGCCGCCCCCTATTGGACAGCATTGCATGGATAATGTCGCAGGTGTTACGCCGCTGGCTCAGCCGGTTGCGCGGGAAGTTCAACCTTTCCAGCCTGGCCGCCCAACAGTTCTTCCTTCTTGCGCAGAGCAGCCTTTTTGCCATCTTCAACTGCGCTCGTCAAGCGAGTGCGCTGGTCTTCATAGACTCGGCGTCCGCGCTGTTGTAACTCCTCAGCCCGCTTGCGCGCTTCCGCGACAGCTTCTTCGGCGCGCAGTTGCGCTTCCTCCGCGAGCCGTTCGGCGCGCACGCGCGTATCTTCGGCCAAATCCTCGGCCCGGTCGCGCAGTTCAATGCTCTTTTCGCGGATCTGGGTGCGTGTCCGCTCACCCGACTGCGGGGCCAAAATCAGCGCCGTCGCCGCGCCGACCAGCCCACCGACGATGAACCCGGCCAAAAAGGCCCCGGTCTCGCTGCCACCATTGTCGCTCATCAGATTACTCCTTTCTTTGCTTCGGTTGAACGCTGGACCGGATACCGGCCAGAGTCTCCAGTGATCGCCACACGCCTGAAAGCGTGCTGGCAACCTTGATTGTGGGTTCCACGACATTGTTACTCATGAACACCGCCGTCCCGCGCACCGTGTTCATCGTCTCGTTGATGGATTCGAGCAAGGGCTTGACCTCGTCGCGCAGGAGCAAGGTCAACATCGTCACCTGATAGAGCAAGGCGACGAGCATCGCGCCGATGACGATGGACAGGAATGCCAGAAAGATGATCGCCACATCGCGCATGCCGCGTGTGATGTCTTGGTTTTGCGGCTGAACGGCCCAGTAGACCGCCAAGGCCAAGAGGATGAGCAACACCACCAGTCCCGCAATGGAACCATAGAGAATAAGCCGGCGTTTTCGCCGTTCGTCAGCAGAAGGTTCTGGCGTTGCTGGCGCGGTTTGTGCGGTCGGCGCCCCTTCGGTCATCGGCGTGGGAAGTTGTTCGGCCATTGTCCACCTCGGCGACTATTCTAGCACGCTTTGGGCAATTTTGCCAAATGCCAATCTCTTCCGCCGGCCAAGGCAGTGCATCTATGAGTGTAGACTTGGATATGGGTTTCTTGAATTGGAATCGAGCCGGACCTATTCAGGCAACACGGCAGACATTGATCCATGATAGCATAGAACCGAACGGCAATCAATGGGCAAATCGGAATCACGGGGACCCGAGACGTGATCGGGGGCACGCGAGGGCCTGGCAAAATGATGTTCTTTCGCGCTCTACCGCTTGGGCCGGCTCAACTCTTCGAGAACGGCCAGGCGAATGTCGGTCAACTGTACCGGCTTGTCCAAAAAATGCCGGATACTCACGCGCGTGGCGCGCGCGCGCAAATCGTCGTTGCCGTAGGCCGACATCATGACGATGGCCGTCAACGGATACAAACGCCGGATGCGCGTCGCCAGCATCAAGCCGTCGAGGTCCGGCATCTTGTAGTCGGTGATGAGCAAATCAAAGGGTCGTCAACAGGCTCCGACCTCGCTGGATGATGGGGCGGAGATACTTTACCCGCAATGCAGGCTCTGTCAAGAACCTGCGAAACCTATAATACCAGGAGACATGCTATGAACGGCAAGCTTTGGGAATTCAAAACTCGACAGGTGGTCTATGGCGCCATCGGGGCAGCACTGTATGGCGTCCTATCGTGGTTCACCAACATCGTCCCCTTGCCTGCAGCGGGGAACATCACTTTCCGTCCCGCGGTGGCCGTGATGATTTTCTTTGGCGTCGCTTTTGGCCCCTGGGTCGGATTTATTGCCGGACTGGTCGGCAATATCCTGGGCGATGCTATTAGCGGCTTTGGGTTCTGGTGGCACTGGGACGTCGGCAATGGCATCATGGGGCTTATCCCCGGCCTGGCCATGCTGATGATCAAGGACTATCGCAAGCTGAAGGACATTAGCATCGCTATCGGCTTTGGCATCGTCGGCATTCTCGTCGGCATGTTGTTTGCCTCCGTGATGGAAAAGCTCACCGGTGGGATTGACTGGGCCACCGCCATTGGAGGCTACTGGGTGCCAGCCATCATCGGCAATACGATCGTAACGGTCATTCTGCTGCCCATCCTGATGGTGGCTTATCAGGCAGTGGTTTCGAGGCGAGGTAGATAAGTGCTCGTAGCCTGGAAGTATCGGCCGCGCAATACGATTATCCAGAGGCTTGACCCACGCGCCAGGCTGATCTTTCTGGCTTGCCTGTTCGCTTCATTCGCCATCGCCCAGATTTGGGACATCCGCCTTTTATTCCCACTGTTTGTCCTGTCCATCGTTCTATACCTCCTGGCGCGCATCGAATGGCAGGACATCAAGCGAGCCTGGATATTCTTTCTAATCTTCATCGTCGTCATCGTCGGCGTTAATGCCCTGCTCTCCGGTCGGGGCGGGCCGATGTCGGTGCTTCAGGATACCTCTCCAGCGCTTATCCAGACTCCTACCCTCAAAATCCCTGGCGTCAATTGGAACCTTCACATCACCATCACCACCCTGAGGGTCTTTTTCGCCGTCACGCAGATGATGCGCATGTTTACAATGGCGATCCTGGCCATCCCGATTCCCTACACGATAGACCCGTCCGTCTATGGCGTCAGCTTTCGGCGGATGGGTCTGCCCGACAAAGTATCGTTCACGATGGACCTGGCCTTTCGGTTCATCCCGACTCTGGGGCGGGATTTTGCCATCACAGTGGACGCGCAGCGCGCCCGCGGTTATGAGATGGAAAGCCTGAGTGGCGGCATCATCAGCCGCCTGCGCCGCCTGGCTCCGTTGATCGTGCCGGTAACCATGCAAGCGATTCTCACCGGAGAAGAAGTGATTGACGCCATGGATCTGCGCGCCTTTGGGGTGCGTCCGCGCACCTGGCTGCGGGAACTGCACTATGAGCGGCGCGACTATTTGTTCATTGGCCTGGGAGTTGCCGTCCTGGTGATTTCCATCATCCTGCGGTGGATGGGGTATGGCACATTCTGGGCGCCAGACTGGATATACCATCTGACTGGCAAGTAGATATGCGTTCATGAACAAGCAAGGCCCGCCAAGTGCGGGCCTTGCTCATTAACTTACGATGTGCAGCGCGCGTGGGGCTACGAGCTGGAACGCCTGAGCGGCGGAGTGGTACAACAAATTCGCCGCACCGCCCCACTCTTGGCGCCAGTGGTGGTGCAGGCTATCGTGGGCGGCGAAGAAACGATAGATGCGATGGACTTGCGCAGTTTTGGCGTGCGCCCGCGCACGTGGTTGACGCGCCTGACCTACTGCCGCGCCGATTACGTCCTGCTCGGCTTGAGCGCGCTGATCCTAATCGCAAGCACCGTGGTGACCCTCTCCGGTTATGGGCGCTTCTGGCTTCCTCCGGCGCTCCTCCGCTAGCAAACGTTCGATGTTTTCTCCATCAAACGATTTGATGGCCTTCAGCCGCGGCCAAACTAAAGGCAATCGTCGTGCCATGCTCCGACGTGCTTTCGACCCAGATGCGCCCTTCGTGCGCTTCGACGGCCAATTTGCAGAATGCCAGGCCCAGACCGCTTCCATGTTCTTCCTGCTCGCCGGCGGCGAATTTCTGGAACAGGCGTGGCTGAATCTCAAGCGGAATACCGGTGCCGGTATCGCGGACCGACAGCACCACCTGGCGCTTGGGTTTGTCCTCGGATCGAGCGGATACCCAGACACGCCCGCCCGGCGGAGTGAACTTGATCGCATTGCCGATCAGGTTTTGGAGCACGCGCCGGATCAAGGTTTCGTCGGCCCAGACGCCCGGCAGTGACAAGGGAATGTCACTTTCCGTGCTGATGCCCCTTTCGCTGGCGACTGCCGTTTCCATCTGAATCACATCCATGGCCAGAAGGTTGATCGCCACCAGCTTGTGATGCAGTGGCATCCGGCCACTTTCCAGGCGATTGACATCCAGGATCGCGTTCACCATTTCCGTCATCCGGCGCGTGCTGCGATCGGCAATTTCCAGAATCTCGCGTTGAGTGGGTGACACTGCGCCCATCACGCCGCTCATCAACAGGCCGAGCGATACCGAGATGCCCGTCAGGGGATTGCGCAAATCGTGCACCATCGTGTGAGTCATATCGTCGCGCAGCCGCTCGACCGCGCGTTCGTTCGTCATGTCGCGCAACACCACCAGCCGCCCGAGAGACTTGCTGCCGACCTGAACCGGCAAGCTCAGCCAGTGAATCACACGGGGCGGCACTTTTAACTCGCCCTCGTTGACCGACTGGTCATGCGCCTCGCTACGCGCGCGACGCAGTTCCGCCCGCGCCACTTTTGCCGCTTCCGGCGCGGAACGTCGCAGCGCCCATAGCGCCTCGCCCAGCGAACGCCCCAGCCAGCTTGAGGGCAAACCGGCGAGTTTCAACATTTCCATCACCGGCGTATTGGCGACGAGGATGCGCCCATCCAGGCCGGTCAGAATGATCCCATCGCGGTTGGACTCGATCAGCGACCTCAGGCGACTACGCTCGTTGAGTGTCGCCTGAACGAATTGGGCATTGATCGCCGCTGCGGCAATCTGCTGGCCGACGCTATCGAGAAAGGACAGGCTCTGGGCTGTGGTCAAGCGTGGCTGGCGCGAGAATAGACAGAGCGCACCCAAAGCTTGTTCCTGGTACATCAAGGGAACGCCGATATAGGCGCTCCAACCGCTCGTCTCAAATCCGTCTGAACTGCTGGACGTTGGCGAGGCCGCGTTGGGTACAACGCCAACGCCACTGGTGTGCTCCGCGTCAAGCGCCACGATCTGCCGGCGTTGGAGAACACACTCGGCCAGTGTGTTCTCCAGGCTCTGTTCCAGTCGTGCGCGTATGGCGGCCGGCATGCCGCGTTCCGCTCGCAACTGCAAGCGTGGCGGCACGCCATCGCTTTCCACTTCTGCCACCAGCGCGATATATCCAACGTCGAATTGCAGCGAGACCAGCGCAGAGGTGAGCGCCTGCGACAAGACATCGCCCAAGTCGAGCGAGCGGCTGGTCGCCCGCGTGATCGAGTACAGCCCGCTCAGATCGAGCGCGCGTTGCTGCGCTTGATGGCGCGCGATCCGCTCAGCCTCAAACAGGCGGGCCTGCTCGATCCGCACGGCGGCCAGGTTGGCCACGGTTTGAGCCAACCCGATCTCGTCTGAACTGAAGCGACGCGGGGCTTTGATAGCATTGCACGTAATCGTGCCAACCGCCAGGTCTCGCGCGACGATCGGCACGATCAACATCGAGCGCACATCACGCTGGGCCAACATATCCCACATGCTCAAAGTCAGCGGATCATGTTGCGCGTCCTCAATCGCCAGCGGCGCTTGGGTATCAAGCGTCTGCTGCATGGCCCGGTTGCCTTCCATCGGAATCCGAAGCCCCATGGCCGACAAGCTGCCCGGCGCGGCGTGGTCGGCCATGACGATCAGGTGCTGGCGTGTCTCGCCAAACAGCGACAGACTGGCCTGGCCGACGTCGAGCGCCTGCGCCAGGCCCGCCACGGTGACTTGAAGGACGGTCTGCAATTCGATGGGCCGGTTGAGAGCCACCGACACCTCGTTGATGAGGACCTGGCGCTGAACATGTTGGCGTGCCAGTTGGAACACGCGCGCGTTCTCGATAGCGATAGCAGCCTGATCGGCAAAGGCTTGCAGCCGTTCCGCGTGCGCGTCCGTAAAGAATCCAACGGTCGCACTATTGAGATTCAGGAAACCGACGACCTGGCCTCTGACTCGAATCGGCGCGCCGACGTACGAGTGCAGCCACCGGGTCTGCTCCAGGTCAACCCACATCGGCGAGGCGCGATTGGCGTAGCCAATCGTGTCGGAGATGACGACCGGCCGCCCGGTTTCAATCATCTGCTGCAGGCTGGGAAAACCGGCTACCTCCAGAGGTGACGCCCGCAGTCGGTTCCGGCTCAGTGGTCGCCTGCAAATTGGGAATGATCAGCTTCTGGCCCACGGTGATCACCGTCGGATCGGCAATGCCATTGGCCTGTTGAATGGCCTGCACCGAGGTGCCATACTTGCGCGCAATACGATACAGATTGTCTTCCTGCTGCACGGTGTGCATGATCGTCATGCCGGTGCTCGGCGCGGCTTTCGTAGTCTTGATCTGGGCCACGGTCGTAGCCGGCTTCGTCGCCGACTGCGTAGACGATTGGGCGGCGTTAGTGCCCGCCGCCGCACCTTGATTGGCACATCCGCTCAACAACAAAAACACGATCCCCACTCCGATCGTGCCAAACCAGTTTGACGGCCTGCGACTTCTCATGTCCTAATCCTGCCAGTAAAGTGGCGCTATTGTAATACAAAACAGAAGCCCCGCTTCGCGCGGGGCTACAGTACAGCGTTATTCATTTGCTCAGGTGCCCGCGAGAGGACTCGAACCTCCACGCCTTGCGGCACAGGCCCTCAACCTGCTGCGTATGCCAATTCCGCCACGCGGGCAACTGCCAGGTATTATAGCCAAATCATTCCACTTGTCAACCAAACCGAGATGCCGTACAATGACGGCCACGGAGTGCGCGGATGAACAGCCAGCTATCTTTGCCCTTGTTTCCCTTGAACACCGTTCAGTTCCCAGGTCAGGTACTGCCCCGGCACATTTTTGAGCCGCGCTATCGCCGGATGATCGCCACCTGCATCGAGCAGGGCGCACCGTTCGGAGTGGCACTCATTCAAGTCGACGGGCCGGCCAGGCCTTGCGATGATGCTATTGTCTTTTCGGCCAACTAGTTTCTGCCCAGGAGGCAAGCATGAACATCCTCTGGCCATACAGCGGTTGGGCGTTTTGCCTGGCGCTGATTGTGGCCGGGTTGGACTGGCTGGCCATGGCCCGCAGCCAAAGGCAACTGGAATACATCCTCAAGCCGGCAACGTTAGCCCTGGTGTTGGCCGCAGCCTGGCTCTTGACGCGAGGGCCGCACGATGCCCGGTTGGCCCAATTCTTTTTGCCCGGCTTCATCTTTTCACTGGCCGGTGATGTTTTGCTGCTGTTGCCCAATCAGCGATTCTTTATCCCCGGCCTGGCAGCGTTCCTCCTGGTGCACGTGTGCTACATCGTCGGACTGAATTCGGCGCTGCCTCCCCGGCCGGCCCTGGCGCTCTTTGTCGTCGTCGCGCCTCTCGGCCTGGCGCTTTTCCGGGGCATTGCGCTCGGGTTGCGGCGTCGCCAGCAAACGGCGCTGCTGATCCCGGTGGCGCTGTACAGTCTAATACTGAGCCTGATGCTTTTTTCAGCCTGGGTCACCTTGTTCCGCCCCGAATGGTCCCCGTTGCGTCGAGGGATTGTCATTGCGGGAGCCAGCCTGTTCTTTGCCTCTGATGCCATGCTGGCCCGGAATCTCTTCGTCACCCAATCCTCATCACCGTCTGCCCGTCTGCGGGTGATGATGACGTATCACCTGGGTCAAATAGCTCTGGCGGCTTCTATCGCGTCAATCGGATGACGGGATTGAACCTTGCGAGGGTTTCTGCCCACCGCCGACCGTTGACCGCCATGCAGCGGTCCCGGTCGGCGATTTGTTTTGCAGCCTTGCATCATTCTGTGGTATCATAAGCACTTTGACCCTTTACGTGCGGCCGCTGTTGACTGATGATAGGAAGTGTGCCATGAACCTTTCAGGTCTGCTCCCCCTCCTCACCAACAACCCGACCTACCAGAAACTGCTCGACGAGCTGCAAGCGCACCACCGCGGAACCGAGCGCGCACTGCCGCTGCTGCGCGCGGCGCGGCCCTACCTGGTAGCCGCGCTCGCCGGCAGCCTGAATCAACCGCTGGTCCTCGTGACAGGCCGCGTGGAAACGGCGGGGGCGCTGGTGGATGCGCTGCGCGCGTACACCGGCGACGCGTCCCCTCAAGGGGATCTCCGATCGCGCGTGCTGCGCTTTCCAGAGCCGCCGGTCTTGTTTTACGAGCGCGCGCCGTGGCCCCGGGAAACAATCTGCGAGCGACTGGCCGCGCTGGCAACACTCGCTTCCCCTCCCGCTCATCCGCCCATGACCGGAAAAGCGGGTCACGCCGATAGGCGTATTATCGTCACGTCCGTCCGTGCGTTGATGCAACGCACGCTCCCGCCGCGCTCGTTCCGCGCCAACGTGCGCACACTCAAGAAGGGTCAATCCATCGGACTGGGCAAGACGCTGCTCGCGTGGATTGGGATGGGCTATGAGCGCGCCACGGTCGTACAAGCGCCGGGACAGTTCTCTGCGCGCGGCGGCATCCTGGATATTTTTCCGCCCGCGTCCCCCTACCCCATCCGCATCGAGCTATTCGGCGAAGAGATCGAAAGTTTGCGCCGCTTTGACGCCGGCCTGCAGCGCTCGCAAGACGCGCTCGAACACGCCATCATCACGCCCGCCAGCGAAGCGATGGCCCGGCACGGCCAACAGGCCGCCGAGCGCATCCGCGCATGGGACACTGAGCAGTTGCCGGAAGACATCGCGTCGAGCGTCGAGCGCGACCTGGCCGCGCTGCGCAGCGGCGAACCGTTCAACGGCATCGAGTTTTACCTGCCGTACTTTTATTCCGAACCGGCCAGCCTGCTCAACTACCTCGACCAGGATGGACTGGTGGTGCTCGACGAGCCGGGTGAAGTGGCCGATGTGTGGAACGAGTTGGAAGAGCAAGCCGTCCAACTGCGCGATCAGGGCGTCGAGTCCGGCACGCTCCCGCCTGATTACCCTCTCCCCTACATTACGTGGGACGAATGGACCGATATGCGCGCCCGCCACACAACATTGACATTGGGCGGCGAGCAAGACCTCGAACAACGCGAAGCGTTGAGCGCGGCGTTCACGCTGCCCCCGCGTTTTGGCGGGCAGCTCAAGCCGGTGCTCGACCACGTCACGCAGATGCGCACGATGGGCGACACGACCTTAGTCGTCAGCCGCCAGGCGCAGCGATTGGCCGAACTGTGGGCCGAGCGCGAACACTATCACGCGCCGCTCACGGATGTGGTCAAGCCGCCGCAAGAGCACGAGGTCATCTTTGTTCAAGGCGCATTACCCGACGGTTGGATATTTCGCATCGAGCGTGCGCCTTCCAATCTCCACGTCCTCACCGATGGCGAGATATTCGGCTGGGTGCGCCCGCAGCCGCGCCGCAGGGCCAGGCCCAAGGCCATCACACCCGAAGCATTCTTTTCCGACTTGACGCCGGGCGATTACGTCGTTCACATCGAGCACGGCGTGGGCGTCTTTCAGGGACTCGTCACGCTGACCGTCGAAGGCGCAGTCCGCGAATACCTGACCATCCAGTACGCCGCGGCCGACCGGCTGTACGTCCCGATCCATCAGGCCGACCGCATCTCGAAATACGTCGGAGCCGAGGATCGCCCGCCCGCGCTGCATCGTCTGGGCACTGCCGAATGGAGCCAGGTCAAGGCGCGCGCGCAGGCCGCCGCCGCCGAGGTCGCCAGAGAATTGCTCGATCTGTACGCCGCGCGCGAGCTCGTCGTCGGTCACGCCTTCGCTCAAGACTCGGCGTGGCAACAAGAACTCGAAGCGGCGTTCCCCTATGTAGAGACCGAAGATCAACTGCGCGCCATCAAAGAAGTCAAGAGCGACCTGGAAAGGCCGCGCCCGATGGATCGCCTGATCTGCGGCGACGTGGGCTATGGCAAGACCGAAGTGGCGTTGCGCGCCGCGTTCAAGGCAGTACAGGACGGCAAACAAGTCGCCGTGCTCGTGCCAACAACCGTCCTGGCCCAACAACACTTTGGCACGTTCCAGTCGCGGCTGGCTCCGTTCCCCGTCATGGTGGAAATGCTCAGCCGGTTCCGCGCGCCCAAGGCGCAGAAAGCGATCCTGCAAAATCTGCGCGAGGGGCAAGTGGACATCCTCATCGGCACGCACCGCCTGCTGCAAAAAGACGTCCAGTTCAAAGACCTGGGCTTGCTCATCATTGACGAAGAGCAGCGCTTTGGCGTGACGCACAAAGAGTACCTCAAAAAGATCCGGACGGAAGTGGACGTGCTCACGCTCACCGCCACGCCCATCCCGCGCACGCTGTACATGTCGCTCACCGGCGTGCGCGACATCAGCACGATTGACACGCCGCCCGAAGAGCGCCTGCCTGTTGCCACCTACGTGGGCAAGTACGACGACCCCTTGATCCGCTCGGCCATCTTGCGCGAGTTGGATCGAGGCGGGCAAGTGTACTTTGTACACAATCGCGTCCAGGGCATCGAGCAAATCAGGCGGCGGCTGGCGCAAGTCGTGCCGGAAGCCAAGATCGGCATCGGCCACGGGCAGTTGGACGAAGATCAGCTCGAAAAAGTGATGGTGGATTTCGTGGCCGGGCGTGTGGACGTGGGAGGTCGTATGAGTTCAAATGTGAAAAAAATTGAAATACCCAGCTCATTGACCGTGCGTGAACTGGCGGCGTTGTTCAACGTCAGCCCGATTGACGTTATCAAAGAGTTGATGAACAACGGTTTCATGGCCAATATCAACCAGGTGGTTGACTATGATACCGCCGCGATTGTCGCGCAAGAGATGGGCTTTGAGCCGCAGGAAATCGCTATCCCAGCCGAGCCGGAGGCCCTGGATCAAGGCCCCGCCACGCTCTGGCAGCGGCTGTATGCTGGAGAAGACGCGGCCAAGCTCAAGCCCCGCCCGCCCGTCGTCACGGTGATGGGCCATGTAGATCATGGCAAGACCTCCCTGCTCGACGCCGTTCGCCACAGCGACGTGGCCGGCGGCGAAGCCGGCGGCATTACGCAACGCATCGGCGCCTACCAGGTGGAGCACCAGGGACGCAAGATCACTTTCCTGGACACACCCGGCCACGAGGCGTTCACCGCGATGCGCGCGCGCGGCGCGCAGGCCACCGATCTGGCGGTGTTGGTGGTGGCGGCTGACGACGGTGTGATGCCGCAAACCATCGAGGCCATCGCGCACGCCAAGGCGGCGCGCGTCCCCATCGTCGTCGCGCTCAACAAGATTGACAAGCCCAATGCCAACCCGGAGCGCGTCAAAAAGGGGCTGGCCGACAACGGCTTGCTGATTGACGAGTACGGCGGCGATGTCTTGTGCGTTGCCGTGTCGGCCAAGAAAAAGGAATGCATTGACGACTTGCTCGAAGCGATCTTGCTCGTGGCCGATAGTGTGCAAATCAAGGCCAACCCAGATCGCCTGGCCGTGGGCACGGTCATCGAAAGCAAGATGGACAAGTCACGCGGCCCTATGGCGACGCTGCTCGTCCAGAACGGCACGCTGGAATTGGGCCATGCAATGATCGTCGGCACAGCGTATGGGCGCGTCCGAGCGATGTTTGACGAGCACGGCCTCCCCGTACAAAAAGCCGGGCCTTCCATCCCGGTCGAGGTATTGGGCCTGACGAGCGTGCCCGGCGCGGGCGATGTGTTCGAGGTGGTCAAGAACGAAAAAATCGCCAAGTCCATCGTTGCCGAGCGCATCGGCAAGGAGCACGAAACGGCTGCCATCGGCCCCGTTCGCCCCCTGACGCTATCTGACCTGTATGCGCAGATTCAGGCCGGCAAAGTCAAAGAACTGGCGCTCATCATCAAGGCCGATGGGCAAGGCTCCATCGAGCCAATCGTCAACTCGCTGAAAAAGCTCAGCGGCGAGAAAGTCAAGGTCAATATTCTGCACGCTGGGACGGGCAACATTAGCGAAAATGATGTGATGCTGGCCCTCGCCTCGCACGGCATCGTCATCGGCTTTAGTGTCGTCGTAGACTCGGCCGCGCGCAAGATGGCCGAGACCAGCGGCGTGGATGTGCGCCTCTACGACATCATCTACAAGCTCGTCGAAGATGTGGACAAGGCGCTCAAGGGGTTGCTCGAGCCGGTATATGTAGACAAGGTCGTCGGTCACGCCCAGGTCCGCCAGGTTTTCAAGATCAAGGGCGTGGGGTTTATTGCCGGGTGCACTGTGCGCGATGGCCTGGCGTTGCGCGATGCCAAAGGGCGCGTGCGCCGCGGCGAGGGCGTTATTTTTGACGGTCCCTTACATTCTCTCAAGCACTTGCAGGGGGATGTCAAAGAAGTCAGGACCGGCCTGGACTGCGGCGTGGCGCTCGAAGGGTTCGGCGATTTCAAGGAAGGCGACATTGTCGAGTTCTACGTCAAGGAACGGATCAGTTAGGAGCGGCATCCGATGGCGATTCGTCGCTGTCGTGCCGCCGGGACGATTACGATGCCTATCCGCCGTCAGCAGCGAGTCGCTAACCAAGTACGATTTGAGATTGCCGATCTGCTGGAACGACGCACCGAGGACCCGCGCTTGCGTGGGCTGTCTGTCACCGGTGTCGAGATCAGCCCGGATTTGCGCCAGGCGTTCATCTATGTGAGCGCGTTGTCCGGCAAGGAAGGCAGCCAGGCAGCGCTGGCGGGCCTGAAGCACGCTTCCGGGTTTTTCCGCCGCGAGCTGGCCGCGCGGCTCGATCTGCGCGTCGTGCCGCAACTGATTTTCCGCTGGGATGCTTCGCTCGAAACCGGCGAGCGCATCTCGCACATCCTGGACGAACTCGCCAAAAGCAATGACAACGCCTGAGTCGCTGCTCCGCGCTGCCTGCCGCATACTTTTGATCACGCACATTGCCCCTGATGGCGACGCCATCGGGGGTTTGTTGGGCTTGGGCAAGGCGCTTCGTCAGGCCGGCAAGTGGGTGACGGTTTCTTGTTCCGACCCTGTGCCGACGCGCTTTGCTTATCTCCCCGGTTACGCCGATATTGTCAGCCAGGCTGGCGGCCCCTTTGATCTGGTGGTAAGCCTGGATTGCGGCGACCTTAAGCGTGTGGGCCGCATCTATCGCGCCGACGAGTGGCGCGACATTCCGCTCCTCAACATTGATCACCACGTCACCAACACCTGCTTTGGCACACACCATTGGGTTGATGCGAGCTACGTTGCCACGTCGGAGATGGTGCTCGAATTGTGCGACCGCCTCAGCTTGCCGGTGGACATGGACATCGCCACCTGCCTGTTGTACGGCATCATCGGCGACACGCTGGCTCTCCGCACGGACAACGTCACCCCGGCGCTGTTGGGCAAAGTGATGCGGCTGATGCAGGCCGGCGCGCCGCTGGCCGACATCATTGACCAGGTGTTCAACCGCCGCCCGTTCAACCTGCTGCGCGCGTGGCAGCGGGCACTTTCGACGATGCGGCTGGACGCGGAGCGCGGCGTCATCTGGGCCGTTCTCAGCCGGCCGGCGCGGCACGAGACCGGCTGGCCCGACACCGATCTACAAGGTCTGGCGAATTTCTTGTTGTCAGCCGAGGAGGCGAACCTTTCGGCGGTGCTGGCTGAAAAGGATGATGGCCGGGTGGAAATCAGTCTGCGCGCCCGCCCTTCGTTCGACGTTTCTGCGGTGGCGCAGGCGTTGGGCGGCGGGGGTCATCCCCAGGCAGCCGGCTGCACGCTCGATGGGCCGCTAGACGCTGTTGTGGAGCGAGTGGTCACTGCGCTCAAATCTCAAATCTCGACGCGGAGCGTCCAATCTCAACACGAGCCATGAGATGAGAGATTGGACGCGAAGCGTGAAGATTTGATATGGATGGCATCCTCGTCGTCAACAAACCGCAAGGGTGGACCTCTCACGATGTGGTGGGACGCATCCGGCGGCTGACGCATCAGAAAAGGGTAGGGCACGCGGGCACGCTTGATCCGATGGCGACCGGCGTGTTGCTGGTGTGCCTGGGCCGCGCCACGCGCGTGGCCGAATATTTGATGGGTTCGGACAAGACGTATCGCGCGGTGATGCGGCTCGGCGTAGAGACAGATACCTATGATGCCGAGGGTCAGGTCGTCGCCACGCAGCCGGTGAACGTGGACGAGTCCGAATTGCGCGCGGTGCTGGCCCGGTTCGTCGGCGAGATTGACCAGGTGCCGCCGATGTATTCCGCGCTCAAGCGCGATGGCCAGCCGCTCTACAAGTTAGCCCGCCAGGGGATCGAGGTGGAGCGCGCGCCGCGCCGCATCAAGATTTACGACATTGCATTGCGCGCGTGGCAGCCGCCCGACGCGACGATTGATGTGCGCTGTTCGTCGGGGACCTACATCCGCTCGCTGGCGCACGACATTGGCGCGGCGCTACGCGGAGCGTGTGGGGCGCATCTCATCGCGTTGACGCGATTGGCGAGCGGCTCATTCTCCATTGACGATGCGGTGACGCTGCAAGACCTGACAGGTCTTCAAGACCTGTCAGATCTCTTGCATCCGCTTGATGCGGCGCTGCAAGACCTGCCCGTCCTCACGCTCGACGCCGACCAGGCGCGGCGCGTGTTGATGGGGCAGTCTATCACTTCGAGTGAAGTCAAGACTTTAGCCGGTTCTCTGTGCCGCGCTCACGACGCGAGTGGCGCGCTCCTGGCGATTATGGTTTTCGATGCAGCGGCGCAAGTCTGGCGGCCAAAGAAGGTGCTGGCCGAAGAGTCCCGAACTTGACGTTCCACTTCTATCCCTGGGGCAATGACTGGACCTGGTAGTGGACCAACAATGCAAGTTTTTCACGACCTCTCATCTCTCATTTCCCAACAACCCACCGTCCTCACCATCGGCGCGTTCGACGGCGTTCACTTGGGCCATCAGCAGCTCATCCGCTCCGTGGTTGAATCGGCGCGGGACAAGGGATGCCGCGCGGCGCTGGTGACGTTCTTTCCGCTGCCGAGCGTGGTGCTGGGACGCGCCGCGCCGTTCTACCTCACCTCGAACGAGGAAAAGCTGGCGCAGTTGGAGCGGCTGGGGCTGGACGTGGTTGTGATCATCGAGTTCACGCCAGAGAGTCCGTCGCGGGCGTGATTGTTTGCAGCAGCGTGTACACGCGCCTGGCGCGGAGCATGGCGTCTTGGCGCTGCGGGTCGTCGTCGTACTGCGTGGCCCATTGGGCAAACTGATCCATCAACCTGGGGCGAAAGACGGGCAGCTCGTAAGGCAGCGCGCCGTTGACGATGTAATCGGTCGTGTTGATGTAAGGGATGATGTGGCGCAGTTCGCTTGCGCGCACGTAATGCCAGTGCTCCAACGTCCGCTGCGGATCGTAGGAGCGGTGCGTCGCGTCGCGCAGCATCCGGCGCATCAGGCGCAGATCGGTCCAACGCACATATTGACCGTCGCGTCCCTTCATCTGGATGAGCGTCTCGATATAGAGCTTGAACTTGCGCTCGTCGGAGATGGCGCGCATCATGTCGGGATAAAGCCCGTGCAGGCTGTCAATCAAAATGATCTCGTTCTCTTTTAGCCGCATCGGCGTCGCGCTAGCGGTGGGCAGCCGCAACCCGGTCTTGAAATCGTAGCGCGGCATCTGAATCTCTTCACCCGCGATCAGCTTCGCCAGGTGCTCGTTGATGAGGTCCAGGTCGAGCGCCTGGGGCGTCTCAAAGTCGTAATCGCCGTACTCGTCCTTGGGGTGCAGCGCCAGGTCGAAGAAATAATTGTCCACGTTGAGCGCGACGAGCTTTAGCCCAATGTGCTCCAGCCGCAGGCCGAGCTTGGTCGTCGTCGTCGTTTTGCCGGAAGACGAAGGCCCCGCGATGATGACGATCTTGACCTGGCCGCGCCGCGCCATGACCAGTTCCGCCGCGTTTTCCAAGTCCTGCTCGTAGGCCGCGTCCGATTCACGCACGAGGTCGGGGAACTCGCCGCGCGCGATGCGCTCGTTCAGCGCATCCACGCTGTAAAGCCCGTGCTCCACCGACCAATCGAGCACGTACCAGATTTTGCGCCACGGGATATTGCCCGAAGGCTTGGCCGAGAGGTCCGCTTTGGCCTGACGAGCGCGTGCGCGCTCGTCGCGGTACAGAATGTAGGCTTTGGCGACTTGGGCGTGGCCGTTTTCGATGAGGACTTTTTCGGCGGCGTCCTGAATTTCTTCGACGGCGGGAATGTGGCCGGGCGGCATTTGCTCTTCCATGAGCGCGATGACTTGCCCGGTGAGCTTTTCCGCCGTGGCGCGGTCGTGGCCGCCCACGGCGACAGCCGCCCGGTAAATCGCGTTGGTGATGCGCTCCGGCGTAAAAGGGACGACCGCGCCGGTTCGTTTGACGACCTGCGTTAACCTCGAAGCCATAGTTATTCCTCCCTCTTCGATGTTCGATTCCTTGACCTTACGATTCTACGCCAGTTAGCCTAAAGCGGCAACCGCCGCTCGTGGTCCAAGACGCGCTCGACTGTACGCATGCCGTCCAGTGGTGTATAATGTTGTTGCCAACGCCGCCGCGCTCTTCCTGTGGACGGTGAAAACCGGAATAGGTGGACGGCATAAATCGGATTCGGTGGACGATTTCACCGGAATACGCATCTAATTTGTATTCGCAGTCATCCGAGCAGATTCGCGGATCGGATTTTGGTTGCGGCGCGAAGCGCACCGCGCACACTTGCGTTTTATGTTCGTTATCCCGCGAAAGGTACTTTTATGACGGCAACTGACATTCGGCGCCTGGCCTCGATGATTGATCACACACTGCTCAAGCCTGAAGCCACGCGGGCGCAGGTAGAGCAAGTGTGTGACGAAGCAAAACAGCACGGTTTCGCTTCGGTATGCGTCAACCCCACACACGTCCGATTGTGCGCGCAACGGCTCAAGGGCAGCCCGGTCAAAGTGTGCACCGTCGTCGGCTTTCCGCTCGGCGCGACTTTGCCTGAAGTCAAAGCGTTTGAGACGCAGCAATCGCTCGAGGCGGGGGCGACCGAGATTGACATGGTCATCAACATTGGCGCGCTCAAGAGCCGGGACAATGACCTGGTGGCGCGCGACCTGGCCGCTGTCGTCCGCGCGGCGCACGCGGGGAACGCGCTGGTCAAGGTCATCCTCGAAGTGCCCTTGTTGACCGACGACGAAAAGATCACGGCTTGCCAACTAGCCCAGTCCGCCGGCGCCGACTTTGTCAAGACCTCGACCGGCTTTGGGCCGGGTGGCGCGACGGCGGAAGACGTTGCGCTGATGCGCCGGACCGTCGGGCCGACGATGGGCGTCAAGGCTGCCGGCGGCATCCGCACGCTGGCCGACGCGCAAAAGATGATCGCCGCCGGCGCTACTCGTATCGGTGCGAGCGCTTCGGTCAAGATGATGGCAGAAGCCGGCATGGCATGACGGAGATTTGCCCCTGTTGTCACGCCGGTGTGCTGCGTCGGCGCGCTGTGACGTACGCCGACTGGCACACAGTGGAAGGCGTCGGCACGGAGCAGTTTATCGTCATCCCGCATGTGCCCGCCTGGCTGTGCGATGTCTGCGGGTTAAAGTTGTTCGACGAACAAGTCATGGCTCGGCTAGAGCCATTGCTAGGTCGGACCGACGGATCGCGTGAGGCTGCAAGCCAACGCTTTCAAAGCATGTTTGGATAAGCTGTGAGTGAGGCAGGGAGGTGACCATGGCAACACCCATCCCGACCCGTCGCAAAATGCTTCAGGTAGATTTCTTTACGCCGGCGCACAGGCTCTCGACGCAAGTGAACGTCTTTGGGCATACTCTGGCTGATCAGCTCAATGACCCGCGCGTGTCGTGGATCAATTTAGAGATGGCCTACATCTCGCGCATCGAAAAGCCGGGCGAGATCATTGCCGATTATGCCATCTCGACGCTGCGGAAGGACCAGGTCTCGCTTGCGATGGTGTCCGGCTCGACCGAGGGTGCGGTCAAAAAGATCACTCACGCGAGCACATTCTATACCCGGTTGCTGCATCGGGTCTGGATTGCCACCGGGGCAGTCGAGATCACCGGTCACATCGAGTTGACAGGAAGACTCGATTTGACTACGTTGCTGGTTGCGCCGGCGGAACGTTTTATGCAGGTCATCAACGCGGTGGCGACCAGCGCCTTTTTCCCCGCCACACAATATACCGCCGACTTGATCCTGGTCAACAAAGACGCGATCCAGGTCTTTTGCGCCGAGGAGAAAGGTAAGCCCGTCCTGCAAGAGTGATAGGAGATATTATGGCACGCATCCTGGTAATAGACGACGACCTCGATTTGCTGGAAATGACGCGGATGATGCTGCAGCGCGGCGGCCACGAAGCCATCCTCACCGGCGATGGCATGGATGGAATCGTCAAGGCGCAGCAGCTTCATCCTGACCTGGCGATTGTGGACGTGATGATGCCGGGGATGAATGGCTACCAGGTGGTGCGAAAACTGCGCGAGGACCCGGCGACCGCCGATATAGCCGTTCTCGTTTTAAGCGCTCGCGCCCAATCGGTGGACCGCGATGCGGCGTTGGCGGCTCGCGCCGATGCCTATATGGCCAAGCCCGTCTCTCCGGCTGAGCTATTGCAGACTGTCACGGATTTGTTGGAGCGGCGCTCCCAGGCAAGCCTACCGGCCAACTTGGTGACGAGTGTGTTCAGTTTGCGCGGCGGCGTGGGCACGACGACCGTCGCCGTGAACCTGGCGTTGACGCTGCAACAAGCCGGGCGACAAGTCTGTCTGGTGGACTTGTGCCAAAAGTCCGGCCATGCGGCTATCCAGATGCGCCAGCAAGCCAAAATGACCTGGGCCGATGCATTGCTGCAGATCAATAACCTCAGCCCGGAGGCGCTGGATCAGATCCTGCTGCGACATGATTCGGGGTTGCGAGTGTTGGCCTCGCCGTTCTTGCCGCCAGTCCGACCGCCTGCGGGCGAGGCGATAGCGCGCTTGCTGGCGATGCTCAAGGCGGCGTTCGGCGCCACCGTGGTAGACCTCGGTACATTTGACGATGCCGGACGTGCGGCTATTTTGAGTTCTGATCTTGTCTTGCTGGTTCTTTCGCCGGAAGTGGCTTCGCTTCAAACAACAGCCGCCACATTGCGCACCCTCAAAGCTTTGAATATGCCGGATGACCGTGTTCTGCTGGTGTCGAATCAGGTTGCGCTTCGGCCTGGCCTTTCTCCGGCGGCCCTCGAAAAAGCGTTAGGCCGAAAGCTGTTCGCTAATCTGCCCTACGACGAAGCTCAAATTGAGGCTTTGGGGCGGGGGGTTCCGCTGATGCCCGGCCAGTTCAATTCCCCATTGGCCGCGGGCGTGCGACAATTGGTCCAGGCGCTGGCCGCAATCCGAGCGGTGCGCACTCAGCCATCCGCGTCGTGAGCGTACAAGTTTTACATTTGCCTTGACCAATGGGGGCTTTATGGTAGAATACGCCGCGTCGCCCCCATCGTCTAGTGGACCAGGACGCGGCCCTTTCAAGGCCAAAACTCGGGTTCGAATCCCGATGGGGGCATGAAAAGAACGGCGCACCTCGCGAAGCTCTGCTATCCAGAAAGAAAGCACTCACCACTCGCCTCGTTCTTCTATGATTATTTCCGAAAGTGGCTTGCCAGGCGCTTTACCCAAAATCTCGGCGAGTTCGCGGCGTTCTTCTTCGGAGACTGGATCAACGTCAGAATGACCGAGCGGAGGTGTCATCAAGCCTGCCGCTATCAAGCGGTTGATGATCCTGTCAACCTCATCGGCCGGCTCTTCCGGCAAGACTTGCAGGCGCACGCTCTGGCGCTCGCGCAGGTTCAAAGGAGTCAGGGGACGCAAGAGACCCTTTTCGTACACAGCCGTCACAATTTCTGACATGGTTCACCTCACTGGTAAAACTATAGCATAGTCTTCGTGGCAAGTCAAAAGGAATCCCTTGTCCGTTAAGGGCATCTTGAAGAGTTGAGCATGCTTCCAAAAACCGTTCGTATTTCCCAAGTCATCGAAGAAACCCGCGCCGTCAAGACGTTCGTCCTCGACGACAAGCTGGATGCGCAGCCGGGACAGTTTGTGATGCTGTGGTTGCCCGGCGTGGATGAAAAGCCGATCAGCATCGCCGCGCCCGATCCGCTCACGCTGACGGTGGCCAGAGTCGGGCCGTTCAGCATCGCGCTGCACGAGTGCAAAACGGGCGACCTGCTCAGTTGGCGCGGCCCGTTCGGGCGGCCCTTCCGGCTGGATCGAAATCGCCCGGCGCTGCTCGTGGGTGGCGGGTACGGCGCAGCGCCGCTGTACTTTCTTGCCGCGCAAGCCGTGGCACAGGGCATCGCCACCCAGGTCGCGCTCGGCGCGCGCCGCGCGGATGATCTCATCTTTGTCGAACGATTTCAGCGTTTGGGTGTACAATTGCTCCTCGCCACTGAGGATGGCTCAGCCGGCGTCAAAGGATTTGTGACGGAAGCGATCACACGTCAACTGGCGGACCGGCCCACGCTGTATGCCTGCGGGCCGGAAGGGATGCTCGTCGCGCTTTACGCGCTGTGCCACGAGCACGGACTGCCGGGGCAACTGAGCGTGGAGCGGTACATGAAGTGCGGCTTTGGCGTGTGCGGCCAGTGCGCCCTCGACGACATCCTGGTCTGCGCCGAGGGGCCTGTGCTCGACGTGGAGCAACTCGACGGCAAGCTGGATTTTGGGCGCTTTCATCGCAATGTAACGGGGCGGCGATTGCCGGTGTAATGACGAAGGACGAATGACCAAAGACGAAGTGAGACTCGGTCGTTCATCCTTCGTCTTGAGGGTGAGATTGTGTTGCGACGGATCGTGACACTGTGGGCTTTGATAAGCTTGCTGGCCAATCCGCTGGTCGCGCGAGCGGATGGGCCAATCGTTTACGTCGTCCAACCCGGCGAGAATTTGTTTCGCATTGGGCTGCGCTATGGACTGACGGCGCAGCAGATCGCTTCGGCTAACCACCTGGGCAATGTTTCGCAAGTCTACGCCGGCCAACGGCTCACCATTCCGTCCGTTGGCGCTGCGAGCGCGCCTGCGTATTCGCCAGCATCCACGGCGCGGTCCTACCATGTCATCGGCTCCGGCGAAAACCTGTTCCGCGTGGCGCTGCGTTACGGGGTGAGTGTGCAGGCGCTCGCAGCGGCGAACAACATCACCAACGCCAGCCAGGTCTATGTCGGCCAGCGGCTGCTCATTCCAGGGCGCGCTGCGCCGGCCGCGGCCGGGAAATCCGTGCTGCTGCGTGTGCCGGTGTTGGCTCAGGCGCACAGCTTGACGTGCGAAGCGGCTGCCGCGCGAATGGTCGCCGCGTATTGGGGCAAGCCCGCCACCGAAGCATGGATTCAAGGTCAGCTCGGCCAAGACAGCAACCCGCACAAGGGCTTTCGTGGCGACGTGGACGCCGAGTTTGGCGGCATTGTCAACTATGGCGTCTATGCGGAGCCATTGGCCCAAGCCCTCCGGTCGCTGGGGCTGAGTGTGGAGGTTCGATACAACGTCGGTTACGCCGATCTGCGCGCCGCGCTCGACAACGGCCAGCCTGTCATCGTGTGGCTTTCGCAGTTTCCTGCGCCGGGGTATTACGATCAGCCCGGCGGGTATCGCCTGGTGCCGGGCGAGCACAGTTACGTCGTCGTGGGGTACGACGCTGCGGGCCTGGTCGTCAACGATCCGCTCAACGGCGGGCGGCAGTTCCACATCCGCGCGATCCCGCATTGGGAATTGTTCAACAATATGACGCTCATCGCAAGCAAGACCTGATCTCCCGACTTGCCACAGGCTAGAGCACAGTATGGAAAAGCAAATCCTTCGCGCTCAATGCCGCGCGCGGCGCGATGCGCTGACCGCCGAGGCGGTCGCTGCAGCCAGCGCGCGCATTTGCGAGTGCCTGGCTGCCTGGCCGCTATTCCAGCATGCGCAAACAGTGGCAGCCTACATGGCCTTCGGCAACGAAATCAACCTCGCGCTGCTGATGAAACAGTCCCACGACAAACGCTGGGCCATCCCGCGCACTCTGGTGAAGCCAGAGCCGCGCCTGGTCTTTCACCTCTACGATCCCACCCGTCTGGCGCGGCACCCTTTCGGGATGCTTGAGCCTGACGCAAGTTTGCCAGTGGTGGAGCCGCACGAGCTGGATATGATACTCGTGCCGGGCGTGGCGTTCGATCCGCGTGGCTATCGGTTGGGATTCGGCGGCGGATTTTACGATCGGTTCCTGCCGCAAGTCACGGCCACCAAAGTCGGCATCATCTATGCCGCATGGGTCGTGGAGCAGGCGCCGCGCGAGCCATTCGACCAGTCCGTGGATTTCTTGGCCTGTGAGACAGGCTGGGTGGAGACGAGACGAGCATGAACCTTACACTGATTCGAAACGTGAAAGTCGTCAGCCCGCTCGGGCTGGAGGAAACAGACATCCTGATCGCGGATGAAACTTTTGCCGCTATCGGCCGCAACCTGAGGCGACCGATCGTCGCCGAGGTCGTCGAGGCCAAGGGATGGTTGGCTCTGCCCGGCCTGATTGATATTCATGCTCACCTGCGTGAGCCGGGCGGCGAACACAAGGAGGACTTTAACACCGGCACACGGGCTGCGTTGGCCGGCGGCGTGACGACCGTGCTGGCGATGCCGAATACCCAACCGCCCATCACCGACGAAGCATCACTCAAAGCTGCTCTTGATCTAGCGGCAAAAAAGGCGCTGTGCGACTTTGGGGTGTTCCTGGGCGCGACCCCCGATAATCACACGACGGCGCAGCACGTCCAAGGCGCCGCCGGACTCAAGATGTACATGGGGGCGAGCACGGGTAGCTTGCTGGTGGACCGTTTTGAGGATCAGTACGCCCATCTGGCCGCCTATCCGAAAAACCGCGTCGTCGCCGTCCATGCTGAAAATGAAGAGGCTGTGTGGTATTTCGCCCAGCACCAACAACGTCGCCCGCCGTTGTGCGCCGACTTGGAAACCAGTCGAGCCATCTTGATGGCAGAGTCACTCGGGCGTTCCATTCACATTTGTCATCTGTCCACGGCGCAAGAAATTAAGATGGTGAAAGAAGCCAAGCAACGCAACGTCAAGGTGACCTGTGAAGTGACACCGCATCACTTGTTCCTCTCCTCCGGGATCGAAAGCCACCTGGGCGCGTTGGGCCAGATGAACCCGCCTCTGCGCAGCCAAGTGGATGTGGACGCGCTGTGGGACAACCTCCAGTTCGTGGACGCGATCGCCACAGATCACGCGCCGCACACGCTTGAAGAAAAGAACAGCCCTGCGCCGCCTTCGGGCGTGCCGGGCCTGGAGACGATGCTGCCACTGCTCTTGACCGCCGTCCAGCAAAAGCAACTCAGCCTGGCGGAATTGGTGCGGCTCACAGCGACCGGCCCAGCACGGTTGTTTTGCCTGGATCGGAAAGGCGCTATCGCGCCCGGCTACGATGCGGACTTGGTGCTGGTGAACCTGGAAACCCAATGGACCCTCTCCGCGTCCAACTTGCTGACCCGGTGTGGCTGGACACCTTTCGAGGGCTGGCGAGTGCGGGGCAAAGTCGAGCAGGTGTACGCGCGCGGGCGACTGGCCTTTGCCAACGGTCAAGTGCTGTCCAAACGCGGCACTGGACGTCAAGTGCAGCAGACGTGGCGTAAAGCATAGCGCCCCAGACCACGCAACAAGTTCACCTGACTCACACAACCTTCAAGTGTGTTTAATCCTACCTTAAGCCAAACGTGCCACAATAGACGTTGATACAGGGGAAACAGAGGATTTGGGACTCGCCCCTGAGAAAGGGACGGCGACTCTGCTTTATCGGACAGGGAGACAACGTCGCCGGCCCAGAAAAACAAGGCGCGACCCAGTCGCGCTTTTAGGTCGGGTTGACCCGCGTGAAAGGTATGGACGGCTTCTGTCCGGTCGGCCCCGGCATTGTCCGAGGAGTCGACGTCCGCAACTCGACCGTCCGCACTTACCTCAACGGCAAGGTCCGGGATGGATGGCGAGGTATGGACAGGGCAGTTTGATTTCACTCTGCTGCGCCCGGTGGACACACAATTCCTGGCGAGCTTTCGCAAGTGGCATCCGTTCGCGCTGTTCGATCTCATCCTGGGGCTGGGCGTGCTGGTGGCCGCCGTGACTCAACTGAGTCAGGCCTTGACAGCAATGCGCATGGTGGCGTTCCTGGTCGCATTGGGATCTGGCGTTACCATTCTGTACGCTATCCTGCTGGCCTTTGCGGGCCTCGTCTTTTGGAGTCCGGGCGTCCTTTTCACCTGGGTATTCGATGGCATCTTTCAGATGGCACGCTACCCGCTGGGGCTGTATCCTGGCTGGCTGCGGTTGGTGTTGACGTGGGTCGTGCCGGTTGGCGTCATCACCACGGTGCCCGCTCAGGCCTTGACCGGCGCTGTGTCCGTCGAGGCGCTGGCGGGCAGCGCGGGGCTGGCGGCGGCGCTCCTCATCGGCGCGTCGGTGCTGTTTCGACTTGGCCTTCGACGTTACGCCAGCGCGTCAAGCTAGTTCCCTCTCCTCTCCCCCTTGCCCCCTCCCCTCTCCCAATTTTGGGAAAGGGAGGGGGTTCATCATGGGTCAATCTTGAACGAGAATCTTGACCTTGGCCGTCATCCCCCACCGCAATGGAAGCTGGGTCTCTTCCAGTTCGATGGTGATGGTATAGGTCGTATCGCCCTGCTGGACAATCGCGACGGGAGAAAGGCCAACGACGGCCTCACCCTTGCGAAGGTCGTGAGCCTTCGCAAGGGTAAAGTAGGTGGCGAGTTACTTGAGCTTGGGCGTAGCATCCAACAGTTCTTGCATTTTCTGATTCGCCTTGGTCGCCTCGGCGACGTAATCGCTGCCTTCGATGGCCTTGACGATCACCGCGCCGACCGCGTCGCGCGCTTCGCTGACGCCCAGAACCGGCGGGTTCCATTGGGCGTTGCCGACCTTCATCGCCTCAAGGAAGGTGGCAGCAAATTCGGGATACTTGTTGGACTGCTTATATTCCGGGGACTCCCAGGCAGACACGCGGCTCGTGGTAATGTTGTTGAGCTGCGCTTTGAGCACCATCTCCTTGCCCAGTGCCCACTGGACAAACAGCCAAGCCGCTTCCTTGTGCTTGGTGTTGTTATAGATGGATAGATGCCATCCGCCGACGTAAGGAACCTGTCCGCCAGGTCCGGCGGGTGCCATCGTGATGCCGACCTTGTCCGCCACTTTGGACTGCTTGGGGTCCACCACGTTGGCAAAGAATACGCTTGCATCCATCCACATGCCAGCCTTGCCCTGAATGAACACATCCTGACCCTGCTGCCAGCTATACGAGGTGGTTCCGGGCGGGCCGTACTTGTTGAGAAGATTGCCATACCACTTGATCGCATCCATGAACTTTTGATCTGTGACGTTGGCCTTGCCGTCCTTGGTGGCCCAACTGCTGCCGAAACCATACATGAGCGAAGAGAACTGGGATGTGGCATTAGCACCCTTGCCGCGTCCGACAAAGCCATAGATACCCTCGCTCGGTTTGCTGATGGCGGCGGCCGCCTTTTCCACATCTTCAACTGTCTTGGGCGGATACTTGATGCCGGCCTTGTCAAACAATTCTTTGTTGTACATTAGCGAACCGAACTCGTTATAGACCGGCAGACCGATCACCTTGCCATTGGGCAATCTGGCAATGCCGAGGCCGCTTGGCGTAAAGTCCTTATAATCGAACTTGGGGTCGGTAATCTTGGCGTCGTTCACCAGCTTCTCAATGTCCATGTACCATCCGGCGCTTTCGTACTTGATGCCTTCCTGAGCGACCATGGACAGGAACACATCTACGTCGCTGGTGCCGGCGGCGAACTCGACCGTGGTCTTTTGGCGGAACTGGTCTTCGGGCAATATTTCGTATGTAATGTCAATCCCGGTGAGTTCCTTGAATTTTGGAACCTCTTTTTCAATGAACTGGGTCCACGGCTGGGTCACCATGGCGACGCGCAGTTTTTCGCCCTGGCGCATCTTCCAGTTAAACTCTTCGACCTTGGATGCGGCCGTGGGTGCTTGAGGGGCTGCTGTGGATGCTTGGGTGGGTACCGGCGTGGGTTGAGCGGCGGGCGCACAGGCCGCTAGTACCAGACTGCTGGCTAATATCAAGCTGACCAGAAGCAAAATGCGCTTTCTCATCTTCAATCTCTCCTTTGGATTAGTTCATTATCCCCGTGTTAGGATTTCCTTACAGCGCGTGAGTCAAGTGCTGCCCAATCAATTCATGAACACCTCCTGCGATTTAGCCCTTCACCGAGCCTAAGGTCAAACCGCGCACCATCTGTTTCTGGACGAACAAGACCATAATTAGAACCGGCAACGTCACGATGGTGGCAGCGGCATTCAGGCCGCCCCAGTCAATTTGGGTGTACGAGATGAAAGAAAAGACCGCCACCGGCAAAGGGCGCGTTTGCTGGTTGGCCAGCACCAGCGAGAACAAAAAGTTGTTCCAAGAAAAGATGAAACTCAAGATGGCGCTCGCGGCGATGCCGGGCGCGGTGATCGGAAGTGAGACCCGCCAAAACGCCTGGAACGGATTGCAGCCATCCATAAAAGCGGCCTCGTCTAGTTCCTTGGGGATGTCCTCAAAAAAGCCAATCATCAGCCAAATCGTTATGGGGAGCGTGACGAGCAAGTGGGCGAGGATCAGCGCGTAATATGAGCCGACGAGCTTGAGCTTGGAGAACATAATGAACCAGGGTACCAGGAAGCTGATGCTCGGCATGATGCGCGCGACTAGAATCGCCGCCGCCAGTCGCTGTTGCTTGTAGCGGGCAATGCCATAGGCCGCCGGCAGACCGAAAATCAGCGCCAGGCCGGTCGCATAGGTTGCGACGATGACGCTGTTGAGAAGGAATTGTCCCATCGGGTTGCGGCGAAAGACCGTCTCAAAGTTTTCCAGTGTGGGTTTGAAGACGAACAAGGGTGGGATCGCTGTGTTCTGGAGTTGAGTCTTGAAGGCGCCCTCAATCATCCAGGCAAACACAAAAAAGAAAGGCAGAAACAGAATCAACAAAAGTGCGTAAAAGGCAATCGTCCGAATCACCCGGACGGCCGGATGCCTTTGCCAGGGGCGATGGCGGACAGGTGTAGCGACTGTGGCGCTCATTACATAGCCTCCGAGGCTGCACGTCTCAGACGGATAAAGAGCAAGCTGATTCCCATCACCAGGATAAAATAAAGCGCGAGAATGGCCGATGCATAGCCCATGTTAAAGTAAAAGAGACCCTGGGAAAAGGCGTACAAGTTGAGTGTTTCGGATGCAAAGGCAGGCCCGCCGGACGTGATGACATAGATGATGTCGAATGTCTTGAGCGCGTCAATGCTGCGGAACATCAGCGCGACCATGATAATGGGTCGCAACATGGGCAGGGTCAGGTACCACAGCAGTTGCGCCGACGACGCACCGTCAATGACGGCAGACTCGTAAGGCTCGATCGGCAGCGCCGAGAGGCCCGCCAGCACAATCAGCATGATAAACGGCGTCCACTGCCAAGTGTCCACCAGGATAAGTGACCACAGCACAACGCTTCGATCATTCAGCCAACCCACGCGCACGCCGGCCACCAGGTTCAAAAGATAATTCAGGACGCCCGAGTTGATGTCCAGGATCATCATCCAGACCAGCGCAATGGACACAGGCGTAGCGACCATAGACATCAAGAAAATCGTTCGGAAGAAGCTGCGCCCTGCAAACTCGCGGTTGAAAATCAACGCCAGGCCCACGCCTAGCACGCATTGGACGCTAACACCTACCGTCGTGAACCAGATCGTCCGCCAAACAGCGTTGCGGAAGCGCTCGTCTTGCGTGATCAGCTTGTAGTAGTTCTGAAGCCCAATGAACTCGGGTGTGCCCAGAGAGGTGGGCGACCATTTGGTAAAACTTAGGAAAAGAGTATACGCTATTGGAAAAGCCATCATGACTAGGAGAATCACGATGGCGGGGGTGGGAAAGAGCCACGCAAACAAACGGTCGTGCGAAACTCCTCTGGGACGAAACCAGATTTTTTCTCCATTCCCCGTGAAATCAGCTTTTTGCGGCTTTAACTGGGTCAACTCATACACGGCGGCGTCTCCTGACCCGATGGGTCGCACTGGTCTATGTTGCTATGGTATACTATAGCATGGCCTGTGTCGAATAGGTCGGTAAGACGGTCATTGGGAGGACATACAGCGGACATGCAGGCGGAAAATGCGATGCAGGATGCCTTTGTAGCGGAACTGCACAAAGCTCTACAACACCTATACGATCCCGGAGAGTTGCGCAAGAGCAGATTACTGACTCTATTCAGCCTGGATAAACATCCGACTCCTCTGTCGGCCTTGCGGCAGAATCTATTGAACAGTATCCAGGCTCTCAAGCCAGGCAGTCATGTGCCAGATCACGCGCTCGAGTGGCGCCTCTACGAAGTGCTGACCTTCCGATATGTAGAACAGATCAGCCAGAAACCCAAGAGTTCAAGTTTATTCTTTCTTGCGCTTGGCTTTGTCTTCGATTTCGATGACTTGAACGCCGTTGTACGCGCCGCAGGCGAGGCAGATGTGATGCGGCAGGCAAAATTCCTTGCACTGCGGGCACACCACGAGCTGCTGAGGCTTGAGCGCCAAATGGCTGCGCCGGCGATTGCGGGCGCCTTGCTGGATCTTTCGTTTAGGAAGAGCACTCACTGGGAAAAACTCCTTTCGAGAAGCGGCATTGCCCTATCTCACAAATGGCGCGCGACGGCGGTACCCCACCATGTCGCGCGCGAGCGCATTATAACAGATGCGCCGGGAGTGTCAAGGCTGCGGATGCGAAATGCGAACGGCTCAGCAGATGACTCTCGCCCACCTCTTGATCCGCTAGGCACGTATGCGTGAGATAGATCGTCCACTCAGGCAGGGCGGTCTGCGCTTGCTGCCAGCTCTTGATCAGCAGACTCTGGCTGCTCGCGTGCAGGCTCGGACCGCATTTGTTCCACTCGCGCGATGCCGTTGCGAGCTTCGGTCAATGCCCGCTCCATGTCGCCGGCCAGGCGGCTCAACACTTGCACCACGTACTCATCGGCGTCGGCGCGCAACGATTCGGCGTCTCGCTGCGCTCGCTCGACGATGGTTTCGGCTCGAGCCTGGGCGGCCTGCACCAGCTCGTGCTCGGCCACGAGCGCTTCGGCTTCGTCGCGCTTGAGGTCCACCATCCGCGCAGCTTCTTCATGCGCCTGGGCGATGATGCGATCGCGCTCCTGATTAGTGCGCTTGGCTTTCTTGACCTCTTCGGGGATGGAGATGCGCATCTGGTCAATCAAGTCCCAGATCTTTTGCTCGTCTACCATCACCTTGTTGCTGAGGGGCAGCCGCCGCCCTTCATTGATGAGTTCCTCCAGGCGATCTACGAGGTGCAGGATGTCCATAGATGTGCCTCCCGTCCCCTAAAGGGGATCCACGATATGTAGGCGATTAGGCGAGGGCCACCTGGCCGTTGCCCGGATCACTTGCTCGGTGGGCAGAGAATATCTCTCGAGCAGTGTGTCAGACTTTTACCAGATACTCGGCAATGCTTCGGAACTGCCGAGCCACCAAACTATCCGGCTGCATCAGAATCATCGGTATCCCCCGTTCAGCCGCTTGCAAGGCCAACTCCGGGGCAGGGGTGACAATGCCGCAGATCTCGTGTTGCAGCAGTTCCTTGAGAGTGTCCTTGGTAAACGTGGCGCCGGCCGCGGCTTTGTTGATGACGGCCACGCTGATCTTGTGGCTGGGCAGGTTGAGTGTTCCTGTCATTTCGCCCAACAACGACCGCGCCAGTGTCATCGCTACACGTTGCGGCTCGACCGTGACGACAATATGATGGCATAAGGATAGGCTGTGGCGGTTGGCTTTGTCCAAGCCGACTCCCAGGTCAAGCAGGAGATAGTCAGACACAGCCTCCAAGTGCCGAATAATGGCATCTGCCTGCGCGGGTGAGATTGCATCAACTGTGCCAGGTGGCTCGATAGGGCCACTCAACACACGGATCTTGGTCTTGTGCTCTTCTAATTGGGCCTCGATTGTCTTGAGTTCAAGGCTTTCAACCGGCAGATTTAGCAGCCGCGTCAGTCCGCCGAGGCGCAGGCCCAAGTGGAGGGCCACAGCGGCCAGGCCGGATTGCATGTCGGCCAACACGATCTGCTTACCCTGGGCAATTCCCTGAGCCAGCGCGACGGCGACGTTGACAATCAGGTTCGTGGTGCCCACGCCTCCCTTGGAGCCTAGAAAACCCCAGACTGTGGCATGCATTGTCGGCTGCTCCTGCGCCGGTCGCCGCGTCGAGCGCAATACCGCCGTCTCCAATCGGGCGACCAGCTCGGCGGGATGGATGGGCTTGGTCACGTAATCGTCGGCGCCGGCCTGGTACCCCGCGATCTTGTCGCTCGACGTTGCCTTGGCCGTGAACATAAGGATGGGCAGGTGGGCGGTGGCGGGATCGGCGCGAAGCCGGCGGCAGATTTCATAGCCGTCCATGTCCGGCATCATAATGTCCAAAATCACCACGTCGGGCTTTTCCATCTGCGCTTTGGCCAGGGCCTGCTCGCCCGACTGCGCCGCGATGATTTCGTAGCCTTCCCTTTCGAGCATCAGGCCGACCATCTTGATCACGTCTACGTGGTCGTCAACGACCAAGACTCTCTTTGTCATTGAGTGTCTCCCGATGTTCCCGGCGTCAGTCGCGCAGCGAAACCAGGCTGACCTGGCCGCCCCCATCCTTGCCGAGAATTTCGAACCGTTGAGCCAAAGCTGTCACGACATGCGGCGGGACCATTTCGTCCACTCTGCCGCTGTGCATGGCAATTTCTTTGACAACGCTCGAGCTCAGGAACGAAAACTCTTGGCTCGCCATCAAGCAGACGGTGTCAATGTCGGGCGCGACCTGGCGATTCGTGAGCGCCAGTTGAAACTCCCACTCGAAATCCGAAAGCACGCGCAGCCCGCGCACGATCACTCGCGCGCCAGACTTGCGCGCAAACTCGTACGTCAAGCCATGATACGAGTCCACTTGCACATTGGGCAGATGCTGCAACGCCTTGCTCGCCATGTCCCATCGCTCTTGCGGCGAAAAGAGAACATTCTTGAGCGGCTGGTCGTATACGCCCACGACGAGCCTTTCGAAGATGGAAGCGGCGCGCGTGGCAATGTCTACGTGGCCGTAGGTGATAGGGTCAAAAGTGGCAGGGTAGATGGCAATTGTCATTCAATCTCCAAGTTTGCCAAGTTCCCCCCGGCCCACAGGGAATCTGGGGGACCGGGGAACTCTTAATATATGCTTGATGATACGAATAATTGCTTATTTGTCAATCCCGGTCAGGCTCGGCAAGACCCGGCGCACCATCCGAAACGTCGAGTTGGTCACGACGACGCACCAGATGCCCGGCACGAATAGCCAGACCAGCGGGTGAATCAGCGTGGCGGCCAGCAATGCCACACCCAGTATGAGCAGCAACAGTGTTTGCCAGAGGCATTTTCCAGTGAGCACCGCTGCCAGGGCCAGGGCCTGCCGGAGCGAGGTATCGTACAGAGCCAGGATGGGGTACAGGTACAGGTGCAAGATCGCCGCCGCCAGAATAGAGCCGATCTGCAACGCCCATATCAGGCTCAACTCGGCGCGTCCGGGAAACGCCCTGACGATGTCGGACGTGATCCAGCTTAGCGCCGCAAGGATGGCGAGTGGCAATGCCAATGCCACACTGCGCCCGTACAGGCGAATCAACCCGCGCGGCGCATCACCCAAACGCGCAAAGCCTCCGCGCGCCGCATTGGCTGCCGGCGCCAGCAGGCTGGCGAATCCGGGCGCAGACGTAAAAGCGGCCACGATCATGCCCAGTGGCACGGATAGCGTGCCCGCCAGGATTACGGGCATCGTCATCACCCCCACAGCCAATGTCCATACCAGCAGAGCAAACATGCCTTCCCACATGTCGGTGAAAATCTGACGCAGGAAGGGCGGCGGGGGCAGGGGGCGTTCGTCATGGGATTTCCAAAGCCCGGAGGGATTGCGCTCGGAAGTTGGTAGAGTCATGTTCGGGTTCACTTTGATGTGGTCACGCGCGCGCTGCCTTAGCCTGGCGCACGATTTCGGCGATGTGGCCGATGTGATCATCGTCGTGCATGAGGCCCAGAGCGAAACGCCCGATCGCATTCACCTGGGGCGCGCCCGGCCACGGCTCATAGACGTTGTCCAGATGTGGCTCATCGGGCCACATCGCCAGGCTCATCAGCCTCATGCGGCGACTCTCCTCTAGCCGCTGGCGACATTGCGCAATCATCGTCACCGTTTGCCAGGGCGTTTCGTAGCGGGAACGACCATGGAATTCCACGCCCCGCGCCAACTCGGCCGCCAAGGCGGCCGATTCCTCCGCCGACGAGGTTGTGTGCACAATCACGTGCCCCAGGTTCCAGGCCAGGTTCACCTCGTCTTCTTTTGCCGCAAACCGGTCATGCGCACCCGGGTCTAACGGGGTGAAGGTGACGTCTGCATCTACACAGCCCGCAATCAGGCTTTGCATGGCGTCTACCATCTCGTTCGTCAGGGCGCGCAAGTCGTCAAGGGTCAAACCGGCGACAAGCTCTGCCAATGTGATTTTTTCGTCGTTCACTGCTTTAAAGTTTAGCATGGAAACTTTCTCCGTTTTTGAATGTGATTCTGCCTCGTTCGTCCATCACGGCGTTGTGCCGGGTCAGCGTATTTTCCAGGCGGTTCTCATCTATCTGAAGTTCTATTTCCTCGCGATTCGGGACAGGCCTGGCGGTGGGTGACCGCCGCCCTGACCAGAACTGGGCTGCGTTTTCCTAACGATATCTAAGTCCTCCACGTACTTACTACAGTCAGTGTTGACTTCTTGCAGGATGGACAAATACAAATATCACCATCCGAACTTGCCAACTCTGCTACCAGAGTTCCTTTTGTGCGACAAAATGCACATATTTATCATCATGCCCAACAGGATCAAGATCAGGATGATGCTCAAACAGCCGGGGCGGAGCGATTTTGCAAAAGACATGGACGGCCTCCATCGGTTCTGTGAATGATATGCCTAGTTTACCGAAGGAGTGTGTCAAAAGTGTGGCAGTGCGAGGACAAGTTTCAGTCGTCTAGTCGGCTAGTCAAGTAGTTGGGTAGTCGGATAGTCCGGTAGTCGGACCATTTGACTACACGACTATGACTACTCGACTGCAAGACTAAAGCGCACCGTCGTGCCTTGACCGGGGGAGCTTTTCAGCGTGATGTGCCCGCCATGCGCTTCGATGAGCGTCTGGGCGATGGACAATCCTAATCCCGCGCCGCCCTCGCCTTTGCGCGCGCGAGATTTATCGGCGCGGTAGAATCGCTCGAACACACGCGCTTGCTCTTCCGGGGGAATGCCGGGGCCGTGATCTTGCACTGAGACCGTCACCGAGTGGGGCAAGATGTCATCTTGCCCTACGCTCACGGTCACAGTTTCGCCGGGCGGCGAATACCGGATCGCGTTGTCGAGCAAATTGACGAGCACCTGGCGGATGCGGTCGGCGTCGGCGTGGACGTGGACGGATGGCCCTTCCACGCTGATGGAGACGTTCTGCGCCGAGGCGTGCGCGGCGAGTTCGTCGGCGCACGAACGCGCCAGATCGGTGACGTCGAATCGCTCCCGGCGCAGCGCGAGCGCCTGCGCGT
The DNA here is from genome assembly GCA_041300525.1 of Anaerolineae bacterium. Taxonomy (GTDB): domain Bacteria; phylum Chloroflexota; class Anaerolineae; order Fen-1058; family Fen-1058; genus JBGLNJ01. Next base: position 3,648,154 of record JBGLNJ010000001.1, on the reverse strand, counting down.
CCGCGCGCGAGAGCGTGAGCAGATCGTTGACCAGCCGGATGAGCCGGTCGGTCTCACCTTCGATAGAGGCCAGGAATTTGTCGCGGACGTCCAGATCGTTCACCGCACCGTCGCGCAATGTCTCGACCAATCCCTTGACGGCGGTGAGCGGCGTGCGCAGCTCGTGGCTGACGTTTGTCACCAGGTCGCTGCGCGCCTGGAGCGTCCGCCGTAAGTCGCCGCTCATCGAGCGAAATGCGCGCGCCAGCTCGCCCAGTTCGTCCGGCGCGCTCGCGTCGAGCGGGTAATCAAAGTTGCCTTGCGCCAGGTGATTGGCGGCGCGGGTCAGCTCGCGGACGGGGCGGGCGATGGCGCGCGCCAGCACCAGCCCAACGAGCGCCGAAAGCACGAGCGACACGACGGCGGACAGCGCCAGCCGGGCGCGCAAATCGGCCAGCACGGCGGTCACATCGCGCAGCGGCTGGCTCAGCAAAACTGCGCCGACGACGCGACCTTCTTGGCGCAGCGGCGCGACGGCCGTCATCCCATCGCCTTGTGTGTGAGCGCGCTCATGTCCTTGCAGCGCGGCGGCCACCGCCGGATCGCCGCTCAAATCGCGCCCCATGTCGGCCCCAAAGCTATCAGCCTGCACGACTCCGCGCTCGTCCGTCACGCGGATGCGCGTTTCCAGACCTGCGTTCGACTGGATCGTCCAGTCGCCCCGTGCGGAAAACTCGCTGTCCGCAAGCCGGTTGAATTGTTGTTGCTGGAGCACATTCGAGGCGGACGGCAAAATCGTTTGCATGATGTTGGTGAGCGTGATGCCTTGCGAGGACGTCAACGCCTGCGCGGTGAGCCGGGCCTGGATCGTGAGACTCTGCTGCATCGCTTGCAGGAAATAGCCTTGCACGAGCGAGAGCAACACAAAGCTCAGCAGCGCCATCGCCACGGCGATGACGAGCAGGTGGCTCAGGATCAGGCGGGTGGTCAGGCGGTTAAACATCGGCAACTCCACACCTGACAGGTCTGGGAGACCTGTCAGGTGTCGTCACTCAACTTGTACCCCGCATCGCGGACGGTGACGATCAACTCAACCTCCGGGGCCACCTCGCGCAGCCGCGCCCGCAATCGCTTGACGGCGGAATCCACGGTGCGCGTGTCGCCATAATAGTCATAGCCCCAGACCTGGTTGAGCAGTTCCTCGCGCGAAAACACCCGACCGGGGCTGCCCATCAGCACGCGCAGCAACTCGAACTGGATCGCCGTCAGCTCGAACGGCGTGGAGCGCCACGAGGCTTCGCGCCGGGCGATATCCAATCTCAAATCCCCGACTTGCAGGATCGGCGTGGACTCAGATTTCGGTTGCGCGCGGCGCAGCACCGACTTGACGCGCGCCATCAACTCGCGGACGCTGAACGGCTTGACGACGTAATCGTCCGCGCCCAATTCCAGCCCGACGACGCGATCCACCTCTTCGTCTTTGGCGGTGAGCATGATGATGGGAAGGTCGCCGCGCCATTCGGCGCTGCGCAACGCGCGGCAGACGTCCAGTCCGTCTATGCCGGGCAGCATCAGGTCGAGGATCACCAGGTCGGGCCGCTCGGAGCGGGCGAGTTGGAGCGCCTGCTCGCCGTCGCGCGCGACAATGGGTTGATGCCCGGCCTTGGTCAAGTTGTAGGCCAGCATGTCCACGATGGCTTGTTCGTCGTCTACGACCAGGATTTTGCTCATCGGGAGTGATTATAACACGAGTGTGTGTCAATCGTGTGGCAAAGCAAGAGAATTTGTGCGTTGGGGAAATGTTTCAACTCGCCTTTGAAGACAGACTAGCAACGCGGCGATAGAGGTCGGCAGTTTGTCGGGCGGCTTGCTCCCAGGAAAAGCGGGCGGCTTGAAGCAGGCCGCGTTCGCGCATCTGGGCGCGCAGCGCGTCGTCGCTCAACACGCGAGCGATGGCCTCGCCCCAACCGCGCACGTCGTCGGGTGGCGTGAGCAACGCAGCGTCCCCGGCCACTTCAGGCAGGGAAGACGTGTTGGAGCAAACGACGGGCGTGCCGCATGCCATCGCCTCCAGCACCGGCAGCCCAAAGCCTTCGTAGCGAGACGGCATGGCCAGCAATGTGGCGGCGCTACACAGCGCAGGCAGGTCATCATCGGGGAAAAAACCCGTAAAGCGAACAAAGTCTTGCAGACCCAGCTCAGTCACGCGGCGCAAGATCGGCTCGTAAAGCCAGCCTGGCTTGCCGGCGATGACGAGGGGCCAAATCTCCAAGCCTTGCTCTCGGCGTGATGCCAGCGCCTCGAACAGGATCGGCAGGTTTTTGCGTGGCTCGATGGTACCGACGCACAAGACAAATCGCTCCGGCAACTGGTGCTTGGCGCGGACTTGGACGATTTGCAGGCTGGTGTGTGGCGTGAAGCGCGCATCCACGCCTTCGGGGATGACGTGGATTTTTTCGGCGGGCGTGCCATACAACTGCACGGCGTCGCGCTGGCTACATTCCGACACGGCGACGACGGCGTCGGCGGCGCGCAGGAAGCGCGGCATCATCAAGTTGAGGTAGATGCGGTTGAGCGGCAGGTGCGAGGCCGGGTCGAAGCGAAAGATCAAGTCGTGCAGCGTGAACACGGTGCGGATGCGGCGCAGCCTGGGCAGCAAGTGCTCGGTGGCGTGAAAGATGTCCACGCCCGCGAACTTGCGATCTTGTGGAACACCGGAAAAGTGCGCCAGCATCGCCCATAATCGCCACGGCTTGACGGACAGCCGCGTGGTCAGTTGGGGAAGCGAGTCTAGCGGCGGGTCGAGGTGCGCCTGGCCGCGCTGATGGTAGAACGCCACGTAATCGTGCTCGCCCTGCGCCACGAGCGCGCGGATCAATTCTTGCGCGTACCGGCCCAGTCCCGCCCGGCGGTGCACGGCGGCGGAGACGTCAATGCAAATCTTCATTTGATTCCACTGCTCGGCCCCCATTCGGCCCCCACCCTAACCCTCCCCCGTCCCGCGCCCCCCTCTAGCTCCCCCCGCTTCGCAGGGGAAGAAGGCGCGGGACAGGGGAGGGAAAGTGCGCTCCCTTCCCCTGTCGGGCGGTTTTTGCCCGACGGGGAAGGGCTGGGGATGGGGGCCTCATCCTGTCCCTTCCAATTCCTCTTCGATTCTTTGCACTACCGCATCAATGTTGCGCAGAACATCATCGTTCGTAAAACGGATCACGCGATAATACTTCTGTTCGTTCAACCATCGAGTTCGTTCGGCGTCATACTCGACCTGTTCAGCGTGAGTATCACCATCAACCTCGATCACCAGCCTGGATTTGGCGCAAAAGAAATCCACGATGAACGGCCCGACGGCATATTGCCTGCGGACATGCGCGCCGTTCAGTTGTCCGTTGCGGATGTGCCGCCAGAGTTTCTTTTCGGCGGGCGTCATTTCACGGCGCAGTTCCCTCGCGCGGGCTTGCATGGCACCAGAAGCGCGCCAACGTCGGTGAGAATCGTCGGGCATGTTGGCTCTCATTCGGCCCCTACCCTAGCCATCCCCCGTCCCGCCCCCCTCTGACTCCCCCCGCTTCGCAGGGGAAGAAGGCGCGGGACAGGGGAGGGAAAGTGTTCTCCCTTCCCCTGTCGGGCGGTTTTTGCCCGACGGGGGAAGGGCTGGGGATGGGGGCCGTTACGCAGTCGCCTTCAGCACGCGGCAAGCGCGCAGCGTCACCCACTTGCTCCCGCTACCCTGCAGCTCGATATCCGTCCACAGTTTGCCCGAGTACGAGTACTGGTTCTTCCAACACCCATGTATCTGATTTTGAATATGATAAGCTGATGGATGAGCGTGATGCAGCATTTCAAGCTCAGTGGGATGCCGACCCCGTTCCCCCCCGACTTGTGAGCTTTCGATCTCTGGCAAGCAACATGTACACACGTCCCGCCATTTCGTTTGAGCAAAATCGAATACCGACACTAGTCATCAATCAAAGTTTGGATAAGATGGTGGATGTCAATGTCACTCGGCACAACTACGAGCGACTGAAGGGCCCCAAACGTTATCTGGAAGTGCCTTTTGGGCATTGGTCAAGCCAACCCGAATTCTGGGAGACTATGGTTCAGTCATGCGATGAATGGTTCAGAGAGCATTATTGATGTCTCAGTTACTGCGTAGTGGAAGAACTCCGCTGCGCTTCGCTTGCTCCGCGCGCGGCTGAACTCGCTGCCGTTAGCTGGAAATTCTTTTTTGCCCCCCTCCCCGGCCCTCCCCCGCGAAGCAGGGGCAGGGATGAAGGAGAGGGCGCGCGTTGAAAAGAGGAAATGTGAAGGCGCAACTGAAACGATGGCTGTTGAGCTTGCTCGTCGCCTGTCTGATGCTTTCAGGCTGCAATGTGACGCCGGCCTTGCCGGCGATCATGGGCAAGACGGTCAAGATCAGCATCGTCTACGGCTCGGAAAAGCAAGCGTGGCTCGAACCGCTCGTCAAGCAATTCAACGACGCCAAGCACAAAACGCCGCAAGGCGCAACGGTCGTCGTGGAAGCCAATGCGATTGGCTCCATCGAAGCGATCAACCAGATCATAGCGGGGCAGCTTCAGCCGACCGTGTGGAGCCCTGCGTCGTCGTTATACATCCCCGTGGCGAATGCCGAGTGGCACAAGTCGCACTCGGATGATCTGGTCACAGGCAAGCCGAATGACCTGGTGCTCAGCCCAGTGGTGGTTGCGATGTGGAAGCCCATGGCCGAAGCGCTGGGCTGGCCGCAAAAGCCTCTCGGCTGGGCCGATATTGCCCAACTGGCCGTCTCGGATAAAGGGTGGGCAGCTTACGGCTATCCTGAATGGGGCGCGTTCAAGTTTGGGCACACGCACCCTAATTATAGCAACAGCGGCCTCGTCTCTATCTTGGCCGAAGCCTACGCCGGCGCCGGCAAGCGGCGCGGCCTGACGGTGGATGATTTGAACAGGCCCGAGGTCAAAGCGTTTGTTTCCAACGTCGAGAGCAGCATCATCCACTATGGCACGAGCACGGGCTTTTTCGCCGACCGGATGTTCGAGCGCGGGCCATCATACCTGAGCGCGGCCGTGCTGTATGAGAATCTCGTCGTCGCGCAAGAGAGCAAACGGCTAGCCGGGCAAAGTTCGCAACTGCCCGTCGTCGCCATTTATCCCAAGGAAGGCACGTTCTGGAGCAATCACCCTTACGCGATTTTGAACGCGCCGTGGGTGACGGACGAGCACAAGGCCGCGGCCGAGGTCTTTGAGACGTTCCTGCGCGATAGGCCGCAGCAACTCAAGGCGCTCGAGTTGGGTTTTCGCCCGGCGGATACCTCGGTGTCGCTCACCACACCGCTCGACGCGCAGCACGGCGTTGACCCATCACAGCCGCAGACAATTCTAATAGACCTTCCGTCCGCCGAAGTGATTCAGGCGGCGCAGGCGACCTGGAAACAAACCAAAAAGCCGGTGGACGTGTCGCTGGTGATTGACGTCTCGGGCAGCATGGCGGGCGAAAAAATCAGCTCGGCCCGCAACAGCCTGGTCCAGTTCATCAATCTGCTCGACGAGGACGACCGCGTGCAGGTGGTGGCCTTTAGCACGTCGGTCAACACGATCGTGCAATTGACGTCCGTGGGAGCGCAACGCGACGCTGTCATTCGCCGCGTGTCGGGCATCATCGAAGGCGGCAACACACAACTCTACGGTGCGACGCTGACCGCTTACAACGATCTCAAAAACGCATCTGATCCCAAGCACATCCGCGCCGTCGTGGTGCTTTCCGATGGGCAAGACAATGCCTCCAAGTTGACGCTGGATCAGTTGGTGGCGCAGATTGGCGCGTCGGGCGAAGATAGCGGCAGCGCCATCAAGCTGTTTACAATCGCGTTTGGCAAAGATGCGGACAAGGACATTCTGTCGCGCATGGCTGAGGCCACTGGCGGCAAAACGTACGCCGGCGATCCCAAGACTATCAACCAGGTCTATGCCGAGATCGCCACATTCTTTTAGAAGGTCAGCATGAACTCACGATGGCTAAACGCTCTTCGTCAACCATTCACCCTGGCGATGCTGCCGCTGTCCGTTGCGGCGGGATTGTGCGCGGCGTGGTGGTTGTTTCCCGTCGGCCTGGGCCTCTGGGCGCTCATGGTCGTCATCAGCGCCAGGGACTTGCCGCCTGACCCGAACGGCGATCCATGGCAAAGATAACTTGGGCAGTAAGACAATGCGTCATGGTTACTGAAAGGACATCGTCATGAACAAAACTTTGGTACGTAGCACGCTGGAACACGAACTGGAGCAAGTGCGCTCCGAGATCCTGCGCATGGGCAGCCTAGTCGAAAGCGCTATCGAGCGCTCGGTGCAGGCGCTCAAGACGCGCGACTATGATCTGGCGCAGCAAGTCGTCAACGACGACGACGCTATCAACCAGTTGCGCTATGACATCGAAGAGCAATGCTTGGAATTGATCGCCACGCAACAACCCGCTGCGAGCGACCTGCGCATGGCAATTGCGGCGACGCACATCGCCGTGGAGTTGGAGCGCATCGCCGATCACGCCGAGGGCATTGCCGAGATCGCCAAGCGCATCTTTGACGAGCCGCTGCTCAAGCCGTTGATTGACGTGCCCGTCATGGCGCAGATTGCCCGCGAGATGATCCACGGCGCGCTGGATGCCGTGATTGCCCACGACGCGGAAGCAGCCGAAAAGGTGGCCGCGCGCGACGACAAGATGGATGCCCTGTACCAACAGATCTTTCGCGAGTTGCTGACGTACATGCTCGAAGACCCGCGCAACATCAGCCGCGCCACGCACCTGTTGTGGGTGGCGCACAACCTGGAACGCATCGGCGACCGCGCCACCAACATCTGTGAGCGCGTCATTTTCATGGCGACAGGGAAACTGGAAGAGATCAAGTCCTGAGCGCTGCCCGACCGAAGTGGTGTTACATCCGCATGGAGGGGACGACGTTCGGCGACGCGCCGCTCGACTAGAGTGCAAGCTCGAGGTGTGGGACAGTCCCGACTTGGGAATTGGGCTTGGAGTTTGGCTCAGGATTTGACGACAGGCGGGACAGGCTCCCAGACTTCAGTCAGGGCGGGATCAATCTCCTGGGCCTGCGAAAAACCGATCAGTGCCGCCAGAACGGCCGTCATCCAGGCAGGTTTCATCGTTGAAATCATTTCCCCTTCTCCTTTTTTTTCATGATCCGGGAGATGATCTCGTCCATGCTGTCGGAGTATTTTTCCATACTTTCCACGAGCTTGAACTGGGTCTTCGCCCGGTTCAGGTTCTGGTCGGGATGATGGATCTTGTAGTACAGATCCCCTTCCAGATAATCGGTCAGGAAACGCAGTCCGATCATGAACGTCATCATCCTTGCGGAAAAGGCCAGTTTCTCTATCTCCAGCGGCTCGAGAATCAAAGCGGTTTCCTGCAGGTAGCCGGTCGAGAATGCCTCGAACAGGTTTAGATCCACGGACACACGGCCCAAATCCTCCTCGTCCTCCCCGGCGGTGCTCGCAGCTGTGCGCACGGCATCTCCGAAATCATAATGAACGATGCCCGGCATGACCGTATCCAGGTCGGAGACGCATAAGGCGACCCCTTTTGTATCGAACAGGACATTGTTGATCTTCGTATCGTTATGGGTGATACGTTCCGGGATACGGCCGCCCGCCCTGAGGAAATGGAGGCGCATCATTTCATCCGTGCGTTTCTCGATCCATGTAATTTCCTTCCGGACCTGCCGTGCTCTTCCGGATGGATCCCTCTGCGCGCTCATCAGGAAACGGCCGATGCGCGAACCCATATCGTGGAATGCGGGAATGGTTTCATGCAGCCTCGGCCCGGGCAGGTCCACGAGCCAGGCCAGAAAACGGCCGTAGGCCTGGCCTGCCTGTTCCACCATACGGGGATCATCCACATGGTCCAGGTAACGGCTCTCCGTGATGAACCGGTACAGGCGCCAGTAACCCGATTCCTTGTCGTACAGATAATGTTTCCCGTTGACGGTCGGGATCAGGCTCATGGCCTCCCGTTCCGGATCATGTCCGGGCATCCCGAGAATTTTTTTTGCCAGGTGCTGGGTGGTCCGCTTGATATTCGACATGAGAACGGGCACATCCTGGAACACCTTGTCGTTGATCCTTTGCAGCAGGTACTGCCTGCCTGCATCCGTAATGATGTGGTACGTATCGTGGATGTGACCCGTGCCGAATATCCGGATCTTGACTGGATTGCCCTGGATGGAGAACTGTTTTGAAACTTCCTCAACAATCATTGTCTTCCTCACCGGCTGTCCGGATCATGCAGAGACGCTGCCGGAGGCTGCCTCCGACGTAGACGTGGATGCTTACGACCGCAAAGTGGTGGCGGATTTTTCTCGGCGCGACGGGCGGCTGAAGGAAATTCCCGCGCAGCGCAAAAAGCGTGAGGCGGTGCTGCGCCGCATCCTGGAAGAATTCCGGCCGGCGAGGCGCTACGGCGAAAAGCAGGTCAACGACATCATCGGGCGCTTCCACGAAGACACGGCCACGTTGCGGCGCGAGCTGGTGGGCTATGGGTGGCTCAAGCGCGAAGAGGGCGTTTACTGGCAAGAGGAACGATAGACCGGCCGGATCTCGAGATCCCCGTCAAGTCTGCGGAGATGCGACCATGGAATCGAACGAAAGTGCGCAGACTGAATTCGTGACGTTCTTCAAGACACTGTGCGACGAGAATCGGCTCAAGAGGGTCGGGTGCTGGCACAGCACATTCGTGAGGGCGCGGAGCGCCCGGGTCGGCTGCCTGTGGTCGTTGGACGCTAAAAAGTTTTGGCAGGCGCTTGTGCAAAAAGCGCCGAGTATTCCGTCTTGAATAGACCTGGGCTTTGCAAATATCAACCAATTCTGGGTGCGCCCCGTGCATACCGCCCGGCTTTTTAGCGCAGGACGAGCGGTAAACAGAGACGATACCTGGCCGCCGGCGCGGCATACGCGCCCGGCGGGCCGGAAGCCAGGCGCGCGTTCCCGGCCCGGTCGTAAGGCACGGTGTTGGTCAATGTGCCGCTGGGGACGCCGGGCGTGAAAGCGCCCCAGGTGAAATCGGGAATGGCATACGTGGTGGCGCTGAAGATATTACTGCCGGCCACCGGGCGGAAATTTCCATCGAGTTGTGGTTGGAGAGTGTTGATGGTATTGTCGGCGCGAAGTTGGGCCGCATGACAGGTCGCGTTGGCGGGCTGACACCCTTGGGCCGCCTCTTCGACGCCAAGCGGATGATCGGCGGGGCCGTTCCAGATGAGATTGCCGCGGATGGCCAGGTTGTCGTCGGCGTTGGCCGGATTGGGGCTGTTCTGAAATCCGGCGGGACGAGCGAGCGGCCCGAAGACGTTAAAGTGGGAATAGAGCGTTTGTGAAAGGGGCGGGTTGTATAAAATGTTGTTGTAAACGTAGACATTCCGGTTGGGGATGGCGGGTTGGGAATCAGTCTGGAAGTTAGGCCCCCACGCCCCTTGGTCGGTAAAGGCGGCGCAAGAGGGGACCGGGTTGGGCAGATCGTCGGTGGGAGTGCAGTTGCGCTCGCCATAGACAAACTCCGCCAGCGCATAACCAGGCTCGGCGGAAGTGCCGACGCGGTAGAGCGTGTTATAGGCAAAGAGCAGGTTATAAGCGCCCGCTGCGCTAAAGCCGACCCCCGGAATATCGTGCAGTAGGTTATTGATGAACTTGATGTCATAGATTTCATAATGAAGCCACGGTGAAAGCATCATAGCCAGATTGGCCGATTGCCCGGCCTGGAAGCCTAACTGACAGCCATAGAATTCGTTGCCCTCAATCTGCAAATAAGCCGACCCGCCTTTGATATACATGCACCATTGCCCCGCCGTGTGTAAGCGGTTGTTCAGAAAATGGCCGTGCTGGACGACAAAATAATCCACCGTGCTGTGCCAGGCCCCGCCGATGAGGCTATCTTCTACATAGAGATATTGAGATTGGTTGATCTTGAGGACTTCTTGCAGATTGTTGCACGCATCGCTAGCGCAGGCCGGGCCTAGCACCGAGAGGCCGCGAAAGAGCACGTGCTTGCCTCGCTCGAGGTGGAGCAGGTTATTGCCGGACCCATTGGTGGGGAGGGCCCCGCCGCCTACCAGGTTCAGGTCGAGCAGATACAGGTAATCTATATTTGCGAGGTTGAGACCGCCGCGGAGCGTGACGGTGCCGGGGCCATCAAGCGCGCGAATGATGAGGGGGTATTGGTAAGTGCCATGACGGTCGGAAAAATAGTTGATGCAATTAGAGTCTTCGGGGCCGGGTTCGCAGGGGTAAACGCCGGAAGCGCCAGGCAAGAGGTTGAGGCGATAGCCGGTAGCTAGAACGCCAGAGGGTATTTTATTCCAGGCGGCGGTGAGGGTGCGCAATGGCGCGGAACGGGAAGCACCGGAATGGTCGTCGTTGCCATCGGGCGAGAGGTAGAGATCCGTGACGGTGTAATTGCCCAGGTCATATCGCCCCGCTGCGCTGGCGCTGGGTTGCGACGGTTTAACCGGCCTAGTCTCGCGTGGCTCTGAGGTGAGGTTCGGAGAGGCCGGAGCGTTTGGCGGCGCGACCGAGAAAGCGGTTGACATCAATGCTACTACCGTGGCGCCGGATAGCCAGAGTGGTAGGCGTTTGAACCATCTCATTGTTTGCCTCCTGAGCCGGGGTGTAAAGTGACCTTATTAGACATTATAGGAGTTTACCATCTCGTCCTTTTTACACGCCATATATATGGGATACTTTCTTGCACGCCGCCATATCTGGCGGTCAAAGTGTGCGTCAAACAAACTCCTATAATGTCTAATATCGAGCGAGTGCTTCTTGATCTGCTGGATGGCGCGCACCGAAGCGTTGCGCACATAGCGCTGCACGAGCGCGTATCGCTCCGGCGCAACGGCGTCAGTCTCGCTTGGCAAAAAATAGAGTGAGGTGAGACGGATCGCGCCCAGCCTGAGATTGTCCAGGTAGCGATACTGGCGCTGATCGCCCACGATCACCTCGGTGCTGCCGCCGCCAATGTCCAGGAACAAAGCTTGCTTTTTGCCCAGGTGTACCCCGCTCGAAACGCCCAGATACACTAAACGCGCTTCTTCTTTGCCGGGGATCACGCGCACGTCCAACTCTGCTGCGCGCCGCAACCGGCGTAAAAACTCGGCCTGGTTTTTCGCTTCGCGTGTGGCCGACGTTGCCACGGCCATGATTTCTTGCGCGCCATAGGAATGTGATAGCTCGACAAACTTGCGGCAGACCAGCGCCGCTCGGCTCATCGCTTCCGGTTGAAGGTATTGGTCAACAAATTCGCCTTCGCCCAACCGCACCACTTCTTTTTGCTGTGTGATGGTCGAATAGGAATGATTGGCGTTGATGCGCACGAGCAGCAAGCGCACCGAGTTCGTGCCGAGGTCTATAAAGGCGACAGTTCGCCCGTCCGCCTGCGTCTTGGAAGATGCCATGTGAGCCATCCACTTTGCCGGTCGCTGATCGGAATAACAGACTGTTTTTGCCGTTGCAAACAGAGTACTATGCTTGGCGCGAGTTGTCAACTTGAACTCGCACGCAATCGAGTCCATATATTAAGAGTAGCTTAACCTTTCCACAAACATCTCTTAACCGGCATACCGTATGCTCTTAACATTGTCCATCTATAATTCTCTTCAGATGGGAGAGGGCGTGTCTGTCTTGGAATCCACTATCTTGCCTAACCGAAAGCGGGTACCGATGGCTATCGAGGCTTACGAGGAAAAGTGGTCTGCTCTGCAGAATCATCCGCGTTTGTCCGACCCGGACGACGGCAATTTCTTTGGATTGCTGGCGGCGCTCGATGCGGGCTGGCACATTGAGCCACCGGTGTATGCTCGTCCGCGATGGGGGCTTCAGCACGCGGGGACGCACATGTATCACTTTATCGTGAAGCGGGGGCAATCTGTGACGATGATCAGCGTGGCCGACACTCCCCGTCTGCGCGAGTTCTTGGATGAACAGCGCGTCACGATCAACCGAGTTTAACTTGGCTGTGTGTAGAGCTTATGACGCCGAAGCCTAAACTGCTCTTTACAAAACCATAAAGGGGATTAACATCCCGTGGTAGCATCAGTCCGAGTTATCGGACTAAAACACATCAAAGGAGAAGAGAAAATGTCATCCCGCAAGTTGTTCGTCATAGGTCTGTTGGCGCTGGCGCTCGTCGTGAGCGCGTGCGCCCCCGCCCCCGCCGCAGCGCCCACGCCGGAAAAGATCACGGTCAAAGAGACCGTCGTCGTGCCCGGCACGCCCCAGGTCAAAGAGGTCGTCAAGGAAGTCGTGATCACGCCGACCGCCGCTCCCAAGGATGCGCCTGGCTCGGTCAAGCTGAACGCTTCCGGCGCGACGTTCCCCCAGCCGCTGTACGAAGACTGGGCGTTCGCGTTCAATCAGCTCGATCCGTCCGTCGTCATCAACTATGCCGGCGGCGGTTCGGGCCAGGGCATCAAGGACATCAAGGCTGGCACGGTGGATTTTGCCGGCACCGATGCGCTTTTGTCCGACGCCTTGATGCTTCACATCCGCAAGCTGGCGGGGGAGATCGGGCCGCGCCCGGCGGGGCATCCGGCGGAGATGCGCGCGCGGCAGTACATCCGCCAGGTGCTCAGCGCGCTCGACTACGATGAAGTTGAGACGCTGCCGTTCCTCACGCCGGATACCTGGGGATACGCACTCGGCAATCCCCTCGTGTTGACCCTGGCGAGCAACCTTTTGGGGACGCGCAGTCGCGTGGGACGGCTGTTGGGCGGCGCGATGGCTCTCGCCAGTGCGTACGCGCTGTGCGGCGCTGCACCGACTGTTCAGCCTAAAGGCCGCAGGCAGGCGACGCGACTGGCCGCTGCTGATAGCGATCTTGTCCGGCATCATCTTGTTGCTTCCTTCCATCCTCAGTCTGGCCTTTCCCGGCGAAAATCCAAGCGTGGTGCGCGCAGCGGGCGCGATTCCGGTGGTGGCCGTGCTGGTCGGGTTGGGATTGTATGTCGTCACGCGAATCGCCAGGGAACTGGGAGGAACCCGATGGGGAGTGTGGCTGGCCGCGCCGCTGCTGGCGCTGATACTGGCGGCGACCGCGCTCATCAACTACCAGCGCTATTTTGTGGGCTATTATCATTCGTACCAATTGTCCTCGCAAAATAGCTCCGAGATGGCAGACGCGATGCGCGGCTTTATCGCCACCGGCGGCGATCTGAAGCACATCGTCGTCCACGCCTGGCCGCACTGGGTGGACACGCGCGCGTTGGCACTCTTGATGGGGAACCCCGACTGGCAAAACACGAACGTCGTCTTGGACCGCGTGACGGACCTGGAACGACTGCGCGACGCCCCATCGCCGCAGATGTACCTGCTGCACCCAAGCGACGGGAACGGTTTGCAGGTCCTTGAAGAAACGTTTCCGCAAGGATACGCTGAGCGACGGCAGTCCAAAATCCCAGGGCACGACTTTGTGTTATTTTTTGTCCCGGCGAGATGACGCTTTTCGCCTGTCGCGTAAAGCGCCCTGCGGGATGAGGGCGATGGTCCGCGCGGTGATCCCAGAAGCCCGTAATCGTGTATAATCTCTGGACATTTCGATGGACGATAGCGACCTGATCCGACATTGCTTGGCCGGTGACTCGCACGCCTGCGCTGATTTCTATCAACGCTGGTGCGATTGCGTCTACCGCCTGGCCTATGGCATCTTGCGCCAGGAGCAGGACGCGGAAGAAGTCACGCAGGACGTGTTCGTCTACGCGCTCAGCCGGCTGGCGAGCTACGATGCGTCCAAATCGGCTTTCCGCACGTGGCTGTACACCATCACCATCAGCCGGAGCCGCAACAAGCGGCGGCGAAAATGGCTGCCCACCATTGAGTTTGACGAGTGGAGTGAAAGCGAGGCGGAGCGCGGCGACGAGACAAGATCGCCGGAAGAATTGAGCGAACTGCAAACCGAACGAGAGCGCGTGTGGGCCGCGTTGGGCAAACTTTCGCCCAAGCTGCGCGAAGCCGTCGTGCTGCGCTACTTTGAGTATCTGACATACCCGGAGATCGGGCAAATCTTGAACTGCCCGATGAAGACGATCCAGAGCCGCGTGCGGTTAGCGCACAAAGAACTGCGCAAATTATTGGGCGAGTGACATAGAGACCTGACAGGTTGTGCGAACCTTTGGTTCGCCTGAAACCTGTCAGGTCTGGGGAAAACTGACATGAACAAACATCTGGGCGACAAGCTGATTGATTATGCCTGGGGCACGCTGCCGCCACAAGAACGCGCGAAGGCCGAGGACCATTTGCGCGCCTGTGCGGACTGCCGCGCCGAATTGGGGCAGCATCAAGCGCTCCATAGCCGGGTGGCAGCGACAATTCCGGCCATGCTCCCGATGGCGCCGCCGCGCGTGCGCGATGGCTGGCTGGCGATTGCCGCGCGCTTGCCCCACTTGCGCAAAGCAAGCGCACCGACGCGGCGCGGTTCGCCGGGATTCATCGCCGTAGGGCTGGCCATGTCCACCGCGGCAGTCCTCGTCGTCGCCGTGATGGCGCAAGCGTGGATCGGGATGGGCCGTCCGCCGCTCACCGCAACGGCGCTTTACGCCAGCGCCACGCCGGTCGCTTCGGTCACCTACACGCCGGAGCGGCCAACCGCCATTGCAACGCCGGTGGGTTGGATGGTTGCTACGCCGCTGGAAGCGCCACGGCCAATGCCGGTCATCGCCACCGCCAAACCCTGAAACGCACGGTGTATCTACACACGGAATACGCAGCACGCAATATCGTGATGGATCAAGGACCACTGAATGACATTGACCCCGCAAGATAAAAGGAATTATTGGCAAGACCTGGCACTGGCCATTTTGTTTCTCGTGGCGGTCGCCGCCGCCGTGTACTTTCGCTCCGTGGGCCTGAACTGGGATGAGAACCAGCACCTCCACCCCGACGAACGCTTCCTCACGATGGTCGAAACCGGCATCGCGCCAGTCAAAAGCTTGGGCGAGTTTTTCGATTCCGCGCGTTCTTCGCTCAACCCGGTCAATCGCGGCTATGGCTTTTTTGTCTATGGGACGCTGCCGATTTTTGTCGTGCGCTACGTGGGCGAGGCGCTCGAGCAAACCGACTACAACCAGATCACGCTGGTCGGGCGGCAACTGAGCGCGCTGGCCGACCTGGGCGCGCTCTTGTTTCTATTCGTGATGGCGCGCCGGCTGTATGGCGACCGCGTGGCCGTGCTGGCGGCTTTGCTTTCGGCGGCGGCGGTCCTGCCGATTCAGCAATCGCATTTTTTCACGGTGGACACGTTCGCCAACTTTTTCGTCGTCGCCGCGTTTTACTTTATCCTGCGCGCCTCACGCGAAGGCGGCTGGTTCCATTTTGCGGCCAGCGGCTTGGCCGTGGGAATGGCCATGGCCAGCAAGTCGAGTGTGTGGCCGGTGGCGGGATTCGTGGCGCTGGCGGCGGCGCTCTACTGGTCGCGCGATGAGCGGACGCGCAATCAGCTCGGAACGACGCTCGTCAAGTTAATGTTGGCGGGCCTGTTGGCGGCGCTCGCCTTTCGCGTGTTTCAACCCTACGCCTTCAGCGGCCCCAAGTTTTGGAACATTAGCCTGGAGCCGCGTTGGCGCTCGAACATGGACCAAGTTCAGGCCATGGTCAACGGCGTCATGGACTATCCGCCGGGCCACCAGTGGACGGACCGCGCCCCGATTATTTTCCCGTGGGTGAACATGGTCGTGTGGGGACTGGGCATCCCGCTGGGGCTGGCCGCGTGGGCCGGATGGGCCTGGGTGGCCTGGGAAATTTTGGCCCGCAAGCGATGGCGCGAGCACCTGCTGCCCTGGCTGTGGGCGACGGCGTTCTTTATCTACCAGAGCACGCAGTGGGTAAAGTCCATGCGATACATCTTGCCGGTGTATCCGTTCTTTATTTTGTTCGCGGCTTACTGGTTAGTAAACTTTAAACTCCAAATCTCAAATCTCAGATTCCAAAAGAAAACAGCATTTGCGCTCGCGACGGTGGTAGTGCTGGGGACGGCGGCCTGGGCGTGGGGATTCACGCGCATCTATGCGCGACCGGTCACGCGCGTCGCCGCATCGGAGTGGATGTATGAGAACGTGCCGACGGCGGCGACGCTGCGCTATGCCACAGATAACGGCGAAGGCACCTTGCAACTGCCGCTCCCAGCCGACATGCCTTACTCTGCCCAGCCTACATCGTGGCCCTTCCGCCTGCCGGTGACGGCCACGCTCACGTCTATCACGCTCAATCACCTGGCCGATGCAAGCTCAAGCCCCAGTCCCGAGACGATTCGCGCCGCAGTGACCGATGACATGTTCAACACGCGCGTGCTGGCTCAAGCCGAACTGACGACGAACCTGGAACAGGCCGGGGTGCGTGGCGGGAGTTATACGTTCAACTTTGCTCGCGCGCCGTTGAACTCTAACCAGAATTATTACCTGGACATCTCTGTCAACGGAGACGGGCAGGTCGTCGCGCACACGAGCGTCATCGGCAACGAGCACTGGGACGATCCGCTGCCGCTCCGCATGGAGGGCAAAGACGCCTTTAGCATCTATCGGGGACTAGACATACCGAACTATGCCGAAGACGATCCCAGCAAATACGCGCAAATGGTCACGTGGCTGACGCAAGCCGATTATCTGGTGCTTTCCAGCAACCGGCTGTACGGCTCCATTCCCCGTTTGCCCACACGCTACCCGATGACGTCGGAATACTATCGCGCGTTGTTCGACGGGCGATTGGGATTCGAACAAGCGGCCGAATTCGATTCATACGTGAACATCGGGCCGTTCTGTTTTCCCGACCAGGAAAGCACACAGGCGCTCGGCGTCCCCAATCCATTCGACCGTGCTCCAGGATGTATCAACGTGCCGCTGCCGCCCGCCGAAGAAGCGTTCAGCGTGTACGATCATCCGCGCGTGGCGCTCTATCGCAAGACGTCCGATTTTTCGCCGGAGAAAGCCGCGCAAATTTTGGGCCGCTTCAATCTTGATCGCACGGTCAAGCTGTGGCCCAAGCAAGCCACCGCCGCTCCCACCACGCTAATGCTCGACCCCGACGTGTGGCAAAAGCAGCAACAGTCCAGCACGTGGTCGGAGCTGTACGACCGGAACAGCTTGCTCAATCGCTTTCCGTTGTTAGCCATTGCGGCCTGGTGGCTGCTGCTCTTTTCGCTGGGCGTGATCGCCTGGCCGTTGATCGCGTTCGCGTGGCCCGCGCTGGCCGATCGCGGCTGGGGACTGGCGCGCACGTTGGGGCTGCTGATCGTGACGTACCTGGCGTGGCTGGCGGCCAGCCTGCGCGTCTTGACTCCGCTGCTTGCGCGGGATCGTGGATCACGGCTCCCGGCTCGGAACGGGGAGCCAGTGTGCCATCGGCGCGGTAGGCGCGGTCGGCAAAACCTTCGCAGGCTACCCGCAGGTCAAGAGCCTGAGCGGCTTGTCCCACCGCCGAGCCGGGCAGTGTGACGACGATGAGGTTAGGATCGAAAGCAGAAATGGCGCGAGCCACGGCGGAGGCCAGGTCGGCCTCGCGCGCGACGGTGTTATAGAGCGCGCCGTGCGGCTTGACGTGAACGAGGGGCACACCGGCGGCGCGGCAAAAGCCGGCCAGCGCGCCAATCTGATAAAGGACAAAGGCTTCCAGTGCATCGGGCGTGAGCGCCATGTCCCGGCGGCCAAAGCCTTGCAGGTCTGGGTAGCCGGGGTGCGCCCCCACAGCCACTCTATTCTGTTTGGCTAATGCCACCGTGCGAGCCATGACCGGTGGGTCGCCCGCGTGCAGCCCGCAGGCAATGTTGGCCGACGTGACCACACGCAGCATGGCTTCATCTTCGCCCAGCCCATAGCGGCCAAAGCTTTCTCCCAGGTCGCAGTTCAGGTCAATTAGCATGTCTCACCCGAAAGGTCCGGCTTCTAGGGACGCGCCAGCAGTTTGTTGAGGTCTGCTTCTTGGTCGGTGCGCACAACGGCCAGCACTTCGTCAACCGGCTGCAGCACCGTGTCGCCGCGCGGGATGATGAGGTCGCCCTGGCGAATGATGGCAGCCAACACGCACTCGCAGGGCAGCACAAGATCGCGCACGGCCTTGCCCACGGCGAGCGATTCTGGATGCACCTTTTCTTCCACGAGCGAATACTGCCCTTTGCGCAACTTGACCAGCGTCATCATGTCGCCCAACGACATTTCCTCGGCGATGAGCTTGGACATCAGGTCGGCCTGATTGATCGCCACGTCCACGCCCATGTCCGGCGTGAACAGCCAGGCGTTCTTGGGGTTGTTGACGCGGGCGATGACGCGGCGAACGTTGAACTCGAACCGCGCCAGGGTAGACACGACGAGGTTGTCTTCGTCGTCGCCTGTGACGGAAGCGACGACGTCCGCCGTCTTGATGCCTACGCTGACGAGCACCTTGGGATCGGCCCCATCGCCTCGCACGATGGACTCGGCTGGCAGTTCGTTTTTGAGCTTTTCGATCACCTCGGGCCGCCGATCAATCACCCGGATTTTGTGCCCGCCGGCCAACAGCAATTCGGCTAGATGTGAACCTGTTTTCCCGCCACCGACAATGATCACAAACATGGTTTTGTCTCCTCTCGCCTACCGCAGCGCCAGCAGTTCTTCCAACCGTCCACGGGACGCAGCCAGCACGGTTATCGCGGCCCGGTCGTCGTCTTGAAACACGGTGCCCAACGTGGGGATAAGGGCCTTGCCTTTGCGCGAGATGGCGGTCACGCTGATCTCGCCGGGCACGTTCACGTTGCTGACGGTTCGGCTCACCCAATGCGGCGGCACTTCCAACTCCACGACTTCGACTTCGCCGTTGCCCAGCGTGAAGACGACGTGCAGGTCGGGATGAACCAAGAGCCGAATAAAGCGGCTTACGCCCCACGCCGTCGAGGAAATAGTTTGCAGCCCCAGCCGCTGGTAGATTTCGGCGCGGCGTGGATCGTACAGGCGGGCGACGACCTTGGGCACGCGGAACACGTTGCGCGCCACGCGGGCGATGACGATATTGCGATTATCGCCCGTCGTGACGGCGGCCAGCGCGTCGGCGCGCTCCACGCCGGCGCGAATCAGCACGTCGCGGTCAAAGCCAACGCCTTCGACGGTCTTGCCTTTGAACGCCGAACCCAGCCGGTAGAACGCCGACGGATCCGTGTCTACGACGGTCACGTCATGACCGTCGTGCGAGAGTTGGATGGCGAGTTCTGACCCCATCCGGCCACAACCGACAATGATGACTTTCATCCGGTCCTCCTCTTTGTCTGGGTTAGCCCACCAAGGAATAGGAACGCCCAGTGGGGCAGCGGGCCGTGCTCAAAGATCGTCTGGAACGGCTGGGCGTAAATCCGGCTGCTGATCAGCGTAATTCTACCAGGAAACCGACCAGTCCGCACGCCCGGTTCGGGACATTCAGCGACAGGTCAATCGCCAGGACTCGCATCACCATCAGCGCCGGCGGGATGTTGCAAATGATCTGGAGGATGAAGGGCCAGAGGCGTGACGAGCACCTTGTCCACCCGGCGCCCGTCCATATCCATGACTTCAAAGCGAAACTTGGCCCATTCAAAGTGGTCAGCGGCAGATGGGATACGCCCCAGGCGCGTCATGACGAAACCGCCCAACGTGTGATAATAGCCCCGATGTTCTCCCGGCAACTCGCCCATCTGCAAGATCTCTTTGAACTCGTCTACCGGCATCAGGCCGTCCAGCAGCCAAGAGCCATCTTCGCGTTGGACCGCTCCCGGCTGAGCTTCACCCACCACTGGCAAGTCTCCCACAATCCCTTCGAGGATGTCGTTGATCGTCACCATGCCCTGCAGCCCGCCGTATTCGTCAATGACCAGCGCGATGTGCGTTCGAGATTCTCTGAATAACTCGATCACTTGAAGAACCGGCTTGGTTTCCGGCACCAGCAAAGCGCGCTGAAAGACTGCTTTGAGGTCAAGCGGCTGACCGGCCATGCAGCGCGTCAAGAGGCCTTTGGATTGCACGACGCCGAGGATGTTGTCGAGGCTTCCCTGACCGACCGGAAACTGGGTGTGGGCGCTCGCGGTGATCTTGCGCCGGGTTTCTTCGGCCGAGTCCTCCAGGTCAAGCCAGACGATTTCCGTCCGGGGCGTCATGATGGTGCTGACTTGCTGGTCGCCCAGGCGAAATATGCCGGTCACCATGTCTTGTTCCGCTTCCTCGAACACCCCGGCCTGAGTGCCCTGCTCGATCAAGACCTGGATCTCTTCTTCCGTCACGGGCGGTTCAGCCGAGGGCTTTACCCTCAAGACACGGAGCAAACCATCGGTCGAAGTGGTCAACAGGCGAACTGCGGGGGAGGTGAGCGTGGACAGCAAGCGCATGGGGCGCGCCACGGCGGAGGCGATCCGTTCCGGGGAGTTGAGCGCCAGCCGTTTCGGCGCCAATTCGCCAATCACCAGCGACAGATAGGTGAGACACACCACGACAATGCCGACCCCGATGGCTTCACTGTAGGGACCAAGCAGCGGGATACGCTCGAGACCTGCCGCCAGCGATTCTGCGATCGTCGCGCCTCCGAGCGCCCCGGTCAGTATGCCAATGAGCGTAATGCCGATCTGGACCGAAGACAGAAAATCTTCCGGCGCGTTTGCCAGCTCCAGCGCAGTGCGCGCTCCAGCATCGCCTTTGTTGGATCGCTCCTGGAGTCGCGATTTTTTCGCGGAAACCACGGCGAACTCGGACATGGCGAACACGCCGTTGGCGAGGAATAGCAGCAGGATGACCAGGATCTCCAAAGTGATGTTGGGCATTGTCGCCTCCCTCTCAAACAGGACGACTGTCTAGCGCGTCACGCTTGTGTTGAAACCGGATGTCCCCGCACCCGTTCCCGCACTCGAAGTATATGCTTGCGAACCCATTCGAGCAAGTACAGCGCGGGAGCGTACAGAATCAGCCCAGCCCACCAGGTCAATGGCAAGGGCCAGTGTTCAAACACCCACGCCAACGGCGGCAAGTAAATCATCAGCAGGATGAGCAGGGCTTCGACCCCGATGCCCAAGAGCAGGAACCGATTGGTGAGCCACCCCATCCGCCGCACGAGTTCTTTTTCCGTCCGGCAGGCAAAGGCGTTGCCGATCTGCGCGGTGACGACGCCGGCGTGAAAGACCGTGCTCGCCAGGACGTAAACCCGGCCCATTTCCGTTGACATGCGGGTGGCAAAGGGTTGCCAGTCGGGGTGCGGCAAGTGCAGGAAATCGGTGTATCCAAATTGGCGATTCACCCAAAAGAAACCGGCATAGCACAACGCAGTCTCGATGCTCCCCAGCCACAAGGCGCGGGCCACGAGCCGGCCATCCAGCAAGGATTGATCGCGCCGGCGCGGCGGGCGCTGCATCACGTTCGGCTCGGGCCGTTCCGTCCCCAGCGCCAGGGCCGGCAACAAGTCCGTGCCCAGGTCAATCGCCAGGATTTGCGCCACCGTGAGGACGATGGGAATTTCCAGCATCACTCCCAGGATGAACGACATGATCTCGGGCACGTTGCTGGCAAAGATGTAGGTCATAAACTTGCGGATGTTGTCATAGACGGCGCGCCCTTCCTCGATGGCGCTGGCAATGTTGGCAAAGTTGTCGCCGGTGAGGATCACGTCGGCGGCCTCTTTGGCCACGTCGGTGCCCGTCACCCCCATGACGATGCTGATGTCGGCCTTGCGCAGGGCCGGGACATCGTTCACGCCATCGCCTGTGACGGCCACCACCTCGCCGCGCGCCTGGAACGCAGCCACCAGCCGCAGCTTGTGTTCCGGCGCCATGCGGGCGCAGATCACTTCTTCGTCCAGGGCCGCTTGCAGGGCGGCTCATATTTCCGATCCTCGGCAGCATCGTCGGGATCATTGCCGGCAATTCGGCCAAGAATGATATTCGCAACCGGCCCTACCAGGTGACGGGCGAGGGGCTGGCGCAGGCGGGCATCATCATCGGCTGGATTGGACTGGGCCTGGCAGTGTTGGGCATCTGTGGTTTTGTGCTCCTCGGTGGCATCCCGCTTGCCCTTGGCCTCTGCGCGGCAGTAGGCAACGGCGACTGGACCAGCATGTTGCCCATGTTGCCCATAGCCGGATTGGTGCTGATGCCGATTTGCCTCAAGCTCAAATAGAGTCCTGCTCACCCTTGTGAAGGTTCGCTCGAAATTCGGCGTTGCAGCAACGCAAAGATCGGCGATAACCTTCGCAAGGGTGAGGAACATTCCATACCATTACAAGGAGAAACCTCATGCAGCTTCCATACGATTCTTCACAGCCGGGAGCGCCCGGCTATGCCGCGCCGCCGCCAGCTCAAGGTGGCGGCAACAAGACCATCATCATCGTCGTCGTCGTGCTGTTGGTGTTATGCTGCTGCTGCACGTTAGCTGGCGCCGGTATCTATCTGTACCAGAACGGCGACGAGCTAATGCGCCAGATCAGCCAGGCGCAATTCCCGTGGGGTATGCTGCCGCCGGCATAACCAAGGACCTGACATGTCAAGCGAGCCTTCGAATCAATGGACGCCGCCCCCGCCCGGCCCGGCGAGCGTGGCGCCACTTTCGCCATCCGACGAACGAACGTGGGCCATGTTGGCGCACCTGAGCGTGTTGGCAAACCTGGCCACAGGCTTTCTGGGACCGGTGATTGCGCTCGTCATTTACATGGTGTATAAAGATCGTTCCCGCTACGTGGCCTATCAATCCATGCAGGCTTTTGTCTTCCAGCTCATTGCGTGGGTGGGTGGCGGCGTTCTGGTGGGAGCTGCCTGGGCGATCAGCGGCATCCTCACGGCAGTGTTTATCGGTTTGCTCTGTATGCCGGTTGCGTGCCTGCTGAGTTTCCTGCCGCTCGGCGCGTTGGTTTACGGCATCATCGGCGGAGTGCAGTGCAGCCAGGGCCAGGATTTCCGCTATTGGCTCGTCGGCGACTGGGTGCGCGGCACGTTGGCAGGTTAACCCTATTACAAGCGTTCACCCTTGCGAAGGTTTTTCGCAAGGGTAAGAAAGAAGGAGAGACCCTTATGGACATGCAACCCCCATCCGATTCATTGTCCGATGCCACCGTGGTCATACCCGGTCGAGGCAAGCCACTCACGTCGCCGCCCGATGCGCCGCCTCCCGCCCCGGCTGATTCCTCGTCGCAACCGACCATGTTCAGCAACCAGGCCATCGAGCCGGTCGAGCCGCCGATAGAGTCAGTGCCGCCTCCGGCTCTGGTCGAGCCGCCTCCACCAGAGTCAGCTTCGCAACCGACCTTGGTTGGAGCCAGCGCAGTAGAGTTGCCCACGCCGCCACCGCCGTCTTCATTCCAATTTCCACCTGAGCCATCAGCGCCGCCGAGCAGCGGGTCTGCGCCATCCGAATCAGCGCCACCGCCTCCGCCGCCAGATGCGCCGGCCAAAAGCGGGGGCAGCAACCGCAATCTCATCATCGGCATTGTCATCGCCGTAGTGGTGCTATGTTGTTGTTGCCCGACGCTGATCGCCATCATCGTGGCCTTGCTGAATAGAATCAATCAATAGTTTTGCAGATTTGCACTTGCGGGTTTTGACAATGGTCAGTCCCCCTATCTGGCGGTCAGTCACGGGTTGACACCCGCCGATAAGCATGACCCAGTTAACAAGCCCCTTCACCACGAAGGGGCTTTTCCCTTTGCCGCGCATGGCGCTCTGTGTTACAATCCATGCGCTATGGAACCCCGGCCTGAAATCCGCGAGAAACTGGACCTCTTGCCGACTCGCCCCGGCGTCTATATCTACCGTGACGAGCGCGGGAGCATCATCTACGTCGGCAAAGCCGTCAACCTGCGCCACCGCGTCCGGTCGTACTTTCACGCCAGCGCGGAGCTGACGCCCAAGACATCGCGGCTGGTTTCCGAAATCGCCGACCTGGAAACCTGGCCGACGGACACGGAACTTGAGGCGCTGCTGCTGGAATGTAATCTCATCAAGAAACACAAACCCAAGTTCAACGTCCGGCTCAAAGACGACAAGCGTTACCCCTACATCAAAGTCAACTGGCAAGACCCATTCCCGCAAGTGCGGACCACGCGGCAGATGGAGCAGGACGGCGCGCGCTACTTTGGCCCATTCACCAACTCGAGCGCGGTGTACCAGACGCTCGACATGCTCCGCAAGGCGTTCCCGTATCTCACGTGCGACCGCGACATCACAGGCCGCGATAAACGCGCTTGCCTGTATTACGACATCAAGCTGTGCTCGGCTCCGTGCATCGGCGCGGCGGCCCAGGACGAATACCGCGCGACGATTGACCAGTTGTGCCAATTCTTGGAAGGCCGGACGAGCGGGATCGAGGCAGACCTCCAGCGCAAGATGCAAGCCGCATCCGAGGCGATGGAGTTTGAGCGCGCGGCGCAGTACCGCGATCAGATCAAGGCGATCCGGCACATTGTCGAGCGGCAAAAGATCGTCTCGACCACGACGCAGGATCAGGACGTGGTTGCGTTCGCGCGCGACGAATCGCGCGGCGATGCCTGCGTGCAGGTGTTTTTCATCCGGCAGGGCAAGCTGATCGGCCGCGACTATTTCGTGCTGGAAGGCGCGCAGGACGAAGATGCGCGAGAGATCATGTCCGGCTTTCTCAAACAGTTTTACGAGGAAGCGGCGACCATCCCGCCGGAAGTGCTGATCCAGGTCGAAGTCGAAGAATCGCAGATCATTGAGCAATGGCTCAAGCAAAAGCGCGGCGCGACGGTGCGGCTCGACGTGCCGAAGGAAGGCCCGCCCTGCGAATTGGTGGCGATGGCGGCCGCAAGCGCCGCCGAGACACTCGCCGTGCTTGAGGCGCAATGGCAGGCCGACGAGCACAAGCACGAAGAAGCCTTGCAACAGTTGGCCGACGCGCTGAATCTTGCCGCGCCGCCCACGCGCATCGAATGTTTCGATATCAGCAACACGCAGGGCACAGCCATCGTCGGCTCGATGGCGGTGTTCGTCAAAGGCGTGCCGAAAAAGTCCGACTATCGCAAGTTTAACGTCAAGAGCGTGCAGGGCGCGCCGGACGATTTCGCCTCGATGAAAGAAGTCCTCACGCGCCGCTTTCGGCGTTACCTCGACAGCAAAATGGATGGCGAACAAAAGCCGCCGGGCAAAAAGCAGGACGCGAGCTTTGCGATGCTGCCCGACCTGTTGATCGTGGATGGCGGCAAGGGACAGCTCGGCGTGGCGGTCGAGGTATTGAAGGATCAGGGCTTATTCGAGGCCGTGCCGGTCGTCGGGTTAGCCAAGCAGCAGGAAGAGCTTTTCCGGCCAGGTCGCCCCGACTCAATCCTGCTGCCGCGCAAATCGCAAGGACTGTACCTGGTTCAGCGCGTGCGCGACGAGGCGCATCGTTTTGCCATCACCGCGCACCGCACGCAGCGAGCCAAGATCGGCCTGGCCTCGCAGCTCGACGCGATCTCCGGCGTCGGCCCGGCGCGGCGGAGGCAATTGCTCAAACGCTTCGGCTCGCTGGACGGCATCCGCGCGGCGAGCGTGGAAGAACTGGCGACGGTCGTGCCGCTCGCAGTTGCACAAGCAGTCAAGGCAGCATTGTGATTTTGGATTTTCGATTGCGGATTTTGGCCTGTGCCATACTCCCGTAGCGCCAACCGCAATCCGAAATCCGAAATCCGAAATCTGATATGACGACAAGAAACATACGGCGATTGAGCGCGGTCATCTTGTTGTGGCTGTTGTTCGCCCAGGCCGTGCGCGGGGCGGTCATTTCGTCGCTCACGTTTGACGAGGGGCCACACCTGGCCGTCGGTTACGCCACGCTGCGCACGGGCGATTTCCGTTTGCAGCCGGTGCACATCCATCCACCGCTGGCGAATGTTCTGGCCGCCGCACCCTTGCTGCTCGACCCGAGCCTGCCCGATCCGCACTCGATCCCGGGCTGGGACATTGCCAGCTTGAGCGCAGTCACGGACGCTATCGTTTGGCAACACCGCCCGCCGGATGGCATTGCGCTGGCCGGACGCTTGCCCATCATTTTGCTGGCGGTGCTGTTGGGCGCATTCGTCTTTCGCTGGACCGCCGACCTGGCCGGATGGAAGGCGGGGCTGTTGGCGTTGTTCCTGTACGCGCTCGACCCGAACATCGTGGCGCACGCGCAAGTCATCACCACGGACATGGGCGTGACAGTGTTTGGGTTCGTGATGCCTTTTCTATGGGTCATCCTTCGTGCACGTCGGAAAGGGCTTGCGGCAGTTGCGGCTTTCTCATCTCAGGCCGTCAAATCGTTTCGATGTCAACCCATCATTTACTTCTTTGTTCCCAAAAGAATGGAATTATTACGAAGAAGTTACTTCTACTACAGTGGGAAATAAAGTGGAGCTATTTTGGGATTCTTGGGGAAATAAATCTTAAATTCTTGTTGTCTCGAAGGCGAGGACGGCCTCGTCGATCCGACCCAGCTTCCTGAGGAGGTATCCCACCTGATTCCGGCAATGGAAAGCTGATCGGAGGCATGGGGGGAGGGGGATCAGAAAGATGAGAGATGCGGCCCGGGCAGACCGAGCGGCTCGTCGTACGCACAAATTCAAGGGTTTTGATATGGGGGTGTCGTCCCAAGGGGGCAGTTGTCGGCCCTGATTTGCACGGTTTTGCTCTTAGAAACCCCTTGCTCGTGCCGATGTAAAGGGATAGCATTCAGGCAAGTGCAAGTGTGCGTGGAGTACTGGGAGGCCGCGATATGGCGGAGAAATTGCCGGTTATCATTGATAACTGGGGGGGCAGAACTGTTGCTCACACCCTGCTACGGTGGATGCACAATTCCCGTTCTTCCTTCTCTATGCCCGGCCGCTCCGCGTCGGACTGGGTCGTTGCATATTATGAACATGGAGGTGCCCATCGCAGCCCGCATAGGTAAGCGAGACAACGTTAGTCTCACAGGCTTTGCGCAGAGTTCGATTTAGAGATTCGCGAATGGCATTGGCTCTTGATAAACCCAAGCTCGACAATCTCGCTGGCGATATCTGGAAATCTGCCGAACGTCTGCGCGGCAAGTTCAAAGCCTACGAATACCAGAACGTCATTTTGCCCATCATCGTCATCCGCCGCCTGGAGTGCGTGTTGATTGAATGGCGGCAGAAAAAACGCGCCGAGGTACTCGCCAAGCGGCCAAAGCTCACCGAGAAGGAACTCGCCAAGCTGGTTAAGGAACTTGAACTCAATCCTAAACAGTGCCCGTTCTCAAACAAGACCGACTGGACGCTCCGCAGAGTCTATGAGGAGGACCACGCGCTTCTGGAGGAGAACTTCCGCGCCTACATCAATGGCTTCTCCAAGAACGTTGACGACATCATCGAGCACTTCAATTACCGCGCCACCATCGGCACGATGGTGAAGAATAACCGGCTCGCACCCATCCTGAATCAGTACAAGGAACTGGAGCTTGGCCCGGACAAACTCTCCGCCTTGGAGATGGGCTATATCTACGAAGAACTGCTCCGCCGTTTCTCAGAACAAAGCGGCGAGGAGGCCGGAGACCACTTCACCCCGCGCGAGGTCATCCGGCTCATGGTCGAGTTGCTGGAAATCCCCATTCCCGGCCGGCATTTCTCCATCTACGACCCGGCAGCCGGCACGGGCGGCATGTTGTCCGTAGCCAAGGAACACTTGATCGACCGCGCCGCGACTCCTGAGGAAAGAGCCAACGTCGAGAAATATGTCACCGTCCACGGCCAGGAGATTTCTCCAACCAACTATGCCGTCTGCCAAGCCGACCTCCTCATCAAGAATGACAAGCAGGTCAAGGTGACACTTGGCAACTCGCTCATCCCGCACGACCCGCACAGCAAAGAACCGGGCGACCAATGGCCTGAACCCAAACACCGCTTCAACCGCATGTTGAGCAACCCGCCCTTCGGCGTAAAATGGGGCGGAGAGGGCGGCTACGGGGACGAGGCGCACAAACTGGAGACGACCCGCTACCAAGCTGGGATGCCCCAGATTAAACACGGCGAATTGCTCTTCCTGCAAACCATGCTGGCCAAGATGATCCCGCCGGCCGAAGGTGGCAGCCGCATCGGCATCATCTTCAATGGCTCGCCCCTCTCCAATGGCGATTGCGGCTCGGGCGAGAGCGAAATCCGCCGCTGGATTCTGGAGAACGACTGGCTCGACGCCATCGTGATGCTGCCCGACCAGTTGTTCTACAACACCGGCATCTTCACTTACATCTGGCTGCTACGAAACGAAAAGCCCGCCAGCCATCGCGGGCGCGTGATGCTCATTGACGCCCGGCAGCAGTTCGAGAAAGAGCCAAAAGCCTTCGCCAACAAGCGTAACCGCATGACGGACGCTCATCGCCAATGGATCGAGGAGCGTTACCGCGACGGGTGGAAGCCCGGCTATGATGACGAGAATGTGAAGATTTTTAAGAACAACGCGAAGGAAAAGGACTTCGCCTACCACAAAGTCAGCGTCGTGTTCTGGCAGTTCGACGAACACGACAAGCCCGCCATCCTCACCGAGGCTTAGGAAAAGGCGTTCACCGCCGCGAATGTCACCAAGGAACTGGAATTCCACGGCAGCGACCTGACCTTCCGCGTGCGCGTGAAGGCGGACGGCGCAGAAAAAACCGTGACCCTCGCCATCACTCCCAAGGAGAACGTCGCGAAGAAATTCAAAGCGGCTATGGGCGACCGGCCCGAGATTCTCTCTGTCGAATGGACACACCGGCACTACGTGCGCGACGATGAATACATCCCCTACGGTGAGGACATCGAGACGTTCCTGAAACGGGAGATCGCCAAGCCGATCATCCGCTGGGAGGACAGTCCGCAACTCGGTTACGAAATCCTGCCCAACAAGTACTTCTACCGCTACCAGCCGCCCACGCCCGCCAAAGAGTTGCTCGCCGAGTTTTGGAAATTGGAGAAGGAGGCGGAAAAGATGTTGGAGGGGTTGGCACAATGACGCTCATCGAGTCCAACGAGCCGTGGCTTGGCGTAGTGCCAACGGAATGGACGCGCAGTCGGATTCGCAACGTCGCAAGCTTATCACCGGGCTATTCGGGTAGGACACCGGCCACGGATGAAACATGCACGGTCGTGCCGATGGAATCGCTTTCGCCAGACGGGGCAATTGACGTGACGAATCAGCAGCAGTTGGAAGACATCGCTTCGGGGCTGACGCTGTTTGAGGAAGGCGACGTTCTTTTCGCAAAAATCACTCCCTGCATGAAGAACGGGAAGGGCGCTTTGGTGCAGAAGTTGCCGACGCGTTACGCCTTTGGAAGCACCGAGTTTCATGTGCTTCGGCCCGGTCGCAAGGTCAATGGCCGCTTTCTCTATTACTACACCTTCAATCCTGTTTATCGCGCCTACGCTGCTGAGAACATGGTTGGGGCTGCCGGGCAAAAACGTGTCGCCTCGCTTTTCGTGAAGGACACGCGACTGTTTCTCCCCACGCTGGCGGAGCAGCAGCGCATCGCGGCGTATCTGGATGCGAGTTGTGCAGCGCTCGACGCGGCGGTGGCTGCCAAGCGCCGCCAACTCGAAACCCTCGACACGCTTGCCTCAGCAACCGTACAACACGCGACCACTCAGGGAATCAATTTCGGGGCTGGGATGAAACCCTCGGGCCTCGATTGGTTGCCGCAAGTTCCAAGACATTGGGAGATTCGGCAGATCAAACGTCGCTGCGAACTGCTGCGAGGGAAGTTCACCCATCGTCCCCGAAACGACCCCGCTTTTTACGACGGGGAATATCCCTTTGTCCAAACCGGCGACATCACGTCAGCGGAGAAATACATCCGTAGCTATTCGCAAACGCTCAATGAACTCGGTTTCAGCGTGAGTAAGATGTTCCCCAAAGGGACGCTCGTCATGTCGATTGCGGCCAATGTGGGCGACGTTGCCATACTGGATTTTGAGGCGTGCTTCCCAGACAGCATGGTCGGTTTAGTTCCCAACCACCAGACCAACCTCGACTTTCTCTACTACCTGATGCGCGCCATGAAAGGAATCATGCTCCGGTCTGCCGTGTTGACGACGCAGTTGAATCTGAACTATGTGCGTATCGGAACGAACTTCGCGCCGTTCCCACCAAAGAAGGAGCAAGAAGAAATCGTTGATTACCTTGAGGCAAAGCTCGCCGATGCTAAGTGCGTCGCCAAAGGCATCGAAAGGCAAATCGCCACACTGACTGCCTACCGCAAGTCGCTGATTCACGAGTGCGTCACCGGCCAGCGGCGCATAACCGAGGCGGATCTGAATCGTGTAAGAGTGCATGGCTAAGAACAAGAAAAGTCCGGAGTTGGAGTTTCAGGATCACGTCGCCAAGTACCTGATCGATATGCACCATTATGGCATGCTGGAACAGTCCGAGATCACGGACACCGAGCATTTCATCGCCGAAGATCACCTCTGGGCCTTCCTGCAAAAGACCCAGGACGACACGCTAAAGAAGTTGCAGGACGATTACGGAACGGACGCCCGCGACGAAGTACTCAAGGCACTGCGCAAGGCAGTGGAGCACACCCCACTTTGGATGGTTCTACGCCACGGCTTGAAGGTGCGCGGGCTGGAGTTCCGGCTCTTCTATCCCAAGCCACGCTCCGCTGCCAGCGCTGCCGCCGAGAAATACGCGCAGAACCGCATCACGTTCCGCCCGCACTTCTACTTTGGCGAATCAAATCAGGAGATCGATTTCGTTCTCTTCCTCAACGGCCTGCCCATCGTCGCTCTGGAGCTGAAGCACGAGGCCAACCAGAATGTGCATGACGCCGTTGCGCAGTTCGCCGCCCGCGACCACATGAAGAGGATCTTCCAGCATCCCTTCCTGTATCTCGCCGCTGATACGAGCGACCTGATGGCGGCCACCGACCCGCGCCGGGTCGAGAACTTCCGCTGGCACAACACGGGGTTGACCAACACCGCACAGAATCCGAACGAATACCCGGTCGAGTTTCTCTACCGATACGCCTGCGCCGAGGGCCGCCCACGTGTGGCGCGTTGGCTGCCAACGCAACTGGACCGCCACCTTGCGCCG
Organism: Anaerolineae bacterium; assembly: GCA_041300525.1. Classification (GTDB taxonomy): domain Bacteria; phylum Chloroflexota; class Anaerolineae; order Fen-1058; family Fen-1058; genus JBGLNJ01. The sequence goes on along the minus strand of JBGLNJ010000001.1, from coordinate 3,617,176 downwards.
AACTACCAGCGCGATAACCAGGAAAACAACGGCCATGAAAAACGGTCCCATGATACAACTCTCCTCGGATGCTGCGCCATATTAGCAGCGGCACATTCTGCTCGACAAAAACGTTTCTCTTTAGCATCTCACCACCGCCAAATCCATAAAATTCTCTTGGATTCTCCACGCCGTCAGCCGCGAGCGTTCCACGATAGCGCGCAGCTCGTCCGCCGTGTAGGAAGCCTTGATCGAGTTCCACCAATGGACGCGGAAACCGCGCGGAATCGTCAGGCTGATGGTCTTGACACACAGCCACGGCCACCAGTGCTCCAATCGCTTCGAGTCGTGGACAATGCACCGCCCGCCCGGCTTGAGCACCCGCGCGATCTCGTTAAAGACCGGCAGCGGGTCCTCCCAGTGGTGCAGTGAGTCGTTGCTGACGACCAGATCGAACTCGCCGTCGCCAAACGGCATCGCCTTGTTGTCGCCCTCACGCCAGGACAGGCTGCCGTTCAAGCCAGCCCGCCGCGCATTCTCCGCCGCTTGTGCGAGCATCGCGGCAGAGAGATCCAATCCGATCACCTGGCAGCCCGTCCCTTGCAACAGCCGCGCCACTTCGATTGCCACAAAGCCCGGCCCGGTGCCAATGTCGAGCGCCTTGCCGCCCGGCGGCACACCCATCTCGACGGCCTGGCGAGCCAGCCGCCGGTATTCCTCTTGCCGGAACCGGTTGCGTCCCATGAACTCGTTAAACTGTCGAGCGTCTGCCATTTCGGCAATCGCTTCACTTTCCGGTATGCGTCCCATTTTGACCTCCTGTTCAAGATAGAATTATTTCGCTGTTTCAAACCTTGTATAAAACATTGAATATACAAGATTGAACTCAATACAAAAAAACAACTGGCTCAAGAAAGCTGTGCCGGTCCGACCTGTGTCATCAGGTTCCGCATCCACTCGAGCTCGGCGGCATAGACTCCTTGTTCCATCTTATCCAACAGCCCGCGCGTCCATTCCAGTTCAGCAATAAAATGGATCCGGCTGTGCTCAAACACAGCGTTTACCAAATGAGTTGGTGTGTGTTCGTCCCCTGTTTGTTCCGTTTGATGAGTGTTAAGGTGTCGAATAGTCTGCTCCAGGTACAGCATGCGTTTCTTTAGAAAGCTTTTTACTTCCTCTTGTGATAATGCTTCCATAAAAGTGAGACCGATGTCGAAGGTGAAATAGTGGCGCTCCACATCGTCCCACACTTGACGCAGCAGGCGCAAAAACTCGTCCCGCCCGGCGTCGGTGATCTGATAGACGGTTCGGGAAGGGCGACTGCCTTCTTGCTCGGTGCCGATCCTTTCGACTAGTCCCTCCTGGGCAAGCTTGTCGAGCGCGTAATAGATTGAGCCAAATGCAATATTGGTCCAATCGCCCATGATTTCCTCAACGAGTTGCTTGAGTTCATAGCCGTACAGTGAACGCCCTCGCAAAAAGCCAAGAATGACTAGTCGAGTGGACACAATTTATTCTCCTAAAATATACAACCTTGTATATTATACGGCGTATATTATAATTTGTCAAGAGGCAATTGCTGGTGATTACCCACAAGTCGAAATGTGGCCGAAAATCGGGCGCTTGGCCCCCTCGATTTTACAGGCAAAATCGGACTTGTGGGCAATCACCAGGTTTGAGGCTGCGTGCAGTCTTCTATATGAGAAGCGCGACTGAACAGGGGATAGGCCCGACGAGTGCAAGCAACGCGGCTACGTTGCGGTGGACGTGAATCAAGACACCGCGTGTTACCGCGTGGGTGAAAAGCTTGTTGGGCCGAGTGGCGCACGGGTTGACCGTCCGCAGTTTCGGCGTATGTTGTCCGACGCGAGCACGAGCGCATTCGACGTGAGCGTGGCACTGCGAGAGGACAAGTTATATCGCAGTATGCGTCCAATGTTGGATATGTTGAACTGCCTGACGGAGACGGGTGTAACGCTCGAACTTGCCCAAGAAGTTTTTGACTCGAATTCAGTCTCGGTCAAGAGATGGGCAGCCCAAATGGGGTTGAATGTAATCAAACAACGGCGTGCGGCAAGCATGAAAAGGGGGAAAACGAAATGGCTAACATCAAGTCAACTACGAGGATGGTGATGATCGTGACGCCGTCGGGTGCCCACAAAACTTCGAGCGGGGCGGTGAACCAGCGCCAGATGGCATAGTCCGGCAGCGCCACCGATTGAAAGGATTGCGGGTCAATGATCTCGCGGCCTGCCTCAACCGTCCTGGCGTATCTTCCCGCCGGGACGACCTGGGTGAGAATCCCCGCCGCCAACATCTCAAGACGAGCAGGATGATCAATGACTGGACAAAGGCTTTCGTGCTGATTTGCGCTCCGGCTTTTTGCTCCATCGTTCCTCCCAGGCGACAACCGCAAGGGTTGCCGCTATGATTTCTCTACGATTGGTGCAGTCAATCGCCAATGCGCATCCAAATGCGCCAGGTTGATGCCGCTCACCGCCAGACATACTCGGCTATCCAGCGGCAAATCCGTGGGCAGGTGCGCTCGCGCTTCCAGGCCCAACTCTGGGATGAGGATTGTGGCGCTCGGCCCGCGCTTGTCCACCACGATCCCCTCGCCGCGCCAGTCGGGGTGCTGCAAGAGATGAACCAGTATCCAATGCCGATCGGCAAGCTCCTCGACCTGGCGCACGCTGCCGCTGACCGATTCCGTTGCGCCGATTCGGTGCAAGATATCTGACGCTTCCAACAATTCTTCGCCGCGCACATAGGCCCGCAACTGCTGATGCGCCACCAAGTCAAGGTAACGCCGCAAGGGGCTGGTGGTCTGGACATAGACCTCGAGGCCCAGTCCTGCATGGGGCGCCGGGGCGCTTTTATATTGGCGCGGCTTGAGCGTGCGCCTGAGCGCGATCATCTCCGACAAAGTTTCCGGCTGTCGGCCCACTGGCGCCGACTCTTGCGTGGCAAACGGGAGCGGGATGCTCCGTTCGATGGCAAAGCGCGCTGCCGACTCTCCGGCCATGACCATCGCTTCTTGCACCAGCGTGCGACTCTTGAGTGGCAGCACGGGGTGCAAGCTCACCTGTCCTTCGATCACTCTCAATTGCACTTCAGGCAAATCGAAAAAGACCGCGCCATTCTTTTGGCGTCGAGACCGGCAGGCTTGCGCCAGATGATAGAGGCGCGCGAACGGTTCCTCGTCGAGCCACGCTTCGACTTGCTGATATGTGAGCCGCGTGACCCGCACCCAGCTCGGCGTCAACTCTAATCCGACGACACTCCCGTCCGCGTCCAAGTCCAGGCCAAACGAGAGCGCGGGCGAAACCTCACCCAGCCCCAGCGCCAATCGTTGTATCACGCTGCCCGAAAGCATGTGAACGATTCGTTCGGGCAAGTGAAGCGTGGCTCCACGCGCGCGAGCTTCCAGGTCAACGGCGCTGCCGGGAACGGCTAACGCCGCCGCATCCGCCACGTGTACCCACAGGCGATGACGTTCCAGGCTCAGAGCATCATCGGGCGTCTCGGTATTCGGATCGTCAATGGCAAAGGCGGGGAGGTGCGTGAGGTCAACGCGCGGATCATCAGGTAGGTCAAGCGCGTCTAGCGTCGGTGAAGAGGTCGCCAGGCCAAAGCGCTGCGGATAGGGGTTGACCGTGTGATCCCAGTAGCCCAGGTCGAGCAACAGCGCGTGAGCATTTTCGGGACTCTCCTCGCGGCCCAACTCGCGTAGGGCACGGCTTTTGACAGTGCGCGCGAGCGCCAGGTCCTCTACTTCTCTCAGGTAGCGGGCATCTTCCGGCAATCTCTGCCGGGCGTGGACGCGCTCCAGGAACGCCGCCCACGCGCGTTTTTCGGCAGCCTCAGCTTCGCGGGCCGCCAGCTTTTTGGCGACCTCTTCCGGCGCGCAAGCTTCTACTTGTCCCGGCGCGCCGCGAAAGTACAGTCCTTCGGCCACCCATTGCCACGCAGCCCAGGCCGTGGCCGGCGTGAAAGCACCGAAAGCCAGATCGGCCAATTCGCGCAGCGTCGTGGTGCTGCCAGCCAGAATCTCCCAGGCTGCTTCCACCTCGCCCGGCTGAGGCCGCAGTTCGCTCAGGCTCCGCATCGGGCCGGCGTGCAACAGCACGATGTCTTTGGGGCGCACCTTTTGGATCTCGCCGCTATCCAGTTCGATGTCGAGCTTTTCCCCAACGTGCTTGACGCGCGCCGGACGGTTTTTGTAGAGGACGAGGCTGTTTTCGGGAGGTATCGCTTCTGACATGAAGTCTCACAATACGCAACCGCACAATTACCCATGACCTGACTGGCGCGCGGCGCATATCCTTCGCTCAAGGTGAATCGCCGGGCTAGGGAGCAACGCCCCGTGAACGGGGCTAAAAGCCGGGTTCACCCGGCGCGGTTTCGGAGCGACGCCAAGAATTTAACAGCCCTGGAGGACAGACCGCCGCTCTGACCATAACTTGTGCGGCCCCTTTATTGTTACAAGACTTTCAGGGAACTACAACCGCCACTGCCAACACCGGGACACGAGCTAGCCAGCTTTTGTGGAGTGGCTCCACGCCTATAGCTTGGAGCAGTGTCAACTGGAGCTCTGTGAATTGGAGTAGTGTCAACTGGAGCTCGGTGAATTGGAGCAGTGTCAACTGGAGCAGCGTCAACTGGAGCAGCGACTATTGGGGACCTTAAAGTAAGAGCCGATAACCCTGGCGAAGAGCTAGCTCCTTCCCTTCACTCACAAGTTTGCCCGTACCTGGGTGAGATAGACTGGCGCAAGCAGCAATGATTCTATTCCGAGTGCAGACCTGATGATTCGTGGGAGGTGACGCCTGTGACGCGTCGCGCGTGGGCTTTTATTTGGGGAGTTTTCCTGGCGGGGGCCTTGTTGAGCGGATCTGCGATTCTGATCAGCCCAGGGGTGTCCTCATCCCAGGCGCTGACGTTTGGCGTGTTGCTGCTGTTGACGATCCTCACCCAGTTTCTCGAAGCATTGGCGCCGGGCCGCAGCGCGTACTATCCGCATTTGGTCTTTCTCTTTGCGGGCGTTCTCTTATTGCCCCCACTCCTCTTTGCGCTGCTGGTAACGATTCCGCACCTGGTCGAATGGGTGCGGAAACGCTTGGCCAACAGTCCCACGCTGCGCAACTGGTATATCCAGCCTTTCAACATTGCCACACACCTCATCGCCGGAATCCTGGCTCGCTGGGCGATCACGGCACTCGTGCCGGCTGCGGCATCGCTGATCACGCCCGTGTCGTTGCTGGCCGTGACTTGCGGCGTATTGATCTATGTGTTCCTCAATCACCTCCTGGTCGGATTGGCGCTGGTCCTGGCCCGGGGGATCAGCCTGCGCGAGTCTGGCGTCTTTGAGATCGCCAACTTGCTCAGCGACACGGTTCAGTTGTGTCTGGGCTACGTCGCGGCCGTGCTGTGGCAACTCAATCCATGGTTGATCCTGCCGGCGCTCTCGCCGCTGGTAATGATCTACCGGGCGCTCATGGTGCCGCAGCTCGAAAAAGAGGCGAACACGGATGCCAAGACCAGCTTGTGGAACACCCGCCATTTTAATCAATTGTTTGCCGCCGAAATGGAACGCGCCTGGCGTTTTAACCGTCCCTTGTCGGTGATTATGGCCGACCTCGACTTGCTGCGGAACGTTAACAACACCTATGGTCATCTGGCGGGCGACGTCGTGCTGACGGGCATCGGCCAGCTCATTCGCCGGACGGTGCGCGAATACGACATCCCATCGCGGTTTGGGGGCGAAGAGTTTTGCATCGTCCTGCTCGAGGCAGGGCAAGCGGAAGCACAGGCCTTTGCCGAGCGACTCCGCCGGGCCGTCGAAGCCACTGCCTTTCAAGTGCTGACCAGCCGTAAACCCATTCACGTCACGATGAGCCTGGGCATCGCCTGCTTTCCACAAGATGGTATCACCACTACCGAGCTGACCCATAAGGCCGACATGGCCGTATACCAGGCCAAGTTGAGAGGCCGCAATTGTGTGGTCTGCGCCGCAGACGTACCCCACTCGGTCAAGTTGGAGGGTATGCCGGTTGAGGGTTCTCCAGCGATGACCTATGCGGCCGCCTTTGTCAGGCGCGAGACATTGGACACCAGTGCCAGCCCTGCGGCAGAGGCGCCGGCGCCACCACCAGAAAACAAAGAGCAAGCCAGCCCGGTTGCCTCGGAACAGAATTTTCCCAAGGCGTTGCTGCCGTGGTTCGTGGGCTGGGTGATTGCAACGGGCGCTGCGCTCACCTCCCTGGGCCTATGGCAAAACCCGCGGCCCGATCTGGCGGTCATTGTGTTGCTGACCGCCCTGGCAGTATTGGCCGAGTTGTTCCAGGTCAGCGTGTACGGGGACAACACGGTCTCGGTTTCGGTTGCCATCGCATTTGCCGCGGCGCTGATCACTGGACTGCCGGGCGTTGCCGCCGTGAGTGCTGGAATTGCGTTGACGCATTACGCGCAAAAGCGGCCGGCTCTGTACAAGACGGCCTTCAACTGGGCCACCCATGTCCTGGCTGGAGCAGTGCCTGCGCTAATGATTCAGACTTCGTCTGCCTCCTTGCAGGTATCGAACCTGCTCGTGTTGGGCATTCTAACAGTCATTATCGGATTGATCTATTACGGCATTGACACTGGCCTCATCGCCATCGCCATCAGCCTGGCGCAGGGATCCGGTCTCAAGGCAACGTGGCAAGAGCAGTTCCGCTGGTTGTTTGCTCATTACCTGGTGTTGTGTGTTATAGGCCTGGTCCTGGCTATCGCCTATCGGGCGCTGGGATTGCCAGGTGTCATCGTATTCTCGCTGCCAGTGTTCCTGACGCGCTACGCCCAGAAGCAATATGTGGAGCACACCGAGGAGAGCGTACGCGAGCTGCGGCGCATGAACCAAGAACTCAAGCTTGCCAATCGTGAGATCGCCGGCGCCAGCCAGTCCATTCGCCAATTCAACGACGAGTTGTTTTTGACTCTGTCCAAAGTCATTGATGCCCGCGATCCCGATGCGGCCGGTCATGCCACCAAGGTAGCCGACTATGCCACGGCAATCGCCGTCGAAATGGGCTTGCCGGTTGAACGCGTGGAGCACATTCGCCAGGCCGCCCTGCTCCACGACATCGGCAAGCTCGGCATCACGGAACGTATCCTCCACAAGCCCTCCAGACTCGACGCTGAGGAGTATGCCATCATCAAAACCCATGCTGCCCTGGGGGCTGAATTTTTGGAGACGTGCCAGGGCTTGCGACATCTGGCGACTCACATTAAGCATCACCATGAGCAGTGGGATGGCGCCGGCTATCCCGACGGGCTGCGGGGCGAGCAGATCCCCATGGAGGCGCGCATCTTGGCCGTGTGCGACGCGGTTGACGCGATGGCTTCAGATCGGCCCTACCAAAAGGCCATATCGTTGGACGAGATTATGGCCGAACTTGAACGCTGCGTCGGGACGCAGTTCGACCCGGCAGTCGTGCAGGCGTTTGTGTGCATCGCAGAAAGACGTAGAGAAAGTGTCGCCAATTCGACCCAAGCAGTGGTGCGCCAGCCGGCAGCCCTTCCAGAGGAAAGAAATGGCCGCAGTGGCTGGCTTGTTTCCCTGCAGGTGCAAGATCGCGCTGCTGCCGCGGCATGATGCCATCTTCAGACACCCTTGCGAAGGGTGAGCTGTTAATGCCAGCCGACAGGGCCCCTATAGATACGAAGGCGCTCTTATGAAAAAAGCAGACAACGACGAGTCGCTGGCCCCCATACTGAATAGTATCGGCGCTGCTGTGATTGCCACCGGCCTGAAGAACCGGGTCGAGTTCATGAACCCGGCTGCGGAAGCGTTGACAGGTTGGACACGGCAAGACGCTGTGGGCAAAGAAGTGACGGAGGTGCTCCAAATCGTCTATGCTGACACGCGTCTGCCGGTCGAAAACCCTGGCGTCAAGGTCATCCGTGACGGGGAGGCTGCGAGTTTATCCTGTCATGTCCTGCTCATCGCACGCGGCGGGATCGGCATTCCCATGATGGGCAGCGCTGCGCCCATCCGAGATGACGGCGGATCCATCACAGGCGTTGTGTGGGTCTTGCACGATGCCACTGAGCACCATCAGGCCCATCAGGCGCTTCAAGAAACCTTTGAGAAGGTCGAGCAGGCCAAACGTGAATGGGAGTCGGCGATTGACGCGCTGCCTGATTTGGTCTGCCTGGTGGATGCTCAGGGATGCCTGATCCGCGCCAACCGGGCCGTAGAGGCCTGGAGCCTCGGGCGCGTGGTGGAGGTCAAGGGGCGCGAGCTTCACGAATTGCTCCATCCCGCCTGTGCCCATCCGGATTGCTATCTCGACTCGCTCTTGCAGCCCGTGATGGAGAGGACGCTCGGCCAGCCCACCGGCCAGGAAATTCTTGATCCCGTCCTGAAACGGCATCTCCTCGTCAACATTTGCCCGGTGATGGACCGAAACCATCGGACGACTCAGAGCGCCGTCGTCGTCGTGCAAGACATCACGGAGCGCAAGCGAGCGGAACAGGAGCGGGAAAAGCTCATTCAAGAACTGGACGCTTTTGCCCACACGGTTGCCCATGACCTCAGAAACCCGGTCGCGCTGATTATTGGTTTTGCCGAATTGGAGCAAAGCTTTGGCACTACCTCCGGCGAGGATCTGCAGCAGTCCTTGCGGGTCATCGCGCGGTTCGGACGCAAGATGAATAACATCATTGACGAGCTGCTCCTGCTGGCCGGGGTACGCAAGACAAAAGTGGAGGCCAAGCCACTGAACATGGCCAACATCGTGGCCGAGGCCCAACAGCGCCTGACGGATATGATCCAGGAATATCGGGCTAGCGTTGTTTTGCCGGATGCCTGGCCGGAGGCATTGGGCCACGCCCCATGGATAGAAGAAGTGTGGGTGAACTATCTCAGCAATGCGCTCAAGTATGGTGACCGGCCGCCACATCTGGAATTGGGTGCGACGGTGCAAGAGGACGGGATGGTGCGTTTCTGGGTACACGATAATGGCCCCGGCCTCACACTGGAAGAGCGAGGCCGGATGTTTATCCCCTTTACGCGGCTGAACCAGGCTCGCGCGACAGGACATGGGCTGGGGTTATCCATCGTGCAGCGGATTGTGGAAAAGCTGGGCGGGCAGGTGGGGGTGACCAGTGACGGTGTGACTGGTAAGGGGAGTGTGTTCTACTTTACCTTACAGAAAAGTTGACAAAGGGACGGCGCGCGACGTGTTGGCACATTCCGGTGCGGCATCCCCGTTACGGCGACATGACCGTCGAGGACGTGTTCCGCCTCATCGGCGGCCCAAGTCGAGTATCCAACGTCGTGAAATTTGAGGCGAATTGCCACTTGCTTTCGGACGATACGCCAAGTTACCCGGTAGTTATTGAGAGGATACCGGGCCAACTCGTCCGTAATATCGCTGACACACACCTTGGCCCCGGCCCGGCCCAACGCGCGAGCGATCCCCCAGCCCAATCCGCGACCCGCACCGGTTACCAGCGCAACTTTGCCTTTTAACAACTTGGGCATTGGTTCTTTCCTTTTTCAGAATCCAGGTTAGCCTCAACAATCTCCAGGCCCGCGTCCCCGCGAGCGGCCCCACCGCGAGGACGCGGCGGGTGAGCCGCTAACTAAACCGTATTGGGTCTAGTCTTGTGTCTCCAGAAAAACTTTTAATAGCTGAACAGTTTGCTCGACATCATCCAGGTGGATCATCTCGAATGGACTGTGCGTGTATCGCGTGGGAACGGTCACGAGTGCCGCTTGCATGCCTTGCCGGATAAACGCGCCCGAGTCGCTGCCATAAAAACTAAAGAGGGCGTGTTGCACCGGGATGCTGGCTTTTTGAGCTGCTTGCGCCAACGCCTGTGTCAACGCCCGGTCATAGAGAGCTATATCTTTGTGAACGAGAGTGGGGCCGCCGCCCAACCGAGCCGAGGCATGTCGTTGATCCACGCCGGGCACATCGCCAACCAGCCCAATATCCAGGCTGATCGCCATCTCGCAATCCACATGGCGTGCCACAGATTCCGCGCCGATCAGAGCCAGTTCTTCTTGTACGGTCGAAACCAACGTCAGGTCGTACGCCAGGCGATCCCGGTCGAGCACGTCCAGCAGCCGATCCATGATCGCTAACCCCACCCGATCATCTATCGCTTTGCCATAGGCCAGTTGACCCATACGGCGCAGGGGCGTGTTCCAGATCACGCGGTCGCCGATTTGCACGCCGTGCGCCATTGCCTCGTCCCGGCTGGCTGCGCCCAGGTCTACCCAGAAATCGTTCCAGTCCAGTGGATGCTTGTTCCGTTGTTCTGGCGTGAGCACGTGGCCGGTAAGCGTGGCAAAGACACCCTCGACTGGGCCGCTCGCGGTCAGGATTAGCGCAGGGTGTCCCCAGGGCATAACCATAGACGCGCGCAGGCCGGGACGAAACTCGGGGTCACGCTGGCCGCTTGCCAGCCACACATAGCCGTCGTCCGAGATCGCCCGCACGACGTAGCATAACTCGTCGGCGTGCGAGGCGATCAGCAGCCGCTTGCCCTGGCCGCCGACGTGCGCAAAGAGATTGCCGACGGGACTGGACGTGATCGCTTGCACACGCGGACGCCAGCGTTCGGCAATGAACTTTTGCACCAGCCCCTCGTCACCGCCGGGGCCGGGCAACTCGCATAATGCTTTCAAAAGATCGTACACAGTTCACCTCACAAGAGTGTTGACGAATGACTTTCCATTGCATTTGATCCTCCTATGCTTGCGCCCAACGCGCCTGGGCTGCCGCCACGCCCGCGCCCGACTTGACGCCCAAACCTTGCTCAATCGCCGAAAGCGTCCGCAACAATTCGCCGATGCCGTCCACGCCCATGTGCCCTACGCGGAACGACCTGGCCGCAATCGCCGGGTGCAGTCCGCCCGCAATGGCGACGCCCGCCGCGCTGATGCGTCCCAATAGTGTCGAATCAACACCATCTGGATAGTACATCGTCGTCAGCGTCACCGCGCGCACCGACTCGCTCGCGGGCACCTGGCGCACCCCTAACGCTTCGACGCCGGCCTTGAACGCCGCCGAAAGCTTGCGGTGACGCGCCCAGCGCGCTTCCATCCCTTCGGCCTTGATTTGCTTGACACTTTCGGCCAATGCCGTGACCAGGTTTACCGCCGGCGTCCCAAAGTACGCGACCTTGCGCGCCCGATACGCCTGCATCACCGGTAGCCAGAGCGACCAGTCGGCATAGTAACTGGCGACCGGCGTCTTGCGCGCGCGGAACGCTTCCAACGCGCGCGGGCGAGCCATCACCAGTGCCAACCCTGGCGGCGCGGCCAGCGCCTTTTGCGATGCGGTAAGACAAACATCCACGTCCCACTCAGTCTGGCGGAACTCTTGCCCACCGACCGCGCACACACCATCCACCACTGCAAGTGCATTGTGCTTCCGAGCCAGCGCAGCCAGTTCCTTGACCGGGGCCAGCACGCCCGTCGAAGTGTCCACGTGCGTCACGGTCAGGATTTTCGCGCCGCGCGCCAGCGCCGCCTCGACGGCGCCCAGTTCCGGCACGTGGCCCGCTCCCGCGTCTGCGCTGACTGTTTCCACCTGCGCGCCATGGCGGCGCAGGAGGTCGGCCATGCGCACGGAAAAGTAGCCCGTGTCCACGACGACGGCGCGGTCGCCTGGCTCGACCACGTTCGCTGCGGCCAGTTCCATCGCCAACGTCCCGGAGCCTGCGACGACGAACGGTTGGCCGTCGGGCGCGGCAAAGATATCGTACAAGGCATCCAGGCACGCGCCGAACGTTTCGACAAAGCCGGGGCTGGTGTGCCCCACTTGTGGGCGGGCCAGCGCCGCCAACACGTCGCTATCTACTTCGACTGGGCCGGGAATCATCAAAAGTGAGCGTGTCATTTTCCTTTACCTCCGATTTGGATAGTGGTTGCATCTTGACTGATCGCACTGCCGATTCGTGCTTGAAAAGGCTCGCTCTATCAGTCAAACTTTACCACTACCGGGCAGCATTGTCCAGCGGATTTTTATGAGAAAGCCGTGAGGGTGGGGTGATATGACATCCGTCGCCCTTTTGCGCTTCCACTTGTCACTTGGATAATGTGGGCGAACGTGGCACAATGAAGGCGGTGGGCTTTCGTTCCAACTCACTCTGAAGGAGAGCAAGACTATGCCAGTTATGGCCGAATACCGTATTCGACAACATCCGATTTTGCCGGTTGAGCCACAAGAGACTGTGGCGTTTTATTGGCGGGGACAGGCGTTGATGGCGCACAAAGGAGAGACCATCGCTTCCGCCCTTTTTGCGAATGGCGTGCGGGTCTTTGGGCATCATCCCAAGGATGGCGCGCCGCAAGGCATCTTTTGCGCCAATGGCCAATGCGCCCAATGCCTGGTGTTGGCCGACGGCCAGCCGGTCAAGTCGTGCATGGAACTCGTGCGGCCCGGCGTGCGAGTTGAGCCGTCTGATGGCTTGCCGGAGCTGCCGCGCGTGGCAAAGGTCCCGACGATGCGCGACATCGAAGAGATCAGCGTGCCGGCGCTCATCATCGGCGGAGGGCCGGCGGGGCTTTCGGCGGCCATCGAGCTGGGCCGGCGCGGCATCGAGACGCTGCTGGTGGATGACAAGCAGCGGCTGGGCGGCAAGCTGGTGCTGCAGACGCATCGTTTCTTTGGCTCGATCAATGCCGTCTATGCCGGGACGCGCGGGATTGACATTGCCATGCGACTGGAAAAACAATTGCGCGAGATCGAGTGTGTTCGTATCTGGCTCAATAGCACCGCGCTGGCCGTCTTTAGCGATCACACGGTCGGCCTCTTGCGCGATGGCAACACCTATGTGTCGGTCAAGCCGCAGGTGTTGTTGACGGCGGCCGGCGCGCGCGAAAAGACACTAGCCTTCAAAGGCAACACGCTGCCTGGCGTGTATGGCGCGGGCGCATTCCAGACGCTCGTGAACCGCGACCTGATCAAGCCGACTGAGCGGTTGTTCGTCGTCGGCGGCGGCAACGTGGGGCTGATTGCGGGCTATCACGCGCTGCAAGCCGGCATCAACGTCGTGGGATTGGTGGAGGCGCTGCCGGAATGTGGCGGCTACAAAGTCCACCGGGACAAGTTGGCCCGCATGGGTGTGCCGATTTATACTTCGCACACTATCGTCAGCGCCAACGGCGTGGAATCCGTCGAGTCGGTGACGATTGCGCAGGTGGACAGCCGCTTCCAGCCCATCCCCGGCACCGAGCAGTCATTCGAGTGTGATACGGTGCTCATCGCCGTGGGGCTGGATCCCGTCAACGAGTTCCACATCAAGGCAAAAGAATTTGGGATGACGGTCTTGGCTGCCGGTGATGCGGAAGAAATCGCAGAGGCTTCGGCGGCCATGTTCTCCGGCAAGATCAAGGGACTCGAGGTGGCTCGCGCGTTAGGCTACGACGTGGGCGAAATCCCGCTCGACTGGTATCGCACCGCCGAGATTCTCAAATCCAAGCCAGGCCAGGTCGTGGCGGAGCGCCTGCCCGAAGACGAGACTGGCTTTGTTCCAGTGTTCCACTGCTCACAAGAAATCCCGTGCGATCCCTGCACGTCGGTCTGCACGCAAAAGGCGATCTATATTGACCCGAATGACATCCGCCGTCTGCCCGAATTCATCGGCGACAAGATCGGCAAGAAATGTACCGGCTGTGAAAAGTGTGTCACCATCTGCCCAGGGCTGGCGATCACGTTGGTGGACTATCGCAAAAACGCCGAGCAGCCCACTGTGACCATCGCCTACGAGTTCCTCAAAGAAAGTATCAAGGTGGACGACGTGGTGACGGTGTTGGACGCAAGCGGGGACGTGTTGGGCAACGTGCAAGTCAAGCATGTCCGCAAACCGAGTCTTCGGATGGATAGATGGAGACACAGTCTGTCATTCGCCCAGGCCAGGCTTTCCAGCAGCCAGCAACCAAAGAACCCGGTGCCGCCAGTGATGAATATCCGTTCTCCGCGTAACCTGTCCCACAAACCAGCGGTGTGCGCCAGGATATGTTCCAGATCATTTTCAAGAGGATTGCTCATCTGCAATTTACATCCTGTTTCCTGCCTCTTGCATCCTGCCACTTGCTTTACCACGTCTTCCAGGGAGGGTCTCTGCTTTCCCATAGTGATTCCAGATACCGCAGATCGCGCACCGTATCCATGCACTGCCAAAAGCCTTCGTGCTGGTAGGCATACAACTGCCCATCTTTTGCCAGATGCTCCATCGGCGCGAGCTCCCACATCACATCTTCTTTGATGTACTGGAGCGCCTGCGGCTCGACGACGAAAAAGCCGCCGTTGATCCAGCCTTCGTGCAGCGTGGACTTTTCTTTGAAATGGCGAATGCGGTTGCCGTCAAACTCCAACGCGCCGAAGCGGGCAGGGGGCCGAACCGCCGTGAGCGTGACCAGGCCGCCGTGCGAGCGATGAAAAGCCAGCAGTTTGTTCAAGTCCACATTGCCCACACCGTCGCCATAGGTCAGCATGAACGTGCCCTGACCGATCAGTGGCTCCAGTTGCTTCATGCGCCCGCCTGTCAGCATGTTCTGGCCCGTGTCTACCAGGTGTACGCGCCAGGATTCCAAGTCGTTGTGGTTGAGCGTGTGAATTTGCCCATCGGCCAGCGACACGGTAAAATCTCGGCCCAGAGCATAGAAATCGAAAGTAGCGTTTGGTTTGTTCGCCTTTGTACCCCAGGGCCAACACAAACTCACTGAACCCATAGCGCGAATAGTGTTTCATGATGTGCCAGAGAATGGGCCGTCCCCAGCCTCGACGAGGGGCTTGGGCCGGACTTTGGTCTGCTCGGTCAGGCGTGTGACCATGCCGCCGCACAAGATCACGACGGGGATATTGGGTTGATTCATCAGCGTCCACTCCAGAGGCCGGTCAGGTCTGGGAAAAGTATTGTTCGTACCAATAAATGGTGGCTTGCAGGCCCGTCTCCAGCGTGAACGACGGCGACCAGTTCAACATTCTCTTGGCTTTGGAGGCGTCGAGGTACTGACGCAAGATCTCATTGGATGCCTCGTTTCGCACATCGGGTTTCAAGTTTGATCCCATCGCGGCCAAGATTTTTTCGACCAGCTCCAGCACTGTGATACGAAGCTCATGGGAAAAGTTGAATGCCTCGCCGCGCAGTTCGGGCCGCGCCGACAATTGCTCGGCGAGCAGGGTATAGACGGCCGCGCCATCTTCGACGTAAAAGTAATCGCGCACGTAACTTCCGTCCGAGCGGATAACCGGGCGCTCACCGCGCAGGATGGAGCGAATCGTGCCGGGGACAATGCGATTCCAGTTGAGGTCGCCGCCGCCGTAGAAATTGCCGCAGCGGGTGATGCACACGGGCAACTGGTAGGTCTTGGCGTACATCTGCCCGAGCAGGTCGGCGCACGACTTGCTCGCATCGTAAGGATGCTGCCCTTGCAGCGGCGCGGACTCGGTGTAAGGCAACACGGCCTGGTCGCCATACGCCTTGTCCGACGAGGCCATCACGATTTGCTTCACCGTCGGACTTCGGCGGCAGGCCTCCAATAACGTCCACGTGCCACGGATGTTGACGTCCAAGGTAGAGACGGGATTGCGGTTTGCCACCCCTACGGTCGACTGCGCGGCCAGGTGAAAGACGGAGCGGATTTCATATTCTCCGAGGATTCGTTCCAAGAGCTCCTGATCGCGCACATCACCGCGCACGACTTTGATTTGGTCAATCAGCCGCGCGCGCACCAACTCGCTTTGGGGGACCCAATCGCGTATGAGGCACACCACTTCCGCGCCCAGCCCGAGCAAACGCCGCACCAGCCAACTCCCGACCAGCCCGGTGGCGCCGGTGACAAACACTGGGTGGTCTTGCCAGAATGTAGAAACAGTCATGTCCATTGATAACTCCTCAACGATATGCGTCATTCCCACGCATCTATTCTGATGGCGTCCGCGCGTATGCCCAGCCCGCGCAACTCTTGCGCAAGGGCTTGCAACATGGGCAGTGGGCCAGAAAGATAATAGGTCGCCTCAAAAGGCTCGCGGATGTTCGGCCACACCGCAGCCGCCGAAAGACGCCCGATGGTCTCTCGGGAGAGACTCGTGTCTGTTGCCGTAGATGGCGTGTCTGTGCCCCGCTCGACGAAACAAAATACCTGCAACGGTTGGACGGTCAGGGCACGTTGCTCTACCATGTCGCGGTAGATCAAGAGGCCCCGGTTGCGAGCGCCATAAGCCAGATAGACGCCGTGTTGCAAGTCGGGCGGCAGTCCATCCAGGAACGCCGTAAAAGCTGTGATGCCTGTGCCCCCGGCGAACAGGACCACGTCGTGGGTGTCGTCAATCAGAAACTCACCGTACGGAAGTTTGACCCAGACCCATTTGCCTTCGACGAGTTCCTTTTCCATCCGGGCCGTAAAGCGGCCTTGCACGGAATACGAAATGCGCAACAGGTCCCGTTGCGCTGGTGAGCTGGCAATGGAAAAAACACGCGAGTCCGGCCAGAATCCGCTCGGATCGTACGCGTCCAAAGCCAGGTGCAGGAATTGGCCGGGCCGGAATCGCGGGGCAGGGCGTTCAGGCTGCAGCGTCACCGTGTAGACGTGTTCGCCGTGATGGATGATCTGCTCCACCTGGCAATAGAGTTTTTGCGCTACGGACATGCTTTCACCGAGGCCCCTTCGCAAGGGTGGGCAGATTCAGGCGCGCTCACCGCGCATAAACCTGGCAAACACGCTGTCTATATAATCGAGTTGCGGCTCGTCAATCCCTGGATAAACCCCGATAAAGAACGTATTGTTCATGATCAGGTCGGTGTTGGTCAGATCGCCCACGACGCGGCGCGGGATGGATTCAAAGGCGGGGTGGCGCAGCAAATTGCCGCTGAACAGATTGCGCGTTTCGATCCGGTTGGCTTCCAGGAACCGAGCGAGTTCGTTGCGGGTGAACCCGGCACGCTGCGCGTCGCGCACCGTGATGGCAAAACTGAACCAGGCTGGGTCCGAATGTTCCGTTGCAGTGGGCAGGATAAGCCGATCTCGGTAAGGCTGCAAGATTTCCATCAATACCTGGAAATTGGCTTTGCGTTTGGCGATAAAGGCGTTGAGCTTGTTTAACTGTGAGCAGCCGATGGCCGCCTGCATGTCCGTCACTTTGAGATTGTAGCCGATGTGGCTGTAAACGTATTTGTGGTCGTAGCCGTGCGGCAGGCTGCCGAACTGTTGGCCGAAGCGCTTGCCGCAGGTGTTGTTTTCGCCGCCGGCGCAGTAGCAATCGCGTCCCCAGTCGCGGATTGAGCGGACGATGCGCGCCAACATCTCGTCGTCTGTCACCACGCAGCCGCCTTCTCCCATCGTGATATGATGCGCCGCGTAAAATGAAACAGTGGCAAGCTGACCAAATGTGCCGGTCAACTGGTCTCGATATCGCGATCCCAGAGCGTCGCAGTTGTCCTCGATCAGCCACAGGTCATGCGCTTTGACCAGATCCGTCACCACGTCCAGGTTGAAGGGCACGCCGAGCGTGTGCGCCATCATGATCGCGCGGGTTTTGGGGCCGACGGCTTCTGCGAGCCGCTCTGAGATGGCCGTATAGTCTCCCAGGTTCACGTCCACAAAGACCGGCACGAGTTGGTTCTGCACGATGGGGGCGACGGTGGTGGGGAAAGCGGCTGCTGTGGTTACAACTTCATCGCCCGGTTTGAGCCGGCGCTCACCTAACTTGGGGGAGGTGAGCGCCGTCAATGCGACCAGGTTCGCCGACGAGCCCGAGTTCACCAGCAGCGCATTGGAAAGCCCCAAATAGTCCGAGAAATCGGTCTCGAATCTTTCGGCATAGCGGTTGGCGGTCAGGAAGAAATCCAGGCTGGCGTCCACCAGATTGCAGAGTTCCTCCGCGTCAAACACGCGCCCGGCATAGTGAACCAAATCGCGGGAAGCATCAAAGGTCCTGTTATAGAATTTTTCCTGGTAATACTGGCGGACCAGGCCCAAGATTTGTTCTTTCAGAGCAGCAGCATTTGTCATGCGCAGGTCTTTTTCGCGTGGGCTGGTGTCACATTCGACTCTGGCTCATAGATCACCTGCCCATCGCGCAGGGCAGTTGCGATAAAGGCATGCCCCACTCAGTTTTGTCTGTTATTCCCGTTAGGCCACTGAATGGCAAACTCCGTCCCTTCGACACGCAGGGTTGGCGCGCGCCGACTTTTTCACGGGCATATTCTGTTCCAGGCACGTCAGGCTCAGGATTTCGGCGGCTTGGTCGTCGCCATGTCCACATAGCTGCGTGTCAACTTGACTTGGCACTAGGCCCGATGGCGCAATAGAACAGCGCAACTTGCGCCGCTGGAGATGCGTGACCTTGACGTGCCCGTTGACGCTGCCCACCGCCACGCCCAATTAAACCGCCAGGCTGGCCTGGGTCGTCTCCGGGTTTCGTTCGATTTCTTCAAGAAGACGGCGATGTCGCGGATGAGCGCGAGGAGCGGGGCGGGCAATGCCGCCTCCAGCTTGGCCGCCACTTGGACGCGGCGAGGCGTCGAGGGTGGCGTGGCCCATAACTTGATAAGGTCGGTGCGCGTGACGACGCCCGTCACCTGTCCCGCTTCCACGACCGGCACCTGCCCCCAGCCATGCTCGATCATCAACTGTTCGAGCTTTTCCACCGGGTCGTCCGGCGTCACAAACACCTCGCCCTGATCCATCACGCGCTCGACGGGGCGACTGCCCATGCCGTGTTGCATCGCGCGATCCACCGCCCTTCGCGTCAACAGTCCGACGACGCGCCCGTCGCGCACGACAGGATAGCCCTCGTAGCCGGTGCGCTTCATCCGCTCCGCAGCTTGCGCAACCAGCGAGTCCGGCTCCACCATCTGCACCGGGCGAGACATGATCTGCGCCACAGTCGCCGCCGGGCGAACGACCTGCGACAGCACGTCGAGCAATTCGCGCAGCACGTCGTCCAGCGTTCGCTCGCGGACGAGCGCCGCCGCCGCGCGACTGTGTCCCCCGCCGCCAAAACGCGCCGCAATCGCGCCCACGTCAATGTCGTCGGTCATACTGCGGCACACCATCTGGAGACTGCCGTCCAACGCGACGAGGACGAACAACGCATCGGGATCGAGCAGGTCGCGCAGCTTGTGCGCCAGCGTCGAGACTTCTTCGGCATAGCCCTGGGCCACCTGCGCCGACACGACCACCGAATGTCCGGCGATGATGTGCGTCTGCGCCGACTCGGCCAACCGGTCGAACAGTTCACGCTGCGCCGCCGACAATAGATGGTGCAAGAATTCGCCGACGACAGACAGGTTAGCGCCCTGCTCCAGCAGCCACGCCGCCGCGTGCGCGTCGCGCGCCGTCGTCGTCTGGTACGAAAGCGAGCCGGTGTCCTCGTAAATGCCCAGCAAGAGCAGCGTAGCCTGCACCGGCGTCAGGCTGAGGCCGCGCGTCCTCAGTTCCTCGACGAGCAGCGTCGTCGTCGCGCCGAGCGGCTCGCCGCGATACGTCCAGTCTGGCGGAAGCTCGCGCGCGAGCGGATGGTGATCGAGGACGTGGACCGGCGTTGTCGCCGTGACGCCCTTGACAGTGACCAGCCCTTGCGTATCCACCAACACGACCTGCCCGGCGGCGCGGCGCGGCAAATCGTTCGCCTCGACGTAGGGCAACTCGTCGGCGTAAATCGAAAGGAACGCGCGGACGTTGCGATTGCAGCGGCGCGGCAGCACCGGGATCGCCGCCGGATCGAGCAGCCGCGCGCCCAGTTGCGCCGCCACCGCATCAAAGTCGGCGTTTTCGTGGGTCAAGATGAGTGTGAGTGAAGAAGCTGGCATGACACAGATTATACCGCAAGCGAGACAAAAGAAAAACAAATAGCCGGCATGACGGCTCGAGTTCCAGTCGGCGGAGCGGTCGCCCGCCCTGCCTTCGTTTTGACTTTTTCCCCCGCGTGACATACAATCCTGCCAGCCCAACAGTGAGCACGAGTGGGGGCAGCGGATACCAGGAGAACCATGATCCCGAATCAATGGTACGCCATCCTTGAATCAAGCGAAGTCAAACCGGGCAAGCCGGTGGGCGTGACCCGCATGGGCGAAAAGCTGGTCCTGTGGCGCGACGAGAAAGGCCAGGTCACTTGCATGGCCGACTTGTGCCCGCATCGCGGCGTGGCGCTCAGCGCGGGTAAGCTCATCGGAGGCAAGGTCCAATGCCCGTTCCACGGCTTTGAGTATGACACGTCGGGCCGCTGCGCCCTCATCCCGGCCAATGGCAAAGCGGCGGCAGCGCCCAAGGCCTTTCAGGTTCATTGCGTCTACCCAACCCGTGAGTCGAACGACTTTATCTACATCTGGTGGGGCGAGCCGCGCGCTGAACTGCCGCCCGTGCCATTCTTTGAGTCATTCGACCCAAAGTTATTTTCCTGGATCACGCTTCGCGATCTTTGGCCGACGCATTATTCGCGCGCCATCGAAAACCAACTCGACGTAGTTCACCTGCCGTTCATCCACCACAACACCATCGGACGTGGCAATCGAACGATGGTGAACGGCCCACACTGGACGATGGAGCCTCGGCCTTCCGGCGGCGATTTGATCCACGTATGGGTTGACAACGAGACAGATCGGGGCCAGACGCCGCTCAAGTTGAGCGAAATGCCCGCCCCCACGCGCCGGCCTTTGCTCGAGTTCTTCTTCCCCAACCTCTGGCACAACTGGCTGGGCGATAACCTCCATATCGTCATCGCGTTCGTGCCCATTGACGATGAGAACACGCTGATGTACATTCGCAACTAT
Source organism: Anaerolineae bacterium (assembly GCA_041300525.1). Classification (GTDB taxonomy): domain Bacteria; phylum Chloroflexota; class Anaerolineae; order Fen-1058; family Fen-1058; genus JBGLNJ01. The sequence continues at coordinate 3,596,422 of JBGLNJ010000001.1, read as the reverse complement.
CAGCGAATGGCGACCGCTCCCATCGTCCGTGACGTGTTCAATCTGATCTCTGCGGTTGGCAACCTGATCATCGAGCGGCAGGATAAGCGCGTCGTCATCACTCAGCGTCCCAATCGCTCCGACCTGCGCATCGGCGAAAAGTTGATCCAGGGCGATGGGCCAATCGTCGGGTATCGGCGGAGGCGAAACGAGTTGATCGCTAGCGCGGCGGCGGATGGCACAATATCACAAGTGAAACATGGATAACAAACTATCGCAATTCGCCAGGCAACAATTCATCAATGTCGAGACCTTTCGAAGAAACGGCCAGGGTGTTCCCACACCCGTATGGTTCGTCGAGGACCAGGGCACACTTTACGTGCGGACGGTGGACGGTTCGGGCAAGGTCAAGCGCATCCGCAACAATCCGCGCGTGCGAGTGACGCCATGCGATGTGCGCGGCGGCCCGTTGGGCGAGTGGGTCGAAGGTCAGGCTCAGTTTGCCGACGCCGCCGAATCCAATCGTGTGAACCAACTGCTGGCGCGCAAGTATGGCCTGCAAAAAACCATGTTCGAAATCATGGGCAAGCTGCAAGGCCGCCAATACACCGTCATCGCTATTAAAGTGTGAGACAAAGGCAAACCCATGCGACAGAGCTATCCCATCCTGGAATTTGACCCTGCGCCGGAAGCCATCATCGAGCCAAGCCGCATCATCAAACCGATTGACATACCGGAGCATTGCGTGGTATGCTTTTTCCAAGACGTCATCGGCCAGGTGTGCCAGAAGCATGACGCCAAGACGATTGCCAGCCACAAATGGGAAGATGCGACCCATCCATTCTACGAGCTGAATCTGGATGGCAAACGATTGACATTCGTTCATCCCGGCATGGGCGCGCCGATGGCAGCCGGCATGTTGGAAGAAGCCATCGCGCTCGGCTGCCGCAAGTTTATCGCGTGCGGCGGCGCGGGTGTCCTGGATCGAGAGATTGCGGTGGGGCATATCATCGTGCCATCCGCCGCCGTGCGCGATGAAGGCACTTCGTACCATTACCTGCCGCCCTCGCGTGAGGTCAGCGCGAGTCCAGAAGGCGTTGCGGCCATCGAACGAATGCTCAAGCGGCACAGCATCCCGTACATCGCCGGCAAGACGTGGACGACGGACGCGCCGTATCGAGAGACTTTGGCCAAGGTGCAGCTCCGCAAATCGGAAGGCTGTCTGACCGTCGAAATGGAAGCGGCGGCCTTTTTCGCCGTGGCCCAATTCAGGCAAGTGATATTCGCGCAAATGCTGTATGGCGGCGACGATGTGAGCGGCGGCGAATGGGACTCGCGCCAGTGGAGCGAGCGAACGTCGGTGCGCGAAAAGCTGTTCTGGTTGGCGGCAAAAGCCTGCCTCACGCTATAGAGGATCGAGAAAGGACTCGACATGCTCATCAAGCGATTGGTTCCTATCGTGGGTGCGCTGCTGTTGCTCGTCGCGGCTGGCTTTGTGATATGGAGCGGCATGCGGATGGGGCCATCGCCCGAAGCGCTCGGGGCGTTGCAGTCCGACGATCTGGTCACGGTCGAGACATCCCTGAAGGGCTGGCTGGTCTTTAAATCCGCCAGGGTCGAACCCTCCAATGGCCTGGTGTTCTATCCGGGCGCGCGAGTAGACCCGCGCGCCTATGCGCCCGCCGCCCGCGCCATCGCCGCGCAAAACAATCTCGTCGTGATCGTCCCTATGCCGTTCAACCTGGCGATCTTTGATCCGGATCGCGCCGCGCAGGTGATCGGGACTTTTCCCACGGTTCACTCCTGGGCCGTGGGAGGGCATTCGTTGGGCGGAGCGATGGCGGCCCGGTTCGTCCGCGTGCACCCGCAGATAGCGCAGGGCCTGGTGCTGTGGGCGGCCTATCCTGCTGAAAGCGACAACCTGTCCAGCGACAACCTGGCCGTCGTCTCCATTTACGGCACGCGCGACGGACTGGCTACGGCGGATAAAATTGACAAGTCGCGCGCGCTCCTGCCGGCTAACACACGTTGGACGCCGATTGAAGGCGGCAACCACGCCCAGTTCGGCTGGTACGGCGCGCAGCCCGGCGACGGTCAAGCCACCATCAGCCGAGAGGAGCAGCAAAGGCAAATCGTGGCGGCGACCTTGGATCTGGTGCAAGGTTTGAGCAAGGTGCGGCCCTAGCAGCATGTCGGAGAACCCCCGTAGCATAGGGCCTTGTGCCCGTCGCCCACGAGGGGCTAAGCTACCTCTCCGACAGGCTGCCAGGACGGACGCCGCCGGGCACAAGGCCGGGACGCTCTTTACCGAAGATGCCCTTCAGCGCATCTTCGAGTACGCCAAGGGCATCCCTCGCCGCATCAATCAGGTCTGCACCACCGCGCTCATGGCGGGCCTGATTGACCAGAAATCAGTCCTCGATGAAAGCACGATTCGCAAAGCTATCGCGGACATTGACCACGACTGAGCAACAGGTGGAGGTTTCTCGCCACGGGCTACGCCGACACGGGCGCAGCCCGTTTTCTATGTCGCCAGCCCGCCATTTGTTCCGGCCTTACACCTCCAAACATTCCGGCTCGTAACACGCCGGCGTGGCCGAAATGGAGTTTGGCGCGGGCCGCGGGCAAAAAGGCGTGGTCGTCGTATTGACCTTTGGCACTGGCATCGGCAGCGCCGTTTTCGTCAATGGACAACTTGTGCCCAACACGGAACTCGGCCATATAGAGTTGCGCGGCAAGGACGCCGAACGGTGCGTCTCTGACCGCGCCCGGCAGGAAAAGGACCTGGACTGGAAGAAATGGGCCGGGCGCGTCAACGAATATCTGGGCCGGATCAAGTCTCTGTTTTCCCCCGACCTGATCATTGTGGGCGGGGGCGTCAGCAAAAGGCACGAGAAATTCTTGCCGATGTTGACCACCCGCGCAAGTCGTCCCGGCTCAGTTGCTCAACGACGCCGGCATCGTCGGCGCGGCTCTGGCGGCCAGGGTTCTCGTGTAGAGGCTGTCCGCAGATCTTTTTGGCAGAGCCATCAACGTGAAACCACCGCCGGGCGACGAAAGCCATCGGCGGCGGTTGTGCGTGAATCGCCCTCATAGCGTGATCGCATTTTCTACGTCTTAATGGCAGCTTTATCCGGTGTAGCCGCACATGCCCACGCGCGGCGAGTTGACGACCGGCAGCAGCATGTCTTCGCCGCACGAGTGATCGGGGGCGCACTCGTCGCACAGCCAGCCCCCACCTGACCAGATGCAGTCCGAGCACACTTGCGTGGCGGGCTGGCCGCACTCGCTGCATACGATTGGTGGAGGATCGTTCCGGGCTAGAATCTGAATGTCTTTGCCCCTGGCTTGGCCTTCTCGTTCCGCCACGACTTTGAGAGCCAGTTCCGTCGTGGTGCCAAAGTCGTACTCGTAGCTGAACTTGCTTCCAGGCTGGAGCACCCGATCCAGCGCGACATTCATGCCCCTTGCATCCTCGCCCCACTCCCTGGCCATAGAGGCGTCTACGTCGTATCGGGCTCCGAAAATGGTAAAGGCGCTGAGGTGCCCGCAACATTCCACCCAAATGTCCCTGAGAAACCGATCCAGGTCCTTGAGTGTCGCGTCGGCGGGCGCTTCGAGGTGCAGCCAGTAGGCAGGTCCGCCTTCGACGACGAGATGATACAACGTTGCATCGCGCGGCTTGCCTCGGCCTTCCAGCTTTTCGAGGGCGTGAGTTTTGCGGCAGGCGGTGATGTGCCTCGTCATCCCGGCCTTGGCAAACTCTTGGCCACACAGGTTACACTTGCCTTTCGAGACCCACTTGGTCATTGAACACCTCCGTCCTCATTTGCATTGTGGCTTTGATTTTACCACAAAAGAGGCGCGCAGGGTTGCCTGTGACCCCGACGGTCTCCACGCCTTGATGCTTTCGGCCAAGCTCTTGACTGTTTGGGCACACTATGCTATACCAGCCCCACGCCATATTTCGAAAAGGTGCCTCTTTGACCAAAAGTGAGTTTACGCTAGAAAAGGAATATCGCTTCAACCGCTCCGGCCCGGTGCGCTGGATCGTCTCGCACACGCTGCGCTACCCGGTTTTCCCGCTGGGCATGTTGCTCGCCGCCATCCTCAACAACATTTTTTACAGCAACATTCAGGTCTTTGTCGGGCGGGGGTTTGACCTTGTGACTGCGCCGGGTTGGGCCACGACGGCCCTGCTGGGGCTTGCGCTGGGCGTGATGGGCTTGGCGGTGGGGCAAGGCCTGACGGGGCTGGCGCGCAACTATGCCGCCGAGTTCATCGCCCAGGGCGTCGAGCGGGACGCGCGCGACGAGTTGTACGCCAGTCTGCTGGGCAAGAGCCAGACTTTTCACGGACGGCAGCGCATCGGCGACGTCATGGCCCGCGCCACCAACGACGTGCGCATGCTCAACCTGATGTTCAGCCCCGGCTTGATGCTGATCACGGACTCGCTCATGGGGATCATTGTCCCGATCCTCATCATCGCCCGGCTTCGGTTCGAGTTGCTGCTGGTCCCGGCCATTTTTCTCGTCTTGCTCGCTCTCACGCTGGCCGATTACAGCCGCAAACTCAACCCGGTGAGCATCGCCATGCGCGACCAATTCGGGACGATGAACGCCGGCTTGGCCGAAGCCATTGCCGGGATCGAGGTCGTCAAGGCCAATGTCCGGGAACGCTACGAGTGGGACAAGTTTGTGCATAACGCGGGCCTCTATCGCGATCACTTTGTGCGCCAGGGAGAAATCCAGGCCGTCTACCTGCCGATGCTGATGTTCAGTTTGTGCTGGGCCGGCGCTTTGTTGCACGCGCTGCTCGTCTGGCGGGCCGGCAACCTCAGCCTGGGGCAGGTCATCACTTTTATGGGACTGATGGGCGTGCTGCGCTTCCCCACATTCATCTCCATCTTTACCTTCAACCAGGTGCAACTGAGCATCGCCAGCGCCGAGCGAATTTTGGAACTGGTCAACATGGAAACGGAACTGGACGAAAACGAAGGCGGCGTGGCTCGACCCATTCAAGGAGGGGTGACGTTCGAGCACGTCACATTCTGCTATGGTGGCACGCCGGTGCTCAAAGACATCAGCTTTGCGGCCCGACCAGGTGAAACGATTGCGATTGTGGGGCAGACCGGCTCCGGCAAGACCGCCCTCACCCGGCTCATCAACCGCATCTATGATGCCGATAGCGGCCGGGTGCTGGTGGACGGGGTGGACGTGCGCGATTGGAGCATGGAATCGCTTCGCTCGCAAATCTCGACGATTGAGCAGGATGTGTTTCTCTTTTCCCGCACGCTGGGCGAAAACATCGCCTTCGGCTGCGCCGATGCCACGCAGTCCGAAATCGAGCGAGCCGCCCGCGAAGCCCAGGCGCACGAGTTCATCACCGGTTTCCGTGATGGCTACAACACCGAGGTGGGCGAGCGCGGCGTGACGCTTTCCGGCGGACAGCGGCAGCGCATCGCCATCGCGCGCGCCTTTCTCACCGACCCGCGCATCTTGATCTTGGACGACAGCACCAGCGCGATTGACAGCGCCACCGAGGATCAGATTCAGCGGGCGATGCGGCGCATCAGCCGCCAGCGGACGACGTTCCTCATCACGCACCGGCTCAGCCAGATTCGCTGGGCCGACCGCATCCTGGTTTTGTGGCGGGGCGAGCTGGTGGATCAGGGGACACACGAGGAGTTGATGGCGCGCAGCCCGGACTATCGGCGCATCTTTGCGAGGTATGATTAATTATGGGTTTCATCCTGGACGGCCTGGAAACTGAGGCTTACGACCGCACGTATCGAGACCGGGAGCTCTTGCGCCGGATTATCGAATATTTCCGGCCTTTCACCGGGCGGATGGTTCTGGTTGCCGTAGCGATCTCGCTAAACTCGCTGGCCGGCACCGGCGGGCCTATCTTGATCTCCAAAGGCATTGACACGCTGCGGGTTGAGCAGAATCCGTCCCTTGCGACAATTCTGTTGCTGGCGAGCGGAGTGCTCTTGCTCGGCGTGATGGCCTGGGGGTTCAACTTTATCCAGCAGTGGTTTGCCGCGCGCGTCGTGGGCAACGTCGTGCTGCAATTGCGGCGCGATGTGTTCGATGCTACCATCCGGCATGACCTATCGTTCTTCGAAGAGCACCCCTCCGGCAAAGTCGTCAGCCGCATCACGTCGGACACGCAAGACTTTTCCGACGTGGTCTCGCTCGTCACGAACCTGGTCAGCCAGGTTGTGCTGGTCGTCATCCTGTCCGGGTGGCTGTTCAGCATCAACGTCGGCCTGACCTTGCTGCTGCTCGGCATGAGCCCGATTGCCGTCATGATCGCGCTCAGCTTTCGCCGCATCGCGCGCACCGTCACGCAGCGCGCTCGCCGCGTGACGGCCAAGATCAACGCGCAGATTCAAGAGTCGGTCAGCGGGATCACGGTGGCCAAAGGCTTTCGGCAAGAGCACGCGATTTACGCGACGTTTGACGCCAACAACCAGCAAGCCTACGCGGTGGGCTTGCGGCGCGGCCTCACGATCAACACGATTTTCCCGATCGTGGGCGTCAGTTCGGGGCTGGGCGTGGCCGCGCTGGTTTACTTTGGCGGACTGGCGACGCGCGCGAGCACGGGCGCGGTCAGCCCTGGCAACTGGTATCTGTTTATGCAGGCGGTCGGCTTTTACTGGTTTCCGATGCTCGGCATCGCCTCGTTCTGGAGCCAGTTCCAGGATGGTCTGGCCGCCGCCGAGCGGGTCTTTGCCTTGATTGACGCCGAACCGCAAGTGGTGCAGACCGCCGCCGAACCCATCGGAGCGAATCCCGATTCGCCCGTGCAAGGCCGCATCGAGTTTCGCCCGATCCAGCGCGTACGCTGGCCGACCTGCAGACGCGCCTATCGTTTTCTGTCCAACGAGCGTTTTGATCATCGGACCTTACTCAAAGGTTTGTATGGGATTGCGCAAGTCGCCGTGGCTGCTCAAGCGCCGGAGTACCTGGTGGTCGCGGTCGACCCGGTCAATTTTGAAAAGCCGTACACGCATGTCTTGGAGGGAGTCAGTACGGTCATGAAGAGTACGCCGCCGAGTTTGACGGGCGAGAAACGCCTGACGCGCGGTTATCCGGCGATTACGGCGACCCTTGTCAACTTGGCCCAGCCCGCGGTGTGCTATGCCAACTGGTTTTCCTATGTGACGGAAGACTTTGTCAGTCAGAACCGAGAAATCTATCGGGCGCTGCGAATCAGCCACACCCTATTTCCAGGCCGGAAACTGCGCTTTGTGGGGGATGCAGGCTTGGATGACCAGAAAATCTTTGCCCAAGTGGGGATGCTCAAGGATGAGTTCGTCTTTCGCGCTTGCCACGATCGCCGGGTGGAAGTCTACAACGAGCGCTTGAACCGCTGGGAGCCGGAACTCTTGTTCGAGTTGGTGGCCACGGTCCCGTTTGAGTTCAAGCAGGTGATTGTCTTCACCCATGCCCGTAAGACCCGGCGTGTCCGCACCGGCTTCGGCTGGTTCAAGCTACGCTTGCCCGTGACGCATCAGGTGTTGTGGGCTTTGGTCGCACACGATTTTGAGGATGGACACGACCTGATCCTCTTGACCAACGTCCCGTTGGGAACCGCGGACGAGGTCCGTGCCGTTTACAGTGACTGGCGGCTACGCGGTCGCATTGAACAGGGCTATCGCTTTGATCAGGAAGAGGGGCTGGATGTCGAAGACATGCGCGTCAAGAGTCTGGAACGCATGCGCCGCTTGTTTGTCTTGGTCTTGCTCGCCGCACAATTTGTGTTCTACATCGGTCGCACCTGGGCCCGAGCTTCCGTTCTTTGGCTCCGTCAACTGGGCGGGAAACTGGGCCTCAAGACTGATCTCGACGGCCCGTATGTCCTCCTGCGTGGCATTAGCGCGGTCTGGCAGACCATGTCCTCGCTGGCCTTCCTGGCGAATCACCCGCTTTCTCGGTCAGTTCCGACTTGTGGGTAATCACCAGGTTCCTGCCTCTTGCATCCTGCCCCGCCTGTGGTACACTTTTGCCGGGAGGTCCGATGTTATCGGGCAAGCGACTCACCCTCGAACAGATTTCCGCGCTCGCGCGGAGCAAAGAGATGGGCGTCTTTGCCGGCATAGACCTGAGCGACATTGACCTGCGTGTCCTCGACCTGGCGCACGCCAATCTCAGCGGGGCCAATCTGCGCGGCGTTGACCTTTCCGGCGTGGCTTTGGTGATGGTCAACCTGGCCGGCGCGACGCTGGCCGAAGCCGACCTTTCTGCGGCGAACCTCACCGATGCCACGCTTTGGATGGCTGACCTCACAGGCGCTCGGCTGACGTCTGCTAACCTGACCGGCGCTTACCTGGCCGGCGCCAAGTTGGCCGGAGCCGATTTGCGCAATGCGTCGCTGCTCGACGCCAACTTGTGGAAAGCTGACCTGCGCGGCGCCAATCTTGACGGCGCGAACCTGGAGGGCGCTACGCTGCGCCAGGCAAACCTCGAAAACGTCATCGGCATGCCATCGGCTGCCGAGTGACCCTCTCACGTTGCCCTCGCTTCGAGGCCCTCGCTTCGAGGCCCTCGCTCTGAGGGCAGTTGCTTTCCACGTCGAAACGAATATAATCCCGCCAATCATTACGGTCGCTCTGGAGGTCCACGTGAAACAAGCCGATACGATTCTGGCTCATGGCACACTGGTCACAATGGATGGCGACTTGCGCGTCGTCGCCGACGGCGCGTTGGCGATGGTAGATGGGAACATCGCTGCGGTAGGCTCAGCAAAAGAGGTACTGCGTGATTTCGCATCGTCCGATATCGTGGACTGTGCGGAATGTGCCATCATCCCCGGCCTGGTGAATGCCCATACTCACGCGCCCATGACGCTTCTGCGCGGCCTGGCGGATGACCTGCGCCTGGATGTTTGGCTCCACGGCTATGTCATGCCGGTCGAGCGCGAGTTCGTCAACCCCGATTTCGTCCGGTTGGGCACGCTCCTGGCCTGCGCGGAGATGATTCGCGGCGGCGTGACGTGTTTCGCCGACATGTACTATTTTGAAGATGCGGTGGCGGACGCGGCGGCCGAGGCTGGAATGCGTGCGGTGTGTTCCGAGACGGTGCTAAAGTTCCCGTCGCCTGACGCGGATAGCTATGAACAAAGTCTGGACTATTGCCGCGCGTTTATCGAAAAATGGAAAGGCCATCGTCTCATCGTGCCTTCGGTCGGCCCACACACGCCGTACACTTGCACGCCCGAGATCCTCAAGGCGGCTACTGACCTCGCGGTTCAGTATGATGTGCCGTTGCACATTCACCTCTCGGAAACCTCGTTCGAAGTGGACGAAAGCCGCAAGACTCATGGCATGCCGCCGGTTACATGGGTGAAGAAGCAGGGGCTTTTCCGCGCCAGGGTTTTGGGCGCGCACTGCGTACACGTGGACGCGGGAGAAATTCATGACCTCTATCAAGCCGGCGCCGGCGTCTCGCACAATCCCAGTAGCAACCTCAAGCTTGCCAGTGGCATTGCGCCCGTCAACCGGATGCTCGCGGAGGGGTTGCACGTGGGCATTGGCACGGACGGCACGGCCAGCAATAACGACCTGGATATGTTTGAGGAGATGCGCCTGGCGACGTTCCTTGCTAAAGGCGCAAGCGGCGATCCGGTCGTTGTGCCCGCGCGACAAACACTGGCCCTGGCAACCATCGAGGGCGCGCGCGCGTTCGGCTTGGGCGATGTGACCGGTTCGCTTGAACCGGGCAAGCGTGCCGATGTCACGGTGGTTGCGCTGGACGGATTGCACAACACGCCGCGTTTCGCCCGCGATCCCGACGCCGTCTATTCGGAAATCGTCTATGCCTGCAAGAGCACTGATGTGCGCCACGTTTGGGCGGACGGCCGTTGCCTCCTGCGTGACGCGCAGCTTCAGACGATAGATGCGGGACCACTTTGCGCCCGCGCGCAAGAAATCGCCGCGCAGATTGATGCGTTTCTCGTCGCGCGTGAAGGCAACTTGTTGGACAAGCTGGTCGCCATTGGTGGACTGGCGCAAGAGGAGATGTTCGAAGTGCAGGTCAAAGTCCGGCTGGACGACGCTTCGCTCACGCGCGTGGATGTTGCCCTTCACCGGCGTGGTGGTGCGGTGATGGTTCGGCGCTCTTCTGTCCGCCGCCAGTTCGACACGTATTTCCTTTTCGCCGATCCGTCTGTCGGCCGCATCCGCTACCGTGAAGATGAAATCTTTGACGCGAATGGCGAAATCGCCGAAAGCCGTTATGGCCTGACCTTGGTCGGGCCGAGCAAGGAGCGCGAATTCGCCAACTCGGTGCTCCTTTCGCGTTCGCGTTTTACCGCGCGAGCTGACCGGTCGCTCCGGTTTTACCGTGAATATTTTCGCCCGGTCAGTGAGTTTGAAATTGACAAGCACCGCCAGCGTTATCACATTGCATACAAAGATACCGATTTCGCCGTCAACCTGGATTACATCATGCTGCCTGAGCCGGCAGGAAGTTTCTTGGAGATCAAGAGCCGCACTTGGTCGCGCCGCGATGCAGAGCGGAAGGCGAGCCTGATCGGCGAGTTGCTGATCGAATTGGGCTTGGCGAGCGAGGCGGTCGTGCGGGAAGAATACCTGGAGATTCTGCACTCGTGAGGTGATTCGCGTAGCCCGAATGAACTGGATGGGTGCAGGCCTTGTTCTGTTTGCTTAAAATATAAGAGGCTATGCGTAGCCGCTTTCCGATTTGGATTTATTGTTGGCAGGGGAGTGGTCAGTTACGGAGTGAGCTTGAGGCGGATTTGCGCGGCGATTGTAGACACTGTCGCCGCGTCGCCGTTTTCTACCAAGACGACAATGACCCATCGTGGCGATTGGGCCGGCGCAAATCCGGTGAACCAGGCGATTTGGTTTTTGCCGCTGATGGCTAGTGCAGCTTGACCTGCGAGATCGTCGCGCGTCAACAGCGCAGATTGAATCGCTCTAGCGACTTGCGATGGCATAATGGATTGCGCAAGAGTGACAGGAACTGGCACGGCCGTCAGGTGAGGCGCGTCTATGGGACGACCATCATTGGCAATGATGGCTGCGACGGTCGCCATCTGCAGCGGTGATAGGGTGAGCGATCCCTGGCCTAGGACCAAGTTTCGCACCGACACAGGAGATGTCAGTGAGTCTGTCGCAAAGACTGCCGCGTGGGTAGGCAGTTCGAAGGGGTTGGGGACAACGTCAAGCTTCCAGCGGCGTATGATTTGCGCCACGCGCAGCGGCTGGGCGCTCATCTGATCGGCGAGCGTGACAAATGGCGCAGGGCAAGCCGCAGCAAAAGCCGCGTCAAGTGTCTCGCCAGCCGGCAGAGTGGCACAGCGCAGCACGGCTCCGTCAAATGCCACAGGCAAGCTGGCAAAAGAAACCGTGTCGGTGAGGTGAACCAGGCCGCTTGACAGTGCCTCGGCCAGGATGACGGTTTGGAATACATATCGCGCTGCGTCAGCGCGCGCAACAGCAAGGGACCGATATTCGGCAGATTCATCACCGTCGCAACAATCAAACTGCCAGAGAACAACTGGGGCAGATACCAGCCGATCGTGCTGATGAGCGGGTTGATCGCAAGGCGCACCGGGTATTTGATCACCAGTTTCCATTCCGACATTCCCTTGGCGCGCGCGGTGACGACGTACGGCTTGTTCAACTCGTCCAGCAAGTTGGCGCGCATCACGCGCATCAGGCGCGCGGTTCCCGCAATCCCCAGCACGATTCCGGGCAGCCAGATGTGCTTGAGCAGGTCAATCAAGCGTCCCAAACTCCACGGCGCTTGAATATAATCGGGCGAGAACAGGCCGGTCACACTCAAGCCAAAGCTGGAAAAGGCGACCCACATCAGAATCAGCGCCAGCATAAAATTCGGCGTAGCGACGCCGACGTAATTCAGCAGCGCAAAGGCATAGTCGAGGAGCGAGTTCTGATGGGTGGCGGAATAAATGCCGGCCGGGACTGCCACGATCCAGGTAATGGCAAAAGCGAAAAGCGCCAGGAACACTGTGAGCACCAACCGTTCGCCGATCAACTCGGAATTGGGCCGCTGGTACTCGAGCGAATACCCCAGATCCCCCTTGAGCAGCCCTCCCATCCAGCGCAGGTACCGAATGTGCATCGGTTGGTCAAGCCCGAATTGTTGCCTGAGCGCCTCCACCTGCTCCTCTTGAATGGAGGAACCACCCGAAGCAAGGGTGGCGATATAACTGTCCAAAAAGTCGCCGGGCGGCGCTTGCACCAGCCAGAAAACGATCATGGAAAAAAGGATGAGCAGAACCGGCAGGAGCAACAGACGCTGGACGATGAAACGAAGCATAAGCTGGCGTCCTTCCAGACAAGGAGGAGGGGAGACAAGGAGACTCTCTGGTCTCCTTGTCTCCGTGTCACCTTGTCACCGTGTCACGAACTTAGGGTGTAAAGAACCACGTTTCGGGACGACCATTGCCAGGCGAGCGCAAGGGCCAGTCCTTGGTCAGGTTCTGCGGAACATTCTTCATTTTCGCATTGACCACGACCACACCCTGATCGGTCGCGGTCAAGCCAACGGTGCCGATTTCGACCATGTTGTCCACCCAGAGTTTCATGATCTGCTGGGCATCCTTGGCCTGATCGGCTGGTCCAACCGCCTTGGCGTGGTCAACCAACTGCATCATCTGCTTCATGTAATCAGGCGGTTCGATGCCTTCCTTGCCGCCGGTCTTGACCCAGTTGTACCACAGCGGACCGTAGGTGATGTTGCCATAGATGCCGCTGCGGACATCGTACTTGGTCGAACCGGTGAACGGAAAGCCCGCCGTGTCCTGGTTCCACATTTCGGCTTGCAGGTCGTTCGATTCGCGCAGCGAAAAGTGCAACGCGCGCTCGCGAATCTGGACGATCAACTGGATGCCGACTTTCTGAAAGTCCTTGGCAATCAATTGCGCGATGTCGGGCCAGGAGCCAAAGACTGCCACGACCGAGAGCTCGATGGCGACCCGCTTGCCGCTGGGGAACAAGCGAAAGCCCTCCGAGTCTTTCTTGTCCAAGCCGATCTTGTCTAGCATCGCGTTGGCTTCGTCCGGCTTGTACTCGATGTACTTGTAGGCGTACTCGTCGCCGGGATAGTACGGATGACCCTTCTTGGGGACGGGCTGACGCGGCTCGCCCGTGCCGAGGAACGCGGATTCCTGAATCTGCTTGCGGTTGATCGCGTACGACATGGCGATGCGGAAATCCTTGTTTGCCAACAACTTGCCCAGATCCGGATCCTTGGCGTAGGTCTGGTTGAAGATGATATCCGCATCCGCGCCGCCCAGGCTCGACCAGAGATAGATGTTGTACTTGCCGGTCTTTTGCGAGGTTTCTTTGAGCACCGGATAGTTCACGAGCTGGACGTGGCGTTCCTGCTGATCCAACTCACCCGCGATCGCGGCGAGGTTCAGCGCGTTCGCGTCGGCAAAGAACTTTATATCAACTCCGTCCAGGTACGGCAGTTGGTTGCCGGCTTTGTCCACGCCGACAAAGTACGGGTTGCGCACCAGCTTGAATATCTGATCGCTGATGCGACTGCCGGGCGCCGCGACCCAAGCCGCCATGCCAGGACGCTCGGGCGTATCGTAGGGGCTGATCTTGAGACGGAACAGCTCTGCCCAGGTCTTGAGCTTGGCTTCCGCCACCATCTTGTCGAGGTCTTCCTGCTTGGCGTAGGACGCGTGGAACTGCTTGAGGAACTTGCTCGGCAGGAAACACGGAATGTTTTTGTCGCCGTACTCTGCGTTGGCAAGCTCGAACAGGAACGTGGTGTGCACGTCTTTATAGACCCACTGGACAGTTACAGCGTCAACCTGCTTGACTTCGGCGAGCGAACCATCGTTGTTCTTCATCCACCCAGGCGGCGAGGGCATCAAGTCCTTGTTCTGCAAAGCATCCTTGTACCAGAACATGATGTCATCCGTCGTGAACGGATCACCATTCGACCATTTGCTGCCCTTGCGCAGTTTCACCGTCCACGACTTGAAATCGGACGAGGGCGTGACGCTCTCGGCATACTTCATGACGACCGATCCGCCATCGGGCGCAAAGACGACGAGCGCATCGTAAATCACGCGGGCGACGCCGTTAAAGTCCGAGGGGCCAAGGAAACCGCGACGCCAAATGCCGCCGTACTGCCCAATTTCCGCGGCTTCGACGATAGCCGGATTCTCCGGCAGGCGCTGATCCACCGGCGGGAGCTTGCCGGACTTGACCAGTTCCGTCAGCATGGGCGCTTCCTTGTATTTGCCCGAAGGGGCCGGCGCGGCTGGGGGCTGGGTCGCCGCGGGCGCCGCCGGGGGCTGGGTGGCGGCTGGCGCGGCAGTCGGTGTGGCCTGAGTGCATGCCGACAAAACAAAGGATAGGATCACGACGACGCTCATCAGCAGCGTCGGCCATTTGTTGCGATTCATGTTTCTTTCCTCCTGTTGAAAATAGGAAAACCGATGTCGTGTGAAACACAAGCTGCGTTTTTTGTGTGGCTCACCTCCCTTCCGGAACCGGCCGGGCACGAATTCTATCAAGGTCCCAACCATATTGCTTGCACATTGTCTGCACGTGGCTTTCCCACGTTGGCTCATCCTGAGGCCGCTCGCCGACGAAACAATCCACGCTCAGGTAACGGAGGGATTGTTGGCCGCAGCAACGAATCAGATGAAACGTGTGCGGAGGAATGCGAACCAAATCACCCGGACCGACAGGATAGTGTTCAGCATCGCTGTCGCCGATCTGCAAGGCGCCGGTCCCTTCAAGCACGTAAAAAACTTGCTCGGTGTCGTGGTGGACGTGCAGCGGCGGCGCTTCACCCGGCTCTAGCACGACGACGAACGCCTCAGCCGTCTCTGCCTCCGAGCGGTCGAGCACAAGCTCGTTGGTGTGCGTGGGAAAGCGATAACGAATCGTGTCTCTAGTGCTGAAAACGTATCGAGTCTCGTGCGCCATAGGCCCCGCCTTTTGGAGATGTTGAGTGACGAGAATATGCTTCGACTCGGCTTCACAGTCGAGGTTGGTCAGACAAACAGCCGCCAGCGATTCTAGGCGTTAGCCTTTTCATCGGCGGCTCGTGTGCCGGCCAGGTTGTATCCATTGCCCACAGCCAGAGGCGCAGTGGATTCCCGGACAATGAGCGGGCTTTCGACCAATGTGTAACCTTCTCCCACGGTGGTCTGCCCATTGATTGCCTGGCGCAATATCCGCATGGCGAGTTTTCCCATGCGGTACTTGGGTTGATCAATGGTGGTGAGTGGCGGGTTGGTGTGGACCGCCATAGCGATGTCGTCAAAACCGACGACGGAAATATCTTCGGGCACGCGCAGATGGTGGGCACGGACGGCGTGCAATGCGCCCAGGGCCATGATGTCGTTGTAGGCCAATACCGCGGTCGGACGTTCGGCCGCAGGCAGCGCCAACAGAGCGCTCATCGCCTGGAAGCCTCCATCCACGTTGGGAAAACTGGCGGGGCACCATTCCGGCTTCAAGCACAGGCCGGCCTCAGTCAGGGCCAGCTCCAGTCCATGCCGCCGAGCTTGTGAGGCTTCGGACGCGCTGGGCCCGGCCAGGTAGGCGACGCGAGTATGGTTGAGGCTGAGCAGATGGCGGCCGGCGCGGTAGGTGGCATTCTCAAAGTCAACGAGGACGCAAGGGATGCCGGGGTGGTTGATGCTACGATTGATGACAACCATCGGCGTCTTTTGGCGGTCATGAAAGGCGATCAAGTCTTGCTCAGCCAGTCGCGAGGCGCACACAATCATCCCATCTATGGATCGGCCTATCAATGTGCGCAAGACTTGTTGTTCCCATTGGGGATCTTCGGCGGTGTCACACAGGAGCAGTGCGAACCGGTCAACCTTGGCTTCGTCTTCCACCCCGCGTATCAGTTCTGGAAAGAAGGGATTGAGGATATCCGTAATCAGCACCGCGATAGTGCCCTGGGATGTGGCGGCATTAGCCCGGGCTGGCGAAGGCTCGTAACCTAGCGCAGCAACAGAGGTCAAGACACGCTCCCGCACACTGGCGCGCACAGACTAGCAGCCTGTCGGAGAGGTAGCCTAGCCCCTTGTGGGCGTTGGCATCTGACGGGCACAAGGCCCTAAACTACAAGGTTCTCCGACAGACTGCCAGAGACAGAAGGTTATTTCGTCGTTCGTCCTTGGTCGTTCGTCACATTTCTTTGATGCCGTAAGGAAAGTCGTACCCGGCCATTCTTTCCATGAACGGATCGGGGTCGAAGGCTTCCGGCCCCAGCACGCCTTTGCCCTGCCACACGCCGGTCTCTAACAGTTCCATCGCAATCACCGGGTTGACGGCCGTTTGCCAGACGACAGCCTGCACGCCGTATTTCTTCATGCACGTTTCGTTGTCGGCGACTTGATACAGGTACACCTGGCGCGGCTTGCTGTCTTTCGTTCCCTTGACCCAGGTCCCGGCGCACGTCTTGCCGGACATCTTGTCGCCCAGGTGCGCGGGATCGGGCAGGCACGCCGCCACCACATCGCGCGGCGCGACCTGGACGCCTTTGACGTTGACCGGATCCTTGTTGTCCAGGCCGAGCATTTTGATCGTCTTGAGCACGCCGATGAACTCGTCGCCCAGGCCGTACTTGAATGTGACGCGCTTGCAGTTGACCCAACGCGGGACGAGCAGGACTTCTTCGTGCTCCACGTTGACGCACTCGACCGGGCCGATCCCTTCGGGAAACTCGAACACTTCTGGCTCGGAGAACGTCTCGGTGGTGAACCAGCCCTTGTCCTTTTCCCAAATCACCGGCGGGTTGAGACATTCCTCAATCGTCGTCCAGATGGAAAAGGTGGGCGCAAAGGCATAGCCGCGTACTTGCAGGTTTGCGCCATCGCGGACGCCGATCTCGTCAATCTCATCGAACAGGTGCTTGGCCGCGTACCGGGCAAACACGTCCGCAAGCCCCGGCTCCACGCCCATTCCCACCAGCGCCAGCAGCCCTTTCTTTTCCCATTTGGCCGCGCGCTCGAACTGGTAATCGCCCAGCTTGACCCCGCACTGCCGGAAGGGGTCGGTCGGGTGAGGGGACGAGAGCGTCATTGCCATATCCATATAGTGGCAGCCGGAGGCATACGCCGCGTCAAAGATATTCTCGTTGAACACAGGGTCCACGGCATTCATGATCAGGCCCACGCCGTATTGCTTTGCCAGGGCTATCATCTGCTTCTTGTCGCCGGCGTCCACCTGCTCGACGGGAAACCTCTTGCGGCTGCCGACTTTCTTTTGGACTTGTTTCGCGCGCTTCAGGTTGTAATCGGCCAGGACCATCTGCTGCATCCAGGGCTGGTTCTTGGCGGTGATGGCGATGGCTTCGCCCACGCCGCCCACGCCGATGAGTAGGACTTTCATGGGGCATCTCCTATCGTGTTGGTGCGCTGTGCAATGGACATTCTATTTGCTTCCCTTGACTTCCGTCCAAACCTTGTCCCATAGCTTGGTTGCATCACCCACATCTAAGATGATGTGGCCTTTCTTGATCGCGTCGGCGGGCGGGTTGGTAGCCGGAAAATCCATGTATTGCTTGTAAGCAGCCGGATCTTGCGTCTTGAGCAATTCGAGCGCGGCCTTGTTGACGCTGGAATACGGGAACCCTTTGATGATCAGAATGCTCATGTCCGGGCGCAGGACGAAATTGATGAACGCCGTCGCCGCGTCCTTGTGAGGCGCGCCCTTGGGAATCGCCATGTTATCGTACCACACCCCCATGCCTTCTTCGGGCAGGACGTAGGTGATCTTTGGGTTTTCCTGGTGCGCCAGTGACGCTTCGCCGTTCCATACGACGCCTGCGACGGCTTCGCCTGAAAGCAGCGCAGTCTTGGGGCTATCGCTGTCGTAGAGCTTGATGTTGGGCTTGAGCGCGATGAGCTTTTGCTTGGCCGCTTCCAGTTGCGCCGGGTCGGTCGAGTTCTTGTCGTAGCCCAGCACGAGCAGCGTCATGCCCAATATCTCGCGCTCGTCGTCGAGCACGACGAGCTTGCCCTTGAACGCCGGGTCCCACAGGTCGGCATACTTGGCGATGGGTTTGGTGACTTTGGCCGTGTTCACCGCGATGGCGACGCTGCCCCACTGGTAGGGCACGCTGTACTTGTTGCCCGGATCGTAAGATGGATTCTTGAACGTGTCGTCCACGTTGACAAAGTTGGGAATGTGGTCCAGGTCAATCGGCTCCAGCATGTTTTGCGCGGCCATGATGCCGACGGTATAGTCGCTGGGGATGATTACGTCATAGTCCGTCTTGCCGGCCTGAAGCTTGGCGAGCAGTTCTTCGTTGGACGCATACGTATCGTAATTGACCTTGATCTTGTACTCTTTGGCAAAAGCGTCGAGCAACTCTTGCGGGATGTATTCCGACCAGGCATAAATATTGAGCTGCTTGGATGTGACCACAGGCGGCGCGGCGGTCGGTTTGGGTGTTGATGTGGCGGTTGGTGCGACGGTTGGCGGCATTGTCGGCGCAGCGGTGGCTGCCGACTTGGTCGGCGCAACCGTCGGGGCAACGGTCGGCGGCACGGGCGTCGGCGGCGGGGCTGTGGGCGGCACAGGCGTGGGCGCGGGCGTTGCCGGAGCGGCGCATGCGGCAAGCAAGATGCTCGCCACTGTAAAAAGTGTCACGGTGAACAGGTAAAGGTTAGTTGGCTTTCGCATCGTATCTCCTCCTCGAAAATAGTCTAGTCGTCGGATAATTGTATGGTCGCGTAATCGGGCAAGCTGGTGGTCTTGGCATCACCTCCTTCAATTTTAGATTTCTGATTTTTGATTTTAGATTGTCGGAATGATCTCGTCCAATCTACAATCCCGTTACGTTTTGCGTGACTGGAGTCGTTGCGAGAGCAGCAGGACGACGAAAATCACCAGAATCCACAGCGACGAAAGCGCATTGACTTTGGGCGTCACGGCTTGCTTCAACATGGAAAACACGCGCAGCGGCAGCGTCGTCGAACCGGGGCCGGAGGTGAACAGCGTGATGACATAGTCGTCGAGCGAGAGCGTGAACGCCAGCAGCGCCCCAGCGAGCACTCCCGGCATAATCATGGGCAGCGTGACGCGCCAGAACGTGATGACCTCGTTCGCGCCCAAGTCCATCGCCGCTTCCTCCACGGAACGATCCATGCCTTGCAGTCGCGCGCGCACCGTCAACGTCACAAAAGGGATGCAGAAGGCGATGTGCGCGATGATGATGGTGGGCAGGCCCAGCGAAAGCCCGGCCTGGCCAAAGAATGCCAGCAACGCAATTCCCATCACGACTTCGGGGATGATGACGGGGATGTAGAGCGTCGCTTCGGAAAAGCCCTTGCCGCGAAATTGATATCGGTGCAGCGCCAGCGCCGCCGCCGTCCCGATAATGGTCGAGACCGCCGTCGAGGTGACAGCGACAATGAGCGTGTTGCGCGTTGCATCCCAGATGGCACGGTCTCTGAACAAGTCGCCGTACCACTTGAGCGTCAGCCCCTCCATCTTGACGCTGAACTTGGACGTGTTGAACGAAAACAGCACCAGGAAAAAGATGGGCAAGTAAAGATACAGGTAGGCGGCGATGGCGTACACCGTGAGACCTTTACCGGGCCGGGCGCGTTCGTTCATTGCACCAACTCCTTGCCAAAGCCAAAGAAGCGCGTATAAACCAGCGTCAACGCCAGCGTCAGCGCCATCAACACCATCGAGGCTGCCGAGCCGAACGGCCAATCCCGCGCCGTCAAGAATTGGTTGCGGATGAGATTGCCCACGAGCACCGTCTTGGCCCCGCCCATCAAGTCCGGCACGACGAACATGCCCATCGCCGGGATAAACACCTGGATGGAACCGGCGATGATGCCGGGCACCGAGAGCGGCAGCGTCACGCGCAGGAATGTGCGCCAGGGGCGCGCGCCCAGATCGGCAGCCGCTTCCAGCAGCGCCGGGTCGAGTTTTTCCAGCGAGGCGTACAGCGGCAAAATCATGAACGGCATGAACTCGTACACCATTGCCACCAGCACTGCGCCGGGCGTGTAGAGTTGAACCTGCTCGAACAGCCATTGCCCCGGCCCGCGCATCAGACCCAAGCTGGTCATCACCGCGTTCAGCACGCCTTCGCCGCGCAGAATGATCATCCAGGCATAGACGCGGATGAGAAAGTTCGTCCAAAACGGGACGAGGATCAGAAATATCAGAAGCGACCGGCGGATCGGAATGGCGCGCGCGATATAGTACGCCAACGGATAGCCGGCCACCAAAGTGATGAGGGTCGTCAGCAGCGCAATCCACGCCGAATCCCACAAGATGCTGGCGTACTCGGGGTCAAACAGGCGAGCATAGTTGGTGAGATTGAAGGTGTATTCGACGTTCCCGTAACTCCCCCGCACGCCAAAGCTGATGATTACGATGAGGACGAGCGGGATGAGCAGGAACACGATCAGCCAGAACATGGTCGGCGAGATCAGGATGAGACCTTGGAGGCTGGGATGTTCTCGGATGGTTTTGAACATGGGACAACTCCAACCTGTGGGGCAAGATGGCACGCGAAGCGTGCCCTACTTTTATTCTACCAGCACCTGTGCGCTCTCTGGCAGCCAGGTCACGTAAACGTCGGTTTGTCCGCCAAAGTATGCCGTCGGATCCGGCGTGGAGGATTGCGGGTAGAAGCTTTTTTGTTATCTGGTGTAGGCGATGCAGAAGGACACAAGATACTTTGACTTGATGAAGGCTTGCAGCAAGCCAGGCTGTCCCGTGTGCCGCATCTCGCTCGAGCTGGCCCGGCATTACGTGGACGGCATCTTGTACGAGTACGTGAACGATCCTGGCGTCCGAGACGAAATTCGCAAGTCGCGCGGCTACTGCAATGAGCACGCCTGGTGGATGCTGGACGTTCGTGGAGCAGGATTGGGCATTGCCATTCTGCAGCGCGATGTCATCGAAACCGTGTTGGATTTGACCGAGACTTGGCCTAACGGACGCAATGCCCGCCAAAGCGCGCAAGAGTTGCTCAAGCGTCTGCAGCCCACCGCCGAATGTCCGGTCTGCGCGCATCGCCGAACGATGGAAGACTTTATGCTCGACACGCTACTTCAGCATATCGGCGATGAAGAACTGGCAGCGGCGCTGGCCGGCTCGGCGGGATTGTGCCTGCCGCATTTTTCGCGCGCGTTGGAACTGGTTGACGAGGCTCAAGCCCTGTCGCAGTTGGTAGCCCTCGAGCAGCGCAAGCTGTCTGAACTGCGCGACGACCTGGCCGAGTTCATCCGCAAGAACGATTATCGTTTCCGAGACGAAGGGTTTGGCAAAGAAGGCGATAGTTGGACGCGAGCCATCGGGGTTGTATCGGGGGAACGTGACGTGCGATGAGCAAGAGAAGCCTGCTGGGCGTTGTCACACTGGAACTCATGGGAGCGCTCCGCCAGCCAGGCTGCCCGATTTGCCGCGTGAAGCAGACGACAGCCGACCGATATATTCTTCACCTGCTGTGGGAAAACGTCAACGACTTTACTACGCGGCTTCACCTGGTACGCGGCCTGGGCTTTTGCGCGGAACACACCTGGCAAGTCTATCACACTGAAGTTGACCAGTTCGGCGATGGGCTGGGCATCAGCATCATCTACGAACATTTGACCCGTCTCATTGTGGATGGGCTGCTTGGTTTTGAAGCGAGCCTGCCTGTCAGCGCGCCCGAGCGCAGGCATTGGTGGCAACGTGGATGGGTCAGACTGCGCGCATGGCTGAGGCGCCCTTCGCCTTCGCGTTCGGCCCCACAGATGGATGATCTTGTGCCCAGTGAAGAATGTCGGGTCTGTTTCCACGCCAGGACGACGGAGCAAAACGATATCGAGTGGCTGGTACAGGGCTGCGCCGACATGGGCTTTCGCAACAAGTACGCCGCATCGGATGGGCTGTGCCTGACGCACTTGCGACAAGCATTGGAGCGAGCCGCCCGGTCTGACCCGGAGGTAGCGCGCTTCCTGGCAGATGACGCCGCCAAGCGGTTGTCGGAGCTGGTCACAAATCTGAGTGAATATGGCCGCAAACGCGCCTGGCAATATCGCCACGAAGTGATGACGGAAAACGAAAAGCATTCGCCTTACTGGGCATCACGATTCTTTGGTGGACTGGACGGTTGTGATGGACACGCAAAATAAAGCGGCAACGTTTGAGGGCACGGTTGCGGGTGAGACGGCGCGCGAGGCAGAGGTTGCGGCGCAAGTCGGTGCGATGATGGACGATTTGTTCAGCGTGCCACAGCGCGCGTCGCTTGCCATCGTGCTGCGCTTGCTGGAACAAGACTTGCGCCAGGCCGACGAGTGGCTGCAAGGCGCTGAGGAAAGCGGCATCCTCTACCGTCGCAAGTTGCGTTTGCCGCCTGAACGTCGAGCGGTTGCCCGCCGGCACATCGCGGCGGCACTGAAGCAGATTGCGGAACTGGCGCGCAAGTTTGACTTGCAGCCAGTTGACGACAGCCCCGAAGCGACTATTACGGCCGAGATGAGCGAGCGTTGGGCCAATCTCGTGGACGCGCGTTCCGACAAACTCAACCGCTACGGTGACGTTGACCCGCGCCTGGCTCAGGCGCTTGATCCATCTCTGGATAGGTTGATTGAATTGACATTGGCCTTGATGTCCACACTTAGAAATGGGGCAGCGCCAACTTTATCCGATGGCGCAAAAGCAGTTGCGCCATCGGAATCCCAGACAGGATCCCAAACCGAATCCCAAACGCGAGAGTGCGTTCAAATCTAGGAGGCAATGATATGACAACAGAGATTATACAAGTACGAGCGCGCGAGATTCTGGACTCGCGCGGCAACCCAACCGTTGAAGTTGAGGTCGAGCTAGAGTGCGGCGCAATGGGACGGGCTGCCGTTCCATCCGGCGCATCTACCGGCGTCCACGAGGCGCTGGAACTGCGTGACGGGACCAAGTCGCGTTACGGCGGCAAGGGTGTGCTCAAGGCCGTCGAGCACGTCAACAAGGAGATCGCCCAGGCCATCGTCGGACTGGATGCGCTGGATCAATCCGGCGTGGACAAGGCGATGCTGGCGGCGGACGGCACGCCCAACAAGAGCAATCTCGGCGCGAATGCCATCCTGGGCGCGAGCCTGGCCGTGGCCCGCGCCGCTGCGGATGCGGTCGGCCTGCCGTTGTACCGCTACCTGGGCGGCGTGACGACCAAAGTTTTGCCTGTGCCGATGTTCAACATTCTCAACGGCGGCGTCCACGCCAACTGGCAGGGCACGGATTTGCAAGAGTTCATGATCGCGCCCGTCGGCGCGCCGAATTTCCGCGAGGCGCTGCGCTGGGGCAGCGAGGCGTACCAGGCGCTCAAGGGCGTGCTCAAGAGCAAGGGCTACTCGACCGGCGTGGGCGACGAAGGCGGCTTTGCTCCCGCGCTCAAGACGAACGCGGAAGCGGTTGAGTTGATTCTGCAGGCCATCGAGAAAGCCGGCTACAAGCCTGGCGAGCAGATCGCGCTCGCGCTCGATCCGGCGTCGAGCGGCTTTTACGAGGACGGGTTGTACAACCTGCGCACCGAAAGCCGCAAGGTCACGTCGGCGCAGATGGTGGAGATGTACGCCGACTGGGCAACCAGGTATCCCATCGTCGTGTTGGAAGATGGCCTGGCTGAAGATGATTGGGACGGCTGGAAACTGCTCAATCAAAAACTGGGCGGCAAGATTGAATTGGTGGGCGATGATTTGTTCGTCACCAATGTGCAGCGCATCGCGATGGGCATCGAGCAGAACGTGGCGAACGCTGTGCTCATCAAGCTCAACCAGATCGGCACGTTGAGCGAGACCATCGCCGCGATTGAGATGGCGCGCAAGGCCGGCTGGGGCGCGATGGTGTCGCACCGCAGCGGCGAGACGGTAGATAGCTTTATCGCCGATTTCACGGTGGCGATGAGCACCGGACACCTAAAGACCGGCGCGCCGTGCCGTGGCGAGCGCGTGGAAAAGTACAATCAATTGATGCGCATCGAGGAAGAGTTGGGCGACGCGGCGGTGTACGCCGGACGGAAAGCGTTCGTGCGATAATTGCCTCTTGACACTTGTCGGATTGGAGTATCGTTTATTCAGGCGACACCTGCACTGCACGCAGGCGCAAGTGTGAAGCTTGCCAGTGAGTGGGCGTTGGATGCACCCCTGAAGGGTGTCCTGCGCGCAAGCGCAACGCGCTCACCAACGCCGTCCCGACGGCTGACAGCTTCTACCTGGGGTTTGGGGTAGGAGCTGTTTTGCTCTCAGGCGAGCCTCATTCCAATTCTGAGCGGAAAGGAGGCGAGGACAGGTGCCGCAGCCGGTAGAGGCTTTTTGGGTCTTGGGGACGTGACAACATGCCAGATAGTACCACGGCGACTTTGGAGAGAGGACGCGCCGCCCAGATTGCTGAGGATCGCTTGCACAAGGGAGATATGGTGCTCCTGCAAGCGGGAGACCTGGTGCCCGCTGACCTTGAGCTCGTCGAAGCCAGGGGCCTACAAGTTGACGAGTGGGAGTTGACTGGAGAATTGAGGCCGGTTGAGAAACGAGTCGGCGAAGAAGCCGTCTATCTATACAGAGGGAGCAGGGTCACCAGGGGCAGCGGCAAGGGTATCGTGGTGGCGACCGGGGCAGAAACGGAATACGGAGAAATCCTGCAGCTCTGGGAGCAAGAGATACGCAGACGGCCCCCCTGATAAGAGGGCAGTACTGCATACTGCTTGTTCTCCTCTTGCCGCCCTTCCTTGTTGCCTTGGGCCGAGACGACAGAAATGCTCTGACTTTGCTGTGCCTGGCAGCAGCAGTCGTCATGGTCCTGCTACAGAATAGTGCGCTGTTCAGGTACCTCCTGACTTCGATCGAAGCAAGAAGGCTTGAGGCTCAAGGCATCGATATCCGCGATGCAACCTGCCTGGATGACGTGAGTCGCCTCGACGTCGTCTGTCTCGACAAGACAGGCGTCTTGACCACGCTGGACATTAGAGTCGGAGGCATCCATTTCGCAGGCGAGATGCCGGACGCAGCGTCGTTCTTGCCCGCTCTGCGTGACGAGCGTGGCACTCTGACTGGCATCGCATGTGCCCTGTGCAACGATGTCTTTTTTCTCGAAAGGCGGCACCAAGCAGACCCCATAGATAGAGCCTTGATAACATTCGCCCTGCAGCATGGATTTGACATTGATCAGCTCGCAGCGCAGTACACAAGGGTCTATGACAAGCCGTTTGATTCCGAAGACAGGTACATGGCCGCCGGCTTTGCAGCACTAGATAAATGGACTCATGCAACAAGCCTTCTGAGTGAACAACTCAGGACTTTATTGGAAAAGCGAAAGGCATCGCGCGCGGTTAAAATTGTTTTTCCCCTGGAATTTGATTCTATCACTTTTCTGCCTCGAAAAGCGATTGTGAGTTTGGCAGATGAAATATCAAGAAGCGAAAGTGGACATAGGCCGATACCGATACGAAAGAAACAAGGAATGCTTGAATGGCAACCGATACCTGTCCTGGATGCAAAAACCCTGATGCCCTACGAATCGGTAAAGGTAGAAAACACAGCTATGGTAGGTTTCGCATTTGCCTTTCAGAAGTATATTCTTGAGGAGGATCATAATGAGCTGTTTCTCAAATCTCTGCGAAACACTCTAAACAAAAAACAAAAACAGCAGCTTGGATCACATCCGTATCTCTTAACACTACGATTAGGGCATCACTCTATGCAAGTAAAAGGAGTAGTGGCTGCGACTCAGGAGCGGATTTGGCCGAATCCAAAATATGAGTGGCTTACAGGATTGTTGATATTCACTCCAGCCATCGCGTTCAGGAAAAGCGATCCACCTCCAACTTTGAATTATTCTTTCAACCCAAATGCACGTACTGCTCCTCCGAGGAGTCTAATAGAATTGTTTGCGGCCCAGAGGCGTTTTCATCTGAGAAATGGGGAGTATTATCAGGAGTGACAAAGGGAGGGCTAAGTTCCGGTCGTTGCGGGGCGGGCGACCGTCCTACCGACGGTACACCTTCGGCCGGACGTGAGACTCTTCGGCTTCGCTCGGGGCATGCTTTTGCGTCATTATCCCTGGGATCCCTGTTTCGACAAAACATATCACACGAGGAGAGAGCTATGTTGACTCTGCGCATCCGACGATGGCTACACTCGATCTTGCTTGCCACCTTGCTGACCAGTCTGCTCTTGATGCCGTCGCCTCTTCAGGCCGATGGCACGCAATCTGCGCTTCACACTCCACGCTCCACAGCCCAAAATTCGAGCCTGTTCGTCGAGAACGTCGGCCAGTTCCCCTCGCATGTGCTCTTTCTCGCGCGTGGTGGAACACCGGGCGAGGTGTGGCTGGCTCAAGATGCGATCTGGATCACGCTGGTGCGCTCGGAGGCCAGGGGCCGGGGGGCAGAGGTCGAAGAGCGTGACGACCGCAACGCGATCGGCCATCCACAATCGAAAAGCTACAATCTAAAATTGAGTTTCCCCGGCGCGAACCCGCACCCGCGCATCGAGCCGTTCAATCGGCTGGACACGCGCATCAACTATTATGCCGGCAACGACCCGACCCGGTGGCGCGAAAACGTCCCCGTGTGGGGTGGCGTGCGCTACGCGGACCTGTACCCCGGCGTGGATTTGGAAATCGGTGGAGAAAGCGGAAGGTGGGCATGGCGGCTTGTGTTCCGTGCTCCGTATTCCGCTTCGGATATCCACCTGAGTGTGCAAGGCGCGGAAGCAGTCGAGCTGCAACAAGACTCTATGCGCATTCGCACTGCTGTTGGGGATTTTGCGCTGCCTCTGCTGGCAGTCGAAGGCCAGCCCCACCTACCGGCGGCCGCCCGCATCCTGTCCGCTGCGCCGCGCGACTTGCCAGCCTCCATTGAAATCGCCGCGCCTTTTGCGCAATCAACAATCCGCGCTCTGCCATCCGCGATCCACGATCAACAATCGGCCTTGCTGTACAGCACCTTCCTGGGCGGCAACGCCAGCGACGAGGCTAAAGCCATTGCCGTGGACGGTAGTGGCGCAGCCTACGTGACCGGCTGGACGTTTTCGACTAACTTTACGACGACGCCTGGCCTGGATAGCACGCTGGGGGGCAATGCCGACGTGGTCGTCGCCAAGCTGAACGCCACTGGCACCGCGCTGGTCTATGCCACTTATCTGGGGGGCAGCTTCCAGGCAAGCGAGGGATTTATCAGCGAATCCGGCAACGACATTGCTGTGGATGGCAACGGAGCCGCATATCTCACGGGCTACACCAGGTCGTCCGACTTTCCCGTTACGCCTGGCGCGTTCGATACGACACACAACCGCGAGGCCAGTTGTACTGGCAGCGAGAATTGCCATTCCGATGCGTTCGTCGTCAAGCTAAACAGCGTCGGCGCTTTGGTCTATGGCACATATCTGGGCGGGTCGTATCTGCCGTATGGCGTGAGGGGCGGAGCGGATGAAGGCAAAGCCATTGCCGTCAATGCGCAAGGCATTATGCATGTGACGGGCTGGACCAAGTCATGGGACTTTCCTGCCACGCCGGGCGCGTTCAAGACCGTGTTCTCGAACGAAGACTATGGACTGAACACGGATGTGTTTGTGTCCAAGCTCAACCCTGCCGGCAACGGAACAGCCGATCTGCTCTATAGCACCTACGTCGGCGGCGCGTGGAGCGAGACGGCGAATGACTTGGTGCTGGATGCGAACGGCTATGTGTATGTGACCGGCAATTACGAGCACGATCCCCTGTTGTTCGACTTTCCGACCACGCCCGGCGCTTTTGATCCCGGCCCGCCGAATGCGTGGGACATTGACGCCTTTGTCTTTAAACTGAACCCGGCCGGCGGCGGCGCAAGCGACCTGGTGTATTCGACCCTCCTGGGGCCGGATCGCGTGGTTGGTGAAAGCGGGCGAGATACGGGCTACAGCGTGGCCGTGGATAGCAGCGGCTATGTGTACGTGGCCGGCGCGACGGACGCGAAAGCGTTTCCCACCACGCCCGGCGCGTTTGATCGCACGTGTGGCACAGACGGCGCCTGCGATTTCATTCCGGGCTTTGGCTCGCCCGGCGATATTTTCATCAGCAAGCTGCGACTTGCCGGCCAGGGTGCGTCCGACTTGGTGTATTCCACTTTTCTGGGCGGCAGCTATCTTGAAGAAGACCCGGCCCTCGTCGTGGATGCCCAGGGCGACATTTACGTGACCGGCGGCGTGTGGCGGCCGGCGACAGGCTTTCCCACAACGCCGGGCGCTTTCGATTCCACCTTCAACGGCTTCCACTATTACGATGCCTTTGTCACTCGCCTGCGCCCCCAGGGACAGGGCGCGAATGATTTGCTCTACAGCACGTTCTTGGGCGGCGCGGGCGGCGTGAATCCTGAAGACGGCAAAGACACAGGCACGGGCATCGCCCTGGGCGGGGCAGAAACCGTGTACATCGCCGGCAACACGAATTCGGCGGATTGGCCGACGACCCCCAACGCCTTCGACACGACTTTTGGTGGCGGGCTGTTGGCAAACCAGTATGCTGCCGACGATGGGTTTGTCGCCAGGCTGCGTGTTGAGCCTTCGTATCTCATCACCGGCCGCGCCGTGGACAGCCAGGGTCAGCCTGTCACCGGGGCGGTGATTGCAGCCGGCGAAACCTACTCTACCACAACCGATGTGAGTGGCTATTACACACTGACCGTCCCGACGGGCGTGTACACGCTCACGCCGACGATGATGGGCTACTTGTGGTCGCCTGCCAGCCGCAGCGTGACCGTGCCGCCGCATGCCACGGGCCAGAACTTTGTCAGACTCAATCTGATCAAGGCAGCTGTCCCAGCCGGCATGGCGTCTCTGGCGCGCTATAGCGACACGATCACCTATACGCTGCGTTTTGTGTATCCCCTGATCGCGCGCATATCGTTATACGATGTGATCCCGACCTACACGACCTATGTCAGCGGATCGCTGGCGAGCAGCGAGCCGGGCGTGGTGTACGACCCGGCCACGAATGTCATTACCGGGCCGATGTTCCTTTCCGGCGGAGAATACGCCACGGTCACGTTCGCCGCGTTGGTGAATATCACAGGCTCGGCCGAGTTCGGCCCTATCATCCAGAACCAGGCGAAAGTTTGCCCCTTGCCCGGTTACGGCGATGTGTGCGAATGGTCTAACACTACCAGGAACTATACATATCTGTGGCACGTGTATCTGCCCATCGTGGCACGCAACTAGCAAACCGCGCGCCCGTCCGGCAAGCTGCTAGCGCGCCGAGAGTTGGTACGCCCATGAGGACAAGTCAACATTCACTTGAGGAGGTCAAGATGATGAGACACCCTATGCGATCGAGATTTTTTCTGTTGGCGATCTTGCTGCTATTGATCGGCTCCACGCCGGCTCAAAGTGCGCAGCCAATCGCCCAGGCCAACCTGCTCCCCCTGGACTCGTCGCCGATCCAGATCGAGCGAGCCAGTCAACCTGCCGGTGAGTTGACAGATCGAGCCGGCGAATCGCCTAGTCCACAAGTCGGCCGGGCCGCAAATGCCAGCCGCACAATCGCCTATGCCTATGACGCAGCCGGCCGCCTGGCGCAGGTCCGCTATGGGGGCAAGGTCATCGAGTATACCTACGACAGCGCCGGCAACCTGACGGGCAAGACAGTCAAGGTGTACGTATACCTGCCCCTCGTGCTCAAGGGACAGTAGGAGGCAACCATGAACACACCCAACTCAAATCTTGTCCGCCGCACCCTGGTCGTGCTGCTCGTCGCGGCGATCCTGACACAAATCGCGTCTCCCGCAACATTGGCTGCCTGGACGCCGAAAGACTGGGAACCACAAACTGACCAGCTCCGCGAATCGGCAAATCAAGATTCTGCAACACTTACGTAGGACAAATTGCCAATTTGTCCTACACGCTGCCGCCAAATAGGAGGGCGTATCACGGCAAATCCCAGACATCCGATGTGGGGGCTCCCACAGCAATTCCTGAAGAACCGAGTTCTTAATTATCAGTAATTCCTCACCGAGTATGTCTGGCGATTTCTCTACCCATTCCTCAATATCAAAGTGTTCCATAACACCCAGATCGCTGAATCTCTTTGGAGTAAGTTTAACGAGTCGTTTGGATTTGGCGTCTATTCCGTGCATGGTGGTCCCCCCATGATTTTAAGCTTGTCACGCATTTTGAAAGGTGCATCACTGCCACGCAGATGTTTGCTCAAATTATATTCCCCTCTCCACCAAAAGTAAAAAGTCCCAGCATCTCAGGTGTACTTTGGTTTTGGACAAGGCCACCAACCTGTCATTCCGAACCACGCGCAGTGCGGCGGCGTTGGGTGCAACGCGGAATCTCTGTGCCGCAACGAGATTCCTCGTGGTCCCAAGGGCCACTCGGAATGACAAAACGAACTCACTCCAAAATGAAACGCCCCCGGCATCTCTCGACGCTGGGGGCTTGTACTCATTCGTCCTTCGTCACTCGTCTTTCGTCATTTCGTGATCTTGAACACCGTCCCGTCGCTGCGCCCGAACACTTCGGGAAAGTACATCTCATTCGCCACAGACGGCATCACCTTGAACTCACCCGCCAGCCCGGCGCGCATCATGTACGTGTACTCGTACGCGCCCTTGGGCAGCCGCGTGGCGAACAGCACCACCTTTTCGTCGCGCATCTCGGTCTGGCTGAACCACCACCAGCCCCAGCCGCCGTACCCGCCGAACGGGTCGTCGGGGTTGACGCGGGAAAGCTTGGGCGCTTGGCCCACCTGCGACGTCGTCTTGAGGCTGGTGTCTATCGCTTCCGCGCCCGCCGGCAGCGGGTCCTCGACGACGACATAGTACAGGTCGTTCGGCGCGACGATGGACAGCTTGACTTGCAGCACGTCGCCGACCTTGGCCGACGTGACCGGCGTGCAAGCTTTCTTGGCGTCCTTGAAGCACGGGTCGTCGGTGCGAAAGTATTGCCGCGCCACGACGACGCCGCGCGAAAGCGACCGCACGTCCTCGACCGGGATGTAGGTCTTGAGGTACGCCGAATAGTACAGCCGCCCCTCGCCCGATTGGCCGGCGTTGGCGCTGCGCGAGAAGACGAGCGCGTTGCCCTGGTCGCGCAGCAAGTCGGCCACGGCTTTGCTCAGCGTGACGGACTGCTTGACCGTGTCGCGGGTGGCCGTGCCTTCGCCCAGTGTGTAGGTGTTGAGGTCCACCTTCCACGCATAATCGGCCTTGAGCTCGCCCGTCGCGTCCATCCAGTCGGTGAGCGCAATCAGCGCCCAGGCCGTCTCTTGCGTCGTCTCCCAGTGACCGGCGGTGCGGGCCACCATCAGCCAGCGCACGACGTTCGGCGCAAGTTGATTCTTGGCGTCGAACCGCGCCAGCAAGTCGAGGATGATGGCGGTGGAACGGGTGTTGGTGTTCCAATTCCACCAGTCGTTCGTCTTTTCTTCCCAGTGGACTCCGGTGGCCGACGCGATGGCGGCGTTGTTGATGTCGGAGAGGAGCGAATCCACGCGTGAGCGGTCGTCCTTTTGCCAAAGACCCAACCCCAGCGCCAGGTACGCCTTGCCATAGTTGCTGAGCAAGTCGCGCTTGGCGTCGTAGAGCGCCACGGCGCGGCTCAAGTTGTTGCGGCCCGCTTCCGCCGTGACGTACAGGATGAACGCCTGCATGTTCGCCTGGCTGGATTCCTTGAGCGTCGTCGGCGAGACAAGCTGCGTGTTGAGATAGTCCAGCGCGCGCTTGAGTGATTGCGCGTCCACGGCAAAGCCTGCCTCTTGCGCTTTGATCATTCCGAGCGCCGCCCACGCCGTCGTCGTGGCGCTGCTCTTGTCGTTCACCCACCAGCCCCAGCCGCCATCGGCATGCTGCAAGCCATACAGCCGCTGCAAGCCGACGCTGACCTGTTTCTTGAGATTGTCTTCCATCTCAGGCGTGGTCAGGTCCAGCTTCTTGAGCGCGCGGAACGTCAGCACATTCGGCAGGAACCGGCTCACAGTCTGCTCGGCGCACTCGTAAGGATAATGCTCCAGCCACGTCAGTCCGTCGGTCATGCCGGCCGCGAGCGACGGGTCAATCCGCACGGTGAGGTTGCCCTGCGTCGTGTCAACTTTGGCCGGGAGCGCGACGACTTCCAATCGCTCGCCCGTCGCGTCGAGCGTGCCGGCCGTGGCGACGGTCTCGGGCGTCGAGTAGCGATAGATGGGGAGGCGCTGGTCGGGCGGCAGGCCGGCGGTCGGCTTGCTCGCGTCGGAGAGTCCGCCACCGCTGGCCGAGAACACAAGATTCGCCGACTGCGCATCTTGCACCTCCACCTGCCACTCGATGCGCACCTTGTCTTGAGCCGGGATGGTCACTTTTTGCGCGGCCTGTCCGCCGATGGTCACGCCTTGCGCTTCGAGCCGCACGTCCACGTTGAGCGCCTTGGTGGTGTTGTTGTGGACGACCGCCGCGACGGTGGATTTATCGCCGACGACGAAAAAGCGCGGCGTGACAGGTCGGACGAGCAAGTCTTTGGTGCTGATGATGTCGAGCTTGTTTTCGCCCACGAGCGTGTCCGCCGTGACGGCTTTGGCCGTCATCCGCCACGTGGTGAGGTTGTCGGGCAGCACGACTTGCACCTGTGCGCGTCCTTGCGCGTCAGTGCGAGTCGTGGCGCTCCAGAACGCCGTGTCGTAGAATTGTTGGCGCGGCGCAAAATCGCCCTCGGCTGCGCCCAGCCCGCCGCCGCCGCCTTTGACCTCGGTCTGCAACTTGACGTTGAGCCGGTCCACCGAAAGCACTAACGTCGAAGCCGTCCGCACGCCCAGCCCGCGTTGGCCGTAAAAACCTTCGACGATGGGCGGCGAGTTCGGGTCAACCAGCGAAAGCACTGAAAGGTCAACCACGGCCAGTGAGAGCTCGGCCTGCACCGGCTTGCCCGCGTAATCGGTCGCTTGAACGGTATACGTCACTGTGTCGCGCGGAGCATAGTGCGAGGTTGCGGGGTCGCGGTCGGTGCTGAGGCTCACCTTGAGCTCTTGTTGCACCGTCGAGACGGCGAACGCCGCATAGCCCACCTTGAACGCCGCGATGGGCGTCGTCTTGTCCACGCCCTTGACCAACACGACAGAGACGTAGGCGTTGGGCGCCATGTCCGGCGTGATGGTCAGCTTGAGCAATTCCGAGTTGGATTTGAGTTGTATCACTTGCTTTGAGAGAATCCGCCCGCGCTCGACCGTGACGAGCGCCGTAACCTGGCCCTGGAACGGCGAAGGAATCAGGATGCTGGCCGTTTCGCCCGGCGCGTAACTGCGCTTGTCGGCCACGAGCTGGATGCGGTCATTGTTTTCCTGCCGCCAAGAAACGTACTCTCCGCTCGTGACCCACAGGTACGTGCCGCTGCGAATCCTATTATCCTTACTGTCCTTTCCGGTTGCGATGATGCGATACGTCCCGCCCTGGTCGGGCGTGAACGAAGCGACCGCCAGGCCGTTGGCGTCCGTCGTCACCGTTTGCGTGGCGACGGCGGTATCGCTGAATATCACCGTCCACACCGGGCCACCGGACGTCTGCTCCTGCACATTGAACCACTCGCGCCGGTAGAACACGACGGTGAGATTGGCCTGGCCGTGATCTTTGCTGCCCCAGTCCACCGTCTTGATGTTGATAGGCTGCTTTTCGCCGACCTTGCCTACATACCTTTCCGGCGAGAGGCCGATGTAGAACAGGCCCTGGTGGACCACCGTTTCCACGCGGTTTGCGACGACGCGGTCGTTGATGTCGGTGACGGTTGCCTCAACTGTAAACTTTTGGCTGTTGTCGTTCTTGCCCAGGTCGGCCTTGACCGGCACGACCAGATGGCCGGTCGAGTCGGTCTTGCTCGTGCCGGAAGCGATCGTGCTGCCGCCATAACGCTGGGACCCGCCGTAAAAGTAATCCGTGTCCGCCCAGTCATAGTTGCCCTGGCCCTGATAGTCAAAGTAATACGGTTCGGACTGCACGTTCCAATCCACTTGCGCGTCCGTGACCGGGCCGCCAAAGTAGTAAGTGGATTGCACGTCCACGTTGATTTTGTCGCCCTGGACGTAGGCAGGCTTATCCGTCGTCACGTTGACCTGGAACTCGGGCCGGACGTAGGCCGCCACGAGGAAGCCGATGCCGTACTCGCGCCCTTCGCTCGGCTGGCGTGACGGGCCGGTCTCCCACGGCAAACGTGTCGAGAGACGATAGTCGCCCAACGCCGCCTGCTCGCTCAACTTGAACTGCCCGTTAATCGTCGCCATATCGCCGTTGACGGCGAGTGTGTCCGAAAAGACTTGTTTGCCCTGCGGGTCATTCACCAAGACCGGCAGCTTGTCCTGACCCTTGAAGAGCTTGTAACGCGCGTCGTCGTCCAGCCGCAGAATCGCCTTGAAGAAAACGGTTTGGCCGGGCCGGTAGATGGGCCGGTCGGTGCTAAAGTAAACGTTGTAGGGATCGGAATAGAACCGCCCGTCAATGCCAAAGTCCATGAGTAATAAAAAACGTGTGCGCAAAGCGGCGGTAGCTTATGCGGCTCCGACTGACTTGATCGTGAGCCAGCCCATTGTGCTAGAGCGTGATGGCAAACCGGCCATCGTCCTCATGCCGTATGAGGAGTATCAACGCTTGCAACTCGTTGATATGGATGCGCGAGCGCGCAAAGAGAAAGCACGCCAAGACCTCAAAACATTCATGGACGAGCGGCGCCAAGTGCAACTAGACTTGACGCCGGAAAAAATCGAAGCTCTTGTGACCGAAGAAGTTGAAGCAGTAAGGAAGCTGAACCGATGGACGACGAAAATCACATAAACGAACCTGCAGCGACCTATACGACAACTGCCTACGATGACGTGCTGAGCCGAGTCCAACGCCTCGCTCCGTCTGATCAATTTCGGTTACTGGAGGAATTAGCATCACTAGCCCGTCGCCGAGTCATGGCGCAGGCGCAGCGAAGCATTCTGGAATTGCGAGGGCTGGGCAAAGAAATCTGGCAAGGCGTTGATGTGCAGGAATATGTCGAGCAGGAGCGTGCTTCATGGAATGGGTAGCTGCGTTGCGGGGAAAGGTGGTAGGTTGGTGTAGACGAACTGAAAGCCTGATCCTAATTCGTGATCTGCAATCAGGAGGAGAACTAGATGCAAAACAACCTCGGTCTAACGCTCGAACAGAGCATCAAGTATCAAGGCCGCTTGGGCCAATGGGCGTGGATTTTCCACCGACTCAGCGGGCTGGGCGTGCTGCTATTCTTGGCGATCCACATCGTAGACACTTCGTTCGTTTATTTTGCTCCCCGGCTCTATGAAGAAGCGCTCAAGATTTACAAGTCCGTCCCGTTCGGCGTCGGCGAAATCTTTTTGATGGCGGCCGTGCTGTATCACGCCGCGAACGGCATCCGCGTGGCGTTGGTGGATTTTTTCCCCCGGTTGACCACGCGCCAGCGTGAGATGTGGTTCGTGGTGTGGGGTGTGTTCCTCATCACGTTTATCCCGTCGGCGTACATTATGGGGCGCGGCATTCTGCGCTCCATGGGCGTCAACATTTAGGAGGCGGCGATGGCGACGACAGCTCTCCCTAACCGCGTGACGATCCGCAAGGTCAAGCCGCGCCCGCGCTCGCTCGAAAGCTATGCCTGGTTTTTCATGCGGCTTTCCGGCGTGGCGCTGCTCTTGCTGGCCGTGGGCCACATGGTGATGCAGCACATCCAGAACGACGTTCACAACGCCAGCTTGCAATGGGTGCTTCAGAGCCGTTGGGCGTTCACGTGGATTCGCGTCTGGGATTTTGCCTTGCTGGGCCTGGCGTTCATCCACGGGCTGAACGGCTTTCACACCGTCGTCACGGACTATGTTCATAACCCAACGGCGATCAAAGTCATCCGACTGTTGATTGTCTTTGTCGGCGGCGTCATTCTGCTCATGGGCGCAATTGCCATCATTGGCGCGCCGATGCCACGATAGAATTCAGACCTGACAGGTCTTTTGAGACCTGTCAGGTCTGGAAGGAGTGCTCATGCCAGAAGTCATTCACACCTTCGATGCGCTCGTCGTCGGCGCGGGCGGCGCGGGGCTGATGGCCGCGCTGCAAGCCAGCCGCCACGTCAAGACGGCGGTGCTCTCCAAACTGTACCCCACACGCTCTCACACCGGCACGGCGCAAGGCGGCGTGGCCGCGCCGCTGGGCAACATGGAAGAAGACCACTGGGAATGGTACGCCTACGACACGATCAAAGGCGGCGACTATTTGGTGGATCAGGACGCGGCGGAAGTGCTCTGCCGCGAGGCGTCGGATGCCGTCATCGAACTGGAGCACATGGGGCTGCCGTTCGACCGCACGCCCGATGGCCGCATCGAGCAACGGCGCTTTGGCGGACACACGCGCAACTTTGGACAAGCGCCCGTCATGCGCTCGTGCAAGGCTGCCGACCGCACCGGCCACATGATTTTGCAGACGCTCTACCAGCAGTGCATCCGCCAGCAGGTGACGTTCTTTGACGAGTACCAGGTGCTCGACGCCCTCATCGTGGACGGCACGGTGCGCGGCGCCGTCGCCGTGAATACCAACGACGGCACGCTGCACGTCTTTCACAGCAAAGCCGTGTTGTGGGCCACGGGCGGCTCGGGCCGAATGTGGAAGATCACCTCCAACGCGCACTCGCTCACCGGCGACGGCATGAGCATCGTCTACCGGCGCGGCGTGCCGCTGGAGGACATGGAGTTTTTCCAGTTTCATCCGACCGGCATCTACAAGATGGGGATTTTGCTCTCTGAAGCCGCGCGCGCCGAGGGCGGCATATTCATCAACGACAAAGGCGAACGCTTCATGGAACGCTACGCGCCGACGATGAAAGACCTGGCCTCCCGCGACGTGTGCAGCCGGTGCATGTATCTTGAGGTGCGCGAAGGGCGCGGCATCGGCGGCAAGGATTACGTGTACCTCGACATCCGCCCGGAGACGATCAACAAGCACAAGAGCGCGCCGGGCGGCAAGACCGTGACGGCGGAACAGTTGGAACACGCGTTGCCCGACATTATCGAGATGATGCGCGTGTACATGGGCGTCGAGCCGATGAAGGAAGGCGTGCCCATCCAGCCGACGGCGCATTACGCGATGGGCGGCATCCCCA
Source organism: Anaerolineae bacterium (assembly GCA_041300525.1). Lineage (GTDB taxonomy): Bacteria > Chloroflexota > Anaerolineae > Fen-1058 > Fen-1058 > JBGLNJ01. The sequence goes on along the minus strand of JBGLNJ010000001.1, from coordinate 3,559,378 downwards.
CCAACGTGAATGCAGAAGTCGTCATCAACGAAAAGAACAAGGTGCTGCCGGGAATGTACGCGGCGGGCGAGGTGGCCTGCGTGTCTGTCCACGGCGCGAACCGCTTGGGGACGAACAGCCTGGTTGACCTGATCGTGTTCGGGCGGCGCGGCGGCCGTGCGATGGCCGAGTATGCCAAAAAGGCCGACCTGCTTCCGCTGCCGAAAGAACCTGCAGGCCGCGTGCGCCAACAAATCGAGCGCCTTCGCGCGAGCGCCGGCAAGGAAAAGCCCGCCCGCATCCGCGACGAGATGCAAAAAGCCATGATGGATAACGTCGGCGTGTTCCGCACCGGCCCGATGATTCAGGATGCGCTCAATAAGGTGCGCGAGCTTCAAGAGCGCTACAAGCAAGTCGAGGTGGACGACCACGGTCAGCGATTTAACACTGATCTGTACGAGGCATGGGAACTTTCCTCGCTGCTCGACCTGGCCGAAGCGACAGCGGTTTCGGCGTTGGCCCGCGAGGAAAGCCGGGGCGCACACTATCGCGAAGATTTCCCCAAGCGCGACGACGACAACTGGCTCAAGCACACGCTCGTCACGCGCGGCGAGGACGGACGCCTCAAATTGAGCTTCAAGCCCGTCGTCATCACGCAGTGGCAACCGAAGGAACGGAAATACTAGTCAATCGGTGATCAGTCAATCGGTCACTCAGTCAATCAGTCAACCAGTCAACCGGTCAATCGGTGGCAGAGTAACTCAATGACCGAGTAACTGAGTAACTGGTTGACTGAGTAACTGAGTAACTGAGTAACTGAGTGACTGAGTGACTGAGTAACTGGAATAGGAGAGACGTTATGAAAGTTCGTTTGAAGATTCAGCGATTCAACCCGGAGAAGGATAACAAGCCGCACATGAGCGAGTACGAGGTGGACATGGAGCCGACCGACCGCGTGCTCGATGCGCTCAATGCGGTGAAATGGCAGCACGACGGGACGCTGGCTTACCGGCGCTCGTGCGCGCACGGCATCTGCGGCAGCGACGCGATGCGGATCAACGGCCGCAACCGGCTGGCGTGCAAGGTACTCATTCAAGAAGTCGGTGAAAACATCACCCTCCAGCCGCTGCTGGGCCTGCCCGTCCTCAAAGACCTGATCGTGGACATGGAAGGATTCTTTGACAAGTACCGCAAAGTGATGCCGTACCTGGTCAACGACGATCCGCTACCCGCCGATGGGCGCGAGCGGCTGCAATCCCCCGCCGACCGCGAACGTTTTGACGATACGACCAAGTGTATTCTGTGCGCGGCATGCACCACATCGTGCCCGTCGTTCTGGGCCAATGGCGAATATATCGGCCCGGCAGCCATCGTCCAGGCGCACCGCTTCATCTTTGACTCACGCGACCAACTGACGGAAGAGCGCCTGGCGGTGATGAACGAAGAGATGGGCGTGTGGCGCTGCCGCACCGCGTTCAACTGCGTAGAAGCCTGCCCGCGCGAAATCAACATCACCCAAGCCATCGGCGAGGTGAAAAAGGCGCTGATCACCGGCCAGGTGTAGGGGCGACCCTTGTGGTTGCCGATTCGGGGGCAGGCGAAGACCTGCTCCTACCCTATCTTCTTCAGGTATTGCCGGATCATCAGCGCCGCCGTCGCGCCCTCGCCCGCTGCCGATGCGGCCTGCTTGGTTGAACCGACGCGCACGTCCCCGGCGGCAAACACGCCCGGCCAGGTCGTCATCAGTGTGCTATCGGTGACGACAAAGCCATACGGATCCAGTTCCACTTTGCCCTTGACCAGATCGCTGTTGGGCGAAAGGCCGATAAAGACAAACACTCCGTCGTAGCGCCACTCTTTTAATTCGCCTGTGGCGCGGTCTTGCGCGATGATGGCTTCCAGCTTGTGTTTGCCTTTGAATTCCTTGACCGCGTGATTGACCGTGACCGACATGTTGGACTTTTCGGCCACCTTGTCTTGGAGAATCTGGGTTTGGTCTCCATCGTTCTGCTCCCAAAGGCGAGGATGACCCAACTTTACCACAGATTGAGGGCAAGCCCTGTTTGGTTTCGGCTTGTCCGAGCTAGGTTTATTCAAAGGGAAAGGGGACACATGCAAGCCAGACGGATTGTGGGGCGGATTGCTATGGGCGTGCTGGGCCTGCTGGTCGCGACCGTGGCGGTGATCGGGGGGATCATCCTGTATGACACGGTGTTTCCATCTCAGCGCGTCACGGATTTCGTGAATGTGACTTTTACCGGTTCGGAGGGCGTGACGCTGCGGGCCTATCTGGCGCGCCCGGCGGGAGCTGGCCCGCATCCGGCGCTGGTGATGGTTCACGAGTTTTTCGGCTTGAATGAGGACGTGGTCAAGAAAGCCGATGTGCTCGCCCAGGAAGGCTATATCGTCCTGGCTGTGGATGCGTATCGCAATCAAACGACGGCGCTGGTCCCGCGCGCGATTTGGCTCGTGGCGACCACGCCGCAGGAACGCATCGCCCGAGATATTGACGCCGGCTTTGCCTATCTTGCCAAGCTGGAGGGCGTTGATCCCAAGCGGGTCGGTGCGGTCGGCTTTTGCTTCGGTGGGACGCAGGTGATGAAGATGAGCGCGCGCAATCCTGACTTGGCCGCTTCCGTCATTTATTATGGCAGCGGCCCGTTCACCCAGCCGGACGAACTGGGCGTGATGGGCGCGCGCGGCCCGGTGCTGGGTATCTATGGTGAACAGGACAACAGCATCCCGGTGAGCGAGGTGCGCGCCTTTGAGCAGGCGATGGAGGCGCGCGGCGTTCGTCACCAGGTAACGATTTATCCCGGCGTGGGTCATGCCTTCGTCAAGTCGAACACGCTCGGTGTGCCAGGCCCGGCTCAACAGGCGTGGAACGAAATGCTCGTGTTCCTGGGCAAATCGTTAAAAGCGGAGTGACACGATGAACGAGATGCAACCCAGAGTCGCGGTGACATCGAACACGCGCTATGAATTGCCGCCGGGCGGCATCACGCTGCTGGGCTATGTTGTGCGGCGGATGCACAAGACGGCCCTGTTGCTGCCAGTGACCGAGATAATTCAGTCTGGAGAGACGGCCCAAGCTCTGGCCCAGGTGGCATGGTATGCCGCTGGCGCATCGGCCTCGTTTGGCCCGGCGTACTATCAACCCATGTTCAATCAGGTGGGCGATGTGGTGTCCGAAGCGGATCCGGCAACGGGTGTCCTCATCACGGCCAGGCTCGAATCTCGCTCACCCCATTTCCGCATCTCGTACTCGTTCGAGATGCCGGACAGCGGTCGCTTTGAGGGCACCGAAGAAATCACTGGCACGACGGTGAGCCTGTCTGGTCTGGGAATGCCAGCGCCCTCACGCTTTCGCTATGTTTCGGGCGACGGCAAATACACCGCGCAGGTGACGGGCGTCATCACAAGTGAGCTGGTTCCCGGTTTCTTGGTCAATTCGCGCATTCGGGCGTATGGCAAGCTCGATCTGCGAGATGGTGATGGCCATACAGGTGCACTCAAGCTTGCTCGCAATGGCGAGGTCGAGTTGGTGGTCGAGGACTCGACTGGCGCACGCTTTGCGCGCCGAGTGCGGCTTGCGCCATGAAAAAGATGGGGGGCGCTGGGGAAACCGGACTTGGCTATCAGAGACAGCGCCGACTTGGGGCAAGACTCTGTCGAACAGGGGCCACGTTGGAACAGGGCATGACCATTTTGAAGTTCATTCGAACCCTGACAGCCTTGTAGACTTGGGCCTCAAGGCAGTCTGGACCTAAAGGGCCCAAGAGATCGGACATGCGGTATGAAGTCAGGCAACAAGATTCTGTTGACGGGTGCCACCGGCTTTGTGGGTCGGAGTCTGTGGCCTGCACTCGCGCGTCAGGGCTACCAGGTGCGGAGCATGACCCGCGACGTCGAGTCCGCGCGGCGCAAGTTCCCGCAGCAGGAGTGGGTCTTGGGTGACATGAGCCACTCCGAGACGCTGGCCCCAGCCTTGCAAGGCTGCCAGGCCGCGTACTACTTTGTGCACAGCATGGCCGAAGGCGACCCTGATTTCCGCCGCCGTGAGGCGCTCGCGGCCGAGCGATTTGCCCAGGCGGCGCGTGATGCCGGTCTGGAACGGATCGTCTACCTGGGCGGCGTGGCGCCGGCGGACAGGCCTTCTGAACACCTGCTCAGCCGGTTGGAAGTGGGACAGACATTGCGGCAGGGCCGCGTTCCAACCATCGAGTTGCGGGCGAGCATGATCATTGGTTATGGCAGCCTCTCGTGGTTGATCGTCCGCGATCTCGCCGCGCGGCTGCCCTTTATGATCTTGCCTCGCTGGCTCAAATCACTCACCGAGCCGATTGGCATTGACGACGTCGTGGTAGCTTTGCTGGCAGCGCTCGAGGTGCCCGTGTCCGATGGGCAGTGGTTTGACATTCCAGGCCCGGAGGTGCTCTCCTGTCAGCAGATACTCGTCAAGACGGCCCGCCTCCTCGGGCTAAAGCCACCGATCATGGTGGAAGTACCTGTGGTGACCCCGTGGCTATCTTCGCATTGGGTGCGCCTGGTCACCCGCGCCCAATGGTCGGTCGCGCGTGAGGTGGTTCTTGGGCTGGGCAGCGATCTGTTGTCTCAAAACCATACTTACTGGACTCGTATTGGTCATCTGAACTGCTGTTCATTTGACGAGGCGGCTCGCCGTGCGCTCGAAGCTGAGAGAAGTATGCCAGCCGACATCAGCGGTATCTGGCGAGGGGTCGAGGATGGCGTCCGACGTTGGCGCGGTGGTGGAGGAGTCGCCTAGACAGATCAAGGAGAAAATGATCTACTTTCAGGCATCCATCTACCGCGTTGGTAACCAAAGATGTGTGGCAGTTCCCAGAACTATCGCGCTACAATGTGGGAACGAAAGGTATATTCCTGCAGCAACCGCAAAACTAGCACACAAGACGTGTTTATGATTTGTGGCTGACGGCCTCAGCCCATTGTTGCTCCAGTTCTTTGAGACAACGGCGAGGGTTGTGACGAAAGCGGTATTGTACGCGAAGTCTGAGTTGTGCCTTGCGGAACCGTGCATACTCTTTGTCAAATTCGGCTTGATCGAACTGTTGGAATCGCAGTAACACTTGTTCAAGCGATTCGGTCGGATCGATATAGACGGCCCACTCGCCGTAGCGGAGAATGAACTCATGGACAGACTTGCGACCATGGATCTGTCGTTGGCGAGTCCGTAAGCGCCCGAAGAAACTTTCGAGGTCGTTGTTGGTGCGCCAACGTTCAGGCCAGGCATAGCAGGCAAAGAGTCGAGGCCAACGTTGCCGGAATGTCGCACAGATGTGCGCCACCGTCTCCGCATCTTCGGGACACGTTTGGGCGTGGTGTTCCAACTCGGCCAGAAATTCTTTGACGTGGCGCTGGATGTCTCGGCGGGTGGGGCGTGGCAGACCGTTTTGCTCAGGCGGGTCCCGTCGTCGGTCCAATTCGACCAGCCAATCCCGTTGACGTTTGAGTTGGCGATACTGGGCCCGGAAGGGGCGGCGACGTTGGACGACCGCCAGGAGTTGATCCAAAATCGGATGGCCCCCTTTTTACGACTGCGTTGGAGGGAGGCTTTTAAACGCGTCAGGTCTTCAAAGACCCGTAGCCCGCCCAGTGCAAACGGTGGCTTGCTGCCTTCGGTGAGGGTCGTCCGGGGCCAGCTGGTCAATCGCGCGGCAAAAGGTGTAAAACGGGCCACGCATGGCTTGTTTCAAGGCTTTTTTGAGGGCTTGATCGGCTTCCATGATAGGCACGGCCGCATCGCGCAGGCAGTGCGACTGACACGGTTGGTGCGACACGCCAGGAAACACCCTCGCCGCCGCTAGGCGGAGGGCCGGCTCATCGTCACTCACCCAGCCCCGCACTCGATAGCCCAAAGCCTTGACGGGCTGGAATAGACGGGTTGCCAAAGTCTGATGAGCCGTCGAGAGTAGAGAGACCTGATGCAAGACCAACCCGAACTTCAACTCGCGCACCACGTACAAAGCCCGGTTGCCCTTTTCGGGCTTGAGGGCATCAATCGCAATAAAGATGCCATGCCGACGGAAGTACGCCGCATGTTCTTCCAAGCGAAGATGATACGTGCAGCGCAGCGAGACGAGAAACACCTCTATCAAGTACAGCACCTCTCGTTCAGAGATGAGCAAGTGATGGACTTGAGTCAGCAGCTCGTGAATCTGCACGACCGTCCAGCGATTCCAAAATCGCCAGTAGCCAATCTGGACAATGACTTCCAGCGCGAAACTGTTACCCCGCACGGTCAAGTGCTGGGCGACCTGTGACGTGTAGACCTGCTGGTTCTTACACCGTGGATTGGGGCAACAGTAGCCCAGGTTGACCACCCAGGCGCGACCGTTCAGAAAAACCATGTATTTGCGCCAGACCGGATGACAGCGTTTCAAGACTTGTCCACAGTCAGGGCAAGTAGTTTGTTCTGGCCGATAGTAGCATTTGTAAACTTGGCGATTATCTTTAGCTCGTCGAGGGTAGGACACGGCAAACACCGTGTTCCGATTTTTCGGAACATGAGCGGAACTCGGTTCCACTGATATTCCGACTTGGCGGAACATGCACTGTGGCGCGCCCTCCTATTTGGCGGCAGCGTGTAGGACAAATTGGCAATTTGTCCTACGTTTGGGCAGACACCACGGCGATTCCCAGAAATCCCCCACATCTGGGGGGCATACACCGTTGAGCATACGTGGTAGAATTCAGTCCAGCCCAACATCATGAAGGAGACTCCACACTCATGCCCATCAGATTGCCCTCACTGCTCCCCGCCGGGGCACGCTGTGACGATCACTCAGATAGTGGCTTGGCGGCAGGAGGGGAGTTTCCATACCCGCGCCTACGAAGACCATGTCCTGTTGCAACTGGTCAACAGCACTGTGGAGGAGGTCGGGCGCAAGGAGGGACTGACCTCGGATGCGGTACAGGGCCTCCTGGAGCACCGCATCACCACCACGGTTCAGTGGAACGAGTTCGAGAGGTTGACCGTCGTCTGCATCGATGGGATTGCCTGCAAGAAAGGCCACCGCGACTTTGTGGCCACGCTCCGCGTCACGACGCGCCTCGAAGGCCGGACCCATCTGTTGGCCGTATTGCCCGACCGCGAGAAGGCAACGGTGAAACAGTTCTTGGACTCTATCCCGCAACGCCTGCGGCGCACCATTCGCACCGTCTGCACCGATATGTGGGACGGCTACGTGAACGCCGTGCGCGAGTCTTTGCAGGCCGACCTGGAGTGCCAGGTGGAACTAGTCGTTGACTGCTTCCACATGGCTGAGCGCTACTACCCACCGCCGCAGAACAAATGAGGCAATCGCTGTAAGATGATGAATAGAGAATACTGCCAGTTCGTGAGATGCCAATACGAAAACAGTAGAGGCAACTCCACTGTGCTATTTCAAACCATCTTGTCCCTTGCCAAAAAAGCGGGCTTGGACGATGTTCTGGAATGTCTGGAACGATGTGTCATTGAAAAAAGGCTGTCGTGGCTGGATAGAAATGTAACGGCTCTGGAGAAAACGGGCAATCCCCTCATGGACGGTTACAAGATGTTTTATGAAAGCTATCTGGGGCTCTCGATTCCCCAAGATGGAGAAATCGTCGAGGCGACCGATAGGCAGCTCGTGACCCGGTGGTGGAACGATTGCCCCACCCTGGAAGCCTGTCAGAAATTGGGACTGGATACCAGAGAGATCTGCAAGAAAGTATATCACAAGCCGGTGCAAGTTCTGCTGTCGAGGATTGACCCCAGGCTGAGGTTCAAGAGAAACTATGCTGCGTTGAGACCCTACACGCCCTATTGTGAGGAAATCATCGCGTTAGAAGAATCGGATTAAAAGTGCCCAAGATTTGTCAGCTTGCAGTTGGGAACATGGAATACGCAACACGCGATACGCGACTGGGAAAAACATGACCTTTCAAGTGGATTTTGAACCGATTGGCCGGCGGGTAAAGTGCAACGCCGGCGCAACGCTGCTAAACGCGGCGCAAGAGGCTGGGGTGATGCTCACGGCCATCTGCGGCGGCGAAGGCTCGTGCGGGCGCTGCATCGTTCGCGTGATGTCGGGCGAGGTCTCGCCGCCGAACGATACCGAGGTGTCTGAACTGGGCCGTGACGACGTGGCTGCCGGTTGGCGGCTGGCCTGCCAGTCTGCCATCGCCGGCGACGTGTGCGTTCATGTCCCGCCGGATTCGCTCGTCACAGCGCAGCGCACACAGACCGAGGGGCAAGCCCTCGCCGTCGAGCACGCTCCCGCCGTGCGCGCGTTCGACGTGCGCCTGCCGTTACCCACGCAAGAGGACTTGCGCTCCGACGCGGCGCGCCTGCGTGATGCGTTGCCCGTCGGAGTCGCCGGCCTAGAGTTCGATGCGCGCGTTTTACAGCGTCTGCCCGACGACCTGCGCGCGTGGGAGTTCCAGGCGTCCGCATTTGTGCGAGACCTCCACCCTACCCCTCCCCAGTCCCGCGTTTTCTCCCCCTGCGTTGCGGGGGGAGTTAGAGGGGGGCAAGTCATCGCCGTGCGACCCTACGGAACTGTGCCGTTGGGCCTGGCGGTGGACATTGGCACGACCAAGCTCGCGGCGTACCTGGTGGATTTGAACACCGGCGAGACTTGCGCAACCGCCGGCGCGATGAACCCGCAGATCGCCTACGGCGAAGACGTGATGGCGCGCATCAGCCACGCCATCAACCATGTCAACGGCGGCGAGCAACTGCGCGCCGTCATCGTGCAAGCGCTCAACCAAATGGCGCGTGATTTGTGCGCCATGGCCCGCCGCGACATCGGCGACCGCTACGCGGTCGGCGACATTGCCGATGCCGTCGTCGTGGGCAACACGGCGATGCACCACCTGTTCCTCGGCTTGCCGGTGAGGCAACTGGGACTGGCGCCTTACGTGGCAGCGGAGAGCGCCGCGCTCGACTGGAAAGCTCGCGACATTGGGTTGGAGCTTGCGCCGGGCGCGTATGTTCACCTGCTGCCCAACATCGCCGGGTTTGTGGGCGCGGACCACGTGGCCATGTTGCTCGCCACCGGATTGGCGGAACGCGAGGGAGTCGTGCTGGGGATGGACATTGGCACCAACACTGAAGTCAGCCTGCGCGCGCGAGGCCGGCACCTGTCGTGCTCGACCGCGTCCGGCCCGGCGTTCGAGGGCGCGCACATCCGGCACGGGATGCGCGCTGCGCCGGGAGCGATTGAAAAAGTGTCCATTCACGGCGGGCACGTGCGCATCAAGACCGTGGACGACGCGCCGGCCGTCGGGCTGTGCGGCTCCGGCATCCTCGACTTGGTGGCGCAGTTGTTCCACGCGGGCGTGATCAACTCACGCGGGGCGATGCGCGCCGAAGGCGAAAACCCGCGTGTCCGGCGCGGCGATCATGGTCTCGAGTTCATCGTCGTGCCCGGCCACGAAAACGGCGGGCGCGAGATCACCTTCAGCCGCGCGGACATTTCCGAGATCCAACTCGCCAAGGGCGCGATGCGCGCCGGGGTGAACATTCTGCTCCGGCACGCCGGCGTCGCCGAAGCCGACATTGACGAGGTCATCATCGCCGGAGCCTTTGGGACGTACCTGGACGCGCAAAGCGGGCTGGACATCGGCATGTTCCCGCGCGTGGAGCGGCGCAAGATTCGGCAGGTGGGCAATGCGGCTGGCGCGGGCGCGCGGATGGCGCTGCTTTCCGTGGCGCAACGCGAGCACGCCATCCAAATCGCCAGGCAAATCGAATACATCGAGTTGACCGCCGAGAAAGAGTTCCAATCCGAATTCGCGCGGGCCTTGCTCCTGGAATAGCGAGACATTCTGGTGAACGGATCACGCTATACTTTACAAGGCCATAATCTGCGCTTTTTCGAAGGCCTGAAAGTTGAGTGTCAGTAAGGAATCGTGAAACACCACAAAAAGCCCAGAAAGGGCGCCAAGACAAAATGGGCCGCATCCGCAAAGAAAACGACCTGCTGACCAACTTGAGCTTCGGCCAGACGAGACTCCAATTTCTCGGCCTTGTATGCCGCTTGTTCGTCTGGGTCTGCCTTGGAGGGAACCAAGCCGACTTTGCGGCACTTTCCCCATGGCGATGATGAAAGCACGCACCTGAATCTCGCTGCGGGTGATCCCGGTCAATGCTTCGATCTCGTGTGCCGTTGCCTTGATCGTGGCGGGCAGGTTCTGGCGAAAATGCTCTTCGAGAGTGTCTTGATGAACCACCAAATCACTTTGCGGCTGATAGAAATTCACTTCTTTCAATTTCTCAATGCCGCCTTCTGCATAATCTCGAAAGTAACTGCGTAGGGTGTTGGGAGAGACATTAGCCAGTTGGGTGATCTCGTCATGCGCCAGTCCGTGGGCTTTCAGCCACAAGACCTCCCTCTTGCGTTGAACGGACGGCTGAGGGTGATGGTATCGTTCATAGTTGAGAGTCTTTATTTCTTCTTTAGTAAATTCGATCTGGATCATGGGGAGCTCCTTTGCAATTGGCATGCTCGTTAGGATGCCCATGATAGCTGCTTTCTGCTCAAAACAAAAGCGCAATTTATGGCCGTGCTTGGTATAGGCGCGGTAGAGCCAATCAACGTAGGCCAGCTGGTGCACCAGGGTCGTAAAGCGCGGCCAGACGATAAAGTCGGGCCAGCCGCCGCCCGCCGGGTGGCCAAACTCTGGATTCACGTTGATCAGGCCGCCATGGATCGGATCACAGCGGGGCAGGGCATACTGCACCCCCTCCGGGCCAGGGTGTTCCGGGTCGTAGGGTTGGCCCCAGAAGGCATTTCCGCCAAAGGCCAGGTGGGCTATCAAATGAGCGTGCAGGTCGGCAAATCCCCACACGGGAACCCCCCGGATCTGCCTCCCAATAGTCTCCCCCGAGTGGCACTCGGGGCGTCTCTGCCGGTTGGCGTTCTTTTTCGCTCAGCAATTCCCGTTTTGAGATCGTTTCCCTCGCTAGCATGCTCCCTGCGAGTCGCTCAACGTGCGCGAAGGCTTGCCGAGCGCCTGCTAAGCAAATAGGTCGCAGATGCATTTGAATTCACTTCGAAGGCTATTGTACCCCCGAAAGACGACCGAGGGCAAGTGGCGGAACTCGGTTTGAGGTAAAGCTTGGGTGCGCGTCAAAGTTTTGCAGAATTGGCCTTGGGGGCGGGAACGCGTAGAATAGGGCAAAACGCAAGTATAGGAGGCTCCCATGCGGATCGAGGCGACCGCATAAAAAGGGCTTGGAATTACGAGCCATGCTCGCCGACCGCCTGCCAGTCTTACCGGAATTCGGTCGCTGCTGTCCTCTATCGCGAGATCCCGTGAAGTGGCGATCGGAGTCATCCGCGTGCTAGGTTCGCCAGCTCGGCCACTCGCATCAACCGTGCGTTGGTCGGCAACTGCCTCAATGCTCGCTTCAGTCGTTTCGTCGGCTGGAGGAATCTCTGCTTCGACCGTGTCTAAACTGGGAGATACTGACTGGACGTAGTTGACCGACTCGCGGAAAGCTGAGAGGCATTCATCTGCTGCTGCCGGCTTAAAGCCCTTTTGAATCAGCTCAAATTTCAGCGAGGCGTCCGAGGGAAGTCGGTCTTGAAATTTCTCCTGCAGCTCAGCAAACACTGCCGGAGTGGCGAGCCATTTCTTCAATATCTGCGTTCGCAACTCATCGGATGGTGCGAACTTATACTCCTCAACACTCTTGGCAACCGCTACCATTCCCTCAGAAGGGCGTTCGATAAGTCCGTAGTAGCCCAATGCGGCCAGTGCCCGCTTCGCTGCTCCGTTCTCTGCTGACTTGTAACCAAGGTGCTTTGCAACGATGTCTGCACTCGCCGGATGTCTTCCTTCTTCGCTGTACACCTTGATAGCACGATCTACTGCTTCCTTAAGTGAGATCAAGGGCGCTCGCGGACTACGTTTTCTGACAACCGTTATAGCCATTTGGCGCACTCCCATTGTTCCGATGAGGGGATTGTACATGAACTGAAGTCTATTGCAACTATTACAATGACTATTTGTTTGTGTGTTAATAAAAAACCTAATAAACAAAGAGATGCATAAGGTTAATAAACACCATGGTTACCTCGTAAGACTAGTTCCCGTTTAGTTTGTGGTCTGTTCGCCGTTTCATGCCGTCAGTAGCGCGTTATCCACATATCTACGTCGCCCGAGCCCCCGGCTGGATGCCAAAAGGCAATCCAGCCGGGGGCGCGAAGCACGGTGGGGTGGATATGTGGGAAACGCTGGCATGATCCGGATTGCAAGGGTATGGCACCGAAACGACGCACCTGTCTTGTGACTTCATCGTCAGCCAACGTATGGAGTCGCTATGTTCGATTGGCCGTCGCTCGTGCCTGATTTACCTTCCGCCGGTAACGGCCATCCCCCTCAAATTGCCAAATGCGGAGATGCTGCCGACAGCGTGTCCGAGTAGCGTGCGCAGGCGCGACGCACGAGTACGCTGTCCGCAGCCCCCTTATAGTTGCTACGGGGGGAAACCCCTTTCCTCCCGTAATCCCTGAACAGACATCGGCTGCGCTCGCGCATATCGACTAGGTCGCCTTACAGCCCCGGTCATCAACGGCGCGGGCGCGCACGTTGTGGTTGCCCACCCGCACGTCGCTTCAGGTGTACGCATAGGGCGGCGTGGTGAGGCTGGCGATGAGGGTGCCGCCGTTGGAGAACTCGACAGCGAAGACGCTGCTGTCGCTGTCGGTGGTATCTGCGGCGAGGATGATGCTGGCCAGGGCTGCGTAGGTGCTGCCGTCGCCCGGCTCGGTCATGCTGAATTGCCGCGTTGCGGTCACTCACGCTGACCGCATCGAGCGTCCAATAGTCCGGCCGAACCTGTCGGTGAAGGTGGCGCCTCAAATTCGGATGAATGGCGGCTTCCAGGCTAACCATCGTCCGGCAAAAGTGAACCTCAAGCAATTGGCCTGGCTAGGTTCCCGCCGCGAAACTTGACGTATGGTCAGGTCTGGGTTAAATATAATAACAATGTTGACCACCCTGGTCAGGATAGGAGTCTCCAAATGTCTACAGTTGTTAAGTCGCGCGAAAGGATTGGTGGTGATGTGTTTGCCAAGGCATTAGAAGAGCTTGCTGGGAAGCTCGGCTTACTTGTCAGCGATTCGCCCATGCCCATCTCCAAATTTAAATCTGACTACAGCGGACTTTTGCGCGGCGCCATGGCTGGCCAGTTGCAGCAAATCTCTCGTGGCAATGAGCGATATCTAGTGTTGACCGAGGAACAGGTAATTGCCATGGTAGGTTCAAGCAGCAAACGAAGAACGTTGGCGGATACCTTGGCGTCCGTCCAGGCACCATCCGGCCACTTGGATACTTCGTCGGCCATGATGCCCGGCTCCAAGCACGATCCGTATTCACTGCCCAACCTCGGCGCTTGAGATGACAAGTACAGTCCGCTATCTGGTGGGTCCCAGATTACTGATTGGTCTGTGCAACAAAGAAACAAAGGCTGTCGAATGGGCTAAGACTGTTCAGGAGGCAGATTGCGTGTTGAGTCGTCTGACCATCGCCATCGTCAGATCGGTCATCAACAGTGGTGCCACCACGGAGTTACAGCGGCAAGACTGGCACCACGCGTTGAACGCGACGGTTTCCAGGATGGAAGCCGGCGGCGCGACCTTGGTCGATCTGAACGAGACCATCCTGGAGAAATTTCACGAGTACCGAACGCACGTACCCTTAGATTGCACGACGCCTAAAGGGAACGAGCCTGTAGCCCAGGATGTCCGCCTGCTGATTACGACCGCGGCTGTCATGGATCTGGTGTTCACCGAGTACGCCGACGTCTATATGACCCAACTCCAGACCGGGACTACCGTAAGGGTCCAACCGTTGTGAGCGAACCATTTTTTGATCAATATGCGCTGCCGGACAATGCTCCCCGTGAGAAAACCCAGCGAATCAAGGTTCTGAGTCTTTCTGGAGGTGGATATCGCGGACTCTTTACGGCGGCAGTGATCAAGTCGCTTGAGGCGCAGCTAAGCACGCCTCATTCACCACCTACGCCGTTTGGGAATCATTTCGATCTCATCGTCGGAACTTCCATAGGCGGAATTCTGGCGACGGCCTTGAGTGCTGGGGTGACAGGCGCTGATCTCAAGGCTGTTTTGGAAGACAGGGGCATCACAATCTTTCCTGAGATCCGCCTACGCAGTCTGCGCAAGCTGGTTGGTCAGCCCCCATACAAGCCTAAGCATCTTCGTACTGCGATCAAAAAGCTCATTCCGGATGCGGATAAGCGGCTGCTCAGCCAGCACCAGTCGGCACTGTTGCTAACGGCGGTCAACTGGACGACGTCTAAGCTCCATTTGTTGGGCAGTTACCCCACCTGTGAGCGGGACAACCTGGGCATGACGCTCATGGACGCGATGCTGGCCACTTCGGCAGCACCGGCGCATTTTCCCGTGCACGCATTCGAGCACCACCTCTTTGTCGACGGTGGCTTGGCTGCCAATGCCCCGGATCTGCATGCGTTGCTATGTGCCCAGAAGATGCATCCCAACGCTGAGATCCAGATGCTCAGCATCGGAACCGCGAATCCGCTGCACGGCCGAGATCCATCTGCCGTACCAGGTCGCGGCGTGATGTGGGCCGGTCCAGTCATCGAGTTGGTCATGAGCGCTCAAGAGATGCTGGCGGTTCAGGAGTGCGAGGCAAAAATGGGACCTCATAGATACCTTCGACTCAATGTTCCTCCCAGCAGCATCCAAGAAAAACAAATGGACTTCGACATAGCCAACAAGGTGAGTACGAATCTGCTGCTGTCGCTCGCAGACGACTGCATCAGGTCCCTGCAGCAAGACAAGGGCAAATGGCAACGGCTCATGACGATCATCAGGTAGCACCAGCGTATAGGCCGCTTCGGCCGACAACCGGACGCATTCGACCAACCTCACGACTGGCCTCTCCGGATCGGATGTAGGCAGGCCCTCTCGCCTATGTCCAATAAGGACCATGCGGTAAAGTGTCCGCTATCCGGTGCTTGGCATTTCTACCCAACAGCCCCATAAGCATTTTCATCAGTTGACCATTGGTGAGCTGAAAAGTGATATAGAGCGAAAACAATAATGGATCAGGCTACACACAACAAAATTGTCTCCTTCATCTGGGGCATCGCGGATGATGTCCTGCGCGACCTCTTCAGGCGCGGCAAGTACCCCGACGTGATCCTGCCCATGTGCGTCATCCGACGGATGGACGCCGTATTGGAACCGACGAAGCAGAAGGTGCTCGAGACCAAGAAGATGCTCGACGAGGCGCGCATCACCGAGCAGCGCGCCGCGCTCTGTGACGCTGCAGACCAGGCCTTCTACAACACCTCGAAATTTACGCTGCGCGATCTCAAGTCCCGCGGCAGCCAGCAGCAGTTGCTCGCCGACTTCGAGGACTACCTCAACGGCTTCTCGCCAAATGTCCAAGACATCCTCGAGAACTTCAAGTTCCGCAACCAGTTGCAGACGCTCTCCAAGGCCGATGCCATCGGCACGCTGATCAACAAGTTCCTCGACCCGGACATCGACCTCTCGCCGGCCGGTATCGACAACCACTCGATGGGGACAGTCTTCGAGGAACTGGTCCGCAAGTTCAACGAAGAGAACAACGAGGAAGGGCGGCAAGACCTCGGCGGCAATGAGTCAGGCGCTCAGCGCCCAGGTGGAAGACGAAGATGCGGGACCGGACCCCGAGGATACGGTGAACTTTGCCCTCGATAAGTGCATGGCAGCGCGCAAGATGCTGACCAACGCCAGTTACTTCGCCTTCACCGCTAACTTTTCTCCCATGTAGTTCTTTTCCGGATCAGCCCGTCAGTAGTCCGGAAAAGCACACCGGATACCTTTCATTGCGCAGCGGACAGCAGGCCGTTGCCGGGATGGCCGAGCGACTGATAGGCGACATTGCCCTGCGCATCGGGGATAACCTCCACCACTTTTTCACCCTCCCCCTTCGCATTGCGAACGGGGGAGGGCCAGGATGGGGATTACTTTTTCGCGCCGAACTTGGCCTTGATCACATCCATCAGCGAAGGCTGGCCGATCTCTTGCAGCTCATAGCTCACGCGCTGCGTGGGCCGGTTGATCTCGACCACGCGGCGCAGGTCAATCGGCGTGGCGATGATGACCAGGTCGCACGGCGTGTTGTTGATCGTTTCGGCCAGGTCGGCTACCTGCTGCCCGCCGTACCCCATCGCCGGAAGCACCGGGCCGGTCTTGGGGTATTTTTTGTATGTCTCGGCAATCGTGCCCACGGCGTAGGGGCGCGGGTCAACGATGTGGGCCGCGCCAAAGCGCTGCGCCGCCACGATGCCCGCGCCGTAAGCCATCTCGCCATGCGTCAGCGTGGGGCCGTCTTCGATCACCAGCACGTCTTTGCCGACGATGGCATTGGGGTCCTCGACAAAGATCGGCGAGGCGGCCTCGATGACGATGGCCTTGGGGTTCACCGCGCGGATGTTGCGCCGCACGGTGGCGACGTTTTCCAGGTCGGCGGTGTCAATCTTGTTGATGACGACCACATCCGCGCTGCGCAGGTTGGCCTCGCCGGGATGATACGTCATGTCGTGGCCGGGCCGGTGCGGGTCGTCCACGACGATGTGCAGGTCGGGCCGGTAGAAGGGCAGGTCGTTGTTGCCGCCATCCCAGATGATGATGTCGGCTTCCTTTTCGGCCTCGCGCAAGATGGCCTCATAGTCCACGCCGGCATAGATAATAGCGCCCAGGTCAATGTGCGGCTCGTACTCTTCGCGCTCTTCGATGGTACATTCGTGCCGGTCGAGGTCGGCATAATCGGCAAATCGCTGCACAGCTTGCTTGACCAGGTCGCCGTAAGGCATGGGGTGGCGGATGCTGACGACCTTGTAGCCCAGGTCGCGCAGGATGCTCACCACACGCCGCGTCGTCTGGCTTTTGCCTGCCCCGGTGCGCACGGCGCAGACGGAGATGACGGGCTTGGTGGACTTGACCATCGTCGTGTTGCCGCCCATCAGCCTAAAGTCCGCGCCGGCTGCCAGCGCGATGGAGGCCTTGTGCATCACGACCTCATGCGGCACGTCGCTGTAAGCAAAGATCACCTGGTCAACTTTCAGGTCGCGGATCAATTTGACCAGGTCGGATTCGGGGTAAATCTGGATGCCTTTGGGATAGAGCTTGCCGGCCAACTCCGGCGGGTACAGGCGTCCCTCGATGTTGGGGATTTGCGTCGCGGTAAATGCCACCACTTCATAGTCGGCGTTATCGCGCAAGTAGACGTTAAAGTTATGAAAGTCGCGCCCGGCGGCTCCCATGATGAGCACACGAGTCTTGGACATTTCAAGTTCTCCTTTGATCGGACAGACCTGACAGGTTTTCACGCGAAGCGCGTGTCAGGCCGAGGCGGATTCAGATGTGAGGCGACAAACGAGGCTAGACTCGTGGCAGTCACGGATCGCAAATGTCGGACCAATAGTAGCGCGGATGTTTCATTCGGGCTTTTCAACCAACAGGCCGCTATGCTTGTGTAGCAGCCCGGAATAACCTACGTGGACGCGGGCGTGGCCAACGCGCCCAGCACTCCATTCACAAAACGCGGCGCGCTATCCGAGCCGAACAGTTTGGCCAGCTCCACCGCTTCGTTGATGGCGACCTTGGTCGGCGTCGCCTTGCTGATGTAAAATTCGTAAATGGCGATGCGCAGCACGTTGCGGTCCACCACGGCCATTTGATCCACCGGCCATTCAGGCGCGTAACGCTGGATCAACTCATCCAGCTCGGCCTGATGCTTGATCACGCCCGTGATCAAGTCGCGGGTAAAGGCTTGGCCTTCGTCCGGCAGCGGGTCTTCGGCCAACCGTTGATCCAGCACCGTTCCGACCGGATGATGCGTCGTATCAATTTCGTAAAGGGCTTGCAACGCCAGAATACGCGAGCGGCGACGAACTTTCACTCGTTCCTTCTCGTGGATTCCAGTTCCGGATAGGCGACATCTTGAATATGGACGTTGATGGCCCCGGCATCCATTCCCACCATGTCGCGGATGGCGCGGGCAACTTGTACTTGGATCTTTTGGCCGACTTGGCGCAGATTCGTATTGGCATCGGCGACGATGAATAGTTCAACGTTCACACTTTGTCCGTCCACCACGGCCAGGACGCCATCGTTCGCGCCGCGCCGCAGCATCCCCGAAACTCCGGCGGGACACATGCGCACCACGCCGGGCACGCCCAGAGCAGTGAGCCGGGCGATGGCGAGAAGAACTCTGTGCGCAATCGTTACGCGGCCGGGCGATTCGTGCATGGTTGCCTCCCGATCATTGCATCACCATCCCGCCGTCCACCGAAAGCACCTGCCCGGTGATGAACGACGCTTCGTCCGAAGCGAAAAAGGCCACGGCATGGGCAATATCTTGCGGCGTCCCCCAGCGTCCCAACGGCGTGGCTTTGATCGCAGCCTCTTTAAGTTCCTGCGGCAGGTTCACGGTGAGCGCCGTTTCGACAAATCCCGGCGCGACAGCGTTCACCGTAATGTTGCGGCTGCCGACTTCTTTTGCGAGCGATTTGGTCAGGCCCACCAGCCCGGCTTTCGACGCCGCATAATTCGTCTGCCCGGCGTTGCCCGCCAACCCGGCCACGGAGGAGATGTTGATGATACGCCCGTACCGCTGTTTCATCATCGTGCGCACCACAGCTTTGCAGCAATTGAATGCGCCCTTGAGGTTCACGTCGAGCACCAAGTCCCAATCCGCTTCTTCGAGGCGCATGATCAGATTATCGCGCGTAAGGCCGGCGTTGTTAACCAGGATGTCTATCCGCCCGAATTGCGCCAGGACGCACTCGACGAACTCTTTGACGCTCTGCGAGTCGGCCACATCCACATGGCAGCCCGTTGCGCGGCGGCCGGTGGCGGCTGCAATCGCGGCCGCCGTTTCTTTGGCTTGCTCTTCGAGTTTATCGCCGCACACGACGTCTGCGCCGCGCTGCGCCAACGTCTCGGCGATCGCGCGCCCGATCCCGCGCGATGCGCCCGTCACAACGGCTATTTTACCTTCGAATGACATAGGTCTCCCCTTTGCCAGTGATCTCGCCCACATTGTACCACGAGATGCGAGTGAGTCAAAGCCGACTGGTTACTCGACCCCAAACTGAAACGCACCTGTAACCTGACTCAGTATTGACTTGCAAGCTGATTTGGGTGTATAGTGTAACCGAAGCAGTACGATGACTTGCCCAGCCTTCCGTTCCCCCCCAGATTTCCACAACGTACCCGTCGCAACGTAGCTGCAAAGCGAGTGATCTCGATCACGACTGCCACACAGCATGAATGGCCCGATGTAACTGTTGTGCGGTTGCGCCTTTTCCGTTACGAGCGAGGAGGACAACCATGACGCGCCGGTTTTCCTATCACGTCTCGAGGATTCTTCCAGTGTTGGCTGCATTCATGGTGCTGCTTGCCATCTTGCTCATTCATCCAGCACTGAAGGTGTGGCAGGCCAGCGCTGTTCGGCTTGCTGATTCACTTCCGACAGCGGTCACCCAGCCAGATCAGGGCACGCTTGTGCGCACGGCATGGTCGGGGGTGACCACCACACTGGAAGAGCAGCGCTTTTGGGATGCACCTCTACATTCGACCACGGTCATGTTCCTTCAGGGCCAACGGATATTGCAGCAAGCGGTGATCCCCGGCCCAGATGATACTGTTCACTTGATTGTACAGTTTCGAGATGATCCCCTGGCTGTGTACATCCAGCGGACTGGGCATGTGCCGGGCCGCTTCACTGCTTCAGAGTTGGACGCCGTGCGGAACTATGCAGAGCAGTTAGCCGCCACTCGACGCCAGGCCTTGGTGGAGATGCAGCAGCAGGGCATCCGGGCCGAGGTCAATCACGAGTTCCGCTATCTGTTTAACGGCATGGCGCTTTCGGTCAAGATGCGCGATTGGCAAACCTTGAAGCAGCTCCCGCAAGTGAAAGCGGTGGAACCCGACTATGACGTGCGAGCTGACTTGCGCGATAGCGTCCCGCTCATCCAAGCTCCCTCGGTGTGGGCGATGACCGATGCCAAAGGTCAGGCTGTCAATGGACAAGGTGTGCGCGTGGCGATTTTGGATACTGGAATAGATTACACTCACCCCGACCTGGGCGGCGGCATCGGGCCGACCTACAAGGTCATCGGCGGCTATGACTTTATCAACAACGACGCTGACCCGATGGATGACAATGGACACGGCACTCATGTGGCGGGTATCGTAGCTGCTAACGGTGTGCTGAAAGGCGTAGCACCGGGCGCTAGCCTGCTGGCTTTCAAGGTACTCGACGCTAATGGACGGGGCCAGACTTCGACCATCATTGCTGGGCTTGAGCGGGCAGCCGATCCTGATGATGGCGTCGCGCGCAAAGCATTGACCGTCGCCGCATCGGATAAATACGACACGCTGGCCGATTTTAGCTCGCGCGGGCCGGTCCCTGGCTATGCCGATGTCATCAAACCGGACATTACCGCTCCCGGTGTTTCGATCCAGTCCACGGTGCCGCTCTATGGCCCATTAGGCAGTCCCACCCGTTACCGATCTCTCGATGGCACGAGCATGGCGACTCCGCACGTTGCCGGCGCGGCAGCGCTGATCAGGCAACTCCATCCAGATTGGGCACCGGAACTGATCAAAGTCAACTTGATGAACACCGCCAAAAACTTGGGCCGGGGAATGTTCGAGCAAGGCACAGGCCGCGTGGATGTTTATGCAGCAGCACGGGCGCCGGCTACGATTTTGCCGGGCAGCGTGGCTTTTGGATGGGACGACCTGGATCAATCCGTTTGGAGTGTCAGCCGAACATTGACCATCACGAACCGATCTGCCTCGGTGTCAACCTTTGCGCTTTCGCTGTCTGGCATGCTGCCTGCCGGAATCACCGTCACTCTCGGCCCTTCAAACGTCACCCTGGAGCCAGGCGAGTCTCGGGCAATCGTCGCCTCGCTTTCCGTTGACAATGGGATTGTCCCTGATCCGAGCGTACCGTCTCACGCCTACGAAGGTCAGATCATAGCTCACAAAACTCCGTATTGGCGCAATGGTTCAGCCTCGCCACGCAAAGCCGATCCAATCGCGTTGATGGCTTGCTCTGGTGATGTGTTATTGAAAGAGGCCAAATCTGATGAAAGCTTTACAAAGTCAATTGAGAATTTGCTCAAATCCTTGCCGCTTAATCCGGCAGACTTTCCAAATGTGGCAAATGTTGCAGCGGCATCCAATGCCTGTTGCTTTGTTTGGCCTAGCGATGAGGCCGCGCCATCAGCAAATTTCTCGATGTCATCGGCTGTGTCACCAAATAACACGCCAACCTTTGAAATTGTCTCTGATAAATCTGATGCAGCTTTAACAGCATCGACACCGATTTTGACAGCCATTGCACCGGCAGCGGCAGCCACGGCAGCCAAAGCCAATCCGGCTTTCTTGCTAAAATCACCGATTTTGATCATGGTTCACTCCACACGTGTGATGGTTCCTGGAAGGCCTTCGATGAATAGTATACACCCTCACGTAACGTCAGAGTCAAGGGCGAGTTTGACAATTGCCACAGGAGAATGTATAATATGTACCAATGTACCAGTGTACCAAATAGGCTAGGTGCAGGCGAACCCAGAGGTGAAAGATGACCAAGTCAAAAGCTACACCAACTCCAGTTTCCACTATTACAGTTGAACGTGTCCAAACTGGCGTCCGAATTGAAAAGAGGATGCTCAAAGTCCTCAAGGCGCTGGCGGAATATTATGACCTATCGCTTGGCGATTTGCTGGAGGGCATCGTTCTGCACGCTTTTGAGGGCGAATGTGCGCTTGATGCGGAAGCTTTGCAGCGCGTTGGGACTCTGAAAAAGATTTACAACATGGACTATGACGCACGCGCCAGTCACCGGCTTGTCGAACAAACGCAAAATGAGTGAGGAGGACAAGATGTCAGTTGCTATACCCAAACGCATTGCCGTCGTCAGCCTGTGGGCGGAGGATGTGCCGGCTACGGCCCACTTTTACCGAGACGTGCTCGGCCTACGATTGTTGCCGCACGATTCACATCACAGCGAGCGCGTACACTTTGATCTGGACGGCATTTATTTGACCCTCCTACAAGGGAAACCCATCCCGGCCCAAAATGCCGAGCCATTTCCGTTGATCGCGTTCGCTGTAGATGATTTGGACTCTGCCATTGACCGCCTTCAAGCACACCAAGTCGAATTGCCGAGAGATGTTGCGGAGGACGCAGATTCACGCTGGGTGTTGTTTCACGATCCGGCCGGCAACTTGATCGAGTTGGTTCAATTCAAATCGTCGTAGCCGCATTGGCAGTTTTCGATCCAGGCAGAGAGCTTGGGAAGCGGGGTGATCCAGGTCATCTCGCTTTCTATTTCAAGGGTGAATAACATGATACACGATGCACGCCGCAATGTGTTTGTGTTTGTTGTCGTCTGGTTGGGGCAGCTCGTCTCACTTGTCGGTTCTGGCCTGACGAGTTTTGCATTGGGGCTATGGGTGTACGAGCGCACCGGGTCGGTCACTCTGTTCGCCCTCATTAGCTTGTTTGCAGTGTTGCCGGGCATAGTTCTGTCGCCGCTGGCCGGGGCGCTGGCGGATCGCTGGGATCGGCGCTGGGTGATGGTCTTGAGCGATACCGGAGCAGGCTTGTGCTCACTGACGGCGGCCTTTTTGTTTTTCACGGGTCAAGTCCAAGTCTGGCATATTTGCCTGGCTGTAGGAGCCAGCGCGACCTTTGGCGCTTTTCAATATCCGGCCTATGCAGCGGCCACGACCTTGCTCGTTTCAAAGAACGATCTTGGCCGCGCCAATGGCATGTTGCAGTTTGCGCGGGCCGCCTCCGAAATTCTGGTTCCGGCGTTGGCCGGCATTCTGGTTTTGACCATTCGAGTTCAGGGCGTGCTGTTGATTGATTTCATCACCTTTATCTTTGCCGTCACCACTTTGCTGCTCGTTCGATTCCCCCAGATTGACACTGCTGTAGTGCGCCAGACAGGTAAAGGCTCGCTGTGGCGCGAAGCGGCTTTTGGTTGGACATTCATTGTGGCCCGGCGTGGTTTGCTCGGCTTGGTGATTTTCTTTGCCGTGGTCAATTTTCTATGGGGCATGCTCGGTGTGTGCATCACGCCGATGATTCTGGGGTTTGCGTCTGCCGATACATTGGGCGTCATCATCTCTATCGCGGGCGGCGGCATGTTGGTCGGTAGCCTAGCGATGAGCGCGTGGGGCGGCCCCAAGCGGCGCATCAACGGCGTGATCCTGTTCGAGTTGTTGAGCGGTCTTTGCTTTCTGCTCATTGGGCTGAGGCCCTCGGCCTGGCTGGTTGCCCTCGGCGCATTTTGCGCGCATCTGACGATCGCCGTCGTGTATGGATCGAACCAGGCTATCTGGCAAAGCAAGGTCCCGCCAGAGGTACAAGGAAAGGTCTTGGCCGCGCAGCAAATGATCGCCACATCCACCAAACCGCTGGCCTATCTGGCCGCCGGGCCGCTGGCCGATAGGCTATTCGAGCCGCTGCTTGCACCTGGAGGTCTATTGGCCGGAAGCATGGGGCCTGTCGTCGGCGTTGGTCCAGGACGAGGCATCGGCCTGATGTTTCTCGTCATGGGGGTTATCAAAGTCGCGGTCAGCCTTGGAGGCTACCGTTATGCGCCGATACGGCAGATAGAGGATGAATCACTCTAGCGTCGCCGCGGCGAGCTTGCCGACCTGGCTAATGACGATTATTTGCCCAGGGCCACGTTGCGGTAATTGATGTTCGATCCCCAGGCGAACATTGCCGCCATCGGATTCCGAGTCTCGTAAAGGGTGCGCAGCGCCTTGCGCGCCAACATGGGCCAACCGTACATCCGCCGATTGCTTTCCCCCATGATTTGCGAGAGCTCCTCGGGCGTCGTCCTCCGGGGCCGGTGAACGACTTTAGTCATATCATACTGCTCCCAATCTCGGGGCCAGTCCGTGTAGAGCAAACGATTCTCACTCTCGAGTTGCTTGAAAAGCCGCGTGCCGGGCAGTGGGGTCAGATAGGTCGTCTGCATCACGTCTACGCCGCTGCAAATCACATAGTCAATGCGGCGGCGCAACTTTTCCGGCGTGTCACCGTCCATCCCAAAGATAAAGGCCCCCAGGACAGCAATGCCCGCCCGGTGAATACGGCGGAAAGCGTTCTCGTAACTTGCCACTCCGCGCTGGAGGTTGAGCCGCTTGTTCACCTCGGCCAGCCCATCTACTTCCTCTGACTCCAATCCTATGAAGACCATTTTGCATCCCGCCCGGCTTGCCCAATCGAGTACCTCTTCGTCGTCGGCAAAGTTGAGCGAGGCCTGGCAGAACCACCTTTTGCGCAACTTGCGTTCCACCATCCCGCGAAACAACGCCAGCGATTGTTCCCGCGACGTCTTGCCATACCCGATGATGTTGTCGTCCACGAAAAACAAGTTCTTTTGGGGAATGGTCTCTAACTCGTCGAGCACCTGCTCTGGCGGGCGACGGCGGTAACGCCGACCATTGAAAGCCGTGACCGAGCAAAACTCGCAATCCATCGGGCAACCACGAGAAGTCTGGACGGAAGCGAACACATAGCCGGGGTGGAAGAGGTCGCGGCGGGGATGGGGCAGGGCTCCCAAGTCCGGCCACTCGCCCTGGTAGAGGCGCTCAAGTTGTCCCGCCTCGAAATCCGCCACAACCTTCGGCCAGGCTGACTCGGCTTCACCGACGACCACAGCGTCTGCGAAGTGGAGCGCCTCGTCAGGCCGCATCGAGGCATGAATGCCACCCATCACAACAGGCACACTCCGTTCTTGGTAGGCGGCGGCGATCTCGTAGGCCCGTTGGGCCGAGGCCGTAAAGGCCGTGATGCCAACGAGGTCGGCGTCTCGATGAGTAAAGGGCTGCCAATTCTCGTCCACTAGATCCACGTCCCAATGTGTGGGCGTCAACGCGGCGACAATGCCCAGGCCCAGTGGCGGGAAGCGGGAGCTTTTGTTGACCGTCAGCCCGACGCGCGCCGGGTTGACCGGATTGATCAGAACCAATTTGCGTCTCATCATACTCTCCCTAAAAATAGTTGGGATACCCAATCATTAGGCAAAAAAAGAGAGCCGCCATTTCTCTATTGCCAGTCGAACCCCTGGCTGTGAGAAACCTTGAGGAGCAGCTGGCGCAGCGTTTGCTGCTCTTGCTCGTCAAGAACGAACAGCAAGTCGCGGGTGTACAAAATCGTTCCGTCAATCGTCTCCTGGTAGGCTGCCTGGCCGGCCTTGGTGAGGCGGAGCCACCAGTTGCGTCGGTCGTCCTGATCCTGCTCTCTTTGAACCAGCTTCCTCTTGACCAACCGCTGCACATACACGGAGATAGTGCCTGGGTTGATGTCCATGATGGTTGCAAGCTGGCGCGAGTTAACCGGCTCAGACTGGCCCACCACCATCAACACCGCTCTGTCAGAAAGATTCAGCCCGGTGGGATGTTGGCGTTCACTTTCGGCCCGGCGCGACTCGTAGGCATGCGCCAGAGTAAAGAGCGCCTGGTTGACCTGTATACATTCCTTGCTCGAAAGTGCCATGTCGTTCTCACAACCATATAGTTTTGATATACAATGGTTGTATTATACAACTTTTTTCGGAAATGTCAAGCCTGATCCGCCCCACACATACGCGCCGACCTTGGCTACCTTCGAGGAGGTCCTTGAGTTGCTCCTAATTGACTGCCTGCAAGTTGAAGCATACTTAAATGAGCAGCATGATCATTCACGCGCTGTGAACGGATCTGGGCCCATTCGATCTCGCTTCTTTCTTTGGCAGTATTCTCGGCCTGGGTGTAGAGCTCCGATATATGTTGCCAACTCTCAATTAAAGCTTTGGCGGTGGCAATCCGTTCTTCTTTAGGAATCGGGTGTCCCATCTGCAAGCGTATACCCACCCTAGACGTTCCATGCAAGAATGCAAAGCCGACTACTTCAACCAACAAATGCGCTTGATCCGCAAAGGCCCTAGCTTTGAGCAATGCATATTCATCGCCAAACTCACCGAGTCGAGCAACGAGTGCTTCACTGCGTTCGATCAACTCATCGAGAAAATGGAAACCGCCAGGCCGTGTGGTTAAAGTCTGTCCGATCTCAATCAACCGTAGTTCTACTTGAGATCCAAAGAAAGAGTCATTCTGCTTGTAGCTGTTTAGTGCCACTTCGTGGACAGTTCTCACAAAATCCTCAGGTGATATATTACCTCTGGTCAAACCGACTTCGGCACTGAAGTACTGGAGTCTGTTTATGGCGTTCAGATCTTGTTTCGCTTGATACAACTTCTGGGCTTTCCCAAATGCCTCTAATGCTACGTCCAACTCGCCTACCTGGAAAGCAGCTTGTCCTCTAACTTCCTGAAGATACGCTGACTGATCAGATCGCTCCACTGGAACTTGCTGAATCATTGCCAACACTGCTTTGGCATAGCCCATGTTCACGCCGACAGGTGCAATTATTTCCAGTCCCTGAACAGCCAATGCGTACTCTTCTGCGTCAATAGCATGTTGAGTCGCCAGATACCAATCATGCTGTTCTGAATAGTGATAAGCCAAACGACTGTGTATATGCCTTACCGCCTCAGTGCCTTCTTCATCCTGGAACCTTGTTTCAAGAAACTCGGCAAACAAAGAGTGAAGGTGATAGCTTCCGATCCGACTATTGTCCTCGATCAGAAACGTGTTGCGTCTAGACAGTTCTCTTAGAATTTGACCGCCATCAGCTCTTCGGGTGAAAAGGTCAACTATCCCTGACTGTATAGTACGAACAAGTCCCAGTCGTTTAAGCAACCACTGGTTTTCTGTGGCTAGACCCGCGTACACCTCTTCTGCAAAGAAATCATACGTGTTGCCATTGAACCCTGTAAGACGCTCAAAAAACAGGGCGGCGTTATTTGAAGTTGCTTGCTGTAAAGCGCCACCCGCAAGTCCGATTGCTGCTATCCATCCGCCTGTTCGTTCGTGTAACTGCAGTATTTGTTCATGAGACAAAGCCAGCCCAAGATTTCTGCCCAAGTATTCTCGAGTTTCGTCCATACTGAATGCAATCTCGGAGCGTTCTACAATGGTCAATAGGCCTTGTGCGATCAGTTTAGCTTGGCCGAAAGGTAATGGAAACCGAGAGGTCAGAATGACTTGCAGTTTTGGAGGACGCGACATCACTAATGATTCTATAACTGAGGCGATACCATCATCGAAGATGTGGTGCATGTCCTCAATGATAAGTAGCAATTGGCAATCTGAAGGCTGTACCTCGTCAATCAGTGTAGCGAATGCTTCGTCTGGTCTGGCTTCTCTGCCTCGACCACGCAAATAGGCGAGAGTCCTAGCTCCGACACTGTTTGTTTGTCTTAATATCTCAGAGGCCAGCTCCTCAATGAACTGTAGCGTGCTGACAGCATCTTTGGTAAACGTATACCAGACACAGGATAACGGGTTGATCGTTGTGACGAAATCTTGAATGAGCCATGTCTTTCCGTAGCCTGCATCTGTATGAATAAATACAGTCCTCTCTGGCACTGTGTTTGACAGTTTCTCAGTCAGGCGAGGACGATGCAAGTAGTCCATTATCTTCGGCTGGAATATGCGTGGGGACATTACCAACTGGTCAACCGTGACTTGCTGTTGGCTGGAAGGAGGAAAAGTGCTACGCAAGAGCATCTTAGATGTTTCAGCCTCGACGTACTTCCAGATGTCTTGGTACGCCATTTCGTCAAAAACGTTTTTCAGAGGCACATGCAAAGTGATTTCAGATTCTACATCCTGCGTACGCCAATCGGGTTTTTCAGCATCTAGCACTTCGTGGATGTAAGGTCTCGTCCACAAGTAATGAGCCTGTTTGTCTTGCGCACTGTAGACTACCAACAGGACTGGCTCAAGCAAACTGTCAAAATAGTTGAGTGTGGAGACTTTGAGCGATTGCGCTATCTGGTCTGAAAACACAATTTGAAAGTGCTCATGCCCTTTGGCTTGAACGTTGAACTTTAGCCCAGTGGCGCGATAATTCTCGTGGATTTCTATACGAAGGTCTATCCCGTAGTCGTGTTGTGCTTCTTCACAGGGCCAACGAAAAGGAAGTTTGCTTCTGATGTATCCTATTGTTTCCCTGTCAAGTTCATGCTGGCGAGGACTACCAGGCATTGCAGGAGCTACTCTCTGCTGCTTATTCAAGCAACAGTGTTTATACTTTTTCCCGCTTCCGCATGGGCACGGATCATTTCGTCCAACTTTGGACATGCCTTCGTCCCTTCCAAGCAAACATCAACCGCTCGGCTCTCTGCGTACTCGGAGAAATAACAATAACTTTTGCGCCGTCGCCTTTTATCGCTTCACGACTACCATCACCGTCACATCGTCGTGCGGCTCGACCGGCGCGGTGAACGCGCGCACCGCGCGCAAGATGTGTTCTTGCACAGCCGCCGCGCCCGCCTGGGGAGACGCGCTCGCCACGGTCTGCTCGAACCGTTCAAAACTAAAAAATTCCCCTGCCTCATTCCTGGCTTCCAGCAAGCCATCTGTGATGAGCACCAAGACATCGCCCGGCTCCAGTTGCGCCTCTCGTTCCCCCACGGAATAGCCCGCCATCTCAAACCCTAACGGCAGGCCGTGCGCTTCCAGCCATTCCGTATGGCCGTCTGCGCGGCGGATGAGGGGCGCGATATTGCCGGCATTGGCAGCGCGCAATTTCCCATCACTCCCCATCAACAGATAACATATCGCCACGTTGAGCCGGCTACGAGCACAGTGCGGTTGCAGCGCCACGCCCAGGCGCGTGAGCAACGGGGCCGGGGCGAAAGTCTCGCGCGATTCTGCGCCCAGCAGTCCCACCGTCAACGTCATCAACAACGCGGCCGGCATCCCGCTGCCGGAGACATCGCCCACGGCGATCCCCAGCCGATGGTCGGCCCCCGGCGGAAAATAGTAACCAAAGAAATCGCCGCCGACGACACGGGCCGGAGAGGTCCCGCCGGCGATGTCGAATCCCGGCCAGTCGGGTGGAGCAGCCGGCAACAGGTCACGTTGCGTGCGGCGCGCGATCTCTAGCTCCTGGCGGAGACGTTCCTGGGCGGCCAGGTCGCGCACCAACGCGGCATTGTCCATTGCAATCGCCGCTTGCTGAGCCAGCGTGCTCAACGTCGCCAGGTCATCCTGGCTGAACGCGCGAGGCGCGATGCTTTGCACCGAGATGACGCCCAACACGCGCTCGCGCGCAATCATCGGCACGCCCATGAAAGATTCAATCGGGGCCGCGCCGCTGACGGGGCTGCGGCGGATCGGCACGGCGGCCATCTCGGCGGCGCTGTTCAGCAACAAGGGCTTGCGCGCGGCGATGATGTGCGCCGTCCATCCAACGCCGGGTTCAAAGGCAGCTCTCGCCGGCGGGCGGCGAACGCCCTCTTCCAGGAGAACAGGAAAATAAAGCTCCTGGCGCGCTTTGTCGTACAACGCCACATAGAACGTGCGCGCGTTGAGGACGTGCGTGGACAACTGGTAGACCAACTCTACAATCTTGTCGGCGTCCAGTGAGGCGGCCAGCGCCTGTCCTGCTTCGGTCAGCGTGGCGGCCGAGTTGAGTTGGCCGCGCAATCGCTCGCCCGTATTCACCAGTTGCTTGAGCAAGGCGCTGGCGACGACCAGCAGTCCACCCAACAGCGCCAGCCCGGCCAATCCTTCGGCATTGTGGATGACCACCAGCAACACGCCCACCGGAAGCATGGCGGCCTCGGTGGCGAACACGTGCGGGTCACGGATCAGGATTTGCCGGGTCAACCGCCCGGTCAGGCCAAGCGCCGTGTAAGCAATGAGGATGTTGATGAGATGGTAGGCCGCGGCCCACGCAAACGCGGCCAGCCAGGCCTGGAGCGAGAGAATTTCCATCGCCGGGCGCGGCCCGCCGACCCAGAGATAGACCGCGCCACCGCCCAACTGCATGAGGGCAAACATCCCGCCGTTAAAGCCCAGGCGCAACACACGCGGCCAAAACCACGGAGAGTTGGACGACTGGCCGGCCAGGCCGATGACGGTCGAGAGCGCAGAGACGAGCGCAGCGCCCGCCGGGCCGAGGATCACCACGCAAGCCAGGTGGATGCCGGTATCCAGGCTGACGCCCAAGTTGCCGCTGAGCGTAAACGCGAACCAGCGCGCGGTCACAGCCAGAATCGCGAGCGCCACCATCGCCGGCCACTGCGACCAGGCGATGTGCGGGGATTGCCAGGCAAGCGCGGCGATGCCCGCGATGCTGACGAGCGCACCATAAGTGAGAAAGCGGCGTTGAGCGACAGGGGGAGCCATAGTGTGATGATTTTACCACAGATGAAAGTAACCCGTAAAACGTGTTGCGTGTTTTTTTCTTACTCCCGTATTGCCCACGCCGCTTTCCAAAGACACAGCTACAGTAGGTGGCGTCATATTGCGTGAGATGGATGGGCAACCTTTGCAGGGACTGACCAGTGGACCGTTGTTTTTGGGAAAGGTGTACCGGGACTCTAATGGTCGTCCGGCAATGGCTGGACTTGACAGTGGCAAGGCCCCCAAGACAGTTGCTGCAGATAACGGACAGTTCATTTTTGAGCGAGTGCCGGTTGGCACATATGCACTCCTGTTCGACAGCCCTGGGGGAGGAACTGTGGTCCTGAAGAATCCTCAAACAGGTGATGACCTATTGATCGAAATCAAGGGCGGCGAAGTGATCAATCTCGGTGAATTGCGCTATTCCTTGCCATTTTGATGGAGTGTGGGGCTGGACAGATGCAATAGCATTGCGGATCAAGCAAATGTGGGTTATGTATTTGGCGTACCGACCATGTTTTACTGGACAAGCTAGAGACGAAAGCAAAGTTGCGAGATGAAGCTCGAGTTTTTTGATAGATTGCCGTCTTGCCAGGTGACGACCGCAGTAGCTTCTTTGTTGGCGCCGACCGTCAATAGTCGGCGATTGCCGCGCCCGTTTTTTCTAACGTTTGTCGTTACGCGCCGGTGCAACAGTCGTTGCCGAATGTGTAACATTTGGCAGGAGAAAGACTCGCCCTTTCTTTCACTTGAGCAAATCCAGCACATCTTTAGAAAAGATGATTTCTCCTTCATCCGCCAAGTTGGCCTGACTGGTGGCGAGCCGACACTACGCTCTGACCTGCCCGATTTGTTCGAGATTGTGCGTGCAGCTTGCCCGAACCTGGAGCATGTTGAGATGGCGACGAGCGGCCTCAATACGCTCCGTACACAGGATTACATGGAACGGATGCTTGAATCTATTGAGCATGCACCTGGGCGGATTAATCGTTTCACAGTACAGGTATCTCTAGACGGCGTCGGCGATATGCACGATTATGTTCGTGGCATAAAAGGTTTCTACAGTATTGTACGTGAGACGCTGGAAGGCTTAGGTCAATTAGCGAAACGTTATTCGATCCTGCGTCGCAGGCTGAGTTGTGTGGTCATGCCGGAGAATCTGGGGCATGTTGAGTCATTGAGATCTTTTGCTCAGGGGCAATGCCTCCCCATTATCTTCAGCCCGGCGGTAGTGTCGGGCAAGTATTACCGCAACGTACACGGCAGCAACGAACTGACGTTTATCTCAGGCAACGGACGCAACGAGACAGCCGTAAAAACCTTTCAGTCGCTGGCTGGGCAGGAAGACAGCGCCTTGGGTTTATACTACGAAGACATCAGTCACATGCTTGAGGGTGCCGAACGAGGCCGTACCTGCATGATGGGGTTTTACGGTTTTACCCTTGAACATGATGGAAATGTCTACCCATGCGTCAACTTTGAAATGAACAGCTTTGGTAATTTGTTAGAGCAAAGTTTTGATGATGTATGGTTTGGATCCCAGGCTGAAGCTGTGCGCAAGGATCTGCGCCAAACTGCTTGTCCGACCTGCGTCTCAGCCTGCTATATATCCCCCCAGAATGCGGGTGAGATGATCAAACTGATCGCTCGCCGGGTTGCCCGGCCCAATGAACCAGTCAGTTCTCTCTCGGCTGACAAAACTCAGGGGACTCGACAACTTATCACTGGTCTGCCTAGCCATTTGGATGTGAATCTGTAAAAACGATCTCACTGGAATGCCTGGATTGAATCCTTGTGTTACCCCCCTCATCTTTTGAAGGAGCTTCTTAACTTGACCAACATCGATGGCATTTCCCCCCACGGGGGCGAACTGATCAACCGCGTCTTGCACGCTGACCAGCGGGAGGACGCCCGGAAACGGGCCACCAGCCTCCCGCAAATTGCGCTTGGCCCGGTCTCCCTGGCCGATCTCGAAATGCTGTCCGTCGGCGCCATGTCGCCGCTGACTGGCTTCATGACCCGCGCCGATTACGAGCGCGTGGTCGGCGAGATGCGCCTGGCCGACGGCAACGTGTGGAGTATTCCCGTCACATTGCCGGTCTCGACGGAGGTCGCCGCTGGCATCCACGAAGGGCAAGAGGTTGCTCTGACAGAGAGCGACGGCCATATTCTGGCCTTGATGACGGTGAAGGAAAAGTTTACCTACGACAAACATTGTGAGGCACGTGAGGTGTTCCGCACTGAGGACGACAAGCACCCCGGTGTGGCCCGGCTCTATAAGCAGGGCGATGTCTTGCTGGGCGGCCCCATCTGGCTGATTGACTTTCCGGCCAATCGCGAGTTTTTGGAATTCCGCCACACGCCGGTTGAGACGCGGCGGATGTTTGCCCGGCGCGGTTGGAAGACGATTGTCGGGTTTCAGACGCGCAACCCGATTCACCGCTCACACGAGTACATCCAGAAGGTCGCGCTCGAAATCGTAGACGGCCTGCTGCTGCATCCGCTCGTCGGTGAGACGAAGGCGGATGATATTCCTGCTGACGTGCGTATGGCATCGTACCAAAGCCTGCTGCGCGACTATTACCCGCCCGACCGTGTTTTGCTCGGCGTGTTCCCGGCGGCGATGCGTTACGCCGGCCCGCGCGAGGCGATCTTTCACGCGTTGTGCCGCAAGAACTATGGCTGCACACACTTTATCGTCGGACGCGATCACGCCGGCGTGGGCAAGTACTATGGCTCCTATGACGCGCAGAAAATCTTTGACGAGTTTGCGCCCGAAGAGCTGGGCATCACGCCGTTGATGTTTGAGAATACCTTCTACTGCAAAAAATGTGGCGGGATCGTTTCGGCCAAGACTTGCCCGCATGGCGATGAAGACCATGTGATCTTTTCCGGCACCGAGGTGCGCCGACGCTTGGAGGCCGGCGAGCCGCTCCCCGCCGAGTTTACCCGCCCAGAAGTCTACAAAGTGTTGGTGGATGGGATGAAGGCGAAGCGTGGGGAACAGGAAACAAAGGCCGCTGTCCCGATAGCGGCTATCCCTATAGTGGCCCAATGGGGTGGAAGAAAGGTATTGGTTATTGGGTTGGACTGCGCCGAGCCGTCGCTGGTGTTCGACCGATGGCGCGACGAGTTGCCAAACTTTGATCGGCTGATGTCCGGCGGCGTGTACGGCAACCTCGAGTCGTGCATTCCGGCCATCACGGTTCCGGCGTGGAGTGTGATGATGTCCAGCAAGGACCCTGGTCAACTGGGCATCTATGGCTTTCGCAACCGCGCCGATTACTCGTACGACAAGATGACGATTGCCACCGGTTCCGCCGTCAAAGAGGATCGCGTGTGGGATATTCTCTCGCGCGCAGGCAAGCAGGTCGTCACTATTGGTGTGCCCGGCTCGTATCCACCGCGTCCGGTCAACGGCGTGATGGTAGGCTGCTTCCTTTCGCCGAGCGCCAAGTCGCAGTACACGTACCCGCCCGAAATCAAAGATCAGATCGCGGCATGGGTGGGCGAGTACCTGGTAGACGTGCCGCAATTTCGCACCGAGGACAAGGACTTTTTGCTCAAGCAGATTTACGACATGACCGACCAGCACTTTGTCGTAGTCAAGAAACTGCTGACGGAAAAGCCGTGGGATTTTGCCATGTTCGTGGAGATGGGCGTAGATCGCATTCATCACGGGATGTGGAAGTACACCGATCCTTCGCACCCCAAATTTGAGCCGGGCAACAAGTGGCAAAATTCAATCCGCGATTACTACAAGAAACTCGATAGCTACATCGGCCAAGTATTGGCGCTCGTCCCGCAAGACACGGTCGTGTTGGTGGTCTCTGACCACGGAGCCAAGACGATGCACGGCGGCATTGCGGTCAACGAGTGGCTCATCCGCAACGGCTGGCTGGCGCTGAAAGATGAATCGCCCATCAAGATCACGCCGTTTGAGAAGGTCGAGGTGGATTGGAGCAAGACGCGCGCGTGGGGCAGCGGCGGTTACTATGGCCGCGTGTTCCTCAACGTGGCCGGACGCGAGCCGCAAGGCATCATCCCGCAGGCCGATTACGAGCGCGTGCGCGACGAGCTGGCCGAGGGGCTCAAGTCTATCCCCGCGCCGGATGGCCGGGCCATTGGCACGCTGGCGTTCAAGCCGGAGAAAGTGTACAGAGAAGTCAAGAACATTCCGCCCGACCTGATCGTGTACTTTGGCAATCTGGATTGGCGCGCGGTCGGCAGCCTGGGCCTGGGCAGCATTTACACGTTCGAGAACGACACCGGCCCGGACGACGCTAACCATGCGCAGCATGGCATGTTCATCGTGTACGACCCGGCGCATGACGGCGGCGGAAAGCGGACGGAAGCGCACATCATGGACATCGCGCCGACGGTGCTCGACCTGATGGGCTTGCCCGTGCCGCGTGATATGAACGGCCAAGTGATCAGGGTCAACTTGTAATTCATGTATTCCGTATTGCGTATTCCGTGTGATATGACGGAATACGGAGCACGCAATACGGTTTGCTCTCTGCAAACTATCAAAGGAACGCCAACAAACAATGTGTTGTCAAACTGGATTCACCCTTTGGTTCACCGGGCTTTCGGGCACGGGCAAGTTCACCTTCAGCCAAATTGTGTCGGATGAACTGCGCCGACGGGGATTGCGCGTTGAAGTGCTCGACGGCGACGTCGTGCGGACGCACCTGAGCAAGGGGCTGGGCTTTTCAAAAGAGGATCGCGATACCAACATCCGCCGCATCGAATTAGTACGGCAATTTACCCAAAGACAGGCCCTCATCCTTCTGCTACCTTGCACGATGACATCCCGCGCCGGGTTGAGTATAATCCCAAAACGGAAAAATAATGACTAGTCTATTTGCCAGCCTCGCTCTTGTGATCGTCATTATTGAGGTTCTCGTCCTTGAGAACCTGATTTCGGTTGGGCTGGCAAAGCAAAGCGTCAGAATCAAGTAAAACCAAGCTAACTAGGCCAGAAAATGCGAGAGCCGCCCAACCAAACGGGGCGGCTCTTTTTTTGTCTGCGAGGAGGAAACGTGAACCCGGATCATTTTGCCGATACACAGTGGGACGAGGCTGTGGCCGCCAGCCAGGAACCGTCCGAGCCGGACGAGGCGCGCTGGACGACGGAAGCCGTTTGCGAGGCATATAATCCTCCAATCCCAAGGACACCCTTAAGGGGTGCAATAGGAGGACGATGTGACTGAGATGCGCTCCGACCAGATCAAGCGCGGTATTGAGCGCGCGCCGCATCGCTCGCTGCTCAAAGCCACCGGCGTCACCGACGCCGACATGGGCAAGCCCTTTATCGCCATCGTCAATTCGTACATTGACATCATCCCCGGCCACGTCCACCTGCAAGCGTTCGGCAAGATTGTCAAAGATGCAGTGCGCGCGGCGGGCGGCGTCCCGTTCGAGTTCAACACGATTGGCGTGGACGACGGCATCGCGATGGGCCACATCGGCATGAAGTACTCGCTCCCCTCGCGCGAACTCATCGCCGACTGCGTCGAGACCATGCTCGAAGCGCATCGCTTTGACGGCATGGTGTGCCTCCCCAATTGCGACAAAATTGTGCCGGGGATGTTGATGGCGGCGGTGCGCGTGAACATCCCGGCCATTTTTTGTTCCGGCGGGCCGATGGCGGCGGGCAAGACGCCGGACGGGCAGCCCATTGATCTAATCTCGGTGTTCGAAGGCGTGGGCGCTTATCAGGCCGGGAAGATTGACGCGCAACGTCTCAAGATGCTGGAAGATTTTGCCTGTCCCGGCTGCGGTTCGTGCGCGGGCATGTTCACCGCCAACAGCATGAACTGCTTGATGGAAGTCCTCGGCATGGCGCTGCCGTACAATGGCTCGGCGTTGGCCGGAACCCCCGAACGTGAGAGCCTCGCCCGCCGCGCCGCCAGTCTGATTCTCGAACTCGTCGCCAAACAGATTACTCCTCGCATGATCGTCACGCCCGAAGCGTTGGACGATGCTTTTGCGCTCGACATGGCGATGGGCGGCTCGACCAACACTGTGCTGCACGCGCTCGCCATTGCGCACGAGGCCGGGATCGAGTATTCGCTGGATCGCATCAACGCCGTCGCCGACCGCGTGCCGCACTTGTGCAAGGTCAGCCCGGCGGGTCAGTGGCATATGGAAGATGTGCATCGCGCGGGCGGCATTCCCGCGATCCTCAACGAGGTGGAAGCAGGTGGCAGCAGCCTGCACCTCGACCGCATCACCGTGACCGGCAAAACGCTGCGCGAGTCCATCGCGGGCGCGGCGATCAAAGACGACGACGCCGTTGTACCCAACGCCGTTGTACCCAACGCCGTGATCCGTCGCCGAGCGAACGCACATTCGCCGCGCGGTGGTTTGGCAATCCTGTTCGGGAACCTCGCGCCCAAAGGCGCAGTCGTCAAGTCGGGCGGCGTAAGCTCTGCCATGCGCCAGTTCTCCGGCCCGGCGCGCATCTTTGAGAGCCAGGAAGACGCGATGGCCGGTATCATGGCGGGCCAAGTCCAACCGGGCGAGGTGGTCGTCATCCGCTACGAAGGCCCGCGCGGCGGGCCGGGCATGGTCGAGATGCTCAGCCCGACGAGCGCCATCATGGGGATGGGTCTGGGCGACAAGGTGGCGCTCATCACCGATGGACGCTTTTCCGGCGGGACGCGCGGCGCATGCATCGGCCACGTCTCCCCGGAGGCGGCAGCGCGCGGCCCCATCGCCGCTCTCTGCCAGGGCGACGTGATTGACATTGACATAGAAGCTCGGACGCTCGACGTCCGGCTTTCCGGCGATGAGATCCGGGCGCGGCTGGCGGCCTTGCCGCCGTTTGAGACCAAGATTCAGAGCAAATGGCTGCGCCGCTATTCGCGTTTTGTCACCAGCGCCGACACGGGCGCTGTGCTGCAAAGCTGACTGTGGGTGGGCCGCTTCGCGCCGATGCCCGCTGAGGAGGAATTATGAAACGCACCGGAGCGCAAATCGTTTGGGAATGTCTCGTTCGCGAAGGGGTCAAGACAGTCTTTGGTTACCCGGGCGGAGCCACTTTGCCTATCTATGACGCGATGCTAGATTATCCCATCCATCACGTTCTCGTCCGTCACGAGCAAGGCGCGGCGCACATGGCCGATGGCTATGCACGCGCTTCGGGCAGGGTGGGCGTGGCGATGGCGACCTCGGGGCCAGGCGCGACGAATCTGGTCACCGGCATCGCCACGGCAATGATGGACTCGTCGCCGATGGTCTGCGTCACCGGCCAGGTCACGAGCCGGTTCATCGGCTATGACGCTTTTCAAGAGACCGACATCACCGGCATCACGCTGCCGATTACCAAGCACAACTATTTGGTCACCGATGCGCACGACATCACGCGCACGATCCGCGAGGCATTTTACATCGCGGCGTCCGGTCGGCCCGGCCCGGTCTTGGTGGATATTGCCAAAGACGCGCAGCAGGCTTGCATTGATTGGGACGCTTTTCGCGACGACAGCCCTATCAAGCTGCCGGGCTACCGGCCTGATCTGCGCCCGCTGCCCAAAGAGTTGCAGCGCGCGGTCGAAATGATTCAGGCCGCCAAGCGTCCGGTGATCCTGGCCGGGCGAGGCGTCTTGATGAGCGGCGCCATGGACGAACTGCGTGAGTTTGCCGAAAAGACCTGCACGCCCGTGGCGATGACGCTCTTGGGCATCGGCGGGTTTCCGGCGTCTCACCCGTTGAACCTGGGCATGATGGGCATGCACGGCGAGGTGTGGGTCAACCACGCTATCCAGCAGGCCGATTTGCTGCTGGCGTTTGGAATGCGGTTCGACGACCGCGTGACCGGCAACCTAAAGACCTACGCGCCGGAGGCGAAAAAGATTCATGTCGAGATTGACCGTTCAGAGATCAACAAGAACGTTGCCGTGGATTTGGCCTTGATCGGCGATCTGGGCGAGACGCTCAATCAACTGATGCCCTATGTTGAAACCGGCCATCACAACGGGTGGCTCGCGCACATTGATGAGATGAAGGGCGATAGCGCGGTGCGCGACATTCAGAACTTGCCCGATTCCGGCCGCTTGCACGCCGCGCACGTGATCAACGATCTGTGGCGCTTCACCCGAGGCGACGCGCTGGTCGTTTCCGACGTGGGCCAGAATCAGATGTGGGCGGCGCAGTATTACAAGCACGAGCGGCCGCGCACGTACCTCACCTCCGGTGGCCTGGGCACGATGGGCTTTGCGCTGCCCGCCGCCATCGGCGCCAAGTTCGCCTGCCCTGGCGAAGACGTTTGGGTGATTGTGGGCGATGGCGGTTTCCAAATGACCCAGGCCGAGTTGGCGACTGCGGCGCAGGAAGGCATCAAGGTCAATGTCGCCATCATCAACAATGGTTTCCTGGGCATGGTGCGCCAGTGGCAAGAGTTTTTCTACGAGCGCCGCTACGCCGCCACGCCCATGCGCAGCCCCGATTTCGTCAAAATCGCCGAGGCGCATGGCCTCACCGGGTTGCGCGTTACTCAACGCGCAGATGTGGAAGCGGCAATCCGCCAGGCCCAAGAGACGGATGGCGCGGTGGTGATTGACTTTTGCGTGGAGCGGGAGGACAGCGTGTACCCAATGGTGCCTGCCGGGGCCGACCTGCACGCCATGATCCGCCGCCCGATGCCGGTGGATGTGCTGGCGGAAACAGCGGAAACAGATTTGAGAGGGGCCTCATGCAACACACTTTGGTCGCGTTAGTTGAAGACAAGCCGGGCGTGCTCAACCGGGTCGCCTCGCTGTTCCGGCGGCGGGCGTTCAACATCGAGTCGCTCACCGTCGGTCACACCGAACAGCCGGGGGTTTCGCGCATGACGATTGTCATTGACAGCAACCAGACCAACGCGGAGCGCGTGACGACGAACCTGTACAAGCTGGTCAACGTCATCCAGGTAGCCGACTTGGCGACGTCGCCCGTGGTGAGCCGCGACCTGGCGCTGGTCAAGGTGAATGTCACTGCCGTGAGCCGGGCCGAGGTTATGCAACTGGTGGACGTGTTCCGCGCCCGCATCGTAGATGTGGCGAACGACTCGCTCATTATCGAAATCACCGGCGCCGAAGACAAGATTGAAGGCTTTGTAGACGTCCTGCGCCCCTTTGGCATCATCGAGATGGTGCGCACCGGCATCGTGGCGATGGCGCGCGGCGTCACGGTGCTGCCGAGTGGCAGCGCGAATGGAAATGGCCGTGGAAACGGCAACGGCCACAAGGAGCTGACGGCGCCAGGGATGGCTTACTGAGACTGGAAGAAACTAGCTCATCGTCTTGACCGATTCAGTTGAAATATCAATAATTCCTACAAGGAGCAGGAAATGGCAAAGATCAATTTTGGGGGAGTGATGGAAGACGTCGTCACGCGCGACGAGTTTTCGCTGGAAAAGGCGCGCGAGGTCTTGAAGGAACAAGTCGTCGCCGTTTTGGGCTATGGCGTGCAAGGCCCGGTCTATTTGCCGCTGATCAGAAAATGAGAAGATCGCAGTATGTGCAGGTGGGGCTTTGCGGAAGCCAATCAGAAAACTTGAATTACAAGGGAGGATTTGAAATGCGCAAGTTCACCATTCCAACGATAGTAGCAGCACTGATGCTCGTGACGGCTTTTGTGGCGATTGGGGTTGCGCGCGGGCAAGGGCCGACTGGGCCGAAAGTGATCAATCGGGAGGCGCAAGGCGAAAGCGCGCGAGAGATTGTCGCGCCTGAAGCGGGCACTGCGCCGCAGCAGCCCAACATCGGTTTCATTGAATCACCCAGCGCCACCTGTTACCAGCCCGATCCAAGCCAGGATAGGTGTTACATCACCTGGTACTACCTGGCCGTCAACGCGAGTCCAAACTACATGATCACGATGACGGCTACTCTGAATGACTTTGGCCCGGTGGCGCACGTGCAGGGCTTTTTCCAGACTTCGATGTATGTGCCTTACAACATGCTGGGCCAGGGCTTCAAAGTAGCGTGCGGCAGTCCTGGCGCAGGCGGCAACCCGGAACTGGGCAAAGCCTATGCGTATACCATCCGCGCGAGGGACTCGGCGGCCCTGGGCTCGGCCAATTACGGGACGGTTTATTGTCCGGCGTTTACACCTTAGAAGGGAGACCAGCGATATGTCGCGCAAATGGCTCAGTCTGGCAATGGCAGCGTTGGCCGTGATCGTGTTGGCGATGGCGGCCAATGGGCTGGTCGCGCATGCTTCCAAAGGAGCATCACCCAGTTTGATCCCAGAGCCAACCGATCAGATTCGCCGCGAGATCCAGGCGGATGGGGAATCACCCAACATTTCTTTCATCGAGAGCCCGGGGCCAACCTGCTATAAAGCCAGCGTGGGAACCTGTTACCTCCAATGGAGTTACTTGTCTGTTTCGGCTAGCACGTCGCAATACATCATCAGCATGACGACGAGCATCAACGGTCAGATACGGGCTTATCACGCCGGTTTTTTTCAGACCTCGATGTATATCCCCGGCGACATGCTAACGCCCGGCTTCAAAGTCGCGTGCGGCTGGCGTGGGGCAAGCGGCGTGCCGGAACTTGGATATTCCTACAACTATGTTATCCGCGCTGCCGAAACGGGCGGGTTAAAGTCGGCCAACTATGGGACGGTTACTTGTCCGGCGGATGTAGGAACGGTGTTCATGCCCATCGTATTGAGACGCTGAACGAAACCGGGTACGGGAATTCCACTGGATAGAGAAAGCATTCATGAACGAATCTTTGCAAACTTTGGACAGTATTCCGCCCGCGCTGCGGGTCGCGGCCGGCGAAGACCGATTCGGCGAGCATCGGGGACTCGGCATCAGCTCGATTGACTTTAAGGCGTCTACGCAGGACGGCGGCGGTCTCTTTATTCTCGAAAACACTTTTCGAGAGAAGGGCGGCCCTGCGCGGCAGTTCAGCGATGGTCGGAAAGCGCATTTGATGCCGATGCGAGGCAAAGTGATGTCTACAGTAGCTGGAGGGCGCGTAGAGAAGGAAGCAAAAAATGGGTTCACCTCTTGCATCTAGCATCCCAGACCACGAGAGTTCATTCTTCGGGGGATTTAGAGCGGATTTACGGCACAAGGTCGCCACATACTTTAACGACGACGAAATCAAGAGCCTCTGCTTCGATTTGGGCATAGAGTATGAGAATCTCGCGGGTGAAACCCGTGGAGCAAAAGCACGCGAGCTTGTGACCTATTGCGAGCGAACCAGCCAGGTTTCTCAATTAGCGAATCGTTGTCGAGAACTACGACCCGGCGTTGATTGGCGAGTGCCTGAACACTTGCCTGAACCAGAGTCGTTGGCAGCGCCCACACAAGAAAAGAACCAGGCCTGGTGGGACAAGCTCCCGGCCCAGGCTGGCGGAGATGTGATTATCGGGGTGGTGGGCGCGGGCGCTCGAGGCGTGGCAGTCGGCAAAAACATCACACAGAGCGTGTATGACGTGCTAGGCGCGCCCACGCCGGGCGATAAGCAAATCGTTGACCAGAGCATGGCGGCCGTCATGGCCGCTCTTGAACAAATGCAAGGGCAACTGGATGCCAACACCGCGAAAATGGCCGAGTTCCAACTCAAACTTTTACACGGTGAACTGGCCAAGACGGAGGAGGATGAAAAGCCTAGCGCAAACACGATCACGGAAGTGGGAGACTGGTTGCTGGATAGCGTCCCGCAGATTGCCGAGGTCCTGACGAGCCTGTTCGCCACGCCCGCGGTGGGCAAGATCGTCGGCAAGGCCGGCGAAGTAGCAGTGGGCTGGGTCAAGCGACGCTTTGGAAAATAGACGCTGGCAGGAGCGCCTGCCTTCCTTCTTCAGACGCAAAGAACACGTCGTCGTCCGCGACGCCGTCGTCCGCGGCGACGTCATCCGTGGCGACGTGGGCGAGGGCGCGCGCGGCGTCGTCGTCGGCAAGAACGTCGTCCAGATCGGCACGCTGATCGTCCCGGCCCGCCTGGCCATCGTCCTGGTCGTCCTCCTGGTGGGGTTGGTCGCCGGCTCTGCTTTCCTGGCGTGGAACCTGTGGGTGCCGGATCGCATGACGGGGCTGTTCAACATCGCCGTGGCCGAGTTTGGCGAGGTAGATGCGCACACTTGCCCTGGCGGGCAGTGCCAGGGGGGGCAAGTGCGTCCCTCGCCCAGAGGCCAACTGATCAGCCAGCGGCTGTTCA
This sequence comes from Anaerolineae bacterium, assembly GCA_041300525.1. Classification (GTDB taxonomy): domain Bacteria; phylum Chloroflexota; class Anaerolineae; order Fen-1058; family Fen-1058; genus JBGLNJ01. Next base: position 3,516,904 of record JBGLNJ010000001.1, on the reverse strand, counting down.
ATGGGCTTGCGATCGAGTTCGACAATTTGCCCTTCAAGGTGCGCCAAGACCTGCAGCCGCAACTGTGGCACGATAGCCTGAACCTGATCCGGAAGCGCGCCCGGATCGGATTCGTGCCCGGCGAGACGCGCGAGGCCAGGGCGGAGGCCGCCCGCCAACTCGCCCGGCGGATCAACGCGCACGTGGTCATCTATGGCAACCTGCCCGCCGATGGCAGCGGAGTTGGTTTCGTGCCCGAAGTGTACGTGTCGCCCGGCGCGGGCATTGACGCCGAAGCCGACAAGATCGTGGGCGTCTATCAGCCCGTTGGCGCCATCCCGGTTCAGCTCCTTGACAAAGCGAACGACCCGGTTGTGGGGCGCTCGATCACGATCCGGCTGAACTCGTGGACGAACGAGTTCTCGCTGTTCACCATCGGGCTGATGTACGACCTGCTGGGCTATCCCGGCCGCGCCTTGCCCGTCTTGCAGCAAGCGAAGGACGAGTTGGCCTCGACGGGCCAAGAGGGCAACGAAGTCTTGTGGTTTTTCATCGGGCGGGAATCGCTGTGGCTCAAGCGCGACGAAGAAGCGCAGCAGGCTTTTGAGCAGGCCGTGCGCCTCAATCCCAACTATGCCAGGGCCAGGCTGGGGCTGGGCGACGTTTACCTGAACAAGGCGTACCGTCAGAGCGCAGCCGAGCGCACCCAGGCATCCGACCTGGAACAAGCCATCGCCGAATACCAAAAGGCGCTCGAGGTGGCCGAGCCAGCGGTAAAAGTGGAAGCGATGTATTCGCTCGGGATCGTGTACCGTTTGAAGGGCGAGACGCTGCTCAACCTGGCCGACTATACGGCGGCGGACTCGGCTTTTGTCCTTGCGACCGAGTACCTGTCGAGCACATTGGATGCGCTCAAGAACACCGAGCAGTACCGGCTCACGGCGCAGACTTACCTGTCGCTGGGCGCGACCTACGATGTTCAAGGCCATGCCCAGCTTCGCCAGAATAACAAGGAGGGTAGCCGTCCCCTTTTTGAAAAGGCGCTCGCCAGCTACAGCCAGTGCATCCAGCAAGAGGCCGCCTCTCCTGCCGATTTGATCCTGACCGACCAGATTATTGGAAAGCTGTGCATACCGTATAAAAAGCTGGTTGAAGAAGAGTTGGCCCGCCCGTGAGGAGTATCCTGATGAACAAGAATTCCAGACTTGCGTTGTTGATTGCCGTGAGCCTGTTGGCCGTCAGCGCACTGGCCTGCGCCACCCAGACCGAAAAGGTGATCGTCGTGACCGCCACGCAGGAGCCAGAGAAGGTCGCGCAGGTCACGACTGCGCCATCCAACACGCCGCCCCAATTGCCCACAGCCACTCTGGCGTCCGTCAAGGCTGCTACGCCAATGTCGGCGGCTACCGCCGCGCCACCCAGGCCAACCGCTGTGCTGGCCGCGCCAACGCCAACCGACATTTCGCGCGTGCCGCCTGGCAGCACCGGCCAGGGCATCACGGCCCTGTTCGTCTTTCCCGGCTACTCGCTCAATGCCACCTCGGACCTGACCTTTCGGTTGATCGCCTACAGGGATAACGGGCCGAAAACCGATGGCGCGGGCATCCAGCAGGTAGAGTTTCGCATCTGCCGCAACGACTGCAACAACGACACGAACGTGGTCTATCGCCGCACCGAACAAAACGCGGCCTACTGCGCTTTCGGGGGCGGCGAACCCAACTGCACGATCTTCCATTTCACGCGGGGCGTCAACTGGCCCGGCGCCAATACGCCCGTCCAGTCCGGCAATTATGTGGTCGAAGCACGCGTGAGACCAAAGGAAGGCAACGCTTTCTGGCAAGGCCAGCTCGAGTTCAAAATCTCGCTGACATGAAGGCGTGATCCCCCGCCCAACTCAACACTACCCCCGCATGTTTCCCATCATGCGATAAATGTGCAGAGCCAGTTGTACCGCCAGGCGGGTTTCGGGTTTATCCAGATCCAGGTTGGTGATCTTGGCGATGCGTTCCATGCGATAGATCAAGGTATTGCGATGGACGGCACAGTCTGGGCATTGCCGTCAATCACATTTTGCCGAAGGTCATCCAACATGCTCATGGTTTTTCTCCTCGAAGACTAGCGGTGATCCAACACCGCGCGGATCATTGCAAAAAAGTTGGCATCCGGCACATAGTCTGAGACACTGTTGCCCGTGCCGAGGGCATAACTGCCTCGACCGGCGGAGCGTTCCAACATGGCCATTGAGCGGGCGTATACCTCTTCCGGTGTTGACCGGCACACATAGTCAACATCAATCCCGCCCATAATAGCGATTCGATCGTGATATTGCTCATAGGCTTCTTCCACAGGCGTGATGGCACCTTCGTAAGAGTGCCGCCCGTCAAACTTGAGGTCGTCAATGATGTCGTCCATGATCTTGAGGAAAAAGCCGCACGAGTGCAGGATGACGGGTTTGCCGGCCGCGTGGACGGTCTCCACGATGCGCTTGTGCCACGGAAAGACAAACCGGCGCAGATCGCTTGGCGAAAGCAACGTCTGCGTCTTGAACCCCCAATCATCATTCGAGATGCAAGCTCCCACACACTCGTAACGCGCAGCCAATTGGTAATACCGCACCAGTCGAGACCCTACCTGCTCAAACATGTCATACACCAGTTGCCTGTCATCATAGACCAGCAGGCACAACGCCTCGTACCCGACCAGGTCAATGACATTCTCCAGCACGCCATTCGGACCGTAGGGAATCAACTTCATGCCCTCCGGCAAGTCTTGCGCCAACCGGTTCACGCTATCCCAATCGGCCGCGTCGGGACTGGCCCAGTCAAAGGCGTCAAAATCCGCGTGGTTGTGGATGAGGCTGCCTTCGTTGAGCGAGATGGTTTTTTCTTTCCGCTGGGCGGCCTAGTCTTTGTTAAAGTCAAAGCCCGGCACTCGAAACGTCGTATAGTCATATCCCAGGCGATATGACGCGATTACCTGCCGTTTGATCACGGCATACAGGTCATCAGGATTGACGGTCAGCTCAGGCACCAGCCGTTCGTACAACGGCTCGTTCAAAAAGAACTCGAACAGGGTGGGGCGTTTTGGAACCTGGCGTTGGAGAACAGCCAGCAGGTTGTCAAAGTTGGGTGTGCCTGCATTGTGCGGGATGTCGTTCCAATTCATTTTGATGCTCCAGAGAGGTCATGACAACAAGTACTTGGTCAAATCCACATTCGGATACCGCGCGCGTTCGCCATACGGGCGGCGTTCGGGTTTGTTCGTGGCGTCAATCCCGATCTTGGTGTGAATCCCCCGCGCGTCGGCGGTCGGATCCATCTCGTGGCCCTGAGCGCCGGGGATGAAAAAGGCATCGCGGCTCCAGTCCACGCGATTCGTGAGCGCCCACAAAATATCCGAGGGATCGTAGAGGTTCACGTCGGGGTCAACGACAATCACTTGCTTGATGTTAACATGCGCAGTGAACGCGGCCAGCGCCACGTTCTTGGGCTCGCCGGGGTTGCGCTTGTCGAGTTGGACAATCGCCAAAAAGCCGTTGCCGTACGGCGGGATGTGCAAGCCGGTGACGTTCTTGCTCACGTGGCGCACAAAGCGCAGCAGCAGCGGCTCGCGCGGCAGCACGTTGCCGATGTAAATGTGCTCCGGCCCGCCGGGGATAATCGTTTGATAGATGGGATCATTGCGGTAACAGATGGCCGTGACTTGCAGGATCGGGCTCGACCACAGCTCGCCGTAAAAACCGTGAAACTCGGCTAGCGGCCCTTCGGGATGCCGTTCGCCCGGCGGCAGGTATCCCTCGATGACCATCTCGGCTTCTGCCGGAATGTCCATGTCCACGGTCACGCCGCGACTGACTGGCACGCCCTCGCCGCGAATCGCTCCGGCAATCAGCAACTCGTCGTCCTCGTAGCGCACCCCGGCGGCGATCATGATGGCCGGATCCAACCCGATGGCGACGGCGATGGGCAGCGGTTCGTTTCTGGCTTCTTGAACTTTGTAGAACTGCATGACGTGGCGCCATTCGTTGACGTTGAACCCCAGCGTGTGTGGCCCCAGGACTTGCATCCGGTTGTAGGAAAGATTGCCGCGCCCGCTGATGGGATCGCGGGCGACCGTGACGCCGCCCGTGATGAATGGCCCGCCGTCGTGAACGGCATGAGTGGGGATGGGCAGCTTGCGCAGGTCAACCTGATCGCCGGTCAGGATGTTTTGCTTCCACACAGCTTCCGCGCCGCGCCTCGGCGGGACAGCGGCTCCAGGCTCCAGCACGCGCTCCATGTCGTGTGCGACCTCGTTCGATGGGCAGCCCAACGCCAGCGCCGTGAGCGATTGAGTTGCCAAGCCGCCAGTGAAAATCGGCCACCCGGACTCGGCCGGATGCTCGAACAACGCCGCGCCCCGGCCCTGGCGAATGATCGTCATGGCAACATTCGCCAGTTCAAGGTTCAGGCTGACCGGCGATTGGATACACGCCAACTGGCCGGCAGCTTTGAGAACCGCGATAAAGCTGCGCAGATCGTAGGTTGAATTCATTGATTGCCTCATTCTATTGGATACGCATGCCAAACATGATAAACCAAGCCAGAATATCTGTCAAGTAATACCATACATTGTAAAGTGGTACTTGACAAGCGTAAAGTGTTAGTGTAGTATGTAACTAGCTTTCCATTACCATGATCATTCAGTTTGGCTTCAGTAAGGGTGGCCGCCATACTACACTCGTTGGCCGATGACGATGTGACCGTCTTTGAATCGCCTGACCCGGCTACCATCTACTGCTATAGTCCGGGCATTTGCCGCTGCCCCGATGTCCGGCTGATCGCCTCGTGCGACCTGGGCGGCCCCGGCGTGCTGCACCTGAACGGCCCGCGCTCGCGCCTTGATAGATTTGGCCTGCGCAGCCAGGGCAAGATTTACACCTCGGATGACCGTGGCAAGACCTGGACCTGGCGTGTGGATTTCCCCTTCTGACACGCCAGACCATTTGTGGCCCGGAACTCGGTCTATGTTCTGGGCCAAGATGGCGACCTGTGCATCATTCGCTCAGACGATGGCGGCGATAGCTGGTCGGAGATGTGTAACCTGACGAGCGGCCAGTTCTGGTACCAAGCGCCGTGCAACGTGCATTATGCCCGTGGCAACGTCTACTTGGTCATGGAAAGGCAGACGCACATGGACATCACGGGCTGGCCGGTCAGCGTTTTGGCGACGGTGCTTCTGCGCGCCAACGTCAACGCTGATCTGCTCGAACGGCAGAGTTGGACCTTGGCCAGTGAGATGACCTTTCGCGATGATGTGCCCACCGAGGCACTGGACTATTTCGGTGTGCCGTTTTACGAGTCAAAGCTGAATGAGCCGACGCTCGTTGCCGGGGGCCGCTCATCGGCTCCCATCGGGTGGCTGGAAACGAATGTCGTGCAGTTTCTGGACCCCGATCATTACTGGCATGACCCGCAAGGCCGAACCTTTCACCTCTGGGCACGCTGCCATACGGGCGGCACAGGCTATGCGGCGATCGCCAAAGTCGTCGAGCAAGACGATGGCAGCATGAGGACCCTATTCGAGACCGTTCCCTCCGGCCGCAAGGTCTGCCTGGTTCCCTGCCCGGGCGGCCAGATGAAATTCCATATCCTCTATGACGAGGTCACGCGGCTTTATTGGCTGCTGAGCACACAGGCGACCGACAGCATGACGCGGGCCGACCGGCTGCCGGCGGAGCGCTACAACCTGCCCAACAACGAGCGCCATCGGCTGCAACTGCATTTCTCCCGCAACTGCCTGGACTGGTGCTTTGCCGGGATGGTGGCGATCGGGCCTTCGCCCAAGCAGTCGAGGCACTATGCCAGCATGGTCATGGATGGCGACGATCTGCATGTCCTATCGCGATCCGGCGATGAGCGCGCCGCCAGTGCTCATGACGGCAATTTGGTCACATTCCATACCGTGCGGGCATTCCGCGATCTTGCATACTGATCTCACGAAATGTTCGTCAGATTGACATAAAGCGTGAAATCGTGAATGTAAAGTGATACTATACAAAGTAAAGTGGTACTTGACATCCGAAAAGCAATCGTGTAATATTGTACTAACTCGAATCAAGTGGCGGCTTTCGCCACGTGATAGCGCGAGGCAGCATGAGTAAAGTGCAAGACTCGGTCGCGATCGGACTCAAGATAAAGCAGCGTCGCCAAGAGCTTGATCAAAGTTTGCGCGAGCTAGCCCGCCGTGTTGACCTGACCGCTTCTTTCCTCAGCCAGGTCGAGCGCGGAAAAACCAACACCTCGATTGATTCACTCAGACGGATTGCCACGGCGCTCGACGTCCCGGTTTTGCATCTTCTCTCCGACAGCCAAACCGATGCCGCCGCGCCGGCCGGCCCCAAGCATAACCCGGTCGTGCGAGCCAATCACCGGTCCCGCCTCAGCTTGCCCGATTCACATGTAACCTACGAGCTGCTTACGCCGGACCTGGCGCGCAAGATGGAAGTGTTCACCGGGCGTCTCATGCCAGGGAAGGAAAACGTCGCGCGTCCTCTGCGCGAGCCGACGGAAGAATGTATCTATGTGCTGTCCGGCGCTTTGTGCGTTGGCTTGGACACGGACGAATACATCCTTTACTCGGGCGATACGATTTACTTTGAAGGCGCCGCGCTGAAAAAACTGGCGTGTGCATCCCAAGAAGAGGTCGTCTGGATCTCGATCATTACCCCGCCGGTATTCTGAGGTCGCGTATGCGCCGATCTGTCGCACCGATTCATCATTGGTCCATCTACTTAGATGGCGCCGAGGACCTCAAGCGCCGCTATCTGCCCGATCTGTGCTCGGGCCGCAAGATCGCCGCGTTTGCGCTGACCGAGGCCAACGCGGGTTCCGATGCCGCGTCCATCCGCACGAGGGCTGTGCGCGAAGGCGACAGCTACATGCTCGACGGCGAAAAGATGTGGATCACCAACGGTCCGATCGCCGACGTGCTCTCGGTTCTGGCGATCACCGATCCGGCGCTCGGCGCACGCGGCGGCGCGACCTGCTTTGCCGTCGAGTCCAAGTGGGAAGGCTTTAGCGCCGGCAAGCGCGAGGAAAAGATGGGCTTGCACGGCAGCCCCACCACGGCGCTAAAATTCGATAACATGCGCGTGCCGCAAGAGAACGTCATCGGCAAGGTCGGGCTAGGCTTTGTGACGATGATGAAGGCGCTGGATTTGGGCCGCGTGAGCTTGGGCGCGGCCACGCTGGGCGGCGCGGAGGTGGCTTTGGAAGCTGCTATGCAGTGGGCCAAGACGCGCTTCCAGTTCGGTCGCAACCTGGCGAACATGCAAAGCATCCAGTTCATCGTCGCCGACATGGCCGCCGAGATCGAATCGTTGCGGAGCCTGGTCTACCGGACGGCCTGGCTGGCGGAATCGGGCCGCCCGTTCACCAAACAAGCCGGGATGTGCAAGCTGCTCGGCTCGGAAATCGCCAGCCGGTGCATTGACCGCGCGCTGCAGATCCACGGCGCGCTGGGCTTTACGCGCGATGGCGGGGTGGAGCGCGCCTGGCGTGACAGCCGCATCAACGAGATCTTTGAAGGCACCAACGAAATTCAGCGCATCGTCATCGCGTCCGAGTTGTTCCAGGAGATTGGCGTGCGCATACGCCCGTGACACGTGTTGCATAACGGAATACGCAACACGCAACACGTTTTGCGCAGGAGACCGAGTATGAAGATTGTGGTTGCTATAAAACAAGTGCTCGATCCACGCGGGTTCACGGTGAACCGCAAGGCAGAAAGGGTCTTTGTCAACCGCGAGGAATACATTATCAATCCGGCGGACAGGTGCGCGCTGGAAGCGACGCTGCGGTTGAAGGATGCTGACGGGGCCGAGGTCATCGTGTTGGCTGGCGGGCCGGAGCGCGCGGGCGACGCGCTGCGCCAGGCGTGGGTGATGGGCGCGGATCGAGGCATCCATCTCACCGACAAACTGTTTGCCGGAGCCGATGGCTTGGTGGCCGCCAAACTTTTGGCGGCTGCCATCCGCAAGCTGGGCGATGTTGACCTGGCGCTCACGGGCGACCGTGCGCTGGACACTGGCGCAGGCGAAGTCGGCCCGAGGCTGGCCGAAGCATTGGGATGGCCGCACATCTTGGCCGCGCACACGCTCGAGGTCGAGAATGGAACGGTGAGGGCAATTGCCGCAGTGGGGCAACAGTTCTTGGCCGTTCAGGCGCAACGACCGGCTGTGGTTATCATCGCCTCCGGCGCGAACCGGCCGCGCTATGGCAACGCCGCGCGAGTCATCAACTCGTACCGCGAGTGGAACCCAGAAGTGTGGAACGCCGCCGACCTGGGATTAGCCGAAAGTGATCTCAAGGTCGCCATCGAAAAGCGCGGCCAAGCGTTCCCGCCGGAGCGGCAGCCGGGCACGCTCCTGGACAGCGCGGACGAGTTGGTGGGAGTGCTCCGGCGACAGCGGGTAATTTGAATAACCGCTTCGCGTGACGAAGGACGAGACACGGAACACGCAACACGTATTTCGTACTGCGTATTGCGTAAGATGCAAGGAGTGTTTTATGGCTTTCCTAGATGACATGAGCACAACGCCCGAACCCCGCGACATCTGGGTCGTGGCAGAAGTGGGCGCAGACGCTCCGCGCAAGCCGACGCCACTGACGCTCGAAATCGTCGGCGGCGCGCGGATGATGGCCGACGGGTTGGGTTGTTACGTCCATGCGGTCGTCGTGGGATCGGGGCTGGAGGCAGCGGCCCAGGAATTGATCGCGGCCGGCGCCGACCGCGTCCACGTGGCCGAGGATCCGAACCTGGAACATTCCGATGCGCGCTGCAAGGTGTTGGGCGATCTCTTGACTGCGCAGCCGCCGGAGGTGTTGTTGTTTGGCGCGACCCGGCTGGCCGCTGAACTGGCTCCACGTGTCGCGCAGCGATTCAACACTGGACTGCTTGCGCATTGCATCGCGCTGTACATGGACGAAAGTGAGCGCGTATTGATCGGCACGCATCCGGTGTTTGACGGCGAGTATTACGAGGTCATTGCGTGTCCCACGGCGCGGCCCGAAATCGCCACGGTCGAGCCGAACACGTTCGGCCCACCGTACCTGGACTCGTATCGCTTTGGCGAAACGGAACCGGTGACGGTAGACCTGGCCGGGTTCGAAAGCCGTGTGCGCGTGACGGGCCAGGTGGACTATGCGCCGCTAGAGATTCCGTTGCGCAAAGCGCGCCGGATTGTCTCGGCGGGGCGGCAGGCGGGCGATTTTGAGTTGGTCAAGCAACTGGCCGGTGCGCTCGGCGCGCACGTGGCGGGCGCGCGCGAGGCACTGGACGAGGACTGGATCACCGAGGAGCAGGTTGTCGGCGCGATGGGCGAAAGTGTGCGCCCCGATCTATACGTGGCGGTCGGCATTCGCGGTGACACGTATCACGCCTTTGGCATCCGCGATGCGAAATTCATCGTGGCGATTCACCCTGATAAGGATGCGCCTGTGCTCAAGAGCGCCGACGCCGGACTGGTGGGCGATCCGGCCAAGCTGGTGCCCGAGTTGATCGAGGCGCTCAAGTAAATCAAACTCTCTTCCCTGGCACAGCGGCAACGTTCAAGGTATCGCTTGCCGCTGTGCTTTAGTGTATAATCAAGCACGAACCATGTTTGAAATCGAGTTTACCCCCAAAGCCGAACTGGATCTGGAATGGTTTCGCAAGAATGAGCAACAAGAGATTCTTGATGCTGTCGAAGCGCAGCTTGAATACCAACCGACCGTGGAGACTCGCAATCGTTTTCAGTTGCGCCCCAATCAAACGGCCGAGTGGGAGTTGCGCATCGGCAAATTTAGAGTGTTCTATGATGTGAATGTTCAGGTGCAACTCGTGTCTATTGAGGCGGTCGGCCTCAAGATTGGCAATAGGTTATTTTTCAGGGGAGAGGAGAGTGAGCTATGAGAGTACAGACGGTCTCAGCTAGGTCAAAGACGTTGAGCGACTTGTTGAAAGAGGCCCGTCGAAAGGATCTGTTTTTGCAGTCTGCTGACGGGGAGCAATTCGTGCTGGCCAGAGTGACGAATTTGCAGTCCTTTTACATAGGTAGAAGTGATGACCCTGAACGCGAAATAGAGATGACGCGCAAGAACAAGCGATTGAACAAGTTTCTTGATGAACGCGGAACTGCGGGAAAGACTGGCAAGGGCAAGCCATTGGCCGAAGTGAGACGGCGGCTTGGTTTGTCGTAAGGCAAAAAGGCTCAACCAGTAGTGAGCGCGAACGGCAGATCAATTGGAACATGAACAAGTAGAGACCTCAAAGGTCTGCCAGACCTTTGAGGTCTCTTGGCTTTTTGGAGGACACATGTCTGAAACAATCGAATGCACACTGTCGCAATTAGAAAACTCGGTCAGGCAGTTACTCACGAGTAGTCTTGCCCCCAATGAGCAACCCTTGATGTGTGTCAAATACACGAGGGGAGGCGAGCATAGAGTATTTGAGTCGCGACAGATAGCTGGTAAATTCGTGTCAGTCTTCCAAGAAGCATTTGCTCGTTCAAAGACCAAAACAGACGCCCCAAATCGGCTCAGGCAGCCTGTCATACCCGCGCAAGCGGGAATGACAGGCGAGACTGTTGTCACGCCTGTTCATCATAGGAGGTCGCCATGCTTCTCTTGAATCCTAAACACCTCAATCGCTTTTATCCCGACGAACGCTCGCGGGAGATCATGCGGAAGACCAGCGAGTTCTTTGAGAACAAGGGCAAGCGCAAGCTCAAGGCTGACGACCGCGACCGGGTCTGGTACGCCGATTTTATCGAGTTTCAAAAGCAGGAGGAGATTTTTGCGTCCCTCTTGACGCCTTCAGGCTACGGCGCCCCGGATTGCCGGTGGGATACGTGGCGGAACTGCGAGTTCAACGAGATTCTGGCGTTCTATGGGCTGTGCTACTGGTACACCTGGCAAGTGTCCATCCTCGGCCTCGGCCCCATCTGGCAAAGCGAGAATACAGATCTCAAGCGCAAAGCGGCGCAGTTGCTCAAAGATGGCCAAGTGTTTGCCTTCGGCCTGTCCGAGCGAGCGCATGGCGCCGACATCTATTCGACTGAAATGCGCCTCACGCCTCAGGGTGACGGAACCTATCGAGCCAACGGCGAAAAATATTATATCGGCAACGGCAACAAGGCGCCGATGGTGTCCACTTTCGGCAAGATGGCAGACACGGGTGATTACGTGTTCTTTGTGGCCGACTATCGCCACAGGAATTATGACCTCATCGGGAATGTCACCCAGAGCCAAAACTATGTGGCTAGTTTTGCGCTTCACGATTATGCCATCACCGAAGCAGATATCCTTTCCAAAGGACAGGCCGCCTGGGATGCCGCGCTCAACACGGTCAACATCGGCAAGTACAACCTGGGTTGGGCCTCTATCGGCATCTGCACTCATGCCCTCTACGAAGCCATCCACCACGCGGCCTACCGCAGGCTATATGGCATGGCCGTGACGGATTTCCCTCACGTCAAGCAAAGGGCGCGGATGGCAGATGGCAGGCTCTCGGCGGGATGGACGCGATCCGCCTCCCCGCCGAGATGCCCCCGGCGTGGGAGGCGTGGGCGGCTGCCATGCAAGATGGTTTTCGGGACATGGCCCGCGGGCTGGCCGATCATCAGGCCGCGTTCGCGGCAATGTTCGCGCCGTTTGAAGGCTTGCGCTTGCGCGTGATTTTCCAAGACACACGGCTCTATCAGCGGGCGCTGCGACGTTCATTGCAACCGCGCTTTTTAAAAGACAGCCTTGACCGCCGGGCCGAACTCGAAAGGTTGATGGCGCTGTCTTGTCCGCCGTCCGAGGCTGAGCGACATGCCCCACGGCTGCGGCAAGAAGTTGCCATGCTCGAACAATTGGATATCCCGCGCTTTGAAACTCGCACCGACACAACCGACTTGCTTGTGTCTGGTGAAACGCTTCGGGACTATTTTGTCGAGCCAGTCTACCAGACTCTCTGGCGCAATCTCCAGCAGTTCGACGCGCTGGAGCAAGACCGTCAACTCCATCTGATCCAGAATATCTTTGATTTCAAGGCTGCCCCAACTGCCGACGAACCAGCGCAGAGCGACTGGTCAGCGCCGTCCGATCAAAATACGGAGGCTGTGAGCCTGGAACAAGCCGCCCTAGAGTTGGCCGAACAGTTGAGACACCTGGCAATGCCAACCGCCTCCGGCGCAATAGTGTGGATGATGCCTGAAGACTTGCCAGAGGACTCTGGCCCGGCCTACCAGTTCCGCCAGTGCGATGGTTTTTTGTATCAGGGCAGTTCCGGCATCGCCCTGTTTCTGGCGGCGATGGAAACCGTTCGCCCCGGCGCGGGCTATGGCCATCTAGCCCAAGCCGCCTTGCGCCCGTTCGCCGCCTGGCTCGATCAACCCTGGCTGCCACAGACGGTCGGGATTGGCGCGACGCATGGCCTCGGATCATTAGTGTACGCGCTGGTCAAGATCGGCCAGTGGCTGGCGCAGCCCGCTTTCATCGAACAGGCGGGACGGGTCGCCGCATTGATGACGCCGGAGCGGATTGCGGCAGATGAACGGCTGGATGTGTTTGATGGCGCAGCCGGCGCCATCCTGGGATTGCTGGCGTTGTATGGGGCCACCCGCGACGAAAAAATCCTGCGCCAGGCGCAGCGTTGCGGCGACCATCTCTTGGCCCGGCGCACGCCAGCCTCTCCCCGCGCCTGGTTGACGGTCCGGGCGAAGCCGGTGAGCGGGCTTGCGCACGGCGTCGCCGGAATAACCTATGCTCTGCTCAAGTTGTTTCAGGTGACCGGTCAGGAACCCCTGCGGCAGGCGGCGCTGGAGGGAATCGCGTTCGAACGTCAGTCGTTTTCCGCCGCCGCCGGAAATTGGCGGGCGTTTGATTCCACGGCTGAACGGCCGATGTTCTGGACGAATTACTGTCATGGAGCGCCGGGCATTGGGCTGGCCCGGGTGGGCGGCCTGGCCGCGCAAAGCGTAGACACACCGGACATTCGAGACGAAATTGCAGTGGCATTGCAAACGACTGCCGCCATGTCTCTCGACGGGCCAGATTTTTTATGCTGCGGCAATTTCGGGCGACTCGAGCTGTTCCTGACCGCCGGGCTGCGCCTGGAACAACCGGAACTGCTTGCCCTGGCCAGAAGGCAAGCCGCCCGGCTGGTGGCGCGGCAAGCCCAGTGCGGCGGCTTTAGGCTCTTTGAGGATCTCCCGCCGCGAGTTGTGCATCCGGGCTTGTTCCGGGGCATCGCCGGCATCGGCTATGAATTGCTGCGATTGGCCGCCCCGGAACGCTGGCCCAATCTCTTGTTGTGGGAATAGGGAGAGGACGCACGATGGATTTGATTACGGTATTAACCGCCCGAACGGCCAAACCCTATGCGCCGCTGACCTATCCGCATTTCCGGCCGTTGTTGGAGGCGTTTGAGCAATACCAGAACTCGACGCTGGCAGTGGGGTACGCGGTCGCCGGTAAACCGATCGGGTTGGCGCTGGCGCAAGTGTGCGCAGATTGCCAGGCCGTGCATGTGCGCTCGGTGTTTGTTCACACTGCCTATCAGGGAAAAGGAATCGGCACGGCCTTACTGGCGCGCCTGGAACAAGAACTCGCCCAATGCCCTTACCCCCTGCTCCATTGCGAATACCCCAGCGGCCGCCCCGAGACGCCGACCTGGGAGCATATCCTGATCAAACGCGGTTGGCAGCCGCCTCAAGTGACCTATCTGCGCTGCGCCGTCATCGGCAAACAAGCGGTGGATGCCCTGCTGGCCGCGCCGTGGATACAGCAGCCTCCGCCGTTGCCGGACGGAGCGGAACTGTTCCTATGGCACTCGCTCAGCGCCGACGAGCGCGGCTTGCTCGAAGGCCAGCAAGCCACCGAACATTACGAGCATGGCATCGAACCTGTCATTGGCGAACGCCCCTGTGAGCCTTTGAATAGTGTCGGTTTGCGCTACCAGGGGCAGGTGATCGGCTGGATGCTGACGGTGCGTACCGCGCCGGGACGCCTTTTGTATGATCGCCTGTTTATGGATGCGAGGTTTCGACAGACAGGGCTGGCCCTCCGACTGCTGGCCGAAGCGATCAAGCTGCAATACGCCCAGGACGGCCACCTGCCAGAGGTCGGCGGCGTCTGGCGGACGCGGATAGAGAATCAGCCGATGGTGCAGTTTATCAAGAGTCGGCTCAAGCCTTATCTCACATCGCTGGTAGAGATCAACACGTCATTCAAAGAGACTGAATCCACTTTAGTTGAGCAGTGATTTTGCCAGACAAATTACCCGCTTGCATCTGATCCAGATGCATTGAATTTCAAAAAGGAGAGATGATATGGACAACCTAACCTATACCACCCGCCAGGCGATCTATGAGTGCCTGATCTTCCGGCTGGCGGAAGAACCTGGTCTGCGGGAAACCTTGTTGACGGATCCAAAAACCGTGCTGGCCGAGGACATGGGGCTGGAGCTGCCCGCGGGCGTCGAGTTGCGCGTGGTAGAGGACACGGCCTTGCAGCACCACGTGGTCATCCCCTGGCTGTCGGCAATAGATCAGGCGGAGGCTGTGGTTGAGGCCGCCGATCCGTTGACGGATGAAGACGAGGAGGAAGCGGTCGTGCGCCAAGCCCTTCAAGACGAGGGGTTCAAGCTGCGCCTGCTGGCAGACCCCAAAGCCGCGCTGGAAGAACTGTTCGGGTTCTGCTTGCCGGCAGGGGCAGAGATCACGGTGCTGGAAGAGACGCCGCAGAACTGGTATTTCGTGTGTCCCCCCCAGATGGACCTGGTGGCGGATGAATTGGAGGACTGGGAATTGGAAGCCGTGGCCGGCGGCGCCAGCTCGGCCGTGTGTTGTGTTGGTGGAAATGGCGTAGGCTGCTATCAGCAAAGCACCCAGGCCAACGGCTCCGCTAGCATTAGCTCTCGTACCCGCCGCTTCCGCCGTTCGCGGTATCCGATCTGTCATTAGCTTCCTATAGACCTGTCAGGTCTGCGGCCAACCGAAGGTTGACGCGACCTGACAGGTCTAACGCCTGACGGTGGCGCGGCTGGATGCCCTCATTCCCGTTTACCCAACAACTGGATGCCATGGATTGCGGGCCGGCGTGCTTGCAGATGATTGCCCGGCACTATGGCCAGCAGTATGCGTTGAGCGCCTTGCGGGAACAGAGCTTTCTCTCGCGCGAAGGCGTATCGCTGCGGGGGGTCAAGGCCGCCGCCGAATCCATCGGGCTGCGGGCGCGCGGGGTGCATATCACCTTTGAACAACTGGCGCGCCCGGCGGCTTGGCCCTGCATCGTGCACTGGCAGCAGCGGCATTTCATCGTCGTTTATGCGGTAGCAGGCGAGACCGTATCGGTGGCCGACCCGGCTGCTGGCCTGCTCACTTATTCCAAACAGGAATTTTTACAGGGCTGGCTCAACGGCCGCGACAAG
Organism: Anaerolineae bacterium; assembly: GCA_041300525.1. Taxonomy (GTDB): domain Bacteria; phylum Chloroflexota; class Anaerolineae; order Fen-1058; family Fen-1058; genus JBGLNJ01. Next base: position 3,501,490 of record JBGLNJ010000001.1, on the reverse strand, counting down.
GGGGTGGCGTTGTTGCTGGCCCCCACCTGGCGGTTTTATCGCGTCCGCCCCGAGCGCCGCCCGCCTAATAGTTTCCGCACCCTCCTGCCATATCTCCGCCCGTATCGCAAGCTCTTCTTTCAACTGTCCCTGGGGATGCTGGCGGGGATTTTGATCGAGTTATCCCTGCCCCTGCTGGCGCAGGCGCTGGTGGATGTCGGCATCCAACAGAAAAACCTGCCGTTCATGTATATCGTGCTGGCCGGGCAACTGGCGCTGGTGCTCGGCCGCACCGGCTTTGATTTTCAGCGGCGCTGGATCTTGCTGCACATGAGCACGCACATTAACGTCGCCTTGCTCTCAGACTTTTTGACCAAGCTCATGCGCTTGCCGCTCAAATTCTTTGAGACCAAAACGCTCGGCGATCTATTCCAGCGGGTTGACGATCATGAGCGCATCGAAGCCTTTCTCACCACCTCCACCCTGTCGTTGCTGTTCGCGCTTATCACCCTGGTGGTGTTTAGCGGCGTGCTGGCTGTCTATAACCTGCCCATTTTTCTAGTCTTTTTGGCCGGCAGCAGTCTCTACCTCCTGTGGAATCTACTCTTTCTAAAGCGCCGCCGGGATTTGGATTTCAGGCGTTTCCGGCAGCTCGGGGAGCAGCAGAGTAAATTGAGCGAGATCATGACGGGCATCCGGGAGATCAAGGTCAACACCTGCGAGCCGCAGCAGCTCGGGCAGTGGGCCACGCTGCAAGAGAATCTATTCCGCACGAACATTGCCGCGCTCAAGCTCAGCCAAACCCAGGATATCGGCGCGATCTTGGTGAGAGCAACAACAGCAAAACCTGCCTTCGCAGGTTCAACACCCAGCCGACGAAGGTCGGCTTTGCTGCTCGCCAGAGGCGGGCGCGATTTCCAATCGCCAGCTAGCGTACCACCGCAAAACTTTGACGCGCACCCGTTGGGAAGAAGCCTGGCCGCACATCACACGCGAACTGCGCCGACAGGCTGCTCAATGCCGAGCCGAGCATCGGCAGAAGCGGAAGACACGCTATGACGAATTACCCTCCCTGGCGGAGACGATGACCGTCACAGAGAAAACAGACCGTGCGCCAACGACGACGGAGACACCCACCACGTCAAAGAGCTTACCAACACCCAACGCTGCATCGCCACCCGCCCCAAGACGCCGTGGCGTCCCGCTGCCAATCATCCCTGGCGACTTGATCCGATTGGCAAAGCCCGATACCAATCCGCGAAACCGAGAGTCCGCAAAACTTTGACGCGCACCCCGTCACACACCATTCGTTGACCCGCTCCGGGCGAGGTGCTATAATATCGCGCACAAGACCACCCAGGCGGTATCGAAGGGTTCGGAGGTGAGTCGTTCATTCGCCCAAGCGAACATAGTCGTCCCGGATAGAACGCACAAGACCGGAGACGAGGTTGTAGAGCGAATAGACTTCCAAACCAAAGGGCAGGTAGCCGCCATAGCCCAGCAGTGGCATCTCAAAAATGTGCAAAAAATTCGCAAAGGGGACCGTGTAAATCCATTTGGGATAGGAAAAGAAATTCCACATCTCCCAGAAGAGTCCACAGGTGAGCGTGCCCAGCCACAACATGACGACCGGCTTCCAATCGCCATTTTGTGTGCATCGCGCCAGCGTTGGAAAGCCTAACGCAGCATTGATGGGTTCCAGGATAAAGAACATTGAAAGCCACATGAACGGGAAAAAATAGCGCGGCCAGGCCAAAAGCAGCGCCAGCATTGCCACGCCCATGAGGCTGAAGGCGGCCAATGTGCGCCGCGTTGGACGAATGACTGGCCCGTTCGTGCGAGGAACAAACGTAGAAATCAACTCCGCTGTGCCAAATATCGCCGGGATGACGGTCGAGAAGCTAAAGGTAGACAAGACGAAAAACTGGAGATCGGTGAATTGTTCGCGGCCCAGATAGTGCCAGTTCTGGACGCGCTCGTTGAACAACTCGAACAACCACCAGGCCGGCGCCGAGACCAGGAACAGTCCGATAAACCGCGCCCGGCTGCGCGTCAACAGTGATGTGCCTTTACGGAGAAATACCAGGCCGTCCACTGTGAGAATGTAGCCCAGCCAGAGCGGGAAAAACAAAACGTGCGTCCGCATTCCAGGCAGCAGCCAGTTGAGCGGCCAGAACACGGCGATGAGCAGCAACCCAATCCAGCTTTGCATGGGCAACGGCGATCGGGCGGTGCGTTCAGGCGCGGTCGTATCGTTCATATCGAGTGACCTTTCAGTGAGATTGAGACGAAAGTATACCACAGGTTCGCAACCGAGCAGGGACGAACCATTCGAAGGTTTCTCACGACACCATCGCAAGGTTAGTCCCCCGGATGATTGAGATGATACGGCGGCAAGGTGATGGCTTGATCGCAGGGTGGCATCCCAATGCCGTAGAGGCAATCGAATGTTGCATCCGATGACGGGGTTGCCAACCGGCACACAAGTTGACGAATTGCTCGCAGCGCACCAGACATACGAAGACTGGTGCGTGATGTACATCGCGTTGGACGGCTTTGAGGCATTCGATGTGAACGACTATGACGCGCGCAAAGTCCTGCGCTTCATGGCGTATCTGCTGACCGACATCGTAGACGAACTCGGCGGGCCGACCGACTGGGTGGCACATCCCGGCGGCGACGATTTCATCATCGCCACGCAGCGCGAATACGCCGACCGCATCCGCGCCCGCCTGGAGCGGCGCTTTGACGAGGAAAAGCTCGGCTTTTACGATCCGATAGATTGGACGCGCGGCTTTATCGAGATCGTGCGTCCCGGCAGTGGAACGTGGCGCGTGCCGGTGATGCGGCTCAATATCACCATGTTGCCCTGAATGTGTATCGCCTATCGCCATCGCAACGTGCGATATGTTCCGTGATTCCACCAAGACAACAGGATGCCCATTATGAAATTGCTGGACCTGGTTCGCCGGTCAGTGACGCCCGCTCCGTGGGATGAGGGAGACAATATCCCCTGGAACGATCCCGATTTCAGCAAGCGGATGCTCAAGGAGCACCTGTCGCAGGCGCACGATGCTGCCAGCCGCCGCACCGAAAAGATCGAAGAGCAGGTGAACTGGATTCATCACAAGGTCTTGCTGGAGCGTCCCACGAAAATCCTGGAGTTGGGCTGCGGCCCTGGCTTGTACGCGAGCCGGCTTGCCAGGCGAGGGCACACTTGCGTGGGCATTGACTATTCGCCGGCCTCAATCGCCTATGCAGCCGATTGCGCCGGTCAAGAGAAACTCGATTGCACATACCTGCACCAAGACATCCGCCAGGCAGAATATGGCGCCGGATTTGGCCTGGTCATGCTGATCTATGGCGAGCTGAATGTTTTCAGGCCCACCGACGCAAGGAACATCCTGAACAAGGCCAAGCGTGCTCTTGCCAATGATGGGCTGCTGCTACTCGAGCCGCACACTTTTGAGGCCGTCCAAGAGATTGGGGAACAGCCCCCAACTTGGTATTCGGCTGAGAGCGGCCTCTTTTCTGACGGCCCCCACCTTTGTCTGGAAGAAAACTTTTGGGACCCGGTCAGCAGCACAGCCACCGTTCGCTATTTCATCGTGGATGCATCCACCGGAGAGGTGACCCGCCACGCGCAAAGCTTCCAGGCTTATACCGATGCGCACTACCGCTCCCTGCTCACCGATTGCGGTTTTGATGAGGTCGAGATCTTTCCCTCGCTGATGGGCGTCAAAGACGCAACGCAGAATGGTTTGATGGCGATTGGCGCGCGAAAGAAACTCGAGCGGGCGGACAGTGGCTTCCGCTGCTGATTTCACCAGGAGGGCAGATAACATGCCAAAGACACAAAAACGATGGGTCTACAGTCCCCAGCGAGCGGCCAAGCCCGGAGTGACCGAAGCCGTCAAGCTGGATTTGGAAACCAAGGCCAACGCGCTGATCGAGTCAGTCCTAAAGCCGACCTATATCAAGCCGCCGCGCCAGGACCAACAATTCAACTACATCGTGGACATTTACGCCAAGTGGCGTGGCAGCACCTTTTACTTTTATTCCAAGTACGCCGTCCCTGGCCCGAATGCCATCTCGCCATTCTTTGAGGACAAGTTTGCCCGCATGGAATATGCTGGCGGCGACCGCTTCAACCTCTCGTATATGCGGTATACGGGCAAGTGGGTGGAAATCTATACTGGATTGTCCATAGACGAGTGCCTGGGCGCGATCAAAGATAACCCGGCTTTCCAGCCATGATGCGAAAAACGTGCAGCGATACATGCCAAGCGATATGCAATGAGTGACAAGCAAGAACCGACTCTATCCCAAAACCTTGCCCAGGCTATCCTGCATGCTCTCGGCTGGAAGCTGGAAGTGACCCTCCCCGACGCACGCAAGTATGTGCTGATTGCCGCTCCACACACGTCCAATTGGGATTTTGTCTACATGCTCCTGTTCAGGAGCGCCATCGGCATCCATCCGCACTGGATCGGCAAAGACACTTTTTTCCGCTGGCCCTTGGGCGGGTTGTGGAAACGGTTAGGGGGCATTCCCGTCAACCGCCGGTCTCGCAACAGCTTTGTTGACCAGATGGCGGCAACATTTCAGCAGCACGACGAACTGATCGTCGTCATTGCGCCCGAAGGCACTCGCAGCAAAACCCGATACTGGAAAAGCGGCTTTTACTACATCGCTCTGGGCGCAGGCGTTCCCATCGTGATGAGCTTTCTGGACTATGGCAGAAAAGTGGGCGGCATCGGCCCAGCCCTCATGCCCACCGGCGACATCCAGGCCGATTTCGCCACCATCCGCGAATTCTACGCCGACAAAACCGGCAAACATCCTCGTGAACAGGGCGAGGTCAGACTCTATGATGCAATAAGCGATAAGCCATAAACAGTCAGGGACAACCGATGCCGCCTCGCACGATTAAAATCAGTCGCGGCTGGCAGGCAAGTGGCGCTGTTCGCGGCATCACGCTTCAGCCAGGAGGCCCTGCTTCAGTCTGCGACCAGTGGCGTGGTCACCGGCACAATCGGCGCGATGGGCGGGGTCATGAGCCTGGCGCTGATTTACACGGTGGTCACGCGCTTGCGGAAACGGCCATTTCGGGCGACAATTGGGCTAGTCAGTAACGGGCGCATCTGGCCGGCTGCCTTTAATGCGGCAAGACACATCGCCGAATGGAAGGGAAAATGATGGCAACGATAACTCATCGTGAAATTGTCCTCGCCTTGCGCGAGTTGGGACTGAACCGTGATAGCGACGTCATCGCCCACATCTCGCTTTCGGCGTTCGGCCACGTGCGCGGCGGGGCCGAGTCTATGCTCGGCGCGCTGCTTGCAGTGTGTGGCACCGTCATCCTGCCCGCGTTCACGTATCAGACGATGGTCTGCCCCGAAGTTGGCCCGCCGAATAACGCTTGCGTCTATGGCAATCACGCCGAGGAGAACTCGCGCGCCGTGATGTTCACTCCCGACTTGCCGGCCGACCGCGGCATGGGCCAGGTCGCCGAGGTTCTCCGCCGGCGTCCCGGAACGTTGCGCAGCGCACACCCGGCATTATCGTTCGCAGACAGGCGTAACGAGACCCGCATGCAATCAACAATCAGCAATCTAAAATCCAAAATCAGAAATCTCTCGTGGCTCATCCTCGTCGTGACACCACTCGTCCTCTTCTGGCGCATCGTGTTTGCGGGGCGCGTGTTGTTCTGGGGCGTGCCGCTGTTGCAGTTTTATCCCTGGCAACAGTTCGCCTCTGAGATGTGGCGCAGCGGGAACGTGCCGTTGTGGAATCCGTTCGTCGGCAACGGCGCATCGCTGGCAGCCAATTTGCAATCGGCGGTGTTCTATCCGCTCAACGTGCTGTACCTCCTTTTGCCGGTCGAGCAGGCGATGGGCTACACGGCGGTGTTGCACGCGATCCTGGCCGGGCTGGCGATGTATGCCTGGGGGCGCGCGTTCGGCCTGCGGACACTTCCGGCGCTCGTCGGCGCGCTGGCGTTTCAACTCTCCCAATTTTTTATCGCGCGATTTGGATTTCTGAGCATCACGGCGACGTTCCCCTGGCTGGCGATCTGGCTCTGGCGGGCCGAGGTGCTGGCGCAGCGTCGCCCGCGAAGCGTGTCCGATGCGCTGTGGTTGGCGCTGGCGATTGGTCTGGGACTGCTGGCCGGTCACGCGCAAACGGCAGGGCTGGGGCTGATTGTGGTCGCGCTTTATGCGGCAATTCGATTAATACAGGAGACAAGGAGACTAGGAGACAAGGAAACTAGGAACCATCTGCTATCGGCTATCGGCCATCTGCTGTTAGCGCTCGTGATGGGGGTTGCGCTGGCGGCGGTGCAATTGCTGCCGTCGTCGGAACTGGCGGCCCAGTCGCAGCGCACCGGCGGACTGGATTACGAATTTGCCGTGACTCACTCGCTTCACCCGCTGCGCCTGCTGACATTTCTCGCGCCGGACTTGCAAGGTCATCCCGCCGACGGTAATTTTTGGGGCTATGACAATTACTTGGAAAACGCCGGCTATGTGGGCGTGTGGGCCTTGTTGATGTCCATGTTCGCCCTCTCAAATCTCAAATCTCAAGTCTCAAATCTCAAATCGGCAACGTGGTTCTTTGGCGCAACGATAGCAGTGTCTCTGCTGATCGCGCTGGGGCGATTTGCGCCGTTCTTTCCGCTATTGTTCCGGGCGCTGCCAGGCGCGTCGCTGTTCCAAGGCCCGGCACGACTGTTGAGCGTGTACACGCTGGCGGTTGCCGCGTTGACGAGCATTGGCACGGAACAACTGCTCAGCGGCGACCGGCTGCGCTCGCTGGGGCGCATTCTGCTGGTTGCCGCAATGGGCGTGCTCCTGGCCGGCATCGCCGGAGCGACGCTGATCCACATTCGCGCCGTGTTCGTCCGCCCCGTGATCCAGCTCGGCGTGACGTTGGGCGCGTGCGCGGCGTACCTGGCGTTTCGCCCAAATTTCCCCCCTGCTGGCGGGGGGGCCAGATTCAAGTTGTGGCAAATCGCACTCATCGGAGTCGTCGCGGTGGATTTGCTCGTGGCCGACTGGCGGCTCAATCCGACAACGGATGCGAGTCTGTATCGGAACCCCACCGTGTCTGCGAGCGCCGTGCGCACCGCAGTCGCCGGACGCGTTCTTTGGTTCGCCGACGACGAGACCGACATCAAGTTCAACCGTTACCTTTCATTTATAAAGTCCGGGCCGGAAGACGCGGCGTACTGGCTGGGCCTGCGGGAAACGCTCCTGCCCAATACCGCAATGATCGAGCGCGTGCCGACCGCCAACAATTTTGATTCGCTTTTGGTGAGCCGTTACAACGACGTCGTGACGCTCTTGAACAAGTTGCCAGAAGCAGACGCGCTGCGGGTGTCCGGCGTGATGGACGCGCGGTACATCGTCAGCCCGCGCGAGTTGCCATTGCCGGTCGTGCAACGTGGCGCGGATGTGACGGTCTACCGCAACGATGCGGCACTGGGCCGCGCATGGATCGTTTCCCAGGCGCGTGTCGTTTCGGACTCGGTCGCTGCGCTGACCGATCCGTCGTTCGATCCGCGACAGGTCGTTCAAATCTCCACGCGGAGCGTCAAATCTCCAATCTCCAAGGAAGGGACAGCCGGAGCGATAGGCACGATCCAGTCCTTGCAGGATTCTCCTAATGCCGTTACAATACACGCCGAATCCGAGTCGGGCGGTTTCTTGGTGCTGGCCGATACTTTTTATCCCGGCTGGCAAGCGACTCTGGATGGGACGCCGGTCGAGATTTTGCGGGCCAACCACGCTTTCCGCGCCGTCGTGTTTCCACCCGGCGAGCACACCGTCGTGTTCCGCTACGCGCCGCTTTCATTCCGCGTGGGCGGAGCCATCAGCCTCTTGAGCTTGATCGCGGTCATGGCGGGCCTGGCAGTCTTGCGCCCGAGGCGTGCGGCGCGCACGAGAATGCCTTGAACCATATACTAACCGCACACTAAAATTTCCGTTTGCGGCTGTAGGGCAAGTTGGCAACTTGCCCTACGCACTGGAAAATTCAGTCTGCGCCGGGTATGCATGGCTGCCATTCGTCATTCGACCATCTCCCTCTTTAGGGGGTTCGACATTCGCCATTCGCTGCGCCCGTGGCACGTCGTCGGTTTGATCGCGCTGGCGTACATCGCGCTGATCCTTGCGCGCTACAGCGGCGACCCGGTGAAATTCGCGCTCGTCGGCACGCGCTTCGATCCGGGGTTGCCGGGCGGCACGTGGGGCTATGACGGGCAGTTCGCTTACCAGATCGCGCGCGACCCGCTGGGCGCGTCTCGTTTCCTTGACGTTCCGGCCTATCGCTACCAGCGCATCCTTTACCCGCTGACCGCGTGGGCATTAGCGATGGTGGCTTCCCCCTTGTTCGCTCTGCGAACGGGGGGGCTGGTTCCCTGGACGCTCATCGCGGTGAACGTGTTGGCGCTCGTGGCTGGCACATGGTTCACCGAAGACATCTTGGCCGGGCGCGGCGTGAATCGCTGGTACGCTTTGAGCTATGGGCTGTTCGGCGGGCTGATGATGGCCGTGCGGCTCGATTTGACCGAGCCTCTGGCTTTTGCGTTGGCGCAGGCCGCCGTGTTGAGTTACGAGCGCGGACGCGCGCGCGGGGCAGCGGGATTGCTGGCGCTGGCGGCGCTGACCAAAGAGACGACGCTGCTCGTGGCCGCCGGCTTTCTGTTGAGTTTTGCGCTCTCGCGGCGCTGGCGCGATTTGGCGGAGTGGGCCGTCATCGTCGGCGCGCCATTCGCGGCGCTCCAGGTGTTCTTGCGCGTATGGCTGGGCGCGTGGGGCGTCGGCTCCGGCGGCGCGATGGGCACGCCGTTCGAGTGGATTCCGTACCGGGGGCTGTGGTCGCTGGCGGCGATTGACGCGCGAGCGCTCGCGATCATCGCGCTGATCGTCACGCCGATGGCGTTGCTCCCGGCGCTGGCTGCGCTGGTCGCCGCGCTGCGCGACGTGGCCCGGCGCGACATTCACCCACTGGTGTGTATTCTGCTGGTGAATGCGCTCATCATCCCGTTCACGCCGCAGTCCACGCTGCGTGAGCCGCTAGGGATGCTGCGCTTGACCGTCGGACTGGTGGCGGCAGTCCTCGCCTGGGGCGCGTACCGCAAGTCACGCCGCGCGCTGAATTACTCGCTATTGTGGATCGCCACGCTGGCGCTGGCGGTTAACGAGAGTCAATTGCCATCTTGAACGACGGAGGACGAAAGGCTATTCTTCGCCTTCGGTCTTTCGTCCTCCGTCTGAAATCTAGAATCAGAAATCTACAATCGGAAATCATGAAATCAACCGTCATCATCCCAACCTATAACGAACGCGAAAACATTGTCATGCTCGTGCCCGAGCTGCTAGCATTGCCCCTCGGCCTGAACGTCATCGTGGTGGATGATAATTCGCCCGACAGCACCGGCCTTATCGTTGACGAGATGGCCGCCCAGGAGCCGCGCGTGTCCGTGATCCATCGCCCCAGCAAGCTGGGCCTGGGCACGGCCTACATCGCCGGATTCAAAAAGGCGCTGGCAACCGGGGCCGATCTCATCCTAACGATGGACGCGGACTATTCGCATCACCCGCGCTACGTCCCGGCGATGATCGAGCGCAGCCAGACGGCTGACCTGGTCATCGGCAGCCGCTACGTGCGCGGCGGCGGCACGATGGGCCGCTCCCTGCCGCTTCGCCTGGTGAGCTATGGCGGGAACGCGATTGCCAAGATCATGCTGGGCCTGCGGGCGAGGGACTGCACGGCGGGCTTTCGTTGCTATCGCCGTGCCGTGCTCGAAGCTATTGACCTGGACTCTATTTTCTCCAACGGCTACTCGTTCCTCATCGAGACGCTGTACCAGGTCCAGCGGCGCGGCTGGACAGTCGCCGAAGTGCCGATTTGCTACATGGATCGCCAACTCGGCACATCCAAAATCTCGCGCTCCGAAATCAACCGTGCGCTCTACACCGTCATCCGGTTGAGCGCGTCGCGGGCGCTCTCTCTTGTGCGGCGTTAGCACCGCTGGGGCACAACCATCCATCTGCCCCGCCTCAGCAGATTTTGGCTTGAACCGCGCCGCCGGACATGCCGACCATTGTATGATACTAACCGCACGCTAAAATTTCCGTTTGCGGCTGTAGGGCAAGTTGCCAACTTGCCCTACGCAGCAGATTTTGGCCTGAACCGCGCCGCCGGACATGCCGACATTGTATGATACTAACCGCACGCTAAAATTTCCGTTTGCGGCTGTAGGGCAAGTTGCCAACTTGCCCTACGCACTGGAAAATTCAGTCTGCGCCTGCCATCAAGAAAGGACTTGACAAAGTGATAGTAAGCTTTTTCGCTCAAGGCTGTGGGGTCAAGTTAAACCGTGGCACGAAAGGCGGGACAAGAAACGAGACAACTTGGCGGCCATCACCTCCTTGGGTTCGGAGTGAATACAACACGTGCCCGGAGTAGAAGCGAATGGAAACCGGGAACGCTTTGTATGCGGCTCGACGCTTTCATTGTACGCTTTTCTGGCGCATCCGTCAACCGGTGATTGAGCCTTGCGCAATCAGCGCCCTTGCCAGCGTCAGTCGGTAAGAGTATAATCCTTCTGGATTTTGGCGTGGAAAAGCATGGCGGCCGAAATCATATTTACAGCCGACTGGTGTCTGGACCAGTTGATCAAGTTAAGCCGCCGTCAGCCGGCAATGGTAGACCAAGTCTTGCGAACCAGCCTGGCCGAAAATAAAGCTGCGCAGTGGGCCGTCGTCGTCGGCGCCTATGTGGATGAAGAGATCAGTCTGGGTAAGGCGGCTGAACTGCTCGGCCTGTCATGGATCAAGACGCGCGATCTGTTTCGTGAGAAAGGCATACCGCTCAAGTTGGGGCCAGAGACAGTGGAAGAGGCCGTGGCGGAGGTCGAGTCCGCACGGGTCTGCACGACCAAGTCTGACGCCCATGTCTCCATGGGTCATTCTTGACGGCACGGTTCTCTCTCGCAAACAGCAGACCAAATTCGATGGATTCAATTCAGAATTGGAAAAACAAAGCCGACCAAGACATGCGCGCCGCCGAGTTGTGCTTTGAGCAGACGCTTTACGATGTCTGCGTCAGCCGCTGCTACTATGCCATGTTCCACATTGCTATTGCGGCGCTGATTCAGCATGGTATACCACCCTGCAAAGGCGCATGGGGACACGATTACGTGCAAGCGCAAGTGGCAGAGCAACTCATCAAACGCCGCAAGGTGCTGCCATTGGCATTGGCGCGCGAGTTGTCTGATGCGATGGACGAGCGGCACGATGCCGATTACGGCACAACTTTTACCAGCGGCAAAGTTGCCGAGCGCCGCTTGCGAAAGGCGCGTAGTTTTGTGAACGCAATCAAAGAGGTGCTGGAATGAACACACGAGAGCGTGAGTTAGTTGAGGAGTGGCAAGAAGAAATACTCAGATTATGCCCACGTGCAACGCTGGGCCAAACCTACAGAACGGCTAACGGGCAAATCCGCTTGGAAGTCACGGTGCCCACCTTTGAAGATTATGTGCATGTTCAAGAGGAAATGGGACAGCGCGCGATTGATCTGCTCACCAGCGAAGGCATTTGGATAGGGTTCTCTCTCCATTACCTGGAAGACACGCCCGTGCCGGTGGCCGCGTGACAGGTGGTTACGCAGCACGCAACCCTCTTCTCAAGAGGGAGATTACGCAACACGTGATTGGAGCATGAACGATGATGCGTTTTGACCGCTTTACCGAGCGCGCGCAAGAGGCCGCCGCGCGCGCCGCCGAATTGGCGCAGAAATACGGCCACACGCAGGTGGACGTGGAGCACGTCCTGCTGGCGTTGTTGGAACAGACCGATGGGGTGGTGCTGCAAATCCTCGAACACGCCGGAGTCACGGTGGATGCGCTGCGGCGCCGTATCGAGGATGTGCTGCGCACCGGCCCCAAGACCTCGATCTATGGCAGCGGCGGCACGGGGCAAGTGTTTGTCACGCCGCGCCTCAAGCGCGTGCTCGACCTGGCGATCGAGGAAGCCAGCAAGCTCAAGGACGAATACATCTCCACCGAGCACATTTTGCTGGCGATGGCGGCCGACCGCAACAGCGTCACCGCGCGGCTACTGGCCGAATCCGGCGTCACGAAGGATCGCATCTACGAGGCGATCAAGGAAGTGCGCGGCGGCCAGCGCGTCACCACGCCGCAGGCCGAAAGTCGCTATCGCGTGCTGGAAAAATACAGCCGCGACTTGACCAAGTTGGCGAAGGAAGGCAAGCTCGACCCGGTCATTGGCCGGGACGACGAAATCCTGCGCGTCATCCAGGTGCTCAGCCGCCGCACCAAGAATAACCCGGTGCTCATCGGCGAAGCCGGTGTGGGCAAAACCGCCATCGTCGAGGGGCTGGCGCAAAATATCGCCGCGAACGACGTGCCGGAAATCTTGATGGGCAAGCGCGTCGTCGCGCTCGACCTGGGCGGGATGGTGGCCGGGTCGCGCTTCCGAGGCGAGTTCGAGGAGCGGCTCAAGGCGGCGATGGATGAAATCCAGCGGAGCGAGGGCGAAATCATCTTGTTCATTGACGAGCTGCACAACGTCGTGGGTGCGGGCGCGGCCTCCGGCGCGCTGGACGCTTCTTCGATGATGAAGCCTGCGCTGGCGCGCGGCGAGCTGCAATGCGTGGGCGCGACGACGATGGACGAGTACCGCAAGTACATTGAAAAAGACGCCGCGCTGGAGCGCCGCTTTGCGCCGGTGTTTGTGGACGAGCCTTCGATAGACGAGACGATCCAAATGCTGTTCGGCCTGCGCGACCGGTACGAGGCGCACCACAAGGTTCGTTTTAGCGACGAGTCGCTGGTGGCGTCGGCCCGCTTGAGCGAGCGTTACGTGACCGACCGACACCTGCCGGACAAGGCGATTGACCTGATGGACGAGGCGGCGGCCAAGCTGCGCGTGGCGTTGTACACACTTCCCAGTGATCTCAAACAGATGAAAACGGAACTCGACCGCCTGTTGGCCGAGGAGGAAGCTGCCGGCAACGCGCGCGAGTACGAACGCGCAGCACGGGTCAAGGCCGACCGGTTGCGCTTGCAGCAAGAGTTTGACGAAAAGCGCGGGGAATGGCAGCGGTCGAAAAATCTCGACGAGATCGTGGATGTGAACGATATTGCCGGCGTCGTCGCCGCGTGGACGGGCATCCCTCTGGCGCAGTTGGTGGAGACCGAAGCGGCCAAGCTGCTGCACATGGAAGATCGCCTATACGAGCGCATCATCGGCCAGGACGAAGCTATCGCGGCGCTGGCTGACGCGATCCGCCGCGCGCGCTCCGGCCTCAAGGATCCGCGCCGGCCCATCGGCAGCTTTATCTTCCTCGGCTCGTCGGGCGTGGGCAAGACCGAGTTGGCGCGCGCGCTGGCCTGGTTCATGTTCGACGACCAGGAAGCGCTGGTGCGGATTGACATGAGTGAGTACCACGAAAGCCACACCGTCAGCCGCTTGTTCGGCGCGCCGCCCGGCTACGTGGGCTATGAAGAAGGCGGCCAGTTGACCGAGGCCGTGCGCCGCCGCCCTTACCAGGTGGTGCTGTTCGACGAAATCGAAAAGGCGCACCCGGATGTGTGGAATTCACTCTTGCAGATTTTGGAGGACGGGCGGTTGACGGACGGCCAGGGACGCACGGTGGACTTTCGCAACACCGTCCTCATCATGACGAGCAACCTGGGCACCGAGTTTGCGCGCAAGGGTGGGGCGCTGGGCTTTATGCGCCCCGGCGACGGCGCGACCAGCGCCGAGATTGCCGCCGACCACAAAAAGATCGAAGATGCGCTCAAGCGCGAGTTCCGCCCCGAGTTCCTCAACCGCGTGGACGAGATTATTATCTTCAACACGCTCTCGCTGGAGGACATGGAACGCATCGTGGACTTGCAGATGAAAGAGGTCGGCGGGCGCTTGAGCGAGCAAGGCATGACGGTGGAATTGACCGAGGCGGCGCGCCAGTGGCTGGCGAAGCAAGGTTACGATCCGCAGTTTGGCGCGCGACCGCTGCGCCGCGCGATCCAAAAGCACGTCGAAAGCCCGCTGTCGGTCAGGCTCTTGCGCGGCGAGTTCCACTCCGGCGATTGCGTGATCGTGGACACCGACCACGACGAGTTGACCTTTGCTCGCAAGGAAAGCGCCGGCGAGCTGGTCAGCGTGCCACAAGTCGAATCGGCGCAGGCGTGATGGCTCGTTCCCCAAAGACGATCCACGAACCCACCGGGCACGAAGAGGCCCTTCGTGTTTCTTCGTGTCCGGTGCAGCCCTCTGCGAGTTCGTGGATCACCTCGACTCTACGCGGCAACTCGATTTTGTTGGCCGCGCTGCTTCTCCTGGTGGCAGCCGGATTCCGCACCTGGCAGCTTGACCGCGTGCCGCCCGGTCTGCACCACGACGAGGTGATCAACGGGCAGATTGTGCAAGAATTCATCTGGCCCGCGCTGCCCGCGTGGTCGCGCCCCGCCGGCTCATCGTCTTTCATTCCCTGGCTAACCCTTCAAGCCAACCCACTCGGCCCCGACCTGCAGGAACATGCCTGGCTGTTCCAGGTGACGCTGGCGGGGACCCTGAGTGTCTTGGGAACCAATCTCCTGGGCGTGCGCTTTGCGGCCTTTGCCTGGGGAATGTTGGGCGTGAGCGCGTGCTACGCGCTCACGCGGCGATTGTTCGGACGCCACGTAGCATTGATTGCGATGGCGGTGCAAGCTGTATCGTTCTGGTCTGTCTCGATCGGGCGCGTGGGTCTCCGTGTCGGGACAATTCTTCCTCTACTTGCGCTGGCGGGCTGCATGTTCTGGGATGCGTGGCGCTCCCCTCGCCAGCCTCTTGCGCGGTTTGTGCTTGCCGGCGTGCTGTTGGGCCTTTCGGTCTATGGGTATCTGAGCGCGCGGCCCATGGTGCTCGCGTTCATTACGTTTGCCGCTTACCTGGGATTGACGCGCCCGCCCCGCCTCGAATCGAAAAGACTGGCGTGGGGAATGGTTGTGTTGCTGATCTCAGCAGCGCTGGTCGCTGCACCGCTATTTCTCAGCACGCGAACGATCTCCGCTCGGATAATTCGTTGGGCTGGATGCTTTCGCGGCAGGGCGGGCTGGCGGCGCGTGAATGGCCGCGCTCGGCGGCGACGCAGTTCGACCTGGACACGCCGACCGATTTGCTCATCGCAGGATTGCAGCCAAGACCTGACAGGTCTATAGGTCCGCATCTGCGCTCGCACATCGCCGGGCTGGGCTGGGATGATGCGCACGTGCACCAGGCGGCCAAGGTTCTGGTCACTCCCGCAAAACAGGTTATAATTGCCGGGCGCGTGCCGCAGTCCACGTGGGTATATTTGGAAAGCAAAGCGCTGTGTTGGATGCGTGTGTTTTCCGAGGAGCGCGGGATGCGCGCCAGCGGGCGGCTATCGGGCGGGTTGGTGCGCTCACTGTTGGCCGATTACGTGGCGTTGGCGGGGTTGGAGCGGTTCTTTGGCGAGATGGGCGAGCTGGCCGACGCGCTGTTTCTCGACAGCCGTGTGATGATGGCCGCGCGTGGCGACTGGCCTTCGCCCGCCGACCGCTTCTATTCCGACCTGCGCCGCCCGGACGACATTGCCGATCCGTTCTTGCGCGAATTCGCCGCCGCTGCGCTCGCCGCGCCGATCCCGGTCGTGCTCGGCGGACATTCGCTCGTTTCAGGTGGATTGTTGGCACTGATTGACCGAGTAACTGATTGACCATGAAGACTATTCTCTTTGTATGTACCGCGAACATGTGCCGCTCGCCGATGGCAGAGGGATTGATGCAGCGCAAGCTGGAACGCGAGGGCCACGCCGACGAATTTCGCGCCGCCTCGGCTGGCTCGTGGACGATGGATGGCCGTCCCGCCACCCAAAGCGCCATTCTGGCGATGGCCGAGATGGGCGTGGACATTCGCAAACATCACAGCCGCGTCATCACCGAAGCGATCATGGATGAGGCCGTGCTGATCCTGGTCATGACGCACCATCACGGCGAGGCGCTCCGGGCCGAGTTCCCCGCGCGCGCCGCGTCCGCTTGTTCTCAGAGATGGCCGGGAGCAATTACGACATCGAGGATCCGGCCGGCGGCACGATGTTGGACTATGAGGAAACGGCCCTAGAGCTTGAGGCCATCATTGAGAATGGATACCTGCAAATGCTGGTGTTAGCCAGCAGATAGTCACCCAGTTACTCGCCCACTCCCTTGGTCTCCCTGTTTCCTCACCTCTTGCACAGCAACCCGCTCGAATGCGGCGCGAATCTCTGCCAGCGCGTCAGATCGCTCCGGCAACTCCCCATAGTGGACGCCCACATAAGCCTCGGTGATTTGGGCCAAGTCGGCTTGACAGCCAGGGAAAGCCTGGTGCAATGTGGCGAGGTGCTCGTAAGGCGTGCGAGCCGCCGGACGCGGATACCCGCGTGACGCAGCCAGCCTGACCGTCTGCGCGTAAATGCGGCGGATGGTCAACGCCGCGAATAGCCCACCCGCGCCAAAGCGATCCATGATGCCTGCCAGACTTTTTAGCTTCGCCAGCCGGTCGCGCAACCGCGCCCGCAATTTGCGCAGCAAGTCCTGACCCGACCAGATGGACTCGTGCTGTTCGCCTTCCGGGTCTTCTCGCGCCGCGCGCCGACCTCCCACCATTCGCGCCACCCGGATCACCACAGCCATCACCAAGAGAATGACAAGAATGACGATGCCATATCCGATCACACGCAACACCGTGTGAATGAATGGCGGCAGCGTAAAGTGAATCATCTGACGCATGATGTCTTGGACTTGCTGGATGAACGACATCAGCGAGTTGATGACGAGCAGGGCGCCACTCAAAAGCATCTGGAGGATTTGTTGAAGCAACCCCATGAACGGAAGTGTGATCAGCAACAACGGCAGTGTGATGAGAGCGATGAATGGCACGAGCCAGAAGAATAGCTTATCCGGCGGGAAACCCATCACGGCCGCGCTCACCGCTCCCGCGACGAGGACGACGATTCCCGTCGAGCCAACGAGCACGGTCAGCCACCATCCACTGGACGGCAACCGCCTGCCGCCGCTTGCATACGAGATGGTCTCTACGCGCGTCAACGCCACGGCGAGCAATTGGCTGAAGAAAAACGCCGAGACGAAAGCCATGCTTTCTCGCGGCGTGCTCACCATCGTAAACAAGGCCAGCACGAGGACGCCGACTTGAAACCCCATCGTGGCTCCTCGGACACTCGGAGGCAGACCGGCCAATCGCAAGCCACGCCAACACAGCCACGTCACACTCAATACCACGATCACAGCGCCCGGCGCGAGATAGACCCAAACGTTTGGATCGAGCAAGGCGTGTTGCCAGTCTCTGCCTTCCCACGCTGGCCCGCTGAAGGTAAGCCTGCGCACCGTCCACGCGCTCAGGCCGACGATGATACTCAGAATCAGCCCACTCTGAATCCAGGCCTTTACGCGAAACGCTTCCATCGCGCGCGAAAGATAAAGCATGCCCAGGATCAGCGCGAGGCACGCACCGGCCACATTTTCGGGTTGGACAGTGAGGCCCATCGAAAGAAACATCGCCAGCCAGGGCGAGATGAGGCACGTCTCCGCGACAGCTTGCGCGATCAGAATCACTTCGCGCCGCCAATGGACGTTTCGGAGCCACGCCCGCTCGCTCTTCACGCTATCTCCTCTCGCCATTGAGCAAAGATGTTGGGCTGAGCGATGGGGCCATGCGTGGCGGTCAAGGGCCAATCGGCATCAGGCAGGTGGTGCGTCACAACGCCGTACAGTTCAGGCGGCGCTTCTTTGTCCAGCGACACGAGCACCATGCGCCGCCCCGCCGAGCGCAACTGGATGATGGACGCGAGCAACTCGTCGGTCACGATGGGCGTCACGACGACGAGCGTTGCGCCCCACGGCAGCGCCGGGCTTGCGCGCAACAGGAAGCGTCCCATCGGCGCAGTCACGTACGCCGTGATCGCGGCGAGCAGTTCGAGGATGCGCGCGAGTTGATCGGGGCTGCGCCCCGGCTTTACGCGAATGGGCCGGTCGGAGCGAGGCGCCGCGCCATTCGAGACAAGCCCGACCGAGTAGCGACTCTCGACAGCGTGCGCAGCCAGCGACGCGGCCACGACGATAGCGCGTTCGAACAACTCAGGCAGGATGCCTTCCCACGGGCGTGGGAACGTGGCCACGTTCAAACAGATGACAGCGGTCAGCGTCGTCGTCGGTTCATAGACGCGCGCCTGGAGTTGCTGGTGGCGGGCAGTGGCCGGCCAGTGGACGTGACGGAAACTATCGCCGGGGTGGAAATCACGCGCTCCCATCGTGCGGCTGGGATCTTGAAACAGGTGATGCCGCGAGCGCGAGTCGCCGAAAGGTTCCTTCGAGGGCAGCCCGAGTTCGGCCAGGGTAAAGATGTGCGGATAAACGATGAGGAAATCTTGCTCCTCGATCACGCGCTCAGTCTGGAACAAGCCGAACACGTCGCCCGAGTGCAGCCGCGTGGGGCCGAGGCCGTACACGCCACGTTTGTCGGCCAGCAATGTATATTGGCGGCGAATGCGCTCATACCAACGGAGCGCAAAGACGTGCGTGAGGTTGCCCATGTCACGCTTGTACGACGGGCCAAGGACCTGGCTATCGGTGAGCGGCACATCCAGCGGCCATTCGTCTTCCACGCGCAGCCACGGCACAGGCAACAACTTGGCGTTTTCTACGAGCACCTCGACGTCCACCGTCTCGCCGGGGAACGCGCGCTTGCGGGCGATGCGCCGGCGATACGTCACGTCGCGCAACGCCCGATCACTCCACCATCTTCCTGCAACAATCGTCAACAGCAAAAAGATGGGCAGCACCAGCAGCCCCGGCCGGCCGACGACAAGCCCCAGCAGAATCATGAGGATACACAGGCTGATCCACCGTTGGTTGAACATCGGTTACTCGGTTGCTCAGTCAATCAGTCAATCGGTTGCTCAGTCAATCGGTCAATCGGTCAATCAGTTACTCAGTCACGCGGCAACTGATTGACTGGTTGACTGATTACCGATTGACCGATCACTGATTGACTAACTCACCACCGGCACTGGAACCGTATCCACAATCTCGGCCACAATCTCTTCCGGCTTGCGGCCGCGCAGTCGCACTTGCGGTTGGATGAGAATGCGATGAGTGAGCACGTAGGGCGCGAGCCGCTTGACGTCGTCGGGCACGACGAACGCCCGTCCGCGAATCGCGGCCCAGGCTTGCGCGGCGTGGTAGAGCGCCATCGTCCCGCGCGGGCTGGCTCCTAATGCGACTTGTGAATGTTCCCGCGTGGTCCGCGCGATGGCGACGACATATCCTCGCACGCTGGCCTCGACGCGAATCTCGCTTACCCGCTTTTGCATTGCCAGCAGATCATCGGTGGAAACGACCGGCGCCAGTCCCACCAGCGGATCGGTCCGCTCGAAACGCAGCAGGATCGAATTCTCCTCGTCTACCGTCGGGTAGCCGATGGGCAGCTTGATGAAAAAACGGTCTATTTGCGCTTCAGGCAGTGGGAAGGTGCCTTCCAACTCGATGGGGTTCTGCGTCGCCAGCACCAGGAACGGGCGCGGCAGCGGGCGAGTATCGCCGTCCACCGTGACTTGCCGTTCTTGCATCGCCTCCAGCAGCGCGGATTGTGTGCGCGGCGTGGCGCGGTTGATCTCGTCGGCCAGCACCACTTGGGCAAAGACCGGCCCCGCGCGAAACTCCCACTCTTGCGACTTTTGGTTAAAGTAGTTGATGCCGGTCACGTCGCTGGGCAGCAGGTCGGGCGTGAACTGTCGCTGCTGTTCATCTCGCGGGCCACAACCTCACGCATGGCTGCTGTGTCGTTGGGGTTGACGCCCCATTTCTTTGCCCACTCAGCCCAAACCTTCATCGGGACTAAGCCCACCAGCTTGCTTTCCCCGAGGTGGCCTGCCCCTGCGTTTCGGAGCATCTTTGCCTTCTCCAAGACCGGGTTGAAGTCGTGCGTCTGCCGCACAATGATCTTCCCGTCCTCCTCGAACATTTGTTCCGCTATTTTCGTCATTCACGCCCTCAAAGGTCAGATGCGGATAGACTTTCCGCATGATGTCGGCAACCTCTGGCGGCATACGCAGAATTTGCCCCCGCCTGTAGCGGATGCCCCCACGAAAAATGCCGTCGCATGTTACCCGATATTCATTCATTGGGAAGAAGGGGCGAGCCTAAACCCGCCCCTCTTTTCGTTACGACACAGTGGCCGAGAACGGGGTCGCTTCGGTGCCAGAGGCTTCCGACATAACCATGACTGCCCAAGTATTGGCAGCGATGTCGTCACAGACTACACGCCAGCCCTTGAGGCCGCCTTTGGTCGATCCGTCCATCGTGATCGTGTCCGAGGTGTCGGCAGTGTAGAAGCACGAGGCACCTGCACTGTCGTTGCCCAGATAGGCCACGCCCATCATGATGTCGGTGTTGTCACCAACCTTGATGATCTGGCTGCCCGAGGCATCGACAAGGCCGATGAACTCGTAGCGGTTGCCCGAGCCGGTAGCTTCCGGCAGGGTTGCGGTCACACCGGCAGCGCGGTTGAAGATAACGCGCTGGCCAACGTGAGCCTCGTCGGTGATCGTGACAGTCGCAGACGTGACCGTGACGATGCCGTAGTTCTCAAAGTAATTTGAGGGCATGGGATTTTCCTTCAGCCATGAGATGAGGAAAGGGGCGAGCCGAAGCCCGCCCCATCACGATTACGAGGTGGTGTTGTCGTAGATGCCGCCCGAGGACTTTTCGTTCCGGCAGACCAAGGTCAGTTCGGTGACGACCTGACGCTTCTCGTTGTCGCCGGTCTTGGCCAGCTCTTCGTTCTTGGTCGCACGCAGAACGCCAACGGCCCACATGTCGTCCTGCATGATGAACACGTCCCGAGCGCGGTTTTCGCGGGTCGGCTTGAACTCAACGGTTCCCCACGGCGTGACGTAAACGGACATGTGCTTGATGACCTTTTCGGCTTCAGCAGTGATGTTCGAACGCTGGTTGTTGTTACCAGTGAAGCCCAGAGCGAGGTTCATCTGGAACGCCGACAGGTACACGCTGTCCGGCTTGCCGCCCGAGACCCAGATCGACTGCATAACAGCGTCGAACTTGGTCTGCGAGAATGCAGTCGGGGTGCCGTCGTCGGTACGAGCGTTCGAGCCGTCGCCGGTCGGGTCAGCGCCCGAGTCACCGGATTGGAAGTTGGTGTTGGTGGTCAGCCAAGAAGGAACGCCAGCCATGCGGCGTGCGGTCGAGCTGTCACCAGCAACTTTTGCTTGGTTGGCAAACATCGCTTTTTCGATGTCCAGCTTCTGCTCTTTGGCAATCTTCAGAACCTGATAGGCCATTTCGCGTGCGCGACCGGCTTTGTTGAGGCCCTGATCGGTGCCGGGGATGACGACGCTGTTCTTGAAGATTTGCGTGCGGTTGTTCAAGCGAACAGTGGCCGAGCGGGCTTCAGCGATGGTGTCGTCGCCTTCGATGTGAGCGTTATCGCCCGACGAACGCAGCGCGTCGGTCTGCCACTCATGCAGCGTGTTGGACGCTTTAGCCTTGGCGCAAGCGGTGTAGAACGGTGTTTCTTCCGGCGAGATATCGTAGATCACGTCGGAAAGGTCTTCGCGGATGCCGCGAACGTCGTAGGAGTCGAGGGTATTGGTTGGCTGTGCCATTTTAGCAGTCCTTCATCGGGGTTTCATCTGAAAAGCAGATCAATGAAAGCCTCTGGCTTTCCTGACCGCTTCGCTACCTTCATCTGCCGATCACGAACGATTTTTTCGGGTGCAGGCTTGCGAGGCACCGGCTTCACATTGCGCGGAGGTTCTGGCTTCTTCTTAGCCATATCCTTTCCCGCGCGAAGCTGGTTGAACCTGAAAGCGTCATACAAAACCTGCACAAGGCGAGCATCGACAGTGCTTGCCACTTCTTCAGCCGAAAGCCCATATTTCGACGCAAATTGCACAAGGTCCGTCTTGAGTTTTGCGGCCTTTTCAGGGTTCGCAAACTCAGGAATTGCCTGCTTCAGCTTGGCGGCTTGCTCTTGCAGTTGAACCTGCATCGCCTGATCCTGCAAAGCGCGCTGGCGCTCCGACTGTTCAGAAAGCTGCCGCTGCTGGGCTTGGAACTCTTGTGCCTTGATGTCGTATTTCGCCTTCTCCTGCATGTATCCGATGGGATCACTGTCCAACATTCGGAGATCAGGAGCCTGCGGGGCCTTAATTATTCCCTGCTGTTGGATGTTTTCCAACGTCGCAAAGAATTGCTGCCGTTCGCTTTGAAGGGTTTGGAAAAGCGCCTCGGCTTCCTTGCGGATCGTCGCGGCCTCTTGCATTCCCTTCTGGATGTAGGCTTGTCCCGAAAAAGACCGCTTTAGCTCTTCGAGCGTGACCTCGGTGTCCTTGCCGTCAACTTTGACGGTGAACACGTCTGGCGTCTCATTGGCCTCGGCTTCTTCGTAGTCCTCATCCTCAGTATCCTCGGCATCAGGCTCTTCGCCGTCGTCCTCGGAATTCTCGGCGTCATCTTGGGCTTGATCGCCCTCATATTCGCCCTGTTCCTCTTCGATCTGATCCGCCTCGTCGGCGTCTTGCTGGGTTTCAGCAACTTCATTCGAAGGCATAAGCAGGCTGTTTACAGCCGCTTCAAGTGTGTCAGTCGTTTGCACGGTCCCGATCCTGTTTTAACTCAACCGCCTCGGCGTCAATTCGCGCTTGGAGAGCGTCGAGAATGGTTTGAACGGCGCGCACACGTTCATGTGCCGCCGCAACCACATTCATATCACAAGCTGCATTTAAAAACACCCCCACTGCATCATTGCGGATTTCACCGATCACGCCTTGGAAAACGTGATCGGCTAGGAGTGTTCTGGCTTCAGAAGCCTTGCGTTTGATTTCCGACAAAAGGCATCCTCGGCATTTGCTGTTCACGCTTGATAGCATTCAGATCAAGCTGAACGCCGGTTTTCGCAAGAAGCTCGGCGGCCTTCAACGCAAGGTCTTGAGCCATCTGATCCCGCTTCAAATCATCTTCCATTTGAAGCCGCTGGGCGTCAAGCTGCGTCTTGGCCATGTCGGCCTGCACGCGGGCGGACATCTTCATCTGCTCGGCCTGCAAGAACGCCTGATTGGGGTCCGACGGCTGGGCTTGGCCTTGCTGGGCTTGGGCAGCCTGTGCCGCCTGCATCATCAGCATTTGCTCCATCTGCGGGTTCATCGGGTTGTAGTACCGATCCGCGTTGCTGATGCCAGCCATGCCCAGAATGTCGGCCAGCGTGTTGCGGATGCCCGTCATGGTGACAATGCCATTCTGCGGCCCGTAGGCTTGCCAGATTTGCATCTGCGTCTGCATGGTCAGTTGCAGGGCAGCAATGCGCTCCTCGCGGCGATTATTGCCCAAGCCGACGTTGGTGACGAGATCAAGGTCACTGGTCCAAGAACGCGGATCGACCGGGACAAACTGGCCATCAAGCCGGATCATCTCGCCTTGGTTCGGGTTGGCCCGCGCGATCTGGGCAATCAGGCGGAACATCTGGCGCATACCGCCCTCGGCCAGATTGCGGGCGATCAACTCAGAGACAGCCGAGGCGGCCTGCACGGCGGCATTGACGCCAGCCGCAGTCTGAGATTGCAGGGCGTCGGCATCCATGCCCATAGCAGCGCCGGTGACGCCTGTTTTGGCGCGAACAACCTCATCGTAGTAATTGATGGCCGGAAGCACCGAGGCTGCCATGCTGCCAACGGTCAACTCGCGCACAGAGCCGGGAGCCTTCACCCGGATAATCGCGCCGATCTCGTTATTCAGCACGTCGTCCATATTCGCTTGGCCGGTCACAACCTCAATTCTTGGGTTATTGACCATCGAGATATTGTCGATCAGCCCGCGCAGAAGGGAAGTCGATGCGTCCTGATCTTCCTCAACAATCTCAGCCAAAGAGCGGCCAAAGAAGGTGTGCGGCTCAGGGTCAACCTCAAAGATGGCGAAGGGGATGTAGTCGCACAGTTCGTAATCCAGCACTTCGTAATCATTGCCAGCGCAGATGAACTTGTAAAGGCGGGGGACGCCCGTGCCTTCGATGTCCATCCGCATGTATGCTTCGGTAAACTGGACCTTCCGCATCGACGGATCGGCGGCGTTTTCGTTGTCGTCGATGTCGTCCCAGCCACGACGGGCAAGCTCTTCCTCGTCGTCCACGGTGCCATCGGCAGAGCCGCCCAGATTATAGACCGTCTCGAAATCAAAGCCCATCGCCACCAGATCGCCCACGCGGGCTTCGCTGGTGTGGCCGCAGACATAGCAGTCCTCAAGGCGCGCAGGCGCGAGTAGACGATCTGGGGCTGCACTTCCATGCCCATCTCGTCAATGATGGCCTCAGCGATGACCGTATCCTCACGCTCAAGGATTTCGGTCTCCTCGTCTTCTTCGATCAGTGCAACTTGCTCGGGCGAAAGGTCGGTGTATTCGTCAATCTCGACGCTCGGCACCTCGTCGTAATAGACCTTGGCCACGCCCACCTTTTTGATAAGCGCGTCGTGGAATACGTCCGACAGGATACGGAAGCCGTTGTTGCGCTCGAACACATACTTGGCATATTTGGTCGCCTGATCCGCGCCCATTGCTGCCTGTGGGGTGGTCGGGACAAACTCGACCGGCTTGTCGGATTGCAGGAACACCCGCATCAGGGCAGGCTTAATGGCGCGGATGGTGTCTCGCACTTTGGTCGCGACAACCTTCGATCTGCCTTCCTCGTATTCAATCGCAGACTTGCCGTCGAAGTATTTTTGCGAACGGATGCGGTCCGGCGCAATTTCCGTTTCCACGAAATCCACGGCCTCGCGGACGGAGCTTGTGATGGTGTTCTGGATTTCGTCGTCCGTCAGGCGTTTCGGCTGCATCTGTGTCTCCGTTATTGTGCGAGAAGGCCGCGAATTGCCTGCTGTGATAGATTAGCACCGGGCTGCGCTCCCGTCACTGCCCC
This sequence comes from Anaerolineae bacterium, assembly GCA_041300525.1. Taxonomy (GTDB): domain Bacteria; phylum Chloroflexota; class Anaerolineae; order Fen-1058; family Fen-1058; genus JBGLNJ01. Next base: position 3,476,492 of record JBGLNJ010000001.1, on the reverse strand, counting down.
TGCGCGGGCGGCACCCCTTGTCCCTGCTGCGGTCAGTTCTTGGATGCGTGTCTGTAAGGCGGCCATCGCGCCCTGATCAACAATTGCCCTTCTTACCAGTTCTGGGTCTTCAGAAACCAAGATGCGGGCAACGCGCGCACGCTCTGCGTCAGTCAGATCACGGGTAAAGCGCGAGGCAAGGTTTGATGCAATCCTAATGACAGCATCAGGGCTTGCCCTGAGCGCACCAGTAACGTCTGCGACAGAAATATCCATACCACGGCGAGCGGCTTCCATAGTGGTTTCTGCCGTCGGGCTGCCCCCAAGCACAAAGTCTGTCGTGACCTGAGACGCGCGGGCTGTTTCAAGTTTGTTCAGCACGTCGTCAATTGCGTCCTGCGGCAGAACCTCGCGCAGAATGCGCCCCTCTGCCGCCGAGGCAGCCCGCGCTATTACATGGGCGTCGAGTACGCGAACATGGTCGAATCGCTCGCGCGCCGCCGCTGCGCCGAGCTGTTTGCTACCGACCGTGTTCCACCTGAGCGGATATTCGTCAACGTCCAGCCGCTTTCGGGCGCGCCGGCCAACAACGCCGTGTACGAAGCGCTACTCGAGGCGGGCGACACTGTGATGGGCATGAGCCTGATCGTTGGCGGACACCTGACGCACGGCAGCCCGGCCAACCGTTCGGGGCGGCATTACAACATCGTGCCGTACTCGGTGAGCCTGGAGACCGAGCAATTGGACTATGCCGAGATCGCCCGGCTGGCCGCGCAAACCAAGCCGCGCATGATCATCGCCGGTTACACGTCGTACCCTTACGCGCCAGACTGGAAGAAATTCCGCGAGATCGCCGACAGCGTGGGCGCGTATTTGATGGCCGACATCAGCCACGTGGCGGGCATGGTGACGGCGGGCGTGTTCCCAACGCCTGTGGGCTATGCCGACGTAATCACATTTACCACGCACAAGACTTTGTGCGGGCCGCGTGCGGCGTGCATCCTCACCGCGCGCGAAGAGCTATCCCAGCGCATTGACCGCGCCGTCTTTCCCGGCGAGCAGGGCGGGCCGCACGTCAACACCATCGCGGCGATGGCCGTCGCCTTCAAGCTGGCTGCCACTGAGCAATTTGTCGCGCTGCAAAAGCAGATCCTCGCCAACGCCCAACACCTGTCGAAATGCTTGCAGCAAGAAGGACTGCGCATTCCGTATGGCGGCACCGAGTCGCACATGTTGCTGGTGGACTGCAAGAGCATCAAGGGACGGGATGGCTCTCCCCTGATGGGCGATCCCGCTGCGCGCATCCTCGACCTGGTCGGCATCGTCGTCAACCGCAACACGATCCCAGGCGACGCAAACGCGCTTCATGCCAGTGGCATCCGCCTGGGTGCGCCGTGGATCACACAGCGCGGCTTGCGCGAGCCGGAGGTCGAGTTGATCGCCCACGCGATCGCCGAGACGCTCAAGAGCTGCCGACCCTATCCTGGCGGCGCCAAGATGGACTTTGATGTGCTCGAGCAATCCAAGCTGGCCGTTCAAGAGTTAATCGCCAAGCTGGGCCTTTGCTCGCCGGAGGTCACGCGGGGCTATCCGCACTTTTGGACGATTAACGATCCATACCCGTCAGGACAAGTCACCTTTGAAATCATTGGGCCCCGAGCGTCCACTTTTATGCAACACGTCACGACCAACGAGCTTGTCCACTTGCCCCCCGGCGGAGAGCAGGCGACTTTCCTGCTCGAAAAAGATGGGCAAGTGATGAGTCCGGCCGTGCTCCATCGCCCCGGCGAGGCGCACGACCGTTACCTGCTGACGGCGCCTGGCGAAAAGGCCGCGCGCGTGGCGGCCTGGCTGCGGGCGCTTTCGGATGGCTATGTGGCGTTCGACGACGATTTGACTGCCCGACTTGTCGGCCCGATGATCGTGCGTCCCCTTGAGAGCGCTGACCCAGCCAGCCCGCCTTACACGCCCAAGATCGCGTTGCCCATCAGCCTGGAGACGAATCCTGAAGCGGTGGATAAAACCAAGCCGTACTTTATCGGCCAGCACACCCTGGGTCCGGCGCCGCACACGCCGCTGCCCATTTTTAACTGGCAAGAATCTGACGACTCGCGCGCGCCCGTCAAGCGCACGACACTCTACGAAACACACAAGGCGTTGGGCGCAAAGATGATCCCATTCGGCGGCTGGGAAATGCCCGTATGGTACACGTCCGTGGTGAAAGAGCACCTCGCGTGCCGCAAAGCGGCCGGCTTGTTCGACTCGACGCACATGGGCGTGTTTAAAGTCAGCGGGCCGGACGCGCGCCGCTTCCTCGACCTGGCGCAGCCCAACGACATGTCCACCGTCCAGTTGGGCCAAGTGCTGTATAGTTACTTGCTGGACATTGACGGCAACTGTCTTGACGACGTCCTCATTTACATGCGCGCGCCAGAGCGGTACCTGATCGTGGTCAATGCCAGCAATAACGACAAGGTCTGGACCTGGCTCAACGCCGTCATCGAAAACCGAGTCACCCTTGATCGCGAGCGGCCCTGGATTCGGTGGCGCGGCCAGGTAACCCTGCGCGACTTGCGCGACCGGCGTTGGGGCGACGAGTGTCGAGTGGACATTCCGCTGCAAGGGCCGAAATCGCGCGAGATTCTCCTAACGCTGGCCAACACACGCGAGTTTGCCGCGCAAATCCAATCGCTCAAGCGCGCTCGATTGTGCGAGGGCACGCTGGCCGGACACGATGTGCTCATCTCGCGCACCGGCTATACGGGCGAGCCGCTCAGTTTTGAGATTCTCGTCCACCCCGACCGCGCGCCGGACTTGTGGAATAAGATCATGGCGGCCGGCGAGCCATTCGGGCTCAAGCCAATTGGCTTGGGGGCGCGCGACAGCCTGCGCACTGAAGCGGGCTTGCCGCTCTACGGCCACGAGGTGGCCGGGCCACTGAGCCTCACGCCGGACGACGCGGGCTTTGGCAAGTTTGCCAAGCTCTACAAACCGTTCTTTATCGGGCGCGCTGCATTCATCGCGCACCGGGCCGAGATGAAGGGCCAGGTCGTCCGCTTTCGCGTGGACGAAAAGAATGTGCGAATGCCCAAGCAACTTGACCTGGTAGTAGACAAGCGCAGCAAGGTCGTCGGCAAGGTGCTGTCGTGCGCGATAGACACCGAAGGTTGTTTTACCGGCCAGGCGTTTGTCCTGTTCAAATACACTCCAGAGGGCACGCCGCTGTGGGTAGCTGGGCTGCCCGCACACGAAGAAGACAAGCCACGCAATGAAATGACTTTTGGCGACCGGGTGCTGGGCATGGAAACGATCACCGTACTCAGCCGGATGCCCAAACGCAAAAAGAGCGGTGGATAAAAAGACCCCCGGCAAGTCCGGGGGGCTGATATTTGTGGCCGCTTCTATTGGCAACCGGGTGGCTTGAGCCAATGATCGGTAACGGCCGCTTCCGTATTAGGTGGTTGGCACGAAAGCCACGGGAGCATGGTCAGATTCATTGCACGCAGACGGATCGCACATTCATCTTTGATCACTTGCAGAGTCAAGGCCCCGTGTTCCAGTTTCCACGTATAGTCGCCGACGTCGTCGGTGCAGTATGGGTCATTGAAGAGCGTCAACCGGTCTCCCGATACGGTGAATGACCCGATACTCCGCCAGCCCGTGACCTGATAGAACATCCGGAACACCCCTTTATCCAGGCTCAATTTCCATATTCCACCTTCCGGAGCATAATCCGGACAGCGTCTGCAATGAAAATGCTCAGCCTCGCTGGGGTCGAGCTTGGCGTAGGCGCCGTCCAGGATTGTTCGCGTTGACGGAGGGAGTGGCGTGGTATAGGGGAACGGTGTTCTCTGGAACAGCGCAAACCAATCATCTGTCGGCGCGGGTGTAACTTGTGACGTTGGAGGTGGACTGTTCGGCGGCGCTGGCGTGCCGGTTGCCGTTTCAGGCGTCGTGGGCTGAGCGCCGGATTGGCAGGCAACGAGCATGGTCAAAATGATGAGCGCCACGAGAGTAAACAACTTCCAAGTTCTCAAAGACTTTTTCTTCATTGCTATCTCCTCGGGCAGCCTCAACGGATCTTTTACCGAGTTTCCCGTGTGGGTGTTGGCGCGCTGGATGGCGGTTCGAGCAACCTCTTTTCCATTGCCGTCAGGCGGGCTTCCAGTGCGGCAAGATGGTTTTGTTGATGGGCGATTTCAGCTTCCATCGTCTCGATGTGTTGTTGCTGGGCTTTTATTTGAGCATCCTTGTCCTGTATAACCTGATAAAGCCCCTGGATTGCCGCCAGGGCTATTCCATCTGCGTCCACCGAGTTGATGTATGCGTCGTCCTCGCCCACGCCCAAGACGGCCCAGTCCTGCGCCATCGGGCCGATGTGCCGTATAGAGGGGGATTGCGTTTTGTAGCTCCAAGTCGTGATGGCAAGCCCTGCCACACGTTTCAGGATCGCAAGCCCATCTACAGGAGCGAAGCCGGTTTTGGCATTGCGGTCGCTCAAGGATGCCCACGAGCCGCTTCCCTCGGCAAGGCGCACACCGGCATTGGGATTGCCCGCAGCGTCAATCGCCGTCACAAAGCGGACGCCACCCGTTGCGCGCACCGCAAATTCATTAGCTGCGGCGGAGCGAAAGTCAAAATCGCTCGAATCGGCATAAAGGAAAGCGCCATGATGGGCCGGGCCAATATCAGCGCGGCGCCCGGCCGCGATACTATAGTCGCCAGCCGCGACGTTGGAGAGACCGCCAGGAATAACAGAGAACGAGCCGCTGGCGACATTGACGTCGCCCCCGCCGACCGTGGCGTATGTCGCATCTGCAGGATCGCCGTTCATATTCCCGACGATGTTTGACCTGCCTCCACTGATCGTGCCATAGTTATCGGCTACGCGGTTGTACAGCCCTCCGGCGACGGTAGCCAGGTCGCCGCTGGCAATGTTGCCAGCGCCTCCGCCGACCGTCGCTTCAGTTCCGCTGACGACGTTCATCATGCCCCCACCGGCCGTGGCGTAGGCCGCGCTGGCAGTATTGTGCAAGCCTCCGGCGATGGTGGCCGCAAAGCCGCTGGCAATGTTGGAGGTACCCCCGCCGACTGTCGAGTGTCGCTCGCCAGCGATGTTGCCAGCGCCGCCGCCTACCGTGGCGTTCACCTCGATAGCGGCGTTGACATTGCCGCCTCCAATTGTGGCATGAGCGCGACACAGCGCACTCTTTCGCACGCGCGTTGTACCCAATGCGCGTTGTACCCAACGCCGCAATCGTGCGCGCAATCGTGCGCGCCAGGCGAGGGTGAGGCGTTACGTGATCTTCCAGTCACGCGCCCACATTTTGACGAACTGCGCCGCCACCTCGTGGCCTTCGCCTCCGGCCAGCGACGAAGCATGGGCTGTCTCAAAGTCTCGGTGCAGGTCCTCGATCAACGTGAGTTGGATGCGGGCCGGCTCGACGGAAAAGACCACGAACAGCGTCGTATACGTGCCGGGAACAAAGCACAGCCACCGCCCGCCCTCGATTTCTGTGCTCCGCAACCCTTTGCCGAAAATCTCTTGGGTCGCCGAGCGAAAGCTCGAAAGCATCGGCACTACCAGGTCGGCGTCCAGCTTGAATTGGCCGCCCGAGGCCAGCGACAGGCTGCTGGAATTGTCATAGATCGAGTAGCTGAGAATCTGCGCGGCATTGCGTTGGCGCAGCGTCGTCGTATGGCCCGTGGACACGGCGCCGCGCCAGGCTTCCGAGCCTGGCATGTTATAGATCGCCGTTTCAATCTCTGCGCGCTGCTGCTGGTAATGAAGGTAGATTTCCTGGAACTGGGCCCGGTTGAGCTTGCCCTGCGCGAATTCTTCGGCCACACGCGCCATCTTGCCGCGCAGTTCCTGCAAGTAGAGGTTGGCTTCGGAAAAACTATCGGGTGGGGTCTCTGATGGCGGTTGACGCCGCAGCCTGCCGGATGGCGCAGTGAGAGTGGAAAGAGGATGCCGCGTCATGGGCGTGGCGGAGGGCGCCGGCGCGACCGGACGCGCGGGCGGTTCAGCGGGGCGTTGTTCTGTAGAATCAGTTGGCTTGGCCCCCAAGAGTTTTTTCAGACGATTTCGAGCCGAGTCCGGCATCTCTTTCGACCTGGAGTATGTGACGTCGCTCAGATAACCTTGGCTGGGAACCGACACGCTGGCGAACCACTGCAAACATTTTAGCACGTGCGCTGGCTTGTGTCAAAGACCGGCTAAGCCTATAATTGAAGTTGATAGAATTTCGGCTCATTGGGAATCGCCGTGGTGTCTGCCCAACTGTAGGACAAATTGGCAATTTGTCCTACACGCTGCCGCCAAATATGGGGGTGTATCACGGCAAATCCCAGAGAGCCAGAATTTCTTTTTCCACGAAGGGCGCGTTGGGTACAACGCCGTTGGGCACAACGCCGAAGGCACACGAAGAATTAAAACTTGAACTGGGTGTTCCTTCGTGTCCTTCGTGGATGACTTGTGATGCGTTTGCGTTTTTCACCGCCGACTCTTTTTCTCTCGTCATCGAACGGGGGAGGGGGCCGGGGGGAAATTTTGGAGAGGGGGCGACCGATGCAACTGGAACTGGCCGACAAAGTCGTGTTGATCACGGGCGCATCCGGCGGGCTGGGGCGCGAGATGGCCCTGGCGTTCGGGCGGGAGCAGGCGTGCGTCGTCGTACATTACCGGCGTCACCGGGAAGCCGCCGAGGTCGTGGCGCAGTCCGTCGAGGCGGTGGGGGGCGAGGCGCTGACGATGAGCGCCGACCTATCGGATCGCGCTTCGGTCGAGGCGATGGTCACCGAGGTCAAGAAAGAATGGGGCGGCGTGGATGTGCTCGTCAACAGCGTCAGCGCCTTTGAGGGCGGCGTGTCGCTGGAGGCGATGACGGTCACGCAATGGAACCGCATGTTCGACGTGATGTTGACCGGCGTGTTTCACGTCACCGGCTTGTGCGCGCCTCACATGCGCGCGCGCAAATGGGGCCGCATCGTCAACATCGCATCGCGCAGCGGGCTGACGGGCACGGCCCGGCAGGCGCACTATTCCGCCGCCAAAGCTGGCCTCATCGGCCTGACGCGCTCGCTGGCTAAAGAGCTTGGCCCGGACGGCGTGCTCGTCAATGCCGTGGCGCCGACGACGATCCTCACCTCGGCGATGCGCGAGAGCACGACGCCGGAGACGCAGGAGCGGATGGCGAAATCCATCCCCCTCGGGCGCATCGCCACGCCGGACGATGTGTCGCGCGTGGTGTTGTTCCTCGGCTCGGGGTGGAATACATTCGTGAATGGCGAAGTGATCACGGTCGGCGGCGGAGTGCAAACATAGTCACATAGCGCGGCACGTTTCGCGCCGCAACCAAATTTTTGGCTCATTGGGAGTCGCCGTGGTGTCTGCCCAAATGTAGGACAAATTGGCAATTTGTCCTACACGCTGCCGCCAAATATGGGGCGTATCACGGCAAATCCCAGAGAGCCAAATTTTTTGTCCGTCCGCTTGCGCGTTACGCGAATCTGCGCTAATATTTTAGGAATTCGCGTTCATTCGCGCGCTTCGCGTCGCGGAAGAAAAAGGGCGGCAAAAAATCTCGCGGATCGCGCAATTGTTGTAGGGCAATACTATAGTCGTGTGGTCAGGTATCGTATCGTTGCGAATTCGACTATGAGACTGGACGACTAGTTCTTTCGGGGATGCGGATCACGCGGCCTTGCCGGTCAAGGCAGACGCCAAGTTAAATCATCGTCACCCTTGCGAAGGGTGAGTAGGCCCGCTGAGGCAAGTGCCCTCAGCGGGCCTTTTTTGTTCTCTCGCATTTTTCGCACGGAACTCGACCACAACAGTCCTTTTCCAACCATATATTCCCACGGGCAGGTCCGCTACCATAGGAGGTGAAGATGAGGAATCGCCGTGATGCTCAAAAAATCTGTCTTTGCCTTCCTGATAATGGTTGTGATGTTGAGTTTGTGGGGTCAACGCCCGGCGCTGGCCGTTCAGGCGCAGGCCGATACCATGCCCCCGCGACTTGATCCTTCGACGAATCTGCATGCCGAGCGACCGGATGCCTTTTTCGCGCCGGACGCGCCTTCGGTCGGCAAGTTGAATGTGGCGGCCTCGTCCGTCACGCCCGGCTACTATCAGACCAGCGAGTACATGGCCGGTTCTGTGGCGGTGGGACTGGTGCTGGTGGAAAGCAACGGCCGTGCAGACCCTTCTATCGAAGATTGGACGCCGGATCAAAAGCAATTGGTTTTCGATCAAGTGACGGCGGCCTTCAACTGGTGGACCGCGCTCGAGCCGCGAGCGCGCCTCCGTTTTGTGGTTGATGATCACTTTACGGCTCCGTTGCCGACGGACGTGGAGCCGATCTCGCGCCCGCACAGCGACGAAAAATATTGGGTCGCCGATGCGATGGGCGCGTTGGGCTATACGGCGGTCTCTTACTTTTCCCGTGTCCGCGACTATAACAACGCGCTGCGCGGCAAGTATCATACCGACTGGGCCTTTACGATCTTTGTCGTCAATAGCGTACACGACGGCGACCATAGCTTTAGCGACGGAGATTTCGCTTACGCTTACGTGGGCGGCCCCTTCATGGTGATGACATACGGCAACGCCGATTATGGCCCGGCCAACATGGGCGCGGTAGCCGCGCACGAAATCGGTCACATCTTTTATGCGCTCGATCAATACGCCGCCGCCGGGCAGTCTTGCGTGAGCCGTTCCGGGTACCTGTCCATTGAAAATCAAAACAGCCAATCCGGCGCTTGCGCCACGAATGTGGACAGCATCATGCGCGGCCAGGTCTCGCCCTATCTCCATCGCGCGCTCGACCCGTACGCTGCCGGGCAAATCGGCTGGCACGTGAGCAACGGCGCTAACATTCTCGACCCGCTGCACACCGACTTGCCGATCACGATCACCGGCTTTGTTCAAAGCGGCGACAGTGTCGTCGTGAGCGGCACAGCCGAGATCATCCCATACCCTTCACCCACTCGCGCCAGCGTGACGATCAACACGCTCGCGGGCGTGCAAGTTCGCCTGGATCAAGGCGAGTGGCAGCCGGCTGCCGCCGAGGATGGAACATTCGATGGAACGGCCGAGGGCTATCATTTTTCGATGGGTGGGATTGAACCCGGCCTGCGAACGCTGGCAGTGGCGGCGCGCGATTCAGCCGGCAACGTGTCAGAAGTCTATGCCACCCAAACGGTCGCCGTGCGCGACCCGGTAGACGGTGGACTGATCACTCAGCTTGATTCCCCGGCGGGTGAGGCTTACGCCGGCCAACGGTCGAGCGTGACCGGGGTCGCCTATCAACTGGACGCCGGCAGTGTCGTGAGCGTCCAATATCGCGTGAACGGCGGCGCGTGGCAAACCGCTGCCCCGCAAGATGGACAGTTCGATGGCAGCGTCGAACCATTCACGGTTACGCTGGACATGCCGGACACGGGCGCTTATCTGATCGAAGCGCGCGCCGTGGATGCCGGCGGCAAAATCGAAACCACTTTGGCCAGCCAACACGTCACCGTCACGAACAAAGTGTACACGGTCTTTTTGCCCGCCGTCATTCGCTAGCGCCTGATCGGCCGAGAGCTTTTCTCCACGAACACCCTTACGGGTGCAGGTGACACGAAGCGACACAAAGAATTTGACCTGCGCCGCCGGAACACAACAGCGAATTTGGGAAACGACGAATTCGGCGCTTGCCCATCAAAAAGTGGGGGGAGTTGAACCTTGCGAAGGTTTCTGCTCACGAAAAAAGTCTGTGCTCTTCTTCGTGGCCCTTTGTGCCCTTCGTGGATAATCTTGAAGGGCAGGTTAGAATGGCATTAGACGCGCGCGCTCTAGGTAGTTTCTACGCACTTCCTCGCTACGCTCTCCGTTCTTGTTCCCTAGCCCGACTCTAAAAAGCAATGGTCTTGTACGCTTCACAAGCATAACCAATTTCGATATACTCTTAATGCGACCATCAACCGCCGCGTCGTGGGCCGCGAGGCCGGATAGAAGAGAATGAAAGAGAGAAGCAAAACCAGAAAACTCTGGCTCAACATAGTGAGCAGCAAGGACGCCGCGAAAAACACGCCGCCGCCTAGAATCAAGACGCGGCGCTTCCACACGTCGCCCAGGACGCCGAGGAAAGGTTCAATGATGCTGCTGACGAGGCTGGGCAGACTCAATAGCAAGCCGATCTGGATGTAATTCAGGCCCAGGTCGGTGCGGATCAGCGGCCAGGCTGCCTCGCGCGCGCCAAAGACGAACTCGTCGAGGAACTCGATGGCAAGCAGGGTAATGACGAATGTCGAAGGACGAAGGACGAAAGACCGGTTCGCGTGACGAATGGCTGGCGCAGACACCGCTCTCTCGTCTTTGGCCGCGCAAAGCGGTCCTTCGTCTGATTCACTTTGGTCCAAGGGCCCTCAACACCGCCAACACTGCGCCGAACCCACACACGCACAGCCACACCAGGATCGTGAGCGCCAGCGTGACCAACGTGCCGCGCTTGAGAGTTGCGCCTTCGCCGCGTAGCCGTCCGGCGTTGAACAGCAGCCACGTCCCCACCGCCACTGCCGAATAGATCGCCAGCGTGACAATGACCAGAATCAGCGCGCGGTTTTTCGGCGCTTCCAGTATCGTCGCGTTCGGGTTGATGAGGATGTGCGCGGTCAGGAACGCTGTGACGACAAAGGCGAGGAACCACACGATGCGCCCGCGCGTGAACAGTGTCCAGCCGATCAACCCGGCGATGGGAAACAACTCGAAGAACGTCTGCCACACTGCAACAAAGAACACGAGCAATAAGCCGGCCTGCATCGCGCCGACGACGGTGATCAATCCGTTGGACAAGGTCGCGTTCATCTGGCCCCCGGCCAGGCCGCGCAGCGCCAGGTCGGTGGGAATCGCCAATATCCACGCGATCAGGCCCACGGCGAGTGGCGCGACGAGCGCGACGAGCGCCAACACTCCATCGCGGCGCTTGGCGCCTTCCAAGGCGCCCAGCACGGCAAACCCCGCTGGAAGCCCGAACAGAAAGCCGGGCACAAAGCCGATCAGCCGCGAGACGATCACGCACGCGGCGACGACGAGCAAATAACCGGGGCGAATCTGGAACGCGCCGGTCACGCCGAACGTTCGCGCCGTGGCCGATTGCGCCGATGCGAAGGCAAACGTGCTGACGGCCAGCGAGAGAAACATCCCCGCAAAGATGCCCACGCCGCGCGCGCTCGTCGGAGCAAAGTTCGGGTCGAGCGATGAAGCGACCAGCGCGGTGAGCGCGAGGAACACAGCCAGTTCAATCGCAACGGCCAGCCGTCGCGCCAGCGGCGGGATGGGCCACGTTGTCGGCGCAAACAACGAGCCAAACATTCCACCGACTTTGCCTGCCGCGCCGCCCATCGCAGCCAACACGCGGTTGCCAGGTCTTTTTCGCTCGGCCAACGTATCGGCCCCTGCGTGCAGCGACGCGCCCAACGCCAATAGGATTGCCATTGCCACTGCCAATCCCAGGTTACCTGCCAGCACGTTCACGTCCGTTGAAACTTGCAGCGGCGTGGGGACTGCATTCAGCAGATGCGTGCCTCGACGAGGAATGATCATTAACAAGAAGGGCGTATTGGCTGACGGCGCATCCATGCCCCGCACAGAAATCTTCCAATCGCCGCCCGTCCCGTTGCGGACGGGAACGACGAGCGGCGAAGCGTTGCCTTGTTGCGCGCTAGTTGCCGTGTAAGGACTGCGGAGCGTGAGGCTGAATGTCCCGCCGTTCCATAGCAGCGTCGCGTCCCAATCGTCGCCCTCGCGCGCCAGGTAGGTGTACTCGCCCTGGGACTGGGTCGTGCCCGCAATCTGCATCGGCGTGGCATAAGAGGCTGGGAAGCGTCGCAAAAGCTGCGCTGCGTCCCGCGCAAACAGCGTGCGAATGACAAAGAACTGTATCAGGCGTTGCTGGGTCTTGGAAGTATCCGCTCCGGCGGCCAAGGCGTTGTAGACGACCCAACCCTTGCCCGCGTCAAATGAGACGATCAAGGGCACATCGCTTGAATCTCGGCGCGCGTACACGTGAACGTGCGTAGCTGCTTTACCTTGCGCGATGATGGGCCAGCCTTCGGTTGGAATTTGCAGCGTCGCATCCTTCTCGTCTATCGTCGCTGCTATATCCGGATCATTCAATTTGACCTGTGCAGGTCCCGGCGAAGCCCTGCCCCCGAACGTGAGGCGACCGGGGAAGGCATCGAGGAGAACGTCGAGCGCCGAACCGGAGACGTACAATAGCCCGCCTCGTTCTACCCACTGTGCGATGTGCGGCGCGGCATCGCGTCCGGCCGCGCTATCGGAGGCGAGAAACAGCGCGCACAGTTTATCCAGGAAGGCGTCGTCCTTCACTTGGGCGCTGGTGATGACGCGATAGGGGATGTTCATCGCGGCGAACGCCCCGGCGAGGTCATCGCGCTGGCCGGGCAGCACGGCGACGCAATCGCCCCATGCAGATGACGGGGCCTGACCGGCGAATGTCGTCGCGCCGGGGAGGATGACCGTGGTGAGGACGAGCAGAATGACGAGGGCGACTCTATGTTTCATGATGGACCTTCTCCAATTTCTGATTGTAGATTTTAGATTGCAGATTTAGGATTAAGGGTCCCTCTTGGAATCAGGGATCTAAAATCCAATCAGAGCTTGAGCAAGACCAGACCGACACCCATCCGCATCAAAGCATCTTCTGCATAGTGGGTTACGAGCGCATTGTCGTCGTCGAGCGCGTGGATCAGCGCCGGGATTGCGTCGTGCGATTCGATGGGCGCCAGCGATTTGGCCGCGCGGATGCGCGTCAGCCAATCGCCGTCCTGCAATGCGCGCACCAGCGCCGAGACCGCCGCCGCGCCGAGGCGCGAGAGAGCCACAGTGCAAATTTCAGCCACGTGTGCGCTTTCGTCGGCCAAGTGAGCGATGAGGGTGTCTGCTCCGTCTGCTGCGTGGAGCTCACCTAAGGCCATCGCCGCGCACGCGCGCACGTCCGAGTTACAGTCATCCATCATCTGGGTCAACAGCGAGACCGATTGTGGTGTGGGGATGGCCGCGAGTGTTCGCGCAATCCACCAACGGGCATCGGCGTGCGCGCCGGCCATCTGCTGGGCGAGCGCGGATACCGCTGCGTCGCCATAGGTCACGATAATGGGCAGAGCCAACTCGGCTCGCGCATCGTCTCCGCTTAGGATGGCCGCGATAAGGTCGTCCATGCCTGGAGTCATCTCGTCATCCATTGATGGACTGGACCGCCGACCAATGCCGTGAAGGCGTCCAGGCTGGGTGGCCGGGCAGGGCCGGCAAAACCAATCAGGTGCGTTGCGCATCGGCAATCAGAGGAGCCAAAACGCGGGACGACGAGGCCGGCTCCGGGCAATTGCATCGCTGCGCGCGCCCAATCACATTCACGGCGAGCTGCGCCTTCCATCGCCCACACTTGCGTAATGCGTGTCCCCCTTGCGTGGAGCAAATAGTCCACGTGCCAGTGAAGGCGTTTCTCGGCGCAAAGGTGGCGCTCCAATCGTCCCCCTAGTCCGCCGGGTCCAAGTGCGCTGCCGACATAGAGATAGAAACCGGCGGGGAAGCAGAATCTTCCTCGCCGGCCAATGCAGATGTTGCGCGAGCGGTCGAGCGTGATCAGGAGTGTGTATGTTCCAGGAATGGCCCACAGGGGGCTGTGCCTCAGTGCGTGTATCGCCACTGCCAGACCAGGAGCATAAGCCAAGTCAACGCGCTGCCTGTCGCCAGCAGCGCTGCCCCGATCACATCGGCTTGGCGCAAACCGTGGTTGATACTGAATGTCCATACGACCGGCCCGGACATAGAATCGGGCAAAGCGAGCGCAAGCAATCCCAGAAGCAATAACGACAATCCCGCCAGTGCCATCCAAAACACAAGCCGACGGAGCGGCATAGGAGGATAGGTCAACAAGCCAGGTTCGTCCAAACTGCTCACGGTTGCCCTAGCTCCTCAACCGGCGTGTTGCGGTATTTGTCGCCTTCCTCGATGAGCATGACCGGGATGTCGTCTTTGATGGGGTACTTGCGACCACAATCTTTTTCCTGGCAAACCAGCCAGGTATCCTTAACCAACTGAAGCTGGCCAGGGTCGGGGCCTTCGCGGCGGCTAGGTCCGCTCACACAAGCCGGGCAACGCAGGATTTCCAAAAGGTCAGGACTGACCATGTTTTCCTCTCTATCTTGGAGTGCACAAAAGTATACCACAACCGTCCAGAGGCGCAAGAATCTTGCATCCCTGCATTCGCTTGAATTGTCTCTGTGGACTCGGAACTAGGGAATTGTTGCTTTCTCTTCTCTGTTGCTGTCGGGTAGAACAGCACTATGCTTGACATCGGTCGGCGCCTTCCAGGCGCTTGATGGCCGCAGGAGCGAACAAGCTCCGGACGATTAAATGTCCGGGGCTTGTGTTTTCTGAGCGTGATAGCCCAACGATCGCGTGTTGTGTCATTCAGGCTGCTTGAGCCGCCCATACAGCCACCAGAACCGCTCGTGTGGAAAAGCGTGCGCCAGCGCCGTATGCCATACGAATGGGCCGTCTATCCAGTCGGCGCGCAGCCGCTGGTCGAGCGCAAACAGGCGGCGCATGAATTCGGCCGCCGAGTCGCCCGCCACTTCTCTTAGCAGCAGTTCAATCGCCAGCCGCGTGTGCGCTCGAGCGGGATAGTATGGCGCTTCCTCGTTGGGCTGCTTGGCATAGTCGTCCAGAAACCACGCCCAGGCATCCAATCGTCCGCGCAAATGGCGCTTCCGAGATCGCGCCTTCGGGGCAGATGAGTGTGCAACTGCCGCAGCCGTGACACAATTGGGGAAACACCAACACCTTTTTGCCCAGCACGGCGATGGCGTGGTATTGACATACCTCGGCGCATTTGCCACAGTGGGTACATTTGGCTTCGTCCACGCGGGGAATCAAGAGGCCGACCTCTTGGCGGCGCTCGAACGTCGGCTTGAGGAACAGGTGCGCGTTGGGCGCTTCCACGTCGCAATCCAGGAAAAGCGGCGGATCGAGCGCAGGCTGGGTCTGCGTTCGACCCGCCGCCAGACTCAGCGCCAGGCTGGTGGCGACGGTGGTCTTGCCTGTGCCGCCTTTGCCACTGGCAACGGCGATCCTCATGCCTTTCCCTCGTGATGGTAACCCTCGCGGGTCACCGCGCCGACCTGTTCGAGTTGCCCGGCCTTGAGCTGCACGATCACGTCGCGGACTGTGCGACAAGAGCCAAACATGTACATGGGCACGCCGGCCGCATGGAGCGCGTCGAAGGCATTTGGGCCAAAGTCGCCGCTGATGACGGCATCGGCTTTTTGGCCGGTCACAAACTGCGCGGCCTGGATACCTGCTCCACCTGGAGTGTTAACGCCGGGGTTGGGATGCGCCTGCCATTCCAGCGTGTCTGTATCTATGACGAGCAAGTAGGCCCCCCGCCCGAAGCGAGGGTCTAGTTCTGATTTGACATCAGGTGTTGAAACCGTGACAATGATTTTCATCGGTCTCCTTTGTTATTCACGAACCATCTTTGTCCCGCACTTGGGGCAGGCGATGTCGAGACAACGTTGACCCACCTGGTGCGGCATCTTGTGCCCACACTTGGGGCAGACGCAGTTGCCGCTGGGGCCGGAACCGGGCTTGGTGCCGCCACCTCGCCCCCGTCCGCCGCCCTTGCCTTGGCCGCCCCCACCTGGCCCGCGTCCGCCGCGGAGTAATCGGTCAAACATGATTTCACCTCATTTCTTGATGGTGCGACGCGCTGCTTCACGCAAGCGCGTCGCACCTCGGTCGAGTCACTTTTGTCCAATCTCCTCAATGCGTTTGTTGATCGCGTCGAGTTGATCTTTGAGCCTTCCAGCTTGTTCCTTAAGCGCCTCGACTTCCTGCTGCGGCGCTGGCGGAGCGTAACCCCAACGCGCCCAACGCGGCAAGCCGGTGGCGTAAAACATGTTCCGCCAACCACGCCCGCCGCCGCGAAAGCCGCGCTGCATGCCGAGCCTGGACGCCGGATTGGCGAACCCTGGCTCATCGTAGCCGGCGCAGTAGCCGGCCCCGCGTCCCGTCATTGGCCCCGCGCCCATCGGGCCGGTTCCATTTCCTCTTGGCATGTCAATCACCTCCTCTCATCTCTTTTACACGATGCTTTTTACCATCATTACTAACTGCGATTGCCGCGCTTGCGATGCCGATAGGTCGGCCCCCGTCCTACTTTGCCCTGCAGCACATCTCGCCACGCCGTCGTCGCTGGTGAGGGTTTGGGGCGTGATTGCCATCGTTCCAGCGCGGCGACAAGCGCATCGGCCAGGCGCGGCGCGACCTGATGCTCAACCAGGGCCAGCGCGATGCCTGTCCAGAGAGCAAGACCTCCCGGCGCGGCTTTTCGCTTTTGAGATGGCAGCGCAACTGCGGGAGGGCGTGGCACGGCCGTCAGGGCCGCTTGTGCCGGCGGCGTGACAACCATGATAGCCCCCGTTGGACATACGCCAATGCACGCCTGACAGACTGTGCAGAGTTCCGTGTTGATGACGGCTTTGCCGGCGACGAGGCGCATTGCCCCGGCTGGGCACATCTCGACACATACTCCGCAGCCTGTGCAGGCGTCCAGGTTCATGTGCAGCAGCGTCATCTGACCCCAGTCCAAAACCTGACTCAATGCAGCCAGTCAGTGCGATCCACAATCTTGCCCTCGACATAGGCCATCACTGCCTCGTCAATCGAAGCAATGTCGGTGACGACCGGTTTGATGCCGCGCTCGGCCATGCTCTGATACGCGCCCGCGCCCATCCCGCCGCACAAGAGCGCCTGGCAGTCGGCAATGGCTTCGGCCATCCGCACATGGCGGCTTTGCGAAGCAGGGCCAAGGCCGTGTAGCTGACCCGGCTGGTCGGCCTCGTGCGGCTCGTCCGCAAAGTGCGCGTGACCGAGTTTGTTGCGCATCTCGCGATTGACGATGACGCCGTTCTCGACGGTCGCCACGAGATAGTACGGCGCGCGTCCAAAGTGTTGGCTGATGGTTTGCCCATCATCGGTAATAGCAGCGATTTTCATTTCGTCTCCTTGTGATAGTCAGGGTGAATGCCCCTGGTCTTCGATTTGGAAAAACCCGACTTGACAAGTGTGTCGCAGCTCAATCACCCGGCAGATGCGCCGATCACTCAACGCGTAGATAACGCTCTGTCCATGGCGAGTGGCATTGACGAGCAGCGCGTCGCGCAAGACACGCAGGTGTCGTGATACGGTAGACTGTGGCAATCGAAGCGTGTTGGCCAATTCATTGACGCACTGCGCCCCCTGGGTCAACACACATACGATAGCCATCCGTGTAGGATCGGCCAGGGCGCGGTAGACCTGAGACTCGAAATCAAATGCCATCGCAGAGTGACGCCGGGGCACGTGTGTCCTATTCAAAGTGACGCTCGGTCGGACGGTCGCGCGCATCTGTGGGACAGAGCACCAGGAGCGCCTGAGATGGCTCCGTGTCCACATTTTGCCAGCGGTGCGGCAGGCGCGACTCGAACAGCAAGCTGTCGCCTGGCTCTAAAAGATAGGGACGCTCTTCGACGGTATAGACGATGCGCCCTTTTAAGCAAAACACAAACTCGTGGCCGGTATGGACGATGGAATTTGCGCCGCTGCCGGCATTTGGTTCCAGTGTGACGATAAACGGCTCGACGACGCGGTTCCGCAAGCCGGCGCCCAGGTCTTCTAACGTGCCGTGCGTGAACTTGGCGTGCGACCGCTGGCAGGCTCTGACGTGAACCACCGTGTTCTGCGGCAGTTCCGTCTCAAAGAAAGCCGTAATCGGCACACCGAGCGCCGTGGCGATTTGCTGCAACGTGCTGCAACTAGGTGACGTTTTGCC
This sequence comes from Anaerolineae bacterium, assembly GCA_041300525.1. GTDB lineage: Bacteria > Chloroflexota > Anaerolineae > Fen-1058 > Fen-1058 > JBGLNJ01. The sequence continues at coordinate 3,458,631 of JBGLNJ010000001.1, read as the reverse complement.
GTTTTCAATCAGACTGAGCGTGTTCACCGCCAGGCCGCTCTTTTCGGCCAGCGCACGGATAGACAGGTCGCGTTCGGAGCGCAATTTGCGGAGACCGTGACCGACGCTGACTTCAAGGCCGGGCGCTCGACTTGCGACAGATGGGGCGCTGGCCGGCCCGCGCTGCCGGCGCTGACACAGCAGCGGGCCGATTTTCGAGCCAATGCGAGTTTTTCGAGCTGGCATGATACCCTCTGGCAGAAAGCGAGTGTATGCAACTAATATTATAGTATATTTTAGACCAAAAGTCAATACTTGTATCAAAATACTAGTTGGAAAATGATAAAATAATAGTTATGCTTGAGTAAGCCTTGCCAGGAGAGCGCCCCTGATTGCCGCACCGTTTAAAAATGAGAGGGGAAGACTGGTGGGGCCTCCCCTCTCGTCCATCACGGCGCACCCTGCGGTGCGCCCGGAATGGTCAGCGTGAAAACTCAAAGTGGTGCTCGGTGGGACGGTCGCGCTCGTCTGCGGGGTACAGCACCAGGAGCGATTGAGAGGGCTCGGTGTCGGCGTTATGCCAGCGATGTGGCAGGTGTGATTCAAACAGCAAGCTATCGCCTGGCTCGAGCAGGAACGTGCGGTCTTCGATGGTGTAAACAATGCGTCCTGTGAGGCAGTACACGAACTCGTGGCCGGTGTGGACGATGGGGTTTGCGCCGCTGCCGGTGCTTGGTTCAAGCGTCACGAGGAACGGCTCAACGGCGCGGCTGCTCAGTCCCGCGCCCAGGTCTTGCAAGGTGCCGTGCGCAAACGCGGCGATGCGGCGTTGGCTAGCTTTGACGTATGAAATGCTGCTCTTTGGCGCAACGGTTTCGAAAAAAGCAGTGATGGGCACCTTGAGAGCGGCGGAAATCTGCTGAAGGGTGCTGACGCTGGGCGAGGTCTTGTTGTTCTCGATCAGGCTGAGGGTGTTGACCGCCAGGCCGCTTTGTTCAGCCAGGGCACGAATTGACAAGTGGCGCTCGGCGCGCAGCTCGCGGAGCCGTTGGCCCACGTTGACCTCTGAAGCAGAAGCCGTCACGGCCTCTGTCTCGACCGCAGGAGGGCGCTGCCGACTGGCAGGATCAGTACGCGGTTTGACGGCGTTGCGCGCAGACGATTTCTTGGACATCCTGGCCTCTAAAAGAAAATGATTTATGCAAGCAATATTATAGTACATTCGAGTTGTGAGTCAACGTGCGCAACCAATAATAGAGTTCATGTCCATCAAACGATGTTGACGAACGGTTTCCACTGGCGGCCTTCCTCGTCATCAGGTTCCCGTGGACGATAGGCTAGAAAGGCCATGACAGGGGGTACCCATGAGCATCGAACTGGACTGGCTGGCGGATGGTCAATGGCTAGCGGTGCCACAAAGGCCATCCGGTATGTTGCTGGTCACGCCAGATTTGTCAGAGATGCATTGGCTGAATACACCGGCAAGTTTCAGTGTGGCCTGGAGACCAGGCTCATGAAAAAGGGTTATCCCCTCGACTCATGAGTCGAGGGGACGTTCCGCACGGTATTCAGTTGTTTGTTTGTCTGCGCTAGCGGCTCCTGCGCGGGCCAAGGTACAGCGGGCCGGTGTTCGTGTTGCGGCTCAAAGCTTTCTGGAAAGCCGGCAGGTGTTTGACCTGCGATGCGCTTCTGATTTGAGGGTCTCTGTGATCTTTGGCCTGGGGACCCTGGCGATCACTTTTGCCTGGGTGCGGCTGGCCGTTAATAGCCCGACGGCATTTGCGGCTGTGGCGCTCCAGGCGGCTTCGTTCTGGTCGCTTGCTACCAGCCGGCAAGCTCTGCGATCCAGTCTCCTGCCCGCGCTGTTCACATTCGCCGTCTACTTTTTCTGGCGTTCGATCTATACGCCCGAGGCTTTTCCGGGCAAGTTGCCACTGCGAGCCAGTCGTTGGCCGGTCGTGTTGTTCGCGCTGTCCATCGGCGCAACGCTGTACACCTACTTCCCGGCTCGCGCGATGTGGATTATATTTCCCGTGTTCCTGGCCTACCTCGGCTTGTGTCATCGTGCGACCTTCCGGCGGGTCTGGCTCGCCACACTGGTGGCAATAGTCGTCGGTCTGCTCCTGTTCGCGCCGCTGTTACTCTACTTGCAAGCGCACCCCGGCGCAGAGCAACGCTTGGCGATGCTCGATGCTCCGCTTCAGGCGCTGCGAACCGGAGATGTCGCCGTCATTTTGGATCGCGCCCGGAGCGGCGCGTCGGCGTTCTTGATTCCCGGACAGGGCGATGATTTTCTCGCCTACAACATTCCAGGCCGTCCATTTTTTGACCCATTGACTGGCACGCTGTTCCTGGTCGGGCTGGCGATTTGCCTGGCGCGCTGGCGCGATCCGGCATACACTTTCTCATTGATCTGGCTCCTCATCGGCATCTCGCCCACGCTCGTCACTGGCGCGCCCGCCAGCATCACACGCAGCATCGTTGCGCTGCCGGTTGCGTTTCTCTTTCCGGCGCTGGCCGTTGCGGAAGGCGCGCGCTGGGCCGCAACGCGCTGGGGTGCGCGGGCGATGCGGGTGGTTTGGCTCGGCTATGTCGCGCTCGTCATCATCACGGCAACCATTTCTGCGCGCGATTACTTTGCCTGGGCAGAGTCGCCGGATGTGCGGGCCGCCTATCAACATACGCTGGTCGAGATCGCGCGATACCTGGATGCCCAATCCGAAAGTGGAACCGTGGCAATTTCGACCGTCTACCCGCAAGCGCCGCATGATCCTTACGTGTTCGAGATGGGCCTCCGCCGACGTGACCTTGCCACGCGCTGGTTCGACGCGCGCACGGCAATCCTCATCCCATCAGAGTCAACGGCGCGATTGATCGTGCCAGCCAGTGCGCCGCTGGCCGCTATGGAGGCCGTTATGGGGATAGCGGCCTATGATAGCGACCTGCCCGGCTTACACGTTCGAGAGCGTGTGAGACTGCGCCCCAATGATCTCGATCCGTTTTTTCTAGTTTACGATTGGGAACCCGCCGTGACACTGAGGGCGCTGCGGGAACGCGCGCAAAGCCAATCGGTGAACCTGGGCAACGTCGCGCAGCTCATCGGCTATGACTTGCGCACGCCCCAGGTGAAACCCGGCGACGCCATCGAGTTGATCACGCTCTGGCAAGTGACCGATCCACAACCTGTGCGCGAGACAGGGCTGGTGCTGTTCACTCACGCGCTGAACGCCGCGGGCAATATCGTGGGCCAACAAGATCGGCTCGACGCGCCAGCCTGGGACTGGCAAGCCGGTGACGTGATCGCGCAATTGCACCGCTTCACGCTGCCGCCCGACGCGACAGGAACGTTGACACTCGAGGTCGGCGCATACAAACCGACTGACTTGACCCGCCTGCCTATCCTGGTGAACGGCATCACTACAGACAACCGCATTTTGCTCACACCCGTGGAGGTTCGGTGAGCAAATCTCTAATCAAAAATCAGAAATCTAGCATCGAATGGGGCGTGCTCGTTCTCATCCTGTTGCTGGCTGCTTTCTTGCGCCTGTATCGCCTGGATTCGATCCCGCCTGGATTGACGCACGATGAGGCGGACACCGGTTATTTTATCGCCTCGGTCTATCGTGGCGCGCCATCGCAAGTGCAAGCGCCCTATGGTTACGCCAACGAGCCATTCACAATGTATTCCGGATCGCTCTTTATGGCGCTCTTGGGTCCAACCGATTTGGCGCTGCGCGTCCACTCGGCATTCTTTGGCGCCTTGATGATCCTCTTGGGCTACCTGTGGGCGCGGATTGCCTTCAATACGCCAACGGCGATGGGCGCCGCGGCCCTGGCCGCCGTCTCTTTCTGGCCCATCGCAACTTCGCGTTTTGCGTTGAACCCTCAACCAGCCCCTGCGCTCTTTGCTGGCGCGATGTGGTTCCTCTGGTTAGCTTTGTTCGACGACAGGCCACCTCGGTCGCGCTGGTGGGCATGGCTGCTGTTTGCCGTGCTCCTGGCCGGCTCGCTATGGGCCTACGAGGTCGCTCGGGCGACGACGGCGGCTATCATTGCGTTTGGAATTCTCATCGCATTGACCGACCGCGCACGCGCGCAACAACGGGGCATCTGGTTCGTGGGGGCGTTGGTGATGGGCCTGGTGCTCGCTGCGCCACACCTGCTCGACGCAGATGCATGGCAGCGTTCGGCAACGCTGGCGACGACACTGAGTGACCTGAAGGCCGGCGACCCGCGACCGCTCTTGACCACATCTATCGAGGCCCTGTGTACCTTCACCTTCCGGGGCGACCCATTCATCACCTACAATGTGCCTGGCCGCCCTATCTTTGACCCGCTGGTCGGTATTCTCTTCTACGGCGGCGTACTGTTGTGTTTGCGGCGCTGGCGCAGGCCGGCTTGCGCTTTCACATTGTTATGGATCAGCACCGGGCTATTGCCTTCCATGATCGTCGGCGCGTGGAATAGCACTCTGCACAGCATGGGAATGCAGTTGGTTGTCTTTGTCCCGCCGGCCCTCTTGGCAGTGGAAGCCAGCCGCTGGCTGGGTCAGCGATATGGACTGCGGGCAAGTCGCCTGGTTGGCGTCGCTTTTGCCGGCCTGGTCGGTCTCACCTGCGTGTTCACTTTTCGCGACTATTTTGTGCGCTGGGGTGAGTGGCCTGAAGTGCGCGCTGCCTATTTCCACAACCTGGCTGCGATCACCGATTACGTGAACCGCACACCTTACAGCGGCGCAGTGACGCTTTCGTCTCCCTTCCCTGACCTGCCACTCGATCCCTTCATCGCCGACCTGCGAGTGCGCCGGCGCGACCTCTCGCTGCGCTGGTTCGACGCCTGGCGTGCGCTCGTGTTTCCAAGCGCAACTCGCAGCCTGTTGATCGTGCCGCCAAGCGCGCCGCTCGATCCTTACCTGGCCCAACGGCTCGACCTGCGCCCCGTCGAGCGCGTCAATTTGCGGCCCGACGATGCCGCTCCCTATTTTGATGTCTTTGAGTGGACCCCCAGCGCCGCGCTCGCCCGCTTCACATCGCTGCCAACAAAGACGGTCATCGCGGGCGACAAACCCCTTAGCTTGCCAGTGAGTCTTGGCGCGGTCGAACTTGTCGCTTACGATTTGCCTACGCAGACCATCACGCCCGGTGGAATTGTGACACTGGTCACCGTCTGGCGTATCCTCGCCCCGGCTGCACTTGGCCCACTGCCCGCGCACGACTATGGACACTCGCTGGCGATTTTCGCGCACCTGCTCGACCCGAACAATGCCGTCGTCGGCCAGGAAGATCGGCTCGACGCGCCAGCCTGGAACTGGCAGCCAGGCGATGCCTTTGTGCAAGTGCACAGCTTTTCGATAGCCGCTGCCGCGTCACCTGGCTCCTATCCACTGGAAGTGGGCATTTACCTCCGCCAGAGTTTGACCCGCTTGCCGGTCTCGGTGAACGGCGTGGCCGTGGACAATCGCGTGCTCCTACCGCCCGTTCAAGTGCTCATCCCATAGAGGGCCTTTGTCTCTCATTGACTTTGACTGCCCTGTGCCCTATCTGGTTCGGACTGTGCCCCTCATTGCCTCTAAAGTAGACGATCTTGACGAGGCGCTCAAAGACAAAGAAATCCTGCTGTTAGCCAAAGCAGCCTCAACCATTACGGCGCGTTGCCAAAAAGAACAGGGCCTCTCATTTTCGAGAGGCCCCTGCACATTCGAAGGGTCCAGGTTAGTGCGAATAACTGAACGTCATCGGTTCCGAGTACGGGCTGACCTGCCCCAAAGATCCGTAGCGCGCTTTTTTATCGTATTTGGGCATACACCAGCGCACCACAACCACACGCCAGGTATAGGTAATGCCCCACCTGAACTCGAGCAGACTAAAGGTCTTGATCAAACCGTGATCGTTGTTATAGATGGACTGCGTCTTGCCGCTTGCCGTCATGAGCGGCGGATCAAACTCGATCTGGTAACGATCATACATAAAGCCAATGTCGCCATTGGGCAGGCCAGGCCATTTGCACTCTTGGGCGCCGTTTTCAAGCTTGCCCACAGAAGCCCATTCAAAAGTGACGGTATCCACGCCCCCGTCTCTTGAGCGCGCATTGAATATAAAGTTCGTGCCGTTCACCGGGAGCAAAAGCTTGGAGGCGGGAAAGATAAAACCAGCCGGCGCCGCCGGGGCCCGCGTGGGCAGCGCCGGACGCACGATGGGGCGCGGTGTGATTGTCACCGAAACAGTCTCTGAGAGCGGCAAGGTCCCCGACAGCGGAATGACAAGCGGCCGGTTGACCTCAACCAGATCCATGTTCTGGATCGCATTCGCGGCCATAATCGCCTCGAGAGAGACATTGTATTTGGCCGCAATCGCGTTGAGGGTATCTCCAACCTGCACGACGTGGATGACGGGCGTAGGCGTTGGCACGTTCGTCGCAGTGGCGGTCGGCAGCGCCGTCGGGGTGGACATTGGCGTAAACGTCGGCAAAGGCGTATAGGTCGGCTGGGGCGGTCGTCTATGCCTTGTTTCCAGAGCAAATCCAAGACATCACGGGCAATTTGTCGAGAGTGTTGGCTCAATGCGTCCGCGTCAAGGTCCCAATCGGTTTTGACGGAACTGGCGAAATGCACGAATGGATTGGCTTCAAGGCCGATAGCCCGAACGCCAGCCAGTCTAGCTTCAACCAGCGTCGTGCCCGTGCCACAAAACGGGTCGAGGACGACATGCTCAACCCCCAAGTTAAAAGTCGAGAGGTAGTGGCGCACCAAGTGAGGTGGATAAGAGAGGACAAAACGGTACCAATCGTGAAATGCGCGGTCTTGAGGGTCTAGCCGGTTCGCATTTCCGTTTTTTCCGCCCAGGCCGGCTTGGGGCATGATTTCAAGCGGCAATTGAATAGCCTGCGATTTCATATCACCGTTCTTGTTTCGTAAGGAATATGGACAACATCAATTTATCGTTGGTGCTTTTAGCTGATCGGCATCCAATTGGATTGTATGTCATGCGGGGGGAAAAGTCAAAACGACTGGCCGGGCAAGCTGACCACTTGGCGTCGGGCGGAAGGCACACAAACGCTTCGCGCACATCCGGCCCGAAGGAGGCGACCGCCCCGCCGACCATGACTAGGCGCGTGGCTTTTCAACAAGATGCCCTGACACGAACTGATGCACAATATTGGCAATGAACATCTGGTAAGACAACTTGCCGACGGCCTGGCGAGCTGCGAGGTACAGATCAACTCTAAGCACTTTCTTGTTCGACGATTTTGCGCCGGAACAACTCGGCGGCCAATCGTTGCAGCGTGGCCGGCTGGCCGCCACTTTCGGTGACGAGTTCGCCTATCTCATAGTCGTCAAAATCAATGCCGGTCCATTGCAGCCGCAACTGGATAAATTGCTTGCACTCCTCTGACGTAAACGGCGGCAGGTCGCAGCGGATAAAGAGGCTGTGCAGCGGCGGGCCGACTCGATTGGTGAACAAGCTATCAGGCGGGCGGCTGGTTGCCACGCACAGCGAAAGGTGCTGGCTTTGCAGGTGAGTTGCCAGAACGGCGAACAGGGCCTCGTCATTGAAGGGCGGCCGGCTGAACCGGTCGGCGGTGTCAATGAACATCACGAGGCGCTGCTGCCACTGTTTCAGCGACTTGGCAAACTCGGACAGCGAATAGTCTGTCTTGTCACTCTTCATGCCGATGTAGAACTCTTCGATCAGGTTGTCGAGCGTCGTAACGTCGTCCATGTCCACGAACCAGGTGAGCGCATCCGGCTCGGCATGTTGATAGTTTTTGAACAGGATGTACAGCAGCGAGCTTTTGCCCGAACGCGGCGGGCCAAAGACCGCAACGTTGGCTTTGCTGCGCAGGTTGCGGACGACGATGCGGATCACGTCGGCCCGGCCAAAGAAATATTCGGGGGACACTCGCCCGCCCACGCGGAAAGGTGTAAGACTCATATCGCCAACCTCGGTCAGACTCGATTGCCCAAACTCATTGTCTCTTGCAGGAGAGTGTATAGCAAACGGGCTTGCAAGTCAACAGACCCGAAGGGCACGCTCACACCCTCAACCTCGGATCAATCGCATCGCGCAAGCCATCGCCCACGAGGTTCACGGCGAGCACGGTCAGCGTGAGCATCCCGCCGGATGCCACTGCCACCCACGGAGCCTCGCGCAAGTAAAGCCGGCCCTCGTGCAGCATCGCGCCCCATTCCGGCACGCCGGGCGGCGCACCCACCCCCAGGAACGTCAGGGCCGAAGCGTTCAAGATAGCCCAGCCCACTTGCAGCGTCGCCATGACGAGCGCCGTCCCCGCCACGTTGGGCAGGATGTGGCGCAGCAGAACCCGTGTCTCGGTGCAGCCGACGGAACGCGCGGCCAGCACGAACGGTCGCCGCTTGATGCTCATCACGGCGGTGCGCACTACGCGCACGGTCCCCGACATTCCCGCCAGCCCGATGCCCAATGCCACACCTTCCAACCGCTGCCCCATCAGCGCGACGACGGTCAGCGCCAGAAGGAGATATGGAATCGAAAGCAGCACATCCATCATTCGCGTGATGAGAGCGTCCATCCAGCCGTCGCTGAACCCGGCGATCAGCCCCAGCGCCAGGCCGGGCAGCGCCGCCACCAAGGCCGCCAGCAAGCCCACGCCCAATGTCAACCGTCCGCCGTAAAGCAGCCGGCTCAACACATCGCGCCCCAAAAAGTCGGCGCCCAGAGGATACGCGCGGCCGGGCGGGCTAAATTGCGCGGCCGTGTCTACCTGCATAGGGCGCGCCGGAGCGATGAGGGGCGCGCAGATGACCGAGGCTGTCACGAGGGTGAGGAACGCAATGGCGGCTAACGCGACGACGTTGCGGCGCAACGGCCTGCGCGCCGGCTTGCCCGTCAGCCATTGCGGCGGCTGCCGCTGGCGGCGGGTGCGCATCGGATAAAGGAATCGGCGTCGTTCGCGTAACATGGCACAACTTTAACGCCGAGACGCCAGGTCGCCAAGATGCCCAGTCCCTTGTTCTGTTGCGTCTTGGCGCTTCTGCGCCTTTGCGTTGAAAATGACCGGGTTCATTTATTGGTTCTCTGGGAATCGCCGTGATAGGCCGCCACATATGCTGGTAAGATGTAGGACAAATTGGCAATTTGTCCTACATTTGCCGCCGCATCGCGGCAAATCCCAGAGTTCATTTATTCGCGCACTCGCGGGTCGAGCAGCCAGTGCAGCGCATCGGCGGACAGGTTCACCAGGCTGTAGACGACAGCGCTCAACAGCACGATGCCCTGCACGACCGGCAAGTCTTGTGAGAGCACGGCTTCCACCGCCAATCTCCCCAATCCTTGCCGCGCAAAGACTGCCTCGGTCACGGCTGCGCCACCTAACAAGAATCCGAATTGAAGCGCCATCACAGCCAGCACCGGCGGCAGCGCCACCGGCCACACATGGCGGGTGAGCATGAACCAGCTTGACAAACCTTTCGAGCGCGCCACGGCGATGTAGGTTTCCGTCAGCACATCGAGGAGACCGGCGCGCGTGAGCCGCGCAATGGCCCCGGCAGAAGCCAGCCCCAAGACCGTGGCGGGAAGAATCAAGTAGAGCACGCCATCGCAGCCTGTGGCGGGCAGCCAGCCCAATGCCACGGAAAACACCATCAACACCAGCAAGCCCGACCAGGCGACTGGCGTAGAAATCCCCAGGAGTGCCACCGTCATCCCGACGGCGTCCAGCCATGTTCCACGAAAGCTGGCGGCGAGCGTCCCCAGTCCCACGCCCAGCAGCGTCGCCACAAACATGGCGGCTAAGGCCAATTCCAAGGTGGGCGGCGCGGCTTCCGCCAACATGCGCGTCACAGGGCGGCCAACGATCCACGACTCGCCCAAGTCAAAATGAGCCAGGTTCCACACGAATCGGGCGTATTGTTCGAGCAGTGGACGATCCCAACCGATTTGAGCGCGGCGCTCGGCGATGACTTGCGAAGAGGCTCCGGCGCGGGCCAGCATTTGCGTGGCCGGGTCGCCGGGGAGAAGGTGGGTAGCCAAGAAGGCCAGTGTGGCGGCTGCCCATAGGACAAGAACGATGGCGGCTAGACGGCGGACGAGAAATCTCAAGTTCAAATTCCCAATATCAAAGGCGTCATTTGAGATTGGATAGTTGTGGGAACCAACCGCGAGCGTCATAGCGCAACCCCGTGACGCCTTTCGCGGCGACGTTGAGATTCACATAGTCGCGGATGGGAATGATGAGCGCCTGGGCCATCACGCGCTGCTGCGCGTCTGCATAGAGCGGCGCGCGGTCGCTCGGATCAGTCAGCGTCACGGCTCGGTCGAGCGCCGCATCCAGGGCAGGATCAGAGACTTTGGCGTAGTTGAAGGCCGCGTCACTCTTGAAGAATTTGCGCAAAATATCCGGGTCGCTACCGGAATCGAAAAATGGAATGACGTTCACGGAACCTTCGCTCCCGGCCTTGAGCAGCGTCCCGTAAGGCACAGTCTGCGTCTTCCAGTCCACGCCGACGGCGGCCCATTGAGCTTGAACCAGTTGCGCCGTCTCTGGCACAAAGCCAAAGCCCATCAGCACCCCGTCCAATTGCAGCCGCTTCCCGTCCTTTTGCCGGATGCCATCCGGGCCGGTGCGCCAACCGGCCTCATCGAGCAATTGCCTGGCCTTGTCGGGATTGAAGGGATAGAGCGGCCTGACCGCGGGATCGTACCCGACGGTGACAGCCGTCAGCGGGCCAAATGCAGCCGGCGACTTTTCTCGAAAGATGGCTTTGACGATGGCCGCGCGGTCGGTGGCGTAGATGAGCGCCTGGCGCACGCGCAGGTCGTCCGTCGGCGCGCGTTGGGTGTTGAGGAACATTTGCAAGGGCTGGCCCGGAATCGGCGCGGCGACCAGCGTGAATTTGCCGCTGCGAGTCAACCGGTCCACGTCTTGTGGCGGAACCTCGCCCATCACCTGCACCTGCCCGGATTCGAGCGCCAGCGCGCGCGTCGCCGGGTCCTCGTAAAAGCGAAACGTGATTTCGTCGAGGTAGGCCGGCCCGCGATTCTCCCAGATGGACGGCCCCCATTTGTAATCGGGATTGCGAACCAGCGTCAGGTGATCTTTGGGCACGTACTCTTTAAAGGTGAACGGCCCGGTGCCGACCTGATGGAGTTGATAATCCTTGCCCCATTTGGCGAGCGCAGCCGGCGAGGCGATGCCCAGGTAAACCTGGCTGAGGCCGTCCAGCAGCGGCGCAAACGGCTGTTTGAGATGGACCGCAACCGTAAACTCATCGGTCGCTTCTGCGCGGTCAAATGGGCCGAGCAGGAAGAGTAGGACAAGTTGCCAACTTGCCCTACAGCCGCAAACTGAATTTTCCAGTGCGTAGGGCAAGTTGCCAACTTGCCCTACAGCCGCAAACGGAAATTTCAGCGTGCGGCTTGACGCGCGATTTGCTTGGAACGGAGTATGACGATGAAGACGCGAAATTCTCAGATTCAGTTCGAACAGGTCCTTCACACGGGGTTCCAAAATCAAACTTTGATCCAAGATCGAGACGGCTTTCTCTGGATCGGGTGCAGCGGCGGGTTGATCCGATACGACGGGTACGATCTGAAATTTTACAAAAAAGGCCCCGGCTCGCTTTCGGCGACCTACGTGCCGGCCATTTTGCAAGACAGCGACGGGGTCTTGTGGTTGGGAACCAGCGGGGGCCTGACCCAGTTTGACAAAGAGACCGGCGCCTTTACCCATTCTCAGCCCCCGCTGACGGCTTCCGATGACGTGTGTTGGGAATATGTCTATGCGCTTTTAGAGGATCGGGCCGGCGCTCTCTGGGTGGGCAGTGACCGCGGCCTGCACCAGTTTGATCGGCGCACCGGCCAGTTTACGAGTTATCGGCACAACCCTCAAGAACCCGCCGGCCTGGGCAAAGGAGCGGTCTCGGCGCTCTGGGAAGACGAGAGCGGCGTCCTGTGGGTAGGAACGTCTATGGGCGGCCTGGGCCGATTCGACCGGGCGACGGGAACCTTTGTCCACCATGTTCACCAGCCCGAGCGCCCCGGCAGCTTGAGCGACAATTTCGTCACGGCCATTCTCAGAGACCGGGCCGGCACGCTTTGGATCGGAACGGGCGGCGGCGGATTGAATGTGTTTGATCCGAGCACCCAGATGTTTCGGCATTACGCCTCTGTGCCGGACGATCCGGCCAGCTTGAGTGGAAGCTATGTGACAGACCTCTATGAAGACAAAACGGGCCAACTCTGGATCGGCTGCTTTGAGGGAGGGCTGTGCCAATTCCATCGAGAGACCCAAACCTTCACCCGGTATCAACACGACCCGCGCGATCCCACTAGTTTGCCCCAGGGCGCCGTGGGTAAAATCTGCCAGGATCGCTCCGGCATCGTGTGGATTCTCATGATGGCCGGACAGATGGTCAAATACAATCCACACGGCCAGCGATTCAAGCTCTATCAATACCGCCCTGACGACCCTCACAGCCTGAGCGCGAACGTGATCTTGCCTATCTATGAGGATCGCCAGGGCGTGGTTTGGATTGGAACCGGCGACGGCGGGCTGAACCGGTTCAACCGGGAGACCGAGACTTTTAGCCGTTACGACCACGACCCCAACGACCCGGCCAGCTTGCCCTCTTCTTTTGTCAGTGCGCTGTTTGAAGAAGATGAGGGAACGTTTTGGGTGGCGACGAGTGACAATGTCCAGGCAACTTTGAGTGTGCTGGATCGGACGACGGGCAAGTGTCTCCGGCGCTATACGCACGATCCGCACGACCCCGCCAGCCTGGTGGAGGGCAGGGTCATCCGGAGCATTATTCAAGATCGAGACGACGCCGACATTCTCTGGATAGCCTTGCAGAAGGGCGGCCTCGAAAAATTCAACCGGAGACTCGGCACATTTGCGCATCACCTGCCCGATCCAGCCGATCCCCATAGCCTGCGCCATAACGAGGCGTACCAGGTCTATCAGGATCAGGAGGGCGTACTTTGGATCGCTTTGATGGGATCCAATCGGGGCGGCGTGGATCGGCTGGACAAACGGACCGGTATTTTCACACACTATGTTCATCGCCCGGAGGACGAGACAAGTATCAGCTCCAACTATGTCACGGCGATCCTGGAGGCGTGTGGCGCGTTGTGGTTTGCCACCGACAACGGCTTGAACCGCCTGGATCGGGCTGGCGAGACCTTTACCCGCTATACGACCCGCGAGGGGCTCCCGGACAATTTCGTTTATGGCCTCCTCGCAGATGAAACCGGCCAGTTGTGGCTGGGGACGAATGATGGGTTGGCGCGATTCGATCCCCGGACCGGAACCGTCAAAGTGTACCGGCAAAGCGACGGCTTGCAAGCGGACGCCTTTTTTTACTCGGCTTACGCGCAGACGCGCGAAGGCGAAATGTGGTTTGGGGGGCTGAACGGCGTTAACCGCTTTTACCCGCGCGACATCATAGATAACCCCCATGTTCCCCCCATCGCGCTCACGTCCCTCAAGCAAGATGGCATAGAAATGCCCCCGCGCCAAGACATCTGCCGGCTGCGCGAGATCACGCTGGACGGGCAACGCAACTTTTTCGAGTTCGAGTTTGCGGCGCTGGAATTCACCCAGCCGGAAAAGAACCAGTACGCTTACATGCTGGAGGGCTTTGATGCCGACTGGTACTATGCCGGCAGCAAGCGCTTTGGGCGCTACTCGAATCTGCCCGGCGGACAGTATACCCTGCGGCTCAAAGGCTGCAACAACGACGGCGTGTGGAACGAGCAAGGTGTGGCGCTGCGGGTCACGGTTCTCCCGCCGCCCTGGCAGGCGGCGTTGCGCGAAAGCGAAGAGCGCTTCCGCTCCCTCGTCGAAACGTCGAGCGATTGGATCTGGGAAGTGAACCGTCACACGGCCTTTACCTACAGCAGTCCCCGTGTGCGGGACATACTGGGCTATGCGCCGGAAGAGGTCATGGGCAAGACGCCGCTCGACCTAGTGCTGCCCAGCGAGGCCCCAAGCGTCGCGGCGGCCTTTGAAGCGGCGGCCCGCTCTCGCCAGCCTATCGTTCAGGTGGAACACACCAGCCTGCACAAAGACGGGCGGCGGCTGGTGATCGAGACGACGGGCGTGCCGATCACAGACGAGAACGGGCATCTGCTCGGCTTTCGGGGTGTCGATCGGGACATTACTGAGCGCAAGCAGGCGGAAGCGGCGCTGCGCGAAAGCGAAGAGCGTTACCGCGTGATTTCAGAGATGATCTCGGACTATGCTTACTCTTACCAGATCGATCTGGATGGCCGCTTGGGGGAAGGCTGGGTCACCGAAGATTCATACCGGCGTCTCACGGGCTATACGTGGGAAGAAACGGCAAGGACGTTCGCTGTCTATCATCCCGACGACGCCGAGCGGGCGCGGCAGCAAGTGCAAGACACGCTGCAGGGCAAGCCGACGCAAGGCGAGTATCGCATCATCACCCGAAGTGGAGAATTGCGGTGGATCCATCTGCGGCGGTGGACGCGCCGGGATGCACAGGAAAATCGAGTCGTGCGTTTGTACGGCGTGGCCCAAGACATCACCGAGCGCAAGCAGGCGGAACAATCGCTGCGGGAAAGCGAACGGACCGCGCGCGCCTTGCTCGATGCGACGACCGACGCCGTATTCCTGGCCGATCTGTCAGGCCAGGTATTGGCCGTGAACGAGCAATTTTGCAGACGCTATCAACGGTCTGCCCACGAGTTGGTCGGCACGTTCATGGACGAATCCTCGCCCCCCCACGTGGCACAAGCCCGGCGTGACTATTTCAACCAGGTCATCCAGACCCGCCAGGTGGTCCGGTTCGAGGACGAGCGCGGGGGAATCTGGTTGGAAAACACATTTTATCCGATCGCAGACGATACTGGCCCGGTGGTCAAGATAGCCTTGTACAGCCGCGACATTACCGAGCGCAAGCAAGCCGAGGAGTCGCTGCGGCGTTATGCCGAGCAACTCGAGACGCTGCGCCAGATTTCGCAAGACTTGGGCGCCCTGCGCGACCTGGACACGCTGCTTTACCAGATTGTAGAAAGAGCGGTGCGATTTGTTCATGCGGACCGTGGCGGGATATACCTGCACCGTCCTGAACGCCAGGTACTGGAACTTGCCGTTAGATTTAGAGCATCCGCTCAACGCTCGGGAATTACCCTTGAGCGAGGAGAGGGTTTGGCCGGGAAAGTATGGGCTACTGGCGAGCCGCTGATCGTAGATGACTATATCAACTGGTCTGGTCAATCGCTGCAGTGGGCTGGCTATGAAGTTCATGCTATCATCGGCGTACCCATCAAATGGGGTGACGAGTTTTTGGGCGTGCTCAATGCGCAGTTCGATACGCCGGCAGGCCGGTTCACGTCTGGAGATGCCGAGCTGCTCTCCCACTTTACCACTTATGCAGCCATCGCCATCCAGAATACTCGCCTCTGGGAGCAGACACAACAAGAGATCGCCGAACGCAAGCAAGTTGAGGATAAAGTCCGCCGGCTGAACGCCGAGCTGGAAGAGCGCGTGGCGGAACGCACGGCGCAGTTGGAAGCGGCGAACAAGGAACTGGAAGCGTTCTCGTATTCGGTCTCGCATGACCTGCGCGCGCCGCTGCGCGGCATTGACGGGTGGAGTCTGGCGCTGCTGGAAGATTACGGCGACCGGCTCGACGAACAAGCGCGCGTATACCTCGGCCGCGTCCGGTCCGAAGCGCAGCGCATGGGGCAACTGATTGACGACCTGCTGCAGCTTTCGCGCGTAGCGCGCGCCGACATGCGCCGGGGGCCGGTGGATCTCACGGCCCTTGCGCGCGCCATTGCCGCCCGCCTGCAAGAGGCGCAGCCGGAACGCCGGATGGAATTCATCCTGCAACCGGGGTTGACGGCCGCCGGCGTAACGGCGTGGGCTTTGACATGGCCTACGCACAGAGACTGTTCGGAGCGTTTCAACGCATGCACCGAGCGTCTGAATTTCCCGGCACGGGCATCGGCCTGGCCACCGTCCAGCGCATCATTCACCGTCACGGCGGACGGGTGTGGGCCGAGGCGGAAGCGAACAAGGGCGCAACATTCTATTTTACGCTCTCGCCACCTTCTCTGTCATCTGGATCCGGCCTATAACCATTTGGCACTCGATTCATTCGATTTTCGGGATGCCACTAAGGAATCTGGAATCAGATTGTTCGTGACATGTCACGTGGAAAGAGAATGATATGGTTCAGGGAATCACAGCGGACATACCACTATCAATATTCGCAGCAGTCGGTTTTGCCTTGACGGCGCTCTATGTCGCCATCGCGCGCAGGCACAAGCCAACCTGGACAGCCGGCGTAGTGATGTTGCTCGCCTGCGCCGAATTGACGCTCGCGCGCGCTTTGCAGGGTATCAGCCCCGATCTCGCGACCAAAGTTTTCTGGTACAAGATGATCTATGCAGGTTTTACGGTTTCCCCTACCGCGTTCCTCTGTCTGGCGCTGCGGTACAGTGGCTTGGGGTCTGTGCTCACATTGCGCACAAAGCTCTTGTTCAGCGTCTTTCCCGTGCTGACCAACGTCGTGATCTTTACAAATGAGATCCATGGTTGGATGTGGAACCCCACGCGAACAGCAGCCGTCGCCAACTCGCCGGTATTCTTGTCTGTATCTGACGCGGGCGCTTGGTATTGGTTGTTTGTCGCATACTCGTACTGTGTGATGTGCCTCGGCTGCTTTTTCCTCGTTCGATTGCTGGTTCGTTCACGCCAAATCTATGGCTGGCTGGCAAGTGCAGTCGTCCTCGCGGCAATTCCTGCGATGCTCGGTCCCATCCTAGATATTTTCAATGTGAGTCCTCTGCCGCCATTCGTTTCTACCTCGTTCGGTCTCGCGGTTGGAAGCATCACGGTGGCTTTCCTGTTATCCTTGCTCCGCCGGCGTGACATTCTGCCTGTCAGTCGCGCGGCCATCATCCGGAGCATCAGCGATGGCATCCTGGTCGTAGATGAGGATGACCGAATTGTAGACCTCAATCCGGCAGCGGAAACATTGATGGGGATGCGCGCCGCGCAAGCAATTGGCAAACCCCTGGCGCAACTAGCGCCGGAATTGCAGTCAATCTCGGCTCGCCAAAGTGAAGTGACGCTTCATCATGCGAATGAGCTACGCATCCTTGACCTGCGCGTTTCAGCGGTTCACGACTGGCTGGGCCACATTGTAAGTCGAGTGATTGTTCTGCGCGATATTACGGGCTGGAAGCAGGCAGAAGAAGAGATTAGGAACCTGGCGCGATTTCCAAGAGAGAATCCTAGCCCTGTCCTGCGGGTCGCGGGAGACGGGACTCTCTTGTATGCCAATCCGAGCAGCACCCTCTTGCTACAAACCTGGGGATGCGAACCGGGACAGCCTTTGCCGGACAAGTGGCGTGAACTGGCGCGCCAAGTCCTTGCCTCCGGAGCGATCCAAGAAACGGAAACCGTTTGTGGCGGCACTATCTATTCTTTGCTGTTTGCGCCCGTCGCGGAGGCGGGGTACGTCAATGCCTACGGACGCGATATCACTGAACGCAAACGGGCCGGACAATTGCTCCAAACCTTGAATACCGCGGCGCTTGCGATGCAAAAATCCCTCTGCCCCGACGAGATATTCCGCGCCGTGTCCAACGAACTGCAAAAGATCGGCTTTTCGTCCGTGGTTTTTGCCACCGATTCAGCGCGACAGCATTTGATAGTCAAACATCGTAGTTTTCCATCCCGAGCCATCCAAGTGGCTGAGAGGTTGACAAGCCACAGAAAAGGAGGCGCGCTCTTTCCGGTTGACCTGATCGGTGTATTCCGAGAAGCTGTCCTGGAGAAACAATCGGTCTTTATTCAAGATACGGAAGAGGTTATCCGACAGCAATTGCCGGCACCTTTCAATCGGCTTGCACGTGTGTTGGTTAGAGTCCTCCAAGCCCCGAAGGCGGCTGTCGCGCCCCTCGTGGTAGAGGGTGAGGTCATCGGATTACTCACGGTTCACGCAAATGATCTGTTTGAAAGTGACCTGCCGACGATCACCGCTTTTGCGCATCAAATGGCGGCAGCTTGGCGCCAAGCCCAGTTGTTCGAACAAGCCCAGCAAGAAGTCGCTGCTCGCAGGAAGGCGGAGGAGCAAATCCGCCTACTGAATGAAGAACTGGAGCAGCGCGTGATGGAACGTACGACGCAGTTGGAATCTGCCAACAAGGAACTGGAATCGTCCGCCTATTCCATCGCGCACGACCTGCGCGCGCCGCTGCGCGGCATTGACGGGTGGAGTCTGGCCCTGCTGGAAGATTACGGCGACCGGCTCGACGAACAAGCGCGCACCTACCTCGGCCGCGTCCGGTCCGAAGCGCAGCGCATGGGGCAACTGATTGACGACCTGCTGCAGCTTTCGCGCGTGACGCGCGCCGACATGCGCCGGGGGCCGGTGGATCTCACGGCCCTCGCGCGAGCCGCTGCCGCCCGCCTGCAAGAGGCGCAACCGCGTTCCCCAGGCTGAGGAGCGATAACGCGATTTTGTATTTCACGCCCGTGGCCCGGCGCAACGCCAGGCTTTCTTCGTAGAATGCTTTGGCCTGCGCATAATCTTCTTGCAGCCATGCCACGTCCCCGCAAGTGTCGAGCGAATCGGCTATGCCGTTCGTGTTCTGCGCTTTCCGGAACAACTCCAGACTCTCACGCAGAAACACCTGCGCCTGGTCATAGTCGCGAGTTGCCGCCAACAACCACGCGGCAGTGCCCAGCGCGACTGCCCGCACGGAAGGCGGCACCCGCATGGCTAGCGCGGCTTCGGCTGCCAGACTTTGCTCCACCCAGCGGCGGCCCTCGTCGAAATGATGGCTATTCCAAAACCGTACCAGCGGTCCGGTCAGTCGGAGCGCGGCCTCTGCCCGCCATGTTGCAGCCTGTTCGTCGGCCTTGAGCAACCAGGTCAGCGCCGCGCGAAGATTATCGTATTCACGCTCCAATCGCTGCAGCCACGCCGCCTGTACCGGTCCATATAGCTGGGGTACAGCTTGCTCGACCAGAGCGAGATAATAGGTAGCATGCGCCTTCCGAGCCGCAAAGCTGTTGGAGCAACCTGGCGCCATCTCGTGATCCTCAAACTCTGTGTCCAAATGGGCCCCGGCGTATTGGCGCACGAGTTCGTGCAAATCAAACCGCCCGTCCGCAACCGGCTGGATAAATGACTTGGAAATCAGCGCCGACAACAAGGTCAGCGGCGCGCCCGCTACCTGCTCGGCTGCTTCGCGCGTAAATCCGCCGCGAAATACCGAGAGCCGCGACAGTGCCCGCCGCTCTTCGTCGGAGACGAGTTTCCACGAGTGGTTGAACACCGCACGCATGCTGCGATGCCGCTCCGGCAGGTCGCGCGCGGAAGTGGCCAAGAAATCCAGATTGCGTTCAATCTCCTGGGTGATTTCCTGGCAGGAGAGCAATCGCGCCCAGGCTGCCGCCAACTCGATCGCCAGGGGCATCCCTTCGACCAACTGGCAGATGCGCGCGGCCCACGGCCGCTCCTCGGCGCTCAACTCAAAACCCACCTGCGCTCGCTGGGCACTCTGGACAAAGAGTGCCACCGCGCTGTACTCCTCCGCCCGATCCACTTGGTCAGGGGGGGGAACCGGCAGGCCTTGAAGGTCAAACAGCCATTCTCCTTGCATGTTCAGTCGTTCGCGGGAGGTGACCAGCAGCTTGACCCCCGGCGCTTGCTCCAGCAACTCCGCCAGCAGCCCGACGCCCTCCAGCAAATGCTCCAAGTTATCCAACACCAACAGCAAGGACTTTTGGCGCAAATGGTTCAGGGCTTGCTCCTTGGGGTCAAGCAGGCTGGAGGATGAGAGACCGAGGGCGCTGCCGATGGCTGGGGCGATGTACTCGGGCAAGGAAAGGGAAGCCAGCGGAACGAAAAACACTCCATCGGGAAACTGCGCACGCTGAGTGGAGGCCAGTTCGAGGGCCAAGCGAGTCTTGCCGATGCCGCCCAGGCCGGCCAGTGTCAACAACCGGCACCGAGGGTCGCACAGCAGCTTGCTCAGCGCCGCCAATTCAGGCTCGCGGCCGATCAATGGAGTGGGCGACCTGGGCAGACTGGGAGCCGGTCGCGATTGCCCGCCACCTGGCACGTAGCCGGTCGCCGGCAGTCGCTCGGCGCGCAGTTGGCCGCGGGCGACCCGCAGAAACGTCGGACGCTGATCGGGCGGGATTTGCAGACAATCCGCCAAGAGCTCGGCCATTTGCTGGGAAGGCCGCCGCTCATCGCACTCAATCTTGCGCAAGCCTGGCACAGAGCAGCCCACACGCCGGGCAAGCTGCTCTCGAGTCAGGTCCAAGGCTTTGCGCCGCTGGATAACCCAGGCGCCGAATGAATCTCTGACCTCCATCTCTCGTTCACTACTCCAGCTAGCATGATGTCATGTACATGATGTCATGTAATGGTCAATGTCATCCATACACAAGTAGCCTGGCCAGCAAACTATCGAGGTCAACCCTGTATTATTGTATCACATTTTGGGTCACTTGGTGGGGCAGCTAGTGACCCCACATCAGGTCGGTTGTGTGGTTGAATAAAATCAACTCCGAACTTGACTTCAGATCACTGAATGGGGGACATAGATGCCCATAGATGCGTCGCTCGACAATACCTGGCAAGTACTTGGCGAATTCGCCCTGTCCAGCGAACCTGACCACGGACATCTGTCACTGGATCCAGTCATGGAAGCAATACGAGGGCTGAACCTGCCCATTCCGTGCCTGGAACGGCTCCGGCAGAGTGTAGCCGAGGCCATTCGGAATGCGATGCAGCACAGAGACGAGCCAGGCCCAGAAGAGAAGGTTTTTGTCCGTGTCCTGGTATCGAAGCAAGTTCAGCCGATCAAGCGGCCGTCCCCTGGAGGTTGGGGATGCTTTTTGATCGAAGGAGCAGCACAAGCTCCATCTGGTTCGGGCGGCCGCATTATTGAGTTGTGTGTGTATCGAGAAGGAGGCAAGGATGAGTAAAACAATGTCGAAGCGAGTATCCCGATGGCTCTGGCACTTGCGCAACATGTTGCGCCGAAACAATCGTCGAATTGATTTCGGCCAGGTCATTTAGAAATAGAGGAAACCACGAAAGGAGTTTTGCATGAGCAAGTCAATGTTTACCCGAGGTTGGACATTGGTCGTCGCCGTGGTTCTGCTGGCCGTCGCCGTATTCGAGCCGGTGGGCGGCCAGCCCACTTCCGCGTCGCCCGCAGCCGACGCGGGACCCACCGCAGATGAGGGCATCATCGCCTACGTGAAGCGCTCGACAGGCGACATCCACCTGATCTCGCCTGACGCCACCGGCGACCGGCTGCTGTGGACCAATCCCGGCCCGAGCGGGCTCAACAGCGTGCTGTATCTCGCCTGGCGGCCCGACGGTCGCGAGCTGGCTTTCACCAGCGGACACGAGCTGGGGTGCTCCTGGTACGAGAGTGACGTCTACGCCATCGGCCACGACGGGAGCGGCTACCGGCGCATCACGAATTCGCCGGCCTGCGCCGCGCTCGCCGGCCTGCCCAAGGGCGCGGTGAAGGTCATCGTCAGGAACTGGCTCAACGACATGGCATGGGTCTACGTGCAGGGCGCGCCGGAGGTCAAGCCCGTGGACGCCTTCTACGAGGGCTCGTTGACTTTCGACGACGTCGCCGATTTCGGGCCGGGTGTTCTGCAGTCCTCAATCGGCATCGCTGGGCTGTACCGTTACCCGGGGGTGGAGCCCTATGCGGACGTCCAGCTCGGTCAGACGGTGAACGGAGGATCCGTGATCCGCACGTCGGCAGGCGGCGGCAAGCGCGGGTTTGGCGTCGGCAAGGTTTCCTGGAAGGCCGACGGCTCGGGGCTTGCCTATGCCATGCGAACGAACAAAGCCATCAGGCAGATCCCCGCCAACCCGCCCTACGGCGCCACAGGCGTGGATCTCCCGGTGGTCGAGAAGGCATCGCCCCAGCTGGTTGCCGGGGGCACGACGCCCGCCACGAAGGATCAGTATCTCTATTCCTCGGACTGGTACCTACTCAAGGAAGACGTCGGCGGGATCTACCTGAACACTGTGGGCAACGCGTCCGGCGGCACCCAACTGGTGATCATCCCGGACTATAGTGGCCAGATTGCGCACGACATCGAATGGCTGCCTGACGGGTCTGGTTTCCTCTTTGCCCTGAAGTTTACGCAGTTTCCACCTGACCCGCCGGGCACGTACTCCGACATTTTTGAATACAACTTTGCCTCGCAAGTGATCACTCGGTTGACCTCCCTCCGCTACGACAGCGACGCCGGCGGCGCGGGAAGGTTGAGCATCTCGCCCGACGGCCAGCAGATCGTCTTCGAGCGGACGACGGACCCGGAGTCTGATCCGACGAGCAGCCTGTGGATCATCAACCGGGACGGCACGGGCCCGCGCATGCTCATCGAAGACGCGGGACGGCCTGCCTGGGGTCAAACTCCACAGATCCCAGTGCCCACCATCACCAGTCTCAATCCATCCAGCGCCTTCGTTGGCGGCTCTGCGTTCACGCTCACGGTCAATGGCACCGGCTTTGTGAGCGGCTCGGTCGTGCGCTGGAACGGGAGCGATCGCACGACCACGTACGTCAACGACACCCGACTGACAGCCAGCATCCCGGCCGCCGACATTGCCACCGCCGGGTCCGCGAGCGTCACCGTCTTCAATCCGGCGCCAGGCGGCGGCGCGTCCAACGCGGCGACCTTTTCAATCAATAATCCGGCGCCCACGATCACCGGTCTTAACCCATCCGGCGCCATCATTGGCGGCTCTGTGTTCGCCCTCACGGTCAATGGCACGAACTTTGTGAGCGGCTCGGTCGTGCGCTGGAACGGGAGTGATCGCGCGACCACGTACGTCAACAACACCCGACTGACGGCCAGCATCCCGGCCGCCGACATTGCCACGGCCGGATCCGCGAGTGTCACCGTCTTCAATCCTACGCCCGGCGGCGGCACGTCCAACGCCGCAACCTTTCCGGTTAGTAATCCAAATCCTGTTCCCGCGAATGTCAGTCTCAACCCATCCAGCGCCGTCGCCAGCGGCTCTGCGTTCGCCCTCACGGTCAATGGCACGAACTTTGTGAGCGGCTCGGTCGTGCGCTGGAACGGGAGTGATCGTGCGACCACGTACGTCAACGACACTCGACTGACGGCCAGCATCCCAGCCGCCGACATTCAAGGCGCGCGACACCGGCTCGCTGGACGTGACGACCTTCAGCCTCAGGAATCCATTTGAAGAGGGAGTGATCAGCAACCGCGTCATCAACCCGGAAAAGGAGGCGATGGGCAATTTCTACATCCGCGATTCCGGCATCAACCTGGGACGCTTTGCCACGGCCGTGCTGCTGCTCGGCTCCATCGGCTGGATTCTGGAGGCGATGATCACGGCCATCATTGTGCAATTCATTTATCGCGTGAGACGGGAATTGGTAGTAGGGCCGGAGGTCGGAGGCTAGAGGTCAGAAGTCGGAAAAAGGATGCATCGTCCGACCTCCGGCCTCTGACCTCCGAAAGAATATGGACATAGCCGCACTCGACCGTTGGGCCGTTCAAGGCACAAGCCGCATCCACCGCGCGTCGCCCATCGGCAAGATCGCCGCGACGCTGCTGTTTGTGGCGTGCGTGGCTGTGGCGCGCGACGTGTTCACGCTCACCACGCTGTACGTGGCGTTGGCGGCGCTCGTCGTCCTGGCGCGGCTGCCGCTGCGCCGCGCGCTGGCGATTGCGGCGTACCCGGCGTTGTTCGCGGCATTGTTCGCGGCAAGCCAGTGGAACGGGCGATGGGCCGCGCCGGTCGTCATCGTGCTCAAGGCGATGGGCGCGGCGCTGGCGATGGTGCTGCTCATCGGCACAACGCCCTACCCGCAACTGTTTGCCGTCATCGGGCGTGCACTTCCGCGCGTGGTGGCCGACGCGCTGCTGATGACGTATCGCACGTTCTTTATGCTGCTCGAATCTATGGATCATCTCATCACGGCGCTGCGGCTGCGCGGAGGACTGCTGCGCGGAAGGCCGATGCGGACGATCCGAAATCTGTCTGTGGCGTTGGGGGTGCTCTTGGTGCGATCATTTGACCTGGGGCAAAGGCTGTACGAGACGTTGACGCTGCGCGGATACGCCGGGCGCTTCCCGGCCGGCGGCAACTGGAAAAAGATCAGCCCGGCTTACGATGGATTGCCGCTCGTCGCGGGACTGGCCGTGCTGGCGATTGCGGTCGCGTCACAGACAGGGCGCTGGTCGCTGGCCGCTGCGCTGACTGCGCTGACGCTGGCCGGTGTCGGGTTTGCAGTCGCGCTCGCCGAGCGGCGCGGCATGCGCGAACCGGCTCGCCCGCATCACCCGGCAAGCCAGATGCCGCCCGCCCCTGCCATCTGGCAAGCCGACCATCACATTGAAGATGAGGACGAACCGTTCGACCATGTCCACCCGGAGGCGGCCGGGCAACACATCATCGCGCACGTCTCGTGTGTCCAACACACTTACGCCGACTCGACGACGGTGAGCTTGTGCGGGCTGGATTTTGTCGTGACCGCCGCGCAGCGCGTCGTCATCCTCGGCCCCAACGGATCGGGCAAGTCCACGCTGTTGTATCACCTGCTGGGGCTGCTGCGCCCGGATGAGGGCCTGGTGCGGCTGTTCGATCACGACCCGGCGCAGCATTGGTCGGCGGTGCGCGAGCGAGTCGGCGTGGTGTTGCAAAACGTGGACGAGCAAATCCTCGCGCCCACGGTCTATGACGACATCGCCTTCAGCCCGCGCAACTATGGCCGGCCGGAGGGCGAGGTCAAGGCGCTCGTGGAAAAAACGATGAACGACTTGAGCATCACTCACTTGCGAGATAAAGTGCCGCATTACCTGAGCGGCGGCGAAAAGCGCAAGGTGGCGCTGGCCGGAGCGCTGGTGCTGGAGCCGGAGCTGCTCATCATGGACGAGCCGTTCGAGGGGCTGGACTCGAAATCGCGCGACGAGCTGATCGCGTTGCTCAACACTCTGCACGAAACCAAGCACGTCTCGTTCATCCTGACGACGCACGAGGTGGACATTGTGCCGCAGTTGGCCGACTCGGTGTACATGCTCGTGCAGGGCGGCGAGATCGTGGAACACGGCACGCCGCGCCGCTTGTTCAGCCACGCCGACGTGTTGGCGCGCAGCAACATCGAGCCGCCGGTGCTGGCGAGGTTGTTCGAGACGCTGCGGGATTGCGGACTGGACGTGGGCGGCTCGCCGCTGACGGTGGACGAGGCCGCCGAGCGGCTTGTCGTGTGGGCCAGCCGCGCGGTGCCGACCGGATAAGCTGCGCCTGAAAAACCGCGCACCCGCAGGAGAATGCTATGAACGAAACGCGTTGTCACATTTGTGGAAGCGGTGATTTTGAGGAACGTCGCATCGAGTACATCTACCGGCGACGCGGGAACTATCTCGTGATGCGCGATGTACCCTGCGAAGTCTGTTTGCATTGCGGGGAACGCTACTATGCAGCGACCACTCTGTTAGAAATCGAGCGCCGATTCAAAGCTATCCATGAACAACACGTCGCTCCACAGTCGGCCATTCAGGTTCCGGTTGAGATGTACGCTTGAGGCTGCGCCGACGCTACCGTCCACGGATGCGGCGTATTCCGCGCCGATATGCTGAAGCCAGCATCCCATTGGCAAACGCATCGAACCCATACGCAAAAGCCGAAATGCCAAAAGGCGGCTGCTTCCCATGCGGCTGCGGCGGTGTATCGGCCAGGGCCACCTCGGCCAATGCGCAGGCTTCCACTTCCGGTGACACGCGCTGCAAAACTTGACCGTCGGCATCGGCGATGTAGGTTTCGTTATAGTAACCGGTTTCCACGCGCACGGCGTCCGCCTGCGGAATATACTTCCAGAAATCCGGGCGCATCAACAGATAAACCGCAAGCGATGCTTTCGGCGAGGGAACAGCGGACGAAAAGATACCTGTCCCGGTCGTGTTGACGACGGGGACGCCCAAGTAAGCCGCTTGCCGGAGCAGGCAGTGGCTGAACACACCGCCAGAAGTGCGCTTGACGTGCCGCATGACCGGCCCGGCATCCTCACCCCGCAAGTGTTTCCCGTCGGGCATGACGAAGGTCAGGTCGTGCGCAACGGGCGGGCAACTGCACACGACCATCGCATCCACACGACCCGCGTAACGCGCCCACAAGTCCACGTGCGCGACGTCCCAACAAATCAACATACCCAGTTTGCCGAACGATGTGTCGGCCACGGTGATGCTATTCCCCGCACGAAAGTAGGCCCGCTCCCACACCCAGGGATAATTTTTGTCATAGCGCCACGCGTGACCATCCGGCGCAACCAGCAGCAGCGTATTGTAAATGTCTTGACCGTCGAGCCGCAGAAACGTCCCGGCCAGGTGAGCGCCATAACGAGCCGTGGTTTGCTTCATCCAGGTTGCCGTCGGCCCGTCGAGCGGCTCGGCGCGGCGATAGTTTTCGTCGCTGTACTCGTAACCGGTGTTAAAGAGTTCGGGCAAGACGATGAGTTGCGCGCCCTCATGCGCGGCGCGGACGACGAGCGTCTCGGCGCGGGCCAGGCGTTCCGAGAGAAAAGTGGGGCGCGCGGCCATTTGCACGGCCGCGATTTTGACGGTGCGTGGCATCAAGTTTCTCCATGGAGAACAGAGCACGAGGAACGGCCAGTCCTTACATAGATGTCTCGCCTTCGAACTTATCATACACCAGATCGGAATTGGTGTCCATCGTAGGACAACCGGCAAAGATCCGGCGCGTCTTTCCCGGCGTTACCTTTTGACAGTTTTCCCCTACCACTATACAATTCAATCAGTTCGCTTACCGCTTTTCCCGCGACGTCGCGCTTTTCACATCCCGGCACAAGTCACTCACCCTTGGGGGGCTGTGATGCACGCCAGGATCGTCGTTTTGCCCAGCGATGGAATCGGGCCTGAAGTGACGGCAGAAGCCGTCAACGTATTGAAGCAAGCGGCGGATTGCTTTGGGCACGCCTTTCATTTTGAAGAATTCCCGATTGGCCGGGCGGCGCAAAAAGCCGCTCGGCTCCGGGATGCGGACGGCGGACATATCCACGGCGGGCGAGCGCGTCATCTCCACGCACGCGATGGGCGAAGCGATTGCCGCCTGGGTGTGCCAGTCCGCCGGGCAGACGCAAAGGTCACTCCGGGCGGAAGAGTAGCTCGATCCCAAAGATGATAAGGGGGGATTTAAATGTCAGCTTACGTGATCGTAGATATTAATGTCACCGACCCGGTGGGCTATGAAGAGTACAAGAAACTCGCCCCGCCGGTCGTGGCCGCTTTTGGCGGCAAGTATTTGGCGCGCGGCGGCAAGACGGAAACGCTGGAAGGCGATTGGTCGCCCAAGCGCCTGGTCATCCTGGAATTTGAAAGCGCGGAGCGAGCCAAAGAGTGGTTGAACTCGCCCGAGTATCGCATCCCCCGGCAATTGCGCCATCAGACCACCGAGACCAACATGGTCGTCATCGAGGGCGTGTAGCGCAGCCTTTTCTTCCGCGAACCCGCAGAGGTGCTGTGCCCAACGCGAATCTTGCTACTTTTTCGGATTCGCGTTGATTCGCGCAACACTTGCCCCCGCCTGCGCGCCACCCGGCCTGTGGCCGGGGCATCGCGTGGCGTAAGTGCCAGGTTTCGCGGATCAGAGATTTTGGCTGCGGCGCAAAGCGTGCCGCGCTATGGAATACGATCAAATGACCTTGCCAATCCCGACAATCTATGTTATTATTCGCCTCCGCCGGACAGAACGTCACGGCGAATCGTTTGTTGCCTGTCGTTAGGTGAAGGCTGGCGATGCCCACATAGCTCAGTCGGTAGAGCATCCCCTTGGTAAGGGGAAGGTCATGGGTTCAAATCCCATTGTGGGCTCCTGACGACGACTGCAAGGAGGAATACAACTATGGCAAAGGAACATTATGCGCGCACCAAGCCGCACGTCAACGTGGGGACGATCGGGCACATTGACCACGGCAAGACGACGTTGACGGCCGCCATCACTCCATCATGGGCGGGAAGGGCCCTGTGTATTTATCGTTGGCTACCCAGACCAGCTCCTTGCCCTTGGTCCAGTGATCGAACTTGTAAGGTCCAGCGGAGACGGCCTTGGTCGGATCGAGGGCCCAGGAGCCGTCGGCCTTGGGGTCCTTGACGATATGCTTAGGCACCACCCACAGGGCAGCGAATTGCTTGATCAAAAAGGGCGCCGGCTTGCTGGTCATCACACTGAAGGTATAGTCGTCCACCTTTTTGACGCCCAGCTCCTCCGGCGGTTTTTTGCCGCTCACCACGTCGCCCCAGTTGACAATGTTGGCCATGCTGTAGAACCACTCAAAGTCAAAGTCGGGGCGAGCGTAATGTTGCAGACTGAATACCCAATCATCCGCCGTGATCGGCTTGCCGTCGCTCCACACTTTGTCCTTCCTCAGGCGAAAAGTCCAGGTCAAGCCGTCTTTAGAAATCTCCCAGCTTTCGCAGGCATTCGGCTGGGGCACGAATTCCTTGTCGGGCCGGACGCACGAGTCGTGGATGCCATAGACCGTGCCAGTGTTCGAGTCGTAAACACTGCCGTCCCAGCTCATCCACTTGGACTCGGTGGTCCCCAGGTTCAACACTTGCTGCTCGATGGGCGCCGCGTCGGCCGGCAGTTTCACACCGGCCCGGTTGACCACCGCCTTGGGCGCCGGGGGCACTGTCGGCGCGGGCGGCTGGGTTGCGGCTGGCTTGGGTTCAGTGGGCTTGACCGCTGGCGCTTGCGTGGCCTGCGCGGCAGCCTGGGTGGGCGCGGCGGTCGGGGTTGCTTGAGCGCATCCTCCCAAAGTGGCAGCGATCAGGGACAAGACCACCAACGATATCCACAAGGGTGCAATTTTGCCTTTCATGTTTCTCCTCCTGGTCGTGTCGGCATCATGCCAACGGTATGAATTTGGGCTACCTCCGGGTTCCCCAGCCCTTTGGATAGAACGTTTCCTTTGATCGGTTTTGTGGGAGCGGGCCACCTCCTTCCATCCAGAAAAGATGTTTTACTTTTCGTTGAGCATCTGTGGATCCAGGGCGTCTCGCAGGCCATCCCCCATCAGCGTAAAGCCCAACATGGTGAGGGCGATCATCACCGCGGGGAAAAACGCCAGGTGCCAATAGAACGTCATATTGGTAATGCCGTCGCGGCCGAGCATCTGACCCCAACTCGGCGTGGGCGGGTTGATGCCCATGCCAAGAAAACTCAAAGACGCTTCAAAAAAGATGGCGGTAGGAACACCCAACGTGAGCGAGACGATAATGGGCGCCAGGGAGTTGGGCAACAGGTGAAAACGGATGATGCGCCAGGCGCTGGCCCCGATCATGCGCGCGGCCTCCACGTATTCTTTTTCGCGCAAGGCCAGAAACTGGGCGCGGGTCAAGCGACAGATTGCGATCCAACTGGTGAGGCCAATGGCGAACATGACGTTCCAGAACCCGGCGCCCAGGCGGGCCACGATGAGATACGCCATGAGCAGGACAGGAAAGGCCGACATGATGTCCACCAGCCGCATGACGACGAAATCAACGCGCCCGCCTTTCCAGCCGGCGATGCCTCCGAGGGGGATGCCGATGGAAAAAGCAATGATCTGGGCCAGGATGCCGATGCTCAGGGAAACGCGCGCGCCAAAGATAATGCGGCTGTAAAGGTCGCGTCCACTGAGGTCTGTCCCCATCCAGTATTCCCTACTGGGGAACGTGCCGGTAGGCCCAAAAAGGATTTTTTCGTAGGACGTCCGCGCAAGCAGAGGCTGTGGGTCGCGCCCCAGGAGCGGCGCCATGAACCAGTCGTCGGCGAAAATGGCCAGAATGGCAATAAAAGCGACGAGGATCAGGCCCATGATGGCGAGCTTGTTCTTGACAAAGCGATAGGCAGCATCACGGTATAACCCGCGTTTCTGACGAGACTTTCCGGACGGGGCCAATGCCACATCTGCGTCGGATGGCCTGCTGCTGGGAGCGGTCTGTGGTGTTCCTGTCTGAACGTCAGGGATCATGCAAACACTCCGAACCCAAAGAGTTTCCAAGTAGCGCCCCTCACCCAGGGCGAAGCCGAGCCGCTGCGATGGACGCTCAACGATATCGAACGCGCGGGTCAACGAAAGCGTAGAGTACGTCTGTAATCAGATAAGTGACGGCGATCAACAAGGCCCACAGCATGGTCAGCCCGATGATCATGGGGTAATCACGATTCATGGTGCTGGTTACCCAGAATCGGCCCAGGCCGGGCACGCGAAAGATGGTCTCGATAAAGATGGAGCCGGTAATGAGGTCAGGGACAAGTGGGCCAAAGA
This sequence comes from Anaerolineae bacterium, assembly GCA_041300525.1. Taxonomy (GTDB): domain Bacteria; phylum Chloroflexota; class Anaerolineae; order Fen-1058; family Fen-1058; genus JBGLNJ01. Next base: position 3,428,344 of record JBGLNJ010000001.1, on the reverse strand, counting down.
CAGTCAACATGGGGATCATGGCATTCTTCATCACGTGGCGATAGATAACCATTTGCTCGCTCAAGCCCTTGGCCCGGGCCGTGCGGACGTAATCGGCGCGGATAGCCTCGACGACGCTGGCGCGGGTAAAACGGGCGATGCTCGCTATGGGGGCCAAAGCATAGGCGACGACGGGCAAGATCCACTGTCGGGGGCTATCCCAGCCGCCCGTTGGCAGCCATTTGAGGGCCAGGCAGAAAATCAGGACAAAGAGAATGCCCCAGACAAAATGAGGGGTGACAAAACCTACGACGGATATCAGCGTCGCCAGGTAATCTACCCACGAATTCTGTTTCAGGGCCGCAACGATACCTAGAGGGATGCCAACGCCAAAGGCCAGGGCCAGTGTCATCGCCCCCAAGTGCAGGGTCGTCGGCCAGGTGCGTGAAATGAGGTGTACGACTGTTTCGTTAGGGTATGCAAACGACTTGCCAAAGTCGAGTCTCAGCACGCCCGATAGCCAGATCAGGTATTGTTGCCAGACTGGTTTGTCCAATCCATAGCGCGCCTTGAGAGCTGCCAGTTGCTCCTCCGTGAAGGGGCGCTGACCATACTTCCACGGCCCGCCGGGCACTTCGTGCATGAGGGCAAAGGTAACGATCGAAAGGATCAATAGCACGGGGATCAGCCCGGCCAGTCGCATCACAATGAAACGGCCCATGACCCGCCTCCAGTGGCGATTGCGCACAGCAGGGGCAGCGGCATGTCCCTGCCCTTTCGGGACAACCCTAAAAGATCGTCCCTCCTGATAGAGTTATCAACCAACCGGTGGTTTCGTATTGGGAGGTGGTGGATTGGGCATGCCCACCCTGAAATGTTCGCCCGTGTCTTTGCGCTTCCAGCGTACCCTCTGCATCAGCGGCCAATTGAATCTGATGGCGCCCTCATCCCGAAGTGGACATTCCATGACACAGGCGCCATCGTAATAACACTCGTCGGGGTACAAGATGATGGGCGGTTTGCCTTTTTGTGGATTGGGTATGAACACGTCACTGGTGCAATTCTCTACACACTTGTTGCAACCGGCGCAGACCTCTGCGTCAAATATGACAGGCTTGCTTGGCGTAACTATGTTAGGAACAGCGTACACCTTTTTTGTTCTAGCCATGTGACCTCCCACAAGATCATCTTACAAGATTGGCGGTATCCATTCAGGGAGAGACTTGTGACTCTCGGTGTCATTTCGCCGAGAACTAGTTAATCCCTGCGGAATGGCGCACGGTCATCTTTTGTTGTGTTCTTCATAGTTATCCTTGAGAGGAGCATAGTAGTCGAGGGGCAACTTGCCGACTTGCACTTGGTCATTCTCAAGTTTGACTGTAACCCATTTGCGCCACTCTGGCGGATCTTTATCTGGATAGTCTAGTCTATGAAAGTCGAACCAGCCGGTACTTGCTTTGCGAGCCAAACAACTGTGCGTGATGATTTCGGCGCAGGTCAGGATGTCCAGAACTTCCAGCGCGCGCATCAGCTCGTGCGGGGTTCTGGCAAAGAGGGTCGCGGCTTCACCTTCTCGAATCTCGCCCAGCGACTTTAACCCTATCTTTATCAATTCCTCTGTCTTGGTGTCGCCGCAATAGTCTTGCATCACCCTGGCAATGCCGCCCTCTAACTCTTTCCAGTTTATGCCGTCTCGGCGCTCCACGGGCGCATAAACACGGGTCTTTTCCCGATCCACTTGCTCTCGATTGATCACTGATTCGCTTGCCTGTGCAGCGTATTCGGCTGCCCGGCTCCCAGCCCATCGGCCCGTCGAGCATGCATGTGAGGCGCCACACCCGTTAAATATCTGTTGACCGGCAGCATACAGTCCTTCGAGATTGCTCCTCAAGTCCCAGTCGTGCATCAATCCACCATAGCGCAATCTTCGCCAGCCTAGGGGCGCAGGCCCCAATTCGTAGACTTGGAGCAAATCCTTGTCCGGATCAAAACCGGCTTGCGTCAGACCACGATAGACCGGCCAGGTCTTGCCTTCTTGACCCACCATGAGACCAAAGATCACGCGACGTTCGTGCTCTGGCATACCCGGCAAATCGGCATAGAGCGGCAGGGCATACTCTCCCTTCTTGACGCGCTCCTCCAGGTCAGAGATCAAGTGCGGTATAGAGAGTGTGCCACCTTCTCCACCTCCCAACACGAGGGCGTACAAGCCCTGGCCTGGAGCCGGATGAGTGCGCTCTGCGATGGTGGAGATGGGCTTGCCCGCCTTGTCCACCCAGGGGATTTCTTTCCCGTTGGCGTCAACGATCGAGCACGGATGCCAGGTGGCAAACGAGGAGCCACTGCCAAACAGCGCACTCCCGATGCCCGTGCTGCCGCCCCACTCTTCGCGGCTGGAATTCTCCATCATCGCAAATTCGGCCCCGGCTCTCCACGCCATCGCATGACCATTGCCCGCATTCGCCGGCGGCCCATCCCGTCCCACCAACCCCGTCCACTCGGTCGAGAATATCCACACCCGCTCCGGAGTACACATGCACAACGCCGCCGCCTTGCCTTGAACGATTTGAGAAAAAAACTGCAAGCCCAAGGGGTCAGGAACAGCTCGCGCGAGGCAAGGATTATACGACAGGACAATTCGAGTGATTTGACTCCGCGCGAGTTGGAAGTATTGCGGCTAATCGCCGAAGGGTTATCCAACCCTGCGATTGCCGATAGGTTGACGATATCGGTGGGAACGGTCAAGGGATTCCCGACCGGAAAGGCCCGTTGATTCTGCTCGCCCGGACGGAGCACCTCGTTCACGTCCAGGTTAAGCTGGCTCCACTGATCCACGTAGCGCCGCTGCGGGTCCTGCACATTGACCCGGATGCAGAACTGGCCCGGCTCGGCTGGAATCCAGGTGGCGCAGACCTTGATTAGACCGCGCGGCGGGATCTCGACGGTTTGCTCGCCAAAGGGAGGTCCCCACGGCAAGCCGATGCCAAGCTTGGGCGGGTTAAAAGCCTGAAAGCTGACCTTGACCGTTTGCGCCGCATCACTCAGGTTGCGCAGCTCGGCGCAAATTTTCACCGGCTCGCCCGGCAGCGAGGGATAGGGGTCAATGCTGATCTCGCTTTCGGCATAAGGCGGGTCCTTGAGGCGGTGCAGCGGCACCGGCGGCATGTCCAACTTGCGGAACCCGCCGATCAGGGGACCTTGTCCACCCTCACTGCGCGCCTCCACATCCACAATCGGTTCGCGGCTGCCCAGCAGTTTTCCGGGAGGTGGAACGACCGTGAGCGTTACCGGGCGAGACTCGCCTACACCCATATCGGCGAGCACCGGCGGAGTGAGATACGCCGCCCAGCCGGACAAGATGCGCGTGGGCGACAACTCGATGGTGGTGATCGCTCCCGTCGAGTTGCGCACGGGGAAAACCGTGTGGGCTGGCTGGCCCGGCGTCAAGACCTCCCAGATGTCAATGTTGCGTTGGCTCTTCAAGACGGGGTACTGGTCGCCTTGCTTCAAGAGCACTTGAATACACCAATGGCCTGCCTCGCGTGGAACCCAGACCACACAAGCTTTGACTTTGGCAAAAGGCGGAACCTGGATAGTCCGTGTTCCAATAGGATCAAAGAGCAAGCCAATGCCAAAATTGGCCACGCCAAAATCCAGCGTCACGGTCTGCGTCGTGCCGGTCGTGTTGACGACCCAGGCACAGACTTCAGTCGGTTGGCCGGGGATGGGCGGTTCGGGGTGAACCGTGATCTCACGTTGAGCGTACTCGGGCCAGCCGGGATCAGGCGGAAAGATCACCGGCAGTTGCGCTTCGGGCTTGTTCGGCGGCAGCGTATTGGCCGGCTGCGACTCGTGTTCGGGTGGAAGGATCGCTGTGGTTGAGCCTCCCATTGCGGATGGCGCCGCCAGCAAAAGAGCGATGGCGACCAGCGCGGATAGCGCGCACAACATGACAAGATACCGGACATAGGTCTTCATGTGTCAACTCCTTTCTTTGGACAGAAACGACCGCTGCCAAGCTTGCCCTGTGCTTGGAGAGTCTTTAGGCGGATCACCTCCTTTCGCCGCGATTGTACAGTGTGCCGATCTGTAGAACCGATAATCTTCGGACACAATGGCATGACCGCGAACTTTCGGTTGAACGCAAGTATCCTCTCAAAAAGTGTGGGGATCGGAACCTTGCGACCCCCAGGGTACCCTTAACGGGTAAGGTTTCCGCTTATGCCGCAGCGAATTCGAACCAAATGTTCGCAGGGTTCTTCCGCGTTGCGTCCTTGCAGCAAGGCGCAACGCCGGATGATTGAGATGATACAGGGAGGATGCTGTGAAGCGTAGTTAGAATTTGGGTCCTTTCTTGGTCTATATGCCGCGAGTCCCCGAACTGCCAGATATCGAGGTTCCCTGAATTAGTCTAAACTCTAATAAAATATCACCGAACTCGGTTCTTGTCTGTCAGGAGAGTTTGACACTTGCATTGGGAAACCTTGACACATCTGACTTTTAGGTGCAGGGCAAGTTGCCAACTTGCTCTACGCCGGCCGCGATTTCCATGGCATCCTCTCAAAAAGTGAGGGAGGATCTGGACCTTGCGACCCCCAGGGTACCCTTAATGGGTAAGGTTTCTGCTCATGACGCAGCGAACTCGGGCTAGACCTTTGCAGGTTCTTTCCCCAGATTATTGAGACGACACGAAAGCGGCACGGCAGAGATGACTTGCATGCTGCTGCATGGCCTAGCATGGAAGCTTGGCTTGCTTATCCTTGGCGAACGGACCAGATACTGTTGGACGTATTGGTTTGTGCGCTTTGCGTCTCGCCCAGAAAACCGATGCGATTCACTTGGCCTTACGAGGAAACCCAAAACACCTTGATAACGGGGCTGCTGCTGAAAGCGGGAAAACCAGGAAAGCGTCACCCGCCAGTGGCGCTGGGTAAGGGAGTGGGACAATGAATAACCGGCCCTCGACTATAGTGTATCACAAATCGCTATGGCTTGTAAATGGGATATGAATACCTGCTTGCCCGTTCAAATCGTTGCCGTTTTGTTGCCGTTGGGTCAATCTTTTCGCGCTGGATTTGGCTATACTGGATGCAAGTTCTCGGAGCTTGGGAAACGTGAGGCGCGATGCGTGTCCCGTATTCCGCGTTTCACGTTTCACATCTTTGATGTATACTAATCGCACGCCCGAACTGGGACTTTTCACGCAAATAACAGACGAACGACGAATGACAGTGTCGCCCTGTGCCATGGGTCGTTCGTCCTTCGTCCTTCATCTTGATTGGAGGTTCTCATGTTGACTCGACGCAATACCCATGCGATTCTCGTCGCCGTGACTCTGATCAGCATCGCCGCGCTGGCGTGTAACACGACGAATCCGGCGCGCCCGCGCGTCGTGGCGACGGCGACGCCGGCGCCCACGGCCACGCCCAAGCTCCCGCCGCTGCCGCCCGTGCTGGTGACCCGCGCGCCCGACCGAGGCGAAGAGCAGCCAGTGACCGCGCCGGTTATTCTGGCGTTCAACCAGGCGATGGATCGCGCCTCGGTGGAGAGCGCGTTCCAGGTCTCGCCCGCCGTGCAGGGCTCGCTGCGCTGGGATGACGACAAGACCGTGCGCTTTGTCCCCCAAGGCTCCGGCTTTGCGCGCGATGCGAATTACGAGGTCAAGGTAACGGAGAGCGCAAAGGCGCAGAACGGTCTCGCGCTTCAAATGCCCATCAGTTTTCGCTTCAAGGCGGTGGGCTTTTTAGAAGTGAGCCAGGTGCTGCCGCAAAAGGACACGCCAGACGTTGCGCCCGATGCCGTCATCACCGTGATGTTCAACCGGCCCGTCGTGCCGTTGGTGGCCGTGTCCGAACAAGACAAACTGCCCAAGCCGTTGACGCTCGACCCGCCCGCGACGGGGCGCGGCGAATGGCTCAACACCTCGATCTATGTCTTCCACCCCGACGGCCTCACGCCCGGCGCGACGTACACAGCCAAAGTGGCGGCGGGACTGCAAGACGTTTCGGGCGCGGTGCTGCAAAAAGATTTCTCGTGGAGCTTTAGCGTCCGCCCGCCGCTGGTCGTCAAGACCTTGCCCGGTAACCAGGATCGCTACGTCGCCCTCACCGTCCCCATCAGCGTGACGTTCAACCAGCCGATGGATCACGCTTCGGCGGAAGCGGCGTTCGCGCTGCGCGTGGGGAATGTCACGGGCGAAAAGATTCAGGGCACATTTCAGTGGATGGCAAACACGCTGGGCTTTGTCCCCTCGCGCAAATTGGATTTAGACAAGACCTATTACGTGTCGGTCGCCGCCGGGGCCAAGTCGGCGGTCGGCTCGGCGGGCACGCGCAAGGATTATGCCTGGACGTTCCAGACCGTGCCGTATCCACGCCTCGTTTCCACCAGGCCGGCCGACGGCGACAAGTTTGCCGACCCGTATGGCTCGTTCGAGATGGTGTTCTCCGCGCCGATTGATCCCGGCACGGTGATGCGCAATGTCTACATCACGCCGGAGCCGAAAGCCACCGATGTCTATACTTATTACAGCCGCTCCGACCGGCGCTTTGTCATCTCGTTCGACCGCAAGCCCTCAACGAACTATACGGTCAATATCGTTTCCCGCATCGCCGATCCTTACGGCAATCAACTGGGCCGCGACGCATCGGTCAAGTTCACCACGCGGGCGCTCGAACCCAGCGTATATTTGAATGTGCCGGGGCAGATTGGCACCTACAGCGCCTATACCGATACCAAGCTCTATGCGGTCTATCGCAACATTGCGACGATGGATTTTGCTCTTTCGCGGATGAGCCTGAACGAATTTTGGCAAGTGACCAAGCCGGAGGGTTGGGAGGAGTGGAACAAGTATCAGCCCGCGCCGGGCGCGGTCGTGCGGCAATGGTCAGTGCCCGCCGCTCAGGATGTGGCACTCAACGAAACGGCGTTCTTCAAGGCGTATCTTGCCGGAGACACGGGCGGCACACTTCGCGTCAAGCCGGGACTGTATTACCTCGAAGTCTCTTCGCCGCAGGTGGGCAAGGATAACGGGGGCGGCCCTGCCAAGCACATCTTGATCGTGGGCAGCGCCAACGTCACCTTCAAGATGGCCGAGCGCGAGGCGCTGGTGTGGGCCACGGATTTGCAATCGGGCCAACCGCTGCCCAACACCGCGGTGAAAATCTATGACGATGCCTTCCTGCCGTTAGCGTCGGGCAAGACCGACAAGGACGGCCTGTTCGCGGCCAAGTGGGAAAACTCGGTGGACACCTGGCGCACGACGTATGCTGTCGTGGGGGAAACCGGGAGCGATGTATTCGGCCTGGCGTTGAGCGGTTGGTCGGACGGCATCGGCCCGTGGGATTTTGGCATTGACGGGCGGTTCTATTCCGACCCCTACAATGTTTACTTTAGCACTGACCGGCCCATCTACCGGCCAGGCGAACCTGCCGGATAAGATCGGTCACAATGCCCAAGTTGATCGGCACAATTTGACGTCGCTTCGACGGATCGCTCATCGGCTAACCTCCTTGCGAATCATCGCACATGGATATTATACCGCAAAAGGTCAAAGCGCGGCTTTTCGTTTCCTTTGGTATAATCGTGTATCGCACTCGACATTCGAAATTCGACACTCGACATTAGAATGAGAACTCTACGCCAATGCCTGTTTGATTGCGACCTGGCCCTGCTGCGCGTCATTGCCGCACAGTGGGGCATCGAGCTGCCCACCAACCGCCACGACGACGCAGTGAACACGCTGACCGCGCGCCTCTCCGACGCGACGGTGCAAACGGATCTCTGGCCCTCGCTGCCGAACGCGGAGCGCCAAGCGCTCACGGCCATCTTGAGCGCGGGCGGCGCATTGCCCGCCGGAGCATTCGCGCGCCACTTTGGCGAAATCCGTCCGATGGGGCCGGGCCGCCTGGAACGCGAGCGACCGTGGGAATCGCCCGTCAGCGTGGCAGAGTCATTGTGGTATCGCGGGTTGATCTTCAAGGCGTTTGACCAGGGGCCGGGCGAGATGCACGAAGTGGTCTTTGTGCCGCAAGAATTCCACGCCGAGCTGCAAGTCGGTGAGGCCACATCGGGTCATGTGGCATTGGCTCCACTCAAGCCGTTAGCAAACATTTCGCTAGAAGCGACACACCAAGTTGGCGCGCAACTGGCCGACGACCTGTGCAGCTTCCTGGCTTACATTCACGCGGAATCTGTTCCCGTTGCTCCGGGCGAGCCACTCCCGGAACGCCACCGGCAAACATTGGGACGCCAGTTGCGCGACGGCGAGCCACTCCGCCTCGACCTGCTGACGCACTTGGCCGCGCGATTGTCACTCGTCAAGCCCGACGCCAGCCCGCTGCGTCCCGACCCACAAAACGCGACGGCCTGGCTCCAACTGCCGGCGCCGGAGCAGCAGCGCGCTCTCTTTGAAGGTTGGCGCGACAGCGTAACCTGGAATGACCTATGGCGAGTGCCCACGCTTCGCTGTGAAGACACCGGCTCGTGGCGCAACGATCCACTCGCCGCGCGGCGCGCCGCGCTCGATGCGCTGGCGGCGCTCGATCCCGGCGCGTGGTATCGGCTGGATGATTTTGTCGCCGCCATCCGCGAGGCTTCGCCGGACTTTCAGCGTCCCGGCGGTGATTACGGCGCGTGGTACATCCGCGACACGGCGACGAACCAATACCTCACCGGCTTTGCCAGTTGGGATAAAGTGGAAGGGGCGCTCTTGCGCTTTCTCGTCGGCGGGCCGCTGCGCTGGATGGGCGTGGTGGATATGGATGCGGATGGAGGGGCGTTCTGCGTAACAGATATGGGGCATTGGCTATTGGGGCAAGGAGACGCGCCGCCGCTGGATGAGGCCTCTACGGATGAGGCCTCTACGTTTGTTGTCCATGCCGAGGGACAAATAAAAGTGAGCGCATCGCGGCGCTATGATCGCTTCCAGCTTGCGCGCGTGGCGGATTGGGTGACCAGCGGCAAGATTTACACGTACCAGCTCACGCCATCATCATTGGAACGAGCGAAAGCGCAGCGCATCGGATCTGACCGAATCTTGGAATTCCTAGAGCGAACCAGCGGAGCGCCGGTGCCGGAAGCACTGGCCGGGGCGTTGCGCCGATGGGGAACGCACGGCATGGAAGCGTGGGCGCAACCAGCGATGGTGCTGCGCGTGGCCCGGCCTGAACTGCTGGAACAAATCGCCGACTCGCCTCGAACGCGCCCGTACATTCGCGAAATAGTTTCGTCCACGGTAGCGTTGGTGGCTCAACGCGATTGGCCGGAGATGCTCGCCGCGTTGTTGGAGATGGGGGTGCTGCCGGAAATCAAGGTCGAGCCAGGTTAATCCTCCAACCGCAAGCCCGGCTCCACATCCAAATCCCAGCCGGAGCGATGCCCGGCCTGGTAGCGCCAAAACGCCGCCGCTCCAATCATGGCAGCGTTATCCGTGCAGAGCCACAGCGGCGGCCAGTAGACGGGGACGCCCGCGCGCACTTTCATCGCCGTCTGCAGCGCCTTGTTGGCCGAAACTCCCCCACCCATCAGGATCGCCGTTGCGCCGGTGTCGCGCGCAGCCTGCACCGTCTTGTCGCACAGTTGATCCACGACCGACGCTTGAAAACTAGCAGCCAGATCAGTCACGGGGGTGCCGGGCGGCGGTGATCCATCCGCGCGGATCGCGCCGATGCGCTGCACCTCGCGCAACACGGCAGTCTTGATGCCGCTAAAGCTGAAATCGTATTCGCCGTCGAGCTTGGGTTTGCTAAAGCGATACGCCGCCGGGTTGCCTCCGGTAGCCGTCTTTTCGATGACGGGTCCGCCCGGATAGCCCAATCCCAACATCCGCGCCACTTTGTCGAACGCCTCACCCGCCGCGTCGTCCACCGTCTGCCCCAGCCGCGTGTAGGTCAAATGGTCGTGCATGAGGAACAACTCGCTGTGTCCGCCGGACGCGATGAGGATGAGCAGCGGGAATTCCAACTCTTCCTGCGGCACGCTGGGCGCGTCGCCTTCCACCTGAAGCCGGTGCGCGTAAACGTGGCCCTCCAAGTGGTTCACGCCGATCAGCGGCAGACCTCGACCCAGCGCAATGCCTTTGGCCGTATTCACGCCGACGAGGAGTGACCCGGCCAGTCCCGGCCCGTACGTCACGGCGATAGCGTCCAGGTCGCTCCAATCCAGGTGCGCTTTTTCCATCGCCTCGGCGATGACGGGCACGATGGCTTCCATGTGCAAGCGCGAGGCAAGCTCCGGGAACACGCCGCCATACTTGGCGTGCAAGTCCATCTGCGAGGCGACGACGTTGGAGAGCACCTGCCGCCCGTCTTGCACGACGGCGGCAGCGGTTTCGTCACAGGAGGTTTCGATGGCGAGGATGCGGGTCATGGGTTCTCCAATCAAGCCCTCTCCTTCCCCCCGTCCCCCCGCTTCGCGTCTCCCGATTACGGGAGAGGAAGGGGGAGCACGCACTCCGCGCTCCCTCCCTCTCCTAAGAATTGGGAGAGGGAGGGCCGGGGTGGGAGAGGGTTATTGACAAGTCTCTATAATCTTTTCCAACACCTTTTCGATATCTTGCTCGACCTCTGTATTCTTGAATCGAATCACACGATAACCGTAGGCTTCACACTGTTCAGTGCGAGCCTGATCGTGTTCCGCTTGTTGGGTGTGAATGTCACCATCAATCTCAATCACGAGCCTGCGCTCGGCACAGTAGAAATCGGCGACGAATGGCCCCAAAGGATGCTGCCGTCGGAATTTGAGGCCGCTCAACCGATGAGCGCGCAGGCGCTGCCACAGCATGTCTTCGGCAGGCGTCATCTGCTGGCGCAGTTCCTTGGCCCGCTGTTGGATAGCGGACGTCGTGCGGATGTGGCGGATTCGATTGCCGGGCGATGTTGTCATGTCTCTGCGGTTATAGGGCATTGTAGGCCTCCATCGCCGGGTCATCCCAATCCTCAAAGGTATGTAGCCGGGCGCGCAGATCAGCGGCCTGTGCCGGGCCAATGCCACGCCGTTCCAACTCCTCATGCATAGACCAGCCGCCCTTTCGGCTCCGGAACCGGACGGCCCAATTCTCGCGCGGTTTCAATCCATTCTTGAATGATGATTTCTGCGTTGGCGAGCGATTCTTGGTATGTTGCGCCGTCCGCCATGCAGCCCGGCAATTCAGGCACTTCTACCACGTAGGCTTCGTCCTCCTCACTCCAATAGATGATAACCTCATACCGAATCATCTTCGTCTTGTCGTGTTCAGCCATATCATCCTCATTGACAGTCGCAGGCGCATGTCACCGAGTCACCACGGCGCCACATACCGCTTCAAGCAACTTTTTCTCTTCTCCAGGCGCGACTGTCCTCGGATCGAGCACCAGCCGCCCATCCTCGATGCGCGCGATGACGGGCGGGTCGTTGCGCCGCAAGCGCGCGGCCAGCGTATCGGGCGAATCGCACTCGATGGCGACGAGCCACGTGGGCAACGTCTCGCCCGGCAAACTGCCGCCGCCCACGGTCGAACGCCCCTCGATAACCTGCGCCTTGATCCCGGACTGGCGCAGCTTGCGTATCCACTGCTTGGCGCGTTTGGCGATTTCGTCAGGCGGCATGGCGATCATGCGCCACACTGGGATTTCTTGCTCGGCCTCACGCTTGAGGTAATGCGTCAACGTAGCAGATAGCGCGGCCAGGCAAAGCTTGTCCGCGCGGAGTGCGCGCGCCAGCGGGTGACGCTTGAGCGGCTCGACGTACTGTCGCTTGCCGATGACGATACCCGCCTGCGGCCCGCCCAGCAACTTGTCGCCGCTAAAGCAGACCAACGCCACGCCCGCCGCCAGGCTCTCCTGCGGCATCGGCTCGTGCGCCAGGCCATACGCCGACGTATCCAGCAGCGCCCCGCTGCCCAAGTCGTCCATCACGGGGACGCCGCGCGCGAGGCCCACCTCGACCAACTCGGCCAGGCTCACTTCAGCGGTAAAACCGACGACGCGAAAATTGCTCGAATGGGCGCGCAGGATGGCGGCTGTGTTTGCGTTCAGCGCGGCCTCGTAATCGTGGCGATGTGTCCGGTTCGTCGTGCCCACTTCGACGAGCGTCGCTCCCGACTGCGCCAGCACTTCCGGGATGCGGAACCCGCCGCCGATTTCCACGAGTTGCCCGCGCGAGATGACGACCTCGCGTCCCGCCGCGTGAGCGGTGAGCGCCAACAGCACCGCGCCCGCGTTGTTGTTGACGACCAGCGCGCTTTCCGCACCCGTGATGCGGCATATCAAGTCTTCCACCGCCATCATGCGATGTCCGCGTTCACCTGATGAGCGCGCACGGTGGGGAGCGGCTGGCAAGGGAGTAGTCATTGATTTCGTTGTGCCGAATGTTGATGAAACCTACCAGCAGTTGACAGGGTGTGGGGTTGTCTTTGACGAGCCACCAACCGACAAGCCTTGGGGGTTACGCACCGCCAGCCTGCGCGATCCGGCAGGATATACCTTGACTTTCACATCATATTTACGACGGAGCAAGGCCAGTGAAAGTCACACAATATAGCCAGATGTAAGACCGCCCAACACAGCGTGCACCTGACGTGTGGGAGTCTGCGCGATTTACAGGCTTTTTTCTGGCTTCGAGTTTTTCCTGCTCCCAAACATTGTCCACGTCCGCCCACACGCGGGTAACGCAAACCGTTAGGCCCAGCACACCGACACTCTCGGCAATATGGCCTGCAAGGATTGTGTGAAATATGGTTACAGGTACTATGTCCGTTCCAAGAATTGATAGAACCGCCTTCTCACTTGCACCGCTCTTTGACAACTCGGACGAGAAAACCTATTGGCTCTCTCGCTCTCCCCAAGAACGTTTACGCTATATGGAAATGCTCCGACGGATAAACTATGGACATCAAGCTACCGCCCGACTTCAAAGAGTTCTTGAGTTTGCTCAAAACACATGGCGTTGAGTATCTGCTCATTGGCGGGTATGCCGTTGGGTATCACGGCTATCCCCGCGCCACCCATGACATGGGCATCTGGATTGCCATCCATCCCGACAATGCCGAACGCATGGTTAGCGCGCTACGAGAGTTTGGGTTCGACACCCCTCAACTGTCCGCCAGCTTGTTCTTGCAGGACAAGCGCATCGTTCGCATGGGGATACCCCCAATGCACCTTGAGATTACGACCGCCATCTCCGGCGTCACATTTGAAGAATGCTACGCAGGACGAGTTGTTGATGAGATGGATGGTGTTGAAGTCAATCTCATCAGCTTGCACCATTTGAAAGTGAACAAGAAAGCCAGTGGCAGGGCAGACACAAGGACTTGGATGATTTGGAGCACCTGCCCTAAACTTGGCAAAAAGGCCCAAGTTCTGGTCGGCGGGGCAGTCCCCCACCCCGCCGTCAACTCGACACTGGATATGAGGCCGTAGTCGGCAATCCCCATAACCCCTTGAGGGAGATTCCGAAATCCGCAATCCCAAATCCGCAATCATAGCAATGCTCGTCGTCGCGGCGGTGGCATTTGCGTTTTATGCGCCGTCGCTACAGTTCGGCTTTTTCAACGACGACCCAACCGGCCATTTCCGTTGGATGGAGAGCCGGTCGGTCTGGTCGCTCCTGACGGACGCCGGCGGGCACGGTTACTATCGCCCGGTCAGCTTTATCTTCTGGCAGGTTCTCCACGCGCTCCTGGGCCGGCACGATCCTTTCGCGCTGCACCTGCTCAACGTGCTGGCGCATGCGGCGAACGCGGCGCTCGTCGTGTGGCTCGCACATCGGCTAACAGGCCGGTTAGCGTACGCAACATTGGCCGGAGCGTTATTTGCGCTCTACCCGTTCAGCTATGAGGCCGTGCCTTACGTCGGCTCGTTCGTGCACCCGCTGGTGACGCTCTTCATCCTGCTCACGCTGGCGTTCTACGTCCGCTGGAGCGAGGATAGGGCGCGGTGGACCTTCGTGGCGGCGCACATCGCGCTGGCGTTGGCGGTCTTTACGCAGGAGAATGCCGTCATCACGCCGCTGTTACTGGTTGCGTTGACAAGCTCGCTCGGCCCGGAGTTGAAACTCGGGGCTGAAAATGAAAGTCGGCTCAAGCCGACTCTCCATACCCATTTAGCCCGGTTCACCGGGCTTGCACCTTTCAGCCCGACGATTTTATCGTCGGGCGTACTTGGGTTCTTTGCCGCGCCCGTAATCTTTGCCGCGGTCTGGCTGCTCGTCCGCAAGACCGCCGAGGCGCGGACGCTTTCCCTGGAGGCGATGCGCGCCAACGTGCTGCCGTTCGTGCAGGCGCTCGTCTATCCCGTCGCGCCATTGGCGAATCACAACCCGCTGGCACTGGCAATACTCGCCGCGCTCAGCCTGGCCATGCTATTTGCGTTGGCACGCTATGCTCGCGTCACTCGCCTGTTCGCGTTCGGGCTGATCGTGTGGGCGCTCGCCTCACTGCCCTCGATCCTGATTCTCAACAACGCCTATGTCCTCGGCAGTCCACGGTTGTATTACTTGCCATCGGTGGGGGCGGCCCTCACCTGTGCCATTCCTATCCTTGCAGCAGAGCGCCTCTTGAAACCTGAGATTGGATATTGGAGATTGGGTATTGGGGGTTTGATACTTGCTGTGTGCCTTTTGCCGTCTGCCGGCTATATGCGCTGCGAGCTGGCGTACCAGGGGATGGCAGGCGAGGTTGGGCGGATGATGGCGGGCGCAACTCGATCAGTGCCACCGGGGCAAGAGGTTACATTCGTCAATCTGCCGTACTTTTTTTCTTCGCGGGGCAAGGGGACCGAGTGCCGCAGCCCGTTCGTGTTCGCGCCCACCGGGGCCGTCGTCATCCCGCCCTATGCCGACACGCGCGATTTTGTGTTCTACAATGGCGGGCCGGACGTTCCCACCTCTGCCGTCACCGTGCGCGACGCGGAGCGTCAACCTGGCTGGCAGACCTTTGGCGATGCCGCGTCGGTCGAGCAGTTGCGTCAGCGGCTCAGCGCCTCGCACGTGTTTGTATTCGATCTTATCCGGTGGCAACTTTTTGATCTGTCAGCCGCCTGGCAACCCGGCGCATCTATGAATCGTGCAAGTGCGACGTTAGGCGGAGTTCAAATCTCCACGCGGAGCGTCCAATCTCAAATCTCAAATGACAAGGGCGTGACAATATTGACATGGCAATCAGTGACAACTGTGCCAGATCGCAAAGTATTCGTACACGTCTACGATTCGAGCGGCAAAGTAGTCGCGCAGGATGATGGCGTTCCAGCTCAAGGCTTTGCGCCGACCTCGTGGTGGCGTCCTGGCGATGTCATCACCGACACTCACAGCATCCCACTGGCAAACCTGCCGCCGGGGACGTATCGCGTGACGGCGGGGATGTACGACGCAATCACTGGCGCGCGGATCGAGGCGCGCGGCGCAGACGGCGCGCGGCTGCCGGATGACGAGATCGTCATCGCGGAGATGACGAGATAGCGGTCGGCAGTCGCTTGACGCCCCTATCCCTTGCGAGTACAATGACAGGCAGAGATCGCTGCCCAGCAGATCGGATGAAAGGAGAGGGTAATGGCGGTCATACCCGTAACGACACCAAGAGCATACGAAGAAGTCATAGAGTTCATTGCTGCCGGAACAAGTCCGAGCAGCGTCATTGCTTTCCAACCCTCGGCGGCAGCAAAGGAGCGCGTCGCAGACCTGATTCGCCGCGAGAAAACTACCAGCCTCTCACCTGATGAAAAATCAGAGTTAGATCACTATATGCAGATGGAACATCTCATGCGGCTCGCCAAAGCACGCGCTCGCCAGCACATCCCCCATGGCTAGCCACATCAGCGCCGACCTGCGGCGGCTCGTGGCCGCCCGCGCCGAGCGCCTGTGCGAATATTGCCTGGTTCATCAAGACGACACCTACTTTGGATGTGAAGTAGACCATGTCATCAGCGTGAAGCATAGCGGTCCAACTACGGCGGACAATCTGGCGTACGCGTGCGCCTTTTGCAATCGTCAGAAAGGCAGTGATATTGCCTCGATCCTGTGGCGGACCCACGAATTTATCAGATTCTTCAATCCTCGCACAGATCGCTGGGCAGATCACTTTCGACTGAACGGAGTCGTTATTGAGTCACTGACCGAAATCGGCGAGGTGACGGCCCTCATTCTGGGTTTCAACAGCACCGAACGCCTTGTGGAACGGCAAGCATTAATAGATCTGGCGAGGTATCCGACTATAGCAGCGATAAAGCGCATGGCAAAGTAACCGTGTTGCCTGCGAACAGGAGAGCGACCGATGAAGTATAGCCAGGAAGCTATTACAGAAAAGAATATTACGCTGTCCTTAGAGTTCGAGCGATACATCTCGGAACACCCGGAAATGCTGGAGCAGATTCCAAATGGCGCGGAAGTGGTCTTGCTCCCCAAAGACGACCCGGAATTATATCGCATCAATCTAGATGCGGCGCAAGATGCGGCGCAAGATGCGGCGCAAAAAGCGCGCCCGGTGCGCGAAAAGAACCCGGTTGTCTATGTAGAAATAAAAGCCATGGATCCTCCTCGCTCACGCTTGGTGAATCCTCACTTGACTATGCAGCCAGCGGCAACATGAACTGGATTCTCTTAGCGGTCAGCCATCGGCAGTCAGTGGTCTGCCCTCATGAACTTTATCCTCGTCTTCTTTCTCGCCTTCACCCTCGCCTTCGTCGCCACGCCGCTGGCGGGGATCGTCGGGCGACAGCTGAGGCTGGCGGACGCGCCCGGCGGTAGGCGTCAGCACGCCGGACTCGTCCCGCGCACCGGCGGCCTGGCGCTGTACCTGGCGTTCACCGCCGCTGCGCTGTTCGCGCAATGGCTCCCCGTTCCACGTTTTGACCCGAATGAGATCATCCGCCTCATCGGCTTGCTGACCGGCGGCGTGTTCATTTTCCTGTTCGGCCTGGCCGACGACCGTTGGAACATTCCTCCGCGCTGGCAATATCTCATCCACGCCGCCGCCGCCGCCATCGCCATCGTCTTTCTGCTCTTTGTCCAATATTTTTACAACCCGCTGACCGGCGACAAGGTCATCTTCCCACTTTGGCTCACCGTGGCCTTTACCCTGTTCTGGATTATGGGAATGGTCAACACCGTCAACTGGCTGGATGGCCTGAATGGGTTGGCGGCTGGAGTGACTGCCATTGCCTGCGCGGTACTGTTCATCAACGCAGCGTTCCGGCTCTTTGCCGACGCGAGATCGCTTTTCCATGCTTTACCTGGCCGAGACGCCGCCGACGGTGGACGCGCTCCACCGCGTATCGTTGCAATCGGGGTATCGCTTTCTGATTTTCACGGCATCGGACGGAATGAATTATCACCCGCAATATCAAGACTTGCTTTCGCCGGCAAAGCGGCCGCACGGCTACACGCCTATCTGGGTCGGGCCAGACGATGAGTTTGTCGCTTATCGGCTGGAGCCGGATGCGCCGTCGCCGCAGATTGCTTTCCCGGCGAAACTGGCAGAGGGCATTTCGTTTCTGGGCTACGATGCGATCGTGAGCGACGACCAGCCCGCCGGAGCAGATCAACGTGTGGGCGTGTATCTATATTGGCAACCCACTCGGCCATTGACCCAGTCGCTCAAAGTATTCGTGCACCTGCTCGACGCGCAAGGCCAGGTGGCGGCGCAACACGATGGCGTGCCCGCGCAGTGGACGTATGACACGCAGGCCTGGCACCCTGGCGAGGTGATCGTGGACGCGCATCAAATCGCCGTCGGCGCAGATAGGCCGCCGGGCGAGTACACGCTGCAAGTTGGCCTGTACGACGAACAAACCGGCGCGCGCGTGAACCGCGTGGACGACGCCGGAGAATTCCTGGACGACAAAATCGTCCTTTCCAAGATCAAGATTTCGTAGGGGGCGAAGAATGAAAATCCCATTATCCTGGCTCAAAGACTATGTGGACATCAACATCCCGGTGGAAGACCTGGCCGAGCGGCTGACGCTAGCGGGACTCGAGGTGGAGAACATCGAATACATCGGCCTTGCGCCACAGCGCAAAGCGCAGGTGCACACTCCGGCCGCGAGCGAGACGGCGGCACAATCCGGCCTGGCCTGGGACCGCGATAAAATCGTAGTGGGCGCGGTGTTGGAAGTCAAGCCGCATCCCAACGCCGACCGGCTGGTGTTGGCAGACATAGAGTATGGAGCAGCCGAGCCGCACACCGTCGTGACCGGCGCACCGAACTTGTTTGAGTACAAAGGACAGGGGCGCTTGGCTCGTCCGCTCAAGGTAGCCTATGCCAAGACCGGCGCGACGCTCTACGACGGGCATCAGCCTGGTCAGGTGCTCGCCACGCTCAAGCCAACCAAGATTCGGGGCGTGCCCTCGGACGCGATGGTGTGCTCGGAGAAAGAACTCGGCATCAGCGACGAGCACGAGGGCATCATGTTTCTGCCGGACGATGCGCCGGCCGGGATGCCGCTGGCCGATTACATGGGCGACGCGATCTTGAACCTGGACATCAAAGGCGGCTTTGGTCACCTGCAAAATGTGACTGGCATCGCGCGCGAAGCGGCGGCGCTCCTCGGCGCTCGGATGAATCGCGATGTGTTGACGATCCTCGACCGCGCGCCCGTCCAGGTGGTCGAGCAAGCCGATTTCATCGAGCTAGAGATCGCCGACCCCGACCTGTGCCCGCGTTACTCGGCGGCGCTCATCCGGGGCGTCAAGATAAAGCCCTCGCCGTTCTGGATGCAGCAGCGGCTGATGCGCGCCGGGATGCGGCCCATCAACAACATCGTGGACATCACCAACTACGTGATGCTAGAGTTGGGCCAACCGCTGCACGCCTTTGACTATCATCAGTTGCGTCCGCGCGTTCGACCGGCAGTTGAACTACCGGTCGAGCCACGGCCCGCCATCATCGTCCGCCGCGCGCGTGAGGGCGAGACGATGACGACGCTCGACAACCAACTGCGCCAACTCGATCCCGAAATGCTGCTCATCACCGACGGCGGCGGCCCGGTGGCGATTGCGGGCGTGATGGGCGGGCTGGAAAGTGAAGTGACCGAGGGCACAACAGACATTTTGCTGGAAAGCGCGAATTTCGACTTTCTGAACAACCGCCGCACGTCGCAACTGTTGGGGGTCAAGAGCGAAGCGTCTATTCGCTTCGGAAAGCGGATTGATCCCGAACTCACACTCAAGGCGTTGGCGCGCGCGGGGCAGTTGATGGAGCAACTGGCCGGCGGCAAAGTTGAGCTGGCCTATGGCGACCTCTACCCCGGCAGACGTGAGCCGGTCGTCATCACCCTCGACCCGGCCTATGTCAATCGCTTGTTGGGCCTGGCAATCCCGATTGAGGAGATGACGCGTATCCTCACGTCTTTGGAGTTTGAGATTAGAGATGGGAGATTGCCAACCAGCAGCGATTCCTCCAGCCCTCAATCTCCAATCTCCAATCTCCAAATCACCGTGCCTCGTCATCGCCTCGACGTATCGCAGCCCGCCGACTTGGCCGAAGAGATCGCGCGCGTGTACGGCTACGACCGCTTCCCATCCACCGTGCTGCGCGACGAACTGCCGCCGCAGAGAGACAATCCCGAGCTGGAGGGCGCAGATCGCGTGCGCGATGTTCTCGTCGGTTGCAGCCTGGATGAGATCATCACCTACTCGATGACGACGGAGGCGCGTGAAGCGCTGCTGTTGCCGCCCGGCGCTCCGCACGACGAGCGGCCCTACCTTCACGTCGTCAATCCCATCGCCGCCGACAAAGTTGCGCTGCGCCATACGTTGCTGGCGAGCGCGCTCGACACTGTGGCAGCTAACCTGCGTTTTGGCGACCGCATGGCCGTGTTCGAGATCGGCGCGGTGTACTTGCCGCATGAGGGTCAATTGCTGCCAGACGAACCGCACCACCTGTCCCTTGCCATGACCGGCCCGCGCCAAGACGAAAACTGGCAGGGAGCCTCTCGTGCTCCGATGGATTTCTGGGACATCAAGGGCGTGGTACAAGTGCTGGTCGAGCGGCTGCGTCTGAACGACGTGCGCTACGAGCCGTCCGATCACCCGACGTACCACACCGGGCGCGCGGCCAGGTTGATCGTGGGCGAGAAAGAGATCGGGACGTTCGGCGAATTGCACCCGCTCGTGCGCCAGGCATTCGACTTGCCGCAGCAGCCGGTGTGCGCCGCCGAGTTTGACCTGGACGCGCTGCTCGACGTGTCGCTGGGGGCGTATGCTTACCAGGCTGTGTCGCGCTTTCCGGCAGTGCGCGAAGACATTGCCGTGGTGGTGGACGAAGCTGTCACGGCAGCGCAAGTGGAAACGACGATATGGAACGCCGGTGGCAAGCAATTGCGTGACGTGCGCCTGTTCGACCTGTATCGTGGCGAGCAAGTTGGCGCTGGCCGCAAGAGCCTGGCCTACCGGCTCGTCTACCAGGCCGACGACCGCACGCTCACCGACGACGACGCGACAAAAATCCGCGCCAAGATCATCAAGGCGTTGGAGCGCGAGTTGAGCGCGACGCTGCGGGCGTAGAGGCAACGGATCAGCAGCGAACAGGCGGGTGAGGTTGCACGGCCCGCCGCCTGTCCATCCTACCGATTGAACGGCGCAGGAATCCCCTGCGCTGTTCTTGTTAATCAGGGCGATTGCATTAACCCTGTGGAAGGTTATAATACACCGCGAAGGACAATAAGCGCATTGCGAGTTGAGAGAGACGATTCACAAGATGAATGTAAAGGAGTCAGCCATGTCCAGTCCAGTCTATTTCGGTTCGGCGCGCCAGGCTCGCCTGGAAGCAAAAGAAACATTGCCCGCCAAGCTCGACCTGATTCTCGATCGGCTGCATCTGCGTGACCGGGTCAAAGACGAAACGGTCGCCATCAAGATGCACACGGGGAACAACATTGGCTATTCCACCGTACACCCCGTCTTTGTGCGCAAGGTCGTCCAGGCGGTAAAGGACGGCGGCGGCAAGCCATTCGTCGCCGATGTGAACTGGGACGCGAAAGGCGCTGAAGAGCGCGGCTACTCTTCGGAAACTTGCGGCTGCCAGGTGTATCCAGCCGCCGGGCCGGATGACAAATACTTTTACCCGCACGAGCGACCGTACAAGAACATCAAAATGTGGAAGGTCGCCGGGATGATCGAGGATGCGACGTTTCTTATCAACCTGGCGCACGCCAAAGGGCATCCGAGTTGCGGTTATGGCGGCGTGTTCAAGAACCTGGCCTTGGGCTGCTTGGCCGGCGAAACGCGCAGCGCCATGCACGACGCGATGCAATTTGACCGCTACTGGTTTGCGGACCAGTGCCCGGATGATGCTGCGCGAAAACAGATCATCGCCGTCTGCCCGCACGAAGCGCTCGTCGAAGACAAAACCGACCCCAGGGAACTCCATCTCCACCCGGAACAGTGCAATGCTTGTGGACGCTGTTTGCAAGTCGCGCCTCCCGGCAGTTTAAAGATTGACGCGGTGAATTTCCACGCCTTCCAGGAAGCATGCGCCATCAGCACCAGCATCTCGCTGGGGACATTCGAAAAGACAAAGTCAACACACATCGTCCTGGCGACGCACATGACGCCAGTGTGCGATTGCTTTGGCTTTACCAGCATGCCCATTCTGCCGGATGCGGGCATCTTTGGCTCGGACGACATCGTGGCGCTCGATCAGGCGGTGTTGGACGCGACAGGGCGCACAAAGCTCATCGAGGAAAACATCCCAACCTCGATGGAAGTTCACACGCGCGAGGGACATCCATTCCGCTGTCTGCACGGGCCGCTCAAGGATCCGTACCTCGTGGTAGAGTACGGGGAAAAGCTGGGGCTGGGCACGCGCGAGTACGAATTGATTGACGTGCTGCCCGTCGAACAGATCACCCGCGCGCCGATGGGCTATATTCCGGCCAAGTGATCAAGACCCGAAGGGTTTCAGGCGAACCACAGGTTTGCAAACTCTTCGGGTCTTTTTTTCTATGGAGACTGTCGCAAGATCGTGGGCAAGTACACTCGCCGCACCAGCGCGAGCGGAATGTTCAGGCGCGCGGGCATGTCCACCACGGCAATGTCCGGGCTGGTGTACGGCCAATAATTCGGATGATCAGCGGTGATGCGGTAACAGGCTGGAAGGCCACGCAACGCATCATCATCCCCTTCTTGGCCGTGGTTGGTTTTATCATAATTTTGACCACGGTCGGTCAGCTTACTCTAGGGAGGGGGCAGCGTCACCTGGAGCCGGGCACGCCGCGTAATTACGGCATCCGTGGGGGCGCAATCTGCCCCAAATGCGGGCGTCCGTTCCCGCTCAGCTTTTTCAGCCTCAACCTGATAACCCGTAAATTCGAGCGTTGTCCATACTGTAGCAAGTGGAGCTTGGTACGAGTGGCCAGCCGAGAGGTCCTGACCGCCGCAGAAGCTGCCGAACTCGAGTCATCCAGGCCCGCAGTACCCGAACCCAGCCCAGAAGAGAAACTGCGCCGGCAAATCGAAGAATCTCGATATCAGTAGTCGCTCGGTCTCGTGGTCAAGTTGCTGCTGGTCGGACTTGCTCGACCTCGAGACTTGCGGGCGATCCGAGCGGTCCAGTTTGCGTCTTTGGAGCGACGGTGCTAATATGGCAACCGCGCTATAAAATCCCCTAAAGGAGGCCATCGTGGAGCGAGCCAAAAGTTTCTGGAGCCGGATTAAGGATTTTGCCACCGTATTCTCGTTCGTGGTCAACGTGATTCTGGTTCTGGTGGTGCTCGTGCTGTTGACGCAGGTTTTTGCCATCAAGGATCAGATTGTCGGGCCGCTTGTCTATGGATTGGATGAATCGTTCGCCAGCCTGGGTGACGCGACGATCAGCACGACAATCCCAATCCGCCAGCAGTTGCTTGTCAAGTTCGACTTGCCGATTCGATTCGACACACCGGCCAAGTTCAACTTGCCCGTCACGTTCATGCTGCCACTCAACCAAGAAACTACCGTGACGACGCTCACGCCAACGCCCATCAAAACGACCGTCAACCTCTCACTGGGGCAGTTCGGTCGGATCAATGCCCCCATCTCGCTTAACTTGCCGCCGGGCACACCCCTTCGGATACGGCTCAATATGAACATCCCGGTGAGCACGACCGTGGCCGTCAATCAAATGATCCCGGTCAGTACGACCGTGTCGGTCAACCAGATGATCCCGGTCGTCTTTGACCAATCGGCGCAGATCAAGCTGGGGCCGTCGGGATTGTCGCCGGTGGTTGCCAAGCTGCGCGGCGTGGTCAAACCTTACGTCGTCATCATGCAAAGCCTGCCGTGAACCCAAGTGTTTCACGTGCAACAAAAACAGAACGCATGTTCGATTCACGCCGCCCAGTCTGCGACTACGAGGGCAGCCATTACCGGACCGAATTCTGGACCCGAGAGCGCGAATACGAGGATCGCGCCGAGCGTATCGCGCTACGCAAGCTCATGCCTCCGCGCGGCGAGCGGCTCCTCGAAATCGGCGCTGGCGCGGGACGGCTGGCCGACCTCTATCTGAACTATGATCAGATCGTGCTGGTGGATTACGCGCGTTCGACATTGGCCGAGGCGCGCGAACAAATCGCCGCGCGCTTCCCTGACCATGCCGACCGCTTTCGCCTGGTCGCCGCCGATCTGTATGCGCTGCCGTTTGTGGATGGACTGTTTGACACAGTGACGATGGTGCGCGTGATGCACCACGTGACCGACGTGCCCGCTGCGCTCTCCGGCATCGCCGCGTTGTTCAAGCCTAGCGGAACGTTCGTGCTCGAGTTTGCCAACAAGCGCAACCTCAAGGCGATCTTGCGTTACCTGACTCGCCGCCAGTCCTGGTCGCCCTTTGAATCGCAGCCCTACGAGTTCGCCGCGCTGAACTTTGACTTTCATCCGGCGTGGATGGGCGCGCGGTTGCGCGAGGCGCTCTTTAGTGTCAAACGTACACTAGCTGTGTCTCATTTCCGTTGGGCGTTGCTCAAGCGCCTGTTCCCGGCGCATACCTTGGCGGCGGCCGATGGCGCGATCCAAGACATCGGCGCGATGTGGAAGCTGTCGCCCAGTGTCTTTGTTCGCGCGCAAGCGCCTGCGACGAATCCAACCGCTGCCCCTGGCGCGTTTTTCCGCTGTCCTGCGTGCCAGAGTGTGTTGAGAACCGAATCGTCTGACGCGGTGACGTGTGACCCGTGTGGGCGTGTCTGGCCCGTGCGCGACGGCATCTATGAGTTCAAGGAGTGATTTCGCTCCAACTAGGTAACGTTCTCCGGTTGAGTCTTGAGAACCTCGGCATTGTAGATAGCCGGGGTTCTTTTGTATGCGCATGAAAGTCGTCGAGGTGGGACAGCAGTGGGCGAAGGGAAAGATTCAATAGACATGCGGGATGCAGGTTCCTGATCATCTTGCCTCGCACCGGGTAGATCAACTCGACTTTGTTTAAGAGGAGAGCCTAAACTTGTGCAAGCACATCCATAGCGCGGCACGCTTCGCGCCACAACCAAATTTTTTATCCGCGAATTACGCGAATGGACGCGAATCTTAGGAATTAGTAAAGATTCGCGTCATTCGCGGAAGAAAAAGTGCGGCAAAAATCTCGCGGACAGCGCAATTGTTTTAGGGCAAGACTATAGTCATGCGCAATGTCCAAGCGTTGAGTGGCCAGATAGACTGTGATTTTGTGTCACTAGAACACCAATAGGGTTCGGCAGTGGTGAACATTCCGTTGCCACCTCTCCAAAAGCTTTCATGTTTGTTGCCTTGATACACAAGGCTGTTTTATTCTCATTTGTCGTTCGCATGTTTCCTCGCAAGCACAGGGATGCGCAAATGCGATCCGCCTGCTCAAGCCGAAAAGCACTTGACCGTCGCTCATCACGGCTGGCAAGGTGAGAGCGACTGACTCAAGCTGTTCGGCATGGATTCAGGTGAACCCTCCGTACTGTGTGAGGTAGGGGGCAGACAGGAAACCGTTCAGGCAGAAATCGAATGGGTTTGATGTAGAACTACCCATTACGTTGCAACCTGTTCCGAATGAGAGGAACAACGCTTCGCTGCTCCCCGTGTCTTTGGGTGTGACGTCTGATGCAGTTAGAACTAATGCCGGTCTTCCTCGACGCAGTCTGAAGAGTCAATGGCGACAGATCAGTCAATCGAGCCGGGTTGCTATTGATCCAATCTGCCGCTATCTGGTTGGCTGTCCGGCAATGACAGCATGGGGAATCCGTATCATCGTCATTGGCGAACCGGAATCAGATGTGAATCAATCGCTGCGATGATGCGCTGACTGCGAACCGACACATTCTTGTGCGCCATTTGACCTTGGCGAACCACCGCTCACCGTAGTGCAAAAAAACAATCACGAAAATTGACATGATGATCTATTGACGATGAAAAGATCAAATCGCTGTAAGATCGCTGCCGATTCGCGACGGGTCCATTATTCTCACGTCGCTGATCATCATGGCGATCTATGCACCA
Organism: Anaerolineae bacterium; assembly: GCA_041300525.1. GTDB lineage: Bacteria > Chloroflexota > Anaerolineae > Fen-1058 > Fen-1058 > JBGLNJ01. Next base: position 3,402,964 of record JBGLNJ010000001.1, on the reverse strand, counting down.
GCATAACCAATGATCTTGTGCACAAGCGAGCGGATGCTACAAGCACATTCAGCGCTACACTCAGTGGCAGCGACCAAAATGATGTGGCAGAGTCATTCATGCTTATGACATAGCTGCCTACCCCCTGTGCGAATACTCACATCAGAGCGGCGAGGATGACGACGACCGGAGTGACTGTATCGCCACCGCGTAAAGAAATTATTACGGCAGGCGTTCGCTCTAGGTGTGGATGTTGAGTCGTGATACTTACAGGTTGAGATCATATATGAGGCAACAATGCCTATGGCTGACTGACGGTAGTTCATTAGCCGAGACAATCAAAACTGGCTGAGGCCATCCTGAGTAGATTGAGAAAATTCTACCTACGTCGAGACCTTGCGCCGCGAGTGGGTTGGCGACTCGATCAACGGAATTCAATCGCGCTTCAACAAATCGCTGCGCTGCCATCTACACCTAGCAACTGTCTTCACACGCCGATTTTCCACAGGCACTTGTCACTGCGGGCAAAGGCGTTTCGGCTTTGGTCGAAGCGACGAAGCAATCTCATCCTGCCAGACAGAGATTACTTTGCTCTTTTTCGCAATGACGGAATACTTGCCAATTTGATTGGCCCACAACGCCACCAGAGAAATCCGTGTGACAGGTTGTGTCTCCAGGTCGAATAGCGCGGCTACTTGCCGCAACGAAATTTTGTCCGCGACGCGAAGCGCGCGAATCTTTGCTAATCTTCCTATTCGCGCAGATTTGCGCGCTTCGCGTCGCGGAAGAAAACCGGAGCAAAGAATCTCGCGGTTGACGCAATTGTTGCAGAGCAATTCTATGGGCGCAGCAGGCGAGTATTTGCATCACGGCATTCATGGGCGAAGGTCTTCCGTTGGTTGTCACTCCGCCTGACGCGCCCGCAATGCGGCGAGTCAGGTGTGAGCAAAATCACTTCGGCTTCACCTCATGCGAAGGGCATCGGCCTTGTGTGGACGAGATGTTTTGCTTCGTTCAGCGTGACAAATGGAGAGTGTCAGCCGGATAGTGTTAGGACTTTTTCACCAGAGGATGCCGAGTCCTGCTTTCGAATTCCTCTACGTTCTCAGTGTCCCGGTAAGAAAGCTTTTCACAGAGTCATATTGGGCAGCCGGGCGAGCCAAGAACACGGAGCGCAGCACGATCCCGGAACTTGTTCGTATCCTCTCAAAAAGTGGAGGGATTTGAACCTTGCGAAGATTTCCGCTCATTACGCAGCGAACTCGGACTAGACCTTCGCAAGGTTCTTTCGCGTTGCGTCCTTGCAGCAAGGCGCAACGCCGGATTATTGAGGTGATACAACTTTTCTGGGCATCCTACCAGACGCAAAACTCGCTCAATAGCCGAGGGGCAGGAATGTCGCCATGTTCACGCAAGGGGCAGCTAGATTTTTCCCGTTTGTATAGCACGCTGCGGCAGAAACCTGGTACCGGTTCAGGCAGAATTGCCGGAAATATAGATTCACAATTGTGGCTCATTGGGAATCGCCGTGGTGTCTGCCCAACTGTAGGACAAATTGGCAATTTGTCCTACGCAGCGATTGCCAGGCATCGTTGGCCGGTTCGGTCTCCACACCCATGACGCGCACGCCGGGACGCATCGCCTTGGCCGCTGTGGCGCAGCCTGAAATCAGCCCGCCGCCGCCCACCGGCGTGATCAGCACGTCGAGGTCGGGCACGTCCTGGAAAAGCTCCAGCGCCGCCGTGCCCTGCCCGGCGATGATGTGCGGATGGTCGAACGGCGGGATGACGGTCAAGCCGCGCTCGTCGGCGAGTTGACGCGCGATGGCTTCGCGGTCGCCCGTCAGCCGCTCGTAGAGCACGATCTCTGCGCCATAGCCGCGCGTCGCCTCCGTCTTGATCTGCGGCGCGTCCGACGGCATGACGACGGTCGCCGGGATGCCCAGCACCTTGGCGGCCAACGCCAGCCCTTGGGCGTGGTTGCCGGACGAGAACGCCACCACGCCGCGCCGGCGCTGTTCCGGCGTCAACTGCGAAAGCGCATTGTACGCGCCGCGAAACTTGAACGCGCCCGCGCGCTGCAAGTTTTCGCACTTGAAGAATACCCGGCACCCGGCAACCTGGTCGAACGTGCGCGAGGTGACGACGGGCGTGCGGTGCGCTTGCCCTGCCAATCGCTCGACGGCGGATTGAACGTCGGAGAAGGTGACGGTTTCGATTGTCATGGCTAACCTCGACTCGACAGTGTAGAAAAAGACCCGACCGGCTCGCCCTCGGCGAAAGTCCGTCGGGTCTCCATTGGCGTTGCGGCGAACACTGGTGGCTATACCGCATACTCTGGCGCGTGCATCATCAGGCGGAGATTCCGCAGACGCGATTTGGCGGGCGCAAGCCGCCCAACCTGAACATACACGACGGGACGATGAGGGTGGTCGTCGTGCTTGAGATAGCTTTTGACGCGGCGCAAATTCTCGCGGTTGAACACGGGATCGCGCTTGTCCAAAAGCACCACGAGCGCATCGCGCGGAATGCGCTTGGCAAATTCGGGATGCTCGACCACGTACCGATTGAACTCTGTAAACAGTTCGTCGTATTTTTCTTCAAACAGACTGTTCATTTGCGTGTCCTCATTTCCTTCTCGTACCACGCGCGGTATTGCTTCCAATTTTTGCGAATGTCATTTTGCCCAAGCGTCAACACTTCGAGATGAGTATAGTATGGAAATTCCTCTTTCGTCTCTGTGCCATCGGGGTGCAGTATATCTTTATGCGGGCGACCGTGCGCCGTGTCGTACCGAACGATTGCCCGCCATTCTCCATCAATCTCTGCTTCGTACTGAATCGTAAACGCTGTGACCGCGCCTTTTTCCAAGACGTGATAGTGCCTGTAGCGATTCGTAAAACTACCTTGCAGTGGCGCGACAAATTGCGTTACGGTCATTGTTGGATCGCCCTCTCGTCTGGGATTCTATCACAGCGATTTCCTCAAGTCAACTGTTGGACAACGGGTAGTCACCCACCAGTCAGCTCGTCCGTAGTTCGCGGACGGTGGGCGACAGCGCCGCTTCGCGTGTCGCCTGAAAGATGTGGCAATCACCAGATTACGTATCCCTTTGCGGAATCCAGTCCGATGTGGTAAACTAGATTTGCTTGCCCCTGTAGCTCAGCGGATAGAGCGGAGGCCTCCGGAGCCTCAGACGAGCGTTCGACTCGCTCCAGGGGTATGTTCTCACTTTTGCCTCTGCTCCTCGGAGGCGTGTTGTTAGCCGAGCGAAATGACCGCTTTCCAACCTCTCGCGCGCTTCATCGCGCTGACCCTGGTGTTGGCGGCTTGTGCCAGTCCGCAGCCAAAGACCCTCACACCGACGAGCCGGCCGGTCAGCACGCTCACACCCACCGTCAACGCCACGACCGCCAAACCAGCCGCAACGCTTACCGCTGCGCCGCCCTCGCCAACGGCAGGGTTGGCTAAGATTCAATACACCGTCCGTCCCGGCGATACGCTGCTGGGCATTGCGTTGCTCCAGCATGTTTCAATGGCGAGCATCCAGCTCGCCAACGACCTGGGCGAAAGCGACCTGCTCCGCGCCGGCCAGACGCTTGCGATTCCGACCCGCCCGCAATGGGATGGCGAATTGCCGTATTGGATCGTCCACACCGTCCAACGTGGCGAGACGGTGAGCGGTATCGCGCAAACGTTCGGCCGGACGGCGAGTGACATTCTGCGCGTCAACTCCATGGCCGATCCGGGACAAATCCACGTAGGCCAGCCCATCGTCATCCCGCTAGATTCGCTGCAGGTGGCCGCCCTGCCGCCCACATCCACGCCCAAGCCAACGCCAACGACTGCCGTTCAGCGCGCGCTCGTCTCTCCACTGGCCAATCCCTCGCCACGTCCTCCCACACCGACCGTGGCAGCGCCGACGCCCGTCCCGGTCACGATTCCATCCGACATCGCCGCCTGGCCGGGGACGGTCGTCGCGCTGATCAATCAAAAGCGCGCGGCTCACGGCTTGCCGCCATACTCTATCGCGCCGGAGCTTGCGCGAGCGGCCCAGGCGCACGCCACCGATTGCACAAAACGAGGTTGGTGCGGGCACATCGGCTCCGACGGCGCAGACACGAAAACGCGAGAAATCCGCGCCGGGTACAACCCGACGGCGTGGGGCGAAAACTGGGTGCAGGCATTCGATCCGGCCAAGGCCGTCGAGTGGTGGTACGACGAAACGCCGCCCAACGACCCGCACCGCAAGAATCTGCTCCACACGCGCTACACCCAGGTCGGCATCGGGATCACTCCCGCCGGGAACGGCTACTATTTCATCGCCGATTTTGGAAGCCGCTGAAACAACTGCGATTGCAGACCGTTGACCGACGTAGGTCGCTCACCATAGTTTTTCATCTATGGCGGTCGGCGGTCAGAAACAATGAGATGTTAGCATGTCCACTTCACTCAAAGACCTCTTGATCGGTCCTCCTTTACCCACTCAGCAACTGGGAGAAACACGATTGGACAAGATACGCGCCCTGGCTGCCTTTTCGCCGGATGCGCTCTCGTCCATCGCCTATGCCAACGAAGAAATCTTTCTGGGGCTGGTGATCGCCGGGAGCGCCGGGCTGACCCTCGCCTGGCCCATCGGTTTGGCGATTGTGGGACTGCTGGTCATCGTCGCGTTGTCTTATGCTCAGACCATTCTCGCCTACCCCTCCGGCGGCGGGTCGTGGATTGTCGCCCGCTCGAACCTGGGGACGGGGCCGGGACTGGTCGCAGGCGCCGCGCTGCTGATAGGCTATTTGCTCACCGCAGCCGTAAGCTTGACGGCGGGGGTCGCGGCGATTGCTTCGGCGTTCCCGGTGTTGTGGCCTCACCGAGTCGAGCTGGCGCTGGCGCTGTTGGGCGTCATCACGCTGATCAATCTGCGGGGTCTGAAGGAAACCGGCACGCTGATGGCAATTCCGGTTTACCTGTTCCTGTTCACGTACCTGCCCATGCTGGCCTATGGCGCAGTGCGTGCTGTGTTGGATGGGCCGGGGTCGCTCGTCGCTAACGCCCCACCTGCCGCACAACCGCTGACGACTTTTCTCGCGCTGCACGCCTTTGCCGCCGGTTGCACGGCGATGACGGGAATTGAGGCGATCAGCAACGGCGTGCCGGCCTTTCAGCCGCCCGAATCCAGGAACGCCCGGCGGACGCTGCTGGTCATGGCCGTGTTGATGGGCGTCCTGTTCCTGGGCAGCATCGGGCTGACGCAATACCTGGCCGTCGTCGCCGGGCCGCAGGAGACGATTCTTTCGGCGCTGGCGCGGCGGCTGCTCGGCAACGGGCCGGTCTATTTGCTGATCCAGGCATCCACCATGCTCATCCTGGCAGTAGCAGCCAACACCAGTTTTGCCGGCTTTCCTCGCGTAACAGCGCTCCTGTCCAAAGATGGCTTCTTGCCCAGCCCATTCTCTAACCTGGGCGATCGGCTGGTGTTTGCCAATGGCATCCTCGTCCTGGCCGTTGCCACCAGCGCGTTGATCGTCGTGTTCGGCGGCAATGCTCACGCGCTGGTGCCCTTGTTCGCCGTGGGCGTATTCCTGGCCTTTACGCTTTCGCAGGCCGGCATGGTGGTTCACTGGTGGCGAGAGCGAGGGAGCGGTTGGTGGCTGAAAGCTATCATCAATGGCGTGGGATCCGTGGCAACGGGAGCGGCTGTCCTCATCATCGGCGTCAGCAAGTTCGCTGAGGGCGCCTGGATCACAATCCTGGTCATCCCGGCGATGGTAGCCGGATTTTTAAAGATCCGGGCCCACTTTCGAGAGGTCGGCCGGCAACTATCGCTGCGCGGGCTGCCGCCCAGTCTCAAGCCGTTTCCGCCGCCGCGCGTGGTCGTTCCCATCTCCGGCGTCCATCGGGGGACTGTGGATGCCATCACCTATGCCCAATCTATCGCCAGGGGGGTGACGGCGGCGTACATCGAGTTGGAGCCGGGCGCCGGGCAGCGTATCCGCAAGGATTTTGCCGATTGGTGGCCGGATGTGCCGCTGGTGATTCTGCCCTCGCCGTATCGGTCTATCGTCGGGCCGCTGCTGGACTTTCTCGACGAGACCGACCGGCAGAACAATGACGGGCAACTCGCCGCCGTGGTCTTGCCCGAATTCATCCCGGCTAAATGGTGGCAAGGCTTGCTGCACAACCAGACAGCCTGGCTGATCAAGGCGGCCCTCCTGTATAACCGGCGGCGCTTTGGCTTTCAGCGCGTGATCATTGACGTGCCACATTATCTCCGGCGCTAAGAACGTGTCCAAGAAAGGGGTAAGCCGATTGGAAGCGCCGCCGTAGTGAGACGCGAATTGATTCCTCTTGCCAGAATGCACGTCTTGTGCTAAACTAATTGCCGTACGGCGACGTAGCCAAGTGGTAAGGCAGGGGTCTGCAAAACCCCGATGCGTGGGTTCGAATCTCACCGTCGCCTCAACAGGTGAATCAAGACATGGCATCATTGCGCTTTACCTAGTGCGGCCCGAGTCGCCGGCGTCGCGCGCCTTGTGGCTGCACGTGGAGGCGCTCGATTTGCCCGCTGGGCAGGATGCTGGCCGGCTGATCCGGCTGCGTGACGTGACGGCACAGATGACGCTACAGCGCGATTCATGGTCATTCCAAGTCATGGTGGGGCACAAACTGCGCACGCCGCTGACCAACATGATCGGCAGCCTGGAGTTGATGGCGCGTCATGCCACGCAATTGTCGCGTGACGAGATGGCCGAGTTTTCCACGATCACGCTCAGAAATGTGAGACGCCTGCACGGCGACATCGAGGACGTTCTCCAATACCTGGATGTCTCCGGCGAGCTCGAGTCCGGTGGAGAGTGCAGCCTGTCTGAACTCGAGTCGTTCGTGACCCGGGTCGGCGTCGAATTGGGATTGGAGCGTATCACGGTGACCCATGAAGCAGAACCGGGCCAGGGCGGGGTATCGCTCTCGCCGCGCTCTATCGAGATGATTCTGTGGGAGGTCTTGGAGAACGCAAGAAAATTCCATCCGCAGCGGTCGCCCACGGTGGATGTCCGGATCTCTCGCAAGCGCGACCCGTCCGGCCTCCCCGGACGTGAGATCAGTCTCCAGATTCGTGATGACGGCATCACGCTCTCTCCCGCGCTGCTGGCTCGCGTGTGGGCGCCATATTACCAGGGCGAAAAATGGTTTACGGGTGAGGTGGCGGGGATGGGCTTGGGCTTGCCGCTGGTCGCGACGATCGTGTGGGGAGCGGGTGGGTCGTGCCGCATTCAGAACCGCGCGGACGGCCCGGGCGTCGTGGTGACGCTCGATCTGCCCTGCGCCAGTGATCATCAGCCGGTATGAGGCTCTTGACCTCCACCGACCGGCGCGTGATCTTGTCCGCGTTGATTGTGTCCGCCGGGTTTGCTGCCGCCAAGTTTGCCGGCGTGGTGGACGATTTCATCGTGGCGCGTGTGTTCGGCGCGGGGCGCGAGCTGGATGCTTACTATGCCGCATTCGGCCTGCCCGATTTGCTGTTCACCCTCATCGCGGGCGGAGCGTTGGCCTCTGCGTTCATCCCCGTGTTCACCGGCTACCTGACGGCCGGCGACCGCGAAGGCGCGTGGAAGTTGACCTCGTCCGTCGTCAACGTGGCCTTTCTCGTCACGCTGGCGGCGGCAGCCGTGGCTGCGTTGATCGCGCCGTGGCTGGTGCGCCGCTTTCTCGCGCCCGGTTTTGCCCCGGACCAACAAATGCTCACCGCCAACCTCATGCGCCTCATCCTGGTTTCCACCGCCATCTTTTCCGTCAGTGGCCTGGTGATGAGCGCCTTGCAAGCGAACCAGCATTTCCTGCTGCCGGCGCTGGCCCCGGTGATGTATAATCTGGGCATCATCGGCGGGGCATTGTTCCTGGCTCGCCCGTTAGGTGTGATGGGCCTGGCGGTGGGTGTGGTGATCGGCGCGTCGATGCACTTGCTGATCCAGGCGCCGGGCCTGATTCGATTCGGCGCGCGTTGGTCACCGCGCATCTCGCTGGCCGATCCGGGCGTGCGGCGCGTGTTGGTTTTGCTCGGCCCGCGTATCCTGGGGTTGGGCGTGGTGCAACTGACCGCCCTCATCACGACGCGCCTGGCCTCGGGGTTGCCCGCCGGCAGCGTGACCGGGTTGGCGTTGGCCTGGCGCTTGATGCAGATGCCGGAGACGATCATTGCCACGGCCATCGGCATAGCCGTGTTTCCCACGTTGAGCGCGATGGCCGCGCAACATCAGCGCGTCGAGTTGCGGGCGACGATGCGCAAGGCGCTGGGGGTTATCTTGCTGCTCAGTTTTCCGGCGGCAATCGTGTTGATTATTTGGGGCCGCCCCCTGTCCGGTTTGTTCTTTGGCGCGGGCAATGCCGATGTGGTGGCCTATGCTTTGCAGTTTTACGCGCTGGGGCTGGTGGGCCATTCCGCGCTCGAAGTGGCCGCGCGCACGTTTTACGCGCAGCAGGACACGCGCACGCCGCTCGCCGTCGCCGCCGTCGCGATGGTGATTGCTGTGACCGCCAGCCTGATCTTGATGCGCCCGCTGAGCTATGGCGGGTTGGCGTTGGGCAATGCCATCGGGTTTACGGTCGAGTCGGGTGTGCTGGTCTGGTTGATGGAGCGAAGATTGAGCGAGGGGTGAGGCGACATGGACATCACGATTCGCAAATTCTCTTTCAATGACATCCCGGCGCTCGTGCCGTTGCAGGTGGCCATTGAAGAAATAGATCACCTGGGCCTCGTCACCACCGAAGATGATCTCCGGCAGGTCTATGCCATGCCGGCGTTGCAGCCCGACGAAAACTCGTTTGTGGCCCAAGCGCCCGACGGCCAGATCGTGGGCGCAGCGTGGGTGATGGTGAACCAGGGCGATGGCGAAACGGTGTTTGCTCTGAACGGTCACATCCACCCGGCGTGGCGTCGTCAGTGTATCGGGCGGCGACTGATGGGCGCGACGATTGCGCGCGCACGCGAGCGTTTGGGCGATGCCGCTGGTCGCCGCGCCTGGCTGCAAAGCGAGGACGTGCGCGACGAGGATGCAGGGCGCGTGGCGCTGTTCGAGCGCAGCGGTTTCCACGTGGCGCGTTGGGCGGTGGACATGCGCCGCGAATTGTCCGGCATTGGCAAGATCGCGCCACTCATCCCGATTGTCCAGCCCGTGCCCGGCCTCCAGTTGCGCAAGTGGCGCGTGGACGTGGACGACGAAGCGGTCGGGTGGATGCTGGATGAGGCGTTCCGCGATCACTGGGGCTATACGGCGATCCATATAGACGACTGGCTGCGGCACGTGCGCGCCGGCTTTGTGAGCGCCGAGCACAGCGTCCTGGCGTGGGATGTGGCGAGCGATCAGATCGTCGGCGCGTGCGTCAACGTGTGCGATGAGCGCATGTTCAAACGGCGCGGGCGACGAGAGATGTACGTCGCGGACTTGGCCGTGAGCCGCGAGTATCGCAAGCGCGGCATGGCGACGGCGCTGCTCACCTGGACGCTGCACCGCGCCGATCACCTGGGAATGCAATCGGTGGGACTGGATGCCGACGCGGAAAATATCACCGGCGCGGTGCTGATCTATACACGGCTGGGGTTTGAGATCATGGGGAAGATGCGCATTTACCGAAGAGAACTCGCCGCTGACTGACTTTGGAGACAACACTTGGCTGAATTGGTAATCTCTGACCTCAAGAACTTGGAGCCGGGCCGCATTTTCTACAGCGGCAAGCTGTATGTCGTCGAGACCGTCGGCGGCGCAGCGAAGGCGCGACCCTGGGGCACGCCGCCTGGCACGTTGAAAGACTGTGTCACTTTATCGCGTGGGAGCGTGTTGGCGCAATTCCATCCGGTCATCGAGCGTGCGATGGTATTGCCGGTCTTGAAGCGGGGCGATTTCCTCGTAAAGGGACAGCCGACGGCGTATAGCTTCAAGACCGAACAAGACGCCCGTCGCGCGTCCCAACTGGATTGTGACCTGGCTCTTCGGGATGGCGTGAGCTTGCAGCGGTCTAACCGCCTTGCAGTCTGGCTGTTGACGGACGGGGCCAACCCGCATCGCCTTTATCACTATCCGTCGTCGAGTGCCGCGGATGTGGCGTACGCCGCCTACTGCGCCAAACACAATTGCGTCAAATGCACCTGGCCGGACGAGAGGACGCGGTACTGGCCTCTGTTGTTCGGATAGTGTTACTTGCCCTTCTTGAACACCCGCATCCATTCCTTGACCTCGTCCTTGCTGAGCTGGATGTTTTCGCGCGCGTCGCGCGGCGGTTCACTAGGCGGGGGCTTGTGCAGGATTTCGGCAAAATCTTGCGAGGCGATCACTTGCACACGCCGCGCTTCTGCCGCGCGGCGAATTTCCCCATCCGACGACACGAGCTTGATGTCCGTCGGCGTCTTGGCTTCGCGGATGCGCTCCAAGATCACGCGGTCGGCGTTGGTGTGCGAACCGGCAAAGACGACCTTGACCGGCCCGGTGGAAAGATCGCGCGACCAGCCGCCCGGAATGCCGTGATCGAACACGACGGTTATTTTCTGGCGTTTGCGCGCGGCGAATTGCCGCAGCCGCAAGACAAGTCGCGCTTCGTCGTCGGGATCGGAAAGCGAAAACCCCGGCATTTGCGCGATGAGGTTGTGGCCGTCAATGAGATAAGGCATAGTCCTTCCAAGACCTGACAGGTTTCAGAAACCTGTCAGGTCTATCACCCTGGTAATTTCTCCAGATTCGCAAAGCTTGCCAAGACTCTTTTGATCCCCGACTTTTTGAAGGCGATGGTCACTTCCTCGTCGCTGCCGTCCGGGCGGCTTTCGATGACGACGCCCTCGCCGAATTTGCTATGCCGCACGCGTTGGCCGGGCCGGAATTCGAGTTCGCGCGGCTTTTGTCTGACTGCCGGCGGCGTCGGCTCCCAACGCGTGGCCCGCGATGTAGATGCGCCAGGTTTGGGGACGGCGCCTTCGATCAGGTCGCGCGGAATGTCGGCCAGGAAGCGGCTCGGCTCGCGCACGTCGTTGTTGCCCCACACGGTGCGGCGAAAGGCGTAGCTCAAGAACAGGCGGCGCTTGGCGCGGGTCATGCCCACGTAACACAGCCGCCGTTCTTCTTCCATCTCGTCGGGTTCTTCAAGCGAGCGGCTGTGCGGCAGCACGCCTTCTTCCATCCCTACGATCATCACGAGGGGAAATTCCAGCCCCTTGGCGCTGTGGAGCGTGAGCAGCGTCGGCGCGTCGGCGCCTGCGGCGTCGTCGCGCGTGTCCGTGTCCGAGACGAGCGCCACGTCCTCCAGAAAAGTCGTCAACGGGTCGTCGCCCACGGCGCGGGTGTACTCGGCGGCCACGCTGCCCAGCTCTTGGACGTTCTCCCATCGGTCAAGGCCTTCTTCAGTGCCGTCGTCCCGCTTCAAGGTGAATGAACTGCCCAGCCTGCGCCAGATGGTCGAAACCGGTCGGCCTGTTCTTGTCCCGAATACAGAGCTGGACCCGGGCTGGGTTCGTCTCCCGGAGCGCGAGTGGATTCACTCGTACCTGAGCGCGCCCATCCGGGTGAAAGGCCAGGTCATTGGCTTTCTCAACCTGAACAGCGCCACGCCGGGCGGCTTTGGGCCGCAACATGCCGAACAGTTGCTCGCCTTTGCCAATCAGGCCGGCGTTGCCCTGGAGAACGCTCGCCTGTTCGAGCAAACCCAAAAATCGCTCACAGAGGCAGAAGCCCTCTACCGCGCCACTCAGGCCATCAGCCGCTTGGGCGGCCTTGAAGAGACCTGGCAGACCCTGGCGAATGTGCTGGTCGAGCAGGTCGGGTATGCCAGTGTCGGGCTGGCACTGGTAGATAAACAAGCAAACGTACTCAGAGGCATCGTCAGCGCGGGAAAGACGGGGCTTGGCGAAAAAATGCTCGCCCCATCCACGCCGCTGGATCCTCGTGCTCACAACCCTGTCGTGCAGGCCGTGCTGAGGCGAGAGCCGCTCGTGATCAACGATGCCGCCACCGACGAACGCAGCCTGGACCTCAGCGAGACGGTCCGCGCCGCACTGGGCCGCACCGTCGCCGTTCCCATCCTGGTCGGTCGAGAAGCCGTGGGGGTGATGGCCGTTCAGCGGCTTTTCAGCAAGCCCGAATTTGCCGAGCGGGATGTCGAGTTGCTCGTGGCGATTGCCAACCAGGCGGCCGTCGCATATCAAAACAGCCGCTTGTTGGAAGAGGTGCAAGATAACCTGGAAGACATGCAAACGATTGCGATCCTCACCTCGCAATTGCTGGCGAGCCAGGACATTCACCAAGCCGGCGACCTCCTGGTTCAGCAGATGCTTGCGCACGGCGCTTATCGCTGCGCCATCGTGCTGCGCAGTCAAGTCGAGGGCGAGACGTGGCTGGAGGTCATTGCCGCCGCAGACACTGACCGGACCGCTGCCGAACAACTGGGCGTGGGAACGCGCACGCCGCTGGGTCAAGTGGCATCCACGATGGCGCGAGCCGACTCGATTGGCGTAGCCAATCGTGGCCGCCGGGCGCCAGATCGCGCCATCGAGTCAGCCTACGAGAACAAGCAAGCTCTCTTTTTTCCCGATGTGAACAAAGCCGTCATGCTGTCGGAGCAAGAAAAACAATCGCAGCTCGACCTGGGGATACGCGCCTGGGCCTTGCTGCCCCTGGTCGAGGACGACGAGATGGTGGGCCATTTGAGCATCAGTTACCGGGAGCCGCACGCGTTTTCCATGCGGGAGATCAGCTTTGACACCGCCCTGACCGGCCAGGCCGCCGTCGTCATGCAGTCCATCCGGCGATTGGAAGAGACCCGCGTTGCCCTGGCCGAAAACAGGATACTCTACCAGATCAGTTGGGCCGTGTCCAAGGCGACTTCGGCTCAGGACATTCTGGACCTGATCGTGACGCTTGCTTTGCCGCGCGGGGCTGACCGCGCCTCGCTCATTTTGGTCAATCGCGCCGATGACGGTAGCCCCACCGAGCTTGAGGCGATTGGCTTCCACGACACGCACGCCCGACTGCCTTATGCGGCACTCCCACTCTTGGACCGCATCGGCTTCCATCCTATGAATATATCCGACGTGAACACTTTTCCTGACCTGGACCCTGCGAGCCGCCAGGCGCTGCTCAATTTGGGCATCATTGCCACCTGCGTGACGCCTCTCCGAGTCGGCGAGCAATTGATAGGTGTCATGACCACCTCCGCCCGGCAGCCAACCCAGTTCAAGGCCGGAGACGTGCGCCTCCTGCAAAACGCCGCCGACCAGATTGCAATCAGCCTGGAAAACCATCGCCTGTTGGCGCGGACCAAATCCGCCCTGGCTGAAACCGAAATCCTCTACCAGGCCAGCCGCCAGATGGCCGCAGCGCGCGACGTGCAACAAATGGTCGCCGCTGTAGCGGAAGGGCTGGACACAGCCGTGATCAACCAGGCCACCTTGTTCACGTTTGACCGAGACCCTGCCGGCGAGACTTTGGCGAGCTCGGACTTCGGCGAGATCAGTCGAGCCGTCGAGCCGATCACCGCTCTGCGCGTGCAGGGCAACTGGCATAGTGGGCAAGGCCATCCGCCCCTCCCGGTCGGAACACTCTATCCGCAAGAGCTTTTGGCCGCGCTCAACTTGTTGACCCGCGAGACGCCCGTCTTTTTCGACGACGCTCAACTTGACGAACAGATGCCCCCTGCCCTGAAAGCCATCGCGGTGCAGCAAGAGGCCCGCGCGCTGGTCGTGCTCCCGGTGTGGGTGGGCAACACCCAGTTGGGCAGCCTGATGCTTGCCGGAGAACAACCGCACCACTTTACCGCGCGTGAAGCCCAATCTTACCCCACTTTGACTGGGCAGATGGCGATCGCTCTCGAAAACCAGCGGCTGCTCGAAGAGACCCAGAGCCGCGCCCGCCGCGAGCAAATTCTGCGCCAGGTGACTGTGACGATCAACTCTAGCCCGGATGTGGCAACCAGCCTGGCAGACATCACCCGCCAACTGCGCCAGTTAGCGCAAGTGGACACGTTGGCGCTGGTCGTACACCCACCCGACGCGCCCCAAGTCACCGTGCAGGCGATCCACGCAGAGACCGAGGCAGGCCATTGGGCCAGGTCCGGCGATCACTTGCCGCTCAAAGGCAGCGGCCCCGGTTGGGTCATCGCCAAAGGCCAGGATCGCCTGGAAAATGACATTCGTTCGAGCCAGCCCTTTGCGGAAGACGCGCAACTGGCCGCGGCAGGCTTGGCGGCGCGTCTTATCTTGCCGTTGAGTGTCGGCCAACATGCCATCGGCGCGCTCGACCTGTCCAGCACGCAGCCAGGCGCCTTTACGAAAGACCATGCCACCCTGCTGCGCCCGGTGGCCGATCAGATGGCGCTCGCGCTGGAACGCGCCCGCCTGCTGCAAGAAACTCGCGCGGCCCTGGCCGAAGTCGAAGCCACCACCCGCCGCTACTTGCGCCAGCAATGGTCAAGCTACCTGGGCGGAACAAAGGAACGGCCGTCCAGTTATCAGGCGTTGCATGATTTGCCCAAGGCAAATCAACGCGCAGACACCGATTCGGTTCCCGCCCGCGAAATCGGCTGGCTGCCGGAAATGGAACAGGCGCTTGTTCTGGGCTTGCCCGTGAACACGACGACCGATCCAGACAGCGATGGAACTTTCCGCACCGTCTTGGCCGTGCCGCTCAAGTTGCGCGGCCAACCCATCGGCGTATTGGACTTTTACAATGAAGGTGAGCAACGCGCCTGGGGTGAGGATGAACAGGCCCTGGTCGAGGCGTTGGCCGACCAAATCGCGTTGGCTCTGGAAAACGCGCGCCTGTTCGAGCAGACCCAACAGCGCGCGCAGCGCGAGCAGTTGATCGCCGAAATCGCCGCCAAGATGCGCGCGGCGCCGGACGTCGAGGGCATCTTGCGCGCCACGGTCCACGAGATACGTCTCGCGCTGGGCGTCAGCCACGGCGTCATCCGCCTGGGGACAGGGGAGGAACTGCCAACGCCCGGCGGCGAGAGTCGGCCAAGTCGGCTCGCCAGTTCTGAGGTAGGCATCCAATGAATGATAAAGCCAAGACCCAAAAGCAGCTCATTCACGAGTTGCAAGCGTTGCGCCAACAAGTAGCCACGTTGCAAGAATCGGAAAGCGAACGTAGGCGGGCAGAGGCGGCATTGCGGATCAGTGAAGAGCGATTTGCCTCGGCTGTACAAAGCTCAAATGACGGGCTATGGGACTGGAATATTCAAGGCCAATCACTCTACTGGTCTCCGCGTTTCAAAGAGTTGCTCGGCTATGCTGAGGATGAACTCGAGATTGACTTTAAATTTGCTTCCCTTCTGCACCCCGAAGACACAGAGCGCGTAAATGCAGCACTAGACGCTCACTTGAAGGATCGAGCGCCGTACGACGTGGAGGAACGACGACTCGCCAAATCGGGGGAGTATCGTTGGTTCCGTGCCCGGGGACAGGCAGTCTGGGACGAAGCCGGAAATCCCGTCCGCATGACCGGGTCTATCAGCGACATCACCGAGCGCAAGCAGGCCGAAGCCGAGCACAAACGACTGCTGGCCGACCTGGAACGCCGCGCGCGCCAACTCCAGACCGCCGCCGAGGTCTCGCGCGCCGCCAGCTCCATCCTCAATGTGGACGAATTGCTGCCCCAGACGGTGGAACTGATCCGAGCGCGGTTCGACCTCTACTACGCCGGCCTGTTCCTGTTGGACGAGACCGGCCAGTGGGCCGTCCTGCGGGCCGGCACCGGTGAGGCCGGGCGCAAGATGCTTGAGGCGGGCCACAAACTCCAGGTGGGCAGCGGATCAATGATTGGCTGGTGCATCGCCAACCGGCAAGCCCGCGTCGCTCTGAAGGTTGAAGAAGAGACGAATCGCCTCAAGAACCCACTGCTGCCCGACACACATTCCGAGATGGCGCTGCCGCTGATCAGCCGCGACCAGGTTATCGGCGCGATGACCATCCAGTCCGTCGAGCCGGGCGCTTTTTCTCAAGAAGACATCGCCAGCTTGCAGACGATGGCCGACCAACTCGCCAACGCCATCGAGAATGCCCAGCTCTTGCACGAGCGCCAGGCGCGCATCACCGAGCTGGCTATCCTCACAGAAATTGGGCAGGTGGTCGCCTCCTCTCTAGAGTTGGAACAAGTGCTGGAAACTGTGTACCAACAAGTCGGGCGCATCTTTGACGCCAACAGTTTCTATATTGCGACCTACGAAGAGGGGAGCGATGTATGGAAATTGGCTCTCCGCCAAGAGCGTGGACAGCGAATACCCCCCGGTCAGTACCCACTCGGTCCCGGCATGACCAGCCATATCCTTCGCATCCGGGCCATCCTTCGGCACCGCGCCCGAAGGGACGTGCAAGTGGATGTCGGTGTGGTCAAAAAAGCGCTCATCCACGCCCAGGTCATTCGCCTTGCTGCGAACGTAAGACAGCGCCGCATGGGCCGATTCCCGCATCACATCGCCCAACTGCCCGGTGAGTTGAAAGCCCTTGCCGCCCGGCATCTTAGTCGCCTCGATAAAGATAATGTCGCCGCCGAACGGCGTCCACGACAAGCCGGTCGCCACGCCGGGCATTTCGGTGCGCTCCTTGATCTCGCCGTAATAGTGCGACTTGCCCAGGAACTCGACCGTGTCCTTGTCGTCAATCGTGACCACGGTTGCCTTGCCTTCGGCGATGCGCGTGACGACTTTGCGGTACGCCCGGCCAATTTCGCGCTCCAGGTTGCGCACGCCCGCCTCGCGCGTATAGTCGCGAACGATCTGGAGCAAGGCCGCCTCCGTGAAACTCACTTCACCGGGACGCAGGCCATTCTCTCTAAGCTGGCGCGGAATGAGGTAGCCTTGCGCGATGCGAATCTTTTCGCCCTCGGTATAGCCGGACAGTTGAATGATCTCCATCCGGTCACGCAGAGGGCCGGGGATCGGCTCCAACTGGTTGGCCGTGCAGATAAACATCACCTGCGAAAGATCGAAAGGCACATCCAGATAGTGATCGCGGAACTCGCGGTTCTGCTCCGGGTCGAGCACTTCCAGCAGAGCCGACGCCGGATCCCCACGAAAGTCCATGCCCAGCTTGTCCACTTCGTCGAGCATAAAGACCGGGTTGCGCGTTTCGATGCGCCGTAGCGCCTGGATGATGCGCCCCGGCATCGAGCCGATGTAGGTGCGCCGAAAGCCGCGAATCTCGGCCTCGTCCCGCGCGCCGCCCAAAGACTGCCGGATAAACTTGCGGCCCATGGCGCGCGCGATGGATTGGCCCAGGCTGGTCTTGCCCACGCCGGGCGGCCCCACAAAGCACAAGATCACGCCTTCGCGCTCACGCCGGATATAGTCCACGGGCGTTGGCGGCTCGTTCTCTTTCTTTTGATCGGCCTCCTCTTTGACTCGTTCTGCTTCCTCTCTCGCTCGATCCGCCTTAAGCTTGCGCACGGCCAGATATTCGAGAATGCGTTCCTTGATGTCTTTCAGGTCATAGTGGTCTTCGTCCAGCACGATGCGCGCGTGAGGCACATCCAGGTCATCGGGCGTGATCTTGCTCCACGGCAGGCTGGTCATCCAGTCCAGATAGGTGCGGATGACGCCGTATTCGGCGGCGGCGGTGGGCAACTTGGACAACCGATCCAGCTCCCGCCTGGCTTCCTTGAGCGCCTCCTCCGGCATCCCGGATTCGTCAATCTTTTTGCGGAACTCTTCCACCTCGATCTGCTGCTCATCGGCCTCGCCGAGTTCCTTTTGGATGGCCTTGAGCTGCTCGCGCAAAAAGTATTCGCGCTGGACTTTGCCCATCTCGGACTGAGCCTCGCCTTGAATCTTTTTGCCCAGCTCGAGGACTTCGAGTTCGTGCGTGAGCAATGAAACGATCTTGTGGAGCTTGGCCGTCACGCCGTCCAGCTCCAGGACTTGCTGCGCATCAACCAGGTCAATGCGGATATAGGTGGCAATGGCGTACACCAACTGGCGCGGGTCTTCGATGTTGGCCGCCATTCCGGCCAGCTCTTCCGGAACGCCGGGGATCAACTCGACCAGCCGGGTAAACAACTCGATGGCCTTGCGCCGCAGCGCCTCTAACTCGACCGACTCTTCCAACGTCTCACGCACCCGAGAGACCCTGGCTTTGAGGTAGGGCGAGGTCGCCGTGTAGCTCTCGATACGGATGCGCTCCAACCCCAACACAATGAGCCGAACCGAGCCATCCGGCAGGCGCAGCAATCGCTGGACGGCCGCCGCCGTGCCAACGGTGTAACAGTCATCCGGGCCGGATTCTTCCAACTCGGGCTTTTTGCTGGCCACCAGCCCGATGATTTTCTTTTCGAGCACCGCGTCGTCAATCAGCTTGACCAGGCGAGCCTGGCCCACGTTGAGCGGCACCGCCGTGACCGGGTACACCACCATGCCGCGCAATGGCAGGATCGCCAACTCGTCCGGAATTTCGACGCTTGGGTCGCCCACTTCCGAGTCTTCGAATGACACGCTCCCGCTGACGACGTTCATCGTCTCTGGCCGGAAAAGATGCGAGCCATCCAGGCTAAAGGTTGCCCCAAAATCATCCATGTGTCGTTGTGACCTCACTTGACGATGCTTTATGACTCGGCGCTCATTTCCACGGCTTCACCCACGTGAACCCGGCGGGAACGAGTCTTGGGAAGAACGACCTGAAGAAAACCATCGGAATAAGTCGCCACAATGCCTTCGTGCTCGACGGCCCAGTGCAAATACACTTCGGTGCGGAATTCGCCATAGCGAATCTCTAATTGGTGATAGGCCACTTTGGGACTAGGATCCCCTCGGACACCCGTAATGATCAATACCCGATCAGACAGCGAGACGTTAAAGTCCGGCTCTTTCATCCCGGCTACTTCGACACGGACGACCACGTCCTCGTCAGTTTCGTACACATCGGTCGGAGGGCGCCAGGCATGGGTGTGCCGCACCACCACCCATCGCCCCGGCGCCATCATCTCCTGATACAGCCGATCTACCTCGGCCTGGGCATGCCCCCATTCATCCGACGGCTCTATCAAGCTCTTTCCCATAGATTCTGCTCCTGTTGCCGCACAATTCAAACGATCTGCGCCAACACACAGATGAAAATTTTACCACATTTTCCCAATTTCGGATTGCAGATTTAGATTGCTGATTGCGACACGGTCTCTCAAGCCATTATACCCCAGCAGCGAAAGGATGGGAATGTCCACTTGCCAGGCCCGTGTGACTGTGCTATGCTTTTGCGCAAGGAGGTCAGCATGTTTGACGAAAAACTGCCACCCCGCATCAGCCCTGCCAAACCACAGGCCGAACCTGTCAAACTGACCGCGACGACTCCGCTCCACGCGGCGTTCGGAGGATTCCGCGAGCACATGGCCCGGCGCGATCTGACCGAAAACACAATCAAGTCGTTTCAGTATGATCTCAACATCCTGGGCCAATTTGTCAGCCAGAGCCGCCCCGTGGGGAGCATCTCGACCAAGGACCTGAATGACTTTATCGAGTGGTTGTTGCACGGGCGAGGCGTGCCGTGCAACCAAAAGTCGCTCGGACGGCGCATTACGGCGCTCAAGGTTTTCTTTGCCTGGCTGGCAGACACGGGCGTGATTCCGTCCGACCCGGCTGCGTTGCTCGTCCACAAACCCGTCTCCACCCCCCTGCCCGACATCCTCTTTGACGCTCAAGTGGAGCAACTGCTGGCGACGACGAACCGGCTGCGCCACGGCGACCCAGAAAGCGCCGGAGGCCGAAAGCCCGATGCCCGCCCCCATCTCCTGGTCTCACTTTTGCTGACGACCGGCATCAAGAAAAGCGAGTGTATGGCGCTGGTCTTGAATCACCTGGACCTGTCCCAGCCGGAAGCGCCCGCCGTGTGGATTCGCTACGGCGACGCGCGCCATCGCCACAAGGAACGCCAGCTCAAACTCGATGCCGCCTGGCTGCGCGTGCTGGAAGAATATAAAGCACAGTACAAGATCAACGACAAGCTCTTTCCGTGCACGGCGCGCAACCTGGAATATGTCCTGCGCGACGTGGGGCAGTTAGCCGATCTTCCCAAGCCTGTTTCGTTCGAGATGCTGCGTTGGACGTGCGCGGTGCGCGACGCGCGGAACGGAATGAGCGAGGAACCCTTGCGCCACAAGTTGGGGCTTTCCAAGGTAACGTGGGAAGAAGCCGGCGCCAAGATCGCCAAACTGGCTGCGCCTGCGCTCTGATTGTAGATTGCTGATTTCTGATTGTAGATTGCCAGTAAGAGTCAATCAAAAATCAGCAATCCACAATCTAAAATTCTTACGGAGATGGGATAAAAATCTGGAACGGAAACGGGCTATACTTTTCCGTCACTGCCAGGTAGGATTGCCCATTCCAGCCGCCCACGGCGAATAGATCGGTGCGGTAGGTCGCCACCGCCAGGTTGCGCCATTCCCCGGCCAGCGGCGTTTCGATGGGCGACCAGGCGTTCGCCGCTGGGTCATACCGTTCTCCAAATGCAAGATAGCCTGACCAGCCACCGCCCACCGCGTACAATCGGCCAGCAATCGCAGCCAATCCCAACCCGCCACGGCCCACCGCCAGCGGCGCACATGCTTCCCACACGTCACGGTCGGGCCAATAGCGCTCGCAGGTGGCAAACTCGCGCCGTCCATCGTAACCGCCCACGACATAGATCGCCCTGTCGAGCGTTGCCGCCGCCGCAAACCCGCGCGGCGTGGGCATTGGAGCGCGCGCCGTCCAACGCTCCGTCGTTGGGTCGTAGCCGAGCGTTTGCCCCAGGTGGAGCGGACGCTAGCCGCAGCCGGCGTCACGGTGAGCCAAATGCTCGTGATTCCGCCGAGCCTGGAAGACGTGTTCATTTCGAGGATCCGGTGATACGTAGGATCATCCCGTGGGTCGTGCTCGTGCTTCTGCTGGGCGCCGGCTTTGTCTTTCGCGAGCCGCTCATTGCCTGGGGCCGGGGTGTGTGGGCAGATCTGTCCGGGCAGGACGCTGAGCCGGAGGCAGGGCCGCTCGTCGCGTCGGGTTTCATCGAGGCGCGCGATCTGGACGTGGCCGCGGCGGCGAGCGGGCGCATCAGGGCGCTGCACATCGCTGAGGGGCAGCAGGTCAAGGCAGGCGAGATCGCGGCCGAGCTGGACACGGCGTTGCTCGACGCGCAAATACGGGAGGCCCAGGCAGCGATCCGCGTGGCCGAGGCCCAGGTGGCCGTGCTGCGGGCGGGGGTGCGCGAGGCCGAGCTCGACGTGGCTCGTGCCGCGCCCCCGCGACCGCGCCCGGCGCGTGGATCACCGGCCGGGGATGGAATCACAATGTCTGGCATCTACAGACGGCAGGCGGCTTGCCCACCGCCGCCGACCTCGACCGCGTCGCGCCCCATCATCCCGTGGCGCTGGAGGCCAAGAGCGGCCACGCGGCGTGGGTCAATTCGCGCGCGTTGGAATTGGCCGGCATCACGGCGGCCACGCCCGACCCGGCGGGCGGGCAGATCGCCCGCGATGCGCGCGGCCAGCCCACGGGCATTTTGCTGGAAGACGCGATGGACTTTGTCGCCAAGGTCGAGCCCGAACCGACGCCGGAAGGAGTGGCAGAGATGATGCGCGCTGCGTTCCCCCTGGCGCATCGCGCCGGGCTGACGGGCATCCACGATTTTGATGGGCCGGCCGCGTTTGCGGCGTTTCAACTGCTCAAGCAGCGCGGCCAGTTAGGGCTGCGCGTCGTCAAGAGCATCCCGCGCGACAGGCTGAGCCAGGCGATTGATCTGGGGCTGCGAAGCGGCTTGGGCGACGACTGGCTGCGCGTGGGTTCAGTCAAGCTGTTTGCCGATGGCGCGCTCGGCCCGTGGACGGCCTCGATGATCGAGCCGTTTGAAGGGTCAAATAATCTGGGCATCGCCACGCTGTCCGAGCCCGAGATGGCCAAGGACGTCCGCCGTGCGAACGCCGCCGGGCTATCGTGCGCCATTCACGCCATTGGCGACCGGGCGTGCCGCACCGTGCTCGACGTGTACGAAGAGGTCGGCTCGCGCGATCTGCGCAACCGCATCGAGCACGTGCAGCTTTTGCACCCGCAGGATTATGCCCGGCTGGGCAAGCTGGGCGTCATCGCTTCGATGCAGCCCACGCACGCCACGTCGGATATGCTCATCTCGGACAAGTACTGGGGCAAGCGCAGCGCGGGCGCGTATGCCTGGCGGACGCAGCTTGAGGCGGGCGCGGCGCTGGCGTTCGGATCGGATTGCCCGGTGGAAAAGATTGAGCCGCTGATGGGAATTCACGCCGCCGTCACGCGCCGCCGCGCCGACGGCAGCCCCGGGCCGGAGGGCTGGTATCCCGAGCAACGGTTGACGGTCGAAGAAGCGGTGCGGGCGTTCACGTGGGGCGCGGCTTACGCGGGGGGCAGGGAAGACCGGCTCGGCTCTATCACGCCGGGCAAACTGGCGGACTTGACCGTCCTCGACCGGGACATTTTTGTAATCGAGCCGATGGAGATTTTAGAGACGCGCGTGGATGCGACGATCATCGGCGGCAAGTTTGCGTGGCGGGCGGAGAGCGTGAGTTGAGTTTTTAACGCAAAGGCGCAAAGGTTTCTGATTTGAAAAAGCACCCGGCTTCTGAGAAGTTGGGGGCTTGCCTTTGCTGAAGGTTGGGTCAGCCACCGATGAGCGATTGCAACACTATATGCCGAGCAAAGCCCTCAAACACTCGTCTACCTCGGCCATGCTCTTGTCCGGCAGGCTGCTACAAAGTATTGTAGACATCCATCTCTGGCGCATCCCAGTCTGCAGCCGCCACGCGCTCTTGCGCCAAATAAGTCTCGACGATCTGAAAATCGCTATTGTCTAACAGTACCCTGACGCGCTCGTAGAGTTCCATCGGCAAGATAACATGAGTCTTGCGTCCTGCGCGGTCGGTGATGAATTGCTCCTGAAAGGTCTTGACCGTCATAGTCTTCTCCTCAACCAACCTCGTCAAGAGTTGTAGCACGCCTACAGGTGCAAGTCAACGCCCGCCCCGCCGCGTCAGTGCGACGACCGCGGCGACTCCCAGCATCGCCACGGCCACGCTACCGCATAACCCACCCGACGCAGGTTCGCTCCCCGGCGTCGCCGCGGGCGGGTTGCCGGTGACGAAGGTCGTCGGTGTTGTGCCTGGCCCTGGCTTGCGCGTTGGTTCAGGCGTTGCGCCAGCGGACGGCTTGCGCGTCGGCTCAGGTGACGCGGTCGGCGGAACCTGTACCGGCTGGCCCGCGCCTTGCACGATCTCGTACACCTTGCCGTCCAGCGCGACGATGACGCGCTCACCCAGCGCAAAAAACGATCCCCACTCTGGCCGCGCGGCGAGTAGCTTGAAATAATCATCGCTGCCAAAGCCGACCTTGATTGTTGTCATCTTGGATGGATCGTATTCGGCGTCTGTCCATACGCTGTTGCGCAGGACGAATGTCTTGCTCCCCACAGCTCGAATCTGCGCGGCATACTCGCCGCTCGGCGCGACAGCCGAGTCGGCGCTGCGCAGCCCGTGTTGATCTTGGGCAGCCTGCACAGGCGCGGCTCCCACTCCGCCGTTCATGCCGGGCACAGCGCCGCCGGACGCGGCTTTGGGCATCGCCGTGGCCTGCGCGCCAATGATCTGCTGGCGGCCTGCCTCGGTCTGCGCTCGCTCGTCCACTAGGAACGACGTGTATGGCGTGGCGATGCCATAACGCACGGCCAGCGTCACGATCTGCGCGATGGTCTCTTTGCTCTCGCCTCTCAACCGAATCTGGTTGAGCAGATAGCCGATCTTGCGTGTGGCCCACAGACGCGGGATAAAGTCCGCGCCGCCGCTGGAACGAAACGTCAGGTCGCCGTAGGTGAACGTCTGTGGACTGCCGTTGACCACGCCGCTCAGTTTGATTGTAGCTGGGCCACCACTATGATAGCGTCCCACCAGCACGATCTGCGAGCCCACGAACAGATCGGGCAGCGGATCAGGGTAGACATCCGAGACGCTCATCCCACCCCAATCCAGTTTGAGATCGGCCAGCACCGGCGTGGACACCTTGGCGTAAAATGCGCTCACCTCTTCGTCAATCCGCTGACCCTGCCGAACGTAAGCCGCGACGCCGCGATTATCCTGGGAGAGCGTGTCGAGCAGCACCGCGTTCACATCGTCGCCGATGCCGAACGCGAACAGGCGCACGTTGCCGCGCGATGCGCTGTGCGCCGCTTGCTTGATGTTGGCAGCGATCTGCGCGCCGTCAATCACGCCCTGTGTCGGCTGGCCGTCGGTGAGAAAGATGAGGATGGTCGGGCGCTCCTTATCGGCCATCGCCAAAGCTTCCAGCAGCGCGCGGTTGATGTCGGTGTTGCCTGCTGCGCGCAACCCATCCACGAACCGTTGCGCCTGCATGCGCTCTGTGGCCGGACGCAAGCCGCTGGCGTAAGCTTCGACGCCGGTGGAGAACCGAATCACGTTGAAGCGATCCTCGGCATTGAGGTGATCGAGAAGGTAGCGCAGCGCGGTTTTGGCCTGCTCGATCTTGCCGCCGTCCATCGAGCCGGACGTGTCAATCACCGCGATCACGTCTTTGGACACGACCTGGTCTTGGTCTACTTGGACCTTGGGCGCGGCCAACAGCATAAAGAACCCATCCTCGCTGCCTTGCTTGTAGGTCAACAGGTTCACGCCAATGTCGCTCTGGCTCACGGAATAGTACAGCTCAAAATCGCGGTCGGGCTTGACGCGGCTTTCCTCATAGCCAACCCTGGCGTGATGGTCGCCGTCGCGGACGATGGAAACTTTGTGGCTGGGCGAATAGATGGCCTTGAGCGCGTCTTTCGATTGAATGTCCACGCTGACGCTCACCGAATCGAGCGGGCGCGCGGAAAACTTTTCGGTGTTGAGCGGGTAGACGTAGTGAATCAGCCCGCCGTCGGCGGCGAGCACCTGGCTGTATTCGATCTCGATGCGCCGCTCACCCTGGGGCGGGATGGGAAAGATGCTGGCCTGGAACGCGCCACGGTTGATGTATTCCAGCAGCGCCGGGTCGCGCCGTCGCCGGACGATGCTTTCGTACACGGCGCGCGCTTCGTCACGGCTCAGTACCTTGCCTTCCATCTTTTTGCCGTCAACCCACATCGCAAACTGGCTGATCGTCGCGTTGAGCGGCAGCGGGAAGATGTACGTGCCTTCCATCGCAAAAGTAGAGTCGTTGACAAAGACCTGGTCTACGCGAGTGCGCGCCACCTGATCTTCAATCGTCACCGTGACCTTGTGGTACTTGACGCTGAGCGGCGTCGAGCCGAGGGGCGGCGGAACGGGCGGGCAGGGCCGAATCGGCGGGCGAGGACAATCCACGCAGGGCGGCTGCGGCTCTGGTTGAGGGCAGATTGGATCGGGGACGATGATGCCGTCGGCGGCGGCGGGCATCACCATGACGAACAACATGAGCACGACAACCGATGTGATGATTATCGTTCGGGCGTTCATCCTTCACCTCCGACACGGTAGGTAGGGCGACATCCCTATGTCGCCTGCTCCTGGAAAGTAGACGCCGGAACGAGGCGGAACGTTCCATGAGGATAAAAAACTCCCCAGACACATCATGCGTCCGGGGAGTTTCAAGAGCAGTTGAGGCGACTGTCTCATGGCAGTATCATCATGCTGTCCCGTGCATGCGTCGTAACATACGCCAACCCAACTCTTCCGGCGAAGCGTCTGGATGTGCCTGTCGCTCCGTGGTCCAGATGATGCGCCGGGCCAAATCATACATTTGAAAGGCCAGACGGATTTTCTTAGCCGGCGTCATCTGCCGCCAGATTGCCACTTGCTGCGGATCGAGCGTGCCCAGGCGGCGACGAAAACTCTTTGCCAACTCTCGGACGGCCGGCGATAACTCTGCCTCTGAACCTGACTCTTGCATCTTGCCTCTTGCGTCCTGCTACTGCTTCTCGTACGCCTCGCCGTCCGCCGCCGGCGGCGTGGCTCGACCGACGACGCCCGTCAGCACGATGATGGTCAGCAGGTACGGCAGCATCTGCGGAATCTGCGAGGGAATGTCAGGCCGAAAGATGCTGATGGTCGAGGTCACGCTGTTGCCCAGGCCAAAGATGAGCGCGCCCAACAGCGCCCCAAAGGGATTCCACTTGCCAAAGATCATCGCGGCCAGCCCGATGAAGCCAAGGCCGTTCGTCATGCTGCCCGTCGCCTCGTTGACCAACATGCCACCCGTCGAGTTGAGCTGGCGCGTGCTATGGCCGCCCTGCCGCCTTGACCTACCGTCAAGACAGTCAGGGATTAGGGCGTCGGTGGTACCGCCACGGATGGGGGGTAGTTTTCGTGCAACTGGCTGGTCGAGATACCCACTCCCAAGAAACGGGGGCGGGTCAAACAATCGCCGCCGAAAAACTTGCTGGATCGCCTCCACACCTACCAACGCCAAGTGATCGCTTTCATGTACGACTTCCGCGTCCCGTTTGACAACAACCAAGCCAAGCGAGACATCCGGATGGTCAAAGTCAAACAAAAAATCTCGGGCGCGTTCCGCACGAAAACGGGCGCGAAACAATTCTGCCAGATCCGGGGCTACCTGTCCACGGCGCGCAAGAATGGTCAGCCCGTACTCTGGACTTTAGCCATTTGTTACAAGGCGGTTTCCGCTGTAAACTTGAAGAGGCTCTACCATCCTCAGTTCTGGAGACCCACCATGCTGTCCGAGACCTTGATGACCATTGTGCCCGTGGCCGAGGTGGGCCGCATTGCGCGCCGACACGACCTGCTGTTGCTCGTGGACGCGGCGCAGACGGCGGGCGCATATCCGATTGACGTGCAGGCCGACGCGATTGACCTGCTCGGCTTTACGGGCCACAAGTCGCTCTATGGGCCGATGGGCACAGGCGGGCTGGTCATCGGCGAGCGAGTGGACGTGGAGCGGCTTGATCCGCTCAAGCGCGGCGGCACGGGCAGCCGCTCCGAGCGCGAAGAGCAGCCCGAGTTTCTGCCCGACAAGTGCGAGAGCGGCACGCCCAACGCCGTGGGCCTGGCGGGGCTGGGCGCGGGCCTGCGTTGGGTGATGGAGCGCGGCGTGGACAACATTCGCGCGCACAAGATGGCGTTGACGCGGCAGTTGATAGACGGCCTGCGCGCCAGCGCCACATACCGGTCGAGCAGACGGTCATTGCGTCGCGGTCTAGGCGTGCTCTGGCTTGAGGCAAATCGTACCGGGCAAGGAGGGGCGACCCACACTCGGGGCAAACGGTGCGCAATTCATCAGCAGAATAAACCTTGGCACATTCGGGGCAATCGAGGTGAGCAAGATAGCTCATGGGCTGGCCCTCCCGGTTTCGGCGTATTATAGCATAGCCACAATCTGGATGCCACAAGACATAAGGCCCGGCAATTCGCCGGGCCTTTTACTCGGACGAGTCGTCTGTTAGCGCCCGCGCGCTTTGCGCAATTCCATCAGCCGCTCAAGGTCTAGGGAATTTGACGAATCCGGTTGGCTTATCCCAGCCTGCAAACCGGTACCGGAGAACGTAATGAAACGAAAATCACGCGAATAGCCTAAACCACCACCCGGCGTATAAACTACTACAGCCCAGTCATATTGATCCCCTGCGCTTAAAGCTGGAGATAGACTATGCAGAGTATAATTGCTGACATAGCCTAAAGGGCCACTCTCAAATGACTTGTAAACTACAACGCCTTCTATGTAAACACCATAACTATCCGAGGGCGTCGCCGCACGAGGCGTCCACTGAAAAGTGCAGGGAAGGCTCACGGTCACATTATCGGCAGGAGCAACCGACGAGATGTTCGCAATGTCAGCATCGCCACCTGCCGCATTGGCACCGGCTCGATAGGAAGTGATGTCCGGCCCAAACCAGGAAAGCAAATAGTTGGGGTTGCTGACGTTGCCTGCACTTTGGGTATTGAGATAGCGCACCTTATATTTCTGATTGGCTTGCAAGCTGAAGATAAAGATGCTGGCGAACTGATAGGTTCCATCCGATTGTGTTTTGACCGTGGCTTTGGTGGACCATGAAGTACCATCGTAAAATCGCAAATCGAGACTGATGTTGCTGACGGGGTTGCCCTGGTATGTGATACGGCCATTAATGCCGCCAGGTGGCCTGGACACGATGGGCAGATACACTGCATGGGGATACTCGTAGGTGGGGCCAAGAATCGTGACCCAGCGGCCTTCACGAGAGGCACCAACTCCACCATCAGGGCTGTTCACCCACACATTCCACGCATACCGGGTGCCAGAGATAAAGCCAGTTGGCAAGATCTCCAAAGTGTAACTGCCAGTGTGGCTCACAGGGGCCATCCATGTTCTATCGGTTTCACTATCATGTAGATCGAACTCGTAAATGTCTGAAGGAGTGGCAGAGCGAGGCGTCCATTCAAAAGTATACGGCAGAGTTACTGTCACGTCATTGGCTGGCGATAACAGAGGAATATTCGCAATGTCAAACGAACTACCTGCCACCGCGCTGCCGGCTGTGTAGGACGAAATGAATGGTCCCCACCACCCCCACACATAATTCGGGTCGCCGCTGTTTCTATATGTCACCCTATACATCTGGTCAATGCCCAGGCTGGGTGCGCCGGTAAACTGATAGCTCCCATCGGCTTGTGTGGTAGTATATGCTCGGGTAGAGCACATCCAAGATGACCCCGTATAGTCGCAGAGTTGTAATTGGAGCGAAATGCCTTCGATGGGATTGCCCTGATAGGTGACCTGACCATAGATGCCCGCAGCAGCCGCTTTATCGGTGGGCAAAAATAAATCTGCGGTCTTGTCTACGCCATCGTCGCGGCGGGGTTGCAGCGGCGCATCGGCTTGAGACACCGATGCAGAATCTTTGCCCAATGCGACTTGAGGCAACAGCAAAAGTATCACGATCAGCGCAAGTGTCAAGCCGAGCAAAGTTGCTATGCCAAAGTGGCGTCGGTTCATTGTTTTCCTCCTGATGGGTTGGGGCGAATTTCGCCGGGTTGCAAAGTGTATCGAGAGATTCCTGGCGCTGCTGTGTTGCGGTCTTGGTCTTATGCTGTTGTTGTCTCGATAGTTATCTCCTGTTGGTGATGGCGTGATCGGCGCGAGGGAGAATAGGACCAGCCGACTAGCGACCATCACTCAAACACGACGACTTCTTTGCCCTGGAGCTTGTCCATGGTCTTGCTCACGATGAGGTCAAGGTGCGAGTTGTTCTTGACAAAATCCAGGTCGTCGGCGGGGACGGTCAGCACGGGGCACAAGGTAAAATTGGCAGTCCACTCTTCGTACAGCTCGTTGAGCTGTTCCAGGTACTCGCCAGAGATGTCGCGCTCGAACTTGCGTCCGCGCAGCGCGATGCGCCGCTGGAGCGTGGGGACGCTGGCGCGCAAATACACCACCAGGTCGGGCGAGGGCAAGAACAGAGTGAGGACTTCGTACAGCTCGCGGTAGCTCTTGTAATCGCGCTCGCTCATGTGGTTCTGCCGGTAGAGGTTGCGCGCAAAGACCTCCGCGTCTTCGTACACGCTGCGATCCTGCACGACCGAGTTGGGGTGGTCGAGCAGCGCGCGATGGTGGCGCAGCCGGCGCGAGAGGAAAAAGATTTGTGAATGGAAACTCCACTGGCGCATGTCCTGGTAAAAGTCGGCCAGGTACGGGTTGTCTTCGACCGCCTCGTAAAACGGTTCCCACTTGAGTTGCTGCGCGAGCAAGCCCGTAAGCGAGGATTTGCCCGCGCCGATGTTGCCGGCGATGGCGATAAAGTGTTTCAACGTTTCAACTCCTGCGCGATATAGGCTTCTTCCAAATCAACCCCGGCTGCGTTCGCCAGTTGCATCAGCCGCCCCAGGCATGCGGCCAGCAGGCGCTGCAAGCCGCTGCGCAAGGCGCCGCCGGTGGCCAATGCCCCGCTCAAGGCGCCGACCGATTGCGTCAATTCCAGGAAATCCCGCACCAAGTCGCCCGATTTGCCGCGCGCGGCGTCGGAGGCGTGCTGCCAGCGTTGCAAGTCGCCCAGGCGGCGGCTGCCTTCTGCGAGCGCGGCGCGCTCGGCCTCGTCCAGCGTGGGCGTGAATTGCGGGAGCGCCTGCTGGTAGGCGCCCTCGCCCAGGGCCGTGCGGATTCGCTCGCGGATGCTGGCGAGCGCCACCGGCTCCTGCACAAAGTTCAGGTTATTCGTGTCAATCGCCAGCACCGGCGATTGAGAGTACGCGGCAAAAAAGCCTTCGTAGGCCAGCCGCAGGCTTTCGATATAGTTCTGGTCCATGCTGCGCTCATAAGGCCGGTCGCGCGCGGCGATGCGCGCCATCAGCACGTCCAGGTCGGCGCGCAGGTAGACCACCAAATCGGGGGTGGGGATTTTTTCGGCCAGCGCGCCGTGCAGCTTTTCGTACACGGCCAACTCGTCGCCGGTCAGGTTGAGGTGCGCAAAAAGGCTGTCTTTGGCGAAGGTGTAATCGCTGAGCACAGAGCCGCGCGCCAATGCTTCGGGGATGGATTGATACTGCTGGCGGTAGCGGCTGAGCAAGAAAAAAATTTGCGTCTGGAAAGCGTAGCGAGCGCGATCCGCATAAAAGTCTGAAAGAAAGGGATTCTCTTGAAAGACTTCGAGCACGGGAGTCGCGCCAAATTCTGGAGCGAGCATGCGCGCCAACGTCGTCTTGCCCACGCCGATGACGCCTTCGATGGCGATGTAGGGGTTCAGTCGTGTAGCCATGTGGTCGTGAGTCCTGTGGTCGTATAGTCGTTAGTCGAATAGTCGAACAGCCCGACTATCCGACTATTCGGCTATTGACTAAAGCGGACGTGCAGAATGTCGCCGTCTCTGACGACATACTCTTTGCCTTCGAGCTTGAATTTGCCGGCGGACTTGACCGCCGCTTCGCTGCCCAGCGTGGTCAAGTCGTTGAAGGCAAACACCTCGGCGCGGATAAAGCCGCGCGCCAGGTCGGTGTGAATCACACCCGCCGCTTCCACCGCCGTCGCGCCGCGCCGAACCGTCCACGCGCGGCACTCGTCCTCGCCGCAAGTGAGGAAAGAGTGCAGCCCCAGCAAGTCGTAACTGAGGCGGATCACGCGCAAGCGGCCAGGCTCGGCGATGCCAAACTCTTGCAGAAACACCGAGATAATCGAAAAGTGTCTCTTGACTGGTTCATTTCGAAGGGTTTTGTGCTTATCTGCAGTTTTCATTGGGATTCTTGTTGAACGGAGTGGCTACATAAAAGTGAGGGCCAGAAGCTATCCATCCTTGCAAATCTTTAGGATAGCGAGTTTCCCTTTTGATCGTCCCATCTTTCTGTGCAGTAGTTTCGTTCCAAAATGTGGTAGGTGTCATATAGTAGTGTTCAGATAAATGGCTCAGTTTACGCTTTTGTACTGCCATACTCTCCAGCACACGTATGATTTCGTTGCTATGAATTAGTGGCAACCGAGCCTGCAACGATGGAGTGTCGGGTTCATCATATAGACTGGCTATAAACCCAAGACGTGATTCATTGATGAAAACGATTCGGCTGTGGTGCCCGCGCACACTCCAATTATCACTGTCATCACGAATGCCAGGCACAACACCCAAACCATCGTGGTTGAAACATTGATCGAGAGTTGACGGGTTGAAAAGGTTGGCGATGTGATCGAAGCCAACCTGCCGTGAGGGCGACGATGTGTACACGTTGACGCTATATCTTGCCACATGTGCGATCTCGGCAAATAGCTTGAGTTCATTCTGAAATTGAAAGTGCGATTTGAGACGAAGATATATGTAGCTGCGCAAAAAGCCGCCATTCGGATCGTCATAAACACCCTCTGGATGAAGCAATCCGACTACACCTTGAGTTGAGCCGATTTCCCAAGATCGAGTAATGAAACACTTGTAGAGATTGGATTTGCCAACAAGCAAAAAGTAGTTGGCAAGTGAACCGAGAAAATTCTTGGCGCCGGTTTGTTCAGTGAACTCGTCAAGATAACTATGGAGAACCTGCAGAGATTCAAGCATTTCAGACCGAAGTTTCGAAGACTGCGTGGCAGATAGTTTCCGCAAAGCAATTCTTGGATCGTAATCAGATAGAACTCCTCCTTCATCGAATGCAACCGATACCCACGGCGGATTCCCTAACAGCAAATCAAACCCGCCGCGCTCGGCAAACACCTCGGCAAAGGCCAACTCCCAGTGATGAAAGTGCAATCGCTCGGCCAACTCGGCGGCCAGACGCAGGCGCGGGTTGCGCTCGCACAGGTCGTCCACGCTCGGTGTGGGCACATCGGCCAGGCGCGCCTGCCTGGGCGCAGCGGGCACAAGCGCCGCGTCCAGCGTCAACTGCTCCGGCGGCTTTTCAAAACCGCTGTCGCCCGCAAAAATCGCGGCCATGTCGTCGAGGAATTGTTGGCGCGTGGGGAGTTGCCCGGCCTGCGGGATGGGCCAGAACCATAGCGCGCACCAGTAATCCATCGCCAGCCGTAATCGGCGGAACGGGCCGTTGGGGCGATTGAAGCGCGCCAGGTCAGCTTCTTTATCTGCAATGGTGAGCGGCGCGCGATTGGACTGTGCGCTCGCCTGTCCCCAGACGGGAACGGACTCGCGCGTGTGCTCGATGAGCGCCTGGCGATCGCGGACGACCTGCGCCCACAACTCGTCGGCGCGGTCAGACAGCGCTTGCAGGTTCGCCAGTTCTGGCGCAGTGATCTTGGCCGTGAACTTTTTGCGCCAGTCCTTGATCGCTTTCACCTGGTCGGGCGCGAGTTCTTTGATGACTTTATCGGTGTCAAACGCCGCCATGCCGGAATCGGGTAAAAGCCAGTGGAAGATGCGGCCCCCACCCCGGCCCTCCCCCGTCGCCAAGAGCGCGACAGGGGAGGGAGCCTGGTTCCGATATTCACCGCTCTTGACGTCTTCGGCGGAATAGACCTGTCGGCGCGCGCCGATCAGGCTGTTGCCTACGGCGAACCTCGCGCCGAGCCACGGAGTGGTTGCGCCCCGGTAAATGATGTTGAGCCAGATGGATACGCGCGCCAACTCGATGGCGGTGGGGTTCAAGTCCACGCCATGGACGTTGTTGAGCGCGAGATATGCCTTGACCTTTTGCCGTTCTTCGCGATAGTCGTCGGGCGGGATGCGCCGGCCCAATTCCTTTTGCTTGCGCTCCAGGTAAGCGTCGGCCAGTTGATTGAGCGCTTCGTTGACGAATGCGCCCGATCCCAGCGCCATCTCGCAGACTTGCAGACGCAGGATCTCGTCGGCGGATTTATCGCGCAGCAATTCTTTGAGGCTGTACTTGACGACGCAGCGCGTCAGCACTTCCGGGGTATAGTACGAGGCCAGCTTTTCGCGGTCGCGGCCGGCCAATCGAAAGATAAAGCTGCCGCGCGGATAGGTCTTGCGCACGCGAGCGCCGTCCGGCCCTTCGACGTACACCAACTCGTCCGGCTCGTAGCGCGCGATCTCGCTTTCCGGCACGAAATAGGTCTGCGCGGTCTTCTCGGCTTCCTTCGCATCAGCAGGCTTGACTTCGACCAGCGTCTCTTGAGCGAAAAAGCCGGTGTAACTCAGCAGGCCCTCGTACACCGCGCCCAACTGGTTGATGCCCAACTGGGCATAGCTGATCCGGCCACGCGTGCTGCGCGCGCCGCGCGCGGATTTGCGCGCCCGGGTCTCGCGCGAAAGCGAAAGCAATTGAATCACTTCTTGCAGGACGCAGTTGCGGAATTTGACCGACGATAGCAGCGGCGTGCTTTCACGGCTAAAGAGCGGGTTGTGCAGGCCGGGCAGGCTAAAGCCGTAATCATGGAACGTCTGCTGCTCGGCCTGCTCGTTGAGCAGCGTCATCTGGCTGGGCATAAAGCCATCGTTCACCAGTCGAAACAACTGGTCGAGGCTCTCGTTGAGAAAATAACCGTTCTGCGCCTGGGGCGTGGTGAGCGGCGCCTGCTCCAGATCGCGCAGCGCTTCCAGGCTGTAGCCGGTGCGATAGGCGTCGCTCTTCATCGGCACGACGTCCAACTCGCCGCCGCGCGCCTCGGCATAGAACAGGAAAAGCAGGCGATACAGGTAGGTCAGCGCTTCGTTCGTCAGCTTGCGAGCCAGCGCGTCATCCTGAAAGAGCGCCTGCTTGCCCACATTGCGCTGATACCAGACGTATTCGCTCGCCAACAACTCGACGGCGCGGCGCACGCCGTACTTTAGATCGGACGAGACGCCATAGGCGTGCTTGTGACTGTTCTCGTCGAGCGTGTCGTGCAGTGGCACGCCTTCGTCGGGGCACAATGCTTCGCGTGCCAACAACGCGGCAGTTGCGCGCAGCGTCTGCGTTTGCCGACGGCCAAAGATTTCGTCCAGGTCGAACAGCAGGTATTGCCCCTGGCCCCACTTGGTGCGGTCAATCAGGTAGATAAAGCGTCCGGCCAGGAGGATGAGCCAGCGCGGCGGCTCGTCACGACGAAAGATTTCTCCGACGAGCGACTCCCACGGCAGCTCG
Organism: Anaerolineae bacterium; assembly: GCA_041300525.1. Taxonomy (GTDB): domain Bacteria; phylum Chloroflexota; class Anaerolineae; order Fen-1058; family Fen-1058; genus JBGLNJ01. Next base: position 3,368,562 of record JBGLNJ010000001.1, on the reverse strand, counting down.
GGCGCGGCGAACTCGTCTTCGGTCTTGGGGTACTGTCCTCGCAACACATCCTGGTCGAGCGGCGATTCGTCGGGGCCGGTGAACACTGTCTCGACCAGCCAGATATAGTCGCGCCCGTCGCGCTTGACCGCGCTCAACACGGGCACAGCGGTGATGCCCTGCAAATAGCGTAGTTCGAACGAATAAGCATAACCCAGCGCCTCGGCCAGTTGGACGTGGAGGCCGTGCGAGGCGGCGTAGCGGTCGGCGGGGCGCGGCTCGCGCAGTGCGCGGCTCTTGGCTGCAAAAAAGTCCGTCGCGCAACGATTCAGGCGACGGTCAGGCGTGGCTTCGTCGTCCTCGCGCCAGCGGGCGAACAAACCCTTGAGGTCGTTCTCCAGCAGCGCGTCGAGGTAATGGTGGCTGTAGAATTCGCCAACGTTTTGGATGCCGGTCAGGTCAATGGACATTTTCTTCCACGAATGACACGAATCTTTCTGGGTCGTTTGCAGAGGATTGGATTACCGTTTTCTTTCCGCCATGTAATGCAAAACGCTGCGCGCCATCAGCGCATCGGCTCTAGCGCGGTGCGCGCCCTTGATCGCTATTTTGCACTGCCGCGCGGCCTCTTCAAGCTTTTGCCAGCGGTACGAGCCGTGATAATAATTCCACTCGCCATAGAACTGGGCGTACAGCTTCATCACGCACAACGATGCCTCGCCCGGAAACACCCAGCGCAAGCGATAGTGGCGGTGTGACTGTTTCAGCATCCCGAGGTCGAACTCGGCGTTATAGATCGCCACGTGCCGTCCAGCCAGCGCCACTTCGACCTGCGGCCACAGATCGGGCCACGCGGGCGCATCCACCACCATCTCGTCAGTGATGCCATGAATCCGGCTTGCCACAAGCGGAATCTTGCCTTTGGGCTTGACAAGCGAATCTACCAAAACGCTGCCATCGTGATCGAGGATGCAAATCTCGACGATCTGATCAGCCGTTTCCAGGCCAGTCGTCTCCGTGTCCAGATACACGGGCTTGAGAGCGATTTCGGACTTGGCGAGCAAGATTGCCAGCTTGCGAGCTTGTGGGTCTATCATTTTACGATCCGCTGAACACGACTGCCAGCCGCAGATAAGGCGCGGGCACAGATGTGAGCGTATCGTTCAACCAGGTCTGGCGCTGCTCATAGAGGGCCTTGGCTTCGTTTCGCTCGTGCGCCACTCGCGCCGCCTGCGCGCCCCGCGCGCCCATTTCCAGTTCGGCAAAGCGATTCAGCGCAGCATCGCACCACCGCTTGAGCTTGCGTTGGTCATCGCGCAGCCGGTTGCCGAGCGCCTGCCCGCGTTCCAGTCTCAGTCCGTCCATGTATTCTCGCGCCATCGCCACCGCGCCAGGCAGCACCCTGGCAATTTCAGCGGTGCGATCCGAGTCAACCGCCACATTTGGCAATCCCGCCGCAAAGCCGGCGCGCTTGAGCACGGCGTCCAGGTCGAGTAACTCCCACTTGCTTCGGCCTGCATAGAGCAAGCCAAACCATTCGGTGATGAGCGGCTGGCTGCGCTTGTTCGAAAGCACGCCTTCAAAGAGCAGGATAACTTGCTTCTTGCCCAGCTTGGGCGTCAAGATCACTGGGCATGTGTAGCACGGAAAACCGGCTGACCGTCGTGACAAACCGCAGTTGACACTCTGGCGATACGGAAGCATAATACGCTCACGGAACACAGACCCACAGCAAAAGTAGTGGCCATCAACCGCAGACGGAGGGGACGTGGATCCGGCAGCCATCCTGAATCTGTTCAAGCGAGCCGTGCAAGAACGTCGCATCATGCTGTCGCTGCACGCGGCTGGGGAAGCGGTGGCCGAAAACATCACCCGGCCCGAAATAGAGGCCGTGATGCTCGACGCGCAATTGCTGGAGGACTATCCGGATTGGTGGCTGGGGCCAGCCTGCTTGATTTATGGCCGGACCCTAACCGGGCGCGATCTGCATATTGTCGCATCGTATTCAGAGTTGCCGGTCACGATTGTGACGGTGTACGAGCCGCGTCCACCGAGGTGGATCACGCCAATCTTGAGAGGAGGCTACAAGCGATGAAATGTATCGTTCAGGGATGTCCGAGTGAAATGGAACAGCGCCGGATTGTGCATACGTTCGTGCGGAATGGCAAGCCCATGTTGGTGGAGGATTTGCCGGCGCTGGTCTGTCCGGTGTGCGGCTACACGGTGCTGGATTTGCAGGTATTGGACAGACTTTTCGCACTCGACCCGGAAAGCGAAACGCCGGTCAGACAGGCGCCGGTGTTTCGCTTGTCGCCAGCTTCAGCATAGGTTGATCATCTGTCCCGTCTCTTGGGAGGGACGATTCTGGTTCAATCGCGTTTCGATCACTGCGGGTCAGCCGTTCGTGCTGGCCCGAACAATCTGCAGCGGATTTGCAAACCGCTGCGCGTAAGGGGATGTGGAAGACCTCGCAGGTCGTGCCAACCATTCGGCTGAGCTCACGGCGAAGCCTCCGGTTGGCCTGAGACCTGCGAGGTCTGTCTTACGCAGCAAGCAACCGCCTGACCGGCGTGAGCGGCGGAGCCAACGCCAGCTTTGTGTATGATGGCGACGCGCGCGACCGGCTGATTGACGCCCGGACAAGTCTTTTCGGCAACGGGCAGTACACGCAGACCTTTGGTTACGACTTGGCGGGCAATATCATCACCCGCACGGCCAGCGCGTTGCAGACCTATCTGTACAAGCAGCCTCCGCTCCCCCCGCTCCACCTCCACTGCCACCGATCCCAAATGGCATCCTATGACGCGGGTCAATCATCACGGCAAAGCCGCAAGGCGTTGCGGTCGTAAAGGTAATGCAGCGCTTGCTGCTCCCCGTTGCCGACCCGCTCGACCAGTCTGTCATCTGCAAGTCTGGACACTGTGATCGCTCCGTTGTTTCCTGGCGCAATTATAGCCGAATCAGTTTTTCTAGCCACTCGACCGGCTCGTGTTTCCTTCGCCAGAACAAGTCGCTCCACACGTAATGCACGGCGAGCATTTTGTATTGGCCAAAGTGCTTTTCGAAAAATGCCAGGAGCATGTCCGTCGGAACGGGTTCGTCTGGCGAGGTGTCGAAAAATAACTTGCTGTAAATCTTTTGCTCCCACGGCGAGATGTGGTTCATCTCGTCTATGTGATGGAAGACGTCGCCGAGAAGGTACCCGACGGAAGCAGGGCCGATGCCGTAAAGTCCGAGCAATGCCGCGCGTTGTTCTTCTCTCGGCCTGTTCCTCAACTCAAGCTCGTTGATCTCCCCGTGAGCAAAAGCGGCAGTGACTCGCTTGATGGACTTGGCTCGATAGCCCACTTTGAGGTCGCGCAGTTCTTGTTCGGTGGCTCGATCCACGACGGACGGTTCCCAGAAGCAGGCCAGCTTTTTGCCGTCGTAGGTCAGCCATGTGCCATAGTTTTCGTACAACGCCTGCATCATCTGGACCGTGCGCCTCATGGTTGCGTTCTGCAAGACGATGGCGATGATGAGGCCGTTGTACCCAACGCGTATTCATACAGCGAGCTATAGTTCAAGGGCCGCATCCCGCGCCACCGGTCAACGATAGGCTCCATCTGCGGATCGTTTTCGAATCGCCGGTTGAAATCCGTCAGGTCGAGCTGCAGGTTGTAGCGATAAGTGATCTCGTCCACAAGGCCCGTGACGAACTGCCGATCCAATTTCTCTTTTGACCAAATCGAAAGTGTGATCTTGGGGCGGTCAACCGTCCCTTGATTTTCGAACTTGCATCCCAACCGCTGTCTCTGCCAGAGCACAGTCTGCCAGCGGATGCCCGGCTGCCATTCGCTATCGGCAGAGGGAAAGTGGTCGGGCTTGTACAGCGTGGCGTCAAAGTTGAAGAGGGCAGAGGGAAAAAGCTCTGCGACATGCTTGGCCTTGAGCGATAGGGGCCTTTTCATCGAGCCTCCTGGGATTACGCTTCGATCAACTGCCTCGCCTCGGCGCGGCGAAAGTACGCGCGATACGCGGCCGTCTCGGAAAGCAGCACACGCACTTCGGTTTCCAAATCCGGCGCGACTTGCTTCTCGCCATCCCCCGTCCCAATCGTCAGATTGTCGCCATCCCACGTCTGGATGACGATTTGCCCGCGCGCAGCCAGCCACTCGATACCCTTGCGCACCGTCGCCAAGCGTTGGCCGCACGCAGCCGCCAGCGCGGGCAAATACACTTGCCCTTGCCGCTGACGGAGGTCGTGCTTGAGCAGCCCGGCCAGCCGCCGCAAGAACGGCTCGATCCGATCCTCGACGCTCGTCACGCCACACAACACGACGACGCGCGGCGAAACCAGGGCCATCGCTGCATCTAGCTCACGCGGGCCGGGTGGCGCACTCCACACGACGAGTGTCTGGGCTAGAGTCAGCGCGTGACGACCGTGCCCCGGTACACCCTCCACCCCGCTGCCTTCGCCCCACACTTGCACATCGCCTCGCTCGACAAGCGCCGCCACGCGCCGAGCCACGTCGGTAAAGTTGCGCCAATCCATGCTCTCGATAGCAGGCGCAGTCGGCGCAGCGATTTCTAGGGCGGGCGTCTCGATCAGCCGCGCGTCAATCCACTCGATCTCAAGATTGGATCGCCCCAGGTAATCCGTGCTCTTGAGTGTACACAGCAGGTCGAACGGCCCGGTGGGCGGTTCCTGATCCGCGCCGCGCCACCAAGTAAGCTTGCGCGTCGCGCTGGTTTCACGCGCAGCATGCACGGTAATGTCGCGGTGCTCACCGTTGCGCCCGAATGTCCGCTGGCTGGCGACGGTGACGTTGCGGCACGCCAATCGGATGGGCGGGTTGCCTTGCCCGAACGGGCCGAGCCGTTCCAATTCTTGCGCCAGGCCGATGTCCAGTTCGTCCAACTGCACGTAAGCGTCTATGCGCGCGCCGGCCTTCGCGGCACTGCGATCCCACATCTTGTCCACCGTGAGCGAGAGTGCGCGTCGAAACGCGGGAATGTTTTCCGGCGCAATCGAAATGCCAGCCGCGCCGGGATGCCCACCAAAGCCGATGAGCCATTGGCTCACACGCGCGTCGCGCAGCGCGGCGGCAATGTCACAGCCGGGGACAGAGCGGAGCGACCCACGGGCGACTTGACCCGGTGGCGTGACGATGAGGACGGCGGGCCGCGTGTATTGTTCGGCCAATCGCCCGGCCACCGGGCCGATGACGCCGCCATGCCAGTTCGGATGGGCTAACACGAGCGCGTTCGTGTCCAGGAGCGAGGGATCGCGCGCGATTTGTTCGAGCGCAGCGGCGTAAATCTGTTCGCTGATGAGCCGCCGTTGATTGTTCAGCCCTTCCAGTTGCGCGGCCAAAATGCGCGCGCGGCCCCAGTCGCCCGTGGTGAACAGCTCGACGGCCAGGTTGGCGTCGCCCAATCGCCCCAGCGCGTTGAGGCGCGGTCCCAGCCCAAAGCCGATGTGCTCGGCGGAAAGGCGCGTGGGATCCATGCGCGCCGTTTCGAAAATCGCGCGCAGGCCGATGCGCTCCGGGCGGCGCAGTTTTTCCAGCCCGCGCTGCAAAAGGTAGCGCGTGTCGCCGGTCTGCTCGGCCACGTCCGCCACGATGCCCAAGGCGACGAGGTCGAGATAACGCCCCCCCTCAGTCCCCCCCGTGGTAACAGGGGGGATGCGCCCCCCCTCGGTTCCCCCTGTGGTAACAGGGAGGACGCGCTCCCCCTCAGTCCCCCCCGCACCTTCGGCAAGGGGGAAGCCGAGTTGTTGCGCCAGCATGAACGCCACGCCCACGCCGGGGAGTTGGCGCAGCGGATGGCCGGGCGGCAGCCGCATTGGGTTGACCAGCGCATCGGCCTCTGGCAATTCGTCGGGCAGGCCGTGGTGATCGGTGACGAGGACGGACACGCCACGCTGTTTGGCGAATGTGATGGCTGCGTGCTCGGCGATGCCGGTGTCGCACGTCAAGAGCACCTTGACGCCCTGCGCGAGCACGCGCGCCAGTCCCTCGATGCGGATGCCGTGCGATTCCGTGAGACGATTTGGAATATAGTACACTACGTCCGCGCCCAGGTCGCGCAGCGCCGAGACAAGGAGCGTCGTGGCGGTCTGGCCGTCTACGTCAAAGTCGCCCCACACGGCGATGCGTTCGCCGCGCGCGATGGCTTGGCGCAGCCTTTGCGCCGCGATCTCCAGGTCGGGCAGCGCGTCCGGCGGCGACGGCGTGTAGCGCTCCGGGTCGAGAAAAGCCAGCGCGGCTTGCGGCGTAGTGAGGCCGCGCCGCGCCAAAATCTCGGCCACGAGCGGATGCCCGCCTAGCGCCGCGCGCAGTTCATCTGAGACCATGACGGGAGAAGGTTCGAGCCACATCAGTACGCAATCTCTTCGACTTTTTCCAGCTCAATGTCCAGGTCAAGTTCGATGTCAGTTTCGTCGCCGAGGCCAGCGGCAGTGCCACGGTCACACAATGAGCGATAGGTGCAATAGTGGCAGCGTTTGGCGTCATCTGTCTTTCGCCATTCGCCTCCTGCGTGGGCGGGCATCCCCATGCCAGCAGAGGCGATTTCTTCCACCAAGCCGGAAAGGAAAGCCGCATGCAGGCGCGCTTTCTGAACAAGCGAGGTCAATACAGTCAGGCTGTTACGGTAGCCTGCGGCGCGATTGACCTGGCGCGGGCCACCCACTCGGCCGACCTCGAGGCGGCCGGCACTGTGCAATGGGGCGTGGCCCTCTGGAACCAGGGAAGCTATGAAGCAGCCCGTCCTCCACTGGAGCAAGCCCTCGTCTTGGCCCAGACCACAGCGTGGCCTCAGGTGGAGGCCGATAGCCTGTATAACCTGGGTCTTGTTTGCTGGCACTTGGGCGATTATGCCGGGGCGAGGGATTATCTCGAGCGGGCGCTGAACCTATACCGTGCGATAGGCGACCGGCAGGGCGAAAGCGCATCGCTCAGCCGGCTCGGCACTATTTCTCATGACCAGCACGACTATCTCAGGGCTAGAACGTGCTATGAGCAAGCCTTGCGCATCTGCCGCGAGATTGGCGAGCGGCACGGCGAAAGCATCACGCTCGGCAACCTGGGCCTTGCCTGCAATCAGCAAGGTGATTATGCCGAGGCCAGAGCTTGTTATGAGCAAGCCCTGCGGATCAGCCGCGAGATGGGCGACCGGCGGAACGAGGGCGTTGTGCTGATCAATCTTGGCTATGCCCTTAACCAACAAGGCGACTATGACAAAGCCGGCTCCTATTATGCGCAATCCCTGCGCATCTACCGCGAGATCGGTGATCGGCAGAGCCAAGGGCTGGCGCTCTCCTGTTTGGGGCTGCTGGCCCATCAACTGGGCAATGACAAGGCCGCTTGTGAGCACGGCCAGCAGGCTCTGCTCATGGCGCAAGAGATTGGCAATCGCCGGGTCGAAGGCTACTCACTCACTCGCCTGGGCCACGCCTTGACCGGGTTAGGCCGCCTGGACGAGGCCGCCGAGATCTACCGGCAGGCTCTGGCTCTGCGGCGAGAGTTGGGCCAAACGAACCTGGTCATGGAATCCCTGGCTGGCCTGGCCCGAGTTGCGCTGGCCCAGAATAATCTTTCCCGGGCACGCACGTGCGCTGAGGAGATTCTGAATCATCTGGCGGTTCACTCTCTAGACGGCGCAGACGAGCCTTTCCGGGTTTACCTGACCTGCTATCGTGTCCTGCGCGCCAACCGAGACCCTCGCGCCCAGACGATTCTGGATACGGCGCACCGCTTGCTACAGGAGCGAGCCGCCAAGATCAGCGAGCAGGAATTGCGGCGCTCGTTTCTAGAGAACGTGGCTGCTCATCGGGAGATTATGGAGGACATCCATTAGGCGCTTTTGCCAGAGTGTGGTACAATAGGCGCGTAATTCAGGTAGTCCAATCGGTTCGTGATCAAGCGTCGCCCCGGTGAAACCACCGGGGCGATTCCTATATAGGAAGAAGGAAAATTGAAACAGTTTAGTGATTTTGATCTGGCGGCGACCCTGCAAGAAGCGGTGCGCCGGATGGGGTTTGAACACCCCACGCCCATCCAGGTGCAAGCCATCCCGGCTATCCTGGAAGGGCGAGATGTCGTCGGTTGCGCGCAGACGGGCACCGGCAAGACGGCGGCCTTTGTGCTGCCCAGTTTGCAGCAGTTGCTCGCCGACAAGAACGGGCCAGGCCCGCGCGTGCTCGTCCTGGTACCCACGCGCGAGTTGGCTTTGCAGGTGGCCGACCATGCCACGCAACTGGCCCGGCAGACCGGGCTAAAAGTGGCGGTGATTTATGGCGGGGTGGGGATGGGACCGCAGGAATCCGCGTTGCGCAGGGGCGTTGATGTGATCGTCGCCACGCCCGGCCGGCTGCTCGATCATATCGGGCGCAGGAATGTGCGCTTCGATCATCTATCCATCCTGGTGCTCGACGAGGCCGACCGCATGTTGGACATGGGCTTTTTGCCCGACATCCGGCGCATCCTGCGCAGTCTCCCGACTCGGCGGCAGACGTTGCTCTTTTCGGCCACGATGCCGCCGCACATCCTGGCGCTCGCGCGCGAGGTTCAGCACGACCCGGTGAAGGTCGCCGTCGCGGTGGCGCGCCCGCCGGACACGATTGACCAAAAGTTTTACCCCGTGCCCAAGCACCTCAAAGTCAAGCTGTTGCTGAACTTGATGGAGCAGGCCGAGCAAGACAGCGTGCTGGTCTTTACCCGCACCAAACATGGCGCGGACAACCTGTCGCAAAAGCTCAAGCAGGCCGGCATCAAGACGGCCACGATTCATAGCAATCGCACCCAGGGCCAGCGTGTGGCGGCGCTGGAAGGTTTCCGGCGGGGCCACTATCGTGTGCTCGTGGCGACGGATATTGCCGCGCGCGGGATTGATGTGCAGGGCATCTCACTCGTGCTGAACTATGACGCGCCCGGTTCCGCCGAAGACTATGTTCATCGCATCGGCCGCACGGCCCGCGCCGAAGCCGAAGGCGACGCGATCACGTTCATCACCCCGGCCGACGAGTCGGTCGTCCAGGGCATCCAACAGTTGATCGGCCGGCGGCTGGAACGCTGCACCGTGCCCGGCTTTGATTACGGCGTCGAAGCGCCTTCGTATGCCAGGCCCACGGTCAAGGAACTTCAGCAACAGTACATCGCTCCGCGTTCCACCAGCCAGCGTTGGTCGCAGATGCTCGGCGGTCGGCGCCGACATTAGTACACGGATGCTCAACCTTGCGAAGGTTGCTCGCTTCGCGCCTTCGCAAGGCTATCGGCTTTGGAGACTAGGAAGCGATCAAGACAATCGCCGCGAGCGCGGCGACGATCCCCACGGTTTGCAGGCGGGTGATGCGTTCCTTCAAGATGAGCCAGGCCAGCCAGACCGTCGCCCCCGGATAGAGCGAAGAGATCACCGCGGCTACGTCCAGCCGTCCCACGTGCGCCGCCAGCGCAAAGAACGCATTGCCGCCCACCTCCATCACGCCGACGAGCGCGACCAAAGGCAAGTGCTTGACGTCCGGCAGTCGCGGCTGGTGAGTGGCGGTCGCGATGATAAACAACATACTCAACGACGTCAACCTCGCCGCCACCAGCGGCCACAACACTGACGTTTCGCTCGCCCGGTCAATGCAGATGAAAAAGACGCCAAAGCACAGCCCGGCTACAATGGGCAATCCCAGCTCATGGACCCGGACAGTGGCGTCTTCCGTGCGTGAGACGAACCAAACGGCGACGAGCGCCAGCGCGAACCCGATCAGCTTGAGTGTGCCCGGCCAGCCTTCCATGAGCACACCCAGGATCGCCGGAGTGGCCGCGCCAATGACGCCTCCGACTGGAGCGGCCACGCCCATCCGCCCCGAAGCCAACGCGCTATAAAACGCAATCAGCCCGAGGGTGCCCACGAGTCCGCCCAGGCTGCCCCAGAGCAAATGAACCGGCGATGGCGCTTTTTCCGCGAACGCCAGCGCCAACCCGATGAGCATTACCACGCCGACGAGCTGCGAAGCGATCACGACGCTGTAGACGTGCGTGCGCTTGGTCGCCAGGCCGCCGCAAAAATCGCCTGCGCCCCAGCACGCCGCCGAAGCTAGCCCGAATGCGACGGGCGCAAATTCTGATCCGGTCATGGGAGGCTGTCTTCTGCGCGAGGCGGGTTTTCAATCAGCCCCAGCAGGATGCCGTGCCGGCGGGGCGCGTCGAACCAAAAGACCTGGCGGTCGAACCAGGAGGACACGGTACCCAGCCGCAGCCGGTTCGAGGCCGCGTAAAGGTTAAATGTCCCGATGAGGAACGCCAACGGCGATTCGTCAAAGCGGCGGATTCGTTCGGCGAGGAAATCGTTGGGGCGGAGCGGCGCGGCCAGTGACACCGGCGTGCCAGGGAAATGAGCCAGCCAGCCAAAGTTGACGTCGTCGTTCGTTACCGGCGCAGGCCAACCGTACACGCGGCAAAACAGGTCAACGGCGCGCTCCAGGTCGTACACGCCGAGGACGACCATTGCCACGCCGGTCAAGTCTGTTCCCGTCACACTCGCGGAAGGCCGGACGCGCCACTCGCGCGGCGTGCGATCTCGGATGAGAAACGGCAACGTTGCGCCGGGTTGCTTGTCGCCCACGAAGGCCAGATCCCATTCAACTAACACGCCGTCGGGCCGCTGGCGCGTCATCGTGTTCGGCCCGCGCACGGGGATGCCGAGCGCGGCGATGCGCGCGGCTTCTGCTGCCACGTCGCCCACTTCCACGGCCCAGGCGCACGGCCCGCCGTTGCCCGCGACGTGCTGACCCCACCACGGCGCAGCCTGCCCCGGCTCGAGCGTCGAAATCAGCTCGATGTACGAGCCGTCGTCAAAGCCCAAGAGCGACATGTGCGTGATGCCGTTCGAGTGCGGCCCGCCGTAATCCGTCGCCAGCCCTGCAAGGGCAAAGACCTGCTCGAGTGTTTTGAGGTCGGAGCCGGCAAGGGTGACGTGGTCAATCTTTAGGGACATAGTTGGTTGATTCATTCTTGCCGTTCCCGCACGATGCGAATACCCTCCCACGCCGGAAGCTGGCCCTTTTCTCGCGCGTCCACGATCTGCAGCCACCAATACACTCCCAGGATGGCTTGCCGATCCTCTGCGTATCGGCCTTTTGCCGGGTGCGGCAGCCAGCGTTGCCACCACGGGCGTTCCATCTGTTCCAATTCGCCGTAGCCCACCCAAGTGTATTCCAACAGCCGCGCCGTGTATTGACGTTGCGTGCTGCGCACTTCCTCTGGCCTGGCGTTGACCCAATTCAGAATGTCTGCCAGTGAGCGAATCTGCCGTCTATCTGCAAGGTTCTTGCGGCTCGTATCCAAAGCCTGGACGAGTCGCCGTGCGCGCGGCCAGTCTTTTTCATTCATTGCTTCCCGGATCTCATCTCGGGCGAGGGCGCGGGCTAGGGTGAGGTCGGTGTCGCGGGCGCGGTCGGTGTCGCGGTCGCGGTCGCGGGCGCGGGCGAGGGCGAGGTCGGTGTCGTGGCCGTAGCCGGCGCGTCTGGCACCGACTGCTACGGGGCTGGTGAGGGCGTGGGTGAGGTCGCGGGCGAGGGAACGCCGCATCGCCCAGCGGCCCATCTTCCACATCATAGGCTTCGGCCTCGAAGGCTACCGTCTGGCTAAAGACGTACAGCGATGTGCCCAGTGGCGCGATGAGGTGCAGCTCGGGCAGCTTGAACGGCACGCTAAAGTTGCCATCCGAATCGTCCGAGGTTGTGTTGACACCATCGCTTGCCATGACCCGGAAGCGGCCCTGCGCCGTCCCGGCCAGCAAGTCGGTGCTGACCACCAAGCTGGTCGCGGTCACGTTAGAGCCGAGGGGCTTCCAGTGAGCGCCACCGTCCACGCTGTACTGAATGGTAAAGACCAGGCTATCTCCGTCGGCATCACCCGCGCTCCAGGTCAGCGTGGTTGTGGTGCCGCTCAGGTTCTCGCCGCCGTTGGGCGAGGTGACCGTCACCGTCGGCGCGTGGGTGCTTACTACGCGCGAGGCCAGTTCCGTCGCGCCGTGGTAAATGCTCACCCGCGCCGTGTCCGTCACCCAGAGCACAAACTCGGCGATGAGGGCCGGTTCTGCCCCGGCCTGGGCAGAGTAGCCGGGACCGGACTCTACATCCGTCGAACGCAGGGTGAAGGGATAGTCGGCCAGCGTGCCGCCGCTGCCATCGAGCAGCCGGATGGAATAGTCGCCCGGCACGCGCTCCAGCCAGTCCCAGGCATTGGGCATACGGTAAAAGGTGTTGAGCGTAATTTGATTCGTGGCAGTGACGATGCGGCCAAAGACGGCCAGGTACTCGCCCGAGGCGATACGCCGCGATGTCGCTATGCCGGTGGCCGGTTTTTCGGCAATCATCCGGTCGCGGATGCCCTCGTAGGTAAAGTCGGAGGGCCATTCGTTGTCGCAATACGACATCGTGTCTTTCCAGGTAGGCGGGTAGATGGTGTGATTTTCGATGTCAAAGCCAAAGAGCGCGTTGGCTGCGTCTTCGTCGTGGGTGGGGCTAATGTCGCCGTTGGGGTAGGGATAGGCCGGTCCGCCGCCCGCGTCACAGAAATTGGCATGTCCTCGGTTGTAGGTATGGCCCAACTCGTGCGCGCCATACCAGTCGGCATACGAATCGCCGTCGGGATCCCAGGTGGCGCAGCGATCGTGCCGGCCGGCCGGGCCGCTTGCCACAGTTGAAGGGATGCCGTCGGCTGCGCCTCTCATCCAGCACGAAGTGGTCGTGCGCCAGTAGCCGTCGTCCACCAGGCCGTAATAGCGCGTCCAGGGGTCTTCGCCCGCGCCCAACACGTGCTGCCCCTTGTTCCACACCAGGTCGGCGTTGACCGTGCCCGAGTTGGGCGGGCTGCCGTAGCAGGGAACGAACACACCCCACCAGACATTGAGCTGGTTGATGGGATACATTCGTCTGAGATACGAGGCCAGCGCCCAACGATCCTGGTTGCGCACGTGATACGTCGTGCCGCCCGATTGGTAGCAGGCGTCCACCATCAGGATGTTCATCGGCGGCGAATACTGAAAGCTCACAGTGACGTTGCCATAGTTGTCGGCATAGTCCGACTCGGCCAGGCGGTGGTCATAGTTGGCTTCGGCGATCAGTTGCACCGTGCCGTGCAGCCAGGCAGAAGGCAGTTGGAACCAAAAGCTCTGGTTGAGCTGTCCGCGATCCGGGTCGGCCGATATGCTGGCCGTGCCGCCGGGGTTGCCGGGGAGAACATTGCCCAGGAACGTCCCGCCGCGCCAGCCGCTGAGCCGGGCCGAGAAGGTTTCGGCGCCCGAGTGCGAGTGGACGTGGAAGCGGAGGAAGGTTGACTTGTTCTCGACGAGGATGACGCTGTTGTTGCGATCCTGCACCGCCTGCGTGACTTCCATCGAGCCGGTGTGATCAACGTCAAAGTCTTCGGTGGCGACGACGACCTGCACGTCGTAGGACGCAGGCCAGCTTTCCAGGTTGCCCACGTTATCGCGAGCGCGGGAGCGGAATTGGTACTTGTGCCCGCTTGTGGCGTAAAAGGTGGATGATGTGTAGGACACAGCACTTCGCCAGGCGGTCCAAGAACCACTGGTCGTCACGTCCTTGTACTGCACATCGTAAGTGTCCACGCCCGAACCCGAGTCGCCGCCTGTCCAGGAAACAGTAAAGCTGGTGCTGCCCACTTCGCCGGAAGGTGAAGTGACATACGACCAGGGATCGGTGCGGTCAATCCAGAACGGCCCATAGTGCGCGATGCCGTTCGACCAGTTGCCGGCCACATCGCGGGCGCGGAGGTGAAAGTAGTGACTGGTCCCGTCCGGCAGCGCGGAGCTGGTCGTGTTGGAGCCAGTGGTATCAACCGCAACATCCGGGATGGTGGACGCGGAGGTGCTCCACTCGTACGAGTAGCCATTGATGCCGCTGCCGCCGGTGTCGCTGCCGCCCGACCAGGCCACGTAGACGGTATTGTCGGTCGTCCACACGCCCGCTGTCGGACTGCTCGTGAACGTTGCGGGGTTGATCGGGGGGGTGATGTCCAGCCAGTACGGGCCGTCGTGCATCGCGCCGCTGGCCCAGTTGCCAGCCGCGTCGCGGGCGCGCACGTGAAAGTACCAGCTTGTGCCTTCGCCGGGGAGGGTGGTCAGCGCGCTGGCGCTGGCGGTCTCACCCGTCGTATCGGGCACGGTGGCAGAGGAGGCGCTCCACTCGTAAGAGTAGGTGGCGACGCCGCTGCTGGCGTCCGTAGCGCCCGACCACGTCATGGTGGCCGTGTTGTCGTTGGACCACGTGCCGGTGGCGCGGTCGCCGCTCAGGCTGGCGGGATTGGTGGGCGCGACGGTGTCAATGTCTACGTTGTAATCGCTGCTGGTGCCCACATTGGTCGCCATGTCGCTGATGCGGAAGCGGACGCGGTTGCGGTGCGTCGTCAGCGAGTCCTGTCCAAAGGCGATGGCAGAGGTCTGCATCACCTGGGTCGTGGTCACGCCGTTAGAACCAGATACCGTCGCCGAGAGCCAGCCGCTCCACGACGCGCCTGCATTGGTCGAGTAGGCGTACTGGCCGCTGTCAACGTTCAACCCCGAGCCGCTATCCTGCACGCGAACAGAGGCTGCCACCGTCTGTGTGGTCGTGACCCAGGTGGATGGAGTAAAGCTGCTCCACACGCCGGGTGGCGTCGCTTCGGCGGCTGTCCACAGGCGAATGCCCCCGTTGTACTGAGTGGTCAACAAATCGGGAAAGCCATCGTGGTCAATGTGTCCAAAGCGAGACACAAAGAACGCTCCGCTCGTCGGCAGGTTGGTGTTGCTCTCGGTCCAGCCGCCTGCGCCGTTCCCGGCCCACACATCCACGCCATAGCCATCGCGAGCAGCCAAGAGATCCAGGAAGCCATCGTGATTAAAGTCGGCCAGGTCGAGGTCAAAGTATTGGCCCGTGGTGACCGGGCTGGGGAAAGGCGTCCAGTTGGCGCCGGCGCCATCGCCACGCCATAGCCAGATGCCCTCCTCGCCGCTACTGTTATTCTTGGCAGCGGCCAGGTCGAGGTTACCGTCGTTGTCCAAGTCGCCCACGGCCAGAGTGCGATACTCACCCGTGGAGGTGACCACGACTGCCGTCCACGACGACGAGCCGTTGTACAACCAGACTCGCACGCCCAGGCTATCGGGAAAATAGTTGGCAGCCGCAATGTCCAGCTCGCCGTCGTTGTTCAGGTCGGCCAGAGCCACATCGTAATACGATGAGGTCAGCGTGGGGCTGTAGATGGGCGTCCAGGTGCCGCTGTTGTATTCCCACATCGGCAGGCCGCCGCCGTACTTGGCGCCCACTAGCTCGATCTTGCCGTCGTGGTCAATATCACCCGCTGCCACAGCATTGTACTGTCCAGTCGTGGGCAGACCGCTGCTGAACAGGTTCCAGTAGCAGCCCTCGTTGTAGTATGCCTTGATGCCCATGTCGCTGCCCGCGATCAACTCTGGATAGGCCGCGCCCGTCAGTTGCCGCAAAGCCAGGTCATTGAACGTGCCGGTGGAGGGCAAGTTCATCGAGCAATCAATCCAGGTATTGCCGCCGTCGCCTCGCCAGGCCCGAAGCCCCGCATCATTGCCCATGGCCGCAACAATGTCCAGGTCCCCATCCCAGTTCACATCGCCGCCCACCAGGTCATCGGGCGACCCTGTGCTGGAAGGCGAGACAATCTCTCGCCAGTTACCGGTCGGCTCGGTGGCGCCGCTATCCACCCACACCTGCGCGCCAATGTCGCTCTGGCTGGTCGCGCCCAGGTCAAGCAGCCCGTCATTATCCACGTCGGCCAAGTCCAGGTTCCACCAGGATTCCGTTGAGGTGGGCTGTTTGAACATTTCCCACGCGCCGCCCGTGTTGCGCCAGGGTTCGATGCCGCCACCGTCCAGGCGGACGGCGGCCAGGTCGAGCAAGCCGTCGTTATCCAGGTCGCCCACGGCCAGACCGGCGTAACTGCCACTGGTGGGCAGGCCCGTGGCGGCTTCCGTCCAAGTCCCGCTGCCGTTGCCCGTCCAGACCCTGATGCCTTTCTCGCTGGTGGCGGCCAAGTCGAGCTTGCCGTCGTTGTCGAAATCGCCAAAGGCCACGTCGCGCCAGAGCATGTCGCTCTTGGGCAGGCCGGTGTCGGCGGCGGGCCAGCTAGCGACAGCCGACTGCCGCCAGACATACACGCCGCCGGCGGCCGTGTCTTTTCCGGCGGCAATGTCCAGCAGGCCGTCATTGTTGATATCGCCCACATCCACGCCCCAAAAGGTGACGGGAATGTCAATCGAGTAAGGGTTAGTGCTCCACTCGCCGCCATAGTTCAGCCAATAATTGATGCCGGCGCCGGAGCCGTGATTGGCCGCGACGAGGTCAGGGTGTCCGTCGTTGTTCATGTCGCCTGCGGCCAACTCGTAGAACGTGCCGCTGGCATTCAGAACCGTCTCTGTCCAGCCACTGCGTGATTGCCTGTAAACGCGCACGCCCACGCGCGCGCCCGCGGCGGCCACGTCCAGCAGGCCATCGTGGTTAAAGTCGGCCACGGCCAGGCCGAACCCAAATCTCCGACATTTCCCAACGCCAAGACGCACAAGTACAAGATGAAAACTTTGCGTCTCTGCGCCTTCGTTAAATTCCTTTTCCTGCAAACAAATACGTCACCAGTTCCTCGTATTCCCGAAAATCCGGCACGATCACATCCGCGCCGGCCTGGATCAACCGGTCGCGCTTCCATTCGTCTATGCCGGCCCGCGCCGCTTCGTTCGACGCCACGCCGACGGCGATGCCGTTCACGCGCCGGGTTTCTTCGATCTCGACGTACCCATCGCCGAACGCGACGAACTCGAAGCCTTCCAGGTGATTTTCGGCAATGATGCGCTCGATGAGCATCTTTTTGGAGAAACGCTTATAGTCGTCTTGCGCGCCATAGATGCCGCAAAAGTACGGCGTGATCTGGAGCGCCGCCGCTTCATCGAGCACAGCCGGCTCGTCGGTGCCGGACGCCAGGTAGCATCGCACCCCGCGCGCGCGCATCGCCTCCAGCATCGCTCGCACGCCGGGAACCATCAGGTCGTCGGGCGGGATGCGCCCGGCCTTGAGCGCCGTCACGCGGTCTTTGATGCGCTCCCACAACAGCGCCAGGTACTGGTGTTTGTAGACCAACGGGTCTTGCGGTTGGCCACCGCGCTTGTCAATTTCCTCGGCCAGTTGAATCATCTGATAGATAGTCTGCTTGCCGGTGAGCCGGGTGACGTATTCCGTTACAACGCGGCACAACTCGGCTTCGCTTTCGTGCGCCGGGGTTTGCAGCAGCAACTCAACCATCATCGAGGTCATGACCGGCTGCCATCCTTCGCGGATGAGTGAGACGGTTCCATCAAAGTCGAACAGCGCGTGGCGGACGTGCCCGCGCTCGATAGGGTTATGGATGATTTCAATCATAGCAAGGGTTCCGCCAGGGCAACCGCTCCCCACAGCGGCGCGTCGTCGCCCAATGCCGCGGGCTGGATGTCCACGCGCATTTGGGGCAAAGCATGGTAGCGTGCGGTCTCGCGCACGATGCGCCAGTAGCGTTCGCCGGATTTGGTCACGCCGCCGCCCAACACGGTGCGCTGCGGGTTCATCAAGTTGATCGCGCCTCCCAAGCCGACACCCAACATGCGGGCCACATCGTCCATCACCTCCTGGGCCAGCACGTCGCCCTGCTGCGCGGCTCGCGCAACGGATTCACCAGTTACCGGCTCGGCGGCACTGGGACGCTCGGCAGCGTCGGGATGCCCGGCAGCATCGCGCGAAGCGTGCCGCCCTACGGACCGCTCGCGCATCTTGCGGGCGATGGCCCGACCGCACGCCTCGGCTTCCAGGCAGCCCCGCTTGCCGCACACACACTCGGCGCCGTCGGGCCGCACGACGACATGGCCGATCTCACCCGCCATCCCGTCCGCGCCGCTATAGACCTGACCGTTTAGCACCCATCCGCCGCCGATGCCGGTGCTCACCGTGACATAGAGCAGGCTGCTGCTGCCCTGGCCCGCGCCAAATCTCCACTCGCCCAACGCCGCCACATTCGCGTCGTTATCTACTGCCGTCGGGACGCCGAACTCGGTTTGCAGTTGATCGCGCAGCGGCGTATTCTCCCAGCCGGGGACGTGATGTGAAAGCCGCACCACGCCCTTCGCCGAGTCCACCAGTCCGCCAAAACTCACGCCGATGGCGGCGAGCCGGCCTTGCGTGCGCGCCAACAGGTCGTGGGCCAGCTTGACAACGGTGACTTTGTCGTAACGCGCGTCCGCGCTGGACGGCGAATAGACGCGCTCGTGCGCCAGCCAGTCACGCGCGCCTGCGGCCAACACGCCAACGGTGTGTTTGGTTCCGCCGTAATCCAGGGCGAGAATGAGCGGACCTTGGATGTCGGAAGCGATATACTCCATTCGTCACTCACACAGCGCCAGAAATACGGAATGTAAGATGACCAAGTGCGCGTCCTCGATCACCTGCATCGAATCCGATGGCACGATCACGCATACGTCGCACTTGTCCTTGAGGCGGCCTCCCGCGAAACCCGTCAGCCCGATGCGGGTCAAGTTCATCTCTTTGGCTGTGTCCATGGCGCGCAACACGTTGGGCGAATTGCCGCTGCCGCTGATTGCAATAACGACGTCGCCCGGCTCGGCCAGCGAGGCCAGCGGCTCGCTAAAGATCACGTCGTAGCTCACGTCGTTCGAGTAGGCCGTCACCGTCGGCATGTTGTCGTTGAGGCAGATGATTTTGTATCGCGGCTGGTCCGGCCGGAGGGTGCTCTTGATCACGTCAACGACAAAGTGCGAGGCGTTGGCCGCGCTGCCGCCGTTGCCAAAGATGAAAATGCGCCGCTGTTCAGCCCGCGCCTGCTCGAGTGCGGCGATGATTTCATTGACGGGGTCTTTTGGCAGTTTGAGCAGTGTATCCGATACCGCCTGATAATAGTCTTGCACGTTGTTCATGGGTTATCTCCTGATAAAAACAGTCCCCTCGCGGGGACTCGATGGGCCTTATTATACTCACTTGCTTGGCAGAGGCAACCGGCTGCTCATTCCTCGATCAGCCCACCGTGATAGACCAGCTCGTACACCTTGACATCGCCGCGTGTGATCCACTCGCGGCCTGTGAACGAGGCCACGTCTCCCTCGTTGGTGTCGGTATAAATGCCCTTGTCTGTCGTGTGCTCCAAGCCACCCAGGAAGCGACCTTGCTGGTACAGGGCGCTCAAGCTTTCTTGGATGATCTGACCGGTTTCCGTCGCTGCGATCAGCGCCGGTTCGAGGATGCGCCCATAATAGTTCATCGCCCAGACGGGCCGGCCCTCAAAGTAGACGACCTCTTGCCCGATGAAATCGGCGCCGCCGAAATAACTATCCAGGTAGGCGAACGCGCCCTGGTGAAACTCCAGGTCGTGCGAGCCGGGCCGGCGCGAGAGGCTCTTGTCGCCGCCGCCCACGTAGGTGGCAGCTTTGGCGAGGACGATAAAGTCTTGTAGTTGATCGAGTGACAGGTCTGTCATGCCGCGTCTCCATCTTCAGGGCGTGGTAGCGCGCCCATTATAGTGCAAAATGCGTAAACTCAGTTTTTGCCAATGACGGCAGCCGCTATTTCCCAATGCTCAACAATCTCCCATTGCTCCGGCCAAACACCTCCGGAAAGTAAAACTCGCGCGCCAGCGTGGGGATGACCTGGTAATCGCCGGGCAGCGTGGCGCGGAAGGTGTAACTGTACTCGTAGGTACCTTTGGTCAGATAGTCGGCAAACAGCACAACCTTTTCATCGCGCAACTCGCTGCGGCTGTACCAGTGCCACCACCACCAGTAGTAGGAACGCCTCCCGCCAACTTGCCGAGCGAGTTCCGGCCCTTTATCCAGCAAGCTCGTCGTCGCCAGTCCCGTGTCAACAGCCTCTCCACCCGCTGGCAATGGATCCTCTACGACGACATAGTACAGGTCGTTTGGCGCGATGAGGGTCAAGTCCACGCGGATCACATCGCCCAGCTTGGCCTCTTTCACATCAGGACACTTGACTCCTTCAGTACACGAGGCCAGGCTGTACCGCCGGTTGACGGTGATGCCGCGCGACACGGGCTTGATGTCTTGCACGGGCAAAAACACGCGCAGGTGAGCGGTGTAATACAAGCGGCCTTGACCATCTCCGCGCGAAATCGTAAGCCGGTTGCTTTCGTTCAAGAGCTCGGCCACGTCCACACGCAGCTTGATGCTTTCGCGCACGTTGCCCTGGGTCACCTGGCCGTGCGCTCTGTCTTTGTCGTTCAAAAACACGGCATAGTCATAGTTGCCCGCCAACTCGCCCGTGGCCTTCATCCAATCGGTGAGCGCGATGAGCGACCAGGCTGTTTCCTGCGTCGTCTCCCAATAGCCACCCTTGCGCGCCACCATCAGCCAGCGAACAATGTTGGGAGCCAGGCCCCCACCCTGGCCCTCCCCCGTTGCCACAGGGGAGGGAGAGATGCGCGCTAAAGCATCCAAGATAATGGCCGTCGAGCGCGTGTCCGTGTTCATCGCCCACCAGTCATTGGCGGTTTCTTCCCAGTGCGCGCCGGTGGCCGAAAGGATGGCGGCGTTGTTCAGATCAGAAAGCAGTGTGGCGATGCGCGCGTCTTTTGAATCACCCAACCACAAGGCCAGCGACAGGTACGCTCGACCGTAATGGCTCAGTTTGTCACGGTTCTCGAACAAGTCGTTCAGTTGAGATTGGAGATTCGAGATTCGAGATTTGAGATTACCTTCAGCCAAGACGTATAACACAAACGCCTGGCGATTGGCCGCTCCAGAACTGGTCAGCTCGCGCGCCGAGACCAGTTTACCAAGCAGGAATTGTTGGCCGCGCTGCAACACGTCGCTCTGCACCTCAAAGCCGGACTGCTGCGCCTTGATCAGCGCGAACACCACGTAAGCCGTGAGGTGGACATTGCTCTCCTGGCTACCTGCGGCCTTTAGGTCGTCGGGCCACCACCCCCAGCCGCCATCCTTGCGCTGCTGAATGTAGAGCCTGTCCAGTCCTTGCTTGACGAGGCCGGGCAAGCGTTCGTCTAATGCCGGATCCCGAATACCCAATTCCTTGAGCGCGCGATAGGTCAACACGTTGGGCAAAAAGCGGCTCACCGTCTGCTCGGCGCACTCGTACTCGTAATGCTCCAGGTATTTGAGGCCGTCCTGCATCGCCGCGGCCAGCGACGGATCAAGCTGCACGGATAGCTCGCCCTGGCGATTGTCGTACTTTGGTGGCAGCGCGATCACCTCGGTGCGCGCGCCGGCAGATGGCAAATCGCCCGCCGTGCCCACGATGTCGGGCGCAGAGTAGCGATACACGAGCAGCGATCCATCCGGGCCGGTCGCCAGGCGCGGCTTGCTGGCGTCATTGTGCTTTTCGGCCACGGCCCAAAAGACCAGATCAGTTTGCGTCACGTCTTGAACCAGAACGTCCCACGTCAGCTTGCTCTCACCGCGCACCGGGATGGTCGTCGTCTGCGCCGCCGATGTGGACAGCGTGACGCCGGTGGCGCTCAATGCATGGAATAGTCCACTCCGACATATATGTGATTTTTCTCACTTTATGGATATATCGCATCGTGTATATCAACTTACACGCCCTATGGACGTGTTTTGCAATGGGCAGCAGTATAGCCAAAGACGGAGATCGGCGATTCTACGAGCGCAAAGTGGCCGTGAGAGGGGTTGTGGGAGATTGTGTGGGGTGGTTAAAGGTGAAAGAAAAGGGCCAAAAAGGGACAGATCAGGGTCGAGGATTCTGCCAAGCGGAGCCGAATAGAGCAAAAAGGTTGCACTTGTTCAGGATTTTGCTATAATGACAATGGTACTGCGAGTCTCAGTAAGGCTGGTGAAGATGAACCCTGAAAAAGAAGCGCGAGAAGTGATTGATGGGCTGCTTGAGGCGGCTGGTTGGCAGGTTCAGGACTACCGGGACGCCAACCTCGGTGCAGGTCATGGTGTTGCCGGGGATAGACTCCCGCTCAAGACGTGGGGTGAACGACGTGCCCAAGTGCAAAGACTACATCGTGCCGCTGGTGTTCACCAAGCGGCTGTGTGACGCAGAGATACATTTTAGGATACGGTGGTATGGCGGAGAACAATAACGGCAAAGCTGAAAGTTTTGAAAAAACGCTCTTCAAGGCGGCGGACAAGCTCCGCAAGAACGCGGACGAAAGGAATACCCTCCTCTATGTCCTCTGACCTAACATTCATCACGAACGAGTCGGGCAAACACCTCCGCGACCGCTTTGGCGTCCTGCTCGGCGAGGACACGCGATTTTTTGACTGTCTCGTCGGCTACTTGAGCGGTTGCCGGGCGAAATATTGGCTGAGTTCCAGAAACACGAGGACAGTTCCGAAATTGAAGATGGTGTCCGCAAATTCGTGGAATGGATTAAGTCCGGCAAACTGGAAGTGCGTGCGTATCCGTCGGAGCGCGTTCACGCAAAGCTATACATCATGACGTTCCACGAGGGCGACCGCGACAAGGGCCGCGTCATTACGGGTTCGAGCAACTTCACCGAGGCGGGCTTGCAGGACAATCTGGAGTTCAACGTCGAGTTGAAGAACCGCTCCGACTACGAGTTCGCCATCCAGAAGTTCAACGAGCTTTGGGGCAAGTCCGTGGACGTGACCAAGGACTACGTCACGACCATCGAGGTCAAATCACCCTATGCGCAATTCACGCCCTACGAACTCTATCTCAAGTTTCTCTACGAGTATTTCCGGGGCGAACTCAATCTGCCGGATGAGATTGAGGACATCTATCTGCCGACCGGCTTCAAGAAACTGAAATACCAGGAAGAGGCCGTGCTGAATGCACGCAAGGTCCTCGACGAATACGGCGGCGCATTTTTGTCTGACGTTGTCGGCTTAGGCAAAACCTACATGTCCGCGCTGCTCGCCCAACACCTCAACGAACCTTGCTTAGTCATCGCGCCGCCGCACCTGCTCGACGAACACAATCCCGGCTCTTGGCCGAATGTCTTCCGCGACTTTGGCGTGCGAGGTTATCTGTGCGAATCCCTCGGCAAACTGGAATCGCTGCTGGAACGCGACCTCCAGAAGTTCACCACCGTCTTCATTGACGAGTCGCACCGTTTCCGCACCGAGGACACGCAGAGCTACGAGATGCTCGCGCAAATCTGCCGGGGCAAGCGCGTCGTTTTGGTTTCCGCCACGCCGCTGAACAACACGCCGCAAGACATCCTGAGCCAGATCAAGCTGTTCCAGCCCGGCAAGAATAGCACCATCCCGAACGTCCGCAATCTTGAAGCGTTCTTCGGCGTGCTCCGTCGCCGGCTCGAAGGACTCGACCGCCAGCACGACCGTGAGGTCTATTTCCGCACGGTTCAGGAAAACGCACGCCAGACGCGCGAGAAAATTCTCAAGTTCCTGATGATCCGCCGTACCCGCACCGAGATTGAGAAATACTACGGCGAAGATTTGAAACGGCAGGGCTTTAAGTTTCCAGAAGTCGCAGACCCTGAGCCGCTCTTCTACAAGTTCAACAAGATTGAGGCCGAAGTCTTCGACGAGACGATCCGTTCGCTGACACACGACTTCAAATACGCCCGCTACACACCGCTGACCTACTACACCGGCGAGCGAGACGAGCACGAAGTCCAAAGCCAGCGCAACCTCGCTAAGTTCATGAAAATCCTCACAGTGAAGCGGCTCGAAAGCAGTTTCACCGCGTTCCTGTCCACGCTCGGGCGCTTCATCCACACCTATGAGCGCGTCATCGCGGAGTTCCGCAAGGGCCACGTCTTTATCAGCAAAAAACACATCGGAAAGGTTTTTGAGCTGCTCGAATCTGATAACCAGGAGGGCATTGACCGGCTGTTGGAGGAGGATAAAGCCGAAGAACTTTCCGCCAAGGATTTCCGACCGGAGTTCATAACCGACCTCGAAAACGATTTGAAGGCCCTGAATGCCGTCCGCAACCACTGGAAGAAAATCACCCGCGACCCCAAGTGGGAATCCTTCCGCGGTGAACTTAATAAAACCACGCTGCTCAAGAACGGCAAGGTCATCATCTTCACCGAATCCAAGGAAACCGCCGATTATCTGGCCGGAAAAATCCGCGACGAAGTCGAACCCAAAGTCCTGCTCTTTACCGGCGAATCACTCAAAACCGTGCGAGAGGAAGTCATAACCAACTTCGACGCCAAGGCGCATCGGCCAAAGGACAAATACCGCATCCTGGTCGCCACCGAAGTCCTCGCCGAAGGCGTGAACCTCCACCGCTCCAACGTCGTCATCAACTACGACATCCCGTGGAATCCAACGCGCCTCATCCAGCGAGTTGGGCGTGTCAATCGTGTTGATACCAAGTTTGACAAAATTCACACCTACAACTTTTTCCCGACGGACGAGGGCAATGATCTCATCAAGCTGCGCGAGTGCGCGGAGGCAAAAATACATGCCTTCATTCAAATGCTCGGCGCAGACGCCCGCCTGTTGACCGAGGGCGAGGAAATCGTATCCCACGACCTGTTCGCCAAGTGGAACTCTAAAATAACCATCACCGGCGAGGACGAAGACGAGGAAACCGAACTCAAGTTTCTCACCGAAATCCGCACCGTGCGCGACGAAAAGCCCGAACTGTTCGAGAGAATCAAACGCCTGCCCAAGAAAGCGCGGTCCACCCGGACTTTATCATCTGAACCTGCGGTCCAGAACTTCCCTTCGCTACTCACCTACTTCCGCCAGGGCAAGCTCGACAAATTCTTCCTTTGCCCGTCCGGTAGCCATCCGACCGCTGAATTGGATTTTATGTCCGCTGCGAAAATCTTGAAGCCAGCCGACCTAAGCGAGCCGCGTCAATCTATACCGCGCGAGTTCTACGACCTGCTCGACCGCAACAAAGAAGCGTTCGTCACAGCCACAACTGCCGACGCAGAGCAAGCGGAGTCAACGCATCGAGGCAGCCCGAACGACGCCTACATCATGAAACGGCTCAAAGACAAGGCTGTCTGCCGCTGCCAGCAGTTCACCGAGGACGACGAGGAATTTGTCGGCAAAGTCATCCGGCTGCTGGAAGACGGCTCTCTGCCGAAAGCCACGGCCAAGAAGGTAGCTGCGGCGCTCAAGAGAGAAATTGAATCGCTCAAAGTCCTCGCCATCCTGCGCCGTCACATCAAGCACGAGTTCTTCCAGACCAATCCTGTTGCGCACGCGAGCTACGCGCTAGCCCCACGTGAAGTCATTCTTTCATCATACCTGGTAAAACAGCCATGAACACCCACCAAGCTCGAGCGCTAATCACCGATACTTTTCCCCAGCCTTTTGATAAAGGCCGCTTCCACAACTTCGTCATCAACTTGCTCAACCACATTGACGAATCCAAGGCGCAGGCGTGGAACACCACTTACATCAAGGATGCCTTCAAAGACCACGTCAAGGGCTACGAACGCCTCGGCACTTATACATCGCCGGAGAAAGAAAAGCTCGACGTGCTCATCGTCCATCTGACGACCAAATACAAGCTGGAGCGTGCCCGCACCGCCATCCGCAACTTCGTCGCCTACCATCTCAAGACCCGCGACAACAAGGATGCCGCGCTTGTTGCCTTCGTTTCGCCTACGGAAAAGCAATGGCGATTCTCTTATGTTAAAATGGAGTATGCCGCCGTCGAGAAGCAGGACGGCAAGGTTGGCGTGAAGACCAAACTCACACCCGCGCGCCGTAGCTCCTATCTCGTAGGGGAGGGCGAAAGTTGCCATACTGCTCAAAGCCGGTTTCTCGACCTGCTCCAGGACACCGAGAACTACCCCACGTTGGCGCAACTTGAAGACGCCTTCAGCGTTGAGGCCGTCACCGAGGAATTCTTTAAGCAATACAAAGCGCTCTTCCTCGACCTCAAAGACGAATTGGATGCTCTCGCGAAGTTCGCCGCCAAGAATATCAGCACTGCCGACTTTGCCAAGAAGCTCATGGGGCAGATTGTCTTCCTCTACTTTCTGCAAAAGAAGGGCTGGCTCGGCGTGGCCAAAGGCGGTGACTGGGGCGACGGGCCGCACAACTTTCTCCGCCAGCTTTTCGATGGCAGATTCGGTCAGCACAAAAACTATTTCAATGACATCCTCGAACCACTTTTCTATGACACACTGGCAGATGACCGCACAAAAGAAAAAGACTGGTCTGATAAATTCAACTGCCGCATACCGTTCCTCAACGGCGGATTATTTGAACCGCTCCGCGATTACGATTGGAAAAAGACCGACATCATCCTGCCGAACCGCCTTTTCACGAACAACGAACGCTTCGACGAACTTATCACCGGCACGGGCATCCTCGACGTGTTCGACCGCTACAACTTCACAGTCAACGAAGCTGAGCCGCTGGAAAAGGAAGTGGCCATTGACCCCGAAATGCTCGGCAAGGTGTTTGAGAACCTGCTCGGAGTGAAGGAGCGCAAATCCAAAGGTTCGTTCTACACTCCGCGCGAAATCGTCCACTATATGTGTCAGGAAAGCCTAATCAACTACCTCGACACTGCCGTCAACACAGCCGAGGAATCCATCGTGCCTGTAAAACCGAAGCAAGCCAAGCTCTTCGGCCAGCCTGAACTGGAACAAACTACACTCAAAACAACGGTGCGGCGAGAAATCGTTCCACGTCGTGACATCGAGACCTTCATCCATTCCGGCGACCAGGCCAGTTATTATGAAGCGGTTCGCATTGAGAAAGGAAAAAACACCTACTCTCGCAAACTCCCCAAGACCATTGAAACCCATGCCCGCCTGCTCGACGACAAGCTCGCCGATATTGCCGTCTGTGACCCCGCCATCGGTTCAGGCGCATTTCCCGTTGGCATGATGCACGAAATCGTCCGCGCCCGCTCTGCGCTCACGCATTACTTGGAAGATGAAATCAAGAAGGATAAACAACTCACGGAAGAAGACCGAGAAAAGCGGCTCAAGGAATTAGCGGCAAAAACGACAATTTACGCTCTAAAAAAACACGCCATCCAGAATTGTCTTTACGGCGTGGATATTGACCCCGGCGCAGTGGAAATCGCCAAGCTGCGTCTTTGGCTTTCGCTCGTAGTGGACGAGGAGGACGTGAAGCAAATTAAACCGCTACCCAACCTCGACTACAAAGTCGTCACCGGAAACTCGCTTCTCGGCGTAGAGAAAACACTATACAACGAAAAGTTGTTCAATCGGCTGGAAGAACTCAAACCCCGCTACTTCGACGCCACCGACCGGAAGCAAAAGGAAGAATTCAAACACGAAATTGACGACCTCATCCACGAACTGACCAACGGCAAGGAAACCTTCGACTTCGAGATGCCCAGGCCAGGGAAAAGGCCGGCCACCCCGATCACCAGCAATATTATACCCCAGATCAGCGGCCCCACGATGCGCCGGGGAGCAGGGAAAATGACGCGCAGCAGCGATTCCAAGATCAGCAGCGCGCCTAGCCCTATGAGAAAAAACGCCCAGACATTGTCCCAAGAGATGCTGAACGGCAGCCTGACCATCTCCGGGTTCTGCACAGCCAGGAATAGCACGCCCAGCCAGATGAGCACCAGCGCGCCGACGACCGACCCGATCGGGTCGCTGCGCCGCAACTCCCGTCGCTCGCGGCGGCGATCCTCGCGTTCGCCCTGCCGCTCCTCAATGCGTCGTTCACGTTCGTCGTCCATGTCTCCTCCTATGTACACAGTTTTCATTTGCTCTGTATTGCGTATTGCGTAACGGAACACGCAACACGAAACGCGGTTCCCTTCATCCCTGCCCACTTTAAGTATAGCTCATTCTCAATCCCCAACCGCAGCAACGTGCGGCCCACGATCCCGTCCACGGCCTGCGAGCGCCCGTGATGCCAACCACGAGTCTCTTCGCGATCTCGCAATCCTTCTTAACGCAAAGGCGAACTCGCAGAGGCACACAGATATGAACAGGCTTTGCGTCTTGGCGTCCTTGCGCCTTTGCGTTAAAGATTGATCCAACGTTACTTTACACCCGAATGAATCGCCACTGTGCCCATCATCAACCCGCGGTAACATACGTCATGCCAACCGGCGCGGCGCATCAGGTCGGCCAGCTTGTCGGGCGAAAGGAACTCGTCAGCCGACTGTGGCAGATAAGTGTACGCGCTGCGATTTCCGCTGACGACTTGCCCCACCAGCGGCACGATGCGATGAAAGTAAAAATGATAGAGCGGCAAGAGCAGATTGCGCGGTGGGCGCGAGATTTCCAGGCACACCATTCGCCCGCCCGGTTTGACGACGCGCCATTGTTCGGCCAGCGACCGGGGCACGTCAATCACGTTGCGCAGCATAAAGCCGGACGTGACCGCGTCGAAGGTGTCATTGGGAAAGGGCAAGGCCAGTGCGTCCGCGTCCATCCAGCGGATGCGCTCCGCGCCGGGTTTATCTCGTCCACGCAGCATCATCTCGAGAGAGAAGTCCGCGCCCACAACATGCAAGCTGCCATCCTGCCGTAACGCTTCCAACGCAATATCGCCGGTGCCAGTGGCAATGTCGAGCAGGCGTCCACCATGCGGCAACTCGGCCTCTCGGACGACGATCCGCCGCCACGCCGCGTCGCGCCCGCCCGTCATCAGGCGGTTCATCAAATCGTAGCGCGGCGCGATGCGGCCAAACATCTGTCGCACATACGCCGCGCGCGCCTGACCTTTCAAATGTGTCATGCACAACCCTTGTAGGGGCGAGGTGATCTCGCCCCTACGAGCGCTTGGTCTAAATCTTTGACATCCCTTGCAAGATATGATAGTATTTTGCCAGAGGCGCGAGATAGACGAACGCGAAGGGACGACTTGAAGCCGGACGGCGCCGAACTCAAGTCGCCGCCGATGGCGTTTGCGAGTTACGGCGATGCAATGAATTACGCGATCCGCGACTTGCGCCTGAACGGCCAGTTGTACATCGAAAGGTATTTGCGATGGAAAAGTTGACGCCGGAACAAGTAGCCGATAAAGTATTCGAGTTGACCGAGCAGTTCAACCAATACGTGTTCGACAATCCCGATGTTTTGAACGACATTCCCGACAAAGCCACGTTGGTTTTCCTGGACGCCGACGATCCCGAGTTTAATCGCGCCAACATAGAGTTGGCGCGCGCCATGCCACGCCCTACAGATAGCCCCGTGGTGTATATGCGGATGCAAAAGCGCGTCCGCGTCGTCCAGCAAGTCGAATGGATGCCGCAAGTTGTGGCTTCTCCACTAGCAGTCTGAGCCGAATGTGTGATGGCGCTTGATTTCGAAGCACCACTGGACATTGCACAAGCCGTGCGCGCGGCGTTCGGCGAGCTCGACTTGCGGCAACTCGCCGTCCTGGCACGCCTTTCACCAGCGCGCCGCTTTGAGATCATGTTTGATCTGTGCGAGTTTGCGCGCCAGTTGGTGATCGCCTCGGAACGTCAGCGCGATCCCAGCCTCTCGAACGAAGAGTTAGAACGCCGCGTCCGGGCACGCATCGAGTTAGCTCATGGCATCTAAAACCTACCGCGAGTTTGCCGCATCCATCGTCGAGACACTTGAATCGCTTGGCCTGCGATATGCCATTGGCGGCTCGTTTGCCAGCAGCGCCTCGTCTTGACTACCCTCTACTACTGGATTCCTACGCCGTTCCTGTCATGCTGCGTTGCATGTCCGCTTATCCGTAGACATCCGATGCCGCAAGGCTTTAGCCGCATGACGACGAACGGCGTCGGCACGACGGTTGCCGTCTCCCGGTGAATCGCCGTCGCCAGCAGTTGCCAGGCGGCAATGAGGATGAGGGAAGCGAAAAGAATGTCTCGGCGTTTCATGATGGTCAGGCAAATGACGAATAGGTTATGGTAGAATTGCAGAAAAACGCAGGGGCGACACGAGTCGCCCCCTTTTTGTTTTGCGCCCTGGTTAGCGTGCGGGTTCAAGCACCGTCAAATGGGGGATGTAAGCCGTCTTGGGCACAAGCTCCATGCGCACGAGAACAACCTTCTTTCCTTCTTTGCGAGCGCGTTGGGCCAATTTGCGGTTGGCAGATGCCAATTCCGGGTCGTTGTCGGGCAAAATAAAGACAGCCGCGCCTTTGGGAATCCGCCGGGAAAGCTTTTCGTTCTCAAGCATCTCTTGTGTGAACAGTTCCAGCAATTCCAGGTTCTTGCACGCCATTTCGGAACGTGTCATTTCATCCACCTTTCATAACGCTCTCGATAAAACTTGCACCGCGCTTTGACATCCGCGATAGCCATGGTGAGCGCCTCGCGGTAACTTGGCGCCTTGAGTTCGCGCGTCTCTTGGGACTTGTCCGGATGGCTGATATCCATGTGCGCGCGACCGTGCGCGGTATCGTATCGCACAATAGGATACCACTCATCGTCAATTCGGGCAATATATTGCACCGAGAAATGTGTGACGGATGAGCCAACGTGGACAAACGTCACCAGCAGGACATCCTCCTCGGTGAATACTTGTTGGTACTCTCGACGCTCTACTTTTTCCCGTGGCAGTTCTTGTACTTGCGCCCGCTTCCGCACGGGCAACGATCGTCCGGGTTGACGATGGGCATGCCGTCACTCGCGCGGCGGATGGGTTGCCGCCATTTGGGGATAGACGAGACGTGCTGAGCTTGTTCCGGCTCTTCGTCTTCTTCATAATCTTCGTCTTCGTCCTCATCCCAGTCTTCTTCGTCCTCGTCTTCGTCTGCATGGCTCAACCCAAGCGGCTGGGAAACGAGGTTAACCAACAACCGCCAGGCCGACCAAGCCATCGCAATCAAAGCGATCAGGCTGAGGAGCGTCGCCTCGAACGGCGTGAACGGCAGCCGCAGCCAATGGATCAGCGCCCAGCCCAGGCCGCTGGCAGCCCACACCACCAGGCCACTGACGGCGGCCAGCAAGATCAGCACGACGGCGACGAGCAAAATGATCAAGAGCGCTGCAACTAGTTTACTCACTCGACTCCTCCTGTCACCGCGCCCACAGCGAAAGAAGCGTCGCCGCAAACACAGTGATGCTAATGTATCCGTTCACGTTAAAGAACGCCACGTCGAGCCGCGAAAGGTCTTGCGGCGAGACGAGCGAGTGTTCATAGACCAACATCGCCGCGATGGCGGCCAACCCCACCCAGCTCGGTCGAGCGTGGCGCGCAACCCCTGCGGCAGCCGCAAGTCCAGCATGGCGGCGAGCTTGTGATTCAACTCGTCGAGGTCCTCTACGCCGAGCGCCCACGCCATCCGCCGCGCCGAGCCAAAGGCATTGATGAGCACGGGCATGGCGCTGCCTGTGACGCTTTCGAACAGCAGCGCCTTGTTCCGCTCGACGGGGCCTTTGGACACGCGGTCGGTGCTCTCGGTGATTTCCATCTCGGGGTTGACCGGCGCTTTGATGCGGATCAGCTCGCCGCGTTGCTCTGGCAGAGTGATAAACTCGCGCAAATCTCGAAAGGCCATATTGCCCCCACCCATACCCGCCCCCTCCCTTCGGGACAGGAAAGGGAGTTGGCACGAAAATTCCCCACGGAACGGCGTGGGGAATCGTGGCGCAGAAACTATACCACAGGTTATGGACTGAGGCAATGGCGGGCAACTTGAACTTGGCTGACGGTTCTTGACGCTGGTCTCTGTTGCGCATCAACGGCAGTCATCACATACTAACCGCACGCTAAAACTTCCGTTTGCGGCTGTAGGGCAAGTTGGCAACTTGCCCTACGCACTGGAAAATTCAGTCTGCGACCGAGGCGTAAAAACCTCCGAGGTTGCGCGAACCTTTGGTGCGCCGGAAACCTCGGAGGTCTTGTTCACTCCTGCAAATCACTGTCATTCAGTTAGCGCCCTGGAGTCAAGGTTTTAGCCGGACGCGAAGCGGCCCGCCTAAAGGCTCGACTCCTGCACTAACTTGCGACATTCGGGCGACCCGCTATGCGAGGGTGCGCCCCTACTTTTAAAAGATACGATTGCGCTGTTCCAACCTGGCAACGTTATTCTTGTGTGTGCAGGCCGTTATATGGGAAAGCCCGAAGCCCACAGCACAGCCTTGACCCGCTGCACCAAATCTTTGGCCTTGACCGGCTTGGTCAAGAATTCCAAAGCGCCCACGTCGAACCCCCGATTCCGGTCCTGGACTCGAGTGGCCAGTTGCCAGGCTTCTTTGGTATTCTCATTCACGCCGCCCCTGGCGGAGAGCATGATCACCCCGATCTTGGCGGTATCCGGGTCGGCCTTGAGGCGTTGAGTGACCTGGTAGCCGTCCATGCCGGGCATCATAATGTCCATGATGATGAGGTCGGGCTTCATGGCGCGCGCCTTTTTCAGCCCCTCGTTGCCGTCCAGGGCGACCCGCAATACATCTCGCCGGAGCAGGCGCAGGGCCGCTCCGACCTCGACGCGCGCACGGACATTTATTCGCTGGGCGTGGTGCTGTACGAGTTGCTGGTGGGCCGCGTGCCATTCCAGGCCGATACGCCCTACGCCGTCGTTCACGATCACATCTTTACGCCGCTGCCGATGCCGCGCAGTCTCAACCCGGCCTTGCCGGAGCCGTTCGAGCGGGTGTTGCTCAAGGCGCTGTCCAAAGAACGCGACGACCGCTACACTTCCGTGAGCGATTTTCTCGCAGCCATGGAAAAGGCGGCGGCTGAGGCAGCCCAGGCCGCATCCACTGTCGTCGCGCCGCCGGCCGCGCCCACCGTCGTTGCGCCTATTCCTTCCGCGCCAGTCGAGAAGCCTTCGCAGCCGGCAGCTCCCGCAGCGCGCAAATCGCGCCGCGTTTTGTGGATTGCGCTCGGCGGCATTGGGTTGCTCTTGCTGTGTGTGGCGGCTTTTCTGGTCGCAACCAGTCTGAGTGGCCGAGCGCAGTTGCAGAGCGCGCGCAAACTGCGCGATCAGGGGAAAGTAGACCCGGCGTTGGCCGAGTACGAGGCGGCTGCCAAAACGAACGCCAGGTTGTTGAGTGCGTATCTCGAGCCGGCGGAGATGCTGATGAATCGCGGGCAGCCGGGCGATTTCCTGCGCGCCGCTCAAATCTGCCAGCAAGGGCTGGCCGTCATGCCGAACAACCCTGAACTGCGAGCTTGCGCCGAGCGGCCTGCGCTGCCTCCACCGGGTGGGTCAAGCACCGGGCCAGCGAGTCTGGAACAAGCCCGCCAGCTCCGCGATGCGGGCAAGGTGGAGCAGGCGTTGCAGGCCTACCAGGCTGTCGTGCGAGCAGACCCCAACATCGTTGAAGCCTATGCCGAGCCAGCGGAGATGCTCATAGCCAGCGGCCAGCGCGAAGACCTGGCGCACGCTGCCGAGTGGTGCGAGCAAGGCTTAAAAGTCGATGCCGACAATGAGCGACTGCACGAGTGCGCGGCGATAGGTTGGCTGGCTGCCAGAGCCTACGAAAGAGCCAGGCCACACTTGCAGTGGTGGGTGGAGCGCTGCCCCGATTGTACACTCCCTCACGCCGGCCTGGCGATCATTCTGGCGCAGGAAGGCCGCCTGGACGAAGCGCAGCGGCAAGCTGAATTGGCGATAAGACTTTCCGAAAACGCTCCCGAAGGCCATCTGGCGTTGGGATTGGTGCTGCTCAAAAGAGGCCAGCCGCAGCAGGCGCGCGAGCAGTTCAAGATCGTGATGGAATCGAAAGCGCCACGCTGGATCAAGGATCAGGCGCCCAAGTGAAACGTGAAGCATAAAATGTGAGAGCCTGCATGTCACGTTTTACGCATCACGACAACAACATTGAGGAGAGATAACTATGCGTAAACCCATCATTGCCGGAAACTGGAAGATGAACAAAACCGTCGCAGAGACGCTGGAACTCGTCCGCGACATACGACAGTTGTTGGTCGAGACGCCAGAGAATGTGGAGGTGGTGCTTTGCCCGCCATTCACGGCGCTGTGGGTGGCCAAGAACGGGCTGGGTCGCAGTCAGTTTAGCCTGGGCGCGCAAAACCTTTACCACGAGCAAACGGGCGCGTTCACGGGCGAGATCAGCCCGGCGATGCTCGCCGAGTTGGTGACGTACGTCATTATCGGCCACAGCGAGCGGCGACAACACTTTTCCGAGACGGACGAGTCCGTGAACCGCAAGGTCAAGGCTGCGCTGGCGAATGGCCTCAAGCCCATCGTGTGCGTGGGCGAGGTCCTGGCCGAATTCGACGCAGGCAAGACGAATGAGGTCGTCGGCCGGCAGGTGCGCGGCGGGCTGGCCGGGCTTGCGCCGGAGCAGATGCAGAACGTCGTCATCGCTTACGAGCCGGTGTGGGCCATCGGCACCGGCAAGGCGGCCACGGGCGCGGGCGCGAACGCCGTCGTCGCGCAGGCGATTCGCGGGCCGTTGGCGGAAATGTTCGGCGCGCAAGTGGCACAGGCGACGCGCGTGCAGTACGGCGGCAGCGTCACCCCGGCCAACATTGCCGAGTTCATGGCGCAGCCCGACTTGGACGGCGCGCTGGTGGGTGGGGCCAGCCTCAAGGCAGCGGATTTTGCCGAAATCGTCAAGGCGACAGCAAAAGCTAAAGCGTAGAGCGTCAAACGTGATGCGTGATGCGTGAGCAAGAATCATGCATCACGCATCACGTGTTTTGGAGCACCCCCATGCTCGACAGTTTGCCCAGCCCAGACTTGGCCCGATTACGCCAGATACTCAACGACTATTTTGATGAAAGTGAACTGCGCGATCTGTGTTTTGATCTGCGCGTGGATTACCAGAGCTTGCCGGGCGAGGGCAAGAGCAGTAAGGCACGAGAACTGATCGCGCATTGCGAGCGGCGTGGACAGTTGGACGTATTGGAGCGCAAATGCCGCGAGTTGCGCCCCCATGCTTCCTGGACGGACAGGCCACAACCCTCAGCGATCACATTGCCGCGCCGCGCCGAGTTGCCGCATCAGCTGTACTTTTTTGGACGCGAAGCGGAACTCGCCCGCATCGCCGATGCGCTCGACCCCGAATCGGCGGGCTGGGGCGTGCTGATTGACGGCGCGGGCGGCATCGGCAAGACGGCGCTCGCCATCCGCGCCGGGCATCTGGCCCCCGACGAAACCTTCCCCACTAAGATTTTCCTCTCCGCCAAAACGCGCGAACTGACCCCGCAGGGTGAACAAAAGCTCGAAGACTTTCAACTCCCCAACTATATAGCGTTGCTGGCCGAGCTGGCCCGCGAGTTGGGCGAAGACCAAGTAGCCCGTGGTAATCCGAACGAACGCGCCAAAGAAGTACGCCGCGCTCTCGAAAACCGCCAGGCGCTGATCATCATTGACAACTTGGAGACGCTGGACGAGCAAGAGCGCGAGCGGCTGTTTCAATTCCTGCGCCGACTGCCGCGCTCGTGCAAGGCCATCGTCACCAGCCGTCGCCGTACCGACGTGGCCGCCGAGATCATCCGGCTCGACCGGCTGACGCCGGAAGCTGCGCACGCGCTCATCGCCAAGATCAGCGAACGCAATAGACTCCTGGCCCGCGCAACAGAAGCCGAACGACGACAGTTGTACGAGACTGCCGGAGGCAACCCTCTCCTCATCGAATGGTTGGCTGGACAGTTAGGGCGCGAAGGCAGCCGATGCCGCACGGTAGCAGACGCTTGCGCGTTCATGGAGGCTGCCCTACCTGGCAATGACCCGCTCGAATATATCTTTGGCGATTTACTCGATACATTCACTGAGAACGAAACTGATGTGCTGGCTGCGCTATCGCACTTCAGTCTGCCTGCTGAAACGAAGTGGATTGCCGATCTTGCCGGCATGTCCGGGACTGCCACGCAGGTTGTGCTAGAGGATTTGGCCGACCGCTCTTTGGTGGTCAGTGATTCGCAGTTTCAAACGTTTTTGCTGCCGCAGCAGGCTGTGGTTTTCTTGCGTCGCAAACGACCTAAAATCATTGCCCAAACCGGAGAACGCCTGACGGATCAAGTGTTGGCACTGGTACTGGAGAACGGCTACCAAAACTATGGCTGTTTCCCGATGCTTGAGTCAGAGTGGTCAGCTATTGTCGCTGCGTTGCCGTTGTTTTTGCAGGGCGACAACACACGACTGCAAAGCTTGTGCAATGCGCTTCATAGTTTTCTGGATTTCTCAGGACGATGGGATGAGCAATTGGCCTTGAACCTGCAAGCAGAAGGACGCGCTGTGGCGGCTGACGATGTGAGTAATGCTGGCTGGCATGTGTACCTCGCTGGCATGGTTTATTACTTGCGTGGTCAGATCTTCTATGTGCTGGCCTGTGCTAAACGGGCCGAAGGGTATTGGTCCAAAGGTAGTAAGCGCGAAAAAGGTTATGCCGTCCGGTTACGTGGTATGGGGTATGCGCTAGAGAAAGACTACCAAGCCGCCCGTGCTGCTTATCAGGCGGCACAAGACATGTGGTACGCCTTTGCACCTGAGTGTCACGAAGTGGTGGTGGGGCTGAATGACCTTGCCGCAATTGAGCGTCTCACAAATGACTATCACGCTGCCGAATACCACTACCGCGAAGCCTTGCAGATTGCCAGAAAGATGAATTCCCACCTTGATGAAGTCTGGATCATTGGCAATCTTGCTGGGCTCGCGTGTGATCGTCAAGACTGGCCTGCCACGGAGGCAATAGCTCATGAAGCCTTACTGCTTGCAGAGATGGTGGGATGGCAAGAGGTGATTGCCCACGATTGTCATTGTCTTGCCCTAGCTCTTGCTCGACAAGGACATCCAACGGAGGGCTTGCCTTATGCCATTCGTGCTGTTGAAATCTACAAAAAACTTCATTCATCACAACTGGAAAAAGTACAGGCGGTGTTGAAGGAGTGTGAAGAGGCGGCAACGGATGAGAAGCGGATAAGCGGATAAAGCACATTACATCCGATTATCCGTTGACTATCCGCTGCCGCTTTTATTGCACGATGGATACAGCGGACGGAACACGCAACACGCATCACGTTAAAGCCTTGATCGAACGAGCGACAATGACTGACGACCTCACTCTCATCATCATGGCCGGCGGAGGCGGCGAGACACCCGTCGAGCAAGCCGTGGCCGGCGCGCGCCGCGCCGCCGCGCGGGACACTGTGGAGCGGGCGCTTGAAGCGGACGTGGCGAGCCGCATCCTCGTCGTCACCGACCACGCCGAGTGGGCCGAAACGTTGGCCGACTTGCCGGCGGTAATTGACCTCGACTTGTCGAGGATTCCGTTTCACTTCGGCAAGCGGCTGGCAGGCGTGATTGAGCGTCACGGCATTCGCCGCGCGTTTTACCTCGGCGGCGGGAGCGCGCCACTGATGGATGGCCCCACGCTGCGCGCCGTAGCCGACGCGATCCGTCACGACAACGGGTTGATCGTCACCAACAACATCTACTCTAGCGATTGGGCTGCGTTCGCCCCGCGGTGGCGGACGGCTTTCGCGCGCAATTGGAGCGCGCGCGCGGGCTGGATCTGCTCAAGGGCTATGTCATGGGCGCGTTGTTCTTTGAGCCGAGCACCCGGACGAGGCTGTCATTCGAGGCGGCGATGCACCGCCTGGGCGGCAGCGTCATCGGCTTCTCGTCAGCCGAGTCAACGTCCACGGCCAAGGGCGAGACGCTGGCGGACACGATCCGCACCGTGGATCAATACGCCGACATCATTGCAATGCGCCATCCGCAGATCGGTTCGGCCAAAGAGGCTGCGGCGGTGGCGAATGCCCCCATCCTCAACGGCGGCGATGGCGCGGGGCAACATCCCACGCAGGCGCTGTTGGACTTGTACACAGTTCGCGCCGAGCGCGGCCAGGTGGATGGAACGACGATTGTCCTGTGCGGTGACCTAAAGAACGGGCGCACGGTTCACGCGGGCGTGGAAGTGTACAAGCACTATCGCTGCAAGCTGATCATGGTCGCGCCCGAGCAACTCAAGATGCCGGCCGAGATTGTCGCGCGGCTGCGTCAGCAGGGTGTCGAGGTGGAAGAGACGGCCAACCTGTAAGTGGCGCTGGATAAAGGCGATGTGCTGTACATGACGCGCATCCAGAAAGAGCGCTTTCCAGACCCCGCCGAGTACGAGCGGCTCAAGGGCAGTTACATCCTCACGCGAGAGATGATTGAGCGCCTCCAGCCCAAGCTGACGGTCCTGCACCCGCTGCCGCGCGTCAACGAGATCGCGACGGACGTGGATGCGCTGCCCAATGCCGCTTACTTTCGGCAGATGCAGAACGGCGTATTCATCCGCATGGCATTGATTGCTTTGGTAATGGGCAAGATTTAGAGCCTACCCGAAAACCTGTCAGGTCTGCGGCCAACCGAAGGTTGGCGCGACCTGACAGGTTTGAAATGGGTTGTGGAAACTCGCGGGGACTGGCGGAGGAGCGGGATGGAAAAGAGATTTAATGTCTTGGGCCACGTGACCCGCCGCAAGGATGGGATCGCGCGGGTCACAGGGCAAGAGCAGTACTCAGTGGACGTCACACTGCCGCGCATGTTGCACGGGCGGATCGTGTCCAGTCCCTATGCTCACGCGCGCATCAAGCGCGTGGACACGAGCGCGGCAGAGGCGATGGGCGCCGTGTGCCTCACGTTCGACGACATCCCACACGTACTCTACAACGAGCGCATCGTCACCATTCCCTCGGCTCTGCACAAGGATCACTATGTGCTGGCCGATAAGGTGCGGCGCATGGGCGAGGCTGTGGCCGCTGTGGCGGCCGAGACCGAAGAGTTGGCCGAGCGAGCCGCGCGGCTTGTCCGCGTCGAGTACGAGTTGCTGCCCGTCATCACGGATCCCTTCGAGGCGATGCAGCCGGGCGCAGCGCCGATCTATGACACGCTGATGCACGGCGACAAGGAAATCAAGATCGAAAACAACATCGCCTGCGCCCGCAAGATCGAAGAAGGAAACGTTGACGAGGCTTTTGCCCAGGCCGATGTCTTCGTCGAGGGCACGTTCAAGACGCCCAAAATCTATCACATGCAACTGGAACCCAAGACCGCCGTTTGCAACCCGGAACCCGATGGCGGCCTCACCGTCTGGGCCACGACGCAATCCATCCACAACGTCCGCATCTTGCTCGGCCAGATTTTCAACATCCCGCTCAGCAAGATTGACGTGCGGCGCATCCCCGTGGGCGGCACGTTCGGCTCCAGCATCCAGATGAACTCGCCCATCCCCATCTGCGCGGCGCTCGCGCTCAAGGCGCGCCGCCCCGTCAAGCTCTCGCTCACGCGCGAAGAGGACATGCACGATCATACCAAGTATCCCGCGCAGATTCACCTCAAACTGGCGGCCCAAAAAGACGGCGCGCTCCTCGGCGCGGAGATGGAATTGATCGTGGACATTGGCGCGCATATCGTTCAAGCGTATTCGTTCCTGGGCGTGTGCGTGGGTTGGCTGGTGTCGCTCTATCGCCTGCCGAACATACGCTATCACGGCACGGCGGTTTACACGAACAAGAGTCCTTCGTGCGCGATGCAAGGCTTTGGCAATCCGCAAGTGACGTTCGCCGTCGAGTCGTTGATGGACGAGCTGGCGAAAAAGCTGGACATGGATCCGATTGACCTGCGGCTCAAGAATTACGTGGGGATGGGCGATACGTTCTGGGGACAAGGGCCGCTCGTGCGCTCGGTGGTGCGGAGCGACGGCGTGCCCCAGTTGCTCCAAGACGGCGCGGAAAAATTCGGGTGGGATAACCCGCCCCCCCGAACGACGGGGGCGTTGGGTACAACGCGGTATCGTCGAGGTCGAGGGATGGCGCGCGGCTTTCACACGTCGAGCGCGGGCGCGCCTCAGCCGGGCGACGTGATTGACTATTCCGGCGCGATGGTCAAGATCAACCAGGACGGTTCGGTGGACGTGATCACGGCGCTGATGGATCACGGCGGCGGGACGCTGGAAGCATTTGCCAAGTTGGTGTCCGAGGCGCTGTGCGTGCCGCTCGACAAGGTGAACCTCTCGCCTGCCGGAACTCGAACGACGGTTTACGACGTGGTCACGCACGCCACGCGCGGCGTTTACGCCGGAGGCGGCGCGGTGATGAAAGCCACGCAAAAGGTGCGCGAGGATTTGCTCCAGACGGCGGCGCGTTTCCTGAACGTCCAACCGGAGGCGTTGACAATTCGCATGGACGAGGCGTTGGGGCAAGGCGTCGTCTATGCCGCGTCCATCCCCGATCGCAAGATGACGATTGGCGAGATCGCCACACGCTGCTGGACGGAAAGCTGGAAGACGATTGCGAGCGTGGAAAGCTACCGCCCGGTCAACTGCCCGCCCGCGTATGTCTCGGTGTTCGTGGACGTGGAAGTGGACACCAGGACGGGCGTGACGCGCACGGTGCGCGCGGTGATGGGCAGCGATTGCGGCACCGTCATCAATCCCGACCTGGCCGCCGGGCAACTGGAAGGCGGGCTTTCCAAAGGCGCGGGCTTTGCGCTGCTCGAAAACAACGAGTGGGACGCGCAGGGCCAGCTTTTCTCCAAGGGCTACATGGTGGATTCCAAAGTGCCGGGCGTGATGGAAAGCCCGTGCGTGGGCGGCATCACGACGCACTTTGCCGACACCTACGAGCCGAGCGGGCCGTTCGGGGCCAAGGGCATTGGCGAAGCGGCGACGAATCCCGTGGCGGCGGCGTATGCCAACGCGATCTGTGACGCGCTTGGCGTCCGCTTTTACGAGCTGCCGATCACGCCGGAGAAGATCCTGGCGGCGTTGAAGGAAACATCAGACCTGACAGGTTTTTAGAAACCTGTCAGGTCTAGAAAAGCGAGTCCCATGAACGAGATGACCAATTCTCACATTTTGATTAATCGGTTTGATTACGTGGAGCCGGCGTCTGTGCAAGAGGCGGTTGCGCTGCTGGCGCAGTATGGAAATCGCGCCAAGGTGTTGGCAGGCGGCACCGATTTGCTCGTCCATATCAAGATGGAGCGAGTGGCGCCCGAGGCCGTGATCAGCATCGGCAAGATTCCTGGATTGGATCGAATCGCAATTCAAGACGGCCACCTGC
The DNA here is from genome assembly GCA_041300525.1 of Anaerolineae bacterium. Classification (GTDB taxonomy): domain Bacteria; phylum Chloroflexota; class Anaerolineae; order Fen-1058; family Fen-1058; genus JBGLNJ01. The sequence continues at coordinate 3,327,685 of JBGLNJ010000001.1, read as the reverse complement.
GCATCGGCGCGTGCGCCACAATCCGCGCGATGCAAAAGGACGAACGCATCCAGGCACATTATCCGGCATTGGTAGATGCTTGCGCCGGCTTTAGCACCACACAGGTGCAGGCGATGGGCACGGTAGGCGGCAACCTGGGCAACGGCTCGCCCGCGTCCGATTCCGCCCCGGCGCTGATGGCGTTGGGCGCAGAGGTAGAGATCACCGGCCCCGACGGCAGTCGCCGCTTGCCGCTGGAAGAATTTTTCCTAGCGCCCGGCAGGACGGCGCTGCAAAAGGCCGAGTTGCTCACCGACGTCATTCTCCCTCAACCGCAAATTGGAACGGGCAGCGCGTTCCTCAAAATCTCGCGCGTGGCCGCCGACATTGCCAAGGCCAGCGCCGCCGTGATGTTGGTGCGGGATGGCAACCGTATCGTGAACTGTCGCATGGCCTTTGGCTCTGTTGCGCCCACGCCGATGCGCGCCCGCCAAGCCGAGCAAATGCTGATCGGCCAAGCATTCAGTCAAGACCTTGTCGCGCAAGCTGCCCAGGTTGCGTCGGAAGAGGTCACGCCGATTGACGATGTGCGCTCAACGGCCTGGTATCGGCGCGAGGCCGTCCGCGCGTTGGCGTGCGACGGCCTGCACCGCGCCTGGCAGCGCGCGCGGCAAAGCGAGGCACAGCCCCTCATCCCCGGCCCTTCTCCCTACCAGGGAGAAGGGAGAGCAACTCTAACCAAGACCGAATCTATGCCGGCGCTGCGCATCGGCGCGAACGAGAAACGCTGGATCGAGTTGAAGGTCAACGGCAAAAAGCAGCCAGCCTGGGTCGCGCCCAACGACTTGTTGCTGAACGTGCTGCGCGATCAGTTGCAATTGACCGGCGTCAAGTACGGCTGCGGCATTGGCGAGTGCAGCGCGTGCACCGTTCAAATGAACGGAGAGCCAGTGCTGGCGTGCCTGGTGCTGGCAGTTTCCGCCGTGGGCAAGGATATTCTGACGGTCGAAGGATTGCAGAAACCGAACGGTGAACTCGACCCGCTGCAAGAAGCGTTCCTCGATTTTGCGGCGTTCCAGTGCGGCTATTGCACGCCCGGCATGTTGCTGACGGCCAAGAGTTTGCTGACGGAAAAGCCGCGTCCCACCGAGGACGACGTGCGGGACTATTTGCGTGGAAACCTCTGCCGCTGCACAGGCTATGCCAGCGTCGTGCGCGCCGTCATGAGCTGCGCCAAATGATCTTTCCACGAAGAACACGAAGAAACACCAAGAATTTCTTGGTGGCCCTTCGTGTTCTTCGTGGATCAAAAGGGAGGCACACATGCTGCCCGAATTTGATCTCTTGAGGCCGCGGACGTTGCCAGAGGCCCTGGCGCTGTTGGCAGAACTTGCTCCCGATGTGATGCCGCTCTGAACGCGGGGATTGCTTCGTCGGCAAAAAACGCCTCCTCGCAATGACAGGCTGAGCAGTTACTGCGTCTTGGCGTCAAGAATGTTGGGGACGGCGAAGCGTGTTGCACTATGGAAGGGCCGTCACGAACCGTTGCTTGTCCTGCTTGCGCAGCGTGCGGATAAAGTTGCGCCCGGACATGGCCGCCGTGGGCACGCCGCCGCCCGGCTCCACCCATTGCCCCGCCATGTAAAAATTACCCAGCCCCGGCAGCGTCTTGCTCATGCCGCCGCCAAACGCCATGCCCATGTTCTGCGTCGTGATGAGCCAACCCTCCATCGAGCCGCGCCAGTTGCCGGTGTAACGCTCCGTCGTGAGCGGCGTCGCCACGTCCACCACTTCGACCTGGCCCATCAAGCCGGGGATGCGCCGGTCAAGCTGCTCCATGACCGTGATGGCGATTTGCTGTTTCTCAGCGTCGTAGCGCTCGCGGTCTTGCGCCAACTGCTTCCAGTAATCATGGTTGGAATCGAACATGACCTCTACCACCGACTTGCCTTGCGACGCCATCGTTGGGTCGCTGCCCAAATGGCGCAGGCTCAGGCGGCCGCGCGACTCACCGGCAAGGATCACAGGCTGGCTCAACGGAAAGCTGAACGAATGTGGCACGTTGGAGAGATCGCGCGCCACGCCGAGCGAGACCTGGACGAGCGGCGCAAAGATCGGCCAGCGCTCGTAATAGCCACGAATGGTATCGTCGAGGTAACGACCCTCGAGCATATCAAAGATCGTCGCGTGGCCGTCGGCGGCGGAGAGCACCACATCGCCGCGATGCTCCGTGCCATCGGTCAGCCGCACGCCCACTGCGCGATCATCCCTTCGGCCTCGCTCAGGGCAAGCTTCGACCAGGATTTTTTCCACGCGCGAGTTGTAGTGAATCTGGCCGCCCAGGTCGAGATAGCGGCGCTCGATAGACTGGGAAAACTCGAGTGACCCGCCGATGGGATACCCGGCGTCTTGGCGGTGCTGCCACGCCAACGCCATCATCACCGCCGCCACGGGGAAATCGGGCAAGGCAAAGAATCGCTCGAATGCCTCGCGCATAAACGGATCGCTAAAGCGCGCGGCGAACTCGAGCATCGAAATCCGTCCCCACTTGCGCAGCGGCGCGAGCATCGGCAACAGGGCCAGCCCGGCCTTGAGCCTGTCCAGCAAACCATCCGGCGTGCCGGGCGGCATATCCACACGCGCAAACTGCCGCGCCGCGCCGATGAACTCGCGGATGACGGGCGCATCGCCGGGCGCAAGCTCCAGCATGTGCTGTTCCAGCCGGTCGAGATTGGCATAGACGATAAAGGTCCTGCCATCCGCGCTCTCGTGCCGCGTGAACTCGTCGTGATTGATGAATGTCCGCCCCTGCGCCGCGCCCAATTCTTGCCACAGGCGATTGAACGCCGAGCCGGGCCGCGAACCGACCAGCCAATGGATACACCCATCGAACGTATAGCCCTTGCGCTTCCACGCGGTGCACAGCCCGCCGGGTTTGTCGTGCAATTCAAAGATGCGGGTGCGGTAGCCGTTCATCTGGCCATAGCATCCCGCCGCTAATCCCGCGATGCCAGCGCCGATGATGATGATAGATTTTTCTGACATTTACAGTGATCCTTTCATGCAATGTTAGAATGACTCTACCATGTTTTCGGTTGCATTACCTATCTGTTCGCTAACAATCGGCTATCCAGTTCCTGTCGAATTAGCATTAGAGGCAGAGTCACGCTGCTTTCGCCTCGGCGCGGGCGGCCAGTTGATCCAGAAAAGCTTTGTCTTCCACGCGCAAGAGATACGGATTGAATAATTGCCCGACGCAAAACACGACCAGGATTGCGCCGAGCACGGCCACGACTGCGCCGGGGTTGAACAGGCCGCCCGCCAGTCCCGCCAGCGCCGTGCTGAGCGGCCATGTGCATTGCGCGATCAATCGCCGTACGGAAAAGACGCGCCCTTGCAGCTCGTGCGGCGTTTGCGTTTGCCAGATGGCTTGCGAGTGCGCGTTCATGATCGGGATCGAGCCGTCTATGATAAAGAGCATCGCCGCGGCGAGATACAGCCGGCCCGAGAGGCCAAAGGCAATCATCGCCAAGCCATTGACGATCATGGCCACCACCACGCCATAGACGCGCTTGCGTTTGAGTCCGCCCCACGCGCTGATCAACAGTCCACCCGCCAAACCGCCGATGCCGGCCACTGAGCCGAGCGTCGCCAGCGCCGTTTCAAAAGTGAAACCGCGCGCCGACCAATCGGCCGCCAGGTTGAACTTTACCAAAAGTGGCTGAAACACGCCGATGGGTGAGCCGACGAAATTGGCGACGGTGAATGTGCCCAGCAACCACAACATCGGGCGGCGATGCCAGATATACAATGCGCCTTCCTTCACATCGGCCCAGAGGCTCTTTTTCGGCTTGCCCTCAGCTCCCAGGTCGGTGCGCTTGGGCGAGGGAATGGTGAGAAAGATCAGCGTCGCCGCTGCCAGGAAAAACGTGACGGCATCCAGGGCCATTGCCAGAAAAGTGCCATCTTGCAAGCGACCGAGCGCCAGGCCCACCTCGCCCGGCACCAACCCTTGCCGCGCCAGGGCCGGTATGGAAATAAGACCCGCCGCAATCACCGGCGAAAGGATGCCGGAAAGCGACCAGATCGTCTGCATCATCCCGTTGGCGCGCGGCAGTTGTTCCTCCGGCACCAGCATGGCATACGACGTGTCAAAGGCTGCGCCGTGAAACGCGCCCAGCGTGGCCGCGATCAAGATGAGCGCAATCAACAGCGGCAGATCCAGCGCGTGCGTGAACACCAGCCCGGCCAGCAGCAAGCTCAGGCCGCAGCTCGCAAAATCCATGATCATCATCGTGCGCTTGCGGTCGTGCCGGTCGGCCCACGCGCCGGCAATCGGCGCGCCAAACACCGTGGGCAACGCAAAGGCCAGTGCAATCGCCGAGATCGCAAACGCCAACTGCGGCTTTTGCTCCGGGCGCGGGTAAAGCGTCTGCGTCAGCCAGATGGTGAGCGCAAAAAACGTGAGCGCGCTGCCGAACACCGAGATGGACTGCGTGACCCACACGATCAAGAACGTTCGGAATCCGTTGGGGGGCGCCTGGTAGGACATTCTTTTCGCCTTTCTCCACAATGAGCAAAAGACACGAAGGTATTATTATTATAACCCATTCGTGTCCTTTGCCCTTCGTGGAGACTAATCGTCTTCGCGGATGACGAGCGTCATCACCAAGCTGACGATGCTGACAACTAGCGCGCCCCAGAACGCCGGCCAAAAGCCTTCCACCACAAAGCTCAGACCTATCGCGCGGCTCAACGCCGAAGTGAGCAGGAGCATCACGGCATTGACGACCAGCGTGAACAGCCCCAACGTCAAGATGATGAGTGGGCAGGTGAGTAGCTTGAGCAGCGGCCCGATGAGGGCGTTGACCAACCCAAACACCAGCGCGATGCCCAACACGCCCAACCAGTTTTCGCCCATCTCAATGCCCGGCACGATGCGCGCCGCCACATACAGCGCCACCGCGCCGATCAACCAGCGAATCAATAACTTGGTCATTTCTTGCCTCCGTTATTTCTTTCCGCGAATTACGCGAATCTCCACCCATCTCATTCCTTGCGCTGCGCGGCGCGCATTGGCGTTATTCGCGGAAAAAGTGTGACTATTCGACATAGATTTCGACGCGCTCGCCGTCCTCGTCGTCCACCACGTCAATGATCTTGCCTTGCGAGCCGCTCTTGATCGCCGCGATCACCTCATCAAAGTTGATGCCTTCGATGTCCGGCGCGAATCGCGCGCCCATCTTCAAGCCCACGTTGACCAGGCTCATGGGGATGTTGATGTTCACCTTGTTGCGCCCGCTCGCCAGGTCGGTGACGCGCACGCGGAATTGTTTCGTGCTGCCCCCGGCGGCCTCGCGGCGCGGCGCGTCGGCCTTGCTCCCGGCGGCCAGCGCGGCCAGCAGTTTGGCGCCATCCTCGGCGCTGAGCTTGCCTTCCTCGATCATCTTCAAGATTTGCATTCGCTCTTCGACAGTTGTCATTTTGCCCTCCCTTTCACATTATCCTACACGTCGGTATTCCGTGAAACGTGTTGCGTGACGCTACACGCATCATCCAATATAAATCTGGACGTGCTCTCCGGTTTCGTCGTCGTCCACATTCACATAGATCGGCTGGCCGTCCTTGTCCAGCGTGTCGGCCAGACTCGTAATCATTTCGTCCACGCCGGTGTCTTTTAGTTGCGGCACAAAGGGCTGCGCGATCTTGATGACCCACGCCGTCAGCTTGATCGGCAGCGGCAGGCTGATCGCCACGCGCTCCTTGCCGGTGACGCGCACGTGGACCCAGCACGCCGTCCGCAGCCACCAAGCCAGGGCGGTGACGAGAACGCCTGCCGCAAAAATCGGCCACCCGCACAGCGACAGCCAGACCGAAGCCGGCGCGCTGTCTGCGGCGGACGCGCCGTAAACGGCATAGAGCAAGATCGCGCCCAAGACGACGATCCCAACGCCCGCGTACAGCGGATAACGCCAAAATTGCGCCAGACCTTTGGGCACATCCAGCGGCGGCGCTGACGCGAAGCGTGCCGGTTCTGGCTCAGGCCGGATCACTTCCGGCTCCGGTTGAGCTTCGGCAGGCGGCAACTGCCCCAGCGCATTGATCTGGCGCACGGCCTCTTTTGCGGAAATTTCGCCCGCCTCGATCTGCTTCAAGATTTTCATTCGCTCGTCGTTCATGTTCTCGATCCTTCCTTATCACCTTGTCATCTCGTCGGAACGCTGCCTGCCCCAAGTTCGCCCGGTTTGGCCGTACACGATGCCGACATTCAAGAATCTAGCAGCCTGTCGGAGTGGCTCTGTTATGGCAACCAAGTGGCTGCATATACGGCATCATGTTCGATCATACCCTATATGTGTCGGTTTCATGCTTTGGCAGCCTTCTCTCCGACAGGCTGCTAGAGGCTTGTGTGCTAATTTTGCCGTCAGCTCTTCAGAGATCGAGTCAACCGTCATGCTGCCCGCGACAAAGGCCGGAAAGAACATCAACACCGGAAGGATGACCGAGTACAGGAACTCGAACGTCGTGGAAGGGAGGCCGGTGATGTCCGTGTATTGGACGTGGACGCCGCGCTCTTCTCGCAAATAGTTTTCATAGCGCTTGAGTGGCTCTTTGAGGATCATCAAGATCAAGGACGAAGCGGTCTCGGCCTGCGGCAGGAACAATTTCATCTCGACTGTGCCGCTGCTCGCGTCCGGCACAAGGAGGATGGCATCTATCGTTTGGGCCTTGAAGGCGTTTTCGGCGTCCGTCGGCAGGGAAAAGCGCGTTACGCGCACGTTGCTCGCTCGCAGGAACCCCACCAGTGGACTGCTTGTGTTGCCCAGCAAACCCACCCTGACGCTGGCGCGGGCGTTGATGCCGCGTTGCAGCAACGCCGAGTCCGGGTCGTAGAACGAGAGCAGCCCGACGAGGATGGCCGACGAGAACGAGGCGATGAACAACTGGATGAGGATCGCAATCGTGATCGTCCGTTCCCGACTGACCGAGCGCAGCTCTTTTTTGACGATGGCGAAGAAGGCGTTCATCGCAGCATCCCCCCGACCAGGAGCAGGTTGTACAGGGAATGGACGACGGCCCCGGCCAGCACGGCATAGCGATACCGGACGCCCGCGCGGCTCATCAGCAGGCAGACGATGGCCGTAAAGACAAAATGCGCCGCGAGCGGTCCCAGCAAAAGGCCGGAGCCGAACAGCGCCGCCGAAAGAGCCGATTGCGACACGACGCTGAGCGAGACGTATAGTAGCGCCTTTTCCCCGATCAAAAAGCCGAGCGCGGACAGGAACGACAACGCGATCACCTGCTTCACGGATCGGGCGATCCGGTGTTACAAGAGCGCCGCGATGCCCACCGACTTGGCGATCTCTTCGACGACGGCCGCCACGACCAGTGTGCCGGCCAGCGCAAACTGGATCGGCAGGTTGAGCGAAAGCGCCAGCGTCACTAACTGGATCATGTAGACGATCGGGATGAGCAGCAGGCTCAAGGCCACGATGGACAGATAAGGATGGCTGCGGTTCATGCTGAGATAAATCGCGTCGGCGACCTTGCGGTGCAGCGGGCGATAGCCCATGAGGAACTCTTCGTTGAGCACGCGCGTGCCGACGTACAATGAAAGCGCAAAGAGCAGAACCATCGGCGTGGTGGCGAACAGGTATTCCCGCCACCCGAAAGGTTCCGCTCGATACATCTTGACGGCCAGCGTGAGGGGCGAAATGTAGGCCAGGTCATTGATGCCGGAGAACATGGCCGGAAAGATCAGGTACGACGTCGTCACGGCCGTGGCGAGCATTGAGATAAAAGTGGTATCCTTGAACGTGCGGTAAAGCAGGGGTACCATCAGGTAGATGGCAAAGATGAACAGGATGGCCGGGCAAAAGATCGCCAACGCCAACCCCACGTTGGCTCTAGTCGCCAGGGCGACGACCGCCACCGCCGCAAATGAGAAAACGACGTAAGGCAGCATCTTGCCGGCAATGATCTGGAACGGCGTCACCGGGGCCGACATCAAGATGGTGAGCCGGCGGTTCGTCTTTTCGTCCATAAAGCTGCTGGTGAAAAACACGCTGACAAACGAGACCGGCAGGATGTAGACGAACGCCAGAAGGACTTGGGCAAAAGGTATCGGCGGGTTCGTGAGAGATGGAATGATGATGCGTTTGTTGGAGGTGGACTCGATCTTGATCTGCGGAAGGCCGCCACCGCTTTCCGCTTCCTTGATTTGCTCCCGCACGGCGACGTCGCTTTCGCTGGGCAGGGGCGGTTGGCCCGGCGAGGCCGGTTGCGCGTCCGGTTGTAGCGGAGCCGGGGCGGGCGGCCACGGGCCGATGAGATCGGCTAGTGACGGCCCCTGGAATGGCAGGCCGCTTTCCGCAGTGGCGGTGAGAGTGTTGATCTCGACGCGCAGCGGAAAGGCGTGGGCCAGGTCGTATTCGGCGTTGATCCTTGCCAGTTCTTGCTTTTCGAGGTATCGTTTGAGCGCGCCGGCAGCATACTGGGACTTTGCGTCACTGCGAGTGATGACCCTGGCCCCGTCAATGTACACATCGAGCTTTTTTTCGTCGAGCAAAGCGTATCCACGGGTTCGGTCGAGGGTGACGGCATTGAAGCGGCTGTCCTGGACGCGCGGCCCGTCGGGCGACACGCCCACGCGGTACATGCTCTCGCCCTCGGCTGAGCTCGGGCCGAAGCCCACGACGGGCATCTGCCGGAAAGTCAGGAAGGACAGCCCGAACGCTCCGGCCAGGATGAGCAGGATCAGCGGCCTGGAGCCGCCCCGGAAGCGGGACCTCAGCCGCGAGAGTTCTCGTTTGGCGATGGTCAGGATAGTGCGCATAAGGAAACCCAATGATTGAACTGAAACAGGTGACTAAATTATACAGGAATTTGGCCGCAGTGAAAGATCTGGACTTGACGGTGGACGACGGCGAAATCATGGGCATCATTGGCCATAACGGCGCGGGCAAAAGCACGGCGCTCAAGATGATCGTCGGCCTCATCGCCCCAACCTCCGGCACGGTTCACGTGATGGGCCGGGATATGGCTAAAGACAGCACGGCCGTCAAACGCTCTACCGGCTATCTGCCGGAAGAAAGCCCGCTGTATGAAAACATGACGGCTCAAGAGTATCTCTTGTTCTTTTCCGAGTTGTACGAGATGCCCAAGAGCCTGGCCCAGGCGCGCATAGACGAGCTGCTCGGCTCGCTCAATCTGGCCGAGCGGGACCAGCTGACGGGCGAGTTGTCCAAAGGCATGAAGCGCAAGGTGGCGATTGCCCGCGCGCTCCTGCACGACCCCAAGCTCCTGGTGTTGGACGAGCCGAACTCGGGCCTCGATCCGTTGACCTCGTTCTTTATCATCCACTACCTCAAGAGCTTGAAGGCGCAGGGCAAGACCATCGTCTTGAGCGCGCACAATCTGTTCCACGTCGAGTATGTCTGTGACCGCGTCGCCATCATCAAGAATGGTCAGTTGGTCATCTGCGACAGCATGGACGCCATCCGCGCCAGCCTGGGCAAGCGGGAATACCAGGTGGTGTTCAAGTCGGACGAAAGCCTAGAGTTCGAGCACAAGGACGGCAACTATGTCTTTCGCACGACGGAGGTCAGCGCGATTGCGGCCATGTTGGAAAAAATCTCAGAGAACCGCTGGGCGCTCGTGGACCTTTCGGTGCAAGAGTCCGCGCTGGAAGAAATCTATGTGAAACTGATGACGACGTGAGCCGCCCGCGACTCAGCGCCCAAGGCTCAACGTCAACGTCGTGACAACGCCAGCGCGGATCGTCGCGGTTTGCGTGATGCTGCCAGTGGAGACGCGGTATGCGCCGGGCGGCAGGTCAACCAGGCCGTAAAAGCCAGAGCCATCCGTCGTGGCCGTTCGCTTGACCGGGCCGGTGAGCGTGACCGTCGCGCCGTCGGCGGGTTTGCCATCGGATGTAATAGTGCCCATCAAGTGACCGGTGGAGGGCGCGGATTTCCACGGCATGGGCGGGATGAAAGCCTGCGGGGCGAACACGGGAATCGCCGGGCCGGGGGCCAGGCCGAGCGTCGTCACTTCGGCGAATTGCGCGAACGGCAGGTGATCCTTGTCGGTCTGGTTGTAGACATAGATCGAGATGCCGTCGGCGCGCTGGTTGGCCGTCGAGCGCCCGCGCGCGCGGCGAATCTGCGAGAGGGACTCTTCGAGCGAGTTCAAATAGTTGCCCATGCCGATGACGACGTGGCGATTGTAGCGGTGATTCTTCTCGAACTCGATCCAATGGTCAAAGTTGGCCGGCAAAGACGAATCGGAAAAATAGTTCATGGGGAAGGCGATGTCGAGGATGCCCTCTTCCAGCCACGCGCGCCAATCCTGAAATACGGTTCGATACGCCGACACATATTGCCATTCCGTGTCGTTGGCCGGGCCGTCGCCCCAGGGGATGAGCGCCGCAGAGATTTTGATGCGCGGGTTGGCGGCCGTGGCTTTAAGCCAGATGCGCCGCACCACACCCGTCACTTGGTCGCGCCTCCACTGTGACCACTGCGCGTCGTCGGACGCGGGCGTGCCGGTTTTGTTCATGCGCGTGTTGAAGCGCGCAACGCTCGCCGGGTTATAGCCCCAGTTGATTCCCATGTAGCGGATAAAGTCGAGGTGTACGCCGTCCACGGCATAGTTCTCGACCACACCGACGGCCTGGTTCACGACGTGCTGCGCCGCATCCGGGTTGCCGGGGTCGAGGTTGTACAGGCCGACGCCGTCTGTATTGCCTTGCTCGTTGAACGAGAGCCAGTTGTCCGCGCCGGCCGCGTTCAAGCCGTGCGTGTTGAGGATGTGGCGCGGGTCGGTCGGCGGGTCGAGGTTGGAGGGCCACACCGGGAAGGCGTTCATCCAGGCGTAGACTTCAATCGGCGGAGAGACCGAGTGCGCTTTGCTGATGACGTCGGTGAGCGGGTCGAACCCTGGCGGATAGTTGCTCGCGCGCGGCTCGGACGATTTGGCGTGCAGCGCGTTGGCATAGATGCGCACCTGAACCACCAGCACGTTGCAACTGATGGACTGGCAATCGCGCACAAGCTGGGTGATTTGCTCCGGCGTTTGCAGGCCGGGGTTAAAGCCGTCCACCCACAGCGCGCGGTATTCCGTCAGCGGCGGAGCGGCGGGCGTGGGGCGCGGCGTGCGCGTGGGGCCGGGCAACGGCGAGGGCGCGCGCGTGGGCGTGGGCCGACTATCTGTCGGAAAGATGATGCGCGGCGCGGGCTGAGGCAGGTCGGCGGGCGGCGCGCAGGCGGCGAACAGCAAGAGCGTGGAGAGTAGAATGTAGAGCGTGGAGCGCAGTGTGATGTGTTTCTCCATCAAGGCTCAGGCCGGTATCAATTCCCATTGTCGTGCGCGGGCGACGAGTTCGTGGACGACTTGCGGCCAATCGTGCAGCGTGGCCGGGTCAAAATCGGCGCCGTTGCTCCATGCGCAAGCTGAGCGTCTCCAGCCCTTGCAGGAGCAGCCACGAGTTGATGGGCGACTGGCACGCGCCAATGTCGCGCAGAATTTGCACGCGGGCTTTGGTGATGAACGCCGCCGCGCCCAGGCCGGCATACACCACGCCGTGATAGCTGGGATCCGGCTCGGTGAAATTGGGAAAGCGGCCGCTGGCAGCCCAGTCAAAGTTGCCGCCGTCCACGATGATGCCGCCGATGCTCGTCCCGTGCCCGCCGATGAACTTGGTCGTCGAGTGAGTCACGATGTTCGCGCCCCACTCGAACGGACGGCAGAGATACGGCGTGGCAAAAGTGCTGTCAATCACCAGCGGGATGCGCTGCTCGCGCGCGATGGCGGCTACCTCATCGAATGGGAACACGTTGATACGCGGGTTGCCCAGCGTCTCGCCGTAGAGGATTTTGGTGTTGGGACGAATCGCCCGGCCAAAGTTTTCCGGATCGGAGGGGTCAACAAACGTCACCTCGATGCCCATGCGAGGAAAGGTGTAATTGAACTGGTTGTACGTGCCGCCATAGAGCGTGGAGGCAGAGACGATGTGATCGCCCGCGCCGCACAACGTGAGAATCGCCATCGTTTGCGCGGCATGACCGGAGCTGGCGGCCAGCGCGCCCACGCCGCCTTCCAGGCTCGCCACACGCTGCTCGAACACGTCGCTGGTGGGATTCATGATGCGCGTGTAAATGTTGCCGGACTCTTGCAAGGCGAACAGGCGGGCGGCGTGATCGGTATCTTTGAACACGTAGGATGTGGTCTGGTAAATGGGAACCGCGCGCGAGCCGGTGGCCGGATCGGGCTGCTGCCCGGCGTGAAGCTGGCGCGTGGCAAAGCCGAACGAACGGCTAAAGGTTTTGTCGCTAGACATGAAAAAGTTCCTTTCAGATAACTGCTCGCCCTTCGCAAGGGCGCCGAGCAGAAAATCGCTGGTCGAAAGTTCGCGACCAAAAGCGAAGGGGCAGGTCTTTCGCCTGCCCCCGAACACGGATAACACTTGCGGTTGATTTCTATCTCAACCGAAGCGAGTCATACCAAAGTCGTCAAGGCAGTCGTCAAACGCACATCTCTCTTTCGGCCTTTAGCAGCACATCACCGCTAAAGGCTCGAACATGGTCCATGTCGTCATTGTCTTTTCCTCTCCATTAAAAGAAACTGCCCCTTCTGGATAAGAAGGGGCAGATAAGCTATGAAGGCTGATCCCCTCTCATCTCCCAGAATTTTTCCTTCTGCCGGAATTGGCACCATACCGAATATCAGTTGGTTGCCGAGGCTTCACAGGGCCGGTCCCTCCGCCTCTCTGGATAAGAGTATTTGGAAATTGTTCAGTTGTTGGAGCGCAAAGATACCACACAGATGAGGAACTGTCAAGGCTTGCGGCAAACAGTCTTGCGGCAAACAGTCTTGCGACAGACGATCCACGATTGATCGTATGCTGACCCGCCGTCGTCGCTGGACTCGACGATGTCCCATCCGGCAAAAATGCGCGCAAGCTCGCCGAGGTCGAGCAAGTGTTCCAGCGGAAAATCGGAATCGGAGGTCAGCCGGCGGAGGTTGAACGTTTGGTACAGCAGCCATCCACCGGGCCGCAGTGCGGCTTGCAAGCGCGGCAACAACTTGCGGTTGAGGAAGCGGAACCCGATCACCAACTCGTACGCCCCCGCTGGCGGCGACCACGTGTCCAGGTCGGCGTGGATAAAGCTCACAGCGGCGCCGGCTTGCGCGGCCGCCTGCCGCGCCCGTTCAATCGCCACCGGGCTAATATCCACCGCATCAACGGTGAAACCGCGCTGGGCCAGCCAGATGGCGTTTTGTCCCACGCCGCACGCCACATCCAGCGCGCGCCCGCCGGTCAACACATTCTGCGAGACAAAGCGGACGAGGAGCGGATGTGGATCACGCACGTGGGCGCTTTTCGGCATGGCCCATCGCGCGTCCCAGCGTTCTTGATCCGAGGTGGAAATGGCTTTTGCTCCTGGAGGCTCAAGGCGGAAGTCAGAGATCAGATGTCAGAGGCCAGATGATGGTGCTGCACTTTCTGACCTCCGATTTCCGACCTCAGTTTATTCCAGCGGCGTCTTGGCGACTCGGAACGTGCAGGTGGGGCCACCCGTGGCGCGGCAGATGGTTTCCGAGACATCAAAGTTCTTGCCGGTGGCCCATTTCAATCCTTCGAGAATTGCGCCCGTGGTCGTAAAGCACACGGGTTTGGGGGCCTGGCGGCCCTGACACGCGGCGCAGGCTTCTTTGACGTACAAGAAGCAGTCGGCCTGTTCTTCCACGTGCGCCGGCTCGTTGAGGTCCTTGGTCATCCCGGCGGCGATGTTGTTCAGCACCGTTTTCATCTGCAGGTTCAGCGGCAGCACTTTGAGCGCCAGCCCGGCCAGTCCCAGCGTGGCAGGGTGCTCCTTCATCGCGTACTGGAACGTGGCTCGGCCGACGCGGATGAGCGAAGCCTTGGCCGCGCGAGGGCCATAGAAATCTTCGACCGCTTTGACGACCGAGGCATAGTCTTCAAACGGCACGCAAGGCTCCAGATTGTTCGGAGGATAGTTCTTAACGAAGCGGGTCAGTCCGGCGGTGTTGAGCACGGCGTTAACGCCGTGCGGGCCCATCACATCTTCCATCGAAAGGAACAAGACTCGCAGCGTTGCATTGGGCAACAGGGGATGGCTCATTGTGTTTTCTCCTCTTTGTCTGGGGGGAAACGAACCGGCTACGTTTTGCTCGCACCGTGATAACTTTATCACGAGCACCCTCGGCAGTCAAGCGTCAAAGCAGGGCAAGCTGCCAGCTTGCCCTACAAATTCAGGGCAAAGTAGATACCCTTATCTTCAAAGCCCAACGACCGGTAAAGCTGATGAGCGGCCTGGCGAGCGTGCCCCGATTCGAGCGCGATGCGATGGCAACCGGCTTGCCGCGCCCGCGTGATGGCGTCGTCCATCAACGCGAGACCGATGCCCTGGCCGCGCGCGGATTCGGTCACGACCAGGTCGGCGATCCACAGCTCGCGCGTGGGCCAGTTGAGCCGCGTGCGGTACGCGCCGCCCAACGCGCCGACGATTCGCCCGCCTAGTTCCGCCACCGACACCAGCCGGTCCGGGTCGGCGATGTGCTGGCGGTACACGTCAGTCACGCCCGCAAACGCGGCCGCATCGGCAGGGTCGGCGTGCGGGCGGCCCAACTCGGCGAGGAGCAGGAGCAGGGCGGGAATGTCGGCCACGGTCGCGGGGCGCACACAGGCGCGGGACTGTTCGGCAACCCATTCGGCCAGACAACCCGCAATCGTGGTCACGATCTCATCCGGCACGCCCTCGGCAGATTGAGACTGCGCGCGCAGGTCGAGCGGGTCGTTCACATAATCCACGGACAGCAGCCGCCCATCAGTCGCCCAGGCGATTTCGGTGGAGAACAACTGCAAGCCACACACGCGCGCAATGATGGCCGTCATCTCGCGCAGGCGGCTCAGGTTATAGAGCGACTCTTCGCTGGACGTGACGGGCGTATAGACGTGCGTCTGACTATCCCACCAGCATGGGAACGTTTGGCCGCAGCAGTGTATCACCCGGAACCATGCGCGGCGTCCGCCCACCAGCGCGGGCGTAATCCACTCTTGGAGGAGATACTTGTCGGCGGGAAAACGCTGCCGCGCGGCGGCAACCTGCGCCCAGGCTTCGGCTTTATTGACGACGCCAGCGCCTCCACCGCCGTGCGCGGGCTTGATGGAGAACCGTCCACCCAGCGGCGCCAGGTCGGATGGAGAAAGCTCAGGCCGCTCGTGGTAGGGTGGCAGGATGATGGTGTAAGGCGTGTACAGGCCGGCGGTGATGAATTCCAGGTGCATCGTCGCCTTGTCCCAGGCGCGGCGCGCGGCGGCGAAGGGGTTGATCAGAACCGGGACGTGCGCGGCGGCCCATTCGACCAGCGGCAGGAAAGCAGAGTCGCCATCGGAAGCGCGGTCGAAAAACGCGCGAAAGGCCAGGTCGCCCGAGGCGATGCGGGTGAGGGCAGTGGAGAGTGTGTCGGGTGTGACTTGGTGCAACGTCAGTCCACGGCGCGCGCACGCTGCGCCGAGCCGCGCGACGAAATCGGCGTCATATTCCCATGACCAGGCGAGGCAGAGATCGTAAGTGGTCATTTGGTGTTTCGTCTGTTTCTGGTAGAATCGGATACTGCGTGTTACGTTTGTATGTGTGACACACCGGCACGGAACACGGAATACGCAACACGTGAAAGTAGGTCGGTTGGCTACAAAAAGATTGTCTGCTGCTCGGCTGCTACGCTGGGCAACCCAAAATCTGCGCGACCTGCCGTGGCGAGTCGAGCCGCGCGATCCATACCGCGTCTGGGTCAGCGAGATCATGTTGCAGCAGACGCAGGCCGCCACAGTTATACCATATTTCCGCAGATTCACAGAACGCTTTCCCACGGTGCAAGCGTTGGCCGCAGCGCCGCTCGACGACGTGCTCAAGCTGTGGGAAGGGCTGGGCTATTATGCTCGCGCGCGCAACCTTTGCCGCGCTGCGCGCAAGGTCGTGGCCGAGTTCGAGGGTCGCCTGCCGGACACGGTTGAGGAATTGAGCCAACTGCCCGGCATTGGCCGCTACACGGCGGGCGCAATCGCCAGCATCGCGTTCGGGCGCGACGCGCCGGTGGTGGATGGCAACGTCAAGCGCGTGCTGTGCCGCGTTTACGCGATTCGCGGCGACGCGCGCCGGCCCGCAATTCAGAAAAAACTATGGACGCTGGCCGAAGCGAATTTGCCCAAGGGAAAGGCGGGCCGTTGGAACGAAGCGATGATGGAACTGGGCGCGACGATCTGCACTCCTCGCTCGCCCCACTGTGACGAATGCCCACTGGCCGGAGACTGCCGGGCGCGCGCGTTGGGCCTCCAGGAAAAGTTGCCGACGAAGGTATGGATCGACTGGTCACAGCAAAATAAATCAGTAAGCCTAATTAACTTACCAAAAGATCTTGAAGGTGCTATAGGCGTCTTTGAAGCTAGAGCTGCGCATGTCCATCGCCTTGTCGTATTCATGCTCCCCGATCAGCCTGACCACGGTTTGCGTCTGCTCGACGCATTGCATCAGCGGCGAACGCACAATGCGGTTGCCTCTCATGCCGATCAGTTTCGGCTCATCTTCCGGTTTGGCCGTTATCGCGGTTTCAACCGCGGCATAGCCCATGAGCGTGCCCAGGTTGCGGTCAAAGGCGCTGGGCGAACCGCCGCGCTGAACGTGCCCCAGGACCGTCACCCGCACCTCTTCGCCCAGCGCATCCTCCAGAACCTTGACGACATACGAGCTGCCAATGGTGTTGCCCTGCCGGTCGCGTGCGCCTTCGGCCAGGACGACGATGTTATCTCGCCGCCCGGCTTTACGGCCCAAGCGCAAGTCCTCGACCATCCTTTGCTCCCAGCCCCCGTCCGGCGGGTTTTCTGGGATCAGCACCCAGTCGGCGCCCGTGGAGATGGCGCTCATGAGCGCCAGGTAGCCGCAGTTGCGCCCCATCACTTTGACGACAAAGGTGCGCTGATGGCTGGCCGCTGTGCTGCTGATGGCGTCAATCGCTTCGATGATGCGGTGCAACGCCGTGTCCGCGCCGATCGTCATGTCGGTGCCATACATATCATTGTCAATGGAACCGACCAGCCCAACGAGGGTCAAACTGGAGCGGCGCGCGGCCACTTCTTGGCTCACCTGGCCCGTTTCCACCAGTTCGGCCAACAACGCGGGCCATTCCTGGCGAAAGATATTCGCGCCGGTTAGACTGCCGTCCCCGCCGATCACCACCAAGCTGTCAATTTCGCGCTCCAGCAGATTGCGCGCGGCCTGTCGGCGCCCCTCGCGCGTGCGAAAGTCATCGCAGCGGGCCGTGCCAATGATGGTGCCGCCCTTTTGCAAAATGCCGCCGACCGCGTCCCACGTCATCTTGCGGATGCGGTCGCCGCCATCCACCATGCCCTGATAGCCTTCGTAGATGGCGTAGACATTCAGGCCTTTGTCCAGCGCCGTGCGGACGACCGCGCGCACCGCAGCATTCATTCCCTGCGCGTCGCCACCGCTCGTCAACACAGCCAGGTTCTTGGTCACTGTTGTCATCGCTCTCCTGCCCTGTCACGCCTGGGCGTCAAGCCTGTCCCCACAATGGCCTCGTTCTGCCCGATGGGTGGGTCTCGGCCAAACCGATCAAAGCCTGCGCCATTGTTCGCGGCGATTATACCACGAAACAGTACAGTACTTGGACTGTTTGACGGGATGACGGGCAAGGTTTACAATGGGGAGCGTAACCTTAACCGCCCAACGGGGTTTCTATCGGTGGATTCATGACGGAATCCCCTTTGGGCTTGCCACGGGGGAAGCGTTGTCGAATTCGGAGGACGAAGTCGAACTAGTCAAGCGGGCCAAGACCGACCCGGCGGCGTTTGGCGTCCTGTATGAACGGTACGTCGGCAAGATTTACAACTATGTTTATTATCGGACCGGCGACTATCACGAGGCAGAAGACCTGACGGCGCGCACGTTTCAGCGCGCGATGACGCATATTGCCCATTACAGCGAACGAGGCGTGCCGTTTTCGGCGTGGCTGTACCGCATCGCGCACAACCTAGTCGCAAATTGGCACCGCGACCGTAGCCGCCGGCCGGTTTCCTCGCTGGAGGACGTCGTTCTGCCCGGCCTGAGCCACGAGCGGCCCGAGTCCGTTGCCGAAAGCAATCAAGATTGCGAGCGATTGTTGTCTGCCATTCGGCGCTTGCCGCCCGAGCGCCAGCAACTGCTCATTCTGAAATTCGTGGAGCGGATGTCCAATGCCGCAGTGGGCAAGGTTATGGGACGCAGCGAGGGGGCGGTCAAGTCGCTGTATTTCCGCACATTGATTTCGCTGCGTGATGAATTGGGACTGCCAGACATGATTTCAGCACAAGGCGAGTGATTCATCAAGTCACCACAGGAGACACATGATTCACATTGTGACCGATAGCACCTGTGATTTGCCGGACGCGCTGATGGAGCAGTATGCCATTCACGTCGTGCCGATCCACATCCAATTCGGCGCCGAGACATTCCGCGACCGGCAAACGATTGACCCTCCTACGTTCTATCGTTTGGTGGAACGGGATGGGCAGCTTCCCAAGACCTCGCAGCCGCCGCCGGGCGACTTTGCCCAGATGTATCAGGCCATTGCCGATCCAACCGACGAAATCCTCTCCATCCACGTCACCGCCCAGCTTTCCGGTACCTTTGCCTCGGCGCAGATGGCGGCCGAGGCCCTCGCCGACCGCGTCAAGGTGTATGTCTTTGACAGTTGGGGCGGGTCGGGCGGACTAGGCTTTATGTGTCTGGATGCAGCACGGATGGCGCAGGCAGGCAAGAGTGTGACAGAGATTCTCAGGCGGCTGGAAGCGACACGCCCGCAGGTGAACCATCTTTTCACCCTGGCAAACTTGAAATTCGCTGAAATGAGTGGGCGCGTGAGCAAGTTTCAGGGTGCGCTGGCCTCGCTGCTCAACGTCAAGCCCATCGTGCGAGCAGAGGGCGGGCTGATGGAAATGGCGGACCGAGTCCGCACGCGCAAGAGGGCCATCGAACGGGTGTTGGAGATGGCGCGTGAGCGCGTGGGGGACGCTCGCGTCAACCTGGCGGCCATCCACGCTCAAGCGCCCGCGGAAGCCGAGGAACTGCTGGAACAAGCCAAGCGCGTGCTCAACTGTAGCGAGACGTTCGTGCATGATCTGGCGCTTTCGTTGGCAGTCCATTTTGGGCCGGGCACGCTGGCGGTGGTGACGTACCCTGCGGAGTGATAGATGAGCGACCGGATTGTTACCGACATGCTAGCCGCGCACGCGGATCGGTTGGTGGGAGGGCGAGATGATCTGGCGGTATCTCTGGGCGCGGGCGCAGAGCAGCTTGCCTCGCTAGAGATGCTGATGCAGTTGGCCGAACGCACACAGCGTACGCTCGCGCCGGTGCAGCCTAGCCCCACGTTCGTGTACCAACTAGGCCGGCAATTGATCGTCACGGCGTCGGCCAGCCGCAAGGCCGTGACGCGGCGGACGCGCAGCGCGATCCTCGTCATTGCGGCTGCACTGGGATCCGCCGTGTCCATTGCATCGGCGGTAGGCATTGTCATTTACGTCCTACGCCATCGCGGGCGTGTTCGGCCCGGGCAGGCGATTTCCGAGTCAGCCGTCCGCTGAATCATCGGAAGTAGGCCACGCGCCGCAAAAAGGAATGGCGTGGGGCCACATCAGAATAATACGATAAGGATACGCCTGTGAGCGCCCAAATATTCCAGCCAGTCGAAACACCAATAGGTATCCTCAAAGGCAGAGATGCTATTTTCCTCGACAAGCTAGAGGTTGATATACAGCAAGGCACGCTCATGTTAGAAGGCAGCTTCAATGGACGCTTGGCGTCAAAGCCTGTTGATGACGTGAGTTATGCTCTCGCTTTCTCTGGCGTACTCGCTTTCAAAGTTGTTGAACTAGACTCATGGGACTATAACGCTGTTAGTAGCTTTGATGAAGTTTTGAACTCTGAGTGGCTCACCCAGTTAGGTGGCAAAGTTGACCAATCATACAAACACTATTTGATTCAGACTTACGATGATGTGATTGATGTGGTGTGTCGCAAGTTCACTTTGGCAATCAAAGACAAGGAATGAACATCCTTACCTGGTAGTTGTTGTCCAATCATTCATCCTGCAACGGAGGCAAATCGAATGAAGTATGGGCGCATCGTCGGATGGGGCAAACATGTTCCCTCTAACATACTGACGAACTCTGATCTCGCCAAAATGGTGGACACCAGTGACGAGTGGATCGTTGCGCGCACCGGCATTTGTCGGCGGCACATCGCAGCCGCAGGTGAGACGACGGCGACCATGTCTGCGGCGGCGAGCCGCGCCGCGCTGGCCCAGGCCGGCCTTGCGCCCCAGGACCTCGATCTGATCATCCTGGCGACCACCTCGCCGGACGATTTGCTGCCGCCGGCATCCAGCCTGGTGCAGGATATGCTCGGCGCCAAGTGCGGCGCGTTTCAACTCCAGGCTGGCTGCACGGGTTTTGTTTACGGACTGGCGACGGCGCAAGGCTTCATCTCGACCGGCTTGCACAGAAACGTCCTCGTCATCGGCGCGGAGACCATCAGCCGCAACGTTGACTGGCAGGATCGCGAGACGTGCGTGTTGTTTGGCGACGGCGCCGGCGCCGTCATCGTGCAAGCGTGCGACGAGCCGACGGGCGTGCTGTCGTTCGTGCTTGGCTCCGATGGCTCCGGCGCCCCTCACCTGCGGATCAACATGGGGGCGCGCGAGACGATGACGCCGGAGACGATCATGCGGGGCGGCCATCTGCTGCGCATGAATGGCCGCGAGGTGTTCAAGTTCGCCACGCGGGTGATGGGGCAGGCGGCGGCTGAAGCCCTCACCCAGGCGGGGATGTCGCTGTCCGACATTGATCTGCTCATCCCGCACCAGGCGAATTTGCGGATCATCGAGTTGGCCGCGCGCCACTTGGGTCTGCCGATGGCCAAGGTCTTTGTCAACATTCAGGAGTATGGCAACACGTCGGCTGCCAGCATCCCCATCGCGTTGGTTGAGGCCATTGAGCAGGGGCGCTGCAAAGATGGCGACAACCTGTGCCTGGTGGGGTTTGGCGCAGGACTGACCTGGGCCGCGGCCGTCGTCCGCTGGGGCGTGACGGATCGCCCGTTTGCCATGTCGTGGTTCACGCCGATTGCCAAAGCGCGAGCGCAGGCCGAGGTCTCGTTGCGCACGGCACAGACGAGGGTCTCGATGCAGGCGCTCACGACTCGGCACGCGCTCGGGAAACGCGCCGGGAAAGCGGTGGAGGCCGCCAAGTCAGGGACTTTTGGTGGCGGCTGGCGTGGATTCCGCTGCCGGTGGCCCCCTTCGCCTGGCTGCTGACAGTGATCCGCTATGCGGGCCTCTCGCCCGAGCAACACACGATCTATCGCCGCTGGCAAATCGCGCTGGGCCTGGGATGTCTCCTGCTCGTGCCTGTATTTCTGTTCGCCAATCCGTTTCCGTCTTATGCCAGCCTGGTGTATGCGCGCATTTTGAACACCGACCGGGCCTGGTGGTTCGCCGGCGCGCCCGTGATGCTCTGGCTGTACCTGCCTTACGCGGTGTTGTGCTACCTCGTGCCGCTCATCGCCCTGCGCTCGCCCTCTGCCAACCACGACCCGCACATCGGCGCGCGACCGTGGCTGGCAGCCGTCTCGGTTGTCCTCATGGGCGTGGGACTGATCGTCATCGTGACCGTGATCTGGGCCGCGCACCAATCGGGGCCGCTGGCGGCGATCAACAAGTCGCAGCGGCTCGTGCTCTTTTCGGCTGACCTGGTCATGCTGTTCCTCGTCGCGCTGGCCGCGATCTTGCTGGGGCGGGTCATCGTCGGCTTTGAAGTGTTCACCGAGCGGCCCTTGCCCCGGCGCGGATTTTTCCGCCAGTGGCGGCGCACCGTCATCCTCATCGCCGCGTTCGCCACCGCCGTCGCGTTCGTCTACCGCCTCCAACTGCGGCCCATCTACGGCCTGATGTTGGCCACTGCACTGGCAGCGATCATGTTCGCGCTAGTCAGTTGGCGCATATTCGCCGAGCACGAAGAGTTCCTCACGCTGCTGCGGCCTTTCGTCGTCAGCACACACTTGCGCGAGCGGCTGCTTTCCGGCCGTGAAGGCAATGCCGACACCCGCGCTCTCTTCGAGGCGCTGTGCCGTGACGTGCTCGGCGCGCAGCACGCCTGCCTGATCCTCGACAGTGCGAATGATTCTGCGCCGCAGCGCATCGGCTTTCGCTGGTCGGAAGGGGCAAAGGTCATTCGCACACTGAGCCTTTCCGACGAGCGTGGGCTGGCGCAGACGTTGCTGCTCGGGCCGCGAGTCGGCGAGGGCGATTACGCCGCCGAGGAAATGGACGTGGCGCGCGCCGCCGTTCAACGCATCGCGGATTTGCTCGCCGGCGAACAGGTGGCGCGCCTGACGATGAGCCTGTTGCGCCGCCGCATCGCCGAAGTCAAAGTGCTCGGCGCGCAAAATCGCCGCGTGCTGCACGACGAAGTGCTGCCGCAACTGCACACCGCCATCTTGCGTCTGGAAGCCTGCGGCGACGCCGAAGCGCTGGCGGCCTTGACCGGCGCGCACAAGACGCTCTCGGCGATGGTGCGGCAGATGGGCACGGCTGCGCCGGAACGACTGGAGCGCGAAGGATTGGTCGTGGCGCTGCGCCGCGCCCTGGAGCACGATTTTCGCGACGCCTTTGAAAGCATCGAGTGGCGCATAGACGACGCGGAGCGCGCCGAACAGCGCATCACGCGCGAGGTGCCCTCGTTCGTCGGCGAGGTCGTCTTTGCGGCCGCGCAAGAGGCCATCCGCAACGCCGCCCGTCACGCGCGCGGCGAGGATGGCGCGCGGCCTCTGCGCCTCACCATCGAGATGGGCTGGTCAGACGGACTGCGCCTGGTCGTGAAAGATGACGGGGTGGGCGTGACCGCAGCCAATCGCCGCGAAAGCGAGGGGACCGGCAGCGGGCTGCTATTTCACAGCACCATGCTGGCCGTCGTCGGCGGGCGGATGGACGTGGAAAGCGTCGCCGGGCAGGGCACGTCCGCCGTCATCGTCGTGCCCGAGTCGGCGTTGGCTGTGACGCTGTGAGCAGACCTGACAGGTTTGCGAAACCTGTCAGGTCTGGAATCATCTCAATCGCTTTCGCGTCTCAAGTAGCTCATCATCTGGCTCAAACCCAGCACGGCGACCAGGCCCAAGAAAAGCGCCACGCCGAAACTGAACTTGTACCGGATCGCCAACGCTATCCCGGCCAAAAGCAAGCTCACGCAGTCCACGCTGATGAGCCTTCGGAGGTGATGCCATTCCAAGGCCGGCCGCATTTCGACTCGCTCGACGCTGCTCAACCGCCGGGCAAAATGATCCAGGTCCCATGCGGAAAGCGCCGCCACGACGCCGAGCAGCATCCAGCCGGCTGGCAGGCCACGCCAGAGGCCAAGGGCCGCAGCCGCTACAAAGCCAATCAAGATCACAGACGCCAACCCGTTCCAGTGACGCTTCTGTCCGATCCACCAGAGCACACCCGTCGCCAGCAAGATCAGCGAGAATATCCATTCGCCGCCCACGGCATATCCCACTGCCAGGACAAGCGTGGCTAGCCCGCTCGTGATGGGCAAAAGTCTCGCGGTCATAGCGCCATCCCCAACATACGGCTCGGTGGCAGCCGGCCCAGCGGCACGCGGATCACCTGATCGAGCGGCTGCGTGACCTGCCAATCCACAACCTGGATGCCAACTCGGCGCAGTTCATGGAGTAACAGCCTCCGCTCCGCGCGAGCGATCCGGGTCGCCAGCCCGAATGTCCCGCGCCGGTCCAGGTCGGCTGATTTTGCTTCAAAGTCAATCGGATCGGGACTGATCACCATGACCTGGTACCCATGCGCCCTGAGGCGCACGAGCACCGGCAGATCATCTGGATCAAGGGGACTGATCACGACGATCTGTGACCGCGCGGGGAAAAAGCGTGTCGGGAGATACTCGAGGCTTTCAAGCGCATAGTTGAATCCCGTCTTGGATCGAGCCAACGCGCGCAGGATTCTGTCGCGCTGAACTTTGCCATAGCCTGGGAAGGTTCTTTCCATGCCGCTCCCGTAAATCAGCAGCCCGACGCGGTTGCCCGCATTGAGAAAGACGTCGGCCAGGGATGCCGTTGCGCGGACGGCGTGGTCAAAGAACGCGCCATCCGGCGATAGGACGTCGCCTTGCTGACGAGCGTCTAAAATCAACCCCACATCGGCGATGCGTTCTTGTTCAAACTCGTTGGTAAACAAAGACTCTGCATGACGAGCAGCCACTCGCCAGTTGATCCAGCGCAACGGATCACCCAACTGATACTCGCGCACGCCAAAGAAACTCACGCCCGAGCCGCCTTGTCGGGCCGGGATAGGGCCTGGAAAGTCGCGCGTCCTCGGCGGTCGAATCGCCACGGGCCGCAGCCTCTGAACCTCCGGCAGAATCAAAAGACGCGCCACAGCCGAAATTTGCGCGCGTCGCCTGAAAAGCCCGAGGGCATCGCTCGCCGTGGCCCGGACCTCGCCGAAAGAGTAGCTGCCTCGCTTCCCACGCAGCGTGTACTCTAATTCGATCATCTCGCCGGGCGCGAGCGCGGTGAGCGCACTCGCCTCCCCCTCGACCCGCTCAAGCGATGTGGGGAGACTGTCTTCCACCAGCAACTCTTCCAACCGCGAGCCGTGGTTCGTAATCGCCACCTTGACGACCACGGGCTTGCCAGGGGAGACACACTCGGCGCTGAGCGTGCGGGTGGCGCTCAGTCGGAGCTTGCCGGGATCATACAGGAGCGCCACTCCCAAGTAGACGACCAGCGGCACGGCGAGCGCGATCATCCCGCCCTTTCGCGCCAGCAGCCCCAAGAGGAATAGCTCGTAAACCAGGCCAGCCAACAGCAGCACTCTCCGTGACATCACACGTCCTTGACGACCGGGACTGGAACAGAGCGGACCACCTCGGCGATCACCTCGTCAGGCGCTTGCCGCACGGTCCAAAGGTCAGGCTCCAGAATCAACCGATGAACCAACGCCGGCCTGGCAAACAACTTGACGTCGTCGGGAATCACGTATGCGCGACCGTGCATCGCGGCCCAGGTTCGGGCCAGTTTGAGCAGCGCCAGAGAACCGCGCGGGCTGGCGCCCACGCTCACCTTTCTGTTCCGGCGTGTCGCATTCGTCAGGTTGACGATGTATTCCTCAATGTCCGGATCAACGTATACTTCTTCCGTCGCCCGACGCACGTCCAGCAGTCCCGCTGCGTCCGTCACCGGCTTTAGCTCAAAGGCGTCGTGCTTGCGCTCCCGCCGCCGCCTCAATACTTGCTGTTCATCCTCCGGCGTGGGATAACCGACCGAGAGCTTGACGATGAAACGATCGAGTTGAGCTTCGGGCAGAGGAAACGTGCCTTCGTACTCGATGGGATTCTGCGTAGCGATTACGATGAAAGGCTCCGGCAGCTTGATCGTCTCGCCTTCCAACGTCACCTGGTACTCTTGCATCGCTTCCAGGAGAGCGGACTGCGTCCTGGGCGAGGCGCGATTGATTTCATCGGCCAGAATGAGATGGGCAAACAGCGGCCCTTTGCGCAGCGAAAACTGGTTGCGCGCGCGGTCGTAGATATACCCGCCGGTGATGTCGCCGGGCAGCAGGTCGGGGGTGAATTGGATACGCTTGAACGTCAGGCCGAGAACGGCAGCAAAGCTATTGGCGATGAGGGTCTTGGCCAGGCCGGGATAATCTTCCAGCAGCACGTGGCCCCCATCGGCCAGAAACGCCGCCATAATCTTTTTGAGCACCTCTTGTTTGCCGACGACCGCCCGCTCCACTTCACGGATCACGGCCTCGGTCAGAGCAGCGACATCCGCAATTTCAATCGTCATATTTTATCTCCAGGCGATCTTCCAAGAATTGAACAACGCTCTCCAATTCGTCGTCGAAGGGAGAGGGTTGCGTATATGATCGTGCTTGGGTCAAGCCGCTGATCCAATCACGCGCCCGGCGGCTAAAGTCGTTCCAGCGATGTCCGAACATCCCCCAAAAACTGACCGGCATGGATGGCTCCGGCGTCAGCCCACGCTCAAGATACGCCCAGATGGACGGCGGCACGTCCAGTTCCCCAGCTTCCAGGCGCTGCTCCGCTTCTTTGAGGCTGAGCCGTTCCTGGAAAGCCACCACTTCCAAGACCAGTCTTCTCAAAGGCTCTGCATTGCCCGCCGGAGAGGATTCTCCGCGCGCGCTCTGGTGGACTTGCTTCGCCCAAAACGACACACGCTCACGTCGCGGGCGACCCGGATCCGCGATTCAACGTCGGCCCGACGATAAAGCGCCCCGCGAGCAATCCCGCGCTCAAGACGACTCCCATCACGGTCAATGCAGTGACGCCGGTGAGGGCCAAAGTCAAGGGCGGCAGCGCCAGCACCAACTCTTCGACGGCGGAGCCTTTCCCCGTCGCCAGCCGCGCGCCGACCAGCGCCAGCAAGACGATGCTGACCAGGGCGAGGGCGCTGGCGTCTAAATTTTGAAACACCAGGGCCGCCGTCCCCACGCCGACGGCAACGCTCAACGCCGCGCCGAGAGGGGCCAGCAACGCCAGGCTCATCCGCGAGAGCGCGCCCCAGGCCAACAGCGCCATGGACAATACGGCCACGACGACGCCCGGAATCAACAGGTCTTGCAGCGCATGTGTACGCCGCGCTTCGGCTGCGACTGGTGCGCCGGTCAACGCTACCTCGCTGCCCGCCAACGGGCCAGAGGCCAACCGGCTCTCAATCGCTTGCGCCAGAGTCCGAACTCTATCAAGGACAGTTCGACTATAGGGGTCGTCCACCGGCATGAGGGTCAAGCGCACCGAATTCTGGCTGACCCAATTGGAATCGAAAGAGGATGCGCCGGCTTGTAGCTTTTGAGCATTCTTCAATTCGGTGCGCAAGCGGGCCGCGTCGGCGGCGAGGATTTGCAGAGCAGCCGCCGAGCGGTCGAGGTCAGCTCGAACCGCAGCCAGCGGCTTGGCCTGTGCCGTCGTCGTGCCGGCAGCGATTGCCTCTTGCGCCGCGATGCGCTGCAAATTCGCGTTGACGTCGTTCAAGTCCGTGGCGGCCGTCTCTAGCGCGGTCCGCAATGTCTTGAGGGTGGGCACGTCACGCAGGCGCGGGGCCATCTCTGGAAAGTCGGTCGGCATGCGCATGAGGTCGGTGCGGGCGCTGGTCAACATTTTGCTGGTGTGGGTCAGGCGATCCGTCGCATCCTTCAAGGCGGCCCCTTGGGCGGGACGATTCGCATCGGTCGCCTTGTCCAACTCCTTGAGGTCAGCAGACACCGACGCTAGTGCTTTGGCCTGGCTGTCCAAGTCGGTTTCCAACTGAGCGGACAGCTTTTCCAGTTGGGCCATGAGTTGGACATTCGCGCGCCGGGCGCTTGCCGCGTCGGCGAGTTGCTGTACCGCGGCCGCATCCTCGACGGATGACGCCCCAAACTGCACAGGCAAGTCGCGGGCCAAGTCCTCCAGCGCAGCCACCTCGGCATCGCCGTCAACGCGCGCGGGAGTCCGAATCAACACGGACAAGGGCAACAGCCGCCCAGGCGTCAACGCGCCCGCGTCCGGCGCACCAGTCGCGCTGGTCAACGCGTAACCGAGCGCCGCCTCCGACTGGCGGCTCACGACATCGGCCGGGTGCGCGGTCGGCCTCAGCAAAATCAGACTTGCAATAGGAATGATGGCCAGTGGCAATCGAACCCACCAGCGGAGCGCCATGCCGCCGGAGGCAGGGCGGCGCGGGGACGTGAGCAAAGCGATGAGGGCAGGCGTTTCGCTCAGGCTGACGACCACGCCGGCAGCCAGTCCCGCCAACACCGCCGCTCCCGCCGAAAAATCAAACACCAGGCCGATCAACCCTGCCACGACGACCAACGCTTGAAGCAGCGTTACTTCGCCTGCGTTGACGAGCGCGCGCTGCAAGGGCGTGACGATCCGAATCATCGGCGCGGACGTTGCCGGCTCTGGTTCGGCAACAGTTCCCTGTTCAGGCGCAAAGGTCAGTGCATCGAGCGGGATACGTTTGGCCGTGGCGGGGGAACCGGCCTGCGGCGACATCAAGCGCACGGCCCAAGCGCCGGCCAGCCCCGCACTGACGACGGTCGCCAATGCGACGGGAGAAGGAGGCGCAACCAACGCTGCCAGCGCGCTCCCCACTGCGCCCGCGCTCAAGACGCTGGCGATGACGACGAGCACACGGCGAGGTCCCAGTCTCCCAAACAGCGCCACCAGCCCGGCGAGCGCCGTCATGCCCATCAGGACGAACAGGCGAGCGCGCTCCCACGCGGCGACGGAATCATAGGCAAAAGCAGCCGCGCCAGTGACATAGACGCTCAAACCGGCCGGCGCGGCCTGCAAACCGGCGCGCAGGCCCGGCACATCGGCTGCGCCGGCCGGCAAAGTGACCACGCGAGTTTCGGCAGTCGCGCCGCCCAGTTGCGCTCCACTGTGCGTGGTCTGCAAATCGCGAGTGGCCGCGTCCATATAAGCCCGGTCGTCCGGCGTGAGGCCGCCCGCGCGATGAAACACGATCAACGTCGGCTCGGCCGGCAAACTAAAAACGCGCCGCAGATTGTTTTCGGCGGCGCCATTGGGCCAAACAGGAACTCGTGGGTGCGGCGAGAAAAAAAGAGCCACCAGGCTGAGCAACAGCCAGAGTCCAACCAGGGCGAGGGGGCGTCGGTGGCGAGGCGCAATCATGAAATCACTGGCCTCCCGCGGCGCTCAAGATCCATTGCCCATACACCGCGAGGTGGCCGCTGCCGCCGCGCGCATCTTCCCAGGCAGCCAGAAAAGCCCCGCCCCCCGCGCGCGCGCTAAAGGTCAACGATGGCGAATACTGATTGCGCGGATCGGTAGACAAGGCAAAGTTAGGCCCCGCCAGCGCGCCCGACGGCGACAACCATTGACCATAGATCTTGGTCGCGCCATTGGTCACGTCGCGCAAGTCTTCCCAGACGATCAGATAACTGCCATCCGTCCCCACGGCGACCGCCGGTTTGTATTGGAACGGGCTTTCGCGCGAGATGCTGATTTGATCGCCGAGCGGCTGGCCGGTGCGAGACACGCGGCGGGCGCTGATATTGTCATTCCAGACGACCATGTATTCGGCGCTGACCGGGTTAAACGCCACTTCCGGCGAGAATTGGTACTCTGGCTCCACGGCCACGGCGATCTCTTCGCCCATCACGGCATTCCTGGCAACATCCACCAGGCGGCCATACACATCGGTGCCTTGCGCCATCACATTCCGATCATCCTGCCACACGACCAGGCAGACCGGCTTGCCCGTCTCGCAGGCAGCGGTCGGAATGAGGTGGTTGCCCAAGACATCGCTGACGACGAATTCGGTACCCGGGGTCGAGCCGCTACCGGAGGGGACGAGACGGGCGTACACATCGGGCGGGCCGCCCGCGCGGGCATCCTGCCAGGCGACGAGAAATGTATCCGAGGCCGGAACGTAGGCGATAGAGGGCCGAAGTTGATCGCCTTCGGCGGTGACGATGGCAAAAGGATCACCCTGGGGACGGCCATCGGAAGCCAGGTAACGGGCGTAAAGATCGCCGCCGTTGCCTTGCCGCTGTTGCCAAACGACGAGATAGCCGCCAGCCTTGTTGACCGCAATGGCCGGTATCGTCTGGTCGCCCGCGCCCCCGGCGATCAGCATAGGCTTGTCCCCAACGCTGCCGCCTTGGCCGATTCGCAGGCCAAACACGTCCATGCCATCTGCGCCCTGGCTGTACCAAACCACCATCCCCCCCGCCGCCACCATCGGACGCAAGAGGTCCGTTGTGCCTTGGGCGATGAGGAAATCTTGGCCCGTGGGGGCCAACGCGCGCCCGGCGTGTGGTGCGCATAGCTCACCTGCCGCGCACGGCGCGGACGGCTGACTGCCGCTGCGCGCTTGCGCAACAAGCTGAAGAGTGGGGATGACCCGCCTTGCCGAAGGGGGCGACTGCTTCGACACATTGAGGGCTGGTTCAACTTCGCCGGGTTGACGAGACAGGCCGCCGGCGGCCTGAACCAGGCCCAGAGTGAGCAGCAATCCTGCCGCGATCAGTCCGACGGCGATCATCCGCCCATAAGGCTGTGTTGGTTTCATCGAATCTCCTGTGCTCAGCTTGATTGAAACGTCACGGGCGCGCAGAGTCTAACGCCATGACCCGGAGAAGGCCTGCGCCACAAACAGCGCAGTGGCCTTTGACCGCCCGGCGGCCATCGGGCATGTTCATATCGCGCGCCTCGGCGATAGGACGGTGCGTGTGGCAGGTCAGGCAATAGGCGGTATATTCCGCCAGTGGCGCGTCGGGTGCGGCGGGCGCGGTCGCCGCCCTCTCTGCCCGGCTCGAACGGCCTGCCGATTGGGCAGAAGCCAGCGCCAACTGAAGTTGGGTCAGCGTATTGGCATGTTCCTTGTTGATTCGATCCAGCGATTCCTGTTGTTGTTTGATCTGCTCACGGTTGGCCTGGAGGCTGGTCCGCAATCGAGAAATTTCGGTTTCGTTTTGAGTCAACTGGCGAGACAAGCCGGCTTCGCGGTCCCTGGCTTGCGTCAATTGGTCATCCAGTTGGCCGAGTTGACCCCGGCCGCTCTCCAGTTCAGCCGTCAACTGAGCGACGACAGTCTGCGCTTGTTCCTTTTCGATACGGACGGCATCTTGCTCTGCGGTGAATCGCTCGACCACGGCCTGGGCTTGAGCCAACTGCTCGGCCAGTTCAGCCGCCCGTTTCTGCTCGGCAACCCGTTGCTCCTCTGCGGCTTGGGCCAAAGCGGCTTCCTGCGCAAGACGAGCGCGCTCACTCAAAAGGCTGTCTCGCTCGGCTTCCAGATTCTTGGCGGCAGCCTGTGCCGGAACAAATTGTTCAACCAGTTGAGCGACCTGTCTTTGCCCGGCATCCCGCTCAACCGCCAACTGCTCAACCGCCGCCTGGATGGTAGCCTGCTGCTGGCGCAGAAGCTCAAACTCTATCTGCAAGCCGTCTCGCTCAGCCTCCAGTCTTTCGGAAGCGGCATGGGCGCGAGCGAGTTGCTCCATGAGTTGAGCAGCCTGTCCTTGCTCCGCGCCGCGTTCGGCCATCAATTGCTCAACCGTCGCCTGAGCCGCATTTTGTTTCTCGCGCCAGTGTTCCAGGTCGGCCCGGAGGCTCTCGCGTTCGACGGCTAGTTCCTTCGCAGTAGCCTGCGCCTGGTCGAGTTGCTCCGCCAGTTGAGCGACCCGTTTCCGCTCGGCGTCATGTTCGGCCAACAGTTGGTCCGTCGTCAACTGGACGGCGGATTGCCTTTCACGAATCTGGCGGCGCTGACGCTGGAACCGCTGCTGTACCAGATGTTGGGTCAAGATGCGCTGTTCGTGATGGGCTGGCTGTGGGGGGCGGCAGCAAATATCAAATCGGAAGCCAGAGGTCAGAGGCCAGAGGTCGGAAATCGGAAATCGGAAATCCGACGCCCGACGTCCGACGCCTGGCGCGCACGATTGTGTACAATCGAGTCGCGTATCCGAAATGGTGTCGCTGTCTTTGCAGCTATGGCCCGGCGCTGCTGCCGGGGCTGGCGCTGCTGGCCGGGCTGGCGTTGGACAAGTTCATCGGACTTGTGCACCGGCTGCCGCTCGCGGAGCGTGACGCCGATCGGCGGATGTTGACGGTCGCCATACTACTCACCGCGCTGCTTGCATTGGGGTCGCTGCGGCAATCCAAAATCAAAAATCCGAAATCCGAAATCGAGCGACTGGCGCTGTGGGAACAAGCCGGGCTATGGTTGCAGAAAAACATGCCGCCAGAGTCAATCGTGTGGAGTGATGCGCCCAGCGCAAACGGCGTGCTGGGATATTTCTCCGAGCGGCGTGTAGTTAATGCTGTCTCACCGGACGCACCACCAGATTATTGCGTGGCGCTCAACACGCTGGCCTGGAAAGAACAGATAAGCCAGCCCTGGTTCCAGGAGCACTACCGGCGCGTCACGACGATCGCCAATCCTTACGACAGCCTTGCCCCTTTGACGATTTACCGCTACCGGCCCAGCCCGTTTGATGCCGGCCCGGTGGTGAGCGTGGGCGCGCGCTTGGGCGAGGGAATAGAACTGGTAAGCTACAGCCTGGACTCGACGCAGCTCATCCCCGGCGAGGCGCAGCACCTCACGCTGACCTGGCGCGCGCTTCAACCGCTGCCCAAGGCGCTCAACGCGCGAGTGCGCCTCTACGATTCGGCCAGCCGCCGCGTCTGGGCGCAAGTGGATGACGCCACGCCCGCCAACATCAGGACCCAACTCTGGCCGGTGGGCCAGCCGATGACTGACCATTACACCCTCGAGATTCCCGACGACTTGCCCGCCGGCGCTTACCAGATAGAGGTGCAGATGCTGCACGCGGAGAATGAGGTGATGCCCGGGACAAATATCGAACATCCCCTGGGCGATTCGGTGACGCTGGCGCGGCTTGAAGCGCAGCCCTGGATCAGCGACACGCCACTCGCTCTGCGTGCCGCGCATCCCCTCACCGCCACGTTTGGCGAGCCGACTTTGGCCGCCGGGCGCGCCATTCAACTGACCGGCTATTCGGCGTCCGCCCGTGTTGATCGTGGCGCGGTGCTGCGCGTGCGGCTCTACTGGCACGCGCTGGCCGCGCCGAGCGGGTCGTATCACGTCTTTGCGCATTTGCTCAGCGCCGACAATCGTCTTGTGGCGCAGCAAGACAGCGCCCCGGTATTCGAGACCTACCCGACCGATCAATGGCAGGCCGGTCAGTACATCCTGGACGAACATCTCATCCCGATTGATGCCGCCACGCCGCCGGGCCGTTACTGGCTGAAGGTAGGATTGTATTCGCCCGAAAGTGGCGAACGGCTCACCGTGCGCGATCAGGCCGGGCGTGAAATGCCCGATCAGACGCGAAGCGTGCCGTTGATTCAGGTAGATGTGGAATGAAAGCGCCGACTCGTCGTGTCTGGCTATGGGGCTGGAGTATTGCCGTTGTGCTGTTGCTGACGGCGAGTGTCGCCCTGGGCGAAACGCCGTTGACGCAAACCTTGCGCGAGCGACTGGACAAACGCTCGGCCAAGGCGAACATCGCGCGACAGGTCCTGGCCCAGGCAGCACAATCCTACGCGCTGGCGTTTTCTCCCTCCGGCGGCTATTACGACCGTGATGTCAATGTGGAACTGCACACGGGCACGCCCAACGCCAAGATCCTGTTCACCACCGACGGCAGCCTCCCCACACCTCAGACCGGCCTACTGTACGAGCGCCCGATTCACCTGGACGGTACGCAGCCCAACGTCATTGTCTTGCGCGCGCGCGAGGTGCTCACCGACTCGAGCCAGCTCGGCCCGGTCGTCAGCGCCTCGTACGTGATGAACGTCAACACGCGTCTGCCGGTGCTCTCACTGGTCATAGACCCGGCTGACTTGGCCAATCTGGACATACATTATCTTTCGCGCGGGCGAGACTGGGAGCGCCCCGTTCATCTGACGTACGTGACGACAGATCATCAAACTGGCTTTACCCAGGGGGCCGGGCTACGGATTCGCGGCAAGGGGCAGCAATCGCAGCCCAAGAAATCCTTCTGGCTCTATTTCCGAAAAGAATACGGCAAGGGCAAACTCAAATACCCGTTGTTTGACGAAAGCGATGTGCGGTCTTTTGACCACCTGGTGCTCGATGCCGCTTTAGCGGCAGGCGGCACGCAGAGCGAGGCCGATAAATCACTGCGCTGGACGCTGCTGGAAAGCGAGATCACGGCTCAGTTGACGCGCCAAGCGGGAGGCGTCGCGCCGCAGGGACAGTTTGTCGTGCTGTTCATCAACGGCCAGCCGTGGGGCCTCTATAACTTGCGCGAGCGGCTGGACCACCACTTTGTCAACAATCACTTTAACATTGAAGATGCCGACTTGATCGAAAACAAAAAGGCCCAATCCGGCGACCTGGAGAACTGGAACGCGCTCTACGGTTTTCTCAACGAAAACTCACCGGCTGACCCGCAGAATTTTGCGTTCGTTCAAACGCAGATTGACCTGCCTAATTTCACCGACTATTCGATCATTCAGATGTACGCCGCGCACGACGACTGGCCGCAGAAAAACGCGGTGCGCGCCCGGCCGCGCATCACGGGCGGGCGCTGGTTCTGGATGAGCTGGGATGCCACACGTGGCTATGGTACGATGGGCAACACGGATTTCGACGCCGTCGAGTGGGCGACGCATTCGTATGCGTTGACTCAGCACGAGGGCAAGGCGCCGTTGCGTTCCACGCTGCTTTTGCGCAGCCTGCTGGAGAACGACCGCTATCGCGCCACGTTCATCAGCCGGGCGAATGATCTGCTCAATACAACTTTGTCGTCCGAGTCGGTGCTCGCTCAAGTGGATCGCGGCGCTGCGCAATTGGCGGGCGACATCCATTACGAAGAGAATCGCTGGCCCAGCGTCTTTGATTGGAAAACAAATATCCAAGACATGCGGACCTGGGTACAGGCTCGCCCCGACCGGATGCGCCGCGAGCTGATGAACAAGTTTGAGCTGACGGGGACGGCGACGCTCGAGTTTGCGCCATCGCCTGGAGGGGCCGAGCAGGGCTATGTGGTCGTCAATGACCAACCGGTGCGGCAACTGCCCTGGCGCGGCATTTATTTTTCTTCCATCCCGGTTCACGTCACGGCCGTGCCGGGGCCTGGCTTTGCCTTTGCCGGGTGGAACGCTCCGGACCTGCCTGCCATACCTTCCATCACACTGATGGCGAGTGTCACACGCACTATCTCGCCGCGTTTTGCGCCAGTCCTGGCGTACACTCCCCGCCCCAACGATGCCGTCATCAACGAGGTCTGGATCAATGACAATGGCGCGCGTCGTTACGCAGGCTTGCCTGCAACCTTTAGGTCGGGCGGGCGGCCCATCGAAGGCGACTGGTTCGAGATTCTCGTCGTCCGCGACAAGCTGGACCTGCGCGGCTGGCGCATCACCGACAATGACACCAAGACAGCCACGGACGAAGGCTCGCTGATTCTGCCGCGCACGCCGGCCTTTGCCGCCTTGCCGCGTGGAACAGTGATCCTCGTCATCACCGCCGAGAACGAATCGAACGCGGCCAATTTCCCTCAAGATGAACTGGACACTTCAAAGGGGAGCATGATCCTGTACGTGGGGAACGGGACGCTTGACACGACGACCGATCCGGGATTTGGCCTGGGGCGTTCCAACGACAACCTGATCTTGCTCGCGCCCGGCCCGACGGATTCATTTGCCGACGATGTGGGAATTGACTTTGTGGCCGAAGGCTCAACCGTCACGCCGGCCAGCTTTGGCGTGCTGACCGATGGCGTGGTGTTCGAGCATCCCTTTCGCGGCCTGGGGAACGACAACGGCGCGGTGTTCACCGTCAACCGCACGCCCACTCGTGCGCCATTCGACAATGACGATGGCAGCGATCTAATTTTGGGCGATGATCAACCTGGCCTTGGCGGCTGGATGGTTGACCCCGGCAAGATGTATACAGGCGACGATCCAACGCCCGGCACGAAAAACATTCTGACGCCAGGCCAGTTGAACCCAGGCCAGGCGTGGGCGCTGTATTGGAGCAAGTAGACAAGTAGACAAGGAGCAGCATCCTTGTCTACTTGTTTCCTTGGCTACTCGTCGTGTAATAGCAGTGGCAAATAGCAGCGATTCGTGCGCCCCAAGAGACCATAAACCCCGGCCTGGTCAATTTGGGCCAAGACATCCTCAGACGTCAACCGGGTCAGCGTAATGCCTTCGGTCACCCAACTCGACGCATCCAATCGGTAAAACCCCAGACTGCCTGAAATAATTGGCCCGTGACCGGGATACCCCAATGTCACTTGCACAGGCGTCTGGAAATTGGAGATGGGTGTGCTGCCGGTCACCCCGATAGAAAAAAAGTGATCCAGCCCTTGGATGTCTCGTTGTTGCGCAGACCTTTGATCATAAGAGAGTGTGATGGTGGTCGGGTCGGTCATGGCCCCCGGCGGGACATTCAGCAGCGTGAGGTGTCGCTGGTAGGCTTGCCAGACCAGGCCGCCTTCCGGCCCGATCGTTTTGCCGGCAGGCGCGGGCAACGGCGTCGGCGTGGGTGATGGCGGCGGTGTAGGAGTTGGCGTGCCCCCGGGGCCTGCGCTCCTGGCGCAGCGCAAGCCGATGCTCGGATAGTGGTATGTCTCGGACTCGTCCAGTCGCACCCAAGTATTCGCGCCGACGTGAACATGATCGGCCCACGCTCCTCCGCGCAGCAGGTGCTCGCCTTTGGCGGTTTCACTCGGCCCCTGGGGATTGAAATAGGGCGAACTTGAATTGTAGTGTTTTTCGTACAGGTCGTTGACCCATTCCCGAACGTTGCCGGTCATGTCCAATGCACCATAGGGGCTGGTACTCGTGGGATAGCTACCCACGGTCACCGTATCGCCAACACATTCCTGCGCCTCCCCCCATTCATCTAAGGCTGCAAAGTTCAACCGGTCGCAGGTGGGAGCGTCGTTGCCCCACGGGAACCAACGCAGGTCCGTCCCCCGCGCTGCTTTTTCCCATTCGGCCTCGGTGGGCAGCCGCTCCAACCACCAACCACACAAACACGACGCAAACGCAAACTACTGCCAGAAGCTCCATTTCACGCTGGTACAAGATTCCTACCAGCCCGAACAGGATAAGCGTTGGGTTGTCGTAGCTCCTCCCGGCTCAAACGGCGCCAGCCTTCTGTTGGTCCGCGCCTCAACACCCCAGCAAGAAACGTTCATTGGAAACCAAACGGGAGGACGCGTTTTCCTCTTCCTCAATACCGATGACTTTTGGCGCGACTATAAGGAGATGCTTTCGGCTGGAATACACTTTGTTCGGGAACCCAAGAACACTCCCTACGGGATAGTCGCTGTCTTTAAAGATCTGTATGGGAATCTGTGGGATCTCGTCCAGCCAAACGGCTCACAGATTGACTGAGCCGTGCTGAAAAGTCAAGCCTGACGGGAGCCGCCTACGCGCGCCGCGAACAATCATTACTCGCTGTCAGTCGTTCTGGGCGTCGAATCGCCGTCCGCTAACTCCGGCGGCGGCTTATCCCCAGGCCGTTCGTGCGCTCTTTGGATCTGTCGAAACGGGCCGGGTGACAACACGTCATCCGGCCCGTTGGGTTTTGTCGGGGCGAGCCTCGCGCTTGCCCTGGGCAACCACGAGGGTTGTCCCTACCATCCCACCGCCTGCCCGTCGGCGCGAGGGTCACTTCCCCCCCACAGCACGCCCGTCTCCGGATCGCGGCGGATGATCTGTCCCCGTCCAAAGACGGCGCGCGCGTAACCCTCGACGGGGACGACGGCATGTCCCATCTGTGCCAGGCGCGACATGCTCTCCATCGGGATGCCCACTTCGAGTTCCACGCGGCTGCGGGGAGTGGCTGCGGTCAGGCAAAAACGTGGGCGGTCAAGCGCGGCCTGCGGATCAAGCCCATCGTCCACTATGCCGACGACGACCTGGACGTGGCCCTGCGGCTGCATGAACCCGCCCATCACGCCGAACGAGGCGTACAGCGCCCCATCCGCGCCTGGCGCGTCGCACGTCGCCATCGCGGGGATGATGGTGTGATACGGGCGCTTGCGCGGCGCGAGCGCGTTGGGGTGCGCCGCGTCGAGGCTGAACAGGTGGCCGCGATTTTGCAGGCTGATGCCCGTTCCCTCCGGCACGATGCCGGTTCCAAAGCCCATATAATTGCTGTTGATGAACGAACACGCATT
Organism: Anaerolineae bacterium; assembly: GCA_041300525.1. GTDB lineage: Bacteria > Chloroflexota > Anaerolineae > Fen-1058 > Fen-1058 > JBGLNJ01. The sequence continues at coordinate 3,289,894 of JBGLNJ010000001.1, read as the reverse complement.
GCCCGCGCCATCCACGGCGGTGAGATAGACCGTATCCGATCCACCGATTGGCGAGCCGCGCTGCGTGTCCACCGTCGCTTTCGTCAGGTCAATCAACTTGCGGCGCGACTCGGCGTAACGCTTGGACGTGAGCGCGTCGAGCGGAATTTGGTTAAAGGCAGGATCGGCGACGTACCACTGCGTATCGGCAAACGCGACGCGCATCGCTTCGATGAGCAAGTGCAACCGCTCTGTGCCAAGCGGGTCCATGCTCTTGAGTTCAAAACCTTCCAGCACGTTGAGCGCGATCAACGCGGCGAGGCCCTGGCCGTTGGGCGGACATTCCCACACGCGCACGCCGCGATACGTCGTGCTGATGGGTGTGTCCCACGTGGACTCGTGCGCGGCCAAATCCTCGACCGTCATCACGCCGCCGTGCGCCTGAACCGTCGCGGCGATTTTGCGCGCGATCTCGCCACGGTAAAATGCTTCTTTGCCGCCTTCGGCCACGGCACGCAGCGAGCGCGCGAGCGTGGGCAGGCGCATCGTTTCGCCCGCTCGCGGCCCGCGCCCGTCAATCGTGAGCTCGCGTCCGCCGCGCGAGTTGCCGAGCTGCCGCTCTGCGCCGCGCTGCCAAAAGTAGGCCGTGATCGGCGCGACGGGAAAGCCTTCTTCGGCCATTTGGATGGCCGGGGCGAGCACGTCACGCATGGGCAGGGTCCCGTGCCGGGCAACCAGGTCGCACCAACCGGCGCACGCGCCGGGGACAGTGATCGTGTGCGCGTGGTACGGCGGCAGTCCGTCGGCCAAGCCTTGCCGGGCGAGCAGGTCGAGCGTGAGCGCGGCGGGCGCGCGGCCCGACCCGTTGAGCGCGGTGACGGACCGTGTCTTGGCGTCGTAGAACAGCGCAAAGCAATCGCCGCCCAGCCCGGTCGAGGTTGGCTCGGTGACGTTGAGCGCGGCGGCGGTGGCGATGGCGGCATCGGCGGCGTTGCCGCCCGCGAGCAGGATTTGCAGACCGGCCATCGCCGCGAGCGGTTGGCTGGTTGCCACCATTCCGTTGCGCGCCAGAATCGGCGACCGGCGCGAGTCAAAGTGATCCAGGTTCATAATGTTCCCTCCAAGTAAACTGCGCTGGTATCCTCTCAATAATCCGGGGAGAATCTTGCGAAGGTTTAATCCGAGTTCGCTACGTAATGAGCGGAAACCTTCGCAAGGTTCAAATCCCCCCTCACTTTTTGAGAGGATACCTGCGCTGTGATACAGCGAGGCGCAATCGCTGCGTATATCTCAAGTTATTCCGGCCATAAGACGATCGGGTGGCGGACATCCTTACCCCAGGCGCTGTTGCGGGCAATATCGGAGGCTAAACGCAAATTCACTTCCAGCAAAGTGGGGTCATCGTGAGGCAGTCCGATCACGATGGCATTGTCGGGAACTTTGTCTACCTCTTCAGGGTGCTCCACCAGGTAAAGAAAGAACTTGCCGGCTGCTTGTATATTCTTTTGCGCCATTTCGTGCGTCCATTCGTTCATTTTGGCCAAGCCTCGATTAGAGTATTTCTAAATAGGCGATCTAGCCGTTCGATAGGAGCCGCATGTTTTTCATAGTCAAAAGTGCTTTGCTCAAGACGTGACAACTCGCTTTCGATGAACTCGCTAATGGGAGTGATGCGCGGTCCGTAGTCTAACTCTGCCCCTTTGCGTTTTGCTTCGAGAAGTTTATCTATTTCTGTTTTGAGTGATGGGTCGAGCGAAAGCCCGTCTACCAATGCGCTAAATTCAGTTGGCATGATTCCATGTCCGCGTTCAATCCAGTTGACGGCCAGTAATGGGCGCAGAACGTAAAAGTATTTTTTGACCCGGACACGTTCGCCCTTCAAACAGTCCCGATAATTTCCCTGCGCCATGTGGATATAGTGATACGCGCACGCGGCAGGCGAGTAATACACTGACGCCAGTTGGCGAAGTTGACCGGCAAGGGTAAACGGTTCCGAATAAACAATCGGCGAGCCAAGCCATTCCATCAAGGGCGGGTTTGATTTGCGGAATAGCTTTAATGCTTTCCGCAAATCCCAGCCGCTCAAGTCAATTTGTTCGTGGACAGGACGCTCAATTACATCACGCTGATCCTCGATGGACAAATACCACTCAAGGGGGTGGAGGTACAAGAAGCGCGCGTCATAGTCACTATCAGCCGATGGAAACCCCCAGGCTCGGCTTCCAGACTCGCAAGCGTATAAGACCTTGACTTCTTCGCTCTTTTCTATCTCTGTAAGGCACTCGCGTATTTTCTTTTGCATGGATAAACCGATGTTCATACGATTGATCGCAATGGCTGGGCCTACTGGACGGATGGCGCTTGAGCCGCCGCCGAAGTTGACGAACGGCGACTCGATGCTCAGAACGACTGATAGCGAGTAACCATTGTTCGCGGCGCGCGAAGGCGGTCGGCTGGAAGCGAGGATTAGACGTAAGTGCCAAGAACTAGAAAGGCGGTTTTTTCAGCCACAAGTTTGATACTGCTACTGCAAGTATGCTCGCATGGATTATGGCACCACCTATAAACGCGACGACTCCTGTCCACCATTTGTATTTACGTTGACGATAGATTGCAATACCGATGATGCAGTAGATGAATCCGACTACAAGCGATACTTGACTGAGCCATACAGGGGCAAATAGAGCGATGGTCAGCACTGCCCCTGCTATGCTCCATAATATCCATCCCCAGTGGTGCGACTGATTGCGACCTTCAATCGCGGCAACAATCCAAGCCCCTAGTCCCAGAATCGTAGCATCCAGTGCTACAAAGACAGAAGTCCATCCTCCCAGCAACCACTCGAGTTGTTTGTCAAGTATCAACAAACCAATCCCAGAGCCTATGAATATGGCTGTGCCGAAGCTGGTAATCATTCGCTGTGCTGTTGATGACATGACGAATTCCTTGAATATGTGCTGCTGCCTAACTTCTGGTTCGACGCTCACGGCGGGTTGCCAGATCCGCCGCGCAACCCAGCGGAAGTAGCGACGGCATCCCCATGCCGTCGCTCATCTCACGCCATCCCCAGCGAGATGCGCTCGCGTTCCGGGTCAATCGAAAGGATCGTCACGTCAATCACGTCGCCCACGGCCAGCCCCGCGCCGCGCGGGATTCTGCTGCGGTGCAGCAGCCCATCATGCTTGACGCCCACATCCACGAACGCGCCAAAATCCACCACGTTCCGCACCGTGCCCTTGAGCCGCATCCCGGTTTTCAAATCTTCCAGCTTGAGCACGTCGCCGCGCAGGATGGGCGGCGGCGCGTCGTCGCGCGGGTCGCGGCCCGGCCGCGCGAGTTGATCGAAAATGTCGGCCAGCGTCGGCTCGCCGCAATTCAAGGTGCCGGCCAGCTCGGCCAGCGTGTATTCCTGGCGAAACGCGCTCAATTCGTCGGGCCTGGGCAGGCCGCGCTTGGCATCCACGCTCATCAGCATGAGCAGGTTCTGCACGACCTCGTACGACTCTGGGTGGATGGCGGTGCTGTCCAGCGGCTCTTTGCCGCCGACGATGCGCAGAAAACCGGCGCATTGCTCGAACGCCTTCGGCCCCAGCCCCTTGACTTTTTTGAGTTCGGTCCGCCGCTTGAACGGGCCGTTCTCGTCTCGATAGGCCACGATGTTTTCGGCCAGTTTGGGGCCGATGCCCGACACATAGCGCAAGAGCGCCGGCGAGGCCGTGTTGAGGTTCACGCCCACGCGATTGACCGCCGACTCGACCACGGCGTCGAGCGCCTCGGCCAATCGCTTTTCGTCCACGTCGTGCTGATACATGCCCACGCCAATCGAGCGCGGATCAATCTTGACGAGCTCCGCCAGCGGGTCTAGCACGCGCCGCGCGATGGACACGGCTCTGCCGTTTGCGTGAGGTTGCCATTGTGCTCAAAATAGGCTTCCAGGGTGTTGATCAATTCCCGGCCTCCCTCATAAGCCAGCAGCGGCCCCAGGATCTCTTCCTGAAAAGCCATCAGTTCGGGGTCGTGCTCGAGCTGCAAGAGTAGACGGTACACGGAGAGATCGGGAAAGTAGAACGCCCTGCGTTCTCCGAAACGGCGGGCCATCTCGAGTGCCTGACCCGCCTGGCGGAAAGAGGTCCCCCAGTCACTCAAGTCCGAGGCCAGCGTCCCCACTCCGCACCGCGCCGGAGAGTCGGCATACTCGCGCGCGCCCTGGTCCAAGACAGCCTGTCCCAACGTCAGGGCTAGTTCAGGACGGCCGGTGGCAGGCGGCGCCTGGCAAAAACAAATCACCTCGACCCCCATCGGGCTGACGAGCACGCTCAGGCCCTGGCGGCTGACTTGGCCGTTGACGAGTGTTTCCAGGCGGCGACGGGAAGGAGGCGCTGGCGCATCCCAGGCGAAACGCAGCGCCACGTGCGATTGAGTCAGGTCCAACCCCATCGCCTGCGCCCACAACCGGGCGTCACGGGGAGACAAGTTTTCCTGCAAGAGCGCCGTCAGCAGGTCCCCCTCCAGGCGCTTTTCGGCTTCGCGCACGGCCTTGTTGCGGGCCATCTCGACGGCGCAGACCGACGCGCCCTGTTCCGCCACCAGTTGATCCAACGCATCCACCTCGCCGGCCGGCCCGACCAGCGAGAGGTAACCCCGAGCCATCCCGCCCACGGTGATGGGGATCACGAGGCGCACCAAGTTGCCCGGAATATCTTGGGCGATGGCGGCGGCCCGACGGCCAGCCTGTTTGCGATCTCGCTGCGATTCCGGAAGGCTATCTACGCTGATCAACTGTTTCAGCACATCTTCCCACAGCGTGGTCTGCGCCGGAGAGGAATGTTCCGCCAGGACATTCAGCCGTTTATCCTGCACCACGATCCCCCAGCCGGACATTTCGACCATGGCACGCGCCAGCCCGGCCAACCCTTCGCCTTCGGCTGCTAGTTGCGAAAGCTGGACATGAATGCGCGCGCCGCGTTCGGTGAGCGCTGCGCGTTGATTGATGAGCACGGTCAGCAACAATTGTTGGATCGTTCGCGCGTCCTGCTGACCCGAAACTGTCACCACGGTCAGGCCATCGGGTACGGCTTCTGGAGCCAGGGGGGCTTGGCCCAGTACGAGCACAGCCGCCACGCGCCGCTCGTGCGCCTGGGCCAATGTCTCCAGGCTCAGATGGGCCGCGGGCAAGATCAGCAGGTCTCCCCGTCGCGCTTCTTCTACCGAAAAGACAACCCAATTAATAGCGCGCTTTGTTCTGGCATCTCCCGCCAGCCACGTGACCGGCTCCGAAAAGGCCAAACGGAACAGGTCTTTGAGGGTGAAAGAAACTGAAGCAGTCATTAGAGCTTGATCACCATACATTGATTGCTGGAGAGTTCAATCACGCGGTCGGATTGATCTCCAAAGAACTCGGCAAAGGCCTTTCTGACGCCGGGATATTGGTAGTCGTGCGCGATAATGATCCCGCCCAGACTCAGGCGGGGATAAAAGAATTCCAGGCTGTTGAGCATACTCTGGTAGAGATCAACGTCGAGGTGCACGAAGGAAAACATCTTGTCTTTTACCGGCGTGCAAGTTTCGGGAAAAAGGCCCGGATAAAACAGGACATTGTCATAGGCTTGCAAGTACCTCTGCACCACGCTCAAGCTGCCCGCCACCATCCCACGCTCGAAAAACGCTTGATCCTTTTCGTGTGGCTCAGGCAATCCATCAAACGTATCAAATAGGTGCAGGGGAACACTGCCCTTGACTTCGCAGATCAGCTTGGAGGAGCCGCCTTTGTAGACGCCGACCTCAGCCATGTCGCCTGCGATCCCGCGCTGGGCTTGAACCAGCGAATGAATCAGAAATGCTTCTGCGGCCGTCAGGAACAGATCGCTTTCCTGCTTGACTTGCCTGATGAGCGCCAACGTGTCTTCATCTTTCTTGTACCCGGTCAGGAGAAACATTTCCAGCGCAAAGCCCGCGTTATGAACAAAGCGCCGCAGGGGCATGAATTTACACACACAGCGATAGAGGAGGTCTAATTGCGACATTGTGGGGCAGATCCTTTTTGGAGTCTAAGGTTGTATAGCCAGGATAGTCTATGTGGCATATCTTTCTAGCCATCTCCGCCTCGCAAGGTTGGGCAGCTCCGTGCGGAACTCGACTTGGGACGGAACTTGTGTGAGGCGCTCTTTGAAGCAAGCAAGGAACTCTTTGGGTGTCTCCCGGTCTTGCCGTGCCACCCAGATTGTAACATACGCGCGCGCCGTGTCAAAGCCGCAATGCAACTGTCATGGAATTGCCACACAATGCTAACGGCACGCTGCGGCAAATTGCCGTATTCTAATCCAGGCTGTGCCCAATCCCATTGAGGAGGAATGCCCATGAAGCGTCTGTTGCACCTCATTTTGTTCGTCATCCCGCTTGTGGTTCTTACGAGTTGTTCTGCCTCGGAACTGACGCAGCTAAAAGTCGTCATCAATTCGCCGGTCAGCGGCAGCCAATTCCAAAGTGGGCAGGACGTGCCCGTCCAATCTGCTTCCAGCAGCAAGCAGGGACTTGCGCGCGTCGAGCTGGTGGTAGACGGCCAAACGGTGCGCACCGATCCCGTCCCCGCCAAGGGCCAAGACCAGTTCGCCGTCGTTCAGACCTGGAAGGCGACCACGCCAGGGTCACACACCATCCTGGTGCGGGCGGCCAATGAGCGCGGCGCAACCGGGGAAGCGGGCATTACGATCAATGTGGTGAGCGCTGCTGCGGCTGCGCCAACTGGGACTGCCGGCGCAGCCGCCACACCCAACGCGCCGGCCCCAACCAGCGCAGGGTCTACGTCCAACACGCCTGCTCCAACCAAGTCATCGGCGGCTGCCACGACTGCACCGACAGCGGCCATTATTGCCACGGCTCTCCCAACGGTGAACGCAGCCGCACCAACCATAGTGGCTGCGGTTGCCCCGACGGCGACGCCGGTTCCCGGCGCTACCCTCGCTGTCCGACCTACACCCACGCCCATTACGTCGGGAACCAAGTACACGGTTGTGCTCACCGAAGATCAGATCATGGCAATGATTAACAGTTCCGTGGCCGCCACCGACAGGAACTATGTGTCCGCGAGCGTGCGCCTGCAAAATGGACAGATCAGCGCAAACACGACCTACAAAGGCCTTGGCGGCCAGACGGTCAACGGGACGCTTATTCTCGCCGTCTCGGCAAGCAATTGCGATCTCCATGTGACGGTTATCCAGGCCACCATCGGCCAGGTTGGCATGACCGACGCGCACAAGGCCGCCATCAGCGCCAACATGGAAAGGCTCCTGTCTCGCACTTTTGCCCAGTACCACGACTATCGCTGTGTCGAATCGGTGACGATTGCCAATGGAGCGATGACGGTCGTCTACTACTAACGTTTGGCTACTTCCCCAGAAAAGCATGCGACGCATCCGCGCAAAGCGGGGCGTCGCATGTCCATTAACCTCCGCACACTCTTCCATTTATTCTCCCGCTAACCTCCGGCGCATATACCAAACGCATTTTGAAACTTACATAGCTGCCGCATCCTATGCGGCAGCGGAAATTTTTTCAGAGAACCCCTGACACATCGGCGTGAAAGCGGCAACAAACTGGTGATTGCCCACAAGTCGAAATGTGGCCGAAAATCGGGCACTTGGCTCCCTCGATTTTACAGGCAAAATCGGACTTGTGGGTAATCACCAACAACAAAATGGTGACAATGCGAGCGGGCGTGATATAATCGGGACGAACGAAGAAAGAGGGAGGATAAAGACGAGCACACTAACTGTGGCTGAATCGAACGCGAAACATTATCGGGGAGTTGGACTGGCTCTTGCGACGGGGGTTTTGTGGAGCCTGGGCGGGCCGCTCATCAAGTGGGTGGAGTGGAATCCGCTGGCGATTGCGGGAGCGCGCAGCGCCATCGCGACCGTCATCCTGATGGTCGTTCTGCGGCGGCCCCGTATCACTTGGTCGCTCGCGCAAGTGGGCGGGGCGATGGCTTATGCGGCGACGGTGATTCTGTTCGTCGCGGCAACAAAGTTGACGACGGCGGCGAATGCCATTCTGCTGCAATACACCTCGCCGGTTTACGCCGCGCTGCTGGGTTGGTGGTTTCTGGGTGAGCGGGTGACCTGGGGCGACTGGATCACCATCGCGGTCGTTATCGGCGGCATGCTGCTGTTTTTCCTCGACCGGCTGACGGTCGGCGGGGTGTGGGGCAATGTGCTCGCGCTTGCCAGTGGCCTCACCTTTGCCGGCATGACGACGTTGCTGCGCAAACAAAAAGATGGCTCGCCGCTGGAATCTGTGTTGATGGGGAACATTCTCACGGCTCTGATCGGTCTGCCGTTCATGTTTCAGAGAGCGCCCGGCGGCTCTACGTGGGTCGGCTTGATTCTGCTGGGCGTATTCCAGTTGGGCCTGTCCTACGTGCTGTATTCAGAAGCCGTCAAGCGCATCACGGCGCTGGAAGCCATCCTGGTTTCGGTCGTCGAGCCGATCCTCAACCCGATTTGGGTATTGCTGGTGATGCACGAAGCGCCGGGGCGATGGGCCATCCTCGGCGGCGTCGTTGTGCTGGGCGCGGTGACGGGACGTTACGTGGTGAGGGCGCTGCGTAAAAACGTGAACAGTGAAACGTGAGCCGGTTGCGATTTACTTTTCACGTTTTAGGTGAAGCAAGTCGCGCTCGATTTCAACAATGAGCGCCGGCAGGTTGGGACGGGCAAAGCTCAGGTCGGGGGCTGGGACGCGATGGTGCTTGATGTTCGGTAGAATGTGTTTGTGATGGGGATGAGTGGCTGCCAACGTAGAGTCGTTAGGATGTGGCCACGAATCGTACCAGTACAACTTTTCTTTGCCCGGATAGTTCGCGCGACAATAGCCAGCGGCTTCAGGAAGCGTGCTTGCGGTAAACGGCGGCTGGCAGCGCGATACCTCGTACGCCACTGTGCCCGCCGCCAGGCGAGTCGTCCAGCCGTCGCCCGGACCATACACCCAGGAGGGGCGCAAGATGGTGAAACGCAAGCCGGACGACTTGACGGCCTCTTCCGCCAGACCTTTGCTGCGCAAGAAAGCGTATGCGCTATTGCCGTCGGCGGCCGGATGGCTCATCAAGATGATGCGGCTCGCGCCGACTTCGTGCGCTGCTTCGATGAGGTTGAGAGTGCCTTGACGATTGACCCAATCAAAAGTGCGTGGGCCGCGTTCTCGCCAGATGGTCGCCAGGTGAACAATCGTCTCCACACGCTGCAACGCCACCCGCAGCGCCGGCGGGTCAACCAGGCCGCCCGTCACCATGTGGACGCGAACGCCCGGTGGCAAGCGCCGCTCCTTGTAGGCCGGGCGCACCAAGCAGCGCACCTCGTAGCCGTAAGTTGCCAGCCGCGCCACAACACGCTGCCCCACAAATCCGGTCGCTCCAGTGACGAGAATCATTGTGCTCCGTCGTTAACGGCGTTAGTAGAATCGCTCGACCGGCCATCCCCGGCGGCGAGCTAATCGCCCCAGGCGCGGGTCCGGGTTGACCGCCACAGGATACCCGACCCGCTCCATCAACGCCAGATCGCTGTAGCTATCCGTATAGAAATAGGCGTGATCCAAATCGGTCCCATGCTCGGTTGCGAACTTTTCTGCCCAGTAGACTTTATTCGTGCCAAAGCACGAGGGTTCGACGACGCGCCCCGTGAACTGTCCATCTTGCACTTCCAAATAGGTGCAAAGAAAGTTGTCGCCCAGTCCCAGGTGTTCAGCCAACAACTTGACGGCGTAGACGGTAGAGGCCGAAAGAATCACGACGATGTGGCCCTCACGCCGATGTTCCTCCATGCGCTGAACCGCCGCTTCCGTCACACAGGGCGCAACCATCTCCACGAACCACTCGCGGCACATCGCCCACACTTCGGACTCGCCCTGCCCAGCGATGGTCGGCATCAATCGGCCTGTCACGCGCGCATAGTCCATCACCGAGAGACGATACTGAAGTCCCAGCCACAGGATGTAGAGTGCGCGCCGCCACGTGATCTGGCCCATGCGGCGCAGATAGTGCATCAGCAATAGCCCCGAGCTTTCGCTCAGAATCGTCTTGTCCATGTCAAAGAAGGCGACAATCGGCATAGCGCATCCCCTGTAGGAGGATTGTACCACAAGCCCATCAAAGGAAAAGGATAACGCAACTGCTCACCCTTGCAAAGTATCATCTCAATAATCCGGGGGAGAACCTTGCGAAGGGTTAGTCCGAGTTCGCTGCGTAATGAGCGGAAACCTTCGCAAGGTTAAAATCCCCCACTTTTTGAGAGGACACCTTGCGAGGTGAGCAGGACGACTTTAAACAAATCCGTCGGGTTGGGTTCCCGACGGTGTTTCGATAAGTTCGTCCCCGCCGTGCCGTGCGTCGCCAAGTTTTGAACCTGCTTACGCAGGTGGGAGCCTAACCTATTGGTTCAGCCTTGCCAATTCACGGCTATCGCATCCCCTCTAGAGGACCGGCTCCCCTTACTTTGGGTGTTGGCTCAAAACGTATGTGCGACATCACGCGCACAGCAGGGTTGAAGATATAGTAGCATACTTTGACGAAACTCGCAAATCGCGCGGAAGGCCGATGTTAAATTCTTTCATGACATCTCACCCTTGCGAAGGAGGTTCACCGTAAACCTTCACAAGAGTGACGGTCACTCTGCGATGCGCAGGTGCAGCTCATCGAGTTGTTTCTGGTCCAAAGCCGACGGCGCATCCATCATCAGGTCTGTGGCGCTGGCCGTCTTGGGGAACGCGATCACTTCGCGGATGCTCTGCTCGTCGGCGAGCAGCATGACCAACCGGTCAATGCCCGGCGCCATCCCGCCATGCGGCGGCGCGCCATATTCGAACGCATCCAACATGTGGCCGAACCGCGCTTGAATCTCGGCGTCGGGATAATTGAGAACGCGAAAGATGCGACGTTGAATCTCCCGATCGTGGATGCGGATGCTGCCCGAGGCCAGCTCGTAACCGTTGCAGACCAGGTCATAGGCATCGGACAGAACAAAAGCCGGGTCGGCCTCCAACCGGTCAAGGTGCTCACGCTTGGGCATGGTGAACGGATGATGCGCCGCGTCCCATCGGTTGGCCTCAGCGTTCCACTCAAACATCGGAAAGTCCACCACCCAACCAAACGCCATCAAATCCGCCGAGGCCAGGTTCAAGCGGTCGCGGAACGCCAGTCGCAGCGCAGACAGCGATTTGGCTACGACGTTGGCTTGATCGGCGACGATGCACATCAGGTCGCCCTCTTGCGCTTTTACGCGGCGCTTGATTTCGTTCAGCTCGCCTTCCTTCAAGAACTTGACTGCCGGGCCTTTGACGCCCTCTGCCACGAATGTCAGCGTCGCCAGCCCCTTGGCCCCCTGCCCTTTTGCAATCGCCGCGAGTTCATCCAACTCACGGCGCGTGTAAGGCGCGCAGCCCGGCGCGCACACGGCCTTGATCTTGCCGCCGGACTCGGCCACGGCGCGAAACACCTGAAAATCGGACTGTCCCAACGCGTCCGTCAGGTCAACCAGTTCCAGGCCAAAACGCAGGTCGGGCTTGTCGGAGCCAAAGCGTTCCATCGCCTCCGTGTAGCTCATACGCGGGAACGGCGTGAGGATGCGTTTGCTCGGGGCGACGGCAGACATCATCTCGGTGAACAGTCCTTCCACAAGCGCCAGCACGTCGTCGCGCTCGACGAACGACATTTCCAAATCCAATTGCGTAAACTCGGGCTGGCGGTCGCCGCGCAGGTCTTCGTCGCGGAAGCAGCGCGCGATCTGGAAATAACGCTCGAATCCGGCCACCATCAGCAATTGCTTGAGTTGCTGCGGGCTTTGGGGCAGCGCGTAAAACTTGCCCGGACGGACGCGGCTGGGCACCACATAGTCCCGCGCGCCCTCCGGCGTGGATTTTATCATCACCGGGGTTTCGATCTCCAAAAAGCCGCGCGCGCTCAAATAGTTACGAATAAACTTGACGACGTTGTGACGCAGGATGAGATTGCGCTGCAGCCGCTCCCGGCGCAAATCCAGGTAACGGTACTTTAATCGCATGTCTTCCGAGATGCTGCGCCCGTCGCCATCCACGGGGATCGCGGACGGCTTGGCGGTGTTGAGCAATTCCACCGACTCGGCCACAACCTCAATTTCCCCGCTAGGCAGGTTCGGATTCGCCAACCCGTCCGGGCGAAGGCGCACCACTCCGCGCACGGCCAGCACGTATTCACTGCGCGCGGCGTCGGCGGCCTTGTAAGCATCGCCCGCGTCGGGATTCACGACGATCTGCGCCAGCCCGCTGCGGTCACGCAAGTCGAGAAAGATCAGCCCGCCGTGGTCGCGCCGCTTGTGCAGCCAGCCCGCCAACGCCACTTTTTGCCCGGCGTCCTTGGCCCGCAAGTCTCCGCAGTTGTGAGTTTTAAGCACAGTCCATCTCCCAAGTTTGCAGGTTCTTAAATCAAGTCGCTCACGGCCAGCGCGTCATCGGGGAACGCCTGCAAGGAGAATGTCGCGCCCGGCAGGACTCGCCGTGTCAGAAGGTATCCCACTGGCGACGGCTCACGATAGACTTCAATCCACCCGTCCGCCAGTGAGACAAGCCATGCCTCGACGATGCCGGCGCGCGCGTACATCGGCATCTTGACATTGCGGTCAAGACCGGCAGAGGTTTCGGCGACCTCGACGACCAGCAACACATCGTCCGGCGTCGGGTGCGAGCCAGCGTAATAGTCCGCGCGCGGGCGGAGCAAGGCCAGATCAGGCTGAGGTTCCGAGTATTCGCCCAAGTGAACCGGGTTCTGGACGCTGACCAGGGCGCGCCCTTTCAGGCGCTCCCGCAGCAATTCCGACAGCCGGTTGACACCCCCGGCGTGATTCGAGCTGATCGGTGACATTTCGGTGACCTCCCCCTCGACGAGTTCAAGCCGGTCGTCTTCGTCAAATACACCCGCCTGAATCATTTGGTGATATTCGGCTGTGGTAAACAGCTTGCGCTGCGCTTGAACCTGCAATTGAACCGCCATAGCCCCTCCTTTTGAATCGTTCAGGCTCGGCCCGATTCCGCACACGCCGGATTCGTGTTTGCAGAGATTATACCATAACGTGACGCGTGATGCGTAAAACGTCCAGCGTGAAACGTAAAGCGATGCGATTTAAGGTGTGCGATAAGCGACGTGCGATGCGCCATTTGACAAACCGCCGATCAAGGTTATACTTTGTGTCAAAATGACACCATCAGGAGGCTGCCGTGGCACGCACACGATACCATTATCCGGCCATTACCGTAGACGTGGTGATTTTTACTCTGCGCGACGACGATCTGCAAGTGCTGCTCATCCAGCGCAAGATACCTCCATTCGAAGGGCGCTGGGCCATCCCCGGCGGGTTCGTCGAGGCCAGCGAGTCGCTGGAAGTGGCCGCGCGCCGCGAGCTGCAAGAAGAAACCGGCGTGCGCGATGTGTACCTGGAACAGCTCTACACCTTCGGCGATCCGAAGCGCGACCCGCGTGGGCGCGTCGTGACCGTGGCCTACCTGGCGTTAGCGCCTGCGCCAATGGTCGTGCAGGCCGGCAGCGACGCGGCTGACGCGCGCTGGTGGTCCGTCGCCAAGCTGCCCAAGCTGGCGTTCGATCACACCCAGATTCTCCAGTATGCGTTGAAGCGGCTGCGCTACAAGCTGGAATATAGCGCCGTCGGCTTTCAACTCTTGCCGCCCACTTTCACGCTGACCGAAATCCAAAAGGCCTACGAGACCGTGTTGGGCGAGACGCTGGACAAGCGCAACTTTCGGCGCAGGATTCTGGAGGCGGACATCCTGGAAGAAGCCGGGGTCGCCGGTGAAAGCCGGGGCCGTCCCGCCAAGCTGTATCGCTTCCGCGACGACGCCGTGGCCGAAATCAAGACGCGGCGGCTATTCCCGTGATTCGGCCTCGGTCAGATGAGTTGGTATTTCTTCGTGCCCTGCGTGGATTTCCATTGACAAAGACGGGTTGCCTTTTCACTTGTTCAATGCTATAATTTTGTCAGTTTGGGCGCGTAGCTCAGTCGGTTAGAGCGCATCACTCACATTGATGAGGTCGGAGGTTCGAGCCCTCTCGCGCCCACCAAAACAGGCCGCGGCCGTGCTTCCCAGCGCGCTGCGGCCTTTTGGTGAATCCCTCGTTGGTGGAAATCCGCATGGCACGCCGAACATTCAGGAGCAACACGCTCACTCAAGTAGATTGGCTGGTCTGCAACCTGCGCTGGCTGCTGCTGCTCTGCGTCGGCGTCGTCATCGTGCTCGATCCTGGCCGCGCCGCTATGCGCGACGTACGCATGCTGCTACCGCTCAGTTTGCTGTTGGGGGGGGCCACGTACAACTTGTTGGTGATGGTGCTGTTGGCCTTCAAAGTGCCGGCCCAGCCCTTACCTCTGTTGACCCTGGTGCTAGACACGCTGCTGTTAGTGGGGCTGATCCTCACTTCGGGCGGCGCGGGCAGTCCGTTGTTGTTCTTTGGCTTGTTCCCCATCATCACCGCTGCATTGCGATTCGGTTGGATGTCCAGCCTGCTCACAGCGGTCGGCATCGTAGTCGTGTATGGTGTGGTGGTCTGGGAGGCTTTGCCGCCCCAGACCGATCTGACCCAGTTGGCTCCGGTGCTGTTCAATGCCGTCATTTTGCTGCTGGCCGCTGTGCTCACCGGGGTGTTGAGCGACCGGATGAAGATCATCGTGTCGCAGACAAGCAAAGTAGCCGAAGAAACAGAATTGCGCAAGTTGCGCTCGGCGCGCGAGCAGGTGCGGGCCATTTTCGAGATGGCCGGCATGTTGGGGGCGACGTTAAGTTATACCCGCATCCTCGATGCGATCCTGGACGTGGCTTCGATGGGGCTTCAAGAACTAGGCCCTGTGGCCCGCCAGATGGTTAGCGTGGTGTTGCTGTACGACAAAAGCGGCCTATCGGTCGCCGCCTCGCGCCGCCTGACGGCTCGTGATGTGCAAAAGGCCATCCCCGGCCGCACAGGCTTGGTGGCCGAGGCGATCAAGTTGGCGGAACCGATGCAATCCGACGACCCGTGTCACGATCCGGAATTGGCGCAATTCGTGGCCCTACAAGGCTGCAAGTCCGTGCTGTGTGTGCCGCTGCGAGCAGGTTTCGAGACGTATGGCGCGGTGTTGGTCGGCAGCCGTGAGCCGGACATCTTTGCCGCCGAGCATGTTGAGATGCTGACTGCCGTGTGCAGCCAGGCGACGATTGCACTGCAAAACGCGCAGCTTTACCAGAGCCTGCAGCAAGAAAAGAACCGCATCATCGAAATCGAAGAGAACGCGCGCAAAAAATTGGCGCGTGACCTGCACGACGGTCCCACCCAGAGCCTCGCCGCCATCGCCATGCGGCTCAACTATACCCGCAAGTTGATCGTGCATCAGCCCGAGAAGGTGGAGGAAGAGATCGCCCGGGTCGAAGAGCTGGCGCGGCGCACGACGAAAGAAATCCGGCACATGCTCTTTACGCTGCGTCCGCTCGTGCTGGAAACCCAGGGGCTTGTCGCCGCGCTGGAAGCTTCCATACAAAAGTCACAAGAAACTCATCCCGACCTCGCCGTTCACCTGGAAGCAGACAGAGTCGAAGACAACCTCGACCTGAACGCCCAGGGCGTGGTGTTTTACATCATCGAGGAAGCCGTCGGCAATGCGCGCAAGCACGCCAAAGCCGGCAACATTTGGATCCGGTTGAAGCTGGAGTCGGATGCCATCATCGCCGAAGTCCAGGATGACGGCGAAGGCTTTGACGTGAAAGGCGTCACTTCGGCCTACGAATCGCGCGGCAGCCTGGGCATGGTCAACATGCGCGAACGGGCAGAACTGGTCAACGGCGTCTTGTCGCTGGATTCGCACCCCGGACGCGGCACGACCATCACGCTGGCTGTGCCGCTGCACAAGGACTAGCGACTCGATGGATGCCCCTCTCGAGTTGGCGCTGTGGACGGCAGGCTCCGTTCTGCTGTCGGTTGTCGGCAAGCTCTGGGCCTGGCTCGCCGGGCGGCGGCCGCACAGCCAACTGGGCCAACGGGTCGCCTCGTTGACCGGCAACCCCTTTGGCCGCGCTGTGTTGTTCCTCGCGCGCTTTTCTTTCTACATTGGCCTCCCCTATGCGGCGCTGATGAACCACGCGCTATCGCCCGTCATCGTCGGCCTGTTGGGAACGCAGACACCCGACCTGCCGTGGTGGCTGTTGGGGTGGAACCCGGATAATTGGGTCAGGGCAGCGTTGTGGACGGCTGTATTGGGAAGCATCGCCGCCGCGGCTTTGCTGTTGGGATGGCGGAATGTATACCGCGCGGGTCTTGCTCGCCCGGAGATGGACAGCGCGTTCCCCTCAGGTGGGCTATTGCCCGCGCCCTCTATCCTCGTCATCGTGCGCGAAAGCATTTTCGCAGAAATCCACTGGGCCTTTTATCGCGCCGCGCCACTCGCGTTCATTGCCGATCCGTATTGGGCCACGCTGGTCGGCGCGGCGCTCGTCATCCTGGAATGGGTGCTTGACCCAGCGTGGCATGCCGGCCTGGCCGAGGGCTCGCGGCGCGAGGCGCTGCTGATGCAACTGACGTGGCTGGCGCTCAGTGCATCCATCTTTGTGCTGGCTCGCAACGTCTGGCCGATCCTCGTGCTGCACATTGCTTTGGCCTGGATGGTGGGACGCTGGGTGACGCTGCTTGCCGCGCGCACATCGGTGATCCGTCAGCCCGTGGCTGGCGATCAGTGATCAGGAAAATGTCAAATGTCCGCTATGCGCGACGAATGACGTAAAGCCAGTGCGTCCTTCGTCGTTTGTGTTTTGTCGAGGAGCAAGTCAATGGCCGACACCCCAAGCGAACTGGATGAATACTTTCCACGCGATAACGTCACCGCCGAGGCGGCTCCCCCTGCCCCAACGGCAAAACGATTGGGCATGGTCGTGGCCGGATCGCTTTCCAAAGGGTTGGACATCAAGCTCGACCGCGACGCGCGCATCGAAGACACCGCCGTTGGGCGGTACGTCGTCGTGCAGAGCGGCGATTACCGCTTCTTTTCGCTCATCACCGATGTGGCGTTGGATAGCACCAACCCCCTCATCGAAAAGACGCCGCCCGACGCCGACGATTTCGTGCGCGAGGTGATGCAGGGGACGAGCGCCTTTGGCCGCTTGCACGTCAGCCCGATGCTGGCGCTGAAAGAGGACGAGGGAGAACCCAAGCCGGTCAAGACGGTGCCGAGCCATTTTGCGCCCGCCTTCGAGGCCACGGCCAAAGACGTGAACCGTATCTTTGGCGAGGCGCAACCCGGCTACTGGCAAGTCGGCGAGCCGCTGGACATGGAGGGTATCAAGATTTACCTGAACCTCAAGCGATTCGCGGAACGCTCGTCGGGCGTGTTCGGCAAGTCGGGCACGGGCAAGACCTACCTCACGCGCATGTTGCTGGCCGGCATGATCCAGGAAAACGTGGCGGTGAACCTGGTCTTTGACATGCACAACGAGTACGGCTGGGAAGGCTCCGGCGAACACGGCAAGGTCAAGGGCCTCAAGCAGCTTTACGGCAGCCGCACCGCGATCTTTACGCTCGACGAGGAATCGTCGCGACGGCGCGGCAGCAAGGTGGATTACGTCGTCCGCATCGGTTACGACACGCTCGAACCCGAAGACGTGGATTCGATCAGCGGCATCCTGAACCTCACCGAAGTCCAGCGCGGCGCGCTGTACACGCTGCGCAAGAAACTGGGCCACGCTTGGATCGCCAAGCTGCTCTCGGACAAAGTGCCGGAAGAGCTGGCCGAGTCGCTCGATCAAAAGACTCTGCTCGCCGGAACCTTGGGCGCGATCCAGCGCAAGTTGGACATGTTTGCGCGCTTTGGCTTTATGGCCGAGACCTCGCGCGAAAGCGCCGTGGATCGCGTGCTCGAATATCTCCAAAAAGGCGTCAACATCGTGATCGAGTTCGGGCGCTATGGCAACAGCCTGGAAGCCTACATCCTCGTCGCCAACTTTCTCACGCGGCGCATCCACAAGGCTTACGTGGAGCGCAAAGAGGCAGCGCAGGGCGGCGGCGCTGCCGGCGGCGACGAGCCGCGCCAGCTCGTCATCACCATCGAAGAGGCGCACAAGTTCCTCGACCCGCTCATCGCCAAGCAGACGATCTTTGGCACGATCTCGCGCGAGCTGCGCAAGTACAACGTCACGCTGCTGATCGTGGATCAGCGCCCCAGCGGGATTGACCCGGAGGTGATGAGCCAGATCGGCACGCGCGTGACGTGCCTGCTCGACGACGAGCAAGACATCCGCGCGGTGTTTTCCGGCATCAGCGGCGCAAGCGAGCTGCGGCAAGTGCTGGCCCGGCTCGACACGCGCCAGCAGGCTCTCATCCTGGGCCACGCCGTGCCGATGCCCGTCGTCGTCCGCACGCGCGACTATGACGCCGTGTTCTACGCCTCAGCGGGCTTTGTCGAAGGCGACGAGTTGCAGGCGCGGCGCGAGAGGGGAAGTCGTTCACTGTACGGCGATGGGGAATTGTAGTTCAATCCCATCGCGTTGCACGTTGAGCCAGAGCGCCGCCTGGCGGCGTGTGTAATCTTGCCATCGCTCGCGCGCGAGCAGGTGCATGTTCAGCAGGACATCATATTTCAAATGTTGATAATGAGCGAACTGCTCAGGATAGTGATCAATCTACCCAATGCCCCGAGTACGCCAATGACAGCCAGAATCGAGCTCGTCATCGGATGCTCGCTGGCAAGTTTTTCATCGGTCCGATAGACTTTTCGCTGGCTCCGCTCCACTTTCTTCAATATTGACGGCGACGTTGGCGATGAGTTCGCTGTTACTTCCGTCGCCAACGCCCCTGATGAATAGCTGGTTAAAATTGCTGTCCAGCCCAAATGATCCGAGTGTTCTCAAAGTAATGTATGCATTATTCGTCGAGTTGGGGTCGGGTTTGGAAGTGATCTGATCGGTGACAAGCCCGACGACGGTAAGCTGGTGGTTCGTACCATCGGGGAGTTCAATCTCAATGTTGTCGCCGGGGTGAAACCCGGTGATGTGCATCCTATTTTGCCACAGGTGGGGGTAGAATGTTAAAGGCTACCGAGGGTCGGTAGCCTGCTCAAACGAGAAAAGAGCCTACTCGGACTTTCCGAAGGGGCTCAAGGAGATAAGGAGATACGCGCAAGCGGATGGCAGACGCCGGCCATTTGGCGTCCGCTGAAAGAGTGTCCTGGGGACAATCCTGCTGGCCAAAGACAACCCGATGGCCCTTGAAACGATTGCCGAGTGCCTGACGGAAAAGGGCTACCGCGTCGTCGCCGCCGGCAACGGCGCAGAGGCGACAGGCTTGCCGTTTGACGTGACTGCGAGACTAGTTGACTAGAAGACGATCCGATTGCTTTCTTGCGCTCGACGCCGGAACCAGCGGCGGTCGCGCCGTGATCTTTGACAATGCGGGCAGGCCGTTGGCCGAAGTGGGCCGCGCGTGGAGCTATGACGCTCCGCCGGACATTGCGCCGTGGGGACGCGAGTTCGACGCGGATCACTTTTGGTCGCTGCTGCGCCAAGCGACGCGCGAGGCTATGCATGCAGCCGACGTTTCGCCCGAGCGCATCGCGGCAGTGGCGACGACGGGCCAACGCCTGGCGACGGTGTTCCTCGACGGGGCGGGCCGCGAGTTGTATGCCGCGCCGAACCTGGACTTGCGCGCCGTGCTCGAAGGCACGCGGCTGCTCAACGAACATGGGCCGCGCATCCATGCCGTCACGGGGCGCCTGCCGCCCTACTTGTTCGCTTCGGCGCGCTGGCTGTGGTTTGCCGCGCATCACCCGGAGGTTTGCGAACAGACGCGGGCCGTGCTGGCGATCAACGACTGGCTGGCGTTTCGTCTGAGCGGCGAAATAGCGAGCGAGCCGACGAACGCCGCCGAGTCGGGCTTGTTCGACGTGCGCGCGCGCGGCTGGTCGGACGAGATGTGCCGGATGGCCGGCCTTCCGGCGCGCGACTGTCCGCCGCTGCGTCGAGCCGGTGAGGTCATCGGTGGCGTGACGGCGCGCGCAGCCGAGCAGACCGGGTTGGCGGCAGGCACGCCCGTCGTCGTCGCGGGCGCGGACACATCGTGCGGCTTGCTGGGCATGGGCGTGATCCAGCCGGGTGAGAGCGGCGTCGTCGCCGGGTGGAGCGCGCCGGCCCAAGTCGTCACCACGGGGCCGGTGTTCGATCCACAAGCGGCGCTGTGGACGTCGTGCCACCTGTTGCCGGAACGGTGGGTCTTGGAAGGCAATGCGGGGCCGGCCGGCTCGGCGCACCGCTGGGCGTGCAATATGCTCCTGGGCGACGATGCTTGGGAAGCATTCGACGCGCTGGCCGCCGGCGCTCCGGCAGGCGCGGGCGGGGCGCTCGGATTTCTCGGTACGCGCATTGCGGATTATAATAACCCCCGACTGTTGTGGGGCGGTTGGCTGATGCCGCTCGCCGGGCCGTTGGATGGCGTGGGGCGCGCCGAGCTGGCGCGGGCGACTTTAGAAAATATCACATTCGCCGTCAAGGCGAACCTTGAGCGTGTGGCGACGCTCGCGCCGATGAGCGGCCCGGTGCGATTGGGAGGAGGATTGGCGCGCAGCCAACTCTTGCCGCAGATTCTGGCCGACGTGTTGGGGCGACCCGTCGAAGCATATCCCGGACATTCGGTCAGCGCGCTGGGCGCGGCGATGTGCGCGGCGGCCGGAGTGAACTTTGAAGGCGATGTGGCGCGAGCCGCTCTTGCCATGCTGTCGCTGGGGCGCGTTGAATCGGCGCAGAGGCTTGAGCCTCGGCGCAAGGCGCAGGCGGAATACCTGGATGCCTTTGAGCGATGGACGCGGGCCTACGCCGGCCTGGCACAGTTGAGCGAACAATTGTAGTTTGAAATCAGGGGTCAGAAGTCGGAGGTCAGAGGTCGGAGAGTGACTTGCCATCTGGCATATAGCTTGAATTTCCAATGGAGGATCCAATGTCCGATAACGAGGCCGCTCGGGCCGAAAAAGACGATACGCAGCCTATCACCACAGTTCCTGGCAGTTCGACGCTGCCCGCCCCCGCCCGTCAAGTGGCTGCGCCACCGACGACCAAGGGCCTGGAGCGCTCGGTGCGAGTCTTGTGGATCGTGACGTTTTTCATTGCCACCCTGGCGCTCGCTTCGTTGGCCGTCAACGTGGTGTTGGTCACGCGGCTGTTGGCGATTCGTGATGAAGCGTCCGCCGTGCTCTTGGATGCGTCGCGCTCGCTGGACAACCTGGCCTGGCAAGGGCTGGCCTTCGAGTTCCCGATTTCGCAGACCGTCAACTTTGAAGGCGATGTGCCGTTCAAACAGGATATTGACTTTCCATTCAAAGGCAACATTCCGATCAACACGGTCGTCAGCCTGCCGATAGATTTGGGGCCGCTGGGCACACAAACCATCCGGGTCCCCGTCAACACGACCGTGCCGATAGACGTCAGCGTGCCGGTTCGCGTGGATCAGACGATCCACATCAAGACCCAGTTGCCGGTGCGAATGAACTTCCCGATTCGGATCGGCCCCAACGATCAACCGTTGAAGGATTTGATTGCCCAGGCCCGCCAGTGGCTAGACCGTTTCCGCAAACACTTTTAATGTATCGGGCGGCCTCCCGTCGCAACCGGCGGGGTATAGCGTAGGGGCGACCCTCGTGGTCGTCCGCGCTGGGCGAGGACAAGCCTCGCCCCTACCCGCCAACCATGTGAGGAAAACTTGATGACGACTCGAAGCGTAATCGTAAGCGTAATCATTCTCGTCTCGTTGGCCTTTTTGCTGGCCGCGTGCAAGCCACCCACTCCGCCCACGCCGGAACCGCTCGTCGTCGCCACGCCGACGAGTGTGGAGGTCGCGCCGACAGAGGCGCTCCCGGCCAGGCCCACGAGCGCCTCGCCTCTCTCGCCGCTGGCGACGCCGGCGGTTGTCGCGCGGCAGGAGGGCAGCCCGCTGGCCGCATTGACGCTCGTCAAGCTGCAGCCGGGACACCAATACCGTTTGTCGGTCACATCTCGCGCGGGGGCAGTGGCGTTCAGTGGGACGTGGTCCACTTCGGCGGTGGGGGCGAATGGACTGCCCGGCGTCAAGACCGGCGTGCTGGAAGGCAAGACGCCGGCCAGTTATGACATCGTCCCGCCCGTGACGAATGTGGCGAAGGATTGGGTGTACTCGGCGTCGGCGTCGAGCAAAGCGGGCGGCGATATCGCCGTCACGATTTTGGATGTGACGCCATAGACCTGACAGGTTTTACGAACCTTCGGTTCGCCTGAAACCTGTCAGGTCTGGAGAAGTGACACATGACCTTTGAGACACTCAGATCGCAAGTGTTGAGCACGGCCCAGGCCATGCTGGCGGCCGGCCTGACGGTGGGCGATAGCGGCAACGTCAGCGCGCGCGCCGGACAAGTCGAGGGGCGCGTGCTGCTGGCGATCACACCGCACGGCCGCTATTACGACGCGCTCTTGCCCGACGACATTGTGGTGGTGGACGAGGAGGGCGAGCCGGTGGAGGGCGAAGGCATCCCGTCCGCCGAATTGCTCTTGCACGCGGCGGTCTATCGCGCGCGGCCCGATGTGGGCGCGGTCATTCACGCGCACCCGCCCATCAGCAGCGCGGTGGCGGTGGTGGGCAAACCCATCCCGCCGATTTTGGAAGACCAGATGATTTTCCTCGGCGGGCAGATCGAGGTGGCCCCGCACGCCATGACGGGCAGCGAGGAATTGGTCGAGCGCGCGGTCAAGGCGCTGGGCGAGCGCAACGCCTGCCTGCTCGCCAATCACGGCGCGTTGGCGGTGGGCGCGAATCTGAAGGCGGCGCTTGTCGCGTGCCAGTATCTTGAAAAACTGGCGATGGCGTTCTTGTACGCCACGTGGGCTGTGCAGGTCAATGTACTGCCGCCGGAAGTGGTCGAGGCGGAAGTGGCGTTCTTCAGGATGCGAGGATAGGATGACAAGCGTCAGAAAAGTTTGTGCCAAAGTCAATCTCCGCGAGCGGAAGAGCGATTTTGCATTTTGGCAAACCCAACCCTATCCCATGCGCTTGGCGGCGCTAGAGCAAATTCGCCAAGAATTTCATCGGTGGAAATACGGTGCTGAACCAAGATTTCAAAGAGTTTATACAGTCGCTAAACGATAACCATGTCCGCTATTTGGTGATCGGTGGGTATGCTGTCGCCTTGCACGGCTATCCCCGCTACACCAAAGACCTTGACGTCTGGATTGAGATGAAGCCAGACAATGCCGTGAACATGGTCAAAG
Source organism: Anaerolineae bacterium (assembly GCA_041300525.1). Classification (GTDB taxonomy): domain Bacteria; phylum Chloroflexota; class Anaerolineae; order Fen-1058; family Fen-1058; genus JBGLNJ01. The sequence goes on along the minus strand of JBGLNJ010000001.1, from coordinate 3,266,644 downwards.
CATTGGAGCAGTTCGGGTTTGGCTCACTGAACTTGCAAGCCGCAGATTTTCTCGTGCCAGACCAGATTGTTCAGCTCGGCTATCCTCCCAGTCGGATAGACCTGATTACGACTCCACCCGGCATAGATTTTGAGACCTGTTACGCGTCACGGGTAAAAGTGATGATTGACGATGTCACCGTGGACTTTATTGACTTGGAGAACTTGAAGAAAAGCAAAAAGGCTGCGGGACGGCTGCAAGACCTGGCAGACCTGGAGAATCTACAGTAGGCCAGGGAGTGGGCTAACGCCAATGAAGCGGAAGCGGCGTTCTTCAAGATGCGAGGATAGTCGGTCAAGCGTGTTGCGTATTGCGTGTTCCGTTGTCAGTGTAGCACTTGGGGTGAATGATCGAATGTCACTGGCGACCGGGAGAATGGCGTGAATCAACTCCGAGATCAGAATTCTCAAGACCGGCAAGAGGCCAGGGATCGCTGGGTGACCGTTGTGCGGTATCTGGCGATTTTGGCGTTGCCCATTGTCTTTGTGTGGCTCACTGTTGTTCTCTTTGGGAGTTTCCCGTCTGCGCGCCAAAGCACTACCTGGTACCTGGCATTGTTTCAGATATTGTTTGTTGGAGGACTGTTTCTATTGTTGGCTAATGTTGTGTTTGCCGCCATGTTCTTTCTCTTTCGGCCAGATGTTTTGCAATTCGTCCGGCAGCGGAAAAAAGAAGCAGACGTGATGAGCCAGGTGACGCCGGACTTGGTTAGGGCGTGGCGGCCCGCCGAGATACCCAAGCCCAAGCCACAGCCCGCTCGCAGCAGATGGCGGTCCTGCCTTTCCTTCCTTTTGCTTTTTGTCGTCCCAAGAAAAAGGAAACGCGCACGGTCATAGGCACGACGGAACTGCTCAAAGCGTGCAAGGCCGCCAACGTTTTCGCGCGGGAAAGCGCCAACATTGTCAAGCTGACCGTCGAGCCGGGCAGCGAACTGGCGCCGGGGCACATCACCGTTCAAGCCACTTCTGCCGAGACCGGCGATAACGTCGGCGAGATGGACGCGACGGTCGAAGGCGCGCCGATCCAGATCGCGTTCAACGTCAAATATCTAATTGACCTGCTCTCGGCCGCCAACGCGGCCCAGGTGGCGTTAGAGACGAGCACGCCTTCCAGCCCCGGCAAGTTTACGCCGGTGGGCGATGACACTTTCCTGTGCGTGGTGATGCCGATGCACATCGGGAACAGGTAACAGGTCGCAGGTAACAGGTCGCAAGATACGTGCTGCGTGTTGCGTGTTGCGTGAAAACGGAATACGCAATACGCAGCACGTTTTACGAATAGGATGTCTCATCAAAGGGAAAAGTATGATCCAAGAACTCGCGCCAAATCAACTCCGCCGCGCGTGCGATCCGGCGAATTTTGCATTCCAGTCCACCGCCGATCTGCCGATTGTGCCGGACATTATCGGCCAGCCGCGTGCCACGCACGCCATCGAGTTCGGGATTGACATCGAAAGCCCCGGCTTTAACATCTTTGTCCTCGGCCCCGGCGGCACGGGACGCGCGACGACGATCCAGCGTTTCCTGGAACAAAAAGCGGCTACCCAACCGGTCCCTTCCGACTGGGTATACGTCAACAATTTTGCCGAGCCGTACAAGCCGCGCGCCATCTTTTTGCCGAAGGGCAAGGGCAGCGAACTGCGCGCGGACATGCAGGCGCTAGTCGCGCATCTCCAGACCGACCTGCCCCGCGCGTTCGAGACGGAGGAATACGAACAGGCGCACACCCGGATCGGGCGCGAATTCGAAGAGGCGCGCGACACAGAATTCGCCAAGTTGAGTGAGGTGGCGGAAGGCCGAGGGTTCGGGCTCGTGCAAACTCCTACCGGCTTGCTCATCGCGCCTATCATCAACGGCCAACCGGCTGACGCCGAGGCCGTCGCCAAGTTTCCAGCCACGCAACAGCAGCAACTCGAGGCCGCGCGCCGCGACCTGGAAGACGCGCTGGGCGATGCGCTGCGCGCCGTCCGCGATCTCGACAAGGTCGCCAAAGCCAGGCTGCTCGACCTCGACCGGCAGGTGGCAAGTTTTGCCGTCGGGCATCGGCTGGACGATTTGGAGAGCAAATACGCTGAGTATGACGAAGTCGTGCTGTACCTCAAACAAGTCCGCCAAGACGTCGTCGAACGCGCGCAGGCTTGGAAGGACGCTGGCGACGCCGGCTCTGGCGAGGAGACGAGCGCCGCGCAAGGTCAAGCCGCGCCGGATAGCGCCGCGCCGTCGCCGCTGATGCGCTACCAGGTCAATCTGCTGGTGGATAACTCTCACTGCCACGGCGCGCCGGTCATCGTCGAGCCGAATCCCACCTTCACCAACTTGCTGGGCCGCATCGAGCACGACGTCAAGTTCGGCGGGACGACAACCGATTTTACGATGCTGCGCGCAGGCGCACTGCACATCGCCAACGGCGGCTATCTCGTCTTGCGCGCCAGAGACCTGCTGGAAGATCAAGCGACGTATAACGCGCTCAAGCGCGCGCTCTCTGGCGGCACGATCACGATCGAAGAGCCGGGCGCGCAGATGCGCCTGCTGACGACGGTGACGCTTGCGCCGGAGCCGATCCCCCTCGACGTGAAAGTGATTCTGCTCGGCTCGGCCTACCTCTACTACACGCTCTACTCGGCGGACGAAGATTTCCAAAAACTGTTCAAGGTCAAAGCGGACTTTGCTTCCGACATGGACCGCACGCCGGAGAACGAGCAAAGTTATGCGCTGTTCATTCGCGCGCGCTCGGCCCTGGAACAGTTGCGCGACTTTGATCCTTCCGGCGTGGCGACCATCGTCGAATACGGCAGCCGCCTGGCCGAAGACCAAACCAAGCTCACGACTCGCTTTGGCGATGTGGCCGACATTATCCGCGAGGCATCCTATTGGGCCGGCAAGGCCGGGCACGCGCTCGTCAGTGCCGAGGACGTACATCGCGCGGCGGACGAATGGATGTATCGCTCGAACCAGATCGAAGAGCGCGCGCAAGAGACCATCGCCAAAGGGACGATCATGATTGACACGACCGGCGCAACGGTCGGCCAAGTCAACGGGCTGACGGTGTCCACGCTGGGGGATTATGCGTTCGGCGAGCCTTCGCGCATCACGGCGCGCACCTATATGGGCCGCGCCGGCGTCGTGAACATCGAGCGCGAAGTGCGGATGAGCGGCCGCATCCACAACAAAGGCGTGATGATCCTGGTGGGCTACCTGGGTGGGCAGTACGCGCTCGAACGCCCGCTCACCCTTTCGGCCAGCCTGGGCTTTGAGCAGCTCTACAACGACGTGGAAGGCGACATCGCGTCGTCGGCTGAGCTGTACGCGATTCTTTCGAGCCTGTCGGGTTTACCCATCGAGCAAAGCATCGCCGTGACCGGCTCGGTGAACCAGCGCGGCCAGGTGCAGCCCATCGGCGGCGCTCAATTCAAGATCGAGGGATTCTTCAAGGTCTGCCAGGCGCAGGGCTTGACGGGCGACCAGGGCGTGATTATCCCGCACCAAAATATCAAGGACTTGATGCTGCGGCCCAAGGTTATCCAGGCGTGCGCCGAGGGCAAATTCCACATCTGGGCCATCCAGACAATTGACGAGGGCATCGAGTTGCTGACGGGCGTCCCCGCCGGTCAGCGCGACGAGTCCGGCAAATTCCCCGAAGGGACCGTTCACGCGCGCGTCGAGGCGCGGCTCAAGGCGCTGGCCGAGGGGATCGAAAAGTTCGCCAAGGGGAACGGGAAGAAGGAAGCGGAAGGAACAAAGGGAACTGTAGAGAACTCGGAAGAAAAGACAGCACAATAGACCGGCAGGTCAAGGAGCAGGAACGAACAGTCTCCGGTGTTTGGCAAGCCGGGGACTGTGTTGTGCCACCGGGTCAAGCTGTCATTGATAGCCGTGCTGGCTGGCCTCGAATAAGATGGCCTCTGTCGCCGTGGCTCCCACTCGCGCATATCGTTTCACGTCGGCCCGACCACGACGAGGCCGCAGCCAAGAACGCAGGAGTGACCAGAAGCCCTCTATCCTGGTGATTAGCTTGCCAATGTCACATTCGGCACATATGGGGATGTCGCGCTTTTTCACCCCCATATCTGGCTTTCTCGGCTTGGCCGTATTTGGCAATAGCGTGAAGTGTGGTATCAATTAACGAATGACTTTGCAAACGCCCAAAACTTGGATTTGTATGCCCCTGACCGTTGGGGGATTTCGCCAGAGATGACGAGCCAATTGGGAGATCACCTCTATCGGTTCTGGCTGCGATTTTCTCCCTGTTTCAAAACCCGCACCCGCGACACGAGCCGGAACGCCTACGACTATCTGCGGGCTCAATTGACCATGGAGAGGGAACGAAACTTTGCCAACATAGATCGAACATTGAACGGTGGCGATGGACAAGCGTTGGAACACTTTATGGCTCGTTCGCCCTGGTTGGGCCAAGTCGTTTTCCAACAGATTCAGGCCGAGATCAAAGCGACACCGATTTTGGCTCAGGGCGGCACCCTGATTTTGGATGAGAGCGCAGACGAGAAAGCCGGCACGCACACTGCGGGCGCGTCGCGGCAGTACAATGGTCGGCTGGGCAAAGTGGATCTGTGTCGAGTGGACACTTGTCTGGTGTATGCCCATCTCAAGGCCAAGGTGTGGACGCTGGTCGATGGCGAGTTGTTCTTGCGGGAAGAGTGGCTGAGCAAAGCGTTTGCCGAGAAACGCGAAGAATTGGGAATCCCAAAAGACCGCCAGTTTAAAACCAAAATTGAGTTGGGCCTGAAGATGATCAAACGGGTCAAGGCGAATGGGGTACCGTTTGACCTGCTGGCGTGTGATACGTTGTACGGGCGAGACAGCCAATTTCGGGCTGATTTGAACGCGGAAAACGTGGCCTACGCAGCGCAAGTGCCCGCGAATACGCGCGTGTATCTGCGCGAACCGAAGATCGGCCTTCCACGGCGGCGCGGCAAGAAAGGGCGACGTTGTACACAGCCGCGCGTGGTGAGTCGTCAGAAACCCCGCGAGGTGCGCGCCCTGGCGAAAAATCGCCAGACCGAATGGACGCATGTCCAGGTGCGCCACGCGGAACGCGGGTGGGTGGAGGCTGACTTTGCCGTGATGCGGGTCTGGACCGTGGTGGACGGCAAACAGTCGCAACCCGAATGGTTGGTGATCCGACGTGAGACGAATGGCGACTGTTCGTATACCCTGCTGAACGCTCCCGCCGACATTCCCCAGTCCGAGTTGATTGAGCGGAGTTGTCGGCGCTACTTTACCGAGCGCACCTTTGAGGACGCCAAAACTGAAATCGGCTGGGACGAATTCATGGCGCAGAAATATCGAGCGTGGGAACATCACTTGGCGCTCACGGCCGCGTCGTTGTGGTTTGTCGCGCAGACCAAACTGGAATGGGCACAGACCTATGCGCGTGATCCTGAGCTGCTCGAACAGTTGAAAGTCGAGGTCTTGCCGGCGCTCTCGACTGCGAACGTTCGAGAATTGTTGACGGCGGTCCTGCCCTTGCCGGACCTGACACCAGAACAAGCGACTCAACACGTCGTCGCTCATCTGGTCAATCGGTCGCGCTCGACCAGCAGCCGTTTGAAGTCTCAAAACCAACATTGCGACTCGTCCTAATGTGACATTGGCAAGGTAGGAACGCGGAAATATTTTTCAAATATTTCCGCATGCAATGAAGGAGATCGCGATGAAGATTCTATCCATAACTTCAACCCTCATGCTATGCCTTATGTTCGCCACCGAATGTTTTCAGAGTAATGCTCAGCAACATCAACTCAAATCACGGGAGGCTCGAAATGGCCTAGACCCAGTTGTTAGCCAAGTACGTCAATTTCAAGACTTTGACGTAGTCACGGTAAAATACTATGATGTGTATGACGATGAGCATGGGCGAGGAGGTCTCCGCTATGTAGTCGTCAAGGCACTCCGGGAGCAGCGTACTCTGGGTTCGGCTTTCACCTTCGATGAAGCGCTTCATGGTGGCTATACAATTAAAATGACAAGCGCATTATATCATGAGGCGTTTTGACACACTCTGGGCCGAGAGCACCTATTGATCCGCACTCTCTGAAGCGGTCGTCCGCGACTCGGAAACACAATCAGACTCCATCAACCACGAAGGAGTCTGACATGAAATCCAATCAACACCGGGAACCCTGGAATAAGGGAAAGCTAGTCGGCCAGAAGCCGCCGCTGAAGCCCAAGGACATCTGGGCAATCCGGATTCAGCTACAGAGCGCGCATCAGGTCCGCGACCTGGCCATGTTCAACCTCGCAATCGACAGCAAGCTGCGTGGTTGCGATCTCGTCAATCTGCGCGTGCGCGACATCACGCACGGCAATCAGATTCTGGCGAGAGCGATGGTCGTGCAGCGAAAGACCCAGCGGCCCGTGCAGTTTGAACTGACCGAGCCAACCAGAGCTGCTGTCGCTGCCTGGATTGAGAAGGCAAAACTGAAACCCGAACAATGCCTGTTTCCGAGCCGCCTTTCCAAGTCGCCTCATGTTTCGACGCGCCAGTACGCCCGGATCGTTCATCAGTGGGTTGCTGCCATCGGACTCGACCCGACAGTCTATGGTACCCACACCATGCGACGGACCAAGGCGACGCTGATTTACAAACGGACCAAGAATCTTCGCGCCGTTCAGCTTCTACTGGGGCACTCGAAGCTGGAAAGTACAGTCAGGTATCTCGGAATCGAAGTAGATGACGCCCTGGAGATATCGGAGCAGACTGAAATCTAGCGATGTACTCGGCGGCCGCATGGCGACACCGTGCTGCCGCCGAGCGATTTTGCCTACCCTTTCTTCGGGTAGTCGAGGAGGACTTCCGTTGGCTTTGTCGAACCGATGGACGACCATGACGTCGACTCGAACGTGAACTGTGCGACCGCGCACGTTGGCAAAAGGGCGGGCTCGTTGGACAAGCGTTGAGCAAGGTCGGCGAACTCGGGGTTGTGGCCAAAGAGCATCACGCACTTCTGCTTGTCACTGAGCTCGCCAATCACGCCAAGCAGCATATCGGCCTCGGTGGCATACAGCCGCTCATCGACAACGATATCCTCAGCCTTGTAGTTGAGCTCTTTGGCGATGATTTCCGCCGTCGAAAGCGCGCGGCGCGCAGGACTGGTCAAGATCAAGTCGGGTTTCACTTGACGCTTCGCCAAGCGTTTTCACATCATTGGCGCGTCACGCTTTCCAAGGTCGGCCAATGGCCGCTCCTTGTCAGGCAGGGCAACGTCATCCCAACTCGATTTGGCATGACGAACAAGCAATAGCGTTCTTTTCATTGAGCCCTCTGCGACGACATCTTCTCGGCATTTTGCCACGGCCCGCTAACGAGTAGCATGGGGAACCATGACCGGTCAGTCACTGCCACAGTCGTATGTTCGTTTCACTTTTATCGTGTTTCTGTCAGCCAAATAACACGCCTTTTAGCTTTTGATTTTTTGTGATCGCAAGAAAATGGATTCTCCCGCCCCGCACTCCTTCACCACCTTTCTCCGGTACGCAGACTACTCGCTGCTACGATGCCTCAGCGCAGATCCCGAGCAAGCCCGCCACGCCCCCAACAAGACGATTCGCCAGGTCAAGTCCGGCCACTATGTTGAGGTTCTCCCGACACCTCTGCCTAACCCCCACTACGTCATACACAGCCAGAGCTTTTTCCGTGAGCTAAACTTGTCTGAACGAGCCGCCAGTGAGGATTCCTTCATGCAATTCTTCACTGGCGACCCGAAGGCGGCCGTGGACGCCGCAAACGCCGATGTCGCTCCCCCCTGCGTTCTTTCTAGCGGCTGGGCGAGCGGCTATGCCCTTAGCATCTACGGGCAAGAGATCTACCATAACTGCCCCTTCAAAAACGGCAACGGTTATGGGGACGGGCGAGCCATTTCCGTACTCGAGGTGCTTCTTCCTAGTGGCCAGCGCTGGGAGTTCCAGCTCAAGGGAGGAGGAACGACCCCTTATTGCCGCGGTGGCGACGGGCGTGCCGTGCTGCGATCCAGTATCCGCGAGTTTCTGGCATCGGAAGCGATGGCAGCGCTGGGTGTGCCTACCTCCCGGGCACTCTGCCTCTTTGTCTCCCACAGCGAAACCATCTCGCGTCCCTGGTACTCCCCGGGCGTCATAACTGTAGAGCCGGACCGCATGGTAGACGAGCCGGCTGCTATTACAACGCGCGCAGCCCCCTCCTTCCTCCGCGTCGGGCAGCTCGAACTATTCGGGCGGCGGGCGAGGAAAAACGAACACCCTCATGCCATCGAGGAGCTCGAGGCGATCTTCCTGCATACGCTCGAACGTGAGTACCCTGATATCGCCGCCAAGCTTTGCCACCCCGAAGTTACGCTCACCGACAAAGTCTTCGCAGTCGCGCGGGAATTCGGCGCGCGCCTGTCCCGGTTGACCGCCCATTGGATTCGGGTGGGGTATTGTCAGGGAAACTTCAACAGCGACAACTGCTCTCTAGGGGGGCGGACGCTGGACTACGGGCCTTTTGGCTTCATCGAGGCGTATGACCCGATGTTTCAGATGTGGATCGGCGGCGGAGAGCACTTTTCCTTCATGAACCAGCCGATGGCCGCCATGGCTAATTTCAAGATGTTCTGCACGGCCCTGGTGCCGCTGCTGGCGCACGACGCGAACGCGGTTCAGGGGCTAGGTGAGATTTTGGAAGCCATGCCGGAGACCATGAGCCGTGAGATGAATCGTATGTGGGCAAAAAAGATGGGCCTTGCCGAGTTTAGTGAGGAACTTTTCGCGGAACTTCACGCGCTCATGGCAGAAACGCCGGTGGACTATACGATCTTCTGGCGGGAGCTCTCGAGCCTGCCTAGGCACGTGGCGGCCCTGCGTCCCGCCTTCTATGAAACACGTGGGGGATACAGCAAGGGCAGCGTTGCGATGGAGGCACGCTGGGCGAAGTGGCTGCAAAAATGGCACGCGGCACTGGAACGAGAGGGGCGCCCCCCAGCTGGCGTATCGGAGGCAATGAGGCGAGTCAACCCCAAGTACATTCCAAGAGAGTGGATGATGGTAGAGGCGTATCGAAGTGCCACGGACACAGGGGATTACAGCCTAGTGCAGCGTTTGCACAACGTGCTGGAAGACCCGTACGGCGAACAGTCCGAGGCAGTGGCAGCGCTATATTACAAAAAGAAAGACGAGAGGTTCTTTGATCTGGGCGGAACGTCGCACTGCAGCTGCTCGTCGTAGTGGGATAGTCACCCAACCGGCCATGACCAGCCACTGGGTTCTCTACTCCATTGCGGTCAGTCACGGCATTTGGCGCTCCGAAGCGGTCGTTGCCCCGGAACCTCTCCAATTTACAATGCTCGGCGCGATTGGGGCGTTGCACACGAACACGCGGCGGCTGGACTATCACCAGCATGTGCATCTGGTCATGCCGGCGGCAGCGACCGACCGTCAGCGCCGGCTATGGCGAACCAAATTGCGGGGCAATGGCCGGGTCTGATCGCCAACCAAAAGCACCACGGCGATAGCGCGGGGCAAATGCCCAAGCCTTTTTGCTGCCTGCCTTACTCATTGCCTGCGGACTCGATCTGGTCGTGCTGGAAATCGAGTTCCAATACCTCGCCCGGTAAGGCGCTGGCGTCAACGACGCGATGGAGCAAGCTATAGGCGACGCGCCACTGCTGTCGGCCGCACATCAAGGTGACGGTTTTGTCATTCAGCCGCAATATCCGACCGCTACGCTGTTGATGGTTGCGATCCAGGAAACCAACCACATCACCGATGGCGACTTCGTTACGCCCAAGTCCGTGCCGGGGCTTTTCACGTATTTCGACATCCGCCCCCTCAAGGTTGATGGCAGCATACGAAATCAGCCAGCGTTTTTGCGTGGCAAGGTCGAGCACCACCGCCTGCTTGCGCCGAAGTTCCAGAACCTGGCCTTGCTGGGAGCGATTGGCTGCGGGGTCGAAATATTGAATCTCCTGGCCAACCCGCAGTCGTGACCGAACGGCATCCATCCAGCCCGGTTGATCAAGGACGCGATCGATGGCGGCCCGCAGACGGTACAACTCAAAGGCCGAGGCATTGTTGAGGGTGGCAATGGTTTCAGAGAAATTCATTGTTGCTGGAAGGCAATATCTTCTGTTGGTCAAACTGGCTGAACCCAAATTTTACAGGGTTGCCGGCATCGCTGAAGTTGTCATGCATGACAGGCCGGGCGTTGAGGTATGGCCGGAAAACCAGATTGCCTCGCAGATCGGGCGGGTTGAGGTGCCAATGCTTGCGGAGGCAGCCCGCCATCAGGAATCCGGCCTTGAACGCCGGCGACACGCCAACCGACGCTCAAGCGCTCAAGCAGGCTCAAGCAGGACCGGCAAGAGCACCAAGATTCAGTCGCCGTCAGCTTTGATGATTCAACACCAGCGAGCCACCCATTCTCACCAAACAGCGGCTGGGGCAGGCTCCTGGCGCTTTTTCTGAGCGGGAACCATCGGCGGCGCCGGCCTGTTGCGTGCAACCACCCTGGTTTCGCGCTTAAGCAGCCCCACGTCATCACTAAGAATATGCGCAGCCTCTTGCAGCAAGATATCCTTGGCGTCTTTTCGTGCTTTTTCTGCCGCCAGCTCATTAGCGAGATTGCGTTCATCCGCTTGCAGGCCATCGTCCTGGGTTGATACCTTTTTTGCCGGGTCGGCTGCCACGCCCGGAACATCCGATTGCAGCTTCTTGCCGGCCTCCCGCGTTTTTTCTCGAGAGGCGAGCTTGGCCTCCAGGTCGTCACGCTCCTGGCGTCGCTCGGTCTCGTTCAACGAGACCGCATTCTTCTTGCGCAGGCGGGTTACTTCGGCGGCATCTTCCTTCAGGAACTGAAAGTCCTCTACGGTTCTCACGCGGGTTTCATGGCGCATCTGCAACGCGGGCAGGCGTGCTTTCGGATTGCCCTGCGGTGCATAATCCCTCGGAAAGATAGACAACCGACCTTTCAAACTCTTTGGCTTTCAGAGCGTGGGCCTCTCGGGCCGTCACGATGGCGATCAGATTGGCAATACTTCCCCCCGAAGTCAGATCGCCGCCGGCGCCGGTGGGATAGCCGACGAAATTCGCGATCCAGGCTAGCAACATGCGCTCCATACGCACTGCGCCGGGCGAGGGGAAAAACAAGCCGGCGTATCGGTTGGTGATGGCCGCCAGATAATCTGCCAGGGCCGAAGCATACAGGCCGCTGCCCGGAATATAACCCAGGTGACCGCCCGATCCCGCATTCACGCCGGGCCGGTCTACATTGGTTTTGAGCAGACTTAGAGCCGCGTCAATATCAATGGGTTCCTCGGAGATTGGCGAGTCGTACAAACCGACGCCTTGATCTTCGGCTACACAAAAAGCCGGAACCTGCTTGATCGCTTCGAGAAACTCTTCCGCATAGCGAAAGACCTTGTCTCGCAACAAGGCTCTTTCCGCTGCACCGGGTTCCAAAGCCTGCGCCATTCGTTCGAGTTGCTTGATTCGGTCTTGCATCAATCCTCCCAGGTTGCCAACGACAGTTCTTGCACCTTTACAAAGAAGCATCTCGCTCAAGGATGCCCGTCATGCAGCCGATGCCGCCGGCGGCTTTGATTAGCTCATCCACCTCGACGGCGTGGCAGGTGATGCCGGCGTTCTCATAGAACGCTTGCGTAATGGGATTGCCCGCCGCCATCAAAATCTTGCGCGGCCCTAACGTCACAAAGTTGAGCGCCGAACGGTGCGCCACTTCGTTCTCGTCCAGCGCAAAGAGGACCGTGTGCCCGCGCGCCTGCAAAGCTTCGACGGCGGCATGGGGCACGCTGCCCGGCTTGGCAATCGCCAGGTCGCGGTCGGCAAAACGCAACTGCCCCATCAGATGCATTGACCCGTAGCTCAACCCAACCGGAACGACCTCGACATCCATTTCCCGAAGCAAGCTCGTCACTTGCGCCGCGCCCTCGACATTCGTCCGCAGCCCGGTCGCCAACATCACCGTCTTGGGATTGATCCACGCAGCATCTGCTCCTTCAAACGTGCCCGTCCCGCGCACGCTGCGAAGGATCGGGATGCCCAACTCGGCCAGCCGCCGGGCGACGAACCGTTCTTCGCCGGCGCGCACGGTGGAGGCCGGTCGCGCCAGGATCGCGCCTTCGGGCGTCATGAACATCAGGTCGGCCACAAACATCAGGTTGGGCGACGGCGACTCGTCCGGTTCGACGTAATGCACGGTGACGCCGGCCTCCCGGTACGCCTGCGCCATTGCATCGTGTTGCTGCCGCGCCCGGCGAGCGTCTATTGGGGCGAGCATCTGGACTTTATCGGGATCAGCCAATGCTTCCAGTTCCACGCCGGGACGGTGAAGCAAAACGGCTTTGAGCGGCGACCATTCGGTCGTGATGCCGCACGGCCTCCATAGTTGTCCGATCTCTTGGCGCAAGGATGTCGCGCGCGGCGACCAACCTGCGCCACCGTAGGCGGCGAATGTTGTCGTGTTAATCATGTGACCTCCTCTAACCTGGCACTCCTGGCAATGTAAAACTGAATACGCTCCCCTGTCCCACCTGGCTTTCCACGCCCACCTGCCCGCCGAGCTTTTCCACGATGCGCCGCACAATCGAAAGCCCCAACCCGTGACCCTTAACGTGCACCTGATCGAGCCGCGTGAAAGGCGTAAACAGCCGGGCCTGGTCTTCCGGCGTGAGGCCCGCGCCATGGTCGCGCACCCAAAAGCGCACCCTGCCCCCACCCTGGCCCTCCCCCGCAGGCGGGGGAGGGTTGGGGAGGGTGTCCGCGCCCAGTTCCAGCCGTGGCGGCCGCCCGCCGTACTTGATGGCATTGCTGAGATAGTTGACCCATATCTCTTCCACCCACGGCCCATAACCCAGGGCCGTGGGCCACGCGGACGCATCCGGCACTGTGATCTCGGCCTGGTATTGTTCAACCATATCTGCCAAACGCTGTTGGGCTTCAGACACAATGCTCGCCATGTCCAATGGCGCCGCTCCCACTCGAGCCTTGCGCACCTCGGCCAGCAAGAGCAGCTCGTCAATGATGCTGTTCATCTTGCGCCCGTTCCGGACGATAGCCTGCAATGACCGCTGCTGGTCGTCTGACATCGCAGCAGCACAATCTTGTGTGAGCAACTCGGCGTGGCCCATGACCAGTCCTACCGGATTTTTGAGGTCGTGCGCCACGGTGTGGGCAAAAGCATCCAGGTCCTCGTTGCGCGCCTGAAGTTCAACGGTTCTTTGGCGCAGCGCCTCCTCCGCCTGTTTGCGCTCTGCGATCTCTTGCTGTGCCCGTTCATACAGTTGCGCATTCACGATCGCGGTGGAGGCGGCGGCGGCCAGCGACTCGACCAATCCCAGGTCGGCGGCCGTAAAACGGTCGGGGTTCGTATCGGCCACCGTCAGCGCGCCTATCACACTTTGTTCGACCCACAGCGGCACGCTCAGAACAGAGCGCACGGCCAGCCCTCTCTGCTGATCCACGCTAATGGCGCGGCGCGTGTCGGTCAACGCATCCTGCACGATCAGGCTCTTGCCCTGGTGAGCGACCCAGCCAGCAGCTCCTTCCCCCGAGGCCTGCCGCCATCCACGGACGAGTTCGCTTTCCGCGCCGGCGCTCTGCCGGCAAACCATTTCGCCGGTTTCCGGGTCCAACAGCCAGACGCGGCAGGTATCTGCCTTCAGGAGATGGCGCGCCTCTTCCAGGATGACGGCGAGCACATGGTCCAGGTCAAGCTTGGAGGCAACCGTCTGATTGGCGCTGTTGAGCAGCGCCAGCTCGCGGTTGCGTTGTAGCATCGCCTCCTCCGACTTTGCCTGCATAGTCTTGCGCTCGGTAATATCGCGGGAAATGCCAACGACACTGTTCACGCTGCCATCCGGAGCGAATTCCGGACAGAGCATTAACTCTAGATCCTTGCTGCCCTCGGCCAACTCGACCTCGAATTCAACCGACACGGCTTTTCCGGTGCAGAATACTTTTTCCAGGCGATCTTCCCAGAGGCGGCACAGGTGTTCGGGAAATCCGAGATCGCGGTGGGTCTTGCCGACATACGCTTCCAGGGTCACACCGGTGGCCTTGAGCGCGGCCGGGTTCCCGAAGAGATGTCGCCCGGTCCGATCATAGCGCATGATAAAGTCGGAGGTGGTGTCAACGATGGCGCGGTATTTCTCGTTGCTCTCCTGCAACGCCTCCTCCGCCCGCTTGCGCTCGGTGATGTCGCTCAACGTGATCCGACACATCAGCGCACCATCGCTATCCCGCGCCGTGACGGCTTGCAGGTGCGCCCACGCCGGGCGCAGGCCGCCACCCTTTCGCGCCAGGCGCAATTCGCACATCTGCGGCTCGCCCGTTTCAAAAAGCTGCTTGCGGTGCAGGTAGTAAATGTCCTGGTCCTCTTTGAGGATGAACTGGGTCAGGGGTTGCTTGATCAGCGCGCCCCGGGCCACGCCCAGCAGATTCGCGGCGGTGAGGTTGGCCTCCAGGATCAACCCCGGCTTGCTGAGGGTGAGATACCCCACCGGGGCCAGGTCAAACAGATCGAAATACCGGGCGCGGGAGGCTTCCAGTTCCACTTGCGCCCGCCGCAATTCCTCGTTCTGCATCTCTAGCTCGATCTGGTGAATGTGCAATTCGTGCAGCAGACGCCGGGCATCGTCGGGCGAAATTGCGTCCGGATCGGCGGATTGATTTCGCATTTGCGCCTCTGCCCGCTGGCGCAACTCGGTCCCCGGCGCGCGTTTCTCTTGTTCGTCGCGAGTCTGCATGGTCAATTTCCTCCCAAGAGCGCCAGTTGCGCCTCGACGGCGACGCGCAGATCTTTCAGGCTGACGGGCTTGCTCAAGTAATCGTTCGCGCCCGCCTCCAGGCAGCGCGCCTCGTCGCATTCCATCGCCAACCCGGTGAGCGCAATGATCGGGATGTGCTTCAACTCGGCGTCGGCGCGGATGCGGCGCGTGGCCTCCAGCCCATCCATCACCGGCATCAGCGCGTCCATCAGGATCAGCGCGGGCTGCTCTTGCCGCGCGCGCTCGAGCGCCTCTGCGCCGTTGCCGGCGGCGACGACGCGGTAGCCCTTTTCCGTCAGGTACTCGGCCACCACCTCAAAAGCCATCGGGTTGTCTTCGGCCAGCAGGATGATTGTGGCGGGACGCGGCGCCGCGCTTTCAGCCGGCGCCAGATGATCGGCGTCTGCCCTCCGCGAAGCGTTGCGCGCATCTCCTTCTGTCCTTGTCTCCTCCGCGGGCTGCCACGGAATCGCCACGGTGAACCGGCTGCCCCGGCCCGGCTCGCTTTCCACCCACACACGCCCGCCGTGCAATTCCACCAGCCGCGCCACGAGCGCCAGTCCCAGCCCCGCGCCGTCATAGTGCCGCGCCAGTCCAGTGTCCAGTTGAATGAACGGCTGGAACAGCCGCGCAATGTCCTCCGGCGCGATGCCGATGCCCGTGTCCCACACGGTAAAGCGCGCTTCCCCGCGCTCCACGTCGCCCGTCACCTCCAGCCCCACCGCGCCGCCGTCCGGCGTGAATTTTACCGCGTTGGCGAGCAGGTTCACCAGGATTTGCTTCAGCCGCCGCTCGTCGGCCCGGATCACACTCACTTGCTCGTCCAGTTGGGATGTGAGCGCGAGATGTTTCTTGTGCGCGGATTGCTGCACAAAGCGCAGGCTGGCCTGGCACACGCTCTTCACCAAGACCGTCCCCAGTTGCACGTCCAGTGTGCCAGCCCCGATCTTGGACAGGTCCAAAACGTCGGTGATGAGCGCCAGCAAGTGCCGGCCGCTCGATTCGATGATTTGCACCGAATGTGTCTGCCGCTCGTTGAGCGGGCCATACACGCCTTCTTGCAGCGATTCGGACATGCCCAGGACAGCGGTGAGCGGCGTGCGCAGCTCGTGGCTCATGTTGGCCAGGAACTCGTCCTTCAGCCGCACGGCCCGCGTCAGATCGAGATTCGCCAGGCTCAATTCTTTGGTGCGCTCGGCCACGCGCTGCTCTAGCTCTGCGTTGAGCTGGCGCAGCGCCTCTTCCGTGCGGGCAAAGCCCGCACGGGGGAGGGAAGGGAGGGGGCCAGAGGTGTGCCATGTCCGATTTGCCGGGTCTTGACGGAGTCATCATCACCAGTTCAGGCAGCAAACTGCTCGGAGTGCTCTACCGCGCCAGCGGGGCCGGGCCGCATCCTACCGCGCTCTTGCTGCACGGCATCCCCGGTTTGGAAAAGAATACTGACATTGCCTACGCCCTGCGCGACGCCGGTTGGAACGCGCTCATTTTCCATTACCGGGGCTGCTGGGGCAGCGAAGGCGATTATACGCTGGCCGGCATCCCCGATGATGTGGGCGCCGCGTTGGACACGATCCTCGCCGGGGGTTTTCCGGTGGACGCGCATCGCATCGCAGCGGTCGGCCACGGCCTGGGTGGATGGGCCGCCATCGTCACTGCCGCCGGTCGTGACTCGCGCATCCGTGCTGTCATCACCATAGGCGGCCTCGCCAATTTGCGGACTCTGCCACTGTCGGATCAGCTCGCCGCCGATTACGCCCGTTTCCTGAGGAATATCACTCCCAAGGGCATCCAGTCCCAATGGCGCGCGCTGGGCGCGACATACAACCCCGTGGACCTGGTGGACGTGCCGTTGCCGCGCCCGCTGTTCATCGTCCACGGCACAGCGGACGAAATCGTGCCCATGTCCCAGGCCATGGAACTCAAGAGCCGAGCGCCGGGCGCCGAGTTGGCCTTGATAAAAGGCGCGGATCACGGCTTTAGCCAGCAGCGCGGGCGATTGGTGGACACCGTCGTCGCGTGGCTGAAGGAGAAACTGTAACGACATGTCCAAAGTCATGACCCTGTCTGAAGCCATCAGCACATTCGTCCACGACGGCGATTGCGTCTACGCCGCCGGGTTCACTCATCTCATCCCGTTCGCCGCCGCGCACGAGATCATCCGGCAGCGCAAGCGCGACCTGGTGCTGGCCCGCGCCACGCCCGACCTGATCTATGACGCGATGGTCGCCGCCGGCTGCGCGCGCAAGCTCATCTTTTCGTGGGGCGGCAATCCCGGCGTGGGCATGCTCCGCCCGGTCCGCGCCGCCGTCGAGTCCGGCGAGATCGAGATCGAAGAGTACACCCACTTTGCCATGATCACCCGCCTCACGGCGGGCGCTGCCGGTCTGCCGTTCTTGCCGATCAAATCCACGGCCACGCGCGACCTGCCCGCCGCAAATCCGCAGTACAAGACGGTGACGTGTCCTTACACGGGACAAGTGTTGACGACGGTCCCCGCGCTCAACCCCGACGTCGCCATCATTCACGCGCAACGCGCCGACGCAAACGGCAATGCTCACATCTGGGGCATCGTGGGCGAGCAAAAGGAAGCGGCCTTTGCGTCCAAGCGCGTGATCGTCACCTGTGAAGAAGTCGTGGACGAGTCCGTCATCCGCAGCGACCCGAACCGGACGATGATTCCCGGTTTCATCGTGCAGGCCGTGTGCCAGGCGCCGCACTGTTGCCACCCGTCGTATGCGCAGGGGTACTATGACCGTGATAACCCCTTCTATCTCGAATGGGACAAAATCACGTCCGATCCGGCCGCCACTGCCAAATGGCTGGACGAATGGGTGTATGGCGTGAAGGATCGCGACGAGTACTGGCAAAAGCTGGGCGAGGCAGCGCACCGGCGGTTGGCCGTGCAGCCCAAATACAGCGAACCGGTCAACTATGGAGCGTTTGACTAAAAAGTTGGGCGGAACACAATCAGCGAAAAAGTGGTGCGCGATCAGCGTTACGCCATCTGCAACTAGCGAGACTCGCAAGCACAAAAAAGGAGGCTTATGAGCACTGATTCTTTGCCAACACGTGTGGGCCTGCTAATGGGCGTCGGCGGCCTGGGCGACCAGTCGTTCAACGATTCGGGTTACCTGGGTCTGCAAGCTCTCCAGCGCCAATACGGCATCAAGTTCGAAACCGATACCTGGGGAATGTTGAATCAGAACCTCACCACCCTGCGCAGGTGGGCCGACGCAGGTTTTGACTTGATCATCGGCTTGAGCTACGGCCACGTTCCCACCATTGGGCAGATGGCCGCCGAGCGCCCCGATCAACGCTTTGCCATTGTGGATGCCATGGTCGAAGCGCCCAACGTCTGGTCAACGACGTTCCGCGAATACGAGGGCGACTTTGTGGTGGGTGTGTTGGCCGGGCTGGTCACTCGCACGCAGCGCGTGGGATTCGTCGGCGGAGGCGCGACGCCGACCGTGCGGCGCATCGAGGCGGGCTACGCTCAAGGCATCGCGCACATCAATCCCAATGTCAGAATCTTTTCGGACTATGTCGGCGTGTTCGACGACCCGGTGCGCGGGCGGCTCCTGGCCGAAACGCAATACGCTTCCGGCGCCGATGTTATTTTCCAGGCCGCCGGCCGGTGCGGGCTGGGCGCGATTGAAGCCGCCAAATCGTTCGGGCGGTACATCATCAGCACCGGCGCGGACCACAGCGAGCTGGCGCCGTCTTCCGTGCTGACCAGCCGTGTCAAGCGCGTGGACAATGCGGTCTTTGACGTGGTCGAGGCAGTCGTGTTGGGGCGCTTCCAGGGCGGTGCTGTCCATAGTTACGGGTTTGCCGAGGACGGCTTGACGCTGGCGGCCTTCCGCCCCGAAGTGGCCGACGTCGTCACCCACGAAGTCCGGGAGCGGCTCGAGAAAATTCAAGACGCGGTCTCTTCCGGCCAGATCGAAGTCCACGTCGAGAGCGTAGACTAGATGCCCAAATCCAAAACCCGCACGCAATTTGTCTGCCAGCAATGCGGCGGCATTCAACCCAAGTGGATGGGGCGCTGCCCCGACTGCGGCGAGTGGAACAGCCTGGTCGAAGTCGTTGAGCAAAGGCCGCACCCTTCCGAGCGAAGCATCTCCGGCACGCCGCGCACTCGGCCTCAGCGGCTCACCGAAGTCGAGCTAGGCAACCTGACGCGCCTGCCGCTAGAGATCAAAGAATTCGCGCGTGTGTTGGGCGGCACCCCTGCCGGCATCGTCCCCGGCTCGCTAACCCTCGTCGGCGGCGATCCGGGCATCGGCAAGAGCACGCTGCTCATGCAGTTGGCCGCCAGCATGGCGACGCCCGACTGCACTGTGCTGTACGTTTCCGGCGAAGAGTCCGTCCAGCAACTCAAGATGCGCGCCGACCGGTTAGGCATGTCCACCGGGCATCTGTTCCTCGTCACCGAAACCGACCTCGACGTGATCCTCGGTCACATCAACGAAATCTCCCCCCGCCTGGTCGTCGTGGACTCGATCCAGACGACGTACCTGGCCGAACTCACGTCGGCGGCGGGCAGCATCAGCCAGGTGCGCGAATGTGCCGCGCGGATGCAAAACCTCGCCAAGTCGTCCGGCGTGGCGGTGATACTCGTGGGACACGTGACCAAGTCCGGCGCGCTGGCCGGCCCCAAAGTGCTCGAGCACATCGTAGACACCGTGCTCTACCTGGAAGGCGACCGCTTTCACACCTACCGCTTGTTGCGCGGCGTCAAGAACCGCTTTGGCGCGACGAACGAAGTGGGCGTGTTCGAGATGCGGGGCGATGGCATGGTCGAGGTCGCCAATCCCTCCGAGGCATTCCTGGCCGAGCGTTTGGCCGCTGCGCCGGGCAGCGCGATTGCGGTGACGATGGAAGGCACGCGCCCGCTGCTCGTCGAGGTGCAGGCGTTGGCGTCCACCACGTCATTCGGCTTGCCACGCCGCACGCCCAACGGCGTGGACCTGAACCGGCTGCTGCTCTTGGTGGCCGTCTTGCAAAAACGCATCGGGCTGCGGCTGGGCGATCAAGACGTATTCGTCAACGTCATCGGCGGGCTGAGGATCGGCGAGCCGGCGGCGGATTTGGCGATCGCGGTCGCCATCGCGTCTTCGATGCGCGATTTGCCCGTCGCGCCCGATTTGGCGCTCGTCGGCGAGGTGGGGCTTTCGGGCGAGCTGCGCGCCGTGAGTCAACTGGGCGCGCGGTTGAACGAAGCGGCCAAGCTCGGCTTCCGGCGTTGCCTGATTCCCAAGAGCATCCGCAAGCCGCGCGTCGAAAGCGCGCCGGCGGGATTGGAGATCATTGGCGCGCGAAGTTTGGGCGAGGCGATTGACGTGGCGTTGGCGAGTGGCCGATAGGCCTGGCGATTGGAAATCGCAGCAACAACAGCCAAGCCCGCCTTCGCGGGCTGTAGGTAGTCGGCGCAGGCCGACTTGGCCGTTGTAGGTGCAGCCGCGAGCCTAGCGATTAGAAATCGCAGCACGCCTTCGGCGCAGCCAAGCCCACCTTCGCGGGCTAGTGGAAAGGAAACCATCATGCGCGCGCCCTATACCCAACTCTATCTGCATTGCGTCTGGGCCACTTGGGATAGATTGCCGCTAATTACCCCGACCATTGAGCCGCACATCCGCGCTTGTATTCTCGCCAAGTGCCAGGAACTCAAATGTGTTCCACTCGAGCTGGGCGGCATCGAAGATCACATGCATTTGCTTGTTCGCCTGCATACAACCGTGGCCGTCGCCACCCTAGTCAAAGAAGCCAAAGGTGCATCATCGCACTTAGTCACGCACGAAATCGCGCCGGGTGAATTCTTTAAATGGCAGGGCGCGTATGGAGCATTCACTCTCGCCAAGGAGGCTGTGCCAGCGGCGAGTGAATACATTGAGCGGCAACGAGAGCATCACGCGGCTCAAGCACTCTTGATTGACTGGGAGCGAACCGAAACGGAAGACAAGCCGGGCGACTGATTCCAGTCGGCGCAGGCCGACTTGGCTGTTGTTGGTGCAGTTTCAACTGCTTGGCTTTGGGAAGCCGGCAAGTTTGATCTGCTGTATTCAGATGGCCTGCGCGCCGAGTATGAGCGCACTTGTGCTGCCCGCGCGGTTGACCCGACACGCTCCAAGCCGAAGGCTATTCAGTGCTTGACCGGCTTTCTGAGGTGAGCGGGGCAGTCTCGTCGGTGCAGAAGAACGGGGAAATGGTGGTCTCGATCGGCGGGCACGTGCTGGTCACCGGGCAGGACGCGCTGGTAGTGCGCGCCACCCCCGATGGAGCGAATGCCGGGCTGGCCGCGGTGGACTGGGCGGATGGTCAGCCCTTCCAGGCTATGTCGGGCGATCAGAGGCGTCAAGGCATTGGTGGGCCAGTCGCAAATCATGGCGATCATCAAGGTGAATGCCTATGGCGCTGGCGCAGTCGAGATGGCGCGAACGCTTGCCGCAGACGGCATCAACGCTTTCGGCGTCGGCAACGTTTCGGAGGGCGTCGAGCTGCGCCAAGCGGGCATCAAGGGAAACATCCTCTGCCTGACCTACTTGATGCCAGACGAGATAGACGCTCTCTTTGAATACGACTTGACTCCCACCGTTTTTACACGGGACACGGCTCGATTGCTTGCAGCGCGCGCGCGAGCCAAGAATTGCCGCAAGCCGGTGTGGATCAAGGTTGATACCGGGCTGGGGAGAATCGGCGTTCCATTTCGAATCGCCCCGGATTTTATCCGCCAGGTTGCCCAAGAGTCGCGCCTGGAAATCGAAGGTTTGTTCAGCACGCTGACTGAAAACCCCGAGCACGATCCCGACCAGGTGCGGCGACTGGTTGGCCTTCGCCAGGCAATGGGCCTGGCCAACGTCAGATTGAGCATCGCCTCTAGCAACGGCATACTTTCTTTGCGAGAAAGCTACTTGGACGTTGTGCGGCCCGGTATCATGCTGCTGGGGTTCGAGCCAAGTGAGCGCGGGCGAATGGATGCGGCGCTCGTCCGCCAGGCCGACTTGCAACCCATCGCCACGTGGAAGACGCGCGTGGGATACGTCAAGACCGTGCCCCAAGGCGAGCAGGTGGGGTACGGTTCTCGCGTTCCGCTTGCGCAAGACGTGCAGGTCGCCACGCTCATGATCGGATGGGCAGATGGCTATCCGCCTGCCATGAGCGATGGCGGCCACGTATTGATCGGAGGCCAACGCTGCCCCATCCTCGCGGTCAGCGCCAACAGCACGA
Source organism: Anaerolineae bacterium (assembly GCA_041300525.1). Lineage (GTDB taxonomy): Bacteria > Chloroflexota > Anaerolineae > Fen-1058 > Fen-1058 > JBGLNJ01. The sequence continues at coordinate 3,244,623 of JBGLNJ010000001.1, read as the reverse complement.
TGGTAGATGCCACTAACCTGCCCGTTTCCATTGGCGATGAGGTGGTGCTGCTGGGCAAGCAAGGCGGTGAAGAAATCGCCGTGGCGGAAATGGCCAAGGCCGCTGGAGGCGCATACCGTTTGTTGGCCGCTATTCCGCGCGGGACGGTGAGAGTGTGGAACTAGAACGATGATTCGCGTGCTGGATGTAGGAAATGTCGCGCGCGAGCTGTCGAGCGCGCTGCCATTGAGGGATCAAGCGGCTCACGGATCTGCTGCAAGCCGTGTTGCAGTTGTTTGCGGCAGAGCTATTCTACACTTTGGAACGTGATCACGAGCGCGATACTATCCGAGGGCGCTATCCCCGTAGCGCCTCTGCAATCCGTCTGAAAACAAAAATAGATGGCGGCATGGGGATGCCGCCCTACAGAAGGGTCGCCCTACAGAGGGCATTACTACGAAGCATGTTACCGTGAAGCGCCAGGCCCCGCCGCTGCCAGCCGCTCCAACTCTGAGACCACTCGACCCAACTCTTTCACCAACGGAGTCGAGCCAGAGACCTCACGGAACATATCTACCAGCGAACGGTAATACCACAGCGTCCCCTCTTTGCCGCCGTTGAAGCGATCCCACACCGCGTCGCCCATCACGCGATAGTCCGCCAGGATCGCGCGGGCGTTGTGCAGCTTATCGGCTGCCGAAACCAGCCACACCGACGGCGATGCCGCCCGAATATGAGCGATGTACTTGGCCTTGCGCTCGCGCCAGGGCGGCTCGGGGATCGCGTCGGCGTCCGTGCACCCGTCAACGATCTGCGCGACCGAATCCCCAAACCGGCGGCGGATTTCTTCGCGGGTGGCCGCGCCGCCTTGATCTTCAACCGCATCGTGCAACAGCGCGGCGATGGCCTCGTCCTCGGACGCGCCATTTTCCAGCACGAGGCCGGCCACGGCCAGCAAATGAGAAACGTAGGGAATCGTCGTGCCTTTGCGAACCTGGTGAACGTGTAGTCGTGATGCAAGAACGAGCGCTTTTTCAAAGTGGGTCGAAAGAGTCATCTTGCCATTCTCCAGAAAACCTTGCAAAGGTCGAATCCTTCGCAAGGGCCACTCGACACACTATAGCACAAAACCCACGTGATGGGCAAAAGGCCCTCCTGCGACCTGTCACCTGCCTCCTGCCGGGTTGCGTTATATCCGATTCTGGCTACAATTCTCTGTAGAGGTTTCAGCGCCTCGTGCCAGGCTGTACCACCGTGGCGTGTCCTGGCATGAGGAAAGGAAAGACCATGAATGTCGAACGTCCCAACCTCAGCGGGGTAGGCCAAAAAGTGCAGGCTTACATCGAATCGCTGGAGGCTGAACTGGATCGCCTGCGCCAGGCTAAAGACCTCGACGCAGAAGGCGCAGCCGACGCGGCCAACTTTGAGCCGGCCGAGCCGCCCACCACGCTCAACCTGATCACCATCAGCGTCAGAGGCCGCGCCAAGCGCACGCCGCGTCACCTGTATTCCCGCCAACTGCGCGGTGGCATGGGCATCTTTGACCTGGAGACGACCGAAGACGATCCCCCCACCCTTCTTGTGTTGGCCGATGAAAGCCAATACCTGTTGCTGGTGACCAGCCTGGCGCGCGCCTTTCGCGTGAGCGTGCGTGATCTGCCCGAGTCTCCGGTGCGCAGCCGTGGTCAATCACTCGTCGCGCGGCTGCCGCTTCTGGCCGACGAGCGGATAACGCTGGCTTTGCCCGATCAAGGCAAAGGTTATATCACACTGGTCAGCCAGCAAGGCCACGTGCGCTGCCTCAGGCATCATTACGTGGGAGAGAACCTCCGGCCCGGCACCAATCTCTACACGCCCGAGTTTGGCCCGCCTGCGGCAGCTTGTTGGACGCCGGGCAACTGTGATCTCTTTATCGCCACGCGCCAGGGCCGCGCCATCCGTTTTGCGGAAAAACAAGTGCCCCTGCAAGGCTGCCTGGGCATCCGCCTGGAGCCGGAGGATGTCGCCGTCGGCATCGCCGCGGTGCACCAGGATAGCGGCGTCCTGCTGGTCAGCGCCGACGGCAAAGGCACCATCCGCCTGATGTCCGGCTTTAGCCCCAACAAAATGCCCGGCGGCGGCGGCAAGACGGCCATGCGCAGCGACTGTCTCATCGGCGCGGCAACCATAGACGAGTCCGACGACTTTTTCATCATCTCCCGGTTGAGCAAGATCATCCGCTCGCGGGCGTCGGAAATCCCGGCCAAAGAAGACGCTGTGCAAGGCGTCAACTGCATGGCGCTGCGCGCCGACGAGACCGTGGCCTTCATCGGCAGTCTTCCCCTCTCCTACAGCGCCCAGCATTGAGTCGGAGCGAGTCGAATGGCCAAGGCCAGTGGAACGCTTGAGCAAGTCCTCGACGAGATGACGGTCGAGGGTGAACTGTACGAAAAGCTGCCGGATCAGGCTGTGCGCTGCACGGCGTGCGCTCACCGCTGCCTCGTCAAAGCCGGGCGGCGCGGCATCTGTCACGTGCGTTTCAACCAGGGCGGCGTCTTGCGGGCGCCATCCGGTTACGTCAGCGCGCTCAATGTGGACCCGACGGAGAAAAAGCCATTCTTTCACGTCATGCCGGGATCGCAAACGCTCACCTTCGGGATGCTGGGCTGCGATCTGCACTGCGCCAATTGCCAGAACTGGGAGATCTCGCAGACCTTGCGCGACCCGGAGGCCGGCGTCGAGCCGCAGATTGTGACGCCCGACCAGATAGTGCAAATCGCCAAACGCTATGGCGCGGATTTTATCGGGTCGTCGTATAACGAGCCACTCATCACGTCCGAGTGGGCCGTCGAGATTTTCAAAAAGGCCACAGCGGCCGGGCTGCGCGGTCTCTACATCTCCAATGGCAACACCACGCGCGAGGCGCTGGAATACATTCGCCCCTATGTCGCCGGTTACAAGATTGATCTCAAGACGATGAACGACAAGAACTATCGCCGGCTGGGCGCAGTGCTCAAGCACGTGCTCGACGGCATCCAGATGGTCCACGAGATGGGATTTTGGCTGGAAGTCGTCACGCTGGTGATACCCGGCTTTAACGATAGCAACGAAGAATTGTGGGATGCGGCGCGCTGCCTGGTTTCACTTTCGCCGGACATTCCCTGGCACTTGACCGCCTTCCACAAAGACTATAAGATGACCGACCCCGATAACACCGATGTCAAGACGCTGCTGCGCGCTGCCGAGATCGGTCAAGAGGCCGGGCTGCGCTATGTTTACACGGGCAACCTGCCGGGGATGACGGGGACCTACGAGAACACTTATTGCTACCACTGCGGCGAGCTCGTCGTCGCGCGGTACGGCTACCATATCCGAACCGACAAGCTCGCCGGCACGGGGCACTGTCCCAAATGCAAGACTGCCATCGCCGGCATCTGGAAGTGAGCATGTTTCCCCAACGCCAACATCCACCGGACCCCAGAGTCAAGCTGTTAATGTCCTACGACATCGTTCCGGAAACTCGGCAAGACTATTACGAGTTCTTGACGCGCGAATTCTTGCCTCTACTGCAGGAGATGGGACTGGTGATGACCGATGCGTGGCACACGGCCTATGGCGACTATCCGGTGCGCCTGCTGGGCTTTACTGCGCCGGACCGGGAAACGCTGAACGACATTCTCCACGGCGACGAGTGGCAACAACTCGAAGAGCGCCTCAAGCGATATGTGACGCATCTCCAGAGCCGGATCGCTCCCTACAAAGAGGGCTTCCAGTTTTGAGAGCGCGTAGCGGCTCAACCTCCACGAACATGGCTCCGGCTAACGGTGACATAAGCGCCAATCCATCAAGCAGAAAACTAGGGCTCTTTGGGATTTGCCGTGATGCGGCGGCAAATGTAGGGCAAATTGGCAATTTGTCCTACATTTTACCAGCATAGGTGGCGGCCTATCACGGCGATTCCCAGAGAGCCAAAACTAAAGTCCTATTGCCGTCCTGGCGAATCGTATGTTATACTGAGGAGAGCAGTATAGCATCTCGGTAGAAAGGAGGTGAAGCCCATGTTGTTCTTGCCACGCGCCGAAGGCCAGGGATTGGTTGAGTATGCATTGATTCTTGTTCTGGTGGCCCTGATTGTTCTTGTCATTCTGATGTTACTTGGCCCGGCCATCGGCAATATTTTCTCGAACGTCGTAGCCAACGTCTAAATATTCCTCTGGGCAACTGATGACAAGCAAGCCCTATCCAACCGGATAGGGCTTTGGGTTTGGAAGGGCAACATTACAAGCCGGGCTGGTGGCTCAGATTTCCAAAGAAGCCAGCAAAGCACCGGCTGTGCGCGATCACAACATCTGTGCCTACTGCACCGCACCCAAGGCGCTGATGCCACTCATCCCAGCCGATCGGCTTCTGCTGGCTCTGGCCATGCTGGAAGAGGACGAAGCCCCGTTACGCGATGTGCTATGGCAGGCTGCCGCCCACATTGAACGCGTCACCGATAACACGCGCCGAGACTATGTCGTCAAGTTTCTTGACTTGTTCCATCGCGGCGCCGCCCTGCGGCTTCCCTCCACCCGGCAGAACAGTGGCGGGCATCGGCAACCACGGGCCTTTCGGCTCACCGAGCTTGACCCGGAATCCAACCAGGTGGGTATCTGTGGGGCCACGACATGGCAAGCACTGGCCGAACAGGCAGCCCGCGACGAGGATACCCCGGTTCTAGAGTCAAGCTTGCAGGACGATCCGGAGAGCGACGACGGGTCAGAGAAGGTGACAGAGGACGTTGAGCGCGACCAAGACTGCCAGCATCATTGGTATTTGAGAAACCGTATCACGATGGATCGTAACCCTGGCCCCGATCTTCCCGATGTTTTCCAAGTCCGTGAGCTAGCCGAATGTTACCAGGCCGTGTTGAGCACGCGCACATTGAAGCACAGCCTGGCAGATCGGCTCGATCGGGCCAGCCGTTTTATGATGCTCGACATGCTGATTCACACCGGCCGCGCACCGGAGTGGCTGGCGACCCTCACCCTCGATGGGGCGCCTGCTCAGGATCAAGACCTTTCGGTTTCCATCTACGACGCGGCGCACGGAGTGATTTGCCATACGCCTGCTTGTCGTATCGGCATTCCACCGCGTTTTCTAGGCGCTGACAGAGAAGCCAGCCTGGAGCGGCAACGTCAAGCTGAGGCCTGCGAGCCGGTGCCCATGTGGCATTGCCTGCCACTGACGCTGACTCAGGTTGGCCTGCTCACGGCTTACCTCAAACTGCGCGCCCAGGCCTTGACCGAGTCACCTCTGTCCCAGGGCATACAGGTCGCCGACGACAAGGGGCCGTTGTTCCTGCTTGCCCAGGATGGCGTGTTACGCTCATGGACAGACGATGACACCCAGGCGCTCTGCCAGGATCTGACCCGCGCGATAAATCGCCGGCATCCCGGCTGGCCGGCTGCTCGTCCTGCCCGCTTTCGCCAGACCTTCACGGCGTGGTATCGTTATGAGGGACTTGACCCGGTCTATGAGCTATGGATCTCGGAGCACTATCGCAACGAGCTCCAAATGCCGGCGATCTATTCCCGTGTTCGTGTCAGAGCATTGGCCTCCGCGTATGCTGCCGCGCAGAAACGGCTGCGGGCCGAGATAGAAATCGAATACCGTGACCTCACGGGCGCATCAGGCTCTGACAACAGCAACCCGTTACTATGGCGACCGGAGACTTTTCCAGAACTCGGGGCCTGGGATTGCGATGATGCCTTTGGCTCGTGGCATTGCCCGCGCCGACCACAACTGCGTGCGCTGTTCCGTGGCATGCTGGAGATGGCCGCCTCTGCCGACTCGACCACAGCGCGACGAGGCTACGTGGGCCGTCTGGCCGCTGGGCTGACGGTGTTGACCGGGATGCGCCCGGCGGAGGTGTGTAACTTGCGCGCCAGTTGGGTAGACCTCGACGATGGCACGATCAGCATCCGCGGGAAGGATAACTTTGCGCTCACCGCCGATCGCCAGGCGCCTATTCCCCATGCCCTGCGGGAATTGCTGGGACAAGCCGTGGCGGACAGCGTTCGCGGCCCGTTGCCTGAGGACGCGCGTGGTCACTATCTGCTCTGGATAAACACCGGAGAAGTGCAAACTGCGTTGACCGAGAACGAGGGCAATCGTATCCTGAGCGAGGCTGGGCAGCGGGCCGGCTTGCGCACGGAGCAAGCGCCGGATTGGTATGCGCTGCGCCACTTTTACCGGAGCTATGCATTGGAAGTAGGAGTGCCTTTTGAAGCCCTCAATGTCCTGATGGGCCATCAGGTGCTGGGCTGTGACCTGTACAACCGGGCGCTGGACTATCAGGTGGAGGTTGTGCTAGGGCGCGGCCACGAATTGGCCGATCGCATTGCCCAGGAGATAGAATGGGATGGAGAACCAGATTGAGCAAGATGAAAATGCTTTTGTTCCACTCCGTGCTCGCTTGCTTGCCACATTGGACAACCTGCGAAGCGAGTGTCCGACTGCGTTAGGCGACTATTGTTACCGGGCCATTCGCCACGCGCTACTGGATGCCCGCCTCCTTCCACCCCATGACGCGACCTTCCGACGCTGGTATCGCGCTGTATGCCGGCACGCCGATGGCACAGACTATTCCCATTCACAGCGCGCGCTCTTTGTCCGGCAGTTCAACGCGGTGGGGCGGCGATGGGCTGAGAACGGGTTGACGGACCGGCCGTTGCGCGTGACCAACTACCGGCGACGTCGTCCGGGCGGGGTCGCCGACGCGCGTGTATACCAGACAATTCGCCCCTCGGAAATGCGCCGCCTTCAAGGGACTTTCCTTTGTCTGGATCGAGACACTGAGAGCGACGCGACCCAAGAGGAGGCACAGTGGGAAGCCTTTTGCCGGATGGCATTTGTGCTCATTGTGTGGGGCGGTATGGCCTGGCCCGGAGCGCTAACGATGCTGTGTGGCCTGCAATGGCAGCACATCCGCATCGCTCTGAACGGCTATATTCGCATCCCTCGTCGAGGCGTCTGGCTCCGGCTGTATCTCCAACCGTTGGCGCAAGCATTTGCCCTGGCGCTGGGGGCTCACCTGCCCCGCGCGCGCATGTTCGGTGAGCCAGACGGCACACAGTCGCTGATACCATTTGAGACGGAGGCTGGTGACCCGGCGCAGGAACGTCGCCGGCGGCAGATAGCCCGCCGCCGCTTTGACAAGTGGCTGCGCGATCTCTGCGTCGCCTCCGGCGCGCGTCCCATCGGCCTGCGTGTGCTGCAAGAAGCAGCTCGCGTCGAGTTGGCCCGGATGTATGGCAACGTGCTGGCCGGCGCGATATTGGGCCTGACGCGTTATGCGCCTGCCGCAGACGGGCAAGAAGATGTGTTTGAGACTTATCGGGGGACACTCACACTACCAGGATTGTCGCTCGCGTCACTGCCTGCCTTGGCTAGCCCGCGCCCGTATCGGCCTGAAAGTACGCACTGCGAAACGAGCAACTCTCACCTGGAGGAAATGATCGCGCGCGTGCAGAACACGCTACGACCGCTGATCGCTCGTGAGACTGGCTCGCGGGCCGAAACAGCAAATGCTCTCGATGCGTTGGCCCGCGAATTGCTGGGCGCGCCGGCAGAAACTGACTTGTCCGCGGGGCTTGCCGCTGCCCGCGAACAGGTGGACGGCGATACCTTTAACGTGGCCGTCCTCGCCGTATGGCTGGCCCATCTATGCCGTGATACATCATTAACACCGAGCACTGTGGGATCCTACCGATCCGCGGGCAGCGTGTTGGTGCGCCACTGGGCGGGCGTGTCCTGGCACGAACTGGATGAGGATGACGCGCAGGAAGTAGTGGCTCTGGATCGAAGCGAGACATCGCGTTCCCGCTTTTTCACCGTGATGGCGAGCGTGATCGGGTACCTGAGACAGACATTGGGGATGAAGACGACACTCGAGGTCCGTGTCGCATTGCGTCTGGGTCGGACGCTCCGGCCCGTCAACTTGATAGGGTGGGAGGATGTGGAGCGATTGCTCGCGCAACTGCTCGCCTGGAAGCAGCGCGCTCTGTTGCAGAAGACCATGACGAAAGCCCGCCTGGCCCACAATGCTTTTTTTGCCGTTCTCCTGGCCTGCTTCTTCGGCCTGCGGCGGCGCGAGATCTGTTGCCTGCGGCTGGGGGACATCGTGCTGGATGCTCAGACGCCGTATTTGCGCGTGTGGCGCTCCAAGCGCGGACGGTCGCGGGTGGTCTGGGCGCGCGAGGTCCCGGCTGGGGTGCTCAACGCTCTTCGCGCCGAGTGGAAACGCCGCTGGAAAGCCGCCAAAGAAAATCCGGCGGCGCGCTTTCTGGATTCGGAGGAGGACATGGACACGCTTGTCGAGAGTGTGGGTAGGGCGGTCAATGCCGCTCTCCGCGTGATGGGACTGAGCCAATCACCGGACGCTTTGCCGGTCACTTTTCATACACTGCGCCATGTCTACGCCAACCGTCTGCTCGTGCTGAACGTTCCGCTTGTCGAGATTGCCCGCAGCATGGGACACAGCGATACGGACACGACCACCGGCTCTTACCTCCACGCGTTCGATTTCTTGCAGCGCCGGCGGCTGCAAGAATCGCTTGCCGCTCAACCCAGGCAAGGGGTGACGGCGACGCAGATCGGCGAGCTGCTGGGGATCAACCGCACAGCCGTCCTGGCAGCACTCAAGAAACTGCCTCCGGCAGAGTGTGCAGGTTGGCAGGAGGGCGACTGCCACGTGTACCCGTGGACAACAGTGGTGCGGTTGTTGGTCCAACGACTCCGAATAAAAGTGTGACGGACAATGCAACGTTGAACCCCATAGCCGGGTACGGCGAGGTCAGTTGCCAAATCGCCAGGATTCGTTACAATTGTATTCACAATGAAAACACATCAAGAGCATCCGTGCACAAGTCTAGTATTCTACGGGGTTCGTCGAGGTGTTGGTACTACAACCTTGGCGGTTAACGTCGCGACGCTTTTGGGTATTGTGGCGCGCCGTCGAACGCTCCTTCTAGATCTTGGCGGTAACGAGGTCAGGGCAAGCACCTATCTGGGCGTATCGGATGAACGCGGCCTGCTGGGTCTAATGACACCCTTCTTGAAACGAGGGCGTATCTCCGCAGAGGAACTGGCAATGCAGACTGTGCGCTATGAGCCTGGCGCCCCGTGGGACCGCAGCGTCTCCCAATTAGATATACTGTGCGGTTTTGATCGCGCCCATCTGTCCGATGCGGAACGGGAAGGCCTCTGTGCAGATAGGGAAGCCTTCTTAGTTGCCGCAGTCCACAAGAGTGCTTGTTCGGCTGATTATGAGTTCGTGATAGCTGACGGCGGAACCTGTTCGCTCGCCAATTACGAAACCCTCTGCTGGCGGTGTCACCCCCAGGCGACCAGGGAGCGTCATTAAGATAAGCGTAGCATAGCCCCTTGTGGGCGTCTTTCCAAGCGCGGAAACGGGCACAAGGCCCTACGCTACGGCCCTAACTTAACGACATTGATTGCTCCATCACGCCCCGAACTTGTTCATCCGCCTGGCATACGAAAGCGCGAGCGGCATCAAATCCGTGGCGGGGAACTGGCCCAGCACGCCTTTCAAACATTCCGTTTCCCCAAATCCGCTCACATCATTGCGGCGAGTCAGCCCCGGCGCGTGCAGCAGCGTCGGCACGGGATGCCACGAGTGCGCCTTCCACACGGCGGGCGTCGAATGGTCGCCGGTGACGATGAGGACATCCGGCTTGAGATCGAGGAGGCGCGGGATGACAGCGTCCACTTTTTCGATCTCGGCGGCCTTGGCCTCAAAGTTGCCGTCCTCGCCGCGGCTATCAGTGTACTTGTAGTGGAAGAAAAAGAAATCGTAATCGGCCCAGTTGGCCTTGAGCGCCTCTACTTCTTCGTCCAGGCTATGCAGCCCCTGGACGAGCGTCATGCCAGCCAGGCTCGCCAACCCCTTGTACATCGGGTATACGGCGATGGCGGCGGAACGCAACTTGTAGATCTCGCTGAACTTCTGCAGCCCCGGCTCTTGCGCCCAGCCGCGCAGCGTGACCATGTTCGCCGGGCGCTCGTTCTTGAGAATCTCGCGCGCACGGGCGATCCATTCGTTGGCGAGGTCGGCAGTGTGCTGCGCCTCGCGCTGCGCGTCGAGCGCCTTGACCAGCAGCGGCTTGAGCCCGGTCTTTTGCGGATCGGTCTCGCTCAGTTTGTCCGACAGCCCCTTGCCGCGCAAGATGAGTGCGAAGCGATAGTCCTGCACCGCCTCGACAATCACCTCGACGCCGGGCAGCTTTATCGGCTTGAGCAGCTTGACCAGCTCGACACATTTTTCGGTGGGAATACGTCCCGCGCGCCGATCGGTGATGAGCAGGTTTTCGTCCACCGTGCAGAAATTGCCGCGCGCGGCCACATCGTCGGGCGTCAATTGCAGACCGATGCCCACACTTTCCAGCACGCCTCGCCCGATGAGAAACTTGACCGGGTCGTAGCCGAACAGCGCCAGGTGCCCCGGCCCCGACCCCGGCGCGATGCCATGCGCGATGGGGATCGAAAGTCCGATCATACTTTCGCGGGCCAGTTTATCCAGGTTGGGCGTTTTGGCGAACTCGAGCTCCGTCGGGCCGCCCGGCTCGCGGGGCAGCCCGCCCAGCCCATCCATCACCAGCAAGACGATCTTGGTATCGGCGGTCGTCGCCAGTTCACGCATCAATTCCAAGTCAGCCATTGTGCCTCCAAAAGGTCAGTGGGTTGGCTGAATTATAGCACAGCGCAGCACGGAATACGAAATACGGATTACACTTTGACACCCCTCTCCTTTTCTGCTACAATCCTTTCGCCGCGAAGGGAAGGCGATGAGGCGATTAGTGATCTCCAAGAACGGCCACGGCAAATCGGACAGGGCTTTTTCTTCAGCCTGGAAGTGGCTCGTGCCGGGCCTCGGCGTCAAGCGATGGTTGGTTCTGCTTCTCTTTGGCATCACTCTCCTGGCGCTGGGAGTGGCTTATCTGCTGGTTAATTTTTACCGCGAGCAAGCCGTTCCGCCTGTGTTTTATTACATCACGTTGCAGTTCATTCCGCGCCTGGCGCGCGCGGCGCTGGTGGGCGTGTTAGGCGTGGGCGCAGTCATCCTGGCGCTGGTGCAACTCAGCCGGTCGCTGTTAGCGCCGTTCGTGCGGCCCGGTTCAGAGCCGGTGGTGGAAACGGTCTACCGGCATCGTCAGCGCGAGCGCGGGGCCAAGGTCGTCGCCATCGGCGGGGGCACAGGGCTTTCCACACTATTGCGCGGGCTGAAAGAGTTCACGTCCAACATCACCGCCATCGTCACCGTGGCCGACGATGGCGGTTCTTCGGGGCGACTGCGGCGCGAGTTGGGCGTGCTGCCGCCGGGCGACTTTCGCAGTTGCATTGCCGCGCTGGCCGATAGCGAGGCGCTGACGACGCAGCTCTTCCAGTATCGCTTCAATGCGGGACAGGGGCTAGAGGGCCACAGCTTTGGCAATTTGTTCATCGCGGCGATGGCGAGCGTGACCGGCAGCTTTGAAAGCGCGTTGGCCGAAAGCAGCCGCGTGTTGGCCGTGCAGGGGCGCATCGTGCCTAGCACATTACAAGATGTCACCTTGATGGCCGACCTGCGTGAGGAGTCTCCCGGCCAGTTCAGCCGCGTGGCGGGCGAGTCGAGCATCACCCAAAGCGGCGGAAACATCGAGCGGGTGTACCTGGAACCGGGCGATGTCCGTCCGTATCCCGAAGCGATTCGCGCCCTTCTCGACGCCGACTTGATCGTTCTGGGGCCGGGTAGTCTGTACACGAGCATCATGCCGAACCTGCTCGTGCGCGATATTGCCCAGGCGGTCCGTTCCAGCCGGGCGCTCAAAGTCTACGTGTGCAACGTCGCCACCCAGCACGGCGAGACGGATCACTATTCGGCGGCTGACCACGTGACCGCGATCGAGCGGCACGTGGGGCCGGGGCTGGTGAACGTATTGCTGGCGAACGACCGGCTGGGCGTGGACTTGCGCCAAGTGGGCATGCCTTCGGGCGTGGGCGAGTTGGTGCAGCCGAGTAGTTCGCAAAGTTCGCGCCTGGTGGCGGCCGACCTGATTGACGTGGAGCATCCCTGGCGGCACGATAGCCACAAGCTGGCAAAAGCAGTCATGGCTGTGTATGCCCAGGCGGGGGCGAACTGAGCAAGACGCAAATGCCCAAATTTGCGGGCGTTTGTAAATGACGAACAGCAAACCAAATCAGCACAAGGAGGTTTTTGCAATGGCTACCAAAGTTGGCATCAATGGTTTTGGCCGCATCGGGCGGCAAGTGCTCAAAGCGATCCGTGACAACTATCCCCAAACGCTGGAAGTGGTCGCGTTCAACGACATCGGCGACCTCAAGACGATGGCGCACCTGCTCAAGTACGACTCGAACTATGGCCGCTTTAACGGCACGGTCGAGGTGGGCGACAATGCGTTGATCGTGGATGGCAAGCCGGTCAAGGTGTTCAAGGAGACCGATCCGGGCAAGCTGCCGTGGGGCGACCTGGGCGTTGACATCGTCGTCGAAAGCACCGGCCTGTTCACGATCAAGAAGGACGGCGTCAACAAGAAGGGCAAGGTCGTTCAGGGCGCGGAGAACCACATCACCAAGGGCGGCGCCAAGAAGGTCATCATCTCGGCCCCGGCGGAAGGCGAAGACATTACCATCGTCATGGGCGTGAACGACGACCAGTATGACCCGGCGAATCATCACGTCGTCTCGAACGCTTCCTGCACGACCAACTGCCTCGCTCCCGCTGCCAAGGTCGTTCACGACAAATTCAAGATCGTGCGCGGCTTGATGACGACGATCCACGCCTACACCAACGACCAAAAGATTTTGGACATGCCGCACAGCGACTTGCGCCGCGCGCGCGCTGCGGCCATGTGCATCATCCCCACGACGACCGGCGCGGCCAAGGCCATCTCGCTCGTCATCCCCGACCTCAAGGGCAAGTTTGACGGCTACGCGCTGCGCGTGCCGACTTCGACTGTCTCGGTGGTGGATTTTTCAGCGCAGGTCGAGGTCCCGACGACGACCGACGAACTGCGCCAGGCATTCCGCGACGCCGCCGCCGGCCCGCTGAAGGGCATCCTGGCCGCCGTGGACGAGCCGCTGGTGAGCATTGACTACAAGGGCGACCCGCACAGCTCGTCGGTGGACTTGCCGTTCACGATGGTGCTCGGCAAAGAAAAGAATGATTTCCTCAAAGTCGTGGCATGGTACGACAACGAGTGGGGCTATAGCGTCCGCACCGCCGACCTGGCGAATTTGATGGCATCCAAGTTGTAGAATCTCGTGCCTTTTACGCAATACGGAATACGCAATACGTGAGGCGTGTTCCGTATTGCGTGTTTCGTAGGAGGCCCTCATGAACAAGAAAACCGTCAAAGACATTGACTTGAAAGGCAAGCGCGTGCTGATGCGCGTGGACTTTAACGTGCCGATGAAAGACGGCGCGGTGACGGACGACAAGCGCATCAAGGCGGCGCTGCAGACGATTCAGTACGTGCTCGACGCGGAGCGGGGCGCGTCGCTGATTTTGATGAGCCACCTGGGACGGCCCAAGGGCGCGGGGTTCGAGGCCGAGTTCAGCCTCAAACCTGCGGCGGAAGCATTGGGCAAATTGCTGAACAAGCCCGTCAAGGTCGCGCCCGATTGCATCGGCCCTGAGGTCGAGGCGATGGCGAAGGCTTTGCAGCCCGGCCAAGTGTTGATGCTCGAAAACGTCCGCTTCCACAAGGAAGAGGAAAAGAACGATACCGAGTTCGCCAAAAAGCTGGCGGCATTGGGCGAGGTGTACGTCAACGATGCGTTCGGCTCGGCGCACCGCGCGCACGCCAGCACTGAGGGCGTCGCCAAGTTCCTGCCGGCTGTATCCGGATTCCTGATGGAGCAAGAACTCGAATACCTGGGCCGCGCCACGCTGAACCCGGAGCGGCCCTACATCGCCATCTTGGGTGGGGCCAAGATCAGCGACAAGATCGCCGTGATTGAGAATTTGCTAATCAAGTGCGACCGCCTCATCATCGGCGGCGGCATGGCAAACACGTTCCTCGCGGCCAAAGGCTACAACATGGCGGATAGCTTGGTCGAAGCGGGTTCGGTCGAGACCGCCAAGGGCCTCATGGCGAAAGCGGGCGACAAGCTGCTCCTGCCGGTGGACGCGGTGATTGGGGACAAGTTCGACGCCGAAGCGGCCAGCCAGGTCGTGGATGTGGACAAGGTCCCGGCGGGCTGGCGCGTGCTCGACATCGGTCCCAAAAGCATCGCCGCGTTCAGCGAGGCGCTCAAGGGCGCCAAACTCGTGGTGTGGAACGGCCCGATGGGCGTGTTCGAGTTTCCGAAATTCGCCGAGGGCACATTTGCCATCGCCAGGCTGTTGGCCGATAGCGGCGCGACAACCGTCATCGGCGGCGGCGATTCGGCGTCTGCGGTCAAGAAGGCCGGCGTCGCCAAGCAGATGACGCACGTCAGCACGGGCGGCGGCGCGTCACTCGAATTTCTCCAGGGTGGCGTCCGGGCAGTGGCGCTCCATATCTTTGACGATGCTCAACATCACCGGGATGGTGCGCAGCGCGCGAAAGATGCCGGACACTCCGCGCGTATCGCCGATGTTAATGTCCACCCCGTACTGCTTGGGAATCTCGATGTCGTGCCGCCACACGTCTGTGCCTCCGGCCAGAATGGTGACGAGCACCACGTCCGCGCCCTTGAGCGCCTCGGCGCGATCCAGCGTGGCCTCGACCTTGGCCGGGTAGTGGCCCATGTCCACAATACGCTGCACCGATTTTTGGGCGAACTCTAGCCGTTCGGGGTCAATGTCCATCAACGCCAGCGTAGCATCCTTCAACAGTGGGAACGTGAGAATGTCCCGAACCAGCCCGCGCGTAAAGCCCAAACTGCCTGCGCCGATAAAAGCTATCTTGGTCATGCGGTCTCCTGATAGGGTAAATTGGATTGCGCCGCGCACTCCGCTCGCTCCGTGCGCTCCGTGCGCTCCGCGCACAAGGCGGCCAGCTCGCGGGCGATCTGGTCGAGCCGCGCGACAAGCTCTTCGTGACGCATAGTTTCGGGCGCGGGCTTTTGGCCGATGAATGAGATCGTGCCGCCCGTGACTGACGTGTCGTTGCCGATGATGGCGTTCTGCACGGTGTTCGAGAGCGTCAGCAACACCACCAGGTCGAACGGATTGAGCTGCGCCAACTCACGCTTGCCCGCCAGCCTCAGCCCGACGATGAGGATGGCCTAGACGATGATGGGCCGCAAGATCTTTTCCAACACGGGCAAGCCCAGGTGAAACATGTTGCTCCACATTGGCGCATCATCCATGACTTACTCCGCGATTCGGGCGCGTCACGCGGACGCGCCCCAATAATATCGAATCCCGAATCGCCAGAACAGGCGCGACTGCGCACGATATTGGACTTGGCGAGCGTTGTCTTGGACGGTTCGACGTAAATATCGAACAGGACATTCACGAGGTTACCTGAACGGGGTTGCGGCGCTTCCACATTTGGAACAGAAGAAATCCCCACCCAACCAGCGCCGCGCCTAAAAGCCACCACCCCGGCAGCTTGCTGATGTCGAAAGAACTGGGCTTTGCTGGGGGAAACACGTATCCCTCCGGCACAAAGCGATACGATAGAAAGGCGATCTCCTTATGATAATCGAGATGCTCTCTCGCCTCTCCGCCTGGATACTCGCGTTCCAGAATCGGCGCCAGCTCGGGGTGCCTGAACAGGATAAATACCGTGGGCTTATCCAGGCGGGGCAGAGCAGATTGCAATTGGTCGGCCTTGATGCTTTCCCCCGGAATGTCCTGGTTAAAAAACCGAAACGCATAATCGTTAAAAGTCCAGTCGTCGCTCACGAGGCGAACCTGGTAGCCAGCCGGCAGTGAGTTGAGGTAGCGGGCAATACGGCCCCTCGGCAAGGCGTCATCGCGCACAGCGCTAATGTACGATTGCCAGTTGACAACTCCTGTGAAAATCAGGCTGGCTGCCAACAAAAGCCAGAGCGCCCAATATCCCAAGTGTGTCGGCGTAGGCGCCAGTTCCTCTACTACCCTTTCGGCGGCGAGGGCTGCAATCAGCGCGACGGCAGGCAACACGATAGCCAGATGCGGCCAAAAGGGAGGATCGGAAGTCAGCACGCCACCCAAGAGCAGAGTCAAGACGACCCAGGCTACCAAGACAAAGTATCGCAAGTTCCGTAACCGGACCAGGCAAATGCCGAGGCCAAACGCCAGCAGCGTAGATGCCAACGGGCTGACCATGGGGCCGAGATACGCAAAGTGTGGGCTTTCGTCGCCATACAAGTAGAAAGTCAAAAAGGCGCGCTTGAGTTGCTCCAGGAGCAACTGGCCCATGGTCCCGACTTGGTACTTGTTCATTAAATGGGCCATCACGACCGGGTCGAACACCGTCACGACATTGCCTCGTCCCACATAGCCGCTCAAGTTGCGAACCATGTAGGCTAACATGGGTCCGAAGCTCAGTAGCGCGCCCAACGCAAAAATGATCCAATTTCCCAAGTTGGCAGAGAGGGTTCGCCGTTCCCAAAGCAAAGCCCACCCCCAGAGCGCCAGCACGATCACTGGGCCAATCCGGCCGGAATAATAGACCGACAGTGCCAGCCCCAACGCAATCCCGGCTAACGCAAACCATAGTTGCTGCAATGTACGCAGGCCCCGGAAGAGGAAATAAAACATCAGCGTGACGAGGAAGGTGGACTTGGGGGTAAAGAGAATTCGGCTGAAGTGGATATGTGTATAGCTGGTAGCCAGCAACGCCATCGCAATCAGCCCGGCTTTCCAGCCAAACATCTCCCGACCCAACAAATACACGACCGGGATCGTCAATGTCCCGGCGATCACCGAGATCATGACCAAGCCATAATGGTTCTGGCCGAACAGGCGCATACTCCAGGCCAGTAATTGGTGGGAGAATAAAGAATGTTGAGACCCGGCCATGCCGAACCAATTCGCCTGGCCGGTGCGGAGCATATCCAGTGAATACGTCCCCATGACGGCAACGTCGTTGTCCACGTGCGAAGGGATTTCAGTCAAACGCCAGTAACGCAAGCCAAAGCCGACGAGCGTGACCGCCGTCACCAGCCACCATTCCCACCAGGCAACGCGATCCGAGTCTGACCGGATCGCCAAGAGCGGGCGTTGACTGATCAGCAAAACCACAATCCCGATCAGCCACAGCAACCGAACTGCCAGGCTCTCGCCCGTGACAAAATACAATCCGAGCGAAGCCAAGTAACAGCCTGCAGCCACCATCGGCCCAA
Source organism: Anaerolineae bacterium (assembly GCA_041300525.1). GTDB lineage: Bacteria > Chloroflexota > Anaerolineae > Fen-1058 > Fen-1058 > JBGLNJ01. The sequence continues at coordinate 3,227,343 of JBGLNJ010000001.1, read as the reverse complement.
GCCAATTGGTTTGCTGGACAGCGCGCCGGGCGTCGAGACGGAGACGCTTGCCAGCGTCATTCTCGTCATCCTGTTCGTTCGCCGCCGATAAAAGCGCCACTCCCGCAGAACACGCGATTGCCGCCAGCAACAACCCAATTCCTATGTTCTGGCGCAGTCCCGGATTCCGGGCTTCCAGAGAAAGAGGTTGAAACGGTTGACCGGTGAAGAAGAAGCGAGCTGCAAGAGCCAACCCGAGAGCCACAACGATCCCTGTCATCCGTAATCGCCATTTAGACTGCAGAGTCCGCACAAGGGACACGATGAGCCTCCTTGATTGGGTATTGTCTTCGCTGGAGCCAGGCAGATACTTTCCTGCACTACCATCGCATCGCAACGACAGGCCACGAGTAGACCAGATTCGCGTTGTTTGGACACGGCCAAATTATCCGCGAACCGTCAACACAACTCGGCGCGCTTCCACGATGAAAAAATCGCCCATGACGTTGTGGACGGCCAGAAGTGGCGATTGTGCCGTCGAGGAACAACCGGGGATGTCGTCATGCTCAAGCCGGCTCGCGCACGCGAGTGAGCGCGACGATGGAGAGCAGGAACAATGTGCCATAGATGGCAAACAGGAGCACATAGCCCAGCCCTGGCGTGCCCGGCACGTGGAGGGTGATATAGTCGGCAATCGGGCCGCCGATGAACGCGCCAATCGCGCCGGCTCCCGCGCCCGCCAGGTTCGAGATGCCCAGGTAGCGGCCCGCCTCTGCTTTGGGAACCAGCTCGGTGCCCAGCGCCCAGTTGGCCGTGTAGAACATGCCCGTGGCCGCGCCGATAAAGCAGCCGCCGATGTAGATGATGGTCAGGCTGGGCGAAAGCAGCGCGATGAGCGTGCCCAGCGCCGCCACGATGCCCGCGAGCGCGACGATCCGTTTGTGCGTGAATCGGTCGGACAGCCAACCGCTGACGAGCGCAAACACCATGATAAAGATGCCCACGAACAACATCAAGAACGCGGCCGGCCCGGCTGCCTTTTCCTTCGCCAGCCCAAGCCGCGCCTGCAAAAAGTATACCGCAAAGGTGGAAAGGTTGAACGCGCCCACCAGGTAGGCCAGCCGGTTGACGACCCACCACGTGAAGGAAGGGTTCTCGCGCGCCGCCGCGCCGATGCTGATGCGGACGCTGATCCACACTCCCAGCGCCACGGCCACGAGCATCGCCGCGAGTCCCGCCGCCCACATGACGACGAATAGTGCCGTCGTCGAGAGCCTTGCCGAAAGCTGCAAGACGTCGGGAAGATACTGGATGGCCCCGCCCACGCCGAGGATGATGGCCGTGAACAGTGCTGTCATCAGGGCCAGGCGCAGGAAAGGCATCCAGTTGAAGGCGGAGGGGGATTCCTTCAACGGTTCTTCGCGCACGAACATGGTGAGAATCATGCTCAACGCCAGGACACCCATCGCCACCAGGATGCCACCCCACATGTTCCCTCCGCCGATCAGCTTGGCAATCGTAAAAGAAACCAGGATCATGGGGATAGGGACTTCAAACAGCGCCTTGACGCCAGACACGCGCCCGCGCTGATTTTCTGGCGCCAGGTCGGGGATGAGTCCTTGCTGAGCCGCCTGGCCGATGTTGGAGGCGATCTGGAGCAGAATCAGCATGGCGAACAGGAACCAATAGCCCGTCATGCCCTCCATGCGCTCGGAAAAGCCGATGACGGCGATCACGGCCAGCGCCGCCAGCGTGCCGACAAAGATAAAGGGACGGCGACGGCCAAAGCGCGAGGTGCTGCGGTCGGAGAGGATGCCCATCAACGCCTGCACCAGCAACGCCGTCATCAGCGTCCAGAGGCGCACGGTGCCGTAGAACGTGGCTTTTTGCGCTTCGCCCACAAACCGCTGGACGAGCAGCGGTATCACCAGCGGAGACATGGTTTGCGAGATCGTCGTGAGGCCCAGGAAGTAGATGTTGAGGGATATATAGTCATACCAGCGCAGGGTTCGGTTCATGGTGGTGTCCTTTCGATGGCAGATGGCAGACCGCGGACGGCAGGGGAATGATACCACACAACGGCGCAGGCGGGTAACACGCCTCCTGATTTTGCGGCTGTGCTGCCCTGGTGATTAGATTACCCACAAGTCGGTTTGTCAAGTTGGGCTAACGTAAAGTGGGCATCCGCAACCACTGGCAAAGGCAGAGGTGCAACGCGCAGCGACTTGACGTTTGGACTTGGGTAAATCACCAGGAAAGTGGATATTGACAAATAGTGTCCTATCCGTATCCTCTCAATAACTACCGGGTAACTTGGCGTATCGTCCGAAAGCAAGTGGCAATTCGCCTCAAATTTCACGACGTTGGAAGCTCACGCTCGCGCAAGATCGTCTTCATCCGCGCAATATCGCGGCGCAAGGCCATCAATCGGTTATGGTCTTCCAGTCGGCCCATCACGAATTGAAAGCGCAAGTTGAACAACTCTTCGTAAGTTTGATCTAGCTTGTGGTGGATGTCGTCCGTCGGCATCCCGCGAACCTCGCGCACATCCATATTATTCCTCCGCGCTCGCGGCGATGTCGCGCCGGCTGATGAACTGGGTTTTGATGGGCAGCTTGTGCGCGGCCAGCCGCAGCGCTTCGCGCGCGATGGACTCATCCAACCCGGCCACTTCGAACAGGATGCGCCCCGGGCGAATGACGGCTACCCAGTGATCCACCGCGCCCTTGCCTTTACCCATGCGGGTTTCGGCCGGCTTGGCCGTCACGGGCTTGTCGGGAAAGATACGCACCCACAACTTGCCCCGGCGCTTGCAATAGTGCACCACAGCGCGGCGCGCCGCCTCGATCTGGCGTTGCGTCATCCAGCACGGCTCCAGAGCCTGCAGGCCGAACTCGCCGAACGACACTTGTACCCCGCGCGTTTCCTTGCCCTTCATGCGTCCGCGCATTTGCTTTCGGAACTTTACTCGCTTTGGCATCAACATGTCAAGACTCCGCTATGCAGCCGCCGGCTCTTCCATCTTGGCTTCCGGCAGCACCTCACCTTTGTAAATCCACACCTTAACGCCGATCCGCCCGTAGGTGGTCAGCGCTTCGGCGCGGGCAAAGTCAATATCGGCGCGCAGCGTGCTGCGTGGCACGCGGCCTTCCATCAACGTCTCGCGGCGGGCCATCTCCGACCCGGCCAACCGCCCGGAGCAGATGATCTTGATGCCCTCCGCGCCCAGACGCATGGCTTGCTGGATGGCGCGCTTCATCGCCCGGCTATGGCTGATGCGGCGCTCGAGCTGCTGGGCGATATTGTCCGCCACCAACGCCGATTCCATGTCCGGCTTTTCCACTTCTTCGACTTCGAGCTTGACCTTCTTGCCGCTCAATTTCTCCAGTTGCTCGCGCAACAGCTTCACCGCCGCGCCTTTGCGCCCGATGATAATGCCGGGCTTGGCCGTGTGAATGGTAATGATCACCTGGTTCGGGAACCGCTCGATATCCACCTTGGAGATGCCGGCTCGCCCGACTTCTTTCTGCAGAAACGCCCGCAGTCTAAAGTCTTCGGTGAGCTGGTCCGCATACTGCGGCCCCTTCTTGGCATACCAATGAGATTGCCAATCGCGGATAATTTTAAGCCTGTAGCCGTAAGGATGAACTTTTCTACCCAAGTGGAATCCTCCTGCCGCCCTACGCGCGTTCGCTCAAAACCACGGTGATGTGCGACGAGCGCTTGATAATCGGCTTGAACCGGCCGCGCGCCCCAAAGCGTCGCCACTGGCGGCGTGGGCCTTCGTCGGCTTTGATCTCGGACACAAACAAATCGTCGCGTGCCCAGCCCTGGTTCTCTTCCGCGTTGGCGATGGCCGAGCGAATGGCCTTGGACACCGGCGTCGCGGCCGCTTTGGGCGTGAACTTGAGCACCGCCAGCGCCTCGTCGGCGCCCAGGCCGCGCACGGTATCAATCACCAGTCGCACCTTGCGGGGCGACATGGGCACAAATCGAGTGATTGCACGCACAGAGTTCGCCATCTTCATTTACCTCGCTACGCAGCGGCCTCGACCTTCGTGACCTTTTCTTTGGCCGAGTGGCCGCGATAGGTGCGCGTCGGCGCGAACTCGCCCAACTTGTGGCCGACCATGTTTTCGGTGATATAGATCGGCACGTGCCGACGGCCATCGTGCACCGCGATGGTGTGGCCGACCATCTGCGGAAAGATGGTGCTGGCACGCGACCAGGTTCGAATCACCCGTTTGTCGCCGGTCTGATTCATCGCTTCGATTCGCTTTAACAATTGGGGCTGAATGAACGGCCCTTTTTTGAGTGATCTTGACATCTCACACTCCCGGAATGTCGAATTTCGAACGACCACTTCGCGTGTCGAGCTTCCAACACTGCGCCCAGACATACTCTGTTTCACAATTCGACATTCGCAACTCGCAATTCATAGCTCTAATGTCGCTTCTTGCTGCGGCGCCGCACGATGAACTGGTCGGTGCGCTTGTTGTTGCGGGTGCGCTTGCCCAAAGTCGGTTTGCCCCAGGGACTGCGCGGCCCCGGCTTGCCGATGGGTTGGCGACCTTCGCCGCCGCCGTGCGGGTGATCGCGCGGGCTCATGGCGCTTCCGCGCACCGTCGGGCGAATGCCCAGATGCCGCTTGCGGCCCGCCTTGCCCAGCTTGATGTTGCTGTGGTCAATGTTGCTCACCTGCCCTACGACGGCGTAGCAATTCTGGCGCACTTTGCGCATCTCGCCCGAAGGCAAACGCAGCGTGGCGTACTCGCCTTCCCTCGCCAGCAGTTGCACGCTGCTGCCCGCCGAGCGAGCCATCTGAGCGCCCTGCCCCTCGCGCAACTCGACGTTGTGGACGAGCGTGCCCAGCGGCATCTTGGCCAGCGGGAGGCAATTGCCCAGCCGCACTTCGGCGTTCGGGCCGCTGACGACGCTATCGCCCACGCGCAACCCCAACGGCGCGATGATGTAGCGCTTTTCGCCGTCGGCGTACGTCAGCAAGGCAATGCGCGCCGAGCGGTTCGGATCGTACTCGATCGCCACGACCTTGGCCTGGATGTCGTGCTTGTCCCGCTTGAAATCCACCTGGCGGTATTGGCGCCGGCTGCCCCCGCCGCGATGGCGGACGGTGATCTTGCCGTGAGCATTCCGGCCGCCGCTCTTGCGGAGTTCACTGATCAGCCCCCGCTCAGGCTTGTCTTTGGTAATATCCTCAAACGTGTCGCCGCTCATCCCTCGCCGGCCCGGCGAAGTCGGCTTGTATTTACGGATCGGCATCCCTAGACTCCCTCGAACAGATCCAGCCGCTGCCCTTCGGCCAGCTTGATGATGGCCTTTTTCCAGCCCGATTTGCGAACGACCTGTTTGGCCTTCTTGCCCATCGCCCGGCTGCGCGGATTGCGTCGGCGGTGCGCCGCCACATTCATAACCCGCACCGACTCGACGGTGACCTCGAACACCTGCTCGACAGCCTGCTTGATCTGCATCTTGTTCGCGCGGCTATCCACCTCAAACGCGTACTGCTTGAGTGGCAGTTCTCCCAGTCGCGTCACCTTCTCGGTTATGAGAGGGCGTTTCAAGATTTCATACAGATGCATCGCTTCACCTCTGCCCCAAAATGCCCTGAATGACTTCCAGCGCCCCCATCGGCATTACCACGGTTTCGTAACCGAACAGGTCGCGGATATTGAGATACTGAGCGCGCAAGTACTTTACGTCGGGCAGATTCCGCGCCGACATTTCCACGTTCTCGTTCTTTTCCGGCAAAAGCACCAGGGCGGAGGTCGGAACCGCCAGGGCATCCAACATCGCCGAGAACTGGGCTGTCTTGGGCGCGTCCATCTCCAGCTTGTCCAGCACCACAATCTGCTGGGCGCGAGCCTTGACCGAAAGCGCGCTGCGCAGCGCGGCGCGGCGCATCTTGAGCGGCATGGCCTGGACATAGCTGCGCGGCTGCGGACCGAACACGATACCGCCCTTGCGCCAATGCGGAGCTTTGCGGCTGCCCTGTCGCGCGCGGCCAGTGCCCTTTTGCTTCCACATTTTTCTCGTGGAGCCGTTCACCTCTCCGCGCGTCTTGGTCTTGGCGTTGCCTTGACGAGCATTCGCCAACTGTCGCGTCAGCGCCTGGTGCATCAGCGCCGTATTGGGTTCAACATCAAATATAGTCTCCGGCAGTTCGACCTCGCCCACCGATTCGCCGGACATGTTCTTTAACTCTACTTTCATTGCGACTACCCCTTCCGCGCCTGCTTCACCAACACCAGGCTGCCGGCTGCGCCGGGGACACTGCCAAGCACGGCCAACAGATTGCGCTCCGCATCCACCATCGCCACCTTCAAGTTGGACGCTGTCACGCGCTCGCTCCCCATGTGCCCGGCCATGCGCTTGCCCTTGTGAACTTTGCCGGGCGACGTTGTCGGCGCAATCGAGCCGGGCGACCGCTGGCGGTCAGACTGTCCATGCGTGCGCGGGCCGCCTGAGAAGTGATGCCGCTTCATGCCGCCTGCAAACCCCTTGCCCTTGGACGTGCCAATCACATCCACGTGCTCGCCCACCGCGAAAATATCGGCGGTGATCTTTTGCCCGAGGGTCAGGCCCTCGTCGCCCTTGATGTGCAACTCGCGCAGATGGCGCACTGCCGGGACGTTTTGCAGCGCACGGCGCTTGGGATGCTTTTCATCGGTCTTGAGCAGGCCCAGGTGGCCGCGTTCTCCGCGTGTGATGCGCTTTTCTTGCACGGCAGCAAAGCCCAATTGCACAGCCTTGTAACCGTCGTCCTCTTCCGACTTTATCTGTGTGACGTAGCAGGGTCCCGCCTCGATCACCGTGACCGGGACGATACCGCCTTTCTCGTCAAAGATTTGGGTCATCCCAACTTTCTTGCCCAGGATGCCTTTCATGTTCACTCCTCACGGGACTGCCGACGCCTGGCGCGTCTCATCATCCCAATCTCTAATCTCCCCATCTCCATGCAAGATCAGAGATTGGAGATCAGAGATTACAACTTGATCTCAATATCTACGCCCGCAGGAAGGTTCAGGCGCATCAACGTGTCAATCGTCTTCGAGTCCGGATCCACCACCTCGATCAGGCGTTTGTGGGTGCGGATCTCAAAGTGCTCGTGGCTGTCTTTGTCAATGAACGTCGAGCGGCGCACGGTGAACTTTTCAATGCGCGTGGGCATCGGCACCGGGCCGACCACAGTCGCGCCGGTGCGCTCAGCCGTCTCGATAATTCGCAGCGCGGACTGGTCGAGCACACGATGATCGTAAGCCTTCAAGTGGATGCGTATTTTTTGCTTCATAATTCTCTCTCAGACCTTCGCGGTCTCAGGCCACCCGAAGGTTGGCCCGGCCTCGAAGGTCTATTACGACTATCCCACAATCTTGGTGATGACGCCCGAACCCACCGTCAACCCGCCTTCGCGGATAGCAAAGTGCGACCCGGCCTCCAACGCCACCGGCATGATCAGCTTGACGTGCATATTCACATTGTCGCCCGGCAGCACCGCCGCGGCAGCCGTTTGGCGCGCGTGATTGGATTGCGGCGCTCCGGCGGTGATGAGCGTGTCGGCCTGGTGCGCCAGCGCGTCTGCGACGAGAAATTCCAGCTTGCGCGTCTTGTTTCCGCCGGTCGCCAGCCCGGTCTGATCGTCGCGCTTGACGAACAGTCGCGGGCCGCCAAGCTTTTCCGTCAGCCTCGGCAGCGCGTGCAGCGGCGTGGGAAAAAATCCGAGTGAGATGCGGTTGATGCTATCCGTGAGCATGGTTCCTCCTGATTCGGTTTCGTTTGTTCCCCCTCTTGCGAGGTGTCATGCGTATTGCGTGTTCCGTATTGCGTGACGACATTGAGAACATCCGGCACGCAATACGCGGACAGGGTCAAGGCACGGTAAACAAGCGTGGCGAACGCTCATGCCAGACGTTGGAGTGTGAATGATAACACAGCCGCGCGGTAATGGCAATTTGATGGGCTGTGGGATATAATCACCCCTTATGAATCGCCTGTCTCGCATCACAGATCAGGCGGTCAACGGTTTGAGGGGGATGGAAATGAGAGCAAATGTCTCGCGTATTCGGTGGGTGGGATTGGTGGCTGTAGCGTGTTGGGCAATGATGTTGACTGGCAGCGAGCGCGCCGGCGCGCTTCCGGCGCGAGCCACGCGATCGGCATTCCGGCCTGGGGAAGCAGCCAGTGTGTCGTTGGCAGACCCGGCGCTGCGGGGCAAGATCGAGCCGGCGCTGTTCAAGCGGCTTGCCACGGCCACGGCGGACGAAATGCTGCCGGTCGTCGTCGAGATGCTGGCGCAGGCCGACGTGTCTGCAGCGGCGGCCCGCTTGCCCGACCGCATCGCTGCCGGGGCGGGGGTCGTCGAATCGCTGCGTGCGACGGCGGACAGCAGCCAGCGCGATGTGCGCGCGTTCCTGGCTGCCGAAGAGTCCGCCGGGCGCGCAAGCGATGTGCGCCCGCTGTGGATCGTCAATGCCGTGGCGGCGCACGCCGCGCCGCAGACCGTCGCCCAGTTGGCCGCTCAGCCCGACGTGGCGCTGGTGCGCCTGGATCGCTGGATGCAAAGGTTAGACACAAATTTCGACACAGTCTGGCTTGAGCCGGACGAGTATACGAAATCTCTAATTTCGGCACAGTCTGGCTTAAGCCAGACGAGTATGCGAAGCCTCAAAGGGACCGATTTCGTATTTTACCCTTTACACTCTGTATTCCCATCTCCAATCTCTAGTCCCCAATCTCCTGTCGAGTGGGGCATTGGCAAGATTCGGGCGGACGAGGTCTGGGCGGCGTTCAACATCACCGGGACCGGCGTGGTCGTCGCCAACATGGATACGGGGGTGGATTGGCTGCACCCGGCGTTGGCTGGCAATTATCGTGGCTGCATCAAGAGCTTGTGCCAGCACGCCACCAGTTGGTTTGACGCAACGGATGGCGGCGCGCTCTATCCGCAGGACGGCCACGGTCATGGCACGCACACGATGGGTGCCATCGCCGGGCAGGGGGGCATCGGCGTCGCGCCGGGCGCGCGATGGATCGCGACGCGCGTTCTGAATGCGGGGGGCATCGGGTACGATTCCTGGATTCATGCCGGGTTCCAGTGGATTCTGGCTCCGGGCGATGACCCCGCGAAGGCTCCCGATGTCTTGAGCAACTCGTGGGGAAACGACAATGGGGGCGACACGACTTTTCGGAACGACTTGCGGGCGTTGCGGGCAGCGGGCATCTTGCCCATTTTTAGCAATGGCAACAAAGGCCCCGGTGGCGGCGCGGTGGGATCGCCTGCTTCGCTGCCGGAAGCGTTCGCCGTCGGTGCGACGGACAACACGGATATGGTGGCAAATTTTTCCAGCCGGGGGCCTTCGCCGTTTGGGCTGATCCGTCCGCATGTCGTCGCGCCGGGTGTGAATGTCCGTTCGGCGTGGCCCGGCGGCGGATACAAGTCGCTCAATGGGACTTCGATGGCCGCGCCGCACGTGGCGGGTGTGGTAGCTTTGATGTTATCCGCGCGATCTGGAACTACCCTTACCACGACGGCTTATGTGCTGACGACGACGGCCGTCCCGTTGACGACGACCACGCCCAACAATGATAGCGGCTGGGGGCGCGTGGATGCTTACGCGGCGGTCATGGCAGTGGCGAACGCAGGCGTGCTTTCTGGCACGGTCAGGAACGCCGACACGAGCCAACCGATTCCGGGAGCGCTCGTGTCGGTCAACGGCCTTCAGAACGCTTTAACGCAGACGGATGCGAATGGGCGTTACCTCATCGGTGTGGCCTCGGGCGTCTATCATGTCTCGGTCAGCGCGTTTGGGTACGAGGCCGGCTCGGACACTGTCGTCATTGGCGCGGGCCAGCCACTCGTGCGCGATTTCTCGCTCGCGCCGCTGCCGACCGGCACGGTGCGAGGCACTATCACGGACGCCGGTACCGGGTTGCCCGTCACGGCGACGGTGGAGGCCGGCGGAACGCCCGTTACGCAGATGGCGTCCGGCGTGTACAGCCTGACCTTGCCGGCCGGAGCGTATACGCTGCGCGCGACGGCCTTGGGCTATCGCGTCCTCACGGCGACGGTCACGATCACGGCAGGCGAGGTGACTGCGCAAAATCTGGCGATGTCGCCTGCTCCCAAAATTTTGCTGGTGGACAGCGGCGCGTGGTATTCGCAAAGTGAGATCGGCTATTTTCAACAGGCGCTCGATGGGCTGGGCTATTTCTACGATACCTGGACGATTCGCAGTTTTGCGAATGTGCCGCGCGGCAGCGACTTGGCTCCGTATGATGTGGTCATCTGGTCATCACCGCAGGATTCGCCCGGATATGTGGAAGCCAGCAATGCGATCACCACTTTCTTGACCAACACTCACAGTTTGATGATCAGCGGGCAGGATGTCGCATTCTGGGATGGCGGCGGGAGCGGCCTCATGTACGAGCCGTACTTGAATGATTACCTCAAGACGCGGTATGTGCAAGACGATTCTGGATCGCGTGCGCTGGTCGGACTAGGCGGGGAAATCATGTCGGGGTTGGCGATGACGATCACCGGGCCGGGTGGCGCGAACAATCAAATCTGGCCCGACGTGATCACCGTCAGCGATCTAGATCACGCCTCGCAGATTCTGGCTTATCAGGGCGATGGATCTGGCGGGCAAAAAGTGGGCTTGTGCCTGCCTTATCGAGGAGCGGTTCTATCGTTTGGCTACGAGGCGATTACGGACGCGGCGACACGCCTGGCCGTGATGCAGCGCGCGCTGGATTATTTCGCAAGCCCGTCCCAACCGGCTGGACTGGAACTGCTGCCTGCCAATGAGACGCTGGTGGCGCCGCCCGGCAGTACGGTGACGCACACGCTGCGGCTGCGGAATACCGGCGAGATTGCGGGCGACGCCGTGACCTTGTCGGTCGCTGGCGGAGCGTGGCCTCACACTTTGACCCCGGCGGCGACCATGGTGAGTTCATGTGAGGCGATCACGGTCACGTTGGTTGTGACCGTTCCACAAGGGCTGGGTTGGAATGTGATGAGTGTGGTGACGCTCACGGCGCAGTCGTCGCTTTCGCCGTCGGTCAAGGCGACATCTGTGTTGACGACCAAGACGCCTGCGCCGGTATTGCTGGTGGACAGCGAGCGCCCGCAATGGTATGCCAGGGTCGGCAGCTATGAACAGGCGCTGGCGCAGGCGGGTCTGGCATACGATACCTGGCACGTGAAAGGAGGCAACTGGCCCAACCCGCCGTCCGTCTCTCGGTTGAGTTGGTATCCGGTGGTGGTGTGGTTCACCGGCTATGATTGGTATGATCCCATCAGTGCGGTGGATGAAGCAAATATGTCTGCGTACCTCGATGGTGGCGGACGGCTGTTTCTATCGTCACCGTTTTATCTGGATATGCTGGGGTATCTAGACCCGACGGGAGTGCCGGCCTTTGCGCGGACGCGCCTGGGCGTGATCAGCTTTACCGACGGCCTGACGACCGAGGTGGCCTATGGCGCGGCGAGCAGCCCTATCGGCGGGGAGTTGGGGGCGCTGCCGCTGACCAACCCTTACCCCAATGCCGGGTTCTTTACTTTGGCCGAGGCACTTGTGCCGGGGCGCGATGCGATGACGGCTCTGCGAGGCAGCTCCGGGCGGGCGTTGGCGATCCACCGGGTCGAGTCGCGCTCACGCACTGTGTTCATGCTTGCCCCGTTCGAAGCGTTGACGGGCTCGGATGCGGCGCGCATGATGGGGCGGACGGTCGGTTGGTTGGGCTGGCTGGGCGATTCCACGCTGACAGCTAGCCGGGGCGTGGCAGCGGCAGGCGATAGTGTCGAATTCACACTCACAGCGCGTCACAATGGCGTTGCGCCGATCCACGCCACATTGACGGCGACCTTGCCGCTGAGTGTGACACTCATCCCCGAAAGCCTCACGCCGGGCGCGGGATTCGATCTGGCGTCTGGCGTAGTGACGTGGACAGGAGTGCTCGATCCCGGCGCGGCCATCACTGTGAGTTATCGAGTCACGCTGACGGGGACACTGGTACCGCCAGGAACCCCGCTTACCACGCTGGCAGTTTTCCACGATGATACGCACGGCATCTCGTTCGACCCAGTTGCCGTGGTGCGCCTGGCTGCGCCGGATTTGTCGCTCAGCACATTCACCGCGCCTCCACTCGTGAGGCCGAACGCGCCGCTGACCTACACGCTGGTCGTCTCCAATTCCGGGTTGTCTGTGGCCGCGTCGGCCCACGTCACGGTGTTGTTGCCGTTGCATACACGAGTTGTGACGAATTCGCTGGCGTTGTCCGGCCCAGGGTCTGTCATCGCGTCGAGTGACACGATTGCCTGGAGCGGCTCGTTGGATGTGGGCCAGTCGGCCACGTTGGCATACCGGTTGAGCACGGCGGGGATGTTGACGGGGAGGGCGCTGCCGAGCGAGGCTTTGCTGTGGGATGGCGCGGGCGGCGCCTGGGAGCGGGTACTTGCGGTGGATGTAGTGCCCTATCGCGTGTATTTGCCGTTTGTTCTACGCAAGGCAATCGCTCGATAACAGGTCAAAATAGCACCGACCAGGGATCGCGTTGCGCTGTTGGGCCGCACCTGCACAAATTTGACCGGTAAGGTGCTATGTAGCTCGATAACGGGGCCCGCGTCAGATCGAGATTCGCCAGGCTCAATTCTTTGGTGCGCTCGGCCACGCGCTGCTCTAGCTCTGCGTTGAGCTGGCGCAGCGCCTCTTCCGCCCGCTTGCGCTCGGTAAGGTCAACAAAAGTCGCCAGAAAGTCGTCGCCCAGCGTGATCCCGGAGATTTCTATGATGCGCTCTTCCCCGCTCTTGCACGTCACTTTGTATTCGAGAGGCTCGATATCTCTGCCCTCCTCGGCCGCACGCTTGACCGCTGCATCCCATGTCTCGTTCACCCACTGCCGGTATTGCGCGTCGGGATAGGCTCGCGGCCACCACTCCGTCAGGGTGGGCACGTCGTCTGCCGTGTACCCAAAAACCTGAACAAAACGCTCGTTCCTGAAGGTGATCGTCCCGTCCGTGTCCACATAGCACAAGGGCAAAGGCGCCATTTCCAGAATTTTCCGGAAGCGCGCTTCACTTTCACGCAGCGCCTCCTCCGCCCGCTTGCGCTCGGTGATGTCGATTATAAAGGCCAGCGAGGCCGGCCGGTCTTCCCATGTGGTCACGACTCCCCAGGTAGTTACCCATTTCACCTGCCCGTGGGCGTCAACGACCCGGTGATCAAAAATATCTTCTAGCTTTTCACCTGCCAAGCGCCGACGGACCCGAGCCTCGATCAGGGGGCAGTCCTCGGGGTGGACCATTTGGAAAGGCCGCATAGCCAGGATTTCTTCCCTTGTGTACCCCAGATAGCTCGCACCATAGTCATTGACGAACTTGTAGGTCGCGTCTTGAATGACAAAGATACCCTCGTTGGCATGCTCCACCACCAAGCGGAATTTCTCTTCGCTCTCGCGCAGCGCCTCCTCCACCCGCTTGCGCTCCTGGAGCAGATTCCATTCGCGCAACGCGCGCTCCACGGTGTGCGGCATGGCGGCGAACGCTTCAGGAGATTTGACCACGTAATCGAGCGCACCCGCTTTCATGGCTTCCACCGCGGTCTGCTCGTTGCCATAGCTCGTCATGATCACGATGGGGAACACGCCGGCTTCCGGCGGAGCGGTCAGCGCCTCTATGGCGCGGCCGTCCGGCAGATTAAAGTCCAGCAAAGCGATATCCGGCGAACGGTCGGCCACCAACTCGCGGTATTCCCGCAGCGTGCCCGCCACCCGAATCTCGGCCTCGCCGCCTGTCCCCATCCCCAGGACACCCTCAAGGGGTGTGTCTTGCAGAGCGCGCCGGATGGCCTCGGCGTGGGCCGGCTCATCGTCCACGATCACGACTCGTATACGGGTGGCATCCATACGTGACTCCTTCAGCAATCGGTCGGCGATCTTCGGATAGGTTCCTGGCGCGCCAACCCTAATAGGGATACTCGTTCCACGCCAGCCAATAGTAGCCCAACGTGTCCATCAAGCTGAGGAACTGGGAAAAATCCACCGGTTTGACCAGGTAGCTGTTGGCATGGTCATCATAGGCCTTGACCATGTCCGCCTCCGCCGCCGAGGTGGTCAAGACCACCACCGGGATGCGGCAAAGGTCGGGATCGGACTTTAGTATGTGCAGCACCTCCAGTCCGTCCACTTTGGGCAACCGCAAGTCGAGCAGAATGAGGCTCGGCCGCGGGGACTGCTCCGGGTCGCTGAATTCGGCCCGGTGGTACACGTAATCCAGCGCGGCCTGGCCGTCGGCCACGTGTACCAACTGGTTAGCCAGGCGAAAGCTCTCAAAATTGCGCCGCACGATCTCGGCGTGGGCCGGCTCATCTTCCACCAGCAGAATGACGATGGGTTCACCTTTCATGTCGCTGCTCCTGTCTGTCAATGCTTGACCGCGCCGGGCAGGGTAAACAGAAACGTCGCGCCCTGTCCAGGCCCACTAGATTCTACCCAGATTTTTCCTTCGTGCAATTCGACGATCCGCTTGACGAGCGCCAGGCCCAGCCCGGTGCCCTCGCTCTTGGGGTCGAGCTTTTCGAACAAGCCGAATACTTTGGACTGGTAGCGCGGGTCAATCCCCACGCCATTGTCGCGCACAAAAAAGACTGTCTCTTCTCCACGCCGCTCTGCGCCCAGCTCGATGCGCGGCCTGGCCTGATCGCCCATGAACTTGGCCGCGTTCTCTACCAGGTTTTGCCAGATCTCGGCCAGGCGAGGGCGGTCGCCCCAGAGCGTGACAGGCTCGTCGCTCACCTCAACCGCCACCCCCTGCTCGGCCAGGCGTCCGGCGACCGTGTTCAGGGCCTCGTCCGCCAGCTCGCGGAACGTGACGCGCGTGGGCGGATGGACGACGCGCCCGATGCGCGACATTTCCAACAGCTCGTCCAGCAGCCGCCCCATCTTGTCGGCCGCCGCGCCCATGTACTGCAAATCCTGCGCCACCCGCCCGGCATCGGAGCGCGCCAGGTCCTGCTCCAGATAGCCCATAAAAGTCTTGACGGTCACCAGCGGGCTTTTGAGGTCGTGCGAGACGGTGTAGGTAAAGCGTTCCAGCTCCTCATTCTTGCGCCGCAGTTCCTCTTCCTGGTGTCTCCGCTCTGTAATGTCCTCGAACACGGTGGCGAACTGGCCGGACCTGGGACAGATGACGGAAATGCTGAAATGCTTTTCCATCGGCGGAAAATAGGTCTCGAAGGTGAATGACTCGCCGGTGCGCGCCACGCGCTCGAATTCTTCCCAGTACGGCGGCGCGCCTGTGTTATATAGCACGCTGCCCAGCATCCCGCGCGCTCGCTCTTGCGCCAGGCCGGTGTGCTTTTCATAGGCCGGGTTGAGGTCGAGGATACGATAATCCACCGCCGCGCCGCTCTCGTCATAGATAAACTCGTGCAGGGCCACGCCCTCGGTCATGTTCTCGAACAGGGCACGGAACTTGGTTTCGCTCTCGCGCAGCGCCTCTTCCGCCTGCTTGCGCTCGGTGATATCGTGAAATACTCCATGCAACATTATCCGGCCCTGAAGATTCAGGCGATTGGCTTTGATTTCCACTTCTCTCATAACGCCGGTGCGGGTCACAACTTGCGTTTCCAGAGTTTGCCCTTCTTCATCGGTCAGGTGTTGCCTGAATGTGGGAGAGTAGACTGCCTGGTCGTCATCGGGCGGGTGCAAAATCGTTTGCGATTGCCCGATCAGTTCCGTCCGCTCTCTGCCTACTAAAGCCGCCAGCGCCTGGTTGCAATCAATGATGCGGCCTGTTTCCGCATCCGCCAGGCAGATGCCGTCCAGGGCCTCGTCAAACAGGATTCTGTAGCGCTCCTCGCTCTCGCGCAGCGATTCCGCCGCCTGCGCCTGCGCCCGATAAAAGCGCATGCGCTGCTGCCGCCAGACCGCCACCACGCCCGCGCCCGCGCCGAGGAGCAGCGCGCTAAAGAAAATTGCCATCTCCCACAATCGCGCGGTCAGCGGCGCGTACACTTCCGAGGTATCCCGGCGGGCCACCAGAAACCACGGCGAATCGGGCACGGCGCGCACGTCGGCAATCACCCGCACGCCGCGATAGTCCACGCCTTCCACGATGCCGGTCTGCCCCAACGCGGCTTTGACCGCGGGCGTATCCTTGCTTTCCAGGGGAATCCGCAAGTTGAGGGCAGTGTTCTTTTGAAACTTGAGCTCGTTCAAAAACAGTGCGTCGTTCCCATCCCGGCGGATGAGCAGCGTCTCGGCCGTTTCGCTGGGCGTGGGCCACCGGCTGAGGTAGGGGTAGAGATACGTCTCGGGATCAATGCGCAGGACGACGATTCCAAGCACGGTTCGACTGAGCTCGCCCAAGTCCCGATTGCCCGCCGTTTCGTCGAGAATCGGGACGAGCGTTGTGAGATAGACGCGCTGGTCCTGGTCACTCTGGTAAAAATCCACCAACGTCACCTGTCCCGATTCCAGGACGGCGGGGATGCGCTGCGCCACCGCGTCCGAGATCGGCGGCGCTCCGGCGGGGACGGACAGGCGCGTGCCGCCTTGCACGTCCAGCAAGCGTGCCTGGTCATACTGCGCGTATGCCAGATAACTCTCCAGCCACGCCTCAAGCTGCCGTTGCGCCTCGGCGCCCTGCGGGTTTTCCAAAAAGCGCGCCACCAGAGCGGAAAAGGCGGCGTTCTTGTAAAGGATTGCGGCATCCCCCAGCCGCTCCTTTCGCCACTGCACCAGTTCGCCCACTTTGAGTTCGGCGACGGCCGAAAGCTGGGGCTCCACCTCGACCCGGTACTGTCTTTCGTAATTCCGGAAAGACACATAACCGCTGGCGCCAATGCCCACGGCCAGAATGGCGAAAACCAAGCTGAACGCCACCGGCGCGCGTTTCTCTTTTTCAGCGCAAGTGTTCACGGAATCATTCCCCCTCTCTGGGTGGGATCGTTGAAATCCTTTGGCGACCGGCGGGGTTAGCTTTTTTCATAGATCCAATTCCCGTCTTGATTGTCGCGGAATCCCAGGG
Source organism: Anaerolineae bacterium (assembly GCA_041300525.1). Classification (GTDB taxonomy): domain Bacteria; phylum Chloroflexota; class Anaerolineae; order Fen-1058; family Fen-1058; genus JBGLNJ01. The sequence goes on along the minus strand of JBGLNJ010000001.1, from coordinate 3,210,320 downwards.
TTTCCCAAAAGCCGATGGCGCTGGGCCGTACCCGGTCGGCGACGATGATTTCAAAGTGGCGCTTGCAATCGTCCACAAACTCGCGGCCATAGCCATGCCCCGCCCATTCGGGGTAGATGTTGATCGAGTAGATGATGAGGGTCGCTGGGCCGCGCCGCTTGCAGCGGGCTTTGCCGACGCGGGCGCCGTCGCTCGAAATATCAACCCAATCGTATTGCGAGTGTTGCTGCGCTTTTGACAAAAACTCGATAGAGATCGGCATGGATGGAACCGCCTTTATTGAAAACCCTGACAAAACGCCAGCACGTTCTTGCCGAGGTCGGGCAAGTAATACCCGCCCTCCAGAATGGCAAAGCGTCGCCGGCGCGCCGCTCTACGGGCGAACTGTTTCATCAGGACGCCCATCCGGTAGAAATCAAAGGTCGTGAGTTTCTGCCCCACGTCTTTTTGGTACGCGTCAAAGCCCGCGCACACGCCCACGATGTCTACGGCGGGGATGTCCTTGACGAAAGCTTGAATCTCTTTGATATACGCTTCACTGTCGCCGGCGTAAGGATTCAGGATGTGACAGGCCTTCCAATTCGAAAGCACGTCGCGGGTGCCGTCGCCGGTATGCGCATCAAAGTCCAGCACAAACGCCGATTCGATTTTGGGTAGTGTCCCTGTAACCAGCAGGTAGGATTTTTGACCGTTGCAACGACATCGAAGTTGTGGTCTCCTTGATGATGATCTCATCTAGGAGGAACCGATACAAATCAAAGTACACCATGCGCGCTGCCTGACCCGCCAACATTTTGTCGCGCTCCAAGACGGCCACGCCCGCGCCAGCCAACTGTCCAGATCGAGAGGCATTGGTGAATTGGTTGATAGTCATATAGTAACCATCGGGCCAGACGCCAAATTTGGTATAGTCGTTCATCTTGTTGGTAAAAGTGTATTCATACCGATGCCACTGGCCCAGCGGATCAGCCGTTTGGGAGACGGCGACGCATTGGTAGTAGACAGGGCCATAGTCATTTGGGATGGCGAACTGGCTCATGAACCAACGGTGGTCCAGCGGGTCATAGAGCGTGATTGGGTCGCCATCGTTTGTCGTTTCGCACGGCCCGCCAAAGCCGCTCCACAACATGTTGCCATTGACCGGGCCAAGGACTAGAGTTGGGGTGATTGTCACATCCCAAATAGCATACGAAAGGTTAACCCATTGGACATAGTACTTTGTTCCGGTGGCCGGGTCATAGCCAATGTCGCCCTGCGTATCGGGCGGGAGCACACTATTGCGATTGCCGATGCCTTCAAAATTCTGGATGGGCAAGGGCATGTTGAGCGTACCGAGGCGGCTCTGAACGACGGGGTCGCCATTTGCTGCGCCAGTGAGCGCGCTCGACCCTGGGCGACTCTTGGGCAGAGAACGCAACGGAATCTCGCGCGGCGTCTCGCCGGCCTGGGGCAAGCGGGAAGCCAAATCGCGCAGAGCTGGCGAGGTGTCATGCTGAACGGCATACATCACGACCGGCTTGAGCGGAGGCGGCGACCCTGCCGCTTCTGCCGAGGGGTTGCGCGTGGACTCAAAAGCCCACGCCGGTGAGAGCAGCATCACCACCAGCGCAGCCACGAGCATGTTGAACCGAAAAGCGGATGCGCTCATCAGGTCCTCCGAAACTCTCGCAAGGCTTTTCATCCTCACTGCGATTGAATCGGCCTCTATTATAACCGCAAAACGCCAGCCGGACTTTTAACCGTGAGTTGCAGGCCAGGCCGGTCAATGCGATAATAAGGCTAACGACAACGGTTCAGGATGGAGAGGGCATGAGCGGTAAAGCCGTTTTTGAGGGATTGGTCTTTGACGAAGCAGGCCGGGCGCTTGCGGCGACGACGGTCGGCGGCGAGGCGCAGTACGTGATAGACGACCGGGGCTTTCGCCGCCACATTGACGCGGCCGTCATTGATGGGCACGTCATCGGTCTGATCCAAGAGCAGGTCATCGCCAACAAAGACATCGTCGAAGAAAGCGTCATGAGAATGACCGGCCAGGATGACTTGTTCACCAAGGCGTCGCTTGACGTGTCCATCAAGAACATGGCGCAGTTGCTCGAACGCGGCATCCCGGACGACGCCCGAATGTGGCTGGGCATGATGGGCCTGCGCATCGTCGTCAACCTGCACGGCGAGGTGATCAACCTCAACTGGCCCGGCGTAGCGAGTGAGGATGAGGGGTGAGCCGTTTCGCCGCGGGTTGGATTTGCCTTGTCGGTCAAGTTGTGCTATAACCTTTACAATCCTTCGTGACCCAACGATTCCAGTCGGGAGCCAGACCTTGGGCGTCAAACGCAGATACCAGACGCATCGCAACTGGTCTAGCACAGTAGATGGCTCTATCCCAGCGTCTATAAACGTGTCATCCTGAATTCATCGGAGAAACGTCCCTAGGAGGGAGCATGCCGACTTGCTGTGTATGCCAGGGATACTATCCAGACCCCGATTCCGGAGTGCCCGACTGTACCCGTTGCGGTGCTGACAATACTGGTTGGGAAAAAGCTCACCATGAGAAATTCCGTGGTTTCATCGGTAAAGTGCATTGGTATCTACTGATTCCTCTCGCCGTAATTCTTCTTGAACTGTTTTTCGCGCCTGCCTTTATGTTCTCGGATGGACAGTTTCGGCCGATCGCGTTTGTACTTGCGTTAGCCCTCTCCGCGTTCAGCCTGGCCCTCATCGGGGTGTGCTATGCCATCCGGTTCCGATTGCGCGAAGAGGCATTGCTCAAGAGCGTGATTGTCGCCAAGCGACGGACCCTGGTCGAGCTATTATGGTTCGCGCCGGCAATCGTATCGTTGGCGGCGCTCGTTATCCTGCTCCTGATCGCACTGGCAGCTTCCGTTTTCCGATCCGGGAATGTGTTCGAGTCGCTTTGGTACGACATCATAATGCCGGGACCGGAGATGAAGGTTGTGTACTTGTATGTCTTCCTGGCGAGCTGGATCTTTCCTACCGCGATCTTCGTCACAAGACGCTATGTCGGCTCTCTCGATCTTCCTCTGCCTATCTTCCTCAACCTGCCCCTGATGCGGGAGATGACCCTACGCGAGTACTTGGGAAAACCCAGAGGAAGCTCGCTGCCAATGGACGCCGAATGGCGGGGAATCAAGCGCACCGCGCAAGGGGGTCTCGTCGTGATCCTGCGCCGGAAAGTGGACGATAAGATCATCCAGGTCGAACTCGAATCTGACCGATGGGCGCGCTTGCTGAGAGCAGAGGAAAAGAAAGAGGACAAATCGTATTGAGCGAATCGCAGGAGAAACGCGCTCGATGATCGTATCCCCCACATGGTGAGCTATGGATAGTGCCACTCAGATCGCTCTTGGAAACGCAGCCGTCACAGTTGTTCTGGCGACCGCCTTTGGCTACTGGATGAACCAAAAGATGGGCGCCGCTCTCTTGTGCATATTATCGGGTGTGGCTTGCGCGATTTGTGCCGCCGGAGCCAGCTGGTGGGGCGAGGTTGGCCTGATTGTCGCTATCATTCTAGTAGCGGCATTGGCGTATGGCCTGGGCTACCTGTTCTCCCATCGGCGCGGCGCCTGGAGCATCAGCCTGACCTGGGTCGGCTGGTGCGCCGTGTGCGCGCTTGGCTATCTGGCCGCCGGCGCCGCCGGGTTAGCACTGATCACCTTGCCGGCCGTCGCGTTGTTTTGGATGGGTGGATACTGGTTAGCGCCCAGGTTGCTGCCCCTGCGCGACAAAGCCCCACGCCGCGATCGGCTAAAATCGCTGCGCGCCTTGTTGACCTACACGTTGGGCGCCAACTATTCCTACTATACGGTCGAAAATCGCAAAGCGACGACGCAAGTCAAGGGCAATCCCTTCCAGCAGTTTTTTGCTGGCCCCGGCATCATCATCACCAGTTGTGACCACACCGTCATCGTCACCAATAATTTCACAATCACCCAAGTGGCCGATCCGGGGCTCACGTTCACTGAAAGATATGAGGCCATTAACGAGGTCATAGACCTGAGAGCGCAATTGCATGCCTTTACGGTCGAAGCGATCACGAAGGATGGCATCCGCATTAAAGTGCTGACCTTTGTGCCGTTTAGGATACAGGCTGGGGACTGGCCCCGGTCCGGGGCGGCCTTTCCGTTCAGGAAAAGCGCCGCCTTTCAAGCCGTGCAGGCGCGGCTCATTGAGCCTTTGCGAGGGCAAAAAGATGGCGTCGTGGTAGAGAATCGGCAGACGCATGCATGGGACGAAACTGTCAACATTGTCGCCACGCGAATCGTCCGCCGGATCGTCAGCGAGTACGCGTTCGACGATCTCTGCGCGCCCTACCAGCCTCAGCGTGAGCCGCGCAACGAGATCATCGGGAGACTGCGGCAGGAACTCGTGAACGAGCTGAGCGCGAGCGGGATCGAGCCGCTTGGCGGAGGGATCAGCAACCTGATGCCAGCCGACGATCAGCTTTTGCAGCAGCGTATTGGCAACTGGCAAGCAGAATGGGAGCGCCGGATCACCGCCGAGATCGGCAGAGGAGAAGCAGATTACATCCGCATGGTAGAATCGGCGCGCGCGCAGGCGCAGGCAGAGATGATTCGCACCATCAGCGAGGGCTTTGAAAGAGCGGGAACGTCGGAACCAATCACATCTGAGGTGATTGCGCTGCGCTTTGTCGAAGCCCTGGAAAAAATGATCCAAAGTCCGGGGGTGCAACAAGCCCTGCCGCCTGCTTCAGCCGGAACGGTCGAAGCCATGAAACATTCCGTTGAAAGTCATCGGCACTAGCCCGCTGCGAGAAGTGACATGTTTAATCCCAAGAAAATACTTGCCTGGCTTGGACGCATTCTCAAATTGCTCGCCCCGATCCTGGTTGGGTTGTTTGCGCTCGGCCTGATCGCGGAACTGTCCAATCCTGCCCTACGGCTCTGCCTGAGTGGGCCGTGCGAAGAGTTCACTCTGTTAGGGTGGAAAGTGGATTGGCAAAAGTGGTTATTCATCATGATCTTGCGCGATATGCTGCCCGGCGCGGTTGTGGTGGGTCTCTTAGCTTGGCTCTCTTCCGACTTTGTGCGGGCTGTTTTCGGGCTAAAGACGCGAGGTGATGGCTTTGACTTTGTCAAGCGGCGGATGTTTGGATTGCGTTCCTTCAAGCCCTACGTGATCATCAAAGACGGCAAACTTCCCTCGGACAAGGAGCCGCTCATGCATGCGGGCGGGCCGGGCAGCCTGATCGTCTACAAGGACTCGGCCGTCGTGCTGGAAAAGGCCGGGAAATTGACCCGTGTGGCCAGAAAGGGTTTCGTCACCCTGGATGCTTTTGAAAAAGCGTGGGATGTGGTGGATCTGCGTCCTCACCGGTGGGTCTATGACGTGAGCGCCATGACGAAAGAGGGCATCCCCATCACCTGCCAGGCCGACATCACGTTCCAGATTGATGACGCAGGCCAGCCCCCCTCGGAGGAGGAGCCATTCCCGGCGACCGACCAGGCCATCTTTTATGCCGCCACCCGCAAGTGGATGCGTGAGCCCGACCGGAGCAAAGACGACCAGGTGTTTGACTGGGCGCGCCGGGCCATTATCGGGAACACCGAAGGCGCGTTGCGCGCTATTCTGGCCAGATATTTGCTGGATCAGCTTCTCGGGCCGGACGAGATGAACAAATCCCACTACCGTTCCGAAATTCGCAGCAAGTTGGAAACAGAACTGCGTGCGTCATTCCCTGATCTCGGCGTCAAAGTGACTCAGGTAGAGTTGGGATCGTGTCCATCACTCAAGCCTTCCAGTCTCTCGCCGCAGCCGGGGCCGTCATTCCCTCGCAGCTTGTTCTCTTGCGCATGTTCGAGGTGCTCAAACGCTCGTCCTATGATCCGCAGACCGGTATACTGTTCCTGCCATCCGAGGTGCTCAAGACTTGGCAGTTGGTGCAGGAAATAGCCCTCGGCAAACCACAAGCCTTGCCGGGGGCGCAGGAAGGTGAGGAATGAGCACGAGCATCATTGATCTCCCAGAGAATTTGCAGCCCGTGACTTTTTTGCAGAACGTAGAAATTGAACTGCCAGACAAGTCCCTGGAAATAGTAGATCTTTGCAAGGAAGCTGGCAGGCGCAGAGACGGTAAATTAGCAAAGCAAGCTGACCGAGACGCTAAAAGGTGGTGGACAAGCGATGGTGATCGTTTCGGATCTGCGGTTGCGTTCTTGTGGCTGGCAGACTTTTATTGGAGAAATTGGAAGAGTTATCAGCGCAACAAAAGCGAACTGAATAACGTGATTGATTGCTGTAATCAAGTCAAAAACTGGATACTGGAACCGGTAGCGGCGCCGGGTTCTCTGCGTACGGGTACGGTCAGCAGCCCTGCCGCGCGGTTAATCGCATCCAAAACAACGAAAGCAGCAGCGTGTTACTTGTCCGGCTTGTCATATCAGATGTTGGGTCGCGTGCTCGAAGCGTCCGCTTCGTATCACAAAGCCTTAGAGTTGTTCCGGGGCGCTCAGGGAGATTGGCAGCGTGAAGGGAATAACGAGAGGGCAAGAGCTTTTGACAGGATTTTAGAGTGGGTGGAAAGATTGAAAAGGTATACCTATATGACCCGCTTGGATCCGCTTTCTGGCATGAAGTTGATCTGCCCATGGCAGCAAGGTGATCGAAAAGAGTATCTGGTCTCAGAATTGCCATTGACAGCGCCTGTCACCATAGACAGCGTAGGAGATGGCACAACAACGGCCGAGTTCTTGCGGCAGCGTCGGCGAGAGTGGCTTTGGATCGGAGGCGCTCAAATTGACGGTTATAAGATCAAGGCTGAAGAGAGCCTTCGCGCATTGGATGTGGATGGTTTCATCAAGTATTTCACTTTTGACCAGCTCATGGTGAACCCCGAAACGCAGTTTGATGGTCACTTGGTCCTGCCAGCCGGCACGACATATTACGCGTTCCAAGATTTGCCTGCGCCATCCCAATACAAGGCAGGCGACGGCGAAACCACCATAGTCTTCGAGCGGGATCTGGAGCATCGCGTGCAGGTCACACAGGTAATCCAGCCGGCGCCGCGCGTTCTCGGAAGTGCGGATTACGCTTTGCTATCCCATCCATCTGTTCCCCCGCCCCTGAAGCCATTGCGTATACTGGGCGCGCCCTAAGTTCTGTGGGCAAGCAGCCAGCAAATCACATATAGAAAGCGATTCGAGTGAAGAGTTCGTTTCAGTCTACGTCTCGCGTGAGCCAACATGAGTGAACTTCCCATCCTCGTCATCGGCGCAGCATCGCTCGACCTGAAAGGCCACGTGGCCGGGACCGTCGTCCCCGGCTCGTCTAATCCTGGCACGGTCCGGCGCAGCGTGGGCGGCGTGGCCCGCAACGTGGCGGAAAACCTCGCGCGGCTGGGGATGAACGTCGCGCTGATAACGGCGGTGGGCGACGACAGCACGGGACGCGATGTGCTCCGCCGCGCCACCGAGACCGGGGTTGACACCCGCCAGACCCTCGTCATGCGAGGCGGGCGCACTGGCGCGTACCTGGCCGTGCTCGACTCGACCGGCGCGCTTGCCGTGGCCGTGGACGACATGGCCGTGATCGAGGCCATCACTCCGCGATACCTCCACGACCGGCGGCGGATCATTGCCGAGGCGGCCATGGTCGTGGTAGACGCCAACCTCACGCCGGCTGCGCTGGAAACGCTGTTCGGCATCGCCGCCAAGAGCAACGTGCGCGTGTGCGCCGACCCGACCTCGCCGCTGTTGGCCGCGCGGCTGCGGCCTTACGTGACCCAACTGGCCGTGACGACGCCCAACACCGCCGAGGCCGAAGCGCTCACCGGTCTGAGCGTGGAAGACGACGACGATGCACAAAGCATCGCGCGTTACCTCGTCTCGGTGGGTGTGGGGCTGGCTGTGGTCACGTTGGGCGAGCGGGGGCTGGCTTACGCCACGTCCGAAGAAAGTGGGCGCTTTCCCGCCATCCGCACCAAGGTCGTGGACTTGACCGGCGCAGGCGATGCGCTCACCGCCGGCGTCATCTTTGGCCTGCTCAACGATTTGGAGCCGGTCGAAGCGGTGCGGCTGGGGCTTTCGGCGGCCACGCTCACACTCAAGTGTGCCGAGACCGTCTGCCCCGACTTGAGCCTGGAAAAATTGTACGATCAGTTGGTCGTCTAAATTCTTGATCCGCGAATCTCCACGAATAACACGAATATTCTGGCTCATTGGGAATCGCCGTGGTGTCTGCCCAACTGTAGGACAAATTGCCAATTTGTCCTACACGCTGCCGCCAAATATGGGGGCGTATCACGGCAAAGAACCGGTCTTGCCGCTCCAATTCTTGCAAGTAATCGTAGAGTGTAGGGTTAGTTTTCATTCGGGTTCCCAATAATAAACCGGATAATCTTCCTTCATCTCAAAACCCAACTTGCGCGCCAGGGCGCAAGAAGGCTCGTTTTCCCAAAAGCACTCCCAGTTGGGCTGCCGGCCGCCGCGCAAACCATCCGCGATCAGCGCCGCGGCGGTCAGCGTCGCCAGCCCCTGGCCGCGGTAGGTCTCATCGGTGTGCACGTCAATCTCCACTCCTGTTGAGGCAGCAAACACCGTCGTGCAGGCGCTGGCAATGTCATGGCCCTTCAGCAGGCAGTACCCGATTCCGCGAGCGAGAAAATCCTGCGTCGAAGCCCAAGAGGGCAGGCCGCCCATGCGTTCGACCAGAGCTTTATCCATCCGCTGCATGACAAAGCCTGCCGGCACGCGTTCCGCCCAGTTGCGATGCACGGCGAATCGCTCGGGATGGAACGTAAACGTTCGGCGGTAGATTTTTTCGTGCGCCCGGTCTTTCAGGAAGGCGAGCAGCCGGGCATCCCAGGCAGCGGAGAACGGCGCCAGGATAAAGCCACTCTCGCCGGCCGCCTGCCAGGCTGGGGCAAGCGTCTCGATGAGCAGGTGGGCCAGGCTTTCCAGGCTGAGCGCATCCCCCGGCTCTCCGACCAGATACAGATAGCCGCACGAAAGCCAGATCAGCGCGCTGGCCGGATGGTCGGCGTGGTCCACAAAAACCCGGCCAGGATTACGGCCTTCACACACCGAGAAAGGCACCACCGCTTGCTTAACATTGTGAAGGAGCGGCAGAACCGTTACAAAAGCGGGTTGCGTGAGCTCAAACATTGGCTATTTCCTTGTGGAAAGATTCTTGCGGGAGGTGGATGGCAAATATGGCAATTCCTAATACGATGAATTGGAATGTGAAATCTCCAAATCATTGACCTGGATGAACGCGGGCACGACAATCGCCGTGGGGTTGCGCGCGCCATAACTCGCGGACGTGTTGTTGACGGTCTGGGCCTTGGACAGCCATGCCAGCTTGTCGCCGAAAATGTCGAGCAGGCTTTGGGTGATGCGCACATTGTAGGGCACGGCCACCGAACCGTCCTTCTTGAGCAACAGCGCGCCAAAGCGCGAGCTGGCGGTGACTAATCCCTTCGAGGGGTTGACAACGTTCATGTAATGCAAGAAGGGGATGTACAGGATGTCGTTCGCGCGCGGCATATTCACCAGTTCTTGCAGCGTGCTCACATCCTTGTCGCCGCCGCTTAGCACCAGGCTCTTGTGCATCACCGTGTGGCCGGTGGGTTGCGCGCCGAACTCGTCGGCATCGTCCTGCAGCCAGGTGAAGGACTTTAATACGCCGTTTTCAAAGATGGGGAAGGGCTCGCGGGGCATGCCCATGCCGTCGCGCTGGAATGGGAAGGTTTCCAACCGCGTGGGGTCATCGGTCAGAGTGAACTTGTCCGAGAAAACTTTTTCGCCGACTTGGTTCTCGCCGAGGAAGGAAAGGCCGCGCTTCATCGTGCCGCCATTGAAGCCGATCCAGTTCATCGTGTTAAGCAGGTCGCCGGTGGCGGCGGAGCCGAAGATGATGTCATATCTCCCCAGAGGGATGTGTTGCGGCGTGTCGTGCAGGTAACGCTCCAGCAAAAAGGCCAGATCGCGCCGCAGCGTGGACGGGTTCAACTCGGATTTCTTCTGCGCCGATTGTTCAGCGATTACTTCCCATTTGAGCGCGGCATGAAAAAGGACAATGCTGATTTGCGCGTCGGAGGTCTTGAAATACTGCGTATGCTCCGAACGCGTATTGATTTGCGCGGTCGTGTTCGCGCCGCAGGAAAAGATGCCGGACAGTTTAATGTCGTCCGCCTCCAGGCCTTGCGCCGCTTGGTTAAAGTGCGCCAGGCGCTCTTCATTGCTGAGCGTTGCCAGCGCGGCGTCATAGCCGCTTTCGTCGGCAAAAGATTCGGCGTAGGCCGGAACGGTGGGCTGGTAATTCAAAGGTTGGGCATGCTTGACCATTTCCTCGGCAATGTCCACCCCCTGTTTCATCTCTTCCGATTTCCCCAAATCCGTTATCAGTTCGTAGCTGGCGCGCTGCCTGTCTTTGTGGGCCGTAATTCCCAGCCGGATGAGATGCTCATTGGTATTCAATGAAATGGCAGAGTTGGCGAAGCGCATCAGGTAGCTATCTTCTTCGTGATAAAAGAATGTGGCCTCCACGTTTTTTGAGACGGCATAAGCGCGTAGGTCGCGCAGGGTTTGCAAGATTCGATCCTTCATGGCTATTCTCCTATTCTCACATGGTCAAAGCGGCAGACCGGAACACCATGTCCCAACTGCATGATCTGGTTGGGTTGACCCTTGCCGCAATTATCCACATAGCGCACTTGCCAGGTGGACGTATCGCCCACGGCGGAAAGCGAATTGTAGAACTTGACCGTCTCGCCTTTGTAGGTGGCATTCTTCACGACGTTCGTGACCCTGCCATCCTCCACCAGCCAACCGATTTCGGTGGCAAAGTGGAACTGCTCGCGGTTCGAGCCAATGGACCAGCTCTTGTCACCGTCGAGGAGGATGCCTTTCTCGGTATTCTTGACGATGTCATCCAGCGAGCCATCGTCGCCCGGATCAATGTTGATGTTGGTCATGCGCTCGATGGGAACGCGATAGAACGCGGTGGCGCGGTTGGCGCCGCTGCTGCCATTGAAGATTCGTTTGCGGGCGTGGGCGTTGGCTTCTTCCACCATCTGGCGGCCGGTGATGGCGCCGACGAGGAGGCCCTTGTCAATCAGCAGGTTGTCCTGCGCGGGGACGCCGTCGTCGTCGTAGCCGAAACTGCCGGGGCTGTTGGGGAGAGTCGCATCGGCGCGGGCGGTCAACTTGGTCGAGCCATAGCGCAGATGGCCGAAATCGTCGAGCGTGACGAACGAGCCGCCGGCATACGCCAGCTCGTATCCCAGAATCCGATCCAGTTCGAGGGCGTGACCAATGGTCTCGTGCGTTTGCAGATACATGATGCCGGGCAGCAAAATCACCGAGCGGTCTTCCTTGGGGCAGTCTTCCGCCGCCAGCACCTGGCTCAACTCCCTGACGATGCGCTCGGCGTTCTCGCTGAACATTTGCGCGTCGAGCGTTTCCCATCCGCGTGTATCGCCCACGCGCGCAGGGCTGAACTTGCGCGAATGAGTCACTCCCTGCGCATCCACGCCCATCACTTGAATGCCGGGAAAGACTTCGATGATGTTTTTTTCGATCTCGCTGCCTTCCGAGTCAAGGTAGATGACTTGCTTGCGCGTGAACATCAGCTCGCTGACGCGCTGCAAGACGCCCGGCTGGTTCAATGTCTCGTCCATAGCTTTTAGAAACGAGATTTTTTCCGCGAGTGGAACACGAAACGGGTCAATCCGGTTCGGGCTGTTGAATAAAGCCTGGACGGCGTCCTTCTCCGCGAGGCGGATGGGGAACGTCACACGCTCCGCAGCGACACGGGCATTGTCAAACGCTTTATCAAACAGCGCGGCGACCTGGCCCACGTCCGAAGAAGCCGAAAAGCCCCACGCGCCCTTGTAGAGCACGCGGATGCCCACGCCACTCTCGCGTGATGAGGTGGCGCTCTTCAGGTTGCCATTCCACATCATCAGGTAGTTGGCTTCCTCAACGGGATACCAGCGCGCATCAACATACGTCGCGCCTGCCCTCTTGAGCCGTTCAATCTGCTCTTGTAATTGCTTTAGCATCGGACCCTCCTGTTTTTTCTGGATGAAAGGCCTAATCACCCATCTCACTGCCAACTGTGGATGAACCATGCGGCAACTCAAGGATGACGACCGTGCCATAGTCGGCTGCCGTTTGCACGTCGAGCTTGCCCCCGATCATCGCCGCGCGCTCGCGCATCCCCGCCAGTCCCAAGTGTCCCTGGGCCACGTAACGGCCCGGCTCCACGCCGCCGCCGATGCCGCGCCCGTCATCCGTCACGGTCAAGCGCAGATGATCGGGATACCGAGTCAGTCGCACGACGATCTCGGATGCGTCGGCGTGCCGGATCGCGTTGTTCAGCGCCTCGTGCGTGATGCGAAAGACGGCCACGGCGGCCTCGTCGGGCAAGCGCAGATTGTCCGACGAAACCTCCAGGTGGATAGGTGCTGTCGAGCGTGCGTCCAACTGCTCGACCAGCGCCTTGAGCGCCGAAGCCAAGTCGTGTTGCAACAGCGGCGGACGCAGGTCGTGGCAAATGGCGCGCAGGGCGCGCACCGTTTCGCCCGAGCGCGTTGCCAGCTCGGTGAACTGCGACGGGTCGGCTTCCGGCTGCGCTTCCAACGCCTTGAGGTCGCGCGTCACGGCGCACAAGTCTTGAAGCACTCCGTCGTGCAGATCGCGCGACAGCCGGCCGCGCTCTGCTTCTTGCGCCATGACCACGCGGTGATAAAGCGCGCGGATCTCGGAAGCGGCCTGTCGTTCCTGTTCGGCATAGTGCATCGCTTCCAGCACGACGGCGGCCTGGCGGCCCAAGTCCGTCAGGTAATGCAAATCCTCAGGCGAGTACTGCGGTCCGCCCTCGCGCGCGCTCAACAGCCACAGGCCACGCAACTCCGTCCCGCGCATGAGGGGTATCCAGACATACGTCCACGCTACATCAGTGCGTCCCTGTTGGATCAACTCGCGCAACCGGCCCCGATCCGCTCTCTGCGCCACACCGCCCGACGCGACCCAGCGCACGGCAGCATGGCTGGTAGGCAACCGCAAGGCGTCCTCTGGGGCAACCAGGTGATGCGCCTCCGGCAGCAACAGTGTGGCGCGTGTGACTTGCATCGCGCGGGGCAAGTCAAAGATCAAGAGTTGGCGTAACGCCTCTGGGGCGAGCGCGCTCGTCATCTTGCGGCCATATTCCATCAACAGCGCGCTATGATCGAGCGGGGTTCCGTATCGCCAGCGCCGCCACCAACGGCGGATCAGCCAGTAGAGCAACGCTCCCACTGCCAGCGAAAGCCAGCCCAGAATCAGACCATAGTACAGCAATTCATGTTCCTGTAGGGTGACTGGTGCGTGTTACGTGTTGCGTGACGAAACGGAATACGCAACACGCAACATGAGTCTTAGATCACGACTTTTGCAGTGACATAATTTGACTTCTGCACCTTAAAAACTGAATACCCATCGTCACTTCACCACCGACGTCGAAAAAGCCGCGCACTTTGGCAATGGGGAAATAGGCTTGTGACCTTAAAATGTAGAATCTTTAAGATTGGTGTTTGCTGGATTGAGTTGTTCATGGCATAATGGCTGTGACCGGCCAGCAAAGTGCTGGCCGGTAATATTAAGTGGATAAACTGTTGAGACAAGTTGGCAATGAGTGGAATACAAGTAGATAACACCCGGCGATCTGTGAATCGCGCGCGTAACCCGCGCGGAGCGCAAAGGTCGGGATTGCCGGGTCCGATTTTGAGTGTGATTGTGTTTGCATTTGCTGCGGCGCTGTGCCTTGCGGCGGTCATCTTTGTGAGTGTGGTGAACAGCGCATGGACCCAATGGCAATCATCAGGCTCTCCGCCGGTGGGCGGGATCGGCGTCGGCGCGGAACACAACGAGTATCCGCATTGGGTTGGCAAGGAAAGGGTTAATATCCTGATCCTCGGCGTGGACCAACGCCCCGGTGAGCGCGGACCCTGGCGCACCGACACTATGATCGTCGCGAGCGTTGAGCCTGTGTCCAAGAGCGCGGGGATGCTTTCGATTCCGCGCGACCTGTGGGTTGAAGTACCCGGTTACGGGCAGGAGCGCATCAACACAGCGTATGTGTTTGGCGACCTTAACAAGTCGCCCGGCGGCGGGCCGACGTTGGCGAAAAAGACCGTGCAACTCAATCTCGGCGAGCCGATCCATTACTATATCCGCGTCAACTTTGCCGCCTTTCAACGCGTCGTTGATCTGATCGGTGGAGTGGATGTGTATGTGGATCAAGACATCTATGACCCGACTTTTCCCGACATGAACTATGGCTACGATCCGCTGCGGATTCCGGCCGGCTGGCAGCACATGGATGGCGCGCTCGCGCTCAAGTATGCGCGCACTCGCCACGGCGGTTCCGATTTTGAGCGCATGCATCGTCAGCAACAAGTGATGCTGGCCGTGCGGGACAAGGTGACGCGCCTCAGCCTGGCGACCCAACTCTTGCCGCGCGCCCGCGAGATTGCCCAGACACTTGGCGACACCATTCAGACCGATCTCACGCTGGATCAACTGATACGCCTGGCTCAATTGGGGACTGACATTGATCGCGCGCGCATCCACTCGGCCACGATTGACGAAACGATGACGCGCGCTTGGACCACGCCGCAGGGCGCGAGCGTCCTGGTGCCCGACCGGACCAAAATGGCGGTCTTGCACAGTCTGATCTTCTCGGCGCCCGCAACTTTCGAGGACGAAGCGGCTCAGCTCGCGGCAGAGTCGGCGCGCATTGCGGTGCTCAATGGCACGCGCACGAACGGCGTGGCCACGCAGGCCGCTGACCGGTTGAAGGCGTTCAAGTTGCAAGTGTCTTTTGTGGGGAGCGCCGATCGCTCGAACTATGCCCAGTCGCTCGTCCTGGTTTATACCGGCAAGCTGGCGAGCGCCCGCGCCGCTGCTCGCGCTTTGGGATTGCCCGAGTCCGCCATCATCACGGGTGGAGACCCCGGCGGTGACATGGACATCAAAATCATCATCGGCGCCGATTGGAAATGACGTGGGACAAGATGCCATCTTGTCCTACGACAGCTTTTGTTTGACAGTCTCTAGTCCCTGTGTTATATTTGAGTGTGTGGGCCGGTGGCTCAATGGCAGAGCAGGGGCCTTTTAAGCCCAGGGTTGCAGGTTCGAGTCCTGCCCGGCTCACAAGAATAAAGCCCCGTCGTGTGCGGGGCTTTTTTCTATGTCACTTGCGTTGGTAGAAAGACAACTCGACTATGATATTCAATCCAACGCCGCCGCCCGTCGAGTCCCAGCCCAAGACCGTCGCAGTTTTGATCGCGCGCAGCCACCTGCTGTTGGACGATGTGCCCGGCATCGGCAAAGCGATTGTCGCCAAAGCCCTGGCCCGTTCTCTTGCCGCCGATTTCAAGCGCGTGCAGAACCCCGTAGAAACCGCTTTTCTCCGCGCGCCGAGACGTCATCGCTTCGACAAGTGTGCTCGTCTTTCCCGAATATCGCGAGCTTGAACGCCTCACGCTTTTGGATCGGATGGCCTCTGCCGAAAACGCCTTTGCGCACATCGGAGTGGGCGGTGTGAGTGTGTGCGTGATCGGCAGCGAACCGGATTGGGAACGGACATTGCTTGCCGAAGATGAACCAGTTCCCTTCTGAGGTGCCTATGGCTAAATCTGTGTCCCACCCTGCTGCAAGCGCCGGCCAATCTTGGAAACTGCTTACTTTTCTCTTCTCACTCGCAAACTTTCTAGAGATTGCGGTCATTGCGCATTTCGTTCTCTTCACACCCGCGTTTCTCATCACGATTGGCTTTAGCAAGGCAGAGATTGACGCATGGACAGGCCCCATTGCGTCTGCGGGGTTCCTCTTTGGCATCTGGTTTGTTCCGTTTTGGGGCGTGCTCGCCGACCGTTACGGACGCAAGCCGCTCATTTTGCGCAGTTACTATGTCGAAGTGATCGCGATGGCGCTTGCGGCAGTGAGCCACAATATCTGGCTTTATCTTGTCGCGCGGTCGCTTGCGGGATTTGCGCTCGGCAACACGGGCTTGATGTACGCCTCGCTGACAGAGACTGCTCCCGCCAATCGCGTCGCGTTTTCACTGGGTCTGGTCAACGGGTCCGCTCCGCTCGGCTCATTGGTCGGTGGGCTGGTCGGCGGTCTGGTCGTCGCGCGGTATGGCGTGCATTGGCTCTTTGGAATTGACGCAGTCGTCGCGGTGTTGATCGCCGTCGTTCTGACGGTTTTCTACCGCGAGACATTCATCCCTAAACCTACGCCGCGCATCACCGTGATGTTGGGCGATGCGCTCCGAGCGGTGATCCATTCGCCAGTAGCCGCGACGATTTTTCTGACCAGTTTTGTCTACAGCACTGCCTACTTTTCCTCGTCGGCTTACTTGCCCGTGCGCATCGGTGAAATCGTGGGAGCGCGCGCCGCGCCGATGGCGATCGGGATGACACAAGGAGTCGCCGGCGCGACGACGCTCTTGGGTTCAGCGGTTTGGGGTATGCTGGCTGATCGGTTGGGGCATCGCCGATTGCTCGCGGTTTTGATGCTGGTTGCCGGGATCCTGTGGCTGCCCATGTTTGCTTCGCAGAACCTTGCCAGCCTGACCATAACCTGGGCGGCTTTTTCCGCGATCAGCCCGTCGGTGAGTAGTCTGATGATTGCGATCATCAGTCTCAACATTCCTGCCGAGAAACGCGGCTCGATCTTGAGCATGATTTACCTGCCGATGAACCTCGCGTTTGTCGTCGGCCCCTTCGCGGCGTCTCTGGTCGCGCGCAATCTGGAGGTGCGCGATGTGTTCCTGGTTTCTGCGGCGTTGTCGTTTGTTGCGCTGTTGATCTTTGTCGCTATTGTTGGACGAACAAGGGAAAAAACTGTGGCAACCGAATGACAAATCAGTGTATTTTCTCGTCACGCGTGATCAGAATCGTTCAGGCTTGCCAGGGGAGCGTGTGGTCTTGCAGCATAGAACGCAACAATGCTCTCCGCAAGTTGTATGACCTTTTCGCGCAGTTCTGGCGGTTCCAATACCTCCACCTGCGGGCCAAAGCTTAGCACGTATTCGCGCGCTTCGTCTTCGACTTGAAACTGCACGCCGAGTTCTATCCATCCTTCTGCATCGGGCGGCTCTTGGCGTTGGATGCGCGCATATCTCCAGGCAGAACGTATCCGGGGAACCATGGCCGAGGCCACACGCAGCGTCGCAGGGTAGCGCGGAAGATTAGCCACGAAATCGGCGGTAGACTGTTCCCAATATGCTGCCAGGTCGAATGACGGAGGGCGAACGCATGGCTCGTCCATCATCTTGGCAGCCTGCACCCGCGAGACGCGGTAGGTGCGCAAGTTGCCCTCAACCGCCGCCACCAGGTACCACACACTCCCCTTCGCCACCAGTCCCAGTGGATCCACAAGACGCTCCACAGTGGCATCTTCCCGCTGGTAGGTGAGCAGCACTTGACGTTCTTGCCAGATCGCTTCTTGAAGCAAGGTGAGAAACGTAATGACTTCTTCCGAACGGCGCCAACCCGACATATCCACGTGAATGCGTTGGCGAAAATACTCGGCATCATGACGCCGCAGGGAGGGCAGCGCCGCAAGCAGCTTGATAAGGGCCGCTTCGGAGGCTTTGCCTAATCCCAGGTCAGCCAGGAGGCGAGAAGGCTTGACAAATAGCGCCTGAATCTCGGCTTCGTTGAGGCCCGTCAGGTTCGTGCGGTATTCTTCCAGCAGGAACCACCCACCCTCTGTTCCGCGTTCCGCGGCCACCGGAATCCCCGCTGTGTTCAATGCCCCCATATCACGGTGGATGGTCCGCTCCGAGACCTCCAAACGCTTTGCCAACTCACGCGTCGTCATGCGTTGGTTAACCTGCAAGAGCAGCAGAATGGAAAGCAGCCGATCTGCGCGCATAGACTTGCTCCTTCCTGTTCACTCAGTTAGGGGTTTATTCTATCACAGAAATATGACACAAGATGTCGGGAGAGTCGTGTATACTTGTGTTCTGTGCAATGAGCTTTGCCGGAAGTCAAACATGACTTGAGAAAGGAACTATTCATGAAGTACGGTTTCGTTCTTCCTTATGGCGATGCCCGCACCGCCGCCGACCTTGCCCGCGAAGCAGAAGCGGCCGGCTGGGATGGCTTTTTTGTCTGGGAGCCGGTTTGGGGCATTGATGCCTGGGTGGCGTTGACGGCCGCTGCCATGCGAACCGAGCGCATCCGCCTAGGCACGATGCTCACGCCTGTATCGCGGATGCGGCCCTGGAAGCTCGCCAGCGAGACAGCGACGCTCGACAATCTCTCCGGCGGGCGCGTCATTCTTTCAGTGGGGCTGGGGCATCTGCCCACAGGTTTTGAGGAATTTGGCGAAGTCACCGACCGCAACACTCGCGCCGAGTTGCTAGACGAAGGACTGGACATCCTCACCGGCCTGTGGCGCGGACAGCCGTTCAACCATAACGGCAAACATTACCAGATCAAGGAAATCACTAACTTTCCTCCACCGCCACCTGTGCAAAAGCCGCGCATCCCAATCTGGGTGGTAGGCGCCTGGCCGCGAAAGAAATCCATGCGGCGCGCGCTTCGGTACGACGGGTTGCTGCCTGTCAAGATGGACAACGACGGCAAATTCGTGGATGCGACTCCGGCGATGGAGGAGCTTTTGTCACCGTGGACGGCGGCGAGAACTGGTGGCCCATCCGCGAGGGACTGGGACCGAATCCGATTGTCTACTCCATCGCCGTGGATTCCAACAACTCGTCAAAAGTCTATGCGGTTACGCCGGATGGCGTCTTTCGGTTAGTCGGCGCGCCGCCAATGGCTCCTGCGCCTGCGGCAGGCTCACAGGCTATCCAAGCTCGCGCCTTTGCCGAGCCGATTCTGAAAGCCATCGCCAATCGCAAGCCGGATTTTCAAGACGACTTTTCCACGGCTGGCAAAGGCTGGGGGATTGGAGGAGAGCCGAAAGAAGGGTCTGCCATTCAGGACGGCGCGGCCCGCCTCAAGGTAAAAGAGGGCGGCGCTTCGTTTGGAAACGAGGCGCTGAACCGCAAGGACTTTCCTGCAGGTGGACGCGCGCGTTGCCGAAGGAGACAAGGCAACTCAGTTAATTGTGAACTTGCACACCCTGTCGAGCGAATACTGGTTCTATTTAGTGGTCAACAGCGCGGGCAACACTTGGCTCGTTGACAAGCGTGTGCGCGGTGATCAGCCCAATCTCGCCAATGGCCGGGGCAACATGAGTCCGTTCGGTGAAATGACGCGGATAATGATCATAGCACGCGGAGCGCGCGCCGCTGTTTATCTCAATGACACGCCCGTAGCCTACTTTGAGGACGCGGATTTTGACACGTCCGGCGGCACTGGGCTGGGTTGCCAATCCCTCGGGCAAGCCGTGTGCGAGTTCGACAACGTCAAATTCTGGAACCTGGTCAATGTGCCGGGGCTGCCATCCGCTGGTTCGCAGGCTGACCAAGCCCGCGCGTTTGCTGCGGCGAGGGTCACGAGATAGGCCGCCTTGAGTTGCACCGCCACATCACTTGGCTTCGTCCCAGTTCTTGCCGGCTTTGACCTCGACCTTGAGCGGCACGGATAGAGAGACTGCGCCTTCCATCGCTTCACGCACGAGCATGGCGACCTTGTTTGCGTCTCGCTCCGGCACTTCAAACACCAACTCATCGTGTACTTGCAACATCATTTTGAGATTCGAGACTTTGATATTTGCCACGCGCAGCATCGCCACTTTCATAATGTCCGCTGCGCTGCCTTGCACCGGCATATTGATACACTCGCGCTCGGCGGCGCGGCGGGCGATCTGCGTGCGCGGGTCGCGCTCTTTGCTTTGCAAGATAGGAAAGTAGCGGCGGCGGCCCATGATCGTTTCCACGTAGCCGAGGGTGGCCGCTTTGTGCTTGGTTTCCTCGACGTACTGCCGGACGCGCGAAAAGCGCGCAAAGTAAGCGTCAATGAATTTTTGCGCGTCGGCATTGGAAAGCCCAGTCGCCTGCGCCAACCCAAAAGCGCCCTGCCCGTAGGCCAGGCCAAAGTTCACTGCCTTGGCTACGCGGCGTTGCTCGGAAGTGACCTGTGAGAGTGCGATGCCAAAGATCGCCGCGGCGGTGGTGGCGTGAATGTCTTCGCCGCGCGCGAACGCCTCGCGCAAACCCGGATCGCCGCACAGGTGCGCCAGGATGCGGAGTTCCACCTGCGAATAGTCGGCGCTCATCAGCACGTGGCCCGGCGCGGCGATGAACGCTCGGCGGACCTGGCGGCCCAGGTCGGTGCGGATGGGGATGTTTTGCAGATTCGGCTCGGACGACGACAGCCGGCCTGTCACCGCGCCAGCCTGGTTGTACGACGTGTGGACACGCCCGGTGGCGGGATTCACCAGTTCCGGCAGCGCGTCAATATAGGTGTTTTTCAGTTTGGAGAGTTGGCGCTGTTCCAGGATCAGTTCGATGATGGGATGCTGCCCGCGCAGCGATTCCAGCACGTCCACGGCGGTGGACGCTTTGCCGGTCGCCGTCTTGCGCCCGCCGGGCGCTTTGAGGCCCAGCTTGCCGAACAGCACGTCGGCCAACTGCTGCGTCGAGTTGATGTTGAAATCGCGCCCGACAAGCGTATAGATTTCGCGCTCGATCTCCACCAGGCGCTTGGTGAGCACGCCGGACATTTCGCGCAGGTACGGCACGTCAATCAAGATGCCCGTCATCTCCATGTCCATCAGCACAGGGACGAGCGGCATCTCGACCTGAGCAAACAGCTTCCATAGATTTTTCTCGCGCAACTCAGGCTCTTGCAGGCCGCGCAGGCGCAGCGGGATGTCGGCATCGGCGGCGGCGTAGGGCGCAGCCTGCTCGACAGGTGTCTGATCCATCGTGATCTGCTTTTTGCCCTTGCCGATGAGTTCCTCGATTTGTGTCATTTCGACACCCAGCCGCGACCAGGCCAGATTCTTGAGTCCCAGGCTGTGCGAGCCGGGGTCAATCAAAAATTCGGCAATCAGCGTGTCAAAGCTCAGCCCGCGCACGGCGATGCCATTTCGCGCGAGCACGGCCATATCGTACTTGGCGTTGTGGCCGACCTTGGCGATGCGCTCATCTTCCAATGCAGGCCGGAGAGCCGCCACGACTTGTTCCAGTGGCAGTTGTTCGGCTCCCGCGTGTCCGATGGGGATGTACCAGCCTTCGCCCTCTTTCACAGCCAGCGAAATGCCGACCAGCCTGGCTTGCATCGGATCGGTGCTGGTCGTTTCGGTGTCGAACGAGATGAGCTTGGCCTGGCGCAACGCGGCGGCCAGTTGCGCGAGCGTTTCCCCATCTGCCACAATTCTCGTCTGCGTCACCGGCTCTGCGACTTGCGTCTTGCCTCCCGCGCTCCGCGCGTCTTGCCTCTTGCTCATATCGCTCACTGCAAACAACGCCATTTGCTGTGTGGCTTTTGCCTTGACCGTTGCGGCGCCCTGCGGGCCGGGCAGCCGTTCGATCAGCGAGCGGAATTCCATGTCGCGGAACAACTGGATGACCTGTTCCCGGTCGAACGCGGCCGTGCGACAATCGTCCCATTTGACCTTGAGCGGCACATCCGTTTTGATGGTGATGAGCTTTTTGCTCAAGGCGGCGCTTTCGCGGCCGGCTTCGAGCGACGCGCGCGCGCGTTTGGCGGTGATCTCGTCCAGGCGCGCGTAAATGTCTTCGACGCTGCCGAACTGTTGGAGCAGTTGTGTGGCGGTCTTTTCGCCCACGCCTCGGACGCCGGGCACATTGTCGCTGGTGTCGCCAACGAGCGCCTTGTAGTCAATCAACTGGCGCGGTTCCAGCCCATAGCGTTCACGGATGGCAGCCTCGTCATAGATTTTCGTTTCCGACCATTTGCGCTGGCTGGTGAGCACGCGCACGTTCGGCTCGATGAGCTGGAACGCATCGGTATCGCCCGTGACGATGAGCGTGTCCAATCCATCGCGCGCGGCGCGCGCGGCGAGCGTCCCCAGGATGTCGTCGGCCTCGAACCCTTCGGCGGTGACGACGGGCAAGTTGAACGTTTTGACGATCTGCTGGATGCGGTCAATCTGCGGCGCAAGCTCGTCGGGCATCTTGGCGCGCGTGGCTTTATAGTCGGCATACATCTCGTCGCGAAAAGTCTTGCCCACGTCAAACGCCACCGCGATGTAATCCGGCTGTTCGTCGCGCCAGACGGACAGCAGCATCGAGACAAAACCATAGACGGCGTTCGTCAATTCGCCGCTGCGCGTCTTGAGGTCGGGCGGCAGTGCAAAGAACGCGCGGTAGGCCAGCGAGTGACCGTCAATCAGAACGAGTTTGGGTTTGGACATGCCACACCTCTACATCAATGTCGTTAAGTTAGGGCCGTAGCGTAGGGCCTTGTGCCCGTTTCCGCGCTTGGAAAGACGCCCACAAGGGGCCAGGCTACACTTATCTTAATGACATTGACCTCCACATGGGAATGATACAACAACCTGCCCCAAGCGGCATCGCGCTAGGCAGTCACCTGAACAGACATTTGGTCCACCAGGCTTTCCGCAAACTGCATGAAACGGTACACATCGGCCAGGTTGCTGACCAGCCCGACCGAGATCCGCACCGCGCCCGAGTTTTTGCCGTCAATGCACAGGCGGAAATCGTCGAAGGTCAGATGCGGCGTCGGCTGGTTGAAGCAGGCTACCAGTTCGGGCTTGGACAGGCCGAGCGCCATTTCGCCGGCGCCGGGATTGCAAAAGCAGCCGGTGCGCAGCGAGATATTGGCTCGACTGGCTTGCTGTTCGATCAAGCGGTGATCAATCGGCTGGCCGCTGATGTCGTAAAAGTTGAGCGCCAGCGTGCCTCCGCGCCGCTCGGTATCGCGCGGGCCGTAGAGCCGCACCAGCGGTTTGCCGTTGGAGTGTCGCAAGGCGAGCAAGTTGTCGAGCAGCCAGCCGACCAGGCAACGCACGCGCTCGTGAATCGTCTCCAGCCCGATCTCCTGGATGTGCTTCAAGCCGATTTCGACTGCGGGCAGGTTGAGGTAATTCAGCGTGCCGTCTTCAAAAGCAGCCTCACTTTGGGCCAGGTAATGCCGGTCGCCTTGGACCGACGCGACGGTGATGGTGCCACCCGCGAACCAGGGGCGGCACAATTTGGACAGGGCCTCCTGGCGTGCCAGCAAGCAGCCGACGCCGCTAGGATACCCGAACATCTTGTAAAACGAGAGCGACACAAAGTCGGGATGCCACCGGCTCAAATCCAGGCGGTTGGTCGGGACGAATGCAGCAGCATCCAGCAGCACATCCCATCCTTTGGCTTGCGCCTGGGCGATCCATTCCAGCGGATGCTGCACGCCCGAAAAATTTGACTGAGCGGGGAAAGCAAACATGTTGTGGCCACCGGGTCGCGCCAAGTCAAGATAACTTGCCAATTGGGTCTCGCCCACGCGCATCTCCGGCAGCACCAGCGGCACGTAGGTGATCTCGGCCCCTCTGGCGCGGGCAAACTCGCGGATGCCGTTCACCGAATTATGATTGTCAAACGTCAGCAGGTAGTGGTCGCCAGGGCCAAAACAAAAAGACTCGCCCACCAGCTTGAGCGCCCCGCTGGCGTTGGGGGTAAAGATCGCCACGTATTCCTCCGGCGACGCGTCAAAGAATTCGAGCACGTAGCGCCGGGCGCGTTCGACGAGCGCCGTTATCGCCAGCGAGGTTGGATTGGATGAGTGTGGATTGCCAAATACATTCTCGCTCAACAGAGCCATGTGCTGTCGCAACTGGGAGATGGCGTACAGGCCGCCGCCGGTGTAATCCAGATAAATGTGGCCCTGCGCATCCAGGCGAGCATACTCGGGCGTACAGGGTCATGATTACATTCGTCACGGAGGTGGACGAGAACGGCGTCATGCTACCCAGGTCGCGCGTGAGCGGCGATTGCATCTCGAACGCGGCCCGCTTCCACAACGCCTCGCTGGGCATAAGCAGGCTGGATAGGATGCCAATGTTCACCGTCGTCTCGTTGTGCAGCAGCGAGCCGATCTGCTCGATCCATCCGCCGACGAACGCCAGCCCGTACAGCCCAAACGCCAGCACGCCGTTCGCCAGCGTCGAAAACACCGTGCCGCCCAGGATGCACACGGAAAGCAGCGTCAGCCCCTCCAGCGCCATCAGCCCCAGTCCGCGCAACAGTCCCGGCACGACGTACCCGGTGAGCGCGTATATCACGCCGACCACGCCGCCGCCCATCAGCGCCACGTACAGCGCCAGCATCGCGCCAAAGCCCAGCCACTTGCCCAGCACGATCTCGAACCGGCGCAACGGCTTGGTGGCGACGGCCTGCATCGTCCCCGACGCAATTTCTCCGGCGAGCGTGTCCACACTCGTCAGCACCGTCATCATCACCACGAGAAAATTGACGACGTACAGCCCCGCCATCGCCAAAAAGTTGTAAATCTCGCGCGTCGCCGCGAGCGGCGTGCCCTCACGCGCAATCTCGCGCTGGATAAAATAAGCGCCCACGCCATACAGCGCCAGGAACGCCAGCCCCAGCCACAGCGCCGCCCACAAAATCTTGCGGCTGGCCGCCTCGCGGAACGTCAGTCGTGCGATGATGCCGATAGCCATTCGTCATTCCTCATCGAACGCACCGCTCATTCTGGCCCGGTGCGTGTTCGTCTTACAGTCATAGATCACATTCATGTCGGTCCAGTGTTCAAGACCCGATTGCCCGCCCCAAAATGTCGCCTCGATAGAATGACCACACCCCAAGTGATGAGAAGCGGGATTCCTACCAGAATTGCAAAATGGTAACCCTGTACTGGCAGTCCTCCCAAGAATTCCATTTCTCTTGGCGGGAATGCCAGCCCTGATAAGATGGTCGAGTAACTAGATCTGAAGAAGGTTAGTATTGTAGAGAATGTGAACAAGCCCAGCAAGATCACAGCGCCCCACCACGCCCACAGTCGTAGCCGTAATGTCCCCCAAATGAGGCACATCAAACACCCGATTGAGATGTCGAGTAAAAGAATCCCTTGAAGGCCAAATAGAAAGACACCCCCTGCCGGAAATATGCCGTTGAACAAGATGAGGATATGCAGCACGACTATATAGAACAAATACAAAGAACTCAATACAAGGATTGGCATGGGCAAATCCTCAACCCAACAAGGCTTGGCATCTTTGGTCTCAAAGGTTCGTCTGACGTTTCGCCCCCGGTAGAACCGGACAAGCAATTCTGGAAATACCAAATAAGACAGCACGAGAAAAACCAGTGCAATCAAAGCGACAGGTAGAGACAGGTCTTTGGATCCTGCCAGTATGAAAAAGACCACGACGATCAAAGGCGCGCCGACCACCAGCCAGGACCAAAGCAAGGTCAGAGAAAGCGTTCTGGCCCACCGCCGCATTTTCAGGTGTCCGTAGCCGAGAGGGATAAACAATGCCGCAATCAGGTAGTAACCGACGATTTGGCTGGCTATGTTGCCAAACATGAAGGAGCCAAACCCAAAACCTTCATAATGAAAACGACCGCCCTCCGAAAAGAGGTAGAAGCAATACATTTCGAGTGGCCCCAAGAAACCAACGGCTATGCCAACTAACAGCAAAAGAACTCCGATGGCTACAATCACTCGACCTTGATCTCTATAGCTTGTCTTCGCTTCCATGCTTGTTCCTCCGACGTCGCGGTAGATGTGCCGCCTAGCATTATGCGTCAGTTGCCATTTGCATCAGCTTTGAGCTTGCGCCTATAGAGTCACAGGGTGATGTCGCGTGTCCTTCCCTTTCATCTTTCGCCATTCGACATTCTTCGCTCACATCCTCCGGCATTCACAGCCCGCCGTCCGTTCCGACCACCTGCAAAAACAAATCTTCTAGCGAAAGCTTTTGCGGCGTCATGGAGTAGAGCGCGCCGCCTTGCTCCACCACCCAGCGCGCAACCTGCGGGAGCACGTCCTCGTCGCTCGCCGTCAGATGGACGTGGTCGCCGTCCGCGCGCACATCCTGCCCCCATTGCGCCAGTCCCGCGACAAGCTGCGGCGTCAGATTGCCGACGCGCAGCTCGACCGTCGCCTGCGTTGCACCCAACGCGCCGTCCACGAGCGTTTGCAGCGCGGCCTGACGAACGACCTGCCCGTGCTTGATGAACGCCACGCGATCGCAGGTGATTTCGACTTCGGAGAGCAAGTGCGAGTTGAGGAACACCGTCGCGCCCTGGCTCTTTAAATCGCGGATAATGTCGCGCACCAGGCGGCGGCCCACCGGGTCGAGGCCCGAGGTCGGTTCGTCGAGAAAGATCAGCTTGGGTTCGTTGAGGAGCGCCTGCGCCAGCCCGATGCGCTGGAGCATCCCTTTGGAAAACGAGCGCAACTTTTTATCGGCGTGCGGCGTCAGGCCCACCAGGTCGAGCAGTTTGGGGGCGCGCTCCTTGCGATGCGCTTTGGTCATGCCATACAGTTGCGCGTGCAAGTCCAGAAACTCGGATGCCGTGAGCCAATCGTGGAAGCGAAAGTGCTCCGGCAAAAAACCCACCTTCGCGCGCGCTAACACATTCCCCACCGGCGCGCCGAGCAATTTGCCTTCGCCGCCCGTGGGCGCGACCAGCCCCAGCAACATCTTGATGGAGGTCGTCTTGCCCGCGCCGTTCGGGCCGAGGAAGCCAAACACCTCGCCCTGGCGCACATCCAGCGTGAGGTCGGCTACAGCCACCTTATCGCCGAACGCTTTGCGGAGGTGATGTATCTCGATAGCAAGCGCTGTATCCATAAGACAATGATCCATCTGACGAAAGACCAAAGACGAAGGACGAATAGAAATCACCGCTATCCGTCCTTCGTCGTTCGTCGTTTGTCGTTTGTCTTTACTTGAGCGAAGCGGCGATTTCGATGGCGCGCGTCGCATCGCCTGTGCCCGAAAGCGCATACACCCTGTCGTTCTTTTGCCAGAACAGCGTGTAATGAGTGTATCGTGGGCCGCCGCTCTGACGCGGGTTCGACTCGATCAGCACACCCGGCACGCCATCCACCGTCACGTCGCGGAACGAACCGGCGTCGGTGGGCAACGGGATGACGAGCGTGGACGACCAATCAATCGCCTGCGAAAAGTGTTGGGCTTCGGCGGGCGTCAACCCCGCCAATTGCAGCGCCATCTCGCCCACCTGCGCGAGGTTCACACCCGGCGGCGTGTTGACCGTCGGGCTGGCAAGCTGCATCAGCGTCACGCAGTTTGCAGAAGGCTGAGGCCCTTGGATGTTCATCGCCGGGACTTGGCCGTCCGCCGACTTGACCGTCATCGGGCGCGGCTCGCCGCAGTCGAACATTGCCGTGACCATCGGCGGGACGATGAACTCGATGTCTGCGCCGTCAATCGCTTTGGGCAGTTTGATGTCCGTGCGGCCTGTCACGTCCAGAATCGCCTGGGCGCGAGCCAGGTCAACCTTCAACCTGGCGTCCACGCCATCTTGCACCATCAGGCTGGATGGTTTGAGTGATGCTGGCAGCCGGACGGGGATGCCGGCTTTTTGCGAAGCCTCGGCGGCGCTCGCCACAACGACCGGCTCACCCGGTTGCTTGACGAATGTCACGCTGTCGGACAGTAGTTGGTCAATCTGTCCACCCACCTGGTTGAGATTTTTCAAGCTGGCCGGATTGATGGAGACGACGGCAAACTTGCGGACACGGAACAGGCCAAGGAATTGGCCTGCCGCCACGCGCGCCGGCTCGAACGCGAACAGCGAGACGATGACCAGCGCGGCGGCCAGTCCCGCCCACGCGGCGCGGTAGCGTGAGTTGAACATTCTTTTGAACATTTCGAGTAAACCTCCTGTGGGCCGATACGGCGTGGAACTGACCGGCCTACCAGATTCTTGCGCGAGACGCGCATGGAGCCGGGACAACGCAACAGGCACGGGTACGGGCAGATCGGCCCCACGCGGCGCAAGCGCCTGGAGATAGTGCGATGTGGCCGACGCGCGCGACGCGAGCTTGTCCAACTGCTTGCGGCACGCGGCACATTCGCGCAAGTGCGCGGCGACGGCAGTACACGCCTGTGTCTCTAGCTCGCCGTCGAGATAGGCCCGCAGCGTTCCTTCATTCGTGTGCATTTTTTCCTCCTGTCGCATCTTGCCCGGCAGTCGCCCGGTATCGCGCCTCGAACGCGCGCTCGGCTCGCGCCAGCAGCGTGCCAATCGAGGTGGAAGCTACGTCCAGGGCGAGGGCTAGCTCCTTGTAGGACAGTCCGGCATGTCGGAGCATGAGCAACTGCGCCTGCTGCGGCGGCAACTCGGCCAGCACCGCGCGCGCGTGATCCCGCTCGTCATGCTGCGTGACCACTGCTTCGGGGTCGGCCGGCAGCGCCGACTCTTGCGCCAGCTCGTAGGTGTTTCTGCGGCGCGCGGCACGCAGCGCGTTATAGCCCAGGTTGACGGCCACGCGGTATAGCCAGCCGCCCACATTGTGCTCGCGCCCGGGCGGGAGCGGATGGCGATACAAGCGGATGAATGTCTCTTGCGCAATGTCGTCCGCCTCGGCGGCGTCTCCCGTCAAGCGAAAGACCACGTCATAGATGCGGCTATAGTAGCGCAAGAACAGTTCGTCAAACGAGCCTCGGTCGCCTGCGCGCACTCGGTTCAACAACAAGCTGTCCGTTGCAGTCACTCTGACTCCATGTCGTGTGTGCTGTCCTATTTCACACTCAATGTCGTTAAGTTAGGGCCGTAGCGTAGGGCCTTGTGCCCGTTTCCGCGCTTGGCAAGACGCCCACAAGGGGCTAGGCTACGCTTATCTTTAATGACATTGATTTCACACTATAAACACCCGGCAAGGCAAGAATGTGACAGCTATACTAACCGCGCGCTAAAATTTCCGTTTGCGGCTGTAGGGCAAGATGGCAACTTGCCCTACGCACTGGAAAATGTAACTGCTCAGCCATCGAATGAATTCGACGGCTGGCACGAAAAACCCGCTGAAGCGGGTTACGCCAGAACGCGCTTCAGCGCGTTTTCCATCTCAGCCGCAAATTTATTCGCGGCGGTTGCGGCTGTAGGTCGAGCAGGATCGGCAACATCATCAACTGCGGGTGACGAGTCACCAAGTCAAAACCCGACGAGAGCGATTGTACGACGCCAATAGGTTGCTTCGGTTGGGGTGTCTTCACAAAGATCAATTCTACCACACCCGTGCCCTTCCGTGAAGCGTTTGACCGTCCTCTCACCCTGGGGTAGAATACCCAATACCAAATCTCAAATATCAAATGGCGCGAACTCACGCTACACTTGAGATTTTCCGATGAGCATCATCACGTTGACCACCGACTTTGGCGCAAGCGACGGCTACGTGGGGACGATGAAGGGTGTCATTCTCTCCATCGCCCCTGACGCGGCGCTGGTGGATATTACGCATGAAATCGCGCCGCAAACCATCCGCCAGGCCGCTTACGTGCTCCACGACGCCGCGCCGTACTTTCCACGCGGGACGATTCACCTGGCTGTGGTGGATCCCGGCGTGGGCAGTGCTCGACGCGCGCTGGCCGTCCGCACGTCACAGGGGTTTCTCGTCGGGCCCGACAACGGACTGTTCACCTTGTTCTTTTCCGACGAGCCGGACGCTGAATGTCGCGCGATCACGAACGCGAAATACACGCTGCCGCGCGTCAGCGCGACTTTTCACGGGCGGGATGTTTTTGCGCCAGTCGCGGCGTATCTGGCAAACGGCGCAGACCTGGCCGACCTTGGACCGCGCATCACCGACCCGGTGACGTTTGCCGTTCCCCTGCCAACCCAACAGCCCGACGGCAGTTGGCTCGGCTGCGTGCTGTACGCCGATCATTTTGGCAACCTCGTCACGTCGGTGACGGAGGCTGTGTTGCGACAACTCGTCGGCGGTGGGCGCCACTCGGTCGAGATCGTGATCGGGCAACAGCGCATCTCTGGCATCCGTCGCACGTTTGCCGAAGGCGCACCCGGCGAGATTGTCGCACTCCTCGGCAGTTCCGGGTATTTGGAGATCGCCATGACGAACGGCAACGCCGCGCGCGCGCTCGAAATCGGCCCGGACTCACCTGTCACCTTGCGCAAGGTGCAAGAGGCATGAGGCAAGAAGCAAGCGGCAACGATTCTGCATCCTGCATCTTGTAAGGAGCTCACATGGAACAATTCGTCATCGAAGGCAACGTGCCACTTTCGGGAACCGTCATTCCCAGCGGCAACAAGAACGCGGCGCTGCCGCTGCTGGCCGCGTCGCTCCTCACCGATCAGCCGCTGGTGCTATGCAACATCCCAGACATCCGCGACGTGCAGAGCATGTGCCGCCTGCTCTCCGACCTGGGTGTGGACATTGCGCAGGTGGAACCCCACACCCTGCGCTTGCAAGCCAGCCACGTTCGCAAGACCGACTTGGACGCCGACTTGTGCCGGGACATCCGCGCCTCGATCCTGCTTGCCGGGCCGGCGTTGGCGCGGCTGGGCCACGTGGAACTGCCCCCGCCCGGCGGCGACGTCATCGGGCGGCGGCGGCTGGACACTCACTTTCTCGCCTTTAAAAAGATGGGCGCAGAAATGGAGGCCAACGATCGGTTCCGCTTGCGCGCGAGCCAGTTGATTGGCGCGGATATCCTGCTCGACGAGGCGAGCGTCACCGCCACGGAAAATGCAGTGATGGCGGCGGTGCTGGCGCGCGGGACAACCATCCTTCGCAACGCCGCCTCCGAGCCGCACGTTCAAGATTTGTGCCGCTGCCTGGTGCAGATGGGCGCGCGCATCGAAGGCATCGGCTCCAACATGCTCACCCTTCACGGCGTGGACAAGTTGAACGGAACAGAGTTTTCAATCGGCGCGGATTACATCGAGGTCGGCAGCTTTATCGCTTTGGCGGCCATCACCGGCGGCGAGGCGCTGATCGAAAACGCCGCCCCCGAACACCTGGGCATGACCCAACTGATGTTCGACCGGTTGGGCGTGCGCTGGGAGACGCGCGGGCAGGCGGTGTTCGTGCCGCGCGGGCAATCGCTGACGGTGGTGCCCGACCTGGGCGGCGCGATCCCCAAGATTGACGACTCGCCCTGGCCCGGCTTCCCCGCCGATTTGATGAGCATCGCCATCGTCATTGCCACGCAATCCGCCGGCACGGTGCTCTTTCACGAAAAGATGTTTGAGAGCCGCTTGTATTTTGTGGACAAGCTCATCGGCATGAGCGCCCGCATTGTGTTGTGCGATCCGCACCGCTGTATTGTGCAAGGCCCGTCTTGGCTGCGCGGCGAGGGAGCGGAAAGCCCGGATATTCGCGCAGGCATGGCGCTGCTCATCGCCGCGCTGGCCGCGCGCGGGCAGAGCGTCATCCGCAACATCGGCCAGATTGATCGCGGCTATGAGCGCGTGGACGAGAAAATCCGCGCGCTGGGCGGCAAGATCGAGCGAGTCAAGGTGTGACCCAGACCCTTCGATCTGATTATCTGATTTGACCGGAATCCCTCACTCAGGTATAATGGCCCGGCTATTGCCACAAACGGAGTGGAGACGATAGCGGTCCCAGTTCGGTATTTAGCTTTCGCAATCGAACGTAACTCGGTCGCCCTTACGAAAGGTGAGCAGTTACCATTAAACTAGCATAGGGAGCAAGTCATGCCCAAACGAACCTATCAACCCAAGAAACGACATCGCGCGCGCGTTCACGGCTTTCGCCAGCGGATGGAAACGCACGGCGGGCGCAAGGTGATCAAAGCGCGGCGACTCAAGGGGCGCTATTCGCTGGCGACGCAGCCCAAGCGCGCCAAGCGCATCAACTGGAAGTCGGGATGAGAGCCGCGGTGAGGGGGCGCGAACCTATGGTTCGCCAGCGCCTTCGCAAGAGTGCGCGTTGCCGTCTGCGCGCGCGGGCCGAATTCGAGCGCGTTCGGCATGAGGGCCACTCGTGGTCGCACCGATTGTTGGTGCTGGTGGCATGCCGCAATGAACTGCAAATCACTCGCGTGGGCGTGACGGCGAGCCGGGGTGTGGGTGGCGCGGTGGAACGCAATCGGGCCAGACGCCTGATGCGAGAGGCCTGGCGGATGTGTGCGGCGCGCGTCGCGCCCGGCTGGGATGCGCTGCTCATCGCCCGGACGGCTATCGCACAAGTCAAGATGCAAGAAGTGGCTGCCGCGCTAGAGTCTCTCTTGCGCCAAGCCGGATTAGTCTTGTAGTCATAGTCTCGTCGTCAGGCTGCTCGACTATGCGATTACCAGACTAGCAGATTACCAGACTCGTGAAATCTGTCGTATTGGCCTTGATTCGCTTGTACCAGAACACACTGTCGCGTGTGCTGCCTTCCACGTGCCGTTTCTATCCCTCGTGTTCGCAGTACACTTACGAAGCCATCGCCAAGTACGGTTTCCTTCGCGGTGGTTGGCTGGGTACCCGGCGCATCTTGCGCTGTCACCCGTTCAACCCCGGCGGCTATGATCCTGTTCCTTGAGGAGGCCCGTTGACACATCGCATTTTTCCGCGATGGATCCTGACTGCGCTTCTGGCGCTGGTGATGATGGCGCTTGCCGGCTGCGGTGGGGAAGCGCCTGCTTCGGCTTGGCCTGGGCTGACGCCAGGCGACGGTGTGGTGTATCTGACGGCCACTGCCAAAGCTTTCGCCATCAATGTCGCCGATGGATCCAAGAAATGGGAGTACGAACACAAGATTCCGCAGACTAGCTTGTTTGGCTCCAGTTCAGTGCCGGACAAGATGCATGCTACGCCCGCGTTGGGCAACGGGCTGGTCTATTTTGGGACGGACGGCGGCTACTTGTTCGCGCTGGATGTGACGACCGGCGCTGAAAAGTGGCGCTACCTGCCCAACCAGACGGCCACGTTCATCCCGTTCATCAAAGAACAGTCTGCGCCGGTTTATGCCGGGCCGGCAGTGGCCGGCAAGCGCGTGATCTTTGCCGGGACAGCCGACAAGATCTATGCAGTGGACGCGGTGACCGGCAAGCCGGATTGGCAGTTCATCGCTGGCAGCCGCGTGTGGGCCACGCCCCTCGTGGTGAGCGACACGGCCTACGTCAGCACATTGAAGCACAAGCTCATTGCGATTAATGTGGCGACCGGCAAGGAACGCTGGACATTCGACCAGGCCAAGGGCGCGCTGGCTGGCGCACCCGTCTTTGATAACGGCGTCATGTACGTCGGCTCGTTCGATAATCATCTCTATGCTCTGGATGCGGCCAGCGGCGAAAAACGCTGGGCGTTCAACGCGAGCAACTGGGTGTGGGAAGGGCCGGCGGTGGTGAGTGGCACGCTGTACTTTGGCGATGTGGGCGGCAATGTCTATGCCGTGGACGCCGCGACGCAACAGATCGTCTGGGCGCAGCCGTTCCAGGCGGGCGGCCCCGTGCGCGCCACGCCGCTGTACGCCGACGGCGTGCTCTACGTGGGCACGGCCAACGGCACACTATACGCGCTCGACGCCGCTACCGGCAAAGAACGTTGGGCTCAGCCGTTCAAAGTGCCCAATGCGCAATTCTTGACGACGCCGGTGTTGCAGGGCGAACTGCTGCTCGTCGCGCCGCTGGGAACGCCCACACAATTGTATGGGTTGAACCCAGCCAACGGCCAGACGCAATGGCAATTCCCGATACCGACCAACAAGTGAGGCAAGTTCTGTGTGGGATACACTGATCATCAATCCGTTTACCAATGTCCTTCTGCTCATCTATGACCTGCTGGGCCATGACTTTGCCATTGCCATCATCGTCTTTACCGTCCTCGTCCGGCTCATCACTTATCCCTTGACGGTGCAGCAGCAAAAGTCTGCCAAAGCGATGCAGCAAATGCAGCCGCAGCTTCAGGCGCTTCAGAAAAAGCACGCCAAAGACAAAGAAGCACTGAACAAGGAAACGATGGCGCTGTACAAGGAAGCGGGCATCAATCCGCTGGGCGGATGCCTGCCGATGCTCCTGCAATTCCCGGTCTTTATCGGGCTTTACCAAGTCATCATGCTGGTCATGGCGATCAACCCTTTGCAGTTGTTCAACTTGTCCAAGCACCTGTACTCGTCCTTGCCGCAACTCGTGCCGCTTTTGCCGTTGAACAATCGCTTCTTGTGGCTTGACCTGGGCCAGCCCGATCTGTTTTACGTTTTGCCGGTCCTCGTCGTCGCCACGACTTGGTGGCAGCAGAAGGTGATGACGCCGCCCAGCACCGACCCGCAGTCACAGGCGATGAACAAGCAGATGGCGCTGATGATGCCATTGATGTTTGGTTACTTTGTCAGATAAGCCAACACCAGGTCGGCTGGCTCGCCGCCCTCAAAGACGCGCTCGAAAAAGCCCAGGGCGTGCGCGCGTGCGGCCATCGGAGGAGTCCCGCCAAAGGCAAAACGCACGCCCGCGGTGCGCAGGTCGTCGGCTTGTTCGGCAAACGCAGCCAGCAGCCGCTCGCCCGTCTCCGGCGTCAGCCGGTACGAGACGCCCACGAGGTCTGCCTTCTCACGCCGGGCCACCTCCAAAACCTGCTCCACCGGCACTGCCGGGCCGAGGAAAACCGTGCGCCAGCCCGCCGCTTCGGCCAACCGCAAAAAGTTCATCACCCCGGCCACATGGACACATTCACCCAACGCGGCTGCGACAACCGTCTTCATCGCATCCTCCTACAAACTGTGGCTGTGTCCCATGCTCGGAAATATCCACCCATGTCCCTTATCATTAGATGAGTATACGCGAGAACGGTTGGCTGTCAAAGCTGCATTTGCTTTCAAGACAGGTTAACGGGTAAAAAGCTATCAACCGCTTGGGTGAAAGGAAAGACCATGGAGACCTTTCTCGCTGCCGAAACCCTCATTATCGAGCTGCTGCTGGTCGTATCGCTGGTCGCGATTATCGTCCGACGGCTGCGCGTTCCCTATACCGTGGCGCTCGTGTTAGTGGGCCTGGTGATCACGGCGCAACAACCGCTCCACATCAAGCTCTCGCCCGAGTTGATCCTGGCGATCTTTATGCCGCCGCTGTTGTTTGAAGCTGCTTTCCATTTGGACCTGGACGAGCTGCGGCATAATCTGCTGCCCATCGTCACGCTGGCGGCGCCGGGCGTGCTGATCACCACCCTCGTCATCGGCGGCATCACTGCGCTGGGAATCGGACTGCCGCTAGGCGTCGCGATGGTCTTTAGCGCGCTGCTTTCGGCCACCGATCCAGTTTCCGTGGTGGCATTCTTCCGGCAATTGGGCGCACCGCGCCAATAGCCAGTATCGTCGAAGGTGAGAGTCTGTTCAACGATGGCACGGCAGCCGTCGTCTTTCGCATTGCGCTGGCGATAGCGATCAGCGGCCAGTTCAACGCAGTCAGCAGCCTGACCAGTTTTCTGTGGCTGGCCGCCGGCGGCCTGGCTGTGGGCGGGCTGCTGGGCTGGCTGGTCTCCAAGCTCATCGCGCGCGTGGATGATTATTTGATCGAGACCACGCTGACCACGATCCTCGCCTACGGCGCGTATCTGGTCGCCGAACGGTTGCACGTCTCCGGCGTGCTGGCCGTTGTGGCCGCGGGCTTGATCAACGGCAACATTGGCCCGGCGGGCATGTCGCCCACCACGCGCATCGTGATTTTTAATTTTTGGGAATATGTTGCCTTTGTGGCCAACTCGCTGGTGTTCTTGCTAATCGGGCTGGACATTGATTTGAACAGGATCATTGCCAATATTGGCCCCATCTTGTGGGCAGTGTTCGCCGTGCTGGTCAGCCGGGCGGTCGTGGTTTACGTGCTGTCGTGGATCGTTCACAAGGTCAGCCGGAAAATGCCCATGCCGTACCGGCATGTGCTCTTTTGGGGCGGGCTGCGCGGCGCGATCAGCCTGGCCCTGGTGCTCAGCCTGCAACAGGATTTCCCTCAGCGCGATCTATTGGCCGTGATGGCCTTTGGCGTCGTGCTGTTTACGTTGCTGGTCCAAGGCACGAGTATGCAGCTCTTGCTCAAACGCCTGGGACTGGTGGAACGCACGACCACGCAACTGGAATACGAGCGCAGGCAGCCCACAAGCGTTTGGAGCAATTACACGCCGACGGCGCATTTGCCACATCCACCTGGGGGAGAGGTCGCGCTGGAGCTGGAATATGACGGGCGCCAGGCAGCGCTCGAGTTGTAGTCGCTCGTCAAGCAGGAGCCGACTCTCCGAACACGAGAACTGCTGCTGGCCCGGCGCGAGATGTTGCGCGCGCAGCGGAGTGAGGTCAGCGTTTTGTTGCGCGACGGCGTAATCTCGGATGAAGTCTATAGCGAGCTGATCAGCCAGATTGATGGCAGCCTGGTGGAACTGGAGCGAATAGCGGAAAACGGACAGGGCTTGACCGAGCAAGAGTCGCCTGCCAGAGTCTGCTGATACTGTACTGGTTATCACTGCGTCGCACTTGCAGTTCTTGACCGGTCACATTTGCCGTCAGACCATTTTCCCGAACCAGCCTCGCCGCTCCATCCATTTTGCCAATTCCAGCAGCGGCGAAACGGTGAACGCCAGGCCGACGACAATCGCCCAATCTACCAGCGACAAACTAAAAGTGCCAAACGCATCGTGCAGGAAGGGCACGTAGACAATCAAGCCCAACAGCGCCAATTCCCACAGGATCGCAATATTGAGCCATTTATTGGCGAAAGGCCGCTTCAACACCGAGAGGCGGTCGGAGCGAAAGTTGTAGGCTTTGAAGAACTGGATGAGCACCAGCGAGACAAACGTCATCGTCATCGCCTCGGCATGGCTCCGGCCCGAGTTCCAGGCCCAGGCGAACAGGCCCAGATTGACCATCGTTGACCACAGCCCGCCCACGATCATGAGGGTGACAACCGGCCGGGTAAAGATGCCGGTGCGAGGGTTGCGCGGCTTGCGGCGCATCAGGTCGGCTTCGGGCGGATCCACCGCGAGAGCCAGAGCCGGCAAGCCATCGGTAGCGAGGTTGACGTACAAGAGTTGCACGGCGGTCAACGGCAAGGGCAGGCCCAGGAGGGTGGCCCCGGCCATCAGGCCGATTTCGCCGATGTTGGACGAGAGCAGGTACATCAGGTATTTCTTAATGTTGCCAAAGATGCCGCGCCCTTCTTCCACCGCCGCGACGATAGACGCAAAGTTGTCGTCGGTCAGCATCATGGCGGCGGCTTCTTTGGTCACGTCCGTTCCCGTAATGCCCATGGCGATGCCGATGTCGGCTTTCTTGAGCGCGGGCGCGTCGTTCACGCCGTCGCCCGTCATGGCGACAATGTGCCCCTTGTGTTGCAGGGCGGTGACCACGCGCAGCTTGTGCGCCGGAGAGACGCGCGCATAAACTTCAATGTTCTCCACCTCGCGCTCAAATTCCTCCTCGCTCATCTCCTCCAATTCCGCGCCCGTGACCACACGGCCGGCTTTGAGCAGGCCCAGTTCACGCGCCACCGCCTGCGCCGTGATCGGATGGTCGCCCGTGATCATCACCGGCTTGATGCCCGCCTGCTCGCACGTCTGAATCGCGGCTTTGGCCTCTGGCCGGGGCGGGTCAATCATCCCCACCAACCCCAGGAACGTCATCTCGCGTTCGGCTGTTTCCAGCGTCGCCTTCGATTGGGATGCCACGGCCAGCACCCGCAACGCCTCGCTCGCCATCTGCCGTGCCGCATCCAGAATCTTTTCTCTGCTCGCCGCATCGAGGGGCGTTTCGCTCGCCGCTCCGCTGATCTCGGTCAACTGTCGCGCGCACGAGTCGAGAATGATTTCCGGCGCGCCTTTGGAGTAGGCCATCACGCCCTCGGGTGTCGTGTGCAAAGTGGTCATGCGCTTGGTTTCGGACGTGAAGGGGATTTCGTTCACGCGCGGAAACTGCACATCCAGGTCGGCTTTGTGCAGCCGGGCTTTGGCGGCGGCCACGACCAGCGCCCCTTCGGTCGGGTCGCCTTTGATGTGCCAGCGCTCCTCGCTTTGAACCAGCCGCGCGTCGGAAGCCAGCGCAGCCCCCCGCAACAAGGACAGCAAATTGGGCGTCGTCGGTTCAACGATCGAGCCATTGAGTGAGAACGTGCCGCGCGGATCGTAACCTGCGCCAGAGACCTCTAGCGTTTGCCCGGCGACAAAGATTTTGCGAACGGTCATTTCGTCTTTGGTGAGCGTGCCGGTTTTGTCGGAGCAGATGATCGAGGTGCTGCCCAACGTTTCGACGGCCGGCAGGCGGCGCACCAGCGCATGTCGCTTGACCATCCGCTGGACGCCGATGGCAAGCGAGATAGTGACGACGGCCGGCAAGGCTTCCGGAACGACGGCCACCGCCAGGGCGATGCCAAAGATAAACATCTCCAGGAGTGGCTGGCCGCGAAGCAGGCCGAGGCCGACAATGATCGCCACGACCACGAAAGCGACGCGGGCCAAGGCTTGGCCGAGCTTGTCCAGGTTTTCTTGCAGTGGAGTCTTGCCGCTTTCGACAGTCTGCAGCAGTTGCGCCACCTTGCCAAACTCGGTCTGCATACCCGTGGCGACGACGACGGCGCGGCCTCGGCCATACGTGGCGACGGTGCCGGCGTAGGCCATATTCTTGCGGTCGCCCACCGCCAGTTCACCGTTGATGAGCGCCGCCGTGTGCTTTTCCACCGGGACAGACTCGCCTGTGAGCGCAGATTCTTCGACTTGCAGGTTGATCGCCTCGACCAGCCGCGCATCGGCGGGGATTTTGTCGCCCGCTTGCAAGAGGATCACATCGCCCGGCGCCAGGTCGCGCGCCGGAATCTCAATCTCGTCGCCATCGCGAAAGACGGTGGCCGTGGGCGCGGCCATCTGCCGCAGCGATTCGATGGCGCGCTCGGCGCGGTATTCCTGCACAAAACCCAACACGACCGCAAACAGCACAATGACGGCGATGGCAATCGCCTCGACGCCGTGCCCGAGAAAAGCCGAGAGCGCCGTCGCGACGAGCAGGATGATGATGAGCACATTCTTGAACTGTTCCAAGAGAAGCGTCCAGGGCGAGATGCGGCGGGCGGCTGCCAGTTCGTTGGGGCCGACCTCGGCCAGCCGTCGAGCAGCTTCCACGTTAGTCAAGCCGATAGACGTGGATTGCAGGAAGGTAAAAGCTTCTGCGGTCGAAAGCGAGTGCCAGGCAGGTCGTGAGTCCATTCATCTGCTCCTATTTGGTATGCAAATCGTGACGAGTGTCTTGTGGGCGTGATTTAGCCGCCTCAAACATTCGATGGCAGAGTTGGCCTAGCAACGCTCCAATGCCAGCCAGCGCGGCCAGCGCAGGGCATACTTCACCCGCCACGACAAGCGGTTCTTCCTCTAGCCACACGGCAATAGCACTCCCGCCCGCGCCGAGCGCAAGCATGGGCCAGGTCAACCACCGCCAACGCGGCAACATGCGAAAGGGCGAACCCCAGCGTCTCATAGCGACCTCCTTTTCGGCGAACCACGCCAAAACAAAGGCTCATTGGGAATCGCCGTGATGTCTGCCCAAATGTAGGACCAATGTCATTAAGATGGCAGCTTCCACAGTCCGGCCAGGTTGGCCGCCTCGTGGAACGCGCCTTCGTTGACCGCGCCATCGCCAAAGAACGACAGCGCCACACGTTTTTCGCCGCGCAGCTTGAACGCCAGCGCCGCGCCGACGGTGATCGGGATGCCGCCCGCCACGATGCCGTTCGCGCCCAGAATGCCCAGGTCGAAATCGGATATATGCAGCGACCCGCCGCGTCCCAGGCAATAGCCGGGCGCGCGCGCGGCCAGTTCCGCCATCATGTAACGCGGGTCGCCGCCTTTGCCGATCAGGTGGCCGTGCCCGCGATGCGTGCTGGTGATCACGTCCCGCAACGGGGCGTCCCGTAACGGGGCGTCGTCTTGTTCCAGCGCCAGGCACGCGCCCACCGCCGTCGCCTCTTGCCCGACGCACGAATGGATAAAGCCGGGGATGAGTCCGGCGCGCCGCTCTTCAATCGCGCGCAATTCGAATTGCCGCACCAGCACCATGCGGCGAAAGAATTCGGCCAGCAGATCACGCGCGTAATCGTTCAAAGGATGGATCGGTTGGCTCATATTTGTCACCGTTTCACCTCGTCATTTTCCAGCAGTCGGCCTTGAGTACAAGGCTCAATCGCCAGTTCGCGCACGCAGGCCGCCGTCGGCACACCCGTCTCCGCGTCCCAGCTCATCAGTTCATAGTAGCGGCGCTTGGCCCAGTCGAACGCCTCCGGTGTGATCTCGACGCCGGCCAGCGGCCCGCTCGTGAACGCCTGCATCACGCGCTTGGGGAGCTTGTCGTCGTCCGCCGTGAACCCCTCGCGCAAATTGAGCAGCCGCGCCAACGTCTGCGCCCGCGCGCCAACGGCCAAAATGTCCTGAACGCCGTACTCGATCCCCGTGACGCCCGAGAGCGTCTCAGCCATTTGACCATAGTCATACGGGTAAAAGTGGCAGTTGACGGCGCAATCCTGAAAATGCATCCAGTTCAGTTCGCTGTAAAAAACCTGGAGCTTGCCTTCGTACAAACCGTGCGGGGTCAGCGGGCCGACCTTTTCGGCCAAGGCGGCATTCACTCGCGCCAGCGCCGGGCCATCGCTGGAAAAAAACGTGTCGTGGATGTTCATCATGTGATCGGCGCCGACCGGCGCGACAGCATAGCCCACGCCCATTCCGTGCTTGAGGCGCGGCTCGTGCATCGGCAGCTCTTGGCCCTTGACGGTCAACGCAAAGGGCGCGGTCGCCGGGCCAAAGCGCTCGCTCAGGCGCGCGACGCCCAGGGCCATGACATCGCCGAATCCCTCACGCCGCCCGATCATCTCGACCGCGCGCGCGAGCAGGTCGCCATCGCCCCAGCGGAACTCGAGACCGCCCGTGTCCTCTTGGGTCAAAAGTCCGTTTTCAAAACACTCGGTCACAAACGCAATGCAGGCGCCGGTCGAGATGGCATCCAGTCCGTAAGCGTTGCACAGCTCGTTGGCCTTCAAGACCGCCAGGTTATCCGTGACGCCGCAGTTCGAGCCGAGCGCCGCCATCGCCTCATATTCCGCGCCGCCGTAGACCGGGTCGAGTTTGCGGTAAGGATTTTCGTCTTGATGCTCAAAAACCTGCTTGCAACTGACGGGGCAGGCCTGGCAGGTGTCACGATCCTTGAAGAACATTTCATAGTTTCGCTCTCCGCTCAACAGATCAGGCTGCTCAAAGACCGGCTGCCCAAAGTTGCGCGTCGGCAATCCACCCGTGTAGGCCAGGCCCGTCAGGCTATCCTGCGTGCCACGCCCAATACCCGCCGTCGCCCAGCCCATCGTGTCTTTATAGTTTTCGCCCAGCCACCTGGACACCGTCATCATGCGGGGACGATCCACGACCGATACCGGCAGCGTGCCGCGCACGGCGACCGCCTTGAGGTTCTTGGACCCCATTACCGCGCCCAGGCCGTTGCGTCCGGCGGCGCGGTTGACGTCGTGGATGATGGCGGCATAGCGCACCTGGCTTTCGCCCGCCGGGCCGATTTGGGCCACGCGCACATGCTCATCGCCCAACTCGTCGCGGATGGCGGCTTGCGTCGGAGCGGTTAACAGCCCCCACAGGTGATCCGCCGGGCGAATCTCGACCTGACCCTCTTTGATGGAGAGATAGACCGGCGATTGGGCGCGGCCCCGAATCACCAGCGCGTCAAAGCCGGCGCGCTTGAACTCGTGGCCCCACCAGCCGCCGGCTTCGGAACTGCCCAGTGCGCCCGTGAGCGGCGACTTTGCTCCCACTCCGTGCCTTCCCGCGCCGGGCAAGTTCGTGCCCTGCAAAATGCCAGGCGCAAAGATGAGCAAATTATCCGGGCCGAGCGGATCCGTCCGGGGCGGCAAATCGCGCAGCAGCAAGTAGGCCACCACCGCTCGCCCGCCGACGAGCAGCCGGTAAAAGTCATCGCCGGGCTGCTCGACGCGCGTCTCGCCGGTCGTCAGATTGACGTGCAGGATTTTGCCAAAAGTGCCACCGATCATCGAGTCCTCCTGTACTTTCTGGGTCTCATTCCAACAGAGTCAAGACTACCGTACCTGGACGCGTTCCGTCAAAGCGAACGCGTTTTCCGCCGTGGTGGTTTACCACTCGCAGCGGACGGCGGTTGCAAGTGGCGCGGCTCACCGTGACGCCATAGATGACCAGCTCGACCTGGCCGGGCGCGGCTCCGACTTGCACGGTGAGGCGATTGCCCTTGCGCGCATAGCGCACAGGAATACTGGGCTTGTCTTCATCGTGAACGACGAGCTCGCCTTCAGCCTGTGGGGCGTACAACTCAAGCGTGAGCGGGTCGAGCGGTTTGTGTTCGGTTTGCGCCATCTCTGGCCCCATCGGGAGGATCGAGCCGGCTTGCACCCACAACGGCAATTTGTCCAACGGCGCGGTGAATTCGATCCATTGTCCGCCAGGCTGCGGCTTTTTCGTCCAATAGTCCATCCAATCGCCGTGCGGCAGATATACGCGGCAGCGACCCTCAGCGCTGAGCACTGGCGCGACGAGAAAGCTTGAGCCAAACAGATATTCCCAATCAATGCGCTGCGTGTTCGGATCGGACTGGAACTCTAACACGAGTGGCCGCACCATCGGCAAGCCGCTGTGCGCCGACTTGACTGCCTCGGTGTAAATGTAGGGCAACAGACGATAGCGCAGCTTGAGGTAGCGCCTGGCAATCTCTTCGGCTTCCGGGCCATACGTCCACGGCTCGTGTGGCTGCTTGCCGTGCGCGCGCACGTGCGAGGAGAATACGCCAAATTGCAGCCAGCGGACGTACACCGTCGGGTCTTTGGGGTAATCTTCAAGAAACCAGGCGCTAGTGCGCTCGGCGTGATCAAAAGCCTGCGGCGCGTAATCGAACCCGCCCACGTCGTGGCTGCAAAACGGCACACCCGACATCCCATAGCTCAACAAGCCGCGCAGTTGGCCCGCCATCTGGTCGAGGCTGCTATAGCTATCGCCGCCCCACTGCACCGGATAGCGTTGCGAGCCGGCATAGGCCGAGCGTCCCCACACCAGCCCGCGTCCAAAGTGGCGCTGGGTCAGTTCAAAGACCGCGCGGTTGTAGAGCAGCGGATACAGGTTGTGCATCTCGATGCCCGAGCGTCCATCGTGGTAGACCGCGTCTACCGGCGACTGCTCGCCAAAGTCGGTCTTGAACACCGCCACGCCCATGTCTAGCAGAGCTTCCAACTTGGAGAGGAACCACGCGCGCGCATCGGGATGGGTGAAATCCACGGCGGCGAGATCGGTTCCAGAGAATGCTTCGAGCACCGGGGCTGGCGCGCCGTCAGGTTTTTTGACGAGGTAGCCGCGCGACTGGGCCTCCTCGTATATCGGCGTGCCGGCCGGAACATTGGGATGGATCCACAAGCAAGTCCGCACGCCCTGCGCGCGCAAGTTGCGGATCATCTCTTCGGGTTGAGGGAAACTGTGCGTGTCCCACTCGTAGGTTGACCAGGGGCCGTCACCCATCCACCACGGATCGAGACTCAGAACGTCGCAGGGGAAATCGCGCGCGCGCATTTCGCGGATGACGGTTTCGACATCGTCGCGCGTCTTGTATCCGGCGCGCGAGATCCAAAAGCCGAATGACCACTTGGGCGGAACC
This sequence comes from Anaerolineae bacterium, assembly GCA_041300525.1. Taxonomy (GTDB): domain Bacteria; phylum Chloroflexota; class Anaerolineae; order Fen-1058; family Fen-1058; genus JBGLNJ01. The sequence continues at coordinate 3,166,817 of JBGLNJ010000001.1, read as the reverse complement.
GGCGCGCGACCGGTCAGATCGGTGTAACGCCTGAGAATGCGCTTGAACTCGGGGCCATAGATCAGAAAATAGTCGAGCTGGCTTTCGTCCACGTGGATCGAATACGAGATGGACGACTCGCTGCCCATGCGATACACCATCGGATACGACGAGTGGACAAACAGACCATAGCCAGCCGTGCTCATCAGGAACGGAATGTTTTTGTACGCCCGATGGCTGGTGACGTTGCCGCTGTCCACCGCCCACGAAACGATCTCGTGTCCCCACTGGTCGAGCGAGGCGAATCTTTCGCCCAGGCCGTAAAAGGCTTCGCCGGGCGTGACGGCAACCGATTCGCGCACCGTCATCGCATCGCCTTCGCCGTCAAAGCCGACCGGCGAGATTTCGTAGCCGGGGCCATACGCGCGATCATCTACTCGTTCGCTAAAGACAGGCAGGCTTGACTGGCCGGCAAAGACCCGCATCTGCCACGGGTAACGCTGGAACTCGACGCGGATGCGCCGGGTGGTCAGTGTTACAACATCTTGACCTGCCTTTACGTCGAACGACGGCGCGGGCCATTCTTTGCGGGTGAGCATCTCGCTAGGGCGCTGGCGGATCGCGTTCATCTGCACGCGGATCACGTCCGGCGCGACAACATCTACGCGGAAATCCACCGGCTTGCCACTCGCTGTCTCGCAATGAAAGACGAGGCCGCTCTCGGTTGGGTCGTAGCTGGCCCAGCGGCGCAAATAGTTGGGAGCGACGTCCACATGGCTCACGTCCAACGGCGCGGCGATGGAGTTCCAGTCAACAGGTTCGTTCATGGGCAGCCTCAAAACACCGGTGGAGTGATGATCGAAATCCACACCGCTTCGTCGTTGGAAGCGCAGGCGAGTTTTCTCAGCGAGGCCCCTTCAAAGTAAATCGTATCGTCAGGGTAAAGGATGTATTCGTCCGTATCCAACCCAACACATTTCCTTCCCCGGCATGAGCCGCCCGATGAATACTTCCATCTTGCGAGCCAGATCCGGCGTAAGCAGCTCGTAGGTCACATGGGAATCGGGCAGGCTTAGGCGGGAACGGTGATTGGCTCGCACGACCGGGTTATGCTTGGGGCCGATCGGCTTGGCGCTATCGGCTTGGCTGTCGGAGAGAAGATGCAAAACCGGGACATCCAGCGCCGTGGCAATCCGCCGGAGTGAATCAATCGAAGTGTTTGTTTTTCCGCGCTCGACTTGGCTGATAAAAGCCGCGCTCAAGCCGGTGCGCCGGGCTACTTCTCGCAGGCTCAGTCCGATTCCCTGACGGCGCTCCTTGATGCGCGCTGCGATGGATGAGACGCCTTGTGATTCGGCCATACTGTGTCACCTCAATACACCAGATCGCGGAAGGGCACGCGTGCCTTTATCGATGAGTACAGAAAGCCGCCGGCTGCGGCAAGGCCTGCCGACACCATAAGGATCAATGCGATAAGGACTCGTTTCATAGATGATTCCTTTTTATGGTTGCTGCTCCTGGATCTGCACAGGTCCGAGCAGGCCTGAAGGCAACATCGCGGCGGATTGGCCGGACTTCTTACGTTCCGCGCACTTCGTGCAATCGTACGTGCCGCTGGCCATCGTATCGTAGGTGCGGACATTGGTGACGGTGCGCCGTTTCTCGATCGGCAATGTCGCATCGCCGATCAATCGGTTGGGCCAGAGGTTAGCCACCTCGATCTCCAGTCGGTTCGCTCCCGCCTCTAACGCGCCGCCGATCTCCACGCGCCACGGTGCGGTCCAGACGCTACCCAGATCGCGGCCGTTGAGCCGAACGCGGGCGACGTTCTTCACGACGCCAAGATCCAGGAAGACCCGGGATTTCGTGTTCTTCAACTTGGATTCGAAGGTGGTCTTGTAAGTTGCGGTACCCGAGAAATACCTGACGGACTCTTCCGGTCGTTGCGTCCAGTCAGTTAGTTGCTCGAAGCTCACTTTCCCGCCCGTGCTGTTGTCAGGGTAGAACCAGTTCGGGTCGAACTGCACCTCCCACGCGCCGCCGTCATCCGTTACGGTCACGATTTCGCTGCCGCGCGCCGCAAGAAACTCGTGCTCGGAGAGCGGATACGGATCGCGGAATCCATCGCCGGTGATGGGTTTGGCCTGCGAGCGATCGTCCGGACCGTTGTGCAGGCTCAACACCATCAGCTCGCCCGCGTGCTCCAGTTGGCCGTGATAACCGGAATCGACAAACACCACGTTGGCCGTGTTGGGGATCGGCTGGGCATCGATGAAGACGCCGCCCGGATGCATATTGCCGTAGTACACCATCACGCCCGTCCCGTCGGGATTCATGGTCCACAGGTGATGGAACGACACGGCGTCGCGGTTCACGTACTCCCAGCGCGTGTACAGGATCCGGCCGTCCGGCAGTACCGCCGGCGTGTTCTCCGAGACGTTGTTCGAGGAGAGTTGTCGAAGTCCGCTGCCGTCGGCATTGCAGCGGAAAAGGACCGCCACGGGTGCGAGCCAGCACAGCACGTAGCGTTTACACCGTGTCGAGCAGAAGACGATGCCGCCATCGGGCAAGTACGCCGGTTCGACATCGTCCCAGTCTCCCTGCGTGATCTGGCGCAGGTCGGTGCCGTCAAGATTCATCTCGTAGAGGTTGTAGTGGTGCGTGCCGCCTTTGCGGTATGAGAAGAGCACCTTCTTCCCGTCATAGTGTATCTGCGGATCGCGGACGGCGCCCGTGGGGTCTTCCAGCAGCGTGCGAACGGAGCCGGTCATGGGGCTGTAAATCGCCAAGCGCCCGCCATCCGCCCCGTGCAGCCAGTAGGTCTCGTTGCCGCAGTCATACCCGAAGTTTGCGTAGTAGTGCCCGGCGTAGTCTCGACCCGGATTACGCTCGCAAAAAAGGATCTCGCCGGGTTGTGGCTCAGCGATGGGTGGTGGCAGCGATGTGGTCTCGCAAGTGCGGGCCGCCTCGGGCTTCGTTCCCTTCGTGTGCTCCCCGGCGTGGCCTGCAATCGCGCTCTTGAGCGATGCAATTTGAACATTCTTCAGTTCCACACCTTCCGCCCGTATCACCATCTTCTTCACGGTTAGATCGGCCCGATACGAAATCATCGTTCGTTGCCCCGCAATTTCCGCATCAATCAGACTCCCCCCAAGTTTATCATCGCCCTTCACAATCACGCGAACGGTAAAGGGCTGATCATCACCTATGAGGTTCTCGATCGCATAGTCGCCAACATGGTGAGGCGCAGCGCCCTCTCGCAGAGTCTTTTGACTTCCCGCAAAGTTCGTCAGCGAACCACGCGCAAACTGCGCGAGCATATCATCCAGGCGAAGCTGGAACTCGCAAGCCGCCTGATCTCCCTTCTCAGGCAGGAACGAAATGCCGAACTTGCCTTTCTTCGCCTCCGCAGGCTTAACATTGAAAACCAGCATGAACGACTTGCTGTCTGCCGGGAAGTTGGTAACGCCGGCAATACCCGCCGCCACAGTCTTCAGGCTCCCCATCTCAGGCATGACCTCCGGCATGGCCGGCGTCTCGAACACATTTGTCATGGCCTGCGTCTGCAGCTCGACGCCAGATGCGTCGGCGCGACATCCAAGCACTGATATGATGATTAATCCCACACTTATTGCTACATTCATACTGTCACCTCTTTCTTGTTATCGTTTATTCAATCCGCCGCCGCGCCGTTTTCCATGCGCAGAAACTTCCCCCCCTCCGCCGCGTCAACGGCTTTGCCTGATTCCGTGACCGATGCCGCATCATTTGCCGTCATTAAACACTTCAAGCTCGTTAACGCACACGGAGGCCGGCTGCGAATCAGGACCGGCATTACACAGAACCCGCAACTTTGATCCGGTTACATCAGAAAAGCGATGTGTCCGGTGGATTTGTGTGTTGCCGGTTATCGCAGGCACTGTATCAACCCAGGCCGAACCGTTCCAATATTGCAGTTGGTAATCCTTCACCGGGCACCCGCGCGTTGTCCAAAGCTCTATCCTGTTGAACGTTCTCTCCGCACCGAAATCCACCTGAACCCACTGTGGCAAGGCAACGCCGGCGGCATTCATCCAGCTGCAGTTCGGCGGCGCACTGTTACAGCTCGGCGTCTCGGTAACCGGAATCGTCGGATTCGGAAACGGAGCTTGATCACCGTCGTTGATCTTAGCCGGACTGTAGCTCGCAGCAGTGCTGGACGCACTGGCCGTCCCGGCCAGGGCCAGATTTACCGGCGGCGGATCATACCCGTCTACTGCCGCCGCTGTAAATGTGTACGAGCCTGCCGGCACGCTGTAGACTTCGGCGCCGTCCTCGACGCCAACCCTGACCACCCCCTCAACCTTGCTCAGCGGCACGCCGGCTTCCCGTATGTCGGCGGTATAGGGCGCCGGAAAACATACCCGGCCGCTCGCGTTGGCCGGTATGGTCACACTCCAGGTGAACGTCCGGTTCGTAACCGACCACTCGCTCGCAATCTTGCCGCGAATGGAATGGTAGCGAGCCTTCGCCCAAGTCAGGTCGCCCACCGGCGCCGGCCTGAAAATCACCTGCCTGAACCCGGGCCTGTCAGGGTCACAATTGATACCGCCAACCGTCGCATAGAACCAGGTGGACGCGTCGCCAACCAGGATGTTCATCAGGTGGCTGCCCGGATACCTGCCCGGCTTGGTGTCGGCATCCCAGCGCTCCCAGACGCTTTCGGAGGACGTTGACACCATGTAACCCAGGCTCGGCCTGCAGACTCGCGAGGCAACCGTGTACGCCACGTCAGGCCGCCCAACCTGCGTCAGGGTCTGCATCAGCCACTGTGCCCCGATAAGACCGACCGTCAAATGTCCCCCATTCTCTTCGAGAATGTCATTAACAAGGTTGTCAATCACCTTCGCTCTGTTGGCCTCAGGCACCAGCCCGAATGCCAGCGGCAATATATAGGACGTCTGCGTCGCATTTTTATCCCCACGGCCCTTGGCGTAACGGTTTCGCCCGGCATCAAAATACCGCTCATTGAAACCGGCTTTCACCTCCGCAGCCTGGCCGGCAAAGTAAACCGCATCCGCGGCATTGCCCAGCAGGCGCGCAAAGCGCGCCATGATCTGACAGTTGTTGTAATAATATGCGGTGGCCATCAGACCATGATCCGTGACATCCGATATATCTGCTTCCGGAATATCCATCTGGAATACGTCACACCAGTCGCCGAACACGCAATAATCCCAGCCCAGCGTCTTGTCCTGCTCCTGCACGGACTTCACCCGCTCCATCCACTTCCGCATGCCCCCGTAGCAATGCCTGATGGTACCCAGATCTTCATAGAAATTATACAGATCATCCGGAATGATCGTCACCACGCTTGCCCAAGGAACATTAATGGCAAGGTCGAATCCCCAGCCAACATGTGGCGAAACGTTAGACAGATCTCCATTAGGAGCCTGATCGTGAAAGTATTCATTTATCCAGTTAGCATAGAACGACCGGGCAAAATACATGTAGTGTTCACCCGGCGCATCCTTGGCCGGGTCCCCGCTCCACGGCAGCCGCTCGTAGCGGTCAACGTCCATCGGGTAATCCCGCTTGTACGCCCGCAACCCCCAGCGAGATTTCTCGTAGATCCTGTTGATCAGAGGATTAGAACAGCTGAACTCACCCGTCGGCTCCAAATCGTTGTTGATTACGTGGCATTCGAAATTGGAAACCGTCGGCTCGCCCGGAAAGCCTGTAACCTCAATATAGCGATGACCCTGTCCCCTGAATATGGCCGACCAGCTTTCGCCGCTCCGCCCACCGGTATAATAAACATCCGTCTGCCCCGCACCCCAGGCATCAACCGTGAAAAGCCTGCCGCTCGCATCAAGCCTATACCCGGCCACCATCGCTATCTTCGTCCCAGCCGCATTCGCCGGCAGATTCATCAGCCGCGTCGTTCCATAATGCGCCTGCCCGAAATCGACTACATAAACCCCCTTGGCCGGGTTGGTAACCTTGAGCGCCGGCAACACCTCAAGCCGCCGCATCGGTTCAATCTTCTGGGCACTCAGTTTCCCGGCTGGTGCCGGCGCAACGTCGGCAACCCGCCAGGCCGAATCATCAAATCCTGTCTTATTCCACCCTGGCATCTCTTTGCGGGCATCATAAACTTCGCCGCCATACTCATCATTCTCACGCTGAGGCCCATCAGAGGTCAACGTCCACGACCCGTCGCTGTTGACGTCACCAGAGGTCCCGTCGCTGTACTCGAGATGAAGGTTCAGCAAAAGCCGGGGATAACCCGGTTCACCAATTTGGCCGGCAAACTTGACCGGATAGCCATTGCCAAGAATAACGCCAATCGCATTACCCGAAGTGACCAGCCCGGCCGTGACATCATACGTGTTGTAATGGACATCATTCTGAATATTCCCCAGCGCCGGGGCCCTGGCTCTGTCTCCCACCTTATTGCCGTTGAGAAACAGCTCATAGAGGCCAAGCCCGCAGACCGTCACCGTCGCCGACCGAACCCCTTTGGCCACCGCAAACTCCCTTCGCAGGTAAACAGCCTTTGAGCCATCACCGGCCTTACGCACCTCCGGGGACAGATCCTTGCTGCCTGGCTTGTTAGTGACCGGCCCGATCCAGGCGGCGGCAAGGTCGAAACATCCGGCTGCGAGTTGATCTCTAATGATGTCTCATACAACGCCGCCATCGCCCGATTATGGCGAGCCAGCGATTCCTCGGCCTGCTTGCGGTCGGCGATTTCGCGTTGAGCCTGCTCGAACAGGCGGGCGTTTTCGATGGCGTTGGCCAGTTGATCGGCCATCGTTTGGAGAACTGTGATGTCTTCCTGAGAGAAAGCAGTGGGCTGGTCGGACTGGATCGTCATCGCGCCGAGGATGCTGCCCCGGCTGACGAGCGGCAGGGCCATTTCGGAACGGGTCTGAGGCAGCAGCGGATTGCTGAAGCGGGTGGCTTCTTCTCCCACATCCAGCGCGATGCGGGCCTGGCTGTGGGCGATGCACCAGCCGATCATCGAGGAGCCGCCCACTTGCAGGATGTGGCCTGCCGCGATCATCTTGCGCCCGGCCTCGCCGGTGCCGGCCCGCAGCACGGCGCGTTGTCCCGTCTCATCTACAAGGAAGAGGCCGACATAGTAGAGGTTGAAGCGGTCGTGGATCAATTCCACCACCTGGGGCAACAGTTCGTCCGGGTTGAGGATGGAGGAGGCGATGCGGGAGACCTCCGCCGCCGTCCGCAATTGGAGTGCGTGCTTTTCCAGGCTGGCTTCGACCTGCTTGCGCTTGGTGATGTCGGCGTGCGTGCCACTCATCCGGAGGGGGCGACCTTGGGCATCGCGCTTCACGATCCTGGCCCGGTCAAGGATCCACTTGTACGGTCCATACTTGGTGAGCATCCGGTATTCGATCTCGTGCATTGGCGTCCGGCCTTCAAGATGATCCTGGACTGACTTTTGTGCGGCGGCCCGATCGTCCGGGTGTATGAGATCTGTCCACTGACTGACGGTGTGCTCGATCTCCTGGAGTGTGTAGCCGAGCATCTCCGCCCATCGCTCGTTCCGTTGCACCTCACCCGTCTCGATATTCCAGTCCCAGAGGCCCTGTTGACTGCCTTCCAAGACGAACTTGAGGCGTTCCTCGTTTCCCCGCAGCGCCTCCGCCGCCAGCTTGTGCTCGGTGATGTCGTGGGTGATAGCGACCACGAACCGCACTTGGCCGTTCTCGTCCAGGATCGGCGTCGCCTGGACGACGGACCACTTTTCTTCGCCGATGGCCTTGCCACGGTAACACAAGGTGGCGGACTGGGCCTGTTTCTCCTGGAGCGCCAGGCGGTCTGGAAGTTGAGCAATTGGAAATGGCCGCCCGGACTCGTCCAAAATATCGAATCTTTCATATAGCCTGCCAGGGCCGCCAGCTTGCAGCATCGCCCGGGCCGTGGGATAACCGGCAGCGTGGGCGGCAGCGTCGTTCACGTAGACGAGTTGGCCGGCGGCGTCGGATACATTGATCCCATCGGCAACGCCCTGCAAGATCGCCTCAAGTTGATCTTTGGTCTCTTGCAGTTTGTTCTCCGTCCACTTGCGCTCGGTGACGTCTTGCTTGATGGCGACGAAATGAGTGATCTCACCGCCGGTTGACCGCACCGGCGTAATCGTCATCTCCTCGACGTACAGGCTGCCATCCTTGCGACGATTCATAACCTCAGCGTGCCAGACCTGCCCACTCTGTATGGTTTGCCATAGAGTCTGATAGAACGCCGGGGCATGGAGGCCCGATTTGAGAATGCGCGGGTTCTGACCGATAGCCTCTTTAGCCGTATAACCAGTGAGCGCCGTAAAGGCCGGGTTGGTCCACAAAACAGTGCCAGCCGGATCGGTGATGACAATGCCGTTGGCGGCAGCTTCCAACGCGGCGCTTTGCAGGCGCAGCGACTCTTCCGCCCGCTTGCGCTCGGTAATCTCCTTGGAAGTACAGATGACAGATATAACCTTGCCTTGGTCGTTCAGGATTGGCTTGACCGTTGTAATGTAGTAGCGCTCTCCATCCGGTCTGGGAACGCGTACCTCAATAACTTTGGTTTCGCCATTCTCGAATACCCATTTGACAGCCGCATATCGTTTATCTGCCTCATCTTTCGGGAATACATCCCAGATTTTTTTGCCCGTAATCTCTTCCCGCTTTTTACCCACGCCGTCGGCAAATGCCTTGTTCACATAGCGGTATTGACCCTCTGGATTAAAGGTAAAAACCGGGTCACTGGATTCGTCGAGGAGGATACGGTACTTTTCTTCACTCTCTCGCAGCGCCTCCTCCGACTTTGCTTGCCAAGTCTCCCGCTCGACTTTGGCCGTTTCCAATTCGGCCACGCGCTGACGCAACTCGGCCAGTTCGCTCAAGAGTTGTGCGCTAGTCTTGTTCTGGTCCTTCATGGGAACCCAACCTTTCTTGTAACTCGCCCACACAAGAACAGCGGGAGATGGGTTCTCCCGCTGAAAAATTAGTCCTGTTGGCGTGGCTACAGTCCGCCATGACCCGATCACTGGATTTGAAGTAAAGCTTCATCGTGAGCCTACCAAGTTCAAGCCGGCCTCTCGGGCGCGCGCGGCAGCGTGAAGCTAAACACACTCCCCTGCCCCACCTGGCTCTCGACCCACACCTGCCCGCCGAGCTTTTCCACAATGCGCCGCACGATCGAAAGCCCCAACCCATGCCCTCCGACGCGGGCCTGGCTGAGCCGCACGAAGGGAACGAACAAGCGCACCTGGTCCTCCGGCGTGATGCCGGGGCCGTTATCGCGCACCCAGAAGCGCACCATTCCCCCGCCCTCGCCCTCGTCCGCAAGCGGGAGGTCCGCGCCCACTTGCGCACGCGGCGGCCGCCCGCCGTACTTTAGCGCGTTGCTGAAATAGTTGACCCACACTTCTTCGACCCACGGAGCATAACCCACGGCTGCCGGCCACGCCGATGGCAAAATGACCTCAGCCTTATACTCGGCGATCATGGGGGCCAGGCGTTGTTGGACTTGTTCCAGTATGCCCGCCATGTCCAGCGGCTTGGTCCCCACCTCCACCCGGCGCACTTGCGCCAGCAGCAGCAACTCTTTGACAATGCTGTCCATCTTGTACGCCACACGCGCAATGCCGCTGTAACAGGCCAGTTGCTCCTCATCCGACATGGAGGCGCGAGCCTCCCTCAACAGGTCGGCAAAGCCGATGAGCATGGAGAGAGGATTTTTGAGGTCGTGGGCCACCGTGTGAGCAAAGGCATCCAGTTCCTCGTTGCGGACTGAAAGTTCATCAGTTTGTTGGCGCAGGTTTTCGACCAGTTGCGCATTCTCAATGGCAATGGCCGCTGAGGAGGACAGCGTCTCCAAAAGGGCGCAGTCGTGCGCATCAAAATCACTGTCCACTTTATTAACAACTTCCAACACGCCGATCACCTTATCGTGTACACGCAGCGGCACGGCGAGCACACAAACAGTATGGAAGCCGAACTGGGCATCAATGACGGGAGAAAAACGAGGATCGTCTGCAACACGGGGAACGATGGCGCACATCCCGTGATGCGCTACCCAGCCGGCAATGCCCTCTCCGGAGCGCAAGCGCAAGCCGATCAAGGAACCCTTTGAACCGGGATAGGCCGCGCCATGGCAAACCAGCCCGCCAGGCTGTTCCTCGTCCCACATCCAGACCGAGCTGCCTTCCGCGCCAATGGTTTGTGTGAGTGCCTTCATCAACCGCTCAGTGACCTCTTGCGAATCGAGGGTAGCAGTGAGCGTCTGGCTCACCCGGTTGAGCAGGTCCAGATCGCGATTGCGCTGCTGCAATACCTCTTCTGCCCGCTTGCGCTGGTCGAGTAATTCTTCCAAGTCCTCAATAAGGCTTTCTAATTCCTGGTAGGCGCGCGCATTGGCGATAGCCAATCCGCAAACCCGGACGACGGTGAGAGCAAGGTTCAGGTAGTGCTGTTTGTGCTGTGGAAAAGCCAGCCCCTCGATTTCCAGCACCCCGAGTGTTTCATCCTGGTGGCTGATCCGCAGCACGAAACCATTCCCAGAGTCCGTCCAGGCATAGTCCTCACGAAAGCCGGCCAGGCGCGCCGGGATAGATTCGCCGACGATCCGCTCTGCCGGGCGCGAAAGAGCGTTGCCGGGTTGACCACCGACCAGTGGCACATAGGCCAGGCTGTCCGGCGCGCACAGCATGTCAAATAGCTCAAAGACATTTTCAATCGCCTTGGCCTCGGTCGTCGTTCCGGGCAGGCTGCCGATCAGGTCAAAGACCATGGCATTGTCGGCCAATTGCCGATTCGCATTGGACAAAGCCACAGCGGACTTTATCCTCTCATTCTCCAATCGCCATTCCAGAACGATCTTTGCCAGGAACAACCGAGAGAAGTCCAACCCAACCGGCGCGCTTTCAAAGGGCAGCCCGACAAAACCGGCAAACTCTGCCAGGTGGTCAGCACTGGCCGCGTCAATGCCGCGCCTTGTGTCCAGCAGCACCAGCCGGGCGGCGGACTCGGCGAAAAACTCGCGCGCCGTCGCCGGGTCAAAACCCCACTCGTCTATATGGCGCTTCCACTGCGCCAACCATCCCGGCGTCAGGAGAAAAGCGCCGGTCTTGAGGTACGCCTCGCTCGTCTCCCTGCCGGCAAGCAGACTGTAGCAACCTTCCATCTTGTGCAAACGGCACTGCCTCAAGTCATCGGGGGGAGCCTGCAAGCCGACGATGCAGGAACCGCCCAGCAGATAAACTTGACTGCAGTCTTGCTCGCCGGCCTGGATGATTCCGCGCCACGCGTCCCATCCCATCTGCGGGCGGCCACACTGCGCGGGAAAAACGCGAACGACCACATCGTCGAACCCCTCGGATTCGACGACCGCCTTCACCTCGCGCTCCAGGCTCTCGCACACCAGGAGACACAGCTTATCGGCCATCGTCCTTCACCCAATCCAGTGGATAGTTGCCCCAGGTGTGGACGGCTTCCGATACGGCCAGCAGCACCTCCTCCGGCACTTGCCAGGGGATCTCGCCGTGATTGTCCGAGAGGATGAACCCGCCGCCCGGCCCCGCCTTGGCGATGGCGGTCTTGACGATGGCCTCTGCCTGCTCAGGTGTCCAATGGCGCATTTCAATGCCGTTCAAGTTGCCCAGGACCGTGAGCTTGCCTCTGCAAGCCGCCTTTACCTCGGCCAGGTCTTCAAGATTGCCCTGGGCACGATCGTAGGAGAAGAAACCGGGTCAAAATAGGTGATCGCAGTCGCCCCTGCTTCCAGTTGGGCATTGGCCCATTCCACGCAGAACTCTTCATTCACTCTCATCAGGCGTTCGAACCCTTCGGGCTGTTCGTACATCAACTCGATGTACTTGTCAAAGCCCATCTGCATCACCGGCAAAGAAAACGGAGACATCACCACTCCAATGATGGGAGCATCATCGCCGACTTTAGCCTTGAGCATTTCGGTGGCCTTGAGCACCTTGACCAGGCTGGCGGCCTGCCGGACCTTGGGCGGCTCCAGGTTCTCAATGTCCTCTGGCCTGTGGATGATAGGCGCATCGGAATTGGGCGGGCCGTCTTTTAGAAAAACGGCGTGGCCGCCCCAGGCCTCCATCTCGATCGCGGCATAAAAAAAGTTGCTGGCGCAATCGTGATGGTATTTGGCCCTCATACGCAGCTGGCCTTCTACGACATTTTCCGCCCTGGAAAAATATTCCTGGATAGATAGGCCCAACTCCCGTGCGCCGTGCATCGTCGGGAGCAGAAAGAAAGGCACGCGGTCCGGTTCCTGGTGTCCCAGCGTCGTCACCACACGCTGCAAAGAGGTCAGTTTCGGCTGTGTCATGGCACATCTCCCATCATCCTGGCAATGATCTCTACAGCCTCCGAAGCCTCGCGGCCCATCGCATCCGCGCCCACTTCTTTCCAGAGTTGGTCGTCGAGCCGAAACGGCGCTCCTCCCACCACGATCTTTACATCGGAGCCTGGCGATTGCAGTCTGGCTCGCACATCCTTGACCCGCAAAGCGGAAGAAAGCATCAGCACCGAAATCAAGAGCACCTCGACGCCATCCTGCCTCACTCGACGGACGAGATCATCTACGTCCATCCGGCCATAGTCGAACAGTTCGAACCCGCTGGCCCGCAGCACGGAATAGACGATGCGCTTGCCCAACAGGTGATAATCCTGCAATACGGCAATCGCCATCTTGGGCCGGTTCTTCCGATCCAAGCCGTCCGGCGGGAGGAGAGTATCCACCAACTCTTCACAGATACGCCCGCTCATATAAACCTGGGAGAGGGCCACTTGGCCCTGTTCCCAGCCCGCGCCAATTCGCTCCAGCGCCGGGACGACCAATCTCTCCACGCGCTGGAGCGGCGATTCGGAATCACCTGACTCGAGCAGTATATTCCTGGCGGCCAAGCGATCCAGCGATAGGAGCGCCTGTTCAAACTTGGATGCAGCAGCGAGGGGGTCTAGCATCAGTCGTGTCCTCCCGCAAAGGTTGTATGTCCATCTCTCAGGCCACAGCGGGCGCTTTATCGGCCAAATGCTCCTCGCGCTCGTAGCGGTCGAACAGTTGGCCCCATTGCGTTTCCGCGCGCCATTTCATATACAGGCCGCGTTCCTTCAACGGCCAGTGGACATAGTCATGGTTGAACTCGGACACAAAGATGGGGATGTTGACGATGGGAGTATGGAAGATGAGATTCTGCAAGACCCGGGTCGGCCCGTACCAACCCATCCAGGCCAGGAAGCGGTGGAAATTCCAGCCGACCTGAAACTGCCAGTTTTCGTTCGCCACATCGGCATCGCCGACGATTTCGATCTCGCGCACGTCGCCCACGCCCAGGCCCGCCTCGTGCGCCAACTGGATGTAGGGAATGGTGAACGGGTCAAAGCCCATCAGCCTGGCGGCCACCGCGTCAATCGCCGTCTGGTCGGCGCTGGCCAGGATGACGTTCTTGACGACGGGTATCATGGTGCGCGGGCCGGGGCCGTTGCCGGCCGTCGTGCCGTCCATCATGGCGAACAGCCCGGCGTGGATTTCCTTTTGGATCGTGAGCAGGTCCACCAGCGTCTCGTGAATCCAGGTGTGGGTATAATGCCGATGATGGCTCAACAGTCCGCCAAAGGCATTCTTCATCGCGCCGGTGGTTGTGGTGTAGATATGGCACTTGGTCGTGGGCAGGTGGACGATGTTCTTGCCGATAAAGTAATCCGGGATGTGGATGCCTTCAGGAAAGATTTTATCCAACACCAAAATCTTGCCCTTGGGCTTGTACTTGATCCACGTCATATCCTGTGGCCTAAAATTGAACAACACGGGGATGTCATAGTGCTGAAAGATCGGGACGTAATGGTTGAGGTCTTGGCCTTTGAAGGCGCTAACCACCACCGTCTTGTTTTGGACGGCAACCAGATCCTGGAACCCCGCGTGGCGCAAGGCCAGGATGGCGCCTTCCAGTTGCCACGGCGTCGTGTTGGCGCTGGGTGGACGATCGCCTGGTTCCCCTGTCATGTCGAGCCTCCTGGTGGTATTGATTGCCTACAGAGTCCAACTTGCCAGACCTACCGTCAAGACAGTCAGGGAGCGTCTCCGCCAGGGATGACGGCTGACCGCCTTGCCCCCACAGCAGTTCCCGGAGAACCCGGAAGTCTAATCCCGCGAATTATTGAGATGATACGGACAGACCACTATTGAGCGAGTGACCCAGGTCTTGGATGTGTGCAAGCTCACCCTCCTCAACCTGTTCAAGGATCACACCTTCGTCTGCCTCCACCTCCTGGCTCATCTGCTGGGACTGGACGGAGCTGGCCCTGAACGTCTGCGCCGTGAATTCTTTGCCTATGGGGACCGCATTGAATTCGATCACACGCGCCACATCCTGACCGTGTTCGCCGGGCGCTTCCCGCGTGCTCGCACGCAGCAAGCCTACAAGCGGCTGTGCGCCCAGTTGAATGATCGGCCCGTGATGTTCATGCGGGATGGAGTCATGTACCGGGTTCGCTTCAGTTGGTAAGGTTCAAGTGTCAGAACAAGACGCCAACAAGTGCGGCCTGTTCGTGACCTAATCGGAAAAGTCTATTCTACGCAAGCAATTGCTGCACGGCATGGTTCACATCTTGTGCTCGCCCTGCTATGGGTAACTTGCTCTCTCACCGATGAGCCAGCACATCGTCCACCGTCAAGAGCGACGGCGTGCCAAATAGCTTGTTGATTTGCGAGGAAAAAATCGTGGACTCGGACAGGACGTGCCGCACCGGGCCGTCCACGACGATTTCGCCCTCGGCCATCAGCGCCACCCGGTCGGCGCACGTGGCGACCAGCTCCACGTCGTGCGTCACCATCACAATCGCCGTGCCCTGCGCCTGCCAGTGCTTGAGGATGCCGGTGAGCGTGGCTTTGGCGGCATAGTCCAACCCGCGTGTCGGTTCATCCAACAGCAAGACTTGCGGGCGCGTGACCAGCACCGCCGCGAGCGCCGTGCGCTGGCGCTGCCCGGCCGACAGGTCGCGCGGATAAAGTGAGGCGACGCTTGCAAGCCCAAGCGTATCCAGCAACTCGCCGGGCGCGACGGGCGCGGTCGTTTCGTCCAGGCCGTGGTTGCGCAGCGTGACGAGCAGTTCGTCGCGCACCGCGTCGGCAAACAGGAGCGCGTCGGGATTCTGCGGCACATAGCCCACCTGGCAGCAGACATCGGCAGTGGCCTGGCCGATGATACTCTGCCCATTGACCCACATCTGTCCGCGCTGCGGCTTGACTAGGCCGACGATGGAGCGAAAGAGCGTCGTCTTGCCGGAGCCATTGCGCCCCATCAGCGCGACAAACTCGCCCGCGCGTGCAGCCAGTGATACGCCGCGTAGAACCTCTTTGCCGTCATACGCCAGCCACACATCGCGGACATCGAGCACCGCCGTGCTTGCCTCCCGCGCCTTGCGCGTCTTGCCTCTTGCCTCTTGCTCTACTGCGTATTGCGTGTTGCGTGTTGCGTACTGGCTTGCAAACCGTCGTCCTTCTTTGATTGTGAGCGGCAGCGGCTTCCAGCCTAGCGCCTTGCCGAGCGTCACCAGCGGCGGAGTGAGTGAAACCGCCTCCATCACCTCGCGCGGGTCGCCGACGAGCGGCGCGGCTCCGGCTTTTGGCAAGAACAACACGCGGTCGGCAAATTGCAGCACGCGCTCCAGGCGATGCTCGGCCAGCACAATCGTCAAGCCCAGGTCGGCGTTGAGGCGCACGAGCGCCCCCAGCACGTCCTCCGCCGATTGCGGGTCGAGCTGCGAGGTGGGTTCGTCGAGCGCCAAAATCTTGGGCTGCAGCGCCAACGCCGCCGCGATGGCGACGCGCTGTTGTTCTCCACCGGAAAGTGACGACACGGCACGGTTGCGGAGTGACGCAATGCCGAGCGCATCGAGAACTTCTTCGACGCGCTTGCGCATCGTCAACGGCGGAACGCCGGCATTCTCCAACGCAAAAGCCAACTCGTCTTCCACGCGCTCGGTGACGAATTGCGCTTCGGGATTCTGGAACACAAAGCCGACGACGGAAGCCATGTCGCGCGGGGGATGCTCGCGGGTGTCGAGTCCGTCCACGGTCACGCGCCCGGTAAGCTTGCCGCCGGAAAAGTGCGGCACCAGGCCATTGATGCAGCGCAGCAATGTGGACTTGCCGCTGCCGCTTGCGCCGATGACCAGCACGAACTGGCCCGCCTCAAGCTCCAGCGATACCTCGCGCAGCGCGGGCGCAGGAGAATCTGGATATGTGAACGTTACATGGTCGAAGAGAATTTGGAATGTCGCCATCGGATGAAAACGTGGAGAAAAAACCGAGCGTCAAACTGTTTCGCTCTCTACTCTCAACTCTCGGCTCTCAACGTTCTTGAAAAGCGCCGGAGCGCCCAAGAGCGCCAGGCATAACCCCAGTCGCACGTCGAACGGCGGAGGCGTCACGCGCGGATAAGGATAGAACGCCAGCAATTGTGGATCGAGCAGCGCGATGGCGACAACAGCCACCAACGGCACGGCGCTGAACGCGACGAGCAGTGTATCGCGCGCCGACCACGCTTGCCGCCGGTAGCGCGTCGTCCGGGACGCTTGCGACGAGGCCAAGCGCACTCCCAAGAAAAGCGCAACGGCACTCGCGCCGAGGATGGCCCAACCCAGCCCGTTGCGCCAGTACGCCTCGACCAGCCAGCCGATCAACACGCCACTCAATCCTGCGATCATAAAAATCTGAGGTTGGAGGTTGGAGGTCGGAGGTCGGCCTTGTGGTATTGGGGATTTGGTATTTGAGATTTGAGTTTTTCCATAGCCTCGAGCTTCCATCGCCTCGGCCAGTTGCACTGCTTTTTCCAGCGAGTCCGTCATCAGCGGCACGAGCAGCGCCGTCAGGTCGCGCACGCCGCGCAGCCGGTGGCCGCGAATCGCTTGCGCCTCGCGCACTTGATGAAAACTCTGCACGGTCTGCGGCACAAACGCCAGCATGATCGAGACGACCAGCCCGGCCTGCCGCAAAAAGCGCGGCGTGAGACGGACGAGTTCGTAGGGACTGACCACGTCGTTGAGCAGGGTTGACACGGCAAACAACGTCCACAGCGCCAGCCCGCGCGTCGCGCCGAACGCGGCAGCTTCCAACGTCACCGGCCCGCCGACGAGGGGCAATGCGCGCGGAAGCGTCACGAGCACTGTGCTGCCAAAGTGCGTCAACAGCGCATTGTAGAATGTGGAGAACGCAACGACCATCACACCGAATCGCCACACCGGCAGAGGAGAGTCGCCCGTGCCAAAGCCGGCGCGGACCAGCTCCGCGCAGAGCAAAACGATGACGAGATACAGCGGGTTCGTGGCCAACATCGCCACCGTCAGCGACGCCGCAATCCACATCAGCCAGGCACGGGCGTTGAACATGGGATGACCTCAATTACTGTTGACACTGTAGACTATCTATTGCGTGTTCCGTGCTGCGTGAAGGAATACGGAACACGCAACACGCAGTACGCATCACACCTTCCGCCTCATCAGCCAACCGGCAGCAACCAGCGCAGCGCCGATGCCGATCAACATCAGCGGCAGCATCGAGGATGGCGCGCCGGCGACCGGGAGCGTCTGCGGCGGCGCGGCGGCTGCAGGGACCGGGCCGCTGGCACTCACTACCGGCATGCGGACGAACGTCGCGCCTTTGAGCGCCGGAATCGCCTGCATCGTCGCGAGCAAATTTGCGCCGGGCAGGCTGGCCTGATAGTTGAGCGCGCCGGTTTTGTCATCTTGCAATGTGACGAGTGCGCCGAGTGGGTCGCTGCGCCCTGCCTTGCTCCAGTTGCCCATCGGCTCACCGGCTGCGATGAGGGCCTGGATTACGTTGGCCGTCGAGTTGGCATCCGTCTCGGTGCCGTAGGCCGAAGGGACCTGGTACGGCCAACCGGCGTCGGCATTTTGCGTGCGCCGGAAATAATCCAGCGCGCGTCCAATCGCATCGCGGTGTCCCGTGGCGATGAGGGCCTGCACGACCAGAGCCGTCGTGTTCGTGTCGCCTGCGCCTGCGGCAGTGTTGCCCGTAAAGGCCCATGCGCCGTCTTGTGTCTGCGCGGCGATGAGGCGCGCGATCACATCTTCCGGCACGCTCTGCCCCGCGTTGGCAAGCGCCAGCGCCGCCAGCGTGTCTTCGTACAGCGTCCCGCCAAAGCCGCCGGATTTGCGCAGGCCATTCAACTTTGCCACGAGGTCAACGCCGCCCACGCTGCGCGGATTTCTGCCGGTCGCCACGACGGCGATGATGGTCTTGGCGACCTCGCCCGGTTTGGTTATTTTACCGGCGCGGGCTTGCGCCTCGAGATAGTCCAGCGGAGAGACGCCATTCTTTTTCCACGCGCCGGTATCCTGCCCGGCTGCAACAATCGCCACGATGGCATCCGACGTCGGGCCGACGCCGCTGTTGAGAGAAAAACCATCGGAAAAGCCGCCGTCGGCGTTTTGCTGGGTTGCCAGCCAGGCCAAGGCCTTGCCAGCCGCGTCATCGCCCGGCCCGGCCATCGCTGCGCCGGTTAGGCTCAAAGCCAAAATCGTCACCAGAAACAGGGCAAGTATTACCCTGGCGTTCATCTTGTTGCTCCTTGTGTATTGGTTTGAAATTTGAGATTCGATATTGGAAACAAAAAACCTCCCCCTGCTACATCCGGGGGAGGTCATGGAGAATTCCAGTTGACCTCAACCTCTACCCCCTTTCCGCGAAGGTGTCAGAGAGAATCGGTTGAGGCGGGTATCCTGGCTTGTTAGTTCGGTAGTGTTCTAGTGCGATAGTGCGTTAGTCATTGGGTCAACCAGACTAACGAACTGTTGCACTGGCGAACTATCGAACTAACCTACAGTTGCGGGACAGCGCCGGACTTGCCTTGTCGGCTCACCGGCTTCCCCACGCACATGTCTATGTGCGCACGCTCTGGCATCCGGGCCACGAGCGCCTCGACCGAAACGCTATTCAGTTGTCGGCGCAGAGTATATCACAGCGAGTGTTACTTGACAAGCCGGGCCTTCGCAGGTACAATGCGTCCACCATGCGGGCCTGTAGCGCAGTTGGGAGCGCGCTTCAATCGCACTGAAGAGGCCGCGGGTTCGAATCCCGCCAGGTCCACTCGATTTCGGATTTTGGATTTTAGATTGTGGATCGGTCAATTGCAAATCCGCAATCCGAGATCATAAATCCAAAATCATAAGGGCCCATAGCTTCGCGTTGAGGTTTTCGATCAGCATCGTCACGTTGACGGCTTGTTCGGTTTCGTGCCACACGTCATAGTCCGTGACGTGCGCCATGACGGCGTAGCACATCTCGGCCTCGCGCGCCAGTTGCGCCTCCGGGCAGGCCGTCATGCCGATGATGTCAAAACCGAGCTTGCGGTAGGTGGCGCTTTCGGCTTTGGTCGAAAAGCGCGGGCCTTCTATCGTGACGAACGTCCCGCCCTCGTGGACGGTTAGTGCGCCAGCTTTGCGCGCTGCTTCGGCCACCTGGCGGCTGAAATCGGCGCAAAAGGGATGGGCAAACGAAATGTGCGCCACCAGTCCGCGCCCAAAGAAGGTATGGTTGGAGCGCAGCTTGGTGTGGTCGTAGAGTTGATCCGGGATGACGATGTCGCGCGGCTTGAAATCCTCGCGCAACGAGCCGCACGCGCTGATCGAGAGCACGCGCTCCACGCCCAATGTCTTGAGCGCATAAATGTTGGCCCGGCTATTGACCTCGGTGGGCAGGATGCGGTGGCCACGTCCGTGGCGCGGCAAGAATGCCACGCGGCTGCCCGCCAGCGTCCCGACGATGATTGCGTCGGAGGGATCGCCAAAAGGCGTCTTGACCTTGATTTCGGTCACGTCGGTCAAGGCTTCGATGTTGTAGACGCCGCTCCCGCCGATAACGCCGAAGCGGATAGGGACGGAAGGTTTTTGGGGCATGTGTGTTCTCCTCTCTTTTTTGACAAGGTGACGGGGTGACAGGGTGACAAGGCGAATATGTCACCCCGCCATGTTG
This sequence comes from Anaerolineae bacterium, assembly GCA_041300525.1. GTDB lineage: Bacteria > Chloroflexota > Anaerolineae > Fen-1058 > Fen-1058 > JBGLNJ01. Next base: position 3,146,834 of record JBGLNJ010000001.1, on the reverse strand, counting down.
CCACGGCCTGCCGGGCCTGCGGCGGCAAGCATCGTCAAGGTTCTGCGTGATCGTGGCTGGTCTCCTCAGTCTGCGTTCCGCTTGCCACTTGAGCCTCTACCTGTGCATGGCCGCCCAGCTTGAACTTGACCGGCCCGATGCCGATCTCTGTCTTGCCTTCGATGATGGCGCTTTCGCGGTAGAGGTAGGCGAGGATGAGAATCACCGCAGCGGCAAAAATGATCCCGATGATTTGAACGATTTCCATGTTAGCCTCCGTTTCAATCTCTAATACGCAATCTCCAATTTCACAGCGAAGCTCTTGTCGCTCCGCCGTCAATGGGCAGCGTGACGCCGGTGATGTATGACGCCGCCGGTGAAGCGAGAAACGCTGTCGCATTGGCGAATTCTTCCGGCGTGCCTATCCGCCCCAGCGGGATACCCGCCAGGATGCTCGCCGCTTCCTGTTCCGGCGTTGTGCCATTCGCCGTGGCTCGCGCGGCCAACAGTTCCGTCACGCGCTCAGTCATCGTCCAGCCCGGCGCGATGGCGTTGACGCGGATGCCGCCGGGAGCCAGCTCTTGCGAGAGCGATTTCATCAGCCCGATGACGGCCATACGGATGCTGTTAGAGAGGATGAGGTTCGCCATTGGCTGTTTGACCGAGGCCGAGGTCACAAATACGATGGAACGGGCATCGGGCCGGGCATTGGGATGCCCTGCTACGGATTGCAGCATGTGCGGGACGACGGCATAACACAAGCGGACGGCGCTCATGAGCGTCAACTGCGTCGCCTGTTCCCACTGCTCGGGCCGCAGCGTGTCGAATGTCCCGGCGGGCGGGCCGCCCGCGTTGACGATGAGGATGTCAATGCGCCCGAATCGCTCGATAGTTTGCCGGACGAGCGCGTCCACGTCGCCCGGCACGGCTACATCCGCCTTGAACCCGACGACCTCCGCGCTGGTCGCCTGGCTGATGCGCTCGGCGGTCGTGCGGGCGTGCTCAAGGTCGCGCGCGCACAACGCCACACGCGCGCCCTCCAACGCGAATCGGTGCGCCACCGCTGCGCCCAATCCGCGTGAGGCGGCAGTGACAAGCGCGACTTTATCCCTCAATCCTAAATCCATCTTTTCCTCCGCCGGATACGATGTACTGCGTATTCTGTATTACGCAGTACGCATTACACATCACGCACTACGCCTCAATTTCGACCTTGAGCTTGACCTGACCAATCGAGATCACATCGCCCATGCCCAGGACAGTCGGCGCGGTTACCAACGCCTCATTGATCTGCGTGCCGTTGCGGCTGCCCAGGTCTTCCAGCCACCACTGTCCGCCGCGCCAAGAGACCAAGGCGTGCTCGGCGGACGCAAACGTGTCCGGCACGACGATGGCGTTCGCGGCGCTGCGGCCCAAAGTCGTAAACGGCTGGATTGAAAACGCCGTGCCAGGCTCCAACCCGTCGCAAGCGTTCAACACCACCAGTCTCGCTTTGCGCTCCTGGATCGCAGCCGGTAGTTCAGTTGACGCGCGCAGGTCACGCCACAGCACGAACAGAACTGCTCCCAGGAAAACATACAGCAGCGCGGTCAACAGCATGCGAATGACAAAGATGACGACATCCATGCAATACTCGATCTCCAATCTCCAATATCCAATTCCAGACGTCAAGGTGAATCTTGAGATTTGATATTGGAGATTGGAGGTTTGTCGCTTGGCAAAGGTGGAGTATCTTGCGGGCCGGGCGGTGAAGGCGGCGTCGGATTGTCTTCGCCATAAATGACCTGGACGCCGGCCAGGTTGATCACGTCGCCGGGTTGGAGCAGGCACTCGCTCACGCGGTCGCCGTTGACCCGGGTTCCGCCCGACGAGCCCATATCGTAGACCACGTAGCGACCGGCGCGGCGGCGCAACTGCGCGTGATGGCGGCTGACCCGCGTGTCGTTCACCACTACGTCGTTATCCAGGCTGCGCCCGATCGTCACGATGGGACGGTCGAGCGGCACCGTGCGCCGTCCATCCACAATCAGGAACGCCGCCACATCCGGTTCCGACTGGATTGGTCCACTCAACGCCATAGCAGTCTGCGTGTCCATCTCGGATGTGTTTCCCAAGCTGATGTTGTTCGATGGGACATACCGCGCGGCCACCGACACTCGATGGCGGGGGATGCTCTCCGCCGAGTGAACCTCGACAATGGGCGATTGCGGCAGTACCAACTCAGCCTGCGCGGCCAACCCGACGACGGATTGGGTCAAGTCTTCGGGAAGCGTGGGTTGAGCCTCGCGCAGCGCCTCATAGTCAAGCGGGTTGAGATACACCCAGTAAACGTTGGGGGCCAATCGCTCGCCGCGCAGGTTGAGCACCTGCCCGTCTTCCATCGCGCGTGCCAGTTGGAGCGCCACCTCGAGCGGATGCAATTGTCCCGCAAACCATCGCCCAAACGTGCCTTCGACCAGCCATTCAGCCAATGTTTCGAAACGTGAAAGTGGGTTCATTCGATTTCGGATTTTCGATTTCGGATGGTTGGGATTATAGCCCAACGGTCACGAGTCGGCAAGCGGTTGTCGCGCAGAGGTGGATAAGGTATACTTGCGTTGGAGATAGAGATAGAGATAGAGATAGAGATTGGAGATGGAGATAGATTATCGCGTGGGAGGAATGAAAGGAAGATGACCACAGGCAAGCAAATCCGGTTAACTTCGCTGGCGACCTGCGCGGGTTGAGCGAGCAAGCTGGCCCCGGAGGCCCTGGCGCAGGTGCTGCGCCCGTTGCAAGAACGCTTCAAACACCAAGACTATCCTGATCTGCTCGTCGGGCTGGGCGAGCCGGACGACGCCGCCGTGTATCGCGTAAGCCCCGATCAGGCCATCATCCAGACGGCGGATTTCTTTCCGCCGGTGGTGGACGATCCGTATTCGTTCGGCGCGATTGCAGCGGCGAACGCGATGAGTGATGTGTATGCCATGGGCGGCGAGGTGCTGTTCGCGCTCAACCTGGCGGCGGTCCCGGAAGATCTGCCGCCTGAAATCTTTGCCGAGGTTTTTCGCGGCAGCGCGGACAAGGTGGCCGAAGCGGGCGGCGCCATCGCCGGCGGGCACACGGTCCGCGACCGGGAACCCAAGTATGGGTTGGCCGTGACTGGCATCGTTCACCCAGATCGCCTGTTGACCAAGGGCGGCGCGAAGGTGGGCGATGTGCTGGTATTGACCAAGCCGCTCGGCGTGGGCGTCATCACGACGGCGCTCAAAAATGAGCAGGCCGCGCCCGAGCACGTGCAAGCTGCCATCGAGAGCATGGTTCGGCTCAACCGGGCTGCTTCGCGCGCGGCCCTGGCAGCCGGAGCGCGCGCGGCGACGGACATCACCGGTTACGGACTCTTGGGCCACGCGCTTGAAATGGCCGAGCAAGCCGGCGTCTGCTTCCGGTTGCACTTTGCGGATATCCCGCTGCTGCCCGGCGCGCAGACCTACGCCGACGCCTGGACGTTTCCGGGTGGCGCTGCCAGCAACGAAGCCTTCTACCGCCCGCGAGTAAAGTTCACCGGCAAGTTGACGCTGGCGCAAGAGTGGTTGCTGTTCGACCCGGAGACATCCGGCGGGCTTTTGGTCGCTGTCCCGCCCGAAGGAATTTGCATTTTTATGGATGCGATGGGGCAAGCCTGGCAGATTGGAGAGGTGATCGAAGGCAGTGGGATCAATGTGGAATGACAAATCATGGCGGGCGAGGCTATCGCCTCCTGATCCCCGGCTAAAGCCGAGGGCGATGCCCCCCAGTCGCTCCGACGGCTATACGTATGGCATTGTTCACGTGTGCATTGGCACTTGACAATGTTGTTGCGTTCTGATAGACTTTTATTCACTCTTCCATGGCGTTAGATTCACCTGCGATGCGCTCGGACTCTCCACTTTGAAAGGCGATTGCACAAATGTCAGAATCTATCACCCTTCAACCTCGTGTTTCACCTGTTTCACGCCCCCGCTGGTCCATGACCAGGGGCCAACGCTGGCGAGAAATCCGCAACTTTATGATGGCCCTGGCATTTCTCGCGCCCTCGCTGGTTGTGTTCGTGGTGTTTGTTTTCATCCCACTTGTTCGCTCCATTGAGCTGAGTTTCCACTTTACAAATCCGCTGGGGCAGATACGTGGGGGCCTCACGCTCGACCACTATCAGACGCTATTTGCCAAGCCGGATTTTTTCAATAGCGTCCGTGTGTCCGTGACGTTCGCCCTTTACATGGTGACTTTTACGTTGCTCGGGTCACTGATTCTGGCGCTGTTGGGCAACATCCAGTTGAGAGGCATCTCTGTTTTCCGCGCCATCTTTTCATCCACAGTGGCGGTCTCTGGCGCAACAGCCTCGCTCATTTTCCTGTTCCTGTATAACCCGTCCATAAGGATCCACAATAAGGCATTTGGTCTTTTTATCACTGCCGGTATTCATTTTTATGAACTGGTTTCCCGGACAAGGCGCTCAAGGATCAATTGCAGCCTTTCTACAAGGGGCAATTCATCACCAAGAAAGGCTCGGGGATCAAGACCCTGGCCGATCTGAAGGGCAAGACGTTCTGCTTTGTTGATCCTACCTCGACCTCCGGCTCGGTCGTCCCGCAGATCCTCCTCAAGGCGAACGGCATCAATCCTGAAAAAGACCTCAAGGCCGTTCAATATGCCGGCTCGCACGACAATGTGGCGATTGCGGTATACAAGGGTGACTGTGACGCGGGCGTGACCTACATTGACGTTCGCGCGTCTTCGGCCACCGTCCAAAAGGCTGCTCCCGACATTCTGGACAAGACCGAGATCTTTTACGTGACCGACCAGATCCCGAACGACGGGATGCAGGCCGCCAAGGGCCTGGATGTCAAGCTCAAGACGGCGACGGTGGACGGCCTCCTGTCCATGATGGCCGATCCGGGCGGCAAAGCTGTGGTGCGCCGGGCGTACAGCTACGATGCGCTCCAAAAAGTTGATGCGACATTCTACGACCCGTTCAGTGCGCTGATGAAGAAAGCGGGCGTTGATCCCGCCACGCTGTTCAAGTAAACTGCATAGACCTGACAGGTCTGTTCCACGAGACCTGTCAGGTCTTTTTCATCCAGTAACCCCTTGCGAAAGCTTTGAACCTCGCAAGGGTCACACAAGAGGTATCATGCTCCAAGTTCAAAACCTCACCAAAGTCTACCCCAACGGAACACAGGCGCTCAAGGATGTGAGCTTTGAGGTCGCCGAGGGCGAATTTCTGGCCGTGATCGGGTTGAGCGGGTCGGGCAAGTCCACGCTGCTGCGCTGCATCAACCGGCTGATCGAACCGACCTCGGGCAAGATCATCTGGGACGGCCAGGACATTACCGCCGCTTCCATCTCCGAGATGCGCAAGATCCGCCGCCAGATCGGCATGATTTTTCAGCAGTTCAACCTGGTCAAGCGCTCGTCGGTGATGACGAATGTGCTTTCGGGCCGGTTGGGCTATGTCAATTCGATCCACAGCCTGGTCAACTACTTTTCTTCCGACGACCGCGCGCGCGCGCTGGCAAGCCTCGACCAAGTGGAACTGAGCGACAAGGCGTATGTGCGCGCCGATTCGCTTTCCGGCGGCCAGCAGCAGCGCGTCGGGATCGCGCGCGCGCTGATGCAAGAGCCCAAGATCATTTTGGCCGACGAACCGGTCGCCTCGCTCGACCCGGTGCTGGCGCACTCGATCTTGAAGTACCTGGAGCAGTTGAACAAAGAGCGCGGCATCACCGTGCTGTGCAGCCTGCACTTTTTGGACCTTGTCCACCGTTACGCCACGCGCGCGATTGCCCTCAAAGACGGCCAAGTGGTCTTTCAGGGCCTGCCGCCGGAAATTGACGACGCGCAGTTCAAGGCGATCTATGGGCAAGAGGCGGAACGGATTTCGATTATCTAAACCTGGAGAGTCCTCAACTTGTTGAGGCTGGCCCGAACGAGTTCGGGGTTCCAACACAGGACGCCCCTAACCATACAATGCGGTGATCGCACATGGAACCATCTTCCTTTCTCCCCATTCTGCTCTCCCTGATCATCCCCGGCTTGGGGCAATTCATCCTCAAGCACCGCTGGCGCGGCGTGGTGATTTTCCTGTTCGTGCCTTTGCTGGCCTATGTCACGCACTGGGGATTGGATAATTTCAAAATCGCCCAGGTCACATTAGGCGCGCTGACGACGAGCTGGCTGTGGCTGCCGTTCGCGTTGTATTGGCTGTGGAACATCTGGGACGCGCAGCGCCTGGCGCGAGGACAGCGAAGCAATGCGGTGCCCGGCGTGTTGCTGGCGGCCGTGATCCTTTACGTGCTGGCGTGGAATGTCACCGATGTCAAGTTTGAGCGGCTCGTCACGCGCTTTAATGACTTTCGCCAAGTGACGGCGGATCTCGCCCAACCCGACTTTTTTTCACACACCGTCAGCGGCGAGGAGCAAATCTGCGCCTGGGGTTGCCTGTGGGACTCGTTCCGGCAGGGCCGGCTCGGCGAGGTGCGGCCCAGTGAAAACCTGGGCAACCTCCTCGGCAAGATCGGCCCAGGCAAAGCGCCCGGGTGGATGGTGGCCTTGGGCCTGGCCCAAAAAGGCCAGTCCACCACCACCCTTATTCCCGGCAAGTTGATCGAAACGATTGCCATCGGCCTGCTCGCGACTATCTTTTCGACCGTGCTGGCCATGCCGATCAGCTTCTTGGCGGCGCACAACGTCATGGCGCGCGTGCCCGGCGGCACGGTGATCTATTATGTGATGCGCACGTTCCTCAACATTGTGCGCGCAGTGGATACCATGATCTGGTGTTTGCTGTTGATTGTGTGGGTGGGCCTGGGCAATTTTGCCGGCGTGTTGGCGCTGACGATCCACTCGATAGCCGCCTTGGCCAAGTTGTATTCGGAAGAGATCGAGCACATTGACCTGGGCCCGGTCGAAGCGGTTACGGCGACCGGCGCCAATCTGCTTCAGGTGATTCGCTACGCCATCGTCCCCCAAATCGTGCCGCCTTTTCTCGCGTACACCCTCTTGCGCTGGGACATTAACATGCGCATGGCGACGGTCGTCGGCGTCGTCGCGGGCGGCGGCATCGGTTTCTTTGTGCTCGAGACGATTCGCAAGGGCGGGTACCAGCAATACGGCGCCGCGCTGTGGACGGTGGCCGTCGTCATTATGCTCGTAGACTATGTGAGCTCGGTCTGGCGCGAACGCATCTTGACGGGCGAAATGCAAGTGACGGAAGCCGCGCCCAAGCCTTTCTACCGCTCGCCCCGCGCGATCCTTTACACGTTGCTGGGCGCTGTAGCCTTGATTTACCTGTGGGACATTACCGGGATTGATCTGCGGACGCTGTTCGAACCTGCGCCAACCTTTATCAACTTGCTGCGCGACTTTGTGAGGGTTGATCTGAGTCTAGACCTGCTCGAAACCGTCACCCGGCAGATGCTCGTCACGATCTTTCAGGCGCTGCTAGCGACGACGTACGGCGCATTGGCCGCCATCCCGTTCAGCTTTCTGGCTGCGCGCAACCTGACCGGGCGCAGCCGCCTCTCAGTGTGGATTTATTATCTCGCGCGCTCCACGTTCAACGTGCTGCGTTCCATCGAGGCGCTCTTGTACGTGGCGATTTTCGTCTTTTGGGTCGGCATCGGGACATTCGCCGGTTCGCTGGCGCTGGCGATTACGTCGTTTGCCCTCATCGGCAAGTTGTTCGCCGACGCGATCGAGAACATTGACACCGGCCCAATGGAAGCCATCACGGCGACCGGCGCGACCCGCTTGCAGGCGATCGTATACGCCATCTTGCCGCAAATCATCCCGCCGTTCATTTCGTATGCGATCTATCAATGGGACATTAACGTGCGCATGGCGACCATCATCGGATTTGCGGGCGGCGGCGGCATCGGCCTGTTGCTCAACAGTTACTTTGGGCTGTTGCAATATCACAAGGCCGGCACGATCGTCTTGTTCATCGTCGTCGTCGTCGCGGTGATGGACTTTGCCAGCGCCAAGCTGAGAGAAAAGCTGGTGTAAGCGCGACACCGCCGGACGGCCGGGCGTGAAAGCCCGGCCCGCAATTTGGGGATAGGCTCTTTGCCATTTATCATCCGATGCGGCTACCTGCCACGAGCGCAACTCTGCACTGACCTCAGTTTGCCTCCCTCGTTTATCTATGGCCATCATCACGCTCGATCAAGTCGCCATTCAGTGGGCTGTGAGCGCAGCAGACGAGTCCATGTCCCGGTGGGCCAGTTCGCCTGGACACTACCGCAATCAGTGGACTTCACACCTGGTCGGACGACTGGGAGAAATCGCAGCGGAACAATTCATGTTGAGCCACGGCGTCCAGGTTCAGGCGCATTTCCGGTTCCCGGAACGTGAGAGCCTGTGTGACATCGAGCTTTTACCGGTGGGCCGCGAGCCGCCGGTGCGCCTGGACGTCAAAACGTGGAGTGAGACATTTTGGCCTGACCTGGGAAGATGCGTCGCGGCGAATCAACTTCAGGCGCTCGATCACAAGGCCGAGGGTATTCTCTGGTGCATCTTGCACGAAAGCGCGCGACGGCCTCGATCCATCTGGCAGACCCAAGAAGCTGTCCGTGTTTCCATCGCCGGGTATTCGATGATCTCAGACGTTCGTCAAGCTCCCATTCGTTTGACGGGGCGAGCGGGGATGCCGCAAGTCAAGAATCACCAGATCGCGGAGCAAAACCTTCGACCGCTGGACGAACTCGTTTCACCGCGGGTCAAACTGAAATCGGAAAAGAGCGAATGTCCGAACCCAAGATCGTCGTCCTGATTTCCGCCGGCGCCGAGTGGCGAGCCGTCCGTGCTCTCCTTCCGCAGGTCGAGCCGCAATCATCGCCGCTGGGCGAGTGGTTCGTGACGGACCTTGACCTGGATGAATGCCAGGAACCTGTGGTTTTCTTTCACGGTGGCTGGGGCAAGATCGCGGCGGCGGCCTCGACGCAATACGTGATTGACCGTTGGTCGCCTGCGCTCCTCGTCAACCTGGGCACGTGCGGCGGATTCGAGGGCGAGATCGAAAGAGGCGACATCATCCTGGTGGAGCGCGCCATCGTATACGACATCGTCGAGCAGATGTCGGACCCGCAAGCCGCCATCGCACGCTACACCACCGACCTCGACTTGTCGTGGCTGTGCGAGCCATATCCTCAGCCCGTGCGCCGCACCTTGCTCGTGTCCGCCGACCGCGATCTGATCGTCGAGGACATTCCACAATTGAAAGCGCACTACGGCGCGGTAGCGGGCGATTGGGAGTCGGGCGCTATCGCTTGGGTGGCGGCGCGAAACAACACGCGCTGTCTCATCTTGCGCGGCGTCACGGATTTGGCGGGCGCGAGCGGCGGTGAAGCTTACGGAAACTATCAAGTATTTGATGAAAACGCCAGGACGATTATGGAACTACTCGTGAACGCGCTGCCCGCTTGGCTCGCTAGAGTTGTATGGGCGTAGAAGGTATCTTGCGCAGGGTCAACGGCAAAAAGAATGGCAAGGCGAAACGAGGCAAGGGCAAGCGGAGCAAATGAGCTATTTGACGACACGATAAGGTCGTGCTAGAATCGTGTCCAGCAAGGAACTTTTGGCTCATTGGGAATCGCCGTGGTGTCTGCCCAACTGTAGGACAAATTGGCAATTTGTCCTACACGCTGCCGCCAAATATGGGGGCGTATCACGGCAAACGAGAAAGAACTTCCAGTTCTCGGCCTCTGGCTCTCGGATGGGCGGCTGAGGCGCCATGTTGATCGCCTTGAGCCGCGTCTCGGTCTTGTTCTTGACCGGGCAGACCTGGACGCACAAGGTGCAGCCGGTGCAGTCTTCCGGCGCGACCTGCAAAGTGTATTTGAGGGCGCTGAATTCCTTCCAGCGTGCCGCCGCGCTCTTGAACGTCGCCGGCGCGTCCTTCAACAGTTCGCCATCGTACACCTTGGAGCGGATGACGGCATGCGGGCAAACCAGCACGCACTTGCCGCACTGGATACATATCTTTTCGTCCCAAACCGGGATCTCAAGCGCGATGTTGCGCTTTTCCCATTGGGCGGTGCCGGTGGGGAACGTCCCATCTACAGGCAATGCGCTGACGGGCAACTCGTCGCCTCGTCCCGCGATGATTTCCGCCGTGACCTTTTGAACGAACTCGGGCGCTTCGGCCGGAACGGCCGGCCGAATATCAAATGCGCTCGTCACTTGGCTGGGCACTTTGACTGGGTGCAGATGCTGCAACGCGGCGTCTACGGCGGCATAATTCTTTTGCACGACGTCTTTGCCACGCTTGAGATAGGTCTTTTCGATCGAGCGTTTGATCGCGGCGATGGCTTCGTCGCGGGGCAGGACGCCGCTGATGGCAAAAAAACACGTCTGCATGATGGTGTTGATGCGCCCGCCCATGCCGGTTTGCTTTGCGACTTGATAGCCGTCAATCACATAGAACTTGAGTTTCTTTTCGATGATTTGCTTCTGCATCGTGCGCGGCAAATGATCCCACACCTCATCCGCCCCATAGATGCTGTTCAGCAAGAACGTTGCGCCCGGCTCGGCGGCCTTGAGTACGTCATAGCGTTCGACGAACGAGAACTGGTGACACGCGACAAAGTTCGCCGAGCGGATCAGGTACGATGCGTGGATGGGGCGCGGCCCAAAGCGCAAGTGCGAAGTCGTCATCGTGCCGGATTTCCTGGAGTCATAGTAGAAAAAGCCTTGCGCATAGTTTTCAGTGTCTTCGCCGATGATACGGATCGAGTTGTGGTTGGCGCCCACCGTGCCATCGGCGCCCAGGCCGTAAAACAGCGCGCGCACGGCGTCTTTGCCCTCGGTCGAGAAATCCGGATCATAGGCCAGGCTCGTGTGTGTCACATCGTCGTTAATGCCGATGGTAAAGTGATTCTTAGGCTGCGGCTTGCGCATTTCGGCCAAGACGCCCCTGGCCATCGCCGGGGTGAATTCTTTGCCCGACAGCCCGTACCGCCCGCCGACGATGCGCGGCGCGGTCTTGAACGGCGCGATGCCGTCGGCGAGCGCTTCGCTCACCGCTGTGACCACGTCCATGTAGAGCGGCTCGCCGATTGAACCGGGTTCCTTGGTGCGGTCGAGCACGGCCAGGGTCTTGACGGTGGCCGGCAACGCTCGAACAAAATGCTCCACCGAGAAAGGCCGGTACAGACGCACCTTGAGCACGCCCACCCGCTCCGCGTCGCCGTGCGCGTTCAAATATTCGACAGCCTCCTGTGACACTTCGGCGCCCGAGCCCATGACGACGAGAACGCGTTCGGCGTCCGGCGCGCCGACGTAATCGAACAAGTGGTACTGCCGCCCGACGATCTGGGCGAACTTGTCCATCGCCTCCTGGACGATGCCGGGCGTGGCCAGGTAATAGGGGTTGACAGTTTCGCGGCCCTGGAAGTATACGTCGGGGTTTTGCGCCGTGCCGCGCATCACCGGATGATCGGGGCTGAGCGCGCGAGCGCGGTGAGCGCGCACGAGTTCGTCGTCAATCATGGCGCGGATATCGTCTTCGCTCAACTGCTCGATCTTCATCAACTCGGCCGAGGTGCGAAAGCCGTCAAAAAAGTGCAGGAACGGCACACGCGCTTTGAGCGTGGCCGCATGCGCGACGAGCGCCAGGTCCATCACTTCTTGCACGGAGCCGGAGCCTATCTGCGCAAAACCGGTCTGGCGCGTGGCCATCACGTCGCTGTGATCGCCGAAAATCGAAAGAGCGTGCGCGGCCAACGTCCGTGCGCTGACGTGAAACACCGTCGCCGTCAGCTCGCCCGCGATCTTGTACATGTTGGGGATCATTAACAGCAACCCCTGGCTGGCGGTGAATGTGGTGGTGAGCGCGCCGGTTTGCGCTGCGCCGTGGACGGCGCCCGCCGCGCCGCCTTCGCTTTGCATCTCGACGACCATCGGCACAGTGCCCCAGATGTTCTTCTTGCCGTCTGCCGACCACTGATCGGCCCATTCGCCCATCGCCGACGAAGGCGTGATCGGGTAAATGGCGATGACCTCGCTGACATGATGGGCGACGTAAGCAGCCGCCTCATTCCCATCGAACGTAACTTTTACTCTTGGCATCCTTTTCCTCCGAAACGCAAGTATCGCCGCGTTGACGCGGCGTTGGTTAGAGTGGCACAGCGATTAGATTCGCTCTATCGAGTGTGCGCGACATGACCTTTAATATTGTCACCCTTTTGCCAAAAGGACATAGTGACATTTGACCTGTTTTCGCCTTGTCGCTTGACCCTGAATGTCGAAAAATAAAACGGCCCAGTCTTGGCAAGATATTTCAACCAGCGCAAGTCGAGTCCAGATTGCAAGTCTCCCGACTTTTTCGAGAAGATACACACCTCCCTGTATTGGCTGCACGATAAAGGTGATGGGATTATAGCACCAGAAAAAACATACGACAAGAGCGCGAATTAACATCACGGCTCAGGCGACGTTGCAAGGGCGAGTCGCTAAAAACTAACACTTGGTTGATGGGCCGCGCTGGTGCTATAATAGTAGCCAGTGTTCCCACCCTTCCTTGGCCTCAGGAGGATTTATGAAGCCGCCAACCGACACCACATCCGAAAAGGTCCCGCTCGTGACCAAGTTCGCCTTTGGCGCAGGCGACGTTGGCCCGGCCACCGCCACGGGCATCATGTCGTTTTTCCTGCTGTACTTTTTCACCGACGTGGCGCGCCTCAGCCCGGCCATCGCCGGCGTGATCTTGCTGCTCAACAAGATTTGGGACTCGGTCAACGATCCCATCATCGGCATGATCTCGGATCGAGTTCACACGCGCTGGGGACGCCGCCGTCCGTGGTTCCTGTTTGGCGCGATCCCGTTCGGCGTGACGTTCGTGCTGTTGTTCCTCGTCCCGCCTTTTGATCCCACCGGGCGATTCTGGTATTACCTGGTCGTCTCGCTATTGCTCGACCTGGCGTTCACGGTTGTCAATGTGCCCTACACCGCGCTCACGCCGGAGCTGACGCGCGACTATGACGAGCGCACCAGCCTCAACTCGTATCGCTTTGCCTTCTCCATCGGCACCGGTCTGACCGCCGCCGTGCTGCACCCCATCATCGTCAACGCGCTCAAGCCCGTCGGAGGCGAGCAACTCGGCTACTTTGTGTCGGCGTTGATCTGGGCCACCATCTCGGCGGCGGCGTTTTTCTTCGCCTTCTGGGGAACGTACGAGCGTCACACTGTAGAGGAGGAAGCGCCGATTCCATTTTGGGAAGGCTTGAAGATCACGTTCGGCAATCGCGCGTTCCGCTACGTGGCCGGCATCTATTTGCTTTCCTGGCTGGTGGTGCAAACGGTCTCGACCATCGTGATCTACTACATGACCTACTGGCTGCGCAAGCCTGATCTCATCTCTGCCGTCATCCTATCGGTGCAGGGCAGCGCGCTCATCTGGCTCTTTATCTGGACGCGGGTCAGCCGCCAGGTGGGCAAGAAGGGCGTCTATTATCGCGGCATGATCTTTTGGATCGCCGTGTCGTTTGGGCTGTTCGTCGTTCAACCCGCGTGGCCGGGTTGGGTCATCATCGTGTTGGGGCTGCTGGCCGGCGTCGGCGTGGCGACGGCGTACCTGGTTCCCTGGGCCATGCTGCCCGACGTGATCGAACTAGACGAATTGGAAACGGGCCGGCGGCGCGAAGGCACGTTCTACGGGTTCTTTGTTCTGCTGCAAAAAGCGGGACTGGCATTCGGATTGTTCTTCGTCGGTCAGGTGCTTGCGTGGGCGGGCTACCTCACGCCGCCGCCTGGCACGACCACGCCCATCGTGCAACCCGATAGCGCCTTGCTGGCGATTCGCTGGATGATTGGGCCGGTGCCAGCGGTAGTGTTGGCGGCGGGTATTTTGCTGGTGTACTTGTTCCCCATCACCAAAGCCGGGCACGAAAAGACATTGGCGGAACTGGCAAGGCGGGAGAAGCAAGAGGCATGACGCGCAGGGCGCGAGAAGCAAGTGGCAGGTTGCAGGTTGCGCTTCTTGTTCTACCATCATGCGCCAAGTTATAGCACACTCAGAGCAAAAGGAATCACTCGAGTGAGCGTTCAGAAAGCAGGTAACAACATGACCGATGAAGTCTATGACCAACTCGCCAATGCTCTGGATCGGCTTCCGAACGGTTTTCCCAGGACGCCCGCAAATACCGAGAGACAGATATTGAAAAAGATATTTGCGCCGGAAGAAGCCGCGCTCGCCGCCCAACTGTGTGGCGAGCCGGAACCGATTGACGTCCTCGCCGCGCGATTCGGGCTGCCGGTGGGCGAGGCCATGTCCAGACTGATCAACATGGCCCGGCGCGGCCTGGTCTGGTATGAAAAGCGGTCCAATAAGCGCTGCTTTCGGCTGGCGCCCTTTGTCGTCGGAATCTATGAAGCGCAGGTCGAGAACATGGATCACGAGCTGGCCCATCTCGTGGAGCAGTACATGGCCGAAGGAGGGGCGGTGGGGATCATGCAGCCGCAGCCCGCGATTCACCGCGTCGTGCCGGCGCAAACCGCCGTGCAGCCTGAATGGATTTTGCCCTACGACGATGTCCGCGCTATTCTTCTGGCCTCCAAAACCTTTCACGTCCGCGATTGCATCTGTCGCGTGCAGCAAGCCCACCTGGACCATCCGTGCAAGTTTCCGGTAAGAATTTGCCTTTCCTTTTCTTCGGTGGAAGGCGCTCCCACTCCCGATGGTATTTCAGTATGGCATCGAGCAGTCGGTGGCCCGCGCGGGTTACTATGCCGTCATTGACCCTGACGAATGTCTGGGCTGTGGAATCTGCATCGAGCGGTGCCAGGTGCATGCGATTGCGGAGCAGGACGGAATATCAGTGGTGGACCGAGAACGATGTATCGGGTGCGGCTTGTGCGTCACCGGCTGCCCCAACGATGCGGCCAGCCTCCTGCGCAGGCCGGAGGCCGAAATCGTCCACCCCGTTGTGGATTTTGCGGCGTGGGAACGCGAGCGGCTGGTCAATCGGGGGTTGATCGAAAGAGGGTGAGCGCCAGCCCATTGCGGCTACCGCACTTTGGGTAAAAGGGCTTGTGTGATAGAATTTATGCCAGTCGTTGGTGCAAGTTGAGTCAGCACAGAGGATACGCGACGGAGGGCAGGAATGAAAGTTCGTGAAATCATGACCACTGATGTCGTTACGGTCCAGCGAGATACTTTGGTCAACAAGATCGCGACGTTGATGCACGAGCGCCAGATCACTGGCATCCCCGTCGTGGATGACGCGCGTCACGTCGTCGGCATCGTCACCGAGTTGGACATGATCGTGCGCAACACGCGGCTGGAATTGCCGGCGTTCATCCAAATCCTCGATTTGGCGCGCATCCCGCTAGAGATGCCGGGACACTATCGCAATCGGCTGCGGCACATGCTGGGCGCATCCGCGGGCGATATGATGACTGAGGAGGTCGTCACCCTCAGCCCCGACGCCGAGATAGAAGACCTGGCGGATCTGATGGTCAAGCGCCGCGTCAATCCGGTGCCAGTCATCGAGGATGGAGTGCTGGTGGGCATCGTCAGCCGCGCCGACCTTATCCGCATGATGGCGCACGAGTTGGAGGGTGAGGAGTAATATGAAAAACCGCCTCTCCAGTTTGCTGCTGGCAGTCGTCGCGGCAGTCGTATTGTGGTATATCCTGTCCCGTATGCATTTTGTGATCCTTATCCCCGTGCCGTGGTGGATGTTTCTGCTGCTGATTCTCGTGGTGATTCTGGCGCTATACCTCGCGCTCGATCACCTCATCAATCGAGCAAGATAAAAGAACCCCGGCTTTTTTGAAAAGCCGGGGTAGGGGCAAGCCTTGCGCTTGCCCAACGGGGCAACCCGCTACGCGAGGGTGCGCCCCTACGTTTTGAGAAGATACGTCCTCAATCCTCCGGAGGCGGCTCCGGAATCTGCACCCACAGGTGCAGCAAGTGACCTTCTTCAACCTCGCTCCAGCGCGCGGCCACCACATCTACTTGCCGGCGCATACCGGTCCCGTCGGGAAAGTCCAGCTTGACGGGACGGTCCTCATGCCACGCGCGCCGGCAGCGATCCAGCATCTTGGGGCCGCTAAAGGCCCGCATCTGGCATAGCGCCAGCAAGCGCGGTGCAATCGCGCAAAAAGGGCGAGCAGCCGGTGGACATTACCGATCACGTCAAGCAAGTGCTGAACAAGCTGCAGCTTGACGCGCTGGTGGTGTTGGGCGACAAGGCTACGCTCGATTACGCGGCCCGCTTGAGCCAGGAGGGCATCCCACTGATCGGCATTCCCAAAACCGTTCACAACAACGTCAACGGCAGCGACTATTGCCTGGGCTTTTCCACTGCGCTGGCTCGCGGCGTCCATTTCGTGCAGGAAATTCGCGCCATGGCCGGCTCGCGCGAAGAAGTCGCCGTCGTCGAAATCCTGGGCCGCAGCACCGGCTTGACGACGCTGATCATCTCGCTCTTGGCCGGCGCGGATCGGACGCTCATCCCCGAAGTCCCCTTCGACCCGGAAGCGCTGGCCCTCTTGCTGATGGAGGATAAACGGTCGAACCCGAACAGCTACGCGATTCTGGTCATGAGTGAAGCATCCAGCATCGTGCCGGAAAAGGCGCAAAAATATCTGCCTCAGTTGTCGCGGCTCGCTCGCTCGCGAACGCTGGCCGGGGCCATAGCCACCCAAGACCAAGAAGAAGTAGAAAACCAAATCGTGCAGGACCTCAAGGACAGTAGAGAAATCGGCTCGCGCGTCCTGGGCAGCGGCGCCGTGGTCACAGAGATTTTAGAGAACCTGACCAGCCAACGCCTGCTGTTGCAACCCCTTTCGTACCTGATTCGCACGGGTGAGCCGGACGGGCAGGATTTGCTGGGAGCGATGAACTTTGCCACGCTGGCTATCAAACTGCTAGAGGCCGGCCAGACCGGGCGGTTGATTGCGTATCGCCAGGGATCAAACTATATTGACCTTCCGCTCGACGTGGTCACTCAACCGGCAACCCACATCAACATCACCGACCATTACGACGCCAGGCTGTATACTCCCAAATCCAGTATTTTGTGGGCCGCGCGGGTATAAGCCTCAAATTGTGCACCCTTCGCAAGGGTGAAAATTGATGAAAGCCCGATAGCCGATTGTTAGCCAACGGATAGGCAACACGGCCGAGAATGTGGTATCGTAACACGTGTTAAACGGCAGGGGAACGACAAGATCGGAGAAAAAGATGTCTGGACAGAACGGCCAAGAACCAATTATCGAAATCAAGGATGTCGTCAAAACTTTTCCGGTGGGCGATACCAAAATCACCATCCTCAAAGGGATTTCGCTGCAAGTGAAAAAGGGCGAATTCCTTTCCATCGTCGGGCCTTCGGGGAACGGCAAATCCACGCTGCTCAACATGATCACCGGCATTGACCGCCCTTCGAGCGGCGAGATCGTTGTCACCGGGCAGCCCGTTCACAAAATGAGTGAAGACAAACTGGCGGCCTGGCGCGGCGGACACGTGGGCATCATCTTTCAATTCTTTCAAATGTTGCCGGCGCTCAGCCTGCTGCAAAACGTCATCCTGCCGATGGACCTGGCAAACAAGTACACGCCTAAAGAACGGCGAGAGCGAGCCAAGCACTTGCTCGAAATCGTGGGCCTGGCCGATCAGATGCACAAGCTCCCCAGCGCGGTGTCCGGCGGGCAACAACAACGGGCTGCGATTGCGCGCGCGCTGGCGAACGATCCGGCACTGCTCATCGCGGATGAGCCGACGGGCAACCTCGACTCGGCTACCTCGCACGATGTCTTTGACCTGTTCGCCGAAGTCGTGAGCAAGGGCAAGACGCTGCTGATGGTCACCCACGACAAAGAGTTGGCCCAGCGCGTGCCGCGCGTCGTAGAGATCCTCGACGGCAAGATCACGCGCGACGAATTTGTGGGCCGCGCGGGTTGGGCAGGTTACTGATCTCCAGTCTCTAATCTCCGAAAACAGGAGATTGGAGATTAGAGATTTGAGATTTGAACATGAGCGTTATCTGGAATAAAGTCTGGTTCGATTTGTGGCACAACAAGGTGCGCACCTTGCTGGCAGTGCTGAGCATCAGCGCGGGCGTGTTCGCCATCGGAGCCATGTTTGGCATGGCCGATCAACTGCTGTCGGGCATGGACAAGGCACACCAGTCGGTGACGCCTTCGCACATCAATCTGTACGTGACGACGCGCATCAACCAAGCTGTGGCCGATAGCATCAAAAAGATTGACGGTGTGGAAGATGTCGAGTTGTACAACACGACGACGGCGCTCTACAAAGTCCACCCCCAAGACGATTGGAAGCAAGGCGTCGTGTACATGAAAGCGGATCCTGAGGATCAAAAGTACGACATCATCCAACTGCGCGAGGGACGCTGGCCGGGCAAGGACGACGTCGGGATCGAGCGGCTGACGAGCCAATACCTCAACGTCGGCATCGGCGACAGCGTCACCTTCAAGGTGGGCAAGACGGTGCGGACGCTGCCCATCAGTGGCAAGATCCGCCATCCGTTTGTGCCTCCGCCCAACTTTGGCGGCCCGGCTCACTTTTTCACCAACGGCGCCGGCATGGAACGCTTTGGCATCCCGGATGGCAAGTTCGGCGCAATGCTGATCCGCGTCAAGCCCTACAGCGTGGAACATGCCAAACAAGTCGCATCAGACATCAAAGATCACCTTGTCAAACAAGGCATTGGCGTGGCCGTGACGTTCTTCCAGGACCCGAACAAACACTGGGGCCGCATGTTTGTCGAAGGCATCACGGTGGTCATGCAGGTGTTGGCCGTCATCTCGCTCGTCGCCAGCGTCGTCCTGATCCTCAACACGCTGACGGCCCTCATCACGCAGCAGATTGATCAGATCGGCATTCTCAAGGCCATCGGCGGCACATCGTCCATCATCATCAGGCTGTACCTGGCGGGCGTGCTGGCTTATGGTCTGTTGGCGCTCTTGATCTCGCTGCCGCTGGGCATGTTGGTCGCCTTTGGCATGAGCCAATGGTTCTTGAACCTGTTCAATATTGACTATGACACTTTCCGGTTCTCGACCCAGGCTGTCATCCTTTCGGCGCTCTCGGCCATCCTCGTCCCGCTGCTGGCGGCGTTGTGGCCGGTGCTCTCCGGAGCAGCCCTCACCGTGCGAGAGGCGATTGCCAGCTATGGTCTGGGCGGCGACTTTGGCGCCGGTTGGCTCGACCGCTTGGTCGAGCGCGTCGGGCAACGACTGCTGCCTTCACATTATGCCACCGCGTTGGGCAACATGTTCCGCCGCAAAGCGCGGCTGGTCCTCACACAACTGGTGTTGATCATGGCGGGCGTCATGTTCCTGGTCGTGATGAGCCTCTCGACCTCGATCACGGCCACGCTCGACGCAGAATTTGGGCGGCGCAACTATGACGCCGAAGTCAGCTTTGAGAACATCCAGCGCATTGACCGCGCCGTGACGATGGCCCAATCCGTCGAGGGCGTGGACAGGGCGAGCGTTATCGCCAGCTATCCTGCCACCGTCTTGAAGGCAGGCCAGCGCACCAAAGAAGCCGGCCTGGGCGCGTATATCCAGGGTTATCCCACCGATGTGCGTGTGTACCAGCCGTTGATCGTGGCCGGGCGTTGGATACAGCCGGGGGATGGCCGTGTGATTGTCATGGACAGCGAATCGGCTAAACGGAACGACATCCAGATCGGCGAAACGGTTACGCTGAACCTGGGCGAGCTGGGCAAAGACGATTGGCAAGTGGTGGGCCTGTACAAAATGGTGTTCGGCGGCGGCTTTAGCACGGATAACCTCTATGCCCCGCAGGATGCGCTGTTCGAGGCGACGAAAAAGTATAACCAGGGCGGATGGATGTTTGTGAGCCTCCAGCCCGGCGTTGATCCCAAGGCGACCATCGCCAAGGTCAACGACACACTTGCAGAGAATGGCGTGAACGTGGATTATGGCGGCCAGACGCAAAACGTCATGACGCTAGTCAAAAGCATGTTCGAGGGGCATGGCATGAAAGTGGACTATGTCCAGACGCTCGCCGAAAACCGCAAGTCCGCAGAAGGCCAGTTCAGCATCTTTGTCACCATGCTGCTCGCGCTGGCTATCATTGTGGCGGTGGTGGGCGGCATTGGACTGATGGGCGCTCTCTCGATCAGCGTGGTCGAACGGACCAAAGAGATCGGCGTGTTACGCGCCGTCGGCGCGCGCTCCCACACAATCATGGGCATGTTCGTGATGGAGGGCCTCTTGCAAGGGCTGTTCAGTTGGATCGTCGCCGTGCCAATCTCATTTGTGTTAGGCCAGTCCATGGCCAAGTCGTTGGGGCAGGTCATGTTTAGCGCCAACCTGGATTATCGGTATAACTACGCCGCAGTTTTGATCTGGCTGGTGGTGGTGGTCATCATCTCGATCTTGGCTTCGGTTCTGCCCGCGCGCAGCGCCACCCGCATCAGCGTGCGGGCCAGCCTGGCATACGCATAATCGTACTGCGTAATACGTAACGCAGCACACAACAGGAGAATTTCTATGAAAAAGTTGATCATCAGCATTATCGTTCTCGCGCTCTTGGTCGGCTGCTCGTCATCCGGCGGGGCCCAACCTGCGGCCACGCCGACTGCCAGCGCAACGGCCAAGACCGCCAAGACCTCCGGCGCATCGGCGCAGGGGTACGTCACACCGGTTCGCCGCGCCGACCTGGCGTTCCGCATGGGCGGGCGTGTAGCCCAGGTGCTCGTCAAGGAAGGCGACGTGGTCCGCGCCGGCCAGCCGCTCGTCAAGCTGCAAGACGCCGATCAAAAGGCCGCTCTCGCGCAAGCCCAGGCCGACCTGGCGCGCTTGCAGGCCGGGACTCGGGCCGAAGAGATCGCCGCCGCGCAAGCCAACGTGGATGTCGCCAACGCCCAGATCAAAGCCGCCCAGGTCGAACTCGACAAAGCCAAGAACGGCGCGCAGCAAAGCGCCGATGTCGCCTCGGCTCAGGCGCAAGTGGCGCAGGCCAAAGTCCAACTCAAGGCCGTGCAGGATGCCTACGATGGCATCACGACCGGCATTGAGATGTCCAAGGAGTATGGCCGCGCCGCCTCCACCTTGTCCCGTTACGAGGAACAGACCCGCGTCCAGTTGGCGGCAGCGCAGGCAGCTTACAACGCCGCGCAAAGGCAATTGAATCTAGCGTGGACCGGCAAAGACGACGACCTGCGCTCGGCGCAAGCTCGATTGAATGTGGCTATCGGCCAACGCAACGCCGCGCAGGCGCAACTCAATCTTCTCAAGGCCGGCTCGACGGCGGAGCAGATCGAAGCGGCCAAGGCTCGCGTGGCTCAGGCCCAGGCCGCGCTCGAGGACAGTTGCCGGAGGAATGGGATAAGGACATTCCGGTATTTTCCCCCACGGACAAGCCCATCGCCACACGCGCGGCGGGCGGCAAGATCATCAATGCGATTGCGGCTCGCGTGCCGGAGCTGATCGGCGGCTCGGCTGACCTGAATCCCTCCACCGACACTGCGCTCAAGGGCGCGGGCGATTTCCAAAATCCGCGCCGTCCGGCGACGGACAAGCAAGGCGCAGTCGGCGGCGAGTGGGGTTACGGCGGGCGCAACCTTCACTTTGGGGTGCGCGAGCACGCGATGGGCGCGATTCTTTCCGGCCTGGCTCTGCACGGCGGCGTGATCCCGTTCGGCGCGACGTTCCTCACTTTTTCGGATTACATGCGCCCATCCATTCGCCTGGCCGCGATGATGAAACTGCCCATCATCTATGTCTTTACGCACGACAGCATCGGCGTGGGCGAGGACGGTCCCACGCACCAGCCGATTGAACACGTCGCGGCCTTGAGGACGATCCCGCACCTGACGGTGATCCGCCCAGCCGACGCGAACGAAACGGCGCAGGCGTGGCGTGTGGCGATGTCGCACAATGGCGGGCCGGTGGCGCTGATCCTCACCCGGCAAGCATTGCCGATCCTTGAGCCGAAGGGCGACGTGGCGCGCGGCGCATACATCCTGGCCGACGCGCAAGCAGACGGCCAGCCCGACGTGATTCTCATCGCCAGCGGTTCTGAGGTTGCCCTGGCGCTCGAGGCGCGGGACAAGCTTGCGGCGAAAAACGTTCGCGCGCGCGTGGTATCCATGCCATCGTGGGAGTTGCTCGAGACGCAGCCGCAAGAATACCGAGATCAGGTATTGCCTCCGGCGGTGACGGCGCGTGTAGCAGTCGAGGCCGGCGTGCCGCTTGGCTGGTCGCGCTACGTGGGGACGCAGGGCGATGTGGTCGCCATCGAAAATCGCTTCGGCGCGTCGGCCCCGTACAAGATCGTGTTCGAAAAATACGGCTTTACCGCCGAGAATGTAGCCGCGCAGGCGCTCAAGCTGTTGGGGAAGTGACAAAGGCCATCCCCTTTTCCTGCCTCGCAGGAGAAAGGGACCGGGAGATGAAGGTATCATGCGAATTGCAGTTGGAGCCGATCACGGCGGATTCTCACTGAAAGCGGACATCATCGCGTTGCTGCAAAAGGCTGGCCACGAGGTCGTGGACGTGGGTGCGCACACGTTGAACTCATCCGATGACTATCCCGACTTTGCTCGCGCTGCGGGCCAGGCCGTGCAGCGCGGCGATGCAGAGCGCGGCATCATCATCTGCGGGAGCGGGGTGGGCGCGTGTGTGGCGGCGAACAAGCTGCGCGGCGTCCGGGCCGGGATATGCCACGACACGTACTCTGCCCACCAGGGAGTGGAGCACGACAACATGAATGTATTGTGCCTGGGCGCGCGCGTCGTCGGCGTGGAACTGGCGCGCGAACTCGTGCGCGCCTTTATCGGCGCGCAGTTTTCCGGCGATGAACGCCACGCGCGGCGGCTGGCCAAGGTCACGGCGATGGAAGAGTAGCAGTTCACCGCAAAGCGACTAGGAGACAAACATAGCACTTCCAGATTTTCAAGTCCCATGCTTCCGATCTTGAAAATCGCCAGCGGCAGAAGGCCACAATCCAAGGAGGATCACAGATGAACACGAACGAATGGGTCACCCGCGATACGCCACAGGACCGGCCCAACCCGGCCCGCATCTACGACTATCTTTTGGGCGGCTATCACAATTTTGAGATTGACCGATTGGTGGCTGAAAAGTATATGGCGGCGCTGCCCGATGTCCGACCGGGAGCGCAGGCTAACCGCGCTTTTCTGCGCCGGGTCGTCCACTTTTGTCTCGAGCAGGGAATTGACCAATTCCTCGATCTTGGTTCCGGCATACCGACCGCGGGCAATGTCCACGAGATCGCCCAGCAAACCAACCCCGCCGCCCGCGTCGTTTACGTGGACATTGATCCCGTGGCCGTGGCTCACAGTCTGGCGATCTTGCGAGACAACCCCCATGCCGCAGCCATCCAGGCGGATGTCGCCCAGCCGGAACAGGTGCTCGAACATGCAGAGGTCAAGCGCCTGCTCGACTTTCGCCGCCCCGCGGCGATCCTGTTCGCCGCCGTGCTCCATTTTGTGATGGACGATAGCCAGGCCTACCGCACGGTGCGCGTCTTTCGTGACGCGCTGACTTGCGGTGGCTATGTCGCCATCACACACTTTACCTTCGACGACGCCCCACCCGACACGATCGAGCGATATGAAAAGGTCATGGCCAACCCCAGTGTCTCCAAAGCGCGCACACACGCCGAGACGGCCCAGTTCTTTGATGGGTTGGAACTCGTGGCGCCAGGAGTGGTGCATTTCCCACTCTGGCGGCCAGAAGGCCCCGACGATGTGCTCCTTGGACAGCCGGGGAGAGTTCTGGGCTGGGGAGGAGTCGGACGCAAGCCATAGACAGTCCGGCTGCCAAGAAACCGCCAGCGTGGATCGTCAGTCCCGCCGCGAGCAATCTTTCAGTAGGTAGCTAACAGCCTGTCGGAGAACCCCGTACGCGAAGCGTAGGGCCTTGTGCCCGTCCCAGGCCAACGCCCACAAGGGGCTACACTACCTCTCCGACAGGCTGCTAACACAAGTCGAGAACAGGACCTGAGAGAGGCGACCATGTCATCTGCAGAGCCGGCTCCAGTGGCGCAGTTCTTGCGCAACCGCCGCGATGCCATTGCCGACCATTGGTACCACGCCGTCGCGCCAACCGGTTTCGTGCCACTCGAAGCAGAACAAGTCCGTCAGCGCCTGAATGATTTAACGGAACAGGTTATCGCGCTTTTGCTCGCCGAGCACTTTGATCGTGACGCGGCGCGCAGCATTGGCGCGGCGCTGGCGAGCCTCCATTACCTCGAGCCTCGAGCGTTAGCGGGAACGCAAGAAGCGCTGGCACAGCAGCTCGTTTCCGGGCTTTCCACAGGCCAGATCGCCGCGCTGTATCCCCGGCTGACGGCGCTGCTGGCCGAGCTGGCCGCCGGCTTTGCCGCGCAGGCCCGTGACATTGTTCTGGCCGAGCAAGAGCAGATTCGCCAGGCGTTGGTCGCCGAGCGCCGGCAGGCGCAAGAAGCGCTGCGAGAGAGTGAAGCGCGCTACCGCGCCGTCTCTGAACTCACCTCCGACTTTGCCTACTCTCACCGTGTCGAGCCGGATGGCACACTGGCGCTCGACTGGGTGACCCCGGCCTATAACCGCATCACCGGCTTTGCCGCCGGCGAAGTATCCATCAACAATTGGGGCCGCATCATGCATCCCGACGACCTGCCGGTTGCTCTCCAACTTTTGCGGAGCAATCTTGCCAACCAGGCCGGCGTGGCCGAGTATCGCATCTTTGCCAAGGACGACGCGATACGCTGGCTGCGTGTTTACGCGCGCCCCGTATGGGACGAGGCTCAGGGGCGCGTCGTGCGCATTATTGGCGCCGTGCAGGACATCACCGAACGCAAACAAGCTGAGGTGAAACTCTACGAGGCCGAGGCCAGATACCGCACGTTGGTGGAGCAGATCCCGGCGGTCACCTACATTGGCGCATTAGACGAGGCCAGCACTACGCTCTATGTCAGCCCTCAGATCCAAGCCATCCTCGGTTTCTCTCCGGCCGAATATCAAGCCGATCCGGATATATGGAGAGAACGGCTCCATCCGGACGACCGCGAGTGGATGCTGGCTGAGGTCGCCTGCTGCCATGCCACGGGTGAGCCGCTGGTTTCCGATTACCGCATGTTGACGCGCGATGGACGCGTCGTCTGGTTCCACGACGAAGCGGCGCTGGTGCGTGACGCGGACGGACGGCCTCTCTTTCTTCAGGGTGTCATGCTCGACATCACCGAGCGTAAACGGATAGAGACGACGCTGCAAGAGAGCGAGCTGCGATATCGCAGCCTGGTTGAAACCTCCCCGGATGGGATCGCACTCGTTGACCTGGATGGCCGAATCCTCTTGTGTAACCAACAGAATGCGGTGTTGTACGGGTACGCGAGCATTGAAGAAGTGATCGGGAAGAATGCCTTCGATCTTGTTGCACCCAAAGACCTGCCGCGTGCGATAGACTATATGCGCCAGACCCTTGAAACCGGGTGCGCCCGAAACATCGAGGTCATCCTGCTTAGGAAGGATGGCACGCATTTTGCCGCAGAGACAAGCGGCTCGATCATTATGAACATGGACGGCCAGCCCCAGTTCCTGATGGCAATAGCGCGTGACATCACCGAACGCAAACGAACCCAAGATGCGTTGCGGCAAAGCGAGGAGACAGCACGGGGACTGCTAAATGCTACTGCTGATGCGGCCTTCCTGATTGACGTCACAGGAACTATACTGGCTTTGAACCAAACGACTGCCAATAATGTCGGCAAAAGCACTGATGAGCTACTAGGCTCTTGCATTTACGATTCCCTTGCCCCGGATGTGGCCAAAGCGAGAAAGGCGCGGGTTGATGAGGCCATTCGTTTGGGTAAGCCCATGCGCTTTGAAGATGAGCGTGATGGAAGGTGGTTCGACCACGGTCTCTACCCTATCTCGGATACCCAAGGGAAGGTAGAGAAGATTGCCATTTACGGCCGCGATATCACCGAACGCAAGCAGGCGGAAGTATTTCTGATGCGCCACGCCCAAGAGATGGAGGCGCTGTACAAGACGTCGTTAGAGATCAATTCTCAGTTGGATGTCCCCACACTGCTTCAAGCCATCGTGCAGCGGGCAGCCAGGTTAGTTGGAACGCAGATGGGCGGGCTGTACTTGATCAAGCCGGACGGCCAGACATTGGAACTAGTGGTCGGCCATAATCTGCCGGGCGACTATCTGGGCGTCACGCTTCACCTGGGGGAGGGACTTGCCGGACGTGTCGCTCAGGCGGGGAAACCGATGGCGGTTGAAGACTATCTTTCCTGGGAGGGGCGGCCGGCTGCGTATGCTAATGCCCCCTTCCGCCGCGTGCTGGGGGTGCCACTCAGAGTGAGAGACAAAGTCATTGGGGTGATTGACGTGGCCGACGACAAAATGGTCGGCCCGTTTGGCGAGGATGAAATCCGTCTGGTGAGCCTGTTTGCCCACCAGGCGGCTATCGCGCTGGAGAATGCCCGGCTCTTTGAACAAGCTCAAAAGACCGCCGAGCGCCTGCAACTTGTTTCCCGCCGGCTGCTGGAGGTGCAGGAGGAAGAGCGCCGCCACATCGCTCGCGAGCTCCACGACGAGGTCGGCCAGACGCTGACCGGGCACGAAAAGCCGATTTGTTCAAGCTATCCGAGTATATTCAGGCCTATATGCAATTCGTGGAGTCAGTTTCGAGCCGCACCAGAAAACAGAAACTCAAGAACAGAATTGACGAACCGAGGCAAGCCAAGCCAAAGAAAAGCAAGAGTTTCTCCCCATGAGACGCACCAAAGCAACAGGACGTTTTTTTCTAACACAATCGTCCTTGAACAGAGCCATCAAAAATATCTGCGACGTGCTGCGGCGCTCAAACTGCGCAGGCGCTATGCAGTATATACCCGAACTGACGTGGATTTTGTTTCTGCGTATTCTTGACGAACAAGAAATACTCGAAGCAAAAAAAGCGCAATCGGCAGGCCAAGAGTTCACGTTTTCAATGGAGCCGCCCTATCGGTGGCAAGACTGGGCATCACCCTACGAGATATTCTTGTCACATGACCCTCATTCTAGCAAGCCCAACGGTTGGAAGCGTCGAGAGTTGGAAAACGGGGGTGCGGGTGCGCTCTTGACGTTCGTGAATGACGAGCTTTTTCCATATCTACAAAACCTGGGAACACGTTCAGGAGCCACACCCAGACAAAAGATAATCAGTGAAATCGCATCGAATATTGCATGCACGCGAATTGACACTGAATATAATCTACTCGATGTCTTGAACCGCGTTCACCAAATTAACATTGATAACATAGACCCGACACACATCTTCCCCCTGTCACAGATTTATGAAGGCTTGCTACTACGAATGGGGCAAAAATCCAATGATGGTGGGCAATTTTTTACGCCGCGCGAAGTTGTTCGAGTCATGGTCAGAGTTGTCAACCCAATGCTCGGAGAAACCGTCTACGACCCCTGTTGTGGGACAGGCGGCTTCCTGGCGCAAGCCTACGAACAGACAAAGCAATCATTTGCCACACAGCAGGAAAGCATTAGCAAGAAGTGCGGTTTTTATGGCCGAGAAAAAGAGAATCTGGTGTACCCCATTGCGCTTGCCAACTTGGTTCTGCACGGTATTGACGAGCCGCACATCTGGCACGGAAATACTCTAACAGGTCAGGAAGTCTACGGCGGATTGTTTCAAGGCAGGCCACCACAGTTCGACGTGATATTGACCAATCCCCCCTTTGGGGGGAAGGAAAGCAAACAAGCTCAAGAGCAATTTTCATACAAATCTAGCTCAACACAACTGCTTTTTCTCCAACACGTCATAGATAGTCTAAAACCAAATGGCCGCTGTGGGATTGTCGTCGACGAGGGCGTCTTATTCCGCATCAACGATTCGGCTTTTGCGCACACGAAGCGAAAGCTTTTAGATACTTGCAATCTATGGTGCATCATCAGTCTTCCTATCGGCGCTTTCGTCAATGCGGGCGCTTCCATCAAGACTAACATTTTGTTTTTCATCAAAGGCCAGCCTACACAGAA
Organism: Anaerolineae bacterium; assembly: GCA_041300525.1. GTDB lineage: Bacteria > Chloroflexota > Anaerolineae > Fen-1058 > Fen-1058 > JBGLNJ01. Next base: position 3,118,842 of record JBGLNJ010000001.1, on the reverse strand, counting down.
AATCTGGTATTACGACCTCTCAGATTTGAAGATAAGCCAAAAAGCGCCTTTGACCTCTGAACATTTCATAGAGTTCTTCCGACTCCTTCCCAAGTTAGAGGCAAGCGAAAAAAGTTGGATGGTAAGCCGCGAGCAGATAGAAAGAAATGGATATGACCTCAAGGCAGTCAATCCAAACTTTAGGGCGCGTCAGGATGCGCGAGACCTCGAAGAATTGTTGGCCCTGATGAATAAGCGAAATGAAGAGATACGAGATAACCTGCGCGCGCTCGGTCTATACTCAACAAGCCATCAATTGCGAGACAGGGACCCAAGCTAACACGGCGCACTGTTAGCTCGCAACACATACTTGTGATTTACGCATGGAGCCATAAATGCAATCCATTTACGAAGCGATATTAGAGGCGCAGCGCAGCGGCCAGCCCGCCGCGCTGGCGACCGTCATCCGGGCGCGGGGCAGCGTCCCCCGCCACGAAACGAGCAAGATGCTGGTTTATGCCGACGGGCACATCGCCGGCACGGTGGGCGGCGGCGAGCTGGAGAACCGCACCATCGAAGAGGCCAAGCAAGTGGCGCGCGAAGGAGCAGCGCGCATCATCACACACTCGCTGGTAGACCCTTCGCAGGGCGACGCGGGCGTGTGCGGCGGCGAGGTGGAAGTGTTCATCGAGCCGATCACGCCGCCCCCTACCCTCCTCATTCTCGGCGCGGGACACGTGGGCAGGGCGCTGGCGCACCTGGCACGCTGGATGGGCTACCGCGTCGTCGTCACCGATGACCGCGCCGACTTGTGTACCCACGACTTTATCCCGGACGCCGACGAGTTTGTCGTGGGGCCGGTGACGGAAGCCTTGTCCAAAATCCGCGTGGACAGCCAGACTTTTGTCGCCAGCGTCACGCGCGGCTATCTGTTCGACGTGGACGCGCTGCCGATCTTGCTCGACTCGCCCGCGCCATACATCGGCGTCATCGGATCGCTGCGCCGTTGGACGATGGCGCTCAAGGACTTGCGCGCTCGCGGCATATCCGACGAAGCGCTCGTCCGCATCCACGCGCCGATCGGGCTGGAACTTGGGGCCGAGACGCCGGAAGAGATCGCCGTCTCCATCATGGCCGAGATCGTGATGGTGCGGCGCGGCGGCACAGGCCGCCCCATGTCCGGTTGAGGTGAAGCGAGTTGCCCAAGCTGTCGGTGGTGATCCCGGCCTATAACGAAGCGGGCCGCATAGGCGCGTGCCTGCGCGAGACGGCGCTCACGCTGCGCGAACTGGACTATGAGCTGATCCCCGTTGATGATGGCAGCCAGGACGAGACCTATCACGAGATGTTGGGGTGCGCCGAACAGGACCCGCGCATCCATCCGCTGCGCCTGCCGGCGAACCAGGGCAAAGGCGCGGCCGTGTTCCTGGGTTGCCGTCACGCCGCGGGCGAGTTGATCGCCTTCCTCGACGCCGATCTCGAACTGCACCCGGCTCAACTGCTCACTTTGATGCAAGTGATGCAATCCACTCAGGCCAGCGTGGTGATTGGCTGCAAGAGCCACCCCAAATCTAAAATCGAGTATCCGCTGGCGCGGCAGATCACCAGCAGTGTTTATGCGTGGCTGGTTCAGACTCTCTTGGGGCTGAACCTGCACGACACGCAGACCGGCCTCAAGTTGTTTCGAGCTGACGCGCTGGCCCGCATCATCCCCCGGCTCCAGGCGCGGCGTTTCGCTTTCGATCTGGAACTGCTCGTGGCTGCCAGCCGCTATGGCTATAAGATTGTCGAGTCGCCGGTCGTCGTCTCGTTCCAACGCGCCAACGCGGGACGCATCAATGCCTGGACGATTGCCAACATGTTCATGGACACCCTGCGCATCTTTTATCAGGCCAGCTTTTGGAAGTGGCTTGAGCCTGGCCCCCGCATCCAATTCTGGATGGCGCTATTTGTCCTGGGTCTGGTGACGGCGGCGTTTGGATTGGCGCATTGGCTGGCACTGTGGCTTCCTATCCCGCCCCAGTTTTCGACGCTCGCCTACATTCTCACGCTGCGGTTTGTGGATACCCGCATCCGCGATTGGGCCATGATGGCCGCCGGCACAGTCGTGACGGTGTGGGCCTTGATCGAGTTGAACAAGAGTTTGATGACGGCCTTTGCCCGCGCGGACAAGGGCGACCTGGCCAGCATCGTGCGGCGCACTCTTCCAGGTCAAGACGCGGCCCAGGACGAGGCTGTGCCAAACGATCTTTTATCGCGCGAGGCTGAACAATGACGGCCCGGCTGCGTTCTCGCCGTCTTGCCGTGCCGAGGCGTATGGCGGGCAAGCTGCTGCCTGCTGTGGCACGTCTGTCGGCTCGAATTGACTGGCTCGCAGTAATCATTGCCGTTGTGGTGTCTGCCGCGTACCTGCGGACGCTGGCGCCGTCGGTGTTGTGGTCGGACTATGGCGAGTATCAGTACTCGGCCTATGGGCCAATGGTCCCGCACCAGACGGGCTACCCGTTGTTTATCCTGCTGGCCAAGCTGTGGACGTTTTTGCCGGTGGGCGATATTGCCTATCGCGTCAATCTCATGTCGGCCTTTTGGGGCGTCGTGACCATCTTGCTGACCTACGAGTGTGTCAAGCGGCTCACGGGGCAAAAAGCCATTGCGGCGGTCAGCGCGTTGACGCTGGCCTTCTCGGCGGCCTTTTGGTTTTATGCTTCGATTTCGGCGGTGCGCACCTTCCACACGTTGTTCGTCGCGCTCGTCACGTTGCTCGTCATCAACCTGGCCCAGCGCCGGACCCCCGTCGAGGCGATTGCCTTGGCCCTGGGCCTCAGCCTGACGCATCACCGCATGACCATTTTTCTTTTCCCCGGCGTGGCCTGGGCCGTATGGCGGTCCAGGTCGCACGTCCGGTGGAGCCTGCGGCGCTGGATCGTTCTGGCCTTGCTGTTCGTCCTCCCGCAGGCGCTCTATCTGTTTGTCGTGTTTGGACGCCAATGGGGATCGGCGCGCGAGTTTTGGAACTTTGTTCTGGCTTTGAATGAAGGGCCAGCCGTCTTGTCCAAGCCGCTGGAACAAATCCTGGCGCAGTTCGCGCAGCAGGTGTTACCCGCGCTGTGGAAATCGCTCACGCCCGTAGGCCTGGGGTTGGCGCTCGTTGGCTTTGTCGCACTTGGCCTGGACGATCTGCGCGGCGCGAACCGGCGCGGGGTGGGAGGATATTTGATCGTTGGCTGGGTGCTCAACATTTTCTTTGCGGGCATCCATTTCACCGAAGACCCAACGCACTATCTGACGCACGGGTTTGTGTTGCAGGCGGTGGCGATGGGCGCGGGCCTGGCGACGCTGCTGGATGGGTTGGGCCGTGTAGCGTTGGCTCTTGCTCCGGCCCTCTCCCGTTTTGCAAAGGGCAAGGCCGCCTGGCTGACTCTGGTATTGCCCCTTGTCATGGCCTGGGTTAACCTGCCGATCGCCGATCAGAGCGGCACGGGTTGGATCGGCCCGTTCACGTTGGAAGAGCTGACGAGCATCGAAGCGAACAGCACCGTCATCGCGGATTGGTCGTTCACCATGCCGTACCGGTATCACCAGATCGTCGAGGGCCAGCGCCGTGACATCACCCTCATCATGGATAACGATCAGGCCGCCATGGATCGCGCCGATGCAAAAATCAAAAGCGGGGGAGCGGTGTATCTGCGCCAACGCCGGGTAGGCAATCGCTGGAGAGTTGATGCTGCTGCGCCTGGGATGGGAAATCCCGCCGCGCGCCAAGCACGACTTTTCGGTCAGCCTCCGCCTGGTGAATGCCGATCAGCAGATATGGCTTCACCAGTCAGGTCCACTGCGAGACTCGACCGGCATCTTGAGCACCACGGCCTGGCTGCTCGGCCCGGCGCTGCCGCCCGGCGACTATCACTGGCAGATCACCGTGGACGATTCCAGCACGGGCACGAACCTGGGCTTGACAGACTTGCCTTCGTTTCGCATCGCCCCGCCCGATCAGCCAGTTCCACTGAGCAGCATCGTGGTGGACGGGCATCCCAGCCAACAGCCTGATGTGGCAGGCTGGACGCTCGTCGGCTATACGTCCCCCGGTCGAGATGCCCAACCGGGCGCGTATGTCACGCTGCCGCTGTTCTGGCAGGCGACCGGCGACGTCACTCATCCTCAGACAGCGCGGCTGCAGTTGCGAGATCGTCAAGACCACATCGCGGCGGAACAAAACATCCAGCTTCCCCAAGCGCGCATGGGTGACGTGATCGAATCGCGTCCGGCCGTATCGCTGCCCACGCGCCTGCCCGACGGGCGTTACGACCTTTTCGTCGCAGGGAATACGGCTGTCCATTTGACTTTTCTGAATGTAAAAGGCCGGACGCACATCTATCGCGCCCCGCCCATCGCGCACCGTCGCCAGGTCCAAATCGGCGAGAGTGTCGAGCTGCTGGGGTATGAACTCGGCCGCCCGAATGAAACCAAGCCCGGCGGCAAGGTCAACCTCAAGTTGTTTTGGCGCGCGAAGGGGACGATGGAGCGAGGCTACAAAGTCTTTGTCCACGTGATGGACGCCGGCGGGAAACTGCTGGTTCAAAAAGACGGCGTGCCGGTCAATTGGGCGCTGCCGACCGACACCTGGGCAGCGGGCGAGATCATTGTGGACCCCTACGACATCCCTATCCCGCCGGAAGCAGCGTCGGGCGACTATGTGGTGCAGATCGGTTTGTACGATCCGGATAACGGTCAGCGTCTGGCCGCCGTCGAAAACGGGTCGCGCTTGGCGGACGATAGCATCCCGCTGGTGACGCTCGCCATCCATTGATCGTAGGGGCAAGGACAAGCCTTGCCCCTACTTGGCCGAATTTCAATTCTGCGCTAGAATCCAGGCAGAATCCAGACAGAATCCAGGTGATTTCACTCAGCGCCGGCGACGGCCTGCGCTCTCACTCGAGGTCAACGCATGTGGCACAAGTATTTCACACCGACTAGACTCGACACCGCGCTCAAGCTCCTCGCCGAGCACCGCGAAAACGCCCGCATCATCGCTGGCGGGACGGACCTTTTGATCGAGATGGAACGCAAGATCAGGACACCGCAAGTGCTGATTGACATCACGCGCATCCCCGGGCTGGACACGATCACGCACGAGAACGGGCAGATTCGCCTGGGGCCGCTGGTCACCCACAACCAGGTGGTCGGGTCGGCGCTGTGCGTGGAAAAAGCTTATCCCTTGGCGCGCGCGTGTTGGCAAGTGGGCGCGCCGCAGATTCGCAATCGCGCCACCGTGGCGGGCAACCTGATCACCGCCAGCCCGGCCAACGACACCATCACGCCGCTGTGGGCGCTCGGCGCAAAGGTGACGCTGCGCAGCGTCCGGGGCGAACGCACGTTGAGTTTCTCCGAATTCTTCAAGGGCGTGCGCAAGACGGCGCTGCAGCCCGACGAGCTGCTCACCCACATCAGCTTTATGAGCATGTCGCCGGATGACCGAGGCACCTTTGTCAAACTTGCGCTGCGCCGCGCGCAGGCCATCTCGGTCGTCAACGCCGCCGTGGTGCTGGATGGAGCGACGAATGACAACGTGAGCATGGCCTGGATCACGTTGGGCAGCATTGCGCCGACCATCATCCTTGCCACGCGCGCAAGTGAATGGCTGCGAGGCAAGCCTTTGACCGACTCGGTGATCGCCAGAGCCGGCGAGCTGGCCGCCGCCGATGCGCGCCCGATTGACGACATTCGCGGCAGCGCCGAGTACCGCCGCGAGATGGCGCGCGTGACGGTGATGCGCGCGCTGGCGCAACTGCGCGACGGCACAGAGCGCAACGGCTATCCTGCCGAACCCGTGATGCTCGGGCCCAAACCAGACGCGCAAGCCCGAACCTCCCCCAAAAGAAAAAGCCGGAAATCCGAGCTGTGGGTACACGAAGAGGATGGCGACCAGCTCATCGTGACGACGGTCAATGGCAAGCGGCGCAAGGTGCGCGGCGCAAACGACAAGACGCTTTTGCGGATGCTGCGCGAGGACCTCGGCCTGACGGGGACGAAGGAAGGCTGCGCCGAAGGCGAGTGCGGCGCATGCACCGTGTTCCTCGACGGAAGCGCCGTGATGGCGTGCCTGGTCGCCGCGCCGCGCGCGCACGGATCGGACATCGTCACGGTCGAAGGGCTGGCGCAGGCCGGCAAACTCCATCCGGTGCAACAAGCCTTTATCGAAGAAGGCGCGGTGCAGTGCGGCTATTGCACGCCCGGCTTTTTGATGGCGGGGGCCAAGCTGCTGGAAGAAAAGCCTTTACCTTCGCGATGGGAAATCGAGCAGGCGATCAGCGGCAACCTGTGCCGCTGCACAGGATATTACACCATCATCCGAGCGATTGAAAAAGCTGCCCTGCATGAGACGTAGGGCAACCGGCCTAGCCGCGATCTATACTGGTCGGACATCAAACGAGTGCATTGGAAGTGGGCCGCTGGCTGTCATTGCGAGCGCAGCGGCGCTGCAAACCGGAGATTGCTTCGCCGCAACCCCGCAAACAGCGCGGGGCAGGCGAACGCTCCTCGCAATGACCGAATGCACTGAATTCATTTCCGATCAGTATAGTTCATCTCTGCGAGTCATGCGCGACGATTTGCGTGACTCGCGGGAAGAAAAGGAGAAAACCCATGGGATTCAAAGCTGACAGCACACGGCGCCGCCGCAAGGCCGCCCCCCAAAAAGCCTGAGATTATACGCGATTTCATTGCGGCTTTTGTTCAGCATTTCGTTGATATTGATGTTGCGTTCGGCCAACACCGCCATCATCTTGCCCAACATGCCCGCGCATCACGTCAGCTACGCGGTGCATGCCCTCGGCCCCAACAGCACCGTCGCCACGGCGTGCGCCACGGGCACGCAAGCCATCGGCGAAGGGGCCGAGTTCATCCGTCGCAAGGCCGCCGACATCATGCTCTGCGGCGGCGTGGACAGCCTCGTCCAGGATTTTACCATTGCCGGGTTCAACGCGATGCGGGCGATTTCCTGCCGCAACGATCACCCTGAGCAAGCCTCGCGCCCGTTCGATAAGGATCGGGATGGCTTTGTGCTCTCCGATGGCTGCGGGCTGGTCGTACTGGAAAGCCTGTCGCACGCCCGCGCGCGCGGCGCGCGCATTTACGCCGAGGTCTTGGGACAAGCCTCGTCGTCGGATGCGTACCACGTGGCCGCGCCCGACCCGACGGCCGCCGGCGCTGTCCGCGCGATGCGCTGGGCGCTTTCAGATGCAGGCGTGGACGCGAGTGAAGTGGGGTACATTAACGCGCACGGCACCTCCACGCCGCTCAACGACGCCAGCGAGACGCTGGCGATCAAAAAGCTGTTTGGTGAGAGGGCCTATCACATCCCGATCAGCTCCACCAAGTCTATGCTGGGCCACTCGATGGGCGCGTCCGGCACGGTGGAGGCCATCGTCTGCGCGCTGACCCTCTATCACGGCGTCATCCATCCGACGATCAACTATCAGACGCCTGATCCAGAATGTGACCTGGACTATGTGCCCAATGTCGCGCGACAACAGCGCGTGAGCGTGACGCTCTCCAATTCGTTCGGGCTGGGCGGACAAAACGCCTGCCTGGTATTGGGCGTGTGCTCGTAGAGTGGCATCTCGTAGCCCGGCATCCCTAGGCCGGGTTATTCTTGTGCCAAGTGACTGCCGATGTGCGGCAGCTACCGAATAACTGGGAGCAATAAAGTGAAAGTTGTCCGCAACGACCGCTATATCCAAACTCGCAGCAAGATCGGACGTTACGCCAGCCTGGGTGGGCTGGCGGTCTTGGCGGGGGGACTGCTCGCCTCGTTCCTCGGTCAGCAGCGTCCTGAACTCATTACCCTCTCGTTCGTGTGCCTGCTGATCGGTTTTGTCCTTTCGCAGGTCGGCATCTATTACGGCAATCGCTTTGTGCGCGCTGACCGGCCGGACGAGGTATTGACCAAAGCTCTCAAAGGACTGGACGACCGTTTCGTTCTGTATCACTATCAGTTGCCGACGCCGCACGTGCTGCTCGCGCCGGATGCGTGTTACGTCTTGTCCGTCCAGCAGCAATCGGGCAAAGTCAGCGCGCGCGGGGATCGCTGGAAACATCCATTGGGATGGAAGTGGCTCTTTGCCTGGGCGTCGCAAGAGAGCATCGGGAATCCTGCGAAAGCCGCGCAACTGGAAGTTGAAACACTCCAGGCCCAGCTTGCCAAAAAGCTGCCCAACGTCGAGGTGCTTTTGACGCCGGTGATTGTGTTCAGCAACCCGGATGTCGAACTGGACGTTTCCGGCACCGCAGTGCCGGTTATCCACATCAAAAAACTCAAGGACTGGCTGCGCGGGGTGGGCAAAGGCCAGGGACTGAATTCGGGAACACGCGCAGAATTGCTGAAACTCTTTGGAGACAAAGAATGACTCTCGTCTGTGTCCGACTTTGCTTGTAAATCGGGACACTGGTGTAGAGGGATGGGGATGCGCGCACTCTATGAACGCCGAAGAATATGCTGTGATGTACCGGGTGGAAGATTCCCACTGGTGGTACCTGGGGATGGAAGCCATCACCCGGCAGGTCATCGAACGACATTACCCGCGTGGGAGCAATCTACGCATCCTGGATGCAGGCTGTGGCACTGGCGCAGTGATGGGCTACCTGGCCGATTACGGAACCGTTACCGCGCTGGATTATTCAGCCGAGGCGCTCCGGTTTTGCCGGGAGCGTCAACGCGAATGCCTGACTCAGGCCTCGGTGGCCTCCTTGCCCTACCCCGACGCGGCGTTTGACTTGGTTGCGTCGTTCGATGTGGTTTGCGTATTCGGCGGTGAAGATGACCTGCTGCCGTTGCGCGAATTCGCCCGCTTGCTCTCCCCCGGCGGTCGGTTGATTTTGCGGCTGCCTGGGACATCCTGGTTGCACGGCCAACACGATGAGGCGGTGGATATCCGCCAACGATACACTGCCGGCAAGTTAGATGCCAAGTTGCGAGCGGCAGGTCTCGAACCCGAACAGGTCACATACGCCAATACGCTTCTCTTCCCGCTCGCCGTCGTCAAGCGCCTCTCTGAACGCCTTTTACCAGCGCAAGATGGTTCGGATTTAACGCTGGGGATGGGACCCTTCAATGGGTTGCTGCGCTGTGTGCTTGCGGCAGAAGCGCCATTCGTCGCCCGCTACGGATTGCCGTTTGGCCTGACCATAGTCGCCCTAGCGCGCAAACCGGTCGCGTAGCCGCAAGGAACTGCAAGCACATGGATCGCCTATCCAGTCTCTCGATCTTTTTCCCCTGTTACAACGACGCCGGAACTATTCCGACGATGGTTATTCGCGCGTGTCAAACCGCACGTGAAATCGCCGACGAGTTTGAGATCATCGTCCTGGACGATGGGAGCCACGACGATTCGGTGCAAGTGCTCGACGAACTCAAATGTGCCATCCCGCAATTGCGCGTCATCGAGCACGACCAGCCCAGCGGTTATGGCGGCAACCTGCGCGCCGGCATTGCCGCGTCTACCAAGGAATGGGTCTTTTACACGGACGGCGATGCGCAGTACGATGCGCGCGAGATCAAGCTGTTGGTGGAAGCGCTGCGCCCCGGCGTGGACGTGGTGAACGGCTGGAAGCTCAAGCGGCGTGACCCGCTGCTCCGCATCTGGATCGGCCTGGCGTACCAGTATTTTGTCAGAATGATTTTTGGCCTGACCATCCGCGATGTGGACTGTGACTTTCGCTTGATGCGCCGCAGCATCTTTGACGCGGTGCAGCTCGAATCGGTCACCGGCACGATCACGTTCGAGATGGTCAAAAAGATACAAGACGCCGGTTTCAAGTTCGCCGAGGTCCCGGTTCATCACTATTACCGCCAATACGGCGAGTCTCAATTTTTCAACTTTCCGCGCGTGGCGCGCACGCTCGTCGCATTGGTGGGCTGGTGGTGGCGGTTGGTCGTGAAGCAAGAAGCAAGACGCAAGATGCAAGACGCGAGCTTACCGACACAGATGTGACCATGTCACGCGAAGGCGCAAGCAAACGGCTGCCGGTTGGAGCGGTGATCCTGGCGAGCCTGGCTGCCGCGCAGCCGCTGTTGAGTGGGCGATTGCCCTGGGCTGCCGACACGCTCATTCACCTCTATCGGCTCATCGAATTGGATCACCTGCTGCGGCACGGCTACCTCTTTTCGCGCTGGGCGCCCGACCTGGCTTACGGTTTTGGCTTTCCACTGTTCAATTTCTACACGCCCCTCAGCTACTATGCCGCCGAGATTTTCCGCCTCATCGGAATGGATTTTTCGCCTGCGCTCCTTGCGACGTTCGTGGCCTTTATCGTCGGCGCAGGGTTGGGCATGTACCTCTGGACTGCCGAGATATTCGGTCGGCGCGCCGGCCTGGTCGCTGCCGCCGCTTATGTGACTGCGCCCTATTTGCTCTACAATGTCTATCATCGCGGCGCGCTGGCCGAGGTGCTGGCGATGGCGCTCATGCCCGTCATCTTGTGGGCCATCACGCGGCTGGCGCGGAACGGCGCGCCTCGATTCTTTTTCCTCACCACGCTGCTTTACGCGGCGCTGCTCTTGGGTCACAACATCACCGCGTTCGTCTTTACGCCGGTCATTGTTGCGTACGGCGGCACCCTCTTCACGGGACACAGAACACGAAACACGGAACACGAATTGCGTATTCCGTATTGCGCGCTGCGTGTTGCGTTATCACTTCTCCTCGGCCTGGGGCTGGCCGCTTTTTTCTGGGTTCCGGCGATCCGGGAGTTGAACTCGGTCCAGATTATCCAGGTTTTTGTGCCGCAGGTCTTTGATTACCATTTCAATTTTGTCACATTAGGTGAATTGTTTTCGCCGCCGGTCACGGTTGACCCCAACTTGCTACTTCCGCCCACGCCGCGCAGCATGGGTCTCATACCATTCGTGTTGGCTGTCCTCGCGTTGACGTTTGGATGGAGGCGATGGGAGCGCCAGCAAAAAATCCTGGCCGGCTTTGCCGCTATCCTGGCGCTGGGCAGTTTGTTCCTCACGTTGCCGCAAGCCTTGCCGGCCTGGGATGCCCTGCCGCTCTTGCGCTACGTCCAATTCCCGTGGCGCTTTCTTGGCCTGGCGAGCCTGGCTGTGGCTTTCTTGGCGGGTGGAGCTTTCTCGGATTGCCGTCTGGCCCAAGACGCGCCATTCGTCCTTCGTCCTTCGTCCTTCGCCCTTCGCCTTTCGTCCTTCGTCATTCGTCATTCGTCATTCGTCATTATCATGGGCCTCATCATCTATGGCTTTACCTGGCAGTACGTTCCATACCTCGCGCCGATCATTCGCCCGACCGTGGCCGACATTGCGCGTTACGAGCGCGAATCCGGCGCGCTGGGCACAACTTCGGCGGGTGACTTCTCACCCAACACGGTCAAGAAGCTGCCGGACGCAAATGCGCTGGTGGAACGTTATTCACGCTCGGACGTTATTGAGCGACTCAATCCTGCCTCACTCCCGCCTGACGCGAAAATTCTGCAAGCCAGCTATCGTCCGCTCTCATCTGATGTGACCGTAGAAGGCCAGTCGTCGTTTGTCGCCACGTTCGACATCTTTTACTTTGCCGGATGGCAAGCGCGCGTGGATGGGCAACCCGTCGCCATCAAGCCAACCGATCCACACGGGCTGATCAGTTTCATCGTCCCTGCCGGTGAACATCGTCTCCAAGTCTTTTTCGGCTCTACGCCGTTGCGAACGGCTGCCGGCAGTGTGTCGTTGATCAGTGTGCTGGCTTTGGTCGTGGTCGGCGCGCTGTTCGCTCGGCAGCCTCGGGCTAAACTAGAACCTGCCATCGCACCACCTGCGACCTGCATCTTGCATCTTGCATCTTGCATCTTGCTCGTTTGCCTCATCGCGTTCAAATTCCTTTACCTCGATACCCGCGAGACCATTTTTCGCCGCACGCGCTTTGACGGGACGCAGGTTGCCGGAGTAGCGTGCCAGGCGAACGTGAACTTTGACAATCGATGCCCTCGCGCACCATCTGGATCGCCATCGCGTCGGTCGTGCCTCCGGTGAGCACTTCGAGTTGGTACTGAATTTTGGCTTCCTCGGCGCGGCGCACCATGAGCTCCTTGACGCCCGCGTGCGCCACCATCCCCGCATCCTGCACCTTGATCGCCGGGCCGCCGCCCAACGCCACCGCCATGTGGTTCGACTCGGGCGTGTCGCCGGTATCCGTCACATCCACCGCCAGCGCCACGTCCGGGTTGATGCCATAGGCCGACGTGCCCCCACCCGCCAGCGTCACCTCTTCCTGCACGGTGAAGACAAAGTATACATCGTGCGCGCAGCGGCGCAGCTTGCGCAACGTCTCGATGAGAATGGCGCAGGCGACGCGGTCGTCCATCGTCTTGGCAACCAGCCGGTCGCCCAAATCCTCGAACGGGCGGCTGAATCCCGCCGCATCGCCGACCTTGACCGGGCACGCAGCCTTGTCCTTTGCGCCCACGTCAACAAAGAACTGGTCGAGCGGAGGCGTCTTGCCGCGCTCGTAATGCTTTTCTTCCACGCCGATGACGCCCACCGCGCCGTTGCCGAACACGACGCGGCCGCCCAGCAGCGTGAGGGGATACAAGCCGCCGATCTGGGCAAAGCGGCAAAAGCCCTTCTCGTCAATGTGCGTCACCATCACGCCGATCTCGTCCATGTGCGCGGCCAGCATCACCTGCTTGCCTTTTCCTTTGCCGCGCTTGAGCGCGATCAGGCTGCCCAGCGCGTTCGTGCGAATCTCGTCGGCATAGCCACGCACCTCGTCGCGGATGATCTGGCGGATTGAATGTTCATAGCCCGACGGGCCGTAGGCTTCAGTCAGTTTCTTGATGAGGTCTTTCACAGAATCACTCCTCTTGCGCGAATAACACGAATGAACGCGAATAAGAAAGACATTCGCGGAGATTCGCGTGATTCGCGGACAGATTTGGCTTACGAACGTTTCAAAAGGTTCGGCGTGAGGCGCTTTAAACTTTCGCGCATCAGCCGCACCGTATTGTCAAAATCATCGAGCGAGAGGCGCGAGACGGGCGAGTGGATGTAGCGACACGGCACCGCCACAGGCGCCGTGGGCACGCCGGCTTTGCTGCGCGTGATCGCGCCGGCGTCCGTCCCGCCGATGCCGGGTTGTTTGAATTGATACGGGATGCCCAGCTTTTCCGCCGTGGCGATCAGGTGATCCACCAAGCGCCGGTCGGCGAACGCGCTGCGATCCATCAGGGTGATGGCCGGGCCTTTGCCTAACTCGGTCGTCGGGCTGGTGTCTTTGTCCTTCGGCAGGTCGTCGCAGATAGTGCCTTCCAGGACGAAAGCGCAGTCCGGCTCGACGGCAGAGGCCGCCACGCGCGCGCCGCGCAGCCCCACTTCTTCCTGCACGGTAAACACGGCGTGCAAATCAAATGGAAAGCGTGACCCTGCTCCCGCAGGGCCGCCTTTCAGCAACTCGACCAGCACCGCGCACCCGGCGCGGTCGTCGAACGCTTTGCCGGTGGCGGTGCGGCCCACCTTGTTGTAGCGCGTGGAAAACGCGGCCAGTTGTCCCAGCTTGACCAGCCCTTCGGCTTCTTCTTTGGACGACGCGCCGATGTCAATCCGCATGTCGTCAATCTTGATGACCTGCTTGCCTTCGTCGCCCTTCAGCAGATGGACTGGCTTGACGCCGATGACGCCCGGAATCTTGTCCGGGCCGACGAGCAGCATCTTGCCCAACAGGACGCGGTCGTCAATCCCGCCGACGGGCTGGAAGCGCAGTCCGCCGTTCCCATCATGGCCGGTGATCATCAGCCCGACCTCATCCATGTGCGCGGCGATCATCACTTTGAAGGCGCGCTTCGCGCCCTGCGCGCCCCGCGCTTTTTTGACGGCAAACAAGTTGCCGATGGTGTCCGTGCGCAGTTCATCCACGTGATCGCGCACGGCGTCGGCAATGATTTTTCTCACGGCGTCTTCGTTGCCGGAAACGCCGATGGCCTCGGAAAGTTGCTGGAGTATCAAGGAAACCTCACACTCGTATTGCGTATTACGTGTTGCGTGTTCCGTTTACGCAATACGGAATACGACTCACGTCAATCTAGGGTGAACGTCAACGTCTTGACGAACTCTTCGTCCAGGTGCGCGATAAACGCAGCCATCAATTTGCCGGCGCGCTCGACGTCCTTGAGCGAAACCGCCTCGACCGGCGTGTGCATGTAACGCAGCGGGATGCCGAGCAGCGCCGTGGGGATGCCGTCACGCGCCACCTGAATGGGCCAGGCATCCGTTCCGGAAGCGCCCGGCGTCGGATCCATCTGGTATGGCATTTCCAGCTTGCTCGCCGTGTCCACCAGTGCCTTGACAAGCTCCGGGTGAAAGTTGGGGCCGATGCCGATGGTCGGGCCTTTGCCCATACCCACCGTGAGCGTGTCCGAGACGCCGTTCTGCTCGCCAAAGGTCACGTCAATCGCAATCGCCATGTCCGGCTGAAGGCCGTGCGCACTGGTCGCCGCGCCGAGGAAGGTGGTCTCTTCCTGGACGGACGCCACGCCCAGCACGTCCCACTTGTGCTGCGAAGCAGCCAGCGTCTCCAGGCAGACGGCCACCGCCGCCACCGCCGCGCGGTCGTCGAGCGCCTTGCCGCAAAACAACCCGCCTTTTAGCTCGAACGCTGCGCGGCGGATCGAGATCAAGTCGCCCACGCGCACGAGCCGCTTGACCTGCGTCTCCGGCAAGCCCACATCCACGAACAACTGATCAAAGGGCAGGACCCGATCGCGCTCATCGGGCGGCAGCACGTGAGGTGGACGGCTGCCGACCACGCCGGGCAGTTCGCGCTGCCCATGGACGACGACCTCCTGCCCCAACATCACGCGCGCGTCGGCCCCCGCGACCTTGGTGATGCGCAAAAAGCCTTTCTCGATGCCCGTCACCATCAAGCCGATCTCGTCCATGTGCGCGGACAGCATGACCCTGCGGCGCGGCGCAGCGCCGCTGCCGTGACGGACGCCGACCACGCTGCCCATCTTGGTCACGCGGACCTCGTGGCTATGCTTGGCGAATTCTTCGCGCACGATTTCGCGCACCGGCGCTTCGTAAGCCGAGATGCCGTGCGCTTCTGAAAGTTTTTTGAGCAATGCAGACAAATCCATTCGTGAACAATCCCTTCAAATTATGGCGCCGCTACCGTCAGTGTCACCACGGGCGACGCCGTAAAAGTGGGCGTCGGCGGAGCTGGCACCAAAGTAGCCGTCGGCGTGGGCGTCGCGGTAGCGGTGGGCGGCTCAGTCGTAGCTGTCGGAGTACGAGTAGACGTCGAGGTAGCGGTGGGCGGCGCAGTCGTCGTGCTGGCGGTCGGCGTGGGCGTCGCGGTAGCGGTGGGCGGCGCAGTCGTTGCCGTGGGAGTGTGCGACGCGGTAGCCGTCGGCGTTGGCGTGGGCGTCGCGGTAGCGGTCGCCGTCACACGAGTGGCCGTCGCGCTCGGCGTGACAGGCGTCGCGGTAGCGGTCGGTGTATGCGTATTGGTAGGCATCCCGGTAGCCGTCGGCGTTTTGCTGACCACAGGCGTCTGGGTAGAGGTCACAGGCAACCAATTAGTGGGCGTTGGCCCCAGCGTGCCGACCGAGGGCAATGTGACGGCCGGCTCAGGCGTCACCGATGCCGTCGGCATAGCGGTAGAGGGAGTGGGTATACGCTGCGCGTTGGGCGCAGCCGCCAACGCGACAAAGCCCAGGCAATAACACGGCAGTGTCAACAAGATGATGGCGACCAGAACGCCATAGACCGTCCGCTTGCCACTGGCGATGTCGGCCAGCCAGTTCATAACGCCGCTCCCAAGAAATATGCGGCATTGAATGCCGCCGAAAAGTCCGGTAATCATAACATCGTTCGGGAAGAGTGTCAACAAAAAGCCGGCGAAGACAAGTCGGCAAATCGGCCATCGACTTGAAAAGCCCTGGCCCTTGTGATACACTATAGGCGTCCTGGCCGCTATAGGCCGCTATCCCTATAGCGGCCTCACTCCTCGGAACAGCCTCGCTCATCGGAGACGCGCATGATAGACGTGCTACTGGTCGGCGCTGAGGAACTGGAAAATCTGAGCACCCGTTATCTGGCAGCCGTGCTGCGCCAGAATGGTTACTCGGTAGAGTTGGCCGCCTTTAGCGCCGCAGACGAAATGGGCGCCGTGGTGCAGCAGGCGCAGTCGGCTCAACCTCGGCTGGTGGGACTCTCGATCATTTTTCAATATCGCGCGCCAGAATTCCTGGCATTGGCCGACGAGTTGCGCCACGACTTGCCCCGGACGCACATCACCACCGGCGGCCACTTTGCCACTTTTGCAGCTCCCGATCTCTTGCGCGATTACGCCGCGCTGGATTCGGTCGTGCGCGGCGAAGGCGAGCTGACGCTGTTGGAATTGGTTCGGCAGCTCGACTCGCCCGAGACCTGGCACACGATCCTCGGCCTGTCGTTTCGCCGCGAGGGGCGCATCGTCGAGAATCCGCCGCGCCCGCTCATCGCCGATCTGGATAGCCTGCCCTTCCCCTCGCGCGACACGCCGCCACAGCATCACCTGGGCATCGGGCTTTCGCCCATCGTGGGCAGCCGGGGCTGCTACCGCGATTGTTCGTTTTGCAGCATCCATTCGTTCTACGGGGCGAGCGAGGGCCAGCTTCAACGTTTCCGCAGCGTGCCCAACCTGGTGGACGAAATGGAGCGGCTGTATCACACGTTCGGCGTGCGCTTTTTCATCTTTAACGACGACGAGTGGTTCCCGCCCGGCAAAGCCAAACTCGCGCGCATTGACGCGCTGGAAAGCGAACTGGCGCGGCGCAGGCTCGATGTGATCATGAGCATCAAGTGCCGCGCCGACGATGTGGAAGAGAGCTTGTTCCGCCGCCTGCTCGATATGGGCGTGGTGCGAGCTTATGTGGGCATCGAGTCAGGCTCCGACCACAGCCTGCGCACGCTGAACAAGAAAACGACGGTGGCTCAAAACCGGCGCGCGCTCGAGGTATTGAACAAGGTCGGGATGCTGGCGGACTTTGGGTTGATCTTTTTCGACCCGGAAAGCACCGTCGAGGACATCCGCGCCAACCTCGACTTTTTCCACGCCATGGCGGGAAAAGGCCAGGCGCCGTTGAGCTTTGGGCGGATGGAGGTCTACGCCGGGACGCCGATCCTGGCCCGCCTGCAAAGCGAGGGGCGACTCACCGGCGACTACTTGGCGTCTGGGCAGCGCAGCGCGCTGGCGTTCAATCTGCTTGAGACCAACCCTTCTAGGGAATCATTCATTTCATACGCCTTCCTCCAGGTTCGAGCATGCCGTCGGCGAGGGGGTAGAAATACGGCGATTTCACTTCAGCGCGCTCCCATCATCTCGCGCTCGATCAGGTTGCCCCAAGCCAATTGCCGCTCGCCCTCGACCACGTTGCGCCAAGCCCAGTGTCGCTCGCCCTCGACCACGTTGCGCAGATCAGCCGCCGCCACCACCTCAAACGCGCCGGTCAGGATCGCCCAGGCTGCGATGAGATAGAGCAGCGCCTGCGCCGTGTCGCCCGGCCACAGGAAAGTGAGCACGCCGAGGGCGATGCCCGCCAATCCTTTGAGCAGCAACACCCACCCGTGATCAAATTCGTAGCGGTCAAGCAGGCTCACGATCAGGGCCAAGAGGCCGTCTACCAGCGCATAGGCTCCAAACAGCAGCACCAGTGCCGTCAGGGTGGCGCCTGGCCAGACGAGAGCCGCCCAGCCAAACAGCACGGCGACCATGCCATGCAACGCTAACATCCGCCACTTGCGAGCCAATTGAGTTACCATGTGTCCCCTCTCTGCAGGTGCTTATTGATGCACCCGCACCACTGTTCCAGGATCCTCATCCGTCGGCAGAATCCAACCGGTCTCGCCCGTTGGCGTCGCCCAATCAAACAACCACTTGGCATCTTGGGGCGGCAAGTTCACGCAGCCGTGTGAATGTTGGAAGCCAAATCCATCGTGCCAGTATGCCGCATGAAGCGCAATGTCCCGGTCAAAGTACATCGTCCACGGCACGTCTTCCAGGCTGTAATAATCGGGCAAGCCACTTCGCCCGCTCATGTCGGTTGTCTTGGCCTTGAGCCAGATGCGGAACAGGCCTTCGTTGGTGTCCCACCCTGGCAACCCCGACGATAGCAGCGTGGCATACACCATCCGGTCACCTTCATAGGCTGCCAGCGTCTGCTCGAACAGGCTCACGTCAATCCACTTGTCTGTGGGGCCAACGCCTTCTGGCCGGGCCGAGGGCTTTACCACGCTGGCCTTGCGCTGTTCGATCCACCGGTCATCCCCGACTCGATACCATATCCAGTCGCCGACCTGTTTCTCTTCATAGATCGTCACCAGCGTGTAGCGCGGCAACCGGGGCGCATCACTGGCTGGCGCCGCACCCGGCGTGAAGGATGCCTTTAGCATCGAAGAGACTATCCAGCCGAAGGGTTTATCAGGCTGCGCCGGTAGAGCTACACCATGGAACGCCGAGGGTGTATAGATCGCCAGGTAGTCGGCGCGGACGTATTCGTCCGAGTTGAGCTTGTACCAGGTTTGCCCGTCTTGCGTGAACGGCTGGGGATCAGCCAGGCTTACCCACACGTAGCCTGCTCCTAGCGACCGGATCGGCGCTATACCCGCCGCCGCGTCTGATGGGCTCCGGTAGAGCGGCACGTTGTTGGTCAACACGTGGGCATACGTCAGCAGGTAATTACCCGACCTACTCGGTCCATCGCCCGGCAATGACAGTTGACTGTCCTGTGCCGACGCCACGCTTGGCGCGACAAGAGCAACAACTGTCAGCAAAAGGCCCAGCATCAGCGGGAGTACTAGTTTTGTGATCGTCTTGCATATTTTCATTCGAGTTTTCCAGCTTGATGTTTTTGTATCCAGCATGGGCCAGAACCTTGACCGAGTTGTCGCGCTGTGTACAGCGTCGCGCTGTGTACAGCGACGCTTTGAACACTCATAAGCATAGACCTAAATGCAATGGCTGTCATCGGCGCAACGCAGATTTGTAGCTCCGCATCAAGACCCCCTGGCCGTGATCGTGCTCCGCTTTACGTGGAGAGGGGGCTACAACCGGTGTTGAGTCAACCCGGCCTATGGACTTGCCGCATTCTTATCATAGCGCGGCCTCCAGCCGCAACCAAATTTCGGGGACGCAGATAAACGCTGATTTCTGATTCCTTATCTGCGTCCAAAAGAATCTCGCGGACAGCGCAATTGTTTCAGAGCAATTCTATAGTATCCGCCGAGACGGTTCGCGAATTGTCTGTCTCGCGTGCTCTCTGCCGAGCTGTCCTCATTCAGACCCCTCGGCGCGGAGAACTGTCGTCAGAGTCCGCCATACGATCTTGATATCCATAACCACACTCTGGTTTTTGACATATTCGATATCATGGCTTACTATCGAGTCAAAGTCTATGCTACTTCTCCCCCGGACCTGCGCCAAACCGGTGATGCCCGGCAGAACCTCCAGGCGTTCGTGGTGCCACAACTGGTATTCCTCGACTTCCCAGGGCACGTTGGGCCGAGGCCCTACCAGACTCATTTCCCCTCTGAGCACGTTGATGAGTTGAGGCAATTCATCCAGGCTGGTCTTGCGCAAGATGCGCCCCACTCGGGTGATTTGTGAGACCTGAAAAGGCTTGAAAGTTTCGTCTCGGCTTTTGTTTTCGATCTGCTGTGTCACAAAAGCCTTTGCAAAAGCATGGTGGTAGCTGTTGATGTTTTCACTCTTGCCGATTTGCCCGCGCACAAAAGCCTTCATGTAGGTCTGATGAGAACTGTCATCAACATTGTGCTGCATGGTGCGGAATTTGTAGATGCGAAAGACGCGCCCGCCTTTGCCAACACGCTCCTGGATAAAGAAAACCGGACCAGACGAGTCCAGATAGATAGCCAACATGCAGATCGCTAATACAGGCAGGATGAAAGGTAGCGCCAAGAGGCACAACGTCAGATCCATCATGCGCTTGGCGATTTGATACCCTGTATCCTGATGAGGAAAGAATCTAGGTTGATTGATGATCGTCAGTTCCATTAGTTGTTTCCCGCAATACGCCAGGTGGACGCTCTAAGCATAGACCCGAATGCAATGGCTGTCATCGGCGCAACGCAGATTTGTTGCTCCGCATCAAGACCCTCTGGCTGTGATCTTGCTCCGCTTTACGTGGAGAGCAGGCTACAACCGTTGTTGAGTCAATTCGCCCTGATTCGCAAAAGACCCCCTTGGGTGTATAATTTGCGCTTGAGTATGCCATCCCAACCTTGCGGGCTTGTGCCCTCATCTCCTTTTTCCTGCCAAGAAAAGTGAAGGGAGTTGACCTATGCAGTACCGATTCTCCGACCTGGTAGACTTGCCCGGCTTTCAGCAGGTGGTGCAGTCGTGGTATAGCGTCGCCGGCGTTGCCACCGCTCTGCTGGATACGGATCGCACCAGCCTGTGCGCCGTTGGCTGGCAGGATATCTGCGCCCGGTTTCATCACCTTTCTCCACAGACCGAGCGCCGGTGCAACCAAAGTGATGACGCTATCTTCAGCCATTTGCATGATGGCTCCTATGTGGCGCACAAGTGTTTGAATGGCCTGATGAACTGTGCCATGCCCATCATGGTAAAGGGCGAGCAGGTGGCCACCCTGTTCATGGGCCAATTTCTGCACGAGCCGCCCGATATAGAGTTCTTCCGCCATCAGGCGCAAGAGCTGGGGGTTGACGAACAAGCTTACCTGGCGGAAATCGGCCAAGTCCCCATCATTTCGGAAGAGCGGCTGCTCGTTGTCATGACGGCGCAGACCCGGCTGGCCCAAATGCTGGCGACGATGGGGTTGGAGCACAAGCAACTCTTGGGGACATCCGCCACCTTCAACGCCGACCTCATCAGAGCGCAACAGCACATCGCCCTGATGTTACACACGGCCCAGACAGCCAGCAGCTCGCTGAAACCGGCCCAGGTTCTGGAGCGGGTGGCCGATGCCATGGTCACCGCCGTGGACGTGCCTTACTGCGGCATTTATCTGATGGATGCAGAACGCGGGGTGCTCGTGCCCCACGTTGTCCGCGCGCCGTTGACCGAGAACCTGGCTGGCTTGCGTGAGTGGCATCTGGATCCGGCGGTAGATTCTCTGGCGAGTGAGGCGTTACAACGCCAGGCGCCGGCGGTCTGGTATGATGCCGAGACTGATCCCCGGATCAATCGGGAGATGCTGCGGGCCTGGAGCATCAAATCGGTTTTGGCCGTGCCCATCCGGGTGAGCGAAAAGGTGTTGGGCATCGCGATTCTCAGCACATCGAGCGACTATCGCCATTTCACCCCAGACGAGATCGAGCTGGTCTGGGGCATTGCCAACTCGGTGGCGCTGGCGGTAGACAACGCCCGGCTCTATGAAGAGACGCGCCGGCGGCTGGCCGAAAGCCAGGGCCTTCAGCGGGTGGCGGCCGCGTTGCTCCACAAGGTCAGCCCGGAGGAGGTGCTAGAGATCGTCTGCGCCGAGGCCCAGCAACTGACCGGCGCTATGGGCAGTGCGGTCTTGCTGTTAGAAGAGGACACCTGGCTGCGAGTGACTTACAGCACGGGGGCGGTAGCGGCGTTCTTTGACCGGATCCCAGTCGAAGGGTCTTTGGCCGGCATCGTCGTGTGCCGGGATGAACCTTTTCTGACCAACGATCCCGCCGGCGAGGCGTACGAATACTTGCGGGGGAGACGCCCCACGGCGTTTCTGTCCATGCCGTTGCACGCGGGCGGAGACGTCATTGGCGTGCTGGAAGTGGTAGACAAGCCGGGCGGCTTTGTGAAGGACGATGTGCGGATCGTCAGTCTCTTTGCCAATCAGGCCGCCATCAACATCGAGCACGCCCGGCTCAATCAGCAAGCCGGGCAAGTGGCGGTGCTGGAGGAGCGGCAGCGGTTGGCGCGTGAACTGCACGACTCGGTCGTGCAGTCTCTCTACAGCATGACGCTGTATGCGGACGCGGCGGCGCTGGCCCTGGCGGCCAACAAACAGGATGTGACGTTGAGTCACCTGCAAGAATTGCGGGACACGGCGCGGAGCGCGATGCACGATATGCGGCTGCTGATTTTCGAGCTGCACCCACCGGCGCTGGCCCTGGAGGGATTGGTGACGGCCCTGCGCATCCGGTTGGCGGCGGTGGAGGCGCGCGCCGGGCTGAAGACAGCACTCAAGGTAGAAGGAGAGCGACGGCTGCCGATCGTGCTAGAAGAGGAACTTTATCGGATCGCGCAAGAGGCGCTCAATAATGTGATGAAACACGCCGGGGCGCAGCATGTGACGGTTCGCTTGGAATTCACCGACAAGACTGTTTGCCTGCAAGTGCGCGACGACGGAATAGGCTTCGACCCGCTCACCGTCAGGAACGCCGGCGGCATAGGGCTGCGCAGCTTTGAGGAGCGGGCCGCCAAGGTGGGAGGCCAAGTAACGTTGGAAAGCAGTCCTGGGGAGGGAACGACGGTGACGGTGAGCATGAAAACCTAGAGGACGATTTCACAAGTTTTTGTGGTAAAGCTGAGTTGGGCGCTAAAGGCTTGGAGTGCCTCGATGCGCTTTTTCAGGTCGGCGGCAGTAAACTTCCAAGTAAAAGGTTTTGCGATTTCCTGGTAGTAATCTTGAAAAGCTAACAGCCGGTTGGTCAGGGCCGTCTCATTCGCCACATCCAGCGGTGTGAGGACCTTGCGCTGCACAATGGAAAAAAACAGTTCGACTTGGTTCAACCAACTGGCATGCACCGGGAGCATCACGGCCCTGGCGTTGGGGTACATCCCGCTCAGTCGCGCCGGGAATGTGCTGCGATGATGGGCGCAGCCCCCGTCTACGATCCAGAAGACCCGTGCCGCGGTCTGATAGGGGGCTTGCGTCATGGCCAGGTCGATGAGTTGATTGAAAGTCGCAATGGAGGTGGTGGGGGCGACGCGCCCTATGAGTTTGCCCCGGAAAACATCCCAGGCCACATGATAGGCCAGGGTGCCCTGACGCTCGTACTCGAACTCGACCCGCTGGACGTAGCCCGGGAGCGTGGGCAGGCTGGGGTGACAGCGAGTCAAGACTTGGATGCTTTTCTCATCCGCCGAGAGTAGATACTCGTTGGGGGTCAAGCGTTGTCCTTCCCAAAAGCCTGCGTACAGGTCCAAGACCACGCAGGCCTTGCTCACAAAGTCCGGGTCTCGGGGGAAGAGCCAGTAGCGATACTGCCAGGGTTTGAGCGCATCCTGCCGCAGCATCCGGCTCAGGCTACTCTGGCTCAGGTGCGCCAACGTCTCTTCCTTGACCACCGTCCGCAGCAAATCGGCGGTCGAAAGACGACTGAGGGGCAATTTCCGCTCCCGCAGCGTTTCACACACCAGCGCGGTGACCTGGGCTCGTTCTGGAGGGCCGTAGAGGACGGGCCGCCCCGTTCGGGGCAAATCCTCCAGGGCCGCGACACCCTCCGCGCGGCGAGCCAGAAACCTTTTGCGCTGGTTCAAGACCGTTTGTTCGCTACAACTCAGCGTCTCAGCCGTTTCCGCGATGGCCTTGCCCGCGTCGGCCAGTAAGATGATGAGAATGCGAATCACCAAACGAGCATTCTTGCGCCCTTTCTTTTTGGCTTGGCGTAGATCGTGCTTTTCACTTCCTTTGAGTTTGACCTTGTATTTGTACACTGGGCGTGCCATTGCACCATGACCTCCTGCTACTCCACATGGCACATATTTTACCCTAAAAACTTTTGAAATCGTCCTCTAGTGGTTCGGCATGAGCGAGATCAGCTTGCCCTCGCGTGATATAGCCCTGCTTTGCCATCAGGTCGAGCACGACGCGCTGGCGATTCTTGGCCGCGTCCAACGTGACGAGTGGGTTGTATTGTGCGGGCCGCTGAGGAAGCCCCGCCAGCAGCGCACACTGCGCCAGGTCGAGTTGACTGGCCGACACGCCAAAAAAAGTCTGCGCCGCCGCTTCGATGCCATAAGCCAGCTCGCCATAGTAGACCTCGTTGAGATACGCTTCGAGGATCGTGTCCTTGCTCCACGTCTGCGCCATGCGATACGCCAGAATCGCCTCACGCAGTTTTCGGCGAAGGCTACGCTCCGCACGTTCGTCCGGTGAAAGAAATGCGATGCGCGCAAGTTGTTGCGTGAGCGTGCTGCCGCCGGAGACGATTTCGCGGCTCGTCGCGTTGAGCCACGCTGCTCGAAGGATGCCGCGCGGGTCAACACCAGAATTGGCGTAAAAGTTCGCGTCTTCGGTGGCGACGGTAGCCTGGCAGCAGGCCAGTGGAATCTGGGCCAGGTCAACGCGCGTGCGGCTGCCCGCATGTGGATCGAGGAACTCGTAGAGCAAGCGTCCATTCCGATCGAGCAGCTTGCTCGTGCCGGATGGCGCACGGGCGATCAGCGTGCGCGGATCGGGCAAATCGGCGACGAGGCCGTGCACGGCCTGGGCCAACGCAGTGATCAGCACGAATGTTGCGGCAATAAGAATCCGTTTGCGAGTGACCATACCACTCCTTGATGAATGACGGCTCTTGATTGTGAGCATACGCTGATTGAGGGGATAAATCTTGACGCGGCGACGTGAAAGCATCAACAAAACAGTGACACTCCTCTTGACGGCCGACGAGGGTTATGGCGGAATAGCCGCAAAAGCGATGATGGAGTCGAGTAATCGCTTGGCGCGACAAGGATAACAGACTCAATGGGTCGAGCCGTGTTGCTCCAGGCAACACAAAGATATTATCTTTGGCTAATACGTCTAGAGTACCAGGCGGACCGCGAGGCGGCCCTGCCGCTGCGTCCCTTTCCGCTCTGGATGCTGGAAACCGAGCCAATCGGCTCACACCCGAAACATCTGGCAACGGCCAACGCGCTAATCGCGCCGAGACCGTAGCAGGGGTTGCTTCTGAGGTCAACAGCCCTCAGAAGCAACTGGACAGATTGAACGCGGCATTGGATAACGCCCAAACGCTCACATCGTTCGAGGCGCTGGTCGCCAATGTTGACATGCGCGTTGGACTGACGGCGGTTGGGTTCAACACGGCGTCTCTCGGTTTGATGCCGCTGCCAGAGCGCCGACGGCGTGTGCTGGATGATCTGCGCCGGGTGCTGGCGCGCGCTGACCACACGCCCTCTCAACGCAAGAGCAAGGCGCATGCGATCCTCGCTCAGAACATTGGCGTCACGCTTGGGCTGGGGTTGGAGCCGAATGGCCGCTTGCGTATCGCGCCCGTCAAAAGTGATTACGCTGCTATCGGCGGATTGGTCAGTGAGCACGGTGCAGAGCACGTCTGGGCGACAGCCTGTGAAATCGCCGGGACCGTGATCGAGGGTGATTCGTTGGACTATTTGCGGGCCGCGCTGGCGCACAAACGCGAGCGCAACACGATGGGGCGCACATCCGGTGGCAACGGCATATCGCCGAAAGGCGGCTACGGCGCGGGCGCCGACCTGAGCGGACTGACCTGCGACGATTATGTGGAAAGCCTGATCGTGGGTGGCGCGATGACACGCGAGCAGGCCGAACACGAGCACAGCCTGCGCAAAAAAGGATGAATCATGAATCAAACCTACCTCTGTCCGCACTGCGGTCCCGAGTGTCCGGGGCTGGTACACATTGAATGTGCCGTTCGGCCATCCTGATTTCGGTCGCTCGTTTCCGTGGGAGTGTGCGCGCCATTTTCGAGGCGAATTCTGCTTCGATATCCCAGAATACGGGTCCTTGACAAAACCACACAAGCAAGTATAATCGCGCCAATATCTCAGCAGGAATTTTCGTTCGTCTGACCGATCAAACCATGAACATCATTGTGCTGTGCTCCAAGCGTTCTCGTAAGCCTGGCTGCCCTCAACAAGGGGAGGTGGGTTCGTTTCGCTTGGGTTAGGCACTTGTAGAACATTACTTTAGCCCAGCAAAAGCCCTCCGAACCGGAGGGCTTTTTTTGTTGTCCGATCAGCTTGGGGCGGCGACCCCATACAAAGGAGGTTCAATGGAAAAGGTATCTGTCAAAAAAGTGGTGTTAGCGTATTCGGGCGGCCTGGACACTTCGGTGATTGTGTCGTGGCTGCGTGAGAACTATGGCTGCGAGGTGATCTGCTTCACCGCCGACGTCGGCCAGGGCGAAGAGACTGCCGGTCTGTCGGAGCGTGCCCAGTCCAGTGGCGCAAGCAAGCTCATTCAATACGACCTGCGCGAAGAGTTTGCTCGAGATTATCTCTTTCCGCTGATCCGCTCCGGCGCGATATACGAGCGCAAGTATTTGTTGGGCACATCGGTCGCGCGGCCCCTCATCGCCAAATACCAGGTGCAAGTGGCCGAGGAGGAAGGCGCGGACGCCGTGGCGCACGGCTGCACCGGCAAGGGCAACGACCAGGTGCGCTTTGATCTGACGTACACCGCGCTCAATCCTCGACTCAAGATCATTGCCCCGTGGCGCGAGTGGGACATCCGCTCCCGCGAGGACGCCGTGAATTATCTCGAAACGCACGGTTACGCCGTCCCGACGAGCAGCGGCTCTTCGCTTTACAGCCGCGACCGCAACCTGTGGCACCTTTCGCACGAAGGCGGCCCACTGGAGAATGTCAACAACGCGCCTGAAGACGATCTGTTCCAACTTTCCGTCACGCCGCAGCAAGCGCCGAACGAGCCGGAACAAGTCACCCTCACGTTTGAGTGCGGCAACCCGGTGGCGGTGAACGGCGAAAAACTTTCGCCCGCCCAGATCGTCGAAACGCTCAACCAGATCGGCGGCAAGCACGGCATCGGGCAAATTGATTTGGTCGAGAACCGGTTGGTGGGCATGAAATCGCGCGGCGTGTACGAGACGCCCGGCGGCACGATCCTGTTCGCCGCCCACCAGGAATTGGAAGCCCTCACGCTCGACCGCGACACGTTGCACTATAAAGACGTTGTCGCGCAGCGCTACGCCGAACTCGTGTACTTTGGTCAGTGGTTCACGCCGCTGCGCGAAGCGATGGACGCCTTTTTCGCCTCGACGCAAAAGACCGTCACCGGCTCGATCACGCTCAAGCTCTACAAGGGCAACTTGATCGTCGCTGGGCGCGCCAGCCCGTACAGCCTCTACCGCGAAGACATTGCGACGTTTGGCTATTCCGAAATCTATAGCCACAGCGATGCTGCCGGGTTCATCCGGCTCTGGGGCCTGCCGCTCAAGATTCGGGCGCTCATCGAGCAAGGCGCGCAAGACGTGCCGCCGGTTCCCGTAGAAAAAATCATTCGGGATTAGGAATTCAAGATTGAGGAATCAGCCATGAAACTCTGGGTGGGACGGTTGAGTGGCACAGTAAGCGCAGCGATGGCGCGGCTGAACGATTCGCTGCCGTTCGACCAACGCCTGGCGCAACAGGATGTGCGCGGCAGCGTGGCCTGGGCGCGCGCGCTGGCGCAAGCCGGCGTGCTGACGGAGGCCGAAGCCGATGAAATCGCGCGCGGGCTGCAAGACACCGCGCGCGAGTTGGAGAGCGGCCAGTTTGGATTTCAGGACAGCGACGAGGACATTCACACGGCCGTCGAGCGGCGGCTGACGGAGCGCATCGGCCCGGTGGCGGGCAAACTGCACACGGGCCGCAGCCGCAACGATCAGGTCGCGACTGACTTTCGCTTGTGGGTGATGGAGGCCATCGCCCAAACGGACGCGCACGTACACAACCTGCAAGCGACGCTCGTCGCGCGGGCCGAAAAGGATTGGGGCATCAGCCTGCCCGGCTACACACACTTGCAGCGCGCCCAGCCGATCCTGTTGAGTCACTGGTGGCTCTCGCACGTGTGGGCGTTGCAGCTCGCGCACGGTGAGCGGTGAAGTGATTGTGGCGGGCGTGCTGATGGGAGTGGCCGTCGTCGCCGACCGGTATCTGCGAACAGGCCGCGCGGCGTGGCTTTACGCGGGCGCGGCGCTGCTGGGCCTGGGACTGGCGAGCGGGCGCACCATCTACTCGGCGCTGTTGATGCTGCTGGTGAGCGCCGGAGCGACGGCTTTTGCCGGCGGCACACATGCGGCGCGCGACAAGTGGCAAATCATTCGCACGACACCGGGACTGATCGTGCGATTGCTCGGCGTGATGGCGGCGGTGTTCGTCATCAGCGCGACGGCGTTGATGTGGCGACCCGGCGGCCTGAGCGCAGCCGTTGATTTGCTGTCCGCGTGGCTGGCCGATTTTCGCGCGCAGCCGGGCGGCGCCGGCTGGCCGTGGGCGTTCCAACTGCTGGCGATCTATGAGCCGCTCGCCGTCGTCGTCGGCCTGGCCGGCCTGGTCTTTGCGCTCCAGCGCAACGATCACTTTATCTTGCTGCCCGTCGCGTGGCTGATCGCCGCGCTATTGTTGGCCGTGCTGCGTTCCGGGCGGACAACCGGCGACGTGCTGCTGGTGATGATCCCCCTGGCGTTGCTCGGCGGCTATACGTTCCAGGCAATCCAAGATTCGCTGCGCGCGACGCGCTTTAGCCGCGAAGAAGGCGTGTTGGCGCTAGTCCTAATGCCCGTCATCACCTATTTCGTCCTGGGGCTGGCCGCGTACGCGCAGAACCCCAATTCGACGCCGCTTGCCATTGGAGCGCTCAAGATCGCCGGGGGCGCGCAGATCACCCAGATCTTTTTGGCGCTCGTGCTCGCGGTGATTCTGGTCGCGCTGTTCACCGGACTGACCGGCGGCGCGGCGGCCATGCGCGGCGCGACCTCGGCAGTGCTGCTGACGCTGGCGCTGGCGACGTGGGCCGCCGGCTGGAACGCGGCGCAGAATCGTCCCGGCGATCCGCGCGAGATCATCGTCGGGCCGGAAGCCACGTCGCCGGCAGTGCGCGATCTGGCGCGTGACCTGGCAGTGCTTTCCGCCCAAAAGACGACGGATCCGCACCTGCTCGATTTTGTCGCGCTCGGCGGGTCGAGGTCCGATGCAGTGCTCAAGTGGTACTTGCGCGACATGCCCAATGTGCGCTTTGTGGCCGCGCTGGACGCGGCCTCCACTCCGCTGGCGCTCGTCACAACAGAACCCAAACCGCCGGCCCTCCTTGAAGGGGGCAGTTATGCCGGGCAACGCTTTACGCTGCAGCAGGCGTGGAGCCTCGAAGGCAAATCCGCCAACGACATTTTGAAATGGCTCGTCTATCGCAATGCCGAAGCGCCCAAGCCTACACAACAAGCGATCTTGTGGGTAAAGCAATGACCCTCTCCCTCCCCCAACCCCCTCCCTCTCCCAATGGGAGAGGGAGGGGCAAGGGGTAGGAGAGGGAGAAACCATCCTAGTGAGAACAAGCCGATGATTAACGAATCCAAGACTTCATTTCTCGACACTCCTCTCGTCGCCGCGTTGAAACTCGACGCGGAAAAGGGCCTGTATCTCTTGTTCACGCTGGCCGCCCTCTTGACGCGCTTTTGGCGCTTGGGCGACCGGGTGATGAGCCACGACGAAAGCCTGCACACGTATTTTTCGTGGCTGCTCTACGTGGGGCGCGGCTTTCAACACACGCCGCTGATGCACGGGCCGTTCCTGTTCCACATCAATGCGCTGATCTATTCTCTGTTCGGCGCGGACGACTTTACCGCGCGCATCAGCACAGCCGTGTTCGGCGTTGCATTGATCTGGTTGCCGTGGACGCTGCGGCGCTGGCTGGGCCGCACCGGCGCGCTGGTCACGTCGTTCATGCTGCTCATCTCGCCCATGGTCCTATACCACGCGCGCTACATCCGCGATGAAAGCTATGACATCGTCTGGATCATGCTCACTGTGTGGGCGATGTTTGCCTACCTGCGCGACAAAAGAGAAAGGTGGCTGTATCTCCTGGTAGCAGCCAGCGCGTTGTTTCTCGCCTCCATGGAAGTCTCTTTCATTTACACCGGCATCTTTGGATCGTTCCTGGCGCTGCTGGCCGCGGTCGGCGTGATTCGCTCGCGGGGCTGGGGATTGGACGGTCTGTCCCGATTAATGATCACCGTAACCGGCGTGTTGGGCATCCTGGTCGTGGGCACCGTGATCGAGTCCGCGTATCTGATCACGCGCGGGCTGGGGCCAACGCCTGCGGTGATAGCAGGCGCGCCGGCCGTCGCGCCGCCTGTGCTCACCAACCTGGAGATTTTTCTCAACCTGGTGATTATGGGCGTGATTGGCGCGATCTTGGGGGCGGCGGCGTATGGCTTGCTGCGCGCGCTGATGCCCGGCTCGATCCGCGACGTGCCGGCGCTTGACTTGGCAATCTTGCTGGTCATCTTTTATCTTCCGGCAGCTTCACCCCTGGCGATCAATCTGGCCGGATTCGATCCGGTGGACTATGGGACAGCCGGCATCGTGCGCTCCGGCGGGATCTTTATGCCGTTCCTGGCGGTTTCCATCGCGCTGGGCGTGTGGTGGAACTGGCGACGCTTCCTCATCTCAGCCGGCATCTGGTACGGCATTTTCGTCACGCTGTTCACGACGGTCTTTACCAACGGCGCCGGTCTGGCGTCGGGCATGATCGGCAGCCTGGGCTATTGGCTGGCGCAGCAGGGTGTGCAGCGTGGCAGTCAGCCCACATACTATTACGTGCTCCTCGTTCCCCTCTATGAATATCTGCCCCTCATCGTCAGCAGTCTCGCGGTCGTCGTCTATTTCGTGCAGGGGTTCAGGTTCCCCGTCCCGACCCCACTTGGCGCCGAATCGAAAACCGTGCGCGATCAGGGGCGCGAGTCGGTCCCGGAGCCAGAGGAAGCACCGGAAGCCGCGCGCCTGGAACACGAGATGGCGCTCTTTGTGTTGTTCCTGGTTTACTGGCTCGGCTTGACCTGGGTGACGTTTTCCTACGCGGGCGAAAAGATGCCGTGGCTCACAACCTATTTTGCGCTGCCGATGATTTTGATCTCGGGGCATTTCCTGGGCCGGGTCTTTGAGCGGCTCGATTGGAAGGCCCTGGCGCGCGGGTGGGTCATTGCGCTCCTCGCGCCGCTGTTCGTGATCGCTTTTGCCAGCATGATCGGCGCAGTGCAGGCCGGCGCGTTCCAGGGCAAAGAACTGACGCAGCTCACCGCCGCCGGCCAGTGGTTCTCGTCGTTCGTCGTCTGCCTCGGCGCGTTGGTCGCGCTGGTGATCATCGTGCCCAAGGTGGGCTGGAGCAAGAGCGCGGCCCTCGTCGGGCTGGCGGCGCTGGCGCTGCTGGCCGCGCTCACCCTGCGGACGGCGTGGCGGTGGAACTATATCAACTATGACTATCCGACCGAATACGGCGTGTACGCGCACGGCGGCGCCGGCGTCAAGCTCGCCATGAGCCAGATCGAGGACATCAGCCGGCGCACTGCCGGTGAGCGCGCACTCAAGATGGCCTACGACCCGGACTCGTCGTGGCCGTTCAGTTGGTACCTGCGCGACTATCCCAATGCCGCGCTCCTGCCCGCCACCCCGACGCGCGACCAGCTCAACGTGCCGGTCGTCGTCGCCGGCTCGGCCACGTGGGGCACCGTTGATCCGATCCTGGGCGACAAGTACGACAAGTTCACCTATCGGCTCATCTGGTGGCCGATGGAAGATTATAAGGGCAAGAGCGGCAAATCCATCACGTGGGACGAGGTTGTCGCGGCAGTCACCAACGGCAAGATGCGCCAGGCCATCTGGGACATCTGGCTGAGCCGCGATTTCAAGCTCTACGACGAGTTGACCACAAGCAAGCACACGTTAGACAGTTGGCCGCTGGTGCACGACTTTCGCTTGTACGTGCGCAAAGACATCTCGAACCAGATGTGGGATCAGCACATCGGGCCGGCTCCGGTGGCGCAACTCCCGGTTGACCCGTATCTCAAGGGCCAGCGCGACATTGCCGCCGCTCAGATCATTGGCGAGCCAGGCAACGCGCAGGGTCAGTTGACCGCGCCGCACGGGCTGGCCGTTGCGCCGGATGGCAGCTTGTACGTGGCCGACAGCAACAATCACCGCATCCAAAAATTTGACGCTTCGGGCAAGTTCCTGTTAGCATTTGGTACCTTTAGCGGGCCGACCAATGCCAATCCAGAGCCGGGCACGTTTAATGAGCCGTGGGGCGTGGCGGTTGGGCCGGACGGCAGCGTGTACGTGGCCGACACGTGGAATCACCGCATCCAAAAGCTCGACCCGAACGGCAAATTCATAAAGATGTGGGGCACGCCCGGCCAGACAGACATTGGCGGGCAAGGCGGCATTTTCTGGGGGCCGCGCGGCGTGGCGGTGGACAAAGGTGGGCGAGTCTACGTCACCGACACCGGCAACAAACGCATCGAGGTGTTTAGCGCGGACGGCGAGTTCATCACGCAGTTCGGAGGCGCCGGCGTCCAGCCGGGCCAACTCGACGAGCCGGTGGGCGTGGCAGTTGACCCGAATGGCAACCTGGTGGTGAACGACACGTGGAATCAACGCATCCAGGTGCTCGCCCCCGACGGGCAACCGGTCCGCCAGTGGGAAGTCAAGGGCTGGCTCGACCAATCGGTGACGAACAAACCCTACGTGGCAGCAGACAAGGACGGCAACGTCTACACGGTTGACCCAACCGGCTTCCGCGTGCTGGTGTTTGGGCCGGACGGGACGTTCAAGGCGACGTTCGGCGACATTGGCACGGACGACAAGAGTTTCCAGTTGCCCACCGGCGTCGCGGTGGACGGCGACGGCAACATCTATGTTTCCGACGCCGGGCTATCACGGATTCTAAAGTTCGCGCCGGTCAAATGATGTTGGGCGCATACAGAGGAGTAAGTTACAACATGAATGCAAATGCCTTTCGCCATTTCTACAATTATCACTTTACTGAAAACCGCAAGATATGGGATATTTGTATCGCTCCACTATCCTATGAACAGTTCACGCAAGATGTGAACTACTCTCATGGGTCTGTTCGAGACCAAACCGTTCATCTTATGAGTGTTGATGATACATGGTTTAGCGGATTGCGAGGAGTCGAAAACCCAAAACCGTTTAATCCCGCTACCTTTGACGATAGGAAAATCATTCGTGCACACTGGGACAGCGTTGAACAAAATATGCGCGATTATCTTGAAAAATTGCGGGACGAGATGTTATTCGAAAAACCATTCGCAGATGGAGAAGACAAAGATCTTGTATTGTGGCAAGTGCTTCTCCATGTGGCTAATCACGGCACATCACCGGCCGCCCTGTGCGCGACGACGTGGCGATGACGGGCGAGATCACGCTGCGCGGGCAGGTGCTGCCCATCGGCGGCCTCAAGGAAAAAGTGCTGGCCGCTCACCGCGTCGGAGTCAAGACCGTCATCCTGCCCAAACGCAACGAAAAAGACTTGGACGACATCCCGCAAGAAGTGCGCGACTCGATAAAGTTCATCCTGGCCGATTGTGTGGACCAAGTCTTTGAAGCGGCGTTGCGGGCCGAGAGGCCCGGCAAACGTCCCGCCGCCCGGCTTCGACGTGAGCTCAGCCGAACGGGCGACAAGCGCGCGGCCAAAGCTCGCGCGAAAAAAGCGTGAGGCATAGGCCGACGCAAAGGGGGACAACCTTGTCAACCATCCTGATTGTCGAAGATGACCAGCCGATGGCTCGCCTGCTCCAGACGCTCTTGGAGCTGGAAGGGTATCAGGCTTTGTCGGCTCCGCGCCCGGAGACTGTAGTGGATACGGTGCGCCGGAACCAACCCGATTTGGTGGTGATGGATTTGCACCTGGGCCAGGTCGAGACTTTGGGCATCTTGGAAACGCTCAAGGCAGACCCGGCGCTCAAGTCTATCCCCATCATCATCGTTTCCGGGCTGGATGCCAAAGATGAATGTCTGCAAGCTGGCGCGGAGATGTTCATGCTCAAGCCATATAGCCCGGGCGTGTTGTTAGCCAATATCAAGCAATTAGTCAAATAGTCAAGTAGTCTCGTAGTCGAATAGTCTAACCCAACTGCTCGACTATCCGACTACTTGACTACCGGACTAGTGACACTGGACTAGAACATTGACAGCCAAGCGAAAACCAAAGACCAAAGACACCCAACGGCAGTGGAGGCGGATGGATTTGCACCTTCACACTCCCGCCTCGGTTGATTTTCAGGAGCAGGGCGTCTCGTATCTGGACCTCCTGCAAAAGGCCGAGACGCGCGGCCTGGATATTCTTGCGTTCACCGACCACAACTCGATTGCCGGGTATGCCGCGATGCTCTCCGAAATCGAGCAGCTCGAGCTGCTGGAACGGTTGAGCCGCTTGCGCCCCGACGAGAAACGCCAATTGGACGAGTACCGCCGGCTGCGCCAAAAGGTGTTGGTGCTGCCGGCGTTCGAGTTTACGGCGACGTTTGGGTTCCATATCCTCGGCATCTTTCCGGAAACGATGACCGTCCGCGAAATCGAACATATTTTGCTGACGCTCAACGTCCCGGCGGACAGGCTCGACGGCGGCAGCGGCGAGGTCGGCGCGACTTCGGATGTGCTGACGGCGTACCGCTTGATTGACGAGGCGGGCGGGCTGGTGATCGCCGCGCATGCCAACTCGACGCACGGCGTTGCCACCATCGGCGCGCTTTCGGGCCAGACCAAGATAGCTTATACCCAAGACGAGCACCTGCACGCGCTCGAAGTGACAGACCTGGAGAGCAAGAGCCGCCGGTCAACCGCGGCATTCTTTAATGGCTCCAAGCCCGAGTACCCGCGTCGGATGCACTGCATTCAAGGCAGCGACTCGCACCGCCTGGTGCGGGATGTCAAGAATATCAAGAACCTGGGCGTGGGCGACCGGGTGACCGAGGTGCTGCTGCCGGAAGTCAGTTTTCAATCGCTCAAGGAATTGTTCCTGAGCAAGGATTTTGCGCGCAGCCGCCCTTATCGCCCCACGCAGGCGCCCTTTGACCATATCCACGCCGCGCGCGAAGAAGGCCCCAATATTGTCCAGTCGTTTCACACCGGGTACGCGCAGCGCGGCGGGCGCTTGGACGCCATCATCGCCGACGTGTGCGCGTTCGCCAATACGAACGGCGGGACGATCTATGTGGGCTTGCCGGACGATCCCAAGGCTCGCCCGGTCAGCGTGGACAATCCGAACAAGGCGGTGGAAATTTTGCGCAGCGCCGTCCAGCAAAAGATCACGCCCAGCCTGGATGTGGCGGTGGACACGCAAGAGACCGAAGGCGTGAAAATCGTTCGGCTCATCGTGCCGCGCGGCGACGATGTGCCGTATGCGATTGAGGACAACAAGATTTACGTGCGCGCCGAGGCCGAGACGAATCTGGCCGTGCGCGACGAGATCGTCCAACTCGTCCGGAGGCACACTGCCGCGCCGGCCCCCGTGGCATTGCCCGAAGCTGTGCCCGTCGAGCCGGCGCCGGCCGATAGCGAAGCCACACCCTCGCCGGAGGGACTCGTCTCGCCGCCACGGACCGGCGTGGAAATCGTGGCGACCGAAGAGCGGGGCGGCATGCGGTATCACACCATGCGCGATCTGCGGAACGGCAGCGTGGTTCAGAACGTCACACGCAAATCGGCGCGCAACCTGTGGCACTATGCCATCAGCCAGAACGAGAGCCAGTCTGGATTAGGCCAGATCGAGTTGGATAAAGTGGCCTGGCGCGGCGACCTCGGAATGTTGGATAGCTCCAAGCGCGCCGGCAAAACACGCTATGACCTGGTGCAGCGATTGCCGGAGGGACGGTTGCGCGTTTACTATGGCGTCACCGACGATGGAATTCACGGCGAGTGGAGGAAGGTCGTCGGGTTGGAGGAGTAACGCGTTGATTCGCGTGGGGATTCTCACCGTGAGTGACCGCAGCGCGCGCGGCGAGCGCACTGACGCCAGCGGCCCGTTGCTTCGACAGATCGCCGAGCGGCAAGGCTGGATGGTGGAGCGCGAGGGCATCGTGCCGGACGAATTGCTGTCCATCCAGACGATGCTCGCCGGTTGGACCGACGAGGCGCGGCTTGACTTGATTCTGACCACCGGGGGCACCGGCTTTAGCCCGCGCGACATGACGCCCGAGGCCACGCGCGGCGTGATCGAGCGTGAAGCGCCGGGGCTGGCCGAGGCCATGCGCGCCGCAAGTCTGCGAACGACCATGCACGCGATGCTCTCTCGCGCAGTGTGCGGCATTCGTGGCCGCACACTCATCATCAACCTGCCGGGCAGTCCCCAAGCTGCCCGCGAGAACCTGGAAATCGTCATGCCGGCGCTCCCGCACGCCGTGGCGCTGCTGCAAGAGTCGCCGGACAGCGAACACGGTCATCGGCTTGCCGCTGCCTGATCCAATGACGAACTCACCCAGTCGGCAGGGTGAGTTTAGTGGATAGGAACAGAACGCCATGACATCCGCTTCTATCTCCGCTCGTCCGCCCATGTCCACCTTCCGGCAGATTTTGCTCAGCTTTTTCTGGTTTGCCACCAATGTACACTGGACGGCGATTTTGCTTGTCACCATGCCCAGCCAGATCAAGGCGGCGGTGGGCAATGACGCAAAGGGGAGCGCGCTCGGGTTGGTCCTGGGCGCTGGCGCGCTCATCTCCATGGTCATCGCGCCGGTGTTTGGCGCGCTCTCGGATCGCATCCGCTTGCCCGGTTTCGGGGGCGGGCGGCGCAAGCCGTGGATCGTCATCGGCACGCTCGGCAATGTCATTGGGCTTATTGGATTGGCTTACCTCATCCAGCCGGGTCGCCCGGATTCACTCGTAGGCTGGACAGCGGCGTTTCTCGTTGTCGAGTTGTTCAACAACATTGCCACAGCGCCTTATAGCGCGCTCATCCCAGACTTGGTGCCTGCTGAACAGCGCGGCGCGGCATCCGGTTGGATGGGGCTGATGGTGATGTTGGGCACGTTTGCCGGCGGAGTGATGGGCTTTTTGATGGACGCGCTGGGCGGCATCACCGGGATTTATTTTTTGTTGATGGGTGTGATGCTGCTGGGGATGGTGGTCACGCTCGTGGGCGTGCGGGAGCCGGATGTCTCTGTGACGCGGCAGTTCAAGTGGGGCGAGTTTTGGCGCGGGCTGTACGATCCGTTCAAGCACTCGGATTTCACCTGGGTGTTCCTCACGCGGATGCTCGTCACCATGGGGATCTTTACGGTCCAAGAATTCCTCCAGTATTATCTGGGCGATGTGATCGGCGCGCCGTTCATCTTGGCCGGGGTGGGGCAGGTGGCCGAAAAGCCCGAAGTGGCCGTGTCGTTCTTTCTCCTGCCGTTGCTGCTGGGCGCGATTGTCAGCACGCTGGCCGCCGGGATACTCTCGGATCGGCATGGCCGCAAGATCATGGTCTATCTCGCCGGCGCCTTGATGGGATTAGTGGCGCTCGTGTTCGTCGTTTTTCACTCGTTCACGCTGGCCGTGTTGATGGGGGTGATCTTTGGGCTTGGCTACGGCGCGTATGAGAGCGTGGACTGGGCGCTGGCATCGGACATTCTGCCCTCGATGGACGACTATGCCAAGGACATGGGCGTGTGGCATGTGGCGATGGTCTTGCCGCAGGTCCTTGCCACGCCCATCGCCGGATTCCTGCTCGACAATTTCCAACGCGTTGGCAAGGCGCAGAGCATCCCCAACCTGGGTTACACGGTGATTTTCCTCGTGGCCGTGGTGTACTTTATCTTGGGCACCGTGTTCGTCAAGCAGATCAAAGGCGCTCGGTAGGAAATCTCAAATCTCAAATCTCAAATCTCAAATCTCAAATCTCAAATCTCAAATCTCTATCTCATGGCAAAAGTCGCTGCAATACAATGCAAGTTCTTTCGCGCGCAGAGTGTGGCGGATATGGAGGCGCGACTGGTCGCCGCCATCCAACCGGCAGCGGAGCAGGGGGCGCAACTGGTCGTGCTGCCCCAACACGTCGGGCTGACGCTGCTGGGCGCGGCCGGCGTGCGGGACGATCCTGTGCCCGTGCTGCAAAAAAAGGCTGCCGTGCTGCTCAAGGCTTTCGAGGAGACGTGCGCCGGGCTGGCTTTGCGCTTTGGCGTGTGGCTGGTCCCCGGCTCGACGGTTGTCCCCGGCCCCGATGGCGAATCGCTTGTGGCGCAGGCGCACCTGTTCGCGCCGGATGGCAGCGTCGCCGGTCGGCAGACGCAAACGCACCTGGGCGCGCGGGAAAAAGCCTGGGGCCTTGCGCGCGGCGATAGCCTCGACGTGTTTGAGACGCCGCTGGGCCGCGTCGGCCTCATCGTCGGCGAAGACGTGCGTTATCCAGAGGTAGCCCGCATCCTGACGCTGCAAGGCGCGAACCTTTTGATTCATGTGACGGCTCTTCCCGCGCCATTCGACGAAGAAGCGTGGTCTGGCTTTAGCCAGACATCGCTCTGGCGCGAGGTGCAGAGTAATCAGGTATTGGGTATTGAGGTGTGCCTGGCGGGCGATTGCTTCGGCCAGGCGTATGCCGGGCGCAGCGCGATCCTCGCGCCGGTCGAGATGACCGAGGGCGAGCGCGGAGTCTTGGCGCAGTCCGCCACGACCGACGGCGAGCAAGTCGTCGCCGCCGAGTTGGATTTCGACGCGCTCCAAAAGGCGGCTCCTCCAGTGAACCGACAAGGCAAGTCCGCGGAATCGTATTCAATCGTCAGCCCGTGCGCGTTCCCGAGTTTGTTTTCCACCTGGATGTTGTGTCCCATGGCCGAAAGCGCCTGCCGAACCGCTTCAGGTATGCCCTCTTCAACCGCAATCACGTCTGGTTCGATAAAGCTGATGCGAGGAGCCGTGATCGCCTGTTGAATATCCATCTGGAAACAGAGGAGGTTGATCACGATCTGGGGAACCGTCTGCCCGATGGTGTGTCCGCCTGGCGTCCCCACGGCAATCCAGGGTTTGCCGCCGCGCATCACAAGAGTTGGACAATCGCCTGAAAGCTTGTGCCGGCCCGGAAAGGCGTCCATGGGATTTCCTTTCGGCTCGAAGGTGCAATACTGGAGAGAATTGTTGAGCCAGATGCCCGTCCCCGGCGGCATGATTTTGCTCCCGAACAAGCCGCCCACCGTCTGAGTGGCAGAGACAATATTACCCCACCGGTCTGCCACGACAAAGTGAGTGGTGTGCGCGCTCGAGCCCGAGTTCTGCGGCGGCTCAAACGGCGTCGCTTTTTGAAGGTCTATTTTAGCAACCTGTTCGGCCCAGTATGTTTCGGAGAGGAGCGCGTCCAGCGGCGGCGGTTTTACGTCCGGGTCTCCGGCATATCTGAGGCGAGTCCAGAATCCGTGCTTGGTGACCTCGGCGTAGCGGTGCAAATAGGCGGCGCTGTTGTGCCCCAGCGCTGCCGGGTCGAGCTGGCTCATCATCCCCAGCCGCACCAGCATGTCAAAAGAGTTGGCCGGAGGCGAGGCGGTAATAACGGTATGGCCCCAGCACTTGATGCTGATCGGCCTCCACCACTCGGCCCGATCCTGGCGCAGATCATCCAGCGAGAGGAATCCACCCGCCTCTCGCATGGCGGCGTCAATCGCCTGGCCCAACTCATCCTCGTACAGCGCTCGGGCGACTCGTTCGGCCACCCGCCTGAAGGATTTTGCCAGGTCTTGTTGAACCAGCCGCTCTCCGGCCTGGAGCGGCTCGCCGTTGCGCCCGTAAATGCTCTGGGCGTGTTCGGGGAATGAAGGGAACTCGGATTGAATGTGCCGGGCGGTCGTCTGGGTGATGACAAAACCTTCGTCGGCGGCCTGGATGGCGGCGTCGAAAAGCCGCCGCCATTCGAGTCGGCCATATCTCTTGGACATGGCGGCCCAGGCGTTGAGGTTGCCGGGCGTCGAGACCGCTTTGGCGCCATGCCGGTTTTCCAGATAGCCGGGGGTTGGAGGGCGAAAGACATCCGAGTCCAGCGACGCCGGAATCCGGCCGCTGCTGTTCAAAAACCACGCGGCGTCTTGGCGCGCGTCGTAGAGAAGAATCGTCCCATAGCCGCCGATGCCGGACATCATCGGCTCGACGACATTCAGAGTCGCGGCCGTCGCCACTGCCGCATCGAAAGCATTTCCACCCGCACCCAGGATGTCCAGGCCGGCCTGCGTGGCAAGCGGATGGGCCGAGCTGACCATGCCCGATGCGCCGAGCGCCGGTTGGGTCTGCGTATTCTTTCCTCTTTCCTTTTGCATCTTTTCTCTTGCTCCTGCATCATATCAATCCCAACACGTGCGCAACGCTCGCTCCCACGCCGGCCATGTTCAACGTGATCGGCACGAGCAGCACGCCCATGCAATTCATCTTGCGGCAGCCGAACGCGACGGGGATCAGCCCGATGCCGGTGGCGGCCAGCGCCACGAGCAGCCCGCCCGCGCCCGTCAGCGCGAACACCAGCGCGACGAGCAGCCCCAACGTCGCCGCCGAAATCCAGCGATAGTCCACACGCCCGATGAGTGCAATCGCCGCGCGAGAGCACCCCAGCAGCAGAAAGAACGATACCGCGCCCGCGCACGCCACCGCCGCGACGGCGGTAAAGTAGACCTGTGGCGTGCCCGGCGTGTAGACCGTCGAAAGCATCCACGCCATCCCGCCGCGCGTCAATCCCAATCCCGGCACAAAGAACAGCAAGAACCCGCCCACGTAATACACGGCCTTCGACGCGCCTTGCGAAAGGATGAATAGCCGGTCGTCGCGTTGCGCCGTGGCGTGGCCGGCCAGCAGCCCGCCGATGCCGCCGGTGACGACGGGAAAGAATGCCGCGAACCCGCCGCCCAGCAGCCCGGCGAAAACTCCGCGCGCCAAAAGCGACGGCGTCACGTCCAGCGACGCGCCGACGTGTTGTTGCGGAACTCGCGTCTGTGAGACGAGGTTCTGGATCACGCCGGGGATGGCGAACAGTCCCACGAACGCGGGCAAGAGATTCTGAAATGCGACATCGGTCGGCACGACGCTGCGATACATCAGCACGAATCCCAACAGTCCGGAGAGCGCGAACGTCAACAGACCTGCGCCAAGCCCTGTCCACGCTCCGGCCAATCGGCCCAGTGGAGTTTTGGCGCGGTCGCCGCCCTTGGGCCATTCCGACATCAACATGAACGCGATGACGGCCGCCAGTATCCAACCCAGGTGCGGCGAGACGATGGCGCGCAGCACCGGGAACACGGACGACGCCAGCGGACTGAACGCGACGACGGCGAGCAAGCCGCCCAATCCGCCCACGCCGGTGAGCACGGCGGCTTCATAGCCGCGTCCTTGCATCAAGTATTTTTGTCCCGGCAGCACGACGAAAGCCGTCGAGTCATCCGGCGCTGAAAAAAAGATGGAGGGAACGGTGTTGAGCGTGGCATAGACCGTCACCATGCCGAGCAGAAACATCGCCAGTGGAGCGCCCGGCGGAATGACGCCCGCCAGCCGCGCGCCCGCCAGGATGACCAGCCCGGCGACGTTGTAGATGTGCAGCGCCGGGACGCACGCCAGCAGCGAGGCGAGCACTGCGCCGCAGACTGCATAGCCAAGCAGACTCAAAGTGTCCATATCGCCTATTGCAGGTCACAGGTGGCAGGGCGCATCACGGACTCACTTTCACATCCGCCCCCGACCTGGGAATGACTTCTATCTCTCCGCGATACACGTCCACCACGCCGGTGACGCTCACTTGCGCGCCGTTCACCAGCTTGTCGCGGTTTGGCGCTTTGTCGAACACATTTTGCCACAGCAGCAAGATGACTTGGCCAGTGCCATCATCCAGGCGGTATTTCATGCCGCTGGAAAATTGAATCACCTCGACGATTTTGCCGCGCACAGAGACGAGCTTGTCCTTGTCGGCCTGCGTGAGTTGGCCCAGTGACACGAAAGCGATAGACTGCGTCGGCTTGGGCGAGGGCCTGGGAGTGACCGTGGGCGGCAGAGCGGTGGGCGTGGGCGCGAGGGCGGCGGTGGGCAGCAGAGCCGTTGGAGTGGGCACAACGGTGGAGGCAGGCATTGGAGTTGCAGGGACAGGCGCGGCGGCAACCAGCGTCACATCGGCAGGAATCTCGGGCACGATCTCGATTGCGCCGCGATAGGACGAGACCTCGCCCTGCACGGCAACTTGCGCGCCCTCGGCCAACGTGAGCGTAGGCGAGAGCACGGCATAGACATCATTCCATAGCAGCACACTCGCGCGGCCCGTGCCGTCGTCGAGCGTGAATTTGAACCCGGCGCTGAATGGGCTGACCTTGACGACTTGCCCGCGCACGGCGGCCCATTGCCCGGCGCGGTCTGCGGTGAGGTTGGCCACGTGCGCGGGGGCTGCCACCGGGATCGAGTCGGCGGACAAACGCAGCGCATCGGCGCGGGCCAGTGTGACCTGCGGCGCGTCTTTGTAGAGCGTCACCGCGCCAGTGGCCTCGGCGCTCTGCCCCGGCTGCACGTCAAGCGTCGAATCTGGGTCGGGCACGGCCACGTCAATCTCGCCGGTCACGTCGCGGAGTGTGACCAGAGTCAGCCCCTTGTAGGGCGTTCGCACGGCGCGCACCTGGCCGCGAATCTTGACGGCGCGCAGCGCCGAGGCCGCGTCAATCTGGCCGATGTCCATCGGAACTGGCTGCCCGCGCTCGACACTCACTGCGTCGGCGGAGTTGAGGGTGAGCGAGGCGCTGTCCTGCCGGATGCGCAGCGTCCCCTCCACCGTCACACGGTCGCCGATGAAGGGCATGCGCCCGGCATCCAGGAGAGCCTGCGTCGTGGCGCGATAAGAACTGACCAGCATCTCGCCGGTGTCATCTGCGATCCAAAAACTGAGAGTGCCGCTGTCGGGGGCGTGACTGGGGGCGCGCGTCACTTGGCCTTGTACGCGGACGTAGGCAAAGTTCATCGTCGCTTGCGCCTGGCCGATCTTGAGCCTGGGGACGGGCGAGTGCGCGGCGAACCACCACAGGAGAATCAGGCCCAACACAGCCAGACCGAGCGCGCCGATCTTGAGCGCGCGGAGCGTGATGCGAGCGGTCAAACGCGCACCGCAGTTAGCGCAGATACCGGCATCGGCGGGGCCGACGTAACGGCCACAACTGGGGCAAGTTGCCATGTGGGCCTCCTTGTCGCACGTCGGGTGAACTGGCAAAAGTATAGCACAGCTTGGGCAAATCGGGCATTTCAAATTTTCAAATGGGTGTGACCAAATCCGGTTGGTCACTCTTTTAGGCGACCAGGAAACAGATGGGCATGAAGGCGCAGACAAACAGAGTTGAAAGAAATGCGCTTTTCTGGGATGATGGTGCTTGGCAAAACACACATCCAGGAGAAATGCCATGTCTTTCAACTCGACCCAAATTATACACGAATTGCGAGCAGACTTCGAGCAGTTGATCGAATTGGTGACAGGCCCCGAATCGCAGACGGCCACTCTGAATCAGATGGAGCAGAGTTTGTTCCGCCGCGTGCTGCGCCTGGGGTTCAAGTTTTTGCAGTTGTTTCTGGCCACACGGACACAAGCGGAGGGGTGCAAAGCGAAAAAGTTGGGTCATGTGGGGCACAAGTTGGCCGTGAGAATTGAAGCGCAGAAATGCTCCCACACTCCTGCGGCCCACTGGCAGCGAGCATGTAACATGATTTCAGCATGCTCGACCAGCCAGAATTTGCCTGCGCCTTTGATCCGCAGATTCACGACTTGCCGAAGTAAACTCTCCACGGCACCGCTCCCGATGGGCAGTTTCAAAGTGGCGACCTGAGCGTACTGCAAGCGTGACAGGCGGGTCTGAAAGTATTCGAGTTCTTTGGTCAAGCTGGCTCTCTGTTTGGATTTGGCTTGAGCACACAGGGTTTGCATTTGCTGCAGCAAGGTCGTCGCGTGGCCCCGCT
Organism: Anaerolineae bacterium; assembly: GCA_041300525.1. Classification (GTDB taxonomy): domain Bacteria; phylum Chloroflexota; class Anaerolineae; order Fen-1058; family Fen-1058; genus JBGLNJ01. Next base: position 3,075,226 of record JBGLNJ010000001.1, on the reverse strand, counting down.
CGAGCGCCGCACAGGCTTTCTTGAACCAGGCCTGGGCAGCTTTCGACGCAAGAGAGCGGGAATCCGCTCCCACATCCACGGGGCGCCATCCGCCAAGAACAGCACTTGGGCAGCGTGGCGAAAAGTCGGGGCGAGAGGATTTGAACCTCCGACCACTTGAACCCCATCTGATTATTGCGATACCCCCAACCGTTGCCCACTAAGGCATGTCTGCGGACATGCCAAGTGTTCACAGGTTGCCGCGAGTAAAGTGCGCAGCGGTTGGGTGTTTTACATTGCCTTCGGTTTTGTGTTTTACCTCGATTCGGCAGTATCGGTAATGTGGGTTATCCGCTCAGTACGGCGTGTCCTCGCAGGCTGTTCCATCCTCGTTACGATCCAGGTCGTGAATGTCGCTCCCTAATCCCCCACACTTGATGTAGCAGATTTGCGCCTGCGACTGGCTGGTAAAGTCCGGGCAGTTGAGCGCGTTGCCACGATCACAGGGACATTCGGCGGCCAGCGCCGACGACGATCCCGTGGTGGATGTTGGCAACACGACAACATTGGGGCGCGGCGTCCACGTCGGCGCCGTCGTTGCTGGCGACCTGGTTGCAGACGCTGCGGCCTGGATGGTGGCCGGGCGCGTGGGCGTCTTGGTTGTGGCTGGGATGGGCGACGGCGGCACGGGTGTGGAGGCGGCCGGCAGAGTTGCCGTTGGCAATTGGATTGGCATCGCTTTTGGCTGCGCAGGCCTTTGAGTGGTCACCAGCGCGGGCGGGGCTGCCGCCTGGATAGGACGGAGGGCGTAGCTAATCGCTGCGCCCACGACGGCCAGGCCGCAGCAGGCCGGGATGATTAGGAGGAGGGCTTTGAGGTATCGCACCTTATCCTATCCCACCGAGGACGCGCGGCTCGCTCGCAAATACCCAGCGCCATTGCCTGACGCATATCCCCGATAGAATCTTTCTCCACTGGTTCCGTGGTACGTGTAGCAGCAGCCAGTTATACTGGATTGTCTTGAGGATTGACCACATACCCCCGCTTTCGTTCGGCCACATAGGTTTGAAGCATTCCTAGCCAAAAGTCCTGCTCTTCTTTGGTCAGGTAGGCAAATGCTCCGTTCATCTCTCTAATGGTTGGCGTGTCAGTTGGGGGGTCTGGTTTTTGAAGACCAGCAATGATCTTGACTTCGCTGATGCTTAGGCCGAATGGCGCAGCTATCGCTGCTGCCGCGTCGTGACCTATGTTTCTCTCTCTTCTTAGAACGCGGCTAAGATAACTCTGCGTCAAGCCGGAACGCCTTGCCAATTCAGCAGCGTGCCAGCCCTTTGCATCAAGTTGTTTCTGCAACCAGTCAGCAAAATCAATTCTTGCCATGTGTCATATCCTACGCCAGAAAAGCGCACCTTTGGGACATAATAAATTGCCTATTGACAAGCATTGCTATTGTGTGCTATAATGCCTGTAGTCAAGAAAAAATGACCACGAGGCAAGAATGAGCGAAGAAAAAACTTCGATGGGAATACGAATCAGTGTTGAGGCGATGGAACGCCTTCGCTCGATGGCACAGGAAGATACACGCAGTCCAAGCACTCAAGAGATTGAATGGCTGATTGACCAGGAATGGGAACGTCGCCAGATCGGAAGGATCGCCAAGTTGGGTGTTGGCTCGCGCGCCGAAAAGAAGGATACCGGCGGCGGTGCACGTGCAACCGGGAACATCGGCGCGTAGTGTGTGTGGCCTCCGTGCGCTCCCCCAGGGGACGCCGCCGGAGGCCACTCGCTTTGAGTATCGGCTCCAGGTGGCTGCCGCTCCACAGACCGACAGCTTACCCAAGCAGTGGCGATGAATGAGGCAGGTCGCCCTCATCGGCAGTCATCTGGAGCCGAAATTCTCAGTGAAGGAGTTGGACATGTCACCTGTTCCGCCTTTTGTAGTTCCAAAGCCGCCCAAGCATGTGCCGCAAGTGGGGCGAATCAATCCAGTTGGGAAAACCCGACCCAAGCCGGCTCCGCCTCCTCAGCAACCCAAGAAGAAATGAGGGAGAGATGAACGTCACGACGATCAATCAACTGGTATCGGTCAATATCCTGCTCGATCAGGACGAGGCGCTGGACGCGCTCAAGGACCCGCGCGAGTTGCAGCGCAAGTTGCGCGAGGCGCTGGGCGACGTGGCGCCGGTCACGTTGGGCGGCCGCCGAAACGGTCACAGGAAACCCGGCCCAAAAGGAAAGGCCGCCACGCGAAAGGCTACGTCAACGCATGGGGCGGGCCGGGACTCGATGACGACCTGCTCGGTCTGTGGCAAGGAATACAAGCTCGCCGGCCTGGCCGTGCATATGGCGCGCAAGCACCCCTCGCTCGCTGTCCCCATTGCGGGCGACTGATTGACTCTGGCAATCCGATGGTTGGGTTGCGGTGTGCGTGGTGTGGCGAGTGCAGTAACGGTGATTACCCCTACAGGGAACAGGACGAACGATGACACATTCGCAGATCGGTGCGAGGTTCGGAAAACAACAAGTGGCTAATTTCCTATCTGGAATTTCCAGGCTGTTCTTTGTGACCAGTTGCATAGCCGACACATACAACGTCTACACAGCGAAGTTCGCCCAGCTTGTCTTTAGTGGGAGCGCAAATGACGTTTTTGAATTTCTGGACAGGAGGGGATTCAATGCCGCCTGAGTCACAATATTTGACGGATGTACAGGTTCTCCCGCGAACCTCGATCTCTCCCTGGATGACTGCCCCGGTTGCGCCCCTGCAACCGGGCATCGGGATTGACGACCGCGACGACGATACGATCAAGGCTCAAATCTGGCCGGTGGCGTATGAGCAATGGACAAAGTCCTGCTCAAAAACGCAATCCGAGCAGACGCAGAAATCCTATCTCAAATCGGTTGCGGCATTTACAGAGTTTGCCAACGTGTCCAGAATGTGGCGCGTCATGGGTAGCCAGGTGATTGCGTGGCAGAACGCTCAGCGCGAGGCGGGGCTGGCTGAGACGACGATCAACCTGCGCCTGGCCGGGTTATCCTCGCTGTTCTCTTTCCTGATGAATAAATTCTCGTATCCCGATCCTATCACCGGACGCGAGGCGTTTATTGTGGAACGCAACCCGGTTGACCGGGCGACCCGCGCAAAGGTGGATCCCTACGGCAAGGCCGATGGCTTGGGCAAGGACGAAATCTATGCCTTGCTGCGCCGGATTGACCGGAGCACGCTGATCGGGCTGAGGGACTTTGCGCTGATCGTGACCTATGTGGCAACGGGACGGCGCTCGACCGAGATTGCGGCCTTGCAATGGAAGGACATCACAGAGAAAAACGGCGTCAGATTCTACACCTGGGCCGGGAAGGGCGGCAAGACCGGCACTGATGAGCTACTGCGATATGCTTACGACGCGATTGTGGCGTACCTCAAAGCGGCTGGCCGGCTGGAGACGATTTTGCCCGACGAATTTATTTTCATTGCGCTGAGCAACGTGGCGGCGCGACTGCCAAACGTCGGCGACGACTATAAGCCCGGCCAGCACCTCAGCGGGGCGATGATCAACCGGATCGTGAAAAAGTGCGCCTCGCGGGCAGGGCTGGACCCGGCGCGGATCCACACACACACGTTGCGCCACACGGCGGCGGACTTGCGCATCGAGATGAGCGGGGGCGACATTATGAGCCTGCAAGATTTCTTGGGACATTCAAATGTGGCGACCACACAAATCTATGTGACGAAGCGCAAGAGGGAGCGCGATCCGATGTGGGCACAGGTGGGCGCGTTTTTTGAGATGGTGTGAGATGGCTGATTGGAGAACCGAACAATTCAAGGCGGCGTGGCCTTTCGATGAATATAGATTCTATGGGGACAGAGTGACGATCATCGGAGATTTCGGTCACAAGCGGATCTACCACAGCAAAACATGGGCGGCGACGTTGAGAAGGCTTGTTCTGAACCTTGTGGCGGTCTGCGCGGCTGAGGTGGTTAAGTGCACCAACCGGGTTCTGGTGATCCGAGTACAACGATGATTATTGTAACAGAACAGTATCAGTAATCGGCGTTATCTGAACCAGGAGAGAAATGATAAATGATCCAGGAAGGGTTGCTTTGGTATGACGACGATCCAGGTCGCTCTATCGCCGACAAAGTGTCGCGCGCGGTGCAGCGCTATCAGCAAAAGCACGGCCACGCTCCAGACGTTTGCTATGTCCATCCAGGACAAGTGAGGGAAGAAGGACTGCGCGTTGGCGTGGTAAATATTGGCTTGGTCAAAGTGTTGCCGGCCAAGACCGTGTTGCCGCATCATTTCTGGCTGGGCGTGTTGGATAAACGCCCCAAGGTTGTTAAAGTTCAGAACATCGCGGACAGTGTAGCACAGGTGACTGCGTGAGCGAGATCGGGAGCGTTTCGGGCCTGGTTGTAGCGGCGTCCGGGTTGCTGCTGTTTGGGTGCCTCTATAACTGGCTGGTGTCTTGGATGGAGTCCAACGGCTACGACGAGGGGTACACGGCGCTCTTGGTGGTGATCGGGAACGGCGTGACGCTGGGCGTGGTGGCGTTGATTGACTGGCGAGCTGCGCTGCTGGCGGGCTGGGCGTTTGCGTGCAGCGGGTTGCCGATGGTGATCGGCGGATGGTGGCGACACGTGCAGGCGCGCCGGCGCGGGCAGGATTTGATTAGGCGGGGCGATGACGCAACCGCGTGATTGGCCGAATGACGCAGCCTGGGCACGGGATAGCGCGGCCGAGGAGGCAGCGCAGGGATTGCGGACATTGCGCCCGCTGTTGGACGGCGAGCGGCTCGACAGTACAGAGACGCTGCGACGGATCGCACAGGCGATGGTTAAGTTCCAGAAGATATTGAGGAATCTGGAGCGGGTGGGTGCCAAGACGAGGCCTGAGTGACACCCAAGTGTAAGCGATGCGGGCGGGCGCTGCGCTCGCCGGAGAGTGTGGCGAAGGGGATCGGCCCGGAGTGCGAGGGGAAGCATGGACGCGGAAAAGCAAGCGCCTCGCAGACTGTGAGTTCGGTTTCACTAATGACACATGTGGATGACATGGACTTTCACCCGATAGCTAACGTGTTCCCGATGCTGCCCCAAGCAGAACTTGAAACACTGGCGGCAGACATCAAAGCCAATGGCCTGCACCACGCCATCACGATGCTCGACGGCAAGGTGCTGGACGGGCGCAACCGGTATGTGGCATGCGAGTTGGCCGGGGTTGCCCCACGTTTTGAGGACTTTACCGGCGGTGATCCGCTGGCGTTTGTCATCAGCGAAAACATTGCCAGGCGGCACTTGGACGAGAGCCAGCGGGCGATGTGCGCGGCAAGACTGGCGAATATGGAGGAGGGGCGTCCTTGTAAAACTACGCCAATTGGCGTAGTTTCTCAGCCAGCCTCCGCAGAACTTCTAAACGTGAGTTGCCGAAGTGTCCAGCGAGCCTATACGGTGATTGAGAACGGCGTGCCGGAACTCGTCGCCGCCCTTTTTGATAAAGACCTGGTATTGGGCCGAGGTCAGTTTGCCCGTTTGCGCCATGTGGTAGAATGCGCCCGAAAAGACCTCGATGAAGCCCCAGGCGTTCCGCGACGTCGTCCACCGACCGCCCCGACGCAATGTCCACGACGGCTTGAATCCGCTTGATCAACCGCAGTGGCCCCGTCGCATACGCCTGATACAAACGCTCCAACAACTGTTCGGATTGCTTGGGTTTCAGGCTAATGCGCACGTGCATGTCATTCCCCTCTTCAAGGTCAGATTTGCGGTTGCGTCAGCACATGCCACCCTGGAGCACACAGAACGCGCCAATGGCGGTGGGGGATTATACATCACAAGTCCAAATCTTTTTCTTAAGGTCTATAGCCTATAGTGCGCGCTCAGAATTTGGCTCGCTCTTTTCTGTGGGCCTCGTCTCCAATCGGGCGATGCTCGTGGCTACTGGCGTCGCTTTCCTCTTGGTGCTTCCTTTGCTGTATGTGCCTTTCTTGCGTTTGACCTTTCGCACAGTGCCTCTGGGTTTGAATGAATGGCTGGTGATGTTGCCCTTGATGTTCGTGTCAACTGGCGCCGCCGAAATAACAAAGCTCGTTTTGCGGCGGAGGATGGAGGGCAAGCTGACCGTTCCGGCGCGAGCCTAGCTCTCAACGCAGTCGCTTGCCCTTGCGAAGGCAGTTACCTCTCAATATCAAGGCGCCACCCCGTCGAGGGGTGGCGCCTTGATTTTAGGCCAAGTTTCCAGTGGCGCTCACATCGGTCGAGCCGCCTCATTTTGTGTTGCACAACTTACGGCGTGGACAGCGTTGAGGCGCGTGCGGCGCGATCCGGCACGGAGGCTGGCGATGGGCTGGATGGGGCGCGAGCACATCCTGCGGCCCGCCATCACGCCTAGAGTTCTTGCAGTTCGCCGGTGGTCATGAAAATCACGCGCTCGCAGACGTTGGTCACGCGGTCGCCGATGCGTTCCAGGTTGTGCGCCACCCATAGCAGGTACGTCGCCCGGCTGATGGTTCGCGGGTCTTCCAGCATGTACGTCAGCAGCTCGCGGAACACCTGTTGGTACAGCGCGTCAATCTCGTCGTCGCGTCGGGCTACCTTTTGCGCGGCTTCTGCGTCGTGGGCGATAAAGGCGTCCAACGCGGCGTGAATCATCTCGCGCGCCACCTGTCCCATGATGGGAAGGTCAATCAATGGCTTGAGCAGCGGCTCGTCAGATAGACGCTTGACCAACTCGGCGGTGCCTTCGGCATGATCGGCCATCCGCTCCAGTTCCACGGCGATGTGGGTGGCGGCAATGACCACACGCAAGTCGGTGGCCGCCGGCTGCTGAGTGGCGATCAATTCCAGGCATTGCTCTTCGAGGGTGAAGCGCAGCTGGTTGATTTCTTCATCGTCGTTGATGACTTGCTGGGCCAGTTGAGTGTCACGATTCTTGAGCGCTTCGACCGAGCGCTCGATGGCGCTTTCCACCTGGCTGCCCATTCGCAAGATGTTGGACCGGATGTGTTCCAGTTCGCGTTCCAGCGTGCCACGAGTATGGAGTGTGCTCATTCTCAATTCCTCCGTTCCCCTATTCTAATACAAATGGCGATTGCTGACCACTGCCCACAGGGGATTCAGGCCGTGGAGACTCGAATCTTGCGAGGTTGTCGGAAAGCAACCTGGCCGACACGTGAACCCTTCGCAAGGTTCTTCCAGTTTCATTGCGTCACGGGCTGAAATTTCACGATTACCCAGGCGCCGTTCTCCTTCGCGAGCGATGTGTCTACCACGCGGTTGCCGCCGATCTCCAACTGAAGCGTGGCTCGCATCAGCGCAGTTGTGCTATCGAATCTCTGAACCTCAATCTGTGTGTAGAGGGGCCGTGACTGCACGCCCGTCATACGCAGCAGCGACGAGTTGTCGGCGTTGATCGGGTCGGCGAGTGCTTTGGATACATACTGCAACGCTTGCGCCAGATTTCCATTCGGACCGGGGCCACCGGCCCACTGCGTATAAAAATTTACGGCGGCAGCCAACGCCGCCTCTTGCTCGTTGGCCGGCGCGGCAGGGGCCGTGGCTGGGGGAAGACCAGGCCCTTGCGTCGGCGGCAACGTAGAGGCAAGCGGCAGGCTGGCGATGGCGACACTGGCTTTTATATACTCCGTGTAGGCCCAGCCCTCGCGGCTATCCGGCAGGCGAATTCGGACCCACGTGGCGTCGTCGTTGCGGCCCAACAAGCTCAGCGTGACATTCTGCTCAAGCTTGGTCAACAGAGTAAAAGTGATGCCTGGCCCGGAGCGCACGTTCAGGAATTCGTAATTGACGCGCGCGCTTGGCTGACTGGTCGGCGTGATGACGATCGTCGGAGTTGGCGTTGCCGGCAGCAGGGTCGGTGTCGGTTGAGGCGGAGGTGGCGGCTGGAAGTTGAACGGCGCAGTGACCCTGAGACTCAAGTCGTCATTCGCCACGACGAGCACCAATGCTTTTTCGGTAATGGGAGCGCCATTCGGCCAGCGGTCCGGCATGGGGAACACAAAGGCTAACCAGCCCTCGGCATCGGTGACAGCCTCGCCGTACGACTGCGCGGTGTCGCCCAAGTTCTCCGCGCCGAGATATACCCTGACGCGCATCTCTGCCGGGAAGCCTTCTCCCATGACCGTCACTTGTGTGTTGACGCTGACGATATCGGGCGTGATGTTGATGGCGGGGGGAGCCGGCGTCGCCGTGCGCCGCACGAGCGGCGTTGCGGTGCTTTTGCTTTGCGGGGTGGGCGCGTTCCCGGCGCAGCTTGCCAGGAGCAGCCCGGCTACGATGAACAGACTTGTCAGTGTATGGATTTTCATGTGGACCTCCTGTTTGCTGTAACCCTCGCAAGGTTCGGAATTCATCCTGACGACTTGACTTGCCGGCGGTCGGCCACCACTTCGGGCGGCAAGAAAAAGTAAATCAAGATCAGGCCGCCGAGGCCCCCGCCCAGATGCGCAAACACATTGACTCCCAGAGAAAAACCCAGTTGGATCACCTCGCCCAGCAGCGCATTGGTGATCAAATCGTAGACGATATAGACCCAACCTGGCAGCCAGATGGGAATGGGCAGTGGAATAAAGCAGCCGCCTGGCAGATGGATGACGGGAGCCAGCCAGGCCGAAACCAGCGTGAGCACCTTTTCGCCGGGATAGAGGAAGAGATAAGCGCCCATCACTCCCGTGATCGCGCCGCTGGCTCCCAGTCCCGGAATGAGGGCTTCAGAGGGAGAAAGCGCGCCGCGCGCCACGACGCTGAGCAGGCCGGACGATAGGAGGCAAAAGAAATAAAAGAGGCCAAAACGAAGCGGGCCGATCAAGTCCTCCACCTTTCGCCCAAAGAACCACAGGACAAACATGTTGCCGAGCAAGTGACTCAGGTTGGCGTGCAGGAACCCGCTGGTCAAGATCGAAAGCGCCCCTAGCCCCTGTCGGTTGAGGATCAGCGCGGGCACTTCCATGAACGGGTAGAGAGCGGCCCATGCAGGTTTGCCGGATTGAGCAGGCTGCAAATAGACGGTCAAGGTGACCCAGATGTGGATGGCGGTGTTGGCGACGATGAGGGCGATGGTCATCCACGAGAAATTCCGATAGTGGCTCCGGTTGTCCTTGATGGGGAAGAGAAAGATCATCTGAGAGAGGATCGCCAGGATGAGAATCAAGGTGTTCATAGTTTCATCTCTGGGACCGATTTGCCCAACGGAACCAAAATGATGCCCAGTGCCGCCAGCCAAAAGAACGCCCCTAGCAACGCGACCGATGTGCGCGCTGCGGTTGACTGCATGCTGCGCTCGGCCCCCAGTTGACGGATCAGCGGATTGAGGGGCAGGCTGGTCGCGCTGACCCAGAGAAAAGCTCCCAGCATCACCATCACGAGCGCCAGCCAGCCCGTCCACGGAATCCACCACGGACGCAGTCCGGCATCGAACAGCACGACCAGGACGCCGATCAGGGTCGGCCCCGTCATCTCCCGCATCAGTTCAAACCAACCTGTGACCATCACTTCCGGCAGGGGAGGATGGAGTCTTTCCATTTGCCGCTGGGCTGCTTTGCCATCCAGCGAGTCGGGCGGCAGCAAGGCAATGGCGCGCTGATAAGCACGGGTTGCCGACGAGAGTTCGCCGGCCAACTCGTAAAGCCGTCCCAGCCGTAACCAGGCCGGCCCGTGCTGAAGGTCGAGCTGGGTCGTTTGGCGGATGTGGATAAAGGCCGTCTTGAGCTCGTTGGTTTCCATCAACAGTGAACCCAGGGCAAAGTGAGCCTGTGGAGAATCCGGCGTTGCGGTCAGCGCCTGTGTGTAAAGGGCCTGGGCCTCCTGCCAACGGTGCAACTGTCCCAAGATATCGCCCAGGGCCAGGCAAGCCGTCAACTGCCCTGGCTGTCGCTCCAGTGTTCGTTGGAAACTGGCGATGGCTTCGTTCATTTGGCCGACGGCGGCTTGCGCTTCTCCCATGCGCAAGCAAAGATCAAGGTGGTCAGGGTTGAGCACCTCGACGATGCGCCAGTTCTTGAGAGCCTGGTCGTGCTGATGGTGTTCCTGGTACGCTGTGGCCAGGCTGGCAAAATAAGCCGGCCCCTGGCGATAATCGCCCGTCGTTTGGCCGCACTGCGGGCAGGCTCTCATCTGCACATCCACCGGAGCGCCACAGGAGGGACAACCTATGCTCAAGGGGAACCCACAGTGACGGCAAGCCGTTGCATGGCGATAGACCGGTTGCGCGCAAAAGGGACAGGGACTTTTGGCCGCTTTGGGGGCGGGTTCTGCCGTGACCGCCGGAACAGGCGGTTCGTCAGCGGGAGCGGCCGTTTCATTGTGGCTCGCCGGCGGAGGCGCTTGCCGGTCCAGCCAGGCCAGGCCGGCTTTGGCCGCCGGGTGGTTCGGATCCAGCGTCAGCACATTTTCCAGGCAGACGTGCTTTTCGGCCCAGTCATCCACCATACCGCTGAGCCACAGCCATGCCTGCAAGTTGGTCTCGTCTGTTTCGACGACCTCTTGCAAGAGCGAACGCGCCCGTTCCTTCTGGCCGGCTCGGGCTGCATCAATTCCCTCACGTAGCAATGTTTGGAGGTAGGGACTTGTCATGGCTTTGATTGCAGACTTGACTGCGGGTTGGCAGAGTCGCTATGCACACAAGTCTACCTGCGTTACGCATCTGTGTCAAACTTAGGCGGCACGCTATAGTGTTGCTCTCCAACGATTGCACACTTCGCGCCGCGAGATTCATAAGGATTAGGTGTCCGTATTCAGCACATTTTGCACAAGTCTTGTATTCAGCACATCGTGCACAACCCTGGGAAAAGGGCCAATTTCACGTTCAAAACAGGGCATCTTAGTCAACGGTACGACGCCGAGCCGCCATAGCGCGGACAGTTGGCTATCCTTGGCATTCCCTTGGCCAACTTTACCCGCGAGTTATTGAGAGGATACGTTTCTTTCGCCTACCGGTACCGGATGCGCGGGTCGAGGTAGGCGTAGGCAATGTCCACGACCAGGTTGGAGATCACCAAGAACACCGCGTACAACAGCACTGTTCCCATAATCACCGTATAGTCGCGGTTGCTGATGCTGGTGACAAAGTACCGGCCCAGCCCCGGGATGCCAAAGATCAACTCGGTGACGAACGTGCCGGTCACCAACGCGGCGAACATGGGTCCTAGCACCGTGACGACGGGGATGAGCGAGTTCTTGAGCGCGTGGCGGACGATCACGACGCGCTCGGCCAAGCCTTTGGCCCGCGCGGTGCGGATATAGTCTTCGCGGATCACTTGCAGCAGGCTGGCGCGCGTGAGCCGCGCAATAATTGCCGAGCTGCCCACACCCAACGCAAAGGAAGGCATGATGGCATATTTCCAATAGTCCCATGAGAGGGAGTGCGGAAAGATGCCCAACAAAAATGGCGGCTTGGCTCCCCAGCCGGTGGGCGGCAGCCACTTGAGCGTCACGCCAAAGACCCACACCATGAGCGGCCCCAGCACAATCACCGGCACCGACACGCCCAGAATCGCTACGCTCATGCCCACATAATCCCAGATCGTATTTTGCTTGAGCGCGGCCAGGATGCCCAGCGGCAGGCCGATCACGATGGCGACCAGCAGCGCCATCACGCCCAACTGCATCGAGACGGGCAACTGCTCACGAAACATGTCGTTGACGCTACGGCTCTTGGACTTGTACGACGGCCCAAAGTTCATCCAGCGGAAATACGAGTTGCCCACTTTAATCGTGATGAGCGTGTCGTCCATCACCGAGCCGGATGGCGGCTCGGTGGTGATCTGCGGGAGCAGGATGTCGGAAACGTACTGAAAGTACTGTTTCCACAAGGGTTGGTCGAGGCGATACCGGGCATTGAGATTCGCCATGATCTCGGGGGCCACTTTCTTTTCTCTATCAAATGGACCGCCGGGCAGCGCGTGTTCCATGAGGAAGGTCACTCCCGAAACGACCCAGAGGACTAGCAACATCCAGAGAAAACGTCGGATCATGTAACGGCCCATCGAGTTCACCTTGACAGGTGGGTTGCCCGTCTCATCGGCATCCGCCGGAGATGCATCTCGAGACGCAGGAGCAAACTCGTCCAGTGTGCCGCGTGTGTGCTCTAGGCCAGTATACCTTATGCCACCAGAGTTGTAAATAGCCGATAGCTTTGGCCTGAGCCGTGCTACCATGTCGGCGGACATTGTGCGCGAAACGGTCTCCCTTTTTCATCGGGTTTGGCGCGCCAGGATTATGCTATAATGGTATCATCTCACTCTCTGTGTGGGCTTTTGCCGGCGCAAGTCGCAAGTAACACCGCGCGATCTTTGCTCGTGAGGTTGGAGGTGCCCATGAAAAAGCACATTGTCTGCATTGACGATGACCCGCAGGTGCTGACGATCATTCGACTTGTCCTGGAACGTGAAGGCTTCCAGGTGACCCTGGCTTCCGGTGGGCGACAAGGGCTGGAGGCCATCCGCCAATTGAAGCCTGACCTGGTTATGCTGGACCTGATGATGCCAGAGATGGATGGTTGGGAAGTCTATCAGCAAGTAAAAATTGACGACGCACTCAAGCACATCCCCTTTATCATTTTCACGGCCAAGGGCGGCTCGATTGACAGGACGATCGGACTGCAAATTGCCAAGGTAGATGCGTACCTGACCAAGCCGCTCAGTCCACAGGTGCTGGTTCAGACCATCCGACAGGTACTCGAGGCCAAGGCGGACAAGGCAGTGGGCGGTGATTAGTGAGAGATCCCCACTTTCTGTGCTCACAATTGGAGGTAATTTGTGGCAACGAATGATGAACGCGATACCGGCGCCAGCAAAAAGATGGTGGTGCAGCAAGTCGGGCCGCGCTTTGCTGCTGTGGACTTGCCCTTGTGCGATGGCGCGCATCGGGCGATAGGCCAGTAGCGCTTTTTCCGGCGTCTAGTGTGGGATCAGGCTGAGAGGACGAGCGTTGGAGCAGGTGTTTCCGGTGGCGCGAGAGGGGACGCTGCGCCTGGCGCAACGGCCATCACATCTAACTCGGTGGGCAACACTTTTGCATCGGGTGCGCCGGCTGTGACCGTGTCCGGCTCGACGAGCGTGGGCGTTTGCATCGGTTCGAGCGGGGGCAGCTCGTTCAAGCTGCGCAGGCCAAAGTGCTGCAAGAAGGCGAAGGTCGTGCTATAGAGGAAGGGATGGCCGACCGTTTCCTGGCGGCCGCTTTCTTCGATCAAGCCCTTGCTCAACAGGTTCCTGAGAACGCTGTCGCAGTTCACGCCGCGCACGACTTCGATCTGCGCGCGGGTGCAGGGCTGGCGGTAGGCGACGATAGACAGGGTTTCCAACGCGGCCTGCGAAAGCCGCCCCGAGTTTTCCAGTCCCATGAATCGCTCGATGTACGCGGCGGCTTCCGGGCGAGTGACGAGTTGCACCCGGTCTCCCTTGCGCTGCAAGCGCACCCCGCGATTGACCCCATCCGCCGAGATTTCGTTGAGCGCCGCTTCGACGGCGTCTTGGTCCACCTCAAGCGCCTGCGCCAGGCGTGCGACCGTCACCGGCTCGTCGGCCACGAACAGCAGGCCCTCGACCAGCGCCGGGAGTGGAATCTGCTTCTCTAGCAAGGATTGCTCGTCTGTAGCCATCCGTATATAATTCTCGTCAACGCTCAACCGAAGGAGATGATATGTAACGTCGTGTGTTCTCAATCGCCGTGGCTGTGCTGGGCCTGGTAGCATTAGCTTGCACGTGCAGTCTGCCCAAGCTCGGCGGTGGCCCTGTCCCCTCAGCCACGGTGGCGGTCTCGCAAGAAGCCGCCAGTCGGATGAAGAAAAAACTCGATCAGGCGTCTGCGCAGGTCAAATCCGGCGGACAGTTCAAACTCACATTGACCGAATCCGAGATCACCTCGTACGTGGTCCAGGAACTCGGCAAATCGCAAGACCGAGGTGAGCCGGCGCCGCTCACCAACCCACAAATCAAGCTCACGCAAAACCAGGTATGGGTTTACGGCACGTTCATAGCCGGCACGTCCAAGTTCAATGGGTTGCTTGTCGTGTCGCCTACAGTTCAAAGTGGCAAGCTCGCCATCAAGATCGTGCGTGCCGACTTTGGTCCTGTCCCCGTGCCTGGACCGGTGCTTGACCAAATTAACCAGCAGATTCAGTCGTTATTTGATAAAGAGTCCTCTCAAGACATCGTATTGACGGCCATCACCATCCGCGAAGGCAAAGTGGACGTGACGGGCAAGGGCAAGTGACAAGCCTACTCTTGCTTCTCCGGTAAAGCCGGAGGAGAGGACGGCGACGCAGGCAGAACTGGCGCTGGCGGCCACGTGGGCTGGCGCGGCGACTGAGATGTCGCCGTCGGGCGCGCGACGACGCCGGGATACGGCATGGCGTGAACGTTGATACGCGGTTTGCGCGCCAGCACAAGTCCCATCTTGTCTTCGACGACTTGGCGAGCGACCTCCAACACTTGCTCGGCTTTTTCCGGCACATTGACGTCGGCGCCGGTTTGAATGTTCAGGTCCAGATCAACGCCTCTGCCACGTGGCGCGACCTTGACTTGCACGCTGATGACGTCGGCCAGTTGATCCACGTGGTACTGGATTCGCTCGGCCAGCGATTCGGCAGTTACAGACACCTCGCCGCCGCCGACCTTTGCGACCCGGAGTGTACGTCGCGCCGGGCCGCGAATTTCCAGCGCCAACAAACTGATGAGCAGCACATCGAGCAAAATGGCGCACAAGATGAGCAGCGCGCGGAACGGCAGGAGAAACTCCGGGCGGATGCGGTTCATGGTGCGCAGCGTGCTGCCCGCCACACCTTCGATCACGGCCAGGCTTTCGAACGGAACAAACAGGCCGATGGTCAAGACGAAGAACACGACCAGAATCACCAGGATCATCATGCTGCGATTAAAAATATTCACACTTCCTCCCTGATTCGGCCAGGTCTGCGCTGTATGCTTTGCCATCCGCCCCGAGCATGGCATGCCGGGCTTGGCTGGGGCAGTGCGAGGGATTATACCATTGCGTGAGAGTTCTGACAACGAATGTCTGAAACTGAGAAGGAGAGTAGACCATGACTGGATCCAAGCTGCAGACACGAGCCTCAGAGATTTGGGTGGAGATGTGGCGACTGGCAAGTGAAAAGTGGCCGCCCGATAATGTCCCGGCTGCCTGGCGGGTGTATCAACATCTCAAAGAGGCGTTGGTCAATACCGGCGCGACGGAAGCGCAGGCGGTCGCTTTTGCCGACGAGTTTTTCTACGGCGAAAGCCGATGGGGTGACCTGTCGTATGTCGAGAATCACAAGCGGCCCATTGATGCGTTGACAGCCAACTTGCTGGATGTGGAACTCTCTTGTGACAGTGAGAGTTGACTCGGTATCTTCATATAGCACAATGCTGACGAATGAGTCAAGTTTTCGCAGGGGCCAACTGCGCGTTCGCAACGAGTTTGTCCAGTTCCGCATCCACGGCCCGAAAAGCTGCCGCCAGCTTCGATGGCAATTCTGTCGAATCGCTCAGTGCCACACTGGCGACATCAAAGATGCGGTGCTGGAGCTTGGTCATCGGATGAGCCACCTATAGTTGCTCCGTGTGGCAGCCGTCCTGGGCTAACCTACGGAAGCAACCATGAAGGACGAATTCTCCGATCGCCATCAGGCAATCAAGTTGCGGCTGGCGGGTCACTCGGTGGAGTCCATCTGCCAGACGTTGGGACGCTCACGCGAGTGGTTTCACAAAGTCGTAACCGACATTCGTTGCCCATGACTGTCGGCTGCCACACCCTTCGGACATCGCCGACGATTTATGCCTGTGAACTGGAAATCTGCCCCCAGTGTCATCAGCCATTGCGAGAAGCCCACTACGTGAACGGGCGGAAAACGGCCCAGACCATGATGCCAGTGTTGACGATTGGCTACCGACCGAAAGTGTGTGCATGCCGCGTGTTCGAGTCAGCCGGTGGCATGGCCCTCTGCGGCATGGCAACGGATCTCGCCGAAGCATAGCACCTACGGGTACGATGTGATCGCCCAGATTGGCTGGGAACGCCAGAAAGGGCGAGAGCGGTTTGAAGCGATACAGGCGCACTTGTTGAGCGCCGCCCAGGCTGGCCCCGCTGGGCTGATAGGGCATGCGGGCAGAAAAAGCGACCCGTTCCCCGCCGGACTCGTCGGTAACATTATCATTTGACTTGACACGTGAGTCGAATAAATCGTCAGTAAACTCCATCGCCATTGAGTGTTCAGCATATAAAACACAGAATGAACACGCACGAGCCGCAAACACACACTCACTGTCCACACCGCGCAGGTGCGCCCAGGCGGTTTGGACTGGCAGCAACGGATGAACAGCGGATAAACGGATGCGCCGATTCCATTCGCTCATCAGCTTGCATCCGATGCCGCACGCAACACGGAACACGCATTACGCATCACGCAACACGCATCACGCAGCACGTTAGGAATCATCTATGACCGATTTGCTTCTCGAAGCAACCCTCAAAAGTCTCATGATCTTTTTCCTGGGGATGGGCGGCTTTGCCTATACCACCTGGATCGAGCGCAAGTTTCTCGCCCGAATCCAGATGCGCTACGGCCCCAACCGCGCGGGCAAGTTCGGCTTGTTGCAGCCGGTCGCCGACGGACTCAAGCTGTTCTTCAAAGAAGAGCTAACCCCGGCGGGTGCGGACAAGGTCATCTTTACGCTCGCCCCCATCGTCACGCTGCTGCCGGCGATGCTCGTGTTTGCCGTCATCCCGGTGGGGAACAAGATCGCGCTGTTCGGCAGAGAGTATCACCTGGTGCTCGCCCCCGGCATCAACGTGGGCATCTTGTACATCCTGGCGGTCACGTCCATCGCCGTGTACGGCATCGCGATGGCGGGCTGGTCGTCGAACAACAAGTACGCGCTGCTGGGCGGGCTACGCTCGACGGCGCAAATGATCAGCTACGAGCTGGCGATGGGGCTGGCGATCCTGGCGGTGGTGATGACGGCGGACACGCTCGACGTCGGCAAGATCGTCGAGGCGCAGATGCGGCCACTGGTGGTTCTGTTCGGCCCGGTGTCCATCCCGCAGTGGCACATTCTCTTCCAGCCGCTGGCGTTTGGGATTTACCTCATCACGTCCATCGCCGAAGTGAACCGCGCGCCGTTCGACCTGCCGGAGGCCGAGCAAGAATTGACGGCGGGCTATCACACCGAATACAGCGGGATGAAGTTTGCGCTGTTCTTTGCGGCGGAATATATCAAAATGATCGCCGTCAGCGCGCTGGGGGCGACCTTGTTCCTGGGCGGCTATCATGGCCCGTTCGTGAGCGAGGCGCCGCTGCTCGGCCCGGTGTACTTTGTGCTCAAGACCCTTCTGGCGCTGGTGGTGTTTGTGTGGGTGCGTGGGACGCTGCCGCGTCTCCGCTACGATAGACTGATGGCGTTCGGTTGGAAAGTGTTGCTGCCTTTATCGTTGTTGAATGTGTTGGCGACGGCGTTGGTGATTTTGGCGTTGGGAGGCAAGTGATGCCTGAAGTGATCAAAGTCTTTGGCGCGGCGTTCGTGGCTTTTGTGACGGGCTTTTGGACGACGATCCGGCAGATTTTCCGCAAGCCGGTGACGATTCAATACCCAGAGATCAAAAAGCCGCCCAAGCAGCGCTTTCGCGGGCGGCACGAGCTGCGCCGCTACGCCGACGGGCTGGAGCGCTGCATCGGCTGCGCGCTGTGCGCGGCGGCCTGTCCCGCCGACGCGATCTATGTCGAAGCGGCGGACAACACGGACGACGAACGTTACTCGCCCGGCGAGCGCTACGCCAAGACCTACGAGATCAACATGCTGCGCTGCATCTTTTGCGGTTATTGCGAAGACGCCTGCCCCACGAACGCAATCGTGCTGACGGACAAGTACGAGCTTTCGTCGTATGATCGGCGCTCACAGATTTACGCCAAAGATCAACTCATTGTCCCGCCGCCCGGTCTTCCTTCGGTCGCTGGCACGCCGAGGCAGGTTGCGCCGCACAGCTACGACCGGGCTATTTTGCCGGAAGGATTGGTGTCAGAGCCATGAAAGTCACCGTCTGCGAATTACGCGAATCTCCTCAAGATTTGGAACGAGATTGGGAACGACTGGTCGCTCACGTCAAAGCCACGGCCAGCGAGCTGGTCGTGCTGCCGGAGATGCCGTTCTATCCCTGGTTTGCCCTCAAGCGCGAGTTTGATCCGGCGGTGTGGCAAGCCGCAGTGCAAGCGCACGAAGCGTGGCAGTCTCGCTTGCGCGAGCTTTCGCCGGCGATTGTCTTGGGCGCGCGTCCGATCAATGCCGGGGAGAAACGGTTGAACGAAGGTTTTGCCTGGGATCAGGCGAGCGGCGCTCGCGCGGCGCACATCAAGCATTACCTGCCGGACGAGCCTGGCTTTTGGGAAGCCTCGTGGTATCAGCCCGGCGATGGCCGCTTTACGCCGATCCAACTCGGCGCGGTAAAAATCGGCTTTCAAATTTGCACAGACCTGTGGTTCTTTCAGCACGCCAGGACTTGTGGTCAGGCCGGCGTTCACATCATCGCGACGCCGCGCGCGTCGGAAAAAGCGACGGTCGAGCGTTGGCTGTTGGGCGGGCGCGTGGCGGCGATTGTGTCGGGCGCGTACTCGCTTTCGTCCAACCGCGCCAGTTCGGAGGGTTGGGCCGCCAGCCTGGGCGGGCAAGGCTGGGTCATTGCGCCGGACGGGCAGGTGTTGGGGCTGACCTCGCGCGAGCAGCCGTGCGTGACCGTCGAGATTGATCTGCAAGAGGCGGAGCGCGCCAAGCAAACCTATCCGCGCTATGTGCTCGAATAGCGATTTCTACAGGACACATTCTTGTTTCCCGTAGGCCGGATCAAGCTGCTATGGACTTGCTCTGCAATAACTGCGCAAGCCGCGAGATTTCTGTTGCAGCTTTTTCTTCCACGAATAACGCGAATATACGCTAATCTTTTTGAAAATTCGCGTCCATTCGTGTGATTCGCGGAGAAAGAATTGGGTTGCGGCGGGAGGCCGCGCTATGAATTCATTGACCGAACAATACATCATGTTTGGCGTCGTCGGCGCGGTCGCGCTGGTGACGGCGATTGCGATGCTCACCGGCCGCAGCGCGATCTATAGCGCGCTGTTCCTGGTGCTCAACCTGTGCTCCATCGCCGTGTTCTTTCTCATCCTGGGCGGGCCGTTCATCGCCGTCGTCCAGGTGAGCGTGTACGCGGGCGCGATCATGGTGCTGTTCCTGTTCGTCATCATGCTGCTGGGCGCGGAGCACACACCCGGCGAGCAGCACTTGGCTTGGCAGCCCACCGTGGCGATTCTCCTCGCCATCGCGCTGCTGGGGATGACGGGCTATGCCGTGTGGCGCACCATGCCGACCTGGGCGGCGGCGACGTCCACTGCGCCGGTCGAGCTGCCCGGCAGCCCGGAAGCGATTGGCAAGTTGCTGTTCAGCCGTTACGCCTTCCCGTTCGAGGTCACGTCCGTGCTGCTGCTCGTGGCATTGGTCGGCGCGGTCGTCATGACGAGGGACACGAAATAACCAATAACCAATCTCTGATAGGATAGAGCACCACATGAACCTGGATGTTTTCCCTCAAGTCTTGCCATTGTACCTGGGCCTGAGCGCGATCCTGTTTTCGATTGGCGTGATCGGCGTGCTGGTGCGGCGCAACGCCATCATCATCTTCATGTCGGTCGAGCTGATGCTCAACAGCGCCAACCTGGCGTTCGTCGCGTTCGCGCGCTATTTCAATCAGCTTGACGGGCAAATCATCGTGTTCTTTGTGATGACGGTCGCGGCGGCCGAGGTCGCCGTCGGCCTCGCTTTGATCGTGGCGATTTTCAAGGCCAAAAAGAGCATCAACGTGGACGACATCAATTCCATGAAAGGCTGATGCGTGGTGAATCTTGCACCTTGTGACCTGCGACCTGCGTCTGAGGGAATGACATGACTGGAATCCTGAACCTCGCCTGGCTCATCATCATCTTCCCGGCAGTGGGGCTGACATTCAACGCATTCTTTAGCGCGCAGTTCAAGGAAGAGATCGCGAGCTATGTCGCCATTGCGGCATCAGGGCTTTCGTTCCTGATGTCGCTGATCGTGCTGATCGCGCTGATAGGCCAGTCGCCGGACACGCGCTCGGTTCACGTGCCGCTCTACACTTGGGCCGTCATCGGCAATTTCAAGCTGGTCGCCGGATTGTTGATTGATCCACTTTCAGCCACGATGCTCATGGTCGTGACGTTCGTCGGCACGCTCATCCACATCTACTCCATCGGCTACATGCACGGCGACTCGCGCTTCCGCCGCTTTTTCGTTTACCTCAACCTGTTCATGGCCTCCATGCTCATCTTGGTGCTGGGCGATTCCTACGTGATGATGTTCGTCGGCTGGGAGGGCGTGGGATTGTGCTCGTACCTGCTCATCGGTTTCTGGTTCGAGAAAGAAGCGAACGCCAACGCGGCCAAGAAAGCCTTTATCGTCAACCGCGTGGGCGATTTTGGATTCATGCTGGGCGCGCTCCTGATCTTTGCCACGGTCGGCTCGCTGCAATACGCCGAGGTGTTTCACGCCGCCGAGAACGGCCAAGTCATCACGGGAGTTGCGACGGCGATCACGCTCTTGCTGTTCGTCGGCGCGGCGGGCAAATCGGCGCAGATTCCGCTCTATGTCTGGCTGCCGGACGCGATGGCCGGCCCCACGCCCGTGAGCGCCCTCATCCACGCGGCGACGATGGTCACGGCGGGCGTGTACATGATCGCGCGCAATCACCCGCTGTTCGCGCTCGCGCCCACATCGCAGGAGATTGTTGCCGTCGTCGGCGCGTTGACCGCGTTCTTTGCGGCGACCATCGCCGTGGCGCAGTTTGACATCAAAAAGGTGCTGGCCTATTCGACCATCAGCCAACTGGGGTTCATGGTCAGCGCGGTCGGGATGGGCGCGACGGTGGCCGGCATCTTTCACCTGGGGACGCACGCTTTCTTCAAGGCGCTCTTGTTCCTGGGCGCGGGCAGCGTGATTCACGCGATGGAGGCAGGTCACAGGTCGCAGGTCACAGGTCACAATCAGCAATCATTTGATCCGAACGACATGCGGCTGATGGGAGGACTGGCCGACAGGATGCCGTTGACGTTCTGGACGTATGTCGTAGGCGCGGCGGCGCTGATGGGCGTTCCACCCTTGGCCGGGTTCTGGAGCAAAGACGAGATTCTGGCCGAGGCGTTTGCCAAGGGCATGACCGAGGGGAATTTGTCTTTCACGATCGCGTTTTGGCTATTGCTGGCCGCGGCATTCTTTACCGCGTTCTACATGACGCGGCAGGTGTTGATGGTATTCTTGGGCCAGCCGCGCCACGCGGCTGCCGCGCACGCGCCAGAAAGTCCACATGTGATGACCTACGTGCTGGCAGTTTTGGCGTTCTTTGCTGCCATTGCGGGCTTTATCAATGTCACTGGCATGTTCACTCACTGGCTGGAGCCAGAAGAACTCTTCGCCGGACTGAATCTGGGTGTGGCTTTGATGTCTATCGGCGCTGCGGCGTTGGGCATCGTGCTGGTCCCCCCATGATACCACTGGCCGGTGTGGAAATCACACCACTCGCCCTCGCCGGGCAGGTACACCGCGCGCGTCGTGCAACCCGCGTCGAGCACCGAGGCGACTAGCAGGTTTGACCCCAACATGAAATCGAACGATTCGGTGTGACAGTGCGCATCCTCAGGGAAAGCGTACACCATCGGGCGGATGATGGGATGCCCCGTGCGAGCTGCTTCGACAAGGAGCGTGTACAGGTACGGTATGAGGCGGTAGCGCAGCTCGATAGCCTGGCGGATGAGGGGTAACACTTGAGGATACATCCAGGGTTCGTTCACCGTGCCATCCAGGTGCCACGAGTGAATCGTAAAGCGCGGATGAAAGATGCCGTTCTGCACCCAACGCACGAACAACTCGGGGGCGGGCTGGCTGCCAAAGAAACCACCCACATCGTGTCCCGTGTTGGGCGCGCCGGAAAGGCTCAACCCCAGCCCCATCGGAGTGTTGTAACGCAGGCTCGACCACGACGTCGAATTGTCGCCCGACCACGTTTGCGCATACCGCTGAATGCCGGGGCAGCCGGAACGCGAGATGAGATAGGGCCGCTCGTCGGGATGAAACTCGCGCTGCGCTTCAAAAGAGGCGCGCGCCATCAAGAGCGTTTGCGCAGGCCGCAGCAGCCCGATGGGCAGCGCGTCGCCGAATCCCGCACAGCGCGCTGCGTCGTCCCAGATTTCAAACTCGTTGTTGTCGTTCCACGTCGAATCAATGCCATAGGTCAACAGGCAATCCGCAACCCGCTGCTTCCACCAATCATAAGCAACTGGGTTCGTAAAATCAATGTAGGAGCCTGGCCCGCCCCAGAACGCGTTGACCTCCGGCGCATCCGCGTCGGCAGCGCGGACGAATCCACCCTGCGCCGCCACCTCGTCGTAGCGAGGATGCGTGGTCAACAGGCAAGGCTTGATGTTCGCAATGAGATGGATGCCCGCCCGATGGAAATAATCGGACAGGCCGTGCGGGTCGGGGATTCTGTTGTGGTTCCAGTTGAATACGTAACGCTGGCCGTCGTCGCCGGTGGTGTAGCCGGACGACAGGTGAAAGCCGTCACACGGAATCTGGTGCTCGCGGCCCAAGTCCACAAAGCATTTCAACTGCTCCTGGGCATCGGGCGCTTCGGTGTAGCTCATCGTCGAGCCGAGATAGCCCAGTGACCAGCGCGGCGGCAGAGCCATGCGCCCCGTCAGCGCCGAAAATTTTTCCACGACCTGCTCGATCGTCGGGCCGTAGATAAAATAATAGTCGAGGTCGCCGTCCTCGGCCTGGTAATAGCGGTAAGGGCCGTGGTAGGCATCCACCTCGCGCCCCATGTCAAAGACCGTCGTCGCCAGGTTGTCATAGAACAACCCGTAGGCGATGTTCAGTTCGGGCACGAAGGTGATGTAAAACGGGAAATGCTTGTAGAGCGGATCGGTCGTCTCGGCGTTGTAACCTAGCGCATCCAGGTTGACCATGCGCATGCGCAGCCCCGCCTTGTCCAGCGGGCCGGCGCGCTCGCCAAAACCATAGTAATGCTCGCCCAGGCGGCGCTCCATGTAATGGAATACCGCGCGGCCCGCACGGTCGTAAGGATAGGCGCGTGAATAACTGTCGGCGGCGAAGGAACGGCCCTGGGCATCGGCCCAACTCAGCCATAAATCGCCCAGGTGAATTTCGAGCCGCAGTTGACGGGTGCGCAGAGAGAGCGCGCTTGCCCCCGCGTCGAGCGCAAAGCCAGGCAGCGCAAAGGGCGAGAGGTCATCGCGGCGGCGGCCCTCGCGCGGCGAGTCGCCGTCACGGCCTACTACCATCCACGTGCGATCCAGGCGTGGCTGGCCTTCGGGAAACAGTTGCATGCGAATCAGGTCATCTTCCAACACACTGAGCTGAAATCGTTCGCCGCATGCACCCGCCAAGACGAGCGGATGAGCCGCGGGATCGACCGGGGACACGCGAGTGGGGCTGGTGATACACGTCATGTTCGCAATCACTTCATTCCGGTGGTCGCAATGCCGGAGGTGATGTAGCGTTCCAGGAACGCAAAGACGATGCTGATCGGCAGGAGCGTCAGAACCGTCATCGCCAGGATGTAATTCCATTGCTGATTCAGCTCGCCTTGAAATGCGTTCAAGCCGACCTGGAGCGTAAAGAGTTCCGATTTGCTGACGACGATGAGGGGCCACAGAAAATCGTTCCAGCGCCACATCACCGAAAAGATCGCCAGCACCGCCAGCGCGGGCCCCGCCAACGGCAAAATGATTTGCGAGTAAATGCGCCACTCACTCGCGCCGTCAATGCGCGCGGATTGGATCAGGTCATCCGGGATCGTCAGCATGTATTGCCGCAAGAGAAAGACGCCGGTTGGCGTTGCCGCGCCAGGAATGATCAGCCCCCACAGGTTGTTCGTCCACCCGACTTTGGCGATGACGAGAAAGGCCGGGATTAAAATCACCGAAACCGGCACCATCAAGGTGCTGATGATAATGAGAAAAATCGCATCGCGTCCGCGAAACTCGTACTTGCTCAACGCATACGCCGCCATGCTGTTGATCAGCAGCGTCACGAGAGTGGCGACGACGGTGACGATGACCGAATTTTGCAGATACGTCATGAATGGGAATTTTTCGACTGCGCCGACATAATTGTCCCATTCAAAATAGATGGAGCGCACGGGTGTCCGCTGCTCGATGCGAATGTCAATCGGCTTGTCTTGCGGTGCGTTCGGGTCCATCATCCGCGCGCCGATGCCGACCTGGGAAATCTGCGCCAGCCGGCGCACCGAGCCATCCGCCATTTTCACGTCGAACAGATCGAGCGGCTTGTCATAGCCCTCGACCTTCACGCTTTCTTGTTGATACGGCAGAAACGTCGGCGGAAATTCGTACAGTCCGGCCAGCGGCTTGAACGACGACATCACCAGCCACAGGACGGGGCCAAACATCACAACCGCGCCGGCGATCAAGTACGCATAGGTGATAATATCGGTGAGGTCCAGGCGTTTGCCGCCGCGCCGGCGCGTCAAGAAAGCCAAGAGACCCTGACGTTCAGTGGATGGATTCATCTTTTCTCCTCCGCTAGGCCGCTTCTTGCCGGCGCTGGATCATCAATTGCCCGATGGTCAAGATCAACAGCACGATGGCAAGCACGAGCGATGCCGCCGCCGCCATGCCATAGTTGCGGAACTCGAAAGCGGTGCGATAAATGTACTGGACGATGTAAAGCGTTGCCGTGCCGGGTCCGCCATGCGTCAGCACATAGACTTGATCAAACACCTGTACCGCGCGAATGAGCGCCAGCACTAATACGACGGTCATGGTCGGCATCAGCAACGGCAAGGTTACGCTCCAGAAAGTGCGCCACTTGTTGGCGCCGTCCATGGAGGCTGCTTCGTACATTTCTTTCGGAATCGCCTGCAACCCCGCGAGCAGAATCAACGTAAAGAAACCCATTTGCGCCCAGACGCTCACC
Organism: Anaerolineae bacterium; assembly: GCA_041300525.1. Lineage (GTDB taxonomy): Bacteria > Chloroflexota > Anaerolineae > Fen-1058 > Fen-1058 > JBGLNJ01. Next base: position 3,050,227 of record JBGLNJ010000001.1, on the reverse strand, counting down.
GTGATAACCCAGAACTGCGCCCAATTTGCGTCGAGAAGCCACGGGACTTTTGTCAGTCCCAGCGAAACGAGAAATGCGTTGAGCAAGCCGTTTTGATACTGCAAAATCCACTTCCAAATCAGCGCGACGACGACCGGTGAAAGCAAAACCGGATAAAAAAACATGGCGCGAAAAAAGCCGCGTCCTTTGACGTCGCGATTCAGCGCCAGCGCAGTGATGAGCGCGAACAAGATGATGAACACGACTTGAAAGACAACGAAAACTGCCGTGTTCCGAGCGCCGCGCCAGAAAAGGTCTTCGGAGCACGTGTTGGGGTTAAAGAAATCTTTGCAGGTGAAAATCTTTTCAAAGTTGGCGGCGCCGACAGCCGAGCGATTCTCCAAAAGAATCGAGTCGCCGCCCGTAAAGCCATAATAAAAATTCAATAGCATCGGGATTAAAATAAAGATGCCGAAAATAAGGAGATTGGGCAGGACGAAAAAATACGCCATGCGTTTGTACCCAATCAGTTTTTGGAGCGGAGCCAGGACGTAATCGAGCAAAGACATAACCCAGAGAAAGGGTTGGAGCAGAATGTCACCAGAGAGCCATCGCGGCTTGAATATTTTCGGATTGACGGATTGCATGTCGCGCCTCCGGAGCAAAGTGTCGCCGGGCTATCGGTTCGCGATAGCCCGGCAGAGACGACGTTACGCTGACCTATTTGAGCGCAGCCGCGGCGTCATCCATCTTTTGCTGAATCTTTTTGATCGCTTCATCCAGAGTCAACTCGCCGATGATGACTTGGCTCAAGCGGTCGCGCATTTCTGGGTTCAGGGTTTGCCCAAGCGGATTGAACTGCAGATAATACGCTTCGGGCATCAGCTTGCCGACTTCTTTGAGGAAGACGTTCATCGGCTTGTTCGCGCTTGGATACTGGAGGCCTTTCTTCGACAAGCTCAAGGAGCCGGGGAGGAAGAGCGATTGAGCGGAAAACTCGCCCAACACGGCATCGCTGGTCAGGTACTCGACGAGTTTCGTCACTTCCTTCGGATTCTTGGTGGCTTTGAACGTGACGAGGGCGGCGCCACCGGGCATCCCGGTCGAACCGCAATCGCCATACGGATTCGGCACGGCGTCCCATTCAAACTTGTTGCCGATCAACTTGTCGAACTGGCCGACCTGCCAGTTGCCGGAAAAGTAGAACACGAGTTGACCGTTCACGAAAAAGTCGTTACCGGCGGCATAACCGCCGCCGCCGCCCGCCCAGATTTCCTTCGGCGTGATATTGTCTTTGTGCCAGCCGATCAACATGTTGGCGGCATTGCGGAAGCCGGGCGAGTCCACGGTGAACGCCTTCGCGGTCAACGAGTCCACATAGCGCGCGCACATACCGAGCGAGGGTCCCCAAAAACGGTGACCACTGCGGTCAATCGCGACGGCATAGGGGGTCTTGGTGGCGGCTGCAACTTTCTTCGCCGCATCCACCCATTCTTGCCAGGTCACTTTATCTTTCGTGTCGCTGGGAACCGGCACGCCGGCTTGCGTGAAGAGCGTGCGGTTGATGAAGGGACCGCTGACGGTGAACTGGGTTGGGAAACCGTACAGCCCCTTAGTGTCATCTGCCTTGCGGAGCGCGCCGAGGAATGCGGGCGACCAGTTCGCTTCCCACGCAGCGGCGTCGCTCAAGTTTGGACGCAGATCAAGGAAATAGCCCTGATAGCGAGCCAGGTTGGTCACGCGCGCGAGATCGGGTGGCGTGCCAGATTCAACTTGCGGTTGCAGAACCTTGTCAAGGTCCGCATAGGCAATCGTGTCCATCTTGACTTTGATGCCAGGATTAGCTTGCTCGAACTTGTCGAGCAAGGCGCGCATCACGTCGCCTTCTTTGCCCGCCATAGATCGACAAGCAAAACACCCGCATCGTGGACCGAACCGGCGGCACGTTTCTGCACACCAGCCGGACCAATCCCGGCAAGGTCCGCCCCGGCGACATCCCGAGCTTTTTGCGCCCACCGATAGCGGAAGGGGAACCGGGCGACAAGGGGCCGTTCGATTTTACCCCGCATGTCTTGCGTGTGATCGAAAAGCTCGGCATTGACGTGCTCATCCCCATCGGCGGCGACGACACGCTCTCCTACGCCGAGCGGATGTACCGCGAAGGCGTCCACATCGTCGCCATTCCCAAGACGATGGACAATGATGTCTTTGGCACTGACTATTGCATCGGTTTTTCGACGGCGGTCACGCGCAGTGTCGAATTCATTCACCAGCTTCGCACGTCGGCGGGGTCGCACGAGCGCATTGCCATTGTCGAGTTGTTCGGGCGCAACTGCGGCGAAACGTCCTTGCTGGCCTCGTATCTGTCCGGCGTGGATCGCGCCATCATCAGCGAAGTCCACTTTGACCCTGAAAAATTGGCCGCATTCGTGATGGACGACAAAAAGTCCAATCCCAGCAACTATGCCATGATCACCATGAGCGAAGGCGCCCAGATGGTGGGCGGCAAGATCGTCGAGTACGGCCAGGCCGATTCTTACGGCCACAAGAAACTCGGCGGCATCGGTTTGATCACGGGCGACGCGCTCAAAAAGATCACCGGCCAAGATACCCTGTACCAACAGATCTCGTACCTGATGCGCTCCGGCGCGCCGGACAGCCTCGACCTGATGGTGGCGGTGAACTATGCCAACACGGCCATCAAGCTGGTCAAGCGCGGCGCGAGCAACCGCATGGTGGCCCTGCGCAATGGCACGTACACCAGCGTCCCGATCACGACGATCATGCAGGGCCTCAAGCGCGTGGATGTGGACGAGCTGTACGACCCGGACCAATACCGGCCCAAGGTGCGGCACGTCGAAGGCAAGCCGATGTTCCTGTACTAGGCCGTAGAGTGTGGAGTGTGAAGCGTGGGACGAAGGCGATCTTGGCCCCATGCGGGGACAAATCCGCCCCAACCAGAAACGCGCGCCCTTCGACGCGCGTTTCTGGTTTCCGAGTCAAATCATCGTGCGCTCTGCCACCAGAGCAGCCTGAACTTGACATTTGCCATTCGATATTCGTCATACGGCGACTTGCGATGCGCTCCACGCGGAGTATAATCTATCTACCGAAGATGAAGGAGTTTGCCATGAACGACTCGACGAACGGATGGGACATCTGGTATTCGCGGCTGGAGCCGGAGTGGAGCGACGATGTGATCCCCCTGGCCGACCTGCAAGCCTGGGGCGAAGAGTTTCGCAGGCTCTTTCGGCTCAGCGACCATACCGGCTACACGCAGAACGAGCCGATGGCGCTGGAAGACGCGATGACGATGGCCTTTGTGCTCGACCAAGCCGGCGTCAACGTCGAGGCCGTGCTCGATTTGTGCCGCGCCTATTCGCCGTTCGAGTTGAGCGACCTGGTCAGCATCCCGCTGTGCTTTTTGCTCGACCCGCTCGGCCACATGGACGGCTTGCTGGAACAGATGCAAGAAATGTGGGACTTGGTTGAGCCGGACGTGGAACAGATACGCCAGGGGATCGAGGCGATGGGCGGCGACGCGCCGGATGACCCGGAAGCTTTGCTCAACGTCTTTCGCAGCGGGCTGGTGGAAATGATCCACTTTCTCAGCGATTTGCAACGCACACTGGGCGAATACGGCGTGGTGACGTTGAATGCCTGGTGGCTGGGACGGCTTATCGGCTTGTTGCGCGAGGAGGCCGAGACGCGGCCACGCCGCAAAGGGCGTTCGAGCAAGAGCAAGGGCGGCGTGCCGGATGCGTTCCGTGACCTGATCCAGGGATTGGACATTGACGAAGACTGAGGTCTTGTTTCGCCCTTGGAGAGAACCTTGCGAGGGTTGAATCCGCGTTCGCTACGCAATCGGCGGAAACCCTCGCAAGGGCGTGAAACCTCATCAGTTGCCTCGGCGTTGGATTTGCGGTACAATGCTTGAGGCGGTCCTGCTCCACACAGACTAACTCATGAAACGACTCTGGACACCGTGGCGTATGGCATACCTGACCGGCGCCAACACTTCTCAGCCGATCTCCGGCTGCGTCTTTTGCGCCAAAGTTGGCGCGCCGGACGAAAGCGAACATGTGCTCTTTCGCGGCCAATTCGCTTTTATCACGCTGAACCGCTACCCTTATAATAATGGGCATTTGATGATCATCCCCTATGCTCACGTTGCCAGCCTGGAGAACCTTGATCCTCCCACCCTGACGGAATTGATGCTCCTCACCAATCGTGGGCTGGCTGTGCTGCGGCAGATTTATCACCCCGACGGATTCAATATCGGCGTCAACCTGGGGCAGGCCGCGGGCGCCGGCATCGCCGATCATGTGCACATCCACGTTGTCCCGCGCTGGAGCGCCGACACTAACTTTATGCCCATCGTCGGCGAGACGCGCGTGATTCCCGAAACGTTGGATCGGACTTTTTCTCGGCTGCGCCCTTGCTTTGACGCGTCCAGCTAATCGGGTTGTTAGGCGGCTTGCCAGACTGCGGACTCTATGAAGATCACAGAACACGACGAAACCAAACTGACGCTGATGGTAAATCGGCTTACTGGCCCGTTCGCAATAGCATTAGGAATACCAATAGTGCTGTACTCCGTGGTGGGTGCAATTGGGTGTTTCTTTCTCAGTGCTCGAGTTGCCATCCTGATATCACCAGAAAATCACTCGAGCCCTTGGCTCCTAATATATTGGCTGATCGGCTTGTTTCTTGGTGTAATTGTAATGTCAATACCTCTCGAACTTCTCGACCGTTTCACAGGCACGATATATACCTTAAACAAAAAATCTAGTCATCTGTCCATCGTCACAAAAATCGCGCGGTGGTCAATTGTCAAAGAATATCCACTGCAAGATATCGTAGCCACCATGTTGCAGAGAAATGAACGAGATGTTTCGCTCGGACTGAAACTTGCATCTGGCAAGTTGGTTAGCCTTGAGTCAAATCTGGCCAGTTCAACAGTAATGGGGTCAGCCCTGGCTCGTATAGCAAAATCCAATTCAGCCGCTGCCAATAAACAAAGCCTCTCTGACATTGCAGAACTGGTGAGCAAATTCCTGAACCTGCCCTTGCAGATAGACCTTGGTTCAGAAGTAATAATCAAATATCCTCAAGCACTGTCGGCAGATGCCAGAGTTATCCCCCTAAATTGCTCTCGTTGTGGTGGCCAACTTCCTATTCTCCATCAGGGGTTAGGTTATATCGTTTGTGAGTACTGTGGTACGACCATGCTCATCATGTGGGGAAACGGCGAGATGTCCATGAATACCAACAGTAACATTGTTGGCGAGCAAAAGGCGGAAGCCGCCTAACGGGGATAAGCCGACTGCGCTTCGCGCGGGTTATCCCCATGCCGATATGTAGGGGCAACCCTCGCGGTTGCCCAGAAGGCAGGTCAGACCTGCCCCCGCCCAAACGACCGACCGCAGATCCCCCGGCGCCCAACGCCGGATATCTGACATATTCCACGAGGAGAAAAGAATGAACGCTAGACGTGAACCTGTTATTGTATCCGCTGTCCGCACGCCCATCGGCAGATTTCTGGGTGGGCTTGCGCCCCTGCCGGTCCACACGCTAGGCGGCATTGTCATCAAGGCGGTTTGCGAGCGAGTCAAGCTCGACCCCGCGCTGATTGACGAGGTCATCCTGGGCGAGGTGGTGCAGGCCGGTGTAGGGCAGGCGCCCGCGCGCCAGGCCGCCATCAAAGGCGGCGTGCCACCCCAGGTGGGCGCGTTGACCGTGAACAAGGTGTGCGGTTCCGGCCTCAAAGCCGCCATGCTCGGCGCGCAGGCCATCAAAGCGGGCGACGCCGACATCATCTTGGCCGGCGGGATGGAGAGCATGAGCAACGCCCCGTTCCTATTGCCCAAAGCGCGCACCGGTTATCGCTACGGCAACGACACGTTGGTGGACTGCGCCTACCATGATGGACTGTACTGCTCGATTGAAAACCAGGTGATGGGCCTGGCCGCCGAGTTCATCGCCGAAAAGTATGAAATCACTCGCCAAGAAATGGACCAGTTCTCATTCGAGAGTCACCAAAAAGCCATTGCCGCCATCGAGGCCGGGAAATTCAAGGCGGAGATCGTGCCGGTGCAGGTTCCGGCCGGCAAAGGCAAGTTCACCGTCGTGGACACCGACGAAGGCCCGCGCCGTGACACCTCGCTCGAAATCCTCGCCAAGCTCAAGCCCGCCTTCAAGCCGGATGGGCGCGTGACCGCCGGCAATTCGCCGGGCCTCAACGATGCCGCGGCGGCGGTGGTGGTGATGAGCCGCGAAAGAGCAGAGCAACTTGGCAAGCAACCGCTGGCGCGCATTGTGGGCTATGCTCAGGCGGCCGTGGAACCGGCCTGGCTCTTTATCGCCCCGGCGCGCGCCGTTCCCAAATTGCTGGACAAGGTCGGCTGGCAGCTCGGCGATGTAGACCTGATCGAAATCAACGAAGCGTTCGCGGCGCAATCGCTGGCCGATGGCAAGGACATGCAAAAGCTCGGCTGGGATTGGAGCAAGGTCAACGTCAACGGCGGCGCGGTGGCGTTGGGACATCCCATCGGCTGCTCCGGCGCGCGGGTGCTGACGACGTTGATCTATGCGCTCAAGGATCGGGGACTGAAGCGGGGGATTGCAACGCTGTGCCTGGGCGGCGGCGAAGCCGTGGCGATGGCGATTGAAGTTGAATGATGCGTGAAATGTCTGCTGTGCGGCACGCATCACATTTCACGCTGGCAAATATATCCGAAAAGTACAAGGAGGAATCACCATGGACATTGACTCTATCAAGACGGTGGGGGTCGTCGGCTGTGGGCTGATGGGCGCCGGCATCGTGGAGACGTGCGCGCGCGCCGGTTTTCACGTCGTCGTGCGCGAGGTAAACGACGATCTGCTGCAAAAGGGCCTCAAGCGCCTCCAGGATTCGATGAGCAAAGCTGCGCAAAGAGGCAAACTCTCCCAGGCCGACCTGGACGCGACGCTCTCGCGCATCAAAGGCACGTTGAACCTATCGGATTTCAAAGACTGTGATCTGGTCATCGAAGCCGCCGTCGAGAACATGTCGCTCAAGAAAACTCTCTTTACCGAACTGGACAGCATCTGCCGCTCCGACGTGATCCTGGCGAGCAACACGTCGTCGCTGTGCGTCACCGAGATGGCATCGGCCACTGAGCGGCCCGACAAGGTGCTGGGGTTGCACTTTTTCAACCCGGTGCCCGTCATGCCGCTGCTGGAAATCGTCCGCGCGCTGCTGACCAGCGATGAGGCGCTGTGGCCTACAACGCGGTCACCGGTTGGGCCGAGGGCAAGACCGGCCATGCCACCGGGCCTATCGAATACTTTGTTCAGGCTGTGGACGCGACGGGCAACGTCGCCCTCGCGCTCGACCACGGCAATCCGTTCCAGGGCACTAAGCCTGGCTTGATGATCTATCTGCCCATTGTTCTGCGTAATTGAGCCAACCCGCTAGCCGAGGCGATCCAATATCGTCCGAGAAGACAGGAATAAAATGACGCCATCGCCGATCTGACACAGAGACAGATCGGCGATGGTTTTCTTTCTCGTGAGCGCAGGCTGTGGCAAATCACATTGCGTCCCGCCGAGCCAACGTGACCCGGCAGGGCGCAAGGACAAATATCATTGCCGCAGCACCACGGGCAAAAAGACCCGTTGCCAGATGACGGCCTGCCGCACGGCCAGGTTGTTGCTCTCGTCCGTCTCGGCAATCGCCCCGTTCGGATCGGCTTTGACAAAGAGCGTATAGCTGCCTGGCGCGAGCGCAATCGTCAGGCTGACGCTGTCGCCGGGCGCGATCAGCGCCGCCGTGCCGCTGGCAACCAGCGTGCCTGTCATGGCAGCCTGGCGCGCCTCCACCGTCACACTCGTCGCCGTGATGTAACCCTGGTTGCGGATCGTGACCTGACTTTCGCCAATGTCCGCCGCCGTCAACGTCAGATCGGGCAAGATGTTGAGCGCGGTGAAATCGGTATTGTTGTTTTCGTCGGCTTCCAGCACAGCGTTGCCCGCATCGGCCACCAGCCAGGCCTGATTGCCCAGGCCGGCCAACGAGGCCGCCTGAGTCAGCGCCATCGTCACCGTGATTTGCCCGCCAACGGCGACGCTTTCACTGACAGAGAGCGATTTGATCAGTGTGCCGGTGACCGGATCGGCCAGGCGCAGCGCCACCGTGAACGGCGTGCTCAGGCTCAACGCTCCTGTGTTGCTCAACCGCGCCGTCACCGTGATCGCGTCCGGCGCGTGAGTGGCATACACGCGGTCCACGGCCAAGTCGGGCAGCGTCGTCGTCAGCGTGATGTCATTGTTGGCCTCGTCGGTCTCCACCACCGGCCCGGCGGGATCGGCTGTCGCGCGCAGCGTGTGCGACATCGCGGAAGCAGAGAGCGACCACACGGCCTGGACATTCGTCGTATAACCCGCCGTCAACGTGAGCGCGAGAGTCTGCGTGACGATGGGCGTCGCGCCATCATAGAACGCCACTTGCGGCGAAACGATGCTCAGGTCGCCCGCGTTGCGCAGCACCGCCGTCAACGTGATGGATTGCCCCGGCGCGGGATTGGCCGGCGCAACAGTCAAACTATCGAACATGAGGTCGCGCCCGACAGTGTGCGCGAGGAAAGCCAGGTCGCTTTGTCCGCGCTGCGGCAAATTCGTCACCGTCATGGTGAGCGTGGGCGAAATCTGGATGGTCTCCGTGACCAGGTTGACGGCGATCTTTTGATACGCCAGGTACAGGTTGCCGTCTGCGCCGAACGCCGGGCTGTGCGCCGCCTCGACCGACGTGTTGCGCATGAGCGACTGATCCGCGCCCCAGGCGTTCGCGGCAGCGTCATAGACGATGTAGGCCAGATTCGCCCCCGTCTCTTGCATCGCCTGCCACACCAGGGCCAGATTGCCGTTGGCGGCGCGGCTGAGGCGAAAGCCGAGGAACCCACCCTCGGCGCTGGCGGCGCGCACCGTCTGCGCGTCGTTGACGTTCCACGAATTCCGCAGCCACATCAGGTTGCTGTTCCGCAGCCACACCAAGTGCAAATTGCCCGCCGCATCATAAGCCAGCGACGGCGTCGTATCGGTAAGCACATCGTTCGTCAGGCGCGTCGGCCCACTCCAGGCCGCGCCGTTAAAGGCGCTGTAGAACAAGTCGAGATCCGTGGTCGTGGTCAGCAGGCCGTCCATGTCGCGCGCATAGACCAGCGCCGCTTGTGTGGATGAATAGGCGGCGAACGCGACGTTCACCACATCTTGCAAGCCCGTCAGCGCCGCCGCCGGCACGCCCCACGCGCTGCCATTCCACACCGCATACGTCAGCGTGAGGGGGTGCGCCGGCGTGCCCAAAATGTCCGTGCCGTCGTTCGTCTGCCAGAGCGCCGTGACTGTGCCGTCCGCGCCGGCCGAGAGACGCGGCGCGTGATCCATCAAGCTGTTGTTGGTCAACGTGACCACGCTGCCCCACATTGTGCCGTTCCACGAGCGGGCGGCGATCTCCAGGCTTTGCGCGAACGTCATGTCGAGTGTCGGCGTGATGCCCGTGGCAAGACGGGAGCGTTCCCATGCCAACACACCGTCGCCGCTCGCGTCGAACGCCAACGCTGGGCCAAAATCGGGCTGGCTGTCGCTCGTCAGGCTCGTCGGGCCGCTCCAACTCGAACCATTGTAGGTAAAGACGCGCAGCTCCGTGCCGCGCCCGAGGGGCTTGCTCGTGTCGTCGTGAATGTAAGCCAACAGGCGGCGCGTGCCGCTGATCGCCAGCGCCGGCTCCGGGCGGCGGTAAATGTTGGTGAGCAAAACGGTTTCGGTCGTGACGGCTCCCACTGCCAGGCTCGCTTGTGGCAAAAGCGCATAGCGAGGAGCGCGCGCGTGTTCCACACGCGCATAATCGCGCGGGATGAGATGCCAAGCCGGTTGGGCCTCACTGCTGGCGGCGGCTACCTGTCCGCCGCCCTCCTGTTGGCCTTCTTCCTTTTGCGCGCAGTCGCCCGGCGGATATTTGCAGTTGACCATGCGCTTGTATTCCGCCTCAAAGGCCCACGCCTCAAAGTTCGCGCCGTATTTGAGGTCAATGCCGACCTCTTGCAGGTAGCCGGGGTTCTTGGGCACCTGCACGGCCACATAGGGCGTGCCGCCGCCAAAGGCGCTGGCCCCCAATCCTTCGCACACCTCGGTGGACAGGGTGGCCTCGGCGGCGATCTCGGCCCGGCCCATGCCGCTGTCAAACTTGAGCTGATCGTCTCGGTCGCGGAACACCGTGTCAACCTTGACGCCGGGCGTGATCGAGGTCTTGACCTGCGCGAGGCTGTTGACCCAGCGGATGATGCGCCCCACCACCGGCCATTGCTCCGCCGCGCGCAGGCCGGGGACCACGTCCACCAGGCCCATCTCAAACTCTTTGCCAATCGTGATCTTGAAGCCCAACTTTGCCTGTTCCAGGTCAAGGCTTTCGCCGCACTTGAAGCGCGCATCGCCCTGCCCATACAAACTGCCTTTCGAGGTGAACGCGGCAAAGTCCATGCTCGTTTGGCCCTGCACGCCCACCGAGCCGGCGCCGTCCGAACGACCCAGCGCGTCGGCGGCCGCCTGCGTGTCGTTGATGCCCAGCTTGCGCCCGCCCAGGTACGGCACCCACGCGGGCGGCGTCCAGGTCGTCTCGAACGGATCTTCGGGATAGGTGAACCCGTAAGTGTATTCGACCAACGGTTCCTTGAGATCGGTCTTGAAGGAACCCAGGCCCAACGTTTCCAGCCAATCCACCCAGCCGGGAAAGGGAAAGACGGTGGGCTGTAGCGTCTTGTCGAGCGAAGTGAATTCAACTCCCTGCACGATCAGGACGGCGCGCGCCCTCAGCGTGTTGTTGGCGCAGGCGAACGCAGCCTGAAAATCGCTGCCCATATCGTAGGTGTATTCCGCGCCCCACTCTTGCCCCGGCACAGTCGTTTGCGCGCCGTGCAGGTTAAAGCGCACCTCGCCGTAGGGCGGCGCGCCGTTGCCGGGCAGCGCGCCGTTCCAATCCACCCAGGCCTTGATGAGATTGGGCACGGATTGGTTGGCAAGAAAGTAGCCGGGCGAGAACGAATACTGCGGCTTGACGTCGAGAATACGGGGACGCGCATCAACGGCGGCGGAGGCGCTGGCCGCATTGTTCAATTTGCTAATTTCAACATAGGCCGTCAGCGGATCAACCTTCGCTTCGATCTGGACGTTCTGTTGGCCCTGCCCAGCGGCCAGCAAAGTCGTAATGTCCCAATCGAGCTGCACGGTGGCGGTGAGGCCGGGGTTGAGCGCAGGCACCGTTTGCGTGAACATGCGTCCGCCGCTGTCGGTAAAGCGCAGCGGCACGGCCGGCAGGGCAAGGTCGCCCGTGTTCTTCACCTCAACTTTCACGGGCAACACGTAGGCGACGCCGCTCATGACCGTCTGGTTGGGATCAAGCGCAAAGGGTTCCACCTGCCAATCGGCGGCGGCCGCCCCTTTGACGACAAAGACCTGGTAGGAGGCGTTGCCATTGCCCAGCACATCGTCGTCGCTGACAAAGCTGATCACATTGCCCGAGTAAGAGATGTCGGTATACCAGGGATTATTCATGACATACAGGCTGGTGCTGGGCAGCACGCGCATCAGATCGGAGCCGTCGCGCTTGACCGTCCACGGGAACCACGTAGTATAGGACGAGTCGTTCCGGGTATACAGCAAGAGCTTTGAACCGTCCTGCGAAATACCCCTGACCGAATCATAATTGCCGCCGGTCCAGTTCAAGCCGGGCAGACGCACGTGGGTCTCCTGGCTGCCGTCGGCATACACAACGACGGGGCTTGTGACGCCCGTGGCGACGATGCCGTGATAGCCGATCCAGTTGCCGTCGGCGCTCAAGTAAGCGTCACTCAGGTAAGGGGTGACGTTGACGTTAAGGCGGGTCTGGGTCGCGCCGCCGTAACTGACAAAGAGACGTTGATACTCGTAGACGCCTTCTTTGCGATAGATCGGCGCGAAAGCTACGAGCCGCCCATCATGCGACGGGCTAATCTCCGAGATGCCAGGATTGTACGCGTCCAGGGCATCGGGCAAGCGGCTGGTCCACTGCACGGCATCGCCGCCGCCCGATGGCACGCGCCAGACGAACGGCCAGTTCTCGGTGTTCTGGCAATCAAAAGCAGGCCCCTCAATCGGTTGACAAGGCCACGGCGATTGGCTGACGTAAAAGACATAGCGGCCATCGCCGCTCAACCAGAGATTGCCCCAGGCACGCAGGCATTGCGTAAGGTAGGGCGCAGAGGGATGCGACACGCAGGGCGTCACATCCACGCCGTTCACATACACGTGTTCGGTCGTCGCGTCCCGCCACGCGATCCGGCTGCCGTCGTAGCTGACGCCCCCGACGTCCGTGCCATAGATTCCGCCATTGATGAGCTGCGGCGCGCCGGCGCCATCAGTGTTGGCGACATACCATTTGTAAAATTGATTGGGGAGCGCAGCAGCGTAGACGACTTGACGGCCATTGCCGCTGAGATAGATTCGGCCTATGGACACGGTGCTGGTGTAGTGGGTGACCTGCACGACGGTGGATGCGGCGGATGAAGAAACCACAGACGATAGGGACGACTCGCCCGGCGCTGCGCTGACAATCCGACCAGCTCAACCAGCGGATTGACAAGATGCCGCTCAAGGGCATGCCGCTCCCCATCTTGCCACAACGCAAGGGACCAACGCCGCGGCAAAGGATCGCTGCTGCGGCCGGCAAGCTGATGTTGGACACGGCGGCTAACACGCTGGGATTGAGTCCGCGCGACTTGCAAGGCGAACTGCGCGACGGGCTGACGTTGGCAGAGATCGCGCAGCAAAAGGGCGTGGCCCCGGACAAGCTCAAGACGACGATGCTGACGGCGACCAACGCGCGGATTGACGAGGCCGTGAAAAACGGCAAGCTAGCGCGGGACAAGGCCGATGAACTCAAGGCCAAGCTGGCCGAGAAACTTGACTTGAGCAAGCGATTCCCGTTGCCAGGCAAGACCCAGCCGCCCAAATCAAAGCCCTAAGTTGTTGGACGCAAAGCCGTCTCCCAGGAGACGGCTTTTTTTATAGCTTGTTGATGCGCCTATAAGCTTTGTCGTGTTGGGCGATATCGTCAATGATGACCCATTGCTTGTCGGGGACCAACAAATAGGGGATGCGGAATGAAGCACTGTGCAGACTAGAGAAGGGGCTGCCCGCAATCGGTTGGTGCGCAATGTCGCTCGCGCTTTAGGTGTGTACTTGATGCGGTACATTATGCGTCAACGCCCAACTCGCACAATTCACAGAGCACGGTTTCTTCGTCCACCAGTTCGGCCTGGCCGTCTTGAATGGCACGGTAATCGGCCTGCAATTCAGCCAAATAGTCGGAGGTGGCTTCTTCGGCGACGGTTCTGACCCGGATACCGTCGCTGCGGATATAAGAAGCATTTTGCAGTTCTTCCCGCACGACGCGCCGCACGACTGTTGCAATCAATTGCTCCAGGTCAGTGCAAGTCATTTGGCAGATGAGCATCGCTGTCGTGTCGCTCATTCTCCGCCTCCCAATGTGGCAATTGCATTATACCATCGTTTCAGACTGGCGGAGATTGCCAAATTGCGGCATAATCACACTTGAGGTGAGGAGGTGTGGCTTCCCCGTGCGTTCCTGGATCAGATGATCGCCCAGGCCCGCGCCGACGCGCCGCTGGAGACGTGCGGATTGCTGGCCGGGCGCGATGACCGCGTGACGCGTGTGCTGCCTGTGCCGAACGTGTTGCGCAGCCGCGTGAGATACAGCCTGGGCGGCGGCCAAGAGTTTTTTGATGCCATGGCCGCCTGCGATTTTGAGCCGCTGGCGATCTACCATTCGCACCCCCACGGGCCGCCCGTCCCCTCGCCGACAGACATTGCCGAATCGTTTTATCCTGACGCGATCTATATCATCCTCTCACTCGCGCAAGAGCCGCCGAGCGTGCGAGCGTTCCGCATCGTGGACGGCGTTGTGACTGAGGAGACCTGTCAGGTTTCCGAAACCTGACAGGTCTGAATGGCTGAACAATATGTTTGGATTCACCGAAGAGCAAATTCACCGCTACGCTCGCCACATTGTCTTGCCGCAACTGGGCGGCAAGGGACAACGCAGATTGCTCGACTCGCGTGTGTTGATCGTCGGCGTGGGCGGACTCGGCTCGCCCGTCAGCCTGTACCTGGCTGCGGCCGGCGTGGGGACGCTGGGGCTGGTGGACAATGACGTGGTGGACGTGTCCAACTTGCAGCGGCAGGTCGTCCATCGCAATACGGAAGTGGGACGCCCCAAAGTCGCCTCGGCGGCCGACGCATTGCGCGCGCTCAATCCCGACGTGAACGTGGCGCAGCACCAAGGCACATTTTCATCGGCTAACGCGATGGAGCTTGTCGCCGGGTACGACCTGGTGGTCGAGTGCAGCGACAATTTTCCCAGCAAATACCTGGCGAATGATGCCTGCGTTCTTGCCGACAAGCCATTAGTGTGGGGCGCCGTGTTCCAGTTCGACGGACAAATGTCGGTGACGCTGCCCCGGCGCGGGCCGTGTTATCGTTGCATTTTCCCCGCGCCTCCACCGCCCGGCAGCGTGCCGACGTGCGTGGAGGCCGGTGTGCTGGGCGCGCTCGTCGGAATCGTCGGGTGCTGGCAGGCGTTGGAAGCGATCAAGCTGCTGGCCGGCATAGGCGAGCCGATGGCCGGACGGCTGCTAATCTTGGATGGCCTGGCTGGGGAGGCCGACCGGGTTGAAGTCAAGCGGCGCAGCGCTTGTGAAATCTGTGGCGATCACCCGACGATTCATCAACTGATTGACTATGAGGCATTCTGCGGGTTGCGTCAGGCGGGGTGACGCGAAACTTTCAGCCTCGAAGGTGTTTAATTCTCCAGAGTTCTCTCACACGGCTGAGATTCGGGGGGACTCTAATCCAAGGAGTGTAACAATGTGGTGGATAGTTCTACTGACGGCTGCGATTGGTTACTTGATCGGGTCTATCCCGATGGGATACCTGGTGATCAAGGCCGTGAAGGGCCAAGACATTCGCCAGTATGGCAGCGGCCGCACCGGGGGGACAAATGCATTGCGCGCCGGCGGCGCGATTGCGGGCGCGCTCACTTCCGTGGGAGATGCGCTCAAGGGCTATGCGGCTGTCATGTTGGCACGGGTCATCGTTGGCCCGGCTGAGCTGGCTACGACCGTGGGCACACTGGCAGCCGTGGTCGCCGGGCTGGGAGCGGTGATCGGCCACAACTGGTCGGTATACCTGGGCTTTAAAGGTGGGGCCGGCACAGCGCCGAACATTGGCGCTGCCATTGCCTTCTGGCCCGTGGCGGGATTGTACCTGGCGCCGATGGTTCCGCTTGGCTTGTATCTGATCGGTTACGCCTCGGTGACTTCGCTCATCATTGCCGGGATGGTGCTGGTGACATTCATCGTGCGTGCAGCCCTGCAGGCAGATCCGAACTGGTGGTACGTGGCTTATGCGGCAGCCGCCGCGGCGGCGGTAGTCTGGGCCTTGCGGCCCAACATCAAACGATTGCAAGAAGGGACAGAGCGCCTGGTTGGCCTGCGCGCGCGCCTGGCTCGGCGACGGGGCGGCGACGATGGAACCGGGAAGGCAATGTAGCCGTCGAAAGCTACTGGCGTAAACGGTAATGTTCAACAGGCCGCCTCTTTCGAGGCGGCCTGTTTCTGTTTATGACGAAGAGGCGCGCGTGAGGAAAACCACAGCGGCCAGGATCAATCCGCCGCCGGCCAGTTGCGCCAGGTCGAGCCGCTCATGCAAGAATGCGAAAGCCAGTATTGAAGCGATGACAGGCTCCAACGTGGCGACGATGCTGGCGCTGCTGACAGGCACGTGGCGCAGCCCCGCGTTGAAACTCAGCCCGGCCCCCAACGTAGGGCCGAGCGCCAGCACGAGCAGCCAGGCGACAGCACCCGGCTGGCGCAGCGCGGTGACGAGTGATTGCGGGGATTGCAGCGGCGCGAGAAACACACTGCCGGCGAGCAATCCGTAAGCCAACACCGTCCACCCGTCGTGGCGGCGCAAGCCGACTTTGTTGAACACACTGTACAGCGCGTAGGTCAACCCCGCGCCCAGCCCGGCCAGGATGCCCAGCCAGTTCAATTGCAGTCCGCGCAAATCATAGACACGCGCCACAAGCGCGCAGCCGGCCATCGCCAGCGTCACGGCGACGAGTTTGACCGGAGTGAGCTTTTCGCCCAGGAACACGGCGCTGATCAGGGCGACCCACGCCGGGGCCGTGTAGAGCAACACAGCCGCGACTGACATGCCCGCCAGGTCAATCGCTATGACATAGACGCTGTAAAAAGCCGCGATGCCAAACAGTCCAAAGGCGGCAAAGAACAGCACGTCGCGCGCCTTGACGCGGAGCGCGCTCGGTCGGCGGAGGGCCAGCGCCGCGAACAAAATCACCGCCGAAAGCGACGCGCGGAAAAAAGCAATCGTGATGCGCGGCAGACCATAGTCGCCGATGAGGGCTTTGAAAACGATCCCCAGCGTGGCCCACAAGGTGGCCGCCACCAGGATGAACGCATATCCGCGAAGGCGATGGGTATTCATCGTTTCGCCTCACGACCACTTAACTCAGGTGCGCAATGACGATGCGCAGCCCGATGCCAATGAGGACCAACCCGCCGATGAACTCCATGCGCTTGCCGAACTTGCCCAACCGGCAGCCCAAGGCCAATCCGACAGCCGTCATCCCGGCGGCGACCACGCCGATGATGATGCTGGGATACAGGATGGGAACCTTGAGCAAGGCCAGGCTCAATCCCACTGCCAGCGCGTCAATGCTGGTGGCAATCGCCAGCATGACCAGCGTCCATTTGCGCGTGGGATCCGCGCCGGTCTCGTGGCGCTCCTCGTCAAAGGATTCTTTGATCATTTTGCCGCCGACGCACGCCAGCAACCCAAAAGCGACCCAGTGGTCATAGCCTTCGATAAATCGGACGACCGTCGTCCCGGCGGCCCAGCCGAGGATGGGCATCATAAACTGGAACAATCCAAAGTGAAACGAGAGACGAAAGCCGGGCCGGAACCAAATGTCACGACGGGTAGCGCCGGTGCACAGCGCCACGGCAAACGCATCCATCCCCAGGCCCACGGCGATCAGCAAAATCGTTGGAAGGTCCATCTACAACCCCAATACAATCGGAAAGCTCAAGGTCAAGAAAAAGCCAACGTCACCGCAGGTGGCGATGACGTTGGCCTCGGACGAGAGTCACAACAAAACAATCAGGCCGCTGGAGGAGTATCCGGCGCTGGCTCGGCTGGCGCAGGAGTGCTCGGAGCCGGATCGGGCGTTGCCGCCGCTTTGGGCTTGGGCAAGAACTTGAACATCTTGGTGCCACAGACTGAGCAAGTCCCTTGCGCAGCGGTTCGACCGTTCTTGGTCGTGATAACCTGCGCATCATTAACGGTCCGCTCGGCTCTGCACTTCATGCAATAGGCTTTGACTTCTTCCATGTTTATTTAACTCCCTTTTCTTGATGACAGCTACTAGTCTTTCGGCGTTCGTGATGGGCTAACTTTACCACTAGCCTCTCGATAGCGCAAGTCCAAGCCCACACGTTTCGCAAGTCTTCTTATTGGCAGCCCGGTGGTTAAACAAAAAGGACAGGTTTCCCTGCCCTTTTTGTTTCGCGCCGTAGCATTCACTTACCGGCAATCCGGAGGCGATGCTACGGCGCTGCGTTTAAAACTACTACTCATTAGCACCACCTCCTCCGTCAAAAGAATAGCGGGGCGATCAAGCTGCCCAAGATGATGTGGACATTATGACTCAAAAAAGCCGTCCTGTCAAATGCGATTTGGATGGGCCAGCTCTGAAGATTACTATTCTTCGCATACTATCGCGCCATCAATGTCATTAAGATAAGCGTAGCATAGCCCCTTGTGGGCGTCTTTCCAAGCGCGGAAACGGGCACAAGGCCCTACGCTACGGCCCTAACTTAACGACCAGGGCGTGGGCTTTGTCTACAACGTGGGCGAACGCGTGCTCGGCACCACCACTCCGCTCTATACCCTGTGGATGGCCGTGCTTTCGCTTGTCGCCCGCACCGAAAACTATCCTCTCCTCGCACTCGTCACCAACGCGCTGGCCGATGCGGTCAGCACGTATCTACTTTACCACCTGGGCAAGCGGTTGAGCAATAGCCCATTAGTAGGGCTGGCCGCCGCGCTGCTATGGGCCATCGCGCCGATGAGCGTGACGTTTGCCATCGGCGGGATGGAAACCTCGGTCTTTATCCTGCTGATGCTCGCCACGTTCACGGCGCATCTGGAGCGCCGCCCTTACCTCACCGCCGCACTCGCCGCCCTATCATTCCTCACCCGGCCTGATGCCGTGCTGATTGTGGGGCTTGTGTTCGGCCAACTGCTCTGGGAAAATCTCAAATCTCGAATCTCACATCTCGGCACAGTCTGGCTTAAGCCAGACGAGTACGCGAAACCTCAGGGGGAGCATCTGAGATTCGAGATTTTGTATTGGATATTTGTCTTCCTCCTCGTCATCGCGCCGTGGATCATTTTCGCCACAGCATACTTTGGCAGCCCGATCCCCCAGAGTGTATCCGCCAAGAGTCTCGCCTATCATGTGTCATCCGAAGCGGGACTGGGGCGGTTGATCCAGCACTTTAGCGTGCCATTTTTAGAAAGCGACGTGCTCGACCTGGGCGGATTGATCCGGCTTGTCATTTACCTGACGTTGTACCTCGCCGCCACGCTCGCAGCCTTCCAGCGCGACTCGCGCAGCTTGCCGCTTTTGGCTTATCCGCTCTTGTACGCGGCTGCGTTTGCCGTGGGCAATCCCCTCATCTTCCGCTGGTACCTTGCCCCGCCGCTGCCGGCGTACTTTATGGGCATCCTGCTTGGCATTTGGCAAATCTCCAATCTCCAATCTCCAATTTCAAACTTGAGATTAGAGATTGGCGATTGGATACTTGGCGCGGTTGTGGCAATCTTGCTCGTCACATCCCTCCGCGCCTGGACGCTTCACCCCGATCACGGCCCGGATCAGCCTACGCCCAAAATGGCCTTCATCCAATTGGAGCTATTGTATCATAAAGTCGCCGCCGACCTCAAACCGCAGGTCAATCCAGATACCGTTATCGCCGCCGGCGACATTGGCGCGCTGGGCTACGACACGGGCGCGCGCATCCTCGACACACTCGGCCTGATCAGTCCGCAGACATTGCGCTACTACCCGCTCGACCCGAATCTGTACGTCATTAACTATGCCATGTCGCCACAACTCATCAACGACCAGAAACCGGACTGGCTCGTCGCCCCCGAAGTCTATTTGCGCAAAGGCGTGTTGCCGGACACGCAGTTCCAGGCGCAATATCAACTGTTTGAAAGAATCCCCTCGGACATCTATGGCAGCGATGGGCTGCTCGTGTTCCGGCGCAGATAGCCGGCGGCCGCATAGATGCCAGCCCATGCCAGAGGCGCCCAGAAAAAGTAGACTTCGTCCGTTGTGGCAACTCGCTGAGCCATGTTCGCCGCCAAAGCCGCAATCATTGCCGCGACCAGCAGCCAGCGCCCCAGCGCAGGCCGCATCGGCTCAAACAACCAGCCCACTACCTGCGCTATCGGAATCAGCAAGAGGCTCTGATCGTAACTCCAACCAAAGAATGTCGTCGGGAGTGTGAGGAGCACCAACACGCTGACGGACGTTTCCAGAGAAAATGACTCGGGGCGGCGAATCAAACCGGGCAGCGCCAGCAAGAACCCCAACCCAATGAAACGCACCCAGCGGCCCGCGCCGTACAGGCTGAGCAAACCGCCCAGGGTGGGCGTGGCCCAATCTACCGGCGGCGCATCGAACAAGCTCATAAAGTCAACCGGCCAACTCGGTCTCAACGCGAAAAGGATCACTCCGCACATCGCCCCGGTCAATCCCAGGCCCAACCACCCGCCCCACTTGCGGCGCGCGGCCATGTAAAGCAACAGGTATGGCGCCACGAGTATCACCAGGTGCGGCTTGACACTGGTCAAGACGAGCGCCGCGCCGGCCCAAAACCACCGCTCCCGCTTGACCAGGAATAACGCAGCCGCCACGCCAAAGACAACCAGGAACGTAATCTGACCCGTGAGGAAGGCGAGCAACATGGGCGAAAAGCTCGCAGCGAGCAAAAGATAGGCGAGCAGCGGCGCGATGCGGCCCTGGGGCAAATACAACAGCGCCGACATCAGGCACGCCACCATCGCCAGCGTCACATTAATCAACAGCCACGCCACGCGAGCCGTCTGAAAAGGCAGCCCAGCCAACGGCAGCATGAACACCCACAACGTCGGCGGGTTCCAAACCATCATCGTATAGTCCTGATCGGGGTTGAAATGGGCGTTCTCCATTTCCAGCATGTTGGCCGGGTCGGTGGGATTGCGGCCTTGCAGCAAGAGGCGCGAGGCAGACCAATAGGCGTTGAAATCGCTCGCGCCGATGGGAAGAAGCGAAAGGCGTTGAAGCAGAACCGGGCCGCTGACGATCATCACCAAAACCGTCAAGCTCAACAAGAGCCATCGGGGCCACTGCCACGCTGACATGCGCTAGGCCTCCATTTTCCGGGCGTACACCGTGAACAAATCGCCCAGATTGATCGGGACCGTGGCATGGCGCAAGCGCGTCGCGTTCAGCATCCAATCCACTGGCCGACCGGCTTGCCCGAACAGCGCCGTGAAGCGCGTCCCCAAGTAACCCAAGGTCTGGAAGCGGCCATGCGCGCCAGAGCGAATCACCTGAAAGCCCGCCTTGCGGAGCATCGCCGCCATCGTGCGCTGCGAAAAGTAATAGATGTGCATCTCCATCAGCCACGGCCAACGCGGTCCCATCACGCGCGCGAACAGGCTATCAATATCCATCGTGTGGATCACAACCAGACCGCCCGGCTTGAGGACGCGGTGCGCACGCAAGATTTCGGCCATCGGGTCGGCGAGATGCTCGATCACATCCCACAGCGTCACCACGTCGAACGATGCTTCGGGCAGGTTCGCCGCCGCCAGCGTGCCGTGGATGACGCTCAGCCCAAACTTTTTCGCCTGCTCCGCCGCCCACTGCGAAGGCTCGATGCCCCAGGCGTCCCAGCCGTGCTTGGCCGCGATTTCCAAAAACACGCCGATGTAGCACCCCACGTCGAGCAGCTTGCGTCCGTGTGCCTGCCCGGTGATTTTTTCCAGCGGGCACAAATGTTGCTCGAACGTCAGCACGCGGCCTTCGCGCTCTTGCAGGTACAGCGGGTCTTCTACCGCCTTGTAGCTATCCATCAACTCAGAGTCGTCCCAGCGTGGGTTCGAATAGATCAGCCCGCAGTTGAGGCACTGCACGATGGCATGATGCCGTCCGTAGCCGGAGCTGGTGCAGCGGAATGCTTCCAAGTTTTGTGGCTGCTTGGGATTGGAAATCGTATTGGGAAAAACGAGTCGCGTTTGGTTGGAACCACAGAGGTTGCAGGAGACGTATTCCATCAGCCGGGACACCTGAATGTTGAATAGCGGCGATTATACTCGCCCCACGCCAAAATGTCGAACGGGGTCAAGGACTTGTGTTATAATAGAATCGAAGGGCATGGAACAGAGAGGAGTAAGCGATGGCAACAGTGACAGTCACAGATTTAACTCGAGCTGGGCTGGAGCAACGCCTGGGCATCAACCAGGTGCTTGCGCTGATTGACCAATTTCCACCTGAAGATCAGTTGCGCATCCGGCGTCACCTGGAAGAAAACTGGGCGGAAAAGCTAGGCGCGCTATTTGACCGCGTGCAGTCCCGCGTGCCAGACACAATCTCCGAGCAAGAGGTGATGAACGACGTCGCCGAGGCCATCCGCGATGTGCGCGCGGGGAAGTAACCAGTGCCGCTAAGTCGTCGTTGACACCAACATCCTGGTCAGTGCCCTCATTAAGAAAGGTAGTGCGCCTGACCGGCTCTTGCGCCGCTGGCTGTCCGAAAATTTCGTGATTGTGACCTGTCCAGCGGCCATGGCCAAAGTCGCTGACGTCTTGAACCGTCCCAAGATTCGCGTCAAGTACCACATCCTCGATCAGGACATTGACGAGTTTCTGCATAGGTTCGCACATCAAACTCAAATCGTTCCCGGCGCCACCGTCACAGGCACTGTGCCGGACGATCCCAAAGATGACATGTTCATCTCGACTGCCGTCGAGGGCAAGGCGCGCTATTTGATCAGCGGTGACCGGCATTTGCGTGATCTGAAACGCTATCATGGCATTCGCATCGTTTCAGTCTCACATTTTCTTGCGTTGCTCAATCGGTTTGAGCGAAGGCAAGACACCCAGGGGAGTGAATGACAGCATTGTTCTTGATCCGTCACGCGGCCAACGATTTTGTCAAGGAAGGCAAATTGGCAGGCTGGCTGCCGGACGTTCACCTCAACGACGAAGGCCGCCAACAAGCCGAGCAAATGGCCGCTCGGATGGACAAGGTGGCGCTGGACGCAATTTACTCCAGCCCGTTGGAGCGCGCGGTCGAGACGGCGGAATACCTGGCGCGTCCGCGCGGGCTGGAGGTTCAGCGACGCGAAAGCTTGGGGGAGATTCGCGTCGGCGCGTGGGAAGGACAAATGATCGAGGACTTGAACAAGACGGACGAGTGGCGGATGTTCCAGGTCTATCCCAGTGGCGCACGCCCGCCCGGAGGCGAAACCGGCCGGCAGGTGCAAATGCGGGCCGTGGGTGAGGTCGAATCCATCTGCGCGGCGCACCCGGAAGGATCGGTCGCCATTGTCAGCCACGCCGACACGATCAAGGCCATTGTAGCGCATTACGCCGGCATCCACCTCGACCTCTTTCAGCGGCTTGTCGTTTCACCCGCTTCGGTGACGGTGTTGTGGATTGGCCCGTGGGGGCCGCGCGTGGTGCGCTTGAACGACGCGGGACCGCTGGACGAGATCAGGCCGCCCAAGCCGCCCGAAAAATCAGACGGCCAGGAAAAGGACACTCAGAATGCCAAACCAAATCTTTGATTTGAACCCGATCACGCACATCACCGCAGGCGCGGTCGGCGAGCCGGGCCAGCGGACGTTCTACATCCAGGCGCGCCAGGACAACCGATTAGTGACGCTGCTGTGCGAAAAGCAGCAGGTGGCCGCTTTAGCGATGGGCGTGGAACAACTGCTCGATCAACTGGCGGATAAAGACCCGGAGCACGTCGGACGATCCGACCAGATATTAGAGATTGACATGGAATTGGAAGAGCCGCTGGAGCCGGATTTTCGGGTTGGACAAATGGGGCTGGGCTACGACGAGGAGCGCGGCTTGGTCGTGATGGTGGCGCAGGAGCTTTTGCCGGAAGACATTGATCCGGCCACCGCTTCGAGCGCGCGCGCGGAGCAAAAGGGTTTTCTCGACGTGGCGCAAAAGCCGCTGTACGAGATCATTCCGGACTATGTGTTGCCGGGCGTATCCAACCAGGCTTTGGCGACGATTCTGGCGGGCATCCTCGGCATGTTGATCGTCTTTGGCGTGGCGCTGGCGGTGGCCTATGTTCGACGCAATCGCCTGATCAGTAATCGGTGATCAGTCAATCGGTCAATCCGTCAATCAGTACTTGAAACCGAGTGACCGATTGACCGAGCAACCGAGTAACTGACCATGCACATTCATTTTCTTGATCCCTACCGGCCACGTCCCAGCCTGATTCACCGGCTCGATCCGCGCGTCAAGTTTGTGTTGACGCTGGCTTTTGTTTTCACGGCGGCGCTGACGCCGATGGGAGCGTGGCCGGTGTATGTGTTGCTATTTTCGATGGTTCTTTCGGTCGAGCTGCTTTCCGAGTTGGGCGTGGGCTATGTGCTCAAGCGAGCCTCGCTCGCATTGCCGTTTGCGCTGGCGGCGCTGCCGGTGCTCGTCACGGTCAAAGGCGCGCCGATCCTGACCGCGCCGATTGGGCCGTGGACGCTGACGGTCACGCTGGAAGGCGTCGAACGCTTTGCCGGCATCGCAGCAAAGTCGTGGCTTTCCGTGCAGATGGCAATCGTTCTGGCATCGAGCACATCCTTTCCCGACTTGCTCGTGGCGATGCGGGCTGTCAGGATTCCGCGTCTGCTGGTGGCGATTGTCGGACTGGCGTGGCGTTACCTGTTCGTGATGGCGGATGAGGCGCTGCGCTTGATGCGCGCCCGCGAAGCTCGCAGCGGCCATCCGGCTCAGCCGGGCGCGAAGGTGGGGGGAAGCATCGCCTGGCGCGGCCGAGTCACGGGCGGGATGGCGGGCAACCTGTTCCTGCGTTCGTTCGAGCGGGCCGATCGGATTTACGCCGCCATGCTCTCGCGCGGCTATGACGGCGAGGTGCGCCTGTTGCCGCTGTCGCCCGTCACGCCAGGGCAGTGGATCGTTTTGGCGCTGGGACTTGCCACACTCGCGTTGTTGGTTGTGGGGGGATACCTGTTTTGGGGTTGAGGGGCCGATATGCATCATACCATCCATGTGGAACACCTTTCGTTTGCTTATCCGGACGGGCACCCGGCGTTGCGTGACGTGTCGCTCAAGATCGAGCCATGCGAAAAGGTCGCGCTCGTCGGGCCGAATGGCGCCGGCAAGTCCACGCTCATGCTGCACCTCAACGGCATCTTGAAATCTGCCAGCGGCGGCGTGCGGGTGTGTGGTCTGGACGTGCAACCGGGCAATATGGGGCGGGTGCGCGCGGCGGTGGGGCTTGTCTTTCAAGACCCGGATGATCAACTCTTTTCGCCCACCGTCTTTGACGACGTCGCGTTTGGCCCGCTCTATCAAGGGTTGGCTCCGGCCGAGGTGAAGGCGCGTGTGGATCAAGCTCTGGCCGCTGTCGGCATGAGCGTCTATCGAGATCGCGTCTCGTATCACCTGAGCATGGGCGAAAAGAAACGCATCGCCATCGCGACGGTGCTTTCGATGCAACCAGAAATTCTGGTGCTCGACGAGCCGACGGCCGGACTCGATCCGCGCGCGCGGCGGAGCTTTATCAATCTGCTGCGCGATCTAGATCAAACGATGCTCGTATCCACGCACGACATGCGGTTGGTGGCAGAACTATTTCCACGCACCGTGGTGATGGATGAAGGTCGCATTGTGGCCGATGGTCTGACCGATGTCATCATGAACGATCCCGCCCTGCTAGAGGCGCATGGTTTGGAAAAGCCCTGACTGATACCGGAAGGCAAGATGCCCTGCGCGCCGCATCGCCTCGCCGACGGGGAAAAGAAGCGCGTGGCGCTCGCGTCGGTGTTAAGCCTCGACCCGGATGTGTGGCTGATGGACGAGCCGACCGCCGGGCCTGACCCGCGTAGCCGGTCGTGATCGTCACCGGCACCAAGCTGCGGAGCACGCCCATCCACACATCCCTCTGCACGAGCATGAACATATTGAGCTGTGAGACCGAGAACGCACCGGAGCCTTCACCGTGAACAACTCGTCACCTGAACAACTCCCTCAAGTCATCGCCTTTCACGGCCACCTGTGTCCTGGACTGCTCATCGGCTACCGCGCTGCCCAGATTGCCCTGCGTGAGTTGGGTGTTGCGCGCGCCCAAGACGAGGAGTTGGTTGCCATCTGCGAGAACGACGCATGCGGCGTGGATGCGGTGCAGGCGCTCACCGGCTGCACGTTGGGCAAGGGCAATCTGATTTTGCGCGATTGGGGCAAGCAGGTGTTCACCTTTGGCCGGCGCAACGACGGCAAAATGCTTCGCATCGCGCTGTGCTATAGACTCGTGCCCGAAACGCCAGACCAGACACCGGAGCAGAGACGCCAGGCCATGTTCGAGCGTCTCCAGAACGGGACGGACGACGAGTTGTACGACATTCGCTGGGTCGAGTCGCCGTTGCCAGACAAGGCACGCATTTTCAAGAGCGTGCGCTGCGCCCAGTGCGGCGAGGGCGTGATGGAAGCGCGCATGCACTTGCGCGACGGCCAGCCCGTTTGCCCCGAATGTTACGGCGAGGTCTATACAAAAAGATGGTAATTTCTGGAGCAAAAGATGACAACAACCATTGCACTCGCCGGTAAAGGCGGCACGGGCAAAACGACGCTTGCTGGCCTGTTGACCCGCTACCTGGTTCAACATCGGCTGGGCAAAGTGCTGGCGATTGACGCTGACCCAAGCAGCAACCTGCACCTGGTCTTGGGCCTGCCGCTGACCAAAACTGTGGGCGACATCCGCGAAGAGGCGCGCGACAATGTGCCGCAGGGCATGGCGCGGCAAGATTGGCTCAGTTACGCTGTACGGATGGCGGTTGAAGAGGGCGATGAGTTTGACCTGTTGGCGATGGGCCGCCCGGAAGGCCAGGGGTGTTATTGCGCGGCCAACCACATGCTGCGGACGATTGTGGACGGCATCTGCAAGGCCTACGACTATGTGGTAATGGACAACGAGGCGGGCATGGAGCACCTCAGCCGCCGCACGACGCGCGACGTGGATCACTTGCTACTGGTGAGCGATGCCAGCCTGCGCGGGCTGACCGCCGCCGAGGCCATGCTCGCTCTGAGTCACGAACTCGACATCAACGTTCGCAAGACGAGCCTGATCGTCAACCGTGTCAACGGCGACCTGCCGGCGGTTTTTCAGCCGCGCATTGAACAGATGGGGCTGCCGCTCCTGGCGACCGTGCCATACGATGCTCAACTGGCCGAGTTTGACGGCAATGGCCGCCCGTTGGTTGGGTTGCCGCCTCAGGCGCTCATCAGCCAGGCGGTTGATTCTATCGCGCAGCGGTTGCTTGCGGCTTGAGAGTTGAGTACGGCAGGCAAGTCAGCGCAAGTCATCCGTGCTGTGGCTGTGCAGGTGCGCGTGTGGAGTCGAACGCGACCTGCCGCGTGACATGGAGACAGCGAGCGAATGGCCCGCACAAATGCAGGCGTTGGAGCCGTGTAGCTGCGGCCAGCAGGTCTACGAGCTGACGGGCGGGTTAGGTTGTTATCTCGACAGCATGGATGTGGAGTGATATTGCCATATCGTTTCTTGACACTTTGACGTTGATCAACACACTGCCTTGCCTGGCTGAACCAGGCAAGATCATCGTCGTCGCTCAGCCAATGCGAAATCTGGATGGCGTGTTGCCGTTGGTGGCGGCGGTTGTGCCCAACGTTATCTCGTTCAATCCGGCCGTGGGCACGCTCACTCTGCGCCGTCAACCTGGTTTCATCATGTTCTATCCTGACAAAGTGATGATCAGTCAGGTCAAGGATGCTCTCGAAGGCGTGGATCTGCTCTCATCCTTGCGCGATTTGCTCAACCAGTGCTGGGAGCAGCGTGACACGATCCAGCCGGTGACGGCAGCTCACCGCGTGCTACGCCCGCTGGACGTATGGACGCTGTTGCCTCAATCGAACTGCAAACAGTGCAGCGAAGCGACGTGCATGGCCTTTGCGTTTGGGCTGTTGCAGCACAAGCGCACACTTGAAGAGTGTCCGGTGATTGCGAGTGATGCGGCCTTTGCTGAACGCCGCGCGCAATTGAGGGCGCTGGTGTAATGGAGAGGGCGTGTCCCGCCGTGACCGCGCGCCGCATCGCCTCTCCGGTGGGGGAAAGAAGCGCGTGGCGCTTGCCTCAGTATTGAGCCTCGATCCGGACGTGTGGCGGATGGACGAGCCGACCGCCGGGCTTGACCCGCGCAGCCATTCACGCCTCTATACCCCGCTGCGCAAGCACGAGCACGTTTGAGATGGGGAGACAAGGTGACACGGTGAATGTTCCGATCATGAGAGACGCCTGGCGAGGAGCCGGGCGTTTTGCTTTTTGGGCGCGCGGGTGTAAACTAGATGGGCGAAAGCTATTCCCGGCTTCAAGACACACGAACCCAGGCAACAAAAGCGTTCAGTGAGTTCAAGCCATAACCGTTCGCGCCGCGACCATCTTCTCTCGACAGAGTGAACCCAAATTTGGGTAGTGTTCAAAAAGGTGGCTTTTTTGTCTGTGCCAAGCCACAATTCACTGGACACTTTTGGCAAGCATTACACTCTTGGAATTTCCAATGTGTATTTCGACCACCGTATATGGGGATGCGTTACAATTGACTCCTATATATGGCGGTAAATGGGTGCAAAATCCACCAAGACAGTTTGCCCAAATGGGAAGCGCCTAAAAGTGTCCAGTGCAAAGCTTTAGCCCGCTGGCGCGGTTTGAACACTACCGTCATTAGAGTGCTCAGGCATCCAGTAATCAGTTCGAGGAGGCTTTGAAAAGCCTTGGCGCTATGTTAGGCTTTAGATCTCAGAGGCCGGAGCGTGAATTCGGTATGGGGCCCGATGTGCTGTGGTTACTCAATCAGCGCATTGGCTTTGTGATGGAAGCAAAGAGTAACAAAGAACCGAATAACCCCTTGACCAAGAAAGAATACGGACAGTTGTTGACTTCCTTTGAGTGGTTTAGGAATCAATACCCTAGATATGAAGGAGTAAAGATAACAGTCCATCCTAACGCATTAGCACTGCACGAAGTGGTGCCCAGTGATACCATGGTGTTGACTTTGAACAATCTTGCAGTTCTGGTGTCGCATATTCGAGAACTGTTGTCGGAGCTTTGTTCGGGTACTCACGAAGAGGCTGCTTTGCGAGCGAGGTGCAAAGCTAAGTTGAGAGAGTTAGATCTCAATCCAGATCGGATTCGAGCCAAGTTCCTACAGCCTTTGAGTAACGTTGCTTGATGTGAAGAGAGAGATTCACAACCATGCCCATCCGACTTGACCCCGAAGGAAATGAGACCGCCGCGCTGTTCGATTTTGCCGGGAGCTTTGCGGTTGAGCTATTACCTCATCGCCCAGGCCGCTTATGATCAGGGGTTGGCGCATCGCTTCTCGTCGGTGATGAATAGTGTCATGCTGGGTGTGATGTTGTTAGTCGCCAGCGCGCTCGTCCTGGCCGCGCGGCGCGGGCGATGGGCGATACCCTCTCGCATCGGTATCATCGCCGTCGCCGTGCTAGCGGTTGACCTGGTTGTGCTTGGCTCGTCGGTGGATGTCGAAACGAACGACCCGACCGTTGGCTACAACCATCCGGCGGTACTAGAATTCTTGCGACGCGATGGCGATTCATTCCGCATTGACAGCGAACCG
Source organism: Anaerolineae bacterium (assembly GCA_041300525.1). GTDB lineage: Bacteria > Chloroflexota > Anaerolineae > Fen-1058 > Fen-1058 > JBGLNJ01. The sequence continues at coordinate 3,021,170 of JBGLNJ010000001.1, read as the reverse complement.
GCCCCTGCGTGGCAAGCTGACGCCGGCGCGATGCATGCCATAGCCGACATCCGTGGCGTCTTTAACCCGCTGGGATTGGCGGCTTACAATACCTACCTGGGTGGAATGGGGCCGCGCGGAGGTGCGTTGTACAATTTCCTGAACGTCAAGTACGTCCTGGCCGAGAAAGGCAAAGCGCCCGGCGATGCTCGTTTCGTGCTCGCGTTCGACGGCGATCCGCAGATAGACGTCTATCGCAACACCGTGGTGCTTCCTCGCGCGATGTTGATTTACAAATCCATCCCCGTCACGAGCGGTGAGCAGGCCTGGGCCGCGATCCATCAGCCGGGGTTCGATCCTTCGCGTGAGGCCGTGGTCGAAGGCGGGCCGGTGTTGAATGGAACGCCATCCGGCGGCGCGTTGACTGTCCGGCGTTGGGACGCCAACGACGTCGTGTTGGACGTGACGACGTCCGCGCCGGCGTACGTTGTTGTGAGTCAAGTCTACTATCCCGGCTGGCGCGCGGAAGTGGATGGGCGCGTCGCCAAAATTCTCCCAGCCAATTTTGCTTTCCGCGCGGTGTATCTTGAAGCGGGGGCGCATCGCGTGCGCATGTTCTTCCAACCGGCGTCGTGGATGTTGGGATTGGCAATCAGCGTGGCGACTTGGTGCGGACTGCTTGTGGTTGTTGTGTCGCGCAAGTGGCTTGCGAAAACCTCTTGACAGATAGCGGCCTCTGTGGTATTGTCACGGCGCGAAACTGACAGGTACGGGCACATGAATGTCGCAAACGGTCGAGATGCTTTCAGTCTTGGAGGCGCAGCAAATCATTCTCAGCCGCTTTCATCCGTGTAGCCCTGAGGTAGCGCCTCTCCTGGAATCGCTGGGGCGTGTCCTGGCGCAAGATGTCTTCGCTCAGGATGATTTGCCCCCCTTTGACAATTCAGCTATGGATGGCTATGCCGTCCGAGCCGAGGATGTTTCCGGCGCAGGCCGCGATTCTCCTGTTGTCTTGAGCGTTGCGGCCGACATCTCCGCCGGACATCCGTCCGATGCCATCATCGGGCCGGGGCAGGCGGCGCGGATCATGACGGGCGCTCCGCTGCCACCAGCTGCTGATGCCGTCGTGCCGGTCGAGTCCACCGACGAGTTGATGCGCAGCGGCACTCCGCTGTCTGCCCAGGTCAAGGTCTTTCAAAACTCACAGCGTGGAGAGCACGTGCGCCGTGCCGGAGGCGATGTGCGCCGCGGCGACCGGGCGTTGAGGGCTGGCGTCGTGATTCGCGCGGCGGAAATCGCCTTGATGGCCGCGTTGGGAATGGTTGAGGCGCGCGTGATTCGCCGTCCGCGCGTGGCGGTGCTGGCAACCGGCGACGAATTGGTGCACCCCGGCGAGCCGCTCGAGCTTGGCCTGATCCGTAACGCCAATGGCTGGAGCACTGCGGCGCAAGTGATGCGCTATGGCGGCGTGCCGATTCAACTGGGTATTGCGCGCGACACAGCCTCTCAAGTGCGGGCCAAGCTGGTCGAAGGCTTACATGCCGGGGCAGATTTATTCGTCGTGTCGGCGGGCGTCTCGGTTGGCGCGCACGATCTGGTCAAGGATGTGGTGCAGGCCGAAGGCGATCTGGATTTCTGGCGCATGCGTATGCGGCCCGGCAAGCCGCTGGCGTTCGGCCAGTTTCGAGGCGTGCCATGCTTTGGATTGCCGGGCAATCCTGTGTCGGCGATGATCACGTTCGAGCAATTTGTTCGCCCTGCCATTCTCAAGTTGTGCGGCCGCACTTGGTGGCGCAAGCCTACCGTCCAGGTTGAGTTGGCAGAAGCGGTTACCAGTGACGGGTGCGAGACGTATGCGCGAGCGTGGGTGTAGCGGGAAGGTGATTACTATGTAGCGCGCCTCAGCGGCGGGCAATCATCGAATGTGTTGAGCGCGTTGGTCGCCGCGAATGCGCTCGTGATTATCCCGGAAGGGTAGACGCGCGTCGAGGCGGGCGCAAGGATCTCTGCCCAGATGTTGGATTGGCCTGAAGACGTTGTTTGACATATTGTATCTTCGAGATGTGTGAGGGAACTTGGGGTAGGGGGATGAGTGGCAAAGGTTCAGCGTAAAGTAATTAAGAGGAGCAGGCGGCAAAGTGCTTCCACCGGCATGATTTTATTGGTGATAGGCGGAGCGGTGATTGTTGTGGCTATGATCATTGCGCTGGCAAGCGGGGCGTTCAAGCCCAAGACGGCGCTGTCCAATGATTCTACCGGCTTGTCGCTGTGTGGAAATGTTCCATGTCCCATCAAGGGTGACCTGAATGCGCCGGTGACGGTGATTGAAATATCCGACTATCTTTGTTCATATTGCCGCGACTATGCCCGGGACATTGAGCCTAAAATCGAAGAGGCATACATCAAGACGGGCAAGGTGCGCTATATCGTGCATTCGTTCGGCTTTGGGCCCGATACGCAGAATGTCGCTGCGGCGGCGCTGTGCGCAGGCGACCAGGGCAAGTTCTTTGAATATCATGCGTTGCTGTTCAAGAACCAGGGCGCTTTTGACTCCAACAGCCTCGCGTCGTACGCTCAGCAAGTTGGCATTGTTGCGCAGACCTTTGCGACGTGCGTGAATTCGGGCAAGCACATGGCGGATGTGGACGCGTCGAGCAAGGCGGCTGCGGCGGCCGGTGTGGAGGGCACGCCGTCGTTCTTCATCAATAACAAACTGGTTGTGGGCGCTTTGCCGTTGAGTGAGTTCCAGTCCCGCATCGAGGCGGCGCTGAAGAGCAAGTGACCTTGTCGTCCGTTTGTTTTGTCGGCGGGTATCCTATTGCCGGCAAGGTGATTACGCAATCCTGATCTCGGGCCTTTGGCCGCAAGTTTTGCAAGGAGGCTTCCTATGCCCCGCATACGCTGTAGATACATTGACTGCAAGAATCTGGAATCTGGCTTCTGCGGCGCAGATCAAGTTGATCTGGACCCCGAGCTGGGGTGCCTGACGTATACCCAGGAAGATGAAGACTTGCTCAAGGAGCAAGTTTGGGAAGAAGAAGAGGAAGAGGATAAAGCCCTCGACGAGGAAGAAGAAGAGGAAGAAGAGTGGGACGAAGACCTCGAAGATGAGGATTTGGACTTTGACGATGAAGATGAGGATGACGACGACGATTGGTAATCGTCGCTGGAGATAGAGACGACCAGCCGGGTGTCTCGATGGCGCGCACGATCCACAGGTTTGGCGGTCTGCGTGAGGCCCTTGTCTATATTGTCTAAAAATGAAACAGCGGACGATATTCGTCCGCTGTTTTTATTCGTCGGAATTCCTATCGCGCGCGAGGGGCAACGTCTTTCTCGAACAAGCTAATCTCGTGGGCCGCGCTGCGCCAAAGTCCGGCGCATGATGTCGCCTTGCTCCCCGCGGCCTCGCACTTTTTCGCCGCGCAGTTGATTCTGGACGCTCTCGCGGCGCGGGCGAGCTGTGGAGCGAGCTTGTTGGAAAGCCTGTTCCATCAACGTCAGTTCCGGCTCTGCTTCTGGCTCCTCTTCCACAGCGTTGGCTTCCTTCATGCTGAGCTGGATTTGCCGCTTGCGCGCATCCACATCCACGACGGTCACTTCGACTTCGTCGCCCACGTTGACAATTTCAGCGGCGTCTCGGACATAGCCAGAGGCCAGTTCGCTGATGTGGACCAGCCCCTCGCGTTCGGCGCCAATGTCCACAAAGGCTCCGTAGCGTTCCAGCCGGGTCACCTTGCCGGTGTACGTGTGGCCTTTCTTGACTTCGGCCCAGGACACTGCCGGCGGCTCGACCAGAGACAGGCCGATGCGCTCGCGCTTGCGATCCACGCTAATGATCCACGCCGTCACTTCGTCGCCCCCGGCCACGACATCGGATGGCTTGTTAATGCGGCGGCCTTTGACCATTTGCCCGGTGGGGATCAGCCCATCCTTTGGCGCGCCGAAGGACACAAATGCCCCAAAGTCCTCCACGCGCACGACCTTGCCGGTGATCTTGGTTCCGCGCTGCAAATCGCCCCAGTCCAACGGCGGGGGTTCGATCATCGTCAGGTTAATCAAGTTCTGCTGGGGCTCTACGCTTTTGACCCACACGGTCACCCGGTCGCCTTCTTTGGCGACATCGGCGACACGGTTGACGTGGCCGCCCTGACGAAGTTGCGAGATGTGGACTAGGCCGTTGCGCTCGGCGCCAATGTCCACGAACGCGCCGAAAAGTTCAATCTTTTTTACGGTTCCCTCAAAACGCATCTTGGGTTTGAGGTCCGCCAGGCGCAGCGCTTTTGTGCCTTGCGGTTGAGTCGGTATTGCCGCCTGTTCCTGAACGTCGCCCACGATAGTGTTCCCTTTCTGTCATTCGTAAATTAGTCCGGGCGACATTATACCTGTCTGTGTGCGGACTGTCAAACGGCTCCTTGCTGTGAATCGTCTTTACACCACCTCGGCGATAGCTTCGACTTTTGATTCTGCGAGCGTCTCTTCGCCCTCATTTTCGCCTGACAAGGCCTCCGCATGACCGTTAAGGATAACGGCTTCGTCTTGAACCGCCTGGGCGCGGATTTGCGCTTCGATTTGCGCCAAGAGGTCGGGGTTTCCCTTCAAGAATTCTTTGGCGTTCTCGCGCCCCTGGCCCAGCCGCGTGTCTCCGAACGAAAAGAACGCGCCGCGCTTGGTCACGATTTCCAGATTAGAAGCAATGTCCAGCACATCGCCCGTTTTGCTGATGCCCTCGTTGTACATGATGTCGAACTCGGCCTCGCGGAACGGCGGCGCGACCTTGTTCTTGGTCACGCGCACCTTGGTGCGATTGCCCGTAACCTGCCCTTCGTCTTTGATGCTCTGTATCCGGCGGATGTCCAGCCGCACCGACGCGTAGAACTTTAATGCGTTCCCGCCCGTGGTCGTCTCCGGGTTGCCGAACATGACGCCGATCTTCATCCGCAGTTGGTTGGTAAAGATCATGGCTGTGTTGGATTGCTTGATTGCGCCGGACAGCTTGCGCAGCGCCTGGCTCATCAGCCGCGCCTGCAAGCCCATGTGCGCGTCGCCCATCTCGCCTTCGATCTCGGCGCGCGGGACGAGCGCGGCGACCGAGTCCACCACTTTTGCGAGGCAGTAATGAACATGACAGGGAAAAGGTTCCCACGGAACGGAAAGGAAATAGGGCGCGTCGTCCGGACCATTGCTGGTTTGTAAGACGCAAGGCCACCATCTGCACGCCGGACGCGACGATGGTCGCTGCCCGCTTGAGCATCTCCTGGCGGTCGCCGCCCTCGAACAAATCGCTGATGAGAACAAGGATCGTGTCATGCGGCTGGCGCACCAATCCCTGGCAATAGCCCAGCGCGCGATTAATGTCCGTCCCCCCACCCAACTGCGTGCCGAACAGCAACTCGACCGGATCGTGCAGTTCGTCGGTCAAATCCACCACTGATGTATCGAACACTACCATCTTGGTCTGCATAGAAGGCAACGAGGCCAACACCGCGCCAAACACACTCGCGTACACGACCGAAGTCGCCATCGAGCCGCTCTGATCAATGCACAGGATAATGTCGCGCAGCGACGAGCGCTTGTGACCATAGCCGATGCGCGTTTCGGGAATGATCGTGTGATAGTCCGGCTGATAGTTTTTCAGATTGGCGCGGATGGTGCGCGGCCAGTCCATCTCGTTGTAGCGTGGGCGGCGATTGCGCGCGGCGCGGTTCAGGCTGCCCGTGACGGCCTGGCGCAAGGGGTTGGCAAGCTTGCGATCCAGTTCTTCCACCACGCGCCGCACGACCAGGCGTGCGGTCTCTTTGGTCTTGTTGGGGATCACGCGGCCCAGTGAGACGAGCGTGGCGACGAGATGCACATCCGGCTCGACCGATTCGAGCATCTCGGGTTCCATGAGCATCTGGCGCAGGTTGAGCCGGTCGAGCGCGTCCTGCTGCATCACGCGCACAACCGACGTTGGAAAATAGGTGCGAATGTCGCCCAGCCAGCGCGCGACGTTGGGTGCGGAACTGCCCAGATTGCCTTGCCGGTCGGAATCGTACAACGCATCGAGCGCGCGATCCATCGCCAGGTCTGCGCCTGCGAGCGTCAGGCCGATGCCATCGCACTCGTCGCCGCCGAGCAACAGCCGCCAGCGGCGGCTGCGTTCGTCGGACTGCTGATTGTTGACTGTAGATTGCTGATTCATATTTGAAACGTTATTGGGTTTTGACGAATTTGGCAAGTTGCTGCCAACAAGATTTGTCCCAATATCTACACGCACTCCCGGATGTTGAAGGCAACACAAACACGCCCGTTGAACCTAATCGGTCGGGTTGGCGGCCATAGTTCACGCGGCGTCCATAAAATTCTTGGGCCGCTTTTTTGCCGTTGAAGGCTAAAACCTTGGGGGCGTATTTTTCGATCTTGGCACTAAACCTATCGCGGTCAAAATCCGATGCCCTAAGCAACGCATCCGCGCCGTGACGAAATTTGGCGAGGTCTGTCAACCCGATACCATAATCGGGGAGCAGACTAAACTCGTGCGGTTCAAGTTGTCGAGGCGTGAGTTTGATTTCGTGTAAGATGCTCCAGAACTTGTTGCCACGTCCCGCGTAATATGCGCCGATTTGAGCTGAGCGGTCTGCGGCGGCTGTGCCGCAGAATACAACTTTGAGATTCGGCTTGAGAACGTCCCTTAGAACCACCATTGGTCACCCTCCATTCAGTTTTGCGCTGTTGGGCGGTATTCCCAACAGTTGCATTACTAGCGGCAGAACGGCCTCGGCGTGGGCAATGTCGAAAGCGGTGGATGCAGTAGCGCGAACCGCTGGATGGCTGACACCATGCTTGACGCGCTCACCCATCTGGCGGCGCTCGGGCGCGGCGAAGGTGGAGAATGTGCGCCGCAAGAGCGGCAGGAGCGCCGTGAACGTCTCGCCCGCCAGCGCCGTCACCCAGTTGTCGAGCACTTGCCACAATGCCTCGTCGTGCAAAAGTAACAGCCCACTGCCCTTCAAGAATCCTTCGACCCACGCGGCGGCCTGCGGCGGCTCGACAGCGGTCGAAAGCGCCAGGCTCATCCGGCGTGAAGCTTCGTCCGATGTGAATATGCCCGCGTCGAGCAACAGGCGGCAACAACGCCCCGCCACCAATCCATGCAGGCTGGACATGTCGGCCATCTGGCGCAACACGGCTTGCCAGGCCGCTACATGCTCATCGTTTTGGAGCAGCGCAATCGCGCCGTTCGTCGCGATCACGCGATCATGCATCGCGGCGGCGGCCTCGTCGTTGAGCGAGGCGCACGCGCCGGGCAGGCCGATGCACACGCGCGCGACCAGTCCATCCACCACGTGACTGACCATGCTCGCGTCCGTCTGGCGCACATTGCCATAGCGCAGAATATTTGCCAACGACGGCAGCGCGTCCATCAGGTGCGACACATCACTCGCCAACGCCGCCTGCGCCTGCAGACGATCCATCAAATGCGCCACGGCGTCGGGCAGATCGGCCAGCATCGCGTGATCCAGCAGGTTGGTCAGCGCGGGCAAATCGGGCGCGCGATTGGCTGCGTCTCGGACATGCGCTGTCGCCGCGTCGTGCACGCTGTTGCCCCACACACTCGCTTCGATCAGCGCGACGGCAAATTCGGGTTGCCACTGCAAGCGCCAGACCTCGTGGAATGTGCCGCTCTTGCCCGTGACGCGCTCGGCCTTGCCCCACGGCACGCCGAGCAAATCCAGCCGGTGCAGCAAGTGACTGCGGTCGAGGTCGTTCGGCTTGCGCAAATCCAGATCGAGCGTGCGCTGGGCCGCTTCGGGCAGGAGACGCAATCGTTTTTGCTCGCGCGCCACGTCTTGCGCCAGCGGCGGCGACGGCGCATCGTCGGGCACATGGCCCAGCGTTTCACTCACAATCAACTGATCGTGAATCAAGCGCAGCGGCGTCGAGTCGCCAAAGCACAAGACCGTCAACGTGGCTTCGGTCAATTCGTCCAGGCCAGGCAACGGGTGACCACGCAATGCGGCGAGCGCTTCGGCCAGGCGCACGGCTTCGATGACACTGGCCGAGGATGCATCAAGGTCTTGATCGCGCAAAAGCCGCGCGACGCGCGTCATCCACGCAATGGCGACCTGCGTCGGCGTGAGGCCGGCCTGGCCCGTTTGCCACAAGTGGTGATACCAGCCGGGCGAGCCGATGCCCGCGCCATAGCCGCTGGCCCACGACAATCGTCCATACGTCCACGGCGTCCAGGTGGTCTGCACCTTGAGCCTGGGCAAACCTTTGAGCAGGTCGGCATCTGCACGTTCGCTGCGCTCAGGGCCAACTTGAGCCGAGGACATATCGGCCAGCGCGGGCGCGTGCCACGCACCACATACGACGGCGATGCGCTTGAATCCATGGCGCTGCGCGGCGCGGATCGTCTGACGCATGTGGGCTTCGCGCAATTGCTCCATGTGCGCGGCTCGACTGAGCTCGCCGAAGTCAGGCGGCGTTTGTGTGTCAGCCTCGGTGCGCAAAGCCGTCATAGCTTCCAGGATCGCAGCAAACAGATCGGCACTACTTGTGGCCGTCAGGCTATCACGGCGCTGCTCGACTATATGTTCCCACCAGCGTTCACCGTCGCTATATCCAGCGGCCTCGGCCAGCCACTTGAGGGGATCATTTCGGATTTCGGATTTCGGATTGCGGATTGTAGATTGGCTATCGGACTGTTCGTCGGTCGTCGTCGGTCGGCGGTCGTCCGGTTCGGGCAACGCGAGTTGATGCGCTTGCGGCAAGTCCATAAAGTGGACGGGGATGTTGCGCGTCAGGCCAAAATGGAGCGCCTGCCACTCGGGTGAAAAGACGGCGAACGGATAAAAGACGCTCTTGCGCGGACGCTGCTTGCCCTCAGCTTTGGGCGGCTCGGCCTCATAGATGAGCAATGCAACAGGCGGCTGCATAGCCGAGTGCGCCAACAGCGGCAACACATCCTCGGCATCGGGCGGACCTTCCACCAGGATCGCATCCGGCTGGAGCGCTTCAAGCGCGTGCCGCACACTCCTCGCTGAGCCGGGGCCGTGATGGCGAATGCCGAAAATGTGGATTTCGGATTTTTGATTTCGGACACCTGCACTTGCGTGCGGTGCAAGTGTTTTAGATTGCGGATTGCGGTTGTTGGAAGCCACAGTCATCGCCCCTCACGCATCACATTTCACTGGTTCACCTGGACCCAGCGGGAACGACAAGCCGCGTCCACCAGGTCGCGGCGCGACAGATACGATTCCATCACTTCCCGCATAAGCTCTGGCCGGTATGCCACTAGGCGACACGAGCCAAGGGTAGGCCGAGCCTCGCTGCAAATAGTCCGTGGTGGCGACCCGATACGTTGCTGCTGGCGCGAGTTGTTCGCCATTGTCCATGAGCACATGGCTGACGGTCCGACTGCCTCGCCCATCATGTTGCCAATAGACAACTGCGCCGGACAAATGGAGCCTCCCCGCATACTTGCCCCGAAATCCGGCCCCCTTGCCATCCGCCAGGCACATCGCCGGATCCAACGTTGCAGACAAGGCAGCCAGAAGGTGTTCACCCTGGATGTCTATGACAGTCGGGTTGAGCGGCGATGGGCAAATGTCAATCAGTTTCATCCGGCTGAGCGGTCCAGCCACAATCCCCGAGGCGAAGAGCCCGCTGTTCACCAGGCCCAGTTGCGTCTGGCACAGGTCCTTGAGCGCATCCGCACACAAGGTCGAGAGGGAATTCTCCTCAATCACATCGTGCCACAGGCTAACGGGAATATGGCACACAGGGGTTCCCAGGCTCACCCGCGCTTCTGCATAAGCGTCTGCTATCACTTGCAGCGTGTGCGGATCAGGCTCGTTCTCTTCGCACGGGATCAGTTTGCCTTCCACCAACTTCCACCCATCCTCTGCCTGCGCCAGAACGGTATACCCCAGTCGTTCCGCGAATTGCCCAGCTTGGGCATAGATCGTATGGTTGGGCAGTTCAGCGGCCGGGGCCGCGTCGTGGGTATGCCCTCCAATCACCACCGAGATACCGCTGCCTTTGGTGGCGGCCAGTTCCAGGTCAGCAGGTTGCCCAAGGTGAGACAGCAGGATGACACAATCAACCGCCGACGCCTGCGCTTTCAGTTCAGCCTGGATAGCTTCAGACGCAGGCAAAGCCTGCATCTGCATCAACTGGAAAAAGTCGTTGAATTCGGGGGTGACACCTATCACGAGGATACGCAAGCCGTTTCTGTTCAACACTAGCGAGCGAGACAGATTCGGGATGGGGACAAGTTCTGGGCCATTGAGCGCCAAAAGATTGCATGAGAGCAAGGCCAAACCCTGGCTTTGCCCCAAGCCAGCCGCTTGAGATAGTAGGCGAATGCCCTGGAATCCCTCGTTGTTGCCGACCGCTAACGCATCGTAGCCGGCAGCCCGCAGGAGACCGACTCCTTCCCGGCCCTCGGTGCCCAAAAGGTCGACGCGCGTAAAGTCCATAAAATCGCCGCTGTCCAAAACCACTACGGCGCGGCCCTGTGGAGAATGGTTCCACTTCGAGACGACAAAGAAACGAGCAATCCGTGTCGCCATTTTGCCCGAGGTGGCGGATGAACTCTCGCAGCGTGCGCGTGCCCGAGGTATATCGGTCGAGACATTGGTCAACGCATGGTTGATCGAGCACATGCACGAGATGGCTGACGCCCGCTAAGAACAGCACTGCCTCCTCCACTCATCGCGAACATTGCCCGGTTCCAAAATGCGACGCCAAGTGCGTCGCATCTGCTTGTGGCGGCATGGTATAATACACGCACTTTGTTTAGCCAGGGAGATCACTGTGAACGAATCCCAATCCAATCGAACCGGCTTGATTGCCGTTGGAATCGGCATCACACTCGTGGCGTGTTGCCTGTGCATCGCGGCGATGGCCGTGTGCGCCTGGGGCGTCGTGCTCGCCAACACGCCGGAGCCGACCCGCGCCGTCCGCATCAAGCCGGACGTGACGCGCACGCCTCGCCCCACAGCCACACCCGGCCCCCGCATCACGCCGACGCCGCGCCGGCCGTCAACCACACCTTCGGCCAGCCTGAAACCGCCCGCGGGCCTGCGGCGCGATCCGGTCCCGCCGGATGCGATGGACACGGCCCGGCTTTTAGAGTCAGCCGACATTCCCAAGCGCGACATGCGCGACGTGACATTGCGCTTGGCCGATCCCGGCGTGCCCATCCCCGAAATCACACGCGACCAGCCGTGGAATTTCAAGGTCGGCGACAAGCACGGCTTCTGGGTCTCGAACGAAGACGATCACCAGCAATACTGGATCACCGCGACGCTGACCTACCTGACGCCGCACACGTACATCTGGGTAGAAGATGGCGTCAAGATGAACAAGAGCAACCTCACCAAAGCCGCCGACCGATTCGAGGCCAAGTCCTATCCGACCAACCGCGAGTTCTTTGGCAGTGAGTGGACGCCCGGCGTGGACAGCGACGTCCACCTGAGCCTGCTCATCTCCGACAAGCTCGGCCAGCACGTGGCCGGTTACTATAGCTCCATGGACGAGTACAGCCAACTGGTTCACAAGTATTCCAACGAGATGGAAATGTTTTACATCAGCGCGGAAAACGGAGAACTGGGCACATCATTCTTTGACTGCGTCCTGGCCCACGAGTTCCAGCACATGATCCACTGGTATCATCACCAGAACCAGGCCGGCTGGATCAATGAGGGCTTGAGCGAGTTGGCCTGCCAAATCAACGGCCTGGAGACCGGCGGCAACATGTACTCGTTTGCCGACAAGCCGGACACGCAGCTCGATGCCTGGCCCGATGAAACCGGCGAGGCCGGCCCAAACTATGGCGCGTCCTATCTGTTCATGACGTATTTCCTTGACCGCTTTGGCAAGAAAGCGACGCAGGCGCTCGTCGCAAGCCCATTGTACAGCTTTGCTGCCGTGGGCGACGTGCTGAGCAAGACTCGGACTGGCGTGACGTTCGACGACGTGTTCGCCGATTGGACCGTTGCCAACGCCATCAACGCCCCGAACATTGACCAGGGCCAATATTCCTACACCACGATCACGCCGCCCGAATTCAACGTGACGTGGCAGTTGCGTCAGAGTGATTACCCGGCGCAAAAAGAATCCACCGTGAGCCAGTACGGCACAGACTATGTCGAACTGCGCGGGCGCGGCGACGTGCAGGTGGACTTTGCCGGGGCCACGCTGGTCAACCTGGCCGACATGGACGCGCACAGTGGCAAGTACCTCTGGTGGGCCGGGCGGGCAAATTCCAGCGACACCACGCTCACGCGCGAGTTCGACTTGACCGGCGTCCAGAATGCCACGCTGACGTTCTGGACATGGTACGACATCGAGCCAGACTTTGACTATGCTTACGTTGAAGTGTCCACCGACGGCAAGCATTGGAAGACACTGCCGGGTCAGAGCACAACCAACACAGACCCCAACGGGGCCAACTATGGCAATGGCTACACGACCAAGAGTGGCACGACGGACAAGAAAACACCAGCCAAATGGATTCAGGAAAAGATTGACCTGAGCGGGTATGCCGGGAAAAAGGTCCAGGTGCGCTTCGAGTACCTCACCGATGCCGGGGTGACGCACGCGGGCTTTTTCGTGGACGATGTACAAATCCCGGAAATCAACTACCGCGACGACGTCGAACAAGGCGCGGGCGGTTGGGTGGCCCGCGGCTTTGTCCGCCACGCGAACGTCCTCCCGCAGCAGTGGCTCGTCCAACTCGTCACCGTGGGCAAGACTGAGACGACCGTCGAAAGGCTGCCGCTGGCCAATGACCAGGCGGGGCAATGGACGGTTCATCTGGGCACAGAGGTAGACCATGCTGTGCTGACCATCAGCGGCCTGACACCCGTGACGACGGAACCCGCGCAGTATTGGTTCGCCGTGACGCAAAAGTGATGAGTAGTGCGCACTGCGTATTTCGGGCTCCGTCGCTTTTGCCGATTTACTGACTTACGATTGAGGAAACGTGATGAGAAAGCGATACCTGTGGATTGCGATTCTGGCCCTGGCGCTGGCGATACTCTCGTGCCAGTTCTTGCTGCCGGAAGAGACGCCGACGCCTACGGCGACACAATTCATCGAGCCGACGGCTACCGCGACGCGCCGCATCGAACCGACCAAGACACGTTCAGCGCAAGCGACGCCGACTCGCTCCACTACCTCGACGCCAAGCAGCCCCCTGCCCTCCGGCCTGATCCGCGACCCGATAACGGACGCCGACCGCGCCACAGTCAGATCACTTGATCAGGCCAGGCCCGCCATCCGCGACTTGCGCGATCTGGCGATCCGGCTGAAGGGCGTGCCCGCCGACGCACCCAAGACAACTTGCACGTCCTCGCCCGACTATCCTGTAGGCACGACGCGCACCTTCCAGGCGCAGAACCAATCCACGCAAAAAAATTTCACCGTCAAGGCGACCTTGCGCTACAAGAACGACGTCGTGTACATGTGGGTGGCCGACAAAGTCAATGCCGACGACGCCAAGATCAAGCAGGCTGCCGACGTGTTCGCCGCCAAGATCTATCCCACCAACCGCGCATTGCTGGGGAATGAGGCCTCGCCAGGGATTGACTGCGACGCTCACATCTCGATCCTCAACACGCCCGGTCTCGGCGGCGCAGCGGGCTATGTGGCCGGCAAAGATGCAGTCACCCAGGCCGTGCGCCCGGACTCGAACGAGATGGAAATGTTTTACATGAACACCGATGCGATGGGCATCGGCGGAACGGAATACCTGTCCGTCGCGGCGCACGAGTTCCAACACATCATCGCGGGGAACAACCACAAGAACATGGATACCTGGATGAACGAGGGGTTCTCCGACCTGGCGATTTATCTCAACGGGTATGACATTTCGCGTCACGCGTCGGCGTTCCTGGCAGCGCCCAACACGCAACTCAACGCCTGGGACCAACTGGAGCGCTCCGTGCCGCACTATGGCGCGAGTTTTCTGTTCGTGACGTATTTCTACAACCGCTTCGGCACGGACGGGACCCGGGCGCTGATCGCCGATCAGAGCAATGGCCTGGCGGCGCTCGACAACACGGTGGCTAAACTCAAACCGGGCATGACGGTTGAGGACGTGTTCGCCGATTGGCAAATCGCCAACTATCTCAACGATCCCAAAATCGGGGACGGGCAATTTGCTTACAAGGATTTGAAATTCGGCAAGCCCAGGGTCGAACGGACGATTGATCAGTTCCCCTTCACCCTGGACGGCACAGTGAATCACTGGGCTTCGCAATACCTGCCCCTCAAAGGCCAGCGCGACGTGTCGGTGAACTTTGCCGGCGCGACGAAAGCGCGTCTCATCGGCACGGCCCCGCATGGCGGCAAGATGATGTGGTACTCGGGGCGCGGCGACGACAGCGATTTTACCCTCACGCGAGAGTTCGACCTGACGGGGCAACCCGCCGCCACACTCACATTCTGGACGTGGTTCGACATTGAAAAAGATTGGGATTACGCTTACGTGGCAGCTTCAACCGATGGCGGCAAAACGTGGAAGCTCCTCAAGACGCCTTCGGGCACGGATGCCAACCCCAACGACAACAGTTACGGCTGGGCCTACACCGGCAAAAGTGGAGACAAACAGCAAGCCGAATGGATCGAGCAAAGCGTGGATCTGAAAGAGGTCGCGGGCAAGAAAATCCTGCTGCGCTTTAAAGTCATCACCGACGACGCGCTCAACCTGCCTGGGATGGCGCTGCAAGACATCCGCATCCCGGAGATCAACTATGCCTACAACGCCGACAGCGGCGACGGCGGCTGGCTGGCGCAGGGCTTCATCCGCACGAACAACCTGGAGCCGGAACGGTATAGCGTCCAACTCATCAGCACAGGCAGCGACGGCCAAACGCAGGTCAAGCGCCTGCCGCTCGCGGACGATCAGACGGGTCACTGGGACGTGCCGCTGTCGCAACTCAAGAGCGCCGTGTTGGTGCTTTCGGCATTGGCGCGCACGACCACCGAGCCTGCGCCCTATCGGCTTGACATCCAGTGAGGCTAATCCCTAATCTCCAATACCAGATAGTCATCGGATATTGGGTATTGGGTATTGGGCACAGGATTAGCCAGCCGGTCGTTTGAGCGCGGCCAATTGCGCTTCGAGTTCGGCGCGGCGATCCTCCGCCGCCTGGCGACCTTCGGCCAGCAGCTCGTCCACGCGCGTGCGGACCTGCTGACGCAACTCGATCCCGGACGCGGGCGCCAGCAACAAAGCCGCCACCGCCCCGACAACCGCCCCGCACATTGCGCCGGCAAGAAAGCCAATGATTTGTCGCATGATCATCTCCTCTGCACAATGAAGCTGTCTATTCCTCTATGTAAAAATATGGACGCAGTTCGTCCACCTGAATGTAACGACCTGCTTGCCGAAAAATCGCCCGCAAGGTGCCAGCGTCGAGTTCGCGATGTCGCGGAATGGTAAGCGTCTGCTTTTCACCCGATAGGCTGATGCGCCCCAGTTTGACGTGGCTTCCCTGTTGGGCAAACACCGTAAAACCAAACTGCTCAAGGATATGAATGACCTCAGGTCCTGAGAGGCGGCGCAGTTTAGGCATACACGGGTTCCATCTCAAGTGTAATCAACACCGGAGCATTAGGCACCACTCCCATCTTGGCGAGATCCTCTCCTTCCAGGTGAAGGCGAATTGCCTCGCGCAGATTCTTCGCCGTCTCATCCAACGTCTTGCCCTGGGTCACGACAGCCAAGTCTAAACACTCGGCCACATACCATCCCTCGTCTCCCGGATAGATCGCCGCCTGAATGATATATCGTCGCGTTCCCATCTTTGCCTCCCTATTCCCGCTCGCCAATACACGGTGCATCGCCTAGTCGCCATTATACACCGCGCTTGCATATCAGGGTAGTGCGACCCTTGCGAAGGGTTTCGCTGATTGTGTTGCGGATTTGGAGTCCGGCGGCGCTGCCTGTGCCGCCCTCCAACGAAAGGATCGCCACCGACAAGCGCCGGTGGGTCTGGCTGACCACACGAAAAGATGTCCGCGCCTTTGACGGCCAACGCTGGATTCGCTATAGCCCGGACCAAGTCGGCTTTTCACGCACAGCCACAATGATCGAGGAGGAAATCGAGTACTGGCTGACTGACGTGGCCGCAGACAGCGAAGGCGATGTGTGGGTAGCCGAATGTTCCTGGCTGGGACCTGGGCCGGAGGGGCTTGGCGCGCGCTGGCTGGCGGATGACCGGTGGCAAGGGCAAGACTCGCGCATAGTCGCCTCCGGCTGCATCTATGACATCGAGGTGGACCGCGCCGGGCGCATCTGGGCCGGCGTAAACGGCGACCTCTGGCGCTATACGCCAGGACAAGGCTGGATCAAGTTTCCGCATCCCCCGGTTGATCCGGCCGGGCAGCTTCGTTGGGGCTATATCACCGACATTACGCTGGACGAGGCCGCCAATCCCTGGGTGGCCCTGCAGCGCTGTGGCGGCGCCAGTTGCGATACGGGCCAGTATGCCCTCTTCCATGTTGTTGGCGACAGGTGGACCTATATCTTGGAGATGCAGGGGGACAGGGCCGGCGACCTGGCCTTTGCCTGGGGCGAGGCCTGGCTGTGCGCGGATTCGGGGCTGTACCGCATCAAGGGAGAGACCGTGCAAAAGATAGGGGGAGAGGAATTGGCATTCTGCCGCGTCGAAGCGGACGCGGCCGGGCGGGTCTGGCTGGCCCTGCCGGGACAGACAGCCTTGTGGCTATATCCTGGCTAATCTTTGCTCGTGTCCCGGATGATCAACGCAATAACCCGGTCAACACAAAGGCCACATCCGGTTTGGTTTTACATCTAGCCGCTGATCGCAATGACGTGCGACGTGCCCGTCGTGCGAAACGCATCTTGCGCGCTCTTGGGGGATGCCGACGGCGAGTCGCCGCATCATCGCCTGGCAAAATGCCGGTGGTATCCCCAAGTCGTGTAAAATCGCCAAAACTGAATGTGTACGGGCGCCTTTTACACAAGAATTGTGATACCGCTCCGAAAAGTGGTATACTGATTCTTGCGTAAAAGTGCAGTAGGGGATATCCTTGGGCGGCGCCACCCAAGGATAAAAGATACCCTGACTTGCGAAATCAAGGCGATCAGTCGGCCCCAGTCAACGAGTTTGATTTTCAAGCGTTGGCCCGCGAAAAGATGCGCGCCGCGATCCGGTTCACCCTGGTGACGGTTCTGGAGGAAAAAGTCAGCGCGTTCATAGGCGTTGAACACTTTGAGCACAATAGCATCCGGCGGGATCATTCAAGCGCACAATGGATAGGTCATGGCGACGAGCGAGGTAGGAGTTGGAGTCACGTTCACTATCTGGCTGCCGATGAGTGAAGCGTAGAATGTAGAGAGTTCCGGGCGCCAACGAGCAAAATAAAAAAGCAGGGCAGTCAGAGCTAGGGCACACTACAGTTGACGGGTCTACTGGTTGACACACTTTTGCCTGATGGGCAAGTCAGAGTGTGCCAGTGGACTCGTTTATTGTAGGAAAAGGAAAGGAACGATGTCAGCAGAAATGTCTCCGACTCTAGCCGGCCATTCGGTCAAGGTCGCCATCATTCAGCATCCTCCCGTCTTTTTGAACCTTGACCAGAGCATTGCCAAAGCCGGTGTCCTGGTCGAGCAGGCAGCCGATCAGGGAGCGCGACTCGTCGCTTTTCCTGAGACATGGCTGCCCGGGTATCCGGTCTGGCTCGACGAATCCCCCAAGGCGGCGATCTGGAACCATCCACCGGCGCAAGCTCTCTATCAAATCCTGGCCGACAATGCCATCGTGATTCCCGGCCCGCACCTGGATCAATTGCTCGCCATCGCTCATCGAACAGGCGTCTATGTCGTCATGGGCGCTCACGAGCGGCGAGGCGGCACGCTGTATAACACCACCCTCTACATCGGGACGGATGGCGACTCGTATCAATTGCACCGGAAACTGATGCCGACGTATACCGAACGGTTGATTTGGGGGCAGGGTGATGGGAGCACGCTCAGTGTGTTGGATACAGAGTATGGCGTCTTGGGCGGCCTGATTTGTTGGGAACACTGGATGCCTCTGGCGCGCGCGGCCATGCACGCCAAGCGTGAGACCATCCATATTGCACAGTGGCCGTCCGTCAAGGAGCTGCATCAGATCGCCAGCCGGCACTATGCTTTTGAAGGGCAGTGCTTTGTCTTGGCCGCCGGATGCGTCCTGAGCCGCGGCGATGTGCTGGCCGGGTTTTCGTCGCTTGGATTGGAGAGCGAAGCGCGAGAGCTTTTGCATGCTCTGCCAGGCGACGAGCACACCCTGCTTCAACGCGGCGGCAGCGCCGTGATTGCGCCGAATGCCGACTATCTGGCCGGGCCAGTGTTTGATGAAGCCTGCATTCTCTATGCCGATCTTGATCTCGACCGGATCACGCGCGGGCATCTGGCGCTTGACACGAACGGGCATTACGCGCGTCCCGATATCTTTCGCCTGGAAGTGAATGATCGCCCTCAATCCAACATGGCATTTGCGTCTCAGCAAGGACGATGGTGGTAGTGGTGCAGACGGAGGACGAACGGCTGGCCTTAATCGAAAGGGGAAGACCATCATGCAGATGAACCTGACACATCTAATAAACTGGTTGACGATCGCCATCGGCCTGGCAATTTTGGCAATGATGCTAGGCGCTGTCTTTGTGTCTATCAAGGAAGGTGAGCGTCACGCCGCAAGCAGGGCATGTTTGTTGGCCGTGTCGCTCCCCTTGCCCTACCTGGTTGTTGGTTTGTTTCCCTTTGCCTATCAGACCACCATTGCTTTGATGTTGATTGCGTTGACTGTGCTGGCCGGACTTGTCTTTCTCATACCGCTTGGACAAAAACGTATACCCGAAAACGACACGCCCCAGCGCCGCATTGACGAACGCGACATCATGTTTTCACGCTATCGCCTGGAAAAGGGATCGGAGCGTTTCGAGGAGTACTATAGGCAAAACCCAGACAAAAAAGAATTGGATGATAAATTCAGGGCTAAACCGGGGCTGTTGAAAAAGGGGGCAACCTACTATGATCCCTATACCTTCTCAGCCGCAGAGGCCAGTTTCGCAACTGTTGTGGCATTTCATGCCATCCTCGATCAAGATTCCAACCCGCAGGAGCAGTTTCACCCGGATCCGGCGAAAGCATCCATCTTTGTAAAACGCTGGGCCAAGAAACTCGGTGCGGTGTCCGTTGGGATCACGGAGCTGAAAGACTATCACCTGTACAGCCACATTGGGCGCGGCGAGCTATATGGTCAGCCGGTTGATCTGGGACACAAATTTGCCATCGCGCTGACCGTAGAGATGGACAAGTACACACTCGACCGGGCACCTTTTGGCCCGACGGTGATGGAATCTGCCCAGCAATACCTTGCCTCAGGCGCGATTGCAGTTCAGTTGGCCGAGTTTATTCGCGGTCTGGGTCATCCAGCCCGTGCGCACATTGACGGCAATTATCGCGTCATCTGTCCCCTCGTTGCCCGCGACGCCGGGCTGGGTGAAATCGGCAGAATGGGACTGTTGATGACGCCCGAGCTTGGCCCCAGAGTCCGACTAGCCGTTGTGACAACTGATTTGCCACTCGTCACCGACCAAAGAACAAGAAGCTATTCCATGATTGATTTTTGCACCCGGTGCAAGAAATGCGCAGACGCTTGCCCGAGCAAAGCTATCCCCTTTGGCGACCGGGTCGAAGTAGACGGTATCAGGCGATGGCGAATCAATTCGGAAGCCTGCTTCACCTTTTGGTGCACCGTCGGAACGGATTGCGCGCGCTGCATGCGCGTGTGTCCATACTCTCACCCTAACAACCTTGTGCACAATTTTATTCGTTTCGGAGTGCGTAACTCTGTGCTGTTTCGGGTGTTTGCTCTCAAGATGGATAACTTGCTTTACGGCAGGAAACCGGCTCCATTGGCTCTGCCAGAGTGGATGGACATCAGTTGTGAACGATGACCCACAATCTAATGTGACGTTCGCCTCGCAGCGTGTAAGCTCAATACGGTTCAGACAAGGGCAACTGAGGGACGGCGGATAAACGGATAGCGCCGGTTGGTATCTTTTCAAAAAGTGGGGAGATTTGAACCTTGCGGAGGCGAGCAAAGAGCGGCCATGCGTGCGGGGTGTGGCGTGCGCTTTTCCTCAAAACAGAAACGGGATGAACAGCTTGGTTCTTTGCACGTACTCTTGATAGGCCGGGCCAAAGAAGCGGATGTTCTCGACTTCCTCGGCTTTGGCGGTGGCGACCAGAAACAGCGTGGCGATCAAAGCCAGCAGGCCGCTGAGCCAAGAGGGAACCTTGAACGCCACGCCCCAGGCCAGGAATAGCAGCGAACTGTAGAGCGGGTGTCGGATGTAGCGGTATGCGCCCGCCGCGACGATAGTGCTCGTCTTTTCAAAAGCGAGCATCGGCGAATCATCTCGCTTGACATTCTGTTGTCCCATTCGCTTGAGCAGGCGCGCGGCGTGAATCACCAGGAACAGCGATATGATCAGCAGGAACCAGGAGACAAGCTGGTGCCACGCGAATGGATGGTCAAACCAATGGTCAAGGTTCAGCACCGTCAGCGCCAGGATTGTCTCCCAGGCAAAGAAGCGGTAAAAGCCGTGCGAACGCGGAGCGCGCAGGGAAGCTCTCGACACATAGACGATGACGGCAGACCCGACGACGAAAACGAACAGCATGAACATGGTCTCACCTCTCCATTCACCACTTGGCGTGATGCTCTTCGGCAAACCCGACCAGGCCATCCAAACGGATGACCTCGCCATCGTCTGCTTGCACCGTCCCGCTATAGCGGCCAAACATTTGGTGCACCTCGCTGTTGAGCACAACCAGGTCGGTCTTGGCGAAACGTTCCACGAAAGGAACGAATTCCAAATCCAGCCGGCCATCAGGTGATACCATTCTCCAGTGGCGCTTAAAGTCGGACGAGTCGTACTGGAAATCCACTCGGGCCAGCTTGTGAATGTGCCCGTTCAGAATCAGCGCATTCTCGGTGGCCGCCGACGTATCGCCGAATCCATATCCCATGTTCAGGCCGACCGTGCGCCCGTCCGGCAGAAAGCCCGATGCGCTGGCCCACACCCAGAACGAGTTGTATTCCCATACGCCGCGCCCCCAGTCCAAATTGCCCAGGCTGTTGGCAGGGTGAATCTCGATCTGCTCATCCCCACGCTTGATCCAACCTTCGGCGGGCATGCAATTGACCTTGCGGGATTCGATTACGATCTGAAGTTCGCCACCAGCGGCAACCGGGTGGCCGTCGACTATCTGGATGGCCCGGCTTCGATAGGCCGGCAAAGCACGCTGGCGATTCCGAGTGTGTTCACGGTCGACCAGGTGTTGGCGACCGGCGGCACCTGCCGCCCGATGGCGCGCCTGATGGCGCGCCTGATGGTGGGGCCAGATAAAAGCTCGCCCTGCCTCCGAAAAGCCAGAGGCAGGGCGAGTGCTCATCAGGATTTGAGCGTCCCTCTCACCTTCGCTATGAACTGGTCCGGCTCGATAGGCTTGGAGATGAAATCCACGATCTGCAAGTATTGGTCGGTGGGGAAGGACGACACGTACGGCGTGCTGGCGATAGATGAGATCATCAGGATGGGCACTGCGCGCAGCTTGGGGTCATCCGAGATCTCTTGAGTCGTGTAATACCCATCCAGGGGATTCGCCATCATCACGTCCATCAACACCAGGTCGGGCAGGCTGGCCCGCATCTTGGCCAGCCCTTCGGCTCCGCTCGTGGCCTCCTCGACCAGGTACCCTTCGGCCTCCAATATCATTCGGACGGCGAGGGCAAAATCGGGATCGTCGTCCACGACGAGAATTCTTTTTTGGCTCATGGCTCTCCTCCTATGCTGGCTCCACTCTCACTGCGCAGACCTTGTACTCTGGAATCTTGGCGACCGGATCCAGCGCAGCAATGGTCACGTTGTTGACATTCTGATCGCCGGGGAAGTGAAAGTTGGCAAAGACCATGCCGGGCGGCACGCGGTCGGTGATGTGCGCCTCGGCTTCCATCGCGCCGCGCCGGGAGGTGATCTTGATGCGCTCGCGGAGCGTGCCGTCCAGTCCCATCCGCGCTGCATCTTCCGGATTCACTTCGACGAGCGTCTGCCCATAGATTTCCATCAGCCCCTTGGCGCGGCGAGACATTTCGCCGCCGTGATAGTGATACAGCACGCGCCCGGTGGTCAGGATCATGGGATATTCGTCGTCGGGCATCTCGGCCGGCGGGACGTGCTCGATCGGCGCAAACTTGCCCTTGCCGCGCGCAAACTGGCCCACGTGCAAAATCGGCGTGCCGGGGTGCGTGGCGTCTTTGACCGGCCACTGGAAGGTTTCGCCGCGCTCCAGCCGCTCGTGGGTGGCGCCGGCATAGCTCGGTGTGAGTGCGTTGATTTCAGCCATGATCTGCGACGTATGAGCATAGTCCCAACCGGCGTGCGCGCCGCCTTCGATCTTACGAGCGCCTTCGGCCAGCACGCGCCTTGCCAAGTCCGCTGTGATGCTCCAATCCTGGCGCGCTTCGCCCGGCGGCTCGACGGCCTGGCGCACCATCTGGATGCGCCGCTCGGTGTTGGTGAACGTGCCGGTCTTTTCCGCAAAGCTCACGCCGGGCAGCAGCACATCGGCGTAAGGCGCTGTCTCGGTAGGAAAGATGTCCTGCAAGACGATGAAATCACATGCCTCCAGGCAATGGCGCAGGTGATGGGTGTCCGGGTCGCTCATCACAGGGTCTTCGCCCAGGATATAGAGCGCCTTGATCTTGCCGAGGGCTATACCGGGGATCATTTCGGTAACCGTCAGGCCGACCTTGTTGGACATCGGCGCGCCCCAGGCCGCTTCAAATTTCTGGCGCACGGCTTCGACCGTCACCGCTTGATAGGCCGGGTAGACGTTGGGCAGCCCGCCCATGTCGCACGCGCCCTGCACATTGTTCTGGCCGCGCAGCGGGTTGACGCCGCCGCCGGGCACGCCCATGTTGCCCAAGAGCATTTGCAAGTTCGCCAAATCCATCACGTTGCGCACGCCCACGATGTGCTGCGTGATGCCCATGGCCCAGATCACGGCCATCGGCTTGCCCGCAGGGGTCGCCAGGATTTCAGCGGCCTGGTAAAGCTGCTCCACCGGCACGCCCGTGATTTCGGCGACCTTGTCCGGCGTGTATTGTTCGACGACGGCTTTGAACTCTTCAAAACCTTCCGTGCGCTCGGCGACGAACGTCTTGTCCTCCCAGCCTTTTTCCAGGATGATATTCATCAGGCCGTTGAGCAGCGGGATGTCGGTGCCGGGTTTATGCTGCAAGTGCACGCCGTCCGGCGCGGCGCACTCGGTGATGTCAATCTTGCGTGGGTCGGCCACCACCAGCTTGACGCCGCGTGTCCTGACCGCCCGACGAATCATGGCGCCAAAGACCGGATGCTGTTCTGTCGTATTCGACCCGATGATCAACATGGCGGCGGACTGTTCCGCGACATCCTTCATCGAGTTGGACATTGCGCCCGAGCCGAACGAGGCGGCCAGACCGGCCACCGTGCTGCTGTGTCAGAGCCGGGCGCAATGGTCAATGTTGTTCGTCCCGATCACTTGCCGGGCGAACTTGTTCATCAAATAGTTTTCTTCGTTCGTACACTTGGCCGAAGTCAACACTCCCACGCTGTCGCTGCCATGCGCATCGCGCGCTTCGCGCAGTTTGCGCGCGGTAATGTTCAGCGCCGTGTCCCAATCCACCTCGACCCACTTGTCGTCTTTGACCTTGGGCTGGCCGTCGAGCAGGTACTGGCGCACCTTGGGCTTGGTCAACCGGTCGGGGTGATGGATAAAGTCGTAGCCGTAGCGGCCCTTGACGCACAGCGCCATCCCATTGACCGGCGCGTTCGGATTCGAGGTGACGCCGATGACGCGGCCCTCCTTCACGTTCAGGTCAAACTGGCAGCCCACGCCGCAATAGGTACACGTCGTGGTGACCTTTTTGACTTGGTGCGCGCGGCCCAGGCCGTGCGACATCTTGTCGCTCAACGCGCCGGTGGGACAGTAGGCAACGCACTGGCCGCACGACTCGCACCGCGCTTCGAGCATGGTCACGTCGGCTCCGGCGACGATGCGCTCGTCAAAGCCGCGATAAGCCACGCCCCACACGTTGCGGCCTTGGATCTCGGCGCAGGCCAGCACACAGCGCCGGCAGAGGATGCACTTGTTAAAGTCCACCCGGACGAATGGATTGGGGTCGCTATCGGCCGCGTAGCGTGTCCCCTTGCTGCCCCACTCGGGCACGCTCACCTGGTACTCGTAGGCCAGGTCTTGCAGCTCGCACGACCCGCTCACATCGCAGACCAGGCAATCCTGCGGATGGTTAGCCAACATCAATTCAAGCGTCTTGCGGCGTGATCGGATCACGCGCTCGCTTTGGGTCTTGACCACCATCCCCTCGGTCACCGGAAAGACGCAGGCTGCTTGCAAGAACCGCTGCTTTTCGACTTCGACGACGCAGATGCGGCAGTTGCCCGTCGGCGTGAGATCACGGTGATAGCACAACGTGGGGATGTGAATGCCCGCCGTCTGCGCCGCCTTGAGAATGGGCTGGCCCTCTTCGGCCTGAACCGCTTTGCCGTTGATGGTAAGGTTTACCTTTGCCATGTTCGCTCCTGTGAAGATAGAGATAGAGACAAGAGATAGAGAAGGTGATATGTCGCTATCTCTATCTCTATCTCTATCTCTTGTCTCTATCCCTTGTCTCTATCCCAGCCGGCACACTTGTGCCGGACATTCGCCTCGCACGTGCGCCTCGAATTCTTCGCGGAAGAGCTTTAGCCCCGAGACGACTGCCGTCGCGGCGGTCTGGCCCAATCCGCAGAAGGAACTATCGGTCATCAACTCGCTCCAAGAGATCATCTCATCCAACTGTTGGAGGGTTCCCCGTCCACTGCACAGGTCGTTCATGATCTGGATTTGCCGCTCGGTGCCCACGCGGCACGGCGTACACTTGCCGCAGGACTCGGCGCGGAAAAAGGCCGCCACTGCGCGCAGGTAATCCACCATGCACGTGTTGGCGTCCAGCACGACGATATCGCCCGCGCCCAACATGGCGCCCGCCGCCATGCACGCCCCAAACTCTAGCGGCACATCCAAAAAGCCGGGGCCGACCATCGCGCCCGCCGCGCCGCCCAGGTGACAGGCCTTGAACGGCGCGCCGTCTCGCATTCCGCCGCACAGTTCCTCGATCACCTGGCGGAGCGTAAACTTGCCCAGTGGAGCCTCCAGGCAGCCTGTCCGCTTGACGTGGCCCGAGACCGGGTAGAGCTTGGTGCCGGGGGCCTTGGCCGTCCCATACTGGCGATACCAGGCCGCGCCGTTGGCGATGATGCCGGGCAGGTTGTAAAGAGTCTCGACGTTGTTGACCAGCGTGGCGCGGCCGAACACGCCATTCGTCGTGGGATAGGGTGGGCGCAATCGAGGCTCGCCGCGTTTGCCTTCCAGGCTTTCGATCAGCGCGGTTTCCTCGCCGCAGATGTACGCGCCCGCGCCGCGATGGAGATGGATGTGAAAGTCAAAACCCGTGCCCATGATGGAGTGGCCCAGGTAACCGGCTTTTTCCGCCTGCTCAATCGAGTGCTTGAGCAATTCGGCCTGCTCGACATATTCGCCGCGAATGTAGATATAGCCTTCGCGCGCGCCGATGGCATACCCGGCAATGGCCATCGCTTCCAGCAGCCGGTGCGGGTCGCCCCCGATCAAGATGCGGTCTTTGAAGGTGGCCGGCTCGGATTCGTCGGCATTGCACACGACATAGGCCTGGCCGCCGGTGGATTTTGCGCCCGCCGCCGTAAAGCGCATCTTGAGGCCGGCCGGAAAGCCCGCGCCGCCACGCCCCTGCGCGCCCGCCGTGGTGATCTCGCTCACCACTTGCTCCGGCGTCATGGCCGTCAGCGCCTTGCGGAGCGCCTGGTACGCGCCGGCTTTTACGGCATTGTCGAGCGATTGGGGATTGATTTGGCCGACGTTCTGCAGCAGCGCGTGCGCGCGATCCTCGACCTCGATGCCGATGACTTCATCGGCGAGAGGCAGCGGCTCAGGCTCTTTGCCGGAGAGAATGGCCTGGACGGTGCGAGCAGTGACGTTCCGGTAGAGTCGGCCATCGGCCATCACCACCGGCCCGCAGCCGCACTGCCCGATGCAACTGGTACGTTTGACCTCGACGCCGGCCTGATCCAATGCGTGGCGCACGGCCGCCGCGCCCATCGCGTGACAGGGGCCGTCGTCGCACAAGTGCACGACTTCCACGGGCGTGGCGCTAACGTTCCACATCGAGTAGAACGTGGCTGCGCCGTAAACCTCACGAACCGGCAATCGCAGGTGCCGCGCGATGGACTCGATAGCTGGGCGGGAAATATAGCCCATCCGGCTGTTCACCTCGTCCAAGGCGGGCAGCAACTCGGCCCGGTCGCGTGGAAGGCGCGCCAGGATCTCGTGAAGGGTGTCTTCAGACAAGCTCATAGTGATGCTCCTTCAGTATGCAATGATAATGGTCAGATGGGTGCCCACACCCACCGTAGATTCCAGGTTCATCTGGTCGGCGCAAGATTTGATGTTGGGCAGGCCCATTCCTGCGCCAAAGCCCATCTCCCTCACCCAGTCGGGAGCAGTCGAGTAACCCGGCTGCATGGCCTGTTCGATGTCCGGAATGCCAGGGCCTTTATCCAGGGTTTCGATCTTGATGCGGTCGGGCTGCACCTCGGCGACGATCTCGCCCCCTTCGGTGTAGACGACGACGTTGATCTCTGCCTCGTAGGTGGCAACGGCCACGCGACGGATGCCGCCTGAACCCGGCACCAGTGTTAATGAGGCACTGTTGTTGTCAGCCGTGTTCGTGTCGGTCATGATGGGCCTAAAGCCAACGTCGTAAATAATGAGGCCCAGATTGTAATTAGTAGCGTAATCCGGGATGGCATCCACCTTGTAGGAAGCGCCGACAACAGTGTTGTCCAGGCGAAAGTACTCGTCAAATGCCGGGGCCGAAACAGGGCTGGTGGGGACATTGCCAACCGCCAAAGCGAGGTTCGTGTAGTTACCCAGATGTACAGCAGTATGAAAGTCGTTCGGGCCAATACCGTCTGACGTCGTTGTAATGAACAACACGCAAGTAACCGACGATGTAGATACTATCCCATTGTGCTCGCTTTTCCATGACGTCGTGTCGCTGATTCGATCGTTGCCGCCCGGTGCTTCCGGCAGTTCCGACATCGGCACGACATTCGCTGGCCGGCTAGTCGCCGCAGCCAGCGCGCTCGCTCCGGCGAGGACAATAGCAATCAACGTAATGGCGATGAATGAGGCTGGTTGGCGTATCATCTTTGGCACCTTTCTTGGCTTTCCAATTTTGTTGCCTCGGCCGTATTGCAGTCAATTCTGGTGAGGTCGCAATCACTACAACACACATATCAGTCAATTACCGCCAACACCTGCCATCTCTCCACCGACCCGCCACGCTAAACTCTGTCTGCTCTCAGCTTTTCCTCCACGCTCTCGATCTTGTCCTGCATCGTTTGCTCGCGGTCTGTCCGGGTGCCGGCGTGAAATGTGGTAAAGATTCGCGGCGCGCCCATCTCGTGCAAGACCTCGTGGCAGCGCTTGATCGCGCCAAAGACGGCGTCCCACTCGCCCTCGACGTTCGTGCCGTTGGCATGAAGCTGGACTTTTAATCCGGCGTCCGCCAGAACCCGCTCGCACGCGGCGACGTATCCGGATAACGAGACACCCACTCCCAATGGAATGATGCAAAGATCAACGATCACTTTCATTATGTGGCTCCTTTGCGCCTCACTCTATCACCGCCAACACCTGCCGCATCTCCACCGACTGCGCTGTTTATGGTGCAAGGCGACTTGATTTGCACGCGTTTTATTGTACAATGGTTTCGGTAAATCACCATCTTGTGCCCTGTAGCGAGGCCGGGGATCCATCATGGACAAATGGACAGTGCGCGACCGCCAGGGACACGAGGTTTATCTCACAAAAGAACGCTGGCGGCATATCACTTTTCGTCACAAGGCATTGGCCGGACACCAGGACGACGTGCTGTCCACCATTCGCTTGGGACGCCGCCGAGAGGACACACTCAAACCATTCAAGTTCTTTTACTCTCGACGATGCAACACACTCACGGGTCACTATAACAACATCACGGTTGTTGTGCTGGCATATCCAGACAATTCATACGTTGTCACAGCATGGCCGGACATTCGATGAGGTAGCTATGGAAATGACCTACGACTATCATGAGGATGCTGACATTCTTCAAGTCTTTTTTACCGATACCGAGGCAACGGCCGCAGTCAATCTCACACGAGACATCGTTCTGCACTTGCGGGTCAAGGATCGGCAAGCCGTGAGCCTGATTTTCAACAACTTTTCCGAGCTGGTCCGCCCAGACAAGTACGGGCCGCGCACGTTTCGCCTGCAAGTCGAGCGATGGCCCGTAAAGTTGCGGTCGGCTGTCTTGCGCCTTTTATCTTCTCCGCCCGTCAACGAATGGCTGGCGACAACCTCCTATCGCTCGCCACGCGTACGTTATTCCGTCCCCTTGGCGACTGTCAGGCAAACGCCCGCGTTGGCGTGGGTTCCATCACCGAGGTAGAACCCAATAGCCTCTTGGTCACGTTTGCCCGCAGGGGCTGTGCCAAACGTGACCTACTCTATCACCGCCAACACCTGCCGCATCTCCACCGATTCGCCCTGCTTGACGTTGATCTGCTTGACGATGCCGGCGCGCTTGGCGTGCAGTTCGTTCTGCATCTTCATCGCTTCGAGGATGATGACCACCTCGCCTGCCTCAACCCGCTCGCCTTCTTTCTTGTTGATCTTGATGACCAGGCCCGGCATGATGGCGGTGATCGCGCCCGCTTCGTCGGCAGCGGCCGCCGTCGCCGCTTTGCGCGCCCTGCCGGGCTTGGGTTCCTCTAGCCCCTGCGCTTCAATCGGATAGGCGATGCCGTCCACGCTGGCCGAATTGCCTTGCACTTGTACCGTGTGCGCGTTGCCGCCCACGCTGACTGTGCCGCCGTTGATGGACCAGGGAAATTCCTGCCCATTGATCAGGAGCAGGTCGCCCTTGCGCTCGATTTCGTAAGGCACGCCTTCCAGCACGAGTTTGAATTTGTTGACCATTACCAGCCTCCCCGGCCCATGCCGGCTCGACCGGCCATTTTCCACGGCGACGTTGCAGCCACCGGCGCGGTGGCCGCTTTTGCTCTGCTGGCTTTGGCCTCGGCTTGTTGGAACAACATCGCCGCAATGGCCGCCGCGAATTCCTCTTTGCCGCCCAACCCCTTGGCTCGCCGCTCCAGGAATGGGCGCGCGATCTGCGGGAACAGCGCGTAAGAAAGAACGTCCTCTTCCGATTTCGCCAGGTCGCCGATTTCGGCCTTGGCCTTTTCCCAGCCGGGGCTGAGCATGTCGGCGGGGCGGCAGGTGATGGGCTGTTCGTCGCCAATCGCTTTGCGCTGCACCTCCGGATCAATCGGCGCGGGCGGCTTGCCGTAATAGCCGCGGACGTATTGCTTGACTTCTTCGGGGATCACCTTGTAGCGTTCTCCCACCATCACGTTGAGTGTGGCCTGCGTGCCCACGATCTGGCTGGAGGGCGTGACGAGCGGCGGATAGCCCAGCTCGGCGCGCACGCGCGGGACTTCGTCCAGCACGTCGTAATAGCGATCCATCGCGCCCTGTTGGCGCAGTTGGCTGACCAAGTTAGAAAGCATCCCGCCTGGCACCTGGAATTGCAGCACGTTCACATCCACCGCGTTGATGCCGGCTTCAAAGCTGGCGTACTTTACGCGGACGTCCGTCATGCAGCGCGAGATATCGGCCAGCGCGTTCAGGTCGAGCAAGGTGTCGCGCTCAGTGCCTTTGAGGCAGGCCACGAGCGTTTCGGTGGGCGGCTGCGAAGTCGAAAGCGAGAGCGACGAGATCGCCGTATCTATCACGTCCACGCCGGCCTCCGCCGCTTTGAGCAGAGCCGCCGTGCCCATGCCGCTGGTATAGTGCGTGTGCAATTGCACCGGCAGCCCCACCTCTTTCTTGAGCGCCGCGACCAGCTCATAGGCCGCGTAGGGCGAGATCAACCCCGCCATGTCTTTGATGCAAATCGAGTCCGCGCCCCGGTCGGCCAGCTCGCGTCCCATCTGGACAAAGGCGGGGATATCGTGCACCGGGCTGATGGTGTAACTGATGGCCGCCTGAACGTGCCCGCCTTCACGCTTGACAATCTGCATGGCATATTCCATGTTGCGGATGTCGTTCAGCGCATCAAAGATGCGGAACACGTCAATGCCGTTGCGTTTGGCGGCGATGATGAAATGTTCGAGAATGTCGTCCGGGTAATGCTTGTAGCCGACGATGTTCTGGCCGCGCAGGAGCATCTGGAAGCGCGTGTTGGGCATCTCACGCCGCAGCGTGCGGATACGTTCCCACGGGTCTTCGCCCAAAAAGCGCATGGCGCTGTCGAACGTCGCGCCGCCCCACATCTCCACCGACCAGTAGCCGATCTTGTCCATCTGCGAAGCGACGCACAACATATCTTGCGTTCTCATGCGCGTGGCGAGCAGCGATTGGTGCGCGTCGCGCAGGAGCGTTTCGCAAATCATCACGGGGTTCTTGTTCATCTCATCGCCTCATTCCGTTTCGGGTTGTGTCGCAAACATGTCTATGGGCTTGAACATCAGCACCAGCGCCCCTGGTTCGGAACCGGGGCTGTGGGTCGTGTAAGCGCGCACCACGGCGCTCTCGTTCTTCTTGAGCACGAGCGGCGGCTGATTGGGAAATTGAATCTCGGCCTCGCCATCCAGCACCAGGTACATTTCGTCCCTCGTGTGGTGATGAAAGACATAGTCGCCTTTGAAGCGCACGAGATAAACGGCGTGATCGTTGACCCGGCCCAATTCCAGATGGACGTAGGGTTCGGTCAAGACAGCGGCCAGTTCGTCAATGCCAGTTTCGCTAGACATGCGATGCTCCTTGTGACCACATCACAACGGGATATTTCCGTGCTTTTTGGGCGGGTTGCTGTCCCGCTTGTTTTGCAGCATGCGCAGCGCCTCGATCAAGCGCGGGCGTGTTTCGCGCGGAACGATCACGTCGTCCACGTAGCCGCGCGCTGCCGCCACGTACGGGTTGGCAAACTTTTCGCGGTACATTTCGATCAACTCGGCGCGCTTGGCGGCGGGGTCGGCTGCCTCGGCGATTTCTTTGCGGAAGACAATATTGACCGCGCCGTCCGGCCCCATCACGGCGATTTCGGCGGACGGCCAGGCCACGTTATAGTCGCCCCGAATGTGCTTGCTGCTCATCACGTCGTACGCGCCGCCGTAGGCTTTGCGCGTGATGACGGTGAGCTTGGGCACGGTCGCTTCGCAAAAGGCGTACAGCAGCTTGGCCCCCTGGACGATGATGCCGCCGTGTTCTTGATCCACGCCGGGCAAGAAACCGGGCACGTCCTCAAACGTGACGATGGGGATATTGAAGCAATCGCAGAACCGCACAAAGCGCGCGCCCTTGCGCGACGAGTTGATGTCCAGCACGCCGGCCAGGACGGCGGGTTGATTGGCCACAATGCCCACCGTGTGTCCACCCAACCGGGCGAATCCCACGACGATGTTTTGGGCGTAGCGCTCGTGAATCTCAAAGAACTCGCCGTTGTCCACGATCATGTGAATGATGTCTTTGATGTCGTAAGGCCGGTTAGGTTCATCGGGCACGCTGGTATCCAGCCGCTCGTCCATGCGCTGCGGATCGTCGCCCGTGTCTACGCACGGCGGGTCTTCCATGTTGTTCGAGGGCAGGTAACTCATCAAGAGGCGAATCGAATCCAGCGCCTCGTTTTCGTCCTGGGCCAGCACGTGACAGACGCCGCTCCGGGTAGCGTGCGTTGTCCCGCCGCCCAACTCTTCGAACGTCACCTCTTCGCGCGTCACGGACTTGACCACGTCCGGCCCGGTGATGAACATGTGGCTGGTATTCTTGACCATGAAAACAAAATCGGTCAACGCCGGGCTATAGACCGCGCCGCCCGCGCACGGCCCCATGACGGCGGAAATTTGCGGTACGACGCCGGAGGCCAGCGTGTTGCGCAGGAAAATGTCAGCATAAGCGCCCAGCGAGACCACGCCTTCCTGGATGCGCGCCCCGCCCGAATCGTTCAGCCCGATGACGGGCGCGTTGAGAATGTTCTTTTTGAATCCGACCTATCTTATCTTTGCGCTGCCCGCGTTGATCCTGGCATTCTATGCCCAGTGGCGCGTGAAAAGCGCGTACAACAAGTGGCTGCGCGTCCGCAACGCGCGCGGCCTGACCGGGTTGGATGCGGCCAAGATGTTGCTGCGCGCCAACAACTTGGGCCATATCGGCATCGAGGGCACGCCGGGCAGCCTCACCGACCATTACGACCCTCGCACTCAAAAGATGCGCCTTTCATCCGACGTGGCAAACTCGAACTCGGTCGCGGCCCTGGCGGTCGTGGCGCACGAGATCGGACACGCGGTGCAGGACGCGGAAGCGTACGTGCCGCTCAAGCTGCGCACCGCCATCGTGCCAGGGGTGCGGATTGGATCGTGGCTGGGGCCGATCCTGTTCTTCATCGGGTGGTTCCTGGCGGCGTACTATCGCTCGTCGTTCGGCTACCAGATCGCGTGGCTCGGCGTGCTGTTCTTTGCAGGAGCGTTGGTCTTTGCGTTCGCCACGTTGCCCGTCGAGTTCAATGCTAGCGCCAGAGCACGCGCCATGCTCACCAACGCCGGACTGATCTATAGCGACGACGAGATGAACGGCGTCCGATCGGTGCTGGACGCTGCCGCGCTGACCTATGTGGCGGCCGCCGCCCAGGCGCTCTCCACGCTGCTTTACTATGTCTTCCTGCTGGGTGGGTTCCGGCGACGAAACTAGTTCAAGGGGGGCGACCGCGAGGGTCGCCCCTACTTGCGCACGACCAATGGCGGCACAGGCCTGGTTTGCCTGTGCCGCTTTCTTTGGCTCGTCGGCAGAGCACGTAGGACAAGTTGGCAACTTGTCCTGCAAAACGTCCAGAGCGTTTTTTGTTGAGCTATCGCAGAACCAGCGGCAAGTACATCTGCTGTGGTTGGGCTGGCATGGAACACTTGAACTTGACAGCCACATTCTCTAATACATCTCTAACAAACCGCTGATGTTTTTCTAATATAACTGTGATATAGTCATACACGTAAACGACAATATCAGGAGCGGCGTGATTCGCGTCATGCCGCCCCGGCACTCACAGGAGGTAAAAATGGCTGACGAACTGCAAAGATGGGAACCGTTCCATGACTTGGTGACGCTGCGAGAAGCCATGGATCGGCTGTTCGCCGGGAGCTTTGTCCGGCCCAGCAGCGCCTTTCCTTCGTTTGGGATCGAAGGGCCTGCCGTAGACATGTACCAGACCAAAGACGACATCGTCGTGAATGCCGCTATCCCCGGCGTCAAGCCGGACGACATCAACATCTCGGTGACCGGCGACATTCTCACGATCCAGGGCGAGTTGAAGGAAGAGGAAAAGATCGAAGAGGGCAACTATCTGCGCCAGGAACGCCGCTATGGACAGTTCCGCCGCGAGTTCAGCTTGCCCACGCAAGTTAATGCCGACAAAGCCAAAGCCGAGTTCGAGCACGGCGTGCTGACGCTGCGCCTGCCCAAGGCCGAGGCCGTCAAACCCAAGAGTATCACCGTCAAAGCCAAGTAAACATTCAGTTCACTTGAAAGGAGCAAAACCATGCCAGCGATTATTCGATGGAGTCCAGCGCGCGAATTGGTGCGCTTGAGCGACGCAATGGATCGGATGATGGAAGACAACTGGGCGCAGCCTTTTGCGGGACGCCGCGAGCGCGAGTTTCGCCTGCCGTTGGATGTGTACACCACGCCCAGCGAAGTCGTGATCACAGCCAACGTGCCCGGCCTCAAGCCCGACGAAGTTGAAATCACTCTGGAAAACGACACGCTGTCCATTAACGGCGAGTTCAAAGCCCCGATGGAGAACGTGGACTATATTTTCCAGGAGCGGCCCTACGGCAAGTTCACCCGCGCGTTGACCATCAATGTGCCGGTGGACGCCGATAAGGTCGAGGCGACGTTCGAGAATGGCGTGCTGACGATCACGCTTCCCAAGTCCGAAGCCGCACGCCCCAAGGTCATCAAGGTCGAAGCCAAAAAGTAGGGCATCAGAACCTTGCGAGGGAAGGCGAAGCTGCGGCCCCACGCCAGGTGTGCGTGGGGCTGTCCATTTCGTGTTGGGCAAGATGGCATCTTGCCCAACCTTGACGAGTCTCCGAAACTGCGGTAAGATTACGCCGCCAGTGGGGGATCGTCTAGTGGTAGGACATGTGACTCTGGATTACAGTACCGAGGTTCGAATCCTCGTCCCCCAGCAAGCGGAAAAGGAAACGCCCTCTCACGAGGGCGTTTTTGTTTCCATTGTCCAGATGCCCGGCTTTTGCGAGAAGCCGGACAGCTTTTCATTTGCTCACCACCTGCAATCTAATCAGCAGCGGATGCTCATCGCCGGGCTGCCCATTGACCCGGAGCGGCAAGCGCGGGCCGTCCGGCGCGAGGTACAACCCAACGTGAAGTGTATAATCTCCGGATGCCAAATCGCCCGGTAGCTTGAGCAAATGTCGTCGAACGATCACGTCACCCGGTTGCCACATTTGCGCCGGGACGCCCAGACCATCACTGGTTGCCACCAACTGCTCCCCACTCATCACATGCGCATAGGCCGAAAGCGTGACCTCGCCCGACCCATTGGCGCGCCACCACACCGTCAGCGAGATCGTGCTGCCAGGCTCGAACGGCCCTTGCCCCAACTCGTAGCCGACGAGCGACGCCGTGCCAAAGTCAAACACGCCGCCGGGCGGCGTGACAAGCCCCGCCAGCTTTGCGCTGACCTCGGCTGCGCCATCCCACCGATACAGCGTAAAGCCCGGGTTGTCCTTTGGCATGACGGGGTCGCCCCGGTCGTGATAGATCGCCGTCGCGCGGCCCAACAGCATCTCTTGAGCAATCGTCGGATCGCCGCGCACCGGGATCACGTAGTAGCCCGGCCCATTCCCTAGAGGGGATCCTTGACCGTCGTGCACATACACCCAGGCATTGCGGCAATCAAAATAGATTTGGCGCATGTCCGCGCGACCGAACCCCGCCACCAGTTCATCGCCGTTAAGGGGGCCATCCGGCGCATAGCAGACCGCAACCCAGTTTTCCACCGCGGGCGCAGGGCGAACCTCGTACACAAACAATGAGTGGCCGATGCGCGCCACCGGCTTTTGATGGCGGAACCAGTCGAATGTGTCGGGATTGTGAAAGCGCAAGCCCTGCCAGTTCGACGCGCTGATGACATACACGCCAGGTTCCGGCGCAAAACGCCGAAAGCCATATTCGTCGGTTGACTGGTACGTCCCCGGCAAGGGCAACGCCCGGATGCCGTATCGCTCCGGCAAGCTGCCGCTGGAAGCGGACAGACGCACCTCGCCGATCTGGTGCGCGTCCAGCCAAGTCTTTAATCGCTTGACGTCTTGCCCCCAATCCAGATTCGAGTCAACCAAGAGCTTGTAACCATTGTCCGGCCCACCGGCGATCTCGTTGAAATACGCCAGGTGACATGGAAATACGACCGCCGTACCCGCCATATACCACGCAAAAAGTACAGAGACAAGGAGACAAGATGACAAGGTGACAAGGTGACAAGGTGACAAGGTGGCGCAACGCCCAATCTCCACGCTTCGCGTCCAATTTCCAATCTCTGATATCCAGACAAAGAGAAACGGCAACACGGGAAGCATGTACCGATAGCCGAGATTCTGCGTGCTCTTCATGCTCACGGCAAAATACGCCGCCGGCAAGAGCAGCAACACCAGCGCAGCCCATACCCGTCCCCAGAGTTCATCCCAGTTTCTCTGCCTCGTCAGGCGATAAGCGGAAACGCCTCCACCGATGAGCGCCACGCCGAGCAAGAGCAACGTCGGCAACGGCGTCTTGACCGCAAACGCGACCGGAAAGTAATACCACCACCCGCGCGGCGACATCTGGCCGAGCAGGAACGCCATGCGTCCCTCGTCGTCGCGCTCCTTGACGCGCAACAGCCCATCCAGAAACCTGGACGCAGGGATGTTGACCGGCAACGGCTGGAACGTGCCGACCTCAAAGCGATAGACCGCCCACACCACCATCGCGCCGATGACGAAGATTGCCGTCAATGCCGCAAGCGTCGGCAGCATCCGTCGAGTGCGCCAACCCATCACAAGCGCCAGCACAATCAGCACCGGCACGAGGATCACCGCCGTGAACTTGGCCGCCATCGCCAGGCCGAACGTAACGCCGCAGATGACCAGCCAGGTGCGCGACGGTCGCCGCGCCCACCGGTCGAACGAATAGACGGCCAACAGGACGAAAAACGTCACGCCGAGGTCGGTCGTGATCAACACAGCGTGCGCGAGCAAGTTCGGATCGAACGCAAAGAGGAACAACGCCGCAATGGCCGCGCGAATACCCAATCGCTCGCCCGCCCAGCGAAAGATCAAGGCGCCGAGCAGCAGCGCCAGCATCAACACCGGCCAGCGCGCCAGGAACACGATACGATCCGTGGGCCGGCCCTCGTCCCACAGCGCATGCCCGTTGAGCTTTTCGCGTTCAAGGGGCTGCCAGCCCGGCAGGCGCGTCAATTGCGGCACGCCCGGCTCAAGCAGCAGCGGCAACCCGGCCAGCGCGTGAATGAGCGGCGGGTGACCGATCTGCAAGCGCAAGTCACCCACACGCCAGTAAGCCATCGCTCGCGCGATGTGCGATGGCTCGTCCACGACAGGCGACTGCGCGGCAAGATTGCTGACCGCCTGCGCGAAAAACAATCCCACCAGCAGGACGGCGACTAGATATGCCCAGGTATGTTTCTTCATCGCTTCACTTCAGGCCGCTATAGTATTGCCCCACGATAATTGCGCCCTTCCCGCTTTGCGGGTCGCCGCGAGATTTTTGCCGAGCTTTTTCTTCCGCGAATAACGCGAATGGACACGAATTTTAAAAGATTGGCGCAGATTCGCGTAATTCGCGGATAAAGGATTTGGTTGCGGCAGGAGGCCGCGCTATGGGATAGCGGCCTACCTTTATCGCTTCACCTGCACTTGGCCCACCTCGGCCACATCGTCGCTTTGCCAGGCCATGTCGCCCGTCACCGGCAGCAGAGGGTCAACTTGGTCGCCCACGCCCAGGTGAACACGCAATGTCAACGGCACAGGCAGGTCGGCGTCTGCGCGGACGTTGTGGGTGTCCACAATGATCTGGCCCGGACGCCAGAGCGTTGTCGGATACAGATTCGTGCCCAATGTCGCGTCAAGCTGACCGGCCGAGTTGCCGTCAGGGCGCATCAAGCGGATGAGCAAACGTTGGTCGCGCCGCGTCTCTTGCAACGCGCGCCAGTAAGTCGTCACGCGCAGCGTCCCGCCCGGCTCGACGTGATCCGAAAAGCGCACGCCGAGCAACTCGACGCGGTCGCCGAACTGTGTCTGCGCCGGTCGCACGTCGGCGGGAACTTGGGCGACGAGCGGTTTGGTGAACGCAGGGCGGATCAACACAAACGGCGCGGCAAGCGTCAGCGCAAACAGTCCCCCCGCGACGAGACCCGGGAATTTTTACCGGCGACTTTTCTCTCGACAACTTTTTCTGGCTGCATCGTATCTATGACGAGTATGTCCGTTGGGGGCGCGCCACAGGCGGCTGCGCGATTGAATCGCACATCTACGGTCCGGCAGAATTGCTGGCCGAGCCGGACGCTATGTTGTTGGCTCGCGCCATCATGGACGTGAGCC
Source organism: Anaerolineae bacterium (assembly GCA_041300525.1). Taxonomy (GTDB): domain Bacteria; phylum Chloroflexota; class Anaerolineae; order Fen-1058; family Fen-1058; genus JBGLNJ01. Next base: position 2,983,322 of record JBGLNJ010000001.1, on the reverse strand, counting down.
GCGCCTGGCCCGAGATCAAGGGACATCTCATCCATTCGGCGCTCGCGCGCAATGAGGCCACTCACACATTGTTGCACGTGGGCTTGCCCGACGAGCACCTGGGTGTGGAGACACCGTGGCCGCATCTCTATTGTTGCGGCGATTGGGTGCGCGATCGCAACCCGGCGATGTTCTTGGAGCGGGCGTGCGTCACGGGCATCAAAGCGGCTAACGCAGTGCTGAATGATTTGGCGCTAGAGCCGTGGCCGCTGTTGGCATATCCTCAGCCGGAGGGATTGGCCCGCCGCGTGGAAGCGTTCATGCGCGGCGTGCGGCGAGTGATGCGCCAGCGGCGGGAGTAGAGGCGCTTACAGGGTGGATTTAGCGCAAAGGCGCAGAGACGCAAGGTTTGCTTTGCGCCTTCGCGCCTTTGCGTCAAGTTTGTCGTCATGTCCGCCGTTGAAACGGCGGGCTGAAAACGCAAGCCCGCTGAAGCGGGCTGCTTCAGGGCGCTTCAGCGCCCTTTGCCTATCAGCCCGACGATGTCCCATGCTTCGCATGGGCTTTATCGTCGGGCATGAGCACAGAGCGACTTTTACCTGAACAGCCCTGAACCCTTCGCAAGGTTCGTTTCCCGGATTGAGATGATATTACTTTAGGATGTTGCGCAACGCGGCTTCAGCAGAAGGAAAGCGGAAAGCAAAGCCCAACTCGATCAATCGCTTGGGTACCTGCCGCTGGCCGTCGAGCAGAACGGTCGCCATCTCGCCAAAGACCAGGCGCAGCGCGAAAGCCGGCGTGGGCATAAACGCCGGGCGTCCCATCACATGCCCCACGACGCGGCCAAACTCGGCGTTCGTGAGCGGGTTGGGCGCGCACAGGTTGAACGCGCCGCTGGCCTGGCGGTTCTCGATGAGGAAACGAATCGCGCTGACTTCATCCGCAATGTGGATCCAGGGCAGCCACTGTTTTCCATTGCCCAGCGGCCCGCCGGCAAAGAGTTTGAAGGGCAATAGCATCTGCGGCAGCGCGCCGCCCTTTTTGCTGAGCACCACGCCCGTGCGGATGACGGCGCGGCGCACGCCCATTGTCTCCACCGGCGCGGTCGAGCCTTCCCACGCCACAGCCACTTGCGCCAGATAGTCGTTGCCGGCGGGCGCGCTTTCCGTGATTTCTTCGTCGCTATGCGCGCCGTAATAGCCAACGGCGGAAGATTGGATGACGACGCCGGGTTTCCTGGCGGCGGCCTTGACCACTTCGATGACCGCTTGCCCAACGTTGACGCGGCTTTCGCGGATGCGGCGCTTGCGTTCCTCCGTCCAGCGGCCTGAGGCGACGCCTTCGCCGGCCAGGTTGACGATGGCATCTGCTCCCTCAGCCAGAGGTCCCCAGCCCGTGGCCGTGCGACCGTCCCAACGTTCGGCGCGCACGCCTGAGGGAAGCGAGGCAGTTCGCTCTGGCGTGCGGCTGAGAAGAATGACCTCGTGCCCGTCGTTCGCCAGGTTGGCGGCGAGCGCGCCGCCGATCAATCCCGTTCCACCGGTGATGATGATACGCATATTGTCCTCCCAAAGTAGTCGCTGGAACTCTATTTGTAAGACTCTGCCTGCAACGTGAACAGCCGCGCGTAGGTCCCGCCTTGCGCCAGCAACTCGGCGTGCGTCCCTTGTTCGGTGATGTGGCCCTGCTCGACGACGAAAATCCGGTCGGCCATGCGGACGGTGGAAAAGCGGTGGCTGATGAGCACCGCCATCTTGTCCGAGGTCAACTCGCGGAACTGTTGAAAGACGCGCAGCTCGTTCTCCGCGTCGAGCGCCGCCGTCGGCTCGTCCAGCACGAGCATCTGGCAATCGCGCATGAACGCGCGGCCCAACGCAATCTTTTGCCACTCGCCGCCGGAAAGGTCGCGGCCTTTGGAAAACCAGCGTCCCAGCGTGGTCTCGTATCCTTCGGGCAGCGCGGCGATGACGGGATCGGCGCCGCTTTTCTGCGCCGCGCCCACGATGCGCGGCCGGTCGTCGAGCGCCTCGATTTGTCCAAAGCCCACGTTCTCCGCCGCCGAAAGGTGATAGTGAACAAAATCCTGAAAGATCACGCCGATCTGCTGGCGGAGATCGCGCAGGTCGTACTCGCGCAGGTCAACGCCGTCGAGCAAAATCTGCCCTTCGCTCGGATCGTACAGGCGCGTAAGCAGTTTGATCAGCGTCGTCTTGCCCGCGCCGTTCGGGCCGACGAGCGCAATCTTTTCGCAGGGCCGGATGCGCAGGCTCACGTCGCGCAGCGCATACTCGTCGTGACCGCCGTACTTGAATGAGACATGGCGGAACTCTATCCCTTGCCGGATTTCTTTCGACACGGGTCGTGGATGGGCGGCGATCACCATCTGTGGTTTGAGTTCGAGGAAGGCGAACAGGTTGCTCATGAACAGCCCGTTTTCGTACAAATCACTCAGCCCGTAAAAGATGGACTCGAACATGTTCTGACTGCCGCGAAAGACGCCCAGGTAGAGCGTCATGTCGCCCAGCGTGATCGTCCCGCCCACCGCGCGCCAGACGATCCACGCATACGAGCCGTAATACGAAAGGGACGCCAGCAGCCCCCAGCCCAACGAGGCCCAACTGCGCTTTTGCGCGATGGCCTGATCTTCGCGCAGAAATTTCCAGAACAGGTCGGCGAAGCGGCCTAGCAACGGCTCGCCCAACCCGAACAGCTTGATTTCCTTCACGGCATTGTAATCGGTGAGCAGGTATTCGAGATATGCTAACTTGCGCGCCTCGGGCGCGCGCCACGAGAGCACACGAAAGGTCAACTCGGCATATTGGCTTTGCGCGATAAAAGCGGGGATCGTCGCGGCGAACAAAATGAGGGTCATCCACGGGCTAAAGTGCACGAGCAGTGCGGCGTAAGACAGCAGCGTGATCGCGTTCTGCACGATGTAAAAGCCACCGTTGACGATTTGCAGGCTGCGCCAGTCGGCCTCGCGGCGCGCGTTTTCCAGTTTGTCATAGTACCCGGCGTTTTCAAAGTGCGAGAGATCGAGGTCAAGCGCCTTGCGGATGATGCGAGTGTTGATGCTCAGGATAATGCGCGCGTGCAGGACGTGCTCGGCGAACTTGCGCGCCTGCCCGTTGGCCGATTGCAGCACGAGCAAGATGAACTCGGCGATCAGCAACGGCAGCACGGCGCGCAGCCCGGCTTGCGCCCCGGCGTGTGTATTGATCGCCTTGACCACCGCATCCACGATGAGCTTGCCCACCCACGCCTGTCCCACCGGCAAGAACGCGCCGAGCAGCGTGCAGGCCAGCATTGCCAGCGCCGAAGGCACGTGCGCCCGCCAGACCAGCCAGAATGCTCGCTGGACGTTAATCGCCGCGTCCTTGAGCTTGGCGCGGCGTTCGGAAACCCAAGTTTTGAATTGTGCGAGACGATTGTTCATATTGCCAAAAACCTTCAGGTCTATCTTACTTCTGAATGAGCAACTTGTCCACCGCCGTTGTCAATTCGGCCAGGGTGCCGGCTTGCAGGATCGTGTCGCACAGCGGGGCGTATTTGAGCATGTCGCTATCGCCAGTGCCCCAGAGCATCGGCATTTCCGGGTTCAGCCAGATGGTTCGGCGGCTGCGGCGCGCGATCGCGCGAAAGATGTCCAGCCGGGGATCGTTATAGTTATTGCGCCCGTCGCCCACCACGATAAAGGTCGTGCGGCTGTCCATCGTTTCCGCGTAATCCTGCGCCAGGCTTTCGAGGCTGCTGCCCAGATCGGTGTTGTAATAGCCCGACGGCAGACGTTCCAATACCTCTGCCACAGCTTTGTCCGGCCCTTTCCCCGCCAGATCGGGCGAGATATACTCTAAATGATCAATGAAGGCAAAGGCATGTGTCTTGCTGATCTGATCTTGCATGGCGTGGAGCAGGCTCAACATGAGCTCGGAGCAGTGGCGCATGGAGGTGCTCACATCGCAGATCACCACCAGCTTGGGCTTGAGGCGGCGGTCACGGTGCTTGATCTCGATGGGCACGCTGCCGTGCTTGAGGTTGGCGCGGAGGGTGGCCTTGGCGTCCAATTGTCCGGTCTTGGCCCGCTTTTGGCGCAACGCCACCCGCGTGCGCAGCGCAGCGGCCAGGCGGCGCACCTCTTTGCGCAGCCTGCCCATGTCCGCATCGGAGAGAGCGTTGAACGGCCTGTTGAGCAGGCTCTCGACGCCGTCGTCGGGCGGGCGCTCGCTCATGTTTTCGGCGATGCGCTGGCCGGCGTACTGGCGCAGTTGTTCCTGCAAGGCTCGCTGATTGGCTTGCAAGAGATGGCGCATCTGCTCCAACCGTTTCTTGCTCATTCCCATTTGGGCCAAAAGCTCCATCAGCTCTTGCAGCGCGTTTTGAACCTCGCGAAAGCGCAGCGCCTGTTCCATGCGCTTTGCCATCCATTCGCGGTAACGCAGGCCGTCGGCGTTTTGCAATCCCACCAATTGACCGAATTCGTCCAGTTCCTCTTGCGAGAGTTTTTCGCCGCGCAGCAGTTTCTCCAACATCCGGCGCAGGCGCTCGCTGAACTGGCGCATCGCTTGCGCCAGCATTTTGGCTTCTTCCGGCGTCAGGTCTTCAGTCAGATTCATCAGCGGCGGAGAATCGGCGCCGCTAAAGAACAGCGGGAACAACTCGTCAAAGGTGGGCAAGTCTTTGGCCTCTTTGACCAGCGTCGCCCGCAGGCTGAGCCGAAACGCCTCACGATCCTGCACGCCCAGTTTGTCCACGGCATTGAACGCGTCGGCGCTTTCGGCCAGGCTGACGCGCACGCTGCCCGCGCGCAACGCGGAGATGAATTTGAGGATGCGTTCTTCCATCGTGGCCTCGTCTATTGCGTTTACGCAGCACGTTCAGTTCCGCCGCCGATATTGGTACACGCTCGGGTCGTTGTCATCCACTGGACGGCGAGGTTTTTCGGCGGGACGATCCAGTTCACGCTTGACTCGCTGCAAATCGGTCTCGTGCTTGAGCAGCACACTCAACGTCGTTTCCAACGTCTTTGGGTCAAGGCTCTGGGCGTTGAGCGTCACCAGTGACTTGGCCCAGTCCAGCGTCTCGCTGATGCTGGGCGATTTGCGCAAGTCCATCGAGCGCAGGCGCTGCACCAGTTCCACGGCCTGGTGGGCCAGCTTGGATGCCAATTCCGGAACCTTGAGTCGCACCACGGCCAATTCTTGATCTAGCGAGGGATAATCAATAAAGAGATAAAGGCAGCGGCGCTTGAGGGCCTCGCTCAACTCGCGGGTGTTGTTGCTGGTGAGCACGACCAGCGGAACGACGATGGCAAGCGGCCCGCGCAAGTCAACCATCGCATAATCCTGCGCGCCTGGCGCAGGCGAAGCCTCCAGCCCGATGACCCAGACATTTGACTTTTTCAGCGTTTGCAGCGCGCGGGCAATGTTCGTGACCTGCGCAATCTGCAAGTGTTCCGTTGCGCCGGACGACACATTCACCACCGCCGGCGTGATCTCCGCCGCGCGATCCCTGGCGATGACGACGCCTTCCACGCCAACGGCTTCTGCTGTGCGAAGCAGTGCGCCCAGGTTCTGCGGGTCTTGCACGCAGTCGAGCACGAGAAACAAAGGTGGGCGCGTCAGTCGGCTGAGGAGGTCGTCGAGCGCGGCATAGGGATAGCCGCTCACTTCGGCTACCACGCCTTGATGTCCCTCGCTGACCCGATCGAGCTGCGCGCGCGGCACACGTTGGATGGGAATACGCTTGCCGGAGGATGCGGCGAGTTGGAGGCTTTGAGCCAAAACGCCTTTTTCCTGCGCGCCTTCGGCCACCAGCAGCTTGAATACCTCGCGCCGTTTGGCGCGCAAGCACTCATAGACCGCGTTGCGACCGTAAATCAATTCTCTCATTTTAGATTAGATTGTGAGCGAGTTCATTCTCAATCTACAATCAGCGGAGCCGCCACGTCGTGCCGTCCACACGATCTTCCAGGGCCACGCCCAACGCTGCCAAACGGTCGCGAATCTCGTCCGCGCGCAAATAGTCCTTCGCCTTTCGCGCTTCGGCGCGCATCTCCATCAGCAGCTTGACCAGCCCGTCGAGCAGCTCCCAGTTGGCCTCCTGCTGGATCTGGTTTGGCACAATGCCCAGCACGCGACCGCCCAACGATTGACAAGTTCCCTCAATCGCCTCCAGCGTCCCGCGCGTCAGCGTTGCGCTGGAGTTGAGCAGCTTGTTGACTTCTGTCGTCAGGTCGAACAACACCGCCAGCGCAACCGGCGTGTTAAAGTCGTCGTCCATCGCGTCGGTGAACCGCTCGCGCTGATTGTCCAACAGCTCGATCACGTCGGCATCCGCCTGGCCGACCGGCGCGGTGCGTATGAACTCGCGAACGAGCGCCAGCGGGCCAAGCAGCCGCGTCAACCCTGCCTCGGCGGCCTCCAACGCTTCGACGCTATAGTCCACCGGATTGCGGTAGTGGCTGGATAGGATAAAGAAACGAATCGCCTCGGCGCGATGCTTTTTGAGCGCAGCCTGGAGGGTGACAAAATTGCCCAGGCTCTTGGACATCTTGACGCCATCAATCGTGAGCGACCCTGCCAGCAGCCAATACCGCGCGAACGGCTTGCCCGTCCATGCTTCGCTCTGAGCGATCTCGCACTCGTTGTGGGGAAAGATGTTTTCCAGCCCGCCGCCGTGGATGTCGAACGTCGGGCCGAGGTACTTTATAGCCATCGCTGTACATTCAATGTGCCAACCGGGAAAGCCCACACCCCACGGGCTGGTCCATCGCAAGATGTGTCCCGGCTCGGCCTTTTTCCACAACGCAAAATCGGCCGGGTGATGCTTCTCGTCACGCACAGCTACCCGCGCGCCTTCTTCTAGCTCTTCGACTTTGCGTCCGGACAGCTTGCCATACTCCGGCCACTGGGTCACGTCAAAATAGACCGAGCCGTTAACCTCGTAGGCCAGTCCCCGCGCGATCAGGGCCTGGGCGATCTCGATTTGCTCAAGAATGTGCGCGCTGGCGCGCGGTGAAATGTCAGGCCGCATCACGCCCAGCGCGTCCATGTCCGCAAAGTATGCGCGCATGTAGGTTTCGACCAGTTCCATCGGCTCGATGCGCTCGCGCGCGGCCCCTTTGAGGATACGGTCTTCGCCCGTGTCCAGCAAATGCCCCACGTCGGTGATGTTCTGGACGTAGCGCACGCGCAGCCCCTTGAAGCGCAAATAGCGGACAATCACATCCATCGAGACATACAGCTTGGCGTGGCCGATATGCGCGTGGTCGTACACCGTCGGCCCGCAGACGTACATCGTCACGCAGCCCTCTTGCAGCGGAACAAAGGTCACCTTCCGGCGAGTCAGGGTATTATAGACTTGAAGGGTCATGGGGTTCCCTGCATCAGTTTCCGTTCTCCGGCCTGGCGAAAATCATCCGGCCGGCAGCCGTCTGCAAAACTTTGGTCACCATCACGGTGAGCGTCTGGCTCATGTAACGACGCCCATCCTCGATAACGACCATCGTCCCGTCGTCCAGGTAGGCCACACCTTGTCCCGTCTCTTTGCCGTCCTGGATGACCTTGATGCGCAACGTCTCGCCGGGCAAAAAGACGGCCTTGACAGCGTTGGCCAGCTCGTTGATATTGAGCACCGGCACACCCTGCAACTCGGCCACACGGTTGAGGTTATAATCATTGGTGAGAATGGGACAGCTCAGCTGCCGGGCCAACATGATCAGCTTTTCATCCACCTCGTGCACTTCTTCCACATCCATGTCGGTGATGCGGACGGGTGTGAGGGAATCCTTTTGCAGCTTGTTGAGAATGTCCAGTCCGCGCCGGCCCCGATTGCGGCGAAGCATGTCGGAAGAGTCGGCGATGTGCTGGAGTTCATTGAGCACAAAGCGCGGCACGAGCATCGTCCCCATGATGAACCCAGTGTGGCCCACATCGGCAATACGGCCGTCAATGATGACGCTCGTGTCCAACAGCACAAAACGTTCCTCGTGCGAGGGCGGAACCGTCGCTTCGCCACCCCGAAAGAACAATCGCCCGTCAAGCACGTTGACAATATCCCGCTGGCGTATGATCATCACGGCGATACCCAGGTAGGAAAACAGGACCGCGACGACGAGCGGCAGGATGTAGCGGTACGGCTCCGGCAAGAGCGATAAGGGAAACGCCACCAGGAGTGCTACGATCAACCCTAACGTCAGCCCAAAGACGCCGGCGATGAGTTGTTGCGCCGGCATCTGCCGGATGCGATTGCGCAACGCTCCTACAGGCCGGGTGGTGATCCAGGGCGTGGCAACCAATCCGATCAGCGCGCCGACCGCCGCAAACACGGTTGCGTACAATCCGGGGTCGCCTTCGGCCGCCTTGGCTACCCTGATCCCCGTCGTGAGGCCCACCAACGCCAGGACCAACATTCCAATGATACGAAAGATGAATTCAATGCTCATAGAACACGGCCTCGCATGAATGTGCGAATAAAAAAGGCGAGTGCGAACACACACTCACCTGAGACGACAGACCCGCTGCCACAGCGCAGTCGAGTGAACACCGGGTAATCTTGAAAGATAAGAATGAATTAAAAAATCAGACCAGGCAAAAACGCGCTCTGTGATAGCATAGGCCGAGTCCCAGATGATATGCTCGCATCTTAGCATACTCGCTATCAAAAGTCAACACACCGCCCAGCCAGCCAGTACGGCAGGATGGTTAAGCGTCTGCGGGACGCGGAAGCCACACCACGGATTCGGGGAACCTGTTTTTGAATCAACGGAATGGACAACGCAGTCAGAATCGCTCCGCCTGCGACGTACATGACGAGGATAAGAATCACGGTCCATTCTCACGTTGGCTTAAGGTTGCACAACCCGACTCGCTTTTCAATTGTAGCGCCGATGAAGCGCGTCACAAGGTCGTCACTACTGGTCAAATGCCAACGATGTGATTTTTCCGCTGCCATTTCAGAATGTCAGCAAAAGTCTATCTGCAACAACTTCATCTTCAAGCGTCTGTCCGTTCATCTGAAACCGCTTCAACATGGATGGCCCGACATTCACAAAGACCTCGTGTTCGAACAGCCCATCGGGAATCGGCACATCGCACATCAAATCACCGGATCGTTTCGTTCCTTCAAGGCTCAACGCCACATAAACGCCACGCGACTTGCAACGATCGATGATTTGAAGTAAATGTTCAAGGTCGAATGATTATCAGGAAGCACATCCAGAGCCATAAAAACGGACATATATCAGCGGCTTGTTGCAGATGAGCGTAGCGATAGGGCTCCAGCACGACTTCAACGCGATCAGCCCACACCCGAATGACGCCGGGCTTCTGGTACAGTTGAGCATTGAGAGTAGCAAACTCAGCCTTCTGCCATTCTTCTGAAGCGCAGAAGTGTTCTTGAACATAGTAATGCGCGTTAAGGAGTGTCATCTTGTTGATCATCATGACCAGGTCTTTCAAGTTGCGCTCATAGAAAGGCGAGTTGACTGAGATCGAGTTCATGGCTTGTTGACGTTTGGTTAGACGCGCTTCCAGTTGGATCTGCTGGTGAAGCAAAGGCACGATGTCCTTGTTGTGAATGGTGTCGAGGCGATGTTGATGAGACAACACATCCGCCTGACATTCGGATTGAAGATGGGCCAGCCGAGTCTGAAGACGAGGGGAAGCCGAATCAGTCTGGTCTCGGAGTTGACACTGAAGGTCTCGACATTGCGCGCATCGTTCGGCCCAGCGGGACTCAAAGTGTGCGGTCCATTGAGTCAAGCGGTCGGCTTGCTGGTCGAGTCGGCGCTGCAGTGTGGCCAGGTGATGTTGAGTGGCTTGAACTTGTTTTTGAGCGGCGGTGAGTTGGCGTTGGGCGGTGCGATTCGGGATGGTGACCCGACGATAGCCGTAGTTGGCACTGAGTGCCATTTGGTGCATTTCGCGGAAGCGATGTTCCTGACAGGTCCAGCGGCCGTGATAGATGGCGTAGGCATCCGAGGCGTGCCAACGCGAAGGGGGGCGATAGACGCTTCGCGAGCCAACGGCCAAGCGCGACTGAGTGACATCCGTCGGACGCACCAGAAAGAATCGGCGCGGATCGCGTTGCCGTTTGACGGGCGACTTCCAGGTCCGGCTTGCGCAAAGCGTCCAGAGACTCCCACTCGGTCAAGACCTAAGTCTTGGAGTGATTTGTACTGATTCGCGTCGAGCATGGTCAAATAGGTGCGCGGCGGATGGCATTGTGCGCCGGACAAGGCCAAAAACAGGGCATTTCCTTCACGATCTACGACGCAGACACGCGTGGGACGGCCGGTGGCGGCGGTGAAAGCGTCTTGGGCCTGGGGCAGGTCCGTATCGCCCGGGCGCTCGACCAGATACAACGGATGTCCTTCGGTCCCGTGGACGAACAGCATCTTGGTACAGGCCATCACGCGTCCGATGCGAGTGACCTTGCTCTTGGGCTGAGGGTACTTGGTCCAGAGTGGCTTCACGCAGTAGTCCCAATATGTCAGTACGCTCTGCGTGCCGCGACCCGGATAGAAGGTCTGACACGCGCAGCTTCGGCACCACGGCCGCCAAACCATGACCCTGGTAGCCGATCAAGTTGTAACACCGTTCCAAGGATAGACACGGCAACAAGATGAGTGTTAGCAATTTACTCACGATCGTTTCCGGCCGACTGGTCAAGATCTGCAACTCAGGCCCCGCGCCTTGCTGCAGATATGTTCTTTGCACTTTTGCAACACACGGGTCATGCCGGGCAGAATCTCCATCTGCCACAGCGCGGCCCGGAGGGAAAAAAATCCCGGCGTGCGGGGTCTGTTCAATGATCAACGGCTTCGCCGAAGTGACCCCAGGCGGGCTGGCCCGGCGAGGCCGACCGGGTTGCCCTTGACGCCCCAGGGCAATCGCCAGTTGTCGCATCCGCACCTCGTCACACAGATGCGAAGCCGTCACGTTGGGAGCCCCTTGCAGTTCTCCCATAATCCACAGCGCAACTTTTCTCGTGATCTTGGTGGCTCGCCCTCCTTCGCGTCCATCCACCAAAGCCACCCAATGGCGTCCACCCTCAATGTACCGACGTCGCAATCGAGATACATGCTTGGGGTGATACGTCAGTCCCAAGTCTTGACTCACCACTTTCAACGATTCACCCTGCTCGACCCGCTGGATCATTTGTTCCTTGCGCAAGGCGAGATCGACCTGAGCTTGCGTGAATCGTTTATCCATCGGCTATCCTCCTGGTTGGATAACCGACAGTGTACAAGAATACGGTGTGACCCAACGACTCAAAAAACCCGGCGCGCAATGGGAGGTGGACGGCGCGGTCCAGACTGCGAAAGCCAGGGCGGCTTGGCTCAGCGGCGAGTGGGACGCTGTGTGTGCTCAACGCGCCGCACTCCCGCTTGCCGTCTGACAACCTTTGCGTGCACACACACGAAGGGCACGAGTTGACAAATTGTGCGTACTATAGTATAATTGTTATTAGGTAATAATTACTATCAATAATGGCACAATAGAGCACCACTCCGGCTGTCACGACAATTTATCAAGAGAATGCACCATGCCAAATCCTCAGACTCGGTTGGATGAATTGACTGCCAAGCTGAAAACGCAAGGGTACCGTCTCACGCCGCAGCGGATTGCCATTCTTAAAATCTTGGCGGCCAGCACTGGGCATCCCAGTGTGGAGCAAGTCCATGAGGGTGTGAAGGTTGACTTTCCGACCACCAGTTTGGCGACGGTCTACAAGACTGTGACATTGCTCAAGGAGATGGGAGAAATCTTGGAACTGGGCTTTGGCAACGACGGCAACCGTTACGATGGGAACAAGCCCTATCCGCATCCGCACTTGGTCTGCGTCAAGTGCAAGAAAATTATTGATCCAGAAGTGGTTGCCCTGGGCGAATTGTCCCAGCAAATAGCCAGCACGACGGGTTTCAGAATTGTGAGCCACCGGCTTGATTTCTATGGCATCTGCCCAAAGTGCCAAGAGCAAGGAAGCAAGCCGCAAGCATCTCGATAGGGAGGTGATGCCTATTTGATATTTGTTCGAGTCGCCGCGTTCGCTCCGCGCCCAACGCCATATCGGGTTGGTAGACAGTCGTTGTACCCAACGCATAGCCATTTTGTGAAAGGGGTAAATATCATGAATGAAGAAAGCAAATGCCCGGTAACGGGCAGTGCTCACGAACACACTGCCGGCGGCGGCACAATGAACCGAGACTGGTGGCCGAACCGGTTGAAACTCGAGATTTTGCACCAACATTCTGGCAAGTCCAATCCCATGGGCGAGGACTTGCACTATGCGGAAGAGTTCAAGAGCCTCGACCTGGCGGCTGTGAAAAAAGATCTCGCGGCGCTGATGACCGACTCGCAGGAATGGTGGCCTGCCGACTGGGGCCACTACGGCGGTCTGATGATCCGCATGGCCTGGCACAGCGCCGGCACCTACCGCACCGGTGACGGCCGCGGCGGCGGCGGCAGGGGCCAGCAGCGCTTCGCGCCGCTCAACAGTTGGCCGGACAACGTCCCTATTAGCCCGACGATTTATCGTCGGGCGCTTTAGAACTGAACAGCCCTGATTGTTCCTCCTGTTCTATCAAAACAGGGAACTCACATCTGTCGAGCCACTTGAATGAGAGCGGCCACGTTTTCGGGTTTGGCGTCCAGCGGAACCTCGCAACCCGAACTCAAGATGAACCCACCTCCGCGACCTACTTGCCGGATCAGACGTTCGCAATATTCAACAACCTGGGCCGGTTCTCCGTGAGCCAACAGTGTGGCGGGCACGTCTCCCTTCAAACATAGCCAATCTCCCAAAATCTCTTTGGCTTTGAAAATATCCGTCCCGCCGTCCAACTCGACAATGCAACTGGCGCGCGGCAGTTCCCTCAAGTAAGCGAGCATGGGCTTCCAGTTGCCGTCGCAATGCAGCACCGAAACAATCCCCTCCTCGGCGAAGGCTTGCACCATGCGCTTCAGGTGGGGCCATGCAAAACGCTCGAACATGCGGGGAGAGATGAACGACACGCTGCTCCGCATCGGAAAGATGCACACCCGCTTGCCGCGCGTGATACGCAAGGGAATCTTGGCCGTTGCGATGATGGCGGGTGTAGCCGCCTCGCAAGCGCGCTCGATGTCTTGCGGACATTCTCGCAAGTCGTAACAAAACGGCGTCAGTGACCGCGCCAGGGAAAACAGGTCAAACGCCGGGTAACAGGCCGAATAAAACATGGCCGGGATGCCGCGCTGTTGCCAGTAGGCGACGTTGCGCCGCATACGAATCCCTTGACGAATATAGCCCAAGGTGGTTTTGATACGCCCCAGGCGCGTATCAGACAAATCGGGGCGGATCCGAGTCTGGTAATGGGCGAACCAGGCCGAATATCCTTGCTTGACGATGTCGGCATAATCCTCGCGCGTCATCACCTCTGCTTCGATGAGTTGAAACTGCGCTTCATCATCCAGGTCGCGTCCGGGCAAGAGCGCGCGCAAAGGTTGCGATAGGGCGGCATCCCGCGGCCACATGGGAAAGACAGCGTCGCACTGGCCCACGCGCTCGAACGTGACCTCCATCGCGCGCTGCCATCGGCTAAAACTCCCGAATATCTCTGCTTGCGTCATACCGGCGCATCGCCCGGCGAATGAAATAATCATGGGCGCTACTGGCGTCTGCGACACCGGTTTGAGGGATGTGGCTGCTTCGATGCGTTCAATGGCGTTCAATACAAGCTGCTCCTCGGGTAGACCCGCGTCGTGCGTGCGGCTTTTACAAATCACTTGCCAACAACTCGGTGAACACATCTTCCAGGGTCGGCTCGGCGGAACGCAGGTGTGTCACCGTGATGCCTGCGTCCGTCAACGCGCGAGGCAGTCGCTCCATCACGGGCGCGGGATCGTCCACACGCAGGTGCAGCCGGTCGCCGAACACCTGCACGTCGGCCACGCCGGGAAAAGCGCCGGCGACTTGTCTCGCGGCGCGTTGGGGCGCGGCGGCCAGTTCCAAGAGTCGCCCGGCGAGCGGACGCACGATCTCGTGCGGCGTGCCTTCGGCCATCAGCCGCCCGTGATTCATCAGCCCCACGCGATGGCAGCGGCTGGCCTCGTCCATGTACGGCGTGCTGATGAGAATGGCCGAGCCTTCCGCCAGCAACGTGTAGAGCAAGCGCCAGAACTCTTGACGCGCCACCGGGTCAACTCCGCCGGTCGGCTCGTCCAGCAGCATCACGCGGGGACGGTGGATCAACGCGCAGGCCAACGAGAGCTTTTGCTTCATCCCGCCCGAAAGGAACTCGGAGCGCCGATTCGCAAATGCCGTCAGCCCGACAATGTCGAGCAGCTCTGTGGGGCGCGCCACGCGGTGGGCGCGCGGCATGCCGTACGCCTCGGAAAAGAATTCCAGATTCTCCGCCGGAGTGAGATCGGGATAGAGACTGTATCGCTGAGGCACATAGCCCGTTGCGGCGCGCGCTTGTGCGAGGTGACGGCCCAAGTCAAATCCGGCCACCGCGGCGCGGCCGCTCGTCGGCTCATAAGCCCCACACAACAGACGCATCGTCGTCGTCTTGCCTGCGCCATCCGGCCCTACCAGCCCAAAGATTTCGCCTGGCCCCACGCGCAAACTCAACCCATCAACCGCATGCACCGCGCCAAAGTGCTTGGTCAGTTGTTCTGCGACAATCAAATCGTCCATCGTCACCATTCCATCATCTCACCATCTCACTATCGCACCATTGCACTATTTCACTACCTCACCAAACACCACATCCGCCGGCATCCCAGGCTTGAGCTTGCCGTCGGGATTGGGCACGTCGAGCTTGAGCGCATACACCGTCGTGCGCCGGCCTTCGACCGTCTGCACGTTGCGCGGAGTGAACTCGGCCTGATCGGCAATGTGGACGACCGTCGCGGCAAACGTCGCGTCGGGATACGAGTCTACCATCACGCGCGCGGTCTGGCCCAGCTTGACCCGGCCATACAGGCTTTCCGGCAAATAGACGGTGATCTGGAGCGTGGCGAGCTTGCCGATGACAAACACCGTCGCGCCTGGGGCGAGCACCTCGCCGACTTGGACATTGCGGACGAGGATGACGCCGTCTTGCGGCGCTCGAATGACGAGCTTATCGGCCTGGACGTCCAATGTCTTGAGCGCCGCTTCGGCCTGAGCGACGGCTGCGTTGGCCGCTGCGATTTGCTCGCGACTCGGCCCGGCGACCAGCAAGTCGTACTGCGCCTGCGCTGCGTCCAACTGAGCCTGCGCCGAGTCTACCTGGGCTTGCGCAGAATTGATCTCGTCCGAGGTTGCGCCGGCTAGTAGTTTGTTCAGCCGCGACTGCGCGGCAGTGACTTGAAAGTTGGCGGCTTCCAACTGCGCGCGCATTTGCTCTTCGGGCGCGCCCAGCCCTTTGCCCATCACGCCAAAAGCCGGGGCATTCGTCCGTCCGTTCATGACGCTGGTGTACGCATCTTGCGCCAGCCTGGCTCGCGCCCGCGCTGCTTCCAGTTGTGAGCGCGCTGCTGCGATCTGGTCGCTCGTCGTCCTGTTCAGCAAGCGGCTCAGGTTTGCTTGTGCGCCATCCAACACAGCTCGAGTCGTGCTGAGGGTTGCCTGGGCGGCCTCGATCTGTTCGGTGCGCGCTCCAGCCAACAGTTGGTCACGCTGAGCATGGGCCGTCTTGATCGCGGCTTGCGCCTGCGCTCGCTGCGAGACCAGCAGCGCATCGTCCAGGCTAAAGAGTATATCTCCCGCCTTGACCGATTGCCCTTCCTTGGCTATGACTTGCACGACACGCCCGGCCATCTCCGGCCCGACGTGAACCTGCCGCGCCTCAACTGTGCCGGAACCTCGCATCTCGGTGCTGGCTTGCGCCTGGTGCTGCGTCCACCACCACACACCGCCTCCGGCCAGCGCCACGACCACTAGTATCACAATGAGCCTGATTACCTTTTGCATAGTTTTGCCTCACTGCTCGAACGACACATCGGCTGGCATGCCCGGCTTGAGCCGACCGTCTGGGTTGGACACGTCCAGCTTGACGGCGTACACCGTCGTGCGGCGACCTTCGGTCGTCTGCACGTTGCGCGGTGTGAACTCGGCCTGATCGGCAATCGTCACCACCGTCGCAGGAAAGGTCACGCCAGGATACGAGTCTACTGTCACCCGCGTGGCCTGGCCGAGTTTGACGCGGCCATAGCTGTCTTCCGGCAGGTACACGGTCAACTGGAGCGTCTCGAGTTGCCCGATGACAAGCGCCGTTGCGCCCGGTCCCATGACCTCGCCAACCTCCAGATTGCGCACCATCACGACGCCGTCTTGGGGCGCGCGGACGGCGAACTTGCCGGCTTGCACGTCAAAGGCGCGCAGCGCCTCCTCGGCCTGAGCCACTGCCGCGTCGGCGGCGGCGATCTGTTCACGGCGGGGACCGGCGGCCAATAGATCGTATTGCTTCTGTGCGGCTGCCAGCTGCCCTTCCGCCGCGGCCACGCGAGCCTGGGCGGCGTGAACCTCGTCTGCGGTTGGGCCGGAGTACAATTTATTCAGCAGCGCCAGCGCGGCATTGACTTGCGAGTTGGCGGCGCTCAATTGCGCGCTTACCGTCTCTTCCACCTGGCGCAGCCCCAAGCCGCCTCTATTCAGACTCTTGAGTGTGTCACGCGCGCGCGACACGGCATCGTAACCGTCTTGCACGATCTTGGTGTCCGCCTGGGCGCTTTTCAGTTGAGCTTGCGCCGAGACAATGTCGGCGCTGGTTGCTCCGGCCAGCAAGCGGCTCAAGTCGGCTTGCGCGCCGGAAAGCGACGCTTGAGTCGAGCTGATCGTCGCCCGCGCCGCGGCAAGTTGCTGCGGGCGCGCGCTGGCTAAGAGCAGGTCGCGTTGAGCGCGAGCCGTGTTCACGGCTGCCTCAGCCTGCGCTCGCTGGGCTACCAGCAGCGCGTCGTCCAGGCGAAAGAGCACCTGCCCGGCTTTGACCGCTTGTCCCTCGTCGGCCGTCACCTCCACAACACGCCCGGCCACTTCCGGGCCAACATGTACCTGCGTCGCCTCGACGGTGCCCGAGCCTTTCAGCCCGGTGGCGGCCTGCGTTTGCCGCTGCGACCACCACCACGTTCCACCGCCGATCACGGCCAGGATTACGATGATGGGAATTGCCCTTCGCATTGTTTTGTTTCCTCCGTATGACTCTCGTCAGGTCGAATAGCGACCAGCGCCAGCTTGGCCGCAAGTTGTTCCAGGTTTGAGCGACTGGGGCGCATCAAGCCGTGCAAAAGAAGCATCGCTCGCACCATTGGTGGGTGACGTTGGAGCCGTAGCTCTAAGAAATCCGCAATGCGGGCCGGATCCGTGATCGGTTCGGCCACGCCGTGGAAACGTCGTTCGTTGACCTGCACCTCGATGCGCGGATTGGCGACAATATTGCGGAACCAGTCGGCGTCTTGCCCACGCGCAGCGGCGACATAGATGACGCCCGCTTGCTCTTCGTACTGAAGCCGCGTTTGGCGCGGCAAGCCCGACTTGCGCCCGGTCGTTGTGAGTAGCAACACCAGACCACGCAGCCTGACCTCGGGGCGCGTCTTGGGCATCAAGCGCCGATTCAAGAACCGCATCAGCCGCCACGGCAAACTGAGCGAACGATGTGCCTGTGTCATTCGATCCTCCAATTACCACCCTATCAAACTAACACACTATCTCACTAATCCAACCGCTTGCGGAAGCGTGACGACGCCACCGCCATCATCACAATCCCCATGATAGCCAAAACCGCCGTCTCTGACCACAGTAACTGAACTCCAACGCCTTTAAGCAAGATGCTGCGGACGATGATGAGAAAATACTTGAGCGGGATGATGGCGCTGATCCACTGTAAAACCTGCGGCATCGCAGCGACGGGAAAGAAGAACCCTGAAAGGAAAATGGTTGGCAAGAGCGTCATGAAGGTCGTGAGCGCTGAAACACAAGGCAAACACAAGCAGAAGCTGGCGAGCTTGTTGACCCTCAAATTCCAGACCTTTGAAAATGAAACTCTATGACCGTTGACAGTATATCTGCTGACTGTCATTCATCTCCGATTTGATCAGAAGGAGCATAAAGACAATCAGCGCGCCAATCAGGTATCTGGTGTAGGAATTCATTTTGCGGTGCATAGGGCCTCCCCATTCACGGTGATGCTGTCACTCCAACGCGAAACGCTTTCTTATACCATCGCCATAGCGGGCGAATCCGCCATCGCTCTGGCGTAGAGCGGCACCATGCGGTCAGCGATACAATCCCAACTATAGTGCTGCGCGTATCGGTGCGCCTGATGGCCCAACCGGTCGCGCAATTCGGGGTTCTCCACCAGCCGCGCAATCGCGCTCGCCAGTGCGACCGGGTCGCCGTTCGGGACGTGAAAGCCGGTCTTGCCATCGTGGATGAGGTAGGCCAGCCCGCCGACTTCGGACGCGATGACGGGCGTGCCGCACGCCATCGCTTCCAGCGCCACCATGCCGAACGATTCATAGTGCGAGGGCATAATCACGGCTTCCGCCGCCGAATAGTAATGGTGCAGCTTGTCCTGATCGCGCGCGCCCAGGAACGTCACCAGGTCGGTGATGCCGAGTTCTGTCCGAATGGCCTTGAGGCGCTCCATCTCTTCGCGCTTCGCGTCGGGCGTGTCGGGATCGCCGCCGATGATGGCGACGCAAATCTGGCTGGCCCAGGTGGGACATTCATGAGCCAGGAGTCCCATTGCGCGCAGCAGCGTGTCAATCCCTTTGAGCGGCTCGATCCGCCCGACGAACAAGAGCATCCGGTCGCACGGCTTGACGCCCAGGCGTGACTTGGCATCTTCCTGCGAGTGAGGGTGAAACATTTGCAGGTCAACGCCGGGCGGGATGATGGTGATCTTGGCCGGGTCTGCGCCGTAAAACTTTTCGAGTTGTTCTTCTTCGGCGGGCGTGGCGGCGACGAGGCGGTCGGCAAAACCCACGACCTCTGTTTCCCCCTCGATGCGGCGTTGAGGCTCGCGCTCGCTCGGCGCGGCGATCTGGTTCTTGACATGGCCGAGCGTGTGGAACATCTGGACGATGGGCGCGCCCCACACGTCGCGCAGGTCTCTTGCGGCCAGGCCCGAAAGCCAGTAATGGCTGTGGATCACATCGTAAGCGATGCCCTCGCGTCCGGCGAATTCCAGGACGTTGTCCACGAACTCGGGCAGGTAGTCGAATATTTTGTGCTTGCTGTACGGCTCTTCGGGGCCGGTTGGAATATGGATCACGCGGCCTGTCTCGCCCAGGCTATGCACGATGTGTGGCAGGTGCGGGTTCTGCGAGCGGGTGAACACGTCCACATACATGCCGCGCCGCGTCAGCTCGCGGGTGAGGTCGCGGACGTAGACGTTCATCCCACCGGTTTCTTTGCCGCCCAGCGTCGCCAGCGGGCAGGTGTGGACGGACAGCATCGCGATATGTCTTGGAATCATAGGGCTTGTCGCTCGATGTGGAGTCGGTACACGTGCGTGTCTTTTCCGCCCAGGCGATACTTGTAGTCTTCGTCGCCGCGCAGGAAATCGAACACGGCGCGTTTTTGCTCGATGGCGTGCTGGATGAGCTTGCCCATCAGCACGATGCCGGGGCTGAGCCATGTAAAGTTCTGGGGATCGAGGCCGGAATTGTAGACCATGATGCGGCCGGCATAGTCAAAGTTCATGTACGCCGCCGCGTTGACGCCGCTGACTTGCAAAAAGGCCAGTTGCAGCCAGCCGCCGCGTTGCGCCGCGTGGCCAGCCGCGTGAAAGAAGGCGCGCATCGGGTCGCTCATGAACGCGGCCTTGTCGGGCCGGCTCTGGATGAGCAGCGTGATGAAAGCGTCCAGGTCGGCGTCAAGCGTTTCTTCGCCGGACGTGATGTAGAGCTGGACGGACTCTTCACTTTGCTCGGCGCGGCGCAGCTTGCGGCGCAACTCGTGGCGCTCCTTTTTGTCGAGCGAGGCCAAGTAGTCTTCCCACGTGGCGGGCAGTTGGACGAGGGGGCAGACTTCTTCCACACTCTTTTCCACGCGCCAACCACGCGCCTGCGCCAGCGTCCCCAGCACTTGCAGCGTGCGTGAGGCTTGAGGAATGTTGCACAGGTCTATGGCATCCCACTCAAGCCTTTTTTCGGTCGCGGGTGCGGAGAGAGCGTCGAGCAGCGCGGTGAACACGGCTTGCTCGCAGCCCGGCGCGACGACGAGATCGAGATAGTCGCAGATATCCGCACAACCGACAGTGCGCAGTTGGCGTTGGCTGTTAGTGCTGTCGAGAAAGAGTGGCGCGATGCCGCACAGCGCCCCGGCCTCGTCGCGAAAGGCATAGACGAGCAAGGGATTGTCGTTGCCAAAATGCTGCCACCAAGTGCGCTGCCATTCGAGCGTGAGGAACGGCGTGTCAGACACCGTGCGGTGCAAAAGCGCGTTCCACTCACTTGCCAGTGCGGCAAAAGTTTCGGGAGATTGGTAAAGGGTTGTGTTCATAGTTAAGGTCGGAAGTCGGAAATCGGAGGTCGGAGGTCAGAAAGTCAGAGTTGCGATGGATTCCTCCGACTTTGTCTCTGACCTCAAAGATTATGGGCCAATGTAGCGATACTCGATCCGTGGCACGGCGTCGAGGTTGAGCAGTTGATCCAGCGAGAGCGCGGGCGCGCGCGACGTGACGCCGGTGAGCAGTTCCATCAATGTCGGCGCGTGCGTGTACTCGATCACGCGCGGCTTGCCCGTGATGCCGCCCAATTCGCCGGCCTTGCTCACCGCGTCGTCCAGGTAGCCCAGTTGATCTACCAGCCCTAACTCTTTGGCTTGCTTGCCGTTATAGACCCGCCCGTCGCCGATTTGCCGCACCTTGTCTTCCGGCAGGCCGCGCCCCTGGACGATGACTTGCACAAAGCCGTCGAACGCCTGGTCAATCACGGTTTGCCAGATTTTCTTTTCGTCGTCCGTCATCGGGCGAAACGGGCTGCCGATGTCTTTGTTCGGGCCGGTCTTGATGACGACGATCTCCACGCCGACCTTTTTGATCAGTTCGTCCACGTTGGTCAATTCGCTAATGACGCCGATGGAGCCGGTGAGCGTGTCCGGGTTGGCGACGATCCACTTGGCCGCGCACGCGATGTAATAGCCGCCGGACGCGGCTGTTTCACCCATCGAGACGACGATAGGCTTTTTAAAATCCTTAAGCAGCTTGTGGATTTCATTCGAGGCGACGACCGAGCCGCCGGGACTGTTGATGCGCAACACGGCGGCTTTGACCGAAGGGTTGCTTTCGGCGCGGCGCAAGTCGGCCTTGATGCTCGACGGGGTGATGCCGGTTGCGACGCGCGTGGCCCCTTCCGTGCCGCTGGCGATGACGCCCTCAGCATAGATCACGGCCACTGCGTCGCCCTGCGGAACAGCCAGGCTGGGCGTCCCGCCGCTCATCATCGTCAGGCCTGCGCCGACGCCGCCCAGGCACGCCAGCAGAGGCAAGCCGACGAGCGCGAACAGCAGGATAACCGTCAGCCAGGGGAAATGTTTTTGGGGAGCAGGTGAGCTTGCCACGCGATCTCCTTGCTTGAAACGTGATAGGTGACCCTCACGCATCCTGCATCATGCTTGTACCAGCCGAACGAACTTGCGCTTGCCGACTTGGAGCACTCGCGGCGCGAAAGCCTCGACGACCGCCTCGATGCCTTCCACCGTCTGCCCGTCAAGCTTGACGCCATTCTGCTCCACGAGCCGTCGCGCTTCGCTCTTGCTGGGCGCGAGCCTGGCCTGCACCAGGAGGTTGACGATGTCCGTCGGCCCGGCCAGGGCGAACTCGGGCATGTCTTGCGGCAGCTCGCGTTCCTGGAACACGCGCTTGAATTGCTCTTCGGCTTCGGCGGCGGCCGCGTCTCCGTGAAAGATGCCGACGATTTCGCGCGCCAGTTCCATCTTTACGTCGCGCGGGTGGCGCGTGCCACTCGCCAACGCCTCTTCGACGGCTTTGATGTGCGATGGCAGGTAGCGCGTGGCGAGCTGGAAGAAAATCGGCATGGCGCTATCGGGCAGGCTCATCACTTTGCCGTACATGTCGGCCGGCTGAGCCAGGATCGGGATGTGGTTGCCCAACGACTTGGACATTTTGACCACGCCGTCGGTGCCGGGCAGGATGCCCATGATGATGCCGATTTGCGGGCGTTGGCCGTACGCCTCTTGCAGCTTGCGCCCGGCGGCGATGATGTTAAAGAGTTGGTCGCTGCCGCCGACTTGCACGTCCGTATTCATCGCCACGGCGTCATAGCCTTGCATGAGCGCGTAGAACGTCTCGTGCAGATAGACGGGATCGCCCTTTTCCCAACGCAGTTTGAAATTCTCGCGTTGGATGAATTGTTGCACCGTAAACGCCGAGCCGAGCTTGATGAGATCGGTCAGCTTGAGATCGAGCAGCCACTCGTGGTTGAACCGAATCCTGGTTTTCTCCCGGTCGAGGATCACAAAAGCCTGTTCGGCGTAGGTGCGCCCATTGCGTTCCGCTTCCTCCAGGTTGAGCCTGGCACGCACTTCGTTCTTGTCGGACGGATCGCCGACCATGCTGGTGCCCGTGCCGACGAGGAACGTCACCTCGTGGCCCAACTCTTGGAACTGGCGCAGCTTGCGCATCGGAATCGTGTGGCCCACGTGCAGGTCAGACGTGCGCGGATCAAAGCCGCAATAGACGCGCAGCGGGCGGCCTTCCTTGAGCCGCTCGCGCAGCTCGTTTGCCATCGCTGCTTTGAGTTGATCATCGCCGTATTCCGTGCCCTGCATCAACAGGGCGACTTGCTCGTCAAGGTCAAGGGTCAGGGTGGTCATGGTGTCTCCGATCTTGCCTGGTTCAGGTGTATTCGAGTGCGTTTGCACGTATACTCACTGCACGCCGAAATTTCTGTTTGCGGCTGTAGGGCAAGTTGCCAACTTGCCCTACGCAAAAGCTGCTATAGGTTAACGCCGGACGACATCGGCTGCGACAAAGTCTTGGCGATGGGACGCAAGTCCAGCCACCATTGCTTCTTGGGCCGGCCATGCGCGTCGTCCACCATGCGCGGCAGGTCTTCGAGTGGATGGAACTCGACCTTGCCCGCTTCCAAACCGATGAACGCGGCGCCCGGCTCTTGTTTGCCGGCTTCCTCGATCAAATAGTCCACACATCGGACGGCCAGGCGCGTGGCCGTCGTGCGGTCGAAAGGTGAAGGGTCTCCGCCCAACTGCACATGTCCCAGAATAGTCTGTCGCACGTCAAACAGATCGCCGCCTTCCTCTTCGAACAACGAGCACATAAAGCCGGTGGTATAAATCGGGTTGGCTTGTTCGTTGCGAATCATCAACCCCAGGCGCTTGCCGCGCTTGAAACCGGCGATCAGTTGCTCGAGGTCGGCGAGCAAGTCGCGCAACTTGACGCCTTCCAGCAGAGACACTGCTATCGTTGCGCCAAAGAACCACGTTGCCGATTTGAGATTTGAGATTGCGCGTACTCGTCTGGCTTTAGCCAGACTGTGCCGAAATGCAAGTCTCGCCCCCGGTTTCTCCGTGAAGCCGGGGGTTTGTCGTTTGACAAAAACGCCGCCATTTGCTATAATTCCTATCAATTCTGTAGACATTATAGGCATTGAACGATGAAACTCTCCAAGAAAAGCGAATATGGTTTGCGAGCGATATTAGATTTGGCCGCTCATGCCGACGAAGGCGCGGTGCGCTTGAAGGACCTGGCCGATCGCAACAACATCCCCCTCAAATTCCTGGAACAGATATTTCTCACGCTCCGCAATGCGGGCATCATCCGCAGCCAGGTGGGCGCGCACGGCGGCTACATGTTGAGCCGTCCAGCCGAAGAGATCACGCTGGGCGAAGTCATTCGCACGCTGGATGGCACCATCGCGCCGGTGGGATGCGTCAGCAAGATCGCTTATGAGCCGTGCACCTGCCCGGACGAGCGCGCGTGCCCGCTGCGCGCGGCGATGAACCAGGTGCGCGACGCCATCGTCGCCGTAGTGGATTACACGTCGCTGGCCGACGCAGTCTCGCGCGCCAAGATTTCCTCGCGGCGAAGATAAGTCAAATATCAAAGGAGTCTGCCCATGAAGCACACGACACTACACAGAATGATCGTCCTGGCAGCCTTGGTGCTTGCCGTGGTGGGTTGTGCGTCGCCCAGCGCGCCTGTGAAAGGGCCGGTCACGATGCGGGTGGGATACTTTCCCAACATCACGCACAGCCAGGCGCTGGTCGGCGTGGCGCGCGGCGATTTCCAAAAGGCGCTTGGCTCGGACGTTACCCTCGACGTAAAGATTTTCAACGCGGGGCCTTCGGTCATCGAGGCGATGTTTGCCGGACAGCTCGACCTGTCGTACATCGGGCCTAACCCTGCGATCAACGGGTACGTCCAGAGCAAGGGCGAGGCGCTGCGGGTGATGGCGGGCGCCACCAGCGCCGGCGCGGCGTTCATCGTCCGCCCGGAGGCGAACATCGCCAAGCCGGAGGACCTGGCCGGCAAAAAACTTGCCAGCCCGCAGTTGGGCAACACGCAAGACGTGGCGCTACGGGCCTACTTGGCCGCGCACGGACTCAAGCCCGCGGAAAAGGGCGGCGCCGTTCAGGTGATGCCAACCGACAACCCGCAAATCCTTGACCTGTTCAGGCAGAAGCAAATTGACGGCGCGTGGGTGCCGGAACCCTGGGCCAGCCGGTTGATGGTGGACGGCGGCGGCCAGTTGTTCCTCGACGAGCGTGACCTATGGCCCGGCGGCGATTTTGTCACGGCTAACATCATCGTCAGCGCCAAATTCCTCAAGGAGCATCCCGATTTGGTCAAGGCGTGGCTGCGCGCGCACGTCGAGGTGACGCAGTGGGAGCTGGCGAATCCCGACCAGGCCAGGCAAATCTCTAACGACGAGATCAAGCGGTTGACGGGCAAGGCGCTGGCGAAACAAGTGATCGAAGGCGCGTGGTCGCGGATGCGTATCACCTACGACCCGATCTCGGATTCGCTGTTCAAGTCGGCCGATGCGGCGTACACGGCAGGGTTCCTCAAGGAAAAACCGAACCTTTCAGGCATCTATGATCTGACGCTGTTGAATCAAGTGCTGAAGGAGAAGGGGTTGCCAGCGGTTAAGTAGACAGGGAAACAAGTAGACAAGGCGTCTCTTTGTCTACTTGTTTCCCCCTCATGGGAGACAGTGTGAAACTTGAGCTACGCTCTGTGAGCAAAACCTTCCAGACTCGCCGGGGGAACACGCCCGCGTTGCAAGACATCACGCTCGACGTTGCGGCAGGCGAATTTGTGTGCCTGCTGGGGCCGTCGGGCTGCGGCAAGTCCACGCTGCTCAACATCGTCGCCGGGCTGGAAAAGCCGGACAGCGGTGAAGTGCGGATGAACGCTCAACCGGTGACTGAGCCGGGCCGTGACCGCGTTCTGATCTTTCAGGAAGCGGCGCTGTTCCCCTGGCTCAACGCGCGCGATAACGTGGCTTTTGGATTGGCGGCGGTCGGCGTGCCACGCTCCGAGCGGATGGCCAAGTCCGACCGCTACTTGCAGATCGTTCGCCTGGGCAGTTTCAAAAAGGCGTTCGTCCACGAGCTTTCCGGCGGGATGAAGCAGCGCGTGGCCTTGGCGCGAGCCCTGGCGTTGGAGCCGGAGGTGCTGCTGATGGATGAGCCTTTCGCCGCGCTGGACGCGCAGACGCGCGATTCGCTCCACGGCGAGTTGCAAGACATTTGGGCGCAGACCAGCAAGACGATCTTGTTCGTCACTCATAACGTGCGCGAAGCGTTGGTGCTGGGCGACCGGGTGTTGCTGATGTCGGCTCGACCGGGGCGCATCAAGCGTGAGTTCCGCTGCGAGCTTCCGCGCCCGCGTCACATCGAAGACCATGCGTTGGTGGACGCGACGCGCGCCGTGTTGGCCGACCTGCGCGAAGAAGTGTTGGCGGCGGCGCAGGCGGAAGCGGAACATGAGCGGCTGGCATAGGTGGGCGGCGCATTTCGCACTGCGCTGTCGCGCAGGAGGTGGAGCGTGAGCGGCTGGCGGCTGAGGATCTTGTTCTTCATTGCGTTGCTGGCGGTCTGGGAGGCATTGTTCCGGTTGCGTCTTTGGCCGTCGTATGTATTTCCCTCCATGTCGAGCGTGGGCGGGTCATTGGTGGCCGGGATGGCCGATGGCTCCTATCCGTGTGCCATCGCTATCAGCCTGCGCCGCATCCTGGTCGGCTATGGACTTTCGCTCGTGATCGGCATTCCACTGGGGCTGTTGCTGGGGCGGGTCAAGTCCATGCAAGATACACTTGGCTCGATCGTCTTGGGCTTGCAGGCGCTGCCGAGCATTTGTTGGCTGCCGTTGGCGCTGTTGTGGTTTGGGCTTTCAGAGAAGGCGATCATGTTCGTCGTCGTGATGGGCGCGGTGCTTTCGGTGACACTGTCTACTGCCGACGGCGTCCACAATACGCCGCCGCTCTATCTTCGCGCGGCGCGGACGATGGGCGCGCGGGGATTGCGGCTTTACACAGGCGTGATTTTGCCGGCGGCGTTGCCGGCGATTCTTTCCGGCATGAAGCTGGGCTGGTCGTTCGCGTGGCGGTCGCTGATGGCCGGCGAGCTGTTGTACGTGAGTTTGGGGCTGGGCCAACTGTTGACGATGGGCCGCGAGTTGAACGACATGAGCCAGGTCATTGCCGTGATGTTGGTCATCATTGCAATCGGGCTGCTGGCGGATCGAGCCGTCTTTGCTCCCGTCGAGCGGCGCGTGCGGGAGCGGTGGGGGTTGCAGCCCGCAAGGTGATTCGCTTAATATTTGTCTTGACAAGATGCTCATTTGTCTCTACAATTGGCCCATTCCAAGGCCAGGGAAAAGGTCTAGAAAAATGTACAGGTGCATGTGTATGGGGCGGGGACTGTAGCCACCGCCTCGCCAAGTATTTGCTAAGAAACGGTCAACTGCCGCAGGCGGCGGACAGCTTCCCCGCAGGGGTCTCTATCTGATCTTGCGTGTGCTGGTCTGTCGCTTTTTGTTTGCCCTATCGTGAAGGGTAGGGCCGGGCAGTTGACCGTCATTTATTTTCTTTCAAGGCAGAGTTCAAGAGGGGGATACGATATGAGAATCGCAAATGATGTCACCGAGTTGATTGGCAACACGCCTCTGGTGCGGATTCGCCGTTTGACTCTGGGCTGTGTGGCGGACGTGGTCGCCAAGTTAGAGTTCTACAACCCGGCGCACAGCGTCAAGGACCGCATCGGCGTGGCGATGATTGATGCCGCGGAAAAGGCGGGCAAGATCAAGCCAGACACCATCATCGTCGAGCCGACGAGCGGCAACACCGGCATCGCGTTGGCGATGGTCTGCGCGGCGCGAGGATTAAAGTGCGTGCTCACGATGCCGGAGACGATGAGCAAAGAGCGGCGGATGCTCTTGCGTGCGTATGGCGCGGAACTGATCCTCACCCCAGGCCCGGAGGGGATGGGCGGCGCAATCCGCAAGGCCGAAGAGTTGGCGGCGTCCGACCCGCGCTATTTCCTGCCGCAGCAATTCAAGAACCCGGCCAATCCCGAAATCCACCGCAAGACGACGGCTGAGGAAATCTGGCGTGACACGGATGGCAAGGTTGATTTTCTCGTCGCCGGCATCGGCACGGGCGGGACGATCACGGGCATTGGCGAAGTCATCAAGGCGCGCAAGCCGTCGTTCAAGTGCATCGCCGTCGAGCCGGATGCGTCGCCGGTGCTTTCGGGCGGGCAAAAAGGCTCGCATCCGATTCAAGGCATTGGCGCGGGCTTTGTGCCGGATGTGCTCAACACAAAAATCTATGACGAGATCATCCGCGTGAAGAATGACGATGCGTTCGACATTGCGCGGCGCATGGCGCGTGAGGAAGGGGTGCTGGTGGGCATCTCGTCCGGCGCGGCAACGTGGGCGGCGCTGCAAGTGGCGCGCCGAGCGGAGAACGCCGGCAAGTTGATCGTCGTCATCATTCCGTCGTTCGGCGAGCGCTATCTGAGCACGCCTTTGTTCGCCAACCTGGCTGACTAGAAGCCGGCTAACCCTCCCCTGTTCGCTGAAGCGCGCGGACGGGGGATGGCAGGGTGGGGGGCAATGTTCAACACATTACACCGCGACATTCAATCTATCTTTGATCGCGACCCGGCGGCTCGCAGCACAGTGGAAATCTTGTTATGCTATCCGGGGCTGCATGCGGTGTGGGGACATCGAATGTCGCATTGGCTGTGGATACATGGCCGTAAGCTGTTGGCGCGTTGGGTATCTCAAACGATGCGCGGTTTTACCGGTATCGAGATTCATCCCGGCGCGACCATCGGTCCCGGCTTTTTCATTGACCACGGCATGGGGGTGGTCATCGGTGAGACCGCCGAGATCGGCGCGAATGTGACGTTGTATCACGGCGTGACGTTGGGTGGCACCAGCATAACCAAGGGCAAGCGCCATCCTACGTTGAGCGATAACGTGGTGGTGGGCACGGGCGCCAAGGTTCTGGGGGCTATCACCATCGGCGAAGGCAGCCGCATCGGAGCGAACGCGGTCGTCGTCAAATCTGTGTCGCCCAATTCGGTCGTCGTGGGCGTGCCCGGCCAGGCTGTCGAGCGAAGCAAGCCGCGCTCGGTGACGGCGAGACCGGATATGGAACATACGCTGCTGCCCGATATGATCGGCCAGTCCGTGATCTCGCTCATGTCGCGCATGGACGCGCTTGAGCAGCGCATTGTGGGCTACGAACGGACCGATTCAACACCGCACCTGCCTGAGCGCGGCGTCTGGCTCGGAGAAGATTTTTCGATCTGAAATGAGTTGTCCCTTGCAAAGGCGCGAAGCGTGTGCCGGCGCAAGGGGCAACTTTTGCCGTCTCCCCGGTTCTTGCCTTATGTTTCTTGCAAGCTCGACGCGACGGGGCAATCGTTGATGCGCTCGGCGATGCAGCAGCTACAGTTAAGCGCGCGCGCGTTTCATCGCGTCCTCAAGATCGCGCGAACGATTGCGGATCTGGCCGGGAGTGACGAAATCGCTCCGGCGCATCTGGCCGAGGCGATCCAATATCGTCCGAGAAGGCAGGAATAGCAGGAGTAAACCGTGCGGGAACTGAGCGCACTGCGAGCAAGCCAGGATGCCTTTGAGGCGGACGAGACGCGTCTGTTGCAGAGCATGACGGTTCAGGAAAGTGTCCGCCAATGGCTGGCGCTGCAACGCGCTTTCGAGCCGCAATTGCAGCAGACGGCGGCCTTGTTTGCCCCCGAGCGCCAGGCTGCGCTGGCCCAACTTCAGCTTCGACTCCACCGCCTGGTCGAGTGGCAGGGACGACATGGATAATCTCTTTCAATCCATTCAGGTGCTTCAAAGGCGACTGAGTGATGCTGATATCTCGTCCATTGTGATCGGCGGCGTGGCTGTCGCAGTCTGGGGTGAGCCGCGCGTCACACGTGATGTTGACCTCAAAGTGCTGCTCGGGCGCGACGATGCAGAACGCTTATTGGCTGCGCTTTCGCCCGACTATGTCTCGCTTCTGCCTGACCCGCGCAAGGCGTTGAGACAACAAGCGATGGTCTTTGTGCAAGACACCGCCGGAACCCGGTTGGACTTGCTGCTCGCCGACACGCCCTATGATGCGCTTGCCATCCAGCGTGGGCGCGACATCGAATTGCAGCCGGGTGTGATGATCCGGCTGTGCAGCCCCGAAGATCTGGTGATCTACAAGTTGATCTCGACCCGCCTGCGCGATCATGAGGATGTCCAGGGTGTGGTTCGCCGGCAAGGTTCAGACCTGGACGACAAATACGTGCTCGATTGGTTGCGCCAGTTCGAGCAAGCACTGGATGATTCTACGCTGGTTACTGAATACAAAGACCTCCGCAAGCTTTGACATAGTGGAGAGTTAAAGCTCCGCGCGTGCCCGCTTCGCGTGAAAAGCTCACGGACTAGCGATTGGATGAATCTTTGTCAGTGGTTGCCGCGAGAGTTGAAGCTGCACGAGAGAGGCAACACGCGGGATCTGCCTCGCATGATTCGCGCGAGGTGTGCCACGCCGACATGACGGGGCAATCGCTCATGCGGCCGCAGATTACTGCGGTCGGCGACGCGAGCAACTCCCACTCTCCGCGCGGACGGTCCATCGCGTCCTCAAAATCGCGCGGACGATTGCGGACCTGGCGGGCAGCGAAGAGATTGCTCCAGCGCATCTAGCCGAAGCGATCCAATACAGACCGAGAAGGCAGGAATAAACGCCTCAAATTGATCGTCGTGTCACTACTGTGAGAATACCCACAACAGAGACTCGTCTCGACTGCAGGCATTTTGTATTTGGCTGCACACACGACAAGACAAAAACGCCGTCTTAGACCAAGTGGCCCGATGGTGAGTCTGCAGGAACTTGGTTTGATAAGATGATTGAGATGCTGAATCAATGAGAGCACATCTGAAATCGAGAAACTAATGTATAATTGTGCGCAATGAGCAATAGTTTTCTGTATCACCGTCCCTAGTCTGTATTCCCGCAGAAGGAGGGTACCACCATGATGATTGACACCCCTCTCATCCAGAGGTATTTCCGCAGAGGATTGTTGGCGCTCGTGGCGATGGCGCTTGTCGGGCTGGTCTTGCTGCTCGTGCCCCTTGTTTTGAATGGGCGCAGTTCGCAGAGCCGACTGTCCTCACATTTCCTCCGTCCGCAGCGCGCGCTGGCACGGGCCAGCAGCGAGTTGGACACGACTGCCGACCAAGTGTATGGTCAGGCGGATTTTAGCAGCGCCAACGCACCCAACCCACCCACCGATGCCAGCCTCAACGCCCCGGCCCACATGGTTGTCTTTTACAGCGGCCAGGTCTTTGTCGCCGATACAGGCAACAACCGCGTTCTGATCTGGGATGACCTGGAGGCTTATGAGAATGGCGATCCGGCCAGTATGGTCCTTGGGCAATCAGACTTTACCAGCAACGCCGCGCCCAATCCGCCCACCGCCAGCAGCCTTAACAGTCCGTCGGCCGTAGATTGGGATGACGATGGCAATCTGTATGTCTCCGACACGGGCAATAACCGGGTGCTGATGTTTGAGCCAACAGATGTGGACGACGATGACTTTCTGACCTTCACCGATGGACAGGCGGCCGCCATAGTCATCGGCCAGCCGAATTTCACCAGCAACGCTGCCCCCAACCCGCCGACCGCCGCCAGTCTCAACCATCCTATGGGCATCGTGCTAGACTATTACGATAACCTGGTGGTGGCCGACCGCGACAATAACCGGGTGTTGATCTTTGAGGGCCCGCTGGAAACAGGCATGATCGCCGTCAAGGTGCTCGGCCATCCGCGCGATGTGTTGGGTGCTCCGCTGGGCGCTTTTGGGGATTTCGTCACTAATACTGTCCCCCTGACACCCACGGCCATGAGTCTGAATCATCCCACGGGAGTGGCCATTGGCGCGGCGCACGACGAGTTGTATGTGGCCGACACGGGCAACCACCGCGTGCTGATCTATACCGCCGACCCAGTGGATAGTGTGGCCGATGCCGTCATCGGCCAGCCCGACTTGAACAGCCACACGCCCAACCTGGGCGGCGTGAGCGCCAGTTCCCTCTATAGCCCGACCGGTCTGGCGATAGACGCCGGCGACCGGCTCCTGGTGGCCGACACGGGCAACCACCGCGTGCTGGAATATGATAATCCGATCTCTGACCCCGCAGCTAATCGGGTCTTTGGCCAGGGCGGAAGTTTTACGACCAACACCTCCAACAAGGGCGGCATCAGCGCAGATAGTCTCAACGCACCCGTCGGCGTTTCCACCGACGACGATTGGATGGACATTTACGTCGCCGACCAGGGCAATCATCGGGTGCTGGAATATGACCAGCCGTTGAACAATGCCGTTCCCAAGATCGTGGAACTCTATCCAGGGACGGTGCGAGCCGGGAACGCAAGTTTTGATCTGGAAATCTGGGGGACCGGCATCATTTCCGGCACCGCAGTCCAGGTGAACGGTGTCACCCGCCCGGCGGTCGAGCCGGAATACTATGGCCTGATCACGACCACCCTCAGCGCCGCCGAGATCGCCACGACCGGAACCGTCACGGTCCGGCTCACCAACCCTCCGCCGGGCGGCGGCACTTCGCTGCCCATGACGCTCACCGTCTACGCACCCCAGGCGGGCGACACTACTGCCGACAGCGTCATGGGACAGGCTGGCTTTACTAGCAACTGGGGCGAATTTGAATGGGTGGAGGCCGATACGCTGCTGGAGCCAAGCGGCATGGCGATAGACCGCAGCACCGGGCGCGTCTTTGTGGTGGATATGCAAAATTGGCGCGTCCTGTCCTGGCCCAGCCAGGCGGCCATGAAAGATGGGCAAGAGGCCGATCTGGTGATCGGGCAGCCGGATTTTGGTGAGCAGGATTGGGATAACCCTGTCGTGACGGCCCATTCGCTGCTCTACCCCACTGCCATCGCCGTGGATCACAATGGCAATCTCTACGTGGCTGATACGCCCAACCACCGCGTACTGGTCTACTACGCGCCGCTCAGTAACGGGATGGCGGCCAATGTCGTCATCGGCCAGCCCGATTTCACCAGTGACACCCAACTACTCACACCTACTGCCTCCAGTCTCTTGTACCCTCGGGGCCTAGCCGTGGATAGTCTCGGTAATCTCTATGTGGCCGACACCGAGAACAACCGCGTGCTGGAATTCGACGCTCCGTTGACCAATAACAAGGCCGCCAGCCGGGTCTTGGGCCAGGGCGGCAGCTTTAGCACCGGCGGCCCTAACCAGGGTGGGCTAAGTGCGGATACTCTCTGGAATCCACTCGGCGTGGCTGTGGATGCAGCCAACAATCTGTATGTCGCCGATGGCAACAATAACCGCGTCCTGGAATATGATGCGCCTCTGACCCACAATACCACGGCGGATCGGGTCTGGGGCCAGGGCGGGGTTTTTACGACTCAAATTCCCAACAAGAACGGCGTTAGCGCCAACAGCCTCTACTTTCCAACCGGCGTAGCCGTGGATGCGGCTGGCAATCTGTACGTCGCCGATACGGGCAATCACCGCGTGCTAGAGTACGATGCGGCCTTGACCCGCGATACAACGGCGGACCGAGTGTTTGGGCAGCATGGCAGCTTCTCGGCCAATCAGTCAAACAACAGTGAGCTGACATCTGACGCGCTCTCTAGCCCAAGAGGTCTCGCCGTGGATACGGCGGGCAATCTCTACATCGCCGACGCCGAAAACAACCGCGCGCTGATTTACTTGAGGCCGGTCATGTTCAAGGTCTACCTGCCGTTGGTGCTCAGGTAGGGACCTGGGCAGCTTGGCCCGTGATGAACATTCTGATGACAGAGCGCGTGTGTATGCCAGAGCAAGCTGATCGACTGCATGGCATCCAGTCCCTGGCCGACATCTGGGGTTCTCTCTATCTGTTTCATCCCGAGATAGGGCAGCGCGTGAGCCAGCGTGACTGGGATCAAGTGTTTATCACGGCCTTGCCGCAAGTTGAACAAGCGGCCAGCCCTTCGGCTGTGATGGACGCCCTCCAGGCCCATGTCGTTCAGCCCCTGGCCGACCGTCTGCCCTCTGTTCAAAGGGCCTTCATGGACTTGGACAGGCGAGTCCATGAAGGTTGGAATGAAGATGGCTACCCGTATGTGTATAGACAAAAGTGGGAGCAGTTCCAGGATCCGTCTTGCCCACTGTTCAGGCTAGAGCAGGGGCCGCGCGATCTCGGCCAATCCGAAAGGGTGAGCCTGTCTCGCGCGGAAAGGATCCTGGGCCTCTGCAAGGTGTGGATCGTTTTGCGCTACTTGGCGCCGCAGATCGCCCTGTCTGAGCTTGACCTCGATACCCTGCTGTCGGACTGGCTTGGCCGCGTAGAAGCCGCTGCCAGCGTGGAGGAGTATTATCGTGTCCTCGAAGCCATTGCGGCCAAGCTCTCTGATCCTCATGCCAAGGTCATTGCGCCAGCCGAATGGTCGCCTCACGCAGCAGAGAAGGACGGCCCGGCGGCCGGGCCGCCTTTTAAGCGGACGCTTTTGGGGAGCGCCTGGTTGGGAGGGATGCGGTACCTTCGCGCGTTGCCAGGCAATCTTGTTTACATGCTGCCGTTTGCCATGCCAGAGGTAACGGCGCTGAGGGAGACGTTTGCCCTCATCCAGAACACAAACGGGCTGATCCTGGACTTGCGCGGCTACCCGCAAACGCACTTTCAACACGAGTTGGTGCAGCGTCTGTGCCAAACGCCGGTGCTGTCGCCGCGCTATGAAATTCCCGTCATCGGCGAGTACGTCTCGCCCATCGGCGAGTGCGCTACGCCCGGCCGGCCGGACGTGCGAAAGCGTTCCTGGAAAGTGATCCAACACACGCTTCACAACACCGATGCCCAGGGCTTTATTGGCGCGCTGCGTCACGGTGGGTTTGATCCTCAAGGGAAGAGCGCCGTCGTCGTGGGCGCGGGTGGTGGAGCGCGGGCCGTGGTCTATGGTTTGCTTGAGGCGGGCGCTCAAGAGATTCTGATGTTCGACCTCGATCCCCGTCGCGCCCAGGCGCTTGTCTCTGATTTGAGTGGCGCGGGGAACGAATTGCGCGCGTTGCCGCTCACGACCGAGGCGCTCGTCGAGTCCACCCGCGCCGCCGACCTGCTGGTCAACGCGACGCCGATGGGAATGTGGCCGCGCGTGGATGGCTCCATCTGGCCCGACGGCGTGCCCATCCCGGCGCATCTGACCGTGTTTGACCTGGTGTATAATCCGCTCGAGACGCGCTTGTTGGGGCAGGCGCGCAAAGCCGGCGCGCACGCCATCGGCGGGCTGGGAATGTTGGTGGGGCAGGGGGCGTTGGCCTTTGAGATGTGGACAGGTCAACCGGCCCCGGTCGAGGTGATGATGTTGGCATGTGAGCGAGCGTTGGAGAGCTAACGATGTTGCGATTCCTGACGGCCGGTGAATCTCACGGCCCTTGCCTGACCGGCATCGTGGAAGGTTTGCCGGCGGGCCTGGCGGTGGACGCCGAGGCCATCAACCGCGATCTGGCGCGGCGACAAATCGGCGTCGGGCGGTCTGCTCGCATGAAGATCGAAACTGACCGGGTGGAAATTCTGGGCGGCGTGGTCAATGGGCAAACGATTGGCGCGCCCGTTGCGCTCAAAATCGAGAACCGGGACTATGCTAACTGGAAAGACAAGGTCGTGCCGCCGCAGACGATTCCTCGCCCGGGACACGCGGATTGGGCCGGGTCGCTCAAGTACGGCTTGGACGACTTGCGCCTGGTGGCCGAACGCGCCAGCGCGCGAGAAACCGCGATGCGCGTTGCCTGCAGCGCGTTGGCGCGACTTTTGCTGACCGAGTTCGGCGTCGTGGTCGGCAGCCACGTGCTCGAGATCGGCGGCGTGCGCGCGAATGTCCCCGATGCGCCTTATCCTGAAATCTTTACGCGGGCGCAAGCCTCGGACGTGCGCGTGGCCGATGCCGCCAGCGCCGGAAAAATCGCAGCGCGGATCCAAGAGGTCATGCGCGCCAAGGACACCGTCGGCGGGGTGATCGAGATCGTCGCGCTGAACGTGCCGGTGGGCCTCGGCTCGCATGTCCACTGGGATCGCAAGCTCGACGGTCGCCTGGCGCAGGCAGTGATGAGCATTCAGTCGGTCAAGGGCGTCGAGATCGGCCCGGCGTTTGAAAATGCGCGGCGCCTGGGGACTGTAGTGCAGGACGAGATTTTCCCCCACCCTGACCCTCCCCCGTTCGCAAAGACCGCGAACAGGGGAGGGGACTCGCTTCCCTTTTCGCAGACGGGAGTGGGGGCCACGCGCAAGACGAATCGCGCGGGCGGACTGGAAGGCGGCATCACGAACGGAATGCCGATTGTGATTCGCGCTGCGCTCAAGCCCATCGCCACGACGGCCACGCCGTTGCACTCGGTAGACCTGGCGACGGGCGAACCTGCGCTCGCCCAGTATCAACGCTCGGATTTTTGCCACGTGCCGCGCGCGTGTGTGATCGGCGAGGCGATGGTCGCCTGGGTGCTGGCCGATGCGTTGATAGAAAAACTGGGCGGCGACTCGCTGCGCGAGATGAAGGCGCACTGGGACGCAGCGTTTGACAACGAAACTCTTGCAAAGGTTCCCAAGCCTTTAGGATGATGGGAGTGCTGATGGATTCGTCACGCAACATCGTATTGACCGGC
Organism: Anaerolineae bacterium; assembly: GCA_041300525.1. GTDB lineage: Bacteria > Chloroflexota > Anaerolineae > Fen-1058 > Fen-1058 > JBGLNJ01. Next base: position 2,947,193 of record JBGLNJ010000001.1, on the reverse strand, counting down.
TTTATGGGCACGGGCAAGACCCGCATCGGGCGCGCGGTGGCGGAGCGACTCGGCCATGAGTTTGTGGACATGGATGGCGTAATCGAAGCGCGGGCGGGCAAGCCTATCGCGCGCATCTTTGCGCAAGACGGCGAGCCGGCGTTCCGGCAGATGGAGGTCGCGCTGTGCGAGGAGTTGAGCGCGCGTGACGGGCTGGTGATCGCTACGGGCGGCGGCGCGTTGGTCAACCCGGCCAACCGGGCGCGGATGATGGCGAGCGGCGCTGTCGTCTGCTTGACCTGCGGCGTGGACGAGATTTTGCGTCGGGTGGATGGCAATGCAGACCGGCCTCTGCTCGCCGTGGCCGACCGCCGCGCCCAAATCGAGCAACTGCTTCAGGCGCGCCGCGAGACGTATGACGCTATCCCCTGGCAGATTGACACCACTGCGCTTTCGATTGAAGCGGTGACCGACCGGGTCATCGAAAGTGCCGATGTCATCACTTTGCCCGTCCACTATCCGGGCGGACAATATGACATTCACATCGGCATCGGGGTGCTCGGTCACATCGGCGGGGCATTGCGCGCCGTTGGCATCGCCGAAGGCAGCCGGGTTGCCATCGTTTCCAACACAGTCGTCGCGCTGCTCTATGCCGCGCAGGTCGAGGCATCGCTGCGGTCGGCGGGATTCTTGCCGTTCATTTGTTCCATCCCCGATGGCGAGCAGCATAAAACGCTCGCCACCGTCGCATCGCTTTACGGTCAGTTCCTTGCCGGAGGATTGGATCGCAGCGGCACGGTGTTGGCGTTGGGCGGCGGCGTGACCGGCGATGTGGCGGGCTTTGCGGCGGCGAGCTACATGCGGGGCGTCCGCTTTGTTCAAGCGCCTACGACGCTGCTGGCGATGGTGGATGCCAGCGTGGGCGGCAAGACGGGCGTTGACCTTCCCCAGGGCAAGAACCTGGTTGGCGCGTTCAAGCAACCGGCGTTGGTGGTGATTGATCCTGCCGTGTTGGCAACACTGCCCGCTGCAGAGTTCCGCTCCGGCATGGCAGAGATGATCAAGCAGGGCGTCATTGGAGATGTGGCGTTGTTTGTCGAATTGGAGAGCAGACAAGGAGACAAGGAGACAAGGAGATTAGGAGATTGGATTGCGCGGGCATTGCGAGTCAAGATTGCGGTTGTGGAACAGGATCCATTTGAACAGGGGCGCCGCGCCGTGCTCAACCTGGGACACACGGTGGGCCATGCGCTGGAAAGGCTGAGCGATTTTTCTCTGCGCCATGGAAAAGCCGTCAGCATCGGGATGGTGGCGGCGGCCAGAATTGCGGTAGAGTCGGGCCGAGCCGATGTGTCGCTGGCAGATCGCATCGAGGCGATTCTTTTGGCTTGGGAGTTGCCGGTGCGATGTCCGCCCTTTGACGCCGATGCGATTTTGGCGGCCATGACGCACGACAAAAAGAAGCAGGGGTATGGCTTGCGCTGGGCACTTCCGCGCGCCATTGGTCAGGTCGAGATCATTGCAAATGTCCCGGTGCAGGTTGTGCGCTCGGTTTTGTGTAGCTTGGGCGCAAGGAGTGAGGCATGAGCAAGTCACAGGATGCGGGACGCAAGAGGCAAGAGGCAAGAGGCAAGTTCAAGGTGCTGGTGTTGCACGGCCCCAATCTCAACTTGCTGGGGAGGCGAGAGCCGCAGACCTACGGTCGCGTGACGCTGGACGAGATCAATGCGGCGCTGCAAGCGATGGCGACCGAGCGCGACGCGGAATTGCGCATCGTGCAATCCAATCACGAGGGGGGGCTGATTGACGCGCTGCACGAGGCGATGGACTGGGCCGACGGCGTCCTCATCAACCCCGGTGGGTATACGCACACCAGCGTCGCGCTGCGTGACGCCATCGCCAGCGTCAAGCTCCCCGCAGTCGAGGCGCACCTTTCGAACCTCCATGCCCGCGAGGCGTTCCGTCACACGTCGCTCACTGCGCCGGTGTGCGTGGGGCAGATCAGCGGTTTTGGTTGGCGCAGCTATTTGCTAGGGCTGACGGCGCTGCTGGATCACCTGGCAGATCGGGCAGGGGAGGGGGCGTAATGTGGTCATACTCGAACCTTGCGAAGGTTGTCAAAAAGCAACCTTCGCAAGGTTCTCCCGCGAACTATTGAGATGACTCTCGCGTCCATCGGTGTGACGCGAGAGTTTTTCTACGCTGCCGCCATCTCTCCCACGCGCGGCAGGCAGGCCAGCGCAGCCGCCACTTCTTCGGCTGGATATTCGTAATCTTTGAGTTTGCCGCCGAGGTACTGCTCGTAGGCGGCCAAGTCGAGATTGCCGTGGCCGGACAGGTTGAACAGGATAATACGTTTTTCCCCGCGCGCCTTGGCGTCGAGCGCCTGGTCAATCGCCACGCGGATGGCGTGCGCCGACTCGGGCGCGGGGACGATGCCCTCGGTATGCGCGAACTGGATCGCCGCCGCAAACGTCGGGTTCTGGTGCACGGCGATAGCCTCGATGTAACCCGCGTTACACAGGGCAGAGACCAACGGGGCCATGCCGTGATAGCGCAGTCCGCCGGCGTGAATGCCGGCTGGGATGAACGTGTGTCCCAACGTGTACATCTTGACCAGCGGTGTCATCTTCACCGTGTCGCCAAAGTCGTAAGCGTAGGGGCCTTTGGTGAGCGAAGGCGCGGCGGTCGGCTCGACGGCGATAAAGCGCGTGCCCTTGCCGTTGTTGCTCGCGAGCTTGTCGCGCAGGAAGGGGAACGCCATGCCCGAAAAGTTGCTCCCGCCGCCCACGCAGCCGATGACGACGTTGGGATACTCGCCCGCCATCTCCATTTGTTTTTGTGCCTCCTGGCCGATGACGGTCTGGTGCAGCAGCACGTGGTTGAGCACGCTGCCCAGGCTGTACTTGCATGCTCCACCCGAAGTCGCGGCGACCTCGACCGCCTCGCTGATGGCGATGCCGAGTGACCCTGGCGAGTCGGGCGATTCGGCCAATATCTGTCGCCCGGCGTTCGTCAAGTCTGTTGGGCTGGCGTGAACCGTCGCGCCGTACATCTCCATGAGGATGCGGCGATACGGCTTTTGCACGTAGCTGACTTTGACCATAAAGACCTCGCAGTCCATGTCAAAGAACTTGCAGGCCATCGAGAGCGCCGAACCCCATTGCCCCGCTCCTGTCTCAGTTGCGAGCTTTTTGACGCCTTCTTGTTTGTTGAAAAATGCCTGGGCAATGGCCGTGTTGAGTTTGTGACTGCCGGCCGGGCTGGCGCCTTCGTACTTGTAGTAGATGTGCGCGGGCGTGTCGAGCATCTTTTCCAGCCGCCGCGCGCGGATGAGCGGGGTGGGGCGGTAGAGTTTGTAGATCTCGCGCACCGGCTCTGGGATTTCGATGTAGCGCTCGGTGCTGACCTCTTGCTTGATCAGCCCCATCGGAAAGAGCGGGGCGAGGTCGTCCGGGCCGATGGGCTGGCCGGTGCCTGGGTGAAGCGGCGGCGGCAATGGCGTGGGCAAATCGGCGGCGATGTTGTAATACGCTTTCGGGATGTCGGCTTCGTCGAGGTTGAACTTGAATTGGTCTGACATTTTTTCTTCTCCTGGTATTATAGGTTTCGCAGGTTCTTGACAGAGCCTGCATTGCGGGTAAAGTATCTCCGCCCCATCATCCAGCGAGGTCGGAGCCTGTTGACGCGTGTCACTCAATCCGTTGGGCGGCCAAGCGGAGGCGATCGTCACGGAGGGGCTGCTCTATCCGCTGTGCGACGAGCCGCTGTTGAGCGGCCCGGCGCGCGGCGTCAGCAATGTCATGACCGGGCCGAAGGCGCGTGTGACACTCCGCAGCGGGGCATTGCTGATCGTTCACGCGCGCGCGTAAGCGTCCAGCAGCTTTTCCACTCCTTCAGCTTCGGCGGTCGCGCCCAGGCGGACGAAAATGTCGTGCGCGCGCTCCAACGTTTTGCGCCGCGCATCGTCCTCCAGCAGCCTGGCTTCTTCGACCAGCGTCAAGGCCAGTTCATGCTCGCTGCCGAGCTCTTCCAGGATGGCTCGGCTCTGGGCCAGGTGTTCCACTAAATGGTCAAGTTGTGATTGCTCTCCGGCGATCTGTCCCAGCACGCGATGCGTGATGCCTTCTTCCAACCGGTTGCCGGTCTGGCGTGCGTATTCCAGCGCGTGCTCGCCGTGTTGATACGCCACCGGCAAATCGTTCGCGGCCAGATAGGTCGCCGCCAACTGGCGATACACTTCGGCCAGGTCTTCTGCCGCGCCCAGGTTTTCCATCGCCGCTCGACTGCGCGTCAGGTAATCAATGGCGGTTGTCAGGTCGCCGGTCTTGCGGGCCAACTCGCCCAGATTCATCTGGCAGCCGGCTGCCTCCAGCGCGTGGCCCCGATCAAGGTGGGTCTGGAGACTTTTGAGGTAGTGATCGCGCGCCGGGCCGAATTGGCCGGCCATGGCATAAGCGCCTCCCAAATTGTTATAGACCGTGGCGATGGCTTCGACGTCGCCCATGCGCTCCAGGCTCTCCAGCCCATGTTGAAAATAAGCGATGGCGTCTTGCGGGCTACCCCGGCGCGCGGCGACCATTCCCAGGTTGTTGTTGACGCGCGCCAACTCGCGTTGATCGCCGATTTGTTCCACGAGCGACAGGCTGCGTTGCCAGTGCGTCGCCGCTTCGTTCAAATCTCCCTGCATGAACGCGGCATAGCCCAATGACTTTAATGCCAGCGCCGCTTCGCGCGAGTCGCGCGCTTTGCACAAGGCCAGGCTGCGCGTGCTGACCGCGCGCGTCTGCTCCGGCTGGCCTTGCCGGATGAACACCCAGCCCAGAGTGGAAAGCAATCTTGGCAGCGCGGAGGACTGGGGATTCGGCTCGACCAGGCTGATGCCCGTCTGCAGCGCAGCCAGGGCCGCATCGTATTGGCCCAGTTTTTCGTGGATGGAACCGATGCGCCAATACAGTTCCGCGTGCGACTCGTCGCTCTGGCTGCGCTCGAGCGCGGCCTGGAAATCGGCCTGCGCCGGCTCGTACTGACCGGTCAGCGCCAGCACGTCGCCGCGCAACGTCCACACCTCGACGCGCTGCGCATCGAAAAAGCCGGGGGACACCGGCGGGTACGCGGCGGCGTCTTCCAATAAACTCTGCGGCCCCTGTTCCCAGCGGTCCATCACATCCATCGCCCGGTTCCAGTGAGCGATTGCCACCGAGTTGTCGTAGAGCCGTTGAGCGCGGACGCCGGCCTTGAGCCGGTACTCGAGCGCCTTGGGCCATAGCCCACCCCGTTCATAGTGGTCAGCCAACGCCGCGTACTGACTCTCCAACCGCTCGGCGCGCGAAGCATGGCGCTCCAGCGCGGCGGCAATGCGGCAGTGCAGCGTTTGCCGTTGGGCGAGGAGCAAACTGTTGTAGGCCACTTGATGGCTGAGTAAATTTCTAAAGCGGTACTCGCCGCCGGCGCCGGCGACGACAAACTCTAGTTCCACCAAGTGCGCCAGGTGTTCCGCAACCTGCGGCACATCCGTGGCGTCTGCCAGGAGATGAGTGTGAAAAGTCGGTCCGATGACGGCGGCTTGTTGCAGCGTGCGTTTGGCCGCGTCCGGCAGTCCATCTATGCGCGTCATCAATACGCCCTGCACCGTGTCCGGCACGCTGATGCCGGTCGGGTCACCCGTGACGACCCAGCGCCCATCACGCCGCGCGATGACGCCTGCCTCGATCAGCGACTTGAGCATCTCTTCGACGTAGAACGGATTGCCGCTCGCTTTTTGGATGATGATTTGCTGCAGCGATTCGGGCAGGTCTTGCGTGGCGAGCAGGTTCTCGATCAGCTCACGGCTTTCGGATTCCGAAAGGGGCGGGAGTGTGATGCAGGTGTGCGCGCCCGCCGAGCCGGGCGGGCCGGTCACGTCAGCCAGCCCGGAAAAGTCTGGCCGGTAGAGGCAGCACGCCAACGCGCGCTGGTCGGATAGTGTCGGGAGCAGCTCGCGCAGGAACGCGAGCGAGGAAGGGTCTATCCAGTGGACGTCCTCGAACGCCAGCAGCAGCGGATGTGTCTGCGCCGCCCGGCGAAAGAGCCGCAGCACGGCCTGGTGGATTTCTCGTTGCAGTTCTGCCGGCCCCAGCGCTTCGTACTGCCCCAGTGAAATGCCCAGGCCCAAGAGTTGCCCCAGAAGCGGCGCGTCGCGCTCGTCCGCTCGCTCGCGGAGAGCGGCCAGGTCCGATTCGTGATCGTCGCCCAAGTAGCCGTTGAGGATTTCGCGCACGGTCCCATACGTGTTGAGCTGTCCGTAGGGCAGGCTGCGTCCTTTGAGCACGAGCGCCTGATCCAGTTGCCCTGCGTGGTGTGCCTGGTCTTCAAACTCGGCCCACAACCTCGACTTGCCGATGCCCGCTTCGCCGACGAGGCTGAGGCTGCAACCGTGCCCCTGCATCGCCTGCGCGAACGCGGCGCGCAGCGCGGCCAGCCCTTCGCGGCGGCCCACTAGTGTCGCATGCAATCCTGGCACGCCGCGTCGCTGCTCGCGCACCGCCTTGGGGCCGAGCACTTTATAGGCGGTGATGGGTTTGCTTTTGCCTTTGACCGTCAGAGGACCGACGGTCTCAAAGTCAAAGGCATACGCGGCCTGGCGGTAGGTAGTCTCGTGCACCCAGATTTGGCCCGCTTGACCGGCGTGCTCGATGCGCGAGGCCAGGTTGACCGTGTCGCCGAGGACGGTGTAAGCGCGGTTGCGCACGGAACCGAACCACCCCGCGACCGCCTCGCCGGTGTTGATGCCGATCCGCATTTCCAGTCGGGCGCCGATGAGGTTTTCCACGCGCGCGCTAAAGTGGGCCAGCACCTCCAACATTCCTAGCGCGGCCATGATGGCGCGTTCCGGGTCGTTTTCGTGCGCGCGTGGCGCGCCGAACAGCGCCATCACCGCGTCGCCGATGAACTTGTCCACCACGCCGCCGTAGGCTTCAATCTGTTCGGCCAGCAGCGTAAAACATTCGTTAATGACGCGCGTCGCGATTTCTTCGGCGGTGCGCCGTTCGGAGAGCGCTGTAAAGCCCCGGATATCGGCAAACAGCACAGTCACAGTGCGCAGCTCGCCAGCCTCCGGCGCGAGGACTGCGCCGCAGCGGGTGCAATAGATTTCCACCAGTGCATTGTCGGTGTTACAGCGAAGACAGCGCATTTCAAAATCTCACATCTCAGATTTCAAATCAACTATACCACGTTCGCGGGAGGGCAACAAACGAAATCCTCCCGCAGGCTGAAGGTAAACCTGCGGGAGGAGATGGAGGTGAGAGGAGCGGAGTGAAAGCTACGACGTCACGTTATCTGAGTATCAGCGGCAGGAACAGCAAGTTCGCGCCCTCTGCGCCGAGCGCGCCAAACCTGGTAAAGTGATCAATCAGCAGGGTGATCTCGTTGTGGACCTCGTCCACCATAAAGCTCTCCGGGAATGTCCAGCTATTCGTCGTCGTCGAAAAGTACGCGGGCTTGAGGTGGTCTTCGTCGAGGCCCATCGCCAGCAACGCAGCCTCACTGTACTTGAGCATGATCACCACATCCTGGTTAAAGTGCTCGGTGATTTGCTGCCCGTCTTCGGTGAAGGCTTCAAAGGCATAGGTCACCCCCAGCACCTCGCCATCGCGGTGGTGTGGCGCTCCGGCCAGCGGTGTGATGTTCAGCAGGACGTTGCCGCTGCTGACCGGCATCGCTCCAGCCGGGATGTGGATGCGCGCGTAGCCGGGCAGCTCGATGTCTTGATCTTGTGTCGGGTCGAACAGCACCGAGATGGGCCCTGGCTTGAAGAACGGGCCTTCCAGCACCAGGTCGCGAACCACCGATGTGGTCGTCACCGGCACTCGCACGTGCGCTTTCCAGTATTGATCGCCTGTCTCGTACACGGCGACCAGGTGCCACAGCGTGTTGGAGATGACGGGCATGAGGTAAGTGCCGCCAACATCGGTCCGAGTCTTGTTATAGCCTCCGGCGTTTGACCAGGCCCACAGGCTCACGGGGCCGGTGTAGGCCGTGGTGCCACTCAGTGTGACCTGCCCGGCGACGGTCACATCGGGCCGACGATATTGAAGTGTGACGTTGGCCGCGCCATTGGGCGGGACGTTGACGTACTTTTCGACCGGGTTGATCAAGCCTGGATGACTTTCGCCCACAGCGCGGACGACGTACCGGCCCGAAGGCAGGCTCATCGAGAATGTACCATTGGCGTCCACGCGGGCGAGCAACTTGAGGTTCTGGAGACCAGGTGAAAAGCCCTCGGCTACGACTGTCGCCGTCAGGATGGGGTTGCCGTTGGGCAGCAGCACCGTGCCTGTCAGCGTGCCATCCTTGTACATCACCGGCAGATTAGCCACCACGGGTGGGGAATCTGGCACCGGATAGTAGCGCGGGCCAGCCAGCTTTACGTACTCGCTGTCCTCGGGCACGCCATAGTCCAGGCCCCATACGCCCGCTGGCACATTCAGGGCGTAGGTGCCGTTGCCCATGTTGACGCCAGTGCTCAGCGAGATGTCGTCGTTCCAGGCCCACACTTTGGCGGGAACGCCCCGGACGCCCGTACCTGTCCGCACGTCGCGCAAGAAGCCGGTGATCTTGCCATTCCGGGCGGTCAAGGTAAAGGTCAGCGTCTTGGTGTCGGTTGGCCCCAGCGTCACCGCTTGTGGGCCTCCGGTGTAGAGGTACTGGCTGCCGTCGGCCAAGCGGAGCGAGACAGAGTACGTCGCGTTGCCCGGCGCCAAGACGTCGAAAAAGCCGTCCATGACCGGTGCGCCGTTGCGGATGGTCTCGTCGGTTGTGTTGACGGCCTTGCCCCAGCCACGCGCATTTCTGGCGAGGGTGCCGTCGGGATTGGCGAGGATGCCGTGAATGACAGAATCGGCTTTCAGCAGGCTAAAGTTGTGATTGGGCGATGTCTGGCCGGTCGTTACATTGACCTGCTCTGCCTTGCCGGTGTACAGGTAAGGTTGATCGGGTAGCGGAGCCGGCCGCACCAGCCAGGTCCCGCTGTAGACCACTATCACATAGTTGCCATCCGTATCGGCGCGGGTTTGGAAGGCTGCGTTCGCGGTTGGGTTCCAGGCGATGACCGGAACGCCTCCGGCGGGCGCGTTCGTGCCCGATACCGTCAGCGTGCCGGTGATGATGGCATCGCGCGCGACGAGCGTGATTGCTGACGGAAGACGAAATCGAGACCATTGAGGCAGCGGATAAGTAAACGGATAAGCGGATAGAGATCAACGCATCCGTTTATCCGTTGTTCATCAGTTGCCATTCGTCATCTGACACTCGACATTCCCATGCGCCTACTCTTCCTGACTCCCCAATCCCCCTACCCGCCTCACAAAGGCACGACGCTGAGGAACTATCACCTCATCGCCGAACTCACCGCGCGCCACGAAATTGACCTGCTGACGTTTGTCGAGTCCGAAGACGAGCTGCGCCGCCCCACGCCGCTCTCGACGCTCTGCCGCCGCATGGATGGCGTCGTCGTGCCACGCCGGGGATTGGCTCGCCGACTGGCCGACACGTTCCTCTCCCGCTGGCCGGACATGGGCCTGCGTCTCTGGTCGCCTGCGTTTGCCCGCAAGCTCGCTGCCTGGCTGGCAGATGGGGATTACGACGTCGTGCAAGTCGAGGGGATCGAATTAGCGCGGTATGTTTTACAGGAGGCAAGAGGCAAGCAGCAAGAAACACGCAACACGCAACACACAACACTTGTCACGCACCACGCAACACGCATCACCCAGTACGTCTTTGACGACCACAACTGCGAGTACCTGCTCCAGCAGCGCACGTGTGAGACGGATGCCAAGATTCCTTCGCGTTGGGCCGGCGCGGCGTACTCGTTCGTGCAGTGGCGCAAGCTGCGCGCATTTGAAAGCGCCATCTGCCGCGCCGCCGATCACGTCGTCGCCGTGTCCGACGCAGACGCCGCCGCCTTGCAGCGCCTCGTCCCCGGCCTCACCCCGACGGTCGTCCCAAACGGGATTGACGTGGCGAGCTACGCCCCCACCTCTCACACACTCCCCCTGCTTGCGGGGGGAGCAGAAGGGGGGGCGGATTTGGTCTTTTCGGGGACGATGGACTTTCGTCCGAACGTGGATGCGGCGTTGTGGTTCGCGCAAGAGGCGCTGCCGCTCATCCGGCAAGAGGAACCGGATGCGCGCTTTGTGATTGTGGGACAAAAGCCGCACCGCCGCCTGGACGTCTTGCGCGACCGCGCCGACGTGCTGCTCACCGGCACGGTGGAGGACACGCGCCCCTACATCGCCGGGGCGGCCATTTACGTCGTGCCACTGCGGATGGGCGGCGGGACACGCTTCAAGATTTTGGAAGCGGCTGCGATGAGTCGCGCCATTGTCAGCACGTCGCTGGGGTGCGAGGGATTCCCGGTGGAAAACGAGCGCGAGCTGGTGATCGCCGATTCGCCGCGCCGGTTTGCCGATGCCGTCGTGGCGCTCCTGCGCGACCCGTCACGCCGCGCCGAACTGGGCGCAGCCGCGCGCGCGTTTGTAGAAGCCTACGACTGGAAAAACATTATCCCTCGCATGGAAGCCGTGTACGTGACACGTGATGCGTGAGATCACGTTTCACGCATCAGGGCATAGAGAAGAACGTATACGAGGATAGGATGGCGCGCAAGGCCGCATCCACTATCCCAGGAAACAACCCCAGGATAAAACCCACGGCCAGGACAGCCATAACGAGCACGATGATCAAACGGGGTTCACGCGCGGCGAGTCGGAGACTGGCAAGCGGCGCGGGAGTAGCCGCGCGATGGGCCGGCGTCGCCAACAAAAAATCCATGCCACGCAGCGCTCCGGCTGCCACGCCCACCGTCACGGCTAATATCGCCAGCGCATAGACCGGCAAGTCCATGACAAGCGGCGGCGCCGTCGCCATCAGCCGCACCTCGGCCCAGCGTCCGACAAAACCGGCCAGCGGCGGGAGACCCGCCACGGAAAATCCGCCCACGATCAACGCCGTGGCCGTCCACGGGCTGCTCCACGCCAAGCCGGACAGCTTTTCGAACTCGGACGAGTGTGCGCACTCGCGGGCCAGCGCCATCCCCAGCGCCAGTATGGTCAGGCCCACCGGGCGCATCAGCGTAGCCAGCATGACCACACCCAACCCGGCCGAAGTGCGGGTGCTCAACGCCACCAGCGCGCAGCCGTAATCGGCCAGCGCGCCATACCCCAGCACGTGCGCAAAGTCATAGCTGGAAAACGCCAGCACCCCACCGACAGCCGCCGTCAAAAGCCCGACAATCTGCACGGCGCGGAAAATATCCGATTGAGCCGCCAGCCAGGGATACGCCTGCAAGATGTCAAAGAGCATGAACCACACCGCGCTGTTGACGACCGCCAGCACAAACACACTCGCTATCGGCGGCGACTCTTCTGCCATCGGGCCGATCCAGATGTGAAAAGGCGCCACGCCGAGCAGCAAAGCAAAGCCGCCCGTCAACGCCAGCACCACACTGCGCGCCAGGCCGGTGTCAGTCGGATTGATGGCATACAGATCCACCAGCCACCCGGCGATCAGGAATGTCGGCAGCGCCAGCGTCATGAGCGCCAGGTAACGAAATGCGCCGCGCGTGCGGCCAGGCGTTCCCCCCTGGACAAGGATAGCGGCCAGAATCGCCGCAATCGTCAACAGCAGCGCAGAATACAGGAATGGCTGGACGACCAGCGCAGCGGACACCAGGCCCAAAATCGCCAGCCCCAAGGAAAAGAACGCCGTCCCAGGACGCGCTCGCCCGCCGATGAGGAACAGGGCAGCCGAGACGAGGAACACCCACCCCAGTGCTTGCCGATCGCCGCCCGTGAGTAGCAATTGCCGCCCGAGCACCTGCACCGGCTCGCCCAGCGCCACCTGCCGCCCGCCCACCTGTACCACCTGACCGAGCGGCAACCACAGCGCGCCTGCCCCCAACACGGCCGCCACAGCCGCTGCAACGCAAGCCACCAGAGTCTGCAGCCGACGAAAGATGAACGTCACCACCGCAGCGACGAGGGGCACGCCAATCAGCAAAAACACGCCCGCAATCATAGCGCGCCCTGCCCTGGGGGAACCAGTCCCGCGCCCTGATAAGAGTCTGGACCCAAGCTGCTCTCTTCGGCGGGAGGCGGCGTTGCCTGGGCAGTGGTCAAGTACGACATCGCCAGCGCAATCATAAAATTCACCACGCCCAAGAATCCTACCACAGTCAAGCTCTGCTCTACGCTGCTATAATACAATTCAAACCCTGTGATCACCGTGAGCAGGCCCATTCCTCCCTTGAGCGGCTCGTCGGCCAGGGCAATGTTGAACATTCCCATCATCCCCAACGTGAACACGCCGAAGGTCACCTCGATCGGGACATTCGACAAGGGCGTGCGCAACGCCGCCGTATAAGCCAACGATAGCGCCATCAAGGCCGCCATGATGCGAAACGGAGCGCCACTCGTCAACGCGAGCAGAAATCGGCTCGGACGTTCGCCCACTTCCAGGAACGAATACACCCAACCCACGCGGCGTGCTGTGATGTACAGCACCACGCAAATCATCGCGCCGATCAGCGTCTTGATCATGGCGATCTCGGGCCGGATGACACGGGTCAGCAACAGTCCGGCCAGGAGGTATTGCGCGGCCAGGGCCAGAACCGACCCCCGCCAGTCTGCCATAACGATCAAAAAGCCGGCAGTGGCCGCCAATCCCAACAAAGCGGCCGTAGTCGGCACCGCCGCCAATCGCGCTAGTATGTCAGCCAGCGTCGGCATGGTCACTCCGGTTCATGCGCCCTAAACCCCACGCAGATAAAGTGCGACGACCAGGAAGATCAGCATCCAAAAAAAGGCCCCATTGCCATCCAGCACATCACCCAACGCCGCCCCCAAGCGAGCCGGGCCACGCATCAGGGGGAGCAAAACCGAATACCACCGGTCAAACCGAAGAACCTCGGCGCTCGTTCTCCCCCAACCGCCCAGGCGCGCGCGCACCTTGTCCGCGAATAGGGTTAGCGCCATCGCGCCTGCCAGCGGCGCGCCCCACCCTACCCAGGCCAACATGCTCATCGGCTTGCCGGCAGACACGGCAACCGGCAAGGGAAAAACTCCCCAAACCACCACTGGCGCGGCTGCCACAGCCAACGCAACCGCGTACCCGATCCACGCCAGAACTCGCTGTGGCAAAGGAGTCGTGTCCGGCGTCAACAGCCGGTGAAGCAAAGCGCCGATCAGAAAAGACTCGGCCAGGAACGCCAGGCCCAACATCCACATTGGCTCGCCGATTGCGCCTTGATAGAACGCGGAGCGGCCGAAAAAACCCGCTGTCCAGGGGAGACCGGCCAGCGTCGCCCCGCCCAACACCGTCGGGATGGCCCACAGCCATGTGGGGCGCGTGAGTGGGCGGCCCACATAGAGCAGCGTTAGCCCCAGCAGCCAACTGGCTGAGCCGGTCGCCAGGGATGCCGCCGGTGATTTGCCCACCGTCGCAGCCAGGATCAACATGCCGCCATAGCCCAGCGCCAGGTATGGCAACGCTTCGCGCGGGTCGGGTTGAACCCACGCCAGGCTGCCGCCGACCAATGCCGTCACCAGCGCAATCGCCGGCCACACGTTGCTCTCGGGCAATCCCTGGATCACCGCCAGCCGCGCCCACAACGCAAGCCCTGTCATGGCCGGGATCAAGTAAATCAAAAGTGTGCGCTCCGGGCGATCCAGTTCCGCCGACTCCCAGATGTGCAGCGGATAGAGTCCCAGCCGCAGCGCAGCGGCAACCGCTATCCAATCGCGCGCAGTCGTGGGCAGAATCAACAAATGCCAGTAGGGGCTGAGGCGGGCTTGCTCGATCAGCACAGCGACCACCCACACCGTCAACGTCGCCAGGCCGTTCAAGCCCAGCGCAAACTGGGCGCGTCTCCCGCTCGCCAGCCCGCCGCGCGCCAACAGAGCCAGGCTGAATAGCCCATCGAGCAACCCCCAACACAAGAACAGGGTGATAATATTGGCGGCGAACACGCTGCCCAATCCGACCGCCAACATGGCTAACATCAGCGCCTGGGTTGAGCCGGACGATGCCGGCCGCCCTTGATCAGGAACTACCTGCCACGCGAGCGCGACCGAGCCGCCGGCGGCCAGCAGCGCCAGCGCAAACACCCAGGCCGTTCCATCCACCCGCAGGCTGGCCGTCGAGCCGAGCATCGTCACCGGACGCCAGTCGAGCACCACCGCCGTCAAGGGCAGTTGGCGCGCCTGCAGCAACAGAGCTGCCGCCGCAATCGCGATAGCCAACGCCATCAGCAGGCTGAGCCAACGGAAATGCACCAGCGCGCTGACGGTAACCAGGCACGCGCCGGCGAGCAAGCACAAGATGGGGATCAGAGGGGAAGTCTGCATGGTCGTGAGGAGAATTCTAACACAAAATAGTTATCAGTCAATCGGTGATTGATGCAGCACACAGGGCATGTTATAGTTAACCCACCATGAATCCATGACAACAGGAACTGGAGGCCCACCATGCTAGTCCGTGAACGAATGAGCCGCAATCCCGACACCATTTCAGCCGATGCGCCGATGGAAGAGGCGCCGCCTCCAGTCACCGCGCCGGTTGGCCCCGCACAGATTGGCGCCGCACCCCAGTTTGCCGCAAACGGCCAGTTCGTGGCGCAGCTTGCGGCGTTGGTGCACCGGCCAGAAGGTGGGTATAGTCTGGCCAACATCGTCGTGGCCATGGTGGTCCCAGCCGTGGCCGGTGGCCTTTTCTGGCTGGGGAAAAAGCTCATTACCCTGCCACGCATGGGGCTGGTTCGCTTTGGGCCAGCGCGCAAGCGGAGGGGAAGGACCCTGGCAATCATCCTGGGTATGGTCATCTTGATCCAGGTCGGGATGGTTGGATTAACGACGCTGGCCTGGATCAATCCTGAGGTGGGCGCAAAGGTAAATGACTTTTTCAAAGCCCGCGACCTAATGGACCTGGTTGTCGCTGCCATCGGGTCGCTCTTCGTCGGGCCAAGCATGATCCTGATTGCCTATTTCTCTGATTTCCCGCGCGGTTATTACATTGCCGTCATGATGTCGCTGGCCGTATTCCTGATGATCTATCTCAACCAGCCGGTCTACCCGATCATGATCGGTGGATTGATCATCCTGCCCGGGTTGGTGCTCTTTATGCGCTTCCTAGAAAAGTACCCGCTGCCACGGGAAGAGGTGTCCCATGAGTGAGAGCGCCGGCAGCCCCGATCTCTCGGCATTAGCTGATCTGGATCGGTTGGTACACGAACCGGCGCGGCTGGCGGTGATGGCCTTGCTGTATGTGGTCGAAAGCGCCGATTTCACCTTCCTGATGAACCAAACTGGCCTGACCTGGGGCAATCTTTCGGCCCACATGAGCAAGCTGGAAGAAGCCGGTTACCTCAAAGTGGAGAAGAGCTTCAAGGGCCGACGGCCGAACACCACCCTGCGGCTGACCATCCTGGGACGAGAGGCCTTTCAAGAGTACACTCGGAAAATGAAACAGGTCTTTCAGGATTTTCCCGCCTGATCACGAGTGCCTCCGACAATGGAGGCACTCGTCACATTAACATACTCCGGATCACTGCTTCATGAACCGACTTGTGTCAACCGTCTTGCCAGTGGCGGGAGTGGCATCAAAAAGAGGAACCGCCCGGCGGGTTCATTGACGACGTTCAAGGTTTGCTCCAAAGTGTATTCCCCGCGGCAGGCCGGTTCGGTTTGCAGGTTGCGCTCGCCGCAGCCTAGCGGGTCACTAATCCTATCCGCTCATACAGCCGCTTGAAATCAAAGTGCTCGGCCAGCAGCGCCTTGAAGCGCGCCAGCTTTTCCCGATGCGCCAGGCGGCCTTTGCCAAACAGCCGCCCGATGCGCTCGACGGTTTGCAGTGTGTTGTAGGGAACCAGCACCACCGGCACGCCCAAGTCTGCCGCGCGCCTAAAGATGTCCGGCTGGGGCATCAGGTTGCCCGTGAGGATGATGAGCCGGACCGACGTTTCCAACGCCGCCGCAATCATATCGGTGCGGTCGCCGCCGGTGATGAGAGCTTTGCTGGAAATCCAGCCCAGGCGCGCCCGCGCTTCGTCCACGCCCATCGCGCCGACGGTCAGGTTCTCCACCAGCCCATCGCGCTTGTCGGCATGGCACAGGAATTGCCCATCGGCGGCGTCGGCAATCTCGCCAATGCTGGTCGCCAGCAGACGCGCCTCCTCCGGCAGCGCGCCGAACACGTTGACGCGGCGGCGTTCCAGCGCCGGCGTAGCCACCTCGCGCGCAAAGCGCAGACTCTCTGCCGGGACGTTGTTGATCACCACGCCGATGAGTTGATCGCCCAGCCACGCCTGGGCCGAGAGCGCATCGTCCACCGCGTGTATATCGCCCTCGTACTTGACCACGGCCAATACGGGCGCGCCGAGCATCCGCGTCACTTTGGCCGTCGCCAGCCCAACAGCATACCCTTCTCGCAGCGATGCGCCGCCTTCCAGCACCACCACATCTTTGTCTTGCTGCACCGTGTTGTAGGCTTCGACAATGACCGTCGTCAAGTCGGTCGTGGATCCAGCCAGTTGCTCTTCGACAAAGGTTGGGGTCAGACACACGGGCGCCAACACTTGTATCGGCTCGGTCAGGTTCAACACTTGCTTGGCAAACAACGCATCTTCATCGCAATACTGGCCCGCGCCGATTTCGCGCGGCTGCGTGCTCAGCGGCTTGAAATATCCAACGCGGAAACCATCGGACTGCATCTGCCGGCCCAATCCCAGGCAAAGGGCTGTCTTGCCGGAAAAAATTTGAACCGAAGTCACATACAAGGATCGCATCTCTCAATCCTCCGAAAAGCCCGTCGAAAAATGATTATGTGCCACAAGGCTCGCCTTCACCTTGGGCGTCGTATCCGTAGTATACGCGACCATGCCGAGTGCGTCAAACAGAGCGACCGCGCGATTTGCCACATTCGGCAAGGCAGCGTAAACTATGACTTGTGCAGCGTCGAGACCTTGAAGGACCGTCGTCGTGAAACCACGCACCGCCATCAAATCATTCCTGGCGATCTCGTTTTGGGGCGCCTCTTTTGTCGCCACCAAAGTGCTCGTGCAGCAAATCAGCCCGCTGGCGGTGATCGCGCTGCGCTTTGCGCTGGGCTGGAGCGTCCTGATGCTGGTCTGCCTCAAGCGGCGGCAAATCGTGTGGATCAAAGGGCGCGATTTGTTTTGGCTGGCGCTGTTGGGCTTGAACGGCATTACGGTTCACCAACTCTTGCAAGCCAACGGACTGGTCACAACCAGCGCCACGAACTCGGGATGGATCGTGGCGCTCACCCCCATCTTTGCGGCGCTGCTGGCCTGGCTGTTGGCGCGCGAGTCATTCGGCGCGCTGAAGGTGATCGGGTTGTGCATCGCCAGCGTGGGCGCGCTGCTGGTGATCAGCCGTGGCAACTTGACCGGCGGTCTGAGCGGGCTGCTGCGCGTGGCGACGGTCGGCGATGTGCTGATGTTGCTCAGTTCACCCAACTGGGCGCTGTTCACGGTCCTTTCCAAGAAAATGATGGGCAAGTATCCACCCGCGCTGATGATGACGTATGTGATGGGTTTGGGCTGGATGATGGTGCTGCCGCTCTTTGCCGCGCAGCGCGGCTGGACGCAGATACCTGGCCTGTCGGTCGAAGGGTGGGCCAGCGTGCTCTTTTTGGGACTGGCGTGTTCCGGGTTGGCCTACGTGTTCTGGTACGACGCCTTGCAACAAGCCGGCGCATCGCAAGTCGCCTCCTTTTTGTACCTCGAGCCGCTCGTGACCGTCGTCGTGGCTGCCACGTGGATCGGCGAGCGGGTGACGTGGGCCACGCTGATCGGCGGAGGCATCATCTTGCTGGGCGTGTGGCTGGTGAACCGGCCCGCCGCGGCAAGCGAGCGATCACAACCTGATATATAATAGTCACCGTACTATAGATGTGGTTCCCCCATGCTACGAGGACTTTGGTTATGGATAAAGCTTCGGTCAAGCCCATACGGCGCTCTCTCAGGATCGTGCTGATCTATGCGACAGTGGGCGCGCTTTGGATTCTGTTCTCGGACCGGCTGTTGTTTGCGCTGACCAGCGACCCAGCCACATTGGCTAATGCGGGAATCTTGAAGGGCTTGTTCTATATAGCTGCAACAGCCGGAATGTTGTACTGGCTCATCCACCGCGACCTGGATGCTTTTCGACGCGCCGAAAACGCCTTGCGAGAAAGCGAAGAACACTATCGGACTCTGTTTGAGACAACCCCCGTGGGCCTGGGCGTGGCCGACGAGTCGGGGAATCTGCTGACTTTTAACCACGCCTTGCTCGGGCCGGGCAGCTACACCCGGCGCGACATCGCCCAGATCAAAAACCTGGCCAGGCTGTGCGCCAACCGGGACGAGGGCGAAACGATCTTGGCGACCTCCCGGCAGCAAGGCTTTTTGCACCAGCGAGAAGTGCAATTCAAGCGCAAAGACAACACTGCCTATACCGCGCTCCTTAGCCTCACGCCCATACAAATGAAAAATCAGCTCGGCTGGCAAGTTGTGATCGAAGACATCACGCAGCGCAAGCAGGCAGAAGAAATACTGCGAGAGAGCGAAGAGCGCCTGAAACTGGTCCTGGAAGGAAGCAACGACGGCTTTTGGGATTGGAACGTGACGACCGGAGTGGTACGGTTCAGCCTGCGCTGGGCCGAAATGCTCGGCTACCGCCTGGAAGAAATCGAGCCGCACGTCCGCACGTGGGAAAGATTGATACACCCCGACGACCAGCACGCCGTGATGCAGGCGCTCGACGATCACCTGGAAGGACGCACGCCGCAGTATGAAACCGAACACCGGTTGCTGACCCAATCCGGCGAATGGAAGTGGATTTCGGATCGCGGCAAGGTGGTCACGCGAGATGAGTATGGCCGGCCGCTGCGCATGACCGGCATGCACACCGACATCACCGAGCGCAAACGAGCCGAAGAAGAAGCCCGCCGCCGCCTGCGCGAGATGGCGCTGCTTAACCGGGTCATTGCGACCACTACTTCCACCTTGGACGAGCGCACTGTGCTGCAATCGGTGTGTGAAGAGCTAGGCCGCGCGTTCGAGTCGCCGCATTGCGCCGCCGGCCTGCCCACCGCGGATGGCTCGCACGTGACCATCGTAGCCGAGTATCGGCTCCCGCCCCGTTTCAGCGTCATGGGCGTCGTTTTCCCCATGAAAAGCGATGCCGCCGAGTACATCCTCGAACACAAAGTGCCGCTGGCGGTTGCGGATGCCCTGACAGATCCACGGTTTTCATTCATCGCTCCGCTGCTGGCACAAAAGGGTATCTGCTCGTTGCTCATCGTCCCCATTTTGATGCGAGAACAAGCCATCGGCGCTATTGCCTTGGCCACCACCGAGCGCCGTGAGTTCAGCGAGGAAGAAATCGCCCTGGCGCAAAGCGTGACGGCCGCCATCGGGCCGGCGCTGGAAAATGCGCGCCTCTTTCAGGCCGAGCGCGAACAACGCGAGCTGGCCCAGACACTGAGCCAAGTCGGCGCCGCGCTCGTTTCCACGCTCGACATGGATACTGTGCTGGATCGCCTCCTGGAACAGGTCAGCCGCGTGGTGCCCAACGATGTGGCGAATGTCATGCTCATCGAAGATGACCACGTGCGCATCACCCGCTGGCGCGGCTACGAGCGGTTCGGCGTCGAGGCGATGGCCACGGTGGCCTACTCGATTGCCGACATTCCGAACTTGGGCCAGATGATCGAAACCGGCCAGCCGGTCGTGGTCGCCGACACGCAGGCTGACCCGAATTGGCTCCGTCGTACCGAGATGGGCTGGCGATCCTATGTCGGCGCGCCGATCCGTGCGCAGGGCCGGGTGATCGGTTTTCTGAATGTCAGCAGCGCCGCGCCGGGCTTTTTCACTCCCGCACATGCCGAACGCCTGCGCGCGTTTGCGGACCAAGCGGCCATCGCCTGGCAGAATGCACAGTTGTATCGCCAGTTGTCCAAGTACGCTGCGGCGTTGCAACCGTAAATGGGGACTTTACCCTCCGCACGCGCGCCAGGCGAGCGCGATCAGTCAAAAGACACGACGGCCATGGCAGACAGGCAATCGGACATTCCCTGCGCGTGGTCACGCCTCGATCTGGCGCATCTGCGCGGCACACTGATGGTGATCGGCGCTTCTTCAACCACCGCGCCGACGTGAGCCGCAACGGCTTCCGTGGGTCTATACAAGAAATGTCGAACTATCCAAAGTGGAATGTTCAGAACGGCAAGAGTATGTCCTGGCTTTAGAACGCGGGCCATTTCTCCAATCCATTCGTCACACCACTTGAAGTAATCTTGAATCTTCAAGTCGTCGGTGTAGCCCATGTACTTCTTTCCCAGGTTGTAAGGCGGGTCAGTAAAGGCAAAGTCAATCGAGCTACTCGGTATGCGCTTCAACGCTTCCAGGCAATCACTGTGCAAGATACGGTCGGTCAAATCTGTTGGTAGCCTGTTTTCTTCAGGCTCAATCTGCACAAGTTGATTCGCTGAGCGTTCAAGCTTTAGCAGCCTGCAATCCAGTATGACTAGTTCTTGATAAGGCTCTATGCCAAACAAATCAGCGAAGCGGTCAATAACGGGGCTTATATCGCCGTCCAAGTCGCACGAGATGTCTCGCCAAACATCGGATATAAGCGTCCCGGCTTCATGGTAAGTATGTTTCTTTCCGCCATAGTCTTTTGTGGTCTTGTCGCAAACCGGGCAGTAGGTGTACCTGATTCTCATCTTGGTGTGCCGCAGACATTGCTTGTAGCGCGTATGAACCAACGCGCCGAAATGCTGATGGGGCAAGTGTTTCTTGTCTACGATTTGGGTTGTGGTTCGCTTTATGGCAATCCAATGCTGGTAGCGCACAGAGACTGGCATGTGCGCCTGGACTTGCACAAGGTCTGTTACCTCGCCCAAGATTATCAGCGTGGCCGAAGGCTCCAGATTGTTGGCAATGGTCGCCACAAGCGCACCGACAGAATCTAGGGGGCAGTTGCACTTGCTTGGAGTGTCACAGGCGGGCAGCCGCACGACACATACATCGGTCAGGCCTTTTGATGCCATCAGCAAACCCTGACGGCTCTGGACAGATATTTGCTTGACCCGCAGAGGGTTACTGTTCTCTGAAATGTGCGCCATACTTACTTTGCTTTAGACAACTGATTTCTGAGAAACTCACATAGGATGTCTAATTCGCTCCGAGAAAAGGCCACAGTGCAATGGCTGTGTGAGCATATTGTGCGCAAGGCAGTTTCTCTCTGAAAGTTTCCAGCTCCATCGAGGACATAGGCTATCTTGTGGCCCGCCCGCTCGACTTGCTCGTACCGCGCCCGGGCCTGACCTGCTTTGCGCTCAATCGTGCTATTCGTCGTTACTTGAAAACTGACTTCAACTGCTACATGCTTGACACCGTTTGTTACTACCAAGTCAAACGATGTAAGCCGACCTGTAGCTGCATCTGTATGGGTCACACCTGGCAACCGTCCTCCTGGTTTGATCTTGATATCCGGCAGACCTAGTTTATCGGATATGTATCGGGCAACAAACCTTTGAGCTATTTGACCGAGATTGTTGGCAGTTGCTCCGCCCGTGATGCGGCTGACCCAAATATACCTTTGCTTGATAAAGGTTGCTAGTTCACTCGGCCTTCCCAAGTATTCGCCGATTTCGCACTTTGACAAGGTCGAAGCAACTTCTTGATCGCTATCACTGTAGGCACTGCCAAACAAGAGCAGGGCAATCGCGTCCTTTCGCAAATCGTCAAGCGGATACTCGTTGAGCAGTTCCTTGCCGTCAATTCTCAATGCCTTATTGCTAAATTTGCGAGCGGGCAAAACTTTGAAAGTGTAGGACTGCTGTTCTCCATGCCAGGTGTAACGCAGCTTTCCGCTTGGGAACAGCGTTGAAAACTCGTTGCTGACCCTCTCCAACATCTCGCCACTGTAATCGGCGAGAATAACAAGATGTTTCAGGAAGAGATTGGCTGGCACACCAGATGCTTCAACTATGGTAAACAGCCTGTCAAGAGTTGGCGCTCCCGTGCCTATGACGCTAATAAAAAGCTCTTGCGTTTTGAGCAGCAACGGGATGACGCTCAACTTGGCCTCCATTTCCGAGAGTTCGGAAGGCCAAAACTTGGATGCTGCTTGCTCAAGCTCTTCAAATGTCTTGCGATACTTTCGCACTAATCTAGCCATTGTTCTTCTCGGAGGATGCCAACTCGTCCATGAAATGAATGGATGCCTGAATGCCCCGATAAAAGTTGGGGAGGTATATCTTTTCGTTCGGGCTGTGCAAGTTGTCGTCGGGCAGGCCCAGCCCCATCAACACGGACGGGATGCCTAGCACCTTTTTGAACGTCGTGACGACGGGGATGCTGCCGCCCTCGCGGATAAAGGCCGGGCGCTTCCCAAAGGCGCGCTCCAATGCCGAGGCCGCCGCCTGGATTTCGCGCCCGTTGATATCCACGATGGCCGGCTTGCCGCCGTGCAGGCTCCGCACGCTGACCTTGACCTGCGGAGGCGCGACGCGCGTCACGTGCGCGCGAATCAATTCCAAGATTTCTTTTTCATCTTGATCCGGCACCAGCCTCATGCTGATCTTGGCGGAGGCCGCGCTGGGCAGCACGGTCTTGGAGCCTTCGCCCGTATAGCCGCCCCAGATGCCGTTGCAATCCAGCGTGGGCCGCGCGCCGATTTGTTCGAGCACCGTGTAGCCCTCCTCGCCCCACGTCGAGGGAACTCCTGCCTCGGCGCAAAACGCGGCTTCGTCGAACAAAGTCTGCGCCAGCAGTTGGCGCTCTTGCGGATCGAGCGGGCGCACGCGGTCGTAGAAACCCGGAATCGTGATGTGGCCGTGCGAGTCCTTTAACCCGGCGATGATTTCCGCCAGCGCCTGGATGGGGTTGTAGACCGCGCCGCCGAACGAGCCAGAGTGCAAATCACGCTGCGGGCCGACGACTTGCACCTCCACGTAGCACAGCCCGCGCAGCGCATAGGTGAGCGCCGGCAAATCGGGGCGCGGCATGCCCGTGTCAGAGATCAATACCACATCGGCGGCTAACAGTTTGGCGTTCGCTTCGACGAACGGATTGAGGCTCGGCCCGCCGATTTCCTCTTCACCCTCGACGATGAACTTGACGTTGACCGGCAGCTTGCCGCTTGACTTCAAGTACGCCTCAGCGGCCTTGACGTGCGCAAAGACCTGGCCCTTGTCGTCCGACGCGCCGCGTCCATAGAGATTCTGCCCGCGCACTTCCGGCTTGAACGGATCGGACAGCCACAAGTCAAGCGGGTCTTCGGGCTGGACGTCGTAATGGCCGTAGACGAGAATGGTCGGCTTGTCCTTGCCCGCGCCCAGCCATTCGCCATAGACCACCGGGTGCCCTGCGGTCTGCATGACCTGCGCGCGCTGCATCCCGATAGACGACAAGTGAGCCGCCAGCCATTTTGCCGCGTGAGTGATGTCGCCTTTGTGTTGCGGCTGCGCGCTGATGCTGGGGATGGATAGAAATTCTTTCAACTCGTCCAGTTGAGCGTCTTGATGATCCAAAGCAAAACTGAGAGCCTGATCGCGCATAGCTTTCTCCGTGTTTGAGAATTTAGGCACTGGCGTAAGTGTATCACATCCGTTGGATCTAGTCCAGAGTGGTGTGTGAGCCGCTTTGTCCATCCACATCTCCATGCCACAACCGGCGCATCTCTCCGCACGACTCTAGCAGCTCGTCCAGCGTTCCCTCCGCCTCGACCCGGCCATCCTTGAGCACGACGATGTGGTCGGCGCGGCGAAGCGCGGCCCGGCGATGTGAAGCGACCAGGCAAGTCAGCCCTCCGCCTTCACGCCAAGCCTTCATCCTTTGGTCGAGCCGTTCCCACAGCGTGCGTTCGGTCTCCACGTCGAGCGCGCTGGATAGATCGTCAAAGACGAGCAGCTCTGGGGCGCGGACAAACATCCGCGCGGCGGCGCTGCGCTGGACTTGTCCGCCCGATAGCCGGACGCCCCTCGGCCCGACGATGGTATCCAGTCCGTTTTCCAGGGCGGCCACGTCCTCTTCCAGCACGCTCATCCAGAGCGCGCCGGGCAGGTCAACCTGTTCTTCTCTCAGCCCCATCAGAATGTTGTCGCGCAGCGTCTCGCTGAACAGGCGCGGAACCTGGGCCGTGTAAGCACAGCGAGGCGGACGAAAGAAAGCGCCGGGGTCATCCACGCGCTCGCCGTTCCAGCGAATCTCGCCCGCGTCGCGGGGCAGCAAGCCGAGCAACACGCGCAGCAGAGTGGACTTGCCGGAACCGATGCGCCCGGTGATGACGGTGAAGGAACCTTTCGCCAGGCTCAGGTTGACGTTTTCGATGCCGCCTCGCTCGCCCTCGCTCTGCCCGTTCGCGGATGGGAAGCGATACGAAAGTCCGCGCACCTCCAGCCGCTCCAGCCGATCAGCGTCCGTCTTGGGGCGATAGACCACCGGCGGTATCGGACCTCGCTCATACACAGGATGGTGCTCCACCAACACTTGCGGCGGGTCTGGCCGAACGAGTTCGACCATCCGCTCGATGGACACGGCTTGCGTAAAATAGTCGCCGATAAAGGTGCCCGTGTCGAGCGGCAACTCGGTGGTGAACCACAGATAGTAAACGAACAGCGCAAAATCGCCCACGGTGAACGTCCCGGTCGTCATCGCACGCCCGGCGAGCAGCAACACCACGCCGATGCCAAAGCTCGTCGCGCTGCCATAGATTGAATCGAGCAGCCGCTCAAACAGGCGCAGCCGCAGCGTTGTTTTGCGCCGGGCCTCGTTGAGCGCGTGCAAGTGAGCGACGACATCGGCTTCGGCGTTGGCGACCTTGACGGCCTGCACTGCGCCAAAGATTTCGCCCAGGAAGCCGGTCACGGCTCCGGCGGCGGCGCGGCTGGCGTGACCATACTGCAAGAAGCGCGCCCAGGCCAACCGGCTGATCACCAGCGTCCCCGCCAGCGGCACAAAGATGACCAGCGTGATGGTCAGGTTGATGCGAGCCATGATGACGATGGCGGCCAGCGACGAAAGGTAGACGCCGGCTATATGCGGCAGCCAGAGCGGAAAGTCGGATGTTTCAGCCACGTCGTATCCAAAGCGGCTGATCGCTTCGCCCGACGAGACGGGCAGCGTCTTTTCGCTCGTGCGGCGCAGGATACTGGCAAACATGTTCCGGCGCAGCAGCCCGCCCGCGATGTAGCGAAAGGTGACGTCGGCCCAGATGTCGCCGAACGACACGGCCAATCGCGCCAACTCGACCGAGACGTACAGCGCGACGAGAGCCCACAAGCCCAGGGCTGCCGGAGCCGCGTGGGTGATGGTATCGAAGATTGATTTTTCGATCAGCCCCGGCAACACGCGTGACATTTGAACCAAGATGTGACATACAGAAAACATCGCAAAAGCCCAGGGCCGATAACGGATGATGCGCCAGTTGAACGACCAGGTGGTAGCCGGGCGTCATCGTGTCGGCGCCGGCCTCCAGTGCGCTCCAGATCGCGCGGAGCGGACGAATCGAGGACACGTGCCTGGTGAAGAGTTCGTCGTACCAGAAAGGCTTCGCTTGGGCCTTGGCGAGGAGAACCAGGGACTCGCACACGACAAACCCGGCCAGAAGGGCCGTGG
This sequence comes from Anaerolineae bacterium, assembly GCA_041300525.1. Taxonomy (GTDB): domain Bacteria; phylum Chloroflexota; class Anaerolineae; order Fen-1058; family Fen-1058; genus JBGLNJ01. The sequence continues at coordinate 2,921,554 of JBGLNJ010000001.1, read as the reverse complement.
CGAGCCGCGACGGCTTCCCGAAGGGTTTGGTGAGGTAACCGTCTACCTGGCAAATCTGCAGACCTGGAACTTTGCTTTGAGACTTGGCGCTGATGATGAGCACCGGGATATGCCGCAGGGATGCATCGGATTTCATCAGCTCACAAAATGTCCAGCCGTCCATGTTGGGCCGCATGAGGTCTTGCGTGAACAGGTCAACTGGCTCGCTGCGCAGGATGGACAAGGCATCGTAATTGTCGGTGGTGCCCGTGTGGTCATAGCCTGCCCTGGTCAGGATCAGCGAGATCAAGTCCACAATCTCGGCACAATCGTCCAGGCTCAAAATGCGCGTCATGGTGATGTACTCTCCTGCTTTATTTTATCCCTTAATGAAGAATCGCCAATAGGACTTGGGTCATGCCGGCGGTACGGTGTTCTATCTCGAAAGATTGATGCTCTCCGGCAGCACGACGCGATCCGCAGCGAGCCGGGCGCCGTCTGGTCCTGTGGCCGCCAGCCGTGTCACCGTCCTCGGTTCGTAAAGTCCCACCGCCAGCCGGTAGGTCCCCGGCTTTACGCCCGCCAGGTCGAGCGTAATCGTTTCGCTGATGACCTCGCCCGCCGTCCACCACGAGGTAGGGTAACGGCCATCGAGTGGCATCGCGTCGTGCTGCGCCACAATCCGCTCGTCAGCCGGATCGAACAGATGGACAAAGACTTTTAATTCGCCTTGCGGCGCTGCCGTCGCTTGCCAATACAACGTGATCGCTACCTGAGATTTGAGATTTGAGATTTGAGATTTCGAGTCGTATCCCAGCAGCTTGATTTCCTGCGCAAATGCAATGTCGCTGCGATGCTGCATCGCCGACGCGACAAAGCTGCGCGGATGGCCGGCGATCTCGAAGGTGGATGGCACGAGGTAATTCCCCTCTTGAGCTTGCGTCGCCGGATTGAACAGCGTCACGCCCAGGCGATACAGCCCCGCGCTCAACGTGTTGGGGATGTTCAGCCGCGCTTGCCCCACGACGTAAGCGCCCACCGGCCACGCCGAGGAAGGTGAGTCGGTCGCCAGGTCGAAAGTCTGCGTCATCACCGGTGTGCCATGCGCATCGTAAAGGGTCCAGCGTGCGATGCGGTCGGCGGACTGGGCCGCCGTCGCCAGCCAGCCTGCGTTGACATCTAGCGTGGGCTGCCCTTGTTCGTGTCTGGCCGGAACATCGAGCGTTGCCAACGCCATCTCCGGCCCAAAGCGGGCGAGGGCCGGAGAGTCCACTGGGCGGCGCGAGTAGAGCGTCAGCGCGACATTCTTCTGGATGGTTTGACCTGCTACGTTTTGTGTAGCCGAATCGTACAGAATGATCTCGATCTCGTAATTGTTCCGAGGGGGTGTGCCATCTGGCAAATCGAGCGTATACCGGTCAGAGATAAGAGTCCCTGGACGCCATAAGCTGGTCGAGAGGAAACCGTAACCAGGATGCAGCAAATCAATCGAGGTCACACCGAGCAGCCGCACTGAGATAGAATAATTGGCCTCCACCGGTCGCGCCGCCGACCAGTCGAGCGTGACGGCCAACTGTGTTGGCGTCACCTGCTCCGCGCGCACGCGGTGGAGCCGGATGCGTCCCAAGTCAAACTGCGCCAGCGCTGGCGCGTCGCCAACGGGCGTCTCGTTGCGGACGCGCACCGGGCGGAGGTACACCAGGTCTTGCTCGGCTGACACCCGAAGCAAGTAAACGCCGCGTGGCGTGTCCGGCGGAATTGCCAGTGAGAGGTCGGTGCGTGTTGCTCCGCCTGGAACAACCGCAGAGGATTGAGCCAACGTCGGCGCGCCTTCCAGTCCGGGCAGGTGTTGAGCCGGGCTGACCAGCTTTACGGTCACTGTCTCTCCGCCGGCCGTATTGGTCCAATTCAAGCTAACGTCCAATGTTTGCCCGGCGGGCAGTTCGTCTGCCGATAGATTGTATGACATCAGCCGCAGTCCGAGGCTCAGTTCAGCGCCGCCGGGGTTGTGGTGCAGATAGGGCTGAGAGTTAAAATCCATCGTCTCGTCGTCGGCAGTCGCAACCGGCGTGGATCGCACGACAAAGACGGCGAGTGTGGCGAGCAGGACAAGAGTGAGAATGACCGCCGGTATTGCCCGGAGCAGCATTGCCCGGAGATGAATCTCCGGGCTGAAAGCTAAAGCCCGCTGAAGCGGGCTGATCGAGCGATGTGTGCTTTCAGCCCGGACGTTCACGTCCGGGCGAACGCGCCGGGTGATTCCGTTGACAATCGGACGGCTCAACATGACCAGTACCACAATTGCTGCGATGAGTGATACGCCCTCCGCAAAGGCCCGCAGCGGCGTCCGGCCCAGCGACAATACGACGGTGTGCTCGCCGCCTGGCGCGTCGAGTGTGATGCGTCCGGAACTGGTCGCCGGGCGGATCGGCGCGAGCAGACCATCCACGCTCGCCTGCCAGCCGGGCCACCACAGGAGCGGGAATGTAACTATCGCGCCGGATGAGCCTGCCGTCACGCGCCATTCTTGTTGCGTCGGCGCAGCGGCCAATCTCGTCGCAACCGCGTCGCCCTCCAAAGCTACGGCGCGCATCGGTTGTCCTGGCTCAGTAAGCGCGTCGGATGTGTACAGGCGCGGCACGACCCCGTGCGGCAGCCATTCGTAGCGGATCGTCGTGCCAATGTTGGCGGTGAACATTTCATAGAGCTGCAGCCGTTCCGTCGTCACGTCCGCCGGGCCGATGTAGAGTCGCGTGGGATGCAAGTTGACAAGCGTCGTGGCCGCAAGTGTCAAGCCGAGCGCAGCGGCCATGTATTGCGTGTTGCGTACTGCGTATTGCGTATTCCGTCTTGCCTCTTGCCTCTTGCTTCTTGCGTCTTGCGTCTTGCTTCCTGCAACCTGCGCTGTTGCGAGCGCCGTGAATACAGCCTGCGCCGAAAGGTAGCGCCACGGAAACTGGAGCAGCGGCCAGAACGGCAGGTGATCCCACACAGGTTTGGAGAGCGGCGTGATCAGCCACGTCGAAATGAGCAGGCCAATGAGCGTGAACGCGGACAGCAGGTCGAGCCTGCGCCGGCAGACTGCCCTCACGGCGATGACGATGACGCCTGTCGCGGCCAGCGCTGCTTGAACGGCGCTCATGGCAAAGGGTGTGGTCTTGTCCACATCGTAATCGAATGCCAACGTCGGCTGGACGAGATCGGCGCTGCGAAAGTGATTAGAGTAGTTGAAATAGCCGGTCGTCTGTTCGCCGAGTTGTGCATAGCCCATCTCGCCCAACTGAGGAACCCAGCACCACGCGGATAACGCGAGGCCGAAGGCAAGGCCCAGGGCACAAGGCCATAGTGTCGAGATTGGAGATTTGAGATTTTGGATTTGAAAGATGATGTACAAGAGGACGAATGGCGCAAAGATAAAGGCTGAGAGGTTGTGAGTCACGAGCAACCCGCCAAAGGCCAGCGCCAACGCCACAATGGAGCGCGCGTCGCGCCGCTCGAATGTCGCATCCAGGCCCCACAGAATGAGCGGGTAAAATGCAAAGGCGTAAAACTCGGAGAGCGAATCGCCGCGCGTGTAGACGTTAACGAGGTGGAACGCGGCGAAGGTATACGCTACTGCCGCCAGCCACGCGCCAGCCTGTGAGAAATGGCGGCGCGTCCAGCCGTACATGGCAAATGCGGCCGCGATAAAGCCGAGCGTTTGCGTCAGCTTGATGGCGGTGAGAATGTCCAGCCCGACGACGTTCAGCAGCCCGGCGAGGTAGAAAGGCAGCGCGGCATAGTAGTTGAAGAACGGATAACCGTAACCGAAAGCCGCGTCCGGCATCCAGCGGACGGGGAACACGCCCGCGCGCAGATTGACGGCCATCTGCTGCGTGCGCCACAATAGAAATGGGCTGTCGCCGCCGGCGCGCGTGTTGACGATGCCCGGCCCCCACAGCGGCGCGGATGCCAGGAGCGCCAGGATCAGCAGCGTGACGGCTGGCAGTGATGCGGCGAATTGGTTTGCGATCTTTTTCATCACGGATTGTATTCTGTGCCGCGTATTGCGTGACGCGCAAGCGCACGGAACACGCCATACGCAACACGCCTGACTATTTGACGGGAACCGAGTCGCCGACCACATTCCCTGCCATATCTACCACGGGCAATCGTTCGCCCGTGTCACGGCGATACAGGCCGACGACAACCTGATCGCGTTTCGCATCCCACGCGCCGGAAAGAACATGCTCATCTATCACCATGTCGCCGGGACGCCATTGCGACATTGGATATTGGCCGCCCGTCGGGTCGCCGTCGTGTTGAGCCACACTCGCGCCATCACGCAGCGCATGGACGAATACGGCATAGTCTGCGTCCAGCTTTTGCGGCGCATACCATGTTAGCCGTACACGTGTGCTCTGAACCTGCGCGCCGACGAGTTGCGGCCCACCCCGGAACTGGGCCAACGGCGCGGGCGGCGCTGAATACGGTTCGGCGCGGATGACGAGATACGTCACCATCGGCTCGGGGTCGTGGTCGCCTTTGAAGAGTGCACCATTGCGGAACTCGATCACCGATTGGCGCGGCAAGAGCGCCAGGTCGCGCCGCCAATCTTCGTAAGGCCAGAGCAGCAGCAATGTCGGCCCGGCATGGGGGGCGGGCAACTCGCCCCCCGTCTTGATGAGTGTCACCACCGACGGATGCGGCACGAGAAAGCGCGTATTGGCAGAACCATCACCATCCCACAGCGCGCGCTCCAGGAACACGCGATGATCGGGCGCGGGCGTTCGATCCGACACAATCCACTCGTCGCCCGTCCACCCCGTCCCCGTGAAGCGATTGATCTCGGCGGCGAGTTGAACACCTGCGTCATCGAACCAAAATCGCACGGTTTTGTCATTGGCGTAGCGCACGAAATAATCATACCCCGTGAACGCAAGGCTGGCTGCTAACACGAGGCCAAATATCAAATACCAAATTTCAAATTTCAAACCTGCGACCTGCGACTTGCGACCTGATATGAGATTTGAGATTTGGGCGAATGGGATGGCGGGAAACACCGCAATCACCGGCAACACGCCGACCGCGCGCAAAAAGTGCGGCGTGTCCTCGGCCAGGATCGTCGGCACGAGCATCACGGCTGTCCAAATCAACGCCAGTGCAGATGCCGCGTCTCGCCGCGCTCGGATGAACGCGATGATGACTCCGGCCAGGAAGAACACGCTCATCACAGGATCGAAAACGGAACGATAGGGCAGGTTCTGCCGTGCGCTGAAATCGCCGCGCCAGAAAAACATCCCTATCGCGCAGCCCACGTTGTGCGAGAGCGCGAGCCAGGGATTCGGCCCGCCGATGCTGGGATTGAAAATGGTCACTTGGCCGCCACGCCCCATAAAAACGTCCCAGTTCCCGGCAGCATAGATTGCCAACGGCGCGGCGACGATTAAGGTAGAGAGGGCAAAGGGCAAGACGGCCTGCAGCATCGTCGTTCTCTGGCGGGGGTGGGCGAACCAGGCGTAAATGAGAAAGAGGGCGATCAGCGCCGGCGTAAAGCGCACGGCCAGGTAGTGTCTGGACGCTTGACGAATTGCTCAGCTTCCGCGTTCCACCCCGGTCCAGATGGACAACGCCTTAAGAGTGCCACCTGCTGGTTACAGGGACACTACCCGATTTTGCCCTGCTGCTTTAATTGCAGCAGGGCGATGCCCATGTTGCAGAAAACACAGTACCCCCAGGCGGACTCGCGATAAGCGTGGTGCCCCGGCGGCCTCAGGCAGGCAAAAGCCGGCTCGCTGGTGAAGGCAATGTCTGCCGCCGCGATCGCCGCCCCGGCGGCCAGCAGCGCCATGTCGTAGAGGGGCTTGTTTGCTTTGACGGCATCCACATAAGTCTGCGTGTGCGCCAGCCGCACCGCATCCTCACTCGCCGGCTGGGGGCGGACCACCTCAAAGGCGCTGTCAGCGCCCAGCACTGCCATGATGGCTTCCAGCCGGCCGGGGACCGACGCGCCGTCTTCGGCATAGTCCGATGCGTAGAATTGGTCGTGAAAGAGTATTTTCATGTCCGCTCAGCATCACCTCTTCAAACCAACCGCGGCGGCGGTGTGACAAACAGCAGCACGGAATCCCCACAGCGTCGTCGAGCCACACAGGTTACCTTCGGATGGGAAAGTTGAGAGCAGGCGTGGCGGGGCTATTGCGTTACTATCTTAGCATTTTTTGACCCGGCCCACAAGCAGGTCGTGTCCCTTTATCGGGTCAACCTTGATTTGCCCGTTCAGAAAGCGAGCTTACCCGTTGGGACACCACCGAAAAACCCAAGCGTGTTATAATCAGCCCGACACCGAGCTAACGAGGAGGCAAATGTGGCCAAGGAACTAGCACCTGAAGAGTTGCTCAAACTCTATCGGCAAATGGTCCTCATCCGCCGCTTTGAAGAAAAGGCCGCCGAGCAATACGCCAGCGGCAAAATCGGCGGATTCTTGCACCTGTACATCGGCGAAGAAGCCGTCGCCACGGGCGCGTGCCAGGCGCTCCAGGCCGACGACCATCTGTTCACCGCCTACCGCGATCACGGCTGGGCGATTGCGCGCGGACTCGATCCCAAGCGCGTGATGGCCGAGCTGTTGGGCAAGGCCACGGGCGTTTCCGGCGGCAAGGGCGGCTCGATGCACCTGGCCGACGTGGAGCGTCACTACTGGGGCGGCCACGCCATCGTCGGCGCACACTTGCCGCTGGCGACCGGCGTCGGTATCGCCATCCGCTACCAGGAAAAGCGCGAGGCAGTCTTGTGCGTCTTTGGCGAAGGCTCGACGAACATTGGCTATTTTCACGAGTCCGTCAACCTGGCCGCCGTGTGGAAGTTGCCCGTCGTGTACCTCGTCGAAAACAACCGCTATGGCATGGGGACGACGATGGGCCGCGCCTCTGCCGTGTCCAACGTGTTCGAGCGCGGCTGCGCTTACGACATCGCCAGCAACCAAGTCAACGGGCAGAACGTGGTGCAAGTCTACGAAGCTATCACGGTCGCGCTAGAGCACGCGCGCAAAGAAGGCCCGTACCTGCTGGAGGCCAACACCTATCGTTACGCGGGACATTCGATGGGCGACCCGGAGCGTTACCGCACCAAAGCCGAGGTCGAAGAAGAGCGGCGCACCCACGATCCGATCCACTTGTTCGGACAGCAACTCAAGTCAAACGGCCTCGCCGACGACGCGGCGCTCGAACAGATCGCGCAATCCGTCGAAGAACAAGCCGCCGAGATCGTGCGCTTTGCCGAGTCCAGCCCGGAGCCGGAAGACGCGGCGCTGTGCGAGCACGTCTACGTCAACCTGCCGGTCCGCTGCTGATGTGGGGGCTGCCCCCACGGATGAGGAGAAAACGATGGCACGCATCACCTACCGCGAAGCGATCAGCCAGGCGCTGAGAGAAGAAATGCACCGCGACGAGCGGGTGTTTATCATGGGCGAAGAAATCGGCGTGTGGGGCGGCACGTATGCCGTCACGCGCGGCTTTCTGGACGAGTTTGGCGAAAAGCGCGTCAAAGACACGCCGATTGCCGAAAGCGTCATCGCGGGCGCGGCGACCGGCGCGGCGATGGCCGGCCTGCGCCCCGTCGCGGAAATCATGACGATCAACTTTGCGTTCCTCGCGCTCGACCAAATTGTGAACCATGCCGCCAAGCTGCATTACATGTTCAATGGCCAGATCAAGGCGCCGGTCGTCTTTCGCACCGTCGGCGGCGGAGGACGACAACTCGGCGCGACTCACTCGCAAACGCCCGACGTGATCTTTGCTCACTTTCCGGGACTCAAGGTCGTCGCGCCCGGCACGCCGGCGGATGCCAAAGGAATACTAAAGTCAGCCATCCGCGACGACGATCCCGTGTTCTTTATCGAGCACGCCACGCTCTATTCCGTGCGCGGCGACGTGCCCGAAGACGAGGATTATTTGGTTCCCATCGGCGTCTCGGACGTCAAGCGGCAGGGCAAGGACGTGACGCTCGTCTCGTACTCCAAGATGATCCAGGTGACGCTGGAGGCGGCGGACAAGCTGGCCGAGCAGGGCATCGAGGCCGAAGTGATTGACCTGCGGAGCCTGCGCCCGCTCGACGTGCAGCCCATTCTCGAATCGGTGCGCAAGACCAACCGGCTCGTGGTGGTGGAAGAAGGCTGGCGCAGTTTCGGCGTCGGCGCAGAGATTTCGAGCACGGTGGCCGAGCAAGCCTTTGACTATCTCGACGCGCCGATCCGCCGCGTGGCGCAGGTTGAAGTCCCCCTGCCCTACAACCGCCGCCTGGAGCAAATGGCCTTGCCCCAGGTGGACGACGTGATCCGCGCCGCGAAAGACGTGTTGTATCTAAAGTAGGACGGCACGCTTCGCGCGATGCCGCAAAGAGGAGACGCACATGGCTGACTTGATCATGATGCCCAAGCTAGGCTTTGACATGGCCGAAGGCACGCTGGTGGAATGGACGAAAAAAGTCGGGGACGCGGTGGCCGAAGGCGATGTGATCGCCACGATTGAAACGGACAAGGCCAACGTCGAGGTCACATCTTTCAAGGCCGGCGTCATACGCCAACTGCTCGTCGCGGCGGGCGCAGCCGTGCCGGTCAATACGCCCATCGCTATCGTCGGCGCGGCGGGCGAACCGATAGACTTGGCCGCGCTCGGCGTCAAGCCGTCCGCGCCGCCCGCCACACCGGAAAAAGCGGCGGCCCCGGCCAAGGCCGGACCCGCGCCGGCCGCCGTCAAAGCCGGACCCGTCATCGCCTCACCCGTCGCGCGGCGCATGGCCGACGAGCTGGGGATTGATCTGCATCTAGTGGCGGGCAGCGGGCCGGAAGGCCGCATCGTCAAGCGCGACATCGAAGAGTACGTCAAGGTACACGCGCAAGCGCCCCAAAAGATCGCCGCGCCGCCGCCCATCCCCACGCCGTCTTTCGCGCCGCCCGGCGAAGGCTATCGCGCTGAACCGCTCACGCCAATGCGCCAGACCATCGCGCGCCGCATGACCGAAAGCAAGCAGCAAGCGCCGCACTTTTACATCACGATGGACGTGGACATGACCGCCGCATTAGACTTGCGCAAGCAACTCAACGCGCTGCTGCCCGAAACAGAGTCCATCTCGGTCAACGATTTGCTCATCAAGGCCGCGGCGATTGCGCTCAAGCAGTTTCCCAATATCAACGCCTCATTCGCCGGGAACGAAATCCGCATCCACGACCGGATCAACATCGGCATCGCGGTGTCGCGCGAGGTGGGGCTGGTGACGACGGTGATCCAAGACTGCGACAAAAAGCCGCTGGCACAAATCGCCAAAGAATCGCGCGAGAGCATTGCCCGTGCGCGTGAAGGCCGGATGCGCGCCGAGGAAATGGTCGGCGGCACACTCAACATCAGCAACCTGGGCATGTATGGCGTACAAGATTTCATCGCCATCATCAGCCCGCCCCAGGCCGCCGTCCTGGCTATCGGCGCAATCCAGCGCGTGCCGGTTGTGGACGAGGCCGGGCAACTGGCCGTGGGCACACGGATGAAGGTCACGATTTCTGCCGACCATCGTGTGACGGATGGCGCAGAGGCTGCCCGCTTCTTGCAAGCCTTCCAGGCCGCGCTCGAACAACCGATGCGGCTGGTGTTGTAACACTGCACAGACAGAGACCTTAGGTCGTGCTAACCTTTGACTGGACTGAGACCTCGAAAGTCTGTCTGGCAAGGGAGCCATCTCTCGCTTTTTTGACCCGGCCATTGATTGCTGTTACCACTCGTGTCATAATCTCGGCAGATCGGAGGTGTTCGCATGTCTCAAACGGCGCTCAAGTATGATTTGCGCGTGATGGACGAAGGGCGTGTAGAACTGCGCGTTCCCTTTCGGCCCGGCGCGCACGTGACGGTCTTTGTAGTCGAAGAGCCAGCCGATACTCTTGCCGATCTGGTGTCGGCGGCCCAGAGCAGCCTGGATTTCTGGGACAATGCTTTGGACGACGAGGACTGGAACAATGCTTGAGCAGGGCGACATCGTGCTCATCCCGATTCCCTTCACCGATCTTTCCTCGCAAAAACGGCGACCGGTCGTTGTCGTCTCCAATAACACTTACAATCGCAGGACGACTGACATCGTCGTTGTAGCAATGACATCCTCTCCTGAGGCAGGCGATTACACTTTCACGATCACGTCATCCGATCTGGCCCAGGGCCAACTGAACCATCCCGGCCAGGTGCGGGTAGACAAAATCTATACGCTATCTCAATCCATCGTGGTAAAAACTTTCGGGCGAGTCGGTCCGTCGGCGCTCGACCGTATCCGGAGTATGCTGCAAAACCTGACGGCAACAACAGCGTGATCACAAGATGCCCGCCTTGTCCCTGCACTGGATATGACTCTCTGATCACCGATGACACACAACCCCGTGTCGGGCTGGCCGAGTTCGACAATGGCTTTGCCCGGCACATCAACTTGGGCCTGGCTTGCCGCGCCTGTGAAAGCGCCTGCCCGTCCGGCGTCAAGTACGGCGCGCTCATCGAGATGATGATATTCATCAATCCATTGATCAAAGCCACATCGGTTCCCGGTCGAAGCGCATAATAGATATCAGCCCAACGACCGATTTGAGTCTTGCGCGGATCCAATACGATCAGTTTTGCGCCGCGTTGTAGACCTTTTAAGACGTGCATTGATATCAATGGATGCGCTTCTGTTGTGTTGGAACCGATAACAAAGAAGCAATTGGTGTCTGTGCCAAATTCAGGAATCGAATTCGAGGTAGTGTTCACGCCAGCCACTTCTTCGGCTCTGGCGGGGCGCAAGACACTGGACACTTTTTCACCGCAAAGACACAAAGGGCACAAAGAAATTAAAGATAAAACTTGGCGTCTTGGCGGTTCAAATCAGAATTCTTTCAATGGCGACGCACTTGGCACGCGCCCAAAAGTGTCCAGTGCCAAGCCCTATCCGCTCGTTCAGTTTGAACACTACCCGAACTCGAATTGCCAGGGCCGCGCAAAACCGCCGGGCAGATCATGGCCGCTGCCGAGAAAGCGATCGCAGGGCATCCCGTACATTGACTCACTATCGAACGTTTTTGAGGGTGACGACTTGCATACACCGTCTTGTTTTGGACGGCAACCAGATCCTGGAACCCCGCGTGGCGCAAGGCCAGGATGGCGCCTTCCAGTTGCCACGGCGTCGTGTTGGCGCTGGGGAAGGGAAAGTGCCACGAGATGTTGTCTTTGATGATGGTCGTCGCGCCGGGGTCGAGCGATGCCTTCATCCCGGCCAGTTCCGCCAGTCGTTCGTAATCCTGCAATACCGTTTCAGGCTGCGTCCGCAGCACCGCCACTTTAGCTCGAGTTGACATGCTGGCTCCTCCCTTTCAGTCTCTAAAACCGTCAATCTTCCACTGGTTATGGCATTTCAATTTTCAACGACTGGTCAGTCTCGGCTGATTCGATCCGACGATTGTACTCCTGCAATATATCGCGGAGCGTTTCAATGAATCGTGCTTGTTCTCCGTCTGACATCTGGATGATGCTTAAAGTCAGAAAATCTTCCATACCGAAGATGCTTATGCGCGTTTCGATGCCTTCGGCTTCGGCACGCGAGCTGGCTGCGTCGATCTTGTCACGCGGCACAATGAGCACCGGATGCTTCCCAGCTGCCAGATGTTCTCTGCACTTGCGAATCACGGCAAGGTCGGGAGTAGTGGTGACGTGGTATACTGAGGAGCCGATCACAAGACTGCCGGGGTGCTCAGTTTGAGCATCCCTTGTGCTTACGGAAAAAGCACGAAGCTCTATTTCGGGAAAACGTTTCCGGAGTACGGCGCTGACCAAGTAGCGTGAAACTAAGCATCTGAATTTCGGATGGGTGGCAGACAGGATACATTCAGCCCAACGCCGGGGTGAATCTTGATAGTCAAGCAACACCTTTATTCTTTGTCGTTGGTGGAAGACTTCTATCTCTTCCATAGTCACCCCCTGATGACCTAAACAGTCTCGACCCTTGTGGCTCAACCGAAGGAAGTCAATGCCCGTAACCAACAAGCGACCGAAGCTTCCAGGTCTTGCCGTTTGCGCCTTCTAACGACTGTAGCGTGGCTACATGATACCACGAAATGGTACAGTCATGTATCCGGTTTTTTGCGTGGCGCTGATCCGATGTATAATTATGGCTTGAGGCACACCATACTGAACCTGCAGGTCACGGGTATCTGCGAGCCGCATCCCTTCGATCAGCTATCAGCGCGCCATGCACACAAGAAGCAGGGGGACATGTTAGACATTACTGAATTCGTAGTTGGCGAGAGATATACCAACGACCAAATCAGCATCGCTCTCAGAGTAGAGAATCTTGGTGGTGTCCGGCCCTCTGTCGACGAAAGAAGAAACTTGCGGCACATAGCAATTATGACCAAGTCGGAGTTAAGCGCAACAAGTGTTTCCGATAATCCGTACAATGATCGAATCGAAAGCGGCATCTTGATTTACACCGCACAAGGAAAAACAGGCGACCAAAGCATAAGCGGACGAAACAAACGGATTTTGGAGCAATATAGCGCCCCGGTGCCTTTATACTGTTTTGCGAATCAAGGCAAACAAACCTACGTTTTCTTAGGGATGCTTGAGCTTTTGCGCCACTACCAAGAGTTTCAAGTTGACAGCACAAGCAAGTTGCGAAAAGCCTGGGTCTTTGAGTTTTGTATCCATGCTGAAATCCCGATTATTCCGATTAGTAAAGCTCAGGACTTGATGGCGATAATGCTTTCAGAATCAAGGTCAAATCAAGCCAATGCAAGTGAAGAACGGGAGGTAATAATCGCAGTGACCTCACAAGAACAAGCTGAAGTTCAGACGTATGAAGTCGAGGAAATTCGCTCGCAACTTATCCAAATCAACCCTTACCGTTTTGAGCATCTTGTACACGATGTGATCGAGGCTTATGGATTTCGAGATGTAACTGTTACGCCGCCTTCCCAAGATGGTGGAATCGATGTGAATGCCTATGTTGATGAAGCAGATTACTTTTTCTCAAACACGCATGTGCAGATTCAGGTTAAACGTTGGCGTCATTCAGTCGGCAGCGTGGAAATCAACAGCTTTCGAGGAGCATTGAACACAACGGCAAAAGGAGTGTTTATTACCACCAGCCATTTTACAAAAGCTGCAATTCAGGAAGCTCAACATCCCATCAAGCCCACTATTTCCCTGATAGATGGGGTCAAGTTCTCGCAACTTGTAAGAGAGAAGGCGATCAGTTTAACCAAGTACAAGTAGCACGGAGTGCTAGACTTGCCTTGAAAGCGTCTTTCCAGCCATGGGCAATGCCACACGGCTTTTTTCGTCGTGACGGCTGACCAAGCGAGTTTAGCATGGGTGGCGTGCCCGGCAAATCCTCGTCGTGCAGCGTGTAGCGGAGGCCCCTCGACCAGATCGCACGGCGCAAGATCATTTCAGGCGCAGTGTCTTCGGATTTGACCCGCCGCATCCTATCCGATATTGCTTTGGTAGTTTGTTTTCGAGATGGATTCATGTGTCTTTTCAAAACTCCATAGACCTGCTATGAGATTATATCACAAACACAAGTGCGCGCCCTGCGAACGCGCGACGAGGGAGAGCGAGAGAGGGGGCCGTGTTTGTTGCGCAATCACCTTCGTGTTATACTCTGGCTCGGATGATTTAGATTTCAAATGAAAGGGGTACCATGTACAAGTTCAAGAGTCTATTGTTGATCGGCTTGGTCGTGGCCGTGGCCGCCTGTGGCGGCCAGTCGCCGACCACGCCGGTCGCTCCGACGGCGGCGGTGGTCGCGCTTCCGCCGACGGCCACCACCGTCGCGCCGCCCACGGCTGTTGCCGCGCCCACTCAGCCGGGCGGCGGGCTGTCCATCACGCCGGTGAGCGTATCCAGCCCGCCCAAGCTGGACCCGGCAGGAATGTGCAAAGCCACCAAGGCGCCCCAACCGGTGCCGGGGTTCCCGCCGGTCACGCCTGCCGATCACGCCCGTGGGTCGGATAAGGCCTCGGTCGTGCTGTACTCGTACAGCGACTTTCAGTGACCTTACTGCGGCACATTTGCCACTGAGATGGAATCTCAGCTTGAAGAAAAATACGTCAAGATCGGTCAGATGAAACTCGTCTATCGTCACATGGCTTTCCTGGGCGATGAATCGCAGTGGGCCGCCGAAGCGTCCGAGTGCGCCGGCGACCAAAACAAATTCTGGGAATACCACGATAAATTGTTCGCCAGCCAACAAGGCGAAAACCAGGGCGCGTTCAGCAAGGACAATCTCAAAAAGTTTGCTGCCGACCTCAAGTTGGACACGGCCAAATTCAACCAATGCCTGGACAGCGGCCAGTTCACCGGCAAGGTCCAGAAAGCCACGCAGGACGCGCAACAACTCGGGGTGCAAGGCACGCCGACGGTGCTCATCAACGGCATTAATATCCCCGGCCAGTTGTTCGGCGCGTTCGACACGCTCATCCCCTGGCTGGGCTGGCTCGGCTCGAACCCCAAGCAGTACGCTGCGCCGGACAAGGTGATTGACATGGCCAAAAAGTACACGACCACGCTCAAGACGGCCAAGGGCGACATCGTTCTGGAACTGTACGCCGACCGCACGCCGACGACGGTGAACGATTTTGTGTTTCTGGCCAAGAACAAGTTCTACGACGGCGTGACGTTCCACCGCGTGCTGCCTGATACGGGTGGGTTGACGGCCCAGGCAGGCGATCCCAGCGGCACAGGCGTGGGCGGCCCCGGCTTTATGTGCAACGACGAGCCAGACCCCACGCTGACCTTTGCGGAAGCCGGCGTAGTGGCCATGGCGAATTCCGGCCCGAACACCAACGGCAGCCAGTTCTTTATCACGCTCGGCCCGCGTCCCGACTTGAACGGCAAGCATACGATCTTTGGGCGTGTGGTGTCCGGGATGGATGTGGTGCAAAAGCTCGCGCCGCGCGATCCGCAAAAGGCTCCCAACGCGCCGCCTGGAGACGCGATCCAGTCGGTCGCGATCGAAGAAAAGTAAACCCGGCTGCGTGATACGTGAGGCGAGACCCTGCCCCACGTATCACGCAGCAAATCACATGGACCTTCTACCTCCTCCACGACCCGAAGGACAGCCCCACGGCGAACACCACTTCCAGAGCGGTTGGCAAACCGCCGGCCTACTTTTGGCATTTGCCGTTGGACTCGGCGCAGGTCTGTGTGGCGGGATAGCGTCGGCGTTCGGGCTGGGCCTGACGCTGGTAAACAGCCGGCGGCTCGCGCCGACCACGACGCTGCCGATTCTCTCACTGTTCATCATTGGAATGTGTCTGGGCTTGCCGCTGGCGTGGCAAGCCCTGGCAGGGCTGAGAGGAAAAACCTCCAGGCGCTTTGTGCTGCCTTTGGCCTGGGGACTGGGGCTGATTATGCTTTACCTGGCGGCGCTCGCCGGGGGCCAGGCTGTCTTGAGTCTGAAATTGGCTCCGGCTGTGACGTTGCCGCCATTCCACATCTTGGCGTTGGCGCTCCCGCCGCTGCTGTGCCTGTGGGGAGTGGCGGCGCTCGCCAAGGAGCCCCAATTCACGTGGCGGCGGCTGTGGGGCGGACTGGGTGGAGGCGCGTTCGGCGCAGTGGGGCTGGCTTTCGTCATCGAACTCTTCTTGCTGGTCCTCGGCTTGGTGGCCGTCATCCTCATCCTGGGAGCGTCGCCCGATTGGGTCGAGCAACTCCGCCAGTCGCAACTCGCCCCGGGCGGGCTGGCCGACTCGCCGCTGGTTCGCTCGCTGATCCGCAACCCGCTCGTCATTTTCACGCTGCTCGTCAGCTTTTCACTCGCCGTGCCGCTCATCGAAGAAGCAGCCAAGGCGCTCGTGCCAGCGTTGGCTGGCGTATGGCAAAAACCGTCGGTGGCGCAGACATTCCTGTGGGGCGTGGCCGGTGGCGCGGGCTTTGCGGTCGTCGAAGGATTGCTCAATGGCAGCCTGAACGCTGAAGGCTGGGCCAACGTGGCGCTGTTGCGCATTGGGGCCTCTGCCATGCACTGCCTGACGGCCGGACTGACAGGTTGGGGCTGGGGGCTGGTGTGGACGCAGCGCAAATGGCTGCACTTGCTCTTGGCCTACGGGGTGGCGATAGCCCTGCACGGTCTGTGGAATGCCGCCAGCATCGGGCTGGCTGTGGTGAGTGTCACTTTGGGTCCGGGGACCATGCAAAGCGCACTCGTCGTCGGCGCATTGGGATTGTTGATCCTGCTGACCCTCGGCGAAATCATCGCTTTGATGGCCATCGCGAAACGGCTGGGCGGATCCAACCCAACCAGGCCATCACCCGACTAGACGACTCACAGACTACCCGACTGCCCCGGTTTGTTGTATAATCCCCTCATCACTTTCGCAAGTGAATCGCCTAACCCAATGGGGTCATTCGGAATCGTCATCAGGAGTCTGGCACTGTGTCCAAGACAACGCACCGAGTCTCAGCCGAAGATCAGCGCCGCGCCGTGGAGCTCAACACGCGCGGCCTCAAGCATTACGAGTCGTGGAACCTGGCGGAAGCTGCGGATGATTTTGAGGCGGCGGCGCGTTTGGTCCCCAACCACGCCGATTACTACCTGAACCACGCGAGAGTCTTGGCGCGCAGCGGCGACTATGACCGCGCGTCGATGAGTTCATTCATGGACTGGATGAAGAGCCCGCTGGTGACGACGCTCTTGTCCAGTTCCGCTGCCCTCACGGCATGGCGCCATAGTTGTGTCTGCATCCGTTGTGCCTGCTGTTGCAGCGATTCGTCCAATTCGGGTTCCGTGGCATCGACGCGGCCTTCCTGAATACGAACATCCAGGTACTGGCGGAGCAGTGCCTGCACTTCATCTTGCATCCCCCCGGGAAGAAGTCGCGCCCTGAGATATGTCGTTCCGATGGCATTGGCTTCGGCCACGACCGTCTGGCTACGATCTTCATAGCGCTGCAGCGCCGCAGAAAATGTGAAAGCCAGCAACAGCGCCAGCAGCCCCAGCATCGAGACCAGAACGGAATTGGCTTGCGTGATCGCTTCAGCCGCACTCGCCTGTTTGCGACGGCCGCTGCGAAAGCCGATTTCCATGGCAAGCAGCATGAAAATAAAGATGCCTGACACGATCAAGACGCTGCTTTGGCTGTACATGATTTCTCTCATGAAGTTATGGCTCTACTGGTGTCTACGCGGCCGCCCAACGTTTAGCTTGACGGGCGTGAAGACAGCAAGCGAAGCTTGCTGGCGGAGCATCCCTCTTGAAGCGATGGTTAGCGGTCATATGTCATTCGCGCCAGTATTTTGGATCAGCGAGCGCATCGCCACATATCACTTGCCCACTCGTACTGCAGATTACTCCTGGATGAAGTTCCCGTACCATCCAAGCCTCGGCGTTCTGCTGCGGGATGGGATAGGGTGCCTCAAATCCTCTGACTCCAGCCGCTGAAAAACCGAATCTTGGGTAATACGCGGGATGGCCGAGCACAAAAACAAGATCCACGCCCGAGTCTGAGAGTCGTTGGAGTCCTTCCGTTACGAGTTGGCCCCCTATCCCATGAGACTGAAAATCTGGATGGATGGCAAGAGGGGCAAGGAGTACAGCAGAAACATTCTGACCGGGTGGTTTGAGCCTGACTTTGCTGAAAAGAACGTGCCCGACGATGCTTTCATTGACGGTTGCAACTAGCGACAGTACGGGCTGAGCGGTCACATCCATCAACAAGTCACCAATCAGTTGAACAATTTCCGGCCCTTCTGAAATGCCAAATGAAGCCATGGCAAGGTTCGAGATCGCTTGCAAGTCGGATTGGATAGATTGGCGTATTTCCACATGCATTACGATTGGTCGCTGACCGCTAACGTCCAAGCTCAGCAGATGTTAAACAGCGCAGCTTTTTGAGAGTCCGCTGGTGCGCAGTGTTAGCGAGCATTTGGAACTACACGAAAGCGTCCAGACATTTTCAGGCCATCACGGACATTCAGGCCCATGAGTGTGAGATTTGCAGCACCCGCTAGAAGCTCAATCCCCTGAACCAAATAGAACGTGGTATCGAACGTGCCAGCGGCTGCCCAGCGGTCAAGGAAAATGGCGCAAGGGATCAACACCAGTAGTCCATTGGCGGCAATGAACGGCATTCTCTTCTTTTTGGTTTCGACAAGCCGACCTTGCCGAGACTTTGACAGGTGGAAACCGCTGCCACCCGTGGCTGCAATGGAGGGCACCAAGATAAACAAGCCGGGCATGACAATCAAAGCCTTTACGGTTGCCACGGCCTCATGAGAACCGAATAGTTCAACGATAACCGTAGAGATAAAAAAGGTGGCAATTGTCAGGGTGGCCAACAAACCGGCGACGAAATGAACTTGCGTTGGCATGTGATCTCCTGCTTGCTAACGTATAGCTAGGCCTGGTGCGGTTCTTCATATATTTGAATGACATGTTCTGGCCCAAAGACTACCTCTGCTCCCGCTTGAAGCTCCTTTGTACAGAAGGGGTCATTGTCGAGTGTTCCGATATATCCGGTATCGGTACGTGATTTGACAATGACCCACATGCGCTCGATCTGCACATCTTCTCCGAGCGACATACGGAAAATTAGCTTTATCAGTTCGCCGGGTAGAAGGGAGTCGCGTTGCGCCCGCGGCGGAATAGAGAATGTCTCAGGGAAATCTTTATTCAACTTCTCTCCATTGTCGAGCGTGTATTCGATCATGGGCTAACATCGGTCTAACCGGCCCGCGCGGCTTCTTGCGCTGGTGCGGTGGAGCGAATAGTTCGGCTCACAGCGCAAGGTAGCGCGCTACGCTGGCTTCGTCCCAGCTGATGCCGCTCCCCGGTACGTCAGGAGCGATTGCGTGGCCACTGTCTATCCTCATGGGTTCCTGGAGGATCGGGCTGGCCCAGTCAACGTACTCCAACCAATGACACGTTGGAGAAACTGCCAGAAGGTGGGCGCTTATCTCCGGAAACAGATGGCTCGAGAGCGGCAGGCCAGCGGATTGCGCGATCGCCGCGGCCCGCAACCAGCCTGTGACACCGCCAATCTTCATCGCATCCGGCATTCCGAAGTCGGTAGCGTTGGCTGCCACACAGCTCGCCATCTCATGCGGCCCCCACCAGTTCTCACCCATCTGAATGGAAGTCCCGGCTTTGCTGCGGATTTGGGCATAGCCGGCATAGTCATCGGCAAAAGTCGGCTCTTCGATCCAGTACAGCCCCTCGTCATCCAGCGCCTTGATGCGCTTGATCGCATCGGGGACAGACAGGGCCTGGTTGTAGTCGGACATCAGCTGGATATCGTCACCGATCGCGCGCCGCACCGCACGCACCACGGCGATGTCCGTTTTCAGGTCGGAATATCCAAGCCGAACCTTGATCGCCTGAAAACCGGGGGCCGCCAACTGCTGCGCCTCGGCGGCCGCGCGCTCGGCGCCGATCATTCCCAGACCGCAGCTGTTGTAGGCCGGGATGCGCCGCACTTCGCCACCCAGCGCCCGCGCCAGAGACATGCCTTGAGCCTTTGAAAGCGCGTCCCACGCCGCCATATCGATGCCGGCCAGCGCCATTCCCACGACACCCTTCGATCCCAGCAGGCGAAACTGGCCATGCAATTTTCGATCGAGAACAAGCGGTGCGACGACGTCGCCCTTGATGCCCGGCGCCAGGTTGGCGATGAGTTGTGTCACGGGCTTGAGTACCAGCGGCGTGTAGCAGAAGAGGTAGGCGCACCCGGTTACGCCTTCTTCCGTATAGAGGTCGATCAGGGCGAGTGGCGCAGTGCTGATCGTCCCGCGGCTGGTTTGCAGCGGGAGCCGCATCGGTACATGCACTGCGCGAACCTGCAGTTCCCGAATAGTGAGTTTAGGATGAGAGGTCATTGCTGCCTTTCGTCTTGAGAGCGCGCCGCCTCGGAGGTCGAACGTTTGAACTCAACTGCGAGCGAAGGCCGCTGGCCGTAGCACGTCGGCGGCAGCGACGGGTTAGGTCGCATCGTGCGAGCCTCGGCGTGTGGCGAGTGCATGCAGGATGCTGCGCGTAGCCTGGTCGCTCGTACAAGCGAGTAGCCGCTGTTCTACCTGCTGGGCATACGACGATGAAGCTACTCCGGTCTTGACTGTGGCGAGACCCATGAGTAGCTCATCGATGAGATACCAGTCTTCGTCCGTCATGCCGGTGGTCGCTTGACCGCGAGAAGCGCGTGCCCAACCATCGATGTCACCATCGAACTGCTCGTAGATTCTCAGTTTGTCGACTGTAAGCATAGGATTAGCGGCCTAACGCCAAAGTTCAGCGGACGGGAAAAACGCAGCTTTCGTCCGGTCCGCTGAAACGCCTTGTTGGGCACCTGATTACTTCGCGAGTATCCACGTCGCAGTTTGCGCGACAACTGCACGCTCAAGCCCATTGAACCCATGATAAGCATAAGGCTCGCAAGGATCACCGCGGTTCTGGCCGTCCTTGAATGTCAACAATTGGTTCTTTGGCGCGTTGCTGAGTTTTTCCATCAGGCTGGGAACATCACTGAATGAGCAGTAACCACAGCCGTCCTGTTCGTGGTGAACCACGAGGACAGGGATACGCAGTTTGCCGAGTGGCATGGCGGGGACCGGGCGCCCCTTGTCGTCAGTGAGGATTGTGGAACCCAGCACCAACCCGTCAGGACCATCCGAGCCATCAAGTTCAGTGGCGACATAGGCAGCCGACTGCGTACCCCGGCTCGTGCCGACCAGCCAGACAGGTACTTTGGCCTGCTCACGTACCCAGGCGATAACTGCCTTGATGTCCGCTACATGCTCGGGCCGTTGGCGAAAGCCAGAAAGGTAGGGCGGACGTTGACGATCCGACGGCGCGTCAACCACGACCACAAATAGACTCTGGTCCGCAAAAAGCTGGCGGGTCCGCACGACAAAGTTGTCCTCTCCCCATTTGAAAGAACCGTTGGGGAAGATTTGTAGCCCACCATGGCCTCCAGCAAACAGGATGACAGCCGCTTTCGGATTCTGCGGGGACAGCACGACCATTCTCTGAGAAACGCCTGGCCGTGTTGGAATGTCTACGACTTTCTGAACGATATGACCATAGGCATGGGTGGCAAAGGTCAAGAAAAGCAACGAAGCCAAAATCTTCACTGTTCTATGCATGGGGATGCTCCTTGTGCCCAACGTCTGAATTAAGGGGCGCGCTTTAGCGCCCTCTCGATGGAAGGATTAGGCGTCGGGTTCACCTACCAACGCCTGCAACTTAAGAATGGTTGCCCAGTTTCTGGTTGTCACTGATCTACCTGCTTTGCCGAGCAATGCTTTACCTGCTTTGCTTTCCAGGATGCCGGTTGCGCAGTGCAAGTACGCGGCATTCTTGCCGACCAAGAATTGCTCAGGCAACACGACCAAAGATTCGACTGCACCAAGCCCAGATAGCGTGGCGTTGTCTTGAGCGAAGACAACCAAGAGATGTGAATGATTGGTTGCCTGCTCGGCCAACTGGTTCTCGCCAACGATGGCCGACAACTCTTTCGCCGACTTGACGATGATGGGTACTTCCACCTTCAGTTGTTCCGATATGGCGGCGGCTATGTTTGCTGCATGCTTGGCCTGCGTTCCCTTGGTTGCTCGGAATACGGCGTTGCCGCTATTCAGCAGCGTAGCTACGTCTGTGTACCCAAGTTCAGTCAGCAAGGCTCGCAGATCGGCCATGGGAACTCGCTTGGCTTTGCCAACATTGATGCCACGCAACAGGGCTACGAACTTTGGCACTTGCGACGCCTAACGTTTGAGGTAACCGGCCTTGCGCGGCCTTATGTGCAAGGTCCGGTTGACCGATGGGTTGGGCGTCATGAGCGCATCTGCACGCGCGGACTCAACGCTTCGGGGCGCCAAGGGTCGGACGGTTCTTGCGGTAAGAATTTTTCAATGCAATCTTGCCGTCTCGAAAGGTGAACAGGTCACAACCATGAACTTCGACGCGAGTGCCGTCTGTCCGCGTTCCTGTGAAAGTCCACTCCGACACTCCACGATCCCCACAGACAAAATGGCGCGCGTTTCCCCAATGGGCATCGGGGAAGGTAGCCCAGACCTCCGCGAAGCTAGCTCGCACGGACTCACGGCCTACATACCGGGTGCCGCAGACTTCAGGGCCCGCAGACGCTTCGAAGACGCAATCCTCCGTCATAAATGACATGAGGGCATCGACATCGTGGCGATTCCAGGCATCGGCAAAGGATTCTCGACCAGCGTGAAATGGAGCTTCTGGCAGTAATACTCGATAGCTTCGTCATAGTCTCGAACGACCAAGGCAACATGGATAATCGTCTGCCGCATATTCGATCTTAACCCCCAGTTTTCAAAACGCAGAGTGTTGGCATCCCTCAGTGTAGACCAAGCCTTGCCGCCCATCGCGGTAGGACGGTCAGTTGCCCAACCGCCCCCGCACGGATCCTGGCACACGGTTCGGGACTGGGCAACCCGATGCTGGTAGGATACTGTTGGCAGAACAACAGCTGATGCCTCTCTGTCGAGAGCATCACAGCTACATCTACGACTTCGTGTCGCAACGACCGGAACTTGGGCGCAATCCCCTCTGATTTTCAGGACAAACCGGAGACCGCTGCGGCGTCGCCATTCTAGGGGTAGTTGCGCACCACCAGCGGCAGGAACACCATATATGGCGTGATGAGCCGCCCGTGAATGTCCTGGTATGATGTGCCGTCGCGCTGGTGTTCCCAGGCTACCAGGTAATTGGTGTAGCCACCGGCTATGGCCGGTTGCGTGCGGTCTGTCACCGAGCCGGGAGAGACGATCCCGAAACCGGCGTCCATCGTCTCGTCGGGATGCACCAGGCGGCCCCAGATGCCGTACTTGATATTCGTATACCGGGTTTGCCAGGCTACCAGGTATTGATTTCCTGCCTGGTTGCAGGCCACGTCGGCCTCTCGTTCAGGGCTGGTGGTATCGTCAATCAAGTGCACCCCGGCCGGCGTACCATCCCCGCCGATGAAGCGCGCATAGATGGCATCGTTGTTTGCGCTCTGATCCGATTGCCAGGCCACCAGATACTGGTCGGCCCCCAGGCACGCGGCCACGGCCGGATGAATCTCGGCGCTGGGCCATCCGGCAATGCCGAATTCGCCCCCAAAGTTGCCGACGAGATTGCCCGTCAACCGGATGCCGAAGATGTCCGCGGCGTTGTCGTACACCACCAGGTACTCGTTGCGCGCCAGGTTATAAGTCACGTCGGGGTTGACGCGGTTCTGTGTGGCGTGGCTGATCGTCAGATCGCTGTCGCCGCCAGGGAAGCCACTCCCATCGGCTTTTACCCGCCGCCCGCTGATGTACATGGGCAGTGTGCCAGCCTGATACTCATTCGCCCAGACGACCAGGAACTCTTCCACAGCCCGGCCATAAGCCACCTTGGGATTCCATTGATGGGTGCCCCAGGTGGAGATGGCAAATTCAGTCAGGCCGGGGTTGGGACCGTCCCAGGGGATGAAGCGCCCGTAGAGGTTCCAGTCGCTGCCGTTGCCGAAAGCGTCGAAGACCCAGGCCACCAGGTAACGGTCATTGACGGGATCATAATCCACGGACGGCTGGGCGCTGTCCTTGGTCGGGTTCCAATAGACGGTGAATTCGCTCAACACCTGGCCCTGCTCGGAGACGCGCGCCGCCTCAATGCTGCGTGTGTTGAGGGGCCACTTGTCGTGCCAGACCACTAGGTACTCGCGATGCTTCCAGTTGTAGGCGACCGATGGCAAATACTGCTCATCGTCGTGGGCCGAGATCGTGATCTCGCCACCCAGATGCGGCCCGGCGGTCGCGGCCGATGCGCCAGCAGAAATCGCCTGCACCCACCCCTGCACTGGGACGACGAGCAGTGCGCTCAACAGTCCCATCGCGGCTACGAACCTAAATAGACGTGTCTTTTTCATCATCGTTCTTCTTTCCGGCGCCGGGCACCCGCAATTCCCGACATCCTTCTTGAATTGAACACACTTTGCGCCAGTGCAGAGTTGCCTACGGTGAGACAGCGTTCCTCGTCACCAGTGGCAAATAGACCTCGCGCCACACTGCGCCCTCGAACGCGCCGCAGTAAGGATTCGTAAAAGAACAAGTTCCCTCACTGACCCCGATTTTCCCAGGGAAATCAAAGTGCGGGAGGCTATATTTTTACAGATCCTAACGTAGCGGTTGTGCAACCACACGCCATTTCGTTCTCTGGCTATGAAAACTGGAACTCTCAAAACGCTGTCTACATGCCGACGACGCAACTTTAGCCCGTCGGCAGAGCTAGAGTTGATGTAACGCACTTTGGGAGTAGAGCTGGGAGCTAAAAATGTGCTCGGTCGCTCATGCAAGGCTTCCAATTTTTCAGACTTCCGGACGACTGGGGTTCTGGTTGCGCAACGGTTGCGCTAAGCATTACGATCCTTTCCGCCCATCGCAGTAGGACCACCAGTTACCCAACCACCCCCGCACGGGACTCAGCGCACGGTTCGGGAGTGGCAGGGCGGTGGGCGGCTGCCGCCCTGGCCAGAACTTGGGCACGATAGCCTGAGTGACCAATGGCGTCCTAACGAATGGCTGGTGTCATTTTGCGGCGATTAGTAGCTTGCATTTGAAATCACACTGCCGCTGGTATAGGTTATTTCCTCTAGTTTCCAAGTGAATTGCCACACGTCTGTGGCGTGGGTAAGATGGTGAAACTCCTTCTCTTGCATAAATCTAGCTTGCGTAGCTAGCCAGATGTTGTGGGACGGACTAGCCACGTCAACTATGTGGATGTATCCCTGACCGTTGCTCGATATGTGAATCTTGAAAAACGCCACTGCGTGGCTTTCGGTAAGTTGTGGAATGAATAACCAGCCGCTCTTGACTAAAGTGCTACCATACTGAGCCCAATCTGTGGCAGCAATTTCCATGGGAATACCCTGATAGATTCCGCCCAAGACGATTCCGTTGCCCAAATCGTTCTTTGGTACTAATTGTGCTAGGGCATGATCCTTTGAGACTTCACTCGCTAAATATGGCTGATGTTTTTCATATCGTGACGGGTTATTCTCTTGTGCCCATTTCAAAATGGCTTCAATTGCTAGTCTTTGATGTGCAAAATCAGCAATCGAACGCGCCAGGTCGATTCTGTTTGCGCTCTCTGGCCAATTATCGTACATTGGCCTCAGCGCAGGCTCAACGAAGCAAAGTGTTTTCAATTCACTTGGAGAGAACCCTTCGGTAAGTAAAGCAAGGATGTTCTTGAAGTTGTAGTATTGGCCCATGGTTTTTCTCTGAGGTGTGATTAAGAATTATCTACTTGGATTGCAGCGTGCGCTGCCGTCGCGGTAGGACAGCCACGCAAAGCGGCCCGCCCTTCCCCCGCACAAATCCTTGAGGCAGCTCACCTCATGGCTTTATATTATGCCAGATTGCGCTAAAAGGCAAACTCTTACACGGCATTTGAACAACGCCCGGCCTTCCATCCAGCCGCCTGAAAAGCAAAAGGCCCTGGAGTGATCCAGGGCCTCGTTACTCCTGCTGCCTATAGCAGCCGAGCCAGGCGCTGCGTCCCGGCGGTGAAAAGAAAAAACGTCAACTCAATGCTTGAGGACGAGGGGCAGGTACACGTCGCGCCACAACGGGCTGATGCGCACTCTCCGCACCGCCGTTGCGGCGTGGCCCGTCGAGTCTGCCGCCGTCAGCGTGATGACGTGCGTCCCCGTCACCAGGTCGGTAACGTGGAGCAAGTGCCCCGTCCCCAGCGTCCCGCTCAAGCTGGAGGTCCAGGCCAGCGCCGCGTCGGGCAGTGTGCCATCCTCCAGGTCAATTGCCGATCCCACGAGCGCCACGCTTTGCCCCGGCAGATACGTCGCGCCGTCGCCGGGCGAGGTGACGTTGACGAGGGGCGACTTGTCGCTCAGCGCGAACGTCCCGTCCGAATCGTCGCGGCCCGTGTTCACCCCGTCCGTGGCGATGATGCGGAACTTTGACCCAGTGCCGCCGGCCAGCCGAGCGCCGTCCACCAGGAGGCGCGTGCTCGTGATGCCGCTGCCGATCGTCTGCCAGTGCGCGCCGCCGTCCTGCGAATAGTCCACCGTAAAGCTAAGCGCGTCGCCGCTGTACCCAGCGCCATCGTCGTCTGAGGCCGTCCAAGTGAGCGTGAACGGCTCGGCGGCCAACACCTCACCGCCATTCGGGAAGGTCACTGTAACTTGCGGCGTATAGGTGGTGACAAAGCGCGAAGCGATTTCCACATCGCCGTGCAGGAGGGCGATCCGCAGCGTGCCGGTGATCCACGGCACCATCTCTGAGATCGTGGCGGGCAACGTCACCGCCGCCGCCGACGAGCAACTGGGGCCGGGGTCGAGGTGCGTGGACTTGATCGTAAAGGGATAGTCGGCCAGCGGGTCGTCGTTCACATCCAGCAGGCGGATGCTATACTCGCCGGGCACGCGGCCCAACGTGTCCTGCCCGTTCGGGATGCGGTAGAAAGCCTCCAGTTGCACTTGGTCCGTCTCGGTGATGAGCGTGCCGAATACGGCCAGGTACTCTTGACCGGTGGCGCTCGCCTTTTGGGTCATCGCCTGCGGCCCGCCCAGCCCGCCGAAATGCGCCTCAAAAGACATCTCGTTATAGATGCCGTAAGTGGTATAGTCCGAAATCCACTCGGGGTCACAATAGGTCATGTTGTCCTTGAAGGTCGGCGGGTAAATCTCCAGCGTCTCGATGTCAAAGCCGTACATTGCGTTCGGCGAGTGGCGATCGTGGGTCGGGCTGATGTCGCCGTTAGCATAATGCCCCACGGCCCCGCCCTCGCAGCCGCAGCAGCCGTCTTTGCAGTCGCAAGCCTGAGGCCCGCCCAGCGTGTGCGCCTGAGCATAGTCGTGACCCAACTCGTGGCTGGCGTACCACGCGCTTCCCATGTTCGATATGCCCGCTGCGGTGGGCGGCCAGGACGGGCCGGACGCCACCAGGGCTGGCAGGCTAGGCGAGCAGCCGCGCATAAAGGCCCAGGCATCGCTCACCATGCCATACGAGCGGCTCAAGGCTGGCTCGGCCTGGCCCTCCGGGTCGTGGGCGCGCCACCAAGTCAACTCTTGATCTATCGTCGAGCAAGTGGGATAGGCCATGTTGTTTTTCGCGTCCCGCGTTGCGTCAAAGCAAGTCACCCGGTACCCCCACTTGACGTTGAGTTGCGCGATGGGAAAGATGCGCCGCAGCCACGAGTCCATCTCGAACCGCTCCGCATCAGAGGTGCGGTACGTCACCCCACCGCCGTTGTAGCACACGTCGAACATTGTAATGTCCATGGCCGGGACAGACGAAAAGCGCGGAGACCACACCCACACCTCGTCGTTGTCATAGTTGGTCTCGGCCCAGCGGAAGTCGCTATTCACCTGCGCCTTGAGCGTCAGGTCGTATCCGTCCACCCACGCGAGCGGCAAGTCAAAGTAAAAGCTCTGGTCGAGCACGCCCCGGTCGGGGTCCACGCGGACCGAGAGCGCCCCGCCCTGGTTATTGGGCGGCAGGATGCCCAGGACGCTGCCGTTGCGCCAGGCGGTCAGGCGAGCCGTCACCGGCCCTTTTTCGCCCAACAGCAAGGAGCGGACGTGCAGGCGGGCGAACGTGCGCTTGCCCGCGACCAGCAGCGTTTTGTTATTCAGGTCTTGGACCGCCTGCGTCAATTCCAGGCCGATCACTTCAAAGTCAACGGTCGCCACGCCGGTGCGGGACTGGTAACTGGTCGGCCAGTCTTCCACGACGCCCGAGTTGCTCCTGGCCCGGCAACGGAACTCGTACACGTGGCCGTCCTCGCCCGTGACACGAATTACGCGAATCGCCGCTAATTCTTTTCCTATTCTCGTAATTCGCGGAAAAGATATTGTCACGGTTTCAGGATGCCGACCAACTTGGTCGCCATTTCGGCCATCGCCGCCAGGAATTGGGTGCGGTTGGCCTGCGCCTCTTTGACCATCTCCAGGTGAATCTGCCACAGGTCGTGGTCAATGGCGTTATCCTTTTCCGGCACGCAGATTTGGGTATCGCCATCGAACGCGACGCGAGTCAATGCGCGCAGCCGGAGCTGACCGGCGAGCTTTTTGGATTCATAGTCGTACTTGACTCCCTCCAAATCGCTGCTGGTATAAGTCGCAACCTCCAGGCTGCTGATGTCGTCGGCGGCCTTGCTCAACGCTTCGGCCAGGCGACCGGTGAAATCCTTGAGCGAATCAACCAGGCCGGTGCGCTGTTCCGTGAGCGCGAACGCGACCGTATCGAATTTGACTTCCGGTTGCGCGGCAGCCTCCTCGTTGGGGACTGGCTCCGGCGACATGCTAGCCGGCGCAGCCGGCACTGCCGGACTCTTGGCCGCCACCTTGACCGCGCTGATCGTGGGCCGCCCCGCGCTCGATTTTCCGTCCGCCGCGAGAGGCAACCGCACCGCCGGGTCGCCGATGATGACGTATGCGCGCGCATCGTTGTTGGCCGTCCACATCCCGGCCAGCGAGAGCGCGTCTACCTTTGCGCCAAAGTTCATCTCCTCGATCATTACCGTCAGGTCGGAAGAAATTTCGGCGTAGCGGTCGTTAAAGAATTCCAGCGCATAACCGATGGGCGCGCCTTTCATCAATCGTGCGAGCGCACTCTCAAACACCGTCAGTTGCTCACCGGCTCGATCCCACATGAACGAATAACCCCAGGCGCGCTCCACGTGCCCGACGACGGCCAACATGCCGCCCTTGGGATGGCTGAGCAATCGGCGCGGCAGTTTGGCGATAAACGATTGCGGGGCGATTTCAGTGCGCTGCTTGAACGCCTGTTGAGCAAACTCGTCCAGTTTGGGCGTGCCCGCGCCATAGCACGCAAAGAAAAACGCCATCGAGCCGAGCAGCCGCGCATCGCTGCCAATGTCGTCGGCGGAAAAGTAAAAGTCGGACGGGATCGGCTTTTTCCATTTGCCGGAGCCGGGCCAATCCTGGCACAGCAACGCGCCCTGATGCCCAAGCTGGCGCGGGTCGCCGTTCGGAAAGCCCATGCCATGACTGGCCGTGTACAACAACGCGGGCGTCTCGCCGCCGCCCACGAGCTTGGTCAGGCTCGACTTGGTCGCCTCGCCTTCGAGCAGCGTCCGCACCTTCCATCCGGGTTGTTCGGCGGCCATCTTGAACGCGAGCGGCTTGATCATGTGATCGGCGCTGAGTGTGGTCGCCTGGTCGCCCTCAGTCCGCACGCCGAAAAAGGTCGCCTGGCGCGGCAACGCCAATCCGCCGGTCTCGGCCTGCACCACGCTGCGAGCGTACTGGGCATACTCTTCGAGCGTGTCAAAGTGAATGCGTCCCACCGCGTACTGCACGTCGAGCTGATTCTGAAAGCGGTAGGGGATCGTGTCCGGGTCGCCGACGATGAGCAAGTAATATGGCACAACCTCCGGGTCAACCGGGCCGGGGCCGGCGCCCAGCCGCGCCAGGAATTTGTTCTTGGCTTCGCCGGGGCGATAGCCACTCGGGCCGATGTACTCGTGGTAACGTTCGCCGGCCTGCTTTTGGCGATGAACGAGCAACTCACTCAACGCCTCCTTGATGGCGGGGTCGGCATCGTGCGCCATGACGATGCCCCAGCCGGACTGCGCCAGGTCTTGCGGGTCCACGCCCTCCTTGACGGCCCAATGCGCTTCGCGCCGCTGCTTGAGTTCATTCAGCAGTCCCTCGTCAACTTTTTCTCCGGCAATGATCGCGGCGAGGTCATTCGGCGTCATCGGCGGCAACTCGTAATCGCCGGTCGCTCCGTTGATGCCATTAAAGTAGAGTTTATCGGTCATGGTTTTTTCTCCCTAGACCCGAAGGGTCTCGTTTTCTCACCCTTGCGGCTGTTTCCGCTAAACCCTCGCAAGGGTAAGCGAGTCCGAGTCGCACTGCCGGTCTTTCACCTACTATTAATATAAAGAGACAACAATGGAAGAAAGAGAAGCACGAAAAATAAAATTATCGTCACGATTAGACTTGGTAGAGATAGTTGGTCGAGCGATGAGTTAACGTTCCTCGTTATCAGCTTGATGATACCGAAACTGATAGGGTAGATTGCCGCTATCGAAAACATACTAACCAATATCAGCCACAAGGGGCAGCAACAACCCATAAACATAGTGCCTGGGCCATCCATGGCGAACATCTCCATTCTGATCTGATAATAGTCTCCGGGCACCTGACGGCGAATTCAGGAAATACAGATTTCACTATCATGCCAACTGCCGCTTGACTAAATCGGCAAACAATCCGGGTTGACTCATCAACTCGGTGTACGTTCCACTTTGAACCAGCCGGCCAGCTTCGAGGACGAAAATCCGGTCGGCCTTGATGATCGTGCTGAGCCGGTGGGCGATCACCACACGGGTCGCCTGGAGGCGTTCCAGGCTCGCGCCGACGGCGGCCTGGGTCGCGTTGTCCAACGCGCTGGTCGCTTCGTCAAGAAAGAGGACGCGAGGTTTGGTGACAACGGCCCGCGCGATCAATAGCCTTTGTCGCTGCCCGCCCGATAGGGTGCTGCCGCCCTCGCCGATGATGGTGCGCATCCCCATCGGCATTTGCTCGATCTCTTGGTCCAGCCCGGCCATGCGAGCGGCCTCCCAGGCATCCTCAATGGTCAACGTGGACGCTCCGACGATATTGGTGAGGATGTCGCCCGGCATCAATTTGCCGTTCTGCAAGACAACGCCCAGTTGTCGGCGCACCGCCCGGATGTCCAGCCCGTGCAGGTCTTGACCGTCATAGTAAATCGCGCCCGACTCGGGTGCATCAAAACCCAGCAACAGTCGCAACACAGTTGACTTGCCCGACCCGGTTGGGCCGACCAACGCCACGAATTCTCCGGCCTCGACGCTTAAGGAGACATCCTGCAAGACAAGCGGCCCGTCGCTCCTGTAGCGAAAGTTGACGTGCTTGATCTGTATCTCGCCGGTCAGTTCACCCGGATCGGATTTGACCTGATCCACTTCGGGGAAAGTCTGCAAGATAGGCTTGACCCTCTCGTACAGCGGCACAACACTCAAGACCGAAACCACCGCCGCCGTCATTTGCAGCCCGGCAAACAAGAACTGGCTAAAGGCCGCGCTAAAAGCCAGGAACTTGCCCGTGGATGTCGTTGCGCTCTGCGTCAACGCCGTGGCCGCGCCGAAAGACATCAGTGTAGCAAAGATAACCATCGAGGTCAAGATCGGGTAGGTGGCGTTGAACACGATCAGGCTATTCGCCAGGCTGCGAGTCTTGTAGGCCAGCTTTCTCTGGGCGCTATACTCCCTGGCCCAAAAGCCAAACGCGCGACCTTCTGCGCCGGCCACTCGCAATTTGGAAATGCCGGTGATGAACTCCAAGACCAAGCCTGTGATGCGCCCTTCCATCTGGGTCAGCAGTCTTTGATGGCGCATCTGCAAGTAGCTGACCAAGCCGGCCGCGCCAATCGCAACGACGACCAACCCCGTAGCCACCCAGGCCAGCCGGGGATCATAAACGAACAGCAAGCCGAAATTGAACACCGAGAACACGCTGGCGAGGATAGACAAGATCGTCGTGCTGGACAAAACCTGGCGGATGGCGTCAATGCCCATAGCCCGCTCGGTCAAGTCCCCGGCTGTATAGTCGCGGAAGAAAGGCATCGGCAGGCTCAGCAGGCGATCCCAGATGGCCGCCTGAATCGAAACGCCGAGCCTGCCCTCAAGCCGGAGGCTGGCAATGCCGCGCGTCAACTGAAACAGCGCCGCTGCCAGCGCGCTGACGATCAGCGCCAGGCTGAGCTGGAAGAGTGTGCCGCGCGCCGCGCCAGGAATGACGCTATCAAAAATCGCGCCCGTCGCCAATGGGATCAACGTGCCCAGCAAGCCGCCCGCTACTCCCATGAGCGCGATCGTGCGCAAATCGTTTTGGCTTCCGTGCAAGCCGAATTTGATCAAATCCCAGGCCGTCAGCATCCGCTCTGGGAAAGGCCGGTAAAACGTGTAAGCGAACGGAGCCAGTATCGAGGCGATCTTTTCCGTGACCGGCAGCCGGGTCTGCTCGACCGAATCGAGCAGTTCATAACCGGCGGATGTGGGCAACAGCGCACAAGGATGCTGCGTCTCTTGCGTAAAAGCCAGCAAAGGGCCATTGTCGTCGCGCCACCACTCTCCCCTCAGCGCCACCCGCCGTGTGCGAATTCGAGAAGCCCTGGCAATGTCGCCCAATGGATCTTTTGACTTCCAATCTTTGGCCCAATCTTTGGCCCGATCTTTTGCGCCGGGTTCGAGCTGAATTGTCAGGCCCAATGCGCGCCCGACCCAACGGCAGGCCGTCAGCAGCGCGTCGTCCGGCACAAGGCCAAAGAGCGATTCTCCTCGCTCTTCGCCCACGAACTTTAATAAGGAGGAAGTCTTGACCAAATCACGCGGCGGCTCCAGGACAGAGGCCAAACGAGAAAGCGCATTCCCCACCACCCGCTCATCCAGTTCCGCCTTGTCCTTGAGGCGTTTGACCTCGGCTCTCTTGGTCTGCTTGAGATTGGAGGCGATGCAATTAAAGACCAGGCGGTGAAAACGTTCCAGGCTAGACCACGTGGGGTCTTTTTCGATTAGAGTCGTAGTATCCACGACTTGCAAGGTGCTTGCGCTGACCACTTGCAGCCACGTGCGGGTTGACACGGGCAAAAAGCCGTCTGCGCCGTTCAAACGCAATTCCCGCCGGCCCATGAACCACGAATCGCCCGCCAGGTGCTTGACCCACACGTGGCCTTTCTGCGGCATGGCGACGCCGCGCTCGAGCGCAAGCTCCTGGCCGGGTTCCAAAATCGCGTGCTCACGGGGCGAGAGCGACGGGGCTATCCCGCAAGACAATTCGCTCACCCAATGATCCAGGAGCGGAATCACATCCGCCGTGTGGGCCGGGTCTTGCGCCAACTCCTTGAGCCTGGCTTGCTCGATCTTCAACACTTGCGCGCCGGCGACGCCGCTCGCCAACAGCCGGATGCCGGACGTTCCGACATCCATTCCAAAGATCGCCTGCCCGGCTTCTGCCCGCAAGAGGTGACGCCGGATTCCTATGGGCTGATCGTCCTGCACCTCGACCGCAAACACATCCACCTTGCCCGCATAGACAAGCCAGACGCTATCGGGTTCGTCCAGCAGGAACGGCTGATGGCGCGCCATGTATGGCGCGCCCACTCGCGTGAGCCGCTCCTCTGCCTGGCGCAGGCCGCGCTCAAGCGTCCCTTGTCCGGCCATCGGTTTCTCATCCGGCGCGTGGTGCGTTGGGTACAACGACGTTGAGTATAACGGCGTCATCGGCACAAAAGCTCCAAGAGATGCGGGCAGCCTGTCTGCGTGCGTACCCGCACAGGCAGGCGGAGACTCTTGATCCAGAGGCGCGTCGGCCCTGGATACGTCGGATTGAATCAAACGGGCATACGGGCCGTCGCTTTGATTCCGGTCACGTCGCTGGGCAGCAGGTCGGGCGTGAACTGGATGCGCCGGAAGGTGCAGCCCAAGCTGGCGGCCAGCGACTTGGCTAACGTCGTCTTGCCTATGCCGGGCACATCTTCCACCAGGATGTGTCCTTCGCACAGCACCGCGACGAGCGCCAGATCGATCTGCTCATCCTTGCCGACGATGACGCGCTGGATGTTTTCGCGGAGACGTTTTGCGGATTCGGCGATTGATTCGGTAATCATGAGAGTCCTTTCTCCGTCACTCGGACTTGGTTTCGGAAGCAGCCCGGCCTACGAATCAACTGCGAAAACCAATTGCCTGCGCCGATATCAAGTCACTGGAAACTTTCAAGTCTAAAGTTTCACGGCAACAGCACTTGCCCACCTACCGACTGAGTCAGAAAACGCAGCACGATCGCGTTCGTGAGTTGCTCCACGGGCGCCCGGTCATCGCTAAAGACGATCTGGCTGGGCGTTGTGGGGCGCAGGTTCTTGAGCGCCTCGGCGGCCACATCGCGCAAGAAGGGATGTTGGAGCAGCGGCAGATTCGCGCGCAGATTATCGGGCGTGGACGGCTGAACCGTGGCGACCAGGATGGCGTTGAACGTCCCCGGCAAGTTGACGACGTGTACCGACGGGAACACGGTTTGCAGCGTCGCCACCATCGCCTCGACCATGCGAAAGTCGTCCTCCGTGTGTCCCACGTTGACGACGACCACGCCGTCGCCGGTCAAGTGCGCGCGCACCTGCGCAAAGAACTCGCGCGTGGTGAGATGCCAGGGAATGTACGGCAGCCGGTAAGCGTCAATCCCGATCACGTCGTAGCGCTGCGTCGAGTGCGCCAGAACGTAGCGCCCATCGCCGACGATGACGTTCAGGTTCGGCTCATCCATCGCAAAATAATCGCGCCCGGCCCGGACAATCTTGGGGTCAATCTCGATCCCATCTATCGGCAGCGAGCCATAGACCGCCGTGTACTGCCGCGCGATGGTGCCCGCCGCCAGGCCGATGACGGCCACGCGCTTGACTCGCTCCGGCCCAAACGGCGGCGGATTGAAATACGGCGCGATGAGAAAGTAATCCCACGTGCCGAACGTCCGCAAGTTGTTCGGATCATAGATCGAGTGAATCCCCTGCCCTTCGTTGAGCAGCAAGTAACGCACGCCGGCCCGCTCGACAACCTGGATATAATTGTACGCCGACTCGGATTCATAGATCGCGCCTTCGACCGGTTTGACGACCTGCCCGCGCAACAACACAGCCAACGCCGCCAGCACGACCGGCATCCAAAGGTAACGCCACGCGCGTTGTCTCAAGCCGACTAACGCCATCGCCAACAGAACGAAAGCGAACAAGAGAAAAGTGTTGCGCGTGCCGATGTTTGGAATGGTGACCAACACCGGCAGGAAGGCGCCCAGGAACGATCCCGCCGTCGAAATGGCATAGATGCGCCCCGCCACGCCGCCCGACGTCGCCACATCGGACACGGCCAGCCGGATGGCAAACGGCGACACGCAGCCGAGAAGTGTCACCGGTACACTGAACAGCACCAACACCGCGCCGAATGAGCCGGCCAGCATCCCTGCATTGAAATCGGTAAAGCCGCGGCTGGCGAGCAGCAACACCGGGCGCGCCACAAACGGGACCAGCCCCACGGCGAACGCGGCCCAGGCGATGATGCCGAACAGCGTCTCCGGATTGGGCGAGCGGTCGGCCCAACGTCCGCCCAGCGCATAGCCCGCCGTGAGATAAAGCAGGATCAGCCCAATGACGCTGGCCCACACCAGGTTCGACGTGCCAAAATACGGTTCCAGCAACCGCGAAGCCGAAAACTCGACCGCCAGTGAGGTCATGCCGCTGACGAACACGGTGAGGTAAAGGAAAGAGTGTTTGGTTTGCATTCGAATGTCATCGCCATGGGATAGGCCACGTGTTGCGTGTTCCGTATTGCGTAACGGAACACGCAATACGGGAGTATAGCACATCGGCACATTTGACGGAAGTGGCACGGACTGATATAGTCAAGCCCCTATGGAGGAAAAAAATGAAAACCATCGCGTTGATTGCTCACGACGGCAAAAAAGCAGACAGGGTCGCGTTCGCTACATTTAATCGGGAAAAGCTCGCCGGGTATCACCTCATCGCCACCGGGACAACCGGCAAGCTGTTGAGAGACAAGGTCGGGCTTGAAGTAGAGATTCTGCTTTCCGGCCCGATGGGCGGCGACGCGCAGATCGCCGCGTGCGTGGCGCAAGGTCAAGTGGCCGGCGTCATCTTTTTCGTGGACCCGCTCAATGCTCACCCGCACGATCCCGACATCCAGGGATTGCTGCGCGTGTGCAACGTCCACAACGTGCCACTGGCGACGAACGTCGCCCCCGCCGACCTGATCGTTTCCGGCCAGGCGTTATGAACGAGGCGATGCCGGACGACGCGCCACAGCCGACTGAACAACAGCGCCACTTGCGCCGCAACGTCGCAGCGTTCGTGGCCGACTTTGGGGCCTTTGGCGGAGGGTTTGCCTTCATACACCCGACGACGATGCTCCCAGTGCTCGTGCGCCAACTCACCTCGGCGGCGCCGCTCCTCGGGCTGCTGACCACAGTGTGGTCAGGCTGTTGGCTGCTGCCTCAACTGCCGGCCGGCCGCTGGCTCTCCGACAAGCCACGCAAAAAGCCGACTCTGGTTGTGGCAACTGCGATTGGACGGCCTGCCTTGCTCGTCCTGGCAGCAATGTTGATCTTCTCTCGTCCATCTGATCCGGTGACGATCCTGGTCGGGCTATTCATTGGAGTCATCATCTTTCGCGTCACGGACGCGATCGCCAGCGTCGGTTGGTTCGACATTTTCAGCAAGGCCATACCGTCAAACCGGCGCGGGCGAGTCATCAGCGCCGGGCAAATCCTGGGCGGGCTGCTGTCGCTCGGCGCGGCCGTCGTGGTGCGATGGGCCTTGGGGCCGAGCGGCCCACAATTTCCCCGCAACTTTGCGCTGCTGTTTGCGCTGGCCTTTGGCGGAATGGCTGTCTCGTGGATTGGACTGATCGCGATGGTCGAGCCGCCCGAGCCGCTCGAAAACGGCGCATCGCAGCAAATGAATGTCATCGCGCACGCGCACCACATCATCCGGGGCGACCGCGCCTTTCGGCTGGTCACCGCCGTGCGGCTGCTGACCGGATTGGCCGGCATGGCGCTGCCGTTCTACGTGGTGCATGCCACGCGCGCGATTGGCCTGCCGATCTCTTTCGTGGGGTTGGCCGTCGCCGCGCAAAACATCGTCGCCATCGTCGCCAGCCTCGGGCTGGGTATGATTTCGGAACGGGTCGGCAGCGCGCGAGTGATCCACATCTCAGCGTTGGCTTCGACGGCTGCGCCGTTGCTGGCGCTCATGTTACACGCCCTCTATACGCTGGGCGGCCACGCGACGCTGATCAGTATCGGCTACTTGGTGGCGTTCGCCGCGATCAGCATCACAGACAATTCGTTCATGCTCGGATACCTGAACTATGTGATAGAGATCGCCCCGCCCGGCGAGCGGCCAGCGTACGTCGGCTTGACCAACACCATCAGCGGCGTGCTCATCGTGCTGCCGTTGGTTGGCGGAGCGCTGCTGCAAATCACATCGTATCCGGTGCTGTTCGGCCTGGCGGCCACGGGCGCAGTGCTGGGGTTGCTGCTCTCAGCGCGCTTGCCAGCCTCGAGGGAAGCGTGAATCCTCCGTCCCACCTACATGGGATTGACCAACACGCCGGGCGGGTTGCTCGTTCTGTCGCCAGTGCTGGGCGGCTGGCTTTTGCAGGTCACGTCGTACCCGGTGCTATTTGCGGCGGCGGCCGTCGGGCCGGTGTTGGCGTTTGCGATTGCCGCGCGGCTGCCGGGTTCGCCAGCGAGCAGGGAATCACAACAGAATTAACGCAAAGACGCAAGGGCGCAGAGACGCCAAGCTTTTCTCCTTGCACCTTCGCGCCGCCTGTCTCCTTTAGGGGATGGCGTCTTTGTGGAAAAAGGCCGCGATGAAACTTGGTCATGTCACCCGCTGGATTGTCGGCGCTGCTGTGTTCGTTGTGCTCGGTGTAACTGCATGGCGATGGGGCGGCGCGATCTGGGCGCTGTTCCGCGACCGGGCCACGCTCCAGGCGTGGGTCGCATCGTTCGGGGCGTGGGCGCCGCTCGTCAGCATCGCGCTGAACGCGGCGCAGGTCATCATCGCGCCGATTCCGGGGCAGGTCATCGGCCTGGCGAACGGCTATCTCTTTGGCGTCTGGCTGGGGACACTCTACAGCTTGCTCGGCGTGATGCTGGGCACGGGGATCGTGCTCGTCCTCACCCGCCGATGGGGGCGACCGCTGGTCGTCAAACTAGTCCCGGACACACAACTCGAAAAGCTAGATCGCCTCGTCGCCCGGCGAGGGGCGCTGTTCTTCTTCCTGATTTTTCTCTTGCCGTTCTTGCCCGACGACTTGACCTGCTTTGCCATTGGACTGACTTACCTACCGCTTGGGCAAATGTTTGTGTTGATCGCGATTGGAAGACTGCCGGGGTTGATCGTCGCCAGTTGGGTCGGCGCGAACGCGGCCAGCTTGAGTGTGACGGGATGGATCATGCTGATCGTGGGCGCGTCCGCACTGGGGCTGGCTTACGTGCGAGGGCACGAGGCCATAGAGGAAACACTCTTGCGCTGGATCGAGCGAGCGACGAGAAACAGAAAGCTTGATTGACCGCAGTCTCTTGCCTTACCATGTCATCTGGGCTACGAGGGACCAAAATATATGGATGACCTCACAGAATTACCGCCTGCCTCGGCAAGCTGAACAAAACAGCCCTCCCACGGGTTCACACTCTGGGAGGGCTGTTTGCCAAAAGTGAAAAGAGGCAAGAGGCGAGACAATAACCCATATTGTCCACTACTGTGTTGGAGGCAAATTCTCCCTCAACCAACTGACGAAGGACTCGCAATTCATCTCATCGGAAAGATCAATCGCCTCTTTGTTCTGCGCGTGGCGATAGGGAATCAACTCTAAACGATGATGAACATAGTTCTTGCCATACTTGAGTTGCAACGCGCGGGGATCTGAAGCATTGTCAAAGCCGATGACGACCGTGGACTGATCCAGCGCATAGTAAGCATACTTCCGAGAACCATTGGCCCGCAGAATCTCTTTCAAGTGCACTTGGTACATACCGTAATCACCGCTCATCTCGATGAGAGCCATCGAGAGACGCTCGTCCCGGCGCAGGATCGCGGAATGTTCAAAGGCAGCCTGAAAACAAGCAATCAGACGGTCAACAGTCGTTGTAATCGGCGTCGCCATTGCCGCAATTCCTCAACGTCAAATTCCCACGCAATCAAATCCCCTTCCCACTGTTGTGTGGCCGGATCGGCATCCAGTTGTTTGACAAACTCTTCATCGGTCGTCGTGCGATAGGTCAACAGATCACAACTGCAACCGTATCGCTCTTCCTGCTTTTGCAGCAATTGTTCCAATTCCAGGACGCGAGTTTTGGCTTTCTCAATAGAATACTGGACTTTGGCAAGTTTTCAGCCTGCTTGGGTAGAAAGTAAAACTTGACACAGGGGCCACTTTGCGGCAAAGTTGGGGCACCACAACACCAACTATTCAATGTGGGAGATAGAGTCGTTGCGGGGCAGCAGATAGCCACGAGCGGCAATTCTGGTACGACAGACTGTCACCTCCATTTTGGACTCTATCGCAATGGCAACGTTACCGATCCCTTTGGTTGGCGAGGAAGCAGCCAAGATCCTCTAGCAGGAGGCGCGGTTTGTCTGTGGGGTGATGGTCAGTGTTCAGAAATTGTGGTTGAGGATGAAAGTGCGGGGTTTACCAAATCCGGCACTGGCTGGAACTGGGACTGTCACGGCAATAGTTGGACAATGCGATGGGTCACAAATAAAAACACTGCTCAAAACGCTTACGCAAATTGGCGGCCCCCATCGCCCTACAGCGGCCCTTTTGCGATAGAAGTTTTCGTGGCTGCTGTTCACCACAGTACTACCAGGGCCAAGTATGAGGTCTATGCCAAAGATGGCTATCACAATGTGCCGATTGACCAACATAATCAAAACGATAAATGGGTTCCCCTTGGCACCTTTGAATTTGTGGGTGATGGCCTCGACAACGTGTATCTAAACAACGCCACGGCCGAATCTGACGGCAGCACGGAGGTCTGCTTCGATACTATCAAATTCCGGCAGTTCCGTGTCTATTTGCCTGCTGTGTTGAATAACTATCCGTGAGTGATTCACGCAAGAACGAGTGAATGCGCAACGCGAAACTACCGATGCATTGAGCTTATACGTTGTGTGCAATACGCGATAAACAGAACATCAGGAGGAAAACAAAAAGAGCAGCGATGAACAGTTTTGAAGTAGCGGTACTGGGCAACTTGAGGCGGAACGCGCCTCATCGGGAAGGAGAGCCAGCCGACGCCTGGGGCGACCTGGATAGCGAGAGTACCATGCTGGCCCTCGCGGAAGCATTGGAGGCGGGTGGGCACAAAGCCTACTTCCTCGAGGGCGACATGTCATTGCCCGTCCAACTCGCCCGGCGGCGACCGGATATTTGTTTCAACATGTGCGAAGGACACTTTGGCGACGCGCGCGAGGCGCAGGTGCCGGCCCTGCTGGAGATGATGGGCATTCCCTACACCGGCGCGCGCGTGCTGACGCAAGCCTTATGCCTGGACAAGGCCATGACCAAGCGCGTGCTTTCGACGCACGGCATTCCGACTCCGCCGTTCCAGGTATTTCGCAGCCCGCGCGAGCGGCGAAACCCAAGATTGAAATTTCCGCTCTTTGTCAAACCGAACCGAGAAGGCAGCGGCATGGGCGTAACACCCAAGTCCATCGTCCGCGACGAAGCCGAGCTGCGCGCGCAAGTGGCGCACACGATCGAGACCTACCAGCAAGAGGCGCTCGTCGAGCGGTATATCGAGGGACGCGAGCTAACCTGCGGGGTGGTGGGCAACGAGAACCCGCACGTGTTTCCGATTCTGGAAATTGACATGAGCACGTGCCCGCCTGATCAGCAAGGGTTGTACACGAACCATATCAAGCACGACATCCCGGAAGCGCCCACTTATCGCTGTCCCGCGCCGCTGGACGAAGCCATGGCGATGATGATCAAGCGCATTACGGTCGGGGTTTTTCACGCCGTCGGCGTGCTGGATGTGGCGCGGGTGGATTTCCGTATTGATCGGCACGACGGCAAGCCTTACGTCCTGGAAATCAACACGCTGCCAGGATTGACGCCCGGCATCAGCGACTTGGTGATCGTGGCCGCCGCCGACGGCATTGACCATACACAACTGATCAACATGATTTTCGACGCAACCATCAAGCGCCTGAATTTGCAGCCGCGCGCACGCCGCACACGCGCCGTGCGCCGCGCGTCGCGTATGGATCGAGTCCCGGCTTATGCGCCGGCGCTTTAACAATTCAATAAAGGAGAACAGACAAAGCCATGAGTACCCAACCATCCGCCAGATCCACCGAGGAGGGTGACCAGCCTCCCAGTCCGGTCCCGGTGCTGCTGCTGTACAACCTCGTAGAGCAGATCGAGCAAGGCGAAGCGCGCGACCTGGTGACCGACCAGGAAGTGGTTCGCACCGCGCAGTGCATTGCCGAGGGACTCTGCAGCACCGGACACGACGTGACGGTAGCGCCCGCGCGCGACGAGACTGACG
Organism: Anaerolineae bacterium; assembly: GCA_041300525.1. Lineage (GTDB taxonomy): Bacteria > Chloroflexota > Anaerolineae > Fen-1058 > Fen-1058 > JBGLNJ01. The sequence continues at coordinate 2,880,465 of JBGLNJ010000001.1, read as the reverse complement.
TCGCCCGCGCCGCCGCCAGTGCCGACCCGGACAACGTGCTCGTGTTCAACTTGTGCGAGAACCTGGGCGGACGCGCCGAAGACGAGCCTAAAGTGCCCGAGTTGCTCGATCAACTCGGCTTCCAGTACACCGGCTCACCTGCGCCAACGCTTGCCACATGCTTGAACAAATCTTTCACCAAAGCGCATCTGGCGAATTACCAGGTGCCGACTGCACCTTACCAGGTATTCTATCACGCCGACGACCCCATCGCCGTTCCGCTGCCGGCCATCGTCAAGCCGCAGGCACAGGACGCCAGCATCGGCATTGACCGCAGCAGCGTCGTCCACGACGAACGCGCGCTGCGGGAGCGCGTCGAGTACATTCTTGACACGTACCGTCAACCGGCGCTGGTTGAGGCATTCATCGTGGGCCGCGAGTTCAATGTGGGTGTGTGGGGCAACGGCGTGGCGCACACGCTGCCGCTGGCCGAGATTGATTTCTCCGCCTGGCCCGATCCGTATAGCCAGGTCGTTCACTTTGAGGCCAAGTGGGATGAAGGCTGCGCCGAGTATCAGACGATGAACGTCCGTTGCCCGGCCCAAGTGGAACCGGATTTGGCCGAGCGCATCCACCAAGTGGCGCTGGCAGCCTACCAGGCGATGGGCTGCCGCGATTACGCGCGAATTGATTTGCGCGTCGCGGCAATGGACGGCGTGCCTTACGTGTTGGAGGTGAACCCCAACCCGTGCCTGGCGACGGACGGCGGGTTTGCCAACGCGGCGCGCGTGGCCGGATTCGATTACGCGCGCATGGCGCACCAGATCGCAGGCTGGGCGTGGTGGCGTCGGGACAAACATTCATGAACTTGACCGACAAACTAGAGATTGGCGCGACGTGCGCCGACGAAGCGGAACAAATCGTCGCCGTCACGCGCGAGGCGCAAGTGTTCGATGCGGAGGAAATCGCCGCCGTCCAAGAATTGGTGGATGACTATGTCGCCCGCGGCGACGCCAGCATTTACCGGTTCCTGTCGTACCGGCTCAATGGGCGCGTCGCAGGCTATACCTGTTACGGCAAACGCTCATTGACAGACGGCACCTTTGATCTGTATTGGATATGTTCCGCGCCGAGCGCGCAACGCAAAGGTGTAGGATATGCGCTGCTTCAGCAGACCGAGCAAGAAATTCGTGCAATGGGTGGCCGGCTGGTGATCGTGGAGACGTCCGGCCTGCCGGAGTATGAACCGGCGCGGCGCTTTTACGATTCCCACGGCTATCGCCGCGAAGCTGTCATTGAAGACTTTTATGACGAAGGCGATGGCCTGGTGCTGTATAGCAAGAGACTGAATCCGTAGAGAAGGAAATCGAATGACGCTTGTCAAAGGCGCCAGAGAAACGAGGAGCAGGGCCAAGGCGCGGCCAGCGCGACTTTGCCAGTCGAGGGAGAAATCCCCGACGACGATACACGACATCGAGGAGCAATATTTGTGGCCTGTCGTGCTGCTGCATAACCACGATTCGTCCTGGACGGCTGAGGAAACCCGAGAGGTTGATCAGTGCGTGATGACCCTGGCCGATGCGCTCACTCATCACGGCCATCCCGTCGAGGTGGTGCCGACTCGCCAAGATGTGGCGGGGCCGATGCGGCGTTTTGACCCACGCGAACGGATCGTGCTCAATTGGTGCGAAGGCATTGACGGCGTGCCGCGCTCCCCCGACCGTATCCCGCCCGTGTTGGAAGAACTGGGCTTTGCTTACACTGGCGCTACGGCGTGGACATTGGCGGTGACGCAAGACAAAGCGGCGACCAAGACCATCCTCGACCGGCTGAACATCCCCACGCCAGCCTGGCGCACTTTCCGCGCGCCGAGCGAGGTTAAAGACTGGAACGTCTTTCCCGCCATCGTCAAGCCCGCCGCCGAGCATTGCAGCTTTGGCATCACAGGTGGCGCGGTCGTGTCGAATATTGGCGAATTGCGTGTACGAGTGGATGTGATTACCCAAACCTACGGTGGAGAGGCGCTCGTCGAGGACTTTATTGAAGGGCGCGAGTTCAACGTCTCGATCTGGGGCAACGGCAAGCCGGCACCATTGCCGCTGTACGAGATTGACTTTTCGGACATTACTGACCCACTCAACCGGCTGGTGGACTTTGACGCCAAGTGGACCAAAGGCTCATTCTCTTTCGAGCACACGCCGTCGCGCTGCCCTGCCCCGGTGGACGACGACCTGGCAGAGCGCATCCGCCGCGTGGCGATGGCGGCTTACCGCGCGCTCCGGCTGCGCGACTATGGCCGGATTGACTTGCGCGTGCGGGACGGGCAACCTTACGTGCTGGACGTGAACTCGAACTGCGACATTACGATTGATGGCGGGTTTGCCAAGACGGCCGCTGTGGCCGGGTACGATTACGGCGCGATGGCGAGCCGCATCGTCAACCTCGCCGCGCGCCGGAGGCCGGTGGCCGTGTGACGACGACCACGCCGCAGTCACCCTCGCCTGGCGCAAGTCGCGTGCGAAGGGTAAGCATAATCCTGGCTGACATGAAAGAGATACTATGACTCTAACCAATGACCGAACCGACCTGCCCGTCTTGATGCTTTGCAACCTGGATCGCACGTGGACGGCGCACGAGACCGAGGAAGCGATTGCGGAAACCGAGCACCTCCAGGCCGCCTTGCAAAAAGTGGGTCACCCCGTCACGCCCGTGACTATCTACGACACTGATCTTGTCACGCCGCTGCGCCCTTACTCGCGCGACGAGTACATTGTCCTCAACTGGTGCGAAGGCTTGCCGGGCATCCCGCACAGTGATGCGCTGGTGGCTCAGACTTTGCAAGACCTGAACTTTGTCTATACCGGCTCGCCACCGGACGTCCTGGCGTTGAGTGAAGACAAGCGCGAGGTCAAGGCGTTGTTAGACACACGCGGTGTGCCCACTCCGCAGTGGCGCATCTACGAGTCCGCACAGCCGGACGGCTGGGGCCGGTTTCCCGCCATCGTCAAACCGGCCCAGGAGCATTGCAGCCTGGGTGTGACGTCCGAGGCTGTCGTGATGACGCCGGGCGAATTGTGCGCCCGCATCGCTTATGTGCTCGACACGTTTCATCAGCCGGCGCTGGTCGAAGATTTCGTTGATGGTCGCGAATTTCACGTCTCGCTATGGGGCAACGGCGCCATCCAGATGCTGCCTCCAGCCGAGATGGATTTTTCGGCGTTCAGCGACGTGCATGACCGGCTTTGCACGTATGATTCCAAATTCAATCCCAGTTCGGTTCACTACAACCAGATCAAACTGCGATTGCCCGCGCCGCTGACCCCGGATGAATACCGGCGACTGGAGCAAATCTCGGTGGCCGCGTATCGGACAGTGGGGTGCCGTGATTATGCCCGCCTAGATATCCGGCTGCGAGATGGCGTCTTTTATGTGCTCGACGTTAACCCCAATGCCGACATTAGCTCCGAGGCCAGCCTGGCCTACTCTGCCGATGCAGCCGGCTATTCTTACGGAGCGATGGGCAGCCACCTGGTCAACCTCGCCACACATCGAAAACCGGCAACGGCCACACATCGTGATGGTGGAAAAAGACGGGACCGATTCGGCGCGCACGGTCGTCGTGGCTTATGGTGGAACGGCGCGCAGCGCCCGGCACGCCGTCAAGCTCGCGCGCCAGCGGCGCTGCAAAGCCGGATTGGTGACGCTGCTGACGATCTGGCCGTTTGCCGAAGACGTGATCGCGCGCATCGCGCGCACGGCCAAGCGCATCATCGTCCCGGAGATGAACCTGGGACAGTTGGCGCTGGAAGTCGAGCGAATCGCCGGGCGGGACAAGGTCGTGCGCGTCAATCGCGCTAACGGGCACATGGTGTCGCCGCAGATGATCCTTGATGCGATTGAGGGCAAGTGACAGGTCGCAGGTAACAGGTCGCAGGGTGCAAGCTTGGCACGGAGGTCAACATGGCATCGCGGGGCTACGAGGACGCCGAGATTTACAAGTTGTCCAAAAAGCTGGCGGTTGATGTGCATCGAATGACTCTGGCCGAGTTGCCCAAGTACGAGATGTTTGCCGAAGGCGACCAGATCCGCCGCTCGTCCAAATCCATCGTCGCCAATTTTGTGGAAGGCTATGGCCGGCGACGTTACCCAGCCGACCATGTTCGCTTTCTAACCTATGCAGTTTCGACCTGTGACGAGACCAAAGCGCACTTGGAAATGCTTCACGAAACCGCGTGCCTCAAGCCCGAACGGTTCCAGTATTTTTATACCGAGTTCCGCAAACTAGGCGGAATGTTGTACAATTATCGCGAGGCTGCCATCAGCGGCGCAATCAAAGAAGACTGATCCTGCAACTTGCGACCTGCAACTTGCGACCTGGAGTAGAGATGTCAAGAGAAGAACACTCAGCCTATAGCTATCTGAGACAAACCAAGAAATTCCCCAACGTGTGGTGCAGCGGGTGCGGCATCGGTATCGTAATGGGGGCGCTCATCCGCGCCGTGGATCGGTTGGAGTTGAAAAAGGACGAGGTTGCTATTGTCTCCGGCATCGGTTGCTCGGGACGCATGTCAGTGTATCTCGACTTTAACACGATGCACACCACGCACGGGCGCGCGCTGGCGTTTGCCACCGGATTGAAACTCGCGCAGCCCAAGCTCAAAGTCATCGTGGTGATGGGCGATGGCGACGCGCTGGCCATTGGCGGCAACCACTTTATTCACGCCGCGCGCCGCAATATTGACCTGACTGCGATTGTCATCAACAATGAAATCTATGGCATGACCGGCGGGCAATACAGCCCGACGACGCCGCTGAACAGCCGCGCGGCGACCGCGCCCTATGGCAACATCGAGCAGCCGCTGCCGACCTGCGACCTGGCGATTGCCGCAGGCGCTTCGTACGTCGCGCGCAGCACCGTGTATCACTCGGTCGAGTTGGATCGCTACCTCGAGCAGGCCATCCGCAAGAATGGCTTTAGCGTGGTCGAGGCGGTCAGCTATTGCCACACGACGTTCGGGCGCATCAACAAGCTCGGCTCGGCCGTGGACATGATGCGTCAGCTCAAGGACAATAGCGTTTCTCGGTCTGCCGCCGAAAAACTGGCGCCGGAAGAACTCGCGGGCAAAATCGTGCGGGGCGTGCTGTGCGACCTGGACAAGCCCGAATACACCACGTTATACGATCAGGTGATCGAGCGCGCAAAGGGAGCTGCCCACAGCCAGCCGCGCGTGAGGGGAGGCAGCCAGTGACGAACAAGAATCACATAGATCGCATTGAAATCCGGTTGGCCGGGGAAGGCGGGCAGGGCATGATTCTGGCCGGCATCATCCTGGCTGAAGCGGCGGCCATTTACGATGACAAAAACGCCGCTCAGACGCAAAGCTATGGGCCGGAAGCCCGCGGCGGCGCGTCCCAGGCCGAAGTCATTATCAGCGGCGGCGAGATTGATTATCCCAAAGTAATCAGCGCCGACGTGCTGGTGGCTATGAGCCAGGAAGCATGCGACAAATACTATGCGCGCCTCAAGAAGGACGGCCTGCTGATCGTGGACGAGGAAAAAGTGGGGCGCGTGCCGACGACTCACGCGGTCAAAGTGCCTATCACGCAACTGGCGGCCCAGGCGACCGGCAAAACCCTCGCCGCCAACGTCGTGGCCTTGGGCGTGCTCGTCGGGTTGACGCAGGTGGTGTCGCGCGAGGCCGTTGAAAAAGCCGTCACGGCTCGCTCGCCCAAAGGGACTGAGGAGATGAACCGCGCTGCGTTGGCGGCCGGCTTTGCGGCGGCCGAGCCGTTGCGCAAGTGACCGACCAGTTCCGTCGCATCGGCAAGCCCGTGCGCCCATAGCGCGCGGCAAAGTGTAATCGAGGGGGCGACTATGGCAGGCAAAGGGTTCGACAAAGAGATTCTCGAAGGCGGCATCACCATCTACAGATCCAAGTCATCTGACCGCGACGTTGTGGATGCCTGGTATGACGATGTCGCCGTGGTGTTTAGACAGTCACTTGAGCAAGGCCGGCCAGTGCGCCTGATGTACGATGTGCGCCACATTGGCCTGGTCACGCCTTACGCCATACAACGCTCTGAAGAATTGGAGCGGCTGGCTGTGACGGACGACTGGCGCGTGGCAACGCTGGTGGGCACCGCCTTCCTCGCCAATATGGTCAACTATGTGATTTCTGTGTCTCTGATGCCAGAGATGCGCGCCAGGTCTCGCGTGTTTAGCGACGAGGCCGAAGCGTTGGCCTGGTTGCGGGGGTGAATCTCGAACGTCCTTGACCTGGCTTCCTCGATCTATTTCCTCGTAAGCGCGCAACGTCGGCATGGCAGCCGACGCGCACATTGCCCCGCTGGTCGGCATTGCTGACCGGGACGGCTCGCTTTTCCCCAAAGGTTGCAATCATTTTGCAATGCTATTGCAACAATGTTGCTAAACTATGCTCACCTCATTTGTGGTATTCTCTAACCGTAGCACGCGCTACTTGACCAGCCCAACTTGATCGCCTCTGCTGTTTGGGGGAATAAGCAGAGGGATGACCCAACAGACCGGATTCTCGTCCAGGCGTCAGTGATCCCCCCAAGGTCTTGGAAAGAGAAAGAGGAGTTGGCAAAATGAAAGGGACAAGCGCAGCCACAGTGAGGGAATTCGTCTCTGCCGGCATCGCGGCAATTTTCTTTTGGTTTCTGTATGCCCAGTTGGACACAAACACGATTCGGGTACTGGCTTGCCTGGGGATATGGTGTTTGCTGGCCATTCTCCTGATGGCCGTGTATAGGTCGTCCTCTTTGCCGGAAGGGCAGAAAGCTCAGAATCGAGTGTCTGCCTTGAAAATCAGCCTCAGAAGGTAGCTCGTCATTTTTCAGAGTGTTCGCCGACTCTGCAACGGTTGGCCGGCTGATGGCGGACAGATGCTGCAACTGGGATAGAGGCGATTCACGGCCGTCTCTACTTTGTGCGCCGCGCCTCGACGAACTTTGTCGGGGCGCGGTAGCCCCATGCATCGGGTTGAGCGCGGGCCGGATCGTCGTCCCAAGTGTAGCCCAGCGCCGGCACTCGACCGTTGCACGTGCCGCGTCCCCCTGCCGAATCAGGCGGGAACAGCGCCGTCCCATCCCCAAAGACACGTATTTCCCAGTGCAAGTGTGAGTTGTACCCTCGATTGAGCACGTCCGCGATGCGGTCGCCGCGCTTGACGGCTTGTCCTATCGTCACAGCGGGCTGGGTGACGTGCCAGTAAGCCGACCACGCGCGCGAACCGTCTGGCAAGAGATGAACTAACGCCAGCACGTAACCGTCTGCGCCAATATCCTGCGCCCAGGTCACTGCACCGTTGGCGACGGCGTGTACCGGAACGCCAGCCGCTCCACTCCCATCCACACGTCCGCGCACATCCTGCGCGAACCAGTCCTCGCCGGCGTGATACAGACGATTGAACGCGACCTTGTTCCCATTCCGATCCACAAAGCATTTGCCCGTCGTGCCGAGGCCGGGGTTTTGCGCGCTGTAGCGCGTGTCCACCGGCAACGGCCCGCTGACGTTGGGGATGTACGGGCCGAACCTTTCGCGGGGAAGCAATGGAAAGTCAAAAGTGTCGGCGGGGTCGGGCGTCTGTGCGGGAATGGAGGGGAGCGAGCCAGGACGGTCGGACAGCGCGCAGCCGGCCAGCGCAAAGACCAACGCCAAAAGCAGGATGACGTGTTTCCGTGCTGTGAGCGATGGAGGTCCCGTCATCTCAATAGCAAACTTAGCCCGCCAGCGACCGCCGCGCCGGACAGCGTGCCGATCCAGTTTACCCAATCGTTGTTCAATACGCGCCAGCCGCGCACCAGTCGTGTGCGATTGCCGCAGCGGTGCAACTCGCGCTCGGTCTCTTTGCCACACGTGTCACAGTAAAAGATCCCTTGCACGGTTGCGCCGAGCAGGCTATCCACGAGCGACCCTGCCACGCCAGCCAACGCCCCGACGGGGAACAGCAGCACCGCCAAGCCCCAGGGCATCCCGCCGACCCAGCGAAACAAGGCTGCCAGTCCGCCGATCAGCGCCGCGCCCAAGAGCGCCGCCCTATCGCCATCCCACGTCACGCCCCCTGAAGTCCCCGGCGCGACCGGTTTGCCGGTCGTGATTAGGCGAGGCTGCTCGGCGCTGAGCACGCCCAGTTCCGTTGCCCACGTGTCCGCGTTGGCTTCCGCTATCGCGCCGACGAATGCAAAGAGGAGTGGCACATGAATCGCCCCGGTCAGACGGTACGCGATGGCAATGAGCGCCGCCAGCCCGCCGTTTGCCAATGCCTGCCACACGTCGCGCGGGCCGCCCTTGGCAAATTGATCTGCCACCTGGAGCTTGGCGGTTTCTTTGAAGCGCGTCAGCAAACTGGACGAAACAAAGAACGCGATGAGGAGCAGCCCCCAGTCCCAGCCGCCAAAGCCAAAGATGATCGTGCCGGTGAGGATGGCGCCGGCCACGCCGCTTTGGGTCAGAGACCCGCGCCGGTAGGCGAGCCACGCGATGAGTGCGCTGATGACAAGTCCAGCGGCAATTCGTGAGATGAGCAAGGTTGGCATAGGCTGATAGCAGATGGCTTGTGGTAGAAAGGAATTGGAAACGGGACGGATTGTACACCGGTTAAGCAGAAACGCCAAAGGGCACCCTTCGCAAGGGTGAGGCGAGTTGTAATCCGGCGGCAAAATGGTGTACAATCAAGCTGATTACGCGTTAACATTCATACAGGAGGCTCCCCCATGCCAATTCAGGATAAAGCTCTCAACAAGACTTTTGTGTCTGTGCCGGATACAGCCACCGTTACCCAGGCGGTGGCTGCACTCAAACAGGCTGGCGGTAAGGGGTGGTGGACGCTGCTCGTCACCCACAGCGACGGGCACATCGGGGCCACGACCTTCACCGAGCTTGCCAAGTTAGTAGACAAGTTCGGGCCGGCGCTCTTTGCGGCACGGCTGGCCGATTTGCCCGTGCCGCTCAAGACGCGGCCCACCGTCGAGGCCGACAGCGTGGACGCACGCGCAGCCGAGGTGCTCGTCGGCCGATATGGGATGGTCGTCGTCACCGCAAAAGGAGTGCCCGTCGCGACCATCTCGGATACGATACGCAGCGAAGGGTTATACGCTACGTCGTCACTCGTGGAACTGTATGGCGAATATGTTCAACTCAGCCAAGATGCGCGCGCTGCATGGAAACCCAACGGCCAAAAGCCGCCCGCTGCGTTCGTCTTGCTGGCCGGCAACGAAATCACCGAGACCGCCGAACTCATCTATCTCTACACGGGCAGACCCGACCTGAGGTGCAAAAAGTGCGACAGAGGCCTGGTGGCCTTGTTGGAGTGTCGAGAATTCAAGGATTACACGCTCTGGGTATACCATTGCCCCAAGTGCGAGCAGAATTACATGGTCAATGTTGACAAGAACAGAAGGATACCCATTGTCAGATACCTGACCGATGTTTTGCAGGATGGGCTTGAAAAGCACAGTCGGATCATTGCGAACACCAAAGACGTGTTAGTAGAGTATCCTCACCCGGAAGAAATCCTGTGGGTCAAGTAACCCTCGCGCCTTAGCCTCGTCATTGCAGAGATCGGCCAGCCAGCCTGCATTGATCCTCGACGGCTCGGATCTCATTCCCTCCAGTCGCCATCAAACTGTCGTGAAAATCTTGTCTTGCACCGGTCAAGCCAATTCGGTGTATAATCTCAGTTATGCCCTCACTGCTCGCAAGCCTGGCAAAGAAGGGTTGAAGCGTAATCCGACGAGCGGCCCAGTGCGCCGCACACACAAGTACACATCATCAGGAGGTGATACCATGACAGACGAGCAAACGACTCAACAAACCGATCAGCCCCAGCCCCCTCCCAGCGATGCCTGGCGCGACGTGGGCAAGCAATTCGAGGCGCTGGGTCAAAGCCTGGCGACGGCCATTCGCGCGGCCTGGGAAAGTGAAGAAAATCGCCGGCGTACGCAGAGCATGAAAACGGGCCTGGAAGCGATGGTGAACGAAGTCGGCAAGGCAATCAAAGAAACCGCGGATTCACCTGAAGGGCAAAAGGCGCGCAGTGAAGCAGAGAAAGCGGCGCAGTCTCTTCGCTCTGCCGGACAACAGACTTGGCAGGAAGCGCGGCCCCGCGGTTGAAACCGCGCCTATGGGGCTTTCAGCCGGTCGTCCACCTGCGTGGACGAGGTTTTGTCCGCGAAGGCGGACAACCAGCCGAAGGCTCATCAGGCGCGACCTCGGTCGCTATGGCCGAAACGAAGATCAACGCAGTCGGACGTAATCCCACTCCATTTACTCACCGGGAGCAGGTAAACCTGATGCGGTATCAGCACATCACCTTTGCGGCTGTCGCGCTGGCGCTGGCCATCGCGCTCAGCCTGGCTTGTGCGGCAACTGGCTTCGTCACGCTCATTGGCAGAAGGCAAGTGCAATTCACGCCGACCGCCACTGCGACGCGTACACGCATTCCACGTGACAGCATTGACTTTAACGCCACTGCGCTGGCCGAGACGATCCAGGCAGGCGGCGGGTACATCGTGACGAGCACGCCGCTGCCCGTTTGGCCGACCGACACCCCCCTGCCCTTTGATCAAGCGAGCTTTCTGGCGACCATCAACGCCCAGTTTGCGCAAGCAACCGAGACGGCACGGGCGCTCGCCACGCCGACCTTCATTCCTTCGCCCACTCCTACCTCAACGCCTCCCCCGCCGCGATTCCTTCCCCCTGCCGGCGGCGGAGCGCTTCGTCCGTAACATACGTCGAGTCTGATGTCACGAAAGGAGTCACTTGTGGATCTAGAACTCTCGGAAGAGCAGCGGATGTTTCGCGACATGGTACACGCGTTTGCACAAAAGGAACTCGTGCCACGCGCGCGCCACACCGACGAGGCAGCCGAGTTTAACGCAGAGGCAGTCAAAAAGATGGGGCCGTTGGGTCTGCTCGGCCTCAACGTGCCGGAAGAATACGGCGGCGCCGGCGTGGACGCCGTCAGCGCGGCGCTGGCGATTGAGCAGATCGGCTGGGGCTGCGGCTCGATGGGGCTGACCATTGCCGCGCACAATGGGCTGGGCTGTGCGCCCATCGCGCTGTTCGGCAGCGAAGAGCAAAAACAAAAGTGGCTTCCCCTGCTCGCCACAGGCCGCGGCCGGCTCGGCGCGCTGGCGCTCACCGAGCCGGGCGCCGGCAGCGACCTGACGGGCGGCGTGCGCGTGTTCGCCGAGCGGCGCGGTCGCGGATCCCCTTCAGGGGACGATGAATGGATCATCCACGGCGAAAAGATGTGGTGCACCAACGCTTCGATTGCCGAAACCATCGTCACACTCTGCCGCACCGACAAGAGCGGCGGCAGCCATTCGCTTTCGATGTTCATCGTGCCGGCAGATACGCCGGGATTGCATATCGGCCCGGCGGAGAAAAAGATGGGCGTGCGCGGCTCGCCGACTCACGCCATCACATACGACGACGTGCGCGTGCCGGCAGCCAATCTCTTGGGGACAGAAGGACGCGGACTCCAACAGGCGTTGCAAACGCTCGACGGCGGGCGCATCAGCATCGGAGCGTTGTGCCTGGGGTTGGCGCAAGCGGCGTTCGAGGAAGCATGCAAGTACGCCAAAGAGCGGCAGACCTTTGGCGTGCCCATTGCGGCGCATCAAGCCATCCAGTGGATGATCGCCGATGCCGCCACACAGATTGACGCTGCGCGGTTGCTGCTCTATCGCGCCGCCTGGCTCAAAGCCAACGAACGTCCCTTTAGCCGTGAAGCGGCGATGGCCAAGCTCTTTGCGAGTGAAACGGCCGAGAGGGTGTGCTTTAACGCGATCCAGATACACGGCAGTTTCGGCTACAGCGCCGAGTACCCGGTCGAGCGCATCTACCGCGATCAACGGCTGATGACCATCGGCGAAGGCACCAGCGAGATACTGCGCCTGGTCATCGCGCGCAGCGTGCTAAAGATGCATTAGCCTATGCAAGAGGCACGGCTTTCTCATAAAAACTGGCTGGCGATTGAAATCGCTCCTGGTGGGCCTGCGGCCAGGCGTCCGCCTTCGCGGACGCAATGTTCCGTCGGCGCAGGCCGACGGCCAGCCGAAGGCTCTTTAGTGCGGTTTCAACCGCCGGGCTGGGCAAAACGGTTTTTATGAGAAAGCCCTGATGCAAGAGGGGGCATTGGGACAGGGTGGGCAGCCCCCTGTCCCAATGCCTGTGTTCAGTTTGGGAAAGCGGGGGTCATTTGCGGCGCACCCACCAGGGATAGCCAAAGAATACCAGGGCGCACACGACGAACGTGACCAGCCACATCGGCCACACGTTCTGAATGAGCAGCCCGATATTCCGATTGGCAACCATGCCGGGCAGCATCGTCTCGACCACGAAGGCGAGAATAAAGATGCCGAACGTCCAGAAACGGACCAACTTGATCTTCTTGAGGACGGCTTCTTCGGTGCTTACGGATTGAGACATTGCATTGACTCCTTTCGGCTGGGGCCAGGGACGACGCCCTGGCTATGGCAATAGGGGGCGCAGCGCAAAGCGCCACATCTCCACATAGACTGCTCTATTTTAGCACCATCACCCCACATAAGGCAAATCCGTCTTGCCTTGCCTTCACGCAAGACAGGTATATAATCATCTTTGACGTTTGAGATTTGACATTGGGCGATTGCCCTTCACGACCATGATCCGACTCTATTCTCAACTCACCCAACTCCTGAGTGTCCCTCCCGGCGATCTGGTATACCACTTGATCGTCTTGTTCGCCATTGAGGCCATCTTGTTGATGGCTCTCGCCGAAGGGCGCCACGCCAATTGGACGAGCAGCACACTGCGGGTGGCGCTGGCTGCCGGTGGACTAGTCGTCGCGCGGCTGGCGCTGGTGGTTGTCGCAATGCTATCAGCCGCGGGCATCATCAATTCAGTGTGGGTTGCGCCGCCTCTGGAACAGTTTGTGGCGGTTGCCAGCCTGGGTCTGATCGTCTGGGCATTCCTGCCCTGGGTAGACGACTATCCCCAAGTCGGACTGGTGCTCGTCATCGTCAACATGGTTGCCAGCGTGATCTTGTACGCCGTCTTTGCGCAGCAGTGGTACATAGCCGCGCAAAGCATGGGGGCGTTCTATAACGCTACACTGGCCGATTGGGTTTGGGTATGGAACATCTGGGCCGTGGCCTTAGCGGCGCTGGCAATCATTGCCGCTATCCTCCGCCACCGTGGTCCATGGGGAATGTTGGTAGTTGCCTTTGGCCTGCTGCTGGCCGGTCACGGGCTTTACTTGTTCACGGCGGATACGCAGACGCATATCGCGGGCGGGGTGCGCCTGGCCGAGCTGTGCGCGTACCCGATCTTGGTTTGGTTGATGCTTCGCCGCGCAACCGAGCGCGAAGAGCCTGCCCCGACGGCTTCCACCACACCCTGGGCCTTGATCGAAGCCTGCCAACGTGTGGGCGACGCGTTGAACGTGAATGTCGCCCTGCAACGTGCCGGCGTGGCGATCAGCAATGTCTTGAGCGCAGACGTGCTCGCGCTCGGGCAATTGAACGAAGCTGGCAACACGATCGAATTGGGAGCGGTGTGCCGCATGGGAATGCCGGCGCGCAGTGGCCCGTCTTTTGACATCGAATCCCAACTGCCTGTCCAATCCGCCATCAACCGTCAGCGCGGTGTGAGCATCGGCGTTGAGCAGGAAGCCCAACGAGCTACGCTGGCCGCGCTGGTGGGTGGGGCGGCCGGCCCGTTGTGGGTGCAGCCGCTCATCTATCAGCGCGCGACGACAGGTGTCCTCATCATCGGGCGAGCGCACACGACCGCCGACTGGACAGCGGGCGAGCTGCAGACCTTGAACGGCTTGTGTAACGTGCTGGCCGTTGCATTGTCAACGGCGCGCAAGAACAATGCGTTGGCGCGGCAGGTGGATGACGTCTCACAGCAAATCCGCAACAAGGAAAAAGAGTTGGGGCAGGCACGGGCGGAAGTGCAGGCCTCCCAAGAGGATCTCCAGCGAAAGGGACAGTCGCCTCAGGCCGCTCCGCGTGCGCCGGTTCGCCCGCCGGAAGCCACGCCCTCGCTGCCCTCCACATCCAAGCCAGCGCCGGCGCCACAGCCTCTCAACGTGGACCACCGGCCCTTTTTTGAAGCAGTCAAGCGATTGCAACAAATCGGTGACGCGCACACCCGGCTGACCGCTTCTCCCGGTGACCGGGATACACTCTTTGAGATCTATCGCGCGGCAGTCTCGCTCAAGGAAATATCGGCGGCGATGAGTTACAACACCCTCGCCAAATTGGCGGGGACACTGGCGGACGCACTCCAACGCGCCAGAGACAGCCAACTGCCTCCGACAGCCGAACTACTCGCGCTGACCGGTGAAAGCACTGCGGCGTTGCGGACGTTGCTGGCTGATGCGCAGGCAGACCGGTCGCCTAGCCTGGACATTACGCTGCTGCTCCGCCGGCTCGAGTCGCCGGCAGAACGCTCTGCCCCGCTCCGGCGGGCGCCCACTGGAAGCAGCGCGCCGGTAACCTCTGCGCACATCGCTCCCCCGCCGTCGAATGGACGAACGCTAACGGCGCAAGTGCAACTCGACCGTCATACGCCGCTCAAAGCCGCGCGAGCCATGATGGTCTTGACACAGATCAAGCGCGTGGGACAGATCATCGCGTGCCAGCCCGTCGAAGCCGATCTTCGCTCAGGCGGGTTCGAGGACGAGTTCGCGGTGACATTCACCACACTCAGCGATCCGGAGACCGTGCGCGCGGCCCTCGTCTCCATCCGCGATGTCACAAATGTCCTAGTCCAGTAGTCAGATAGTCTGACTATCCGACTACCCAACTAAATGACAAAAATAGGATTGCTGAATATCCAGCCTTTGCCGCCACGATACACTTGCGCACGATACGGCCCCGGCTCGGTCACAAGAAACTTGAGCGTCTGGCCCGAACCGCGCGCGACGACCTGCCCATTGCAAATCAGTTGAATGTCGCCAGGCAGCGGCGCCGTGACCTCAAGCGTCACAGCGCCTGCGCGGCGAATCTCGTTTCCCACCGTCACCCGATCCACCCCCGACCTGGCCTCGAACTGAAAGCCGCGCGTGCTGCCCAGCACGTCGCAGCCTACCCAGGCCCGTCCCGAACGCAGCGCGTCAAAGATGATCGCCTGGTCCGCCACCAGGTCGCCGGTCAAGGGAGCTTCCGTCAGGATGTGCGTGTTGACGGCGCGAAAGAGATACTCGTAGGGAAAGAGGGTGCGGCGCAGCAAGCCCATCGAATACGAGACGCCGTGCGCGTCCGCCCCACCGATGCCCACCACGCGTTGGCCGCTCGCCCCCAGGCGATCCCACAACTCGAGCGCCGGCCCGAATGGCCCGCGAATCCCGGCCCTCGGAAAGAAGGCGTACCATAAAGCATGCGACTTGGTCTTGATGCGCGCCTTGAATTCCGACATGTAATTCCAAATCTCGATGCCGGTATAGCCCGTCACGTCCCAGTTTTCCCAACTCAGCGCATCTTCTCCGGCTACGCGGCTGGCGTATTCCAGCGGATGCGCCAGAAAGGTCAATGCGCCGCGCTCCCGTGCCGCGTCAATGACGGCTTGCGGATCGGCGGCCAGCGTCGCCAACTCACAATCCGCGCCGTAGACGAGCAAATGGTTGGCCTGCGGCACGCGGCGGCAATCGTGGACTTCTTCGCCCACGAGCAGCAACACGTTATCGTAATACCCCGCCACGCCCTTGACCCAGATGTTGTGATCGGTGACGATGATCCAGTCCAACCCGGCGCGCGCGGCAGCCTCCACTAGTTCGATAGTTCTTTAGCGAGATGGTTTGAGACTCGTCAACTATCGCACTACCTCACTACTTCACTATTGTACCTCAATCAGCCCAAACGCGGAAGGGTGATGGATTGCTGGCCCTGGTACTTGCCTTTCTTGTCGGCGTAACTGCGCTCACATTCCTCGTCGGCGACAAAGAACAACACTTGGGCGATGCCTTCGTTGGCATAGATGCGAGCGGGCAGGGGGGTGGTGTTGGAAATCTCCAACGTCACGTAGCCTTCCCATTCCGGCTCGAAAGGCGTTACGTTCACAATAATGCCGCACCTGGCATAAGAGCTTTTGCCCACGCAAATGGTGAGCACGCTGCGCGGGATGCGAAAGTACTCGATGGTGCGGCTGAGCGCGAACGAGTTCGGCGGGATGAGGCACGCCTCGCCCTGGAAATCCACGAATGACTTTGGGTCAAAGTGCTTGGGGTCAACGATGGCCGAATGGACGTTGGTGAAAATCTTGAACTCGTCGGACACGCGGATGTCGTAGCCGTAGGACGACAGGCCATACGACATGATGCCATCGCGCACCTGCGCGTCCACGAACGGCTCGATCATTTTGTGTTCGAGCGCCATCTTGCGAATCCAGTGGTCGGGTTGGATGCTCACGCTTTTCCTTTCCGATTGTTGATTTCAGGTTTTAAAATGACACTTGGCATGGGAGCTATTGATTTCGTATTCGCTTGACCTCGAACACCACCGGGTTCCAGGCGTCCGGGCAGGCGTGAGTCGCCACGTCTGGATCTTGGAGCCAGGGGAACTGAGCCCCGTAAGCCATGGCGAACACTTTGGGCAAGAGACTATAGAGAGCATGGATGCATATTTTGCCCTGAACCGTCAGGCCGTCAAAGATCACCTCGTCGCCCACCTGATGGCCGGCGCCGCAATCACCTTCTTGTCGGATCACTTTGACCGCGATGATAACCTCTTTTTGCTCTTGCTCTGGTTTGTCACTCATGATTGCCTCTTGGTATTGAACTGATCACTGATCACATGCTCTCCGGCGCATTCATTCCCATCAGGTGCAGCGTGCGTGCCAGCACCGTCTTGGCGGCACGGACGAGCTTGAGCCGCGCTTTCGTCATGTCGGCATCTCGCGAAGCGGGCAGTGACGACACCACGCGGCAGTCGCGGTAAAAGGCGTGGAACGTGGCGGCCAAGTCTTGGGCATAGTGCGCCAGGTGATGCGGCGAAAGGTCAACCGCACACTTGGCGACGATTTCGCGCAGTTCCAGCATCTTGCGGATGAGCGAGAGGTCGCCCGGCGTGACGAGGAGCGAGACGTCGCCGCCCTCTTCACCGAATCCTTCGGACCTGGCCTTTTTCAAAATGCTGGCGATGCGCGCGTGCGCGTACTGGACATAGTAGACCGGGTTTTCAGACGACTGCTCTTGGGCCAGCTTGAGGTCAAAGTCCATCGTGCTATCGGCGCTGCGCGTGAGCAGCGTAAAGCGGATCGCGTCCGACCCTACTTCGTCAATCACTTCGCGCAGGGTGATGAACTCGCCAGCACGTTTGGACATCCGCACGAGCTCGCCGCCGCGTTTGAGCGTGACGAGTTGGTACAGAACGATGACGACCTTGCTCGGATCCAGCCCCAATGCGCGGGCAACCGCGAGCACGCGCGGCTTGTCGCCCTGATGGTCTGCGCCCCAGATGTAAATCGCCTTTTCGAACTGGCGGTCTACGAGCTTGTTCCACACATAAGCCACGTCCGATGCGAGGTACGTCGGTCTGTCCTCCGGGTCGGAGATCACGTCGGCGGAGCGGATGAGCACGGCGTCTTTGTCTTCGCCAAGCTCTTGCGCGGCGAACCACACCGCGCCGTCTTTTTCGGATGTTAGCCCTTTGTCTTGCAGCAGCTTGAACACACGGTCAAACAAACCGCTGGCATAAAGGCTGCGTTCGGAGAACCAGGTGTCCATGTGGACGTTCATTCGCTGCAGCGTATCGCGGATGTCGTCCAGCATCATCTGCTCGCCGATCAGTGTCAGCTCTGCCATTGCTTGGTCGCGCGGCATGTTCAGGAATTTTTCGCCATGCTCGGCTGCAATCTTGCGCCCGGCGTCAATCAGGTATTGGCCCGGGTAGGCGCCTTCAGGGAGTGGTTCGTTATAGTTGATTGCCTGGGCATAGCGCGCGTAGA
Organism: Anaerolineae bacterium; assembly: GCA_041300525.1. Taxonomy (GTDB): domain Bacteria; phylum Chloroflexota; class Anaerolineae; order Fen-1058; family Fen-1058; genus JBGLNJ01. The sequence goes on along the minus strand of JBGLNJ010000001.1, from coordinate 2,862,527 downwards.
CCGTCTGCCCAAATATCCGCATCTGCGAGCCGGCATCGTTGATATAGTATTCGCGCTCGACGGCATAGCCAGCCGCCTGCAAGACGCTCGCCAATGTGTCGCCGAAGGCGGCGTTGCGCGCCGAGCCGACGGTCAATGGGCCGGTGGGATTGGCGCTGACGAATTCGACTTGCACACGCGCGCCGCGCCCCACGTCCACGCTGCCCCACGGCTCGCCTTGCGCCAGGATCGTTTCGACCTGCCCTGCCAGCCATGCATCTGCCAGCGCGAAATTGATATAGCCGGGCGGCACAGCCTCAACCTTGCCGATCAGGTTTGTCGCTGGCAGATGCGCGACGATGCGCCGCGCGATTTCAATCGGTTTCATTTTGGCAAGGCGAGCCAATCCCATCGAAATACCGGTGGAATAGTCGCCGTGCGCGGCCACCTTGGGGCGCTCGACGGGAATCACGGGAACGTCGAACATCGGCAGATCACCGGCAGCTTGCGCGCTGCGGATCCCTTCGGTTACCAGTGCGGCGATGTCGTCTCGAATCAACTGGGCCATAGATTCACTTCCACGATTGCGCGTTGTACCCAACGACGCGTTGTACCCAACGACGCGTTGTACCCAACGACGCGTTGTACCCAACGACGCAATCGGGTCTGCAAGATGCGCTGATTGTACCTGCTTTGGCTGTGGGCGCAAGTCAACAAATCGAGTAGGATTTGATAGAGTGGAAGCAGATGGGGCACATTGCAGTTCCTGGAACCGGGCAAGTCCCGCGATTTTCAAGTCGAGATTGCGGTATGCGGTAGCAGGAAAATAGTGGCCGCCGGACGCCGAAGGCGGGGCGTCTGCGCGCTGTGCGTTTGGCCACTCGTACTCTATGCTTTCCGCTCCACGTCCCGCGATTTTCTTCGCAAGACCAACACGCCACCATCGTCCGATTCCAACTCTACTTCCAACCCGCCCGAAATCGCCGCCATCGAATTGTAAGACATTGCCTGCCAGCTAGTCCCCACCGCCGAGATCAACCCTGCGATCAGCACGATGGCGATGAATACCAGCGCCACCACGATCACCGGCAACCGGTCGAGCTTTTGCACGGTTGTGAGTGTATCGCCCAAGTTGAGCAGGTGGATCATATCTACGGGGACCTTGCCCAGAACGCCCACGTCAATCGTCGAGTGCTGCCAGCCTTCCAACGTGCGCCGCAGCCAACTGATGATGATGCGGATGAGAAACGCGGCGATGATGCCCACCGGCGCTGCGGTTACGGCGCCGGTGACGAATCCAAATTTGCTGGCCGAGCCTAGCCCGATGCGGCGAACGCGGAACGACATCAGTCCAACGCCTCCAGTTGCACCAGGATGACACTGATGTTATCTTCGCCGCCGGCCTGGTTGGCCTCCTGGATCAATTGACGGCACGCGTCTTGCGGTGAGTTGGCTGACATCACGACTTGTCTGAGCCGCTCGTCTTCGACCATGTTGCTCAACCCGTCGGAGCAGAGCAGCAACCGGTCGCCGGCCAGGATGGGCTGGGTGAGCACGTCCGGCTCGACGGTGGGTTTATCGCCCAGGTTCTTGTAGATCACATTGCGCTGTGGGTGGGTGCGCGCCTCTTCCTGCGTCAGTTGTTTCATCTGGACCAGTCGCTGCACCAGTGAGTGATCGCTGGTGAGTTGAAGGATGCCGTGGTCGTTGATCAGGTAGCAGCGGCTGTCGCCGGCGTTGCCGATGACGGCCTCGTCGCCGTGGACGAGCGCCGCCACGCAGGTCGTGCCCATGTTGTTGCCGGAGGCGCGGCGGCGGCCAAAGATGGTCTGGTTGGCTTCCTGGATGGCGCTCTTGAGCCACCCTTCCCAGTTGGGCTGCGTGTCGGCGGCGATGCCATCACTCATCATCTCGGCGAGCGCTTTGCGCGCCAACGTCTGAGTGGCCAACCCCGAAGCCACGTCGCCGGCGGAATGGCCGCCCATGCCGTCGCAGATGGTGTACAACCCCAACGGCTCACTGATCGAGCGCCGCACCCGCCCAATTTCGATGGTAAGGAGACTGTCTTCGTTGAGTTGGCGGACCTGGCCCACGTCACTCAACCGGCCCACGCGCACGTCCAGTGAAGTCGGGCGGCGGACTTCGACCAACCCCGCCTGCAACGCCGCTGCCAATTGAGAAGCTGTCGGCGCTTCCAGCCCGCCCAACACGCGGTCGAACATCATTGCCACGCCGGGCGGTGAGAGCCGGATGGACTCGTCGTATTTGCGCTGACCTGTGATCAGATAATAGGCCATCTCGGTCATCGCTCGAACTTCGCGGCCAAAGCGGTAGGGCTGCTCGGCTTCCTCGACCAACTCGCAGGGGGTAAAGTCTACCCAACGGGCTTGTTGGTTCTCTAAAGCGACACGCCATAGATCAATCGGCCCCAATGCTACGCCGTTGTGGTGCAAGTAGGCCATGCCTTGCGCAAGTTGCTGCGTCCACTCTAGCACGTCCGGCATCTCTTGCGGCACGCGTATGGCGGCGGCCAACTGCGGCGGCGACTCTGGCCCGACGACATAGTAACGCACCACGTTGCCGTAGGGGGTCTCGCTGAACGCTTCACGCGGGAGCAGGGCGTGCGGGTGACTCAGGCCGATCAGTCGCCGTTCCGCTTCAAAGCTTTGTTCGTCCACGCTTTCTTTGACGCGGTAGTGTGGGTAATAGGGTATGTTGCCGGTCAGTGATGCGCCACAGTTGCGGCAGCTTTTCTGCCGTGGCCCGTTGCCATCGTACCCGCATTTGGTGCAGCGCAGTACGGGCTCGAGGCTCTCGACCACGTAGACGTTGACTATGGGCGTCTCGGTGCGGCCTTCGAGAACGATATAGCGGTTGTCCAGCAGCGCTCCATCGGCCAGCGGCCCCAGATCGGATGGAGCTGGCCGCCGGGGAGGACGCTCGCCGGGTGGTATGAGCTCCGCTGCTTCTGGCTCGGATAACGGCGCAGTGCCTAGCCCGGCGGTGCGAAATGCGAGATCCATTTCGCCTAACGTCACACGCCAGCCATTGTGCAAGATGTTTCGACCGGTACGCTGGTCGTTAACATAGATCGGCGCGTCGGGGCCGATGGCTTCGATGACGGCCCACGACTCGCGCAGTGAGATGCGCGCGTGGTGATCGGCCACGGACGAGGCATTCGGGAACTCGTCGCCGATGACAATGTCGTTGTCGGGCGCACGGCCCATGGAGAGGTTGGCCCGATTAAGCGAGAAACGGCGCAACTTGCCATTGAGAGTGATGGCTTCCAGGAATTGTGGAGCCGATGGCGCCGTGACAGAGCGGAATGAGACCTCGGTTGGCGGCGGAGTCGCCTCGACCGGAGCTTGCGCTTCAGCTGGTGCGGGCGCTTCTGTCGAAGCTGGCGCTTCTGTCGAAGTGGGCGCTTCGGTCGAAGCAGGTGCTTCGGGTATCGGCGTTTCCGAAGTGGGCGCTTCGGTCGAAGCTACTGCTTCGACCGAGGTTACTGAAAACATCGGCGACCAGCCTGTGAGGCTGCCTGCGCCGGTCTTAGGTCTTGACCACGTCGCGCAGGTCAAAGCGCCATTGATCTGTGTGCCCATTTCAGTTCCTCTCGCTTGGCCGAGCGGCCTTGCCACGCCGCCCGATACCATGCCGGCCAGCATGCCAGCCAGGATGCAGGTCGCAGCCACGGACGGCCACTGGCCGCCTGGCACAATTGACGTTCCAGGTCTTGGTCACGGCGCCGACTCACGATGTCGTACCAGGCCGTCGAACGCGCCGCCTGGTCATCATCCATGTTGCCAATTTCGCTCCACATCGTTTTCCCTCCTATGCCGCTTGCACACCCATGCGTGTTCACACGACCGGACACGCCAGCGCGCCTATTTGTTTGCTTCCTCACCTTCAATCCGTTGCACCATCAACAACGGCAACCCCAGATCGCGGATCTTGGTCAACAGGCCGTGCAAAGCGGCCTGATCGCGCACCGTCCCTATCAATAACGTCTCGTCTTCAACCTCGTACAGAATGTCAAACCCACCAAACCAATCCGACCATTGCCGATCCAGAACACCTTTGACCTTGATGTGATAGATACCCGGTTTGTCGAATTTCCTGCCGTTGGACATAGATGGCCTCCTGCCGGTAGAATTTCAAGACAATGAATAACTGCGATTCTAGGATAACAGCTCATTGGGTGACTCGTCATCACCCAATGGGGGTGACTCGGTGGGTGATTTGGGCATTGCACGCGACCACAAGCCATGATAAGATAATGGCATCTGGCTTAATGATCTGTCAATGAGGGGGGGCAAATGCCTACATCTCTGCTGACGACCAAACTGTACATTCCCCCGCCGCGTCTCGCGTTGGTGCCGCGCCCCCGCCTGGTCGAGCGACTGAACGCCGGGCTTGACACGGCCTGCAAGCTCATGCTCGTCTCTGCGCCGGCGGGATTTGGCAAGACCACGCTGCTTTCCGAGTGGATCTATTCCGTCGAAACCGCCGAGCAGGCGATCCCCACGTTGTTTGCCTGGCTCTCGCTCGACAAAGGCGATAATGACCCCACGCGCTTCTGGACTTATGTCGTAGCCGCCTTGCGCGAGGTGCGTCTCGACATCGGCGCGGCAGCACTGACGATCCTCCAGTCGCCGGCGACTGGCTCTGTCCCCCATGACCAGGTCGAGTGGATCGAGACGATCTTGACTGACCTCATCAACGAGCTGGCGGAGGCCAGCCCCGCGCCGCTGGTCATGGTGCTGGATGACCTGCATCTGGTCGAAAATTCGCAGATTCACGCTGAGCTGGTGTTCTTGATGGAGCACCTGCCGCCGCACATCCATCTGGTTGTCTCCAGTCGAGCCGATCCGCCCTGGCCGCTGGCTCGCTGGCGCGCGCGCCGCCAGGTCACTGAATTGCGCTCGGAGGACTTGCGCTTTACTTTTGTCGAAGCGGCTGCCTTTTTGTCTCTCTTGAAGCTAGACCTTGCGCCGACGGATGTGGCCGCGCTTGAAGAACGCACCGAGGGGTGGATTGCGGGTTTGCAGATGGCGGCGATCTCGATGCAAACTCGGAAGCAAGCCCCAGAGACGTCCGACCTGACCGGTTTTGTTCAGGCCTTTACGGGCAGCCATCGTTTCGTTCTGGACTATATGATCGAAGAAGTCTTGAATCAACAATCTCCGGACGTGCACGAGTTCCTGCTTCAGACTTCGATCCTTGAGCGAATGAGCGCGCCGTTGTGTGACGCCGTGACCGAGCGCACGGATAGCCAGGCCATGCTGACTCGACTGGATCGGGCTAACCTGTTTCTCGTTCCGCTCGATGACAGGCGGCGCTGGTATCGCTACCATCATCTCTTTGCCGATTTGTTGCGCAGCCGACTTGAGATGGAACCTGACGAGTCTTCCCAGTTGCACCATCGAGCCAGCGAATGGTACGAGCGAAACGGCCTTATCGCCGAAGCGGTGAGCCACGCCTTTGCAGGCGGCGACATTGAGCACGTGGCGCGCCTGGCGGCGGCCAACGCGCTGGCCATGGTGGATCACGGCGAGCTGACGACGCTGGCGCAGTGGCTCGCGCAGTGGGACGCGCGTGCGTTGCCGGGCGAGGTCACGCGCTCGCAGCCCTGGCTGCATATCGCGCGCGCCTGGGTGCTGGCCTACACCGGCCCGCTCGATCACATCGAGGCATTGCTGGGCGACGCCGAAAACTCTCTCCCGCCTTCCGATCGAAATGCGGACGAATGCCGCCTGGCCGGTCACGCCGCCACGATTCGGGCATACATCGCATGGCTCAGAAACGAAGGGCAGCGTTGCGTGGACTATGCTCACGCGGCGCTCGATCAATTGCCTCAAAATGATATGGCACGTGGACTGGCCGCGACCATGCTCGGCTCAGCGCTGGCGAACATGGGCAAACTGAAAGAATCCATTCGCGCTTCCGAGCAAGCACTCGCCATCTGCCAGGCCGCGGGCAATACGCATGTCGCCATGCTGGCCATGTCTGATCACGCTTACATCTTGTTGATGCAGGGACGTCTCCACGAGGCTGCCGCTGCGTGCCGGCGGGTGCTGGATGTGGGCGAGCAGCGTTCCCATCTGCCGGCGGCGGGCAGCGTCTATTCCATCTTGAGCGCGGTGCTGCGCGAGTGGAATGATCTGGAAGAAGCGGTCCGTTGCGCGCGCCAGGGGCTTGAACTGGGTGAACGCTGGGGACAGACGGACACCCTCACCGTGAACTATACGTACCTGGGCAGTGTGCTACTGGCGATGGGAGACATGGACGGCGCGGCCGAGGCCATCGAAAAGGCGAAACGCGTCGCGCACGGCCTATCGCCCTGGTTCGACGCCGTCGTCCTGGCCGATGAAGCGCACTTGGCCCTTGCGCGTGGAGATATTGCCGCGGCGTCGCGTTGGGCGCAAGCGAACGAGGCGATGCTGAACGACGAGCCGGCGCTGTCATACTGCCCAGAGTATCTTGTTCTGGCCAGGACGTTCGTCGCTTTGGGCAAACTGGATGATGCGCTGCGCTTTTTGGCGCGCTTCCTCAGCATGGCCGAGGCAGCCGGAGCCGGGTTGTTCATCGTCCGGATATTGGTTCTGCAGGCCGTGGTTTGGCAAGCGCAAGGCAAGCGGGATAAAGCATTGACGGCGTTGGGGCGCGCGCTCGAGTTGGGGGAACCGGAAGGTCTGGTGCGCGCCTTTGTTGACGAGGGCGAACCTGTACGATTGCTGATTTCGGATTTTAGATTGCGGATTACCGACCACAATCTGAAATCCTACACAGATAAACTGCTGGCTGCCTTTGGGCTGGAACCGGAGACGACCCAGGTCAAGGGCCTTTATCCTTCATCCTTTATCCCTCATCCTTTGATTGAGCCGTTGAGCGAGCGCGAGCTTGAGGTACTGCGCCTCCTGGGCCGCCATCTATCGAGCGTGGAGATGGCCGATGTGTTGGTTATCTCTGCCAACACCGTGCGCTCACACATCAAAAGCATCTATGGCAAGCTGGACGTCCATCAGCGCGACGCCGCACTCGAACGGGCCAAAGAACTGGGCCTGTTGTGACCTGCCTCTAGGCCTGCCTAAAGAGTCTTTTGTTTGCCAGACTCACAGGGAGGGTGTGCGTTTTTCCGTATTCATGTAATGTCTAGCGGGCAGCATTCGGGCTACCCATCTCCAAAAAGTCGATTTCGCTTTTCTGGTATCTTTCGGCAGGCAGCGGCGGGTATACTGTTTTGGACGAAGAACCAACCATAGAACATATCATGCCACAGACACTTTGGCCTTGCAAAATGGCCCTTTTCCGACGTATGTCTCGCATGTGACCTTGTGGGAGTATCAACGGGCTCTGAACTGCAATGGGCCACGCGGGCGTCAAGTCGCTCAGGGTCAACCTCGCATGGCGCTGGACACCGACTGGGTCAACGGCCTCAACCGGTTGTGGGATTGGGACATCACCTATCTGCACACCCTGGAGCGCGAGACCTTCTTGTACCTCTACAGCCTGCTCGATCACTGGAGTCGCAAAAACATCGCCTGGCTGATCGGCACGCAGTTGTCCAGTGCGTTGGTGCAAACCTTGTGGGATCACGGACTGATCAACGAAGGCTTGCTGGATCAACCCGCCACCACTTGGCCCAAGTCACTCAGCGACCGGGGGCCCAGATGCGATCACGCTCCACCGTGACCTGCTTTCAGAAACTCGGCATCGAGCAACTGTTCAGCCGACGGCTCGACCGAGCTCGCCGAGGTCCGCGCACCCCCAACGACAATCCCTACATCGAATCGCACTTTGCGACCATCAAAACTCAGCCGGTCTTCCCCGGTTACTTTTCCGACCAGCCCGGAGCCGAAAACTACTTCCGCCAATTCTATCCGTGGTACAACGATGTGCATCCGCACACGCGGCTCAACATGCTCACGCCCCATCAGGTTCACTCTGGGCAAGGTCCGCGATTGTTGGCCGAGCGAGCCGCGCTGAAAGCCGCGACTCTTGCCATGCGTAGCGCGGATCCCGGCGCGCGCACATTCACTCTGGAGGAGCTTATCGCCCATCACCTACCCGATGTGCCAGACTATCCTTGCTACACATGGGCGGGGCCGAAAATTGCCCCCGCGAAACGGGCGACACCATTTGACTAACTCACCGTCAGGACGGCGCTGAAAACTTGCTGCGCTTGCGGGCTGTGGCTGAAAACGACGATTGGAACGCTTATCACACCTTCCGCAAGCGGCAACGTCATGTTCGCTTGTATGGCTCGCCGCTCCCCAACCAAGTGGCTATGGAAGTGCACGCTTTGGAGAGTGTGCCCTTGCCAGAGGCGCAGCTAGCAAATCCTGTCCGCCAAGCAACTCTTGCCCACAATCCGGTCAACTCAGACCGCCGGCAGAGTTATTACAAGTTGCTGCTTGCTGCTTGAGAAGGTTTCTACTCAAATGAAACACACCCTTTTCATTCCGCTCGAACGCACCGGGGAAGTCTTGGCCGACTTGTATGGGCAACCCATGTCGGAAGAGGCGATCCTCGCTGCGCACACCCGCGTGGCCGAGGGAGCCGAACCGGCGACGCAGGCCATCCACTAGCAATTGATCGCTTCCCCGGTGGTCCATTTTGATGAATCCGGTCTGCGGGCAGCCGGCAAACTGCATTGGACGCATTCGGCCAGTACCGCGCGACTGACGCACTACACCCTCCACACCCAGCGAGGCCAGCCGGCGATGGAGGCCATGGGGGTTCTGCCGAACTTTACGGGCACCGCGGTGCATGACCACTTGAAATCATACTTCAAATATGACCAGGCGCGCAAGAATGGTCAGCCCGTACTAACAGCACTTCAAATGGCTCTGGCCGGACATCCTTTTATCCCAGCTACGGAGCCATCGCCTGGCTGAGTCCATTCGGATTTCAGGTCATATACCAGAGTAGTTACGACGCAGCACTTCTTCGCGCACCGTCAGCGGTGGCATAGGCGGCCAATCCTCTGATGACGAAAGATGGTGTAGCGCGTCGCCGTCAAAGGCGCTTTCCGCGTTGCCCTGACGCGCAGAATGGATGGCCGCTTCGATCAGGCGCTGCGCCACGCCCAGGTCACGCGCGGCGGCGGAATTTTGATCCAACGAGGCTAACGCGCGCCGGATATGTTCCAGCGCGCGCTCCAACACTTCGCAAGGTAAATGGTTTTGTCATAGGGCCTTGTGAATACTCGGAATTTTGCTACAACTTTACCACACTTGCCCACAATTTTTTAGATTTGGAATTGCTGGGAATTCGCAGAACTCGTCCAAGTCGCCGTCGTCGGATGCGCCGAATGTGCCGCCGCGCCCCAAGCGTACCCCCTCGGGACGCAAGCCGGGTGGGCAGCCGGGGCACACGGGGCATGGGCGGAAGCTGGTCCCCATCGAACAGGTCAAGCATGTGATTGACCTCAAGCCGACAGGATGTGACCAGTGCGGGGCCTTGCTGTTGGGCGAGGATGCTCAACCGGTTCGGCGTCAGGTGACGGAACTGCCGCGGGTCGAACCCAAAGTGACACGCGAAGCGTATCGACAGCATACGCTGACGTGTTTGGCGTGTGGGGCACAAACACAAGCCGAGTTGCCGTCCGATCTGCCCTCGGGCAGTTTTGGTCCACGGGCGCAGGCGACCATCGGCTATCTGGCTGGGCGCATGGGGGTGAGCCAGCGCGACGTAGAAGAAGTCATGCAAACGGTTTTCCACACCGACATCAGCCTGGGCAGTATCCCCGCCCAAGAAGACCAAGTCAGCGCGGCGCTGGCAGCACCGGTGCAAGAGGCTCAGACCTACGTGCAACAACAACCCGTCCAGAATGTGGATGAGACGAGTTGGCGTGAAAAGACGAAGCGCCCTTGGCTGTGGATCAACACCACGCCACTGGTGACGCTGTTTCTGGTACTAGCCACGCGCTGGGCGAAGGGCGCGCAACGAATATTGGGAACCGTGGTCAAGAGCATTGTCGGCTCGGATCGCTGGAGTGGCTACACCTGGCTCGACCCACACCAGCGGCAGTTGTGTTGGGCGCATCTGAAACGAGACTTTCAAGCCCTGGTCGAGCGGGGGGGTGAGTCGGAACGGCTCGGACACGCTCTGCTTGAACAGGTCGAGAAAATGTTTGGCCTGTGGCATCGGGTGCGCGATGGCACCCTGAGTCGAACCGACTTTCAGACCGCGATGCAGCCCATCCAAACGCGCGTGGGAGACCTCTTGCGCGACGGAGCCGCGCTGGCGTGTGACAAGACGCGCCGCACATGCGAGAACCTCCTCAAGCTGGAGGTGGCGTTGTGGACGTTTGTCCGCGTCGAAGGTGTCGAGCCGACCAACAACAGCGCAGAGCGTGGGTTGCGGCGGGCCGTCTTGTGGCGACGACGCAGCTTCGGCACGCAAAGCGAAGACGGCAGCCATTTTGCCGAGCGCATCTTGACCGCCGTCACCACGTTGCGTCAACAAAAACGTGACGTGTTGGATTACTTGACCCAGGCGTGTGCTGCGGCGATGCGTGGTGACAAAGCCCCGTCGCTGCTGCCAGATGCTTCGATCATCAAGAGCGGTGCGTAGATTCATAGACCAACTGAACGATTACCTTTAGCAAACTTGAGGTCGGCGACTGCGCCGAGGCTGGACTATAGCCGTGTCCCCCGGCGAGGAAACGAGGTGCTCCTTCAATGAACGACGGCCTCAATCGAATCTATCGCTTCAAAGGCAATCCAAGAGAAATCGGACTCGCCGCCGGGCATGCGCTGGGTGAAAAGCTGGAACACAATATCAATCACTATCTCACCCGCAGGCAAGATGCGACCGACATGAATAAACTGCGCCAGGGTGCGCTGCCCTGGTTGCGTCGTCTCCCCCAACGCTTTCAGGATGAATACGAAGGCATGGCAGAAGGCGCCCATCTGCCGCTGCAACGCCTGGCCGAATGGGCCTACGTCGAGGAATGTGAATCCAATCAATGCAGCGGCGCAGTCAGCCGGATCGGAGACCGCGTCTGGGTAGCGCGCAATAACGATGCGTATGTGCCCGACCTATGGGGCTATGTGACAATACGGGAAATAGGTGGACGGATTCCCACCATCAGCTTTAGCATGGAGGGTGATGTCTTTACGCCGACCGGCATCAATCAAGATCGGTTTTGGCTGCACTATAATTACTTGCCGGTCCGCGACAAACCTGCGCTGGGGAAACCGCATCTGCCGGGCTATGGCTTCCTAACCGAAGCGATCGAGCTTTGCCACACCATCCGCGACGTCGAACGGATGCTGGGTGAAATCAATCGAGACGGCGGCATGTTGTTGTTTGCCGTGGACGGCGAGACCGAAGAATTCGCTCTGTTTGAATGTACGTGCACGGCTCACTTTCGCCGCGAGCCGTCCGAAAATTGGATCGTCGTGACGAATCACTATTGCATTTGTCCCGACCCGGCGCTAGCTGCTGAAGAATCGGCCTCGAGCACCGTGAGCCGGTTCAGGCGGATGGAGCACCTGGTTCGGGCGTTGTACGCTTCGCCGACCGCCCCACGCCTGCCCGCAGACCTGATTCGTATCCTGGCGGACGACGCCATCGAGAGGCGTGATCCCGACTATGGCACCGTTTATGCCAATGTCGCCTGTACCAGCAGCGGCAAAATCTGGTATACGTTGTGTGGGTATCCTGCTGCCAGCCGAGGAAATTGGCAGCGTATCATCCCACCTTTCTCTCCATCCATCACACCCGTTTGTGCCGACCGGCAAAAACGAACGCCGACCTGATGTCATCAAATCGGCGTTTTTACCGTTCGCTGTTTCGTCTCTGCGCAGAGAAGAGATCTCTCCTTGCGAGCTTCTGAGGCTGGAAGCGGCGGTGGTGCGCCACTTTCACTGATACAACCAACAGCGCACCCTGTGCCCCGGCGCGATGGGCCTGAGCGCGGGCGCTTGCTGCGCGCAAATGCTCAGGTGATTTTCGACCCGTGCCCGGCAGCGCGGGGCGAACCGGCAGCCCGGCGGCAGGTTGATCAGGTTGGGCACCGAGCCCGGGATCACATCCAGCTTGTCCTTGATTTCGCCGAGGACCGGTATCGAGCCGATCAGCCCCACCGTGTAGGGATGTTTAGGTTCGGCAAAGGTAGCCGCCACGCTGGCCTCTTCCACAATTTGCCCGCCATACATGACAGCCACACGCTCACACATCTCGGCTACAATGCCCAGGTCGTGCGTGATGAGGATAATGGACGTCGTCATCTTGCTGCGTATATCGCACAGCAGGTCGAGGATTTGCGCCTGAATCGTCACATCCAGCGCCGTCGTCGGCTCGTCGGCGATGAGCAACTCGGGGACGCAGGCCAGCGCCATCGCGATCATCACGCGCTGCGCCATCCCGCCGGAAAGCTCGTGCGGATACGAGTGCGCCCGCTTGTCGGCTTCCGGGATGCCCACCAGCTTGAGCAGCTCGGCCGCCCGCTCCCAGCCCTTCTCCTGACCGATCCGCTGGTGAATGTCCAACACCTCGGCAATCTGGTCGCCCACTTTGAACACCGGGTTCAGGCACGACATGGGCTGCTGAAAGATCATCGAGATGCGGTTGCCCCGGATGTGCTTCATCTCCGACTCGGGCAGCTCGAGCAAGTCCCGGCCATCAAACAGAACCTCACCCTCGACGATCCTGCCGGGCGCGCCCAGCAAGCGCATGACCGAAAACGACATCACGCTCTTGCCGCAGCCCGACTCGCCCACCAGCCCCAGCACCTCACCGCGGTCAACGTGCAAGTCCACGCCGTCCACCGCCTTGACCACGCCATCTTCGGTGTAAAAACACGTGCGCAGCCCTCGCACGTCGAGGATGCGTTCGTCGTAGAAAGGCCGTCTGTCGTGGTTCACGTTGTCCGCAACCGGCGCTTGTCCTACAGCTTCAATCGCGGGTCAAGCGCATCACGCAGCCCATCGCCAATGAAATTGATCGAGAGCACGGTGAGGAAAATGCAAAAGCCCGGAGAGAGCGCCTGGACAAAGAGGTATTCGAGCGGCGCGTTGCGCGCTTCGTTGAGCATGTTGCCCCACGTCGGCACGGGCGGCATGACGCCGAATCCCAGGAACGACAGCGCCGACTCGGAGATGATCACCCCGCCAAACCCCAGCGTGGCCGCCACGATGATGGGCGCAAGTGAGTTGGGCACCAGATGCCCGAAAATGACGCGACCGTTTCCCGCGCCCAATGCGCGGCACGCTTCGACATAGTCCAGGCCGCGCAGGCTGAGCACCGACCCGCGCACCAGCCGCGCTACGGTCATCCAGCCAAACACAACCAGCACGAAAATGATGATGGCCACGCTCAAGTTGGAGCCAAGGAATTGCTGAAGCTGGGCAAACTGCCGCAGGCTGCTGGAAATGATCAACAGCAGGGGCAGTTGTGGCAGCGTTAACATCACATCCGTAAAGCGCATCAGCAGCGTGTCCGCCCAACCGCCGAACGCGCCGGCCACCGCGCCGATGACGGTTCCCGTGATCGTGACCAGCAGCGTGACCGTCAGCGCGACGCCCAGCGAGATGCGCCCGGCGTAAAGCAGGCGCGACAAGATGTCGCGCCCGAGCCTGTCGGTGCCGAACCAGTGCATTGGGCGGTCCGGGTTGCCCGGCGACACGAACGGCGCAAAGGAATGAGACAGGTCTATCTCTTCGTAGGGGTACGGCGCGATCCATTGGGCCAGCAAACTGACAAGGACGATCGCCACCAGCGTGACAAGGCCGAGCATGGCGAGCCGGTGGCGGCGCAGCCTGCGCCAGGCCAGTCCCCATTGCCCGACCGGCTTTTCGGTTGTGACCGGCTCGGCGTAGAGCTCATCGGCAGTGATGGCGGACATTGTCTTACTTCTCCTGAACCGATTAGGTGTACTGAATGCGCGGGTCTACCACTGCGTACAGGACATCACCCAGCAAGTTGGAGAACACGACCAGGAAGGCCGAGATGACCAACAGTCCTTGCACCAGCGGCCAATCCACATTGTTGATCGCGTCAATGAACAATCGCCCCATGCCCGGCCACGAAAAAATCGTTTCGGTGATGATCGCCCCGCCGAACAGGTTGGGAAGTTGCAGCGCCAAAATGGTGATGAGCGGGATCAGCGCGTTCCGCAGGCCGTGCTTGAGGATGACCTTGCGTTCGCGCAGTCCTTTGGCGCGCGCGGTCCGCATGTAATCTTGCCGCAGCACCTCGAGCATGGACGACCGGGTAAAGCGGCTCCACGTCGCCAGGTTAAAGTAGGTCAGCACGAGCGCAGGCAAGGCGACGTGCCATAGCCCTTCGCCGATCAAGCTCCACTCTCGCCCGGCGATCTCGGGGTAAAGCCGGCCCAGAGAAAAGATGCGCGCCAGCGCTTCGATGATGTCGCCCTCGCTCCCGGCAGTGTGTACGCCGCTGGTGGGGAACCAACCCAAGGCCACTGCAAAGATGGCCATGGCCATCAACCCGGTCCAGAACGTGGGCATGGACTGGCCGAAAAACGCCAGGGCCGTCACCGCGTAATCGGCGGCAGAGTATTGCTTGACGGCGGAATAGACGCCGATGGGCACCGCCAGCAGGATGGCCAGCACAGTGGACAGCCCCATGAGCAGAATAGTGTATCCCAGTCGCCCCCAGACGATGGTCAGCACGGGCACGCCGGTCTGCATCGTCCACGACTGGCCCCAGTCGCCCCTTAGGACATTCACCAGCCAGCGAACATAGCGGCCTTGATCGAACCGGCAGGCGAATTGTTCCCCGCCCACCTTGGGGCAATACTGCCCCGGCACATCTCGTGATCGAGCCGGTCTTCGACCTGCGGCCACCAGAATTCACGCAGGAACGGCCAAAAGCCGGACGGCGCGCACTCCAGCGGGATGCCATGCGCCAGGACGCCATACAGATGCGTGTGAGTGTTGACGAATCCAGGCGCGAGAACTTGCCCCGCTGCGTCCCATACCTGATCGTCGGGATAACGCTGGCGCAAGAGGTCATTCGGCGCAACGTCCGCGATCTGAGCGCGTGTGATCCGCACGCCCCAACCCGGGCGCGGGCGCTCGCGCGCATCGGCGACGAGCCAGGCGGGAAGGATGATTATGGATTTCGGATTTTTGATTTCGGATTTCGGATCAACCATAGGTCTGTTCCAAAGATCGCATGGGCGATGCACTGCGTTTCAGATACTGCCCGTGTCCCTCTGGCCCAACCCAGCGGCCATCTTGAACCAACACAATGCCACGCGAAAGAGTCACAACCGGATAGCCGCGCAACTCGAGACCTTCATACGGTGTGTAATCCACCTTCTCGTGCAGGAGCGATTGAGACAGCGTCACGTGTTTGTCGGGATCGAAAATGACCACGTCCGCATCCGCGCCCGGCATCAGGGTGCCCTTGCGCGGATACAATCCGAACAGCCGCGCAGGCGCGGCGCAGCACACCTCAACCCAGCGATTGAGCGTCAGCCGGCCAGCGCGAACCCCGCAAGTATACATCAAGGCCAGCCGCGCTTCAATGCCTGGCAAGCCGCCGGGAATGTCGGTGAATTTTCCGAGGCCCAGTTCCTTTTGCCCGCGCAAGTTGAAGGGACAGTGATCCGTGCCAACTGTCGAAAGAATGCCCCGCGCTAACGCGCCCCACAAGGCCGTGTTGTCTTGCGCGGTTCTGAGTGGCGGCGAGCAAACAAATTTCGCGCCCTCGAAACCGGGCCGCTCGTATTCGGCCTCGGTCAGCAGCAAATACTGCGGGCAGGTCTCACCAAAAACCATCTGGCCTCTGGCGCGGGCGCGCCTGATGGCGTCTGCGCCGCGCGCCGTCGAGACGTGGACCACGTACACCGGCACGTGGGCAATCTCCGCCAGCGCCAGCACGCGCTCGATGGCCTCACCTTCGGCGGCGGCCGGGCGGCTGCGCGGATGATAGCGCGGAGCGACCTGGCCCGCCGCGATGAACTCGCGCTTGAGATGCTCGATCATCGCGTGATTCTCGGCGTGAACCATCAGCAGGCCGCCGGCTTGCTTCACCGCCTGCATGGCGCGCAGAAATTCCTCGTCGCTCAAGCGCAAGCCTTCGTAGGTGGTATAGGTCTTGAACGACGTCAGCCCCGCCGCAGCCACGTCGGGGATTTGCGCCAGCGTATCCGCATCCGCGCGGCTGAGGGTCATGTGCAGACCAAAGTCAATCGCCGCTCGACCTTCCGCCTGGGCGCGCCGCGCCTCGAACGCGCGCATGAGCGATTCGCCAGGCTCCGGCTCGACGAAATCAACCACCGTCGTCGTCCCGCCGCAAGCCGCGGCGACCGTGCCCGATTCCCAATCGTCGCTCGAAGTGGTTGGACCGGCGGGCATTTCCAGGTGGACGTGCGGATCCACCGCGCCAGGCAGCACCAGCTTGCCCGAAGCGTCCAGTGTCTCGAGTCCGATCAGGTCTTGACCCAGGGCGGCGATGACGCCATCGCAAATGCCCAGGTCAGCCTGGATGGTATCGGCGGCGGTCACGAGCGTGCCGCCGCGAATGACGAGATCGAAATTGCTCATCAGACCAATGCCCTGCCGCCGTCCACGAAATACACGCCGCCCGTCAAAAAGTCGTTCTCGATCAAAAAGGCTGCCAGCCGCGCCACGTCTTGCGGTGAGCCGACGCGCTTGAGGAGCGACTTGTCTTCGGCCCACTGTTTTTTTTCCGGCGGGGCGTTATCGGGCAAAAGCACTGTGCCGGGCGCGATGGCGTTGACGCGAATGGTGGGCGCCAGCTCCACCGCCAGCGACTTTGTTAGCGAGACCAGCCCCGCCTTGCTGGCCGCGTGATGGGCATAGCCGGGCCACACTTGGAAGGCCGAGAGATCGGTGACGTTGAGCATCACCCCCCCCTCGATCCCCCCCGCGCGCGGGGGGGACGCAGGAGGAGCCTGCCTGAGCATGACCGGCGCGACGGCTTGGGCGCACAGGAACGGCCCTTTGAGGTTCACGTCCATCGCCAGGTCCCAGTCCGCTTCCGAGATGTCGAGGAACGGCGACTTTAGCCAGACCGAGGCGTTGTTGATCAGCACGTCAATGCGCCCGAATTTGTCCAGCGTCGCTGCGACGAGGCGCTTGACTTGCGCGGCGTCGCGGATTTCGGCCTGGACGGCCAACGCCTGCACGCCCTGCGCTTCGATGTCGGCCTGCGTCTGCGCCCAGGGTTCGTCGGGCGAGTAGTAACTGAACGCAATGTGCGCGCCCTGGCCGGCCAGGTGCAGCGCGACGTGACGACCCACGCGCGTTGCCGCGCCGGTGATGAGCACCACCGAGTTTAACAGTTCCATGAATTTGCTCCTCGTGAGTGAATCACTTTGAAATGGGATAGTGGCCGACCGCTCGCGCGGTTTCCAGCATCGCCAGATAGTATTCCGGCTTGACGCCTGGATGCACCGAGTTGCTGGTGGAGAGCAAGAATCCCCCGCCCGGCGCGGCGGTGCGAATCACGGTTTCGGTTTGCTCGCGCACCGCTTCGACCGGCCCATCCACCAACACAGTCGAGCAATCCACATTTCCAATGAGCGTGAGCCGGTTGCCATAGTCGCGCTTTAACCGCGCAAGGTCCATCCCGGCGCGCGGCTCGATGGCCTGAAAGCCGTCCACGCCCGCTTCGATCATCCCGTCGAGCAGCGCGTTGACGTTGCCGTCGGTATGCTTGACGTAGGGCACGCCGTAGCGATGGCACAGGTCCGTGATCTGCTTGAGGCGAGGAAAGACAAATGTCTTGAAATGCTTGGGGGAAAACATCGGCCCGAGCGCCGAGGCCCAATCGTATCCGCCGTGTGCGCCGTCCACGCCGCGCTGTAGCATCGCTTCCAGCAGCAGCAGCGTCGTGCGCAAGTGCGCGTCCAGGTAGCGATGAATGAGTTGCGGCGCTTTGATGAGTCCGATCAAGAATGTTTCCGCCCAGCAATAGGTCGAGCCGATGGACACGTCGGCCACGCCCATCACGCAGCGGTCTTGGCCCAACTCTTGGATAAAGGTGTCCACCGGCGAAAAATCCCACTCGTCCAGTTTGGGTTCCGCTGCTTCCAGCAGCTCGGTTTCGCGCTCCAACGCGGCCAGCCCGCCTTCGCGCAGCCACGATTCTACCTCGTCGTACATGTCGCTTTCGGGAATGTAGCGATAAATGCCCCAGCGTTCACCGTCCGGGCTGGCATAGCGCCAGGCATACGCTTCGATTTGTTCAGGAATCGCCGGGTTGTGCGGCACGGGATAGGCGTTAGGGTAAACGTCCAGGTCGAGCGCCCGCCACAGCGCGATTTCATCCGCCACGCGCTGCTTGTGAAATTCAGCCATGCGGCCTTCGATGAGAGCCTTGTTTTGAATCAGCGCCCGCACGTTGCCGCCAAAGCCGCACAGCGTGGGGCGGGCCAGCACCGTGCTGGCGGTGGGATTATCTATGGTCAATTCAAAAATAGGCGCCCGGTCGGCTTCTTTGTGCGCAAAAGCCAGCTTGACTCGTTCTTTACTATTCATGCTCTACCTTTCTTGCGCCAGGCCAGCAACTCGCCGCCGTCCACGGGCAAGACCACACCCGTGATATAGTCGGCCTTTGCCAAAAAGACGACCGCCTGGGCCACATCCTCCGCCGTGTCCCAGCGCCCCAGCAGCGTCGCGCTGGCAACCGCCGCCGTTTGCTCTGGTGTAAAATTCGGCGGCGGCAACACGGGGCCGGGCGCGACGGCGTTGACGCGCACCGCCGGGGCCATTTCGATGGCGAGCGCATAGGTCATGTTCAGCAAAGCCGCCTTGGCCGCCGAATGGGGCAAGTAGCCGGGAAATGGCACGAACGCCGACAGATCAACAATGTTGACGATCGCGCCATCGCCGTGCGCGGTCAGATGGGGCGCCGCGGCCCTCGCACACAGGAACGGGCCTTTGGCCGCCACGCCATGCAACAAATCCCAATCGGCTTCGCTCGTTTCCGGCCAGGGCGTGCGGCGCCAGATCGAGGCGCTGTTGACCAATACATCCAGCCGGCCGAACCGCGCCACAGCCGCCTCGACCATGGCCTGCACCTGGTCGCCCTGCGCCACGTCGGCCTTGAACGGCAGCGCCGTACGGCCCAGCGCCGCAATGTCCGCCTGCGTGCGCAGCGCCTCGTCCGCCGACGAGTTGTAATTGACGACGACCTCCGCGCCGCTACGCGCCAGCGCCAACGAGATCGCGCGGCCTACCCGTGTTGCGCCTCCTGTGACCACTGCTACCTTGCCGCCCAGCTCCATTTCAGCCTCCGCAATCCCAAATTCAGATCGTCACCTCGACCAGCCGGCAGATGGCACGCCAGCCGCGGAGCGTATTACATGACGAACTGCCAACCAGAATCTCCAACTTGACCGCCTCAGCCAGCCGATAAAACTCTTCTTCAGCCGATTGCTCACGCTCCGGCGGGTTCACTGGTTCTGAAGCACTTGTATCATCGCCGCGATGTTTTCAGGCTGCGCATCGGCCGGGATGGCGTGTGCCGGCGATGCAATGTACCCACCGTTCCGCCCGATCTCGTCAAGCAAGCAGCGCGTTTCATCGCGCACTTGTTCAGGGGTGCCGTAGGGCAAAGTCCGGCGCGGGCGTAAAGGAATCGAGTCCGCTTTCGACAAGTGCTTGCGCGCGGTCGAGCTGTCGAACGCCGGCTCAAACGCCCGCAGTTCCGTGAGATCACCTTTACACGATCGTGCTTGCGGCCCTGGATCACGGCGAGCATCCGCTCGCGCATCGTCATGGCTCACCTCAGCCTCCAAACACCCGCCGCATCCGCTCGCAATAGTGCTGTACGTTCTCCCACTTGGCATCCGGCGGGATGCGGTGGTCCGGGCAGGGGATGTAGCCGCCCAGCGCCACCAACGGCCAAAGCCGCTCGATCTCCGCATCCACCGCGGCATAGTCGGCGGCGAAGACCTTCTTGTCCATGCCGCCGACACCGCGCAGCTCGCGGCCATATTGCGCCCGCCACGGCGCGATACTCGCATGCCAAGTCCCCACCTCGATAGGGAACATTGTGTTGACGCCGTTTTCGAGCCAGATCGGGAGCAGTTTGTCAATCTTGCCGTCGCAGTCCAGCGACACGATGCCGACGCCGTGATCGTTCAAAAGTTGCGTGATGCGGCGGTAATAGCGGCCGACCTTCTCGGCGAACAGCCGCGGGTTGACCAGCGGGCCGTTCTTGAAGCAAATGTCCTCCCAGAAATGTCCATAGTCGAACGCGATGCCCGTGGCCAGGGCCGCGGCCACACCCTGGTAACACAACTCGGCCACCGTCTCGATGATCTCGTCCAGCAGGGCCGGATCATCGGCGGTCAGATAGCTGAGGCCGACCACACCCAGCCAGTTGCGGATGACGCCGAACAGGCTGCCGCACCACAGGCCGCGCGGCGAAGTGCGTTCCTCGGCCACGAGGTATTCCCGCCCGCCCCGATCAAAGCGCAGCGTCTGACCCGCCGCGTTGACACGGGCTCCCGCCAGTCGCCGGTCACTGTAGCGCAGCCGGGGACGAAAGATCCGCTCCCTATGAGGCACGTGAAACTGCCCCACTGACGTTTGAACCTTGACATGCTCGCCCCCGGCAAAATTCAACTCCAATTGGCCGTGTTTCTTGTCGGGCCACAGAACCGAATCTGCCAGATAGACCGGGATTTCCAAATACTCGAGTCGGCTGACAAGATCACCCATCGCAAAAAGGTAATTGGTGCGAGTGGCGATTATCGCCAAAGGGTTGAGATCAAAGCCCCAAATATTGCCGACGATTCGCTTGGCGACCTCCGTGGGGGATTGCCGATGCGCTCGCCCGTATTCTTTTGCGCGTTGAATCGCAAGCACCAGAAAAGTCCCCGACCCACAGGCAGGGTCGAGCACACGATCCAGTGTGTTGCCGTCATAACCGGATTCGTTCAAAGTCAGTTCTGCCAGCCAATCCGGCGTATAGTATTCACCCAGCTTGTGCCGCACTTCTTGTGGCACCAGATATTGATACAGTTTCTTGAGGAGGTCATGGGTAGATTCCGGGTCTATCGCAGTGGTAGCCGGCTCAAAGTCGGCCAGCGCACGGGCGATTTCCCGAACAGCCTCTTCGAGCCGCGGCGACTAAGCGCCCAAGTACCAGCGAAAGAAATCGCCTTCGAGGAAATTCGTGATGCCACGTTGGGCGTAGATGCCACCGTCTTCAACAGCCGTCAGTTGTGCCCGCAACTCGTCCTTCGAGGAATAGATGAGTTGATCGGAAAACGTGGAGGTAAACGTGCCTTCTTTGAGAGTGACCAACTCGGCGGCGATGAGCTTCATCAAAAGCGCAAAATAGGTATGGACGGAAAAAAGCAGTTCTTGAAAGTCGGTCTCTTTGCTTACGCCGTAGAGCTGAGAAAGCGCTCTTGCTTCTTCGGCTTGCTGCGATCTGAATTGCTCCCCATAGACAATGCCAAACAAACGTTTCCACTCGTTGAAAAAGACGCCCACTGCCCTAGAATCTACCCAATGCTCCAGCGCATCCGCAAACGCCGAAACGGCCAGGGAGGCGATCTTGCTTTTAGGCCCGAACTTGTCAGCCAGGCCGTCTGCCGTAAGCGGCAAGCGAGTCAGAGCGCGCAGATAGGCCAGAAAAGTGCGGGCGCTTTCCGAATCAAAAGGATAAGGGCCACGTTGGACAAACGCCGACTTGTTGATCGCGGTCGCCTTGCCATTTTTCTTGATTCGGTAGTGGACGAAAAAGATAGAGTCCCCATCAAATCCAATGCCAACCAGCTTGGTTAACAAACGGATGGGATCGGCCTTTTGCGCTTGGGCCTCTGCCGAAAGGTAGTTGACGAGTTGCTCATAGGCATGGCGCACTGTTGCTTCCGAAGAAAACGCGCTGGGAGCTTCATACTCAATGATCACCTGACCATGGACTGCATCGGGACGGCCTCGATAAACCGTCCTTGCCTCAGCGCCTAGACGCTCGTATCTTGGACTTGGCTCGACCCCAATACTCTTCAAGGCGGGAGCCAGGATTTTTTCAAAGCCGATTCGCAGGTCTTCTTCGGTCTTGGCGCTCCGCATCGCTTCGCGCGTAGAGCGCACGAGGGTATCGGCGACTTGGGCCAAAGACTCGGATTCTACCTCGCCTTGAGTCTTGAGTATCTTTTTCATTGCAGGCCCCTTTCATCAAAGCACTGCGACAAGCTTATCGCACGCCAAACAGGCGCGGATTCACCCAGCACGCCCAATCCTGCGCCGCGTCGGGGTTGTTGGCTTCCACCCTCAAGATGATCTGATTCGTCTTGCCCGCAATCGGCGCGAGGTCAAGATCAATGTTGACGATGGCCCCATTGCGTGTGTCGCCAAACGAGCCGAGTGTCGTGCCGTTGCCGCCTTTGACGATAAAGGTCACAGCGCCGGCCGTCACCCCTTCCGCGTACAAGAACCCGACTCTGGCTCGGAAGCGGTCGCCGGGCCGAATATCGCCGACCGTGTAGACGCCCTGGATGAATCCGCCCGTCACCCAGGCGGGATGCGTTTCCAGAATCCTATGATAAACCGTCCCGTCATCCAGCTTTTGGTCGTCGCGGAACATCACAAAACCACGCGCATCCGCCACTGATCCAGGAAAAGTCAATGTGCCGCTGATGCTAGTCCAACTGGCCGTGCCGGCTTTGTCGTGAAAGTTGTACAACTCGGTCAGGGTCGGCGTCTCGGTGGGCGTGGGCAGCGCGGTAACGGTCACCGTCGGCGTAGCGGGAAGGACGATGACGACGGTCAGGCTGCCGTAAATCGTCCCATCCGGCGAGCGCATCCGCCAACGCCCGACGTATCGCCCTGGCGCGGCCGGCGCGGTGAGATTCACCGAAATATCCGCCGTGCCATTGGGCGGTGTGACCGGCACGCTCACGGCTGCCGGCCCTCTCATCTGCTCCCCATCCGCAAAGACCAATTGTGTCCCCTCTTTCCAGTCGCACGTCCCCGTGTTCTGGGCGCGCCAGGTCTTGAGGAACGCCGCCCCCGGCGCCAGCACTGTGCCATCGGGGATGGTCACATCGGCCACATAAGCCATGTTGAGCGTGCAGCCTTGGGACTGGACAGCCGTCGGCTCGACGGTGGGCGGCACAGGCGTTGAGCCTGGCTGCGGCGTGGCCGTGATGAGGATGATGACGCTCGTAGGCTGGTTGCCAGGCGCTTGCGATGGCGGAGTAGGCGTCGTCGCTCCGCTGCACGCCAACATGGCGACAACCAAAGCGAGCGTAACCCAACTTAACACAGCGCCAGAATATTGCTTCATGGCGACTCCCCTTTCTTGCCGCTAGAGAGACATTCGGGTCGAGTGACTTTTACCCGCAGAGGACAAGCGCAAAGGAACTTGGCTTTGCCGAAGAACGGTGAACGGTAACGCGGCAAGTATACCATAACCATTGCGCCAGAGCCAAGCCATCTGCAACTTTTGTTCGGGCGGTGCGTAGTGTATGTGTGAAGCGCAGAGACAGAGCTCGTGTCGTCCGGAGATTGAAGAAAGAATGTTGAGCGATTCCTCTTGCCCGTCTCGAGTTCAGCAGCAAATCAGAGAGGTGTCCGGCGGGCGTCCAGACGAATCAAGATAAAAGTCGTAATATAGAGCCCGTATGAAAGCGGTGCGACAACAAATGGATCTGCCGCGTTCTTCCGATGACAAAAACTGCGATTACGGCTATACTAGAATATGTCCAAACAGGCAGGCGAAGCGCAACAGGCCGCGATGGACATGTTACGCAAAGGAGGTTACATGAAAGGCAAATTGGCTCGCAGCCGCACCGACCGGATGGTCTCCGGGGTATGCGGTGGGCTGGCTGTGTACCTGGGCATCGAAGCCGTGTGGGTGCGGCTATTCTTTGTGCTGACGGCCATGGCCAACGGCTTTGGGCTGCTGGTATACTTGATCCTGTGGATCATCATGCCGGAGGCCGGGCGCGAAGACGCCACGACCAGCCAGACCATCGAGTCCAACATCGAAGAGGTGACCGGCAAAGCGGAAGAGTTTGCCAAGAACGTGGGCAGCGCTGTCCGTGGCGGCCCGAACCGTCAAGCCGGCATCATCGTCGGCGTGGCGTTGATCGGCCTCGGCGCAGTGTTCCTGATGGACACACTCCACATTTTCACCTGGCTCAGCTTTGACCGGCTGTGGCCGCTTATTCTGATTGCCGGCGGTCTGGCACTGCTAGTCAGCCGCATGAGAGGAGATTAAGCATGGAATCACAAGAACGTCATTATCGGCGACGGGGCGGATTCGCCTGGCCCCTCATCCTCATTGCTCTGGGTGTGATTTTCTTGCTCAGCAATATGGGGATGTTGAATTGGAACGTGTGGGACGTGATCTGGCGGCTGTGGCCGGTGCTGCTCATCGCCATCGGCCTGGATATCCTGTTCGGTCGCCGCTCGGCGCTCGGTTCACTGATTGCGCTCGTGCTCGTGATCGCAGTGATTGCCGGCGCGGTGTGGCTTGCCGTCACTGCGACGCCGCTGGTCACGGGGCAGGTGTTCACGGGGCAGGCGCTCACGACGGAACGGGTCGCGCAAGAACTGGCCGGCGCGACGAGCGCCGATGTGCGGATTGCTTTTGGCGCGGGGTCACTGCGCATCGGCGCGCTGAAAGATTCGGGCAACCTGATTGAAGGAACGATCGGCACTGGCCCGGGCGAGAGGGTCACACGCGATTTTCGCGCGGACGGCGGAGTGGCCCGCCTGCAACTAAAGAGTGAGGGCATATCCATCATGCCGTTCGGGCGGCGCCGGTATGACCAGACGTGGAGCCTCGACCTGTCGTCGTCTGTGCCGATGGCGCTGAATGTGAGCACCGGCGTCGGCCAATCCACGCTTGACCTTTCGAGCCTGAAAGTGACCGACCTGCGCGTCAGCAGCGGCGTGGGACAGACGGAAGTGTGGCTGCCGGCTCAGGGTCGCGTGACCGCCAGGGTCAGCGGCGGCGTCGGGCAGTTGATCGTCACGATTCCTGAAGGCATGGCGGCCAGGATTCACGGCTCGGCCGGGCTGGGCGGCCTTTCGGTCGCGCCACGCTTTGCGCGGCAGGGTGGCGGCAATTACGTCTCGGCCAACTATGCCACGGCGGATGATCGCGTTGATCTGGACATTAGCGGTGGGGTGGGTGAAGTCGTCGTCCGGTGACATGAACAATCTAGACAACATTGCCATTGCCCCCTTCCAACCTGAGAATCAAGCGCAAGTCAAGAGTCTCATTCTGGCGGGACTGGGCGAGCATTGGGGAACCCTCGATCCCGGCAAGAATCCCGACCTCGATGACATCCGTTCGACCTATGCCAATGCAACCTTTCTCGTGGCCTGGCTTGACGACAAAATAGTGGGGACCGGCGCACTGGTTCCCAGGACGGATGGCGTTGCAGAGATCGTGCGCATGTCTGTAGCGCAAGACCTGCGGCGGCGAGGCGTCGGTAGATTGATCCTCCAGCAGCTCGTCGAGCGCGCGCAAGCCGCCGGGTATCGCCAGATCATCCTGGAGACAACGGCGACGTGGCGCGAGGTCATCGAGTTCTATCAACGCTGTGGATTTCACATCACCCATTACCATGATGGCGACGTGTACTTTGTGCTTGACCTTGAGATCGCTTCGCGTCGTCCATGAATTTACAGGATGGACAAGGCGCTCTCTTTTTATCTTGTCTATCCTGTACATCTTGTTTGATTCCAACTGGGCCGGGCTAAAGAGCAATACGGGTTAGATATGGGCAGCGAATAGACAGCGGATAAACGGATAGCAGACCGGCGCGCCCAGAATCCGTTTATCCGTTGAACATCCGTTGCCGCGATTTGCACTAACTGAACCGTATTGTCCCTAAATCCGCAATGGAAAACAGCATGAATAAAAAGACACTTGTCCTGGGCCTTTCTGTCTTGGGCCTGATTCTCGTTCTCACCGCTTCACTGGTGGGAATTTCATCGGATGATGGCGGCAAGCCGTATGCTTTTGCGTCCCTGAGAGGACAAGCGGTCGAAATCTATGGCGGCCAGGGGCTGTATCAAAACGACAGCGTCGCCAAGGCGATTGCGTTCCGTGGTTTTGATTGGGCGAACCTGAGCGTGTGTTTGCCCGCGCTCGTCCTGGGAATCTATTTATACCGGCGTGGGCAGTTGCGCGGGCAGTTACTCCTGGCAGCCGTTTTTACTTATTTTGCCTAATCTATCTCATCGGCGTGATGGGAAACGCGTTCAACATCATGTTCCTGGTTTGGACGGGCCTTTTTTCAACCGGCTTGTTTGGGTTGGCCTCTTTGCTGACCCTTGCCATTTTTGCCTCCTTGCCTGAGGGTGACTCTAATTATACCACACACCGTCAAGGGCTGAACAACTCCGCTTCCGAGGCGGTGCGCCACGACGAAACTCGTGCGGCCTTTCATACGGCGAGGCAAGCCGGCGTCGAATGCTTTCCCCCTAATTCAGCGCCGCATTTTCAAACTGGCTGTTGTACAACTCGGCATAGAACCCGCCGCGGGCCAGCAGTTTTTCGTGTTTGCCCTGCTCGACGATGTCGCCATCTCGCATCACGAGGATCCAATCGGCGTCGCGGATGGTGGACAGACGGTGAGCGATGATAAAGCTCGTGCGGTCTTTCATCAGTTCGGCCATCGCTTTCTGGATCAACACCTCGGTGCGGGTGTCCACCGAGCTGGTGGCCTCATCCAGGATCAGGATCGTGGGATCGGTCAGGATGGCGCGGGCGATGGTCAGGAGCTGTTTTTGTCCCTGCGAGACGTTGGAGGTTTCCTCGTTGAGCACAAAGTTGTAGCCTTCGGGCAAGGTGCGGACGAAATGATCCACGTGGGCGGCTTTGGCGGCAGCAAAGACTTCTTCGTCCGTGGCATTGTCACGTCCGTAGCCGATGTTTTCCATGATGGTGCCGTTAAAGAGCCAGGTATCTTGCAAGACCATGCCGAACATGCAGCGCAGGTCGCCGCGCGTGAACTCTTGGATGTTGTGGCCATCGAACAGAATCGCGCCGCTGTTTACATCGTAGAAACGCATCAGCAGCTTGACCATGGTCGTCTTGCCGGCCCCGGTTGGGCCAACAATCGCGATCTTTTGGCCGGGTTCGGCGTAGAAAGTAAAGTCATTGATGATGATCTTTTCCGGGTTATAGCCGAAATGCACGTTCTTGAAATCCACGCGGGCTTCGACGGTTGCCGGATGGGTGGGGGTGGCAGGGTCGGCAATTTCCTCGGCTTCGTTGAGAAACTCGAAAACGCGCTCGGCGGCGGCGGCCGTCTGCTGCAGAATGTTGGAGATGTTGGCGATCTGCATGATCGGCTGGGTGAATGAGCGCACATACTGGATGAACGCCTGGATGTCGCCGACGGTGATGGCGTTTCTGATCGCCAGGTAACCGCCCAGGATACAGATCGCCACATAGCCGAGGTTGCCGATAAAGCCCATGATCGGCATCATCAGGCCTGAGAGGAACTGCGATTTCCAGGCGGAGCCATACAGTGTGTTGTTTAGCCCATTGAAGCGCGCCACGCTATCGGCCTCGCCGTTGAAGGCCTTCATCACCACATGGCCGCCGTACATTTCCTCGACATGCCCGTTGACGTGGCCGAGGTAATCTTGTTGCTGCTTAAAGTATTTCTGCGACTGACCAATGATCAGGGCGATCACCCCCATGGAAAGCGGCACAATCAACAGAGCCGCCAGGGTCATCTGCCAGCTAATGGTCAACATCATGACCAGCACGCCGATCACCGTCACTACCGAGGTGATGATCTGCGAAAGACTCTGGTTAAGCGTCTGGCTGATGGTGTCCACGTCGTTGGTGATGCGCGAGAGCACCTCGCCATGGCTGGTGCCGTCAAAGTATTTGAGCGGCATGCGGTTGATCTTGGCGGCGATGTCGCGGCGGAAACGGTACGTGATGTCCATCGAGACGTTGGACATGATCCAGCCCTGGATATAACTGAACACCGTGGAGATGAGATACAGCCCAAGCGTCAGCAAGATGATCTGGCCGATGTAGTCAAAGTCAATCCCAGCGCCCAAGCCAGCTTGCTGGCCGCCGGCAATCTGCGCCAGCACGCCTTCAAACAACTTGGTGGTTGCCTTGCCCAAAATCTTGGGGCCGGCGATCATAAAGATGGTGGAACCGATGGCAAAGAGCATCACGATCAAGATAGAAATCTTGTACGACCCAAGATATTGGATCAATTTGCGCATCGTACCTTTGAAATCGCGCGCTTTCTCGCCTTTCATCATGGCCATTGGGCCACCGCGGCCCATGGGGCCACCACGCATCGGGCCGCCTGGTCTACGACTGGGTGTGTCTGTGCTGTGCATCATGCCAGCTCCTCCTTGCTCAACTGCGAGAATGCAATTTCACGGTAGGTTTCGCAGTTCTCTAATAGTTCGTGATGTTTTCCTTTGCCAACCACCTCGCCCTCATCGAGCACGATGATCTGGTCGGCATTTTTGATGGTAGCCACGCGCTGCGTTACGATCAGTACCGTGCTATTGCCAGCCTTCTCTCTGAGCGCCCGGCGCAGGGCCGAGTCGGTCTTGAAATCCAGAGCCGAGAAACTGTCGTCGAAGATGTAGATCGGCGGTTTCTTTACCAGCGCCCGCGCAATTGCCAGGCGCTGCTTTTGCCCACCGGATACGTTCCCACCCCCCTGGGCAATTTCCGCTGCCAGACCCTCTTCCTTGCTAAAGATGAATTCGCTGGCCTGGGCAATGTCGGCGGCTTCACGCAGCGCCTCGGCGCTGGCGTTCTTGTCGGCATACAGCAGGTTGCTTTCGATCGTGCCGGAGAACAACATGCCTTTTTGCGGGATGTAGCCGATCTTGTCACGCAGATCACTCTGGCGCACCTGGCGGATATCCACACCGTCCACATAGAGCGCGCCGCTGGTCACATCGTAAAAGCGCGGGATCAGGTTGACCACCGTAGATTTGCCGCAGCCGGTGGAGCCGATGATGGCGGTAGTCTGGCCTGGCTCGGCGGTAAAGGTGATCCCACACAACACATCCTCCTGCGCGCCGGGATAACGAAAACCGACGTCGCGGAACTCGACGCGTCCGGCGAAGGGTTCGGGGAATGATTGGGGGGCCGGCGCATCGTTGATGACGGTTGCGGTCTCCAACACATCGGCGATACGCCCGCCAGATACCGAAGCTCTCGGCAGAAAGATAAACATCATCGAAAGCATCAGGAAAGCAAAAACGATCTGCATGGCATACTGCATAAAGGCCATCATGTCGCCCACCTGCATGGTGGATTCGGCCACCTGGCGCGCGCCGACCCAGATGATCAGCAGCGACAGGCCGTTCATGATCAACATCATCACCGGCATCATCGTCACCATCACACGCGCCACAAACAGGCTGGTATTGGTCAAATCGCGGTTGGCTTTGTCGAAGCGAACGGTTTCAAACTCTTGCTTGTTAAAGGCGCGAATGACCATCATGCCCGACAGGTTCTCACGTGTCACCAGGTTAAGCCGGTCCACCAGAGATTGCATGATCTTGAACTTGGGCAGCGAAATCGAAAAGACGATCAGGATCAGACTGAGCAGCGCCACCACCGCCACAGCGATGATCCACCACATCGAGGCGCCCTTACCAATCGCGCGGATCACGCCGCCCACGCCGATGATTGGGGCGTAAAAGACCATGCGCATGATCATAAAGATCACCATCTGCACTTGAGTCACGTCGTTGGTGGAACGCGTGATCAGCGAGGCGGTGGAGAATTTGTCGAATTCGGTGCTGGAAAAGCTTTCGACTTTCTTGAACACAGCCTGGCGGATGTCACGCGCCGCGCCGGCAGCGGTGCGGGCTGCCAGGAAACCTGTGGCGATCGTACACGCGCCGCCCAGCAGCGAAATCAGCAGCATCATGCCGCCCACGTTCAGGATATAGTTCGTTTGCAGCTTAGCGGCGTCCATCCCCAGCGCCTCGTATTCAGCCTTGACCGCGCCAACCGCCATCTGGTTGATCATGCTGTCGCCCAGGGTGGCGAATTTCTCGTTGAGGGCCGTGGTCATCTGGGCAAGCTGCGCCGCGGGCAGCTTGCCCAGCACGGCAAACACATCCGTTCCGGGTGGCAGCTTGGACAGATCAAACTGGGAGCCTTTCGCCATCGCCGCGGCTTTGGCCGGGTCGGCCAGGGCTTGCTCAAGGGTATACACTACCAGCAAAGATTTGGCCATCACCGGGTTCAGCTTGTCTATGGCGGCCTGATCCAAATCCTTACGGACGTAGATCGGTTCTTTGGCCAAAACCGGATATTCTTTGGCGTATTGATCATAGTCGGGGGATTTTTGATCCACCAGGGTGTAGCTGTCGGTGATCAGGGTTTTGTCATCGGCGCTGGCGAAGATGAACAGCCGGTTCATCTCGCTCTGGCGGATAGCATGGGGTACGGCGTTTTCCACGCCGCCCTGCTGAATGCCGTTGTTGACGATCTTGGAGAGATAGTCGGGCAGCGCCAGGTCTGCGTTCGCCTGCACAAACAACAAGATGATAGTGAACAGGATCAAAAGAAGATAGGGTTTTAGATATTGAAGTAGTCGTAACATGTTAGGGATATTCCTTATTTGCTTCGCTTGCCTTTGAGCGCCGGGCCATTCGGTTCGGCGCAGGTAACTGGATGTGTAAAGGCTTGTTCCAGCACGGCCAACCCGGCGGACAGGCTGGCGAGATCGTCCGACGAGAGTTTTCCTAGCATCTCGGCCACACGCGCTTCGGCCCGGCTTTTGATCTCGGTCAGCACCACCCGGCCATCCGGCGTCAATTCGAGCAAGACCTGCCGCCGGTCGTCGGGCAAGGGCACACGATTCACCCAGCCTCGCTCGACCAGCACGGAGATCGAGTTGGACATGGTGGGCAAGCTTACGGCATGTCGCACCGCCAACTCGCTCAGATTGCAGGGGTGATTGGCGAGGATGGCCAGTAGATGGAAATGCGCTGGTGGTATCGTGTAGCCCGATCCTTGCCGCTCGGCGCCAATCGTGCGCATGACCTGCGGGATCACTTTGATGATCTCTTGGGCAACAGCCTTGACTTCCGACTTGCTCATTAGTCCTCCTAATAGTTAGGTGGGCTAATTATATCCACTGCGCCGGGTTTGTCAAGGAGTAGAACTCGACTGCGCGAGAGACGCGCAGAGCGTCAAATGTGTTAGAATGTCTTTGCCCGGGGTCAACCAACGAGCCAAGTCCATTTGGCTCTCAACCATCCTTCATGCGGAGAAGACATTGTGCGACAACGTGACATCTTTTGGTTCTGGTTCCCTCTGTTTGCCAGTTGGCTGTTAATGTCCGCCGAAGGGCCAATCGTGAGTGCGGCCATCAACCGGCTTCCCAACGAAGTGCTGATGCTGGCCGCCCAGGGCATCGTGGTCAGCCTGGAAGTGACCATCGAAAGCCCAATCATCAACCTGCTGGCAACAGCCACCGCCCTCACGCAAGATCGGCGCTCGTATCTGCTCTTGCGCCGCTTCACGCTGCATTGGCTCATCGCATTGACGCTGGTCGCCACGCTATTCGCCTACACGGGCGTGTTTGACGTGGTCGTCACGAATTGGATGAGAGTGCCCAATGAGGTGGCGACCTGGGTGAGACCGGGGATGCAAATCATGATCCTGTGGACGGCCGCTATTGGCTGGCGGCGCTTTATGCAAGGCATCCTGATCCGCTTTAACCGGACACGCACTATTGCGTGGGGGACGCTGGTGCGATTGGCCGCCTCGGGCGGCGGCGCGATTGTGCTGGCTTGGTGGAGTGGCTGGCCGGGCGTCGTCATTGGAGCAGTCGCGCTGATGGTCGGGGTCATCGCAGAAGCGATCTACGCCACTATCGTCGTCCAGCCGGTGCTGCAGAACGAACTGGGACCGAACAGTCCACCGGCCGCCGGCGCTCCACTCACCTATCGCGACCTGTTCTGGTTCCACTTGCCGCTGGCGGGCACTGCTTTCCTGATCTTGCTCGTTCAACCTATGGTGGCGTTTAGCCTGGCGCGACTGGACAATCCGACCGTCGCGTTGGCGGCCTGGTCGCTCGTCTTCATTTGCTCCATCTGAGCCTGCGCGATCAGCAAGCGATCAAATGGGTCACGATGGTAAAAAGGCAGAGTGGCCACCACAGCAGCATGTTTGACCGTGATGCCGAGCAGATCAATTCTGTTCAGGCCAAGTTGTTGAGGGATGAGAATATCAAAGGGTTGCGCCAGGCTCAATTTGTCAAGGCTAATCTTGATTGCCATTTCCCACAAGCTGGCAACACTCAGAAAGGCGTCGTTCGACACATCCTCAATCAATGTTCTGGCTCTTGAGCTGAGGCGTGAATTTCCGCCGATGAACCACAGAAAGCTGTGGGTATCCAGCAGCAATTTCATGCCATGCACTCATTGAAATCAGATAGCGGAGCGTCGAAATCGTCTGCCATCACAATCTGGCCCTGAGCGCTCCCAAAGTGGCGGCGCGCGGGCTGCGTAACAGGAACCAGTTGCACAGCTTGCTGGTCGCCTTGGGTGATCAATACGGTTTTGCCCTTGAGCGCAGCGTCCATCAGTTCAAGCAGATGAGCTTGCGCCTCGCCAAAGCTGACTTGCTGTATCATGGCTTTTTCTCCCTCACACTGAAAGGGTGACATTACCCAATGCCTCGCTTATGCTTCCATTATACAAGGATTCTCAGCCAATGAGTAGGGGCTGACTGCGCGCTCTGCGCGAGCGGCGGTTCAGCGGTCAACTGTCAACAGATTCAGAGAACAGATTGATCGGATTGAATTTACAATCTAAAATCCGCAATCCCAAATCACCTGGCTGCTTGCAGCGCCGCCAGGATCGGCTCGGCGGAAGTTTGGAGTTCCGGCTTTTGCCTCACCAGGTCTTGCAGGTCTCCGATACCCTCGTCCAGCTTGACCCTGCGCACGTCACTGCTCAGTTGTTTGGCAATGCCAATACCGGCGTCATACGTGCGCCGGGCGCGTTCCTCATCGCCCATCGCCAATTCGGCCAGGCCCCGGTTGAAATGCAACGCAAGATTACGAGGCTCGTACTGAGTCCCGTTGGCCGCCTCGTCAGCCGCCTGCTGATACCGACCTTGCTGATAGTGCGTCCACCCCAACCGGAGATACACGTTCGCCAACAGCACCGCATCGTTGTTGCGCGCGGCATCATCCTGCGCCAGCGCCAACATGCTCAGCCGGTCGGCCAGCGCCGCGCTCAGGTAGTTTACGCGCTGCTCCAGCCCCCCAGCCGTATCTTGAGGTTGAGCATCGCTCAGCGAGATGTTCACCCACGCGCGCCAGTTCAGTGTTTCGTGATTGTCAGGCGCGAGCGCCAACGAAAACGAAAGATAGTTCAGCGCCTGCTGGAAGGCTTGGATGCGGCGCTGCTTCCCCGCGGCATCGTCGGGCTGCTTGAGGCCCAACGCATAGGTCAGCCGCCCACGCAGTTGAGCATAATCGGCATTGGCGGGTTCGGCGATGATGGCTTTGTCATAGTAGGCGACGGACTGCTGCAGGCGCGCGATCGGGTCTTGGCCTGGGCAAGAAGAGAGAATAAAAGCCAGTTGCCCCAACTCGCGGTAATAGTACCCCACGCCTTTATCCAGCGCGAACTTTTGGGCGCGCGCCAATTCCGCGCCGCGATCCAGGTCGGCTATCGCGGATTCGATCACGCCCACGTAGCGCGTCAACTCTGCCTCGCTGGCGGCAGAGTTCCTGCACGTGACCATGTTGGTGCTCACCAGCCAGCGCGCATTGCCCACCGACACGGCGTACTGCGGATCGTTCGGCGCCAGCCGGCTGGCATCGGCGTAGGCGCGCAATGACTGCTCATAGCTCGACTGCGCGGCGTCGTGGTCGCCTTGCGACCTCTGGATATCCCCCAGCTTGAGCCACGTCCAACCCAGCCCGTTTTGCGCATTGGCGTTCTGCGGGTCCAAGCGCACCGCAGAAAGAAAACTATCGCGCGCACTTTCGTATTCGGCTCGCGCGGCGGCCTTGTCAAGGTAAGCCTTGTTGACAGAGTCATAGTACGACTCGGCGATCTTGAAATGCGCCCAGCCGCTCCCATTATGAGTATCGGCGTTCCGCGGCTCCAACTGAAGCGATTGGGCAAAGTCCAGGAGCGCCGCCGCATAGATGGCCCTGGCCTCGCTCGGCTTGCCTCCGTCCAACAACAACTGGCCGAGCGCGCAGTTGACGACGCCACGTCTCAGCACATATTTGGCGTTGCGGCTCTGCAACTCGATGGCCCTGGTGTAAGCATGGATAGCGTCGCGAAAAG
Source organism: Anaerolineae bacterium (assembly GCA_041300525.1). Taxonomy (GTDB): domain Bacteria; phylum Chloroflexota; class Anaerolineae; order Fen-1058; family Fen-1058; genus JBGLNJ01. Next base: position 2,828,292 of record JBGLNJ010000001.1, on the reverse strand, counting down.
CCCCTTGTTCCCGCTGCTGGATCTCGCGCCGGAAATCAGGGTCGGTCTGAATCGCAAGTTGGTCGTCGAGCGCCGAGGCCTGACCCTCATAAGCCAGACCCAGGTTCGACCACACGGTCGGCTGGCGCGGGTTGATCTCCAACGAGGTGGTATAGCTGTTGATGGCTTTGCCCCACTCGCCGCTCTGACTGTAGATCGCGCCGCGCCCGGTGATGGCGGCCACATCGCGAGGGTTGTATTGCAAGGCGCGAGCATAGTCTGCCAACGCTTCAGTATAGTTCGCCTTCGACTGAGTGCTTTGGGCGACGAACATGACCGCGCGCTCACGCGCCACGTTGCCGGCCAGCAGCGCATCGTAGCCGAGCAATTCTCGAACCACCAACGGCACCGCCATGAGTGAGATTACCACGGCGACAATCAGTCCGCCCCAGCGCACCAGAGTGGGATAAGCTGGCACATTGGCCCATTCGGGTCGTAGGGCAAGATGCCATCTTGCCCTACAGATTGCTAACGCACCCAGCCACACCAGCCACACCGCCAACAAGCTCACGATCACATCGGGCCGCCCCAACGAAAAGTGAGCCAGGCCCAGGTTGATGAACGAGATGCACGCCAAGCCCAGCCCCGCAACAGCCACTCCCCACGGCATCAGGTGGCGCGGGTTGAAAAACAGCCGCCGGCGCATCGGGGCGACGACGAGCCACGAGATCAGCGGAACGAGCAGCCCCAGGTAAATCACCATGCGCAAGTTGGACAGCGCATAGTGTCCGAAAAAGATCGGCATGTTGAGCCAGTCCGGCGCGACATACCCCATCACCACAAAGAGAGCCAGGTAGATCGCATTGCCAATCAGCAAAATGCCAGACGGACTGTTCGTAAGGGATGTGCTCAAGTCCACGCGTTCGGCGGACGGTGGGACGCGCCGGGCTATTTCGTCCGAAAGCGCGCGGTACCACGCCGTTTGTCCGATAATGCGGATAGGATGCCCACCCACTCCAAACAGGACCGTTTGTCCATAAGCCAGAGGACGCCCCCGGATCATCCAGTCGTTGCGCAACAGGCCCGTCGCTTCAGCCCAGGCGATGCGTTCTGCGCCGCAGGTGAGAGCATCGGCGTCGAGCTGCACGTCCTGGCTTTGCCCTTCCTCAAGTTGGCGCAGCGACGTGCGCATCAACACGTACAGGCCGACAGCAGTGTAAGCGACCAGGTAGCCGATCAACCCGATCAGCACGCCGTTCATCGCGACGTTGGCTCGGAATTGCGGAGCGACCTGCCATGCGCGCGAAGGCGAGATCACGGGCGACGCGGACGACGATGGCTCGTTGAGCGCCTGCGCGATGAGCGTCGTCCCCGCGCCGATTTCGATGGCGGTCTCGGTGCGAGTGGCAAAGTAGAGTGTGACAAACAGTATCACGGCCAGCGCCACGACAGAGATTTTCCGGAACAGTTCCAGCGCAGGGTGACGGTAACGTGTCCGGTAGCGCCGCCGGACGACCGACGCCGCAAGTTGTCCGGCCCTTTCGCGCGCCGGTTGCGGCGCAGGCTGCGGCGCAGCCTGGCGCGCCGCGATGGCTTCCAGGTTGTGCGCCACATCCGTCGTGCGCGACAGGTCATCTTCCGCCCGCAACAGGTCGAGCGCCGCAGAGTACGCTGCTATCGCGTCATCCGTCGCGCCGGCCGCGGATTGCGCTTCGGCCAAAATGCTAAAGGCGCGCCCGGCGTTGGTGGCGTCACTGTAACCGGCCAGCACGGGCGCGGCGGCCTGTAAAGATTCGACGGCCTCGGCCGTCCGCCTCACCCGCAGCAAGCTCACGCCCAGCCCGGCGCGCGCGCGCGCTATTTGGTATTCGCTGGTGGCGATGTCGGTCCGCGCGATGAGTTCGCGATAAATCTCCACAGCGCCGGCCGGGTACCCCAACGCCAGATACAAACACGCCAGGCTATCTTTGGCGCGCAAGATGCCATCCGTGTTGTGCGCCGCCTCCATGTGCGCGAGCGCCAAGTGATACCACTGCGACGCTTGAACGAACAAGCGGACAATCGTCCAATCCACATCCCGGGCCAGCGTTAACCAGGCAGGGAACAGCTCCACTTGTCGCGCGCTGAACAGGACGTACAACAGAATCGGCAACCGCACCGGCAACGTCGCCAAATCCACAAGCGTCTGCCGGAACGAAGGCGGCGGGGTCGGGCGCGACTCGCGCTGACCCCAGACGTTCAGTCCCAGGTCCATGTGGGCATAGCCCAGACCGAGCTGGCACGCCGCGGCTTGATCATATAGCCCATGGGTCTCGAATGTGGACAGCGCCCGCTGGTAGTGCTCGATGGCTTGCGTCCAGTGTTGGATTTCGACCAGGCTCGCCGCAAGCGCCGCTTGAACGCGCGGGCGCAATTCGGACGGCAAATCCGTTCGTTCCGAAAGCGCCTGCAACTGCGTGCGACTTTGCCCCCAGCAGTTGTGAAGCTGGAGCGAGCGGGCTTGCAGGTACTCGATCCACGCAACGTGACGAGGCTCCAGGAACGCGCGCTGCTCGGCAGCCACCTCGGCGAGCCTTTCGGCGACGGCCAGCCGGTGGGAGAACTCGGCTTCGGCAAAGGCTTTCTGGAGTTCGACGATGCCCGCGTCGCCGGCCGCTCCCAGCAAGTGGTAAATGTGGGCCTGCCTCAACTCGTCGGCTTCGGGGCCGGAGGCCGTAGCCATGCGCCCGGCAAAATATTCGGCCAGGCGGGAATTCGCCTGGGCAAAACCCTGGCGGTCTTGCGTCCACCGCGCGCGAATCAAGTCGCGGACGTCTGTGTTCAGCACGTAACGGTCGCGGGGCAGCCGCGAGACGAAAGAGCGCTCACGCAGCCAGTTAAAGATTTTTGGCGTGCGGCCATCGGCATCGTCGGGGCCGCGCGCAACCGTCAGCAGCGGCAAATCGAACCAGTATGGAATAGCCGCCAGTTGCAGCGCGCGCTTTAGCGCCGGAGGCAGCTTGCTGAATAGCGTTGCCGTCAGCGTGGCGGATTGCTGATCCAACGCGGCGGACGGGATGAGGTCGCTCATAGCCAATCCTCCGCTTTTTCCGTCCCCATCGTCGCCAGTTCCACCATCTGGCTGAGCAGGCCCGGACGTCCGCCACACGTCTTGAACACCGTCGCAACATCCAGGCTGGTCACTTTGCGTTTGTTCGTGACATAGTCCGTCACGTCGTCTTGCGTGAAAGGGTCCAGTCCGGTCGAGGCCAGCCGCGCTTTCCACTCATCGGAAAAGTCCGGCGTCGTGCGCCCGGCGATGATGGCGATGACGTTGGCAAGTTGCTTGTCACGCAGGCGAGTGAGCAGATTGTCGCGCAGCCAGCGGTCGGCCTCTTCAGTTACGCCTCCGTAGGAATCAAGCAGGAAAACGCATTTCTTTTCAGGCGTCGCTAACGCGATCAGACACGCAAAGAACACATCGGTGATGCGAATCTCGACGGCGCGGCGGGCGGTGCCGCTATCGGCCTGGACGTAAAAGTAATTGTCCTTGATAATGTTGCCCCCGGCCACGTCCACATTGCTCACCGTCACCTGTGGTAGACGAGCAGGCCGAACAGGGCAAAGATGAGCGGCAAGTAGAGCCACATCAGCAGCCCGTTGATGGCAAAGAATTTCCAATACGATTTGCCGACGCAGACATACGAGCCGGCGGCCTTACCTTGGAGCGAGTGAAAGAATCCGGTTTTCAGCAACACCAGTCCCAGCGGCAAGACAGACGCCAGGCCCGCCAGCATCGCGATCAGGGTGGCCCACTCTTTGATCGGCCAGATTTGGCTGGCCGGGTCAATCCAGTCTTGCTCCGCCGGACGCAGCGCGTTCTTTATCCACACCAGCGATTCGGCAATCGCCGCCTCGCTGTGAGATTCCTGGAGGTGGACGGCATAGGGCATATAGACTCGGCGGGCAGTTCCCTGGCCGAAATCCCCATACGTCGTGTTCAGTTGGAGATTCTCGCCGGGAATCGCCCGACGAGTTTGCGCTGTGCTCATCCATTCCTTTTCAAAGTCCCGCGTTCCCGTCATGCGAGTACGATACTCATCCCACTTGCCAAAGATCATGAGCACGTTCTTGGGATTGGTCTGGGAAGCCTCGACGGTGTAGGCGAAACCAGAGAGACTTGTCGCTTTGACGGTTGGGTCTTTTAGGGCGACGGTGTAGGCCATCTCGGCGCCCAGGCTGTGCCCCATCATGCCCACCGAGTCGGGATTCACGAAAGGCTGCGACTTGAGATACTGGAAGGAACTCGTAGCGCCATACGTCTTGTCAAAGTCGGGGCTTTTGGGATCGTTGGGGATGCCCGAGTTGCCTCGACCGATGGCGTCAATTTCGAGGACGACCAAGCCCCGCCGCGCCAGCTCGATGCAATAGGCGTCGCTTGTTTCTCGATTGTTCTGATAGCCGTGAATGTAGACGACGCCCGGCGCGGGCGCGCTCTGCGTCGCGCCGATGGGCCTAAGGAGCTTGGCCCGGATCGGAATGTTGTTGTAATTCGGATAGGTCACGTTGGTCACCTCGACCCGGCCAAAATCCTTTTGCACGAGCGACGCGACCACGACTGCGCCAACCAGTATCACCAGGCAGATGACAAACGCGACGGCAGCTTGCGCCGCTGAGTACGGCGCAGTCGTCAGCATTGGGCGTTGAGGGTGTTGTGTGTCCACTATTGTTCTCCTGTTTGAAATCTGAGGTTTGACATTTGCTCGACCGCTCCGCGCACAATCTCGCGGACGACCTCTGCAACCGGTTTGATCTCGCGCACGCCGCCGATGCTCTGGCTGCAGGCGAGCACACCCGCATCCACGTCGCCATCCTCAATCATGCGCCGGGTGGCTGCGCCGCCAACCACGGCCAGAATCTCGCCAAGCTCAGCCTGCCCGGCTTCCAACTCGACGACCTTGAGCGCAGCGGCGTTCTTCCAGGCGCGCACTGCGTTGCGAAGGGAGCCGAGGACTGGCAGCGTATCCAATTCTGTTGCGGAAGCCAATGCCCGCTTCAGGTTTTCGTGGATGGGACACTCGTCTGTGAGCAGCAGCCGTGTGCCAATCGTCACGCCGTCTGCGCCAAGCGCCAGCGCTGCCAACAATTCTCGTCCATCGGCAATGCCGCCCGCCGCCAACACCGGTACATTCAAAGTGTCAGCGGCGAGCGGAACGAGCACGAACGTTGTCAGTCCCAACTCGCCGATGTGGCCGCCGCCTTCGCTGCCGAAGACGGTCACCGTGTCCACGCCGGCCTTTTGCGCGATGAGGGCATGCCGGACACTGACGCACTTGTGCATGGTCTTGACGCCACCCGCCTTGAGCTGCGCCAGCAAATCCTCCGGCGGGCGATGGCCGCTGGTTTCCGCGACCGGCACGCCTTCCTCGATGATGACGTCCCTGTAGAGGCCGTTGTCAATGGGGCGTATCGCCGGATGCAGGCTCAGGTTGACGCCAAAGGGTTTGTCGGTCAAGTCCTTTACGCGGCGGACGGCCTGACGGAATTCGTCCTGTGTGGCGTACATAGCCGATGCCATCATTCCCAACGCGCCGGCGTTCGAAATCGCCGCGACAAACTCGGGCTTGGAGATGTGCATCATGCACCCGCCGACGATAGGGTGCTCAATGCCGAACAGCTCGGTGATTCTGGTTTTCATCATCTGGAATACCTCGTGGCTATTTTACCGTGCGCGGTCAAAGTGTGTTTTTCTTTGGCGACGAAGGATCAACGATGGACGACGAAATTCGTCATTTGTCAGAGGCGAATCCGCAAATCTTGCAGTGGATAGCTCACGCAGGGATGGATATAGCCGTGCTCTCGGTCGGACGCGCGCAAACCGGTGTGAGCGGGCATGAACACCTGGCCGGAGACAAGTTTGGCGCGGCAGGCGCTACATTCGCCGGAACGACAGACCGCCGGCACGACGATGCTATAGCGTTCCAACGAGTTCATCAGCGGCTCGCCCGCCAGGGCGCGGATGGTACGCTGCGCGCGTCCCACGATTTCGACATTGAAAACCTGATCGGCTCGGATATGCTCCGGCCAACCCGGCTCCTGGGTCACGTCAGCCGGCGGGCCGTAGAGCTCGCGCCGAATCTTGTGCGTTGGCACGCCGAGTTCCTTCAGTGCGGCCTGGCAAAAGTCGTACATGACGTTAGGGCCGCAGACGTAAAAGGTTTTGCCTGCCACATCGCCAATTTGTTCGCGGACAAGCCTGGCGTCGAGAAATCCGGTGAGACCGCTGTAGCCGGACGGTGGTTCGGAGATGACGAGCGCGTATTTGAAATGAGAGTGATTCGCGGTGAGTTGCGCCAGCTCATCGGCGTAGATAACATCGTCCCGCGTGCGACTGCCGTAAAGCAGGTGCATCTTGATCGGACGGTCGCGCCGAATGGCGTCTCGAATGATGCTCATGAACGGCGTGATGCCGCTGCCGCCCGCCAAAAAGACCAAATCGTCGCCGTCAATGAGTGGCTCGTGGTAAAAACTGCCGCTCGGGCCGGTCGTTTCCAGCTCGTCGCCGACCTTGACTTCGTTGAGCAAATACGGCGCGACAAAGCCGCCGGGTTTATCTCGCACGGTCAGTTCCAGGATGTCCCCCTCGCAAGCGGGGGGGATGAAAGGGGTGGCCGCAAGCGGGGGAGATGAAAGGGGGGGCGGTGACGCGATGCTGTAAGGGCGACTCGTCAACACGCCATCCACGTCTACAAATACGTTGACGTATTGCCCGGCTCGAAAGGGCGGCAGCGGGCCGTCCACGCGCTCGAAGCGAAGGGTCTTGGCCGTGGGCGAGGCTTGAACGATCTCTTGCACGCGCAGCCGCATCCGTTTGGGATGAAGCTGGGATACAACCTGCTGCGCCACGATTTTTTCTTGGGTGTAGTCAAATCCGCGCCCCACCTGGCGGAGCTGCTTTCGCTCTTGCGACACCCGCAGATACTCGCGGATATCCTGAAGCCAGTTGATGATCTCTGCCATCTATGCCTCCCGCTCCGCGCGCATCTTTTTGATCTTGCTCAGGATCGCTCCACCCGCCATCTGCCCGGACATCATGGCCGGTTCAAAGCCGCCGCCCGGCTGAGTCCACGCGCCGACAAAGTACAGTCCATCCATCGGCCCGCGATGTCCCATGCGCCAGACCATGTTATCGCGTGGCGGTTGGTTGAAGCCATAGATGCTGCCGCCGCGCGTGCCGGCATAGCGAATGTTGGTGAGGGGAGTGGACACTTCTACTACCTCGGCATACTCACGCAGGCCGGGCGCAATCGTTTCAGCCAGGCGGAGTATGCCATCCGCGATGCGATTCTTGGTGTCTACGTACTCGGCGGGCGGAACCTGGTACCACGGCTCGCCGAACATGAGCGCCGTCAGCACGACCATTGAAGTGCCCGGCGGCGAGATGTCGGGATAGACGACGTTGTAGCACGTGACGGCGATGGCGCTCGGTGGTTCGAGTTTGCGCATCTGCGCGTATTGGCGATCAAAGTCATCATCACCGTTGATAAAGATCTCGTGCTCGTTCAGGCCCAATTTCTCGTGCGGTCGCGCCACGCCCAGGTAAACGTTGACGGTGGAAGCGGCCACTTCGCTCGACTGGAGTTTCGCAAAGAAATCGGACGGCGCTTGCGCGCCGATCATGTCTCGGCAGGTCGTGATGGGATCGGCATTGGAGATGATCCAATCGGCCACGATCTCTTCGTCCTCTTCGGTGATCACGCCGGTGACGCGGCCATCCGTCGTAGTGATGCGCCGGACGCCGCAGTTGAATTGCACTTGGCCGCCCAACTCTTCGAACGTCGAGATGAAGGCATTGGAAAGCGCCTGTGAACGGTCCCGGGGAAAGGCCGGCCCTTGACGAACATAAGCCGCCAGCCCGGTTGCAAAATACAGAAACGAGATTTGGGATGGCGGCATGCCAAAGTAACCCCAGTACTGCGAAAGTGTCGCACGCGCGCGCGGGTCGCGCACATCGCGGTTGAGCACGTGCGCCCACGTCGTCGGCAGATAGCGAAAAAAGTGCGGGAAGCGCAGGGGCATGGTTATAGGGTTGCGCACGCCGCGCTCGCGAACGATCTTGCCGAAATCGTGGCCCATGTCGAACACGCGCTTTACAAAACGGCGGATGCCCGTGGCTTCGTGGGGAAAGGTCTCGCAAAGCCTGGCCTCAAACTCTTCGCGCCCGACCGGCAGAGTGATATCCAGGCCAGGAAAGACGGAGCGATAGAGATTGCTCGTGCGGAGGAACTCGACTTTGCTCGCCACACCCAGGTAATCCAGGTAGCGGTAGAGGTTGCCCCGGCGCTCGGGCGGGCCGATGCCCGAAAGCTCGTGCAGGGCGATCTCGAATTCGTAGCGGCCACGCACAAAGCTGGTGGCATAGCCGCCGGGGACATTGTGCCGTTCCAGGAGGAGAACGCTCAAGCCATTGCGGGCCAGCATCGTCGCCGCCGAAAGCCCGCCCAGTCCCGCGCCAATGACGATGGCATCGTATTTCTTGGTCAAGTCTCTTCTCCAGTAGGGCGCAGACACACGCTGATTCCAATATCTGCGTTTATGTGCGCCCGCTCTCGGCAAGCTTACGCTCTTCCTCGCGCAGCTCGCGGCGCAGCACTTTGCCAATCATGGATTTGGGCAGGTCGTCGCGGAACGTGACGGAACGCGGCGCTTTATAGGATGCCATTCGCTCTTTGCAGAAAGCAATGATCTCTTCTTCGGTGGCGGTCTCGCCTTGCTTGAGGACGACGTAGGCTCGGGTCACTTCGCCCAATCGTTCGTCCGGCATACCGATGGCTGCCGCCTCTTTGATCTTGGGATGCTCGAACAGCACGGCTTCGATCTCGGTGGGATAGACGTTATAGCCGCCGACGATCAGCATGTCCTTCTTGCGATCCACGATGTGAAAGTAACCGTCTTCGTCCATGTAGCCGATGTCGGCCGAGTGGAACCAACCGGGCTGGCCGTCCGGCCCGACGCACAACGCGTTGGCCGTTTCGGTGGGCATGTTCCAATAACCCTTCATCACCTGCGGGCCTTTGATGATGATCTCACCCACTTCGCCCGTCGGCAGCTCTTGCTGGCCGGTGTCAACGTCCACAATTTTCATGTCGGTATCGGGCAGCGGCACGCCGATCGAGTGCGCGCGCGGGTGGCTGAGAGGTTCCATAGAGGCCGCCGGGCTGGTCTCGGTCAGGCCGTAAGCCTGAACCAGTGTGCCGCCAGTGAGAACCTGAAAGCGATCTTGCACTTCGGGCGCGAGCGGCGCGGCTGCGCTGACCGCGATCCGGACCGACGAGATGCTGTACTTGTCCCGGTCTGGAAAGTTGTTGAAACCGACAAACATGGTAGCTTCCGATCTCGATCTTGGTCGAGAGCAAACAATTGGTCTACGAGCCGCGCTTGTTGGGCATTGCCACGGTGCGTTTTGCCGACCGCCGGTTGGCCGTGCCGCACCAGCAGACGGTCACACGGCTCGTGCCGATTCCGTCCACACGCATGAGCCTGGATTGGGGCGCGGTGGATGATGCTGCGGTGGAGCGCAGCTCGCTCAGCGTCCAACCCTCGGAAGATGCGCAGTTTGCCGAACTGCCGCGCGGCGCGTTGAACGCTCGGACGCTGGCAGCTTTCGAGCGTGATTTTGCCGGGTATGTTTACCGTGACGTGACGGTGTCGGTGATGGTCCATCCACAACTGAAATCGGCGGGTATCCCCAACGAAACGCCGCGCGATTTTCGCGCGCGGGTCGAGTCCGAGGTGCGCGTCAAGCGCGACGCCGAAATCACCCAAGTCAAATCGAAATACCAGCGCGAGATCGCCCGCGTGGAAAAGCAACTCCGCAAAGAGGAACGCGAGTTGGAACAGGATCAGGCCGACTTGACCGGGCGCAAGCGGGAAGAGACGGTCGGCGTCGCCGAGTCGGTCTTCAATTTCTTGACCGGGCGACGGCAGAGTTATGCCGTCACGTATGCCTCGCGCCGACGCCGCTTGACGCAAAAGGCCGAATCGGAAGTGCAAGAGTCGGAAGATACCCTCGCCGATTTGGAAGACGTGCTGGAGCAACTGCGCGGCGCGCTCGAAGACGAGGTCGCCGAGATCAGCCAGCGGTGGGCGGCGGTGCTGGACAGCGCGCAAGCGATCACGCTCAAGGCGCGCAAGAGCGACATTACGGTGGACGCGTTCGGGCTGGCGTGGGTTCCGTCCTGGCGCGTCGTCGGCAAGGTGGATGAGGTGGAGCAGACGTTGCGGCTGCCGGCGTAAGAGCCTCAGTCGTGAGAGGCAAAGTCTGCCAATCGGCACACAATGGCCACGCAACAGAACTCGTATGAAGGAGTGGCGGATGCACCACTACAAAATGTCACAGCAGATTGTGGGTGCTGTTTTAGTCTTTTTACTTTTGGTCGGATGCGGCATTCCAGCGGTTGCGCCAACGCCCACCCTGGAAGCAGGCTGGACTCGGTACGAAAGACCAACCGATGGGTTTGTTGTTGCTCTGCCGCCGACATGGCAACCCTGGGATTCGGAGACTACAGACACTGCCATGAACGTTGCCAGGGAACAAAACCCGCAGATGGCGGCCTTGTGGGACGAAGTGACCCGTGAACTTGGAGTCAATAATCTATTCAAGTTTGTCGGCATGGATTTTGCACCGGAATCTGCACCGACTGGTCTTGCTACGACTGTCATCGTATTTAAGCAACCGACAGAAAGGTCTTTGGATTCCTACATCAATGTCTATACCGGATGGTTGGATAGTTCGGAAGAGGCCATAAAGCCCGTAATCCACTGGCGTGTGCACCTGCCGGCTGGTGTCGCAGAAGAAGTGCAGTTTCGTCGGAATATGACCGCCTTGAGCGGTCAAGCCAGTACCACAACGGTGACACAGTACCTGATTATCAAGAGCCGGGATCTCTACATGCTCACCTTTAGCACTACGTCGGACCAGTCGGAGAAATATGCCCCTACTTTTGAAAAGATTGCTCGGAGCTTTCAGTGGGTAAAGTAGAGTGTATGTTGCTATTTGGATCAGATGGTTTTTGGGAGTCGAGTGATTCATGAGTGACCTTACCCAACCGATTCAGATTCGTCGTATTTCATCGCCGGTCAGTATCTCTGTGCCGCGACTGGCCTGGCTTCCGTTTGTCGGTTTAGTGGCGGTCGTATTGGCGGCGATCATGGCGTTGGTCGTGTTTGAGGCATCTTACGTCGGCAAGATTTTCCCCGGCGCGCAGATGTGGGGCCTCGACTTGGGCGGGATGCGCCCGGACCAAGCCGCGCTGGCATTGGAGGCGCATTTCCCATACTCTAACCAGCCCATGATCACGCTGCGCGATGGCGACCGTACCTGGTCAGTGCGCCCTGCCGAGTTAGGTTTGCAGTTGGACTCGGCTGGCATTGCGCAAGGCGCGTACCGGTTGGGGCGCAGCGGGGGGACGCTGGAAAACTTGCAGACACAAGCCCGGTTGATCTGGTCGGGGACGCAACTTGGGCCGGTGATTCGGATGGATCCCAACGCAGCGCGGGCGTTTCTCGAATCGCTGGCCGCGTCCTCGAACGTCGTCCCGCGTGACGCCAACGTGCGGCTGGATGGGCTGAACGTCGTGGCGACGCCGGCCGTCACAGGGCGCACACTCCAGGTGGATGCCGTCGTCGCGCGACTGGCTGAAGTTGCGCGCACACTGGCCCCCGCCGAAGTGACGCTCGTGTTCAAGTCGCTGCCGCCCACTGTGGCCGATGTGTCCAAGGCCAAACTGAGCCTGGAGGCCATCGTCGGTTCGCCAATGACGATTGTTCCCGAGGCATCAACGCTGCAAGTCGGCCCGTGGCAGATCAGCCGTGCGGAACTGGCGAGCATGACCCTCATTCGACGCCCGGACGCGAATCATATAGACGTGGCGCTGGATGAGGCCCGGCTGCGCAGCTTTTTGACCCCGATCGCGCCCAAGATCGAGCGCCCGGCGATTGATGCACGCTTTGTCTTTAGCGACGAGGTGCGAGAGCTGCACGTCATCTCGCCCGGCCAGCCAGGGTTGGCGCTCAACGTGCCGGCGACGGCGGCGCGCATCGCTCAACAAGCGATGACGGATCAACGTCAGGTGACGCTGGTCGTGAACGCCACCCCGGCGACTTATCACGACAAGTTGACGGCCAAAGAGCTTGGCATCACGGAATTGGTCGGCCAGGGCGTGACGTACTTTAAGGGTTCGGCGGCCTCGCGCGTCAAGAACATTGCCATTGCCGCTGCGCGCTTTCATGGCATCGTCATCGCGCCAGGCGAGACGTTTTCGTTCAACAAGTTCCTGGGCGATGTGAGCCTGGATCAAGGGTATGCCGAGGCGCTGATTATTTTCGCGGGTCGCACCGTCAAGGGTGTAGGCGGAGGCGTCTGCCAGGTTTCGACGACGGCGTTTCGTGGGGCATACCTGGCCGGCTTTCCCATTGTCGAACGATGGCCGCATGCCTACCGTGTGGGTTGGTATGAGCGAGGCTTTGGGCCGGGGCTGGATGCGACGGTGTTCGCGCCGGAGGTGGATTTCAAATTCACCAACGACACGCCCTACCATTTGTTGATCGAGACCTACACGAATGAAACGAACGGGACATTGACTTTCAAGTTCTACAGCACCAAAGATGGGCGGACGGTCAAGATTCTGGGGCCGCACGTGGCGAACGTCGTGCCGCACGGGCCGGACAAGTACGAAGAGGAGCCTGCCTTCAAGCCGGGACAGAAGGAGCAGGTAGACTGGGCGGTGGACGGCGCGGACGTGACGGTCAAGCGCGTCGTGGAGCGCGGGGGCCAGGTGGTCACCGACACAGTCTATACGCGCTACCAGCCGTGGCAGGCCGTGTTCAAAGTCGCGCCGGGTGAAGCGCCGCCGCAACCTGAGCCAACGCCGTCGCCGAATCCGTGAGCAGTGCGGTTTTGAACCGCCAGCTATTTGTGGGTAGTCTTGCCCGGTGTATAATAAGCCTGGAGTGCTCCATTGATGATGCGGATGCGATGGCCTCCCGTATTCATCGCACGACGCTCTCATAATCTGCCTTCCTCGGACAAGGAGAGGTGATGGAACCTGCATCTACGCACCAGTTAGCTTTGACTCGCCTGTGGTACTTGATCGGTGAATGGGAGGGCACGGGCAAAGGGCCGGACTTTCGTTTTCGAGCCAGCGCCCAGTACGCGTGGGCCTTGGGCGATCACTTTATCGCCGGTCAGTTGACCCTGAGTGACCTGCCCTCGGGTGAAACGCGGGCCGCCGAGCACGTCCACTATTATTACGACCTCGGCCTCAGTTGCCTGGTCAGCGATGTGTTCAGCCTGGATGGGATGACGGAACATGCGCTGGGCCATGCCGATGCGCGCGGCCGGATGGTGATGACGACAGACCGATTGAGTTGTGTTCCTCGCGGTTCGACGGTTTGCCGCTTGCGCCGCACGGTCTGGACGATGGCGGCTTCGCAGTGGGCGTTCGCGGTGGAAAAAGATTGCGGCCAGGGTTTTGTCCCATACCTGGAAGGCCAGATGCGCCACCGAGGTTGATCGCTGGCACGGCCAGGCTACAGTGTCCCCTATGCTCAATCTGCACGACGACGGGCCGGTGGCGCGCGCGACGATGGCGCGCACGGTTTTCGGTCGGCCACTCTTTACTGTGGAATGTTATATCGTGGATGGCTGGCTGATTGATTGCGGCCCGCCGGCCACGAGCGGCGAGATCGTCCGTCTGGCGCGCGAACGGCGCTTGCTCGGCGTGGCGAACACGCATCAACACGAAGACCACGCCGGCGGCGATGCGGCGCTGTATCGCACGTTGGACCTCATCCCACGTGCGCCACGGCTCACCCTTCCCATCCTGGCTGCGCCGCCGCGATTAGAGTTTTATCGCTGGCTGGTCTGGGGCCAGCCTGCGCCGGTGCAGGCGGAGCCGTTGGACGATGGGTTGGAGACGGAGCAGCATCGTTTCCAGGTCGTCCCCACGCCCGGCCATTGCCCCGATCACGTTTGCCTGTTGGAGCCAAAGGAAGGTTGGTTGTTCTCTGGCGACTTGTATATTTCCGACCGATCCAAGTATTTGCGCGCCGGCGAAGATGCGCTGTTGACACTTGACTCGCTGCGCCGTGTGTTGACGCTCGATTTTGAAACTCTGTTTTGCTCGCACGCCGGTATCGTGACCGATGGCAAAGCGGCGCTGAGCCGCAAGGTGGATTACTGGGAAAACGTCCAGGGCTGCGCGCGCGACTTGGCGCGGGCCGGTCAGCCATTGGAAGTTACTCGCGATCAAGTGCTCGGCCCGGAAGGCTGGATGACGGCCTTTACGCGCGGGCACTTTTCCAAGCTCAATTTGGTGCGGTCGCTCGTTAACGAGTCGGCGACCGATGTGGGTTATTCATAGCATGGCGCGTTTTGCTCCACAATTTGCTTTTGGCGGAGAGATTTGAGGAGGTCAGCATGGAACGCATCGTGACGATCGAGCGGCATATCATGGAACAGGAGCGCGAGCACCCCGAAGCGACGGGCATGTTTTCCAATTTGCTGTATGATGTGGCGCTGGCGGCCAAGATCATTGCGCGGGAAACCACGCGAGCCGGGCTGACCCAAATCCTGGGGCTGGCGGGGCGCGCCAACGTCCAGGGCGAGCAGCAGATGAAGCTGGACGCGTTCGCCCACGAAGCCATGATCCGCATGAACAGCTTTACAGGCCGGGTGGCGGCGATGGTTTCTGAAGAGGATGGGAACGTCATCCCCGTCCCGTCCGATACCCGGCGCCCCACCGGCAAATATGTCTTGGCCTTTGATCCGCTGGACGGTTCGTCCAACATTGACGTGAACGTGAGCATCGGGACGATCTTTAGCATCTACCGTCGCGTGTCGGCGGAAGGCCCCGGCACGCTGCAGGATTTCTTGCAGCCGGGGCGCAAGCTGGAAGCCGCCGGGTACGTCATCTATGGCCCCAGCACGATGATGGTCTATTCGACCGGCCAGGGTGTGCATGGCTTTACACTCGATCCAGGCCTGGGCGAGTTTTTGCTTTCGCATACCGACGTACGCTTTCCCGCCAGGCCCCGATACTATAGCGTCAACCAGGGCTATGAAAAATACTGGAGCGCCGGCGTGCAGCGATACACACGCTGGCTGCAGGGCCTCGACGCTCGCGGGCGAAAGCCTGGGCCATCGCCAGCCCCAGCCCGCGTGTGCCGCCCGTGATGACGGCGACCTTGTTTTCGAGTAGCCCCATACATTGTTTCCTTTTTCTTCCACGAATTACGCGAATCTCCAAATTCATTTCTTTGTATTCGCGTAATTCGCGTAACTACTCAGCCATCGTGTCATTGCGAGCGATTTTTGCGAAGCAATCTCCTTGCACTGAACGCGGGGATTGCTTCGTCGGCAAAAAGCGCCTCCTCGCAATGACAAGCTGAGTAGTTACTAATTCGCGGATAAATCTTGTCTTCTTGCCTTTGCTCGGATGAACGGCGGCTCGACCTCAAGCGAGGTCAAGACCGAATAGCGGCGCGGCTTGCGGAAAGCGTTGCCCCACACTTCATGCTCCCGCCAGGCGCGTATCTTATCCAGGTCAAACTCGGCCAGGTAAACGCCTTCGGCTTCGCCAGCTTCGACAACGAGCGGATCGAGCGAGTGTTCATCCACGCCAAAGCAGACGGGGCTGAACGCGACCGAATGACCGTTCGCTTGCGGCGCGGCGTAATTCGCCATCGCCACACCGAGCATGTTCTCCATCGCCCGCGCGCGGAACTGGCCGATACGGTTGGCTTCCAGCTCGCAGGCGTTGGGCGTCAGGATGATCTCTGCGCCTTTGAGCATGAGCACGCGCGCGCTTTCGGGAAACTCGCGGTCGAAGCAAATCATCGCGCCGACTTGCACCGGCCCCGCTTTCGTGTCGAGCGTGGCGACGTAGAAATCGTCGCCGGGCTCGAGTTCCGCTTCCCAGTCAAACTCGCACGGGTGAACTTTGGAATACGTGAACAGGATTCCGCCGCGCCGGTCAATCAGCGAGACCGAGTTGCGCAAGGTTTCGCCTCGGCGTTCGAGATAGGTGAGCGCAATCGCCATGTCGAGTTCGCGCGCCAGTTCTCGGAAGTGGGTGACGTACTCGCTTTGCAGGGTGAGCGCGAGCGCATGCCAGGCTGCGCGTCCTTCCGCGTCCGAAGGGCAGGGGGCATAGCCAATGTTCCACATCTCTGGAAACAGTGCCACGTCCGCGCCCATCGCGGCGGCGCGGCGGCAGAACGCTTCGCCTTTGGAGAGGTTCGCGGCGAGGTCAGTGCCGTGGGCGGTCATTTGGAGTAGGGCGATTTGTATCAAATTCATATCGACTCAGCCTCACTGATAGATCCGTAATTACAAATCTCTATCATTGAGCAGAGGAACTTCTTGAATGGGAACTCGACTCTGTGTAGAGATAAAGCGCATTAAGTCATCATATGTCTGCTGCTCTCTCGCGGTCGGGTCGCGGCGAGTAGACCAATGATCGCCATTGGAAAACTCCAAAGCATATACTCGGCCCATGACCTTATCAAGCCGTCCGGTCTTCGAGTTCATCGTGGCTTGTGAAGAGCGGATAGAGGACACACCCTGGTACGAATAGTGAGATTCAGTTAAAGCTACAAGACGCTTGATGACCAACTCGTCTTCTCGCGCCAGTACATAGGTGTTTGAAAGAAACCATGCCGACGCGAGAGCCACCAGAACGCTAACACACGCCACAATATGTAGAACGCGCGTTGAATCAAAACCATAGTTCATCTTTCCATATTCAAGATACTCGTACCACTGACTCCGAAGCAAGATTCTCAGAACCGCAAGTATCGGATAAGAACTCGTTCCAAGTGACAAGAAGAGTGCTGGTACCACCCACGCAACCGGCTCAGGTAACAAAGCGTAGGTGAATGATCCCAAACTAGAATAATACCAGTCACCCAATCGAGTTAGCACAATCCACCAAAGCCAGACCATAGCTGGCGTAAGAATCCACCACAGCACAAGACTGACCACATCGAGCTTGCCGAATTTCTGTCTAAGCGCAGCAAGTGTGCGTGTGCGTTGCTGATTATCTCGTGCAATCTGGTCGAGTTGCTCAGAAGATAAATCGAATACTTGATGACAGTACCGGCAAATGCTTGCCTTTTGCGATATTGCTCGATGACAATGGATGCACAATTTTTTTGTCGGAGTCAGTAACACATAGACTAAGAAGATTGGCCCGCCCCAGAGTGGCATGAGAGAAGCCATAAGGGTTATAACCACTGTTGCCGAAAGTGGATTATCAACAAGTAGTTTGCTGGGTTGACGTGACACGATTATCCAGCCGATAATCCCAAACGCAGCCCATATTATTATCACGAGATTGGTCATTGCGATAACCTCAGATTGTTGGTAACATACATTTCAAAACTGCCCCGCCATCGAACCGGCATACCCCGTCATCTCGACGTAGCCACTTCCACTGACGGCGCGACCGGCGTATGCGACGGACTGGTGATTACCCACAAGTCCGATTTTGCCTGTAAAATCGAGGGGGCCAAGTGCCCGATTTTCGGCCACATTTTGACTTGTGGGTAATCACCAGGCGACGGACAGTTGCAACAACCTCGATTCGAGCCTATAATAACTTTGGGCACGGCAAACGCGGGCAAGCTGATTGTAGCACAATCTCAACATGACCCTCATTGATCAAATCCGAGAAGTGGATTGATTTCAGGATTAGGAGAATCTGAGATGACGGTTCATGTTTGGAAAGAGACGATGGTCGAGCAAAAAGTGACCTATACACTGTTGGTGGAGAAAAAGTTCTTTATCATCGAGAGCGTGCCGGCCAGAGTGTGTTTAGAAACGGGCGAGCGTTTCTTCTCGCCAGAGACAGTCGAACGCCTGCAGCAAACGATTTGGGAACACAAACAGCCCAGCCGAGTGATCGAGACCCCCGTGTATGACTTTGCAGCCTAGCTTCCGACATCCGACCTCCGACATCCACTTTCAAAACTGCCCCGCCATCGAACCAGCATACCCCGTCATCTCGATGTACCCACTGCCGCTGACGGCGCGACCGGCGTGTGCGCCACGGATCTGCACCGCGCCTTCCCAGTAAGTGAAAGACACGTTCAATTCCTGGTCGGCCAGGTACGGCTTGATGTCGAGCGAGAAGTCCGCCGATGGAATCTTGACCGTCCACGCGGCGGGGTACGTCGCGCCGGAGCGAGGGCTGCGCCATGTCGCGCCGACGGTGATCTGGAAATCGTCGCGGCTCAAGCGGCGCGTCGTGCCATCGGGCGCGACGAGCGTGCCGCTGGCATACGGGTCAAGCGTGCCATCGGCGCGGCGAATTTGAAAGAGCATCACTTGCGTGTCGTCGTCGAGTTGCAGCGCGAACCAGTCCCAGCCCACCTGGTTGCCCGTCAGGTAACTGGTGCTCCACTCGTGATCCATCCAGCTTGAGCCGTTGACCTGGTAAGCGGCCTCGCCGACACGCACCGCGCCGGACGTGTCCAAGCGCGTGAGGCTGTAATAGTACGAGGCGTTGCCAGGGTCAAGTCCCTTTTGGCTGTAGCCCTGGTCGCCTTGCAACACAGGCCCTTTGCGATCTTTTAATTGCAGGTCGAGCGCGAGATCGCCTTGCGAAGCGCGCAGGCGATAGACGTTCGGCTCGATTTGCTCGACGCTCCAATCGTCCAGCCACACTTTGAACGGCGCAGCTTGCGCGCCTGCCAGTCCAGCCGCGCCGCGCTCGAATCGCTCGAATGACTGGAAACGCTTGCCCGCGACATTCGTCGCGACGTCGCTGAGCGCGAAATGCGCCATGTAGACTTGATCGGTGGCCCAGTCGGATGAGCGCGACTGACGCTCTGCGGGCGGAACCAACGCGCGCCGGAAGAACGTCAACTGGTAGCCAAAATGCCGCCCATCTTGCGTCTGCGCATTGCCCGTATAGTACCACCATTCCGTTTGAAAGTCAGCGTGCGGCCCGTGGTCGGCCGGAAAGACGAGCGGGCGTGGCCCATCGGCCAGTGCAAAGTTCGATAGTTCGTTAGTGCGATAGTTCAAGAGTGCGTTGGTCGGCGCAACGAGTTGCGCGCGCATCGTCGTTGTGGGCTGGCGATTCACAACCAGATACACGGCGACGAAAAGTGCGACGACAAAAACGATTGCGATCAAACGCTTCATAGTCATACGTTCAGCACAACATCCAAGAACCTTGCGTCAAGAGATTTCGCTATATCGAGACTTGTGCATGACGCAGTCTGTATTCCTTCAACATCTCATCCATCACCCAACTCGTCCGCGCGCCAGTGACGCCGGTGCTGGGACATTGGCCCACACCGTTCAACTCGTCCACCACTGTTTGGATGAGCGGCTGCTGAACGTGCGGCGGGTGCGCAATCGCAAACTCGGTCACGCCGTCGGCGGTCGTCAACACGATTGGCTCGACGCCGAACGACGAGAAGGCGATTTTGCCGCGTGTTCCGACGATCTCGTTCATGTCGTAATCGCGGAACGCCGTAAAGCACCATGAACCGACGCCCTGCGCGCCCGACTCGAACACAAACGTGCCCGTGACTAGATCTTCGGCGCGATAGAGCTGGCCCTGGTTCGACGCCACGCCATGCGCCGATTGAATCGGGCCGAAATAGTACGCGAGAAGATCAAGCGTGTGCGAGGCCAAGTCAAGAAAATTGCCGCCGCCCGCAATCTCGGGCACGACGCGCCACGGCAACGTGCGTGGGTCGAGTTCATCCGGCGCGGGCTTTTGATACAACGTCGCCGTGACGAAACGCACCTCGCCAATCGCGCCGGATTCGATCAACGCTTTGACCTTGAGAAAGCGCGGCAACGCGCGACGATAGTACGCTACAAACAGCGGCGTGCCCGCCGAACGGCACGCGGCGACCATCTCCACACATTCGGCGTAACTGCGCGCCATCGGCTTCTCCACGTACACCGGTTTTCCTGCGCGCGCGACGGCGAGCGTGTGTTCCTTGTGCGACGAAGGCGGCGTGGCGATATAGACCGCGTCCACATCGGGATCGTTGATGAGCGCGTTCGCATCGTCGTACCATTTCGGCACGCCGTGACGCTCCGCATAATCTTTCGCCAGCGCGCCATTGCGCCGCATCACGGCGACCAATTGCGAGTACTTGGCCTTTTGGAAACCCGGCCCACTCTTGACTTCGGTCACGTTGCCGCAACCGATGATGCCCCAGCGAATCGTCTTCATTCACACCTCCTTGACCGGAGACGAGGAACATCAGAAAGACATCATTCGTATCTCAATGCTTCCGCCGCCATCATCCGGCCCAACTTGCGCGCCGGATAGATCCCCGCCAGCAGCGCGGCGATCACGGCGATGGCGAGCGCCATGATAAAAGGCGCCGGCTCCACGCGCATCTGCAACGTCCAGCCGAACGAGCGGCGGTTGATGATGTAAATCAAAATAAAAGAGAGCGCGAGGCCGGAGGGCATGGCCAGCAATCCGGCGACGGCGCCCATCAGCCCGGTCTCGAGTAGCACCAGTCCCCAGATTTCACGCACCGTCAGGCCCAGCGCGCGCAAGAGGCCCAGCTCGCGTTGCTTTTCCAACAGGAGCGAAAGCAGCGCGCTCAGCACGCCGATGAACGCAATCACCGTCGTCAACAATTGCAGCGCGCCGGTGATGGCAAACGTCCGATCAAAGATCACGAGCGCCTCGTCGCGCAAGACCTGGTTGGGGCGGACGGACACTTGTTGCACAGGTGTGAGAGCCTCTTGCAGGTCGCGTGCCATCTGGATTGCATCCGCGCCGGGCGCGAGTCTCAACGCAATGGCGGTGGCCGCATCGTCGTGCCAGTATCGCGCGTAAACTTGCGACGACATCATCACCGTCCCCTGGCTCGACGCGTAATCGTAATAGACCCCGATGACGCGGAAGGTGTGCGGGCCGTCGTCGGCGTAGAGCGTGACGGGGCTTTTCGGCAGGTTTCTCGACCGGATCCGGTCGCCCGAGCTGGATGGGGCTCTTGATTTTGTTGGCGTGGGGGCAGGCGGTGCATAGGTCGGGGTTGTCTTGCGAGAACTTGACGCAGGTCGTTGGGATGAAATCCTGCTTGATCGAACAAGCGCCGATAATAGGGCACGTACTGATAGGCATATTCCATCAATTGCTGGAGCTTGTTCCGTTGAAGCGCCTGCAATTCGTCGCGCTTGAGCCACTGGGTGCGATTCAACTCGTCCAGCCGTTCCAAAATGTGACGCCCGGTGGCCCATTGATGCAATCTCAGAATTCCACGGCGCAAAAACTCGGACATGGTTCTTTCCTCAACTGTAGCGCGTGCGTCGCCACGGGCCGACGCGCAAAAAATCAATGCGACTCACTTCCTGGCTGCCGACTTTGCGCCAGACGGCCAGAGAAGGAGTATTGTGCTGCTCAATGTAGGCGATGGCCCGGCGATACCCCAGGTCACGAAAGAGCCGGAAGCGCGCCAGCGATAGAGTGGTCTGTATACCTTTGCCTCGAAAGGCCGGAGCCGTATAAGCGTCTACGCACAGCACGTCGCCAGCCTCAAGCTTCAACTCTACTCTTTCCAGCGTCGGGTCAATTTCAGCGCAGCCCCACGCATATCCGGCGGGCTGACCTTTGTAAAGGGCGATCAACCCTTTGTGGCCGCGCTCAAGCCGCCGGGCGCACGCCCGGGCTTCGGAAGGGCGGTCAATGTCTCGCACCAATTCCATGTCCTTGGGCTCGAACAGGCGGATTTCCAGTTCTATCTTGGGCTGCAAATCGGGTAGAGGCTCTTGAAGCGAGCGGGCGACGATGACGAACTGCGAATGTCGGTAAGGCAGGCTTGCGACTTCTCGCCAGATAGCAGGCAGGGTCGATCGCCAGCCATCGCGCCGGAGCATATAGTTCCAATCTAGAGTCAATTCTGCCAGACGGCTGCTCCATGACACGGTGCCATATCCTCGATAGTGGTTGACTGATGGGTTTGCATCATTGGCAAAGTAGAATGGGTAGGTATATTCGTGTTCCCCCAATCAATATACCTGCGCTGGCTATGACCTGCAGGCCGCCGCCAGCGCCAGTGATGGGCACAGTGTACCACAGGCCAGGCGAAAGTGGAGAGCCAGCAGGGTGAGTATCAGTGATGGTCAATATGGCCTGTTCGGAAAGGGAAATGGCATTTGGCGTCAATTGCATAATCAACATGGGCGAAGGATTAGTGAAAGTCAAATAGACTGTATCCGACCAGTCTGACGGAGAGAGAGAAAGGGCATAACGTGCCACGCCACTGGGGCTCACCATCTGGCTGGCAGGAGTTACCACGATGGCCCAACCTGCCCCGCCTCTTTCATAGCGACCGATGTCAAAGGCAGTGCCTTGTCGGGCGTCGTCTACTCCAAAGTGTGCCAGCAGTGTTGCCAGGGATGCCGGCAGAGAGCTAGTGCCTCGATCTATGGCCCTAGTGCTGCTGCCGGTAAGGCGCAAGTCGGGCCAGGAGCCATCAAACATGTTGCGGTCAGCCAGAGTATAGCTCTGAAAGTGTGGGTCGCCTTCGGCGCCGTGGTCCTCCCAGACCGTATGTGTTCGTATATTCGCTAGGGTGGGATAATACGAGTTATCAGCCGGCTCCCAGATGGTCATTGCGCCAGGTTTCCAAAAACTACCGCTCGTGCTCCAGCCGTTGCCATAGTACAGGTCGTGGTCAAAGGTCAAGCCAGTCATACTGGGCAGCAAGTCATTGGGATCATCTAACAGAATGCCATAGGCTTCGTTGTTCACGACCATGTTGTTAGCTACCAGAGTGCTGACACCATTGCGGACATCATCCAGACCGGCCATGTAAAAACCATACAACGAGTTGGCGGCAATATTGTTGTAATAGACCATGCCGCCATCGCGCCAGTTGCCATACAGCATAAAGCCGGCCTGTCCATTGTTGTAGGCAATGTTGCGGTAGACGTGCATCCCGCTGACCACATTCATGTACAGACCAAAGCCGCCCATCCCTTGCACCGCGCTGCCCGGACCGCCCGACCAGTATCCGCGCTTTTCGCCGATGTACGTCCAGCCAAAATTGTTCCGAAAGACGTTGCCGGTGATGAGCACATCCCGGAAAACGTGTGTGTCCGGCGGGTTGCCCCAAAACTTTAGCGCGCCGCAGTCGAAAGCGTTCTGACAGGCTTGCTCAAAGATATTGTCCTTGATGAGGATCTCGCCCGTCTTGATTTCCTGCGGCGTAAAGCCATACTCCTTTGACGACTGGATGACCGAGTACGAAAACTGCATGCCGTTTTGGGCGATGTGATGGACGTGATTGCCCTCAAAGCGCAGTTTATCGGCGTACATGAATAATGCGCCAGTGGCGTTGTCGGTATCGGAGCGAAAGCTCAGGTGGTGCAGCTCGTTGTTGCGAATGACCGTGTTAACGATGCCGGCGTGAGTGAACGAAGCGGGCAGGCCGCCATATTCCGACCAGTAGTTCAAGTGGATGGCGCGGTTATCAATGTAGGCGACCTCCGAATTCTCCAAGGTAAAACCATCTGTGACATTGCTCGCCGAGTAACCGGTGCCCTGGTCAATAACAACGCCCCGGCTGGCGTACCGAATTCTTGCATGGCGCACCGTGTCGCCATATGACTTTTGGTTGCCGCCATTGCTGATCTCTATGGCATTCTCGTTAAAGAATTCCAAGGCCAGCCCATCGAGCGTGATGTATGAGCAGCCTATCCAGTTGTTGCAGCCGCTCAAACTGAAACCCACAGACCGCCGCGAGATTTCAATGTTTTGTGCCGCCGGGCTCCCAGATGCGGGAGGCCACAGATAGAGCCGCTTGGTGTTTTGGTCGTACCACCACTCGCCGGGAGTATCGAGCAGGTAGGGTTTGCCTTCCACATAGTACTTGGTTCCCCAGCCCAGGAGAAAGATACCTTCCGCGTTGGCGGGAGGGCTCACAGTGATGCGCCCGGCGGCAGTATCGTGGCCGGTGATCGCGCGCCGATACATATAGTGGCCGTATCGGTTGTCTATCGCCACCAGCATCCCACCGGTCAGGTTGCCTACTGTCTTGAGGTTGCCCAGCTCGATGCCGGATGGCACGGTGTCATTGGCGGTGTCCGTGAGTTGGGTCGAGGAGCGCGACGACGCATCACAATTCTTGGGGTTAGCCGGCGGATTACAGCCGGTCTCCTCATACTTGCCGCCATTCGCCGCCCACCAGTACTCGTGGTATTTCCACTCGGTGGTTATCTTTTCGTCTGGCTCACGGGCCAGTGGAAGACGGGCAAGGACGTTCCCGGCGCTATTCAACCGCGCCACAAAACGCGGAGGGGCGGAGAGAGCGGCAGAGTAGATGTTGGCGGGATTCACACCGGGCGGCAGGCCAATGGAATTGCTGGTCAGGGGTATCCACGTGAGGGATGAAGCAGGCTCAGAGCCTCGGATGATGGCTGTGCCGGGGCCGTTTTCGGCAACATACCGGATAGGCTGGGTGGCACTACCACTCTGGGCAGGTTGGACGGTCTCGCGGTAAACGCCTGGCAGGATATGAACTGTCGTGCCCGCTGCCGCCATGTTAGCCGCCTTCTGAATGGTGCGGAATGCCGTAGCGCGCGCGCGACCATCGTTGAGGTCGTTCCCACTTGCAGCATCCACCCAAAGATCATTGGCTTGGGGAGCCTGGGACAAATCCTCGATTGGGAGAACCGGCACAAGATCCGACTCACTAGGGCCAGCATATACCGGCCTGGAGATTGAGGTTTGGCTCCAGCCCGTCGGGCGCTTGTCCAGACGACTTGCCCGCGCGACAGGCAAAGAGACAAGCCCACCCTCTGAGCTAAGGGACGGCGGGCCGGACAAAAGCGCCGCCGTTATTAAAATCACAAGAGAATGGTGTGACATTTGTTTCCTCGGCAATTCACACAGCAGACAAGTTGGCAGACCATAGACGCCGAGGGGATGGAGCAGCGCAAAGGTCGTGGACTGGAATGGGCCGTGTGAAGGAATGCTGGCTAGGCATAGGCTTGATCAACACTATGCCATTATATCAGGCCAAGCAAACAGAAGCAATAGGCGCAAAGTCATGCCGTACTCGCGTCCTATAGCAAGCGGCGATAGAGGCTATATCCCCATGTGCTGAGGCGCAGCAGGCGCGGCGCATGGATGCAAATGCTGCGCCCAAAGCAAACCAGTTGTCCGCCAAACTTGGCTTTGAAATCTCGCACGCCGTATTCTTCGCCCGGCTTGCCCGCGCCGCCAAAGTCATACACCTTGTAACCGTTTTCCGCGCCCCACTTGAGGACATGCCACATGAGCAGTTCGCTTGGCAGCAAGTCGGCATAGCGCCGGTCAATGCCGCTGTACCAGCCGTACAACGTATCTTTGTACGGCAACTCGGCTGAGGCGGCGACATAAGCCTCGCCCACACGCGCCAGCCAGAATTGGATCATGCCGCGAGGGTGCAGCACCTCAAAGGCAGCTTTGAACAAGGAACAGTCGGCCAGTGGCATGTGGGCTGCCGCGTAGGATTTCTGAATCAAGTCGTAGCAGACCTGGACGAGACTGGGATCGGTGGCCTGTTCTACAATTACTTTTCCCTTTCGCAATCCCTGGCGGATGTGCTTGCGCGTCCGGGCGCCCATGTTGCTCATGATTTGTTCCAGCGGGCAACTCAGATCAATCAGATAGTTGAGATGATCTTCGTACACAAAGCCGCACCGAGCCAGCGTGGGCTGGGCGGCGCTCACATCCGACAAGTTGCGCAACTCGGTAAAGAGAGCCTGACTGGAAATGGTTTGAACACAAGCCCGCAATAAAACATCAAGCGCGGCTTGTCCCGCCGCATCAGACTCGCACAGCACACCGCCATAGGCCACTGCCCGGGTCGTCAAACGGCGCAAAACACCATCTATCAGCGTCACCGTCACAAAAGGCAACATGGCCAGTACCCGGCCTTGTTCATTGACGACAGCCCGCAAATACGGGCGATATCCCTTGACCCGCCCTAAAGCCTCAAGCATTTCCGGCGTGTGAAACACATTGCCGTGAGGATGCTGCTGCACATATTGCCGCCAGACAGATTCATCTAGCGTTGTGACAATCTTGACGGATGGCACCATGATTGATTTTTATCCATTTGGCTTCGTTACAGTTTTGGCTGACGTGGACAATTATTGGCCTTTGGCCACAATTGGCAAATAGAGCAAATTCCTGGGGGCTGACGCGCATGCCTCGGTGGTGGCGCGGGCTGTCTGGCTATAGATCGAGTTGCCGCCAGCATTGTAGGCTCTAACACGATAGTAAAAGGCCTGGTCGCAAGTCAGATCGATATCACTGTGAGTGGTATAGTTAGCGCCGACAGTGGCAACAAGTGTCCAGGCCGTTGCTCCGTCCAACGAACGTTCCAACTGGAATCCCTCTTCGTTGTTGCTGTTGTCTATCCAAGTCAAGTCAATCCGCATTTGAGAGACTGCCGTGGCGGTCAGGTTGCCCGGCGTATTCGGCGCGCAGACAACCGTCGTCGCGTTGGCAATGTTGCTGTAGCCGGAATTGCCGCCCGCATTATCGGCGTGGACGCGATAGTAGAACGTCGTGCCGCACGCCAGCCCCGCGTCGCTGTAGCTCATCCCATTGGTGCTGACCAGGGCGATTTGCGCCCAGACAACGCCATCCGCCGAGCGTTCGATCTGAAAGCCGGTCTCGTTATCGCTCTGATCCGTCCAAGCCAGGTCAATCCGCGTCTGAGAAACAGTCGTCGCTATCAACTCGCCGGGCGCGGCGGGCGCCCAAGATGATCTTGGGACAGAGTTTGGCGCTCATCTTGGTCTTTGATTCAGTGCGTCCCACTCTTCGCGCAAGATCGCCATGATGTGCTCGTCGTGCCAGGCGCCTTCACGGTAGAGCGACTGCCTGCGCGTCCCCTCCCGCCGGAAGCCGACTTTTTCGTACACGCGGATCGCGCGCGGGTTAAAGTCATGGACTTGCAGCTCGATGCGGCGCAAGCCCGCCTCTTTAAACGCGTACCGCAGCAGCGTGCGCGTCGCGTCTGTGCCGTAGCCTTTGCCCCAGTAACTCTTGTCGCCGATAAAGATGCCAAAAACGGCATGGCGGTTCGTCCAGTCAATCTGGTGCAGCCCGCAGTTGCCGATCAGTCGGCCTTCGCCGCTGGTGAGGATGGCAAAGATCAGCGAGTCCTTGTCTCCGCGTTGGTGATTGAACCAATCTTCTTCGTCCTGGAGTGTGAGCGGTTGGGGCAGGCTGGCGGCCAGGAATTTCCTGACCTCCCAATCGTTCAGCCATTCCACGTAATGCGGCAAATAGTCGTGTTGAATCGGGCCGAGGATGACGAGTTCGCTAGAGAGCATGATGGCCTCCTGATGAATGTGATGTGGCAGAGTATAGCACGCCCTGTGCCGCTGTGCCAACTTGACATCTCATCCCGTTGCGGGTATGCTAGCTCGTGTTGCGTGTTCTGTCACGCAACACGGAATACGCTGCTCGGATGAAAGGATGCAACTCGCAAGTGTGAAGCATGTTTCTTGACCAAGCCAAAATTCAAGTCAAAGCGGGCGACGGCGGCAATGGCTGCGTGTCGTTCCGCCGTGAAAAGTATGTCCCGTTCGGCGGTCCCAACGGCGGCAACGGCGGACACGGCGGCGATGTGGTCCTCGTCGTTGACCCCAAGCTCAATACGCTTTCGTCATTCCATCATAGGACCAAGTTCGCGGCGGAGCGCGGAAAAAATGGGGCGGGCAAGGATCAGACCGGCGCGAGTGGCGCGCACCTGCGCATCGCCGTGCCACCCGGCACCATCGTGCGCGACGCGGACACGGGCGCGCTCGTCGCCGACCTCACGATGCCGGGGCAAGAGTTGCGCGTGGCGAGCGGCGGGCGAGGCGGGCGAGGCAACGCGCGCTTTGCCACGTCCACCAATCAAGCGCCGCGCATGGCCGAAAATGGCGAGCCGGGCGAATCCAAATCGCTCTTGCTCGAGCTCAAGCTCATCGCCGATGTGGGCATCGTGGGGCTGCCCAACGCGGGCAAGTCCACGCTGCTGGCTTCGGTGAGCGCGGCCCGGCCCAAGATCGCCGACTATCCGTTCACCACGCTCGAACCTTATCTGGGCGTGGCGACGCTTGCCCGAGGGCGCGATGAGACGACTTTGGTGTTGGCCGACATTCCCGGCCTGATCGAGGGCGCTTCGCAAGGCGCGGGGTTGGGCCACGAGTTCCTGCGCCACATCGAGCGGACGCGCATCCTCGTTCATCTGCTCGACGGCGCAAGCGAGCACCCGCTGGCCGATTACGAGACGATTAATGCCGAGTTGGCCGCGTTTGGCCGCGGGCTGGACGCCAAGCCGCAAATCGTGGCGTTCAACAAGATGGACTTGTTGCAGGCGCAAGAACAATGGCCCCAGGTCCAGCAGGCGCTGCAAGAGCGCGGCGCCGAAGCGATGGCGATTTCAGCCGTGGCGCAGGAGGGCGTGCGCGAATTGCTCTTTCGCGCGGTGAACAAGTTGGCCGAGATGCCGCCGGTAGAGTTGGTTGAGCCGGCGCCCGTGATCACCCTGACCGAAGAGCAGCCGTTCACGATTGAACATCGGGAGGACGGTTGGCGCGTGAGCGGGGCGCGGCTCGAAAAGCTCGTGGCGATGAGCCGGTTTGATTCCTTCGAGGCCTTGCAGCATTTGCAGCACAAGCTCGAACGGCTGGGCGTGATCGAGGCGCTCACGGCTGCCGGCGTGCAGGAAGGCGATACCGTGTTCCTGAGCGATTACGAGATGGAGTGGCGCCCGTGACCGTTTTTTCTTCCGCGAATCGCGCGAATCTCCGCTAATTCTTTTTTATTCGTGTTCATTCGCGTAATTCGCGGATCTATCACCCCAACAACTGCGCGCAAAGCTCTCGCACGCAAGCCGTGTGTCGTATCAAATCCTCGCGCAACGTCGCCACGTCGCTGCCATAGCGCAAGCGGCGGGCCAGGAACGCAAACTCTTCGCTCTCGGCGGGGGGAACTGTCAGGTCTTGCGTGTTGCCGCGCACCACGCGCAGCGCGTCAATCAACCAGCGCAGAAAAGTGTGCGCCTTGCGCAGCCGTGTGTAATCTTGCGGCGAAAGAATCCCCGCCGCCGCCAAGGCGGCCATCGCCTCGCGAGTGTTGGTCAAGCGCAAGCCGGGATTGCGATGCCCGTGCGTGATTTGCAAGCCTTGCGCCAGGTATTCGGCGTCCACCAATCCGCCCGGGCTGTACTTGGCGTTGATCGTGCCGCCCGTGACGAGATGCCGGATCTGCCGCTCACGCATGGCGCGCATGGCGGTAACGTCGAACGGCTCGCCATTGTAGACGAATGTGTCGCGCAGCCCTATCACCTGCTGACCTAACGGCGCATCGCCCGCAATCGGGCGCAGCTTGACGAGGGCTTGCCGCTCATAATCCCAGGCCGGGCCATTCAGCGCAAAATAACGGCGAAAAGCGTCCAGCGACACGGCCATGCTGCCGGCTTTGCCGTAAGGGCGCAACTGCAAGTCCACTTGAAAGATGCCCGCTTGCTTCGCCCGGATAGCCACCGCGAACGTCTGCGCCACTTTTTCGTAAAACTCTGACGTGGCGATCACGTTAGGCCCTGCGGTTTTGCCGTTTCCGGCATAGATCAACATCAACTCGATGTCGGAAGCGAACCCCAACTCGCGCCCGCCGCATTTGCCGAGCGCGCAGACACTCAACGGACAAGGCCGTCCGTCTTCAAGGCATGGCGAGCCGAATTGTGCGTGCAGCTCCTCAATGCAGAGTCTGCCGGCCGCTTCTACGACGACTTCGGCCAGGTCGGTGAGCTCTTCTGAAAACTGCCCAAACTCGGCAATGTGCCCCAAAATGTGCCGCATGTCCACGCGAAACAGCTCGCGGTCTTTGAAGGCATTGAGCGCCGCGCGCCATGCCGCGCCGTCGTAGGGCAAGTTGGCAACTTGCCCTACAACCGCCGGACGCAAAGAGGATTCCAGTTCGGCGCAGAGATGCTCTTTGGACTTGGTCGCTGCCAGCGCGTCTACGTCGCGCACCACAGGAAATAAATTGGTGTGCTGCATTCGGAGGAAATCGTCCCAGAGAAAATCGCTCACGCCGAGCAACTGCGCGAGCGCGTCGAGCACTTCGGGGCGTTCGAGCGAGGCAAGCTCGTCGGGCCAGTCGGGGCGACTGAACAGTTGCCCGATCAACTCGCGAAAGTGCAACAGGGCAGATTCCGGGTTCGGCGAATGGGGGAGCAAGTGAGTAAAGTGTTTGATGAGGACGGTCGCCGCGCGCAGCTCACGCTGCTTGTCGGGCGCGGTGATTTTCTGCCCGTCCGCGTTGGTGACGTAGAGCGTGTCGTGTACGCGATTGCCGACCGATTCAACCACCACGCGCGCGATGTAAATGCGATTGATCGCGAGCGCGCTGGTGAACTCGTACAGGAAGCCGATGGTGTCGGGCGCGTCAATATGCAGCACGGTATAGCGCGCGGAAGCGGTGTTGTCAATTTCAATGTCAATCGGATAGAGCGTGGTTGGGCCGCCCGTCATTTCACGCAAAGAGATCGCCGCGCGCTTGACTAGCTCGCCTTGCGCCTCACGCTGCTGCCCGGTGTGCACCAACCGCAACAGGGCAGACAAATCGTCGGCATAGCGCACCCAGATGTCCGCCGCAATGGGTTGCACCGGGCGCACGGTAAAAACGTCTACGATTTTCCGTCGCAGGTCGCGACGCGCCGGCGGCGGCGCGTGTCGTAACGAACCGCGTGCAGTAACAGTCGTCGGCGGCGGACTGGCAATCGGCTCGTAGGTGAAAACGTCTCCGGCGCTGATGTTAAAGCCATAAGCGAACAGCAGCCCGCAGATCAAGGCAAGCTCGCCCGGATAATCATAGCCGACGAGGGTGACACGCCAGCGCCCGTCGTCGAGCATCGCGGCATCCACCTCGACCAGATGATCGGCGTCGAGCTGCTCCGCCAGCGCCGCGTGACGTTGAATGTCCTGCCCGCTAAAGGCCGTCGAGTAAGAAGGGTCCATGCGCGCCAGGTGTCGCCCGACGTCGGCGGCCGGGGACAAGGCAGGCGAGTCGGCTGGTGTTAGCATCGCTTTACTCCCTATGTGCCGCAGGTAGACGGCGCGGACTGCGGCGCAGTGTTGCTGGTATCGCGCGAGGAACTGGCTGCCTGCCGCCTCGCCTCGAAAGCCCAATCGCCGGGCGAGGTGCGCGAGCGCCTCAGGCTCAGTGGGCAGCGTATCGGTTTGCCGATAGTGCATCATTTGCAGGTGGTGCTCAATCGTCCGCAAAAAGATATAACCCTCCACCAGCACGCGATGTTCGCCCGTCCCCAGCCGTCCGTGAGCGGACAGGCGCGCCAACGCGTCGAGCGTGTTGCGGCTGCGAATGTCGGGCTGTGGCGCGCCGTGCGCCAGTTGCAGATATTGGGCGACAAATTCAATGTCGCGGATCGAGCCTTCGCCCAACTTGACCTCGCCCCAGTCGCGCCCCTGTTGGCGCAGGTGAGCTTCGGTGCGTTGCTTCATCGCATGCACCTGTTCGCGCACGGTTTCGGCGCTAGAGTCGAACGGCAGCGCGTCGGCTCGTCGCAGGAATTCGTCTCCCACCGTTGCGTCGCCCGCAATCGCCCGCGCTTTGAGGAGCGCTTGCTTTTCCCACAAGCGCGCGTGCCGGCCCAGGTAAGCCATGTACCCGTCGAGCGAATTGACCAGCGCGCCCACCTGTCCCCACGGGCGCAGTCGCATGTCCACGCGGTAGAGGAAACCCTCCGAAGTCACGCTCGCCAACGCCTCGATCAATCGCTCGCCCAATCTCCGATGAGCAAAGGCATCCGACTCGGCCAGGAACAACAGGTCAATGTCCGAGCTGTAATTCAGCTCTTGGCCGCCCAGCTTGCCCAGCGCGATCACGGCAAAGCCATCCAGTCTCGTGCCCGACTGCCCGGAGGCGATGTCGAGGCAAACTCGCACCAGGCTATCGGCCAGATTGGAGAGCTGCAGGGTCACGGCCGGCAGATCGAACAGCTCGAGCAAATCGCACGCGCCGATGCGCATCAGTTCGAGGCGCTGGAAACGGCGGAGGGCGTCGAGTTGGCGAGCGACCTCTCCCGGCGGAGTGATAGCCGCTTGCGCTTCCACGTAGAACTGCTCCGCGCTTTTGTGGCGCGCGAGGTGTTTGTGCTCCGTCAACCGCGAAAAGTATTCGGGGTGGCGCAGCAAGATTTCGGTGAGAAACTGGCTGCCCGCAAACAGCGTGATCAGTATCTCGACAGCGCGTGGATTGCTCGCCAGGTAATAGAACAGCGCCAGCCGGTCAGGGGCGCTGCCCGCAAAGCGCTCCAGGTTGACCATCGCCCGGTCAGGGCTGGCCGCGCCGGTCAGCGTCCTCAATAGGTGGGGCAGCGCATCGGCCAGCGCCAGCTTTTGCTGAGAATCGCCAGCCATGCGTTGCAGGCAAGCGTAGGCCGCTCGCCCATCGGCAAAGCCGATGGGCGAGAGCCGTTCGTGTATCGCGGCATCGCTCAACGGCCCGTTCAACAGGTCGCGATAGTGTTCGTCAACCGAAAGTGTTTCCACTCTTTTGTCCTCTTCCACGACGCCCGAGTTGCTCCTGGCCCGGCAGCGAAACTCGTACACGTGGCCGTCCTCGCCCGTGAAATCGGCGGAGGGGAAAGTGACGTTCGATTGCCAGACTTGCCAGTTGGAGCCGGTGGTGAAATCTCGAAAAGCCACGTCAAAGCCGGCCACGCCCGACCAGGCGCTCTGGCCTGACCATTGCAGGGTAAAAGTGCGGCTCGATGAAGAGTAGGGCGAAACGGTGGTGCAATGCGGCGTCGAAAAATCAATGTAGAACGGCCCATAGTGCGCCGCCGTCGTGGCCCAGTTGCCCACCTTGTCCCGTGTGAGGATGTGGATATACCAGTTACTGCCCAGGAACAAGTCTTTGGTGGACGTGTTGCCATAGGTGCTGACTTGCGTCGTCGGCGGCAGCGTGCCGGCCTTGTCGTCCCACACGACCGAGTAGCCGTCCACGCCGCTGCCGCTGCCATCCGCTGCGCCACTCCACGAGACTGTGACTTGGCTCTGGTCAGACCAATCGCCCGGCGTGTGGTCCGAAGTAAAGGACGTGGGGTTGGACGGTGAGTTGCCATCAATCTTGAACGGCCCATGCTGCGCGGCAGTGGCGGCCCACAGCCCGGCTACGTCTCGCGTGCGGATGTGGAAATACCATGTCCCATCGCTCAACGTCCGGCTGGTCGCGGTACTTGTCGTATTGACCGTAGCGGGCGGCAGTGTCGAGGGTGAGGCGTCCCAAACAAACGAATAGCCGTATACGCCGCTGCCAAAGGCGCCATCGCTCGCGCCGCTCCACGTTTCGGTGATGACGGGATTCCACGACCAGGACTGCGGGGCATGGTTGGCGTACGGCGTTGGATTGGTCGGCGCGTGCGTGTCAACCTTGAACGGGCCATAGTGCGTGATCGGCCCCCAGTTGCCCGCCTCGTCGCGCGCCATGATATGAAAATACCACAGCCCGTCATCCAGCGGCGCGCTCGTCGCCGTCGTCGCCACAGTGTCGGTGGTATAGTGCGCCGACCATAGCGCGTGCCGCGTCCACTCGAAAGCGTAACCGGCAAGGTCGGTTGCGCCCACGGGCGCCCACGTGACCTGAATCGTATTGTCGGTGCTCCAGGTGTTGGTCGTCGGGCTGCTGAAGAGAATCGTCACCGGGCCGGGCACAGTCGTGTCAATCTTGAACGGGCCCCAGTGCGCCGTGGGCGTCCAGTTGCCCGCCACATCGCGCGCGCGAATGTGAAAATAGTACGTCCCATCCGGCAAGGCCGGGCTGAGCACGCTCGTCCCCATCGTCTGTGTGATGGGGGCGGGCGTGGAGACGGGCGCGCTATCCCACACATAAGCATAGCCGCCTGACTTGCTGACATAGTCCGTTCCGCCCGACCAGCGCACATAGAGCGTGTTGTGATGCCAGGACCCGCCTTGCGGCGGATTGCTCGTAGTGTAGGTCACGTCGGTGGGCGGTGTAGTGTCGAACCAGTACGGGCCAGCATGGGTTGCATCGGTGGCCCAGTTGCCGGCAGCATCCACCGCGCGGACGTGCAAGTACCAGTCCTTGCCATCGC
Source organism: Anaerolineae bacterium (assembly GCA_041300525.1). Taxonomy (GTDB): domain Bacteria; phylum Chloroflexota; class Anaerolineae; order Fen-1058; family Fen-1058; genus JBGLNJ01. The sequence goes on along the minus strand of JBGLNJ010000001.1, from coordinate 2,794,158 downwards.
TCGGCACGGTGGAAGAAAAGCTCGTCGCCGTCGCAAAGACCGCGCCGCTCCAACCGGGGCCGGGCACCGTGCCGGCGCTCTGGCTCCAATAGGTCAGATAGCCCGCAACGCCGGACGCAAGATCGGCGGCGTCGGTCAACGTCACAGCCAGGCTGGTCTGGGTGATCCAGGCACTCGTCGGCCCGTTGACAATCACGCTTGGATTGGTGGGCGGCGCGGTGTCAATACTCACCGTATAGTTCGAGCTGGCGCTCACGTGTCCCGCCATATCGCTGATGCGGAAACGGACGAGGTACTGGTGAGTGCTGTCCGTATCGTGTCCAAAGGGCAGCGCGCTGACCGCCATCGTCTGCGGCGAGGTCACATAGTTCGCGCCGGAAACTGCCGCGCTCGACCAGCCGCTCCAACCCACGCCGCCATCCGTCGAGGCGGCGTATTGCCCGCTCGATACGTTCAGCCCCGATTCCGCGTCCGTCACCAGCACACTCACATCGGGCGTCTGCGTCGTCGTCACCCAGCCTGACGGGGCAAAGCTGGTGTATGTGGGCGAAACGTCATCGCGCACCGTGACGGCCTGACCGACGGCGAACGTGCCGCCGCAGTTGACGGCGGTGAAGGTGACGACGCGCGCGCCCACGTCCTGCCACACATAGTGCGCTTGCAGCGTGCCTTGCCCGGAGGCCGGCGTTGGCGACCACGCGTATGTTACAGGCGAACTCGGTGTTGTCGGCGTGACCGTCGCGTTGAATACGAACGGCGTCCCGGCCGTGATGACCGCCGGCCCTTGAAGGCTTGCGGCGGTCAGCGGCGCCAGGCATAACACCTCGACCTCGTGTTCGGCGGAAAAGGTTCCACCGCAGTTTGACGCGCCGGCCGTCACCGTGTAATGCCCCGGCACGGACCAGACGTAGCTGGTCTGCGACATCCCCTGCCCAGAGGAGGGAACCGGCGACCAGTTGTAAGACACCGGCAGCGTGGCGTTGGAGGGCGTGATGACGGCGGTCAAGGCCAGGGCAATGTCTGGCGTGATGACCGAGCCGCCGCTCACGCGGATGCCGGTGAGTGGCACGGCGCACGTGCTGACGAGCGAGGTCGCATAAATGTCCGCCTGGCTATTGCGAAAATCGTTCCAGGCCACGCGCGGGCCATCCGAGGCGGCGGCGAGGGCGGGGTGGCGCTGCGGCTGGCTGCCACTGTCGCCATTGACCCGGCCCGCCGCGCTCCAGGTCTGGCCGCCATCGGTCGAGCGAGCATAGTAAATGTCGTCGTCCCCGTTATGCCCATCTTGCCAGACGACGTATACCACGCCGTCCGCCACGATGCTGACCGCCGGCTCAGTCGTCGGCGTAAACACGCCGCTGACGCGCGCGGGCGTCCCCCACGAGACGCCGCCATCGCCGGACGAGACATGATAGATTTGATACGCGCCGGAACGGTCGTCTTGCCAGACGGCGTGCACTCGCCCGTTGAACGGATCCACCGCGACATCCGGGTTGGTTTGCAGTGTGGTCGTCGTTGGCGCGCTGCCGATGCACTGGCGATCCGTCCACGTCTGGCCGTTGTTGGAAGAGCGCGCATAGCAGGCCTGGCGGCCGTTGGGGTCGGGCCAGGCTGACGTGATCTCTTCCCAGGCCAGGTGCAGCGTGCCCGTCACGTCCACCGCCAGCGCCGGCTGGCCCACGCCCAGCGTGCTGGTGATGATAGAATCTGTGGGCGTTATCCAAGAGTTGCCCGCATCCGACGAGCGAGCCAAGCCGAGGTAGTTGGCGGGGAAAGCATTGCTCGTGGCCCAGGCCACGTACAGCCGCCCCTGCTGATCCGTTGCCAGGTCTGGCGAGTCGATACCGCCATCGGAATAGTGGTGACGCTGAATCAGGTTCAGGTCGGTTCCCCAGGTTTGCCCGCCATCGGTCGAGCGGTTGTAAAAGAGGGTCTCGAGGTACATGGAAGGTGTGCCGCGCCAGACCGCGTGAACGGTGAGCGTGCCGGACACGGCGATGGCGGGTGACTCGCCCGAGTCTATCCAGTGATCGGCTGCATTGACTTGGCGCGGCGTGCCCCAGGTTTGCCCGCCATCGGTCGAGCGAGCGAGGTACACATCCGCATAGCCAGTGCTGCTGTAGCTGGGCCACGCGGCGTAAAGGTCGTTGGTCACGCGTGAGGCGGCCAGAGCCGGAGGCGTATCTTGTAGGGATGTGCCGGCCGAGATCACGTTGACCTGGACGTTGGTCGCCCAGGGAGGATTGGCGAGAGGTCTGAGCGCGGGCGTGGCTCGGGCGGCAAAACGGGTAACCAGAATAACTCCCATCAGCCCCAGGAACAGCGGCAAGAGAACAAACCACTTGCGGATAGGGTGCTTCATTGTGCGCCTCCTTGCATGATGTGTCTTACAGTTTTTAGGAACCGCCCCTGTCTCGGCCGGGTCATCCCCGACCCCAGGGCGGTTCAGTTCTCGGTTTCGCCGCCATGCTCGCCGTTGTTGCACCTTAACTGATTATTTCGATAATCGCTCGCGGCGGATTTGGCAATCCCGCGTGAACACGGCATTGGCTGGCCTTGGCCGTATGCCGAGTTGTGTGTAAATTGCCGGGGAACGAATTTACACAAGGTTCTTGATACTGCTCTCCCTTCTCCCCCTGGAAGAAGGGCTGGGGATGAGGGAAAGCAACAACTATTCAGACATGCTCTAAGAAGTAGATGAGGGCGAGGCCGACAAAATCGTCATCCCGGTCAGAGATTGTCAAAGAGTGAAGCTTGTACTTTGTCTCCATTGGACCAATAATGGCGCTGTGGATCGTAATGCCAACCCAGGCTTTCTATCACCTGTGTGAATTCGTCTTTGGTGATAGTAAGAGAACCAATGGCTCCCTTGTGCCATGCATCAATGATGACTCGATTGAACAAATACTCTCCGTAGACCGTATTGGAATCCGAGCTCGACAAAATCCTGCGGATTGTCTCGGCCAAGTCGAATTCATTCCTTTTTTCATAATGTCGCCTTGCGCCGGTTTTGTGGAAAGTCAAAATCATTTCCCCGGCAAGAACTGCTTCTTTATTCTTCTTCTTGTGCATTGACCAAATTGGATCACCCACTTGGGCGACAGCTGCTTCTAGTTCTGCCCCCGATTCTGCGGCAGCCGAGAGTATTGCTTCAAAGTACGCAACGTTCCAGTGCTGAAAGACTACCGAAAGCCATCGCTCGTTCTTCAACATGCGAATGCAGGCGCGTATGCTGTTCCGGAGGCGTTCTATATACTCTTCCTCGGTGTGTTGCAACTCGCCGCCGACGATAATCTCTTTTTGCTTGACTGCTTGGCTTGGCGTCAGGCCAAGCCAATGGTTCCATAGAACGGAGAGATCCATATACGATATGTGCCCACCATACGGCGGATCCGTGAAGATGTAATCAACCTTCCCTTTCAGTTGCTCGCTGAGATCTTGGATGTCTTGGTTGCGGGCCTCGAATGAACCGAACCACCCGCCGGTTGTGTTTTTGAGTTCAATAGCATGGTCAATTTCCTGCTTGGCGGCGATCACGTTGCGAGCTCTCTCTTCGAAAGTGGGCCATGCCGGCAACTCGACTGGTTCTTTGGCAATCTTGTAGCGATAAATACTAAATATGCTCGACCCTCCTCGTGACGCCGCCCGACCTTCAGCTGATAAAAATGTTCTGTTCAATTTTGCCAGTGTAGCCGACCAAGCCAGTAGCATTCCGTTTCTGCTGGGCGAGTCTGGAATTTCATCAATTTTGACTTTGAGCAACGCGAGCGATGCCAATTGTCGTGGTGTAAACAGATCGAGATAAGATTCTACGTCCGAACTCGTGGGAAGGCGCACATTGTCTGGAATAGGCAAAGATCGGAGTATTTGATCGAGGTGTGGCGCGTCGCTTTGTTGTATCTCGGTGATCTCGGATTGACAAACAGCCTTCAATCGCTCCAAGGTTTCCTTGTAATCGCTGGCCTTTCCTTCCGCAAGGCCTGCGATGCCTTGAGCAATGAAATTAGCGAGGGGATTTATATCGTTGTGGATAGCCGTTCTGTTCTCGAGAAAAGCTTCAATGGCGGTAACGCCGGAGCCTCCAAACGGGTCCACTATGCAATCTCGCTCTCTGGAAAACCGTAAGACGTACTCGCGAATTACATTAAAAGGACGGCGCGTGAAATACGGATGGACACCGTAATGTCGCTTCGCTTTTTGTCTTTGAGCGGCGATAGGATGGTCAATCGGGTGAATACCAGTGTAATAGTTCATGAAACAAAGTGGCGTGAGTGCTCGCAAAGGGCAAGGAGCGCTTTGAGATCATTCCCTCGATGCCCAAGATTCACTATCCCTACGTCGAGGACCCGCGCGAGGGGACAGTCAGGGTCGTCGTGCCGCTGCCGATCAACGTCGTGGACGTGCGCTTTACGAGCAAGATTGACGGGACGTGCATCATCTTTTATGCGCTGCCGGACGACGCGCAAGCGGGCAACCCGCTCGAGATCATTCCACGCACGCGGCTCAACCCGGTGCTCAAGGCCAGCCGGTGGGGCGATTGGCCCGCGATGCTGAACGAAGCGCTTCCCGACCGCAGCGGCGTCGAGCGCGCGGTGCGCGATCAAAAGCTGGTGCTGGCTTTCGAGTTGTGGGGCTACCGCAACCCGCACCTCGTCCGCTACGACACGCCGCTGGCGCTCTCGTTCCACACCGCCATCCGCCGCTCGGCGGGACATCTTGCCAGCTTTCGCACGCTGCAAGACTTGGCCGGGCGGTATGGCTTTGACCTGGTAAAGTCCATCCGCGTGGAAAAGCCTGACGCGCAGGCGCTCGAATCGGCTTACCGCACATTGCAGCAACAGATGGAAGCGCGCAACCAGGCCGCTGGTGAGGGCATCTTTATCGAAGAAGGCGCGGTGCTGATGGTGAGCACGCGCGACACCGCGACGTACTATAAATGCAAGCCGCCCTCCATCGAAGAGATCCATTTCGCCGCCGACCAGGCGCTCGGCAAAGAAATCATCCGCCAGGCGCTCCTCAAGTTGGCCGAGCGCAATTATGATTTTGCCAATGGCAACGTCGCCGACCTGAGCGCGGAACTGGAAAAGGATTTCCCGTCGCCCGTGGTGGAAGGCCAGGCCGAGTTGATACAGCGGACGTGGGTGGATTTCGTGATCGAGCTGCAAAAGCGCGACTGGCTGAAGCAGTTAGTCGAACAGTCGGGCCTCGATCCGCGCCAGCAGACGGTCGAGCTGATGCGGCGCCTTTCGCAGCATTACCCCAAGAGCCAGATGAAATGGGTCTATAGCAGCGTCAAAGCAATCTACGGCTGACCTCTCCCTCTGCCCTCTTTCCTGACGCATTTTTTCTTCCGCGAATTACGCGATGCTTGCATCGCCGAATCTTCACTAATCCCATAAAGATTCGCGTCCATTCGCGTTACACGCAAGCGGACGGAAAATTGGGTTGCGGCGCGACCCCGAAGGGGGCCGCGCTATGTTATAATGTTCGCGTGATTCGAGCCTACATCCCCTGGTATCTCGTCTGCAATTATCTGGCGTTCGCGTTCATCGCCTGCCTGAGCGCGCTGCAACTGGCAGCCGCGCACAGCGAGGGCACGCGTCCTCAGCGCGCGCGATACGCTGTCGCATTTGCCATCCTCGTCGGCGCGTTCCTCGGTTTTTACGCGCTTGCCCCCGAGCTCCTCACCCCCGGCCCGGCCGGCGGCGAGTTGACGTTCCTCTTTGGCGGGGCGGCATTGTTCGCGGTCATTGTGACTCGTCTTGCTTTCCCTCGGCAAATATTTACCGCCAAGACGCAAAGAACGCCAAGTTTATCAGGTTCTACCTTTACGCCCTTTGTGGCTTGGCGATTCAAGCGTTTGAAATTTGGCATTGGGTATTTGATATTTGTCCTGGGTTCACTTGCCATCGTTTTGTTTGACCGCCCACTGTTTCGCGCGCTGAACAGCCTGGCGCTCCGCACGCCGCTGATGGATGTGCCGGCACAGTTTTTGATGAACGACTATATCGTGCCGACAGCGTTGGTGCTGACGCTGTTGGCGCTGTGGTTCGCCGGTCGGGATGCCGGCGAGCGCGCGGCTTTTCAACGCGCCATGCTGCGGGCGATGCTGGCATTGGCTTTGGCGAGCATCACGCTCAAGCTGATTAACGAGGTCTACTTTCGCCCGCGCCCGTTCACGTTCGACGATAGCGTGCGGCTGCTGTTTTACCACCCCTCGGATTCGTCCATGCCGAGCAACGCGGCGACGGTGAGCTTTGCGCTGGCTGTAGCGGTGTGGTTGCGTCAGAAGCGTTGGGGCATGGTGATGCTGGGCTTGTCCTTTGGGATGATGTTCGCTCGCATCGTGGGCGGCGTCCACTACCCTGCTGATGTGGTGGCCGGCGCGTGGCTGGGGGGCGCGTCGGCCTGGCTCGTGAACCGCGCGCGGTGGTTGGATTCTCCACTGGATGCTGTCATCGGTCTGGCACAACGAATGAGGCTAGGATGAATTCGTCGGCCCTTCGTCCTTCGTCGCGCGTAGCGGTCCTTCGTCGGTTCGCAGCCATTCTGGTGATTTGCTGGCTGGCGTTCGGCCTGCGCGTATACCGTTTGGACGCGCAGAGCTTGTGGTACGACGAAGGGTTGAGCGTCCAGCTTGCCAGCCAGCCGTTCCCTGTCGCCGTGAGCGAGAGCGCCGTCACCGATCACCCGCCGCTTCATGCGCTGATGCTCGGCGCGTGGATGCCCGCCGCCGGACGAAGCGAATTTGCCGTGCGGTTTCTTTCGGCCTGGTGGAGTGTGTTGGCGGTGGCGTTGACCTGGCGGCTGGGCCGCGAGCTGTTGACGGATGTCATCGGCGCAATCGGAGCGCTGCTGATGGCGGCTTCGGCCTTTGCGGTGTGGTACGCGCAAGAGACGCGCGGTTATTCGCTGCTGCTGGCGCTCACGCTGATCATGGCATGGACATTCGTGCGTCTCTGTCATTCCGAGCGCAGCGGCAAACAGGGAGCGTCTTGTTGGAAATGTGGTATTGGGTATTTGATATTTAGCATCGCCGCGCTGTACACACATTACTATGCCACCTTCACTTTGCTGGCTCTCAACCTTGCGTTCCTTGCGGTGCTGGCTTGCAGGCGGCAAGAAGCAAGAAGCAAGAGGCAAGAGGCAAGAGGCAATCCCCAATCCCAAATCTCCTTCTGGCTTGCCCAACTTTTCATTCTCATCGGCTTTGCTCCCTGGCTGCCCGCTGCGATACGGCAATCCGCGACCAACGTCACCTATTTTCCCGGTCGCGTCGGCTGGCAGACGGTGGTGACCGACACGCTATACGCTTTTGCGTCGGGCGATGTCGCGCCGACGGCCGTCGCCGTGTGGGCGGTGGGCGTGATGGGAGTGCTGGCCGTCTTGGGCGCGTTTGCAGAACAGCCGGGGACGACGCGGCTGAATCGCGTGATCGCCATGCTGCTGGTGGCCGTGCCGGTTGCATTGATGGCCGTCATCGCGTGGCAAAAACCCAAGTTCGCGCCGAGGTACTTGATCGAAGCATTGCCTGCGTTCTATCTGTTGACAGGCGCGGGGTTCACGGTGTTGTGGAGATGCGTAGGACAAGATGGCATCTTGTCCCACGCGCGGCGCGCGATTGCCCTAGTCTGTGCTGGCATCTGGCTAGTCACCGGCGTGCTCTCGCTTCGCGCCACGTATTTTGATCCGAATCGCCAGCGTCCAGACGTGCGCGGCGTGGCGGCCTACATCGCCGCCAACGAGCAGCCCGGCGACGTGATCGTGCTCTTGAGCGGCCACCAGTCGCCCGTGTTCGAATATTATTACCGTGGAACGAATCGAATCGCGCCAATGCCCGAGGGCATCATGCCGCCCGCCCAGTCGCCGCTGGACTACCGCGCCGCGCAGCAGTTGGAAGACATCGCGCGTGGATCCTCACGGCTTTGGCTAATCTTGTGGCAACGCGAGCTGGCCGACCCGACTGACGTCGTGATGAATGAACTGATGACCCAATCGCAGCGGCTGGGCGTGGGCGAGGATTTTCAGGGCATGGCGCTGATGCTGTTCGATCTGCAAGATCACGCGCCGTTTGGCCGTGGGCCACAACACGCAACAGACTGGCATTTTGCCGAACCCATCACGCTGGCCGGATACGATTTGAGCGCCATGCGCTCCGGATCGCTCGACCTGGCGCTTTACTGGCGCGCGTCAGGGCCTATCGTCGGAAACTATCAGGTATTCACGCATCTCCTCGCGCCTGTCGGCAGCCCGGTGACCGGCTCCGATCACATCGCCGGAGCGGACAACTATCCCACGTCGCTCTGGACGGACGGCGTCCTCATCCGCAATACCTTTACGTTGCACCTCCCATCTGACGCATCGCCAGGGACGCACGTCATCGAGGTCGGCCTGTACGACTCGCGCGGGCGTCTCGAGCTGATAGACGGCGCTGACCGCATCCTTCTGGCTCAAATTGTGGTAAAATAGACGCGAGAGGTGCAAGATGTTCTGCGCGAATTTCCTCCGAACAACTCCTCAAACCATCCGCTGGGCCGCTTTTATCAAGCGATCTACTGCCGATCGCTGAAAGACGTTTTGGCGTTCCCACTTTTCGACAACCATTCAACCATCCGCAAATCTAGTCCGTGTTGCGTGTTTCGTTGCGCACGCAAAGCGCGCAACAGAACAGGAGACCCAAAATGTCTGTCCAGAAATATAACGTGCCAGGCCCCAAGGCCCAGGCCATGCTCGCCCGCGACAAGAAACACACGTCGCCTTCTTACCCGCGCGATTACGCGTTCGTCATGGATCACGGCCAGGGCGCCGAATGTTGGGATGTGGACGGCAACCGCTACATTGATTTCGCCGCCGGGATCGCCGTGCTTTCCACCGGCCACGCGCACCCCGAAGTGGTCAAAGCCATCCAGCAGCAAGCCGAAAAATTCATCCACATCTCGTCCGACTATTACCACGACCCGATGGTCAGCTTGGGCGAAAAGATCAACGAGATCGCGCCGATGAAAGAAGACGTGGGCATCTTTTACGCCAACTCGGGCACCGAAAGCGTCGAGGCCGCCATCAAGCTCGCGCGCTATGCCACGGGACGGTCGCGCTTTATCGGCTTCCTGGGCGGCTTTCATGGCCGCTCGATGGGCAGCCTGTCGTTCACGGCCAGCAAGTTCACGCAGCAAGAGCGATTCTTCCCGACCATGCCGGGCGTGTGGCACGTCCCCTTTGCCGATCCTTACCGGCCCGTGCTCATCACGCCTCCGGGCGGCGACGTGGGCGATGCGGTTGTGGATTACATCGAAAACGTCCTGTTCGCCAGCGCGTTGCCGCCGGAAGAAGTTGCCGCGGTCATGGTCGAGCCGATCCAGGGCGAGGGCGGCTATATCGTCCCGCCGCCGCATTTCTTGCCGCGCCTGCGCAAGTTGTGCGACGAGCATGGCATCCTCCTCATCGCCGACGAAGTGCAGTCGGGCGTGGGCCGCACCGGCAAGTGGTGGGCCATCCAGCACTGGGACGTGGAGCCGGACATTGTGTGCAGCGCCAAAGGCATCGCCTCCGGCATGCCGCTGGGATTGATGATTGCGCGGCAGAGCGTGATCCAGAAATGGCCGGCCGGGGCGCACGGCAACACCTACGGCGGCAACCCGCTCGCCTGCGTGGCCGCGCTCAAGACGATAGACCTGATCGAGAACGGCATGATGGAAAACGCCGCCAAGATGGGCGAATACATTCAAGACGCGCTGGCCGAGATGCAAGCGCGCCATCCTTCGATGGGCGACGTGCGCGGCAAGGGGTTGATGATCGGCATCGAGCTGGTCAAGGACAAAAAGACCAAAGAGCCGGCCAAGAAGTTGCGCGATGCGCTGGTGCATGGTTGCTTTGAGCGCGGCCTGTTGACGTTGGGCTGTGGTCAAAGCGCCACGCGCTTTATGCCGCCGCTCATGCTGCCGCAAAACCTGGCCGACGCGGCGCTGGAAATCTTTGAGGATGCGCTGACAGAGGCGGAGAAGAAATGCCTGTAGCTCCAAAGACCTCCGAGGTTGTGCGAACCTTTGGTTCGCCGGAAACCTCGGAGGTCTTTTTCTTATCGGGAATTGACGGGCAGTAGCAAGGATGCTATCATACACGCAGGGGCTTGTCAGAGAGACCGGTGACGCCCCACGCCTGCTCGAACTTGTCCTTGTTCGCCGCGACGGGCTGGTAGCCGGTGTAGACGTTGGGCAGGCCGCCCATATCGCACGCGCCCTGGACGTTGTTTTGCCCGCGCAGCGGATTGACGCCGCCGCCGGCGATGCCCAGGTTGCCCGTCAACATCGCCAAATTGGCGACGGACTTGACGTTGTCTACGCCTGTCGTGTGCTGCGTGATGCCCATCGCGTAGATGAAAGCTGAGGGCTTGTTCTTGGCGTACAGGCGCGCTGCCTCGCGCAATTTGTCGGCCGGGATGCCGCTGATTTCCTGCACGCGCTCCGGCGTGTACTTGTCCACCACTGCTTTCATTTCGTCGTAAGCTTCGGTGCGCTCGGCGATGAACGCCTTGTCCTCCAGCCCCTCGCTGATGATGACGTTCATCAGCCCGTTGAGGACGGCGACGTCGGTGCCGGGCCGGAAGGGGATGTACAGATCGGCCAGGCGAGCCATCTGGGTCTCGCGCGGGTCAATCACGATGATTTTGGCGCCGCGCTCTTTGGCCTTCATAATGCGGCTGGCGATGAGCGGGTGGCCTTCGGACGTGTTCGACCCCATGATGAGGAAGCAGTTGGTGTCCGTCTCGAACTCGGGGATCGAGTTCGTCATCGCTCCGCTCCCAAATGCTGCGGCCAGACCGGCCACCGTGGGAGCGTGTCAGAGACGGGCGCAGTGATCAATGTTGTTGGTTCCGATCACTGCGCGGGAGAGCTTGTTCATCAAATAGTTTTCTTCGTTCGTGCACTTGGCGGAGGAGAGCAGAGCGATGCTATCGGGGCCGCTCTCCTTCTTGATCGCGTTCAGCTTGTCGGCGATGAGCGTCAGGGCTTCGTCCCAGCTCGCCTCGACCAGCTTGCCATCTCTGCGGATGAGGGGCGTCTTGAGCCGGTCGGGACTGTCCACAAAGCCGGTGACGTTCCAGCCCTTGATGCACAGCCGGCCTTGGCTGATCGCATGGGTCTTGGCGGGCCAAACACCCGTAATGCGGCCATCAACCGTCTCGATGTACATCTGGCAGCCAGCGCCGCAGTAAATGCAGGTCGTCAAAGTGTTTTGATAATTCATAACCCAGTCTCCTGCTACTCTTGAGGACGCGAATCTCGCGTCGGATTACCCGTGCCCTATGGGCGACAGCGGAATGGTGTGGGGATGATGGGGGTCGCCCTGGCGTAGTGACACTTCTTCCAGCGTGACAGAGAGCGGCGGCGGCGCCGTGAGATTTGCGCCGGGGACGTAGCCCATCAGGCTCCCAAATTCGCGCCGCATCAAGTCATACAGCACCGTCAGGGGGATGTGCGCCGGGCAGGTGCGCTCACATTCCCGGCAGGCGATGCAGCGGCTTGCCATGTGCATAGCGCGAATCAGGTGGAACGAGGGGAAAGGCGGCGCCAGCAGCCCCGGCTCCACCCAGGCCATGTCTTCCATCGCGCACGCCTCGCAAAAGCACTCGGGGCAAATGTTGCGGCATCCGTAGCACTTGATGCACTTGTCAAACTGGCGCCTCCAGAACACTTGTCGCTCGGCGAGCGACATGGCGTCGTATTGGGCGATCAACGGGTTGACCGGGCCGGGCGGTGGCGGCGTTCCCACCATCAGGCGAGTGGGATAAGGCTCGGCGCAATAGCACGCTTGCGCGTCCTCGGCGGTGCAGGCAAAGCCAATGATATACAGCCGGTCGGGGTCAATCTGATTGCGCTTGGCCATTTCAATGTATGCGCGCTCGTCACAGCCGCGCGCCACCACGCCCAGGTGGATATCGGGGAAGGCCTTGTGCAGCTTGGATACAACCGTCATCACCGGGTACTTGGGGTTGATTTCCAGCCCGGACAAATCATCGCCCTTTTGGAACACGTGCGGCGCAACGCTCCCGGACGACTTGCGCAGCGCGACGATGCCATCCAGCTTGTTCAACTGCTCCACCATCACCTTGCGAATCTCGTCCAGTGTACTCGCTGACATCATTCCGTCACCTCCTGCGAGAGCGGCCCCAGTTGGCGGATCTTGTCGGTAAACGCTTTGGTGACCTCGACAAAGCGGGGCGCTTCGGAAGCCGAGACCCATTCGAGTTGCAGCCGCTCCGGATTGACGCCGACGTACCCGATCAGGTTGCGAAGCAAAGGTATGCGCTTGACGGTACGGTGATTGCCGCTGCTATAGTGGCAGTCTCCCAGGTGGCAACCCATCACCAGCACGCCGTCCGCGCCGCCCCGGAAAGCACGCATCACCATCTCCGGCGAGATGCGCCCCGAGCACATCACGCGAACGGGCAACACGTTGGCCGGCGATTCCATGCGGGCCACGCCGGCGTTATCGGCCCCGGCGTAAGTGCACCAGTTGCACATAAAGGCGACGATTCTCGGCTCGAATTCTACACCCATGCCAGCACCCCCTCCAGTTGAGCGACGATCTGTTCATCGGTAAAGTGCAACGCCTCAATTGCGCCGGACGGGCAGGTGGCGACGCACGTGCCGCACCCTTTACACAGGGCGGGGTTGACCTGGGCTTTGCCGTCCACACGCGCAATGGCCGTGTAGGGGCAGACCAGGATACAGTCGCCGCAGCCGACACACTTCTCGCGGTTGACCTCTGCCGTCGTCGGCGAGATGGTCACTTCGCCCTTGTCCAGCAAAGCAAGCGTCATCGAAGCGGCAGCGCCCGCGTGCGCGACGGTATCGGGCACGTCTCGCGGCCCCTGGGCGCAGCCCGCCAGGAACACGCCATCGGTGTTGGTCTCCACCGGGCGCAGCTTGGGGTGCGCCTCGGCAAAGAACCCGTCTTGCGAACGGCTCAGGCCAAACAGCGCGGCCACCTTGCTGGCGTCGTGCTGCGCTTCGATGGCGGAGCTGAGCACCACCATGTCCACATCCGCCGTGACCATTCGCCCCAGGTTGGCGTCCTCGCCCTTGACGCGCAGCTTGCCGTTTTCGAGCACCTCAACTTCCGCGCCCCGGCCGCGCACCATCGTGACGCCTTCTTCCTGGACGCGCTCGTAAAACTCTTCGTAGCCTTTGCCAAAGGCGCGCATGTCCATGTAAAATTCGTACACCTCGGCGCCGGTCTTGTCGCGGACGAGGTGGGCGTGCTTGAGCGAGTACATGCAGCAAAAGCGGGAGCAGTATTCGTGCGCGTTGTGATCGCGGCTGCCCACGCAGTGGATGATCGCCACGCGCTCCGGCTTGCGCCCATCGGCCAACAGAATCTTGCCGCCGGTCGGTCCGCCGGCGTTCGAGAGTCGCTCGAATTCCAGCGCCGTGATAATGTTGGGTGACTTGCCGTACGAGTATTGGCTGAGCTTGGTGGGATCCCACATCTCAAAGCCCGTGGCGATAATGACCGCGCCCACATCCAACTCGACGATCTCATCTTTCTGGGTAAAATCAATCGCGCCCGCTTCGCACAACATCTGGCACGCGCCGCAGGCATCGGCGATCTCGCCATGGGTGCGATCCTGTTGGCGGAAGCGGATACACGAGTCGGTGTCAATCACCGGCACGCGCGGCACCGCTTGCAGCGAAGGAACGTAGATGGCCGAGGTCGGCCCCAGCGGCTTGGCATCGTACACGGCGGCCTTTTCCAACACGATTTCAATCGCGCCGGTGGGGCAGACGATGGTGCATGCGCCGCAGCCGATGCACTCGCGCGTCTTTTCCATAAAGGGCGGCCCGACCACGCGATCCACGCCGCTATTGGCAAAGTTGATGACGTGCGCCTTGACCATGTCGTTGCACACGCGGACGCACAGGCCGCACAGGATGCACTTTTCGTCCGGGTTGGCGACCGGGTACGGTGGTTCTGTGACGCCGTATTGCAGCGCCAATTCTTGGATGATGGGCACGTTAGGCGTGCGTGAAAGCATCAGGCCCATGATGACCTTGCGCGCTTCGAGCACCGGCGGCGAGTTGGTCTTGACCTCCAACCCATCCCACGCCGGGTGCGTGCAGGCGGTTTGCAGGCTCGACCATCCCTTGCGAATCACTTCGACGGTGCACATCCGGCATGCGCCATAAGGCTCCAACACCGGGTGCGAGCACAGCGTGGGGATGTTGATGCCGCTCTTGCGAGCGACCTCCAGGATCGTCTGTCCTTCTTCCACCTGAATCTGTTGACCATCTATGGTCAATGTAATCATGCTCTCACCTCCGCGTGGGACAAGTTGGCAACTTGTCCTACTTCGGCCCGGCTTTTGATGATAATCGCGCCCCGGTTGCACGTGTCGTAGCAGGCTCCGCACCGGGAACATACGGCTGCGTCAATGACGTGTGGCTGCTTTGCTTCGCCGCTGATGCCATTCATCGGGCAGGCCTTGACGCACAGCCCGCAGCCATTGCACTTGTCCAGCAAGATTTCAAAGGTCGTGATCTTTTTGCACACGCCCGCCGGGCAGAGCTTGTCCACGATGTGCTTTTCGTACTCGGGGCGGAAATAGCGCAGCGTGCTGAGGACGGGGTTGGCCGCCGTCTTGCCCAGGCCGCACAGCGAGATCGAGTGCACCACACGGGCCAGCGTCTCCAGCGTGTCGAGGTCGGCCAGGGTGCCCTGTCCTTGCGTGATGCGGGTCATGATCTCCAACATGCGGCGGACGCCTTCGCGGCACGTAACACACTTGCCGCACGACTCGTCCGAGAGGAATTCGAGGAAATAGCGAGCCACGTCCACGACGCACGTGCGCTCGTCCATGACGACTACGCCGCCGGTGCCCATCATCGAGCCAGCTTCGGCCAGCGTCTCGTAATCCATCGGCATGTCCAGCAGGTTTTCGGGCAGCACGCCGCCCGAAGGGCCACCGATCTGGATGGCCTTGAACTTTTTCTTCTTGGGCAGTCCCCCGCCCACGTCAAAGATCAATTGGCGGACCGTCGTGCCCATCGGCACTTCGACGAGTCCCGTCGTGTTGATCTTGCCCGCCAGCGAAAACACCTGCGTCCCCGTGCTGGTCTTGGTGCCGATACCGGCGAACCACTTGCCGCCGCGCAGAACGATCTCGGACACGATAGACCAGGTCTTGACGTTGTTCAAGCAAGTGGGCCGATCCCACAAGCCTTTGTCGGTGGTGTGGACGTGCTTGGCGCGCGGCTCGCTGGGCTTGCCTTCGATGGCGTGCATGATGGCGGTGGATTCGCCGCCCACGAACGAGCGAGCGCCCATCCGCAACTCGATGTCAAAGTCAAAGCCCGATCCCAGAATATTCTTGCCGAGCAAGCCATACTCGCGCGCCTGCCGGATGGCGTTCTTGAGTGCCTTGACCGCCAGTGTATATTCGTAAGGCAAATAGATGTAGCCTTCGTGACCGCCCACCGCATACGCGCCAATCGTCATCCCTTCGAGGATGGCAAACGGGTCGCCTTCCATTAACGCGCGATCCATAAAGCAGTTGGGATCGCCTTCGTCGCCGTTGGCGAGGATGTACTTGATGTCGCCTTTAGCTTTGCGCGCGGATTCCCACTTGCGGCCCGTGGGAAAGCCCGCGCCGCCGCGCCCGCGCAAACCCGAAGTCTTGATCTCTTCGATGATTTGCTCCGGCTTCATCGAGAACGCTTTGGTGAGCGCCTCATAGCCGCCGACGGCGATGTATTCGTCAATGGATTCGGGATTGATCAGGCCGCAGTGGCGCAGCGCCACGCGCATCTGCTTGCGCTGCGAAGGAATGTCCGAGTAGCGATGGATAAACTTGCGCGTCGCCGGATCCCTGTACGTCAGCCGCTCGACGACGCGGCCCTTGACCAGCGTCTCTTCCACCAGCTCGGGCACGTCGGCAACTCGAATTCGCCTGTCTTTTGGTTCAAGACGCTCACGCCGGTGATGTCGTTGGGCAGCAAGTCGGGCGTGCACTGGAGCCGCTTAAAGTCAAGCCCCAGCGAGGCCGCCAGCGCGCGCGCCAGCATCGTCTTGCCCACGCCAGGCACATCCTCGATGAGCACATGGCCGTCGCACAAGAGCGCCACCAGCGCCATCTCGATGGCGGGCCGCTTGCCGACGATGACTTTTTCCACGTTAGTCGTCACTTGCCCGGCGAAAATTTGGATGGGATTCATGGGATCTCCGATTTTAGATTGCGGATTGCGGAGCGCATGTCGCATGTCGCACGCTACATGGTGACGGTTGTACACCCGGCGGGTGAATCTGTCAAATGGATTCTTTGACCTCTGGCCTCGGTGGTATAATGGCTACAGCTAGATTCAGTTTGAGGAGAAATCACTGTGCATGCACTGAAACGTCTTGTCGGTTATCTCGGCCCGTACTGGCGGCGGCTGATCGTCACGTCTGTCATGCTCATACTCAGCACCGGTCTGGGCTTGCTGCCGCCATTGTTCCAGCGGCAAATTGTGGACGAGGTGATCAGCGCTCGCGATCTGTCTCGCTTGGTCACGCTGGTTGCCATCATGATGGGCGTGTATGCCGCCGGGGGCTTGGTGGATTTCGGCGACCAATACCTGCGCCACACCGTGGGCGAGCGTTTTCTGTTCGACCTGCGCGTGCGCATCTATGCTTACTTGCAGCGCCTATCGCTCTCGTTCTTTGAGCGCACCTCGACCGGTGAGTTGATGTCGCGGGTGACGAGCGACGTCAACGCGCTGGAGCAGTTTGTCACGCACGGCGTCATCCTCACGACGGTGGATTTGCTGCGGCTGGTGGGCGCTTCGGCGGTGTTGTTGGTGCTCGATTGGCGTCTGGCGCTCGTCGTGCTGATTCCCGTGCCGATCATTGCCGTCGGCTTGCGGCAGTTCAACCGCTATGCGCGCCCCATCTATCGCCGCGTGCGAGATCGATTGGGTGACATCAGCGCCCGGCTCCAGGACGACTTGGCCGGCATCCGGGTCGTTCAAGCCTTTGGGCAGGAGGACGCCGAACTGGAGCGATTCCGCACCGTGAGCGAGAAATACTACCACGAGCGCGTGCGAGCCATCCGCGCCTGGTCTGCCTTTTTCCCCGCCATGCACTTTGTGTCGGCAGTGGGCGGCGTACTGGTGCTCGGCTTTGGCGCGCAGATGGTCGTGGGCGGGCAAATCTCGTTAGGGACGCTGGTCGCTTTTCTGGCTTACATCGCTTCATTCTACGAACCGCTTCGGCGGCTGACGGAGGTGGACAATACTTTTCAGCAAGCCATCGCCGCGGGGGAACGCATCTTTGAGTTGCTGGACGAAAAGCCCGACGTTCAGGATGCGCCCGACGCCGTCGAGTTGACTCATGTTAAGGGCGATGTGGTGTTTGACGATGTCCACTTTGGCTACGGCGAAGGCGACGAGGTGTTGCACGATATCGAGTTTCACATGGCGCCCGGCCAAGTGATTGCGTTGGTCGGCCCGAGCGGTGCGGGCAAGACCAGCATCGCCAACCTGCTGTGCCGCTTTTATGATCCTTCTCACGGTCGCGTTCGGGTGGACGGCCACGACTTGCGCCAGGTCAAGCTCGAATCGTTGCGCCAGCACGTGGCCGTCGTCCTGCAAGACACGTTCCTGTTCAACGCCACCGTGCGCGAGAACTTGCTCTACGGCAAGCCCGATGCCGGCGACGAAGAAATCATCGCCGCGGCTCAAGCCGCTTACGCTCACGAGTTCATCGCGCAAATGCCGAATGGCTATGACACGGAAATCGGAGAGCGCGGCGTCAAGCTGAGCGGCGGGCAGCGGCAGCGGCTGGCGCTGGCGCGCGCCATCCTGGCCGATCCGCGCATCTTGATCTTGGACGAGGCCACCTCGTCGGTGGACGCCGAGGCCGAGTACCTGATCCAGCAGGCGCTCGAAGGCGTGATGAAGGGGCGCACGTCGCTCGTCATCGCGCACCGGCTGAGCACGATCCGCAACGCCGACAAAATCATTGCGCTGGAAGGCGGGCGCATCCGCGAGATCGGCAGTCACGGCGAGTTGCTCGCCCTAGGTGGACTATACAGCCAACTCTATCAGCGGCAGCTTGAGTTGGCTGCGACTGGTGATCAAGTGTGATCCGCGCCCTTGCACACCCGGATGCTCCAGACGAGGCAACCTGTAGAATGCGCGAATGGTTCGAAATGTGCTATACTCTGGATTGCCGCGCGCCATTTCCGCTCCAGCGCGAGCCGCAGCCCCGGATAGCGTCAGTATCGCGGGGCGGCCTGTTTGCTTGATGGGATGGTTGACTGAAAGCACAAAGTTGGGATCATGAGCATTCCCTTGCACATTCTTGTCGTAGACGATAACCCGGACGATGGCATCCGGATCAAGCGCGCGCTGCGTCGCAGGTTTCCCGATCTGCAGGTCGAGCGCATTGCCGGGGCGCAAGACCTGGCCCAGTCGCTAGAGTTGAGCCAATTCGACTTGGCGATTACTGACTATCAACTGGGCTGGTCGGATGGCCTGGCGGTGCTGCGTGCCGTCAAGTCGCACAGGCCGGACTGTCCCGTCATCATGTTCACCGGCACAGGCAACGAAGACGTGGCTGTGGAAGCGATGAAGGCCGGGCTGGACGACTATGTGCGCAAGTCGCCCCGATGCCTGACCCGATTGGTAGCGGCGGCGCGGTCGGCCTTGGAAAAGGCAGGACAGCGCAAGTCGGAACGCGACAGCGAGTCCCACTCATTCCAGAAAGATCAGCAGAGGGCCGCCGAGTTGCAGGCGTTGTACGAGGCCTCGTTGCACCTCAACGCGCAACTGGAAACATCTCATGTGCTGCGCCTCATCATCGAGCAGGCCATAAGCCTGTTGGGAGCTGAATCGGGCGGTGTGTATCTTTATGATGCGGATTGTGGTGACTTGATCTTGTCGGCGGCTTCCGGCGAATTGGGCGAAGCAATGCCCGTCATCATCAAGCCAGGGGAAGGGCTGGCGGGGAGAGTGTTTGATAGCCATCGCTCGCTGGTGGCGGAAGACGATCAGGCCTGGGCCGGGCGAGCGATTGTCTCTGGCAATGCGCCTTTCAAGTCTTGGCTGGGAGTGCCCTTGGTGCGGAACGATCTTGTTCTGGGCGTGTTGGATGTCGCGTCCAAAACAAAATGTTTCGATGACCACGCGGTGTGGTTGGCCGATTTGTTTGCCACCCAGGCGGCGGTGGCATTGGAAAACGCGCGCCTCCACGAGGAGGTGCAGATTCGCGCGCGGGAACGGGCTGCGCTCCACCGCGCCGGGCAGGCCATCGCGGCTACGTTGGACCTGGATCAGGTGTTGCAACTGGTGATTGCCGAAGTCAAGAACCTGGTCGGCGCGGAAGGGGCGACCGTGCTATTGCGGGATCACGACCGTGGCGAGTTGTTCTTTGCCGCGGCTGCGGGGCCTGGTTCTGAAGAGTTGCTCGACCTGCGGTTGCCGGGCGATGCCGGCGTCGCCGGCTCGGTCGTGCGGGATGCTCGGTCTGTGCTAGTGGAAGACGCGCGCCGTGACCCGCGTTTCTATGACCAGATTGATGCGCATACGGGCATGACGACGCGCTCGATGGTTGCCGTGCCGTTGATGCTCCAGGGGACTGCGGTGGGTGTGGTGGAGGCCATCAATAAAGCCGATGGTGCTTTTACCCAGCGTGACCGCGAGGTGTTGGAGGTCATGGCCGGTTCGGCTGCGGTGGCTATCTCCAACGCCCGGCTGTATCAGGCCGAGCGAGAACAATTCCGTCGCTTGCAGCAATCGCAGGCGCAACTGATCCAGGTCGAAAAGATGGCGGCGATGGGGCGGTTGGTGGCTTCGATTGCGCACGAGATCAACAATCCGCTTCAGGCCGTGCAAGGTTGTCTGACGCTCGCCGAGGAAGAGTTGGCAGAAGACGCGCAACACGAGCGGCTCAAGCGATACCTGAACATGGCCGATACCGAGCTAGGGCGCATTGCGAGCATTGTGCGTCGTGTGCGCGATTTTTACCGCCCCGCGCCTGCCGAACTGGAACCGACTGACATTCACGCCGTGTTGACCAGTCTGTTGGAATTGGTCGGCAAGCAATTGCAGACGAGCAATGTCACGGTCGAGCGCGACTGGGCTGCTGACTTGCCGACGATTCAGGCCAACCCCAACTATCTCAAGCAAGTCTTTTTGAACTTGGTGCTCAACGCGATAGACGCCATGTCCGAACACGGTGGGACGCTGCGCGTGCGCACGGCCCTGGACGAGATGCAGGTCCCGCGAGAAGGACGTCGGTTGCCGGCGGTGCGCATCGAGTTCAGCGACACAGGCATCGGCATGCCGCCGGAAGTGATGGCCCATCTCTTTGAGCCGTTCGTCACGGCCAAAAAGGACGGGACCGGCCTGGGGCTGTCCATCAGCTATGGCATCATCGAGGCGCACGACGGACAGATTTCGGCGACAAGCCAGGAAGGGGTAGGGTCATCTTTCACGATCCTGCTGCCGGTAAGTGAGGCCTAGCCGCCCGTTGACAAACCGAAACGGATGTTCTATAATCATCCATGATGGACACCACAGACAAACTGGAACTGCTCACCAGTCAGATGGACCTCGAACCCGCCGAGGAGTATCGCCTCGCGCCAGGGGACACTGATGTCGGCCTGGCGTCTTGCAGCTTTTCGCCTGCTCAACCTGCTTGCGGCTCCGGAGAGACCTCGCTCAAATCCAGGCAAGAGGCGCTTGGCATTCACCATGCCGTCATGCCGGGCGGCAAGCGCATCGCGTTGCTCAAGACCCTGCTGACTTCGGCGTGCGAACGCGATTGCTATTACTGCCCGTTCCGCGCGGGACGAGACTTTCGCCGCGCCACCTTCAAGCCGGAGGAAATGGCGCGGACTTTTCTGGACATACACCAGGCCAAATTGGCGGAGGGCCTGTTCCTCAGCTCGGGCGTCGCGGGCGGCGGAGTTACCACGCAAGATCGGTTGATCGCCACGGCGGACGTGTTGCGCCACCGCTTAGGCTATCGGGGCTATCTGCACCTCAAGCTGATGCCAGGCGCAGAGCGCGCCCAGGTGGAGCGCGCCATGCAGTTGGCCGATCGCGTCTCGCTCAACCTCGAAGCGCCCAACTCGGAACGGCTGGCTCATCTTGCGCCGCACAAAGTTTTTCTCGAAGAACTCGTCCGCCCGCTGCAATGGGTGGAAGAAATCCGGCGAACGCAGCCGGCGCGGCTGGGCTGGAATGGCCGCTGGCCTTCAACCACGACGCAGTTTGTCGTGGGCGCGGCAGGCGAAAGCGATCTAGAGTTGTTGACCGTGACGGCTCGCCTTACCCAAACTGTGCGGCTGGCCCGCGCGTATTTTTCGGGCTTTAAGCCGGTGACGGATACGCCGTTGGAAAACCGCTCGCCGGAAAATCCCTGGCGCGAACATCGCCTATACCAGGCTTCGTTCCTTTTGCGCGATTATGGGTTTGATTTGCGAGACCTGCCTTTCACGTCGGGCGGGAACCTGCCGCTCGATGCCGATCCCAAGCTGGCCTGGGCGCAGGCGCACCTGCGTGAGTCGCCGCTCGAAGTGAACCGCGCGGATCGGCAAGAGTTGCTGCGCGTTCCGGGCTTTGGGGTCAAAGGCGTCGAGGCCATCCTCGCCGCACGGCGCAAGGGCAAGCTGCGCGAACTCTACGATTTGCAGGCCCTCGGCGTGATTTCCTCGCGCGCGGCCCCGTTTGTCCTGCTGGATGGCAACCGCCCGACGTGGCAGTTGAGGCTATGGTAGTATTTTCCCTCTTCCGCTAACGGGGGACTTTGCACACCTACTGGCTCCATGCGCGCGATTGGCCAGCCGGTGTGAGCGAGTCACTGACCATTCTGCGCTGCTTGGAATTATTCGGTCCCCTCGATTGGGATGGCGTCCCCGAACGCAACCTCCAGCGCAACTGGGGCCAAGTCTCAATACCGCACACCGCCCTGATTGCCGCGGAACTCGTCAAACTCAACGAAAGCCTTCCGTCAACCCACAAACTCAAACGCTTCCTCGTAGAGCATCCCGGTTTCATATCCCTGCTGGGGTTCCCACTGGTGCTGGCGCCGAATCATCCGCTCGGTTTTAATGCCCTGGCTAGTCTGCCGACGCAGCGCCACCTCAACCGCCTGTTTCGCCAACTCCCCAATCCCGCCATCCAATTCTTGCTGGCTGACAGTGTGCGCCTCATCCTGGTTGAACTGGCGACTCTAGCAACGTTGCCCATTGAGTGTGTCTCCCTCGATACCAAAGTAGGGTAGGAAAGTGGCGAGTTACCTTGCGGCACTTTTCCACAGACCCCCCTCCGAACCGTGCGTAATAGTTTCCCATTACACGGCTCTCCAGAACTCATATACGTTTCTTGGGAGTTGGCCTTCCCGCATGAATATCCACGTGACACTTGGCGCATACCACCAGCGTTTTGCGTCGTATCGCAATCATCGCCTTGACCCACGGGGGTTTTTCTTGGCGGCCTTGCCAGCGTTTTTTCAGGTCGGATAACTTGTGGATGTGATGTATCTGGCAGTCCTCGTGAGAGCCACATAGTTCGCAGGCGTTCACTTGTAGCCGCTGGATGAGATCGCTCTTCTGATGAGCCAATGCCCTCTCCTCTGGCCGGATGGCGTCATGTATGGATTCACTACCTGGCTTGATGATTCTGAGGGAGATGCCGCCCCAGTGGATAGTGAAGGTTCCATTCTTGGTGGGTATCTGGACTTGCAGTGTTTTGTAAGCATAGCCATCTACCAGGCAGGTTCCCCGATACTTTCGATAGATGTGGGCAACACTGGTTCGGAATTTGTTTGCCAGTGTCTTGGTCAGAGCGACCTCCATCACGTATTTGAGTTTGCTCAGTTGGTCTCGGTCTACGGCATACTTGTAATATTCTGCCAAGCCCCGAAACCGTTGCTGGTACAGTTCGATGATTTGCGCGTCCGAGTAGTGCAGTATGGCCGCTTCTTGGATGGGCTTGCCATTCCGTTGGTAGCGTTTGGCCCACTCGTTCACCGCGCCATAGGGGACACCCAACCGCACGCTTCCATTGAGATTGCGGCGCTTGACGATTTTTCCATCGTACTGTACGGGTGTCAGTCGAGTATCGGCTTGATAGATGCTGACGGCGTATCCCAGAAACTTGGCATGTTCGGTGCGTGCATGTGTGATGAGGGTTTTGGATGCACTCATTTCCAGATGTAGTTTGTCCTTCAGGAACACAGCGATGGCTTCTTTGATGGCCTCCGCTTCCGATTTAGGGCCGATGAAACCCAGAAGGAAATCGTCAGCATAGCGGCAGTACTTGAGCCGTCGGTAGTTCGGGTCATAGGTGTCTTGGGACGGGAGTTGGTATCGCTGCTGCTCCAATGTCCGAACTCTTTGATGGTCGCCTGCCTCACGGGCACATTCGATTCGGTATCCGATTCGACAGTATTCCAGATTGGATGCACGATGCTTGCCCCGCGTATGCTGTGGCATGAGCACATCTTCGATGAACACATCCAGTTCGTGCAGATATATGTTGGACAACAGCGGGCTGAGTACGCCGCCCTGGGGTACACCACTGTACGTCTGGTTGTACTTCCAGTCCTCCATATATCCCGCTTCCAGGCCCATCCGAATCAGATTGAGCAACCGGCCATCCTGAATATCTCTGGACAGAATGTCCATCAACACTTGATGATCCACGTTGTCAAAACAGCCTCGGATATCGCCTTCGATGAACCAGGCCGTTCCCCCAAACTTGTGGTGAAGGTGCGTCAGTGCCGTGTGGCATCCGCGTCCGGGACGAAAGCCATGTGAACTATCCCGAAAGCGAGGTTCGTAGTAGGCTTCGAGCACCATGCGGAGCACCTCTTGCACTAACTTTTCTGAAAAGTTTGGTAGGCCGAGGGGACGTAACCCTCCGCTTTTCTTTGGGACATGGGTACGCCGTGATGGACGGAAACGAAACTTCTCTTGCCGGAGTTGCTCGATGAGAGTGTGAATGCGTTTCAGGCTCATTCCGTCCGCTGTGTCATCTGCCGTTCCAGGCGTCAACGCCCCTTTGTTGCGGCCTATCTTGTCATACGCAGCCAGGAACAAGTCCTCGCTGAATAGACACCGATAGACCCGTGTCAGTGGAATTCGTTTCTCTCCCATTTTGCGTAGTGCTTGCAAGATTTGTTCGGCGGTCTGCATTCGCATACCTCCCATTTCTTCAAGCCCGAATTCCTAACCCCCTTCGCCCTGTAGTTGGCTTTCCCAACCGCCGTGGGTGGGCGTCACACCACCGACTACTATGGGGTTTCCGTCGCCCTAGGGCTCGCGCCCCGTAGGCGATCCCGCAGTACAGTCACAGAGGACGTTGTCGGGATGACGTAGGGTGTCCGTTCGTGGCTTGATAGGTCTCATTGACCAATGTTCCCAGCGAGAGGATTTCGCATCTCCATGTGTTCTAGATGTTGTTACTGGGGCACGACCTTAGCCGTTGTGTCGTGGGAGGGCTAGTCTCCAACTTGCCACTAGACTTGAAGCAGTGTAGCTTTACCCATATCATCCAGGTCTTGGGACTCCGATTCTGATACACGGCTTCTCAGTTGGTCCCTTTTCCGACATGCTATTGTCCCGTCCAGGTTTCCCTTTTCGGTCAGTCGGCTAACCTCACAGGTCTATCCTCAACCTGTGATGCGTTTCGCACAATCCTCCATGCCGTCATGCGGCGCACCATGTGATAGCCTGGGTCAAGGAAAATAATCCTAAAGCCTATGTCAAAAACCGCTACGACAAAACCAAGCAACCGCCCGGTGATCCTGATTGTCGCCTCGGTTGCAAGCGCCGCCGCAACCAGTCCCCCACCGAACCTACACCGACTCGCAATCCCATCGCGGCGGCCCGCGCGAAAATCGGTGAATATTACTGGGGCTATGGCTCCGGCCTCGTCGTCGCTAAAGTGCCTGGCTGGGGAGAATTCGTGCTGGCCGAATTGACCCAGCCCTTTGACCACGGCGATGTCTCCTACTTTTTCCCGCTGATGCGCCTGACCGAGGAGCGCCTCGGCTATCGGCCACGCTATGGCACCTTCGATGCTGCCTTCGATGCCTGGTACGTTTATGCCCATTTCTATCGTGAAAATGACCCCGCCAGCGGGTTTGCCGCGGTCCCCTTTGCGGGTAAAGGTGGCTACACCCAACACGGTCGCCAGTTCGATCCCGCCGGTCTGCCCCTCTGCGCTGCCAGCTTGGCCATGCCACTCAAGTTCACCTACATCGATCGCACCACCTGCCTCGTGGAACACGAGCGCGGTAAATATGTGTGTCCCTTCCGCGAGCAACCCGCTCGAAAGAAAGGTTGTCCTATTCATCACCCCAACGCCAAGAAGCAAGGCTGCACAGCCATGATGCCCATCAGTATCGGCGCCCGCTTGCGCTACACGCTCGACCGCGACAGCGACCTGTATAAACAGATCTATCGTCAACGCTCCGCCACCGAACGCATCAACTCCCAAGCCGTTGCACTTGGCATTGAGCGACCTCATCTGCGCAACGGCCCCGCCATTGCGAACCAGAACACGCTCATTTATCTCCTGATCAACCTGCGCTTCTTGCAACGCTTGCGTTTGCAGTTGGCCGAATCCGATTGAGTTGTTAAAGAGCACGTCCAAGCTTTGCGCCGCCGGGAAAAGCGGGGTCAGTCAATTGACTCACCCCGCTTTTTTGGCCCTCATGGCTCCATGCAGGCGGGGTCAGTCCTGACTGGTCCAACCCTCCCGGTAGTTATTGAGAGGATACCTTTGGCGCGATATTCCTGGCAGACTTGTTCGGCCAACACCTTGGCTTGACCGTAGGGGCCAACCCCCTGCATCTGATCGGTCTCTAACAGCGGATGGTGATCGGGTACGCCGTAGACGGCCGACGACGAGATGTGGATGACGCGTTCTATCTTTTTGAGATGCGCTTCGTGTAGCACATTGCACGTGCCCTCCACCTCGGTGGAGAAAATATCCTCCGCTTTGTACAACGGCAGCGCCGCGGCCGTGTGCACGACGATGTCAATGCCGTCCAAAGCGGACTGGACCGCAGCGCGGTCGCGGACGTCGCCGGTGATGACCCTGACCTGGCGGCGAACATCCTCATAGTCGAACGGGGCAATGTCGAGCGAAGTGACACGCTGTCCCTTCGACAGCAGATGCCGGGTGAGATTGATGCCCAGGAAGCCTGCGCCTCCCGTGATGAGAAAGGATGTTGGCACTGTCGAGTTTCTCCTTATTCAACGAGAGCCTGATAGGTGAGCGCCTTGACGGACATCGGCGCATCTGATTGCTCTCAGTGGCCGCCTAACAGCACGTAAACGGATGGCGCCGCCTCCGGATTCTGCTTGGCCAGGAACTCGCTGATGGCCGTGTCGTACCGGGCGGTGAGCGCAAAGGCTTTGCGGGCCAACTCAAAGCGCTTGACCAAGTTCAGCTTGCCGCCGTCAGCCTTCAAAAGCGCAAGCAGTTCGACATAGTCCGCCGGATCAACCACCGGGGCCACGCGCAAATAGTTCTTGGCCGCAGCGCGAATCATGCACGGGCCGCCGATGTCAATGTTGGCCCGCGCTTCTTCCACGCTCACGCCCTGGCGAGCGACGGTCGCCTCAAACGGGTAGAGGTTGACCACGACCATGTCCAGCGGCGCCGAGTTGGCGCGAACCAGGTCAGCCTGGTGGAAGCTGTTGTACGTTTCGGTGAGCAGACCCAGATAGATTTTGAAATCCAACGTCTTGACCAGCCCGCCTTGCGTTTCCGGCTGGCCGGTATAGTCCGAGACCTGCGTCAGGTGGTGGCCCGATTTGGCCGCGCCCAGAATCTCGGCGATGGCGCTGTACGTCCCGCCCGTCGAGTAAAAGTGAATGTCGGGATTAATCTCGACCAAGCCAGGGATGAGCAAGTCCAGCCCCGTTTTATCCGACACGCTTACCAGGACGCGCTGAATCTTTACCCAATCGTCTGCCTGGCGCACGATATTTCCAGCCATGTCAACTCCTTTGGAAATGGATTCGCACAGATTTTACAACGGTTAGCACAGCAGCTCGCGCAACGCTTGCACCAGCAACTCGCGCTCTGCCGCATGGATGCGTGTTTCCAACTCTTCAAGCGTATCCCCCGGATGAATCGGCACTTGTATCTTTGCCACGACGGGGCCTGCGTCCACGCCTTCGTCAGGAACCAGATGTACCATGACGCCGGTATGAGTGATTTGGCCTTGCTGGTAGGCTTTATAAGCTTCTTGGATGCCATGCTTCCCAGGGAACATGCCGGGCAGCGCGGGGTGCAAGTTGACCACTCGCGAGGGGAACTGTTGAAGAAAAGCGTTGGTAAAGACGTGCATCCAACCAGCCTGCACCACCCAATTCGCGTCAAAGGCTCGGACGATACCCGCCAGCGCCGCGTCGTATTCTTGGCGCGGACGGCCAGCCCTGGTGTATGGCGCAAGTGGAAAGTACACGACCGGCACAGCCGCCTGAATGGCTCGCTGGATGCCGTAGGCGTCTTTGCGATTGGAGACGACCAATGCGACTTTGACGCCGGGCAATCGCCCATCCGCGGCCGCATCCATGATCGCCTGCTGGTTCGAGCCAAAGCCCGAAATGAGAATAGCGATGCGAGTCATGTTTTCTCCATTGCTGATTGGAGACGATGAGCAATCGTCGCGTTCGATCAAATTGAGGGTTCACAAATTCCTCCTGGTTCCCGACCGTGAATGGTCAGGTTGATAGCTCAAGACACAGCCAGCTTTAGCTGGCTTGGCTCTCAGCCCGAAGGTTTACCATCGGGATTATCAATGCGTTCAAAGACGTCCCACAAATCACCAGCGCGGTGATGCTCCTTCTGGCGTTGGACATATTCGACTGCGCGCGCAAGATAACCTTCGCCGAACGACGCGACGCCATATTCATCCTGCCAACCGAAATTGCCAGAGGCGCCCGGCTCGTGATTGATGTGATGAGAACTACTACCTTTGAGCAAACCGACGAATGTTGCCACAGCAACTTTGGGTGGGATCGAAACCACAACATGAACGTGATCTTGTATGCCATTGACCGCATGCACAATTGCCTCTTGAGACACAGATTTGCCAATCAAGTAGCCATAGAGATCGCGCTCTATCTCCGGCGTAATCAACGGCTCACGCTTATAGGTAGCCCAAACGATATGGTAGTACAATCTCCAAAACGGCATCGTTCACCTTGCGCCTTGCCGACCTCAAGCCCGGTAAACCGGGCTGAACAACCACGGGGGCAGCCAGCTTTAGCTGGCTTGGCTCTCAGCCCGATGGTTTACCATCGGGGATCACGGCTTTGTCGTCGGCGTCAGCGTCACGGTGGGCGCCGACGTCCCGCCTTCACTGTTGGTCGGCGTGGCAGAGGGCGACGCGCTGGGCGATGGCGTCGCACTCGCCCCTAACGCCGGAAGCAGAGGAGGACGCGGCGTGTGCGTAGGCGTTGGCGTGAATGTGGATGTGAACGTGGGCGCGATGGTAGAAGTTGGCGCAGGTGGCGTGACCGTGGCCGTCGCTTTCATGGGGGTAGCTGTAGGAAGCGCCGGCGGCAAAGCAGTGGTCGCCGTCGGCGTCGCGGCCCCCCAAAAGCCGCGCAACAGACTGCCGCTCATGCTCAACGCCACCACACCCACAGCGCCCACAGCCATCAACGCGATCAACACGCCGACGACAAACCAAACCACACCCACCCCGCCCTTCCTCTTGGGCGTGACCGCCGCTCGGGCCAGGGTCGCTTTGGCCTGAGGCTGCGGCATCACCACCATCGTCGTCTCGCCTTGAGGTTGGGGCACAGGCGCGGTGATAGCCCCGTTGTGGAGTGGCGGGCCAACGCGCAGCACAATCGCCGTAATGTTGTCCGTCCCGCCATCGTCCTTCGCCATCTGGATCAACTGCGCCACGGCTTGCTCCGGCGGCAGTTGTGTCACCACATTGAGAATGCGATCTTCCGGGACGTGGCCGGTCAAGCCGTCCGTGCACATGACCAGGACATCGCCCTCCAAAAGCTCACCGACAAAGGTATCTACCTGGACGGTGGACTGTGAGCCGAGCGCGCGCGTGATGACGTTGCGCTGCGGATGCACCCTGGCCTGCTCTTTGGTCAAGATGCCGGCTCGTATCTGCTCGCCGACGAAGGAATGGTCTTGCGTGATCTGAGATAGCACGTTCTGGTGAATGACGTAGGCGCGGCTGTCGCCTACACTCGCAATATACGCCTTGTTGTCAATCAAGGCCGTCACCACCATTGTGGTGCCCATCCCGGCGTGGGACGTGCTGCCTTGCGCCGAGCGGTACACCTCGCCATTCGCCGCCTGTACGGCGTTCCGCAATCGCGCCGTCGGGTCAGCCGAAGGGTCCGCATAATACTCGCGCTGGACGGTTTCGCCCGCTATCCGGCTGGCAACTTCGCCGGCCTGGTAGCCGCCCATCCCGTCCGCAACGATGAACAGCCGCCCCTTGCGCTGCAGGGCGGGGTCGCTGGGGTCTTTAATCATCACCCAATCTTCATTGTGATCGCGCACCACGCCCACATCGGTGCCTTGAGCAAAGGTGATCTGCAATTCGTCGGACATGCACATTCTCCTCTCGTTGCCTATCAAGGAACAACCGTATAATGATCGCCATCCAGTTTGCCCAGTCGAGTGGTCTGGACAATCTGCACCCGATCCGGTTTCCATTGAGCATACACCAACGCCGGGTCGCCGTCCTGGATACCGTACGCCGAAGCATCTCCAATCGTATAGCCGCCGGCCACCGTGTAGACCCACCAGCGGCGCTCGGTTTCGGCGCCTCGATACCCATTGATCCACTCGGCGCTCAAGCCGCCCAGCTTGGACCGGCTCACATCCACCAACATCGCCTGCACGCGGTTGTCCGCTTCGATCAGTCCCAACACGCTGACCCAATCTCCCTCGCGGACACGCGCCGCAGTGCTGAACGTCCCGCCCGCTGGGCAAGTGATAGAGTAGGTCGTGCTGCCCATCGTCACCTGAAACTCGCTCACCTGCCCCGCCATCTTGAATCCACGCACACGCCCCGCGATGAGCAACCCAGGCCGGCGAGGCGACACGGTCAACGTCGTCCCCTGGAGTCGGCCCTGCTTGAGCATCTCGGAAGAACTGGCATAGCCCAGGTCACGCGCCCAGGCGTCGAGCGGCGCGCCCGCGACGGACAGATTGATCGGGTGTACCACCGGAGCAGTCGTAGCCGAAAAGCCCGGCGGGTTCAACGTCAGCGGGATGAGGCCTGAGAGGGCCAAAAGCGCCAACACTATCACGAGCACGAGCGCCGCCAGCGCGATGAGCGCGAACGGCCACAGCCAAGCCCATCTCTTCCACGCCGGTTCCTCGCTCGTGCGCGGTGGAGTGACTGGCGCATCCATCTCGGCGCGCGCGACGATCACACTGATATTGTCCGGCCCGCCGCGTTCGTTCGCCAGCTCGACCAAACGCGCGGCAGCTTTATCGGGTGAGCCGCGCGATACCACAGCGGCGATTTCGGCATCGGACACTTGCCCCGTCAGGCCATCGGTGCACAGAACCATCACATCGCCGGCCTGCCAGGTGTGCACGAAATAATCTACGACGACGGCCGGCTTTTGACCCAGCGCGCGCGTAATCCGGTTGCGATAGACCAGTTGACGAGCCTCCTCGGCGTCAATCAAGCCCTTGGCCACCTGGTCGGCCACGATCGAGTGATCGCGCGAAAGCTGCTCCAGCCGGCCGCCGCGCAGCCGGTACGCGCGGCTATCGCCCACGTTGATCACGTGCAGCTCATTGCCTCGCACGAGCGCGCCGACCAGCGTCGTGCCCATGCGGGCCGGGCCGGACTGCTCGGCGCCACTCTGCGCATAGATTTCGGCGTTGGCCTGCTGCACAGCGCCCACCAGCGCCGTCTGCACATCGTCGCCGGTCCACACGCTGAACGAGCGCAGCACACTTTCCACCGCCAGGCGGCTGGCGACCTCGCCGCTCGTATGCCCGCCCATCCCATCGGCCACCAGAAACAATTCTCCCCAGCCCGCGACGCGCGCATCGCCGGAGCGAGACATGCCCAGCGCATCCTCGTTGATCTTGCGGACGCAACCGACGTCAGACCAGGAACCGATTTCCAATTTCATACGATTCCGCAATTTGCGTAGGGGCAGGTCTTACCTGCCCGCCTACAATCATGCAGGCCGCGTCATCTGCATCGTCTGATCCGAGCCGGCCGGTGGCCGCGTCGAATGGATGACGACCTGGTAGACGGCGTTCGGGCCAAAGCGCACCACATCGCCCGGCTGCAACCGGCGGGGCTGTCCCGGCCAGACGCGCTGGTCGTTCAGGAACGTGCAGTTCGTGCTCTGCAAGTCCGCCAGGTTCCAGAAGGTTCCATCGTATTGTATCTCGGCGTGATGGCGGCTGACCTGTGAATCGTTGACGAACAAGTCATTGTCGGCGTCGCGGCCCACCGTCGTAGGCCCACGGCGCAGCCGGAACACGCAGCCCTGCGCGTTGGACAGGTCCAGATCATCGCCGGACAGCGCGCGATAGAGCGCCGCCGCAAATTCGCCCGCGCTGCGAAAGCGCTCGTCCGGCGATTTGGCCAGCGCCTGCATCACCGCGCGTTCGACGTCGGGGCCGACCGCGATGATGGCGCTCAACGGCGGCGGCGGCTCGTACATCACCTGCCGCATGACGGAATAAGGCGTGTCGGCGCTGAACGGGACGCGGCCCGTCAAGCACTCGTAAACCACCACACCCAGACTATAGACATCCGAGCGCCAATCAATCTCGTCGCCGCTCAGTTGCTCCGGCGGCATGTATTCGAGTGTGCCGAGCGCCGAACCGGCCTCCGTGAGGCGGGTGCCGCTCGCAGCGCGCACCAATCCAAAATCAGTCAGCGTGGCGTGATCGTCGTTTCCCAAGATAATGTTGCTGGGCTTTACGTCGCGGTGAACCAGGTTGCGTTGGTGAGCATAGTCGAGCGCGCTCGCCAGTTGATACGTAATGTATGCGACGCGCGCCGGCAAGAGCGCCCCTTGGGCGCGGATCTCTTCGCGCAGCGTGGGGCCTTCCAGCAACTCCATCACCAAAAAGTTATATCCCTCCGCGCTGCTCACGTCGTGAATGACGACGATGTTCGGATGCTTGAGATTCGCGGCCGTCGTCGCTTCCAGCTCAAAGCGGCGCAGCACCTGGTCATCGGACGCCAGGCGCAGCGAAAGCACCTTGAGCGCCACGTATCGCTGCAAGGTGGGATCGAACGCCTTGTAAACGGTCGCCATTCCCCCGCGCCCGATCTCGCCCAGGATTTGATATTTGCCCAAACGCTGACTGATTCCGGATTGTTGCATGATCCCCACCACCTTCTATTTGCTTCCTCGTTAATCTAGCCGCGGGAAGGCTGGGAACCCGGCGACTGGCAGTCACCGGGTTCTTGCGCTTGCTGCCTACGTCACCTGTGCGCTGAATTCATTTCCGCTCAGTATAGATGGCCTGCGGCGCGAGACGTTGGATGCCAACACCGACAGATGTCCGTTCCTTGCGTAATTCAATCAACTCATCGAGGTTGAGCTGGTTGGTTGGCTGATCCCGGCTCATCACCTCCGGCGACTCGGCGGCGGTGCTGGAGAACGTGACGTAGCGCATATAGTACGAAGCGCCTGTCCCACCACCTGGCCCGATAGCCCACACATTCCAGGCATACTGGATACCATACGAGAAACCAGAAGGCAGGCTGTTAAGCGTGATGCCGCTGACGTAACCGAGAGGATCGGTATACGCGTAAGGATTCCCATCACTCGGATCGAATACATCCCACTCATAACTGTCGCTGGTAGTGGCCGTGCGCCGGACCCAAGAAAAAGCCTGTGGCAACCGTACGGTCGCGCCAGGACTTGGCGAACTGAGTGAGATGTTGGCAATGTCAAAATCGCCACCTGCCACGTTGGTTCCAGCAGTATACGAGGTGATGTTAAAGCTATTCCAGAATGCCAGGTAATTTGAGCTATCGGCGTTGCCATTGGCGTCATTTTCGTATTTCACGTAATACCTCTGACCACTGCCCAGGGTTGGCGCACCTGTGAAGCGATAGTTGCCGCTGCTATCGGTGGCAACCGGCGATCCCCAGGTGGACCAGGCTGAACCGTTGTAATAGCGCAGAATGAGGTAAATGCCCGCCGCCGATGCGCCATTGTATTTCACCTGCCCATAGATACCCGGAGTCGTCGGCGTGCTTTTTGACATGACCGACATCTCGTACGTCTTGGCGCTGGACGGTGCGCCACCTGCGTTCACGAAGGCAAAGTATGTCTTACCCAGATCCAGGGGCGGGCAGTCTTTGGACTTGGGCTGGGACCCTGGGGTGCCAATGTAACAAGCTGGCTGTTGACCCGTGTAGGGGTACTCGTAAATCAGAGCATCATAGTTGCTGCCGGCTGGCAGGTTGGCAAGTTTCAGTTGAACATTTGCCACACCATTGAGATTCAATGTATAGTAATCCTTGTCGTCTGAAGGGCCGAAAGAGCCATAACACGTGAAGTCGTTCGAGCTACGCTGGTCACGTCAACCGGCTTGCTGAAAGGGAGCTTTCCGCAACAGGCTGTAGAAGAGCGCATCTCGGCCATGAGCGCCGCCATGCTTTCCCTGGGCGAGCGCATTTGCAGCGAGCTGGACAGCGGCGACCTGCATTACACGCTCATCGCCGGAGCCAAGACGTTGCAACTGCTGATCGTGTTGAGCGAGGATGATGTGCTTGAACTTGAACTGCGCCCGAACGTGTCGGTAGACGCAGTGCTCAACGCAATCAAAGAATCAACAGGGCCTTTGTTGCAGGCGCTCAGAATCGAGACCCCGCTGTTATGAAACATCTCACAGGCCGCATCATCAAATCAGGGCATTGCGAGGGTGAGGCCCTCGTCTCGCCCGATCCGTTGAGCTTTTTCGGCGGCGTGGACGCGACGACCGGGTTCGTCGTCGAGCCGGGGCACCCGCTGCAAGGGCAATCCATCGCGGGGCGCGTGCTCGTCTTTCCCACCGCCAAAGGCAGCACCGTCGGCTCGTACAGTTTGTACCGGTTGAAAAAGGCTAATCTCGCGCCAGCCGGCATCGTCAACGCCGAAAGTGAGTCCATCGTCGCCGTGGGTGCCATCATCGCCGACATCCCGATGGTGGATCACATAGACATTGCGCAAATTCAAACGGGCGACCACGTGACCCTGGATGGTGCCAGCGTGACCGTGTCGGCGGGTCTTTCGCATTTTTACCCTTTGTGATAGAATCACGCACAATACGCCCGGCGGGAGCCTGTTCGCGAAAGGCGACGAACATATACCAGGCGCAGGCTGAATTTTCCAGTGCGTAGGGCAAGTTGCCAACTTGCCCTACCGCCTGTGCGGTTAGTATACCCGGTTTATGCGCGTTGGCTTTCCCTCACGGCCAGGCGCTTTCGCCCCCAAGGGGGAAGAGAAACTATGGCTGGTGATCGAAAACGCCGCGTCGAGATTCACATTCCAAGCGAACTCGGCTATGAAAAAGTAGCCATGGAAGCCGCCGTCGCCGTTGCCCGGCGGATGGGATTTTCACCCGACCGTGTACAAGACCTCAGAACGGCCGTTGCCGAAGCCTGCATCAATGCCATCGAACACGGCAACAAGCTGGACATCAGTACCCAGGTGACCGTCATCTTGATTGAGCAGCCGGCCAGCCTGGAAGTCAATGTGTCCGACGAAGGCAAACAATCCCTACCCGCGCAGCGCCCACAGCCGGGGCTTCCGCCGGCTTTTCGCGGCTGGGGCATGTTTCTGATTGAGAACCTGATGGATGAGGTGCAAGTGCGCACTGAACCCGACGGCGGGAATCAAATCCGCATGGTCATTTACCTGGACAGGTAAGAGTCACGGGAGAAGTCAATGTCCGATAAACTCGAAGCTACAGTGCGCCGCCGCGACGGTCTGTCCATTATCCAATTCAAAGGGGACATGACGACGTTCGCCGAAGACGCGGTGCACGACGTATTCCGTGAAGCGACCCGCGACAGTCGGCACAACCTCGCGTTGGATTTTAGCGCGTGCGAATACATCAACAGCGCCGGCATCGCCGTCATCATCGGGATCGTGACGGAGGCGCGCCGCCAGGGCCGGCGCATTTTCGTCTTTGGTCTCTCGACGCATTATCAAAAAATCTTTCGGATGGTGGGACTGGGCGATTACATAGAAATGTGCGTCTCTGAGGACGAAGCCTTGCAGCGAGCCAAACCACCGGGGGCATGAATGTGCGGGATCGTCACCAACGAGGGGAAGACAAACAAACGAATCGGGGCCACTCGATTCGTTTGTTCATTCACGTCTTGTTGGCTGGTCGGGGGACTGGTGGCGCTCCTGGTTCTTGCGGCGAACGCCGGCCGCGCCGGCGCCGCCGAACCGCCTCCCGTCAAACCCATCCCCATCGTGACCGCGCCGTATTGGACGGCCGACCTGGCCGCGGCAGGCGCGTCGACTTCGACGAGCTCAGTCGAGTCGCTAGCCGTCGGCGACGTGAACGGCGATGGATATTTGGAAATCATCGCTTCGACGCGCGATGGAGGACTGGCTGCCTGGGATCCATTTGGCAGCCCGCTCGAAAAGCCAAATACATTGCCTGCCCCTGTGTCCACCACACTGCCTGGCAAGCTCACCTTCACCCTCTCCACCAGCGCAGGCGCGGGCATGATTACGGCGACTGTCCTCGCCCGCGATGGCGACCGCGAAGTGGCGCGGCTCGTCCGCCGGATGCGCGACCCGGCCGGGCGCGGCTTTGATCTCTGGCCGGGCGATGGTGAGAGCAGCGTCCTCGTGGGCGACGACGAAGGGCTGACTTTGTGGCGCATCGGCGGGCAGAGTTTGCGCTTTGCCACCGGCGGACGCCCCCTTGCCGCATGGATCGGACAACTGACGCCGAACGGCCCCACGGTCGTCGTGGCGCTGACCGGCAAACGGGTACAAGTCTTTGGCGCATCATCTGATATGACACGCGAAGGTGTGCTCTGGCGCGTTCCCCGTCCGGCCAACGCAGTTCAGACTTCGCTGGACGAAGACAACGCCCAGGAGGTTGACAAGACCGGGCGCACGTGGTGGGTGTTCGGATCCGGCGAAACAGTTCACCTGATCCGCAATGATGGGCAGGACGCCGCCGTGCAAGCACCTGGCCCTGTGACACACATCAGCCTGGGTGATTTGAATGGCGACGGCGCGAGCGAAATCGTCGTCAGCCTGGATGATGGGCGATTGGTCGCGCAAACGACTGATGCTAAAATCCTGTGGCAAACCGCGCCCGGCCCCAAAATCACGCGGCTGGATACGGCGAGTCTGGCTGGTGACGGGCGCAGTCGAGTTCTGGCGTTCGACGAGTCGCCGGCATTTCGCCTTTATGCGGGCGACGGCCAGGAAATCGCGCGTCTGGAACTTGTCTTCCCTTCTCCACGCCATCTCGTTGTGGACATTAACGACGACGGCCAGCAAGAAATCGTCATAGCGGCCAGCGACGAGAGCGGCGGCGCACTCATCGTGGCCGACGCGCAGGGCCGCAAGCTCTGGCAGCGTGAGCAGGTCGCCGCCGATTGGATCGCCCCGCTGCGCGCTGACGGACGGGTGCGCGCCATCACTTCGGACAATGGCGATGAGGGCTTGGTGGCGTATTCGCCCAGCGGCGTACTCCTCTGGCGCTACACGGCGCAAGGAGCGGTTTATTATGACCCCGCCGACTTGCGCGGCGATGGTATAGAGGGGATTCTTCTTTCCAACAAGACCAACGGGCCGCTCGTGGCGCTGGACGGCGACGGGCGCGAGATGTGGAAATTTGCGCCAGCGCCGAGAACTTATATGAACACCACCTGGGCCATCACCAGCGTCAATGGCGTGCGCGCGCTCTTTGAATCGTGGTACACGCTCGCAGCCGGAGACAATGTGGATCAGCCTTTCGTTACCCGGCTTGATCCGACAACTGGGAACGAAGCGTGGACGGTCCGCACGCCGCAAACTACCTGGGCAGCGCGGACCGCCGACGTTGACGGCAACGGACAACCGGAAGTCTGGGCGTTCATCTGGCCCGGCGCATACCGCATGGACGCCGAGACCGGCGCGTACTTGCAGGTGTCGCCCGCTTTATGGAGCAACAACTGGTTCCGCGTGACGAATCTCGATGGCAGTGGACTTGATCAGGTTGTCTTTTTTGACTCGAGCGGCGTCGAGGCGCACGGCTTGGTCGCCGAACAGCCGCCATGGGCCGGAGTGATGCGCGCCGAAGCCGGGCAGGCTGGGCTGACCAACATTGCGTTGAGCAATTTGCTCGCCCCCGGCAAGAGCGCGGCGCTCAGCGTGACGCTCTCCATCTCCCTGCCGGTGGCGGGCCTGTGGGCCAATGCCGGTCCTATGGCGCGCGAAGAAAAAACAGGGCGGCTCCTTTGGACGACGGGCGCTTTCGGCCCGTGGGACGCGGGGCAAAAACGCGCTTA
Organism: Anaerolineae bacterium; assembly: GCA_041300525.1. Taxonomy (GTDB): domain Bacteria; phylum Chloroflexota; class Anaerolineae; order Fen-1058; family Fen-1058; genus JBGLNJ01. The sequence goes on along the minus strand of JBGLNJ010000001.1, from coordinate 2,756,670 downwards.
CGAGCTGCGCGTCACCGATAGCGTGTACACGTTGACGCTCACCGGAACGCTGGCGATCCCCGCTTACGCGCCGGCGTCCGTTGCGCCGATTGAAGGCGGGCGATACAGCTACCGCTTGCCGCTCAACACAATGCGCGTGGCGACCGTAACGTTGCAAATCCTGCGACCCGGCTCACAAACGTGGCAGACCCAAACGACCGCCGTCATCCCGCCAGGGGCAAGCGCGCAATGGGACGTAGCGCCGTTCGGCGTATGGGATAGCGACCAACCCGCACAGGCTCGATTCGTCTTGGACGACGGCGTCCGGGCAGGAGAGTTCGCTCAACTCAGCGCACCGCTTGTGGGAAAACAGCCTGTGCCTCAAGTGGAGGCCGGCGCGTCGGGCTATCAACTCTCCGGCCAAGTGCGGGACCCGCACGCCGTTACGTTGACGATGGAGCTGCTCGATCCAGTGGTGGGCTGGTCCACCGTCACGAGCGGCGGCTGGGTCGAGGCGGCGCAAGCGGTGGTGCCGGCCGGCGGCGGCGCGTTTGCGATAGAAGTGCGCAGCTTTTACGACGCCTTCGACGTAGGTCACAGCGCGCGCTACCGCATCTGGGCCGACGACGGAACGAAGCGCGCGATCTGGGTCGAGGCGAGTCTTCCACCGATCGCCGGCTTTGCGTGGTGGGGCTATCTCCTCGGTCTGACGCTCTTCGTGGGCGCAGGCGGCAGCGCCGGCATGGCGATCTGGCGGCAGCGCGCGGCGCGGCGATTGGAACGCGAGATGCTAGTCGCCCGCTCCATCCAGGAAAGCTTGATGCCGGAAACGGTCCCGTCTGTGCCGGGGCTGGACATCGCAGGCGGCTCTAATCCGGCGCTAGAAGTGGGCGGCGACTTTTTCGGCTATTACCGCCGTGAGAGCAACGATCTGGGTGTGGCGGTGGGCGACGTATCCGGCAAGGGCTTGCCGGCCGCGCTGCTGATGGCGGTATCGGTCGGCATCCTGGCCGCCGAGGCCAATCGGACCGGCGAGCCGGGCGCGGTCTTGGATCACATCAACACTTCGTTAGAGTATTACACGCGCCGCAATCGGCTCAACACGGCGCTGTGCTATGTGATGTTGAGCCAAGAGAAGCGGGACGGCCAGACGATATTTCGCGTCAACGCCGCAAACGCGGGCGGCATCTCGCCGCTCGTGCGCCGCGCGGATGGCCGCGTCGAGTGGTTGGACGTGAGAGGGCTGCCGTTGGGCATCGCGAACGTGGATGAGACATCCTACGCGCCCCAGCGCACCGAACTCTATAGCGGTGACTTGCTCGTGCTCACGAGCGACGGCGTGATCGAAGCGATGAACGCCGCCCGGCAAATATTCAGCTTCGAGCGGTTTGAGCAAGCGGTGGCGGAAAGCAAGCCCGCCAGCAGTGCAGCCAGCGTCCGAGAAGAAATCCTATCCAAGATGCAGGCCTTTGGCGCGGGCGTTCCGCCGCACGACGATGTGACGTTGGTCGTGATTCGGGTGGTATGAGACGTGATGCGTATTGCGTGATGCGTAATCCGACTCACGCATCACGCAATACGCAGTACGCAATACGTGTGGAGGTAATTTTGGGCAAGCCTTTTAACTATGGTGGGCAAGCAGTTCTGGAAGGTGTGATGATGCGCGGCAGCAAAGCGGTGGCCGTGGCCGTGCGCGACCCGCAGGGAAAGATTGTGATTCACAGCGAGCCATTGAATCAACACGTGTACGGCGGGCCGATCTCGCGCTGGCCGTTTCTGCGCGGGCTGACGATGCTGTGGGATAGCCTGGTGCTGGGGATGCGCAGCTTGATGTTCAGCGCGGACGTGGCGACCGGCACGCCGGTCACGCAAGCAGTGGCTGGTCCCATCATCGGCGCAGAGGCGGCGATGGGCAGTGAGGCCGGCGGCACGCCCGGCTCATCCAAGTCGAGCGCGTTCGAGGGGCGGAGGATTGGCGCTGGCCTGGCTGCTCTTTGTTGTGCTCAAGATCAACTTTTATGAACCCAAAGGCTTGACACTCACCCTGACGGATCTCACGCCGGTCTGGTTCTCTCTTCCCATCCCGCTGGCGACCGCAGTGGTTGTGGCATGGAGCATCCGGCGGACCTTCGCGCGCCTGGATGCCGTGGCGATTGTCGAACAAGGCAAGCTCAGTCTGGAAACCGGCGCTGTGCGGCCAGAGGGCAGGCGCTTGTCGGTCAACCCCTTGTCCGCCTGGACGTTTTACCAGCGCCATCGCCGCCAGAGCCTGCTCCTCCTCGTGACGCTGGGGGCGATGATTTTGGGTGTGTCGTTCCCGGCGTTCCTTTTTGCGCCAGTGGGAGACGCCATGCAATCCTTCGCCGAACCGTTGCGCCAGGTCGGCATTGTCAGGCCGCGCATGAACGGATCTGTGGACCCCGGCGTGGCGGCGCAGATCAGAGCGCACCCGACCGTCGCGCAAGTCATCCCGGCTGTGGAAATGCAACTGAGGCTTCAAGTGCCGCCCTTGGGCTATCCTCTCAGCATCTATGGGGTTGCCGAGAGCGATCTGCAAACGCTCGTCAACCTGTATGGAGTGCAGGTGAAAGAGGGGCGCTTGCCCCGTCCCCGCACCAACGAGATCGCTCTTTCGGAAGCAGCGGCGCTGAATCGCAAGTTGCGCGTGGGCGACAAAATCGGGCAGCCGATCAACCCAGACGACCGGGGTATACCGACCGAAATGGTGATTGTGGGTATCCTCTCCCGCCCGTCGCAAGGCCATGCGGAAAACGATCTATGGCTGGGTTTCGCTTCTTACGAATACCTGACCAGCCACGCGCTCTACAAATCCCATCCCATTCACCTGATCGTCGTTCCAAAGGAGGGGCAAAAGGCAGAAATGGATGCCTGGCTGCGAAAGGACGCACATTCCGATCTGGCGGAAGCGATCACGTTCCAGTGGATGCAAACGAACTATCAAAAGATGTCGCTGGTTCTCCTGGCGGTGTTTGGCGTGGTGGAGATCGTTATCGCGATTGTGGCCGCCGTGGCGTTGGCTGTGTTGAGCTACACCTTTTACGCGCCGCGCCAAGAAGAGTTTGGCATCTTGCACGCGATCGGTCGCAGCCGTTCGTGGCTGGTGCTGCGCACCACTCGTGAGACGGCGAGCACCATCGCCGTAGCCTGGTTGGCGAGCGCGGCGCTATGCGGGCTTGGCTTGGTCGGCATGCAATTGGGTCTCTATGCGCCAAGAGGTCTGAGTCTGAACTTGCTCAGTCCGGTGCCCTGGCTGTTTACGCTGCCGATCCCCCTGGCCGTCATCGCCGCCAGCACAGGCCTGGTTTCTCGGATGCTCTCTAAACTCGATCCAGTGGCGATCATCGAAAGGAGATAATGGCAAGTGCTCAAACAAGGAAAATTCAACCACCAGGAGGAAACTGAAATGACACTGCGTTTACTTAGATTGCCCAATGATCTCTTGCCCCTCGCCGACATGCTCGCTCCGAGTTTCCAATACCCGGAGAACAAAGAGTGGAGCGTGCAAACCGACGAGCAGGAGGAAATCGTTGATACCGTGAAGAACCTGCGCCGCGTCTGGCCGCTCATCCGCGCGATCCAGTTCGTGTCTCCGCCGTTGCGCGACCTGATTCGTGGCTGCGTATGGGATCAAGACGGCCAGTTGGTCGGCGTCACACTTGTCCAGCGGCGCGGCGCGACCGATGTCTGGATTGTGGGAACGGTCGGAGTGCTGCCGGCTTTTCGGCGGCAAGGCATCGCCCGCAAATTGCTGCAAGCCGGGCTGGATTTGGTTCGCGAGCACGGCGGGAAAAAGACTTGGTTGAGTGTGATTGACGGCAACCTCCCTGCCTATACGCTCTATACAAGCCTGGGATTTGAACACTATAGCGGAACCATTGAACTGCACACGGCACGAGAGCAGGCGTCCTTAGAGCTTGCGCTGCCAGAAGGTTATACTTTATCGCCGTTGAGCCACTTTGAGTGGCGACCGCGCTATGAACTGGCAAATCGTATCGTGCCAGACAAGCTGCGCAAATACGAGCCGGTGCAAGTGGCTCGCTTCCGCGAGCCGGCGATGATGCGCTTGCTGTGGCCTCTCATCGTGTTTGCCCAGGGCGCGCGTGAGGCCGACTTTGCCATCCGTACTAGAGAAGGGCAAATCGTAGCTCACGGCGGATACGCGATTAAGGTGCGCGGTCAAGGCCCGCACCAGATCAGAGCGAGCCTGGATCCGGCGCACCCCGAACTGGCTCCTTACGTGGTGAGATACCTGCTGCATCAAGTGGTGACGTCGAGTCCGGGGCATCGGGTGGAATTCTCTGTCCCACAGTGGATGGGCGGCCTCGTCACCGCTGCGGAAGAGGCTGGCTTTACGCGCCGCATGACATATTGCCGCATGGGTTTAGAGTTGTGACACAGCAAAGGAGATGAAATTGAAAGGGCATCACACTTTGATTTTTAACATTCTATTGGCGAGCGTTGTTTTTCTCGCCGCGTGCGGAGGCAACGCGAGCACCCCTGCTCGATCAACGTCCGCGCCGGGCACACCAGCGCCGGAGGCATCCGTCAGTCCAGGCGGCATTGCCGTCAACGGCACACTCGCGCCAGCCCGGCAAATCAAACTCAGCTTCCAGGTGAACGGGCAGGTGATCGAGATCGCCGAAGTAGGTGATACCGTCAAAGCCGGTCAGGTCATCGCGCGCCTGGACGACACGCGCCTCAAATGGTCTGTCGAAGAGGCTCAATTAAGACTCAAGCAGGCCGAACTGGAACTGGAAAAAGCGCAGAAGCCAGCCGACCCGGACGATCTGGCGGCGACCGAGAAGGCGATCCAGGCCGCGCAGGCGACGCTCGCCAACGCGCGCGGCTCGGTTCCGACTGCAACGGATCTCGCGCAAAACGCGCTGCGCACCGCGCAACTGACCTTTGATCGCGCCGAACGCGATCACAAGCACCTGCTCGACATGAAGGGCTGGGGCTATGACGTGGAAGACGAGCTCAAATCCAGTCAGTTGCAACTGGACAATGCGCGCACCGGCCTGGACATTGCCCGGCGCGACAGCAGCGGTGCCAGCGTCCGCGCCAATGAATCCGTCGCGCAGGCGCAAAGCGCACTGGCGGCAGCACAGGCGAACTACGCCGCGCTCAAAAGGCAGCCCGACCCGGAAAACGCCAAGACCGCGCAACTGTCGGTCGAGTCGGCCCGGCTGGCCCTGCAAAAAGCTCAAACCGACCTGGCGCAAGTCGAGTTGACAGCTCCTTACACGGGCACAGTGACGGCGCTGATGATTCATCTGGGTGAAGTGACCACCGCCGGAGCGCCGGTGTTGATGCTGGCCGACACAACTCGCTGGCGGGTCGAGACCAACAACATGAGCGAGTTGCAGATTGCCAAGGTCAAGCTCGGGCAAAAGGCGCTCGTCACCGTCAACGCCTTCCTTGGCCAAGAACTGACCGGTCGGGTCATCACGATCTCTCCCATCGCGATTGTCCAGCAGGGCGACACGACCTATACCGTCACCATCGAACTGGAAGAGACCCAGCTTCCGTTGCGGTGGGGGATGACGGCCAAGGTCAAGATTCTGGTCGAATGAGGGCGGGTTACGTTCAGGGCAAGTGACTGCGAACTGACTGGCTGGTAAGCAAATCTTCTGGAGCCGCCGGTGATGAATCGGCGGCTGTTTCGTGCTGTTTGTCGAGCCGCTACCTGGTTTGGGTTCAGGCTTGATGAGTGGTAGAATCATCGTCATCGCGGGCTCGTGTGATTTTGGCTAGGTGGTTATGCCACTCGAGATGCCGCAGCGCGGTCAAGCCATCGTCGCACACGCGCCTGCTTTCGTTACCAGTATCGTCGTGACGATTGATGGCAGCTTGTCAGCGTATAGTGCAGTGTAAGCGGGTCGCATCTCTGTTGGAGAAAAGCAGTATGGCAGAGCAAGAGCCTCTACAAACATCCACCTGGTCTTTGGAATTGGAAGCCTTGTTAGTGCGGTTGCGGGACGAGACTATTGGGTTGGCTTTTCTCGGTCTGTGCGTCGTAGGCGTGATCATGACGGGTACTCTGCATTTTGGCGATCCAGCCTCAAGTGCACTGACAGGCCTGGTATTTGCCGTCCTTGCGGTTGCCGTCTGGGTATTCCGCCGGCAGAATTATCTGATTGCCGCGTGGAGTTTGGTGATTGGCACTTTTTTGATTATTCTGTTGGTTGTAGCCTGGGGTAGACTGGAACAAGCCATCTGGTTGCTGATGTTTCCTGCGGGCTTGGCCACACTGACCATCAGTCGGAACGCCGGTATGGCGACTGCAGCAAGTTCCACGCTCGTGTTGTTGCTCCTGCCAGAAAGCTGGCTGCCAGTCGAATTCTCACAGCGAATGGTGGCTTTGATCGGAGTGTGGGGCGCCCTGGGTATGATCTGGCTTGCTCTGCGCCCCTTGCTGACGTCGGTCCAGTGGGCGTGGGCGGGCTATGAGCGCAGCCAAACGTTGCTGGAGCAGGCGCGCGATACGCAAGTTCAACTCAAGCAAGCGTTCGAGGACCTCAAAGATGCCAACCTGCAACTCACTCGCCTTAATCAGTCGGCGCAGGCCATGCGCGCGGTAGCGGAGAACGAACGTCGGGCCAAAGAGCAATTTGTCGCCAACGTCAGCCACGAGTTGCGAACGCCGATCAATATGATTGTGGGCTTTTGCGAGATGATCATCCAATCGCCGCAAACTTATGGAGCGGATATTCCGCCCGCTCTACTGGCGGACCTGGATATTGTGCTGCGCAACGGTCAACACCTTTCCAGCTTGATTGACGATGTGCTTGACCTCAGTCAGATAGACGCCGGGCGAATGGTGTTGAACAAGGAGCGCGTGCCCGTCGCCGAGATCATCCAGGCGGCCGCCATTGCGATGCGGCCCTTGTTCTCTTCCAAAAACTTGGTGCTCGACATTCAGACGGCGGATAACTTGGTCTTGCTGTGTGACCGCACGCGCATTCGAGAAGTGGTGCTGAATCTGTTGAGCAATGCGGGTCGCTTCACCGAACAGGGCGGCGTACAAGTTCGCGCTTGGCAAGAAACAAATGACATTGTGATCAGCGTGGCCGATACCGGGCCGGGCATCGCAGAACAAGATCGGGCCAAGCTCTTTCAGCCGTTCCAGCAGTTGGATGGCTCACTTCGCCGGCGGTATGCTGGCACTGGTCTGGGTTTGAGCATCAGCAAGAGCTTTGTCGAAATGCATGGCGGCAAGATGTGGGTGGAGAGCAAGAAGGATCAGGGAACAACCATTTTTTTTCGCTTGCCTATAGACGAGCCGCCTGCTCTCCAAAGCAGCGGCGTGCGCTGGGTGAATCCTTACCAGCCTTATGAGCCACGTGTCCGGCCGACCCGGTTCCGTCCACTGCCCGAGCGCCCCAGGCTGGTCGTGGCAGAGCATGGTCGTGTCATGCAAAGGCTGCTGGGCCGGTACCTGAGCGCCGTCGAAATCACCCCGGCGGCGAATCTGGATGAAGCGCTCCAAGTATTGGCGCGCATGCCGTCGCGAGCGTTGCTGGTCAATGATATTCAGGTGGGAGAAATACTGGAACGTCTCAATCAGCCTTCGGCACTGCCAGATGGCACGCCCGCTATCATTTCCTTTTTGCCTGGGCTGGCACAAGCTACGGATGCTCTGGGCGTTTTCGATTACTTGGTCAAACCTATCTCCCGAGAAGCGCTGCTGGGCAGCCTGGATCGGGTGCAACCCGCCGTCAAGACCGTGCTCGTGGTAGACGATGAGCCAGATGCTCTCAGGTTGTTCCGGCGTATGCTGTCCTCCGCCGACAGCCGCCGTTCCGTGATATCGGCGTGATCCTGCGGGAGCACTGGCAGGCGGGAGATGTCATTGTGCACGTCCATGACAGTTCCTACTTGCCACTCGTATACTATGCGCCGGAGGCAGATAGTTACTTGCTCAATAACGATCCAGCCGGCTGGCTTCCACCTTCGGTTTGGAAATGGGCTGGACGGCGAGTATCGGCGTCGGATGAGGTGGTCATCGGGAAAAAACGCCTATGGCTGGTGATCGTGCCGACAAAGTTAGTGAAACAGCAATCCGAGTTGCTGGCCCGCGCAAGAGCCCGGCATGTCCGGGAGGATAAGTGGACATGGGATTCTGTGGAACTGGAGTTGTATAGCCTCCGGGATGACAAATGAACCCGTTTGGGGCCACGCACACCAATGTCATTAAGATAAGCGTAGCCTAGCCTCTTGTGGGCGTCTTTCCAAGCGCGGAAACGGGCCGCTACGCGAGGCCCTACGCTACGGCCCTAACTTAACGACATTGACTCACACATGGTCGGCGATACGACTTTGGCAAGTCAATACTGCCAATCTCGTTTTTCACACGTGCCTGAACGGGTCGGCGTGTGGCGAATGATCTGCGAGTGCCTGCAGGGTTGCATGCCGCCGACCGCTTGTGTGCTGGACCTTGGAGCAGGGTATTGCTCGTTCATCAACTGTCTGTGATTCAGTTTGTCTGCGTGATGATGATCATTTACGAGATGTTTCATATAGCCCGGCCTGGGCTGGATACTCTTCTCGGGTAACTGCTCAGGCTGGCGGTTAGAAACCGCGCCTACGTCAGCCAAGTCGCCCTGCGGCGACTAATATCCAGCCTGCGAAGGCAGGCTTTGCTGCTGTTGCCGCGACTTGAGTCGCCGGGCTGAGTAGTTACCTTCTCGGCAGATTATCGGGCGACGACGAAACGGCTGTCGGAGATGCAGTGACATAGAGGGACAATGGTGAAAGTAATGGCAGATACCCAGTCGGGTTCGCATCCCATCAACTTGGGGGTTGACCGGGGCCTGAGCGGGTTGGTGCTGGGTTTGGCTGGGCTGAACCTGGTCGGGCTGCTGGCATTGATGGCGCTGCGGGCGCGTTACCCGTTCGAGTTGGAATGGATCGAGGGGGCTACAGTCAATAGCGCCCAGTGGATTCTTTCGGGCCATTTTCTGTACGAGCGGCCGGCGCTCGAGTTCACGCCGCTGATCTACAACCTGTTGTATTTCTATGTCAGCGCGGCCTTTACGGCGCTGCTAGGTCCCGGCTTTTTAGCGCCGAGGTTGGTTTCAATACTGGCTACACTGGGCTGTTGTGGGCTGATCTTTGCGCTGATCCGCCAAGAGACGCGAAGCTGGAAAGCGGCGCTGACCGGGGCCGGCTTTTACGCTGCCACGTTCAAGATGACGGGGGTCTGGATGGATGTGGCCCGCGCGGACTCGCTGCTCGTCATGTTCCTTGTGCTGGCAGCCTACGTGGTTCGCCGCAAACCAGGGCGAACCGGTGCGTTGATGTGTGCCGCCGCCTTGGCACTGGCCTATTTCACCAAGCAATCGGCCCTGCCGTTCTTTGTCGCATTCGGTGGATTGTACCTGCTGGAAAGCCGACGGGAATGGCTAGTGTTCTGGCCGGCGGCTTTTATCTTTACGGTCGGCGTGAGCTTGTGGGTGGATGCCTTGAGCGGTGGCTGGTACAGTTTCTACACGTGGTACGTGGTCCGGCAACATGTGTTGGATGCCGAACGCATCCGGGCCTTTTGGCAGACGGATTTGCTGCGTAACGTGCCGCTGGCGCTGATCGCCGCGCTCGCTGCACTGGCGCTATTGGGAAATCCTTTCCGACGTTCCATCGAAGGGGCGCGCAGCCGCTTTTACTGGGCCTTTACGGCCGGCACGCTGGCAGTCAGTTGGTGGAATCGCGCGGCAGCCGGCGCTTACACCAACACGCTGATGCCGTTCATGGCCTGCCTGGGTATTTTGATCGGGCTGATGTTGGGCCTGGCGAAGCCTGTTCGCGCGCGCTTTCTGCTTCAACCCATCGCGCTGCTTTTGGTGGCGGCCCAATTCCTCGTGTTGTTGTATGATCCGCGCACAGTGTTGCCTTCGGCTCGCGATGAACGCGCCGGGCGTGACTTGCTCGCGCTCGTCCGCTCGTATCCCGGCGAGGTGTGGATTCCGGCGCACAGTTACTATACGGCCCTGGCAGGCAAGTCCACCTATTCGCACTGGGCGACGATTACGGACGCAAGCGGCATCTGGGACACGAATCTGGATGTTCAGCATGGAGGCAGCAACGACCCTCGCCGGCAGATTATTCTGGATGAGATTAAAGCGGCGGTGGCGGGCCAACGTTTCGACGCGATCATTTTGGACGACATTCCCAAAGAGTTGCGCGCTTACTGGGATGATTTGCTCGCGCCGACTTTTCGGTTGGAACGTCGCGCCTTTGCGGAGCCGGATGTGTTTTGGACGGTATCCGGCGCGCCCAAGCGGCCCGAGTTGATCTATATTCGTCGCTAGTTCCCGCGAGGTTTGGGACCATGGTACAAGTCGCTTGTGGATTGCATCTGGCGATGGCGCTTGCCCAGCGCATGATGGACATAGTCGCGTTTGCGTCGTTGAGCCACTTGCCGGACTGACTGGTTGGGCTAGCCGTGTTGTTGGCTGCGCCTTGCCTCGAAGGCTTGTTCATCAAGATAGTGGTTTGGCTGCCACTGCGCTCGACCTGGCGTGAGCGGCTGGCAGACGTGTTGAGCTTTGCGGTGCTGACTGCTATCATCTGGTTGGACGACGCGTTGGGATGTATGCTGGCAGCGCCGCCCCCTCCACGCTGGCTATGTGGGGATTTGCCAGTTCGTGGATGTTGATAGAATTTAACAGGATGCACAGGACGTTTTTATTCTGCGCCGCCTGTCTATTTTGTGAAATTCTTGGCCGAAAAAGCCAGGACTTATTCCCAGCTTGGCCGGATCAGGAGACTGAGAAAAGACGGTGATGTCACTGCCGAACGTGGATTCGCGCCGCCGCGTGGCGCGCGAGTACGTGATAGCGGCGTTGGTCTTGGCCGCCGTTTACGGCATTTGCTTGCTGGCCGCCCCGCCGCAACGCGACTTTCCGTTGTTGGATGATTGGGCCTACGCCCAATCGGTGCGCCATCTGCTCGACACCGGCCAATTGCGGATTTCGGAATGGGCCAGCACGACGCTTGTTTTCCAGGTGTATTGGGGCGCATTGTTCGCCAAGCTGTGGGGTGGATTTTCATTTACGGCGCTGAGTAGCTCAACGCTGGTGTTCGGCTTCATCGCCAGCCTGGGCCTGTATGATTTGCTGCGGCAACTCGACTTGGACGCGCCGGCGGCATTGCTGGGCAGCCTGACGTTCGTCGTCAATCCGATTGGACTTTTTCTCAGCTATGCTTTCATGTCGGATATTTTTTACCTCGGGCTGATGTTACTCAGCCTGACCTTTTACGCGCGCGGCGTTCGGCACAGCGCCCCCTGGGCTTTGCTGGCCGGGTCGGTCTTGGCGGCGGGCGCATATCTGGCGCGGCAGTTGGGCGCGTTGATCCCAGTGGCTGTGATCTTGGCCTGGGTCTGGCGCGACGCCGAGAAGGCGCGGGTGCGCCTCAAGCCGTTGTTGCTCATTGGGCTGATCCCCTTGCTCGTCATCATCGTCCATTCATACTGGTTGATCCATATTCATGGCGTGACGTGGGCCATCGAGGTAGCCTCAGTGACGATGGGCTTGCGCCAGTTGCTTCAGCCGGGCGCGCCTTTGCTCATCGTCGTCAAAGCTTGGTTCACCGTGATGTATCTGGGGCTCTTTACGGCGCCCATCTGGGCAGCGCAGGTGACCAGCCGCGCCATGCCGCGCGAGCGACTCGTTCGCCTGGGCAAATTCTACGGCGTGTGGCTCATTGTGTTGAGTGTGTTTGTCCTGGCTCTCACTGTCTTTATCGGCCGCCCCATGCCGTTTCTGAAGGATCTGCTCAACCGTGAAGGCATCGGTAATGTGGTGTTGAACGGGCACAAGACGCCCGTCACGCCGGACTGGGTTTTTACATTGATGACGGTGGCCGCGCCGCTGGTCGGCGCAGCGCAAGGCGCGGTGTGGACGGACGTGATGCTCGACTGGCGACGCGAGATTACTCGACCGAGCGCGGCGCTGGTGTGGGCTAGCCTGGGCATGTTGGGCGTGACGATCATCGGCGTGTTCTTTGTGGATCGCTATGTGTTGATTCTTGTCCCCGTGGGCGTATACCTGGTATTGCGATTAGGTCAGATCAAGCCAGCGGGATGGTGGATCGGTTTGGGCGTGTGCGCCGTCATGCTGGCTTACGGCATCGTCGAGATGAGCGATCATCTGGCATGGAACACGGCGCGTTGGGCGGCTGGCCGGCAGTTGGTGTCCCGGGGCATCCCGCCCGAAGCGATTGACGGCGGGTTCGAGTGGGTGGGCTGGTACGAATTTGAAACGGCGTTGCCGCGCGCCATCGCCCGCGGCTACAAGGAAGATTTATACACGTGGATGACCTTGACGCCCAAACCTTACAAACTCGCCTTTGAACCGCTGCCGGGTTACACAGTGTTGTATCAGGTTCCTTATCGTTCACCCTGGATCGGACGCACCGGCTATATCTATGCATTAAAAGAAGCGGCGCCCTGACCGCAGGGGATCTAGGGCGTTCTCTGTGCCTGGGCGGCGAAAAAATAAAAACGAAAAGAGTGAGGATGCGCATGGCGCGTGTGGGGATTATTGGCGGTGGAATCGCCGGCCTCGTGGCGGCCTATGAACTTGCCAAGACCGGGCTTCAGGTGACGGTGCTGGAGGCGACGGGAAAACTGGGCGGGCTGGCGGCTTCGTTCGCCGTTCAAGACGATCACGAAATCGAAAAGTATTATCACTTTATCTGCAAGCCGGATCACACGTATTTCCAAATGTTGCGCGAGCTGGGCCTTGCGGATCGGCTTCGCTGGGTCACGACGGACATGGGGTTGTTCTATCACGGGCGGCTCTATACCCTGGGCGATCCGATCAGCGTGCTGCTCTTTCCGCATCTGTCCGTGCGCGACAAGGCGCGCTTTGGTCGGGCCACGCTCGCGGCCAAGTGGCGGCCTCCATCGCGCTGGCAAGAGCTTGAAGGGATCCCGGCGAACGAGTGGCTCGTGCGCGAGTATGGGCAGCCGGCCTATGATATACTCTACAAACCGTTGATTGAGCAAAAGTTTCGCGACTATGCTCACTCCATTTCTGCCGCGTGGATGTGCGCGCGGTTTTATCGTTCGAGCAACTCGCGCACGCTCACGCAAAAAGAGCGGCTCGGCTATTTGGAGGGCGGCAGCCAGTTGTACGTGGGCACGCTGGAACGCGCTTTGCGGCGAATGGGCGCGGACATTCGCGTGAACGCGACGGCGCAGCGAGTGGTCGTGGAAGGTCAACGCGCCCAGGGGGTGGTGGTCGGCGGCGAGTTGATTCCTTTCGATCACATCATCTCCACGGCGCCGGTCCCGTATGCCGGCCAGTTCCTGGCGCATCTGCCGGGCTCCTATTTTGAAAACCTGCGCCAACTCCAGTATATCGGCGCGAGAGTGATGCTGCTGCGCCTCAAGCACAAGTTCAGTAAATATTATTGGATGAATATCAACGACGACCGGATGGACCTGTCGGGTATTATCGAGTACACCAACCTCAATCCGTGCGCCTACCTGGGAAAAGATGCGCTGGTGTATGTGCCCCAATATCTGGCGGCTGAACATCCCCTTTATCATCTGCCCGATGAGCAATTGTTCGATCTCTATTGCCGTTATCTGACGATGATCAATCCGGCGTTTGAACGCAGTTGGGTTCGGCAATATTGGATACACCGCGATCCGTACTCGCAGCCGATCTGTCAGGTCGGATTCCTGAAGCATACGCCCGACATGCAGGCACACTGGATTCAAACCCTGACGTTTGGGTTTATCGAGACACCCGATGCAACGCTGAACCAATTGGCTCAGGTCAGCACCGACTTGGGTGTGCCGGTAACGCCACAGGGTTTGGAGGAGCGGATGACCGACGAGGCCGTAGAGTTCATGCAGGCCATGTTCGGCGAGAGCCTGAAGTTGTTCCGCCAGGAACACTCGCTGCCGGTCGATTTGCTCGACCGGTTCAGTGCGGTCGAGTTGTTGGATAGTAGCTTGATCGGTCTGCCCGCGGTGATGGTCAAGGAGTTTCCGGGCTGCGGAGGCGACGGGCCTGAGGCGAGCGTGAAGGTGCAACTCGTGGTCGAACTGCGCCGGGGAAGTTTGGCCATCACCTTGGAACCTGGACGCAGCCCCGACCAGACTTATGTGCCGACGCCGCGCGCTCGGCCCCGGAGCCTGCGCATCAGTGATTTGGGCTACTTTAACATGGAGGTCTTTGCACAGATTGACCAAGACGACGCCTTCTTTCTGAGCCGGTTGAATCTCCAAACGGCGCTCTTCGATCCCGACACCGGGGAACGGATCGACTTGCTGGCGTGGCTCCTGAGCACCGAAGCGGCTCAATTCGAGCGGCCGGTGCTGCTTGGGCTGGAGACGCGCTTGCCCGTGCGTCTGTTGGTGGGGCGCATGCCGCAAGAAGTCGCCGATGAACGACGCCACAAAGCCAAAGAGACCGCTCGACGCCAAGGCCGCACAGCCAGTCCTCGCCATTTGGCGTTGTTGAACTGGAGCCTGTACGTCACCAATGTTCCGCTTGAACTGCTCAGCCTCGAGGAAGCCGTGCGCTTGTACCGAGTTCGCTGGCAAATCGAGCTCGTTTTCAAGGTCTGGAAAAGCGAAGCTCGACTCGACCGCGTCGCGGGCAAGCACCGTCCGCGGATCCTGTGCGAGTTGTACGCTAAACTGATCGGGGTGATCATCGTCCAGATGTTGAGTTCCCCGTTGCGATGGCTCAAGCGTGAATTGAGTTTGACCAAAGCCTATCAGTGTTTCCAACGGCTGGCGATGCAGTTCGCGCAAAGCCTCAAGGACCTGCCGAAGCTGGCCGAGGTGCTGACGTTCCTGCAAGAGCGGTGGGCCAAGTTTGCCCTCAAAGACAAGCGCAAGACACATCCGAGTAGTTTGGAAGAACTGCGAAGGATGACAACCCCCGCTAACATAACTTAGCTTGATGCGTATGGGGCGCACGCCCGCCCGTCAGTTCGGCCATACGGCACGGCGTGTAGATCAACCAGTAGGCATAGTGTTTAGCCGACTCGCTCCATTGCTCATGCCGTGCGATGAGTGGCTTGAGGTCTTGGGCCAGCGAGGCCCACTGGCGCTCGACGGTCTCGTAGCCATCCTTGAGCGACATCTTCCACATGCGGGCCTGAAGTTCATGCGGACTCACGTAGCCAGCCTGTACCAACTGGTCCCGGTGTGCTCGATCAGAGTCGTCAGCGGCAAAGCGGGCGTCTTGGTTATAGTGCCGCAAATGCTCGTTCTTCTCACCCCGGTAACTGCGCGCCATCTCGCGCAGAGCTTCCCACTTGCCCTGGTTGAGCGGCAAGCTCACGCGCCGGATGGTTCTCATCGGAGGAGGGGGATCGTCGAGCGGCATGATTCCCGTTCTCATTCGGCTGACTTTTCCTCGGCAAACTTGGCAATCTGCTTTTTGTACTTGCGCAAGCCATACAGCCGCGACGAAAAACAATGGATGATCGAGAGCAAGTCCTGCGTCATTTCTGCTTCGGGCGACAGCGTTTCGGCGTTCATCACAGTCAAGGTCGCGCCATGATCTCGGCAGAACTTTTCAAACCACTCGTATCCAAAACGCACCAGCCGATCCTGATGGGCGATCACGATTTCCGACACTTCGCCGTGCTCGACCAGCTCCATCAGCAGCACAAAGTTCTTGCGCTTGTAGTTCAACCCGCTGCCGATGTCTTGCAGCCACTGCGCCACCGGCCTGCCGGAGGCCACACAGAATTGCTCGACCGCTTTTTTCTGGCTTGCCAGGTCAGCTTTTTGTCCCGCGCTGGACACGCGACAGTAGGCCATGATCTTGCGCTCTTGGGCTTTCTGCCCGATGACTTGCAGGTATTGATCGTGCGTGTAGTAACGACGGTTGGTGGGTGTGCGCTGCGCTTTCAAGATACCCAACCGATCCCAGCGTTGAAGCGTCTGGGTCTTGCGGCCAATGAGTTTGCCAAACTCGCGTGGAGGATATATCTTGTCCATAAACACATATTATCATAGTTTATTATATAAGTCAACAACTAGGTCTACTCCATCAGCGCGATGCCTCAAGCGCATCCAGAACCTCGGCCACCGTCAAGCCGGCAGAACGAATCAGGCTACGCAAAGTGCCCTTGCCCACTTGTTTGTGGTTTGGAATAGACGGCGAGTTTCCACGGTCAGAGGCAGACCTTGCTCCGCGCGCACTTGCAGACACAATTGAATCGCTTCCTGCACGTTTTGCAGGGCTTCTTCTCTCGTTGCCCCCTGGCTGACAACATCCAGGAATGGCCGGGCATTCGGCCACCCACATACCGTCTTCGTCGCGTTCGAGCGTGACCCAAAATCTCATCTTTCACTCCCTTGAACTGAGAGGGCGTGTCCACCGACCAAGCCGCCGGCACATCGGGATCGAACGTGCCCAGGGCGGGCGTACCAGGATCACCCACTCGCACACCCGCTTGCCGCTGATCCCTGTCCGCTGCGCCCATCGGCTTCACAAGGCCAACGGCAGAGAGATCTCTTGCCCCTCGCGGCGAGCCATCTCGATCAGGACGCTGCTGTTATCCTCCAGCCACTGCCGCTACGTTGTATTCAACCCCCGTTGTACCCAACGCCCCCACGGCGATTGGCTTAATGCGGCTATCGGCATTGCATTCGCAATGCTTTGCGCGCCGCAAAGCCCACAGCAAATCCACTCGGCGCTTGTCATACGGCTCATCAAACTCGGGCGTGCTCACCAGACCTTGCCACTAGGCGGCCTGCAGCACACGTTGTTCATCCTGAATAATGACGGTGGGATTGGGCACAGGAGCAGGAACACTCATCGCCCGTTCTCGCAAGAGCGCCAGGTGTTCCTCCATCCCCCAGGTTGCTTTGTAGATGCAATCTTCGACGGAATTGCCGATTCCAGAAAAGCCTTCCAGATCAGGCGAGTAAAACCCAAAAAAGTTGGGGTCCTCTGTGGCTTCGATAACCAAGTTATACTTCAATCTAAGCATTGCCTCTGCCTCCTTTATCCTTCAGGCCAGCGGCTTTCAAGATTGCGGCGCAGGTTCCCGTTGGAACCTCTCGGTTTCCATGAAAATCCACGCGAATCAATCGGTCAACGCCCTCTTTGGCATAATAACGGACCGAGCCTTTTTCGCGTATGAGCCTGAAGCCATTCCGTTCAAGCAATCTGACCAGTTCGCTAAACCGCATCTTCTGAACCTCAAGCGACCATGCCGCGCTGCGGGTAACATCGCCCTTTATGCATTGTACAACACCCATGCCACGGGGGCAATCGCAAGACAAGCGGATTGCGGTTTCCGGGGCGATCCGACGCCGTGCGCAAAGGGTCCAGCGCCCGCTGTGGGGCGGAGTCTCGGTCGCCGCACCACGCTCCGCGTCGATCGGCATGCCGTACCCGTTGAGGGTACCCTGGGGTCCGCGTTCGGCGCCACCACAGGCTCGATGCGGCTATCGGTTTGCATGAATCGCCTCAATACGGCAGCCAGTCCGTGCGGTCTGCCCACTCTTCGGCTTCGGCGGCGGCCCAGACCAGGTAGAGCGCGTCCACCAGATCGGAAAAGCGGGTGCCCCTGCGCACCCAAGCGATCCCAAAGTGATGCCGACCCGCTGCTGTATGCGCGGCCAGGTGACTGGGAATGCTTCGGCGGTTGCCCGTGACCAAAACCCGCTGTGATGCTTCAAGATAGGCCAAAATGTCGGGATCGAGCGTGCCCAGGGTTGGGGTGTCAGGGTCGCCCACGCGAATCACATCCATCTGGGCATCCAGGTCACGTAGCGCGTCCTCAATGCGGGGCGGCAAATTTTCGTCGAGCAGAAAGCGAATCTTCATGAAGCAACCGTTTCTCCTACCGCTCTCCCAAACCTGTGCAAATCTAGCAGGTCTGGGTCGGAAGCTCTTACCTGAAGATGGTGCAAAAGACATCTTCAGATGACCGGTTTCCCGGTCATGCCTCCGGTTTAATTTCCTGGCGGTGTTCGGAGTCTGTTGTGTCCAACGCCGAACCGTCGCGCCCCCGCAGAGTGGCAACCACCCCACTAGGCGTAACCCTCCAGGCCCACCGCGCCAGCACTTTCACCTCTGGCGTATGGCCTGAGCGTGGCAAATGATTCTGTTTCAAGACGCGAGGTAGACCGTTTTGCGCGGCGTTCTCGTCTCGAATGTGGAACGCTCCGCACTCTACGCAAGTCCACTCTCGGATATCGAGAGCAATACCGCCCTCGACCTTGCACCCGCAATCGCAGCAAGTCCGCGTTGTTTTGGCCTCATCGTACTCGCTGTATCGCTTGCCTGATTTGGCCGCTGTCCAGTCCAGCGTTGTCTTCAAGCGGCCTATGAGCGACGAATTATTCATGGCGCGTCTCATGCCGCGAGTGATCCCGCCGCCGTGTGGCGTATAGTTGCCCACGCCAATCACATCGTAATCGCGGCACAGCCGGTGGCTCACCGTATACAGAAACGTCTTGGTCTGTTCTCGACGCTTCCGGTAGGCGTCCTGCAACCGGTTATTGAAAAATGCCCAGCGGCGCGACGGGCGATAGAAGACCGAGCCATCGGGCCGCACGACCTTGACCGAATTGCGCTGGCACTGGTCGCGCCGCGACTTGAGCAAGTCAATCCGCGCATCCAACGCCTTCAGGCCGGGCATATTCTCGATCTCGATAGCCCGTCCGTCTGTCCCCACCCCATAGGCCAGGTTTTTGTGGTTCGGGTCCAACGCAATCACGCGCGGATGCTTGACTTTCCCGGGCTTGCGCGCGTCCATGTCCACGGTGAACACGGCATAGAACCGTCCCGCTTCCTTCACAATGCGCAGAGTCTTGACGTTCTCGGCATACCGAGTCGGAAGCGGCTCAGCCAAACGCCCCGATGTGGAAACCCGCTGGCCGTCCGCATCCACACCCAGTTTCAATTGCAGGGTTTGACCATCCAGTGTGTAGCCTTTCCACGGCTCGTCATATTCTAGCGAGAACCAGCGCGTCTTCCACGAGCGAAACTTGGGCCACTTGACTTTCGGGCCGGGGCGCTTTCCATGCTGGCTGGCCTGATAGTCTCGAATCGCTTTGGACAGGCGCAGGCCCGCGTTCTTGAGCGGGCTGGAGTACACCGACTTGAGAAACGTGTGGTCAGCCTTGAGGTCCGGCACAAGATCGCGGAGACCGCGCTTGGAGTAGAGCGTCAGCGCCGTTGCGCTATCGCGCGTCTCGCGGTACTGAGCGCGCAAGCCGTTGGCGCGTTCGAGCAGATGATTGTAGAGCCAGTTGCATATCTTGGACTGGCCGTCCAACGCCCGCCCCGTCGCCTCGTCTACCTCAAGCCGGATTCTTCGCGCTGACTTCATCGGCGGCCTCCTTCAGCGTCTTGAGCAGGGTCTTGTTCTTGTGGCTACGACTGCCGTATAACCGGGCAGAAAAGACGGTGATGATCTCCAACACGTCACGCGTCAAGTCTTCCTCATAAGAAGAATCCTCACTCCGGTTGAGGATGACCACCTCGGTGCCGAAATGTTCGCACAGCGCAAAGATCAACTCTGATCCAAAACGCAAGAGGCGATCTTTGTGCGTCACGACCAGCCGCCCCACCTCGCCATTGCAAACGCGCTGGATGAGCGAACGCAATCCCTTTTTGTTGTAGTTCAGGCCGCTCCCCAAGTCCTCGATGATCTCGTGCTTCCAACCCTGAAGGAAAGAAAGTTTTAGTTTATAAAAATATCACTTTGAAAAATTTATTAGAAAGGAACAACAAACTGATTGATCCACATTTTAGCGATAATCCAAATTTTATTTCTCCTGTTGCAAGATTTGAACCAACAATAAACACCCAGAGCAATGTCATACCAAACTTGCGATAAATACTTCTTTCGATTCTCAAGCAATTCTACTAAAGCAGACACATCTGTTTCAGACACTATTGGAAGTTCCAGTAATCTTTTCCATTCCTTCGCCGCTTCAAGACCTAATGACCATGCTAAATTCTCGGGGTCTTCGTTTGCGTAACTCTCAAAATGATTTATAAGAATAAGCGCATGTTCTTGATATGTTACGCTCTCAAATGTAGTGCTTGGTAGTTTTTCAGAAGCAAAAAATTCTTTTGGGGGCAGGAGTGTGACATTTTTCGAACTAGCCCAGTGGTATGAACCTCGTGCTAAATCATACCAACCGCTTGAGCGATACCTGTTTGCATGAACAATACCCATAAACTTGGCAATTTCATTTTGTGAAACATCGCTTGTGTCAATTAGCCTTAGCCATTCTTGAGCGGTGTTTAATCCTTTTTGCCAAACATCACTTTCTCCATACTCGCGCGAAATGTTCTCAAAGTATTTGACTAGCCGTTCTGCGTGTTCTCGTGCTTCCATATTATTTATCCAATGATGTTGCCTTTGAGGGAACGGCCTAACAATAAGTCGGCTGCGTTTATCCAGTCCATTCCCCCGTCAGGATTTGCAGCCTTTTTACCTCGTGGGGAAGTGTAGGCAGTATCTTTGCAGTCCATTCCCCCTGTGGGGCAGATTAGACTGTGACCGTTTTTGTGGTAAAATATCTCGTGGCTCAGGTCATGCTCATCCTCCTTCGTCAACCGTGTCATCGCGTCGCGCGACCCGAGAAATGTGAGGACGCTAGTAGTATAAACCTGAATCAATCGCTTGTCAAAAAAAAGGAAACGCCGATGGAACAACCCAAGAAGTTGCTCGACCAGGCCTGTCCTGAGCTTGCCGAAGGATGCGCGATGTGATTCGCGTCAAGCATCGCGTAGCATCCCCTTGCGGGACTATTCAATCCGCACTGAAGAATCCTACGTGGACTGGATCCGGCGCTACATCCTCTTCCACAACAAGCGTCACCCGCAAGACATGGGCCGCATTGAAGTGGAAGCCTTCCTCACGCACCTGGCCGTAAAAGGCAACGTGGCCGCCTCCACGCAAAATCCTTGCACTGAGCGAAGCCAAGTCTTGCACTGAGCGAAGCCGAAGTGAGGCCCTCAGCGCGCTACTCTTTCTCTACCGCGAGGTGCTCAAGATCGAGTTCGACGCGCCGCTCGACGCCGTCCGCGCCAAAAAGCCCGCCCGCTTGCCCGTCGTCCTCACCCGCGCCGAAACGCGCCAGGTCATCGAAGGCATGACGGGCACGTATCAGCTCATGGCAAAACTCTTATATGGTAGCGGCTTGCGCTTGATGGAATGCGTCCGCCTCCGCGTCAAAGACGTTGACTTTGAGCGGCGCGAAATTGTCGTAGAGCAATACTCTAGTTGCTACCCTGGCGAGGCAGACAGGGGCAAAGCGATGTAGAATGTGCTGCCCCGTCCTTCACCTTCACTTTCGGCCCAAATGCGCCCGCCATGCGCTTGCACAATCACGTTACACAGGGACAGGCCGATGCCCATTCCGCCAAACCGGCGGGTCGCGCTTCCATCTACCTGGTAAAAGTACTCGAATATTTTTTGCAACCTGCCCGGCGGGATACCGATCCCGTTGTCTGAAACTGAAATGATAGCCTCATCTCGTTCTGTCCGGGCGCGCACCTGAATCAGGCCGTCACGCGGACTGAACTTGACCGCATTGTCTAACAGGTTCTCCATGACCTGCCCCAAAAAGATCGGGTCGGCCACGAGTTGTGGCAAGGTGGGAGGTATCTCTGCTCGCAGCTTGATGCCCGCCCTGGCCGCACGCCCTTCCCAGACTTGCACGGACCGCTGCAACCAGGGGACCAGCTCCACGTTGAGGCGCTGAAGCTTGGCGGCATCGAAGGTCTGCAGCGCCAAAAGCCGGTCCACCATGAACCGCAGCCGGTCTCCCTGACGGTGCATGACCTGCACGGCGTGTTGCTGTTCTTCCGTCAGCGATCCCAGGCCGGCGCTTTCCAGCACTTCAATGTAACCATAGATCACGCCCAGTGGCGTGCGCAGTTCGTGCGAGACGTTCTGGATCATCTGGTCACGAGCCAGTTGAGCTTCTTTCAGTTGAACGTTGGTTTCCTGAAGCGAGGAGTACAGTTGGGCGTTCTGGATGGCAATCGCAGCCGACCGGGCCAGCGCTTCCAGCATCTCGCTGTCCCGCTGGGTAAACACGCCGCTGGCCTTGTTCATGGCCTCGACCACGCCCCACACTGCGCCCTGGAACTTTAGTGGCACGGCCACGACGGAGCGCGTGGTCAGGCCGGTCTCGGCGTCAATGGCTCCAGAAAAGCGCGGATCATCTTGCGCGTCGTTCACCAAAGTGGCTCGTCTTTCTCGCATGACCCAACCGGCAATGCCCGATGTGATCGGTATCCGCGTTCCCACCAACTCCTTGGGGCTTGCGTCAGCCACCGCTGCAAAGATCAGCGCGTCGCTGAGCGGGTCGCGCAGCAGCACCGAAGCGCCTTCCGCATCCAACAAAACTTTGACCTCGCGCATGACACGATTCAACACGGATTCCATGTTGAGCGTCGAGGTCATGGCGAGACCGGCTTGGTTGAGCGCGTCCAACTCCCTGGCGCGGCGCTCCAGGTCCTTGTTCAGCCGCTTGACCTCTTCTTCGGATCGCTGGCGCTGAATGATCTGCCACACCCCGGCCATGAGCAGCTCAAGTTGCCGCACATCAGACTCGTCATAGTCCGAGGGTTTGTTGCCCACGCCGGCCACGACGACGATGTGGTCGCCGTCAGACAAGGGGACGTTCATGTGCCGCGTGAGCGGGATCTGCCCTTCCGGGTAGCCCATCATCCACGGATTGGGCGCCGCATAGTCATTGGTGATGATGGGCTTGCGCTGCCGCACTGCCTCGCCCCACTGGCCGGTTGCCTCCAATGGATAGACCAGCGGCTTGTCCGCGATGCGAGATTCTTCCATCGCGCTCTTCGACCAGGCGTACAGGGTCAAAGTCTCATCGTCATTCACGAGCGCCAGGTATCCGACGTCGCTCCCCGTCAACCGCGTCGCCGCTTCCAGGGCAAAGTCCATGATTTCCTGGGAGGAGGCGTCTGTCATCTGATTGAGTTGTAGCAGAACGGCTAATCGGGCCTCGCCTAGTTTTAGCGCCTCCTCCACCCGCTTGCGCTCGGTGCTGTCTTGCATGACCACTACAGCGGCCCAGCCGGCCTCACCATTTCGATGCAGCACCGGGCAAATGTTGACGAGAATATGGCGCTTCAGGATTGGATCAAAAGCCTCTAACTGAGTAGGCTGTTGGATAGCCTTCTCCACCGCGTGCTTCAAGATCAAGTCGAGATAGCAAGCAGGATTGGCGCATTTGGGATGGACTAGCTCGTGCAGCCCGCGCCCATTGACCTCCACTACTCGCCCAAGATTCCAGGCATCCACAATCCGGTTCGCGCGGATCAAACGTCCCTGTTCATCTATCAGACACACCAAATCGGGGAGCGCGTCAACTGCCGATTCCCACTCACGTTTGGCCCGTTCGACTTTCTTGAAGGTCTCTTGAAGCGTCTGCTGGGCTTGCTCTGCACGCTGGGTCTGGGCTTCTAGTTCTGCGATGCGCTGTCGCATCTCGGCCAATTCGGCCAAGAGTTGCTGTGCGGTCTCATTTTGATCTTTCACTGAGGGATCTCCAGATCTTTGGGCAGCAACCAATAAAAAGTTGGGGGGAATCTGACGCTCGTAAGTATAGTCCGGTTGATCTGGAATGAAAAGCGAGGCCGGGGCAAGGTCTGAGGGGACCCTGCCATCGGCGCGAGTTGGTTTGCCCGCAAGTTACCCATACCGTCCCGTGATATAGTCTTCGGTCTGCTTTTGTTGCGGGCGAGTGAACAGCTCGGGGGTCGGCCCGAACTCGACCAACTTGCCCAGCCAGAAAAGGCCGGTAAAGTCGCTGGCGCGCGCCGCTTGCTGCATATTGTGCGTGACGATCACGATGGTATAGTCCTTTTTCAGGATTTGCATCAACTCTTCAATTTGCAGTGTGGTGATCGGGTCCAGCGCGCTGCACGGCTCGTCCATCAAAATCACTTCGGGCTGCACCGCCAGGACCCGCGCGATGCACAGGCGTTGCTGTTCGCCCAGCGATAAATCGAGCGCGCTGCCGCGCAGGTCGTCCTTCACCTGCTCCCAAACGGCCGCCTTGCGCAAGCTTTGTTCTATCACATCGTCCAGGCTGAATTGGCGCGTCAGGCCCAGCACGCGCGGACCAAAGGCCACATTGTCGTAAACGCTTTGCGGAAACGGGTTGGGCCGTTGAAAGACCATGCCCACGCGTTGGCGCAACTCGACCACGTTCATGGCCGGGTCGAGCACGTTCACGTCATCCAGCATGATCCGGCCTGTTGCGCGAGTGCCGGAGAGGGTGTCGTTCATGCGGTTCAGGCAGCGCAAGAAAGTGGATTTGCCGCATCCGGAGGGACCGATCAGCGCAGTGATCTGGCGCTCGGCCACGTTCAATGAGACGGACCAGAGCACCTGGTTGTTGCCGTAAAAGAAATCAAGGTCAGCGACTTTTATTTTGTCCATCGGCCAGGCTCGTCGAGTGTCAAGAGATGTGGTATAGCATGGTGGTATCAACCGAGTCTGAGTATACCACCGGGCCTCGTCCAAGTCGTTGGGAGTCCTCGACTTGTCGAGGCCGGCCCGGACAAGTCCGGGAGTCCGGCAAATGTGATTGAGGTGACTTGGCTCTGAGTATACCACCGATCCGGTTTTCCGAGAGCGTTCTCTGTGTTATAATCACTGACCGTGACACGCCACATCGTCTTGCTCACAATCATCACCCTGTTGCTCAACGCCTGTGCTGCCTCGTCCGCTCCGACGGATGGGGCCTCCGCCGCGCATTACTCGATCCAGAACGTCGGGTCGGACACCATGGTCAACCTGGCGTTGGCTTGGGCCGAGGCTTTTCAGGACGAGCACGCCGACACGCGCATTGCCGTGACGGGCGGCGGGTCGGGCACGGGCATTGCGGCGCTGGTCAACGGCACGGTGGACATTGCCAATGCCAGCCGCCAGATCAAGCAGGAAGAAGTTGACCGCGCCGAGGCCAACAAGATCGCACCGGCCGAGCACATTGTCGCGCGGGATGCCATCGCCGTGATCGTCCATCCTTTGAACCCGGTCGAGCATCTCACGCTGCAACAAATATCGGACATTTACACGGGCAAAACCACCAACTGGCGGCAAGTGGGTGGGGAGAATCGCCCCATCGTGCTGCTTTCGCGCGAGAGCAATTCCGGCACGCACGTGTTTTTTCTGGAGCAAGTGATCCGCCTGGGCGATTCAAAGAGCAAGGTGCTCTTTGCGCCCGACACCTTGTTGTTGCCGTCCTCGGAAGGCATCACAGTCGAAGTGCAACAAAACCCGAATGCGATTGGGTACGATGGCCTGGGCTATGTGACGCCCGCCGTGAAAATGATCGCCGTGGCGCGCGACGCTCAAGGGCCGTTCGTTTTGCCCGGCATCGAGTCCGTCAACAGCAAAACTTATCCCATTGCGCGTGATTTGTACATGTACACGGCTGGCCGCCCGACCGGCCAGATCGCCAAGTATCTGGAATGGATTGCCAGTCCCGTCGGTCAAGGGATTGTCGCCCAGTTGGGCTTTGTCCCCCTTGACTCTAGCCGCCCGTAAAGATCTGTCTATGACCCGCAAACCGGCGCGACGCAAAACGCACATCGGCGAAGTCATTGCAGAGACGCTCATCCGCGCATCAAAATCCACGCCGCTGTTGCTCGCAAACGCCTTGTAGCCGATCACGCCCTGAGCGTTCATCTCTGCCAAATCGGCCAGGTTGTTGTTCACCAGCCCGCCCCAATGAGCATAATCCACCACCGATTCACTGCCCACGACCTGGCGCTTGTGCGCCAGCGTCGCAGCGTTCGTGGTCGGCGGCGTAGAGTTGAGGGGCATCTCTAATACAGACGTCACGCCGCCGGCCGCCGCAGCCCTGCTGCCGGTCCGGTAACCTTCCCAGTGATCGCGGCCCGGCTGATTAAAGTGCGCGTGCCCGTCCACTAGCCCAGGCAGCAAGAGCTGGCCTTGAAGGTCAATAACCTCTTGGGCATCAATCGCCGCATCGCCCGAGACGACCTGGACGACCTTGCCCTGATGGATTGTCACCCCGCCAGGGAGGGCAGCCTCTTCGGTCACCACTGTCGCATTCTTGAGATACAGATCAACGCTCATATCGCACTCTCCAGTTGAAACGTCGGTCTGGTACGAGCAAATCCGCTGAAGCGGATTCAGTGCGCTTGAGCGCACTTGCCATTCCAGCCGCGAAATTCATTTCGCGGCGAGGAACGTCTGAGCAGTTACTCTATCAGTACGATTGTGTTTATATGCCCAGGATGCCGGCCACCAGGGCCATTCGGATGGCAACGCTATAGGCAATCGCCTCAAAATAAAGCTGGTTGGGCATGGTATCAATACGCAGGTCCATCTCGCCGGCCCGGCGCGGCAAGGTGTGCGTAATATAGACTGTCCGCCCTGCTTCCTTTTGGACACGGTCAAGGGTTTCGTATCGCACGAAATAGTAATCCATCACCTTCTTGAAAGCTTCCGCTTCGGGGCCTTTCGGGGCGCTGCACCCGGGCAGATAGATCATATCCATTCCGGCGACCAGTTCGTTAAAGGTATCCTGGGTGAGATCAAATGCCTCCTCCACAGAAATCCCAAGTTCGCCGATTTTGTTCAACACCGTCTCCGGTGTGCGCCTGCTCTTTGGAGAAGCCAGAGTCACCTTGGCCCCAAGGCGAGCCAAGCCATAGGCCATCGAATGGCCCGTGCGCGCTTCGATCAAGTCGGCGCTCGCAATACAGACCTTCAAGTCCTCGACGCGGCCATAGGTTCGCCACAGAGTATAAAGATCAAGCAGGGCTTGCGTGGGATGCTCCCAGTGCCCAAAGCCGCCGTTGATCACGGGCGATTCCGAATAGGTGACGCCATCGCGCGCTTCGACATCATTTGGATGGCGCAGGACAATGACATTGGCGTATTTGGAAACCACCTTCATCATGTCGGCCAGACTCTCTTCCTTGGCCGCCGACGACGAGACCAACGGATTGGCCTCTGTAATCACCTGTCCGCCCAGGCGGTACATGGCCGTCTCAAAGCTCATGCGCGTGCGCGTACTGGGCTGGAAGAAAAGCGTCGCCATGACGTTGCCCGGCAACAGGTTGATCACGGAGCGATTCCAAGGTTCCAGCACCTTGGCCAGTTCAAACAGGCTGTAGATCTGATCGTTCGTTAGATCATTGATCGAGAGCAGGCTACAACCTTCAAAATCAATGGACCTGACAAGGGACTTGAGCGTGCGGATTTTGGCAACGTTGGTCATTGCAGTGCCTCCTGTTCAAAAGATGAGTGGATCACATTCCTAGCGACTGCTGCGCTGCCGCTAGTTTAACCTTAGCACAAAGGGAATCAAGAACGAATAAAAGGGCCGTAAGAAAAGCATAAAGAATTGCTCTCGGATCACCGCGCTTCATCCCGAACCGAACGAGCCAACGCGCCCGGGCGAGGATGACGGGCAATCGCTACCCCTCCGATCTATAGGGCTTGCTAAAGATCGGCGCCAGGCCCACCAGTTCCTTGCGCCCCGGCGTCGCATAGGCCCTGCGCTTGCTGGTGCGAATGCCGTAACCCACCAGGCCCTCTAGCAATTTCAACGCACTCACCACTCCGTCTACCACCGGCACACCAAGCTCCTGTTCCAATTTCTTATCCAGGCCGGCCATGCCGGCGCAGCCCAGGCAGATCACCTCAGCCCTATCTTGTTCAAGCGCGTGCCGGGCGGTACTCAAGATCGCCTGATAGGTCTCTTCAGGGCTGGCGGATTCCAGCGCCAGGACGGGCATCCCCGTCGAGCGGATTGATGCGCAACGCTCTGCAACACCATAGTGGCGGACGGCATCCCACAAAAGAGGCTCCCACTCTTCGTTGGTGGTTACGACGCTAAACTTGTGGCCCAACAGGCAAGCCACCCACATGGATGCCTCGGCAATCCCCAGCACGGGCTTGTCCGTGATTTCGCGCACGGCATAGACGGTCGGGTGATCACTGTAGCAGGCGATGACGCACGCATCGCACTGGTCGAGTTGAGAGAGCACAATTTCAAGCGTGCCGGGAGCACTGAGCAATTCGTCATACACACTTTCGATGGATCGCGGGCCATAAGCCGGATTGACGGCGGTGACTTGTGTTGAGGGCAAGGCGTATCGCCTGGCAGTCTCTGCGATCCTGGCAGTGAACTCTTGGGTGGTATTGGGATTGACAAAAAGAATGTTCATGCGTTCCTCCGTCGTCCGCTAGGGCGATTGAAATTCCGAGAGCGAACAGCCAAGTCCAGTACCCATGACGATGACTTTTTCTTCTTCCATAGTATCACGCCTCTGCCAGTCTCGGACACCGTCACGGGCAACCCATCACAAGCCCAGGTAAGCCTGCCGCACATGCTCATTTTCCAACATATCTGCCCCGGCGCCTTGCAAGACGACAACTCCGTTTTCCAGCACAAAAGCCCGATTCGAGATCTCGCACGAAAGCCCGACGTTTTGTTCGACCAGCAGAATGGTCATGCCCAACTCTCGGTTGATCCGCACCACCAAGTCAAAGATCACTTGCACCAGCTTGGGCGCAAGGCCCAGGGAAAGCTCATCGAGCATGATCAGTTCTAGCACGCTCTCGTCCCCCCGCAAGAGAAATATCGAAACCGCTGGCGAATTCAGCAGACCTCCGAGGTCTCCGAGACCTCGGAGGTCTAAGCGAATCGAGTGCAAAAGCTTTTTCGATTTCACCAGCGGTTTCAAATATCGCGGCGCACCAGCATTAGTCGCCATCGAGCCAAAGTACATTCGGTCAATGCGCGCCCAGTAACTCGTCGTCTCACACAAACGACACGGGCGCGAAGTTGAATACATGACACAGCCGCGCAAGTCGAAAGTGCCCCGTACTAATCAGTGAGGGACTCCCGGGATGAATCTCGCGTGCGCCTGCCCGCTATCTTTCATTTGTTGACAGGACCGATCGACGAACCCGACTTTTTGCCGGGGCGCAACTCCCACAGCAGCGTAGGTACGTATCGAATGAGTTGTGGTTTGAGTAGTGAACACACAACGGCAGCTACCTCATCGGGCGCCAACCGTATCTGCGCTTTCCAGACCCCCATTTTCCCGTTGATGCATAGCGTCTTGTCTTCAATCACGACGTCTTCAATCGTCATCTCAAGATCGCCTCGCGGATGTATCAACTTACCCATATGATCTCCCACTGACCCTGCAGTTCAAACCTAAAGCCCGTTGTCGGTGGAACTTCAGGGAGAGCCCGATGGCGGGCGTAGATTCACGAGCCAGATGATGTCAACCATATCGCCCGCGCGAGCTCCTCCCTTGCGAACTTGGGGTACAGGTCTTTGAAAAGGAAGGGCTTCCCATCCACCATCCGGCCTGCACGGCTCGTCTTGAAATAGGTGCAAGCAGCCCCCAAGTGGATAAACTTGGTGCCCGCCCCATAGTAGAGCTCGTTCTTGACCGCCCGAGGGTTCAGACCATCTTGGCAACTCGTGAGGATCAGCCCGCCGAACACCTCGATCCCTTTGACCGCCCTACTGACGAACCATGCGGTGCTAGCACTGTTCCCAAATATGTGATCGTAGAGCACGACGCCCGGCATTCCCACAGCCTTAGCCTGCTCAGCAACCTGGATAGGGTCTAGGCGCGGAAAAGAAACCCTGGGCCACGGGCCAGCATGGATGTGCGTATCTATAGCGCCCTGCGATAACTCGTCCGGTAACTCCATGAACCGATTGTAAGAAGTCTCGCCCATAGCTTGCATCGCTAATCTCCTTTCACCAGAAATCTGATTGCGGCGTAGGGCGACGAGGACTGCGAGTTCCCTTCCTGAATCAGGTCCCCGTCACCCTAACGCCGATGAATTGCGCAAACCGCGTGGCTTCTGCCGCTACAAACTCTACTTGCTTACCGGCCCAACATACACGTACTCCGTTGCCCATATGATCTCCCAGTGACCCTGCAGTTCAAACGTAAAGCCCGTCGTCGGTGCAACCTCAGGGGAACTCGACGGCGGGCGCAGATTCGCGAGTCGGAGGATGTCAACCACGGCTGCACGCGATACAGATCTTGCAGCGTAGAGTTGGTGGGTCTTTTGGTCTCAGGGACCAAGTGGCCACGGCTCACCAAGATCTGCACCACGCGCTGTAGTACTAATCAGCCGTTGCGGACTAGGCGAGCCCGAGCAGTCGCTTCGGATTCAGGCTCGTCATAGTCTGAATATCCTTCGGACTGAACTCAACATCCAACAGACAGGCAATGAGCGAACGAAGACCTTCAACCGGGGTCGGATAAGACCCAGCTCCATAGTCTGTCGCGAGGACGAAATGCTCAACGCCTATTTCCTTGATTTCCTTAGCCCATGGTATCACTCCCAGGGGTTTCTTGTCAAAGTCACCACCGATCCGGCCAAGGCCGGAAAGGTATTCAGGCTCGACGTAATAATTCAGAAAGGTGGTGCGGGGTGAGTTAAAGTCAATCAAAGTCCCTTCCAGGAAGGCGCCGCGTCGGGCTGCCTCTTTCTGCTGTTCAACCGTCAATTGTGCGCGTGCCGGGTGTGACACGATGACCTTCTTGATGCCATAGCGCTGTGCCAGTTCGACCACTCGCATCACCTCCGGCCCCGACACATGCCCGGTGTTCAGGTAAACGTCTGGATGTTCCGCCACCAACTGCAGGATCTCTTCCAATTCGGGTGAAATCGGATCTTCCAAGGGAATCTGAATCGCCCGCGCGAGCTCCTCCCTTGCGAACTTGGGGTACAGGTCTTTGAAAAGGACGGGCTTTCCATCCATCATCCGGCCAGCACGACTCGCGCTGAAATAGGTGCTATCAGACCCAAAGTGGATGAACTTGGCGCCCGCCCCATAGTAGAGCGCATTCTTGACCGCTCGCGGATTGAGTCCGCCTTGGCAAGTCGTGAGGATCAGCCCGCCGAACACCTCGATCCCTTTGACTGCCCGACTGACGAGCCAGGCCGTGCCAGCGCTGTTCCCAAAGGTGTGATCGTAGAGCACGACGGCCGGCATTCCCACCGCCTTGGCCTGCTCAGCAACCTGGATAGGGTCTAGGCGCGGAAAAGCACCCCTGGGCCACGGGCCAGCATGGATGTGCGTATCAATAGCGCCCTGCAATAACTCGTCCGGTAACTCCATGAACCGATTGTAAGAAGTCTCGCCTATAGCTTGCATCGCAAATCTCCTTTCACCAGAAATCTGATTGCGGCGCAGGGTGACGAGGACCGCGAATTCCTTTCCTGTATCAGGTCCCCGTCACCCTAACGCCGATGAACTGCGCAAACCGCGCGGCTTTTGCCGCTGCAAACTCTACTTGCTTACCGGCCCAACATACATGTACTCCACTAAACTGCCCGGCATGTACACGAATCCCGTGAGATCCTTCTTAGCCGCAATGCTCCAATTGGCCTGGTAGAGCGGGGCCATGAGTGCCTCTCCTACCAGGATGTCGTCCACCACCGTCTTCACTAGCTTGTCGTACTCGACCGGATCCAATGTAATCAGTGACTTGTTGGTCGCCGCATCCACTATTGGGTTGGAATACCCGGTGCAGTTGGTCCTCGAGGTTGACCCGAACATCCACATATGAGACGATTGACGCCAGCAACTGCGCCGTGCTTCCGGGCTTGATTGACGCGCACATGCACACGCCATTGGCGATCGTGCGCGGCGTGGCCCAGGATGTGGGGCATTGGATGCAAAAGGCATTGGCCCCCTACTCTCGCCACATCACCCCGCCCGCCTCGCTGGCTGGATCACAACTCAATGTCCTTGAGGCGCTCAAGGCCGGCACGACGACGATGGTTGACTATACCAAGCCGATCCCCGGCTGGGCCGAGTTTTTCGATCAGGTCGGCGTGCGTGCGCGGCTCACGCCAACGATCAACGCCCTTCCACCGGGCGGCATGGCAGGCTGGAAAGTCGGTGATCTCTATCCACTCGATTCGGAGGCCGGTCAGAAAGCTATTGATCAGGCCATCGCCTTTGCCGACGATTGGTACGGCGCCGCTGACGGAAGAATCACCGTCATGCTGGGCCCGCAAGGGCCTGACATGCTCTCCCGCGAACAACTTGTCTCGGTCAAGCGCCTCGCCGACCAACGCGGTCTCATGATCCACATGCACGTGGCGCAAGGCGACCGCGAGATTGATCAGATGATCAAACGCTATGGACAGCGAACGCCCGCATATCTCGACGAGTTGGGCTACCTCGACAGCCAATTGCTGGCTGTACACCTCACCGAAGCCACCGACGATGAAGCAACATTCATCGCTCGGCGCGGTGCGCGGATGGCCCTCTGCTCCGGCAGCATCGGCATCATTGACGGCATCGTGCCGCCCGCGCACGTCTTCCGCGCGGCAGGCGGTCTGGTGGCGCTCGGCTCCGATCAGGCGTGCGGCAACAACTGCAACAACATTTTCAACGAGATGAAGCTCACGGCGTTATTCAACAAGATCAAGTACCGCGATCCGACCGTTATGCCGGCATGGCAAGTGCTGCGCATGGCGACCATCGAAGGAGCACAGGCAATCGGCCTGGGCGACGAGATCGGCTCACTGGAAGCAGGCAAGCAAGCCGACCTGATCCTGGTGGACTTGACCGCGCTCAACCTCTCGCCCGTCCTGGAAGCGCCGGTGCGAAACATCGTACCCAACTTGGTCTATAGCGGCAGCGGCCACGAGGTCAAGACTGTCATCGTGGCCGGGCGAGTGCTGGTGCGCGACTATGGCGTGCTGACGGCGGACGAAGACGCAATCCGCGCCGAGGCTCAGGCCCAGGCAGAATCGGTGGCCCGAAATGTCGCGGCAGATCCAGATCACAAGGGTATGGCTTTGCTGGAGGCAATGGAAACGGGGTGTTTGTAAGATCGTTTTGGGCGTACCTGTTCACACTGCCCTCATCACACTCGTAACAGGCGCGCATAAAAGCATGATCGCACAATTCTTTCAGGGAGGGATATCGTGTCAGCATCAGTTATCAACCTCACGCGTGGAATGCCGCCGGTTGAGGTGTTCCCGACGGAGGATTTGATTCGTTGCACCGAGGCGGCGTTGCGCCGTGACTCGGCCACGCTCTTGCAGTATGGCCGTTCGCCAGGCTACAAGCCTTTGCGTGAGTGGCTGGCTCAACACCACCACGTCAGCCCGGATCAGGTTTTGATCGGCAACAGCTCGCTGGAAGTCTTTGCCTTCATCACCCAGTTGCACATCAAACCCGGGATGCGGGCGTTTGTCGAATCGCCTTCGTATGACCGGGCGATCACGCTCGTGCGCCGCAGCGGCGCGCAAGTCGTGGGGATTCCGTTGCACGAGGATGGCGTTGACCTGGACGTGTTAGAGCGCGAGATCAAACAGGGGCCGCCGGCGCTGATGTACGCCATCGTAGATTTTCAAAATCCGATGGGCACGACGGCCAGCCTGGAAAAGCGAAAACGATTGGCTCAGTTGGCGCAGGAATACAAATTCTGGCTGGTCGAAGATGCCCCCTACCGCGCGTTGCGCTATGGGGGACAAGAGTTGCCCAGCCTGCGCGACCTCGCGCCGGATCGCGTGCTGCACATGTCGTCGTTTTCCAAGACGCTCGCGCCTGGCTTGCGCTTGGGTTACGTTATCGGCCCGGCGGATACGATTGCGGCGCTGGCGGCGTGGGCGGTGGATACCTACATCGGCCCGGTCTTTCCCACGCAAGGCACGGTCTATGAATATTGCCAATCTGGGTTGCTGGCGGCCAACCTCGAAAAGCTCAAGAATGTTTATCGCCCTCGGCTCGAAGCGACTTTGCACGCGCTGGAAAAGCACTTGCCCGGCGCGACGTGGACTCATCCCGAGGGCGGCTTTTTCGTCGGCGTCACCTTGCCCGAGGGCAGCGACATTGTTCGCCTGATGAAGCAAGCGGACGGGGTCGGCGTCAAGCTCACCGACGGACGCGACTTTTTCCCAAACCCGGCGGACGGCCAGCGTTTCTTGCGCGTGCCATTTTGCAGCGTCGCGCCGCAAGACATGGAAGAAGCCGTTGCTCGCCTGGCCAAGTTGTTGTAGACCTATACTGATCGGAAATGGATTCAGTGCATTCGGTCATTGCGAGGAGCGTTCTTTGCGACGAAGCAATCTCCGTTTTGCAGCGTGGAGATTGCTTCGCGCCCTGGCGGGCGCTTGCAATGACGGAGCAGAACAGTGTGAGGCGTCATTCCACATCAAACGTATAAAAAACTGGAGACAAAATGAGCCAACAAGTAAACTCGCGTGATAAAGCCAATCCTGGCGTGGAAGGCATGATCACTTTCCTCTACTACAAGGACTTGGCCCAAGTTGCCGAGTTTTATGAAAAAGTGATGGGCTTTGAGCTAACGGTGGATCAAGGCTGGGCCAAGATTTACAAGACGTCCGGCAATGCCCACATCGGCATCGTGGACGAAAAGCGCGGCTACCACAAAGCGAATGCCATCAAGCCGGTCGAGATCACGCTGGTGGTGCCTGACGTAGACGCCTGGTATCAGTACCTGGTGGCGAAAGGGGTCAAGCCACTCAACGAGCCGCACGACGCGCAAGAACTCAAGATCAGGCTGTTCTTGCTGCAAGACCCCGAAGGTTACGTGATCGAGATCCAGAGATTCCTGTAGCCGTCAAGTTTGGTTGGCGCCGAAAGGAGGTGGCAAAACTGGAACAGTTGGAGTAGCGAGTTGAACAAGTGATGTGATATAATGTAAGCTGCTCACCAATGTCCAGTGGCAGTGGTCAGCCAGAGACCCAGCGACACAAAGTTCGAACCCACTCGATCACACTGAACGCTTGCTCTGTAGAGCAAATTTTCAAGACACACAAGGAGGTGTTCTGTGAAAAAGCTAATCATCGTATCGCTCGTCGTTCTGATGGCCGTCTTGCCGGCGGCGTGTACCACGCCCGCCGCGCCCCAGGCCGCGCCGACCACCATCAAGATCGGCGTCAACATTGGCAACGTCCCGTGGGAGTTTAACGAGGGCAGCCAACTGACCGGCTTTGAGATTGACATGCTCAACGAAATCTGCAAGCGCATGAACGCCAAGCCGGAATACGTCAACGTCCCCTTTAGCGGCATCTTTGCCGGTTTGCTTTCGAGCAAGTGGGACATTGCGGCGTCCAGCATCTTTATCAAGAAGGAACGCGCCGCGCAGATGGACTTTGCCGATCCCTACTATGATTCCGACATCTCGCTCATGGTTCGCAAAGACTCGACGATGAAGGTGTTCGAGGACATGAAAGGCAAGACCTTTGGCGCGGACACCGGCACGGTCAACGACGCCTGGCTGAAGGACAACGTCAGCAAGTACGGCCCGTACCAGATCAAGGGCTACGACCGCCCCACCGACGCCTTCCTCGACCTG
This sequence comes from Anaerolineae bacterium, assembly GCA_041300525.1. Classification (GTDB taxonomy): domain Bacteria; phylum Chloroflexota; class Anaerolineae; order Fen-1058; family Fen-1058; genus JBGLNJ01. The sequence goes on along the minus strand of JBGLNJ010000001.1, from coordinate 2,721,322 downwards.
GAAGCTGGTCGCCTGGACGGCGTTGTGGGCGACGCGCCCACGACGCTGTATTACGCCAAAGACAAGCCCACCCTGGACGTGCGCTTTATGATGGGCTCGGCTTTCAAGCAGGCAGTGGCCTTCCGCAAGGGCGACGCGCTGCGCGACAAGTACAACACCGTTCAGAACGATCTCAAGAAAGACGGCACGCTGGCCAAGATTTACAAGAAATGGTTCGGCAAGGACCCAGCGCCGGATAGCTCGACCGTCAAAGTTTACACGACACCTTACGTTCCGCAACAATAGCGACCCTATTTGCTCGTTCCCCCGGCGGAGCCTTCTGGCCGGGGGAACGAGAGTGACCCACCATGAGTGTCGAACCGATGTCGCGTTCTCAAATCAAACCGCTGCGCAAGCGTTCCCGACGTATCCCCTGGTTCCGCCGCTATGGGTTCTTGCTCGTCACGCTGGCCGCGCTGGTTGCGTATGCCCTGTTCTTGTTGCCGCCTTTTGGCCTGCCAACGACGGTGGGACAGTGGGCAGCCGTCGGCCTGTTCTTTTTGCTGGCGTTGATCTGGATCTGCAACGTCCTCGCCGACGGGAGCAAGCCTGACCTGCTCAAAGGCAGCGTAGCCTTTGGCCTGATTTTCCTGATGGGCTGGCTGTTCTACCGGTATTCGGGCGGCCGATGGGAGCAGTTGGGCCAGTCGTTCTTTAATTTTCAAAAGATGGAGGATAGCTGGCCCATCCTCCTAGGCGGCTTGCTCATCACACTGCAATTGGCCCTGGTGTCCGCCGTCCTCAGCACTGCTATCGGGTTGTTCACGGCGGTTTTGCGATCGTTCAACAACAAAGTCTTGAATCTGTTCATCATCGCCTACATTGACTTGTTCCGCTCCATCCCGATGATCGTTCTCATGGTATTGATCTTTTATGCGCTGCCCTACCTGGGCATCGAGCTAAACGCCACGTGGGCCGGTACCGTCGCCCTTTCCCTGGCGTATGGCGCTTATGCGGCGGAATCGTGCCGGGCCGGCATCGAGTCGGTCCGCCATGGGCAGGTGGAGGCGTCGCGCGCGCTGGGGCTTTCTACGCTGCAAACCATGCGCCTCGTCATTTTGCCCCAGGCGTTCCGGGTGGTGATTCCTCCGCTCACCGGCAACCTGGTCTCGATGCTCAAAGATACCGCGATTGCCTCGGTGATCACTTCGCCGGAGTTGATGAAAAGAGGAATCGAAGTTTACGTTTGGAAAGCAAACCCCACGCCACTCCTGGCCGTCGCCATAGTGTACATGCTCGTGCTGCTTCCGGCGGCGCGACTTTCCAGCCTGCTGGAACAGAGGATGAAAGCCCGATGGGTAAAGACAGCACTAAAGTAATGATCGAAGTCGTTGACCTCCACAAATTTTTCAAAGACCTGCACGTTCTGAAAGGCATCTCGGCCAAGATCACCAAGGGCGAGGTCGTGGTCGTCATGGGGCCTTCGGGCGGGGGCAAGAGCACTTTTCTGCGCTGCATGAATTACCTCGAAGAACCCACCGCCGGACAGATTTTCATCGAAGGCGTGGATATTACCGACCCCGACGTTGACTTGAATAAGGTTCGCACCGAGATCGGCATGGTGTTTCAGAGCTTTAACCTCTTCCCGCACCTCACCTGCATCGAAAACATCAAGCTGGCGCCGATGAACGTGCGCAAGGTCAGCGACAAAGAAGCGACCGAGCGCGGGATGGAGCTGCTGCGCAAGGTGGGATTGGTACACAAGGCCAAGGCTTATCCCGATCAACTTTCCGGCGGGCAGCAGCAGCGCGTGGCGATCGCTCGCGCGCTGGCGATGCAACCGCAAATCATGTTCTTTGACGAGCCGACCTCTGCGCTCGACCCGGAGATGATCGGCGAAGTGTTGGACGTGATGCGGGCGATGGCGCAGGAAGGGATGACGATGGTAGTGGTCAGCCACGAGATGGGCTTTATCCGTGAGGCGGCGGATCGCATCTTGGTTCTGGCCGATGGCCTTTTGGTCGAAGAAGGCACGCCAACGCAAATTTTCAACCATCCCAGCCACCAACGCACCAAAGACTTTATGAGCAAGATTCTCTGAGTGACCGGATCATTTATGGCGCAGTCCACACCCCAACAAGAAAATCTTCCATTCCAGATTCCAAAGCGCCGCCGCAAGCGTGTGCGACGCTCTTCCGATCTAGTTCCGCGCGAAAAAGATCAGGTCAGGTCCCAGAGCCACCAGCCCCCCCAAGACCATCAGGCCCAGGCCCAGCTGGTTTTGCGTCACCCATCGCCGTTGAAAGAGCAGCGCGTAAACCAGAAACGCCGCCAGGATGAAGACGATGATGCGGCCCGAATAGTACATCTGAACGCTCAGCCCCATGAGGAGCCCCGCCAGGGCCAGCGAGGAAAAGCGCCTGGCCTTGAGACCATCTACAACCAGGAACAGCGCCCAGATAGCGAACGGCCAGGGGTCCATGTATTCGGCGATGCGGGAAAAGTGAAGGTGCACCACGTTGATCGCCACCAGCGCCGTCGCGAGTGCCGCCAACCGGCGCCGGTCGAACAGCCTCCAGACCAACAGGTAAAACCCCAACAGGCTCATCATGCCGCCCAGCACCGAGGTCATTTGCAGACCGAACAGGTTGTTGCCGAACACTTTGAGAGAAATCGCCGCTGGCAAAAAAGTCATGAGAGGAAGATTGGCCCACGCATCATGAAAGAGAAGCCGCTCCTCTCCCAGCGCCATCGAGCGGGCGATCAGGCCGTGGGACCCCATGTCGCCGTGAAAATCGCTGGGGATCTTGTCCAACTGATAGAACCGCAGCCAAAAGGCCGCCGCCAGGATAGCGACCAGGATCGCGATATGGATCCATCCGAAGTGGGGCGATGTCTGTGCCTCGGGATGGGCAGACCGGCGCGCTCGCAGACCCAACAGAGCCGATGCCGCGAACAAGATGACGCCGCCAGCCCATAGTCTTTGCACCAGCGAACTTTCTCCCCGAAGGCTAAACAGAATCATCGCCAATGCATAACAAGCCAGGCTGGCAACCAAGATCAACAACGGCCACGCCGCTACGCGCGCGGCAACGTTCGGCAGCGCAGGAGACGCAGCCGGTTCCGCGTTCTCGGTGGCGTGAAGGTCGGGAGCAAAGATCATCCACGCCACCATCGCCACCAGGTAAATGAAAGCGCCCAGCCACAATCGGGATGATTCCGGCCAGTCGCCCAGCCAACCCAAGCTGACTCCAAATCCATCTTCGGTGCGAACGGCAAAAATGCTCTGGGCCAGATAGGCCAGCGCCAATGCAGCCAGCGGAACGCCCCACACGATAGCCACTTTCCGCGCCCGGCTCTTTGTCAAGCGCGGCGATGTCCATTCGCTCACCCGCCGCAGCCAAGCCTGCCAGCGAGGAGCCTCGATCACTTGCCGGGGGAGAACAGCCAGTCGGCCCAGCAGAATATTCTTTGGGGGTAACTGTTTCGGCACAAGGGCCTGCGGCAACACCCCAGGCCGACCTCCGAGTTTCATGGTTCGCTTGAGCGCGCGCTTGGTCAGCACCCGCCGGACAACGAATCGGTAATATAGCCAAACCGCCAATACTAAAACCAACGCCCAGGCGCCCATCATCAACCAGACGAGCGGATCAACACGCACCTCAGAAGATACGACTACAGATGGCTTGATGCCTTCGGGGCCGAGCCGATAAGAGACAAAAGAAAGCCACCCGTTCGGCTCGATATGTTGTTGGCTCTGGCCTCCGGGACACCGGGCCTGTAACAGTGGATCGAGGTCCACATAGTTGTGTGTAAGGATGAACACGATAGGCGCATCCCGGCACGGCTGCGGGTCAGAGCGCAATTGATCGGGGGCCAAGTCTTGACCTGCAACGCCACGAGCCAGGAATTCAAACTCGCGGTCGCGCCAACCAATCGAAGTGGTGACCAGGCGCACCTGGTAGCCCTCCGGCAGCGAATTGACGTAGCGGATGATGCGGACGCGCTCGCCCGCGTTGTCGCGCATTTGCTCGTAATAGGCCTGCCAGTTGTGCATGCCGGTGTAAACCAATGCCACCACGAGCAGCGCGCCAATGCCCCACTGCCCAACACGGCCCATGGGCCGCGCCAATCCATTCCAGGCTCGCTCGGCAGCCAACGCGCCCAACACCGCCACCGCCGGAAGCACGACGATCAGGTGAGGCCAGAAAGGCGGATCATTCGTCAACACGCCGCCCAGCACCAAGACCGAGGTCAGCCACACCAACAGCGTGAAGGACTTGGGGTTGCGCAGCCGCGCCAGGCACCAGCCCACACCCAAGACCAGCAGCGCAGCAGTGAGCACATCCACCATCGGCCCTTGAAACGCGAACAACTGGCTGCTATCCCCGTAAACGTGAAACACCAGGAACGACCGCTTGACCTGCTCCACCATCAACCCGTTCAGCGTCTCGACGCCATACTTGTTCATCAAGTGCGCGCGCACGCCGGCGTCAGCCAGAGTGACCAGATTCGCTCGCCCGATAAAGTCATTGAAATTACCGAGACTGAACCCCAGCATGGGGCCATAGGTCGCCAGCGCGCCCAGGCACAGGAACCACCAATTCTGCAAACGACCGACGATGAGTGACCGCCGCCAAAGCCAGAGCCACCCGAACAGCAGCGCCGCCACCACCAGGCCGATCCGGGCGGGATAATAGACCAGCAGGCCGGTTCCCATCGCCACTCCCGCCAGCACAAACCATATCCGCTGCTGTGTCCGTAGACCTCGGAACAAGAAAAAGAACAGCAGAGTGACGATCAGTGGAGCCGGTTCGACGACGACGACGCGGTTGTATTGGATGTGCGTATAACTGATGGTGAGCAAAGCCGCCGCGATCAGCCCGACTCGCCGACCAAACATCTCGCGGCCTAGTAGATACACAGCCGGGATCGTCAATGTGCCTGCGATAACGGAGCTCATCATCAGCCCGTACTGGTTCTGTCCGAACAAGCGCATGACCCAGGCGATGACGTTGAAGGCAAACAGAGGATATTCGGACCAGCCCACGCCAATCCACTGAGGGTGCGGGTGGCGGATAAGTTCGAGGACTTGAAGTCCCACGGAAAAAATATCGCCATCCAGGTTGGATGGGATCTCGGTCAAGCGCCAGTAGCGCAGCCCAAACGCGACCGCCGTGATGACGGCCACGAGTCCCCATTCCCATCGGACGCTGTTGTTGCCGACGGTGCGGCCAGGCTCAGAAGCCGGCGGCTTTAACTGTGATGCCACCAGGAGGACCATGCCCGCCAACCAGAAAAAGCGGACCAGAAAATTTTCGCCCACGGCCAGGTACATTAACAGCGAAAGCAGGTAACAGCCAGCCGCGAGGTAAGGCCCCAAGGCCCTGAACCCCTTAACCTGCCCAGAGGCAACGACCGGCGTCTCGTCCACTTCAAGCGGTGCCCCGAACGTCGTCACCACGAAACAAGCCATCGCGGCCAGCAGCAATCCCACCGCGACGCCCGCGCGCACATCGGCGATCCAGCTCTCGGCCGCCCGAATCACAAAAGGCTGCTGGGTGAACAGGGACTGGGCCGTCAAAGCCAGCGTCAGCGCCGCGAGAATTCCTATGAACCGCGCCCCCTCACGAATGTGCTTTTTCATTTTGCCACTCTTGAGTCAGACAAGACAAGGAGAAATGGAAGAATGCGCTTGCGCTAGGTCAGGGAACCTCTGGCACAAGCACACTAGGCGGCACGGGGGTTTGATCGCCGTCCGGCGGCTGCCAATAAAACTCCAGAGCGCTGCCCCCGCCCCGCTGGAAATAATCAATCCGAATGGGATGATCGCCCGGCGCGAGGTTGAGGCTAATCTCCAAGTTATTGGGTCGGTCAGGGGCCAGGCCCTCACCCAGCACAACGCCATCCAGCGTCAGGCGAACGCCGTCGTCGGCATTGAGCCAAAAGCGATAGTTGCCTGCCTTGGCGATGCGCAAGGCTCCAACAAAGCGGGCGCTAAACGCGCCCTGAACAGGCTCTTGATCCGGCCAGGCCAGCAAGAAAAAGGGCGTGAGTTTGCGGCAAAGCGGTTCGCCTTGCCACTTTTCGCCGGTATAGTAATACCCAGTCAAGCCTTGTGCAGGCGCCCGGACATGGAAAAGCGCCTGGGCAGGAATAACCTCCTCTGTCTGGCCGGACAGGGGCCTGACCCAACTCAGGCGAGCCACACCCTGGCGTTTACTCTCGGATTGAGTCACGCGCAGATCGTGCAGGCCGCTACACAAAAAGCGGCTGCCTTTCCAGGGTTGGCCGTCCACGATCACAGTCAAGTTGCCCTGGTTGACGAAATCATACACGCCGCTGTGTTCCAGTTTTAGATTCCCGCTCCATTCGGCGGAGGTCACATCTTGCTGGCTCCAGTCTTGGTCAATCTGGCTCGCCACACGCTCGATGAGTTCGCCATCGGCGCCGGTGAAACGCGCCTCGAGGCCTTGCAGAGCAGCCAGCTCGGAATGGGGCACACGCACGCGGAGGTAAAGCGGTATCTCGTCACGCCAGCGCACGATCTCCATCTGCGCCTGGGGATAAAAGGAACGAACATAGCTCATCACCGGCTCATAGTAGGAATCCACGAGAAAGAGCGCGTCGTGACCGACGTCCGGCACTGGCAGGTCTTGCTCCGGTCGAGCCAAGTGCCAGGGCCGGTCGTCCAGCGTGTTGCGACCGGTCTTGTATTTGACTGCGCTATACACCAGAAAGCGCAGTGGCGAAAAATCGTAAAAGCGGGGAGAAAGATAGACCGGCGTGTCGCTATCTAAAGCCTTGAGCACTTCTTGGGTGATCTGATTCTCGGTCAGATTAAAGCCGGCCTGGACTGCCATAGACTCGGCCTGGCGGCCAAAATAGGCGCTGCTTTCCCAGGCAGCCGACGCGGACAGGCCACCCACCAGCAACAATCCTCCAAAGCCCGTCGCCAGGGTTCGGTAGGACGCCAGTTTCTTGGGGTCGCCGATGGATCGCGAAGCGACCAACGCGATTGAGCCGCGAGCCAATCGAGCCAGCACGTCTCCAGCCAGCAGGGCGATAGCCGGGACAACCGTCAGCGTGCGATACGACTGTGGCGATTCGTGGTTCGAGCTAAACACGCCACCGGCTAATCCGAACAACAGCCAAAACCACAACAGCCCTCGGCGGCGATCGCGCGGAAAGCGCAGCAAACCGTACCCCAGGCCCATCACGAACAACAACCCAGTCACGGGATCAGTCTGCGGCTCATCGGGCAAATTGTGCTTGCCCTGATGGTCGCCCGTCTGATGAAAGAATTTCAGATGATCGCGGATATTGTTCCACAACGGCTGATAGCTGCCCGCCGCCCGCACGTCGTTGAAAATGCTGATAATGTTGACACGATTGTTGAAGGTGAACGGGTCGGTGATGTGCGTGACAGCAAGCGGGGCAAAGGCGATCAGAAACGCCAGCAAAAAGAGCGCCAGCCCGCGCCACTCGCGCTTCCAACTGGCAACCGGCCCTTCGAGGTCTGCCAGCAGCCAGTAGAGGACAAACAGTCCCAGCGTGGCAAGGGCCAGGCGGCTGCTCAGGTAAGTGTACATCATCAGCCCGCTGATCACGCCGCCCAGCACGAAATCTGACGCGCGCCTCTCCCGCAAGCCACGAAGGAGGAAAAACGTCGCCAGGATTTGAAAGAGCAGAGGCGCGGTCTCGTTCCAGCCCCAACGGCTCATGCTCAGGTGCCACCGGCTGACGGCCATCAAGAGCATGGCGCTGAGGCCGGCCATCGGGCCAAACAGCAACCGGGCCAAAGGATAGAGCGCCAGCACCGTGAGAATGGCTGGAAGGAGTGAAGCGACTTTCAGGCTGGCAAAGTTGACGCCAAACAGTTTGAACAGGCCCGCCATGTAATAAACGTAACCGTTGGGCGTTCCATACCAGCCGGTGCCAAACGGTGTGGCGTTTCGGCCTTCCAGGATATAGACTGCATCCAACGCGCCATTCGTCTCGTCCACATAGATGCCGGCCGGAATGCTGCCCAGGCGGTAGACGCGCAAAAAAACAGCCAGGCCCGCAATCAGCAGAAAGCCTGTGATTTCCAATCCAAGAGGAATTTGTCCCGCCGGTTTGCTCGTCGTCAGGAAAGAGGGCCGGCCAATGTTTCCCAACAGCGCGCCGCCCACGAGCGCGTTGCCCTTTCCCGATGCCTCGTTCGACGCGGTGTTAGCCGTCCACGTGTTCCACGTCATCGCGCCGTGGCAGGCGACCATCGGGGAACTGCGGCGCAGCCTGAAACCGGGCGGGCTGGTTTTGCACAGCACCCACACCCGCGACTCGCAATCGGCCAACGTCATCCTGCGCGACAAGTGGCACCAGTTGGTGGAAGCGCACGGCGAGCAGTGGAGGCGTCCCGGCGCACAAGGCCGAGAAGCAATCGTGGCTGAATTTCAATCGCTGGGGGCCAGCGTGGAGGAAATCCCGGTCGTGCTTCGGACCGGCGCCACAACGCCCCAAGAAGAAATCGCCGGTATCGCCCATCGCATCAATAGCGACACATGGGCCGTGAGCGAGCCGGTCTTACAGTCCACCGTGGCCGAGCTAACCGCTTGGGCGCGTGATCACTTTGGCGCGCTCGACGTGTCCCTGCCGGAAGAGAACACTTTTGCCTGGCAAGTCTATCGCTTTGACCGCGCCCCGCTCCTGCCAGAGCCGATCCACGCCGCGCTGATTCATCTCATTCCGATCTTGAACGCGACGGGAGCGCCCTGGGTCTTGGGCGGAAGCTGCTGTCTGGCTTTGCATGGCGTGAAGGTGGAGCCGCACGACGTGGACATTGTCACCAGTGCGGACGGCGCGTATCGCATCGGCGACGCGTTGCGACGAGTGGCGGAGGAAAAGCAGGCCGTACAGTGGAGCGAAAGTGAGCGAATCCGTTCGCATCACGGCCTGTACCAAATGGGCGACACGCAAGTGGACATTATCGGCGCGGCAGAATTGCGCGAGGGCGAAGGCTGGACACAGACATGGCTTCCAGCTGAGCAGCAGACCGACAGCATGGCGGTGCCCGGCACGGATATGTCCGTCGTGACGTTAACGTTGGAATACGAGCTTGGCGCTTACCGCAAGTTGCAACGCGAGGCCAAGGCCAAACTCATCGAACAGCGGTTGCGCAATCACTCCACTATGACCAACGACTGGATCGTGTGAACGATAGCCTCAAAGTCAAACGGCTTGGGCTGGAATGTGGCGCCGATCTCGTCCAGTATGGATTGGTCGGGCCGGTTAAAAGCGGACACGATCACGATAGGCCGCTTTTCACCCTGGTCGCGCAATCTTTTGGCCAGCTCCAGCCCGGTTAGCCCCGGCAGACGAATGTCCAAGATCATAATATCGGCGGCCGTAAACTCGGTCGAATTGATCTTGCCTAACAACTCTTCGGCGCTGCAATAGATCGGGCTGACGACCATCCCGAACATGCCCAACCCGGCGCGCAACAACTCGGCCAGGTTGGGTTCATCTTCCAAATACAGCACCACCACTTTTCCGTCCCTCATCGTTTCCCTCCTTGAAGTGCTCGGCGGATTGGTTCCAGTACGCCCATGACCTGGGCCGTCCGTGCAGCGACCCGTTCGAGGTATTCCGTGCTAAACGGCTCGAGCGGGATCGTCTCATAGACTTTGGTCCAGCCCTTGTCCCATGGCTCGGCTTCGAACGATGGGCCAAGCTCCGCCTTGATCTCAAACAGATGCGAAAACATCTCATCTAGCAGGCGCGCGTTCAACTCGCGGTCGCGGCTTTCCAGGTGCAGGCCGATTTCCAGCCGTCCCCGGCGCGGCCCCAGATTCCATACCTCGTAATGCACACGCGGGTCGTCGTAGTAAAACTGCGCCAGCCACGCGCGGCCCGCCGTCTTGAAATCTCGCAGTCGCTTGTTCAACTTGGGCCGCACTGCATCCGGCAGCGCGCGCATGAATTCAGAGCTTTTCACGCCGCCGATTGTACCACAGTTGCGGTGGTTGGCGAAGATTGGTGAGGTAAAACAGGCCGTCCACGGAGGGACGGCCCATGTCAAGGAGCGGGTCAGCAATTCCCGCTAGGGCTATTTCAGGTATAATTCGTTTAGGCTAGAGTTTGGTTTTCGTAAACATATGACTTGGAGCCGGGCTGGCACGCAGCCAGCGCAAACGCATGACCAGACGTGTACGTAGGGGATCTCAGTAGAAGATACGGGAGCGACTGTACTCTTCTTGCTCGATGGGGAGGCGATCCGCTTGGCCCCCTTGGTCAAGGCCGCCATATCTTTTTCTGTGCTACAGTTCCTTTCGCGGTTTGCAGTTGACTCAGACATTGGGGCCTCCAAGCGGTGGTTTTGTTCGCCAAGTTTAGCACGGCGGTCCACATTTGTCACTCTCAGCGCGGTTAACCACAGAATCCGTTAGAATCAGGAGCTTTGGCTTCAATAGGACGTTTGAGAATGATCGTTCTGGCATGAGTGAGAACGTAAGTTGGCATTGTAGCGCCTTTCCATATCACCGCGCTGTAAAGTCAGCGTCTACCTTCGACTGTCCCAGTTCCTTCGCCCAGGCGAACTTTGCTGTAGAGCCTTGGGGTAGGGCGTAAGTGACGCTTTCAGCGTGACGATTGCCGGAGCGCAAAGAGTGCGTCACACTATAAGCATGACCTACGGGTTTCGTGAGTCGTCGGATTCGTGCTCTACGTTGTCCGGCTGTTCCTGTTCCTTCACCCACGCGAACTTGCGCTGCAAGGTTTTGGGATAGTATTTCCCCAGCACGTCATAGTCCACTTGCAATCCCCAGCGGTAGTACACGCGCGGGTCAATGTACGATTTGAGGCTGGTGCCCAGATTCCACGTGCGTCCCTTGGCCGCCACGTTGTCCTGCGCCTCGAATTTTCCCAACGCGTCTTTGATGCGCCCCAGCCGCTCTTGCGCGGCTTGGAGCTTTTTTTCGGCCCGCTCGATCTTTTGGGCGTAGGAAGCGGCGATGCGCGTTTTTTGCTCCGGCTTTTCGGCGGCGGCTTTTTTTGCGCGTGCCTCACGCTTGAGCGCGGCGAGTGCTTCGCCGGCCTGGCGCGCGGCCTCGCGATAGGTGGCGAGTTGTTCTTCCACTTTGTCTTTGCGCTCGCCCACTTTTTCCCGGTGCTCTTGCCAGCGTGAAGCGTCTGACGCTTTCTTATAGTGGTTGCACAGGATGGCGGCTTCCAGGTTCGCCATCGTGACCGCGCCCCACTTTTGATATTCGGCGTCGCCGGCTTTCACGCCTGATTCGACCAGGCTCTTGTTCACGACTTGCGTGGCGTGATGGGTGCGGAACACTTTGGCCGTCAAGCCGGGCAGGATTTCGCCCAGGTAAGCGTTGACGTGGCCGCTGTCAATCGTCGGAAAGATTTGCGGCTTGTCGTTGTTGCCCGATCCGGACGGGCGCGCGTTTTGGATCAACTCGCGCAGGTTGTTGAGCACTACGTTAGAGGGTTGAATCTTTTTGTGCCATAGCACCGAGTCTTTGCCCAGGAACTTGAACTCGGCCGTGCCGTCTTCGTGCAAGGTGATGTGCTCGGGGCGAAGCGTCGTCGCGCCGACGGTGTCGGCCTCGTCGGGGTCTTTTTCGTCGCCCACGCGCAGGCACAGCACGTCAATCAGGCAACACGCCGTGGCAACCATCCGGCGCTTGGGGTCGGGGTCGGCCAGGTCGCGCTCGATGTGCGCGCGGATGTCTTGAATATTCTGCTCCAGCGATTCGGCCTTGTCGAACTTGTGCGCCTCGCGCTTCTGCTTGACGGGCGCAGTGTCGCTCAGCCAGACGTATTTGAGCTTGCCGGTGAGCTTGTCTTCCCAGCGGGCCACCCACAGCGATTCCGGCTGCCAGAGGATCTCGGCCCAGTCGCCCTCGGGGCGGGGCGCGTCGGGGCCGAGGTTGAGCGTGATGTCACTTTGGCGTGCGCCTTGCTTCCACTTGCCGCGCAGCGGATGCTTGCCGCGCCCCATGAAAATGCTGCTGGGTTCGGCGATGTAATTGCCCAGCTCGACGCGCTCGCCGTTCACAGTGGCGTGGCCGTATTTTTCCTTGAGTTGCTCGCGCGCGGCTTTGCGTCGAGACGCCAACGCCTTGCGATCTTCCGGTGACAGTCGCTCCTTCGCCAGCCGTTCGGCCTGCACGATCTCTAGTGCAGGAGAAAAGTCCACCTCGTCCACCGAAAGCGGCGGTTTGACGTTGAGTGCGGCGCTGAAATCGCGCATGAAATTCTTGCAAAAGCCGGAATCTTGCACGTACTCCGTGCCGATCTTGCGCGCCCAGGCAATCGCCATCTCTTCCTGGCGCGGTTCGAGTTCCTTGCGCTCGCCGCGAATCGTGAGCGTCAGCTTATAATACGGCGGATCCGGCGGCACCAGAATTCCATTGTGAATCAGTTGTTCAAGCATAATTTTTCCTGACGTTAAACAGTTTATCACCTACAACGGGGGCAGAGGATAACCCAGAATGGGCGAGTCGTCAAGCAAGCGAGTCGCTAGATTGGGCCCGGGGTCGAGAGCAGGTAGACAGCAAATGAAGCGAGCCAATGCTCCCCGGCATAGTCGCCGGAAGTGACATGCGCCAATCCTTCTCTGGCATGTCGCTCCGCTGCATCGGCCAGAACATGGCGGGCCGGATCGTGTGTGAGCAGCACAGATGCGATCCGGCGCATGCACCAGGCGCGACTCAGGTGCAGACCATCCAGATGAACCAGCATCGGATCGCTGTGGTCAGTGATCGTGACCGGGTGAAGCAACGTCTGCGGCTCGCCGCGCGCGATGCCCGGCAAAAAGCGATCAAACCACAGCTTGAATTCGGTCAGCGGCATTATGCGGCACATCAGGTCTGCCTCTGTGAGGCTGGGTGAAAGAAAGTCACTGCCGCTCGGCTCCCATGCGGCTGGATAGTCTGCGTCTCCGGCAAAGTATGTGTTACTCCGCTCTACGATCAGCGCCTCTAGCTCTCGATGACCACAAGCGCGCGCATAGTCGAGGGCAAACGTCAGCCCAAAGGCCGTGTTGGGGTGTGTGCCGGCGCGAATCGGATAGATCTGCTTGGGCAAGAAATTCTGATACCGGCTGACGATCGCATCGGCAAGTGGCTGCAAATTCAGTGACCAGGTATTGCCCTCTGCATCTTTCCAACCGTGCAGTTCTTGAGCCAGTTTCAATAGCCACGCCCATCCATACGTTCGCTCAAATGACTGTCGGTTCGGCTGGGCGAGATACGCTGTTTCGGCCAACAGATTGGCTTCGGTCAGGTTCTCGTTCAATGCCGCGCGAATCCCCTTCGCCTCCGGCAGTTCTGGGAAGAGGCGCAATAAGCGCACGAGCAGCCAGTGATTGTGCACTGCCGAGTGCCAGTCAAAGTTTCCGTAAAACGCGGGGTGGAGCGAGCGAGGATTCTTGACTTGGCTGCTATCATTGATAACGTGACCAGGATGATTGGGGTATTCTCGCGTGATACCGCCGAGGGCGAGGCGCGCGAAACGCGAGGCTTGCTCTCTGTCTAGCGATGCACTGTGCTCCTGTTGCTTCAACATAGTGAGTAGATCCTCGTTCAAGAAACTATTCGGGTAAGCTGAAACTTGCTTGCACTCAAGTGTTGTGGGAGAGCCTTTGTCGAGGCCACGATGTAAGTGGTTCAGGTCAAACGGCACAACTCGTCAGCGTAAGCGAACAACGCCGGCGTGCCGCCTGTGTGCCAGAACAACACCGATTCGTCGCGCCCGATTTTGCCTTTGCGGATCAGGTCAATCAGCCCCGCAAACGCTCGACCCGTGTACACCGGATCGAGCAGCAGCCCTTCCATCTGCGCGGCCAGGCGGATGGCCTCGCATTCCGGCTGGCCCATCACGCCGTAACCCGCGCCCAGGTAATCCGCGTTCACGGCAATGTCGTCCGGCGCAAAATGGAAATCCAGCTTGAGATGCGCGGCGGTGGTGGTCGCCAGTTCCGCGACCATGGCCTGCAAGTCCTCGCGCTTGGCGTCCACGCTAATACCCAATACCTGACCCGAGTAGTTTGTGGCTCTTGCGCCCACGACCAAACCTGCTTGCGTCCCGCTCGAACTGGACGCGAACACGATGCGGTCAAAGCGCAGGTTCATTTGCCTGGCCTGTTCCATCAGTTCTTCCATCGCAGCGATCTCCAGCATCTCAAGACCCAGTCACCCTACCGCGAAGAGTACCGCGTCCGCCGTAAAGACGGAACGCTGGGGTACTGGACCGACAAAGGCGCCGCGGTTTGCAACGGGCAGGGCCATCCGTACAAAATGATTGGCGTCTGCACCGACATCACCGAGCGCAAACAGGTGGAGGAACTGTTGCAGCGTCGCGAAGAGCATTTTCGGTCACTGATCGAAAACGTTTCAGATATTATCATGGTGATGAGCAGCGACGGTGTGATCCGCTATGCCAGCCCTTCGACTGAGCGAGTGATTGGCCACAAACCCGATCAGGTTATCGGCATTACAGCTGTTGACTTTGTTCACCCAGACGATGTACCCGCCCTGCTCGATACTTTGAGCCGTGTCGTCCAGAGTCCCCATGTGGCTCAGAGCTTTGAGCATCGTCTACGGCATAAAGATGGCTCGTGGCGCATGGTTGAGACGGTCGGCAAAAACCTCCACGCTGATGCCGGAGCGACGAGCGTCGTTGTCAGTTCCCGCGACATCACCGAGCGCAAGCGGGCGGAGGAGGCGCTGAGCAAAAGTGAAACCAAATATCGCAGCCTGGTCGAGACGACCGATACCGGTATCGCCACCATAGATTCGGAGGGTAAACTCACCCTCGTCAACCAGGCCCTCTGCGAGATGGTCGGTCATTTAGAAAAAGAACTACTGGGCAGGCACTTTGTTGATTTCCTCCACCCACAGGATATCGGAAGAATCATGGAGGTATTCCAAATCGCTGCGCAAAACCCTGAAGCGAAGCCACACCTGGAATTCATGGTATTCCACAAGGATGGCCACGTTGTCCATTGTTACTCCAGCCCCACCGTTCTTTGGGACCAAGGCCAGATTATCGGATTCAACGCCATCATCCAAGACATCACCGAGCGCAAGCAGGCAGAGGAAGCGCAGCAACGGCTTAATCGCGAATTGGCTTTGCTCAATCGCGCCAGCCAGACGTTCAATTCTACGCTTGACCTGGATCAGGTGCTCACCACTATCCTGGAAGAGGTGCGCCAACAATTGGACGTGACCGCCTGCTCGATCTGGTTGATGGATCCCGCGACAGGCGGCCTGATCTGCCAGCAGGCCACCGGCCCGCAACACGAGATCGTGCGCGGCTGGCAGTTGGCGCCGGGACAAGGGATTGCAGGCTGGGTGGCTCGGAGCGGTGAGAGCCTGAATGTGCCCGACGTATGGACCGACGAGCGTTACTTTGGGGGGGTAGATCAGGAAACCGGCTTGCTGCTGCGCTCTGTCCTCACTGTCCCGTTGCGAGTCAAGCAGAGCGTGATCGGCGTGCTCGAGGCAGTGGACACTGGGATTGCGCGTTTCTCCGTGGCCGACGCGGCGCTCGTCGAGTCGTTGGCGGCCACGGCCGCCGTCGCCATCGAGAATGCGCGGCTCTATGACCAGGTGAGGCGGGACGCCGCAACCAAGTCCGTCCTGCTACAAGAGATCAATCACCGCGTCAAGAACAACCTGACCGCCATCATCGGCTTGCTCTACGCCAAACAACGCTATGCCAGGGCGGAAGACCATTCCGCCTGGCAGACCATTGTGCAAGACCTGTCCAATCACATACAAGGATTGGCGGTGGTACACAGTTTGCTCTCGGCCAACGAGTGGGCGCCGCTGTCTTTGAGCGAGATGACCTCGCAAGTCATCCACGCCGCGCTGCAGATGCTGCCTTCCAGTCAACGCGTCTCGGTGGACGTGCCCCCCTCGACGGCCCGGGTGGCGGCCAAACAGGCCAACAGCCTGGCGCTGATCCTCAACGAGCTGACGACCAACGCCGCCAAGTACGCCGCGTCGGAAGACCGCACGGCCCACATCGGCGTTCGGATCGTCTCCGATGGCGGCACGCTGATCGAGTTTCGAGATGACGGACCGGGCTTTCCGGACGACGTGCTGCGGTTGGAGCGTCACAATGTGGGGCTGTACCTGGTCAAACTCCTCGTGCGCGACGATCTGCGTGGGGATGTGACTCTCCACAACGACGGCGGCGCCGTCATCACCATTCGATTCAAAGCGTAGGGGCGACCGTGCCAAGCAATGCTTGGCCTGCGGTCGCCCGATGCCCCAACGGCAGGGAGACAAGGACAAAGATGGAAGCGCAAAAGAACATCCGAGCGTTGATTGTCGAAGACGAAGCCATGATCGCCGAAATGATCCAGGCGGTGCTGAAAGAGGCCGGGTACGTCGTCGTCGGTCGGGCCATAGATGGCGTCCAGGCCGTCGAGATGACCCAGTCCTTGCGCCCCGACGTCGTGCTGATGGATATTGCGTTGCCCGGCATGGACGGCCTGGAGGCGGCGCGGCGCATATACGAAACCCATCCCACGCCGGTCGTCGTGCTCACAGCCTACGAGACGCCGGAACTGGTGGAACGGGCCAGCGCGGTGGGTGTGGGAGCTTACCTGATCAAGCCGCCCAAAGTGCGCGATATGGAACGCGCCATCAGCATCAGCCTGGCCCGGTTCAGCGACCTGGTGGCCTTGCGCCGTCTGAACGCCGAGCTGCAAGTCGAGGTCGCCGAGCGCAAAGCGGCCGAAGAAAATCTGGGCCGGATGATTAAGAGATTCGACCTGGCCACCCGCGCCGCCCGCCTGGGGGTGTGGGATTGGGACGTGCAGAAAAACCAACTGGCCTGGGATGACCGGATGTATGAACTCTATGGAGTCAAGGAACAAGATTTTTCGGGCGCCTACGAGGCCTGGGTCAAAGGTCTCCATCCCGACGATGCCGCCCGCAGCGTGCAAGAGTCGCAACAAGCGTTGCGCGGCGAAAAGGAATACGACACCGAGTTCCGCGTCATGTGGCCGGATGGCGCCGTCAGATACCTCAAGGCTTACGGCCAAGTGGTGAGAGATTCGGATGGCAGACCGCTGCGCATGACGGGCATCAATTATGACATCACGGAGCGCAGACGGGCGGAGGCGGCGCTGCAGGAGAGCGAACAACGCGCCAGGGTCATGTTGAACGCGATGCCAGACCTGATGTTCCGCCTAGACCGCAATGGTGTCTTTTTGGATTACAAGGCTGAGAAATCAGAACTCTACGCTCAATCGGAAGACACTATCCTCGGTAAGAGGAACAGAGACATAACCCCGCCCGAGTTTGGCGACCTTATCGAGCATTATATCAACGCGACCCTGACTACCGGCGAAATGCAGATTTTTGAATACCAGTTGTCCATTGCAGGGCGTGGGCTGCGCGCTTATGAAGCGCGCATGATTACCAGCGGTGCAGATGAGGTGACTGCAATCGTGCGCGACATCACCGAGCGCAAGCGCGCGGAAGATGAAATCCGCCAGCTCAACGCTGAACTGGAACGGCGCGTGGAAGAGCGCACGGCGGAATTGAGCCAGACCAACGCCGAGTTGGCCCGCGCCAACCGTCTGAAAGACGAGTTCCTGGCCGCGATGAGCCACGAGCTGCGCACGCCGCTGACGGCGATCCTGGGCATGTCCGAGTCGCTGCAAGAGGGTACCTATGGTCCGCTCAACGAAAAACAGCTCAAATCGCTGCGGACGGTCGAGACGAGCGGCCGGCACCTGCTGGCGTTGATCACGGACATCCTGGACCTGGCGAAAATCGGCGCGGGCAAAGTCGAACTGCAGATCGAGCCGACCTCGGTCGAGTTGGTCTGCCAAGCCAGCTTGCAGTTCGTCAAGCAAGATGCGCACAAGCATCATCTCCAGGTGACGTGCAGCCTGGATACCGCCGTGACGACGATCCAGGTTGACGCGCGGCGGCTGAAGCAAATCCTGGTGAACCTGTTGAACAACGCGGTCAAATTCACGCCGGACGGCGGCAAGATCGGACTGGAAGTGGAGGGTGACGCGGCGCAAGGCGTCGTGCGCCTGACCGTGTGGGACACTGGCATCGGCATCGCGGAACAAGACCTGGGCAAGCTATTCCAGCAATTCGTCCAACTGGATGCCAGCCTGGCGCGGCAATATGCCGGGACAGGGCTGGGGCTGGCGCTGGTCAAGGGGCTGACCGAGATGCACGGCGGGAGTGTGGCCGTCGAGAGCGAACTGGGCCACGGCAGCCGGTTCACGGTATCGCTGCCGTGGCAACCAGTGAGCGGGACCGTGTTGCCGGGGAATCAAGGAGCGGAAGAGCCTCATCGCTCGGTTACCCTGTTATTGGGCCGCCCGGTCAAAGTCTTGCTGGCAGAAGACAACGAATCCAATCTCAGCGTGATGGCCGACTATTTGCAATCGAGAGATTATACCGTGGTGATGGCTGAGGACGGGCGTCAAGCCATCGAACGCGCCAAGGCGGAGCGCCCCGACATTATCATCATGGATGTCCAGATGCCGGGCATGGATGGGCTGGAGGCCATTCGCCGCATCCGGGCCGAGGCTGACCTGGCGGCCGTCCCCATCATCGCCATAACCGGCCTCGCCATGCCAGGCGATGATGCGCTCGGCCTGGAAGCCGGCGCGAACGATTATCTGGCCAAGCCCGTCAGCCTCAAGGTGATGCTCAGCACGATGCAAGCCCTGCTCAAGCCGGCCACAGCCAATAGGTGACGGGCGTCAGGCGTCGCCGTGCCGGTTGCCCATCCAAAAACGTCTCCAGTCCCCGCCGCTGGTTTGCAGCGCGATAAAGGCATACAGGCTGCCGGTGAAAAAGCCGAGCGTCATCATCAGGATGACCCAGACGACGGATCGCGCCAGCGACCTTTCACGGTAAACGATCCAGCACGAAAACAGCGTGAACCCGACGTACAAGTCCACCATCGAGACGATGCCCCACGGCATGGACAGCAACTTGCCGCCCTCTTCCGAGAAATTGCCGCTGGCAAATGCCCAGGTGATGATGCCGCTCATCGCCAGCACGCCGATGAGTGATACGATTTTTGCAAGTCGCATGGTCTTTCCTTTCGTGATTCTGTGTGTGCCTGCGTGGCTCATTTTTTGCGCGGGAGCCACGGAATGAACGCGCTCGTGCTTTCGATGTATTCTTTGTAACCGGGTCGCGTCTCCTTGAGGCTCTTTTCCAGCAGCGCCACGCCCGAAACGCGCACCAGCAGCGTGGTCATGAGGATGGGGCTAAAGATCGTCCACCAGCCGCCCGCCGCCAGCGCGACGAGATAGTAGCCCCACCATTGCGTCGCATCGCCAAAGTAATTGGGATGTCGGGTGTAGCGCCACACGCCCGAGTCCATCACCTTGCCGCGATTGGCCGGGTTGGCCTTGAAGTGGGCGAGTTGCCAATCGCCGGCGGCCTCGAAGAAAAAGCCAATCGCCCACACCAGGATCGCCAGCCCGTCGAGAACGGATAGTGCGCCGACGGGGTAAATGTGCGCGGCCAGCAGCGGCGCGGAAATGATCCACAACAAGACACCCTGCAAGAGAAATACCTGGAAGAAACTTTTCCACCACCAGATTTTGCCAGATTCCTCTCTCCACTTTTGGTAGCGAAAGTCCTCGGGCTTGCCCCAGTTGCGCCGGAGGATGTAGAGCGAAAGCCGCAGCCCCCAGACCGTGACCAACAGGCTGATCAGCCATTTGCGGGCTGGGGAGCCGTCGGGCGTGAGAAAGAAATACGCCCAGTTGGCGACGACAAAGCCGGTTCCCCAGAAAATATCCACGATGCTGGAATTCTTGAGGATGAGGCTGGCGATCCAAAGGATCGTCATGAATCCCAGGATGACGCCAGCCGTGGTCGCGTAAACTTGTATCAGTGTCATGCTCGTGCTCCTCTCGTTACGGTTTGCGCGCCGTGACGACGGCAAAGCCGACTGCGCCCGGGCCGATGTTCGCGCCAATGACGGGCGTGATATCCACCGACAAGATGTTCCCGGCCGGCAAAAGGTGCTCGGCCTGGCGTCGCACGTAATCCGCTCTATCCGGCGCATGGGTATGCACCACGGCGACTTGTTCGAGCGGAGTGAGTGCGCTCAATAGCTCAACCAGCCGCCGGGTTGCGCCATTGTTGGTGCGCACTCGCTAATCGCCGTGATGTCTGCCCAAATGTAGGACAAATTGCCAATTTGTCCTACACGCTGCCGCCAAATATGAGGGCGTATCACGGCAAATCCCAGAGAGCCGATTTTATTCATCTGCATCACGTCTTGCCTGGCGGGGTTCATTCTATAATCCTGCCAGGGTGCGTATAAACATTCAGGCCATTGCCCCGGGCAAAACCCACTAGCGTAATCCCCAATTGTTCAGCCAGGTCTATGGATAAACATGTCGGCGCTGATCGAGAAACCGCGACTGGCGCACCTAACCGCGCTACCTTGGTCAACATCTCCGAAGCGATGCGGCCGCTTAATATAACCGCTTTATCGGAAGTATCAATGTCATTGAGAAACGTGTAGCCAAGTATACGGTCAAGGGCATTGTGGCGGCCGATATCTTCATAGTAGACAACAAAACTCTCTCCATGCGCCAAAGCCGCTTCATGAACTCCACCCGTAAGCTTGAAGGTTTTTGACTCCTCATCGAGTAATGCAGCAAAGCCCAGTAGTTCTTTGACCGTAAAGCTTGCTGTGTGGGCGACCGGTTGTAGCTGTTTGTAATCATTGAGGAAATGCAGAGAAGGCCGCCCTTTCCCGCAACAACTGGCAAAATTCCTCCTTAGAAAACCATCAGCCCGCGTTGCGCCATTAATCGTATCAACCCATACGACTCCCTGTTCCGGTCGGCACGCAAGGTCCTTTAGCTCGGCGCGATTTTGGAGAACCCCTTCGCTCACCAGAAACCCAATGGCCAGCAATTCAAATGAATGTGGCGAACATACCAGAGTTGCCAGTTCTTCTCCGTTGAGCATGATGGTTAATGGCATCTCTTTGACTATGGGATGCCGGGCATTATTTTTTCCCCCGTTCTTATAGGCTAATAATTCACGATCCTCGTAAATCATTGGTTACAACTTGGGTTTTGTGGTTTTGTCAAGGGCGCCGATTGCTTGCGCTAATTCGACTTTGACGGCGCAAACTTTATATTCTGGGGTCTTGGTAACCGGATCGAGGGCATTATTCGTGAGAACATTGGCGGCTGCTTCTGCCCAATGGAAGGGGATGTACACAAGACCGCGCCTGATATCATTGGTAACACGCACGCCCAGTTCAATTTGTCCACGTCTGCTCGAGACGCGTACGCGCTTATGACCATTCAAGCCAATCTTTTTGGCGTCATCCACGTGAATCTCGATGTAAGCTTCCGGCGCCTCGCTTTCCAGTTTTGGCGAGCGGCGGGTCATTGAACCGGTGTGGTAGTGCCACATGATGCGACCAGTGGTCAACACGAAGGGGTATTCATCGTCGGGCAGTTCAGCCGCTTCTTTGAACTCGATGGCAAAGAATTTCCCTAAACCACGCGCGAATTTACCTTTATGCAAGTACAGTGTTCCAGGATGATCCACAGATGGGCAAGGCCATTGCAACGAACCCAAGGTCTCCAAACGGTCGTAATTAATTCCGCCAAAGCTGGGGGTCAATCGGCTGATTTCTTCCATGATGGCCTGCGCCGATTCAAAATTGAAACCTTGAGCGCCCATCTTGGCAGCTAATCCGCATGTAATGCGCCAATTTTCTTTTGACCCGCCAATCGGCTCGATCGCTTTACGCACTCGTTGAACGCGTCGCTCGGTATTGGTGAACGTGCCATCTGTTTCAGCAAAGGAGGCGCCCGGCAGGACCACGTGGGCCATCTGCGCCGTCTCGGTCAGGAAAATGTCCTGGACCACCAGGAACTCTGTGTGTTCCAGGCAATGACGGACGTGGTTGATGTTCGGATCAGCCACCATAGGATTCTCGCCAAAAATGAACAGGCCGCGTATTTTACCTTCCCCGGCAGCGGGAAGCATTTGGGTGCTCGTCAGGCCTATGGTTAGCGGGCCGGCTGAACCCCAGGCGTCCTGGAATTTCTTTTGCACGTCCGGCGAGGTCACGACCTGGTAGCCGGGATAGACATTGGGTAATCCTCCCATATCGCAGGCGCCCTGCACATTATTTTGACCGCGCAGCGGGTTGACGCCGCCGCCAGGGATGCCCATGTTGCCGCATAACATGGCTAGATTCGCGATAGATTTGACATTATCTAAACCAGTGACGTGTTCAGTAATGCCCAAGGTGTATAAAATGGCAGCGGGTTTAATTTTTGCATAGGTACGCGCAATTTCATAGAGGCCTTCTACCGGCGTATCGCATATCTCAGCAACTCTTTCTGGGGTATATTTAACAACCAGGGATTTTAGCGCCTCAAAATCTTCGGTGCGTTCCTTGATGAAAGCTTCATCGTGCAATCCCTCGCTGAGGATAATATTCATCAATCCATTGAGCAAAGCCACATCAGTTCCCGGTCGAAACGAACAATACATATCAGCCCAATGGCCGATTTGAGTCTTGCGCGGGTCCAACACAATCAGCTTTGCGCCGCGTTTTTGACCTTGTAAGACGCGCATTGATATCAATGGATGAGCTTCTGATGTGTTGGAACCGATAATGAAAAAGCAATTGGTGTCTGTTCCAAATTCAGGAATCGAATTCGACATCGCGCCACTTCCAAAGGATGCAGCCAGACCGGCTACAGTGGGAGCGTGTCAGAGACGGGCGCAGTTATCAACGTTATTGGTTCCAATCACCGCGCGGGCGAGCTTTTGCATCAGATAGTTTTCTTCATTGGTGCACCTGGCCGAGGTAAAGAAACCAATGCTGTCAGGCCCATTTTGAGCTTTGATTTCTCCCAATTTATCAGCGACAAGTTGAAGCGCCTCATCCCAGGTTGCCTCTTCCAGCTTACCGTTCTTGCGAATTAAAGGCTGCTTCAAGCGGTCAGGATGGTTGACAAAGGCATGCGCGTTCCAACCTTTGATGCATAATCCGCCCTGGCTAATCGGGTGGTTTTTTGCCGGTAATACTCCGATTAAATTCTTGTCCAATACTTCGAGATAAAATCCACAGCCCGTACCGCAGTAAGGGCAGGTGGTTAGAACATTTTTATATTCGATCATGGCATCTCTCCTTTCTAATTTTTACAGCGCATACCTTGTATTCGGGAATCTTGGCCACCGGGTCAATCGCCGAGTTGGTCAGCACATTGGCCGCGGCTTCGGCAAAGTGAAAGGGGATAAAGATAATGCCGGGCTTGATGCGCCGGGTGACGCGCACACGACCGGCAGAACGGCCGAGCTCTTATCGGGATATCTCCCGATAATATTTTTCACACTCTCCTGGCTTTCTTTTTTCATGGTACCACCTGGGACAAGAATGAACTGAATAGTTCTGATTCACTTTGAGGACATGGGCGAGATTGTGACGTTGACAGCGTTATGCTGTATTGGTATAACGCTTCATTTGAAAAAACCGTGATGGAGCAAGTCATGGTTTTGTGGTATATTACCGTTATACTGGTTCAGCATAACGACGGCCGACATTATAACATGAACACACTCTTGGCGCAATCACCACAGAGATCAGAGGAAGAGTATGAACGATTACACCACGACCTTTACCAAGCTACTGAACAAGGTCTATGAGATGCGGGGCATTCCACTGTTGAGCCATGAACAGGGGATGATCTTGGCGGCCCTGCTGCGCGAACTCGAATTGCCGGGGCCGCGCAAAACCGCCGAGCAGATCATGGCTGCTGCCGAGAAAGCGATCACAGGGCATCCCGTACATTGACTCACTATCGAACGTTTTTGAGGGTGACGACTTGCCTAGTCAGGAGAGAGGACAAATCCATGCCAGGAGCAAGGGGCAACACAAACACCTGGGATGGCACACCCTTTACCGCGCGCGCAAAGGCATCCAACAGTGCTGGACGAACCACGACGATGCCCTGCGTGAACTGGCTGGCGCGCAGCACGTCCAGCGCGTTGACCCAGCCCTGGCCGCGCTCCAACTCTAGCGGACCGAGTTCGTCCACCAACAAGACATCACACGGGCAGGCCGTATCTAGGATGGTCACGCCCCAGGCCATGGCGTCTGCGTCGAAACGGTATCGCGCCGTGCAGAGATCAGCCGGCGAGTCGTCGGCCTCAGCCAGTGGGCGACTCTGCCCGGTTCGCACGTCGAGCGCATCAATGCCCACTTTGACGCCGCCTTTGAACCGGGCCGGCGAAATGACCCCGGCGCAGTCCAGCCCGCGCTGCCGGGCCAGCTCGACCAGATAGCGGCACGTCGTCGTTTTCCCGCTGCCGATGGGGCCGCTCAAGACTGCGATACGCCGGAGCATGTCAAGCGCGACCGTGCATCGTCGAAATGATCTGGCCCAGGATGCTGATAGCGATCTCTTCGGGCGTCTCGGCTCCAATGTCCAGCCCGATGGGAGCGTGAACACGCTCGAGCAACTCTTGCCCGATCCCCTGGGCCTTGATCATCTCGTACACCCGCGTAGTTTTGCGCCGGCTGCCGATCATGCCGATGTACGCGGCAGGAGAGTGAATAACCGCTGCCAGCGCTTCACTATCTTGCAAGTGACCGCGTGTGACGATGACAACATAGCTCTGGCGGCTGATCGGATATTTGCTCAACTCTTGCCCGACCTCACCGACGATGATCTGCCGCGCACGCGGAAAGCGTCCCGGGTTGGCATACTCGGCCCGGTTATCCAAGACGACGCAGTCCATCCCTAGAAAAGCGCCCAACTCGGCGACGGCTTGGCCCACGTGGCCCGCGCCGACGATCAGCAATTCCTTTGACGGGCCGATGACGTCAACATACACGTCATTCTCTCCACCGCATACGCCTACATCTCCTTGTTCGACCTCGCGGAAAGTATAGTGTATCAAGCGCGGCTGACCGGTCTCGAGCGCCGCTTTTGCTTCCTCGATGACGCGCTGCTCCATCTCCCCGCCGCCGAGGGTGCCCTTGATCGAGCCATCTCGAAAGACGAGCATCTTTGCTCCCGTGGCGCGGGGCGTTGAGCCTTGCGCTCGCACAATGATAGCCAGCGCCACTGTCTCCCCGGTTCGAGTGGCTTGGAGCGCAGCTTCCAGCAGTTGTCTCATCGTTTGCCTCGCAAATGGATCAGAATGGCCTCTAGCACGCCGCCGCCCACGGCCAGCGCCTTGTCCGAAATCGTCCAACAGTGCTCCACGACGCCGCGCGGGTCTATGTCGCCGATCTTGAGCTGCGCCTGCACGCTCACTCCATCGTGGATCAGCCCGCGCAAGACGCCGGAAACCGGCGCGAGCACCGGCGTTTGACCGGCTAGGCCGACGACGTCACCTTTTTTCACCGCGCTCCCGACGGTCAACCGATGCTCAAACACGCCCTCTGCGGGCGCGTAAATCACCCGCTTTCGCCCGACGCCGCCGATTTCGCCGGGCGTGCCCGTATCCGGTTGGGCGCTCCCACTCCACAGCACTCGCCCCAGGTAATGCCCACGATTTGTCTCGACGACGGCGTGGACATCCAGGCCGATGGTGAACCCTGGCCCCAGCCCGACGACGAACGGCGCATCGGTGATCCGCGTGCCCACATTGCGCTTGGCGAGGATGGCATCCACAACCACGTCGGGCTTGAGCGCACTGAGAAAAGCCCCATCGTCGTCTACGACAACGGGGATCACGCCAACGCGCCAGGTCGCTTGCACCTCTGGCACATTGGCCGCGCGTCGTGCGACCATTTCCTCGACCCTGGTCGTGCCCTCGTACACCGCTTCAGAAAAAGCGACGGTGCGCCGAATGGTCAGGGGGTGCTCCAGTTCCATCATCACCACCGGAAAGCCAGAGCGCCATAACCGCGCGGCAACGCCGGTCGCAAGGTCACCCGCGCCTTTGATCAACACTCGCACATGGTCAAACATATTTCTTCTGTGATCTGGGGGCAATGGCTTCCATTCCACAACACCACTCGCCGCCCGACGGCTTGCATCACCTCTACCGGTACGCCATACGTGGCAGTCAGCCGATTGCCGGTCAATACCTCATCGAGCAGGCCGACATGATAGACATGCCCACGTTCCAAGAGCGCCAGGTGAGAAGCAACGGCCGCCGCCACTGGCGAGTTGGATTGTCATGCTCGCAATGATACCAGCTTTTGCCCTAGATTCAAAAGCGCAATTTATGCCCGTGGGCAGTATATCTACCCATAGTCTTTGCATCCAAGCGACCCGGTCCGGCTTCTCCCTACGCCGCCGCCCTCTCCCAGGCCCTTGCCGACTGCGCGGGTACGGCGCTCAACCAGGTCTGTTACGCCCGCGGCAGCGTGACGCTCCACGGCGGCGGGCCGCTGACCACGCCGGGACAAGTTGCCACCCTCAACGGCGTCTCCGGGCTGACGCTCGTCTCGCCGGACGCCGGCCACTGGAGCGTCGCCCTGCTGCGGTTGGCCGCAGATGCGTACACGACCACCCTCGGGCTGACCCTCCTCGCGTTCGGCAACGTCGAGATCCGCAACCTGACGCTGTTTGACGCCGCGGCCGCCAACGGCGACGTGGCGCCCGCCCTGTCGTTCAGCAGCAGCCCCGTGCCCGGCCAAGACCCCGTGACCGGAGGCCTGATCGTCTACAATCCCACCCACGAAGAGCCGCTGTCCATCAGCCTCAACGGGGCGGATCTCACCCTGGCCTCGTCCGCCGTCGTCCAGGCCCAACCCGGGCAAAAGATGACCGTGATCATGGCCACCGGCAGCGCCCTCGTCAACACAGCCGCCGGCGACGGCGCGCTCATCCAGACCCATCAACTGACCGTGCCCCTCGACGGCAACGGTACCGCCGCGGGCGCGCCCACGACCCCAACCGCGATTGACGATGATCTGCTGGTACCCCTCACGCCGGCCCGTGAAGACGACCTGCTGGTGGACCTGGTGCAGCCAAAGCCCCAGTCCCCGCTGGGTATCCTTGGAACTATTAGCTATCTCCTATACCAGAAAGACCGCGCCTCCGACCTCTGCGTGCAGGGCCAAAGCCGCCAGGTCTACCGCCTCATGTACTTTGCGCGTGTTCTCAAGGAGTACGAACGCGTGTTTCCGGAAAGTATTCCGGACGGCATGATGGACAGGATCAACGTCCAGGTCAAGCGGTGCGCGACCTTTGAAATCGAGTTCAACAGCGTCATTACCGGGACGGCATATAATGTCTGGGGCAGCATGTACGTCCAGGGGCAGGGGATGATCGTCAGCTACGGCATGGACGGCAGGCTCGTCCAGCCGGCGGAAATGCCCCTCACCCACGTGCGCTACGACTTCAGTCTTTATGTTGGATGCCCCTACCTGACAATTCTCGAAGACGGCGCGCTGTACCTCACTGAAAGCACCATGCGGATCAACCACAACCGCCTGGACATCAGCACGAAGGTAGATCACCAGCAACCCGAAGAACAATATATCATGTACTGTCCGGGTGCGGATCCGACCCCGCCGCTCCAACACCTCGCGTACTGGTTCCTGATGTTCAGGGACCTGCACATGAGCGAGACCGATGACTACGGCAGCACCTACCTGTTTACGCCGGCTCACTGGAAGTACACGGGCAACCGGATACTGGCGGAGGCGATCTTTCGCCGCCAGGCAATGTTCTGGGAAGGGATTTCAACTGGAGATACCTGGCTGGTCATGCTCCACAAACCGGGCCACTGACGACGAAAGGGCCAGGGGCGGTGGGTCTGCCCCTGGCCTGACGCTGATAGAGTCACAGCCGGCGTCAACCCCGAACCGGTTGGATACGACCTCCGGCGTGCGGACGCTTACATGGAATCTGGGTGAGTTATCCGTAGGGGAGGATGGCAAGATCGAATTGCGGCTGCGGGTGGACGACGTGCCGGAGCTAGGCAGCATCATCCGAGCTAACATCAGCAGCAACAACATTGATGTCAACCCAGCCGACAACGTGGTGATGGAAACTCGCTACAAGGCCTACGACCCAAATGCAGGCAGGTACAAAATCTACTTGCCGCTTGTCAAGCGATAGTAACCAATAGTGGTTAGACGGTGACCCCAGAGCATACCTGCCCTTTGTCCGATGTGGACAGAAACAGTAGCATAAGACTTGGAGTATACTATGAAACAACTGACTCTTTGGTTATTGATTGGAATATTGACACTTTCCGGGTGCAAGGGGGGCGCCCAAACAATTGCCCAATCCAAGTGCAGCGGCGCGTCTGGACCCAACGTGTGCTGGGTGACTCTGGTCAGTACTGAAGGTGGCATGTATCGCCATGACATCAAGAACAGTTCGTTCTGGCAAGGCACCACCAACATCGAGGTAACGGCACGGATCACGGTGGAGAAGGGCACCGTCCAGGTTTGGTTGGAGGATTCGCACGGGAACAAGACCCTCGTCGGCGTTGAGCCGGGGCAGACCGCTGAGCTCAAGGGCGCCGCGTACGTGACCGGAACCGGTACGCGTTCGTTCAGCGTCTATTTCGAGCCGCTGGACGAGACCAAGCGGGCCGAAAATGTCCAGGCCGAGATCTGCTATAATACACAACGCACCATAAACTAGGTGCCAGGAAACTCGATCGCGCAAGTGTCGAGTGCCGTCGGATCATCCGAGCGCGTAGAACACGTGAAAGAAGATAACATATGCAATCTGAGCATCCTCCAAAACACTCCAAGCTCAAGGGCTGCCTACAAATTCTGGCTCGCGGCTTTGTTGGTATCGTATTGTTGATTGTGGCATTAGCGGTGGTTGGGTACGCGTATGAGCACTATGCTTCGGAGCAAGATATGAAACGCTATCCTCCACCAGGTCGGCTGATAAAAGTCAACAATCACAAGCTGCATTTATATTGCACCGGCACTGGCTCCCCCACCGTCATACTAGAAGCCGCAGCGCAAAGCAGCTCATTGGATTGGGGCTATGTTCAACCACCGATCGCACAATTGACGCGAGTGTGTTCCTATGACCGCGCTGGTTTTGCCTGGAGTGAATTGGGTCCAGAGCCGCGCACTGCGCGGCAAGCGGCTGATGAACTGCATAGTTTACTGAATGCAGCTGGAGAGCAAGGCCCATACATTTTGGTGGGGGCATCCTATGGCGGGCATATTGTACGTATATTCGCCCATGACTATTCTGAGCAAGTCAGTGGGGTGATATTGGTTGACGCCCGCCCAGAAAAGCTTTTTTCTACCCCTGCCATCCAGCAACAGGCAAGGGCCTCATTAGGTTTCTTACGCGTCATCGCTTTCCTGGGAGAGTTTGGCTTATCGCGCCCATTGATAGCAACCATACCAGAGAAAATGATGCCTCCCGCCGCCGCGCCGCTATATAAATCACATCCCGGAAGTTACGAGATCGTTTTCCAACACAAGTTGTGGTATGCCTCGTATGCAGAAGCCCAGGCCATGGAAACCGATGATGCACTGGTGGCGGCAATAGAATCAATGGGCGATACGCCTCTAATCGTCATCCGACATGGCAAGCCAATGTTTGGCTCTCTATCTCCACCAGCAGCAGAAGAGATGGAACAAAAATGGCAAGCCTACCAGGAAGAGATAGCGGGAGAATCATCCGCAGGTCGAATCATTGTCGCTGAAGCCAGCGGTCATAGCATACAAGTTGAGCAACCGGCTATCATCGTAAAAGCTGTGCAGCAGCTATTGAAAAGTCCATAGAAAAGCGGCCCAATGGTGCGAGGCCATGCCCAAGTCCGTTGTGCTCCAAAAGATACGAAAAATCACTGCAGCGGTTGCTGTCATTGCCGTAGCGGCTGTGTCGATAGCCTTCATCCAATGGCGGGATCAGCAAGTCAGGCGCTTACAAGCAAATAGTCTAGTCATTGAAACAGCGCAGGGGTCTATCGAATATGCCCTGTTGGGCAAAGGACCGGCTGTCCTGATCTTGCATGGCACCATTGGTGGCTATGACCAAGCCCAAATCATTGCCGAGATGTTGGGCGCCGACTCCTATCAGTTCATTGCCGTCTCACGTCCTGGTTACTTGCGCACGCCTCTTTCTACGGGCGAAACATTTGAAGCGCAAGCCGATGCCTATGTCGCCTTGCTTGACCAAATCGGCATTGACAAAGTTGCAGTGATAGCCGTTTCGGGTGGAGGGCCGTCGGCGCTGCAATTTGCGCTTCGGTATCCTGAGCGGTGTTGGGGCCTAGTGATGCTGTCTGCCAATTCCGATGTACGAGCTGGCGCAGAAAAAACTGCTGATAGCCGTCCAACCGGCTCGCCCCGACGTCCCCCAGAGTTTATCTCGAACGCCATCTTCTCTGACTTTACAAGTTGGGTAATCATTGACCTGTCAAAGTTGTTGCCGCGCCCTTTTCTTGACAACTTGGTTGGCGCAGTATACACGGATGACATCGTGAATGATCCGGCGAAATTTCGGCTTTATAGCGACCTGGTAAACAGCTTTGCCTTACTTTCCCAACGACGTGTGGGCGCTTTCAATGACGGGATTCAGTTTACCCAGTTCACTGGTTACCCCTTGGAAAACATCACCACGCCAGTGTTGATATTGCAGGGCAACCGGGATATGGACTCTATTCTTGCGCAACAGCGATATTTACATCGCATCATTCCCACTTCCACCTATGTTGAAATTGACGGTGGAACACATTACATGACCCTTTCGCATCAGAACATTCTCGTCCCATTGATTTTGGATTTCCTGAAGGCAAATGCCCCTCGATGAACAATTAGGAGAAAGGGCTAGGTGAACAAATCGCTTTCACGCTTCATCATTGCAGTTGTGGGTCTTACCCTGGCGCTTATAGCCTGCTCCCCCAGGACAGCTGTACTTGGCAAGCAGCAGGCCGTCGATATCGTCTGGCAAGCCCTGGAACCGAACACCTCCTCACACACTCAAGCTGCTTGGCAAGTCGTCCGCGTGCAATCCGTGACCGGGCGGGATATCCAAGACCTGTTTAAAGGACCACCTGTTCTGGCTGGCTGTGTGCCTGGACCTACACCGCCAGAGAATGCGCCGCTTGCTCTTGACAGCGCTTATTGGTATGTTCAGATGAAGCCTCGCCAGGTCACGCCCAGGCCTCAGCCCACCGAGCGATACTCACCGACAGCACCTCCGAGTGTTCCTGAACCGTTTGTTTTTGAGGCGCACTTTATTGTTGATGCTCGAACCGGCAGAATCGCGGCGCGCAAGTTGCTGTGCGTGATATATTGAGAGAACTAGGCTACCCAACAACGCGCTGCACTCGACGCGCTTCGCGCCCGCGCAGCGGCAAGGCGCGGACGGCGTCCAATGGTTGAAATGCCAGGCGTGTGGCAAACGCTTTTCCAGTCGACGCGGCACGGCGCTGTATCGTCTTCGCACGCCTGTGGCTCTCGCGCGCCGGTCAGCACGCCCACCAGGTTCAGGCTCATTTCTTCCGGAACCTGACCCTCGGGCATGTGCAACTAGATGAATTGTACACCACTTTGCGCAACACAGCCCATGACCTGTGGGTGTGGGTGGCGTTTGACCCGGTGACCAAACTCCTGCCGGCGCTGCAACTCGGCCCACGCACCCAAGATGTGGCGTATGCACTTCTCCATGCGCTGTCCCAGGTCTTGGCCCCGGGCTGCCCCGAGGGCACGCACGTATCCGTCAATGGACTGTGGGGCAAGGCCGCCTGGCACTTCGGGGCGGAGGCAATGATTGGCATACCGGGTTTTGCGTTCCAGCAGGGATTTGATAAAGGCTCACCCGTCGTCGAGAGTGAGCGAGCGAACTTGGCTGGAGCTCCGCTGTTTTGCATAAACGTCGCAAATTGGGAAAAACGGTTGACTGGCGTTGACTCGTGGTGACAAGGCCTGGAATAAAATTCAAAAGTCTCCCGCACTGTAATTTTTCCTGAGTGGGGTAACGCGAAATCTAGAGCGGGGAAAGCAAAGAGACCCGCACTCAGGCAGGTCCCCAACTGAGAAAATGAAGGTTTTGGCCTTAAAACTCGATGTTCTTGTTTGAAATAGGCCGGGAGAGATTCGAACTCTCATGCCATTTCTGGCGCGGGATTTTAAGTCCCCTGCGTCTGCCATTTCGCCACCGGCCCGTGACGTCAGTGATTCTACCTCTGCGAGTCAGCCCCGTCAAGTTGCACTACCACGTACTCCCTCCCCCGAATTCGGGGGACCAGGCCTCGCCGCTTTCCGCCGGGACGGTGGCGATTGCCGACCGCAAAGCTTTGCTCGATCCGGCCAACCTGTTCAAGTGCATAGCTCCGAACGTCGGCCCTCGCGCGCAGGTGGTCAAGATCGAGCCGTGCACGGCCAGCTATACGCTTTCGCGCGACGGCAACGAATTCTACATCCTCTACGCCGGCACTACGTTGGAAATCTGCCAGGCGTTTTGCGCGAACCTGGACGGTTGCACGGCCCACAAGCCGTGATCGCAATAACATGCGGCACGCCTTACGCCCAACTTTTTCTCCACGAATCACACAAACACCTGCACTGGCGCGCGATGCAAGGGGCACACGAATAAAAGCATTAGCGACAATTCGTGTTGTTCGTGGACAAGGGAAGTGAACCCATAGATAAAGCATCTTGCGTCTTGCATCTTGCATCTTGCTTCTTGCGTCACGCGTCTTGCGCCTCAAGCCCGTTTTGCCGGATCACCTGGGCATACCACTGGCCGCTATCCTTGACGGTGCGCGCTTGCGACTGAAAATCCACATAGATCAGCCCAAAGCGCATTTTGTAGCCCTGCGCCCATTCAAAGTTATCCATGAGCGACCAGACAAAATAACCGTTCACCGGGATGCCGTCTGCGATCGCGCGGTGGACCTGGGCGATGTGGTCGCGCAGGTAATGGATCCGTCGAGTGTCGCGCACGCGCCCGTCAAAGTCCAGCCCGTCCGGCACGGGGATGCCATTCTCGGTGATCATGAGGCTGGCAGGCTGATAGTCAGCCCGGATGCGGGCGAGCAGATCGTAAAGCCCCGCCGCGTAAATCTCCCACATCTGCGAATACTCGTTGCCCTTCGGGTGCACTTGCGCGGCTTGACCGATAGGAAAGTCGGGATCGTTTCGGACGACGGTGCGGGAATAATAGTTGACGCCCAAAAAGTCGAGCGGGGCGGCAATGCTTGCCATGTCATCCTTTTGGACTTTTGGACCGAACGGGCCCAAGATCGCTATCACATCTTGAGGATATTCGGCGCGGAACACGGCATCGAGGAACCACTGGTTCATCAGCCCGTCGAAGCGTATGGCAGCCAGGCGGTCTTCTTCCGAGTCCGAGGCCGGCTGCATGGGATTCAGGTTAAGCGCGATGCCGATCTTGAGCGGACGGCGGGCGCACGCGCGCAAGGTCTCGACGGCATAGCCGTGCGAAAGCAACAGATGGTGTGCGGCCTGGAAGGCCGCGAACGGGTCCTGCAAGCCGGGCGCATGCTCGGCAAACAAGTAACCGCCGATTGCGGCATAGAATGGCTCGTTGTGCGTGATCCAGTTCGTCACCCGGTCGCCCAGCCGCTCGGCCACCACGCGAGCATAATCAGCAAAGTGATGCGTGGTATCTCGGTTGGCCCAACCGCCTTGATCTTGGAGCGCCTGGGGCAAGTCCCAATGATACAGTGTGACGTACGGTTCGATGCCGTTGGACAGCAGCCCATCCACCAGGCGCTCGTAAAAATCCAGGCCGGCTGGATTGACGGCCCCTGTGCCTTCCGGCAGTACGCGCGGCCAGGCAATCGAAAAGCGATAAGCCTTCAGGCCCAGCTCGGCCATGGTGCGAACGTCTTCTTTCCAGCGGTGATAATGGTCGGCGGCCACGTCGCCCGACTCACCCGTCCTGATCTTGCCCAGCTGGCGGCAAAACGTGTCCCAGATGGACATGCCCTTGCCGTCCTCGTTCCATGCTCCTTCGATCTGGTAGGCCGCCGTGGCGGCGCCCCAGGTAAAGTCGCTCGGAAAGCGAAGAACATCACTGTCAGCCATACGTCCTCCTATTCTATCGCAAATTATAGCCGACAAGTTGACCCGCGCAAATGGCGACGGTCGGGCTTGCGCTGCCGGCGCGGTCAGTGTACACTTTCGGAGAAAGGGAAGACGAGATGACGCTACGAATCGCGATTGGCAGCGACGAAGCGACCGAGTTGACCCGGACGCAGATCAAGCGCATCCGGCAACTGGAAGAAAAATACGCCGGCCGGGAAGGATCGGTATGGATAAAATGACCTCTCGCGGAAGGCAGAGTGTTGACGGCGTACACGCGGGGGCCAGGCCTGACCGCCCGGCTGTTTCCCCGCAAGACGATTACGCAAGCGAATCCCCCATCCGGCGCATCGAGAAATCTCTCTGGCAAGCCTTTCGCACTGCCCCGCCCGGCATCGGCAAGAAAGAACTGGCCCAGCGGGTCGCCGATCAAATTCGCCAAGACTTGACCGGCCGCGACACGTTTGACACTCTGGCGCGTGACCTGGCCGACGAATTGGGCGAAAGGGCCGTGAACCTGGTGGCCCAAGAAGAAGCCGCCATCACCGATCTGTTCCGCCGCATGATTGACTTGCCGCCCGAAGGGAGACCCCAATATCTGTTGGCAAAAGAGGGCGCCCAAATCGTCAAGAATATCGAGACCACTCTGGGCCGGCTGCAACACCGGTATAAGGAATATCAGCCTGAATTCTGGGCGTTAAAGGTCGCCGGAGAGGCCGCTCGCTTTGCCTGGCATGCCATCGAGGGTGACCTGGACACGGTTCGCAAGAGATTCGACTTTCTCAAACTCGCGGTTGACGATTGCGAGTTGGACCTGGAACAACTCTATGCGCTGAATGAGGGCAAAGCGCCGCCGCTGCCCCAGCGCAAACGACCATGAGGGGGGCAAGAGAAGACTGACCTGACCGCTCACCCTTGCGAAGGTATCTCAGCCTGTGATCCACCGCAACACTCGCCCCGACAGCTCGTCT
Organism: Anaerolineae bacterium; assembly: GCA_041300525.1. Taxonomy (GTDB): domain Bacteria; phylum Chloroflexota; class Anaerolineae; order Fen-1058; family Fen-1058; genus JBGLNJ01. The sequence goes on along the minus strand of JBGLNJ010000001.1, from coordinate 2,686,382 downwards.
CGATTCGCCCGCGTAACTTGCCACACCGTCACCTGCGGCATCGCCTTGAGCGCGTTCACCCAGACGTGACTCTTGTGCATCACGCTGGCGACGACGATTTTGGGGGACGACATGGCCTTGAGCACCGCGCCCTGGAACTCGCCGGAGAACAATTCCATTTTGCCGATTTCGTCTATCACCACCACCTCGCGCGCTTGCACGGCCTCACGCACGGCGGCCACGCCGACGGCGTCGAGCGTCGCCACATCCACGCCGTAGCGGCCCACGCGGTTGCGCGTGCGGATGTCCACGTGCGCCATCACCGCCTCGCGCCCGCCCGAAGGGAGCGTGACGAGCCGGAAGCCTTTGCGCCCGCCAGGGCCGAATATCTCTTCGGTGTAGAAACCGCCGGCGCGCGCGCCCAACGCCTGCGCGGCTTGCTTGATGAGGGTCGTCTTGCCCACCCCCGGCAGCCCGGTGAGCAACAATGTGCGTCCCATTTACCTGCCTCCTCAAATCGCCATCGGGAGTGATGGCTTGACTGTGATTTTATCACAGAGCGAACATTGTGTGTATGGCGTGTTCCGTGTTTGGCCGCGCAGCACGGGATACGGAATACGCAACACGGAACACATTTTACTCATCCCGCATCACGGTGTAAAATACAGTCTGGTTGGAGGCCAAGTTCACATGACACGTAGACGGCTCTATAATTCTCTTCTCGTCTTGCTCACCTTGATCGCAGCCATCGTATTGTTGAAACTGATCTGGGCCATCGTCGGATCAGTCAGCGACCTGCTGCTGATCTTTGCGTTGGCATGGCTGATCGCCTTTATCCTGCGGCCCGTGGCGACGTGGCTCTCGGACGGGCCACCCGCTCAGAGGCTCATTCGAGTTATCCACCGGCGCTGGGGCGAAAGATACGCTCACGCGGTCAACAAGTTGCTCGACCCGCTGGCCGTCACGCTAGTCTATCTGATGCTGCTGGGCGTGTTGATCGTCTCCGTGGTGACCTTCATCCCGGTGATCGTCACTCAGGCCAGGCAGCTTGGCGCAAACTTGTACGAGTATCTCCAGCAGGCCCCGGAATGGGTGGCCAAGTTTCAGACTGACCTGGCCCAACGCTTTAACGTGTCGCCCGATCTGGTGAACCAGTTCTACAAGCCCGACGAGATCGGCAAGCAGATCGCCGACATCGTGGGAGCCACGCCGCGCTTTCTGGCCGGCGTGATTCGCGACGTCGCGTCCGGCGTGGGCGAGACGCTGCTGATATTGGCGCTGAGTTATTACCTGATGCTCGACGGGCGGCGGCTGATGAGGCAAATCTATGATTTGCTGCCCAAGCGGTTCTACGACGAATATGAATTGACCGTGTCAACGGTCGGCCGCGCGTTCGGCGGGTTCCTGCGCGGACAAGTGGTGATGGCGGTGCTGTCTGGCGTGGTGACGGCGATTGCGGCGGGCGTAGCCGGCGTGCGCTACGGCGCGATTGTGGGCGCGATTGCCGGGCTGGTGATCTTTATCCCCTTGATCGGCGCGCCGATTGCGATGTTCCTGCCCAGCGCCGTGGCGCTGATCCAGGGCGTGCCGCTGTTGGCAGCCCTGTTGCTGCTGGCGTTCATGACCGTGTTTCAGCAAATCCTGCTGCACTTTGTGGTGCCCAGGATCATGAGCGAGTCCATCGGGATGCCGTCATCGCTGATTCTCATCTCGGTGCTGATCGGCGCGCGGCTATGGGGCATTTGGGGCTTTGTCTTTGGCATCCCGGTGGCCGGGGCGATCTATGCGGTTGGCCTGGTAATGTTGGGCCGCCTCAAGCGTGAGCAAGACCGGTTGGACGCGGAACCGAGCCAAGCTGATGCGCTGTGAGTCCGAGGGGCCTGGCATTTGAAAAACATTCTGACTGACTTGAGCCGCGACAACCGCCTGATGGCATTGGCGCTCTTTTTGTGGGCCAGCGGTGAAGGGCTCTTCGCGTACATCCAGCCGATCTATGTTCAACAACTCGGCGCAAGCCCGGTGCAGATTGGCGGCGTGCTTTCGCTGGCGGGGCTGGCCATAGCCGTGGGCTACCTGCCGGGCGGGCTGCTGGCCGACCGCGTGAGGCGCAAATGGGTGATGCTGGGCGGCTGGGGACTGGGCATCGCCGGCGTGCTGCTGATGGCCGCAGCGCGCGATTGGCGCGGATTCGTCCCCGCGATCATGCTCTACTCGTTTTCCGCTTTTTGTGTCCCCGCCATCAGCGCGACGATTGCCGACGCAGCCGGGGATGTGCCGCTGGCGCGCGTGCTCACGCTGACCTACTCTGGTTTCTGGGCCGGCAACATTGTGTCGCCGGGCGTGGGCGGGTGGTTGGCCCAAATGGTGGGGATGCGCGTGGTCTATGTCATCGCGGCAGGCTGCTATGTCGCTTCGACGTTGGTGATACTGATGCTCACTTCGCAGCCGGTGCGGGCACGAGCCAACATTTGGCAAAGGCCCTCCGGCGCAGTGATGCGTTCCGGTGTGCTGCTCGGCGTCATCGTCTTTGCGATTTTCCTGGCGATGTACATCGGGCAACCGCTCGCGCCGAATTTTTTGCAAAACATCGCCGGCTGGCCGGTGGCGCGCATCGGGCTGCTGGGTTCGTTGAACGCATTGGGCGTGACGCTGCTCGCCCCAGCGTTGGGCCGCTGGGCAGCCGGCGGCAAAATGCGTGGGCTGCTGGTCGCGCAGGCGCTCGTGTGGGCGTCGCTCGGCCTCTTGCTCATCGGCGCGCGAGGATTGCCCGGATTCGTCTTGGCGGCGTTCTTTTTGCGCGGCGGCTATGGCGCGTGCCGCAACCTGACGGGCGCTCACATTGCCGGGCTGGTTTCGGCAGAAAATCGCGGCGTGGCGTTCGGCCTATACGAAACGGCGGTCGCCTCGGCGCACATGGTTGCGCCGTACATCGCCGGTTGGCTTTACGCGATCCAGCCTGCTGCGCCAATCGTCGCCGGGCTGATATTCATTCCTGCCGTAATGTTGCTCACGCCGATTCTCAACCATCCTATCCGACCTACTATGGAGGCCTTGCCATGAATCCCATTCTCGACTGGGGCATCAACTTGATCGCCGGCTTGCAGGCCAGCATCCCCTGGCTGCGCGGCTCGATGACGTTCCTCAGCTTCTTGGGCAATGAAGAGTTCTTTATCTTGTTCTTGCCTCTTCTATACTGGTGTGTGGACGCGCGCCTGGGCCTGCGAGTGGGCGTCATCCTCAGCGCATCGGGCAGCGTCAACACATTCTTCAAGTTGATTGATAACAGCCGCCAGGCCGTGTATGGCTACGACCAGCGCCTCGAAGTGTTTTGTTCGGCGGGCGTGGCGATGGCGGGGAACGAGGCAGAGAATACCGTCGTGAAAGGCGTCCAAGACGGCTTTCACTCGGCCAGACCGCCCTACTTTTTCATGCAGCGCTACGCCGAGTGCTATGTGACCGAGGTGCGCGAATTCCTCGAGTGCGTCCGCGACAACAAGCCAACGCCGACCACCGGCCAAGATGGACGCATGGCAGTGGTGTTGGGCCATGCCGCGTGGAAATCGTGCCGCGAGAATCGTCCGGTCAAGTTGAGCGAGATTGCGGCAGTCTGACCACTTTGCGTGATGAAAGGCAAGCGACCAACGGCAGATCTTTTCGCTTTTGGTCATTCGTCCTTCGTCTGTTTCCAGACATTCGGCCCAATTAGCAATTGGGCGGCTCAATGGTAAGGTAAGCTTATGAATCAACGAATTCCAAGATGTATTCACCCCACTCTGGAGAACTATCTGTCGCTAGTGATGGGACAGCTCCCTGATTTGATGAGCGCCTTTTATGTAGTGGGTTCGACTGCACTAGATGGATTCAATGAACGTTTCAGTGATATTGATTTCGTTGCTGTGCTCAATCGCAGAGCCGCCCCAACCGACATTGAAAAGCTTTACCATATCCATAGAGCCATAGACAAAAACTATCCGCGATGGAAAATGTCAGGAAGTTATCTTCAACCGGATGACTTGGGTCATTTCGACAATGAAATAGAACCACACCCCGCTTGTCATGATGGAGCACTTCGACCCGCTGACCACTTTGAACTCAATTCGGTCACTTGGTGGATATTGAAGAATCACGGCATCGCGGTGCTAGGCTGCGAGCCACAACAGTTGTCTTTCACCGTTGATTGGAATCGGCTCATTACCAGAATGAGAAAAAACCTCAATACCTTTTGGGCTAGCTATACAAAACGACCAAACCGCATTGTCTCCACGCTTTCTGACTGGGGCGTACAATGGACGGTACTCGGTATGCTGCGACAGTTCTACACGTTTCGGGAAAACACCATTACGACGAAAGAAAAAGCAGGGACATATGCTCTTAACTGCGTACCAACGCGTTGGCATCGGCTTATCCGAGAAGCCATCAACATTCGAGAGGGCAAAAAGCCATCCGCTTATCGATTGAGAATTGCACGAACACTCGAAGTAGTTAGCTTCGTGAAATACATCATCCAAACATGCAATGCTGGGCTCACGTAGGTGAGACTTTGTTGGACGACAACTGAATGTCTGGAAACACACGTACTACGACAACGGCGAGGCGGCTTGCAATTGGAAAGTACGTGCGATTCGCCCGCTATTGCGTGGTACTACAGCGATAGGAGTAACTTCATGTTATTGGCTTTCCATAGCGCGACGACGATGACGAGTGATCTCGAAACGGATGTGGCGGTCTCGGCGCAGGCTGGATTCACGGCGTTGGAGCTGTGGGCGACCAAGGTGGATCGTTACCTGACGAATCATTCGCTGGCCGACCTGAAGGCATTGCTCGATGGCAAAGGCGTTGCTCCGCTGACGCTCAATTCGATCGAGTTCATTGCGTTTCGAGGCGACGAGTACGCACAGATTCAAGCGCGTTGCCGCGAACTAGGCAAAATCGCCCATGCCATCGGCTGCCCGACCATCGTCGTCGTGCCCAGCCCAACGCCGGATCGAAACATAGCGTGGTCTGACATCGTGGCCGAATACGTCAAGGTGTTGCGCGATCTGAGCGGCATCGCGAGCGAGTGCGGCGTCAAACTGTCCTTCGAGTTTCTGGGCTTTGGCTGGTGCAGCGTGCGCACGCCGCGCGCCGCGTTCGAGATTCTGCAAAAAGTTGACCGCGACAATGTGGGCATGACGCTCGACGCCGCGCACTTTTACGGCGGCGGCGGGCTGATGAGTGAGATCAGCCAACTCGACCCCAGGCGCATCTTTGCTTTTCACCTGGACGACCTTGAAGACACGCCCAAGGAGGCCATGACCGATGCCACACGGCTCTTGCCCGGGTTGGGCGTCGTGCCGCTCGACGAAATCTGCGCGCGGCTCAAGCGCATCGGCTATGACGGGCCGTGCTCCATCGAATTGTTTCGGCCCGAATACTGGAACTGGGATCCCCAAGAATTGGCAGTTAAATCACGCGAGGCGGCGCTCAAGGTGTTGTCGCCGCATTTCAAAATAGAATGGAGTTGAGAATGTCAAATGATGTGATACCCAAAGGATTCTTGCCCACAAATCAACCCGACTTGTTTTTCGAAGACAATGCGGTCGGACGATTGAAGAAACAAGTGTGGGATGCCACCGACGAGCAGATTGATGCCATCCTGGCGGACTATGGCATTCCTTCACCGGTCGAATGGGCCAAGCCCGGCTCGTACATTCAGACGACGACTCGCTGGCAGGTGGAAGCGAATCGCAAAAAGAACGACGTGGTGTTCATCCCCGTCGGCTGCACCGAATTGCACGGGCAACACTTGCCCAGCGCCGCCGACACGCTGTACGTCAGCGCGATCTGCGAGGGCGTACGCCGTTACACCGCCAAGCGCGGCGCGCCGGTCAACCTGGCTCTGCCGCCGCTGATGTACGGCGCTCACCCCTACCATCATTTGGGTATGCCCGGCACCGTCATCGTGCGGGAGCACGTCGTGCGCGAGATGATGATTGACGTGATGCTGGGCTTGTGGAACGACGGCTTTCGCAAGCAACTCATTGTGAACAACCACGGCCAGTTGTGGGTGCTCGAATCGGCGGTGCAAGAGTTCCAAAAGCGATACCAGCTTCCGGGCATTTTCCGCGTGATTGACTGGCATCGCGGCGTGCGCGAGTTCTTCCGCCCCAGTGATCGCGGCGGCAGCATGTCAACCAATTTTGTCCATGCCGACGAGTCCGAGACTTCGCTCAGCCTGCTGTTGCACCCGGACATGGTGGACATGAATTACGCGGTGGACACTGAGGGCAAGAGCTATTTGCCCGAAGGTCACTTTGACAAGTCCGTGGATCCGTTCGGTCGCCCGAGCCGCTGGTCGGAGGGCGAAGGCCACTTTGCCATCGAGATCGCGGCCACGCCGGAAGGCGTCGTGGGCAAGGCCAAGTCGGGCGCGGCGCAAAAGGCCAAGCGCCCGATGGCGGCGATCTTGAAATACTTGACGCTGTGGAACGACGACGTCCTTGCAGCGTTCCCGGCAGGCAAAGCGCCGCCCGTGGAAGAGGTGACGTTGCGCTCTGCCGCCGACATGGAGCCCTATCTGCGCGAGCCGCTTAGCCCTGGCTGGAAGCCGGTGTACGGCCTCCCGCGCATCGGACAGGGGACAGAAGTTTAGAAGAATAGGATAGAGGAGAAATACCATGAAGGGCAAAATGCAAGGTGTGACCCTGGTTGCGGATTGGGCTCCAAAGCCAGACTTTAAGCTGGGCGCAAAAGACATTGAGGGTCGCCAAACCTATCTGGGCAGCCAGGTGTGGAGAAACCCCAGGCTAGAGATCAGGGAATACGACATTCCTACTCCGGGGCCGGATGAAGTATTGTTGGAGGTCAAGGCCTGTGGCATCTGTGGATCGGATGTCCACATGGCCCAAGCGGACCAAGATGGATATATCTTTTATCCGGGGCTGACGGGCTTTCCCAGCATTCTAGGGCACGAGTTCTCCGGCGTTGTCGTCGAAGCGGGCAAGAAAGCTTTCGACAAACGGACGAACAAGCCGTTCAAAGGCGGCGAACGGGTGACATCCGAAGAGATGCTATGGTGCGGCCAGTGTAGACCGTGCGCCGACGGACAACCCAATCACTGTGAGCGACTGGACGAAGTCGGCTTTAACGTCAACGGCGCGTATGCCAGGTACATGGTCCTGCCATCTCGAACCATCTGGAGCCTGGAGCCAATGGCGCATGCTTATAAAGGCGATGACATCTTTTTGGCCGGCAGCCTGGTGGAACCCACCTGCGTGGCGTATAACGCCGTGATCGAGCGCGGCGGCGGCATTCGTCCCGGCGACCGGGTCGTGATCCTGGGCGGTGGGCCGATCGGGTTGGCTGCTTGCGCCATTCTCAAGCGAGCCGGGGCTTCGAAGGTCATCATCTCTGAGCCTCAGGAAGAACGCACCAAGTTAGCCCTGAAATTGGGCGCCGATTACGCCATCAACCCGCTCAAAGAAGACTTTGCCAACCGAGTTTTGGAAATTACCGAGGGCATGGGAGCCGATCTGTTTATGGAAGCGACCGGGTTGCCGACGGTCGTGTACCCCGGCATTGAACGCGTCATCTGGGAAGGCAGAACGCTGAACAGCACGGTCGTTGTGACGGCGCGGGCAGAGGCCAAAATGCCGGTGACGGGCGAAGTGTTGCAGGTGCGGCGAGCGCGCATCATCGGCGCCCAGGGCCATTCCGGGCACGGCAATTTCCCGCGCGTCATCGAGTGCATGGCCTCCGGCATGGATATGACGCGCATGAGCACCAAAAAGATCAGTCTGGAAGAGTTGCCAGAAAACATTATCAAATTGCAGACGGATCGGAAGGAATGTAAGATTACATACGTGGCTCGCTGAGGATGAGGGATGAAGGCGCAAGAAATCGCCTTCATCCTTTTTTGCCAAATCTTTGGCGTTGACGAATCTGACGGGTGTAAACATGAAACTATCCATCGTCCTCTCAACACAGCCCGCGAAATTTCAGGCGGCCACATTCCAAGGCGACCTGGAAACGAATCTCGCGCGCATCGCCTCGCTGGGTTATGACGGCGTCGAGCTGGCGATTCGCGACCCCAAGTTAGTTGATCTTGATGAGTTGGAGCGGCTCATCCGCAAATACAACTTGATCGTGCCCGCGATTGGCACGGGGCAAGCCTGGGGCGAAGAAGGTCTTTCGTTCACCGATCCCGATGCATCGGTGCGCCGTGCGGCAATTGAGCGCATCGAAAGCCATGTGCCGGTGGCCGCGCGCCTCAAGGCCATCATCGTCATCGGGCTGGTGCGCGGAGTCGTGAAACCCGGCGTGGATCACGCGCAAGCGATGAATTGGCTGATCGAGGCTGTGCGTGAGTGCAGTGCGGCGGCCAAGCCGCACGGCCTCCGTCTTGCGCTTGAGCCGATCAATCGCTACGAGACGACGCTCATCAACAACGCGGCGCAAGGGTTAGACTTGATCGAGCGCGTGGGCGTGGGCAATTTCGGCCTGCTGCTCGACACGTTCCACATGAACATCGAAGAGCCATCCATCGAAGACAGCATCCGTCAAACGGGCGAGCGCATCTTTCACTTTCACGTGGCCGACTCGAACCGCTGGTATCCCGGCGCGGGGCATCTCGATTTCAAATCCATCCTCGCGGCGTTGCTTGCCACCGGTTACACCGGCTTCGTCTCCGGTGAATTCATGCCCGTGCCCGATGCCGCTACCGGCGCGCAGCAAGCCATCGAGCATTTGCGGGCCAAAGGATGACCCGCTCATTTGTCACTCTGCCTTATCGGGTGCTGCGGATGGCGTCGTGACGGAATTCTGCGAGCCGCGGCGCACTCTCACGCAAGTGGAATCGGCAATGGAGCGTCGGGCCGGTCAGTGAGCGTCACGGCTTTCTCATAAAAACTGGCTGGCGATTGAAATCGCTCCTGGTGGGCCTGCGGCCAGGCGTCCGCCTTCGCGGACGCAATATCCCGTCGGCGCAGGCCGACGGCCAGCCGAAGGCTCTTTAGGCGCGGTTTCAACCGCTGGGCAAAACGGTTCTTATGAGAAAGCCCTGGCGTGAGCGTGCCGTTGATCGGCGCGGGACTGGCCGCGATCAACTGTTGACTGATTTGAAGGAGGTGAACAGAAAACTAGTTGTGTCCCTACGCGATTTGTGCTATGATAAAAGCATCTTCCACGTGCGACCGTTCCGCAAAAAACCAGACGAAAAGGAGAGAAAGATGTCCACGCGCAAAATCATGTTGTTCGTTTTGATGTTCTCGCTCGTCCTCGCCGCGTGTGCGCCGGCTGCCACGCCAACGCCCGCCCCTGTTCCGCCGACCGCCTCTGGCCCGTACTTGGTCCAACGCGCGCCGTCCCAGGCCGAGATGGCCTCGCCTTTTTCCGAGACCAGCCAGACGCGGCCTAACTCGTCAAAGCCGGCCAGGACAGAGTTTTGCGTCCCGGCGTGGAGTGTCCACTTGTTTTTGTAGAGACTGGCCCAACCCGCTTGCGTGTTGACCCACATTACGCCATCGGGCGCGGCCCGCAAATCGAGCACCTTGCCCGCCGGCTGGCCGGTCGAGGAAAACAGCAGGAACGGGCCGACGGTCTCTGGCGGCGTGCTCGGATCCGGCGTGGCGGTGGGCCGACGCGTGGGCGTGGGACGCGGCGTGGATGTGGCGGCCCGTGTCGGCCTCAGCGTGGCGTGAACCGTCGGCGTGAGAGTCGCCGCAAGAAATGGCGTATCCGTCGGCAGGGAGGGGAGAGACGCCGTTGGAGAAACTGTGGGGGCCAGGTCGGTGAGCGGGCCGCAACCCGCGAGCAGGAACACGATTAGAGTGAGCCAGCCGCTTGTTCGCATTTCTTTCCTCTCATCGGTCACTGCGGATTCCGTCGGGCTATCTGCGAGCGCCTGGCCGCAACCCTATCACCAGGAAGGCCGTCAAGGCTGTGATGAGGCAACCGATGGCGAACAGCCCCGCAATGCAAACCAGGCTATGCCAGCCCGCCTGATAGTGGACGCCCACCCGCGTCAGCGCGAATATCCCGACAAGGTCCTGGATCGAGGCAAACCCCTGGCTCGAGTGATGCAACGGCGGCGGCACGACCGCGCTTTTCGAAACCGGGATGACCGGCAGAAAAGACAGGCAGCCGCAAGACGCCAGAAAGGCGCCCGCTATCAACATCGCTCGCGCGACCGTTTTCATTGGACAACTCTGTGTCTCATCTGCGGCGCCGATTGCCTTGTCGGAAAAAGGCCTCACGCCAAGATCGCCAAGGTTCTTTCAGTATGATCCTTGGCGTCTTGGCGATGCGCTTTCCGACAAGCTCCTGGTTACTGATAATCCCTGAGCACAGCCGGGAGGTAGATGGTCATGGAGCGTTTCCAGACGCGGACGCGGAAATCGCCGCACACCACATCCCCGCTTTGGCGGTAGACCACGACGGTAGTAGTGGTCATATTCTCCAAGTCGGCGCCGACCCATTTAGCATCAGGTGGTGTGCCCACATGATCCCCACCGGCGGATCTTTGGTGGATGCCCAAAGTGGGGGTATAACATTCTCCGCGTACCAACAGCATATCGGGGCTCCAGTTCAGGTCGTGCGTGAGCGTGAGCTTTTGACCTGGCGTGACCGGTTGCCACCTGCTATCATAGGCGGGCGGGACGCCTTTTACCACAGACACGCGCACCTGGTGGACGGCCGTGTCGGATGGGTAGCGCGTCACCTGGACGGTCTGGGTGGTCAGATGATGCCAAAAGGCCCCTATCGTCTCGGTCATGGGATCTATTGTCAGGCCGCCGTAGGCAAAGTTGTGGATACCCCTGACCGGGTCGCTGAACCACAGGCCCACCGTCAAGTCGGTTGCGGTGATCCCCAAACCATGCGTAAAGACGCGCATTGTATTTGGGGCGATGCTTCTCCAGCCACTGTCATAGGCATCCGGTGGCACAGCCGGAGGCACGACCCAGACGCGGACGTTGACCATGTCGGCCACATCGTCGTCGGGTCCGCGTTTGATCTGGATGGTGTCCGTCGTGAGATTTTGCCAGTGCGCGCCGCGCCAGGGCGCAAGATTGCCATTGATCTCTACGCCGCCATAATAGCGGCGGTTGATACCCAGGCCGCCGTCCACGTCCTGGAACCACAACTCCACGCCGTATCGTTCTGGTGGGAGGCCCAAGGCGCCCAGGGCATGGGTGAACGTGCGCAGTTCCCCTTGAGCAATGGTCACCCAACCGCTGCTCCACTCGGGTGCGCTGCTGGAAACGGCAACGGGGCCGAGGCGGGACGCTGCGGGTGGTGGCGGGCTGGCGATAACGATGTAGGCGCCCGCAGTCAAGATCAGGGCCGTGATGGACAAAACGACGAGAAATCGTGCCATGTTTCGAGTTTTCACCTTGTACCTCCTATGGGCCTGCGCCAATGAGCGCAAGCGGGCGATATTCTTTTGTGTTTCCTCAACCTCGCAAGGGTGTTGGTTACTTGGCAACTGTGAGGCTCATGAGCATGATGCGGAACACCGGCACATAGGTCTGCCATTGCGCCGAGGGGGCCATCGCGACGCCATAGACGACTTTATCGCCCGCCAGGATAAACGCCAGGCTGCCTTTGAACGGCGTGCCCTTGAGCGTGCCGCTGACATCGGCAATGGCGACCGGGGCGCTGTTCACCTGGGTGGTTTGTATTACTCCCAAAGTCATCTTTTCAGACTTGGCCACTCCAGCCAGGAACTCGGCGGCTTCAGCGGTCTCTTTCAGGCCAAGTGACTTGGCGGCGTCGGCCTTGGACCGGCTGGCAAATACCACCAGCGGCGATTCCTTGAGCGCAGTTTCTTGCGACACAGCCAGCGCCTTTTGATCGTTGGAGAAATTCAAGAAATCGGTTTTTTCCACCTTGAACCATGCCTTGGGCGCAACCACGCTATAACCAGCCGTCGAGTGGCGATGCTGTTGTGTCGCCATCGCCATGACTTCTTTCATCGCGGCAATGTCCTTTTCCAGGGCAGCTTTGTCGGAGGCCTTGGGATTGAGGCGCAGGTAGGCTTCGAACTCGGCGATGGCCTGGTTATACTTGCCCAGATCGCGATAGACGTTCCCCAGGTTAAAGTGCAACATGGCATAATTGGCGTCAACTTTGGTTCCTTCCAGGTAGAAGGAGATGGCCTCATCGAGGTTGCCTTGTTTATAGTAGGCGCGCCCAAGATTGTTGTAGGCTGTGACATACTTGGGCGCAAGTTCGATTGACTTTTTTCCCGCCGCAATCGCTTCCGGATACTTGGCAAGGCCCGCATACGCGCCGGCCAGGTCTCCATATGCTTCGCCAAACTTGGGGTTGAGCTTGATAGCTTGCTCATAGGCTGCGACAGACTCGTTCAACTTGCCTTGCGCGAGGTAGACGGTGCCCAGGTTGCGATGATTATCGGGAGCGGTGGGATCCAGCTCGATGGCCTTTTTGAACTCGGCTATGGCCAGATCCAGCTTGCCCTCTTTGTAATACTGTATCCCCATCACCGTGTGTATGGCGGCCAGCGGCGTCGCCGTCGCCGCGCGTGTGGGCGCGGCCGTGCGCGTGGGCGACAGAGTGGGGATTTCTTTGAGTGGCGTGGGTGTGGGCACCTGGGCGGCTTTGGGCTTGTCGTACTCGCCGTGAAAGTCCCACGTGGTCGAGCTGCCTTGCTTGGAGACGTTGCCGGTGCACCGGGCATACGTCACGCCAGTGGTCGGCCCCAGTTCCTTGCCGGCCACTGACACGGCGCATATCACGGTGCCGCTGTCCGCGGTGTTGGTCACATTGACCTGGAACGAGAACTTGTCACCGATGGACACCGTCTTTTCCCACGGCAGACTGACCGTCTCTTTGGCGAGCTGGCCCTTTTCGTCGCGGTACTCGACCTCGGCCTGGGCCGCCGTGCCGCTGGCCTTGTAGGTGAGCTTGGTGCTGCTGCAGCCGCTCAACACCAAACACAGGCAGGCCATCACGATCAAAACCAGACCCAACTGATAGGTGAAAGATTTCTTGAACATTTGATCTCCTCTTTTTGATTTTGTTGGCCAATGGCCGTTTGGATGCTCACGCGCTAGCGAATCTTGCGCCGGTCATACCCTTTCGAGTAAGCCACACGCAAGTTGGTTCCGAGCACGGTCTCGAGCATAGTCATCCCCAGCGGCTCCACTTCATAGTACACAGATACCCATCCATTGGGGTCTGGCGCGGGCAGGCAGGTGTAGCCGATTTTGCCGCACGGGATTTTGACCGGAAAGAACAGGGCCGATCCACCGCAGCATACGGACAGCGCGACGAGAAGCAGAGCCAGTTTTTGCCACGTTTTCATCGTCAAACACCTTGACTCATTTGGGTGTGTTCAACTCATTTGCTCAACACAAAATCTCCTCCGCATTTTTCGTTCAACGCCTTGATAAACTCTTGGCGAGCGGCGCTCCACAGACTTGACTGGGCCAGTTTGGCCAGAACCTCGGCAGCATTCTCATCTTCCTTGTATTTGTAAGAAACCTGTTCCTGCGCTTTGGCGGACACGGTGAACGAGCACACCACCGACTGGTTAGTCAAGTCAACCAGAAAACCGTCCAGCGTGGCCTGGCCGCCGCGAAAAGTCTTTTTGTCCACGGCCACGACCGGCGCATAGGCCGCCACCTTGGCCACCGCCAAATACCGGGTCTGTAATCCCAGCTCAAGATCGCGGATCACAGAGTCGGTGGCCTTGGTTTTCAACGCAGTGGCGCTCATCGGATTCTTGTCGCCCGTCCACTGCAAAGCGCGCAGCAGATGGTTCGCCAGTTGCAGGTCGAACTGGTTGCTCGAATCCAGTTTTGCGTCCGGGTCAAGCAAGTGAGGGTGCATCAGAATGTCCGTGTTCGCGGGCTTGTCTGTCTGCGTGGAATAGACCGGCTGTGGGGTCAGGCTGGCCGTCACCTTGCGCTCGGTGGCCCGCTGGGGAATTTTTCCCGCCACTTGTTGCAGCTTGGCCCGCAGCTCGGCGTATTGCGGCTTGAAGCGGTTGACGACGTCTTGATGGGTCTCTTGCTTGGCTCCGCCGCCGCAGCCGGCCAGCGCCCAGCACAGGCCCACTACTACGATCAAAACCAATCCGATCTTGTCCGTTCGAGAGTTTGCTAACATTTTTTCTCCTTTACTCTTGCAGGCTCAACAGCTTTGTGCCGATGAATTGCCCTGCGCGAAAGTCAAACGCGACCAGGGCCGTGCTGCCCATCCGGCAATTGTGGCAGCCGTCCACCAGTTCGTAGCTGAAAATGAAGCGTTGCCCATCCTGCCCCAGGCGCTCCATGCGCTCAAAGTGGTGAAGTGTCTCCCAGATCGTGAGCTTGGGATACTTTTTCACCAATGCAGGATAGGCCGGGTCGTGCGTGAGGTCTAGGCGCCCCAGGTCATTGTCGGCGTACACGACGCGCGGCGTCCCGTTGACCAGCACGTAGCGCAAGATGTCGTTGGGCCGGGGGTGGACGATGACACTGGCTACATCCACCGGGCCATACTCTTGGAACGAAACCATAAAAGCTTCGCCGTAGAGCAACCGCGTAAACTCGACGGCCTGCGGACTAGCCCCCAGCGTTTGCATAGTGGCGATCAGGCACGCGCGCGGCTCTTTCGTCGCGCTCAGGCACGCGTCGAACTCGGCGTTGAACTTGGGAATTTTCCATATCGCTTGCGGCCCAATGTCGGCGGGCGCTGCGAACACAGCGTCCACTTGTCCGGGCGCGAGGGAGACGTTGCCGTCTATGAGAGTGGCTTGCCCGTCCGTCAAACTGAGAGCATACAGTTCCGAACCCAACCTGAAAAACAGACCCGGCGCGTCTGTCCGCCAGATGATCTGGTCTATCGCGCTGGCGGGCCGGGCCAGCTTGACCTGGCGCACGAGGTCGTTGCCCCAGGCATACACTTGCAGCTTGTCGCCCAACGCGACGACGTAGCGCAAGTGCGGCGAGATGTTGACCTGGCTCGTGCTATAGCCGGTCGCGGCCAGTGATCCGTCGGCTTTGACGAACCACATAGTGCCAAATTCACCTTTGCCGCCTGTGGCGATAAAACGCCTGTCTCCCATGCCGATATACTTGACGCTCGACATGGCTTCGCCGATCTTGCGCCACTTGCCCGTGGACAAGTCAACCTGGAACAAGGTCGGCGGCGCTTGCGAGCCGACCGTTTCGTAGCCGGTGACGGCGAGAACGCCATTCACCGGGTCGTGCGCGAACGAGAGGAACGTGCCGCGCCACAGCGTCTTGACTGCTCCCGTGTCAATGTCCACACTGTACAGGTTATAGGTTCCCGCCGGGCCGTTTGTCATGTTCGATTGGAGATAGGTGGACGGGCCGAGCCAGCTTTGAACACCGCCGATATTGCTCCATCTTGCGCCTCCTTTTTCATTTGCACGGTGACGCCAGAATAGCACAAGTGTTCTATCTTGTCAAGTGGGCACTTTTGGGTGGCCAGAGCGAAATTGACAAACTGCCGTTCTGGGTTGACAATATCCAGCGGTGTTCTCATGTCGGACCTGACATACCTTACCGCTCGCTCGATCAGTTGCCCTGTACAGGCTGTGTTGCGACTGGGGCCATTCGCGGCCGACGTCTTGTCCGTCTTTGACCATGTCTGCGACCTGGTGACGCCCGACGGAGACGTGATCGCGCTGGTGACTCGGCAGGTTGGCGACGGGCCGCTCAATATTGTCGTGCAAGGAAAGCCAGAGGAGTTTGCATTGCTCCAGCCGGACACGGCAGCGCGATTCCAAGATGCAAACCTGCAAATTGGCAATATTCAAATCATTCTGACTGGTGCGGCCGTTTGGGAACCCTGCCCTGATTGGAATGTGCTCCGCGCTCAACGAGCCAGCATGGAGCGCAACTTGCGCACGCTGTCGAGCGTCGGCGCGCGCCATGCCGCTCCCGCAAGTTGGCTGGCGCACGAGGCCAACGTAGGGCAAGCTTCGCGTGACATCACGCCCCATGTGCAGCTTGTCGTACAAGCTGCCATCGAATTTTTGCGCGCAGGCTGGCAAGGCGACCTCGCGCAACTAGGACAAGGCGCCGTCCAACTGGCGGGCCTGGGCAGCGGCCTCACTCCGGCGGGCGACGATTTCCTCGTCGGTGTGATGCTGTGGGCATGGCTGGCGCATCTCGCGCCACATTCGTTTTGCCGTGTCATTGTAAACGCAGCAGCGCCTCGCACCACGACGCTCTCCACTGCGTTCTTGCGCGCCGCCGGCAGAGGAGAATGTGACACGGCCTGGCATCAATTGCTCGCGGTGTTGGGAACTGGCCCGGACGACGAACTCACACTTGCCGTCCAACGGGTACTGGCCCACGGCGCGACCTCCGGAGCGGACACGCTGGCAGGGTTTCTTTGGATGGCGTCCGGCAGCTTGCCTCGCACTTGACGTATCGGGCTAACCTCAGTATATTAGATGCGCACGTGAGTTGTTTGTGTCCGACTTGGTACACTGGAGGGATAAACCAATGGTCGCAATATCACCTCGATTGGGGGAGCTTTTGACCCGTGCCACTCAAACGCCGGATCTGGAAACTGCCCTTTGGAAAGTGGTATCTGAATATGTGGATATGAAAATCGCTTCTCTAAGCGAAACCATCGCTCAATATGAGCGCAAATGGAATATGCCCTTTGACGAGTTCTCGCGCCGCTGTCAAGATGGAACGCTCGGCAAAGATGCTTATGCCTGGAACACCGAACAAGATTTTTGGGCCTGGGAACAAGCTGTGACCTTGCTCAAACACTATGAGGCATCGAGGGCTTGATGAACACGTCTGGCATCTCCATCCAGAAGGCGATCCAAGCCAGCATGTGACCCTAGAGCCTCAGAGTGTGCCTGGCATCATTCGACAATTAGGTCAGGCGTTAGCCAAGAAGTGAAAACCTGCCGCGTCTATATCGAAACCTGTCGAGTCTCGGTCAGATCAACAAGGAGCTTTGCATGGATCATATCCTTGGCCTCAAGTGCAGCCTATGCGGTCGAGAATACGGGCTGAACGAAATCGAGTACGTCTGCCCCATGCATGGGGGCATGGGCAACGTGGACGTGGTGTACGATATGCGCCGGGTCGCCCGGCAGGTGAGCAAGCGCAAGCTGGCCGACGACCGCGACTATTCGATCTGGCGTTATCGGGCGCTCTTGCCCATCGAGCCGGATTCGCCCGCGCTTCCACTTCAGATCGGGTGGACGCCGCTGTATCGCTCGAAACAATTGGGCGACTCGTTAGAGATGCCCAACCTCTTCATCAAAGACGACGGGCGCAACCCCACCGCGTCGTTCAAGGATCGCGCCAGCGCCATCGCCGTCATCAAAGTACGCGAACTGGGGCATGCCATCATCACAACGGCTTCTTCAGGCAACGCAGGCGCGGCATTGGCAGGGATGGCGGCCAGCGTCGGTCAGCCGTCCGTCATCTTTGTCCCCCAGACCGCGCCGGAGGCCAAAGTTGCGCAACTGCTGATGTTCGGCGCGTCCGTGCTGCTGGTCAAAGGCACCTATGACGATGCGTTCGACTTGTGCCTGGAGGCCAGCCGCGAGTTCGGCTGGTACTGCCGCAACACCGGCTACAATCCCTTTACGCTGGAAGGCAAAAAGACGGCGGCGCTGGAAATCTGCGAGCAATTGAAATGGAAAGCGCCTGACCGCATCTTTGTCTCCGTCGGCGATGGCAATATCATCTCTAGCCTGCACAAAGGGCTGAAGGACTTGGTCGAATTAGGCTGGATTGACAAGCTGCCCAGGCTGATGGGCGTGCAAGCCGCGGGCGCAGCGGCGTGTTACAACGCCTGGCGTCACCACACGGAAAAGATCACGCCGGTGGAGGCAGAGACGATTGCCGATAGCATCAGCGTGGGACTGCCGCGCGATGGCGTGCGGGCAGTGCGCGCGGCATCGCAGACGGGCGGCGCGTACCTCACCGTGAGCGACGACGAAATTCTGGACGCGATGCGCGGACTGGCGCGGCAGGCCGCCGTGTTCGCCGAGCCGGCCGGCGCCACCGCCTACGCCGGACTGGTCAAGGCGCTTCAGCGCAACCTGGTGGAACGCGATGAGACGGTCGTCGTGCTCATCACCGGAAACGGGTTGAAAGATATAAAGTCCGCCATCAAGGCCGCCGGGCAAGCGCAAAGAGTGGACCCCGATCTGGAGAGCTTGAAGCGCCTGTGGAAAAAGATCGCGGCCCAAGTGTAAAATCTCAAATCTG
Source organism: Anaerolineae bacterium (assembly GCA_041300525.1). Lineage (GTDB taxonomy): Bacteria > Chloroflexota > Anaerolineae > Fen-1058 > Fen-1058 > JBGLNJ01. The sequence continues at coordinate 2,668,206 of JBGLNJ010000001.1, read as the reverse complement.
AAACCCAATGACCCAGAGCGATCAAGGCGTTGAGAAATCCGTAAATCGCTACAAAGCCGTGCCGCGCACCTTATCCTTCATCACACACGGCGACGAGGTGCTGCTCCTGCGCGGCGCGCCCACCAAGCGTATCTGGCCCAACCAGTACAACGGCGTGGGTGGGCATGTCGAGGCGGACGAAGACATTTACACATCCGCCGTCCGCGAGATGCGCGAAGAGACGGGCCTGGACGTGGCCGATGTGCGCTTGCGGGGCATCCTCAATATTGACGCAGGCCAAGAAACGGGTATCATTGTATTCGTGTTCACGGCGCGGGCGCGCGGGCGGGATGTTCGACCGTCGCCCGAGGGCGCGCTGGAATGGGTGAAGCGAGACCGCATCGCGGAACTGGACCTGGTTGAAGACCTGCCCGTTCTTTTGCCCAGAGTGCTGGCGATGCGGTCCGATGAGGTGCGGTCCGATGAGACGCGGCCCGACGAGACGCCGTTCTTTGCGCGTTATCATTATGACGAGCACGACCATCTCGTCATCGCCTTTGCCGGTTCATGAGTGGGGAAAGTAACCATCCCACAAGACAACATCGAACGCTCGACCTGTGGGGAGAAATCCAGTGAGCCTCAAACAGATTCAAGCGTTGGTTCGCAATGGCCTGTATTACCTGACCGAACACGCCTACGACGAAGCAGCAGATGACGGCTTTGACATCTATGATGTGGAACACGGTATCCTCACGGGCCGAGTGAGACGAACTTGGCCGCATGAGGGCAAGGTTGAAATCATCGGCGTTGCTTTTGACGGACGACCGATTGGGACAGTATGTCGGATTACCTCAACGAACAAAGCTCGTGTGATTACGGCATACGAAGACAAACCGAAGCGATGAAGGGAGAGGTCAAAATGGGTTTTTGGGATGGCGAGACTTGTGAATACTGCGGCGGCAAAATTGTTGAAAAGCGTGTGACCCTTCACCGCAAAGTGAAGAACAAGTACATTATCATCGAAGACGTTCCAGCCGGGGTATGTGTCGAGTGCGGCACGCGGTATTACGCGGCTAATGTGCTCAAGACAGTTGAGGCAAGCATTCGTGGGCGTCGAAAGGCAGAACGCCAAGTGCTTGTGCCAGTCTATTCTGTCTGACCAGGGGAAATAGCCTAATCGGGTTGCCGCCGATGCCAACCCGCACGCTTGTTCACGGGTGGTCCTGAGCGTGGTCGTCGTTGTGGTAGATCGGCCTGACTGGAGCGCGACCAAACTCGACGTTAGTGTGCCAAGCCGTTACAACGCAAGGCCAAATGCAACAGTATCAAGTTGGGGTTTCTCCATGACCAAAATAGACATTCCCACTTTTGACACTTTAATGAATCCGCTCATTCAAGTTCTCAAGAATTTGGGCGGTTCAGGCACGATCGAAGAGATAGACAGCCAGGTGGCAGAAGTAGTCGGTCTTTCCGATGAACAACTGGAGGTGTTGCACGATCCAAAAAGAGGCGGTCAAACCGAGTATGAATATCGCATGGCTTGGACAAGAACGTACTTGAAAAAATATGGTGTTTTGGAAAACTCTAGTAGAGGGGTGTGGGCGTTAACACCCCAAGGATTACAACTTGACCAAGTGAATCCCAAGGTGGTCAGGCGTAAAGTTCAGGAGCAACACAAGAAAGCACCCATTGCTTCACAAGAGACCGAAGATGAAGAAGAAACATCCTGGCGAGATGAACTTGTGAATGCACTCTTGGCGATGGAGCCTGCCGCGTTTGAGCGACTTGTCCAGCGACTACTCCGTGAGGCTGGCTTCATTCAAGTTGAAGTGACAGGGCGCAGTGGGGATGGTGGGATTGACGGCAAAGGCATTATGCGTTTAGGTGGTATGTTGAGCTTTCACGTGATATTTCAGTGCAAGCGTTATCAAGGTTCAGTCACGCCGAGTCAAATTCGTGATTTTCGTGGTGCGATGGTAGGACGTGCAGACAAAGGACTGTTTATAACCACAGGTAATTTTACAAAGGAAGCTGTCAGGGAAGCAACTAGAGATGGTGCGCCTGCCATAGATTTGATTGATGGCAACCAACTTGTGGAGAAGCTAAAAGAATTTGAATTGGGCGTGAGAACAAAGAAAATAGAAGTGGAGCAAGTTGCCATTGAAGGTGATTGGTTTAAAAGTATTTAGGATTGAGGCGGCCCAAGTTACGGTCGGCGGAGCGCCGTCCGCCAACACCGCGCGCAGTTGACGCCATCCGTTCGGCGCTCAAACACCATCGGAGTTGAGATATGCCAACAATCTTTTTGCGCACCTTGCGCCCCAGCGGAAAAAACTCATGACCATTCTAGTCACTGGCGCTAATGGACTCATCGGATCACACGTCGTCCGCAGTCTGCTCAAGCGGGACTATGCGGTGCGCGCGTTCGTGCGAGAGGGCGCCGACCTGCGTAACCTGGACGGGCTGAACGTGGAACTCGTTCGGGGCGACCTGCTCAAGGCAGGCAGCATCGTGGACGCCGCCACCGGCTGCAAAGCCATCATCCATACTGCAGGCTTGATCAATACCAGCCCGTACGAGCGCTGGCGCGTGTGGGAAGTCAACTTTGTCGGCGCGGCCAACGTGCTCTCCGCCGCGCACCTCGTCGGCGTGGAAAAAGTCGTCTACACCGCGTCCATCTTTACACTCGGCGTCGGCGTCAACGGGCAACCCGTTGCCGAGGACGTCGAAGACAACTTGCGGCGGCTCAAGTTCACTTATATCGCCGCGCGCCGCGCCGCGCAAGCCAAAGCAGAAAAGTTCGCCGCGGCCGGCATGCCTATCGTCTTCGTCTACCCTACCTATTGCCTCGGTCCCGGCCTGCACAACGTCAACGCGCCGCCACAGCGGCAAATCATCGCCTGCCTGCGCGGCGGCCTGCCGTTTTGTCCGTCCGGCGGGCTGAACATCGTGGACGCGCGCGACGTGGGCGAAGCGCACGTGCTGGCGCTGGAAAAGGGGGGCATTGGACAACGGTATCTCGTGGGCGGCCAGAATGTCACAGTCCGCGAACTGTTTGCGCGGCTGGGCAAGGCCGCCAACTGCCGGATGCCGATTTTGCCTGCGCCGAACGGGGCCATTCGCGTGGCCGGATGGCTCATGCAGTGGTTCTCCCGCGCGCCGCTGGTGGACGCCACCACCGCCTGGCTGCTGCGCTATCACTGGTACTATGATTCGAGCAAACAGCAGCAAAGCCTGCCTTCGCAGGCTGGATGTTAGTCGCCGCAGGGCGACTTGGCTGACGTAGGCGCGGTTTCTAACCGCCAGCCTGAGTAGTTACGGTCAGGGAGCATATTGGGGAGACGGAATAATCCCTAGCCGCTCGAGCGGCCAGTAGATAAACCACGCTTTGCCACCAATAGCCTTGAACGGCACATTACCCCAGTTGTGGGAATCGCTCGAATTATTGCGATTGTCACCCAACACAAAGTATTCATCTCGTCCAATCGCACGCGGCTCCTGCGAATACGCAATCGGTTCCTTGAGATACGATTCTCGAATAGCTTGCCCGTTGATAAACACTTGCCCCTGACGAATTTCTATCGTTTCGCCTGGCAGCCCCACTACCCGCTTGATGAAAGTGCGGTTGGCGTCACGGTAAAAGAGGACTAGGTCACCACGTTGAAGCAAATGTGCTGCGTAAGCAGACTTGTCTACAAAAACAAGGTCGCCGTCATGCAGAGTAGGCAACGTTGAATTCCCATCTACACGATAACGGCCATTAGTAGCAAAAAAGCTCGTTCCAACACAGGATAATACAACTAGGGCAACTAAAGTGATACCGATAGCAATCAGGCAGCCGACGTACCACTTTTTCATGAGGTGTGCCTCGGGTTAGAAACAGTTTCGCAACGGCACAGAGAGGGATTAGGGCGACCTGGCCTGTGCGTACGAGTAATGCGGGACGATGCCCCAGTCTTTCAGCGGCCAGTAGATCACCCAAGCCTTGCCGTCAATCGTATTCAGCGCCACAGTGCCCCAGTTGTGGCTGTCGCTCGAATTGTTGCGATTATCGCCCAGCACAAAATACTCGTTCGGGCCGATCTGGCGCGGCTCCATCGTATACGCGTTCGGCTGCGCGATGTAAGACTCGCTCAGGGCCACACCGTTGACGAGGACCTGGCCGCCCTGCACTTGTACCGTCTCGCCCGGCAGGCCAATGACCCGCTTGATGAACTCACGGCTGCCATCGCGCTGGAACACGATCACGTCGCCGCGCTGAGGCGGTTGCAGCCGGTAGGTGACCCGGTTGACGATGACGTACTCGCCGTCGTGCAGGCTAGGCTCCATGCTGGAGCCGTCAATCCGGAAACGGCCTGTGATCGCGTTGACCAGGACAAAAATAACGACCGTCAACAGTAAGGTTTCGACGATTTCGCGAAAGAGTGATGATTCCTGCCTCGTACTTGTTTGCGGCTGGCCGGCCTCGGGTTCCGGCGCCGGCAGCGTTTGTGGTTGTTCCAAGCTCGATACTCCTCAATCCATACGGTTACACTATGCGGAACTTTTGCGTGAGCGATTATACCGCATCTCCATAGCCAAAGCAACCATTTGACAGACATGCCTAGCTCGTGCATAATCAGGGGTATTCAGGCGCCCCCCAGCTTGTGCGCTAAGGAGATTCACCGTGAACAAGGGCACCATTCTGATTGTCCAAGGCCACCAAGACCAAGACCAGACCAACGCATTGCAAGCGTATCTGGCAAAGGCGGGGTATCGTGTACTGTTCATCGCCGACCAGGAAGCGGCCTTGATGCTGGCGCGAACCGAGTTCCCCCAATCCGTCATTCTGGACCTGGATACGCCGGGGCTGGATGCGGCGGCGCTGATTCAGCAGATGCGCTCCACGCCGCGCACGAGCCACATCCACATCACACTGCTGACCCCGCGCGGCGAGCGTGAAGACAAGTTGACCGCGCTGTCTGCCGGGGCCGACGAGTTCTTGGCCCAGCCGGTTGACGTGGAGGAATTGGGGCTGCGCGTGCGCAACGCGCTGCGCCGCGCCATGTTCGACAATCTGATGAACCCTGTCAGCGGACTGCCCGGCCCACGGCTGATCGAGGAGCAACTGCGCAGCCTGTTGCGCCGCGCGCCGGGAAGCGAGTGGGCCATCCTGCGGCTTTCGTTTAACGGCTTTAGGCAGTTCGGGGATGTCTATGGATTCCTGGCCGGCGAAGAAGTGTTGCGGTTCGCCGCGCACCTGTTCGGCCAGAGCGTGGATCGCCTCGGCTCGCCCGACGATTTTATCGGGCACAGTGAGGGCGACAGCTTTATCCTCATCACCACGCCCGACCGGGCCGCGCCACTCGCCGCCGAAATGTGCGCTCGCTTCAATGAAAGCGTCAAAGCGCATTACTCGTTCCGCGAACGCGAACAAGGGTACCTGGTCTTGAAAGATGTCAACGGCAACGAGCAACAGGCCCCGCTCATGACGTTGGCAGTTCACACCATGACGAATGCCGACGGCCCCTTCTCCGACATCCGCGAGTTGACGCAGTCCCTCGGTTAGTCAACCAGTCAATCGGTCAATCGGTGATCAGTCAATCAGTTACCCGGTTACCCAATCACCGGTTGACCGAGTAACAGAGTAACCGATTGACTGGTTGACCGATTGACCAATCACTAATCCTGCAACATCAAGACCGGTGAAAGCCACGTGCGGTCGGACCGACTCTCGGCAGCGGCATCGCGCCGCGCGTCGAGCGCGGCGCGCCCCAGTGTGCCGGTTCGGAAAAACGACTAGTATAACGCCACCGCAAACTGCGGGGAGCCGTGATCGGACACGGGCCAGCGGAAGCTGAGCACCGCCGGGATGCCGGCCTGGATAATGCCATCGGCCAATCCCAGCAAATCGTCCTCGGCCAACCGCTCTTCACTCGCCGTGGCCGCCCCTTCACAACAACTCAAGTAAACCAGGCGCGTCGGGCTGTTCTGCAACAGGATTGCGATCTCCGAAACCGTCAGCTTTTTGACCGAGCCGCCGCGATCAGGCTGCGTCCAAACCAGCAGAGAGCTTTCCTCTGGCATCTGTGCATCGTAAAAGCCGTGACCAGCATAGTGGACCAAATGGTAGCCGGACTTTAATTCCGCCACCAATCGCTCGTACGTCGTTTCTTCACTGTGCAACACCGTCAGGGCCGTGGTCACATTAATGTCCGTGAGCAGCCGCTTGAGCGTGACGGCCAGTTCGGTCACTTCGGCATCGGCGCCCGGCAGGGGCGGCGTGGTATCCGAAGCGACGAGCAAGATACGGAACGTTTCCTTGCGCCGCCACATCTCGTTCATGAACTGGCCCGAAAGTGGCGAGTGCGCGCTATAGATGCCCCGCACGTAGCGCGTGAGTGGATGTTTGAGCGCCAGGTACTCGCCGCTGGTGCCCACCCCCTCAAAGAGGAATTCGACCGGCACGCGCAAAAAGTCGCGCCCACTTTCGAACGACAGGTGCAAGTCGTGGTTGTGGCCCATGCCCAGCAACCGGTTGTAGCTGCCCAACACGCGCGGGTGATCTTCGAACAAGAACTGAAATATCTGGCGGCCAATCTCTTTGGCGTGGAGCCTCCAACTGTCGGCTGACCCCAATTCCGCAGCCTGGTTGGAAAACTCGGCCGGATCCAGAGCGAGTGGATTGCGGGTCGTCGTGCGAAAGCGCCGAGGGCCTTCGGCCCGAACGTGAATGCGCTCGCCCGGCTCGCACGACATGGTTAGCACGGATGTGTCGGCGGTCTCTACAAACGGCGGGGGCGAAAGCCGGCGCAAGACGGCGCGCATCCGCAGCTCCAGCTCTTCGATGTTGAACGGCTTGGACACATAGTCGTCGGCGCCGATTTCCAACCCGGCGATGACATCATCGCGCGTGCCACGCTGCGTGAGGAACACGACCAGCGCGTCACGCGTGACGGGGTTATCTTTGAGGCGGCGGAACACTTCGTGCCCATCAATGTCGGGCAGCATCACGTCGAGCAAGATCAGATCCGGCGCTTCGGCTTGCGCAAAGCGCAGGCCGTCCGTCCCGTTCATCGCCACCAACACGCGATAGCCTTTGGCGCGCAGGTACATGGGCAGCATGCTCGCCAAATCGGGATCGTCTTCGATGTAGAGAACCGTGCGACCTTTCATTTTGCCTCTCATCTCCCTGGGGGGTGGGGATGCGAGAGCGCGCCCCACTCCTTACGATGCTTCACTCGGCGGACGTTCCAACGTGATCCGCCGAAACGATTCGGCGTGGGCCAGGCCTTTGTCTTTGCCCGTTTCCGCCGACCAATCACGAATCATCTCGGACGGATCCCAATCGCCCATTTGGCTCTTGTGCCGGCGCAATGCCTCGATCTTGCGGTCGAGCGTGTCCGAGATGTCTATCCAGACATTGGGTTTTTCTGTGCTGCCGACATAGACCTGGCGGACGCGATGCGGCTCGCCCGCTTCCGGCCACAGGAGTGGCATCGCGGCCGCCGGCGCCACAGCATCCAGCGCCGCCTGGCCCGCCGCGCGGTGATCGGGATGGTTGATGTAATCGTCGCCGTAAAACACCACCGTCGGGTCTTGAACGATGACGGCTTCCGGCTTGAAGCGGCGGATTTGCCGCACGAGGTCGCGCCGCAGCTCGAGCGTGGGTTCAAGTATGCCGTCGTCGTGATTGAGGAACACGGCGTCTTGCGCGCCCAAGACGCGGCACGCCGCGCGCTGCTCATCCTGGCGGATGACGGCGAGCTTTTCGCGCGTCATCTCCGGCTCGTGCGTGCCGGCATTGCCGCTCGTGCACAGCACGTAGACGATCTCGCAGCCGGCCTGCGCCCACTTGGCGACCGTGCCGGCCACGGTGAACTCGGCATCATCGGGATGCGCCATGATCACCAGGGCGCTCTTGGGAACGCCGTTTTGACTGGCTTCCATTCACTTCTCCACAGTACCGATAAGTTAGCGAGATTATAGCGCAGTGTCAGGTGAAGGGCAATTCAGGTCGCCGCCCACTTTCCTCTGCCGGTGCGCGCAATGTCCCGATGGCGCGCCAATGGCGGCGTTTGACACGTGGGGCGCTTTGGGCTATGCTGATATGCGGTTATCCACGAAGAGACACAACCTTTCTCGTTTCTTTGTGTGCCGGGCCGTGTGCGGGCAGCCCGGCGGCGTGCCCTTCGTGGAGAAAAAGTACATTCCTATTAACAAGTTGGACGGCTCTCTCAAAACTTGTCTTAGACTTGAAGGTTTGTAGCGATGGAAGTTTTCGATATCACTCAATACAGTGAAGGAATTCCCCAAGAGAGTGTTCGCGACGAAATCGTGAAAAATTCAGGGAAGATTGTTGTTGACTACCCGATGTCTCATATCAATTCATCAAATTCACACCTGGACATCATTCACAACTATATCGAAGCCGCGTATATCTCTGAAGAACTTGGAAAATACGCGGCAAGCATTGAAGCGCAAGAGATTTCCCGATACCCTTACTCGCCCATTTGCAGATACGAAATTATAGTCAAAGAAACCGAGCCTTTCATTGAAAAATTAAGGCAATTATCAATCGTGCTTTCTGACGATCAAGAAGACGATGATATCCTTTTGGAACACCAAGAAAATCTAAACGCCTACACTGAATCTCTGGATGATAGGTCATTTCTTTGTCCTGACTTGGTGGACGGATATTACGCAAACCTCGTTGGCGCGGCTTATCTTGAACTGGAGTCAGAACTAGACGAAGGATTTCTAGAAAGTGAATATAGAAAGTATCCAGAGAGAGAATATGGCTTTTGGAAAAGTGCTTATTCCAAGACAATCGGAGAAGACTTTTACGTTTCTCGCGAGTGCTGGGTGGTTCCTCTTGGGATAGATATTCAAAAACTGCTTTCGAAGTATTCGGGACTCTCTTCAACTGAGGTATATGACGAAGCAATTCTATTTAGCCTTGACAATGTAAGTTATCTAGCCCATCAATATGGAGTGGTCTATTTCCCGTTCAGTCCACTCTTACGAGCTAAAAATTTCGTGGCCTCAGTTTTGAGAAAACTAGAATCAGATGAAGAGCCGAGCGAAAATCTCCTTACCTATTCCTCAACGGCAGATGACATTAAGGAGCGTTACGGTATTGACTTATCCACGAGAATTCTCCCGACAAAATATCTGTTGTCGTGCTCCAGCCTGTCAAGAGGGTAGGACACGCTCTAGCGTGTCCCACCGAGGTTCCGATCGTGTTCCGTTTGAAGCGGAACACGGTTCTGAGGTCAGAGAGCGGTATTCCGATGTGCTACGTCAGCCAAGTCGCCCTGCGGCGACTAACATCCAGCCTGCGAAGGCAGGCTTTGCTGCTGTTGCCGCGACTTGAGTCGCCAGGCTGAGTAGTTACTCGGAATCTATGAAGAGGCCTTTCGCACCGATCCGTTTGGGCTGTTCGGCGTCGAAAAGCCGGCCGGCTTTTCAAGCGAGCCGGTGTATTTGGACGACACCCGATAGGCAGCCGCCACATCGCTTAGGCTCACTGGAAAATGGCTGCTGCGTTTCACATTTTACGCGTGACGTGTTTCGCAATGGAGGATTGTTCCATGTCTCTCCTCACCGCCAACGATCTTAGTCTATCGTTCGGAGCATTCGACGTGTTCCGAGGTATTTCTGTACATATCGCCAATGACGGCAAAATCGGCCTGATTGGGCCGAACGGCATTGGCAAAACCTCCCTGCTGCTGATCCTGGCGGGCTTGAGCCAGCCCACGTCCGGCCGTGTGTTCCTGGCGCGCGGGCGGCGGATCGGTTATCTGCGTCAGGAAGCCGCAGAGGCTTTTGCGGCCCGCGAGAATACGGTGTATGCCGAAATGCTCACGGTCTTTGCTCCCTTGCAGGCTCAACAAACCCGACTGCGCGCGATGGAAGCGGAAATGGCAGCGGGCCACTGCGCCGATGAACTGCTGGAGCAATACGGAAACTTGCAGGAAGCGTTTACCCACGCTGGGGGCTTTGACTATGACGTGCGCATCCAGAAAACGCTGCAGGGGCTTGGCCTTGACCGGAAATCCTGGGAGATGCCGCTGTGCCATTTGAGCGGCGGGCAGCAAACGCGTGCCCTGCTGGCGCGGCTGCTGCTCGAAAAGCCCGACCTGCTCATGCTGGACGAGCCGTCCAACCACCTGGACGCCGAGGCGATCGAGTGGCTGGAGCATACCCTCGGCGAGTGGGACGGCGCGGTACTGGTCGCAAGCCACGACCGCTATTTTCTGGATCATGTCGTCAACACCGTCTGGGAAATGGGCCGCACCGGGATCAATATCTATTCGGGCAACTATAGTGCTTACTTGCTGCAGCGCGATGCTCGCTGGGAATACTACCAGCGGGTTTTTGAGGAAGAAAAAACCCGGTTGCTCAAGGAGGTGGACTTTATCCAACGCAACTGGGTGCGCGCCAGCACACACGCCCGGGCGCTGGGCACACTGCGCAAGGTCAGCCGCCAGATCGCTGCCATTGAGGCCTATGGCATCATGGTGTTGCGCAACGGCCAAAAGTGGTCGGAACTGGGCCTCCGGGCAGATAGACCGCTGGACGTCATCGAAGCAGTCCACAAAGTTAATGCTCTGGAAATGCCGGGCCGCCCGCCCCAAATCCGGCCTCGGCTCACCCCCATCCACAACAGCGGCAACATTATCCTGCGGGTGAAACAAGCCAGGATTGGCTATCCCGGACACCCGCTGTTTACTATGGACGACGTCGAGTTGCGGCGTGGCGAATGTGCGGCCCTGATGGGTCCAAACGGCAGTGGCAAGACAACATTTCTCAAGACACTCTTGGGACAATTGGAGCCGCTCGAGGGCGAGGTGCCTTTAGGCGCAAGCCTCAAGATTGGGTACTTTGCCCAGGCGCATGACACGCTGAACACCGATAATACCGTGCTGGACGAACTCTTGCGGCATAAAGAGATGCAAGTCGGGCTGGCGCGCAGCCATCTGGCGCAGTACTTGTTCCGCGGCGAAGATGTGTTCAAGCCCGTCAGCGCCCTGAGCGGCGGCGAACGCGGGCGGTTGGCGCTGGCGATCCTGGCATTGGAAGGCGCGAACTTGCTGCTACTCGACGAGCCAACCAATCACCTGGATATCCCGGCCCAGGAAGCACTGCAGGAGGTGCTGGAAAGCTTTGCCGGCACCGTCTTGCTGGTTTCCCATGACCGATACCTGATTGACCGGTTGGCGACCCAAATCTGGGAACTCGGCAACGGGCGGCTGAGTGTTTTCAAGGGCACGCACCGCGAGTTCGTGTTGCAACGCACAACTCCGACGACCCAGGCCCGGCGGATCATCCTGCCGCCCAAGCCGCTTGCCCGCGACAACAGCAAGGAAACCCGCAAGCGACAACAAGCCCTCTCGCTGCTCGAGACTCGCATCGAAACGCAGGAGGCTGCCTTGAGACGCCTGAGCCACGAGGTGCAAATGGCAGGTGAGAAGCAAGCCTTTGACCAGTTGCGCCAATTGAGTTGGAAATACGCCCAGGCCCAGGTAGACCTGGAGAAACTGACCACCGAATGGGAAAGTCTGGCGCAATAAGTCGGCATTCTGCGTTATCACTCCAGCGACAAGCAAGATAGCTCGATTTGAAAAGTAGGCTGGCTAACAATGGAAAAGAAAATTAAGGACCGCTATAACGACACCATCTTGCAGGAAGCGATGCGGCGTTTCGACATCGCGCCGGATCACATCCAACTGCTGGATGGATTCGAAAGCTACCTATACGAGTTCGATCGCGGCCAGGGCGAGTACATTCTGCGCATCGGCCACAGCCTGCGCCGCAGCGTGCCCATGATCCAGGGCGAGGTCAACTGGATCAATTACCTCTCCGACGGCGGCGTGTCCGTGGCGCGCGCGATCCAGTCGCAGAACGACCGGCTGGTGGAGCTGATTGACGACGGGCAAGGCGGACAATTCCTCGCCACCGCGTTCGTCAAGGCGCGTGGCCGCCATCCCCAAAAGTCGGACGGCCTGCCGGGCTTTTACGAGACCTATGGCGCGCTGGTGGGCCGTATGCACGCGCTCGCCAAAAAGTATGCGCCCGACCCGGCCACCTGGCGGCCCGAATGGGACGATCCCTGCATGTTAGAAGTGGAACGCTTCCTGCCGCCTTCGGAAGCCGCCATCGTCCAGAAATATAATGCGCTGGTCGAGTCTCTGCGCGCGCTGCCCAGGGACGCCGCCTCCTACGGCCTGATCCACCAGGACGCTCATACGGGCAACCTGTTCGTGGACGAGGCGGGCAACATTACCCTGTTTGACTTTGACGACTGCGTCTATGGCCCGTTCATCTACGACATCGCCATGGTGCTGTTCTATGCTGTGCCCATCAGCGGCGCGGACGCGCCCGAGTTCACGCGGGAATTCATGCCGCACTTTATGCGCGGCTACCAGCGCGAGAACCGCTTCGACCCCGCGTGGCTGAAGGACCTGCCGCGTTGGCTCAAGCTGCGCGAGATTGATCTGTATGCCATCATCCACCGGAGCTTTGACGTGAACCATCTGGACGATCCCTGGGTTGCCAGCTTTATGAATGGGCGCAAGCACAAGATCGAAAACGACGTGCCTTATATTGACTTTCATTTCGAGTCACTGGCTGAGCGCCTGTGACCGAATCTCGACAGGAGGGAAAATGACAATTCGAGCCGTCATCTTTGACATCGGGGACGTTCTCCTGCGCATGGAGAATCACGACAAGCGGCACGAGTGGGAAGCACGGCTGGGTCTGTCCCGAGAGGATTTGACTCGCCTGGTTTTCGATTCAGAGGTTGCGGCGCGCGCCGTGACGGGCGAGGTTCCCGAAGAGGCCATCTGGAAATATGTCGCTGAAACGTTGAGGCTGAGCGACGAGCAGTTGCCTCAATTCCAGCGCGACTTTTGGGAAGGCGACTCGCTCGACGCTGACCTGGCGCAACTCATGCAGACGCTGCGTCCGCGCTACAAAGTCGGCATCATCAGCAATGCCTGGTCGGATGCGCGGCTGGTGCTGGATCGCAAGTTCAATCTGGGCAGCTATGTGGATGACGCCATCTACTCGGCTGAAGTCAAACTCGCCAAACCGGACGTGCGCATCTTTCAACTCGCGCTTGAGCGGCTGAGCGTTCGAGCTGAAGAGGCCGTGTTCGTGGACGATATGCTGGAAAACGTGCAGGCCGCGCAATCGCTCGGCATGAAAGGGGTGCAGTTCAAGAGCACCGAACAAACCATCAATGACGTAAAGAGGTATCTCAATGAACACTCGACAACTTGATACAATATTCAAACCACAACTGATGGTCGCGGACGCTGCGCGCAGCCTTCCCCGCGACCTGGGCGATGGACTCGTCCTTCGCTTTGCCACGCCCGCCGACGCGGAAGAGATCGCGCAGTTCAACGGGCGCATTCACGGGTATGAACGCCCAGATCACTTTGATCCGATGGTCGCCGCGTGGGCGCGCGATCTTTGTTCCGAATCACACCCCACGTGCGGCCCGTCGAATGTGACGCTGGTCGAGGATACGCGCGCGGACACGCCTCGCGTCGTCTCGACCGTATGCCTGATCCCGCAGACGTGGACGTATGCCGGGATTCCGTTCGGCGTCGGGCGACCGGAAGCGGTGGGGACCGATCCCGATTACCGGCGGCGCGGGCTGGTGCGCGTGCAATTCGACGTGCTGCACGCCAAGAGCGCGGCGATGGGCCACCTTGTCCAGGGCATCACCGGCATCCTGTGGTACTATCGCCAGTTCGGGTACGAGTACGCGCTTGACCTGGACGGCGGGCGCGTGACGTACTGGGAAAGCATCCCGGCGTTGAAAGAAGGGGAAACCGAGCCGTATCGCCTGCGCCCGATGACATCGCTGACGTTGAAGGATGACCTGCCGTTCGTCAAGGCGCTGTACGAACAGGATTGCGCCCGCTCACTCGTCGCGTGTCCGCGGCCTGACGGGTTGTGGCAGGCGCTATTCGAGTGGTACTCGCCCAACTCGTTCGAGCGGCGGCCGTTCTACATCATCGAAAAGGCTGACGGGCAAGCCGTGGGCTACCTGGTGATTGACCGCGAGATGTGGGATGACCTGTTCATGGTTAACGAGTTGGTCGTCGCGAAGGGGCAATCGCTGCGCGCGGCCATGCCGTCCGTGATGCGCGCGCTCAGGCCGTTGGCCCAAGCTCAGGCCGCCGCGCGAAAGGTCAACCTGAAATCGCTGTACTGGAGATTCGGGCGCGAGCACCCTGTTTTTGAAGCCGTCCCTGAGCTGTTGCCCAAGGCGCGCCCGCCCTACGGCTGGTATATCCGCGTGGCTGACGTGCCCGGTTTCCTGCGGCACATCGCACTGGTGCTCGAAGCGCGATTGGCCCGCTCGCCACTGGCCGGTCACACCGGCGAACTCAAGATCAACGAATACCGTGGCGGGTTCCGCATGGCGTTTGAAAACGGCAAGCTCACCGCCACCGAGCCGTGGCAAAGCATGGATAGCGAAGGCGGAGATGCCAGCGCCGCTTTCCCCCCGCTCGTGTTTCTGCAACTGCTCTTCGGTCGCCGCTCTCTGGCTGACCTGCGCGCAGCCTTTCCCGATTGTTGGGCAAAGGACGAAGCCACCGCACTGCTGAACGTGCTGTTTAAAAGTCAGAGTTCGTATGTGATGCCGGTGGGCTGATGACCCTTCAGGCCTCCGAGGTTCCTCGACGGGCCTCGGAGGCCCTGGCCGGCTTTCGCGGCGGCGAGTTTAGGGCTATAATACCGCCGTCTGCGGGGCATCGTGCGACCTACCCAGACGACACAGGCTATGGAAAAAACCGCTACGGCGGATCACTTGGTTGATCCGCCCACTGATGTCGAAAAACCGATGGTGGCAGATCCTCGACCTCTATCTTCAGGAGATCAGAAGGCCACCCCCACCCTGCCATCTCAGCCCTTACCCTCGGCGGGCGAGCAAAGCGCGCGCCCGAATCTCTCTCTGCGCACTCTAACGCGCTGGCTGCTGGTAGCGTCGGCGCTCTGGGCGGTTGGCGGGCTGCTATGGAACGCACGGACGGCCTTATCGCCGTTCGCTATGGGCCTGGTGCTGGCTTATATTTCCCTGCCGATTGTCAACGCGCTCGCCCGGCATACGCCGCGTCCTCTGGCGATCCTGATCGTGTATGTGGGCGGCGTTGCGCTGGTCATCGGCGCGATCGCCTACGTCGTGCCCCCGGTCGTGACCCAGATTCAGCAACTCATCGCCAGCATCCCTTCGGTAGACAGGCTGCAAGAAATCGGCGGCCATCTTTTGCAGCAATATCAAAGCCGGGTTCCCCAAGTGATCCAGCAGCCCATCAACGAGGGCCTGAACAACACTCATCACGCGGATGGCCTCGCGCAATTGCTCTGTTTCCAGCCACAACAGCCGCCGGTCGGCGAACACGCGCACTGTGTTCATATTCAACACCGCCGAAGTCGCATTGCCGATGATGTTGAGCAGCAACTTGGACCACTTCATCGCGCGATAGTCGGCGTAGGCGCGCGTGACGATGCCGGTCTTGTTCAGCGTGTCGGCCCACGAGTCGGCGCTCTGCCCGTTCACCAGCGCCACGCCGATGCCGCCTTTTTTCTTTTCCGAGCGCACCACGCCCGGCTCCGGCACGACGACGGGATGCGTGATCGTTCCCGCGATGACCTTGCCCGCGCCGAACGCTTGCGAAAGAATGTCTTCATTGCTGAGGCCGTTCTGGAGTGTGAGGATATGTCGGAACCGCGAGCCGTAGGGCCGCAGTTCGTCAACCGCCGCTTGCATATCGAACGTCTTGACGCAAATCAAAACCAGGTCGGCGGGCGATGAACTCTTGAAGGCCTCTGCCAGTTGGGTCACGACCGTCGGATGGATCGTCGTCGTGTTGTCCGGCTCGATGATGCGCAGCCCGTTTTCGCGCACGGCGTCTGCAAAGAAGGGCCGGTCAACGAACGTCACAGCGTGACCGGATGCCGCGAGTTTTCCCCCCACAAATCCGCCGATAGCGCCAGCGCCGACGACGACGATTCTCATTTCATTCTCCGAGCCGGCTGCCGACGAACGCCGGCTGCCCGTGAGAGAAGTCCACCGCGCTCATCGCGCGTTTGCCTTCCAACTGTACCATACCCAACTGCAAAATGTCTTCGCCGGTCGCCACGCCAATGCCGCTTTCATCCTTCACCACTAGCGCCCCTGCGCCCTGCGTCTTGCGACCTGTCACCTGAACCGAGAGGATGCGCAAGAGTTTACTGTTCCAAGTCGTAAAGGTTCCGGGCCAGGGTGAAAACGCGCGCACGCGCCGCTCCAGTTCCACCGCCGGCTTGGACCAATCCAGCCGCCCGTCGTCTTTGTTCAACTTGGGCGCGAGCGTGGCCTGGGTCTCGTCTTGCGGCTGCGGCGTGATCTCGCCCGCGAGCCAACGGGGCAGTATTGCAGCCGTCAACTGCGCGCCGAGTTCGGCGAGCCGCGCCGAAAGTGTGCCTGTCGTGTCGTCGGGTTGGATGGGCAGGCTGGCTTGCGCGATGATCGGCCCCGTGTCCATCCCGGCGTCCAATCGCATCAGCGTAATGCCGGTGTGCGCGTCGCCATTGAGAATCGCGGCGGGGATGGGCGCTGCGCCGCGATACCGGGGCAGCAGCGAGGCGTGGACGTTGATACACCCGTGCGGCGGCAGGTCGATCACGGCCTGAGGCAGCAACAATCCAAACGCCGCGACGACAATGATCTCCGGTTTCAGTTCGGCCAGTTGCGCCTGCACGGTGGGATCGCGCAGCGTGCGCGGTTGCAAGACCGGCAGGCTGTGTTCCTGCGAAACGGCCCAACGCTTGACCGGCGAAGCGGTCAGCTGTCGCCCGCGCCCGGCGGGTTTATCGGGTTGCGTGAACACGCCGACGACTTGATTTTCTGCCAACATCGCCAGCGTTGGCACGGCGAACTCGGGTGTGCCCATGAATACGATGCGGTTCATCAGTTGATTGTCGCTCCCTTCTGGTTTGACCTTTGGGGCTTGCTGGTTTACACTAGAAAGATGACCTATACTCTGGCAGGCACACAAGTTTACCATTGTTTAGGTTAGCTGAAAAGGGTCTCAAATCAATGGAGTTGCCCGTGGACGCACCGAATCGTCAGACACAGCCATTGCCCAAAATCGAAATCATGGCCGTTCCCGATATTCCCATGATCCAACTCGGCGACGATCTGCCGGCTATTATCTTTGAGCGAGCGCAGGCAGCGGACTTGGCCCTTGATGATCACGACGTGGTCGTTGTCACGCAAAAGGTTGTCTCCAAAGCCGAGGGACATTCGGTCCGGTTGAGCCAGGTCGAGCCTTCACCCGAAGCGTTGGAGGTGGCCGCTTTGGTGCGCAAAGACGCGCGCTTTGTGGAAGTGGTGCTCCGTGAATCGCGCGGCGTGATGGCGATGCGGCCCGACCTGTTGGTAGTGGAAAATCGCCTGGGTATTATCTGCGCGAACGCCGGCATTGACCGCTCCAACGTCGAGCAGGGTGACGACGTGACCCTGATGCTCTTGCCGCAAGACCCGGACGCATCGGCGCGCGCGATTCAAGAGCGGCTTCAGTCGCTCTCCGGCAAGCGGCTGGCCGTGCTCGTCATTGACACGCTGGGCCGCCCCTTCCGTGAAGGTGTGATGGGGATGGCGATTGGCGTGGCGGGGATGGATCCGCTCATAGACATGCGCGGCCAGACCGACATTTTTGGCTACGTCATGGAGCGCACGATCATTAACCGCGCCGACGAAATCGCGGCGGCCGCCTCGATGCTGATGGGGCAGACGACAGCGCGGCTGCCGGTCGTCATCGTGCGGGGGGCAACTTACTGGGCCGGCGCAGGCTCGTCGCGCAGCATCTTGCGCGAGCCGTGGAAGGACATGTTCCGGCCCAAAGAGTATTTGCGCTCGGGCAAGGTCAAGTAGTATCAACAGGGAGGTGAGCATGTAAGCCAGTGGCGCGCGTGCGCAGATCCGTGTTCAGTCTCGTGTTCAACAAAACTAGGGAGGTCGTCATGTCAGGTAAGAGAGTGAATGAGCCATTTCCTATTCGATCTATCGTCGTCCTGATCTGCGTGGCCGGGCTGGCCTTGGTCAGCGCCTGGCTTTTGTCCACTCCGGGCCTAAAAGCGTCCGGCGGGCTTTCATCGTTGACCTTCACCAGTCCGATTGGCCTCCGCAAGACGGTTGATAACAGCGCCCCCGTCTCGGGCGGACAAATCACCTACACGCTCACTTACTCCAACACGACAGGCTCACGGGCGTTCAACGTTCGTATGTACGATTTTCTGCCGGCCGGTGTGCAACTCGTGTCTACCGATCCGGCGGCCGAGTCCTACTCGAATGGCGTGCTCCTCTTTACGGCGCCTTCTGTTGGGCCGGGGACGGAGAACCACGCTGTGACGGTGCGCGTGAACGTACTGGACGGCTACGATCAGTTGTATAACCACGCTCTGATTATGGCGGACTTTGTCACGCCCACTCACGCCTCGCTGCTGACGAGCGTGACGCAGCAGCCGTCCGGGCAATTGCACTTGACCAAGACGGGCCCTTTGTATGTGCTTGTCGGCAGGCTGTTGGTTTACACCCTTCGGTGTGATAACACTGGCGACGTGATGGTGAGCGATCTGACGCTGGCCGATATTCTGCCGACCGGCCTCACACTGGCGGGCGCATCGCCAACACCGGATACACTGACCCCACCGTTGATCCGCTGGTCGCTGGGAGACCTGGGACCTGGGGCAAATCGCACTGTCGTGATCACAACCACGGCCCCGGCTGCCGCCGGCACGATTACGAATACGGCGGTGGCGGACGCCCGTCTCCTGCCGATGTCGTTGTCCACGTTCTCGACGCTAGTTGTCCCCAACGGAGCCGTTCTGCGGGTAACTAAGGAAGCTTCTGCGCTGAGCGTTAACGTGGGTGAGCAGTTCGTCTACACGCTGCGGTACCGGAACGACGGGGATCAAGCAGCGGATGGGGTTTTCTTGACGGATACGTTACCTTCTGGTATCACAGTCACAGCCGCCAGGCCGATGCCTGTGACGCCTCTTTCGTCCCCGCAGTTGGTGTGGAATCTTGGTGCGATCAGCACTACGACGCAGGGGCAAATCGTCATCACGGCGACGGTGGGTGGCGCGCCGAACCGGACATTGCACAACGTCGCCGACATTGCGGGGCAGCCGGGCAGTTACCCGGATCATGCGGAGCTGGATATTGAGGTCAGGCCGTTTATGCTCTATCTACCGCTCGTCATGAAACAGCATTGAGTCGAAAGCGTAGAGCGTGGAAACTCTTCACGCTCTACGGCCTGGGGATGCCGGTGATCTGGATTCCTGCCGCCTTGACCTTGTGCTTGATGTTCAGGTTGATGAGCACGCTGGTCATGCCTTCGACGACCATCGCGTTCTCAATCGGCCCGGCATCCCAGGCCTGGATGCGTGCCGCCTTGGCCAGTTCGATGACTTGCCGCTTGGCATCCTTGTCGTTGCCGCACACCAGCACGTCGCACTCGATTTCGCGGTCGAGCGACTTGAGATGCTCGGCGCTAATGTTCTGAAAGGCCGCCACCACTTTGACGCCTTCACCCAAGAGCTGTTGCGCCTCGACCGAGGCCGAGCCGGCTGCAGGCATTTTGACGCGGCGGGTGTTTTGCGCGTCGAGCGGCACGGTCACGTCCACAAAGACTTTGCCCTGCACGACGTCCTTGACGGATTCAAGCGTGGCGGCGTGGGCGGCATAGGGGACCGCCATCACGACAATGTCGGCTTGCGCGGCAGCGTCACGATTGGTCAGCCCTCGCACGCTGTCTTGGCCGAGCGCCACATTCAGCTCGGTGGCAGCGCGCTGCGCCTTTTCGAGTTCGCGGCTGCCGAGGGTCACGTCGTAACCGGCGGCGGCCCAACGCAGCGCCAACCCCGAACCTTCCTTGCCCGTCCCACCGAGGACGGCGATCTTGGTGACGATGTCTTGAGTCAACGCAACCTCCTGTGTTATTTCGCGCAGTACGCATCATGCAATGATTCCACCACCGACGACGATTTCCCCATCGTAAAACACAATCCCTTGCCCCGGCGTAATGTCGCGTTGTGGATCGTCAAAGCGAACCTGCGCCGATCTGTGGGGTAGGGGGGTGACGGTGACGTTTGCCTCGTGCGCCTTGTAGCGAATCTTGGCCGTGGCGCGAAACGGCGCGTCGGGCATTCCGCCGCTCACGTAATTCACGCACAAGGCCGTACACTCGCTGCGGCCCAATTCTTTTGCCGCGCCGACGATCAGCACATTCTCGGCCACATCCAGCGCCATGACATACAATGCCGCTGGCCCAGCAATTCCGATGCCTTTGCGCTGCCCGATGGTGTAGAACGGCAGCCCTTGATGCTGTCCCAGCACACGCCCGGATGTGTCGCGGATCGGGCCGGGCCGCGCTGCATCCGGCGCGTTGCGCATCAGGAACCCGCGATAGTCGCCGTCGGACAAAAAGCACAAGTCCTGGCTTTCCGGCTTTTCTGCAACAGGCAGCCCCTTCTTGGCCGCGATCTCGCGCACCTGTGGCTTGGTCAGCTCGCCCAGCGGAAACATCACGCGGCTGAGCTTATCTTGCGTCAACACGCTGAGGACATACGACTGGTCCTTGTTCCGATCCACAGCGCGGAGCAACTGATATTTGCCTCCAGCCCCCCCTCTGTCCCCCCCGCTGTGCGGGGGGAATGAAAGGGAGGGCCTGACCCGCGCATAGTGCCCCGTCGCCAACTTTTCCGCGCCCAATCCCATCGCCTTGTTCAGCAGTACCTCGAACCGCACGTAACGGTTGCAGTTTATACAGGGATTCGGCGTGCGCCCGGCGGCGTACTGGGCGATAAAGTCATCCACCACCAGCCGCTTGAACGAATCCGCCACGTTGACCAGGTAAAACGGAATGTCGAGTTGATCGGCCACACGGCGTGCCAGCGTCGTATCTTCCGGCGTGCAGCAGCGATTAGAGCGAGTGTTGGACAAGTTGTCCGCTTGCGCGTGTCCAACAAGAATCGGCGTTTCACCCTCGCTCCACAACCTCAGCATGATGCCGACGACGTCGTATCCTTGTTCCACCAGCAGCGCGGCGGCGACGGAACTGTCCACGCCGCCGGACATGGCAATCACGACCCTCATTCTATCGGTCCTTCGATATTGCTCCCGCCCCAAGCTTGGGCCATGCGCTCACGGCGCACCGTGAGCGCCGCTTACCACAGGGGGCGGGAGCGTCGGGTTATTGGGCTGGCCGCGAAAACGGCCAACCGGGAATGGACTGGGCCAACTTTTACCTCGGCGGCTATCTCGTCACAGTGACAGCGCGCAGTGCCGGTTTGCGGAAAAGCTGTGGGAGAGCACCACCCGCAACCCCACATTGTTGTTCGTGTTGTCCGACGGAAGATCGTCAGGGCTTGGCCCAGAGCCTCAACGGCTTGAGCCAGCCGGCCGGATTCCAGGTACACCTTGCCTTGTCCGAGGCGGATATGAGCGGTGCGGTATGGGCTGAACTGGACTTCGGTCTCAAGCAATGCCTGGTAGGCGCGCAGGGCCAGAGTCCAGCGCCCCATCTCGCCGGCAATCTCAGCAGCGGCCAGCCGCGCCAGCGCCATGCCCTGTGAATCACCCGCGGCAGCAAACTGCTGGCCCGCACGATGGTACCAGCCGCCGGCCTCGTTGAGCAGGTAGGCCACGATCCAGTCTTGGTAATTGGCGCCAAAATAGGCAGTGCCGGTGAACAGGGAAGTGCGGTGCAGAAAGCTCTCGTACAGCTTGAAGGGCAAGTGCTGAATAGTGTCCAGCAGCCGGTCGAATTTCTCGTACACTGGCCCGGGTTCAGAAAAACAGCCGCCGGAACGACGAGCCAGGTCGCGATAAGCATCGCCGAGGGAAAGCATGACTCGCGCCGCGTAACAGCGAGTCTCCTCTCCCTGGAGAGCGAGCAGGCTGGCGCGGAACAGTTGAATGGCCTCTGACCATTGATTGGCGCGCAGGCGCACCAAGCCCAGGCCCCAGCGCGCCAGGGCCTGGAGCACTGGATCGGGGGCGTGGGCAATCAGATCGAGAAATGCGCCTTCACCCACCTCGGCGCGGTGGTAAGCGATTTCGAGCCGGGCGGAAAAGTAACGCAGCCAGGCGCGGCCCAGGTCGCTGAGCATATCCTCGAGCCGAACACTTTGGTGAAGGATTTCCTCTGCTTGTCCGAACTGGTAACGGTCGTAAGCGGCTTCGAATTGGCGGCTGAGGTCTTTAATTCCGGCGGCCTCATCTACGACCAGGCGGTGATAGAGCATCTCCCGTTCGAACAAGGGCCGCTCGAACAGGGTGGCGGACCGCACCCGGTTTTCAAAAAAAGCCAAGGCGGCGCGGTGGGCCTGCAGAAAAGTATCCGGCTCGTCTCGGCGCAAGGCTGCCAGCAGGTGATGTCGCATTTCATCGGTGCAGCGAAACACGCCCTCAGTGTCCTGGCGGAAAAAGCTCAATCGCTTCAAGTGAGAGAAAACCAAGTCGGGATCGAACCCGTCGCCGGCCAGACGAGCCAGCAGGCTCTCGTCAAACCAGTTGGGAATGGCTGCCAGGCGAATGGCCCGAGACACCGGCACCGGGAGAGTTGCCAGAATGCGTTCCAGCGTGGCCTGGATGAGAACGGCTTCATCTTTATTGGAAAGATCAGGTACGTGCTCGTTCATCGGTGTCCACTTGCCTATGCCGGGGTTTGTCGGGACGCGTAAGAGGCTTCTTCAGCCAGGAGCGTGACCACGCTAGGCGTGCCGTGAGAAAGGTCAATAACTTCTGCCAGTTTATCTTTGGGGAGACCGCGTTTTTCGATCCAGTAGGCCTCAATCGCATCGGGAGGCAGGCCCGGCATAGTGAGCCGAGTGAGTGTCCGGGCGGGTGTGATGCCATCGAACCCATCGTTGCCTGCCACCACGACCATGGCCTGCGGAAGCTGGCGGTTGAGCACCCAGCGAAAGAGGTTATCCCGAAGCCAGTCGCGGAGCGGTTGGTTGGCAGCATCCCAACCGTCAAAGAGCAACACGGCCTTGCGCTCAACCGTCAATACAGCCAGACATTGCTGAAAGGCACGCGTGAGATTGGACTTGATCAACTCCTGAACAAAGGGATCGTCGCCTTGTATGACGTACTGGATCCAGTTGAGGTTCTGAACATAGTCCCTGCCGATGACGGGGCCTGTGACGGTGGAGCCGCCGCCAATCTGAACCCCGACCTGCGGGAGAGCATTTCCCTGTGGTGGAGCCGATGCTTGAGCGATCCCGGCTGACTGTTGCCCCAGGCCGGTATTAAGCTGGGCCAGCAACCGCTGCGCTTCGATCTGCTCGACGGCTTGCCGGCTGGCCTGGGTGAGCGGCTCAAAGCCTTGCGGGCCAAGGTCGGTGCTGATGCGCGTAATCACCCCGTTATAGTCCAGACTCCAGTTCTTGTTCTCAAAATCAATCAGAGTTACGCAGCCCCCTTGATCCTGACATTCGGACTGGAATTCCTGGAGGAGATAGGACTTGCCCATGCCCTTTCGTCCGCCAATCAGCGCCAGGCACGCCTCGATCTCGCCGCGCGCCATTTTCCACAAGATGGCAAGCTGTTCCTTGCGGTTGACGAAATCGGGTATGATGTAGATCGAGGCAAGATCACTTGGGTCTGTCATGGCGAGCCTGGCTCACTCGAATACGGAACATCAGGTGACCGCTCGGACGGCGGGCATAATTGATCCGCGTTCCGTGGGCGACGATCGAGATCATTCATTTGCCGACTTTGACGCAGAATTTCAAGCCATCAACATACCAGCAGATCAGCCTCGAGCCTTGTTCTGCTGTGCAGACCGGGGTATTGATCGAGCTGGCATCAGGCACATAACTCGCCAGTGGGACTTGCTTGGAACCGCCGGCGGGATCCAGCAGGAAGCAGGCGGCCTTCCCGCTCTTGTCTCCCTTGCACTGCAAGGCATAATCCCCCTCGGTGGGCAGAGAGAGGTCCGGAGCGATTTTAGAGAGGAACAATGCGCCGACGATCAGCCCTTCACTTTCAAAGCGGGCACGCAGTTCCCGGGGTGTTCCTGTCGGATAGACTACCGCGCCGCTCACTAGGGCATTGCCCGCCTCGACAACTGCTGTGGCCTCCTGGAAGTTGATGGCATTATCTTTCAGGACGCGAGAGAGTTTGACGCTGCGCTCTTTCACCGTGTTCTGAACGTTCACAACCAAGCCGGGATCCAGGCGCAGCAGAGTGACTGGGGCGCACTTGAGGCCCAGTTCGTCATAGATGCTTTGCCGGGTGGGATACCAGGCGTGTTCCTTATAATTGCTGATCTGGAATTGAGGCTCGGCAAGGTAGCGGACCAGCGCATTGGCTTGGTCGAAATACTTTTCAGCCCTTTTGAAAATGGCCAAGCTATTATAAGTGGGCGAACAGGCAGCACGCAGCCAGGGCAGGCCATACAACTGACCGTCGAAAGCGGCTGTCTCCACGGCCCCAGGCAAAAAGCCCGACTTTACATACTGCTGACTATCTCCCAGGCTCAGCAACATCCCGTTCCCGCGCAGCGCGGCCAGATCATTGTAAGATAATCCGCCGGCAATGTCGGGCGTGTCGCCCGCGGCGACTCTCGTGGATAACGTTACCCACAAGTCGTAAAACCTCACGTACATGACTTCGACCTTGATCGCGGGCTGGAGTTTCTGAAAGCTGGCGATTTGCCGGCTATAGTATTCCTCTTCTCCTGGCAAAACAGCAAGCATGATTCGCAGTGTGGCCGGAGGGTAAGATGCCGGAGCTGGGGTTGCGGCAGGGGGTGGCGTGGCCCGAGGCCCTTGCGTCGGCTCTGGATTCCCAGCCGGGGCGCGAGGGGGTTCAACCGGCTCCTGGGCCGGCGTCGCCGCCGGTCCACAGGCTGTCAAGAGGATACACAGAACAACGAAGACAGATACCCCACGCCAAGCCGGGCTGAATGAACGTTTGCGGAACATGGCAACCTCCTTCGACAAAAATTGCCGAAACTAGATCATCCAGCTAGCTAACGGAGTAAAGCTGCTGGATGGCGGATCGCGTCATACTGCCAATGGCGTTGGCGAGGATCGGTAAGCTCAAGATATCCGCCAAACGCCCGGACATCTCTGGGAGGATGCCGGCCAGATTGCTCGCCAGCGTAGCGAGGATGTTGTCTTCGGCAGTGCCACCTTTGGCTAATTCTTGTACAAGCGCAGACAGTTGACGACCGGCTTCGACTTGCCGGTCTGGATGTGTCTGGTTGATGATTTGCGTCATGGGGATGAATAGCGCCTCGATCAATGGAATTGGGATGCCCCCGCTCTTTTCGAGGATCACATTCCCCCCAACGACCATGCCAGAGACATTGGCATTTTCGATGTTCACCCCGATCCGGCGATGGTCAACCACCAGCGGGAGTTGAACGCCTGCCGCCGGGAGCGACTCGCCCCGGGCAAAGATATCGCCGTCCGATGCGCGCATAAAGAGGACCGGGGTAGCCCAATCGGGAGTGTCAAAAGGCTCGCCGGAGAAAGACGTCAGGATCGCCTTGCGGCCTTCGGTGACGGCAGCATCCACAGGGAAATCCGCGGCAAGCGCGCCATAGAAACCATGGTTGAACGCGATAGCGGATCGGTCAGGAATAGCGAACTGCATGGCGACAACCGCGGGGAGCGAAGAAGCCCGCAAGAGTTGCTGGGCGATGCCGGAAAAACGACGCTTGGGGGAGTCCATGCCGGACTCGCAGGCCGCCAGAACGACCAGGCGGATGGAAGACCCTTCGAGCAGGGCAGCCAGCAATTCACCGGACAGGTAGCGTGGGTGACCGGTCTGGGGATCTTGCAGACCGACCATGCCGGAAGCACTATCGGCATCAAAGCCGGCATGCCCGTCATAATGGAGGATGTGGTAACACGGCTGGCGTAAAGCGTCGGTGAGCGCCTCCGGGGATGCCTGACGGAGCGGGGTCACTTGCGCCATGGCCCCCAGCGCGTCGCGGATGGCGCGTTCAGAGGCTTCCAGGTTGAGCGGGACGAGATCTGCGGGCTGCGCCTGGACATAGAGAACGTTGAGAGGACGACGAGTGAGCAGAGAAGCGGCCGGTGCGCCGCTTTCGAGAAAGCGGACGATGGGGTAGCTCAAGCGGGCAGCCAGGAAGAAGGCTTCGTCAGGATCGTAGAGCAGTTCCCAGGGCAGGACGTTGAGTTCCGGCGGGCGGATAGCCAGCTTGAGCCGCAGGTTGGCGCCTTCGGACAAGTGCCCGTAGGCGCGTGAGAAGGCGCGGGCAATCGGGCGGGGGAAAAGAGCATCGAACAGCAATGCGCCAACAGCCTGCATTCGCTCGCGCGAGGGAGCAAAGCCATTCTTGATCTGGTCGAACTCGCTCCGCAGGTCGCCTGTTTCGGCGTAGATGAAGGGGAGAGGTGAAACGGTGATTTCGCCGGGGCCTCGGGCTTCCACCGTATAGCTGCCTATGGAGCCATTGACGGTGATCGTAAAGTCTTGGTAGGAGAGCATGCGAGCCACCTCAAACCTGAGATGATAATTGAACCTGCACGGCCAAGACCTCCAGCACAAGCGCCCAATAAAACGAAACACATCCGACAACTCGGCAGGATACGTGTATTCTAGTTGACAAATGGGGCGGCGTCAAGGGGGGAATCTGCTTTGGATGAGTGCTCCCGTACTCATCCTCAGCTCTCCACGCTCCGCGCTCTACGGCCTTTCCACTCGTCCCATCCTCGGCGAGTTCCACAGCTCCGCATCCGGTGGTAAAGCTTGTGCAATCAAGAGATAACATCAGGCGCAGACCAGCCTTCGGTCAAGACTTGTGCCGTGTGCGAATCGCCACCCGCAAAGAATTGGATTTGGATCGGTTGGCCGGCATCGCTCGACCAGCGCCGCTTGGGCTGAGTAGTTTACGATTCCTCTTGCTAGAACACACGTCTTGTGCTAGACTAATTGCCGCACGACGACGCAGCCAAGTGGTAAAGCAGGGGGCGGCAAAACCCCTGCCGCGCACATCGGAAGCACAGATCAACTTGTTCTCCCGCCGGAAACGGCAAGACGCGGCAATAGCAGGGCACAGGTGCGCAAGTGAGAGGTATACCATGTTGATGACGTATGAGGGTATCGTCAAACAGGGACACATCCGGCTTCCGGCGGGCGCGCCCGCGCCGGAAGGCGCGCGCGTGCTAGTGACGTTTTTGCCGCGCCTGGACGAGCGCGCGGCTCATCGCAAGGCCAACTTGTGGCTGGGGGAAAACGTCGGCAATATGGTGATGGCCGACCGTCCTGAATTGCGGTCAATGGCAGGAGGACGCCAGGTCTGGCATTTTGGAGCGTTCGTCACATCGCTTTCGCGCGATCCGTTTGGCCCCATCGGGTATGTGGATATTGACTCCGAGACAGGTGCGGTTTTGACGGGACAGGCCGAGGCCGAGGCGATGGCGGACCGGGGCCGGCCTCATCCGCCGCGTGGCGCGCCTCCGGCCCCTCGCGTTCGTCAAGGGATAGGGCTGTTCCAGCAGGCGCCGTGTGCGTGGGGCGCACAACCGCGACCGGGTTTGCGCGCTGACCGTCCCTATTACCTGAGCTACCTGGCTGACGAAGGAAGCCGGGCCGCGAACGGCGACCTGATCCGGTGTGGCGCTGGCCGGCCGCGCGGCGTACCCCAACGCTGGTTCGCCGGTTGTGGTGATGCGCACGGGGACGGTCTGCTCGGCAGTGGGTTCCAGATGCAAGTCCACCGTTGCCGGGTCAACGCGGACGATTTCGACCGCGGGATTGAGCGCGCGCACTTGGACCGGCAGGTTGAGTTGGCCGAATGGTTTATTGGACAGGTCAAGTTCCGCCTTGAACTGGTCGGGAGTGAGCCGCGGCCACATCGCTTGCGGCGCACGCAATGTGACATGCACCGAATCCGTCGTCTGTCCGTAGACAAAAACTCCCGGTGGTTCGTGTGTGCGCACGATAGGCAGCGCCACAGGCAGAGTGTCAACGCGCATCGGGTTCTCTTGCTGGACGGCGACGATCCAGACCAAGACGGCCAGGATGAGCGCGAGCGCCGCGCGGGCGATGGCATCGGCAATACGGCGGATCATAGTTGTTCCCTGGACTGGCTGGGAGTGGAGGCAGGCGGCGCGGCCGCCCGCCGAGGCTCGCCCGTCAGCCGCGAAAACACACGGAGCCACAAGGGCGCTGGCCGATATAGTTGCGGCTGGTAAAATGCGCGCAGCACTGCTTCCAGCCGTTGCGCATCCAGGCGGCGGATCATTCGCCCGTTGTGGGCGATTGATACGCTGCCGCGCTCTTCGCTGACGACGACGGCAATGGCATCTGTGGCTTCCGTGATGCCGATGGCGGCGCGGTGGCGCAATCCCAATCGCCGGTCGGCCAGAAAGCCGCTGGCCAGCGGCAGGATGCACGCCGCGGCTACAATGCGGTCGCCCCGCACAATCACTGCGCCGTCGTGCAGGAGCGTATTGGGAAAAAAGAGGGTCTGCAAAAGCTCCGAGCTGATCTCGGCGTTGAGATGAACGCCTGTGTCAATAAAGTCCTGCAACCCTGTCTCACGTTCGAGGATGACGAGCGCGCCGTGACGCCGCTCGGCCAATCGCTGGCAGGCGGCGACGGTTTCGGTGATGACGGTCTCGACGGCAGACTGCCGGGTGGTGTTGCCGAGGAATGTCCCTGCGCGCCCCAGCCGCTCCAACGCGCGGCGCAGTTCCGGCTGAAAGATCACGGGCAACGCCACCAGCAAGGCCGGGATGGCGGTCCGCACCAGCCAGCCAAAGGCGGGCAGCCTGAGCGCGTTGCCCAAGAGCAGAAGGATGACGGCCAGGATGATGACGCCGCGCAGCAATTGTACGGCCTGCGTGCCGCGGATCAACTGGAGCGCAAAAAAGAACACCAAGGCCACCAGCGCGATGTCGAGCGCGCTGAGCCACGTCATGCGCTCAAAGAGGTACCATATTTCTGACATGCCAGTTCACAGTGCTGAGCAAGTGCTCACCTTGCGAAGGGTCAATAGCCGGCCCACACTCACGCCGGCCCGCTCGGCTTGATTTGAGCCAGGGCCTGCTGATACTCTTCGACGTTGGGAGGGTTCAGCGCGATGATGCTGCGAATAGTCGCCGCCGCTTCTTTCTGAAAGCCGCCCTGAAGCTGCAAATCTCCCAGCGTGTCGAGTTGCTCAATGGCTTGCGCTGTCAGCCCCGCTCCAATGTAGGCGCGGGCGAGCCGCATCCGCAGCCCCATTTCGTTGGGATGAGTGCGCGTCTGATCTTCCAGCACGGGGATGATCTTGCGCGCCTTGCCGGATTTGGAATAGCGAACGAGCAAGTCGTCCAGTTCCTTGCTGGCGTGGGCGCTGTCGCCGGTCTTGAAATGCAGCTCGACCAGCGCCAGGCGAGCTTTCTCGTCGTCGGGGACGATGGATTTGAGCTGCTCGTAGCTTTTGATCGCGCGCCGCCAGTCAACGCGCTGCATGTCAATGTCGGCAACCCGGTGAAGAATCTGTTGTGTCCAGTGTTTGCTGTCCGAGGCGCGCGGGACATAGGTCATCGCTTCCTGAAACCTTTCTCGCGCCTTGTCCATTTCAGCGAGTTGGTAATAGGTGTCGGCCAGCGCCATGTACTGCTCAAGCGCCTTGTCAATCTCGCCGTGGCTGATCAGCAGGTCAATCAGGTTGCAGCGCGTCTGCACGTCCATCGGCGTGAGGCGCAGGATATATTGATAGATCGCGATGGCATGGCGGCTGTCGCCGCGAGTCTGGTAGGTATCGGCAATCACCATGTACTTGACGGTGGCGGATTCCTCATGCCCGCTGTTCCACAGAATATCCGCCACACGCCGGTGCATCGGCAAAAAATCCGGCGCGTACTGGAAAGCGAGGTAGGCTTCCTCCAATGCTGAGTAAATCTTGCCGCGCTTGGCGTACTCTTGTGTGAGAGCCAGTGATTGCAAGATGACTTCGGCATTGGGGACGGCGAGCACCTCGGCTAGGCTGAGGATGGGCGCGCCCTCGTCGGTGAGGCTGTCGAGTCTCTGCCGAGCTTCGAGCACCTTATCCTCCCAGCCCCGGCTCGACAAGAACTCGACCAGGGAATTGGTGAACTGGACGGCCTGGTCACGGTCGCCCTTGGTGATAAAGCTATCGGCCAGGTTTTCGTACAGGGCGATCAGGTCGTCCACTTGCTCGCGCTTGACCGTGGCCAGGTCCACGATTTTGAGGACTTGAACAAATTGCTCCAGCGCCTCGTCATTCCGTCCGCGCGCGCGGCAACATTCGCCGAGCGCAAAGCGGCTGCCCAACGCGTATTCCGGTTCGCGGATAGATTGCTGGAATTGCTCGATGGCTTCTTCGAACAAGAGTTCCTGTTCGTAGAGCAGCCCCAGGTTAAAGCGAGCCGCCGGCAGATCCGCCACGTCCAATACGCGCTTGTAGGCGGCGATGGCCTGTTGGGCCTGCCCGCGTGTTTGCAGGTCAATCGCCTGGCCGATGAGCGCGTCAATCTCCGCCTTGGTCAGTCGAATGCCCGCGCGCGGCGGGGTAGGGGGAGCATCTTCCTCAAAGAGCGATTCGGCCAGGTCCGAGAGCGCCTTTTGCGCCGCAATGTCCACCGGGCTGCCGGGTTTCGCTCCTTCTTCTTCCCTCTCCAGAGTGAGCGCGGCTTCTGACGCGCTGGTGGGCGGCGTGGGTGGGGCAGCCGGCGAAGGGAGAGTCGGCGCGCCGGACGACGATGGTTCCGGCAAGGTCGGCAGCATCCCGGTCCCGCGTTTGACGCGAATCCCTTCCATCAGTCTAAGCGCGTCGGTGTTGCGCGGGTCGAGCGCGAGCGCCACTTGGCAATGCTGGGCCGCTTTGCCCCAATAGCCTTGTTTGCGGCAGATGCGAGCGACCAGGATCCATTCGGTCGCTGCCGCTTTGGGATTGTTTTGAGCCTGGTAGGTTTCGGCCAGCTTTTGATGCGCTTGTAGATTAAAGGCGTCCAGGTTGCTGGCGCGTTTCCAGGTCTCGACCGCCTGATCGGTGTTCCCTTGTTCCGCCTGGAGGTTGCCGATGGCGACATGCGTTTGCGCGGCGTCGGCTGGGTAGCTCAACTGTGCTTGCACACTGGCGAGCTTTTCCATCGTCCCCAAGTCGTTCGGCTTGGCTTGGTTCGCGTGCTGGAGCACCGCCAGCGCCTCGGGCAGCAGAGTGAGGTTGATCAACACGGCCCCCGCCGCAATCAGCGCGTCGGCATCCTCGGGAAACTCGGCCAGCGCGCGCTGATATTCGGCGGCGGCTTTGTCCCACGCCTGTTGGCGGGCAAGACTGTGCCCGCGTTTCATCGCTAGGTCGTATACTTGGCGATTGCCTGGCATTTTCGCTCCGTGAGGTCAGTTACTCGTCGGGCCCATTTCCCGTTTTTATGATCGAGTAAACTCTTTGAAATCTTGGTTCAGCACCGTATCTCCACGGGTGGAACTCGCGGCGGATTTGCTCTAACGTGGCAAGGCGAATCTGGTAGGGTAACTTTATACACTCCCCGTCCAAAAAGCTTCGGGCAATGGCTCACTAAAATCTTTGCTCATCCAAACCGCCCCAGCGTGTAGTCCCGCAATACGGGGCATGGTTGGTGAAGCAATACGTGTTAGACGCGCCAGGGGGCGGTTATTTTGGGCAAGGATGATTTCTGTGCCCTCGAACAGCATAGCTAACAATTCTTCCAAATGTAGCTGCGCCTCGTGCACATCAATCATTTTCGTCAGTACTGTTGGTTCTCCCATTACACCCTCCATTCTCGCTCACACTGCTGGACGCCCGCCTAGCTTTTATATTCAACCATCGCCCGGACCATGACTTACCGTACTCTGCTGCCAATTCTTTTTCATCGCTTCGATTTCTTGAAGCGTCTTTTGCACTCGCTCAGTGTAGATGTCGAAACTGGCGATGGCTTCATCTAATGACGCCGGCTTGATGTGTTGCGCGTCAAACTCTAGCCACTCGGCAGGATGGTATCGCCATAGAGCTTTGGGCGATGTGACCAAGACCATGATTCTCGAATCCGATTCGGCAATATCAACAATCTGACCGTACCAATGTTGGACTTTGACGATAGCCCCCACTTTGAGAAAGTCCGGTTTATTCGTAGCCATTGCTCAACAACTCCTGCGCCAATTCGATAGCTTCTTCACGGCTGTGGGGATGATACCCGAACTCGTTCAAGAGCGCGACAAGGAGATAGTGTTCGCCCGACGCTGAAAAGACATCAAACAAGCCAGGCGTGTTACTGTATTGGATGTCCAACTCTTCCCATTGTTCTCTGGTCAGCTTGTGTTTAGGGGTCAAGTTCATTCCTGCTTGTTGGCTTACGGCGCGCGGGCCTAACTTTGTGTTCAACCGCCGCCCGGCTACTTTTTCTTGGATTTGGTTTTCGCCTTGGCCTTGGGCGCTTTGGCCTTCTTTTCCGCCATCAACTCGACCAGGATGGCCTTTTGCGCGTGCATCCGGTTTTCGGCTTGATCCCACAGCGCCGAGTGCTTTTCGTCGTCGCACACCTCGTCGGTGATTTCCTGGCCGCGATGCGCCGGCAGGCAGTGCATGACGATATAGCCGGGCGCGGCGCGGCTCACTAGCTTGGCGTTGATTTGATACGTCGGGGAAAAAACCTTGAGCCGCTGCGCGGTCTCTTCTTCTTGCCCCATCGAAGTCCACACGTCGGTATAGATCACATCGGCGTCGCGGGCGGCTTTTAGCGGGTCGCGCAGGAGCGTGATGGTGCTGCCGGTCGCTTTGCCCATCTCGCCGGCTTTAGTGACCACATCGGCGGACAGGTCATAGCCTTCGGGCGAGGCGCACACAAAGTGAGCGCCGGTCAGCGCGCAGCCGAACGCCAGCGAGGTCGCCACGTTGTTGCCGTCGCCGACGAATACAACCTTAAGCCCTTCCAATTTGCCAAAACGCTCGTAGATGGTCAACAGGTCGGCGGTACCCTGGCAGGGATGTGAATAGTCCGAAAGCCCGTTGACGACCGGCACTCGGCTGTACTTGGCAAGCTCCACCACGTCGGCGTGGGCGAACACGCGCGCCTCGATGCCGTCCACGTAGCGGGAAAGGACGCGGGCCACGTCGGCCACGCTTTCGCGCTTGCCGAGCGAAATCTCGTTCGGCGAGATGTACAGCGCCTGCCCGCCGAGCTGGATCATTGCCATGTCGAACGACACGCGCGTGCGCAGGCTGGGCTTTTGAAAGATCATGCCCAACGTCTTGTTTTTCAGCCGGGGTTTATTGCGACCCTTCTTGAAGAGTTCGGCCTTGAGCTTGACAGCCAGGTCGAGCAGTCCCATAAACTCGTCAGGTGTCAGATCGCCCAGAGTGATCAAGTGCTTCATGAATTTGCCTCCAAGTGATGTGTTGCGGCTAGTATATCAGTTACTCTGTTATCAGTCAATCAGTTATCTGTCCGTATTCAGCACATTTTGCACAAGCCATGTATTCAGCACATCGTGCACAACCTTAGCAAAAGGCCCGATTTTACGTTCAAAACAGGGTGCTTTATCCACCCACACGCGCCCACCGTGCTTGTCCACCACGGTCTTGACAATGGATAGCCCCAGCCCCGTTCCCAGGATATTCGCCGTCGCCTCGCTCTGCACGCGGTAGAATTTGTTAAAGATGTACGGCTGATCTTCCAGCGGGACGCCGATGCCATTGTCCGCCACGCTCAACATCACATACGCTCCCTCGGCCTTGAGCGTCGCCTTGATCTTGCCGCCGTCCGGCGTGTACTTGACCGCATTGTGGAGAAGGTTGGTCGCCACCTGTTCGAGCCGCCGCGCGCTGCCCAAGACCGGCGGCAAATCGGGCGCGATATCCAGAGTCAACTCATGTTGTTTTTCGTCAATGACGATCTGCACGGCGTCAGCCGCTCGCCGCAAAATGTCGTCTATCCGGCAAGGAGCTGCCTCTTGATCCAACCCCGCTTCAACCCGACCGATGTCCAACAGATCGCCGATCAGGTCGGTGACGGTCTTCATGCTCTGCCCCATCCGATTGACAAACTCGGCCTGCTGCGGGGTGAGCGGCCCTACGCGCGGCAACAAATCCACGTAACCGCGAATCGTCGTGAGCGGAGAGCGCAGGTCGTGGCTCACGACGGACACAAATTCGCTCTTGACGCGATCCAATTCCTTCAAGTGCGTGATGTCTTGCATGACTGCCACGTAGCCCACGGCCTCGATAGCGCTGACCTGCGCCTGAAGTGTGTGCCCGTCGGCCAATTGCGCTTCCGTGCGCAGCGGCCGCCCGACGCTGGGAAGATGTTCGAACAATTCCAGCAACACCTGGCTGCGGGTGACTTGATGCAACAGGCGGCCGACGACATCCGGCGACTTGATGCTAAACGCTTTGCGCGCGGCCGGATTGCACAGCAAGACCTGTTTGTCCAGGTCCAGCAAAATCACCGCGTCCTCGGTGCCGCGCAACACAGCATCCAGCGTGCTTCGCTCGGACTCGCCCGCCGCGAACAACCGCGTGTTTTCAATGACGATGGCCGCATAATCACCCAGCGCCGAAAGCAGGAACATGTCCCGCTCGGTAAAGATGTGTTCGGAAACCTCGTTCGATACACCTAACACACCCATGCTGCGAGCGGGCGAGACTGTGAGGGGAACGTATAGGAGCGCTTTAGCCGGATGTGACGGATTGACCTTGCGCAGGTCTTGTCCCGCCATCATCACGGGCCGGCCGAATTTGAGCACTCGATCCAGCAAAGCATCATCCACTTGGACGCGCAGGCCGCCGGCGGCAGGTTGATCGAGGTGCTTGGACGCGCGCAGGTACAGCTTGCCGCTGGCATCGTCCACCAGCATCAGTGAACCTTCCTCGCCGTGCGCCATGTACGTGGCCGCCTCGACCACCTGCGCCAGCACCCGTTCCAAGTCCGGCATGGCCGTGGCCGTTTTGCCCACCGTGTAGATGGCGTTGAGTTCTTGGAGTTGCCACTCCATCTGGCGGCGAGCCTGCGCCAGTTTGCCGGCTAGTTCGTCGCGCTCGCGGCGCAAGCGAGTCTCGGTCAGCGCGCGCTCAAGCGCACGCAATGCCTCGTTTGGCTTGAACGGCTCGAACAAGACGCCGCGCACACCGGCAACCCAGAGGTCGGCGACCCAACGCTCGGCTGACGGATCTACGATCAAGAGCACGGCGATGGGCTGACTGGACGCGCCGAGTTTTTTCAGGGACTCGAATTCGCCAGGGGGGATCGCCTGAGCCGTCAACACGATCAGGTCAGGCGATTGCTCCAATGCAGCCTGTAGGCCGGTCTCAAAGGTATCGCTTTCCAGGGAGGTATAGCCGCCAGGGTTGAGCACCGTCTCAATCAGGCACTGGCGCGGCTCGGCGCGGTTATCTATGACCAGGACAGTTTCGCCAGCCACAAGGCTCCTCTTGTCTCAGTCGCCGCTTTGCAAACAGCAAAACATCTCAGGGCACATTATGGCACAACACACGCAATATGGGTAGTGCTGGCATGATACCACAAAATCCCAAGAGGTGGTAAACTATTACCCAACCACTTTCAAGAGACGGGGATCCAATGCGCTGTCCACAGTGCGGCTTGCTCAATCCTGATACCGGGTTGCATTGCACCGGTTGTGGGGCTGCCCTCACCGAACGCGCCGACACTTGGCCCGTGGCAGAAGCAGACCTCAAGCGCGAGCTATCGGAGGCGCAAGACGCGATCCGCCGGTTGCGCTCCTTTATCCCCTCCGTCGTTGCCGAAAGCATCTTGCACGATCAAGAGCGATTGCGCGGCGAGCGACGCGAGGTGGCGGTCCTCTTTGCCGACGCGGTGAATTTTACGCGCCTTTCGGCCTCACTCGACGCCGAGCCTGTGTTTGGCCTGATCAACGATCTGCTAGGACGCCTGGTGGCGTGTATCCATCGCTACGACGGGTTGGTGGACAAGTTTACGGGTGACGGCCTCATGGCCGTCTTTGGCGCTCCCCAGGCCCACGAAAACGACGCCGAACTGGCCGTGCGTGCTGCGTTGGACATGCAAAAAGCCGCGGCCGAGTTTGAGCCGATCGCCCTCGCTCAATTGGGCGCTCCGCTTCAAATCCGCATCGGCATCCACAGCGGGCCGGTCATTGCGGGCATCCTCGGCACACAAGAGCAAGCCGCCTACACCGTGATTGGAGACACGGTCAACTTGGCGGCGCGCTTGCAGGCGTTCAGTCAGCCGGGCCGCACCGTTGTCAGCTCGCGCGTCTATGAACAAACCCGCCCCTTCTTCAACTTTGAGGCTATGGGCACGACCCAGATCAAAGGCATTGACCAGCCCATGACGGTCTATGAGGTGATCGGCGACCGCGCCGAGCCACTCCCGACGCGCGGCGTTGCCGGCACCAAGACCATTCTCCTGGGCAGGAACACTGAGCTGCAACAATTACGCCTGGCGTTGGCGGCCTTTCTCGACGAGCGGCACGGCAGCGTGGTGACGATCCAGGGCGAAGCCGGAATGGGCAAATCGCGTTTGGTCTCCGAGTGGCTCTCCGTCATCGTGCCAGACCAGGCCACGGTCTGGCAAGGACGTGGGTTGCCCTATTCCCAAGGCGTGGGCTATGGCGTTTTCCGCTCGCTGCTGCAAGACGCTCTGCGCACCTTTCCGCCTCAGACGGCCTGGGATGAAAAGGTCACACCTGCGCTCCGTCCCTTTTTGCGGCAAGTGATGGGGAGCGCCCTCACGCCGGAAGAACAGACCTCTCTCCGCTACCTGGAACCGGAACGCATCAAACAGTTGACCGAGCTGGCGCTGCGTGAATGGTTATTGGAAGAAACCCGCCGGCGCGCTATCGTGCTGATCCTTGAAGACTTTCACTGGGCCGACGATCTTTCAAAGGATATGCTGCCATCCCTCGTCGGCCTGGTCCGCGAAGCTCCCTTGCTCCTGTGCCTCATCTCGCGGCCCCAACCGGAAGCGCCCTTGCAGATTGCCTTTCCTCAGACGCAAGCTCCCCTGGCTGCGCCCGCGCTTCTTTCCGTTGAACTCAAACCGCTTTCGCCGGAATACGGTCGGGCCTTGCTGGGACACCTGGTCAACTTGAACAGTTTGCCGGAACAGTTTGTCAACACCATCCTGACCCGCGCAGAAGGCAATCCTTTCTATATTGAAGAGTTTGTGCATACGTTGAT
This sequence comes from Anaerolineae bacterium, assembly GCA_041300525.1. Classification (GTDB taxonomy): domain Bacteria; phylum Chloroflexota; class Anaerolineae; order Fen-1058; family Fen-1058; genus JBGLNJ01. Next base: position 2,631,049 of record JBGLNJ010000001.1, on the reverse strand, counting down.
TGAAAAGCAAGTCCTGACGCAGGGGGACGACCAGTGGCAAGTCGCCTCGACGGTCGAGCTTGAATCGCTAGAGGTGCCCACCACCCTGCGCGGGCTGATGATGGCGCGCGTAGACCGCCTGCCCCAAGACCTGCAACATGTTCTGCGCGATGCCGCCGTCATCGGCTTGCAGTTCAGCGCCAGCCTGTTGGACGAGGTCGAGCGTCGGCTGCACGGCACGGTCAATGTGCTGCCGATGCTGGAGCGGCTCACGCAGATGGGACTGCTGGTGAAACGGCCCGGAGCGGGCGAGCCTATGCATGGCTTCCGCCACATCATCACCCAAGAAACGATCTACGACGGCCTGATGCACAACCAACGCCCCGGGCTTCACCGTGCAGTGGCCGAGTGCATCGAGACTTTGTATGCGGCCGACGTCAACAGCCAGGCCGAAGTGCTGGCCTTGCACTATCACCGCGCTCACGTGCGCGACAAAGCGATGCGCTATGCGCTGCAGGCTGGCGACCGCGCCCGCCAGCGATTTGCCAATCACGAAGCCGTTGAACACTATAGCCTGGCGCTGCAGCTTTCGCAACACCTGAGCGACTGCGAGGCCGAACGCTGGCAGGCCGCCATCGGGTTAGGCGAGGTTCAACAACACATCGGCCAGTACGAAGAAGCCACGGCTCTGTACCAGGCAGCACTGGAAGAATGGAAAGAGGCCGCCCCAGAAGCTCGCGCGCAAGCGATGCTCAAGCTAGGACAAGTATGGGACAAGCGAGGTGACGTGTCTGAGGCGGAACGCTGGCTGCATCAAGCGTTGGGCGAAATCAGCCTGGCGGGCACTGTGCGCCCTGAACTAGAGGCCCAGATCTATTCCGATCTGGGCTGGCTCAGTCTGCGCCGGGGCGACCTGGCTGCAGCGCAAAACAGGCTGGAGCAAGGATTGGCCCTGGTCAGCGACACTGAGCACTATGACGTATTATCCTCGATCCTCAACCGATTGGGCGCTGTGCACTTTAATCGCAGCGAATGGAAGCGGGCAGCGGAATGTGTCGAGCGTGCCCTGGAACTCCGCCAACGCTTGGGCGACGTGGTCGGTTATGCGCGTTCGATGAACAACTTGGCGATCCTCAAAGAAACCAGCGGCGACTGGGATGGCGCGTTGGCCGATTACGAGCGCGCCATCGAATTGCACGAACGCATCGGTGAGGTCGAAGGGCTGGCGCTGGCTTGCACGAATCTTGGCGGGCTGTACACGGACCGGGGCGAATGGGCCAAAGCTGAAGAGCATTTTACCCGCAGCCTTGCCCTCGCCCAGCGCATTGGACATTCCTACGAACTGGCCCAAGCGCATATGAACTTGGGCCGTCTCGACCTGGCGCAAGACCATTGGGCCGACTGCGCTAAACATCTGGATGCCTCGATTCTTTTGTATGCTGAGGCCGGCGCCAAAGCCAACGTGAATCTGGCAGACGCTTATGAACTGCAGAGCGTGCTGCACCTGGAACAGAAACACCTGGACGAAGCCGAGCAGTGTGCCAAACGCACCCACGACGTATTGCGAGAAAGCACCGGCGGCGACGAGGGCGACGCGATAGAGTGGGGACGGTACGAGCGATTGCGAGGCCGCCTGGATCAGGCACGCGGCGACCCGGCCTCTGCCCGCCGCCATCTCGAGCGCAGTGCAGCCATCTTCCGCGCCAGTGGCTCGAGATTAGAAGCCGCACGGACAGACTATTGGAGCGCTGTGCTGTCATTGCAGCTCGACCAGTTTGAGCAAACGCGGCAAGAACTGCAGGCAGCCCAACAAAGCTTTAAGCAATTGGGAGCCGCCGCCGACTTGGCCCGAGTCGAACAGCAATTGGCGCGATTGGCAGATCTGAGCAGGACATCACGGTAAGGCGACGCGCCACGCGCGCGAAAATTCTTTGGGGGTCGGTGAGACCTTTCGTAAGGGTGAGCCGTAACGCCAAGACAACAGACGCAGGAGGGAACCCATCCCTTCCTGCGCCTGTCAATGTGCCATGACCGTGAACCGCAGGCCAACCTCACCTTTGGGTCATTGGTCGTTCGACAAGACGTTGATGCCCACAGCTGCTGTGCCCGCCGGTTGATTCTTCAGAGTGGCAAAGGCTGCAGCCCAGTTCGGATCACCCGTAGAACCGGCCCAACTCTTGTAACCGCCGGCCCAACTCTTGTAGCCGCCGGCCCACGACGCATATCCGCCGGCCCAACTCTTGTAGCCGCCCGCCCAACTCTTGTAACCGCCGGCCCAGCTCTTATATCCGCTCGCCCAACTGTTGTAACTGCCGGCCCAGCTCTTGTAGCCGCCTGCCCAACTGTTATAGCCGCCCGCCCAACTCTTGTAACCAGTGGCCCAGCTATTGAATCCGCTGTCCCAGTTGGTCGTGCCACCGGCCCAGCTCTTGTAGCCGCCCGCCCAACTCTTGTAGCCACCAGCCCACGTGTCGTATCCACCCGAGCGTGCTGCAGCTCAACCGCGAGCGGGGCATGAGCATCATCTACACCAGCCACTATATGGAAGAAGTCGAGCTGTTGTGCAGCCGCGTCGCCATCGTTGACCAGGGCAAAATCATTGCGCTGGACACGATCAAGAACCTGATCGCGTTGCTGGGCGGCGGCGTGATCAAGGTCGGCGTGCCCCAGATGAGCGATGAGACCCTGGCGCAGATCGTGCGGGACATTCGCGCGCTTCCGGCCGTCAAAGAGGCGATGGCGTTGTACCCAACACTCGTGTCGCCGATCGCGCCGCCACCTGCCAAAGGCGAATCGCCTGAGCAAAAGGACGGCAAAGAGACGGCGGCTGCGCCCGTCATCAAGATCATGGCCGAGCATAGCCAGCAAGCCGTCGTCAACGTGATCGGCTTTCTCAACGGGCGCGACATCCCGCTCACTTCGCTCGAAATTTTGGAGCCTAACCTGGAGAGCGTCTTTTTGCACTTGACGGGCAAAAAGCTCAGGGAGTGATAGACGATGAAAGTCCTCAGCATAGCGTTCAAGGATTTGCAGATTCTGTTGCAAGACCGGGGCAACTTGTTCATGCTTTTTCTGCTGCCCCTGCTGTTCATCGTCGTATTCAGCGGCGCGCTGGGCGCGGTCGGCAAGGGCGGAGATACCCGCATCCCGCTGGTGGTGGTTGATCTGGACGGCGGCAAATCGGCGCGGACGCTGCTCGAAAAACTTGACCAAGCCGGCGGCGTGCGCGTCGAGCGTCAAGAGCAGACCAAGGCGATGACCCGATTGAATCTGGCCGAGATCGCCCGCGTGCTGACCATCCCGGAGGCCTTTTCCCGCGACATTGCCGCCAGCGACCCCGCCACGCTGCGCCTGATCGTCCATCCAGATGCCGACATCGAACAGACCGACGCCGTGCGGCGGGTGGTGGAAGGCGTGGCGCGCGACATGTCGTTGGAGATTCAACTGCTACAAGCGATGGAGCAGATGCGCGAGATGCAGTCCGGCGTGCGCGAGTCCGCGGATGCCTTTACCACGGATCGGATGCAGAAGCAGGCTCGCAGCCAGTTCGAGCGCGCGCAAGCCGAGCCGCTGGTGGCCGTGAAGCAAAGTGTGCCGCGGAAAGAAGGACAGCGAGAAGAACCACTCAACGCCAGCGCTTTTGCCGTGACGGGCATGACGGTCCTGTTCGTTTTCCTGATGGCGCAAAAGACAGCCGAGTCCATCTATGAGGAGAAAAAGGCGGGCACATTTCGCCGCCTGCTGGCCGCGCCGATAAGCAAGGCGGCTCTGCTGGCGGGCAAGATGCTGCCCAACTTGGTCACAGGGATCGTCCAGAGCGCCGTCATCTTTGCCTTTGGCATCTGGGGACTGCGACTGATCGGGCTGACGCCGGTGACGCTGGGAGTTGAGCCGCTTGCCACGGTGCTGGTCATCGTGCTGATCGCACTGTGCTCCAGCGCGTTCGGTATCCTCATCGCCGGCCTTGCGCGCACCGAAGCCCAGATCGGCGGGTTGAGCACCCTGCTCTTGTGGGGCATGGGTTTTGTGGGTGGCGGGATCATGCCGCTGTTCATCCTGGAGCAATTCCTGGGGCCGCTGCCCAAAGTCGTGCCGCACTATTGGGCCAACCACGCGCTGACCAACCTGATGACGCGCGGGCTTGGCCTGGCCGACGTGACGACCGACATGGCTGTGTTGCTGGGCTTTACGGCGCTCTTTTTCGCCGTCGGCCTGTGGCGATTTGACTTTGATTGAGGAAAACCACCATGAAAACCATTGCCTGCACACTCTCAGTCACGTGGAAAGAAATCCAACTGATCCTCAAGGACGTCGGTTCGCTGGCGCTATTTTTTCTGCTGCCACTTTTCCTCATCGCCATGATGGGCGGCGCCAACCTGCAACTCACCGACAAAACGACGACTGTTCTGCTGAACGTCTGCCTGGTCAACGAGGACAAGGGTGGGTTCGGAAGAGAAGTCGCCAAAGCCCTCATCAGAGAAGTCAAAGAGCTGCAAGTCGAGAGCCTCACCTCCAGCGCCGAGGCCGAGGCGCGCGTGGCGCAGGGCAAGGTCAAGGCCGCCATTATCATTCCCGAAGGCTTTACCCGGAACATTCAGAATTACAAGCCTACGGCGATTGAGGTTATCGTTGATCCCGGCGATCCGGACGCCGCCAGCATCGTCCGCGGCATCATGAACGAGGTCGTCTCCGAGGTGATCGTCTGGGGCGAGGTGCAACACGGCATCAACACGGTTCTGGACGAATCGGGCGCGTTTACCAGGGCCAACACTCAACTGCGGCAAGGGATGGAGGCGCAGACGCTCGGCGTAATCATGACCACGCTGGACGACATGCGCCGGACGCCGGCCATTGACGTCGTCACCGAGGACTTGACCGGAGCCAAGGTCACAGGCGGGATCGAGATTATCTTTGCGCTCATGTTCCCTGGCTTTACGGTCATGTTCATTTTTCTCAACGTCAACTGGTCATCCAGTTCGCTCCTGAGAGAGCGCGAAGCGGGCACGCTTCGCCGCTTGCTGGCGGCGCCTGTCCCGCGCGGGGTCATCATCGCCGGCAAGATGCTGGCCTTTATGCTGCTTTCGTGTCTGCAAGTCGTCGTGCTATTCGGTGTGGGGAACACCTTTTTCAAGATGCCGCTGGGCCAGTCGCCGGATGGGCTAGTGGCGCTCACCCTTGTCGTGGCGCTGACCTCGACCGCGCTGGGGATGCTGGTCGCCGCGCTGGCCAAGTCATCCGGCCAGGCCGGCGGCGTCGGCCTGATCTTGGGCTTTATCATGGCCGGCCTGAGCGGCTGTATCGGCCTCATGGCCAAAGTGCCGCTCGTCCGCACGGAGGGCTTGCTGGGCATCCTGGCAAACCTCACGCCGCACGGTCACGCCCTCGACGCGTACTATAGCCTGATGGTGGAAAAGGCGACGCTGGTCGAGGTCTTGCCGCAGATCGGAATCTTGATGGCGATGAGCATCGTTTTCTTCCTGGTTGCCCAGTGGCGCTTCAAGTTCGAATAAACAAGATACCGGCACAATGGCTACACCTCTACTGACCACGAAACTCTACGTTCCACCTGTCCGGCCTGAACGGGTGTCGCGCCCGCGCCTGATCGAGCGGTTGAACGCGGGCCTGCGCGCAGCGTGCAAGCTCACTCTCGTCTCCGCGCCGGCCGGCTTTGGCAAGACCACGCTCGTTACGGAATGGTTAAGCGGCGCAGAGCGTCCCTTCACTTGGCTCTCCCTCGACGAAAGCGACAACGACCCCACCCGTTTCCTCACCTATTTCGTAGCAGCCCTGCAAAGGGTTGATCCGGACATCGGCCAGTCCGCCGAGGCCATATTGCAAACTCCCCAGCCGCCCCCGCCGGAGGCACTCCTCACGAGCCTGATCAACGACATCGCCGCTATGCCCGATCCGTTTATTCTCGTCCTCGACGACTATCATCTTATCACCGCCCCACCGATTCACGCTGCCATCACATTTCTGCTCGATCACCTGCCAAGCAACTTGCATTTTGTCATCGCCACTCGCGGCGACCCGCCCCTGCCCGTCGCGCGGCTCAGGGGACGCGGGCAATTGACCGAGCTGCGCCAAACCGATTTGCGCTTTACTTCCGGCGAGGCCGCCGAGTTTCTCAACCAAGTCGTGGGGCTAACGCTTTCGGCGGATGACGTGGCCGCGCTCGCTTTCCGCACCGAAGGTTGGATCGCGGGTCTGCAAATGGCGGCGCTCGCGATGGAATCACGCGTGGTGCAAGGCCAAGACCTCTCCGGCTTTGTCGCCGCGTTTGCAGGCAGCCAACATTACATTTTGGATTACCTGATCGAAGAGGTCTGTCAGCGACAAACTGAAAGCGTCCAGTCCTTTCTGTTGCAGACCTCGATCCTCGACCGCATGAGTGGCCCGCTGTGCGATGCCGTGATCGGCGTTCCACTCCTGTCAGGGGAAGGACAGAGAGTGGGGTCGAGCCAGGCGATGCTGGAAAAGCTGGAACATGCCAACCTGTTCGTCCTTCCGCTGGACGATCATCAGTGCTGGTATCGCTATCACCGTCTCTTTTCCGATCTGCTGCGCCATCGCTTGCAACACACCCAGCCCGACCTCGCGCCGACCTTGCACCTGCGGGCCAGTGAGTGGCACGAGGCTGCCGCTGCAACCGATAGCGGCCTGAGTACAGGCGGCCCGAGTACAGGCGGCCCGAGTACAGGCGGCCTGAGTACAGGCGGCCTGACGGCAGGCGCGCTGATGGCGGGCGCGATCGAGCACGCCGCAGCGGCGCAAGACTATGAGCGAGCCGCGCGCCTGATCGAGCAGGCGGCGCAACCGACTCTGGCGCACAGCGAGATTGCCACCTTGTTGCGCTGGCTTGACCTGCTGCCGAGTGAGGCCGTGCGCGCTCGACCGCGCCTGCGCGTCTATCAGGCCATGGCGCTATTGTTGAGCGGCCATTCGGCGGACGGGGTAGAAACGATCTTGCACGAGGCCGAACGGACCGATTCCAGCAGCGCGATCGCTGGTGAAGCGACCGCGCTGCGCGCCCTGACCGCGGCGTATCAAGGCGATGCGCCGCGCGCCACCCAACTGGCCCGTCGCGCATTGGAGCTTTTGCCCGAGGACAATATCCTTTTGCGCGCCTTTGCCATCGGCAGTCTGGGCCTGAGTTACTTGTGGAGTGAGAACCTGGACGCCGCCGTGCGGACTTTTGAGGAAGGCGCGCGCATCGGCGAAAAAACGGGCAACGTCATGTTCGCCGTGCTGGCGCTGCGCCGCGTGGGACGCTTGCGTATGGCGCAGGGACGGCTCCACGAAGCCAAGGCAATGTTCGACCGCGCACTCGAGATGGCCGTAGACCGGCGAGGGAGGCGGCTGCCCATCGCGGGACTGGTGCTCATCGGCCTGGGTTATCTGGCCCGCGAATGGAACGATCTAGAAACCGCTGCGCGTTACCTCACCGACGGCATCGAACTGACTCGAGGCACAAGCGCCGCTATGACAATCGGCGCGCACCTCGCGCTGGCGCGCGTCAAGCAAACACAAGGCGACATAGCTGGCGCCTGGGAGGTGATGCGCAAGGCCGAGCAACTCGCCGCTCAGACTGAGGCGACCGGCTTGGACGATCTGGGTGTGGCGATGAGCCAGGCGATGCTGTACATTGACCAGGGAGATCTGGCGCAGGCAGTGGTCTGGGCCAAGTCGCGTGGACTGGACAAGCCGGTTGACTCGCTGATCGAGCAAGCCAGTGAGGAATCGCCCCGCGGCCTGATTCGCCGGTACGAAATACCCACCCTGGCAAAACTGATGCTGGCCCAGAATCGCCCGGGAGACGCCCTCGCGCTGCTCGATCTGCTGCTGCCCAGGCTGGAACGTGAGGGACGCTTCGAGGTCGTGATCCAAATCCAAATCCTCCGGGCGCTCGCGTTCCTGGCGGCTGGCGATTCGGCGCAGGCCCTGGCCGCGTTGGAGCACGCCGTGACGCTGGCCGAGCCTTCGGGCTATATTCGTCTCTTTGTGGACGAAGGCGACCCCCTGAGATTGCTGATGGCGGATTTTCGATCTTGGATTGGAAAGCAATCGCGCGGCCAAGCTCCCAAACTGGTCGAGTATGCCGATAGACTTTTGATGGCATTTCCCACCTCGGTCTCGACGGCGTCGGCCTCGACTGTGTCATCCCAATCCGAAATCCGCAATCCAAAGTCCGAAATGGTTGAGCCTTTGACTGAGCGCGAGATGGAGGTGCTGCGCCTTTTGGCGGCGGAACTCTCCAATCCCGAAATTGCCGAGCGGCTCTATCTGACCGTGAACACGGTTCGCTCGCACGTGAAAAGCATCTATGGCAAGCTGAATGTCCACGGGAGATGGGAGGCAGTTCAGCGGGCAAAGGAACTCGGATTGCTATAGCCACGGGTCAGGTGAACGTTATTAGGGAGTCGGAAAGAAATAATTGTTCCAAGTTGGCGACCGAGGTCGCGCCTTGTGGGCTTGTAGCCGGGCCGCTTCGCGTCTGCATGGACGCACGCTCGTCCGCGACGGCGGACGACCAGCCGCAGGCTCATTAGGCGCGGTTTCAACCGCCAGCGATGGGATGATTTAACATTGTTACTGTTGACATCGGCCACATAGACATTGCTGTGCAACTCATCTAGTTGCTTGCCTAGTTTGGCCTCGTCGCTCATCACGAAAGCGATTTGCTTGCCATCCGGTGACCAAGCAAGGCCAAATTGCCTGTAGTATCCAGTCAATACTGAACTTAGCTTATGCCGATCACCTTTCTGGGTATCCATCACCCACAACTCGCCCACGGCAGCACTCGAATATATTCCTCCTATGAAGAATTCCTGCTCTTCAGATACTCGCCATTGTGTGAAGGCGATATAGCGCCCATTGGGTGACCACAACACTTGTCCCATCATGAGTTGTGGCACTTTGAACAAAAGTTGTTGATCTGAGCCATCCAAAGCGACGCGCCATACTTCGCTGCCGCACTCGTAACATTCCGATCGGGCGTACGCTATCGTTTTCCCATCAGGCGAGAATGAAGCCCCAGTGATTTGTTGTGCGTCAGTCGTTTCTTTGATGTTTATCTCACGGAACTGGCGCGTATTTATATTGACTAGCCATGCGCTATGTCGCAGATCACGACTGTCAACGTTTCCCATAACCAGAACGCTGTTCCCGTCATGTGACCAGTCAAGGAAGAATGCTCGTTGATCTATCTTTGCTTCCTCACCGAACAGAAGGGTAAGCCTTCCGGTATTCACATCCAAGATCGAGATAAGTGTGCCACCTTCACCATAGACCCAAGCAACAGCGACGTGCTTGCCGTCTGGCGATGGATAAAGGCCTTCAATGCGAGTGCGACTTGTCGGCCATGCGCGTGTGTCTACTTGGACAATCGCGCTTGCTTTGCGCGCCGCACTACCCACCTGAAAACGATACATCGCTGGCTTCCCGTCTTTCGTCGTAGCGTAAACGAAAGTTTGCCACCCAGGGACAAGAGTAGGTAAAAGCGCAGGTGTTGATGTAGGTGGAGCAGATGTAAAGGTGGGGCTTGGTGTTTGTGTAGGGGGAGCTGACACTCGGGTAAGAGTCGGGCGTGGTGTTGGCGTGCTCAATGGGGATTGCGCCGCGCGCATCGTCGTGGGTGAGGCCAATGGTGATGGCCTGCCAGTTGTGGGTTGCTCACGAAGCAAAGCGATTAGCCCTATCCCCAGTGCGGCCAACACCAGCAGGCCCAACAGACTTCCTGCTGCGTCTAGTAAGCGTTTCATTTTGCCTCCTTGGTTGCGTTGGCCATTCTACTTGGCTGTCTTTTGAATAAATGGCAAAAAGTAGCGAGTAACGGGCACATCACCAATACGCTGCGCGTACAAGTCGGGGTTATCCCGACCATTGCGATAATCCTGCCAAGCAACGATAAAGCCATTGTGACTGTCGTCCACGATTGCCAATTCCCATTGAGGGCCAACCGCACTGACTGCCTGAACGCCGTGGCCGGGCCATAAACTTGCTCCATTTGCTCCAACGTGTTGCGTCCATACATCGTAGGCGGCTTTGTCGGTGTATTTGTCAATCCAGGCAACGTATGCGCCGCCTTCGCCGTCCGGCGCCGCTACTGCAAAGTCTTGCTGCGCTTCCCATGGCGTGACATTCATCGGCTCTGTTCCCCAGAGCAACCCACCGGCACTGTTTATACGCTGTGCCAGAACATCTGTTTCGACTGCGCCGTATATATACCGATTAGCAATAAGAATAGCACCCCCCCTGCCATCCGGCACCAAATCAGTCGGTCCCTCAGCATAATCATAGTTGGCTACCACAGGTAGGTCAAACTCCCACGCCCGCGCGCCGGTCGAGGTCAACCGCTGCATGTAGGCATCGGCACAGTTATAATTGGATCGAAAGTCGTACCAGGCGATATAAGCCCCGCCGCTCTCATCGGATACGATGTGACCAGCGCGCTGTAGAGCAGGGTCAGGGCTCACCAAAACGCCATCTAGCGTCCACAAGACTACGCCATCGGCTGCTATACGTTGCGCGTAAATGTTCGGATCGGCTGGGTCTCGCAAGTCGTCCCACGTCACAAGAACGCCACCTGCGCCGTCCGGTGCCGCATCGCCATAGTATTGTCCGTTCGGCGCTGCAGTGATTGTAACCGGCACTGACCAGAGTAGATGACCTTGATTGTCAATACGTTGCGCAAAAAGGTTCACATCTGTAGCTGGATACCCTTGCCACTCTTCCCAAATTACAAAAGCGCCCCCTAGAGTATCAGGCACTAGATCCCAAACTGTTTGATTGAGGATTCCGATTGCGACGGTGATTCCATCGCTGATCCATACATGATTGCCCAGACTGTCTAAACGCTGCGCGTATACCGAATAGTTCGTGCCATTGCGAAAATCGCTCCAAGCTACCAATGCGCCACCCACGTCGTCGCTGGCAATACGTGGGCCAAGCTGGTCATCTGGCGCAGTGCTTACAGGTACACCATCCACCTGCCACAGCACATCCCCGTTCATTCCTATTCGTTGGGCATAGATGTCACAACCAGTTGATGATGAACGGCAGTTGGCCCAGATTGCAATCAGCCCATGAGCACTGTCTGTGGTTGTATGCGGTATGCCCTGTAAGCCAGAAGCCAGGCAAAGCGGCACGCCATTGAATCTCCAGTAAACCTTGCCAAACTCATAACCCTGCACTCCAAAGACTGACCTACTCAGCAGCGAGGTGAGGACACAAGTTAGGCCAACCACAATAGTTTCTCTTCGCGTGTCCATCGTTGCGCCTTGCTACCTATTTATTGCGATCAACCCCATCTGTGGGGGTAGCGGAAAATATGTCGCTGTAGCCAAGATCAACTGATCAAAGACAAGATGCGCAATAGGCGATACGTTACAGAACTTTGCCGTTAACAACGGTTACCGGCTCGCCCACGGTAATGTACGGCTGCGTTTCGCTGCCGATGCCGAACGGCTTCCACTTGGTCTCGTCCATATTGAGACGGTGCTTGCCGCCGCGCGTGTGCGCCGCGTCAAAACCCTCCGGCTTGATGAACAGTTGCTCGCCGTCGAGCAGTTGGGTCAAGCCTTCCTGGCCCGGCTCAGGCCGCTTGCTCTGACAGTATTTGCAGTTCTTGCTATCGTGCGATTTGTAATCGCCGTGCGCGGGCTGTTCATAGATGCCAATGTAGCCCTCAAAGTTGCGCAGCACAACGCGCGTGTCCGACATCGACAGCACATAGTTGGGCGAGAGGGGCATTTTGCCTCCGCCGCCGGGCACGTCAATGATGTAATTCGGGACCGCAAAGCCGCTGGTGTGGCCGCGCAATCCTTCGATGATTTCGATGCCCTTGGCGACGGGCGTGCGAAAATGTCCTGCGCCCTTTACCAGGTCGCACTGGTACAGGTTATAGGGCCGCACGCGCATCTTGACCAACTCGTGGACGAGCTTGCGCTGGATATGGACGCAGTCGTTGACGCCGGCCAGCAGCACCGTTTGATTGCCCAACGGCACGCCCGCGTCGGCCAACAGGGCGCACGCGCGGCGCAGCTCGGGCGTGATCTCGTTCGGATGATTGACGTGAATGTTCATCCACAACGGGTGATACTGGTGAAGCATCGAGCACAGCTCATCTGTCACGCGCTGCGGCATGAACACCGGCACGCGCGAACCGATGCGGACAATCTCGACGTGCGGAATATCGCGCAGTCGGGCGAGCAGGTCGTCCAATACTTTGGGCGGCAGCGTGAGCGGATCGCCGCCCGAAAGCAATACGTCGCGGATTTGCGGCGTGCGCGCGATGTAATCAATCTGCGCGTCATAGTCGCTCTTGGAGAACTGCGCCGACGCATCGCCGACGATTCGACTGCGCGTGCAGTAGCGGCAGTACGAAGCGCATTGCGTCGTCACCAGCATCAACACGCGGTCAGGGTAACGATGCACCAACCCCGGCACAGGACTGTGGCGATCTTCGGCCAGCGAATCTTCCATCACAGACTCGAACGGCGTCATCTCTTTGGCCGTCGGGATCACTTGAAGTCGAATCGGATCGTTCGGATCATTCGGGTCCATCAGCGACACAAAGTACGGCGTAATGTCCACGCGGAAAAGGTTGTTCGCTTCGAGCGCGGCGATCTCTTCGTCGCGCAACGGAATGACTTGCGCCAGTTCGCTCACCGTGTTCAGGCGGCGCGAAAGCTGCCATTTCCAATCATCCCATTGGGCATCCGGCACGTCTTTCCAGATGGCCGGCCTCGGCGTTCGCAAGTCGTCAGACATTCTGTCTACCTCCATTAATGTCAAGTCCTAGATATGGCATTTGCATAGCTAATTATGACCACACTATAACTAGACATATTGTACCTCAAAGTTATGGAAATGTCGGTGAAATATTAGTGAAACTTTTAAAACTTTTCTTTTCCCCTCTGCCCGACGAAATGTCGGGAAAAACGACGACCGCGCTGGTGCTCGCAGCATGTGCGACCATCAACGCGGTCCGAAAAACGCGCAAGAGTCGGGTACGTCGGACGCGCCAGGGAAGGCGGAACAAATGGGTGATTTCTATTGGGTGTCGTAATGACACTATTTCAAAATCAGGGCGCTACACTTCGGTCAGGGCTTGCACCTCGATGCCTTGTCCTTTGGCCCAGTGGAGCGCCTGTTGGATCGCGTCGCTCTCACCCTCGATGTCCACAATCAGCCAGGCTTCGTTCAGGCCCACGCTGGCCCGCCGGATGTTTGTTGCCAGGTCAAAGTCCTTGATCAGCCGATAAAGAATGGGCTGGTCTTGGAGAGCGACCGGGTAGACTAGCTTGAAGCGACGCTTTTCTCTCATGCAGACCTCCTGGTTAGTTTTAGTCCAATAGCCTGACCCTACGACTGCGTGACTAGACGACTATCAGACTATCTGACTATACGACTATCGCGCGGGCTTGTCAACTGTCGAACGTCATGGGCCATCTTACCTATGGTCATGCTTGATGGATGAGAGTATAATGGATTTGTCTTGGAACACAAGAACATATAGGAGGTCAACCGTGACAGTTCGACGCCTGTGGCGCACTCTACTGGCAAGCACGCTAGTCGTTTCGCTGTTGGCGATAGGGATGCCAGCCATCGCCGCTCCTGCGCGCGACGATACGACATGGCGCGCCGAATACTTTAACAACACGACGCTCTCCGGTCAACCCGCGCTCGCGCGCAATGACGCCCAGATTGACTTTGACTGGAAGACCGGCTCGCCCGGTCCCAGTGTGCGCGCCGACAATTTTGCGGCGCGATGGACGCGCACGATAGAGTTGGGGTACTCGGGCAACTATCGCATCTACATCAACTCCGACGATGGAATGCGTGTGTGGGTGGACGACATTCTGGTGATTGACAATTGGTTCGACCGGCAAGATGCCTGGACGACCGCCGACGTTTACCTGGCTGCCGGGACGCACCGGTTCAAGGTCGAGTATTACGAGCACGTCGGCGCGGCGCTGGCGCGTGTGGTGATTCAGCCGGAGGGCGATGGCACTGGCGCGTTCTGGCACGCCGAATACTTTGTCAATCCAGACCTGGAGGACGATCCCGGCCTGACGGATTCGGTGCTCGACCTTTCGCTCAATTGGGGCAGTGGCAGCCCAGGCCAATGGATTCCGGCCGGCTGGTTCTCTGCGCGCTTTACGCGCGACGTGATCTTTTCGGCGGGGACGTATCAGTTCGTCGTCACCACCGAAGGCGGCGTGCGACTGTACGTGGACGATGTGCTGATCCTCGATCAGTGGCACGAGACCGACAAGATGACTTGCACGGCCAACATGGCATTGACGGCGGCGCGTCATCGCGTGCGGCTGGAATACATGGATACCTGGCGCAACGCCAGCATTGCCTTGCGCTGGCAGCCGGCCGTCATCAGCACGAACGGCTGGAAGGGTGAATACTTTGGCTCCGAGACGCCCGGCACGACGCCGATCATGGTGCGCGCAGACCGGGCGATTGATTTTGACTGGGGGACGAATGTGCCCGCCACGGGGTTGCCGAGCGAGCATTGGTCGGCGCGGTGGACACGGTCGCTTTCCTTTACGCCCGGCTATTATCGCTTCACCACCATCACCGACGACGGCGTCCGCCTGTGGGTGGACGACAAGCTCTTGATTGACCAGTGGGCGCCCAACGACGGCAAGCCTTTCTTTGGCGATGCAACACGATGCCGATGGTCTTGGGCGGGCGCACGTCAAACAACGGGTGCAGTTTCCCGTCCGCGCCCACCTGCCCCGAAAGGTCGCTCAGGACTTGCCACGCCAACTGGGCATAGGCGCGCGTCGCCAACACTGCTGCCTGCGCCTTCCGGGACTTGGAGGCCGACACAGCCTCCAAAGCCTTCGTCACTTGGGCAATGTTTTTGACGCTCTTGATGCGTTGCCGGATTTCGCGTGCAGTTGCCATGTTAGTTACCCGGTTACTCGGTCAATCAGTTGCTCAGTTACTCGGTCAACCAGTTACTCAGTCACTCGGTCACTCAGTTGCCGATTGACTGATTGACTGATCACTGGTTGACTGATTGACCGATCACTGATTGACACCCAACTAATTCCACGCTCTGGAGAATTCCTCAATGGCTGCTCGCAACGCCTTTTCGTTTTCCTCGGTGATGCGCTTTTCGGCCAGGATGGACTGGCCGACCGCCGGGTACTGGGTGTCCATAAAGCGCAGGAAAGCCACTTCCCATTCACGCACCCGCTCCGCCGGCGTCTTGTCCACATAGCCATTCGTGCCGGCGTAAAGAATCATCACCTGATGGTCGAGCGACATGGGCACGTACTGCGGCTGCTTGAGGATCTCTTGCAGTCGCCGGCCTCGGTCGAGTTGTTGCTGCGTAGCCTTGTCCAAGTCGGAGCCGAACTGGGCGAACCCCGCCAACTCGCGGAACTGGGCCATGTCCAACCGCAGCTTGCCGGCCACCTGGCGCATGGCCTTGGTCTGCGCCGAACCGCCCACGCGGCTGACCGAAATGCCCACGTTGACCGCCGGGCGGATGCCCGCGTTGAACAGGTCGCTCTCCAAATAAATCTGCCCGTCGGTGATCGAGATGACGTTGGTGGGAATGTAGGCCGACACGTCACCCAACAACGTCTCGATGATGGGCAACGCCGTGAGGCTGCCACCGCCGCGCTCCTGGCTCAACCGAGCCGCACGCTCTAGCAAGCGGCTGTGGAGATAGAACACATCGCCGGGGTACGCTTCGCGCCCAGGCGGGCGGCGCAGCAAAAGCGAGACCTGCCGATAAGCCCAGGCATGCTTGGAGAGATCGTCATAGACGACCAACGCATCGCGGCCCGTCTCCATAAACTCTTCGCCGATGGCCGCGCCCGCGTAAGGGGCGATGTATTGCAGTGCAGCCGGTTCAGAGGCGGACGCGATGACGACGACCGTGTGCTCCATCGCGCCATACTTTTCCAGCGTCGCGACGATGCGCGCCACCTGCGCCTTCTTTTGGCCGATGGCGACGTAAATGCAAATCAGGTCTTTGCCCTTTTGGTTGAGGATCGTGTCAATCGCCAGCGCCGTCTTGCCCGTCTGCCGGTCGCCGATGATCAGCTCGCGCTGTCCGCGGCCAATCGGGATCATCGAGTCAATCGCTTTGATGCCGGTCTGCACGGCGGTATCCACATTCTGCCGCTCGATCACGCCGGGAGCGATGCGCTCGACGTTGCGAGACTTGGCCGTGAGGACCGGCCCCTTGCCGTCCACCGGCTCGCCGAGAGCGTTCACCACGCGCCCGATCAGCGCGTCGCCGACGGGAACGGAGACGATGCGGCCGGTGGCGCGCACGGTCTGGCCCTCTTCGATCTCGGTATATTCGCCCATGATGATCACGCCCACCTGGTCCTTGTCCAGGTTGAGCGCCAGGCCCAGTGTCCCGTTTTCGAACTGCACCATCTCACTGGCCCGCACGCCGGCCAACCCGGACACGCGGGCGATGCCGTCGCCCACGTCCATAACGGTGCCGACGTCCATGGCCTCGACTGTGGGCGCAAACATCTCGATTTGCTTCTGCAAAGCCGCAGCGATGTCGTGAATCATGTCTGGTGCTTGCGTTGCCATTCGCCCCCCTGGGATTGAAAATTGTAGATTTCTGACACTTGCACCTGCGCTGTGCCCGGCAAAGCCGGGTATGCAGGTGTTTTAGATTCAGGAACCTGCTTCGAAGCATGCCTTGCGCAGGGCACAATCTGCAATCCAAAATTACTGGGTCAACCCGACCACGGTCGCGGCATCCAACTTCTTGATCACGGCGACGAGCAGCTTGAGCGCGTTATCGTAATCGTCGCGGTGAATGATCGAGGTGTGGCTGTGGATATGACGCGCCGCCACGCCGATAACGACCGTCGGGACACCGGACTTGTGCAGGTGAATCGCCGCGCCGTCGGTCGCCCCACCCTCCAGCGCGGAAAGCTGCAGCGGGATATTCAATTCTTTGGCCGTGTCTGCCACCAAATCACGCAGCTTGAGATTGGGGATCATGCGCGCGTCAAAGACGACGAGCGTCGGCCCCTGGCCCAGCTTGACCGCCGACTCTTCCGGCTTGATGCCCGGCACGTCTCCGGCAATGTCCGATTCGAGAATGATCGCCACGTCAGGGTCCACCGCGTCTGCGCTGGTCGTCGCCCCGCGCAGGCCGACCTCTTCCATCACCGTCGCCACACCGTACAGCACGTTCGGATGCGGCTCCTGGGCGAACGTTTGCAGCGCCTGGATCGTCAGCGCGCAGCCCACGCGGTCGTCAAAGGCTTTGGCGAGGTACATCTTTGGGTTCGCCATCACGGCGAACTTGGAATCGGGCACGACCGGGTCGCCTACAAGCACACCGGCATCCTCGACATCCTTCTTCGAAGTCGCGCCGATGTCAATGTACATCTCTTTCTTTTCGACGAGCTTTTTGCGCTCGTCCTGGGGAATCAGGTGCGGCGGACAGCAGCCGATGACGCCGATCACATCGCCCTTGCGCGTCTTGACGACGACGCGCTGCCCCAGCAAGACTTGATCGAACCAGCCGCCCAGCGGCACGAATTTGAGAAAACCCTCGTCGGTAATGTAGCGGACCATAAAGCCGATCTCGTCCATGTGCCCGGCCAGCATCACTTTGGGGCCGTCTTTGCCTTGAGCGCAAATGACGCTGCCGATTTTGTCCTGAGTGACGGTCCCGAGCGAGTCAACGTAGCGATGAACCACGGCGCGCACTTGCGCCTCGTGGCCTGGTACACCGTGTGCGTTGGTCAAGTCTTGGAGAAGTTCTTCAGTTCGATCCACTGGCGATTCCTTTCGTGAGGATATCTGAGGTACAAGCGTGCGTGAATCATACACGATGTCACAAGTTTTGTCCAGCACATCACACGCAATGCCCGCGCCGGACTCGAGCCTTTCCTCCACAAAGGGCACGAAAAAACGCCCAGAATCAAAAAACCTTCGTGTTCTTTGTGGAAAGACGATGTCGCAGAAACGCCAGAATGTGTTAAAATATCCGGATGATATGATACCCAAAATCGAGGCAGAGCCATGAAAACGCCGAGCAGCGAACAAGACAACACGAACAAGAATGGGGCTGCGCCCCGGACCGATTCCACGGCCCCCTCCAACTTTATCCGAGACGCCATCATCGAGGACAATCGAACAGACCGGTTCGGCGGTCGAGTTCACACGCGCTGGCCGCCGGAGCCGAACGGCTATCTGCACGTGGGGCATGCCAAAGCCATGTGCTTTGACTTTGGCCTGGCGCTTGAGTTTGGCGGCAAGTGCAACCTGCGTTTCGACGATACCAATCCCGTCAAAGAGGATGTCGAATACGTCGAGTCCATCAAAGAAGACATTCACTGGCTGGGATTCGACTGGGAAGACCGCGAGTTTTACGCTTCCGACTATTTCGACCAGTTGTACGAGTTCGCCGTCAAGCTGATCAAAAAAGGCAAAGCCTATGTTGACGACTTGAGCGCGGAACAAATCCACGAATATCGCGGCACGCTCACCGAGCCGGGCCGGGACAGCCCGTATCGCAATCGCTCCATCGCCGAAAACCTGGACCTGTTCGAGCGCATGAAGGCGGGAGAATTTCCTGATGGCACGCGCGTCCTGCGGGCCAAGATTGACATGGCCTCGGGCAACATGAACATGCGCGATCCGGTGATGTATCGCATCCTGCATGCAGACCATCACCGCACGGGAGACCGGTGGCGCATCTATCCGATGTACGACTTTGCCCACGGCCAGTGCGATTCGATTGAGGGCATCACGCACTCGCTGTGCTCGCTCGAATACGAAGACCACCGCCCGTTGTACGATTGGTTCCTGGATGAGCTGGAAATCTACCATCCGAGGCAAATCGAGTTTGCAAAGCTCATCTCCAGCTACACGGTGGTGAGCAAGCGCAAGCTGTTGCGATTGGTGAAGGAGGGCCACGTGCGCGGCTGGGACGATCCGCGCATGCCCACGCTGGCCGGCTTGCGGAGGCGCGGCTACACGCCGGAATCCATCCGAACTTTTGTTGAACGCGCCGGCGCCGGAGGCAGAGTTCTCGCCAGCGTGGTAGACATTCAACTGTTCGAGCACTGCCTGCGCGAGGAGTTGAACAAGACCGCGCCGCGCGTGATGGCAGTGCTGCGCCCGCTGCGCGTGGTGATTGACAACTACCCCGAGGGCCAGGTCGAAGAGATGGAGGCTATCAACAATCCCGAAGACGCCAGCGCCGGGACGCGCAAGGTTCCATTTTCTCAAGTGCTGTACATCGAGCAAGAAGATTTCCGCGAGGCTCCGCCCAAGCAGTTCTATCGGCTCGCGCCGGGACGCGAGGTGCGGCTGCGCTATGCGTACTTTATCAAGTGCGTGGACGTGGTCAAGGATGCGCAAGGCAACGTAATCGAGTTGCACTGCACGTACGACCCGGCCACGCGCGGCGGCGACGCGCCGGACGGGCGCAAGGTCAAGTCTACGATTCACTGGGTTTCGGCGGCACACGCGCTGGAGGCCGAGGCGCGGCTGTATGACTATCTCTTCACCCGGCCTGACCCGGACGCGGCAGAAGATTTCACCTCGACCGTCAACCCGAACTCGCTGGAGGTGCTCACCGGCTGCAAACTGGAGCCAAGTTTGGCGAGCGCGAAAGTGGGCGACAAATTCCAGTTCGAGCGGCAAGGCTATTTCTGCGTTGACCCCGATTCAGCGAATAGTAATTCGGCAGAAGGCAAGCTCGTGTTCAATCGGACAGTGGGCTTGAAGGATACGTGGGCCAAGATCGAGAAAAAGGGTTGAGGCTCCAAATCGGGAAAGGGCAAGTTCATGCAAACCACTTGGGATGAAAGCCATCTGGCAAGTTGTTCGTCCCGAACGCTAGCGGCCCTCGGAGAATACGTCAGGCGAGTGTCAACCGATCTGGTGGATGCCGTTGTATCTATCACGCTCTATGGCTCCCAGGCGCGAGGGGAGGCTGAGGCCGAGTCGGATATTGACCTGTTCATCGTGGTGAAGCGCGACACGCCTGCTGTGCGTGAGGCGTTGGCCGATATCGCCTGGCAGGTGCAGTTTGAACATGGCATAGTCATTTCTGACATTATTCGCAACTTGAGCCAACTGCGCCTGATGCAAGCACGCCGATTCCCGTATTTCCAGGGCATCGAGAGGGAAGGCATCTTGCTATGGAAGAACACGTCCGAGACTATGCCGACGACGTAGATGAAGCGACAGCACGACAAACACTCGCCGATGCGGTGCGCTTTGTTGACCGGCTGGAACGCTTTTTGCGTGAGATAGGCGCATTGTGAGAGCACGACCTGCGTCTCGCAAAAACGCTGTGGTTGTTTTTATCCGCAGGAGGGCAATATGCTCGATTACGTGAATCGTCTCAAGAAAGCGCGCACTCGAATGGCCGAGGACGATATCGGCTTGATGTTCCTCCCCATCGGGGCCAACTTGTCTTTCTTGACCGGCTTCCGACGCGATGAGCCGCACTCGACCGATGCGAATACTTTTGGCGACTGGGCCGTGGGCGGCTTTATCGGCCCAGAGGGTAATATCGCGCTGACCGCGCCTCGGATGGGCAGCAAGAACTATATCATCAAGGCTCAAGATAACGCCGTTGCGCATGATCAAGGGCGAGGCGGAATTGGACTTGATGCGCCGGGCCGGGCAGATCACCGATGCCGTGTTCCAAAAGGCTCTGGCGCGTCTCAAGCCGGGCGTGACCGAGCTGGATGTGGAGAGTGAGATAGATTACCAGTTCCGGTTGATGGGAGCCGAATACAATTCATTTGTGACAGACATCAGCTTTGCCAAGCCTGGCGACGATAAGAACGAGACTGGGCGAACATCTCCCAAGAAGCTCACGTCTGGCTGCTCAGTCACGTTCGACCTGGGCTGCGTCTACGAAGGCTACTGCTCCGACTTTGGCCGCTCGGCGTTCGTCGGCGAGCCGCCCGCCGAGTATGTGCGGATCCACGAGATTGTGTTGCGCGCCCAGCATGAGGCGATGCAGGCGATGAAGGCAGGGCAGATCACCGCAGAGCAGGCCAATGCCATCGCTCGGAGCATTATCGAGGCTGAAGGTTATGGACAGTATTTCACTCACCGGCTGGGGCATGGCATCGGCGTCACCGTCCACGAATCGCCTTACCTGGACACGGGCCAGCGCACTGTGTTACAAGCTGGCATGACGTTCACGGTGGAGCCGAGTATCTACATCCCCAACGGATTCCAAAACCGGGTGGAAGATGTTGTCGTGGTCACTGAAGCGGGAGCTATATCACTTTACACGACGGATCACCGGCTGTACATTGTCGAATAGCGTGATCCAGCGTGAGTGCAACATCCCCCGCATTTCTATCGAGATGCGGGGGATGTTTTTATACCACGCTCACCAATTGCCTTTCCGCCGCGCGCAGCCGCTCCATCACCTTCTCGCGGCCCAAAACAGCCATCGTCCCAAACAGCGGTGAGGCCACGTCCCTGCCCGTCACGGCCACGCAAATAAGATAAAAGTCCACTAGGCGGCAACGGGTTGGCGGCGGGGTTCCTTGTGAGCCTCTGCGTAGATGCGGAGCGCAAATGTCATCCGCAGTTCATATTCGTCGCCTTGTGATTTGAACCACTCCAGCACGTCCGGCTCGACCGGTATGGCGACGGTCAGAGGCGGTTGTTGTGGCAGGCGCACTGTCGCATTCGCAAAGAACGACTCGTCCAACTCTGGGATGTCGGAGGTGTCAATCTCGTCATCGGTCAGCGCGTCAACCCGCGCCCAATCAGTTTGAGATAACTTGTTCGTACTGTTTTCGCTCATACGTTTTCGCCTTGCTTCGTTCCGTGTAGATCAAAACAACCACACGGGCATCGAGCAGGCCAATCGCAATCCAACGATCCTCGCCATATTCGTGGCGGTCGTCACGCTTGGTCAACATGGGCGCATTGAACATCCTCCAAGCATCGGCAAAGCTCAAGCCATGCTTGCGAATGTTGATTTGGTTCTTTTCTTCGTCCCATTCGAATTGCACAAGTGCACCGCAAAACGGTGTATTTTGATTTGTATTCGGTCAACTCTAGTTTTGGCGGCATGTTGCCTTCCGATCTGGATGGCCTGACGCCCCCTCCGGCCGGCGCGCCCAATTACTTGGCCGAGGTAGATAACTCGACCGGCATCGGCCCCGCCGATGCCATGCGCCTTTGGAAGTTTCATGTGGACTGGGCGAACACACTCAGCTCGACCTTTGGCATCAACGGTCAGCCGAATGTTACACTTCCGGTCGCGGATTTTGTCCCGTTGTGCATGGCGACATCGAGTTGCATCCCGCAACCGGGCACGTCGCAAAGGGTGGACGCCATCGGCGACCGGCTGATGCACCGCCTGGCCTACCGCAATTTCGGTGATCACGAAACATTGGTGTTGAATCATACTGTGGACGCCGGCTCTGGCAGGGCCGGCATCCGCTGGTACGAGGTCCGCGACCCGGGCGGCTCACCCACCCTCTACCAGCAGGGCACCTATGCCCCGGCTGATACGGAGCATCGCTGGATGGGTAGCCTGGCGATGGATCACACTGGCGACATTGCGCTGGGCTTTAGTGTGTCCAGCAGCAGCGTCTATCCTTCTATTCGCTACACCGGAAGGCTGGTCGGCGACCCGTTGGGCAAGATGGCGCAGGGCGAAGCCGTCATCATCACCGGCACTGGCTCGCAAACGTCTGTCTATGCTCGCTGGGGCGACTATAGCATGATGAGCGTGGACCCGCTGGACGATTGCACGTTTTGGTATACCCAGGAGTATATTCAAACGACCGGCGATAGATCCTGGCAGACCCGTATCGGCTCATTCAAATTCCCAGCGTGCTCAATTGGCGTGACGCTCGATCCACCGGCAGACACACTGTCGGGCGCGCCCGGCGCAACTGTGACCTTTACGCTGCGGGTGACCAACACCGGCAGCGTGTCCGACACGATCAACTTTACTTACGCAGGTAACGCCTGGCCTGTGACGTTGTTATCAGGCAGCGGCAGCCTATTGCAGCCGCCTAGTGTGATGTTGACGGAAAGGGCTGGCGTAGATGTGCTTGTGCATGTGACGATTCCGCTTACGGCGACAGGCGGGATGGGTGACACGGTCACGATCACTGCCACCTCACGGGGCGATCCAACCCTGTCCGCTGCCTCGGCGCTGACAACGGTTGCCATGTACCAGTTTTACCTGCCGCTCGTGTTCAGAAACTAGATGCCAGACAACCATTTTCTTTGGAGATGTAAGATGCCATTCAAACCTTATACTGCAAAGGGCGACGACGGTTACACGGGACTGCTCGGTGGAGAGCGTGTGCCAAAATACGACCCGCGTCCCGAGGCTTTTGGCACGCTGGACGAAGCGACGTCGGTCATGGGCCTGGCGCGAGCCACGGTCCAGAGCGAGCGCGTCCGGTCGCTGCTGCTGGAAAGCCAGCGGCATCTCTACTGCATCATGGGTGAGCTGGCCTCCACGCCGGAGACGGTAGACAGGTTTCGCTGTCTGGGCGCGGAGCACGTCGCGTGGCTCGAAGGTCAGACGGATGCGCTGGCAGCCGAAATCCAGTTGCCGGGCGAATTCATCCTGCCGGGCGATAGCCAGCCGGGCGCGACGTTGGATGTGGCGCGCACCGTGGTGCGGCGGGCCGAGCGGCTCGTCGTCAAGCTGATGCACGACGGGCTGGCGACCAATCCGCAAATCGTGCGCTACATCAACCGTCTGTCGTCGCTGTTGTTCGTCATGGCGCGCTACGAGGATGCGTTGGCGGGGGTAAGCCGGGTGACGCTGGCGCGGATCACCTGAATGATTCCGCCTGCGTGATGTTCGACGCCAATCACATTGAACCCAGCTTCAGCCACGGTGCGCGCCGTCTGGCGATTCAAGTGGCAACTGCCATTCAGCGCGTGCCACATGGGATCGAGCCGGTCGGTCAACGCGGCGGCCAGGGGATGCTGGCCGCGCGTGTGTTCGAGGAGCAACAGTGTCCCGCCGGGTTGTAGCACGCGCCGGATTTCGGCCAGTGCTCGCGCCGGATCGGGTATAGAACAGAAGACAAGCGTAGCCACTACCGTCTGAAACGTGCGCGAGGCGAACGGCAAACTCTGCGCGTCGGCCTGAGAGACGGTGGCGCAAACTCGACAGGGCCTCCGTCGAGCCGTGGCAAGCATCTCTCGGCTTTCGTCCAGCGCAAAGACACGCACGCCATCGCCGTAATGCGCCAGGTTGACGCCCGTGCCCGCGCCGATTTCCAGCACTGCCCCGCGCGCCTCGGCCAATAATCGCCGCCTTAAACGGCCAAGCCCCGCCAGTTCCAGCGGGGCAAGCGCGATGTCGTAAATGTTTGCCGTTCCGTCAAAGATGCTCATGGCTTTTCCCAGTGCGACATGCTCCTGTGGAGCATCGCGCTCATTTTTCCGCCAGCAGCGGCTTGATCGCCGCCTCCAATTTCGCTCGGTTGCTCTGGCCGGGGAGCATGGCGCGCAGCACGCCGCGCCGGTCAATCAAAATGGACATTGGCAAAAAGCTCACGCCATAGGCGCGCGACACGCGCGAATCGGGATCGAGCCAGACCGGATAGGGCAAGAGGGTGCGCTTTAAAAACTCTGACACCGTTTCCTTGCGCTCCTGGTCGTCCACGCCCAAAATGATGAATCCCTCATCTTTGTGCGCCAGATACAGCGCGGACAGATCGGGCATCTCGGCGCGGCATGGCGGACACCACGTGGCCCACAGGTTCACCAGCACCACCTGGCCGCGCAGGTCGCTCAACCGCCCCGAGTTGCCCGCCAGGTCTTGTAGCACAAAATCGGGAGCGGGTTGGCCGACACGGGGCCGTGAATCGGCCGCCGCCGGTTCTGCCGATGTCTGCCTGCCGAGCCACCAAAAGCCGAGCAGGCTGAAGGCGATCAGCGCCAGCCCGGCGGCCAGGCTCAACAACGGTCCTGACTTGTTTCGTTTCGGAGCTTGCAACTGGACATCTATTCCAGGAACGTGAAGCGAGCCAGCGCCTCACGTTTCACATTTTGCATTTCCGTGCCGAAGCGCCTCGATTTGTTCCTCCAGCTCCTCGATGTGGATCAGCAGGGCCGGCTTGAGCGAGTGGGCCGGAAGGCTGCGCTTGAGGTTTTCGAGTTCTTCGGTCAACGCGCCAATGCGGTGTGCGCGTTCCTCGTCGGTCATTCGGCCTCTTCGACGCGGCAGGTCGTGGAAATGTTGGGCACCTTTTTCAGCGTCCCCATCACCGAGCAATACTTGGTCTCCGAAAGCTCGATGGAGCGTTCCACGGCCTTGGGGTCAATGTTGTGGCCGCGCACGACGTATTCGAGCGTGATGTCGGTAAAGACCTTGGGATAATCGTCGGCGCGCAAGCCGTGAGCGCGCACCTCAAAGCCAGTCACATCCTGGCGCTTCTTTTTCAGAATCGAGATCGTATCCATGGCGGTGCAACCCGCCAAGCCCACCAGCACCAATTCCATTGGGCTAAACCCACTGCCGCCGCCTTCGTCCGGCGACGCGTCCAGCCGAACTGAAAAACCGCTCCCGGCGGTTCCTTCAAACGCCAACCCGTCTTGCCAGATAACACGGGCATCTTTGGGCATTGTCATGATGACCTCCGTTTGTTCAGTGTGCCGCCTATTGTATCATAGTTGCTTGTTCGTGCTGAACTTGAACGGGAGGTAGAGGGAGCAAAACGCAGGGGCGAGACCTGCGAGGTCTCGGGCCAACTGAATGTGTGCCAACCGCAGGTTGGCCGCACAACCTCGCAGGTCTATTTTACTTTGTGGGTGTGGGTGACGTCACCGTCACCTGAATCGTGACATTGCCGGCATTGTCGCCCAGAAGGTCGTCGTCAATCCGCAGGTAAAGCAGGCCGTTGCGTTCCACCCGGTCCGACATACCGCGGCCCACGTAGAACGGTGGGCCGTCTTCGCCGACTCGCCCGATGAGCGCCCCGCCGCCCACGTTCGGCAGCGGGTAAAAGCTCGGCGCGAGGAAGCGGCGATGGCCTTCCGGCCCGTTGGGGCCGGCAAAAGGCGAGTATAGCCATGTGCCTTCGGCGCGGAGGGTGTACCAGTCTCCCGTGTGCAACTGGATGCCGGTGCTTTGCCACCCGCGGTAAGCATAGACCCGGTTGACGAGCAGCGCGTCCTGGCCTTGCGGCCCCCACGCCGCCGAAGCCACCAGTGCGCCAAAGACCAACAGCGCCACGCACGTCAGCGCCAGCAATAGCAAGGTGCGTCGTATGTTCATTCATCACCTCACGTAGTAGGGCAAGATGGCATCTTGCCCTACACCTCATTTTTGCGGCGGCGTGGGCGCTGTCGCGTCACCGCGCAGGTCGAGGATCGGGTTGCCCCCGCTACCGATGACCCACTTGCTGTTCGACTTGAGTTCCTGGGCCGTCATATAGTCCAGGTACTTGGCGGCGATGGTGGGATGCTGGGACAGTTCGGCCAGCAACATGCGGATCGAGTCCTGCTGCGCGGCGGAGATTTGCTTGATTTGATACGCCTGCGCGTCGGCGGTCTTTTGCGCGGCGTAATACGTGGCGTCGGCCTGAGTGCGCATCTGGGCTGCCTCGGCGTCGGCCTGCTCTTTCCTTTGCTGGGCCACCATACGGTCTTTGATGGCCTTCACGACCTCTTCCGGCGGCGTAGCGCTTTGAATCTGCACCGTCACAAACTGCACGCCATACTGCGCTTCTTTGGTGCGGAGTTGGGCCAGAATCTCGTCGTTAAAGCCGGCGCGGCTGTGCATCATGTCGGCCATGGTCTTGGTGTTGACCACATCGCGCAGCCGGCCTTGCACGAACTCGAACAGGATGCGCTCCGGGTCGTCCACGTCGAGCGCAAAGCGAGCCGGGTCGGTCACGCGGTAGGTGAACTGCAAGCTCACGACCATCGAAAGATCGTCGGCGGTGTTGGCGGCGATCTGATCTACATAGCCCAGCCGCTCGTTGACCTTGACGATGATGACAGTGTCCCAGAACGGGATTTGTGCGTGCCAGCCGGGCTGATCGGTGCCCAGGTACATGCCGCCGCGCAGATGTAGCCCGCGCTCGTAAGGATGAATCTTGTAGATCGCCAGGCGGCCCACCACAAGCAGCGTGACCACCAGGATGAACGCGCCGAGGAAAATCACGGCCAGCTTGAACAACACATCAATGCCGCGACCGGGCGCAGCCGGTTTGGCTTGAGGCACAGAGGTTTTGTTTTCCATTTTGACTCCTTGTCTTTTGAGGCGTAAATCCGCCTGCGTGATTCTAACAGATATGACGAACGAGGAATTGATGCGGTGACAGCAAACACGTCAACGAAATTGAAATTTGAGATCTGATATTTATCTCACAACCGGCGCGAGCCAGAATCCGCCGCGCCCGTTGTTGAGCAGCACACTCTCGCCGTCAGGACTGTCCCCAGGGTACCCTTCAGACGTAAGCGCAAAGTAGGCGTCCCAATGCTCGCGGCTCAGGTCGAGCACCTGACCGGTATCGGCATCCACCGTGAGGATGCGCCGGCCGTTCATGGGATAGGTCTGCACAAAGACGACTTTGCCATCCGGCATCCACTGCGGCGGATCGGTCGCGTCACGCGGAGCCACCTCGGCGCTGTGCTGCACCTCGCCCTCGCGTGAAACGATCAGCATGCGCACCGGCCCCAAGTTGTTAGCGTCGAGCGACGTAGCGGCCAGCCGCGCGCCGGTTCGATCCCAGGTGATGGCGCGAATACCCGTCGCCTGAATGACGCGCCGATCGTCTCCGTCGAGATTCATCAAGCAGAGGTTGTCGCCGCACGCAAAAGCCACGCGCGCTGCATCCGGTGAGACAGCCAGAGGCCAATAAGTCGGCAAAGCATCGGTCGCTCGCCCCAGGTCGGGCAAGGCGGTCACGCGAGTTGACGCGCCGGTTTGATAATCCATCAGCCACAACGCACCATCTTGCGCGTACCAGACGCCTTGCTGCGTCAAACTGGGCAGGCTGGCGTTGACGATGGCGCGTCGGGCGATGGACCGTTGCATCTCACTGCGCCGCAGCATGACCAATTGTGTCGCCTCGCGCGCGCCGAACGATACCAGCCCCTCACCGGGAGCAGTGTAGACGATGAATTTGCCATCGGGCGACCAGCCGTACTCGAACACGCTGCCACCGCGATTGACCGACATCAAGATCAAGCCGCTGGCCGAGCGCGCGATCAAGGCCGTGCAAGACGGGCACATCAAAATCATCCCGGAGCGCTTTGCCAAAGGCTATTACAACTGGCTCGACCCGGAGCACATCCGCGATTGGTGCATCAGCCGCCAACTGTGGTGGGGCCACCGCATCCCGGTGTGGACGTGCAAGGACTGCGGGCACGAATGGGCCGCGCGCCAAGACCCGGCCACGTGCGAAAAATGCGGGCGGCACAGCATTGTTCAAGACCCGGATGTGCTCGACACATGGTTCAGCTCCGGGCTGTGGCCGTTCTCGACGCTCGGCTGGCCCGACGAAACGCCCGACCTGAAGGAATTCTACCCGACGACCGTGATGGAGACGGGCTATGACATCCTGTTCTTTTGGGTGGCGCGCATGATCATGTTCGGGCTCGAGTTCACCGGCAAACCGCCCTTCAACATCGTGTACCTGCACGGGCTGATCCGCGACGAGCACGGGCGCAAGATGTCCAAATCGCTCGGCAACGTGATTGACCCGCTCGACATCATGGACAAGTTCGGCACCGACGCGGTGCGCTTTACGCTGCTCACCGGCTCGACGCCCGGCAACGACATGAACCTGGACGTCAAGCGCGTCGAGGCCAACCGCAACTTTGCCAACAAGATTTGGAACGCGGCGCGCTTTGTCATCTCGAATGTGAAACAAGACGTGTGGAAAGCCGGCGGCCCATGCTGGCAAATAGAGCCGGAAGGCGAGTCGGCTTCCGCGAACGGCGGGTATCTGGCGCAGCGATGGATCACTTCGCGGCTCAACCGCACCATCGCCGAGGCGACCCGGCTGATCGAAGAATACCAGTTCGGCGAAGCAGGCCGCGTGATCTATGAGTTCATCTGGAATGAATATTGCGACTGGTACATCGAGATGAGCAAGCTGGCGCTCAATAGCCAGGACGCCGAAGCTCAAGCCGGCGCGCAGTGTACGCTGGTCTACGTGCTCGATCAGGCCATGCGGCTGTTGCACCCTTACATGCCGTTCGTGACGGAAGAAGTGTGGCAGCATTTGCGCCAGGCCGCGCTGGGCGACAAGCCCACGCATCAACAGCAATCCGATTGGCCCGATAGCCTCATCATCGCGCCGTGGCCTCGGGCCGGGCAAACCGACGAATCCGCCGAGCGGCAGATGGCCTTGATGATGGACGCCATCCGCGCCGTGCGCAACGCCCGCGCCGAGTTCAACGTCAAGCCGGAAAAGAAAACCGCCGCCATCGTCGTCGCAGGCGAGAACGCGCGCCTGTTCGAAAGCCATCGCGCCGAAGTGGCGCTGCTGGCGCGGTTGGACGCGCGTGGACTGGTCGTGCTCGATCAACTGCCCGCGCCGCCCAAGAAGGCGCTCTCGCTTGTGCTGGGCGCGGTGACGGTGTACCTGCCGTTCGCGCAGATGGTGGACGTCGAAGCGGAAAAGGCGAGGCTCGGCAAGGAGCTGGCCGAGGTGGAAGCGTTGATCGCGCGTGGCGAAAAACTGCTGGGCAGCGATTTCGCCGCCAAGGCGCCCGCGCCCGTCGTGCAAAAAGAGCGCGACAAGCTGGCCGACATCAAACAGAAGCGAACCAAGCTCGACGAGCAACAGAGAGTGCTAGCGTAGAACGCCAGACCTGTCAGGTTTTGGAAACCTGACAGGTCTTTTTTGCCCATCCCCTGCCCCGATGCTATAATCTACATCAACCCATCAGCCGCTTGAAAGGATAGACATGGCAAACTCTACGACCCTCGTCATCTTTGGCGCTACGGGCGACCTGACGCAGCGCAAGCTCATCCCGGCGCTATTCAACTTGTGCCGCAAGAACCGGCTGCCGGAGAATCTGCGCATCGTCGGCTATGGCCGCAAGCCATGGAGTGATGACGATTTTCGTATTGCGATGCGCGCCGGCGTGGACAAGTTTGCGTCCTATCCCTTTACAGAGGGCGAGTGGAATCATTTCGTGGCGCGGCTGTCCTACCGCACCGGTGGCTTTACGGAGGCGGCGGACTGGCATCATCTGGCGGCTGAGCTGGCCGAACTGGAAGGCGGGCCGGCCAACCGGCTCTACTACCTGGCCACCCTGCCCGATTTCTTTTCCGGCATCGTCGCGGGCCTGGGCAACGCCGGCCTAGCGGTTGAAGCTGAGGGCTGGCGGCGCGTGGTCATTGAAAAGCCATTCGGCCGCGACCTGCCCTCCGCCCAGGCGCTCAACCAGGCCATCCATCAAGTGCTCGACGAAAAGCAAATCTACCGGATAGACCATTACCTGGGCAAAGAGACCGTCCAGAACGCGCTGGTCTTTCGTTTTGCCAACGCCATCTTTGAGCCGATCTGGAACCGAAACTATGTTGACCACGTGCAGATCACCGTGGCCGAAGACGTCGGCGTGGGACATCGAGCGGCATACTATGAGCGGGCCGGCGTCTTGCGCGACATGTTCCAGAATCACCTGCTGCAACTGCTCACGCTCATCGCGCTGGAACCGCCCGCCTCGTTCACCGCCGATGCCGTGCGCAATGAGCGCGTCAAAGTGCTCAGCGCCGTGCGCCCCATCGCCCCTCATCAGGTGACCGAGCACACCGTGCTCGGCCAATACCGGGGGTACCGCGACGAAGAAGGCGTCGCGCCGGATTCGCCGACCCCCACGTTTGCGGCCTTGCGGCTCTTTATTGATAATTGGCGCTGGCAAGGCGTCCCGTTTTACCTGCGTTCGGGCAAACACCTGGCCGAAAAGAGCACCGAGATCACGATTCAATTCCAATGCCCGCCGCACGTGATGTTCAACATTCCTCACGAGCAATGCCTCATCGCCAACATCTTGACCCTGTGTCTTCAGCCGGATGAAGGGATCCATCTTCGCTTTGAAGCCAAAGTGCCCGACTCGATTGCCGAAATGAGATCGGTGAACATGGAGTTCCATTACCAGGACTCGTTCGGGGCCAGCGCGATACCGGAGGCTTACGAACGGCTGCTCCTCGATGCGCTGAACGGCGACGCCTCGCTGTTCACGCGCAGCGATCAGATCGAGCTGGCCTGGCAGTTGATGGATCCTATCCTCGCGGGTTGGGCCGCGCCCGATGCGCCGCCGCCTGCCGTTTACGAGCCGGGAAGCTGGGGGCCGGCCGAGGCCGACGACTTCCTGGCCCGTGACGGGAGAGGCTGGCTGCGCGGCTGCGGCATGCACAACGGCTGAACGCAACGGCTGGCCCTATTCTGCCCGGCCATCAATCCCATCACGCTATCGAGGTCATCTCCATGCGATATTGGATCATCTTGTTGAGCAGCTTGCTCCTGGCGTCCGCCTGCGCGCCGAGCGCGCCGCAGTCCTTCCACGAGACTTTTGACGACGCCCACAACGGCTGGACGCTCGTCCAGAACGACCAGGCCGAAATCGCCCTCACGGACGGCCAACTGCGCATCACCGTCAAACAGCCCGATTCGCTGGCCTGGTCGGTGGCGGCCGGCAAAACGTTCGGCGACCTCACGCTCGACGTGGACGCCACCCCGCTGGCCGGCCCGGACGACAACGACTATGGCGTCATCGTCCGCCGCGTGGACGACGATAACTTTTATCGCTTCGAGATCAGCGGCGACGGGTATTACAACATCCAAAAACGCCAAAAGGGAAAATGGCACAAGCTCATCGCCGACTGGATAGAGTCCAGCGCCATCCGCAAAGGCGCGGCGACGAATCATCTGCGCGTGGTCTGCGCCGGGCGCACGCTGACGTTTCTAGTCAACCAGGTTCAAGTAGCACAGGTCACGGACGATGCCTTTGCGCGCGGCGAGGTGGGCGTCCTGGCCGGGACACTGGCCGCGCCCGGCGTCCAGGTGGCCTTTGATAATGTCCAGGTGAGCCAGTAGACAAGACCTGACAGGTTTAGAAAACCTGTCAGGTCTGGGAGAAACCATGACCCACTGCACCTTTTGCGACATCATCGCGGGCCGTTCCCCGGCCAAGATCATTTACCGAGACGAGCGCGCCATCGCCTTTTACGACCGTTCGCCCCGCGCGCCGGTCCACGTGCTGGTCGTCCCGCTCGAACACATCGCCGGCGTCAACGACCTCACGCCCGAGCACGAATCGCTGGCAGGACATTTGCTCGTGGTGGCCCAACAGGTCGCGCGACAAGAAAACATTGCCGCGTCCGGCTACCGGTTGGTCGTCAACACGGGCCGGGGCGCTGGGCAAATCGTATATCACCTCCACGTGCACGTCATGGGCGGTTGACAGTCTCCCCCTCCGCCGCTATAATCTTTGCCATGACACTCAAAACGAAAATCCAAGACGACATCAAGACGGCCTTAAAGTCGGGCGACAAGCGCCGGCTGGCCGCGCTGCGGCTCACGCTGGCTTCCATCAAGAACGCTGAAACAGCCGAAGGGCGCGCGACGCGCGGCGACTTGACCGACGAACAAGTGACCGCGCTGCTCCAAACCGAAGTCAAGCGCCGGCGCGACACCATCGCCGAGCTGGAAACGGTGGACCGGCCCGAAATGCTGGCCGACGAAAAAGCCGAGCTGCAGGTCCTGCTAGAGTATGCGCCTCAGCAAATGAGCCGCGAGCAAATCGTCGAGGCCGCGCGCGCCATCATCGCCCAAACCGGCGCGACCGGGCCGGCGCAGATGGGCGCGGTGATGAAGCAACTGATGGCACAATTAAAAAGCCAGGCCGATGGCAAGTTGGTCAGCGAGGTCGTGCGCGAGTTGTTGGCCGCGCGCTGACGCTGTCTTTGCGCAATGGCATAGCCTCCATGCTGCAAGACAAACATGCCGAGGGAGCTTGGTGGCTCCCTCGTTGTGTTGAAAGGCCAATCTGAATGACGATGGCAGACGTTTGCTCTTGGACCTTCGTCACGCGAAGCGGACCTTCGTCACGCGCAGCGGCTATGCGGGGTGCGGTCGAGTGTTGACTTTGCCGGAATCTGAACCCGATCCCCTCAGTCCAGTTCGTATGGCCTGGCGCGCGGTGAGGATGTGGCTCATCGGCCTGGTCTTTACGTTCGCCGTAGCAGGCGTGCTGGCCTTTCCGATCTTGACCGGCGGCCAACTCACACTGGAGATCGGCGACGTAGCGACGCGAGACGTGCGCAGCCCGCGCCGCGTCACACTCATCAGCGATAACCTCACCGAAGAGGCCCGCAAAAAGGCCGAAGCCGGCATCGCGCCGATCTATACCCCGCCCGACAACCACATCGCGCGCCAGCAGATCGCCCGCGCTCGCGCCGTGGCCGATTTCATTCGCGCCGTCCGCGCCGATCCGTATACCACTCCCGCGCAAAAGCAAGCCGCCCTCGCCGCCATCGAAGGCGTCCCATTTTCGAGCGCGCAAGTCGAGCGCATCGCCAGCCTGCGCGACGAGGCGTGGGCCAAGATCGAAAGCGAGACGTTGATCGTGCTCGACCTCACCCTGCGCACTGACATCCGCGAAGCGAATATCAGCCAGGTTCGTGCGCGCGTCCCGACCATGGTGAGCGTGGACCTGACCGAAGAGCAGGCCTCCATCGCCGGCACGTTGGCGCAGTCGTTCGTCACCGCCAACAGCTTTTTGGACGAGGAAGCGACCACCGCCGCGCGCGCCAAAGCGCGCCAATCGGTCGAGCCGGTCACGCGCTCTTACGAAACCGGCCAGGTCATTGTGCGGGAAGGTGAAAGCGTCACGGCGCTCGACCTGGAGGCGCTCAATCACCTGGGCTTGCACCAACCCAAGACGGACTGGGGTGACTTGGCCGGCACGGTTTTGCTCGCCATCGTCATCACGCTGCTCTTGGGTCTCTACTTGTGGCGGTTCGAGCCGACCCTCTGGAATCGTGCGCTCCACATGACCCTGCTGGCTGCGCTGGTCTGGCTATTCACCCTGACCGCGAAAATCATGATCCCCGGCCGCACCGTGTTGCCGTATCTCTTTCCAGCGGCGGCACTGCCGATGCTTCTGGCTGTGTTGGCGGGACAGAACCTGGCGGTGGTAGTCGCCGCGATTCAGGGAGGCTTGATTGGCGTGCTCAGCGGCGGATCGTTCGAGCTAGCCGTGTTCGCCACGAGCAGCGGCATGGTTGCGGCGATGACCCTGGGCCGCGTCGAGCGGTTGAGCGCCTTCTTCCGCGCCGGGTTGTACGTGATGATCGTCAACATCGTCGCGCTCAAGAAATCGCCGGAGCGCAAGCCGGAATTCACCACCTCATCCGACATCCCGCTCGACCGCCTCTACGTGCCGGACGAGGTTAAAGTGGATTACGAGCGGCAACTGGGCTTCCCCGGCGTCTATCCGTTCACGCGCGGCGTCCAGCCCACAATGTACCGGGGCCGCCTGTGGACGATGCGCCAGTACGCCGGTTACGCCAGCGCGCAAGAAACCAACCGCCGCTTCAAGTTCCTGCTCGAACAGGGCCAGACCGGCCTCTCCATCGCGTTCGACCTGCCCACGCAGATCGGCTACGACTCGGACGACCCGATGGCGTTGGGCGAAGTGGGCAAGGTCGGCGTGGCGATCAGCTCCATCGAGGACATGGCGACGTTGTTCGACGGCATCCCACTCGACAAGGTCTCGACTTCGATGACGATCAACGCTCCGGCGGCGGTGCTCTTGGCGCTCTATATCGCCGTCGCCCGGCGGCAGGGTGTGGACGAAAAGCAATTGCGCGGCACGGTGCAGAACGATGTCCTCAAAGAATACATTGCGCGCGGCACGTATATCTTTCCGCCCAAGCCCGCGCTGCGCTTGACGACCGACATCTTTAGCTACTGCGCCGATCACTTGCCGAACTGGAACACGATCAGCATCAGCGGCTATCACATCCGAGAGGCCGGCTCGACCGCCGTGCAAGAGGTCGCCTTTACGTTGGCCGATGGCATTGCCTACGTGCAAGCGGCGCTGGCGACCGGGCTGAAGGTGGATGACTTTGCGCCGCAACTCGCCTTCTTTTTCAACGCGCACAACAATTTCTTGGAAGAGGTCGCCAAATTCCGCGCCGCGCGGCGACTCTGGGCGCGCATCATGCAGGAACACTTCGGAGCGCAAGACCCACGCTCGCTGATGCTGCGTTTCCACACGCAGACGGGCGGCAGCACGCTCACCGCGCAGCAGCCGGAAAATAACGTCGTGCGTGTGACGCTGCAAGCGTTGGCGGCGGTGATGGGCGGGACGCAAAGCCTGCACACCAACTCGATGGATGAGGCGCTGGCCTTGCCCACCGAGCGCGCCGTCCAGGTGGCGCTGCGCACGCAGCAGATCATTGCCCACGAGTCCGGCGTGGCCGATACGATTGACCCGCTGGCGGGTTCCTACGTCATCGAGCACCTGACGGACGAGATTGAGCGGCGGGCCTCCGAGTACATCCAAAAGATTGACGACCTAGGCGGGGCGCTGCCTGCCATCGAGCGCGGCTATATCCAGACCGAGATCGCCGACGCCGCGTATGCCTATCAGCGCGCCGTGGATAAAGGCGAGCAGATGGTCGTCGGCGTCAATACTTTTCAATCGCAAGAGCCGCAACACCTGGAAAAGCTCAAGGTTGACTCGGCCATCGAAGAACAGCAGTGCCGTCGGCTGGCCGACCTGCGCGCCCGACGTGACAATGTCAAGGTGACTGAACTCTGCGCGCGGCTCGAAACTAGCGCACGCGGGGCCGAGAGCCTCATGCCGCTGTTCGTCGAGTGCGTAGAAAACTGTATGACGTTGGGCGAGATTTGTAGTACACTTAGAGGCGTGTTCGGGGAATACAAGCCGAGCGTCATAATCTAATCAACCACCAAGACGCCAATTCATAGAGATTTTGTGTCTTGGTGGTAAGAGGAACCCATGACCATCAAACGCATAGACCACATTGCCATTGCTGTACAAGACCTGAATCAATCGCTCGGCTTTTGGGAACATGCGCTGGGGCTGCGCGTCCACGAGGTGCGCAATGTGCCGGAGCAAGCCGTGGACATTGCTTTTCTGCCCGTTGGCGCGAGCGAGGTCGAACTAGTCAATCCGGTGACGACGGACAGTGGCATCGCCAAGTGGATGCAAAAGCGCGGGCCGGGCATTCACCACATTTGCTTCGAGGTGGACGACATCCGCGCGACGATGGCGGAACTGAACGCAAAAGACATGGAACTGATTGACAGGGAGCCGCGCACGAGCAAGGATGGCAAACTGTATGCTTTCATTCATCCAAAGAGTGCCGGCGGCGTGCTGATCGAGTTGTACCAGTTGCCGGGGCTACCGGAGGCGCTATCCCAATAGTGGCCCAGGCAACAGGCTCTATGGAGAATCCAGCGGCTCAACCCACAGTCCCCATGACAGCATCCGGCATCCCGCGCAGCCTGACGCCTTGCTTTCAGGAATATGATCTGGAACGGCTTGACCCGGCGCAACACGCGGAGCTGGTGATCGAGCGCGCGCTGGCCTATGGCGACCGGCGTGAGTTGCGTTGGCTGTTTGACTATTATGGTCACGCGCGAGTGACCGACTGGGTGCAGCGAATGGGGGCGCGCCGACTGCCCTGGCGGCGCTACAACCTATGGTGTGTGCTGTTGGAATTGCCCCCCGCTCGGAGGCTTCGCCCAGAGGCTCAACGGATATGGCCCTACTAGACCTCATCCACTGGAACGCCATCACGCCGCCGATGCGGGATATGCTGCGCTTTATCGGGCAGCAGCCGTTCGCCGTGCGCTTTTACCTGGCCGGTGGCACTGCCCTGGCGCTGCGCCTGGGACATCGGCGTTCAGTAGACCTGGATTTCTTCTCCGCCGCCGATGAGGTGATGCTCAAGACCCGGCAAGAGATTCTCAAGGTGCTGTCTCCACTCACACCGCAATCGCTGGAGGATGTAGACGGCAATTTGTTGTTGAGGGTCTCAGACCTGCACGTAGGTTTCTTTAGCTACGGCTATCCGCTCCTCGAGCCGACCGACAGCGTAGAGCAAGTCGCCGTGGCGTCCGTGGTGGATGTGGGGCTGATGAAACTGGATGCGCTGATCAGCCGGGGCAGCCGCAAGGATTTCTACGACCTCTACGTCATAGCTCGGCAAATCTCGATCCCAGACCTGCTGGCGTTGGGGAAAGCCAAGTATCCCTACGCCCGCGATTTCGAGTTGATGGCCGTCGAGAGCCTGATCTTGTTCGAGAACGCCGACCGGGACTTGCAGCCAGACCTGCTCATAGACCTGTCCTGGGAACAGGTACGCAAGTTTTTCATCGCCCAAGCCCGCGCGCTCGGCGAGACCTGGTTTGGGGATCGAGAGGCAAGAGGTTGAATGACACTCACCGCTGGAACCCCCCTCGAAAACCGCTACCGGATTGAAGAACTGCTAGGCCAGGGCGGGATGGGCGCGGTCTACCGTGCTTACGATACCCGTTTGCAGCAGGCGGTTGCCATCAAAGAAAACACGATGGCGGCGCTGGGCATTTCGCCGGAGGTGGTGGAGGCATCACGCCACCAGTTTGAGCGTGAGGCGCTGATGCTGGCGCGGCTGCGTCACCCCAACTTGCCGCGCGTAAGCGATCACTTTGTGACGCCGGAGGGCAACCAATACCTGGTGATGGACTATATCGAGGGCGACGACCTGGCGCACATCATCACTCGCGGCGGGCCGCTGCCCGAAGCGCAAGCCATCGCCTGGATCAGCCAGGCGTGCAACGCGCTGGAATATCTGCACACCCAGCAACCGCCGATCATCCATCGTGACATCAAGCCGCAAAACATCAAAGTCACTTCGCAAGGCCGGATATACCTGGTGGATTTTGGCATCGCCAAAATCGGCGGCGAACGCAGCAAGACGGCCACGGGCGCGCTAGGCGTGACACCGGGCTTTTCGCCGCCGGAGCAATACGCCATGACCGGCACGGACGCGCGCAGTGATATTTACGCATTGGGCGCAACGCTCTATGCACTGCTCACCGGGCAGTCGCCACCCGAAAGCATCACATTGCAGGCAGGCGAAGCACGGCTCATTCCACCGTGCCGGTTGAACACGACGGTGTCACTCGCTGTGCAGCACGCCATCCTCACGGCCATGCAGGCGCGCCGCACCGACCGCCCACAGACCGTGGCCGAGTTCCGGCAGATGTTGAGCGCAAAGAACGTAGAGCGTGAAGCCAAAAGAGTAGAGCGTGTCGCGCCTCCATCGGTGCGGCTAGTCCAGATCGAACGCCCAGCCAGCGCCCCTGTCAAGGCGGCTGTCAGCTTTCCTCCAAAAAGTGCTCCGACCTCCAACCGAGTGTGGGGTTGGATCGCGGCGGCGGCCATCTCGGTCATGGTTATCGTCTTGAGTTTTGCGCTCTGGACAGTTTATCAAGGTCAGGTCGCCCAGGCTCAAGCGGCTGCCACGGCCAGCGTTCCGCTTACCGTTACTGCGCAGGCTCAAGCGACCGACTTGGCGCAAGCACAGGCAACGGCTACTATCCAGGCCCAGGCGACTGTCACCGCGCAGGCTCGTGCAGAGGCCACCCGGCAGGCTCAGTTGGTAGTCACTGCCCAAGCGGTCGAAGGAATCGTCGCGACTCTGGTCAAGCAGGCTAGACAAGTCTATGGCCCGACCAATGGAGGCTTGCTCCACAAAGAGGATAACAACGTCAAAGGCCAGTTTGCAAGCGTCAACTTGCGCAACTTTATCGCCGAGGTCCAGTTTCTCAATCCTTACGATGCCGCGCAACACGCCTGGGATTGCGGCATCATCTTTCGCGCGACCAGCTTTTACAATCAGTATCGCGTGTTGATTGACTCGAAAGGAAGGTGGTTTTTCAGAGCAGCGGATGTTTCGAGTGACAATCGGCCTCAGTCCAAAGAGTTCGCCAGCGGACAGGTGAGCAACGTGAACACTGCCGCCGATGGCACCAACCATTTGCGCCTCATCGTCAACGACAAGACGGCCTTCTTTTTCGTCAACGGCGAATACGTTGCCACGCTGGATGTCTCTGGCCGGAATGTCCCTGGCGATGTGTTGATTGGCATTGGGTATGATGACGATCGCGAGATCAACGGCAGATCAACGCGCTACAAAAGCTTTTCCGTCTGGTCGCTGCCCTAGCGCCATCGCGACTAGACGATCTACTCGTGGGCTTGTGCTATAATCCAAGCCGCTGACTGACGGTGGTCAGGCAACCGGCAAATTCCGTTCTCAGTCAAGGAGATTGAAATGTTTGATCCAGCCAAGCTAGAAGAAATCCAGTCCGCCCGCCGCAAATGGCAAGAGACCATGCTCCAGCCGACGCTCGCCAAAGCGCCGGAGCGATACGAGACCTTTGTCACCGTGTCCAGCGAGCCGGTCGAGCGGCTCTATGCGCCGCTCGATGTGCCGGACCTGGACTATGTGCGCGACCTGGGTTTTCCCGGCGAGTACCCCTTCACGCGCGGCGTCCAGCCGACGATGCACCGGGGCCGCTTGTGGACGATGCGCATGTTCGCGGGCTTTGGCTCCGCCGAGGAAACCAACGCGCGCTTCAAATACTTGTTGAGCCAGGGGCAGACCGGGCTTTCCATCGCTTTCGATTTGCCCACACTGTATGGCTACGACACCGATGCGCCGGAAGCCGCGGGCGAGTTTGGCAAGTGCGGCGTAGCTATCTCGTCGTTGCGTGACATGGAAATCCTGCTCGACGGCATCCCGCTGAATAAAGTGACCACCAGCATGACGATCAACAGTCCGGCGGCCATCATCTGGGCGATGTACATCGCTGCTGCCGAAAAGCAGGGCGTGCCGATGGATCAACTCGGCGGGACGACCCAGAACGACATCCTCAAGGAATACATCGCGCAAAAAGAGTTCATTTTCCCGCCTGCGCCCTCGATGCGGCTCGTCACCGACACCGTCGAGTTCGGCGCCCGGCATTTGCCCAAGTGGAACACCATCAGCATCAGCGGCTATCACATCCGCGAAGCGGGCAGCACGGCGGCTCAAGAGCTGGCCTTTACGCTGGCCGACGGCATGGAGTACGTGCGGTGGGCATTGCAGCGCGGACTGGACGTTGACGATTTCGCCCCGCGCCTCTCGTTCTTTTTCAACGCGCACAACGATTTCTTTGAAGAGATTGGCAAATACCGCGCCGCTCGGCGCATCTGGGCGCGCGAGATGAAAGAGACGTTCGGCGCGAAAAATCCGCGCTCGTGGTGGCTGCGCTTTCACACGCAGACGGCGGGCTGCTCGCTCACCGCGCAGCAGCCGGAGGTCAACATTGTCCGCACGGCGATTCAGGCGCTCGCCGCCGTGCTGGGCGGCACGCAATCGCTGCACACCAACTCGATGGACGAGGCGCTGGCGCTGCCGAGCGAAAAGGCCGTCACCATCGCGCTGCGCACGCAGCAGTTGTTCAGGTTGATGATCAACCCGACGGTGTACTCCGCTACGGCAACAGCGTTTCGGCCTGGGGTGTGAGTGACCACGATGCCAGAATCCATGACCGTCGAAAGTGTCCGCATGGCTCCGCACAACGTCGAGGCCGAAGAATCCGTCCTCGGCTCGGTCTTGATTGACCCGGAGGCCATTTTCCGCGTCTCGCCGTTCTTGCGCGCCGACGATTTCTTTATCGTCAAGAACGGTTGGGTCTGGGATGCGTTTCTCAAGTTGCACGAGCGCCGCGAGCCGATTGATTTTGTGACGGTATGCAACGAGATGGAGGCGCGCGGGCAATTGGGCGAGGTGGGCGGCCCGGCCTACATCAGCCACCTCATCAACGTCGTCCCCACCGCCATCCACGCCGAAGGCTACGGGCGCATCGTCGAGCGCGCCAGCCTGCGCCGCAAGCTGCTGGGCGCGGCTTCCGACATCGCCCAACTCGCTTACGAGGAAAGCGAAGACGTAGACGAAGTGATTGACCGCGCCGAGCAAGCCCTGTTCGGCGTCTCGGAGCGGCGCATCGCCCGCGAATTGGTGCCCGTCTCCGACGTCGTCCGCTCGTACTATGACCGCATCCAGTATCTTTATGAGCATCGCGGAGAGCCGCTCGGCATCCCCACCGGTTTCGTAGACCTGGACAAGTTGCTGGGCGGCTTGCAGCGCAGCGACCTGGTCATCGTCGCCGCGCGGCCCGGCGTCGGCAAAACGAGTCTGTTGCTCTCGATGGCCCTGAACGCGGCGCGCAAACATCACCAACGCGTGGCGACCTTTTCGCTCGAAATGTCGTCCGAGCAAATCGTCCAACGGCTCATCAGCCAGGAGACCGGCATTGACAGCCAGCGTTTGCGCCTGGGCGAAATCCAGGAAGACGAGTGGGATCGCTTTGTCAAAGCCGCCAGCGACCTTTCCGATACGCTGCTGTATGTGGACGACACGCCGTCCATCTCCGTGCTGCAACTGCGCACCAAAGCGCGCCGCCTGCACGCCGAGCACGGGCTGGACCTCATCATGGTGGACTATCTCCAACTGATGACGGGCGATATGCGCAGCGAAAACCGCGTGCAGGAAATCTCATACATCTCGCGCGGACTCAAGGCGCTGGCGCGCGAGCTGAACGTGCCGGTGCTTGCCGCCTCGCAGCTTTCCCGCGCCGTCGAGCAGCGCAGCGACAAGCACCCGGTGCTTTCCGATCTTCGTGAGTCGGGATCTATTGAACAGGACGCGGACGTCGTCATGTTCATTTACCGCGACGAGATGTACGACCAGCAGACCGAGCGCAAGAACGTGGCCGAGATCATTGTAGCCAAACACCGCAACGGCCCGACCGGGAGCGTCGAGTTGTTCTTCCGCAACAACCTGGCTCAATTTGCGAACGTCGCCAAGCGAGAAGTCAATTTGTGATGCGTAATGCGTAATTTGCTGTTCACGCATCACGAGTGAGCGTGACGATGAAGACTTTTCCTGGTTTTTCGCCTGGCCCGGCCCGACCCGTCCCGCTGCCCGATGCGTTCTTTGGCGAGTTGCTTCCGCTCATTGACGACATCGGCGAGCTGCGGGTGACGCTGGTTTGCTTCCGCATCGTCACGCGCAAGAGCGGCTCGCCCCGCGCTATTCGCTGGGCTGATCTGACCGCCGATGCCGGGCTGCGCGCGATGATGGAGGAAGCGGAGATTCGTGCCGGGGTGGAACGCGCTGTGACGCACGGAACGCTGTTGCACGTCTGGGCCGACGTGGGCGATGGCCCGGAATCGCTCTATTTCATCAACACGGAACGGGGGCGCGAGGCCGTGCAGACGCTGCAGCGCGGCGAGCGACCAGAGGGCCTGGCTCCCGCCGAGCCGCCTGCATCAGAGGTCGAGCGGCCTAACATCTTTGCGTTGTACGAGCAGAACATTGGTCTGCTCACGCCGATGCTGGCCGACGAGTTGCGTGACGCCGAGGATACCTACCCGGCGACGTGGATACAAGACGCTTTCCGCCAGGCAGTGCGGCAGAACGCGCGGAGTTGGGCCTACATCCGCAAGATTTTGGAGCGGCGAGACAGGAGCGAAAAACGTGGAGCGCGTGGGCGAACTGTTGACGACCGACGCAAATATATCGAAGGCGAATATGCCGACCTCCTCGAATATTAGCGGCTCAAAACCCGCGCCCGGTGAGTGCCCGATTTGCGGCGGGATGGGCTGGATCGCGTATGACGTTCCCGTCGGACATTCCAACTTTGGCAAGGCCTTCCGCTGCTCGTGCCAGTTGGCAGAGTTGGAATCGCGCCAGCTTGACCGCCTGCGCCGGCTGAGCAACATGCACCACCTGGAGCGGATGACGTTCGTCACATTCACTCCCGATGGTCACGGCCTGAACGAGCGCCAGCGCACGAGCCTGCGGTTGGCCTACGAACGCGCCGCCGCGTTTGCGCGCAAGCCGCAGG
This sequence comes from Anaerolineae bacterium, assembly GCA_041300525.1. Classification (GTDB taxonomy): domain Bacteria; phylum Chloroflexota; class Anaerolineae; order Fen-1058; family Fen-1058; genus JBGLNJ01. The sequence goes on along the minus strand of JBGLNJ010000001.1, from coordinate 2,588,150 downwards.
GATGGCTCTTGTTGCGCGGCGGTTACGGCTGCGGCAAGACGCACCTGGCGGCTTCCATCGCCAACGAGTGCCTGTCGCGCGGGCAGGCGGTGCTGCTCGTCAATGTGCCGGACTTGCTCGATCACTTGCGCGCCACCTACGGCCCCGACTCGGAGGTTCGCTTTGACGAACGCTTTGAGGAGGTCCGCGACGCGCCGGTGCTCATCCTGGACGACCTGGGCACACAGAATGCCACGCCGTGGGCGCAGGAAAAGCTCTACCAGATTCTCAACCATCGTTACAATGCCCAATTGCCCACCGTCGTCACGACCAATCAAGACCTGGCCGATATTGACCCGCGCTTGCGCTCGCGCCTGCTGCACGTCGAGTTCGTCGAGCAGGTCAAGATTATGGCGCCGGACTATCGTGGGATGGGCGTGGATCAGGCGCAGCCGGAGCTTTCCAGTTTGCAGTTCCATCGCGATCAGACGTTTGATTCGTTCAGCCTGCGCACGGACGAATTGCCGGCCGAAGAGTTCGAGAACCTCAATCGCGCGCTCACGCTGGCGCAGCACTATGCCGCCGAACCGCGCGATTGGTTGGTATTCACCGGCACCTATGGCTGCGGCAAAACGCACCTGGCGGCGGCCATCGCCAACCATCGCAACGACCAGAGCTACCCGGTGCTGTTTATCGTCGTGCCGGACTTGCTCGATCACCTTCGCGCGGCGTTCAATCCGTCCAGCCCCGTGAGCTATGACAAACGCTTTGAAGAAATCCGCACTTCGCCATTGCTCGTGCTGGACGACCTGGGCACCGAAAGCGCCACACCCTGGGCGCGCGAAAAACTCTACCAAGTCATCAACCATCGCTACGTCGCCCGGCTGCCGACGGTCATCACCACGGCCTGGGCCATCGAAGAACTCGATCCCAAGCTGGCGACGCGCATCCTCGACTCGACTCGCTGCACGGCGGTTGCCATCATCGCGCCGAGCTATCGCGGCCAGCGCACCGTCGCCAAGCGCAAACCCTCCGCACCTCGACGTGGAAGATGACTGTCACTCTTTCAATAGTCTTGTGGTAGAATAAAGACGCATCGCATTTTGGAGCAACAGGAAAAGTGAGGCGTCCAAATGAGCTTGCACAGTTATGAGGGGCTGGTCACGAACGGCCAGATTCGATTGAAAGGCGATCCGCGCTTGGCGGATGGAACGCGCCTGGTTGTTGTTGTCACAGAGCGTCCAGCCTGGGTCTCGCGCGGACTGACGGAGGCCGAATGGCGCAAACCCTTTGAGGAATTCATAGCCGCCGCACAATCAGCGGAGCCTGCCTCATTGGAAGATCAACCACTGTCCGACGCAGAAATCAATGCCAGTGTCCATGCTGTCCGCCGAGAGCGCCATGCCCAAGGCTCTGATTGACACCAATGTGTTGCTCGCAGCATGCTATGGCCGCCGCACCTGGCAATCGCCACTCTTGACTGCCTGGCTCGGCGGCCATTTTGATTGGGTCACGAGCGAAGCATTGTTGACAGAGTTCATGCAAGTAGCCGCGCGTCCCGAACATGCGCTGCGTATTCGTGTCGGCGTGCCGCAAGAAATGGAAAAACTCTTGCGCTCGCGTGCCACGTTCGTGACCCCGTTGCCTGCCTCGGAATCTCCACTCTGTCGTGACCCCAATGATTTGTTTGTGATTCTCACCGCGTTGGCCGGGCAGGTAGATTATCTCGTGACCATGGATGGTGATCTCTTGGATGATGTATCACTCATGCAGGCGATGGCCGCACGCGGCGTGCGCCTAGTCGTCCCCATTGAGTTCTTTGTCTCTCTGCGCGGGCGGTGAAGCGCGCGCTTCAAAAAGTGCCTCGGCCCATAAATAAATAAATTTCACTGCAAACTTGTTCTATCGTGGGGGAAGGATGCTACAAAAATTCGCATCGTTGCGAGACGGCCTGACCAAGACACGCGATGCCGTGTTCGGGCGAGTCGTCACGCTGCTCGGACAAAGCGAAATTACGCCAGGCTTGTGGGACGAGTTGGAGGCGCTGCTCATCCAGGCGGACGTGGGCGTGAACACAACGCTGGATTTGTTGGAACGTCTGCGCGGCCGCGCCACGCGCGAAGGCATCACGCGGGCCGATTTGCTGCGCGTTGGACTCAAAGCCGAACTGCGCGCCCTGTTGGGCGACGCCCCGCCGCTCGACCTCGATCCCAGCCGCCCGCTGACGGTGATCCTGGTCGTCGGCGTGAACGGTTCCGGCAAGACGACGAGCATCGCCAAGCTCGCCGCGCACTATAAGCGCAGCAAACGCAATGTTTTGCTGGCGGCAGCGGATACATTCCGCGCGGCAGCGGGCGAGCAGTTGGACATCTGGGCCGAGCGCGTGGGCGTGCCCATCGTCGGTGGGCAGCCGGGCAGTGATCCGGGTTCGGTCGTGTTCGACGCCGTGCAGGCCGCCAAGGCGCGCAAAGCCGATTTGCTCATCGCCGACACGGCAGGACGATTGCACACCCAATACAATCTGATGCAGGAACTCAAAAAGGTCCGCGCGGTGACGGCCAAAGCGGTTCCCGGCGCGCCGCACGAAACATTCCTGGTGATTGACGCGACGAACGGCCAAAACGCGCTGACACAGGCCAAACAGTTCAAGGATGTGGTCGCCGTGACCGGCGTCGTGCTCACCAAACTCGACGGGACGGCCAAGGGCGGCATTGTGTTCAGCATCGCGCACGAGATGGGGCTGCCGGTGCGCTTTGTCGGCATTGGCGAGCGCGTGGGCGACTGGGCCGAATTCGACCCGGACGCTTTCGTGAATGGACTGTTCGAGTAGAGACGGGCAACTCTCTGACCCTGCTGAAACCATGACGAAACTAGTCAGAATCCATGATATTTGTCATTTGACCCCGACGCGCCGATATGATAGCCTGATGCGTAGTTATGCTGTCAGAGCGTATTCGTCAGACAGCGGCAAAACCACAAATTCATCAGAGGAGAAACGACCATGTCCATGAAAATCACCGAAGACTGCATTTCTTGCGGAGCGTGCGAGCCGACGTGCCCCACCAATTCTATCCGGGAGGGCGACCCGATTTACGTGATTGATGCAAGCACCTGCGTGGAATGTGTGGGGCATTTTGACTCGCCTCAGTGCGTGGAAAATTGCCCTGTTGATTGCATCGTCAAGATGTGACAACAGACGTCAGCGCACACGAATATTTCTGAAACGCCCCTGCCATCGGGGGCGTTTTGCTTTCCGGTACCCACGAGCGGAATCGCACGGTGCGCCGCGGTTGTCTGCTGGCGCAAGTCGTGATAAACTGAGAGCCAATTCGTGCAGCTTACGATCGTAGCATGTTTGGACTTTTTCAAGGAGAGTGAAATGAAGATCGCATTTGCGACAGAAGACGGCAAGACGGTCAGCGCGCATTTTGGCAAAGCGCCATACTATACCGTCGTGGAAGTGTCAGAGGGCAAGGTATTGGCGCGGGAAATGCGCGCCAAGGCGTATCACGGCAACCATCAAGAGTACGGCCACGATCACGCGAACATGTTCACGTGCATCGCCGATTGCCAGGTGCTCGTCGTCGGCGGGATGGGGACACCCGCGCACGAAGCGGCGTTGGCGCATGGACTGCAAGTCGTGGCGCTGATGAGCAGCACCGCCGCGCCTTTATCGCGCGCCTCCACGATGCGCTTGTGGATAAACTCGATGCTGCCCACGTCCAGCCCGCGCGTGGGCTGGCTGGCGATGAGCAACTTGACCGGACGCGACAACTCGCGCGCGACAATGATTTTTTGCTGGTTGCCGCCGGACAGCGACCCCGCGTTCGTGTGGATGCCCGGCGTGCGAATGTCGAACGTGTGGACGAGTTCCTCGGCTTGTTTTTCAATGACAGGAAAATCGAGCTCGATGCCCTTGGCGAACGGCGAGCGATAATAGGAGCAGAGCACCAGGTTATCGCGGACAGAAAAGGCCAGCACCAGCCCGTGCTTGTGGCGGTCTTCGGGCACGTGCGCGGTGCCCACTTCCACCACCTGGCGCGGCGTGGCGTGCGTCGTGTCGTGGCCCAAAATCGTCACGCGGCCCTCGGCCACGCGGCGCAACCCGGTGAGCGCCTCGGTCAATTCGGTCTGGCCGTTGCCCTGCACGCCGGCCACGCCCAGAATTTCGCCCGCGCGCACAGAAAGCGAAACGCCATCCACCGTCAGGTGCTTCCGGTCATCCATCACGCGCAGGTTTTCCACGTGCAGGATTTCTTCGCCGGGGTGAGCTTCGGCCTTGTCAATCTGCAAAATCACTTTGCGGCCCACCATCATCTCGGCCAGCAGTTCCGTCGTGGCCTCCGCCGGCTTGACTGCGACGGGTACGTCGCCGCCGACCATCTGCCCGGCGCGCATCACGCTGATGCGGTCGGCCACGGCGAACACTTCGCGCAGCTTGTGCGTGATAAAGACGATGGACTTGCCTTGCTTGACCAAGCCGCGCATGATGACGAATAGCTCGTCGGCCTCTTGCGGTGTGAGCACCGCCGTCGGCTCGTCCAAAATCAAAATGTCCGCCGAGCGATACAGCGCCTTGACGATCTCGACGCGCTGTTGCGCGCCGACCGTCAGGTCGCGCACGTAAGCGTTGGGGTCCACGTCCAGCCCGTATTGGTGGCTCAACTCGCGGACGCGCGCGGCCACCGTCTTCCGGTCGAGCACCGACAGCCCGCCCAAGACTTTACTCGCGCTCACCACCGACTCTTGCCCCAGCATGATATTTTCCGTGACCGTGAGCGGTGGGACGAGCATAAAGTGCTGGTGAACCATCCCGATGCCCTGGGCAATGGCATCGTGCGGGGACGTGATGCGCGTGGGGCGGTCCGCGATCCGAATCTCGCCCTCGTCGGGCTGGTACAGGCCATAGAGGACGTTCATCAACGTGGACTTGCCTGCGCCGTTTTCGCCCAGCAAGGCGTGGATTTCGCCCTTTTCCAGGTCAAAGCTCACATGGTCGTTGGCGAGAACACCGGGGAAGCGTTTGGTGATGCCAGAGGCTTGCAGAGCTAGGGTCATCGCCTACTCCAGTCGCAAGATGCAGGTCGCAGGATGCAGGATGCAAACGTTGCCTCTTGCATCCTGCATCTTGCCTCTTGTTAGAATGAAGGGTGCTGTGCGCATGGCACAACACCCTTCACGTTTCACGCTTTACGTTTCACGGTTTACTTGTAGCCCGTGGCGAGCTTGCCGCTCTTGAGGCCCTCGGCGGCTTCCTTGACCTTGTCCTTCACGGCCTGCGGGATCTTGCTGTCCCAGTCGTGATACGGAGCCAGGCCCACGCCGCCGTTGGTGAGGTTCGCTGTCATCATGCCGGCCTTGACTGTGCCGTCCTTGACGCTCTTGAGGTAGTTGTAGACCGCCGCGTCCACGTTCTTGGCCGCGCTGGTGATCAGCGCATCCTTGACCTCAGGATACGTGTTGTACTGATCCACATCCACGCCGATCGCCATGAGGCCCTTTTCCTTGGCCGCGAGCAAACCGCCGTTGCCGGTGTTGCCGCCCACGCCAAAGACCACGTCGCAGCCCTGGCCGATCATGCTCTGGCCGGTTTCCTTGCCCTTGGCCGGGTCGACGAAGGACGGAATGTAGACGTTGAGCGTCTTGGCGTCGGCCTTCATCCACTTGGCGCCGTTCTGGAAGCCGATCACGAATCGCTGCACGGGCGGGATCTCCATGCCGGACACGGTACAGACCGTGCCGCTCTTGCTCATGCCAGCCGCCAACACGCCGGCCAGGTAGCCGACTTGATCTTCCTGGAACATCAGGCTCGCGACGTTCGTCAGCCCGCCATCAACATAGCAGTCCTTCTTGGTGTCATCGCAGGGCTTGGCGCCTTTGGTGGGGAAGTAGGCGTTGTCAATGATCGCGAACTTGATCTTGGGATACTGTACGGCTTTGGCCGCCGTGGCATCGCCCATGAGAAAGCCGACGGTGATGATCACGTCATATTTTTCAGTGGCGAACTGGTCAATGTTCTTTTCATAGTCGGTGGGCTGCTTGGACTCGATGTATTTGACATCATAGCCAAACTCTGTGGCGCCCTTTTGCGCGCCGGCCCAGGCCGACTGGTTGAAGGACTTGTCGTTCACGCCGCCCATGTCGGTGACCAGGCCGATCTTGAGCTTGCCGCCGCCGGTAGCGCCGCCGCAGGCCGACAATGCTAGAGAAGCAACGACCAACAAAGCGAGTAGAGCAAACAGTGATTTACGCATTTTGTTCTCCTCCAAGAGAATGTGATTTGGATTGACGATGATAGGACTCGAATACGCGGGAGATCATGCAGGTAGTCATCACCCCCTTTCACGTGGAGATGGCAGAATCCAATGTGCGCGCCAACTTTTTTAGGCGCATCATCTGAACGGAGGACAATTCAAGCTCGCACGTTTTGAGCTGTTGATATTATAGCCGATTTGGAGACACACAGCAAGTTTGATGAGTCGGATAGTTGTTAGCCTTACAATCTGTGATGCGGCCTTGACCACCTGACTATTCGACGATATGACCACTCGACTACTTGACTAGGCCTGTTCGGCCCAGCGCGACAGCAGGAACAGGGTCGTGTCGGCAAAAGCGGTCCAACGGTGCGGCACACCTTGACCGATCACCACCAACTCGCCCGCTTCCATCTCTACCGATTCGCCCTCGGCCTCCATTTGGGCATTGCCTTGCATCACCAGCCACAAGCTGCCGGAGAACGCGTTGACGTACTCGGGCGACAGGCCGTAGCCCACCACAATCTGCGCGGCCAGGTCTTCCATGTCGGCCACCGGCTCCGGACGGAAAAGGTCGGCGCGCGCGGCCACATCCATCAGCCGGTATTTTTGCAGCGCGTCTTGCCGCTGAAGGGCAAAAATGCGCCGGTGACCATTCTTGCTATCGGCGGCGGCTCCGGGCTGGACGAGGAGCACCACGGCGCGCATTTGCGAGCTGGAGCGATGCCCGATGCCCTTGGGCACGATCGCCATCTCATCGGGCTTGAGCACAATGTTGCCCCACTCGCTTTCCAGCACCATCCAACCTTCCTGGACGAGGAACAGTTCATCGTGGTCAATGTGCCGGTGCCATTCAACCGTGCCCTGGCAGATGTAAGCATGCATCACCAGGCTACCCACGTGTGCCACTTCGATCATCATAAAAGGTTGCTTGACATTTGCCAGCGCCTCGGCTAGGTTGACTTTGTTCAACGGCATCTCGCCCCTCTGGTTGACCCATCATACGGCTGCGTACCGTAAAGCAAATTATACCCCAGCCTGCCCACCATTGCCAAGTATCAAATTTGACTTACCCATACTTTTCAATCAATGCTTTCGTCTTGCGGATGCCATCGGCGGGATCGCCTTCGCCTTCAAACTCAATCGAGAGCACGCCGTCGTAGCCTGCCGCGCGGATCGCCTGCATTGCGGCTGAATAGTTGATCTTGGTTTCTTCGCCATCGGGGCCAAATGCAAAAGACTTGGCATGGACGTGAATGGCGTGCGGCACGAGCAGCCGGATACCTTCGTCGGCCTCGCCTTCGCGGAAATTGCCCAGGTCGAGGCACACGCCCACGTGCGGCGAGTTCAGCGCCGTGATGATTTCGGCCAGGGCGTGCGGGTCGGCGCTCAGGCCAAAGTGATTTTCAATCGCCAGCTTGACGCCGCCTGCCATCGCCGCAGGCAGCACAGAGCGCAATGCGTCCACCGCGCGGCCTATGGCAGTGGACTCACCCTCCTGACCGTGAGTCGTAATGCGCAGCAGCTGCGCGCCCAGGAACCGCGCCGCTTCGATGGCCGTGGCGACGTGCGCAAGATGCGCGCGTCGCGTGTCCGCATCCGCGAGGGTCAGGTCGGTGTCCGCAGCCCAGCAGACGAGCTGCGTCCCTGCGCGCAACCGCGCCGAACGCAATTCGTTCAGCGTCTCGCGGCTATAGTCCACCGGAGGAGGGGGAGGAGGCAGCGGCATATTCTCTACAAGACGCAGCAGGCGTTGGAGGAGACCCAGCTTCCTTCGCCACAAAAACATTTCCAGCAGCTCGACGCGCCGAAAGCCCAACGCGGCCACTTCGGCAGGCACGTCAAGCTGGCGAAGCTTGCCCGCAAAAAGCGATGTATGGAACGACCAGGCAGAAACGGCGAGTTTCATGGTTACTCGGTTACTCAGTCAGCTCATCGCGGCTGTGGCACGTATTGCGTGTTTCGTGTTGCGTGACAGACGCTTCGCGCGAAACACGCAATACACTTTACAGCACCGACTCGACAAAGTTCATCACCAGCCGGTTGAACGCCTCCGGCTGATCAATCGGCGTCGCATGACCGGAATCGGCAATCATCTCAAAGCGCGCGCCGGGAATGTGTTGAGCGAGAAACCTCTTGGCGCGCAGCGGCACAGTCGTGTCGCGGTCGCCCGCGATGACGAGCGTGGGGCAAGCGATCTCGCCCAGGCGACGGGTCACATCGAACGCGCGGATGGCGAGTATCAAACGAGTGTAGGTCGCCAGGTCGTTAGAGGCGATGCGTTCAGCGGCCAGTGCTCGCAATTCTGCCTGCTCCGGCTTGGGAAACATCCGCGCGGCGACAAAGCGCGCTTGCGCCGGCAGTCCCAGCACGCCCAGCACGCCCATGCGCAGCGCAAGGGGGAGTGCATTGCCCGGCGTGCCCGAGTCGAACCGCGCGAATGTGTTGACCAACGTCAGGCTGCGGACGCGCGTGGGATCGTCCAGCGCCAACTGTTGCGCCACGCAGCCGCCCATCGAAAGCCCCACGATGTGAGTGCGCTTGACGCCCAACGCATCGAGCAAGCACGCCACATCGGCCGTCATCTGCGCGATGCTGACGCGCTTGCGCGGCTTGTCGGTCTGTCCATGTCCGTGCAAGTCCGGCGCGATGACGCGGAACCGCGAGCAAAAAGACGGGGTTTGCAGGAGCCAATCCTGGCCGCACGAACCCAAGCCGTGCAGGAAAAGAATCGCGTTACCACAGCCGGCTTGTTCAAAATGGATTCGTAGATGATTGATCGTTGTCTCTGGCATGGCAAAATCAGCGCCAGACCTCCGAGGTTGTGAAAACCTCGGAGGTCTGAATGCTATAGCCCCATGACGGGCGGCGGGAGTCAATTTGCCTTTTACTGCGTGCTCTCCCTTCCGCCGCCTGTCGTGGGGTGGGATATGTGTTATCTGACCTTCAGCATCTTTCGCTATAGATTCTTCATGAACTCCTCAGGCGTCACTTGGGCCTGTTTCAGAATACCGCGCAATGTACCGACGGCCAGTTCACGATGCAATGGCACAACGCAGCCAACTTCACCTTCGAGCATCTGTCTTTTGAGTACAACGTGACTACCACGCTGCCGGACTTGCATAAAACCTAGGCGCTCCAATGCGCGAATGGCTTCCTGTCCCGACACTCGACGCAATTTAGGCATAGACAGCTACCTCAAAGGTCGTCAGCAGAGGCCGGGTGACTTCCGGGAGAGGAAATTCTTCCAGATAGAGTTCCGTCGCCTCTTTGAGATTAGCGATGGCCTCCTCGACTGTGTAACCCTGACTGACTGTTCCAACTTCAGGACATTCTGCTACGTATAGGTCTTGCTCTTTGTGGAGAACGGCGGTAACGGTTTGTCTCGTCATTTCAACACCTCCAGCCGCTATTGTACCTGATAATGCGCCCAACTGCCAAGCCGAACGTCAGATAACTATACTCGGCACGGTCATAGACTTTCATTTTCAAAAGTGGTCAGTTTAGGCAAAAGGCGACGCCGGGTTGCGACCTTGTGCCGCAGCCGTTATAATCCTTAAAGGTCAAGACCAGCCTGAGGTGATTGGCTCCCGGCTGAATCGCAGGCGGCGTGCTTGGAGCCGGGAATGGAAGCTGCATCTCGAGCCGCACGCGCCCCAACCCCTTGCTCTTGCCCGCGCCAAACCAAAAGCGTCCTTCCAAAAGCTCATGCAAAACGTAATAGAGTCGCGCGGCGTTGTCGCCTTGCTGCAAGGCCGTGTCGTTGACCGTCAGCGTGAAATCAAAGGCGGCGTTGCGGAACACGGTCTCCATTTTATAGTTTGCATTCGCCTCGGCGGCCCAGCGGTCTTCGTCCAACCTGAGGCCCATGCGCAAATCGAAAAAGTGATCGCGCGGATAGGAGGCTTCCTGCAACTGGCACTGCACGCGCGTAATCAATCCCTCGGGCATGGGATTGCCATACAAACGCAGCCACAAGCGGTTCAGCAGCCCAATGTTCCTGCCGTCGCGCGATTGGCCGATAAAGGCGTCCATCAGAGATTGCGCCGTCCCGGAAATCTCCCCGGCCAGAGAGACCAATCGCTGTGTGCCGTCTCCATCTCTGGTGAACAACGTCTTGCGAGCATTCCCCCGGAAGATTGGCGTTTCTGCGATGAGCTTTCCCTGCAAAATCATCTTGGGCCTCCTATCAGATTGGATTGTGGAGATTTTACCACAGATTGCACCTGTCACCAACTTGCCAAGACGCTTGAACTTTCATTCGAGAGGTTTGTGTTATAATCGCCCCTCGAACACCATGAACCGACTGATCCACCCTTCCCGCCGCTGGCTGATTCTCACCGCCATCCTGCTGTTGACCGCGCTGATGCGCTTTCCCGCGCTCGACCGCGTGCCGCCCGGTTGGCGCGACGACGAACTGATCGAGATCGGGATGGACACGCGCATCCAGCAGGGCTGGCGGCCGCTCTACATCCGCGAAGCCGAGGGTCACGAACCGCTGTATCACTATCTCCACGCGATCACGCTGGCACTGTTCGGCCACAACACCTACGGCTACCGCTGGCTACCCGCCGCATTCGGCACGCTCTCCACTGCGCTGCTGGTGGCGTTGGCCTGGCGCTTGTTCGGCTTTAGCGTCGCCGCGCTGACCGGCGCATTTTACGGCGTGGGGCTGTGGCCCGTGTTTTACAGCCGCTTTGGCGTCCGCCACATCGGCGTGATGCCCTTCATCTTGATCGCGCTCTTTGCCCTTGCCCGAATCTCCGATCTCCAATCTCCGATCTCCCGCCCTTCGGGCGTCCGGCATTCGGCCCCCCACCTTCGTTCCCCGACCTCCGGCTCACTGAGGTTTGGTGTGTTGGCAGGCGCCGCGATAGGTCTGGGGCTCTACGTCTACTATGCCGCGTGGGTGATGCCGGCGGCCGTCGTCGCGCTCGCCGTGTACTTGGCTGTGTTTGATCGGCAACGCTTTCGACAAGCGTGGCCCGGCCTGGCGCTGGCGCTCATCGTGGCCGGGGCGATCTTTTCGCCGCTGGGATGGGAACTGGCGCGCGGGCCTAAGGTAACACGGATCGAAGTGACGGGCGCTCCGCTGCGCGCGCTGTTCAACGGCGATCCGCTCCCCGTCATCCAAACGACGCTGGGCACACTGGGGATGTTCACTTTTGCGGGCGACCCGGAATGGCTCTACAATCTTTCCGGCCTGCCCGTGTTCGATTGGATCACCGGCGTCCTGTTCTACCTGGGCCTTGTCATCTGCCTGCTCCGGCTGCGCGATGCGCGTTACGGTTTTGTGCTCGTCTGGCTGATCTTGGGTCTTGCGCCCGCGTTCATCAGCATACCGCCAGCAAGTTTCAGTCACACCATCGCCGCGCAAGGGGCGGTGTACATGCTCCCGGCGATCGGGATGATCGAACTGTCAAAGATCAAATTTCAAATTTCAGATTTCAAAAAGTCTCAGATTTGGAATTTGATTTTTGCAATCTTGATCGCCTGGGCGGCCTTTTACACCGCGCGTTTCTATTTCGGCCAGTGGCCCCAAGAGTGGTGGACGCGCTTTTTGTATCACGCCGACACGCACGACCTGGCGCGCTGGCTCGACGCGCAAACTGAAGGCGGCGACATCGCCATCTCGACGGCGAACAATGAACTGGCGCTAGAGCCGCGCGCGCTCTCGTTCGACCTCAAGCGCCGCGACATTGCGCCGCGTTTCTTTGATCCAGCATGGGCGCTGGTCTTTCCCCAGGGCGGAGGGCAGCGCATCGTGCTGACGTCGTACCCACCGATGAATCCATTGCTCGAACCCGCCTTTCAGTCTACACCCATCACTGAATACGAAAACCCAGCCACCCGGCAACTGGCCTTCCGCGTCTATCGTGACTTGGCTGCGCCCGGCTCGCGTGGAAACGTGACCGACAAAGCGCCGCAAGTTGGCGCTCTCACATTAGCGAGTCACACCGTTGCCGTCGCGCCCCCGCCTGGTGGCGAGGGCATTTTGCTGACGACCTGGCGCGTGGATAGCCCACTGGCCGATCCGCTCAAGCTATTCGTTCACCTGCTCGACGCGGACGGACAGATCATCGGCAATGGTGACCGGTTGGATGTGTCGGTTGCATCGCTGCGCGCCGGCGATGTGTTCATCCAGATCAACCGGCTGCCACGTCCCGCCGACGCCGTCTGCGCGCCCTGCCGCATCGAGCTGGGCCTGTACAATCCCGTGACGAACGAACGCCTGCCCGCGTCCACTGGCGACCACATCGGCCTGCCTGTCGAGGTGAGGCCGTGATGGAAAGAGGCTCACCGGGGCAGCGTTTGGCGTCCCCCTTGTTCTCTTGTTGACAAATCTGCTAAACCGTCGTACAGTTTTCATCGAAGGTAGGACTGGGCAATCGGCTGAACAGTAGAACATTGGCAACGCGGGCCTGGTGGCGGACAAGATGAAGACGATGAGTTGATCCTTCGCAAGAGTTACATGCCGGGAAGGTCTGGTAAGGAGGTGCTTTATGCCAATCATAGCCATGTTCTATGGCATCCTCATCAAGATGTACTTTAGCCAGCGTGAGCATGGCGTGCCGCATTTTCACGCGATCTATGGCGAATACAACGCTGTCTTTGACATTCAAACATTGGAGATGATTGAGGGGGATTTGCCCTTGCGCGCGCAAAAGATTGTCAGGGAATGGGCAACGCAATACCAGCAAGAACTGTTGCAAATGTGGGCCAGCAACGAATTCAAACGATTGCCCGGATTGGAGTAGTCATGGATACGCCTAAAATCAAGTCAGTCGCGCCATTGGCGGACAGGCGTTTGCTCGTGACGTTCGTCAATGGAGTTGAAAAAGTCTATGATTGTAAAAACCTCATCGGCCTGGATCGTTTCCGGTTGTTGAAGGAGGAAGCTTTCTTCAAAGCAGTCAAGGTTGATGTGGGCGGCTATGGCATATCGTGGGACGACGAAACCGATTTGAGCGAATACGAGTTGTGGGTCAGCGGCGTTAAACCTGAGATGAATATGCCAGGGCGCACGGAAACAATCGCTCCGGCTGTCATTCTGACTGATTCCGCGTAATACCCCACTCTAACCGAGGACGGACGAAACGCGCCTGGATGCGCAGAACATCGGCAACGCGGGCCTGGTGGCGGACAAGATGAAGATCCGTGATGTCATCAAACTGATAGAAGACGATGGCTGGCATCTGATCGCCGTGAAAGGTAGTCACCGGCAATACAAGCACCCTACCAGGTCTGGCCGTGTCACGCTTGCCGGTCATCCCAACGATGATTTAGCCCCTGGCACGCTCAACAGCGTTTTCAAGCAAGCGCAGATACACAAGCCCAAGAAGGGAAAGGGTAAATAGAAATGTATCATTTCCTTATCGTTATCGAAAAAGCGAACGGCAACTATTCAGCCTACTCGCCAGATTTGCCCGGCTGTGTGGCAACCGGCAAGACTCGCGAGCAAGTCACCCGCAATATGTACGACGCCATTGAGTTGCACGTTCGCGGTTTGCGTGAAGACAAGTTGCCAATTCCCAAGTCCCGCTCTTTTGCAGAGTACGTGGCTGTTCCCACTATGGCCCAGTAAGTGCGACGTGACCTGTTGGTGGTTGTCGCGTCATTCGAGCATCACGAGCTAACCGCCTGACGCTTGCCGCGCGCCAGACCTTCAAGGTCCTGCAAAGCACCTCGGAGCGGAGGCCCCCGCAGGTCTGACCAGGAATGAAATGCGCCTTGACACTGGCGCGCAGAACATCGGCTATGCGGGTCTGGTGGCGGACAAGATAAAGACGATGAGTTGATCCACTATGAACAAGACATTCGACCGAATTCTTGAGTTGGTCAAACGACGGCAAGTGAGAATATCCAATCACGGGTACGATGAATTGGCCAAAGACGGCATTTATGTGAGGGATATCATCTCAAGCGTGGCAGATGGCATAGTCGTCGAGGACTATCCTGCGTATCACAAAGGGCCATGTGTCCTTGTTCTACAGCAAGATCATAGCGGCAACCCAATCCACGTGGTCTGGGGAATTCCCAAAAATGCCTCGTCGCCGGCTGTTGTGGTTACTGCTTACAGGCCGAGTCCTGACCAATGGTCGGACGATTTCAGAAAGAGGAACCCATGAGCAAGAGACTTTACACCAAGCTAGTGCGTGAAGGGCAATATGTAGCCGAAGTTGATATCGAGTTGATTGACACTGGCGAAAGTTGGTCGCCCTATTTGTCCCTGGAGGATGCGCAAAAACTGGACGATGTGCGTGAGGCGCTGCGTCGCCAAGACATCCAGGCCGCAGGGCGACAGGCGCGGGTTTTCACCCTTGCCCCAGTCACACTGACGACTGCCGCGTGCTAGACCTGGGATGGACGAAATGCGCCTTGACGCTGGCGGGCAGAACGTCGGCAACGCGGGTCGGGTGGTGGACAAGATGAAGACGATGAGTTGCCCCATGCGAGGGTTTTGAGCCTTCGCAAGGGTTGCGCCACAGTTGTAGTTGGGCCGCCCCGAGAATAGCCAGCGTAGAGAGTTGAACCTGCATCCGATTGGAGGCAAACTCTGACCATGTCATCTGACCTGACCTTCATTACGAATGAGACCGGCAAAAGCCTGCGTGATCGCTTCGGCGACTTGCTCGATGATACCCGTTGCTTTGACTGCCTGGTGGGGTACTTTTTCATTAGTGGCTTTTACAAACTCTACCCGTTCCTGGAGACGGTTGAGAAAATCCGCATCCTGGTCGGCCTCCAGACGGACCGCACGGCTTACGGACTCATCCAGAAAGCCAAAGAACAAGGCGAGTTGAACTTCAAATCTCACGCATCGGCAAAAGAGCAGGTTTCTCAAGATGTGATGGACGAACTGGAGAGATCTACCGACAGCGCCGACATCGAGATGGGCGTTCAAAAATTCGTCGAGTGGATTCGCTCAGGAAAACTCGAGATTAGAGCTCACGCCTCGCAAAACCTCCATGCCAAAGTCTACATCATGACGTTCGCCGAGGGCGACCGGGACAAAGGGCGCGTCATTACCGGATCGAGCAACCTGACCCAGGCAGGGCTTCAGGACAATCTGGAATTCAACGTCGAGCTAAAGAACTCTTCCGATTACGACTTTGCCATCGCCAAGTTCAACGAACTTTGGGACGTCGCGGTGGATGTTTCCGCGCCCTATCAAGACACCATCACCGTCAAGTCGCCCTACGCCCAATTCACCCCCTACGAGCTCTATCTCAAATTCCTGTACGAGTACTTTCGCAATGAACTCAACCGCCCGTCAGAGCTGGAGGACATGTACGTCCCGGTTGGCTTTATGAAGCTAAAGTATCAGGAAGAGGCGGTTCTTGCCGCCCGCAAGGTGCTCGATGAATACGGCGGAGTATTTCTTTCCGACGTCGTGGGATTGGGCAAAACGTACATGGCCGCCTTGTTGGCGCAGCAACTCGACGGCCGCCATTTGGTCATCGCCCCGCCGCAGTTGTTGGATAAAGACAAACGCGGCTCGTGGCCGAATGTGTTCAGCGACTTTCAGGTCCGGCAAACGGACTTTGAGTCAATCGGCAAGCTCGACCAACTCCTGGAGCGCGACGTTTCCAAGTACACAAATGTCTTTATTGACGAGTCGCACCGATTCCGCACAGAGACCACGCAGAGCTATGAAGCCCTCGCCCAGATTTGCCGGGGCAAGCGCGTGATCCTTGTCTCGGCCACGCCTTTGAACAACACGCCGCAAGATATTCTCAGGAACGAGGTTGTGCGCGTTGGTCGCTTCGCGGATGAACACGACCATCCCCAGCCGCAGCTTTTCGCGCATTTCCTCGACGGTAGTACATTCGTGGTCGGAGCCGATGCCCGCCGCTGCGTATGCCACCAGGTCGCGCCCGGTCAGTCCAGGCGCGTGCCCGTCGCGGATGGCCTCCTCAAAGCCGCGCAGCTTGTTGAGCACTTCTTCGTCGCTGTTTATGACGCCGGGAAAGTTCATCATCTCGCCCAGGCCCAGCACCCAGTGATCGTTCAGTTGCGGCGTGATGTCGTACCAGCGCAGGTACGCGCCGGCGGTTTCCATATCCGTCGCGGGCACGCACGAAGGCATCATCACAAACACGGAGAGCGGGTTGTACTTGGCCGAGTCGAACATGTAGCGGATGCCATCCAGTCCCAGCACATTGGCGATCTCGTGCGGGTCAATGATGACGGTCGTCGTGCCGCGCGCGACGACAGCGCGAGCGAACTCGTTGGGCGGCACCAGCGCGCTTTCGATGTGGACGTGTGCGTCAATAAAGCCGGGACAGACGTAGCGTCCGCCTACGTCAATAACCTCTTGGGCCGTGTAGCCCTCTCCGATGCCGACGATGCGGCTGTGAGCCAGCGCAATATCCGCCGGGTAAATCTCGCCCGTGTAGACGTTCACCAGGCGCGCGTTCTTGAGCAGGATTTCGGCCGGCTCGTTCCCCCGCGCGAGTTTGATGAGTTGGGCCAGTTCCATTTCAAATCTCCTCGGTCTCGATCATCAACGGCCAACGAAAGACATTTGACACGCGAAGCGGACATTCACGCAACATGCTGCTGGAACCGTCCCGGATCGAACGGCTCGCCTGCGACGAACCGCCCGCGCCCCGCCGTGCCGACGAACTGTCCGTCCGCGAACACGACCTGCCCGCGCGAAATCGTCATCTTGACCGTCCCCTGCACGCGCATGCCTTCGTAAGGCGTATAGCCCGCGATGTTGTGCAACCGGCCGGCCTCGAGTGTGCTTTCGCCGAGCGGATCAAAGATCACCACGTCCGCATCGGCGCGCGGCGCGAGAATGCCCTTGCGCGGATACAATCCAAAGATGCGCGCCGGGTTGGCCGCCACCAGCCGCGCGAGTTGATCCCAGGTCAAGCGCCCCTCGACAACGCCGTAGGTGTAGAGCAGGGGAAGCAGCGTCTCCATTCCCGGCAATCCGCCCGGCGTCTGGGTGAAATCATTGACGACGGTCTTTTGCGCCAAGACGTAGTCGCAGTGATCGGTGGCGATGGTGGACACGGCGCCTTCGGCGATAAGCCGCCAGAGCGCAGTGTTGTCGGCTTGGTCGCGCAGCGGCGGTTGAAGGATAAAGTGTTCGGGACGTTCGCCGTCGTAACGCGAATCGTCGAGCAGCAGATATTGGATGCACGTTTCGGCGAACGCCATCTGCCCGCGCCCGCGCGCTTGCCGCACCAGCTCAACAGAGCGCCCGGTCGAGCAGTGGACGATGTAGACCGGCGCGTTTGCGGCTTGCGCCAGGAATAGCACGCGGTGGATCGCTTCGTGCTCGGCCAATGCGGGACGGCCTCGACCGTGATAACGCCACGCCGTTTGCCCGCGCGCCACCAGGTCAGCCGTCGCCGCCGTGACGAGCGCATCGTTTTCGCAGTGCGTCGTCACCAGCAGACCGGCGCTGGCCGAATCGCGCAGCAGTCGCAAGATCACGTCGTCATCGGCGTAATAGTTGGGCCGGTACGTCGTGTAGAGCTTGACCGACGGCACACCCATCCGCGCCAAGTCGCTCAGCTCACTTTCGCGTCCGCGCGGCAGGTCGGTGACCATGCAGTGCAGCCCGTAATCAATGCAGGCTTTTCCCTCGGCTTCCGCCCAGCGATTCTCGACAGCCTGCTCGAGCGTCTGGCCGGGGAACTGGGTGGCAAAATCCACAACCGTGGTGATGCCGCCACAAGCCGCCGTGCGCGTGCCGATCTCCCAGTCGTCGGCGGTTTTGTAAATGCCGGTGTCGAGCGCGATGTGCGTGTGGCAGTCCACCAGCCCCGGCAGCACGATGCAGCCGCGCGCGTCTATCACGTTAAAGCTATCCGGCATTCGCAGGCCCGCGCCCACGGCGACGATGGCCTCATCTTCGATGGCGACGTCGCCCGGAAAGCAGCCGTCCGGCGTGACGAGCGTCCCGCCGCGAATCAGGAGACGGTGTTCAGAGTTGTTCATGGAGCACTTGCTTTCAAGGATCAAATGTCAAGGACGAAGCATAAGGATAATGGTCAACTTGACTTGTGCCAGCGCTTTTACAGACCGGCTTGCTCCAAATCACTAGGCGGCTCTATGCCGAGAAACTCTCTGTATATTCGCCCCTTGTACTCTGGGCCGATTTCATTCACGGCATTGATGAATGCCTGGTACGTACCTAAACCGCCTATTTTCTCCCAGAACTCGTCGCCTATCAGAATGACTTGATCTTCTTTCATGTTGAACCATCGTCCCGGTGGACTCCACTTGTAATCCTCTCTACGTCCGTACGGGTTATAGGGTAAAGCGTAGTATGCGCCGTCTACTGGCAACGGTTCCATGCTATAGAGCTTGAGGATCTTTTCCTTGCTCACTTTTGTCTGGTCGCTGTTGGGCAAGGGAGCTTTTAACTCAAAAGCATATCGCTTGTGGTTTTTGCGATCCTCAGCATAAACATCGCAAATTACAGTCACGGGTATGTTTTTGCCCTTGCCTTGCAAGACATACTGTAGTTCGCTTTGCCAATCAGGCCTTACTCTTTCTTGTCCTCTCCCCGCCGGATGCTCTAGCCTGTTGAGAACTTCTGTAATACGCCGTAGTCTTTCAGCTTTCACCGTGCCGACCATAGCATGACTTTTAACCCCGAAGCCCAACCCTTCTTTTGCGGCGACTACGGCTAGATCTTCCCAAGCACTCCCAAAGGGGGTGACAAACCGTCTTTCAAAGTGTGAGCCTTTGAAAATCTCATCTGGAACCAGAGCCGCATAGAGCGGCTTTTCTGCGCGGTGTTTATCTTGTAAAAAAGGGTCTTCGATCAGAACCTTGTGCATAACTCTGTCCATCAGGCGTTTGATAACGTCTTGGATAGCCGCTTTCATTCTTTTGGATTTGGATGGCATTGGCTTGTCTCCACTGTTATGATTTTCGCCAAATGAAAACCGACTCGTAAAACTCGCTGGACCGTCGTCCTGTGCGACGGTTGACATGACGATTAAGCACAGCTTCTACTTCAACTTCACAGAGCCGCGCAATTTCACCGTAGAGGTCATGTCTATCCCCCGCCACAACAATCAAATGACCGCCTGAAGGCATAGACTCGCAAACCCGGCGAAAAACCTGGGCGATTGACTCTTGATATTCCCGCTGCGCTTTTTGGCTTGATCCCTGTTTGGCGGCTCCAATTTCTGAACCGCTACAGTCTTGAAGGCCAAGTAGTTCATAGGCGTAGCGGTGCTGTTCATGATAGTCAATCAGGCCAACGTAGGGGGGGCTAGTGATCACTCCATCTACCTTTGGAATGTTTGCCTTGCGACTGTCTTCGTGATGGACCACTACGGTCGCATCGGTTCTCTGGGCAGCAAATTCTTCTAATCGTTGGATGGTATCCATGCTATATCGCTTCAAAAACTGATAGGCGGTTGTTGTCGGCACACACATCCGGCTGTGTTTGTAACACCAATAGGGCTCGGTTTGTGGGGCCTTTGGAAAGTCAAGATCAAAGTGAGTAGTTAATCTTGCCGAACGTGCTGATCGAGATAGAATGACCTTTAGAACTTCTTGGTCTTGGTAGTTTGGGATCAAACTGGAATAGGTCAGTAGCTCTTCGAGTGTTTGTGGCGCGAACCACCGCTCGAGATATTTGCTATTTGAAGTGGCTTTCTCTGCTTTTTTGCCTGTACCCCAGAGGGCAGGTTGAAAAGCATTCGATTCGGTTGCTTGTCGCGTTTTGTCTAGAATGTCCAGGATCTCTCGACGCGCGTTTTTTAGATCATAGTGCTTGGTCTTGGCACGAGCAAGCAGTACGTTAAAGGCCGAAATATCGTAACCAATAGCGTTGATGCCGAGTTCGTTGGCTTGTACCAGAGTTGTGCCTGAGCCTGAAAATGGGTCGAGTACCGTTTGGCCGGGACTAGAGTACTTTCTCAAAAATATCTCGACCAATTGTGGAATGAACTTGCCTAAATATGGATGCAAGCGATGAACATGCTTAGTGCGTTCTCGTTCAGGCAGGTCATGTTCGCGCCAATTCATGTTCAATTTGCTGAGTGGCGTTTCGGAGGTAACGCTGCCAGGAATTGTTGGCTCGTTAGATGTTGCGTATAACACGACGCGCTGCTCTTCATTTGTTAGCGCCATGATTTGAGTCTGCCTCGACTTTGTCAACTCGATTTTTGACCTTAGCTTTCCACGTCAAACCCATACATCAAGTATACATCGTTTTCAAAGCGTTTGCCTGTCGGGGCGAGCGCCTCGACGCGCTGACCTGTCACCAGATCGAACATGCCCATGCCGACGGTATAGTGACCGGCGGCGAGGTGGGTGGGTAGGGGGATGTGGCGCACGTCGCGCACGACTTCGCTGCGCTGCTGAATCCACGGCGGATAAAGCCCCTGCATCGGGTAGCCGTCTTGCTGCGCGATGAGCTTGCCCTGCGGATCGTAGATGTGAACGAACGCGGCCAGTTGGCGATCCACGGTGATGGTCGTCGTCCACGCCAGTTCGACGCGCAACTCGCTGGCCGTGGTGTTCGCGCTCATCACCTGGACGCCGATGCGCTCGTAAAAAGTCGCTGCTGGCTTTGGTGTATCGAGCTGAACAGGATGGATGGAACCGGCCTCGCTCAGGCGCAACGTGGTTGGCAGATACTCGACCGCCCACACGCGCTGCGCGACGCGCATCGCTTTGGCGAGCTTGTTCCAACTGACGAGCAATCCCAACCGCTGATCGTATTTCCATTCTTTGATCGTATTCGTGAACGTCACGGCGGTCACATCACACGCGTCCGCGTGGCGTGTGTTGAGCTGCACCATCTCGCGCATCGTCGAATAGCCCGGCAAAAAGCTGATGCCTTCCGCGCCGAGCGCAAACGTCGTCCCACGCTTGCCGATCCACGAGGGAAAGTTGACGACGAGCGTCGGCGTATTGAGTGGCGTGGCGGCGATGGCGCGGGAAACGTCGGCGGTCAACCGCCCGCCGATGGTGATGACGTCGGCCATGCCGTACAAGAATGCCAGGCTTTGTGCGAGCGCCACGGTGAGCACGAGTGCGCCAACCGTCTTGGAAATGACCGCCGACCGCCGACCGATCCCTTCTCGCTCCCCCTGCAAGCGGGGGGAGTAGGAGGGGGGCCAGCGATTTGCCATCAAGATAGCGATGAGGCTGCCCCACATCATCGTCGTGCCGATGGAGGGCAAATAGTGCAGGCGCGGGCCGTTGAGTGTGTAATCGGCGTTGAGTGTGGGCCACATCGGCGCAAGGGCGATGGCGAACCACGCCAGCGCGAACGCCAGCAGCGGCAGCCGTTTGGCGCGAGCGAACACGGCGACGATGCTCGCCAGCGCCAGAACGCCGATGACGAGCACGGCCATCTCCTGACTCATCCCCGTCACGCGGACGAGCGGCCAGGCCAGTGGCTGCAGTGGATACGTGAGACCTTGCAAATAGTACAGCGCCGTCACCGGCATATCGCGCAGCGCCGGGCCGATGCCTTGCAAAATCAGCGGCGGCTCGGCGCGCGACTTGGGGACAATGATCCAGGTTGCCAGGTACACCGCGGCAAACGCAAAATAGGCAAGGGGGATGAGGGAAAACTTGACACGGCTCTTGCCCTGGCCCTCCCCTGTTCGCAAAAATCCCGAACGGGAGAGGAAATCACTCCCTTCCCCTGTCGGCGCGGAGCATCCGACGGGGGAAGGGTTGGGGATGGGGGCAATCTTGTTTTGCCACCAGCACATCGCCTCGACCGCAACGATGAACATCGGAATAATCACACCATACTCGCACGTGAACGTTCCCATGAGCGCCAGAACTAGAGACAACCACAACCAGTTGCTCCGAAATCCGAAATCCGAAATCCGAAATCGAAAATAGCACAGCGCCGATGCCAACCCAAAGAACGCCGCCTGCAACTGAAAGATCGGGCCGGTGGTGGGCATGATCTCGTAGGTGAAGCGTTGAGCTGAGTGGTCAGCGAACGCTGGAGCGTCTCCAGCAAGCTGTGATTGACGATGGCCTCGAATAGCTCGCCGCGATACTTGGGGATGTTCTCGCGGATGCGGTCGTACACTACGATGGTGTCTTGCACACTAAAGCCGATGACCGTCAGCATGGCTGTCAAAAACAGCGCGTCCACTTCCCATCTCAGGAACAGGCCGGCCAGGCTCATCAGCCCCATGGTCACCAGGATGTCGTGGATCATGGCGACGATGGCGCACACTGCGTAGCGCACCGCGTGCGGCACGCGCCGGAACGCGAACCAGATGAACATCAAAATCGCGCCCGCCGCCACGGTGACGGCGATCAAGGCCGCGCGCGTCACCTCGCCGCCGACGGCCGGGCTGACGTTATCAGACATTGAACGGCTGGCATCCAACGGCGCGATGGCGTTGAGCGCGGTTTTGATCTGGTTGACCTTTTCGGCTTCCATGAAACTGGCGCGCACTTGCCATGAATTGTCTTCCGGTCGGCCCAGGCGCTGGATCATGGCATTGCCTTCGCCGTATTGGGCCAACACGCCGCGAATGGCGTCTTCGGTCGTCGGGCCGGCGAACTGCAGCCTGAACAAACTGCCGCCGGTAAAGTCCACGCTCAGGCGCACGGGCGTGCCGAACGTGACCGTCGAATAAATCATGGCGATCAGGCCCGGCACGATCACGATCAGTGAAAGCAGGTAATACAGCTTGCGTTTTTCGATGATGCTGAACATGCTAGACCCCCATCAGCCAATGCTGGTTGCGCAATTTGTCGCCAAACCACCGCATGAGCGCGCGCAAGAGCGTGTGCGTGACGGTGATGGCCGTGAACATGCTGATCAGCACGCCCAGGAACAGGGTGATGGCAAAGCCCTTGACCATGCTGGCGCCAAAGTTTGAGCCGAACCAGAACAAGATGGCGCACGTGATGAGGGTGGACAGATTCGAGTCGCGGATGGCCGTCCAAGCCCGGTCAAAGCCGGCCTCGACGGCGGCCGCCAGGCTGCGCCCGGCGCGCAACTCTTCCTTCATCCGCTCAAAGATCAGCACGTTGGCGTCCACGGCCATGCCGGTCGAGAGCAAAAAGCCGGCGATGCCGGGCAACGTGAGTGTGACCGGGATCATTTTGTAGAGGGCCAGCGACAAAAGGGCAAAGGTAATCAGCGCCAGGTCGGCCAGCACGCCCGGCAGGCGGTAGTAAACCAGCATAAAGAACAAGACGACCAGCACGCCGATGATGCCGGCGGTGATGCTGCGGCGGATCGAGTCCTGGCCCAGCGTCGGCCCGATGGCCCGACTTTCCGCCACGCGCAGCGCAATCGGCAGCGAACCGGAGCGAAGTTGGAGCGCCAGCTTGGCCGCCTCTTCTGTGGTGGCCTTGCCGCCCAGCGTGATGACGCCTTGGCCATCGGGGATGGCGCTCTTGATGCTGGGGCAGGAGATGACGACCTTGTCCAACACGATGCACAA
This sequence comes from Anaerolineae bacterium, assembly GCA_041300525.1. Lineage (GTDB taxonomy): Bacteria > Chloroflexota > Anaerolineae > Fen-1058 > Fen-1058 > JBGLNJ01. Next base: position 2,564,500 of record JBGLNJ010000001.1, on the reverse strand, counting down.
GAAATAGCGCCGCCCGCCGAGCACGTTTTCGTTGTTGACCGAGGTGAACTGGCCGAACACCGTCGCGCCGGAGGACGTGAGCTGGAAGGCCACTTCAGGCTCGTTGAGCTGGCCGCGCGTCACGCGCACTGTGGATAGGTCCTTGCCGCTGATCACGGTCGTGTAGATGCGCTGCGATGGGGAGAGTGTTTCCGTGCCGGTCAGTTCGGCGCTGCTCGTCACTGGCGCGGTGGATGTCATCTCGCTGCCGGTGGCGATGGTCGTGCGGATGCGCGTGCCTTCGGGAACGTCGGTGTAACCGGCGTCTACAAATTCCAGGAACGCCTGCTCGCGGACGGTGGCGATGGCCAGGTCGGGATCGCTCACGCCGGGCAGTTCGAGGACGATGCGCCGGTCGCCGGATTTCTGGACGAGCGGCTCGGTCACGCCCAGCGCATCAATGCGGTTGCGGATGACCTGAAGAGCCGCATCCATATCCTCGGCCGACACCAGCGCGTTGACCGGGACGTCCGCCTCCAACAGCACTTGCAGACCGCCCTGCAAGTCCAAGCCTTGTGCGATTTTGATGCTGCGGCGTTCCGGGGCTTGCCAGAACAACAACTTGGCCCATACCGGTTGCGCGCGGTCTTCGCCGGTCAGGTCTTTGGGGCGCTGATAATCCAGGTTGGCTGTGTCTATGTAGATCGCCGCCAGCGCGATGACGACGACAACGATCAACCAACCCAAGGTCCGATCCCTCATAGTGAACCCTCGTTGCAAGAAATAACCGGCCATCGTTTTGCTTGGCCGGCAAGCGGGGGGGATTATAACCGAAGGGCCGACAACTGTCAAACAACGGCCCCTTCCATGCCCTCCCCTGTCCTGCGCGGTTCGTGGGACGGGGGAGGGTTAGGGTGGGAAATTATCCGCCGTGTTTCAATCGTGGTATAATCTTCACACAGCATAAATCGGCCTGGTTCAACCCCGGCTGAGTTGTATTGCGTCTAGGAGGAGTTGCGATGCCCCAACCACAACAACCGTCACGTCCGCAACAGCCGCTGCGGACGGTCGCGCCGGCAGCCGCGCCCGCTGCGGGAACTATGCCCGCTTTTGAGGTGCCACCGCCGCGCAGTATCGAAGAGACCGGAGTCAGCATCGGTTTTCTGTCCGACCTCGTGATGAAGATCATGTACTTTGAGGGGTACATCTCCGGCGCGACGATTGCCGAGCGAATCCGGTTGCCGTTCTCCGGGGTGGTGGATCAGGTGCTCGATTTTCTCAAGCGCGAGCAGTTTTGCGAAGTGCGCAGCGCGACCAGCGGCTTTGGCGAGCAATCTTATCAGTACGCGATCTCGACCAAGGGCCGCGAAAAGGCGCGTGAGGCGCTCGACCGCAGCCAGTACGCCGGCCCCGCGCCCGTGCCGCTGATGGTGTATAACCAGGCGATGCTCAAGCAATCGCTCAAGAACTTTGTCGTCCACCAGCGCACGATGCGCCAGGCGCTTTCCGACATTGTCGTCAGCGATCGCACCTTTGGGCAGATCGGCCCGGCGATCAATTCGGGCCGCAGCATCTTTTTGTTTGGCCCGCCCGGCAATGGCAAGACGTCCATCGCCGAACGCATCGGGCGGATGGTGTTAGGCGGCGACCTTCTCGTCCCCTACGCGGTGGAGGTGGATAGCCAGGTCGTCAAGGTGTTCGACAGCGTCAATCACCAGCTTCTCCCGGACGACACCGGCCCTATCGGCACCGGTCAATTGCAAAAGACGCGCGCACGCGATACGCGCTGGGTGCGCATCCGCCGCCCGGTGATCACCGTCGGCGGCGAGCTGACGCTGGAAAGCCTCGACCTCACCTTTGACGACGTGAACAAGTATTACGAAGCGCCGTTCCAGATGAAGGCCAACGGCGGCATGTTCCTCATTGACGACTTTGGCCGCCAGCAGGTGCGCCCGCGCGATTTGCTCAACCGGTGGATTTTGCCGTTGGAAAAGCGGATTGACTTTTTGACGCTGCGCACCGGGCGCAAGATCGAAATCCCGTTCGACGTGTTGATTGTGTTCTCCACCAACCTGGCCCCGAAGGACCTGGTAGACGAGGCTTTCCTGCGCCGCATTCGCCACAAGATCGAAATCGGTGACCCCTCGTTCGACGAGTACCGCGAGATTTTCCGGCGTGTGTGCGAAGGCAAAGGCGTGCCTTACGATGAAAAGGCGCTGGGCTATCTGCTCCAGGAATACTATATCAAGCGCCGGGCCAAGCTGCGCGCCGTTCACCCGCGCGATTTGGTGGATCAGTTGCTCGACATTGCGCGGTACATGAACGTCGAGCCGCGCCTGACCAAAGACCTGATTGACCGCGCGTGCCAGGCGTACTTTGTCGAGCTCTGATCGCACGGCGTATCGCGTTTATTGCGTACTGCGTGCCGCGTGAGTCCAAATCACGTAGCACGCGGTATGTCTTTTGGGAGCAGAACAATGATATCTGACTGGCTGATTCCCCGTGACCGCCCGCTCAACATCGCCCACCGTGGCGCATCGGCGGTTGCTCCGCAAAACACGCTGGCTGCTTTTCGCAAGGCGAAGGAACTCGGCGCAGACGGCGTCGAGCTGGATGTGCAGCTTTCCGCCGACGGCGCAGTCGTCGTCATTCACGATTTTACCGTGGACAAGACGACCGATGGCGCGGGCCGTGTGGCCGAAAAAACGTTGGCCGCGCTCAAGGCATTGGATGCGGGAATCAGGTTTTCGCCGCAGTTTGCCGGTGAGCGCATCCCCACGCTGGCGCAAGTCTTTGAAGCACTGGAAGGCAAGCTGCTCGTCAACGTCGAACTCAAAGATTTCAATCCGCGCAGCAGCGCGTTGGCTGGGCCGGTCGTCGAGGTCATCCGCGAGCACGCGATGGAAAGGCGCGTGCTTTTTTCGTCGTTCAACCCGTTTGCGTTGCGCGCCGTCAAGCGGCTCGCGCCCGAAATTCCGGCCGGGCTGCTGGTTGCGCCGGACCTGGCGATCTATCTGCGCCGCGCGTGGCTCGCACCGCTCGTCCCCCACGAGGCGCGCCACCCCGCAAGCTCTATGGTGACGGCCCGAACGATGAAGTGGTATCGCGCGCATGGATTGCGCGTCAACGTCTGGACGGTGGATGATCCCGCCGAGATGCGCCGCCTCATTGCGTTGGGCGTGGATGGGATTATCACGAACAAGCCGGATGTGCTGGGTCAAATAGTCGGATAGTCAGGTAGTCGAGTAGTCAGTGATTGTCACCACCGACCTCAAATCCCAGATGTCAAATGTCAAAGGCTGATACCAACGTAAGAGTGTCCGGCACTCTGACCTCCGACTTTCGCCCTCCGCTTTCCGGTTTCCGACGCATCTGGCGTTCCTTCATCCGCACCTTTTTCCGCTTGCTTTACCACGAGATGGCCTGGACGTATGACCTCGTCGCGTGGCTGGTCTCGTTCGGGCAGTGGACGGCATGGGGACGCGCAGCGATCCCGCACCTGCAGGGTCGGCGCGTGTTAGAGTTGGCGCACGGGCCGGGGCATTTGCTCGTGGCGATGAGCCGCGCGGGATTTGCGCCGGTGGGACTTGACCTTTCACCGCAGATGGGGCGACTCGCGCGCAAGCGATTGCAGACTCGGGGCGGTATCCCAATACCGCCCTTAGTGCGCGCCCGCGCGCAAGCCTTGCCGTTTCGCGCCGGCAGCTTTGATTCGGTGGTGTCCACGTTTCCTACCGAGTTTATTTTTGATCCGACGACGTTAAAAGAAATGGCGCGTGTGATGGGGCAGGGGGGTAGGGCCGTCGTTGTGGTGGGCGTGGTATTCAACGCCAGTTTGCCCGCGCGTTTGCTCAAGCGGCTTTACGACGCCACCGATCAACACGAGCCGCCGTCGCTCGGCCTTGCGGACGCTCTGGCCGACGCGGGCCTGACTTTGGAGCGCGAGCGCGAGCAGGTGGGGATGGCGGACGTGCTGATCGCGGTGGCGAAAAAGACTAGGCTTGATCCAGGTGCAGCATCCTCACGTGCGCCCGGTTGATGATCAACAGGTCGGCCTGCTGTGGGAACGGCCCTGGCAGCGTCACGAGTGGGAAGGCCGTGACGGCCGTGATGCCGAAAAAGTCGCCGACCAGCAGGCTGAGTATGTCTTGCCAGCGCGTGTCTGTGCCGAGGTGAAACTCGCCACGGCATACCAGGGACGGCAAATAGGCAATGTAGCGTTCGACGCGCCGCATGTGTTGCACGCTGGCTTGCGCGTTGGCGTCGTCCAGATACATCGCCACGAGGTCGGTCTTGGGGATGATGAGTTGAGGGCGAGTGACCTTGCCCAGCGGCCCCGGCGCCAGCGAGTTGACCGTGGCATCCAGAAACGGAATATACTGCCGGTTCACGTCGTTGAGATAGTTGATGATCGGGCCAATGGGTTCCAGTATTCCCTGGATGAGGTAGGCCGGCGTCAAGACCTGAACCGGATAATGAGGTATCTGCGCGGGTGCAAGTGGCATCGGATTGCTCCTTCTTTTCAACGGCGGCGCGTCAACTGGCGCTAATTGTACGACGGACGAGCACGTTCGTCAATGGGCAGACGGATTGCGCGTATGCCATCGTCGAGCAGGGATCAGCCACCACGGCCCGCGTCGAGATTTACGATGCGACCGCTCCCGCCACGGCGGCTGCCGCGATCCTGACGTGGAGTACGATGGCCGTCACGACGGCGGTTCCGATAATTGCTGTAGAGCCATGGTGACTTACCTCATCCGTCGTTTTGGCTCTATCATACACGCTTTTGGAATAATTTATTTTTTCCATGTCCCTAAAACGGGCTTGAATGTTGCAACTTGAGTGCAGTTGCGTTGCAAGTCGCGCGGGGGAGGGCTTTGAGGGCGATAATCTGCGAAAAAAGGCCGCTATGGGTATAGCGGCCTGTGGTTATGGGGGGCTAACCATCCTGGTTGGCAAATTCGGCCAAGTCGCGATAGCCGTTTTCCATCTCGTCGGCGCTGACAGTGTTCAAGAGGCGCAGCACGCGCCGCAGCATCTCGCCGATGGGCATTTGCTCGGATACAATCACGCCACAGTGCTTGCGCCCAGCCTGCCACCATCCCACAAACAGCGGTTCAAAGTGCTTGGCGTTGCAGGTCAAAACCGCGCGTCTCTGGCTGGCAGCATATTCCAACTGGTCGTCATTATCCAACGCCGCATTGCCGGCTTCGTAGGCGGAAATGGCGTCAAATCCTCTGCGGCGAATTTGCGCCGCCAACCCGCCATGCACGTCGGCGTCGGTGTAGAGAGCTATGAAGAGGCGCGCTGCTTCATCCGCCATTGCGCCTCCCGGTTCTCCCGAATGTAGCCTTCGATTTCGCCGGGATGATCATGGTAAAACCCCAACGCGTCGTGGGCCTGGGCCAGGGTTAGCGTGGGATAGGCCTCCACGATCTGCTCCGGCGTGTCGCCAATTTGCATGCGCTCGACAACCGTGCGCACCAGGATAGAACTGCCGCGCAGGGTTGGTTCCCCGTGGTGCATTTGGGGACTGCGGATAACGTAAGGGTGTTCAGTCAACTCACTCTGTCGTCCAGCTTCTATCACCTGCGCCAGTTGTGTTTTGACGGTAGCCAGTTCTCGCCGGATGGCTCCCAACTCTGCATAGATTTTTTCAACTTCTGCCACTTGCATGTTGCACCTCCTGACCTTGACGCGCCTATTTTACATCAAAAGGCCGCTATGGGTATGGCGGCCTGTGGTTATGGGTCAGGGTGATAAGCGCTGACGGGCGATCAACCCGGCCAGTCGGCTGGATCAAGACGGGTAATTCCTGGCAGGCCGTCAAAATGATGGTCCGCGGAGATGATCTGCTGGAGGCCGTGCCGCTGCATCACGGCGACGTGCAAAGCGTCACGAGCTTGTAGGGCGGCATGGCGCGTCAGCAATTCCATTGTTGAGAGCAAGTCATCCTTTGCAACCGGCAGCACGTTGGGCACAATCCGAAGGAAAAGTTGAGCCACCTCGACCGCCTTGGCCTGTTTCCCCAGAGCCGTGTAGCGATGCAGGATTTCTTGGAGAACCTCGGCGCTGGTCACGGCAGTCAGTTCATCTTTGGCGATAGATTCCAGGATTGTCACACAAGGTTTCTTCAAAGGGTGCTCGGCGCCCGCGGCGTACATAGGGATGTTTGCGTCTATGAAATAGACCCGTTCATTCAACGTCGTTCCCCCACATAGACTCGCGTTCCATCTGCTCCCAATTGGCCACGGGGAGACTCATGGCCGCCATACGGCGAACTGCTTCTAACCGTTCTTGCGAGTCATGCTCCAGGTAAACCTTCTCGACCGCCTCTCGGATCAAGGCATCAAGTGACTCGCCCTGTGTCTGGGCAATGGCCTGCAAGCGGGCAAACTGATCGCGCGAAAATATGACCTGCACTGGCTGCGTGAGAGATAACAACGCGCTCATCAACTCACCTCCACAATCCTCCGGTGTGCTTTGAGTATAGCACGCCACTCAAGCGCCGTCAATCACAGGGTTCGCCGCGATGTAGCAGGTCACGCCGGGGAAGGCTTTGAGCGCGACCATCTGCGAAAAAGGCCGCTATAGTCTAGCGGCCTGTGGTTATGGGTCAAGATGATATGCGCTGACGGGCGATCAACCCGGCCAATTGGCTGGATCAAGACGGGTAATGCCGGGCAGGCCGTCAAAATGATGGTCCGCGGAGATGATTTGCTGGAGGCCGTGCTGCTGCATCACGGCGACCTGCAAGAGGAACACAACTCACAGGGGGATAAACACGGCGCGATCCTGGTATTCTTCGCCCGTAGAAGCAGCCCAGATCAAGTACAACTCCTCGATCACGCGTCCGATGCCGACGCCGGGGCGAACCCAAAAGATACCAGGAATGTGTCGCCCGACGGTCCAGTGCTCGGTCAGGTGCGTCGGTATCGTGCGCCGGTTCTCGGTGACCAAAATGTAACCATTCTTATCCAACCAGTCCAGAATAGCGGGATCAAGCGTTCCCGCAGGGGGAGCACCGGGGTCTCCAATAGCCAGAACGTCAATATGCGCATCCAGTCGGCGCAATTGTCTTTGAATGGCGTGGTTGATGTGCTCGTCCAATAGAAAGCGCGGATTCATCTTTCGGCTGCCATCGCCAACTGAGGCTGCGCCGTATCATACAACCGGCGTTTTTGCTCCAGCCGCTCTCGCAGCGCCCGCGCAAATTCGGATGGATGGCGTTGCTGTTCTTGCCAGGCTTCTTCTTGCTGCTGCCTCACGCGGGCCAGATAAGCGTCCACTGGTTCTCGGTGCGCCAGGTAGTACGTGATGGTTGCATAAACCTGTTCGAGCGAAAGCGTCGGATAGCGCAGAACGATCTCCTCGGGGCTGGCGCCTTCCCGGTAGTCGCGCAAGACGGTTTCGATGCCAACACGAGTGCCTTTGATGCGAATGTCGTCTTCACTGATAAAAAAGTAATCCGTCAATTCCATTTTGTCCATCTGGCTACCTCCTCAAAACGCGCGTCTGAACGCAGCACGAGTGGCGCGGCATGGATGGCATGTGGTTTTGCCTCATTTCCAGTTGCGCGGTCTGCAATCAGTATAGCACGCGGCTAACTCGCGGTCAATGGTTATTCGACCACGCCGTAAAACAGCGGCAGCGGCTTGACTGCCTTGTCGCTCCACTCGACGGCTTCCATCAGCCGCTTTTCCGCCGCGGCGAGTTTCGCTTCATCGTTGGCGTGAACGGTGAACAGCGGCTCGCCCGCGCGAACCGGGTCGCCCACTTTGCGATGGACGATCAGCCCCACGGCATAGTCAATCGAGTCGCCTTTCTGGGCGCGGCCCGCGCCCAGCTCGACCGACGTCATGCCGATTTCAGCGGCGTCCACGCCCGCGATGTATCCGCTGCGCGGCGCGGGCACAACCTTGACGAGCCGCGCTTGCGGCAATAGAGCGGGGTTTTCGATCATCGCCATGTCGCCGTCTTGCGCGCGCGCCAACTCTACGAACTTTTTCCACGCCTGTTCCGAGTCGAGCAATTGCGCGGCCAGCTTTTCTCCTTCGGCCAGCGATTCGACCTTGTGCCCCAGGCGCAGCATGTGCGCGGACGCGGTCAAGCAATGCTCGCGGAAATCGCCTGGCCCGCCGCCGTGGAGTGTGTCAATCGCTTCGCGCACTTCCAGCGCGTTGCCCACGGCGCAGCCGAGCGGCTGATTCATGTCCGAAAGCAGCGCCACGCACTCGCGGCCCACGTCGCGCCCGATATTGACCATCGCCTGGGCCAGCGCATGGGCGTCGTCCACCGTCTTCATGAACGCGCCGCGTCCGACTTTGACGTCGAGCACGATGGCGTCCGCGCCAGCGGCGATCTTTTTGCTCATGATCGAGCTGGCGATGAGGGGCAGCGAGGGAACAGTGCCCGTCACGTCGCGCAGCGCATAGAGCTTGCCGTCGGCGGGGGCCAGGTCCACGGATTGGCCGGACAGCACGATGCCGATTTGTTTCAATTGCGCGCGGAACTCGTCCACGCTCAAGTTGACACGGTAGCCCCGAATGGATTCCAGCTTGTCAATCGTCCCGCCGGAAAAGCCCAACCCTCGGCCCGACATCTTGCCGACCGGCAGGCCGCTCGCGGCGACGAGCGGCGCGACGACGAGGCTCACTTTATCGCCCACGCCGCCGCTCGAGTGTTTGTCCACCACCCGCGGCGCGATGTCGTGCAGATCGAGCGTCTGGCCGCTGTGCGCCATCGCCAGCGTCAGGTCGGCTGTTTCGCGCGGCGTCATCCCGCGCAGCATCACGGCCATCAGCCAGGCGGCCGCTTGATAATCGGGGATTTCCCTGCATGTGTAACCGTGGACAAAGAATTGGATTTCATCGGCGGTCAATTCTTGTCCATCGCGTTTCTTGATGATGATGTCTACTGTTCGCATGTTGTCCTCGCTAGTCGCAGGCAACGAGTTGCGCGTGACGCAGTGTAGCACGCAACAACGCAATACGCAGCACGCCGCTCACTTTACGCCGATGGATTCATATATCCCCAACAACTGCACCGCGGCCTTTTCCCATGTGAACTTGCGCGCCTGGTCGAATCCGGCTGCGACGAGTTTGCGGCGCAGGTCGGCCTCTTGCAGCAGGCGGCGCAGCGTGGCGGCAATCGCGTCCACGTCGGTCGGCTCGACGAGCAGCGCCGCATCGCCTGCCAGTTCCGGCAGCGACGACGTGACAGACGTGACGACCGGCGTGCCGCACGCCATCGCTTCGAGTATGGGCAGCCCAAAGCCTTCGTAGATGGAAGGGAAGGCCAACACATCGGCGGCGCTATAAAGCGCAGGCAGGTCATCATCGTCCACAAAGCCGGGGAACAGCACGCGGCCTTCCAACCCCAGGCGCTTGACCTCGGCAAAGATGTCGTCGTACAGCCAGCCCTTTCCACCCACGATAACCAAGTGACGAGTGGAGAGTTGAGAGTGGAGAGCGGCAAACGCCTGAATGAGTCGTGAAAAGTTTTTGCGCGGCTGAAGTGTGCCGATGCCGAGGATAAAGGGATCGAGGCCGAGGCTGTATTTGGCGCGGACGGCGGCCAATCGCTTTGGGTCTGCCATGGGCGCAAAGCGCGCATCCACGCCGCCATAGAGCACCGTGATTTTGTCCGGCGATGTGTGCAAGAGTTCTATGAGATCGTTCTTAGTGGCGGCAGAGTCGGCCAGGACGCGCGTGGCGCGAGCGACGGAGCGCGGGACGACGCGGTTGAGGTAACGCCGCAGCCGGGGGAACGCGGACTCGGGGTCGCGGATGAAGGTGAGATCGTGGACGGTCAGCACGGTGGGCGTGCCGGGCAGGGTGGGGGGCAGGACAAAGTCCGGCTCGTGAAACAAGTCCACGCGGCCAATGGCGGCTTCAATCGGAATGGGCAGGCGAGCGCGATGCCAGATGCGATGCAGCCAATCATCGGACAGAAATTCCAAATTGCAAACTTTTAATTCCAAGTGGCGTGTGATAGCAAGCTGCATCACGTAGGCCAAGCGAGGTTCGGCGACGCTCCGTGGCAGTCCGCCTGTGGCGGCGAACAGCACAAAACTGTGCGGGGACGTCCCCACCGCGTTGAGCGCGAAAAAGGCGCGGATGAGTTCGCGCGTAAAGCGGCCAATGCCGGCGTCCTGGCGAACGGCTGAGGTGATGTCTATGCCGATGCGCACTAGAGGCCCCCCATGTCTTGTGCCATGTCTCCTCACCGCCGATTGTGTAACGCGTCCGTAACCGTCTCGGAACCCAAATCTATCTCTAGTTGGTGTACTATGTATCCAGAATTCAATATCACATTTTGGCCGATGGAAACGTCCCCCATCGTGCCCTGGAGGTCAAAATGCTATTCCTGGTTGCAGCGTTTTTCTTTACCCTGGTTATCGCGTTGGCGGCTGGCGCCAGTTCCTGAGATTGGATAGACAAAGGAGGCTACCATGTTATTCCTGATTGCAGCGTTTTTCTTCACCCTGGTTATCGCATTGATGGTTGGCACCAACGCCTAGCGACGTCACGCGCCAGGCAGGAATCGGTATGGGCCGACGAGCTTTTCGCCATTCTTCCGTAGGCGGCAGGCAGCGCAATGTGGATCGGAGAATCCTTGCTCGCCGCGCGGCGCCGACGCTGCCCCTTCGGGTTCAAAAGCGGCAAAGACTTGCGCCGGGGTGGGCGCTCCGGCGCGGCCACAGCAGCAAAGCCTGCCTTCGCAGGCTGGATGTTAGTCGCCGCAGGGCGACTTGGCTGACGTAGGCGCGGTTTCTAACCGCCAGCCTGAGTAGTTACCTTTTTTATTATACTAACCGTACGCTAAAATTTCCGTTTGCGGCTGTAGGGCAAGTTGCCAACTTGCCCTACGCACTGGAAAATTCAGTCTGCGCCTAGTATATTTTGAAACCTTCGCAAGGGTGCCTGAGCCATCACTGGCCGAGTTTGACGTCACTGTAGGTCCAGAACCGGTTGACAAAGAAATTCCAAAACATCACGACGATGGTGGCGACGGCTTTGGCGGCGTTGTAACCCAGTGGGCCGAGCAGCCGCGTAAAGAACGGGTCGAGCGCGTTGAGCACGGTCAGGTTGATCGCCAACCCGGCAATGTTGACGATAAAGAATTGCCCCAGTTGCCCGGTCAACGGCTTGCTGCGCGATTCGGGATACGTCCAAAAGCGGTTCCAGATAAAGTTAGAAAGCACCGCCGTCGTGAACGAGATGGTGTTCGAAAGCGTCAGGTTGCCGTTCAAGGTCAGTGCCCTGAACAGATGCCAGGCGCCCAAGTCAACGTGTCGCGCTCGCAAGGTTAGCATCAGCACATTGAGAATGCCAAAATCCACGACCGCGCCGATAGTGCCAACGGCCATGAATTTCAAGAACCGCCCAAATTCTTTGCGGTTCTGCTGAGCCAGGGTGATAATCTGCGTCACAATTCTTCTCCAGAAATTCAGGTCTCAGTAGTCGCCATGAACTGCGTTCAGCGCCACCGATGAAGATGTAGGGTGGCGTAGGGCAAGATGCCATCTTGCCCTACCTTTTCAAGTCAGAGCCTGGGTTTGTCACCCCGAGCGACCCTTCGGCTTTGCTCAGGGCAGGCGCGAGGGGGCTCGATCTCGCGTGAAAGAGATTCCTCGCTTCGCTCGGAATGACAGAGTTTGGATCTGGCAAGTCTCCGAGACTTTCATTGAGCACCATCAATACGCCTAGCATCGCGCCGATCAACAGGTGGGTGTTATTGACGTACAGATTGTCGAACAGGTGATGCACGGACAAGTGCGTCCACGCGCCCAGCAACCCCAATGCCAATCCCCTTTCCCATCCGGAACGACGCCGCAATGCGCGCGCAGTCTGCCAGATCGCCTTTGTGGCGGACTCTTATCTCATGCTCCGCTACGTGGAAATTGAAAGCGCCATCCGCAGGGCGCTGCTGGTGCTCAAATTGCGCGGCAGCGATCACGCCAAGGATATTCGCCAGTTCGAAGTGACGCCGAGCGGCATCGAAGTGCGCAGCAAGTTTGAGGGCCGCGAAGGGATCATGAGCGGCAGCCCGCGTCGCATGGCCGAGTCGTTCATCGAGGCTTTTGTCCGACGCTAGTCGTGCAGTCTTCTAGTCAGGCCAAGCGACTAGAAGACTACCCGACGAGTTGACTATATGCCTATCCGACTAGACGATTATTTGACTATGGACTTGATCGGCCGTTTCCTGACATTGATCGCCTGGGGCGGAGCCGGAGTATTGATCTTCCTGCTCTACCGCATCGCGCATTTTTACCAGGTCACGTCGGGGCAACCCACACGTTACCGGTTCTTTATGATCCCTCTGGCGTTGTTGCTCCTGGGCGGGCTGCGTTATGCCACAGTCGGTGACTGGAACGGCGACGTGATCGGCAACACGCTGCAACTGGCCGGAGGCGCGTCGCTGATCGCGATGGGTGTGTTCGTATTGCGAAAAATGACCGGAGGCCGCAGGTGAACGTGCTGGTTACGCCGTTGGGCGTCGTCGGGTTGATCGCGCTCATGTACTTGCTCTTAACCTTTGCCAACCTCAGCCGGCGGTTGGGCGCGGTCACCAAGATGAAACCCTATTACCGTGGCTATTATGTGGCTCTCGCGTTCCTGAGTATTTCTTTTGTGGCGCGCGTGGTGCTCAGCAGCCTGGCGCTCTCGCCGCCCTCGTCGCGCCTGGGCTTGTTGAGCAGCCCGTTCTTCTCGTTGGCCGCATACCATGTCCCGTTCGCCATCGCTATGGCGATCAGCGTGAGAGTCGCCTGGCAGTATTGGAGTTGGCTGTTAAAGGAGAAATTGGTGTGAGCGGCACGGGAGCCAAGCACCGTTCTCCAGCGAGCCGAAAGGTTCGCGTTTCATCTCCCGCCCCAGTGCCCACGCCCTCCCCCTCGCGTCGCCCGACGGCGAAGGGAAAAGTTGCCACACTTTCTGACACAGACTGGCCGGTAGCCCGCTGGCAGATGATGTTCGAAGGGCTGCACGATCCGGCTTACCTGGTTGATCCACTCGGCGTCATCCGCTGCGCCAATTCGGCGTCCGAACAATCCCCGTTGAATTACCCGCGCAACAAAACCCTGGGCCGCGCGTTGTGGGAGTTCTTCCCGGCTGCTCAACAAGCATCGCTCAAGACCGTGTGGGCTGCGTTGCTCAAGAGCGGGCAGCCAAGCTACCTGGAAACCGAGGCGACTCGGCGCGACGGCAGTCTGACGCCCGTCGGGCTGTCGTTCTGGCGGCTGGATCAGTGCCCCCAGTACTGCTTTGTCGTACACGACATTTCTCAGCGGGTAAAATTGGAGGACTCGCTGCGCCAGTGCCAGGCTGTGCCCGAGGCGGTCACTGCGGTGACGACGACGTTGATCAAAATGTCCGACCTGGATCAGGGCCTGCGGGCTGTGTTGTCTCACGCGTGTGATGCGCTGACGGCAGACGGAGGCGCTATCGCGCTGTTAGACGAGGGTCAGTTAACCTTGCGGGCCACACAGGGCTGGCGTGCCGATCCAGTCGGCCTACGGCGGCGCGCGGGCCAGGGTTTGATCGGGCAGGTGGCCGCCAGCGGCCAAAGGCTCGCGGTTTCGCACACGGCCCGCCGCATCAGCCGGCGTCTCAACACGTCGGAATTCCGTGACGAAGACATTCAAACGGTTGCGCTGGCCCCGCTGATCGGACAGGCCGGCGCGGTCGGCGTGTTGAGCGTGTTCCGCCGCGTCCCTCATCCATTCTCTTCGGATGATTTGAGCGCATTGTCGGCCCTGGCTGGCCCGCTGGGCTTGGCGGTGGAAAACATGCGCCTCGTCCGGCGTGCGGAGGAGCGCTGCCAGGAATTGAGCACTCTCCTGCAGGTGGATCGGGCCTTTTCCGCTGGGTTGGAATTGAACGCTGTGTTGCAGGTAGCTGTGAATGAGGCTGTGCGCGCGGCGGGCGCCAGCGAGGGAGTGGTGTTCACGGTTAACCAGGACGCGGACTGTTTTGAGCCGCGCGCGATGTCGGGGCTGTCTGAACGCGCCAGTCGCCATGTCCAAGCCACGCCCTTGTTGCTCACGCAAGGTATCAATGGCCGCGCCTATCGCACGCGGCAGATCATCCGCGTGGATGATGTGTCGAGTGACCCGGACTATGTCGTCCTGCGGTGCGGCATACGCGTCCGTTCCGAGATGGTGATTCCCCTGGTGCATGGCGAACGGGTGCTGGGCAACATTGACCTGGGCAGCTCACGCCGGGCCGCCTTTGCCGATGCAGACCTTTCATTTTTGCAGACCCTGGCCGACCAGGCCGCCGCCACCATCGAAAACGCGCGGCTGTACGAAGAGACCTTGCGCCGCGCCGAAGAACTGGCTGCGCTCAACACTGTGGCCGCAACCGTCAGCCAGTCCCTTGACTTGCGCGTCACGCTGGACGTGGCGCTGGACAAAGCGCTCGAGGTCATTGGCATGGAAGCCGGCGCCATCAGCCTGGTGGATGAAATGGCGGGCGAACTGGTGATGCGAGTTCACCGGGGCTGGCGACATCAAGGCTTGGCCGACCCTATTCGCGTCAAACTGGGAACAGGCATTTCCGGTCAGGCCGTCGCCACGGGCGAACCTATTGTCACGGGTGACGTGCGGGGAGATCCACGCCTGGCCGCGGCGGAATTTGGGTATGAGGGCTTTCAAGCCATGGCCTTGGTCCCGATGCGCGCGCGCGGCAAGGTTGTCGGTGTGCTTGGCGCGATGAGCTATCGGGCGCATACGTTCGCGCCGCATGACGTCGCGGTGCTCACGGCCATCGCGGATCAGGTGGGCGTGGCGCTGGATAATGCCCGTTTATACGAAGCGGAAAGCCGCCGTAATGCTCACCTGGCGCTCATCAACGAGATCGCGCGCCAGGTCACGGCCACGCTCGACCTGGCCGACTTGCTTGGCCGCACCGCGCAAGCGATCCAGCAATCCTTCGGTTACTTTCACGTGGCGCTATTCTTGTTGGACGCGGCGCACGCGCAAGTCGTGTTGCATGCATTCGCCGGCTGTTATCCCGTCCCCTTGCTCGTCGGCTATCGCCAGGCGATCAATGTGGGCATGATCGGTTACGTGATTCAGCACGGTGAAACGTTGCTCGCTAACGACATTACTCAGGAGCCGCGCTATGTCAACTATTCGACGGATCTCGAAAAGGTCAGTTCCGAGTTATGCGTGCCCATTGCGCACGGACAACACGTCATCGGTGTGTTGGATGTGCAGCACCTGGAACGCGGCGCATTTGGCTTGGACGACGTCCAGGCGATGGAAACGCTGGCTGTTCAGATCGGCATAGCCATCCAAAATGCAGAACTGTTTGAAGAGACTCGCCAGCGCGTGGCCGAGCTGACTGCGCTGCAAGAGATCAGCTTGCAGATCAGCGCATCGCTGGACATTTCGATGGTGCTGGAAACCATTGCGCAAAACGCGCTCAAGTTGGTGCGCGCTGACGACGCTCGCATTTTCCTATACGATTCCGTCAAGGATGAGTTGGTTTTTGGAGTGGCCCTCCAGAAGGATGGTCGCCATACACCGTCCGTCGTCCATCCGCGCCGGGATGGATTGACGGCGCGCGCGCTTCACGGCAACGAGCCGTTGATCATCAACGATGCGCCGAATGACCCATTGTACGAGTCGTCCGACTACCGACAATGGGGCATGCAGGCCATCGCCGGCTTCCCGCTGCGCCGCGCCGCTCGCTCGCTGGGTGTGTTGGTCATTGTCTTTTTCGCCCCGCACACCTTCACGCCGGAAGAACTGCGTGTGGTGGGGCTGTTGGCCGAGCAGGCCGCCACGGCGTTGGACAATGCGCGGCTGTACGAGGAGACGCGCCGCCGGTTGGACGAGTTGTCCGCGTTGCACGAGATCGCGCTGGCGGCCGCATCCACGCTCGATCTGTCGCAAGTCGTGCAACGAACCGTGCAAGCCTTGCAGCACAACCTGGGCCTCGAACACCTGGGGTTGTTCCTTGTCAACGCAGCGGATGGGTATGCTGACCTGTACGCTCATTCCGGCACGGTCGGCGACTATTCTCGCAACATTCGCATCAAACTGGGCCAGGGCATCGTGGGGACGGCGGCCTCCACCGGCATGCCGCTGCGCGTGGGCAATGTGGGCGCCGACTCGCGTTATTTGCCCGGTATCCCGGGTGTTTTTTCAGAGATGGCCGTGCCGCTCAAGGCGGGCGAGCGCGTGGTGGGTGTGATTGACGCGCAAAGCCCGCGCTCTGACGCTTTCAACGCGGATGACGAGCGCGTGCTCGTCACGGCCGGCGGGCAGTTGGCCGTCATCATTGACAACGCGCAATTGTATGAGCGGGAGCGACAGCGCCGTCAGCATCTCGAAAGTTTGCAGGTGACGGCGGCCGGCATCAACGCCGAGATGGATTTGGTGGTCTTGCTGCGTCTCATTGCGGATGAAGCGGCCCGGACGTTTGACGCGCAGGCATCCAGCCTGTTGATGTGGAGCGACGATGGCTCGCGCCTGGTCGTCCGAGCCAGCCATGGCTTGTCGCCCGAATACGTGGAACGACAATACATTCCCCAAGAACGCCTGGAGGCTGTGCAAAAAGCTCACCCCATGATCATTGAGGATTTGGCCGTCCAACCCTTTGGCGACGCAGGTCTGATCCAGCGTGAGGGGCTGTGCTCGGTGCTGGCCGTCCCGCTGACGAGCGGCGGCCAGTTCAGCGGCACGCTTGTCGTCTACAGCAAAGGTTCGCCGCGCAAGTTTACGGCCGAGGAAGTCGAACTGGCTCAAATCTTTGCCAGCCAAGTTGGCGTGGCTATCCAGAACGCGCACCTGTATGCGGAAACGCGCCGTCGCCTGGATGAGCTCACGATCTTGTCCGAGGTGGCCCTGGCCGGGGCAGGCTCACTCGACCTGGCCCAGGTGCTCGAGCGAATGTTGGCCGCAATTCGCCGGACGCTGCGTTTTGAAACCTTTGAGTTTATCCTGCTGGATTCGATCACGGGGCTGCTGCACACCGAGGCCTCTTACGGTCTCCCGCCGACCATCGTTGACCAGAACATGCAGCAGGGCGAGGGCATCGTCGGCTGGGTGGCGCAGCAGAAGCAACCCTTGCTTGTGCCGGATGTGCAGAAAGACCCGCGCTACACCGCGACGTTGCCGCACACCCGCAGCGAGTTAGCCGTCCCCTTGGTGGTGAGCGACCGGCTCGTCGGCGTCATGAATGTGGAGAGCCTGCAGGTCAATCGCTTCACAGAAGACGATCAGCGGCTTTTGCTGGCGCTGGCGGGGCAACTGGCCGTCATCATCGAAAACGCGCGGCTGCACCGAGAGATGCAACGGCGGCTCGACGAGGTCTCTACGCTTTATTCATTTGCCCAGCAAATGAGCACCAGCCTGGATATGGCGCAAGTGATGAACTCGGTCGTGGGGTCGCTCAAGCGGGTGTTGGGCTGCCGGGGCGTCAACATCTGGCTGGTCGCTCCCGACGGACAGTCGCTCGAGATTTGCGCCGCCGCTGGGCTGCAAACCAGATGGAGGGAAGCCGCCCGGCTAAAGTGGGGCGAAGGCATTGCCGGCCAGGTGGCCGCTACCGGCAAGCGGATCTATGTGCCAGACACGCACGCGATTGACTTTATCTTTTTCGATCCCACCGTCCGGTCACTGCTCTGCATGCCACTCATCGTCCACGAGCGGGTCATCGGCGCGTTGACCATTGACCATGATATCCCGAACGCTTTCACCCGTGACGACGAGTGGCTCATCGCCATTGCCGCCGCGCAGGCCGCCGTGTCCATTGAGAATGCGCAATTGTTCAAAGACCTCAAGGAGCGCGCCCAACGTCTGGAGCACGCCTACGCCGAATTGCAGCAAGTGGATCGGCTCAAGGATGAATTGGTGCAAAACGTCAGCCACGAGCTGCGAACGCCGTTGACGTTCATCAAAGGGTACGTCGAGTTGCTGACGGCCGGTGACCTGGGCCAGATGAACGAGCGTCAGCAAGACTGCCTAAAGATTGTGGCTGAAAAGACCACTCTTGTTACCCGGTTGGTGTCCGATATCGTTTTCTTGCAGCAGATCCCACGGAGGAAGCATGAAACGCACACTCATCACAGGCGGAGCAGGCTTTATCGGCTGCAACCTGGCGAACCGCCTCATCGGCGCGGGCCAGGCCGTGACGATCTATGATAACCTTGCGCGGCGCGGCGTGCAGAGCAACCTGGACTGGCTGACCTCGCTTCACGGCGCGGGCAGCTTTCAGTTGATCCAGGCCGACGTGCGCGATTTCGGCGCGCTGGCCCAGGCGGCGCGCGGCCAGGACGTGATCTATCACCTGGCCGGTCAGGTGGCCGTGACGACTTCGGTGCTCGATCCGCGCGACGATTTCGAGAACAACGCGCTGGGCACGTTCAACGCGCTGGAGGCGGCGCGCACGGCGGGAAACGATCCGATCTTTATCTACGCTTCCACCAACAAAGTCTACGGCGGGATGGAAGACGCGGTCGTTGAGGAAGAAGCAACGCGCTACCGTTACCGCGACCTGCCGCACGGCATTCCCGAAACGCAGCCGCTCGATTTTCACTCGCCCTACGGGTGCTCCAAAGGCGCGGGCGACCAGTACGTGCGCGATTACGCGCGCATCTATGGCCTGCGCACGGTGGTCTTTCGCCAATCGTGCATCTATGGCACGCGCCAGTTCGGCATTGAAGATCAGGGCTGGATCGCCTGGTTCATCATCGCCGCCGTAACCGACAAGCCCATCACCATCTACGGCAACGGCAAACAGGTGCGCGACGTTTTGTTCGTGACCGATCTGCTCGACGTTTACCAGGCCGCAATTGATCGCATTGACGCGTCGGCCGGCCAGGTCTATAACGTGGGCGGCGGGCCGGAGAACGTGCTGAGCGTGTGGGCCGAGCTGGGGCCGATGCTGCAAGACTTGATGGGACGCAGGGTAGATGTAGCCTACGCCGATTGGCGGCCCGGCGATCAGCGCATCTGCATCATGGACACGCGCAAGGCGCAACGCGACCTGGGCTGGCGGCCCAAGGTCGGCGTGACCGAGGGCGTGCGGACGCTGTATGAATGGGTTGCCGCCAACACAGAGCTTTTCAAATGAATGTCCTCATCGCTTTGACTTATTATCGCCCGTGGACCAGCGGGCTGACGATCTATGTCGAGCGGCTGGCGCGCGGGCTGGCTGCGCGCGGGCATCACGTGACGGTGCTCACCTCGCAGTATGACAGAACGCTCCCGCACGTCGAGCGGCTGGACGGCGTGCGCGTGGTGCGCGCGCCTGTGCTGCTGCGCGTGAGCAAGGGCGTCATCATGCCCACCTTCGGCTTCCTCGCCAACCGCTTTACGCGCTGGGCCGACGTGCTCAGCCTGCACCTGCCGCAGCTCGACGCGGCGGGCATTGCGCTGCGCGGGCGATTGCTCAACAAGCCCACCGTGCTCACGTTCCATTGTGACTTGCAGTTGCCCCCTGGGCTGTTCAATCGCGCGGTCAACAAGGTGGTTGACGCAGCGAACCTGGCCGCCGGCACATTGGCCGATGTGATGGTCTCGTACACGCAAGACTATGCCAGCCACTCGGCTTACCTGTCTCACTTTCAGAACAAGGTGCGCATCATTCCGCCGCCGGTCGAGATGGCGACGCCCACGCCGGAAGCTATCGCCGTATTTCGGCGCCAGTGGTCGCTAGACGGGCATCACGTCATTGGCTTTGCTGCGCGGCTGGCGACCGAGAAAGGTGTCGAGGTGTTGCTCCAAGCGCTGCCCAGCGTCCTCAAGAGATTCCCCGATGCGCGCGTGTTGTTCGCCGGGCCGACGAACATTATCGGTGAGGAGGCTTATGCGCGCAAGCTCGCGCCGATGTTTGAACGATTCCGCGATCACTGGACGTTTCTGGGCACGTTGAACCCGAGCGATATGGCGACGTTCTTTTCGGCGTGCCACTGCACCGTGCTGCCCAGCCTCAACTCGACCGAGTCGTTCGGGCTGGTGCAGGTGGAAGCGATGCTGTGCGGCACACCCTCCATCGCCAGCGACCTGCCCGGCGTGCGCGTTCCGCCACAGAGCACCGGCATGGGCGAGGTAGTTCCTGTCGGCGATAGCGTCGCACTGGCCGAGGCCATCCTCCGCATCCTGGACAACCGCGAGCGTTACGTACACCCGCGCGCCGAGATCCAGGCGATGTACAGCACGCCACGCACGGCAGAATTGTACGAAGAGTTGTTTGAAGAGCTGATTGCAGAGCGAGCAAGAAGCGAGAGGCAAGAGGCAAACAGCCAGCAGGACATGGCCCGGCCTGCGAGCATCGTGGGGCGATCAGGCGTAGACTAGCTCAAGACTGGCGGACTTTACTTGAGTGATTTGTTCCTGGAGTTGATGGACATCCAGACTCAGATGTTGCAGGGCGGCATGTCCCTTGACCTGCTGGACAATATCGCTGACCTGGTGCGCGACGTCGCCGGTGACGAGTTGCTTGCCGCAATTGGAGCACACCAGCGCCGGGACATTGTTGATCCGCAAAGTAACGCCATCCTGAGCATAAGCCAGGGTGATAATAGATTCTTGCATCGTCTCCAGATGACATTCGGGACAAGGTAGCCTGTTCATCGTTCTTTCCAATCTTTCCGTCTCGTCTTATAATCAGGTTTCCAACGTTCATCGGGAATATAAACCGTGTGAATGTAGATCAGGTCTTTCGGCGCCCAATAGCTGCACGCAACATGCAATGGCATTCCATCTGACAAGAAACCCAAGAACAAGTTGTGCGGATAGCTTTCAATGATCTCGCCAGTCAAGACAACTTGCTCGATGTTGTCCGGCGTGACACCATATTTATCCAACACCAAGATGTGCTGAGGGTCAATGACGTAGGCTCTCTGTCGGATTTTTTGCCGTATGAATTCGATGTCCATCCCGGAAGCCTTGGGGCCAATGTAGCTATATCTTAGCCGAGCACGCGTCAAAAGTCAACCCTTGTCGCTAACCAGATTCAACGGAACTCACATGTCCATCTCATTTCGTAACTGTTCAGCCTTCTCGTTCCACGCTCTGCGTGGAATGCCAGATGGGGACGCTCTGCGTCCCTTTTCGACGCGGAGCGTCGAAAATCATCGTTCCCACGCTGAACGTGGGAACGAGCAGAAAGTATGCCTCTACTAATTGTTGCTCTATTCGGGCCAGCCATTTTAATGGGTCTGGCAATATTCGCAATTCCACGCGGCTGGTTGCTGCTACGGCGAAAAGTCGTTGTCAGCTTGATCTTGCTTTTTCTGGTCGGGTTCGTGGTAGTCATATTGACGACTGATCATTCAAGAGATATCCTGGGGCCACCCTTTTTCACTGCTATCGTGGGATTCCTGATGCAATCCAGCTTGCACGAGTCGCGCAAGATTCACTGGTGGCGAATCGCTCTCAGCTTAATGTTGTCAGTTCTGGCATGTTTCGCTCTGGGACATGTGGCCAGCTTTGGGGGATGGGCGCCTGCCTTTGCCTTTTTCGTCGCATTATCTGCCACAGGCATAGCGATTGTTGCGGGGTTATGGATGGTATGGTCATTACCACGCTGGCGAAAGTTGGCCGCATTGGTAGTAGGAGTGGTGCTCCCCGTGACATTCTTGGCAAGTATCTCGATAGGAGAAACTCGATCACCGGAAACTGTCACGGAAAAGAACGGCGATAGAATTGTCCAGGCGCTTGAGCAATACCATTTGGAAACCGGGACATATCCAACCGAGTTAACCGGACTTGCGCCAGTATACTTGGCAGCATTGCCTGAAGCACTCACGACGCAAGGAACTGGGTGGCTGTATACTTCCAATGACAAGCAATATACATTGGGCTATTGGCATGACCCAGACAGGGACGGAGCCACCTTGTGTTTACACAGTTCAGAAAGCAAGAACTGGGAATGTGAGTTTACTTTCATGCCCCGTGGCTGGGGGCCATTCCAAGGAGTGCCAACGCCAACGCCCTGTAGAAATGATAAGGGGCAGTGGGTTGATACAGGAAACTGCAAATAGGCCGTATACTGAAAACAGCATTGACTTGCACATCACCTGAATTCCACAACTCGCACGGAGCCTGATGCCCAACGATTTCTTGTGGCAACACCTTCAAGACCTGCCGTACTTTCGCGCGCTGCTGCGCGCGGTCGAGGCGCACTTTTACGAGGACATTTCGCTGGTTGAGCCAATCCTCGATCTGGGCTGCGGCGACGGCCACTTTGCGTCGGCCATGCCCCCCCACCCTCCTTTCGTCGGGATTGATCCGTGGTGGGGGCCGCTCGTGGAAGCGCAAGAGCGCGCGGCGTACTCGCTCGTGATGCAGGCTTCCGGCGCGGGGATGCCGTTCCCGTCGGCGCACTTTGGCGCCGTCATCAGCAACTCGGTGCTGGAGCACATTCCCGATCTCGACCCGGTGATGGCGGAAGTGGCGCGCGTGCTGAGGCCCGGCGGCCAGTTTGTGTTCTGCGTGCCGAGCGAAGCATTCTTGCCGTTCCTTTCTATCTCGCGCGGGCTGCGGCGCGTGGGGCTGAACGGCCCGGCGCAAAGCTATGCAGCCTTCTTTAACCGCATCAGCCGGCATCATCATTGCGACGACCCGGCCACATGGAAAGCGCGCCTCGACGCCGCCGGTCTTTGGTTGGTCAAGCACTGGTATTACTTTTCGCAGGGCGCGCTGGCGACGTTGGAATGGGGACACTATTTTGGCGTGCCCAGCGTCGTCGCCAAGAAATTGTTTGGCCGTTGGATCATTTCGCCCACGCGCGCCAACCTGTGGCTCACCGAGCGGCTGGTGCGTCGTTACTATGACGAGCCATTACCGCCGGAGGCGCGGGGCGCGTACCTGTTCTTTATCGCCGAAAAGCCAAAGGTATAATGCGTGATGCGTACTGCGTAAGAGGCAAACGCCAAGCGACAAGCGACATGCAATCTGCAATCCACAATCCACAATCAACAATCAGCCATCGCCCCATCCGGCAACGACTGCGTACATTGCTCTGGCTGGCGAGCAGCCTGCTCTGGTGCTTGCTGGGCCAGCACTATCTCACGAACCTGCCCCAGTTTCCGGTTGACGCGGCGATCTTTTACGCGCTGGGGCTGTTTTCGTTCTGGCGCGTGCTGGTCCGCGCCGGCGTCGTCACGTCGCCCGCGCCGCGCCCGGACGATGCGCCCTTTGAGCCGGTCACCCGGCGTTGGCCGCTCGTGTTTGCCTCGGCAGGGTTGGCGGCGCTGGCCTATTGGGCTTGCGCTGATAACACTTTCACGCGGCTTGGCGTGCTGGCGTGGGTCGGCGCTGTGACGCTTTTCCTGCTGGCGATGTGGCCTGCCCCCACCCTTACCCTCTCCCGTTTGCAAAAACCGCAAACGGGAGAGGGCTTTACCATCCGCCTTCGCTGGCGCACCGTGGCGCTGATCGCCATCATTGCGCTGGCAGCTTTCTTCCGGCTGTATCGCCTCGACCAGGTTCCGCCGGAGATGACGAGCGACCACATCGAAAAGCTGCTGGACATCCACGACCTGTCTCACGGCGCGCGCCCGATTTATTTCGAGCGCAACACGGGCCGCGAGCCGTTCCAATTCTACTGGGCGTTCACCATCATGCGCGTGTTCAACACCGGCATCACCTTTTACGGACTCAAGCTGGCGAACGCGCTGATCGGCATCATCACGATCTATGGCATCTACCTGCTGGGGCGTGAGCTGGCCGGCGAGGACGTGGGATTGCTGGCGGCATTCTTCGC
This sequence comes from Anaerolineae bacterium, assembly GCA_041300525.1. GTDB lineage: Bacteria > Chloroflexota > Anaerolineae > Fen-1058 > Fen-1058 > JBGLNJ01. The sequence goes on along the minus strand of JBGLNJ010000001.1, from coordinate 2,540,795 downwards.
CTCGGTGATGCAATGGGCCGAGTCCATCACCCGCATGGGCTTGCGCTTCCCTTACGTGGCGATTGCGGCCGCCTTTGCGCTATGGGCGTTCTTGCGCGCCTTACGCACCGGACGCCGCGCCGACTATCTCATCGCTGGACTGATCTTTGGCGCGGGCTTTTACGGCTACACCGCGTACCGGGCCATGCCGATTGTGATCGTCGTGCTGGTGCTATTCAAGCTGCTGATCGAGCGACCAAGTTCCTGGCCGGCCTGGGGACAGTTCGCCCTCAATCTGGCGGTGTTCGGCCTGATCGCCATCCTTGTGTTCGTGCCGCTGGGACGCTACTGGCACGATAGTCCAGAAATGTTTTGGCATCGCAGCGCAACACGCATTGAAGGCGATTACGGCGTCACCGCCCACAACATCGGATGGACGCTGGCGAACAACACGCTGCGCGCAGTGGGCATGTTCAATGTCGTCGGCGATACCGTGTGGGCTAACACGTTGCCCAACAAGCCCACGCTTGACGAAGTCGGCGGCGTGTTCTTGATCTTTGGCGTGATGTATGATCCGGCCGGACGTGAAGGGCACGATCCACTTCGCCCGCGCAAGTTGCTCCTGCGCCGCAAAGAAATCGCCAAGCTCTTGACCCGCACACAGGAACGCGGCTATACGATCATTCCGCTCAAAATGTATCTCAAGGACCGTCGCGCCAAAGTCGAGATCGCTCTGGCGCGCGGCAAGCGGCAATATGACAAGCGCGAGACTATCGCCAAGCGCGAGGCCGGCCGCCAGATCGAGCGGGCGCTCAAGGAACGGAGCCGATGAGCGTAGAGCCAGCGGCAGCCGGCTTTGCTGCGACAAAACGCTTTGTCGTGGACGGCCTCCCGGTGTGCTCCATCCGGGGCATCAATGACCTGGAAGGAGACGTGCCGGAGGCAATCTATCGCACACTTATCCCAGATACTTTGCTGGCCCAATCCCGTATTGATCCGCAAACACTGTGCGACGCTGCTGGAAACCGGCTGGTAGAGTTCACCTATCCGCGCGGCACAAGATCAACTGAAGTCAAAGTCTGGCATCAGGCTGGCGCGCGAGACCCCCTACTCTATTTGCAGTTGACCGACACCACCAATAACCAACTCTCCGTGCTTTTGTTCATTGCGAACGATCCCAACTCTCCGCGTTTTGACGTGGACCGTGATCCTTCCGGCCAACGCACCCAGTTTGGAACCGTACATCGCAACATTGAAGCCGAGGTAGCGGCAATGCATGCCGGCCTGGCTCCCGGCCAAGTGCGGCGTGGCCTCAAGCTCACGCGCAAACTCGTGCCGATCTTTGAAGTATTCGTTTCCCGCTTGGGCCATCAGATTTTTTTCATGGAGCCCCTGGCGTATCACACGGCGCTCCTGTTCGAGCGATATGGCTTCGCTTACAGTCAGGGACGGGCCAAGATGGAATGGATCAATCGGGAGTTTGGACCGCGTGGAGAGTTGACTGGCCGGCTGGATGGTTCTACTCCATTTCGCCGTCCGAGCGCCCAGTTCACTATTCGCGGCCGTAGCTGGGCTATCCATGACGGGATCCTGGGCGAACGTTTCACTGGCATGCATATGTACAAGCGTGTGGGCATCAACGCGAGCATCTGCACTTTCCAAGAGGCAACCTGGTAAACCGAGTACCCCCCTACCCTCTTACGTTCCTCGCTGTAGAACGGTTCACTGAATAAACATCATAAACATTACACTTATTGACAAAGACGTATGCCTATGCTATAATGCCCGGCATATTGTAGGTTTGCGCTTGGAAATGTGATGATTGGAATGAATGTAGCGATACAAGACACGCGCTGGGACATTTTGCGCCAGTTGCGCGAACGCGGCCAGGCCAGCGCCCAAGAGTTGAGCCAAGCCCTGGGCATGTCGCCGGTCAGCATCCACTATCACCTCAATGTGCTTCAGCGCGATGGATTCGTGGCGACTCGGCCGGTGCGGCGAAATATTGGCCGACCGCATTTCGTCTACTCGTTGCACGACAGCGCACGCGAGCTTTTCCCGCAGTCCTATCATCGCCTGGCCGACCGGTTGTTGGGTGAACTCAAGTCAAGCTTGAGCGAACGCGAGATTTCCGATTTGTTTGTTCGCATCGCAAGCGACATCGCGGCTGAACACGCTTCCGCTTTGGAGGGCAAGCCACTCGACCAAAAACTAAAAGCACTGGTCGAGATACTGGGTGAAGAAGGATTTCTGGCAAGAGTGGAAAAAGTCAGCGGAGGTTTGCGCCTGACGCAGTACGGCTGCCCCTACTACTATGTCGTCGAGCGGCACCCCGAAGTGTGCGAGCTTGACTTGAATCTTATCAGCGCGACGCTATTGTCGCCCGTCGAGCGCCAGGGGTGTGTATTGGCGGGTGATGAGGTCTGCACGTTCCTGGTCAGAACAGAATCCCAAGCAGAGAAGGAGTGATTATGAGCGAACAAGTTCAAGCAGCCGACACGACTGTTGCGGAGGAGCAAGTCAGAACGGCATTGCGCAATGTATACGACCCGGAATTGGGGATGAGCGTCGTCGAATTGGGTCTCATTCGCAAAATCGAGTTCTTGCCGGATCTAACTCAAGTCACCATGCTCCTCACGACACCTTTTTGCCCTTATGGCCCGCAGCTCGCCGAACAAGTCCGCCGCGCCGTTGAAAAAACGACGAACCAAGCTGCGCGTGTGACGCTGGCGATGGAGATGTGGGATCCCTCCATGATGGAGGGTGGCGCTCCGAGAGAATGGGGATTGTTCTGATTTCGGATTGCGTCATTATGAGTCAAGTGTTATAATGTCGAGCGTCGGGTGCTGCAATTCGACATTCGTCGTTCGACATTCGACATTCGTTATGGGGGTGTACCGGCTTCGACGGGGAAGGCTGGTCACGAGTGGCGAGCCGGGGCGCTCTGGCCTCGTTAACAACGGAGCAAACCTTTAGGTGCCAAAACACCTGTCTATGCAGGCGTTTCCAACTATGCGGCCCTTCCGTTGGCCGCCTAGTTGAAACCCTGCTGCTCACCTGCGGGTGAGCCACTCGCCCTGGCCTCGTGCTGGTGGGCCAGGAACCGGGTGTCATCAATGCCAGTATGCGGTCAGCGGACGTCCCTAAGCTGATCAAAGAACAGGGGCTGGCCCGCGCACCGCCTCGTCAATTGTGTGAGGCGCGGGCGACAAGGCGCGGCAACGCGCCACAACAGTTGACTACGCTCGTAGTCGCTTTTGGCCGAATTTTTCGGACGCGGGTTCAACTCCCGCCACCTCCACTGTAAGAGACCCGGATTCTTTGAGACTGAGACTGAAAGCACAAGTGGCCTTTTCGGCCACTTGTGCTTTCGTTTAGCAGTGCCATGAATCTGATTTGCAGGACTCTGTAGATCACAGAATTGCAGGTTGTTTTTGTCAATCGAAAACATAGCCCCCCTCCCCTCCCCAACAGTGCCGTCCTACCGTCTCCATCGCGAATGTCTGTTGTACCAAAGCCACGCTACCGATGGAAGGTGAACCGGCACTTTTTAGACTGGTGATTGCCCACAAGTCCGATTTTGCCTGTAAAATCGAGGGGGCCAAGTGCCCGATTTTCGGCCACATTTCGACTTGTGGGTAATCACCAGTTTTTAGATGCTTGACAGCGACACTAGTCTGTTATATACTGTCTTTGCACACGTTTGCAAATAGAATTTTTGACAGGAAAACGCCACTATCTCCGCCTGCACACGTTTGGAACATGCCAAACGACACCAGAATCTCTATCAAAGACATTGCCAAAGCCGCGGGCGTTTCGCACTCGACCGTCTCCCGCGCGGTGCGCGATAGCCCCTTGGTCAAGACAGAAACCAAAGCTCGCATCCAGCGCCTGGCTCAAGAGATGCGCTATTCTCCCGACGCCTGGGCGCGCAGCTTGGTCATGGGGCTAACTCGGACCGTGGGCGTGGTCGTCACGACTCTGGCCGACCCATTCATCGCCGAAGTGATGCAGGGCATCGAGAGCACCTCTTACGAACACGGCTACACCGTCATCCTGGCCAGTTCCAACTCTGATCCTGAGCGCGAGATGGCGGCGGTGGAGATGCTGCGCTCCAAGCGCGTGGATGGCGTCATCGTCACCTCGTCGCGAGTCGGCGCTCTGTATCAGCAGCATCTGGAACGCATCGGCGTGCCCGTAGTCCTCCTCAACAATCATAGTGAACAGAGCGGCCGCTACATGTTTTCCGTGACAGTGGACAATGAGCACGGCGGATACCTCGCGACGCAACACTTGATCCAACTCGGCCATCGCCACATCGCCTACGTCGCTGGCCCGGCGGGCCACAGCTCCAGTGAAGGGCGTCTGGCCGGGTATCGTCAAGCCCTGGTCGAGGCGAATATTTCTCTCGATCCCACTCTGGTCGTGCCTGGCACGGGGCGCGCAGAAGCGGGTGAGCAAGCGTTAAAAGTGCTCATGGCATTGGCGGCGCCACCCACCGCCGTCTTTTGTTACAACGACGTGACTGCCATCGGCTTGTTGCACGTGGCCAGGGCGTCTGGTCTTTTGATCCCACGTGACCTTTCGGTGGTTGGCTTTGACGACATCCCATTTGCTTCTTGCGCCTATCCGGCGTTGACCACCGTGGCTCAACCCAAGTTCGAGATGGGACAACAAGCCATGCAAATGACATTCGCCTTGATGAAGGCCCCCACCCCATCCGAGGCCCAGGTCTCGGACATTGTCGTCAAGGGACAACTCATCGTGCGTGAATCGTCGGGGCAGCCACACGACCCGACGAACAAGTGACTGATTAACCATCACAGGAGGAACTCGTGGACAAGATGAAGGCGCTCGTATTCAAGAACGTTGGCAAAATCGAACTGGACGAAATCCCAATCCCGCACGTTACTCAGCCCGACGATGTGCTGCTCAAGGTGGCCGCGGTCGGCATCTGCGGCAGCGATATCAAAATCCTGGAAGGCAAACACCATTTCAAAGAGAACACGGTGCTCGGCCACGAATTCTGCGGCGAGGTCGTCGAGATTGGATCGCACGTCACGCACTTCAAGGTGGGCGACCGCGTGGCGATTGACAACAATATCCGCTGCGGCTTTTGCTCGTTCTGCCGCATGGGCCTGAGCAGTCAGTGCGTCGAGATCAAGACCACCGCGCTAGGCGTGATGCGCGACGGCGGCTATGCCGAGTATTGCCTGGTGCCGGAAAAACAGTGCTTTGCGCTGCCCCCTACGGGTGAGATTGACGACGTGCTGGGCACGCAGGTCGAGACGCTGGCGACGGTCGTCAACGGCATGAACACACTGCTCATGCTGCCCTATGATTACGTCCTTATCCTCGGCTTTGGACCGATTGGCTACCTGTTTGCCCAATTTGCCAAGAACATTGCGGCCAAAGTCGCCGTGACCGAGATTGACCCGTTCCGCATCAACGTGGCAAAGGAGTGTGGCCTCACGGTGTGGAATCCGAACGAAGACGACATCGAGGCCCGCATCACCGAGTTCACCCATGGGTGCAAGGCTGACATCGTCGTGGAAGCGACCGGCAACGCGCTCGAGCAGGCGCTCAAGTGTGTGACGCCGGGCGGCAAGGTGTTGCCCTTTGGCATGGATTCGAGCGTACACATCACCGTGACGCCGAACGAGATCACACGCTGGGCCACCAAGATTCTGGGACTGTACTTGGGCCAAAACACGATGGTGCCTTCGATTCGCATTTTCCAAGAAAAGCGCCTCAACATGAAGCCGTTCTTTACGCAAGTCATCCCGCTCGAAGAAGGCCTCGGCGCTTTTGACGATCTGGGCCTCGATCTCAAGACCTTGACCCATCACCCCAAGAGCGCGATGAAGATCGTCATGAAGATGTGAGGTTATCCCCCCTACCCTAACCCTCCCCCGTCCCAAGGGGACAGGGGAGGGAACAGACTCCCTTCCCTTGTCGCTTTGCGACGGGGGAAGGGTTGGGGATGGGGGAAAGAGCGAGGCAAACATGCAAAATAGAGTCAATATCGCCGTTATCGGAACGGGGCGCATGGGCAGCGTCCACACGCGTAACCTGGCGCGCCTCATTCCAGAGGCGAATTTGGTGGCCGTGTGCGACATTCGATTGGAGGTCGCGCAAGCCGTCGCCGATGAGCTGGGCATCCAGCGCGTAGTGCAGGACTACCACGAGCTTCTCTCGGACAAGGACATCCAAGCCATCCTCATCGCCACGAGCACCGATACGCACGCCTTTATCATGAAGGACGTGGCCGCAGCGGGCACGCACATCTATTGCGAAAAGCCGTTGGCGCTCGACCTGCCGAGCATAGACGAAGCGCTCGCGGACGTGGACAAGGCGGGCGTCAAGCTCCAGGTCGGTTTCAACCGCCGCTTCGATCACAGCTTCCGGCGAGTGCGTGAACTGGTTGCATCGGGCGAAATCGGCCGGCCGTGCATCCTGCGCATCACTAACCGCGACCCCAAGCCGCCGTCCGCCGAGTACGCGCGCGTTTCGGGTGGCATGTTCCTCGACATGACCATCCATGACTTTGACATGGCTCGCTATCAGGTCGGCGAGGTCGAAGAAGTATATGCCATCGGCAACGTGCTGGTCGCGCCAGAGCTGACCGGCGCGGGCGATGTGGACACCGACGTCGTCACGCTGCGCTTTGCGAACGGAGCGATGGGCGTGATTGACAACAGCCGCCAGGCTGTCTATGGCTACGATCAGCGCCTCGAAGTGTTTTGCTCGGCCGGCGTGGCGATGGCGGGGAACGAGGCGGAGAATACCGTCAGTCCGGCCCAAAGCCGGCGTCTGTGATCACCTTGCGCGCGGCGGCGTCCACTTGCTCACACGGCACTCCCAATTGCGCCGCGGCAAAGGCGGCCGCCTGGGCCTCTTTTTCCAGATTCCACACATCGCGCTGCCGCTGTGTGGGCTGGCCGAAAACGATCGTCCGGCTGATGTCGGAATAATAGCCTTCCACCGTGCAACTGCCATCCATCAGCACCACGTCGCCTTCGCGCAGATATTCCAACTTTTTGCTCCCGTGTGGATAGGCGGAGCTTGCGCCAAATTGGCAGCCGATTCCCCCGACCACTCCCAGCGCCTTGTGAGCCGCCCGGCTGTTGGCGGCGAACTCGTCTTGCGACTGGCCTTCCTTCAACAGCGACACACACACCTTGTACGCTTCCAGTGTAATGTCCATGGCCCGCTGCATCAAGGCGATTTCGGCCGGCGATTTGTAGGCCCGGCACGGAATCGTCACCGGGTCGGCGCTGACCAGCTCCAGGTGCGGCGCTTGTTTGCGAATTCCATCGAACAGGAAAAAGCGGACGCTTTCTTCGATCCCCAGCCCGCCGCCGGCAATGCCCCGCTCGTGGATAAAGTCCGCCACCAGCTTGGAGGGATTTTCGTGCTCTTGCCATACGCGCACGTCGTCGCCAAAGAGGATGCATTCGCGCAGCCGCTCTTCCTCGAACGCCGGGCAGATGTAGGCCAGCTCGCCTTTGGCGGGGATGATGGCGGCCAACATGCGCTCGCTGCGGCCCCACTCGATGCCTGTAAAGTAGAACAAGCTTGAGCCTGGCTCCAGGAGCAGGGCGGCGATGTGATTCTCGGCCATCAACTTGCGGGCCTTTTCCACACGGCCTTGTCGTTCCTCAAGGGTGATGGGCGCAATGCCATCGGTCATCGGCTTGAGGTCGTTCATGTTCTTGACTGGCATAGATTTCTCCTCACGTTTCGTTTATGATGGGTGTGCCATAACTGGCGCAGAGTGCGCTCCCTATTATCGCACGATAGCCATACCATGTGATCCACCCAAAGGCACATCTTTGTTGTCAGAATTCACCTAGACCCGCGCAAGTGGGTCTGTTTTCGCTCGACAAAAACAGCAGGGACAGCAGAAATGTCTGCTCAAGCCGAAGCGTCAGATCGGCTGCTGTTGACGATAGCCTTGACCCGCCCGACCTTTCCATTTTCCAGCATGACCTTGATGCCGTGCGGATGAACCGCGCTTGAGGTCAGGATGCGCGCCACGGCGCCTTCCGTCAATGCGCCTGTGCGCTGGTTTTGCTTTTCGACGATTTGCACGCGCAGGCCGGGGCGGATTTCATTTCGTTTGGGTAGGCTCATGAATTCTCCTCGCGGCCCATCGCTTTCCCGGCGATCCAGCCAGTGGTCCAGGCGCTTTGAAAGTTGAACCCGCCTGTGATGCCATCAATATCCAGAATCTCACCGGCAAGATACAAGCCGGGGCAGCGGCGGCTTTCCATCGTGGCAAAGTTGATCTCGTCCAGCTTGACCCCGCCACAGGTGACAAACTCTTCTTTGAAAATGCTTTTGCCCTGAACAAAATAGGCGCCTCTTGCCAGTTCCTCGGCGAGGCGCTTGAGTTGTTGTTTGGACAGATCGCCCCAACGCTGCCCTTCTTCGATTTCGGCGGCGATGACGAGTTGCTGCCATAATCGCTGCGGCAGATGGAAAGGAGAATGGGAGCCGATCAACTGGCGTGGGTGTTTGGACTTTGCTTCCAGCACGTGCTGAGAGAGTTCATCCGGTTTCAGGTCGGGCAGCCAGTTGATGAGCAAGTCAGCCTGATAGTTGCGATCGTGCAGGATTCGCGCTCCCCAGGCCGATAGCTTGAGCACGACTGGCCCACTCAGACCCCAGTGCGTGATCAGGATCGGCCCGGTTTGTTCCAGGCGAGTTCCAGCCAGTCGGAGTCGAACGTTGTCCACGGAAATCCCGGCCAGGTCGGTCAGGCGACGATCAGTCAGGGTGAAGGTGAACAATGACGGCACGGGCGGCTCGACAGTGTGCCCCAGAGATTCCGTCCAGGTATACGCGCGACGGTTACTGCCGGTCGCCAAGAGTACGCGATCACAGTTCAAACGCTCACCCGACTTGAGCCTGAGCGTGAACCCGGCTGTGGAGTCACCCGCATCGTTTCGCCGCGTCACCGACGTCACACCGGCCTCGGCGCGCAGGTCTACGCCGGATGTTTTTGCTGCGCGGATCAAGCAGTTGACGATGGTCTCGGATGAATCGCTCTCGGGAAACATGCGGCCATCCGGCTCGGTCTTGAGTCGGACGTCGCGGGCGGCAAACCAGTCAATCGTATCGCGCGGCTGGAATCGGTTGAACGCGCTGCGCAAGGCTTGGCTGCCCCTGGGGTAGTTTTGCGTCAAGAGTGCCACGTCAAAACAGGCGTGCGTGACGTTGCAGCGTCCCCCGCCCGAGATGCGAACCTTGGACAAAAACTGACGGCCTTGTTCCAGCAGAGTGACGCGGCCGTGCGGATACGTCTCCGCGCACGCAATCGCTCCAAAGAAACCGGCGGCTCCACCGCCAATCACGACAATGTGTAATCGCATGGTCATTCCGGCAGAGTGCCGAATACCCGATCCCACAGCGGCGAGCTGACCCCGAACCGCTGATCGGGCGTCTTGAAATGGTGCAGCATGTGATACTTGCGGAGGAACTTGCCGTAGCGCCCGCGCATGGGAATGTGATGCGTGGCATAGTGCAGCATGTCGTAAGTCAAGTACCCGGCGATGAGGCCGGAGAACACCGGCGCGACCCAATAAGGCGCTCCCAACGCCACGCTCAAGATCAAGTAGCACGCTCCGTAAAACAGCGCGGCCATCGGAACACTGACGACGGGCGGCATCACCAGCCGCGTCTTGCACTGAGGTTGAGCGTGGTGAACGCCGTGAAATAGGAACGACACTCTCTCTTGCCAGGGCGTGCGCGGGGGAAAGTGGAACACAAAGCGATGCACGGCGTATTCGGCCAAGGTCCATGCGAACAGGCCCACCAGAAAGCCCAGGGGTATGTAGAGCGGTGAGGCGTGACTCGGTCGCCCGGCAATAGCACTGACCAGAAAGTAGACCGCGACCGGCGCCCAGATGATCAACACGACGGCGGGATGGATGTGAGTAAAGAATTCCAAGAAGTCGGACTTGAACAATCGAATCGGTTCTTCGCTGCGGACGATTTCGATATGGGACATGCTTCTTGCTCCGTTCACTGCATCACAGTCTTGCGATTCCCTCAGCCTTCTTATTCCTCAAATACCCCATACCAAATGTGGTAATCTGGTCTATTTGTGCAGCCAACATCGTTGTGCAACTTGATTTCAATGGGTTGCCAATCTTGAGTGACCTGCTCAAACATCTGCCGTGTAAACAACTGAATTGCGGGCAAGCCTTCCTCAACATTGCCCGATAAAACCGTGAGAACCAAAACGCCTTTGTTGCACAGTACCCGTCCGACCTCTGCCATAACTTGCTCTACATCTTCTTCCTTACATTCGCTTGTGAATTCGTGCAAGTTATTTGTTATTCATTCCAGTTTCGACTTCTCTTTCTCCTCAATCCCGAATACTTGCGGTATATACCGCCGCAGATCTTCTGCCAACTCGCCAGCAGGCCATCCGCGAAAGTCACTCAAGGGAACTATACACCGCTTGGCTAAGCCCCACTCTCGTATTGCCGCATTCCGCTCTCTAGCTTCAGCCCGGTTTAGGTACAGAGCCTCACAAGGAATGATGCCAAGGAACTTGCATTTGCCCACTCGCTCAACATCCCGCCAGGCAACGCGAACCCGATAGGCCGGCCAATAATGGAGCTCTAGACCATCGGGCGAGACCTTCAGATAGCTCAAGAAAAGGCTGGGAATGTACAGCCCAACCATAAGGGCGACCACAAGACATCCAGGGCTATCGGGTGTAAGATAAAGCCATGCGTCAGAGTTATACAGGATGCCCCTCCACCCCAAGCGGTATATTCGTGTTGAGTTTTGTCCTACGATGTTCATCAGAGAATGTTTCTTCCAGAATGGAGCAAGCAGCTAACAAAAGGATAACAGTTTTCACGCAGCTTGTCAACAATAGACCCTCAAGGGCTGTCATTCCGAGCGCCCCGAAGGGGCGCGAGGAATCTCTGTGCAGCAACGAGATTCCTCGCCGCGCGCTGTGCGGCTCGGAATGACAAGATTGCGCGGCGCAATATTCATTCCACATCAAATGTATAATGGCAAGATGACTATGACCTGGATTATGATGACGGCGGCAATCGCTCAGACGTTGGACGAGGCCCTTGCCGGCGGGATCACACCGGATGCCGATCTGATGCTCAGCGTGGCAGCCTATGTGCAGGGTGGCCGATTGCTGGGCAGTGGGTTGTACGCCAATCTGAACGCGCTGTCAGACGACGCCCGCCCTTTGCTGGCCGAGGCAGTTCACGCGCAGACGGGCCGAGCTTTGCGTGCGCATCTGATTCACGATGGCACGGCCGCCTGCGCGCTTTACGCCGGTGCGCCGAACGCCGCCGTAATCGTCGTCGGCACGGCGTTGGGGATTGGCTTTCCGCCGGCGACTGATTTTGATTTGCGTCCGCTGGTTCCGGCGTTAAACATGCTCTCTCCTACCGGATGGTGACGCTGCCCGATCCGGCGTCCAACTCGACGATGATGGTTTGGCCGCTTTGCGAAAAGCCGGCGCTTTCATAGATGCCATCCCGCCGGCCGCCGCTGACCTTGCGCAGCCCCGGCGCGATCAGCGCGCCCGACCCGGCGTCGTATTCCACGCGGAGGGCTGCGCCTTCCGGCGCGCGAATGTCTACCGCGCCTGACCCGGTGTTCAGCCGGACGCGGCGCGGCGCTTTTTCGGCATCCGGCAAAGTCAGCGCCACGTACCCGGAGCCGCTATCGAGTGTGAATGACCGAAGCGTCAGTTTTCCCAGGTCGAGTTCATAGCTGCCCGACCCGGTGTCCAACGTCAGGTCATACTCGGCGCGCGGATTCAGGCCCAGCGTCCACCTGCGCGAACCGACCTCCGGCCACATCAGTCCCCATCCGATAAAGCGGCTGTCGAGCTGCACGCGGGCGCTGTTGCCGCTGCTGGAAAACAGGTCCACCAAGTCGCCATAGTAAGCGACGTCGCCCTCGATCAGGTTAGCCGAGTCCTCTAGCGCGGAAAGAGCGCCCGACCCGCCGGGAAAATCAATGCGCACATCGGCCTGGCGCACATCGCCCAGTGGATGGGCGATATGTTGGGTATGGTACTCGGACGTGCTGAAGCTATACCACGTCGGATAGTTTTGCGCGACGTACAGCAGCGCGATCACACTGCCGACGACGAGCAGCGCCAGCGCCGCGCTGAACACGCCGCCCCACACGCTGCGCCGCCCCAGCAAAATGTCCAGCCCAATGACGATGAGGATCACGGGCCAGAGCCGCGACAGCAGCGGCCACGGGTCGGCGGGCAGCCAGCCCAGGTTGGAGAGGAGCAAAATCACGCCAAGGCCGATCAGGATGATGGGCCAAAACAGGCCCGGCGCACGGCGTGGAGCGGGCAAGGATTGATTCTGGTTCATGGGATACCTCGTTATTAAAAGTTATGGGATTCCAACAGGTATACGCAGAGGCGCCCCGAAAGTTGCGCGAGACCTGACAAGTTTCAGAAGTCTGTCAGGTCTGACACTTGCCACACGCGCTGCCAATTCGCTTGGAGGTCGGGCAAATCGAGATCGGTGAGGTCGCCACCGGCCTTTTCCAGCGCGTCCGCCAACTGCGCGACTCGGCGGCGGAGCGCCGCGTGGTCGTAAAAGAGGTTGACCATCTTGCGCATTCGCCGCCGCACCTCGGGCAAGGTAAAATTGTGCGTGTCGAACAAAATGCGCGCCAGGTTGAGACGCTCGCCAAAGCCGTAAGAGTGATTGGGCGGCTCGGCAAAGTGCAAACTGAGCAGCGAGATCGGCTCCGGCTCCATCGCCGCAGCGAACAAGTCAACGTCGTAAAAGGCGCTGCCGCCATCGAAATACGTCTCGCCGTGGATGACGGGCGGCGTGATATAAAGCTGCCGACGCCTAATCTGTTGTTTCAGGTGGTGATTCCCAACTAACGTTTGGGCGTTGCCTGGAACAAAGTTCCACAAGCTCAGATACACGGTCGCAACGTACAAGAAAGGCGATCATTTCTCTTGTCTTCAAGTATCATCTGCGCATCGCGTTTGAGGATGACTCGTACCTCACCGCCACCACTCAGATGTGGGGCGCGATGGAACTCTACGAGTCGGGACAGGAGCAGGAAAGACAATACGTCAAGGGGATGCGGCCCACGCCCATCGAGCCCGAGTTCACGTTTGAATACTTTTCCACCCTCATTGACTCTCTTCTGGAAGGGGAAAAGCGAAGCGTCAAAGGGCTGCTCACGCAAGATCAACTTGTCCCTGGCTTGGGCAACGCGATCGCTCAAGACATCCTGTTCCGAGCGGGCCTCCATCCGCGACATCCGATGGATGACCTGAACAAGGTTCAGCGGCGCAAACTGTACAATGCCATCCTCAAGACCATTCGCGAGGCCATCAAGAAGGGTGGTCGGTATGACGAGTATGACCTGTACAACCAGCCCGGAAAATACACTCGCCTCATGGACAACAAAGCCGTCGGCCATCCCTGCTCAGAGTGCGGAAACAAAATCGAGAAAATCCAATACCTGGGCGGCGCGTGTTACTTTTGTCCGCGCTGCCAAAAATGAGAAAAGAGAAAGCAGGTTGAGATGAATCCGAATCAGAAATTGTGGAACCAACAACTGCAAACATTGCGGCGCGCCCTCTCACGACCCGAGGATCATCCAGAGGCGATTGAATTGTTACTGAGTCAACATGCCATGCTGCACTCGGCCAAGATGGCTCGATCCAAGTTGTGGTCCTTTGAAGATGAGGTTTTTCAGGATATGACCGAGGACGCTATTCGCTACATTCCGCGCAACTGTGAACATTCTGTTGCCTGGTGCATCTGGCACATTGCCCGCATCGAGGATGTGACGATGAATCTGTTGGTCGCCGGCGGCCCACAGGTCGCGCAGCGGGGCAATTGGCTCGAGCGGATGAAGATTACGGTCCGTGATACGGGTAATGCCATGGAAGCTGCCGGTGTGGCGGACCTCAGCGCTGCGATTGATATCCAGGCGCTGAGGGCCTATCGTGTGGCGGTTGGCCGCAGGACACGTGAGATCGTCAAACGGCTTGAAGCGGAGGAGCTCGAGCAGAAAGTCGAACCTGCCCGTTTGCAGCAAGTGCTGATGGAAGGGGCGGTGGTTGAGGCCGCGCGCGGCTTGATAGATTACTGGGGCAAACGCACCGTCGCGGGACTGTTGCTGATGCCGGCCACGCGGCATAATTTCGTCCATTTGAATGAGGCGCTGCGGGTTAAACACAAATGTCGTTAGGCTCATCAACACGAGTACGGGGGCGGCACAATGGGCAAGAGCACGACCGAGAAACAAGTGACGTACAAATCCATTGCAGACTGCGAGATATGCAGCCGTATCCCGCAAAAAGTGGCGGAAGACATCATTGCTAGTCCAAAGATTATTCCGCCACAAGTGAACGACCTGTTGACCGTCATAGAGATGGAGGACGAGTCAACCCACGCGTATTGCACCAGCATTACGAGACTGCTGAAATGTCCTGTGTGTGGGACTCTATACTATTACAACCATTATGACGACGACGGCGAGCATTTCATGGACCCGACCTGTGACGAAATCACGGTGAGGCGCTATGATCCTTTGGCGGCGATGATGTGGCTCGAACGCATTGCGGCCGGTTCCGAGAACGCTCTGCCCAATACGTTCGGGCAGCTCAAGACGGCCTTTGCCGAGGGAACGAGCGCCCCGACAACACAGATCGCGGGCGCAGGTTTGAGCGACAAGATGCAAGCAGCGAGAAAAGAGTTGGGCGAGCTCAGGGGACGCTATGACGAGCTCGTGCGCGATCTCGTCGAGGTCATCCAACACCGGTCTCCCGATTGGCAGATCAAGATGTATGCCGTCGAGTCGCTCTGCCATCATTTCTTGTCGCAGAGCGATTGGGATTCTATGAGCAGCCTGCTGCTCAAACATCCCGACCCCGTCGTGCGAGTTTCAACTGCCAAGCTCGTGATCGGCATTGCCACGGACGATGCGCCGGTGATCGATCTGGTGCACACGACAAGGGGATTGAGGACGTTCCTCGAAGCGGAGATTGCAAAAAAGGCCCGCATGAATGAACTGGTCGAGGTGCTGCTAGAGATCGCGCTTTCGGGCAGCGGCACGACATTCGAGTATGACCACGGCTATGGCTCTTCAAGCTATTATCCAAAAAGCGCGCGTTCGGTCGCGCTTTACGGCCTCGTCGTCGCGGCAGATCATAAGGCGGAGATGGCTCACGCAGTCCCCGCGCTCGTCGGTATGCTGTCCAAAGACAAGCGATTGAACTATGAGGTCTGCTGGGTGCTGCGAACGCTCGCACACCCCTTAAGGGTGTCCTGGGGAGAGAAAAAGAAAAAGATCGCCCAAACGATTCTCGACGAGATAGAAAAGATTGACCCGTCGAGAGAGCTAAAGCTCCTTGCCGACGAAGAAGTCAAAAAGCTCGTCGAAGAGTGCGCCAAGCGATTGAAAAAGGAAAAGCCAGATGGCAAGAGACAAGCCACGTCAAAGTGCACGCGGCCTGACCGCAAGCGGTGAACGATTTTCCCACGGCGACCGGAGACGACGATGGCAAAAGCAGATGAGTATCGGAACAAGCTGAACGCACTTGAGAACTGGGATGCGTTTCTGCTCAAGGAATCGGGACTGCCCGGCCCGCGAGGCAACCTCGAATTGGCACAGGTCGTGGCAGATGAGGGCGATCAAGAGCTCTTTGAGCGTTACCTCGCCTACGATGCCGACAAAGCCCCGACCAATTCTCCCTACGAGTTCCTGGCCTTTTGCGGCGTCGTCGGTCTGGGCCGCCTTCTGGCCGAAGGCCAAACGGAACTGCTGGCGACCCTGCGCCGCTGCGCTTCCGACCGCCGCTGGCGCATGCGTGAAGGCGTTGCGATGGCGCTCCAACGCCTTGGCGACGCAGACATGAGTGCGTTGATTCAGGCCATGAAAACATGGAGCACGGGGACGCCGCTCGAACAAAGAGCCGCCGCGGCCGCGCTGTGCGAACCGAGATTGCTCGGACAAGCCAAGCACGCCAGGGCGGTGCTGCGCATCCTCGACAAAATCACTGCCTCCCTGCGCAAGGTTGAGAATCGCAAAAGCGAAGACTATCTGGCGTTACGCAAGGGTCTGGGCTATTGTTGGAGTGTGGCAGTGGCCGCATTGCCTGACGAAGGCAAGCCCGCGATGGAAAAGTGGCTGGCAGACACTAACCCCGATGTTCGCTGGATCATGAAGGAGAACTTGAAAAAGAACCGCCTCGCTCGCGCCGATGCGAGCTGGGTGAAAAAGTAGAGAGCCAAGATTTATGAATCAACCTGACCACTTTCCCGCTGCCAACACCCAAGAGCCTGGGGTACGCTGGCAAACGATGCTATGGCAAGGAATTCAAAGCCGACTGGGCCGGTCTTGGCAGGAGCGCGTTTTTCCTTCCGAACTTGTCGCATTTCACCTTGCGCTCTTGCCTGTGCTATAATAAATAAAGTTCCCCCATCTCCCATCAAGCCATCGAGCCGATTTCGCTGGAATCCATCAAGGAGCACAGATTATGCTAGAAGAAATTGACCTCACAAAGGCGCTCGACAAAAAAGAGTACAAGCAACTGATGCCTGCGCTGCGCAACCGCCTCTATGCGCTGCAAAAAGCCGCGTGGGATGCCAAGATTCCAGTCGTGATCCTTTTTGAAGGCTGGGATGCTTCAGGCAAGGGCACCTCCATCCAAACGCTGACGGCGCGGCTCGACCCGCGCGGATTCAAGCTGTACCCGATCCGCGCCGCGCGCACGTATGAGCAGAAACGCCCCTGGATGTGGCGCTTTTGGCTAAAGCTGCCCGGCCGCGGCGAATGGGCCATGTTCGACCGCTCGTGGTACGGGCGCGTCCTGGTCGAGCGGGTGGACAACCTGACGCCGGAACCGGAATGGCGGCGAGCCTACCGCGACATTGCGGACTTTGAGCGCGCGTTGGCCGACGATGGATACCTCATCATCAAGTTCTGGCTGCACATCAGCAAGTCGGAACAAAAGCGCCGCTTTAAGAGACTCGTTCAGGATCCACTCACGGCCTGGCAGGTGACGGCGGAGGACTGGGAGCATCAAAGCAAATACGACGACTACTTGCTGGCGGTCGAAGAGATGCTGGAACGCACCAACACCGAATGGGGCCCGTGGACGATTGTCGAAGCCACAGACCGTTACTGGACGCACACCAAGATCCTTCGGACCATCATGGCGGCGTTGGAAGAGCGGCTGTCCCAAATCCCCGGCGCGCTCCCGCCCGCGCCTCCTCCGGCAGCGACCGTGACCGAAGACCTGGAGCAAGAAGAAGCGCCCTCGGCAGAAAAACAGGCCGCTCCACCCGAGGCCAAGTCGGGCAAGCGGACTCGCAAGGTTCAGCGGAAAGCAAAATCTCCAGCGCCTAAAGCTGAAACGGCCCGCAAAAAGAGGCGCCCAAAAGAAGTGGCGGCAGAGACCGCGTGATATTTCTCCCGTAAACCCTAGTGGCGGCCTGAGCCGCTGCTGCTTGTTCACTCGCGGCTTGCAAGATCACAGAAGGAGCCAACCATGCTAGAGACAGTTGACCTCTCCGTGTCTATGGAAAAGGAAGAGTACGCTCAATCGCTCACCAAGTACCAGGTGGCGCTCAACGCGCTGGGCTATCAGGTGTATGTGCAACAGCGCCCCGTCATCCTGGTCTTTGAAGGCTGGGACGCGGCCGGAAAAGGCGGCACGATCAAGCGCGTGACCGAACGGCTCGACCCGCGCGGCTATGTCGTCCAGGCGATTGCTGCGCCGCAAGGCGACGATGCGACGCGCCATTACCTGTGGCGCTTTTGGCGGCGGCTGCCGGAGGCCGGGCAAATCGCCATCTTTGACCGCAGTTGGTATGGCCGCGTGATGGTGGAACGCATCGAGGGCTTTTGCTCCGAAGCCGACTGGAAGCGCGCCTATCGCGAGATCAACCAGTTCGAGCGCGAGCTGGTGGACTTTGGCACGGTCCTCTTCAAGTTCTGGATACACATCAGCAAGGACGAGCAGCTCCGCCGCTTTAACGAGCGGTCCGCCGATGAGATCAAAGGCTGGAAGCTGACCCCGGAGGACTGGCGCAATCGCGACAAGTGGGATGCCTACGAGCAGGCCATCAACGACATGCTGCTCAAAACGAGCACCGTCACCGCGCCATGGACGGTGGTCGAATCCAACTGCAAGTGGTATGGCCGGGTCAAAACGCTCAAAACGCTGGTGGAAAAATTGAGCCAGGAACTGAACTATGACCCGTTCAAGGAGGCCGCGGTCGGTGACAAACGCAAGACCAAGTCAGGCAAGAAGCGCAAAGACAAGACGAAAGGCAAGTAGCCCCGCGCGGGCCGCCCGGCGGCCTCGGTTCGACCTGAACGACCCCAAGTTCTACGTCAACCGCGAACTAAGCATGCTGCAGTTTTTTCGCCGCGTGCTGGAAGAAGCGCACGACGAAAGCAACCCGCTTCTGGAGCGAGTAAAGTTCCTGGGAATCGTCGGCTCGAACCTGGACGAGTTTTTCATGGTGCGCGTGGCCGGCCTCAAGCAGCAGGTCGCGGCGGGCGTTGTGGAACTCTCGCCTGATGGCTTGACCCCCGCCGAGCAGCTTGCAGCGGTCCGCAAGATGGCCCAGCAGCTCATGACAGATGCGCGCGAGTGCTTGCACGACCTGCTCCCCCAGCTCGACCAGGCGGGCGTCCACATCCTCAGTTATGCTGCTCTGGACCAGAGGCAAAAGGCCAGCGTCAAACAGTATTTCAAGCAAGTCGTCTTTCCGGTGCTCACACCGCTGGCCTTTGACCCGGGCCGTCCCTTCCCGCACATCTCAAACCTCAGCCTGAACCTGGCCGTGGTGATCCACGACAAAGACGGCGAGCAGCACTTTGCGCGCATCAAAGTGCCGGATACGCTGCCGCGCCTTGTGCCGATCAAAAGATCATCCGGCGCAACGCGCAAAGACGGCACGGTTCCACACCATCACTATTTTGTCTGGCTGGAGCAAGTCATCTCGGCGCACATTGACATGCTGTTCCCCGGCATGAAAGTCGTCGAAGCGCATCCCTTCCGCATCACGCGCGATGCCGAGATGATGATCCAGGAACTGGAAGCAGAAGACCTGCTCGAAACCATCGAGCAGAGCGTGCGGCAGAGGCGCTTTGGTCAGGCCGTGCGTGTCACCGTGACCGATTCCATGCCCACGCACGTGCGCAACATCCTGATCGAAAACCTGGACATCAAACGAATGCGTGAAAACAGCTTTCGCCACCTGCCGGTGGTGGACAAGTCCGGCCATCTCGCCGGCATTGTATCTGAAACCGACCGGCTGTATGCTTCGCCCACGTCGGCCACGTCGCTTTCCATCCATGAGATGCAATATTTGCTGTCCAGGCTGACAGTCGGCCAAGTAATGACCAAAAACGTCCTCACCGTCACCGAAAACACGCCGGTCGAAGATGCCGCGAGCCTCATGACCGATCACAAAATCGGCGGGCTGCCGGTCTTGCGCGACGGGGAGATCGTCGGCATCATCACCGAGACGGATCTGTTCAAGCTGTTCTTGGAACTGTTGGGCGCGCGCAAAAAAGGCGTCCGGCTGACCCTGCTCGTCCCCGACGTGAAGGGAACCCTTTCCAAGATCACCACGGCCATCGCGCAACAGGACGGCAATATCGTCTCCCTGGGAATCTTCGTGGGAAAAAACCCCACCAACCTGACGGTGGCGCTCAAAGTCAGCGACGTGCCCAAAGACACGCTGGTGAACGCGCTCAAGCCGTTCATCGTCGAGTTGCTTGACGCGCGGGAGATATCCCCCCCCTCCCCTGCCCTTCCCCCGTCGGGCGTTCCGCGCCGGCGGGGGAAGGGAGTTGCGCTGCCGCTCGATAATCGCTCCATCCGCCGATGTACTCGGTGAGCGCGCCCTCATCCAACTCGACGATGCGCGTCGCCACGCGGTCGAGAAAGTAACGGTCGTGGCTCACCGCCAGCACCGTCCCTTCGAATTCGTCTAGCTCGTCCTCCAACACCTCTGCCGAAGCGATGTCCAGGTTGTTCGTCGGCTCGTCGAGCAGCAAAAAGTTTGCGCCGGAAAGCATCAACAGCGCCAACTGCACGCGGCTGCGCTCGCCGCCGGAAAGCGATCCGATCTTTTGCGTTGTCTGCCGGTAGCCGAACAGGAACTTGCCCAGGAACGCCACGGCATTTCCCTCCGTCATCGGCGCGGCGCGGCGGATCGTGTCCATCAACGTCTGAGAATAGTCCAACGTCTCGTGCTGCTGGGCGTAATAGCCCACGCGGATGCTCGGCCCCACGACGATTTCACCGGTCGTCGGTTCGTCCTGGCCCAGGATCATGCGCAGCAGGAGCGACTTGCCCGCGCCGTTCGGGCCGACCAGCCCCACGCGCTCGCCGTGTCGCACCAGCAAGTTGATCCCACGCAACACGCAGTTTTCACCAAACGACTTGTCCAATCCCCCAATCTCCAAGACCTTGTTACTGCCGCGCCAGCCGTTGAGCTCTAACCCCATCTTGCGGCGCTCCAGCACGGGGCGTTCGATGCGTTCGATCTTGTCCAGCCTGGCCAGGATCGCCTTGCCGCGCCGCACCAGTTTCGGATTGTCGTACTGGCGTCCCCACATCAACACGCGCTTGCCCGCCGTTTCGATGCGCTTGATCTCGCGCTGCTGAATCGAGTAACGCTCCTGCTGCCGAAGTAGCGCCGTGCGCTTTTCAAAGGCGTACTCGGAATAGTTGCCGAGATAGACTTTGATCTGGCCGTCCTCGAGATCGGCGATCTCGTCGGCCACCGCGTCGAGCAAGTAGCGATCGTGCGAGACGATGACGACCGCCCCCTCGTAATTGACGATGGTCTTTTCGAGCGCGGCTTTGGCTTCCAGGTCGAGGTGATTGTCCGGCTCGTCGAGCAAGAGCAACACAGGCCGCGTGACGAGCAGCTTGCACAGCCCAACGAGTTTCTTTTGGCCGCCGGAAAGCGCCGTGGTGGCAAGCGACATGTCGTCATCGGAAAAGCCCAGGCTGCGTAGCGCCTCGCGCACGCGGCTCTCATAACCGGGGCCTCCGGCTGCTTCATACTCGTGCAGCAGCCGCGCCTGCGCATCCAGCGCGCGAGTGAGCGCCTTTTCGTCGCCGTAAACAGCCGGGTCACCCAGTTTCGCTTCGACGCGGGCCAACTCCCGCTCCAGCCGCGCGATGCGCTCGGAGGCGGTCAGCGCCTCCTGCCACGCGCTGCGATCCGGATCGAGCGTCACCTCTTGCGGCAGGTAGCCGATGGTCAGCCCCTTGGCGCGGAATACATTGCCGCTGTCGGGCGCGAGTTCGCTCGCAATGATTTTGAGCAGCGTGGATTTTCCCGCGCCGTTCGGGCCGACCAGCCCCACGCAGCGGTCGTCGTGCATCTCCCAATCCAGCGAGGCAAAGATTTCGCGTCCGGCAAAGTTGACGGCGATGTGATCGAGATGAATCGCAATCATGTTGTTTCTCCAACGCTGGCATAGGGATACCAGCCTACAGATTTCCAAATAAAAAAAGCCGCAGGGCGCGCCTGCGGCTGTGACATTCGTTGAACGATCAGACAGACTTAACCGTCCGGGCAGTAGGCGCACCTGTACAAGGCAAAGCTGGGCCACACCCAAGCGATTGGGTGGAAAGAAATTTGCCGTTGGTAGAATCCAGGTAAATCATTGCGCCTTCCTGTGAACGGGGCGGATTATAACCGACGGGCGAGACCTTGTCAAACTGACAGACGACCGATGACGAAGGACGAAAGACCCAAGACAAATGGCTTCCGTCTTTCGTCTTAAGGGGTGTGCCCGCCGCTCGTGTTGCAGTAACAGCAACATTGTTCTAAAATCAGCATGTAGACATCCACCGCATCCTCGATGTCGAGCTGACCGAGATGAGCTGGGGCCACGACGAAACCAAAGCGATTGATGAGCGCAGACAGCCGTAGAGCAAGTTGACAACTTGCTCTACATACCCAGGAAAGGAGTCTCTGATGTCCAAGACCATTCGACAGTCGGTTACGTTCAAGGCGACGCCGCATCAAATCTATGAGGCGTTGATGGATTCGCGCAAGCACGCCAAATTCACAGGCGATACCGCCAGCATCAGCCGCAAGGCGGGCGGCAAGATCATGGCCTATGGCGGTTACATCACGGGGACGAACGTAGAGTTGGTTCAGGACGAAAAGATCGTGCAGACCTGGCACGCTGCCGACTGGCCCAAAGGCCACGAATCCAGAGTCACGTTCAGCCTCAAGCCAATAAAAGGCGGCGCGCGCCTCACGTTCACTCACACTGGCGTGCCCGATGACCAGTGCGAGTCCATCAAGCAGGGTTGGATCGAGCACTATTGGACGCCGATGAAGGTGATGCCGAACCGTGACTGACAACACTCTTTCGCCGCTCGCAGTGAGCCAACAGATCGCAGCGATGTATGGCGCACTGCCGCAAGTCGAGGCCGTTGCGCTGGCAGGTTCGCACACGACGGGACAGGCCGGCCCCGGCTCTGACATTGACCTGTACGTCTACGTGCGCGAGGAACTGCCCGTGGACGCGCGCGCCAGCATGATCCGGGCACGCGCGGAACGCATGGAGATCAACAACCAGTTCTGGGAGCCGGGCGACGAATGGATCGAGGCAGGCACTCACATCGCCGTGGATGTGATGTACCGCAGCATGCCGTGGATCGAGGATCAGCTTGACCGCGTGCTGGTTCGGCATGAGGCCAGCGTGGGTTACTCGACCTGCTTTTGGTACAACGTGCTCACGTCACACGTGCTGTACGATAAGAGTGGCTGGTACCACGCCATCCAGGAACGCGCTCGCCAACCTTATCCCGAGCCGCTCCGGCGAGCCATCCTCGCCAAGAACCATCCCATCCTGCGCGAGGCCCTCTCGTCGTATTTGCGCCAGTCGGAAAAAGCTATCGCGCGAGGCGATCTCGTCAGCGTCAACCACCGTGTGGCCGCGCTGCTGGCAAGCTATTTCGACATCCTGTTTGCGATGAACCGGATGCCGCATCCCGGCGAAAAGCGACTGGTCGAGATGGCCCTGGCGCAGTGCGCAAAGCGGCCCGAAGGAATGTGTGAGCAGGTGTCCGGCCTCATCCACGCCAGTGGGGTCGGCGGCCAAGATGTGATTGCGTGGATCGAGGCGCTGGTCGAGGGACTGGACGAGCTGCTGAGAGCCGAGGAACTGTTGCCTGGCCCCTGCCATTCCTCATTTGCCTCTTGACATTTCCCGTGTTGCGTTGTATATATAGTGTGTAAATTACACTAAATGACCTCTGGCGTCCCGCTTCCAGCAGGCCCGGCAAGCGGCAGCGCCGACCCAACACAGGAGAGAATCCCATGTTTGGCATCAGCTACATCAAGGTTGACCCCACCACGTATGTCCTGCACTATTCCGACGGCAAGATCAAGCGCGAAGGCACTGGCCTAGCGTTCTTTTATTCTGCGCCCCGGTCGTCTATCGTCGCCGTGCCGGTTGGCAGCGCCGATGTGCCCTTCATCTTCAACGAAGCCACAGCCGACTTTCAGGCCGTCACGATCCAGGGTCAATTGACCTACCGGGTGACGGATCCTCAAAAGGTATCCAGCCTGCTCAACTTTGCCCTGGCTCCGAATCATAAAAGCTGTATTTCAGACGATCCTGCCAAGTTGTCCCAGCGGATCATTAACCCGGTGCAGGTGCTCACGCGGGCGCAAGTGCAACGCCTGCCGCTAAGGTCAGCCCTGACCAGCTCAGAGGCGATTGTCGAAAGTGTGATGGCCGCGGCGCAAGGTTCCGAGGCGCTAATGGCATTGGGCATCCAACTGCTAGCTTTTTCCATCCTCAGAGTGCGGCCCACGCCCGAAATGGCAAAGACCAACGGCATCGTCCAGTTCGACAGAATAGTCTCCCAAACATCCACGCCAAAATTCCCATCACCCGCAGCCAGTCGAGGTCGTATCTTCGAGTGACAGCTTTTGTTTCCATTCTTGTTACTCCTTGTCTCATGGTCACTCCGTAAACCGATGGACTGGGGAAAAGTATATTCCCAAACAGGTGGATGCCAAACCGCGTGCCCGCTTGTTTTACGTCCTAGATTCCATGTTATAATGCGCCACATGGAACCCAAACACGCAACCACACTCGAACTCCCCAAAGTGCTCGACCGGCTGGCGGGCTATGCATCTTTTTCCGCCGGCGTCGGACTGTGCCGAACGCTCAAGCCTTCGACATTCCCGGTCGAAGTCAAGCGGCGGCTGGTCGCCACGACCGAGGCGCGCCTTTTTATGAGCAAATACGCCGGGCCGGGCCTGGGCGGCGTCCACGACGTGCGTCCGCTGGTCCAATCGGCGCTGCGCGGCTCGGCGCTTTTGCCGCAGGAACTGTTGGACATTCGCGGCACGCTTGTCGCCGGGCGGGAGCTGCACCGCACGCTCTCGCGGATGTCGAGCCAATTCCCTTTGCTGTCGGTCATCGCCGCGCGCATCGTCGAGTCGGCCGGCGTGGTGATTGAGATTGGCCGCTGCATTGACGATAAGGGCGCGGTGCGCGACGAAGCCAGCGCGGAACTGTCGTCGGTCCGCCGCGAGTTGCGCGCCGCGCACGACCGCTTGCAGGACAAACTCGCGCGCATCCTCACCTCGCCGCGCAACGCGCCGTACCTGCAAGAAGCCATCATCACGATGCGCGATGGCCGCTACGTCATTCCCATCAAAGCCGATTGCAAAGGCCGCATCCCCGGCGTCGTTCACGACCAATCGCAATCCGGCGTGACGCTCTTTATCGAGCCGCTGACGACGGTGGAACTCAACAATCGCTGGCGCGAGATGCAGTTGCGCGAGGAAAACGAGATCCGCCGCATCCTGCTTTCGCTATCCAGCTTGGTCGCCCAGAACAGCACCGCCATCGCCGCCACCGTCGAAGCGTTGGCCGAGTTGGATATGGTGTTCGCGTGCGCCAAATACGCCGATACGACTGGTGCGATAGAGCCGAGGATTGTAGAGTTCGGAGGTCGGAAGTCAGAGGTCGGAGGCGGAAAGTCGGACGCTGGGGCAGCGGCCCATCCCGGTTCAACGATACGCTTGGTGCAGGCGCGGCATCCGTTGATCGAGCCGGAGCGTGTGGTGCCGATTGACGTGGAGATGAGTGACGAGACTTTCATCGTCGTCATCACCGGCCCGAACACGGGCGGCAAGACGGTGGCGCTCAAGACCATCGGCCTGTTGTGCCTGATGACGTATTGCGGACTGCACATCCCCGTCAGCGCCGGGTCCGAGTTGTGCGTCTTTGACCACGTCTACGCCGACATCGGCGACGAGCAATCCATCGAGCAAAGCCTGTCCACGTTCTCGTCGCACCTGTCGAACCTCAACGGCTTCCTGGGCAAAGCCGAGCGCAAATCGCTGGTGCTGCTGGACGAACTGGGCGCGGGCACCGATCCCGCTGAAGGCAGCGCGCTGGCTCGCGCGATCCGCTTTTTCCGGCGGGTGGAAATCCTCGCGCACAAAAAGCGCGACCAGGACGCCCGAGAGGAACAGTAACGCCCCGGTTACAAAAAAACTGGGCCGGTAGCCCAGTCTGTCGCCCGTAAAGCCTCCGAGGAGAGGCCCCAGCGAACTGCCCAGAAAGATGGCCGCCTGCAACGAGCCGAGCGCCGCGCCGGTTTCTTCCTTGGGCGTGACGCTGGCCACCAGCGTCGTGGCCGCCGCAATCGTGCCGGTCAGGATGCCCTGCAAGCAGCGCAGCAGGATCAGTTGTTGCACGTTAGTGACCAATCCCATCAGCGCCAGCAAGACAGCGCCGGCAAACGTGGCGCGCATGACCATGAGCTTGCGGCCATGCCGGTCGGCGAGCAGGCCCCACACCGGCGCCATGATCGCCAGGCACAGCGATAGCGCCGACGAACTGAGGCCCGACCACAAGGCGACTTGCTTGGGGTCGGTGACTCCCAATTCCTGGATATAGTAGGGGATAAAGGGCGCGACAAAGTAAAAGCCGACGAGCGCGATGAACTCGGTGAACCAGATCGTGTAAAGGGTGCGACGCCAGTGTGGCATGGTCAGTCACTCTTAAAGTTAGCCCCGATGAAACACGCAGAGGCCCAAGTTGCAGATGTTTGAGCGGAGAATTCAATTTGCCCTGGTGGGCAGGGGCAAGTGTATCACGGTTGGGGGATTCGTCAAAATAGACCTTCGAGGTTACTGGCGAACCGAAGGCTTCGCCGTGAGCTCAGCCGAACGGTTCGCACAACCTCGAAGGTCTCTCAAGCTATTTCACATCTTGCAGATTGGGATTCACGCGCTTGAGCTTTTCGGTCAGCTTGGCCTTGAGCCGATTGTCGGTGGCTGCCGCAATGCGCGCCTTGAGCCACTTGGTCTTGGCGCGGCGTGTGCGGCGGCGACGAATATCGCGATCTCGTTCAACTCCCATGGGTCATCCTCCTTTTTGTGATCTGGACCTTTAGGGTCTCAGCGACCCCAAGTGTCGGAATTCAAAGATAATGGCAGCGGGGAAAAAAGTTCTTGGCAATAGCCAAGTGGCTCTCCCGAGGTTTCAAAGAAGTTAGCAATGGCCTCTAGTCGCACCTGTATCTTTCCTCATCACCTCCACTTACGCGAACGTCAAGAAATTCGGGGCCGCATACAACTGCCGCTTCTTCAGCGGTTCCGGCGATTCGGTCAAGCACAACTGGCGAGTGAAGCCCTTTGCGTCCTTCCATAGAAAAGTTGGCTGCGGCGCAGAGCCAACCGCGCGCGTCCATGCGGGGGGCGTTTGTCCGGCTCGCAGGCAGAACAATTCCAGCAGTCCAGCCGCCACAGCCATCACGAGTGGGTCGTCAATGTTGGGGCGCGGCACTCGATGCAAGTCCTTGATTTCATCCAGGAATTTCATCACATAAGCGCGAAGCAATAGAGGATCGGCATACAAGGCTGCGTATGCGATTCGCTCAATTGTTATCATGCAGTAACCCTTCCCACAATTCATCAAATGCGTAACGCGCTTTCAATTGCTTCCCCGGCAGAAGATACAATTCGATTGTCGCCCAAACCGCCTCACGGTCTCCTGCCGTCGGTGAAATCTCCCGCAGGAGCCAGCGCGCGTCTGTCTCATCTCGACTGTCGCGCCAGGCCGACAGTTTCATCGCCAGCAATTGATCTGGGTCAAGGATGCGAACAGTCAGTCCCGGCTTGGTCAGCACAGTTGGCCCGACGCTCGTTCCCATCAAAAAGCCCTTTGCTCCATCATTCAGCCAATTGTCGGGCAATCCTCTTTCGCGGGCCACGCTTTGAGCCAAGTCGCGCACGAATTTGGCATCGCTGGGCGATACGATCAGCACATCCACGTCATGCGTGGACAGTCGCGCCGAGTAGCCCAAGACCATCGCGGCCCCGCCCATCGCAACCAGTTCGATGTTTTTGCCTTGCGCCGCTGCCAATTGCCCCAGGCGGCTCAAAGCATCAACCATCTGCACCCGGTCTATGAGCACTTGTTCTTCGGCAGCTTGGGTCGCGCCGAAAGGGTACAACATCCGCGCCAGCACATCCCACAGCGCGGCGTACCCCGCCATCGCGCTGCGGCGGGGCAGGTCACTCTTTTTGCTGTGGACAGGGCGAGGGATGCCATGCCGGTCAAACACGGTCAGGACGTGGCGCGTCTTGTCCGCCCACTCCTCCCGCTCGTCGGGCGTGATGTCCTTGCGCTCTTGCGCCGCTTTCTGCGCGTTGCGGAAAAGCAATTCCATCTCCTCAGCGTCTACGCTGAGTGCTTTCCACAACTTGCGGCGGCGAGTATTGCAACCCATGGTTTATCTCCAGTGTTCGCCGGTGCAGCGTCTCGGAGATATTGAGGCGGGCTTGATCTGCCTCGTAATCCTTTGCCATCTCGAACGTAGCGCAGCGGTCCCCAGGCCATCAATGGTCAAGGGCTTGCCTCTTTGAGAACCTGATTGGCCCACAGGTTGATCACTTCCAGAGTTTTGACCGCACGTTGTTGTTCGCCTTCAATGTCCTTCTGCAAATCCTCCGGCGTAGCGGGTTCCCACAGAAACGGCGCGCGGGCATAGTCTAACACATCCCATTTCTGGTGCAAGCGCACTGCCTTGGCCGATTCGACGGTGACAAGAACAGACTCGCCTTGCTCGACAACGCTTGCCACGCGCCCGACAAAGCCGACTCCCTTGACCAACGCCCCGACCTTGAGCCAATCCGGTCTAGTCGTCATCATAGCCCAAATCCAAGAGTTTCACGGCCAACTCATAAGCGCGGCCAGTTTGCAAAACAGTCGTGAGCAGCTTGGGCTATTATTAACCAAACATGGCGGTCTGTCAAGAGATGTCTATTCCGGCGTGAGGACGTGACCGGCTGCGCCCGGAGAATCGCCTGACCGCTCTGTAGATGGCAAAACGACGGGGTATCTGTAGAATTCAAGATGGCGGCGATACTACCGCCTTGGCCTTCTGATTGTACTTGAGCATCGCCGGTTCGCTGCCAGAGAGCCGCCGATATACTTCCGCGACCAGCCAACCCGACACTATCTTTTGAAAATCATGGTCATTCATGTAGCGCGCAAAGATGACCTCATTCTGATCCATGCGCTCGACAAAGAGGGATTCTAGGAGCCGGTTGAACAGCAGAGCGAATTTGTCAGCCGAGTTGACCTGCGCAGCCTGTCGCAATTCTTCAGAGTTGGCCGCCACTTGAGCGATTTGATCAAAAAAGAGTTGATCGGCCTGATTAAAGTCCGTGCCGAAACGGTCATTGATAACGTCAATCAACTGCGAGAGTTTGACGGAGCCTTCTCGAACGATTGCAGTGCCGACCTCTTGAGGGCCGTCCAACGGGCGAGCATAGCCTTCGCTCAAATCAATCGAGCCTTCACTGATCTTTTGAAGCCGGTAATACTCTAACCGGACTTGGCTGTCGAAATCGTACTGCGGTTCGTTCCGACGGCGCGGCAATTTGGATGACAGGTGACGCAAAAAGACGTAAAGACGTTCCAGATCCGAGTCTTGGTAAGGAATAACCTGACTGAGAAAAGAATAGAGGTTGCGGAATGCAACCAGTTGGCCGCGCCAGAGTTCGGCCTCTTCGGCGCTTTTGGCGCGCAAAGCCTGGAAGCGGTCAACAGCCGGATCGAGCAAAGCATTCATGGCTTGATGATCGGCAGGGCTTTGCCGCTGTTTGGGCTTAAAGTAAATCTCGCTGAAACGCTCGACCTCTTCACGCAAATAGATGCCGGACGCATCGAGTTCATTCTTGAGTTGATAAAGTTGCTCAGGTTCGGCTTCCTCGCCAAACTCGGCGCCTTCATAGAATTGTTTGAACGCTTCCCGAATCTCTTCGCGGTCATTGACAAAGTCCAGGATAAACGTGTCTTCTTTGTGCGGATGGATGCGGTTGAGGCGAGATAGAGTCTGCACCGCCTGGATGCCGGCCAGCCGTTTGTCAACATACATCGTGTGAAGCAAGGGTTGATCAAAGCCGGTCTGGTATTTTTCGGCGACAAGCAGCACTTGATACTCGCGCGTGGCAAATCGCTCTGGCAATTCGCGCTCACGAATGCCGTTGTTCATGCCTTCTTCGGTGTAGGTCACGCCCTCAATCTTGTCGTCCGCCACGACACCAGAAAAGGCAACCAACGTTTTGATGGGATAGCCCTTTTCTTTGATGTATTGGTCAAAGCTTTGCTTGTACCGCACCGCCGCGAGACGCGAATCGGTGACCACCATCGCTTTTGCCCTGCCGCCGATCTTGTGACGGGTAAAGGTATTAAAGTGCTCGACCATCACCACGGTCTTTTGGGCGATGTTGTGCGGATGCAGCCGCATGAAGCGGGCCAGGGCGCGGGCGGCCTTTTTGCGCTCGACGTTGGGATCGTCTTCGCAGGCTTTGATGAGCTTGTAGTAGGCTTTATACGTGGTATAGCTGTGCAGCACATCCAGGATAAAGCCTTCTTCAATCGCTTGGCGCATCGTGTACTTGTGAAAGGGATCGCCATTCTGCCCAAAGACAACCAGCGTTTTATGCTTGGGTGTGGCGGTAAAGGCAAAAAAACTCAGGTTGGCCTGGCGGGCGCGTTTAGCCATGCTGCGAAAGAGTTCCTCCAGATGTTCCAGCCCTTCTTCCTGAGCGTGTTTGCGCGCCTCCTCTTGCAGCGCCTCTCCACCCAGCACGCCCTTTAGCTCAGTTGCCGTTTCACCCGATTGTGAGCTGTGCGCCTCGTCAATGATGACGGCGCAACGTCGGGTGAGCAGGACGCCATGGCCCTGCTCGCTGCGTTCCTCGGCCAGCTTGAGCAACTGGCGGGTGACAAAGGGGAACTTTTGCAGCGTGGTGATGATGATGGGCACGGCGCTTTCGAGCGCCTGCGCCAATTGGCGCGAGTCCTCGTCAATCTTTTGCACCACACCTTGCCGGTGCTCGAACTGATAGATGGTGTCCTGCAATTGCTGGTCGAGCACGCGCCGGTCGGTGATGACAATCACGCTGTCAAAGATGCGCTGATCCTGATCGTTGTGCAATGAAGCGAGGCGGTGCGCCAGCCAGCCAATCGTGTTGCTCTTGCCGCTGCCCGCCGAATGTTCGATGAGATAGTTGTGCCCCACGCCGTCGCGCCGCGCCGCGTCTACCAGCAAGCGCACGGCCTGCAGTTGGTGGTAGCGAGGAAAGATCATGCTTTCTTTTTTGAACTTGCGCCCTTCCTCGTCGTACTTTTCTTCCACCTGCAAATGCAAAAAGCGGGCCAACAAATCGAGCAGGCTATCGCGTTCCAAGACCTGTTCCCACAGGTAAGCCGTGCGATAGGTGCGACCCTGCGGATCGGCGGGATTGCCCGCGCCGTGATTGTGCCCCTGGTTGAAGGGCAAAAAGTATGTGGCCTCGCCCGCCAGGCGTGTGGTCATCCAAACTTCTTCGGTATCCACAGCAAAGTGTACTAACGTGCGACGTTTGAACTCGAACATCACTTCGCGCGGATCGCGAGTGGTGCGATATTGGTGCTTGGCGTTTTCGACCGTCTGGCCGGTGAGCGGATTCTTGAGTTCGAGCGTAAAGATCGGGATACCATTCAGGCTGAGGGTAACGTCAAGCGAGCGGTCCGGGGTCCGTTCGCTATAGTGCAGTTGGCGCGTGATGCCGACGCGATTGGCCGCGTAACGCGCTTCCAAGTCAGGGTTGAGGCCGTGCGCAGCTTTGAAAAAAGCGACACGCAAGGTGCGCCCGTAGCATTTGAAGCCGTGGCGCAGCGTGTGCAGTGAGCCATACGTGTCCATCCACTTGCACAGGTCAGCCAACACTTGGGCGGCAGTATTTTGTCCATGCAACGCTTCAAGCTTGGCCCATTCTTTCGGCTGTGTCTCGCGGATAAAGTCAATGACCACATCTGGAAAGATGGCGCGCGCGGGATCAAACGGACTATCAATCCTGATGTAACCGCGATCGAGCAAGTGCTGTTCGATCACGCTCTCAAAGGCGGCCTCACTGTGGGGAAAAGCTGGCATTGGCATATAACTATAACCATCCCAGATGATTCAAGTGTTCCCAGGCGATCTGGATGTGCTCTGGGCGAAAGTGCTCGCGCTTGCGCTGGTTCCAGGTCTCAAAGCCGCGCACGGCGGATTGATAATTGCTCTTCGCGGCGGGGTCTTGTTGCGCCAGCCAGTGAACGGTCGCCAGCAGTTCCATTCCATACGGCGTCTCGAACCCCTGAATCAGTTGATCCACCCGCGTCGAGAAGATGTTCCCGATAGCCGGGCCGAGCAGGGCCAAAATAACGATCACCACGATAGCGACCAAAACGAGAATCAAAGCGTACTCAACCAAACCTTGACCTTCCTCGCGTGGCAGAAACAACATTGTTTTCACCTCCCTTCGATTTAGATTTAGCTACTCTTATCTCAGAACTAACACAATTCTAACACAACTTGATGCCTATGGCAATAGGACTTCGGTCATAGGGTCAAAGCAGAGTTTTGTACCTGACGACTCTGCCTGGCAAGCGTAGAACAGCCACAATCACGCTTGCCGGAGGTCCGTGACAGGCATTTCAACCGTGACCTTGGTGCCTCGCCCGGCGCCGCTGTCCACAGTCAATTTGCCGCCCAGCATTTCCAATCGCTCCCGTTGGGTCGGCAGCCCGATCGTCTTGCGCTGGCCTGTTGCGGCAAACACATCTTTAGGATCAAAGCCGCTCCCGTTGTCCTCAACAGTGGCGCGGAGCATGCCGTCGTTGATATCGAACGTGACCTGGATGCGAGAGGCGTGCGAGTGCAGGCGCGCATTGGTCAACAACTCTTGCATGGCCCGAAAGATCGCTACCTCGCGGTAAGGCTCTGCGCGCTGTTCGTTCCCCGTAATGCTCAAGGTGGTCGCAATGCCACTCTTTTCGGTAAAGTTGCCCACGTAGCGCTTGAGGGTCGGGATCAGTCCCAGGTCGTCCAACATCATCGGGCGGAGGTCAAACATAAAGTCCCGCACTTTTTGGAAGGTGCTGGAGACGGCGCTCTTGAGGTTGACCAGCTCACTTCGAGCGCGAGACGGGTCTTTGTCGAAAAGCCGTTCGCAAATCTCGGCCTGCAAGATCAGGTTGGTGAGTGACTGGGCCGGGCCGTCGTGCAATTGGCGGACCAGCCGTTGGCGTTCCTGTTCCTGGGCTTCGATGATTCGCACCACAATCGGGGGCTGGCCGGACGGTTCGGCAGACGGCTCTGGCGTACTGCCCGTCGTCACACTTCCCGTGGTTTCGAGACCGTGACTGAGGAGGGCCGCATACCGCTGATAGTTCTGCTGATCGCTTTGCAGCTTTTCCAATTGGCCGCGCATCATGATGAGCCGCTTTTGCGCGTCCAGCAGCGCGTTATAGACCTCCTGGATCTCTGAGCGGGGCACCGTGTCAAAGTGCAGTTCGGTCTGCTTGACGCGGTTGGTGGCTTGCGCGTTGCGTTGAGACAGCCGATCCACTTCCGCGCTGGTCTGCTGGATGAGCATATCCACTTCTTTGAGCTGCTTTTGGATCTGGTCGTACTCGGTGCGGTTCTCTTCGGTCTGTTGTTGTGCCGGCGTTAGCATCACTGTTTCAGTTCGTTGCTTTGTCACTCTGTGGTTCTCCTCATGTCTTGGGAGCATTATCCTGGGGCTGTGTGTCTTGCAGGCGTACCCAGCCTCGTCTCAATGTGTACACGGCGGCCTGGGTCCGATCCTTCACGCCCAGCTTGTGAAGGATGGCGGTGATGTGATTCTTGACCGTCTGATGGCTGATGCCCAGCCGCCGCGCGATTTCTTTGTTGCTCATGCCGCGCGTGATGTATTGCAGGATTTCCATCTCGCGTGGAGAGAGCGGATTGAAGGGCTCTTCGCCCAGGTCGCCGGCGGCAGCGCCAAACCGCTCCGTTTCTTTGAGCAGCCACGGCGCCAGTTGGGCTTCATTCATCACCAGATCGCCGATGACGTAGCGGCCATGGCTGACTTCGCGGATGGCCGTTATCAATTTGTCGGGCGTGACATCTTTGGGGTAATAGGCCGAAGCGCCGGCGCGGATGGCGTGAAAGACCTGCTCCTCGTCATCGTAAGCCGTCAGGATGACGACATTGACCGAGGATTGCTCCGCTCGCAGCTTGCGAGTGACCTGAATGCCATTCAGGGAGGGAATGTTGACGTCCATCACCACGACATCTGGCGCAAGCTCCCGGATGAGCTGAAGGGCTTCATTCCCATCGCCGGCCTCTCCCACGATCTGCAAGTCTTGCTCAGCCGCCAACACGTCACGCAAGCCCTGGCGGAAAAATGGGTGGTCGTCAACGACCATCACGTTGATCTTGCGCATCGAGTTTGTCCCTTCTTGGGTTGATCGGATGTCATATTCCTGGTGAAAAGTATACACAAGAACGCACTGCGACGCAAGCTGCCCCACACGGGAACGTGCGCTATGGTATGCGGTAGACGGTCAGGCGTTCCGGCGAGCCGGCGGCATTTCCGGCAAAGATCGGGACAAATCCAGTCTGGCCCACCAATCGTGGATACCATCCAGGAAAAGTGACCAGGTAGGCGGCTCCGCGCTGTCGAATGAGCGCTTCCAGCCGGTCTTGATCCCGGATGAATGGGATGACTTCCGGGCTAATCAGCCCGGCCAGGTCGAGTATGGGCCGCTTGGAAAAGTAGCCGATCGCGCCGATGTCGTGCGCGGCGATAAGGTCGCCTGGCGCAGTGTTTGTGTCCAGCCAATGTGCCACGCGCACCATCTCGCCTTCGATGATGGCGACATCAGCCGCATAGGCGCGCGCGCCGACGGCGACGAAACTCAGTTGGGTTATGGTGATAGCCAGCGTCGCGGCCCGGCTGAGCACGCGCGGCCACAAACGCGCATCGTCCCAGCGCAAGAGCATCGCCGTTCCACCCAGGCCGAAAGCGATCAAGACAGGAATCACCGGCATTTCGTAGCGGCCATGTTGATAGGTGACGGGCAGGCGCAGCGCATACAGCCCCAGGTGTGCCATGGCCCAGACCAGCCCCGCGAGTTGGGGCCACGTTTCCGGTTTGCCGATACGGCGCACCAGTGTGCGGCGCACCAGCGAACCTATCGCCGCGATCAATCCCGGTATCAAAAGCACTTGCGCGCCGATGAATGGCGCGAAAAACACTTGCGCCAATCTCTGGGTGAATGGAACCATCGCCAGGACGTCGGCGTATTCGCGCTGCTTGGCGTAAAACGTATTCGGGAACGGCGTCCCGCTTGTGCGCCAGTTGAATGCAAGCCACGGAGCGAGCAGAATCGCCATCGCTGCCAATGTCCATGCCAGGCTTGTCCATGTTACTCGCCGTGTCCAGCCTCTCTGTGCGATTTGAGCCAGCAGCGCCAATCCCACGAGGAGCAAGCCTTCCGGTCGCGTTAAAACGAGCAAGCCACACAGCAAACCCATCAATTTTTGATTTTTGATTTCTGATTGCAGATTGGCGGTGACGACCAGGAGCCAAACGGACAAGGCGGTGAAGAGGACAGTTTCCATGCCCGACACAGCCGCCCAGACCAGGTGCCATTCGAACGCGCAAAATATCCCGGCGGCAAGTGCGGCACGGGGCCGGTCGGGGAACAGCCGCAGGGTCAACTGCCAGACGCCCAGCGCGGTCGCAACCAGACAGATTGTGCCTAGCGCGTAGGTCCACCATTTGTAATCTATACGGAATAGGTATCCCAGCGCGATGAGCAGCGTCCACAGTGGAGAAGTCGAGCCGGACGAAGGTTGTCCCGGCACAAAGGCGAACTGGCCGGTCGCGACGAGGTTGCGCGCATAAGTCTGGTGAATCCAGGCGTCATCGAGCGCAAAGCCCCGCACGCCTGCGGCGTTTGCCCAACCCAGGCAAGCCATCACGCCGATGAGCGCGGCAATGGGAATCAGCCACGCCAGTTGACTGCTATATGCTGACCGCGGTTGACCGTCCACTATTTCACCATCACCGTTCCAATGATCACGCGGTCGTCCATGGGGCGGCCTTCCGCGTCCACGACCGGCAAACGGCGTAGCGTCGCCAGCAGATACCACCCTACTTCTATCTCGTATGTGCCCGGCGGCGCATCGCCTGCCAACGGCACGTGATAGGGATCATCCACCACGCGCCCCGGCGACCAGTCGCGCGTTGCCAGCGTCCCATCCAGCGGCCACTGGTCAACTTGCCCGTGCAGCTTGCCGTCGGGGCCGATGAGATGCACGAACGCGGTATAGTCGGCGTTCCATTGCCGCAGCCCTTGCCATTTGAGGTTCACGTCGAGCGTCTCATTGGGGCGCATCTCTGGCCGACCGATTTGCGCGTCGAGCAGAAGCACTTTGTTATCAAAGTTGAGACCCTGGCCGCGCGCCGCCCCTTCCACGCGCAGAGTGCCCAGGGCGCAGTCGCGTGTGATCGGCGCGAGCCATTTGCAGCGCGCGGCCAACTCGCGTCCTTCTGCATCCAGCCAGGCGGCGCGCAGCGTGTACATACCGGGGGCTGATGGGGTGGGCAATGTCACGCGCGCTCTCAACGTCTCTCCGACCTTCCATTTGGACGTGGGATACTCGCCAGAGTAGGGTGGGGCGCTATCGGGATAACGCCCTGCCTCTGTTTCAACTTCCACGCCGCGCGCATCGGTCCATCGCAAGCGCAATATGCGATCCGGGCCAGGTCTTGCGCGCATCCATTCCATCTCGACGCTGACCGGTTCGCCGGGAGGAATCACGCCGGGATCGCTTACGCCGGTGATGAGTAACTCGTCGCCAAAGCTCGCGCGCATCTCGTGCGCTAACGGGGCGCGCTGCGCGCTGCGCGTAAGCTGCTCAAGCGCGACGAGCGTGAACCAGGAACTGGCGGTTCCATCGCGGTTCAACCCCTCATCGCGGAAGGGCAAGAACAGGCCAACGTCCAGCCGGAGCAAACCGGGGGGAATGGTGGCATCAGCCGGAATCTCGTGATAGTCGGCCACGACTTCGCCGGGTTGCCAGGCGGCGGTGGGATTGTATCCGCCCACCGGATGCGCGCCGTGATCTTGCCACCACACCTGGCCGCTCGGTCCCGCCCAACGCAGCCGGACGTGATAGTTCTCGTCGAGCTTGACGCGGGCTTGCCAGTACAGCGTGATGCGCCACGCGACAGCGCCTTGGCCGGGTTCCACGTCGAGGCCCAAGAGTGATATTTGGTTGCCGCCCCAACTCACATTGTCGAGGCGCTTTTGCATCGGCGGTGGCGATGTGGCTGGTTTGGTCGTCACGCGCACGAGCGGCCCCAGCGAGTGCAGGCGATAGGGTCCGGCCAGGCCCGGCAGGTACCGTGCCAGGTACACGGGCTGTCCTTTCGCCACGCGTTGATCCAATTCGGCGCGATACAGCCCCTCGTCGCCCAATACTAGTGTGTCCACATCGGGCCGCACGTGCTCGATGCGCTTGAGGTAATACAGCGGCGCGATTTTTTCGCTGTCGGCCAGGATCGCCGAGCCGGTCGGCATTGGCAAATCCATGACGTGCCGGCCCCAGCGATACAGTTCCCAGCCGGCCTGGCTTTGATCCGCGAGCGGGCCGTTCGTCCATGCCAGGCTGAGCGGCAACAATGCGAACGCGATCAGCGCAGATGCCATCGTCCATGGTGGGACTGATTCAGAAACCCGTCGCGCGAGTTGGGATGAAAGACGAAGGACGCAGGACGAACCGACGCCGATCCACACTGCCATCAGAATGTGCGCGGGGATGATAAAGACAGAGACATCGGGGACGTTGTAGATGAGGCCGTAGGCAAAATAGCCGGCCCAGGCGATGAAGGTGATGAGCGCGATGCGCCACCGGCGCGTGATGAGCCACATCAATCCAATCGCGGCCAACGCCGCGCCGACCGGGCCGAAGGCTTTTAGCATCAACCCGCCGACGATGCGCCAGCGCGTCGGGTCGCGCCACAGCCCGAATTGCATCGCGCCGCCAAATTGCTGCCCCGTGATCCAGGCGATGAAATTGCCGACCGACATCCATTGCCCGTTGTGCAGCGCCGGCCAACGCAGCGGGATGTACAGGTCAATCAACAATGGAACGAAAAATGCCAGCGCCATCAGCAGCCAGTTCCAGCGTGTCATGCGCGGACGAGCCAATAGCACGCCGAGCACAATCGCCGGAGCCAGGATCACCATCGTCAGGTGATTTGTAAAGCTCAGCCCGTACACGACTGCGAGCGCAAAGAGCCGCCGCTTGCCATTGGGCGAGTTGCCAACTTGCCCAATGAGCAACAGCACAATAGCTGCCACAAAAGCCGCGTTGAGCGGGTACACTTCCGCCTCAACCGCCTGCGACCAGAACACGCGTGAAAACGCCAGGCACAATGCTGCCAGCGCCGAGACGGCCCGCTGGCCCGTCAGCCGGTGCAGGCAAAGATACAAGAGCAGCGTCGTCACAGTGGCGAACGTCACAGAGACGAGATTCACGCGCCACGCAACCGGTCCAATGGGGATGAGCGAGAACAGTTTGCCGATGAGGATGAACAGTGGGTAGCCGGTGGGATGTACACAGGCCGATGTGGGTCAGGTGGCGCAGGCGATGCTCCACGCAACGCCGCCCGCGCCGATGGAAGCTGTGTTGACTGCGCTTATCAACGATGTGGCAGCGAGGCTTGTGTCTTGCGTTCTCGTCCTCGATGATTATCATGCCATCGAGTCGCGCCCTATCCACGCGGCAATGTCTTTTCTGCTTGATCACCTGCCGCCCCAGCTGCGCCTGGTCATCGCCACACGCGCTGACCCGCCTTTTTCGCTTTCGCAATTGCGCGCCCGCCAGCAGATGATCGAGTTGCGCGCCGACGATCTGCGCTTTGCGCCCGACGAAGCGTCCGTGTTCCTCACTCACGTCATGGGCCTGGAACTCTCCGAGGCGGACGTGGCTGCGCTCGAAGCGCGCACCGAGGGCTGGATCGCGGGACTGCACATGGCGGCCCTCTCGATGCGCGGGCGCAAGGATGTGTCGGGCTTTATCGCCGCTTTCGCTTCGCGCGGCGCGCATCGCTACATCCTCGATTACCTGGCCGATCAGGTTTTGGAGCGCGAGCCGGAACACGTTCAATCGTTCCTGCTCGAGACGGCCATTCTGGATCGCCTCAACGGCTCGTTATGCGATGCGGTCACGGGCCGCAGCGATGGTCAGGCGATGCTGGAGCGATTGGAAGCGGCCAACTTGTTCGTCGTGCCGCTCGACGATGTGCGGCAATGGTATCGCTATCATCGCCTGTTCGCCGATCTGCTCCGCGTGCGTCTGCACGCGAAGCGTGTCCAGCCGGAGCGTGTGGCCGAACTGCACCATCGAGCCAGCGCCTGGTACGATCAACATGGCGATATTGCTTCAGCGGTAGCTCACGCGCTGGCGGCAAAAGATCCGGCGCGCGTCGTGACGCTGATCGAAGCGCACGGTTTTCCCATGTTGCTGCGCGGCGAGTTGAACTCGCTCTTGAACTGGGTGGCGGCGCTGCCCAAGGACCTGGTCCTCGCCAACCCGCATGTGTGCGTCTATCAAGCCTGGGCGCTCTTGCTCACCGGTCAGTTGGCGCAGATCGAAATGTACTTGCAGAGCGCCGAGCGACATCAGCACAAGGTTTCTGACAAGACCATTCCAGGCCGCGTTGCCACGATCCGCGCTTATGTGGCTTCTTTGCAGGGCGATATGTCTCGCAGCGTCGAGTTGGCGCGACTGGCGCTAGGGCGACTGGAGGCAGACGACGAGGCGATTCGCGGCGTGGCTTGGTTTACATTGGGCGGCGCATATCTGATGCAGGGCGACCTGGAAGGCATGTATCATGCCATGTCCCAGGCGGCAGCGATGGGGCAAACGTCGGGCAACATTCACATTGCCTTGCCCGCGCTCAACAGTCTGGCGGGCTTGCAGCGGGCCAGAGGGCAATTGCATCGGGCCGAGTCCACCTGCCAGGCCGCGTTGCGCCTGGCGACGCTGCCCTCTGGCGATATATTGCCTGTGGCGGGTGGGGCACTGGCCGGACTCGCCGAACTGTTTTACGAATGGAATGATTTGGACGTGGCGCTCGATCACGCGCGGCGTGGCGTCGAGTTGTGCCGGCAGTGGGGCAATGCCGATTCGCTCGCAGGCGCGCTGATCACGCTGGCCTGGATTCAGAGCGAGCGCGACCTCGAACAAGCCTGGAGCACCGTTCGAGAACTGGAAGAGGTGCTGGCGCATTACACGGTCATGTCAGGGTTGCTGCCAATGGCGCAAGCGTTTCAGGCGCGGCTGTGGCAGATGCAAGGGCAACTGGCTCGCGCCGCGCAGTGGGCGGAGGCGCGCGCCGCGCAGATCGGCATCCAGAGCATGGCGGACTTGATCGTTTGGCCGCAAGACCTGATGCTGGCCCAAGTGCGTCTGGCTCAGGGCCAGCCGGATGAGGCGCTCAAGGTCACTGCAGCACTGCTGGCCCAGGCACGAGTCGCAGGCTTGGTGGACGTGATCATCAAGGCGCGGGTGCTGCAAACGCAAGCGTACACGGCCTTGCAGGATTCGGAAGCGGCGCGGGCCGCTCTCTCCGAGGCGCTCACGTTGGCCGAGCCGGAAGGCTATGTCCGCAGTTTTGTGGACGAAGGCGACCCACTGCGATTGTTGATTTCGGATTTTCGATTGCGGCGCATCCAAAGAACGGATGATTCCAAGCGTCTGCTCAACTATACAGACCATCTTCTGGCTGCTTTTCCTTCGCGCACACTGACACCTCCATCCGACATCCGAAATCCAAAATCCAAAATTCCCGATCCATTGAGCGACCGCGAGTTGGAGGTATTGCGGCTCGCCGCCGAGGGCCTGTC
Source organism: Anaerolineae bacterium (assembly GCA_041300525.1). Classification (GTDB taxonomy): domain Bacteria; phylum Chloroflexota; class Anaerolineae; order Fen-1058; family Fen-1058; genus JBGLNJ01. The sequence continues at coordinate 2,500,517 of JBGLNJ010000001.1, read as the reverse complement.
GAATCGCGAGATTGCTGGCAAATTGTGCCTGGCCGAAAGCACGGTCAAGTCACACCTCAACACGATCTTCCGCAAATTGGACGCCAAGAACCGCACCCAGGCGGTCGCGCAGGCGCGTCAACTCGGCCTGCTGTAATCTTTTCCCGCATTTTCCAACTCTTGTTCCAACTTTTGTCGGATGACAGTCCAACCTCTTTGCGGATATACTGTGTGGGCGGCAAGCGACACAAATCTGAAAGGCCGAGGTTTGTCATGGGTGCGTTTCCTCTGGGTGGGATCATAACACTTGCGGTTCTGCTGCCCAACCTCTTGGCAGTGTTTTTTCCCCCGACAACCCGGTTGGCCGATGTTCCGCAACCCAACGATACGCGCTTGCAGATCATGACCGTTGTCGAACGCATCGGTCAAGTGGGATCCTTTGTCATTCCGTTCTTCTATCAATTGAACCTAACGAATGCCATCGAAACCGTGTCGCTTGCGATCATGGTTGGCGCGCTCGTTCTGTACTATGCAGGCTGGATCCGCTATCTTGTCCTGGGATGGGCGGAGGAATTATTTTACCGCTCCCTGCTCGGTATTCCCTTGCCGATGGCGGTTACGCCCGTGATCTATTTTCTCTCGGCATCCGTTTTGCTTGGTTCTGCATGGTTGATGCTGGCCGCCGTAGCACTGGGGGTGGGGCATATTACCGTAAGTTGGCTCCATTCTCGGAGCGTCGAATGAATCAGGTCAAAGATACAATCTAAATCCGGGGGGAAGGATATGGTCGGCAAACAAATCCTAAAGTATGCGTTGAATTGCGCCGCTCATCGTTGTTGGTGAAGGAGGTTCTTGTGGAGAATCCGATCACGATTCAACGCGACACCTGCAAAGTGTGTGGGCTATGTGGACAAGTTTGCCCCAACAAGATTATGATTATCAAGAAAACCGATCCGGCCACCCTTGCATTTCGCCCAGACCGGCTATCACTGTGCTTCAAGTGCGGGCAGTGCATGGCAGTCTGTCCCACCCAGTCCATCGTCGTGGAGGGGCTGTCCTATGCCAGAGATTTTTTCGAGTTGCCCCAGTCGCCTGCCGCGCAATCCTTCTTTGACTTGATTGCCCGCCGTCGGGCAATACGCAACTTTGAAGACAAGCCTGTGCCCAGGGAACTGTTGGAAAAAGTCGTCGAAGCGATCTCGTTCGCGCCGCCTGGTTTTCCGCCCATCAAGACCGAGATCGTAGTGGTGCAAGACACGGCAGTGATTCGTCAAGCTCTGCCGCACATGATCGATCTGTACGATTTCTTGGTGCAGGCAATGCAGCATCCAATCAAGCGCGTCTTTGTCCGGCGCTCGGCCGGAGCCGAGGCCTTCCACACTATCGAGACGCACTTACTCCCGCTCCTGCTCACACGCCTGCCGGAACTGAAGCAAGGGACGGAAGACACGCTGACGCGCGGAGCGCCCGCGATGATCATCTTGCACGCGAATCGCGCGGCGGAGAATTACAAAGTGGACGCCTACATCGCCGTGACGTATGGATTCCTGGCGGCGCACGCTCTGGGATTGGGCGGATCGGCCATGGACATTATTCCACCGGCCATTGAGAAAAGCCGTGAACTGCGGAAGCTATTTTCGATCCCAGAGACCAACCAGGTCGTCGCTGCCATGATCTTGGGCTATCCCAAGTATCGTTACCAGCGGGGTATCAAGAGATCGCTCAAGAGCGTCCAATGGATTTGATGAACTCAAAATGAGAGGTTTGCGATGATTCAAACAATACGACATCCGAGGCGTCAGGCCACGCGCAAGGCCGTCATTCTGGCAGCCTTGATGCTTTTCCCGATCATACTCAACTATTTCTCGCCCTATGTCATTATTGATGGCGCAGCGCAGGGCATCGTCAATGGGAGTCTCGTCGTCTTTGCGCTGATGCTGATCTCGGCCATCTTTGTTGGACGGCTGTGGTGCGCGTGGGCGTGCCCGGCGGCAGGCTTGCAAGAGGCATGCTTTGTCGTCAACGACCGGCCCGCGCGCGGCGGCAAGCTCGACTGGATCAAGTGGGGCATCTGGATTCCGTGGATCGGCATCATTGCCTTTGCGGCGATCTCGGCGGGCGGATACAAGACGATCAACGTGCTGCACCTCACCGAAAGCGGCATCTCGGTAGACGAGCCTATCAAGTATGTGACCTACTATCTCGTCGTCGGGACGATTTTTGCGCTCTCGCTGTTCGCGGGGCGGCGCGCGTTCTGCCATTATGGCTGCTGGATGGCGCCGTTCATGATCATCGGGCGCAAGATTCGGAACGCGCTCAACACGCCCGCTTTGCGTTTGCGCGCGAACACCGCCGAATGTCATCAATGCGAAAAATGTACGCGCGGCTGCCCGATGAGCCTGCCCGTTCACGAGATGGTCAAACGCGGCGCGATGGAAAACAGCGAGTGCATCCTGTGCGGCACGTGCATAGACCACTGTCCACACCAGGTCATCACCTACACCTTTAGCGCGGGCAAGTGAGGCAGCGATGTGTAAGTCACAAGCCGTGTACGAGATCACCGTCGAAGGACACCTTGACCGCCATCACTGGGCCGCGTGGTTCGACGGGTTGACGGTGACGCTCTTGCCCGATGGCAACACCCGGCTAGCCGGCCCGGTGGCCGATCAGGCCGCACTGCACGGTGCGCTGGGCAAGGTGCGCAATCTGGGACTGACTCTCGTCGCCGTTCAACGTGTCACACTCCCAACATGAGATCAAGGAGCCGCATGTTATTCTTGCTGTTGTTCATCAGCGTGGTGGTTGTGTTGGCCTGCTGGTCGGGGCCGGCGCCGCTTGCGCCCGGCGGCGCTGAGAGCATCAATACTTTGGAACAGATCGAGTTGAATGGCGTGAAGCAGTGGATATCCATCCGAGGCCGCGACACGCGCAACCCGGTATTGCTCTTTTTGCACGGCGGCCCAGGCTCGGCGAACCTGGCCTTGCTGCGAACTCAGTGCCCGCAGTTGGAGGATCATTTCGTCGTCGTGAATTGGGATCAGCGCGGCGCAGGAAAAACGTTCGCCTCCACCTTGAACACAGACTCGCTTTCGGTCGAGCAGATGATACAAGACGCGCACCAGTTGGTGACGCACTTGAAAAGCCGATTAGGCGTCGGCAAGATTTACTTGATGGGCTTTTCCTGGGGGACGGCGCTGGGACTGTCGCTCGTTGACCGATACCCGGAAGATTTTCAGGCTTACATCAGCGTCAGTCAAGAGGTGAATGGCCGCGAGGCTGAGAGGCTGTCATTGGACTATGTTCGGCAGAAAGCGCGCGAGACCCATAACGCGCAGGCCCTCCACGAGTTGGAGGGAATTGACCCGGCTTACGAGTCTGCGAATTGGTTCGACCAACTGATGACACAGCGCAAATGGCTGCTTACATTTGGCGGAGTGTATCGCACTCGGACCAGTTATACCCATGAAGTGCGGCTGCTTTTGAAATCGCGCGAGTATTCGCTGGCTGAATCTGCGCTGTGGCCGCTAGGCAGCGCCCGGTCGCTCCGACGGATGTGGCCGGAGTTGATGCAGTTGGATTTCTCCCAGACTGTCCGCCAGGTTCGGGTACCCATTTACTTTTTTGTGGGAAGGCACGACATGAATACGCCCTACCCGCTGATCGAGAAATACTATGATCACTTGAGCGCGCCGGCGGACAAGGGACTGGTCTGGTTCGAGGACTCGGCACATTCTATTTTGATTGACCAGCCAGACAAAATCGCACAAGAGATTATTGAGGTGAAGCAGAAACAGAGTAGAGTACATATTGCCTCCCGATAGGTCCTGTTCACCTGGGAATGAGGCTAGCAGGTTGTCGGAGCCGCCGCCGCCAACTTTTCCGGGCCGCTGATCTTTGAGTTGCGCGTCGAGCAAGCCCGGGCCTCGCTTGATGTGATTCGCTCCATCCGTCCAGGATTGTTGATCCGCTAATTCCCACGGAGTTTTTTCCGTTGCACTCGCAATGGTTGCTCGGCGAGCGGTTCGGCGTTCTGCCCGGTCACATCCACGGCTCGACGTTCGGCGGCAACCCGCTGGCGTGCGCCGCGTCGCTGGCGGCGTTAAGTGAAATAGAACGCCTCGACCTGCCCGCGCGCACCGCCGAAAATGGCGTGCATTTTATGGAGCGGTTGCAGGACGCTGCGCGAAATTCGCCCCTCATCCGCGAGGTGCGTGGGATGGGGCTGCTCGTGGGCGTGGAACTGAAGAAGAAATCGGCGCCGTTCCTGCAGGCGTTGACGGAGCGCGGGGTGGTGGCGCTTTCGGCGGGAATGAACGTCGTTCGCTTCCTGCCGCCGCTCGTCATCACCCGCGAGCAACTTGACCGCGTGGCGGACGCGCTGCAACAAGTTCTGTCTCAGCCCGTTTCCGAATGAATTTTCACCCTTGCGAAGGTTTTCGCCAATGTTGCAGCGAACTCTGAATCTCAGCGCAACTTTGGCGGGTGAACACCATGCTCGACTCTGACATCATTCCCGAAACACTGCTAGGCTTGGTGCAACGCTACCGCCCCACCGGCCAAGAACAAGCGGCGGTGACGTGGCTGGCGGTCCGCATGAAGGAACTGGGTTTTGCCCGCGCGTTCTCCGATGAGATCGGAAACGCGGTGGGCAGCATGGGCGAAGGGCCGCGTCAGGTGATCTTGTTGGGTCACATTGACACGGTGGCCGGCGAGATTCCCGTGCGCGTCGAGGGCGACGTTTTGCACGGGCGCGGCGCGGTGGATGCCAAAGGGCCGCTGGCTGCGTTTGTGGATGGAGTGGCCGCGGTCGGCCCGGTTCCCGGCTGGCAATTTGTCGTCGTCGGCGCGGTGGAGGAAGAAGGCGATTCACGCGGCGCATGGCATGTCGCCAAGCAATACCACCCTACCTTTGCCGTCATCGGAGAGCCAAGCCGGTGGGATCGCGTGGCGATTGGCTATCGAGGCAGCCTGTGGTTCGAGTGCTCGGCGCGGCGCGCCTTGAGCCACACGGCCTCGAACAACGAAAGCGCGTGCGAGGCCGCGATTGGCTTTTGGAATCGTCTCAAAGCTTATTGCGACCAGCACAATGCGACGCGCGCGTTGGTCTTTGAGCAGCTTTCGCCCACCTTGCGCGACATGCGGTCGCGCAACGACGGCTTTGAGGAAACAGCTTTTCTGCAGGTGGGCGTGCGATTGCCGCCGGGCATCTCGATAGCACAATGGTGGAAGACGCTCAACGAGTTGCGCGGCAATGGCGACATCTTTACGGTCGGCACTCCGGTTCCCGCGTACCGCGCCGAGAAAAATACGCCGCTCGTGCGTGCATTCCTGGCGGCCATTCGTGCGCAGAATGGTCAGCCGGGGTTTGTCGTCAAGTCGGGCACTGCGGATATGAACGCGGTGGGGCCAGTCTGGAACTGCCCCATCCTGGCGTATGGGCCGGGCGATTCAAGTTTGGATCACACGCCGCAAGAGCGCCTCTCGCTGGCCGAATACCGAAGCGCAGTGCAGGTGCTCACTCACGCCTTGCGGTCTCTCACCGTGTCGTGACGGCTGAGCTTTAAAGACCCGCTCCAACTCCGCAGCCTGGGGCTAGAGCCGCTGGATTACAAGATCGTCGTCCTCAAGTGCGGCTATCTCACCATACCCTTTCAGGTGATCAGTCAGCGTTCGATTCTGGCCTTTACCCCTGGCGCGACCCATTGCGATGTGACACAGAGAGTTCCAACGCTTGAAGCGCCCGGTGTATCCGCTTGACCGGGATACGACCTGGCCGCTCATCAGGCAGACTCGTACAGCATTTGCTCTACCCGGTGCTTGACCTCCTGAACTCCGCTCATAAACTCTGCATAGATGGCCGGGGTGTGCCGGGCGTACACCAGCAAACTGATGTCCGCTGAGGAAAAGAGTTGCTGTGTGCTATCTGTGACTTTCCCATGGATGGCAGGGTGGTGGAGAATGTGGTCAATGAGATTGCAAGCCTCGCTTTTCCTCCCCTCTTTTGTCAAAAGTGTCACCATTCCGGCTAGCGCTCTCATAACCGTGGGGACGAGTTGCGCATTGAGGGCTGTTTCCAAAGCTTCTTGCAAGCACTGCCTGGCCTCCGCGTATTCTTCCCGCATATAGAGAAAAAATCCCAGGTCAACCAGAGTGTATGCGATTCCTTGCTGGTAGCCCACTTCTTGCCAGGTAGCGATACTTTTCTGGTAGATCTGTCTTGCCTCGTGGTACTCTTGCATTCCCACGGCAACCAGAGCCAGGTAGCCGAGAGACGTTGCCACCCCTTGCCAATCGCCGATCCTTTCACAAGTGGCCCGGCTTTCCTGAAGCAGTTGCCTGGCCTCCCGGTACTCTTTCAAGAGTAGAGTGGTAAAGCCCAGATCGGCAAGACACCAGGCTGTTCCCCATTGATCGCCGATCTTTTTGGAAATCGCCGCGCCTTCCTGAAGCAATCGTTTGGCCTCATAGAGCTCTTCCAAACACAGGGCGATAAAGCCCAAACTGTCGAGACAGCGCCCCACTCCCCACAGGTCACCATTCTCTTTGTAGATGACCAGACTCTCCTGATACAGTTGTCTGGCTTCGGCGTATTCTTCCATATCCAGGGCGACTCGAGCGAGACCGCGGAGGGGAAGAGCCGTCTCGCTTCGTATCTCCAGGCGGAGAAAAATCGTGAGGCTTTCCTGCAACAATTCCTTGGCCTGGTCAAACTGGCAGACTCTATCGCACAAGTAACCTTGCCGCGCCAAGAGTCTGCCCAGGACAAGGGACTGTTCTTGGGCAAGGTCGCCTCTGTCATCACGCATTGATCGCAACTTTTCTACAGCCTTGCCGCAAGTCTCTATTCCTTCCTGGAACCAATTCCGCATGCTATAGAACAGATAAAGACTTTCCTGAGATTGGTCAATGTTTTGCGCCTTCCCATGCGCCACGGCCCACTGCCAGGCCGCTCGCACGTTCTCTATCTCGTCTGCGATATCTTCCAGCGCCTCTTTTTGCCCTGCGCCTTTCAGGCGCGACTCTCGGTCGTGGAGAAACGCCGCACAATACCCACAATGCCGGTCGTGAGTCTCTTCCCACTCTGGCGGGTTCTCCCCGAGTTTCTCCTCGGCATACTGCCGCAGAACCTCGAGCATCTCGTACCGGCCCGCTGGGGGTCGGTGCAGGAAGGATTTGCGCGCCAAAGTGGACAGGAGGGGAAGAGAAGCGCCGGCGACTTGGTCGGCTGCCTCTCGCTGGAATCCGCCTCGAAATACGGACAACTTGCCGAACGCTCTCCTTTCTGCGTCCGAGAGGAGATTCCAGGAGTGATCAAACACGGCTCGCAGGCTGCGATGCCGCTCGGGCACGTCTCGCGTGGAAACCGAGAGAAAACCAAAGTCCCGTTCGATCTCTTGCGCGATCTCCTGGCAGGAGAGCATCTGTGTCCACGCCGCCGCCAACTCGATCCCCAGGGGCATTCCGTCCAAGTAGCGGCAGATGCGAGCGATGTAGGGCCGGTCTTGCTCCGAAAGGGCAAAGTCAGAATGCATCCGGCGGGCGCTCTGGAGAAACAATTGCGCGGCGCTGTACTCTTCGATGGCGGCCGTTTCATCTTTGGGGAACTCGAGCCCCTGGACTTTTAACCTCCATTCCCACTGCACGTTCAAACATTCGCGGGAGGTGACCAGTATCTTGACGCCGGGCGCGCTACTCAAGATTTCGATCAGCAGGTCTGTTCCATCGAGAAGATGCTCCAAGTCGTCCAGGATCAAAAGCGCCTGGCGTTCACGGAGGTGGTTGACGAGTTGATCCCTAATATCCGTTCCACCTTGCAGGGGAAGCTCGAGCGCATCCGAAATGGTGGAAGCCAGCAACTCGGGCGAGTTTAGGGCCGCCAGAGAAACAAACCAGACGCCGTGTGGGAACGCCTGGGCATTTTCGGTTGCCGCCTGGAGCGCCAGGCGGGTTTTGCCGATACCGCCCGGCCCCGTCAAGGTCAGCAATCGGCAAGCCGGCTCTCTCAAGAGTCGGGCAATGTCGGCCAGCTCTTTCTCTCTGCCTATGAAGGGAAAAGGGGGAACCGGAAGAGTAGGCGGGCGTGGGGCAAGAGAGAGGCGAGAAAGAACCGGCGGCGGAGATAGCCGGTTCTCCTTGATAGCCTGGTACAGTTGAAGGGTGGGTTCCTGAGGAGGCTCGCCCAGTTCCTCTTCAAGCAGCCGGGCACATTCGTGATATTGGTCAAGTGCGGCAGGTCGCTGGTCAGACCAGGCATACAACTGCATCAACAGCCGATGTGCTGGTTCGTGGAATTGATCCAGGGCCAGCCAGCGCCGCGCATAGGCAATCGCCCGGCCGAACTCACTTTGGGCGCAGTGACAGTGCGCGAGATTCTTGAGCGCATCAGCCGCCTCGCGGCACAGAATTTCGGTCTGAAGGCGTTGCCAATCGTCAAAGGAGACGCTGTCGTGCAAGGTAAAGCCCGCCAAGAAATCGTCACGGTAAAGCTGGATGGCTTCGGTCAAGGGAGACAGACAGGCCGGGCACACCTCGTCCGCGGGATGGCGATGGGTTTGACATTCGGCCAGCAGACTGTGGAAGTGATGCACGTCAACCCATAGATCGGGGGCGTCACTTAGACCGATAACCTCCCGGTCAACAACTAACCAACCTTCGCCCAGGGCTTTTTTGAGTGTGTGGAGGTTGACCCGCAAAGTGTTGAGGGCGGCGTCCTGATCGTATTCCGGCCAGAACAGGGTGGCTAACGCGTCGCGGCTGTGACATTCTCCGGTGACGGCCAGGTAGGATAAAAGGGAGATCGCCTTTTGAAGCCGTATCTTGACCAACTCGCCGTCGCGTTCAACACGCGGCTGACCCAGCAGGAACAAAGCAAGATAGGACATTAAATGGCTTCTCCGTTCCAAGACGCCTGTCCGTTCGTCTGTTCAACACCTTTTGATTTCCGCAGAATCAGGCGGCCCCTTAATGATTCCCTTAATGGATTCATAATGATGAATTGTTATACTGGAACCAAATATCGGGTGGCAACTCGTAACCGAGGCAAACCAGAGCTCCGGATCAGTTAGGCAACACTGGCACTCTTGAACATTGTACACCTTTTTGCCAAAACCGCGCCATGATTTTTACCATCCCTTGATGATCTGCGCCAGCGGTTCTCTTTGGCGAATTCGAATAATGGCGCTCCAACCTGGTCGTTCGCCCCGTGATCAAAGAGTCTATTCTGTCCGAGTGATCGAAAGGAGGCAGCCTGATGAACTGATCAATACAATAAGGTCGCACAGCATTTGACGCCCAAATGATCTCAATTTCACCTAAAGGAGAAGATAGGATGAACAAGTTAGCCCGTTTTCTGATCCTCTTTCTGGTGCTCGCTATGCTGGCCGGCTGTGGCACTCCCGCGACGTCCGTGCCACCCACCGGTGCACCCCCAGCCGCTCCTACCACAGCGCCGGCACAACCGACCGTCGCTCCGACTGCGCCGCCGCCGACCAAAGCTCCCACCCCGGCGCCCAAGCCCAAAGCCATAACGGTGCAGAGGGGCGCCAACGATCCCAAGAGCATTGACCCACAACGAATCGTTGATGCCAGGGATATGGAGCTAGCCATGCAGTTGTTCCCCGGTTTGATTCTGCCGAATACAGAAACAAACGAAATCCTGCCGGGCATGGCCAAGAGTTGGGAGATCTCCCCAGACGGCCTGGTCTATACCTTCCACCTCCTTGAAAAGGTGCCGTGGGTGCGCTATAATCCCGACACCAAAGCCGTGGAGCAAGTCAAGGACAAAGACGGCAAGGTGCGCTACGTGACGGCGCAAGATTTCGTGTATGGCTATCTCCGCGCGCTCAATCCCGCAACCGCAGCCAACCAGGGCTATCAGTTGGCAGCCTACATTGTAGGCGGAAGCGACTATAACAACAAGAAAGGCCCGGCCGACAAGGTGGCGCTCAAAGCCGTTGACGACTATACCTTCCAGGTAACCACGCCGGAAAAGGTCGGCTATACCCTGGGAATCTTTGCAACTCTCCACGCGCGTCCAACCCCTCAATGGGCTATTGAGGCCAACGGCGATGCCTGGACCGATCCCAAGAACATCAACACCTTTGGGCCTTTTGCCCTCAAAGAGTGGGTTCACGAAAGCAGCATGACGATGGTCAAGAACCCCTTCTGGCCGGGGTCCAAAGGGATTCAGCCGGCCAAGCTCGATCAGGTCACTTTGCGGTTTATTGACCTGCCGACCGGGCTGACCGAGTTCGAGGCGGGCAGCATTGACGTCACCCAAATCGCGAGCGATCAAGTCGTCCGCGACGAGTTCCGCTTCCACCAAGCGCGGCGCGGGCAGTTCTTCTCCGGGCGCTTTGTCCTTGACGAGCGAGATGTGCGCCGAGAGCGCCCAGCCCAACGCCTGGCGCAGCGGGCGCATGACTTCTTCGGGGAAACCGCCTTGCAGCACGACGGACGCCAGCTTGAGCCGCTTGTCGGCGGCATCGAACCCTTCGCCGGCGCGGCGCAGTTTCTTTTCGAGCGTCTTGCGCGCATCGTCGCGCGCGGGCGCCGGCATGGCGGGAGCATGGTAAACCGTGGCGGCCTCGGCGGTCTGCTCGATCAAACCGCCGGTGAGCGCCGAAAGCGCGCGAAAGCCTTCCTGCTCCATCAACAACAGGCCGGGCGCAGGAAAATCGCGATAGTGTTCATTCAACACTTTTTCGACTTCACCCCGCAGCCTGGCCGGGTCACGATCCACGACGATGAGGATATTCCCATCGGTGGGCGTTCCGGGTGTGCCGGGCACATGAGGCGCTTGCCGCACGAGCAGGATGCGGCCAGGGTAACGTCCTACGAGCAAATCGGCCAGGCCTTGCAGCGTGGGCGCCGGCTTGACTTCTTCCGGTTTGGCTTCGGGAGCGGCGGCCGTCGGTTCGAGCACCAACTCCGGTTGGACGGTCTGTGTGTCCAACAGCACTTCGAGCCGCTGCAAGATGCCTTGCCCCGCGTCCTTGAAGGAAAGATCAACGACGGTGCTGTCCTCGTTGAGCGCCGCGTCGAACACAGCGCGCTTGGCCGCCAGCGTGTCGAGCATTCGCTCTTCAATCGTGCCCTGGGCGATCAGGTTGATGACGTTGACCGGCAGTTTCTGCCCGTGGCGATGCGCGCGGGCGATGCGCTGCCCCAGCACCGCCGGGTTCCATGGCAGGTCGAGGTTGATGACCATGCTGGCCGCTTGCAGGTTGAGGCCCACGCCGCCCGCGTCGGTCGAGAGAAACACTTTGCACTTGGGGTCTTCAAAGAACTGCTCGACGAGCGCGCCGCGCTTGGGCGAGGGCACGTCGCCCGTCAGCTTGACCCAGCCCACCTTGAGCTTTTCGAGGATCGGCTCGGTGAAGGCCAGCATGGTTGACCATTGGCTAAAGACGAGGGCCTTGTGACCGTTGCCGGCGACCTCTTCGCCCAAAATCTCGCGCAGCTCGCGCAGCTTGGGGGCGGTCTTTTCGCGATCAGCCGCTTTGATCTCGTGATCGTGCAGCGCCAGCGCGTCGCAGATCAGCCGCATCTTGGTCAGGAAGGCGAGCAGCAGCTTGTGCTCGTCGGGCGTCAGCGGCCGGCGCTTGGCTTGCGACATCAGCTTGGCGACTTTATGCTCGTATTCGTGATAAGGGTCCCACTGCGGATCCGTCATCTCGACGAAAAAGTTGTTGTCAATCCGGTCGGGCAGGTCGAGCAAGACCTCATCGCGCACGCGGCGCATGAGGTAGGGCGCGATGCGGTGGCGCAGCTCGTCGAGGTTCTTGTAGCCCAGCACTTTGTACGAGCCGGTCGGCCGCCGCTCGACTTCATAGTAGCGCTCGTTAAAGCGCCACAGCGGGCCGAGGATGGTGGGGTCAATGAACTGGAACACCGAATACAACTCGTCGAGGCGGTTTTCCAGCGGCGTGCCGGTGAGGACGAAAGCATACGGGCTGCGAAGTTGCTTGATCGCGTCGGCGGTCTTGGTGCGCCAGTTCTTGATGCGCTGCGCTTCGTCCAGCACGATCAGGTCGAATTGTTGCTTGACAATCTCTTCCCGGTCGTACAGCGCCAGCTCGTAATTGACAATGTTGAAGAATTGCGGCTCACGGTATTGCTTGCGGCGATCAATCTGGTTGCCCTGGATGATCTGAACCGGCAGCGAGGTGAAGCGTTGGATCTCGCGCGCCCACTGGTGCTTGAGCGAGGCGGGCGTGACGATCAGCACGCGCTGGATGTCGCGCAGTTGCTTGAGCAGCGCGGCGGCGGCGATGGCCTGGATCGTCTTGCCCAGGCCCATGTCGTCGGCCAGCAGCACGCGCCGGCCAAAGGTCAAGTGCGTCACGCCTTCTTCCTGGTATTGATACAGCGGCGTCGAGATGACGTTGAGCGAGCGTGTTCCGATCTCGACTTGTTCGGCGAACCATTTCTTTTGCAGTTGGACGGCCTCGATGTCTTGTTGGTTATTCAAATAGTCGTGCGCATCCTGGCCCACGTGGAAATGTTCGCGGACGCTGGCGGGCAAGGCATTCAGCTCGGATAGCAGAGTGGGCAGGCTCTGCGTGATTCTGCCTTGCAAGACGCCTTCGGCGTCGAAATAACGCCTCAGCAACTCGCTCAATCGCTTGCTTTTGGGGAAGGGCAAGGTGACGCGCACCGTCGTCCGCTCGGCGTGATGGACGTACAGTTGCGTAATGGGCGGGGCCTGGGCGATGAAATCGTTCCACTTTTTCTCAAACTGCTTTTGCAGGTTGCCCAGCACACCCTCGATGTGCTTGCACGTGCCGATGGTGTTGGTGGCGTAATCGGGGCAGGTGCAGGTGTTTAGCAATTCGGTGAGCGAGCGGATGTGGACAGTGTAGCTTTTGCCGGAAGTCGAGGTCACGTCAAAGGCGCTATAGACGGGATGCTGGCCTCGGTTGACGATCTTGGCGATCTCTTCCATGCCGCGCTTGCGGCGGCGGTCGAGCTGCTCTTGGAGCAGGTCAGAGGACTCTTCGGGCTGATCCATCGGGGAACCTCCTCAGGTGCACGCATGACTGAAATTGATGGTGAGATGATACCACAGAATAATGGAAGAAGTATAATGCCGACCCTTGCGAAGGGGGTACTCTAATCTTCGCAAGGGTGCGTCGCCTGATCGGGTTCATCCGCCGAGCTTGTACCCGATTTTGCGCAAGAATCCTGTGCGCCATGCCACGCCCGACTCGTCCTCGATCCCCCGGGTCGTGACGCCGTCAATCACGCCCAGAATCCCGCGCCCCTGTTCCGTCTCCGCCAGGATGACCTGCGTGGGATTGGCCGTGGCGCAAAAGACGTGGCACACCTCCGGCACCAGCTTGACCTGGTTGAGCACGTTGATGGGAAAGGCGCCAGCGCCCAGAAAGATGATGAACGAATGGCCCGCCGCAAGCGCCAAAGCGTTTTTCTTGGCCAGCTCGACGAGTTCCGGGTCGGTGCCGCTGGCGCGCACCAGCGCCAGGCCGGACGACTCGCAGAACGCCAGCCCGAATTTGATGCCGGGCACGGCCTGCACGAGCGTTTCGTGCAAGTCCTCGACCGTCTTGATGAAATGCGATTGCCCCAGGATAAAGTTAGTGTCTTCAGGCTTTTCGATTTGAACGACCTTGAGTTCCATTCGAGTTCCTCCTGTGCGGTATCTTTTCTGCCGGACTCTATGCTACCACAACCGCCCCATCGTTGATTATGCCCATTGGGCCGCGCTACTGCGGGAAGAGATTCGCGCCAACGCAGAAATCCCTATCACTTCCTTGCCGTATCGTGCCGCGATTTGGTTTCACCTTATCAGCCTCACGAACTCGCTTCACCAATAGCTGTCAGCCTTCGCCCACCGCGGGTGATGATGCGCATCAACGCTGCCTCGCGCCCCCTCTACCCGGACTCGGCTGTCTCTTCACTCGCCGGCTCCTCCGGCAGCAGCTCCACCGGCCAGATTACGTCGAGCCGCGCCAGCGCGTCGGACGCGGCGGCTTGCGCGGCGATTTGCTTGCTCGGTCCCACGCCGCGCCCCACGACGTGCTCGCCGATGTGAACCTCAATCGTGAACTGCCGGGCGTGATCCGGCCCTTCGGCGCTGGCGGTGCGATAACGCGGGGTGTGGCTGTGCTTGGCCTGGCTCCACTCTTGCAGGATGCTCTTGGCATCGCGGTCGCGCTCGTCGGACATGATGCGCTCGACTTCGTCGGGCAACAGGTGGCGCAGCAGTTCCGATACCGCATCCAATCCCTGGTCGAGATACAGCGCGCCGATGACGGCTTCAAACACATTGCACAGCAGCGAGGTGCGCGCTCGCCCGCCGCTTTCCGTTTCGCCTTTGCCCAACCGCAGTTGATCGGGCAGGCCGATCTGGCCGGCGAACTCGGCCAGCGTGTCGGTCTTGACCAATGCGGCGCGCAGGCTGGTCAGGCGGCCTTCCGGCAATTCGGGGAAACGATTGTAGAGCCACGCGCCCACGACAAAATCCAGCACCGCATCGCCCAGGAATTCGAGCCGCTCGTTGTCTTCCAGCGAGAGTTCCGGGTGCTCGTTGAGATAGGAACGGTGCGTGAGCGCGCGGCCCAGGAGAGAGGGATCACGAAAGGCCGGGACGCAGGCTAACTTGGCAAGTTCTTGTGGCTCTGTTGATGTCGGCAAAGGCAATTCCACGCTCACTCCTCATACTGTTTGATGATCAGGACGGAATTGTGCCCGCCAAAGCCAAAGGCGTTGGTCATCGCCACGCGGACGGGCACATCGCGCGCCACATTCGGCACGTAATCCAGATCGCACTGCGGGTCGGGCGTGTTGAGGTTGAGGGTGGGGGGAACCTTGCCGGCGCGAATGGCTTGCACGCACAAGAGCGCCTCGAGCGCGCCCGTCGCGCCCATCATGTGCCCCGTCATGGATTTGGTGCCGCTGACGGGAACTTGATAAGCGCGCTCGCTAAAGACGGTCTTGATGGCGCGCGTCTCCATCGGATCGTTGAGGTCGGTCGCCGTGCCGTGCGCGCTGATAAAGTCTACGTCCTCCGGCCGCAGCCCGGCGTGCTTGAGCGCGAGTGACATCGCTTTGGCGGCGCCCGCGCCGCTTTCCAGCGGCGCGCTGATGTGGAACGCATCGCACGTGCAGCCATAGCCGGCGAGTTCCGCCAGCGGCTCGGCCCCGCGCGCCAGCGCGCTGTCGAGCAATTCCAGCACCAAGATGCCAGCGCCCTCGCCCATCACCAGCCCGCTGCGGTCGCCCGAGAATGGGCGGCAGGCTTGCGTGGGGTTATCGCTCTCGCGCGTCATGGCGCCCAGCCGGTCAAACGAGGCGATGCCCACGGGTGTAACGGTGGCCTCTGAGCCGCCGCATACCATGGCCGTGGCGTCGCCGCGCATGATCAGTTCATAGGCCAACCCAACGCCATCGGCCCCCGCCGCGCAGGCCGAGACCGGCGCAAAGTTGGGGCCGCGTGCCCCCAGGTTGATGGCGATCTGGGCCGACGCGCTATCGGCAATGAACATCGTCATCGTGAACGGGTTGATGCGGCGCGGCCCTTGCTTGATGTACGTCTCCATACATTCAAAGTAAGATTGCAGTCCGCCGATCGCCGTGCCCATGATCACGCCCACCTCGTCGGCGTTCGACTCGTCAAGCGTGAGGCGGGCTTGCCGGACGGCCTGGACGGTGGACGCGATGGCGAATTGCGCAAAGCGGTCGCGCCGCCGCGCCTCTTTCCCGTCCATGTAATTCGCCGGATCAAAGCCCTTGACCTCGGCGGCGATTTTCACATTGAGCGGCGCCGGGTCGAACAGCGTGATCGGCCCGACGCCGCTTTTGCCATTCAGCAGGTTGTCCCAGGTGGTGTCCACATCCAGTCCGCACGGATTGATCGTGCCCATGCCGGTGATGACGACGCGAGGTTGGTTCATGTCTTTTCCCCTTGTGGCGTTTGAGTGTGCGGTTTTTGTCGAGCTCGCCGAAATCCGCAATCGGAAATCTAGAATCAGTTCAATCGCCGGCCTTGGGCGTGTAATGCCCTTCGATCCATTCTTCGCCGTTGGGGCCGATCTCTTTTTTCCACACCGGCACGATTTCCTTGATCCGGTCAATGCCATAGCGCGCCGCTTCAAAGCAGCCCTGGTCGCGATGCGGCGACGAGACCGCCACCAGCACCGTCGGCTCGCCGGCGGACATTTCGCCGATGCGCTGAATCAACGCAATGCCTTCGATGTGCGGAAAACGCGCGCGCATCTCGCCGGCCACCTGCCGGAGCTTGGCCTCGGCCATGGGCGTATACGCTTCGTAAAAAAGCTGCGTCACCTGTTTGTCGCGCTCCGCGCCGCGCACGGCCCCGGTAAACGTCACGACCGCGCCGCTCGTGGCGAGCGTCAGCTCGCGCACGATCTGGCTCACGTCGAATGCTTCCGCCGTGATGCGCGTAATGACGGGAAACTCGCTGCCGCCGCTCACGGGCGGACGGGCATCGGGCCGATCACGCTGTTCGATCCGTCGCCGCTCAATGTCCACATCGCCTCTGAAGTCAAGGGCTTTGATCCCGCCAACTATATGGAGGGCAAAGAAGCGCGGCGGCGCGATCGCTTTGCCCAGTTCGTCTGAACCGTATGGGGGTTCAATGTCATTAAGATAAGCATAGCATAGCCCCTTGTGGGCGTCTTTCCAAGCGCGGAAACGGGCCGCTACGCGAGGCCCTACGCTATGGCCCTAACTTTACGACATTGATGACCGATATGCCGGAGACGGATTATTGCTCTGCCGCGCCCTCGGCAATCCACTTGCGCACGATTTCAAGCTCTTCAGGTGTCAACTGACCAGGGTGTCCCCCAACCATCATCTTTTTGATGATCATACTCTTGTCCGGATCTTGCGGTGTGATGGCCGGGCCTGAAGCGCCGCCGTGCATCAAGCTCTCGTAGGTCGTCAGCGTCAACCCGCCCATGGTGCCGTGGCAAGCAGCGCACTTGGCCTGGAACACGGGCTGGATGTCTTTGACGAAGGTGAGGCCGCCAGTCCCGGTTGGCGACGGAGTGGGAACCGGGGTAGGCGCGCGCGTGGGAGTGGCTTGCGGCGTCGCCGTGACCAGCACCGCCACATTCACCGGGTTCGGCACAGTCGTGATGCGGGCGGTGTTTTCCAGCGTCGCAATCTTGTAGATGCCGAATGCCAGAACCAGCCCGATGACGGTGGCGACTGGAAAGTAGACCATTTGTCGGGCGCGCAGCACTTGCGGTTCGATCTTGCGCTGCGCCGTGCCAAGAGCAATGGCTTCCAGTTCTCGGCCATGCTCGTGCGCCATCTCTTCTTCGCTCAGGTGGCGGTGAACATGCTCTTGTTGAACGTCTTGAGATGCATGCTGTAAAAGTGCCAGATGACGATGGCGAGCACAGCCAGAATGGCTTCGGCGCCGTGCGCGGCTTTGGCGGCCGGAATCCACTCGCCAGGAACGAGTTGAGCTGTCGAGATGGGATTCCACAACATCAGGCCCGTGATGCCCATCACCAGCGTGCCCCACAGCATGGCCCAGTATTCCATCTTTTCGCCGTAACTATAGCGTCCGAACCTGGCCGGGGTCTTGACCAGTCCTAGCTTGTAGCGCGTATCCTGCCACCATTCGGAAAAATCGCTCAACATCGGCAGCATGGTCAATCGCTGGCGCAACACAAAGATGCGATAAGCCACGGCCACCACGTGATAGACCGCGAGCAGAATCATCACGATGGCGTTGATGTGGTGAATGGCGCGCGTCATTTCGATGCCGCCAAAGAACTTGATGGCGGCTTCCGCAAACCAACCGCCGGCAAGCTTTTGGGGCAGCCCGGTCGCACCCAACAGGGTGAACGAAACCGACAGAACATGTTCCAGTCGGGCGAGCAGGTCGAACCGCAAGTAACGCCCACGGGCGATTTCGGGCATCATCTTTTGAGCTCGAGTCGCCATGCTAGGCCTCCTTGCCCGTGCTGCGGTTCCGCACTCGCCAGACTGCATCCAATATAACCATCAAAGCCATAAAGCCCAACACGGCCGGAATAAAGATTTTGTAGAATAGGTTGATATAGTACACCGCCGGGAACCTGGAGGGTGTTGGCTCGTAATGGCTGAGCCACGAGGCCGCAAAGTTCTCTGTCGTGGCGTCCGGGTGGCACTTTTGACACGCCTTGAGCAAATTGGATTTAATCTGCAAGCCGGCCTTGGGGTCCTTGGTGTTGGCGATGTCGTGTACGCCGTGACAGTCAAAGCAGACGGGCTTGTTCGTAATCTGGTCGGGTGATTGCTTTTCGAACAAGGTCACGGTCGTGCCGTGAAAATCGGCCACGCACGAGTTGAGCACATTGGTCGAGATGCCATACTTGCTCATCCGCTTCGAGTCGGTGTGACACTTGCCGCACATCTCCGTGGGCGACATGAGTCGAAAAGCCGCCGGGGTGGGGTCCCCAATCTTGTGTACGCCGTGGCAGTCAACACAAGTCGGCACGTCGGGGTTATCCGTGCCGGTCAAGGCTGAACCGTGGACGCTGTCCTTATACTGGTTAAAGATCGCGGCATGACACTTGCTGCAGGTCAAAGGAATTCGCCAGCGCGGCATGGCAGTCGGCGCAAACCGCGCCCAGACGATTGCCCGAGGCCAGCGCCTTTTGGTGAACGCTGTCCAGCGTCTTTTGATAATTGTCGGCGTGGCACTGCTTGCAGGCCTGGTACAGGTTGAGCGTCACCTGTCGCCGATCGGCCGGCTTGTATCCCGGGTGCGGATAGCCCGATATGTTGGTGTGGCATACAGTGCAGGCAAAACCCTTGGCGCCATGCACCGAATTCCTGAAAGCATCCGGGTCAACGTAGAGCGAGATAATCTCCCCGTTAAGGGCCTTCATCTGCTGACCGGGGCTGGAGTGACAACCCAGGCAAACTTGATTATTCGCAGCGGCGGGCGGAGCTGAAGGCGCAGTGGGGGTGGCCTCGGCGACTAGTCCCGTGACCACGCTAGCCGACGCGCTCCGGCTCACCACCAATAAAACGGCCAACACGATCAGGGCTGCAACCAGGCTGACGATGACGCGACTGTTTGTGCGTCCCATAGTGTTGACTCCTTCGTTCGACGTTACTTGCGAGAACCTTTTACTAGCTTGCCTTCGGCCTGCGCGTGCCCACCGCGGCCAGCACAACGATCACGATAGCGACGAGACCCAACCACACGAGCCAATTCGTGCCCGGAGCAGCTTGTGGCGCCGGCGCTGCCGTTGGAGCAGCCGTTGGCAGCGGCTCCGGTGTTGGGGACGGGGTCGGCGGCTCCGGCGTGGGAGGAACTGACGTCGGCGTGGCCGTCGGCTGATCGAGCGTCTTGAGATCGCTATCGGCTTTGGCCAGGATGGCTTGGGCATACGGGTAATTGTGAAAGCCCTTGGAGTCATCGGCTTTGACGAAAGAGATATTGGTGAAGGCGGCTTTAAAGCTATCCGGCGCAGTGTCGGCAGGCGCTTGGGTCTTGTCGTCAATCCAGGCTGCGTTCTTTTCGCTCAATGCTTTGAGGCGAACATCTAACGCAGCGAGTTCGTTGATCGTTTCCTTCTGGCGGCTGTCAATCGCCATCTGCAACGCGTCGGCAGAGAACTGGGGCGCATTGGCTTTTTCGCCGAGGTGGCACGCGCTGCACGCGCTCGGCTCACCCTTCTCTGCCTTGCCCGGCATGACGATCTTCCAGTTGTGAGTTGCAATGTCGCGATTGCCTGTGGCAATCGCATCGGCGCTCTTGGCGAGACCGGGCATGTGACAGCTCGCGCAGATCGCCTGTCCATCTTTGGCCGTAAAGTGCGGAGAAGCCTTGCCTTCGACGCCGACCGCACCTTTGCCTTCGTACATTTCCTGCATCGGCTCGTGAACCACGTCGCCCGCTTTGATCGGGCGGGCGCCGCCGGATGTCCCGTTGTGGCAAGCCGTACATTCTTTATATGACTCGTCCCGGAGCAGTTCGTTAAACATCTGTGTGCCCGTCTTGTGCGGGCTGTGGCATGTCTGGCAGGTGATGCCGAACTTGGCATCCGCCAGCTTGACCGGTTGGGCGGCCTTGTCTTGCGAGGCCAGGAACGCATCGGCGCTGTGGCATGCAACGCAGGCATCTTGCCCGCCTTGTTTCTTGAGCGTGTCGAGGGCCGCCGCGTGCTTGGATGGCAGCCATTCCAAATACTGCTGGCGATACGTCTTGGCGTGACCGTCAACCCACCAGTTTGGATCCGTGTCCTGCCCGGTCGGCTGGACGGGCGTCCAGTTAGCCTTGCTCAAATCTCCACCGGGCATGTAGCCAAGCGGATACTGGTGCGTCTCACCTTTGTCGTCTTTCGAAGCGCCGCGCGTGTGACATTGCCCGCAGATTTGCGCGTCCAGCGCCTTGCTCTTGTTGACCGGGATATTGTCTTTGGTGGATTTACCGGGCACTGCGTGCTCAGAGCCGGGGCCGTGACAGGCTTCGCAGCCAATCCCCAGTTCGACAAAGGGCATTCCCTTCCCAGTCTTGTAATTGGCCGCCGTGAACTTGTTCGCTTTTTCGAGGTTGAAACCCGTAGTATGGCAGCCCGCACATTCCTTCAGCCAGTCATCGCCCGCGGCCGCAGGCCGCCAGACGGCATCGGAAGCTGCCAGCCCTTGACCCGCAATATTCCACTGGCCCGCGCCCATCACCAGCCGGCCAGTCTTGGGGTCGGCGAGAATGTACCGCTGCCGATAACGCCAGCCCATCGTCAACACAACGTCCTTCTTCTTGTACAAAAGCTTGGAATCCGTGATGACGCTGGACGACATCTTGTCAAAGTCCGCCAGGATCACCTTCGAGTCTTTGGCGGGATCGAGGATCATCTTGGTGTGAAGAGAGGCGGACCAGCTCTCATAGATAGCCGGGTGGCACGCGACGCACTTGCCGGATCCGACGTAAGTAGGGCCAGGAGGCTGAGTGCCTTGCGCCTGCGCAACCGCAACGCCGACTAGTGCAATTGCAAGAAGGACAATGACAACTGGAACGCTTTTCTTCAACATGGTTTGCTGCCTTTCGGTCAATGGCTTGCCCGCGTTCGTGGGACCCCACTGGCAAAACACGCCTGCCGACCGTGTAGTATACCCCACTTCTTATGGGGGAATACGCGCATTATAACACGCGATCGCTTTGATACAAAAGTTACATTTGACGCCTGAGGACATTACAAATGTAATATTTCCGTCATGTTCATGGGTGTATTCCCCCACTCGATACCGGCAATATGGCGGGCTTGCTCCCCGTCACAATGGCATTTTGACACAGATTTCCGCGTGTGGTATAGTCTCGAAAGGATTGGGAGTGGCAAACACGGGAGGAGAAATGCGCGCGAAATTTCTGATCGGCGGCGTGGTTATCGCCGCAGCCGTCGTCTATCTGATTGTGTCGAGTATCAACAGCTCGGCCCAGTATTATCTGACCGTCAAAGAGATGCGAGGGAAAGGTCAGACGATGGCAGGGCGCAATCTGCGTGTGTCCGGTTTTGTCGTGGGCGACAGCATCGCCTATAATCCACAGGCGTCCAACCTATCATTCGATATTGTGGATACCCACGAAGAGTTGACCGCCACAGCCAAAGTGGACACGCTCAAGATTCTTTACACAGGCCCCAAGCCGGACTTGCTGCAACACGAAGCTCAAGCCATTGCCGAAGGCAAACTCAATCCTGATGGAACGTTCACCGCGAGCAACCTCTTGCTCAAATGCCCCACCCGTTACGAGGATCAACTCCCTACTCCGACGCCCGAGCCGGCGCAGTAATCGCTTGGCCCATGACGTTTCACGACCAAGAGTTTCTGTATCGGCGGGAGGCGACTCCCGCCGTCGTGTGTGTGGAGGCAGTGAATGTTCACCGATATTGGATTGATCGCGGTCTTGTTGGCGTTTGCCAGCGGCATTTACGCCATTGTCGCGGCGGTGTACGGCGCGCGGAACAAGCGAGACGATTGGGCGACGAGCGCGCGCAACGCGGCGTTGGTGATCGCTCCGCTGTTGACAGTGGCCGCGTTGATGATCGTCTACTCGAACCTCACTGGCAACTATCGCCTCGAATACACCTCGCACGTTTCCAGCCAATCCACGCCGACGATTCTCAAGATCACGGCTTTGTGGGGCGGGCAGAACGGATCACTCTTATTCTGGTCATGGTTGATGTCCCTCTTTGTCGCGGGCGTGATGCTCCGCAAGTGGGACAAGAACCGCGACCTGATGCCCTACGTCATCGCCGTGGCCGAGATTACTCAAACTTTCTTTCTTGCGTTGGTCGTATTGCTCGCCAATCCTTTCGCCAAGTTGTGGCAGACGCCCGCCGGCGATATTGTCGGCGCGGTCTTTGGCGCGAGCGCATTTTTTACCACGTTGAGCAGCCTGGGCTTTTCCGGCATCGCGCAGACGCTGTTCGCGCCGCTCGGCTCGCTGCCTTTCACGCCGGCGGATGGTCAAGGTCTGGCGCCCTTGCTGCGCCATCCCGGCATGGTGGCGCATCCGCCGTTCTTGTATCTGGGTTTTGTCGGTTTCACGATTCCTTTTTCATTCGCTATGGCGGCGCTCATCACCGGCAAAACAAACAACGACTGGATTCGCGCGACGCGTCGTTGGACATTGATGGCGTGGCTATTTCTGGGCATCGGCTTGCTGCTGGGCATGCGCTGGGCTTACGACGTGCTGGGCTGGGGCGGCTATTGGGGCTGGGACGCGGTGGAAAATGCCGCGCTCATGCCCTGGATTTCCGGCACAGCGTTTTTACATTCGGTGATGATTCAAGAAAAGCGCGGGATGCTCAAGACCTGGAATATGTTCCTGATCATCTTGACGTTCGCCCAGGTGATCTTGGGGACATTCATCACGCGCACGGGCGTCATCTCGTCGGTGCACTCGTTCGCGCGCTCGTCCATCGGCGTGCCGTTCCTGGCCCATGACGCGCCCCAGGCTTTCGTAATCCAGCATGACCGGGATGCCGGCGCTTTCCAACCGCCCCTTGATGATCTCGGCTTGCATCAAGCCGGCTGCACGGTAGACGGTCGTCATCCCCTGGCGGTGTACGTTGATCGGTCCAAACATGGCGCGTTCCTTTCATGTGGCGTTCGCGGCAATAGGATACCATAGAACGCAGTCAGTCACTCTGCTTCCAATCCACAAAACGATACCCCGCGCCGCGCTCGGTGAGTATGTAACGCGGGTGATCCGGGTCGGGTTCGATCTTTTGGCGCAGGTAGCGGATGTACAGCCGGACGTATTGGGATTCCTGGCGGTACTCGTAGCCCCACACTTTGGACAGCAAGTTTTCGTGCGTCATCACCCAGCCGGCGTTGTTGATGAGGTGATACAGGAGACGGTACTCGGTGGGGCGCAGTCTGACCTCTTTACCCCCCGCATAGACAAGCCGCCGGTCAAAGTCAACCTGCAAATAGTCGTCAATCTTGAGGATAGATTTTCCAGAGGAGGCCGGGGCGGGGGATTCGGTGCGGCGCAGCACAGCCTGGACGCGGCTGGATAGTTCGCGGGTGCTGAATGGCTTGGTGATGTAATCGTCCGCGCCCAGGTTCAGCCCTTTGACCTTGTCGTCTTCGTCGGCCTTGACGGTGAGCATGATCACCGGCACGCTGGACACTTGGCGCAGCAGCCGGAGCGTCTCAAAGCCATCCATCTCCGGCATCATCACGTCAAGGATGACAAGATCGGGCAGTTCGTCGCGAACCTTGTCGAGGGTTTCCAAGCCGTTCGAGGCTTGAGTGACCCGGTAGCCTTCCATCTCCAGGTTCATGCGGATGAACTGGATCATCCGGGGTTCATCGTCCACGACGAGGATGAGCTTTTTGGATTCCTCAGGCATACATCAACGATCGGTGATCGGCGATCACTGTTTCTCTCTCACGAACCCGATGATTTCGCCTTCTTCCTCGCCGCCGATGATTTCGAGAAAGTTGATCCGGTGCCAGGGAATCATGAAAGACACCGCTTGCGCATCGGCATAGTGGACGTCTTTGCCGTCCCGGCGGCGGATGTTGGCGCAAAAAACGACTTGGTCGGTGACGCTAGGCAGTTCTTCGGTATCGGCCAGAATAGCTTCTTCGTTAGCGACGTGAATCAAGAGTGTATACGCCATCCCTCTCTCCTGAGTTGGCTTGACGGTCGTTCAAAGAACAGCCCAACGCGCTTCACGCGAGGCGGCGCGGGCAGCCGGGTGAGGCGCGTTGCCCCTCTTGAACAACTCAGTGAATGTTGACCTGCAGCCGGACACGGCCGATCTGCAATTCGTCGTTGTCGTGCAACGGATGCGGCAGATAGGGCGTGAGGCGCTGTCCGTTGAGAAAAGTCCCGTTGGCGCTGCCCAGGTCTTCGACAAAGAACTGGGTGCGCTGCAACTGGATGCGCGCGTGGCGGCGCGACACGCCGCCTTCCAGCCCGCCGTCCGGTGTGAGGTCCACATCGGGAAAGACGCCCCGCGTGGCATCCAACCGCCCCAGCACGAACTCGGTGCCACTCGTCAACGGTATTTGCCGCCCGGTGGCCGCCACGCTGAGGGTCAGCGTGACCGTCGCTGGCTCGGCGACATCTGACGTGTTGGTCGCCCAGGGGTCAGCGCGGTTGGCGGGTAAATCCGACTCGGGCAACGGTTCAGTGCGCAACGGGCCGCCGGTCAGCAAATACACGCCACATTCGCTGCAGAACAGTGTGCCAGGCCGATGCTGTCGTCCGCACGAAGGACATTCAATCATGGTGACGCTCCTGTGTTGATAGCGATAGACTGCGAGTTCCATACTTGATGGTCTTGCGCCCTGCCGGGGAGAGATGCCCACTGCGGGCCAAGCGACCCGCTTCCAGCAGAGCTGCGCGCGCCAGTTGATGCTCGCCCAGGTCGAGCAAACGTGTGGCCATCGTTTCCAATCGGCGGGTGGCATCCACCACGTCGCCTTTTTCGAGCGACTTCCAGGCGTTCTCTTGGATTTGAAAGATGGTCACCTTCGCCAGCGCACTGAGGATGGCCGGTGGCACGGCGGCCGGCGCGCTGGAAGTCTGGGTGGTAAAATCCAACGCCAGGTTCTGGCGCAGGTGCTCTCCCTTTCGATCCAGCGCAGGCACATCACCGGTCAAATCGAACTGGGCCAGGCGGTGCGATCCGGGTGAGCGCGACGGGATGATGAATTCCAACAATAGCACGACGGGGCTGTCTGTCTGCAGCGTGCCGAGTGAAATCACATCCTTTTCCGGCGCCAGACGAACCAGGTAGGGCGTGAGCCGGAACGCGTTCTTGAGCGACACGCCCTCCGCCAGGCGCAAGGTCCATTGCAGATTGGTCGCATACAATGTGCCCAGTCCGTGCAACTGTTCTTGAAAGATACGCTGCACGTCGTCGGCGGTGGCCACATAGGCCGACGGGCCGCCGCTGCGCGCGGCAATGGCATCCAGCAGGGTATCGTTCCAATCTTCACCCAGGCCCATGCACGTGATGCTGATGCCGTGTTTCTTCGCTTCGACTGCTTGAGCCAGGCATTGTTCTTCGTCACCGTAGGTTTGTCCATCGGTCAGCAGAATCATGTGACTGATGGCTTGCCCGCGGCGGCCTTTTTCCAGTTCGCTCAGTCCAGCCAACATGCCCTGCAAGATTTCTGTCCCGCCGCTGGCCTGGATCGCGGCGACCTTGGCCTTGCCTCGAATCGGGTCGCTGCCGATGTGGCTGCTCCATACCACTTCGGAGTGGTCGCTGAACGTGACCACGCTAAAGGTATCATTTTTGTCCAGGCCGTCAATCAGTTGATACGTGGCCATTTTGACTTGTTCCAGCCGAGACCCCTGCATGGACGTGCTGCGGTCAATGGCCAGGCACAGATTCAGCGGCAGCCGCTTGGAGTGACGGTCGGTCTGAGCGGCTTGGATGTTGGCGAGCACATACAAGATTTGCTCCTCGGGGATGCTGGGCAGCGCATTGCGGCTGCCTTCCAGGCGCACTTGAATAGAGCTATCGGGTGACTGCCCGGCCTCGGCGCGCGCACGGTCATACGCGGCCCGCTGGTCCTTGTCGCTGAGGACGTCGTAGGCAGTTTGTATCTCGCGGAATAGCATGGCTGTGCCGGGCACGGCTTGGGCGTCCGGGTGATGCTGGCGCGCAAGCTGCCGGTAGGCCTTTTTGATGTCTTCCAGCGTTGCATCGGGCGTGAGCCCGAGCGCAGCATAGTAATCCGGCGATACATCCATAAGCAATACCCCACAAACCCTACGGCTCGACAATTGCTACCGTGATGTTGTCTTTGCCGCCGGCTGCATTGGCTAATTCGACTAGACGATCACATGCCTCTTGAGGGGTGGGAGCCGAACGGATCACTTGTGTCAGTTGGTCGTCGCTAACCATCCCCCATAACCCGTCACAACACAACAGCAAACGATAAGTGCCAGGGAGTGACTCGACGTAGGTGTCCACCTCCAATGCCTCGCCCTGTCCCACCGCGCGGTACACCACATTCCGCTGGGGATGGTTCAGCGCTTCGTCAGACGAGATTTGCCCCAATTCCACTAGACGACCCACCAGGGAGTGGTCTCGGGTGATCTGGCGCAGTTTGTCGCCTGCAAAGAGATAGGCCCGACTGTCGCCCACGTGCGCCAGATAAAGCCGGCTGCCTAATACCAACGCGCACGTGAGTGTCGTCCCGCCATCGGGCACTTTATCGTGAACGGCTTCGTTGGCCGCTTGCACGGCGTTGACCAATACTTCACTCAACGAGGGCTGGGATGCATCGCGCGTTTCATTGAACAGGTAAGGCCGCATAATTTCGGTGAGTAGACTGTGCGTCACCACGCGCACGGCCAGGGCGCTGGCCTTTTCGCCGGATTGATGCCCGCCCATGCCGTCGGCCAGCGCAAACCAACCGAGTGTGTCAATGGCCTGGTCGCCCAACTGGCTGGTTTCTAAGGTCAGCAGCACATCCTCGTTGTGGTGGCGCATCTGACCCACATCGCTGGCGCACCCGATGGTGAGCTTGGGCGATGGGACCGCCTGCCGGCCAGGACGCAGCGCGACCGGCGCGGGATCGGGCGCGGGCAAATCCGATTTTTTCAACACGTCGCGTACCCAGCTCATATTCGATTCCTTTTAGGCAGCCAATCCTTTTAGGCCGCCAACGCATACACGCGGTGATCGGTGGAGCCAATATAGATCACTCCATCGGCAATGACGGGCGATGACGTGACCGGGCCACTGGTGCGGAAGCGCCAGCGGAGTGCGCCGGTGCGTGTGTCCACGCTGTAGACATTGCCATCCACCGATCCAAAATATACTCCATTTTCAAACACCGCCGGCGATGACGTGACCTGATTATCGGTGCTAAACTTCCATACCTGGCGGCCCGTCCCCTTATCCAGGGCATAGACGCTGTTATCCACCGAGCCGACGAACACGGTCCCCTTGTCCACCGCCGGCGACGAGATGACGGCCTTGTTGGTGCGGAAACGCCACACGGACCAACCGGAACGCGCGTCCAGCGCATACACGGTGTGGTCGCTGGAGCCGACGTATAGAATGCCATCTTCCAGCGTCGGCGAGGACGTCACCGCCCGCCGCGTCGTAAACCTCCACCGTATGGTGGCGCGAATATCCACGGCGTAGATCGAGCCGTCTTCGCAGCCGAAATAGATCGTCTCGTCGCCGATGGCAGGCCGCGAGCGCACGGGGCCGAGAGTTTCCGACTTCCAGGCCGCGCGCCCGGTCTGCACGTTAACGGCATACAAATAATTATCGTCCGATCCGAAAAAGACGTGGTTGTATTCCACGCGAGGCGATGACCGCACGCACCCTTGGGTGGGACACGTCCACACCAGTCGTCCAGTCTGCGCGTTGATGCAATAGAGCAGGTGATCTTCCGAGCCGACAAAGATGCGGTCTTGCCAGACGCAGGGCGATGAAGCCAACCCGCCCTCGGTGGCATACTTCCAGCGAAATTGGCCCGTCTGCAAGTCCAGCGCGTACAGGTTATGGTCGTAGGCGCCGACGTAGAGCAGCCCTTCGGAGGTGGCGGGTGTAGAGCGTACTTCGTCTTCGCACGTGAATACCCACAGCGGTTCGATCTCGCCGGAACTGATGTGGAGGGTGCCTGGCTTGAGCCGCTCAGGAGTGCCGCGCAGCCCCTCCATAGCCAATTGCATGTCGGCGATGGACGGCCAGCGTTTGTCCACATCGTATTCGAGCGCCCGGTTGATGATCTCGACGAACGCATCGGGCACCACGGGATTAGCTGCCTTGATGGGCCGTTCGTGGAAAGAAAACGGCGGTTCCATGCGGGGATCCTGCTTGGTCAGCAAGTGATGGATCGTCGCTCCCAGCGCATAGACGTCACCACGCGGATCGGCCACGCCGCGATACTGCTCGGGCGGGCTGTAGCCTTCCGTGCCGATCATGGTGCCTTTTTGGCCGGTCTGGAACAGCTTGGCAATTCCAAAATCCACCAGGCGAATTTTGCCCCTTTTGTCCAACATGACGTTGGAGGGCTTCATGTCACGAAAGACAATCGGCGGGTTGTGGCTGTGGAGATAAATCAATACTTCGCACAGTTGAAGGGCCCAATCTAACACGGTGTCATGCGGGAGCGTCCCCTCGTAATCGGCCAGGTAAGCTTCCAGGTCTTGCCCGTCGACAAATTCCATCACCAAATAGCTGCGGTCGTGTTCGCTAAAGTAATCATACACTTTGGGCGTGGCCGGATGGGACAGCGTTGCCAGGATGTTGGCCTCACGCTCAAAGTTCTGAATGGCCATGGCGCGCAGTTGCGGATCGGGCGCGAGGTTGATCATCTCTTTCACGGCGCACAGCTTGGTCACACTCGGAAAGCGCAAATCGCGCGACTGATAGACGGCGCTCATGCCACCCATGCCCAGCACGCCGAGGATCTGATAGCGCTGCTGCAACACTTGACCGGCGGCCAGCGTTCCGCCTCCGCGCGTCTGATGCAACCCGGCGGTGATTCTATGCGTATCCATTTCGGGAGTTGTCTTGACTTGGCTCACGGCGCGTCATTCTCCCCGCCGGGACGAGTTACACCGACTCGGCCTGATGCGGTCAAGTAATGTGCGCTGCAACGAGTAGGAAAAAGCGAGCCGGCGCACATCACAGATGTAAGAGTTACCCTGCACCGAGGTCTATTATAATGCGGTTCGGGACTCTATGCAATTGTCCGGATTTTGAGTGAAACGGCTCGGCAGGGCGGAGAGCTGGTGATTACCCACAAGTCCGATTTTGCCTGTAAAATCAAGGGGGCCAAGTATTTGCCGTGATACGCCCTCATATTTGGCGGCAGCGTGTAGGACAAATTGGCAATTTGTCCTACATTTGGGCAGACATCACGGCGATTCCCAATGAGCCATAAAATCTGTCACTATACCGTTGAACAATATATTGATAAACTCACCGAATTCCATAGCAACTTGGCCCCAGGCGTCCTGGTTGGCGGATTCATGGTGGATGCCGCCGTAAGAAGAATGACCGAATACGAGTTTTTCGACGCGATATGCGAATCCGCCTCGTGCCTCCCTGACGCCATACAGATCCTCACCCCCTGCACCATCGGCAACGGCTGGCTCAAAATAGTCAACACGGGCCGCTTCGCCATTACCTTGTACGAGAAGAAAGGCGGCGCTGGGGTCCGCGTCAGCATGGATGCGTTAAAGTTGAGCCGATACCCGGAAATAAAAAACTGGTTTATGCGCCTGTCGTCAAAGCAGGAGCAGGATAAAGACGCGCTGATAAACGAGATCCAGGCGGCCGGGCACGAGATTTTTTCAATAAAAACCGTCAGGGTTTCACCGAGGCTTCGCGGTAAATGCGCCAATGACCGTATCGCATTATGCGCATCTTGCGGAGAAGCGTATCCCAAAAACGGCAGCGCGTTGTGTCTGGCGTGTCAGGGAATGGACCTCTACGTTAACGGTTTCGAACGCAGTTAAAAAGTATAACATTCAAGGTGGTACGATGAAAACAGAAAACCAAGAGAGAGTGAAAAATATTATCGGGAGATACCCCAAAAAGGAATCGGCTGTTCTGCCTATCATGCAGCTTTTTCAAAAAGAGAACGGGAACCATTTGAGCGTTTCCGGGATGGAGGAGGCCGCCCAAGCGGTCGGCATGAGCATGAGCCGCATGTACGGCATAGCGACGTATTACACGCTGTTCAATACTAAACCGGTCGGGAAATACCACCTGCAAGTGGACACATGCGTTCCCGGCTTTCTTCACGGGGCGGATGAAATCGTCAAGCATCTCTGCAAAAAGCTGGGCATCGCCGTCGGCGAAACCACGCCAGACGGGATGTTTACGCTATCCACGGTGCAGGACCTCGCCTCCTGCGCGACAGGCCCCGTCATCCAGGTGAATGACCGGTACTTGGAAAACATGACCGTGGCCAAGACCGACGCCCTCATCGAGGCGCTGAAGAAGGGACAAGAGCCTGACAACGATCCCTCGATGAATGTCGTGTCAGAGTGCGGGATACTGTTGAACGATCGGACCCAACAAGATTGCCGCACGCTCGCTTTCTATAAAAAGAACGGCGGATATCAGGCCTTGAAAAAAGCCCTGGCGATGAAACCCGAAGAGGTCGTGAGCGAGGTGAAAGAGTCGGGTATACAGGGGCGCGGCGGCGCGGGATTCCCGGCGGGGCTGAAATGGTCGTTTCTTCCCAAAAACGACCCGCGGCCCGTATATCTCATCTGCAACGCGGATGAAGGCGAGCCTGGCACCTTCAAAGACAGGCAGATCATGGAGTTTAACCCCCACCTGCTCATTGAGGGGATCGCCATCAGCGCTTGTGCGATTGGCGCGGCCAAGGCATTTATCTACATCCGCGGCGAATTTTCGTGGATCGCCGACATACTCGAAACCGCCATCGAAGAAACGAAAAAGGACGGACAGCTCGCCCACGTGGACATCGCCGTTCACCGGGGGGCAGGTTCATACGTCTGCGGCGATGAAACCGCTCAGATCGAATCCATCGAGGGGAAGAGAGGCAATCCGAGGTCCAAGCCGCCGTTTCCTGCCAGCTTTGGATTGTACGGATGTCCGACCGTCGTAAATAACGTCGAGACCTTATCCAACGTGCCGTATATCATCCAGCATGGCGCCGCAGCCTTTAAAAAGATCGGGGGGCCTAATGACTATGGGCCCAAGATCTATGGGGTGTCCGGCCACGTTAACAAGCCCGGCGTCTACGAGTATCCACTGGGAACAAAGCTCGAGGTCATCCTCGACGCTGCGGGCGGGGTCAAGGGGAAACTGAAAGGGGTGATCGTCGGCGGGCTTTCCGTGCCGATCCTCACCCCCGCAGAAGCCCACGGCCTGTCCCTCGATTACGCTTCGTGCCAGAAAGGGGGAACGGCGCTCGGCTCGGGCGGCATCATCGTGATAAACGATACTGTATCCATCCCCGAGCTGGCTTTGCGGACGATTGAATTCTATGAGCACGAGTCGTGCGGCCAATGCACGCCGTGCAGAGAGGGATCCCTCGTTATTGCGAGCAAGCTCCGCGCACTCGTCGAAGGGAAAGGGAAAAAAGAGGACATTGATCTAATCCTTCATCTGTGCGCGAACATCAGGGGGCTTACCGTGTGTCCCACCGGTGAGGCTTTTTCCATGCCGATACAGGCAATGGTCACCAAGTTCAGGCCGGAATTCGAAGCTCTGGTCAAATAAGCAAACAATAAGGAGAATCTGCCATGGGCAAACCGATTTTTATTGACGGAAAAGAGATTGCTCTTGAAGGGGGGAAAACCGTGCTCCAGATCGCGAGGGAGAACGGCATATACATCCCATCCCTGTGCTATCATCCGAAACTCGGGCCGGCGAGCATGTGCCGCGTCTGCGTGGTGGAAGTAGAAGGGGTGCGCGCCCTTCAACCGGCCTGTTCTCTGATCCCACTGGAGGGCACCAAGATCCAGACCGCCTCGGCGCGCGTCATCGAGGCCCGCAAGATGGTCGTCAACCTGCTCCTGGCGAACGGGAACCATAACTGCCTCTCCTGCGAAGTGAACGGCGACTGCGAGCTCCAGGACGCGGCGTACCATCTCGGCATCGAAGTGCCCGCTTTTGTTGTCGAACAGTGGGAGGACAGAGACGATTCGGCCGCTTTTATCATGCGCGACCCGAACAAGTGCATTCAGTGTGGCCGGTGCATTGAGGGGTGCAATCGCCTGGTCGTGAACGAGGTGCTCGATTTCGGATTCAGGGGCGGGCACACAAAGGTGATATGTGATGCAGACCTACCCATGGGCCAATCAACCTGCGTTCAATGCGGCGAATGTGTACAGCTCTGCCCGGTGGGCGCCCTCATCGAGAAAAAGGGAATAGGGAAGGCCCGCGCCTGGGAAACAAGAAAAGTCAGGACCACCTGCCCCTACTGCGGAGTCGGCTGCCAACTTGAGCTTCACGTCAAGGGCGACCAGATCATCCGCGTCAGGGGTGTTGACGGAGCTCAACCAAACCAGGGGCATCTTTGCGTGAAAGGCCGCTACGGCTATGATTTTATTTATTCGCAGGATCGCCTCACAACCCCGCTCATCCGGGAAAAGGACGGTTTCCGGGAAGCCAATTGGGACGAGGCTCTGGATCTCGTCGCCAGCAAATTCAAGCAAATCATTCAAGAATCCGGGCCGGATGCGATAGCCGGGGTAAGCTGCGCGAGAAGCATCAACGAAGATTCGTACAATATGCAAAAACTTTTTCGGGGGGTCATCGGCACAAACAACATTGATCATTGCGCCCGTACCTGACACGCCCCAACTGTTGCCGGTCTGGCAACCTCATTTGGCTCGGGCGCGATGACCAATTCGTTCAGCGAATTTGAAAACGCCAAGCTCCTCTTCCTGATCGGCACGAACATGACCGAGGCCCATCCCGTGGCATCCTATTTCGTCAAGCGGGCCGTGAACAAGGGCGCCAAGCTCATCGTCGTTGACCCGAGGAAACACGCTCTCGCCAAGAAGGCCCACATCTTCGCCCAGATCAAGGTCGGCTCGGACGTGGCTTTCCTCAACGGGATTATGCACGCGCTGATTTCCGAAAACCTCTATGACCAGAAATTCGTGGCGGAGAACTGTGCCGATTTCGACGACTTTAAAGCCAAAGTCATGGAATATCCACCCGAGAGGGCGTCACAGATATCTGGCGTCTCGGTCGAAATGATACAAGAGATCGCCCGCACCTTGGCTGCCACAAAACCCGGCATGGTCTGCTATACGCTCGGCATCACGGAACACACTTGCGGCAAAAACAATGTCATGTCGGTAGCCAATCTCCAGATGCTGCTCGGCAACGTGGGAATGGAAAACGCCGGGGTAAATCCGCTGCGCGGCCAGAACAATGTTCAGGGCGCGTGCGACATGGGCGCCTTGCCCGGGACCTATCCCGGCTATCAGAGTGTCGCCAATCCGGAAAGCAAAGCCAAGTTTGCCCAGGCGTGGGGTGTGGAAAACCTCTCCGACAAGTTTGGGCTGATGATACCGGATATGATGGCCGGCCTCCCGACGAAAAAAATCCGGGGCTTTTATATCTTTGGCGAGAACCTGGCAAACACGGAACCGAACATCACCCACGTTGAGCACGAGCTCGCTTCCGCCGAGTTCATCGTGTGCAACGACATCTTTCCGACCGAGACCACCCGCTTTGCTCACGTCATCCTTCCGGCCGCGGCCTGGTGCGAGGATGACGGGACATTCACGAGCAGCGAGCGCCGGGTCAACCGCGTGCGCAAGATCAAGGAGTCGCCCGGCCTGGCGAAACCGAACTGGTGGATATTCAAAGAAATCGCCCGGCGGATGGGCCGCGAGTGGCAGTCGAGCAGCGCGCAAGAGATATGGGACGACGAGGTATCCGTGCTCGCCCCGGCCTACGCCGGGATAAAATATGCGCGCCTCGAACAGGACGGGCTGCAATGGCCCTGCCCAAGCATCAATCACCCTGGGACCAAGTTCCTGCACAAAGGCGGCAAGTTTGCACGAGGTCAGGGATTGTTCAAGGGGATCGAGTGGACGCCTCCGGCAGAAGTCGAGGACGAAGAATACCCGTTTGTTCTGAGCACGGGGCGGCGACTGTTCCACTATCACACGAGGACGCAGACAGGTAGAGCCGGCCTCGACCAGATGCTCTCGGAGGAAACAGCGGACATCTCTCCTGCTGATGCAACGAGACTTGGTATCGCCAACAAAGAATGCATCATCGTAAGCTCACGCCGTGGATCGGTAAAGGTCAAAGCAAGGGTGACCGAAGAGATTCCTCCGGGACTGGTGTGGATGGCATTCCATTTCCGTGAAGGAAACGCAAACTGGCTTACCAACAACGTGTTCGACCCCGATACCAAGACGGCAGAATACAAGGCCTGCGCCGTCAAAATTGAAAAGGCGATATAACGGATACATCCCCGGGCGGTTTTTTAACCCGGGGATGTAACTTTCACATCATCCTATATCTGGTGAATGCAGCAGGTCGCCTGATACAGACGGTCCGACGCGATGACTAGACTACGACATTCTCAAATCATGGCCTGTCCTTTCTTCTTGCCTGTGCGAAGAAAGGTCAAGCTGTCCCAGCGGACGCTGGTCCTTTGCTATGGCAATCCTGATCGCCAGGACGATGGCGTGGCATTTCATATCATGGTCAGGCTGGCTCGCGAGCTGGGATACATTTTGCCTGATCCGTCTGAGAATGACGGGCAACCGTGCGGGCGGTCGCCCGATCTGATATTTGTTTTGCAGCTTTCGCCTGAACTGGCCGAGACTCTGGCGCAGTTTGATCGGATATGCTTTGTAGATGCGCACGCGGGACAGATGACCCAGGACATTGTCTGGCAGGAATTAAAAGGCGAGTGCCAAGCTGCGCCGCTCACACATCATATCACCCCGGCCACTTGCCTGTCGCTGGTTCAAACGTTGTATAACCGCCAACCCGAGGCCGTGCTCGTTTCCATTCGGGGCTACGAGTTCGACTTTTCCCACTCGCTTTCCCCGCAAACGGCTTGCCTGGCTGAGCAGGCCCTACAGCGCATCCTGGCTTGGCTATAAGCACTTCCCAACTCGCCGGTTGCCCGCCCCTCGACATTCTACAACGAAACTGGTATCCTCTTTCAGGCCTCCTAGCGCTTCTCCGCGAGATAAGCAAAGAACCCCGCCCGCCGCAGCGCCCGTAGGATGAGCCAGCCGAGCACGCCACCTAGCAGCCCGGCGACCGAGTTCGTGATGAACGAGTAAAGCAGGCCAAAGGCTACAAAGCCAGCCGGAATTTGCATCGAGACTGCCATCGCCATTTTCACCAACATCTTGGCGACGTTGCCCACCGTCCCCGCCAGCCCGGCGGTGACGGCGTTGTCCACGCCGCCCAAGAACAGCGCGATCAAGTCCACCGCCACGCCCGAAGCCAGGTAGGAGAAGAAAGTATAGATCGGCCCCAGGTCGCCCAGCCCCATGAATGCGGCCAGCAGTCCGCTGGTCAGCCCAACCAGTGACAGCGCGCCTGGCTTGGGTACCAGTCCGCGCGCCAAGATCAAAATCGCCATCCAAACCACGCCCGAATGGCCCGGCATTCGCAGCGGCAGGTGCAGGACGATTTTGGACACGACGACGAGCGACGAGAATGATGAGGTGAGTGCCGGTGAGCAAGCCGCTCACCCACAGTTCCCCGCCTGTGCCCAGTGTCCCGCTCAGGCTCGATG
The DNA here is from genome assembly GCA_041300525.1 of Anaerolineae bacterium. Taxonomy (GTDB): domain Bacteria; phylum Chloroflexota; class Anaerolineae; order Fen-1058; family Fen-1058; genus JBGLNJ01. The sequence goes on along the minus strand of JBGLNJ010000001.1, from coordinate 2,464,841 downwards.
TCCAGGTTATGGCGCTCGTCTCGCTCAGGGGACCGTCTTCGGCATCGGTGGCTGTGCCCATCAATACGACCGTGCTGCCTGGCTCGATCTGGCTGCCGCTTTGGGGTTCGAGGATGTAAGCCTGGGGTGATTTGCGAGCCACGGTAAAGACCGCATTGGATTGATCCTCGGCGGTGTTGACGCCATCGCTGGCAATGACGCGGATGCGCGCCTGGCTGCTGCCCGGCAACAGGGCCAGGTTTTGGGCGTCCACGCTAAAGCTATCGCCCGTCCAGTTGACGGCCAGCGCGCGCCATGTCGCGCCGTTGTCGGGACTGTACTGGACGACGTAGCGCAACGCGTCCCCGTCGGCATCAGCGCCCGTCCACGAGACGAGCAATTGATTGGTGATATTTTCTCCGCCGTTGGGCGAGAGCACCGTGACCGCGGGCGCGTGCGCGCTTACCGAACGAGAGGCCAGCGTCGTGTTGCCTTGTTTGAGCACAATGCGGGCGGCGGGGGTATAGGGAAAGACCTCGGCAAAGGGTATCCTCGTCGGGACAGCGCCCTCGTCGGTCTGGGACGCGGCGGTAAAGGTGTGCGTGTAAAGTATATTGCCCCCTATGTCTTGCAGCGCCAGGCTGTAGACGTTGTCGCTCAACGCGGATGCCAGTGCGTGTTGGTATGAGCGGGCGACGAATTTCGAGTCCGGCGACGACGTGCGATAAAAGGCGCGCAGCTCGGCGGTTTGGCCGGTCGGGCTGATAAAGCCGGAGGCGAAGAGGTATTCGGTCGCCTGCGCCCAGGCCGGCGAGAGCGCTGGCGGCGCATCTTGCGCTTGCGCCAGGTCTCTCAACTCTCCGAGCAGCGCGCGATAAGTATAGTCGGACGGCCACCGCCTGTAATAGTAGGACATCAGGTCGCCCGTGTCCAGCGGCGGGATGATCTCGGGCGGCCCGCCCGGCTTGGGCCAGAAGCCATAGTACTCGCTCGTCGAGTCTGGCCCAAAGCGGCAGGTGTAGGGGGTCGTCGTTACATTGCAGGTGTGTCGGACAGCCTCTTCGTAGGGATAGCTGTTGTCAATGTCTCCGCCGCCTTGCTCACAGCCGGTACACCAGACGTGCTTGCGTCCAAAGTTGTGGCCCAACTCGTGAGCCAGCGTCCTGCCGCCCAGGGGCGTCGGCCAATTGCTCCCGATCACGTTCTGCATGGAACCGGCCGCCTCGTCGCCGGGGCGATTTCCCATGCCGCCGCCTCCGCTATCCGGATGAACCATGCCATAGTAGTGGGTATCGTGACAGGGGTCCGAGTACCAAAAGTCCACGCCGGCCAGGTCTTGTAGTATCACGTCGTAATCTTGGGGGATGCCGTAATTCCAACCAGACGAGTGTCCCTCGGGATATTCTTCGCCTACACTATAAATGCTCACCCCATCGTTTCGCACCGGGTATATCCACTTCATCAAGTTGACGCTATCCCAAAAATGGGTCCGGTTGTCCTCGATAAAGTAAGTGTGCGGGTGCAGGTGGATGGGTACCATCACGATGCAGAAATCGCCGCTCGTCCCAAAGGTCACCGTTTCAGACATCTCGTTGTTGGCATCGTTGGTTTCGGCTACATCGTGAGCCGGATTGACCACTGCGCGCAATGTCACCGTGCCCGAGCGCCACTCGGACGGCAGGCGAAAGTAGAATGAGTCGCCGAGATCGGCCCGGTCTCCGGCGTTAAAGTGAGTCGTGATGCGTCCGCCCATTGGACGCAGCGGCGAACCCGGCAAGGCCACGCCGCCGCGCGTGCCGTGCAGCCGGGCATCCACACTAGGCACGTCCGTGTGGCTCGCCACGTAAAAGCGCACGTACGTGGTCTTGTCGGCGATCAAGGGCGCGTCGTTCGCCAGGTTTTGAATCCCCTGCGTGACCTCTAGCTCATAGGCTTGCAAGTCAGAGACAATCGTCTGATCGGAGCAATCGTAGCCGGTGACATTGCCGGCGCGATCTCGCGCGCGGACGCGGAAGGAATAGACGCCATGTGGCGAGGTGTCGGTATAGACGGCTGAGGCGCTGGTCGTGCCGAGCCGCCAGTCTTCCCACGTGGGGGTAGCGTCCTCATAGCGCACCTGCACGTCGTAGCTGGCGATGCCGCTCGTGGCATCCAGGTAGCGCCACTCGATCGTGCAGGACGAGCCGCACGTCACCGGCGCATTGATCCAGCAAGAGGTCGGCTCGGCCGTGTCCACACCGAACGGGCCGAAATGGGCAATGCCGCCCGCGTTGCCGGCCCTGTCAACGGCCCGGATGTGCAAGTACCATTGATCGTCGGCCAAGGCGCCGCTGGTCGTCGAATTGGCCGCGGTGTCTGTGATCGTGTCCACGTAGAGGCTGGGGTGATCGTCCCAGACGAAAGAATAGCCGGATATGCCGCCGCCATCGGACGCGTTCCACTGGGCATAGATGGTATTGTCGTTCGACCAACCACCGACGGTGTGACTGGACGAGGTCAACGTGGGCGTGGTGGGGTTGGCTGTGTCAATCCGGTAAGGCCCCAGGTGCGCGGGGGTAGACCAGTTGCCTGCCCTGTCCCGCGTCATCAGGTGAAAATACCAGTCGCCGTCGGGGATGGCCCATCGGTCCAAGTCGCCCGGGCCGATGCCCTGATCCACATCTTCATCCGGGCGCTCATCGGTCACTTGATTGAATACAAATGAATAGCCCCACAGTCCGCTGGTGGCATCGGTGCCGGTGTGCGTCCAGGTAAAGCGCAAAGAGTTGTCGTCGGTCCACGCGCCGGGCGTATGACTGGGGCTGGTCAGGTCGGCCGGGTTAGTGGGCGGCGTCGCGTCAACGAGTACGTTGTAGAGGGGACTGGTGCCGGTCAGCCCGGCCATGTCTTGAATGTGGAATTGGATGACGTTTTGCGCGCCCGAGTCCTGATTGAAAAGTACGTTGGTTGCCGTTATCACCTGGAGCGCCGTCGTCCCATCGGAGCCGGACACGGTGGCCGTGAGCCAGTCTCCGACCCACGTGCTGCCGCCATTGCGGGAAAAACGATACTGCGCTGAACTCACGTCCAGGCCAGAGCCGGCATCGGCCACCTGCACTGCGCACGTGACTTGTTGCGAGCGCGTCCACGTTCCGGCGGCGGGTTGAAAGTTGGTCCAGCCGCTGGGCGGCGGCTCAAAGGCAGCCCAGACCCGGACGCCATTGGTTCCCGCGCCGACAATGTCCAGCGCCCCGTCGGCGTCTACTCGACCCAGGGCAATGCCATAGTATGGGTTAGTGATCGGCAGGTCGGTGCTGATGTCGGTCCAGGTAGCGCCGCCATCTCCGCGCCACGCTCGCACACCACCCCCACCCGTGAGGCCAGCCGCAAGGTCCAGGTAGCCATCACGATCAATATCTCCAACTGCCAGGCTGCTGACGGCAAGGGACGGACTGATCACACCCGCATCGGTCCAACTCGTACCGCCATTGCCCAGCCAGACGCGGATTCCGCCAGAGCCAGCAGCGGCTGCCAGGTCGGTGTCGCCATCGTTGTCGAGGTCGCCCAGCGCAACAGCCTGATAAGCGCCAGTCGTCGTAGGCGGAGCCATGTAACTCAAACCAAACGCGCCATCTCCCTTCCAGACAAGAATTCCTCTTGAATCACAACTGGCCGCCGCCACATCCAGATCGCCATCGTGATTTACATGCCCGGCTGCCAGGTCACAGAAATCCAGGGTATCTGATACAACCGTCTTCAAGACCCAGTTGGGTGAACCGATTGCGGCGGTGCCTTGCCAGATGCGCACGCCCGCGGCTGAACTCTTGCCGCTCGCCACCAGGTCCAGTTGCCCGTCGTGATCCATGTGTCCCAGGGCCAACGCCTGGAAACTGCCCGTGGCCGGCAAGCCGGTGCTCTTGTTGTCCCAGCCCCCGCCATTTTGCGTGACCACCCAGGCGCGCAGGCCATTGCTGTCGCTGGCGGCGGCCAGGTCCAACTCGTTCCTGTTGTCAATCTGTCCCCAAGCCACACCCGGCCACGTGCCCGTGATCCCAAGCTGGGCCGCTCCCACTCGCGTCCAAGTGGTGCCGCCATCGCCGCGCCAGGCCACCAGCCCGCTGGTGGTGCCCACGGCAATGTCCAGCTTGCCGTCGTGGTCGAAATCGGCCAGCGATACTGAGCCTGAGGGTGGCATTGGATTGGGTTGGACGAGTTCCGTCCAACTGCCGATCGGTTTGAGCGCGTGATCGTTGCGCCAGGCGATGATCTCATAGTTCTCGGCGCTGCTGCTGCCGCTGACGATATCGGGGTCGCCGTCGTGATCGAGATCGGCCAGCGCAACGCTGTTCACTTCGTCGGCGCTGGCGCCAACTGCGCTGGTTGTCCACGTGTCGGCAAAGGGAGAAGCGGGACTGTACCACGCGACCAGCTCGTAGGTGGCGCTCGTGTCGTGGCTGCCCGAGACAATATCGGCCCGGCCATCGTTATCCAGGTCGGCCACCGCCACAGCGTACGCCGTATCATTTGTCGCCCCGACGAGCTTGACGGTCCACAAGCCGGCAAAGGGTGTGCCATCGTTCTGCCAGGCAGCGACTTGGTAATCGGTAGCGTCCGCGCTTTCCAGATCGGAGATCATGTCCAGGTCGCCATCACCGTCGAGATCGGCCAGGGCCACGGCGTAAAACGCAGCCTTGCCCGTTCCAGCAGTGTTGGCCGTCCACACGCCGGAAAAGGGCGTGCCATTGTTCTGCCACACCTTGAGTGAGTTGTTCGCATCGCCGGACGCAATGTCCAGATCGCCGTCGTCGTCCAGGTCGCCCACGGCCACGGCGTAGGCGGCGTTGGTCGTGTTGCCGACGATTTGGACGGGCCATGCGTCGCTGAAGGGCGTGCCGTCGTTGCGCCAGGCGTCAATCACCGCGCTGTTATCAACCGACACAAGATCGAGATAGCCATCGTTGTCCAGGTCGCCCACGGCCAGCGCCATCACGTGCGCCGCCCCGCCCACACCATTGGCAGTCCAACTGCCGGTGAAGGGCTTGCCATCATTTTGCCAGATCACAATCTCCCAGGCCGCAGCCGTGCTGCACCCGCTGGCCAAGTCAAGATTGCCGTCGTTGTCGAAATCGCCCAGCGCCAACGAGTACACCACCGCAACCGCGCCACAGCTCCCGACGGTGTTTGAGATCCACAAGCTGACGAAGGGCGTGCCGTCGTTTTGCCAGACGATGACGTTGCCGCGCGTATCGCCCGATGCCACGTCGTCGTCGCCGTCGTGATCCAGGTCGCCCACGACGACGGCGCGCGCATCGCCGCTCGTCGCGCCCACATCATTGCCGGACCAGAGCGCAGACGGGGCGAAAGCTGGCGAAGGTGAGCCGATCGCGCGGCTCGTCGCGTTGGATAGAACAAACAAGAACATTAGCGTCAACCCGATGACGAGAAGCATTTTGCTCTTCATGTCGTGCCTCCTTATTTGCGCTTCACCCATGGCAGTAGGTTCGTGTTATTTGTTCCTGGCAGGATTTGCCCTCAGCGCACACAGCCGCCCTCGCCCAACCAGCAATGGACGGCGATGTTGAGCAGCGGGATAAACTCGCCAGTAGCTTTTTTGCCGCCGGCCGCCGTGGGATGACTGTCGTTGGGCGCGCTGGCATAAGCCGAAAAATTATTGCTCGCCGTTTGGACGTGCTGTATCGCGCCTTTCCAAAAGCGATGGTGATTGCCGCGCTCTTGGCCCAGGTCGTTGACACCCGCGCCGCCGCCGTTGGAGGTCAGGACGTTGTAGAAATCAAACGCAAAGACGTTCTTGTGGGGATAGCTGGACAGCCACTCTTTGACCAGCCAATTGTTCAAGGCGCGCGCGTTGGCCGCGTTGACCGGAGAACTGTCTCGCGCGGTGAGCGGCGGCGCGGTGACGACGACGAACAGCTTGTCTTGCCGCGCGGCAAAATACTGCAAGAGATCGTTATAGACGCCCTTGGCACTGGCGACGGTCATGTGCTCCGACGACGACTCTTGCCCACGCAAGGGATTGTCGCCCGCTGCCGGCGGGTCGTTCGGCTTGCCCCCCAGTTGCGAATTGGGAAAGCAGGATTTGAACAGGATGATCTTGTTCTCGCCGCCAGGGTTTTGGGCGAGGCGCGAATATTCCGAGTGCTGTTCACTTTCCGCATAGAGGGCATTCAAGTAGGTGGAGCTATTCGAGCTGCGAAACCAAGTGAACCAGTGGCCGATGTCGGTGGTATCGCCAATGCCGTCCGGCCCCCAGCCATAGTTGGTGTCGCTGACGAAATAGTTGCTGTCGCGCAGCGCCCGCGCTTCCAGCGTTGCCTCGTCTTCGTCCGGCACGCCCCATAGGTCATACGTGGCACAGCCGCGTGATTTGGCCCAGCGAATCGCTTCCCATTGCAATGCGTGGTTGGGCATCCGCTCGCGGTGCATATCGCCGGACGCGCCGTACATGTACCAGGCCTTGCTCCCCAATGCGAATACCATGATCGCGGCCATTGGAATGGCGGCAACCGGCGTAGGTTCAATGCCCACTTCATGCACGTCGGCCACAAACAATCGCGCCCAATCGCGCGGGACAAACAACTCGAACGCGGCGCGATAGTAATCGGCGCTGTGGACGCCAAAGCCATCACGCGCGCCGGTGACCTGCGTCAGCGCGTAGAACGCGGGCAAGTCGTCAGCCGTTCCTTCGCGGACGACGACGCCTTTGCGGGCGGCCAGGCGGATGTTGTAGCGCGTCTTTTGGCGCATCGCGGCCAAAATCTCATCTTCCGTTCTCGTCAGGTCAATCAAGATCGTTCGGCGCGGTTGAACGGCTGACGAAGGATGAAGGAAGAGCGCCTCTTGCGTCTTGCATCCTGCGTCTTGCGGTTTTTCGATGTCGGGCTCGAGTTTCAGGGCAAAGGCACGGCGGGCGTGGCACAGCGCATCAAGGCCATCGAAGAGCGCGGAGACGTGCGGCGCGCTGTCCCAGTCTACGAGTGGGCCTTTGGGGGCATAGGCGAATGTGCCCAAGCCGAGGGGCAGCTTGCGAAAGAGAACCGACGCGCCCGCAACGACTTGTTCGCCGTCGAGGACGGCCGCGCGGCCCGCGCTCCAGCCAAAGCGGAATTTGAGCGCGGCCCAGGCGCTGGTTTGGAGCGCGTGCCCATCGGCGCGGCGCTCGACGAATGCATCCCAGGCGGCGTCGGGTAGTTGGAGATCAATGTGTAACGTCATACCGCCATTATAAAGCGTAAAACGTGAAACGTAAAACGTGAGATGTCATGCGACTTACCTGCAATTGCATTTGCCTTGCGCCGCATTGAACTTGTGGTAGAATTGCCGCGCTGTGCGCGGCTGTTATTGCGTTTTGTTATTTCGCATGTTATAATTTTGCGCATTGATGAGAGGAGGCGTGACCTTGCTTCAAGACTTTGCCTTTGTCGGGATCATGCTGATTGTGGCTATCGCGCTGACCGGATCCGCTCTGATTTTGGCCTGGATGTTACGCCCCCGAAAGCCCAACCCCATCAAGTCGTCCACTTACGAATGTGGCATCGAAACCGTCGGGGATGCCTGGGTCCAGTTCAATGTCCAGTATTACATCTACGCTCTCGTGTTCGTCTTGTTTGACATCGAAACGATTTTCCTCTTTCCGTGGGCTGTGGCCTACGGGCAGCTTCCTCTGTTTGGCGTGCTCGAAATGGTGTTGTTCATTTTGATCTTGGCCGGCGCTCTCGTCTATGCATGGCGCAAGGGAGACCTCGAGTGGGTCTAGTTTTCCGGGCCACGCGGCCTGCACAGCCCCGCACCTGGTTTAGGGTGTCGGGGCAGTTTGTTGCGATGTCCTGTCTGATCCTCATGGAGTGCGTGGAATGGATGTAATCAATAATCCCTTTACCCCATTGGCCAAATTGATTGAGGGATGGTTAGGCGGCTTTATGCCGCTGGCCGGCGTGGAATTGACGATGATGGTTTTGCGGGCGGCCGTGCTGGGCATCTTTGCCCTGGTGATGTTCATGCTCATGACCTGGATCGAGCGCAAGGGCGTGGCCCGCATCCAGAACCGGCTGGGGCCGAACCTGGCTGGCCCGTGGGGACTTTTTCAACCGCTCGCGGACGGCATCAAGGCGTTGACGAAAGAGGACATCACGCCGACCGATGCGGATCGCCTGGTCTACAACGTTGCGCCGATTGTGGCCGCGGCGGCGGCCATTGTCGTCTATGCCGTCATCCCGTTCGGGCCGGGGCTGATCGGCGCCGACATGAATGTCGGCATCTTTTTCGTCCTGGCGGCGGGAGCCCTTGGCATCATCGGCATCTTGATGGCCGGTTGGGGGTCGAATAACAAATACGCGCTGTTGGGCGCGTTCCGTGTCGTGGCACAGCTGGTGAGTTACGAAGTGCCGCAGGTGCTTTCGGCGGTGGTCGTGGTGATGTTGGCCGGCTCGATGTCCATGATCACCATCGTGGAAAAACAGCCGGTGTGGTTCATTTTGGTCCTGCCGATCGCGGCGCTGATCTCGCTGTTTTCGGGCATGGCCGAAATCGGGCGCAGCCCGTTCGACTTGCTGGATGCCGAGTCGGAGATCATTGCGGGCCATCATATCGAATACAGCGGGATAAAGTTCGCCCTGTTCTTCCTGGGCGAGTACGTCCATGCCTTTGCCGTGTCCTGCATTATTGTGACGCTGTTCCTGGGCGGATGGCGTGGCCCGAATATCTTTGGGCTCACAGTCCCGTACCTGTGGTTTTTCGTCAAGGCCATTCTGGTGTTCTGCGTCATGGTGTGGGCGCGCGGGACGCTGCCGCGTTTGCGGATTGATCACCTGATGGCGTTCAACTGGAAATTTCTGGTTCCGCTTTCGTTGGCGAACATGATCGTCGTCGCTGTGGCGGACCGCTTGGCGCAGGCATTGGGGCTGGCGGCGGGGACGTGGCCGTGGGCGTTGATGCTGTTGGCGTTCAACTTGGCGTTGATCTTTGCGGCGTTGGCGTTGGTCGGCTCTGGCGGGCGGCGCGCGCGGCTGGCGGTGGAATCCCCCGCATCGCCGGTGGCCGAAGCGCAGCAAGAGTTGGCGCATGGAGATGCGTTGGCGCACGGCGCGGAGCATGCGCTGGCGACGGTTGGGGCGCATTGATTTTCAGGTGGAGTTTCGTATGACTGTTCTCCAGGTGATGTTTAGCGTGATCAGCCTGATCACGCTGGTCGGAGCGGTGTACACCGTCCTGGTCCGGAACTTGTTCCATGCGGCGCTGGGATTGATCGTGGCATTGGCCGGCGTGGCGGCGATGTATGCGCTGTTGGAAGCGAGCTTTTTGGCTGCCGCGCAGGTCTTGATCTACATCGGCGCGATCGCGATTCTCATCATCTTTGCGGTGATGGTGACGCGCGGCGTGATGGGCAAGGTTGCGCGTGTCAACGAGCAGTGGGTTTATGCGATCCCTGTGGCATTGTTGCTGCTGGGTGTGCTGCTGTTGACATTGTTCCGCTTCAGTTGGCCGCAGGACGCGTTGGCGGCTGTCCCGGCCGATAATATTGCCCAATTGGGCAAGGCATTGGTAGACCCCAACCTGTATGCTCTGCCGTTCGAGGTCGCGTCCGTGCTCTTGGTGGCGGCGTTGATCGGCTCGATCTATGTAGCCCGCGAAAGTAGACAAGTAGACAAGGAGACAAGGAAACAAGGAGAGTGATGCCTTTATCACCTTGTCACCGTGTCACCTTGTCATGGGTCGAGGAGTAAAGAACGATGGTTCCTCTCATCTGGTATTTAGTGGTTGCAGCCATTCTCTTTTGCGTTGGCGTCTTTGGCGTGCTGGTGCGGCGAAACGCGGTGGCGATTTTGATGGCCGTCGAGCTGATGCTCAACGCGGTCAACATCAACCTGGTCGCGTTCTGGCGCTACCTGCAGCCGGACAAGATCACCGGGCAGGCGTTTGCGGCGTTTGTGTTCGTCGTGGCTGCCGCCGAGGCCGCTGTGGGCCTGGCGCTCATCATCAGCGTCTACCGCAACCGGAATACGGTGGACATGGAAAATATTGACTTGCTCAAGTGGTGATCGGTGATCAGTCAATCAGTGATCGGTCAATCAGTGATCAGTCAATCGGTAACCGAGTAACTGATTGACAGAGTAACCGAGTAACGAGGCATTTATGGACTTGACACTCATCACCTGGCTCATTCCCGTCCCGCCGCTTTTGTCGTTTGGGCTGATCGTGCTGTTCTTGAACAAATGGAAGCGGTTGAGCAGCAGCATCGCCATCCTCTCGATGCTCGTGTCGTTTGTGATGGCGCAAATCGTCTTTTGGCGGAGCGTCGGCATAGGCCCCGAGTTGGCGAAGGAGCCGATCCAGCACGCAATAGATTGGTTGCCCACAGGACACGAGACCTTCAAGATGGGCGTGCTAGTGGACCCGCTGACGGCGGTGATGCTGTTCTTTGTGTCCATCACCTGCCTGTGCATTTTTGTCTACAGCGTGGGCTATCACAACGGTGGAATGCCGGAAAGCCAGCATAACAAAAAGGGCGAGCCACCGCAAGTCGGCACCGTCGAGGTGATGTACTCGCGGTTCTTTGCTTACATCAGCCTGTTCGCGGCGGCGATGCTGGCGCTGGTGGTGGCCGATAACTTGTTGCTGCTCTTTATCGGCTGGGAAATCATGGGCCTGTGTTCGTATCTCCTCATCGGTTTCTGGTTTGCGCGCACGTACCCCGACCCGAAAAAGACTACGCCGTACCAGGCGGCCATCAAGGCGTTCATGACCACCCGCGTGGGCGATGTGCTGATGCTGTTGGGCATTGCCTATCTTTACTCGCAGACCGGGACGCTATCGTTCCGCGAATTGTTTGAGCCGGCCACACTGGCCAAGTTGGCGACAACTCAATCGTACATTGTTGGGCTGTCGGTGGCGGGACTGGCCGGGCTGCTGCTCTTTGCGGGCACAGTCGGCAAGTCGTCCCAGTTCCCGCTGCACGTCTGGTTGCCGGACGCGATGGAAGGCCCCACGCCCGTGAGCGCGATGATTCACGCGGCGACGATGGTGAGCGCGGGCGTGTACGCTGCCGTGCGCATGTTCCCGCTCTTGCACGCCGGGTTGGGCCACGGCGATCCCTTCACCACGCCGATGCTGGCGATGGGTCTCATCGGCGCATTCACGGCGCTGTTCGCCTCGGTCATCGCCATCGCGCAGAATGACATCAAGCGTGTGCTGGCCTATTCGACCATCGCGCAGCTCGGTTACATGATCGCCGCGTTAGGCGTGGGCGCGTGGGTGGCGGCGGCGTTCCACTTGGTGACGCACGCTTTCTTCAAGGCGCTCTTGTTCCTCGGCTCCGGCTCGGTGATTCATGGCGTGGAGCATGGGCATCATCATGTGGCGCACGGGCATGACGAGTTCTTTGACCCTAATGATATGCTGAACATGGGCGGACTGAGAACCAAGATGCCTGTCACGTTCTGGACGTTCCTCATCGGCGGGCTGGCGCTTTCGGGCTTTCCGCTAGTGACGGCGGGCTTTTGGAGCAAGGACGCCATCCTGGGCGGCGCGTTCGAGCAGTGGCAAGCGGGCAATTCGCTGGGCATGGGTGTGTTCATCGTGCTGGCAATTTCCGCGCTGCTGACGGCGTTCTATACCGCGCGCCAGATCAGCCTGACGTTCCTGGGCAAGCCGCGCACCGAGGCTTCTGCGCATGCTTCGGAGAATGTGTGGACGATGACGGCTCCGCTGGTGGCGCTGGCGGTCTTTGCGATTGGCGCGGGCTGGGTTGGCACGGAGCACACATTTTGGGCCGGCATCGGACTCCCGCAGGTGGCCGAGTTGTTGCCCAACTGGTTCCACTCGTTTGTCGGCGCGACGGTCGAAGAAGTGGTCAAGCTGGAAGTGGCGACAGAGTTCACTCCGTGGCCGCTGGTGACTTCGCTCGTCGTGGCGTTGGGCGGGCTGGGGCTGGGCTTTTGGGTCTATGCCTGGCGCAAGCCATTGGAAGCGGGTCAGCCCGATCCGCTGGCTCGTATTCCAGGTTACAGTTGGGCGGCGAATCGCTTTGGCGTTGATCAACTTTATGATTGGGCCTTGATCCAGCCGACGCTCAAGCTGGCGGTCTGGACGTACACCTTCATTGACAAGACCGTGATTGACGGCATCCTGCACGGAGTCGCACGCAGCGCGTACCGCATCGGCGAAGCCTTCCGCGTGTTCGACCGCGTGGTCATCAATGGCGGCGCGGATGCGCTGGCCCAAAGCATCAAGGAGTTGGGCGAGGGCTTTCGCGAGGTGCAGACGGGCCGCGTCCAAAACTATATGCTGCTTGCCTTGCTGATGACGATCATTATCTTTATCTTGTTCGAGATTCCCTTGCCTGGATTACGGTAATCAGCTACTTGGCGACTCGTCACCGAGCACTGATCACGGATTGACCGGAGAGTGTTATGGACTGGTTACTCGACAACTTGCTCACCTTGATTCTGTTCTCGCCGCTTGTCGGCTGCGCGATCATGTTCTTTGCGCCGCGCAACACAGGCGAGCGGACGTTCAAGTGGATCGCGTTCTTGTGGAGCCTCGTGTCGCTCGCGCTCACACTCATCCTGTGGTTCAACTATGCCCCGGATGTGGCGGGCTTTCAGTTCGAGGTCAAGGCGACCTGGTTCCCGCAGATCAACTCGGCCTATCACGTGGGCGTGGACGGGATGATTTTGATGTGCCCGTCTTGCACGGCCTTGATCGCGCGCTCGGCCAGCGGCTTGATCTTGATGTACCACTGCGTCGAAACCATCGGCTCGATGATCTCGCCGCCGCGCTGCGAGCGCGGGATTTGCGTCACATACTTTTCGGTCTTGATCGTCAACCCGGCGGCTTGCATGTCGGCCCAGAGTTTCTTGCGGCACTCGAAGCGATCCATGCCGGCGTAAGGCCCGGCCGCTTCGCTCATCGTCGCGTCGGGATTGAGCGCGTTGACGATGGGCAGGCCGTGCCGCTGGCCGATCTCGTAATCGTTCGGGTCGTGGCCGGGTGTGATCTTGAGCGCGCCGGTGCCGAACTCTATCGAGACGTAGGTGTCGTGAATCACTGGGATGGTGCGGTTGAGGATGGGCACCAGGCACGTCTCGCCGATGAGATGGCGATAGCGCTCGTCGTCGGGATGCACGGCCACAGCGGTGTCGCCCAGGATCGTCTCCGGGCGCACCGTCGCCACAGGGATGTATTGCCCTGGCTTGCCCGCGATGGGATACTTGAAGTAGTAGAGTGTGGCCTCTTCTTCGTTGTATTCCACTTCCAGATCGGACACGGCGGTCTTGAGTCCGGGTGACCAGTTCACCAGGTACGTGCCGCGATAGATCAGCCCTTTTTCGTACAGGCGCACGAACGCTTCGCGCACGGCGCGCGAAAGGCCCTCGTCCATCGTGAAGCGCTCGCGCTCCCAATCGCAGCTTGCCCCCAATCGGTGATGCTGTTGCGAGATGTACGAGCCGTACTTGTTTTTCCATTCCCACGTGCAGCGCAGGAATTCTTCGCGGCCAATCGCTTCGCGGCTCGTGCCTTCGCTACGCAGGAGCTTTTCCACCTGCAACTGCGTGGCGATGCCGGCGTGATCGGAGCCGGGCACCCACAGCGTTTTGAACCCGCGCATCCGGCGATAGCGAATCATCAAGTCTTCGGTGGCCGCGGTGATGGCGTGGCCCATGTGCAGCCCGCCGGTCACGTTGGGCGGCGGCATCGAGATGACGAATCGCTCGGCGTGCTTGCCGCCTTTCGGCTTGAAATAGCCGCGCTTTTCCCACCAGGCGTACAGGCGCTCTTCGGTGGATTTAAAGTCATAGGTTTTGGGCATGTCTTTGGTCATCAGCGTCTCCTCTAATCGTGTTATACCCACTTTAGCTTTTGAAGTCGTTTGTCTACTTGCTCTATCAATTGAGGCGCAGTGTATAAATACTCGAGGATGGCTTTACATAGGTCATCAAGGATTGGCACTTCAGCCGGTGTCAAATTGCCAAGGTCCGCGTGAGCACCTATGTTTCTCAAGTGTCGTAATTGATGAGCCATTTCTGCAAGGCGGATCGGAATCTCGCCTTTTGTTGCCAGTGAAGTCAATCGTTCGCTTAATGAACCACCACTGGCTCCTCGATCAAGGCAGACTTTATCTAGTACCCGCCCTAGAAGAACTGCAAAGGCATTGCTATCAACTCGCTTTACCTTGAGTGCATTTTGATACGCCTGTGCGACTTCATGCGGAAGTCCTGCCGGTAAGGCGTCCGATGATGGATACAGAATCTCCGTAGGCCACTCGTTCGGTTCATAGAATTCATGCCAGTCAATTCGGCGCAACAAGATATTTGAACAATTGGGGCATAGCAGCATTTCCCAGTTTGTGCCTGCTTCCCATTCTGGGTCCGTTTCCCAGTCTCTTTGTGTTTTGTCTCGTTGGTACGTTCCAACTATTTCCATTGGGGCTTTGTTGCCGCAATGACTGCATATTATGGGAGATGTGAATTTGGCTGTCTCTGTCATTTTGATCCTAATCTGATTCCAGGCTACAAAGACTTGCTTTCCGTAATTCCGGCATCAATGTCATTAAGATAAGCGTAGCATAGCTCCTTGTAGGCGTCTTTCCAAGCGCGGAAACGGGCACAAGGCCCTACGCTACGGTCCTAACTTAACGACATTGATTCCGGCATAACCGCGTGGCTTGATCGAGATTAGCGCGGATCAAGCGTAATCACTATCATTCCCTTTGCCTTGTTCACCCTCATTTCCGGCCCCGCCTTCGGCGTCCCAGGGGAAGAAGGGAGTGCGCCCTTCGCACACAATCCTACCACAACTACCTTGGTATACGCCAATCGAAAACCTGCGCGCTCCACGTTGCGCTGCGACTCTTGAGCCAAATCAACAAGAAACATACTTGCCTTTGCTTTGTGCAAGTCAGGACTCGGGTGCAAGGGCTACGCCGATTGCTCCCTCTGTCTTGACCGCTTCAAGATTCGAGTCCAACCGTTCAACGATCTCGACCTGCTTTGCGCGCGTGACGCTCTTGATGTCGGCGATGCCATCTTGCAGCGTCTCTGCCAGTTTAGCATCCGATGTCGCCAATTGCAAGCACGCGAGTTCTGCGCCTAGAGCCAGGCCGTGTTCGGTCTTGTAGCGGCGCACGGCGGTGACGGCTTTTATCAAGGCTTCACCCACGTTTTCGATCCACTCGTCCTCTAGCGTATCGTCGGGCGCCGGCCAAAATGAAAGGTGAATGGACTCTTTCCTTTCGCTTTGCATGAAGAGGCGCCGATAAATTTCCTCTGTCACATACGGCAAAACGGGCGCGAAAAGTTTCAGCACGGTCAAGAGCACCTGGTAGAGCGTGTAACGCGCTCCCTCGCGCGCGTCGGGCGTGCCTTCGTAAAGGCGCAGTTTCGCCATCTCCAGATAATTGTCCGCCAGGTCTTTCCAGAAAAATGCTTCCGTCTCGCTCTTGGCCGTGGCGTACTCGTAATCGCGGAACAAAGCCGTCACGCGCCAGATGAGGTGCTGCGTGCGGCTGAGAATCCAACGGTCGGCAAACGAAAGAGTCGGCGCGGCTTCGCCGGGTGATGAATCACCCGGCTGATGGGCAAAAGCCTGCTGAAGCAGGCTCATTGAGGGCGATTCATCGCCCTTTACTCTTTCAGCCCGACGTTTCAACGTCGGATGTAGTGGCGCATAACCTTCCAAGAATCGCTGGCTGAACTGGGCCACATTCCACAGTTTCGTCACCAGTTTGGCTCCCGCTTGCACCTTGTCCTCGCTGATGATCGAGTCTTTGCCAAAGCTCGTGCTGGCGGCCCAGTAGCGCACGGCGTCCGCCGAGTACTTTTCAATCATCGCCATCGGCGCAATCGGCCCGCCGCCGCGACTCTTGCTGATTTTGCCCGCGCCCTCCGGCGCAAGTCCCCAGCCCGAGATCGCCACCTCTTTCCACGGCAGCACGCCAAAGTGGTGCTGCGCTTGGGCGATGGTGTAAAACGCCCACGTGCGAATGATCTCGTGCGCCTGCGGTCGAAGCGAAAACGGAAACACGCGCGCGTAAAGTTTTTCATCTGCCAGCCAACGTCCCACGATTTGCGGCGAGAGCGACGATGTGGCCCACGTGTCCATCACGTCTGGCTCCGGCGTGAACGATGCGCCGCCGCATTTGCAGGGCGAGGCCGGCTCGCGCTCGAACGGGTCAACCGGCAATTGTGCTTCGTCGGCCAGGCTGACGTCGCCGCAGGCGTCGCAATACCACACCGGGAACGGCACGCCAAAGTAACGCTGGCGCGAGATGCACCAGTCCCACTTTAGTCCTTCAATCCAATCTCGATAGCGCGCCTGCATGTGCGCCGGATGCCAGGCGATCTTTTCTCCGGCTTCCAACAACTCGCGCTTGAAATCGAGCACGCGAACGAACCATTGCCGCGTCACGATGTATTCCACCGGCGTGTCGCAGCGCTCGTGGACTCGCACCGATTGCGCGATGTGCTGCCGGCCCAGCAAGAGGCCGTGTTCTTCCAGCGCCCTGACGATTTGCTTTCGAGCTTCGCCTGACTTGAGGCCGGACCACTCGCCGGCCGCGTCCGTCATGCGCCCGTCCGGGCCAATCGCCTCGACGAGCGGCAGGTGATGTGTGTGCCACCACTGCACGTCGGCGGTGTCGCCAAAGGTGCAGCACATGACCGCGCCCGTGCCCTTTTGCGGATCGGCCCCGGCATCTTGCATCACCGGAACCTTTTGATCAAAGAGCGGAACAGTCACTGGCCGGCCCACAAGATTCTGAAAACGCGCATCGTCGGGATGCACGAACACGGCCACGCAAGCCGCGAGCAGCTCAGGCCGCGTGGTGGCAATCGGCAATGTCTCGCCGTTTTCGAGGCGAAAGGCCAGCGTGTAAAAAACGCTCTCGCGATCCAGGTCGCTCAACTCTGCTTCGGCAATCGCGGTGCGACATTCGGGACACCAAATCGCCGGAGCTTGTTGGCGGTAGGCCAGCCCCTTGCGGTAAAGGTCAATAAAGGAAAGTTGCGAGGTGCGGCGAGCGAGGTCGTCAATTGTGCGATAGGTATAGCGCCAGTCAATCGAAAGGCCAAGCCGCTGCCAGAGCGCCTCGTAATCCTTTTCCGCTTCGACGCTCACTTGCAGGCATTTTTCGATAAACGCATGTCGCCCGACTTGTGTCGCTCGGATGCCGAGCCGCTTTTCGACCAGGCGCTCGGTGGGCAGGCCGTTGTCGTCGTATCCCATCGGGTAAAAGATGTGATAGCCGTTCATGCGCCAGAAGCGAGCCATGAAATCGGTCTGGCTGTACGAATAGACGTGACCCAGGTGCAAGTGACCCGAAACCGTCGGCGGCGGCGTGTCAATCGAATACACCGGCCCCGCGTGTTCGGGATCGAAATGGTAGAGGCCGGATGCTTGCCACAAGGTCTGAAGTTGCGGTTCTATCGTGCTGGGCTGATAGCGCTTTGGCAGAGACATGACGTTGCCTCGTGGTGCGTGAAATGTGGTGCGTGAGATTCACGTGTCACGTTAAACAAAATCCCCTTTCGCTTCAAGGGCGAAAGGGGGATGACCTTCCGTGGTACCACCTTGGTTCGCTGCTCGCAACCCTCGGCTACGGCAACGCACTCACGCCGCTGTAACGGGCTGACCCGGTTCCGGCTCCCAAGCGACCTTCGGCCCCACTTGCTGCGAGAGGCTTGCACCCGGTGACCTCTCTTCGCTATCAGCAGACTGTGGCCTACTCCTCTTGATCTGCGCCGTTGATTTTTAGGTTGCCGCGATTGTAGCACGGCCCGCGCCGACTGTCAAACATCGTAGGCGGCGTCCCCCGCGCTTTGGGAAAACGTAATCCGTCATTTGACTGATTACGTTTTTTCGTCCCCTCGCGCCGCGGGCAACGTAATCAGTCCTGACTGATCTAATCCTCATATCTAGGGGAACACAGGCTAGGCCGACTTGCTGAGCGTCCCAATCTGGCATTCCACGCAGAGCGTGGAATGCGAAGGCTGAGCAGTTACGATGACACCTTATTGGTCCATGCCTCATTCCAAGAGACTTACTGTCATCCAACCGGCGGTTGCCTGTCATGCTTTTGCGCGCAGCATGGCCTATACTATCGTGCGGTTTGCTTGATCGAGCGCATTTCACATGGACTCAAAGGACATGCTCATGTTGAGCCTCCGGCGACGCGCCGAGACCCACCGAGAATAACACGAGGCCGACGGCTTCTGCCAGCTTGCAACTTGTAAAGGCGTTTCTTCGTAGTGTATGGTGGTCACTCAGAGTTGAAAAATCGGAACAGAGAAGGAATCCAATGAACAGGGACAGGCTCACTCGAAGGCGCTTTCTGGCGCGGCATTGGGAAAAGCCCATCTTTTGAAAAAGGAAAATGATGTCAACTATCTCTGCAATCACCAACATCCCGGAACTAGATCAGGAGCGACCCCATCCATCGCTCGCTGCCTCGATTACGAATACGGCCAGCAAACAGACGTACTATACCATCCGTTTTCTCGTGGATCGTGAGCGGGTCCCGGATGCGTACCGGGCTTATGGCTATTTCCGCTGGTTGGACGACCGGCTTGACCAGAGCGGCATGGAAAAACCCGACCGGCTCGCTTTGGTAGAGCGTCAGGGGACGCTCATAGATCGCTGTTACCGGGGCGAGTGGCCGCGTCGTCTAACGGATGAAGAAGCGATGCTGGTGGAACTCGTCCAGGGCGACCGGGAGAAGAATAGCGGATTGCAATCCTACCTCCGCCACATGATGGCCGTCATGGCCTTTGACGCCGAGCGTCGAGGCCGATTGATATCCAAGTCGGAACTGGCCGAATACACTCGTCATCTGGCGGTTGCGGTGACCGAGGCCCTGCACTATTTCATCGGTCACGGATGTAAATCCCCGCAAGGCGAGGCGCGCTACCTGGCGGTCACAGCGGCGCATATCACCCACATGTTACGGGACACTATCGAGGACGCGAAAGCCGGCTACTATAATATTCCCCGCAAAGTGATCGAGTCGCATGGGATCGGTCCGCACGAAGTGTGGAGGTCTTTTTGGCGCTGACGATGTGTTACTTTTTGGCGAGCTTTGGGTAGAGTATGATCGTTGACAATATCGTCAAGAGCCAGCAGGCGGACATGCTCATCATGATCATGGTGTTATTTGTGCCCAGCCTTTTCCTGGCCGGGTTGGTTGCGCCCGTGGACGCCAGTTCACTGGGGAATTGCCTGACCTCGGATGCACTGCCAGCCACGCATTTCATCATCACCTGCAGGGGTGTGTTTCTCAAAGGATTGGGCGTTGTCGCTCTGTCTTCTCCGGCGCTGACGCTGCTGGGCATTGGGATCGGCTCACTGTTGTTGAGCTTGGCGCTGTTCCGCAAGTGGATCGCGTGACCGTGTTGCGTGTTGCGTGTTTTGAGGCAGCACGGAACATGCACCACGTAGCACGCGATGTGCGATAAGCTATGTTCAAACGTATTCGCAATCTGGCCTCCAAAGAACTCCTCCAACTCACGCGCGACTGGTTGATGTTGGCGCTCATCGTCATCGGTCCGACGCTAGAGTTGGTGCTCCTGGCGCGCGCCGTGAGCCACGGCATCACTCACATGCCGGCGGTGATTGTGGATCAAGATCACAGCGAATTCAGCCGGCAGCTCGTTGCCGCAATTGATCACACCGACGAGTTGGACGTGGTGGCCTACGTGGATTCGCCCGACCGGATGAATGCCTGGCTGGAGCGCAATCAAGCTGGGCTGGCCGTCATCATCCCGCGCGGTCTGGAAGCCGATTTACCGAGGGGCACGGCGCAGGTGGAACTGATTGCCGACGGGACGAACAGCATGGCCGGTTCGACGGCATTGAATGCGGCTTCCGGCGCAATCAATGCCTTCATGGCGCGCCGCGCCGCTGCAAACACTCGTGATTGGCCGACCATCGAACTGCACATCCAGGTCCGTTACAATCCCACGCTCAACGCCCGGCAATTTACGCTCACATCGCAACTCGGTTTCATCGTCTACCAGGTCGTGCTGATCGTGGCCGCATTGGGATTGACGCGCGAGCGCGAGTTGGGAACATTGGAGCAACTGCTGGTCACGCCCTTGCGGCGTTTAGAATTGATCGCCGGCAAAGCCGTCCCGGCGCTGATTGTCGCCAGTGTGGATTTCGTCTTGATGTGGGCCATCATCGTCTGGGGCTTTGGGCTGCCCATGCGGGGATCGTTTCTGCTGCTATTGGGTCTCTCTCTGTTGTTCATCTTTGCTGAAATCGGCTGGGGCTTGACCATCTCGGCCCTGTCCCGGACGCAGCAGCAGGCTGTGCTCATGGTCTTTGTTCTTGCGCTGGTGGATGTCTCGTTTTCCGGCTACATTGTGCCGGTGGAACGCATGCCGGTCGCGTTGAGCGCGGTGGCGCAACTCTTTCCGCTGCAGCACTATCTGATCCTCATTCGAAGCGTGATGTTGAAGGGCGCCGATCTGATGACGGTGCTGCCCCAGGCGTTGACGCTGGTGGCGTTGGGGATAGGCAGCGCCACGGTAGCCGCCATCAGTTTGCGAAGCCGGTTGGATTGAGGTCGAATGACAAAGGACGAGCGTGTTCAACCCATCATCTGCGCCGAACAGTTGACGCGGGCATTCGAGCAAAACGTCGTGCTGCGCGCGCTCGATCTGCGCATCGAGCGGGGCGAACTCTTTGGTTTGGTCGGCCCCGACGGCGCGGGCAAGACGACGGCGCTGCGTCTGATGGGGGCCGTCATGCGGCCCACAGCAGGGCGCGTGAGCGTGGCGGGCTTTGATAGCGTCAGGCAAGCCGAGTCGCTCCGCGCGCACCTGGGTTATATGCCGCAGCGAGCACAAACTTTAGCCGGGATGTGTTCGACTAAAACTGACATGTTGCCAATTTGGAAAACCTCATTGACCAACTCTTCGCGTGCCCTTGCTGAGCCGCACACGTGACACTTGAACATTCCTGTGTTTTCGCCTCTGCTCTGTCTACTATCGGGTGTTGTACTTGTGAACTGTGGGCTTTTGCCGATCCGCAAGATTGTAGCACGCGGGGATGCTTGTGTCAAAAGCGGGTTTCGCCTATAATCAGCACGAACCTGTCAGGTGGGGGTGAAAGCATGGCTGCCTTGCGTGACGTTTCGGTGATCCTGCTTGCCGTCGAGTCCTTTGTCTTGCTGCTCATCCCAGCAGCCGTCATCGCGGCGACGTGGTACGGCGTGCGCTGGTTGCGCCGCAAGCTGCCGCCTCTGTTTGCCCAGGCGCGCAAATACCTGGCGTTGATTCAATTCTATGTTAACCGTGCGTGCGCGGCAGTGGTTGCGCCGTTGATGGCGGCTTGTGCGTTGGCCGCGCAGTTGAGCGCGTGGTGGAATACGCTGGCCGGATTCGTCAAGGAGGAAAACTGATGGAGAAGAGTCCCGGCATGGACTGGAAGACCAAGTTGCTATTGTTCGGTGGCATCGCCGGAGCGCTCGTCGGCGCGGGCGCAGCGTACCTCTATGTACGCTCGGTGGAAGCGGATCAAGGCGGCACGGCGCTCTCCCCGCGTCCCCTCAAGCCGACGGCGGCGGTGTCGGTGGGGCTTTCGGTGCTGGGCCTGCTCCGGCAGATTGCCAGCCTCGGAATGGAAGATTGACCGCTTCGCGTGTCGAACGTCGAGCATCGAAATTCGTCATTCGACATTCGGCGACGACCGGCCCATCAGTTGCAAGCCGCGCTTGGCCCACTCGTTGTTGGGGTTGAGCGTCAGCACATTTTCCAGCGCGATGGCCTTGTCGTCGTCGGTATCCACGACGCCCGAAATCCACAGCCAGGCCGACTCGTTTCGTTCGTCTTGCTCGACGACTTGCAGCAAGACGTCACGGGCTTCCTCGCGGCGGCCAGCTTTGGCTAAAGCAATGCCCCTTTGCAGCAGTTCGGTCGTGTCTGGCATAGATTCTTCCTCTGGTTTTCAATCACGCGGGTTGCGCGCGATGATGTCTCCGTTGTCTCCGATCTCTCAGCCCCCGTCACTTGAGCGTGCGCCATGCGCGGCGTGTTGTGTGCCGCTCAGCCCCTTGCCAGTCGCGCACCCACTTGATGATCGGGAATATCCCCTGTGCCCCTGTGGACGATCCCCAGACACCCTTAAGGGTGTGAGTGTGGGCTGGCTTGTCGCGGATTGCGTATCGCATACCGCCGATCAGAACGATAGGCGATATGCGATACGCTACAGGCGCACGTCAGACGGATTCGGCAGGAACAAAGTATACATCCGTTGGCTGGAATTTGCTGTTGCGGAGATAGAGCGCCTTGACCTTCATGCCGATCCAGTCGAGGCTGGCCTGGTTGGGGTCAACGCCCATCAGCCGGCTGAGGAACAAGGTGTTGGCGCCCTCAAACTCGACGAGGATGAGCACGTAGGGACATTGGGGCAGGAAGGCTTCCGAGCCAAAGTGGCAGACGGTAAAGGCGTGGATGTGCCCTTCGTCGGGCAGGCGCACCCACTCGGTCTCGTTGCCGGTGTATGTGTCATGCCCGCGCGGGTTGGCGTAGGTGTAGCCGGTCTCTACGTCACGGCAGCCCAGGAAGACTTTGTTTGCGAGTCCGGCAAAGAACGGGCTATCCTGGCCGTAAGAGTGCAGGTAGTTGATCTGATAGGGACACTTGACGATGATGGGCGACATTTGCTTGAGGAACGCCAGTGCTTGCGCGTCCAGATTCTTGGGGAAGGGGACGTTGAACAGAGTGGTTCCCTCAAGCGTCTCTTCCATCTTGGTTTCGTTTTCGTTCGCCATGTTATCCTCCTTATCCTTCCCGTTCCAAGATGCTGACCGTGACATACGTTCCCGTCCCGGCGTGACTGTGGATCGCGCCGCGCTGGGCATTCTGGATTTGCAGCACCGGACTCTTGAAATGCTTTTTAATCGTGCCCTGCAATTGCCAGATGGCAAACACCGCTTGCATCAGCCCGGTCGCGCCGACGGGATGCCCGCATGCGATCAACCCGCCCGACGGGTTCACGGAGCAGATGGGCTTCTCTGGCAGGTTTAATCCATAGTCCACACCGGGCATGAAAGCTTTGCCCGACGCGGCAAACGGCCCGCCTTCGCCGTAGCGGCACAGGCCCATATCCTCGTAGGTCTGAATCTCGGATGAGGTGTAGGCGTCGTGCAGTTCGATAAAGTCAATCTCTTTCAGCGGGTCGTTGATCTTGGCCATCTTGCAGGCTTCCTTGCCGGCCATGCGCCCGGCGCGGAACGAGTGGACGCCCGGATAGCGAAAGCCCTTGTCCCACAGTTCTTTGTAATACGCGCGCGTCTCGTCGCTGTTGACCTCGTGCGGCAGCGCGTTGTAGCGCATGAAATCATCGTAGGATTGGTGTGGCCGGTCGGCCATGCGCATCGCGTCGGTGCCGCGGCCGATGCCGGTGACCTTGACCAGCGGGCGTGTCACTTGTGCTCCGGCTTGCTCCAGCTTCTTGAGCCCTTCTTCGCTCGCCAGGATCGTCGCCGCTGCGCCGTCGCTCATCACACAAATGTCCATCCGCGTCAGCGGCCAGGCGACCATCGGCGCGTTGCGCACATCCTGAATCGAGACGCGCTGGCTCTTTTGAGCGTAGGGATTGTAGAGCGCGTGTGTGTAATTCTTGACGCTCACGTGCGCCAGTTGCTCGACGGTGGTGCCGAACTCTTTCATGTGGCGCGTGACCATCATCGCGTAATAGCCGGAGTAGAACCCGCCGACGGGATAATCGAACGACGCGTCGGACGCCAGCGCGATGAACTCGTTGCCCTTCCAGGTCTCGACGTGGCTCATCGTTTCAAAGCCGTAAGCCACGCAGAGGTCCATGTAGCCGCTGGCGACGGCTTTCCAGGCCTCCTGGAAGCAGATGCCGCCCGTCGCGCCGCCGCCTTCGACGCGGTGGCTGGGCTTGGGACACAGGCCCAGGTAATCCTGCGCCATGATGCCGGCCATCAGTTGGCGCGCAAAATGATCGGAGAAATACGAGGCTACCGAGCCATCCACCAATTCGGTGAATGGACGAAACTCCAGGCCGAGATCGGCGATGGCATAATCATACGCTTCCTTGATCACCGCCTGGAAGGTCTTGTCGGGGCGCGCTTTGGCGAATTTGCTTACCCCGCCGGATACAGCATAAACGGGTCGCATGTCATCATTCTCCTTTTTGCTGGATTCAACGATTCAATTGCAGGTCGGACTCGGTCTTGTGGATTGGCGCTATGGCGGATTGACAGTGTCTATCACCTCTCATCCGACCCCGCAGTGCGAAGCACACAATGGTGGCACGAGGTCGCACCCTATTCTATCCTTGCCTTTGTCTTGTGTCAAACGCCGGTCGGGTCAAAATTCGCGTGGGTTTGCAGTTGTGTTATAATCGCGCCATCCCGTAGGTCGCCGCACGAAATGTCTTTGACGGTCATCCTTTCCATGTTTCGATCCATCTTGCTTGTCTTGGCGTGCCTCTCTCTCTTCGCGTCCGGTTGCCAGGCGATTTTTCCGCCTGGCCCATCTACGCCGACGCCGCGCGCCTCGTCTACGCCGCCGGGCCGTCTGGCAACGCCCACGCCTGTGCCGGCGCCGGCTTTGCCTCGCGGACCCATCACGTTGACGGTGTGGCTGCCAGATTCACTCGTGCCGTCTGCCAACGCGCAGTCCCAGGCGGTGATGTTGCAGCAACTGGCTGCATTCGCCGCCGCGCGTTCGGATGTGCGTGTGCAGACGCAAACCAAGCGAGCGCGCGGGGCGGGCAGCCTGATCGAGCTGATACAAACGGCTGCTGCCGCTGCGCCGTCTTTCCTGCCCGACGTGGCGCTGCTCGAACTGGCGGATGTCCCGGCCGCCGCGCGGGCCGGGCTGCTGCAACCGGTGAATGGCCTGGTTCCTGCCGATGTATTGACCGATTTGTTCCCCTTCGCCGAGGTTGGCCGTGTGGACAATCGGTGGGTTGCTGTGGCTTTTGCGACCGACATGGAACACGTGGCCTACAATTCTATTCGTGTTTCCTCGCCGCCCATCACGTGGGCGCAGATGCTTTCGGGCACGCAACCCTTCTTGTTCCCGGCCGGCGTTTCGAGTGGGATGGTGTCGGATGCGTTGCTCGCGCAATATGCCGCTGCGGGCGGCGGGTGGTTGGACGCCAGCGGCCAACCGGCGCTCAGTACGGCGGCGTTGACGCTGATGCTGCGCCAATTGCAAAACGCGGAGCAGGCCGGCGGCATCTCGACAAGCGTCCTGAATTTTTCTTCGGCGGACGATACCTGGACCGCTTACCTCGGCTCGCCGATGCAGATGGTGGTGGTGCGCGCCTCGCGCTTTGTTTCTCCGCGTGTGTTTGCTTCAGTCACGCTCCCTGCGCCGCTGCCAGGGTACAGCGAACCCGCGCGATCCATTGCGCGTGGTTGGGCGCTGGAGGCACCTATACGCAGGGGATGGGACTGGAGATCACGGGCGACGACAACGCGCAGGCCGGGATTCCCGATCTCGTGAAATTGCTCGACGCGAACACGGCGGCGCTCGTCATCCAGACCCCGAACTTTTTCGGGCAAATGGAGGACGTGACGGGCCTGGCCGATCAGGTTCATGCGGCCGGCGCGCTGCTCGTCGTCGTGGCCGACCCGATCAGCCTGGCGATGTTCACGCCGCCGGGCCAGTACGGCGCGGACATTGCGTGCGGCGAAGGGCAATCGCTCGGCATCCCGCTGAGTTACGGCGGGCCGTACCTGGGCTATTTCACTTCGCGCAAAAATCTGGTGCGGCAGATGGCCGGGCGCATCGTCGGCGAGACGGTGGATGTGGACAATGCGCGGGGTTACGTGTTGACGCTTTCCACGCGTGAGCAACACATCCGCCGTGAAAAAGCCACGTCCAATATTTGCACCAACCAGGGCTTGATGGCGTTGGCGGCGGCGGTGTATCTTTCGACGTTGGGCAAGTGCGGGCTGCGTGCCGTGGCCGAGTTGTGCTATCACAAGAGCCACTATGCCGCCGAGCAGATCGCCGGACTGCCGGGTTACGCGGTGGATCAAAGCAAGCCCTTCTTCCAAGAGTTTGTCGTCAAATGCCCGACGAGCGTCGCCAGGATCAACAATCGCTTGCTGCAAGATCACGGCATCGTCGGCGGCTACGATTTGGGCCAGGACTATGCCCATCTCAAGAATCACCTGCTGGTGGCTGTGACCGAGATGAATACGAAAGACGAGATTGACGAATTCGTGGAAGGGTTGCGAGAGTTTGCGCAAAAGCCTCGGAAACCGGCCAAGAAGGTTCCGCCCAAAAAGACCGGGGCGAAAAAGGCTGCGCGCACATCTGCGCGCAAACCTGCGAGGAGGGCACGATGAAGGCACAAGAGCCATTGGTATACGAGATTTCCGCGCCGGGCCGTTGCGGCGTCGAGATGCCCGAGCCGGACGTGCCGCTCAGCCCATTGCCCGAAGGGTTGCTGCGCGATGACCTGCCCCTGCCGGAGCTTGCGCAGGTAGATGTGGTGCGCCACTATTTGCGGCTTTCGCAGCTCAACTATTCAGTGGACCAGGGCTTTTACCCGCTCGGCTCGTGTACGATGAAGTACAACCCCAAGGTCAACGAACAAGCCGCGCGACTGCCGGGCCTGGCGCTCACGCATCCACTCCAGGACCCGGAGACGGTTCAAGGCAACCTGGCGATTCTATGGTCGCTGCAAGAGTTCCTCAAAGAGATCAGTGGCTTTAGCGGCGTCAGCCTGCAGCCGGCCGCCGGCGCGCAGGGTGAGTTTGTCGGCATCCTCATCATCCGCGCCTACCATCTTTCGCGCGGAGACGCCAGGCGCACCAAGATTCTGATCCCCGATAGCGCCCACGGCACGAACCCGGCTTCGACGACGATGTCGGGCTTTACGACGGTCACGATCAAATCGGATGAGCGCGGCAACGTGGATCTGGAGGCGCTCAAGGCCGCGTGCTACGACACGGTGGCCGCGATCATGATCACCAACCCGAACACGCTCGGCCTGTTCGACGAGCGCATCGAAGACGTGATCAACGCGGTGCACGATTGCGGCGGGTTGGTGTATGGCGATGGCGCCAACCTCAACGCGCTGTTGGGCGTGGTGCGGCCGGCCGACCTGGGCTTTGACATGATGCACTTTAACCTGCACAAGACGTTCTCTACGCCGCATGGCGGAGGCGGTCCCGGCTCCGGCCCGGTGGGCGTGACGGAAGAGTTGGCCCAGTTCCTGCCCGGCCCCATCGTCGAAATAGATGACGCGGCGCTGGAAGATGAAACGCTGTCGCTTTATAACCTGGTCATGCCGGAAAACTCGATTGGAAGAATAAAGTCGTTTTGGGGAAACTTTTCCATGATCGTGCGCGCCTACACCTACATCCGCGTACACGGGCCGGAGGGCTTGCGCCGCGTGGCCGAGCACGCCGTGCTCAACGCCAATTATTTGCAGGCGCGGCTCAAGAACATCTATCCCATCCCGCACGCCGACCGCCTGTGCATGCACGAGTTCGTGGCGCAGGGCATCGTTGAAGGCAGTGACGTGCGCGCGCTCGACATCGCCAAGCGGCTGATTGATTACGACTTTCATCCGCCCACGAATTACTTTCCACTCATCGTCCACGAGGCGCTAATGATCGAGCCGACCGAGACGGAGAGCAAGCAGACGCTCGATAGCTTTGTGGACGCGATGGTCAAGATCGCGCAGGAAGCGAAAGAGAATCCCCAGTTGCTCAAGGAAGCGCCGCACGATGCGCCGACGCGGCGGCTGGACGAGGTGCGCGCGGCCAAGCAGCTCGTCCTGTGCGCGACGTTCCCGCAAGACTGAGTGCAGCAGACCTGACAGGTTATGGCGATCTTCTGGGTCGTAAAAACCTGTCAGGTCTCGCTTGACTTTCACCCCCACTGTAGTAAACTTTTCACCGTCGCTTCCCAATGCGATAATGTGCCACGCGACGCACGCCACCTATTCCTTGAAAGGAGTCAGACATGAGCAGTTACATTCTGAATGTTCCCTACAAATCGCAGAACGACCCCGACGCGCAGGCGCAAAATAACGATTGCGGCCCCGCTTGCATCGCGATGATTCTGCTATCGCAAGGCCAGAGCGTGGCCACAGCCGACGTCTACGCCGCCAGCGGAGCCGAGAGAGACCGCGCTCTCACGTTTGCCGAAGTCACTGCGGCGGCGGCCCAGTACGGTTTGCCGCTTCGCGCGCAGGTCAATATGTCGCTTCAAGATGTCCGCAACACTCTTGACCAGGGCACGCCGCTCATTGCGCTCGTCAAGTATCAATACCTGCCCGATCGCCAGGGACAGAGCACGCGGGGTGGCCATTTTGTCCTCGTGGTCGGGTACGACGACGACGCGGGCGAGATCATTATCAACGACCCCTACTACTGGGCCTCGCTGCGCAACCACGGCGACCATCATCAGTATAGTTACGACACGTGGGAGCAGGCCTGGGGCCGTTGCAGCGAGGACGGAAATCCCAATCACTCGGCCTTGATTCCCCAGGTCGCTCAACCGGTGGCGCCGCTGCCCGATTACACACCCACCCCGCCTCCGCCCGGCACAGTCTTTGTGCTGCCTATGGCTGATCAGTATGGCGGCCTCAAGTTGCGCCCCGTCCGCGATACGCGCGTGGCGGGACAGGCTATCTTTTCCGGCCGTCCGCTGACGGTGGTGCAGGGGCCGGTCGCCGTGGGGGACGCGAGCTGGGCGCTGGTCCGCACGCAAAGCGCGGACGACATTGCCGGTTGGGCGTGTGTGCAATCCGGCGGCGAGGCGTACATCGGCGACAGGCCCGGCGCGACGACAGCCACGACCATCAGCCCGATCACGCCTCCGGTCAACACTGTCTACGTCCAGCCCGACGCGGATAAATACGGCGGCCTCAAACTGCGAGCCGCGCGCGACACCAATCTCGGCGGCCCGTCGGCGCCTTCCGGCACGGCGCTCAATGTGGTCGCGGAGCCGGTCGGTTCTCGTCCCCACGAGTGGCTGCTGGTGACGGCGCAAGACGGCCAAGACACAGCCGGCTGGGTCCACACGCGACAGGCCGGAGAAGTCTATGTGAGTGAGACACAGAGCGAGGGCGCTCCGCCTGTGTCGTTTGCGCCCGTCGAAGCAGCCGATTTGTGGGTCATCGCAACCGCGGGGTTATGGCTCCGAACTCACCGCGACGTGCCGGCGGGGCCGGGATCGCCAACAGTATTATTCGGCCAACACTTGACCGCGCTCGACGCCGAGTCCGCGCCGGACGCCAAGGGCCGCACCTGGCGACAGATCCGCACGGATGATGGAGTAGTAGCCTGGGCGCCAGCCAGCGAAAACGGCGAACCGTACCTTTCCGACGTTCAGTCCTATAGCGTTCAGGTGCTCGATACACAGCCGGTGCGTGATGCCGGCGGGCTGCGCCTCCGTGATCAGCGCGGCATTGGCGCGACTGTAGTGGACACGCTCCAGATCGGCCAGCGGCTCGATGTGTATTACCGTGTGGTGGAAAGCAACGGCACGCCGTGGCTGTGGGCCAAATCGCCGAACAACAAGTACGGCTGGGCGCGCGAAAAGTCCGGTGATGTGACGCTCGTCAGTGCGGCGGGCGAGGTAGGTCAGCCGCAGCCGATAGCCGTGGAAGTGCGCCCGTTCGGCAAATGCTTGGCGGGCGTCGGCGTGGCGAACCCGCAGCCGCTCACCGGCGAAGAAGTGCAGGCGATTGCCAAAGGCCAGGTCAAAACAGTCAAGGTGCTGACGTTGCCCGACCCTGACGAGAACAAGCAACTGATCAAGACGATCAAGAATATTCGTCAGGACATGTTCATCGTCGCTCGACTGTTCTTCTCGATTGACTTTGACAACAAGCCCAAATTCTCGCCGCAGGTTTTTGCCGATTTTGTGAACAACGGGCTGAGCGCGCTTTATCAAGTCGGCGTGCGCTACTTTGAAGTTCACAACGAGCCGAACCTCAAGCTCGAAGGATTGGAGTGGAACTGGCGCGACGGGGCCGAGTTTGGCAACTGGTTAATCCAGGTCCTGGGGATTTTGCGCCAGCGATGTCCAGAGGCCAAGTTCGGCTTCCCTGGCCTTTCGCCCCAGTTTTCTCCGCCGGACACGCCGGTGCTTTCAGCCGAGTCCGACGTGAACCGATTCTTGAACGGCGCGGCGCCGGCGATTGCCCAGTCCGATTGGGTGGGCGTGCATTGCTACTGGCAGAACGATGGCGATGGTCACTGGGGTATGCAAAGCGAAAGCGACGGGATGTTCTGGAAACAGTTCCGCACTCGCTTCCCCAACAAGCTCTTGATGATCACCGAGTTCAGCAACAACAACGCGGGCGTGGAGCCTGCGGAGAAGGGACGGCAGTACGCGCGTTACTTTCAGTTGCTGCGCGACGAGCCGAACCTGGGCGCGGCGTTCGCGTTCGCGCTCAGTTGGCCCGACCAGGACGCCAATCGTGAGGGGTGGGTCCTTAACGGGCAGGTGACTGCTATCCCGACGACGCTAGGCCCGCTGATCGCGCAGTTGTGAGGCTGAACAGGAAAAGTCGCAAAGGGATAAGATACTTGGCTTTGCGTCAAGTTTTCCTGTCGAGGCAGGCGCATATTACCCCCGGCTTTTCCAGCCGGGGGTTTTTGCTCACTTGCAGTTCCAGCCGGGTTCCTTCGCTTCGAGGATGAACGTTTGTTTCCACGTCTGGCCGTCCCGCGAGGTGACGATGAGGTCCGTAGGCGTGCTGCTGCACTTGGGCACTCGAAAGTCAATCGGTTGGTAATCATAGCTTTTGCCCAAGAGAGAAAACTTGTAGCAGTCGTCTCCGCCGCTGGCCAGAATCCTCATGGTGCCGATGACGCGGGTCGGGTCATCCGACGCGATTTCCCAGGCGATAATGGACCAGCCTGCGCTCAACTTGCCGCCGGTCGGCTCGCCGTTGGGCGTGCCGCACGTGATGCGCCCCGCGACAGGCCCCGGCGCGGGCGCTGCGCCTCCACCGGGCGCGCCTGGCTTGCTGGTGCTGGTGGAACGCGGCGTTGACATGGGGCCGCGAGTAGACGTTGGCGTGACGCTGGGCGTAGCCGTTGGGCTGGGTGTGATGCTGGGGAACGGCGTCTGAGAAGGGAACGGCGTCCAGGTGGCCCAATGGGTTGCGGTCGGCGTGGGCGTCTTGGGAGTCGCCGTGGCAGAGGGGCTGGGCTGTGGCGTAGGCGATGGAACCGCCACGATGACGGCCGGGGTGATGGCCGGTTCGGCCGTCTTGGGACCGTTCAACACGATCACTGCGCCCACGCTCAACAGGCAAAGATCGGCTAACGCAATGATGGCGAGCAAGACGATTTGTTTTTTAGACATGCTTTCCCCCTAGGTCAATCCACAAATAGCGGCACGATTTGGAATTTGTCCACATCTACTAATCCCTTGTCCGTGATCTTGAGTGACGGGATCACAGGCAGCGCCAGGAACGACATCGCCATGAACGGATCGTGCAGGTGCGAGCCGAGCTGGTGCGCGCCGCGCAGCAAGTCTTGCATTTGGTCGCGCACCGTTTCGATAGGACGGTCGCTCATCAGCCCGGCGATGGGCAGTGGCAGCTTGGCGAGCACGCGGTCGCCTTCGACGGCTGCCATCCCGCCGCGCATGTCGGCTACGGTGTGCGCCGCCTTGAGCATCGAGCCGTCGTCGGCGCCCACGACGATAATGTTGTGACTGTCGTGCGAGATAGTCGAAGCAATCGCGCCGCGCATCAACCCGATGCCTTTGACCAGCCCCAGCCCAAAGTTGCCCGTCGCCATGTGCCGTTCGATGACGGCGATCTTGGCAAGTTCGAGCACATCCTGGACAAGCACAAGGCCCGCACGCGCGGCAAGAAAGACACCGACCTGACCACCACCATGCTCAAGCAGGTCGTCGCCGACTACAAGGCGCTGTATCAGAAGGAACTCGGCCAGGAATTTCCCGATGACCCGCTCGAGCAACTGCGCCAGGCCGTGGAAGCCGTGTTTTCTTCGTGGTTCGGCAAGCGCGCGGTGGATTACCGCAACTATAACAAGATTTCGCACACGCTCGGCACGGCGGTCAACATTGTGACGATGGTGTTCGGCAACATGGGCGATGACTCGGGCACCGGCGTCGCTTTTACGCGCGACCCGGCTACCGGCGAAAAGGTGCTCTATGGCGAGTACCTGTTGAATGCCCAGGGCGAAGACGTGGTGGCGGGCATCCGCACGCCGCGCAAGATCGTCGAGTTGAAGGACGAATCGCCGGAAGCCTTTGAGCAGTTCGTCAAGATTTGCGACATGCTCGAAAGACACTATCGCGATGTGCAGGACATGGAGTTCACCATCGAGCGCGGCAAGCTCTATATGCTCCAGACCCGCTCCGGCAAGCGCACCGCGCAAGCCGCCGTCAAGATCGCGGTGGATATGGCGCGCGAGGGCCTCATCAGCAAGGAAGAGGCGCTTCAGCGCGTCGAGGCCAGCCAGATCAACTTGCTGCTCCTGCCTCGTTTCGACCTGGCCGCCAAGCTCCAGGCTGCCAAAGAAGACAAGTTGCTGGCCAAGGGCTTGAACGCTTCGCCCGGCGCGGCGACCGGCATCGCCATCTTTGATGCGGACACTGCTGAAGAATTGGGCAAGGCCGGCAAGTCTGTGATCCTCGTCCGCCAGGAGACCAACCCGGATGACGTGCATGGTATGCTCGTCGCCAAGGGCATCCTCACCCAGCGCGGCGGCGCGACCTCGCACGCGGCGGTGGTGGCGCGCGGCCTGGGCAAGCCGTGCGTCGCGGGCTGCGAAGAGATCCGCGTGGATGCCGAAAAGAAACAATTCGTCGCCAATGGCAAAGTCGTCAAGGAAGGCGATCCGATCTCGATTGATGGGACGGAAGGCCAAGTCTTTGAAGGCACGATCACGACGGTTGCCCCCGATTTTGACAAGGAAGTGGACCTGGTTGAATTGCTGGCATGGGCGGATGAAATCTGCGCCAGTGACTGCCGCCCGGCTTACGGATCTACGCCGACGCGCGGTTTGTACGTGTGGGCCAACGCCGATTACCCGCGCGACGCGCGCGTGGCGCGCAAGTTTGGCGCCAAGGGCATCGGCCTGTGCCGCACCGAGCACATGTTCTTCGAGCAGGTGCGCCTGCCGTGGGTGCAGAAAATGATCCTCAACGCTTCCGAGGCGCAAGCGTACTTTAACAAGATCAAGCGCGCCGAAGAAGAACTCAAGCGCCGCTCGGATGACGCCAGGCTGCTCAAAGCCGTCGAGGACGCCAAGAAGGCCGCCAAGAAAAACGCCGCCGCAAAAGCCTACGAAAAGGCGCTCTCCAAGTTGCTGCCGTTCCAGCGCGCCGACTTTGAAGGCATCTTTGAGGCGATGGATGGGCTGCCCGTCATCATCCGCCTGATTGACCCGCCGCTGCACGAATTCCTGCCCAGCTTTGAGTCGGTGCTGGAACAAGTGACTGACCTCAAGGCGCGCATTGACGTCCTG
Source organism: Anaerolineae bacterium (assembly GCA_041300525.1). GTDB lineage: Bacteria > Chloroflexota > Anaerolineae > Fen-1058 > Fen-1058 > JBGLNJ01. Next base: position 2,431,411 of record JBGLNJ010000001.1, on the reverse strand, counting down.
AGCCAGATCAAGGGCTATCGCCCCAACGCGAAGCGGGGTCAAAAGTCCATCAAGGAAATGCAGGCCGAGCTGGAAGAGAAAGAGGTCTTGCTCAAGGCCGTCAACGCGATGCGTGAAGCCAACCCGATGCTGGGCCTGCGCGGCATCCGCCTGGGCATCACTTATCCGGCCATCACCGAGATGCAGGTGCGCGCCATCTTTGAGGCGGCGTGCGCCCAGACCCGGAAGGGCATCGTCGTCAAGCCCGAAGTCATGATCCCGCTCACCGGCCACGTCAACGAACTCAAGATCAGCCAGACTGCCCTGGAAGCCGTCGCCAAGCAGGTCATGGAAGAGCAGGGCATCCAGATCGAGTACAAGTTCGGCACGATGATCGAAGTGCCGCGCGGCGCGCTCACTGCCGGCAAGATCGCCGAGTACGCGCAGTTCTTTTCGTTCGGCACCAACGACCTGACCCAGACGACGTTCGGCTACAGCCGCGACGACGCTGAGGGCAAGTTCCTGCTGCGCTACGTCGAGGACAAGGTGCTGCCGGAGAACCCGTTCCAGGTGCTCGACCGCGACGGCGTGGGCCAGCTCGTCAAGATGGCCGTGACTGAAGGCCGCAAGACCCGGCCCGACATGGAGATCGGCATCTGCGGCGAGCATGGCGGCGACCCGTCGTCTATCGAGTTCTGCCACGGCGCAGGGCTGAACTATGTCTCGTGCAGCCCCTACCGTGTGCCGGTGGCCCGCCTGGCGGCAGCGCAAGCCGCGCTCGGCTCCATCACGCGCGACAAGTAGTTCGGTAGTTCTTTAGTGCGATAGCGAGAGGGCGCGAACTATCGAACTATCGCACTAATAAACTAGTGTACTGACGGCCGGCGGAGTGTCGGTCGAAGCCAATCTGTATAATCGAAAGGAGAAAATGTCATGCCAATGATTCAAAGCAAGACGCAGGTTCAACCCGCTGTTCCCCCCAAGGATCCGGTCATTGCCCTGATCCTCAGTCTGCTTCTTCTGGGCGGCGCGGGACAGATTTACTTGGGCCAGACGACCAAGGGCATCGTCCTCATCGTCGCCACGGCGCTTTTGTCGTGCATCGGCGTCGGGGTGATCGTTTGGATCGTCGGCGTCATTGACGCTTACCAGATCGCCACGATGCTCAAGAACGGCCAGGCCGTCGGCGAGTGGCAGTTCTTCTGGGAGAAATAGCTTTTAGTTCGATGGTTGCCTAGTCCGGTAGTCGAGTTGCCACATTTGTCTAGCTACCGGACTAGCTCACTATCGAACTATCGAACTAGCTTATGAGTGCCATAGACGAGATCAAGGCTCGAATTGACATCGTTGATCTCGTGTCCGAGACGGTCAAGCTCAAAAAGTCCGGGCGAAGCTTTACCGGCTTTTGCCCGTTCCACTCGAACACGCGCACGCCGTCGTTTGTCGTCTGGCCGGAGACGGGCACGTGGAAGTGCTTTGGCGCGTGCAACACCGGCGGCGACCTTTTTACCTATGTGATGAAGCGCGACGGGCTCGAGTTCCGCGAGGTGTTGGAACTCTTGGCCCGCAAAGCCGGCGTCGAACTCGAAGCGCGCACGCCGCAGGCTGAAGCGCAAGACAAGCAGAACGAGCGCCTGCGCGAGGCGCTGGCCGCCGCCACGACGTATTTTCATAATTTGCTTCGGACGTCGCCGCAGGGACAAATTGCGCGTGACCACCTGGCTGGGCGCGGCATCACCGACGAGACCGCTGTCAATTTCCAAGTCGGCTACAGCCTGGACGATTGGCATGCGTTGGAAGGCCATTTGCGCAATCGCGGCTACACCCGCGAGGAGCTTGTGGCGGCGGGGCTGCTCGTCCAGCGCGACGACGGCACAGTGTTTGACCGTTTTCGCGGGCGGCTGATGATTCCCATCCGCGATGCCAAAGGTCACACGATCGGTTTTGGCGCGCGGACGCTGACGGGTGACGAGCCCAAATACCTCAACTCGCCCCAGTCGCCGCTCTTTGACAAAAGCCACGTTCTGTTCGGGATTGACTTAGCCCGCAACGCCATCCGTGAGGCGAAGCACGCCATCGTCGTCGAAGGCTATATGGACGCGCTGGGCGCGCACCAGGCCGGGTACGCCAATGTCGTCGCCTCGATGGGAACGGCGTTGACCGAAGCGCAATTCCGCCAGCTCGGCCGGTTGTGCAAAAAGTTCATCCTGGCGCTCGACCCGGACGTGGCCGGGGTGCAGGCCATGTTGCGCGGGCTGGACGTGGCGCGTGAGACGCTCGACCGGGACGCGTCGCCGGTATTTGATGCGCGGGGGCTGATTCATTTTGAGGGCCACTTGCAGGTGGACATCCGCGTGATGGTGATGCCGGGCGGCCACGACCCCGACGAGGTCATTCGCGCCGATCCCGCCGGTTGGCCGCGATTAGTTGAAAATGCCCTACCTGTAGTAGAATATGCCATCCAGACCTTGGCTGCCGGGCGCAACCTGAACGATCCGAAGGAAAAAGCCGCGTTCTCGCGCCATGTTGCGCCGATCATTCGGGATGTGGCCGACCCGGTGGAGCGCGCGCATTACGCGCAGCGATTGGCGCGGCTGCTGCGCGTAGACGAGCACGCCGTGCTCGAAGAACTCGGCGGCGCGGCGCTGCCCAAAGCGCGACGGCCCGCGAAACCGGCCGAGGCGGTGGTTGAGCGCAAGGCGGCCGATTTGGAAGTGTATTGCCTGACCGCCTTGCTGCAAGCGCCGGTAGCTCTCTTGGAAGTGGACGAGACGTTAACGGCGGTTGGATTGGAGCCGTTGCTCAATGACGATTTGGACGATGCGGCGCACCGCGAGATCCTGCGCGCCATTCGTGTTGCGCAAGATCAAGCCACAGACGATGTACACGAGTTTGTTGACAAGACGCTTTGGCCGGACCTGGATACGCTTGCAAGCACAGGCACGCACTGGCCGGTTTCAACCGAGACGCTCGATTGGACGCGCGAGGCTGTGCAAAGCGCGTTACGCTTGCGCGAGCACAAGCTGAGGTTCTGGCAACGCGAATTCAATTTCCAGGCCCGTGATGCGAATGAGCGAGGTGACGTCGAGGCCGAGCGCGATTGGGGAGAGCAAGTGAGTCGCGTCGCCATTGTCATCAACCGTTTGCAAAAGGCGCGCTGGCCGGGCGAGATTGCGCGATTGAGCACTGCCGATCCGTGGCGACCGTCGTAGAGAGGCGCGCCAGGCAGGTCGAATGCTCGCTGTTTCCAGTCTGAAATGAGAGAATGCAAAGCTTGACTTCTGGAACCCAGGGTGAGGATGTCCTCGACCCGAAGCTGAATATCGCCGATGAGACCGATGGCTTGGTCGAGGCGGAGCCGGCTGCCGACGAAGTCGAAGTGACCGGCCTGCTCGATCTCGGTCTGGAAGAAGAGCCTCTGGACCTCGACGAGCCGGATGAGGCCGAACTCGAAGAAATCGAGGTCGAAGAGGGGGAAGAGACCGATCTGCTAGAGTGGGGCGCGGAGCTGGGCGACGACCCCGTGCGAATGTACCTCAAAGAGATCAGCCAAGTCCGGCTGCTCGACCCCGATCAGGAGTTGTGGCTTGCCACGCAAATGAGCGCCGAAGAGCGCCTGGTCACACTCAAGAGGCAACTCGCCGCGCGGCTGAGGCGCCAACCCAAGCCGGATGAGATCTTGGCCGAGACTTTTCAGAATGTGCGCGTTGCGTGGGACGAGGTGCAACCGTTGTGCCGCAAGTCTCGTGTCAAAGCACCGAACCTGGCTGCGTTGGTTCGCGAGGTGCAAGCGTTGCGGCAAGGTGCGCCGCTCGACGTCGAGTCGAAGCTGCGCCCCTTCTTGAGCAGCGGCCAATTCGACAAAAAGCCCATGCCCAGCGCCTTGCTGGGTGTGCTGTTCGAGATGTATGTCTCGCTCTACCTGCTGCCTCCCGAAGTTCTGGGTTGGCTGGCCGACCATTTGTCGCCGCCCAAGCGCAAATCGGGTGGGCGCGTACTCGGCAAAGCCGGCAAAGCCATCCAGGCTGCCGCGCGCAAAGTGGTCTCGGCTGATCGCAAGCTGCCCACTGTGGCGGCGCTGGCCAAGACTTGGCCGGAACGCAAGCGCATCCTCGAAATGCTCGACCAAGTGCCGACCCAGGCCGCGCTGTCCAAGCAGTCGCTCATCCGCGCCAACTTGCGGCTGGTGGTGTCCGTCGCCAAGCGATACATCGGGCGGGGCATCTCGTTCCTGGACTTGATCCAGGAAGGCAACATCGGCCTCTTGCGGGCCGTGGAAAAGTTCGACCACACCAAAGGCTACAAGTTCAGCACGTATGCCACCTGGTGGATTCGCCAGGCCATCTCGCGCGCCATCGCCGATCAGGCGCGCACGATTCGCATTCCGGTTCACATGGTGGAGACGATCAACCGGCTGGCGCGCACGCAACGCGAGTTGACTCAGGAACTGGGGCGCGAGCCGACGTCGGAAGAGATGGCGGTGGAAATGGAGTTGCTCGAGCCGCAAGAGACGGCGGCGGTGCGGCAAGCCTGGGCGCAGAACCAGCCGCTCGATCCTTCGCTTGACCGCAATCTGCGCCGCGCTGCCACCAAAGTCCGGCGCATTGTCCGCATCAGCCAGGAGCCGATGAGCCTGGAGACGCCGGTGGGCGCGGAAGAATCGTCGCTGCTGGGCGACTTTATTGAGGACACGACGGAGCCAGGCCCGGTAGATGCGGCTTCCAAGCAACTCCTCAAGGAGCAGGTGCCCGCCACGGAGCAATGGCTACGATGTGGCGGATGTGCGGCCCCCTCATTAGTGTACTGCGAACTGTCGCTTCCACAAGATTCATAATACTAGGAGAAACTGAAAATGACTCACGAATTGCCTCCATTGCCGTACGATTACAATGCCCTCGAACCGTACATTGATGAACAGACCGTGCATCTGCATCACGACCTTCACCAGAAAGCCTACGTGGATGGCCTGAACAACGCGGAAAAGAAACTCGCCGACGCTCGCGCGGCGGGCGATTTTGCGCTGGTCAAACATTGGTCGCGCGAGTTGGCGTTCCACGGCTCCGGCGCCTTTATGCACCAGTATTATTGGGAGAACATGGCCCCGGCCGGCAAGGGCGGAGGCGGCGAGCCGACGGGCGCGCTGGCCGAGCAAATCAAGAAAGACTTTGGCTCATTCGACGCCTTCAAGAAACAATACGGCGCGGCGTCCGTCGCCGTCGAAGGCAGCGGGTGGACCGTGCTGGCCTGGCAGCCGCAGGGCCATCAACTCGTCATCCTCCAATCGGAAAAGCACCAGCAGCTCACGCAGTGGGGCGTCGTCCCGCTGCTCGTCTGCGATGTGTGGGAGCACGCTTACTATCTAAAGTATCAGAACAAGCGCGCCGCCTATGTCGAAGCCTGGTGGAACGTGGTCAACTGGGCGGATGTGGCGGCCCGCCTGGCGAAAACAAAGTAGGTTCGTAGGGCGGCACACTTTGCGCGATGCCGCTCTGTGGATAAAGAGCGGCGCGTGCCGCCAGCTAATTTTGATCTCAGAGGAGGCGAACAGGTATGACTCACATCATTACCAGTCTGTGTCTGCGCGATGGCGCGTGCGTCGAGGTGTGCCCCGTCGAGTGCATCGTCGCGGGCAAACCGGAGGCGCAGTGGCCGTGGTTCTTTATTGACCCGGACACGTGCATTGACTGCGGCGCGTGCGTGCCGGAATGTCCCTTCGAAGCGATCTTTCCTGAAGACGAAGTGCCCGCTGCGTACACACTCAAGGCCGGGCAGGGACGCATCCCGTTCGGCGGCGCCAAGGTCAAGGCGGCCGGTGGCGAAGTCGTCAACCTGAAGGACGACATTCAACCCAACTACAAGTTCTACAAGGAAGGCCCTGGCTACAAAGCCAAGGACATATAGCGGGCGCACGCTTCGCGCGATGCGTCGGCTCGCAAAGTATAAGAGGGAGCCTGCCGATGGCAGGCTCCCTCTTTGCGTTGAAGCGCATCACGAGAAGGTGAATCCATGAAACCGACCCCATCAAAGAAACGCGGTTGCGGTTATTGGATCAGGTTGCTGTCCGTGGGCCTGATAGGCGGCGTGTTGTTGGCTCTTATCGGGTACGAGGCGCTTTACATTGACTGTTTGACGCGCCCTGCACCCGGCGCGGTTTGTTGCGTCACTCCGCGCGATCAGGGCTTTGAGTACGAAAAAGTGAGCTGGGTCAGCGACGATGGCGTGACTCTATCTGGCTGGTACATTCCGTCTCGAAATCAAGCGGCAGTGATTCTGCTGCACGGTTATGGCGCGAACCGGACTGAGATGCTGGACCGCGCCGTCGCTTTGGCGCGGCATGGGTATGGCGTGCTGCTGTATGACTTGCGCGGGCACGGCGAAAGCAGCCCGGTGCTGCGTACCTTCGGCTGGCTCGACGTCAAGGATGTTTCCGCTGCGCTCGCGTTCCTGCAAAAGCGGCCCGACGTTGACTCGACGCGCGTTGGCATCCTGGGGTTTTCCATCGGGGGACAGATTGCTATTCGAGCGGCGGCGCAGATGGACACGATCAAGGCTGTGGTGGGCGATGACCCCGGCTTTGTCAAGATCGAAGACGCGCCGCCCGTGAACTCTTTGTTCGAGCGAATCGTTTATGGCGTCAACTGGCTCGACGCTAGAGGAGTAGAATGGCGCACGGGCGTTATCGCCCCACCGGGTATTGTCGAGGTGATTGGCCGCATTTCTCCACGCCCTCTTTTGCTGATCGCTACAGGCCAGGATTTGGGGCGGCGTTTGATCCGGCACTTTTACGAGCGCGCCAAGGAGCCAAAAGAGTTGTGGGAGATTCCAGAAACAGTTCATGGCGGCCAGTTCGCTGCTCGACCAGAAGAGTACGAAAAGCGAGTTGCGGCTTTTTTTGATGAGGCGTTGTTAGAGTAGTGGCTCTGCAGAGGAACGGAGCATGATGCACAGTGCGCGCCGGCCTTCCATCAAGATTTTGCCCCCTGTTTGATGGGCTTCCTCCTGCCCCAACTCATCCCATTGTCGAGTATAATTTCCCCAAGACCAAGCCAGGGGGAGGAACATGGACATTGACCTCGAACTCTACCGCGAGGATGTGTGGGTCGGCCCCGATGCCACGGTTCGGCTGAGCGTGATGGATGTGTTGCCGGAGCGGCCTGCTCGTACGCTCGTCTTTTTGCATGGCTTTGGCGGCTGGGGCGGGCAGTGGCGCAAGCAGTTGCAATTCTTTTCCGACGCGAACCGCTGCATTGCGCTCGATCTGCGCGGACATGGCCTTTCGGACAAGCCCGACTCTTCCTACTCGATGGACGAATTGATGTCCGACCTGGACGCAGTGCTGGCTGCGCTCCACGTTCCAGAAAAATTTGTTTTGTTAGGCCATTCGTTCGGCGGGGCGATGGCGGCGCAATACGCTGCAGATCACCCGGAGCGCGTGGAAAAGTTGGTGCTGGCCGCAACGCCGGGCGAGTTTTCGCTCAACTCAATGCTTCGATTGAGCCTGAATCTGCCGCTCTCTATTCTCAAGTTGATTGCGCCGTTCACGCGGCAGTGGTTGGGCGCGCCGCCCGCTCCACTCAAGTTGATGTATCGAAATGCGATGAGCAAATGGAGCGGTTGGGGCCTGTTCCGCGACCTCAAAACGCCCACGCTCATCGTCACGGGACATCGTGACCGCGTGTTTTCGCACGAGGCATTCCAAGAGGTGCCGCGCCGCATCGTCGGCGCGCAACACGTCGAGGTGCCGGTCAGCGCGCACCTGGTGATGCTCGAGCGCGCCGATGCCGTCAACCGGGCCATCCAACGCTTTTTGGAAGAGACGCCCGCCACGTGGCGCAGTGGGACGCGCCCTCATCCGGTAGCGCGCGAGCGACGCTGGGCCAGGCACTATGACGCCGGCGTGCCGGAAACGGTCGCCCTTCCGCGCCAGCCATTGCCGCGTTTCCTCGCCAGCGCCGCGCAGCGTTTCCCGTTCCGCCCGGCCATCGTCTTTGAGGGCCACACGCTTCAGTATTGGTACCTCGACCGCGAGGTGAACAAGTTCGCCAATGCGCTCATGTCGCTGGGCGTGCTCAAGGGCGAGCGCGTGGTTTTGCTCTTGCCCAACATCCCGCAAGCCGTGATCGCATTCTATGGGACGCTGCGCGCCGGGGCGACGGCGGTGTTCGCCAATCCTGTCTCGGACGAAGCCGAGTTGATCCGGCAAGTAAACGACAGCCGCGCCACGACGCTGGTCACGCTGACACAGTTCGAGCCGATGGCGCACGCGGCGCGCGAAGCCACGCCGCTGCGGCGCGTCATCTTGACTCACGTGACGGACTATTTGCCGCCGCAATTGCAACTGGCTTACCGATGGACACGAGGCAAAAGTGAGCCTCGGCTTGGCCCGCTGGGAGAAGAGATGTTCACCTGGACGAGCGCGCTGCGCACTGTGACAGCTCGCCCGCCGGACGTGAGCGTCAAGACGAGCGACCTGGCCGTGATCCAGTACACCGGCGGGACGACCGCCACGCCCAAAGGCGTGATGCTCACCCATGCGGCGCTGGCCGCCAACGCTATCCAGACACGACATTGGATTCCCGACCTGCGCGAAGGGCGCGAGGCGTTCTTGAGCGTGCTGCCGTTCAGCCACATCTATGGACTGACAACGGCGATGAATGTGCCCGTGCTCCTGGCGGCGGCGATGGTGTTGCTGCCCACATTCCGCGTCGAGCAAGTGCTGCGTGCGATCAAACGCCACCACCCGACGATCTTTCCGGGCGTGCCGACGATGTACGTGGCAATCAACAACGTGCGTGGCGTGCGCCGCTTTGACATCCAATCCATTCGCGCCTGCATCAGCGGAGCCGCGCCGTTGCCGGTCGAGGTGCAAGAAGCATTCGAAAAACTCACGCACGGTCGGCTGGTCGAAGGCTATGGGTTGACCGAGTGCGGGCCGGTGACGCATGCCAACCCGCTCAATGGGCTGCGCAAGGTCGGCAGCATCGGCGTCCCACTGCCCAACACCGACGCCAAGATCGTCCACCTGGCGACGGGCGAGGATTTGCCGCCGGGCGCAGTCGGGGAACTCGCCGTGCGCGGGCCGCAGATGATGGCGGGCTATTGGGGCATGGGCGACGAGACCGACAAGGTGATTAAGGATGGCTGGCTGCACACGGGCGACGTGGCGACGATGGACGAGGACGGCTACTTTCGCATCATCAGCCGCCGGCAAGAAATGATTTTGGCCGGGGAGTACAATGTTTACCCGCGCGACGTGGAAGAAGTACTGTACGAGCATCCCAAGGTGAGAGAGGCCGCCGTCGTCGGCATCGGGGCAGCGGAGCCGGGACAAAGAATCAAAGCCTATGTCGTCCTGCGCGAAGGCGAGCAAGCCACGCCGGATGAGTTGATCGCGCTGTGCCGCGCGCGGCTGGCCGAGTGGCAAGTCCCCGCCGAGATCGAGTTCCGCCGCGAGCTGCCCAAGACGTTTGTGGGCAAGGTGTTGCGGCGAGCGTTGACGAACGACCGCTTCGCGTGACGAATGGCGAATGACAAGGTGACTGAGTAACTGATTGACTGATCACCGATTACTAAACATGCCGACTATACAACTTGACCAACACACCATCCACTATCACGTGCAAGGCGACGGGCCGGATGTGCTGCTCATCCACGGCTGGGCCAGTTCGTGGCGGATGTGGGAGCGGCCGCTTCATCGCCTGGCTTCAGAGGGCTTTCGCGCCTGGGCGCTTGACCTGCCTGGCTGTGGCGAGAGCAGTCTGCCGGCGAATGGTTGGTACACCATCGCCAACTTGACCGGCGTGATTGAGGCGTTCGTCGAGCGCGTCGGCATCGAGCGTGCGGCGCTCGTGGGCCACTCGATGGGCGGCGCGATTGCGCTAGAGATGACCGACCGGCAGCCCGACGCCACACGCGCGCTCGTGCTGGTCGCGCCGGTCGTGAGTGGGCGGCTGGGACTGGCGTTGCACGTGCTTCTCGGCTCGGCGTTCGGGCGGCGTCTGTTGGAGCTTTCGCAGCATCACACTGCGCTAGCCCGCCTGGGTGGGCGAACCAAGTTCGCCGCGCCGTGGCTGATGCGCACGCTTCCCACTCGCGCGGCGCTGATCCGCGACGCGCAAGACCTGGCGCGCACTGCGCCGCAGGCAGCCATCGGCACCTTGCGGGCCGTGATTGATTTTGATTTTACCGAGCGCCTGCCCGAGATTGGCGCCCCGACGCTCGTCATCGTCGGCGCCCGCGATGTGACGCTGCCGCCTAGCGAGGGAGAACTCGCCGCGAACAAGATTCCGGGCGCGACGCTGGTCAAGTTGTGCGGCGTAGGCCATCAGCCGGTAGATGAATGTCCGGAAAAGTTTGGCCGCTTGCTGCTAGAGTTTTTGAAAAAGACCGTGTAAAATACCAGGCGTGACAGACAATTCCATCCTTCCGAAGGCCCAAACTCGGTCGTGCTGCTCAAAAGCAAAGAGCGCGCCCTGGACGATTCGAGTGACGTACGCACTTTGGCTCAACGTCATGTAGGTGCCGGATACGCTGTCCACCTTGGCGCGATATTCCTTGGCGTGTTCTTCTGACCAGAAGAATACGCTCTTTCGTCAGAAGGCGTCTATGATGCTCGGATCGGTGAGTTTATCAAAATCCACCTGCGGCGAAAAGACCAGCGGTTCAGCCCCCGCCTCTACGACGCGATACCTCAGATCACTGTCTAACTCGATGTGGATCGGCTGAGTGCAATGCGCACATTCCGTTGTGACGACAACCGACAGCGGCTCTTTTCGCAATTGCCCTTGCACGAATGGCGTCGCAATCGCGTCAACGGCTCAAGCCGCATACACTTGCTCGCCCGTGCTGAAGGCGAGATGATGTGGTGTGGTGTGCGGTCAATGGTTACCGGGTACGCCCAGGTGACTGCGCCCTGATCGTCTCGGAACAGGAAAGTCATGTGCTTTTCCAAATCGTCCAGAATATCGGTCACTCGGGCGATTGGCAAATTCAAACTTCGTGCGACCCAGTCCGGCGACAACAGTTCGCCAATCCGGGGGAGTTCCCGAACCACAAAATTACGGACCCGGTGATGTTCCTCCGACATGAAACCGAGTTCAGCTTTCGTGCCGTGCCCGGCCTTGGATACATGTTTCTGCCACACAAAATGTCGGCCTTGAGCGGAAATTCGTCCACATCAACCCGCTCGACCACGCGGTATTGCACCAGTCCGCCGCTGCACTCGGCAATGTCCGCAATGTAGCCCGCGACGAGGTCATCCACCTTGCTCCAATCCAGATGCTTGGAAAGCTTTACCCCGCCGGCGCTATCCACGGCCGGGTCGTACACGATCACCAACGCGCGTGGGTTGAGAGGCTGGAGCGGTTCATCATCCCTGGCGCTTACTCGTCGCGGGCCAAAGCCCGACAGAGCGGAAAACGCATCTCTCACCGAAGAGACCCATCGGCCAACCGTGCTCATGCTCATCCTCCTGGTATCTTGGCTCATTGGGAATCGCCGTGGTGTCTGCCCAACTGTAGGACAAATTGGCAATTTGTCCTACACGTTGCCCCCAAATATGGGGGCGTATCACGGCAAATCCCAGAGAGCCGGTATCTTTATTGCGAAAGTACCTAGCGCACGTACGCCCTTGAGTATACCCGCTCTCCTGGCATTGCACAATACCAGGGCCGACACAACAGCGAATTCGGGATTGAACGAATTCGTTGTAGGACACGCTTCGCGTGGCATCTTGTCCTACAACCGCCGCCCTTGTCGAGATAGTGATTCTGCGGTACACTAGCGCCCACTAATGGAGGTTACAAACCCACGAATGGCTTACAGCCTGCAAAACCCCCTCATAGTTCAGAGCGACAAAACCGTTTTACTCGAAGTTGACAATGATCAATACCAAAGCGCGCGCGATGCGCTGGCCCGCTTTGCCGAGCTGGAAAAAAGCCCCGAGTACATCCACACGTATCGGATCACGCCGCTTTCGCTGTGGAACGCCGCCGCCTCCGGGGTGACCGCGGCCGGCATCGTCGCCGACCTCGAACGCTTTAGCAAGTACCCGCTGCCCGAAAACGTCCGCGTGGATATTGCCGACGCCATCTCGCGCTATGGGCGCGTCAAGCTGGTGCGGCACGCGGAGAGCGGCGACCTGGTGCTGACCAGCGACGACGTGGCATTGATGACAGAGTTGGCCGGGCACAAGCTCATCGCGCCGCTCATTCTGCAAAAGCTTGCGCCCACGCAATTTCTCATCGCCGCCGCGCAGCGCGGTCACCTCAAGCGGTCGCTGCTCCAGGTGGGCTACCCGGCAGAGGACCTGGCCGGTTACGTAGACGGCGCGCCGCTCGAATTTCGCTTGCGTGAACGCTGCCAGCTTACGGGCGAGCCGTTCATCCTGCGCCACTATCAGACCGACGCCGCCGACGTGTTTTACGCGGGCGGCAGCGCGGCCGGCGGCAGCGGCGTCATCGTGCTGCCGTGCGGCGCGGGCAAGACGATGGTGGGCATGGCGGCGATGGTCCGGCTCCAAACGGCCACGCTCATCATCACGCCCAGCACTGTGGCCGTCCGCCAGTGGATCGCCGAGTTGCTCGACAAGACCGATCTCGATCCGCACCTGGTGGGCGAATACTCGGGCCTCAAAAAAGAAATCCGGCCCGTGACGGTTTCGACGTATCAAGTGCTCACACATCGGACGCGCGGCAGCAAGGGCCGGCCGATGCTGGAAGAGTATCCGCACTTTGAGCTGTTCAACCGAATGGATTGGGGACTCGTCATGTATGACGAAGTCCACTTGCTGCCCGCGCCGGTCTTTCGCATCACGGCAGAGATCCAGGCGCGGCGGCGGCTGGGCCTCACCGCCACGCTCGTGCGCGAGGACGGCCAGGAAGGCGATGTGTTTTCGCTCGTCGGCCCCAAAAAGTACGATGTGCCGTGGAAAGATCTGGAGCGCCAGGGCTGGATCGCCACCGCCGAATGTCACGAAATCCGCATCCCGCTTGACCAAGACCACCGGATGGAATATGCCCTCCTCGGCGACGACCTCAAGTATCACTTTGCGGCAGTGAACGAAGCCAAGCTGCCCATCATCCGGCAGCTCGTCACCAAGCACCGCGACGACACGACGCTCGTCATCGGCATGTACATCGGACAACTCGAAAAGATCGCCCAGATGCTCGGCGCGCCGATTATCACGGGCGAGACGCCCGTCCGCCAGCGCGAAAAGCTGTTCGACCAGATGCGCCACGGGGAGCTCAAGACGCTGGTGATTTCCAAGGTGGGCAACTTTTCGATTGACCTGCCCGACGCCAACGTCATGATCCAGGTGTCCGGCACGTTCGGCAGCCGACAGGAAGAGGCGCAGCGATTGGGCCGCATCCTGCGCCCCAAGCGCAATGGGCTGCTGGCGCACTTTTACGCGCTGGTCACGCACGACACCAAAGACCAGGACTATTCGGCGCGCCGCCAACTGTTCCTGACCGAACAGGGCTATCATTACGACATCCTGTACGATCACGAAGTGCCCGATTGGCAACCCGCGACTATAGCGGCGTTGGGTACAACGCTGCAGGCTGCCCCGACTCACTTTCACCGGCTGCCGGCGTTGGGTACAACGCCGTTAGGTACAACGCTGCTGCCCGCCGCCAAGCCGACGGTGGTTGACCGCGTTGGGTACAACGCCGAAGCTTACCAGGAGTGACCATGCCGCGTTGGGTACAACGCCGTCGTCGTGAACCCGATTTTGTTTTGCCCACCAGCGAGCCGGAAATCGCTGGAACGTGCGGCCCGCAGATCAGCGAGGCCGGGCGGCTGCTTTGGAAATCCGGCGCGGTGGTGAACCGCGAACGGGACGGGGAAGAAATCTATGCGGATGTGGTCGTTGGAGGGCGCACCTACGAGGCGAGTCTTGACCCGATGCTCGGCCCCGAGTGCGAGTGCCGAGATTTCGAGCGCACCGGCGAGCCGTGCCAACACATCGCCGCACTCTTGTGGGCCTGGGTCAAGGAACCGGAAACGTTCGCCGAGGACTGGGACGACGACGACGAGGAAGATGAAGACGAGGAGGATTTCCAGTCGCTCGGACTGGAAGGGCTGACTTTCCTGACAAGTCCTGAAGCGGCCTTGTTTACCGTCAGCGACGATTTGATCCTCGACATGGCGGGCAAGACCACTGCCAAACGCGGGCGCGAGTTGTGGCAAGCGGGATGTGTTTCCCGTCGCAGCTTTGATGGCATGACGTTGACGGCAGCGGTGCTCGACGGCGCAACGGTCTACATGGTTGCGCTGAATAGCTCGCTGACGAACGGCTCGTGCGGCTGCAGACCGGGTGTACCTGTGTCGCCGTCTGCGGCCAACCTCTGCGCGCACAGCGCGGCCGCTCTGTACGCCTGGCAGCACGAAATGGAATCTTTTCTGCCGCAAGACCCGGCCGGGATCAAGTCTCTGCTCGACAATAACCCGGCCTTTGCGCGGATGCTCAAAGAGATGGGCGGGGCCGAGTTCGACCAGATGATGAGCCAGATTCAGATGGCGGGCACGCCACTGCCGCTGGCACCTGGCGCGCAAAGCCGCATCGCATTGTTGCCTCCCGCAGTGAGCGCCGCTGCGTCGTCGTCCGACGCGGAGCGTGAGGACTTGATCCAGGGTCTCTTGTCCGGCTACCGCGTCGAAGACCTGCGTCTCATGGCCAAGCGGCACGACTGGAAACTGTCCGGCACGCTCAAAGATAGCCTGGTTCAACAACTGCACGACTATTTGCGCGAGTGGGGCGCGTCGGGTGATGTGACCGAGGGGCTTTCGCCGGACGAAACCTGGTTGCTTCAATACACCGCCACCACGTTAGGAACCGACGCCACGCCGACCCGCGCGTTTTTTGAGACGGCCTGGAAGCACGGCAAACGCGATACGCGCAAATTCGACTTGGCCCTTAATGGCCTCATCGGCGCCGGGCTGTTGTTCCCTTGCGGGCAAGGCGCGTTGGGTACAACGCCGTTGGGTACAACGCCGCAGGCGCATTATCACATCTTGCCCTACCTCGCCTCGCCGCCGCTGCTGGACCTGGCCCTCAAGCCGCTCGACGCTCGTGCGATGGGACGGTTGACCTTCTCCTCCAATTCGCCGGCGCTGGAAACATTCGCCCGCTTGATGCAAGCGACCGAGTCTGCCGGGCTGATGCTTACGCCCGCTCCGCCCGCTCATCCGCAGAGCGCGCAGTATGCGTGGCTGCGCGGTTGGAAGCATGACGCCGCCGAAGTTGAAAAGCTCATCCAAAGCAAGCAGGTTTTCTATCCGCGCCCGGACGTGGGCATCCCCGTCTGGTTGTCGTTGAAAACATTGGCGGAGGAATCGCAGACGCTCGCCCAATCATGGACCGGCGCGCCGGTTGAGGTCGTCACGTGGCTATTTGACGTAGGCTCTCTTGCTGAGCTGTTGATATCGGCTGCTCAAAGGACTGACCTCTCGGTGCGTGTGAACGCGGAAGCCTGGGCGGCGTTCCAGGCGGAAGAACCGGCGCAGCAAATCAAGCAACTATGGATGGCATGGCAGTCCGCGGAGCGTGCCAGCGATATTTATTTTGAACTGGCCTGGGCCGCTCAACGTCACGGCAACCTGGCCGTGATGCGCTCGATCAGCGCGCCCCCCGGCGACTGGTCGCCGGGCAAACTCGCAAGTGAGTTGATCGAGACGCGCCGCTTTCTTTCGCGGATTCTGGCAAGCGTTGGCGGCGCAGACGCCAGAGCGCGAGCGCCGGACGCCTGCAGCTGGGTAGCCTGGAACGATCTGTGCGCGGCCATCTTTGGCCTGCGGCCCAACACGCTCAACTTTAACTACACCCGGCAGGTGTGGTGGCTGGCCATGGAGAAAGGTAACCGCAAGCGGTATGACCCGCACAACCGTGGCGATTGGGAAAAGTCCGTGCGGCACGTCTTGGCGGCGATGATCGAAGGCCCACTGCAATGGCTGGGCCTGGTCGAGTTGGGCTATGACCGCGAATCGCTATCCGCTCTGCGCGTGACGCCACTGGGCCGCTGGCTGTTGACGGGGAAGGGTGAGCCGCCCACGGTGATGACGGCCTCGCAGACCCTCGAGCCTCCGGCGTGGTTGGACGCCGAAACCTGGCGATTGCCCCCCGGCAATGGCTCGATGGAACTGGCCGCGATTTGTCGCGCGCTGGGCCAACCCGCGGGCAAGCCGTTCACCTATCGCCTGTCGAACGAAAGCATCGAGCGCGCCTTGCTGGCCGGCTTTGCGCCCCCGGCGATTGCGGCCGAGTTTGAACGCGCCAACATTCCGTTGCCAGCGGCGACCCTGGCCCAAATCGAACTGGCCGCCGGGCGCATCGGTCGTGTGCGGGTCTATGAAGGGCTGACGCTGATCGAGCTGGCTGACGATTACGCGCTCAAGGAATTGCTGGCCGGCACGAGCCTCAAAAAGCACCTGGTGTGCCAGCTTTCGCCGCGCCTGGCCGTGATCAAATCAGAAGCCGCCGACGCGCTGGCGAAAGAATGGGTGGCGAAAGGCTATACTCCGCGAGTCCTCTAAATTTCAAATTCGACATTCGTCATTCGAAATTCACTATGGCTGATTTGCGAGAAACACTCACTCATTACGACATCAGGGTGCTCAAGGCGATGGCGCACGAGCTGAATATCAAGCTCGACGCCAAATCGTCCAAAGACGCGGCGCGCCTGCTCGAACGCTACCTCGGCGCTTCAGAAACGGTGCGGCGCGCGGTGGAGCGTCTGCGCGAACCGGAACGCGAGGCGCTGAGGCGCTTGCAGCGCATGGGCGGCTCCGCTTCTGCCAGAGGGCTCAAGCTCAATTTGCTCCAAGCGGGCCTGGTGGCCAAAACCCCCAAGGCCAATATCGCAGCGTGGCGCGGCCCGACGTGGGCGGAAGAGTATGAGGCCAAGCAAGACTATTCCGGCCAGCCGTGCTTTGAAGATGTGATGGCTCGCCTGGCCGTGATGGGGCTGGTATTCTCCGAGCGCGAGGCGAACCGCAAGAACATCCTGGTCGGCTTTTCGCCCGCGCCGTTGATCTTTATCCCCGAGGTCGTGTTCAAGCAACTGCCGCCGCCGCCCGCCGCAAGTCTTGCGGCGCCGGTCGAGCCGGAGCAAACTGTCGCCGGGTCGGCGCGCCTGTTCCAGCGCGACCTGGGCCGCTACTGGCGCTTTATCCGCCGCGCGGGCGAGCTGCGCTTGACCACGCAAGGCTATCTCTACAAGGCCGACGTCAAAAGCCTCAACGCGGCGTTGGGCCGCGAAGACACTCGCGGCGAGCAAGACAACCCCCGCTTGCGTTTTTTGCGCGCGCAGTTGACCGATCTCAATCTGATGGCGACCCGCGGAGCGTCACAAGGGTCGGCGTCTCTGGAGCAGATCAACTTTTGGACGCGCCCGGCTGCCGAGCGCGTCAAGGCCAGCTTTGAGGCGTGGCGCGATGGAAAAAGCTGGAACGAGCTTTTGCGAATCCCGGTCAAGCACGGCGGCTATGATCATCGCAATCCCGCGCCGCCCGAGCTGCCCGGCGCGCGCCGGGTTGTTTTGAAGCACATCGCCGCGGTTCTGTTCTCTGAACGCGAGGAACTGGAGCAACTCTTATGCGCCGACCTTGAGCACAACTGCCGCCGCCGTATCGCCAGCCGCGCAGCCGACGAACAACCCGTACCCTCCACCCAGCAACACGAGTTCTTCGATCAACTCGATCATCAGCCTCATGCTGGTCGGCCCTTGTGGATGGCCCCAGATGAGCGACGAGCCATAGTTGTTCATCGCCTCTTTCTTCACGCCCATCTCGCGGCAAAAGTAAATGTCATTCACGGCGAACGGGTTGTGCGTCTTGATCGTTTTCACGTCGCCGATGGATAGCCCTGCCAGGTCGAGCGCCTGACGCGCCGCCGGGACGATGGCTTGCGCCATGTAGCCCTTTTTGGCGCGGCCCTGCCCGAACGCCAGCACCTGGATCTCGATCTTGTCGCGGGCCAACTGGCTCGCCTTTTCGCGCGTGGTCACAATCATCCCACAGTTGCCGTCGGCGGGAAAGGTCTGCCCACCAAAGGTGACGGTGCCACCCTCTTGCACCGGCTTGAGTTTCGCCAATCCCTCGGCCGTCGTCGGGAAAATGCCTTCATCGTCTTTGACCGTGGCGACGACCTTGCGGCCCGAAGCATCCTTGACCTCGACCGGCGTGACCATGTAGCGCTTGTGAAACGCCGCATCGTCCTTGAGCGCGTCCTGGTATTGATGGTAGCGCAAGAGCATCATCTCGTGCTGCTCGGCGGTCGTGATGCCAGCCCCCTTGGCCACGTTCTCGGCGGTCTGGATCATCGAGTTCTTGGCGAATGGGTCAAAGCCGAAATTGTCCCACACCCAATCTTCCGCATCGCCCTTGCCGCCTGGGCCAAGCGGATTGGGATACAAGAGGTGCGGGCCGTTGCTGCACCGATCGGCGGTGATGCCGAGGATGCAGCGATCCGCGCCGGTCTCTACCTCGAACGACGCGCTGGCGACCACCCTCGCGCCCGTGGAGCAGGCCTGTCCGATCATCGGGCCGGTGATGCCCGGCGCGCCAATGAGTCCGGCCAGCCACGGCGCACCGTAAAAGCTGTGCTTTTGCGGGACGCTGATCCCTAGAAACAGCGCGTCAAAAGCTTGTGGCGAAATCTTGCGCTCGTCCAATGCGCGACGCGTCACTTCGGCGGCAAAGGGGATGGCATTCAGATTGGCAAAGCTGCCCTGCCATCGAGAGAACGGCGTGCTCCAATAGCCGCCATAGGGAATGTAGACCTTGCTGAACAACATTTGCTGCCTCCTCGTTGTGTGTAAATCAATGTCATCTAGTTAATGTCCTGGCGTCAAGGCTTTATCCGGATGCAGAGCGTGCCCGCCTAAAGGCTCGACTCTAGCCTCAACTTGACGACATTGGTGTGTAGATAGGGTCAGGGGACACGGAAACAGGAAAAGTTATGGCAAGCCCGGGCCGTCATCGCTCGATACGAGCATAAGCGAGAGCCATGCCCCTGTCCAGTGACTAATGTCGTGTGAATCCAGGCTTATCGTTACCAGTTCCGTCAGTTGCTCGTGTTCCCATTGGAAGAAACTGGAGGAACTTTGAACCGCCGGGCCAGGATTTCGCCCAGGCGTTGGATGGCCGTTTGAATCTGCTCTGGTGTTGGGTAAGAGAAATTCAGCCACAGCGTGTGCTGACCGCTTCCGTCCGTATAAAAGGGCTGACCGGGCACAAAGGCCACCTTGGATTCTATCACTTCGGCCAGCAACTCGGCGGCATCTATTTCCGGCGGCAGTGTCACCCACAGGAACAGACCTCCTGTGGGCGCCTTTGGCTACCCACCCGCCATCATCATCATAAACACGATGCTGTCGCCGTCTTGCAGGGTTGTATCTAGCCGGTCGTGGGTCACCCATTCCTTTCCATTGAGCAGCACCTGGACGACAGGGTCCAGCCCGCCCTTCTCATCGTATAGCGCCTGCCTGGCCTTCCGGCCATATTGCGCAACCAGATGCTCGATCAAGTCATTGACCGTCTTTCCGGCAAACTCGACCTCTAACTCTTTCCGGCCTATTGCCTCCGGCAGCGCGGGCAGGAGGATTTTTAGATTCACTCTCATCAACTCTATCCCGTCTGTGCTGCTGGGGTGTGCACCTGGCGATTTCCCGGGACCTGTGCTTTCACTTTTTCTCCCAAGCCATACTGCCGGCACCTGGGGCAGAGCGTCAAGAGCTCCTCGGCAGCTTCCCCGAGTGTCTGCTTCAGATACTCGACTGTGTGCCGGGGCCAAAGGTACGTACCACAGTTACGGCAGAAGGCGGCGTATTCGGCGTCGCCGGCTTGTACGATCAGATGACGAGCCGCTTCCATAAAGTCACGAAAGCGCACGCCCGCCGGGCACAAGCTGGTGCACAGGTTACAGGTCAGGCAAAACCAAAGTCGGCTATCGTCCGGGATCTCTTCGTCCAGCAGCACCTTTTCGATGACCCCTCGCGGCGAGACCTCGTACGTAAAGTCCTTAAAGATCTCGCCCATGGGGCAGACTGCAACGCACTTGCCACATTCGACGCAGAGAAAGAACCCGTATTCATTTACGAGTCGTTCTATCCCTAGGACACCCTTAAGGGGTGTAGAAATGCTCGACATTGGATTCCTGACTATTGGCTCTTGGCTGGCGCGGGCTGGCTGCGGAAGCCATACTGGCCTAACAAGCTTCCTAGTCCCCAATACTCGTCGCCAGTGAAGACGATCGGCTTTAGCTTGTTGTTATCTACCCGTCCCTTCTCGTCCAATACCTCCTGGCTGACCTGCACGGCTACCACTTGACCGATGAACAAGTCGTGGCTGCCCAAGGGAAGCGTGTGGGTCAGCCGGCACTCGAGGTTGAGCGGGCACTCGGCAATGATCGGCGTCTGGATCTGCGAGCCAGGCACTGGGGTCAGGCCACGGGTTGTAAACTTGTTCACTTCCCGGCCAGAGGTAAAGCCACAGTACTCTACTTCGTCGAGCAACTTGACGCCGGGGACATTGATCACAAACTCGCCCGTCTCCTGGATGAGCTGGTGGGAATGGCGATCGGGCCGCACGCCGATCCCCACCTGGGGCGGGCTGGAGCATAGAACCCCTGTCCAGGCGATAGTGATGATGTTGGCTCGCTCGCCATGCCCGCAACTCACCAGCACGACCGGCACAGGGCGCAAAGCAGCAAACGGTTTCTTGACAATCCTGGACATCTATTTCACCTCTCTGAGAGAAACGCTTTCAATGCGCTATAGCTTATGACGGCGTTAATGTCTTCCACAAAGCGAATGTGCTCCGGCACGCCGCTCGCCAGCGATCCTTTCAGGATAATGGGAGTGAAATCACAATCCTCTGCGCCGCGACACGTAGATAAAACACAGTATTCGGCGCAATAGCCAGTGAGGATCACCGTATCAACGCCGAGGGTGCAGAGTTCTTCTGCGAGAGGCGTCTTGTTGAACGAGTTGCCATAGATCTTGACGATACGCAGATCGGAAGGCAAGAGTTTGACACTCTCGTGAACTGGAAAGCCAGGGGATCCCGGCACAAGTTGCTCCTCTTCACTCTTGTGCTGTATGGCGATAATGGGAAGCCCCCTTTTTCTAAAGAGTTCGATAGCCGCATTGACGTACTCTACTGATTGTTTCAGAGATTGAGTAGTCGTCGGATCTTGCTCGAAAAACGCATTCTGGATGTCAATCACCAGGAGCGCAGGTTTCATTTTTTCCTCCACGTCTGTCTCTACCCTGATGGGACCTTGCACGGCCCCAGTTCTCTCACCCGCTCGACAAACTCTGTCACCAGATTTTGGAATTTGTTTCCCTCCGACGCCGAGACCCAATTCACGAGCAGCCGGTCTGAATGAAAGCCCGCATAGTTCAGCATCTCTTTCAGCAGCACGAACCGCTTGGCGGCCCGGTGGTTCCCGCTGATATAGTGGCAATCTCCGATGTGACATCCCAACACCATCACACCGTCAATCCCATCGGTCAGCGCCTTGATGACCCACTCGGGCGCCACCCGCGCCGAGCACATCACCCGGATCACTTGAAAGTCCGGCGGCATTTGCAGACGGGAGACGCCGGCCAGGTCGGCCCCGGCGTAGGAGCACCAGTTGCAGCAAAAAGCGATGATGCGGGGCTGGAAGGGGCGTCCGTTCATGTCAATCTCCCCACTTGCCACAGGCTTCGATCATATAAAGCACCTGCCGGTCGGTAAAGCCTCGTTGCTGCATCGCCTTGCTGGGGCAGGCGGCCACGCAACTGCCACATCCCTTGCACTGGACTGTGTTGACTTGGGCCACCTGTCGCCCGTCTGGTTGCGCGTGCAGTTCGATGGCGCTGAAAGGGCAGGTGACGACGCACATACCGCAGCCGGTGCATAGGGCCGAGTCGGAAAAGGCGGTGATCGCCTCGGCAGTGACCACGCCGGCCCGCATCGGGATGGCCGCCCTGGAGGCAGCCGCATAGGCCTGGGTGATGCTTTCGGAAACGTCGGCCGGCCAGCGGGCCGTGCCACAAACATAGACCCCGTCGGTGGCGAACTCGACCGGGCGGAGCTTGACGTGCGCCTCCAGGAAAAAGCCCGACTCTGCCAGCGGCACTTTTAACAAACGAGAGGTGGCCTCGTTGTCCGGGCCGGGGACCAGAGGCGTCGTCAGCACCACCAGATCAACCGGCAGGCGCAACTCCCGGCCACGCAGCGCGTCCCGGACCACCACGGTTTCAGCGCGGCCATGGCCGACAACTTCTGGAGGATGCTCTAGCGTGTATCGCAGAAAGCGCACGCCGGCCTCCATCGCCCGGCGATAGTACTGCTCAAATTCCACCCCATACGTCATCAGATCCCGATGCAACACGTAGACGCTGGCCTCGGGGTTACGCTTTTTCAACTGGGTGGCGTTCTTGAGCGAGGTCATGCAGCAGACGCGCGAGCAGTAAGGCCGCTCTGGGATGCGTGCGCCCACGCAGTTGATCAAGACGGCTCCCCTAATTGGGGAAACTGCTTCCGACTGCTCTTTCAGTTGCTCCTCCAACTCTAGCTGAGTGAACACGTTGGGGAACTGGCCGTAGCCATATTGGCCGGATGGTCGCAACACATCGGCGCCGGTCGCCACGATGATGGTGCCCACGTCGAAGGAGCGCGCGCCATCTGATGGCGCTCCATCGCCGGCGAGGGTGACGTGAAAGTTGCCCACATAGCCGCTGGCTTGTTGCACCGTGGCCGGTATGTGCACAGTTATCCGCTCGTGTCCTTCCACCTCCCGGATGATCGGTTCGACCAGTTGGAGGGCCCCCTCGTCGGTGGGACACAACTGGTTGATGCGCGGCAATCGCCCGCCAAGACGCGCTTCTTTCTCTACCAGATGCACCTGAAAGCCCTGGTGAGCCAGGTTAAGCGCCGCCGTCATCCCGGCGATGCCGCCGCCGATGATCAGCGTGACGGGGATCACCTTGCTTTGGGCTTCCTCTTGCGGCTCTAGCAGGCCAACCTTGGCGACGCCCATCCTGATGAGCCGTTTGGCTTTTTCTGTGGCCGCCTCTTTGTCTCGGTTGTGGATCCAAGAACAATGCTCCCGGATGTTGACGAACTCGAAGAGGTAGCGATTCAGTCCCGCTTCCTCGCAGGCGTTTTTGAACAACGGCTCGTGAGTCCTGGGCGTGCAGGAAGCGACAATCACCCGGTTGAGTTGGTGTTCATGGATGCTCTTTTTGATAGAAGACAACCCTGTCTCGGAACAAGTGTACAGATTGTTCTCGGCGTAGGCCACGTAGGGCAGCGTGCGGGCATACTCGACCACAGCCGGCACATCCACGACGCCCCCGATATTGCTGCCACAGTGACAAACAAACACCCCGACTCGAATCCCCACTTCTCGGATCCTCCTCTGACTACTGATTACTCAACAACTCTGCCACTCGCGCTGCCGCGCCCGAAGCTTGCGCCACGGAATCAGGAATGTCCTGGGGGCTTGCGCAGTAGCCGCAGGTAAAGATACCCGGCACGCTCGTATCCACAGGGCGAGACAACCGTGCGGGGGTACGCACGAATCCATACTCGTCCAGTTCGATGCCCAGCAATTTGGCCGCTTCTCGCTGGTCGTGCCGGGGAACCAACGCCTGGCACAGCACCACCAGGCCCACTTCCATCTCCTGCAGCCGCCGGGCGGTCGTGTCCTCGTAGCGCACGATGGGATTGCCGGTCTCGGCGTTCTCGCCGATGGCGCCCGGCCGGCCCCGGATGTAGGTCACCTGATACTCTTCTCTGGCTCGCGTGATATACTCCTGGAACCGCTTGCCCCCGGCTCGCAGGTCGGTATAAAAGGGTTGTAATTCACATCCCGCGAGCCGACGCACTGGATAAAAGCGACCGCGTGCGGGTGTTGGCCGTCCGAAGGACGCCGCAGGTCGCCGGACGTAGGCCCAGAGGCCGAGATCAGCCGCTCGTACTGCAGGCCAGTAATGACGTTCGGGATCTTGCCGAATCCATACTCTTTCAGCGCCGACACATCGTAGGGATCAAAGCCCGTGGCGACGACGATAGCCCCCACCTGCAGGTCCACGATCTCTTGGGCCTGATCGTGGTTGATTGCTTTCGCCTTGCACACCCGCTCACATTCTCGGCACTCGGAGCACAATCCGCAATCCAGGCAGCGCTTGGCCTCCTCGATGGCTTCCTGCGCGCTCAATCCCAATTCCACCTCGGCAAAGCTCTTGATCCGCTCCTCCACCGGCAGTTTGGGCATCCTTCGGCGGTGATCTCTGACCCACCCCCGCCGGGCTCCAAGTTGATTGAACTCGACGACCGGCTCCCCGGCCCGCCGGTCAAAGGGGATGTGCTCCTCACTCAGGTACTCGTGGATCGAGAGAGCGGCCCGCTTCCCGGCAGCCACTGCTTCGATCACGGTGGCCGGTCCGCTGGCTGTATCGCCCCCGGCGAACACCCCCGGTCGGCTGGTCTGCAAGGTCCGAGGATCAACAACAATCGTGCCGGCCCGGGTGACCTCGATCTCGCTCTCGGCCAGGAACGAGAGATCGGGCGTCTGGCCGACGGCCATGATCACGGTATCGGCCTCGACGATGAACTCGGAACCGGTGATCGGCACTGGCCGACGCCGTCCGCTGGCGTCGGGTTCGCCCAACTCCATTCGCACACACTCCAACCCGACTATGTGACCATCCCGGCCTAGCACTTTTGTCGGGGTAACCAGGTATTGGATGAGAATACCTTCCTCTTCGGCATCCTCTATCTCCCACTCATTGGCCGGCATCTCGGCGCGGGAACGGCGGTAGAGGATAGATACTTTTTCTGCGCCCAGGCGCAGCGCCGACCGCGCGGCGTCAATGGCCACGTTCCCTCCGCCGATCACCATCACTTTCCCGCCTAGCCGGGTCCCCATACCCAGGTTCATCTTCCGCAAAAAGTCAACGCCCGGCAGCACCCCTTGCAGGTCCTCGCCGGGGATGTACATCTTGCCGCTACGGTGAGCGCCGACGGCCAGGAATACTGCGTCGTATTCTTTCATCAAGCCGTCCAGACTCACCTCTCGGCCGATAGCGGTGTTGAGGCGCACCTCAAAGCCACTGTTCAAGATATAGTCCAGGTCCTTCTGCAACGCTTCTCTGGGCAGGCGATAGGCGGGAATACCAGTTACCAACATCCCGCCCAGGACGGGCAGGGCCTCGAAGAGTGTGACCCCGTAGCCGAGCCCGGCCAGATCGGACGCCGCGGTGAGCCCGGCCGGCCCGCCTCCGACAATAGCTACTTTTTCCCTGCGGGTGCGCTCCGGCGAGGGAGCCGGCTGCGGCGCGTCAGGCAGAGCCAGGTCGGCCGCTGTCCGCTTGAGGGTGCAAATGGAGATCGGCTCATCGAACTGGCCGCGGTTACAAGCGCTCTCGCAAGGGTGGTGGCACACTCGTCCACAAACCGAGACGAAGGGGTTGCGGCGTCGCACCAAGTCGCGGGCCAGGTCGAACTTGCCCTGGGAGATAAGGGCTACATAGCCTTGGGCGTCCACCAGGGCCGGACAACGAGCACGGCAGGGCGGAATCCCCTGCTTGTCCACGGTAAAAGTGTTGGGCACTGCCTGAGGGAAGGGGATGTAGACGGCCTTGCGCGTTCCCAGCCCCACGTTGAACTCGCTGGGCACCTCGACTGGACACTCGCTGGCGCAGTCGCCGCAGCCTGTGCACCGGCTGGCCTCCACGTAGCGGGGTTTCTTGAGCACCTTGACCCGAAAATCGCCCGCCTGTCCTTCCACGCCGACGACCTCGGAGTAGGTCAGCAACACCGCTATCGAAAACGCGCGGCTGTATGAAGAGGCGCTGCGGCATGCCGAAGAAATCCAGCGCTCGCAGGCGCAGCTCATCCACTCGGAGAAACTAGCCGCCACCGGGCGGTTGGCGGTGAGCCTGGCCCACGAAATCAACAACCCGCTGCAAGCGCTTCAGAATCTGTTGTTCCTGGCGCTGGACGATCGAGTCGGCCACGACAAGCGGCACGAATTCCTGGAGGTGGCGCGCGACGAAACCTCGCGGCTCATCACGCTCGTCCAGCAGACACTCGAGTTCTATCGTCCGGCGCACGCGTCGCCCGGACCGGTGGACGTGAACGCGGCGGTCGAGCGGGTGCTGGCGCTGGCGCGCAAGAAACTGCAACACAGCAACGTGCAAGTGGAATCGAAGCTGGCGGCCCACTTGCCGCGCGTGCAAGGCGCAGCGGATCAGATCGCCCAAGTGTTCCTTAACCTGATCGTCAACGCGGCAGAGGCGATGAGCGACGGCGGGAGCCTGTGCATCGAAAGCCGCGCCGATGCCACTCACGTGCACGTGACATTTGCCGACTCTGGGCCGGGCATTGCGCCGGAGGATGTGCCGCACATCTTTGAGCCGTTCTACTCGACCAAAGACTCTGGCAC
The DNA here is from genome assembly GCA_041300525.1 of Anaerolineae bacterium. Classification (GTDB taxonomy): domain Bacteria; phylum Chloroflexota; class Anaerolineae; order Fen-1058; family Fen-1058; genus JBGLNJ01. The sequence goes on along the minus strand of JBGLNJ010000001.1, from coordinate 2,404,992 downwards.
CGGCCTGGGCCTGGCGGTCAGTTACAACATTATCGAATCGCATGGCGGCACGCTCAGCGTCGCCAGCATCCCAGGTCACGGGGCGACCTTCACCGTGCGCCTGCCGGCGGCGGTTGCGCCAAAGGCTACACCGACCCAGCGCCGCAAGAAACGTGGCGCACGAGACGTAGAGCGCAAAGAGTAAAGCGTGGAGCGCCACGCCGTGCGCGGCGCGTGACCCTGGCACTGCCCGCCAGGGCAAGTATAGGCGATTCGCAATCAGGAGGACAAGATGTTACAAGGAGCCAGACTGCTTATCGTGGACGACGAGAAGGCCATGCGGCTTTCACTTTCCGAAATCTTTAAAATGCGCGGCGCGCAGGTGACAACGGCCACCGACGGGCGCGAAGCCGTGGAATTGCTCAACGAGCACGACTTTGACCTCATGTTGCTGGACCTCAAGATGCCGGGGATGAGCGGCATGCAAGTATTGGAAGTAGCGCAGAAGGTGCGGCCCGGCACGGTGGTGATCCTGCTCACGGCCTTCGCCACGCTCGATAGCGCCATCGCCGCGCTGCGGCGGGGAGCGCATGACTATTTGCTAAAGCCCTGCGAACCGCGCGCGCTGATCGCCGGCGTGGAGCGCGGCCTGGCCAAGCGCGGCGAGTTCATGCGCCGCCAAAGTCTCGTCGGCCTGATGGAGCAGACCGTGTCCGCGCTCAAGACAGACCCGACGGCTCTGCCAGCCTCCACGCCGCTGCCGCCAGGGAGTGAGGATTTTTTGCGCGCCGGCGATCTGACGATAGATCTCAAAAAACGCCTGGCGCTCCTGCGAGACCAAACGCTGACGCTTTCGCCGACTGAACTCAACGTGCTGGCTCACTTTGTCCGCAACCCCGACCGTGCCATCACCTGCAGTGAACTGGTGCGCGAGGCCATGGGGTACGAATGTACCGAAAAAGAAGCGCGGCCCGTAATCCGCGTCCACATTCACCGGTTGCGGCAAAAGATCGAGGCCAACTCGGACGAGCCTCAAAAGTTAGTGACGGTTCGCGCGGCGGGGTATATGCTGGTGACGGAAGAGTGAAGCGGGGGAGCTTGGACGCAGCAAGTAGAGCGTAAAGCGAAGGGCGGCAACGAAAGTGGGCCGCCCTTTTTCTATCCACCTCCCAGCAGGCCCGGAAAGACGCTCGTGATGACCAGGATCACCGTCAGCAGAATCAGCACGACGACCATCGCCCAGGAAATGATGTTGAACACGCGCCCGTTGACAAACTTGCCCATCAGCCGCTTGTCGTTGATGAGCCGCAGCATCACCACCAGGATGACGGGCAGGAGCACGCCGTTGAGCGTCTGGCTGGCGAGCATGGCCTGCACCAGCGACTTTATCGGCAGCAGGATGATGCCCGCGCCCAGGACGATGAGCGCGGTGTAGATGCCAAAGAACACTGGCGCTTCTTTCAAGCTATGACTGACGCCAGCTTCCCAGCCGAACGCTTCACATACCACATAGGCGGTGGACAGCGGCAGGATCGCCGCCGAAAAGACAGAGGCATTAAGCAATCCCAACGCGAACAACGTCGAAGCATACGGACCCGCCAGCGGGCGCAACGCCATCGCCGCATCCTTGGCTGTCTCGATGCGCACGCCATTGGCATACAGCGTGGCCGCGCAGGCGATGGTGATGAACGCGGCGACAAAGACGGCAAACACGGAGCCGACCACCACATCCAGCCGCTCATAAGCGTAATCTATGACCTTGAGACCCTTGTCCACAATCGCCGACTGTTGGTAAAACTGCATCCACGGCGCGATCGTCGTGCCAATGATGGTGACAAAGATCGTCACGTAACCCGCCTCAAAGTGAAAGGTCGGCGTGCGAGCCGCTTCGAGCACCTGCGCCCACGGGGGATTTGCCAGAATACCCGAAGCGACATAGGCCAGGTATAGCGCGCTGGCGACCAGAAAGATGCGCTCGACCACCTTGTAACTGCCCTTGACGATGAGCAGCCACACGCCCCCCGCCGCCAGCGGCACTGAGACGTATTTGCTCCAGCCGAAAATTTCCATACTCGCCGCCACCCCGGCAAACTCGCTGACAGTGTTGGCCAGGTTGGCGATCAGCACGACGCCGATGATGATGGCCGTCGCGCGCACGCCGAAACTTTCGCGGATCAGATCGGCCAAGCCTTTGCCGGTGACCACTCCCAGCCGGGCGCTCATCTCTTGGATAATAATCAGCGCCAGCGCCACCAACACCAACATCCACAGCAGGCTATAGCCATAGTGCGCCCCGGCGACGGAATAGGTAGTGATGCCGCCCGCATCATTGTCCACGTTAGCCGTAATGATGCCCGGCCCAACCACTGCCAGGAGCAAAAGCAGCCGGGTTCGAATCGGCTTGAGGCGTTGCCAGAGAGTCATATCAGCCTCCAGACCTCGGAGGTCCTGGTTAGCGGTACAGGCGGGGCAACCGCTTCTTCCAGGCCGTGGGGATCATCTTGTCCAGCGCGTCGTCGGCGGTAACAATGCCGTGCATCCGCCGCTCGTCGTCCACCACCGGCAAAGCGACCAGATTGTATTTGGACACGGCTTGCGCCGCATCATCCTGACTATCCAGCAGGTTGACGCTGACGACGCGGGCGTGCATGAACTCGGTCACCGGCGTGTCCGGCTTGGCCAGCACCAAGTCTTTGAGTGAGAACACGCCCACCAGGTGTTGCTCGCTGTCGGTGACGTAAATGTAAAAAATATTTTCGGCTTCGTGGGCGGATTCGCGCAGAATAGAAATGACTTGTTCCGCGGTGAGGTTAGGGCCAATCGCGACGAACTCGGTAGTCATGATCCCGCCGGCCGAATTGTCCGGGTAGGTCAACAGCTTGCGAACATCCTCCGCTTCTTCGTCCTCCATCAAGTTGAGCAGTTCCCGGCTGCGGTCTTGCGGGAGTTCAGCCAACAAGTCAGCCGCCTCGTCGGGGGCCATCTCTTCCAGGACGTCAGCCACCTTTTCATCGGGCATCGTCTCGACCAGGCTGGCCTGAAATTCCGGCTCGACCTCTTCCAACGTGTCGGCCACCATTTTCGCATCGAGCGATTCAAGGAGCTTGCCGCTCTCGGCGCGGGTGAGGTCGCTGATGATCTCGGCCAAGTCGGCCGGGTGCAGCTCGGCGATTTTATCGCCGGGAACCTTGAGGCGCATCGGCTGATCGCCGGGCAGCATTTCGACATCGTCCCACGAAATGATGCCTTGCGGCACGCTACGCGCGCGCCTGAAGCGTCCGACCAGCGTCTGCGCCGGTTTTGCCAGTCCCAGGCGGCGCAACAACCCCCACCCGCCAATATCCACATTGGCAACGTAAAAGTGACCGTTGACCCGCGCCAGCTCCAGATCGTTGACGCGCACCACGCGCACGCCGTCCGTGTCAATGATCTGCTTGTCGAGCACATCCCGCGCCAGGTACAGGTCGTGCTCGCCGGGTTGATAGGGAGCAATCTCCTGAAGGCGCTTGTTGAGCGGGATCGCGGGAGCGAGCAACACGGCCACGTCGGGAAACGGGACGAGAAAAAGGCCGCCGGCTCGCTTGACCGCGAGCGCAACAATCACGGGGTGTGGCATCTCGCCACGGATCGAAGCGATGAGGTCTTCCAGATGGCCGACGGGTTCGCCGTCCACGTCCGCGACGAGCCGGCCCATCAGATCACTCATATAAGCCATAATTCACCCCCTGGCACAGGCCCCAGAGGGTGGGGCGTGAGCTGCCAATTTGAGGAAAATGCAGCCTGCCAGCGCGGCGCAATCTTAGCACCGATGGGCAACTGTGTCAAACACAACAGGTTTTTCGGGCCCGCAATTGGGTGACGGTTGCATTTCTCCCGACATCGGGACGCCGCTCACGCCAGGCAGGACAGGCGATATGAGGATGGCAAACACGGGGTACGCTGCCGCTTGGCGGCAATAACCAGCCGACGATGATGCGGATGGTGATAGCGACTAGAAGTGTGTCAGCTACGTGCGGCATTGACCACATCTCTCAATTTGAGAGCAGACCTGGTTGAAAGCTGACAGAAGCCACACGTTTTAGGGTCATTTCCGCGTATCGTGGGACTAGTTCTATCCCGAGAAAGTGCCGGCCAAGTTTCTTGGCGACAAAAGCAGTGGTTCCTGAACCCATGAATGGGTCTAGAACTAGATCGCCTTCATGCGTGCCAGCAAGAATGCAATTCTTGACCAAGTTTTCAGGAAAGACCGCAAAGTGAATATCACGGAATTTTCCCAAAGGTATATCCCAGACGGTCCGTTTGTTTCGCCCAAGAGGGTGAAATGCTTGGTCCCATCTACCATTGTGAAGATTAGGGTTGCCTTTGTTTTTGCCGTTCTCTGGTGTGCCGTCGCGTTTCCCAAAATGGTTGCGACCACCCCGCATTCTTGATGCTTCAGTAAATGTTACATGTGGCTCTCGAATAGCGTCAGCGTTGTAAAAATAGTCTTTAGACTTGGCGAACAGGAAGATATGCTCATGAGATGTTGTTGGGCGATTCTTTACGGATGAGGGCATAGCATTGGGTTTGTTCCAGATGATTTCACTTCTCAGTATCCAGCCAGCGTCTTGCAAACCCAACGTAACGCGCCAGGGCATTCCTAGTAACTGTTCCTTTCTATAGGTGTCTCCAAGATTTAGCCACAAAGTTCCATCCTCTCGAAGGACTCGGCGCAATTCTTCAAATAAGAAAACCAGTCTGCGAACGTAAGCCGCAGGTTCTTCTTCTCTACCGAGTTCCAGTTTGCCCAGATCTTCATTGTCAGAGTATTCACGATGCCCGAAGTAGGGTGGGCTTGTCACCATACACTGAATGTAGTTAGAAGGAAGCGAACGCGCCAGCGTCCAGCTATCGCCTACCAGAACTGTATCTATTGGCAGATAGCTTACAGCACTTTCCTCGAGTTTTCGATTTGCCTTGTAGTTTCTTTCTCGTACAGCCACCTTAGCCGCCTTTCAGTTTGCAGCCACCTTGGGTGAAATTTGGCCTTTCAGTAAAGATGCGATAAAAGAGTTTAGCTTGCTTTGCTCTTCACTACTAAACTCAGTGAACTCGTTAGGGCTGAGATCGAAGATAGCAGCATAGTCAACCAAACTGCGGATAGCATCTCTTTCTCGTTCTGCCCAGTTCTTGGCCACTATAACCGCGACCAGAAAATCGTTAGCGTTATCATATTTCGCGGCGTTCATCGCTGCCTTTATATCTCGCGTAAACAGGTGAGAATGGCCGCCACCTTCGGTCTCGCGCGTCTTTATTGGAATCAGAATTCTCTGCAAGCATTTACCCTGTGCATCTATCAAATTTGCACTGAGGTCGAAAGTCTCATTCCCCACCCTGACCTCTCTATCAGATAATTCAACTCTTGCATACTTCCCATAGTTGCGGTTCTTCTCGAAGAAGGCCTGTATCGCCACAAGCAGCGCCGTTCTAACGACGATTTCTTTTTCATGCCCTTTGATGCTTCGCCTTGAACCTTCAAGACGGTCAACGATGACTTCCCTGATTGCTTGCCAGGCGAAGGTCTTTACGTTTACGCGGTATTTGCATATCAACGCAGATAGCGCCTCTGCTTCTGTTTCAACTCGCCCTTTTCTGGAGTTACGAACCATTCGTTGAATCAGCGGGCCTAATCTTTGCTGTGGCGCGTCGCGTATGAGCCACGAGAATATGTAGTAACATGCTTTAGAGTGTGGATAACTGCGTCCGACACCATCAAACAGCATAGGCAAATTGGTTCCACCCTCTGCCGAATAGCATTCCAGAATGGCGGACTTGATCTCAGCCTTACTTGCCGTTCTCAAAATCTCGTCGAGCGAAACTTGCTTTGCAAGACACCTTTGAAAACGCCCTTCTATCCAGTCGTAGAAGGGCTTGGCTTGGTCAGCCAATCTGGTCAAATCAACCAATCGCGAATGAGAAATGTCAATGCCTGACACTATGAGTGATTTCATGGCTCCGCTCAGTGTGGTGAATGTAATTGTGAAGCGCAACTAATCCACACACCATTATAACGCAGTTTGGCCGCGCCAGCATCGGCCCAACTTTCCACTGTTCACTGTCCGCTGACAAACAGTGACGCCGGCGCCGTTGCGGGGACAAGAACGCGCAACGCGCGCGGAATCACCTGGAACGTCATCGGCGTCGTGCCGAAGGGGTCGCCGTCAATCTGCACCGGCCACGGCTGAGCGCAGTCCACCAACACGCGCCGCCCACGCATAAATCTGACCGAGGGATCTCGCAGGTGCCGCCCGCCCAGGATGCTGAACAAGTGCCGGAATGTGTACTGCGGACCTACGCCGCTAAAAATCACCACGTCCAACAAACCGTCATCCATCCGCGCGTCCGGCGTGATTCGCAAGACGCCGCCGTAAAGCTGCGCGTTGCTGACCAGGATGAACAGCGACCGGCCCTTGATCACCTTGCCATCCACGACGACGGTGGTGCCGACGCCATAGAACTCGGACGCCACCAGCACGCTCGCCACGAGATAGGGCAAAAGACCCAACTGCTTGGTGGAACGCTCGCGCGGCTCCATGTCGTGAGCCACTTGCGCGTCCAGACCCAGCCCGGCGAACAAGAGAAAATAGCGGTCGTTCGCGCGCCCCACGTCAATCGCTCGCGTTTGGGCTTCCTTCAACAAATGCGCCGCCACCAGCAAGCGATTCGGGTTCGTCAACGTGAATACCGGCAGGCCCAATTCCTTGGCCCAGACATTGCCGGTGCCGGTGGGCAACACGCCCATCGCCGTGCGTGTGCCGACCAGGCCATTGACGACTTCGCACACCGTCCCATCGCCCCCGGCCACCAGCACCACGTCGAGTCTAGCCAGCACGGCCTGACGCGCGAACTCGGTCGCCTGGCCGGCGTGTTCGGTGATGCGTCTTATAATCCGCCAGCCACATTCGCCGAGATATTCCACCACGCGGTCCAGCTCGTCTTCGACTTCGCGCGGCCCGGCGGTGGGGTTGTGGATCAGGAGAGCGTTCATCCGAGATTATCTCTCAACCAAGTAACTGGTAAAGACATGCGTGTCATTCGGCTCATAATGCTCCTCGACCACGCCGCCCGGCCAGCGCATCTGCACAGCATCGAGCCGATTCGCGTATTGGGGCGACAGCACCCAGACAAAAGGCGGGCCGGGGCAGGCATCCAACTGTGTGTCAGGGGCATCGGGCGACACATCCAACAAAGGTCGGGGCCAGGCCATGAATTTCACCTCGGCCCAATCGAGCGCATAAGAATCCAACATGCCGCACGCCCCCACCTCGGGCGGCAGCGTGTTCAGGTACCGCCCGACGCGCACCACAGGCCGGGCATAGTCTCGCACAGCCTCGTAGTAGAGATTCCACTCCTTGACTCCGACGACGATCACAAAAGCGCTCACTCCCACGACCAGCATCGAAACATACGATTCGCCTTTTAGCCTTGCCAGGATATCCCAGCCTTGATCCAACGGCACGGCGATCAGCAACGCGGCCAAGGGCATAATCCCCACCAGCCTGGACCAGGTAGGCGCGTTCGCCGTCATGATGCTGCCCAAGACCAAAATCAATCCGAACGACGACAACACCAACACCATCCCCGGCTTTCGCCAACGCAGCAAGCTGTAGCCCAGGCCCAGCGCCAGCAGCGGCGAAATGAACGAGTTAAACATTGGGTAAGGATAGCCGAAATGGGCGCTGTTGTCGGTGTAATAGTGAAACATCAAGAGCGAGCGTTTGATTTGTTCCCACACGACGACGATAAAACTGTCGGTGTTGTAGGTGTATTTGAGGTGGCCTATCACGCCCGGATCCAAGAGGCTGACTTCGCGGGCACGCTGTATGTACGTCTGCCAATCGTGCCCAAAGTAAACCAGGTTCGGGCCAATGGCGATCAGCGCCCCGACCGCCAGCCAGCCCAAGCCAGTCCAATTCTCGGTCACCCACGCGCGACGGTAAAAGTAAGCATACACCACGAGGACCGCCAGGATGAGAACAATAATCCGACTCGCCGGGTAGGTTTGCAGGCACAGGCCCACCAGGACACCTGCCACAGCCAGTGAGATGGTCCGCCGGGCGCGCAAGCCGTCCACAACCAACAGGAGAGCCAGGTAGCCAAAGAACCAGGCATCCATAAAGCCGGCGATCCGCGAGTATTCGATGTGCCCGGCATGGATGGCCGTGATAGCCGTCGCCAAGGCGGCCAGGCGATGCCGGTCGAACATCCGCCAAACCAGCAGATAGGTAGTCAGCAAATTGAGCGTCCCCATGATGACAGACGTCATGTACAGGCCAAAGAGATTGTTGCCAAAGAGCCACATGGAAGCGGCGTAGGGCAGGAACGCCAGGCGAGGGATGTAGAACCAACCCACGCCGACCATGTGCGACTGCGCGCCCAGAACATACTCACGGGCGACCAGCCCATAGGAAGCCATGTCGGTGCTCAACTCCAGGGGAAGCGTCGTCAATCGGTAGACCCGCAGCCCAAAGCCCACGGCCAGAATGACGCCGAGCATCGCCACATTGATCCATCGAAAGCGGGGCGAGGCTTCCGCGCCCGGGACAGCGGGGCGGCGCGCGGTGAGCCATGACCACCAGGAAGCAATGAACAGAAGAACGCCGCCGACCCACAGCCAACGCATCAACACCCCTTCGCCTTGGAGAGCAAAGAGAATCACCGCGACCACAGAGCACAATATTCCCAGCCCCCGAACGATGAGGGAAGGTGGTAGAGCAAGTGAAGCGTGCGCAAGAGGCGCTGAGCTTGTTGCGGGACTGGCGCGTTCAGAGGAAACAGGCGGCGACTCTCTGGCCGGGGTCGTCAGCACCCACACGAGCATGGCGGCCACATACACTGCCGTGCCTACCCACAGCCGCGCGGCTTCCGAAAGCCAACTCAAGCCGCCGAAAAGTCGTATCCCTTGCGCGACCGAAATATCGTAAAACGCTTGCGCCAGATAAGCGAGGCACACCGCCGCCAATGGCCCGGCCCAAATCAACGTTCCTTTCCAAGTCCACTCAACCTTCAACGCAGGAGGCTGCCACTCACCCAGTCGCTCAAGCCACTGGTTCTGCCGCTTGCCACTTCGCCCCACGGCAGCGCCCGTCAACATCTCGGCAAGCGTGGGTGGAGCATCGCTCTGCGGCGCAGGCCGAACGGGTTCGACCAACGGCGGAGGCGACACTTCGGTCGGCGGCGCAGCGCCAATGGCTCGCCGGACATTCCATCGTTGCGCGATCCAATACACCATCAACCAGGTCAGGAAAACAGCGGCGGCCAGCGCCACAACCAACGCCATCGGCCCGGACGCGGTCACGTCACTTTCAATACCCCCGACCGGGCCGGAGACGGGTTGATACCCTGCCAGGTAACTGGTGAAAGCAAGGATGCCGTTAGACTCGTGATGCTCCCGAGTGATCCCGCCCGGCCAGCGCATTTGCAGCGCATCGAGCCGATCCAGGTGGTTGGGCGTGAGAATCCAGGCCATGGGCGGGCCGGGACAAGTTCCCAAAGCATCGTCTGGCACATCGGAGGGCAGGTCCACCAGCTTCCGAGGCCAGGCCAGGAATTGTATCTCGCGCACCTCAAGCTCATAGGGATCGAGAAAACTACACGCAGCCACCTGGGGCGGCAGACTGGACAAAAAGCGCCCGATGCGCGCCCGAGGGTGGGCATTGTCCCGCACCGTCTCATAATACAAGTCCCAGGTCTGCCAGCCCACCTGAATCAGCAGCAGCGTCACGACCATTCCCGCGGCCCAGACACCTCGGCGACCAGCCAACTTTTCGGCGAGGCTCAAGACCTGCTCCAACGCCAGCGCGGCCAACAGCGCCGCGGGCAGCACGACGCTCACCAGCCGGGGCCAAAACGGCGCATCCACCGTCAGCGCGCTGCCCACCATCATCACCAGGAACAACCAAGCCAGCATCAATAGCACGCCCGGCGACCGCCAGCGCCGCAGACTGTAACCCAGCCCGAGCACGATGAGGGGCGACACCAGCGAGTTGAACATCGGATGCGGGTAGCCGAATTGGGTGCTGCTGTCAATCGAATGATGGAACATCAAGAGTGAGAGCGCGAACTGCTTGAGCGTCACACCGAGGGCGGAGGGAATGTGGTACTTGTTTTGCAGGTGCCGCATCACGTCCGGCACGAGATCGGTCAGGTCCTCGGGCAGCACGTAACGCCGGCCGCGCAGCATCGCCAGCGCCTTGGAGCCCTCGACCATGCCGATCGTGGCGACGACGGCGGTCGTGGCCGAGCAACTTAAACGCCGATGGAAAGGGTGCGATGTTTCTCTCGAATACTGCCAGTGGGCGGCTCATCGGATCGAACTGGTTGAGGATTGGCCGATAGAGAAATGGATTCAGTACGACTTGGAAAACGCCGAACGGAGAAAATCAATCCGATGACAGAAGCGACATTGGCCGATCTACAAGAGAGTGTTCAAGATAAATTGGCATTCGGGAAGTTGGATGACTACCTGGCGATTGGTCGCGCATTCCTGGATTTTATACAAAGGATGCGCCCGACGCGCATTGTTTCTCCTTCGCACTCCAATTACATCTTTTACCAGTATGGCAATGACTATGGACACAAGATCACTCGCCCGCTCAATGCCGACCTGTTTATCGAGTCGGCCAGCGATTTGCAGAGCGAGTTCGAGCGGTTCACTGCCTTTCTTGCCGATCTCAAACGCTACCAAGCAGTCACTGCTGATCGCAAGGGAAACCGACGATACCTGGCATCGAACGCGATTAGCAGGGTTGTTTATACTGTTCAGCAAGCTATTGGTGGCATTGGCGATTCGTTTGACAACCCCAATCAATCCAGAAAACGGATAGGACAACTTTTCGAGACACTCGTCAAGCTCATCATTCAGCAAGTGGGCCTGGAATGTGAGCCTCGTACCATCAATATCCCCATTCCAAATTATCCGGGTTACGAAATGTCCTATCAGCTCGATTTGGTCTTTTCCCGCAACAAGGCCATTATCGCTTCGGAAACTCATTTCATACATCCAGCCGAGGTCGTCGGTTCGGTCAAGACAACCAGCAAAGACAGAATAGACAAAGTCTTTCTGGACAAGTATCTGTTGACTAAGCTCCTGGGCAGAGATGTCCCCGTCATTGCCATTTTCCTCCACGATGTTCAGCGCGCACAGAGAGGCAACAGCATTTTCGGGATCAACTCGACCTTTAAGAGTAACCACTTTTTAGGCTACACGGTAGCTTTGAACAGGCTGGACGGCGTTTATTACGTTGATCCCAGACCGGAGATGGTCGCTAATGAACGACTGCGTGAGCAGATACACGATTTTCAACAGTTCTTGGTCAAAGACTTGTGGATGCTTTCAAACGGATGACGACCAGCCATGCCTGAAACCTCCGAACTCCTTCGACTGCTCCGCCAACACAGCCCAGCGCAAGCCGCTGAGGAGCAGGAAATCGCCTCGGTTGTGCATGGATCAACCAAGCCCACTCGCAAGAGATCACGCCCATGAAGCGCATCATCCTGCCCGTCGGCGTGGCGCTGGCAATTTGTGGCTCTTATGGCCCATGGGTGACCACCTCGCGCAACGTCGCGGCGCTTACGTACAATGCGCTCGACCTGGCCGAGTTTAGCAAATTCATTGTCCGCGCGCGCCTGGGCGCTATCACGCGCGAGATGTTCTTGTTCCCCCTTGCCGCCGCTGCGCTCGCGCTGGCGCTGTGGGCCAACCGACCTGACCGACTCTCTCGCGCTCTGCGTTATGCGCTCACCCTCGCAGCGGCAATTTTGGCTCTCGTCCCCCTGCCCGCTTATTTGTCCGGCATGTCCCCGTTCTCATTCCTGTCGCTCGTGGCCTACCGCTCTGCCGAAGACCGCGGAGCGTTCTGGTTGAGTATTGCGGGGCTGCTCGGCGTGACGCTCATTGCTGTGTGCGGACGGCGCATCGCGGGGCGATGGCACAGCATCGCGTTTGTCGCACTCGCGCTGATCGGCGCAGTACCGGCGGCCTGGGAATTTTCCACTCGCGCGCTGCCCGCAATTTCGACGGTCTATGGATCGCCCGCGTTCCCTGCCTGGGGATTCTTGGCGGCGATGATAGGATTTGCTCTGGTCATGGCAGGCGCACTGATGCGTGATGCGCAATGATTGCGTGTTCCATATTGCGTAACTGAGACGGAACACGCAATACGGCAGAATTGCTCTATGGAACCCTCCGGCGTCCAACGAAACGAATGGGGCTGGGTCATCATCGTGGCCGCGTGCGTCGTCGCATTGGCGAGCTTGCCCTACGTCGTCGTCCAGTTCACCACGCCGCCCGATCTGCGATTCGCCGGCACGCTGCTCAACCCGCTCGACGGCGACACCTATCTTGCCAAGATGCAGTTCGGCGCGCAGGGCGATTGGCTCTTTCACCTGCCATACACCGCGCAAGATCATCCCGGCGCGCTTGTCCTCACACATTACCTGGCGCTCGGCCACGTTGCAGCATGGACGCGTTTGCCGATTCCGTTGGCGTATCACCTGGTGCGCGTCGTGGCCGGGTTTGCGCTGCTGCTGACCATTTACGCCTTCATCAGCCGTGTGACGCAAAACCTGGCCGAGCGGCGACTCGCGTTCCTCTTTGTCGCGCTGTCATCGGGGTTGGGTTGGCTGGCCGTGATGTTCGGCCACCTGGGCACATCCGACCTGGTCATCCCCGAATCGAACACGTTTTACGGCCTGCACATCAACCTGCATTTCCCATTGGCGATGGCGTTGATGGTCGGGATGATGTTGATCGGAGGTCGGACACCCGAAGGGCGAAAAGTCAGAGAAACCATCGCGTTGACGGTGTCATCCCTCGCCCTTGCCGTCGTTCAGCCGTTTGCTGTGGTGACGGTGTACGTAGCACTCGGCGTCTATCTGGCCTTGTGTTGGCGGCGTGACGGGCGCATCGCGTGGCCGGTTGTGTGGAGAGCGTTCATCGCCGGTATGGTCACATTGCCATTGTTGGTCTACACCCTCTGGATCACGCAGGCTGATCCGGTGCTGCGCGGGTGGATGGCACAAAACGTGACACCCTCGCCGCCGGTATGGGATTACGTGTTGGGCTATGGATTGATCCTTGTACTGGCCGTGCCCGGCGCGGTCATCGCCGGACGGCGACGCAGCGATACCGATCTCTTGCTGCTGGCGTGGGTCGTCGTGACGATGGTACTGATTTACTTGCCGTTCGCCATGCAGCGACGGTTTAGCCTGGGGCTGCACATTCCGTTAGCGATTTTGGCTGCGATGAGTTTGTGCCGCATCGCACAGCGCAAACGGGTGATCGGCGTGACGTTTGCAGTCACATTGCTCACGACGGCGCTGGTGATCGTGCTGGCGTTGATCGGCGGGCTGAAGCATGATCCGAGGCTATTCGTGAGTGCAGACGAAGCCGCGGCGATGGACTGGCTGCGCGACCACGCGCCGCGCGATGCAGTCGTGTTAGCCTCGCCGGAGATGGGGATATTCATCCCGGCCTGGGCGGGCCGCCGCGTGGTCTACGGCCATCCATTCGAGACAGTAGACGCGGAGCGGACGAAAGCGCGCGTCGAGACGTTCTTCGCGCCGGGAATCGGCGCTGCCGAGCGCGAGGCGATGCTGCGCGAGTGGCGCGCGGCGTTCGTGTTCGTCGGCCCACGTGAGCGCGCCTTTGGGTTGGCGAATCCGCCGCCAAGCCGCGAGGTATACCGCAACGCCACGGTGACGATTTACGAGCTATGACATCATCGGAGAATGCAAAGAGCACAGTCGGCCAACGTATCGCCGTGGTCGGCACGACCGGTTCGGGCAAGACGACGCTGGCTCGCCTCCTATCGGAGTGTCTTGGCTGCCCCTTTGTTGAACTGGATGCTTTGTTCTGGGGCCCCAACTGGACGCCTGTCCCGTTCAATGTCTTTCGAGAGCGCACCGCGCAGGCATTGAGCGGCGATGCGTGGACCGTGGGTGGAAACTATAGCGAAGCGCGTGACGTCGTATGGGGCCGCGCCGATACACTCGTCTGGCTGGATTATCCGCTGCCGCTGACTATGTGGCAATTGTTCCGGCGAACGATACGGCGGATCTTGACACGAGAGGTGCTGTGGAGCGGCAACCGCGAGACGTTCCGCGAACAGTTCTTGAGTCGTGATTCGCTTTTCCTGTGGGCGCTCAACAGTCATGCCAGGTACCGCCGCCAGTATGCTGCTGCGCTTGCCAGTCCAGAGTACGCTCATCTGGCTGTGGTGCGCTTGCGCTCTCGACGTGAGACACGTGAGTGGCTCTCAAATTTAGAGTCCCCTACGGTCAGTCTGGGACGCTGATAAGGTGATATCGAGTGGCTCGTCATCCTGAAGGGTTCGCTGCGCTGGTGCTGCTCGCGATTGCGTTGGCATTGTTTGCGCCAATCGTCATTCAACCGTCCGGATTGATCTATCCGCCGCACGGCGATTTTTCCGACCTCACGATCACGCACTGGCCCAACATCGAGTTTGCCGTCAATAGTTTTCGGGTGAATGGCCGCTTGCCACTGTGGCGTCCGACGATCATGAGCGGCACGCCGTTCGCGGCCAATCCGCTTTCGGGGCTGCATTATTTTCCTCACGCGGTCTTGCTCATCCTTCCGCTGGCAATCGGATTCAACGCGCTGTTCATCGCTCACGTCTGGCTGACAGGCTGCGGCGTGTACGCATTACTTTGTACGTGGCAAGTCGGGCGAGCGGCGGCGTTCGTCGGCGCGCTGACGTGGATGGCAACGCCCAAACTATTCGCGCATCTCGGCGCGGGGCACGTGGGCATGGTCGAGGCCGTGGCGTGGTTGCCGTGGGCAGTGCTCGCGGCGCACCGGCTGATGGAACGTCGGCGCGTGATGAACGCGGTGTGGTTGGGCGCTGTGTGGGCCGCACAATTCCTGGCCGATCCACGCATCTGTTTCTACTCGGTCGCGCTGTCGGCCACGTATATCTTGGGCATAGCCATCTCTGCCAAGACGCCAAGACAAGTTTTTCGTTGGTTTTCTCTATGCCTGTGCGCCTGTGTAGTGAGCATGGCATTGAGCGTCGTGTTGTGGCTGCCATTCTGGGAGTTTATCGCGCAGAGCAATCGCGGCGCGTTGACGCTGGCCGAAGCGGGCGAATGGTCACTGCCCTTGCGTCAATGGCTGGGCCTGCTCATGGCCGACTGGGGCGGGTTTCACGAGTGGATGGTGTATGTTGGGGTGTTGCCGCCGGCATTGGCGACGGTGGGCGCGTGTGGCGTATTCCGTATTGCGTGTTCCGTATCTGGTCCCGCGCAACGAAACACGGGATACGCAATACGCACGCAAAGCGCGCAATACGTTTGGCTGGTCAGTTGCCTTATCATCGCGGCTCTGTTCTCGCTCGGCACGAATGGCCCACTATTCCCGTTCTTGTTCCGCATCGTGCCGGGGCTGACGCTTTTGCGGGTGCCGCCGCGCGCGTGGTTCATCGTCGCCTTTGCCGTGGCGTGCCTGTGCGCGTTCGGCGTCGAAGCGATGACGCGCGACGCGCAAAGTGTGCGCAAGCCAAGTGGCTGGGTGACGTTGACCGGCGTGGCACTGGCGATGTTCGCGTTGCTGTTTGGCCTGGGTGGATTTTTCTTGTTGCAGAGCAACGCGCAAGCGACCTCCGCTCGCGCGGCGATGCTGCACCTGGCGCTGGTCATCCCGGCGTCAATTGCGGTTGTGATGCTGCGCGCGCACGGACGCATCGGCGCGCGTGGATTTGCTGCGGCGTCGGCAGTCGTGATCCTGGCAACGCTCTTGCCGGTTGATCTGAGCCTGTACCGCGTCGTGCCAGAGGCGCAGGCGTTTTCCGATCACGCCGACGTGGCCGCGTGGCTCGCCGCGCAGGGTCAGCCGGGGACGTTCCGCGTCTATTCGCCCAGCTACAGTTTGCCACAGCACGTCGCTCAACGCGCGGGGCTAGAGTTGGCCGACGGCGTTGATCCGATGCAGGTAGCCGGTTACGCGCGGTTGATGCAAGCGGCGACCGGCGCGCGCGCAAGCGGTTACTCGGTGACCATCCCCGCGTTCCCCGTTTCCGATGTGCGGACGGCGCTGCGCGATGTGACGCCGGACGCGCGGCTATTGGGCAAGCTCAACGTGTACTACGTCGTGGCCGAGTTTCCGATGAAGGTCGAGGGGTTGATTGAGCGGGCGCGGTTCGGGACGACGTTCGTGTACGAGAATCAGTTGGCAATGCCGCGCGCATTTGTCGGGGAGGCTGCGGCGCGTGTCACGACAAACACGCCGGATCGTATCACCGTCGAAGCAGATGGCCCTGGGACATTGACGCTGAGTCAGGTGTACTATCCCGGTTGGCGCGCAAGGGTGGATGGGCATATGCAAGACCTGACAGGTTTGGAAAACCTGTCAGGTCTGGGAGTGAGCCTGGACGCTGGGCAGCATGTTGTCGAGTTCACGTTCGATCCGTGGACGGTCAAGGTGGGTGCGCTGGTCAGCGGGGTCGGGTGGGTAAGTTTGGTGGTTGGATGGTTGGTCCTTCGTCAGAAAGGTCAGTAATGCAATCTCGTGAACGTGTGACTCGACGTGAATGGCTGTGGCTCGCAGAGGCGAACCCCGGACCGACGGCAGCGCCAACTTCCAAGTGTTGCGATAATGGAACAAGGGCGAAGTTTATTCGCAGACGGTGGCCTGCTTCGCTTCGCGCCTCGGTACAGGTCCTTTTGGATCGAATCCGCCGCCGCGCCCGCAACATGGAGACTGGAATCTCCCCTGAATATCTAACCCTGCTTGATTCCTTCTACGATGAATGGCTCACTGCCTTCGATATTTGCCCCGTCCTGACCATCCGCACCGATGACCTTGATTTTGTTCACCAGGCTGGTCACCTCGAAACGGTGGTTCGTCGAATCCAGGAGAAATTGGCCGGGAAGGAAGTCATGGATCTGACCGGGAAACAGACCAAGGCTTGATCGATGTCAGGGTCCCTTTTGTCGAAAATTCCCCTGTTTGCCGACCTGCCAGCGGGGGAATTGGATAGATTGGCGGATTTGCTGGACACCAGGAACAACGTCCGCGCCGGGTCAATCTTGCGGCCTACCTTGAGGATCGTCGCCGAGTCGGTGCTGTCCAATACGATCAGGTCGGGCGAGTCCCCCGCGATGCCAAACACGTTTCGATAAACTTCCGGCGCAAGCGAGCTGCCGCCCATCCCCAGAAGCACCACATGCTTGAACCCTGCCTGCTTGACCTCATCCGCAAAGGCGGTCAGTTCACCCACGCGCTCCAACATCGCCTCGGCAATCGTCAACCAACCCAGGCGATTGGCGATGAGCGTCTGATGCTCCGGCTCCTCTTTCCACAAACTGCCATCCTTCGCCCACAACCGCCGTGACAAGTTCTTGCGCTCCAACACGTCGAGCGTCTCGTCCACGTGCGCGTGGATTTCATCGTTCAGCGAAAGCGCCTGTCGGTTCGGCAGGTCGGCAGCCAGCGCCTGTCGCTTGGCGGCGATAACGGTGAACAACTTGTCAAACGACTGTGCGAACTTGTCCACGCCTTCAACCGACAACTGCTCGCCGACCGCGCGCACGTCAATGCCCAGCTCGGCCAACGACTGGAACGCCGCTCGCGCCTCTGCCAATTCCTCCTCGACCGTCGCGCGCGCCTGGCCGTGATCCCGGAACGCCACGACCGTCTCATCGGGCAGCGTGTTGACCGTGTCCGGGCCGATGAGCGTTTGGACGTAGAGCACGTCGTTATACGCCGGATTCTTGGTGCTGGTGCTGGCCCACAATACACGCTGGACGCGCGCGCCTTGAGCCTCCAGCGCCTTGAAGCGCTCGCTGCCGAAAATCTCCTTGAACCGCTGGTACACGAGTTTGCTGTTGGCGACGGCGATCTGGCCGCGCAACGCCGCCGCTTTGGAGGCAGCCGATCCCTCGACCAGCATCCTATCTTCAAGTAGTTTGTCCACCAGCGTATCCACTCGGCTCACAAAAAAGCTCGCCACCGAGGCCACGTCGCCAATCGGCAGAGCCTGGCGAACACGGTCTTCCAGTGCGGCAATGTACGCCTCGGCCACGGCCTCGTAATGCTCCATCGAAAACATCAGTGTGATATTGACGTTGATGCCTTCGCTCAAGAGTTGCCGGATGGCGGGGATGCCTTCGCGCGTGGCCGGGACTTTGATCAACAAGTTCGGACGATTGACCGCCGCGTGCAAGCGCCGCGCGTCGGCCAGCGTGCCTTCTGCATCGTGCGCGAGCTTGGGCGAGACTTCGAGGCTCACGTAGCCGTCGCCGCCGCACGTCGCGTCAAAGACGGGGCACAGCACGTCGGCTGCCGCCTGGATGTCGGCGATGGTCAGCGCGTCATAGATGTCCGCGTCGCTCGCGCCCTGGCTGATGAGATCGAGCATCGCCGCGTCATAGTCCGTCCCGTGCGAGATGGCTTTTTCAAAGATCGTCGGGTTGGACGTGATGCCGCTGATGCCATCCTCTTCGATCAGCCGCTTGAGGTTGCCGGAGGCGATCAGTCCCCGGCTAATGTTGTCCAGCCAAACGCTCTGGCCGAGTTGCCTCAGTTCCAACAAAGGATTCATGCTGTCATCTCCCAAAAAAAGTTTGTTATGCGTGATGGGACATTTTACGGCTTGGGCTTTTGTTTGTCCGCAAAGTAATAATCCAACATCTTTTTCGCCACCGGGGCGGCGCGTTCGGACCCCTCGCCGCCGTTGTAGATGTAGACGATCAACGCAATCTGTGGATTTTCCACGGGCGCGAACGACACGAACCAGGCGTGAATCGGGTAACTCTTGCCCGTGGCGCAAAAACCGAGCTTGACCGCCACGTCATCGCAGAACTCGGCCGTGCCCGTCTTGCCCGCCACGCGCACGCCCGGCACTTGCGCTTTGGTCGAAGTGCCCCACATCACGGCGGCTTCCATGCCTTGCTGCACGAGTTGAAGGTTCTCTAAACTCACCGGCACCTTGGCGTCGGCCCGTGGCTTGAACGCGCGCACGACGCTGCCCTTCGAATCAGTAATGTGGTCAACGATCTGCGGCCGGTACAACGTGCCGCCATTGGCGACCGCGGCTGTGACATTGAGCATCTGCAGCGGCGTCACGAGCAAATAGCTCTGGCCGATGGAAAAGTTGTACGTCTCGCCGGTAGGCCAGGTCTGGCCGTAAACCTGGCGCAGCCATTTGGGGGTGGGCACATGGCCAGCCGCCTCGCCGGGAATGTCAATATTCGACATGCGGCCCAATCCAAAGTACTTTGAATAATTGATCAGCCGGTCAATTCCCAGCCCGTCGAACTTGGGCTGGTTCGGCACATCATAGCCCGCACCGACTTGCCAAAAGTAAACGACGCACGAATAAGCCAATCCGTGCAGCAGGTCTACGTCGCCGTGGCCGGTCTTTAGCCAGCACGTCAGCTTCTTGGCCTGGCCGGGATCGTTCGGGTAATACTTGTTCGGGATGACGATCGAGCCGGGGTCGTTGATAATGGTCTTGGGGGTGATGACCTTTTCTTGCAGCGCCGCCGAAGCCGGGATGAGCTTAAAGATCGAGCCGGGCGGAACCTGGTCTGCAATCGCGTGGTTCACCAGTGGAAGGTGCATGTCGTCGCTGATGACATTCCAGGCGGTCTGCGAGATGCCCTGTGTGAACAGGTTGTCATCATAGGTCGGCAGGCTGACCATCGCCAGGATTTGACCGGTCTGCGGGTTCATGGCGATGGCAGCGCCGCGCCGCGTGATTTCTTTGCCCTGAGATTGATTGATCGCGTTGATTTCAGCTTGCAGCGCGTCGGTGGCTATTTTTTGCAGCCCCACATCTATCGAAAGGTAGACGTTTTCGCCAGGCACTGACGGTATCGGCTCGCCGACGATGCTCACTTCGCGCCCGGCTGCGTCTTCTTCAAAGTACTTGCGGCCTTTCGTCCCGCGCAAGTACGATTCAAGCTTGCCTTCGATGCCCACCAGCCCCACGCGATCCACATCCGGATCGTACTGGTTATCCTTGTAACTTGCCGCCGACTCGGCCGGAATATGCCCGACGTAACCGATGATTTGAGAGACCAGCGGACCGAGCGGATAGTAGCGCGTGCCGACGACTTTTAATTTGACACCCGGCAGCTTCATCTTTTGCTCTTCGATGATCATGGCGATCTCGCGCGGGACGCCGATCTTGATCGGGATCTCTCGGTAATACTGGCCGTCCTTCACCGCCTGGTCCACAATGTCTTTGATGCCTGGCTCGCTGCCGGATAGCTTGGCAGAGGCCGACGCCGCCGTGACGGGCATGTTCAAGAGAGACGACAATCTCTGATAGACTTGCATTCTCTCTTCGTCGTCAGGCTCGTCGCCCGGCAAATAGATCGGGACGATGGCGATGGTAAAGTTGGGGACGTTCCGCACCAACGGCGTGCCCGCGCGATCATAGATCATGCCGCGCGGCGCTTCGAGGTCCACCACTTTAGATTGGCTGATTTGAGCCTTTTCGAGATACTCTGCGCGATGCACAACCTGAAGGTCCCACAGCCGCCAAAAAAAGGCCACGAACACCAGAACGATAAAGCCGTACAGCGAAAGCTGCCGCCACTGCAACGGGTCGGCCTGCGGCAAAGGTTGAGCAGTCGCATGTGGATCCAGGCCCGCCGCGCGCATCTCTTCGGCGGACATTTGGATCTCTTCGCTGGAGACTGTTACAGAGTCGCCCATGTCACCTTTCGCTCATCGCCCGGCAAGGGGCCGATCACCACTCGATCCGCTCGCGGCTTGTCCGCCGGTCCACCAACATCAGCAGCAGATAAACCACCGGAACAAGCGCCAGGTTAAAGACCACGCCGGGCAGAATAAAGCGGTTCATGTACACGTCCCAAAACACCGGTTGACCGGTCAACGCAAGCACGGCCAAGTAGACCAGATGATAGATCAGCGTTCCCAGTGCTGCCATCAGCGGCGCCAGGATCGGCGCAGCGCCGGACACCCGCACGCCGATCACGCCGGCGGCCAGCGCGGTGACCATCAACGCCAATGCGTTAGCGCCCAATGGACCGCTGGAGAGCAAGTCCAGGAACATGCCACCCACAAAAGCCCACACGACTCCATCGTTGATACCGCGCATCAGGCTGGGCGCTTCGTCGCCGTATTCCAGCTCACGCGCCCGGAACGCGGCCAGCAAGCTCCACGATACGACCGACAAAAGCATCAAGTCGGGCCGTGCGCTGCCCACCGCCAGGCGTGGCGCAGCGTTGGCTTGAAAGATCGCCACGAGCAACAGGAACGGAATCGTAAAGTATGGGCTGGGGCTCATGAGAATGACGAATGTCGAGTGTTATTTGCTCGGCTGCGGCACGGGCGATTCAAAACTCAAAATGACCAACACCACTTCCAATCGGTTCACGTCAGCCGCCGGGCGAAGCGCAGCGGACTGGAACAAATCAATGTCGCGTTTCGTCACCTGCGTCACCTGGCCGATGACGAGAGAGCGCGGCAAATCGCCGCCCAGTCCGCTGGTCAGCACCACATCGTCGGTCGCCACCTTTTCTTCCAGCGGAATGTACTCGATCCACAAAGACCCATCGGGCTGCCCTTTCACCAAGCCGTTGGCGCGACTGCTCTGAATCAGAGCATTCACCGCGCTGTTCACATCCTGCAAGAGTTGCACTTTGGATGTGCGCGGGTTGACCTCTTTGACGCGCCCGATGAGGGCCGACCCGCCGGTGATGACCGGCATGCCCGGCTTGAGACCTCGATTGTCGCCGGCATTGATGGTGATGCTGCTGAGATAGGGGCTGGGATCGCGGCCAATGACATCGGCGGCCAGCGTGACATAGTCTGGGGTGTTGCGCGAGAATTTGAGCAAATCTCTTAGCGTGATGTTTTCCGCCTCAAGATCTTTTAGGCGGATGTTTTCACTGCGGAGGCGGTTGCTTTCGTCCTGGAGGTCCCGGTTTTCCGCGCGCAACTCGCGCACTTCGCGGAACGTGCCAAACAGGTCCCCCGTGCTGTTCACCAGGCCGTCGAACGAGCGCTGCACAGGGGCGATGACGAGTTGCGCCAAATCCTCGACGGGCTGGAGTTGTCCCGCCTCGTGCAACACCAGAGCCAGAACAGCGACCAGCGTCAGAACAAAAAATATCCAGGAACGCGAGCGGGGCCGGTTAAGCATGCTAGTCTTGTGGTCTAGTCCAGTGGTCGCCTCGTCCAGCAGTTACATAGTCAGACTACTCGACGACACGACGACCTGACACTCGACTAATGGAACGCCGACCCGCCGCCCGAAGTGGGAGAGCCGTAGCGCATCCCGTGCCGGTCAGTGCTGGTGAGGACGATGCGCAGCACATCCAATCCTTCCAGCACTTTGCCGGCGCCGGCGGCCACACACGTCAATGGATCGGGCGCCACCCAACACCGCATCTTGGTCTCTTCAGTCAACCGCTGCGCCAGGCCTTGCAGTTGACTTCCGCCGCCAGCCAAGACAACACCCGTCTCCATCAGGTCGGCGATCAATTCGGGCGGTGTTTCGTCCAACGTGCTTCTCACAGTTTCCACGATGGTGTTAACCGAGTTCGCCAGCGCCTCGCGCACCTCGATGGACGACATGTCCACCGCCTCCGGCAGGCCGGTGACCAGGTTGCGCCCGCGCACCGTCATGATCTTTTCTTCCTGCAAGGGGTAGGCCGAGCCGATTTCCATCTTGACGCGCTCGGCCATGCGTTCGCCGATGAGCAGATTATATTTTTGCCGGGCGTACTGCATAATGTCTTCGTCCATCTCGTCGCCGGCCACGCGGATGGAGCGGGCCACCACAATGCCGCCCAACGCAAAGACGGCCACTTCGGTCGTGCCGCCGCCAATGTCCACGACCATGCTGCCGCGCGCTTCGATCACCGGCAGTCCTATGCCGATGGCAGCCGCCATCGGCTCTTCGATCAGATACGCTTCGCGCGCCCCAGCGCTGATCGCCGCGTCGTACACCGCGCGTTTTTCAACTTCCGTCACGCCGCTGGGGATGCCGATCACGACACGCGGGCGCGGGACGGGCAAGAGCATCTGGTTGTGCGCCTTTTTGATGAAATAGTCCAGCATCGCCTCCGTGACTTCGAACTCGGAGATGACGCCGTCGCGCAGTGGCCTGATCGCCACGATGTTGGCCCGTTGCGCACGGCACAGACGAGGGTCTCGATGCAGGCGCTCACGACTCGGCACGCGCTCGGGAAACGCGCCGGGAAAGCGGTGGAGGCCGCCAAGTCAGCGGCGAGCGTTGCCTTGCTGCCATTGTATACTCGTGTGGATCGGCGGTACACGCGGGATAAGAAGAAATAGTCGCGCGGTTTTACCCATTGCCTTGCCGGAAACATCATAAGCTGTTATACTTGCTTTTACAGTCTATGACAGGGAACAAGCGCCGCATGGCGGCACAGAGAGTCGGGTACAGCCTTTTTCGTTGACGAGGCTGTCGGTGTGAGCCCGGCGCCAACACCAGCGGCGTTCGCCGCCCTAGAGATGCGAGAAGAAAGCCCGCGCGGCAAGTAAAACTCGCCGGGAGTTCCCGTTACAGAACGGCGCCAGGACACCCTGGCGCACGAGGCCCACCCGCAAGGGTCGGGCGAATCGAGGTGGTACCACGAGATCAACTCGTCCTCACGGTGAGGACGAGTTTTTGTGTTTGAGGGAGGACAAGATGCTGGCAAGCGAACTCTGTGAAAGCTATCAACAGTTCTTTGAAGCGCACGGTCACAAGCGCATCCGCTCAGCGTCGCTGCTGCCGGAGAACGACCCGACGGTGCTGTTCACCACAGCCGGGATGCACCCGCTGGTGCCTTTCCTGCTGGGCGAGCCACATCCATTGGGCCGCCGGCTCGTCAACGTTCAAAAGTGCATACGCACCAACGACATTGACGAGGTGGGCGATACCTCGCACCTCACTTTCTTTGAGATGCTGGGCAACTGGTCATTGGGCGACTATTTCAAGCACGAGTCGTTGGCGTGGAGCTATGAATTTCTCACGCGAGTGCTCGGCCTCAACCCAGCACGCCTGGTCGTGACGGTGTTCGCCGGCGACGCGGATGCGCCGCGCGACGATGTGTCCGCCGACATCTGGCGCAGCCTGGACATTCCAACCGAGCGGATTCACTTTTTGCCCAAACGGGACAACTGGTGGGGGCCGGCCGGCGCGACCGGCCCGTGCGGGCCGGACTCGGAGATTTTCTATGACACTGGCAAGCCGGATCATCTGAATTGCGGGCCGGGCTGTCCGTGCGGCAAGTGGTTCGAGATTTGGAACAATGTCTTTATGGAGTACAACAAAACGGCTGACGGACGCTACGTGAGGCTTCAACAACGCAACGTTGACACCGGCATGGGCGTTGAGCGCACCGCCGCCGTGCTCCAGGGGCGCGACGATGTGTTCACCATCGAAACCCTCCACCCGCTGATTGACCACATCGAGCAGCTTTCGGGCCGCCGATATTCGGACAGCCCCAAGCCGTTCCGCGTGATTGCCGATCACGTGCGGGCCTCGACCTTTGCAATTGCCGATGGCGCGTCTCCCTCGAACGTCGAGGCCGGTTACGTGGTGCGGCGGCTGGTTCGGCGCGCCGTGCGCTATGGCCGCGACTTGGGCATCCGGCAGAATTTTGGCGCTCATCTCTCCAATGTCGTGGTGGATATTTTCGCGCCGGCGTACCCGGAGCTTGCCCAAAATCGCGAGCGCATCGCCGCAGAGATTGAGCGTGAGGAAACCAAATTCAAGGGCACACTCGAGCGCGGCTTGCGCGAGTACCAAAAGGTCGCGCAGCGAATGTGCGGCAAGGACGCCAGCGCCATATCGGCAGCCGACGCCTTTGATCTGTTCGAGACCTTTGGCTTTCCCTTGCCGTTCACCGTCGAGCTGGCGCGCGAGCAAGAGCTGGCCGTGGATGAAGCGGGCTTTGAGGCGCTCTACAAGGCGCACCAGGAAATCTCGCGCCGTGGCATGGAGCAGAAATTCAAGGGCGGCTTGGCCGACCACACGGAAGAGACGACGCGCTTGCACACCGCCACGCACTTGCTCCACCAAGCCTTGCGTCAAGTGTTGGGGCCTGCCGTGCGCCAGATGGGATCGAACATCACCTCGGACCGCTTGCGTTTTGATTTCTCATATCCTGACAAGCTCGCA
Source organism: Anaerolineae bacterium (assembly GCA_041300525.1). Classification (GTDB taxonomy): domain Bacteria; phylum Chloroflexota; class Anaerolineae; order Fen-1058; family Fen-1058; genus JBGLNJ01. The sequence continues at coordinate 2,379,847 of JBGLNJ010000001.1, read as the reverse complement.
CTTGAGGAAATTGAGCGGGTCGAGGCCATCGTGAACGAACAGATCGCCCATGACTGGCCGGTATCGGTCGAGGTCATGCCGTCGGATCGGGCGTTAGAGTCGGGCGCGCTGGCTTTCTTTGGAGAAAAGTACGGCGATCAGGTCAAGGTCTATAGCATCGGGGCGTTTTCCAAAGAAGTGTGCGGCGGCCCGCATGTAACGCACACCGGCGCGCTCGGCCATTTCAAGATCGCAAAGCAAGAATCCGTCGGGCAGGACATTCGGCGCGTGCGTGCTATCCTGGAATAAAGGCCGGTCTCGCGACTCGTGCCGGGCTGTTCTTTTGTGCCGCTGTCCCTCCAGCCGGATATGTGCTACCTCCGATAGTCCCATTAGCCTATTGCGTCGAGAGCCGGTTTTGCGCTACACTAGGCGCTGACGTTATCACGACAGCGCCTTTGTCCTCCTCCTTCCCTTTCCACCATCTCTGCCTTGTTCTGGCATCGTGAGCTAACGTCGGGGCATCGCCATGAAGCGACATTCCTCCATCAAGATTGCAAGATTGCCGTGCTGCAACAAGGGCCGTCGCGGCTGGGAGACCAAAGCGTATGAAGACGCACAAGAAATCCAGCTTCTTTGGGCTTGTTCTCATGTTGGCGCTGCTGGCGACAGGGAATGGAGCATCTGGTGCTCACCGTCCTTTCCATGAATCAGCGTCGAGTACCTTGACGCTTGCCGCGGCCAGCCATTGTCCACCGCTGCCGCCGCCCACCGGGAACATCGTCAACGTCTCCACGGTCGAAGAACTGCAAGACGCCGTCAACACTGCAACCTCCGGCGCCACCATCCTCGTCGCCGACGGCGCCTACAATCTCGACGGCGTCTATCTGCGGTTCGCAGCGCCCAACGTCACACTGCGCTCGGCCAGTGGGAATCCAAAGGCCGTCATTCTAGATGGCAACTACCTGACCACCGAAATCATCCAAATCGTCGCTTCGAACGTGACCATCGCCGACCTGACGCTCCGAGAGGCATACTACCATCCCATCCACGTGATGTCTACCGATGGCGGAGACACCAACAACACACTGATCTATAATGTCCACATCTTTGACCCCGGCCAGCAAGCGATTAAGGTCAATCCGTACACGCCGGATAATCCGCTCCACTTTACCGACAACGGCGTGGTGGCTTGCTCTCGCATCCAATTGACCGACGCTGGACGGGTAGAGGTTTGGAATATCAACGGAAGTTGCTACACTGGCGGCATTGACGCGCACCAATCGCGAGGCTGGGTGATCCGCGACAATCTCATCGAAGGGTTCTGGTGCTCAAGTGACCTTTCTGAGCACGGCATCCATCTTTGGAAAGGCTGCCGGGATACGGTGATCGAACGGAACTTGCTCCACAACAACGCGCGCGGCATCGGACTCGGCCTGGCGACAAGCGGCCCTGGGCGCACTTATCCCGATAACCCGTGCCCCAGCGCCGTCGGCTATGTGGACGATTACGGTGGCATCATCCGCAACAATTTTGTCTCTGCCAGTGACGCTGGCTTGTTTGCTTCAGAGTACGGTTTCGATTGCGGCATCTGCCTGTGGAACTCGTGCAACGCGCGGGCGCTCCACAACTCGGTATGCACCGCCGACCCGGCTCACACGTTCTCGTCCATCGAGTGGCGCTTTGCCAACACGCGGGCCGACATCATCAACAACCTGGTCAATCACACGCTGCGAGAGCGCGATGGGGCTATCGCCACGCAGTCGGGCAACCTCACAAACGCGCAGGCGAGTTGGTTCGTGAATGTCACCTCGGGCGATTTGCACCTGGCGTCCACTGCTGCTACCAACGCCATTGACCGGGTCACTGCGCCAACTGATGTGACCGACGACTATGACGGCGACCCACGCCCCATCGGCCCAGCTTCCGATGTGGGCGCGGACGAGTATGGCACGCCGCCTCCCTCCGCCGTGACCGACCTGCGCGTGACCCACGCCGTCACCAACACAAGCGTGCTGACTGCCACGATGCGCTGGACGGCCCCGGCGAACGCCATCACGATAACGCTGCGTTATTCAGGCACTCGCATCACCGAGTCCAATTGGGCGAGCGCCCTTCTCCTCACCGGAACGCTAGCCGGCGCAGCCCAGACCTACACGGCGACAGTTTCTTACACCAGCGGCACGGCTTACTTTGCCCTCAAGGTGCAAAATGCCGCGGGGGGTTGGTCGGCGCTTTCCAACAATGCCTTCTGGCCGTATCGAGACACCTTTTTGCCCATCGTCATGAAATACTGATTGTGATTCTTGTCTAAAGAAAATCAGGAGGTTAGATACTATGCGTCCCTTGACTCGTCGCCAGTTTCTCACCGGAGCCGCCGCGGCACTGGGCGGAGCTGTCCTGTCGCTGGTGCGCCGCAGGCCCGGAATGTTGCCCGTCCAGGCGCAGACCGTCGAACTCACACCGCAGGCTTTTCTGCCCTTCGTATCACGTGGGCCGGGCGAACAACACCACATCTACGTGGCTCGCAATAGCACGCCCGTCACGAATGTGCAGAATGTCGTTGCCTTGGCGGGCGGCATTGAGCGATTTATTGACCGTGATGACGTGGTGGTGCTCAAGCCCAACGGCCAATGGCCCAACCAGGGCTATACGCATACCTTGTGCATGAAGGCGTTGATTGACGTGATCCTCAATCGGCCCGGCGGCTTTGCGGGCGAGATTATCATCACCGAGCATGTCCACCGCGATCCCCCCACCGCGCTCACGGGGAGTTACTGCTGGAATATGTCGGTCGCCAATCGCCAGCGCAACTGGCCGGACATGAACTATTTTGAGCTGGTCAACGACTATCACACGCGCAGCATCCCTAACGTCACGGTCATCCCGCTCTACGATTCCGGCCAGGGTGGCTTTGTCGCCGTTGCCGGGCCGGCTGATCTTGCTGCCGATCAACACGGCTGGGTGCGCACGACCTATACTGCCGCCGCCAATAGCCGCACCGTGCGGCTTTCTCATCCCATTCTACTTTCGAGCTATAGCGGCAAGTTGGTTGATCTCCAGAACGGCGTCTGGCAGAACGGCGGGTACAACGGCCAGAAGGTCAAGCTGATTTTCCTGCCCACGCTCAACAATCACGGCAGCCTCAATGCGGAAGATTACGCCGGGCCGACCAGCGCACTCAAGTGTCACTTGGGAATCGTTGATTTCACCGGGCCGGGGTCATACTCGCTGCACGGCGTGGGATACAATACTCCGATCAACCCCCAGGCCATGGGCGAATCGGTGGGCCATCTCGTCACCCAGCTCAAGCCCGCCTTCTACTTGACCTGCGCCGAATGGACTGGCTATGGCGGGCGAACCGGCTCGTCGGCGACGCAGACCAAGTCGGTGGGTCTGTGCGCCGATCCGGCTACGTTGGATTACTGGATGTGCAAGTACGTGATGCTGCCCTGCCGCACCAGCCAGACGTTCATGAACCCGGACAACGACAACAATCTCCGCAAGGCTCTGGTCGGCTGTTGCTCCAAAGGCGTGGGCACGATCAACGAGAGCGAGATGGTGGTGCATCAGGTGAACCTGGCCTGAGGTTGGATTCCAGCGTGTCCGATCAGCAGATAAACATCTAGTGTTGAGCGGCATTCCTGCCGGCCAGGCCGTCCATCTGAGCTGGCAGATCAAAACTATCCTTCCTCCCACAAGCACGTGGCGGATTGACTACGCCAGCCAGACCGGCAGGCATATCTTGCCGTCACCGGCATTGTTAGCTCCACTCACACTTTTACCCTGACCGGGCTGACCCACTACGTTTGGTACACGATCACTTTCAACGCGATGCTTGATGGCACGCCCTTCTTGACCAACGCAGTGCGCGTAATGCCCAACGACCGACTCGTGTATCTGCCGATTGTTACGCGCAGCGCTAGCGGCTCGTATGGATTCTGCGGCGCAACCGAATCACCCTTCCGCCCCATCCGACACGAGCCGATAGCCGCGTCCCCACACCGGCACGATGTAGCGTGGCGTGTGCGGGTCAGGTTCCACCTTGTCGCGCAATCGGCGCACGAGTTGCGCCAGCCGGTCGTCGCGGATGCCCTCCACGCGCACCTCGTCCGACCAAACGGCTTCGGCCAGCGCGTCCTTGTCGCACACTTCGCCGGGGTGCGCGAGCAAATAGGCCAGCAGCCGATCTTCTTGCGGCGTGAGCTCCACCGGCAACCGGACGCCGCCGCGATACGCCTGGCCTGTGGCCGCATCGCGGCGCAGCATACTGCCCCCCATGCCCGCCTGCTCTCGCACGAACGCGGCAAAGACGGAACTGGTCAAATGCGGCTCGCCGTTGCTCCCGTCCGATAGGCCCGTGTTGAGCAGAAAATCTCTGGCCCCGCCTGTCTGCCAGGAGCGCAATGACTCTTGAACCGTCGCGGGCAGGTCGTCCCAGAGTTCCTGGCACTGGCGACGCACGCCGCTGTGTTTGAGCCATTCGCTCGGCCAAGGCCGGCCCGCCGCGATGACGGTCTCCACGGACGAGACCAGGTGCGCGACGGGCGCTTGACCGTCCGCGTAGCCTTGCACGTTGCCGCGATGGATGGCAAACAGCATGGGTGAGCGCGGGGCAAAATAGAACGGAACGTAATCGGCCAACGACCCGCCCGCGGCGCACGGCACCACTTTGGCGGCGCGGCGCTGTTTGATGTGCTGGTGAGCGATCCCCACCTGAATCAGCTTGCGCCGCGCGGCTTCTGCGTCACACCACAGCCCGCCCTGCTCCAGGATGCCGGGCAGATTGCGCAGGTGCGTGATGTGATAGATAGCCGTCGTCTGGCCAGGCTGGTTCATTACATCCGCACCTGCCCGCTCACCGCCGCCGCGATGAGGGCTGAGCGCCGTTCATGGAGCAGTACAATTGTTTTCTCTGCTGCCCTGGCTAATGAATCAAGACTGGCTTTCATTGATGCTACACTTGAAACGATCTGTCGTTGTTCAGTCAATGGTGGCTGGGGCACTATGAATTCACCTAATTGCTCGCACGTCAAAGCGCCTTTTGTACTGCCCATGCCCTCACTGATTGTCCTCAGTACCTCGTAGGAGCTAGACAAAAAAAACTGAAGGAATTCAGGAATCAGCAAATCTGATCGAGGAGAAATGAATGCTAGATGCTGGTTGATGGTAGCGCGATAACGCAAAATAGCAGCCTTGCCTCGGGTTTTACCTTCCCCTGTAATGGCAACAAGTACACTGTCGGGTTGAACAATTGGCAAATGACATTCACTCAAAGCAATCTCTGTCACAAATTCTGTTGGCTCACCAACAACATCATCATTTACAACTGTGCTCGTGAGCCAAGGGAATGTGCCATTTTGCCAGTATGCCATGTTATCGCGAAGCGGAGTAGACCCGTTGCCAACTTGCGCCACATACTTGACCTTCACAGTTTCCCAATGCGTCGGGATCTCGCCCAACCATTCTACGCCCGAATCACGCATGGGCGCAGTGGGATTCAGCCCGCGTGTGACGGCGTGGGTGATGAGGGCGCGGCGCTTTTCTGCCAGCAGGTCGAGCAGGTGCTCTTTGGCCGCGATCATCGCGTCGAGTTTGGCCGTCTCGCGGTCGAGATAGTCGGCAATGGCGTGTTGTTTGACACGGGGAGGAACCGAGACCACTTTTTCGTAAGCATTATCTCGGTTTAGTCCTGGGACAGCCGCTTCATCCGTGCCAGCATCAAGGTTTAGCGTTTGAAGCAAGTAAAAGAGCCATCGCAAATCATGTTGCGTCGTCGTCGCATCAACAAAAAAAGTAGTGTCAGACGCGAGACATGGCTCGTCCGTCCAATTTATCTTACCGTAAGAGCCTTTGCGCCCTATGACAATTGCAGGTGCTTGGGTATTCGCCTTTGAGAAATTGGCAAAAGGCCCATTGGAGCCAAAGACCTTGACCGGCCCTTCCCGCTCACTATCTGTTGGAGGCAATGAATCGCCATACGCAAAACGTGCAACATACTTTAGCTGCACCTGTTGCCAATTCACGCTGTCACCTCGCGCAGCAGGCGCATAATCTCTTCTTCCATGCGCTTGAGGTCGGCGTCAATCTCGGCCAATGGGCGCGGGGGCGTGTACGTGTAAAAGTGGCGGTTGAAATTGATCTCGTAAGCGCGGCGGACGTTTTCGCCGTCGGCCCATGAATCGGGCAGGTGCGGCTCAACCTCATGGCGAAAATAGCGCACCACGTCATCTTTCAGTCGCACGTTTTCAGCGTCGCGCAACTGGGTATCCGGCTCGTACCTGCGCTCCAGGCGCAGGTTGGGTACAGGAAACCAGCCCCACACGCGCGCGTCAGGGTCGCCGTTGGGTTTGCGCTCTTTGAAGATCACGCGCTCGGCCTCGGCGTTGCGCTCGGCGAACACATCACGGAAGCGTTTGCGCTCCGGCGCTTTCCACCGGCTGCTGCGCTGCTTGAGGAGTTCGGTCATCAGCGCATCAAACTCGCTCCAGTCGGAGCGCGGCTCGCGGCCCAACTCGCGGTCAATCGCCTGCACGTCGTCCAGCAGGTGAGGGAAGGCATCCAGAAAATTTCTCTTGCGCTCAACATTCATCTGGTAGAGCAGGCGCAGGGGACGTTCAATCGGCACGCGGTTATAGCCAAAGTCGGCGTTATCAAAAACCTTGCTGGTGTCGGCCTCGGCAAACTCGCCATATTCGCGCACCACAGCGACAATGTCATCCTCACCCATATAGCGGCGCTTGTCGCCCAGGCTGCGGCGCATCGGCTTCCAACGCTCGCGGGCGTCAATCAACTGAATCTTGCCCTTGCGGTGCGCCTGCTTGCGGTTGGTTACAATCCAAATGTATGTGCCGATGCCGGTATTGTAAAACATCTGCTCGGGCAAAGCTACAATCGCGTCTAGCCAGTCGTTTTCGATTACCCATTTGCGGATTTCGCTTTCGCCGCTGCCCGCGCCGCCGGTAAAGAGCGGCGAGCCGTTGAATACGATCCCCAGGCGTGAGCCGTATTTCTTCTGATCGGGTTGATATGGCTCGAACTTTTTGATCATGTGCTGCAAAAAGAGCAGCGAGCCGTCATTGACGCGCGGCAGGCCCGCGCCAAAGCGTCCGGCATAACCTTGCTTATCATGCTCTCGCTGCACATCCTTTTGCTGCTTTTTCCAGTCTACACCGAAGGGCGGGTTGGCAAGCAGATAGTCGAAATGATCACCTGCGTATTGGTCATTGATGAGCGAATCTCCAAAGCGAATATCGCTGTTTTCGTTGCCTTTCATCAACAGGTCGGAGGCTGCAATCGCGTACGCGCGCGGATTGAAATCCTGCCCAAATACCCACAGTCTTTCGTCAGTGTGCATCGCGCGCAAATGGTTTTGCGCTTCCGCCAGCATCCCGCCCGTGCCGCAGGCCGGATCGAGCAACTTGTACACTTTGCCCGGTACGGTCAAGATAGCATCATCGGGATCGAATAAAATGTCCACCATCAGGCGGATGACTTCGCGGGGAGTAAAGTGGTCGCCGGCAGTTTCGTTGGCAGCTTCGTTGAAGCGGCGGATCAAATCTTCAAAGAGCAGCCCCATCTGAATGTTATCTACTGCGTCGGGATGCAGGTCAACGTCGCAGAATTTCGACACAACGAGGTAGAGAATATTCGCCTCGCGCATCTTTTCGACCTCGGTGGCAAACTCGAAGCGTTCAAAGATGTCGCGCACATTCTTGGAAAAGCCCTCGATATAGCTGATAAGATGCCGGTCAATATGGTCGGGGTCACCCTTGAGCTTTTCAAAGTCAAGCGGCGAGTGATTGTGGAAACGCTGTCCAGCAGCTTTATTGAGCATGGCGTCAAGTGCCTCGCCCTTGTGCTTGCCCTTCCAGCGTTCCGCCTCGGCCAGCACCTTGTCTTTGGTTGGCGCGAGGACACAGTCAAAGCGGCGCAGCACCGTCAGGGGCAGCATGACGCGCTCATATTGCGGTGGGCGATACGGGCCTCGCAAGAGGTCGGCAATCTGCCAGATAAAGTTAGAGAGTTCGTGAGGGTTCGGCATGAGCACTCATTCTTGAGAATATCCCAAACGCAGGTGCTGTCACGCTGCTCTAGCTCGCGAGGCATATTATAGGTCAGTACGACGCAAACGAAAAGGGCCGTTGCTACCGGCAAGCGATCAACAAAAAGACCGGCAACGCTCCGGCCTTTTTTTGTGATGCTAGAAAGAGTGGTGTGGCAGGGTGCTGAACCCCAAGAAATCAAATATCGAGGTTCCGCACTTCCTTCGCCCTGGTCTGGATGAAGCGCCGCCGGGGCGGCACGGCGGATCCCATCAGCATATCAAAGATTTTGTCGGCGGCGGCGGCGTCCTCAATTGTCACTTGCAGCAGCGTGCGCTTTTCCGGGTTCATGGTCGTTTCCCAGAGCTGCTCCGGGTTCATCTCGCCCAGGCCCTTGTAGCGCTGGATCGCCACGTGCTGCCCGTTGAGCTTGGCGACAATCTCGTCTTTCTCCTCGTCGCTATAGACGTACTGGACGCCCTTTTTCGTCTCGATGCGGTACAGCGGCGGCTGGGCGATGAACAGGTGGCCGTTCTCGATGAGCGGCTGCATGTAGCGGAAGAAAAACGTCAGCAGCAGCGTGCGGATGTGGCTTCCATCTACATCAGCATCCGTCATAATGATGCAGCGCCCATAACGCAGCCCGGCCAAGTCGAACTGGTTGCCGACGTTCGTCCCCAGCGCGCTGATGAGCGACCTGATCGCGTCGCTGCTCAGCATCTTGTCCAACCGCACTCGCTCGGTGTTCATGATCTTGCCACGCAAGGGCAGCACGGCCTGAAAGTGCCGGTCGCGGCCTTGCTTTGCGCTCCCGCCGGCGCTGTCGCCTTCCACGATATACAGCTCGCTCTTGGCCGAATCGCGCTCGGAGCAATCGGCCAGCTTGCCCGGCAGCGTGAGCGATTCGAGCGCGGACTTGCGGATCACCAGGTCGCGCGCCTGCCGCGCCGCCTCCCGCGCGCGTGAAGACGTGAGGCACTTTTGGATGATGGACTTGGCCTCGCGCGTGCTGGCTTCCATGAACTGCGCCATCGCCTCGGCCACGACAGATTCCACCTGGCCTTTGATTTCGGCGTTGCCCAGCTTGCCTTTGGTCTGGCTTTCAAACTGCGGGTCTTGGATTTTGACGCTGATGATGCCGGTCAGTCCTTCGCGCACATCCTCGCCGGAAAAGTTGGCGTCGCCCTCTTTGAGCAGCCCCTGCTTGCGCGCGTAATCGTTGAGCGTGCGCGTGATCGCGGAACGAAAACCCGTCAGGTGCGTGCCGCCGTCCACGGTGTTGATGTTGTTGGCGAACGAGTACACCGAGTCGGTGTAGCCGTCGGTGTATTGGATGGCCGCTTCGATGTTCGTCCCGTTGACTTGCTTTTCGACGTACACCGGCGTGTGCAGCACCTCGCGGTTCTTGTTGAGGTAGCGCACGAACGAGCGGATGCCGCCCTCAAAATAGAATGACGCCTCGCGCGGGTGGCCCGCAAAAATGTCGCGCTCGTCCCTGAACGTGATCGTCAGCCCGCGCGTGAGGAAGGCCATCTCGCGGAATCGCTGCGCCAGCGCCTCGAACTTGTAGTCAATCCCGCTCTTGAATATTTCCGTGTCGGGATAAAAATGCTGGATCGTGCCGTGCTGGAAAGGATCGTCCTTGAGGATGCGCCGGACATCTTGGACTTTGCCGGCCGGCTTGCCACGCTCGTAGCGCTGCTGGTATTCGCGCCCATCGCGCCGCACCGTCGTCTCCATCCATTCGCTGAGCGCGTTGACGGCGCTCACGCCCACGCCGTGCAGGCCCGAAGCCACCTTGTAGCCCGCGCCGCCAAACTTGCCGCCCGCGTGGAGTATCGTCATCACCACTTCGAGCGCGTCCATGGGCTTGCCCTTGGCATCTTTTTGCGTCGGGTGCGGGCCGACGGGAATGCCGCGCCCATTGTCCACCACCGTCACACTTTTGTCGGGGTGGATCGTCACATGGACATGATCGCAGACGCCGGCCAGCGCCTCGTCAATCGCATTGTCCACCACTTCAAAGGCCAGGTGATGCAAGCCGCGGATATCGGTCGAGCCGATGTACATGCCCGGCCTGCGGCGGACGGCCTCCAGGCCCTCGAGCACTTGAATATCACCCGCGCCATAAGATTGAACTTGATCAGACATGCTTTACCTCAAACGTGAAACGTGATGCATAATGCGTGTTGCGTGTTTCGTATTGCGTGTTGCGATAGGCGATACGCGATCAGTTGTTTGGCGCCGGGATGCGATCCACGTAATACAACGCCGTCGCCGTCACCAGTCCCGTGGCGATAAAAGCGTGGCCCAAAATCCCTGCCGCCTTGACCCACGAATCGCTGGGCGGGATATTCCACAAGAATCCCAACCCGATGTAAATCAGTATCGCCACGATGAGCAGCCCCATCGTCGGCGGGAACTGTGTTCGCATCAGGGTAACGCTCGCCTGCACCGAGCGCAACACGGGAACATCTCGCAGCGCCACGCCGTGAACCGTGAACGCCAGATAAAACAATGCCCACAGCAGCGCCGATAGCCCCATCAGCATGATGAACTGCGCCACGGGCAGGCTGAACAAGGCCACGAGCGTCGCCACGAACAGGGTTGGCAGGCCGATGATCAATGTGGTGATGATAAAGAGCAAAGCCACCTTGAACAGTCCCCACCATAAGGCAAGGATGCGACTTGGGCTGAATGGCTCCTGACGCACTTGACCGGCCAGCATGCCCCAATACGCCGCCGAAAGCGCCAGCCCGATCAGGTTGAACGCCAGGAATAACGCAGAATAGACCAGCAAGCTTGATACCGGCCAGACGATGGGCATCCCATTGGGAATCTTGAGCTCGAGCGCGCCGGCCATCAAACTGGGCACACCCAACAGGGTGGGGCTGAGCCACGAAAACAGATTGAACGCCGGGCCTATCTCGTCGAGGAGGTTGGCCCAGAAGGAGCCGACGATGCGCAAGACGACGGTGACGTTGTAAAACACGTGCGCCAACAGGATCATCCAGATCGTGCCGAGCAACTGAATCGGCGGCTGGTCAAGATGGAGCCACCGCATCAGCGTGAGGTTGAGCGCGCCGGCCGGGCCGAGCAGCGACGTAAACGCCGCCGCGACGACGACCGTGGGCAAGACGAAAGGGATCGTCGTCAGCGAGCGGAGCAATGTTTTGCCGGGAAATTCATAGCGCGCAAAAACGAAAGCGGCCGGCAGCCCCACGGCGAGCGTGAGCCCCGTCGAGGCGAGCGCCTGCCACGTCGTAAACCACAGCGTCCGCAGATAATACGAGGAACTGACCAGCGCCGCAAGCGCGCGCAAGTCCGGCGTCCCGCGCGGAGCCAGGCTCAAGCGCGTGATGGCGATGAGGGGATAAAAGTAAAAGACGCCGAGAAATGCAAGCGGGATCAAGACAAGGAGATGGGGTGACAAGGTGACAAGGAGACAAGGTGACAAGGTGACCTGTCTTGTCACCTTGTCTCCTTGCTGATTTACCGAGTTGCCGATTTGCTGACTTGTCACCGCAAGACCGTCTCCGTCCACGCCTGAATCCACGTGTCGCGGTTCTTGGCAATGTCGTCCGGCAGGAGTGTGGCGGGACGCTCCGCGTGGGGAACCTGGGCGTATTTGACGAACGCCTCCGGCAGCCTGGCTTGCGGATTGACCGGGAACACAAACATCTGGAGCGGCATGTCCTCCTGGAACTGGACGCTCAGCATAAAGTCAATGAACTTGCGCGCCAGGTCGGGATTTTTCGCGCCCTTGAGCACGCCGACGAACTCGATCTGCCGGAAGCACGCGCCCTCCCCCACGACCGAAGCGGTGGGCGCATCCGTCAAGGGCGTCTTGGCAAACACCACCTCGGCGGGCGGCGACGAGGCGTAACTCACGACGAGCGGCCTCGGCCCTTTGCCCGACGAACCGCTGAACTCGGTATAGTACGCCGTCTCCCAGCCGTCCACCACCTTGACGTCGTTGGCTTTGAGCTGCTTCCAATAGTCCAGGTATTTGTCCGGGCCAAAGCGCGCGACGGTCGCCAGCAGGAACGCCAGTCCCGGCGACGACGTTGCGGGGTTTTCGACGACGAGCATCCCCTTGTATTCCGGCTTGGTCAGGTCTTCCAGCGTTTGCGGCGCGGCGAGTTTCTTTTGCGCCAAGTAGGCTTTGTCAAAGTTGATGCACACGTCGCCATAGTCCACCGGCGTCACTCGACTGCCCTGGTCGAGCTGGAACGCGGCCGGCGCATCCTTTGCCGCATAAGGCTCAAAGATGTCGGCTTGTAGCGCGCGGCTGAGGAAGGTGTTGTCCACGCCGTAAAACACATCGGCCAGCGGATTGCCTTTGGCGAGGATGGCTTTGTTGAGCGCAGCGCCGGCATCGCCGCTTTTCAGGATATTGAGCTTGACGTTGTTCGCTTGCTCGAACGACCTCAGCACATCCTCGCCAGCGGCAAAGCTATCGTGCGACATCACCGTCAACGTGCGGGGCGGGCCGGAGAGCGCCGGCGTCGCCACGGGCGAAAGCGGCGAAGGCGCGCGCGTCGGCGGGACCGCGAGCGGCGAGGCGGCCGTGGGCCTCGCCGTCGTCGGCGTAGACATGACGGCGCAACCGGCAAGCAACACGCTTGCAAGAGCGACCAGCGCAAATACGTTGTAAAACTTGTTCATCGTTCGCCTCCATTTGAGTTGTTGCGCGCTTCGCGTCCGTCACGCAGCGCACACGCGAAGCGCGCAAAATAAAAACCACCCCGGCGGGCTACCGGGGTGGCGATGATTTTGGCGCAACTCCCTCCGCCGGCATTATCCGGATCAGGTCTTGCCGTCGTCGGCATAGCGGCGCGCAGAGCGCGTTTGCAACCGACCTCTCAGCCTGGTTTAACCAAGCTCCGGCTCGTCATTCAATTGTTGTGTCGCTATTCTACCACCTTCGACCAAGTCGGTCAATGCGAAAAAAGTTACCCGAACATCGAATCAAGCCGCCGGGCCGACTCTTGATCCTCGTGTGTCTCTGGCGGGGATTTGGCCGCCTGCGGCTGTCCCGTCAATTGAGCGCGCAACTCGCGCACTTCCGTCGCCAGCAGCATCGCCAGGTCTTCCCATTGCTGCAACCGAAGCGCGCCGGCCTCAGCCACCTTGATCAACTGCGCTACGGCTGCGGTCGGGTCTGGCTGGGCGGATAACCAGTCGGCCGCCTGGCGGTGATCGGCTTCGTGAGGGTCAAAGTCAAGATGAAAAGTAAAGTCCACGGGCCGATCACTCCTCAAAAGTCGCCGGCCTCCGGCCAAAGCGTTGGAGACCTTCGGCGTTCGCCCAAAACGCATTGTCGAGCAGCCGCGCGTGGGGATACACACTGCGAATGGTGTCGTACACCGGCTCTCCTCCGCCGCCGGTGACCAGGATAGCGTCCAGATCGGCGGCTTCGCCCCACAGATCGCGCGCGCGCGCGATAATGGCCGTCTCGATTTCGCCCACGGCCGGCGCAACCAGAGACTGCAAGGCCACCGGCTCGCCGTGCACGCGCACCTCCCCGGCTTGTATGGCGCGGTCAACTTCGTGGAGCGAAAGCTCCAACCGGTACAGGTCGCTCAACGCTTGCTGCACTTTTGTGATGACCTTGCTCCAACCGATGCGGATGGATCCGCTCAGGCGCTGCACGTAGCGCAGCTCGTCGGCCAAAATGAAATCGGTCGTGTAGGTGCCCACGTCAATCACGCCGATGCGCCTCTTTTCGACTTCGCTGTTGACAATCCTGCCCCGCTCGTTCAATAGCTCTCGGAACAGTGAGCCAAAGGGCTGAGGCGCAACATAGACCGATTCGACCGTACACTCGATCTCGCGGTCGGTCGTGATGTGATAGTCGCCCACGAACGCTTTGATCACATCGGCCCGGTCATTGAAAAAATCCACGGGCAAGCCGGTAACCACTTTGACGCGCTTGCAGTCGGGCGACTGTTTGGTCATCTCGACCAGCGCCGCGACAAACAGCATCTTGTAAACGTGATCGCGGGTGCGGCTGCGGTCAAAGATGGTCGTCTGAATCCGGCTTTGGAGCAGCGCGTGCCCGCCGTACGCAAACGTCCACTCGCCATACTTGACCGAGCGCTCTTCATGATCGCGGCTCAGGTCAATGGAAAAACGGACTTCTTCGGCGTTGCCGATGACACTGGGGAAGGAAAAGCGCACGCCGTCAGAGCCTACGCCCTTGGTATAACCATAGCCGATATCAACCGATAGGACCATGTTTGGAATCCTCCTATTCTCGGACGCAAATGGCTCTGCCTGCGCCGTGACCCGATCAAGCTGAGCCGACCATTCGGCAACGGGCTGAGCTTCCGGCTCCGTGGCCTGTGTTGAAGTGAGGGCCTCTGGCGGCGCATCAGCGGCCGGTTGCGCTTCGACTGCCGAGAGAGTAGCCGCCTCCGAGGTTGCTTGTGTGACGGGCCGCGTCTCCGACTCACCCACGACAGGAGAGTGCGTTACGACCGAGGGCGTTTCTTCGACCACCTGCGCCGCCGCGCCTATTGGCGTCTCGACAGACACAAGAGCAACCGCATCCGGTATCGTTTCCATGCCGGACGGCGTCTCTAAATTTTCAACTGCCGTTGGCGCAGAGTCTGAGGCAGGCAACACTTGCGAAGCGAGTGGGGGCGTCAGCCTTTTGAGCGAAACAGGAACATCCGGGCTGGCCTCTGCATCCTTTTTGCGCTTGAGCCAGGGTAGGCAACCCACCCATGCCGGCCAATCGAGGCGACGCGCTGGCGACTTGGCATCGACGGGATGCTCCGCGGGCGCACTCGACAGCGATGCCGCCACCGGCGTCGCCTCTGCCGTTTCGACCAGTGCCGTCAGCACGGGTTCCGGCGTGACAACCTCGACCTTCACGGCTTTTATCGCGAGTTCGGACTGCGTCTCGATCTGTTCGACGGGCGTAGAGGCAATCGGCGCTGGCGTGACGACCTCGACCGGCGCAGCTTTTGCCGGGGGTTCGGACTGCGTCTCGATCTGTTCGACGGGCACAGAGACAATCGGCGCCGGCGCGATGGCCTCAACGTTCACCGGCTCTGCTAGAGATCCAAGCTCCACCTTCGTCTTTTCGACCAACGCAAAGACAGATGGCGATTGCATCATCACGTCTGCCTTCGCTTCGAGGGGAGGTTCAGGCCCCGCCAGCGATTCCTCAGCAGGCGCCGACGCTTGCACAGCTTCTTTCCAACCAGGAAGGTGCCACCAATAACGCGGCCCCTGGTCGCACGGTTGAGAATCCACCTGCTCCTCGCGAAAGCGAGAAGGCAAGGCGAGATCGTCACTCGGACGATCCGCCTGAAAATGATAAAAGCGGAAATCGTGCTGCCCGTCGCTGAGAACCCAATGGTGGCGTTCCCTGCGCGCCGCCAGGCCCGAGCGGCGGGCCAGAGCCTCGTCCAGTCGTGCCGCCCAACAAGCCAGCGACTCATTGGGGAAAAAGTAATGATCGGGTTGACCGACACGGAGAAAATCGGTTCGGCTCAACACGGGCAACGGACGGCCCTCGGTCACGAGTGCATAGTTGCGCGCCAAGAGTGATCCCGGCACCAACGCCACCGGTTGCCGGTCGTCGTTGGCTCGCCGCGCCCCCAACGAGGGCCACGGTTCCGCCTTGCGAAAACCGGCTCGTTCCGCCATCACCACTCGATAGAGCACGCCGTCTAGGCTGACAAAGAATGCGCCCTCCGGCAACGTCTCCGTGCGAACGGTTTCCGAAGATATATCCACCAGCCGCGTCTGCTCTTCCATACGCCCCCACGAAGAATTGGACACCCGTTGAACGTCGAAAAGTATACCATGAGTTGCAGCGAAAGGGAATCGCGCGTATCCTCTCGAAAAGATGATATAATCAGCGACGATGCAAACGCAACCGATTCGCGCTCGCGCCGAATACGCCGGGCCGCTCTATGTCGTGGGCCACAAGAACTCTCACACAGAGCGAGTCGCCGGCTGACGCGCATTGAATCGCACTATCTCGACGGGCTGCCCTTCACGCGGCGCTCCGAAGGGACTTGGCCGGACATTCTCTCGCGCAAGAAGCGGTTGTCGCCAGCTATTTTGAGCGCACTGCAAGCGTGATTTGTTGGAGTCCATCAATGGCTTACAAATGGCAAACTATCGGGGATTTATGCGCTGAAGACCGCACGATAGTAACGCCTGATTCTCCGATGGCGAGCGGATTGCCCTTTTTGGGCTTGGAACACATTGAAAGCGTTACGGGCAGAATTCTGCGCGAAGCCCTGTCGCACACTTGCGAAGGGAACGGAACCGCTTTTCTGTTTGACGCTCGCCATGTGCTTTACTGCAAACTTCGTCCGTACCTCAACAAAGTGGCTGTGCCAGACTTTGCAGGCCGCTGTACAACCGAACTCATCCCGTTGTTGCCCAGAGCTGGTGTCTCCAGAAACTTTCTTGCATGGCTTCTGAGAAGGCCACAAACCGTTGAAGCAGCCATGCAAGAAAGAACGGGAGCGCGTATGCCGCGCGCAAATATGCGCCATCTTTTAGCGCAACCCGTCCCGGTTCCCGATTCGATTTACGAACAACAGCGACTAGCAGACGAAATGGCGCGGCGTATGGATTTGGTCATCAAAACCAAATCGGCTTACAACGAGCAACTGCAGCTCTTGGACGCTTATGCGCAGAAAGCCCTATCGGAATTTCCTGTTTGCCCTGAAATGTCCGAGGCTATTTTGAAATGACGGAAGGCGAAACCAACATGAGCAAGCCCCTCGGCCTCTACAAATTGGGCATGAAAATCGCAAAAGGCAAAGCGCCCATCAACGAAATCACGCTCTTCATAAACGCACTCTTGCCGGAAGCGGTAAACCAAGTCAACTCTATGTTTGCGCCGCGCCAGCTGGCAAAACGCGACAGGACGGTCGAACCGTTGCCCACAAGCAAGCGGCAGTTGTCGTCTTACCGAACAAGAATCGGGACCATGCTCGAATACGCTTTGAGCAAACACATGGACGACCTGATTCTGAAAATGTTCGGCTTGGACTTGAGGTTGACATTCGCCGTAGCGCATGAATATCCCGATTTCTTTGTGCGGGACGCCGTGCTAGGGAAGCGCGTCCAAATCGAAATGAAAGCAGTTGATGCAGACTCGGATGAACAATCGGCCCGCTTTGAAGTGTTGAGCAGCCTCATAAACGCCGAAGAAGACTTGGTCATTTTGATCGGCTGGGCATGGCGCAACAACAAACTGGACAACGGCACTCTATACGAATACCCAGAGATTTTCTCGTATGTGGTCGTTCCGGCAATTGAACTCGCGCAAGAACGAGACACCAGCGTAGTCTTGCGTGGCGGCAGGGTTGACGAGACAGGCATCTTTGTTCCGAGCAAGAAACAGCCTGGCAAGCTTACTCCCGACCCGCACAATGCCGGAAAAATCCTTCGCCTGATTCACCCGTCACGAAAAGCCGATTGCTCGGCAAAGTTTTCATCACCACGCCCTCGACGGCGGCGGCGTAATAATGAATGTCCACACCTTCTCCCACAAGATTGGCGCTGCCGTGCAAAATCCATCTGCCATCTGGCGACCACGTGATGGACAGGATTTGCTCCAGCCCGTCGCTCAGCCGCCGCGTCGCTTGGCTCTGGAGATCATAGACATACAAATCGGACGTCGGCCCATCCATTTGACCCGCGAACGCCAGGTAACGCCCATCCGGCGACCAGGCGAGCGCGTCAATCCCATTCATAAAAGCTTCGTAAAGTATCTGGGCTTGATCTATGCCCTCGACCAGTTTGACTCCCTGCTTGTCCAGCAGGTCGGCGGCCTGGCGAAAGTTTTGCGGATAGTCCGCCGAAAGCAAGCGCGTGAGCAAGCGCGCCTGGCCGCTGGATAGGTCCATCAGGTTGAGAGACAAATCAGACTTTTTTTGCTCCGCCGAGCCGGTGTAAAACGCCAGCCATTTGCCATCCGGGGAAACGGTATGGGCTAGATTTATGATCGTTGCGCCAGTGGGGAGTGGCAGCGTCTTTGCCCCTTTGCCCTCGGCGCTGACGATGACGAGCGCCGGTTGACCATTGACGTTTTTCTTGTAGATCAAGCGCGCGCCATCCGTCGCCAACGGAGACAAGGGAGTGGGTGGGATGGTCGGTCGAACTGCTGTGGCTGCTGGCATGACCGTGGGAGTGGATGGGCTGACAAGTTTCGTCGCCGTCGGCGAACTCGTGGGCCCCGTATAGGCTTGGGGCGTGGCCGTTGGCGCAGGGGATGGGGTAGACGTCGCGCAGCCAGCGCACCAGAGAATGCCCCCGAGCATTAGGACACTCGCCATCCGTGAGAAATATGCGTGAGAGCGTGACCTATAGAGACTGTTCATCATTCGTTGCTCGTCCCAGGGCCAGCCGATCCAGGTAAAAGATTTGGAACAGGCCGAGTATCAACACGTTCCACACAATAGAGGGCAACGTCAAGAGAACCAGCGCGGCTGACAAGAGAGGCGCATTCGTCGTGGACAGGGAGCCTAGTCTTGCCAACGCCAACGGGATGGTTTGCAAGTCTTGTTTCGAGGCCATGAGCAGGGGCCACAGCAGTTCTTGCTGACTGACAGCCAGAGTGATGCAGGTCAGCAGCGCCGTGAGTGGCAATGAAGGCAAAAGCACTGTGCGCACAAAAGCTCCCAAAGCTGACTGCCCGGAGGCTTGAGCGGCGCGCCATTTAGGCGTCTGGCCTTTGAAGAATAACGTCAGGACGAACAACATCGGGACACTCAACAGGAGGGGGGGAGTCAAACCCGTCAAGGTATTCACCAGATTCGCGTCCTTCATGCGCTGCCAGAGGAAAATGCTCAATGGGCCAACGTCTACAAAGAGCCATGGGCCAAAGAGCAGCAGCAACCATTCGCTGTGTCGTCCGAGTGGCCGCACAGCGCCGATGCCCAGCGCCGCCAGCCAAGTCAGCGGAAGCTGGACGAGCAAAATGGCGGCGGTGGTGGGCAGCAGCGTGTTGAGCCAGACCCGACCGACCGGGACCGCCTGGGTGGCCTTTTGCAAGTAGGCGCTATTTTGGAGGGCCGTCCCGGTCGTCCACAGCGAGGGCAGCAGGCCCCACCCTGCGATGACGAGACTTATCAGCAGTATCACGACCAGCAATACGGCCGCCAGCGGTTTACGCGACCGGTCGAGCAAGCCGGCCGGTTTCGCTGGCGGGACGGTTTCCAACCGTAACCCGGTCACGATGACCAGCACGCTCGCCACCAGTCCCAGCAACATCAGCACGATCAGAAGGAGAGACGCAATCGTGGCGCCTCGGCCAAAATCAAAGAAAGTGAAACCCACCTGGTACTGGTACAACGCCAGGCTCATAGTGCTGTTTTGAGGTCCACCCTTCGTCAGCAGATAACTCGGGTTGAACGACGACAGCGAGAGCGCCAGCATTGCCAGCACGGTCACGGCCCAGGTGATGAGCAGCGGCGCAATGACCCGCCTCCCCGAGGGCGCAGATTCGCCTGCGCCCCGCAGCGCCGCCAGATAGACGATCAACCCGATCCCGCACGCCAGCCCCACGGACACTAACGCATCCATCCCAAGCAGTGTCCATCGCGCCTGCTGCAGATCCGTCAGTAGCTTGGACCCTTGTCCGAATAATCCCGCCCTGGGCGAGAGCGCCAGTTTCCAGCTCAGCGTCATGGCGACGGGCGCAAAGAGAGCCAGGGGCAGGCTAAAGATCAATCGCGCCGGAAGGCGCACCTTTCGCCCAAATTCGTTGACGGCCAGGGCCAGCAAGAGTGGCACGAGCACTGCGATGAGCACTCGCTCTAGTGCGAGTTGCAGGGTAAAGCTCAACGAATTGGCAAACACTTTGTCTTGCAAGAGTTGGGAATAGTTTGCGAGGCCCACGAATTGTGGAGTGCGTGAAAGTCTGACCATCTGAAGGCTGGTGATCACGGTTTGCAGGGTGGGCAGCGCCAGCGTGGCAAAACAACACAAGCAAGCGGGGGTCAGGAGCGCCAGGCCCAATAAGAGACGCAGCACATTGCGCCAGCTTGCGTTTTCAGGTCTGGTGTTGGGAGATGTTTCCAAGCTCATGATTTCCTCCTTAATTTCCGGACATTCCGTCGGGCGTCATTTTTCACCTGTTGGCTCAACGTCTTGGTCTGTTGCGGGCGTTGGGCCTGCCGGATCGTCTGCCTGCGCTTGCAGAAACGCAAACAGATCCTTCAAACTGGCAAAGCCGTGACGCTCGCCCGTCATGGGGCTTTCCAGCGACGCGCGCCAGGTGGACTCGGCGCCTTGTCCTGCCCCCCATAAGCGCAAAAGATAGGACAAGTAGTATGGCGATTTGTCCTTCATCACTTTCATCGGACGGGCCTGCCTTTGATCCTTTGGCACACTTGACCGCCAACGATCTTGTTCCTCATCGCAACTAGGCTCGTTCCCACTTGTTTTTCAACTCGAGTTTGGGTAAACCGGTTGCCGTTGTCAACATGCTCATGACTTGCTCTCGTTGTGCCGGCGTTATCTGGGCAAGGGGGAAAAGCTTGCCATCCGAGAACACCAGGCCGACTTGATGCATCTGTATCCCTCGGCGGCCGGTTGTGATATAGTAAGCAGCGCCGGCAAACGCGTCGAGAGACCAACTCTGCCCAGCGCCTCTGGATGGCCAGCGCAGTTGCTGCGTGACACGGCGTGACGATTTTTCGATCAAGATATTCGGCCTTTGCAGTTCTTTGCCGCTTTGGACTAGGGGGAGTAGCGCAACAGCCAAAAGAGCCACCGCGAAGCACATGCCTTCTCTCAGCATCCAGAGGCCGAACGCCATGAGCGCTAATCCCACCGCCATATCCACCAGGCCAGAAGAGACTCGGCGGCGAATATCAACATCGCCATTCGGTTGCACTTGCAAAGTCACGTTCGTGGTTGTCACTCTTTCCGTCGGCATGGTTTATGCCTCCTGTCATCCGACAAGGTCAACGACTCTTGGGCGTGGGAGTTGCTCGAACATTTTCCACCCGGCAAGCGTCGGAGATGTTCTGGTCGCTCTTGGCGGTGACGAGCTGCAGCGGCTCGCTCGATGGTTCTGCCGTGCCGCCCACCTGGCACTCGATGCGCTGAATCGGCGGGCCGCCAAATATGTCCGAATAGCTCCATACCGCTTCAAGACCGTCCGCAAATCTAAAGCACAGCGCCCAACGATCACGGCGCGGCACATCGTACCAGACAAAGACCGGAGAGAGGTACCCGGTTCGGTCCAGGTGGAACTGGCCGTTCTGGTCGGTGCGCGTCTCGCGTCTTCCCTTGCTGCATCCGGCAGGAATCTCTTTGTTGACGGCCAGGAAGACTTGCACGTCTGCGGCGGGCGTGCCCCCTCGCGTCAGCATCCCGTCAATGTACGGAGATTCTTTTTCGAAAGTAGGAATGGGCAAGCAGGCCGCGACAAGCAGCATGAGACTGGATAGCATAATGATCAGCAGGACGAACCGAATCTTTAGTGTTTTGAAATGGGTTAACATCAAATCTCCCCGCAGTTGTCACTTGCTCACGGTAAAATCGAGCACGCGCGCAAGTTTCTGATTCACGTACACTTCCACACGGTAAGGCCCTTGGGGAATCGGCGCGTCCGCGTCAATGTGATTGACGAAATTGCCGGTGTACTCGCCTGGAAAAGTATGCGAGTACTCGGCGAATCTCACCGTTATTGGATAGGCGCTGGAAGGTAAGGCATACCAGGCGACTTTGAGTGACGTGGGCGCCGGCGATTGGTCCAGTCGAACGAAGACATAGAGCAATTTCTGTTCTGGCGTAAATGTCGTGGTGACTCCGAGGGGTTCGTACGTAGTCGGGTCGCGCCCTTGGGCCATGACGACGTCCTTTACGAAAGCAAAACTGGTCATCGGGGCCGGCGTCGGTAGTGGCGGCGCAGGCGCGCGAGTAACCGCGCTTGCGCTGACGGAAAAATCCACACGGCGCGCGAGTTCGTCGTTTACATAGATTTCGACGGCATACGTCCCCGCTGCCCACGCTGTCTGCGGGCCGATAGAGAAAACTAACCTAGAGCCGGTAAAGGTCTGTTCAGGCAATACAGTTTCCTTGAGTTTAGTATTGGGCGCTTGGCCTGTTACTGCCACGGCATACCAGACCGCTTTCATGCGGGAAAGCCTGGTCGCCCATTTCAACTGAACGACGGCGTGCAGGTATTCATCGGTTGGCTCAAAGGCGTGGGTGAGGGAGACGGGCAACTGGCCGCCAGGGTAAATCCGCCGGGTCAACGTGACATCCTGGATAATGTTCGCGCCGAGGACGGTCGTGGCGGTCGGCGTCAGGCGCACGGTAGTCCGTGACGTGTTGGTGATCGCCAAGCGCGTGGCCGTGCTGCGCGCCGTCGGCCCAAGCGTGGGTATGGCGCTGGCCCGCGTGCGCGTGGGAAAGACAAAGTCCAACGACTTGGGTGCAGTCGGCTTCTGGATCGAACCGACAGCGGGTACCGGCGAAAAGATGACGCCGAATCCGCGCAGAAGGTGGATGATTCCCAACGCGATCAACACCAGGAAAAGCCCAATCCGTTTGATACGATCTATTTCGGCGGTGTTACGGATCAGCGTGATGAGCGTTACCAGGCCAATCACCAGGACAATCGCGCCGCCGAGGACAGCGGCCGAGTCAAAGTATGAGCTGGCGACAACACGTCCGCCCATGGCTTCCACTGAAGACTTGCGAAGCGAGATGGCGAACGTCAGCGCGCCGATGATCAGCCCAGCGATCTCTAACTTGGTGGGCAAATCGGCATAATCCGAATACGACCTGTTTTCAGACACGCCCTTCGCCTTTCTGTGAGAGTGTTGTCTCAAGAGCACGCGGTTGGGCGACAGGCTGTGATGGGACAAAAGTTGGGTCCTCGATGATGGCCTGTGTCTGGGGCGGAATAGCCACCTGGTGGATCACGGCCCGGAACACGGGGTAATTGGCAATGTGCGGATGGAGCAGCGTCTTCCAGGGCACCCGCTTGTCTTTCTGATAGATGGACACATCTCCCATTCTGCCAAACCTGATTTTTTCCACTTGATCCCAGGGAAGCAACTGCTGCCCGGAAACCAGGCCCTGTACGCTGAGACTGATCTGCCCCAGGTCCACCAGGCCGCCAGCCCGGTAGGTCTTGAGGGCTTGCGGCAAGCGCCGTTTGCCCACCTCGTACAAAACCGTGTGACCCAGCCCCCGCACGTTGTCAATCGTCATACCGAGTTTGATCCGATGCCCGTCTTTAGCGCGGACGGTGTAGACCCACTGGTTGGGGCGATAGGTGGCCCGGTAATAGCCGATGAATTCGTACACCGTGTCAACGTCGTCCCAACGACAGGTTCGGCGGCGGCCCAGCCAATCCCTCGCGGCAAAGCCCTGGTCGCACACCTCGACCTGCACCTTGAGTTGCATGCGGGAGCCTACAAACAGCCCACCCGCTATGAACAACATTGCGACTCCCCCGCCGACAAAGCCAGCCTTGTCCCGAGGATACTTTTTACCCAGCCCGATGCCAACCAGGACGAGGCCAACCAACACAAAAACGAGCGCGGCGTACAAGAGCAGCCTGACATTCGCCCGATTGGGGCCAAAAACCTTTTGGCGATTACCCAGGCCCGTTTGATCTGCAAGTTGGCTCATTGGATTGTCCCCCGCACCTGGCGCGCACACTTGCGCCCACGACTGCATTTCAACTTGACCCAAGTATAGCACTTGATTATCAGGAAATTATCAGGACGAGTTGGGCCGACAGTCGTTGCCCAGGACGCACGCGCTGACCGATGTGCGCTCGTCGGCGCGGGCCGAGTCGCCGCGCGCGTTCAGCAGGTCATTGACGGTGGCGACCGTGATGGTGAAGGACTGCGTCGCCGTGCCGCCGTGGCGGCTGGCTGCGGACACAGCGTCGGGCGACGTGCGGGTGTGGGACTCGACGTCGGGGTCGCGGCCAGAAACTCGCATTTCGTCCTGTCATTCTTCGCCGCGCGAAGCGCGCGCGCTTCGCGCAACGCATCGAACAGACACAAGAGATGCGCTTCTTCCCGCGTCTGCACTTCCATCCCCGGCAGCACTGTGATGCCAGTCCCTTTAGCGGCGGTCATCATCGCCGCAGCGTTCTCCGCCGAGTTGTGATCGGTGACGGCAATCAGGTTCAGGCCCAACTCCTGTGCTCGTTCCAGGATGAACTCGGGCATCATTTCTATCTCGGCGCAGGCGGAAAGGACGGTATGAAGGTGCAGGTCGGCAGTGTAGAACATTAGATAGAGACGGGAGATAGAGATGGAAACAGAGACTCGACTCTCTATCTCTATCTCAACTCTCTTTCTCCCTCGGCAATGAACCCTTGCAGCCATTGCCGCACGCTTGGATGCGCCAGCGGCACGTCTTCGAGTTCCGCCTTGATCTCGGCGGTGTGAAACTCGAAAGTCTTGTCGTCCACGCGGTGGAGGTAACGCACGTCGCACGTGCCGCCCAGGATGACCGACATCAACGTGCCTGTCATGTCGCCCAATGGAGCGCGGTCAATGTGACTGTGTTGAAAAGTCGCCTGAAGCGTCGTGCCCTGGCCGACCTGCGAAGTGATCGTCAAGTCCCCATTGCAGCGCTGTGTGGCGGCCTTGAAGAGCGGGACACCCAGCCCAACATGGCGCGTCTTGCGCGTGGTGTAGAAAGGATCGAAAATGCGGACCAATTGCGCTTCGTCCATCCCTCGACCGTTATCTCGAACGGTGATGGTCAGGCGATCCGCCGTCGAATCTTCGTCAATTGTTAATTCGACCAGAGTCGCTCCCGCCTCCAGCGAGTTCTGTAGAATGTCCAGGATGTGCAGGCTCAACTCGCGCATGCAGGCAGACCAGTTCTCTAAATCTACCGTCTCAACGCTTCTGGACGCACACTTGCACTCGGCGTCCGACAATGCTTCTTCCTGGCTCACTTGCGCCAGACTCACCGCACACCTAGCTCAAACATCTTGCCGGCCACAGCATACACGGCGAGTGGCGTCGTGAGGATGGGGATGCCTTCCTGCTCGGCCTTTTCGCAAGTGGCCGGCTCAGGCTCAACCCCTTCGGCAATGATGATGCCGGACAGTCCAATCAGGCTGGCCACGGCCACGATGTTGGGATGGGCCTGGATGGTGATCCAGACATTGCCCGCCTGTGCTTTGGCCATCACCCAACTCAGCAGGTCAGAAGCGTAACCGCCGGTTACTTCTGTGTTCAGCTTCCTTGTTGCCGTCCGCACCTCTAACGAGAGTTTTTGGCCAAGTTCTTCTACCTTCATTTCTGTTTCTCTCCTTGTCGGCTGTGATGGCGCTGCGCGAGAGCGAAGCAACTACTGGGTCTGCAACCGGGCCAGCACCGGGGCCGCCGGCACAACATGTCGCTTGAGCAGCAAGCGATCGTCTGGAAGCCCAAAGGCTAATCCGATCAATTGTGGCAGGAACAACACCGGAATGTTAATCGGCTTGCCCAGCGCCTTGGAAACGTGATCCTGATAGCTGTCCAGGTTCAAGTGGCACATTGGACAAACGGCGGCGAGGCAGTCGGCGGCGCTGGCGCCGTCGAGTATCTGCCCGACGATCTCAAACCCAACGTGCGGCTTGGTGGTGAGCAGGGCTGTGCCGCAGCAGGTGGCCTCGTGCGAATAATGATAGACCGTCGCGCCCAACGCTTCCAGGATGCCCACCATCGAGTTCGGGTGTTGAGAGTCGTCGAAAGGGCTGTAGGGGCGAACGGTCTGGCAGCCATAATAGGGCGCTACCTTCAGCCCGGTCAGCGGTCGCTTGACGTGCGCCTTGATCGCCTCCGGCCCAAAGTCGTTGGCGAGAACATCCAACAGATGGCGCGTCTCGCCTGGCGCGGAGCCGTGGTACGTCAGGTTCTCCACCTCAAGCGCCTGGTTGATTTTGGCGAGCGTGGCCGGGTTGGCCGCGGCGAGAGCCGTGCGCCGCAAGTTAGTATAGCAGGAACTACAACCCACCAGCAAGGGCCGCCCACCGTCGGCGGCTTGGGCCAGGGCCAGGTTGCGAGCGGGCAACGCCAAGCTCAGGAGGTCGCTCATCACAGAAGCGACGCTGGCCCCGCAGCACGTCCAGTCCTCCAGCTCTTTGATCTCTGCTCCCATCGCCTCCAACACGGCGAGCATCGAGGTCTGATATTCCAGGGCGGATCCATGCATCGAACAGCCGGGGTAAAAGAGATATTTCATTTCCGGCCCTCCAGTTCCGCTACGCGGTTAAACAAGCGATCCAATCGGCCCGCGCCGCTCAACTTGGGCAGCTCCGGTTTGAGCTTGCCCCGCAGGAACATCGTCAGCGCCATGCCGGTGAATGGCATGGCCGCAAACAGATTGGTGGCGAGGAAATAGCGGACCATAAACTCCATTTCCCTCATGCGACCATAGGTGCGCATCACATCGCTAAACGACTTGTAAAACTTTATGCTCTCCGACCATTCCTGGATCCGCGCCTGGATCGCCCGTTGCTTGAGCTTGGCGATGGTTTCGGTGAGCGGGATGCCGCGCGGGCAGCGGACGGAGCACTGGTAGCAAACGGTGCACAGCCACATGGTCTTGCTGTGGAGCACCTCGTCTTCCAGGCCCAGGTTGACCATCCGCCACATCTTGCGTGGGCTGATGTCCATCGCTTCGGCGGACGGGCACGAGGCGGTGCAGGTGCCGCACTGGATGCAAGTGCGTAGCTTGTGTGTGGGGGTGAGTTGATCTGAAAAGGCGAGGTTACGTTTGACTTGCGTCAGGTCAATGACCTCGGAACTGGTCGGTGTCAAGGGAGACCTCCTTGCTCTCAAACAGGGTGTTTGCTCGAAAAGATTGTGGTCGCGCACGAACCTGCGAGTTGAAACAAGCCCTGCCGGAAACCATCACAATGTCATGCTGCGGTTCAAGTATACATCACCTGTTCTGACTAGTTTAATAGTTCAAAAGGGTCATTTCTTTTCCGGCAACAACACAAAGGACTAGTATACTCTATCTGTGAGTTTTTCCGAGTGCCGGTTGCAACGGCATTGGACTTGTGACATAGACGCACGTCACTCTCCAGAACCGAGTTCTGGCTTAACAACTGCATAGCTTGGCCGCACGGTCTGCGGGCGGAGCGCGGCTACCGAGTGCTATCGCTCGAGTCAAGCTGCGAATAATCGCGCCAGGAAGAAGCTGATCGTGTAGGCCAACATCTTGGTCGCGGTGCGCGCGACGAGACCCGTGAAGGAACGCCCGTGTGGGAGACGCAAGTTGAAAGCGGTCGTCATCACACTGAAGGCTGTCTCGATGCGATGGCGTAGCTGGCCGAGAATCTTTTGAATGCCATCGGGCCATTGTTCCTGCTGGTTATCCCGGCGTAACGGGAGCAACAAGTGCTCGCCACGTTCCCAGACAAAGTCTTCCTGATCCTCGCCCACGTAACCCTTGTCACCGATGTAGATGAGGCGGGTATACCCGTCACACAGGGCCGGGAAGACCTTGAGATCGACATACGAACCAGGGGCCAGCACCCACTCATCCAGCATTTGGTCCAAGTCCACCGTCGCGTGGAGGCGCGCCCCAAAGAACTTGAAGTCCTGGCTTGTACAGACACCGAACCATTCAGCCCGATGTTCCGGCTCAATCGTCGGGGTGCGTCCGCCCCGTCCCCGGCTGGTCAGAATGACGGGAGCGCTGTCCACGAGCCGGATGCGTTCTTCCAAGTCCGGGTCACGGGTCTCGGAAGGCTCTGGCGGCGTCGCGCGGCGTTGCTGCCGCCACTCATCGCGAAACTGGCGGCGCAGAGCTTCGATGACCCATACCAGTTCACGGCGACGAACATTGAACCGCGACGTGTTGGGAATGCCGTTCGACCACAAGGTCGGATGATATTGCCGCAGGAAATGCAAAGCTTTCTCTTCGTCGCCATCAAACCAATAATCGGCTACCAAGGCAATGGTGATGATCTGGGCATCATCATAGTCCGGCTCAGGGCCTCGCGTGCGAACAAACTTGGCCGCTTGGGCCGCCTGGTCAAGCCGATTGGCCACCAAGACATAGGTGGCAATCAACGTGTCTTCCCAGCTTTGTTCCGTGATGTAGTTGGTCAGTCCTAACATGGCGAGCCTCCCAGCATTCAGTGTTGGGATTATTCTCGCCAAACATCGGGACTATGTCAAGCCGCAAGAGCGCATCGGAAAACCCACAGATACGGTAGTATTTCAGCGCAATGTCGAACATCTTGACCCTACGGCAAGGGCGCTTGCTCGTGATGTCGAACCAAGCCCGGCACAGATGGCAAGTCCGCGTACGCGACCCACTGACCGATCACTGGCGATCGGCAAGATGGATTGACGAAATGCCGGCTTGGCTGATGGAGGCTTTTTCGCGGCGGCTGGGCATTGATGCGAAAATAGCAACCTGGCAAAGGATGTCCCATTATTGACCGACTGACTAGGCTAAACCAGTGACGAATGTCACATTCAAGCGGGACGAGTGTCATGTGACATATTTCACCATGGCGTCACGGCCTCGACGATTCCAAGGCTTGCTTCGCGCGCGCAAAATTCGGATTGTGCTTGAGCGCCAACTCGAATTGCCCTCGCGCCGCATTAGCGTCGCCACGCTTTTGAAACACCAATCCCTTGTAAAAGTACATCTCCTCAGAATATGGGTTGCTCTTGAGTGTAACCTCGGCCAGGGCAATCACATCCTCGGTACGATTCATAGCCAGGTACGCCTCGAACCAAGAGAATTGGTACCACGTCATGCGCCAGGGCAGGCCGATGTGCCGCGCTTCGTCATAGGCCGATACAGCCTCTTTGAACATCTTGAGCGATGCATAGTTCGTCACCAGGTTGAACCAGCCGAAGGCGTCTTTATCGTTGGCGGCTAATTCCGTCTGCGCCCGCGCCAGCGCATTTTGATACATCGTCGCGTCGTCCATCTCTGTGCCGATGATTTGCGCCAGCGCCCCGGCCTGTTCCGGTTTGTAGATGACGATATAGGTCCGATTGAACTGCCGCCAGTATTTGTCCATGTCGTCGAACGGCACGCCCTGGTTCGGCCCCAGGTATGAATCCATCACGATGAATTCGCCGGTCGCGTCGCTCCAACCGATGACGAGTTCATAGTGGCCCATCCAACCCAGTTTCTCTTCTGGCTCGAATCCCGTCTCGACAAGCGGCGGAAATCCCGCGCGAACGAGCGCCTTGAGCAGGTCGAGCGTTCCATTGCCGCGAACCATCGCCTGAAAGCCTTGTGAGCGCGCGAACGCCGCCATCTCGTCCGGGTTCACGTTGCGGTCTTCCGGGTCGGGCTTGAGGAACGCGGCGGCATCGGCCTGCGCGCCCTTCCAGCCGTAATACGAAAGCCCCATCGTCAGGTTGGCCGGGCCGCAGTTGTTCCATGTCTGGAACACATGGCGAAAGCCTGTGAGCAGGACGGTGGCCGAGTCGAGCGCGGCCGGCGTGGAGCGCGCGGCCTGGGTGGGGCCGGGAAATGGAACCGGCGTGAGCGTCAGCGTGGGGCGCGGCGTGGATGCGGGCGTGCTCGTCGCTTGACTGACAACTGCCGTAGCCGAGGTGCCAGCCGACGGAGTGACGGATTGCCGGGTTGACCGAGTCACGAGCGGGACGGGCGTGAGCAGCGCGGCGACGACGCGCGGCGCGGACGGCGCGTGCGGCGCGGACGGCGTGGGCAGCTCGACCGGCGCGGATCTAAAGTAACCTTGCAGCGGCTCGGGCACAAAACGCGCCACGTAACGCGGCGGGACGAACCGCACCATGAACAGCGCCATGACGAGCGTACACGCGCCCAAAAAGCACACCACCGCGCCGAGGGCGAATACGCCCCGCAGCATGTGGCGGTTTGACCGTCGTCGTGCTTGATGGGTCCGCGGATAATTGACTGCTCTCATTTTGTGGAGTGTAGAGCGTGGAGAGTGGAGCGAATGTTCCGCTCGCCATGCTTAACGCTTTGGCCTCCATACCACTGAAGTACAATCTAGATTTTCGGCAATTCGATGTCTGACCGACAAGTCGGGCGTCACCAGCAAGACGCCGGCTTTATCTTGCGCCAACGCCAGCCACTTGCCATCTGGCGACCATGCAGAGGCCCTGGACGAGCCTGGTAATAACATGTATTCGCCTGTTTGCACATCCATGATGCCCACTCCATTTGAAAGGGCAGTATCAACGTCCACAACCAGGTGACGGTTATCTGGTGACCAAGTCCGCCCAAGCAACCCAATCGTTTCTCTCCCTTGCCAACGAGCCAACTCTGCACCAGTTTCTGCGTTCAAGATAAGAATTGCCCCCACATCTTGTTGAATCATTTCTATAGCAAGCATCAAGCCATTCGGCGACCATGCTAACTCGCCCATTACTGTTTGTGTAAGCTCTGCACCTGCGCCGGATGAGTTGAGAAAGCCAGCCAGGAACGCCAATCGTTTACCGTCTGGTGACCACCTTGGACGGTACCCTTGCCCAATGGGTCGCGCATTGCGTCCATTTGCGTCAGCGACCCAGACAATCTCATTTCCCCCGGTTATCCAATCTATCAATTGCCATTGCTGCGCCGAGTCCGTGAGATATGCTATCCGCTTCCCATCAGGCGACCAAATGGGGTAAGCATCAGCCATCAAGATATCTTGACCCGTGTCAAGATCAATCAAGCGAGTCCCTTCATCTCCTTCTGGCCCACCCTTGATTATCTTGGTTATTTGCAAACGGCCATCCGGCGACCAAGCGAGTTGATCTATCCCACTTCGTACTGGGCCTGCCCAAACCACACGTCGGCGGTTGTCAGTTTCGGCTACCCACACCTGATAGTTAACACCGTACACCAACCGCTTGCCATCAGGCGACCAGGATGGTTGCCAGCCATATTCGTCGTCAGACGTGATTTGCGTCAGCCCTGTTCCATCTGTCTTGACCAACCAGATAAAAGACTGTGTCCATCCCACACTCATGCACTCTAAAGCAAGTTGACCACTGGGCAGAGCAAGTCCGCTGTTGGGCGACTCTGCTTGAAGGCGAACGTCAGGCGTAGGTGTCACTTTGGGCTGTGGCGGAACAATCCGCGCCAGGATCAAAGTGAACGCGATCAGGAAAGCCAACGCCATCACACTGAGCATGAGTGGTTTGCTCGGCGCGCTGGTGCGGTCTCGCTGCGGCGTTTGTCTCATTTCTGGGCCACGCTCCACTCTCTACACTCCACGCTCAACGCCCTTCCGGTCTCCATGCCACGCTGATGCAATTCATCCCTCCGGCCAACTTGCGCACAAAAGATCGGTCCGGCGTGATGAGCCACACGCCGGCTTCTCCATTCATTTGCGCCACTGCCAACCACTTGCCATCTGGCGACCAATCGAAATCACGGCCCGGCAAGATTGCCGCATCGCCAGTGACAACATTCAGAATGCCGACCGTGGGTGTCACGCCTTGATAATTACTTTCTTCCGCCCAAAAGGCCACATGGCGATTGTCCGACGACCAGGCGATCTTTTTCCACCCGCCCAACGTCCCGTGCCATTGAGCGCGCGTCGTGCCATTGTCAGCGTTCAGAATGGCAAGCAAAGGCTTACTTGACGACAGGTTGATCGCTGCGGCCAACATGGTCCCATTGGGTGACCAGCACAAATCGCCTATCCAACCGCTCGCGCCGTTCCTCTGGCCGGTCAAATCGCTCATGCGTGCCACTACCTTGACAGTGCTGCTCTCTATCTCCGCAATCGCAATTCCGTCTGGAAGCCCTTGGCCAGCTCCAAAGTCAGAAGGAATCTGCCGAATCTGCGCGGAATCGGGCTCAAATGCTAGCCGTGTGCTGTCCGGTGACCAAGCTGGTCGATGACCCGAGGCTACTCGACGCGAGTTTTTCCCATCGGCGTCACTGAGCAAGAGACCTTCCCAAGTAGTATACATGCCAACAGTTCGGGCTAGCCACTTGCCATTTGGCGACCAGACGGGGCCGGTGCCGGTGATTTGAATATCCATACCAGTAGACAGGTTCACCACTCGGGTGCGTGGGTCATCACCGACTGCCGATTCACCCAACTGTAAGCGACCATCCGGCAACCAACCAATCGGCCAGTACCAATCCTGCTCACGCACAGCTTGGATCTGTTGACTCTCAGCGTCCATCACAAAAGCGCGCTCATGCTGAAGGAATGCCAGCCACCCGCCGTCGGGTGACCAGGCAGGCTGCGACAAGTACGGAACATCTAGAGCTTGAATTAGACCGGTTCCGTCTGCCCAGATTCGGATAAGAGAATCGTTGCCCCCGCCAGCCGTGCAACTCAGCGCCAGCTCACCATCTGGCGGAGAGTGAGAAGGCTCAAGAGGAGGCAACTGTTCGGCCTGCATAGAGTTGGCTTGTCGCCGCAGATAGCTCTGCCAGTCGGACTCGAGCGTCGCCGGGTCCACGTTCAACGCCTGTCTGATCGCATCGCCCAACGTGCGGCTCGACGGGATGGCGGGAATCAAGCGGGTGACGGAGCCAGTGCCCATGCGTTGCTCGATGAACGCGAGCGCCAGCGGCATCAGCGCCTCTCGCGGCGCGGCATCCATCCCGATCGAGCTTGATTGAAGCGGGAGTGTGCGCAGCGGTTGTTCCACGCTTGTTCGCAACACACCGGCGAGTGCGCGCGTGATGGCCGGGGTGATAAACGGTCCGGCCAACCCTGCGCGCGTCAATTCCCAACGCACGATCTCTTGGGACGCCCAATACCCCATGTTCAAGCGCCGCCTCGACGATTCGTACACGAGCGCCTGCACCACCCGCGTCCCAATCACACGGTACAACTCGTCACGCGAGCGCACATCGGCTGGCGGCCCGATCACGTGCGGCGACACCAGCCTCAAGATGAAACCGCTATCGTCAAAACCGTAGGAAAAATCCGCCAACCTCGAAAGCGAATCCGGTGAAATCTCAAAGGCCACAAAGATGGGCTGTGGCGGGCAAGCCAACCGGCTACAGACCTGATCGAGCATATCGTCCATGCGCGGGATCAACCCTTCGAGCACGCTCGCATCACGCTGCACATACCGCATGGCAAAGCGCCGGCCAGCCAACGTGCGCCACGGCCCCCAATACTCCGCGCCCGGCCTCGCGCGCACCCAGCCCGACGCAGCGTTCTTGTAGAACTGGGGCACTTGCAGCGTGACGCTCACCGGCCCGCCCGGCATCGGCTGCGTCACCGAAAACCGATACGTTACATCCAACTGCACGCCGCCCGGCTGCAACGATATCTTGCCCGGCGATGGTTGCGCGCCAGTGGCCTGCCAGCCGAGCTTGGGCAGGCCGACGCGCTCCAACTCGCCAAAGTGTTCCCCCTGCGACGCGCGCCATGCGGCATCGTCCAGGTCTTGCAACGCCAGGAAGGACACGCGGTCGTTCGCGGCAATCGCCTGCGCTTCCAAGCGGGCCACAGCGCGGACCGGCTCAGTCACCTGGTTGAGCCGCATGCGGAGCATCCACTGGTAATACACGGCAAAGCCCGCCACGCTCACGACCAGCAACAACGCCAGCGCAACCCACCACCAGCGCCAGAGTCTTCGCCGTGGCTTGACGGGAGGCAACGGTTGTTCCGCCGGCTCTGGCAGGTCCTCGTCAACGATTTGCCAATCAACCTCAATATTCATGGTAGAGATTATAACACCGCCTTCATTCTGCTGCTTGGACGATATACAGGACTTCGTCTCACTGAACTCTGGCGTTTTCGCGCTGTCCGGTGCAGTGGGATCACAACAGCCACTATCACAGTTTCTTGCTCCAGCATGTTCCACCACACTGCGACGAGGTGCTCGAAATCGGCTGCGGCGCCGGCACATTCTCGCGGCTCCTGGCGCAACGCTCTGAGCACGTGGCGGCGCTTGACCTTTCACCGCAAATGATCCGGGTTGCCCGCGAGCGGTCGGTCGAGTACCCCAACATTGACTATCACATCGAGGAAGCGCACAAGTACAAATTCCCGGCGGGCAAGCTGGATTGCATCGTCTCCATCGCCACGCTGCATCACCTGCCGTTGGAAGAGATGCTGCTCAAGTGCAAGAACGCGCTCAAGGTCAACGGCGTGTTGCTCGTCCTTGACCTTTATCGGCAACACGGCCTGGCCGATTGGCTCACCAGCGCGCTGGCTTTGCCGATAGATGTCGTACTCAGGCTCGTCAAGCTTGGGCGATTGCGAGATTCCGAGCAAGCAAGAGCCGCCTGGGACGCACACGGCGCGCACGACTCGTACATGACGCTGGCCCAGATTCGTCAGGTCTGCGCGGCGGCGCTGCCCGGCGCACAAATCAGGCGGCATCTGTTGTGGCGATACTCTATCATTTGGAACAAAACCTGACATGATCCCACTCACCCTCGCGCAAGAAATTCGCGTCACACTATTGGATTACCTGACCACCACGTTCAACTTTCAAGACGTGGCGGTGGAAGACGCGCTGCTGGAATTTTTGCAGGACCCGCAGGGCGGCCTGTTCAAAGGCCCCTACCTCCACCTGCGCCTGCCCTTCCGCAAGATCGCGCCAGAAACACCGGTTCCGCTCGACATCCGCCCGCCGTTCTTGCCCTACGTTCATCAACAACGCGCGTTTGAGCGGCTCACCACGCAGGCTAGTCATGCGCCTCAGCCGACTATCATCACCACCGGCACCGGCTCCGGCAAGACCGAATGTTTCCTCTATCCCATCCTGGACTATTGCTACACCCATCGCGGCCAGCCGGGCATCAAGGCCATCATCCTCTACCCGATGAACGCATTGGCCGCCGACCAGTCTGCGCGCCTGGCCAAAATCCTCTGGAACGATGAACGGCTGCGTGGGCAGGTGACGGCGGGCATGTACGTGGGCGGCGAAGCCAAGCAGCTTCATCGGACGCTTGGCCCTGACTATTTGATTGACGACCGCGAGACGCTGCGCAAGCATCCGCCCGACATTCTGCTCACCAACTACAAGATGCTCGACTTTTTGCTGCTGCGTCCCGACGACAAGACATTATGGGCTGAGAACGAACCGGACACACTGCGCTATCTCGTCCTCGACGAACTGCACACCTATGACGGCGCACAAGGCTCGGACGTGGCCTGCCTGATCCGCCGACTCAAAGCGAGGCTAAACAGCCCCGCGGGCGTGTTTTGTCCGGTGGGCACGTCGGCGACGGTCGCCAGCGAATCGGGCGACACGCTGGCAGAGCTGACTCGATTTGCCGGTCAGGTCTTTGGTGTTCCTTTTGAGGCGGACTCGGTCATTGGCGAAGATCGCCTGAGCCTGGGAGAATTCTTGCCGCACGCGCCTTCTCTCGATGCGCTCCCGTCCGACATCGCCGCATCGCAGGAACAGCCGGGCGAAAAATATGCCGACTATATCAACCGTCAATCGCGCCTCTGGTTCGGCACAGAACTTGACTCGTTCCAACTGAGTGATGCGCTGCGCGATCACAGCTTCCTCCGCGCGCTGCTTTCAAGCGCGCAGGGCGAGATCATGCTGGGAGATGATCTGGTCGAGCGCGCGG
The DNA here is from genome assembly GCA_041300525.1 of Anaerolineae bacterium. GTDB lineage: Bacteria > Chloroflexota > Anaerolineae > Fen-1058 > Fen-1058 > JBGLNJ01. The sequence goes on along the minus strand of JBGLNJ010000001.1, from coordinate 2,344,340 downwards.
GACGCTGGGAGACTGCTTTTGCCGCGCGCTCGTTGGATGAACGACGCATGCTCTTGCAGTCATTTCTTGCTCTCATCTCGCACGCCAAACTTCCGGGCCAAGACCCCGAACCATTCCTTACCTGCCAGGTGCAGTTGTGGGTGCGTGAGATGAGCCGCCTGATGAGACAAGTCGCCGCCGTGCCGCGCTTTTTCTGGCGCGACGATGTGCCGCTCCAATCCGAGCGGCGCGGCCTGCCGGCCTACTTTTGCCGCGACTGTGGCCACACCGGCTGGATGACGCTGCTGCGCGAAGGCGACACGGTTCTGACGGACGATCACAAAAAAATCTATGCCGCCTACTTTGATAACAGCAAAAACATCCGCTACGTCTACCCGGTAGACCTGACATGTCTACGGCAAACCGCTGGTTTCCACGACCTGTCAGGTCTGTCCGTAGATCGCGTCTGCCCCAAGTGTCTCACCGTCAGTTTACAAGACCACTGCGAGGCTTGCAGCCAAGACACCCTCCCCGTCAAGATTTATCACGAAGTCAGCGCGCCCAGGGGCGCGCAGCAGCCGCGCGACTTGCAGCGCTGCCCGATGTGCGGCACCGATGGCGCGCTCAGCATCGTCGGTTCGCAGGCCGCCAGTTTGTCTTCGGTGGCGATCAGTCACCTTTACACCTCGCCGCTCAACGACGACAAGAAGCTGCTGGCCTTTACCGACTCGGTGCAGGATGCCTCGCATCGCGCCGCGTTCTTTGGCGCGCGTACCTATCGCTTCAACTTGCGCACAGCGTTTCAGGCGACGCTTGTTGACGATATGCCGATCCTGCTGAATGAATTCACCGATCGTGTATTGAGCCATTGGCGGAACGAGTGGAAGAGCTTGCCTAACGGCGATCAGCGCCTCGTTGCAGCCTTTATGCCGCCTGACTTGCGCGAGATGGTTTCCTACCGCCAGTTCATTGACAACCCGCCTGGCCCGCCCCCGCTTGACCTGGAAAGTGATCTGCGCACTCGCCTCTCGTGGGAAGTGGTGATGGAGTATGGCCTGAACGCTCGCCTGGGCCGCTCGTTGGAAAAAGTCGGCAGTTCGACAGCCTTCCTTGACCCCCAGCATCTGCAAGTCGTCCTTGCCAAGCTGACAGTCACGTTACCTGAAGAGATCGGCCTGCTCAAGACAGTTTCGCCCGATGCTATCCGGCATTTCGTCGTTGGCCTGCTGGAGCGCACGCGCACGCGCGGCGGCATGGCGCATCCCATGTTGAAGCGCTATGCACAAGAGCAGGGCAACTGGTACATGCTCACCAAGAAAATGCAGCCGCTGCTGTCGCCCTTTCACAAGAGATCGCCGCGCTTTCCCAAATTCCTCACCGATAGCGCCGAGCGCGATGTGTTTGACCTGTTCGTGACTGGGGGCACGCGCCGTACCTGGTACGTGGATTGGGCGCAGCGAACGCTCTCGCGCAGCCTGGGTGTGCAGGACATCAATGAGCTTTACCGGATTGTGGTCAGGCAGCTTGCCGACCAGGGCATCTTGCGCCGGTATTTGAAAGGCAACGCGACCGCCTACGGCCTGGAACCGGGCGTCCTGCTCGTCACACGACAGACAGAAGGCGTCCGGTGCACCGTGTGCGGCCATGAGCAGACGGTCACACATCAGACGTTGGCAGATTGGCTCGACCGCCCCTGCCTCAACTATCAATGTGCGGGGCATTACGCGCTCGACACCCGCTCTACGCAACACTATTACCGCGCCGTGTATCAGCGCGGACAAGTGGAACGCATCTTTCCGCACGAGCACACCGGCCTGCTCGACCGCAAGGTGCGCGAGGATGTCGAAAGGCAGTTCAAGAGCCAGGACCGCGCCGACGCGACGAACCTGCTCACGGCGACCTCGACGCTTGAGCTGGGCATTGACGTGGGCGATCTCTCGGCGACGATGGCCTGCTCGGTGCCGCCCGCGACCGCCAACTATTTGCAACGGATTGGCCGCGCCGGGCGCAAGACGGGCAACTCGATCATCCTCACGCTGGCGAATGCCCAGCCGCACGACCTGTACTTTTTTGAAGAACCGCTGGAGATGATGGCCGGGGCGATTGTCCCGCCCGGCTGCTTCCTCGATGCTCCCGACATGCTCAAGCGCCAATTCCTGGCCTTTTGCATGGACACCTGGACGGCGACGGACCCCAAAGCCGCGCTTTTGCCGCACGACGTGCAAAAGATGCTGGCCAATTACAAACGCGGCGGCTTTCCCGAAAACCTATTGGCCTTTTACGAGCGCCACAAGGCTGAATTGATCGAGCGCTTTCTAGGCATGTTCGGCGCCGTTCGCAGAGCGCCCAACGCCGTTGTCTCGCCCATCAACCAGGCGCGCCTGCGCGAGTTTGCTGTCGGAGATGATTTGCCCAGGCGAGTCCGCGATGCCATCGCCGATGTCGAAGCCGAGCGTGAGGACCTGCGCGCGGCTCGCCGCTCCTTCAAAGAGCGACGCGACAAGGTGGAAGCCGATCCGGCGCAGTATCAGAATCCGCAGGACGAGATCGCGCGACTGGGACGCGAGATGAATCTCCTGGTGGGCATGATCCAGGAATTGGAGATCAAGTACATCCTCAACTTTTTCACCGATGCCGGCCTCCTCCCCAACTATGCGTTCCCCGAAACCGGCGTCAAGTTCAAAGCCATCATCACCGGCTTGGACGACCGTCGCGCAGACGGCAAGCAATATGAGATCAGAGAATACCTGCGCGCTGCATCGCTGGCGATTCGAGAACTGGCGCCGTTCAACTCGTTCTACGCGGAAGGCCGCAAGCTGACGGTGGATCACATTGAGGCGGCCGGGCGCGAAAAGGCTGTCGAACGCTGGCAGTTTTGCGATCAATGCTCACACATGGAATTGGTGCAGGCGAGCGCCTACAGTTCGGCCTGTCCCGCGTGCGGCTCGCCCATCTGGAGTGACCGGGGGCAACAGCATGACATGGTGCGGTTCCGGCAAGCCTCGGCCTGGGCCGACCATCACGAGAGCCTGGTGGGTGACGATGCCGATGAGCGCGAGCGCGAGTCCTATCAAATGGGGCGCTTTTTCGACATACTTTGCGTCGCTCAACCGTCCAGTGCCGCCTACATTTTGCCTGCGTTGCCGTTTGGTATCGAGTATCTCGACGAGGTCACGCTGCGTGAAATCAACTTTGGCCTGTCCGACACGCCCGGCAAAAAAGTCTGCATCGCCGATGACGAGTACAGCGAAGATGGTTTCCAGGTGTGCCAGGATTGCGGTGTGGTCGGCCATTCCCATCAGGATGCAACGGGAAGTAATGCACCCAAACATACGCGCAATTGTTTCTCCAGGGCATCCGGTCATCAACCGGGTTGGCAAAACGTGTATCTCTACCGCGAGGTCACATCCGAGGCGTTGCGTATCCTGCTGCCGGTGTCTACAACTCTGGTGGAGGAAAAACTCGCGACGTTCGAGGCGTGTCTCGATCTCGGCTTGCGCCGCTGGTTCCGTGGCGACCCCGAGCACCTGCAAATCCTGCCGCACACCGAACCTTCTCTTGATGGTACAAGGCGGCGTTTTCTCGTCATTTACGACACCGTGCCGGGCGGCACCAGCTATCTCAAGGAACTCGCCAAACCCGAGACCTTCTTCCAAGTGTTGCGCCTGGCGCTCGACAGCCTGACCAGTTGTCGCTGCCGTCTCACCGAAAAACAAGCCTGCTATCGCTGCCTGTACTCGTACCGGACACAGCGCGATCTCAAGTTGATCTCTCGGCAACTGGGCATCGAGATGCTGAGCGAGATTCTCGGCCAACAGTCCAGCCTCGAAACGATCCCCTCGCTTTCCGATGCGCACATGGATAGCCTGGTCGAGAGCGAGTTGGAACAACGCTTGCTCAATGCGTTGGAAAAGCATGCCAAAGGGACCAGGGATTGCGCCTGGAGTCCGACGATTCGAAATGGAAAAAAGTCGTGGGAGTTGCGGCTCGGCGACTCGCGCAGCGAAAGGGCACGCTGGTTGATCGAGCCGCAGGTCAGTCTCGGCGAGGCGCAGCATGTATCGGTTCCCAGCCAGGCCGATTTCGTGTGCTGGCCGCTGGGCGCAACCCGGAAGGACCTTCGCCCGGTAGCCGTCTTTACGGATGGCCTGGCCTATCATGTGCGCCCGCGCGAGCCGCGCGGCAACGTCCGCGACGATGTGCGCAAGCGCCGAGCGCTGGTCGAGTCCAACCAGTTTGCTGTGTGGTCAATCACCTGGGACGATGTCAAAGAATTCGAAGATGGCGCACAGTTCGGACTGCATCTATTTGCCAACGATCAGCGCAAGTTCGATCATGTAGTCAGAGAGTCGCGCAGCCCGCTGTCCGCTCGCCTGTTGCGAGAGAACGCCGTCGCGCAACTATTGGAATACCTGAACTTCCCGGAGCGACTACAATGGGCGGAGACGGTGTTCCGAATGGTCATTGCTGGCCTGACTCCATTGCGACCACCGGTTGACGCGAGCGTGCTGAACGCCTTGACCGAAGCTTTGCGCACACAGCCGGAAATGCCCGATCTGTCCATTCCACAGGGAACGCCTTCGGGCGGGCAGGTCTATGGCATTATCCAGCATCGCTTTACCCATGCCCTTATTCACACACCTCAACTCGAATTGCGCAACTCGGATGCTCTGGACATCACGCTGCGACTGGACGACACGGAAACCAACCGCGCGGATGCGGACTTTCGTCAGTACTGGCGGCAATTCCTGCTCTTGTCCAACCTGTACCAGTTCTTGCCGGGTTTTGTTCCTGTCACGACAGAACCAATTACCCGCAGCAGATGAGCAAAGTGCAAAAGGAGATCTCGTCGCTGCAACTGGATTCCTGGACGCAGAATCTCTACTGGAACTGGCTGTACGCGCTGCGGCCCTTGCTGGAAGCGAAAGGCGCTCAATACCCGGCTTTCATGCAGACCCAGGCCTGGACGCGCAAGGACATTCACACGGCGCTCGGCTCGTGGACGGAACTGAAGCACGATACGATCCTTTACGCCAAGCAAACGATGGCCGAGATGGGCGGCGGGGGAGAAGCGCCAGAGCCGCCGCACGGCTGGGTCGAGCCGAACCCGGAAGCCTACGCTCGCCTGCTGGCGCTGGCGCGCATGACGCGCGATGGCCTCAAGAGCCGCAATCTCTTGTCCGAGAATACGAGCGCCAATCTGGATCGCCTGGACAATCTGCTCGCGTTCCTCTTGAAAACGGCTCAGCAAGAATTGGCCGGCCAGCCATTGAGCCGACAGGATTATGAGCGCATCAAGTATTATGGCGGCGAGTTGGAGGCGATGACGCTGGCCGCCGCCGACCCTCAAGGCGAGGGCCGTCCGTTCTTTAGCGATGACGATCAAGCCGCGCTGGTGGCCGACGTGGCGACTGATCCCAACGGCCAGGTATTGGAAGAGGCCACCGGGCGCATCTTTGAAATCTATGTCGTCGTGCCGAGCGGCAACAAGGGCGGATTCAACCTTGCCAAAGGCGGCGTTTTTGCCTACTATGAATTCCCCTGGCCGATGAATGACCGCCTGACCGACGAGAGTTGGCGAGCCAAACTGAAAGCTGGTAAAGCGCCCGCTCAACCCGAGTGGACCCAGTCGTTCATCGCCAGGTAATGACGAATGTCGAATGACGAGTGACGAATGACGAATGACGAAGAGCAAAACCCGCCTTCGTCTTTGGTCGTTCGTCCCAACGCCAAGCGGTGGTGGTTTGTCGTAGGAACATTCCTCATCGGCTGGCTATTGGCCTGTCTGCCGGGCGAGCCTATGCCGCCAACGTTCATGCTCGCTTTCGGTGGCGACGTGATGTTGGGACGAGGAGTAGCTCAGGCGCTCAATGGGAATTGGGGCGCTGCGCTGAACGCAGTGCAACCCTGGCTGGCTGAAGCCGACCTGACCTTTGCTAATCTGGAATCGCCGCTGACGACTGTGCCCCAGGTGAGCGATGGGTACGACTTGCGAGCAGCGCCGGCGGCAGTGACCGCTCTCCGCGCTGCTGGATTCGACGCGGTCTCGTTGGCGAACAATCACGCGCTCGACGCGGGCGAAGCGGGACTGGTTGAGACCATTGCCGCGCTGGACGCGGCGGGCATTGCCGGTGTGGTGAATCAGCGAGAGGGCCACCTCGTGAGCCGCGTGACGCCGCACCCGTCTATTCGCTATCATCTGCTCGCGTTCGACGACTCGACCGTTCCGCTCGATGTGGAAATCGCTGCCAGGAGCGTAGCCGTGGCAGCGACTGGGGCCGACCTGGTGATCGTCTCGGTGCATTGGGGAGGCGAGTATCAGGCTGCGCCCAGTCCCCGCCAGCAACTTGTTGCCCAGGCGTTGGCCCGCGCCGGAGCTGACCTCGTCATCGGCCATGGGCCGCACGTCTTGCAACGGGTCGAATGGATTGGCAAGACGTTGATCGCGTATAGCCTGGGCAACTTGCTGTTTGACCAGCCTTACCCGTTGGATTGTCGGCAGGGCGTCATCTTGCGCGTCACGCGCTTCGCGCAAGGCGGAAGCCTGGTCTTTGAATTGTTGCCGACCGTGGTGGAGCGAGGGCGCGTGCGAGCGGCCAACGCACAAGAAGCGCAGACCATTCTGGCTCGGCTGCGGCCATAGTGCGCGGCTTTTTTGGTCGTTGACGGACGCCCTGCGCGGCATACTGGCGACTTGCCGGGCAAAGTCCTGAGGCATCGAGCGAGCACTTCCACGTAGACGTCAAGTCACGGGTGAAGGAGCGCACTCCCTTCTCCCTTGCGGGGAGAAGGGATGGGGATGAGGGTCAATCAAGAGAGCGCGGGAGCGACCACCAACCGAAACCCGAAGTGGTAGTCACGGTCGCCAGGATGGCTGCTGCCGCGACACGCCGCACGCGAGTCCCCTTGAAGATAGTACCACGCGCCGCCGCGCAACACGCGGACGTCTGACCCCGACTCTTTTTCGCGCCCGTCGTCAGCCTTGTACGGATACTGATTTTACGTTCATTTTTCTTCTGGGCGGTCAACGCCAACACTTCCGGCACGCCGCGGAACAAGCGGAAGCTCGTGTGCAATTGTGGTATGATGTGGCTGTCAAATTCTTGGACTTGGATCAACGGCCAAAGTAGAGGCTTTATCCGAATGGACATTCGTCAAGTTCTTGCTGAACTGCGCAGCGATCGCGAATTCATGCGGCGCGTGGCCGCCTGGGAACGCCTCCCTGCGCGCCCGGCCGCCATCGCGCCGTTCCCGGCGCCGCTCGACCAGCGGCTCGTCGCCGCGATCCAAGCGCGCGGCATCGAATCGCTCTACACACACCAGGCCCATGCCATCGAATCCATCGCCCGCGGCGAGCACATCGTCGTCGTCACCTCCACCGCCTCGGGCAAAACGCTGTGCTACAACCTGCCAGTGCTCGACGCAGTGCTGCACGCCCCGGCGACGACCGCCCTGTATCTTTTCCCCACCAAGGCACTGGCGCAAGACCAACTCGCCGGGCTGCGCGAGCTGGCTGGCACGCTCGACGCGCGCATCCCGATACAGACCTACGATGGCGACACGCCGCAAGATCGCCGCCGCTCGACGCGCGCGGGGCAAGGCTTGGGCGGCATCCTCATCACCAATCCCGACATGCTTCACACCGGCATCCTGCCCCATCACACCCAATGGGCCACATTCTTTCAAAACTTGCGCTTTGTCGTGCTCGACGAATTGCACACCTACCGTGGCGTGTTTGGCAGCCATCTCGCCAACGTCATCCGCCGCCTCAAGCGCATCGCCGCGTTCTATGGCAGCCGCCCACAGTTCATCTGCTGCTCGGCCACCATCGCCAATCCGTTAGAGTTGGCGCAAAAACTCTTGGATGTCGGGCAAGATGACATCTTGTCCAACACTCTAACCCTGATTGACGACGACGGCGCTCCACGCGGCGAAAAACATTTCATTCTTCTAAACCCGCCGCTGATTGACCCGGCGCTCGGCCAACGGCGAAGCTCAACTCTGGAAGCGCGCGACATAGCCGCGCGATTCCTGGCAGCCGGCATTCAAACGATCGTGTTCGCCCGCGCGCGGCTGACGACCGAAGTGCTCTTGACTTATCTCCGCGATGCGGTCATCCCCTTGGGCCTCGATCCACAAACGATTCGCGGGTATCGCGGCGGGTATTTGGCCGAGGAACGCCGCGCCATCGAGCGCGGCCTGCGAGATGGCAGCGTGCGCGGCGTGGTGGCGACGAACGCGCTCGAGTTGGGTGTGGACATCGGGCAACTGGGCGCGGCGGTGCTGTCCGGCTATCCCGGCACCATCGCTTCAGCCTGGCAGCAGGCCGGACGCGCCGGGCGGCGCAACGACGTCTCCATCGCCGTGCTGGTCGCCAGCGCCTCGCCGCTCGACCAGTACATCGTCACGCACCCGCGCTTCTTTTTCGAACGCAGCCCGGAGCATGGACTGATCGCGCCCGATAACCTCGTCATCCTGACCCAGCATCTCAAGTGCGCGGGCTTTGAATTGCCGTTTGAAGCGGGCGAGCGATTCGGCGCCTTTGGCCCGGTGGACGAGCTGCTCGACGTTCTGGCCGACGAGAATTTGCTTCACCGCAGCAACAATCACTGGCATTGGGTCGCCGATAGCTACCCAGCCCACGGCATTTCGCTGCGCTCCGGCACTGAAGATACCATCGTCATCCTGGACATCCTTGCAAAGGCCCAGGCGACCGCAGGTCGCACACTGTCACAAAGTTTGTCGCCTCGAACCATCGGGCAGATGGATCGCCTGTCCGCCCCGGCGCTGATCCACGAAGGCGCCCTCTATCTGCACGAGGGGCAACAGTATCTTGTCGAAAAGCTGGACTGGGAAGCGGGCCAGGCGCTGGTAAAGCCAGCGCAAGTGGACTATTACACCGACGCGAGCTCCACCACCAATGTCCAGGTGCTAGACGAATTGGCGCACGAAGAACGCGGCGCGACGACGCGCAGCCACGGCGAGATTCTCGTGACGACGCTCGTCACCGGCTACCGCAAGATCAAGCTGTACACTCACGAAACGCTAGGCTGGGGCGAGGTGACGCTGCCGGAGCAAGAAATGCGCACGGCGGCGTACTGGCTCAGCGTGTCGCCGGAGGCCACTGAGAGGTTGCAAGCGGAGGGTGTGCTGCTCTTGCCAAACGACTATGGGCCCACCTGGAACAAGGCCCGCGAGGCTGCCCGCGCGCGCGATGGGTATCGCTGCCGTTCCTGCGGCGCGCCCGAACGCGGAGGCCGCCAGCATGATGTGCATCACTTGCGCCCCTTCCGCGAGTTCGGCTATGGGCGCGGCGTGAACGACCACGATCAACTCGCCAACGCGCTCGACAACCTCGTCACACTTTGCACGGCCTGCCACCATCGCACTGAAACGGCGCGCGCGCGAAGCGTGCGGACCGCGCTAGGCGGGCTGGCGCACGCGATCGGCAATCTCGCGCCGCTGTATCTGATGTGCGACCCCCGCGACATCGGCCTCGTCGCCGAACAGCGGGCAGCCTTCTCCGGGCTGCCCACCATCACGCTTTACGAGCACGTCCCCGCCGGCATCGGATTCTCGCAAATGCTCTACGAGCTGCACACCGAGCTTGTGGCCGCTGCCCGCGATCTGGTCGCCACCTGTCCGTGCGACGGCGGATGTCCAGCATGCATCGGACCTGGCGCCGGAGACTCGGAAGCCAAACAGCAAACGATCAAGCTATTGAACGTGTTGGGGGGTTAAAGCAAGCCTCCGCCAGAACGGGGAGCTCAGGCGGAGGCTGCAGCCAAGGAAAGGAGGAGACTTTTAATATGAGCGCTTTTTAGCGCTCAACTTCGCGTGTATCTTACCGCAGACTAACTTTGATGCGTAGTGCCCAATGACACTTGTAGCGAATGACGAATGTCCTGCCGCGCTGCATCGGGCTGCCCAACTTGATACTTGTACAAAGACACAAATTCGACAACAGAATACAAGAACCGCAATCTCGCGTCAAACTTGAAGCCGGTTAAAAAGAGGACTCCCACCGAGGGTGGCGGGAGTCGCAGCCAAGGGAGGAGGTTGCAAATGAACGCGGTATAGGATGAGTGCACTTGGAAATTCCACCGCGTTCACCTGCGCTTGAAATAGACTAGCACTCTTCGCACGCAGACCAAAGTAACAGATGACACACTATTCATGTGACAAAGGTAACAACACCTCTGTGACACAGGGATCACTTTGATTTCGATAGATGCCACCCCCGCGCCCGCTCTTCAACCGTCAATAGTTGTGCCACCAATCCTTGCGCGAGCGCGGATCCATGAAAGCGCCCGTATCACGAATCGCCACACCGATGTGATTGCTGAGAGCGCGGCCAATGGCTTGCCCGGCTCGCAAGGCTGGCAGTTGATGCCGCCCCGCATTGTTCAATTGCTGATAGAGAGACAGCAAATTGGAATCCACACAAACATTTTCCAGGTGGGCACCATATCCAGACACCATGCTGTCTTCACTGGTGTACTTGAGGGTCAGGCGGTCGAAACTGGCATACAGCACTAACGCTTTGTAACCATTGCCAATATCGCCTCCCAAGCGATCGGGCATATAGACGATTTCGCCCGGGGTCGCCTCAAGGTCAGCCAGAGTCACAACTGGATCATCAATCGGATCTCCTGGTCGTTGATTCCCCCAATCCCAATCATAGACCCGATAAACGGAAGTAAAGATCGGCAGCCGTTTAGGTGAGAATACTCCTGCCAACTGTGGCGCTCCCGGATCAGTGCTTCCATTGTAGTCAACCAGCCTCAACTCAGCAGTCGTAAGCCCATAGCCTCGCACGGCCAGATTGATATCGGGATGCGTTTCGGCAGACAAAGTCAAAGGCGTTATCTGCAAAGTCCCATAACTCTCTCCTGTGGGCCGACAAACATCTTCGGGTTTGCTGATGATGGGCAAATAGGCTCGGAAGAAATTCGTCGTAAGCCGAGAAGAGGGCAATAGAAGGCTGCCTTGAGAGTAAACCGTGATGGTGACGGTATCGCTCGTCGTGGTTGGCGTGAACGGAATCGTGACACTCACGACGACATCCGTGCCGGCGCGACCGGGCAGCGAAATCTCTGTCTTCGAGAGATCCACAGGCCAATGGTCGCCCGCATGGCCTAACGCGAATATGCCAGTGATGCTGAGGATTTCCCCGCTGTTGGTAATCCACAACGTGTAGGTCACTGTCGTACCGGGAAGCCCCGATCTCGTCGCCGTGGGTGGATCGAGTATCACAGTTCCGCTGGGAGCTGCGAATACACTGCCCAGCATCAAAAGCGAGGTGATTGCCATGCTCATAGAGATAATCAGGAGGCCTTTACTTTTCGACACGATCTTTCCTCCCCACCGATCTTCCCTGCGCTTACCCGATGGCTGGAAATTGCGCGCAGGGAGCTTTTTCGAGTTGGATTACAGCTACACCTACACTCGCGTTGGCGCTCTAGAAACCAAAACTGTTCCCTCTCTGTTTGGCGAAATCATCATCACGGTTGACGGGCAGACGCCGCAAGCATTCCCCATCAAGGAAGCGACACTGGAACACTCTCGTCTTCGTGTGGAACTGCCGCTTGCGACCTTTAATGATCCGACTCGTCGAACCCACAACATCAAGGTGACACTGGATGCCAGCCCGCTCTGCAGCGTGCCTCACAGAGGGCGTTTAACTGTCCATTCTGCCTCTTCGTTTTCGCTGAATTACGATCAACTTTCCATCGTCACCGACCTGGCCCTTTATCCCCGACCGTTCTATCAAGGCGCCTTTGAACCAGACCAAGTCCGTTTCGTGCTGCCGACTCAACTGACAGAAACAGACTTGAACGGAGCCGTGGCTGTCGCCACCAAACTGGGTGACCTGGCCAACCGCATGGTAATCAGCGGGACCACCGACCAGGAATTGTTGGCGCGATTGGATGTGCAGGACGCTATCTCTCATGAACATCTGATCGTTATCGGCAGGCCAGAAACGAACGGGGTGATTCTGCGGCTGAATAATTTGGGCGCCCTGCCCCTGCCCTTGCGAGAGCGCCAATTGAGCCTGAGCAGCGAAGGCCCGGTGACCGTTGTCTCTGGCGACAGCCTGACGTACACACTGACGCTCACCAATACCACTCAAAAAGCAGCGTCGGATCTTGTCTTGGTTGACACATTGCCATCCGGTTCTCAGATGGAAAGTTGTAGCCCAACGTGCTCCAAGACGACTGGGGAAGAGATAAAATGGGCCGTCCCGCCGCTGGCAGCGGATGAAGCATCTAGTTTTACGCTCGTTCTGCGTGCGAGCGAGGCAGCGCCTAGTTCTGTCTTGGAGAACACTGTTACTTTGTTCGATGCGTCATCCAATCTTCTCAATACTAGTACACTGACCACCACGATCAACTCCACACCTTCGTCAGAAAATCATTCGTCCTTTTTCCAGAGTCGCTATCTCTTTATGCAAGGGACGCAGGCCGTGCCAGAGAACGACGGCGTCGTGCAGGAACTGGTATCCCCGTGGGATCAAACGCGAGCTATTCTTGTGATCACGGGCCTGAACGACCAGGCCGTGTCGAAAGCCAGCCGGGCCATGGGGCTGGAGAACTATTTTCCCGGCATGCAAGGCCCCTGGGCATTGGTGCGCGACGTGCGTCCCCTGTCGGACTTGCAGCTAAAGTCTCCCATCACGGACACGACTTTTGCCGATCTAGGATATGGAGACAGTGTCCTTAGGGGCTACTCTGAAGCGGCGAGTTACTCTTTGAACATCCCTATTGGCTGGAGCCTGACGGAGGAGGCTTATCTCGACCTGCGCTTTAGCCATTCGGCCCAACTTTTTAGCAGCGCCTCGTCTGTGAACGTACTATTCAATGACAAGCCCATTGCCGCCATGCCCCTTACCGACGAGAATGCATTGAACGGAAGGCTCAAAATCAAATTACCCGCCTCGCAAGCGCGCCCCGGAGCGAGCAATAGGATTTCCATTCAGGCCGAGTTGCGTCCCGTGGATGCATGCACTAACCCCGACATGTGGCTGTTCATTAGCAGTGCATCCCAACTCCATTTGGACCATAAAGTTCAGAATGTCCGTGTCCTGAGTTTAGGATTCTATCCTCATCCCTTCAACCAACGGCCTGACTTGACCGACGTCATGTTTGCGTTGCCCGCGGAGCCAATGGTCGCAGAATGGGAAGACGCGCTGCGGCTGGCGGCCGCCTTGGGCGCCACATCCAATGGCTCTGCCTTTGCGCCGCCAGTGGTTCTAGGCAATAACTGGACCAAGAAAAAGTTGGAGGATTATCACTTTATCGCCATCGGGAGACCTTCGCGCAACTCCTTGCTCCAGCAAGTGAATGCTCAACTTCCTCAACCATTCCTGATCTACTCTGATTCCATCGAGCAGAAAATTGACCAAGTGACCTTGCGCCTTGCGCCCGATGTAAGCCTGGGCTATATTCAATTGATCGTTTCTCCATGGAACGAGGCGCGCGCGCTCCTGGCTATCACGGGCACAACCGACAAAGGCGTCAGAGAAGCCATGGACATTTTGCTCTATCAGCCCGGTCAACTAAAGGGAAACCTGGCCCTGATGAGAAACAATCAAGTCAAGACAATAGACACGCGCGGGTTGACCCAAGCCGGCGTAGCAGCAGCTCTTGCTACGGCCGTGCCTCAAATGACCCCGGCGCCAAACGTATCATCCGTATCCACTCCGTTATCTCCCGGCCTCACCCCCAGCACCCCAGCGTCGCCAATCTCGGGTGCGCCAGGCCGTCCAACGTGGCTCGTGCCGCTGGTGGGAGCAACTGGACTCGTCATCCTGGCCATTTTGTTCATCGCTTTCTGGCAAGCGCGGCGTGGAAGGTTGTAGCACGCAAGGGTTCAGCCCACTTTTGACATTTATGGTAGAATGTCCCGCAGGGGTTCCACGTCAGGGGATGGGACCTATCGCTTGTGGGCGCTGACAGAAATTGTCAGGCCGTGTCCCCCAACCGGTGACACCCAAAAGCGCGACCTCAGGGACAATATGGAACTACGGCAGTGTGTAATTGCCTTGCCCAAACGATGGCGGCGAATGGTGGTCATTGTAGCTGTAGCGGCGGTCTTTAGTTACCTGGACGCGCGCGCCACGCCACGCGGCCACTTGGCATCTACCGTATGGATGGCCTTCGCCATCGGGCTGGTGCTGCCTGTAGGCGCACGGCAGGCGCTTGACCTGACGGCCTTGGGCAGCCTCCCTCGCACTGAAGGTGAGGACCTGGCTAGCAAGCTGGTCGTCATCAAGCACCCCCGTTCCCCTGTTGCCGAAGCTTATCGCGTGCTGCATACAAACCTAAAGTCTGCCGCCGCGGACTGCCCACTTCAAATCCTGGTTATCACCAGCCCTATGCCGTTAGAGGGCAAAAGTGTGACTGCGGCTAACCTTGCCGTGATCATTGCCCAGTCCGGCAAGCGAGTCATCCTGGTAGATGCCGACCTGCGCCATCCGAACCAGCATCGCATCTTTGAGCTGGATAACCAGGCGGGATTGTCAAACGCCTTGTGTGGAGACATGGACCTGTCCCGCACAGTGCAGGCTGCCCCGGTGGAAAACTTGCGCGTGTTGCCGTCTGGGCCGCAGCCGGGTCGCCCGTCCGAATTGTTGGACCCCAAGCGCCTAAGAGAGTTGGCTGAATCGCTGCGACAACATGCGGACGTGGTGATCGTTGACTACCTGCCCATTGCGGCTCTGGCAGATGCCAAGTCATTGGCGACGCGTCTGGACGGAACGTTGCTGATCGTTGATTCCAGCAACACCCCTCGCAGCTTTGTGCAACGCGGCAAGGACGCGCTGAACAAAGTCGGGGCGCAATTGTCCGGCGCCGCTCTCGACCACTTGCCGTCGAGCAGCGAGGACTATTACAATTATCGCTATTACTCTGCGCGCGGGCCTAGTCTCTCATCCACCGACCTGGATCTACCCTCGCACTGGTTCGACCAAGCGGACTCTTTTCTGGAACCGATCAGCCCGGCCACTATCGAAAAAGCCGGCCACGTTGTTGGATTGGATACGCGGCCCTTTGCCCGCTCTGAAGCGATATCCACACCCATTCCAGTAGCGCGCCCGGTCCAAGCTGGGAACAAGCGGTTGGCGCCCCTTCTGGGCGCAGGCGCTCTCGCCCTTCTGGTCGTCGTGTTCGTCCTGAGCCTGGCCAGGCAACAAGACCAGCGAATCGGTTACGAGGCGACCCGGGCCGCCGCAGCCGCCCAAATAGCGGCGGGGGATACCCCCCGAGTGACCCAGACGGCCACGGCGGCCGCCCAAGATCCGGCTCGCCGCCAAACCGAGGTCGCGCAGACACGAGCGGCGACATCGGCTGTTTTGGCGGGGACAGCCGATGCAGGCGCGGCTACCCAACAAGCCATCAGCGCAGCGACCCGGCAAGCGATGGGATTTGCTGGATGCGAAACCATCGAACTGGACGTTCTCCAATCGCCCGATGAGAGACAAAACACAACAAGTCCGACCAATATCGAGTTGACTTGGCGCGTCAGAAACAAGACCACATTGCCCAACTGCGAATGGGGGCAGGGCGGACAGGAAACCCAACTCCTCCGCGCCATCGAAGTCAGCGGGCAACGAAACCAAGTCCCAGTGAGGCTCAACTGGATTCAGGGCGATGAATATAATCTTTCGCTCATCGTCGCGCTGAATGCCGGTGAGCATACTTTGATCTGGAGACTGATTCCACCCGCAACACAATCACCGCGTGGCCCCGATTTGCCAGCCAGGGTCAATGTGGTCGTTCCTACACCCAGGCCCACAGCCACACTTCAACCCACTCCGACACCCAAGCCCACAGTCACACTTCAACTCACTCCAACACCCTGCCAGGTGGTGACCTACGATTGCAATTGCAGGGAAGAGTGTGTTGGAAGAGACTGCACTAGAGTGTGTGATCAGTGCGAGAAGGAAAAGTGCGACTGACCAGAACTAGGGCCCGAGTCCTACATTCGACAGGTTTGACGTGCTTCTCAAGTTTGACAATAGCTATAACACGTACGTGTATGTGGATGACGCACGTTTGGAAATTGAACCGTAGTAAGAGTTCATGCCGGCGAGACGCGCTGGTCAATGGCTTGGGGAAATCGTCGTGGTAAGCGCAACGGTTGCGGCAGCCTGACCTGGTAGCTCATCTTTCTGGAAAGCGCAAGATTGGAGATCGTAACCTTATAATGCTCGATACACCTCCCAAGCTGGAAGCGTCTGACGTTCCATTACTCGCCGCCCTGAATCAAACGATTCTAACAACAGTCAAAGGCGGCGGCATCAAGTTTTTCGGCCTTTTGTTTGCGTATGCCATGCGCTTTGCTCTCGGCATTGTCATGGCTCGCTTCATGGGGGCCGAACAGTACGGGTTGTATAGCCTGGCTGACACAGCCTCTTACCTGATCATCGGGTTGACCATGCTGGGGTTGTTTTCGGCCCTGGTGCGCTACATTCCCATATACGTCAGCCGCCGAGATGAGGCCGGGCTCTGGGGAACGCTCCAGATCGGTTTGGGTGTTCCATTTGTGATCAGTGTGCTCGCCGGGGCGTGTCTGTTGATCTTTGCCGGGCCTTTTGCCGAGTGGGTATTCAAGGAGCCGAGATTATCGCCCGTGCTGCGGGTTGTCGCCGTCGCTCTTCCCTTCGGTGCGTTGATTACGGCAGCCGGAGCTGCCGTCAGGGGGTTTAATCAAATACAATACAACGTCATTGCGGAGGACGTTTTTCTGTCGCTGATCAAGTTGGCAATTGTGGTCGTCCTGGCGATCTCCGGGTTGAACGCCGTCAAGGCGATGACGGCGCACGCCATCGGCGCAGTGCTCACCAGCCTGATGCTCCTCTACTTTTTGAACAAGCTGTTCCCGCTCAAGCGCCCCTGGGGCGCGGCCCGCCGCGACGTCAAGGAAATCGCTCAGTTTGCCGGGCCTATCTATGGATCAACTCTGGTAAACCTTGTAGGATACAATCTGCACACCGTGTTGCTGGGCATGTTGAACACGGTGGCGGCAGTCGGCATTTTCACGGCGGCTTCACGGGTCAGCACAGTGGGCACCATGTTCTACCAGGCCATCAGCGCAGTCGCGATGCCCATCATCTCTGAATTGCACAGCAAAAGAGAGCTTGTGCAACTTGGGCACTTTTATCAAGTCACAACCAAGTGGATATTTACATTCAACTTGCCGCTCTTTTTGATCGTGCTGCTCTTTTCTAAATTCATCATGTCCATCTTTGGAAATGATTTCGTGGCGGGCGCTACTGGACTGGTTATTCTGTCCGTAGGAAACCTGGTGGACGCGGGCACCGGCATTAACGGCGAGATGATTCTCATGACAGGCAATGCGTGGCTGAATACGATCAATACCGTTATTGCATTGACTTTGCAGCTCACGCTCAGCTTTTTGCTCATTCCTATGTGGGGAGTGATGGGTGCCGCCATCGCCGTAGCCGTCGCCACGTCTGCGCTGAACATTATCCGGACGATTGAGGTTTTTGTGACGATGAGATTTTTGCCTTACAACAAAAGCTTTGTCAAGCCCGTCGTTGCGGGCGTTGCGGCTGCCCTGGCGACTCGCGGCATGGCGCAATGGTTTCTTGCAAAAGGAGACCTGATAAGCACGGGGCTAAATATGGGTTTTCTTTTGATAACATACGCGGCCATGATCCTAATGCTAGGGCTTTCTGAAGAAGATCAAATGGTCATCACACGGCTACGTGGACGCCTGACGGCTATTCTGCCAGGGCAATGACGTGAGAGCAGTGAACGATGAGGATCAGATCCGTCATCAGTAGATTGGCTGGTAAAAATAGCAGCCCAGGCATCCTCGAGAGGTACCTTCTTCCCATAGGAGTGCCTCTGCTGTTGGGATGCATCTTGGGACTCTTATTGGCGTTCGGGATTGCCCAGGAATCTTGGCCGCACATGATGCGCGCCATCCCCGACGAGCGCAAGTTCAAGCTCTATATCGAGACGCTCATCCAGATGAAGGGCCGCGACGGCCAATACGTCCGCTGGACCGACCTGCGCCTGATGCGCCGGATGCTGCGCGACGCGGCGCATCGCTCCTACGATCCGCAGCGGACGCTGGAGCACTGGCATTACGTGCGCTCAAGCGAGCTGCGCCACATCATCCCTTACATCAACACGACCGACTATATCGTCAACGGCGCGTTGCCTTACGAGCTGCCCGTCTTTCGCCCCAGGCTGATGGATCAGTTTGCCCAATGGGCCACGCAGTACGACGACGACCCGCAGCGCCAAGACGCCATGCTCCGCGCCAAGCGAGTGTACGCGCTGCTGCAAACCATCACGCCGGTCACGGGCGAGATGGAGCAGGCAATTCCGGCCACGTCGCACTTGAGGGAGTTTATCGGGGGGAGTTGCTACACGTATTGACCGCTTCGCGCGGCGAAGAATAGGGCGCTATGAGGATAGCGCCCTGGGAGAAACGAAACATAGGCCGTTATCCCAATAGCGGCCTATTGCGCCACCACAAACGCAATCGCATACTCGCGCTCGTGGCTCAGGCTGATGGCCCACTCCTTCAACCCCAGCTCTTGCGCGCGGGCAGCGGCTCGACCCGAAAGCACGACGACGGGCTTGCCGCGCAGGTCACGCAGCGTCTCCACCTCGCGAAAGCCGACGCCGTCGCGCGACATCACACGCATCCCCACCCCCAATGCCTTCGCCACGGCTTCCTTCGCGGCAAAGCGCGCCGCCAGCTCGTGCGGATAGCCGTGACCGGCCGCCACCTCGCGTTCGGTGAACACCCGCTCGATGAAACGTGGGCCAAAGCGTTCCAACGCCGTTATCACGCGCGGCACATGAACGATGTCAACGCCGGTGGTGAGCAAGTTTCAAATCCTCAAACCGATCCGCTGATGTTTCTGGTACACACTAGGCCTCTGACTGACGCTTCGCTTTGAGAAATTCGCCCAGTCCCGCCGCCTGGAGGATCTGCTCGTAGGCTGCGATGATAGCTATTTGGGCTGAGTGCTCAGTTCTGTCTGGGTTTGCCCACATGACATCTATCAATCTTTGATTGTAGAACAGTTTATGCCGGTATCCAATGCCGTCGATTGTTCGGGTCATGCAGGATGGCAGTTGAGCAACGCGGTCAGCAAAGCCCTGCCATGACAGGAAAACATCGGGGACATCGTGATACGATATCTTGGTGGTGGCTCGAAGTGCCTGATCGGGATGAAACGGCACACCTGGGGTTTCCTCCCACAATCCATCGGAAGTGGTTCGGCTCACCCGCGGGAATGAATACCACAGAGCTGATTTCCCACAGACTGCGTCAATTATGATGTCGGCCTCGCGAAACGCAACTGTGAAGATCCGCTCTGGCGTAAAGGATGGCAGTACGAAGAAGCGGGCGGCACCGAGGAGTTGTCCGCTAACGGGTAGGCACTCGAGCGAGGGAAGCCGGTAAGAGTCCTCAATCAAAGTCCCATACATATACTCGTGATCTCGACTGGATATCTCTGCGCGCCGCAGCTTCTTGCGTTGTTCGTTGACGATTTCCTCGAAGAGCCTTTTGCCTATCGGGTACTTGACTGGACTACTTCTGTGGAATGGAAGCAAGTTGTCTACAGTACGCCACTCGCCGCTAGTCCAAAGTGTGCGGTAGAGAGCGGTAGGGTTAACCTTTCCCTCCGCAACCATTTTGCAGAACTCGTCAACCGTCACCTCGACAGGCGGGTCTGTCTCTGTGTGGCGAAATTCCATATTTGCTCGCAGTCCGATTAAGGAAAAGGTGGAGTGCGCAGGGGAGATACCCCCTCCGCGCGCTGAAAATCTATTGCTGCGGCCCGGCCACCGCCAACGCATACCGATCCGGGTCAAGGTATTTTTGCGCGGCGGCCTGGATGCGCTTGGGGGTGATGGCGTTGATCATGTCCGAGTAGCGTTCCAAATAGTCCAGCCCCAGGCCATACAGTTCCATGTCCAGGATGACGCCCGCCACGCCGTCGTTGGTCTCTAGCCGCAGCGGGAGCGAGCCGGTGACGAACGCTTTGTTATCGGCCAACTCTTTTGCTCCCACCGTCCTGTCGCGGATGCGGCGGACTTGCGCTCGCATCGCTTCGACGGCGCGCTCGACGTTGGCGGGGTCCACGCCGGCGGCGATCACCCACGGTCCCGGCCCCAATCCGCCTTCCACGCGGCTGTACGAATAGTACGCCAGGCCAAGTTTATCGCGCACGTTCTGGCCCAGGCGGCCCATCAGCCCAAACACGCCCAGGATGGTGTTGCACAGCGCCGCGTCCCAATAGTCCGGCTCCGCGCGCGCCGGGCCGACAGTACCCAGCAGGACATCGCTCTGCGTTTTGCCGGGGATGGCGGCGAACTCGCGGCGCACCTCTGTCACCTGCGGCGCAGGTGCAAGTGGCGTGCGCAGGCTGGCGCCGTCCGCGCCGCGCCACGCGCCAAAGGCGCGCTCCCACGCTTCGAACGCGGCCTCGGCTTTGACCGCGCCGACGATGCTGACGATCATGCCGTTCGCGCCATAGCGAGAACGATAGAAATTCATCATGTCATCGCGCGAGATCGCTTGAACGGTCTCCGGATACCCTTCCATGCTGCGGCTGTAGGGATGCCCGGCAGGGTAAAGCAGTTTGCGGAACGTCAAACTAGCCATCCGCCGCGTGTCGTTGACGCGCTCCTCCAGGTCCGTGAGGATTTCGCCGCGCTCTTTTTCCACCTCGGCAACAGGGAACGTCGGATGTTGGAGCACGTCGGCCAGGATGTCAATCACGGTCGGCAGGTCTTCGGCCAGTGACTTTGTTCCAAAGCCGGAAGTATTAAGCCCGCCGCCCACGTCCACCATCGCGCCGATGGATTCGATCTCTTCGTAAATTTGCTGGAACGTGCGGCGCTCCGTCCCGCGCATCAAACACGCCGCCATGAAGGACGAGAGTCCCGCTCGATCGGGCGGATCGTCCACGCCGCCCACGCGCAACATTCCGTCAATCACCACCGACGGGCTGGAAAAGTTTTCGCGCGCGAGCACCGTCATCCCGTTGGGAAACTCGCGGCGCACAATCGAATCAGGTCCAGGAATTGATGTCATGGTTCATCCTTCTATGCCACAGTCTCAACGTGCGGGTACTGTCGAATTCTGCCGTTGCAAGCACAATCATTGCAGAGCTTCCCAGTCATTTTGCGCAACACTCTCAAACGGAGCGATGTACCGGATCGGCTTGCCGCGTAAAGAGTATCGCTCGCGGCGCTTGTTCTGCTCGCGGCGGCGCACGATAACTTCAACTTTTTCGCCTGCCCGGAAAGGCAGCGCCGCGATAGTAAGGCTCCCATCACTTGGGATTATAGTTTCTAAACGGTATGTCTGCATGATTCACCCCACTTTTTCACTGACACGCCGAAAACTGACATTATCATTGCTTCGGCACGTACCACCCGACCGTCCGATTGCTCCTGGTCAGGTACGTCTTGGCGACGCGCTGCACATCGTCCACCGTGACGGCGGCCAGCCGGTCGAGGTACGACTCGAACCAGGTGTAATCCGCAAAGACCTCCGAAAACCCGTACCAGAATCCCTGGTTCGTCACCGACTCGCTGCCGTAAGCGAATTGCGCTTTGGCCTGCTTGATGGCCTTGGCGACCTCTTGCTCCGTGACAGGCTCCGCCACGGCGCGAGCCAGCTCGGCGTCGAGCGCGGCTTGGACTTCCGCCGGCGTGTGGCCTGTCCGCACGGTGGCCGAGATGCTGTAGAGGTACGGATCAACCGTGGTCGCCAGTCCACCGGATATGCCAATCGCCAACTCGGTGTCCACCAATGCCCTGTAGAGCCGCGAGCTGGCATTCGTCCCGCCGCCGCCCAACACCGCCAGCGACGACGCCCCGGCCAGAATCGCATCGAGCACGACGAGCGCGGGAAAATCGCTCTGTACGGCATGTGGCGCGCGATAGGCCGCTTCGACGTAAGCCGTCGTCCCGTCGCCCTCCACCATGACGCGCCGCTCGCCTTTTTGCGGCGGCTCTTCTCGATGAATCACCGGCAGTTCAGGCCCCGGTTTGATCTTGCCGAACGCAGCCTGAATTTGTTTGAGCACGTCGGCGGCCTTGAAATCGCCCACCGCCACGGCGACCGCATTGCCGGGCGCGTAAAAAGTCTTATAGTGCTGGAAGAGTTGATCGCGCGTCATCGTCTGCAGATCGCATAGATCGCCAATGACTTCATGATGATAACTGTGAACGCGAAACGCCGTCGCCTGGACTTGTTCGCTCAACAGGAATTGCGGATTGTTTTCGTTGCCCTGCCGCTCGCTGATGATGACCGTGCGCTCCGACTCGGTCTCTTTGGGGTCAAAAACCGCGTGCGCCATCCGGTCGGCTTCGATGCGAAACGCCAGCTCGAAGCGGTCTGCCGGCAGCGTCTCAAAGTACGTGGTAAAGTCCAGCCACGTGAAGCCGTTCCACATGCCGCCTTCGCGCGAGACCAGGCGATCCAGTTCGCGCTTGGGGAAAGTGGGCGTGCCCTTGAACAGCATGTGCTCCACCCAATGGCTGATGCCCGTGATGCCAGCCCGCTCGACGCGCGAGCCGACTTTGTACCAGCACCAGAACGTGGACACCGGCGCGTTGTGCGACTCGCGGACGACGACGGTCAAGCCGTTGTCCAGCACGACTTTGCTCGTGCCGTTGCGGGCCAGGATCTTGAGACGGCGGCTCGTGGGCCGTTTGCCGCGGGGACTCGGTCGTTGTGTCATGTAACCTCCTTGGCTTGAGAGTAGGGGCCATTATAGCATGGAAACGCCCTCTCCCTGCCCTCCCCCCGCTTTGCGGGGGATGGTTGGGTGGGGGCGTTATCCCTGTCCGTCGTACCCGCGCCCAAAACAGCGATAGGTAAAGCCCATCGCCTTGATCTGCGCCGGCTCGTAAATGTTGCGCGCGTCAATGACGACGGGCTGCTTCATCACTTGCTTGAGCTGCGCCAGGTCGAGCTGCTTGAACTCGTTCCATTCGGTCACGATGATGACGGCGTCGGCGTCTCGCGCGCACTCGTACGCATCCGAGGCCAATTCGACGGACGGCGGCAGCACACGCGCCGCCACGCTCATCGCCACCGGGTCATAGCCCTTCACGCGCGCGCCCTTAGACAGCAGCATGTGAGCAATATCCACCGACGGCGCATCGCGCATGTCGTCGGTATTGGGCTTGAACGCCAGTCCTAACAAGGCAATCGTCTGGCCGTGCAGATCGCCCACCACGCCCTTGAGCTTGGCGATCACGTCACGGCGCTGGTCGGTATTGATGTCCATCACCGCGCGCAAGAGTTGCGGGTGACGGCCTTTCTCGTGCGCCATGTGCGCCAGCGCCTTGACGTCCTTCGGGAAACAACTTCCCCCCCATCCGAGGCCGGCGTCGAGGAAATGCCGCCCGATGCGCTTGTCAAAGCCCATGCCCGTCGCCACTTCTTTCACGTCCGCGCCCAGCGCCTCGCAGATGTTGGAGATCTCATTAATAAAGCTGACCTTGGTCGCCAGGAAAGCGTTGCTGGCGTATTTGATCATCTCGGCCGTGCGCAAGTCGGTGACGACCAGCGTAGTGCGCAGCGGCAAATGAAGATGGGCGACGCTCTCGGCGGCCTCGCGATCCAGGCTGCCCAACACGATGCGATCTGGGTTCATGAAATCGGTCAGGGCGGAGCCTTCGCGCAAAAACTCGGGGCACGAGACCACGCTGAACGGCACAGGCGTCTTTTGCCTCGCCTTGACGATGTCGGCCACCCAGTCGCCCGTCCCCACCGGCACCGTGGATTTGTTGACGATGACGAGCGAGTGATCCATCACGTCGGCAACGGATTCGGCGGCGGCCCGTACGTACTGCAAATCGGCCTCGCCATCTACATCGGACGGCGTGCCGACGCAGATAAACACAAACTCGGCATCCTTCACGCCTTCCGCATACGACGTGGTAAAGGACAACCGGCCCGCCTTCACATTGCGCGCCACCATCTCCTCCAGGCCCGGCTCGTAAATCGGCAGGATGCCTTTCTTGAGATTGGCGATGCGCTCTTCCTGAACGTCCAGGCAGACGATGCGGTTGCCCAGATCGGCAAAGCACGTGCCGGTCACCAGACCGACGTACCCGACACCGACGACAGTTATGTTTCTCATGTTTCACTCCTTGCTTATGGCAGATTGTTGATGGCAGAGTGTGTATCGCTTATCGCTGATCACGTCACGCGCTGCCTAGTTTTCCATCTTCCATGACATACCGCGCGACTCGCCGCCCCAACTCGACCGCGTAATTGGTGCCGCGATCCCACGGATAGACCTGGCTCATCGAGGCCAGATACAAACCGGGGATGGGCGTGCGCACGTCGGGGATGTTGCGCGAATGATTCACGGGCGGCACAGGCTGGGCGTAGGTCTCGCGGAACAGCCACGACTGCTTGACCCACGACGGATCGAATTTCGGATTGAAGTGCGAAAGCGACGGCAAAAAGCGCGCCAGCAGTTCGTCCTGCGAAAGCGCAAAGTACGAACGAGCTTTCTCAATTCAACCGCAAGTCTGTTGCGGCGGGCCGGGTCATCCAGCCCATTCGCCAATTGCACGGTGTTGCTATCGCGCCGCTCGGTGATCAGGTCGAGCGGCACAAAAGCTGCGCGCGCTGTGCGCCCTTGCTTGTTCAGATTTTCGGCAATCAGTTCTGGAAAGAAATCGCGCATCCCGCGCAAGCCGACGATCAGCATTG
Source organism: Anaerolineae bacterium (assembly GCA_041300525.1). Taxonomy (GTDB): domain Bacteria; phylum Chloroflexota; class Anaerolineae; order Fen-1058; family Fen-1058; genus JBGLNJ01. The sequence goes on along the minus strand of JBGLNJ010000001.1, from coordinate 2,319,623 downwards.
GCTCGGCGCGGCTCAGGTCGCCCGTGATTTGAGCGAGTGTCGCCAGGAACGTCGGTCGCGCCGCGCCGACGGGCGAAGGCAATGACACATTAGCGTCGGCGTTGCCCGGATACGGCAGGCCGATGTCCTGGGCCAAAGACGAAAAGGTTTGCAGCGCATCCTTCAATTCCATTCCATTCAGCAGCGCATAAGGGTGTTGGGGCCGGGCCTGGGACAATGCTTGAATCGTTTGCAGCGGGCGAGTCACCGGCGTGCTCTCGTCGGGATAATAGCCCAGCACGTCCACTGTGCCCGCGCTCCAGTGCAGCGCGCCCAGTCCTTTGGCGATCACTTTGACTGCCAGTCCCGCTTTCGCGGCCGTGTAGGCGGCCATGAGGCCGGTCAGTCCGGCGCCGATGACAATGAGGTCATGCATGGGAAGCCTCGTCGTAGGACACGCTTCGCGTGCCATCTTGCTCGTTGTAGGGCACGCTCCGCGAGGCATCTTGCCCTACATAGAAATCTGTCATGGGACTGGTCAGTTCTTCATCCGGCAGGTGATCGGCGTTCATCAAGCACAGGTAAATCAATTCGTCCAGTCGCTCTTGCTTCAACTGCTGTCCCCAAAGAATCGGCTTTAGGCCCTTCCAGCGTTCTTGCAGGAAATCGCGCAGCAGCAGATTGGGATTGCTGATTGTTGATTGCGGATTGCGGATTGCGGTTGATACATGGTGTGGGATAGTGTTATGAGCGGGGGACTGTAAATATGCCACATTCCATGTCTCGTCTTTGTCATTCGTCGTTCGTCGTTCGACCTTCGACATTTCGTGGAGGATTCCGGCCGCTCGATACGTGCAGAACCCACCCTGACATGGCCCCATGCCCAGGCGCACGTCGCGGCGCAGGTCGTCCAGCGTGAGCGTGGGATTGTTATGGACGGCATTCTCCAACATCGCGCGGGTGACCAGCTCGCACTCGCAGACCAGATCGCTTTGCAGATGGTTCTCTTCGACCTCGCGCAAGCGGTGGCCCAGCCAGTAGTGTCCTTGCTCAACGCCGGGCACGGGCGTGGCGGACGTGATGCACGGCTTGCGGACGCCCAACTGCTCGCAAGCTTTGTCCAGCGTTTTTTCCGCCATCAAGCGGAACGTCGTCCACTTGCCGCCGATGATGGTCAAAAAGCCGGACACGCCATCACGCGCTTTGTGGTCCAGCAGCGTAAAGGCGCGAGTGGCGTCTCGACTGGCGCCGGTGTAGCTTTCCTGGTAAAGCGGGCGCACGCCGGCCCAGGCTCGCACCACGCGCGCCCCGCTGATGCCGGGGACGAGCTTGTCGCCCTCGGCCAGCAGCAGTTCCACTTCCCACGGCTCGATGGTCAAGTTTTCCGGATCGGTCACGCGCTCGTCCGTCGTGCCGATGACGGCGATGGTGTGAATCGGCACGATGATGTCGCCGTCGCTGGGCGACTTGCAACGATTGATGACGGTATTGACAATGCGGTGATTCATCGCCAACAGCGTGCCTTTGCCGGGGATCACGTTGACGACGAGTCCGGCGGTTCGCGCGATCAGCCCCGCCCACGCGCCGGAAGCGTTGATCGTCATGGCGGCGCGGATTTCGACGTCTTGGCCGCGCGCCACGTCGCGCACGCGAGCGCCCATCACGCGCCGGTCGCCCTCGTTGCCTTCGACGATTAGGTCTACGACCTCGTGGTAGGTCAGAATTCGCGCGCCGGCAAGTTGCGCGGCTTGAGCCGTGGCATGAGTCGCCAGGAAACTGTCGGCGGAGCCGTCGGGCGCCTCGAACACGCGGCTGATGCGCGGGTTGAGCAGCGGCTCGCGCTTGCGCGCTTGCGCCACAGAGATTTCGCGGCATGGCACGCCGGTGCGATCACAGGCGGCCTTGAATTGGTCAGGGTAGGGGCCTTCGTCTTCCGGCGTGACGACGAAAAAGCCGCCTGTGTCTTCGATGCAGTGCGTGTGCGTGCGGCGCAAGATGCGGTTTTCCGCGATGCACTCGGCGGCGCTCTGTGGGTCTTGCACCACGTAACGCCCGCCGCTGTGGAGCAAGCCGTGATAACGTCCCGTCGTGCCGTGGGTCAGGTCGCGCTTTTCCACGAGCACGACGGAAAATCCGCGCAGCGCGGCGTCCCACGCGATGCCGGTTCCGGTCGCCCCGCCGCCGATGACGAGGAGGTTGGTTTCGATACGATTCATAGTTGTCCTTTGGGGGATTGTCAGGGCGCGATCCTCACGTCTTTGATGATGATCCTGCCTCTACCGCCTTCATCGCCTGGTTTTTTTGAGATGGCAAACAGCAGATTTCTCACCTGTCCCCAGTTCATGCCGGGTGAATTTCCAGCCACCCAATTGGTAAAGTCGCTAAAGGGCAAGCTGAAAGTCTTGTTCGCCACACTTTCCCTCGGCTTGGTGATCCAGCCGAAATTCGTGCCGTCAGCGTCTTCGATTTTGACTTCGAAAGAATTGGCCGCTCCTGCGCCCTCGTATGAGAAAGATACGGCGGCATTTAGTTGTTTCATGCAGGCCAAGTTCTGGTACAGTGGGACGGCGATCAAGACCCAGCCGCCCGCTCCCAAGTCATAGTTCATATCCAGTGTGCTGTTCGACGTGGCGAGGCTGATCGTGGAGCTTATGTCGCTGCTGGCGAAGGCGAAACTCAGATCAACTGGAAGCGGATCGTAGGCCGTAATCAAGTCCATGATGTTTGACTTGGCGACGTAGCCTTGAGGCAGCACCTGCCACTCTGCGTTGATCTTGCTCGCCTGGTCGGCCGTCATCAGCAAGGCTACGATTTGAAAGTCATCCTTAATCCCGGTGCAAGACACGTCTCCAATTTGGGCCTGACTTTGCCAGGTACCGTCGCTGCGGATGATCGAAACTCGTTGATGCGGCCACCATTTGTCCGACAGCCCCGGTTCGTTCTTGACGAACACAACCACCTTCAAATTGGGGTCGGGCGCTATGCCGGTGAGAGTGCCCGCGACGGGGAAGGCGCAGAATTTGTCCATAGGACATACGACCTTGTTGAGCGGCGCGGCGATCAGGAACGTTGCCGGGGAAGATGGGGGCGTGGAAACCGGTGTGCGCGTGGGGGATGCAACGATGTTAAAGCTCGTGCTCTTGGTGGTTGCGCCGCCGGAGACATTCGTCACTTTCACCGTGACGATATCTACGCCCACGATGTCGGGGGCAGTGTAAATCACCGCCGGCGTATCCAAGGCGGATAACTTGCCTTTGCTGGCCTGCCATTCGTAGCGGAGGTTGGAGCCATTGGCGTCCGCAGTGAGCGCCACGGTTTGCCCTGACAGTACGTCCTTGATGTCCGGGTTGGCGATTAGGGCAACCAAGGACGGAGCGGATGTTGGCGTGCAACTCGTGAGGGCAAAGGACACTAGAATGAGAGCAACGAGGACGCGTGAAAGCCGCGCCAGTTCTTTTCGCTTGGACATGGGGTCACTCCTTTTCCTTCACGATGATGTTGAGGTGGCGCTGGATCATGTCACCGGTCACTTGATCTGTGACCGATACCGTGATAACGTCGGAGCCGGGCTGCGCCGGCGCGACGTAAGACGTGCGAGGGCCGGACGCTTTTGCGACACGTCCTCGCGGCGCATAATACTGAAATGAAAGCGCGCGGGGAAATGGCGAACTGTTTGTCGTGACGCTCGTTTCGATCACTACCATGTCGCCGGGCGCAAGGGTTATCGTGTTACTGATGGGGACTGGAATCTTATCGCCATTGCTGAGGGTGATGGAGAAGCCAACGCGGGCATCGCTCAGATTGACCCTGGGCCACAACACAACGGCCGCGGCCACTAGAGCCACAAGGATGGCTGCGCTCACCAGCAAAATTCGGCGGACAGTGCGCCATTTCTGATGTGCGCTAACCGCTGCGGCGGAGCGGGGTTTCAGGTGTTGCTCCACTTCATGGAGCAGCCGGGCAGTGTCCTCATAGAGCGGATCTATGGACACGACTTCTTGAAACGCGTACCTTGCTTGGAGCAGTTTGTGTTCTCGCACGTACGAGCGAACGCCTTTGCGGTACAGGGCTTCCAAATACAACGGTTTGGCTTGTTTATTCTGTGGATCGGCGGAGCGGATTTCCTTCAGTAGCTCGATGGCTTTATCGAGCGAGTCTTGGTCGAGGAGCTGGCGCGCCCTGCTGAACAGAACATTTTCTTGGGTGGCGTTAGCGGGTTGCTGGTAGGGCTTGTGCTTTTCATGTTTTGAGGGGTTCTGTGTCTTGACTAACTCGATCAATTTTTCAAGTTGGTCATGACGGTCGCAATACTCCATCAAGCGCAGGATCTTTTTCTCTCTGCTCATGCCATCCGCAAAGCCGTCATAGACAGGCCGGAAGTGATCGAAACAGAGCGTGGTTAGTTCCTCGTCGCTAAAGGCGTCCGCGAGTAGAGTGTGGATGGCAGCCGTGTTCCATTGCCCTCGCGTCTTGCCGTCGTTGTGTGTAATCGGTGGGTGGGGCATAAGGCCCTCGCTTCTTGTCTGGCGATGATGTTGCTGCGGAATCACTGACGCAAGTTGATGATGCCTCGTTGACGAGGGATACCGATGATATTGCGCGGGTGTTGCCGGTCACGTCCTGGCTGAGGTCAATGTGGGTCTACGACAAGCGGGCGCAATGTAGATGACACAAAGGCGCAAGGCCGCAAAGAAAAATTTGGCGTTTTTGCGCCCCTGCGTTAAAATGGCCCTGCTTATTGTGGGCACACCTCGTCCACGCCGATCTCAAAGCCGGGCAAGATTTCCGAGGCGGCCTGTTCGCCGGGACCAAAGCGCCCCAGAATCTCGTAATCACTCCCGCGCAGCGCAAACAATTCGATTTGCCGCTTGTCCGGGTCAACGATCCAGTATTCGCGCACACCGGCCTGGGCGTACACGCGATACTTGGTGCGCCGGTCGTCAATCCAGTTGCTCGGCGAGAGGATTTCCACGATCAGATCGGGCGCGCCCTCGACCCAGTCTTTTTTGATAATGTTCAGTCGCTCTTGCCGGATAAAGAGGATGTCAGGTTGAACCGGAGATGCAAGTTCGCCCAATCGCACATCGGTCGGCGCATGTAGAATTTTGCCTAGCTTTTTTTCCCGGACAAAGTTCATCATGGCGAATTCGAGATTGGCGCTAATATCTTGGTGGTTCGTGCTAGGTGCGGGGCTCATGAGCAGTTCTCCTTCGATGACCTCGTATCTCCATCCGTCGTCGGGCAGGCGCTTATAGTCCTCGTATGTCCACCGACCTTGTGGCGGGGGCCATTGCAACTCAATCGGCTTGGCCTGAATAGGAGTTGGGACGGCCATGGGTCACTTCCTTTCTGTTTGAGAGACAAATAAAACTGCTGCGCTGATTATACTCCAAATGACCAAGTTCCCCCGAGTTCCCATCGTTTCGAGTTTTAGGAACCCTGACCCGGTGAGATTGAATTGTGCCATGTCTCTACAAATCTAACTCTGCTCTCACCATTTCCTCATCTTCGGCGCCACGCAGACGGAAGCCCAACGTCTCGCAGACCCGCTGCATGGCTTTGTTATCCGGCGTCATTTCGGCGACGAGGCGGGAGAGTTTTTCGTCCCGGGCGACCTTGACGTGCTGGCGCGCCAGCCCGCTGCCGATGCCGAGACCTTGCGCCTGATCGCTGATCAGGACAGTAAAGAGCGCCTCGTCCATGCCATGCTGTTTGCTCATGCGGGCCGCGCCCAACATCTGGCGTTCGCCGGTCTTGTCCTGGCGTTCGGCCACCAGCGTGATCTCGCGGTCGTAATCGCAATGGCAGATGCGCGCGAGCCGCTCGTGCGCCACCCGGTCAGTCAGCAGCATCGGCCGCAGATAGTGGAGGTATACGCTGCGATCTGAAAGCGTGCTGTGGAATTGGGCCATCAGCGGCTCGTCTTCCGGGCGGATCGGGCGGGTTGTGATGAGCGCGCCATCCTTGGCTATCCACTCGCTTTCGTATTGGGTCGGGTAGGGGCGGATGGCGAGTTGAGGCAGTTGGTCTGGGGTGACTTCTGGCCCATGCAAGACGACTCGCGCGTCGAGCGCCAGCAGTTGCTCCGGGGAGGCGAGCAGCGGGTTGATGTCCAACTCTTTGATCCAACGCTGTTCGGCGACCAGTTGGCTAAAGCGCACCATCAGTTGCTCGAGCGCGGCCAGGTCAACCGGTTGGCGCCCGCGGACGCCCTTGAGCGCGGTATAGATGCGGGTGCGTTCCATCATTCGCCGCGCCAGGGTTGTCGTGAGGGGCGGGAGCGCGAGCGCGTGATCCTTAAAGACTTCCACCAGTTGCCCGCCCAGTCCAAAGAGCAACACCGGGCCGAACTGGGCGTCTATGCTGCTGCCCAAGATCGCGCGCGCGCTGGGCGACAGCAAGTTCTCGATCATCTTTCGCAATATTTTGCCCAACGCGCTGGCTCCCCTCATCGTGATTGCGTCGTTCAACGTCGCCAGCACGATCCTGGCCGAGGCGGCGCTTTCGTTCCTGGGATTGGGCGTGCCGCCGAGCGTGCCCACGTGGGGCGGGATGCTGGCCGAAAGCCGCGAGCTCTTGGTGAGCGGCGTGTGGTGGCTGGCGACGATCCCAGGGCTGGCGATCATGATCACCGTGCTTTCCATCAACCTGATCGGCGATTGGCTGCGCGACTTTTTCGATCCACGCTTGAGAAACTGACCATGACAAATTTGTTGCAAGTGCAAGACCTTCAAGTGCGTTTCTTTACCCCCGAAGGCATAGTGCGCGCCGTGGAAGGGGTGACGGTGAGCCTGGACGAAGGCGAGACGCTGGCGCTGGTGGGCGAGTCCGGCTGCGGCAAGACGGTCACCGCCCGCGCGGTCATGCGACTGATTCCCCACCCACCCGGCAAGGTCACGAGCGGCAGCATCCTGTTCGAGGATCGGGACGTGCTGACGCTCCGCTCGGACGAGCTGCGCCGCTTTCGCGGCGGCGATGTGGCCATGATCTTTCAGGAGCCGATGACGTCGCTCAATCCCGTCTTTACGATTGAGGATCAGTTGACCGAGGCGATTGAGCTTCATCAGCGAGTCCGCCACACCGAGGCGGTGGAGCGCGCGGCCAAGCTGCTTTCTCTCACCGGCATTCCCACGCCAGAAGAGCGACTGAAGGATTATCCGCACCAGCTTTCGGGCGGCATGCGCCAGCGGGTGATGATCGCCATGGCGATCAGCTGCAATCCCAAGTTGTTGATCGCCGACGAGCCGACCACGGCCCTGGATGTGACCATTCAGGCGCAAATCCTGGAACTGCTCAAGGGGCTGAAAAAAGAGCTGGGGATGGCGATCCTGCTCATCACGCACGATCTGGGCGTGGTGGCCGAGATGGCCGAGCGTGTGGCCGTCATGTATGCCGGGCGGATCGTCGAAGTTCGCCAGGTGGCTGATCTGTATTCCGATCCGCAGCATCCCTACACGGAAGGTCTGCTCACGTCCATCCCGTCAGTGGATCGCCAATTGGATCGGCTGCACGTCATCGAGGGCAATGTCCCCAACTTGCTCGATTTGCCTTCGGGGTGCGCTTTCCGAGATCGGTGTCCCCATGCGTTGGAAAGGTGTGCTACAGAGGTTCCGCCACTGGTGACGGTACGCCCAGGGCTGGAGGTAGCGTGCTTTAACTACAGGGATATGCGGCAGGCCGTTCGGATACAGACAATCGAGAGCGCCGGCTCGCGCGTTGCCCCCACTGCCCAACCGTTGGTCGAGGTGCGTGGCCTAGTCAAGCATTTTGTGGCTAACAAAGGGTTCCTGGGACGCGGGCGAACCTACGTTCACGCCGTCGAAGACATTAGCTTTCAGGTGTGGGAAGGCGAGACCTTCGGGCTGGTGGGCGAGTCGGGCTGCGGCAAGACCACGACAGGCCGGATCATTGTCGGGCTAGAGACGCCGACTGGCGGCGATGTGGCGATCATGGGCAAATCTGTGGCCTCGCTCGATCGTCGCCAGATGAAAGAGATGCACAAACACGTGCAAATCATTTTCCAGGATCCGTATTCATCGCTCAACCCGCGCATGAAAGTCGGCACGATCATCGGCGAAGGCTTGCGTATCCACACCAAGCTGAGCCAGAGAGAAAAAGAAGAGCGCGTCCTCGACATCATGCAGGCGGTCGGGCTGGAAAGCTATCACGTCGAGCGCTACCCGCACGAGTTCTCCGGCGGCCAGCGCCAGCGCATCGGCATCGCGCGGGCGCTTGTTCTCAATCCCACATTTATTGTTTGCGATGAGCCGGTCTCGGCCCTGGACGTTTCCATCCAGTCCCAGATTTTGAATCTGCTGCGCGACTTGCAGGGACAGTTCAACCTGACCTACTTGTTCATCGCACACAACCTGGCCGTCGTCAAGCACATTTCGGATCGCATCGGCGTGCTCTACCTGGGCAAGCTGATGGAAGTAGCGGCCAAAAACGAATTGTACGACAAGCCGCTGCACCCCTACACTAAAGCTTTGCTCTCGGCGGTTCCGATCCCCAAACCGGGGCTGCGGCGCGAGCGCGTCATCTTGCAGGGCGATATTCCCAGCCCGATCCGCCCGCCGAGCGGCTGCCGCTTCCGCACGCGCTGTCCTATCGCGCTGCCGCGCTGCGCGGAAGAGAATCCCGAATTGCGCGAGGCGGCGCCGGGGCACTATGTGGCGTGCATCCGGGTGTAGAGAATGACGAATGACGAGTGACGAATGTCGAATATTGAATGTCGAATAGCTCCCGGCACGACCTGTGGGGATGCCGTTCGTTCGTCTTTGGTCTTGCGTCTTTCGTCTTCCGTTCTTCGTCTGGTTTCGACATTAATCTTGGAGGAGTGATATGATCGTTCGACTACAGCACGTTGGACTGGCAGTTGAAAGCCTGGAAAAGACGTGCGCGACCTATGAGCGTCTCTTTGGACTCAAGGCAGTGGATTTTCGGAATGACCAGGGCAAAGGGTTTCAGTTGGACGCGCGCATTGTGCTGCCCAACGGATGTTGGCTACACCTCGTGCAGAATTGGAATCCCGAGGCGCGGGTCAATCGCTTTTTCAAATCCCATGGCGAAGGGCTGGAACACATTGCCCTGGAGACCGACGACATTGAGGCGGACGTGGAGCATCTGCGCCAGATCGGCGTGCCGATCTTTCAAGACACGATTTTCAAGGCCGCCGACGGATTCGAGGCGTTTGTTTACCCTGAAGATGGCATCGGGTTCACGGTGGAGCTGATTCAGCCGCACGCGACGAGTTGGGGCTTTGACCCGACCAAGCTTTCGAACTGTAATGTGGTTGGCCTGCAACACATTGGCGTGGCGGTCAAGGACATGGACAAGGCCAGCCGGCAGTTTGAAAAGCTGTTCAGCCTCAAGGCCGCCGAGTTGCGCACCGATCAGCACTATGGCACGCAGCGAGACATGGTCATCCAGATGGGCAACGACCGCTTGTGGCTGCACCTGGTAGAGACGCTAGACCCGGAAAATCGCGTGTTCCAATTCATGTCCAAGCACGGCGAGGGGTTAGAGCACCTGTGCATCGAGGTCGCGGACATTCGCGAAGCGGTCAAGCAGGTCAAGGCGGCCAATGCGCCGCTTTACCAAAACAAGATCTATCTCGACCGGCCCGATGGATTCGAGGCATTCGTCTATCCAGAGCACACTCACGGCGTGACAGTCGAATTGATCGAACCTTATCCGACCAGCCGGGGGTATCGTCACTCCCACTAATTCAAACAGGATGTACAGGACTGTTGCAAAAGCTATCCTGTCCATCTTGCTAAAACATTCGGAGGCGTCACATGGCAATCTTGCAGGTAGGCACCGCCAAAGCGGAGCCTGGAACCAAAGCGCGCGGCGCAATCGTCGCGGGCGCACATCCCGGCGGAGGGTTATTGGAAATGCCGTTGACCCTCATCAACGGCGCCAAGCCTGGCCCCGTGTTGTGGCTGAATGGCTGCATTCACGGCGACGAGCCGCAAGGCCCATTGGCGATCATTAACTTGATTCGTGAGCTTGATCCAGCTAAATTGAGAGGCGCGGTAGTGGCCTTGCCGGTGATGAATGTGCCGGCTTACGAAGCCAGCCGGCGCGGCAACCCGCTGGACATGTTCAGCTATGACATGAACCGCGTCTATCCGGGCAGTCCCGACGGGCGGTACACGGAGCGGTTGGCCTGGGCGCACAAGGAGGCGCTGGCCACCCACGCCGATATGGAAGTCAGCGTCCATTCCGGCGGGGATCATTCATACCTGGCCAAGACGATTTTCTACGCGCCGAGCGACGCATCTCTGGAACTGGCCCAGGCGATGGGCAAGGGATGGTTCCTGTTGCTGCGCTCGCCGCATCCCAAAGGCAGCCCGATGGCCGAACTGCACGACCGGGGCAAGCCCGCGATCAGCATCGAGTTGGGCGGGACCTGCAACACCATGCCGCAGCAGTTCCGCTCTGATGGCCGTGAATTGACGGATGCCTTTTGGAACATTCTGCGCCACTATGGGATGGTCGAGGGCACGCCGCAATACGAAAAGAAATGGCTCACCGGCTCGCAGGTTGCCGTGCTGGCGAACGCCAGCGGATTGTGGGTGGCTGAGGAAGGCTTTGAGTTTATGAAACCGGCCAAAGCCGGCGATGTCTTTGCTCGCATCTATGATCTGTACGGAAAAGAGTTGGAGCAAATCAAGGCACCGTGCGACGGATTGCCCTTCGGTCTACGCACCACACCCGCCACGCACGCCGGGGACTGGGCCATCTTTTTCGCCAAACTCGACGGCGAGATCAACGAACTGGTTCGGAAGCAATCGTGAGAGGATAATATCCATGAGCAATACACCGCTGCAAAGACTCAACTCGTCTAAACTGGAATTGGTCGGCGAGGTCGGCGTCCGCACCCGGCTGCTGGAAATCGCGGCGACGCTCGACGACGTGATCGCCATGGGGCGCGGTGATCCCGACCTGGCGACGCCGCCGCACATCGTCGAGGCCGCCAAGCAGGCGCTCGATAGAGGCGCGACGCACTATACGCCCGTGCGCGGTACCATCGAGCTGCGCCGCGCGATTGCCGACAAGCTCAAACGCGACAACGCTCTAGAGTACGACCCAGAGACCGAAATCATTGTGACCTGCGGGGCAGAAGAGGCCATGTTCCTCGCGCTGTTCGCCATTCTAAATCCCGGCGACGAGGTGCTGGTTTCCAGCCCGCGCTACACATCTTATGACGAAGCTGTCCAGATGTGGGGCGGTCAGGCCGTGATCGTGCCGTGCGATCCCGCCGAAGATTTTGCGTATCGCCCTGAGGCGATCCGCCAGTGTATCACCTCCAAGACCAAGGCCATCTCACTGGTCAATCCCGGCAATCCCATCGGCCTGGTGGAGCCGGAGACAGTGCGAGAGATTGCGCGGATCGCCCAGGAACGTGATCTGATTGTCATCAGCGACGAGATCTATGAAAACTTTATCTTTGATGGCACGCCGCACTTGAGCGTGGCGGCGATTCCCGGTATGCGCGACCGCACGATCACGATCAATGGGCCTTCCAAGTCGTACGCCATGACAGGCTGGCGTTGCGGGTTCATGGCCGCGCCTCACCCGCTGTGCGAGATGCTCACCGAGCCGAGCCATACCATCGCCATCTGCTCACCGGCTGTGTCGCAGGCGGCGGCGCTGGCGGCTTATACCGGCCCGCAGGACTGCATCGCCCAGATGCGCGCCACCTATGACGAGCGGCGGCAGTTTATGATGCGAGAGCTGGATGAGATGGGGCTGCGGTACGTCAAGCCGCGCGCTGGGTTTTATCTCTTTACCGATGTGACCAGCCTGGGGATGACGCCCGCCGAGTTCTGCATGAGGCTGCTCAAGGAAGCCAAGGTGCTGGTCTTTCCTGGCTCGCTCTTTGCCGATCCTACGAATCGCTTTGTGCGTATCTCGCTGCTGTCGCCCACGGATCGCATTCGCGTCGCGGCCGGGCGTATGAAGGAATTGGTGTCCAAGATCAAGGGTTGATCGGTTCTCCTCCGAGTATTGCAAGGATTGAGGGGGCAGCATATCGGGGTGCTGCCTTCCTCAATGCCTTGCAGGTCGCACCCGGAGGAGGCCCAGATAGGAGTATATCCATGTGTTACATGATGGCTGTTGGTAAAAAGGCATCGGCGGATGGTTCGGTGATGGTGGCGCGCAATTGCGACTCGAACTCGACCGAGGCGCAGCGCATCATCTCTGTGCCGCGCACGAAACACGCGCCGGGTGAACTGATCCGTATCCCCAGCACCAAAGTGCCCGTATCCATCCCGCAAGTGGAAGAGACCTACGCTTACACTGCCATCGTCCGCAAGATAGACACGGACGACATCGAGATGGTCGCCGGGGGCATTAACGAGTTTCAACTGAGCGCAGGCGCCAGCACCGGTGGATGGGTCAAGCCGGAGGTCGCCCAACTGACGCCCTGGCCCGACACATCCATCGGCGATTACTTGATGACGCTGACGTTGCAACGCTGCAAGACCGCGCGCGAGGCGATCCGTTTCCTGGGCGACATGGTGGAAAAGTACGGCGCGCAGATTGACAACTATATCCTGGCCGATCCCGACGAGGTATGGCTGTTAGAAGAATACCAGGGGTATCACTGGGCCGCGGCCCGCGTGCCCGACGATTGCTTTGTGGTCGAGGCCAACTCGTTCCGCCTGGCCGAGATTGATCCCGGCGATCCCGACCATTACATGTGCGATCCCGATCTGATTCCGTTCGCCATCCAGCATGGCCTGTGGGATCCCAAGAGCGGCCAGCCATTCCACGCCTCCCGCGCTTATGCCACCAACGAGATCAACCGGCCACGCGGTAACTTGCCTCAGCCCTACTATAGCCTGCATCGCATCTGGCGCGGCATCCTGCTGCTCAAACCCTCGGCTCATCTCGATCCTTACGAGCCGAGCAAAGAGTATCCCCTGTTCGTCAAGCCGGATCGCAAGCTGACTCCGGCTGATCTTCTCAACGTAAGGCCCTCGCACTCGGACGGCGCGCGTTGGGCGCGAACTTGAACCCCGTCGCCACACGCTGGATCAAAGGGCAGTTTTGGCCGGCGGAGGCGCGGCCCGCACTGGCTGCGTTGGTTCGATTGGGCGACCTGCCGCGCGGCGACACAACGCTGCGTCAACACGCGCTGAACCTTTACGCCACGCGCTGCCCCACTTGCAAAAAGAATGCCGTGGCCGAGTCGTTCGTCTGGAACCGCGACGAGGGCAATCCGATAGAAAAGACGGTGCGCTGCGCCGCATGTGGAACGGTCAGCGCCGGCCCGACGGACGAAGCGGATGTGACGGCTGCGCGCCGCTTTGAGCCGCACGGGATGGCCTACCATCTCATGCTCAAGCGAGCCACGCCAAATGTCCCCGACGCCTCGGAAGAACACGAACGCGCCGCGTCTGTCATAGAAGCGTACACGCCACGGGCGCTTTCGGCATTAGCCGACATTCTGCGCAAGTACGATGGAGTCAGTGAAGCAGACCAGTCCGCGCTCGATCCTTATTTGCTTTCGGCGTTCGAGGTGGCGCTGGCGCTGCACTCTGCCGAGCAAGACCGCCCTCGCCCGCGCAGTCTCAAAATCCCGCCCCGCTTCGTCGAACGCAACGTCTGGCTGGCGCTAGAAGACCTGCTCCAGCTACTACTATCGGGGAAGCAGCCCGACGCGGACAAAGGACCTTCACTCCTCCCACACGCGCCCGATGTTGATGCGCTCTTGGCCAGACGTGATCCAGCGGCTTGCGTTATCGCGCTCAGCGCGCGGGAATTGAGCAAGCTCGTCCCGCCCGAAAGTGTGAGCCTCATTCTGGCTGTGCCGCCCCAGGCCGACCCGACGTTTTGGGCGCTCAGCGCCGTGTGGGCCGGTTGGTTATGGGGACACACAGCACGCAGCGCAGCCGAACGGCAGATGGCCGAATCGGTGCGGCGGTTGCTGGCACGCAGGCGCGCGGACATGGACTGGTTATGGCGCGGGTTGGCGCAGGCGCTCGGCGCGCTCGCGCCAATGTTGGCGGAAGGTGGTCGCATCGTCCTCGTCTCGCCCCAAGCCGACGAAGACTTGCTGGGTGGGCTGCTGCTCGCGGGAGTGGGAGCGGGCAACGGGCTGGCGCTCGACCACGCTCTCATCGAGCCGCAACACGGATTGCGCGTGATGTGGCATGCCGCGCCGTCTGCTCCCATCCGCGCGCTGGACGCCGACGCGCTGGGGATCGAGATGGGTGAGCGGGTGGGGCGCTCCGCCGGCGAATTCATCCGCGAGCGAGGCGAGCCAACGCCCTGGCCTTTCGTCCACGCTGCGATTCAGAGCGAACTGGCCCGCGCGGGATTGCTGCAAATCGCCGCGCGCATGCCGGAGGGCGGGCCGCTGCCGCTCGACTTGGTCAACCAGGCGATATCCAACGGACTGCGCGCGCCACGCGCGGGACGCAGCCCCGTCTACCCGGTGGAAGACGTGCGCGGCGCTTGGTGGCTGGCCGATCCGAGTCAAGCCGAACCGCCTTTGGCGGATCGCATCGAAGCCACCGTTGTCGAGCTATTGGCTCAACGCGCGGAATGGACAGACAGCGATTTGATCGCTGAGGTCTATCGTCGCTTCCCCGCCGCACTCACGCCCGATTACGCGACCGTCCACCTCTGCCTGGAATCGTATGCCGTGCAGAGTCGTCCCGGCGTCTGGGCATTGCGCGACGAAGACAGCCCGGCGCAACGCCAAGTCGAAGTTGCCTCGCTGCGCGGCGAGTTGGTCGAGTTGGGCCAGCGCCTGGGTTGCGAGGTGACGGAGCACGAAGGTCGTGTGACGTGGACCGAGTCGGCGCATGGGATACGCCGCCCACTCTTTGGTTTCATGCTCAGCACGACGGCGGAATTGGGCGCGTACCTGCTCACCAAACGTCCGCCGCGTGGGCAGCCGGTGTTGGTCTTGCCCGGCGGGCGCGGCGCGCTGGCGCATTACAAGCTGCGCCGCGACGTGCGCCTGCGTGAGGCGATGATGGGCGCGGGGTGGACGTTCCTCAAGTTTCGCCAATTGCGAAACCTTGTCGCGCAGACGGGGCTGGACGTTGCGACGTTTCGAGATGCGTTGGGGCTGGATCCGCTCATCGAGAAAGAAGGGCAGCAAATGGCGTTGCTGTGATTTCGGATTGACCCGCCACTGCCTATATGCTACAATACTCACTGCATTCCTGATACGAGACGCCGACGAGGTGATCAAATGGCGCAAATGATTCGCAAACAGATCTATATTCCCAAGCGACAGCAAACAGTGCTCAAACGAATGGCGCGAACGCGTGGCATTAGTGAAGCCGAATTGATCCGGCAAGCAATTGACCAGCAGACCCTCGGCGATAATTTACGAGCGACCGCCTCAGATCATGTCGCCTGGGAAAAGGCTCTGCAATTCATGCTGGCTCTGTGTGCGCAAGGCCCCGTCAACGATCAGCCGCGACAATGGAAACGAGAAGACGCTTACGAGGATCGCCAAAGCCGCTATGACCGCCATTCTGGTTGACACCAACATTCTGGTTTACGCCCACGACCGAGGCGAGTTTCGCAAACAGGGTCAGGCTATCCAAGTACTTGCACCTGCACCGGACTGGCAGTGGCCGACTCAGCGTCCAGAACCTCTCCGAGTTCTTTAGCATCACCACTCGCGGGGCAAAGCCCAAACTCACTACCGCTGAAGCTACCCAACAAGTAGAATGGCTAGCCCGCTCATGGCCTGTCCTGGATCTCACGCCACTCATCGTGCTGGAAGCCATGCGCGGAGTGCGTGACCATAGACTGGCGTTCTGGGACTCACAGCTATGGGCGACAGCACGCCTCAATCAAATCCCCGTCATCTTTAGCGAAGGCGCCGAACCCGACATCAACCGCGCCACTTGAACCGCCGCCACGCCGCACGCCAGGACGATCAGCCCGAAGAAGAATTGAATGGAAGGCGTCGAGCGCAGAATAGGGTTACTGGGGTGCAGCACACTGAGCGTGGTCAGCAGCAACGCCCAGATGACCCCGGCTAGCACAGCGTGCAGGCCGCTAGAAACGACGGGCCGCCTGGCCAGCCAGACGCTTACCTGCACGATGGCGCCGGCCGCCAGCACGCGAAAGGCCGTCGTGTAGCGTGGCTCGGCCAGGAACACAGCGTTCCACGCCATCCGCGAAGCGAGCAGACTGACGGGGATGTAGGCCGCCCAGAAAATCAACCCGGTGCGGCCCAGCGCCAACGTCCAGGCGTGCAGGACATTGTCCTGCTTGAAGCGCATGACCACCAGCGCCGCAAAGCCCACAACGCCTGCTGCTGTCAACGTCAAGAGCGACGTCCACACCAGCGCGCCGTGGAGGTAGACCACCTTGCTGGTCCCGGCCAACGTCACGTCGTTGGACGCAGCCCACGCCAACAACAGTGCGGCCGCCGCCAAGACGACCAACGATACTCCAATCCCTTCCCGGCTCAATAATCGTCTCATCACACCCCTCAGCTTTCTCAACGCAAAGACCAAGTCGCAGGGCCGCACAGAAAATTAGCTTGGCATTCTACCTCGTTCATGCTGCAGTCCGACTGCCGCCCTTCGGAATGTAGGACAAATTGGTAATTTGTTCTACACGCTGCCGCCAAATAGGGGGGCGTATCACGGCAAATCCCAGACATTCTAATCTTACGGCACAAGTACCAGCACGCTTTCCACGTCTCTTAAATCCTGTGGGCGAGCAGCATCTTGCAGCGGGGCGAGTTCACTGCGCGCCCACAACGTCAACAGGTCGGCATAGTGCGGCGAGAACGGATTGCCCGATTGTCCACCCGCCAGCGCAAATTCTATGCCGCCATTGCGATGGCGGCCTATGACGAGTGGCGACACCAGCGCTGCAGCGTAGGGATTCACCGGATCATTCGGATGGGCCGGATCGAACGGCGCAGCACCGCCGAGTTTGACCGTGCGATCAAGCAGCCAGGATAGCGGCAGCGCGCCGCCTAGCGGATGCTGAAACTCTGCTGCGTGTAGGATATCCCATTCCCAAATCGTGTGCAAGTCGCCATAGTGACGGCCCAGATCATTCAACGCTTCGGCGTAAGCGCGGCGCAGGATGTCGTCGCGCGTTTCCCGTTGTGGCGTCGTCCCGTCATCCCACCACGGATTGTCGGGCTGCTCGGCCAACCTCGCCAGTGTTTGAGGCGCGAACCCTGTAGCCCAGTGGCGCGCGAACAAATCCGCGCCAAGCTCATCTTGGAACGTATCGCGGGCCAAATGCCAGACCCATGCCGCATAGACCGCCGCCGACGCATTGCCCAGGCGTGTCTTGCCAGACAAATCATAATCCCACCGGGACAACATACCATGGACACGGACTTGAAGCCAGCCTGTTGGCGGCAACTCGAGCAAATGGGATAAAAGTTCTCGCTGCGGCCCGGCAGACGGCGCAACACTGAGCCATTGTACTCTCACCTCCGGCAGGCCAGGCCACGTTGCGCCTGTGACAGTGTAGCGTTCTGAATGGAGCGTTACAAGATACCAGGCGGCCGGCAGGCCAGGCGGTACATCCAGTATGGCTGGCGATGTGTCGCCTCCACTTTGCAGCGGAATCCCGGTAAGCCGCAATGCCAGGCGCACCGCCGGCGTCACTGGTGGAGAAGAGACAGTGAGCGACATTTCTTCTGACCACAGGTTCGACGCACGAGCAGATCCCAAATGAGTGGATAGCTCCTCCCGCAATCCCGCGCTACCCCTTTGCCGTTGCGCCCACCACATCATCCGCAGCAAAGCCACGCTGTCTGCTGCAGTCCACGGCTCGACCTGGCTCACCTTGCCCTGACGCTTGAGAAACGCCAGCTCGGGCGCAGCGGGACACGTTTGGATGCAAACATTCACGCCGAGGGCGTAAGCTTCGTCACGAGGATCGGGCTTGACCGACGCAGCTTGAGCAGGAAAATTCTGATGGCTCAGCACGTCGTCTGCCTGCGCGGCGCGAGCGCCCAGCCAATCGCTCAACCGGCCGCGCGCGGCCTGCCGCCGCAAGAGCATCTGCCACAGCCGATCTTGCGCGGTGACATAGCCTTGCGCCACAAAAAGGTCGTGCTCGTCGGCGGCGTAAATATGCGGCACGCCCCACCGGTCACGCGCCACCGTCACCTGGCTGCGCAGGCCGGGGACGCGGATCACGCCGGAGACTTGCGGCAGCGTGCGCTGCGGCAGCGTGCGCCGCGCTAACGTGACGCCGGCCACGATGACGACGCCTGCTAAGGCCAACGCACCTAGCGCAAATCCAAGCGTGCGAGGAAAACGTGAAAGCATGGGGGCAAGTTGTAACACAGAAACACGCGCAAGTCAACCGCTCGTGCTGAACTTATACGAGGAACACGCAACACGGAACACGCATCACGTATGGTATAATCCGCTCCATGCAAATCTCACACCGCGTTGATCGCGCGCGCTGGGGAATGATCGGCTTGTTGATCGTCGCCTTCGCCGTCCGCGTCTTTGCCTTGACCAGCCAAAGCCTCTGGCGCGACGAAGTGGACGCATTGAGGTTCGCCACCGCGCCGTGGCCCGAGTTGCTCGGCACATTCACTCGCCCGGGTTGGAACGGGCCGTTGTATTTTGCGCTGCTGCGCGGATGGATCGCGCTCGCCGGGCGGAGCGAGTTTGCGCTGCGTTACTTTTCGCTCCTCGCGGGCGTGACGGCCGTGGCGCTGGCTTTTGTCTTGGCCCGACGATTATCTAGTCGGTTCGCCGCTTTCTCGTGCGCGCTGCTGTTCGCCCTATCGCCCTACTTTATCTGGTATAGCCAGGAAACTAAAATGTACGCCCTCATCCTGGCGTTGGCGACGCTGGCGATTTATGCGCTGAGGCGAGCCGTGGGCAGGGGAGGCGCGATCTGGTGGGCGACGCTCGTCGTGGCGACCAGTCTCGCGGTCTACTGCCACATCCTGGCGGCGCTGATCATTCCGGTGGAAATGATCCTGGCGCTGGTTTGGGGGCTAGAATCACACAACGGCGGATGGTGGAAAGGCGCGCTGGCGTCGTTTGCTTGCCTCACACTGCCCTACCTGCCGCTCTTGCGCTGGCAGTTGCCGCTCGTCTTTTCGCCCGCTCAAACCGGCTTTACGTTCTATCCGTTCGACCAGATGCTCCTGGTGATGCTGAACGGTTTTGCCACCGGCATCAGCGGATTGCTCACGGCGACGACGTTATGGCCGGCGGGCGTCCTGCTGCTCGTTGGTGTGGTGATGGGCGCGATGCCCTGGCGCAATAAAGCGATGCTGGTGGTGTGGCTGTTCTTGCCGCCGCTGATGCTCTTTCTCGTTTCGCTCAACCGGCCCATCTTTACCGACCGCTACCTGATCTGGGTTGGCCCGGCGTTTTATTTGCTCGTGGCGCTGGGCGCAGCGGCGCTGTGGAGACTCTGGCGGCCACTGGGCGTTGTGGCGATTCTGGCCGTCGCCGGAATCGCTGCGAACGGCGCCTACTTGCAAGCCACCACGCCGATCAAGTCGGACGTGCGCGGCGCGGCGAGCGCCTTTGAAGCGCGGCGCTCGCCTGGCGATCTGGTGATTTTTCAGATTCCCTACCTGCATTACACCTTTGACTATTATCATCCGCAAAAGTACGAGTGGGCTGAGGGGTTGTTCACGAATTACGGGATGAGCGACGCGGAGGTGGACACGCGGATGCGCGACATCGTGGCCGGCCGCAAGACGGTCTGGCTGGTGGCGTCCGAGATGGAGATGTGGGACAGCCATCTTTCAGTCTGGCATTGGCTGGAATCACACGCGCGGCGAACCGATGCGGTCGAATTCGCGCAGGTGACGTTGTATCGCTATGAGCTTCAAATCTCAAATACCCAATAACAAATATCACATCGCGGTTGGCGCAGTGGTATTGGCGACTGTCGCAGTAGTCTATCTGCTGACGTTTCAGACAGACATTTGCAGCAACCCCAGCGAGTATGTGATTGACTCAGGTGAATACCAGATCGCGCTGTCGTCGTGGGGAACCGTTCATCACACCGGCGCGCCAACCTACTCGCTGATCGGGGCAGCCTTTGTGTGGCTGTTGCGCCTGGCGGGCATTGCGCCTGCGGCGGGCGCAGCGCTGTTTAGCGTGACGTGTACGCTGGTGGCGCTGGGATTCATTTATGCCCTGGGAGTTCGCCTCACCCGCAATCCGTGGGCGGCCGGCGCAGCCGTGTTGGCCCTCGCGCTGGGGCCGTCGTTCTGGATCAATCATGTGATTGCCGAACTGCGGGCTTTTGGATCTATGCTTTTGGCCGCGTCGCTGTGGCTGGCGGTGCGCTACAACGAAACCGGCTCTACCAAGGTTTTGTACACTCTGGCCTTTGTGTGGGGACAGGCCGTGGTCCATCACCGGCTAGCGGTCTTTGCGGCCCCTGCGTTGGCCGTCCTGGTATTGCCCACTTTGTTGAGCAACGGGCGACGTGTGCCGCAATTGCTGGCCGGATCGCTGGGCCTAGGCTCCCTGGCGTTTGCGTTTTATCTCTACATGCCGTTGCGCGCGCGCATGGGCGCGTGGACCTACGGCGACCCTGGAACGTGGCAAGGTTTCTGGTTCATCTTTTGGGCGCGCGAAGTGCCGTTCCTGATGGTTCCGCCGTCCACGGTCGCCAAGCTGCTCGATAACATCCGCATCGTCTTGGCGCAACTCGCTTTCGAATGGACCGCGCTTGGGTTAACGGCGATTGGCATCGGACTGCTGGCAGCCGTGGGCTGGCGCAAGATTCGGCAGTTTGGTTGGGCGCTGGTGGCGTGGGTGGCCGCCTCCATGCTTTACCTGTTCATTCTGCCCGAGGCCGTGTCACCTGAAAAAGTGTTGCTATGGGTCAGCCTGGTATCGGCGCTCGCGCTGGCGATTCTGGTCGCGCGATTGTGGGAGGCGCGCGCCTGGGCCGGGGCAATCGGCGCGGCGGCGCTCGTCGCGTTGGCGGGCGGGTCCGGCTTTACGCATTGCCAGGATGTGCTGGCGCTCACGCGCGACCCGCGCGGGCGAGAGATTATTACGCTGCTCAAGGCCGAGATGCCGGCTGGGCCGGTAGGGCAAGTTGCCAACTTGCCCCACAATTCAGAGCCGACCTTTATGGCATTGTGGGGCGGCGATTATTTTGCGGCGGCGTATGGCAGCCGGGTCACGGGCGAACTGCGCGGCTTTCGCGTGGTGGATCATCGCGCCGATTTCAAGCAGATCGTGGACAGCGGCTCGCGCCTGATCACGCTGCCCTCGACGTTCGTCGAGCGGCCCAAATCGTGGTGGCGACAGCAGATTGGCGGCGCGTATCTGAGCTCGGCGGGCCTGGGGCTGGTGGAGATCGGGGCCAGGCCGCCACTCACATCAGCTCAAGTTCCACCGGGCGCTCCGGTCGAGTTGGGCGACGGGATCAGCCTTGTGGCGCGCGCTATCAAGCCGGCCAACGGCGCGCTGCGCGTGACGCTTTACTGGCAAGCGGCGCAGACGCCCTCGCAAAACTATAGTGTCTTTTTGCACCTTTCGGACAAGGATCATATCTCGGCTGCACAAGACATCATCGCCCAGGCCGACAGTCAAAATCCTGTGTACGGTTGGTATCCGACGACCAAGTGGAGCGCAGGCGAGATCGTGCGTGAAGATTACGAGCTGGTCGTGCCGCCCGGCAAGACGCCGCGACTGTTGGAGGTTGGACTGTACACGCGCGATACCGATGGCGCGTTCCACAATCTGGGCGTGGTGAGCGTTCCGCTCGCCGCGATAGAATGAGATCGCTTGGCTCGTGCGCGCCATTGGGGTATCTTGCGTCCCAAGTGCGGCGGGTAAGTATGCTGCGCGAACAAAGGTTTCAGGATATAGCATGATTCGTTCCGGATTGCGTCGCTTGTTGCAAGCTCGCTTGCCGCAAGCGCGCTTGCCAATTTTGCCAGGCGCGCTGGTGTGCGCTGCTTTCACAGCCGTCTATGCGTTGACACTGCAACGCCAGATCAACGGGGCCAGTCATCTGCAATTGATGGACGTGGCCGAAATGCAGATCGTGCTCGCTTCGTGGGGCACGTTGCACCCGTCCGGCTATCCGTTGTATACCATTTTGGGCAATCTCTTTGTGGTGTTTTGGAGATGGCTCGGCGTGCCGGCGGCTGTGGCCTCTGCGGGCTTTTCCCTTGTCTTGGGCGTGGCGACATTGGCGCTGTTGTATGGCTTGATGTGGGAGTTGACCGGGCGCGCCTTGCCCGCCGTCACGGCGACTGCCTTGCTAGGCGTGAGTCGCACGTTCTGGCTATTTTCGTCGGTGGCCCAGACCTACACGATGAACGCCGTGTTAATCGTGTTGCTCATCTGGCTCTCGCTGCGTTACAGCCGCCAGGCGCGCAAGCGAGACTTGATCCTGGTCGGATTGGTGATTGGCTTCACGCTGGTCCATCACCGGACCATCGTCCATCTGCTGCCGTGGATAGGACTGCTGATGATCCTGCCGGTGATATGGCGCACGCGCCCCTGGCGCGCGCCGGCCCGATGACGATTGCGATGCTGATGAAGAACACGCTGCGAGGAGCCAAGCACGCCTTCGGGCTGTTGTGATTTTGGATTTCTGATTTCGGACACCTAGTATTAGAGCGTAAGAGGAACTCCTTTGCTAGAATAGACGCATCTCGATACTCAATTCAGAAAGGAGTTCCCCATGTCAACAATAGCAAAGAAGCTCGCACAGGTCAAGCCCGGCACGTTGTTTGCTGGATTGGATCTGGGCCTCGACAGTATCACGGCGGTGATACTGGATGCGGGCGGGCAACGGGTAGATCGCTTCCAAGCGCCCCAGAGCCATGATGGATACGAGTACCTGCACCAGCGATTGCGGCGCGCAGTCGAGCAACAGAGTGCCAGCGGCATCCTGGTCGGCATGGAGCCGACGAACTACTACTGGAAACAGATGGGCACCTATCTCAACCAACAACAACAGCCCTTTCGACTGGTGAACCCGTATACCGTCAAGCGACATCGCGAGGGCGACCAATTGGATAAGGCCAAGGACGATTGGCGGGACGGCTTCATGATCGCCGACTTGCTCCGCACGGGCAAGTTCAATGAAACACAACTGCGCACGGGCCCCTACGCCGAGCTGCAAATCGGGTATGCGACGTATTGGCGTCTGCGCCACGACCGCGGGCGACAGTTGACGTTGCTGACCAATAGTGCGCGCCAGGTCTTTCCGGAACTGGAGCAAGTGTTCAAGGACTTGACTTGCCAGACGGCCCAGGCCATCTGGCGAAGCGTTCCGGCAGCGGCCCAGATTCGCGCCCTGTCGTGCGCAGACTTTGTCGCTCAAGTGCGGTCTGCCGCCCCGGGTCAACGTCTGGCGGTCAGCCGGTTACGCAAGCTGTATGGCCTGGCCTCCTCTTCGATTGGCTTGACGGACGGCCTGGACGCCTTGTGTTGTGAACTGCGCAACAGCCTGGCGACCTTACGGCTGCTCGACCAACAGACCGACGACTTGTTCACCCTGCTCCGGGGTCATTTTCGGGCACTGCCGGAAACGCCCTATGTTTGCTCCATCGAAGGCTTGAGCGAGTCATTCGCCCTCGGCGTTCTGGCTGAGACCGGCGACTTGACCTGCTATACCAGTGGCAAAAGCCTGATCAAGTTGGCGGGCAGCCAGCCCACGCCCAAGTCGTCGGGCCGATTCCAGCGCGGCACGACTCCCTTCTCCAAACAAGGGCGCGCCCGCTTGCGCCTGGTGCTGTACTGGGCCACTTTGCAGTTACTCAGCCGCAATGCGGCGATTGCCTATCATTATCAACGCCTACAAAGTCGGGCACGCAATCCGCTGACTAAGATGGAAGCGATCGGCGCGTGCATGAACAAGTTGCTCTGGTATGTCTGGTGCACCGGCCACGACCGGGACAAGTACGACCCGGACCGCTGGCAGACCTTGGGCGAGCCAGCCTAGTGCGCCGTTCCGGTTGTCCGGTCGCAGCGATGTCCCAGCGTTGAGCTGAAACGGCGGGGGACGCCGACACACACCTTGAGACGCGTTAGCGATCTCGCAGTGCAGCAAGGTTGCCCCCGCCGCTTGAGCACATCGAATGAGGAATGTTGAGATCGTGCCCGTCACGACATCTCGGATGCACTAGGTTGATCTCAAGATCATCGGCGTGGGCGAGTTACCTGCCGTAACAGCCAAACTGAGAGTTGCTGCTGAACTCGAACAACCGTTGATACATTTCGCATCACGCCCCGCGAAAAAAACGCGATTTCGCCGAGGTCTCTTCAATGCGGCTTGCACCTGGCAAAGGTGCCTCTTGACAAATTCACTATAGAATGCTGCACTTGCGTGCCGGTGCAAGTGTCGCTCCTGTTGGGCCTGCGGCCAGGCGTCCGCCTGCGCGGACGCAATGTCCCGTCGGCGTAGGCCGACGGCCAGCCGAAGGCTCCTTAGGCGCGGTTTCAACCGCTGGGCTGGGCGACACGGTTTTTATGAGAAAGCCCTGACCCTTAGAACCAGAGAGAGGATATGGAAATTCTTCCGGAGATAGAGCATCTACGAGACCTCCGCGAACAGGCCAGGCTCGGCGGCGGGCCGGAGCGCATTGACGCCCAGCATGCCAAGCGCCGGCTGACTGCGCGCGAACGGCTTGACCTTTTGTTGGACAAGGGAAGCTTTCGAGAGACCGATTTGTTCGTCGAGCATCGCAGCGTCAACTTTGGCATGGGGGACAAGAAATTTCTGTCCGATAGCGTCGTGACCGGCTGGGGCACGATTGAGGGGCGGCTGGTGTACGTCTACTCGCAAGATTTCACGGTCTTTGGCGGGAGCCTGGGCGAAGTCCACGCGGCCAAGATTTGCAAGATTCTGGATATGGCGATGAAAAACGGCGCTCCCGTCATCGGCCTGAACGATTCGGGCGGCGCGCGCATCCAGGAGGGCGTCGTCAGCTTGGGCGGGTATGCTGACATCTTTTTGCGCAACACGTTAGCCTCCGGCGTCATCCCGCAGATTTCGGCCATCATGGGATCGTGCGCGGGCGGCGCCGTCTATTCGCCCGCGCTGACCGATTTCATTTTCATGGTCAAGAACTCGTCGTACATGTTCGTGACCGGGCCGGACGTGGTAAAGTCCGTGACGCACGAGGAGGTGAGCGCTGAAAAGCTCGGCGGCGCGATGACGCACAGCACCATCAGCGGCGTCAGCCACGTGGCCGTTGACTCTGAGGCCGATTGCCTGTATCTCATCCGCCGCCTGCTGAGTTTTCTGCCGCAGAACAACCAGGACGATCCGCCGGTGCTCAAATCCAGCGATGATCCACTCCGCATGGACGAGCGGCTCGATACCATCGTGCCCGACAATTCCAACAAGCCGTATGACATCCGAGACGTCATACGGATGGTCGTAGACTGCGGCGACCTGTTCGAGATTCAGGAGCACTATGCTCAAAACATCGTCGTCGGATTTGCGCGACTAGGCGGGCGCAGCGTGGGGATCGTGGCGAATCAACCCGCCGTGCTGGCCGGCGTGCTGGACATTGACGCCTCGCACAAAGGCGCGCGGTTCATCCGTTTTTGCGATTGCTTCAACATCCCCATTGTCACGTTCGAGGATGTGCCGGGCTTTTTGCCGGGCGTGGGACAGGAGCACGGCGGTATCATCCGGCACGGGGCCAAGCTGCTCTATGCTTACTGCGAAGCGACCGTGCCCAAGCTCACCGTCATCACGCGCAAGTCGTATGGCGGCGCGTATTGCGTCATGAGCAGTAAACACATCCGGGGCGACGTGAACCTGGCCTGGCCGTCCGCCGAAATCGCGGTGATGGGGCCGGAGGGCGCGGTCAACATCATCTTCCGCAAAGAGATCGCCGAGGCCGCCGACCCGGAAGCCAAGCGCGCAGAGTTGATCGCGCTGTACCGCGAGCAATTTGCCAATCCGTACGTCGCCGCTTCGCGCGGTTACCTGGACGACGTGATCGAGCCGCGCGAAACCCGTCCGCGCCTCATCAACGCATTGGAGATGCTGCAGAATAAGCGAGATACGAACCCGCCCAAGAAGCATGGCAATATGCCATTGTAGATCAAGGACAGTCGGCCTATTGCGTGTTTTGTATTGCGTGGCGGAACATGGAATACGAAACACGTGGAAAGGAGTGATACGATGGTGAAGTGGCGACGATTGCTCCTCAGCGTATGTCTCCTGGCCCTCACGGCGTGCCAACAGACGGCGCCCATCGTCGTCGTACCGCCGCCGACCGCCGCGCCGACTGCGCCGCCGACCATTGCGCCGGTGCGCGTGTACGTCAGCGGCGCGGTGAAAACGCCCGGCGTCTATACGCTGGCGCCGCGCAGCCTGGTGGACGATGTGATCAAAGCTGCCGGTGGCGCGGGAACAGACGCCGACCTCGACCGCATCAACCTGGCGCTTGAAGTGCGCGACCAGCAGCAGATTCACGTGCCGCGCAAGGGTGAAACGAGTCAGCCCACGACGATGAATGTGGCGGCCGCGCCGGGCGTGACGCGCGTCAACATCAACACAGCCACGCTGGCCGACCTGGATACGCTGCCCAAGATCGGCCCCGCCACCGCGCAGCGCATCATAGATTACCGCACCAAGACCGGGCCGTTCAAGAAAGTCGAAGATTTGAAGAACGTGAGCAGCATCGGTGATGTGACGTTCGAGGGGCTGAAGGATTTGGTCACGGTCGAGCCGTGATATAATCTGTATTGCGTGTTCCGTGCTTTGTGTGTGTAAACGGAACACGGAATACGCAGCACGCACTACGTATCAGAGGTTGAATGTTTACAAAAATTCTGATCGCGAACCGGGGCGAGATCGCCATCCGCATCATTCGCGCCTGCCGCGAGCTGGGCATCAAGACGGTGGCGGTGTATTCGGACGTGGATCGTAGCGCGTTGCATGTGCGTTATGCCGACGAAGCATACTATATCGGCCCGGCCCCCGCGCGCGAAAGTTACTTGCGGATTGACCGTATCTTGGACGCCGCTCGGCGCTCCGGCGCAGATGCCGTTCATCCCGGTTATGGCTTCCTGGCCGAGCGGCCCGAATTTGCGATGGCCTGTGCGGAGAACAAGATCGCCTTCATTGGCCCATCCCCTTCGGCCATCGGCGCGATGGGCGACAAGGCCGTGGCGCGCATGACGGTGCAAAAGGCCGGTGTGCCGGTCGTCCCTGGCACGGAAGGCGAGGGCGGTCTGCGGGACGAAGAGATTCTGGCCGTCGCTCCGCAAGTGGGTTTTCCCCTCCTCATCAAGGCGACCGCGGGCGGCGGCGGCAAGGGGATGCGGCTGGTCGAGCGATTGCAAGACCTGCCGCGCGCGTTGACTTCGGCGCGGCGCGAGGCCGAGGCCTCGTTCGGCGATGGCGCGGTGTACCTTGAGCAAGTCGTCGAAGGCGCGCGGCACGTGGAAATCCAATTGCTGGCCGATCAACATGGCAACTGCATCCACCTGGGCGAGCGCGAATGTTCGATCCAGCGCCGCCACCAAAAGCTCATCGAAGAATCCCCTTCGCCCATTGTGGATGCCGATCTGCGCTGCCGCATGGGTGAAGTCGCCGTGCGCGCGGCGCAAGCCGTCAACTATATCAACGCAGGCACGATCGAGTTTCTGTTGGACAAGGACAAGAACTTTTTCTTTTTGGAAATGAACACGCGCTTGCAGGTGGAGCACCCGGTCACAGAGGCGGTCACCGGCGTGGACATTGTCAAAGAGCAAATCCGCATCGCGCGCGGGCGCAAGTTGCACTACACCCAGGACGACATCCATCTCAATGGATGGGCCATCGAGTGCCGCATCAATGCCGAGGACCCGTTCAACAATTTCCTGCCCTCGACCGGGCACATCCACACGCTCAGCCGCCCGGCCGGGCCGGGCGTGCGCGTGGACAGCGGCGTGGACGAAGGCAGCGAGATCACGCCGTACTATGATTCGCTGCTGGCCAAGATCGTCGTGTGGGGCGAGACGCGCGGCGAGGCGATTGTGCGGATGCGCCGCGCGCTGCGCGAGTATCGCGTCATCGGCATCAGGACCAATATCCCGTTCCATCAGGCGATCATGGAAAGCCACCGTTTTCATGGCGGCCAATTCGATACGACCTTTGTCGAGCAGCGCTTTTCGATAGACGAGAACATCTCGGAGGAACTGCCGCGCGTGGCCGCTATCGTCGCCACGCTGGTGGCGCACCAACGCGGGCAGCAGGCGGCGCAGATCGTGCGCGGCCCCGCGCGCGACGCGAGCAACTGGAAGCTGGCTGGGCGCAGCCAGGCGACTCGGTAGTCATCGTCGGAGCGCGAGCACGGGAGACCAGAGTGAAGTACTCGACCAGTATCGACAATCAGACTTTTGTCATAGACGTGAACCAGGAAAATCAGGTGACCGTGGACGGGGAATTGATGCCGGTGGACTTTTTCTCGCTGGACCAAGCCACCGCGTTCTCGTTGTTGCTCGATCACAGCTCTTACGAAGTCCTGGTGAACGAAGAGAGCGGCGAGTATCAAGTGCTGCTTTCGGGCCACCTGTTCAATGTGCGCGTCGAGGACGAGCGAGCGCGGCGGCTGGCGCAGGCTTCACGCGGGTTCATGCCAGGCAGCGGCGAGCTGCAAATCAAGGCGCCGATGCCGGGCCTCGTCGTCGCTATCCCGGTGATGGAGGGGCAGCCGGTCAAAAAGGGCGACGTGCTGGTGGTCCTCGAATCCATGAAGATGGAAAACGAGATCAAAGCTCCGCGCGATGCGACTGTGTCCGGCGTGCGCGTTCAGAGCCGCCAGAGCGTGGATCAGAACCAATTGCTGGTCACGGTCACGTGAAAACGCGAATGTGCCGCACCAGGGGCGCGGCCATATGGAGGAGGCGCAAGACAATGAGTGTTGAAATACCGACCACAATGATCCCGCCAGGAAGCGCTGTCTCGCTCAAAATCGAGGTCATGACGCAGTTCAACATCTCGGCGGCAGTGGCGAAGCAAAAAGCCAACCGATTCCTGGCTATGAATGCAGGCAATATGCTGGCTGCCGGCGACCCTGAATTGATCGTGGGTGCAACGTTGCACTGGCGTGTGCCGGTGTTGTTTGGCACTCCGGCCAAAGGAATGAGGGGGCGGGTGGGTGAACTGATTGTAGACGCCGACACAGGCGAAGTAGTTGGTGTTGTGGTGCCCCAACTTTGCCGCAAAGTGGCCCCTGTGTCAAGTTTTACTTTCTACCCAAGCAGGCTGAAAACTTGCCAAAGTCCAGTTAATGAGTCGGTGAGTAGGCTGCTTGCCTCTTGCACCTTGCACCGCCATTATACCATGCGCCTCGATAGTGTGTTTGTGTTATAATACCCGCCTGTCTGACGATTACGTCCCAAAGGATTGCCGATGCCAATTGATATCGGGTCGCTCTTGCGGCCAGAAGTGCTGTTATCCCGCTTGCTGATCCTGCTCATCGCGCTGCCGGTGCATGAATTGGCGCATGCCCTCATGGCCTATCGTCTGGGCGACGTGACCGCGCGCGATTACGGGAGATTGAGCTTTAATCCGCTCGACCACCTGGACCCCATCGGCGCGATCATGATTATGCTGGGTGGCTTTGGGTGGGCCAAGCCAGTGCCGGTCAATCCTTATGGCCTCTATCGCAGCGGCAACTCGACCACTGGCTTTGCGCTTGTCGCACTGGCCGGGCCAATGTCCAACCTTGCCCTGGCCGCGCTGGTCGCTCTTCCTTTCCGGTTCCATTTGATTCCAGGCGGCTTTTTGGCCCAGTTGCTCATCAACTTTGTCGTCGTCAACATTGCGCTGGCGGTGTTTAACTTGATTCCGATCCCGCCGCTGGATGGATCGCGCATCGCCGTAGCCATACTGCCGCCGCAGTGGGGTGAGTATATCCTGAGGCTGGAACAATATGGCATCATGATTGTGTTGGCGCTAGTCTTTCTCGGCGTGATCGGCTTGCTGATGGGGCCGCCCATGTTTTTCCTGGAGCGGCTGATCCTGGGATTCTGAATTTCCGACCTCCGAGGTTGCCCGATCATGCCGGTTGGCGGAAACCTCGGAGGTCTTGAGTGCCACTGTGTCTGCCACTTACCGCGTGCGCCAGTTTTTTAGTGCCCTGCTGGCCCGCGTCTCGCCTGACGATCTACGCGAGGCCGACGAGGTCCTAGCCCCGGATGCGCAAAAACTCTTCCGCCGGATGAGCGTCTTTGATCAGCGTCACAGCCTCAATGTGATGCGGATGCTGCGCCGGCAAGGCCATGCCGAACCGGGTGTGTTGGCTGCGGCGCTCTTGCACGACGTGGGCAAATCTGCGGCTAGGCTTTACCCCTGGCATCGCGCGATCATTGTGTTGAGCGCGCGCTTTGCGCCGGGCGTGCTCGCATGGCTCACCCGTGGCGAGCCGCGTGGCTGGCGTCGGCCGTTTATCGTTCACCGCCAGCATGCCGAAATTGGCGCGAAATGGGCCGCCCAGGCCGGGTGCGGCCTGCTGACAGTCTCGCTCATCCGACGCCATCAGGAGCCGCTGCGCCATGCGCCGCAGGACGAAGAAGAACGGCTGCTCGTCGCGCTCCAACGCGCCGACGGCGTCAATTAGCAACAAATCGTCCCCGTAACGCTCATCTCTCCCGATTCAGTCAGCCGACAACTGCGCTATGTGAAAAACGTAACGCGATTGTGGTGTGCGATGTCACCTGACAAACGGGCACAAGTAATGTAACCTTTGGAATGTACGCTTACTAGCAGCAGAGCATTCGAGCGGGTAGGACAAGTTGGCTAATCCTACGAAACATCCGGCTACCAAAGATCGCTGGCCTGCGCTCGAATTGAAAACAACCGCCAACTATCAAAAACGGAGGTTCACTATGCTAATCGGAATACCCAAAGAAATTCTGCCGGGCGAACGACGTGTCGCCGCCATACCAGAGACCGTAGCCAAATACCTCAAATTGGGATTTGAGGTCGCTGTGGAATCGGGGGCCGGCGCTGGCATCTTTGTTTCGGATGACGAATACAAAAAGGCCGGCGCCAGCATCTTGGCCGACGTGGTGGAGTTGTTTGCCAAAGCCGACCTCATCCTGAAAGTCAAGCAACCCTACTTGAACCCCACAGTCGGAAAGACCGAGGTGAGCATGTTGCGTGCAGGCGGCGCTCTGATCACCTTCCTGCATCCCGCCGCGCCTAACATTCACGAGATGATCCGGACGCTGAGGGACAAGAACATCACTTCTTTCACGATGGATGGCATTCCGCGCACCTCGCGGGCCCAGCGAATGGATGCATTGACCTCCATGAGCACCGTCACCGGCTACAAATCGGTGCTGATCGCGGCTTCGTACCTGCCCAAGTTCATGCCCATGATCGGCACTGCCATCGGTGCGATCCAGCCCGCCAAGGCGCTGATGATCGGCGCTGGCGTGGTTGGTTTGCAGGCGATCGCCACGGCCAAACGGCTGGGCGGCGTGGTCGAGGCCGTTGACATCCGCGAAAACGCCCGCAAGGATGCTGCCAGCCTCGGTGCTAAAGCCGTTGGCTTCGAGACTCCGGCCGCACTGGCGGTCGGCGAGGGCGGCTATGCCCAGGCGTTGACGCCGGATTGGGTGGAAAAAGAGCGCCAGGCAATTGCTCCCTACGTGGAGGCGGCGGACATTATCATCCTCAGCGCGCTGGTGCCAGGAGAGATCGCACCCATTCTCATCACCGAGGAGATGGTGGCCAAGAAGAAGCCGGGGTCGGTCATCGTAGACGTCTCCATTGACCAGGGAGGCAACTGCGCAGTGACTGAAAGTGGCCGCACCGTGGAAAAATACGGCGTGACAGTTTGCGGCGTGGCCAACATCCCAGGCAGTGTGGCCGTTCACTCCAGTTGGCTTTACGCCAATAACATGTACTATTACGTCGAGAACCTGTTCAAGAAAGGCCCTGGCAGCTTTGACATGGAAGACGAGATTGTCAAAAACTCGTTGGTCACTTACAAGGGCAAGATCGTTTTCGCCGGCGCACTCAAGGCGATGGGAGAAAAGTGACCCACGGGCGGACAGGTCGCCCCGTTCGCAAGGAAAAGGTGCTTGCTCAGGCACAAGAGTCTATCGTAGTGGCGGCTTGCCGCTCGTAGGTCCAGGCGACAAGTCGCCACTATGGATAGTTAAGGAAAAGGACGCAAAATGGCCGAACTGTTGATCATGGTGTCTGTGTTTGTGATCTCTTTCGGGATTGGCTACCTGCTGATTTCGAAAGTGCCGCCGCTTTTGCACACGCCGTTGATGTCCATGACCAACGCCATCTCGGCTGTGACAATTTTGGGAGCACTGCTGCTCTTTGCGGTCGAAACCACGTTGGCCGATAAACTCCTGGGCGCCCTGGCCATCGCCATGGCTGCCTTTAATGTTGTCGGCGGTTTTGTCATCACCGATCGCATGTTGAAACTCTTTAAAAGAAAATCCGGAACCGAACGGCCGGCTTGAAGAGTGCGGCACACATCGAACGGTCAAGCGAGAGGCGTGTGAGCGGTTTGAAAATCGGACATGGGAGGGAATAGCCTAATGGGAACCTGGCTCAGTTTGTTCTTTGATGTGTTGGTCATCCTCCTTCTGATCGTTGGGCTCAGGCTCTTCCACAGCCCTAAGGGAGCGCGATCGGGCAACATGATTAACGCCCTGGCCCTTCTGGCAGCCTTTTTGCTCGTCCTGTATCGCTACAAGATACTGTCGCCGGGCATCGTCGTGACGGCCCTTCTCGCCGGCTCCGCGGTTGGCGTCATCGTCGCCATGCGGGTGAACATGATCCAGATTCCGGCGATGGTTGCGTTTCAACACGGAGCCGGCGGCATAGCAGCTTTCCTGGTTTCGTTCGTCGAGTTGAACCGTGCGACCGCCCACCTGACTTCTTTTGGCAAGATAGCAGGAGTGCTCGGCCTCATCATCGGAGCAGCGACTTTTAGCGGCAGCATGATCGCCAGCGCCAAGCTGTCCAACAAGATCAATCAACGGCCCGTCGTGCTGCCCCAACACTCGTTCCTGCTCCTGGCGGTGGCTCTCCTCACGCTTATCTTGGGCGTGTTCATCGGAATCCGTGTAGCCCTCCCCGGGGCATGGCTGCTATTGATTTTGCTGGCCCTATCTGTCTTGCTCGGCATTCTTTTCTCCATCAGGATCGGCGGCGCCGACATGCCGGTGTTGATTTCACTCCTCAACGCGACGGCCGGTGCGGCAGCCGCCTTTTGCGGCGCGGTCATTCAAGAACGCTTGTTGATAGCCTGCGGCGCGACAGTGGCAGCGTCCGGCTCGATTCTTACTCACATCATGTGCAAGGCCATGAACCGTAGCCTGCTCAACGTGCTCATCGGTGCCAGGAGCGGCTCGATCAGTCGAGCCGCCGTGTCCACAATGCCGCAAGCCGTAGAGGCGGCGCCGGAGGCAAAGGCCGTGCAGTTGCCCCAGGAAGCCGCCATAGATAAATTGAAAACGGCCGGGAAAGTGGTGATTATCCCAGGTTACGGAATGGCCCTGGCGCAGGCGCAGTTTAAGGTGGTCGAATTGGCGCGGCGACTGGAACAGCGCGGCGTGGAGGTCAAGTTCGCCATTCACCCAGTGGCGGGGAGAATGCCCGGCCACATGAATGTGCTTCTGGCCGAGGCCGAAGTTGACTATGACAAATTAGTGGAAATGGACACGATCAATCCGGAATTCAGGAACATTGATGTCGCCCTGATCGTTGGTTCCTGCGACGTGGTCAATCCCGCCGCCATTCAGCAAGACGGCTCGCCCATCTCCGGCATGCCGATCCTCATGGCGCAAGAAGCCAAAAGCGCGATCGTTTGCAACTTGGACGACCGGCCTGGCTATTCTGGCGTCGAGAATCCACTCTATCAGTTGCCGACGACTATCATGCTGCTGGGAGATGCCAACACAACCATCTCGACTTTGCTCGAAGGCCTGACAGACTAACGAGACCGATCCAGCCCTGGGCCTCGACACTGACAACGGACCTGCCCTACACACCGCTAGAAACGCTGCTGAAATAAGCGTCCTTGGGCAAAGTATAGTTTACGGGGGCTGTCCGAATGGGACAGCCCCGTTTGTTTTTGCTCAATGGGCGTACAACCCTGCGTAACGTGATCTCGCAAGTCGCCCACGTCCCACCTTCCGGCATCCGTCGTTTTTTGACATTGCGCTTTCGGATTATCTCAGGCGGCGGCACGGGTGACCACAAAAGGAAAAACGTAAAACGCTTGCGTTTTTGTTGGACGCGGACCAGCTTTTCGGTCGGCGATCACCCGTGGCGGTAGCTTGGCCGCCAGGAAGCCGGAAATTTGTGACCATCTTCCCATTACATTTTGGCCGCAAGTAGATGTATAATCTAGTTATAACGTGCCCACCCGATTTTCACACGAGAGGAGACTGATATGAGCGCCAAAAAACTAGAGCTGATCGCCGTCATCACATTGGTGACTATGGTGACCGCTGCGTGTACATCCCCCGGCGGTCAAACACAACTCAAGACTGGAGCAGTGCAAACCCAGACGATTAGCGTCCCTCTGCCCCCCGACACGAGCAAACCTGTGGATGTCACACTTCGCCTGGGAGCGGCAGAGCTGACCGCCGGCGCTGGAGCGGCCAAATTGGTTGACGGCAGCGTCCAATACAACGTGCCGGAATTCCAGCCCTCCGTCAGCCAAAGCGGCAACAAGGTGGATATCTTGCAAGGCCCGACGGGCGGGTTGCAGGGCAGTTTGCCCAAAGACCTGGTCAACAAATGGAACATCAAGCTCAGCAACAGCGTGCCGATGAACCTGATCGTGCAGGCGGGCGCTTACAACGGGACGTGGAACCTGGGCGGCCTGCGCTTGCAATCGCTCAAGTGGGAAGAAGGCGCAAGCAAGTCTACCATCACGTTCGATCAGGCCAACCCGGACAAGGCGGAAACGTTCAACTTTACGACCGGCGCTTCGACCGTCAAGTTGACGGGACTGGCGAATCTCAACTTTGGGACGATGACGTTCCAGAGCGGCGCGGGCAGCTACATCCTGGAATTTGGGGGCAAGCTCAAGCGGAGCGCCAACGTGGAGATCAAGACCGGCGTCAGCAATATGACCATCGTCGTGCCGACCGGCACCTCGGCGCGCATCACGCTCAAGAACGCCGTCAGCAACACCAAGACGATCGGATCGTGGAACAGTTCCGGCTCCACCTACACGACGGGCAAAGAGGACGCAGCCGACAAACTGAACATCACCATAGACATGGGATTGAGCCAGCTCACGCTGGACACGCACTAGCGAAGGATGCGAGATGAGGGATGAAGGCGGATTCCGCCTTCATCCTTCCGCCTTTGTGTCAGGCCAACGCATCTCGATACGCCTGAAGGGTTTCCCTGGCGCACTTTTCCCACGAAAACTTGCGCGCCTGCTCGACCGCTGCGCGGGACAGTTTTTCGCGCAACTCGTCATCCGTCACGACGGCGATGAGCGCGCCAGCCATCGAGCGCGCATTGTCCGGGTCCACCAACATCCCCGCCTCACCCACAATCTCCGGCACTGACGAAGCATTGCTGCCGACGACGGGCACGCCGCACGCCAACGCTTCTAACGCCGGCAGCCCAAAGCCTTCGTAGCGCGTGGGGTAAAGGAACGCCGTCGCGCCGCGATACAGTGCCGGCTTGTCTTCCTCTGCCACCGCGCCGATACAGCGCACCACGTCTTCAATCTCGAGCGCCTTGGCGATCACGCGCGGATCGTGGAACAATCCTCCATGTTCCGGCAATTGGCCTGCGACGACGAGCGGAAAATCATGGCCGAGGGTATCTTGCGCCCAGGTTCCCAGAACGAGCCACGACGACGCGCCGGTCTGCACGTCAATCCAGACCTCGTTCGATTTGTACGCGGTGACGGATGCAGGATGAAAGAGGCAAGATGCAGGATTTGTCTCCTGCTTCGGCGCAGCCCCCTGCAGGTTGCTTCCTGCCTCTTGCATCTTGCCTCGCGC
Source organism: Anaerolineae bacterium (assembly GCA_041300525.1). GTDB lineage: Bacteria > Chloroflexota > Anaerolineae > Fen-1058 > Fen-1058 > JBGLNJ01. The sequence goes on along the minus strand of JBGLNJ010000001.1, from coordinate 2,283,708 downwards.
AACCATGACATATTGCCGCGGGTCATACTTGCCCATCGCGGCTAGTTCATCGTCGGTGTAGACCGTGCAAGACTGCGGCAGCGTGAATGCGCGCGGGGCGACGGCCTCGTTGCGATAGACGCGCACCGCATCGCTGTAAACCAGCGTGAACTTTGTATTCGGTATTTCATCTTCAGTGATGACGTACTTGACGTTGAGCAAGTCAAGCATCGGGCTATCGAGCGCGCGCGCATCGCGCACCGGGCCGATGCGGTTGTCGAGGTAGTCAGTCTGCTTTTCGATGGTCTGGATGTAGCGCAGGTATTGCTTGGGAAAGGCCGAGTCGTAGCCGCGCACGTCTTGCAAGCCGTTCCACCAACCGCTGTTCATGTTCATCGTCTTGAGACCGCGCGGGTCATAGGTGGCAAAGCGCCACAGGCCGGTATCCTGCTTGAGGAAATCGAGGACGGGCGGGCGATAGTCCAGCAGTTTGGGGTCAACCGCAGGATTGAATCCGTAACCACAGGCGAACAGGTCGAGCACGATGACGGCGACAGCCAGCACTTCCCAGATGGGGCGTCGTCGGAAGGGAATGTAAATCGGGCAGCGCGAAACGCGCACGACAATGCCCGACGCCATCAGCATCAAGCCAAAGATGAAGAGCCACGGGAACAGGTACGAGTAAAACATTCGCCCGTCAGCAAACGTCGTGTCGGCCTTTGCCAATTGAGCGACGGCGGCATCGGCCAGACGCAGGCTCAACGCAGGGAACGCAAAACGCGCAAGCAGCAGCGCCGCGACGACGGCGGCTCCCGCCCAGAACAATGTCCACGCGACGGCCTTGATGCGGCGTTCGATAGGCACGCTCCGCGTAGCATCTTGCCCTACAACATCCTTTCTCGTCCGAGCGAGGAAATCCGCGCCGAACCCGGCCAGTACCGCCATCGAGAGTGTGTACGGAAAAACCCACCGGAACGGCGTGTGCAGTTGGCCCAGGCCCGGCAGAGTGTAGATGACGGCGTACAGTCCCGTCTTGAAAACGAGCGCCAGTGAAAAGAGCGCCAATAATGCAAAGAACGGCACATACGGATGCCGCAGCCAATCGAATATGAACCGCAAAGAAACGAAGGGCGCCAAGTTATTTTTTGAATCTCTTGGCGACCTTTGTGTCTTTGCGGTGAGAATTCCAAACAAAGCTAACACCAACGGCAGGATGCCCAGATACGCTGCCCCTTCGACAGAATTCTTGATGCCCCACCAGACGTACTGTCCATCGCCATAAACTTGCGCGGGCAGCGTCCGCCACGAAAAGATATCCAGGTAAGTGTGATGTGACTCGTTGCCAAAGAAATTGGGGATGAGGAATGCAATGATCCGCCGCCACGGATACGACCAACTCAACACCTGGCTCAGGCTGGCCCCGCTTTCTCGAAAGTTGAGCAGCAGCACTTCTACCATCGGCAGAAATTGGATCGCGCCCAGCGCCAGGCCCAGCCCGATCATCACGGCCAGCCACGCGACATTTGAAATCTGAAATTTGGAATTTGTCGCCAGCCGCCACACGGCAAACGTCCCCACCACAAATAACGTGTACGGATAAATCATTTCCGGGTGACCGGCCAACATGGCGATGCCCAGGCCCAACGCGCCGAGCACTGCCCACGGCGCGCGCGCGGGCCGCCCACCCAGCGCCGGATGCTGGCGGATGACCAGTTCCGCCATCGCCAGGATGAATGGCAGCCACGCGGCGGCGGCGATAATCATGGTAAAGACGACGCTAAAGACAAAGAACGCCGAGAGTTGATACGTCACTGCTGCGACGATGGCAGACGCGCGGCGCAGGCCCAGCACGCGCGCCAGCAGATACATCCATACGCCGGCCAGCCACAACTGCGACACGGTGAACCAGCCGTAGGCTTGCCATAGCGGCAGCGCGTAAAAGATCAGGCTGAAGGGATAGAGCGCGCTGTGCTGCCCGTTGGCGAGGAACGGCTCACCGGCGAAGGTGTACGGATTCCAGAGCGGAATCTCGCCCTGCTTTAGCGACTCGACGATGAAGCGCTTCCAGGCGTAATTCTCCAGCACGAGGTCGGCGACGAGGTGATTCTGTGGGTATGCAATTCCAAACTGCGCAGCGGCGGCCTTCCACGGTTGGAAGCTGAACAGCGCGTCGGCGGGGATGAGTGTCTTGCCGCCGAGCGTCTGTTGCCACAACAGCGCCAACGGCAAGAGAAACAAGCCGAGGAGAATTGCAAAAGTCGAATTGCGAATGTCGAATCGGCGTCGCCGGCCAACCATTTCTCGCCCTTCGCCATTCACCGCTCGGCCTTCGTCATTCGTCATTCGGCGCTCGTCATTCGATGCGGGGGATATCGTGATGTCGCCACCACACCTGGAACACGCGCCAGGCGGCTTCGACTTTGACCGGAATAGTCATCTTGGATTTGCCGATGCGCCGGTCTTCAAAATAGATCGGCAGCTCACAGATGCGCAGTCCCAACCGCTCGCTGAGGTAGGTCATTTCCACCTGGAACACGTACCCGTTCGAGCGGACGCGGCTCAAGTCAATCGCTTCCAACGCCGACCGCCTCCAGCACTTGAACCCCGCCGTGGCGTCGTGTGTCTTGAGGCTCAGAATCGAGCGTGCGTACACATTGGCCCACCAGCTTAGAGCATAGCGGCCCAAGCCCCACTGGTTGTCTACCTGCCCACCGGCGACGTAGCGCGAACCCACGACCACATCACACTCGGCCACGCGCAGCGTTTCGACCAGGCGCGGCACGTCAGTGGGCGAATGAGAAAAGTCTGCGTCCATTTGCACGATGGTTTCTGCGCCATGCTGCATGGCCCATCGAAAACCGTCCACGTAAGCGCGCCCCAGTCCACGCAGGCCGGTGCGGTGCACCACGTCCATCCGGCCCGGCGTGCGCGCGGCGAGTTCGTCTGCCAGTTTGCCCGTTCCATCGGGCGACTCGTCGTCCACAATCAGCAGGCGCAGATTTTCGACAGGTTGCGCAAATAGCTCGCCCACCAATGCCGGCAAGTTGTTGGCTTCGTTGTAAGTGGGAACGACTATGGTGACGTTCACACATTCCTCCACATGGGCCGATTATACCCTGAGCGGTAAGGGGGGTCAACGCCCCATTGCGCCGGCCGACCCGAGGCGCAAAAAAAGCCCTCCCTTTCGGGAGGGCCGGACATTTCCACGGATCTAGTTCATAGGCTTTTGCGCAGATCGGAGCAAGTCCATCACGGCATTGGGGTCGGCAAACGGGCCATGCTGATCGCCGACAGCGCCCAGCAAGATTTTGATCTCTGGACGTTGTTGGCGCGATGACTGATCTTCCTTGTACGGGTAAAAGAAATTGAGAGACTGGTGGATGCGCGCCGCCAGCCGGTCACGTATGTCGCGCGCGTGGCTCACATCAGTGAGGATGACGAATTCTGCCTGACCGGTCTGGCCCACGAACGCTTCTTCACCCGTGCTCTCCTGCGAGATGCTCATGAGCATCAAGGCCAGCGCCCGCAGCATGTCGTCACGCGCCACAAAGCCATACGCCTCGCTGAACGCTTCCACGCCGGCCACGCTGACGCCGATGACGACCCAGCCATGCTTGGGGAGTTGCGCGCTCAACCGCTCGCGGACGAGTGGCTCGGACGGCAGCGAGGTCACGGGATCGGTCAGCGTCGCAAATTCCGCGCGGCGGAGCGCATTGCGCACCCGCAGCCTCAGTTCCTGGATGTCAAAGGGCTTGGTGATGTAATCTACCGCGCCCAGCTCCAGGCCCTGGAGCTTGTCCATCCGCTCGCGTTTTTCGGTGAGGAAAACGATCGGAGTGTCTTGCGTCCGCCGCTGCTGACGCAACCTGCGGCACACTTCGTAACCGTCAATATCCGGCAAGCGAATGTCGAGCAGGATCAGATCGGGAACAGTTTTGGCAGTGATTTGGAGCGCATCTTGGCCCCAGGCAGCGTGCAGCACCTGATACCCTTGTGATTCAAAATACGCCGACAACATGTCGGCCGTGTCGCGCTCGTCTTCGACTACCAGGATGCAGGCTAGTTCAGCCATTTTTCCTCCGGTAGCAGACTATGGGGGGACGTGACCATTGACCCGCATCCGTTCTACCCGATAGGTTCTTTATAAATCTTGAAGGTGCATGACGGGTCGCCCATGCCAATGCAACTGATTTCGTCTACGCGGAATTCTTTGCCGCTGCTCAACCAGCGCAGCGACTCTTGCAAGAGTCCCATTGCGGCGAAACACACGGGCTTGTCCGTCTTGCGGCCCCAACACACCGGGCAGCGGTCAATGTAATAGAGAAAGTGGTCGTCCTTTTCTTCCACGCGGCTGACCTGGTCGCTGAACTGATTGAATACGCCCGCCTCCATGGGCAGACCCAGCTTGAGCTTGGTGCTCAGCGGCAGCACCCGGAAGGCCAAGTCGCTTGCGCCGATCAGCGGGCCAAAGCCCTGTAGCCCACGCGCAAAGCCGGCCCGCCCTGCGCGCAACGCCAAGCCGCGCCCGCCGCGCGGACCGTACATTTCTTCCAGCGCAGCAATGAGCGCAGAAAAATCGGCAAAGTCGAACTTTTTCTCCATATCTTCGGGCGGATAATTGTCAATCAAATGCTGCAACTTGGCCATGTTCAAGATGGCGTTCAAGCCGTTCTTGCCCATGATTTCTTCCATCGCCAAAAGACAGTAGCGAACAATCCGGTTCGTATAAAAATATTGGCCTTGCTGACCTGCCATGTCGTGCCTCCTGCCTGGGAGAAATAAGAGGTGCTAGACGATCTTGGTCAGTTCCTCGGCGGCGCGCCGCATGTCCAAGAACAACAGGCCAAGTTTGGCCTGGGCGCGGGCCAGAACCGTCAACACGGCTTCCTCGCCCACGGACATGAGCAACACATAGCCGCTTTCGCCCTTGATGTAGACTTGGTCGAGCAGGCCGCGCCCCAGCTCGCTGGCGATGCGTTCGCCCAGGCTGAGCATGGCGGCGGACATGGCCGACACGCGATCTTCCTCGACTCCCGCCGGCAAAGACGAGGCCATGATCAACCCATCTACACTGACGACGGCGGACGCTTCAATGTCCGGGGTGCTGGCCTGCATATCTCGCAGGCGCTCAACCATTTGCTCGGTTCGCGACTTGGCCATCGTTGGCTCCTTCGTTAGTGACTGATAGACATGTGCTCGTTATGATGAACAACGTCCTCGCCGATGAGCGAGCGATGATCGTTCGGACGATTTCGGCGCGTACAAATGGGGGGAGCTTGGCGCGGTAGACCTCTTATCTTACGGAATTTGTCCAGAGTTTACCTTGATTGCAATTCCTTGTCAAGCGTAACCCAACCCGGCAGAACAGGCGCTCGTTAGTCGTGCCGCAGCGGGTCACGTGCATGCCAGTCTTCCCACCCGGATAATTGTACTCGTTTGCATTAACTTTGCAACTGCCTAACGGCAGCCTGGACAGAGCACCAGGTAGTAAAGCGTCACCAGGGCGATGGACACAAAGACGCACGGCCAAAAGATCAGGCGGAATGACATTTTTAGAGTCTTGTGACGGAACAGCGGGCGAGCGAGGACGGCGCCGACGCTTCCGCCCAGCAGTGTCAACGCCAGCAGAATCGCTTCCGGCACACGCATGGCGCCTTTCGGGGCAATCGCTTTGTCGTAACCGAAGGCGACGAACGTCACAAGGTTAATGGCGATCAGCCAGGCAAAGACGACGTCCCAGGCAGGGAACAAGAGCAATTGAAGATAGGTTATCAGCAACACTGCCAGCAAGGCCACTAGCGCAAATCGCGTGTAAGGGTTGAAAGCAGGCGCGCGGCCGTGGTCGCAGGGCGTATTCATGAGGTCTCCTCGCTGTATGTTCGGTTGGCGGCGGCGATACGGGCGTTACGTGCCAGCCCCTCGCGCCTGGCGCGTCGGATGGCGCTGTGCGCAAATTGGGCTTCGAAGGTCTCATCATTCATGTCGAGCAGCTCGCCCAGGTTGAGCGCAGCGTGGCGCGGCGCAAAGGCTGCTTCGCGTGTGGGGCGTGCGAAGCGATTCCACGGGCAAGCCTCCTGGCACGCATCGCAGCCGAAAACCCAGTCGCCGAAGGAACCACACAGGTCGGCGGGACGCGGTAGCGCGCCACGCGATTCGATGGTGAGGTATGCGATGCAGCGACCGGCATCCAGGTCGCGGTCGGGCAGGATGCAATGCGTGGGACAGGCTTTGATACAGCGCGTACACGTGCCGCAGTGGTCGGCAGGGAAAGGGACATCATCCTCAAGGTCGAGTTCGAGCAAGAGCACGCCGAGCAAGAGCCATGACCCGACGCGCGGATTAATCAACAGCGTGTTCTTGCCGATCCAACCGAGGCCCGCGCGCACGGCCCACTCGCGTTCCAGGACGGCGCTGGTATCCACGCAGATCTTGTGCGCCACCGTGCGCCCGCTCTCCACTTCGATAAAAGCGGCGAGTCGCTTGAGCTTTTCCGCAATGACCTACGACGGCCCCAGGGAAATCGGCCAGCACGGATTCGAGCCACTCGACGGCTTCAATGTCCAGGTGATTCGTCGGCTCGTCGAGCAGCAGCAATCCCGGCTCTTGCAGCACGAGCTTGGCCAATAGCGCGCGCGTCTTTTGCCCGCCCGAAAGTTGATTGACCGGGCGTGTGAAATCTTGTGGCGCAAAGCCCACGCCGGAAAGCGTCTGGCGGATGCGGCTCTCGAAAGTATAGCCGCCGGCATGCTCGAACTTTTCGACGAGCGACCCGTAACGTTCCAGCGCGGCATCGCGCTGGAACGGATCGGCCATCGCGTCTTCCAGTTCGCGCAACTCTGTTGCCTGCGCCGTCAAGTCGGCGAAGACGGCGAGCATCTCGTCAAATAGGGTGCGCTCGCTATCGAGTTGCTCGTCGGCTTGCTGAGGCAGGTAGCCGAGGGTCAGCCCGCGCATTCGATGCACCTGGCCCGCCGAAGGCTCTTCCAGCCCGGCCAGGATGTGCAGGAGCGTCGTCTTGCCCGTGCCGTTCGGGCCGACGAGCGCCACGCGCCTGCCGTGCGGCGCTGAGCACGAGACGCCGGAAAAGATGTCTTGCGCGCCGTAGGATTTTGAGAGGTTGGTTGCGGAGATAACGGGCATTATTCCCCAAACATCTTGCCAACGGATTCGCCTTCGTGGACCCGCCGGATCACCTCGCCCAACAGCGGCCCGATGGAAAGCACAGTGAGGTTGGGCAGGCACTTGCGTGGAGCAGGTGGAATCGGCACGGTATCCGTGCAGACAATCTCGCGGATGGGCAGCGCGCACAACAAGTCAACCGCGCCGGGCGCGAATACCGCATGGGTGAAGCTGAGGTAGATGTCGGCGGCCCCGTGCTCTTTGAGGATGTTCACCGCGTTGGCGACCGAGCTGGCCGTGACCACTTCGTCATCTACGAGCACAATGTTTTTGCCGGCCACGTCGCCGATGATGGTCAGCGCGTGAACCGAGGCATCGGCGGGGTCGCGCCGCTTTTCGATGAACGCCATCGGCAGATGGAGCTTTTCCGCAAAGTTGCGGCCTTTTTTGGCAAAGCCCAGGTCAACGGCCACGACGACGGCGTTGTCCAGCTTTTTGGGCACAAAGTAATCGCTCAGGATGTGGAATGCCGTCAACTCATCGCCGGGAATGCCAAAGAAACCCTGAATTTGCCCGGCGTGCAAGTCTATCAGGATGTAGCGATCGGCTCCGGCAACCGTGACGATATCGGCCAGGAGCCGCGCCGAGATCGGCACGCGCGGTTGGTCTTTCTTGTCGCTGCGCGCGTAGGCAAAGTGCGGGATCACGGCAGTGATGCGTCCTGCGCTGGCTCGCTTGACCGTATCCAACAGCAGCAGCAGCTCCATGATGTTATAGTTGACCGGCGAGGACGTGGTTTGGATGATGAACACGTCTTGCCCGCGTACGCTGGTTTGCAGGCGCACAAAGATGTTCTCATTCGCAAACGTGACGATCTCGCGCGGGCTGAGTGGCACCGCCAGGTAGTCGGCGATCTTGCGAGCCAATTCCTCGCTGCCGGTGCCGTTAAAGATTTCAATGTCTCCGTACATTCGAGGTTGAGCCATTACAGTCTCCTATGAGGCCGGTATGGGGATACCGGCCTAATTGTTGTTCATCAAATGCGCCGTGTCGTTGAGTTTGAGCAGCCGGATGCGATGCTCGCCGATTTGCACGACGGAGAGCGACGCGTTGTCGAACTGGAACGGCGACGAGCGGTGAATGGACATTTCCAACGCGTGAATCAGGTATGCGCCCAATATCCCGCCGTGGCTGACGACGGCCACAGTTTGCTCCGAGTGATCCGCCACGATGTGGGCCATCACGGCCGCTGCGCGGCTCGCAAAACTGTTCCGATCCTCACCGTCGGGCGGCGGTATCCACTCCTGGCTGACCCGGCGTGCGGCCCACCATTCCGGGAATTGCTGCTCCACTTCTTGACCGGTCAGGCCGGTGAATTTTCCGACGCCATTCTCCTTCAGGCGCTCGTCGGCCTGCACCGGCAGCTCTAGCGCCTGGGCAACCTGCTCGGCGGTCTGTCGAGCGCGCAGGAGTGGGCTGCTGTAAATCGCCGCAAGGGTGTATCCATCAGCAGCTAACCGCTGCGCGAGCTTGCGCGCCTGGTCAAGCCCGGTTTCGCTCAAGGGTGGATCGGCCCAACCCTGGATGCGACCCTCCGCGTTCCATGTGGACTGGCCGTGCCGGATGAGCAAGAGTTGTGTCATGCGGATTCGAATTGCTATGTCTTTAGATTGCATAGGCGCGTTTGATTGAGAAAAGTGTCGGCAGCCATTTGTCCTCCTGCGTTATTCCAGGTTGCTGTGAGCGCAGTGTAGCTCACAGTCCAAAAACGTGGCGATGTTCACCGATGAGATTCGTCAGGCAAACAGCGGGTCAGACCTTGACAGCCGCCTGGATTCACTTTTACCTCCTCGCCGTGGTCCCTGAATCCGGCGCTTGCCGGTGTCCTCATGCGCGAGGATCAGCAGCTCGCGGACGACAAGAGTCGTTCCGCCGCCGTGTACGGGTCAAGTTCCCGCGCGGCGACGCGCTCGACCATCTGACTCACGTCGGCGGGTGAAACACTGCCCATCAGCCGGCGCAACAGCGTCTCGCGCAAAATCGCTTCGAGTTCGGATTCGATGCGGCTACGACGGCGCGTCTGGGCCTCGCCGCTTTCCGCCAGGTAGGCTTGGTGACGCGCGATGGCTTCTGCGACTTCTGCGACCCCCTTGCTTTCTAATGCCACAGTTTGCAGGATAGGTGGTCGCCACGCTGGGGCGGAATCGGGGGCGGAATGGGGATTCCGCCCTACGGAACCCACACTCATCGTCACGCCGTGATGCGAGATTGCGCGCGGCGCAGCGCCCAGGTCGAGCATGGCCTGGAGCGCGCGAACGGTGTTGGTCGCCCCTTCGCGGTCGGCCTTGTTCACCACCAGCACGTCGGCGATTTCCAAAATGCCGGCCTTGAGCGCCTGCACCTCGTCGCCCAATCCGGGCGCTTCGACGACGACGGTCGTATCGGCGGTGCGGGCGATATCCACCTCGGATTGCCCCGCGCCCACCGTCTCGATGAGAATGACGTCGTAACCGGCTGCATCGAGGATTTGCACTACGTTGGTCGTGGCGCGAGCCAGCCCGCCTAGACTGCCGCGCGTCGCCATCGAGCGGATGAATACGCCCGAGTCGCCGGCCAGGTCCCTCATGCGAATGCGGTCGCCCAAGATCGCGCCGCCGGAAAAGGGACTGGTGGGATCCACCGCGACGATGCCGACCGTCTGACCTGCGTGGCGGTATGCTTTAGCTAACTCGGATACGAGCGTGGATTTTCCGGTGCCGGGTGATCCGGTCACTCCCACCACGCGCGCGCGCCCTGTGTGACTATAGATGGCCGCTAGTGTTTGCGCCGCAAGCGGACCGTCATTTTCTACTTGGCTGATGAGTCGCGCCAGGGCGCGGCGGTTGCCGGAGAGGGTTTGGTCAACAAGTTCCATGGCTTGATGAGTAGACAAGGCTGCGCCTCTGGTCTACTTGACACTTTCCACTTCTCGCCGGATGAATTGCGCGACCTCATCCGTATTCGCGCCGGGGCCAAAGACGCCCCGCACGCCGGCGGATTGCAGCGCGGAAATATCTTCGTCGGGAATGATGCCGCCGGCAAAGACCAGAACGTCGTCCAGGTGGTTGGCTTTGAGCAGCTCGATGATGCGCGGCAAGAGCGTCATGTGCGCGCCGGAGAGAATCGAAAGCCCCACGGCGTCCACGTCTTCTTGCAGCGCGGATTCGACGATCATCTCCGGCGTCTGGCGCAGGCCGGTGTAGATGACTTCCATCCCGGCGTCGCGTAGCGCCCGCGCAATGACCTTGGCGCCCCGGTCGTGACCATCCAGGCCCGGCTTGGCGATGAGAATGCGAATTTTCTTGTCCATGCGTCCCCCGCGGTAGAAGCTGAGGTGTACGTTTTTGATCAACCTGCGGGATTATACCCTAGTTGGAAGGAATGGACAAAAGACTTGCGCTGTGATAGAATTTGGACAGCCTCTTGTCCCCCCAAGAGCATCGGCGCGTGCGGTGGTTTGTCCAAAAACTCTCGTCCACGCGAAAAGGTACGGCAGCCTGGTGGAAACAGGTTCGACGCGGAAATCTGTATGATCGAGCAGTCCAAAGAAACTCTATCCTCGTCCAGTCGGTCCGACATCGTCGCTCAAATCGCCGTCGCTGTCCTCGCGTGCGTGGCGTTGGTGGCCTTGGTCATCGCGCCCTTCAACGCCTGGCGATGGGCGGCGCGGCCCTTCCCCGGCGTCTTTTTCGAATCCACGCTCAATGTGACGGATGCCAACAATCCTGCGTGGGAAGGCCCGCGCAGCGGGTTGACTTTTCCCGACCATCTCGTGCAGATTGACGATACCCTGATCCGTAGTCGCGCAGAGTTGGACGCCGTGTTGATCCAACGCGGCATCGGCGCTCGCACTATGCTGCATGTGGTCACGTCGTCTGACCAGCAAAGGATTGTGCCGGTCACTCTCATCCGGTTCCCTCGAGCGGATTTTATATCTTTCTTCATCGTGCCCTACATCGTCGGGCTGGTTTACCTGGCCGCGGGGATATGGGTATTCGCCGCCCGGCGACGTCAATCTGCCGGGCGCGCATTTACGGTGATGTGTGTCGGAGTGGCGAGCGGGTGCACGCTCTTGTTTGATATCTACACGACTCATACCTTTGCCTGGCTGTGGTCAGGCGCTATCCCGCTGGCGGCCGGTGGCTTGATAAGCCTGGCGCTGCTCTTTCCGCAAGAGCAAAGCTTTGTGACCCGCTGGCCGGCCCTGCGTTGGATTCCGTTCTTGCTGTCATTTGTGCTCACGGTCGCCGGTTGGGCGACGGTCTATAACTTTAACGCGCCGAGCCTGTATGCTCAGGTGTGGAAGTTGTCTTATGCCTACAGCGTGTTGGGCATTGTGATACTGCTGGGCATGACGGCTTATCGCCGATGGAGTTCTCCCTCGCCCATCGTGCGCCAGCAAAGCCGGATCATCTTGTGGGGTGGGGCGGTGGCCTTCATTCCTATCGGGGTGTGGCTGGCGGTATTCTTGATTAACCCCACCATTCAGATTCTCTCGGCTGTTATCTTCTTGCCGCTGATTTTCTTCCCGCTTGCCCTGGCTTATGCCATTGTGCGTTACCAGGTGCTCGACGTGGATGTGGTCGTTGGCCGGATGATGACCTACGTTCTGGTGACGGCCGCCGTCGGCGCCGTGTACCTGGCGATGGTTGGAGCCGTTCACCAGTGGTTGCAATGGACAATTCCCGCCAATGACCCGTGGGTCATCCTGCTGCTGGTGTTTGGGCTGGCGATCTTTCTCGAGCCGGCGCGCGCCCGCGTGCAACTCGCGGTGGACCGCGTATTTTACCGGACGCAAGGGGACTATCGTGAGGCGCTGACAAATTTCAAAGCGCAGTTGACAGGAGTCGTTGACCTGGACACTGTGCTCGCCATGCTGTACGACCAGGTTACCCAGTTAGTAGATGCCGAACCGGTCTGGGTATTCTTGCGTGATGCGCGTACGACAGATTACGTGGCCCATGCGACGCCCAGCGGCGAGCGGCCTGCGCCGGGCACTGCGCGCATCCGTGAAGATAGCCCTCTCGTGACCATGCTGGCCGAGAGCCGTGGCCCGCTCTACATCCTGACCGCCCGTCCATTGCCGCGCGCGCTGGTCCCCGAACGCGCTCGATTGAGCGCACTGGGCACGCCATTGTTCGTCCCGCTAAATGGACATGGACGCATCGAAGGCTGGCTGGCGCTAGGTCCCAAAGCATCTGCCTCGCTGTTCAACAGCCAAGACCTGAATTTCCTTTCTGCGTTAGCCGACGCGACTCTGTTAGCGTTGGACAAGGCGCGCGTTTTCTCCGACTTGGATCGGCGTGTCAAAGAGCTTTCGGCTCTTTCGCTCATCAGCCAGGCCGTGAACTTTACACTGCCGCTGGACGATATCTTTGAGTTGATCTATACGCAGACCTCGCGCATCCTGGAGACCAATAACTTTTACGTCGTCTTGTATGATGAGCGCAAAAAGGCCCTGCGGTTTGCGTTCTACGTGGAAGAGGGTGAGCGATTTTATCCCAATGACCAATGGGATATCGGAGTTGGGCTGACGGGCGAGATCGTTCGCACGGCGCAACCCATCCTCGCCGATGATTATGCCGCCGAGTGCGCGCAGCGCGGCGTGACCGTTGACAGCACACTTCGCCCGGGTCGTGCGTGGATGGGCGTTCCGTTGATCGCCGGCGACCGCGCCATCGGGGCGATTAACGTCAGCAGCTTTGATGCGGATGTGCGGTACACGGAAGAACACTTGCAGATTTTTCGCGCGATTGCCGACCAGACGGCCAATATCTTGGAAAAGAATCGGTTGTATCGCGAGATGGAGCAGCGCGCGCAACAACTGGCCACGCTGAACGAAGTGGGCCGTACCATTACTTCCACCCTCGAGTTGCGCCTCGTGTTGAACCTGATTATGGACAAAGCCATCGAAATCTTGAACGCCGAGGCCGGCTCTCTGCTGCTGGTAAATCCAGAAACAGGCGACCTGATCTTTGAGGTGACGCTGGGGCCGAGCGGTGGCCGCCGGCCCAGCCAACGCCTCCAGCAGCGCCAGGTCGGCCATTGAAAATCTGCTGCTGCGTTTGTTGATGACTTCCAGCACGCCGATGATTCGTCCGTGGACGGAGAGCGGCGCCGCGAGCAAACTTTGCGTCGTCAGGCCGCTGACTTGGTCCACCTGGCGGAAAAAGTGCATATCGCGTTGCACATCGCCGACGATGAGTGAGCGGCCTTCACGGACGGCCTGCCCCGCAAGGCTGGTCGCCACCGGCACATGCGTCCCGCGCAATTGTTCGCCGGAAGGGCCAGCGGCCACGGCAAACACCAGGTCTCCCTCCGGCTTTTCCAGCAGCATGACCGATCCAGCTTCCACCTGGAGCACCTCGACGGCCTGGGTCATAATCGTCTGGAGCACGGTTTGCAGGTTGAGCGTGGAACTGGCCGCGTGGGTGACTTGATTGATCAACTCCAGCTCCCGCGCGCGCCGCTGCGTTTCGGCAAAGAGTTGCGCATTGCGCAGCCCCAAGGCGATCTGCTCGCTGGCCGCGGCCAAAAAGTCAATCGCGGCATCGTCAAAGCGGTCGTACTCACGGCTGGCAAAGACCAGGCTCCCCACCGGATGGCCTCGTCCGCGCAGGGGCAGCGACACCCAGCTTTGAACGCCTTCGGCTTTGGCGACGGCGGGAATCTGGCCGGTCTCTTGATGCTCGAGTTCGCGGTGAACCTCGGCCTTTTCCAGGCGCAAGTGCTGCATGAATTCGGGCGAGCCGGCCTCGGCCAGCATGGCTTCCGAAAGGCCGTGCCACGTGGTGATACAGAGTTGCTCGTTTTCCAATAGGTACGCAATGCTGAACTGGGCGTCAATCACATCCATCAGCGTGGCGAGGGATTCGGCCAGCATCGCCTGTGGGTCCAGCAAATCGTTGACACGCCCTGCCAGCAAATTGAGCGCTGCCAACTCCTCGCTGCGAGTGCGCAGCGTTTCTTCGGCCTGGTGGCGTGCGGTAACGTCGCGCAAGATGCCTTGCAGGCCGGCGGCGGACGCGTCGCGCAGGGGTGTGACCGACATCGCCGCCCAGCGCGGCGTGCCGTCTTTGCGGACGATCCGGAATTCGATCTCGCCGACGTTCTGGTCATTTTGGGCCGATTGGATATGGGCGCGCGCGCGCTCGTGGTCGGCCGGGTGAACCAGCCACTCTAACGTGATCTGGCCGGACGTCAGCTCTGCCGGCGTGTAGCCGCTCAACAATTCGGCGCTGGGACTGACGTAGGAAAAGCGCCCCTGATCGTCAACCACAAAGATCAGGTCGCGCATGCCCTCGATGAGCACATGTTCAAGAGCTTTGGCGCGGCCGGCCGTCTCTTCGGCGTGGCGGGTGCGGAGCACCGTCCGCACGCGAGCCAGGAGGACTTGCGGCTGGTAAGGCTTGGCGATGAAATCGTCTGCGCCGGCGTTGAGCCCGTCAATCTCTTGTGTGGGCGAGTAGGCGGCCGTCACGACGATGGCGGGAATGGGGGCCAACCGCGGATTGTCGCGCATGCGGCGCAGCACTTCCAGGCCGTCTATGCCCGGCATCATCAAGTCGAGCAGCACCAGCCGTATGGGATCATTGCCCTGCAGCGATGTTTCGAGACAAGACAGGGCTTCTGCGCCGGAGGTAGCCGCGCTGACGTGATGGCCATCCTTGGCCAAGACGTGTTTCATGAGCCGGACCGTATCCGGGTCGTCGTCTACGATGAGGAGGTGAACGGACAAGGCGCTTTGAGTGTTCATCACCGTAAATTATAGCATGCTGCGCCTAGTGTGGAAAGGCGGCGCGCTATCTCTAGCGTTTGCGATTTGCCAATGTTTAGGGTATAGTCCGCATCGTCATACCCCAACAGGAGTTTTCATTGCGACTTGTGTTTGCGATTCTATGGGCCGTGGTTCTGATGTTGAGCCTGGCGATGCAGCCGGTCTCGTCTTTCGCAACGCCGCCAGCGCAGGAGCCCGGCCCCAATCTGCTGGAGAATGGCGACTTTGAGTGGAGCGCGCCGTGGCAAGGGCAGGCTGACCAAAGCGGAATCGGTGTTGCGCCCCGCTGGCGCGCATGGTGGGTACCCAATCCACCCGTCTCTGTCAAGCGGCCTTTTAACTGCGGCGATGGCAAGGACTATGGCTGCTACTGGGCCGTGCCGGAATTCTCGGATGTTCAAAGGATCGCGTTTGCTTATCGCGTTCATGGCGGGCTCCAGGCTCAAAAATACTTTACCTATGGCCGGATGCATTGGGCCGGGCTGATGCAAAAAGTGATCAACATCCAGCCCGACACACGCCTGCGCTTTTCAGTTTACATGGAGGCGTGGATGTGTTTTGAATGGCTGGATTGTGACTATGGCAAGGTTTCGGACAAGCCCTCCGACATGCACTTGAAAATCGGAATTGACCCGAGTGGCGGCGAGGACCCCTTCAGCCCGAACATTGTCTGGTCGCCGGAGCAGCCCGCGTGGGATCGGTGGGTCCAGTTCCAGGTGGAGGCCGTGGCGCGCGGCAACACGGTGACGGTGTTTACCCATTCGCGCGCGGATTGGGACTGGGCGCGCAAGAACAATGATGTCTACGTGGACGATGCCAGCTTGGTCGTACTCGGATCAGCCCCAACAGTTCGACCTACACAGCCGGCTGCTGCGACTTTGCCCGCAAAGTCACAGTCGCGGGCAACGCCGTCGCCGGCTGTGCCGACCGCCACCCGTACACCCGCGCCCACGCTGACATTGACTCCTACGCCCACCGAGACCTCCACGCCCACAGAGACGCCGGTGCGCCGCGTGGCTACCCTCCCGCCGGACGATACCGCCACGCCGTCGCCCGCTCGACTGCTCGGCAATTCGCCCGGCGGACTTGCGGGTGTGATCTTGTTGGGCATCGCGGTGTTCCTGAGCGCGCTCCTGGTCGGAATAGTCATCGGTCAACGGCGAGGTTCGCGCCTGTGAGCCTGTTGGACTTTTGGCAAACTTGGTGTATGATTTTACACAGGGTGGTTTGTTCGGCATGAACCTTGCTGCCCACTCTTACCTGGATCAACTCGATATTCCCTACGAACGCCGCACTTTTCCGGTGACCACCGAAAAGGGGGCTGCCTCCGTGGCGCGCGCGCTCGGTTTCCGTGAGCATCAGATGGTCAAAACACTGATCTTTGAGACCGATCAGGGAGAACGGGTGCTCGTCATGCTCGGAGGTGATCAGAGCGCTGTATCGGGCCAGCTCAAGAAGGTTCTGGGGTCACGCAATATTCGGATGGCCAGCCCTGAGACGGTCAAGGCCACCACCGGATACGAGATTGGCTCGATTCCGCCATTCCATTGGCAACCCGATGGGTTCCGGTCTTTGCTTGACCAGTCGCTGCTGAATGAGCCAGTGCTTGGCGTTGGCGCCGGGCAGTGGGGCGAGGAGATTTTGATCACGCCGGAATACTTTGCAAGCCTGTCGCGCCCAGGTAGTCAATCTAACGGACAAAAGCCGGCCAGTGCTACCGGAAAGTTGAGGGTGACAAGCGGCCCGGCACACGTGGAGACGTCGTGCTTGACGAGCATCAAGCGTCTCGTTCAAAGCTGTCCTCTCGGAGGACTCGAATTCAAAGGAGAAAATAGATCATGAAAGGCAACGAGAAAATCATCGAAAGGTTGAACGCTCTTCTTGCTGATGAGTTGACTGCCATCAGCCAATACATGGTTCATTCCGAGATGTGCGCAAATTGGGGATACGAGCGTCTCCACAAGGCGGTCGAGAAACGCGCTGTTGACGAAATGAAGCATGCCGAAAAGCTCATTGGGCGCGTCATCTTTCTCGAGGGCAAGCCCGTCGTGAGCAATCTGAACAAGATCAACATTGGGCCTGAAGTCGAAGCTCAGATCAAGAATGACTGGGCTGCCGAGGATGGCGCTGTCAAGGCGTATAACGAAGGCATCCGTTTGGCGGTCGAGGTCGGCGACAACGGAACCCGTGAGTTGCTCGAATCCATCCTCAAGGACGAAGAGGCGCACATTGATTGGATCGAGGCGCAGCTCGACCAGATCAAGCAGATGGGCATCCAGAATTACCTGGTAGAGCAGGTAGACTAGCAGGCTGTCGGAGAGGTATGCGAAGCGTAGCCTCTTGCCTACCGGCAGGCAACGGGTACGGGGCCCTATTCTACGCAGAACCCTCGAGAGGTGATGCCATGCCAGAAATCTGCCGCTTTTTGGGAATCGTCATCACCATGAACTATAACGACCATCTGCCGCCTCACTTTCACGCGCGGTATGGCGGTCACAAGGCACTGGTCGCTATTCAGGCGTTCGGCTTGTTGCAAGGGCGCTTGCCGCCCAGGGTGTTCGGGCTGGTCGTGGAATGGGCAACGCTTCACCAGCCGGAGCTATGGCACGATTGGGAATTGGCGCGGCGACAAGCGCCGTTGGTCAAGATTGAACCTTTGGAGTGAGGGTCATGCTCAAGGATATTGTGTGCGTTCAACCGTTGGATGGCTATTGCTTGCGCCTTGGCTTTGAGGACGGCGTGGAAGGCGTGGTGGATGTCTCTCGCCTGGTCGAGTTTTCCGGCGTGTTCGCGCCGCTGGCAGCGCGCGCGTTCTTTATGCAGGCACGCGCCAATCCCGAGACGGGAACGGTCGAATGGCCGAACCAGGCTGACCTTGACCCCGATGTGTTGTATGCGCTCGTGTCGGGCGAACCCTTGCCGGATTTTGAAAGCGCCGTTGCCGAGGCGGTGTAAGATTGTTGCGTGATGCGGATGCGCCAGGGACAATGGTCAAGCCGATGCAGGCAGTGCGGTCATCGGATACGTTGTTTTTGCGCGCCGCGTGTGGGCGCATGGGAACCGTTGCGCCCAGCGAGCGCAACGTCTGGATGCAGTTCCGCGATTCGGCTGTCAATGTATCGGCAGCGCGGCTCATGCGTACTGCGTATCGAGTTGTACAGAGCACACAGTGCAATACGCAGCGCGCAATTCACAACTCTCCGGGCGACAGCTGTGTCCGGAGAGTTTTTCATTCTGCCCGTGCACCTGGAATAGCCCGCCGCCGCGCAGCGGCGGACCCGGGACAAAGCAGTGCGCCGCTTTTGTTTTGTGTGTCGTATGGGATGACAAGGACAGTGCGAGAAGCGTGTTTGGCGTTTCCAGGAAAGCGATCATCCCAACTGCTCGCGTCGAGTCCGTGACTCGGCGGTTGGGCGGCGGGTTATGAATCTGCCGCGAACATATGATGGGACAATCTAATTCCTGGAATCCCTCAACCCACCGTCACACTCCCATCTTCCTCGACGATCAGCGTCAGCGCATCCACGGCCAGCCCGGTCTGTCCCCAATCCGCGACGACTTGCAGTAAATAGCGGCCCGGCTCGACGGGCGGCTGCCAGGTCACGCGTTCACCATTCTCAACCAGCGTCCCGCCCGATGCGCTCCAGCGGTAGCGGGCGTTGGGCCAGGGAGCCTCCGCGCCAAACGTCAAGCCGTCGTGCCAGGTGATATCAACTGCCCGGATTTCGGCGAGGGGCAAGAGGAGTTGCGACTGGCCCGCGATCTCGACCCATTCCATGATCACCAGATCGTGCTGCTTGAGATTCAGCCGCACTCCGTTGCTGTGGTCGCCTTCGACCATCAGCAAATAGTCGCCCGGCTTTAGAATGAGCAGCATGAACGCGCCATTGGGATCAGTCACGCCGACGAACCGCAAATCAGAGTTAGGGTCTTGCGCCATCACCTTCAACCCGGCGAGCGGCTGGCCGCGCGCGTCAACGACCGTGCCGCGCGCTCCCGCGCCTGTCAGCGTCGAATCGGAGGACATTTCGAATTTGCGCGCCTGAAAGTGCCGCTGGCGCACAGCCGTCGGCGTGATGGCAGGTCTCGGCGGTACGTCGCAGATCATCGGCGTCATGATCGGCCTGGGCGTGGCGGTCCGTGTTGGCGGCGGAGCAGGGTCGCAAATCATGGGTGTCCTGAGCGGCATGCCGGTCGGCAGGCTCGTCGCGCCAGCGGTCGGCGGCGGTGGCGGATCGCACACCATCGGCCCGACACGCCCGCAGGCGATGGTCCCCCCGCCCATGACAATCATAGCCAGGATGGCCTTTTGCAAATCCTTGGACAGCTTGTTCCACGGCAGCATGGTTGCCTCCTTGAGACCTGACAGGTTTGCAGAACCTGTCAGGTCTGCGCAGCTTGCGCTATTTGCGCTCTCCAATTTAAAAGCTCTGCCAGCGTCTGCATGTCAAACAGATTGACGCGACCGGCCCAGTCCGCCGCGCGATCATTGACCCGCTTTGCGTCGTAGATGTTTTCACGCAGTGTGAAATCCAACATGTCTTCCAGCAGCGTCAGTGAATGATTGTTCACGCGAGCGACAATATCCCGCAGTTGATGGATCAGCGTCGGGTCGGCCTGTCCGCCAAGCAGGTACTTGTACATCGTCAATTCGTAATAGGCGACAAAGCACTGCTTGCCCAGCCCGTCGTTATCATACAGGCGGTGCCGCATGGTGGCGATCATCAACCGGAACAACATCTCGACGCGCGATTCGGGTATGACATAGTTCCACGCCAAGTAGTCGCCGGTGAGTCGCCCCTCGCTTTGCAGGGAGGGGGAAACGTTAGGCGAAGTCGCCCATGCGGCCAGCCCATTGCAGGCCGATGACGCCACCCGGACATGCTATTCAACGCGCGCTATAACAATGGCATGAAACTGCTGTCCGAAAACCGGCTGGAAGAAGGCATCTTTTATCTGGATCAAGCCGCCGAGCTGCGCCCGCTCGATCCAAATGCGGCGTCCCAGCGGCAACTGGCCGCCATGTACATCACAGCCAGCGGCTATTGGGGGGTGAACTGGCAAAAGGCCATCGAGCGTTTCACCGAGTTGTACACCCTGGCGCCAGGCTATCGGGACACGGGCAAGCGGTTGATCGAAGCGTATGTCAGTTACGGCGACCAGTACGTCAAGCAGCAAGACTATTGCCCGGCGGTACAAATCTACAGCGACACGCTCAAGTTCGGAGCGGGGGCCGGCCTTCAAGCTAAATTGACGGATACGAACCAAAAGTGTCTGTCCGCCACGCCCACGCCCATCACCGGCACAGTCGTCATCGCCGGCACGCCGGTTCCGCTCACCGGCTTGCCCACTGGACGGTTGGCCTATCCCAGCTTTAACATCACGACGGGCAAGTATGAAATCTTTTTGTTGAATGCCAGCACTCAGCGCTTCGACAAGGTCATCACCGGCGGCGAGCAGCCGGCGTTGCAGCCCAACGCCCCGGCGATTGCGTACCGCTCGCCCGCCATCGGCATCAATATCTACAACTATGCCACGAACACGGACACGACCCTCGTCCGAGATTCGACGGCTGCCTGGCCTACCTGGTCGCCCGACGGCAAGCGCCTCGCCTATTCCGGCAAGGATAGCAGCGACGCATGGCGCACATATATCATCTCACTGGATGCGCCCGATCAACCCAAAGTCGTCGCAGCCGGTTGGGGGCCGGCGTGGAGTTCCAATGGCGCCCTGGCCTACACGGGCTGCGGCGCGGGCGGCGTGTGCGGCATCTTTGTTGCTCACCCCGATCAACCCGGCACCGCGCCGGTCAAGCTGACGGCCGACCGCAACGACATTGCGCTGGCCTGGTCGTCCGATGGGCAAAACATTGCCTACATGTCCAACCACAGCGGCAACTGGGAAATCTATAACGTGACGACGGCAGGTTCGGTGCGCCAGTTGACGACCGACAACTCGGCCAACGGCTTACCCACGTGGGCGCCGGACGGCAGCAGTATCGCTTTCATATCCAACCGGGGTGGAAACTGGGGACTGTTCCTGATGAGTCCGGATGGGAGCGACCCGCGCAAGTTGCTCGACCTGGGGCCGCGCGCGCCGTCGTGGCAAGACCAGCGGCTTTCGTGGATGCCGTAACGACAAATATCAAACACTCGCATCGGAGGCTCACTATGACAGACACAATCGGGACCCCGTCACTAAAAGCGTTGCTCAAGTTCCCGTTCCAGGGAAGCAACTGGAAAAACAACTTTATCATCGGGGCGGCGCTCACGTTTGCCAACTCCCTGCTGCCCCTCGTGCCGATGCTATTCATTTCCGGTTACACTCTCCGCGTGATGCGCCAGGCCATCGAAGGGCGCGAACCCGCCCTGCCCGCCTGGGACGATTGGGGCAAGCTGGCGACGGATGGCCTGCAGGTGATGTCCATCAACCTGGTCTACTTGCTACCCGCCGGGCTGGTCTGGATCGGCGGATGGGGCCTGTACGTGATCACCAGCTTTGCCATGCCGATTCTGATGAGCGCCGGCGGCAGAGGTCATGCGTCGTCCACATTGCCCGGACTGGCCATGCTGGCAATCTTTGGCAGTTTTGCGATCATGATGATCTCAATGTTCGTCGGCTCGCTCCTGCTCGTCCTGGGCGCAATTCCTCTGCCGGTGGCTACCAGCCACTTTGTGGCCCAAGACAAGGTCAGCGCGGCCTTTCGCGTCCGCGAATGGTGGCCGTTCCTGCGGGTCAACAAGATGGGCTACTTTGTCGGCTGGGTCGTCATCATGGGACTGGCAGCCATTTTGTATTACGCTCTCACTCTGGCTTACACTACCGTGATTCTATGTTTCGTCATTCCCTTCTTGATGGCGCCGACGATTTTCTATCTCTCACTGATTAGCGCCGCACTGTTCGGCCAAACGTACCGAGAGAGCGCAACCTTGTTGGAGGCCCAAGCCATCGGCGCCGGCGTGTCGGGCGAAATCGTGCCAACTGGCTAAACCGCTCGAAGGCATTGGGCTGGCGCTCATCAAGATCGGCAACCGGGCCGTTCGGCTGAGCTCACGTCGAAGCCAGGCTCGAACGCAAACCGTAACGCCCCAGTTTTGTCATTCGACATTCGTCACTCGATATTCCATGCGCCTCTACCTTGCCCCGCACCTCGACGACGCCGTGCTTTCGTGCGGCGGGCAGATCACGCAGCTTGTCCGCGCCGGGCAAGTCGTGCGCGTGGTGACGGTCTTTGCCGGAGACGCGCCCGCTGCGAAGCATGCCACTGCGTCGCCATTTGTCCAGGAACTCTATACGCGCTGGGGACTGGGGCTCAATCCCTCCGCCGGTCGCCGCGCCGAAGACCGCGCCGCGCTGGGAATTCTGGGCGCGCGAGTCACGCACCTGCCTTTCCCCGATTGCGTCTACCGAATGGGACGGATGGGCGCGCCGCTGTACCCCACGCGCGCTGCGATCTTTGGAACCGTGGCTCAAGTCGAACTGCCATTGATTGACGAGATCGTTCGAGCACTCGTGCGACTGCGCGTGCCGCGTGACGCGACGGTGATTCTGCCACTAACCGCCGGGCATCACGTAGATCATCAGATCGTCCGGGCAGCGGGAGAACAGTGGCGCAAGATGCAAGGTGCAGGACGCAGGATACAGACCGCGTACTATGAGGATTATCCTTACGCGGAACAGCCGGATGAGGTGACAGCGGCGCTAGGCCAAGATCCACTCGAATCAGAGTTAGTGCAATTGGACGCGGCATCGCTGGCGGTCAAGGTCGCTGCGATTGCGTGCTATCGCAGCCAAATCTCATCGTTCTTTGCCGACGAAGCCGAGATGACCGCGCGGGTGCGCGCTTACGCGGAGGTCGTCGGAGGCGGCCAACCCGCGGAGCGATTGTGGCGCAATCCTCTGACCCGCGCGAAGGTCTAAAACCTTCGCAAGAGTTATCTTCTTTTCCAATACGGACGCATCCCCAGTGCACGTGTCACCGGCACGACGAACAGGAGGCCGCTGTTGGGCGCGTCGAAATCGCCGCCCACCGCGCGCTCGGTCGCCTCAATCAATCCGTCCAGGTCGAAATCGTCGTCCACCACGACAAAGGCCGTCCGATGATGATACTCTTCGCCTTCCAGCAAGTGGCGCAGCGAAGGCAGCAACGGAAAATCATCACGCCGGGCGCGCACCTGTTGCAGCGTGTGCATTCCCAGGCTTTCCAGGATCGTCACGCCGGACACCCCGCGCTCTTCCCAGGCGTCCAGCACCGCATGGCACTTTTCAATATCCGGCATCACAACGACGACTAGATTAGGCACGGCTTGCCTCCTGATTCGAGAACGTCAGCCGCAAGAGCAGCGGCGTGACCAACGTCGTGACCAGCACGATAAAGGTGACCACCGAAAACACATTGGCCTGGATCAAGCCCTCTCCCACGCCCACCGCGGCGACGATCAGCCCCACTTCGCCCCGACTGATCATGCCCACGCCCACGCGCAGCGACTCGCGGTTGGAAAACCCGCCCAGCCGCGCGCCCAGCCCACACCCGATCACTTTGGAAAGAATGGCGACCAGCAACAACGCCAGGGCACACAGAATATCCGGGCCGGCCAGTACGCTCGCATCGGCCTTGAGGCCGATGCTCACGAAAAAGATGGGGACGAGGAACGCATACGTGATCGTGTGCATGTGGCGCTCGATCTCGTCGCGCAGACGGCTGCGTCCAAAACCCACGCCGGCGACGAACGCGCCCGTGATGGCAGCCAGCCCGCCCACCATTTCCGCCGACCAGGCAAAAGCCAGCGCCGTCACCAGCACCAACGCAGCCAGGCCCTCGCTGATCGGCTGGCGATGAACCCAATCGGCCAGGCGTGGGAGCAAAAAGAATCCCGCCAGCACTGCCAGGCTGAGGTAGGCCAACATCTTGAGCAACACCGTCAAGACCGCGCCCGGGCCGGCCCCGCCACCGGCCAGCGCCGTGAACACTGAAAGCAGCAAAATGACTAGCACGTCGTCAATCACGGCCGCGCCCAAGAGCGCCAGCCCTTCGCGAGTGCGCAGCCTGCCCAGCTCTAGCAGCGTCTGCGCGCTGATGCTGACGCTCGTCGCCGTCAGGACGATGCCGATAAACACCGCCGACTGTCCACGGTAGCCGAATGGCAGCGCGATCAGGCCGCCCAACACAAGAGGCACAATCACGCCGCTCACGCCGGCGAACGTCGCCACGCGCCCGGCGCGGCGCATCCCTTGCGCGTCCATTTCCAGTCCGGCCAGAAACATCAGGCACACCACACCCAGGTCGGCCAACTGGAAAATGGTTCCGTTCAGCAGATGTGGCTCATTGGAATTTGAAAAGATCGGCCAGCCCATCAGATTGAGCAGACTGGGGCCGAGCAGCAACCCGGCGAGCAACTCGCCCATCACCGCCGGTTGGCGCAGCCGATTCGCCAGCCACCCGCCCGCCTTGGCGCCGGTAATGATGATAATGAGTGCGAGAATGAGTTGAAGGAAGGGCGTCATGTATTCTCCGCCGTCCGCGCACAACGCCTGGCGAACCAGTGTGATGAAAACGATGGCACGCGGATTTCGCGCACAGAGGAATCCGTCGGCAGCAGATGCCCAAGGGAGCCTGTAAGCCGAGTTCTGTGCCCAACAAGTTAGGCGGCGACCATCTCTCTAGGGCGGCGGTTACCCGCCGTCTCGTGCGGCCTACCCGCGAGACTGGAGGCGAGCAGCCCCCCGCGCACGCACGCCTGGGGCGGCAGCGCGCGCTCGCATACTTGGCCTTGCTCCCGGTGGGGGTTGCCTGGCCGGTCGTGTCACCACGCCGCCGGTGGTCTCTTACGCCACCTTTTCACCCTCACCCGTCCGACCTCCGCCGAACGGGCAGTCTGTTTCTGTGGCCCTTCTCCGCGGGTCGCCCCGCCTGGGCATTACCCAGCACCGCGCTCTGTGGAGCTCGGACTTTCCTCGCCCTGCTCAAGATGCAGCAGGGCGCGGCCGCCCGGCCCCCTTGGGCAAGTTCATCTTAGCACGCAGAATGTAGATCGTCAAGGCCGAAACAGCCCCCTCTCGTCCTCCGGCACGCTTGGCGATTCGTATTGGGCGTGGTAGAATCTGCCCGCAGGCCCGACCTACGCCGCCTGCCATCCAACGGACACATTATGAGACAGAACTATGAACGACTGGCCTGGATAGTGCTCGTGCTTGCGTTCGCCCTCTGCGCTGGCCTGGCCGTCGGCGTTCCCTGGGCGCTCCAGAGCTACCTGCGTTACGCCTACACGGGCGAACTCGTCATACCCGAAGTTCAAGAAGGCAACCTGCTCGTCACCTGCCCCGGCGACGCGATCCCCGTCGCTATCGGAGAACAGCAAGATACCCTGTGCCAGGGACGCGAAGGCGCGGTGGTCCAGGCCCAGACAAACGACAAGGGCTTTTTGACCATTCGCCCGCGCGCGGCGCCCACGACCACATTAGCGACCGTGCAGCTTTACCCTGGCACGCGCGTCACGGTTCAGAAAGCGCGTGCGCCACGCTTTCCTCTCTTTAGCCCAGAGCCGCACCGCCTGGTGCTGGGAATGGAAAGTGGGCGCATCCGCGTCAAGATAACCGCCAACTTGCCACACACACTGTTCCTCCAGGTCAGCACGTCGCAGGCGCTGGTCGAACTGAAGGAGGGCGACACCTCCATCGAAGTGAACAACCAGGCATCGCAAGTCGTCGTCCGCGAAGGGCAAGCCACCGTCACAGCCATCACGGCGACGGTGAACAGTTCCAGCGTGCTGGTCGAAAAAAGACAGCGCGTCGCTGTGCCAACCGGCAATGGAGTCACGGAAGTGATGCCGGCTGAGCAGAATCTGCTCGCGGGTTACAGCGATTTTCGTGAGCCACTGAACACCGTCTGGAAGATTTATAAAAAGAACCCGGAATTTCCCAACGAATCGCAGGGTGAGGTCTTTAATATCAGTGTTGACGGGCGTCAAGCCGTCGAGTTTTCACGGGATGGCGTTGGTTGGGCCGAGACAGGCCTCAAGCAAGACATCAATCGCGATATCCGCGACTTGAGTTCACTCGTATTGCGCGTCGAGCTGCGGGTGCTCCAACAGGATGTACCGGTGTGTGGGACAATGGGCACCGAATGTCCCGTCATGGTGGTCATTGATTTCGTGGATGAAAGCGGCGAGCCACGGAGCTGGCAGCAAGGGTTCTATTACCTCCCCGACTCTAACCCAATACCGAACCCAGAGTTTTGCAAAACGTGTAATCCTCGCAACAAACACGTCCCCACAACTAGCGCAGTATGGGATCAATGGGAGTCGGAGAACTTTATCCCGATCCTGGGCAAGGTCGGTGCGGCGCCCGTGCTCTTGAAATCTATCTCGATCTACGCCTCCGGGCACAAGTATCAATCGCAGGTTTCCGAGGTTGAGTTGCTCGGCGAATAAAAGGGGGGGGGGGGGGGGGGGGGGGGGGGGGGGGGGGGGGGGGGGGGGGGGGGGGGGGGGGGGGGGTTCCGCCAGGGTGAAATCGTCTCGCGGCCATTCACTCTGACTCCACCGACGTAGCATCTCGGCACTGGACATGACCGCGTCATAATCCAACTCGACATCAGTCGCCCGTAAGGGACGGAGCCACAGCCGGTCCGTCCGCTTCTCATGTGGCACAGGCGCATTGGCGGGATAGAACTCCATTGGCACTCGCCTCCATTTCGTCTGAATTCAACCTTGCCTATTACTTTTTTCCAATGACAACAAGGACTGGTTCGCCCTGTGCTCCCACCTCGTAAAGCCGTTGACGCAGCCCCTCGCCTCGCTTTCTCAGATCACCATAGGTGCTGGCTTCTTCAGCACATTGAACGACTCGATCAATTAGGCTTTCCAACTGCTCGATCCGTGTCCTTTCCATCGGATCTGAATCTCTATCGGTGTAATCGTAGAATTCGACTTGGCTCAGTCCAAGGCTCGCAACATAGTCCACAAACTCTTGGCGCGCCAGCGTGCGGTTATGCAAACGCCCCAGCGCGCAATCCACTTCAGCTACCCAATGATGCAAGTAGATCGAGGAAAGTTCTGCTTCCGTCTGACCATCTCGGTGCATCTCGGCGATGATCAAGTGCCCCGCCGGTTTCAATACTCGTGCCATCTCATCCAGAACTAGACGGATATTCGCTAAATGGTGAAACGACGCCGAGACGCTCACGGTATCAAAGCTTTCATTCTCAAAATCCAGTTGTTCAGCATTCATAACCAGGAACTGGACCTTTTCCTGCCCGATCGTATCTCGCGCCGTCTGGATGGCTTGCGCATCAACATCAATGCCTACAATCTGCGTGTAGCACTGGAGATTTTTCATCAGGATCCGAACAAAGTGGCCCTCTTGTGTAGCGACATCAAGCACTCTGCCACCGGCGACACTGCTTATTGCTCTTTCGATGGCGTTCACTACTCTGGTCTCCTATAACAGGGCGGACCTGACGCAGCGGCGGATAGGCTGCCCCTCGACGCGAATGGTCGTGGTTATGTATCAGCCCTCAATGCGCGAGGGTGACTCCCGCCATGGACAGAACTCAGGCAGTCCCCCTTGGCTCAGAGATTCTTTTTTGGATATCTTGTAGTTGCTGCTGATAACCCTGGCGCGCATTCTCCATAGCAGGCTCGGTGATAACAATGGCCTTGGGGCACAACTCCAATCGAGGAGTAGACGCAAGAAATCGTTGTAGAGCATCCAGTCTATGCGGTACAGATTGTTTGCGCTTAGCGACCCTGTCATAGGCCGCCATAACTGGTTGGGTTACATCGAATCTTTTGCCGTGTACAGCAATGTAATTTGCTGCGAGAAGCCGGTTCAAAGCGCCTTCTAGTTCATCGCGAGTCGGTATGGCATGATTGATAAAATTGGCTACGGCGATGATTTCTGGTAGTGTTGCGCCGCCTTTGGCATGGTTGAGGACGAGAGCAAGAAGTATCCATGCGTCTGACCGGACAAAATCTGGAGGAACGTAATCCATAGCATTGGCCTCCCTATCCTTTCCTCGCCACAACGGCAAATCCACCCACATACGTCAACCAATGCTCCCAACTGCCTGGTTCAGCTTTCGCATGTTCCTGCACAAAATACTTGGGACTATCCTCTACCTGCAGAATCGAAAAGCCCTTCTCAATCAACCCATTAAAGATGTCCGCCATGGAATGTCGAAACTGTATCGAGCCTGTTGCTCCATCTTGCCCATTTCGCTCAATCCTTTCGGCATAAGGTTTGGTGATTCGATACCCTTCTCCGTCCCAGGAATTCCAATCCACAAACTCGGTCGCGGGATTGGTGAAGCAGACTCGATACATCCCGCTTGGTTTCAACACCCTGAACACCTCTGCGTACACTGGGCGAACGTCAGGTATGTAGGCCATAGAAGGCGCCTGTTACACCAAATCAAAACCACCTTCACTAATGCACGCGAGATCCCGCATATCAGCGCAAACCGTCGTCACTTCATAACCATAATGCGCTGCTGCCGCAACATCTCCTTCTAGCTGTCCCTCAACCAGATCCACCACGGTCACACGCGCTAAGTAGCCCGAACACTGCCGACTGCTGCCCGCCCCCCGATGCAAGACATAGAACCTGCTTGCCCTCGATATTCGCTAACACGCTCACAGGATATATGTCGAGCAACGGCGCCGGCACAGGGTTCAGTTCACCTTCCACATATTGATGGAGCAGATCGCGGTTCAGATTCAGCCACGGACGAGTGAACCCACATCCCTCTTTGACCATCCTCGCCCAATGCTGCTCATTCACCGCTCTGATTTCGTCCTCGATTTTCATTTCACCCCGCAATGTCTATGTTTTGCCGCTGTCGCGGCCCGACCACCCTCGCGCGTCGGGAGTGACAGGCGCGAGCGCGTGCTGACCTGACCGAGGCTCAGATAAAGACCGACCAGAACTTTCGATTGCGTTGCTCCTCGTCAGAGAGCACAAGTTCTCGGATAGCTTCGGGGAGATGCTCGCGCTGCCATTGGCATTCACGCTCGCCGGCCAGCGTCGCCACTGCAGCCGGTGACGACAGACGCACGGCCTTGATGGCGTAGGCAGCAGCACCAAGTTCATGGTCCGCCATGTGTGCGGTCGCGACGGCGTGGCCGGCGGAGCGGGCCGCCTCACGGGCTGCGGCGTCAGACGCGCGTCTGGCCGCTGCATGTGCCGCAAAAGCCGCCTCGCGCGCCTCGTCAACGGAGGCTTCGCCACGTGACCACGCGCGTGCTTTCTCAATCGCTTGGCTTGGCCGGTCATCCTTCGGGTACTTGCTGGTGAACAACGGCAGGACATGTTCTGCGCAGTCCGCGGCCCAGCTCACCAGCAGGCGGTGATGGGGCGCATCCAGCAGGCCACCACGGTGGACAGCGACGAAACGTGAATCTCTGCGCCCGATGTACTCAGCCGTCTTCGCCACGACTCCTCCGGTTCTGCCCAACGGCAACAACATCACACGCACGCTACCACTGTCGAAACAAGCTCGGAAACGACACAACTCGAAGGAAGTGCTCTATCTACCCAACCAACGAAACGAGGGAAATTGTTCGTGCCCGGTAAGAGCCAAGAGAGGAATACCGCTAGACACTAGAAATTATAGCTCCCCCACACTGATTGTCAATCGCACGACAAACGTCGCACGACAAACGTCGCACATGGCTGCGGCTGTGAGCCACAGGCGGCATCGGTGTGGTAGAGACTCGCCTCAACAGAAGCGGCTCGCCCGAAAGAAAAAGCCGTGAGCATCGTGCACGGCCAGCACCCCTGGATATGAGGCCACCTTCACTCAACTTACACAGATTCAGTTCCGCCTTCACGGGCGTCAGCCTGGAAGGCCATCTGACTACGACGCGGCGGGATGCTTTCACTCGCGCGGGCGCACAACCGATCCGCGATCTGCCGCACTTCCAGCACGGCCAAAAGGTCAAGATCGGCGGCCTGATCGTCGCGCGCCACGAGCGCGGCGCGCTCGTCCGCCAACGGCCAAAGGTTTCTGCTTTCTGGCAGTGAAAGATCCCGAGGGCATGGTAAACGTCGTCGTCCCGCCGGATGTGTATGAGCAATGCCGCGAGGCCATTCACAGCGCATTCGTGATCGTGGATGGCTTGGTGCAGAAGGATCACGGCGCCATCAATGTTCTGGCGGCTGCGGTGCGCGAGGTCTGAACAGTCAGGTCAATCAGGCGGCACACCTCTGTCGCCAACTGTTCGGGTGATGAGTACTGAGAGTCCGAGTCACCGTCGGACAACTTGCGATAGAGATGACGCGGATTCCAGTCCATGCGGACGCCACCATGTCAAAGTGATGGCCAGGTATGGATGGCTGGGCAGCACACCGTTCACGTCAGGGTAAGGTGTAGGATGTGTCATGCGGGCTCCTGAGCACATTTTCATCCACATCAATCGCGCTTCCCGCAGATCACAAAGCCGCATTTCTCCAGGGGTCCCAAAAACTCTTGCGGGTCAGAATCCCACTGCCCCCATTTGCGTGAGATATGTTCGGTCCACGAATAATCATCGTAGGTGAACGTCTCGGCACGCTCCCCTTCCAAGCGGATCCTGGCTTTCAGGTGGCGATAATACTCCTGAGCCAGATACCCTTCATCCATCACCTGCATGGCTTCTGTAACCATTTCATCCGTCAACTCGGGATACTTGTCTTCGAACAAGGTAAATCCCAACGGATAACGCGGGCGCGGCGGGAATGTTTCCGCGGGATAACCCATCACCAAATGAACAAAGGGATACACGCGCGGCGGGAGCTTGTGCTTCTTCTGAAGTTTATCTGCGACATAGGGCGGAGCGCCGATGAAACAACTGCCCAGCCCCAGGCTCTCGGCCGCGATGACCATGTTCTCGGCCATGAGCGTGGCATCCTGCAAGCCGAACAGCAAGACCGAGATATCGCTGGATTTCGTCGTCCAGCCGCGCTTGGCCATGATCAATTCCATGCGGTGCATATCAACGCAAACCGTGAACATGATCGGCGCGCCCCACGGCAATTTCTTTTTGCGCGCCATTACATGGCGCGTCAGCAGTACACTGCACAACTGTCCGGCAAAGGGCGCTTGCTGGCCGGCGCGGACGATAGTTTCGATGACCTCATCATCCGGCTGTTGATCCGTATACTTGCGCACCGAGTGGCGCTTCATCATCGTGTCGATGACCTTGTTGTGAAGCATGGTTACCTCCTCTTTTCCTACGCTGCTGAAAAAGTGTGGACATCACTAAGTGATCGTACGACTAACACGTGACGTGGAACAGGCCGATCACAGCGCCTTCGGCTTTGTTCCAGGCCTCTGGCCCTGGGCGTGGGCAACAACTCGACCCGGCAATCCTTGTGCTTGAAATAGTCGGCGGCCTCGTCTGAAAGCTTGACCAAGCCGCTCTGCCCGGTCCCGACGATGAGTCGTTCTGCCCCTTGTTCAAAGACGTGCTCGGCTTCGACCAGTGAAATGATGTGCGACGTGCCATAGATGGCCTTGGACAGTTTTTTCTTCCGTTTCTCTGGCCGGCCATTCAGCCGGATGATCACGTCATGCTCGAGCTCAGTCCCCTCAATCGTGATCGAGCCAAAGGCTGTCCGATCAATTCGAGGCCTCATTTTCCACCTCTTCCAGGCTACTCATCAACACGCCACTCTTGGTTGCCGAGCACCAGGTAGCTGTTCCAGACTGAAGCGCCAGTGCAACACAGCCTCATTGAGTTCACGCTCGACAGGTTCCCATGCGCGAACATCTCAAGCGGTGAAATCCGCGCCAGTTCACGAGAGGGCGCTTCTACAGGATGTCTTGCAGGGCCGCTGCGGCTGTATAGATGCTGCCCACGCCGCAAACATGGTTGGCGACCCGCAGGGTTTCCATGATTTCTTCCTTGGTCGCGCCCTGTCGCATGGCTTGCTGTGTAAGGCTGTTGAAGATATTATACGCCCGGTTGAAGCCAGGTGACAAGAACGGCGAGCGTGAACGATCTCGATCTGCAACACCTCCGCCAGCGGCGCAAACAAAATTGTCCTTTCCTTCTGTTGGGCAGGTGTGGCGACGAAAAATGTCTAGCCAAAGTTATTCTCAAAGAACTTCTCCAGTTCGAGATACAGCTTGCGCTGGTTTTTGGGTTTGATAATGCCGTGGCCTTCGTCTTCAAAGGCCAGGGTTTCGTATGGGATGCCGGCTTTTTGCAGAGCGGAAATCACCACGCGGACATTTTCAGGGCTGACGGTGGCGTCCTGCATACCCTGGATGATGAGCAGGCGTCCGACGATATTTTGGACAAAGTTAATCGGCGACGCATTGTAATATTTTTCCGGGACCTGGTCGGGGCTGCCGCCAAATATCTCATCGGTGAGAGGCCGGAACTCTGGGCGGGCCTCGTAATCGATCACCAGGTCGGTTATGCCACAAATGGGGGCGGCTGCGGCCACCAGCTCACGCGGCAGGTGCGTGATGGCATGCCAGGCCGAGTATCCGCCGAAGGACGTGCCGGTGATGGCGACTTGACCGGGTTCGGCGATGCCCGCCGCAATCAGGGCTTCAATCCCGGCGCAGATATCGGCTTGTTCGTCGGTACCCCAGCCGCCTTTCTTGATGGCTTCGCGGAAGATGACGCTGAAACCGGTCGAGCCGCGATAATTCGGGTCGAGCACGTTAAATCCGCAGCGGACGTAGAACTGAATCTCGGTGTTGATGGCATCGGTGCTGTGGACAGTTGGGCCGCCGTGCACGTAGACCACTGTCCCGCGCGCTTTGCCTTGCCCCTGCGGGCGGTAGAGCCAGCCCTGAATCTCCAGCCCGTCATGCGATTTCCAGCGGAAATCTTCGGCGGGGGTCAGGTCGGCGGAGGTCAGGCTGGTGCGGCTCCAGATGCCGGTCAGGCTTTTAAAGCGGGCGGGGTTCAGGTTGGATGTAGAGAATCGCACCGCGTCGAGTGGCTGCCTGGAACTGGAGAATTGCCCGACCCATTCACCGTTGCCGAGCGGAGTGAGCGGCTGGAGATTGCCGGATTCGGCATAGAGGGGCCTTTCTGCGCCTGTTTCCGGGTTCAACAAGCTGGCGCGCATGCGCGCTTCCTTGACTTCGAGCAGGACAATCTCTTCGCTGCCGAGCGGCACATAGGCGTTTTCGATGTTACGGGGTATCATCTCAAAAACTCGCGGTAAAGGCTTGACGCGATGCCCGTCTCGGTCAAGTAATGGTCCGCCACACTTCTCGTGGCAAGCGACACTGGACACGTGGCGGCAATCTCCGTTACCTGCCCCGGACAGCCAATCGCTTTGGGCTGGATATTTCGTGGGGCATGTTGAAGCGCTGCCAAAAGAACCTCAAGGCATGGGGCATGGAAGCCGAGTTGTTTCTGGGCGCAGCCGAGTACTTGCCCTTCGACGATGACGCCTTTGACGTCGTCTTTCACATGGGCGGCCTCAACTTTTTCGGCGACAAGGCGCAGGCCATCCAAGAAATGATCCGCGTGGCAAAACCGGGAACCAAGATCATGATGGTGGACGAGAATGAGCAAGTCGCCCCAAAATATGAACCGGCCCCGATTGATCTAGTTCCGGCTGGGATGCAAGAGGTCAAGGTCAAAGACGTTTGCAACGGCGACCTGTATTGCCTGACCTTTAGAAAGCCGCGGGCGGAGAGTGCGCGCCGATGGGAGCCGGCGTTTACGCGACAACACGTGTGGCGCTCAGCCCCAGCCCTGCAGGAAAACATTGGAGTGATGTGAACATGGAGCAAGCCAAGCTGCAACCGTCCAACTGGATGGTCCCATTCTTTACGATCTGGACGGGACAGGCATTTTCTCTTATCGGCAGCGGGCTGGTGCAGTTCGCGCTGGTCTGGTGGCTCACACAGACCACCGGCTCGGCCACTGTGTTGGCGATGGCTACGCTGGCGGCGATTCTGCCCAGCGTGGTGCTGGGGCCGTTTGCGGGCGCGCTGGTAGATCGGTGGAACCGCCGCGTGGTCATGATCGTGGCCGACGGCTTTATCGCGCTGGCAACCTTGGGACTGGCGATTCTCTATTCTATGGAGGCCATGCAAGTCTGGCACGTGTACGTCATCATGGCGTTGCGCGCAATTGGCGGCAGCTTTCACTGGCCTGCGATGCAGGCCTCAACTTCACTGATGGTGCCCGAACAACACCTGTCGCGCGTGGCCGGCCTCAACCAGACGATGCAAGGCGGCTTGAATATCGTGGCCCCGCCATTGGGCGCCCTCCTTTTGAGTGTTTTGCCGCTGAACGGCATCCTGCTGATTGACGTCGCCACGGCCATGCTGGCTATCGCGCCACTTTTGTTTGTGCGCATCCCGCAGCCCGAG
Organism: Anaerolineae bacterium; assembly: GCA_041300525.1. Taxonomy (GTDB): domain Bacteria; phylum Chloroflexota; class Anaerolineae; order Fen-1058; family Fen-1058; genus JBGLNJ01. The sequence continues at coordinate 2,249,467 of JBGLNJ010000001.1, read as the reverse complement.
CGGAACGAAGCGGCTGCCGGGGCGAGTAGTGGGCTGGCTTTGGTCTTGAGCGATGTACGCGAAGGTTTCCGCTATGTGTGGAGTTGGCCCGGGATGGCGCTGCTTGGCGTGATAGCGGCAGTGCTCAACTTTTTGTTCAACCCCGCGTTTGCGCTCATGCCGATCCTCGTCACCCAACACTTTCACGGTCAGGCCTTGCAACTGGCCTGGATGGAGTCTGCCTGGAGTATCGGCCTCGTAATCGGCGGATTGACACTCGGCGTGTGGGGTGGTTTCCGCCGCAAGATGCTGACTTCGCTCATCGGCCTGGTTTTGCAGGGGATCGGGACTCTGCTCATCGGGCTGGCGCCATCCTCGGCGTTTGGGCTGGCGTTGGGCAGCATGTTTGTAACGGGCTTTATGAACGTGTTGGTCAACGGCCCGATCTTTGCAATGTTGCAGGCCAAGGTCGCGCCAGAGATGCAGGGGCGCGTGTTCACGCTAGTAGGGAGCTTTAGCGGAATGATGGCGCCGCTGGGCATGGTCATCGCGGGGCCGGTCGCAGACGCACTGGGAGTTCAATTCTGGTTTGTCCTGGCCGGCGCCGCCTGCGTATTGATGGCCGTGGTCGCTTTCTTCATCCCCGCGCTGATGCACCTGGACGACACGAACGGCGAGCGCCCTGCAGCAAATCCTTTGATCAGTGCGCCAATCAAAGTGGCAGTTGAGGCGGAATAATTGTGGAGACAAATCGCCGGCTGCATAGAATCTTGAGCAGCCGGCAAGTGGGTAAGCGATGCAACAAAAAACGAGTGTGGGGTTCGTTCAGGTTTTGCGCAACGGGCGCTTTTTGCGCTTGTGGCTCGGCCAAGTCATCTCGGCCATCGGCGATTACTTTTACTTTCTGGCTATGCCGATTTTGATCAACAGGCTCACCGGCTCGACGGCGGCGATTGGCCTGGCCATGATCCTGGGTTTCGCGCTGCCGCAACTGGTGTTTGGCATCCCGGCCGGCGTGCTGGTGGACCGCTGGGATCGGCGGCGCGTGATGATTGTGACTGATCTGGCGCGCGCCCTGCTGGTGTTGGGCGGCTTGTTCGTGCAGAGCGCGCAGACGATCTGGATTCTGTACGTGGTCGGCTTTAGCATATCCATCGCCAGCCGCTTGTTTTTCCCGGCGCGCGCGGCGCTGATTCCGGCTTTGGTGAGCGATGAGGAGTTGTTGGCGGCGAATGGGCTTTCGCAGTTGACCGAGACGGCGTCTTTGTTGGCTGGCCCGGCGCTGGCCGGATTCATGATCGCCTGGTTCGGCGAGGGCGTGGCGTTCGTGGTGGACTCGGCTTCATTCCTCGTGTCGGCCGTGGCGATCTGGAGCATCGGCGCAGTCGTCGCGCCAGTCCGAGCCGCTTCAGAGCAGACGGTGCGTGCATTGTGGAGCGAGTTGGCGGACGGCCTGCGCTTTTTGTTCGGCCACCCGATCTTGCGCGGCACGGTGTTGAGCCTGTCCATGGTGCATTTGGGCATCGGCGCGATCAACGTCCTCTGGGTCCCGCTGCTCAGCCGGAATTACGGCGTGGGGCCGGAGGGCATGGGGATCGTAGACTCGCTCCAGGGTGTGGGCATGGCGCTGGGCGCGTTGACCGTGGGCTGGCTGGCCGCGCGCTTTAGCAAAACCCGCATCGGCGTGGCGAGCCTCGTCATCATCGGCTTGATGCTGGCGTTGACCGGCATCGCGCCAAGCTTTGTCTACATCATGGGCTTTACGTTCGTCCTGGGGCTGGCGCTGGCGCCCGTGGAGGCGACGCTGACGACACTGATGCAGCAGAGCACGCCCGATCATGCGCGCGGACGCGTGTCGAGCGCGTTCGGCACGTTTGGGAGTCTCGCCGGCATCGTTTCGATGGCCGTCGCCGGGGGCGCGGCGGAGCTGGTGGGCATTCCGATGGTGTACCTGGTGTGTGGCGCGTTGGTGGTGTTGGCGGGCGTGATGTTTGGCGTGCTGGTGAAAGAACCCGCTCCCGCTTCATCGCCGCGGCCCACAATCAGCGTCGCAGCCGAATAGCAAGATAAAAGGAAAATGCACCTGGCTGGAAAAGAAGAAATAACCAATATCAGCGAATACTCATCGAGCTCAAAGGCTCGGCCTATGTCCCTATGGCTTTCATTGCTGTTCTTTGGTCTACCCGCGTTTGCCTTGGTGGTGGGATTCCATTGGGTGATGCCAACTTTGATTGCTGGAGGAATGGCGCCCTTCTATGCTTACTTTGTAGGCGCCGGTATCCCGCTGGCGGGCATGCTAATGGCTTCATTGGTTGCTTATTGTTGGGAAGGCAATCCGTTGACCTGGGCTGCCTTGAAAGTTAGGTTTCGTTTGTATCGGATGGATGGCAAGAGTTGGCTCTGGGTGGTCGGCATATTGGTGCTGAGTCTGCTGGGATTTGGCTTGGCCTCGCAAGTCGGAAGCGGATTAATTACCACGGGTATAATGCCTCTGCCAGCTTCTTTACCCGCTTTTCTTGATCCCCAAAGTACCGTGTCTCCCCTGTTAGCGTTGGATGAAGCGTTTGGGGGATTGAAGGGAAATTGGATGGCCTTGGCGGCATTTGGGGTGCTATTGTTCTTTAATATTATTGGCGAAGAATTTTGGTGGCGCGGGTATATCCTGCCCCGGCAAGAATTGGCGTTTGGAAAATGGACGTGGGTGGTCCATGGAGTTTTGTGGGCTTGTTTTCACGTCTTCAAATGGTGGGATATTATCGCTTTGTTGCCAGTAACACTGGCCTTGGCGTTTATGGTCTGTCGCTTGAAAAATACGACACCAGGGATAGTTGTCCATTTTATTTTCAATGGGCTGGGCGCATTGGGGATTCTTGCTGGAGTGCTGGGGTTAGGGAATTAATACAGGGGTACGGCTCAACATGCGCTTGCCGTTGAGCCGCTTCGGATAGCACACAGGCTCTTATTCACTATCACTTTACCATTTTTGGATGGAGTATGAAAACGCTCATCGCCGGGACGGGAATCATTGGCGTCATTTACGGTTGGGCACTGTCTGAAGCAGGTGTTGACGTCACGCACTTTGAGAAAAGGCAGAGCTGTTGCATACTTTTTAGGAAAACCCGCTGACCAGGGCTAATCATAGAGTTGGCATCTTGAGGAGTAATTGACAAATGAACACGCCTTCGAAATCTCCGCTGTCTCATCCATGGTTTTTCTTTAGTCTGGCGTTCGGCTGGAGTTGGCTCTTTTGGATACTCGCCATCTTGTTGGGCTTGAGCTTAAAGACTACAGGGGGCATCCTTCTGGGCCTTCTGGGTTTGCTGGGCCCGATGGTGGGCGGTATCACCGCCACCTATCTCACCCACAGCAAAGAAGGCAGGCGCGATTACTGGCTTCGCATCATTGACTTTAGAAGAATCAGTGTCAGATGGTATATCGCAATTTTTCTTTTCGTGCCTGTTCTCATCGCCCTCGCAGTCGTCTTTGATATTCTATCGGGCGGAAGTGGAGCAGGCTGGGAAGAGTCGGCCCTGCAGATATTTGCCGCACCGTGGACCATCATTCCCTTTGCGCTCAGCATCTTCCTAATCGGCCCCATGGAAGAGTTTGGGTGGCGCGGTTACGTTCTAGATCGCTTACAGGAAAGATGGAATGCGCTGGTGTCGAGCCTGATTCTAGGGATTGTGTGGTCATTGTGGCACTTGCCCTTATTCTTTATTAAGGATAGCTATCAGTACAACCTAGGAGCAGGGTCGCTGTCGTTCTGGTTGTTTATGATAGGTATTATTCCTTTGACTGTAGTGTTCTCGTGGGTTTTCAACAACACCCGCCGCAGCACCCTGGCAGCAATGCTGTTTCATTTCATGGTCAATTTCACTGGCGAACTTGTCGCTCTAACCCCGCGAGCAGAACTCTGCTCGATTCTATTGTGGACTGTTGCAGCAATAGTTGTTACTGTGATATGGGGTGTGGGGATAATAACCCGCAAAGGGTAAGGCCGCCTACCCCACTGTGCGACCAAAGGACAAGTGCATGCAAAGCGAAAACGACATTCTCTCTATGACCCAACCAGCAAAAATAGCGCTTTATTTTCTCGCCCTCGGCATAGCGCTCCTCCTGGGAGGAATTGCATACCAGATCATGGTGGGTGTCTCTACCATGAGCATAACCGACGAGCCCATTGAGCGATTCGGCTACTTGCTAATGTCGCGCGGGTCTATTTTACTGATTGTGGCTTACGCCCTGGTTTTCTTTTCGGGGATTGCTTTTTGGTTGCTGGGGCCGTATACCTTGAAAAACGACAGATGGTTTCTGATTGCTTTTCTTTTGTTCTACGTTTGGCTTCCGGTAGACCTGTATACCATGAGCCTGGACATACGCTTTGCCTTGTCATTCAACCCGGCTATGCCGCTGACGAATGACCAGAGATATCTTTTCCTCTCCCGGCAACAATCGCTTGGCCCCATTCCGCTCGTCATGCTGCTGGGGTATTTGATCGCGCTCGGCATGATGGTGTTCAAGCCGGGCTCCAAAACACATCGGCCAACTGGGTCGTAGAATGTTGCGTTGGACGGCTTTTCACACCGGAGCGCCCTACTGGCAAGGAGTTGGATGAAAATGAACATACTGCGAAAGGATACCGCCGGTCTGCCCATCCAGCGCGACCTCACGCTGGCGTATGCGCTTTCGCTCGTCGTCGCCCTCATCATGACCGTCGCGTCCGTCGTCGGCATCCTGTACCGCGCCGTCATCTATCCGACGGACAAACTGCTTGTGCCGTTCGTCTCCACCGACGCGCTCAATCTCGTCGTCGGACTGCCGATCCTGCTCGGCTCGCTGTGGCTGGCGCGACGCGGCAAGCTGATCGGCCTGCTCTGCTGGCCGGGCGCACTCTTCTATGTGCTGTACGTTTATATCCCGTACATCATCAGTGTGCCGTTCAATGTTCTGTTCCTGCCGCACCTTTTGCTCGTCTCATTGAGTGGCTATACGTTGATCGGCCTCGTGGCGAGCATTGACGGCGAGGCGGTACGCCAACGGCTCATCGGCGTCGTGCCGGCGAGAACCACCGGGGGCATCCTGCTGGGCCTCGCCAGCCTGATCGTCGTGCGGCAGGTAGCCCTCATCGTCACCGCGCTCATCAACCGGACGCCGGTAGACGCGCAAGAGCTGGCGCTCTGGATTGACGACTTTGTGGTGGCGTGCCCGGCGCTGCTCGTCGTCGGGGCGCTGCTGTGGCGGCGCAAGACGCTGGGGTACGTGGCTGGCGCCGGGCTGTTCCTCCAATACGGCGTGTTAGCCATCGGGCTTGTTCCCCTCATGATATTCCAGGCGCTCCACGCCGCTGCGCCGATTGACGTGGGCGGCATTGTCGTGGTCGTCGTCATGGCCACGCTCTGCCTCATACCTTTTACGTTCTTTGCGCGCGGCGCGGCATCAGATCAGAAGTCGTCGTTTGCGTAGCGTGGGCGTCGAATCACACAACAGCCTGACTATCCCAAGGAGATACAAATGTCTGATCCTCGAGTTACCAAACTGGCGCAAGTGCTGGTCAAGTATGCGCTCGACCTTCAGCCGGGCCAAGAGTTTTGCTTGATGACGGCACCACTGGCGAAGGAACTCGCTCTGGCGGTGTACAAGGAAGCGTTATTGGCCGGGGCGCACGTCCACGGTGACGTAGCGGAAGCGAAGGTGAGCGGCGGGAAGCGTAAAGCGTAGAGCGTGGAAAGTGGAGCGTAAAAATGAACCCCCGGTCGAGAAAGGCCGGGGTTCACTTTTATAGTCTGCTGCGTATCAGTACGCCCTGGCGAAAATCGCCTGTTCCTTCGCCGGTTTGCCGCAGTGAATGCACACCCCGCCGCCGCCGGGCTGATCCATCGGGATAATGCGCGTGGTCGCTTTGGTGTCTTGTTTGATTTGCGCCTCGCACTCGCGCTCGCCGCACCACCACGCCGTCGCCCAAGCCTCTTCCACCACCTGCCGGAACTCGTCGTATGTCCGGGGCCGGTGCGTGTTGTCCTCGCGGAACGCGAGCGCGCGGCGGTGCAGTTCGGCCTGGATGGTATCCAGCATCTCGCGCGCGCCATCCAAAAGCGCCAGCCCGTCTTGCGACACGAATGACTTGCCGGCCTTGCCCGCGCGAAGCGTGTCGCGCCGCGCCAGCACGACTTGATTCTTGTCCACATCCTTCGGGCCGATCTCGATCCGCAGCGGCACGCCGCGCAGTTCCCAATCGTTGAACTTGTAGCCGGGCGAGACCTCTTCGCGGTCGTCCAGCTTGACGCGCACTTCGTCTTGCAGCATCGCCTTGAGGCGAGTCGCCGCTGCCAGCACCCTGCCTTTTTCCTCATCGCTCTTGTAGATGGGCACAATCACCACCTGGATGGGCGCGAGTCTCGGCGGCAGGACGAGGCCCTGGTCATCGCCGTGAGTCATGATGATGGCGCCGATAAAGCGCGTCGAAAGTCCCCACGAGGTGGTCCAGCAATGCTTGAGTTCGTTGTTCTTATCCAGATACTTTATATCGAATGCCTTGCCAAAGTTCTGGCCCAGGAAATGAGAAGTGGCGGCCTGCAATGCCTTCTTGTCGCCCATCATGGCCTCCAAGCTATACGAGGCCTCGGCCCCGGCGAATTTTTCGCTGTCGCTCTTGCGGCCCGGCACGACGGGCACAGCGGCTTCGGCCACGGCAAAATCATTGTACACGTCGAGCATCCGCAGCGTCTCTTCCTGCGCCTCTTGCGCGGTGGCGTGCGCCGTGTGGCCTTCCTGCCAGTAAAAGTTGAGCGTGCGGATAAAGAGCTTGGTGCGCAGCTCCCAGCGCACCACGTCGCACCACTGGTTGAGCAGCATCGGCAAATCGCGCCAGGAGTGAATCCACTGGGCCATCATGTGGCCGATGATGGTCTCCGACGTGGGGCGCACCACGAGCGGCTCTTCCAACTTTTCGCCGCCGCCGTGCGTGACGACCGCCAGTTCCGGCGAAAAGCCTTCGACGTGATGCCGCTCCTTTTCCAAAAAGCTCATCGGGATGAGGCTGGGAAAGAGCGCGTTCTGGTGGCCGGTGGCCTTGAAACGCTTGTCGAGCGCCTGCGTGATGTTCTCCCATAGCGCCGTGCCGTAGGGGCGGACGACCATGCAGCCGCGCACGGGCGCGTAATCGGCCAGCTCGCTGCGCACGACGAGGTCGTTGTACCACTCGTTAAAGTCCTGACTGCGGGGTGTCAGTTTGTCGGCCATTCGGGTCTCTCCTGGGGTTATGACGTTGTTACTGACGAATTGTCACCTCAACCACATTGAGTGGATCAGGCAAGCTGTTGGACACAAAACCTCTTGCCTGGCTACTGTTTTCAAACTTTTCTGCAAGGACAACGTCAATGTAATCTCCTCGTTCAATGTCGTTCATCTGTATACCCTTGATCCAATTAGTAGGATGAGCGTATACATTACGATACGGGGCCATCTTGGCGCCGACTCCTTCCTGCATAACAACTCTCCGCACACCGTATTTGCCGAAATCAACAAAGAGAGTCTTGCCCTGTATATCAACAACTGTTCCCCACAATTGAGGGTGGTAGTCCCATACATAATCGCCATAACGGATGAATGCAAAGTCGCCAATGGTGACTGCCCATGTCTGGACGGTCTCGTTACCCTGTGCATCAACCCAAAGTCGTTGCCCGCCCTTTCTGCCGGGAGTCCTTTGGCAAAATTCGATCGGTCTTTTTCCACAACCTGTATCTTGTGCCGTTGGAAAAGCTTGTTGTGTTGGCTTACCAGGAACAGCAGTTGAAACAGTAGCTTTGGGACGAGGGGTTTGAGCGACGGCAGTGGGCGTCAGCATAGCCTCGACCAGTTTGCTGGCGGGAGGCACAAGAAGAGCCAGTTCCGAGACAGTCACGGCGGAATTGGAAGCGGTCTGGATTTTGACGTACACTAATCCGTCCGTCCAAATCGGGCCAGGCAAGGGAAACACTTTTTCGTCGCCTCCCGAAAGGGTAACTGTTATCGCATCGTTGGCAAGTCGAAGAGCAAGCCGTTCCAGGCCGCTTGCTTTGTTCAGGATGGATTGTTCGAGAATTCGGTCTGGACCACGAAATGCGAGCAATGTCCAGCCGCTCTTTTCAAACACCATACCCACGCTTCTCAGGTCTGCTCCTTTGGGCTTGCCATTGTCAAAGAAAATGCCACTCCCGTATCCAGGTTGCCCAGCAAATTGAAAGTCAAACTGCGCAGTATCGTTGACCAAGACTTTCCCGTCCTGGACTAGATCCTGTTGAGCGTTCGAAGACGTGTTCTCAAATTGCCCTGGTTTGTCAAAAGTATAAAAGGTCTTGACGACTTGCCACGGTGTTCCACTTTTGACAGACTCCTTTGTCGGCACAATAGTAGGCGCTGGAGCGGGCGTCTCGGTCAGCAGTGGCGTGGGAGCCCCCGTCGGCGTATCTGCGGGCGAGGGCGTGAAAGTAGACGTGATGACAAGTGTTGATGGAGGTGTGGCTGCGGGTGCAGGTTGGCAGGCAGCCCCCATCAAGCCAAGCAGGAAAAGCATCAAGACAACGTTTGTCCATGCTCTCGATTTCATGAAGAAACTCTTCCAGTGTGATTTCTTCTCAATTTTGCGCTGCTGCGAAAATCAAGACATCGCCAAGCGCCTGCGCGAGCTAGGATGACGCGAACTCGTCGGCGGCAAAGGCTCGCATCGCAAGTGGCGCAATCCCGCTACCGGCCAAGTCGCGGCTGTTCCTGAACTGGACTGACTTGAGCATCTCCACCCTCATCACTATTCTACCACGCTTCACAACGCCAAGGTATCATTACGCCGGGAACGTGACTGGCACGACTCGCCGTGCGATGTCATCGTGCAGGCTTTGCAACTCAGCATGGACGACGGCAAGCAAGTCACCTTCAGGCACGATGGCCTTTTCCGCGCGGTCGCGCCGCTTGAGTTCGACGCCGCCCTGCGCCAGTGACCGATCCGCCACGGTGACGCGCAACGGCAAGCCGATCAGGTCGGCGTCCGCGAACTTGACGCCGGGCGTAGCCTTGCGGTCGTCGAACAACACCTCGACGCCACTCTCGCGAAGCGACTGGTAGATGCGCTCGGCGGCGGCTTGCGTCTCGGCAGAGTTGCTCGACAGCCACACGAGCGAGACGTGATACGGCGCGACCGTGACAGGCCACATCAAACCCTTGTCGTCGTGATATTCCTCGGCCACGCACGCCAGCAGCCGTCCCAGGCCAATGCCATACGAACCCATGACGATGGGCTGCGCCTTGCCGTCCTCGTCAAGGAACGTCGCGCCCATCGCCTCGCTGTAGCGCGTGCCCAGCTTGAAAATGTTGCCGACCTCGACGCCGCGCGATGCGCGCAACGGCTTGCCGCACTGCGGGCAACCGTCGCCTTCACACGCGGCGGCAATGTCCGTCACAATGTCGGCCTTGTAATCGCGTCCCAGGTTGACGTTGAGCAGATGGAACCCCGGCTCGTTCGCGCCCGCCACCAGGTTGGGTGATGAGGCAACGGCTTCATCGGCCACGATGATAGCGTCATGTATGCCAATGGGCGAGCCGTACCCCGGCTCTGCGCCCACCGCGCGAATCTCGTCTTCCGTCGCGGGGCGGATCTCGCTGGCTTTGACCGCGTTGGCGAGTTTGGTCTCGTTCACTTCCATGTCGCCGCGAATGACGGCAAAGACGAATCGTTCTATGTCTTTGCCATCTTGAGAGGTACTAGCGACCAGGAATACGGCTTTGGCAGTCTTGGACTTGGGAATGTTCAAGAGCGCCGCCAGCGCGTCAATCGTCTTGGTGTCGGGCGTGGCGACTTTTTCGATGGGCTGCGCATCTTCTTGCGGCGCAGGTGGCTTGCGGAAGCGCGCAATCTGCCGATTGGCCGAATAGCCGCACGCTGGCGAGTCGCACAGCGTCAGCGTGTCTTCGCCGATGGGCGTGAGGTACATATACTCGTGGGCTAACTTGCCGCCCATCATGCCCACGTCGGAGCCGACGGCGATGGTGGGCAACGCACAGCGGCTAAAGATGTTGAAATACGCCTGGTAGTGAGCGCGGTACTGCTGATCCAGTCCGGCTTCATCCCGGTCGAGGCTGTAACTATCCTTCATGTCAAATTCGCGGACGCGCACCAGTCCGGCGCGCGGGCGTGGGTCGTCGCGGAATTTGGTCTGGATGTGATAAATCAACAGCGGCAGTTGCTTGTAGGAGCGAATGTCACGGCGAGCCAGGTCCGTCACGACTTCTTCGTGAGTCATCGCCAGCGCCATGTCGCGCCCCTGCCGATCTTTTAACCGCGCCATTTCCGGGCCGATCTCGTACCAGCGGCCTGTCTCTTGCCACAGGTCAGCCGGATGCACCACCGGCATCTTTAACTCTTGCCCGCCGATGGCGTCAATCTCTTCGCGCAAGATGTCTTCGATCTTGCGGAGCGACCGCCAGGCGAGCGGCAGGTACGTGAACACGCCCGCTGCGAGCTGCCGGATGAACCCGGCGCGCAGCAAGAGTTGATGCGAAATCACCTCGGCTTCCGACGGCGCTTCGCGCAGCGTTTGGCCGAAGAGTTGCGACATACGTTGCCCACTGGCAAGATTTCCGCTCATAAGGGTCCTCCTTGAATGTACTGTGTGCTTATTCCGTGCTGCGTGAACTGCGTCTTGCAGCCTGCGTCTTGCGACGTGTTACTTGCGACTTGCGAACTGAGCAACGGGATGACATCCGCAACACTCGCCGCAAAACTGAGCTGCGCCCAGTTGCGCTCTTTGACGGTGGACTCGCGATGAAAAGTCTCCAGGATCTGCCGCCAGTGCGGGCCGACGAGCACCAGCGGCTTGCACGACATCTCGCCCGCCTGGATCAGGCTCCACGAAAGCGCGACTTCGGACAGCGTCCCTACGCCGCCCCGCAGCGCCACGAGCGCATCGGAGAACGTCACCAGGTAGTGCAGGCGTTGGAACAGCGTCGGGAATTTGACTTCCTCGTCCACCCACTGGTTCGGCCCCAGCCGGTCGTCAAAACGCGCGGTCGTCACGCCGATAACGCGCGCGCGCGTGCGCGCGTCGGCTTCCTTCGCGCCGCGACTCGTCGCCTCCATCGTGCCATAATAGCCGCCCGTGGCAACGGTGAACCCGGCCTGCCCCAACAGCCGCCCCAACTCGTAGGCTTCCTGGTATCCGGCGTCGCCCGTTTCGACCGCATTGCCGCCAAAGACCGTCACGATTGGCATTGCTTTCTCTCCCTATTACTCACCACCGCCCGCTGACTGGCGATCTCCAAGACACATTGCCTGCCGTCAGCAGTCAGCGCGAAACTATTCCCCCAGCTTGGGACCTGCCGCCAGCCCTGGCAGCGCCCCTTCGGCCTCGCCGATGGCGTCAATCGCGTGGGCCACGCTGCGCAACAACTTGTTCAGAGGCCGCTCGCTAAACTCTTCCGCAAATTCTTGCGCAGCTTCCGTCGTGTCCACCTCACCCTGCGACTCGCGCAAATAGTGCATGTGATCCATCAACCACAAGTACAGATCGGACTCGGTGCGCCCGGGGAAATCGGCCAATATGCTCTGCTCGCGGATGACCTCGACGATGGGCAGATACACTGTGTCGTACCAGTGCATCACGGCCTTGGCCTCGCCCACCTCGCGCTGCTCGTCCATCCCCATAAAGTAGCGGTGGACGGCGATATGCTCGATCAAGCGCCCATAGCAGCCCGCGATGGTGAAGCGGATATTCTGCTCTGGCCGCAACCGGTCGAGTTGCGTGCGATCCAGGAACGCATCGTATTCGCCCAAGATTTCCAGGTCGCGCGCGTCCACGTCCGGCGTGAGCGGCACGCGCGATTGGACTTTGACCACCTCCGCATCAATGAACTCACCGCCGTGCTCGCGCGCGACCGAGACTCGGTGGTGTCCATCCAACACAAAGTAGGCCTCGCCTACCTGGTAGAGTTTGATCGGCGGCAATGCTTCGTCGCGGTAGAACGCGCGGTTGATCGCCTTCCACCGCTCGCTGGTAAAAGGTTGCGCAGGCACGAACGCGCGATCGAAATCGCGGTAACGATCTACACTGCCGATGATGTTCTTGACGGGCACCGTCTGAAGGCCACAATAGACTGACCCGCGCAGGTGCAACTTTTCTTTGACCTGGTCGAACGACAAGAGGCGATTCGGTCGCCCGGCCAGCCGCGCCAGAACAGAGTTGAATAACGCTTTGGCGCGAGCGGTGTCATAGTCCGAGTCGTGACGATATTCGTTTGACATGTCTATCGGCTCACCTCTATTTCCAACACCCGATACGGGTCAACGTTAATCACCCTCGTCGCGCCAAAGCGCGTCTCGGTTGGCCCTGGGGCATAATTCTTGTGCCGGTGACCGTGCAGAAGGTAATGCGGACGGAAGATGCGCATCAGGTTCAGGAATGCGCGGAAACCGGTGTGCGGTTCAAGTCAGGAGAAGGCCAAGAAACCCCTATCCACCCACTCGTCCCTTTAATGTCAATTGCATAGAGTTGGGTCCAATAGTTGCCGTCGGGCCTGGTAGGGAGAGCAACTTTTTGCCAACCTGCACTGGCAGTGTAGTGCATCAAAAGCCCTTGATCACATGATCCCGACCAACAACTTGCCTCGTAACCGGCCGCCCACCCCTCGGTCGGGCTGATCATGGAGACCGCGTTCAGTTCATAGGTTCCCGTGGGAACTGCTACGCGGCTCCACGTTGAATTGGTATAGTGCATGACCACACCATAGCTGGATGGGCCTGTCGTGCCGACTGCCCAGCCTTCAGTCGGCGAGACCATGCTGATATCGCTCAGATTGGCCTCTTTGCCTCCACCACCAGCGACGATATGCCAGGTTGGCCCTGGTGGTACCGTCGTCTGAGGATTTAGATGTGCAGGGTACTGTTCAATCGGCGGCGCATGCTTGGGCGGTGGGGCCATGTTCGGCGCGGCGTTGGTCAATTGGTGATGCGCGGCGAAAATCGTCAGCGCGATGGCGAGGACAAATGCGACGATGAGCAATTTGCGGGTCATTTCGAATCTCCTTTTTTATTCCTGTTGGATATTGTGATCGTAAAGTTGCGAGCGGGAGACGAGGATGAGGTTCGGTTCTCGCCTCCTTTCTGCCCTCGCACAGGCGAAAAAAGCCGGCGATTGGGCCAACTTGTCATGCGGGCGAAGATGATAATCTGCCATCGAGTACAAGTTGATCGCTATCAGCGCGATCACACACGCCCAGAACAGCGCCTTGGACTCTTTTCGCAGCGCGGCCAACCCCAAGACGATGAGCGTGTAATACACTGGCGTGATGGCGATGAGGTACTTGGGCGAAAAGCGCACGCTCGCGCGCGGCACCAGCAACGACCCGACGATGGGCACAATCAGCCAGACCAGGATCACCACCCGAGTGAATATTTTGTAGGGCAAGATGCCATCTTGCCCTACCTTGGATTGCCTGCGAGAACGACGGCTCGGCCGAGATTCTCTTGTATCAAAGAGCGAGAGCAGCCCGGCCAATGCCAGGAACAGCGGCAGCATCGCCAGGTAGAGCGAAAGCGGCGGCGCAAGTGTCCGACCGACACTAAATTCGGTCCACGTGCGCGCCAGGACGGACCACGCATCCAGCGTGGCGCTATCGGGCGGAGCCACGACGCGCGGCAACATTTTCCACACGCGCCACAGCCACGGCAAGAACGCCAATCCTGCGCCGGCATGGGCAACCGCGAAAGCGATGATGTCTTTCCACCGTATCGGTCGGATAAGCAACAGCAGGATGCCTTGCGCGAGGATGACCAGCGCCGCCACGTAATGCGTGTACAGGCAAACCAAGTTAGCCAGGCAGCAGGTCGCCAGCGCCCATCCCTCACGCCGGTCGAGCCAACGCAGAAATGCACTCATCGAGACGAGCATCAACACGAGCGTGAGCGTATAGGTGCGCGCCTCTTGCGAGTAGTAGATGTAGAAAAGTAACGCAGCGCGAACAGCGAGACACCGGTCAGTTCCACCCAGCCGCGCAGCAGGACGTAATACAGCGGCGAACCGGCCATGCTGGCAAGCGAGACGCCAAGCGAGGCCGTGGCGCGCTGGTAAGCCAGGTCTTCGTCAAACCAGATGGGGTGAAAATCGAGCCGGGCGACGCGCAAGCCAAACGCCAGCAGGCACAGCCCAACCAAGACAATCACCCTTCCCCCTCGCAGGGAGAAGGGCGTCGCAACGAGTTGCGCGGGATGAGGGCCAATCATTGTGCTTTGGCTTTCACGCGGGCGAGGAATTTTTCAAGGACGATGACGGCGCGGACGTGCGTGCCTTCGCCTACCTGTTCGCGCTCATCGTGCGCCTCCACGTGAAACGTCAGCATCCGCCCGTCCACAGCCAGCAATTCCGCGCGCGCTGTGACCTGCATCCCCATCGGCGTCGGCGCGAGGTGTTTCACATCCAGCGATGCACCGACGGTGAGCTGCCCCACTTCGAGCAATGGCTCGACGGCGTTGCGGCTCGCTTCTTCCATCAGCGCGATCATGATCGGCGTCGCCAGCACGTTGACGCCGCCGCTGCCCAGGTGACGCGCGGTGTGTTTTTCTTCGACGACGAGCGTCGCTTCGCCAACCAATCCCGCGGCAAGTTCTGCCATTGTGTCCTCCTGTGGCATGAGGATGCCACCGCTATTTGATTTCGATAGGCGGGAGCAGCCACCGGTCGGAGCCGTCCGGCAGCCGCCACCGCTGCACGCTCTGCGCGGCGCGAGTGTACACGCCGATCTCGACCGAGTACACACCCGGCGATGTGTCAGGCGGCACGGGGACATCCTGGAACTGTGCCCACACATTGCCTGTACTCCAACCTGCCGTCGGCACGGCGAGCAAGTCGCGCCCGGCGACGAATTGTCCTTGCGCGTCGAGCAAGTGCGCGAACACGGCCATCGGCCACTGCTCGCCGCGCGTGTCATCTATGACGCGCCAGTACGTCCACACGCGCGCCCACTCGCCCCGCTTCACCGACGCGGGTGACTGGTAGCCGATCAGGTCGAGGTGATCCCCAAATCGCGCCGGCGTGGTCAGCACGACTTGCGGCGCGATGCGCGGCGCATCTGTCTCGTAGGCGACGAATGAATTTTGCGAGCTGACCGTCGCGCCGCCCAGCAAGTCGCGCAGCTCGGGGGCGAGTGGCGAGTTGGCTGGCGAAATATACAGCGCGCGCTCTTGCGGGAAAATCAGCCCATACGTGTGATCCACCCATTTGATCGGCCTGGGCCGGCGCAGCTCAAAATCAAACAGGAACGGGTCAACGTCGTGCGGATTCGTCGAAGCGATTACGGCGGGTTCATCGCCGGGACGAGCGTCGAGCCAGCCGGCCGCATCGGCCAGGTCGCTGCGATACACGGCCCGCACCTCTGGTCGAGCGGGCCACGTGACAAAGTAATCGCGAACAGACAGCGCGCCGCTCAACGCTACCACGCCGATGATGGCCGCAGTCAGCGCCCGTTTCCACTTGAAGCGTTCGATGAGCCAGTCCGCGCCGAGCGCGGGAAAGAGAAACGTTACCGGCAGCGAGGCGCTGGCGCGCAAGAATGACGGCGCGGAATCGGAAAGGATGCTGGGCAAGAGTCCCACCGGCAGCCAGATCAACGCAAAGAGGTAACGCGGCTGACGAATTCGCCACAGCGCGACGATCAGCCCCAGATAAAACAGCGCGCCCACAAGCGGATCGAACACAGGCCGCCCGGCGATGTTGTAGCGCCAGACCGGATCGCCGCGAAAAGTAAACATGCCCAGCGTGTCGCGGATGTTGGCGAGCAGCGGCCCGGCATTGCCTTTTTGCAACGCCGACACCGCGCCGATCTCCAAGAGTTGCTGCAAGCGCACGTCGGCTCCCGGGGCTTGTCTAAGGTAGAGGTACAGCGGAAGGAAGATGAGGCCGGTGGCGATGAAGAATGTTATGAGGCCGATGAGCGTACTGCGTGCTGCGTGTTGCGTGATGCGCGATGCGTAGAACGTGAAAAGGCAGAAGGCGAACAGCAGGTAGACAATGGGCAAAACACGCGACGCAGGATAAGTGTACAACGTCACGCCCAACAAAACGCCTGCCAGCACGAACCTTGCAACCTGCATCTTGCATCCTGCATCTTGCATCTTGCATCTTGCACCCTGCATCGCGCGCCAAAACATCCATGCCGTCGCCGCAGCCAGTGGCGGAAGCGCGGCGCTGCGCAATCCGGCGCGGCTCATGAACAGCGGCCAGAACGTCACGGCGATGAGCGCGCTGGCGATGACGGCTGTCCGCGTGTTGTGCGCGCGGCGAATCCACAGCCCGGTGAACCCAACCGTCGCCAGCCCGCAGATGACGGCCGCCAGCCGAATGCCCCAGGCGTTCTGGCCGAACAGCGCAATCGTTCCAGCGGTGAGGTAGATGTACAGCGGCTCGTTGCCTGCGTTCGAGGGAAAGTAAATCGGGTGGTAACCCAGCAGCACCGTCACGGCATCGTGACCGTGAAAGACCTCATCGTGCTGCAAGCCGGGCGGCACGGCGTCCAGCCGGTACAGCCGGAGCGCCACGGCGACAAACAGTAAAAGCGCGGGGACGATCCAGCGAAAGTATGGCCCGCTTTTCTGGTCACGAGTGTTCATCGCGTCAACGTGGGCACAATCATGCGGAAGAGCGCGACCATGTCGAGAGCGGCCAACGCGGCGAACGGAACCGCGAGCGCCGCGTCGCGCCAGGCACGCGGCAAAAGCCGACTCCACTGGCGCAGCCCGACGGTGAACATCAGGCCGATGGGAATGAGCGCCGGGAACAGGTAGCGGCCCTGGTGTTGGACAAAAGCTGTGTTGTAGTAGACATAGACCAGCACCGTCAAAAGCACCCACGCGCCGAGGAATTGTATTCGGGCATCGGCAAGAATGGATTTCAGGCGGGGGGCGGCAGCCCAAACGCAGCCTGCCAGCGCGACCAGCGAGAGCGCGCCCAGAGCCGCGTAATATCGCGGCGGCATCGGCACGCCCATCCAGCCGAACTGGCCCCAAAAACTATTGAACGTGACGGCAAAAAAATGTTGCAGCAGGTAGCCCCAACCGTACTGCGCAATCCAGTCAGCCGAGGTGGGCTGCCCCTCGACGACTGCTGCGTGACGGATTGAGACGAGAAAATCCGGCCAGCCGTACACGGAAATATTGCGAATCCACCAGAGCGAACCCAGAATCAGCGCCGGGCCAAAGACCAAGGTGCTACGCTGGATGAGCCACGTCCACTTGCGCGGAACGAGCTGGGAACGATAGGCTAACCCAATCGCCACCGCCACCAGCGGCACAGCAATGTACACCGTGCTTTTCGTCCACAGCCCCAGCCCCAGCGTCACACCTAGCGCCACCCATTTGAGATTTCGCGTACTCGCGGGCTGTGCCGAGATTTGGGATTTGAGATTTATCGTCTGCCAGAGGATCAACGCCAGCAGCAATTCCGCCAGGCTGTCGTTATTGACCCCGGCCATCATCGCCACATGCTGGGGGACGAACGCGACGAACGCGGCAGCGCCGAGTGCCAGGGCCGGGGAGCCAGGCGCGATTTGACGAACGATCAGGAACGTGACGACGATGAGCAGTCCACCGAGCGCAACGGAGAAAAGTCGCAAGGCCAGCAGTGAGCCGCCCGTAGCAAGATAAATCGGCGTAGCGAGGACGTAGTACAGCGGCGGCTGCCAGGATTCGTAACGCAGTGGGGCGATGGACAGATGAGACGTGTTTTCCGGCGTGGCGAATTGCTCGATGTACTTTTGGTTGTAATCACCTAATTGCAGCACCGGCAGCGCGCGCTGCTCGACGATGTAGCGCACATAGTTGTAATGCGCCGGTTCGTCGGGTACCTGCCAGGCGGGCGTCTTGACGGCATACAGCGCGCCGATGACCAGAAAAGCCGCGACGATCAAAACGACGAAGGACGAAGGACGAAAGACGAAAGGCAAAAGCTGAATTCTTCCTTCGTCCTTCGTCACGAGTCGCGCAGAGCGGTCGTTCGACATTCGTCACTCGTCATTCGACATTCGACGTTCCGAGTTTGCTGCGTTCTTGCTCGACGATCTTTTCGTCCAGCTTTTCGAACAATGGAGCGACGGGGCCGAGCGATTGACTCACCGGCAATTGGCTGGGCTTCCACTGCGCCGTCACCCCGCCATAATCGTAGGTCAGTGCGGCGTGCTTGCGCGTGGCTTCTTCGTACTCGCGCACGATTTGCTTGCCCAGCAGATCGCCCGAATAGCCCAGCATCCGGTGCAGCCGCTGGCAGGTGAACGGCAGGAATGGCGCGAACAATATCTTGAGGCTGTCAATCGCCCGCAGCGTCACGTACATGATCGTGCCGGTGCGCGCCTTGTCCTTTTTGATTTCGAACCACGGCGCGTTCTCGTCAAAGTACTTGTTCACGTCGCGCGCCAGCGCCATCGCTTCGCCAAGCGCCTGCTTAAAGTGGCACGCGCCGATCAGGTCGCCGATGGGGCCAAAGGCCACGTCAATCTGGGCGAGCAGCTTGACGTCGCCCTGGGTCATCAGACCCGGTTGCGGGATCTTGCCTTCAAAGTTCTTGTTGGCGAACGAGACCGAGCGGTTGACCAGGTTACCCCACGTTGCCACCAGCTCGTCGTTGTTGCGGCGGACAAAATCGTGCCACGTGAATTCGGTATCGCGCTGCTCCGGCGCGTTGCCGGTGAGATAGTAGCGCAGCGGGTCGGCGTCATAGTCTTTGAGAAAATCCAGCGCCCACACCGCCCATTCGCGGCTCTTGGAAAACTGTGCGCCCTCCAGGTTCAAGAACTCGGCCGCCGGCACATCGTGGGGCAGGTTGAGCGTTTTGCTCGGATCGTCTTCGTACAACCGCTCGACGCCCATCAACTGCGCGGGCCAAATGATGGCGTGAAAGGGAATGTTGTCTTTGCCGACGAAATAGTAGGTCCGCGCCTGTGGGTCGTACCACCAGTCTTTCCACGCTTCCGGCTTGTCATTGTTCTTGGCCCATTCGATCGAGGCCGAAAGGTAGCCGATGACGGCCTCGAACCAGACGTACAGGCACTTGCCGTCAAAGCCGGGCAGCGGCACCGGGATGCCCCAGTCCAGGTCGCGCGTGATCGGGCGCGGCTGCAAGCCCTGCTTGAGATAGTTGAGTGTAAAGTTCATCACGTTGGGCCGCCAAAAGCCCTTGTTGCCCAACCAATCTACCAGCCGTACGATCCCATATTCGAGCCGGCCAGCATCAGCAGCAGCGGTTGCCCCGTGAGACGCCGCGCCACCTGCACCCCAAACTCGACCGCCTCGCTGCCTGAGCTCAAAAAGACACACTTGCCGTCGGCGAGTCCGACCGTGCCCAAGACTGCGACCGCGGCCTCTTCCGTCAGCATGTTGGGATAGCGTGTGCCCAGGTGTGTCACCTGCTCCAGTTGTGTCCGTATCGTCTGGTTGATGCGCGGATGGTTATGCCCCAGCGCCGTGGCCCAGATCCCTGCTTCAAAGTCAACATGCTTTTTGCCGTGAACGTCGTACAGGTAACAACCGTCCCCCCGAACAAAATCGGTCTTGGTGATTTCGTGGCAGCGCAAGATGTGATTCACTTTTTCTCTCCTTGCTTTCGGTTAATGCGTGAGGGAGTCGGAAGGAAATAATTGTCCCAGGCTGGCGAGCGCGCCTGGCGGCCCCCCGCGCTCCGAAAGGAGCGCGGACAGGGGCAGGTCGCGCCTCATGGGCCTTTGGCCAGGCCTCCCTGTAGGGAGACGCTCATGCCGACCGCGTATCCCGAAGGGAGTCGGTCGGCGCTTCACCCGCCTCGAGGAGCGCGGCCGCTGAGCCTTTTATTCATCGTTTAATCCCCTCAATGTAATCTAAATTACCTGTTATGGGTTCAAATCCAGCTTCTGATAATAGCCGATAGTACTCCTGTTGCGTTCTTTCGCGCCCCCCAATTGTTTGCACAAGCATATGGATATCATTTATGGCTATATCAAGGAAGTGCTTATTTTGCGTGTCGAGAACATTTTCGATTAAGAGTATTTTAGATCCTTTGGGGCAAGCATTAAAGCAATTTCTTAATATTTTTATAGAGCGCTCATCATCCCAGTCATGAATTATTTTCTTCAGAATATATAAATCACAGTTGCCTGGAATTGCGTCAAAAAAGCTTCCAGGAACAACTTCTAGTCTTTGAATAATATCAGGTTCAGACGAATCAAGATGTGTTTTTTGAATCACCGTCGGTAGATCAAATAAGATGCCTTGTATGTGAGCGTATCTTGATAGAATTTGCTTCAATAGTTCGCCATTGCCTCCTCCAACATCGGCAATTACCCTATAGGAAGAAAAATCATAATTATCTAATACAACTTTTGCGCTATTCTGAGTATATATTCCCATTGCCTCGTTGAACGTCTGGGAGGCCTCTGGATTATGCGCCAGATATTCAAACAGATTCATGCCGAATATCTTTTCGAATGCGCTCTTGCCAGTTTTAACACTGTAAATTAATTCTCCCCATGGCCTCCAATTATATTCTTCCATTCTCATTATTGCGTCAATCCAAACTGAACTTGGGGCATCCTTGTTGAGAAATGCCCCTTTAGCTGTTAGCTCAAAATGCTTTTTTGCATTCTCCTTATATATTCCAAAACTTGATAGTGCTCTCAAGACTCGATAAAGAGCGTCCGGGTCTGTATGGGTACACTGGGCGATTTCATCACTACTTTTAGGACCATTTGCCAGAATGGCAGAGATGCCCAGTTTTGCAGCGATATAGAAAAGTTGGGCTTTTCTATAACTATATACAATTTCGAGTAATTCATTCTCCAAGTCAACACCCATTTCCATTTTCCTCCAATCATTTCGAAAGTTCAATAGGATTACGGCCCATCAATCCGTAAAAGCAGCCTTGATTTTTCCATACGGCTCGGGCTGTGTTTCTGCCAGCCAACCTTCATAGAGTCTCAGAAAGACGACCCCGGCCAAGATCAACACGCTGCCGCCAACCTGCATTTCGTTCAGGCGTTCGCCCAGCAGGAAATAGGCGATTGCGGCGGTAAAGGCCGGCTCCAGGGTAAGGATCAGATTGGCGACGCTGGAAGGCAAGTACCCCAGGCTGACGTTATACAATCCAAAGCCGGCGAGCGTTGGCCCCGCCGCGAGCAGGAACAAAACGCCCCACCCGGCCAACACATTCCCCAGCCAGAAAAAGTCCGCCGGGCGAGCTGCCGTGCCGGGCAATCGCCCGCCGGACAGCAAGTTAAAGAGCAGCAAAAAGACGGCGGCAAAGCCAAATGTGTAGAGCAGCGTCGTCCAGGGATTCAGGCCGCGCTGCGCCGCCGAGCGGCCCATGAGGCTGTAGATAGCATAGCACAGGCCCGAGATCGTCCCGGTGAGGATGCCCAACAGGTTGCCGCGCCAGGCCGCCGGATCCAAGGCCCCCGAGACCAGGATACAGCCTCCCAGGCTTAGGGTGACGGCCAGGAGCTTGGCCCAGTCCAGACACTCTTTGAGCAGCCACCAGCCCAGCAGGGCGGTGAATCCTGCCGAGCAGTAGGCCAGCACGGTCGAGATGGCGGCGCCGTTCAGGGCGACCGAAAGAGTCCACAACGAGTTAAAGATCGCCAATACGAATCCGTAGGCGATCAGATAGAGCAGGTGTTGGCGCTTGACCCGCAAAAGCCTGGGGCGCAGCAAGCCCAGCACGGGCAACAAGGTGATGGCTACAAAGCTGTCTCGCCAAAAAGCCAGCACGAGCGGAGGTATATGATAGGTCTGGGTGAGGTGGCGGATCAGGATGGCCGTGGTCGAAAGGATAGCGGCGCTGACCACGGCGATCACATAGCCGCGAGTGAGAGTCGAGTTGTTGAAAGTAGTGGCACTTTGATTCACGAGAGATTATACCATCTGGAGTTTAGATCTCACATGTTGGTAGTAGCGGCTTCAGCCGCCAAAAACACGGCTAAAGCCGTTACTACGAGCGTGAACTCTAAACTCCAGTCCTATCTTGAGATTGCTTTCAAGATAGCATATTCTCTGCGCGGTGTACAGCGCCAATCCGGGCAAAAATGAACCAGGCCACCAAGTTGGTCAACGCACCAGGTAGATGACGGCGACTGTTACCCCAATCACCACGACGATCCAGCGCAGCGTTGCGGGTTTGATCCGGCCTGCCAGCCGGCCGCCCAAGGCTCCACCAATCAGCGCGCCCATGGCCATCACCAGCGCCACCGGCCACACGACCTTTCCCGAAAACACGAAAAAGATCGCGGCGGCAATGTTGCAGCTAAATGCAACGGCCTGTTTCAGCGCGTTCAGTCGCGTCAGCGAGTCTTCGAGCGTGAGGCCAAGCGTCGCCAGCACGATCACGCTCACCCCCGCGCCGAAATAGCCGCCATAGATCGCGGCCAGGCCGACCGGCAGCATGGCCCATTTCTCGGACGCCGTCGTTGTTCCCGCCTGCGCGGCGCGACGCACGAGCCAGGCGCGCACCGGATCCTGAACCGCCAGCAACCCCGAGGCCAGCAGAATCAGGAACGGCACCAACGCGCGAAACACTCGCTCTCCCGTGTTCAGGAGCAAGATGCTGCCGATGATCCCACCGATGACGCTGGCCGGCAAGAGCAGCCACAGCCGCGTTTTCTGGCCTCGCAGATCTTTCGACTGGGCGAAGGTCGCTCCCAGGTAGCCTGGGCAGAGCGCGACCGTGTTGGTCACGTTGGCGGCCACTGCCGGAATCCCCACCGCGGTGAGCATCGGAAACGTGATCAGCGTGCCGCCGCCGGCGAGCGCATTCACTGCGCCCGCTGCTACGGCAGCCAATCCCACCAGAATGAATTCAAGTCCGCTTAGCATAGTTCCAGTTTTTGTCCTTTCTGAATGGTCCGCTCCAACTGCAACAGGGCAGAGATACTCGCTTCCCCAGTTGCCTTTGAACCGGATGTTTTCTACAAAATGTCGCTCACGTCGCATCTCGACTTGCTCCAGCAAGCAGTCCGAGGCGAGGTTCTCCCCACCGTATTCAAGGGCCAGCGTAAAGCCAATCTCGGCCTGACGCGAATCGTCAGCGAGGATGCGGAAAGCGCAATCGCCCCTCAGGCGTTTGCCGCGTATCCGCTCGATCAGGGGATATTCCTGTGGGCCTGGGTTGCAAAGTCGTGGAGGTTGCGCTTGGAGGGCGATCTACCCTTTGCGTTTTTGGAATCGAATGAGACAACTGAACGAGGAATGCAATTGTACGTCGGCGGCCACTTGCCCCCGATTCTTCCAACCTTCCGAGCGACAGCCGTGCTTTCTCCTGTGTCCAGGTGTTATGTGCGGTCTGGCCTTGTCCGCGGCACCGGTAAGACAACGTGAAAGGATTGTAAGCCCCGTCCGACGAAATGTCAAACTGCATTTGGCGACGGGAGTGTGCGTCAAAGCGTTGCGGTGGTCAGACCGATGCCGATCAAGGCGCACGAATGTGCTGGCCGGGTCTCTTGTCGCCGGCGTGACAACAAGAGACCCGGTTTCTGAGAGAAACCGGGTCTCTGGATTTGCGCTGGCAGATCAAATAAAGATGAGCTGTGCACCTTCGGTCATGTCCATAAAATCGCCGGCGGTGACGATGTCGAGCACGCCGTCCACAAAGTCTTCTTGCTTCAGGCCGAACATGTCCACCGACATCTTGCAGGCGTACAGCTTAGCGCCGCCATCCACTAGCATCTGGAGGTATTCGCCCACCGGCGGCACGTCCAACGCGGCCATCTTGTCCTTCATCAACTTGGTGGCGAACGCCGTCATGCCGGGCAGGATACCCATGATGTTTGGGATGCCCAGGTTGCCGGTATTGACTCCCATCATGCTCATCTTCATGCTGGTGTTTGCAACCGGCGCGATCTCGAGGTGGCCCTGTCGCAACTTGCGGATCAAGTCGATCCCCCAGAAAGTGAAAAAGATCGTCACGTCAATCCCGTTGCCCAACGCGGCCCAGCCCATCACCAGGGCAGGATAGGCCATGTCCAGGTCGCCCTTTGAGCAGATGAATGCCACTTTGCGAGTTTCGTCAGCCATTTAAAAATCTCCTCTCTTGATCGTCGGCGCACTTGGCGTCGAACAAAAGAACCCAAGAGCCTATCCGAAAAACCCCGTAGCCGACGCACACTTTGCGCCATGCGTCGGCGGCTGGCAGGGCGCGTAGCGGCCAGCCTATGGTTTTCGGACAGGTTCTAAACACACCCCTCGGGCTTGCCGAGGCCGGCGATCCTGGCGACCTTCTTGGCCGGACCTTTGGGGAACAGCGCGAACATTTCTTTGGTGGACACGCCGGCCATAGTGGTGATGCGGCGCAACGTAGGCGCCTTGCCGCTCGCGGTGCCATCCTGTCGGCAGAATTCGATCACCTTCCAACGGGTCGGCGTCAACTCGGGGATGCCTTCTTCCTTGGCCAATTCCACTGCGATTTCCTTTGTCCACTCGACCAAGTTCGTCATAAAGCCTTCGTCGTTGACCTGAACGGTCTTGCCAGCGATAACACGAGTAGCCATTTGTCTTTCCTCCTATATGATTTTCATTGGGTTCGTTCGAGAGTCAGTCGTTTGGTTCTACACGTCGCCGTGTCACGCCCGCTCTACGCGGGGCGAGTCACCGGCTCGGTTGTCTGGGCGCCAATGGCGTTCAAGATACGCAGGGTCAACGCCAGGCCACGGCGGACATTCGGGTCGCGTATCTGTCCAAACAGCGCACGGTAGGAAATGTCCACCGGAGCTTCCATCTCCTTCTCGACACCGGAAATGGTGTTCTTGACGAAATTCATCATCTCGGGCCGCATCATAGATTTGGCGATCTGCAGGATCGGTACAATGCTGTCACCGAGTTGCTTGACGTCCTCCTCGCCAAAACAAGTCACAATGTTGTCCACGATCTGCATGCCGCCCTTGGCGAAGACAAAATAACCCTTCTGCTCGGCCACGGCCAGCAGATCCATTGCCCGGCTGAAGACGGAATCGGTGAGCGGTCCCACCGTTTGCAATAGATCCATAAAGCTCTCAAGCTGGTCAAGCATACTTTCGATATTGCGCCCGTTGCGCAGCAACCGCTTGAGAAGCCGCCATAGGTCGGCGAGGTCTACATACTCCTGGACCTCCTCCAACTGCTCTGTCGTCATGCGAAATGCATCGTTGACGATAGGCGTGAGATCGCGTATCAACTCGCCCCACTCCTGCCGCTGGCGCTCCGCTGTCTGCGCCTGGTCCGCGAGATACTGAACTTGTCTGGTCAGGAGGTCAATCTTTTGGTTCAACTCCGCAATTGCCTGGTCCATCGCCCCTCCTACTTTGCCCACTTGCCGAGCATGCTCATGCGAGCCGGCAATGGCAATTCCTGACCCTTGAGGAGGATGTTCCAGTACATCCAGCGGAACATCAACTTGCCCCAGTGGTTGAACTCTGATTCCTCCAACAGGGTGAAAGGCCCGATGCCAGGCAGCGGATAGCGACCGGGCAGCGGTTCCTGGTCATAGTTAAAGTCAATCAGCAGGCCCTTGCTAAAGCCGGTCTCGATAAAGCAGTTGGCGTGACCGTCGAAGGTCGGCAGCATCTCGAGGCCGTCAACGTAGCGCAGGAAATTCTCCGTGAAGCAATCTACGGCAAAGTGCGCCACCGACCCGGCCTTCGAGGTCGGCAGGGCCGCCGCGTCGCCCAACACGAACACGTTCGAGTATTTCGGGGACAGGAAGGTGTGCTTGTCCACCGGCACATAGTTCAACTCGTCCCCCAGGCCCGACCGGGCGACCGCGTCGGCGCCCATGTTCACGGGGACGGTGACCAGCAAATCGTACCCGACCTCCTGCTCGTCGAACGAGACCAACTTTTTGGCATCCGGGTCCACGTGCTCGACCATGAACTCGGGCACAACCTTGATACTCTTGCGTTCCAGGATATCGCCGAGGTGCTTGGAGGCGATGGGTTTGGTAAAGGCGCCAGGCAGCGGCGTGTCAACGTGGGAAGCTGCGGCGCGGGCGTGACCATTTGCCGGACGACGATGGTGAGCGGTTGGCCGGTGAGCGTCTGGAAAAGCAGGAACGCCATCAGCAGCAAAATCAACGCATTGGCAATGAACAGCACGACGATCAGGCGCACCTGGCGCGGGCCAAGCACGAGTGGGCGAGGTGGAGAGGACGGCGCCGCCTTCCGGCGTTCGCGCAACTTGTTGAGCAGGTTTGACAGGCGAGACATGGCGTAATCATAACCCGACTTGCCCGCCGCGTCAAACGCTCATGCTTTGCAACTTTTTTTCTGGCGATTCTGAACGAGTTTGACCAATCCTTCGATGTCGTCTTCGGCGACAAAGGTAATGCGGTCAGCCGCTGGCGGGGAACTCTTTCTTTCAAAGAAGCGTTTGTGGATCACGGAAACGATCAGCGCCTCGGGTTTTTGATGCTTGATCCATTTTACTCCGTCCCAACGATCCATTTTATCACGGCCAAACATGTTGTACACCAAAAACACGTCATAGTCCATGGAGGAGCTGAGCAGGTCCTCCAGGCAGGAAAAGCCCACAGCTTCCGAGTTCAGCCGCTTGGAGAGTGTCCGCACCAGCACTTCCCGCGTAAGACGATGAGAATGTACAATGCTGATTTTCATTTGGCGACCTTTTTCTGTTGCTTCAAGGAGGTTCCCTCTGCTTCCGATCTACAAAATCAGATGTGCGACTATGTTGGATGGTTCTCTGGTTTTGAGCAGCGTCCAAGCCTTGCTTGTCATTGACATTATCATACCACGACTGGGGTGCAGTAGAGTTGCGGAATACTTGCAAAAGCGTTGCAGTGCAATATCTGCCGTGTGGCAGAGTTAGTAACAGCCGTGCTTACACACTGCAAAGTGAAAGTTGCAGGGCGGTCACGCCCTATGCCCCTGGTGATTGCCCACAAGTCAAAATGTGGCCGAAAGTCGGGCGCCTGGCCCCCTCGATTTTACAGGCAAAATCGGACTTGTGGGTAATCACCAGCTATGCCCTAGTTGCCTGTAAGAGTAAAGCGTGATAAACTTTCTATGCGATTCCATCGCCCAGATCGCGGAATAGCGCAAGTCACGAGATATTGCTTCATTTCAGGTATACAATAGTGCAGAAAGAGCGGCTCGATGTGGCGCTGGTCACGCGCGGACTGGCAGAAAGCCGGACCGCCGCGCAAAAGTTGATCTTGGCCGGCCAGGTGTATATTGGCGAGAGCCGCGCCGACAAGTCCGGGATGCAAGTGGCCGTGGATGCCCCCCTCCACGTCCGGCAAGGCCTGCCGTTTGTCAGCCGAGGAGGCAGCAAGCTGCAAGCCGCGCTCGACGCCTTTGCGCTGAAGGTGGAGGGTTGGGTTTGCGCCGATGTGGGCGCGTCCACCGGCGGGTTCACCGATTGCCTCCTGCAGCGCGGCGCAGCGCACGTCTACGCCATTGACGTGGGATATGGCCAGCTTGACTGGAAACTGCGGCAAGATCCCCGCGTGATTGTCCTGGAGCGGACCAACGCGCGTTACCTGACATCTCTCCCGGAGCCGATGGACCTGATTACGCTAGACGCTTCGTTCATCTCATTGACGCTGCTCTTGCCGGTTGCAGCCGGCTGGTTGAAGCCCGAGGGGGAGGTCGTGGCATTGATCAAGCCACAGTTTGAGGCGGGGCGCGAACAGGTGGGCAAAGGCGGCGTCGTGCGTGACGCGGCCATTCACGCCGACGTGTTGCAGCGCGTGATGACTTTCGCCAACGAACATGGCCTGCCTCCCCAGGGCCTGATTCGCTCGCCGATGACAGGCCCGGCGGGCAATGTGGAATTCTTGGCGCGCTTGCGGCGCGGATCTGCGCCATGCCCCGCCGAAGGCATCGCAGCGATGGTCGCCGCGTGCAGCCGGCTAATGTCCGAATAGCCATTTGGAATGGGAGCAAAGTCATGACGATGCCCAATTCAAAAGCCGCACTTGCCGGAACCGGCGAGCTGCGACATAGCGTGGATGCTCTCCAGCGCCAGACAGAGAAACTCTCACGCATCCTCGAAATCAGCCAGCAGTTGACTTCGACGCTTAGCCTGGAGCCGCTGCTCCAACAAATCATCGTCGCGGCCACCGAGCTGACCGACACAGAATCTGCTTCGATCATGCTCTATGATGAAAAAGCAGGCGAGTTGCGCTTTGCGGCGGTGACCGGTGCCAATGCCGAGCAACTCGCGCGCAAGACCGTGCCGATCGAAGGCAGCGTGGCCGGGGTGATTTGGAAATCCGGGCGAACCATGCTCATCACCCAGGCCGATCAAGACCCGCGCCACTATGACCGCATAGACCAGGCGATTGATTTTCGCACTCGCAGCATCCTGGGAGTGCCGCTGTCCATCAAGGAGCGCAACATTGGCGTGTTGGAGGCGTTGAACAAATGCGGGGATGCGCCCTTCTCGGAGGAGGATGCGCAATTGCTCTGCACGCTGGCCGCGCAAGCCGCCGTCGCCATCGAAAACGCCCAACTCGTGAGCGCGCTGCAAAGCGCCTACAAAAAACTCGGCGAGTTGGACAAGCTCAAGAGCGACTTTATCTCCATCGCCAGCCACGAGTTGCGCACGCCCTTGGGGTTGATCCTGGGCTACGCTTCGATGCTGAAAGACGAAACCGGCGGTGCGGCGGCTGAAAAGCTGAACGTCGTCGTGCAGTCGGCGCTGCACCTGCGCGAGTTGATCGAAGACATGGTCAACCTGCGCCAGCTAGAGGCCGGCGAGACTGCGCTCCAACTGACCCTGTTCAACATTCAAGATTGGGTCCAGTCGGTTTGCGCCGATTGCGATAGTTTGGTTGCCGCCAAGCGCCAGACGATTTCGGTTCAGTTGCCCCCTGAGCCGATACAGGTCAGCGCCGACCGCGCGCAGATCACGATTGTGCTCAACAACTTGCTCACGAATGCCGTCAAGTTTACGCCGGACGGCGGGCGCATCGTGGTGCGCGCCGATCCATGCGAGGGCGATGTTTGGCTTTCGGTGGCCGATTCTGGCATCGGCATCCCGCCGGCCGATTTGAGGCGCATTTTCGAGCGGTTCTATCAGGTCGAGCCGCATCTCACACGTCGCCAGGGGGGGATGGGCCTCGGCTTGCCCATTGCCAAAGAAATGGTGGAATTGCACGGCGGGCGCATTTGGGCCGAAAGTGTTGTCGGCAAAGGCAGCCGCTTTACGTTTACGCTTCCTCTCAATGCCGCCTAAAAGCTAGTGACCGCCTGTCCTAGCAGCCTGTCGGAGAACCCGTACGCGAAGCGTAGGGCCTTGTGCCCGTTGCAAGGCCAACGCCCACAAGGGGCTAGGCTACCTCTCCGACAGGCGGCTAGCCAAGTTGAAGAATGGATGACTAGCATGAAACAATCACCTACTGAGTTAGAACCACGCGTCGTGCGCATTGGGCTGAAGCGAGCCATGCAGCGCAGCCGCGAATCGCTGTTGTGCGTCCTGGGGCCGACGTCTATGCGTTTCATTGGCATCAGCGGCCTGCGGATGATGGTGTCGTGGGAGCATCCGGTGGTCGGGCCAACCACCCCGAGCTTTCACGTTTTCCCGATGTTTGTGATTCGTCTGCTCACCAGCACACTCGGCCAAGAACTGACCCGCCTGAGTCTGGGCACGGTGGGACAAGAGACCGTGCTAGAGTTGGCGGACAAGAACGGCCAATATGCCATGCGTTGGCCATCTGACCTGCGCCAGTTCCTCGCGCCGCCCGAGTTCGCTCAGATGCTGGCCGTGCCCCAAGACATGCTGGGGTTGCGCTACCTTGGCCTATCCGATGCGGTACACCAGGCCGTAGCCAACCTCGTGAACCTCCAAGCCATGCAAAATATCCCTTCCGAAAAACTGGCGATCCTGGTAGACTTTTCTGCCAGCCATCTGATGCTGGCGGGGCGCACCATTGTCCACGGCACTTCGGGCGCGTTCTATTTTGACCCGCGCCTCCTTATCCGCGCGCTGGAACTCATCAAGAGCAACACGGTACGAGTGGGAATGGCCCCCTTGCCGCTGAGACACCGTGCCGTGTTGACCATCCTGGCCGATCAAGACGGCTGGCGAGTGCAGTGTGCGCTTTTGTCCGTCGGGATGGATACACAAAAGCTATACCCGCTGCCGGAACAGGTCGTCGCCGCGCGAGGATAGCGTTTCCACTCCTGCTCACCCTGCCGCCAGGCGTGCGAGGTTTTCGCCGATTTTTACGCGTTGCAGCAACGCCGAAGAGTCAACCGCAAGGGTGGAAACCCTTTAGCAGTTACCAGATAGGGCCTCCTGACCACTCCCCAGGCTCCCAAACAGGGGGCCAAATGGTTATTTTGCGCTTACATGGCAGCGCCGTACGCCCCCATCGAGTGCCTGGCAATGATTTCTTAATCATCTTGTAATACTCTGTAAATCCTTCTCACACATTAACTGTGGTATGCTATTCTAAATATCAACCGCTCGCCTATCTATCGGCCGCACCAGTAGAAGAGAATGGAAAAAGGCACAACGATGTTCACAAGAATCAAACAACTGTTCGCACCACCCGCATTTGAGGATGAGGAAAAGACACGCCTCTCCCGTCTTCTCCATGTCACCTCAATGATCTGCCTGACGATGCTGGTGCTGTCTTTGTTCGCTCTACCCTTCACTACCGACAGCCCACTTTTTCCTTTGGCCTCTGCTATTCTGGGGATTCTGTTTCAGTTGGGCGTGCTATTCCTTTTGCGCCGCCGCCTCCTTCGACTTGCCAGCTTGCTGCTGGCCTCTACATTCTGGGTGGTTGTTACCATGGTCGCTCTCGCAATGGGCGGGATCAGCGGGCCGGTGGTCGGCGCCTATGTCATCATTATTCTGATCGCGAGCCTATTGTTGGGCGGGCGCACCGGAATGGGTTTTGCCGCATTAAGCGTGGCCGGCGCGTTGGGGATTCTCCTCGCCGAAACCAGCCACGTTTTGCCGTGGAAGACACTCCCTGTCAAGCCGGTTTCGGCGTGGATAACCCAGGTTGCGATCCTCGGCGTAGCCGCGGGATTGTTGTGGCAGGCGACGCGTAGCCTGAGTGATGCGCTTGAGCGCGCTCGCCGGAATGAACGCGGCTTGGCCGAGAGCAATCGCGAGTTGCAAGCTTTGCGCGTCTCGCTGGAGCAGCAGGTCGAGGAACGGACGATGGCCTTGCGCGCCTCCGAAGCCGAACTGCGCGCTCTGTTTGCGGCGATGTCGGATGTGATCCTGGTTCTCGACGCTGAGGGGCGCTATTTGAGAATCGCGCCGACAAACCCCGCGCTTTTATACAAACCGCCCGACCACTTGATCGGCAAGACACTGCAAGAAGTTTTCCCAGCCGCACAGGCCAACTTGTTCTTCGGTTGGGTGCGCTGTGCCCTGGAGACGCGCCAGCCCGTCAATAGCGAATACAGCTTGCAGATCGGCAGTCAAGAGTTTTGGTTCTCTGCCGTCGTTTCCCCGATGCTAGAAGACACCGTCATTCTGGTAGCGCGAGACATTACCGAGCGCAAGCGAATGGAGGAGACACTGCGCCAGGCGTACGACGAGCAGGAGATGCGGGTTCAGGAACGGACCGCGCAGTTGGCGCAGGCGAACCAGATCCTGCAGGCCGAAATTTCCGAGCGTAAACAAGCAGAAGAAGCGTTGCGGGAAAGTCAATCTCTTTACCGCTCGCTGGTCGAGGTCTTGCCGCAAAGCTTGTGCCGCAAGGACTTGCAAGGCCGCTTCACCTTTGGCAACCGGCGGTACTGCGCCACGATGAACAAGTCGCTGGCCGACATTGTTGGCAAGACAGACTGGGATTTGCATCCGGCGGAATTGGCAGACAAGTATACCCAAGACGACCGAAGGGTGATCGAGACAGGACAGAGCTTTGAAACGGTCGAAGAGCATGTCCCGTTGGGGGGCGAAAAGAAGATTTACGTGCAGACCGTCAAGTCGCCCATCCGCGACGCCGCAGGGGCCCTCGTCGGGGTACAGGTCATGTTCTGGGATATCACCGAGCACTGGCGGGCTGAACAAGAAATCGAGCGGCTGAACCAAGACCTGGAACATCGCGTCGTCGAACGCACGGCGCAACTGGAAGCCGCCAACAGCAAGCTGCACAACGAAATCGTCGAGCGCAAGCAGGCCGAGCAAGCACTGCGCGAAAGCGAGGAGCGTTTTAGAACACTGTACGAGAATGCTCCGATCGGTATCTATCGCACAACCCCCGAAGGCCGTGTCCTGATGGCAAATCCGGCGCACATTCAAATGGTAGGATGTTCTTCTCTGGACGAGCTGGCTTCGCTCGATTTGGAAAGGGAAGGTTATGCGCCAGGTTATTCTCGACAGCAGTTCAAGGAACTGATCGAACGAGAAGGCGAAATCCGAGGGCAGGAATATGGATGGGTGAAGCGTGATGGCTCGGTGATGTTTGTCCGGGAAAACGCCCGGGTGGTTCGAGGAGAAGACGGAACCGTTTTGTACTATGACGGCACTGTCGAAGACATCACCGAGCGCAAGTTGGCCGAGGAGGCGCTGAACCGACGCCTGGCCCAGTTGGCGCTTCTCAGTGATGTCGGCAAAAAGATTGCGGCTGTGCTAGAGTTGGAGAGTGTGCTGAACACTGCGGCCCACCTGGTGCAAGAAAGCTTTGGCTACCATCACGTGGGGTTGTTCACCGTGGATCGCGGGCGAGGCGAGTTGGTGATGAGAGCCAGGGCCGGCCAATTTGCGCACCTGTTCCCCTCTGACCACCGGATCGAACTGGGACAGGGCGTGGTCGGCTGGACGGGCAGCGAGCCTAAACTCGCCATGCGCTGTCTGGAACGTGTGCTGGAACTCGACCCTGACAATCAACAGGCCAAGCATGGGTTGGACTGGCTCCGCACGAAAAAGACTGGCACGGGCACGCTCTTGCCGCAGCGTTTGTCCGACGCCGAAATGGCGACGGCGTTGCAGTCGCTTCGTCACCCCGACGAGAAGGTGGCGATCAAGGCCGTCCGCCGGTTGGGCGAGGCGGGTGACGCGCGGGGTGTTGATCCGCTGGTCAAGCTGTTGACGTCCACGAAAAGCAAGGCCGTCCAGTCTCAGGCTCGGACGGCGCTCATTGCCATCGGCACACCGTCGGTTGATCCGGTGCTGCGCCTTGTATTGAATGAGGCCAACCTGGAGATCGCGTCGCAATTGGCGGCCGTGTTGGCGCGTGTCCGTTCCATGGCCGCGTTGACTGCCTGCCGCGAGGTGATGGAGCAGGCTCGGCGTCCGGCTGCGCGTTATGCGATGGCGCTCAATCTAACCGCTTCGGTTCACGGCGAAGCCGCTTTGGGCATCGTGCGAGATTACGTGGAAGATGTCAGGCAAGACCAACGCGCCCGCGCGGCAATCTTGACGGCCATCGGCCAGGCGATCAAAGGCAAGACGTTGGACGCCAACCAGGGCGCGAGATTTTTGATGGATATTCAGGCCGACCCAAATCTGGGGGCATCGCTCGGTTATGCGGCGTTGATGGCGCTGGGCGCTTCCAGCCAGCCGTCCGTCATGCGCTATATCCTCGAAGCGATGGGCGACAAGGACGCGCAGCGGCGCGTGGTGGCCGTGGACGCGATTGCCCGTTTCACGCCGCCGCAAACGGCTCTTTTGGAAAAGTTGGCGCGCAGCCCCGACCCCGTCGTGCGCAAGCGAGCCAATCAAATCCTCGACCAACTTCAAAAACACTAACCTCCGCGCTAGTCCGCCGTGCCATGTAGCCGGATCGGCGCCGACTCGACAATCTGCGCGAGTCACGCCGCAGCCGATCACAGGGTTGATGTGATTCTCGCGCAAATTGAATAGCGGAACGAACCGCGGCTGAGCACAAAAAAAACGCGGGAGCAAATTCTGCTCCCGCGTTCTTCATGACGCTGTATCGGTTCTAGCCTCCAAACAAATTAGACAGCCAGCCGATGCCTAGCGACCCGCCGTAGGCAAAGATAATATTCTTGATGACCTTGCCCGATCCGGCTGCCAGCAAGTATTTCCAAACGGGGAAACGCAGCGCGCCCGCGATCATGCCCGCCGCGTCAAAGAGCGGATTGGGGATTAGCGCGAGGACAAAGACAATCAATTCAGCCCCGACCTCGTTGCGGGACATCCAGCCTTCGAGGCGCTCGTAGGCTTTGGTGCGTTCGACCAGGCCTTGCCCGCTGTAACCGGCCATGTAGCCCGTCATCTCGCCTAGCGTTTGTCCGATCCCCGCTACGATGCCTACGGCTAATGGATTGATCAGGCTGCCGACCAACGTCGTGATCGCCAGCCCGGGCACAGGCAAGAACAATGTGGCGCTGCTGATGACACTGGCGAGGAACAACGCGGGCAGCGCGAACGGCGATTGCCCAATGCGCCGGAGCAATTCCTGCTGCCCTTGCAGCCAGACCGTGCCTGCCACCGCCACAATGACGATGACGACGGTCGCCACCTGCACGATGCGCAGATTGCGGGTCGAAGGTGGAGTGGTAGGCTGAGAGGGAACGGAGGTATCGCTCATGGCTTTCTGACCAGAAACCCGTTGCCTTCAAGACAACGGGTTTCATTTGACTACCGATTACGGACCACTGATTACTATTTTCTGAATCACATCGCCCTTGGCGATCTTTTTCACCACATCCATCCCTTGCGTGACCTTGCCAAATGCGGTGTAGGCCCCGTCGAGGAACGGCGTGGGGGCCAGCGTGATGTAGAACTGGCTGCCCGACGATTCACGCTTGGGGTTCACCTGGTCGGAGGTGCGCGCCATGGCGATAGCGCCTTCCACGTGCGTCAACTTGATTTCAGCCGGGACGGTGTAACCTGGGCCGCCGCCGCCCGTGCCCAATGGATCGCCGCCCTGGATGACAAAGCCCGGCTCGACGCGATGGAACGTGAGCCCATCGTAAAAGCCCTGGTTGGCGAGGAACACAAAATTGTTCACCGTCTGCGGCGCAGCATTGGCGTCCAGCGATACGACAATGTTGCCCTTGCTCGTCGTGAGGGTGGCAACATAGACCTTTTTGGCGTCAATCGTCATCGGTGGCGGAGCCTTGAAATAGTTGGCTCGTTGGGCGGCAGTCACTGCGGCCAGCGGGCGAGCTTCAGTCTTGGATGAGGGTGGTGCAACCTGCTGTCCGCAGGCTGCAATGACGGCAAGGATGATCAATGTTAGCAGAGCACGAATGCGCAGAGACATGAATTTCCTCCTAGATTAAGGGTGCGCCAAGACGCACGATTTTTTCACGGCCCGGCGTCACGCCGGCCGTGGCGTTGCAAGAATCCACGATCAGTTTGGACTGAGCCACCACGTGGGCGTAATCTACTGCGCGATGGCCGGTGACGATCACCACGCAGTCATAGTCATCAAGGAGCTCGTCCGAAAGCGGCTTGGATTCGAGCCACAACAGCTCGCGGTGAAAAACGTTGCCGCCCACGTGAAAGCGTGGGATGTAGGGGTCGTGGTAAGCGACCGACGCCCCGCGCAACATGAGCAATTCAATCACACGCTCGGCAGGCGATTCGCGCGCATCGTCAATGTCGCGCTTGAACGCGACGCCCAGCACCAGCACCTTTGCGCCGTGCAGCGACTTGTGCGGAGCATGGCGCGCCAGTCCTTGCGCCGCCAGGTCCACGACATGGTATGGCATACCCTGGTTCACCTGGGCGGCCAGGTCAATAAAGTTGGTGTGGAAGTCAAACTCGCGCGCTTTCCACGAAAGGTACAGTGGGTCAATCGGGATGCAGTGGCCCCCCACGCCCGCGCCGGGGCTGAACGGCATGAACCCGAACGGTTTAGTGCTGGCGGCGCGGACGACTTCCCAGAGGTCAATCCCCATCCGCTCGCACAGGAGCGCCATCTCGTTGACGAGCGCAATATTGACGCTGCGGAAAATGTTTTCCAACAGCTTGGTCATTTCGGCGGCGCGTGTGCTGGAGACGATTTCAACCGGCGCGCCGATGCGTCTTAGCAGGTCGGCGGCGCGCTGGGTGCTATGCTCGTTCACGCCGCCAACTACCTTGGGTGTATTGATGGCATTGAATTGCTTGTTGCCGGGGTCAATCCGTTCCGGGCTAAACGCCAGGTCATAGTCCACGCCGGCTTTCAAGCCCGACCCTGCGGCCAAGATGGGCAACACGACTTCTTCAGTCGTGCCGGGGTAGGTGGTGCTCTGCAAGATGACCATTTGCCCACGCAGCAAGCGCGGCGCAATGCCCTCGGCTGCCAGCTTGACGGCGGTCAGGTCGGGCGCTTTGTTCGCGTCGAACGGTGTGGGGACGCAGATAAAGATGCTGTCCACCTGGCCCAGTGTGTCATAGTCCATGACGGCGCGGAAAAGCTTTTGGTTGACCAACTCGGCGATTTGGTCGGCCGGCACGTCGGGAATATAGCTCTCGCTCTTGTTGAGCAGCTCGATCTTGTGCGGGTCCAGGTCAATGCCGATGACGGGGATGCCGGCGTGGCCCAGCGCCACCGCCAGCGGCAGCCCGACGTACCCCAGCCCGATGACGGCGATAGGGCGCTCAGGACGGTTTTGCGTCACCCGGGACCTCCGCGGACGGGATAGATGGCGGGGGCGCTAACCTGTATCGTTCGAGCCGCGCCAGGCCGATGAGACCTGCGCCCAAGACGATGGCGCCGATGATATAACTTTCGATCACGTCGGCTTGAGTGATGAACATTGCCAACACGCCCAGCGCTCCTCCAAGCAAGTACAGGATCAAGACGGCCTCGCGCTGCGTGAAACCCATCGAGACCAGGCGGTGGCTGGTGTGATCCTTGCCTGGCGTGGTCAGGGGATTGAGGCCGTGCCGCAGGCGCGAGAAGAACACCAGCGTCGTATCAAAGATCGGCACGCCCAGCACCAGCACGGGGATCATCCAGGTGACGAACGTGATATTGCCTGGAAAGCGCAGCTTGATGCCGGCGGCAGCCAGCATATACCCGATAAACATGGCGCCGGCATCGCCCATGAAGATGGTCGCCGGGTTAAAGTTATACACCAGGAAGCCGAGACAGACGCCGAACAGCGCCGCCGATAGCGCCGCGACCAGCACTTGGGGCGGGCGGCTCATCGCCGCCAGCAACATGAAAAAGGCCGCTGCGATTGCGCCCACGCCGCCCGAAAGCCCATCCATATTGTCCAGCAAGTTGAACGAGTTCGTGATGCCGACAACCCAGAACACTGTCAGTGCCGCGTCCAGCGCGGGCCAGGGGAACAACTCGGTGTGGACGCCGGCCACGACCAGGATCAACGCGCCGAGGATTTGGCCGATGAGCTTGAAGATGGGACGAAGTCCCCAGCGGTCATCCCAGATGCCCAGGAACGAGACGAACGTCGCGCCGATCAGGATGCCGGCGAGTTGTTGGAAATTGTACCGGTTCTCGAACACCACGAGCGCCAGGATGAAAGCCAAGAAGATGGCTGCTCCGCCCAGGCGCGGCATGGGGCGCACGTGGACTTTGCGCGCGCTGGGGTGGTCAATCACGCCGACGTGAGGGGCAAGCCAACGCGCGACCGGCGTGGCGCCGATGGCGAATACCAACGCTCCGGCAAAGATCAGCAGAATTGAAGTCAGCATAAAGTCACTGGCTCACAGGCGCAGTCTGCGTCACAGGTGGCGCGGCCAGTTGCGCGCGCAACTGCGTCGCGTAGGCTTGCAATTGCAGCCTGTCGTTGGTGGGAGCAGTGCTCGCGGCGATTTGCGCTTGATTGATCGCTGAAGGGAAATCATTGGTTTGTTGGTACAGCAAGGCCAGGTTCTTGTGCGTGTTCCAGATGTTGGGGTCAGCCGGCGACATGTTGATGAGCTT
Organism: Anaerolineae bacterium; assembly: GCA_041300525.1. Lineage (GTDB taxonomy): Bacteria > Chloroflexota > Anaerolineae > Fen-1058 > Fen-1058 > JBGLNJ01. The sequence goes on along the minus strand of JBGLNJ010000001.1, from coordinate 2,211,710 downwards.
CAAATTAGCCTGGATCGCTTCGGCGAGCTTGCCTTGTTGGGCATAGATGTAAGCCAGCACGCCCTGAGCTTGCGCGAGGTCAGGCCGGAGGGTCAGTACTTTTTGATACGCCTCGGCGGCTTTGTCCAGGTCTTTTTTGTTCATGTACGTATCGCCGATGAGCAGATACGTCTGATCGAATTGGGTATCCAATCGGATGGACTCGTCGAGCTTTTTCAGCGCCGCGTCCGGATCGCCCTTGAGGTATAGGTCAATCGTGGCCCACTCGTTCCAGAGGATGGCATTGTGCGGGCTGAGGCTGGTGGCCTCGACATAGTATTGGCTGGCTTGATCGGCGAACTGTTTCTTTTGCGCCGGATCGGTGGTCATGTCGGCCCACGTCCGCATGAGGCGGGCCAGGTTGGCGCTGTGATCGGTGTTGAGTGGGTTGATCTGGCGGGCGCGCGTCAGCACGGCGCGGGCGGCGTGGAGCAGATCCGTGCGGCCTAACCCTGCGGTCTGCTGCACGTTCAGGTTTAGAATGCCTTCCAGTTGCGTTCGCTCGTTGAGCAGCGGCGCCGTCGTGGCATTTGCGCTCTTGGATTTTTCCAGGAACGCGCGGCCCAGCCACAAGTAATAAAAGTCCTCGGTGGGGACCAGGTCAAGGGTGTGCTTGTAGTGGGCGATGGAAACATCCCACTGGCCTTGCCGATCCCACGGGTCGGCTTGTTTGTAGACGATGTCGGCGCGGATCGGGCTCAGGTTGGAATAGTTGATCCAAAAGAAAGCCACCAGGATGGCGGGCAGGATGGCGATCAATCCCCATCCGCCAGGCGCCGACCAGGCTGCCGGCAAGTGTTTCATTTCGACCATCAAGGCTATACTGGCTAACAGGATCAGTAGGAACACGCCGATGTAATAATAGTCCAGGATACCGGCCACGCGGTCCGAGATGCCGACCATGTCTTCCACGCGCGCTGCCTGGACGCGCGTCAATGCGCCCAACTGCGAGGCCAGGCCCAGCCCAAAGATCACTGCCACACCCATTGAGATCGAAGCGAACAAGGCCGCGCCGGGCAACCAGTCGCCCGATTTCTTGAACACTCCGGCGCGGGTCATTTCGGATATCGCGATCGTCGTCGCCAATATCCAGACCAGCCCGATCATGCCCAAGACGGCGTAAGAGGCCATGTTGCGCGCGCTGACGAACGTGAGAGCGCGCCAGAGGATGCGCGCCGGGTCCGAGAGACGCTCGGCGTTTGTGACGAATTCGTAGAATAGGGTCGAAAAAATGACGGCGCAGATGAAGGCATAACCAACCACGCTGCCCACCCAGGCCGGCCAGGGTTGGGCGGTTGACGTGGGGCGCTCGACGGCCAAAGTCGGCGGGTGTGCCGCCTGGCGGCGTTTCTTGTGGCGTGGGACGTTGGCAAGCGCGGGAGTGGCGCGTTGAGGTTGCGGCGCAACCGGCGCGGGTGCGGTTTCTTCGACATGGACCCAGCCGGAGCCGACTACTACCAACATGCCCGCAAACGCCCAGAACATGGTGCGAGTGGAGGCGATGGCAATGCCAAAGTGGATTTCGATATAGTGAGCCAGCACGCCGGCCAGCAGAGCGGCAATCAAGATCTGATCGGCGCGGCTGAGTTTGGTCTCCTGCTCGTGGCCGTAGAGGACGATGGCAAAGATCACCAAATAGAGAATGATACCAGCCAGGATGCCAATTGGGATACCGACGCCAAAGTACTTGGGCTGGCCCACGACGATGGCAGCCAATCCGCCGATCAAGCCCAGGCCGGCCCACAGCCCGATAAAGATATTGCGCTCACGGTTGGTCGGCATCAGCCCGACGATGGCGTGGTTGCCCTGGCATGTCGAGCCTCCTGGTGGTCTTGATTGCCTACAGTGTACAACTTGCCAGACCTACCGTCAAGACAGTCAGGGGTGACATCCGCCATATATGGCGTATGTGATCCCCGGCAACAAAACCTCACGATTGATAGTTGAGTCTCATCGGGTCGAAGGAGGCCGGGTGAGATGTGGTTGACATAGGCGAGGTGCGGGTTATAATCAGGTTCAAGACTCGGCCGTTGATCAGTGTTGAGGCAGGCAGAACGTTTGGAGATCAAATGCCAGAAATGATGCAGGTCCTTCCGCCAGCGGACGCACTGCAAGTCTTGCTGGATCATTTGTCTGTACGCGTTCGCACGGAGACTATTCCCACCGCCGACGCGCTTGACCGTGTGCTCGCGGAATCGTTGGTTGCGCCATCGTCACTGCCGGCCTTTCCACGCAGCACGATGGATGGTTATGCGGTCCGTGCGGTGGACACTTTCGGCGCGACCGAATCGTTGCCCGCCTATCTGTCGCTCGTGGGCGAGTCGCCGATGGGCTGCGCGCCGCAAGTGACGGTCGGTCCCGCGCAGGCCGCGGTCGTTTACACCGGCGGGATGATTCCGCTTGGGGCGGATGCTGTGGTGATGATTGAGCGGACGCAAGAACTCGACGCCGGCAACATTGAAGTGTTGCGGGTTGTCGCGCCGGGCGAGAATGTCATCAACATTGGCGAGGATGTGAAAGAAGGCGAGCCGCTGTTGGGGCCAGGACATATTCTTCGCCCGCAAGATCTCGGCGGGTTGATGGCGCTGGGCATCACGCGCGTGACTGTTGCGGCGCGGCCTCGTGTGGCGATTGTTTCCACTGGCGATGAAGTTGTGTCGCCGGAAGCGCAACCCGGCCCGGGCCAGGTGCGCGACGTGAACACCTATACTGTGGCTGGGCTGGTGGCGCGCGCAGGCGGTCTCCCTTTGCCACAAGGCATCGTCGGCGATGATTTTGATGAACTCTTGTCTGCCGCGCGTGCCGGGCTGAATGTTGCCGACGTGTTGGTGATTTCAGCCGGGTCGTCCGTTTCCACGCGCGACCTCACGGCCGACGTGGTGAATCGGCTGGGCCAACCCGGCGTGCTGGTGCACGGCGTCTCGGTCAAGCCCGGCAAGCCGACGATCCTGGGCGTCTGCGATGGCAAGCCGGTGATTGGCTTGCCGGGCAATCCCGTCAGCGCGATGGTGGTGGCGGGACTGTTTCTCGTGCCGGTGGTATGGCGGATGCAGGGCGTGGTCTCTCCGCCTGAGTGTCGCCGCGTAACGGCTAGGCTCGCGCACAACATTGCCTCTGTGCCGGGGCGCGAAGATTACGTGCCGGTCAAGCTCGTCGAGCGCGAAGGGCAACTCTGGGCTGACCCGGTCTTTGGCAAGTCCAATCTGATCTATACGCTGGTCAAGGCCGATGGTCTGCTGCGTGTGCCGTTGGATTCGAATGGGTTGCACGAGGGCGAGCAAGTGGAAGTGGAATTGTTTTGATGATTAAACCAAGTCGCAAGTCACGAGTAGCAAGTCGGAGACCGGAAGTCACAAGGTTTGTGACGATTGCTTTCACCTGCGTTTTTTGTGGGTCACTATCGTTGGAGCTTGAACGAGTGACGAAAGACGCAACACGCAGCCGGTACCGATTACGGGAGTCACAATGATCAAACGGCAAGTCTATCTCGAAGACATCCCATTGGACGAGGCCTGGCGACGTTTCATCGCCGCGATGGAGAGCGCCGCGCGAAGCGTGTGGGAGCCATTTCGCGGGGAAGATGTTTCACTCGACGAGGCGCTGGGCCGCGTCACAGCCAGGCCGGTGTGGGCGGCGCTTTCTTCGCCGGGCTATCACGCCAGCGCGATGGATGGTTACGCCGTGCGCTCGGCGGATACGCTCGGCGCGACCGAGACCGCGCCGGTGCGGCTCAAGCTTGGCCCAGGCGGACAGGCGCAATATGTGGACACCGGCGATCCGCTGCCCTCCTGGGCCGACGCCGTCATTATGATCGAGCAGACGCAGCCCATCGGCGATGAGGCCACCGGCGGTGAGGCTATCGGCGATGAGACCATTGAGATTCAAGCCAGCGTTGCGCCGTGGACATCGGTGCGCCCGATGGGCGAGGACATGGTCGCCACCGAACTCGTGTTGCCGGCCAACCATCTCTTGACGCCGGTAGACCTGGGCGCGATTGCCGGGTGCGGGTATGCGACCGTCAATGTGCGCCGCAAGCCGCGCGTGGCAATTATTCCCACCGGCACGGAACTGGTGACGGTCGAGCAGGTCAATCAGAATGGCCTCGGGCCGGGTGACATTATCGAATACAATTCACTCGTGTTGGCGGCCGAGGTGCGCGAGTGGGGCGGCGAGCCGACGCGCTATCCCATCATATCGGATGACTATGAGCGTATCAAGGCGACGGTCCGTGAGGCAGCCGCTACGCACGATCTTGTCCTCGTCAACGCCGGGTCTTCGGCGGGGAGAGAAGATTTTACCGCGCGTGTGGTGGAAGAGCTAGGGACACTGCTTGTTCATGGGGTTGCTGTGCGTCCGGGGCATCCGGTGATTCTGGGCATCATCGAATCTCCACGCGGAGCGTCCAATCTCCATATCCCCATCATCGGCGTTCCCGGCTATCCCGTCTCTTGCGCGCTGACGGGCGAGATTTTCGTCGAGCCGCTCCTTTCGCACTGGCTGGGATTGCCTCCGCGCGAGAAACCCAAAGTGGAAGCGACGATCACGCGCAAACTGCTTTCGCCGATGGGCGAAGATGAATGGGTGCGCGTGACCGTCGGGCGAGTTGGAGAACGGATCGTGGCGGCGCCGCTTTCGCGCGGGGCAGGCGTCATCACGTCGCTCGTCCGCGCCGATGGCATTGTGCGCATCCCGCGCTTTTCGGAGGGCGTGGACGCCGGGCAGAGCGTGACGGTCGAGCTTTACCGCGACCCGTCCGAGATCGAGCGCACCATCGTTCACATCGGCAGCCACGACCTGTGCCTGGATTTGCTCGCGCAATCCCTGGCCGATTCGGGCCGACGATTGACGAGCGCGAACGCGGGCAGCCTGGGTGGACTCGTGGCTTTGCGGCGCGGCGAAGCGCACCTGGCCGGGTCGCACCTGCTCGATCCGCAGACAGGCGAGTATAACGTGTCGTATGTGAAGCAATACTTGCCCGATGTGCCGGTCGTCCTGGTGACGTTCGTCCACCGCGAGCAAGGGCTGATCATCGCGCCCGGCAACCCCAAGGGCATCAAGGGGCTGGCGGATTTGGCGCGGCCCGACGTGCGCTACGTCAACCGTCAGCGCGGCGCGGGCACGCGCATCTTGTTGGACTATCGCCTGGGACAGATCGGCCTTGAGCCGGCGCAAGTTTGCGGTTATGCGCGAGAAGAGTATACTCACCTGGCCGTGGCCGTGGCGGTTCAATCGGGCGTGGCCGATTGCGGGTTGGGGATTGCCGCTGCCGCGCGCGCGCTCAAGCTTGATTTCATTCCGCTGGAGCAGGAACGCTACGACCTGGTCATCCCACGCGCACACTATGAAAGCGATTTGCTGCGCCCGTTGCTCGACCTGATTCGCGGGCCGGAGTTTCGTCGGGCCGTGGCCGAGTTGCCGGGCTATGATGCGACGCACATGGGTGAAGCAACGGACCTGTAAGTAGAGATTCGCGTCACGCGCAAGCGGACGGAGAGAAACTTGGCATTGATGGATTCCGAACATCGAGAACATCAGAGTCTCCTGGCAGTCAACCTGGGGCTGACGGCCAACATCTTTTTGGCGGTGATCAAGATGGCCGTCGGCGTCTTGGGACATAGCCCGGCTCTGTTGGCCGATGGCGTCAACTCGACTTCCGATGTGGCTTACTATGTCGTCGTCCGAGTGTTCATGCGGCTGGCTCACCAGCCGGCTGACGATGAGCATCCTTACGGCCATCGCCAACTGGAAAGCATCGCGGCGTTGTTGGTAGGCGCATTTGTTCTCACCACTGCTGTCGCTATTTTCTGGGATGCCGTCAACAAGGTATACGACTTGCTGTCTGGGCAGGGAGACTTTGCCGGGGCTTTGGTTGGCGCGCTGGCAGTTGCATTGCTCACGGTGGTCATCAAAATCGGGCTGACCATCATCACCCGGCGAATCGGACAGCAGACCAAGAACCCCGCCGTGCTCGCGCTGGCCTACGATCACCGCAACGACATCTTTGCCGCGTCGGCGGCGTCTGTGGGAATTTTTCTGGGCCGGATGGGCTACCCGTGGGTTGACCCGCTGGCTGGCGCGTTCGTCGCGCTCGTCATTTTGCGTACGGGCATTGTGATTCTGCGAGAGTCTTCGGAAGACTTGATGGACACTGTGCCGGGCCGCGAGCTGGGTCAGCAGATTGCTAAATTACTGGGAGCCGTGCCGGGTGTAAAACAGGTCGAGGAAACTCAGGCCCACCGTTTCGGGCCGTACCTGGTGGTCAACGTCACCATCGGCATTGAAGGCTCGCTGACGGTGGCGGACGGCGACGCGATTGCCACACAGGTCGAGGAAACGCTGTACGAGAACATTAATCTTTTGCGCCGGGTTCACGTTCACTATCACCCGGTCCGCGATGCGCGATGAGTGACGCGCGCAAAGCGAGGAGGACGCCATGCCCAATCTCCCCGATCTTGCCAGTGGGTTCAAGACGCTGCGTGAGGTGGACCTCAATGCGATCCGCAGCCAGGCCGAGTGGCCGCTGCATGTGGCCGTCGTCGGCCAAGCCGGCGTAGGCAAGTCCACGCTCATCGGCCAATTGCTCGCCGGCCCGCGTCCGACCGAGTCGCCCGGCTTGCCGCCTGTGAGCGAACATCGGCTGGACGAGGATTTTGTGCTCCAACCTTACAGCGTTGTGCTGTTGATGTTGGATGCAACGCAGGCCGAGCATCCGCGCGAGAAAAGCTTTTTCGACAAGCTACCGACCGCTTCGAGCAGGCCGCCGCTCGTGATCTGCTACAACAAGTCCGACCTGGCGCAGAATCCACAGGTGGTGCTCAACGAGGCGCTGCGCTGGTCGGGCGCGGAAGTAGTCGCCATCGCCGCGCCGGACCGTGACTCGCTTCTGCGTGGACTTGTGCCGGCGATGTTGCGCGCCAACCGGGGACGCGAGGTGCTGCTGGCGCGTCATTTGCCGATGCTGCGTGAGCCGGTTTGCCGCAAGCTGATTGACGATACCTGTTTCATCAACGGCGCGTACAGCCTCACCACCGGCCTGGCCGAAATCAACTTGGTGCTCGACTTGCCACTCAACGTGGCCGACTTTGTGGTGCTGACCAAGAACCAGGCTTTGTTGGCGTACAAGATCGCGCTGGCGATGGGACTGCCTTCGGATTGGCGTGAGACGGTCCCCAAGCTGGCGACGGTCGTGGGCGGCGCTTTTTTGTGGCGGCAGTTGGCGCGGCAACTCATCGGGTTGATTCCGGCCTATGGCATCATACCCAAGATTGCCGTCTCTTATGCGGGGACGTATGCCGTGGGCCAGGCCATTTACCAGTGGTGCGCGAACGGCGAAAAGCTAAAGCCGGAGACGCTCAAGGCACTCTACACCGAGGCGCTAGGGCGGGGACGCGAGGCGGCGCGGTCACTCGTGGCAAGGCGCAATGCAAAGCAGCTCGAGTCATCGCCGAAACGCCGTGGACTGTTCGCGCCCTCGCCGGTGTGTCCAGAGTGCGGCAAAAAAGCGCCCAAAGGCGCGGCGTTCTGCGCATTCTGCGGCAAGCCGCTTTTAAAGGATGAAGGCGGAACGACGAAGGATGAGGGGTGAGTGGTTGCTATTTGTCTACATTCTTCATCTTGGGCCTGATTTCGCGTTTTGATTAAGGGTGCTATAATCCGCCCTATCGGCAACCAAGTTGTTATCCGGGGTATAGACTTTGAATTCCGCGACCCTTCATTTCTTGGCAAGCGCAGTGCGCCTTGTCGGTGCGGCGGCGGTCATCATCCTCATCGTCATCGCAATCCGCGCACTGCGGGAAGCGCGCATCGGTTTGTACTATGTCGTGCGAGAGAAAGCGCGCAGCCGCGGTTTGCGATTCATGCTGGTGGCGCTGCTCGTGGTTCCGGTGACGTTGGGGTTGGCCGCCTATGTGGATCATGTTGCCGGCAGTCCCACCGTGCTGGTGCGAGCCACTGTGACGCCTTCGTTCATGCGCACGGCTCAGCCGGTTCGGCCTACCGTCACCGTCACTGCCACCCCTGAACCGCCGACCGATACACCCCAGCCTCGCCCAACGGCCACTTTACTGCCGGTGCCAACGGTCACGGCGTCGCCCACACGGATACCACCCACTGACTTGCCGCCCATACTGCTAACGCCGGTTCCCTCGGCTGTTGCCGCAGCCGAAAGCGCGAACTTTGGGCCGATCCAGTTGGGAGCGAGCTTTATCAATCGGCAACTGGGCGGCATTGGCAATTCGTTCCCGCTCGACACGCCGATTATTCATGCCACATTTTTGGTGCGGAACATGAATCGCAACGCAACATGGACGCCGGCCTGGTATCGTGATGGCAAGTATGTTGACGGCGCCCCATTGTTGTGGACGGATATACCGAACACCCTCGGCCACGTGTTCTATGGCTCGCCGGGAGGATTCCGGCCTGGCAAGTGGGAGTTGCGCCTGTACATCGAGGACCGCCTGCAAGGCAAGGCTGCGTTCACGATCTTGGCGGTTACGTCCACACCAACATCCACACCGACGATCACGCCAACGGTCCTTGCGACCGCTACGGCGGCGCGTTGAATCAAGACCCCCGGTCTCCAAGAAACAGGGTGTCGTCGCCATTCGGTTCGTCCCCTCGCAATCTGCTATAGTACACTCGCCATCCTGGCGCGCCCGCCCACCTTGGGGCAATACTGCCCTGGCAGCAAAGGTTTGTCCAGGTGCAGCAGCGCGTTGAGGCGGTCAATCATGGACTGGGTGATGCGCGGGTTGGATTGCCTGAGCATGTCGAACGGCCCGCCAGGCACCAGGTTGAGCACGACATAGATCAACATCGAGATGAAGAAGAGCAAGGCCAGGTTTTGAATGACCCGTCGTATGATATAGTTCACCATGCCGCGCATCTCCCGGAATTTCGGGCCAGCCGCCAGGGCACGCAAACCCTGGCGGCTGACAGCCGGAGGAGAGACATCACATAGCTACTTGCTCAATTCCCATTCCCAGCAATTCCAGGTCTCTGGCGCGAATTGCGTCGGGCCGGGCTTCCAATTCTTGAGTCCGACGCGATAGGCTCCCACACTCGAGTTGGCGAACAATGGGGCCATCGGCGCCTCTTTGGACCACTCTTGAAAGAACTTTTCGATATACGGCTTGCGCTTTTGCAGCGAGAGCGCCACGTCCTCATTCTTCTCGGACATGTTCAGGGCTTCATCGGCCGCCTTGCTGCAAAAGCCGGTGCGGTTCTGGCCCACCCAACCATTTTCCTTGGTGGGGATAGCCCCACAAGAGCTGTCTACAATGAAAGTAGCATCGTCGCCGGTTGAAGTCGTGTAGATGGCGGCGTCATAGGTGCGGCAGTAGAGCGGGCCGCCGGTCGAGCAGGGGTTGAACAGTTGTCGCCCATAGAGGAACTGGAGGTTGACGCCCACGTTGAGGGCTTTCCACTGCGACTGAATAACCTGGGCCAACGCCTGGCGGTCAGAGCGATCCGTCGTCATCAAGACGAATTCCAGCCGCTGGGTGACCTCTTTTCCGCCTTCCGTCACTTTCCTGATGCACGGCGCAGTCTTGCAGTCCCAGCCAGCTTCCTGGAGCAACGCCTTGGCCTTGGCTAGATCGTAGGGGTACTTTGTAAAGTTATCGGTATAGGCCCACGAAATCCTGGGCAGGGGTAGATCCGTGGTGGCTTGCCGGCCAAAGTACAGCCGATCCACCAGTGCCTTTTTGTCAATCGCATGGGCCAACGCCTGGCGCACCCGGACATCATCCAGCGGGAACTTGGCCACGTTGAAATCCAAGTGCTCGTAGCTGTAGCTGGGCTGATAGATCGTCTTGAATTTGCCGGCGGCTTCGATCTTGTCCAGGTCGGGCGCGTTATTCGCCGTCAGGCCGCCGGTAGAGGTGGTCACGGCATCCACTTCACCCTTTTGCAGCGCCGAAATGACGGCCGCCGTTTCCGCAAAGAAGCGGAAGACGATGGTCTTGATTTTAGGCTCGCCCAACGGGAACGGCTTGTCACTCTTTTCCAGAATGATCTCCTGGCCCGCCTTCCATTCCTTTAACACATAGGGGCCATCGCCGATGGGTTTGCGCGCATAATCGCTCGATGGCTGACCTTTGGCCGGAATCTTGGACAGAATATGCTCGGGCAGCCAAGTGCCGGCGGCCCAGCCCGCATTCCAGTACGTTGGGTCTATCACTGGCCCGACCTGGTCGGCATAGCCCAGGTCTTTATAGTCGGCCTTGAATTTGTCGAACGGCACATTGCCCTTGAGTGTGCCGGCGGCAGCCTCTTTGGCCTGCTTTTCGCTCATGAACTTTGTTACAAAAGTGCTGTCGTCTACGGCGGCGATGTCATAGATTTTCTCGACGACATCGCGGGCCGGCGTTTCAAGCTCCGGATCCATCTGCAACTTCCAGGCATAGATTGTGTCCTTGGAAGTGACCGGCGTGCCGTCCGTCCAGCGCCAGCCCTTGCGAATCTTGTAAGTGACTTCCAGGTGCTTATCGGCGCCTTCGCCGACAAGCTTGGCCCCGCCATTGTCCACGGTGGGGATCTGCTCGCAGCCGATGGCGACCCACTCGGCTTTGTCATTCTGCACCATGCAGCCCATGAGGACCGCGCCTCGAACTTTGGTGCTCGCCGTCATCGAACTGATCAGGGGGTGCAGTGTGTCGGGTTCTTGCTGCATCGCAATGACCACCGTATCGGATGCCTTGGGCACTGCGGTCGGCGGGACTGAAGTGGGCGGCACCGGGGTTGCCGTCACGACAAGTTGCTGAACGACCGGCGTGCCGGCGACGATTTTTGTGACCTCGATGGTCTGGACTTGAACTTGAGGCTGGCACGCCGCCAAAACCATGCCGGCGATCGCGACCAGCCCAACGAACGACCACAACCTTCGGCGAGACATTTTCCCCTCCCAAGTATTAGTGTTACTTTCCACTCTAAGCTATTGCTGTTACACCGTTGTGGACGAGATGTAACAGTTGCCAAACAACTCTTTACGATTTTGAAACATCAGCCGTGACGGCCTCACCCTTGCAAATGTTTTTGCTCATGACGCAGCGAGCTCTCACTACGCCTTCGCAAGGTTCTTCCCGGGCGCCGTTGACATCTTGCGGCGCGCGGCTTACAATAGAGTCACCGGGGAAAACATCACACCGAGAGCAAAGAGGGTGTAATTTAGAACGTCGCAAGGACGCCTGGACCTGGGCCAGGTGAGAGGCATTACAATGGGTCTTGTCCAATTGAAGCGCAAGCTGAGGGATTTGAAAAAGGTCGAAAAGCGGCTCCGGTTTGGGGATGACTCTGCGGAGGGGCAAGAGTTGGTTTGGAACCGCTTCTTCTCCACGGAGGACGCCGATGCGCCGGTCAAATATCCTCTGAACATACTCCTGTCAATGGACAGGCAAAGCATGAAGCAAGCGATCGAGGAATACTTTTACAACCTGTTTTATCAAAAGTACAAGGAGGGCGGGATCGCCACCTGCGATATTTACGACCCAGTCTTACTGGCAATGTTTGGCCTGCCGCCCTATGCAGATCTTGAAAGTGTCAAGAGCAAGTTTAGGGAACTCGCCCAGAAATATCATCCCGATCACGGTGGCGACCCTGAAAAGATGATCGAATTGTTGGAGACCTATCGCCAACTGACCCGGTAATATTCCTTGCGAGGAGTTCACGTCCCGCGCCACCAGTCAAACAGAGTTTCCCAATCTATGTGCCCGTAAGAGTCAACCGGATCAGGAGCTGGCGTCAGCTCATCCACCACCTGGCGAGGAGCGCCGCCCTCCACAGCCATGAGCCACAACGAAGCGCGTCCCTTGGCATCCATTCGGGCAAAGAGAAGGTGGCTGCCATCCGCCGACCACAGGGGTCGTTCCTCGCGATAAGCGGCCCCACTCGTGAGGCGTTGCGGCTCAAGCTCCCCTGTGACGTCCGTCACCCAGATGCGGCGCTGCATCAACCCCACGCGAATCGCCTCTTCGCTTAAAAGATCGGCGCGATCCGGCGCGGCCACGAACGCCAGGCGCGCGCCATTGGGTGACCAGGCCGGCGCAATCGCAGCCAGGCCCTTGGGCGAAATCGCGCGGCCCGCCAGTTCAATGCGTTTGTTGTTCCAAGTGCTTCGACCTGATCCCACGACCAGGGCCACGGTATCGCGCATTTCGGGACTGATGCCGCGCGGCGCTGGCGCGATGAAATCGCTATAGCGCAGCATCAATTCTTTCGTTTCCAACTGCGCCGGCGCATTCGTGTTGGACTGAGTCTTGCTGGCGCTGATCGAATAGAGCGGCGCGCCGTTGGTCAACGAGGCAAGTGGCGCTTCGCCTTGCCAAAAAAGCACGCGGCGGCCCTGCGGGGACCATCCCGCCAGAACCGCTTCGCCCTTTTGGGGCAAACTGCCGGGGTAAAGCTCCACTCGCTTTCGTCCGTCTAGGGACACTTGCCACAACCCTTGATATGCGAGAGTCTGAGTCAGCAATTGGCCCCACCGCTCGTAAGCGAGAGAGGTTCCATCGGGGTGCCAGGCAAAGCGGCCCAGACGCCCTGAACTGTTGTCGCCGCCGGTGGTCTGAGAAACCAGTGTGACTACATCGGCGCCGTCGGCATAGACCGTGCTCAGGCCGCCGCTGGCTGTCGAGTAGGCCAGCCGATCATCCACCGGCGACCAGGCAAACGCATCTATCGAAGCGCCCTGGCTCAACAGGTGCGCGCTGTTACTCTCCGACTCGACTACCCAGACTTGCTTCTGCAACACGGGCACACTTTCAAGGCAGACCTGTGGACGCAGCCTGGAGGTCTCGCACTCTTGCTCCACCATCACTTGCCGCTCTTTGCGAAAGGCCAGCCACAGCCCGGAAGGCGACCAGCGCGGGCTACTATTGTGTCCATCGGTGGTCAATCGCTGCGGCGTGCCGGTGGGCAAGGCTTTGACCCAAATATCGCCACCCTGGACATAGGCCAGGTGTCCCAGGTCGGGCAGAGCGGGAGGAGTCGGAGTGACCTGCGCCGCCACGCGCGTGGCGAGGCGACTGATCTCGGAGGCCATGGCCGTCATCGTGGCGGCCGGCGCAACGTCCGGCGTGGGCGTGCGCTCGATGCCAACTTCCAAAACACTGCTACATCCGGCCAGCAAGAATACCGCGAGCAGAAGAAGGATCAGCCTTCTCATTTCGATTCATCCTTCATCTTTCAGCCCTCATCTTTCCACTCCGCATCGCCGGGAAACGCAGGGCAACCAGAGTTCCCTGCCCCAGGCGACTGCGGATCGTCATCGTCCCACCGTGACGATTGACAATCGCTTGAACTAACGCCAACCCCAAGCCGCTGCCCTCGACACTCCGAGCCGCGCTGCCCCGGTACAACTCTTCGCCCAGGTGAGGCAAGTCGTCTTCGTGGATGCCAGGGCCATTATCGGCCACGGCCACGACGACCGAAGGGCCATCTTCAAATGCGCGGATTTCAATCGTGTCGTCCGGGCTACAGAACTTGCAGGCGTTATCCACCAGATTGTGCAAAGCCAAAAAGAGCAAGTCACGGTCGCCGTCCACTGGCGGCAACGGCCACGGGACACGCGGGAGATTCAAACTGATCGGACAGGCAGCGGACCGGCGCCTTTCCCTCGCAAGCTCCAGTACCTCGTCCAGTAACAGGCCCAGGTCAACCGGCTCCTGTTCTATCGGCTGGGTCTCTAGCTCGGCCAGCTTACGCAAGTCAGCGGTCAGCCGTGCCAGGCGGTCTACTTGCGCCTGCACGCTGGTCAGAGCAGAACGGTCGCCCCGTTCCACGAGATTAACCAGCCCTGCACGAATGGCAGTGAGAGGATTCTTGAGTTCGTGATCCAGGCGGCGGATAAAGCGATGATGAGTTTCGGCCTGCTCTTGGCGGAAGCGTTCCAGAGTGAGGTCGCTACTACGATGGGCCACAGCCCATAGGACGAGGCCCATTCCCCAGGCCACGCTTCCAACCAGACCCAAGAGCAATGACAGCGCGCCCACATCCGCGCGCAGGTACAAGATGGGATGGGGTCCAGGTCCGGCTTGCCAAAGAACCGCCACGGCCAAACCTACGATTAAGGGCAGCAGCGGCAGCCCGTATTTTTTCATCTCATTCCTGCTCGCCCTTCGCAAGAGCTGCGTCGTTTCATCTGCCGGCCTCAACTTTGCCGATGAAGCGATACCCCTGGCCGATCAAGGTCTCGATAAAGCGCGGCGCTTCGTCGTCGTCGCTCAATGTCCGGCGCAACTCGGCGATGCGCGTGTCCACCGTGCGCGTGGCGGTGGGATAGTCCCAGCCCCACACCGCGTCCAGCATCCGTTCGCGGCTCAACATCTCGTCGGGATGCAACATCAAGTATTCGAGAATCGAGACGGCTTTGGTTGAAAGTGCGACTTGTTTGCCCGCCAGGAACACACGGCGGGATTGCCGATCCAGTTCCAACGGGCCGGAGCACAACCGGTGTGCTCCGGCCAGAGAGGGCACGCCCGGCCGGCTGCGGCGCAGCACGGCCTTGATGCGAGCGACCAATTCGTAAGGCTCGAACGGCTTGTTCAGGTAATCGTCCGCGCCTTCGTCGAGAGCTACGGCGCGTTCGGCCGGCGAGCCAACCTGAGTGAGCAAGATGATGGGCGTATAATCTCCCGACTGGCGCAGCCGGCGCAACACTTCGCGGCCGTCCACGCGGGGCATGAGCACATCCAATACCACGAGGTCAGGCTGAAAGTCTTTCACGAGCTGCAAGGCTGTCTCGCCGTCAGCCGCCGTAGCCACGGCAAAACCGGTTCGTTCCAGGAAAGGCCCCAGGTTCGATGTGATGGCAAGCTCGTCATCCACCAGCAAGATGCGTCCGCTGCGTTTTTTGTCTTCCATGTTCATCCCTCTGACTTGGCCGTATGTTGAGTGTCCCACCTTGTGACGATAGTACTCGATTCCCCAGAGATCAGTCTGCTCTATCAATGCCATCCCCAGCTTTTCGATGACCCGACGAAAAGCCGCGTTGTCCATGTGCATGATCCACCCTTCGGTACAATTATAACCTATACGATGAAAACGTGGAATGGAATGACCCACGCTGTGAACACACTGCACATCTCCGCATCAGGCTGTGCTATAATACCCATAGCACGCCGACACTCACGCAGCATGTACCAGAAGGAGAACCTCATGCCCAGTCTATTCAGTCGCCAACCACAAGATTTGCCTCAGCGCGAGGAAATGTGGCACGCGTTCGTTTTCCGAATGCGCGCCTGGGTTACGGAGCCGGGCAAAAAGCCCGCGCGTCCATTCGGACTGATGCTCCTCAATTTTTCCGATGGCAAGATGATGGGCTTGGATATTGCCGAGACACCGACGCCCGAGTGGGTGCGCGGGGCAGTGCTCAAGGCCATCACCAAACCGGGGCCAGGTCTGCAGCCGCATCGCCCGCAGACCCTCACGCTGCCCGACCCCGCCCTGGTCGCAGCGTTGACCCCGGCCATGTCCGAGATCGGCATCGCGTGCGAGCAATTGGACACACCCGATGAAGTGTACGAGATCGTCGCCAACCTGGAACCCAACGCCAGCATTTGCGAGATGACGACGCGTTGAATCTGGCTGGTGCCTTCTACGATCTGGAGAATCTTGGCGTCACGCATCCACTTTTCGACCGGGTACTCGCGCATATAGCCATAGCCGCCGAGAACTTGGACTGCGTCGGTGGTGGCGCGCATCGCCATATCGGACGCGAATGCTTTCGCCATGCTGGCCTGGACGTTGCAGGGTTGGCCTCGATCGGCCATCCACGCTGCGCGCCAGGTCAGCAAGCGCGCGGCGTCAATCTGGGTAAGCATGTCGGCCAGCATAAAACGGATGGCCTGCTTGGCGAGGATGGGCTTGCCGAACTGGACTCGCTGCCTGGCATAGTCCATGGCGTATTCGTACGCGGCGCGCGCCACTCCCACGGCGCACGCGGCCACCGTGGGCCGGGTGTGCTCAAAGCACTGCATCGCGATGTAAAAGCCCTGGCCCTCTTCGCCCAGTCGGTTTTCGACCGGCACGGACACATCTTGCAGGATCACATCGCCCGTGTGGCAGGCGCGCATCCCCATTTTCTTTTCTTTTTTCCCAGCCGAAAGACCCGGCGTGTTCGCCTCCACGATAAAGGCCGTCATGCCGCGATACCCCTGGCTTTTATCAACCGTCGCAAAGATCGCATACAAGTCGGCGATGCCGCCGTGAGTGATAAAGCGCTTCTGACCGTTGAGCACATAGTGATCGCCCTGGCGTACTGCCACCGTGCGGATCGAAGCCGCGTCGGAGCCGGCCTCAGGCTCGGTAAGCGCAAAGGCCCCCAGCCGCACCTGGTTCGCATCGCAGAACCAGGGGATGTAGCGAGCCTTTTGCTCCTGGCTACCGGCCAGCATGATCGGAATCGCTGCCAATCCGGCCCCACTGATGGCCGTGGCCATGCCCAAGCAACCCCAAGCCAACTCTTCAGTCACCAGGCACAAAGTCAAAACGCTGGTCACTCCACCGCCGCCATACTCTTCAGGATAGGGGTAGGATATCAGGCCAAGTTTAGCGGCCTTGCGCATCACCTCCCACGGGGTTTCTTCGCTCTCGTCGTATTGGGTCGCCAATGGCCGGATCTCTTGCTCGGCAAACTTGTGAGCCAGTTGGCGCATCTGTTCCTGTTCTTCAGTGAGTTCAAAATCAACCATGCTACCGGCCTCCTCTTTGACAAGAGAGCGATGCGCTACCTGACGCGCGTGCGGCGCGGCGCAGCGGGACGCGCCGCCAGCCCATACAGGGCCAGGTCAACCAAGTCGTCGGCAATTTCTTGAGACGCGAGTTCGCCCGTGGGAGAAAACCACTGATGCGTCCAGTTGAGCATCCCCAAAAAGCCGAATACGGTTATCTTGGCGTTGACGGCGCGAAACTCGCCGCTGGCGATGCCATCTTGCATGATCTGCATCAAGACCTGCTCATAGTGTTGGCGGACTTTTAATATTTGCTTCAGCCGTCTCGGGGGCAAGTTGCGGTACTCGCGCAGATAGATGGAAACCAGGTTCAGATTGTCCATCATGATGACGGCGTGATTCTTCAAGGCCAGGCGGAGTTTTTCAGTTGGAGAAAGATCGGCGGCATAAATCTCGTCAATCTGGGCGCCGACCAGAGTGAAAGCATGCTCGAGCAGCCGGCGGAGCAGTTCTTCTTTGCTCTCGATGTAGTAATAGAGACTGGCCTTTTGCATGCCGAGGGCGTCTGCCAGGTCTTGCATGGAGGTGTTACGGTAGCCCTTTTCTTTGAAAAGGCGAGCGGCAACTTGAAGGAGTTGATCTTCTCGATCGGCTGCTTTTTGCCCCATGATCCAGCCTTTCCGTATTTTACCTACCGTTCGGTAGAATTACAATAGCACTTTTTGGGATCAAAGTCAAGTGGATCTTGTAGGGCCAGGTCGGCGCGCGTCCTGCAAACGGCCACGGACGCCGTGAGGGTCAAAACGAGATTCATCCAGTATAGCACCGTCAATCCCAAGTCAAAACGTTTGACAGTCTCTCAAAAGCAGGGTATAACCACCACAACAACGAATTGAAGAAACAGCGAATTCGTTCCATCCTGAATTCGTTGTTGTGCTATCCGTTGACCGATTGACCCAGTAACCGATTGACCGATTGACTGTCCGACCATGAAACTAAAACACCTCGAAGTGCAAGGCTTTAAAACCTTCGCCACCAAAAACGAATTCGTCTTTCCGACCGGCATCACGGCCATCGTTGGGCCGAACGGCAGTGGCAAATCCAACATCGCCGACGCGGTCCGCTGGGTTCTGGGCGAGCAATCCTATAGCGTCCTGCGCGGCAAACGCACCGAAGACATGATCTTTGCCGGGAGCGAACAACGTCCCCGCGCGGGCATGGCCGAAGCCTTCCTCACACTCGATAACGCGAACGGCTGGCTGCCCGTCGAATTTTCCGAAGTCGTCATCGGTCGCCGCGCCTACCGCTCCGGCGAAAACGAATACCTCATCAACGGCAGCCGCGTCCGCCTCAAGGACGTGATGGAACTTCTCGGCGCGAGCGGCCTGGCCCGCCGCACCTACACCGTCATCGGCCAGGGGTTGGTGGATCAGGCGCTCAGCTTGCGGCCCGAAGAGCGACGCACGCTGTTCGAAGAGGCCGCCGGGATCGCCCATTACCAGAGCAAGCGCGACGAGGCCCTGCGCAAGCTTGACGAGACGCAGCGCAACCTGGAGCGCGCGCGCGACATCCTGGCCGAAATCGGCCCGCGCCTGCGCGCGCTACAGCGCCAGTCCGAGCGCAGCCAGCAGTACGAGCGACTGGTCGGTGAGCTGCGCGACTTGCAGCGGACGTGGTACGGCTATCACTGGGGCCGCGCCCAAGTGACAATGCGCCTTGCGCGGCAAACCGCCGACGCGCAAACCGTAGTCTTGAATGAACACCAGCAAGAGTTGGACACACTCGGCGACCGGCTCAACCAACTGCACGATGAACAGGCCGCGCTGCGCACTAGGCTGGTCGAATGGCAACGCCAGTCCACCATGCTTCATTCGCAGGCCGAGGCCGTCCAACGCGACCTGGCTGTGATGACCGAGCGCGCGCGATCGCTCAAGCTGCAGCAAGCGGAACTGGAAGCCGAACTGCAGCCGCTGCAAGATCACCGAGCGGCTCAGGTGGGACGCGTGACGCAGGCCGAATTGGAACTGGCTGCGCTTTCGGCGCAGCTCGCCCAGTATCAGGCCGACCTGACCGCCGCGCAAGCTGCACTGGCGCAGCGTCAGACCGAACGACAGAACATCGCGCAGGCGCGCCGCGCCGCACAAGACCGCGCGTTCAAGCTCGCATCGGAAGCCTCCGACCGGCGCAACCGCCGCGCTCAATTGGCCGAGCGCAAGGCCGACCTCGAACGCCAGCAGGCCGGACACGCCGCCGAGCGGGCCAAGCTCCAGGCCGAGATTGACGATCAACGCCAGACCATCGCCGAAGTGGAAGCGGACATGGCCGCGTTGGTGGCGCAGGGCAACACACTCAAAGCGCAGGCCGAGGCCAAAGCCGCCGCAATCGCCGCGTGCCAATCGCGCGTGGCGGCGCTCGACGACGAGTTGGCCCAGGCCCGCGCCGCCGAGACCGAATTGCGCGCGCGGCACGAGGCGCTGGGTCAAGTCCGCACCGACATGGTTGGCTTTGACGCCGGAGCGCGCGCAGTGCTGGCAGCCAAGTTGCCCGGCATGCGTGGCGCCGTCGCGTCGCTGATTTCGGTCAGCGCCGAATGGGAACGCGCCATCGAGGCGGCGCTGGGGCCGGACGTGCAAGCCATCATCGCGGATGACTGGGCCATTGTGGAATCCGTGTCGGGGAAGAACCTGGGGCGCGCCACCCTGCTGCCGCTCGCTTCACTGCGTGGGCTGGCCGAACAGCGGCAGCGCAAACAACGCGAGCTGGCCGAACAGCAAGAACGCGAACGCCGCGCGCAGATCGAACAGCAGCAGCGCGCGCAGCGATTGCAGTCCGAACAGCGGCTTCGCAAGCAACGTGAGATGATCGAGCAACGGCGTCGTGAGCGGCGCGAGTTGATCGAGCGGCGGCAGCGAGAGATGGATGCAGCGCGCCCCTGGTGGCGCAAGCTGGCTGACCGAGTCTTGGGCAAGCCGGCCCTGCCCCCCGAATTCGCCGCCGACATCGAACTCGACGACGTTTTATCAGTAGGGCAAGATGGCATCTCGCCCGTGGAAAAGTTTACGCGCAGCGAATCGGTAGGGCAAGTTGGCATGCGAAGCGTGCCCTACGCCTCAAGTGTCGTGACGTGCGATGATGCGATTCGCCCCGCCATCGAAGCGATGTTGGGCGATGCGGTTCTGGCCGACGATCTGGCCGCCGCGTACAAGCTGTTGCCCGACCTGCCGCCCGGCGTGAGGATTGTCACTCGCAGCGGCGAGGTGTTGCGACATTCCGGCTCGGTGACGGTCGGCGCAGCCGACGCAAGCGGCGCAGGCTCGACCGGCTTGCTTTCCCGCGAGCGCGAATGGCGCGAGTTGGCCGGTCAAGTCGCCGCCGCGCAGCAGCGCACGGATAAAGCCGAGGCAGCGCGCGATCACGAGGTCGCGCGACAAACCGCGCTCGAACGCGAACGCGCCGGCATCCTCAAGAGTCTTGACGAGCTTGCACGGCGCACGCGCTCCCGCACGCAGGAACGCGACGTGCTGGCGCGCGCGGCGGAACGGCTCGACCAGCAAATCACCTGGCAGACCACGCTCGTCAAGCAGACGCAATCCGAACTCGACCAGCTTTCGGAAAAGGATAAAACGCTCGCCGCCGAACTCGAGACGCTCACGGCAAAACAAACGGAGGCCGAAAACGACATCCGCGCCGCCGACGCAAAACTGGCCGCACTCCCGCTACAAGAACTCGACGCGCAAGTGACGCAGATCAAGACTTGGTCCGCCGTGGCAGGCCAGGCGGCGCAAGGACAGCAAGCCATCGTCCGCAACGAGCGCAACGCGCTGACACAGGTCGAGACGCAAATCGCCGGGCGCACGGCACGCGCAGCGCAATCGAGCCGCGAGTCCGTCGAGCTGGAAGCCAAACTCTCGGCGCAACAAGTTCACGCCGGAGAATTCGCCGCTCGGATCGCGGAACTGGATACGCGCCTGCAGCCCGCGCAAGCCGAGTTGGCGCGCTTGGAAGCCGAGCAGCAAATCCTGGTGGGACAGGAGCGCACCGCGCGGGCGCGCCTGCACGAGTTGGAATCGCATCACAATGCCACCGTGCTGGAGGCCGCTCGCCGCGAAGACGAGCTCAACAACTTGCACGCGCGAATTGACCAAGACCTGGGACTGGTGGACATGGAAATGGGCGAGGCCACCGGGCCGGTGCCGCTCCCGCTCAAGCCCATCGTCGAAGAACTGCCCGCCGTGGCCGAGCTGCCAGAAGGCATCGAGACGGAAATCCAGCGGCGCAAGGCGCAACTGCATCGCATCGGCCCCATCAGCCCCGAGGTGCAAGCCGAGTACAAAGAGACGCAAGAGCGCCACGCCTTTCTCACCTCGCAGAGCGCCGACTTGGAGCAGGCCATCACATCACTGAATCAGGTCATCGCCGAGCTGGACGAACTGATGCGCCAAGCCTTTGTCGAAACATTCCACGCCATCGCCGAAGAATTCAAAAACACCTTCCACCAGTTGTTCGGCGGGGGCACGGCCAAGATGGTGCTGACCGACCCGGACAACATCACGCTGACGGGCGTGGACATTATTGCGCGCCCGCCCGGCAAGCGCCAGCAGGGACTGGCGTTGCTATCCGGCGGCGAGCGCACGTTGACGGCCGCCGCGCTGTTGTTCGCCATCCTCAAAGTGCGCCCCACCCCGTTTTGCTTCTTGGACGAAGTGGACGCGGCGCTGGACGAGGCTAACGTGAGCCGCTTCCGCGACATGCTCAAAGAGCTTTCGGCGTCCACGCAATTCGTCGTCATCACGCACAACCGTGGCACGGTCGAAGCAGCCGATACCATCTACGGCATCACGATGAGCACCGACAGCGCCAGCCGCGCGCTCAGCCTCAAGCTGGAAGGCGAAACACTCAACACGGCGACCTGAATCCCGTATTGCGTACTGCGTGCTGCGTAACCTTACGCAATACGCAACACGGAACGCACCATACACACTCACAAGGAATATTCCCATGCAAGCCTACAATCCGATATTTGCCCGCGTATACAATCTGCGCTGGACGGCGTTCGTCCAGGATGTCGCGCCGCGCATCTTGAGCTATTACGAGCGCGCGCCTATCGCTCAGGCAACCAAGTCTCTTTTGGACGTCTGCTGCGGAACGGGGCAACTGGCAGCTTACTTTTTGGAGCGCGGCTATCGCGTGACGGGCCTTGATCTTTCCGAGCACATGCTGCGCTACGCCCGCGAGAATGTCGCGCCCTACATCGAGTCCGGCCAAGCCAGGCTCGTTCACGCGGATGCTTCTGTTTTTTCGCTGGATGAACAATTCGGCCTGGCCGTCTCCACGTTCGATGCGCTCAATCATCTTGAGAGCGAGCCAGCATTGCGCAACTGCTTCCAGTGCGTCTTTGCCGCCCTTGTCCCCGACGGTCACTTTATCTTTGACCTGAACACACGCGGTGGGCTGATGCGCTGGAACAACATGTCCGTGAACGACGACGAGCAAATCACGATTATCACCCGTGGCGTCTATGACGGGCAAAGCGACAGAGCCGCCACTCGCATCACGGGCTTTATCCGCAACCCGGACGGTCTCTATGAACGATTTGAACAGACCGCCTTCAACACCGCCTTTGACCTGCAGCGGGTTCGGGCTGCGCTGCTGGACATCGGCTGGCGACACGTCCACTTTGCCCGTGTCCAAGACCTGGCCGCCCCGATTGATGAGCCAGAGCGAGAGGGGCGAGCCTTTATCGTGGCGAAGAAATAGCTGCTCTCAACAGCGTGGCCGCGCCGGCGTCGAGCGTTTCGCCCAGGTAAGGCGTCCAGTGACGGGCAGCCGGAGTCGGATGCAGCAGGGACTTTATTTGGCTCATCGTCTCAACCAGGTCACCCAGCTTTTCGACCCGGCGGCCCGTGAGGGAAAAGATGACCGGCAGTGCATAGAACGTGTTGGGAAAAGCGACCGGCGTTTCCGGCCCTTTTTCGGCCAGCGCCTTTTGCAGCATTTGGTCGGCTTCGGCCACGACGGCGCGCGCGCCGCGCAATGCGGATGTGGCGATATATCGGCTCACAGATTCACTCCTCTTGTTTAGGGTGACAAGTCATGGTAGAATATGCTGGCATTCTGAGCTATCAGTTTCAGAAAGGATTTTGATATGGCAACTCATCCTTCCACGCTGTCAGGGCGTTCCCGCACGACGCTCGACCTGCCGCGTGGCCTGGCCGAGCGCGTACAACGCCTCGTGGATAGCGGCGCAGCCCGCAGTCGCAACGCGCTCATCGTGGCGGCGCTGGAAGCCTACGTCAGGGCGATCGAGCGGCGCACGATTGACGCCCAGTTCGAGGGCCTGGCGACCGACCTGGACTATCGAAAGCTGATGCTCCAGGTTGAGGCCGAGTTCGCGCAGAGCGACTGGGTAGCTTTGCAGCAGGGCGAGGCGGCCTATGCAACGCGGTGATGTGTACGATGTCCGCTTCGACCCGGTCGAGGACTCGGAGCAAGGCGGAACCCGCCCCGCTGTCATTGTCAGCCGAGACGCCATCAACCGATCCAGCCCCGTTATCGTCGTCGTGCCGCTGACCCGCGCTGTCCACGTCAAGCGGCAATACCCCAACAACGTGCGCCTCGCCAAAGGCCAGGGTGGCCTGACGGCGGATTCCGTTGCGCTGTGTGGCCAGGTGCGCGCTCTTTCCACAGATCGTCTGCTGCGACAACGCGGTCACTTGCCCGCCGATGTGATGCGCCAGATTGACGATGCGTTGCGGATCACACTAGACCTCTAGCCCACTTGCCAGCAATTCAGTTGTAAACGTCCAACAGCAAATGTCAATGACGAAAGACTGTGACCTTCTTTCGTCATTTACCTTTTGCTGATTTTAGGCTGGGACGGGCATCCCGTACAATGCCTCGGCTCGCGCCTCCACCGGCAGCTTGAGCAATTCTTCCATTCTCCAGTCGCCGGATTTGCCGTGGCGGGCCGGCTCCCAGGCTGGCAGATTGAGCGCGGCGCGCTTTTTGTCAATGTGCTCCAGGGCTTTGCGCAGGATTTCTTCCGGCTCCATGACAAATTCCATCTTGCCGCCATATTTCGCTTCCCAATCCTCCGTCATCAGCTTTTGAACCACGTCGTCGCTGGCGATGGGTGACGTGGTGCCAAAGATGACGTAAGCGCCGCTGGCCGCGCAGTATGTGCCGATGGCGAGCGCCTTTTCGCTCATCCATTCCGGCGCGAGGCCCACGGCCGGGATGTCGCTGATGTCGTCGCCCAGCCCGCCTTCGGAGGCCATTTGCGTCAGGACGGTGAGGATGCGGGAGTTATCCACGCACGAACCGGCGTGCAGCACTGGCGGGATGCCCACCGCTTCGCAGACTTCGCGCAGACCCGGCCCGGCGTATTCCAGCGCGGCCTCACCCAGGAGATAGCCCATTTTGGCCGAGGCTAACGCTCCGCAGCCCGTCTCTACCACGAGCACATCGTTCTTCAAGAACTCGCGCACGAGATAGTTGTGCGTGGCATCGTGCGTGGTGCGCGGGTTGTTGCAGCCCACGTCGGCCGCAACGCCCCGGATGCGCCCGGACATGATGGCGTCGTTGAGCGGGCGGAAGGATGCGCGGAACGTGCCGCCCAGCATATAGTTGATGTACTCGTGCGAAAAGCCCGGCACCAGGTCACTTTGCTGCTCGGGGATCAGGGTCTCGCCGCGATTGGAATAGTTGTCAATCGCCATCTTGACCAGTTCGTGGGCCTGGTCAAGCGCCTTGTGCTCGTCAAACTCGACGTGCACCGCGCCAGTGATTTTGACCTTGGGCGAAGTGGTGATGATCTTGGTGTGAAAGTGGCTGGCGACTTCGGTGAGCGCCTGCATGATGCACTGCACATCCACTACCATCGCATCCACCGCGCCCGTGATCAGCGCCATCTCCTGGCTAAGAAAGTTGCCTGCGCTGGGGATGCCCTGGCGGATGAGAATTTCGTTGCTGGTGCAGCAGATGCCGGCCAGGTTGACGCCCTTTGCGCCCTTGCTGCGCGCGTACTCTTGCATCGCCGGGTCCTGGCACGCGGCCACGATCATCTCGGACAGCGTCGGCTCGTGGCCGTGAACGAGAATGTTCACCTCGTCCTTCTTCAAGACGCCCAGGTTCACCTGGCTAAGGTTGGGCGACGGCGTGCCGAACAAGATGTCGGAAAAGTCGCTGGCGAGCATCGAGCCGCCCCAGCCATCGGCCAGCGCGCAGCGGACTGCGCCGAGCAAAATGTGCTCCGGGTCCTGGTCGTCGCCCATGTGCGTCCGGTGCAGGATGTCTACGATTTCGCGGTCAACGCCGCGCGGGACGACGCCCACTTGCTTCCAAATCTTTTGGCGCTTTTCCGGCGCGTGCTGGATGTAGATCGTCTCGCCTTGCTGCTGGCCGAACATGGCGATGCCCTTGAGCGCCATCTCTTTGGCCACATCTTCTTTGCTGCGCCCCGCAGTTTGGACGCCGTACTTTTTCGCCACGTTCCACAGTTTGGCGACGTCGCGGATTTCATAGCCTTGCGCTTTGCCCTCGGCGGTCGCCAGGAGCGTAAAGGCCAGGTCGCGCCCATGGTCGCTGTGCGCCGCCGAGCCGGCGGCGATGGCGCGGGCCATATTGCGCGCGCTGATGGTCTCCATCGTCGCGCCGCACACGCCCACTTGCCCTTCTTTGGTGATGCGGCAAGGGCCCATGTAGCAGTTCTTGCAGCACGTGCCGGATTGCCCAGCGCCAATCGGGCAGGCCGCCATCATCTCCGCGCGCTGAAACGCCGTCGTGATGCCCAACACCTCGGCCCGCTCAAGCATTGCAATAGACGCCGGATCGCTGGATCGTTCCTGATTCGTTCTACCTTTTGCCATAGATTTACCTCCTCAGAGTCGAATTAGCGAAAGTTTTCATTCATGGCGATGTGTACAGGCTTACACTATCAATCCAGAAATTTGTAGGTAGAGTGCCATCCGTCGTTGCTTCAAACGAGATTCGGATTGTCTGGCCGGCATAGGCCCGCAGGTCGGAAGACTCCCACACCCACTGTTCCCGCAAATTAAGATTTGTTATAGTTTTCAAAGTCTCCAAAAGATTACCCTCAGCATCCCGCACTCTTACATACAAGAAATCATAGCTCTTTGTGTTGCCCTCCTGAGTCGACATCCACCAGTTGAATCCAAGTGTGGCATACCCGAGTGGTGTAGCTGGACATACGCTTTGATACATCTGATCCTGATTACTGTTGTAGCGGCCCAGCCATGCTCCATAGTCAGATCCGGCGTAGGGTTGCACGATAGGATCGGGACCATTCGAGCGACTGGTCGCCCAGCCCATATTATCTCCTGTGTTAAAGTAGCCGTTGGTGATCAACTCACCATAGCGCGGGGAGCAATAGTTCTTGAGCGCCACTGGTAGAAAGTTACGGTACGAACGAAACTTGATTGCATCGGCAGCAACCCACTTTGTGCCGACTGGCTCATCTGTGTGCGCGAACATACCCACTTGCGCTTGACCAAGGGGAATGTTGTAAGTGCCCAGTGATACCCATGCATTGGTATAAGCGCTTTGGTTGACAACCCTTGATTGCCAACCCGTAATGCTCCAGACCGTATACGTCACATGCTGAGTAGAATGATATACTTCTGGGATGAACGCGGAAGCCTGAGACATGCCACTCACAGTGCTGGTAGCGTTCCATACTGCGCTGACCGTATAGTCATTAGGGGCCGTGTTGAGCCGATAGTAAGTATGGTAGCCATTTCCAACTTGGCTAACGCTCCACGCGCCGTGAATTATTGAACCTTGTGCGCCATCCTCCACAATTGTATCAGCGCATGAAATTGGATCTTGGTCAAGGCTGCGCCACAAGCAAGACGCAGTATGGCCCTGCCCTGGCGCAGGATAGTTGAGAAGAGGGTCGGGAGACGAACCGCGCCAGCCCAAGGGGTCAGTGGCATATTGCTCATCTGAGGTAACCGGACCGCGATAGACACCAAAGTGTAGATGTGAAGCGTCGGTGCCGGTACTGCCACTCCAGCCAATTATATCTCCGGCTACAACTGGTTGGTTAAGCGTAACGTTAAATCCACTCAGATGAGCGTATAATGTGCGGTGTCCACTCTTATGTTCGATCACGATCCGCCATCCATAGCCCGTGTTTGATTGGGTTCGCTCTCGCACTATTCCATCTGCTGCGGCTAAGACCTGGGTACCTGTGGCCATAGACCAATCGTAGCCAGGATGCCCTCGATAGCAGTGCGGAGAACAATTAGCGACCTTTTCGCCAGTGTAAATGGTAACTAGACCGTCAGGGTCAGAAGCGTATTGAGGGTAATAGTGATCAAAAAACGATGTAAGGCGATAGGTGCCGTTGAATGGAGGCCGCAACCCTATACCACCCATTGCGCCGCTGACATGCTCTATCGAAAACGAGATGACAAGGAGCGCCATTATAAAACCAATGCTACTCAGGTATGCAATCCGGCGAAGCATGGTATCTCTCCTTGTCTATGGCAGCCATACAAACGGGGCATCTGGCATCGTCGGGCCCGCCAATGGATATTGCTGCGTCCCATCCAGGTTTGTCACCCAGATCTCGCCATATTTCCCTCTCGATACCGTGAAAGCCAACCATTGACCATCTGGCGACCACGCTAGGTGTGAAAGACGCCAATTGGTGAAGCGAGTGACTTGTCGCTCGGTTCTCAACTCGGGATCGAACAAATAGATATTATTGGACACATCTTTGCCGTCGCGCACACCTTCGACTTTGACCGCGGCGATATAGCGACCATCCGGCGACCAAATGGCTGAGTGAAGATACTCGACAGATTTTCCGAGGATACCCAGCATATTCGCGCTGCCTTTGGTTGGTTTCGCTACCCATAATTGGGATTGCACATCGGCCAATTTCAAAGTAGTGGTTGTTCCATCGGACACGGCGTTTACGATCCAAGCAAATCTGCGTCCGTCAGGCGACCACCTCAAACTATGCTCTGTTATATTGATCCCACCTGGAATCTGTACAATAGGCTTTCGTTCTCCACTCCTGGTATCTCGCAAGCCTATTTCAGACACCTCCACATTCCTGACCTGATAAGTTGCAGGATAAATCACCGCATCTGCCACATACACGCCATCTGGCGAGTAGGACACACCATTGATGTATGGACTGTCAAACCCTGATTTGGGCAACAAGTCAGCCGCTTCATATTTTCCCAAGTCAAGATTGACTAGCAAAAGTTCCGTGTTCGAGGCGACAAGAACGTGTTGACCGTCGGGATGCCAAGTCAGGAAATTCCAGGAACTCACAGAAGAATCGGCAGTGAGTGCTTGACTTTTGCCCGAAGACATATCTATGAGTTGTGAACCCATGTAAGCAAAATCTGCAGCTAGCCAGCGATGATTGGGGGATATATGCAAATCCACAAGAACCGAGCCTGGATCGGGTCCTAGCTGTGGCTTGGGCAGGGCCAGATTCAGGAGACGACGGGTTTGTTCCCATCTCTGTCCTTTTTGATCTATCAAAACCTCCCGCAGTTGCGGCGCGCGGCCCGCGTCGGGAAAGTATGGAAACCACAAACTTTGCATTTGGTCAGGACGTTTGCCAGTCGGCATTGGGCGAAAGGCCGGCGCTGGAAACGGCTGCGGAGTGACTGTTGGTAACAGGGTCGCCGGTGGCGGTGGCCACGGCTGGTCAGTTGGATAACCGGGCGGCGGCGGCACAACCATCGGCGTACCCGTCGGGATAGGTGTCCGCACAAGCACTGGCGCGGTCGGCGTGCTCAGTGGCGACAAGTTGGCCCTTGGACGGGTCATTATCGGCGGCGGCTGGAGAGGCGACCGAAGCGATGTCGCGGTCACGGCAGCCCTTTGCAACTCTTCCACAGCGGGTTCGCAAGCAGTAGCCAAGATGCCCATGAGCAACAAGGCTGACAAACAAACAGAGCTCAACAAATGTTTCTGCTTACATTTCGTCGTCTTCATGAACATCTTGGCCTCCGGCACATCGTGGCAAATGTCTATAGTGTTATCTGGTAACTACTCAGGCTGGAAAGATTTCAACAGGATGCACAGGATGTTTCTGACGCCTTTATCCTGTCAATCCTGTACATCCTGTTAAACTGGCTGAGCAGTTACGTTATCTGTACGTTATTCATCTCCGGGATGTCCGCCGCCCGCAAACGTCCTGAACTCAAAGCCCGGGCACGGCCTGGGGCCGCCCGCGCCCCAGTTGACCGGCGGCGCTTCAAAGCGCACCGTCTCTGCAATGCCGGAGGCCACCACAAACTGCGAGCCTCCGTGCCGTTGTGCCTTGATCGCGTCGGTGATTTCCAGCCGGGCCTCACTTTCCATATAGCCCTCAGCTTTCAACACCTTCTCGAAATCGGCGGACTTGGCCTTGGCCGGGTCGAAGGTCACCACCACTTGCTTGAACGCGCTCGTGGCGTAGATATTCTCCACGCCCGGCAGCTTGCCCAAAAGATCGCGCACGGCCAATACATGGTGATCACCGTACATACCGGGAACATTCAGCGCAACTTTTTCCATACAATCCTCCATGCTGATTACGCATTACGCAGTACGCATCAGACCGTACTGCGTAATGCGTGATGCGTAATACTAGAACAGCCCAACGACTTTGCCCGTCTGCATGTCCAGGTCCACATCATAGAACACCGGCGATCAACTCGTCGGCCTTGTCTGGGGAATCTGCCTCGACAAAGAGGCGCAACACAGGTTCGGTCCCGGAGAAGCGCAAGAGCGCCCAGTTGTCGTGCTCTAAGAGCACTTTGGTGCCGTCCAGGTGCGAGATGTTGAGCACCGGGTACGGGCCGATGTGGCTGATGGGGGTCTCCTTCAAACGTCGGGGGATGGCGATGCGCATCTCGGGTGTGGCTGGCAGGCCCTCTTCGATGTCATACAGGCGGCCCGTGACGTCCCACACTCGCTTGCGAAGTTGCGAGATTTTTTCGCCCGTGCGGGCCAGCATCTCTACGACCAGAGCCGAGGCAAAGATGCCATCCTTGCCCAAGATGTGTCCCCGGATCGTCAGGCCGCCGCTCGACTCACCTC
The DNA here is from genome assembly GCA_041300525.1 of Anaerolineae bacterium. Lineage (GTDB taxonomy): Bacteria > Chloroflexota > Anaerolineae > Fen-1058 > Fen-1058 > JBGLNJ01. The sequence continues at coordinate 2,181,936 of JBGLNJ010000001.1, read as the reverse complement.
CCAAGAGCGCCTCGTGCTCCACCATCGCGGCGGCGACGTGCTTGAAGCCGACGGGCACCTCGTAGCACTTTTCTCCAAAGCGAGTTGCCAGTCGGTCTAACAGGTGCGTGGTGGCGAGGTTGCGCACTACGCCGCCCCGCTCGCCGCGCACCTCGTGGAGATACCAGTACAACAAGAGCAGGACGTCATTGATCGAGATGTATTCGCCCTTCTCGTCCACAATGGCGATACGGTCGGCGTCGCCATCCATCGCCAGGCCCAGATCATAGTCATAGTCCTGCATGTGCGAGATCAACAGCCGCAGCGCCTCCAAGTTGGGAGCCGGCGAGCGCCCGCCGAACAGCGGATTGTGCCGTTCGTGGATAAAAGTCACTCGGCAGCGGGCTTCGGTGAGAATGGTGCCGAGCGTCAGTTGCCCCACGCCGTACATTGGGTCTACGACGACTTTGAGGCTCGCGTTGCGGATGACGTCCAGGTCAATCAGCGACTCGACGGCGTCAACGTACTCGTTGGTATAGTCCCGCCGCCGGACGATGCCCGCATCCAGCGCGCGATCCAGGTCAATTTTGACCACCTCGTTTGGAGTCAGCCGGTTGGTCTCGGCCTCGATTTGGCGCGTCTCTTCGTCGAGCAAGAGCGACCCATCGCTGCGAAAGACTTTGAGGCCGTTCCATTCGGGCGGGTTGTGGCTCGCGGTGAAAGCCAGGCCGTAGGTCGCGCCCTGAGCTGCCGTGGCATAAGTGATGAGCGGCGTAGGCGCGTCCTCGGTCAGGAGCGTGGTCGGGATATTGTTGCCGGCGAACACTTCGGCGGCGGCTTCGGCGGCCCGGTTGGAGAGGAAACGGCGGTCAAAGCCGATGAGGACGCCGCACTTTTCCTGGCCCTGGCGCGTGATCTCGTTAGCCAGCGCCTGGCTCAGCCTGCGAACGTTGTGCAGCGTAAAACCTTCGCCGATGATGGCTCTCCAGCCGCCGGTGCCAAAGGTGACCAGGTTTTGTTCCTCCTGCCGGTGAGGGCGATACAGCCGCTTTTGCAAGATGAACTCGGCCTGGGCCAGGTCCTCGGAGGTGTTGATGCCTTGCACCTCGTCTTGATCATAGATTTGGTAGCTTTCGACCTGGAGACCGGAGCGAATGAGCTGGTGGACACAGTCCGTCAGCCGGTACTCGCCGTCGAGAGGAGAAGGAGTCAGTTTCTCCAGGGCTGGGAAGATGGCCTCGGCGCGAACGACGTAAGCGCCCACATTCAACTCGCGAATCTCGCGCACCGTGGGCGTTGCCTCGGTCTCTTCGATGATGTCAATGATTCGGCCGCCGGCATCGCGGATGATGCGCCCGTAAGGCAGCGCGCGGTCCACTACGGCGGTGAGCAGCGTCAAGTGGGCCTGGCGCAGATGATGACGGTTGAGCAGTCCCCGAACCGAGTCCGGCCGGAAGAGGGGGGTATCGCCGTAGAGAATGAGCAGATTGCCGCGGAAATTCTTGAGAAATGGATAGGCCTGCAAAACGGCGTGCCCGGTGCCACGCTGCTCCCCTTGGACAACGTAATGATAGTTCGTTCCCAGGTGTGCTTGTATCTCATCCTGCCGGTAGCCCACGACGATGTAGAGATCGTCGGGCGACACGAGTTGCAGCGCGTTCTGGACAACATAGTCCAGAATCTTGCGGTCGCCCAGGGTTTGGAGCACCATCGGCTGAACATCGGCGGCGCCTTTTCCGGCAGCCAGGATGACAGCTTTTAATTCTGAATTCGGAATGGATTCGCGGTTTGACATAGCCACTTTTACTTTTGCTCCAGTCTCAGCTTTAGCCGTTGGGCTAGCGGCTCGATGTGTTTGATGACCATGGCGCCCAGGTCCGCATCCGGATTAGCCAACGCTTCAGCCCAGATGGCGCCCAATTCTGCTACCAGTCTGTCCTCAATCAGGCCCCACGATCGTGTAACGGGAAACGTGCGCCCCGTCGTCAAGCCCTTGGCAGCAACCTGCCAGACGGGATCCGTGGAGAAGGGAGGAGCAGACAGCGCATCGAGTCTGGCCGGGAGCAAACCAACCTTTTGACTATAGGTTATCTGGGCAGAAGGTTGAGTGAGGAAGTGGATGAGTTTCGTGGCCGCTTCCTCCTTGCGCGTATGCCTCCAGATAACCAAATGGGATCCCCCGATGAACGAGTCTCCGAGAGGAAGCACCACGCCGAGTTGAGCGAGCGTTTCCGGAGCCATCCGTCCGCGCGCAGCCTGGAATAGCCAGGGGCCACTGATCGTCATGGCCGTCTCCTCGTTCGACAAAAACTGCTCGTCCGGTTCCAGTCCTTTCAGATGCAAGACCGAAGGCGCCAGATAGCGCCCCAAGGCAAAATAAGCGCTCAGACCGGCGCGCGCTCGAGGCTCACCGAACAGCAGCCGCTTGCCATCAGCAGACACAAAATCCCCGCCAGCGCGCCACACCCAACTGGCTACATTCAACAGCGTCGTGTGTGTCACATTGGTCGGAACCGTCCACGGAACGGCCACTCCCTTTGCATGCAGGCGACTCACGGTTTGTTCCAGTTGTTCGGTGGATTGGAAGGCCGTTCTCTCGTCAACACCGGCCCGCTCGAGCAGGTTCCGGCGGTAATACAGCAGGCGTGCGCCCGTCAGCCAGGGAATAGCCGACTGCTGCTCCTCGCCGGCCAGCGCCCCGCCCCGCCAGGCAGAGGGCAAAAAACTAAAAGCTCCGCCCAGGGTCATGATTTCCCGCACGCTAAAGGGACGTAACGCATTCATCCCCGCCAAATCGCCTACCCACGTGCTCCCGATTTCGGAAACATCGGGGCCATCGCCATAGATTGCCACTTTTGCCAATTGGCTCCAAGCCAAATCCCAAGGTAGAACATTCAAATGGACATGGATGCCCTGTTCCACCTTAAACTGATCCAGGAGCGGCTGGATGTTGGCGGGGCCATCACCCATAATAGAGAATTCTAATTCTTGAGACATGACGTTTGTCCTCCACGCCAGGGTGAGCCATGACCTATTTTGCCCGCAGGTTTCTGAACGCCTTCAAGAACTCGTCGCCATCATAGAGGGCGATCGAGTTGCTCCCGGCCCAGTGCCGGGCTTGTTCCGTAAAAGTCCCGGTGATCACCATTACGCCTTTATTGGCCTTTTCGTATCGCACGAGCTTTTCCAGCTCGCGCACGGGCAGATCGTCCATTCTCCCGCGCTGACGTTTGCTCTGCACGATCCACTTTTTGCCGTTGCGGGTCTTGACCACCAGGTAGGCTTGCACGTTGTCCCGCGCGCTCACCCGCTTCACTTGATGCCCAAAGGAGCGAAAGAGTTGGGCCACCATCTCTTCGAGTTCTTCGGGCGTGATTTGCAGCATGTCCGGGATGCCCAGCGATTGGACAGCTTTGCGCGCGAGTCTCCCTCGCTGCCACAGCCGCACAGAGAGATAAAGCGCAATCAGGACGACGACGGCGCTCAAGGCCAGAGCGAGCGTATCCGGTAGGGGCGGGTTGAAAGGCATTTTACGTTACCCGATATCTCATCCTTGCGAAGGTTTACTCGGAATTTTCTACGACGTCGGTGACAACCTTCGCAAGGGTGAGCAATTGCTACCCGATGATGATTTCCTCGAGTGTCCGCTTGGGGACGTGGTGCCGGCCCTCATCGTCGCGCCAATACTTGATGTCCCTGTCCGGGCCGACGGTTTCCAGAATCACGGTCTCTTTGGGTTTGCCCAGCGCCAGGACGAGCAGTATCTCGTAGCGAGATGGGATGTTGAGCGCCTGGGCGAGTTCCGGCTTTTTGATCGAGGCGATCATGCAGCCCCCCAATCCCTTGTCCGTCGCGCCCAGCAGAATGCTTTGGGCCGCAATACCGTGATTGACGCCAAAGGACTGGCTGATCTGGGTATCGCCGAGAATGACGATATAGGCCGAGGGTCGCTCGCCTTCCACCGGGCCAGGCCAGTCTTTGAGATATGCGGCCCAGGCCAGGCAGGAAAATATCTGCGCGTTCTTTTGCGGATCGCAGGACAGTACGAACTTGAGCGGCTGCAAATTGCTCCCTGAGGCGGAGAGCCGGGCGAGGTCCACCAGTTCTCTCAGCGTCTCTGGCGCAATGGCAACGTCTTCGTAGAAACGGCGGTAGCTTCGGTTCTTTAGGATCAAGTCTCGTAACATGTGAATCACCTCGTCTGTGTCAGTTGGGCGGATCAAAACAACTGCTGTCAATCTACCCCAGATTACAAAGGCTGTCAAGACCCCCACAAGTAGAAAAATGGGAGAGAGCAAGTTGCTCTCTCCCATTTTATTTTGAAATCTGTTGCTCTTATTTGCCAGTCGGGGCGCTTTCCATCGAAGGCGCTTCTTTTTTGCTCTGGCCGATGGCCCAGACTGTGCCGGCCAGCAGCGCGGCGGCGATGATCACCACGATCCAATTGATCTGGCCGTTGGCGTCCATCAATGGGTACTTGACGATGATGGGCGCGGCAAGCAGGCTGACCAGGTTGGTCACTTTGATCATCGGGTTGAGCGAGGGGCCGGCGGTGTCCTTCATCGGATCACCCACCGTGTCGCCCACGACGCTGGCCTTGTGCCGTTCCGAGCCTTTGCCGGTGTTGGCGACGAGATCGCGCGGCTCGTCCTCGATAGCCTTCTTGGCGTTATCCCACGCGCCGCCTGCATTGGACATGAACACCGCGAGCAGTTGGCCGCTGAGGATGATGCCGGCCAAAAAGCCGCCCAGGGCTTCCACCTGCAAGATCAGGCCCACGGCCAGCGGCATGAGCACCGAGATGGTCGCCAGCGGGATCAGTTCCTTTTGCGCGGCGGCGGTCGAGATGCCAACCACGCGCGCATAGTCCGGCGCCTTGGTGCCTTCCATGATGCCCGGAATGCGGAACTGGCGGCGAACTTCTTCCACGATCAGGCCCGCTGCGCGCGAAACCGCGCGGATCGAAAGCGAGCTGAACAGCCACGGCAGCGCGCCGCCCAACAGCAGGCCGACAAAGACCTTGGTCTCCGAAAGGCGGATGGCCTCCATCACGGGCATGCCCAACTGCACCTGCACCCGCCCCACGTCGGTGATGTATGAAGCAAACAGGCTGACGGCCGCGATGACGGCCGAGGCAATGGCGATGCCCTTGGTGATGGCCTTGGTGGTGTTGCCCACCGCGTCCAGGTCGGCCATGATCTGGCGCGCCTTTTTGGTTTCTTCGTCTTCCATGTCGTGCCAGGCCATTTCGCCGATGCCGTTCGCATTGTCCGAGATCGGCCCGTACGAGTCCATGGCCACATTGTTGCCGGTGTGGCTGAGCATACCGATGCCGATCATCGCCACGGCGTACAATACATACGTCGAGCCTTGACCGCTGTACAGCAACAGCGCGCAGATAAAGCTGATGACGATCACGACCAGCGCCCACACGCTGGACTCCATCCCGACCGACAGGCCGGAGAGGATTACGGTGGCAGGGCCGGTCCGGCTGGATTTGACAATTTCCTTGACCGGCGGTTTGCGAGTGGAGGTAAAGTACGAAGTGAGCGGGTTGAACGCTACCGCCAGGCCAACGCCGATGGAGGTGAGTGCCGCCAGCCGCCAGTCGTTCGCGTAAAGCCATGCCAACAGGAATGAAAAGAACACCGTGTTGACGCTCGAGACTTCGTACGAGCGGAACATGGCTTCTTCCGCGTCGTGCGCGCGCAAGAACCCGATCGGGAACTTTTCCCAGATCGGCACAGTGAAGGTTCCGAGGATCGAAGAGATCACGCCGATGGCGCGGATGATGAGGGGGTAGACGATCCACTTGAGGCTGTGCGTTGGATCAACCGCCACGAGCGCCAGGCCCAAGATCAGGCCGGAGACGATGGTCACTTCGTAGGACTCGAAAATATCGGCGGCCATGCCGGCGCAGTCGCCCACGTTATCGCCCACCAGGTCGGCGATGACGGCGGCGTTGCGCGGGTCGTCTTCGGGGATGTCTTTTTCGACCTTGCCCACGAGATCGGCGCCAACGTCAGCCGCTTTGGTGTAGATGCCGCCGCCCACGCGCATGAACAGCGCCAAGACCGTCCCGCCAAAGCCAAAGCCCAACAGCGCATCCGGCGCAGCGGTGCCAAAGATCATAAAGATGACGGTGCCGCCAAACAACCCCAGCCCGTCCGTCAACATGCCGGTGATCGTCCCGGCATAGTAGGCGATCGAGAGCGCCTCGTTGAACCCGCGCCGCGAAGCCGACGCGGCGCGAATGTTGGCCTGCACGGCCATTCTCATGCCGAGCTGGCCGACCGTCAGCGAGAAGAAAGCGCCCATAATAAAGGCGATGGTGCGGCCAAAGGCGACGATGATTTGCGCGTTGGCGGCTCCGAACTCGAACGCGGCTTCTCTGCTCGGCGGGACCACGTACACACTCAAGAACATGGCGATGGTCAACACGCCGATAAGAGGCAGGATGGTCCGCAACTGGCGATTCAAGTAGCTATCGGCGCCGATGCGGATGGCGTTCCAGACCTCTTGCATCTTGGCCGTGCCCTCATTCAACGGTACGACGCCGAGCCGCCATAGCGCGGACAGTTGGCTATCCTTGGCATTCCCTTGGCCAACTTTACCCGCGAGTTATTGAGAGGATACCGCCAAAGGACTGTGCATTCCCATCTTGCGCCCCAAATCGTTCATCGGGCCGGAACGCCTGGGGGTGTTTGCCATGTTGTACGATTGGGCCAAAGACGGACGGAACTTTCCCATCTTGGGCAAGGGCGATAACCCTTACCAATACCTCGACGTGGAAGACCTATGTGACGCCATCTGGCTGTGCGCCAGGTTGCCGCGTGATACGGCCAACGACACGTTCAACATCGGGGCCAAGGAATTTGGGACGCCCAGGACGGACTTTCAAGCCGTCCTGGATTATGCGGGTCACGGCAAGCGCGTCATTCCGATTCCAGAAGGCCCGGCTATCGTGATCCTTCGCATCCTGGAACGGCTGGGGCTGTCGCCGCTGTACAAGTGGATCTATGAGACGATAGGCAAGGAATCGTTCGTTTCGATTTCCAAGGCTGAACAGGTGCTAGGTCTCAAGCCCAAGCACTCGAACCGGGACGCGCTGATTCGAAATTACCAATGGTATCTCGACAACTTGTGCCGATTTGAGCATTCGTCGGGGATCACGCATCGAGTCCCCTGGCAACAAGGCATTTTGAAACTGGCCAAGATATTCTTCTAACCGCAGGGCAGCGCGCCGGCAAAGCCCAAAATCGAATAGGAAAGGACAAACCATGGCTCTCGATCAATCCTATATTTCGGACAATGCAGCCGAGTGCGAACGCCTCAGATCTCTCGTGAATCGGCTGACCGATAAAGAACTGGCCCACCCCTTGGATGCAGGCTGGACCGTCTCCGCCGTCTTGGCGCACCTGGCATTTTGGGACCAAAGGGCGCTCGTTCTCATACAGAAATGGGAAAAAGAGGGGATAGGCCCATCGCCGATGGACACAGACGTTGTCAATGAAGCCACGCGATTGCACTGTTTGGCGATTCCGCCGCGTACTGCGGCAGAATTGGCTATCTCTTGCGCCCAAAACATTGACCAGGCCATCGAACGAATCAGCCCAGAAATGGCGGCCGACATTGAGAGAATTGGGAAAACCGTCCACCTGAACCGCGCCGATCATCGGAGAAATCATCTCGGCCAGATTGAAAAGGCTCTGGCATGTAACAATACATCGCAAGCAGTCACAAAACGGCACACGCACTAGAGAAGAGTTCCAAAGTTGCGCTACTTTCTCGCTGGACGTTTACTCTGGCCATGCACATTCCCGGCCTGGGAAAAAGTCCAGCAGGTCATCAGTTTTGAGAACGCCGAGCTGACCGACACATAGTTTTGTCCAGCAGCAAGTGATGACGGTAGCACGACGACCCACCCACTGTACACCAAAACACGACAGTCGAGTATAATGTAGGCGCGGCCAGAAAAATCTTGACCTTTTCTGAAAGAGGACGCCTCGTGATAATCGAGCAAAAAAAGTGGACAGAAACGGGCGGCTGGACCCCAGGGCCTCTGGGCGCTTTGGGAGAGTCTGCCCAATTGGTTTTTGTTTTTGGCGCCACCTCTGTGCTACGGGAAAAGAGACTGGTTGGGGAGATCAGGCGAACTTATGCGGGGGCGCACATTCTCGGCTGTTCAACCGCCGGCGAGATTTGTGGCACCCAGGTGTCCGATGACTCACTCGTCGCCACGGCAGTCCGCTTTGAGCATACACGGATCAACGGCGCTCAGGTTAAATTGGATCAGGTAAAGAACAGTTTCCAGGCGGGCCAATACCTGGCCCAGTCCCTCGACCCGGATGGGCTGGCGCACGTGTTGGTGTTTTCGGATGGCCTCGCCGTCAATGGCAGTGACTTGGTGAGGGGGGTGACCCGCCACTTGCCCGAAGGGGTCACGGTGACGGGCGGGCTGGCCGGAGACGGCGCGCGTTTCGAGGAGACCTTTGTGTTTTGGGATGGCGCGCCTCAAAGGGGGGCGATTTCCGCGCTGGGACTGTACGGAAGCCGGCTGCGCGTTGGCTACGGTTCCCTGGGCGGCTGGGACCCCTTCGGCCCGGAACGCTTGATCACGCGCTCCCAGGGCAACGTGTTGTACGAAATGGACGGACATTCGGCGCTAGAGTTGTACAAAAAGTATTTGGGCGAGCACGCGAGCGGCCTGCCGGCCACAGGGCTGCTTTTCCCCTTGAGCATTCGGACCTCGGCGCGCGCGGCGGGAGTCGTCCGCACGGTTCTGTCCGTCAACGAAGAAGAGCAAAGCATGACGTTTGCGGGCGATGTTCCCGAAGGAACCTACGCGCGCTTGATGAAGGCGAATTTTGACCGCCTGATTGATGGCGCGATCGGGGCGGCCAAGACCAGCCACCAGGCTCTCGGCTCTGCCTCCCCCGACTTGGCGATCCTCATCAGTTGCGTCGGCAGAAAACTGGTCTTGAAGCAACGCGTCGAGGAGGAGGTGGAAGGCGTGCGCGACATCTTGGGCAGCCGCACCGTCTTGGCCGGATTTTATTCCTATGGAGAGATTTCTCCCTTTGCGCCCGACGCTCAATGCGAGTTGCACAATCAGACGATGACGATCACGACGTTTTTGGAAGAGTAACCTTTGGAATGTGCCTGGTTCATAGGCAGCTACCAGGGTGACCGCAGAATCCGCCAGGGGCAGGCAAACGTGCATAGTCTACTGAAACGTCAGATCGGGCGATTCTTGGGCGACCCATTCTCCATTCCTCCAGAATGGCAAGGCCTCATTGATGCGGTCAACGAGGCTTACCAGGAATTTGATGCTGATCGCGGGATGCTCGAGCGCGCCCTCGATCTGAGTTCGCAAGAGCTGCTCCAGGCCAATTCAGAAATGCGGGCTGTCTTTCAGGCCATCCCCGACCAATTGTTCCGGCTCGATCTTGAAGGCGTCATTCTAGAGTACAAAGCCAGCACCACGACGGACCTGCTCCTCTCGCCCAAACAACTGTACGGGAAGCGCATCCAGGATATCCCTTTCGGCGACGTGGGCGACAAGTTTCGTGAGGCGATTCGCCGGGTGCGCGAGACCCAGTCCATCGTCATCATCGAGTATTCGCTGAGGGCGCAAGCCGGCGAGCAGTTTTACGAAGCCCGGTTGCTGCCGCTGCTCGAAAATCAAATCATTGCGATCATCCGGAATATCACCGAGCGCAAGCAAGCAGAAATCGAGCATGAGCGGCTGTTGAGCGATCTCCAGCACCGCAGCACACAGCTCATGGCCGCTGCCGAGGTTTCCAAGTCGGCCAGCACCCTCCTCGATCCCGAAGAATTGATAAACCAGACGGTCAACCTGATTCGGGAACGATTCGCTTTGTACTATGTCGGCATCTTTTTGGTGGATGAAAGCGGTGAGTATGCGGTGCTGCAGGCTGGAACCGGCGAGGCAGGCCGGCGAATGCTCAAAGCCGGGCACAAACTTGCCGTCGGCGGCGAGTCCATGGTCGGGTGGAGTGTCGCCAATGCGCAGGCCCGCATCGCCCTGGACGTGGGCGCAGAGGCTATCCGTTTCAACAATCCTGACTTGCCAGAGACGCGCTCCGAGATGGCCTTGCCGATGATCAGCCGCAACCGGGTCCTCGGCGCGCTCACGGTGCAGAGCGTCCAGGAGGCTGCCTTTTCGACCGAAGATGTCATGACGCTGCAAACCATGGTGGACCAACTGACGATTGCCATCGAGAACGCGCGGCTGTACCAGGAGACGCGCCGCCGGGCCGGCGAGTTGGCCGCGCTGATCGAGATTGACCGCGACATCTCGGCCAGCCTGGATTTGCCGACCGTGCTGGAGCGCATCGCGATTCATGCCCAGAACCTGGTCGGGGCCGACGATAGTTTGGTCTACTTGTTGGAGCCGGATGGACAGACGCTCCGCGCCATCATCGCCCTGGGCCGATACGGCGAAAAATCCAAAGCCACGCCGCTGCGGCTGGGCGAGGGTGTGATTGGTAATGTCGCCCAGACCGGGATCGCACAGATGATCCGTCACGCCATGCTGGACCCACACCGGATGCCCAGCCTGGATGCCTCAGGGGAAGCCCTGACGCTGGTTTGTGCTCCCTTGCTCTCCAAAGGCAAGGTGATCGGTGTGATGGCGCTGGATCGGGTCGGGGAGCGCTACCCGTTCGGCCAGGCCGATCTGGACTTTGTGATCGGCCTGTCTGGGCAGGCCACCATCGCGATCGAAAACGCCCAGTTGTACGCCAGGGAGCAGCAGCGCGCCGCCGAGTTGGCCAGCGCCCTGGCGCAGCAGCGCGAGTTGGACCGCCTCAAGAGCGAGTTTGTCCAGAACGTCTCGCACGAATTGCGCACACCTCTGGCCATCGTCCGGGGCTATGCCGAGCTGCTGTCAAGTGGTGAGTTGGGCGAGCTGCAACCCGATCAGCAAGCGCCAGCGGACATTATCGCTCGCCGCGCCCGCATGTTGAGCAACTTGATGGATGATCTCACTGCCATCTTGGAAGTGGAGACACAAGGCGCCAAGCTCGAGCCGGTTGACCTGGCTGAGTTGGTTCACGCGCTGCTGGCTGATTTCCAAGTCGCAGCGGCCAAGTCCGAGCTGACGCTGGCGGCCGAGGTCGCGCCGGATCTGCCTCTCGTGTCCAGCGATCCCAATCATCTGCGCCGGGTGTTGGATAACCTGTTCAGCAACGCCTTCAAGTTCACCCCGGCCGGCGGCCGTGTGACGGTGCGCCTGTGGCGGGATAGCCCGAACGTGGTGTTAAAAGTGACCGATACCGGCGTCGGCATTCCGCGGGACAAGTTAGACCATGTTTTTGAGCGTTTCTACCAGGTGGACGGTAGCATGACCCGGCGCTATGGGGGCGTGGGGCTGGGGCTGGCGCTCGTCAAGGAAATCGTCGAGGCGCACGGCGGCCACGTGGCCGTCGAAAGCGAGGTGGGCCAGGGTAGCACCTTTACTGTGATCCTGCCGGTTCCCGCCAATTCGGGGTAGGTGGATCAAGACACTGGATAAAGTCTCATTCCTGAAAGCGCCGAGGCCGCCCTCGGCCTCGACGCTTTCGGGAAGATCATTTTAGGAGGACCTCGAATGTCACAAGACTTGAAAAAAGCTTATCACACCATCATGGACGACCATTTCCCCGACCGGATGGAAATCGCCTTTGTGTCCGGCGAGCAGCGCACCACGCTGGTCTATGAAAAAGTGGCGTGGGTGATTGACGACGTCCGCAAGGGGTTGCGCTACGGCGAAAACCCCGGCCAGGAAGCCGCGCTCTACAAGCTCGTCAACGGCAACCTGACGCTGGGCGAGGTCAAGACCATCGCGCCGGGGCGCTACCTGGTCTCGGACGCGGAGCTATTGCAGTTCGGCAAGCACCCCGGCAAGACCAACCTGACCGACGCCGATAACGCGCTCAACATCCTGCGCTACCTCGCTGAGCGGCCCACCGTGGCGATCATGAAGCACAACAACCCTTCGGGCGTGGCCGTGTCCGATTCGCTGCTCGACGCCTACCTCAAGGCCGACCTGGCCGATCACGTCGCGGCGTTCGGCGGCTGCATCGCGCTCAATCGCCCGGTGGACGCAGACACAGCCAAGGCGATCTCGGAGCGCTACGCCGAAGTCGTCGTCGCGCCGGAGTTCGAGCAAGGCGCAGTCGGCATTTTGGCCGCGCGCAAGAACCTGCGCATCATGCGAATTGACAACATCAAACGCCTGTCCGAGTTTGCCACGGAGCGATACGTAGATTTCAAGAGCCTGATGGACGGCTCGATCATCGCGCAGACCTCGTTCATGCTGGAAGCGCGCGCCAAAGCCGACCTCAAGTTGGCCGAGGCAACTCACAAAAGCGCGACCTACAAGATCAGCCGCGAGCCGACGGACAAGGAATACGAGGATATGCTGTTCGGCTGGAAGGTGGAAGCAGGGGTCACGTCCAACTCGGTGATCTATGTCAAGGACTTGGTCACGGTGGGCATCGGCACGGGCGAACAGGACCGCGTGGGCGTGGCCGAGATTGCGCGCGACAAGGCCTATCGCAAGTTGTGCGACCGGTTGGCCTTTGAGCGCCACGGCGTAAACTTTGCCGACCTGAAGGACTCAACCCAGCGCAAGGAGATCGAGGCGGAGGTCGCGCAAAAGCGCGGCGGGCTGATCGGCGCAGCGATGATCTCGGATGCTTTTTTCCCGTTCCGCGACGGTGTGGACGTAGGATTGCGCGAAGGCGTCACGGCGGTGGTTCAGCCGGGCGGCTCACTCAACGATCACGACGTCATCCAGGCGTGCAACGAGTCCGGCGCGACGATGGTCTTTACGGGCCAGCGCAGCTTTAAACATTAGACAAGGCCCTTCGGGTTTCAAAAACCCGAAGGGCTTCAATCATTCTTGGAATGAAAGCTGGCCGTAATACATCTTTGTGTCCCATTCGGCGGGCACGAGTCCGTTCACTTGATGCGCCTGGAAAAGCGAGCGCAACTCGTCGAGCATCGGAGCATAATTGGGGTGTCCTTCTTGGGGCGTGTAGGACGCCGACAAAAGCCCGCCCTTCCAACCCTCAAAATCCTGCATCCGCGTGTGGTCAAAGACCGTCTGCTTGAACTCTCCGGGCCGGAAGAAGGAAGCAATCACCTCATCGGCAATCAGCCGGTGATTTGCCTCTTGATAATCTAGCGCAAAAGTCAGCAGCAGGTTTTCATAGGCCGCAGGGAACGAAGTAGAGATTGTCCGTCTATCGTTCCAGATGAGCACAACCCATCCACCCGGTTTGAGGATAGCATCGAAACCACCTGCTATAGTATTGGCAAGCCTGATTGCCCTTATGACGTGTTGAAGATAGTCACCAAGGACGGTAAAGAGGTCCCGAACGGCCAGGAAGGAGAACTCGTTGTACAGGTAGAAGTTGAAGCCTGACAAGACAAAGTCCACCCACAGTCATAATAACCCACCGAAGAAGAGATCGAGGTGCGCGAGGGCAAACGGCGCACTGTTGAGCGTCGAGTGTTCCCCGGCTACATTCTCGTGCAAATGTTGATGAACGACGACTCGTGGTACGTCGTCCGCAACACGCCCGGCGTGACGGGCTTTGTGGGGATGGGCAACAAGCCCACGCCGCTGCGCCCGGAAGAAGTGGTGGGCATTCTCAAGCGGATGGAAGCCGAAGCGCCCAAGGTCAAGGTCACCTTCAAGCCCGGCCAAAAGGTTCGCATCGTGGATGGGCCGTTCAATGACTTTATGGGCACGGTGGACGAGATTGACATGGACAAAGCCAAAGTCCGCGTGATGGTGTCGTTCTTTGGCCGCGAGACGCCCATCGAGCTGGACTTTTTGCAAGTGGAGAAGATGTAGGGCGGTATCCATATACCGCCCTCAAAAACGTGGGAGGGCGAAGGCCCGCCAAAACCACCAGGAGAGAACAAGATGGCAAAGAAAGTTAAAGCAGTCGTTCGGTTGCAGATTCAAGCCGGCAAAGCCAATCCCGCGCCGCCCATCGGCCCGGCGTTGGCCGGACACGGCATCAATTTGATGGCGTTCTGCAAGGATTATAACGCGCGCACGTCCTCGATGGCCGGCCAAGTGATTCCTGCCGAGATCACCGTTTATCAGGACAGTTCGTTCACGTTCATCCTCAAGACGCCGCCAACGCCGGCGCTGCTGCGCAAGGCTGCCGGCGTCGAAAAGGGGTCGCCCGAGCCGCACAAGAACAAGGTCGGCAAAATCACCCGCAAGCAATTGCGCGAGATCGCCGAGATGAAGATGCGCGACCTGAACTCGATCAACATTGAAGGCGCGGAACTGCAAATCGCCGGCACGGCGCGCTCGATGGGCATCGAAATAGTGGATTAGTTACATAGTGAGTTAGTGCGATAGTTAGAGCAGACTAGCCAACTATCGCACTAGAAAACTAACGCACTACAGGGTGGGAGGGCCTCTGGCCCGTCAAGACCACAAGGAGCAAACGATGGCAAAACACGGAAAAAAATACCTGGCGGTAGCCGCCAAGGTAGATCCAAACAAGGCTTATACGCCGGCGGAAGCGTTGGCGCTCGTCAAAGAGACCAGCATCACCAAGTTCGATGCGACGGTCGAAGTCCACATTCGGCTGGGCGTTGACCCCCGCCAGTCCGATCAGCAGGTGCGCGGCGTATGCCTGATGCCCGGCGGGCTGGGCAAGACCGTCCGCATTCTCGTCTTTGCCGAAGGCGAAGCGGCGCGCGCGGCGCAAGAAGCCGGCGCCGATTATATCATCAGCGACGACGAGGGGTATAACAAGATTCGCGGCGGTTGGACGGATTTCGATGTGGCGATGGCTGTGCCGGAAGTGATGAAGAAGGTCGGCGGCCTGGGCCGTGTGCTCGGCGCGCGTGGGTTGATGCCGAACCCCAAGGCCGGCACCGTGGCCCCGTCCAGCGACATTCCGCGCCTCATCCGAGAAGCGCGCGCCGGCCGCGCCGAGTTCCGCATTGACAAGACCGCGAATGTGCACGTGCCCATCGGCAAAGTGAGCTTTGCCTTCGACAAGCTGACGTTGAACTTTGCCGCGCTCATGGACGCGATCAAAAAGGCCCGGCCGGCAGCGGCCAAGGGCATCTATATCAAGAAACTCGTCGTGACTTCGACGATGGGTCCCGGCGTGAAGGTGGACGCCAACCTGGCCCAGAACATGGAGACCGTGTAGAATACCCAATACCCAATATCAGGTTTCATTTTGAGGCTTGAGATTGGGTATTGGATATTGGGTATTTGAATCCCGCAGCCCGAGACAGCAGGTGGTGAGGCGCAATCCTTATTGCGCGTATCCACGTAAAGCCTGCCGAGGCAAGCGACAGACGCAAATTCCTGCCAACAGGCCGTAATTCCTGTTGCAGGGACAAGTCTTTGCCTCTTGCTGCGGCAAAGACTTTTTGTTTGCGCCCCTGCGGGGGGAAGGCGAACAGGACGAAAGGAGGTGAAAAATTGGCAATTACAAAACAGCGCAAAGGTGAACTGGTCGAGCAGTACGTGGACTGGCTCAAACGCAGCGAGGCCGTCATCCTGGCGGACTATCGCGGGGTCTTGACCAAGGATGTGTATCGCTTGCGGATGAAGGTGCGCGATGTGAAGGGCGAGTTCCACGTGACCAAGAACACGCTCGTCGCGCGCGCGCTCAAGGATGCGGGCCTGCCCGTGCCCGAGGCGATGCTCGAAGGCCCGACGGCGATAGGCTTTTGTTTCGAAAACCCACCCGCCGTGGCCAAGGCGATGCTCGACTTTGCCGAAGAATCCAAGATCATGAAGGTCAAGGGCGCGGTGTTGGGCAACCGTGTGATGGACCCGGCGGGCGTCAAAGCGTTGAGCGAGTTGCCGCCCAGGCCGGTCGTCATGGGCCAAGTGCTTGGCACGATCCAGGCCCCGGCGGGCAAGCTGGCCGGTGTGCTCAACAGCGCGGTGGCGCAAATCGCGCGCGTCCTCCAGGCGCGTGTGGATCAACTCGAGGCCGCTCAAGGCGCGGCATCATAACACAACGATAAGAAAAGGAAAGAATAAAATGGCAGACCTGAACAAGATTGCAGAAGACATCAGCGGACTGACTCTGCTCGAGGCGGCTGAACTGGTCAAGATGTTGGAAGAAAAATTGGGCGTGACCGCCGCCGCGCCCATGGCGATGGCCGCGATGCCCGTGGCCGCCGCCGCCGCCGCCCCGGTTGAGGAAAAGACGGAATTCAACGTCGTCCTCAAGGCCGCCGGCGAAAAGAAGATCGAAGTCATCAAGGCCGTGCGCCAGATCGTTTCGTCGCTGGGCCTCAAGGAAGCCAAGGAATTGGTGGACACCGCTCCGCAGCCGGTATTGCAGGGCGTCAGCAAGGACGCGGCGAACGATGCCAAGGCCAAGCTGGAAGCCGCCGGCGCGTCGGTCGTCGTCGAATAGTCACAGTCAACCAGTCACTCAGTTACTCGGTCAATCGGTTGAGACGTTTCCCGAGTTGCTGGTTCTGGATAAAACAAAAGGCCACTCGAAACGAGTGGCCTTTTTGATATTGAAATTTCTACAGCCGGTCTCGTTGCGCTGCCGTTGTGCTCGTGCGCGTGCGCCATTGCTCCTGATAGTCCGCCAGTTGCCGGCTCAATGTCATCCAGTCTTTGACCAGGAATACGAACCCGGTGCCTTTGGGCGTGAGCAGGTATGGCCCCAGCATCGTCCGTAGCAGCGACTTGGACATGGGGTAGCCCTTCAGGTCAACGACGATCGCCGTCTCGCCCCACAACGTTTCCAGCATCTTTTTGCGCTCGCCCTTTTGTTTTTCGGACGGGAACACGTCGTGGATGTTGTTGGGGCGTGTGTTCTCAATGCGCTTGTAGGAAAACATGACGGCCATGAACGGCGTTTGAATCTTGACGGTCCGTGGCGTGCATTGCACGTAAGGGATCCGGCTCAAGACCAGTGTGAATAGGAAACGGATCAGCCCAAAAACCGCTATCACGATGCCGGCCCAGAACAATCGCCATACATCGCCGCCGACGAGATGCGGGCCGAGGAGGCCAAAAAGCGCCGCCAGCACGGCCAGCACGACGCCCAAGATCAGCCACATCACACTTCGGCCCCGTTGGACCTGATGATAGCGCCGGTAAATCAAGAGGGGGAATCTCTTTGCTTGCGTTGTCTTGCTCATCGCTTATCACCTATTGCCTTTGCCATGCGCCCACGTGCGCCAGCATCGCTGCGCCCGTTTTGACGCCCATGATAAAACGTTCCAGTTCCATATTTTCGTTGGGAGCGTGATTGGCTTCGTCGGCATTCGCATACGGCACGACAAATGTGGGCAAGCCCAGCGTTTTGGTAAAGACATAGTTGGGCAAGCTGCCGCCCATCGCCGGAACCATGAGCGGCTCTTGTCCTTGCGCCGCAAGGATGCCCCGGCAAATCGGCTCGGCAAAAGGCGAGTCGAGCGAGGTCTTGGACGGATCCATGCCGCCCTGCCGGACGAATTCGACGTCGGGCGCAACACGCCGCACGTGCGCCTCGGTCTTGGCGAATATCTCTTCCACAGTTTGCGATGCCACAAGCCGTATATCACACTTGGCAATCGCTTCGTGAGGCAGAACCGTCTTGGAACCTGGCCCGCCATAGCCGCCGTGCAAGCCATTGATCGTCAATGTGGGCCACAAGGCCAGGCGATCATAAAAGGCTCGCTCGTGAGGTTGGTCGAGCTGTGTCAAGTCCAAATCGCGCTTGACGGCTTGTACGTCAACCGGCAGCCTGGCGAGCGCAGCGCGCTCCAGCGCCGTCGACGCATCCACGTTGTCATAGAATCCGTCTATCGTGATCTCGCCTTGAGCGTTCTTCATGCTGCCCAACAAGTGCACCAACGTCCACAGCGGGTTCGGCGCGACGCCGCCCCAGTTGCCGGAATGTAGATCAGCCTTGGCGCCGCGCGCCCGCAACTCGAAGGAAACAACTCCGCGCACTCCAAATTCCAGGCGAGATCGTCCGCTGACGTCCACCGGGCCATCGGAGATGAGCACGAGATCGGCCTGAAGCTCGTCTCGATGCTCGCGCACGAATTCCGGCATGTTCGGGCTGCCCAGCTCTTCTTCGCCCTCAAGCAGCACGATGACGTTGCACGGCAACTGGCCGTGGCATGCCAGAAGCGACTCGACCGCCAATAATTGCGCGAAATGTTGGCCCTTGTTGTCGCCCACGCCGCGCGCGTACAATCGCCCATCACGAATGGTCGGCTCAAAGGGCGGCGAAATCCAGGCGTCAAGCGGATCAGGTGGCTGAACGTCATAGTGCCCATACAAAAGCAGCGTCGGCGTTCCGGGCCTGTCCGCTCGCTTGCCCAGCACCATCGGCCAACCCTGGGTCGGCGCGAGCCGCGCATCAAAGCCAAGCTGGGTCAACCAGGCCGCCAAATAGTCGGCGACCTCGGCCATGCCTTCACCATAGGCGCTGATGCTGGGCCTCCGCACATAATCTATCAGCCGGTGGATGAATGTGTCCCGATGCGCCTGGATGTAGGCAAACACATCGGCCAGATCAGTGAGTGGGTCTGATTGCTTCATACATTGCCTCGCCAATTGGATGGTCTACATTCTTGCAGCATCGTTATCGTTCTCTGACCTGCTCTCGCGCCCACGGGTGATAGGCGCTCCATGCTTCCCACACCGACTTGCCCCAGCGACGGACTCGCTCGGCGTGTTCTTCCGGACTCGACGAGCCATACACATCTGCAATAGTCACCTCGCCTCGGCGCACGGGCGGCTCCAGAACCGGAACGTTGACGTTGCCATCGAACCGCTTTTGAAGCCACCGAGGCCCTTGCCCTATCCGTGGGTCGCCGCCGAATTCCAAAAGCCAACACAGACGGATCAGGTGGAAGGCGTTATTCTTTACGCCATGCTCTTCGGGATGCTGAAGCGCATGGGCGTCCACGGTCAGAAGGTTGACTGCGCCGTAGGCCGGATCGGTATATTCTTTCGCCTCGACCTCGTAGAAAAGCGCAAAGCAGCCCGCAGTGCCGCCCGGCGCAACAGCGCCACAGTGAGCACACGGCCTCGGCGTCTCATCGTCCGTCATGGCTCGACGCTCTGCCACACCGTGGCAAAGTAGTCACAGTATTTTTGCAGCGGGCACAAGTCACAGTGCGGCTTGCGCGCCTTGCACATGGCCCGACCGTGCGCGATCAGATTGAGGTGAAGCGCGTAATACCACTCTGGCGGCACGAGCGATTCCAAAAGTCCATGCGCTTTTTCCGCCGACGTGCCTTCCGGGATCAACCCCAGCCGCGTCGTCACGCGATGGATGTGTGTGTCCACCGGGAATGCCGGGCGATTCAGTGAGAACAACAACACGATAGCCGCCGTTTTGGGGCCAACGCCGTCGAGCGAGGTGAGCCATGCTTTGGCTTCTTCCACCGACAAGTCGGCCAGAAAGTCAATGTTCAGTTCTGGCACACCACGGCTTTCGCATTCTTGTGTGATGCGGCGCAAGACGCGCTGGATGCGCGGCCCCTTTTGATTCGCCAGCCCCGCCGACCGGATGGCGGCGACGACTTGGCGGGTCGGCGCGTCGCGCACCTGGTTCCACGTCGGGAATTTTTCGCGCAGCGCCGTGTACGCCCGGTCGCGGTTGTTGTCGTTGGTGTTTTGCGAAAGGATCGTGCAGATCAACTCGCTGACGGCATCCCTCGGCGAACGCTCCGGCTCGCCGTAGGTTTTCAAAAGCACCTTGTAAATCGCCTGTACTTTCGCCTTACTCTCCATGCTCTATTCCGTCCTCTATCTCCCCCTCACTCTATCTCTCTATCTCTATCTCCCACGCTCCTCGCTCGCGCCAATCGCGCCTGCACCAACTCTACCGTCGCAGCGCGCATCGCCTGCCGCTCGGCGGCATCCAATTGCAGCAAATCGAACATCGTTTCGTCCAGAGCGTGACGGTCGGGCAGCGTCACCTGTTCCGCGAGTGGCAGCACAGATCGGGTCGCCAATGCATCAAACGCCGCTTCGAGCGCCGCAGCTTGCGCGTCTGGGATGCGCGCCGGGTCGGGGAGGGGCAACTGGCCCGCCTCGTAAGCGGCGATCCACAAAATGCCATCGCCAAAGTTGACGCGCCCGCCCAGCTCCGCGCACAGCGCCATCCAGGTCGAGTTCAGCAGCGCGGCGATGACCTTGCGCAACGAGGGTTCGAGCAGTTCCACGCCGTAGACCTGCTGATCGAGCGCGATGTGCTCTGAAGGCAGGAGCGGGCAAAAGTGGCGGTTCCACACGCCCTTGATCCACGCCAAGTGCGCGGGCGGTCGTTCACCGATGTCGTACCAGCGGTCGCGCACAGCGCACGTGGGGCGCATGTGAAAGCCGCGCGATTCGCCCCACACGACGTAGCGCAGCGCGTTCGTCCCCGCCAGCGCGCGCTGTGGCTCGGCTGAAGCCGACGGAAGTGACGGTGTCCGAGGTCGGCCCGGTGATCGCCACGCACACCGGCCCCGGTTGTGTCGGCATCGCCTTTTACGCGGAATAGTCAACCAGTCAATCGGCCAATCAGTCAACCGGTCAATCAGTCAATCAGTCAATCAGTCAATCGGTCAATCGGTAACTGAGTGACCGAGTAACTGATTGACCAAGTAACTGGTTGACCGAGTAACTGATTGACCGAGTAACTGGTCACTGAGGCATGTCATGCCACGCACGAAAATCGTCTGCACTCTCGGCCCGGCGTGTGACGCGCCGGACGTTTTGCGCGATATGGTGCGCGCCGGCATGGACGTGGCGCGCATCAACTTTTCCCACGGCGATCGTGCCTCGCACGCGCGCCGCATCGCCGATGTGCGCCGTATCGCGCAGGAAGAAGGCCGCACGCTCGCCGTCTTGTGCGACTTGCAAGGCCCCAAGCTGCGCGTGGGAAACATCGCCGGTGGCTCGGTCGAGCTGCCGCCGGGTGGCTTGGTGACGCTGACGTCGCGCAGCGTGCCGGGCGACCCGCATGAGGTCAACTTGCCGCATCCCGATCTCGTCGCCGATGTGCAGCCCGGCCAGCGCCTGCTGCTCGACGACGGCGCGCTCGAGTTGAGCGTGGAATCCAAGACGGACACGGACATGGTTTGCCGGACGATTGTGGGCGGCCGGTTGAGCTCGCACAAAGGCGTCAGCGCGCCCGGCGCTTCGCTTTCGCTTTCGTCGCTTACGGAGAAGGATCGCGCCGATGCGGCGTTCGCCGTGGATCAGCAGGCGGACTATGTGGCGTTATCTTTTGTGTGCCGCGCTTCCGATGTGCAAGAGTTGCGCGACTTGATCGTTTCGTGCGGCGCGCACATTCCCATCGTCGCCAAGATCGAAAAGGCCGAGGCGCTGGCCGTGTTTGACGACATCCTGGCCGTCACCGATGCGGTGATGGTGGCGCGCGGCGACCTGGGCGTAGAGACCCCCGCCGAGCAAGTCCCGATTCATCAAAAGCGCATCCTCCGCGCGTGCAATCGCGCGGGCATACCGGCCATCACGGCCACGCAGATGCTCCAATCCATGATAGATAACCCGCGCCCCACGCGCGCCGAAGCCAGTGACGTCGCCAACGCCGTCTTTGACGGGACCGACGCGGTGATGCTTTCCGGCGAGACGGCCGCCGGCCATTATCCGGTCGAAGCGGTCCGGATGATGGACAAGGTGACGACGATGGCCGAAGAGCACCTGGACTGTGAGGAGTGGATGCGCCGCGTAGGCGGGGACAGGTCTCCCTCCGAAGCGATTGCCCGCGCCACCGTCGAGATCGCGATGGAATTGGGCGCGTCGGCCATCATCACGTGTACGATGTCCGGACACACGGCGCGGCTGGTTGCCCGTTACCGGCCCTGTATGCCCATCCTGGCAGCCACGCCCGACCCGGTTGTGTGCCGCCAGCTGGTATTGGCATGGGGCGTCACGCCGCTCTCGGTGCCGGAATATGCCTCGACCGACGAGATGATCGAGTACACCACACGCGCTGCGCGCGAATCGGGCCTGGTCAAGCCGGGCGAGCGGGTGGTCATCACCGCTGGAATTCCAGCCGGAGGCGAGGGCCAGACGAATATGCTCAAGGTACACGTCATTTGACTTGCCCGGACCGATAGCCTCTGGTATAATCGTTTCCTCGAACCTCGTGCGCGCTCGGCGGCCAGTGCCGGGCGCGCGGAATTCTAAAGGATTAAAGGATATTACCCATGAAGTCGCAAGTTGCTCTCGTTGTTGTATTGTGTGTGGTGATGACGGCATTGCCGTTCTTGACGCCATCGCGGGCCTCTGCTGAAGAGGTTGGCCCGAACCCCAATCTGCTGGTTGGCGGCGACTTTGAAGCGCCGGCTCCCTGGCCCTGGCAAGACGGCGTCGGCGAAGTGCAAGTAGGCCCCGGCTGGCGCGCGTGGTACCTGGACGTGGCGCCGGACTATGTCAAAACGCCGGCGAACTGCACGGACAGCAAAGAGAAATATCACTGTTACTGGATGCGGCCCGAGTTCCGCGATAACGTGGCGGCGTCATTCGAAAATCGTGTCCGCAGCGGCTTCCGGTCGCAGAAATACTTTTCCTTTGGGCGGATGCACGAAGCCGGCCTGTATCAGCGCGTCGGCGGCATCCAGCCGGGTTCGACGGTTCGTTTTTCGATCTATATCCAGGCGTGGATGTGCTATGACATTGACAAGTGCGGCATGAACGGCATTCGGTCCGATGCGCCGGACAACATGCACCTGCGTGTGGGGATTGATCCTTACGGCGGCGATAATCCGTTCAGCCCCAACGTCGTCTGGGCGCCGGAGAAGGAAGCCTTCGACCGGTGGGTCGAGTTTGCGGTAGAGACCCAGGCGCTTGCCGATACAGTCACAGTGTTCACGCACTCGCGCCCGGAGTGGGGTTGGGCGCGCCCGAGCAACGATGTGTACCTGGACGATGCCAGCCTGCTCGTGGTGCAACCGGGGCCTGCCACCAGGCCCGCCGGCCAAGCTGCTATCAAGCCGATCAGTCGGCAAGCTGCAGCAGCCGCTCGTTTGCGCCTGGCGCAGTTGTGGCTCCGCCTGGGCGAAGGGCCTCTTCCGCCTGAATTGATGCCAGTTGAGGAGGCAACTGCGACCGCGACTCCTGCCACTTCCACGCCCTCGGCTGGACCGACGCCGGCCAGCAGCGGATCGAGAACCCACGTCGTCGTTCTCGGCGACACGTTGACCAACATAGCGGCGCGCTACAATACGACGATTCCGGCGTTGATGCAGGCCAATAACATCACCAACATGAACGTGGTCTTTTTGGGGCTAACGCTCATCATCCCGTAGCGGCGGGCCATCGTCGCGCTTTGATGGCGTGACGGTCTCAATCTCGCGGGCGGCGCACGGTTTGGCGCGCCGCTACAATATTATCTTGTGCGTTGGACATCGCGGTCACCTGGCCGCGATGTCGTATTGGAGGCCCAGAGTAGCTGCTCACCCGATTTGAACCTTGCGAAGGGGGCGCAGACTTGGAGAATTCAAGAGTTTCCCGATTTGCCGATCCGGGCGATGTTTTCGCAAGCCGACTCGATTGGCGTAGCCAATCGTGGCCGCCGGCGTGGGACGCAGATGAACGCTGATTTTCGCTGATTTTGCTCCTATCTCTGCGTTTATCTGCGCGCTTCACATCTGCGTCCTAATCCTTTCGGGCAGGAGAAACGAGAAACTTTTGG
Source organism: Anaerolineae bacterium (assembly GCA_041300525.1). Taxonomy (GTDB): domain Bacteria; phylum Chloroflexota; class Anaerolineae; order Fen-1058; family Fen-1058; genus JBGLNJ01. The sequence continues at coordinate 2,158,279 of JBGLNJ010000001.1, read as the reverse complement.
ATATCTGGGATTTGCCGTGATACGCCCCTATATTTGGCGGCAGTGTGTAGGACAAATTGCCAATTTGTCCTACATTTGGGCAGACACCGCGGCGATTCCCAATGAACCAAACTTTTGTCTGCTGGAGAGTTGTTCATGAAGTCGAAGGTTGCCTTGCTCGTCGCGCTCTGCACGGTAATGGTGGTATTGCCGTTCGTATCGCCCTTGTCATCGCGCGCCCAGTCGCCCGGCCCGAATTTGCTGGCGGATGGCAACTTTGAAGCGCCCGCGCCGTGGCCCTTGCAGGACGGCATCGGCGAGGTGCAGGTGGCTCCCGGCTGGCGCGCGTGGTACCTGGACGTGGCGCCGAGCACGGTCAAAGCGCCGAGCAACTGTGGCGACAGCGGCTCTCGGTATGATTGTTACTGGATGCGGCCCGAGTTCCGCGATAACGAGGCCACGTCATTTCCCGACCGCGTCCACAGCGGCATGCGCTCGCAAAAATACTTTTCCTACGGGCGGATGCACGAGGCCGGACTGTATCAGCGCGTGGTCGGCGTCACGCCGGGGGCGCTCGTGCGCTTTGCGATCTATATCCAGGCGTGGCAGTGCTTGAACGCGGACGCATGCGGCAAGGGCGGCACACACTCTGATGCGCCAGCCGATATGCACTTGCGTGTGGGAATTGATCCTTACGGGGGCACCGATCCGTTGAGCGCCAACATCGTCTGGTCGCGCGAGCAGCCTGCCTTTGACCGGTGGGTCAAGTTTTCGGTCGAGGATAAAGCGGCGGGAGGGGCGGTGACGGTGTTCACGCACTCACGCCCAGAGTGGGATGTGGCGCGCGTGAACAATGACGTTTACCTGGACGATGCCAGTCTGGAGGTGATTGAGCAGGGGGCGACGCCGTTCACGCCGGGCACGCCAATCCGCACCATCACGCCGCTGCCCACGCCGACGCCGCGCCCCGATGGGGCCATCGTTCACGTCGTGCAAGCGGGGGATACGCTGTTTGGCATCGCGCGTCAATACGGCGTGTCGCTCGACGACCTTTACCGGCTGAATCACCTCACCCCCGAATCCATCGTCGAGCTGGGACAGACACTAGTCGTCAAAACGGCGACGGCAACGACGGCTCCGCCTACAATCACCTACACCCCATCGGCCACGCCGACCGTCGCACCGTCCACGCCGACATTGCCGCCGCCCACGGTGATGCCGACCATCCAGCCTACGCCTCAGCCGCCGACCCCTGCGCCGGTTCGTTACGATTCAACTTTGACCGTCGTGGTGATTGCCGGGATGTGTGTGACGTTGATTGGCATTGCTGTGGCCGTTATCCGGCGTAGACGGTGAGTGTCCTCGCTTATTTTCCAGGCGCGACAAAAAATCAGCCCCGGCCAAGTTGGCCGGGGCTGATTTTTCAAGAACTTGTGACGGCTACGCTTCTACCGAAGTGGGGCTTTCATCCCGCTTGGCGCGGCGTGCTTCTTGAGTTACACTCGCGGCGGGGCTGGGAGTTGGAGAGCCTGCGGCGACGGAAGCCGTGCCGCAGTATGGGCAAACTGTCCAGCGCAGGTGGATGGCCCGGCCACAGTGCAGGCAGGGCTTTTTGAGCTTGGTGTGGCATGTGGGGCAGACGATGAATTCGGACAGAACGCGCTGCCCGCAGCCGGGGCAGACATCGGCTTCTTCGATGCCTTGCAGCAGCGCCTCTTCTTCCAACGAGCGCGTATAAGACTCGGCCAGCGTCTCCGGCGGACGGAGGATAAAGTAAATCAACAAGCCGGGCAGGTTCAAGATCGCCACCACCAACGCGGCCAGAATTTGCGCAAAAATGTCGCGCGTGCGGCTGCGAATGTCGCGGAAGGTCCAGATGACCATCGCCAACCACAGCGCGGCCAGGAACGCGCCGCTGGCGGCGATGACGATCAGCAAAATGTCGGTGATTCTTTCCATGAAATGTATCCGCTCCTTTGGAGCGCGATTATACCATAATTCATCCAAACCCCAGCCCGCGCTCTTTGAGGCTGACAAAGCGCTGCCGCCCGATGACCAGGTGATCGAGCACGTCAATGCTTAGGAGCTTGCCGGCGGCGACGATGTCTTTGGTGATGGCGACATCTTCCGGGGAAGGCGAAGGGTCGCCGGAAGGATGGTTGTGCGCCACGATGATGGCGGCGCAGTTGGCGCGCACGGCCTCGCGGAACAGCTCGCTCACCCGCACCATCGTCGTGTTCAGGCTGCCCTGGTAAATCGTCTGAATGGCCTGGACGCGGTTGCGCGTGTCCAGCAAGATCACGCGCATGCTCTCTTGCTCCAGCAGTCCCATCTCCCCTAAAAGCAAGTTGGCGGCGTCGGCGGGGCTGGTGATGGTGGGGCGTTCCTCCGGCGATTCCACGAGCAGCCGCCGGCCCAATTCAAACGCGGCCTTGAGCTGCGCGACTTTGGCTTCGCCCAACCCCTTTTCCGCGCACAGTTCAGAAGTCGAAGCGCGGGCCAGCCCGCCCAGTCCGCCGAATTTGACCAAGAGCCGCTGCGCCACCCGCATGACATTTTCACCGCCGGTACCCACGCGCAAGATGATGGCGATGAGTTCGATGGTGGAGACGGCCGCTGCGCCGACGTGAATCAGCCGCTCGCGGGGACGTTCGTCGGTAGGAAGATCGGTGATGCGCGGTTGGTATTCGTCCATGTGTTGTCCTCAACAGACCTGACAGGTTCAGAAGACCTGTCAGGTCTTGAGCAATGCGAGGATGAGGGCCGAAACGGCCGGCACGGTCAGGTTGTCAATGCCCCACGGCGACACGGATTCTGCCACGGTGGCTCCTAACGCCGTGACGAGGGCGACGACGACCCTGACTGGCAGCGGGAGCATCCCCAATGCCAAAAAGGTTGCCAGCGCCGAGACGATGAACATCGTGGCCGAGCCTTCGAGGCTGCGCGTGTGACCCAGGATGGTGTAGCGATGCCGTCCGATTCGTTCGCCGACGACGGCCGCCAGCGCATCACCCCACGTCAGCGGCATCAGCGCGGCGACGATGAGGTGCGGATGCGTCGTCGGCGCGGAGGGGTCGCCCCAGAACACAATGAGGATGGCCGCAAACGAGATGGGAAAGTAGACCGTGCCCAGGTTGGAGCGATTGGACGACATCATCGCCTGGATGAGGCCGAAGCGATAGTCGAGATAGTTGATGACGACGAACGCGAGTGGCGGGAGGATGGCCCAGTATAGGCTGCCAAACCACAACACCGTCGGAATGCTGATCATGCCGACGGCGATGTGGATAAACTTGCGAGTGAAACCTTGCGAGAGATGGAGTGACCGGCGCAAGAGTTCGCCCAGGCCGATGGCGAGGGAGACATATACAAAAGCGAGGATTAGGGCGAGCCAATTTGGGAGCATATCTTTGTCCGCGAATCACGCGAATCTCCGCGGATTTTTGTATTCATACTCTATCTATGGGTTCGCTCGACAAGCGACTCTAGTCGCACCTGAAGAGCCTTCGGCTGGTCGTCCGCCTACGGACGAACTTGCGTCCATGCAGATGGACGCACGGCGGAACGCCCCATAGTGAACCCATAGATGGAATATTGGCTCTCTGGGATTTGCCGTGATACGCCCCCATATTTGGCGGCAGCGTGTAGGACAAATTGGCAATTTGTCCTACAGTTGGGCAGACACCACGGCGATTCCCAATGAGCCAGTCCCGCCCCTAATCATCCTTGGCGACACGATCCGATTGGCAAAGCTCGATACCAATCAGCGAAACAGATGGCGTCCGCAAAACTTTGACGCGCACCCGCAGTAATCCAGTAATCAGCGCTGTTTGACCGGCGTGTGCGCGCGTGTTAGAATGGTCAGGGAAGAGGTGTGCGATGTCCACTCGAATCAGCTTACAAGAGGCCAGGGAGTTGTTTCCCCAATGGCTTGACCGGCCACTCGTGGGTGGGCCGATCGTAGTGGAGGATCAAGGCCAGCCCCAACTGGTCGTGCTCGATGGCAAGGAATACACTCGCTATGCCGCATGGCGACGGCGTGATGCAGTGCGCGCTTTTGTATTCAATGAGATGGATCGCCGCCAGGCTGAGGCGTGGTGGAATGAGGGATTCGACGCTCTTGACAAGCTGCGCGACCGGGCGCAGGACGTGACGCCGTTAGAGATCGAATCGCTCATTGACGAGGCGGTGCGTGGCGCGCGCGCGGGGCAGCAAGAAAGCTAGGCGCTGTGCCAGAGACACCTTTCACCATTGTCCTCGACACGAATCTCCTGGTGCGGCTGGTGCTGAGCCGAACCGAGCAATCGCGGGCCGTTTTTGATGACTGGCGGGCTGGGCGTTTCCGTGTCGTGGCGTCGCAGGCCATCCTCTCTGAACTGCGCCGGGTGCTCCACTATCCTCGCATCCAACAGACATTTCACCTGAGTGACGACGACATTGCCAGCGCCTGGGAGGGAATCCGTCGCCGCGTCTTTCTCGTCGAAGGATTGTACGAGGTCTTTGTCGTCGAAAAGGACGCCAGCGACAATATCTTTCTGGCCTGCGCGGTGGAGGCTGGCGCCGACTATCTGGGGAGTCAAGACCCACACTTGCGCGACTTGAAATACTATCACGGCACGCAGATCATTGGCTGGACTCAACTGCTCGATCTGTTGGGTCTGTGACGGCGCGCCCATGGAAAAGCTTGGCGTCTCTGCGTCCTTGCGCCTTGGCGTTAAATCCGACATGAGGAGGACGGTATGACACGCCCCTTCATGAACCGCCGCTACCTGGACGCCGTCGCCGATCACGTCGTCGTGTTCGACGGCGCGATGGGCACCAGCATCCAAAAACTCGACCTCACCGCGGCCGATTTCGGCGGCGAAAAACTGTGGGGCTGCAATGATGTTCTCGTCGTCGCCAAGCCGGAGGCGATTGAGGGGGTAGCGCGGTCGAGAGCGGCAACAAGTTGGTGGTCGAAACACGCTTGAAAGGCAGTGGCATGCATTGGGCGCGATCCGACCGCAGGTCGTGTAGACCCGATGCTGGCCCTGCGCGCGGAGTGTATCGCTTGCAACGACCGCTGGGAAGAAGCCTGGCCGCAGATTACGGGAGAACTGCGTCGGCAGGCGACTCAGCATCGCACCGAGTTGCGGCAAAAGCGGAAAACACGCTGCGAGGAGTTGCCGGCGCTAATGGAAACAACGACCGTCGCTGAGAAAACGATCCCTGTGTCTCCTGTGGCGGAGATCGCCATCGCACCTACGAGCTTGTCCGGACCGGCCATTTCGTCAGCGCCCGCAACCAAAGAGCCGCACCGTCCCGCCGCCAATCATCTGTGGCGACATATGCCCATCGGACGCGCTCGCTTCCAGCCGCCTGCAAAACACCCCAGCGCAAAACCTTGAACCGCACCCCGCCGGACCGAGCCGAAGCGCCGCTGGACAGCAAAGAATTCTTGTGTTACACTATCTGCCAAGCACTGGCGCACTTTTGGCTGGCAAGGAGACTAGCATGACCGAAAGCAAGAAAATCGTCGTGTGCATTGAAGATGAACCCGAGATGATTGACTTGATCAAGCTCATCCTGGGCCGTAAGGGCTTTGAGTTGGCAGGAGCGATGGGTGGACGTGAAGGGCTGGAACTGATCCGGCGCCTCAAGCCTGACTTGGTGTTGCTCGACTTGATGATGCCGGACATGGACGGCTGGGAAGTCTACCAACAGATCAAGTCCGACGATGAGCTCAAGCACATCCCGGTCATCATCGTCACCGCCAAAGCCCAGAGTATTGATAAAGTCCTCGGGCTACACATCGCCAAAGTAGATGACTATGTGACCAAACCCTTTGGCCCACAGGAACTTTTGCAAAGCATCGAAAAAGTCCTGATCGCCAGATCGGCGTAATGCTCACCCGCCATCTTGTACAGGGGGAAGAACATGTCAGAAGACTCCAAGACAGTCGTGTGCATCGAAGATGAGTCTGGAGTGATTGAACTGATCCGGCTGATCCTGGAGAGGCGCGGACTGGAAGTGGTGGGCGCCGAGAACGGCCCCGATGGACTGGCCGCTATCCGTCAATCCCAACCCATGCTGGTCTTGCTTGATCTGATGCTGCCCGGGATGGACGGCTGGGAAGTCTATCGCCGCATGAAAGCCGACGAAGCGATGAAAAACATTCCCGTCATCGTCGTCACGGCCAAGGCCGAGGGCATTGACGAAGTGCTGGCCAAACACATCGCCAAAGTGGACGATTATATCAAAAAGCCCTTCTCACTCCAAGAACTCTGGCAAAGCATTGACCGGGTGATGGCTCGCGCAGCCGCGCGGCGGTCGTAAAGGCCTCTGCCCCTTTTGATCCTCGGCAAAACTCAACCCCCGACTTGGTCGGGGGTTTTTTTATTCATCCGGATGGCAACGGCGTGGGCTTTGATCCGCAGTCGCCTTATCCGGGTCACCTGGGCTTGCGCTCGATGCGCGAGCGCGCGTCTAGCGTGGGCGGCGCGCTGGAAATCGAGAGCATCCCCGGCTGTGGCACTCGCATCCGCGCGCACGTGCCGATTCGCGCTGTCGAGCTTGCGCCGTCACTCTGACATTCGCCCGCAGCGCCAACGAAGCAAGGCGCGGCGCGTGCTGGCGAACGACAGGTCATTCGGAAGATCGTTCGGCGAAAAGAATTTTGCTTCGGATGCGTCGTCGCCGGGCCGGAGTGCGCCGCCCACCGGAACGGCGCGGTATATGATGATGACGCCCAGGCCGCGCGGATCGGAGCGGACGTGGTACGCGGCTAACAGTCCTGTGACGCGAACGGCCAGGCCGGTTTCTTCGCGCACTTCGCGCAGCACTGCCGCCACCGGCCCTTCGTCGTATTCCACATATCCGGCTGGCAGACACCAAGAGCCGAGCTTGGGGTCCACTGCGCGCCGCACGAGCAACACCAGCCCCTCCTGCTCCACAAGCGCGCCCGCCGCAAGTTTTGGCTCGCGGAAAAAGACAAAGCCGCAGGCCGCGCAGGTGCGGCGCGTCCGGCCAAACACAAAACGGTCCGCCATCGGCGAACCGCAGTTGGGGCAAAAGTTCAACTCTAGCGGCTTCATCGGTTGCGCCTGCGGGCGATCCAGGCTGCCACGCCCAGCGCAACAACGGCGATAGCCAGCCCGCCTTCGGCGATGCGCAGAGGATTGACAAGCGGGCGTTGAATCGGGTACGCGCCTTTTTGCTCAAGGGCAACCGGTGGCTGCGGCGCAGGGACTTGCGCGGCCTCGGTCGGAGCCGCGAGTGGCGTCGAGGTCGGTTGAGGGGTAACGGTTTCACTGGCCGGCTCTGCAAATGAGCGCGTTGGCGCAACTGCCGCAATGCCAGGAGCTTGCCCGACTCCGCCCGCTCCACCGCCCAGGCCGTTCGCGCCCACTGGCCGCTCGGTGGGTGGCTCAACCGGTGTCTCTTGTGGAACCGCCTTTGCTGCAACGCTCGGCGTCTCCGTGCCTGCCGCCGCCAAGTCTAATGCCGTCACGGCAGTCGCCGCCGGCACAGACGTCGCAGCGGCTTGCCTCGCGTCACTCGCGGTTGTCGCAAGGGCAAGCGGCGCGGCCGCTTGAGGCGCGGGTGCGGGAGCAGGTTGCTCAAAAGTCCACGACGCTTCAGGCGCGATGGTCTGTGGGGCGGATTCCTGCGCCGGAGTCGCAGTGGTTTGCATGGCAATGGAAGTGGATGGCAGCGCGGCAGGCGCAGCCATCGGCGCAACAGTGGAAAATAGCGTAAAGCGAGTGTACAGATCACCGGCGATCACAACGACAAACAAAAAGGTGGCGAGGGCAGTGGCGGTGCGCAGCAACGGGTACAGCCAGGGAGCGGAACGTGGCTGTTTTGCCATCGAGCGTGGCAGGGCGAACGAACGTGGCGCGCGGACGCGCGGCAGATCTCGAACGGCGATTACTGTCGCTCGAAGCGTTGCCAGGTTGCGCGCACAGTCGGCGCACGACTTGAGGTGGCGCTCAACTAGCGCGCGTTCGGCCCGGCTCGCGCGACCATCCAGGTACGCCGAAAGCAAAGCTTCTACCCGTTCGTGTTCATTCGCCCGTCCCAACCATCTCGCCATGCCCTATACTCCCTCGTTCTGTAGACGATACCCGGCAGGCAAAAGTTCCCCGTGCTCCAATAACAGATCGCGCAGCCGCGCCCGCGCGCGGGAGAGGCGTGACTTGACCGTGCCCAGGTTCGCGCCGGTCGCCCCGCTGATTTCCTCATAGCTCATGCCCTGAACATCGGAAAGGACGAGCGCGATGCGCTGATCGGGCGGCAGGCGCTCGATGCCGGCCTGGATGGCGCGGTTCAGCTCCCGGCGCTGCGTAAAAGCTTCGGGCGATTCGAGCTGGCTGGGGGGCAGTTCGGCATCGGGCGTGGGGTCTTCCACGTAGAGCGACTCGAGCGAGCTGGAGGGTCGCCGCTTGATCCGGCGCAGCTCGTCATAGCAGGCGTTCGTCACAATGCGCAGCAGCCACGCTTTCCATGATCCGCCACGAAATCCCCCGATGTGACGCCACGCCGAAATGAACGCCTCTTGCGTCGCGTCGGACGCGGAAGCGCCATCGCCCATGATCCGGTAGGCGAGGTTGTAGACTTGATGCTGATAGGTCAGCACCAGCGTGTTAAAAGAATCCAGGTCGCCTTTTTGCGCGGCGGAGATGAGCGCGGATTCGTCCATCGCCCGCCATTTTAGCAGACCCAGCCGGAAGGCACAACTTGCGCCCCCACCCCCAGCCCCTCCCCCGTCGCAAGCGACAGGAGAGGGGAGCACTTGACGATTTGGGCGCTTGGCATTTTGCTGGGGGCTGCACGGGGGTGGTTGGGGCCTGGTGGCTTCCCCGGTCTTCAAAACCGGTGGCCGGTCGTAGAACGAGCGGCGGTGGGTTCGACTCCCATCCATCCCCGCCTTTTATCAAGCAGTCTACAGAGGAGACGCGCTGTGCAATCACTCTTTGAGTTAGGCTCGATTATGGCGACGCGCAAGGCGCAGGCCCTGGGAATTGACTTTACGGTTTTTGTGCGCCGACACGCCGCCGGCGATTGGGGCGACGTAGACGAAACCATCGCTCGGGCCAATGACGATGCCGTGCGGGCCGGCCGGCTCATCATGTCGTCGTATGACACACCCGCCGGGCGCTTTGTGATCACGACTGCGGCAGACCGGTCCAAGACCAGGGTCAAGCTTTCCGACGAGAAATGAGATCAGAGGCTGCGGCCTCGACTTGCCTCCAGCATCCCCCCGAACCGTCAACTCCCGACTCTGGACCGGTCGGGGGTTTTGCTTTCGAGACCGGCAAACACATCCTCAGGCGAGAGTGCCCCCTTTTCAGCCAACCCGGAATATGCTACAATCGTCGCCAACTAAGCGTAATCCGCAGAACCCCACATGACAGGCGACACACAACAGGCGAAAAGCGTAATGGCAACAGACTATACTGCCCGATTGAAGACAATCCCGCTGTTGGCTTCGTTGAGACCAGCAGACCTTGCCGAGATCAATGACATCGTCAAGCCGGTCCGCTATTCGGCAGGCGAGATTATTTTCCGCGAAGGCGACGAAAGCAATCAACTGTACATCATAGATACCGGGCAGGTGAGCGTGTTCCGCAAAGATCCGGCGGGCAAGGAAGCGATCGTGCGCTTGTTAGGCCCGGGGCAGTTCTTTGGCGAAACAGGGCTGGTGCGCAATGAGCCACGCAATGCGATGGTCCAAGCCACCGCCAACACAACTCTCTTTGCCGTTGAGAAGGCCGATTTTGAAACGTTGACGCGGTTCCGCGACGTGCTGAAGCGACTGGAAGCCGCCGTCCAACGGCGTGGCCCCAGCCTCGGCCATTTCGACTGGCAACTGCCCGGCGAGGTGGCGATTGGAGTATCGCATCGCGTCATCGTCTCATTGATTCTTGAATCGGCCGGCACGCTGCTCATCTGGACGGCACTCGCGGTGGGCTTGTTTGCCCTGTCATTTATTCACCCGCCGCGCTTTTTGCCGTGGCCGCCGGCGGCGCCCTGGCTGCTGCGCCTCGGCGGGGTGGCCACATTCGGCCTCATGCTGGTCTGGCATATCGTTGACTGGATGAATGACTATCTGGTCGTGACGAACCAGCGAGTGGTGCAAGTCGAGCGTTACGGCCTGTGGCGCGAGGTGCGCAACGAGATTCCGATTGACGCGGTCCAGAATGTGGTGCTGTCGCACAAAGGGGTGTTGGCTGCTGTGCTCAATCTCTCCGACATCATCGTCGAGACCATTGGCGGAAGATTGACCTTTACTCATATCCCGAACGGCCAGTTCATGCAGGAACGCATCCTCGATCAACGCACGCTGGCGCAGCAAGAAGCAAAGCGCGAAGAGGTCGAGACCATCCGCCGGGAATTGCTTCGCGTCCTGTCCCCGGCATCTTTGGCTCAATCGCCTGAACCCCAGCCTGCCCCGGCGAGCGCGCAGCCAGCAGCGAGCGCGCAACCGGCAGCGCCAGCTCAACCCCAGGAAGCTGCGCCCAAACCCGCCTGGCTAGATTGGTTGAGCGCACTGCGGCCCCACCTGCGCGTGGAAAAGTCGGGACAAATCATCTGGCACAAGCACTGGCTGCTCTTGCTCTGGCGGCTGGTGATCCCCGCGCTCATTTTTGTGGCGGGGATAGGTGTGCCATACATTCTATGGCGGTTGCCGGATAGCGCCCATCACAGTACTAACTGGATTGTGTGGGAGCTAAAGCTGGTTTCAACCAACGTCGCTCGGTCCCGCGGAACCGAGGTTCCTCGCCGCCCTTCGGCCCGCGTCGAAGCGAGCGACACGTTATTCTGTGTGTGCGGATGGAACAGGTGAAGGTTAGGCCCGGTTACCAGGAAGGCGTGAGACTGCCTTGCGTATACGAACGTTTCGTGCCTGTGCTGGTGGTTACTTCTGCCGGGTTCTACCGCGACTTTCAAGGATTGACTTGGCGAGATAACCAGCCATACAGTATCATCGCATTTTGGACGAAGACCAATAAAAGCAAAAGAGATAGCAAGAACACGAGTGCGCCAAAAATCCGCACGCCGCCGATTTCCTTTTCTCTGTTTCCATGTCGCTTTATACTTCTTCCAAGTATCGAGTTCCGATAGCCGTCAACCATGCGGGGCGCGTCAACGAGACAACTCAGTCCAGCAAGAGCAATGGGCACATCTATCAAACTGTTTGAAAAAGGGTACAAGTATTCTATTAGCCAAGCGGTGTGGTTTTCGAAGTACACCAATTTGGGTACTGTTGCTCCTAACCCAATAGTAATCATATAAAGGAGCCAAAACTCAGCAGGGATTGTTATTCGCTTGGCACGCACACTAGCCAGAACGATCCACAAGAAGCTTTTAGCGGTCTAGGTGTGTGTTCTTATGCCTGCTACCATTGGCGCCACAGCCACACACTACAACGTGTTCATACAGGCATTGTCTTGGCTTTCTTGCTGCACAGGGAATCATTGGCCTAACTGGCGAATCGCTTCGTCAGTGGATGCGCCTGCCCAGACCTGGCCAGAGTCGGGGAGCGTCCAATGCCCATCTTGCAGTGAATGAGCGCACGATCCATTCTCATTCGACATTCGTCCTTCGTCGTTCGCCATTACCCCCGCGCGATCTTGATCCCGGTCTTGTCGCTGATGGCTTTGAGCGCCTGGTAGGCCGCCGCGTGAACGTCCGGATCGGGCGAGGCCAGTTGCGCGCGAAGCGGCTCGAGCGCCGCCTCGCCGCCAATGTTCGCCAGCGTTTGGATCGCCGCCAGCTTGACCGGCGCATCGCCTTCGGCCAGCGCGCGCATCAGCACTGGCTCTGCGCTGCGGCCCAACCCCACCGGCATCCCACGCGTCGCGCCCCATTCCACCAGCCAACCTTGCCGGTCGAGCACGATCGGCGAACAATCGAGCGCGTACCCTTCGACCTCTTTCATGCTCGCCAACGCTTCACTCGCCGCCGAGCGGACAAACCACTGCGGGTCGTCTTTTTCCAACTTGCCCAAAATCTCGCGCGCCCAGTCGGCGCGCGTGGCGGCCAACCCGAAAGTTGTGGCGCGGCGCACCTGCATGTCGTCCTCGCGTATGGCATCCTTGAGCAGGCGCTGGCCCTCGGCGCCACATTCGGCCAGGGTTAACGCGGCCACCTTGCGCAGCGATTCGTCGGCCTCCAGCAGGACATTGGCGAGATGCTCAATGCCGGTTGTCCCGCCGACGGACCCCATCGCGCGCACGGCGGCTTGGCCCACGGACGCGTCCGGGTCCTTGAGCGCCACTTCGAACGTCGGCAAATCCTGCTCGCGGCCCAGCATCCCCAATCCACGCAACGCCAACGCGCGCACGAGCGAGTCGGGCGAAGCTAACGCCTGTTTGAACACATACGCCAATCCCTTGTCTTGTGTGGAAAGCAAGGCCAGCATCGCGCGCTCTCGCAGCGGCGCAAGTTGATCGGGCTGCATAAAGAACTGGGCCAGTTGCGCCAACACTTTGCCGCGCCAGGCCACGTCCGGCCCCGCCGAGGCAGCCCACGTGGCGACGGTCCAAAGCCGTGTATGAAATAGATCGTCGTCGCGCTTGAGGAGCATATCCACCAGCGGCGCGACGTTGACCAGTCCCGCGCAAAACTCGAGCGCGTCCGACCATTCGGCGTCTTCAAGGTGTTGCATCAGCAATGCGCCCTCGCCCGATTGGGTGATCTGCCAGGCAGCCAGGTACGCTTGCACACGGCGGTGCGCGAACGCAAAGCGATCTGCGCCGTGCGCGCCGCGCTCGACGAGCAGCCCGCACTTGATCAGCGCCTCGACGGATTCGGGCACTCCTTTGGGTTTGGGCGGCGGTAACTCTGCTGCGGGAGCTAACGTCGCCGGTTCAGCTTCAGCAGACGCTTCGGGCGAAGGCGGCGTAACAGGTTTGACCTCGGCTGCCTTGCGCGGGTCGGGCGGTGGAGGCGGCAAAAGCTCGGCGACTAACTTTTCAATTTCGGCGCGAGTCGCCGTAAAGCGATTTTCTTTGAACAGACCCAGCGCCAGGCGGCCCATCGCCGCGCGGGCCAACAGCGGCGACATGGGGCTGGTGGCCTGCACGCTTTCGAGAAAAATGTCCACGGTCTGGCCGTAGGCTGTGGCGCGATTCGGCGGGACCGATCCGCGCTTTTGCCACATAAATGCCGCCAGCGTCACATCTATGGGCAGCGGCGACGTGCCGGGGACGGGCTTGAGCGTTTCGGCCAGGCGCGCGGCGTCTTGCTCACCGCCTTTGGCCGCGCGCGCCCAACGCTCGGCCAGCCGCGTGACGTGCGCCGATGTCCACGGCGCGAGCGGGATGGCCGTAAAGCCTGCGTCGAGCAATGGCGCAAGGCCGACGGGGGGCAAGTACACTTGCCCGGCTGCCACGACGACGCGCACGCCGGCGTTGGCCGCGCAAAATGATGTAATCCAACGCATCGCGCTCAACCTGGCGTCCGCCTCAAGTTCATCCAGCCCGTCGAGCAGCAAGATGGCCTCGCCGCGCTTGATCGAATTGCGTAACATGCCGGGCGCGCCCGCCTGAATCAGCAACGGCAAGCGCGCGGCGACGGCATCTATCAGCGGCTGGGTCGGGTCGGTGGCCTTGGTTGGCGCATCAGATGCGGGCGCATCAGGTGCGCCCGCATCGGAGGGCGGAGCGAGTGGCGCGGGTTGCTCCAGCGCCAGTTCGCCCAGGTGCAGGTAGATGGGCAAGCGATGCTCTTCGATGCCGAGCGCCGCCTGAGTGTTATCCTCCGCAAAGACGCGGACGAGGTGAGCCAGCAACGCACTGCGTCCTGAGCCAGGCGCGCCGGTGACGACGAGCCGCGGCGTGGCCTTTAGCACTGCCGCAAGCGGCATGGTGGGCGGGGGCGGCTCGGCGGGCTTGGCCGAAACGGACGGGTGGGGCGGAGGCGTGACAAATTCCGGCACGAGGTAGAGATCGGACAGGCCGACGCCTTCCCGCAAGACATGGAGCGCGGCCACGCGGTGGGTGAGCCATTCCAGGTAACGCTGCTGCGCGCCCATCGTCAGCCGCTCGCGCGTGTGAGTGACCTGACCTCGCGCGTTCTGTAGGGCGCGCTCGATCTCGGCGCGGAAACTGTAAGCGGCGGCGGCGCCGAGGACGAGTCCCGCGCCTGCGCCGACGAGCGCCGACACTGCGTCAAACGTCCACGGCGCGTCAAGAGGCATCCAGAGTGAACTCATGAACCATCTCCTTCCCTCCCTGCGCTGGAGGGTGCTGATGTCACGTGATGAACAGAGCATCGGGCGTGGCAGCCACGCCGTCAGCGCAGATTCACGCGGAGGGTGTTTCGGCGATCCTGTCCACGCGAACCATTCGGTAGCCGACGCCGCGTTGGGTCAAGATCATTTTGGGGTGAGCAGAATCAGCTTCGACCTTGTTGCGCAGATACCAGATATAGAGCTTGAGGTATTGGCGCTCGTTTTCGTGTTCCGGCCCCCACGCCTGGCTGAGCAAAAAGCCGTGTGTGAGCACTTTGCCTTCCTGCTCCGCAAGGCAGGTCAGCAGCTTGAATTCGATCGGCGTCAATTCCACGGCCTGGCCGTTCACACGAACCTCGCGCGTGTCCAGGTTGACGTAGAGGTTGCCGTTGCTGTAGATATGCTCGCGACGGTTGTTGGTGATCCTGTGCCGCCGCAGGACCGTTCGAATGCGCGCGATGAGTTCTTTGGGACCGAATGGCTTGACGAGATAATCGTCCGCGCCCAGCTCCAGTCCGCGCACGATGTCTTTTTCCGTGCCCAGCGCGGTGGTAAAGATGATGGGAATGTCCGAGATTTCTCGAATCTGTTGGCAGGCAGCCCAGCCATCCATGTCCGGCATCATGATGTCGAGGATGACGAGGTCGGGCTGCCACTGGCCGATCTTATCCAGCCCCTCGGCGCCGCTGCGGCTTGAGCAAGTCTGGTAGCCGGCGCGCGTCAGTTGCCAACTGACGAACTCGGCCAGTTCGTTGTCGTCTTCGACGATCAAAATGCGTTCGCTCACGTCAGGTGCTCGCTATTCAATGACCAGGATACGCTCACAGTTGCCGCAAAAGCTCAGGCCCTCCGACTGACGCGCTCTGGTCAACAAGCGCTCGGAAATCTCTACGCCGCACGTGGAGCAGCTCCCGTCCTCTGCGCGCGCTACCGCCAGGCCGGCGTGCGCGCGCCGAAGTTTTTGATAGGGCGCGAGGTGGTCGGGCGCAATCGCCGCCATCCTCTGGTTGCGTTGTTCGCTCAACACGGTGATGCTTGTTTCGAGTTGGCCGCGCTCGTCCGTCAGCGCGGCCTGGTCGGCCTGCCATGCGGCTTGCAGCGCGGCCAGTTTGCCGCGCGCCTGCTGCTCGGCGCGCTCGGCCTCTTCCAGCGCCATCATGGCTTCCAGCAACGTGTCATCCAGGCTGGCGCGGCGGCGGCGGAGTGAGGCTATCTCGTTTTGCAGATCGGACAGTTCTTTGGGGTTCTTGACTCGGCCACTGTAAAGCCGCTCGTCCACCGAGGCAATCTTGGCGGCGAGTGTTTGGGCTTCCAGTTCGAGGTCTTGTTTGCGCGTGTGGGCGCGTGTGACGACGGCTTGTGCCTCGGTGACCTCGGCAGCCGCGATGTGCAGCGTTTCCGGTTCGGCCAGCGACGCGATGACCAGCTTCAAACGGCGATATTGGGCATCGCGTTCCAAATCGAGCGTTTGCAGTTGGAGAAGCTGTTTGGCCGGGTGCATGGGGGGCAACTCCCTGTCTGTGACGTGTTCCGGTAAGACTGTGGTAAGAACTGGATGTATTATAGTCTGAGCAGAGAGAGTGCGCAAGTAGGGTGAAAGATCAGTGTGCGAACAGCCTGGCCCACAAGGCAGGCCCTAGAATCAGCAGCCCAACGATGACCGAGGTGAATGCGGCGACGAGGACGGCGGCTGCTCCGACATCCTTGCCCACTTTTGCCAGCGAATGAATATCCGGGCTGGCTAAATCAACGACTGCTTCGAGCGCCGTGTTGGTGAACTCGGCCATCCACACCAGCCCGATGGTCAGCGCGAGGATGGCCCACTCGATGCGGGACAGCGATAGCCACAAGCCGAGCGCCATCACACAGGCTGTGGCGGCGGCATGAATCCAGGCGTTGCGTTGCGTGCGGAGCATGTACCACAGTCCGCCGATGGCGTAGCGAAAACTTGCCAAACGGCTTTTGCTTTGCCAGCGAGCAGACGGTTCGGCAGGTTTTGTGTTTGTCATGCCGTATTGATTTTGATATGGACGCCGAGTTCGTTCAGGATTTCTTCCTGTGCGGCCCACATCTTGCGCTTCTCGGCTCGGCCTGCGTGGTCGTGACCTAGCAAGTGTAACACGCCGTGTACGACCAGCAGCAACAGTTCATCGGCGACGGAGTGTCCGGCGGTGACTGCCTGCGCTTCCGCGCGCGGGTACGAGATGACCACGTCGCCCAGGTAGGCCGCCTCGACTGGCGAGGCCACAAAGCGCGCGTCGGCTTCCGTTTCCGCGAAGGACAAAACGTCCGTGGGCGCGTCCATGCCGCGATACTTGCGATTGAGGTCACGGATTTCATCGTCGCCGGTGATGACGAGGGTGATCTCGGCGCGGCTCAGCGCGCTCTCGTGGGCGAGTGTCTTTTGGGCTGCCTCGCGCAGACGGCGTGAGTCGATTTTTTTGCGATACGCGCTGTCGGCGCGCACGGCGATCTTGGGCATGGCTACTCCCTGATTTGTCGCACTTTTTCTTCCGCGAATTACGCGAATCTTCACTAATCCTTGAAAGATTCGCGTCCATTCGCGGATAAAAAACTTGGTTGCGGCGCGAAGCGTGCCGCGCTATGGATTTTCTTCTCCAGTATTGGGTGTCTTGGTTTCAATCATCTCCGGGTACTGGATCCGGGGATGGAACACGCCTTGTAAGGTGAGCGTGAACGACTCGCGGATCAAGTCCAGGTCGTGCAGTGTGAGCGGGCAGTCGCTCAACTGGTTGCAGGCGATACGGTCGGCGATGACTTTGCGGACGGTCTCGCTCAACTCTTCGACCGAGGATGGCCCCTTGGCTCGGACGGCGGCCTCGCAGCCGTCGGCCAACATCAAGAGCGCGGTCTCTTTGCTTTGGGGTTTGGGGCCGGGATACCGGAAGAGCCGGTCGTCCACTTGCGATTCGTCGCCGCCGGCTTGCTGGACGGCCTTGTGGTACAGGAAACCGGCGCGCATCGTTCCGTGATGTTCGGGGATAAAGGCGCGAATGCGGCTGGGCAACCTGTAGCGCCTTGCCAACTCCAGACCGTCCGGGACGTGCCGCACGATGACTTCGGCGCTGGTGCGCGGGTCCAGTTTCTCGTGCACGTTGCTGCCTTCCACTTGATTTTCGACGAACATATAAGGCCGCGCGGTCTTGCCCACGTCGTGATAGAACGCGCCCACGCGCACCAGGAGCGGGTCGGCGCCGATGCGCCCGGCGGCCTGTTCAGCCAGGTTGGCGACCATCAAGGTGTGATGATAAGTGCCGGGTGTTTTCATCAGCAGCAGTTGCAGCAGGGGGTGAGTGGGGCGCGCCAGTTCCAACAGTTGCAGCGTCGTCGTCACGTCGAACAGATTGCCGATGAGAAACAGCCCGCCGATAGACAGGCTGGCTGCCAGGCCGCCATTGACAGCGCCGGCTGCCAATGACGATCTTGAAAAGGTCCATGGAAGGGGGCAGGTTGTTCTCTCGCTGGTCGCCGCCCTTCCAGAACGCCCACGAGCGGTCGGGGATGGTCTTGCAGATCGAGCAGGTCTGCCAGCGCGTGTCGGCTGGCACGGCGGCCTTTTTGGCTCTCGGTTTCTTGCCCAGAGTTGAAGCCGGTTTTTTCTTGGCGCGCTGTTTCATGGCGATTGCCTCACTGTCTCAATCAGGTTCGCCAATGATTCTATGTCTTGCGCCGGAAAAGTCAAACGAGTGTTCAGCCGCCAATAGCGATCAGCAAAATCCCTACAGCGACGAGCGCCGACGCGGTCACGCGCAGCCTGGTCTTGCCCTCGCCCAGAAACGTGCTGCCCACCCATGCGGTCAGCACAACACTCATCTCGCGCACGCTGCCCACGTAGCTCACCGGGCTGCGCTGCATCGCCATGAGCACCAACGTGTATGCGCCCATCACGGCAACGCCGGCTAATGCCGCGCTCCACTTGTTCGCACGCCATTCCGCCGTGAGCAAGTTCGTCTTCCTGGCAAACCACCACCCCGGAGTCATCACCAGCCACGTCACAACGAGGACGATGTAGATGTACAGCAGCGGCGAGATAAACTTGACACCCACCTTATCCAGCGTCGAGTAGATGCCAATGCACAACCCGGCGGTCAAGGCCCAGCGGGATGCGGGTTGCGCCAACCCGCGCAGCGGGCGCGCCATGTCCGCGAGGCCTGGCAAGTTGACCAGGAACAGTCCTAACGCGATCACGACGATGCCGGCATAGCCCAGGGCAGAAGGCCGCTCGCGCAGGAACAAGACGGCCCACAACGTAATAAACAACGGCGCACTGCCTCTCGCCAGCGGATACGTCACCGAAAGATCGCCCAGCGTGTAAGCGCGGCTCGTCGTGTAAAAGTAGGCGGCTTCCGCCACGGCGCTTCCGACGACGATCAGCCACACGGTCGGCGGCCAATCCCATCGGGACGTCAGCAAGACCGGCGAATAGACGACGATGATGGCCAGCAGTTGCCACCAGGCAAACGCCAGTTTGTCGGCCGCTCGCTTCAAGGCGACGTGCGCGCCGCAGTGCAGCAGCGCCGCAAGAATCAAAAGCGCCAATGTGTTTAGAGTCATGGTGT
Organism: Anaerolineae bacterium; assembly: GCA_041300525.1. Classification (GTDB taxonomy): domain Bacteria; phylum Chloroflexota; class Anaerolineae; order Fen-1058; family Fen-1058; genus JBGLNJ01. The sequence continues at coordinate 2,139,502 of JBGLNJ010000001.1, read as the reverse complement.
CCTCAAAGGCCAAGTTTTGGAAAGCCTGAAGGTCCCGTTCCACTTGTCAGGATGGGATGAGTAAGGTATAATGCCGCTCGACACATCGGGGCGTAGCTCAGTTAGGTTTAGAGCGCACGGTTCGGGTCCGTGAGGTCGGAGGTTCAAATCCTCTCGCCCCGACTTTAGACCTCACGGGTAGCTTGTTTAGGTACCCGTGAGGTCTGATCCAAGCCCTTTCGACATCCTCGTCGGGAACCTGAGACCTCACGGTTAGTCTCTCTCTGGAACAAAAAAAAGCTCTGTCTGCATACTCGGAATTCTTTTCCAGAGAGGAGACCACATGGGTAACAACACGTTAAAGCTTTCGCAAGCCAGCGAAGGCATGCTCCGCTACAAAGCCGCGACCGGCAAAAAGTCCACACACGATGGTTGATTATCGCAGCAGCTTTAAAAAACTGCAACTCTACTTTGCGAGCGATCCGCTCTTCGCGTCCATCACTCGCGCACAACTGATCGCTTTCGCCTGGCTGCACTTGAGTGCGTTAGCGAGCCAGACGGCGCCGCCCCGCGCGGCAAAGCCAGGCTTTCAGCCAAGACCGCCGAATGAGTCAGCGCAGATAGCGAACCGACGGTGACATTGTTTTGAGTTGCGGGCAAAACGTGATAAGATTCAGTCGCCATGACCACGCTGCTCCTGACGACGAAACTCTATACCCCGCCTGCCCGTTCGAACTGCGTGCCGCGCCCGCGCCTGATCGAGCGGCTGAACGCTGGCTTGCGCGGAGCGTGCAAGCTCACGCTCATCTCTGCGCCGGCCGGTTTTGGCAAGACCACCTTGGTCGGTGAGTGGCTTGCCCCCTCCCTTGCCCTCCCCCGCGTTGCGGGGGAGGGTGGGGTGGGGGTGGCCTGGCTTTCGCTCGACGACGGCGACAATGACCCCGCGCGCTTTTTGACTTATCTCGTGGCTGCACTAGAGACGCTGCCGGCCGAGGCAGGCCAAAGCGCGAGTCTGGCAGACGCGCGTGCTCTACTTCAATCGCGCCATCACCCGCCGCTCAAAGTGATCCTCACCACACTGGTCAACAGCTTGACCAGCCTGTCCGCCGACTGTGTGCTGGTGCTGGACGATTATCACGTGATCGCCGCCGAGCCGATCCACGAGGCGGTCACATTTCTGCTCGACCATCTCCCGCCACGCATGCGCCTGGTCATCACCACTCGTGTGGATCCGCCGTTGCCTCTAGCTCGTCTGCGCGCCCGAGGTCAACTGGTTGAGCTGCGCGCGGCCGACTTGCGCTTCACGCCGGAAGAAGCGGCCGTCTTTCTCAATCAGGTGATGAGCTTGAATCTCTCGACGGAGGATGTTGCGGCGCTGGAGGCCCGCACGGAGGGATGGATTGCCGGATTGCAACTGGCCGCCCTTGCTTTGCAAGGGACGCTTGCCACGCCAGGCCAAAACGCGCGCGGCTTTATCGAGTCGTTCACTGGAACCAGTCGCTACATCCTCGACTATCTCACCGAAGAGGTATTGCAGCATCAGGCCCCCAACGTCCGCTCGTTTCTGCTGGAAACTTGCACCCTCGACCAACTGAGCGGCCCGCTGTGTGATGCGGTCACGCGTCGCTCAGACAGCCAGGCGATCCTCAGCCAGTTGGATCGGGCCAATCTCTTTCTCACGCCGCTCGACGACGCGCGCAAGTGGTATCGCTATCATCGCCTGTTCGGCGACTTGTTGCGCGGCTACCTGAATGAGCGGCCGCCGGATCAGGTGGCCGAGCTACACCGCCGCGCCAGCGTGTGGCACGAGCAAAACGGCTTTGTATCGGAAGCCATCGGGCACGCGCTGGATGCGCAAGACGTGGAACGCGCCGCCGGCCTGATCGAACAGGCGGCCATCAACGTGCTCTTGCGGAGCGAGATGACGACGGTCGGCGCCTGGCTCAAGGCGCTGCCCGAAGCTATTTTGCACTCGCGGCCTAGGCTGTGTGTGTTGAGCGCGTGGGTGATGGCCTTTACGGGCCAAATGCAAACCGTCGAGCCTCTATTGCAAAAGGCTGAAAGCCTGGTGTCCCCCGACACGCAAGATGTGGACAGTCGCGAGCTGCTGGGCCAGGTCAAAATGATCCGCGCTTACCGGGCGATCTTTGAAGGCGATATGCCGGACGCGGGGCGACTGGCGCGCGAGTCGCTCCAGTACCTGCCCGAAGGGGACGCGCTCCCGCGCAACTTTGCGATGTGGATTCAGGGTTTTTCGCACTATCTGGATCAAGACCAGTCCGCGGCTCAAGTGCCCGACACACTGGAGCACAGCCAGACCGCAGACTCGCTGGCGGTCGTACTCTCGTTTCACATGCGCGCCTCTTTTCAAATGCTGCAAGGACATTTGCGGGAGGCAGCCCAAACCTTTCGCCAGGGTGCGCGCATTGCCGAAGCCGACGCGCAGCGCTCGGACGCGGGCTGGGCCAGGCCGCTTTCGCCCGGCCTGGGCATGATCTACCAGGGACTGGGCGAGTTGTTGCGCGAGCAGAACCAACTGGACGAAGCCGAGCGATACCTGATGCGCAGCGTCGAGATAGGCGAGCAGTGGGGCAATGCCGAGGTCGTGGCCGATTGCTACGTGGCCCTGGCGCGCGTCAAGCGAGCGCGTGGCGACTGGGGCAGCGCCTACGACATCTTTAGCAAAGCCGAGCAATTGGTGCAGGAACGTCGCCTCTCTCCCTTCACCGTGGCGCAGATCATCGCTCATCGCGCGCGCCTGTGGCTGGCCCACGGTGACGTAGCCTCCGCCACGCGCTGGGCTGCATCGGTAAACGGCCTGGCGGAGACGCTGGAGGATAGCGACAAGCTGCTCGTCTTTTTCATGCGCGAGATCGAACAGTCCACCCTGGCCCGCGTGTTCCTCGCCCAGGGCGAGTTCGACCAGGCTCTCCGCACACTTGCGCCACTTGTCCAGGCCGCTGAGACAGGTGGCTGGCTGGGCGCCTGCATCGAGCTAGGAGCGCTCCAGGCGTTGGCGCTTTACAGCCAGGGACACGCCGACGCGGCGCTGGATTCGCTTCAACGCGCGCTCGAGTGGGCCGAACCCGAAGGCCACGTCCGCATCTTTGTGGACGAGGGCGAGCCGATGCGATTGTTGATTTCGGATTTTCGATTGCGGATTTCGGATCGTCCACTTTATGCTTACATAGATCGCTTGTTGCAGGCATTCCCCCAAGTCAATCCTGTGCCGGCCCCAATCCAAAATCAAAAACACCTGCACCGCCCCCCTTCGGGAGTGCAGGTGTCCGCGATCCAAAACCTCGTCGAGCCGTTGAGCGAGCGCGAGTTAGAAGTGCTGCGGCTGGTTGCCGACGGTTTGTCGAATCAAGAAATTGCCGCGAAACTCGTTCTCGCCGTCAGCACGGTCAAGACTCACGTCAACAACATTTTCACCAAGCTCGGCGTGCAGAGCCGCACGCAGGCCGTCGCCCGCGCCAGGGAATTCAAGCTGCTCTAGTCGTCAACTGGAACGCGCCTCGAACAGTCCGTCTTTTCGCGATAGGAAGGCGGCTTTTTTGTGCTCTTTACGCCTCCACTCTTTCCATCCACTCATCCATCTTTGGATTGATCACACTCCACCCGCTTTGGGAGTAAACTGTTGGCGTGAAAGGAGACGAGCGTGCCTGATCCGGCGCATTACGAGATCCGCGTCAGAGGCCACCTGTCCAACCAGTGGGCCGAGCGGTTCGGCGGGCTGGCGATTGACAACTTGCCGAACGGCGAAGCATTGCTCTCCGGCGCGCTGCCCGACCAGGCAGCCTTGCACGGTGTACTGAACCGGATCCTGTATCTGGGCTTGACGCTTGTCTTTTTGAACCGAACTGACCTTGCGAACTCGCAGGGTCTTGAGGATGACGATGCTCGGATTCAGTCTGAAGCGCAATAGCAATCCAACATCCAACGGCCACGGTGGAAATGGCGACCGCCCGTTAATTGACCTGCGCAACGTGGTCAAGACTTTTGAAAGTGCCGCAGGCAAATTCACCGCGCTCAAGGGGATTGATCTGCAAATCCGCGCGGGCGAATTTGTCACCATTGTCGGCAAGTCCGGCTGCGGCAAGTCCACGCTCATCAACATGATCACGGGCATTGATCGGCCCACGTCGGGCGAGGTGGTCGTGGGCGGCACGGCGGTGAACATGCTCCGCGAAGGGCAAATCGCTGTGTGGCGTGGACACACTATCGGCGTGGTGTTCCAGTTCTTTCAACTGCTGCCCACGCTGACGGCGGTGGAGAACGTGATGCTGCCGATGGACTTTGGCAAGCTGTATTCGCCTGTCGAGCGCTACGAGCGGGCGATGCGCCTGCTCGAACAGGTGGACATGGCCGAGTACGCTTACAAACTGCCGCTGGCGCTTTCCGGCGGACAGCAACAGAGCATTGCCATCGCTCGCGCCTTGGCCTGCGATCCGCCGCTCCTGGCTGCCGACGAGCCGACGGGTAACCTGGATTCCAAGACCGCCGAATCGGTCTTTCGGTTGTTCGAGAATCTGGTGGACAGCGGCAAGACGATCCTGATGGTGACGCACGACGACGACCTGGCGCAGCGCGCGCGGCGCACTGTCGTCATGGCCGATGGGAAGATTGTGGATGAGGTCGAGAGATAGAGATAGAGATAGAGATAGAGATAGAGACAAGAGATAGAGAGACAATCATGTGGGAAGGTATGTTCAAACGAAACGGTGCCGGCAACGGCGGCGCAGAGCAAGCGGCCGGGCCTATCATCGAGTTGCATCAAGTTGTGAAGGAATACCGCGGCAAAGCCAACACGGTGACGGCGCTCAAGGGCATTGATTTGCAAGTGGGCGCGGGCGAGTTTGTGGTCGTGCTGGGCAAGTCCGGCGCGGGCAAGACGACGCTCGTCAACTTGATCTCGGGCATTGACCGGCCCACCTCTGGCGAGATTCGCGTGGCCGGCGCGGCAGTCCACGCGCTGAACGAAGATGGTCGCGCCGCGTGGCGAGGCCGCAGTGTGGGCGTCGTGTTCCAGTTCTTTCAATTGCTGCCCACGCTGACGGTTATCCAGAACGTCATGCTGCCGATGGACTTTGCTCATCGCTACTCGCTGCGCGAGCAAAAGGAGCGCGCGATGCGCCTGCTCAATCAGGTGGGCATCGCAGAACACGCGCGCAAGCTGCCGTCGGCCATGTCCGGCGGACAACAGCAGCGCATCGCCATCGCCCGCGCGCTGGCCTGCGATCCGCCCGTGCTGCTGGCCGACGAACCCACCGGCAGTCTTGACTCAGCCACCGCCAACGACGTCTTTGCCGTGTTCGAGGAACTGGCGCGGCAGGGCAAGACGATTCTCATGGCGACGCACGACCGGGACATGCTGAAACGGGTCAAGCGCGCGATTTTTCTGGCGGATGGAGAAATCATAAAGGGGGAAACAAGATGACGACCGTGATCCAGACACAGGGTCTATCGAAACGCTATGGCAATGTCCTGGCCGTTGACCAAGTTGACCTGCGTGTTGATCAGGGAGAGATATACGGATTCCTCGGCCTCAATGGCGCGGGCAAGACGACCACCATCCGCGCCATACTCGGTATGATCCGTCCGAGCGCGGGCAGCGTAGCTTTGTTCGGTGAGCTGGTCGGCCCGAACGGGCGCGGCCCGTGGCGGCGGGTCGGCCACATGGTCGAGAGGCCATCAGCCTACCCGGAACTCACGGTGCGCGAAAATCTGGAGGTCGCCCGACGGCTGTACGGCGTTCCCAACACGGCTGTCACTGCGCGCGCCATCGAACGGTTCGGGCTGGCTGCTTATGCCGACCGTCCGGCCCGCACACTTTCGACGGGCAACCTGCAGCGGCTCGGCCTCGCGCGCGCACTCTTGCTCCACGTCGTGTGCATTTGCAAATCGCCCAGAATGTCTTTTTGCTCGACCAGGCGAGGAATCTCGCGGTCAAACTCGCCGCGATCTTCACGCAGCTCCGGCGGGATGAACGGCACGCCGAGCCGGGCGTAAACCTGCGCTTCTTCCGCGCATAGAATTTCTTTGCTGCCTTTTTCGCGCGTGATGGCATACTCGTTCAGGGAGAGTCCTTGCTTCTGCGCGATCTCGCGCAGGCGGACGTTGTGGGCTTGCGAGCCGGTAAAGTATTGCAGCGCCGTTCCCCAGCGCGCCGGTTCGAGCACGCGCAGGTCGGCCTGCGCCCCGTTGGAAAGACGCACGCTTGCCTTGGTCGGCCCGCGCGCGATGACGTCTGCCACCACCGGCAGCGCCACGAAGCGATCCATCACGGGCTGGGGATCGTTTGACGCGACGAGGAAATCCAGGTCGCCGATGGTTTCGCGCATCCGGCGCAGGCTGCCGGCGGAGGCGGCGCGCAGGACGCTGGGGACTTGTATCAATTCTTCCAGGATAACGTGCGAAAGTGGGTAAGCCACGCCCAACGGCATGCGCGTCTCGGAGGCGCGGCGCTTGAACGCTTGTATGTTGGCGAGGATTTTCGCTTCGGATTTGGCCCCCATGCCCGGCAGGTTGCGCAGCCTGCCTTCGCGCGCGGCGGCTTCCAATTCGGCGATGCTCGTGATGTCGAGTTTTTTCCAGAATAACTGGGCCTTGCGCGGGCCGACGTCTTGCACGCGTAGCAGCTCGACGACGCCGGCCGGCACCTCGGCGCGGGCGCGGTCGAGCAAATCGAAATGGCCGGTGGTGAGGAGCGCGTCGAGCTTTTCGGCGATGGCCTCGCCCACGCCGGGGATCGAGCGCAGTTGACCCTCGCGTTGCAGTTCGTTAATGTCGCGGCTAAAGTTGGCAATGTTTTCCGCCGCGCGGCGATAGGCCAGAATCTTGTAAATCACCTCGCCCTGGATTTCCAGCATGTCGGCGAGCGTGGTGAGGGTTTGAGCGACCTCTGGGTTGTTCATGGGCTGCGCCTTAGGCTGCGGCGCGTTTGACTTGTGGCATGATCGCGCCGGTGAGAGTAGCGCCGTTCAAGTCAGCCTGGTCGAGGTTGGCGCCGGTCAGTTGAGCCTTGGTGAGATCGGCATTGCGCAGGCTGGCATGGGAAAAGTTCGCCTTGCGCGCGTTGACCGCGGTCAAGTTGGCCTCATCGAGCTTGGCGGCGGTGAAGTCAGCCACTTCCATCTCTGCGCCATTCAGTTTCGCTCCACGCAGGTTGGCGCGGCGCAAGTCCGCCAGGGTCAATTTCACTTTGCGCGCATCCACCATCGTCATGTTCGCGCCCACTAGCTTGGCCCCGGTAAAGTCGGCGCGGCCCAGGTAGGCGAACGTGAGATTGGCATCGCTCAGGTCCGCGCCGGACAATGACGCTTCGTAGAGCTGCGCGTTGCGGAGGTCAGCCAGCGTCAGATTCGCGCCCTGCAAATCGGCCTGGCTGAGGGTGGCTCGCTGGAGGTTGGCGCTGGACAGATTGGCTCCGCGCAGACGCGCTCCGCGCAGGTCGCAGTCCGCCAGGTCAATGCCGCTCAAGTCGGCCTGGTTCAGCCATAGCTCGGCCATTGCCTCGGCGTTGTGCGCCGTGCACATTTCCAGAACTTGATCACGGGTCAGTTTGGTTGCCATATCATGCTCCTCGTCAAGAGCATACGGTGTTTTTCCAAACTTGTCAATGAGAAAAATGTCAGGCCCGGCACGGCGTCGGGCCTGAGCACAGGTGATGGTTAGCAGCGGGTTTTGTTACTGTTCTCACCTTGGCAAGGGTGATGTAAGCGCCTTATTGCCCGCAACTGGCGCTGACTGACTTGGTTGCCTTGGTGCAATAGATCACGCAGTAGCCGCCCGGCGGGAGAGTGAGTTGGTAGCTCAGGTCAACCTCGCCAACGTCCGTGGCGGCATGCACACCATATTTTCCGGGTGGAAGCGAAAGAGATCTCGAGTTGTTGCCCTCAGCCCGGATCACGGCTTCCTTCTGTCCCCACACGTTGATCTGGCACGCCCCGTCGAAGGTGTTCCTGACGGTGATCGTTCCATTGCCCGAGCCTCCCCCGCTGGTTTTGGTGGCCGTCGCGGTGGGCTGCGCAGTGGCGGGCGCGGCGGCCCATTCGGCCTTGGCTTTTTCGGCGGTGAGGACGGTCAATCGGCTGAATGTGACTTCAGCCGAGTCATTGTCGCCAGGCCCCGCGAGCACTCCAACCAAGCCGCTATCAATCGAATCGTCGGTAAAAGTCTTGACCAGGGAGCGGTTGATATAGAGTGAGATTTGGCTGCCTTGAGCCAGCACCCCCAGCGTGTTCTTGACTTTGCCTTTGTTGATACGTGGCGAGGTTGTGGCCGGCACAGGAGAGGTGTCGGCCCATGCGTTGTTGAGAAGCTTGTCCACATAGTACTTGCCATCTGTGGCTACGACGAAAATATAGTAGCTGGGGTTATCTGTGCCGCCTTGAATGCGAAAGCGGATGCCGTATCGGGCATAGGCGCTGTTTGCCTGTGCTTCGACTTCGGCGCCGAAATCGGTGTACTCGCCGTCAGGCGTGCCATAGCCGAGATAGTTCTTCTTTTTGACCGAGAGCGTGTACTTGTTGGCTGACCAAGCCCGATCTACGTTATCGGTGCTGGCGAAATCCCAGCCGTTGTCTTCGGTCGCTTTTTGCGATCTAAAGTCGTCGTTGAACAACACGCCCGCCGAAGGAGGCGCAGAGGTGGGGGCCGCAGACGCTTTGGTGGCAGTGGCGGCCGCGGCTGCGCGGGTGCTGGTGGCGGCCGGCTTGGGCGTGGGAGCGGATGTGGCCGTGGACTTGGGCGGCTCGGTCGCCGTCGGGATGGGCGTCGGCGTCGGCTTGCTCTGGGCAGCGGAACAAGCCAGGCCGGCGATGGTCAAGGCAGCAAGTGCTATCAAGAGAATGTGTGATCGAGACATTAGGTGACTCCTTTCGCACAGTTTTTGAGGCAAGGCTGAAAGGTCATGGCAAACACAATTCTAATACGCTTCCGCAGTGTGCGCAAATGGTATCATCTCAATGGGTGTCCGTCAAAGTTTTGCGGTAGTACGCTGGCTGGCGATTGGAAATCGCGCCCGCCTCTGGCGAGCAGCAAAGCCGACCTTCGTCGGCTGGTGTTGAACCTGCGAAGGCAGGTTTTGCTGTTGTTGCTGCCGCGAAGCGTGCAGTCGCCGGGCTGCAAAAACTTGACGGACACCCCATCTCAATAATCCGGCGTTGCTGCAACACGGAAGAACCTTGCGAAGGTGTAGTGAGAGTGCGCTGCGTAATGAGCAGAAACTTTCGCAAGGGTGATCCCTAGGCTTGCCCGTCGAGAGCCTTCAAAAGCTCATTGACGAGCATCGCTTCCGGCACTGCGCCTTCGACGTGGATCGTTTCGTTGATGACGGTGCGCGGCACGCCAAAGACCTCATACTTGTTCGCCAGGTGCGGAAACTCGGTCGCCTCCACTGCATCGGCACGAATCCAGTCACTTTCCATCGCCAGCCGGTGAGCGAGCACCACGGCTCGCGGGCAGTGCGGTCAGGTGGGAGTGACGTACACCTGGATGTGGACCGGTTGGTTGATCCTGGCGACGGCGGCTTTGGTGGCCGGGGCAAGCCCCGATTCGCCTCTCGATACCGTCACGATGTCGTCCACGAGGCTGCTGAACTCATAGCCGGACGGAATGCCGTAAAAGCGGATGCCATAGTCCTTCGCGCCGACGAGGGCAATCGCCGGGATCTTGTCCACCTGGTATGCTTCGACGGCGGCGGTGTCGGAGACAAAGTCTTTTACCTCGATGGTGAGCTGGCCCGCCGGGGCGAGCGCGGCGATCTCCTCGACGAGCGCGCGCGTCTCGGCGCACATCTCGCACTCGAGCGCCTGGGTGAACATGACCAGCTTGACCGGTCCGGTCATCCCCTCCAACGCCTGGCGTACATCGTCTTGAATCTTGGTGCTCAGAAGTGACATGTTATCCTCCAATCTTTTCTTTGGATGCGCTCAAGTGGTCAAGTTGCACCACTCGTGTTGGATCAGAGAAAGTCGTAGGACAAGTTGCCAACTTGTCCTACTTGGCTGCAAACTCACGGGAGTCAGGTCGCACCGCTGGAATAGATTGTACTCCAAGGTTGGCCCAGGAGCAATAGCCCTTTGAGGCATCCTAGCGAAGGTTGAAAACCTTTGCAAGGGTAAACCGCCAGTCCGTTTATGTGCTTTCAGCGGGAAGGTGGGCTGTGTGCTATAATCCGGCCCAGACCATTCCCCAAGGAGACAAAATGCGACGTCGTGTTTTAATTGTCATTGCCGTCGTGGTGATTGCGGCTGTCGTCGGCGGATATTGGATCTGGAGATCGCGTGAGGATGCGCTCCGCGCGCAGCAATCTCAGGGACGCCAGGTGGCCGTGCGCCGTGGCACGCTCGTCGCCACCGTGAGCGCCAGCGGCAGCATCGCGCCGGAAGCTCAGGTGATGCTCAATTTTCAGACGCCCGGCACCGTGGACACGGTCAATGTCGTCGTCGGACAAAAGATCAAGGCGGGCGAGGTGTTGGCGCAACTGGATACCACCGAATGGGCGCTGGCGGCGCAACAGGCGCAGCAGGCGCTTGTTGTGCAGCAGGTCAATTATAGCCAGACGGTGGCGGGGCCTAAAGCGTTTGACGTGACCGCGGCCAAGGCGCAACTGGCGAGCGCGTGGGCACAGTACACGGATGCGAAAAAGCCCAGCGACAGCCAGGTGGCCCAGGCGTTGGCTCAGTTAAAGAAGGCGGAAAACGATCTCAAGCAAGCCCAGGATGCGTATGAAGGAGTCTCGGCTGGCCGCGCGGCAGCCAAGCAGTACGGCATCCAGGGCGGCGGGTTGGGCCGGTACGAAGAGCAAATGCGCGCGACGGTGGACGTGTTGCGCGCGGCGCGCGACGCAGCGAAAACCACTTACGACCAGGCGGCGCGCGGCGCGACGGACGCGCAACTCGGCGCTGCCTGGGCCGCTGTCCAGCAGGCGCAAGCCAACCTCGACCGGCTCACGCTCGACCCGGATCGAGTGACCGTCAGCCGCGCGCAAGTTGAACAAGCGCGCATCGCTTACGAGCAGGCCAAGTTGCGGCTCGACCGCGCCTCGTTGACCGCGCCGTTCGACGGCCAAGTGGGGCAGGTCAATATCACGCGCGGGGGTTCTTCGGCCACGCCGCTGGGAGCGGTTTTGTTGGTGGATACGTCGCGCTTCCACATTGACGTGAGTGTGGACGAGATTGACATTGCCAAACTCAAAGTGGGCCAGACGGTTGATGTGAGCGCGGATGCGCTGCCCGATGCGACGGTCACGGGCAAGATTGATCGCATCGCGCCTGTGGCGACGAGCCAGGCCGGTGTGGTGTCGTATCAGGTCCGCGTTGTGGTGGAGCCGACGGACGCGCCGTTACGCGCCGGGATGAGCGCTAACGTCACCATTGTCACCGATACGCGCGCCGACGTGCTCCTGGTTCCCAATTGGGCCATTCGCATTGACCGCGCCACGGGCAAGGCGTTTGTCAATCGCCTTATCGGGACGACCGCGCGCGAGGTAGAGGTCAAGACCGGCCTGCGCAATGAGAGCGACAGTGAAGTGGTGGAGGGCGTCCAGGAAGGCGACGTGATCATCGTCGGCGGCGTGACGGGGTTGGGTTCGATTATCCAGCAGGCGACGAAATGAAAGTGATGCGTGAGGCGTAGGGGTATCCTGTGAGCAAGCCCGTTATTGAAATCCAAGACATTACCAAAATCTATTGGCTGGGCGACGTGGAAGTGCGCGCGCTTTCGGGCGTATCGCTGCGCGTGGACGAAGGAGAGCTGCTCGCCATCATGGGCCCCAGCGGCTCGGGCAAGTCCACGCTGATGAACATCATCGGCTGCCTCGACCAGCCCACGTCGGGCCGCTACCAACTGGATGGCGTAGATGTACATTCGCTGGACGACGATCGCCTGGCCGAAATTCGCAACCGCAAGATCGGTTTCGTGTTCCAGACGTTCAACCTGTTGCCGCGCACTACGGCGGTGCAGAATGTCGAACTGCCGTTGATTTACGCCGGAGGCAACCAACGGCACGAGCGGGCGGTCCAGGCGCTCCAACAGGTCGGGCTGGATAACCGGCTGCATCACCGTCCCAGCGAGCTTTCGGGCGGCCAGCAGCAGGGCGTGGCGATCGCACGCGCGCTGGTGAACAAGCCTGCCATCCTCCTGGCCGACGAGCCGACGGGCAACCTGGATTCCAAATCCGGCGCGGAGATCATGTGCATCTTTCAGCGGTTGAACCTGGAACGCGGCATCACGGTGGTGTTTGTCACGCACGATCCGCGCATCGCGGCGCACACGCGCCGCATCGTGCAGATCAGTGACGGGCAGATTGTCGGCGATGAGCCGGTGGCGGAGCCGCTCATGGCGTGCCCAGAAAAACCGCTCTGAGTTTTGATTTCGGATTGCGGTGTGTGAATCGAAAACGAAGCGCGGCATGCTTCGCGCCGCAACCGAATTTCTTATCCGCGAATCACGCGAATAAACGCGAATCCATAAAAGATTAGCGCCGATTCGCGCGCTTCGCGTCGTGGAAGAAAAAGTGTGACAAAAATCTCGCGGACCGTGCAATTGTTACAGAGCAATCTATTATTTGTCCGTCCGCTTGCGCGTAACGAGAATGGACGCGAATATTGAAGATTAGTGAAGATTCGCGTAATTCGTGGAAGAAAAAAAGTGCGACAACAATCTCGCGGATCCAGCAAATGTTACAGAGCAATTCCGTAGCGCGCGCCGCAATCCGGAATTGAAGGGGAAAAGTTGTGATTCTTGAAAGTGTGCGCGTCGCCTTTACGGCTCTTTTGGCGAACCGCTTGCGCGCGGTGTTGACGATGCTGGGCATCATCATCGGCGTGGGCGCGGTCATCACGCTCATGTCCGCCGGAGCCGGCGTCCAGCGCTACGTGGATGAGGGCGTTTTCCCAATCGCCCCAGGCAAAGTCAACGCCCATCAAGCCGGGGTACTTTCCACTTATCCTGTTCAATTCACCGATATATGTGTTGTACCCGTCGGGCCAGAACGATCCCGCCCCTGCATGCTGCCCGACGATGATGCCCTGCGAGGTCTTGATAATTTCCAAGACTTGTTTTCTGTTCATTGCGACCTCATAATCGAAGGCATGCATATTCCCCACGCCTCTCTGAGCCAGGCAGGGTATCGTTCGAGCAACTGCGCCAGGTCAGCCGGGGTTGGGGCTGAAAGAGGAATGTAACTCAAACTCCCGCATGGCGCGCGACATGCCGGGTACAGATTGCAGCCGCGTTGCTCAACGTTCACGGCAATGACGATGCGTCTGGCGCAACTGTTCAGGCAGGCGTCCACCGCGCTCGTGCCGATGCTCCAGTCCTTTTCCGCCGCCACCGGTACAGCCGCCGTGTACCATTCTCTGCCGCTGCCGGGCGGAAGCAAAACATACACCCGCTGTGTCAAAGTCAACTGGCAGGTCAATGTCACACCCGGCGCGGGTGTCCAGGTTGCCCCCGGCGTCACGGTTGGCGGGCCAGGCGTGGGCGTGGTAGTCGGAGTTGGCGTGTAGGTCATCGTCGGAGTGGGAGTATCGGTAATGTTTCTTATTTGAACCAGTGCCAGGTCGTCAATGTACACATCATTGTTCTTGCGGGCATAATCGAACGTTGCCCCGCCTGACGTGAACACCGTAACTCGACTAGATTGCGCGCGAGCAGTCACCGAAAACTCTACCCATCTGTCGTATGCCTCCCGCTCGGGCGACCACACAATATCTGCGCTGTTGACATCTGTTCCGCCAGTCGGGTCAATCCCAATCCGCAAGTGCATGTCGCTCGGCTTGTCGGACAATCTGCCCCAGTCGCACGCTGAGCCGTAATCGAAACACTGCCATGCCTGCATGTAGGCCGTAAACCTGAGCAAAGTCCCTGCTGTAACAGAAACCGTCTGATAGATTCCGCCTCGCCCCATCCTGCCATAAGTAAAATAAACCTGCGCCATATTTCCGCTGTGAACGCGATAGGCTGCTTTGTCAAAATCAAACGGGTTGAACTCTGGGCGCGCCCAGTAGCAGCCGTAGTCGGATTGGCATTTCCCATTTTCTTTTGTGCAATTCGAGGGGCAGGGCAAGTCGCATCCGGGCTGATTCGGATCGCACGGAGGAACACAGAGCGTCAGATCGCCCTTGCACGAGTACCACGCCTTCCAAGCAATAGACGTGTTAACTTCTGGATGCACCCCGTCTGAGGTATACGGACCTTCCAGCGACGGGTCAATCAGCAAGTTGCCTGGCACAATAGCGACCGGAACGCGCGTCGGGTACGGCGTCCAGGTCGGCTGCGAGAGGATTGATGGAAAATAGGTAGAAGGGGGAGCCGCCGTCGGCTGCGGCGCAACGCATCCAGCCGTCGTCAAGACAAGAACGAGAACTGCCACACCCTTCACGTTGTCTCCCCAATCGAGATGATCTTATTGCTCTTTGATCAGCTCATCCAAAACATCGCACTCTTTTTTAGACAGCTCAGGCGATTTACCCAAGTCCTCTAGTTGAGCTGCCAACTTGATAACGATGCAGGCCAATGCGTTGAAAGCGGCTTTGTCGCGGTTTTTGATGTAGGTGAACTGCTCGCCTGCGGCGATAAACTCGCCTCGGATCTGTGTTACTTTTTCAAGGTACTCGACATTCTCTTTGGCAGTGCGGACAACGGCCGCTTCGGCCAGAATCAGGCGGGCGCTCAAACCTGCCATTTCGCGCTCGATCTCGTTTCTCGCCTTATCCGAAATCTCCACTCGAACTCGCATATTGGCGATGTCACTTTGCAGCATGATGACCAGCCCTTTAAGCGTATCGAATTGAAGCTGGTCGGCCTCCTCGCCTATTTTGCGTGTCTCCGCTCCAACTTTTGCAGAGCCGTCCTTTGTCTCGCCGTTCAACTTGCGGGCTTCGGCTTTGGTCTTGTCGGCATCGAAAGGCCACCTCCTCCAGGCAACGTAGGCCGCGACAAGTCCCCCTATTGCAGTGGCAAGAGCGATTATTTCGGTGATTGACATATTGCGATCCTCAGAAACGAAAAAGGTGCCCCTCCTGACGTGGGGGGCACCTCTGCACACATAATACACCCGCATTTCTGTAAAGTCACGGAGTTTTAAGGTTGCGCTTTCTCTTTCCGGCGTCCTGTGCGCTGGGCATTGTCCGACTTCTTTTTGAGGGGATATACCTTCTTCTTCTTAAAGGGTTTCTCTTTTCTTTTCTTAACATCCTGGGCCCATGCAAATGCACCACTATACCGATGCAAATGCACCACTAGATCGGTGATCCGCCGCGCATGTCCACGGACATACCGGTGCAACCGCGCAAAATTTCACCGGTGGCGGGCGAACAAAAAGGGGCGGACACATTGTGTCCGCCCCCCTCCATCAGCATCTGGCATCTCTGCCCCCCAGCCGAGATACCTCTATGCCGGTGATCTAGTGATGCAAATGCACCACTGTACCGATGCAAATGCACCACTAGGTACTAGTGACATAACCTTTCTTTGCCATAAGCACCCCCACGCAACCCAGCAACCTGATTGCAGATCCGAATCCAAGTCCATGATCAGAACCGGTCCGGATATGGTAGCCAATCATCGCCGCCTCGGCCTCCTCGTCAATTCTGCGGCGTTCATCCGCCGGCAAGTTCTGATAGGCGTCCATCACGGCCTCTGTGGTTAGAGTTTCACTTTCCATGCTTCACCCTGCCGCACTAACGTCGCGCATCAGCGCAGCGCTTCTTGCTGGTACGCTTCGATTTCAGTCCAGCTGGCGCGGTCGGCTCCAAGCCCTTGTTAGGCGGCGGGGAGTCGAACCCCGGATTTCTGTTTCCACGAGGAATTTGTTTCCCTGTTTCCACCCCGGAATTGTTTCTGTTGTGTACGCCGCCACAACGCCGCCTAACGTCTGCGGTTCAGCCGCGCGGTCACAGGCCAGGCGCGACAAACCGCGAGACACGAATCTATAGCAATTCATCTTGCACATCGGCCAGCAAAGCGCGTCGGCTGGAACCGCTTGTTAGGCTGAATCCACAAACCAATCCCGTGGATTGAACCCATGTTCCTCCAGCCATCGGTCGTGCCGGTGGCGGAGTGTGTCGGTAAGCTGCATTACCGATACTGGCGTCAGAAGCGGAAGACGCACCCGGACACTGATCACGTACATCGTGTGCGGATCGCGCGCCTCCCCCTGCCGGCGATACTGCCCGATCCCCACTTCCGCCATGCGATCGAGCGACCCGGCCTGGCGGCCATCTCCCCGGCTCACACCCACAATCGCCTGCGGCCCGCACGGCACCATCCGCGCCATCTCGGGCGCGCTCCAGCGCCGCTCCGGCGTCCAGTCTGACTTGTCCTTCCGAGTGTCCGATCCTCGGACGATCTCCCACACGCGCCAGGCCACGCGGCCCAACAGCGGCGCCCAGAATGTGCACTCATATCGGCTAAGTGGGAAATATCCCACTTCCTTCAAGTCGGGCATCTCTGGCAAAGCCGGCACTGGCCGCTGCGCCGGCATAGCCACTCCTGGCACGGCCACTGCACTCTCCGCGGCAGGAGTGTGGCCGTTCCCATTCACCACGAACTTGACCGAGACCGGCCTGCCCTCGATGCCGCTCAACGTCCGGCAGATCAGTCCCTCGAGCTGCCCATCCGTCATCCAGTCTTGGGCTGCCTGGTTATGCACGCCGATGGTGAACTCGTCACTGTCAAACGAAATCAGCTTGGTGCGCCCCAGCCAGGTGTCAAACGTCGCCCCGGTGAGCTGCAACTGTAGCTCGCCGAGCGCCTGCTGCCACGTCTGATCCAGTTGTGAAATAGGCATGGATTTGTCTACTTTGTCAATCACCAAACCTGAAGCGGTTCCGATCCCGTTGTAGACTCACTGTATTGGTTACGCGAAACGAAATAATCAACCTTGCCTTGAGGCGCACCGGCTGCCCGATGCGCCTCGCCTCCGCGCCGTCAATCTTCAGTGGTTCGCCTGCCCATCCCTCGCGTCCGTCAATCCTGTGCTGCTCCGTTGGGCGACTCGCCCCGGCGCGTTCGACATAAATCGCTGCCTTGCCTTGCCTTGCCTACCTGACGGGTGGCACAGGCAGGACATGTGGGCATAGTGGGGGAGTGGGCTAGTCATCCTCAGTGTCTTGATCTAAAACCCGTTGCATAAACTCCCGCCCCGTATCCGTGAGAACAACACCAAGCCTCGCGTTGTTTGCATCTAGCCACCTGGCAATTCCCTGGCTGATCAGCGTTGTCTTGAATCTTCTCAGGTTGCCCTGGCTGAATGGCCGTCCACGAGACTTGTCTGCCCACTCAGACTCTTGCAACGGAGAACCGCCCAGCATCGCCTCTGCCACTGTAACCAGAACATCTTCCGAGCAGGGCAAATCAAAACGCTGTAGTCGTTTTCCATCGGCCCTTTTCACCGACATGTCAATGTGGATATAATTTGCTTCGACTGGCTGTGGCATGCTCACGGCCGGCTCCATTCTCGTTTGCTCGTCGAGCGCCAGCAGGTTGTCGTCGTGGTGACACAACCGCCACACCCACACGCCGACGAATGTCACGAATGTGGACAGCAGGACAATCCATTGCGGCATCCACGAAATTTCCATGTACAGCCAGGCCGTGATCGTCAACGTCGCCACGGCTGAAACACCGGCCAGCGCCAGAGGCACGATCACTTCACTCAGCGGATGCGCGGCGCGGTATTGTCGCGCATCACGGTTGGTTGGCGGCATAGGCATGTTAGCCCAGCCGATCATGTTACGAATCGGGTCAGAGTATTCTTGTTTCATCCGTCCACCTCGATGGTGCGCCGGGCTGGTATCGGCGTTGCGGCTACCTGAGCGACTTTTCGCTTATTCCCAAACAGGGCGCTCCAGATGCGCGTCACCAACCCCTCGCACTCGCTCTCGGCCTGCTCGTGTTGAAATTGAATCTGAGCGGCTTGTAACAAGTGCGGGCGCAGGTGGGAGATGGCCTTGCTCTGGCGCATTGGGCTGCGTTCGTCGTCCATCGTGTTTTGGACATGCCAATGCCCATCCTCGTCTTGCATCACGAGATAGTCCACGCGCGTCTTGTTGAAATAGCCGGTGACGATAACGACGCGCGACCTGGCGCTGATTTGCCGTGTAGCTGTGACAAGCAGAATACCCATATAGATCGTGCCTGCCAGCACCAGCATAGGTACGCTGATAGCAAAGCCTATTCCCACCGTGGCCACAGCCACAGATGCGCTGAGACCGGTCGCCATCGCCGACCGCGCGGCCGCGTCTGCCTGGGCAACTTTTGCGCGCGCGTCGGCGTCTGCCATTGAAACCCTGGCGCGTGAGTCGGCCTCCGTTGCCATGATCAGCGCAGTGTTGTTCGCTTCCACGATCTTTGGAAGTGTTTGCTTTTCAAGCTCGAGCGTCGCCATCGCCTTGTCAAAGGCGACCTGATTCTCTTTGAACTTGCGGTCCACGTCGGCCTCGATCAGCGCGGCGCTTGCCTGTTCCTCTGGCGAGGCGCTGCGCGCTTTGAGGTCAATCCCCATGTTATAGTCGCCTGGCTTGCAGCCGGTCAATAGCGCGGCAACCACGATGAGAACGCATAGAAAATAGGGGTGAGTGCGCCGGCCTGCCACAGCGTCACGATCACGACGACGATCACAACCAAGTCCAACAACGTCAGATACGGAGGCCATAGCGGAGTGCCGCCAGTGTTCTCCGGCTCGCTGTTGACGATCACGTTTCGCTCGCCGCCCATGATTGCCTCCCGTCAAATCAGGTGTAGAATTTCCGTTGGACATGGGATATACCCCCGTGTCTTGGCCCGCCTGCGCCCGTAACGCAGGCGGGCCGCGTGTTAGATAATTGTCATTACTGCTACTGGCCCGCGACCACTTCCACGTGCCCGTTCTTGCGGATGCGACCGGCCTGCTGCAACTCCTCGATGTACGTGTACACCGTCTGGCGCGTCACTCCAATCGCCCTGGCCGCGTCGCTCGGGCCCGCCTCCGGCTGTGTCAAATAAAACGCTTCCAGAGCGTCAAGCCGCGTGTCGTGTTTAGCCTTGCGCCCGGCCTGCAATCTGTCAAGCGAACCGTCAAATATCTCACTTTTTACGGTTTCATCTGACACTTGTGCAGGTTTCGCTTGACGGTTCGCTTGACGTTCCGCTTTACGCTCTTGACGCTCTTCCTTGACGGTTGCCTCACGTCTGTCCTGAGCTGCAATCAGCGCCAGGTTGACGGTTCCCACAACAGCCATGAATGGAAAGATCGCCGGCGCAACCGTGGACACGACCGGCCACACCTCCAACGCCACGATCAACATCAGCGTCGTGATGACATAGACCGCACCCAAAAGCACCCCGATCCACGTCGGCGCCGCCGGGTCAGTCTTGCGCCGCGTCTGATTCCATTCCCACATCCGCAGTGACGTGTTCACCGTCGCCAGTCCCAAAGTCTCTACGATAGCGGCGACTACCAGCGCGACCCAGATCGGCAGATGCAGGTGCAGGATCGCCGACCGCGCCACAAAGTACGCGCTGGGCACTGGCGCCAGCCAGGGAGCCAGCCCGGCCACGAATCGAATCACAGTGCGTTCAATCATTCGCTCAACTCCACTAACGCCTTGATTTCGCAAAAGCGAATCACGGGCCGCGTTTTTTCCGACTCGCCCTTGAGTAGTTTGCTGTCCAGATACAACGCCCGCCCGCGCGCCTTCACGTCATCGGTGGCCGTGATGGTGTAGAGCCTGTCAGGCCACCCAATTGGCTCGCCCACATAATGAATCTTGACCTCAAAGACGATCATACCTCACCCCGCTTTGGCGCATTTCCTCGCGCCGTCTATTCAACGACTAGGCACGCTCCAAGTCCGCTATCCTTCCGGCAGCTATGATCACACAGACCATGAATCCAAGTATCGCACCACACGCCAATCCGATAAAGAACGCCATATCACGCCTCCACGCCGACGCGTGCGGCCCGAAGAGAGACCCTCGTTCAGCCGCTCGATCAGGCGGGGGCGGAGGACAATTTTAGGCCGAGGTGGGGGGATATAAAGTTTCGTGGCTAGAATTGGCGTAGGCATAGATCAATTATAAAGCACACCCCCCAAAATTCAAAACGACGCGGCAAAACCCAACTCGTAAGGGAGTCGGAAAGAAATAATTGTTCCAAGTTGGCGACCGAGGTCGCGCCTTGTGGGCTTGTAGCCGGGCGTCCATCTGCATGGACGCAAGCTCGTCCGCGAAGGCGGACGACCAGCCGCAGGCTCATTAGGCGCGGTTTCAACCGCCAGCGATGGGATGATTTATTCTTTCCATGTCCCTAATTGTAGGCCACTTGCAGGCAAAAGTCAAAGACCCGCCAAGTCTGGTCTTACACTTCATCCGCGATAAAGCGATAGCCCACGCCCGGCTCGGTCGTAATCATCTGGGGCTGTGCAGAATCGGGGTCGAGCTTGCGGCGCAACTGGCTCACGTACACGCGCAGGTTTTGTGTTTCGCTCTCATAGCCAGGCCCCCACACGTGCTCCAGGATTAGGGTGTGCGTGAGCACGCGCCCGGCATTGGTGGCGAGATACGCCAACAATTTGTATTCGGTGGCGGTGAGCCGCACTTCTTCCTCTCCGCGCTTGACGACGTGCCGGGAGAGGTCAATCATCACTGCGCCCACGCGCACGAGCGGCTCGGGCGGGTTGGCCTCGTGCGCGGCGTGACGCAATGCCACACGCAGGCGAGCCAGCAACTCGTCGGCGCCGAAGGGCTTGGTGAGGTAATCGTCCGCGCCCAGGTCGAGCGCGGTCACTTTGTCGCGCTCGGCATCGCGCACGGAAAGCACAATGATGGGGACGGACGACCATTCGCGCAAGCCACGGCACACGTCCAGGCCGCTCAACTTGGGCAGGTTCAGATCGAGGATCACGGCATCCGGCAATTCCGTGGCCGCTTTGTCCAACGCCTCTTCGCCATCGGCGGCGCTCACCACGTCATAGCCGTGAGCGACCAAGCCCGCCCGCAGCGCGCGCAAAATCTGAGGCTCGTCGTCAACGATCAGAACTTTGGTTTTCCTCATCGTTCAACACCATCGTAGGGCAAGATGGCATCTTGCCCTACAGCCCTTCGTCGCTGGGCAGCTTGAACTGGGGCGTGTCGGACGGAGTGGGCAAAGTGAAAACAAAGCGCACCCCCGCATTGCCGGCCACGGGGCTTTCCACCCAGATGCGCCCGCCGTGCGCCTCGACGATGCCCTTGCAGATCGAAAGGCCCAGGCCGGTGCCCATGCCCGGCGCTCGATCTTCCCAGACGCGATAGAATTTGTCGAACAAGTGCGGGTGCAAGCGTTCGGGAATCGCCGGCCCCTGGTTAGTCACGGCGACGGTCATGGCCGTGCCCTCAGCCTGGGCCTCCACTTTTATGGCCGAGCCGGGCGGCGCAAAACGGCTGGCGTTCTCTAGCAGGTTGGTGATGACGCGATCTATCTGCACGTAATCAGCGTAAATCAGCGGCAGATCAGCCGGCCAGTCGAACTGAACTTGAAAGGCCGTCATGCGCGGAGACAGGCGATGCGCCACGGCGCGAATCAATTCGTCCAGATCGCACCAATCGCGCTTGAGGCGCAGCGCGCCCGCCTCAATGCGCGACATGTCGAGCAAATCGCCCACCAGCCGGTTGAGCCGGTCGGTTTCTTCGTTGATGGCCGAGAGCAGATCGTAACGCGTCGCTGCGTCCAACGCAACATCTTCCTGCAACAGCACGGTGGCCGAAGCCTTGATAGCTGAAAGTGGCGTGCGCAGGTCGTGCGACACCGACGACAACAACGCCGATTTCAACTGGTCGCTTTCTTCCAACAGGCGGGCACGGTCGGCTTCCCGCGCCAGTCGCGCCCGCTCGATGAACAGCCCCACCTGGGCGGCGAACGTGGTCAGCAGCCGCAGGGTCGTCGGCCCCACTTGCACATCGGGCCGGCGCGTCGTCAAGCGCAACGTGCCCATCGTCATCTGATGGGCGGTGAGCGAAATCTCCACCGGCTGGCCGCGTTCCGCCTGATCGCCATCGGTTGACTCATAACGCGCCATGCAGGACAGGCTCCAGTCTGCGGCAGCCAGCAGGATCTCGCAACCGGCCAGGTCAAAGGCTTTTGTCACGAGGCGCGCGCTGGACGACAAGATTTCGTCCAGCCCGGCCTGTGCGCCCAAAGCTCTGGTCAGGTTGTACAACGTGGTAGCTTCCATCTCGCGGGCGCGCGCCTGGGCCGCGTGCAGGTTCGCCGCGCTGACCGCCTGGCTGATCAGAATCGCCACGATCAAAAAGACCATCAGGACCAGCAACTCTTCAGGATCACGCACCGTCAGGGTGTGCGTGGGAGCGAGAAAGAAATAGTTGAACGCAAGAAAAGCGGTCAACGAAGCGATGAGAGCCGGCCACAATCCCCAGCGCGTGGCCGAAAGCATCATCGGCAAAAGATACAGCAGCGCGATCACTTGCGTCGAAAGCCTTGCCCGCAGCAGAATGAGCGCCACTGTGGTGGCCACCACGGCGGCCAGAGTAAACACGAAATCAGTCGGCCGATATTTGGAAGCGAATGAAAAGACATTCCTCATCGCGCAACTCTTTTTGTCCGCAAAGCTGCAGGGGGTTACTTTTTGCTCCACGCAAACAGGCCAAAGCCAATCAACCGCAACGCCGCGCTCACCAGCAGCCCGCCGCCGATGCCAATGTGATCGGCCAGGAAAGTGCCCACCAACGGCGAGGCCACCGTCGAAAGATACTGCAAGCTCTGCGCCAGCGAGACGAACGTGGCGCTGTACTTGGGTGGCACCGTCCTCATCAACTCGTCAAAGAACACCAGGTCCAGCCCGGCCTGAAAGATGCCCGCCAGCCCCGCATAGAGCACGATCCACTCGACCCGGCTGGTGAACGCCGTCAGCGCGGGATAGAGCGCCAGGCCCAGCGTCGTCCATAGCAGCACGTAGCGCGCGCCGCGCACTCGCCACTGGCGCGACCAGAGCGAGTATCCCACCAGCATGATGGCCGTCTGCGCGGTGTTGATCGCCCCGATCCACGCATCGGAGGCGTGCAGCACGCGCACAAAGTAGAGCGGAAAGAGCGGCGCGGCGAGTGCTGTGCCGGAAAGATAGATGAAGCGTTTAGCGGTGAAAGATACAAATTCGCGCTCGCCGCGGATCAGGGCGATATAGTTCTTGAAACGCTGCGACGCCGAAAGCCCCGACTGGCGCGGCGGCGGTTCCGCATCCGGCAGTTCGATGCGGCGCGAATAGGCATAGCTGAGCAGCCCGCCCAGCGAAAGGCCCACAAAGACCAATTGATAATTGAGCGGAAAGTTGATCCGATCCAACACCCCGCCGGTGAGGGCGACCGCGATGGCTGTCGTCAGCCCCAGGACGGTCCAGCGGCGGCTCATCAAATCATAGCGGCCTTTAGGCCCGGCGACGGCGTTCATCACCACGGAAAAGGCGACGCTGACACAGGTCTGCGGCAGCGTGGTCACCGCCCAGATGAGCAGCACGGCCGGCACGGCATAGTCCCTCGGCACGATGAACGGCACAATGCCGGTCAACGCATAGGACATGACCACGAGGAAGCGCATGACGCTGTACCACGGCACCACCTGGCGGCGGCTTTGCAGAAAGCGCCCGATGAGGAGAGCGAAGAACAAACCGGTAAAAGCCGGCATCGCCGTCAGCAGGCCGACCTGGAAATTCGTCGCGCCCAACCGAGTGAGAAAGACCGGCAAGAACGGGGCGGCAGCGCTCGCCAGCCCGATGCCGATGCCGTCAATTTGGACGGCCAGAAAATTTCTTTTTTGAACCGGCGTCGCGTCATCCGGCGCCGTTGACCAACGAAAAGGACGCACGATCTATGCCTCTTTTATCTCACCCTTCGCAAGGATGATCTGTCACACGCGGCCTTCCTCACCGACCGCCCCCGTCTGACCTGCGGCTGTGGGCGCTTCAGGCGGGCGGTCGCCTTCTGGAACGCGCTCCTGATGCTCGAAAGGCAGCGTAAACTTGAAAGCAGTCCCCTGACCGGGTTCGCTTTCCGTCCAGATGCGCCCACTGTGCGCCTCGACGACCAACCGGCAAAAGACCAGCCCCAGGCCGCTGCCGCGTTTCTGCGCCGGACCGGTGACGAAAGACTGGAACAGGCGGCCTTGAATTTCGACGGGAATCCCCGGACCATTATCACTCACGCAAACCAGGAGGGAATGGCAGGCGATCTCCTCGCGGGCCGTTACCCGGATAACGCCGCCGTGCGGAACGAACTTGATGGCATTGCCGATCAGGTTTTGCAGGACGCGCCCGATCAATTTGGGATCGGCCCAGGCCGGTGGCAACGCCGTCGGCACAGTATTTTCCAGGGAAAGACCGCGAGGATCGGCCAATGGCGCTTGCAGTCGGAGCGACTCTGCTACCAGTTCGGTGAGCGAGAAAGATTCGTACTCGAGCGGCATCTGCCCGTGTTCCAGCCGGCTAATGTCCAGAATCGTGTCTACCAAGTCTAACATCCGTTGCGCGCTCACCTGGGCGATATTCACCATCTTGAGCTGGTCAGATGGAAGGGCCGGATCATCTTGTGTTTCTAACAGGCTGAGCGAGGCATAAATAATATTCAACGGATTGCGCAAGTCGTGGACGGTGGTATTGGTCAAATCTTTGCGCATCTTTTCGATGAGCCGTTCTTCCGTCGTATCGCGCAGCACGATCAGCCGCCCCAGTGGCGCATCCCCGGCGAGCACGGGCAAATTGGACCAGTAGATAAAGCGCGGAGGCACGAGGAATTCTCCCTCCGCAAGCGGCTCGTCGCCGCGTTGAATGCGGCGACTTTCGCACACCAGCGCCCTGGCAGCGTCGCCCGCAGGATGGCGCACGGCTTTCGCCACGTCGGCCAGCGTGCGGCCAATCCAGTCTTCGGGCTGGCCGGGCAGGCGCAACATTTGGAGCGCCGAAGCGTTGATGACTTGGACCACACGATCCATGCCGATCAAGGCAAGCCCATCACGGCTGGACTTGATGAGGGCTTGCAGGCGGCTGCGTTCGTCGGCAATGGTCCGCTCGGCTTGCTTTCGCTCCGTGATGTCGTGTAGAAAGATCAACCGCCCGGTGAATTGTCCACGCCCATCGGTCAGCGGCGAGATACGCAGGTCATAGTCCCGCCGCGCCTGGCCCGTGCCCAGACTGATTTCGTCCTGAACCTCCGTCACGTCGGGATACTTTTCGATCACGTCGAGTTGGGAATTCCAGATTCGATGGGAGCGTTGGCCCATCGCTTGGGAGGCCGAAATGCCAAAGATGTGTTGAGCCGCGGGGTTAATGTCCACGATCCGGCTTTGCTTGTCCACCACAAACATCCCATCGCGAATATCTTCTATGACCTTCTCGCGCGCGATCGGCACCAGATCGAATAACCGGAAGCGAAATAGCCCCCAGGTAAAAGCGACCCCGGTCACGGTAAAGACAAGCGAGGACCAATCCAGGTTGGGCGTTGTCCCCAGATTGAAAATGGAGATGGCATTGCCCACCCACGGGGCAACCGCGCCGAACAACAACACGACGATCTGCCAGCGATACAGGTGCGGCGAGCGAACCAGCGCCCGGGCGAACAGGACCGTGCCCAGCAGCAGCAAAAAATAAGAATAGGCCGTATGAATCCAGAACCAGAACCGAAAAGACACCACCAGCGCCAGGAAAGGGCCGGCGGCAACAACCCTTTCATCACTCCAGACCAGGTGATGCGCTCCATTCGTCAACGCTAATACCACCGTCATCAGGGGCGCCAATGTCAGGAGAATGATATTGCGACGGGTCAACCACCTTTCTCGCAAAGTATAAACGAGGGCAAACGCCAGCCAAGTCACCGGAACAGCGCCGACGCCCACGTATTTGAGGGCGGACCAGAAGAGTTTTTGGGGCAGATCGGCACCGGCCAACAATTCCAGCGCATACGCAGTTCCCCACCAGGCCCATGCCACCAGGAGCACTGCCAGCAACGTCGCGCCACGGGTAGCACGGCGCCTCCAGGCATAGACCGCGAGTGCAGCCGAAATCAACGGCGCGCCGAGCAAGAGAAGCGTGTAAAGCACAATTTGCCACTGCATGATATGCTCTCCTGGGCACGGCAGTAGGCCTGATTTGACCGCACCAATCCAAGCCTCCCAACACCATTATAGCATCATGTCCAGGGAAGGGGGGAACTGGCGTTAGCGTTGTGCCCGACTTTGTGCTAAACTCGCCTGTGGCACATCAAACAGGGAGAATCGGATGTCGGAAGACACTGCACGCGAGTTGGTCATCACCGAGGCGGTGAGAATTCCACTGGCCGAGCTGCGCTACCAGTTCGTCCGCTCGAGCGGCCCCGGCGGGCAGCACGTCAACCGTTCCGCCACGCAAGTGGAATTGACGTTCGACCTGGCCGGCTCGCCCAGCCTGGGCGACGCGCAAAAGGCGCGAGCGAGGGCAGCATTAAAGTCCTACGTGGACAAGGCCGGCGTGCTGCACTTGGCCTCTCAGGCCTCGCGCAGCCAACTCTACAACCGCGAAGATGTGACGGCACGCTTTGTCGAACTGATGCGCCGCGCGCTGCGCGTTCCCAAAAAGCGGAGGCCTACCCGACCGACCGCTGGGTCGAAAGAACGGCGACTGGAGGGCAAGCGCCATCGGAGTGTGATCAAACGGGATCGGCGCTTTACACCGACGGATTGAGTGTGCCGCTGGCTGAAAAGCGGAATGTCAGGAGCTTGACTTGTCACCCGTTCCAAACTATGTTAGCAGCCGAAGGAATGTCCAATCCGAGTTCTGCTAACGCCAGCCATATAACTGACACGCAGCCCACCGATGTTGTTGATGCGATATTGCGTGAGTGAGGGCGAGAGCAAACCTCACAGGGTGAGGCAGTTTCTTCATCCGCGTAATTGTGCGTGACGCTTTTGCGTCATCAAGCGCCCCAGATTGGGCATAAGAGATCAATTATGAACAACACCCTCTTGATTGATATCGTAGGTTGGATAGGCGTTATCGCGCTCCTTGCGGCATACGCGTTGGTCTCTACGAAAAAGCCTGCACTGATGCAGACTGTCAACCTGCGAGCCGTGGTGGAAAGCGCCCTGTCGTCCACGTATGACCGCGCCGAGGCCGCCAGCCTGACGCTGATCCTCGACGGCCCTCCTAGCCTGCCCCGCGTCCGCGCCGACGCTCACCGCCTGGAACAGGCCCTCGTGAATCTGCTGGACAACGCCATCAAATACACGCCCGGCGGGGGAACCCTCACCGTGCGGACAATCTCCGAAGGCGGCTATGTGCGCGTCGAAGTCTGCGATACCGGGCCGGGCATCGCCCCCGACGATTTGCCCCACCTTTTCGAGCCACTGTATCGCGCCGAAAGTGTGCGCCACTTGCCCGGCACCGGCCTGGGGCTGACCATCGTGCGCGCGATCCTCGACCAGTACAATGCGCCGGTCAGCGTGCGCAGCCAACCAGGTCAGGGCGCTACGTTCACTTTCCGATTGCCCGTGGCCCAGTAGCCAAATGTTTACAGAGTTGTGATGTTCCGGTGATCTGGCCGCAATGAAAGTGTGCTAGAGTAATCTCAAACCTATCAGACGCAATTCACTTACCCAACAACCGGAGGAGACTATGAAGGCGCAACGATTCGTTACACTTGTTCTCTTGGTGACCTTGTTCACGCTGGCCTGGGGTGGGGACCAAGCTGCAACAGCGGGAATCCATGCTGGCCCGATCCCCATGACAGCCAGCGAGATTGACTTTACTGTGCCGCAAAGCAAACCCACCACGCCGACCGCCGATCCTTTCACCGACATCGGCGCCGGGCTGCCAGGAGTTTACGAAAGCGCTGCGGCCTGGGGCGATTACAACAACGACGGCGATCTGGACATCCTCTTGATGGGCTGCACGGGCTCTTGCGTCGCAGACATTTCAGACATTTATCGAAACAATAGCGGCGTATTCACCGCGACTAACGCAGGACTAGCCGGAGCAGACAACGGTTCTGTAGCTTGGGGTGATTACGACAACGATGGCAACCTGGATATTTTGCTTGTGGGTGGAGGATGGCTGCCAAGCGTCAGCAAGGTCTACCGCAACAACGCAAGTACGTTCACCGATATTGGCGCTGTGCTGGCGCAGGTTTCCTGGGGATCCGCGGCCTGGGGCGACTATGACAACGATGGCGACTTGGATATCCTGTTCTCCAATGGCAAACTCTACCGGAACGATGGGAGTGGCGTTTTCACCAACATCGAGGCCGGGCTGTCGGGGGGCGGTGCTGTCGCCTGGGGCGACTATAATAACGATGGCAACTTGGATATCCTGTTCTCCAATGGCAAACTTTACCGCAACAATGGCAATGGGACATTCACCAATGTCGACGCCGGGCTGCCAGGAGTTTCCGGAGGCGCTGCGGCCTGGGGCGACTATAACAACGATGGTAACCTGGATATCCTGCTAACAGGCGACACAGGCTCGACGTGTATCTCCCGTGTCTACCGCAACAATGGCAATGGAACATTCACCGACATCGGTGCAGGGCTGACGGGAGTGTGCGACAGTTCCGTCGCCTGGGGCGACTATGACAACAACGGCAATCTGGATATCCTGTTGGCAGGCTACGCCGGTGCGGATACCACCCTTGCCATAGTCTATCGAAACGAGGGGGGCGGTACCTTCACCGACATCGGAGCCAGCCTTACAGGCATTATGCAGGGTTCGGTGGCCTGGGGCGACTATGACAACGACGGCAAACTGGATATTCTCTTGACCGGATGGAACAAGCCTGGCTATAACAATGTTGCCAAAGTCTACCGCAACAACACCGTTAATGCCAACACCATACCTTCTGCGCCGACTGGCCTGGCAGCGTCAGTGGCGGGCGCTAATGTCACACTGAGTTGGAATGCGGCTAGTGATACCCAGACCCCGGCAGCCGGTTTGTCCTATAACCTCCGCGTCGGCACAACGCCTGGCGGGTCACAGATCGCAGCCCCAATGGCTGCTGGCAGCGGCTACCGCCGAGTTCCCCAACTAGGCAACGCCAACCTCGGCCTCACTGCAACGCTCAAGAACCTGGCTGCCGGCACCTACTACTGGAGTGTACAAGCGGTTGACACGGCCTGGGCTGGCTCGGCCTTTTCCGATGAAAACAGTTTTACTGTCGCCCTGATCCCCATGACGGGCGCGAGTATTGACGGCCGCGCAGAAGGCGTTATTCAAGTCGGCTATTCTTTTGTCGCGATGGTGAGCCCTGTCACAGCCACACAGCCGATCACTTTCGTCTGGAATGCCAGTGGTCAGGGCCTCGCGACACACACTAATCGCGGTGTGACCGATACAGCTATCTTTACCTGGAATGTGCCTGGCCCTCAAGTCGTGACGGTCACTGCTAGCAGTGCCTTGAGCGCAGTCACCGGAACGCATCTCATCACGATGAACCTCCCCAGCACAGACACTCGGCTCGTGGTTGATACGACCGTTGACTCCAATGATCCGGTTTATCAAGCCTGCACAACCACTGCAAATGATTGCAGCCTGCGCGGCGCGATCTCGAAGGCAAATGCAGATAATAGCCATGCCTACAGCGTTCTACTGCCCGCTGGCATCTATACTTTGACGTTGAGCGGCAGCGAAGATAACAATGCCACTGGTGACCTGGACATCAGGAGCAGCCTGACCCTCATTGGAGGCGGCACGGACTATACAATCATTAACGGCAATCAGCTCGACCGGGTGTTGCACGTCTACGTGGGAGCGGCCGTTCAGATGAGCGGCGTCAAGATCACGGGTGGCAGGACGACCAACGGCGGTTCTGGCTCCTATGGGGGCGGCACTGGCGGGTCGGGCGAAAATGGTGGCGGCATCTATATCGCCAGCGGCACAGCGGTAACGCTGACTAACATCACCGTCGTCAACAATACTACCGGGAGCGGAGGCGCTGGCGGCGACGGCGCCAACTGCAGCGATGGTAATCCCGCAAACGATGGCGTCGGCGGGACTGGTGGCTCGGGCGGCGGCATTTACAACGGGGGCATGCTGACACTTGATCGTAGCACTCTCTTCGGCAACGCTACCGGGCGCGGCGGCGACGGCGGCGCCAGTGGGCCCAGCATCAAGGGCGGCAGGGGCGGTGCTGGCGGCCCCGGCAGTGGCATCTACAATGCTGGCGCATTGGCCCTTGCCAACAGCGCTGTCATCAGCAACACCACGGCCAAAGGCGGCAACGGCAGAGATGGCGGCGACGGCGGCTCCGGAGGGCCTGGTGGCATCTATAACGGCGGCGCACTGACCGGCAACGCCAGCATTATCCAGGGCAACATCGCCGGGGATGGCGGCGACGGTAGCACCAACAATCTTGGTGGCACAATGATCATTGGTCAAGGCGGTCAAGGTGGCTCTGGCGGTGGCATCTATAACAGTGGCGCATTGGCACTTGGTAATAGCGTCATCGCCAATAGCGCCAGTGGACGTAGAGGCAACGACATCCTAGCCGGCGACTGGGGCGGCGGCTCTGGCAGCGCATTGTATAATACCGGCCCTTCCCTGCACCTGATACATGCAAGCGTCGCTCACAACATAGGCGGTGATGGCAATGGAATCTATGTCACGGGTGGAAGCAATGTGGCTATGACCAATACTATCCTGGTGAGCCACACAACGGGCATACAGATCAACAGCGGCAGTACAGCCAGGCTAGAGTCCACGCTGTGGGGCAGCGGAGCCTGGGCCAACGGGAGCGACTGGGGCGGCGCTGGCACAATCATTACCGGCACACACAACTACTGGGGCGACCCGGCTTTTGTTGATCCTGCCAGCGGGGACTATCACATCGGCGCAACAAGCACAGCGATTGATAAGGGGGGGGATGTAGATGTGGACACCGACATTGACAACCAGCCACGGCCCAATCCCGGCACCGGCCTCCCTGATCTGGGCGCGGACGAATACTGGGTCTGTGCTGCTATCAATGAGATGAGCATCGCTGGTTCCGTCATTGGCAAGGCAAATGTCCCCATGACCTTCATGGCCGTCCTCACGCCATCCGCTCCCACCCCGTACATCTTGTACACTTGGTGGCCCGAGCCGGCAGCCGGTCAGGGAACTGCCATGGTCACGTACACCTTTGGCACGTCAGGTGATTATTTGGTCTACTTGTCGGCCCAGAACTGCGGCGGCAGTCGCGAGACAAGCCACATCATTAGCGTCGAGACTGGACAGCACTATATCTACTTGCCGCTGGTGGTCAAGAATCCGTAGAAGATCAAGTAACCCAGCCCACACCTTAGCCGGCGTCGTGGCGGGCACGGTCCAAGTGTGGTCGTCGGGACTCTATGTTTGAAGTTGTAACATTGCGGTGACCTGTCTGCAATCCATATGTGCTAAACTGTCAAGCAGAGGAGGCGCAAAATGCCTGACCTCATTGGCAAAACAATCGGATCCTATCGCATCGTCGGGCAAATCGGCCTGGGCGGGATGGCGACGGTTTTCAAGGCCTATCAACCTTCGATGGATCGCTATGTCGCCTTAAAAGTTCTCTCGACCCATCTCGCTCAAGACACTAACTTTATCAAACGCTTTCAGCAAGAAGCCAAGATCATCGCCAAGCTGGAACACTTGCACATCTTGCCCGTCTATGACCACGGCGAACAGGATGGCTACCTCTACCTGGTCATGCGTTTCATCGAGGCGGGCACACTCAAGGACCGGCTGCAGCAAGGCCCGCTCTCGCTGGACGAGGCGCGCCGCGTCGTGCAGCAGGTCGGCTCGGCGCTGGAATACGCTCACCAACTGGGCATCATCCACCGCGACATGAAACCCAGCAACATCTTGGTGGACCCCCAGGGCAATTGTTACTTGACCGACTTTGGCATTGCCAAGATTGTAGAAGGCACGCTGGGCCTGACCGGCTCCGGCATTGTCGGCACGCCGCACTATATGGCGCCCGAACAGAGCCGGTCGCACACGGTGGATCACCGGGCCGACATTTACGCGATGGGCGTCGTCATCTATGAAATGGTCACGGGCCAGTTACCCTACGACGCCGAAACGCCCTTTGCCGTGGCGATGAAGCATATCAGCGAGCCACTGCCTCTGCCGCGCGCCATCAGGCCCGACCTGCCGGAAGCCGTGGAGCGCGTCATCCTCAGGGCGCTGGCCAAGGACCCCGCTGACCGCTACCAGAGTATGCGCGACCTGGTGACGGCTTTTGACCAAGCGGTGCAAACCGCGCCCGACAAGGCGCTCGCCCCTCGCGCAAGCGCAGCACGAGAACCCGCAACGGCGCCCGCGTTGACGCCGACCGTGCTCATATCGCGGCGAGCCACGTTCCAGCGATGGTTGGCGGCTCAACCGCCGTGGCTGTTGCCGGCAGCCGGTCTGGCCCTCGTGGTGATGGTATTGGCCGGGGTGATTCTGAGCCGGATACCGGGCCGGGTGGAAATCGCCGGCGGGCAATTGCAGTTGGTGACGCCCACGGCGAAGGCGATGTCCGCTGCCTCACAAGCACCCACTCCGACAAGCGCAGCGCCAGGAATTGTTCCAACGCGCACGCCCAACCCCGCACCCTCACCTCAAGCGATGGCTACGCCGATGTCCGCCAACCCACCCACATCTGTCACGCTGCTCAAGTGGGAACGGCTGTCCGACGCCGCAACTTTCTTGCCGGTCGCTTTTAACGCGCTGGCAGTAGCCCCCAAGAACCCCAACATGATTTTCGCCGGAACCTACGGTGCGGGACTGTACCTCTCTCGTGATGGTGGTAAAACCTGGACGCCCAGCAACCAGGGACTAGGCAAGGGCACCGTGGGCAGCATTGTTGTGGATCCCAGGAATTCGGACATTGTGTACGTGGCACTGTTCGATGAAGGTGGCGTCTACAAATCCACCGACGGCGGGCAAACATGGCAAGCAGCCAACAAGGGACTTGATCTAGAATGGGCCTGGAATTGGACCGGGCTGATTTACATTGATCCCACCGACAGCAACCGGCTCTACTATAGCGCAACCACGGGTGGCTTTTACCGTTCCACCGACGCAGGCGCTAGCTGGAACCGACAGGGTAAAGACTGTCCCCAGGTAACGGGCCTTGTCATAGACACGTCCAACAGCGATCACCTCTATGCCGCTGGCTATAACGATCCTGGATCAGACTGCCTGGCCGGCGCATACGAATCCACGAATGGAGGACAAAGCTGGAAGCGGCTAACCACCGATGACATGGTTGAGCAAGGGGATTGGTGGCATGTGGCAGCCGATCCACGCAACTTGAAGACGATGTATGCCGGCAGTGGGGCTTCGACCTTCAAATCCTCCGATGGCGGTCAGGCATGGACGCCGATTTCCAAGCGCGGCTGTGACTGGTTGGCGGTCAATCCCAACGACGGCGCCGTGTATTGTGGGCAAGGCGGGCAAGTGCAGATCTCGCCCGATGGGGGCGCGTCTTGGTCGCAGGCAAACCTTGGAGGCGGCCCAGGCGGTCAAGAACGCTTTCCGTTCGCGGTCGCGCCCGGTGCGCAGACCCTCTATGCCGGGAGCGACGCAATGATGAAATCTACGGATGGAGGCCGGACATGGAACAGTGTGGCCCGTCTGAACGTCGCCGAGCGGATGCGCCTGGTGGTTGATCCGCGCGATGGCAACCGGCTGTTCCTGAGCAGCCTGGATGCGGGGGGCGGCGTCTATCGTTCCGTGGATGGCGGCAAGACATGGCAGATGACTCTCCGCGACGCCCACGGTGGCCGAATAGCCATTGACGCGGCGCAGGGCATCATTTATTACCCCGGCACATGGACGAATCGCCTGAACCGTTCACGCGATGACGGCCAGACGTGGGAGCAATTCGGCAGCGGCTTTCTGACTCATACTCCCTGGCAATTGGCGCCTGATCCACAAAACAAAGCCAGGTTGTGGCTGTTGGGCGAGTGCGGCACGCGCCCGGCTCTTTCCGAGGACGGTGGCAAGACGTTTGCCGAAGTCAAGAGCTTTCCACAACCCGAGTGCGGGCCTATGCTGCTGGTGAATAACGATGGCAAGCGAGTCTATGTGATGGGCGGCAAGCCTTTTTATCGCTCGGATGACAGCGGGCAAACGTGGAACCAGGCGAGCGAACCGGGCGGCTCTTTTCGCGCAGCGGCTCTCGATCCCACGAATCCTGATTTCGCGCTGCTGGGTGCGACGAGCTATATCGTATACCTGTTCAAATGGCGGCAGGTCAACCGGCTGTGGGTGTTGATACCCTTGTTTGTGTTGTGGGCAAATATCCACGGCGGGTACGCGCTGGGACTGATGCTCATTGGGTGTGTGGTTGTCGGCGAATCGCTCAATCGCATCACTGGTCGCGCGGCGGCAGAGGTATTATCCTGGCGGCAGATCGGCGTGCTGACGGGCGTGGGCGGTTTGTGCGGGCTGACCTTGCTAGTCAACCCGTACACGTTTGGGACGTGGCTACTGCCGTTCCGCACGGTCGGCATCCGCACCTTGCAAGGGTTTATCCAGGAGTGGGCCTCGCCGGACTTTCACAGTCTTTATGAGCAGCCGGTCTTGTGGCTGTTGTTTGCGTTGTTGGCTGCCGTGGGGTTCTCTGGGCGGCGTTGGGATTGGAGTGATTTGATTTTGGTGGGGGTGTTTGGGTACAGCGCGTTCCTGGCCCGGCGTAACATTGCGCCGCTGGCGTTGGTCATTGCGCCAGTGCTCTTGCGCCAGGCGCGGCCCATCGTCGAATCGGTGTCTGCGCGGATCAAGCTGCCCGCCTCGGCTCGGCAAGAGTTGAATCCGGCGCTGTCCGGCGCGCTGAATTGGCTGATCGTGGCGCTGGTGGTGGCGGCGGCCTTGCTCAAATGTGGCGCATCGCTGGCGCCGCAGGCGCTGGAAAAAGCGCGCCGAGAGACCGTCCCCGTCTGCGCCGTCGAGTGGCTACGCCAGGCTTGGCCGCATTTGGCCGGGCCGATGTATAACAGCTATAATTGGGGTGGGTATCTGGTCTGGGCGCTGCCGGAGGAGCCGGTGTTTGTGGATGGGCGCACCGATGTGTATGACGAGTTTTTGCCGCAGTATGTGCAGGTGATGTTTGTCCGCCCTGGCTGGCAGGACGTGCTCGATCGGCATGGTGTGCGCCTGGCGTTGATCGAGCGCGACAGCTTGCTCGCGACGATGTTGGCGACGCAGCCCGAGTGGCGTTCGGTTTATAGCGATGACCAGGCGGCAGTCTTTGTGCGGGAGCGGCCTTGAGCGCGGATAGGATTGACCCTTCAACCGAAAAGACACAACAACCTGTTCCGCCCCCTGACGTTCGGTTCAACCGTCTGATTGTGGTGGTGTCGTTCATCGCGCTGTTTGCGATGGCGGTTCGCACGCCGGCAGACACGGACCTGTGGTGGCACCTGGGCGCGGGACGGGCCATCGTCACCACTGGCCGCATCCCCTATGCCGACGAGTTTTCGTTCACGGTGCGCGGAAAACCGTGGGTAGATGTGCAATGGCTGGCGCAGGTGGGCATGTATCAGGCGCGGCTGCTGGGCGGCGATGCGCTGCTGGCGGTGTGTGTGGCAGGGCTGGCAGTGGCGGCGTTTGCTTTCGTGTATCCGCAGATGGAGGGCGGCCCGTTTCTGCGCGCGTTCATCATCGTGCTGGCGGCGACGGCGTCTTCTGTCATCTGGTCGCCGCGCCCGCAGATGCTCTCGTTCGCGTTGCTGGCAGTGACGGGGTATGTGGTGTATCTGTGTAAGTGGCGGCGGATCAACCGGCTGTGGGTGTTGATACCGTTGTATGTGTTATGGGCGAATGTGCATGGAGGTTATGCGCTGGGGTTGATGCTGATTGGCTCGGTCATTGCAGGCGAGGTGCTGAATCGCATGACGGGCCGTGCGACTGCGCCGGGGGTCATGTCGTGGAAGGCGATTGGCTTTCTGGCGGCGGTGGGCGTGTTGTGTGGTCTGGCGTTGCTGGTCAATCCCTACACATGGGGAACGTGGATGCTGCCGTTCCGCACCATTGGCATCAAGGCGCTGCAAGGGGCGATCCAGGAGTGGGCCTCGCCGGATTTTCACAATCTGTACGAGCAGCCGATGCTGTGGCTGTTGTTCGGGTTGTTAGCGGCGGTGGGGCTATCGGGCCGGGGCTGGGATTGGAGCGACCTGGTGGTGGTGCTGGTCTTTGGGTATAGCGCGTTCCTGGCTCGACGCAACATTGCGCCGCTGGCGCTCGTCATTGCGCCGGTGCTCGCGCGACAGGCAGTCCCCATCGTCGAAGCGGTATCGTCGCGAATCAGGTTGCCCCTATTGGCGCGCCAGGATTTGAAGCCGGGGCTGTCGAGCGTTTTGAACGGGTTGATCGTGATCCTGGTCGCTGTGGCGGCGTTGCTCAAGTGCGGCCTGGCGTTGTCGCCTCGGATGATAGACGAGGCGCGGCGGCAGACGGTTCCGGTTCGCGCCGTCGAATGGATGAAGCAGAACCACGCGGCTGGCCCGATGTACAACAGTTACAATTGGGGTGGGTACCTGGTGTGGGCGCTGCCCGACGTGCCCGTGTTTGTGGATGCGCGCACCGATCTTTACGATGACGGGTTCTTGCAAGAATACTTTCAGGTCATGTTTGTTCGTCCCGGTGGAACATCCCCTTTACCCATTAAGGGTACCCTGGGGGCAGGGGGCTGGCAGGACGTGCTCGATCGGTATGGTGTGCGCCTGGCGTTGATCGAGCGCGATAGTTGGTTGGCGACGATGCTGGCGACGCAGCCGGAGTGGCGGTTGGTCTACCAGGACGATCAAGCGGTGATCTGGGTGAGAGATCGGCCCGGGCAATGACCAGTGGATGGATGAGCTGGGGGCATCCATCTGTGAAAGTAGACATGACATGCGCATAAACCAGACTGCCCAACTTGTGTTACTGGGCGTGTTGATCATTGTGGCCCTGGTCTTGGTGTCACTCTATTTGCCGGAAGGCATTGACTGGCGAGAGACTTATCGGCCGGCCGCGCTGGCGCTGTTATCTGGACGGATGCCATACGGGGTTGGCGTTTCGCCTTTCTTTGCCGCGCCGTGGGGTCTCGTCCCGCTGATCCCGCTGGCTGTGCTGCCCGCGCGCGCCGGAGAGATAGTTTTGTTTGTAGCGGGGTTAGCCGTTTACGCGCTGGTGGCGCAACGGTTCGGGGCCAGGCCACTCACGCTGATCCTGTTTCTTTTCTCGCCGCCGGTGATACATGGCTTGGTGAAGGGAAACATTGTCTGGATGTCGCTATTGGGCTTTATCCTGCCGCCGCAGGTCGGGTTATTCTTTGTCGCCATCAAGCCGCAGATTGGAGTCGGGGCGATCGCGTTCTGGCTGGTCGAAGCGTTGCGGAAAGGCGGCTGGCGGGAGGTCATCCGCGTGTTCTGGCCGGTCTCGTTGGCATTCCTGGCCTCACTCGCTGTGTTTGGCCTCTGGCCGCTGAGATTTAAAGATGTGCTGCCACTCGCTCAGGTTTACAACATTAGCTTTTGGCCGTTTTTGCTCCCGGTCGGATTGGGGTTGCTGGCGGCTTCAATTCGCCGAAGAGAAATCCGTTTAGCGATGGCGGCCTCGCCTTGCCTATCTCCCTATGTTCTCTTTCACGGCTGGGTGGGGCCGCTGATTGCGATCTTGCCGCAACCGGTCGAGATGCTGGCGGCGGTCATTGGCCTGTGGATCGTCAATTATCTCCAACGAGGAGCCTGATGCCAGACACTAGCCCCGCCGGCAATCCAGTTCCCGCCGGATCAATCTCTAGCCAGCGTGCCGGGTTGTTCCGGCGGTGGATCGGACCGTCGCTATTGCTGTTGTTGGCAGTGTCCGCAACAGTGTGGGCGTTGGCGAACTGGTTGCCGCCGGCGTATGACATGCACACCTTTTTTTATCCGGCCATCCATGACTGGTTGAATGGTCGGTTTTCGGATGCGAACTGGCCTGACCTGAATTATACGCCCTGGGAGTTGATGTTTTTCCTTCCTTTCGCGCTGACACCCGAGCCGATTGGGCGCGCCTTGTTCCTGCTCTTTGCCGTGATAGTGATTATCTGGGCGACCAAGTCAGTCCGCCGCCGGCGGCTGGCGCTGGCCCTTATCCTGATATCCTTTCCCGTCCTGGCCATGTTCTGGGAAGGCAACCTGGAGCCGTTTCCCATCCTGGGCATCGCCTTGAGCGCCTGGGCCATCCGCGAGCGCCGACCGTGGATCATGGCTGTGGGATTGCCGTTGTTGGCGACCAAGCCACAAGAAGTGTTCCTCATCACGCCGGTCATGGTGTGGGCGATCCGGCGTTGGCGTTGGGACGAGTGGGCGCGCGTGATGGCGGGGCCGATCCTTGTCCTGCTGTTGACCGTGACGTTGTTCGAGGGCGGGTGGCTGTCCAAGTTGGCGCAAGCGCCCAGCGGCTATCAGACGCGCTGGAACTGGATCAATATTTCGATCTGGTGGCGCTTTGCTCCGTATGGGATCGCGTTGGCGGGTTCGATTCTCTTGGCGACGGTCGGCGTGTGCCAGGTGGCCCGCTTGAGGTTCGACCGATACGCGCTGGGGCTGGCGTTGGCCTTGGGAACCGTCGCCTCGCCTTACGTGGCAACGCATCACCTGATCGTGCCGCTCGTGTTCGCCTGGCCCTGGCTGCTCGATCGGCATTTGGTGTTGGGACTGATTGTGTATCTCACAACGCTCACGCCGCTAGCTCGCTGGCAGGGCGATCAGACATTGAACTGGCTGGATTTCGCATTTCCCGTCGTGTTGACCATTTCACTGCTTCTCTTTTACCGCGAGCAACGGCAAGCCCATGCCGGAGAGGTGAAGCCCGATGAACACCTGGCTGACAAAACAGCGTGACATCACCCTGATGGTGGTTTTGTTCATCGCCCTGCGGCTGATGTGGCTGATGGTATTCCCGCCGGACAATCTGACGTTGTTCGGCGATTATCCATACTATTACGAACTGGCGGCTTTTTCGGATCAGGGTTATTTGCCGTTTATCCATTACTGGTCAGAATACCCACCGATCTTTCCATTTTTGTCGGTAGCGATTTACCAGTTCGTGCATCTTTTCCGGGGCGGCTATGGCGCTTACACGTATCTGATGGGACTGGTCATGCTGACGTTCAACACGGGCAACCTGGTGTTGTTTGTGCGTCTGGCGCGGCGACTGCACGGCGACGAGGCTGCCGTGCGATTGGGCTGGGTCTATAGTCTGTTGTTCGTGCCGCTGATTTACACCTGGTGGAATTTTGATGCGCTCACGGTGTTCTCTTGTCTGCTGGCGCTCGACTTGTTGTTCAACGGACATGAGCGTTGGTCGGCGGCGGTGACGGGCATAGGGGGGATGGTCAAGCTGATGCCGCTGTTGATCTTCCCGGCGGTGGCGCGCACACGTCCCTGGCGGCGTTGGTTGGCGTATGGGTTGGTAACGGCCGCGGTGATTGGGATTGTGGCGGCGCCGTTGTTGATCCTCGGAGGTCCAATGGCGTTGGCTTCGTTCCGGGCGCCTATGAGTTGGTCGTCCTGGTCAACGGCATGGGCGCTGTTGGATGGCAACTTGCGCACCGGGCTGCTCGGCGGAACCGATATTCACTTTGATCTGCCTAGCGCTACGAAACCCGTCGGCAACCCGTCTCTCGTGCCAGAGTGGATCAAGCTGGCGGCGTTTGGGATATTGTACACCGTGATTTTCTGGCAAGCGCAAGTGCGGCAAGACCTGCGCCGCTTGGTTGCGTTGGTTGGCGCTACTTTCGTCACGTTCTTTTTGTGGAATAAAGGCTGGAGTCCACAGTGGCAGGTGTTGCTGTTCCCGTTGGTGTTATTGGTACTGCCTTTGCGGCGTAGTGTGTTATTCATCTTGGTGTTGAGTTTTGTGAACTTGGCCGAATGGCCGGTATTCCTTAGCCGCGGCATGAACCCGTGGCTCTATCTTACCGTTCCCTTGCGGACGGCGCTGCACATTTTGTTGCTCATCGAGTTGGTGCGCGCCATGAATGCCAAGCCGGTGGCGCTGTCGGGAACTGTCGGCAGCGCCCAAGTAGGCCGTGTCTGATCGAGTGATATTTTCCCATTGGCTTGTTCCACAGCCGATTGTTGGAATGGCGCGAAGAGTCCTGACAATGGAGAGGCAAATATAACTTTCATGGGAGTCACAGATTGACGCGAACGATATAGTTGGGGAGATGCTGATGTCATCTACTGCGGAGCAAAAACTGACGCGCGACGGGCGGCGTGCCTCTCAGTGGGGGATCGTTGGAATCATGTTGTTGGCGACTGTGCTGCGGTTGTACCGGTTAGGCTGGAATAGTCTCTGGTTCGACGAGGTATTCAGTTGGCTGGTCGCACGTCATCCCATTGGGGCAATCCTCACCCAGGGGCTAGAGTTTTTCCCTCCGCTCTATAGTTCTCTTCTCCATTTTTGGATCAAAGTGAGTGAGCGTGAGATCGGGTTGAGGTCGCTCTCGGCGCTATGCGGTTTACTTGTGGTGCCTATCATGTATGCGCTGGGGCGAGCATTGTTCACATCGGCTACTGGCCTGGCTGCCGCGTTGCTGGCTGCCGTGCTGCCCTTTCAGATTTATTATTCTCAAGAGGCTCGCCCCTATGCCCTGGTGATTCTTCTCTCCGCCCTAATGTTTTGGGTTTTTGTCCGGGCCTGGAAAGGAGCGGGCTACCGTCTCTGGATCGTGCTGGGCGTTCTGGTGGCTCTTAATTTTTACGCTCACTATTTCACCATCTTTACATGGGCTGTGTTCAATGTGTATGTCTTGCTGATGCGATCCTGCAATTGGCGTGGTTGGCGAGGGGTGTTCTTGGCCGATCTGATCGCTTTGGCGCTGGTGGGGCCGCACCTGCCGTCGGCATGGGCGCAAACAAGGCAGGTGGTGGGTAATTTCTGGCTGTCTTCTCCTTCACCGCTGGAGCTTTTCAAGACGCTGGTTTATCTATTGTTCAGCCATACAACCCCTTTGCTGCTAGTGCCAGTGGTGCTTTTCCTCACCTTGTCCATCTTGATTTTCGTGACCTGGGCGGCTCTCCGCGCCTCCAGTGAGATTCGCCAGTGGCTTGTCCTGTTGCTGGCTCTTACATTCATTCCCATGTTTTTGGTTCTGGTGCTTTCTTGGCTCATCCATCCGCTCTATCTAGATCGCGCTTTTGGCTTGGTCACTCCGGCCTATGTGCTCCTGCTGGGATGGGGGCTGACCCACCCGCTCAAAAGCTCGCCGCTGCCCCTGCTGTATGGGGGCCTGGCGATGGCGGCGGTGGCCTCGCTGGGTAACTACTATCTCAACGCCTGTCGGAGAGGCGTAGTTTAGCCCCTTGTGGGCGTTGTGGCGACGGGCACAAGGCCCTACGCTTCGCGTACGGGGTTCTCCGACAGGCTGCTAGGGGCCGATGGTCAAGGTCTTGACAAGGAGGCTGTTGTTGTCTGCCGATGCCTTGCCGGGGTCAACTATGGGCAGGCGAGTGGCAGGATTGCTGGCCGGGTATAGGCCCACGCGCAACTGGTACGCGCCGCGCGGCGCATCTCGCGGAATTTCGAACGTGTAACGGTCTTGGACGACAACGCCGAGCGTCCACATCGTCGTGGGGGGTCGCCCGTCTTGCGGCTCCCGGTCTACTTGCGCGACCAGGTTTCCCGTGGGGCCGAGCAAATGCACAAAAACTTTGTAAGGCTGATCAATTCTGTTCACGCGCGCTTTCCAGCGAAGCGTCAATTCGAGCGTTTCGCCGGGGCGCAGCGTGTCACGGGGCAGGTCGGCGCTTTCCAGCGTGATGAGGTTGCCCAGGTTCGCGTCAATCGGCACGACAGAGCCGCTGCTGATCTGGAGCGTAACGACCAGCCCGGTCGTCAACGGTATGCCCGGCGCCGGAATCTGGCCGACGACTTTGCTGAGAGGGTCCGTGCTCCACTGCGGCTCAAGGACAACCTTCCAGCCATACGATTCCAGTCCTGCCTTGGTCTCGTCATTGTACAGTGAGCCTATCACGCCAGGGACGTTGCTGACTTGAGGGCCTTTGCTGAATACCACCTGCACCACATCGCCACGCTTGGCGGGCGTCCCGCCGGGTGGAGACTGTTCCAGCGCGATGCCGGCCGGCTGTTTGTCGTCAAAGCGTTCTTCTTTCACGGCGAGTTGCAGCCCGGCTTGCGTGAGCAGTCGCTCGACCTCTTTGCGATCCCGGTTGATCAGGTCCGGCACGCTGGCTTGCTGACCGGTGTTGGTCACCGTCGCCGTGGGTGGCATGCTGGTGGGCGTAGGAGGAATGCGCGGAGCCGTCGTATACGCCCGGTACACCATCGTCCACAAAGCGATCAGGCCGATGACGGCGGCGAGCGCAATGGCCGCCAACACCCAGGCTGGCCAGTCAAAGCCAACCGGTTCCGGCGCCTCCGCCTCTGGCTGCGCGGAGATCGAGTATGGCGCGGAGGCCAGCCCAGATGGCACGAGCACGGCCGGTTGCAGGCTCGTGGACTGCTCACTGCTGTGTTGATATTCCAACAGCACGCGGCCAAACTGGTCGGCGTTACGGTAGCGCTGCGACGGCTCTTTGGAGAGCACCTGGGTGACGATGTGTTCCAGATCAATCGGAATGGCAGGGTTGATCTGCGTGAGCGGCGGCGGCGCATCGCGCAAGTGGGCCAGCGCAAGCTGCTGTTGATTTTCTCCCTCGAACGGCAGGCGTCCGGCCAACATCTCGAACAAGATGACGCCGATGCTGTACACGTCGGAGGCGGGCGTCGGTTGGGAGCCTTCGGCCTGCTCCGGCGAAAAATAGTGCGGCGTGCCCCAGACGCTTTCGGTGTACCCGCCCGGCGCGGATGCCATGAACGCGCGCGCGATGCCAAAGTCGGTCACTTTGGCCTGGCCCTCTGTCGTCAAGATGACGTTCTGCGGCTTGACATCGCAGTGGACGATGCCGGCCCGGTGAGCGGCGCCCACGCCGGCGCAAATCTGCTCGGCGATGTTCAGCGCGCGGGGCAAGGGCAGCGGCCCTTCGGCGCGGATGACGGATTTCAAGTCGCGCCCCTCGACGTACTCCATCACGATGTACTGCCGGTCGCCTTCGCGCCCAAAGTCGTACACGGCGACGATGTTGGGGTGGCTCAAGTTGGCCGCCGACTGCGCCTCGCGCGTAAAGCGTTTCTGGAAGGCGGGGTCTTGTGCAAAGCTTTCGCGCAAGATTTTGATGGCGACAATGCGGTTGAGCAGCGTATCTTGCGCTTTGTAGACCAACGCCATCCCGCCCGCGGCGATCTGGGCAATCAACTTGTAACGACTGTTGAGCATTTGGCTTTCCAGCGGCATGGGACATTGTCCTGTGGAGAAGATGTGCTCGCGGCGTATTCTACCGCAAAAAGGGACGGATGACCAATCGGGGATGCGAGGCGCGCTTCACGCGCGCGTATCGCGTGAAAGGGTTTGCGATATTGCCTCACGTTCTTGCAACGAGCACGCCTTTTCATCGCAAGTCGTCACGACCTTTCGACTCCTCTTCCTTCGGTCGCAGGGCAAGCCGTACACCTACGACGCGGCGAATCGCATGACAAGCGTCAACGGTCAGGCGTATACTTGGGATGCCAACGGCAACTTGTTGAGCGATGGCAGCAAGACGTACCTTTACAACCAGGCGAACCGACTGATCACCATCACCGCCACCGGCCTGTCCCTTCGGCTGCGCTCCAGGCTTGCCCTGAGCGTAGCCGAAGGGTCAGGCCATTTGCGCTGATGTTCGTCAGCCGGTTGGCTTGATCGTACACATAGTCCTTGCTGCCATCGTTGAGGAGGCTTGCCCTGAGCTTGCCG
Organism: Anaerolineae bacterium; assembly: GCA_041300525.1. GTDB lineage: Bacteria > Chloroflexota > Anaerolineae > Fen-1058 > Fen-1058 > JBGLNJ01. The sequence continues at coordinate 2,095,748 of JBGLNJ010000001.1, read as the reverse complement.
AAGGGTTGCCATTGTTGTCCCAAGTGTATGCCTGACCGTCCACGCTTGTCAAGCGATGAGCGATCCTTCAAGGATGCGCGCAAGTTTTTAGAGTCCCGCTTGTCGCAGGCCAGCCAGAGCGTGGAACGCTCCGGCTACGAAGTGCAAGGCCCTCTGGGCCTGCGCTCAACAGGCTGCCCAGCCCCGCAGGGGCTTACTCGTAACCGGACGCTTTGAGCGTCCGGCGAGGCCGCAGAACTTTGACGCGCACCCGGCTTGCCGGCCCGCCCGCCGCCGGAATGTAGAACCCAAAGGTGCTCCCCTGCCCTGCCCGGCTGCGCGCCCAGACCTGTCCACCGTGCGCCCTGACGATATAGCGCACCAGCGGCAGTCCCAGCCCCAATCCTTCCACGCCACGCCGCAGCGGGTCGGCCAACTGGGAGAAATCCTTCCATATCCCCGGCAACTTGTCTGCCGGAATGCCCACGCCGCTGTCGGACACCTCTACCACCACGTCGTCCGATGCCGCGCGGCAGGCAAGCTTGACCGTGCCGCCCTGCCGGTTAAATTTGATCGCGTTGTGAACCAGATGATAAACCGCCTCGGCCAACCGGTCGCGGTCGCCGTACACCGGGGGCAGCGCGTCGGCCAGATCAAGCTCCAGCGCCATGTCCCGGGCCTGCGCGACCGGCTCCAGTTCCCGCACGGCCTCGCGGGCCACCTCCCCCAAATCCAGGGAGACCATTCGCAACTGCCCCTGCTTGCTCAGAAAGGCAGCGAACGTGACCAAGTTATTGATCATCGTCTGCGTGCGCTTCAATCCTGCACCGAGTTGCTGCAATTGCTCACGCTGTTCCGGCAGCAAATGCTCTACCCCGTATTTGTGAATGAGCTGCACCGAAAAATCCAGTGCGGCAAACGGCGTGCGCAGCTCGTGCGAAACGACCGACACGAACTCGCTCTTCATCCGATCCACCTCGGCATCTTGGGTAATGTCGTGCAACACCATCACCGTGCCGTGCCGCTTGGCAAAAGCCAGCTTGACCGGCGCGACGTTGATCGCCACTGTCTTGCTATCCCAGATCACCCTGAAACCCGGCGGCAGAGGTTGCCCACTCTCGATCAACGCGTGGATGACGGCATAGTCGTCGAGCTGGATTTCTCTGCACAGGATTTCCCGCAGATTCATGCCGGGCACGCCCGCCTCGCCCAACCCCAGGATAGCACGCGCAGCGGGGTTGGTGATGACGACCTGCTCGCAGTCATCAAAGACAATGACGCCATCGCCGATAGATTCCAAGATCGCAGTCCCTCGGCTGGCCTCTTCTTCACGCGCGCTCAGCAACTCGGCCAGCTCGCGGGTCTGCTTTTCGATCAACTCGTCGAGCAGCGCATTTTCGACGGCGGCGGCTACCTGCGCGCCAAAGGCTTCCAGCACTTGCAGTTCCTTGTCGGTAAAAACGCGGCGGCTGCGGCCATTGAGCGCCACAATGACGCCCAACACACGCCCGTGGGCAAGCATAGGCTGAATGATCGCCGGGCCAGCGCGACTGCCCAAAAGCCTCGCCAGCGAGTGTATACCGCGCCGGGATGGCGACAGAATAACCTGCTGAGCCAGCGCGCGCCGCACCGCGTCGGCAATCGCCGGTTGCGACCGGAGGGGAATGTAGGCCGGGCCGGAAAATGGCCTGGGCGGATAGAGTGCCCGAACCTGCAACATGTACTCGGGCTGTTCGTCCAGCAGCGCGATCAGCACGCCATCCGCATCCACGCCCACAGCCACACCCTCGGCCGCTTCACGCAAAATAGCCATCACGTTGGACTGGGTGAGGAACGTGGTGCTGGCGCGCAAGAGCGCGAGCAGTTGTTGCGTCTGGCGCAGCGAGGATTCACTAAACGAGATCAACTCCGATTGAACGCTCTCCAGGTCGCGGGTGGAAAGCTGCATCAGCGCCACCGTTACCAGTGGGAACGCAGTGAGCCGCGCGGCCAGCGTCCCCTCAGCCCATCCCGCAGCGCCGAGCGCCGAGCCAAGCGACAATAGGGCGAACGCAACGAACAGGAGCAAGGATCGCTCGCGCCGCTGTCGCCACAACGAAGCCGCCGCCACGCCATACAGCGTCACGCCGATCAACGGCCAGGCTGACGCCGCCCAGCCCGCCTCCACGCCGGTCAACTGCCACCAACTCAACGTGAACGCGCCGAATATCCCGCACACGGCTAATGAACTGATGAGAAACACGCAGCGGTCTCGGCGGAGGAACGGCCAGCCCATCACAGCCGCCGAAGCGCAGTCCAGCGCGCGCAGCAGCGGAACAGGAACGGCCCACCTGGCGCTGCTCACAACCAGGAGTACAGCTTGCATCATCGCCACGACAGCAAAGGCCGTCGCCATCTCACACAGATTGACTTCGTTCAAGCGGCGATAGCCCTGCCAGGCGACGAGCGCGGTCAGCGCGCTCGCCATGCACGGCAAGAGGTAGGCAGCCAAAGCCACTGTCAGCAGTGAAGAAACTGGAATATCCGGCATTACTTTAAAATTATACCGCCGGGCGAAGGGGAGAAGGATTACAAATCAGTTTCGATTGGGATACAAGATGGAGGATAACGGCTCACCCTTCGCAAGGGTGAGAAACCTAGCAGTTACAACGGAGGAAACCAGGTCAGCCAGAGTCAGCACTCGGTTTCTTGGGCAACAGGCGGACGAATGGCAGCCCTGCAAAGCTCAGCAACGCGCACCCGTAAAACGTCATGCGCAATCCCCACTGGTCGGCGATGGCGCCCACTAAGACGATGATGAGTGACTGGCTGGCAAAGACGAGCGCCATGTACAAACCATTGGCCGTGGCCGGGTGATCGCGGCCGTATTCCTGCACCAGGGCCATCATGACCGGGTTGGCCGAAAAGACCGTAAAGCCCACGACCAGCAGCATCGGAACGGTTGCCCAGCGTGGCGCTGCCAGAAACAGCAACAGCGACATGGGCGAAGCCCACAGAATCAAAGTCAACACACGGCGGCGGCCCAGCCGGTCGCTGACAATGCCGCTGGTGAGCGACCCTGCCGCTCCGGCCATCTCCACAATGGAGAACGCGCCGCCCGCCTGCAACAGGTTCGCCCCTTCTGAAGACAGAAAAGTGGGCAAGAAAGTGGATAGGGCCGCAACCATGAACCCCCGCGTCACAATAATGCCGGCGAGGGGCAGCAACACCCGTCTGAGTTTCCGCCACGACTCGGCCCACGAGCCATTGGCGCGGCGGGCCGAGCGCATGCCGGCAATGTCACGAGTCCGCCAATAGAGCATCGCGGACGCGGCCACGCCCAGTGGGATGAGCCGCCAGATGCCGTCAAGGCCCCACCAGGAAACAGCCGCCACCGCCAGCAGCGGCCCAATCGTGTAGGCCAACGTGCCGCCGAGCATAAACAAGCTCATGCCCAATCCCATCTGCCGGCCCGAGACGCGGGCAGTCATGGCCGGCGTGGGAGTGTGCCAGATGGCGGTGCTCAGGCCCGCCACCAAGAGCAGAATAGTCAGCGCGGTGTAGGTTGGCGCGACCCCGATCAAACTCATCGCCGTCGCCGTGACGGTGGGAGTCAGGATGACGAACCAACGCAAGCTGCCCCGATCCGCCAACATGCCGAGGAGCGGATTGATCAGCGAAGGCAATTGCTGAAAGGCTGCCAGTGCCCCCGCCAGCGTCAGCGAGAGGCTGAGCTTTTGGATGATGAGGGGCAAGAGCGGGGCGAGAAAGCTGGTGAAAATATCGTGGATAAAGTGCCCACCGGTAATGGTCAGCACTTCTCCAACCCGGAACTTGTCGGCGGCCGGCTCGGAGGTTTGACGAGTAACAGGCGTCTCAGCCATTGTAAGACTCGCGTTTGCGAGCGATTGTCTCCTTCAAGATTTGCTTCTAGCCCTCCGCCGCTGACCACAGACGGACAGCCGCGGAGCAGCCATTGTATCACGAGCCAGGCAGGCGGACAATCCCTTTCAGCGGGCAAGGCGCATCACGGTGTCACGCGGATCGTCGCCAGCGGCACAGTGTTGCCGGCAGGCTGTCCATTCAACGTGACCGGCAGCGGCGTGAGGTTGGGCCACGGGTACATGCCCACGCGCAACTCGTATTGGCCGGGCGGCGTGTTGGGCTTGATCAAGATGGCGTAGCGGTCAACGATTGTCGCGCCCACTTGCCACGAGTCCGTGGGCGCGGTGCCGCCCAGCGGCGGACTGTCTGTCTGCGCGACAGGCTGACCGGTCGAGTCCACCACATGCGCAAAGACGGTGTAACTCTGGGGCGCCTTGCTCACCGCCCGCCAGAATAGCGTCAAACAAACACTATCTCCGGGGCGGGCCGAATCGCGTTCCAACGAGTAACCAACCAGCGCGATAGACTGGCCCAATCTTGCGTCCAGGCGGTGCGCGGGCGAGTTGCTGGGATGGCAGGCCAGGTCATACAGGCTAACACGCACGCCGATAAAGTCTTGCGCCAGTTGTTTGTAGCCGTGCTGCGCCAGCCAGCGTTCCGCGCGATGTTCCGGGTCGTACTGCGCCGCGTAGCCAAAATCTACCAGCCACGCGCGCGTCTTGCCTGCCACGAGTTTTTCCAGTTCCGCGTCGGTGCTTGCATCACTCCCCAGCGCCTCGGTCGGCACGAGCGGATTGCTTCCGCGTGCAAGCCGTGTTGGATTGATACCACACAGCGCGATGCCCTTGAAGACGTCGCATCTATTTTGGACTCGACGTGGCCCTCTACGATTTGACCATCCATGAATCACTGGACTTGATGCGACGCGGCGAGGCGACCTCCGTCGAGTTGACCCAGGCCGTGCTCGACCGCATCGTACAAGTGGAAAACAGCGTCCAGGCGTATCTCACACTCGCGCCAGAGTGGGCGCTCGAACAGGCGCGCGAAGCGGATGCGCGAAGGGCACGTGGCGACGGCGAGGGTGCGCCATTGTTAGGTGTGCCGTTGGCCATCAAGGACGTGCTGTGTGTGGAAGGTTTGCCCTGCACGTGCGGCAGCCGTATCCTGGAAGAATTCGTACCGCCGCCTTCGGCCAGCGCCACGGCCGTCGAACGGCTGCGCGCAGCCGGGGCGGTGATTCTGGGCAAGACGAATACCGACGAATTTGCGATGGGGTCGTCTACCGAAAACTCGGCGTACTTTACGACACACAACCCGTGGGACCTTGAGCGGGTGCCGGGCGGGTCTTCGGGCGGGAGCGCGGCGGCGGTGGCATCGGGGATGGCGCTCGGCGCGCTGGGCACGGACACCGGCGGCAGCATCCGTCAACCGGCATCATTCTGTGGCGTGGTCGGTCTCAAGCCGAGCTATGGCCGCGTGAGCCGGTACGGGCTGGTGGCGTTCGCCTCGTCGCTCGACCAGATTGGCCCATTGGCGCGCGACGTGCGCGATGCCGCTTTGCTGCTGGGCGTCATCGCCGGGCACGATCCGCGCGATTCCACTTGTATGCCGCTGGCTGTGCCGGATTACGCCAGCGTGCTGGCGGGCGCACCGGATGCGCAAAATGAACTGAGTGGAATGCGCATCGGCGTGCCGCGTGAATATTTCATCCCAGCGCAAGGCGTGCAACCGCAAGTGGCAGAAGCAGTCCGCGCCGCGATTGAGGTGATGCGCGAGTTGGGCGCGCAAGTGCGCGAGGTCAGCCTGCCGCACGCGGATTACGGATTGCCGGTGTATTATCTCATCGCGCCGGCCGAGGCTTCGGCCAACCTGGCACGCTACGACGGTGTGCGTTACGGGCTGCGCGTCGCAGAGCGCGGTGATGGTGTGTGGGAGACTTTTCGCCAAACCCGCGGCGCGGGATTCGGCAGCGAGGTCAAGCGGCGGATTATGCTGGGGACCTATGCGCTCAGCGCCGGTTACTATGATGCCTATTACGTGAAAGCGCAGCAGGTCCGCACGCTCATCAAAGGCGATTTTGACGCAGCCTTTCAAGACGTGGACGTGATCGCCTGCCCGGTGGCGCCGACGACCGCGTTCAAGATCGGCGAAAAGACAGACGATCCGCTGCGCATGTATCTTTCGGACGTGTTCACCTTTGGCTGCAACCTGGCCGGGATTTGCGGCATCAGCGTGCCGTGCGGCTTTGACGGCGCGGGCCTGCCCATCGGCTTGCAGATCATGGGGCCGGCGTTCGGCGAGGAGGCCGTGCTGCGCGCGGCGCACGCCTACGAGCAGGCGACCGAGTGGCATACGCGCAAACCCGACATCCCGGTGACCAGTGAGGCAGAAGAGGACGCCGCTAAAGACCTGACGTGAACCCGCTGTAGTAGCTGCCGTTCGGTTACTTTTCAGACTACACAGAAAGGCTGACTGATGAAAGTCATCATTCCCCTGGCCGGCTTTGGCACGCGCCTCCGGCCTCACACGTACACCAAGCCCAAGCCGCTCATCAACGTGGCGGGCAAAGCCGTGCTGGGCCACATCCTGGACAAATTCGCCGGGATGGACGTGGAAGAGTTTATCATTGTCCACGGCCACCTGGGCGAGCAAATCCAGGACTACATGGCGGCGCATTACCCGCAGTACCACGCTCGTTTTGTCGAGCAGAGAGAACTCGTCGGCCAGGCCGACGCGATCCTGCGCTGCCGCCCCTTTGCGCAAGGCCCGGTGCTCATTGTGTTTGTGGATACGTTGTTCGAAGCCGACCTATCGGGTCTGGCGCAAGAGCCGGCGGATGCCGTCATCTATGTCAAAGAGGTGACCGATCCGAGCCGCTTTGGCGTGGCCGCCATCGGCCCGAATGGCTGGGTAACGCGCTTTGTGGAAAAACCAAAGACGTTGGACAACCGGCTCGCCGTCATCGGGATGTATTACATCAAAGACTCGCCGGCCTTGATGCGCGCGTGCCAGGAATTGATGGACAAGAAAATTCAGACGAACGACGAATACTTTCTGGCCGATGCCATGAATCTGATGATCGAGAGCGGGAAAAAGTTCCGTACACAGACGGTGGACGTCTGGGAAGATTGCGGCAAGCCGGAGACCGTGTTGCACACCAACCGCTATATGCTGGAACACGGCCACGACAATAGCGCCGAGCACGGCGGCAACGGCTACCTGGTGGTCCCGCCTGTCCACATTGCGCCGACGGCAGTCATTCAACATTCTGTGATCGGCCCCTATGCCACCATCTCAGATGGCTGCCATATTACCGGCTCGATCATCCGCGATAGCATCATTGACCAAGACGCGCACATCGAAGATACCACACTCGACCAATCCCTCATCGGCAAAGGCGCGGTGGTCAAAAGCAACTATCGCAAACTGAACGTGGGCGATTCATCCTCAGTGGATTTCAGTTAATGAAAACGCAGCAGCCCATGGAGACCGTGACCGTCGAGTGCTATTCCGGCGGACGGTTTGCGGAACGGCCGGTTGAGATGACGTGGCGCGGCGAGCGCTTGCACATCGCGTCGGTCGAGCGCGCCTGGCAAACGCCCGGCGGCATGGGCTTTGTCGTGTGCGCTGCCGACAGTCGCCACTTTGAGTTGGCCTATATTATCGCCGGCGACCGGTGGACGGCTCGCCAGTTGACGCTTGACGCTTGACATTGGAGGGACAAGAATGCCGCAAATCGCAATCATCGGACTAGACACGTTGGGCGCGTCGCTGGGATTGGCGCTGCGCAAAATGGAGCCGCCGGCCAGTGTGGTGGGCATGGAGCGCGACTCGCTGATGGCTCGCCGCGCGCAACAAGCGGGCGCCGTGGAGCGCGTCGAACGCTGGGCGGAAAATGCGTGCAAGAACACTGCGCTCGTGATCCTGACGGAGCCGGTGTCACGCTTGCATGATATGCTAGAGGCCATCGCCCGGAGCCTGCCGCAGGGATGCGTCGTCACCTCCACTGCGCCGCTCATTGCCCCGGTGCTGGCCTGGGCGGATGAGATCTTGCCCGAAGGCGTATCCTTTGTCGCCGGGCATCCCATCCTCGACCCGACCCGAGCGGATGACGTGATCAGCGCAGAGCTTTTCCACCAGGCGCAGTATTGCATCGTCCCGTCGGCCAAAGCGGCTTCGAGCGCGATGGATCTGGTATCGCAGTTGGCGGCATCGGTTGGGGCGCGGCCGTTCTTTCTCGACGCAGCCGAGCACGACGGGCTGGTGACGGCAGTAGAGAGCTTGCCGGGGCTGTTGGGCGCGGCATTGATGAGCGCGGCGGCTGACGCGTCTTCCTGGCGTGATATGCGCCGCGTGGCGGGGGCGTCGTTCGCGCAGGCCACATCGAGCGCAGAAACCGATCCGCAAGAGGCGGCTGCCGCGCTGCGCGCCAACCGGGAAAATGTGGCGCGTTGGCTGGAAATGTACTCTGCCAAGTTGGGCGACGTGCGCGAAGCGTTGCTCTCTGACGACGAAGGCGCGCTGGCTGGCCTGCTCACCGAGGCGCGCGAGGCGCGCACGCTCTGGCTGAAAGATCATCAGTCGGGCAATTGGGAGGGCACTGCGCCGATGCCGAAGGTGAGCATGGGCAACCTCCTGGGCCAGATGGTATGGCCGCAGCGACGTGCGCCGGAAGACAAGCCCAAGAAATAAAGTCTCTTGAATTGCAAGTCGGAGGTCGGAAGTCAAAAGCCGCAAATCGAAATCCGCAATCAAAAATCCGCAATCGAAAGAGTGTTACTGCTATATGGTCGAGTGCGCCGATGGCACATTGTACACAGGCTGGACGACTGACCTCCGGCGGCGGGTGGCGGCGCACAACGCCGGACGCGGAAGCCAGTACACCCGGCTGCGCCGCCCGGTCAAGTTAGTGTATTTTGAAAACCTGCCGAATCGTTCCGAGGCCATGCGCCGCGAGGCTCAGATCAAGCGCATGAAGCGTTCGGCCAAACTTTTCAGAATCTCAAATTTCAAACCCCCTAAAGAGGGAGATTCTCAAATCTCAAGCGCCCTCTCCTTTTGAAATTTTGCATTTGAAATTCTTCCGAGCTTTACTATGACATATCGTGTTCTGATGATCGCTCCAACCTCATTCTTTTCGGATTACGGCGGCCACATCCGCATCCTCGAAGAGGCGCGCGGCCTGTGCAAATCCGGACAGACGGTCAAGATCGTGACCTATTACAAGGGCCGCGATGTGGACGGGCTGGACATTGTCCGCACGCCGCCCACGCCCTGGCGCGCACATTACGAGGTCGGCTCGTCGCGGCACAAGATCGTCTTCGACGCGCTGCTGTCGTGGACGTCGCTGGTCACGGCGCTGCGCTTCCGCCCGGACGTGATCCACGCGCACATGCACGAAGGCGCGCTCATCGGCAGCGTGATCTCGCGGCTCACCAGCGCGCCGTTGGTGTTTGATTTTCAGGGCAGCATGACGAGCGAAATGCTCGATCATCGCTTTTTGCGGCGCGGCGGCTGGCGGCACCGCTTGTTCAGTTGGCTGGAAGAGCGCATTGACCATGCGCCGCGCATCATCCTGGCCAGCTCGCGCAACGCCTCCGACGTGTTGGTGCACAAGTTTGGCGTGGATCCGGCGCGCGTCCAGACCCTGCCGGACTGCGTCAACGTGGACGTGTTCCGCCCGCGAGAGCCGTCCGACGAGCCGGAAGTGGCGACGCTCAAGGCGAGGTGGGGCATCCCGCCGGAGCGAACCGTCGTGGCCTACCTGGGACTGCTCGCGCCGTATCAAGGCACCGACTTGCTGCTGGAAGCGGCGCAAATCATCGGGCGTGTGCGGAATGACGTTCATTTTCTCATCATGGGGTTCCCCAGCGTGGATCGCTATCGCAACAAGGCGGTCGAGCGGGGAGTGGCCGATCACGTCACTTTCAGCGGGCGTGTGAATTACGAGGACGCGCCGCGCTTTTTGCGAGTGGGAGACCTGGCGGTGGCGCCCAAGATTTCGGAAACGGAAGGCTGCGGCAAGCTGCTGAATTACATGGCGTGCGCGCTGCCGGCGGTGGCGTTCGACACGCCGGTGAGCCGCGAGTACCTGGGCGACCATGGCATTTATGCCGCCACGGGTGAGGCCGAAGCGTTGGCGGCGGCGATTCTGCAACTGGTCGTCGCGCCGGAACACGGGCGCGCGTTGGGCGGCTGGTTGCGGGCGCGCGCCACCGAGCGGTTTTCGTGGGACGATACGAGCGCGCGCCTGTTGAATATTTATGATGCTGTGACTGCGTCTCGTGTGAGTGCGCAGGCGCGGACTGTAGCGCGGCCCGCAACGCGGCAAATCCATTGAGGAGAAACCCGAACCATCATGCTATCTCAGTTGAGTGAGCTGTGGCGATACCGCGAGTTGGTCGCCAACCTGGTCGTGCGCGATCTGAAGGTGCGCTACAAGAACTCGGTGCTGGGCATCGCCTGGTCGTGGCTCAATCCCCTTTTGATGATGGGGGTGTTCACCATTGTGTTCACTGTCATCAACCGCGCCCCGCCGGACGTCCAGCACTATCCAGTTTTCATCCTGGCGGGTATCCTGCCCTGGAACTTTTTCTCCGCTTCGGTTGTGGGTGCAACGGCCAGCATCGTCGGCAGTGGCTATCTCATCAAGAAGGTCTATTTCCCCCGTGAGGTGTTGCCGCTGACGGCCGTCCTTTCGAGCATGGTCAACTTTGTGATTGCGCTGCCCGTGTTTTTCGGCATGGCTTTGGTGTTTGGCGTCAGGCTGACGCCGTGGGTCTTGTTCATGCCGATCGTCCTGTTGGTGCAGGTTATTTTCTCCGTGGGCATCGGGCTGATGCTGGCGACGCTCAATGTCTATTACCGCGACACGCAGATCATTATGGAAGTGCTGATGCTGGCCTGGTTTTTTGTGACGCCCATCTTTTGGGACGCGCGTACCATGCCGGAGACGAAAATGTTATTGGGCATTGTCTGGCCGGTGCAGCGGCTCGTTTACATCCTCAACCCGATGGCGTCCATCGTTGCCTCGTACCGCGACACCCTGTACTGGGGCGTCCAGCCGGCGCTGGATTTTTTCGCGCGTTCGACGCTGACGGCCGTCGTGATCCTGGTGCTGGGCTACCTCGTGTTCCATCGGTTCAGCCAGTCATTCGCCGAGGAATTGTGATGCCAGGCGTGTCCAAGACCACTCACCCGCTGCGAATTATGGCGGGGTCGGCGAACCGCCCGCTGGCCGAAGAGGTTGCTCGCGAACTCGGCGTGCAGCTTGGCTGCTGCGCCACACGCTCCCTGCCTGATACCGAAACGCACGTGATGCTCGAGGACGCCGTGCGCGGCGACGATATTTTCTTCGTCCAGCCTTGCTGCGCGCCGGTGAACGACCACCTGATGGAGTTGCTGTTGTACGTGGACGCATTGCGTCGCGCCAGCGCCAACTCGATCACCGCCGTCGTCCCTTATTTCCCTTACGCGCGCCAGGAGAGGATGGCGCACGGGCGCGAGGCCATCAGCGCCAAAGTCGTCGCGCGAATGTTAGAGTCCCTGGGGGCCAGCCGGGTCATTTACATGGACGTTCACACTCCGGCTATCCAGGGCTTTTTCGACATTCCCGTAGACCCGCTGTCGGCGCTGCCGGTGCTGGTCAACGAATTTCGCGACGAATGTTACCGCGATGCCGTCATCGTCGCCCCGGATGAGGGCCGCGTCAAGATGGCCGTCCAGGACGCGGAAACGCTCGAACTGCCCCTGGCGCTCTTGCACAAGCGCCGCACCGGGTTCACCACCACCGAGACGATGTCCGTCGTCGGCGATTTGAAGGACAAAATCCCCATCATCATTGACGACGTGATCTCAAGTGGGACGGTGCTGACCCAAGCGCCATTGCTGCTCAAAGCCGGCGCTCGGCCACAAATCCACCTGGCGATCACGCATGGCGTGCTCTGATACACGCTATTGGCCGGGTCATATTCGCCTTGAGCGTACCCTACAGCCACGCGGGCCGGAACGCCCAGGCTGCGCAACATTACCGCCATCGCCGAAGCATAATAGTCGCAATAGCCCCGCCTGATAGCCAGCACATAAGCCACGCCATCCTGATCCTGGGAGGGCGCCGGCGTCTGATCGTCGTAGGTGACATTGGCGCGCAGCCACGCTTCGATGGCGACAGCCTTATCATAAGCCGTTGCCCGATCGCCCGCAATGTTCTCCGCTTGCGCTCGCACGGATTGGGGCAGGCTGTCCGGCAACTGCAAGTAACGCTCCCGCACCCAGGCCGGATAAATCGCGCCAGAGGCGAGCAGTGATCCCACATCGGCAATGCTGAGGGACGAGATGACCGAATACGTCGCGCCTTTCATCAGCGATCGGGTGCTGATCAGTTGCGAGACCTCGGTGGTTGCATCAGCCAGGAGGCGTGCGTCTGCCCGTACCGCGACGCTGACGCGGCGGGGCTGCGGCGCAGCAAAAATCAATGTGTCTGACGGCAGCAACACCGTGACCGTCTGCGTAACATCCTCACGCGCCTCAAAGGTGACCAGCTTGGGTTGTTGCCAAGCGCCCAGTTGCACCGAGTCGTCGTCGGTGTTGATCCAACCCCCACCGGTGTAGCGATCAAAGACCACGCCGCGCCAGTAAAAGTGCCGGCCGGACGGCGCGCTGATTTGCAGCACCGGAACGTCTCGAAGGACACGCGGCCCGCGCAGGGTAAGCGTCCGCCCAAATGGATTGCCCTGAACAAAGGCCTGGGAACGCAGCGTGGAAAACATCCGATTGAAATTATCCTCCACACGCAGCCACGGGCCTTCCACGCGCCGCCACATGTCGTAGGCCGATTGGCTGCCGGCGGCCGTCGGCGCAACCCAGGCCAACAAAATCACTGCCACGGCCAGCACCAACCCGGAGCGCAGCAAGTCAAAGCGCACATCGCTGTTGTAGCCGACGCCCTCCCTCTCCCAGCGGCGTTCTTGCAGCACCGTGTACGAACGGACGACCAAGAGCAGCGCGCACAGCAGATAAAGCATCAGATACACAGTGAGCTTGGAGCCGGGGTAATAATACAAGTTGACAAAGAGCGCCACACCTGAAGGCAGCACGGCGCGCCACACTCGTTGGTAACGCACTGTATTCCATACGGCGGCGTAGCTCAGCCACCAGACGATCAGGGCCAACATGAGGATAAACAACAAGTTATCCCGACCCGTGCCTCCGCGAAGCGCAATCCCCGTCCATGCGACAAAGCGTATGTACAGGTCGAAGATTCTATCACGCCACAGCAAGTGAGGCAGCGGACCGGCCAGCAAGTAGCCTATCCAGGTCAGGCCATACACCGTGCTCAACAGGTGCGCGGTCAGGCTGCGGAATCGGCTGATGGAAATGAGCCAGCCGGCGACCATCCCCATCAGCGCCACAAGCCATAGGACTTCCAATCCGTCCGTCCAGTTGGCTGCCACGAGCGCAAACGCCGGGCTGAATACCACCAGTGCAGCCAACGTAATCATCACGAGATCAGTCGGTTGTCGTTCGGTCTCCATATCGCCCCTTACGCTTCGCCTACCCAGGCTACCCGTCCACGCGCCCACAAAAACGCGGCGGCCAGCGCCACGGCGCACAAGGTCAATCCCACGATCAATCCGAGGCCTTGTGCCAGCACCACCGGCACGCCCAGCAGCGCGAGCATCGGAAAGCCCGAAAACACAGCGGCCATGATGCCCATCATCGCTGTGCCCGCTATCCAACCCATGCACCCCGTCATCCCGCGCGTCACCTGGCGCGGATCTTCCCAGGCCAGATTAGCTCCCGCTGTGCCAAAGGCCAGGTACACGGCGCACAATGCAGCAATCGTCCCGGCCAATGCGACCCAGTTGTAGGGCAGCGCTTCAACACCGGAACGCCCCAAGAACGTCGCGGCAACCAGGAACACGCTGCCGAGCGCGAGTGAGGGCAGGTATGCCACGGCAAACTTGGCGGCCAGCAATATCTCGGGCCGCAGCGGCGCGACTTTGAGCAACCAGTATCGCTTGCCCTCCAACCCAATGCCGCCCAGCGCCAGCCGCGCGGCAAAGATCCATGCCACGAACAATGCCGTGCCCAAGCCGCCATAGGTGATGACCTGCCGCCCGATCGGTGTGGCAGGCATCTGCTGCGTTCCTCGCGCGAGCGAGAAAGTGTAAATGACGCCAAAGATAATCGGCGTGATGAGCTGCGAATAGTTGCGCAGGTCGCGCGTGAGCAGCTTCCAGTCTTTGGCGAGGATAGCGGTGAACGCGGCGGGGAAAAGCCGTCTCCCGCCCGCCGCGCGCCGACGCGCTCCGCGTGCGCGCGCCACTTTGCGCGGCGTGCTGCTCGACCGCGTCCGCGCCCAGCCGGTGATGTATAACCGCTCAGAGGCCACCAGCGACACGGCAAACACGCCCAGCGTCAGGGCAGCGGTCACTCCGACGAGCAGCACCGCAAGCAGCCATTGCCCTTCGCCCAACGCGACGAGCGCCCGCCCCGGCCATGCCAGCGGCGAGTACGGCGTATTGAACTGCGCCGCGGCGCCAGCCAACGCCGACATCTGCGCGGACGATGGACCCTGCGCTGCGCCGCTCACGCGCATGAACTGGCCCGACTGCGAGCACAGGAGGCTCGTCACGCCGCCGACCAGCCCCATCACTTCGGCCACGCGCCGCGCCGGCACGACGCGCACCACGACCATCACCCCCATCGCCGCGATGCCCGCGCCAGCCAGCATCAACAACACCAGCGTCACCGGCAGCATCACAAAATACGTGACGTTGTACCCCTGCGCAATTCCCAGCCCGATGAGCGCCGGCAGGTTGAACAGCGACATGAACAAAAAGTTGGGCAGCACCGCCTGGACGAGCTTGGCGACGAACACGGCGCGCGTGGGGATAGGCGCGGCCAGCAGGAACTCCATATCGCCGCTGAGGTACAGCGTTTGCAGCAGCGCGCCAAAGTTGGTGAGCAGCCCCGCCAGGAACGTGGCGCCGGTGAACAGCACCGGCACCGCGCGGATCAAATCCGGCGTGACGAACTGGGCCACTTCAGGCCGGCGCATGACGGACAGAATTCCCCAACTTGCAAAGACAAGAAACCCGGCCAAGACCGCCAATCCGAACACGGCAAAGAACACCCCGATCTTGCGGCGGCGGCTCGCCCGCCAGATATTATTCCACGTGATGCGCCATCGGGCGCGCAAGAGTTTCCAGACATAGCTCAACATCGCACGACGTTACCTCATACGGCCGTTGACGACCCGGCACAGTTCATCCGACATATTCGATGTGATCAATCATGTCGGCAGGCCCCAACACTTCCACAATCAACATCAGCCCGCGAATCATCTCGCCGACCGCCGTATGTTGCTGGGCGTATACCATGCCAGCATGATGCGCACCCGCCGTATGCATTCGCAAAAAGTCAGCATCCTGGGTAAAAATGACTCGCCCTTGCGACAGCGCCAAGGCAAGCTGGTTGTCGTCACTTACCGAACGCATCCCAGCTTCTTGAACCGTGAGCACGTCCACTCCTCGACGGCGCAATCCTTCGGTCACAGCAGCCGGAACGTGCTCATCCAGGTAGAACCTAATTTGCTCGGCCAAGGAGCCTCTCCACAATCTTGGAGGGTGTCTGGCGGCGCAACTCGGTTACGAATGACTCGTCGGCATGGATGGAAGCATCAATCTCAGCACGATGGTCATGATAGTAAGCCAACGCAGCATACACCTCACTGAGTGTGAGGCCATGCTCAGTTGCAATCTCGTCCGGCCCCTGGCCCATCCGCTCGTGCCAGACGACAATGTGTTGTACCGTAATGCGATGTCCGGCAATGTGCGGCTTTCCCCCACACACCTCCGGCATGATTTCGATATGTCCAATAGACACGGCCTCCATAACGCTTTCCTCCTAACCAGCAGCCTGCATATCGCGCTCCGAGCGTCTTGCCGCCTGCCTCACGCCAACACCTGCGCAATCTCTGCATACTCGGCCCCGCCCGTGAGCGAAAGGAAAATATCCTCAAGGCTCTGGTCGGCCCGCCCGGCGCGAAGCTGTTCAACAGTCCCCACGGCGATCAGGTTGCCGTAGTCAATGATGCCGATGCGGTCGCACATCCGTTCAGCAATTTCCAGAATATGCGTGGACAAAAACACCGCCGCGCCCCGCTCGGCCAGTTGGCGCAGGATATCTTTGATGAACCGCGCCGATTTGGGATCGAGTCCGACGGTCGGCTCGTCCAATACCAACACGCGCGGGTCGTGCATCAGCGCGCCGGCAATCGCCGTCTTTTGGCGCATCCCGTGTGAAAACCCCTCGATGAGGTTATCGGCGTCGCTGGTGAGATCGAGCAGCTTGAGCAGTTCTTGTGCGCGACGTTCGGCCTGCTGCGGAGGCACGTTATACAAGTCAGCCACAAAGCTCAAGAACTCGCGCGCGGACAATTTTTCATACAGCATCGGCTCGTCGGGGACATAGCCCAAGATGGACTTGGCCGCGATGGGCTGCTGCTGGATGTCAAACCCGCCCACGAACGCGGAGCCTGCCGTGGGGCGCAAAAGGCCGCAGATTATTTTGATCGTCGTCGTCTTGCCCGCGCCATTGGGGCCGAGGAAGCCAAAAATCTCGCCGCCATGCACGTCCAAGTTCACGCTGTTCACGGCCAGCTTGTCGCCAAAACGCTTGACGAGGCTGATCGTCTTGATCAAGGTATCGCTCATGACTGCTCCGTCTCAGTAGGACAAGTTGGCAACTTGTCCTACGCCGTCTCGCGCACTTTGGGGAACCGCACAGCGACGAACAACCCATACGCCAGCGAGATGGCCGCGCCGATTCCCACCGACAGCGGCGCGCCGATCCAATCGGCCACCAGCCCGGCTTGCAAGCCGCCCACACGCATCATCCCCTGGAACGTCAAAGAGTATAGGCTCATCACGCGCCCGCGCAACTCGTCGGGCGTGACGATCTGCAACAACGTGTTCGCCAGCGCATTTTGCCACACAAAGCTGATACCCGCCAGGACCATCAGCGCCAACGAAAGCACAAACGAGCGCGACGCCGCAAAGAACAAGAGCGTCAACGGAAAGACCAGGTTGCCCGCCGTGAGCATCCGTCCTCGCCGGGCAGTCTCCGGCAACGAAGCCACCAGCAGCGCGCCCGCCACTGCGCCAATGCCCACCGCCGTCAACAAGATTCCCAACGGCAACGCCTCCGGGGCCTGGCAGCGCATCAGCGGATGAGCGCCGCCACACAACAACGTCACCACGGGCAGCGCGCTGTTCTTGAGCACGACGTTGGCAAACACCGGCATCAGCGTGTTGTACGGCATCGAAAGGAACGCGCTCACTGCGATCAAACTCATTAACACCAGGATAGCCTGCTGCTTGAACACAAAGCGCACCCCTTCGGCCATGTGCGATTTCAGGCCATTGCCATTGCGCGGGCGCGAGGGCTGTGGCAGGTTGCGCATCATCAGCAAGCAGATAATGACAGCCACAAAGCTCAAGCCGTTGAGAAAGAACGCCGTCCCCTCGCCAGTCGCCGCGACAGCCAACCCCGCCAGCGCCGGGCCGATCGCGCGCGCGCCGTTGAACATGGCCGAGTTCAGCCCGATGGCATTCGTCAGGTCTTTTTTGCCCTCGACCATGTCCACGGTAAAGGCCTGGCGCGCCGGCATATCCACCGCGTTGGCCGCGCCCAGCAGAAACGCCAGCACGTAGACGTGCCAGACCTGAACGACGCCGGTCCAGGTAAGCGCCGCCAGGATAAGCGCCTGGGCGAGCATGAGGGTCTGCGTGATAAGAATCACCGTCCGCTTGGGGAAACGATCCGAGATCGAGCCGCCCCACAGCGCCAGCGGCACGAGCGGCACGATGGCGACAAAATTGACCATGCCCAGCGCAGCCGCCGAGTGGGTCAGCCGGTAGATGAGCACTTGTTGGGCCATCCACTGCATCCAGGTGCCAATGTTCGACGTGCCCTGTCCAATGAACCATAGCCGAAAGTTGCGATGGCGCAGCGCGCGAAAAGTCGCGGGCCAACGCAGCCCCGCTTCCGCCACCGCCGACGATTGAGGTGAAGCCATACGAATAGAGAGAGACCTTTCGCAGAATTGAGAAGTGAGGCGATTATAAGCCCGAAGCGCAATGGCGGCAAGGCGCGTGGAGCGCAGGACGCGAGAAGCAAGATGCGGGAAGCATGGAACAAAAAAGAGAAGGTCGCCCTTCCCTTTTCGTGCTAGCTCCTCGGCCTGGACTCGAACCAGGAACCCATCGGTTACATTGGCCCTTGTGTTTCCACAAGGAATGGACTATCTCATCATCCTCCGGCTAAAGCCGGATGGGATGTCGGGCGCTGCCGGGGCTTATTGCCGGGCCACTCATCCCCTAGTCTCTGCACCTTCCAGGCGGCCATCCTTTTGCCCATCGCCTGGCTTGGCTCAGGATTCCCGCCACCCTCATGTGCTGCGGCTTTCCTGAATTCACCCGATTTTCCACTGCCCGTTACCGAACAGCGCTGCAATTTTTACAGCCGATTGCTCTGCCTATTGAGCTACCGAGGAATGTCAGCGGGCGGGATTATACCCGAAGTTGTGTGAGTCGTCAAATTCAGGATGCAGACCCGCATGAATTTCTGCGTGGCAGTTGTGGCAGACCAAGATACATTCGTCCAGTTCAACCTTGACCTTTTCCCAAGATCGCGTGTAACCCTTGGCGCCGATCCCGAATTCTTTCTCACCGGCGTGGTGGAACGACAGTGCGTCCAGACATCGGTCATATCCGCACAGGGCACACTTGCCGCCTTTGTATTTGACGGCCATTTCCTTGAGCGATTTTCTGCGCTGCGTCACATAATACTTGTTCTTGCACTTGTGGCTGCAAAAGCGCCGACGGCGACCCGTCAGTGGTTTGCCGCACAGATGCCACTCGCACGTGTCTCCCATAACTGGTCATCCTGACTATGCAGAAACAGCGGGGCACTGTCCACTGACAACTAGCCACTATTCTGTGAGGTAATCCCTTAGCTTGCGACTGCGATACGGATGCCGCAGCTTGCGCAGCGCCTTGGCCTCGATCTGCCGGATGCGCTCGCGCGTGACGCCAAAGAATTCGCCCACCTCTTCCAGCGTGTGCGCCTGGCATTCCCATCCAAAGCATCGGCAATCATATGGTTAAAGCCATCCCGTTTTTTTGTATTTGTGGCGCTGATGCCTTCATCAGTATAAATCCCGACATAATCCCAATCGGGATTGAATGCTGCCAGCCATTTGCCACGTTTGCCCAGGACAGGCACAATCGCATCGCACACATTGGCCTGCGCGTGGCCCTTGCTCAGCAACGCCGACAGATATTCTTCCGGCACACGCCGTCCGGTCTGCGCCACGGCTGCCGGCCATTCAGAGAGCAGATCAGGATATTGTCCTTCGAGCATCAAACGCAAACGTTGAGCCGCGCGCGGGTTGCAGCGCGCCGCGTCGTCAGGTTCACATGGCGCGGGCAACGGCTGATCGCCTTGCGGCGGCACATGGCCCGCGCGCCGATAGAGCGCGACCGCCGCCGCTGCGCCGAGCAGCGCGTGCTCCGGCCTGGCGCTATCGAGGCGCGCCAGCAACGCGCCCAGTGGCCCGTCCACTTGCGGCGGCGTGAACGTTTGACGCTCCGTGCCTAGCAGTGCATTCTTGACCAAATCTTGCCATAGCTCGTCGCTCACGTCCCCACTCCCGCCAGGCACACGAATCGTCCATCAGTCCACACGCTGAGCGGCAACAGGTGCTCGCCGTTCCATTCGCCAAACACGTTGATTGGATGGCCGCCGCTCAGGGCCATCAAGGGCCACTGTTCTTCAAAGTGTGGATCGAGCGGCAGGGCATGTGCCCCATCTGCATCGCGCATAAACCAGCCCGACTCGCGTCGAAGCGGAACCACGGCTTGCAGCGCCAGCGGGAATCGCTCAAGCCAGGGATAGCGGCCAAGTGCTTCCGCATAGGCCGCCATGGCGGCAGAGATGTTGGCATATCCTGGCAGCCCGTCGAGCGGAGCGGGCGCGCCTGGTACAGGCGCGCCATGCCGTGTCTTGATCAGCGCGCGTAGCGGATAGTTGCCAGGAAAGAACACCAACTCGGCGTCGAGGGCCGTGCCGGGCACCAGGCTCACGTCGAGGGGCTGTTTGCCGATGGCAAAATCCAAAATGAGTGCCGCGCGACCAGGCGCGGCAGTAGCCGCCCCGCATCCCCACAGCCACGTTCGTTGAACGCGCATCCGCTCTTCGTCTTCGGCACGTTGGCCCAGCACCAGCCACTCGTCGCGCAAGCCAGGCTTGGCCAGCAGCTTGTCCTGATCCTGCGTCCAGCCCATGAGCGTGCGGACATCGGCCTGCGTTTCAGGCGCGAGCATCTCGACGTGTTTGTACCCTTCGATGAGCAAGTGCAGGCGACCGAGCCGCTCCAACAACCGCGCCTGCCAGCCTTCGCCGGAAGAAGCCAGGCCGTCCATCTCGCGCAGTTGCCGCGCCAGGCCGGGCGCTTGCGCGTCCACCATGCGGGCCGCCATCGTCTCCCAGAATTTGGCAGGCTGCGCTTGCGCGGAAGCCAAGCCCTGTCGCATCAAATCGGCCAGCCAGAGTTCCAACTCGGTCAATCCGGCGGTGATTTTGTCTTCGCGCGCGGCAGCACGTTTGGCTTGCGCCTGCACATCGGCGACGGGTTCGGCCTGGGCTTTTTTCTGAGCGCGCTTCTCGGCGCGTTCGGCCCGCTCGGCGCGCTTGGACAGCCACTCCGTCACCCACGCAGGCGGCTTGGTCTGCTTGAAGGCAGCCAGCTGATTCGCCAGCAAGAGGAACAGACCCAAGGCGTGCTTGCAGGGGAATTTGCGGCTGGGGCACGTGCAGTGAAACGCCGGCTCGCTCAATTCGATTTGCACCTGGTAGGGTTCCCTGGCGCTGCCTTGGCATTCGCCCCACGCGGATCGCTCGTCACGTCCGAGCGTTACCCACTTGCGTGGCGCAGCGAGGCCTTGACCGGCTTTGGCAGAACTGGCATCAGGCGCAAGCGCGAGGATTTGGTCGGTCGTCAGAATAGTGTTCATAGTCATCGTTGATCGGCGCGCCTGGCGTGGCACGAACCGTGCTACAGTCCGACTTTGCCCAACTCCTCCTTCAGAGCGCGCAGGCTGCTGTTCTGTTGCCGAATGTCCGCGATGAGCGCTTGCCAGGTCTTGTCTTCTCCCAAACGTTGATATAGCTTTCGCACACGAGCCAAGTGATTCGCGGCCGTGGTATAGTTGTCGCGCCCACGCGCTCGGATCAATTGTCTGGCCGTGTCCACATAGATGCGGATGGATTCCTGCGGGCGGCTGGATTCAGCCGCCTGAGCGACCCGGATCAAGAGCGGCGACTGGAACGATCCCCACAGCCCACTTGCCCCGCCCGCGACGCGCTTGACGGACGCGAGTGCCTGATCCACTTGACCTTCTTTCAAATAGATCTCGGTCAGCAAGGCATGCTGATTTTGCTTGGACAGGCGGGCGAGAATCTCGCCTTGAAAAGTCTCCCAGGTATCCAACGTCTTCGACCGAGCCTTCACTTGCTCATAGCCCTCCAACGAGGGACGCTGCCAGAACAACTGTTGTGTCCACGCCAGGGCTTCGCTCGCGTCGCCTCGCTCCATCGCGCGTTGCTTGAGCCACTCGGGCAGGCGAGTATCTTGACTGGTCTTGGCCCGCGCTCGCATCAAGTCGGTTGCCAGGTCAGTCTGCTCATGCTTCACAAAGATGTCGGCCAACTGCAATAAATCGTAATCTCCGACCGAGCGAGCTACCTCGGCCGCTTCGTCTACGCGCTTGAGCGCCAACAGGCGTGCCACCAGGTCTTGCCAGCGATTCGTCTCGCGACAGATGCGCAAGAACGCTTCGTCATCGAGTTCATCTTGCTCCAACTCAAGCAAAAAGCGCCCCAGAGTCTGACGATGATAACCGTCGCTCCACGAATCGCCGGATGGCATAGCCGACCGCCCCCATCCGGCGACTTGACGGCGTTCCTCCAGCGTGGACTGCTCCAAAATGATGCCACGTGCTTCATACCCCATGTCAATGCCGCCGAAATTCACATCCCAGGCGTAGGTGTCGAACAACGCGCGCAAGATGGTTTGGCGTTGCGCCGAATCACTTTCTGCGGACAGACATTCGCCCAATCCCCCAACGCATCGGTTGACGACCTCGTGCAAGTCGCCCTCTTCATCGTGCATGGAGGGATACTGATCCAGCACCTCGCGCATGATGGTCTCATACACCACCGCCGCATTGCGCCAGTCCTCCCGCTCAACATAGCCATCTCCGACGTCCACCACGTTGCCCAAATCCAACGCCACGTCTGAAGCTGCGCCCCACTCGTAGCCCGCGCTGGAAAAGATACGACGAACCTGTCGCTGAATGGACTCGGCATCCATCGGTTTCGAGCCAGCTTCACCGGGCACCGGCAACTCGACCAACATTTCCAGGTCAGGGTAACGCTCGACCATCTTGGCGATCAGATCAATCAGTTCGGCCTTGCCGCGCCGATCCAATGTCGTTGCCATGTCCTCGACATTCACAAAGGCATCGGCATCTTCAAGCCAGGTCAGCAGCAAGGCCGCTGCATGTTTGCAATGGCCGCCACCGCCGACCGGACAGGTGCAGTCACCGAACGCAATGCCTTTCGGCTCCAGCGTGATTTGCACGCGGTACGGCTGAGGACGCGATCCCTGGCATTGTGCTTTGAGCGTCATCCCCGCGCAACGCGGATTGAGAACCGCTCCCTGATGAAAGTATCGCTGGCCGCGCTTGAATGATTCATCGCCGGTCCAGCGGCGGATGTCGGCTTCAGTCAATTGCGGCAAGCCAGACATGGTGGTCATTTCACCTTCCTATCCAAAAGCAGGCTCACAGATTTCCCAACGAAAGTTGAACCGCTTGACTCGTTTTCTCCGGCAAGACAATCTCGTAGCCGATGGCTTTGTAGCCAGTGCGCCGCCGCGCATGCATCTTTGCCAGCACGGGTACTTGCAAGTCCACGTAATCGTAGATGATCACATCTTTCTTGGCTGCGTTCAGCCGGTGAAGCCGCCCGGCATATTGGGTCAGGGTTCCACGCCAGGAGATGGGCAAAGCCAGGAATAGAGTATCCAGCCGATCATCGTCAAACCCCTCACCCAAGTAGCGACCGGTGGCGACAATCACACGTGGCTGGTCCGTGGGAATACTGGCGATTTGTTCCGCTAGCCGCTGGCGTTGCTTTTTGCCCATGCCCCCCGTCATCACGATAACATTCTGGATTCGCTGAGACAGCAGGCCAGCCAGCAGCTCCAGATGCTCCCGTCGCTCAGTCAGCAGGACTGGAACACGTTTGGCCTCCACGGCAGCCACCACATCTTCAACGATGAGCCGATTGCGTTCATCATCTCTGGAAAGCAACGCATACACGTCCTGAATAGATTGCACCGTCACGTTCTGCAAGTGAGATGGGAGGCGAAAGGTGGTTGGACGAACGATGACCTTGTGGTCAAAAGGCCGCTTTGCAGCCTGTCTTCGATCGTCCACTCGATAACGGACGGGGCCACATTGCATGAAAATGATCGGATGGTGCCCATCTTTCCTCGCTACCGTGGCCGACAAACCGGTGATGTATCTGGCCTTGCTCTGCCGGACCACTTGCTCAAAACTGACAGCCGAGATGTGGTGGCATTCGTCAATGACCAGGTGACCATAGCCGCCCACAAGGTCGTCAACGACGCCTTTGTGGCTCAGGCTTTGAACCATCGCAACATCTATCTGCCCGGTCGGTTTGTGTTTGCCGCCTCCAATCTGACCGATCTCTTTTGGCGCGAGGCCGAGAAATTGGCTCAATGCCGCAACCCACTGGTCGAGCAGTTGGCGGCGATGAACCACGACCAGGTGTTCACCCGGCGCTGAGCGATCAAATAGGCTGCCACAACAGTTTTGCCAAACGCGGTCGAAGCGGCCAAGACGCCTGTCTCGTGCTGCAACAAGGCATCGACAGCTTGCTGTTGTTCTGCACGTAGGCTTCCCCGAAATTGGAGTTCGAGCGGAGCACCAGCAAACCGCTGATCCGTGAGTGCCACTTTGACCTTGAGAGATTGGAACAGCGCGAGTAACTCGTCGAGGCAGCCGCGCGGCAATCCCAGGTGTTTGAGAAAATCCTCACAGCAACTGATGATGCGTGGCTTGCCGAACGTTGACAAGCGCATGGCCTGGGCCTGGTAGAACTCGGGGTTTTGAAAAGCCGCCAGGCGGATCAGACGGTTACGAAGCGAGGGCGAGATGTTTGCTTTGGGAACATAGATCTGATTGCCAAGCACCAGGTCAATTTGCTCCGGCAGCGGGCCAATGACCGGCGGCTCCTTGTGCCGTCTTGAAGGTGGCGCAGTCCAGGGCTGATCGTCATGTTCATCAGTAACGGGAAGGCGGATCCCCAGGAATTCGCCTTGACGCTCCGCCTCGCCGACAACCGTTTCGACCTCTCGACGATTCATGCAACGGAGTGATGACAGGAAAGCCCACTGGTCTTGATACGGAACAAAGCCTTCATCGAGGAAAAGACTGTTACCGCGCCCTGCGTCGCGTGGCCTCTTTTGGAGTGGCAGAGCAATCAGGTTACCAAAACCGCCTGTGGGGAGTGTGTCCTGACTGGGGAAAAAGCGATCATAGGAATCTAATCCGATCTCGGGCCGACGCTCCATCGTCTGCGTCAGAAGAAAGGCTCCCATTTTTCGTGCCAGCACCGCTGGAATAGGTTCGGAAAAGAATATCCAGGTGTGCCCGCCATTCCCCGAACGCGATCTCTCCAACGCGGCTGGCACATTGAAAAGCTTGCACGTCTCCAGGAACGCCCCTGCATCTTGTTGCCAGGAAGTCTTGTCAAAGTCGGCCGCCAGAAACCAGCACGTCTCGTCCGGCAGCATGGGATAGACGCCAATGGTAAAGTCGCGGCCTGAATTGAGATCCATCCCCAGAAGATGGTTTCGCACAACATCATCCGTGACCGGCATAAGCTGGCGATGCGCGCAATTATCGCACCGCACTCTGGGCTTTTCGCAAATCCCACTGACCCACTCATTGCGACAAACAGGTTGATATCCCTGTTTGCCTGTTTTCAGACTCTCGAATCTTTTGGGGTAGACATCTTTGCGCCCTCGAAACAGGCTGCGGAAGAGAGCGATTTTCGCCTCCTGGGGAGACTGGTTGGTGACGAGTGGCACACTGGCGGATTGCCATGTAGCTTCCGATCTTTGGAGGAAGGCGGCTTTTTCTCGCTGCAGCGCAGCGATTTGCGACAGCAACTCTGCCCTGCGGATGTCGAGCCTGGCTAACTCACCCTCCGCTTCTGCCGCCAATCGGTCAATCTCATCCACACTTCTCACGGCTGCCTCGAGTGCCCCCGGGATCCACATCATACTGCCAGCGTATTCACATTCATCAGCCCCATGGGCCGCCCGGTAGCCAACGCTGAACGAAGGGCCGCTCCTCGATCAACGCCTGAATCACCGGCTGAAGAAATGCCTTGATGTATTGCACAACGTCACTCAAAGAGGTAGGGGCATTCTCGACTTGAATCCGGCGGACGAAGGCTGCCCATTGAGCTTGCTTCTCGCGATCGTTGGCAAAAACATCGCTGAAAGCAGCCGGGGTTTGCGATAACATTGTCTGCCGCGCACGAAAAGTCTCGTGAATGGCCTGCGCCAGGATCGCTCCATCAAATTCAAACCGACTCGCGAGCGACCAGATGTCATAAAAATCTTTCATCCGGCTGTTGATCACTCCCAGATAGACCATCGCTTGGAACTTTTCGGCAATGGCGCTCTCGCGGCTGTAGCCCTGCAACTCGGGCGGGGGAAACTCGAGAATGGTCGGCAAACGAATCGGTTTCGGGCCTGGCACCAATGGATCACCAAAACCAACATCAATCTGCACAAGGACGCGCGCGTCCTCAAGATAGGCAACGAGCTTTACACGCACGCCTTCGTAGCTGGCGGCCTCAACGATGCGTTCGCCGGTAACGCTATCTGCATCGAAGCGCAATCCATCGTCTTCCGGCACGGATTGCCGGCAGATTGCTCGCATCACAGTCGTGACACGCTCGACGGTGTGCTCCACATGTCCCAGTAAATCCACATCGCGTGTCGGGCGCGAGAACGGTCCTTGCCACACGCCGAACATCAACGCGCCTTTGAGCACGAACCGATTCGAATACGACGAGCGCCCCAGTCGGTATAGGAATCGCTCCAGAGCAAAGTATTGCAGTAATTCGCTGAAAGGTCTCCCTTCAGCGCGAGCTCTGTTGAGCAAACGCTGACGGACCGATGCTGCTATGTTACGGGTCACAGGAGAGCCTCCAGGTAAGGCCGCATGACTTTTTCGACGCGGCAGATGCGAGCATACTTTTAGGGCCTTGTGCCCGTCAGATGCCAACGCCCACAAGGGGCTAGGCTACCTCTCCGACAGGCTGCTAGTCGTTCGTCCTTCGTCAAAGCGAATGGGGAGGAGGTGTTGATATGTTACACGGTTTTGCTGGCAAAATCCTTCACGTCAACCTGACGACGGGGCAGATCACCATTGAGCAGCCCTCGGAAGAGTTTTATCGTACCTACTGGGGCGGCAGCGCGATGGGCACATATTATTTGTTGAAAAACACGCCGCCCGGCGCCGATCCGTTGGGGCCGGAGAACACGCTCTCGATCATGCTCTCGGCCACCACCGGCGTGGCGATCAGCGGGCAGAGCCGCGCCACGGCCACAGCCAAAAGCCCGCTGTCCGGTTTGATCGGCGATAGCCAGGCCGGCGGGTTCTGGCCGGCTGAATTGAAATTCGCCGGGTTCGATGGCATCGTCATCACCGGCAAATCGCCCAAGCCCGTCTACTTGTGGATTCACGACGGCGGGGCAGGAAACCTGCCCGCAGCCGAACTGCGCGACGCTTCGCACCTGTGGGGCAAGATCACCGGCGAGGCCGAGCGCATCATCAAGCAAGAACTGGGCGACGACAAGATTCAGGTGGCTCAGATTGGCCCCGGCGGTGAGCGGCTGGTCCGCTTCGCCGCGATCATGAACATGTCCAACCGCGCGCACGGGCGCACCGGCATGGGCGCGGTGATGGGCAGCAAGAACCTCAAGGCGATTGCGGTGCGCGGCCACGGCAAGGTGAGCGTGGCAGACAAGGAAGGCGTCACCCAACTGGCTCGCCTGGCTTCGACCCGTCTGCCGGATTACGCCGATATGAAGGGCCTGCAGGATTTCGGCACGGCCAGCGTGCTGAACTATCAAAACTCGGTGGGCGGACTGCCCACGCGCAACTATACCAGCGGCGTCTTTGAGCAGGCGGAGAACTTGTCGGGCGAAAGGATGGCCGACACCATTCTCAAAGAAAACGACACGTGCTACGCCTGCGTCGTCCGTTGCAAGCGCGTCGTCGAAACCGAATACAAAGGCACTCTGGTGTATCCCGTCTATGGCGGCCCGGAATACGAGACATTGGGGACGTTTGGCTCCTATTGCAGCGTCGCCGACTTGTCCGCCGTGGCGTTAGCGAATCAGATGTGCGACCAGTATGGCGTGGACACGATCACGTGCGGCGCGACAATCGCGTTTGCGATGGAATGTTTCGAGAAAGGTTTGCTCACAACACAGGACACCGGCGGCATCGAGCTGCGCTTTGGCAATGCCGACGCGATGCTGGCGATGCTCGACAAGATTTTGCGCCGCGAGGGCCTGGGTGACCTGCTGGCGAACGGCTCGGCTCTCGCCGCGATCAAGATCGGGCGCGGCGCGGAAGATTGGGTGGTGGCCGTCAAGAATCAAGAACTGCCAGCGCACATGCCGCAGGTCAAGCGCAGCCTGGCGTTGGTATACGCCGTCAACCCGTTCGGCGCGGATCACCAATCGTCCGAGCACGACCCTGGCTATACAGCCGAGTCCTCCCCCATCAGCCTGGAGCGCATGGCCCAAATCGGCCTCACCGCCCCGCAGCCGGATCGAGTGCTCAACCGCGAAAAGGTCAAGCTGGCGCTGTATACCGAGTGGAACTATTCGTTCATGGACAGCGCCGACCTGTGCCAGTTCGTCTACGGCCCATCGTGGCAACTGCTGGGGCCGGTCGAGATGGCCGCGTTGATGCGCGCCGTGACCGGCTGGGAGATGAAGGTGGGCGACATGCAGCGCATCGGCGAGCGGCGGCTGAATATGCTGCGCCTGTTCAACGCGCGCGAAGGCGTGGGACGCGAGCGCGACACGTTGCCCAAGCGCCTGTTTGACGAGCCGCTCAAGGGGGGCCCGTCGGACGGACTGTACATCGCGCGTGACGAGTTCGAGGCCGCGCTGAACGACTATTACGAATTGGCCGGTTGGGACCAGGCCACCGGAATGCCAACCAAGCCGAAACTGGAAGAACTGGGGTTGGGCTGGGCAGCATGAAACTTGGTGCGTGTTCCGTATTGCGTGTTCCGTGCTGCGCGACGGAACACGCAACACGCATTACCACGAGGTAACACCATGTCCGAAAATTCATTGCAGCATCTTTCCCCCATCTGGGGCCGGTCGTTCTCGGTGAGGGTGGATCACGGCGAAGGGCCGTATCTCTTTGACACCGAGGGCAAACGCTATTTCGACTTTACTTGCGGCATCGGCGTGACCAACACCGGCCACTCACATCCACGCGTGGTCAAGGCCATTCAAGAGCAGGCCGCCAAACTCATCCACGGCCAGGCCAACATCGTCTACCACAAGCCCATGCTGGAACTGGTAGACGAGTTGCTGACCATCGTCCCGCCGCCGCTGGATTCGTTCTTCTTTAGCAACAGCGGCGCAGAAATCGTCGAGGCGGGGGTCAAGCTGGCGAAGCAGGTGACCGGGCGGCCCAACGTGATCGTCTTCCAGGGCAGCTTTCACGGGCGCACTCACCTGACGATGGCGATGACGACGAGCAAGACTGGCTACCGCGCAGGGCATCAACCGCTCGTGCCGGGCATTTTTGTGGCCCCCTACCCTTACCCGTTTTACTATGGTTGGGATGAACAGACGACGCTAGACTTTTGCTTGCGCGAGCTGAACAAGCTGCTCAAGAGCCAGACCGCGCCCGAAGAGACGGCCTGCATCGTCGTCGAGCCGGTGCTGGGTGAAGGCGGGTACGTCGTGCCTCCGGCGGGTCTTATGCCGGCGCTGCGCAAACTGTGCGACGAGCACGGCATCCTGCTCGTGGCCGACGAAGTTCAATCCGGCTTTGGCCGCACGGGCAAGTTCTTTGCCGTCGAGCACACCCAAACCATCCCCGACGTTCTGTTGATGGCGAAAGGCATCGCGTCGGGCCTGCCACTTTCGGGGCTGGCCGCGCGCCAAGAGTTGATGAGCAAATGGCGACCCGGCAGCCACGGCGGGACGTTCGGCGGGAACGCCGTCGCGTGCGCGGCAGCCGTCGCCACGATCCAGGCGATGCGCGAAGAAAAGCTGGTGGAGAACGCGGCGGCGCGCGGCGCGCAACTGATGGCCGGGCTGCGCAAGCTGCAAGCCGAGTTTCCCTGCATCGGCGAGGTGCGCGGCCTGGGGCTGATGGTCGGCGTCGAGTTCGGCAAGCCTGGCGCGCCGGACACGGCCACCGCCAAAGCCGTGGACAAGGCGGCGTTCGAGCGCGGATTAATGTTGCTGACCTGCGGCACGTTTGACAACATCATCCGCTGGATTCCGCCGCTGGTGGTGAACGAACAGCAGATGGACGAGGCGCTCAACCTCTTTGCCTCGGCGCTCGACGCGGCGGGTTAGTTGGCTGATTGACTGTTAACTAACCTGGCGGTATAATCACTACTGATGACCACTGCAAACGCACCGGGCAAAATAATCCTCTTGGGAGAGCACGCTGTCGTCTATGGACGGCCTGCGATTGCCGTTCCCATCACCGAGGTCCAAGCCACTGCCGATGTAGAAGATGCACGCGCCGGCGCAGGCTGCACCATCGTCGCCTCAGACCTGGGCCGCACGGTTCATCTGGCAGAAGCAGCAGAGGACGACCCGTTAGCCGCCATTGTCCGTGGGACGTTGGGCAGCCTCAAGATGCCCGAACCCGACGCGACCATCACCATCCATTCGACCATCCCCATTGCCAGTGGAATGGGCAGCGGCGCAGCGGTTTCCGCCGCCATCGCGCGGGCGCTCGCCATGCACCTGGGCCGCCCGTTCGATAACGGCACTCTCTCGTGGTTGGTGTTCGAAGTGGAAAAGCTGTACCATGGCACGCCGAGCGGGATTGACAATACCGTCGTCGCCCAGGCTCAGCCGCTTTTCTTCGTCAAGGACCGGCTCATCCAGAATTTCATGGTCAAGTCGCCGCTGCACATTCTGATTGCCGACACCGGCATTCCCAGCTCGACCAAAGCAGTGGTGCAAGACGTGCGGGCCGCATGGGAAGCTGACCGGGAACGCTACGACAACTTGTTCAAGTCCATCGGCCAGGTCGTGGTCATGGGACGCGCAGCCATTGAAACGGGAGAGTCTTTTGCGCTCGGCGCTCTGATGGACGGCAATCAGTGGCTCTTGCAACAAATGGGCGTCTCATCGCCCGAAATCAATAGCCTGGTCCAGGCGGCGCGGCGAGCCGGCGCCTTGGGCGCCAAACTTTCGGGCGCGGGGCGCGGAGGCAATATTATTGCGCTGGTGGCAAAAGATAAGCAAGAGGCGGTCGCCGATGCCTTGCGACAAGCAGCAGCCACGAACGTCATCGCAGCCATCGTGGCTTGACTAGAATCCGATGACGGTCTCACTACCCCCTCATTCCAAATCAATCCGAATTAACCCACAGTCGCAGCAACACGAAACTGGTCTAGTGAATGACCGCTTGACGATCAGGGCCTCCGTCAGTTGCATCGAGTTCCCGAAGCAGCCTTCCACACTGCCCTGATCCATCCACCCTGCTAAACTGGAATCCATGTCTGAACTCGTCTTTCTCAAACTTGGCGGATCCCTGATCACCGACAAAACCGGCGAGTCCGCAGCGCGGCCGCGCGTTATCCGGCGGCTGGCGCGCGAAGTGCGCGCCGCGCTCAGCAGACATCCCAGTCTCAAGCTCATCTTGGGGCACGGCAGTGGATCGTTTGGGCACGCCGTGGCCAAACGCTACGGAACGCGCCAGGGTGTGTGTGGACCGGAAGCGTGGCAGGGCTTTGCCGAGGTCGCTATTGCGGCAGCGCAATTGAACCACATCGTCACAGCGGCCCTGGTGCAGGAAGCTGTCCCAGTCTTGAGCCTGCCTCCGTCCGCATTGGCCTGCTGTGAAAAAGGATCGCTGGTCACATTCGACACGACGCCGATTCAAGTGGCGCTCAGAGACGGGCTGGTGCCACTGGTCTATGGCGACGTAGCGTTTGACACTGCCTGGGGCGGCACCATCGTTTCGACTGAGGATGTGCTGGCCTACCTGGCGCAAGAACTGCTGCCCGCGCGCATCTTGCTGGCCGGTGACATGCCCGGCGTGTTCGGTCAAAGCTCCAGTTCGCGCGTCGTGCCAGTCATTACGCCGGCCACGTTCGACTCGATCAGCCCGGCGCTGTCGGGCGCTCGCGGCGTAGACGTGACAGGCGGCATGGTCGGCAAGGTGACGCAGATGCTACGCCTGGTCGCGCGCAATCCGCGCATGGTCGTCCACATCTTCTCCGGCAGAATACCCGGTCTGGTGCAGCGCGTTTTGCTCTCCCCCGACGCGAGCACTGGCACGCGGCTGTTAGCGCGGTGATGACCCAAGACAAAGGACGAGCGACGGATAAATTTTCGTCGCTCGTCCTTTGTCATAGATCGGGCAGCCGCAAGACACATCGGGTTCAACGGTGAGGCAAGATGGCTACCTCCACTTCCGCCTTTTCGCACAGCTTCTTGAACTGCTTCGCATCGGCATCCGTGCCGACCACGTCCACATCGCCATAGTGCATCGGCACGGCGATGCGTGGCTTGATCGCCACCGCTGCCTTGGCCGCTTCGTCTGCCGTCATCACGTAGGTGCCCGATACGGGCAGCAGTGCCACGTCGCACCGAAAGCCGGACATTTCCGGGATGTGATCGGTATCGCCTGCGTGATACAGCCGCTCGCCCCCGACCGTCACGATGTAGCCGTTGTGCTCCGCGTTTTTCGGGTGAAATGGGTTGCCGGGGCTGCGGAATTTGTTAATGTTGTACGCGGGCACGGCCTCTACCGTCACATCACCCACAATGATTTTCTCACCCGGTCGGATGATGCGTGAGCCAGGCAGCTTAGCCGCTGCCGACGGATTGGCGATGACAACCGTTTGAGGGCCGCTGATCTTTTTCACGTCGTCCGGCGAGCAGTGATCGCCGTGATCGTGGCTGACCAAGATCACATCCGCCACAGGGCTGTCCGGCGCGAGCTTCCACGGGTCAAAGTAAATGACGGGTGGGCCGTCGAGCCGGAACGAATCATGGCCGAGCCGGTAAAGATTCTGCAAGAGTTTGGGAGTGGACATCAAAGCCTCCTTTCGCATGAATTTAGCGACGGCGCCAAGACACAAGGACGCCCCACTTTTTGAAGACGGCAAAGATTGTAGCACATCCGCCGGGGAATGTAAACGAGACAAGTCACCCGCGTCACAGCACATCCTTGACACCGAGCGCAAGATTTGTTACAATACTATTTAGTGGAACTGGATTCCATTGTTTGGAACGACAGATTCGACGCAGGAATAACCGTGGCCGATTCCTCTGCTGTCAAGACAATTGACCGGCTGGTTCAAGTATTGGATTGCTTTTCCTCAGAGCAGCCGATTTGGTCCCTCGGCGAGTTGAGCGAACACCTTCATTTGCCCAAGAGCACACTGCACCGTTTTCTCGTCGGCCTTGAAATCCACGGGATTCTGCGCCGCAGCTCGGAAGACAAAAAATGGCGACTGGGCTACCGCCTTTTCATTTGGGGCAGCATGGCCGCGGAAAGCACCGGACTGCGCCACGTCGCCCGGCCCGTCATGCACGAGCTGGTGGCCGCCACGGGCGAGACCGCCATCTTGACAGTTTACCACAGCCGCGAGGTGATCTGCATAGACAAAGTCGAGACCAGCCACCACGTGCGCTTGAGCTTGGAGGTGGGCGCGCGCAGCGCCTGTCATGCGGGAGCTTCTTCCAAAGCCTTGATGGCCTACCTGCCGCAGGACGAAATCCAAGCCATCATCCGGGAAAAGGGCTTGCCGAA
Organism: Anaerolineae bacterium; assembly: GCA_041300525.1. Classification (GTDB taxonomy): domain Bacteria; phylum Chloroflexota; class Anaerolineae; order Fen-1058; family Fen-1058; genus JBGLNJ01. The sequence continues at coordinate 2,062,686 of JBGLNJ010000001.1, read as the reverse complement.
ACTGTGCGCCAATACTTTCACCGATCCCGAACAGCTCGAGATCGAGTTAGCGCGAATTCGGGAACAAGGGTACGCCGTCAGTCTTGAAGAGACCGACCCGGATGCTTGGGGCGTTGCCACGCCAATCCGCGATTGGGAGGGGCAGGTCGTTGCGGCGATTGGCTTGGCGGGTCCCACATTGCGATACAATGAGGACAAGCTCCAGCAATACGTGTCGCTGTGTTGCGAGGCCGCCCAAAAGATCTCGGCGCTGTTGAATGTAGGCTCAAAACCTGAGCACGACTAGTTTTTTTCAGGGAGCAGAATGATATGCAAGAACCTCTGATCATATTCACTCTCGTACACATTTGATAAAAGGAGAAAACTCGTGGTAGACCTGAAAGGAAAAGATATTCTCGACGGGGCGCAATTCACCCGTGAAGAGATCGAGCACATCATGGCGGTGGCGGACGGCTTTCGCGCGCAATTGGAGCGCGCGCGCGGGCTGGATCTGCTCAAGGGCTATGTCATGGGCGCGTTGTTCTTTGAGCCGAGCACCCACGCCCACAGTTGGGTTGAAGTCTACTTTCCCCGGTACGGGTGGGTGGAATTTGAGCCGACGACCTCGCGGCCTTTGATCGAACGGCCCAAGCCGGTGGCAACGCTGGCGGCCTCGCCGACGCCCTCGGCAGACGCCGAGGGTAACAACACGCCACGCCCTCCCCGTCAGCGCCCCGAGCTGGAAGACCCCGATCTTGGGGGCGTTACAGGCGCGGCGCGCCGACCTCTGGGCGCATGGGTTTGGGTGCTGGGCGCAGTGGCGGCTTTTCTCGCCGGCTTGTTTGCGGCGATGCTGATCTTTGAGCGGCGTGGGCTGGGTGGGTTGAGCCGCACTGCACAGATGTACGCGCGGTTGTTGCGGTTTGCCGGCTGGTTGCACGTTCGATGGAACGACAGCCAGACGCCACACGAGCGCGGCCTGGCTTTTGCCGGCGCGGCGCCGGACGCCAGCCATTTGATCCTGCAAGTTACCGACAATTATACCTGTGAACAATACGGCTTGACCCCGCCTATCAGTGAAGGGGCCGAAAAAGCCTGGCGCGAGCTGTCTCCTCGGCTGTGGCTGGCGGGCTTGCGGCTGCGCGCCAACCGGCTCCGCCAACGCGTGTACTGGTGGCGTCGCTCGTGGGATGCTTTCACCACCCGCATGAATCGGCAGTTTGGATAATCTAGTCGTCTAGTCCGATGGTCGAGTAGTTGGGTAGTCGCCAGCTTGACTATTCGACTACTTGACCGACTAACTCCCTTTTCTTGTGGTTGGACTTCTGGTATAATGAATTCAGTCTGTTGTTTTGCCAACGATGGGGGCCGATTGTGAGAGAATCCATGGCCAGTAAAGAACGACCGATGCATCCAGACCTCAAGTCAGTGCTCGAAGCGTTTGACAGTCTGTCGAGCACGCTGCATCGCCAGCAGGCCAGTCTCCCGGCGGCGCTGCGCTCCGATCTGGAGACCACGTTGCCGCAGGTGCGCGAGGCTGTCGGGCGTCTCCAGCGCGAATGGCTCGCCCAGCAGCGTGAACAGGAAGAGCTCAAGGCGCTGGCCCAGGTGGCGCAGGTGGTTAACTCGACGCTCGACCTGGCGACTGTGCTCAACCAGGTGATGGATCACATTGTCACTTTGACCGGCGCCGAGCGAGCGTTCTTGATGTTGATGAACGAGGCGGGCGAATTAGAGTTCAAAGCGGCGCGCAACATTGACCGTGAGACCATCGGCGGCTCGTCGTTCGACATCAGCCGCACGATTGCGAATACCGTGGCCCGCGAAGGGCAGCCGGTCGTCACGACCAATGCCCAGGCCGACCCGCGCTTTAGCTCGCAGGAAAGCGTCATCGGCTACAACTTGCGGAGCATTCTGTGCGTGCCCCTGCGCGTGCGCGAAAAGATCACGGGCGTGGTCTATGCCGATAACCGCATCCGGGCCGGCCTGTTCGGCGACCACGACCGCGACTTGCTGGCTGCCTTTGCCAATCAGGCTGCCCTGGCTATCGAGAACGCGCGACTGTTCGAGCAGGTCAAGCAGCAGCTCGACCAGATCACAGAGATGAAGGCGCTGATGGATAACGTTTTTGCCTCCATCCCCAGCGGCGTTATCTCGACCGATGTGATAGACACGATCACGTTGTTCAATCGCGCCGCCGAGACGATCCTGGGCGTGCCGACGTACCGGGCGATCCACCAGTTGTACCGCGCTGTCTTGCCCATGCGAGAGCGGTTGGGGGTGCTCGTCGAAGATGTGAAGCGCACTGACCGCCCGGTGGTGGCTTACGAAGATGTCAAATTGCCCAGCCGGGGCAAGGTGAACTTGAGCTTGAGCGTCGCCCCCCTCAAGGATGTGGATGGCGCGACGATGGGCGTGGCGATCGTCGTGGATGACCTGACCGAAAAGAAAAAGATGGAGGCCAAGCGCGAGGTTTTTCGGCGCATCGTGTCGTCAACGGTGTATGACAGCTTGCCCGACAACCCTGAGGAACTGCACCTGGGCGGCAGCCGGCGCGAGATGACCGTGTTCTTTGCCGACATTCGCAACTTTACCTCGTTTGCCGAAAAGCTCGCCCCGGAGCGGCTGCTCGAGGTGCTCAACCAGTACCTCAGGATCGGCGCCGACGCTGTCATGGCTCATGAGGGCATGCTCGACAAGTTCATGGGTGATCAGATCATGGGCATCTTTAACGCCCCCAAGGAATTGCCCGATCACACATTATGCGCCGTGCGCGCTGCGCTGGCTATGCAGAGCGCCATCGCCACGTATGGCCGGAACATGCCGGAGAACGAACGGTTGAGTTTTGGCATTGGCATCAACTGCGGCATGGCTGTTTTCGGCATGATCGGTACCGAGAATAAAATGGACTATACGGCTGTGGGCGATGTCGTCAACTATGGCAAGCGGCTGCAAGAGAACGCTCGCGGCGGGCAGGTGTTGCTCAGCCGGGCCGCTTACGAGCGCGTGAAGGATCGAGTGGTCGCCAACGCCTTGGAGCCTATCCAGGTCAAGGGGCGCACCGCGACCGAGCCGGTGTTCGAAGTGATCGCGCTCAAATAGCCCCAGAGGTTCGATGAGTTTCAAATGCCGCGGCCGCTCGTCGCGGCATTGTTCGCCTGGCAAAAGTAGCATCCATCGTGGCGCAGCCGGCTTGAAGGAGGTGTCTGCAAAATCAGCACGGGCGGTTTCCACTCCGCCGGACACTTTACGCTGCAGCTTTGCCGTAACGGAGCCAGACTTGCAAGTGTTGTCGGGCCGACTTTCCTCATCGCAAGGAGGTTGTGTGATACTGACTGTCGTGATCCTCTACATGATTGTAGCGATATGGCTTTCATTGTACGGTTTCAATGCTATCGCCATGAGCTTGCTGTACCTGGTTCACCGGAAGGACAAGGTCGTTCTAGAGCCGCTCACCGAGTTTCCAGATGTCACCGTCCAGTTGCCGGTTTACAACGAGCGGTACGTCGTCGAGCGGCTGCTGGACGCCGTGGCGGCGTTGGACTGGCCGCGCGACAAGCTGCACATTCAGGTGCTCGACGATTCGACCGACGACACGACGGGGCTGCTTCGCGCTCGCGCCGATTTGCAGCGGGCGCGCGGTGTGGACATTAAGGTTCTTCACCGCACGGATCGCACCGGCTACAAGGCCGGGGCGCTGAAAATGGGGTTAGAGTGTTCCACCAGCCCATTCATTGCCATCTTTGACGCGGATTTTGTCCCGGCGCCGGATTTCTTGAAGCGGATGATGCCGGCGTTCGTGGGACGGCCCAAGGTGGGCTGGGTGCAGGCGCGCTGGACGCACCTGAACGAGGATTACAATCCCGTCACCCGCTCGATGGCGCTGATGCTGGATGCGCACTTTGCCGTCGAGCACATCGCGCGCAACCGATCGGGCCTGCCGATCATTTTCAACGGCTCGGCCGGCATCTGGCGGCGGGCGTGCATTGAAGCGGCCGGCGGCTGGCAAAGCGATACGCTGACCGAAGACGCCGATCTGAGCTACCGGGCGCAGATTGCCGGCTGGCAGGGGTTCAGCATGCCGGAGGTGGCCGTGCCTTCCGAACTGCCGGTGCAGATGACGGCGCTCAAGCAGCAGCACTTTCGTTGGGCCAAGGGCGGCGCGCAAACGATGCGCAAGTTGATCGTGCCGCTGCTCAAATCCAAGCGCTCAGTTTGGTACAAGCTGGCCGGGTTGTTCCACTTGAGCGGCTATCTGACCTTCCCGCTGATCATGTTGCTGCTGATCACGTGGCTGCCCATCATTCTGCACCCGGAGTGGGTGCGGGGCATCCCCATGACGTTCATGAGCATTGCGATGCTGGGCGTGCCCCTTCAGTATACGCTCGGCCAGATCGCGCTGCACCGGGCCGACATCCGCCGGATCTTTAATCTGCCGTGGTTTATGATCATCGGCACGGGCATGACCCTCAGCAACAGCCTTGCCATATTCGAAGGGCTGTGCGGCAAGCCCAGCGCCTTTATGCGGACGCCCAAGTTCCGCATGGAGAGTGACAACGAAACCTGGAAGCGCAGCGCCTATGTCATGTCGGCGGACCCGACGGCGTTCGGCGAAGTGATGATGGTGGGCTATGCCGCGTTTATGACACTCGAATCGTGGCGGTCGGGCAACTTGAGCGCGATCCCGTTCCTGCTGCTGTACGTGCTCGGGTTTGCCACTGTGGCAATCGGCATCGCGACCGACAATGGGCCAAGGCGGCGCCGCCCAACGGTGCGCGCCAAAGCGGATGCATAATCTCGCCCTGAAAAACGGAAAACAGAAACCCGGTTCTTGAAGGAACCGGGTTTTTTCATCCACGCGAAGGGAACCTTTTGCATGGGCGAGTCGTTGAACGTCGTCGGTTACGATGGGCGCGGCGCTTCGGCGTCCACCACGGGGCCGTCCACCTTTTTGCGGCTGGGCGCTTCGAGCATAGGAAAGTCCGGTTCGCCGGGCATGACGCTTTGCCCACGGAAAAAGCCGCCTTCGTCAATCAGGAACGACGCCACCGAAATGTCGCCCCAGACCTTGCCGGTAGACAAGATCTCCAAGCGTCCCGTCGCGCTGATCGTCCCCTTGACTGCGCCGGAGACAGACACGTTTTGCGCTTTGACGTCGGCGACGACCTTGCCACTTTCTCCAATCACCAGGTTGCCGGCCAACTCGACGGTGCCCTCAAAGATGCCATCAATCTTCATCCCGCCATCGCTTTGGACGGAGCCTTTAAAGTTGGCGTTGGGGCCGATGATGGTTTCGATCTTGGTCGAAGTGGCCGATCCGCCGGGCGATTGCATCATCGGCGCAATAGGCGATTGGGGTTTTTCTTTGCCGAATATGGACATGGGCCATTCCTCCTTTGGACGGTGTGGGGCGGGGGGTGTTGATCCACCCTGCCGCAAATATACAACAGCCACTCGCAAATGTCAACCAACGCCGGGCCGTCAGACATAACGCACGCGGAAGGCTGTGTGTTCGCCTGTGGCTTGTTCCCAGCTGGTTTCTATGCCGGTGACGCTGGCGGAGGGCGGCCCGTGGCTCAGCCAGTCGAGCAGCGCCTGCAAGTCAGCGCGCGGCCCTTCTGCCACCACTTCGACGCTGCCGTCCTCACGATTAGCGACCCAGCCGGTCAAGCCGAGCGATTCGGCCTGGCGCGCGGTATAGTAGCGAAAGTTGACGCCCTGCACGATCCCGCTGACGACCACGTGCAGGCGGGAATGGTCAGAGGATTTGCGTTTGGATTTGCTCATGGGAACCTCTGTCCGCGAATTCAGTTTCTATTCGTGGTGATTCGCGGAGAAGAGAATCTCACCTGGCCGCATAGAGCTTTTTGTAGACGGCGTAATATTCGCTGATGCGCCGGATGTAAAGCCGCGTCTCACTGAACGATACTGTTTCGTAGAACAGGTCGGGGTCGTCGCCGGATTCGGCTTTCCAGTGCGCCGAGTTGCCAGGCCCGCCATTGTAGGCAGCCAACGCCGCGTACAAATCGCCGTCCAGTCCATCGCGTTGACGGGCCAGGTAGTAGACGCCGAACTTTATGCTGATGTAGGGCTTGTAAAGATCGGTGCGCGAATAGTCTGGCCAGCGCAAGGCCGTGGCGATCTCTTGCCCCGTCGCCGGGATGATCTGCATCAGCCCGTGCGCGGCGGCGGTTGAGTAGGAGAGGCTTTCGAACAAGCTCTCTTGCCGGAGGAGGGCAAAGACGAGCAGCGGATCCAACTTGCGCGCTTGCGCCTCCGGCGCGACGAGGTCGGCATAGTAGGCGGGATAGACCAGGCGGGCCAGGAACGACGGCGCGTCGGTCACGCGGACACCCACGACATTCAGCAGCGCATCGGCGGCGGTGATGGACTGGCGATACGCACCCAGATCGCGGAACAGGATCGCCAGTTGATACAGCGCGACGGCATCGCCTTGATGCGCGCTCCGGGCGGCGTCAAATTCGTCGCTGGCCTCGGTCAACAAGTCGAGCTTCCACAGCTCCTGCCCGCGCTGCAGCGCCGGGTCGGCGGCCAGGTCTGCACGCAGGCCACGCAATCGCGTCGTGTCGGTGATGTTTAGCTGGGCGGCCAGCCACACTTGTGCAGCCGCGCGCTGCGAAGGCTCGTCGAACGCGAGTGTGGTCGAGACCGGCTGGAGCGGCGTGGTTTCTCCTCGCAGCAATTCAGCGGCGCGGACGCTGTAATACGTCGCGGGGTTGAATGTGGCGGATTGCGAAAAGTACATCGTGGCGCTGACCGTTTGCCCGGCTGCCAGCGCGAGCTTGCCTTGCCAGAGTGTTGCCGGCGCACTCCAGTCTGAGGCGGGGTAGGCGCTTGTCAGCGTTTGCCACGTGTCGAGCGCAGTCTTGTCGTCTTTGGCGGCGAGAGCGGTCACTCCCGCGCGCCAGAGCGCTTCCGGCACATCCGGGCGGCCTGGGTATTTCGTCGCAAACTCTCGATACACACTCACGGCATCGGTAAAGCTGTGGGTGGCCGATAGAGTCTTGGCCTTTTCCATCCACGCCTGGCCCCACACAGACGTGTTGGGAAAATCCTGAATGATGAGATTGAATTGCCGCAGCGCGTCGTCCGTTTCGCCTTGAGCGCGAAAGGCCAGCCCGGCCCAGTAACGCGATTCGGCCACGCGATTGCCGGCTTGAATCGAGCGCGTGAGCGCAGCCAGCGCCGGGTCGTATTGCCGGGCGCAGTAATCTACCAGCCCACGCTTGAACTCGTCCACCGGCGCGTTGTCGCCCACCAGCGTGACGAGCGCATCGTAGGCATAGCTGGAATAGTACGGACACGAAAGCTGCCTGACCGCGAGCGCGGCGTATTCGTCCACGATAGACTGCCGCCGCCGATGCGCCGATTGGGTTTGACCAGCGGCGTCAAGCGCCTGCGCCGCGAGCGTTTGGATGCGCATCCGATAGCTGAGATATTTGGACGAAGCTAACAGCGTGTCATACTGCGCCAGCGCGCCGCTCGTGTCGCCAGTGTCCAGGAGCGCGCCGGCCAGTTTTTCTCGCAAGTCAAAGGCGAGGGCAAGGGGCGCATTAGCGAGCGCAGCGCGGTAGGTCTCGGCAGCGGCTTGCGATTTTTTGTCGGCCCGCAGCGCGTCGCCGATGCGCTGATTGACGTAGGGCGCAAGAAGGTCGCCGCGCAACTTTTGATAGCGGTGGTAGGCTTCAATCGCGTCGGCGTAATCGCCCGCGCTCATTTGCGCCTGGCCGAGCAGGAACCACGCTTCGGCTTCGTGCGGGTCGCCGGGGAAACTGGCAGCGAACGCTTGCAGCGCGTCGGCAGCGCCGGAATCGCCTGCGCGGAACTTTAACCTGGCCGCGCCGAAGTGCGCCGCGCGGATTTCTTCTGCCGAGGCAGTTCCGCTCCGCGTGGCGCTGCGCCTACTGGCGCACCATTGCCCGGTGAGATAGCGTCCGAGTCCGCCGATATCCAGTTCACGCTGTCCGACCGGACCGTGGCGATTTGGGCTTTGGCTTGCTTGGTGGCGATTGTGCCGGCCGGCATCACCGGCTTGCAGTTGTTGATGCGCTGAATTTTTCCACGAAGGACACGAAGCAACACGAAGAATTCAGACTTGGTGTCCCTTCGTGTCCTTCGTGGATGAACTTGTGTGACCATGAAAAGACGACTGCTGAGACTTTTCTCTTCCGAGCACTTGAATGTGTGGATCGCGCTCGTCCTCGTCGTCGCCAATTTGTACACCTGGGCCAGCGTCGTGTCGGCGGCGTCTGCGCCCTACGTCGTCGAGCCGCTCCGCGACCCAGAGATTGTGACGCTGCTCGAGTACATCAGCTCCGGGCAACATGCAGGCGAAGCGTGGCAAGTCACGCTGACCGAGTTGGAAGCGGATCAGACGATCACCTGGTACCTGCGCCGCTATCCGCAAATCCCCTTTGCGCACCCTCGCGTCAAGATCACGCCCGATTACGTTTCCGGCGAAGGCGACGCCACGATTGCGGGTCTGCGCGTTCACATCGGCGGCAAGGCGCGCATCGCGCTGGCGAACGGCTTGCCCGTGGTGGACATTTTGGAGCTGAGCCTGCCCATCCCCGGCCCTATCCGTCAAGCACTGCAAAACGAGATCCAGGCGCAACTCCGCCGCGCCGAGCTGCTGCCGGTTCGTTTCACTTCCGCCGAGTGGGGTCAAGGGCAGGTGGTGGTGCGGGGAACGATCCGGTAGTTCTGTTGACCTTGCGAAGGTTTCTGCTCATTAACGCAGCGAACTCGGACTAGACCTTCGCAAGGGTGGGCAGTTACGACAAAACCATTGGGAGGTGGATGATGCTCAAGCAAGAGATGAAGCTAGGTTTGGCGCCTACGCGGCGCGATGTTTTTAGCCGGGAAGACAGCTTGAGGTACAAGGGCCTGATCGAGGCCAAGCTGCGCGAGTGGGGCGTCTCGTTCGTCAACGTTGACTGGCTCAACGAAGAGGGCCTGCTTTACGACGGCCTTGATGCCGAGCATGTGGCGGAGCGATTCCGGGCCGAAGGCGTTGACGCCGTCTTTGCGCCACACTGTAATTTTGGGACAGAAGATGCGGTGGCCAAGCTCGCGCGCGGCGTCGGCAAGCCGTTCCTGCTCTGGGGGCCGCGCGACGAAGATCCGCTGGCGGATGGCACCCGCCTGCGCGACACTCAATGCGGGTTGTTTGCCACCAGCAAAGTGCTGCGCCGCTTGGGCGTGCCGTTCACGTACATCGTCAACTCGCGCGTGGATAGCCCCGAGTTCGAGCGAGGCTTCAAGTCTTTCCTGGGCGCCGCCGCCGCCGCCAACTCATTCCTGGGCGCGCGCATCGGCCAGATTGACACGCGCCCCAGCGGCTTTTGGACAGTGATGATCAATGAAGGCGAGTTGCTCGAACGCTGGAACATCCAGGCCGTGCCGGTTTCCTTGTCCGATATTGTGCGCGATGTCAGGCGCATCGTCGCCGGCGGCGGCCCGGAACTCGAGGACGCCACGGCTGATTTCAAGGCGCGACTGAACGTCGGCAAGGTGAGCCACGAGATCGTCGAGCGGCTGGCTGCGCTCAAGCTGGCGCTCAAAGCATGGGCCGAGCGCGATGGCTTGGATGCTATCGCGTTCCAGTGTTGGAGCGCGCTCCAAGACATGTTGGGCGTTTGCCCGTGCTTTGTGGACGGCGAGCTGACTGACATGGGCATCCCTGTGGCCTGCGAGACGGACATTCACGGCGCGCTGACCTCGCTGATGCTCCAGGCCGCCGCCGGATGGACGACGCCCACGTTCTTTGCCGACCTCACCATTCGCCATCCGCACAACGAAAATAGCGAATTGCTGTGGCACTGTGGCGTGTTCCCCTACAGCCTGGCCGAACCGCATGCAACCCCCAAACTGGACGATCATTACATCTTGGCGTCGTCCCCTCCCGGTGTAGGCGAATTTCCGATCAAGGGCGGCGATGTGACAATCGCTCGCTTTGACGGCGACCACGGCGAATACTCGATGTTGATCGGTCAGGCGCGCGGCACGCAGGGGCCGTTCACGCGTGGGACCTATTTGTGGGTCGAGATGGACAACTGGCCCCGGTGGGAACAAAAGATCATCTACGGACCGTACATCCATCACGTCGTCGGCATTCATGGCCGGTTGGCCCCGATTCTGCACGAAGCCTGCCGGTACATCCCCGGTCTCAAGGCCGATCCCGTCGAACCCGGCGAAGAAGAAATCTTGGCCTACTGGCGCGGACAATAGCCGGATGGCTGGCGCGCAAGCGCCGGTCATCCAACTTTACAAGGAGATGGAACTATGGGACCAGTGCTGACACTGGGAGAGATACTGGTCGAGATTATGCGGCCCGGCGCTAACCAGCCGCTCGATCAGCCGGGCGAGTTTCGCGGGCCATTTCCCAGCGGCGCGCCGGCTATCTTTATAGACACGGTGGCGCGGCTCGGCCTGCCGGCGGCCTTTATCGGCGCGGTCGGCCAAGACCCGTTCGGCAAGTTGTTGATCGAGCGGCTGCGAGCCGACGGTGTGGACGTCAGGGGCATTCAACGCATCCGCGATGCGTCTACGGCGGTGGCTTTTGTGGCTTACGCCGGCGATGGCAGTCGCCAGTTCGTGTTTCACATCGATGGAGCGGCGGCGGGACGGCTTGCGCCGGAGCACGTGGACGAGACCCTGGCCCGGTCGGCCAGTTGGTTGCACGTGAGTGGGTCCGCCCTGTCCATCAACGATCGGATGCGGGCGGCCTGCCTGCGGATGCTTGATCTGGCCCAGGACGCCCGCGTGAGTCTTGACCCCAATCTGCGCGTCGAGCTGCTGGGTGGCGTCGAGCGCGCGCGCCATCTGTTCGCGCCCATCGTCCAACGCGCCGAGATTGTGTTCCCCAGTTTGGGAGAACTCGAGGTATTGACTGGCGAGCCAGACATTGATCGCGCGGCCAATGCCTTGTTAGCTCAGGGGCCGAGGCTGGTCGTTCTCAAACGCGGCGCGCTGGGATGCTCGGTCTATTCGTCAGAGGGGCGTGTGGATGCCCCCGCTTTCCCGACGCAAGAAGTGGATCCGACCGGGGCAGGCGATTCGTTTGCGGCCGGTTTTGTCGCGGAGACCTTGAATGGGCTTTTGCCACGGGACGCTGCACGATACGCCAACGCGGTGGGATCGCTGGCCGTGCGCAGGCTGGGGCCGATGGATGGCGCGCCGTGGGCCTCGGAGGTGCAAACGTTGTTGGCGACGGCAGGTCAGTGAGCACGTGCGATACGGGGAAATCAGAATGGACATTCGAGCTATTCTGTTCGACATCGGCGACACACTTTTAGACGCGACTGGCATACAACAGCGGGCGCTAACCGCGACAGTCGAGCAACTTGCCGCTCGCCATCTCATACCGGACGCGGAAGCGTTCCTGGCAACCTATCGGCAGGTTGACGCCGAGATGGAAGCCACTGACCTGAATCGTCTCTATTCAGACCTGCGCCTGATCGAGGGGACGTTGACGGCCCTGGGCCTGGTCGTGGACAATCGAGTGACCGGCCTTTTCTTGACGCACTATCGTGACCTGGTTCGTCAAGCCATCGTCCCGGACCTTTCTCTGATGCGCCTGTTTGAGGCGTTGATCAGTGATGGCTGTGCGCTGGGTATCGTCTCGAATGGGACGACGGTCGAGCAACTTGAGCAGTTGGTCCGACTGGGTGTGATTCGGTACCTGTATCCGATTTTGATCTCGCAACAGATCGGTATCGCCAAACCCGACAAACGCATCTTGGAGCGAGCGGCGGGATTGCTCGGGATTGAACCGGAACACATCCTGGTAGTGGGTGATCGTCCAGATTGGGATGTGCTCAGCGCCCATAGAGCCGGTATGAAAGCCGCGCTGGTCACCCGGTATGCAGACAACCGGTATAGGATTACCGAGGCCGCCATGCAACCGGAGTATGTCATCGCCGACGTCCGGGAACTTGCGTCGCAGGAGGCAGCGCCATGGATCCCAACCTGACCGCCGATGAAGATCGGCTTGCCAACTATTTTCGAGATAAAGGCCTCTCGACCAGCGCGGCCAAAATCTATGCGCTGACTCTTAGCCGACAGTACAAGGCGCCCGAAGAAATGCTCGCCGATATTTTGGCCTTTTTCAGGGGGCTGGAGGGCTTGAGCCGTGGAGACATCCTGGCAGAGATTCGCGGCCTGGCGCGGCGCGGGCTGCTCCGCTACTCCCAGACGGAGCGCGGCGACGCCTACATTGAAGCCAGCCCCACGGTTGACCCGCTAGCGGGCACATGGCTCACCCTATCGAGGGCATTGCTGAACGGCGCTGAGGTTGATCCGTCCATTGCCAAGCTCATTGCCGAAAGAGTGGGATCATTCGAGCCGGGCGCCAGACTTGATAGAACTTTTGCCGAGCGCGTGGATTGGGCGTCGTGGCCCGAGGCACGTGACGCTCTCAGCCGCGCCGTCGCGATGGCATCGGAAACTATTCGCCTCGGCATGTTTTCTTCAATCTCTGCTTTCGCGCAGTTGAGCCAAGACATCCGCGATGCGCTTGCCAGGAAAGTCAACGTCAAACTCTTGATGTTCAGTCCCGACCTGGCGCGCGAAGTAGAGCACACTCACACGGGGGCGCAAGAGGTCCAAAGGTACCTCGGCGCTTGGAGGACGCTCTACCAGGATCTGTGCCGGGAGAAGGGGCGGGATCGAGTGGGCCAGTTTGAGATCAGATTGCTCGGCGATAAAAAGATGGTCGCCGTGCACCGCGCCCTCTTGGTGGATCACAAGATTTGGCTTTTGAACATTCACCGCCCCGGACGCGACAGAGGCATAGAGGGCCTGGTCTATCGCGGAAGTTGTGAAGAGGGCGAGACGACGATCTACAGCTTGTTGGATTACTATTGGGATGCTGCCTGGGTTCGAGCCAGCGTGATTGATCTGACCAGCGATCAGATAACCCCGAAGGCGGTGACACCCGCAGAAAGATTGGCCGTATTGCGCCAGAATCTCACCGATTACTTTAGCGATGGCGAGCTGCACACATTGTGCTTCGACCTGGGGGTGGATTACGAGGAGCTACCCGGGACAGGAAAAGCAGACAAAGCCAGGGAGCTGGTTGATCATTTCAATCGCCGAAATCGTATTCCCGAACTCGTGGCAGCTTGCGAAAAGGAACGTCCCAGTGTTTTGTGGTAAGTCCTTGCGCCTGTCCCTGCTGGGGGCAAGTGCAGATGGCCGTTCCCAAAATCCGTTGTTACATCTCCCACGTCGCATCCCCGAAAAAGTCGCCGTGGTCTTTTGCAAGGAACGCGACAATCGCGGCGCGCTTGTCGCCCAGCCGAAAACAAGGCCCGTGGCCGGGATAGCAAACCGTGTCATCCGGCCATGACAGGATCATGCCCCGCAAGGTTTGCAGCGTCGTCTGGAAATCCTGGGCCGTCTCGGTCCTGCCCGGCCCGCCCTCAAAAATCGCGTCGCCCACGATGACTCGCTCGTCGTCTTTGATGGCGAAGCAGAGCAGATCGCCGACATGGCCCGGAGTGTGGTAAACTTTGAGGCAGTGCTGCCCCACGTTCACCACGTCCCCATGCAGGAGCCGGCGGTCGGCGTTCAGATCAAGGTGCGGGCCGGCGTGAGCCATCACCGGCACTTTTAGCCTTGTTCGCATCTCGTCCAGCGCGCCGATGTGATCGGGGTGCGTGTGCGTGATGAGGATGCCGACGGGCCGCGTGTCGGCCAACATTTCTTGCAGCGCCTCCAGCTCGGCGCCGGGGTCAACGAGGACGCTTTGCCGCGTGACCGGGCACACCAGGACGTGGGCATTCATCGCCCACTCGCCGACGGCCCGCGTTCTCAGTTCCATTCTCGCTATCAAAGGCATGGTTTGCTCGCTGTCTTTTAGATGGTTGCGTCGAGTATATCACAGATTGCGGTTTAGAGATGGAGAGAGTAAAATAGCACCGCTGTGCAGACAGGATGGCGCGAGACGCAGTGGTTGACCCATCCAAGAAAAGGAGGACGCGATGTCTATCATCGCATTATTGGGCGCTCAATGGGGCGATGAGGGCAAGGGCCACATCGCCGATAAACTGGCGGCGCAGGCTTGTATCGTGGCCCGCTACAACGGCGGCGACAATGCCGGCCACACCATTACCGTGGGCGATAGGGTCGTCCGCACTCACCTGATTCCGGCGGGCGCGTTTCACCCTCACGTGATGTGCGCGCTGGGCGCGGGCATGGTGATTAACTTGCGTTCGCTCGCGCGCGAAGTGGACGAACTCAACTCGTACGGGGCCGATCTGAACCCCGACCGTTTGAAGATTGACGTGGCCGCGCACCTGTTGCTGCCGGGGCACGTCGCGCTCGACGGCGCAGGCGAAAGCCAGTTGGGCGCGAGTGCGCTCGGCACCACTCAACGCGGCATCGGCCCGGCCTACACCGACAAAGCGGCGCGCGTCGGGCTGCGGGCCGGCTCCATCGCCGACGTCGAGACCTTTGCCGAAGCTTTTCGGGCGCATGTCGAGCGGACGAACGTCCGCCTCGTGCGCGACTTTGCCCGGCCTCCCCTAGATGCCGGCGCACTCGAGGCCGAATACGCCAACCTGGCCGCGCGCTTTGCGCCTCACTTGGCGGATGTGACGGCGCTCGTCCACGCCGCGATTGAGCGTGGCGAGACAGTGCTGGCCGAGGGCGCGCAGGGCGCGCTGCTCGACCTGGATCACGGCACCTATCCGTTCGTCACCAGCTCGTCCACAACGACGGGGAGCGTGTTGACGAGCCTGGGCGTGGGGCCAAAGCACGTCACGCGCGTGATCGGCGTGGCTAAAGCGTTTTGTTCGCGCGTGGGGGCGGGACCGTTCCCGACCGAGCTGCACGACGCGATGGGTGAGCGGCTGCGCGGCACCGGCGCGAATCCCTGGGACGAATTCGGCTCGACCACTCGCCGTCCACGCCGCACGGGCTGGCTCGACCTGGTCGCGCTGAAACACGCCGCGCGCATCAATGGCCTGACGGAACTCGTCGTGACCAAGCTCGACATTTTGACCGGCATCGAGCCGTTGCGCGTCTGCACGGCCTACACCTATCGCGGCAAACAGATGGCCGGTTTTCCCGGCGACTCGGCCTGGTTGGGCGAATGTATCCCATCCTACATCGAACTGCCCGGCTGGCACGAGGACATTGGCGCTGCTCGTCGCTTGGCCGATCTGCCGCGCGCCGCGCGAGCATACGTTGAACAAATCCAATCGTTCACCGATGTGCCCGTATCCCACGCCTCCGTCGGGCCGGAAACAGGTCGGCCTGCGGGCTGGTTGGCCTCCTCTCGAGTTCCCTGCGCTGACTCCATAATCGAATCCCGAATAAAGCGGCTAGCCTCCAAGATTTCGAGGCCAATCATTTCACCTTTGTCATTCAATTCAACCGTAATGTTGGGGCTGAGTTCGACACTCCCCGCTTCCGGTTCATCCGAAATTGCCAGATGTAGTACATCATCTTTCTCAAAGTACATCATGCGTGTTTTACTCATTGATAAACCTCCCTGTCTTGAGCCGAAAGTTGATTTGCTGGCGTGTCTCGGAACCTATTGCAGCGGCACATTCATCCTTCGCGGCACTCTGACCGGCTCGCCGGGAATGATCGCCTGCCGCGCGCACACGTCAAAGCACAGCCCGCACCCCACGCACATCAGCGGATCAATGCCGGCCTTGGGGCGGCCTGTCTTTTCGTCCACCGCACTGGCTTTGAAGATGGCCGGGCAGCCCAGGCGCATGCACAACGTGCAGCCATTGCAGTTGTCCAGTTCCACCGAATACGCTTCGCGCTGGCGCTCGGCCACGAACACGCACGGCGCGCGCGCGATGACGACCGCGGGCTGGTTGCTGGCGATAGCGTCCTTGACGGCTTGCTCGAACTCGTCAATGTGATTCGGGTCTACGGTGCGCACAAAGCCGACGCCCAGCGCCTTGACCACCGGCTCGATCTCGATGGGAGGGTGTGAATCGCCCTTCAACGTCAGCCCGCTGGATGGATTACCTTGCTGTCCCGTCATCCCCGTCGTGCGGTTATCGGCAATGATCGTCACGAATGGATTCTGATTGTAGACAGCATTTGCCAACGCAGGCAGCCCGGCGTGGAAAAACGTGCTGTCGCCGATGACGGCTACGTTCGTTCCTTCCAGCCCGGCGAGGCGCATGCCATGCGCGACGCCGATGGACGCGCCCATCGCGCCGATGGTGTCCGTCGCGCCCAGCGGAGGCAGCGCGCCCAACGCGTAGCAGCCAATGTCGCCGTTGACGATCAGCTTGAGTTTGCGGAGCACGACGAACACATCCCGGTGCGCGCAGCCGGGGCAAAGAATGGGCGGGCGCATCGGCAGCGCACCCTTGTCAAACTCTCGCTCGATAGGCGGCTCGACCGCCAGCCCGGCTTTGTGCGCGGCCTTGCGCACCACCTCCGGCAAAAACTCGTCTATCAGCGGAAAGATGCTCTTGCCCTCGACAGGAATACCTAATATCCGAATATGCTCTTCGATGAATGGATCCAACTCTTCCACAACAATGAGCCGCTTGACCTTGCCCGCAAACTCGCGGATGAGACGGTCGGGGAACGGGTAGCTCATCCCCAGCCGCAAGAAACTGGCGTTGGGGAAAACTTCGCGCGCGTACTGGTAAGCGACGCTGGTCGCCACAATGCCCAATGCCGGATCGCCCACACCTGCACTGCGCGCAGGCGCAAGTGTCTCGATCCGATTGTAAGGAAACGTCTCGGCAAACTCGGCCAGCTTGACCAGGCGTTCCTCGACGATGGGATGGCGTTGTTTGGCAAAACCTGGAAGCATGACGTACTTGCGCGGATTCTTGACGTACTTGCGGCTCTCGGCATTTGGCGCGACGCGCTCGCCCAGCGAGACGAGCGACTTGGAATGGCTGATGCGCGTCGTCGTCCGCAAGAGCACCGGCGTGTCGAACTGTTCGCTGATCTGAAACGCCAGCCCGACAAAATCCTTACATTCCTGGCTATCGGCCGGCTCCAGGAGCGGCACTTTGGCAAATCGCGCATAGTGGCGGTTGTCCTGCTCGTTTTGCGACGAGTGCAGGCCGGGATCGTCGGCGGTCACCACGACCAGCCCGCCCCCCACGCCGGTGTACGACGAGTAGAACAACGACTCGCTCGCCACGTTCAGCCCGACGTGTTTCATCGCCGCCAGCGCGCGCTTGCCCGTGTAGGCCGCGCCGATGGCAACATCCAGTGCCACCTTTTCATTCGCCGCCCATTCGGCGCAAATCCCTTCGTACTGCGCCATATTTTCCAGGATTTCGGTGCTGGGCGTGCCGGGGTAGGCCGAGGCGACGGCCACCCCGCTTTCATAAGCGCCTCGCGCAATGGCTTCGTTACCTGATAACAACTCTTTCATCGCAACCCTCATAGGGACTGGTTATTCTTGCTTCGACGGCTCCCACAGGTTGAGCACCTCAAAGCCTTCGGTTTTCATCAACTCGAGTACCTTTTCGCCGGAAATGTGTTCCAACCGCATGGTGATGGCGACGCAGTCGAGGCAGCGGCTGCGGAACGTGCCCACTGCGTACATATTGGCGCCCTCCGCAGCCAACAGCCCGGCCAGCCGCGCCAGTTGCCCGGGTTGATCGGCCATGCGCACCGTCAACCGAATGGATGGATGGCCGCCGCCTAGCACCTCGACCAACGCTTTAAAGATGTCGGTCTCGGTGATGATGCCGACCAACTTGTCATCGCGCACGACCAACAAGCAGCCAACCTTTTTATCTACCATCAAGCGCGCGGCTTCTTCTACGGGAAGCTCCGGGGGCGCAGTGATGACGGGCTTGCTCATCACCTGCTCCACCTGGAGTTCCGAAAGGAGACGAGTGATCTCGAATATACTCAACGACGAAGCCGACGAGGGTGACACGCGCAGCAAGTCTTGTTCCACGACGATGCCCACCAGTTGGCCGTGTCGATCCACCACCGGCAAGCGCCGCAATTTGTTTTTCTTCATCAATTTAAAAGCATCGCTGAACGTCGCATCCGGTGCGATCGTGATAGGGTCAGGCGTCATTTGGTCTTGGACAAGCATGTCTTCCTCCACAAGTCGTGCGTCGCAAGTCTCTCTAGTTTCCTCTGTTCCTATACCCATTAAGGGCGCCCTGGGGGCAGTTCCTTTCTTCGGCCATCAAGGAACGAGAGGAACTGTAGGAACTCGGGGAGCTTGCCTCCGCTTCCCCAAATAGGCTTTCTGAACATCTTCGTTGGCGGCCAATTCAGCCGCCGTGCCTTCTATCACCACGTGGCCTGTTTCCAGCACGTAGGCCCGGTCGGCCACGCGGAGTGCGGCGCGCGCGTTCTGCTCTACCAACAAAATCGTTGTGCCGTGCTCGCGCAGTTGGCCCACCACCCGCAAAATCTCCTGGACCACCAGCGGAGCCAGCCCGAGCGATGGCTCGTCGAGCAACAACAACTTGGGTCGCGCCATCAGGCCGCGCCCCACAACGAGCATCTGTTGCTCTCCGCCGGAAAGCGTCCCACCGGGTTGCTTGATCCGCTCCTTGAGCCGGGGAAAGAGGCTGAACACAAATTCCAGGTCCTGCTCGATGGACGCCCGGCTGTCGCGCCGGAAGCGCAGATAAGCGCCGAGGATGAGATTGTCCAACACGCTCAACGTGCTGAACACCTGGCGCCGCTCCGGCACCTGGCTGATGCCCAACCCCACGATGCGCTCGGGCGACATGCCGGTGAGCGCGCGGTTGTCGAACACGATGCGCCCGCTGCGGGGCGGCGTGATGCCGGAGATGGTATTGAGCAGCGTGGTCTTGCCGGCTCCATTGGCTCCGATGAGCGAAACGATCTCGCCCTGGCGCACGCACAAGGAGACTTGTTTGAGCGCCTGGATGCGCCCATAGAATGTGCTGACCGATTGAATCTCAAGCATAATCGAGCGTCCCCTTTATCTGGCGCTGGCCGAGTTGAGCCTAAGTCTCATCTAGCAATCCCATTCTGCGCATCCCCAGTTCCCATTCGTCGCCCAGGTAAGCCTGGATCACGTTTGGGTTGTTTTGAACCTCTAACGGCGTGCCCTCGGCAATCTTTTGTCCATAGTGGATGACGACAATGTGATCGGCAATACCCATCACCAGATCCATGTTGTGTTCGACCAGCATCACCGTCATGCCATCGTTGCGCAGCCGCCGGATCAAATCATCCAGTTCTTCGATCTCTTGGCGCATCAACCCTGCGCCTGGCTCATCCAGCAGGAGCAGCTCCGGCTCCATGGCAAGCGCGCGCGCGACTTCAAGCACGCGCTGTTGACCAAACGAAAGGGAACTGGCCAGGTCATTCGCGCGTGACTCCAACCCAACAAGCGCAAGCCGTCGGAGAGCTTCGTCGCGGGCCTGCCTCTCCTCTCGCAAAGCCCGCGGCAAACGCAGCGCGGCATCAATAAAGCCATAGTGGCTCTTGACATGACGGCCAACCAAGACATTCTCCAGAATCGTCATGTTGCCAAACACCTGGACGTTCTGAAACGTGCGAGCCAATCCTAATGCGGCCACCTGGTAAGGCCGCAGGCCGTTGAGCGCCTGGTCCTTGAAACGTATTTCGCCCGCCGTGGGAGAAAAGACGCCAGAGACGAGATTGAACAAAGTCGTTTTGCCCGCGCCGTTTGGCCCAATGAGGGCGAGCACCTGGCCGCGCGCCACGCCGAACGAAACGTCCTGCACGGCCACGACGCCGCCGAATTCTTTTCTGAGCTGGGTTACTTGGAGGATGTTCGTCGTCACTGTGTTCTCACATCTTTCCTTCATCGCGCGCGCAAGCGGCGATAGCTGCGCATGAAACCGACCGTCAATCCCTCAGGAACAAAGATCATGACCAGGATCAGAATGAGGCCATAGGTGATCAATTCGGCGCTGCCCCCGGTGACGTGCAAAATGGTCTCTAGCCGGGCGCGCAAAACCTCGCGGATCACATAGATGAACGCGACTCCAAATGGCGCCCCCCAAATGCTGGCCAGTCCACCCACCGCCGCCATCACCACCAGCTCGACCGAAGCCGTAAAGTCGAAAGGCGTGGGCGCGATCAGCGCCTGAAAGTGCGCGTACAAACTCCCGGCCAGGCTCGCCATCATCGCGCTCATGACGAGCACTTGCAGCTTGTAACGCGCCGTGTCAACGCCCATGGTGTTTGCGGCAATCTCGCTGCTGTGAATCGCGCGCAGCGCCCGGCCAATGCGCGAGTTGACAATGTTCAACGCCAGGGCAATAACCAACAGTGCCAGCGCCCATACCAAGAAATAATAGTTCTGCATGGGCCAAAACCTGACCACGCCGCCGATAGTGAGGCGGGGAATACTGCCAATGCCATCGTTGCCGCCGGTAAAATCGCCGCCCTCTCGAAAAAGAATGTACATCACGATGCCCATGCCCAGCGTCGCCATCGCCAAATAGTTGCCGCGCAGCCTGAGGATCGGCCGGCCAATGAGATAAGCAAAGCCCCCGGTGAGCGCCATGCCGGCGACAATCGCCAGCCAGGGCCACCACCACGTTTCCGAAAGAATCGGCAACAGTTTTTGCCTGAAGGAGAGCGTGGTCATGATCGCAGAAGTGTACGCGCCAATGCCATAGAAGGCCGCTTGCCCCAGCGAGATCTGGCCTGCATAACCCATCACCAAGTTGAGACCCACCACGACAATCGTGAGAATGCCGATGCGAATCATCGTATCCAACGTGATCAGGCCGCCGGTCAGGTCAGAAAACTTGATTCCGAAAGGCCGGGCCACTTCTACATAGCCGACGAGACCGATCAAGACGGCCAAGATGGCTACGGCAACAAGATTCTGGTGCTTGCTCAATCTGCTCAATTGCATCAGCGCTTATCCTTCCTCGACGCCTCGCTCTACGCCGCCCCCAAGCCCTTGAGGGCGGAAGAGCAGGAGCAGGACCAGGATGGCGAAAGCGATAATGTCTTTCGTGCCGGCCGAAGTGACGCCGGCGCCAACGTTTTCTACGATCCCCAACAACAGGCCGCCCAACACCGCGCCCGGCGCACTGACCAGTCCACCCATAATGGCCGCGACGAATCCCTTGAGTCCAAGAATCAGCCCCATGTCATACGTCGGCCGCGTGGCGGGCGCGAGCGCCACACCGCCCACCGCGCCGATGGCCGCGGCCAGGCCAAAAGAGAGCAGTGACATGCGGTTGGGACTGATGCCCATCAGTTGGGCCGCTCTCCGATTGATCGCGCACGCGCGCAATGCCTTGCCCATCAGCGTTCGCTCAAAAAACAGGAACAGCGCGATAAGGATAACAGCGCCGATGCCCCAGATCCAGAAACTCTGCGCTTTGAGAACAAGCCCTCCCGCCCGCAGAGTCATGTCTTCCAGTTGCAGCGTGCTAAAGGCGGGCAGAACGTAGGATTGCGTGCCCCAGATGAGCAACGCCACGGCGCGAACGGCAATCGTAGCGCCAATCGTGATGATGATGAGCGCCACCACCGGCGAATGTCGCGCCGGATAAATCGCCGCGCGCTCCAACAATAACCCGACGAGCGTCGTCCCGGCTATTGCCAGGAAAATCGCCAAGCCTAGTTTCAGCGCCGGGGGCAGCGGCAGATCCAAGTTGTAAAAGGTCACCGAGAACATTGCCCCCAACATGACAAACTCGCCCTGGGCAAAGTTGATGATCCCGGTCACGCTGTGGATGACCACGAACCCTAGCGCAATGAGCGCATAGATGCTTCCGCCACTCAGGCCATCCAGCGTCAGTTGCACATACTGTTCCGCCTGGAAATTCTTTCGTGACCCCAGGTAAAAAATGAGGCTCAACAACAGAACGACGATCACGACTGTGATGACCATTCTGCTCCACTTGCGTTTCGGGTGCATTGCTTCTCCCCAGGGAGCGGGGCAGGGCTGGGCGCGCGCCAGGCCCCCACCCCGCCATTGGATTTACCACTTGTCCTTCGGGAACGGGACGAACTTGCCGTTTTGAATCTTGAACCAGGCGAAAGACGCCGGAGTGAGACCGTAATGATCGTCCGGCGTGAGGGTAAAGACGCCGGCGGTGCCAGGCCACTTGACGATCTTGGTTTCGAAATAGTCTCTCACTTTTTGCCGTTGATCTTCCAACGACAATCCATCCGGCAGAGATTTGAGCGCGTCCGCCACCCAAAGCAACGAGTCCCAGGCGTGTCCGCCGAACGTGCTCACCGGGCGGCCTGTGGCATCCTCAAAGGCCTTTTTGAAATCCATAAAGACCGCCTTTTGTGGATTGTCCGCTGGCACGTCCTCGGCGATGATGACCATGCTGCACGGCAGTTCCAGGCCCTCGACGGCTTTGCCGCCCGTTTTGATGAAATCTTGCGTGCAGACGCCGTGTCCCTGGATGATGGGCACATTGGGGAGCGCGTCGCGGACGGCAATTGTCGCCAGCGCTGCGCCGGGCGGGATCGCGCCGATGACGACCACATCGGGATTGGCGGCCTTGAGCGCGGCGAGTTGCGGGAACTGGGTGTCGGTGCGCTCGAACGGATCAGACGAGACGGTCTGGAGGCCGGCTTTTTCCAGCGCCGCCTTGGAGCTGTTGAAGCAGTCCTTGCCGTAGCCAGTGTTCTCGTAGAGATACGAGACCTTCTTGACTCCCAGCTTCTTGAAGCTGTCGATTATGATGGCGCTCGTACCATCTTGCCCGAAACAGAAGTCCACGCCACAGACGGCGAGCGCCGCTGCTGCACCGCCGTTATCTGTTCGCCGGCGTGGAGCATTTTCTGCTGTACGATTTCCACAGCCCCGAAGGCCACGTCAACGAGGATGTGTTCGCCTATTCCAATCGCGCGGGCGACGAGCGATCACTTGTGATCTATCACAACAAATACGCTAACGCGGAGGGATGGGTCAAGACATCGGTCGCCTATTCGGCCAAGACTGGACAAGGCGACGAGCGAAGGCAGACGCAGAAAAACCTGGGCGAGGGCCTGGGGCTGCGCGCGGACCAAGACTGTTTTTACATTTTCCGCGACCCTGTCTCCGAGTTGGAATACATTCGGAACGGCAACAGCTTGTGTGAACAGGGCTTGTACGTCGAGTTGGGCGCGTACAAGCGCCTCGTCTTTTTGGACTGGCGCGAGGTGCAAGACAACGAGTGGCGGCAATACGCCCACCTCACAGCCTACCTGGATGGGCGCGGCGTGCCCAGCATTGACGAGGCTCTGAGAGAGATATTCTTGCAGCCCATCCATGACTCGTTCAAGGAACTGGTCAACGCCGGCCTGTTCCGTCGCCTCATCGCCGCCCGCGCAGGGCAAGCTGGCAGCTTGCCCGACGAACTATTGGACGAAGTGGAGCAAAAGGCGGCCCGCCTGCTCCACGAGATCAATCAACTGGTCGGCGGCGCGGGCGACGAAGCGGCCATCGCGCAGGAGATCCGGCAGGAATTGGAAGCGATCCTGCAATTGCCGGTTGTGGGGGCGCGCTTCCCGCTGCCCAAATCGCGCAAGTACACATCGGCCGTGAAACTGCTGAACACGCATCTCGACGAGGACGTTTTGACGTGGGGTAGCTTGTTCGGCTGGTGCTTTGTTCATTCGCTGGGCAAGCTGTTCGGCAAAGCCGGTTATGAACAGCAGAGCCGCAGTTGGATGGATGAATGGCTGCTGGGCAAGCTCATGGCGGGCGTGCTGCAAGACCTGGGGCTGGATGAAGCGTCCGCCTGGCAAGGCGTGGAGATTGTCAAGCTCCTCACCTCACACGCGCGCTGGTTCGAGATGGAACTGCCCAAGGCCAAGCGCGCTTATCAAGTCGTGCAAACCCTGTTGGGCGACGATGAAATCCAGCGGCTCTTGCAAGTGAACCGCCATCAAGGCGTGTTGTGGTTCAACAAAGAAGCTTTTGAGCGAATGTTGTGGTGGATGTTGTCGCTGGCGGTGGTCGAGGAGACACGCGCCGCGCTCAGGCCGGGGCCGGAGCGTCCGGCCATCGAGGTGGCGCAAGCCATCGTCGCGCACTACGACATCGTCAAGAAATTGCAGCAGGCCGAAAAGAAATCCGGCTATCAAGTCGAAAAACTGGTGGAGGCGGCGAAGATAGAGCCTCGCGCGCCAAGACGAATGAAAAATCGGCGCGCATAGAAACGCGCCTTGCGGCAAGGTCAACGAAAAAGCCGGTCCGTCCACGGACAGGCTTTATTTTGAGGCTCTCCCTCTTGAAGGGGTTCGGCAAAGCAATTTTCAACTGGACATTGCCGCCGGGACGTACATCTCCAGCGTGTACTCTTTGACCATGCGCGATGTGCTGAACATGGGCGCCAGCGTTCGGATGGATTCCTTGACCCGGCGCAGCCATCCGCGCGGGATATAGTTTTCGTCGCGGTCATAATAGAGCGGAATAATCTCATTCTCTAGGACTTCATACAACGCTTCGCCGTCAGAGGCGTCCTGCTCTTCCGTGTTGTGGAATTCTTCTTCGTCGCCGATGGCCCATCCGTTCTTGCCGTTGTACCCTTCGCGCCACCATCCGTCGAGGATGCTGCAATTGAGCACGCCGTTGACCACCGCTTTTTGCCCGCTGGTGCCGCAGGCCTCGAGCGGGCGGCGCGGCGTGTTGAGCCACACGTCCACGCCCTGCAGCATGTGACGCGCCACGTTGATGTCATAGTCTTCGATGAACACGATGCGCCCGCCGAGTTCGGCCTGCTTGAGCACGCGGTACAAATCCTGGATGAGGCGCTTGGCCGGCTCGTCGGCCGGGTGAGCCTTGCCGGCGAATAGAAATTGCACGGGGCGATCCGGCGCATTGACCATGGCCTTGAGCCGTTCCACGTCACGCAACAGCAGAGTCGCCCGCTTATACGTGGCAAACCGGCGCGCAAAGCCGATCGTCAGCGCGTGCGGGTCGAGCAGCACGCCCTCCGCCACGACTTGCACAGGGTGATAGCCGCCGCGCATCCAACGCAGCCGGGCGCGCTCGCGGATAAAAGAGGCCAACTGGCGCTTGAGGTGTTTGCGGACGGCCCACAACGCCTCGTCGGGAATGTCCACCACCTTGTCCCACGTGGCCGGGTCGTCAATGCAATCCACCCAAGCGGGGCCGAGAAATTCATCGTAGAGGCGCTTGAGCCGGTTGCCCAACCACGTGAGCGTGTGAATGCCATTCGTCACCGTGTGGATCGGGATGTCTTCTTCCGCCTCATCCGGCCACAAAAAGCGCCACATCTTGCGCGACACCTCCCGGTGCAGCTCGCTCACCGCGTTGCTCTGGCCCGACACACGGAACGCCAGCACGCCCATGCTGAACGCCTGCCCCCAGGGCTGATCCTGGCGGGCCAGGTTCAGGAACTTTTCTCGCTCCAGGCCCAGCTTGCCCCAATAATCCCAAAAGTATCTCTCGATGAGCCAAACCGGAAAAGTGTCATTCCCAGCCGGGACCGGCGTATGCGTGGTGAACAGGGCGCTGGCCTGCACCTGGCGCAGGGCCGCGTCGAACGATTGGCCGGTCTCGACAAACTCCCGCACACGCTCCAGACCCATGAACGACGAGTGTCCCTCGTTCATGTGCCACACGGCCGGCCGCAGACCCAGCGCGCGCAGCGCGCGCACTCCGCCGATGCCCAACACGATTTCTTGCGAGATGCGCTTGTCCGGGTCGCTGTCGTACACGCGAGCCGTCAGCTCGCGGTCGCCCTGCACATTCTGTGGAATGTCGGTATCCATCAAATAGATCGGCACGCGGCCCACCTGCACCTTCCAGATGCGCGCGAAAACGGTCCGCTCCGGCAGCGCCACCTCGATCAGCACTTCTTTGTTGCCGTCTTTCACCAGCAACACGGGGACTTGTGCCAAATCGAGTTTGTCGTACGAGGACTCTTGCCAGCCATCCTCGGAGATGCGCTGGCGAAAGTAACCTTGCGGGTAGAGAAAGCCTACGCCCACGAACGGCAGCCCCAGGTCGCTGGCCGTCTTGCAGTGATCGCCGGAGAGCACGCCCAGCCCGCCGGCATAAATGGGCAAGGACTCGTGCAGGCCGAACTCGGTCGAAAAGTACGCGATGGTCTTGCCGGTCAGATCGGGAAAAGTCCGAGAGAACCACGTCTCCGATGAGGACAGATAGTCGTCGAAATCGGCCATCACGCGGTCGTACAGAGCCGTGAAGCGCTTGTCGCGAATGGCAGCGTTCAGCGCCTTGCGCTCGATATGGTTGAGCAAGCGCACCGGGTTGTGGTACGCTTGCTCCCACTCCACACTGTCAATGTGCTCAAAGAGGCGTTGGGCATCCGCGTGCCACGTCCACCAAAGATTGTAAGCTAACTCGGACAGCCGGTTGATCCGCTTGGGCAATGTGATTTTAGTTGAAACAGAACGCGCAGAATACACCGATGATGCCTCCCGTCCAATTCTATAAAACGACCGCCTCTTGGGCGGTCAACGAAAGACTATACCATGCCCGATTTGTTTCGGCAAATGGAACAACCCATCGTCTACCCTATCGAGGGGTTCGCCGATGCACCCAAGAGTCAGGGGTTGAAGCTCCTATGAGATTATGAACATGCATCCATGATAGGCACTCGGAGAGTATTTGTCAATGTCAATAACCACGTATTCTTGCTTCGCTCATATCCGTAAATAGGTGAGGTGACATCGAAATCAGGTCGGGTATTTATGCCGGGAGGTCAGACGGTTTTCCGTGCCACACATGGTCTCGCTCGCGCTCACCCAAGTTAGATCAGGATCGTCTGTGCCACGGAACGTGAAAAATCGTCCTTCGGCTCCAGGCATGTTTTCGACCTGGACTCGCCCTTTCGCCAGCCTTTGGGCAGAGCATCCACCTGAATGACAGCGGCAGAGATGAAATTCTCGACCGGGGGCGAGGGTCGGAAGGCTTTGTTGCACTGCGGTGAATACAGCAGAACCTTGCAGTCTGTCGGAGACCCCCGTACGCGAAGCGTAGGGCCGCGTGCCTGTCCCAGGCCAACGCCCACAAGGGGATACACTACCTCTCCGACAGGCTGCTAGTCCCCTCGGACTATGCCCTCTCCCCGCCCCTGACCGGTTGGGCTATAGACATTCCTCGTTCACTGCCGTACAATCCAAGTAGAAAAGGAAACAAGTAGACAAGGACAAGAACCTTGTCTACTTGTTTCCTTATTTGAAGGCGGGAGAGACAGAATGGCAGAGCATGACAACCAACCCACCGGTGCCGTGATGGTCGTGGGCGGCGGCATTGCGGGGATGCAGGCCTCGCTCGACCTGGCCGAGTCCGGCTTCAAGGTCTACCTCGTCGAGGCCAAGTCGGCTATCGGCGGACACATGGCGCAGCTCGACAAGACCTTTCCCACGAACGACTGCGCGATGTGCACCATCAGCCCCAAGCTCGTGGATGTGGGCCGGCACGTCAACGTTGAGTTGCTCACCGATACTGAAGTCGTCAAGGTGGACGGGCTGGCGGGGAACTTTACCGCGACGGTGCGCCGCAAGCCGCGCTACATTGACGTAGCCAAGTGCACCGGCTGCGGCGATTGCGCCAACGTCTGCCCCGTCATCTTGCCCGATAAGTTCAACGAAGACCTCTCGCCGCGCCGCGCGGCTTACAAGCTCTATCCGCAAGCCATCCCGAATGCCTTTGCCATCGAAAAGAAAGGCATCTCGCCCTGCCGCGACGCCTGCCCCGCCGGTCAGCGCGCGCAAGGCTACATCGCCCTCATCCGCGAAGGCCGCTACGACGACGCGCTGCGCGTCATCAAAGAAGACAATCCCTTCCCCGGCATCTGCGGGCGCATCTGCAATCACCGCTGCGAGACCGCCTGCAATCGCAACTTGCTCGACGAGCCGCTCAACATCCGCGCGCTCAAGCGATTTGTCACCGATAAAGTTTACGCGCAAGAGTACGTCCCGCCGCCCAAGGCCGAGCGCAAGTATGATCAGCGCGTGGCCGTCATCGGCGCCGGGCCGTGCGGGCTGACCGCCGCCAAAGACTTGTGCAAGCTCGGTTATGGCGTGACCGTGATCGAGGCGCTGCCGGTGGCGGGCGGGATGCTGCGCGTGGGCGTGCCGGAATATCGTCTGCCCGCTTTAATCGTTGACCGCGAAGTCAAAGAGATACAAGACCTCGGCGTCGAGATTCGTTTGAACACGCCGGTCACGAATCTCGACGACATGTTTGCCCAAGGCTTTTCCTCTGTGCTCATCGCCGTCGGCGCGCACGAAGGCCGCAAGCTCCCGATTCCGGGGGCCGACCTCCCTGAAGTGTTGGTGAATACCATCTTCTTGCGCGATGTCCGCCTGGCCGAACTCGGAGCCGGGACAAGTCCCCAGTCCACCGTCGAAAATCGTCACGTGCTCGTGCTGGGCGGCGGAAACGTGGCGATGGACTGCGCGCGCACGGCCTTGCGCCTGGGCGCGGCCACGGTGAGCATGGCTTGCCTGGAATCGCGCGACAAGATGCCCTCGTCATTGGAAGAAATCGAAGAGGCGCTGGAAGAAGGCATCACGATTTACAACAGCCGCTCGTTCAAGCGCATCATCAACAAGGAGGGTCACGTCGCGGGGGTCGAAGCCGTCAACGTCACGTTCATGCAATTCGTCGAAGGCAAATTGGAACTGGAGACGCAGGAAGGCAGCGAGCACGTGCTGGGCTGCGACGTGGTGATCTTTGCCATCGGCCAGCGAGCCGGTTTGGCCTTCATCCCGAAAAGCGCGGGCGTGGGCATCACGCGGCAGGCGACCATCGCCGTAAACCCGAACACCTTCGCCGCCTCGCGGCCCGGCGTGTTTGCCGCGGGCGACGCGACGACGGGCACCGCATTCGTCATCGAAGCAGTCACGGCCGGCCACAAAGTCGCCGAAGCGATTCACCGCTATCTGCGCGGCGAAGAGCTTGAGCCCAAACCCAAGATGGACTTGCCCGTCGTCAAGATGACCAAGGCTGAGGTGCAGGAAAAGGTTGTGCAGGGCGAAGTGAAGGTGGCACCGCGCGTCAAGATGCAGGCGCTGCACGCCGCGCAGCGCACCAAGACTTTTGACGAAGTCAACTTGGGCTACACCGACCAAGAAGCGCAAGCCGAAGCGGCGCGCTGCCTGGCGTGCGGCCTGTGCTCCGAATGTCTCTCTTGCTGGTACAAGTGCGGCGTCCACGCGATTGACCACGACATGGTCGAGCACATCGAGAAAATTAAAGTCGGAGCCGTCATCCTGGCGCCGGGCTATGAAATCTATAACGCCAAGCTTTCGCAAGAGTACGGGCTGGGGCGCTACCCGAACGTCGTCACGTCGCTGCAATACGAGCGGCTGCTTTCCGCCAGCGGGCCGACGGGCGGGCACGTCCAGCGCCCGTCCGATGGAGCCAAGGCGAAAAGGATCGCGTTCTTGCAATGCGTGGGCAGCCGCGATCAAAGCCACGATTATTGTTCGTCGGTGTGCTGCATGTACGCGGCCAAAGAAGCCATGATGACCATCGAGCACGCCAAGGCCGAGGCGACTGCGGCGAACAGAGAAAATCACGCCGTCGAGTGCCACGTGTTCTTTATGGACACGCGCGCGTTCAGCAAGGGCTACGAGGAATACTATCAGCGCGCGGAAAAAAAGTACGGCGTACAGTATCATCGAACGCGCATCAGCGCCGTCAAGCAGAACCCGGTGAATGGCAACCTCCTTCTTCACTATCTCGGCGAGCGCAACACGGAGCACGGAACACGGAACACGATGATGGAAGAAGAATTCGACCTGATTGTGCTTTCGGTGGGCATGGAGATTTCCGACCAGGTCAAGGCGTTGGGTCAGGACCTGGGCATCGAGTTGGACGATTACGGCTTTTGCCACACCGCGATCTTTGACCCACTTGAAAGCAGCCGCCATGGCATTTACGTGGCCGGGCCGTTCCGCGAGCCGAAGGACATTCCCGAATCTGTCATCGAAGCGAGCGGCGCGGCAGCGGCAGCAGAGCAATTGCTGGCCCTGGCGCGCGGGACGCTGGCGCGCAAGGTCGAATATCCGCCGGAGCGCGACGTGACCGGAGAAGAGGCGCGCGTGGGCGTGTTCGTCTGCCATTGCGGCAGCAACATTGGTGGCTACCTGGATGTGCCCGGCGTGGCCGAATACGCCAAATCGTTGCCGTGCGTCGTCCACTCGGAAAACAATCTCTACACCTGCTCGCAGGACACCGTCAAGCACATCACCGAGCAAATCAAGGCACCGTTCACAGTGACGTGACCGTATTTTTCCTTGAGCTGCTCGCGTGCGGCTTTGCGTTGTGCCGCCAACGCTTTGCGCTCTTCCGGCGTCAGTTGTTCTTTCGCCAGACGTTCGGCCTGCACGATCTCTAGCGCCGGACCAAAGTCAACCTCGTCCACGGAAAGCCGCGGCTTGATGCCTAGCGCGGCGCTAAAATCGCGCATAAAGTTCTTCCAAAATCCGGAATCTTGTACGTACTCCGTGCCGATTTTGCGTGCCCAAGCAATCGCCATTTCTTCCTGGTGCGGTTCAAGTTCTCTGCGCTCGCCGCGAATCGTGAGCGTCAGCTGGTAGTACGGCGGATCCGGTGGCACCAGAATTCCATTGTGAATCAGTTGTTCAGGCTTGGTGACAAATTCCGATTGATTTGCCTGTGAGGGAGATTGTCGGCGAGTGCCATCAGTGCGGGGTTGTTGCTGAGGCTGTCCACTGCGCCAGTCAGTCAGTTGGTGCGAAAGGGCTATCCCATCTAACGGACGTTGCGCAGGGTTCTTGGCTAACGCGGCTTCGACGGTTGTCGCCAATTGACCTGAGATCTCTGGTCGCAGGGATTTCAGGGGGGCTGGAGGCTTGACGCATATCGCATCCGCCAGCAAGTCAAACACTTTGGCTTGCATCCTCAGTGAATTGCCACCTGTGGAATCTCTCGCCTGCCGCTCGATCTCGGCCAGGTCAATGTAATGCCGGCCCGCCAGCATCTCGTACAGCAATTCGCCCACCTGGTACACGTCGCTGCGCGCGTCCACCGGCTTGCCCAACACTTGCTCCGGCGACATGTACACCAACGTCCCCGGTTGAAAGCCCGCCTGCGTCAGGCTGGTTCCGCCCGCGTCACGCGGGACATGGGCGATGCCAAAGTCGCTCACCTTGGCGCGGCCATCCTCGGTCAGCAGAATGTTTTCCGGCTTGATGTCGCGGTGAATGATGCCCTTGGCGTGAACGGCGGCCAGTCCTTCGCACACGTCAATGGCGATCTTGACGGCCTGCTCGATGTCCAGCTTGCCGCGCTTTTCCAGCAGGCCGCGCAAGCTGCCGCCAACGCACTCCATCACCAGATACACATTGGAGCCTTCGACCTTGAGCGCATAGACGGTGACGATGTTGGGATGGTTCAGTCCACCCGCTGTCCGCGCCTCTAGCCAAAAACGCTTGAGGGCTTGCTCGTCGGTCTGGCGAGTGATGGTGAGTTCCTTGATGGCGACAGGCCGATCCAGCAGCGTGTCGTGCGCCAGGTAGACCGTGCCGAATCCTCCCTGTCCGAGTCGGCGCACGATGCGGTATTCGTAGAGTTGTTGGTTGGGCGCAAGTGGCATTGCCAATACCTCGCGTCGGTTCAATTCTGGATGTGTATTGTATCCGATTCTGGCAAGGTTACAACTACCAGCGCCATCTGTTCGCGGAAGGCGATTCGAGGGCTTGGGCAACCCGCCACGCGAGGATCGCCCCTACGCTTTCGCGCGGTGGCGCAGGTCGGGGAAACGCATGAGGAGTACGTCCCGTCCCGACATCGAAAGGATCGCTTCCCACGTGCGCCGGTTGGCCTGCAATTCCCGGATGACCCCAACGTCGGCGCGGCGAACGGCCAGACCGACCAGCACCAGCGCAACGGTGACGACGACTCCGACGATCAGAGCCATTTGATTGCCGAGTGTCAGCACGATGTAGGCGACCGCGGCCAGTGTCAACGTGCGGCGGGCGAGCAAAATCGCTTCACGACGTACAGCTTGTGTCAGGTTGGTGTGGCGAAAGAACAGGCTTAGATAGATCGAGGTGTAGATCAGCGGCGCCAGGATGACGACCAGCAGGATTTGCCAGAATTGCAGCCGGACGAACGGCGCAAGGAAAATAGCCAGCAAGAAGGGAACGTACAGCACCGCGGCCAAGATCCGTTGCGGCATCACCGGTGGAGGAACGGAGAACGCCGCGCCACACCTCACACAATAGCTTTGCTCGCGGTCCATCTTCCAGTGGCGGCACTCGTGACAGAAACGCAGGCCGCACGTCTTACAAACAAAGCGCGTGGCTTGCGCGCTCACCAGACTGACTGTTTCACAGCGGGGGCAGGTAGCGTTCATTCGTGACTCCTTGTCTGGACCGAATGATACACCCACACCTTGCTTGCGTCAAAATGGCGCATGGCGTACAATGCGCTCGGAGATTCAGAATGTCCGATCAAGTATTGCCACAAGGCATTTTGCCCAATGTGATCTCGCTGGCTGTTGGTCACCCGGACGCGAGCACGCTGCCCGTTGACGATTTGCGCGCGGCTGCGGACGCTGTGTTGCGCGGCCCGCGAGTCCGATTGGCATTGGCCTATGGCGAGGAGCAAGGCGCACCGGCGCTCGTCGAATACCTGGTGAACAAGCTGAACCGCGAAGAGGAACTGGGCCTGACACACGACAACCTGATGATCGTCGCCGGTTCGACGGCGGCAGTGGACATGCTCGCCCGTCTCTATGCTGGACACGGCAACGTCGTGCTGGTTGAAGCGCCCAGCTACCATGATGCGCTGCACATCTTTCGTGACCAAGGCTGCGACTTGTGTCCCGTGCCGATTGACGACGATGGCCTCATCGTCGAGGCGTTGGAAACGCAACTGGTTGCGCTCCGACGAGAGGGCAAGCATCCCAGACTGCTTTACACTATCCCCAACTTTCAGAATCCAGCCGGTGTGACGCTGCCGACCGCGCGTCGAGAGGCCATCTTGAGGCTGGCCCGCGAGCACGGCTTTTTGATCGTCGAAGACGACGTGTACCGTGACCTGGTCTTTGAAGGCGATGTGCCGCCGAGCTTTTACGCGCTGGCAAAAGGACAGGGCGTGTTGCGGATTGGCAGCTTTTCCAAGATTCTCGCGCCTGGTTTGCGGCTGGGCTGGCTGACGGCAGAGTCGGCGCACATCCAACGCTGCGTGGATTGCGGCGTCGTGCAGATGGGCGGCGGGGCCAGTCCCTTTGCAGCTCACATCGTGGCCGAGTATTGCCGGGCTGGTCGCTTGGAGCCGCACATCCCGCGACTGCGGCAAGTTTATGGCGCCCGATGTGACACGGCGCTGAAAGCGTTGGAGCGACACATGCCCGTTGGCGTGACGTGGACGCGCCCGCGCGGCGGATTCTTTGTCTGGTTGACGCTGCCCGAAGGCATGAAGGTAGAGTTGCTGCGAGAGGCCGCCCGTGCGCGCGGCGTTCATTTCGCGCCGGGCGCCAGTTTCTTTGCCGGCAATGGCGGTGAAAGGAACCTGCGCCTGGCCTTTAGCTTTGCGCGTCCCGATGAGATTGAACGCGGCGTGGCGGTGCTGGCCGAGTCAATTTGCGAGATGGCAGGCCCGAGGCCGTGAGACGGAACGCGGCGTTTGGATAATGCTGCTTGGTTCTGTGGTAAAATGAAAGCAGCTATTCTGCGAGGTCAAAATGGCGACCATTGAGGTTGAACTGACAAAACTCAAACAGCGCGTAGAGCGACTCGAGTCAACAGTGCGCCGGTTGACAAGGGAAGAACATGTGCAGACAGTTCCCACGCCGCAGTCTCTCGATCCAGTTGCGTTGATCGCCTTGCTCAAGGCCGAAGGCGTTATCCGCGAACCGACTCGGGAAGAGTTGCGCCTGGCCGCCAAATGGGAAAATCTGCCGGAGGAAGAGAAACAGGCTACTCGTTGGGAACTGGATCATCTGCCCCCCGGCCCTATGGCGAGTGACATCATCATCGAGAATCGTCGTTGATTGTGGCTCTTTACTACGTGAGGAAGGCTTATTGTGATGGAGAATGAAAAGGTCGATGTTCCCGTGATACAAGTTCAAGACACACCCAAGCCGATGCGCCGGCCCGAATGGATCAAGGTTCGCGCGCCGACAGGTGAAACCTACGAGTGGCTCAAGGACTTGATGCGCAGCAAAGAGCTTCACACGGTCTGCGAGGAAGCCCACTGCCCCAACATCGGCGAATGTTGGGGGCGCGGCACGGCGACGTTTCTCATCCTGGGCGACGTGTGCACACGCTCGTGCCGCTTTTGCGACGTCAAGACGGGCCGTCCTGCCCCACTGGATTGGCAAGAGCCGGAGCGCGTGGCGCTGGCCGTCCAATCCATGAACTTGCGGCACGCCGTCATCACGTCGGTGAACCGCGACGAGCGCAAGGACGGCGGCGCGCCGATTTTTGCCATGCTCATCCGCCGCATCCGCGAGCGGCAGCCCGGCTGCACCGTCGAAGTGCTCACGCCCGATTTCAAGGGCAACCTCGACGCGCTCAAGATGGTGATTGACGAACAGCCGGACATCTATGACCACAACGTCGAGACGGTGGAGCGGCTGTTCAAGCAGGTTCAGCCGCAGGATCATTACGAGTGGGCCATGACGACGCTCGCCAACGCCAAGAAACTCAGCCCGAAGCAGATCACCAAATCCGGCATCATGGTGGGCCTGGGCGAAACGACGAAAGAGGTGCTGGAGACGATGCTCGACCTGCGCGCGGTCGGCGTGGATATTCTCACAGTCGGACAGTACCTTCAGCCAACCAAAGATCACGCCCCCATCGAGCGATATTACACGCCGGAGGAATTTGCCGAATTCAAACGCGCGGGCCTGGCGATGGGCTTTCGCTGGGTCGAGTCCGCGCCGCTGGTGCGCAGCAGTTACAACGCGGAGCGACAGGCGCGGGAACTCGTAATCGGCTGACACAAGGGCCGGGAATTTCCCGGCCCTTTCCTACTTCTTCTTGGCACGCTCCGCCTTGCGACCGAGACCCGTCGGCCAACCCTGAACGGGCTGGCGCTTGGTTTCTCCCTCGACCATCTTTTGGACGGCGTCCTGGATCCCCGCCGGGTCAAAGCCGCGCATTTCGGCGGCGAGCTTGTCCAATGCGGCATGCTCTTCGTCGGTCAACTCGCGGCCGACGTTTTTGTCCAACTCGACCATAGCCAGCAAGAGCGCGCGTTCATCCTCGCCCAGTTCGTCTATATGTTGGATGAGCCAGCGCGCCTTGCCACCCGCTTCGCGAAACACTATTTCGTCTTGATGTTTTGTCACCCGTCTCCCCTTTCCATTTCTCCGGCCCCCGCGTCACGGTCGCGAGTGGGCGAATTGTAGCCGAAAACAGGTTGAGGTCAAGTCGCCTCTGAGCCGGGCGGCTGTTGATGTCTTGCGCCGTGCATGAAAAAAAGCCGACGGCTCATCACCGGCGGTCACACAGCGACGGCTAGAGAGTGCCGATCAGCTATCTGCCAGCGCATAGGCGATTGCCTGTTCCATCGTCATCGCGCGCCCCTCGGCCCACGCCGCCGCAAACGTGTGTTCATCCAGCCTGGCCTGCGCCAGGGCGACAGACTGTTCATAGTCGGCGCGATCCGCTGCGCCCATGGGGGCCGTGATGGCCTGGCGCAATGCTTCCGTCGCTCCCAATAGCCGCGCTGCGCCCTCCGGCTGCCCGCGCGCCACGGCAATGCCGACCAACTTTTCCAGGCACATGG
Organism: Anaerolineae bacterium; assembly: GCA_041300525.1. GTDB lineage: Bacteria > Chloroflexota > Anaerolineae > Fen-1058 > Fen-1058 > JBGLNJ01. The sequence continues at coordinate 2,027,042 of JBGLNJ010000001.1, read as the reverse complement.
CAATGCCGCGCTGGCTTCCCAGTGCTCGACAGCACCAAGCTCTCAGAGTTGTATGGCCGGATTGTGGAAGACATGTCTCAAACGGTTTGTCCGAGGGTGATGGGGAAAAACCGTACCAAGAGTTTAAGGTGAGACGTTCAGTGGCTGCTCGATCCATTTCTCGATGCGCGAAGGAGTGAGAGGCTGTTCGAGCAGTTTTCGGAAGCGAGCGATGCGATCACCAGCTTCGATATAGCGGCGGAGCAGCTCGTATCCATATTGATAGCTGAACGCGTATAAGCGATGCAAGGGGTTCGATATGGAGCGATATGCCCGCCGGGCTTTCTTTTCGGTGAGTGCGCCATACTTTTGTAGGTAATCTACAACAGTTTGTTCGTCCACTCCATCCCGATGGAGCAAAAGGGTTGCATTACCCCACAGTGAGCGCAACTGTTTGCGTGCCCGCACAATGGCCTGATCGTGAGCCACATTGGCTGCACACGGGGCGCTGACTTGAAAATAGAACCCTTGCAGCCAGGCTTTCAATTCTTGATCGGTAAAAATAACCTCATGAGCCAGGTCAGCAACACCCTCACTCATGACACATTCTGGCGCATTGATCAGTTGCACACATGCCTCTGCCCGCCTTTGCTGCCGATAGAGTTGCTGCTCTTTGAGAGCGTGCTCGGTATGGTGACCAGGATAGCCTTCGTGTATTATCAGTGGAAGCATGGCATTGGCTCGCAGCGGTGGGTCGGCGTTTATATCCACACGCGAGCGGAAACTGCCCAAGTACCAGTTATAACCTGACCATGACTGTCCTTCGTAGATTTGCAGCACGATCTCTTCGCCTTCCGGCAGTGTGAAAAGCTGATGGGTTCGGCGTCGGGCTTCACCTCGACAGGTTGCCAACAGCGGCAAAAGCTTTTCCTTTGGCGCCTGGAATTGTGCGTCCCACGCTTCCTGCCGGTCGGCTAATGGTTCCGTTCCAGGCAGCAACTCGTCCAGGGTATAGAGGGCATCCTCAAATTCTCGCTCGCCAGTCCATTGAGGACAGATATCGTATACCAGTCGCAGTTCCTCTTCGACCGATAGTGCTTCCCTTTGGAGGCGACGCAGTGTAGCAATCATGGCCGTGATTTGCTTGGACAGCCACTCGCGGCGCAGTCCATCTGGATCAGGAAGAGTATTGACATCCCGCAGCAAGGCTTCGGCGTCCCGTTGCAGAGATTGGAGTGATATACCATTTTCCGCCTCCGCTTCAGCTTTCCATTCGGGTGGGCCAAAGTAGGCGTCAATGAAACCAGGCACGTGATGGTCTATGTGAAATGCCAGGCGAAGATAAGCCCTGCTGACGGGATCAGGGTTCGCTGCCCAATCTTGATGGGGTAACATGGCGTTTTCTATCCTATCCGCTAACATGTCGAACGCTTGACAGAACGCAATTGGCGTTTCATCCAAGCTGGATTCGTGCATTTGCCGCCGCGCGGCAAGTCGGTGGACTGTTCAAGATGTTAGCGGACACCACAAAAACTTGGCTTTCGTGGCATTCTGAGAGTGACAGCGGCAAGCCGCTCCCGATGGGCGGGTGGTCGCAGAGCGAGTTTTGCGCTATAACCGAAAGAACAGGTCTGCCTCCTCGTGTGATAGTTTCATCTGTCCTCCTCTAGCCGCTGATGCTTCAGCACCCGTTCTGCTGCTTGCTCCACCGGCAAGCCATACGCCGTGTGACCATCGCGCCCCACCATCGTCTCAGCCCGGAACAGCGAGTTGAGGATCGCCTCTTCGACGCTTTCGGCGACGGCGGGAAAGAGCCAACCCATCACCTTTTGCTCGTCGGCCAGCACAACCTGCGTGGTCGTGAGTAAAGACGGCTCGTGCTCGACTTGCCGAGTCGTACTGAACGCGATGACGAAATCACCGCTGCCATGACCGTAATGGCTGCCGGTGCGGGCCAACCCGGCTGCCGCGCGGACGCACAACCGCTGCTTGTTGAACCAGCACTCTTCGCACACCTCTCCGTCAGGCAGATCGGCCGGCACGATGACGCTGACCGTGCCACTCTTGACTTGCAGCTCGATCACGTCATTGCCTTCACCCTCGACAGCCGCGCCAGCGTCCATGATGCCGGCGAAATCGCCGCCGCGCGCTTGAATCAAACTATAGCGTTTCATTCTCCTCCTTCACAGGCAGAATAGGGATTCCGCCCTATTGTCGTGGATGAACAACGAAGGACGAATAAGGTTCGTCGTTCGTCAGGCCGAAACCGACTGTTTGGCTTCGAGCCATCGCAGCCCGTGCTCATAGCCTCGATCAAACGCCTTGATGTTCAAGCCCTCGGTGCCTTTGGGCACGCTATCGCGCACGGCCTGGCGCAGCGATTCGGCCGAGACGGTGTGATCGAGCGCGGCCAGGCAGCCCAGCATCACAATGTTGGCGATCATCCTGCGCCCCATCTCCTCGGCGATGCGCGAGGACGGGATGCTGCACAGTCGCACAAGCTGTGTGCCGCTGTCAGGCCGCACCAAGTCCTCATCAATGACTAGCAGTCCGCCTTCAGCCAAGTCGCTTGCATATTTGGCGTAAGCTTCCTGAGACATGGCAACCACCACGTGAGGCAGCGTAAGATGCGGGTAGCTCACCGGCGCATCCGCCACGATCACCTGGGCGCTGCACGCGCCGCCGCGCGATTCCGGCCCATAGTTTTGCGTCATCGTCGCCTGCTTGTGATCGTACAGCGCGGCGGCCTTGCCCAGGATGTACCCGGCTAGGATGATGCCCTGACCACCAAAACCGGAGAGGCGTATTTCAATTCGATTCATTTCAATTCACCCTTCGTCTTGAGCAATCAAACGCATGGACAAGGAGACACGAAGACAAGGTGAGGGGGTGACAAGGTGACACGGTGAACCAGATCACCTTGTCACCCAGTCACCTTGTCATTTCCTTTTGCCGATTACCCATGTCTCCGGATGTGTGATCATGCCAACAATGGTGGCAATGATGCTGTCGTAAACCTTGTACAAAGGAGCAGCTTGGTCGCGCGTCATATATTTGCACTTGACGGCAAATTCGAGCCACACTTGGGTTTCAGCCGCTTCGCTCTCCGCATCCGAGAGCTTGCTGATAAAGGCCCCTTCATAACGACGTTTCCGCCATGCCTCGGCCAAATTAGAGCACACCGAGCGAGACGAGCGCCGAATCTGGTCGGTCAGCGAATAGGTCTCTTCCTTCGGAAACGACCTGGACAATTCAAAAATCTTCATCGCCGCCTCAAACGCCTTTTGATACACTTCCAGATCATTGTGCTTCAAAATCCTTTTGCCCATTTCTCTTCCTTGCCGCTCGGTCGTACTGTCACCTTGTCACCCTGTCACCTTGTCACCCCGTCACCTTGTCACCTTGTCACGCTCTTTGCAACTCGATGTAACTCGGCTTATCCAGGTCCACAAACTTGCCGACGACGATTTGGCCGTTGAGCGCAATATCCGCCTCACGGGGATCAGCGCCATGACGGATGATGGACTGGTCCTTGTAATACTGCATCTGCTCCAATCCGGTCTTTTGCTTGTTCAGCCGTCCATACAGCGTGGGGCATGGGCTGATGATTTCAACGAACGAAAAGCCCGGCTTGAGCAGCGCCTCGGTAAGGGCGCGTTCCAAGCGCCGCACGTGCAAGGTCGTCCAGCGCGCCACGTAGGTTGCGCCGCTGGCCGCCGCCAAGTACGCCAGGTTAAACGGGTGATCGCGATTGCCGGCTAGCGACGTGCTCGTGCGCGCCTCAGTGGGTGTGGTCGGCCCCAGTTGCCCGCCCGTCATGCCGTAGGTAAAATTGTTGACGCAAATCACGGTCAAGTCCATGTTGCGCCGCGCGGCGTGGATAAAGTGATTGCCGCCGATGGCGATCAGGTCACCGTCGCCGGAAAAGACCACCACTTTGAGCGCCGGGTTCGCCAGCTTGAGTCCGGTGGCGAACGGGATGGCCCGCCCGTGCGTAGTGTGGAACGAATCCATCGCCACATAACCGGCTGCACGCCCGGAACAGCCGATGCCCGACACCACGGCGACCTTGTCCGGGTCAAGGTCGGACTTGATGAGCGCGCCCAGGAAGCAATTGAGCGCCGTGCCCAGGCCACACCCCGAGCACCAAATATGCGGCAACCGATCCTGGCGCAGCAACCTGTCCATCGGATGATGCTGCCCACTCGCCACCGCTTCCTGCGCCATTCCGCTTCCATTATTCTCCATCATCTCCCCCTGTTCCCTTTCTCCCTGTCACCCCGTCATCCTGTCACCTTGTCAGTTGCCGCTTCTCTAATTGCCTCCAGAACCACCTGCGGTTCGTGGATATCCCCTCCGGCGTGCGGCACAAGAATCGTGCGCGCCTGGCCGCCCGCGCAGCGTTCCACTTCCAAAGCGATCTGCCCATAATTGATTTCCGGCACGACGAACGCCTTGACGCGCCCGGCCAGTTGCCGGATGAGATCTTCGGCAAACGGCCAGACCGTGACCAGCTTGAGCAAGCCCACCTTGATGCCCTCGGCGCGCGCCATCTCGATGGGCCATTGAGCCACACGGGCGCTGATGCCGTACACCACCACGATCACTTCTGCGTCGTCCAGTCCGTCGCTTTCCACCCGAATAATGTCGGCGCGATGGGCGCGGATTTTTTCGATCAGCCGGTGGACGAGTCTTTCTTGCACGGCGAGGTCGGTGGTCACGGGATAGCCGCGCTCGTCGTGCGTCAACCCGGTGACGTGCAAATGATAGCCCTCGCCCGCACACGCCATGGAGGGCACGCCATCCTGGTCGCCCTCGAACGGGCGATATTGATCGGGCGGCACGCCGGGCTTGCGGCGCGGATACAGCTTGAGCGACTCGGGCGGCGGGATGACCACTCGCTCGGTCATGTGGCCTACAGCTTCGTCAGCCATGATGAGCACCGGCGTCCGATACTTTTCCGAGAGATTGAACGCCTCGATCGTCAGGTCAAAGAATTCCTGCGGCGAATCGGGGCACAAGGCGATGATTTCGTAGGATCCGTGGCTGCCCCAGCGCGCCTGCATCATGTCGCCCTGGCCGACCAGCGTCGGCAGGCCGGTGCTGGGGCCGCCCCGCTGAACGTTAACTAACACGCACGGCGTTTCGGTCATGATGCCCAGCCCCAGGTTTTCCATCATCAAGCTAAAGCCGGGGCCGGAGGTGGCCGTCATGGCTTTTGCGCCGCCCCAGGCTGCGCCCAGCACCGCATTCATCGAGGCCAGCTCATCCTCCATCTGAATGTACGTGCCGCCGACGTCCGTCATTCGCTCGGCCATGCGCTCGGCGATCTCGGTCGCTGGCGTGATCGGATAACCGGCAAAAAAGCGGCAGCCGGCCGAGATGGCCGCCTCGGCGCACGCTTCGTCGCCGTTGATAAAATACTCACCGCACAATGGGCCTCTAGTCATGCTGTGATCCTTTTTGGGATGTCAAAAGTCAGATGCCGGATGTCGAAAAAAGCGACGAGCAGTTCTCTCAGACTCTGACCTCTGGTCTCCGACTTACGAAACATAGATGGCAAACTCGGGACACATGATCTGGCACAAGCCACACGCCAAACAGGCCGGGCTATCGGTGACCTCCGGGATGTGATAGCCTTTGGCATTGAACGTAATGGACATGCTCAAGACGTGACGCGGGCAATAGGCTTCACATACGCCACAGCCTTTGCAGCGAGCCGGGATAAGGGCGATTTGCCCATGGGGGATAATGACCTGGTCGTGGTCAAGTGGAGTCCGCCAAAATTTCAAGTCGCGCCTCCTTGGAAAAAAAGACACAGGCCAACCTACGCGGCTGGCGCGCGCCGGCCGCGGATTGGCCTGAATTGGGTTTCGCTCGAAAAGTGAACGAGAATCAGGGAACGCCTCGCGTCCAAGTGCCCTGCCATGCTAGCGTGCTCCGATGGGCGAGTTACCCCAAGCCTACCCTTTTTTTGGCTTTTTGTCAACACGGCTTGTGCCATCGGGTATAATGCAAAACTGTCGGTCGTAGGACAAGATGCCATCTTGTCCTACATTCCACACCAACTCTTTTGTGGTGTGCTCCTATGCCATCCGCGCCTCATGCCAAGCTCCTTTGGGCCGGCAAATGAACAAAAACTCGGGCCAATGACTTTCATCACCTGGGCATTGTGCTATACTGTGCGCTAGCAGACATCGGTAGGCAAGCGGCTACACTTCGCGTACCTCTCCGACAAGCTGCTAGAACATCAGCACAGGAGATGTCCCATGTCACAACTATTCGCTTCACTCACCCTGCGCGGCGTGGCGCTGCGCAACCGGATTGCCATGTCGCCCATGTGCATGTATTCGGCCGGCGAAGACGGCCTCGCCACCGACTGGCATCTGGCGCACCTCGTCTCGCGGGCCACAGGGGGCGTCGGGCTGATCGTCACCGAAGCGACGGCGGTCGAGGCGCGCGGACGGATCAGCCAGAACGATCTGGGCCTGTGGGACAACGCGCAAGTCGCTCCGCTTTCGCGCATCGTGCGGCTGTGCCAATCGCAAGGCGCGGCGATGTGCAGTCAACTGGCGCACGCCGGACGCAAAGCGTTTAGCCCGCAGCGCGGAGCCGGGCCAGCCGTGCCGGTCGCGCCGAGCGCGGTTCCGCATGATACCGATTGGGTGACGCCTCACGCGTTGACCCTGGCCGAGGTGGATGCCGTGGTATCCGCTTTTCGCGCGGCTGCCCAACGCGCGCTGGCTGCCGGCTTTGACGCGGTCGAGATTCATTCGGCGCACGGCTATTTGCTGCACGAGTTTCTTTCGCCGATCTCGAATCAACGCACGGATGAGTACGGCGGCCCGTTGGAGAATCGCGCGCGGATGCTCTTGCGCGTGGTGGATGAGGTTCGCGCAGTCTGGCCGGAGCAGCGGCCTTTGCTCGTGCGATTGTCTGCTACAGATTGGGTCGAGGGTGGGCTGACGGTTGACGATCAAGTTCAAGTGGCGCGTTGGCTCAAGGCGCACGGCGTGGACATGGTAGATTGCTCGTCGGGCGGCATCTCGTCGTTCGCTCCACCCGCCGGACCGGGTTACCAGGTTCCGTTTGCGGAAAAGATTCGGCGCGAGGCGGGCATCGCCACGATGGCGGTAGGGCTGATCACGACGCCAGAGATGGCGGAAGAGATCGTGCGAAACGGTCGCGCCGATGTGGTGGCGTTGGGCCGCGAATTGCTGCGGCATCCGTATTGGCCGCTCGACGCGGCGCGGGCGTTGGGGCAAGACCTCGCGTGGCCGAAGCAATATGTGCGGGCAAAGCCTGTTTGAAGGATGAAGCGAGTGCAGGGGCAATCCCGCCTTACGCCTTCATCCTTCTGGCTTTGCAAGAGTCTCACGTATCTTCTCGAAAAGTAGGAGGGACTTGCGAGTTGTGCAAGTGGAACGATTGGAATAGAATAGCAGCATCCCTTTCAAGGCGCAAAATATGCACCCACTCGAAACCTACCTGACCGAACTGCGCGACATTCATGCTTCCGGCGCCAACACGCCCGAAACCGCTTATTATGCCCCACTCGCAGCGCTGCTCAACGAGATCGGCAAAACACTCAAGCCCCAGGTGCGCTGCTTTATGGGGATGAAGAACCAGGGCGCGGGGATGCCGGACGGCGGTTTCTTTACGCGCGATCAATTCCGCAAAACGTCCGACCTCGAACCGCTGCCCGGCCAACTCCCTGCGCGCGGCGTCATTGAAGTCAAAGGCGCAGGCGACCCGGTTGACCAGATTGCCGCACGCGAACAGGTCGTCAAGTATTTGGACAAGTACGGCCAAGTGCTCGTCACCAACTTGCGCGAATTTGTCCTCGTCGGTCGGGAACAAGGTCAACTGGTCAAGCTGGAACGTTATTCGCTCGCCGCAAGCGAGGCCGAGTTCTGGGCCGCCATCACTCATCCGCGCAAGCTGGCCGCCGAACACGGCGAGCGGTTGGCCGAATACCTCAAGCGCGTGATGCTGCACGCCGCGCCGCTCACCGCGCCCGCCGACGTGGCCTGGTTCCTGGCCTCGTATGCCCGCGATGCCCGCGCCCGCGTCGAGCAGAGCGACTTGCCCGCGCTTGAATCCATCCGCGCCGCGCTGGAAGAGGCGTTGGGCATCGCGTTCGAGGGGCGCAAGGGCGAGCACTTTTTCCGCAGCACACTTGTCCAGACGCTTTTCTATGGCATGTTTTCCGCGTGGGTGCTCTGGCATACGGAAAACCCAGAGCGCACCGACGAGTTTCACTGGCAGATGTCGGCGGAGTATTTGCGCGTGCCGGTGCTCCAGGTCATCTTTGAGCAAGCCGCCGCGCCGAGCAAGGTCAAAGAGATGGGCCTGCGCGACGCGCTCGATTGGACGGGCGCGGTGCTCAATCGCATAGACCGCGCAGCGTTCTTTTCTCGTTTTGAAAAAGAGCATGCCGTCCAATACTTTTACGAGCCGTTCCTCCAAGCCTTTGACCCCGAATTGCGCAAAGAGCTGGGTGTCTGGTACACGCCGCCGGAGATTGTCGAGTACATGGTAGCGCGCGTGGACGCGGTCTTGCGCGAGGAGCTCGACCGGCCCGACGGCCTGGCCGACCCGGATGTGTACGTGCTCGACCCGTGTTGTGGAACGGGCACGTACCTGGTCGAGGTGCTGCGGCGCATCGGTCTGACGCTGCGCGACAAGGGCGGCGATGCGCTGGTCGCCTCCGACCTCAAGCGCGCGGCGAGAGAGCGCGTGTTCGGCTTTGAGATTCTGCCCGCGCCGTTCGTCATCGCGCACTTGCAGTTGGGACTGCTGCTGCAAAACCTGGGCGCGCCGCTGGCCGATTCCAAAAGTGAGCGCGCAGCCGTCTACCTCACCAACGCGCTCACCGGCTGGGAGCCGCCCACCGAACCCAAGACCCACTTTATGTTCCCAGAGTTGGAACAGGAACGCGACGCCGCCGAACGCATCAAGCAGAATGTGCCCATCCTCGTCATCCTGGGCAATCCGCCGTACAACGGGTTTGCGGGCGTAGCCGTTGCTGAAGAGCGCGGCCTTTCCGACGCCTATCGCACGACGCAGCGCGCGCCCGCTCCGCAGGGTCAAGGCTTGAACGATTTGTACGTCCGCTTCTTTCGCATGGCGGAGCGGCGCATCGTGGAACGCACGGGCCAGGGTGTGGTGTGCTTCGTCTCCAACTATTCCTGGCTCGACGGACTTTCATTCACCGGCATGAGGGAACACTACCTGGACATGTTCGACCGGATTTGGATTGATTGCCTGAATGGCGACAAGTACAAGACCGGCAAGCTCACGCCGGAAGGCGATCCCGACCCCAGCGTGTTTTCGACCGAGTTCAATCCCGAAGGCATCCAGGTGGGGACAGCGATCGCGTTGCTGGTGCGCCATGCTGAAAGTGCAAAGGGCGATAAATCGCCCTGGCCGAGTCGGCTGAAGCCGACCGTACCTGGATGTGGATGTCCAGGTGTTCGAGCTGAACCGTCTGGACCCGGCCCAGTTTGATTCGCGCCTGTGCGTCTCCGATGTCGAGCGGCTCAAGAATAGTCCCGCCGTGATCGTGAACATTGATTATCCCCTGGGCGCGGCGGCCTACAATATCTTGACCGAAGTGGCGGCGTGTGTCGCGGGCCTGTGCGGCGTGTACGTGATGGGCAAAGCGGCCACGTTGAATGGCCGCATCGGAGACGTAATGATCCCCAACATTGTCTACGATCAACAGTCGCGCAACACGTACCTGTTTCACAATTGCTTTACGGCGAGCGACGTTGCGCCCTACCTGCGCTATGGCACGGTGTTCGATAATCAAAAGGCCGTCGCGGTGCGTGGCACGTTTCTGCAAAACCGCGCCTTTATGCACGTGTTTTACACCGAAGGGTACACCGACATCGAGATGGAGGCCGGGCCGTATCTCAGCGCCGTGTACGAAGACCTGGCGCCCAAGCGTCACCCGATGGATGAGATCGTGAACCTGTTCCTGCTGGCGCGCTACGACCTGGGGTTTTTGCACTATGCGTCGGACACGCCGTACAGCCGCCGACAAGAATTGCTGTCCAAGAGCCTCAGTTACTTTGGCATGGACGCGACGTATGCGAGCGCCGTGGCGATCTTGCGCCGCATCTTGCAGAACGAAACGGGGACATAGCACAAGACGCAGGATGCACTCTTGCAAGGGCGCTGAGCAGATGTCTGAAATCAACAGTATAATTCTTTGAGTCTGCATCACTTTGTGCTACGGAGGATGACCCATGTCACGCTCAGAAATGTTTCTCATCGTGAATCCCGCTTCCAGCAACGGCAAGACCGGCCAGCGGTGGGCCGGGATCGAGGATCGGCTGCGCATCGAAGGCACACAGTTTGACGTTGGGTTCACGCGCGAGCCGGGGCACGCCACGCAGCTCGCGCGCGATGCTGTGGCCGCCGGCTACCGGACGATTGTGTCCGTCGGCGGTGACGGCACACTCAACGAAGTCATCAACGGGCTGATGACGGATGGCCGGACCGATCCCGACGTGAGGCTGGGCCTCATCCCCGGCGGCACCGGCTCCGACTTTGGGCGCGGCATCGGCTTGCCGCGCGACCCGCTCGACGCGGCGCTGCGCTTGCTCAAAGCCGAGCCGCGCTGGTTCGACATGGGGCAGATCAACTGCAAGTTGGGCGAAGGGACGAATACGCGCTACTTTATCAATGTGGCGGGACTGGGCTTTGACGGCGAGGTGTGCGACCGGGTGAATCGTTCCAGCAAGGCGCTCGGCGGGACGATCCCATACCTCTCCAGTTTGGTTGCCACGTTGTTTTCCTATCGCAACAAGCGCGTGCATTGGACGCTCGACGGGCAGGCGCACGACGAGGTGTTGAACTCGGTCATCGTCGCCAATGCATTTTACTTTGGCGGCGGAATGCGCATCAGCCCGAACTCTAAAACGGACGACGGCCTGTTCCACATCATCACGCTGGGCGATTGGGGCAAGCTCGAATTCCTGGCGACGGTGCCGCGCGTCTACAACGGCACGCACCTGACCCATCCCAAAGTGAAAGAATACACTGGGCGCGAAGTGACAGTCGAGGCGGACGGTCAGATGTTCATGCAGGCCGAGGGAGATTTGTTTGGCGAAGCGCCGGCGACGTTCAAGATTTTGCCGCGCGCGTTGCAGGTGTTGGTGTGAGGTATCAGCCCATCATACCATCCCGAAAGCTGATAGCTTTCGGGATGGCAATTCAACCAACCGGCAAGGTGAACGCGAGAGCCGTTCCCTGTCCGGTTTTGCTTTCAGCCCAGATGCGCCCGCCGTGCGCGGTCACGATACTGCGCGCAATCGCCAACCCCAATCCACTGCCGCCCCCGTTGCTCGGGTCGCGTGCGCGGCTCTTGTCCGCGCGGTAAAAGCGATCAAAGACGTGCGGCAGGTCGCCGGCGGAAATGCCAGGACCTGTATCGGCGACGGTGATGAGGACCGACCTGGCCTCCGCTCGTAGTTGAACATCCACTCGCCCGTTCTCCGGCGTGTATCGCAAGGCGTTCCCCAAAAGATTGGTGAGCACTTGCGCGATGCGTTGACCATCGGCCTGGACGCGCGGGAGCGCAGGCGGCGTGTCCACCACGAGCGTCACGCGCTTGTCAGCGGCCTGAGGCTCGAACGAGGCGACGACGCGCTTGACCAATTTCACAGCGTCGGTCGGCTGGCGATCGAGCGAGAGTTGTCCCGCTTCGGCCAGCGCCAGCGTGCGCAAATCCTCCACCAGTCGCGCCAAGAGTTGTGCCTGGTCGAGCGCAGGCTGGATGTGCTCGGCATCGGCGGGATACACGCCGTCGAGCACCGCTTCGAGGCTGCCCTGGATGACGGAGAGCGGCGTACGCAGTTCGTGCGCAATGTCGGCCGTCATTTCGCGCCTGAGTTGTTCGCCGCGCTGCAAGGTTTCGGCCATCGAGTTGAACGCTGATCCCAGATCGGCGATCTCGTCACGGCTGTGGATTTGGACACGCTGCGTAAGGTCGCCCGTGGCTACGGCGCGCGCCGCGTATGTCAACCGGCTCAACGGCGCGGTGATGCCACGAAAGACGACGAACCCCAGTAGCAACGCCAAGGCTCCGGCGGCCAAGCCTGCCAGCAACACGGCGCGGTTGACGCGGTCGAGGAACGCTTGCTCGGGTGCGCCCATCATGCCGCCCATTGGCTGAAGACCGCTGGCGCCCGATGCGAGCAATGTCCCCACGCGCTGGCCTCTCACCGTAATCGGAACGCCGCGCGACAGTTGATTGGCGGGCAACTGCCCGCCCGCCGCGCCGGTCGAGTCGGCTACAACGTTGCCCAGCGCATCTGCGAGGGTGATGCGGCGGCCGGGTCCATAGCCGCGCATCATGCCTCGCCCGCCCATCATCCCGCTTTCTTCGAAGAATGTCCCGACGCCGTCCCACGTTCCGTTCAGCGCGTAATAGTCGGCCAGTTGTGCGGCAACTTGATCGAGGCCGACCCCGCCGCCGAACATGTAGTATTGGAACTCGCTCGTCGTCGTCTGCCTCGCGATGAGCGTGATGCCGCCCACGCCCACAGCAAGCACAAGGGCAAAAGCAGCCATGATTTTCCAGAAGAGGCTCAGTCGCATTTTTCCTCCTGACAAGATGACAGAGTGATCCATGTCACCTTGTCAGTCCTCAGCGAACTTGTACCCCACTCCATAGACCGTGATGATATGAACGGGGGACTTGGGGTCCGGCTCGATCTTGGCGCGCAAATTCTTGATGTGAGTGTCAATCGTGCGCTCATAGCCTTCGTACGCTTCGCCTTGCGCCGCGTCCAAAAGCTCCATCCGCGAAAAGGCGCGGCCCGGCTGGCTGACCATCGCACGCAACAACGCAAACTCGGTCGGCGTCAGATCAACCGGCTGCCCCGCGATGGCGGCAGTGTGCCGCGCCAGGTCGAGCGTCACATCGGCGGCGGTGATGGTTTCCGGCGTGGAGGGCGCAGGGCTGACGCGGCGCAGCACGGTGCGGACGCGAGCCACGACTTCGCGCGGCGAGAACGGCTTGACGATGTAATCGTCCGCGCCCAATTCCAGCCCGATGAGCCGGTCTTGTTCTTCGACGCGCGCGGTGAGCATGATGACGGGCGTGTCCGACTCGCGCCGGATCGTCCGGCACACGTCCAACCCATCAATCCGTGGCAGGCTCAGATCGAGTACCACCAAGTCAGGCTTTTCGTGACGAAAGACCGTCAGACCCTCCTGGCCATCGGCAGCCGTCACCACGCGAAAGCCGGCCTGTTCCAGGTACGCACGCACGAGCTTGACGATTTCACGTTCGTCGTCTATGACGAGAATCTTTTGTGCCATGTCATTAGCTTAGCGCAATCGCGCCGATGTGTCAAATAAATGTGCGACGCACCTCTCTGGTGCGTCGCACATTGGCGCGATAGATTGCATTGCGACTAGCCCCAGCGGCCCATCCTGCCCGGCCCGCGACCACGTCCGCCGCGTGGGCCCAATCCCTGCGGATCGCTCTGGCCCTGCGGCCCGCCGAACGCGCCGCCGCGCCCACATGGCTCCAAGCCGCGTCCTTGGCCGAACATCATGCCCAAGCCGGCTGCGTCCATGCGCTGGATCATCCAGTCGGCCTGCTCGCGCGTCAGCTTGCCGCTTTCGACCAACTCGTTGATCTCAGCTTTCCACGCGGACTGGGCAACCTCTTGCAGCTTTTCCAGCTTGACGTCTTTTTCCTGCGCCAGTTGATCCAAGGTCTTGGTGGAGAGTTCAGCCTGAAGTTGATCGTAGGTCAGTCCAAGCTCTTTGGCGACGGCGGTCCCAATCTCTGTGTGCATGTCGGACATCGGGCCGCCCCACGCGCCCATCATGCCAGGGCCATACGGCGTCGTGCCAGTGAATGGCTTGGCTTGGCCCCAGCCCATCATGCCGCGCCCCATTCGCGCGCCGGGGCCGCTGAACGGCGTCGGCGGCGTGCCGCCCTGCGCCAACGCTGCGAACGCGCTGCCCAAAACCAATCCCACCGCTAACATCACTGCTGCCGTAATCAGAATCCACTTTTTCATTTTCTTCTCCTCAAGAGGCTGGCATCGGGATACCCGCTCTATGATCTTGACTCCATGATAGCAGCAAATTGTGAAGAACTTGTCAAGATTGCGTGTGGGATTGAAGGAGGAAAGCCGTTTCCTTTTGCGCATCGGGAATTTGACGAAGCGTCAAGACCATGCTAGAATCGTGCCAGACGCGGGTGTAGCGCAGTGGTAGCGCAACTGCTTCCCAAGCAGTGAGTCGCGGGTTCGAATCCCGTCACCCGCTCTTGTATCACCTGGTTTCGCAGTGGTGTACCCGGCAGGCGAGTACAGCACACATCGCCCCGGTCAGGGAGATTCCTGGCCGGGGCGTTTGCGTTAAGCGCCAACATCGCCCTGCCCGTCTGTGTGTTACGAAGACACGCCGATAGCCAACAAGCATCTTGGAAACACCCTGCCCGACGAACGCCTGGCCGAAGAAACAACACGCGCGTTCGTTGACTTTTACGACGAGGATGCTTGATTCAATGGGTACCCAGGCTGACACAAGATCAGGATGACGACCAACGGGCTGCGCCTGTGCATGCTGTGTGATGATAAAGGCGACCTGCGCCCATTGCTGCGAGGCGAAGCAGCGTATGAAGCGATCAAGCAGCAGATGAGTGAATTCATCTACCGCAAGCCCTGGGGACATGGGTTGCCGGAAAATGTCATTCCGTTGCAGTATGTGATGTCCCAGATCGGCGAGGGAACTCAGGGGCTTTCAGTCACGAGCTTGACAAAGGTGTTCAGCGTGTACGATCCGTCAATCCGAACGCGCTGCAAGTCAAACGACCCTGAGGTCGCGTGTGTCCGGCCCGGCTTGGTCGTCACTGCGCCCCAGAACCCATCCGATTTCAGCACCCGCACGACGGCAGCATCGTAGCGCCCGGAAGGATAGGCAAACCATCGCACCGGCCGGTTGAGGTGAGCTTCGAGGGACTCTTTTGCTCCGGCAATCTGGTGGATCAGAAAATCATTCGGGCGATTGCGCAGGTCAACATGCTCACGGCTGTGCAGCTCAATGTCCATCCCCGCCGCGCTCATCGCCGCCATCTGCTCCCAAGTCAAGTATCCCCCTGCCCCGCCTCGGTCAGCCGGCCCCGTCAACACAAAGAACATTCC
Source organism: Anaerolineae bacterium (assembly GCA_041300525.1). GTDB lineage: Bacteria > Chloroflexota > Anaerolineae > Fen-1058 > Fen-1058 > JBGLNJ01. The sequence continues at coordinate 2,011,887 of JBGLNJ010000001.1, read as the reverse complement.
CACGAACCCGTGCTTGCGCAAAATCGGCATCGCTTGTGTGAACGCATCCGCGTAGCCATCATCAAAAGTCAAGACGATGGGCTTGTCGGGCAGCGATTTGCCTTGCGCCAGATAGGCATACAGATCATACAACGTGATGGCATGATAGCCGGCTTGCTTCAGAAAAGCCATCTGCGCGTCAAAATTCGCCGGGGTGACGGAGAGCGCCAGCCTGTAACGGTCGGAACCGGGCGGCGGAACGGAGATATAGTGATACATCAAAATCGGCACGCTGGCAACGCGCCTGGCGTCATTGGGGGTCGGCGCTGAAAGTGGCACAGAGATCGGTCGCGCAAACGCCAGCGTGGGCGTAGGGCGAACCGTTGGCGTTGGAGAAGGCGTCGGTGTATGGGTGGAGGTAGGCGTTGGCGGGACAAGAGTTTCCGTCGCCGTGGGCAGCGGCATCTGTGTGGGAAGCGGCGTGGGCGTTCCATAGGTCGCCGTTGGATCCGGCGAACGCGTGGGAAAATCAATCACTGAGAACGAAACCAGGGGCGTCGCCATCCCCGACACGAACGAAGGCGCCGCGACCGGGCTGACCTGGAAAGCCGTTACCAGGGCGATGGTGACGGGAATGACCATCGCCTTGATAAGCCATCGCCACGGATAAGAATGGGGCAACTTGTTCTCGTTCATGGAAGTAGGGCAAGAATACCCCAGGCCAGGTGAACTGTCAAGCAATCACTGCGAGGCACGTTTCGCGTGGGCGCTTTTGCGGTATACTTGCGAATGAGGTGCGCCGTGAACAAACCACAAGAGCGCGCTGCCGCGCCGGTTTCGACCTGGCGCTGGCGCGCAATGGTCGGATCGCTGACGCTGGTCATCGTTGCCGGGTTGGCGGCAGCGGCGTGGCTGGGCATGCGACCCGCGGCCACCGGCACGCCCCTCGCAACACGCGAGCTAACGTGGACCTTTGGCCCTGGCGCATCGGGTGGTGAGGATGGCAGGCGATTCATCTTGCGCGCCGACGCAGAGCAAGCCGGCGGCGTGGCTTACGCCACGGGCGACCTGTTGCTCGGCGACTCGGTCAAAGTCCGCGCCAAGCGACTTGGCGGTCCGGATGATGCCGGCTATGGAATAATCGTGCGGTATCGCGCACCGGACGAGTACGTGACATTCCTCATCGGCGCGGATGGTTACATCGCCGTGGGGCAAGTGTCGGGCGGGGCCTGGCGTTGGCGAGTGACATGGCAACAGTGGCCGCACATCCGGCGCGGCGCGGCGGAAAATCTCTTGCGCGTCGAGTGCCGCGCCGACCGCTGCCGATTCTTTGTCAACGACGAGTTTGCATTCGAGGTGGACGGCGTCCCTACTGAAGGGCAGATCGGGCCTGCGATCTGGAAGCCTGCCCAAGCCGAGAGTGTGACTGCGGAATTTCGAGAGTGGCGCGTATGGAACCAATAGTCGCGTAGTCAGGTAGTCGAGCGGCGCAACCATTCGACTATTTGACTACCCGACTATTCATCTTTCTTGATCTCGTAGGGCGCGTCAATGATTTGCGGGGCCGGCGGAGATGTTGGCTCGTCCGGCTCCACGCGCCAGTTGGACTCGCCCAGCAATTCCTGCATGTGCTCGCGAACGATCTCGGGCGGGCACAATTCGATGAACAGCTTGACGCCGATGACGACGATAGCCAGATCGTCGAGCTGGCCCAGGCCGGGGATAACGTCCGGCACAAAATCAACCGGCGAGATGAGATAGACCAGCGAGGCGGGCACAATCGTCTTGACCCACAACGCTTTGGCACGCTTGCCGTGGAGAACGATGCCGAGTTCGCCGCTTGTCGCGACAGGTCGGCCATGGCGCGGTTCCCCACAAAGGCCAATTGCAACAGCGGCCGATAGACGATGAACTTGTCCTCCACCGGAATAGCAAATACATCCATAGCGCGGCCTCCTGCCGCGACAAAATTCAGCCACAAATTCCACGCAGGGAAGCTTTTCGTGGCAAAAACCTTGAATCGTATTGCAACCGGCCTAGCTCAACAAGGGTGCCAGTAATGAATCTTGTCGCAAGTGCAGGAGGAGCGATGACCGACACAACTGCACGCCGCTGGCACCGTGACGCAGTTGCAGGTGCAGACCCAGCCGGGTGGAATGGGCGATCCGCACGGCATCGTCAGCGTCTTGCCGCCGGACTCTATCCTGACCCCTTTTTGCCCTTGCGGGATGGCGGCTTTCGAGGCGACGAAAATCACTATCGAAAGGGTCTGCATCTTTAGACCGGTGCCCGCCTTCAGCGCCCATTGGCCGGTTTGCCTGCCCTGCGTGGTCGGAGCGACCATATTCACGCTGATGTCAAGCGTATTTCCAGGCTTGACATTGCCGACCGTGGTCGGGCTGACGCCGCTCATGCGCGCGCCACTTTCAAAGACCACGCTGCTCCCCGTGCCCCAGTCCACCGCGCCGACGTTTTTCACTCGCCAGGTCTTTGTGAACTTTTGCCCCGGTTCCATCACGGTGCCGTCCGGCACGGTCACGTCCGAGACGAACTGCGCTTTGGGAAGAGCCGGTGTGGGCGATTTAATCGGCGTGGCCGTGGCAGCCGGCGTTTCCGTCGGGGTGGACGTGGGGGTTGCCGTCGGCGTGGGAGTTTCCGTTGGCGTGGGAGTCATAGTCGGCGTGGGCGTCTCGGTCGGGGTCGCGGTCTGGGTTGGCGCGGCAATCCGCCGCACCTGGTCACAACCGGCGGTGGCTCCGACTGCGGTGACCGCCGCAACGGCGCCGGCGGCGGCCATGAACTCGCGCCGGCTGAATCGCCAGCCGTTCAGGTCTTTGTGCACGGTGTAGACTTGGGGTTCTTCCCCAGTCTCCTCCTGGCGCTCTGCTTCGATTTCTTTGATCTCTTCAGTCATCGTGCGTCTCCTTTTCTGGTGATGATTCTGATCAACGTGTTCTTATTGGCGATTTGCTTTTGAGTCAATCGCTTGCTCGTAATAATCGCGGCAAACTGTGCAGGCGTGGCAGTTCTTGTCGCAGTGCAGGATGAGCTTGAACAACTCGTCGGGCATGTCAATGGGTTCCAGCACCGAAGCCGGTCCCCCGCCGATGTCTCGCGGAAGAATTTCTTCTCGTTGGATATAAGCGTTCAATACTTGCAAGTACCGAGCGCGGTCGCGCAGCGTAACCCGGCCGGCCAACTTGAGGCTGTCGTAAAGCCCTTCATAGTGGTGCAGATGACGCGGCAATATCCATGCGCCGGTCAGCCGAAGCCATGGGCGCTCATCCAATGTTTGCTGGCAGAGCGACTGGGGATAGAAATCGCCCAAGCCCATCTCGTAAAAGTGTTGGGTGCGGAAGGGGCAGCCAGGCAAACAGGCTTCGTTGACAATCAGGCGAAGCTCGCCGGAAAATGCCCGCCGCAATCGCTGCAAGCCACGCAGGTCGCGGATCAGCCGGGTGTCGGCGGCGATAGCATCCACATAGTCCCGCACGATCAACGCTTGCGTCGGCGTTGAAATCCCCATCAGGGTAGACGCCGTAACCCTGAATTCCGGGAGGGCTTGTTTGATCAGCCGAGCCAACGTCGGATTGGCAAGGGTCACGCGGGTTACGCCGAATTCGTCGCGCAACCACTTCAAGGCATCCAATACTTGTGGCGCGATTTCTTCGGCTGGTCTGGGCAGGATAATCGAGTTGACCAACACGGCCTTGGCAAGAGGCGCATCCCGCAAAAAGGTCTCCACGAACGCGCTGGGCTGCTTGCCTCGGCCAGAAGGGAGGCTCCCATTTGGCATGGGGAAGTAGACCTCTTTGACGTGTGCGCCGAATCTTGCGGCGATTTCTTCCCAGAACGAGAGGTCTTGATCCACGTACGGAATAACCCAGGTGCTCATGCTCTTGCCTCGTGACGTGGAACCATCAAGCTGAACGGCGTGTGGCGAAAGCGTCGAATCGTGACGGCCAGGCAGCCTCCCGGACATTCTTCCAAAGATGTTCCATCGCCGGAAGCTTTGAAAGGACAGATGGAACACTCTTGAAAGACGCCAGCCTGGCGAAAAGACTGGGTGTGAATCTCAAAGGCCGTGCGAAGCGCCGGCGCATCAGTTTCGGGCGTCAAAGGTAAGCTGCCTAGTCGGGACAAAGGATAACAGTGAATCACGCGACCTTCGATGCTCACGTCCAGGATGGGATTGCACCGCCAGCCCACGTCAGCCCCCAACGTTTTGAGCGTTTCCAAGTCTTGATCGGAGAACATGCAGCGCGTAAAGCCGCAGTCGAACTCGACGGTTACGCCGGCGTCGGCTGCGACGCGCGCAAAGCGAACAACCTTGGCTCCGATAGCGACGTATTGGTTGGGCTGAATGTGCCGATTTTCGCCGGAAAGGCAAGGCTGCGCCAGTCCCAGGCGAATGGCGGGTTTGCAGCGTGCCTCGGCGATGAGGGACACCAGAAAGCCGGGCTGAAAGTCGGACCGGTAGATGTTGAATCCCAACTGAGCCTTTTCTCCCAGGCGGCGGAGGACGGCGCGCTGTCGTTCCAGGCTGTCTTGCCCATCCTCTGGTTCGTTGACGTTCATCAGCACGCTACATTCTGTGCTGTCGAGCCGCTCCAGGCAGGTCAGCGATCCTTCGGGCATCAACCCGTTGGTAAAGACCACGACTTTTTTATGCCTGGCTCTGGCCTGCTCGACCAATGCCGCAAATTGCGGGTGCAGAGTCGGCTCGCCGCCCAGCAAGCGAGCCTGGTCAATGCCGGAACGATCCAAGAAATCCAGCCTGGCCTCAAAATCGCCCGGTTCCAGAAAGCTCGGGCCAGGCTCGGAATCGCCCACATAATCGCGGGTGAAGCAATAAGCGCAACTCTGGTTGCATAGGGCGCTAATAGTCAGATTTGCCATCCCGAATCTTTTCAGAACCCTGCTTTCCCGAAAGCGTAAACGTTCAGACGGTTGATCTTTATCTCACCACAAAGAAAGTTCTTTGTGTCTTGGTGGCTTTGGTAAAGGTGAGATACCCACTGAATGGTTACCCGAAAGCTTTTTACTTTCGGAAAGGTGAATGATGCCGGTCTCTCGCCAGTTCTCCAAAACACCGTCGAGAGTGCGTTCTGCATCTTCCACGGACGGAGAGCAAGCGAGAGAGAGCATCTGAACAATCTTGTCGTGTGTATAGCCGCCGCGCAGCCAATCCCATAGCATGGCTTCCGCATCGCGGAGCGCCCAAGACTGTCCCGTATCGCGGTCTATCAATAAAACCCGATCAGCATCTTGCGCCCAGACGATAGCCGGTGAGCACTGGTAGACGAGCGGCTCGTTCATGCTGGCGATTCTCCCTCGATAAGCAAGTCGGAAACCTGCAGCACCGACTTGACCATCGCCTCGCGATCCTCGATCCAGTCGTGAGCCACGTCATCGCGGCCCATGGCTTTCAGGATATTGCGCAGGGTGATGGCCCGCGTCTGGATGCACAGCCGGTCGTGCGCGCCGGGCAGGTTGGCAGGTGTATGATTGACGTGACAGCCGCCGGCGCAGTGCCATTTGCAAAAGCAGCGCGCGCAAGAGGGCTTGTTCCAAACGTTCAGGCTCCGAGCGGAGGCGACGGCGTCCGCATCCAGGTGGACGGATCCATTTTCCATGCGGCCCAGGCGTAAGTCGAGGCCCTTGACTTCCCAATCTCGCTGAAGCAAATAGCACGCGCTGACCGTGCCATCCGGGGACACGATGACCACGTCCTGTCCCGCCGGACAAAAGCTCACCCGCCGGGTATTGACGTCGGCGGAAGAATAGATCGCCTCTATTCCGTGCGACTCCAGAATCCGGGCGGCCCGGACAAAGTTGCAGGCAAACTTCCACGGGTCCGGCGGTTCGAGTTGAGCCGCTTCGGATTGGGCCGTGGGCTGAACTGGCTCAAAGCTGACGCCCTGGGGGGAAAAATTCTGACAGAACCAGGCGGCGATCTCGGGCATCCGGTCTACCGTCTGGCGGGTGACGCAACTCCGAAAAAAGAGATCAGCCGCGCCCGCCGACAAAATCTTGGCGCTGCGGGTGACGACCGGAAAGCTGCTCCGCCCATCCTTGTAAATCCGGTGTTGATCCTGGATATCCGCCGGGCCATCCAACGACAGGACGATGGTGTGCAAATTATCCGCCGCCCACCGACAACGCTCTTCGCTATAGACTCCGTTCGTGGCGGCTTCGAAATGGAGTGCGCAGCCGGCTTCCCTGGATCGTTTCCTGGCCAGGTGCACGGTCAGGTCGAGCACCTCACCCGCGCAAAAAGGTTCTCCCCCAAAGAAATGAATCTCGGCGCGTTGCTTGCCGGTTCGGCTCACCCAATCCATATACCAGTTCACGGCGTCGCGGGCCAGTTTCAGGTCCATCACCTTGGGGGACTCGCCGGCGGTCAGGAAGCCGCAGTATCGGCAAGCGAGGTTGCAGCTACGGGTCGGCAATAGGCCCAGGAACTCGGGCGCCAGGTCTCCTTGTTTGGGCCGTGGCGCGGGCTTGCCCTCGCCGTTCAAGATGGAAGCGATCTCGCCCAGCCTTCCTGCGTTTCCATTTTTCCCGCGCAACAGACTGTCGCGCAGCCGCAGCGCGGCCGTGCGGTTCACCAGGGCGGCTAGATCGTGCAGAGGCGCATACAGGAGGACTTGATCAAACACCTGAATGGCAAATATGCTGTGCTTCGGATGGGAGTAATTCATCGTTGCCTTAGGTTTGAGCCATCCCGGCGCCATTTCGCCTGAACGGGGAACGCGGAAAGTGAACTCGTTGCGCAAATTAGCGTGCTGCTCTCCACGCTGGTCTCGCTGCGGTTGCTCGAGGGGGGAGAAACCCTGCGGCGAAGATAAACCAGTTTATCCGTGCTGATCGTGACTCGCTCTAGTGTAGCATTAAATAGGTCTGCGGGTCAAGTGGATAGAAAAACGCCGAGTATACGAGGGGCACATTCTAAGTCCACCGTCAGTCAAACTCTACCACTACCGCCACGTGCAATGGCTGCGTTTCTGTTTGACTTTTCCTCGCGCGGGGAATACAATCTTTCGCACGTCATTGTAGGTCACGCATCATGCGTGACTACATACCACAATAGCTTGTAGGTCACGTTTGAAACGTGACCTACCTCGTTCATTCTACTTTGCCTCCGCCAACCTTTGCCCGTACCACTTGCGATAGTATTCCAGGTACTCGCCACTCTTCAACTTGCGCCACCACCATTCGTTCTCCACGTACCAGCGCACGGTCTTTTCGAGCGCCCGGTCGAACGTGTGACCGGGCCGCCAGCCCAGCGCCTTGATCTTGTCGCAGTCCAGGCTGTAGCGCCGGTCGTGACCGGGCCGGTCGGCCACGTACTTGATAAGTGATTCCGGCTTGCCCAGCAGGGCGAGCATCTTTTTCGTCATCTCGAGGTTGACCGTTTCCACATCCGGGCCAATGTTGTACGCCTGGCCCACCTCGCCCTTGTGCAGCACCAGGTCAATCCCCTCGATGTGATCCATCACATACTGATAGGGCCGCACCTGCATGCCGTCGCCGTATACCGGCAGCGGCTGGTCGTCAATCGCGTTGGTGATGAACAGCGGCACGACGTTTTCCGGGTACTGGAACGGGCCAATGTTGTTCGCGCCGCGCGTGATCGTGATCGGCGTATTGTACGTCGTAAAGTACGCGAACGTTAGCAACTCGGCGCTGGCCTTGCTGGCCGCGTAGGGACTGCGCGGCTCCATCGGGTCAGTCTCTTTCGACGAGCCTTCCATCACCTGGCCGTACACTTCGTCGGTCGAGACCTGGTGCAGGCGTTCGAGCTTGTACTTGTTCGTCGCCTCTAGCAAAACGAACGTGCCGTACACGTCGGTGCGGATGAACGCATCCGGGTCCATGATCGAGCGGTCCACATGAGTTTCCGCAGCGAAATTTACCACGGTGTCAATGTTGTGCTGCTCGATGGCCGCGCTCACCGCCGCCGCGTCGCAAATATCGCCCTGGACGAAAGCATAGCGCGGGTGCTTTGCCACGTCCTTGAGGTTGTCCAGGTTGCCGCGATAGTTGAGCTTGTCAAAGACGACGATGCGCCAGTCCGGGTATTTCTCTAGCGCATAGTGCACAAAGTTGGAGCCGATAAAGCCGGCGCCACCGGTCACAAGTATGTTTTGCAAATCAATCCTCCGTTGTCAAAAGTATGCATCCTAATGCGTAATACGTGATACGTGATAACGCCTCCACGCATTACGTATCACGTTTCACACTCTACGGCCCCGCGGGCAATCGCGCCGCGTACAGCTTTCCCCCGCTCATCACGAACAGCCGCCCCCCGCGCTCGTCCACCAACACGTCTTCCAGCGCGTCAAAAGCGTCGCCGAGGGCGCGCAGTTGCCGCACGAATGCGCCGTCCGTATTCAACTGCACGATGCGCGCGCCGCCCGCATCGGCCACGTACACCGCGCCCTGCCGCGCCTCTGCGTCTACCGAGAGCGCCATAGGCCGTTTGATCGGATCGGCAATTCCGCTGGCGGCGAAGGGTTTCTCCTTGCCGCCAAAGAACTTGCGGATGCGGCCATCGGCATGCAGCACGTACACGTTCCCGTCAATCGCCACGTCAATCGCCGTGGTCAAGTCGCCGGGCGGCGGATCAAAGTAACTTTCCGCGGCTGCGTAGCCATTGCCTTGCGGACGGTATCGCCAGAGATGGCTCGTGGCAGGGTCGAGCACGTACAGGTTTCCGCCGAACGCGGCCACCGCGCGCGCGCCCAGTGGAACCGGCCCCTGCCCCAGCGGAACCGAACTCACATTCCACGCCAGGTCATACTCCAACAGGCCGCCGCTATCGAGCACCAACAAACTGCTGCGCGTGCGCGCCCCACCCGCCGGCATCCATACCAGGTCAATCAAATCGCCCACCTGCCGGTCACTCACGTTCTGGGTCTTGTACGCGCGCGTGGGGGGCTCGCCGCGATCCATCACGCCGTCGCCCGCTTCGTTGAGCGTTAACTGGAACACGCGGCTGGCAGCACGGTCGAGCACGAACACGTTCACGCCCTGCGCGGCCAATCGGCGCGAGCCTGGCGTTTTGAAATTCCACAAGAGCGACGTCTTGAGGCGCACGACGTTGTCAATTTGATCGAGCGCGCGTTGCGCATCGTCACGCACCTGGCGCGCTTCGGGCGCGCCTGGACGCACCTGGAGCGCCGCCACGGCTTGCGTATACGCCGACGCCCAGCGCGCCCGCCGCGCCGTTTGATCTCTGAGTGCGGCAGCCTGCGTGGCGTCGTTCTGCGCGCCGGCGTATAGCGCCTGGAAGCGCGCCATCGTGTTGTACTGCATGTAGGTGGAAGTGACCAGCACCGCGACCATGATCTTCCAGGACCCGTATGCCAGCCTGAACCCGCGCATGACGGTGGGCGATATTATCGGCGAGCCGCTGATCATTCACGGCGTGGCGCACGGCAAACAAGTGCAGGAGCGCGTCGAGGAACTGCTCAAGGTGGTCGGCCTGAACTCGCTGTTTGCCAACCGCTACCCGCACGAGTTTTCCGGCGGGCAGCGACAGCGCATCGGCGTGGCGCGCGCCCTGGCGCTCAACCCTGAGTTTATCATCTGCGACGAGCCGATCAGCGCCCTGGACGTTTCGATTCAGGCGCAGGTGGTCAACCTGCTGGAAGACCTGCAGGCGCAGTTCAATCTGACGTACCTGTTCATCGCCCACGACCTTTCGATGGTGCGGCACATCAGCAGCCGCGTGGCCGTGATGTACCTGGGCGTGATTGTGGAACTGTCCAGCCGGGACGAGTTGTACAACAATCCCCTGCATCCCTACAGTCAGGCGCTGCTGTCCGCGGTGCCGGTGCCGGACCCGCTGGTGGAAGAAAAGCGGCAGCGGATCATTTTGCAAGGTGACGTGCCCAGCCCGGTCAACCCGCCCAGCGGGTGTCGTTTCCATACGCGCTGCCCGATTGCGCAGAGCATTTGCAGCGAGGCGCGGCCCGAATGGCGCGATATGGGAGGCGGACACTGGGTGGCTTGCCATCTGGTGCAATAAAAGAGCCGAGGTGTGGTGATGGTTGCCCGGATCGCGGTCGCTCCTACAAAGCTCCCGCGCGCTGCAATTGAATACCCGGAATCGGATGGACGGCCCATGGCAGAAACTGACTGGCACGCCGATGCCCTGATCTATTTGCGCGAAGCCTTGCGGGATTTCTTCCGCGCCGACTCACAGGTGTACGTTGCAGGGAATCTGTTGATCTATTACAACCAGGACGACCCGACGACCAGCGTTGCGCCAGACGTGTTTGTAGTGTTGGGTGTTCCGGCCCACGAGCGGCGCGTGTACAAAGTGTGGGAAGAAGGCCAAGCGCCAGACGTCGTGATCGAATTGACCTCGAAAGCGACCCGGCAGACCGACCTGTGGTTTAAGCGCGGGCTGTATGAAGACCTGGGCGTGCGCGAGTACTTTGTGTTCGACCCGTTGAGCGAATACCTGGTTCCGCCGCTGCAAGGGTACCACCTGGAGGCAGATCATTACACGCGTATGGCAGTATCGAACCCGGCGCAACCTTGCCTGAAGAGCGAGGCGCTGGGATTGGAATTGCGGGTTGAGCCAGCGGGCGAGCGGTTGATGCTGCGGCTTTACGATCCGGCGCGGGGCGAAGCGCTGCTCAGCCCGCTGGAAGCTCAAGCCGCTCGTCGCGCCGCCGAGGAACAAGTGACTCGTTTGCGCGCTGAACTCGCTCGTCTGCGGGTAAAGTGAAGAACTTGCATGGTCTATGACGAAGAAGGCGACCTGATGTATGTTCGCTTCGTCGAAAAGCCGACTGGCCCATCGGTCAGCCTCAACGACAGGATCGTGGTCACCTATGATCCCGTGACACGCCAGGGCCAGGGAATAACACTCATCGGCGTCAAGGACCTGTCGCCGTTGCCGGGAGGGGAAGCTCATCCACTTGCGCTGCGCGCCGACTTGCGAGTTGCCCGCGCGCCTGCGTGATGCGGTCTGGGCGGCAGCTAGCCACCCCCGGTGAGTGATCACCTGCGGTTTGCGCGTGACGCCGCCGGCCGTTGGCTGGTGTCGCTGATCTTGCAGCTGGTCATTCAGTGGATGCTTGTCCCGGCGTGAGTATCTGGTGGGGAGAACACCCGGTATGCGGGGCCATTCTTGGCTAGTCACCGCGTTACAGTTCTGAGACATGCTGTTACCGAATTGTTACACGTTTCTAGGGTCTGTAAAGGTACAATGTGATTGACGGTCAAGCGCAAAAGTGGTATAACTTTTACAACAAGTTTCCCTTATCCCACTTTCGGATTCAATGCTACAGGTCTTGGGATCAATGTTCAGAAGGTCGGCTTTTCTCTTGCTATCGGGCCAAGTTTCTGTGTCTTTCTTTGGCACAGAACGAGCGATCGGCTGAACGATTGCTGTTATGACTTTTGACACTCGAATTCGGTAATGTTGGATTCAAGGCTTTAGCCGGAGGAGGCCAAGAGCACAGCAAAAACCGGCTGAAGCCTCGACTCCAGGGAATCATCCGATTACCGATTTTGATTGTCAGAGTTCATTAGGAAGGAGGTGAGGTTAGCGCACATCCTCGCGGATCGGCCGTTCTTTGGATTGGAAACATTCACTTTCGGAAAACTATCAACTCGGAGGAGAGAAGATGAAAAGGTACATGGTATTTGCAACTCTCGTCACCATTGTGACGATCTTAGTGGCTGCCTGCGCACCGGCGGCAACGCCGGAACCGACCACGGCTCCCCCCCCGGTGGCAGAGCCAACCAAAGCCCCGGCAGTTGTTCAGCCGACTGTGGCTCCCGCGCAGCCGACCAAAGCTCCCGAGCCGACCAAGGCGCCCGCGCCCGCCGGCGTCAAGGTTCTGCGCATTGGTCGCGCCACGTACCCGGACGTGCTTGACCCACAAAAGTCCTCGTACGGGATCGAGATCGAATTCCTCAAGCTGGCCTACGAAGGCCTGCTGGCGATTGACGAAAAGGGCAACATTGGCCCCGGCGCCGCGGACAAGTGGGAATCGTCCCCGGACGGCACCAAGATGACGTTCCATATCCGCGATGGCTTGGTGCGCTCCGATGGCACGCCTATGACCACGGCGGACTATGAATACGCGCTCAAGCGCGAGGTGGACCCCTGTGTGCCGGACAAGCAGTACACCTCGATCTTGTTCGACATCAAGGGCGCGTCGGATCTTGACGACTATGGCGCTAGCATCTCGTACGATTGCAAGACGGTTGACCAGGCCAAGCTCGACAAGCTATGGGCCGGCTATGGCGTCAAGGCGCTCGACAAGTCAAACCTCGAAGTGACTTTCAAGAGCCCCATCGGCTTTTGGAAATACGTCGCCTACACGTGGGTGACCTATCCCACGGACAAGCGCGCAGTGGACAAGGATGCGGCCAACTGGTGGACCAAGCCGGAAGGGCACGTGGGCAACGGCCCCTTCAAGGTCAAGAGCATTGACCAGGGCAAAAAGGTTGTCTTTGTCCCGAATGACAAGTATTGGCGCGGCAAGCCCAAGCTGGATCGCCTTGAGTTGATCTACAACACGGACAGCACGGTGATCTTTGAGGCGTACAAGAAGAGTGAGCTGGACATAAACGCCAATGTGCAGTCGGAAGACCTCTCCACGATCATGGGCGACCCGATACTCAAGGGCGAATTCTTGCGCTTCCCCGCCGCTATCACCACCGGCTTTGCGTTCAACCAGAGCAAGAAGCCGTTTAACGATGTGCTGGTCCGCCGCGCGTTCTCGGCCGCGTTCGACCGCGCAGGCTGGGTCCGCGATGTGATGAAGGGCCGTGGCCAGCCCTACACCCGTTGGGTCCCGCCCGGCGTCCCCGGCGCGCAAGACACCAAGCCCGGCGTGCCCGCCTACGACACCAAGGCGGCTGTCCAGTTACTGATTGACGCCGGCTACGGCGCCGCCAACAGCACCCCCGAAGCGCCCAAGGTGGACTGCAAAAAGTTGGGCGAAATCAAGTTGTCCTATGCCGCAACCTCGGTCAACCATGCGCGCTTCCAGTTCATCGCCGGCACATACGCCAAGGTCTTTGGCTGCCCGGTCACGCTCGACCCGGTGGACGCGACCGTGATGACGGCGCTCACTAAGAAGATCGAGACCCAACCGATGATTTCTCGCCAGGGCTGGATCCAGGACTATCCGCACCCCCAGAACTGGCTGAGCGTGTACTGGACCTGCAATGCCTTCGCCAAGCGCTATGGCTATTGCAGCAAGGACTTTGATGCGCTCACCGCCAAGGCTGACCAGGAACTCGACTTTCAAAAGTCGCTCGCGCTGTATCAGCAGGCGGAAGACATCCTGGCTAACGACGTGCCTTCGGCTTTCTCCGACTATAGCGAGAACTTTTACCTGGTAAGGCCGTGGGTCATCGGCCCGAAGGATCACACCGGCTCCAGCGACGCCGAGTGGGCTGGCGAATGGGGCCCCGTCTGGACCTATGACATTGACCTGTCCAAGGTCCCGGCGAGCTATCCCAAGCAGTAATGTACTAAACCTTGGGGGGCGTGCGAACCTCCGGTTCGCCTGAAACCTCGAAGGTTATGCAAGAAAACATGGCTGGCGGCAAGTTATCGCCGCCAGCCATGTTTCAATGCAAGCGATGAGTCAAGTGTTACCGGGCGAGTTAGGCGCTCGGCATCATTCTGAGCGATATGCCCAAGGCAGGAACGAAGTATCTTGTTCTTCCAGACCAAGGCCCTTCGCTCCGCTCAGAGTGACCCAGCTCATGTGGGATGCGCTGGCCGCGCGTGGCACATGGGCAAAGCAAGGTAAGGTAAAAAGATGACGCGCTATTTGATCCGCCGCATTCTGTGGATGGTCCCCGTCCTGTTTTTCGTGACGCTGATCACCTTCATTATCATGCACTCGACGCCCGGCGGCCCGTGGGACGTGGCTCCCGATACCCGCAATTCCGATCCGGCCCTGGCGGAAAAACTGAACCGGCAATACGGGCTGGACCTGCCCTGGTTCATCAATAGTAAAGCGGCCCAGACGGCCATCGGGCAGGGCAAGAACCCCGTTCAAGTCACGCAAGCGTTTTTCAATGCCCAGTTCCCGGTCTATATGTGGAAACTGCTGCAAGGCGACCTGGGGCCGTCCTATCGCTTCCGGGGCATGCAGGTGAATGATATTCTGTTCCGGCCTTCTGAGGATGGCAAGCCCTTCTACCAGAGCCGCTTTGGGACGACGGCGGCCCTGGGTGTTTTGGCGATGGCTTTTGCGTTGGTGATTGGGTTCCCGTTGGGGCTGATCGCCGGACTAAAGCAAAACACATTATGGGATAACGCCAGCCTCTTTCTCGCCACGGCTTTCTATGGCATTCCCAACTTTGTCATGGGCATCTTTTTGATCCTGATCTTTGCCGTGTGGTTGGGAGTCGTCAAAGTCATCGAGATGGATCAGTGGGCGAACCCCAGTGCGTGGATTCTGCCGGCGATTGCGCTGGGAATTCCGACGGCGGCTTATACGGCGCGCTTGACGCGCTCCAGCATCATCGAAACGATGCGGCAAGACTATGTGCGGACGGCGCGCTCCAAGGGCCTGACAGAGCGCATGGTCGTGCTGCGCCACATCGTCCGCAATGCCCTGATCCCCGTCGTCACTTTTATCGGCCCGGCGCTGGCCGGCCTGGTGACCGGTTCGTTCATCATCGAATCCCAGTTCAGCGTCAACGGGATTGGCCGCTTGTTCGTCGAGTCCATCGGCCGCCGCGATTACACCATCATTCTGGCGGTGACAATTTTGGATGCGTTCCTCATCGCCGCGGCCAATCTCACCGTGGACGTTATCTATGGGTTCCTGGATCCCCGCATCCAAGTGGGTGGAGGCTAACATGGCACAGGTCATTGCACCCTTATCCGAACAAGAAGCCCTGCGCCGCCAGTTTGCGATGCGCAAGCCCACCAGTTTGTACCGTGACGCGTGGCGCCGGCTCATTCGTAACCGAGGCTCCGTCATGGGCATGATCATTGTCGGCGTGTTCGCGCTCATGGGCATTTTTGCCGGGGTGATCTCGCCGCACCCGCCGCTGGAGATGTATCCGAACAACTCTTATCGCATGCCCACCTGGATCCATCTCCCGGACGACCCTCTGCACACAGGCGTTGCCGAGTTTCCGCTGGGCACGGACACGATCGGGCGGGATGTGTTGAGCCGCGTGATCTTTGGCGCGCGCACCTCGATGGCGGTGGGGTTCATTCCGATGGTGCTGATCATCTTGATCGGGACGACGATTGGCATGGTCGCCGGCTATGCCGGCGGGCGGGTGGACAATCTCTTGATGAGATTCACTGACATCGTGTATGCCTTCCCGGCCTTGCTGTTTTTTATCATCATGATCACCGCGTTGCGTGACACCTGGCTGGGCGGCCTGCTGGATGGCTTTGTGTTGCTGTTCGTGTGTCTGGCGTTGGTGACGTGGGTGACGGTGGCGCGGCTCGTGCGCGGCCAGGTGCTCTCGATCAAGGAAAAGGAATACGTCGAGGCCGCGCGCAGCATCGGGGCAACTCCGGGGCGCATCATGCTGAACCACATCTTCCCCAACTCGCTCGCGCCCATCATCGTGTCTGCGGCTTTCCTCGTGCCCCAGTCTATTGTGACCGAAGCGGTTTTGGGTTACCTGGGCATCGGCATCCGTCCGACGGTGGATCCCGCAGCGATGTTTCCCACGAGTTGGGGCAATTTGTTGAACGACGGGCGCGTGGCGATCAACGCGCAGCCCTGGCTGCTGGTGGCTCCGGCGGTTTGCGTCGGGGTGATCATGCTCGCCTTCACCTTCATCGGCGATGGGTTGCGCGACGCGCTCGACCCCATGATGAGGGGAACCAGTTAGGTTAACGTTGGTAAAAAAAAACAACACGCCCGAAATCCTCGGGCGTGTTGTTTTTATGGGGATGGGGGGTTACGGCGCGGCCAGGCCGGGGTTAGGGCCGGGCCGCGAAAAGAGCGCCCAGTCAGTGTTCTGGGCTATTCCCTCCCGAGAGGGATCAATCTTGAGAATCCGTGGATCGTACTGGCTGACGGCCGGCGGGTGGCTCGCCATCACGTCCGCGCCACGCTGGTAGGCGGGGTCCGTCAAGATCGGCCGCAAGAGAGCCAGTCGAGACGAAAAGACCAGGCCCGCTCCACCGCCGTTCAACGTCATCATCGTCGTAAAAGACTGGAGCGCCAACGTGTCGTAGGCGTCCACGAATCTCAAGCCGCCATCCTTGCGGCGGATCAGTTTGTACGCGGCGCGCACCTCGCCATCCTGGCTTTCAGTCACCGACCAGACGTGTGGCCCTTCTGCAATCGGGATGATGGCGATTTCGACCGGCTGGTTGGCTGCCAGGGTCAGCAATTTGGGCTCACTTTGGCCTGGGTCGGCTTCGTCAAAGGCGTAAATGCTCCGAGGCTCTTGAACGAGTTCCTGAATGTATGCGGCCAGGCCGCCGGAAAGCTCGGGCTTGACGCTCACCAATTCCACGAGCCGCTCTCCGAAAGCAATGACGACGACGGGGCGCTCTTGTGACGGCAGAATGTACTGGTAGCCGATCTGGATCCCTTCGACGACATCACCGGCCTGGACCGGGCGATAGCCTGTGGCGGAGACGATAGCGGGTGTGGGGGCAGGCGTCGGCGTGGGCACGGCGGTGGGCGCAGGCGACTGACATGCTCGACTCCGACGTTACCGAATTTGAGTGTCAAAAGTCATTAGATACTGGACGGGTATTCTACCCACTTTCGGCTCGTTGCGCAATGCTCCGCCTTGACCACACTCCGCAAGCAGAGTACAATGAGCGCCACTTCAGGCATCGGGAGGACGCCATGACCATCATCCGTATCCAAGACATCGCTCAACACGTCGGCGAGCAGGTCACCTTGCAGGGTTGGCTTTACAACAAGACCGACAAGGGCCGGCTGCAATTCTTGCAGGTGCGCGATGGCTCCGGCATCGTTCAGGCGGTCGTGTTTCAGAAAGAAGCGCCGCCGGAAACTTTTGCCGCCGCGCAAAAGGTCACGCTCGAATCTTCGCTCGTTGTCACGGGCGTGGTGCGCCAAGACAAGCGCGCGCCCGGCATCCCTGGCGGGTTCGAGTTGGGCGTCCAGAATTTGCAGATCGTCCAACTGGTCGCCGAAGAATACCCCATCGGCCCCAAAGAGCACGGCGTCGAGTTCCTGATGGACAATCGCCACTTGTGGCTGCGCTCGTCGCGCCAGTGGGCCATCTTGCGCGTGCGCGCCACCGTCGTCAAGGCGATCCGCGATTGGCTGGACGACAACGGTTTCCTCAATGTGGACACGCCCATCCTCACGCCGTCGGCGTGCGAAGACACGACCACGCTGTTCGAGACGGATTACTTTGGGCAGCCGGCGTTCCTGGCCCAGTCCGGCCAGCTCTACAACGAGGCGGACATTGCCGCGTTCGGCAAGGTGTATTGCTTTGGGCCGACGTTCCGCGCGGAAAAATCCAAGACGCGCCGCCACCTGATGGAATTCTGGATGGTCGAGCCGGAGGTGGCTTTCTGCGACCTGAACGGCATTATGGAGGTCGAAGAACAGTTTGTGTCCTACATCGTCCAGACCACACTCAAAGAGCGCGCGCCGGAGCTGGCGGCGTTGGGCCGCGATCTTGCGCGCCTGGAAAAAGTCACGCCGCCGTTCCCGCGCATTTCCTACGACGAGGCGCTTGACGTGATCAAGCAAGTGCGCGACCGGACGGACGACCCCGAGCAAAAGAAATTGCTAGAGATGGAGTGGGGCACGGACTTTGGCTCGCCGCACGAGACCGCCGTGGCCGAGAGTTTTGAAAAGCCCGTGTTCGTCCATCATTACCCGGCGGTGTTCAAAGCGTTTTACATGCAGCCGACGCCGGGCCGGCCGGAAACGTGCGAGTCGGTGGACCTGCTCGCGCCCGAAGGGTATGGCGAGATCATTGGTGGCGGCCAACGGATGAGCGACGCCTCCGATTTGGAGAGCGCGATCCAAAAGCACAAGCTGCCGCGCGAAGCGTATGCCTGGTACATTGACCTGCGCAAGTATGGCAGCACGCCGCACTCGGGGTTCGGCCTGGGCGTGGAGCGCACGGTGTCCTGGATCTGCGGGCTGGATCACATCCGCGAGACGATCCCGTTCCCCCGGATGCTGAATCGGATTTACCCGTAAAACGTGAAAGGGGCCGCCTGATGGGAGAAGTGAAAATGTCTCATGTGATGCGAAGAATGACGGATGCTGATCCGAAGCGTGGTCACAAGGCCGGGGCAGCCGGTACAGCCGAAGCGTTTTACCGGGTGTTTCGCGCTTTGCCCCGAAAAGAACGTATGGCCATTGCGCATTACATTTTGGCAGATATCGAAGTGCAAAAGACATTGGCGCTGCCTGAAATGCCCAACGAGATTACCGTGAGAGCGTTCGCCGAAGACAAACACAGCATGCCGATCTTTGACACCGTTGACGAGCTGCGAAAGGATCTGGCGTCGTGAAGCGCAAAATTGGCGCGGCGTGACTCTGCGGGCTGGATCACACCCGCGAGACCATTTGCAAAGGAGATTCCAATGACTCTGCCAACATTGCTCGGAGCTTTTTCCAAAAAATTTCTACGCGGCATCTTTGCCACGTACCCCGCTCGCGCGTCGAACCTGGGCCTGCACGGTTACGACGGCCTGGTGACAGATTTTAGCCCGCCGACTATCGCTCGCCGCGTGTCCGACCTCAAGGCCTACCGCGACGAGCTGGCGGCCATTCCGCCGGATGCGCCACCCGCGCAGACGTGGCTCGACTATCAACTCTTGCGCCTGGCAATCGAGCGCGAGTTGTTCGAGTTGGAAACGCTGCGCAACTGGGCGCGCAATCCGATGGGTTACATCGGAGAGTGCGATGTGAGCAATTACCTCAAGCGCAACTATGCGCCGTTGCCGGTTCGTCTCAAAGCCATCACGGTACACCTGGGCCACATCCCTGACTTGGTCGCTCAGGCCCGCGCGAATCTTGAACTGCCGATGCCGCGCACGTTCGCGCAGACCGGCCTCGAAATGGCGCTGGGAATGATAAAGTTCTTGCGTGATGAACTTCCGGCGCAACTCGCTTCCGTCGAGGATGCCAGCTTGATGGCGCAATTCTCTGCGGCGCAGGACAATGCGTTGGTTGCGTTTGAATCCTTCGCGGCGTGGCTCCGCGATCCAGTCCTGCCCAACGCGAACGAGCAGTACGCGATTGGCGCGGACGCGTATCGAGAGATGTTGCGCGTGGGCGAAGCGGTGGAATTGCCCCTCGACGAACTTTTGGCCGTCGCGGAAGCTGATCTCGCTCGTAACAAGGCCGAGTTCGAGCAGGTGGCGCGCAAAATCTCGCCCGGCAAATCTCCGGCTGAAGCGATGCGCGAGATCGGGCGCAACCATCCATCCGCCGGCACGCTGATCCCCGAAACGCAAAAGATGATGGAGACCTTGCGCGCGTTCCTTCTCGATCGCGACTTGGTGTCCATTCCTGCCGACCTGCGGCCTGCCATTGCCGAAACGCCTCCCTTTTTGCGCTGGGCGACTGCCATGATGGACACGCCCGGCCCGTTCGAAAAGGTCGCCACCGACTCGTTCTATTACATCACGCCGCCGGAAAAGGACTGGCCCGAAGCTCAGGTGGAAGAGTGGCTGACCGAGTTCAACTATGGTGTGCATGAGGCCACTTCGATCCACGAAGGCTGGCCGGGCCACTATTTGCACTGGCTGCACTTTCGCAACAGCCCGACTGATGTCGCCAAAGTGCTCGATGCTTACTCGTCGTGGGAAGGCTGGGCGCACTATGTGGAGCAGATGATGCTCGAGGAAGGGTATCGTGAGGGCGACCCTTATCTTCACTTGGGGCAGTTGTGTGGAGCCTTGCCGCGCGACGTGCGCTTTATCTGCTCGATGGGGTTGCACACGCAAGGCATGAGCGTGGAAGATGCGGCGCGCCGTTTCGTGAAGGATGCTTACATGGCCGAGCTGCCGTCGCGCAAAGAGGCCGAACGCGGCACATTTGACCCCGGCTATTTGTTGTACACGCTCGGCAAGCTGATGGTGCTCAAGCTGCGCGAAGATTGGCGGCGCGAGCAGGGCAGCGCGTTCTCGCTCAAGCGTTTCCACGACACGTTCCTTTCGTTTGGCGCCGCGCCGATTCCGCTCGTGCGCAAGATGATGCTGCTCCACGATGACGAGCAACTCTTGTGAGTGACGAAGAACGAAAGGCCGCCTTGCGGGAAGAGCGCCCGCCACGCCTGCGATGGATTCGCGTGTTCCTTTCGCTCCTGGTCGGCTTTATGGCTGGGCTGGTGGGGTGGACAGTGGTGGTGATGGCGGCCTTGCTGGGCCAAGGCCCGAGCGCAAATGCGATGGCGCGATTGCCCTTGCCGCCGCCCGCGTTGCAGGCCGTAGCGTTCTTTGGCTCGGCGGTCGTGGCGGGTGCTTGGCTCTTTTCGGCGACTGGCTCGTCACAACGTTAGAGGGTGATGACGGATCGTGAAGAGTCGTCGCGGCTCAAGACAGAGTTAGGCTGCCACAACTCAGTCGCAGGAATCATCTCTCACACAGGAGCCATTCATGTATTCGAGAATTCTACTCATCACAGTACTCTGCACGATTGTTTTGTCATCATGTAGTTTTGGTACTCAGGTTCTTGCTCCTACGCCAGTGCCACCCACTGCTACTATGCTTCCAACTATACCACCCACACTCACGAGTATGCCGACTGCTACCAATACGTCTATTCCTACAAACACGCCATTCCCTACGCAGACTCCGTTACCTGTTAAGCCATCCCCTACTTTTACTAAATTGCCCACTACCAACACGCCCAGACCAACATCAAGTCCAACTGGAACGCAAACAATTGGAACGTCCGTCTCTTCATGGAGCGGACTCCCAATTATGCCCGGCGCGATGGAAGGTAAGCCAGCAGGTTTCGGTTACCTCTACGCAGTCAAAGTATCCATCTCAGAGGCGGAAGCGTATTACCAGAAGCAAATGAGTGCTGGTGGCTGGAAATTCACTAACCGTCAATCGAGCGAGACAAGCCTGTTCGGAGGGCCAGCGGTTATATTGGACTTCACGCGCAGCGAGAAACAGGCTAATGTTATGCTTATCTTCAGCGCCAAAGAGAACTATACTATGGTGATGCTCACCATAGTAAAATAGAAAGGGGCTATGGCGGCCTAACCCGTATAGTGAGTTATCGCCAAATAGCCAGGCGGCTGCGCGCCGCTGCAATCGGCGTCCTTGCGAGCGAATACCGGCCGCTACATAGCGCAGCCCGTCGAGTGTCCGCCTCCACGCCGGCACGGGCGGCCGCGGCGCACCCCACTGTACGACGGCCGCAGCCCAAGTCAGGCCCGCGCCAAAGCCGACCATCACCACGTGATCTCCAGGCCGGACGCGCTCGGCGGCCGCCGCTTCGCACAACGCTACTGGGATGGATGCCGCCGAGGTGTTGCCATACTTGTCCAGGTTGACAAAGAACTTGTCCATCGGCAGTCCGAGTGACCGAGCTGCCGCCTGGATGATCCGCAGGTTGGCCTGATGGGGAATGTACAGGTCTATATCGTCCAGGGTCAATCCGGCGTCGGCCACGACCTGGCGTGCTGCTTTATCCATCACGCGCGTGGCAAAGCGGTACACTTCTTTCCCGTTCATCCGGACATAGTGCAACCCCATGGCGACAGTGTCCAGCGTTGCAGGTTGACGGCTGCCGCCGGCCGGCACGATCAACAGATCGCCACCGGAGCCGTCGGAGCGGATGAGCGTGGACAACACGCCGCCGGGCTCGTCGCTGCCGCGCAATACCACGGCTCCTGCGCCGTCGCCGAACAAGATGCACGTGTCGCGGTCGTGCCAGTTCACGATGCGAGACAGCGTTTCTGCGCCGATGACCAACACACAGTTTTGCGCGCCGCTGGCAATCGCTTGCGCGCCCATCGCCAGCCCATATACAAACCCGGAGCAGCCTGCCGAAAGATCAAACGCTCCGGCATTCTCAGCGCCGAGCGCGTCCTGCACCAGACAGGCAGTGGCCGGGATGCTATGATCCGGCGTGAGGGTGGCGACGATGACGAGATCAATCTCGCTGGGTGTGATGCCGGCAATTTCCAGTGCTTCTTTAGCGGCGGCGATGGACATGCTGGCCGTCGTCTCTTTGGGCGAAGAGACGATGCGCCGCTCGCGGATGCCGGTGCGCGAGACGATAAACTCGTCAGACGTATCTACCATTCGAGATAGATCATCGTTGGTGACAACTTTGGCCGGGACATACTTGCCCCAGCCGATGATATGCGCGGAACGGACGGTTCTTCGTTCAGCCACTGCAACTCCCATGATTTTGGATTTCCGATTTTCGATTTTGGTACGCGCCTCGCGATCGAATGGCGCGCTGCAATTCGGAATCCGCAATCCAAAATCAGAAATCTGAAATTCCAAAGACCAAACAGGCGTTATGGCCGCCGAACCCGAACGAGTTAGACATGGCGGTGCGGATAGGGACACGGCGCGCCGCGTTGGGC
This sequence comes from Anaerolineae bacterium, assembly GCA_041300525.1. Classification (GTDB taxonomy): domain Bacteria; phylum Chloroflexota; class Anaerolineae; order Fen-1058; family Fen-1058; genus JBGLNJ01. Next base: position 1,989,381 of record JBGLNJ010000001.1, on the reverse strand, counting down.
ACATAGTCCAGATCACATTCGGGGTCGGGCGTCTCATAGTTGATCGTGGGTGGCAGGAGGCCGTTTTGCAACACTTTGACGCACACGACGGCTTCCAAGGCGCCCGCCGCGCCGAGCAAGTGCCCGGTCATAGATTTGGTCGAGCTGATCGGAAGCTGAAAAGCCGCCGGGCCAAAGACCTGTTTGACGGCGGCCGTTTCGCTCTTGTCGTTGAGCTGCGTCGAGGTGCCGTGCGCGTTGAGGTAGCCAATATCTTTGGGCTCGAGCCTGGCCTGGGCCAACGCCGTGCGCATGGCACGTGCGGCGCCTTCGCCGGTTTCCTGCGGCGCGGTGATGTGATAAGCGTCAGCCGAAGCTCCATAGCCGAGCACCTCTGCATAGATGCGCGCGCCCCGCGCTTTGGCGTGATCGAGGTTTTCGAGCATCAGGGCTGCGCCGCCTTCGCCGACGACAAAACCGTCACGGTTCGCGTCGAATGGGCGGGAGGCCTTTTGCGGCGCGTCGTTGCGTCGGCTGACGGCCGTCATCACGATAAAACCGGCCAACGCCAGCGGGATGACGCCGGCCTCTGCGCCGCCGGTCAACATGGCATCTGCCGCGCCGCGCCGGATAGTTTCTGAGGCTTCGCCGAGGGCATTCGCGCTGCTGGCGCACGCAGTCGCGATGGCCATGTTAGGCCCTTTCAGGCCGTACTGGATGGCGATCTGGCCCGGCGCAGTGTCCGGCAGCATCATTGGAACGAGGAATGGGCTGACGCGCCCCACTCCCTTTTCGCGCATCACATCGGCCTCCGCCAGGAGCGTGCCGATGCCGCCGATGCCACTGCCAAAGATGCAGCCGATGCGCGGGGCGTTTTCCGGCGTGACGCTCAAGCCGGCGTCGGCGAGCGCCTGCCCGGCAGCGGCCACGGCGAACTGGGTGAAGCGATCCATCCGCCGCGCGTCCTTGCGTCCGAACAGCGCCGCCGCGTCAAACCCTTTTACCTCGGCGGCGAATCTCGTCTCGAACGGCGTTGGGTCAAAATGCGTAATCGGCCCGACGCCCGAACGGCCCGTAATCAGAGCTTGCCACATGGTTTCTACGTCGTTGCCGACCGGTGTGATGGCCCCCAGGCCCGTGATGACGACTCGTGTGCTCACTCTTTTTCTCCTCAAACTGTGGGGCGGCCTTCCCGTCCACAGGGTATGCTGTCAAGTTGCCCTATACAACACCACATGCTAGGGTAGGATGCGCGCCATTGACAGAACTTGCAATGACATTTATAATAGTTGTTTGCAGAATTGCACAACGAGAAAAATAAACAGGCCACAACAGCGGATAAGCAAAGGGGATAACGCATCCCCTTGTTGTGTTTCAGTGGAGGGCGTTGAATGAGTCAGAAAGCCAAATCATACTCACGTATTTCCGACGTTTACACCTTGCCGACATTGATCGAAGTTCAGACCCGGTCTTTTGACTGGTTTATCGGCGAGGGGCTGCGCGGGTTGTTCGATGAGGTCTCGCCGATCGAGAGTTTTAACGGTGGCCTAAGCTTACATTTTCCCAGCGCCAAGCCGGAGAGCCAGCAATTCCGGTTGGGCTTTCGCTTTGAGGAACCCAAGTACAGCCAAAAGGAATGTCTCGAGCGTGACCTGACCTTTGCCAGGCCCTTGCACGTCAAGGTCGTCTTGATCAACCGCGAGACGGGCGAAAATCTGGAATCCGAGATCTTTATGGGCGACATGCCCTGGATGACGGAGAACGGCACATTCATCATCAACGGGACGGAGCGCGTGGTCGTTTCACAGTTGATCCGCTCGCCGGGCGTCTATTTCGATGCCGACGAGGACCCCTCAACCGGGCGGCTGCTCGCCAAGGCCAAGCTCATCCCCGACCGTGGCGCGTGGATGGAGTTCGAGACACGCAAGAGCGATTACCTGACGATCAAATTCAATCGCAAGCGCACGATCCCGGTGACAATTTTGCTGCGCGGCATGGCGGCAGTGGACGATGGGCTGAAGAATGCGCCGCCGATCCTGACCACGGGTTCGGATGAAGAACTGATGGCGCTGTTTGCCGGCGTAGACACGAACCCGGATCATCGTTACATCGAGGCGACGATTCGCCAGGAACCCGAGTGGCCGGGCAAGGATAACCGCACGGTGGCGGAAGAGGCGATGTTGGAATTCTACAAGCGCATGCGCCCCGGCGACCCGCCCACGCTTGACAATGCCCGCGAGTATTTGGTTTCGCAATTGTTCGATCAGCGGCGCTACGACCTGGAGCGCGTGGGCCGTTACAAGCTCAACCAACGGTTGCGGCTGGACGAGTCCGTCCCGCGCACGCACCGCACTATCAGCCGCTACGATTTGGTCAAGCTCGTCGAGACCATGATCCGCATCAACAACGGGATGGACACGCCGGACGACATTGACCACTTGGGCAACCGTCGAGTCAAGACGGTGGGTGAGTTGATTCAGAACAAGCTCCGCATCGGCTTGCGGCGGATGGAGCGCGTCGTGCGCGAGCGCATGAGCATCCGCGAGAGCGAGGCGCTCACGCCTGTGACACTCATCAATATCCGCCCGGTCGTCGCGGCAGTGCGCGAGTTCTTTGGCAGCAGCCAACTCAGCCAGTTCATGGATCAGACCAATCCACTGGCTGAGTTGACGCACAAGCGCACGCTGTCGGCACTCGGTCCTGGCGGACTGCGCCGCGAGCGCGCCGGCTTTGACGTGCGTGACGTGCACCATAGCCACTATGGCCGCATTTGTCCTATCGAGACACCGGAAGGCCCGAACATTGGCCTCATTGGCCGTTTGGCGACCTATGGCAAGGTCAATGAGTATGGCTTTATCGAAACGCCGTACCGCAAAGTAGTACGCGAGGCGCCCAATAAGGCCGACCAGTTGACGGGACACATCCTGCGTGAGGATGTCGTTGATCCTGCGCGCGGGGAGACCGTGGCGACCAAGGGCGCCGAGGTTACGCCTGACCTGGCTAAAAAGATTGCTAAATTGCCGTTGGAAACGATCAAAGTTCGCCCGACCGTCACCGGCGAGGTTTTCTATCTGGCGGCGGACACGGAAGACCGGTATACCATCGCCCAGGCGAACGCCGAGTTGGATGACAAGAAACATTTCGTCCAGCTGCGCGTGTCGGTGCGGCGCAATCAAAAGTTCTTGATGCGCCCGGCTGACGAAGTGGATTACATGGATGTGGCCCCTCGGCAGATTGTGGGTATCAGCGCCGCGCTCATCCCGTTCCTGGAGCACGATGACGCCAACCGCGCACTGATGGGATCGAACATGCAGCGCCAGGCCGTGCCGCTGCTCCAGCCCGAAGTGCCTTTGGTGGCGACGGGGATGGAGTGGCAGGCCGCGTTGGATTCGGGCCAGGTCGTCGTGGCCGAAGAAAGCGGCGACGTTATCGGCGTGACCGGCAAGCAGGTCGAAGTCCAGACGAGCGCCGGCAAAAAGAAAATCTACAAGTTGCGCAAGTACAACCGCTCGAACCAGAGCACCTGCATTGACCAGCGGCCGATTGTGTACAAAGGACTCAAGGTCAAGAAGGGCGATGTGCTCGCCGATAGCTCCTCGACGCAAGGCGGCGAGCTGGCATTGGGCCATAACGTGTTGTGCGCGTTCATGTCTTGGGAAGGCTGCAACTATGAAGACGCCATTCCCATCTCTGAAAAGCTGGTGTGGGAGGACAAGTTCACCTCGATCCACATCGAGAAGCACGAAGTCGAAGTGCGTGACACCAAGCTCGGCCCGGAAGAGATCACGCACGACATCCCGAATGTGGGCGAGGATGCGCTGAAGGACCTGGACGAGGAAGGCATCGTCCGCATCGGCGCGGATGTTGGCCCCAACGATATCCTGGTGGGCAAGATCACGCCTAAAGGCGAAAAGGAACTCTCGCCGGAGGAAAAGCTTTTGCGCGCGATCTTTGGCGAAAAGGCGCGCGAAGTCAAAGACTCGAGTTTGCGCTTGCCGCACGGCGAGCACGGCAAGGTGGTGGATGTCAAAGTCTTTACGCGTGACGAGCACCGCGATCTGCCGGCGGGCGTAGACAAGATGGTGCGGGTGAGCGTGGCGCAGCGGCGCAAGCTCACCGAAGGCGACAAGATGGCCGGCCGCCACGGCAACAAGGGCGTGATCTCCAAGGTGGTGCCGGTGGAAGATATGCCGTTCTTGCCTGACGGCGTGCCGATTGACTTAATCCTAAACCCGTTGGGCGTGCCAGGCCGGATGAACATCGGGCAGATTCTGGAGACGCACATGGGCTGGGCCGCGAACCGGTTAGGCTTCCGCGCCATCACGCCAGTGTTCGACGGCGCGGACGAGCAGGAGATCGAGGCGGAGCTGGCGCGCGCCTGGTTGGCGGATCACGCCTGGGATGAGGTAACCGCCCTGGCGTGGAAGTGGCTCAAAGAGCAAGCGTATCCGGAAGAGGAACTCACCGACGAGGCCGAAGCGAGGCTTTTGTACATCAGTGCATGGTTGGAAGCCTCGCGCCAGGGGTACGACCTGGAACAGCTTTCATTGGACGAAGTTTATGCGCGGCGGGCCGTTGTGCGCGAGTGGCTGCGCGGAAAGGGCCAAAACCCGGATGAGATATTGTCATTCGAGGATGACCATCGTCCGCTGGCGGAGCGGCAAGCCTCAGATCGCAAAGTGGTAACCGCCTGTCTGCGCCTGTGGTTGGAAGAGCGCGGCGTCAAGACCAGCCACCTGGGCGACGATAAAGTTCGCGCACGCGCAGGAGAAGTCAGCAGCGAGTTATTTGAGCCGCTGCCGACCGTAGGCAAGGTGACGCTCTACGACGGCAAGACCGGCCAGCCGTTCGATCAGCCGGTGACGGTCGGCGTCATTTACATGATGAAACTGGCTCACTTGGTCGAAGACAAAGTGCATGCGCGCTCGACCGGGCCGTACAGCCTGGTGACGCAGCAGCCGCTGGGAGGCAAGGCGCAGTTCGGCGGACAACGCTTTGGCGAAATGGAAGTGTGGGCGCTGGAAGCTTATGGCGCGGCGCACACTTTGCAAGAGATGCTCACGGTCAAGTCCGACGATGTGCAAGGCCGCGTCAAGACTTATGAATCCATCGTCAAAGGCGAGCGCATCGAGGAACCGGGCATCCCGGCCTCTTTCCGCGTGCTGGTCAAGGAATTGCAGTCGCTGGGGTTGGCGGTGGAAGCCATCGGCGAAACCGGCGAAGTGGTCCGGTTCGGCAAAGACGAAGAAAAAGCGCGTGTGCCGCGCTTGGGCATGGGGCTGCTGGGCTTTGGAGGCGAAGAGTTGGATTGAGTCAGACGCAGCTATTGTGGTCAGACCATTTGGGCTAACAGAATTCCTGGTGATTACCCACAAGTCCGAATGTCAAGTAGCCAATAAACAGTTCTGCCTCGGTATGGTAAAATTCGAGTGCGTAACCCCCATCTTCCACCGGAGGCAGAGCCATGCCGAGTATAGACGAAAGTGCTGGATTCGTTCAAGCAAGCTACGCTTGGGATATCGTAGCAGAACGCCGCGTCAGTTTGTGGGGTTGACACCGTGAATGTTGGTCTAGCAGCAAGTTCTGCTTCGATATCCCCGCTTCCCCTGTTGCAAGATTTGAACGAGGATCAATATCAGCCCACGCAGGATGCAACACGCCCTTCTACCCTTCCGATAATAGCGTGATTGAATGGTGTTGGACGATTCACCGACATATTATCAACCGAGGAGACATCGTTTGTTTTGATGAGAAGGTGGGGAAGCACCTAAAAGGGTAAAAAAGAGTGCCCGGGACGAAAAACTTTAAGGTTGAACATGGTTGTCTGAGCTGTGATCCAATCTACCTCAGCAACTTTCAACATCCAACAAGCATCGACCTGTGATTTTAGATCGTTATTGGCGTCGTGGCCGACAGGTCAACGATGATGATGCCAAAGTAGCTTGTGTTGCGACGCCCGCCGTCCCCACAGGTGACATCTAGTGCATGTGGGAGTCACAACTTCCACAAGCGGACCTGGGGTTGCGCGTGACGGCCCTGATGAGCGACACGCCGAAAGCGAAGCGGCGTTGGTGTCGGCCGCGGCGATTCTTTTCGTCGGGTTCTTGATCAGCCTGGCGTGGGTGTCGCAGGAGACAAAGGCAACCCTCAGCACAGGGCCACACCCGACGGCCGGCAAAAGATCCACTCATGCGCCAACGCCGAGCTTCTGACCCAGCTTGTAGGCGCGTTCCAACACGTCGGCTTGCTTCTGCACGTCCCCCATGTTCAAAGCTGTGCCATAATTTCTCCTAGTATTATGAATCTTGTGGAAGCGACAGTTCGCAGTACACTAATGAGGGGGCCGCACATCCGCCACATCGTAGCCATTGCTCCGTGGCGGGCGTGGGAGCCAGAGCCGACTCGAGACTTCTCCTGTGGTTCAGCCACGTCCAAAAGACTGAAGCCTCGCGCTGTCGGCAGGACCCGGATAAAGGACGCTGCATTAGAAGCGTATCTGCCACTAGGCTGCGTCACCGGCTGCTGCGAGGGGTACGATGCTCTGGCTCCTGGCCCACTCATCTCTCTGGAGGTTTGAAATGTACCGCGAACTGGACTCCCTACGCCAAGCCCTTCGAGAAGAACTGAAGGGCACCTTGCCCCCGCTGACGGGGATCGAATCCGACAAGCTCTTGGAGACCTATCTGAACCAACTGACCCTGTACGTTGGCCTGGACGTGGCTGACAAGACCGTGACACTCCTGGCGATGAATGCGAACCAGGAGGAACTGAGCCACCTCCTCGACGCTCCCAACACACTCAAAGGCTACGTTCAGATCGGCGACTGGTTGGAAAGGTTGCGTGTCCAGCATCACTTGCGCATCATCGCCGTAGCCTGCGAGACGACCGGCGTCTTTTACTGGGGCGTATGGGACGCCCTGGCCCAGCGCCCCAACGTGGCGCGCGTGCTGTACAATCCGCGCACCACCGAGCACATGGGCGAAGTGCTCTCCAAACGCGTCCGCAACGAACTGGTCGATGCCCTCCTGCTGGCCGAGCAGCTTCGCCTGGGCAGCACGCCCGAAGTCGTCTTGACCGACAACGCCGAGTTGTTGTCCGCGCGCCTGTGCTCGCGCGCCGCGCGCGATGCCGCCCAGACGATCAATCGCAAGAAAAATCAACTCCGGTCGCTCCTGCGCGGCTACAATCCCGTGATTTCGCAAGTGTTTCCAGGCCAAAAGTTCCATCATCCGGCGGTCTATGCTTTGCTCCAGCAGTATGTCTTTCCCGACGAATTCGTGACCGCGGGCATCGAAACCCTCACGACGATTCTAACCGAACACTCGCGGTCGGCCTTCGGCACGGAGCAAGCCCAGAAACTGGTCGACCTGTGCCGGGACTACCTGGCCCGCCCGATCCGCCACGAGATCGTTCGTCAGCGCATCCAAGACCTCATCGAAGAAATCACGCTGATCCACAAGCATCAACAAGCTATGCTCAAAGCCGGCTATGCGTTGATCAAAAACCGCCCCGAGGCCAAAGTGCTCAAGGCCTCCACCGGCGCTGGCATCAGCAATACCCTGGCCTTGGTCAGCGAACTCGGCGACATCCAGCGCTTCCCGGATGGCCAACACGCCGCCAGCTTCTTGGGCTTGACTACCAGCAAACATATTTCGGGCACGTCCATCTACCACTCCAAGCACATCACCAAGCAGGGGGCGCCCAATGGCCGCTATGCCGCCGTCAACATGGCCTTGCATCTCGCTGTGCGGGTGCCCAAGTATCAGGCCATGTACAAAGCCATCAAGTCGCGCAAGCCACCCCGCAAAGGCCATTTCGTTGCGCTCGTAGCCATTGCGCGTGATTTCGTCACGAACGTACTCTACGATATGTGGCGCTATGACCGCCCGTTCTTTATCAAGGTCGAGGACTATCGCCAATACCGAAAAGAACATCCGCGACCCAAGTCGTAACCCGCGCGTGAGCCAGGCCGCCGAGCCGTTGCTCGTCGTCTAGTGCATCAGGTCGGATCGGTCTGTTGTTCAGGTGCGAACCGCATACTCGTTTCAAAAGCCATCGGCACGATGAGCTGTCTTCAATGCGGCTTGTTCACAATTCCTGCCTGCCCCCTGCCTTCATTTGGGGCTTGACAAACTATAGGACGTCTTTTCCTTTTCCGAATGAACGTAACTTGACCCTAACTTGGCTTTCGGGGTATCATTGCGCTTGTGGATTCAGCGCCGACGAAGCGAATTGTAGTCTCTTTCAGAGGCGTTGTCAAGAGTAATGACGAAAGACGAAGGACGAACGACGAAAATAGACTTGCAGTTGACCATTCGTCTCGCGAAGCGGTCCTTCGTCTGTCAGACGATTCCTGAACCATACTAGAAATTCTACAGAGTGAATGGAGAAGACCCTATGCGCACGACCAGCGCGGACGTGGTTATTTGCGGAGCCGGCATCGCCGGGATCTCGGCAGCTTATCATCTGGCTGTCAAGTACGGCGTGAGGGATGTGGTTTTGGTGGACGAGCTGCCGCCACTCTCGTTGACCAGCGACAAGTCCACCGAGTGTTACCGCAACTGGTGGCCTGGCCCGGGAGATGCGATGGTCAGCCTGATGAATCGCAGCATTGACATCTTGGAAGAGCTGGCTCACGCAAATGGCAATCGGCACAACCTGAACCGCCGCGGCTACTTGTTCGCCACGGCTGACCCGGCTCGCATCAAGGATTTCAGGCAAGCCGCAGAGGAAGCGGCTTTTCTGGGAGCCGGGCCGGTTCGCGTCCACACTGGCGCGCCGGGCGATCCACCTTACGTGCCTGCGCCGGCTCACGGCTTTGAAGGTCAGCCCACCGGCGCAGATTTGATCCTGGATCAAAAGCTGATCCGAGAAAACTTTTCCTACTTGCCGGAAGAGACTGTCGCCGTCGTCCATCCCCGCCGTTGCGGATGGTTCAGCGCGCAGCAGTTGGGGATGTACCTGCTAGAGCGCGCGCGTGAGCATGGAGTCAGATTGCTTCAGGCTCGTGTAGAGGCAGTGGATGTGGTCGGCGGCCAGGTGGAGGCCGTCCATCTGCAAAGCGACGACGGACCAAGCACCATCGCCACGCGCCGCTTTGTCATCGCCGCCGGCCCGTTGCTCAAGCCGGTCGCCAAGATGACGGGAGTCGAGCTGCCGGTGTATTCAGAGTTTCACGCCAAGGTCGCCTTTTCCGATCATCTCGGAATTGTCCGGCGGGATGCTCCTCTGCTCATCTGGACAGATCCGCAATTTCTGCCTTGGACTGAGGACGAGCACATTCAATTGGCCGAGTCGGGGGAGACGAAATGGCTGCTGGATAAATTTCCATCCGGCGTACACGCGCGCCCGGATGGCCCACCCGACAGTCCGATCTGGCTGATTCTGTGGACGTATCACACTGAGCCAGTGGAGCCGGTCTTTCCGCCGACGTACGATCCGTATTACGCGGAGATTGCCTTGCGGGGCTTGATGACATTGCTTCCGGGACTGGCAGCATACATCGGTCATATACCCAAACTGATCGTGGATGGCGGCTATTACACCAAGACGCAAGAGAATCGGCCGCTGGTTGGGCCATTGCCGGTTCGAGGCGCTTTTGTGATCGGCGCGTTTTCCGGCTTTGGCTTGATGGCCGGCCCCGCGTCCGGTGAACTCTTGGCCGCTCACGTCGCAGGCAGCGCGTTGCCGGAATACGCACCTGCGTTTGATTTGGCGAGGTACAAAGACCCCGAGTACCGGAAGCTATTGGAGAACTGGGGTTCGACGGGCCAGCTATGACGAGCGCTTGACCCAGGGATAAAATGACCCGGGACGATTCTTGACCTTCACGTACAGACATGATACAATCTCCCCTGGATTTTGGTTGCTAAAGATTGCGCCTGCTCCACATCCCTTTGACAACCAGAGTGAATTGCCCCCGGTGACTGTCTTTAGCCTGTGGAGGCAGGCCCGCCCAAGGGCGAGTGCGACTCGCACCAGGCCAGAAATTTGCCCCTGACAGAAGGAGGTGACAGGATACCCTAATCGCTCATTATTCTTCGACGCACATCGGTTACGCCATTCAACAACAGGAGGATGACAATGAAAAGATCAGCGTTCGCTCTCTCGTGCTTCTTGATCGTCAGTGTACTGATGGCCGCGTGTGCGCAAGCACCCGCCCCGGCGCCAGCGCCGGCGGCCACCACCGCCCCGGCTGCAGTTCCCACGGTAGCGCCAGTTCCCACCAAGGCGCCCGCCGCCGCAGGCGCAAGGTTGGCGCTGGTCAAGAGTCGCGGCAAACTCATCTGTGGTGTGAACGACGCGCTCCCCGGTTTTAGCGCCCTCGATAAAGCGACCGGACAATTTGTCGGGTTCGACGCCGACTATTGTCGTGCGGTGGCCGCCGCCGTGCTCGGCGATGCCAAAGCCGTCGAGTTCCGCCCGGTGAACACCGCTCAGCGCGGCCCCGCGCTTCAGACCGGCGAAGTTGACATGCTCAGCCGCAATACGACCTGGACGGTCAGCCGCGACGTCTCGTGGGGGCTCTTTGCGCCCACGACGTTCTACGACGGCCAGGGAATGATGGTGAAAAAGAGCCTCAACGCCAAGACACTCAAAGACCTCAAGGGCGCCACCATCTGCGTTCAGACCGGCACCACCACCGAGCTGAACCTCACCGACCAGATGCGCGCCGCCGGCGTGGATTTCAAGCCGGTCGTTTTCCAGGACATTGATCCGACGTATGCAGCCTACGAGCAAGGGCGCTGCGACGCCGTGACCAGCGACAAGTCTCAGTTGGCGGGCCGCCGCTCGGTCTTCAAGACTCCGGGCGACCACGAGATCATGGACGTCACCATGTCCAAGGAACCGCTGGGGCCGGTGGTGCCGCTGGGTGACGATCAATGGTACAACGTGGTCAAGTGGGTCGTCTTTGTCACGCTCCAGGCCGAGGAATCGGCGATAGACTCCAAGAACGTGGAAGAGATGGCCAAGAGCACCGACCCGGTGATCAAACGATTGCTGGGTGTTGAAGGCGATCTCGCCAAAGGGTTGGGGCTGGAGAAAGATTGGGTCATCAAGATGATCAAGGCCGTAGGCAACTATGGCGAAATCTATGATCGGAACTTGGGCCCCTCGACGCCGCTCAACATTCCACGCAGTTTGAACAAACCGTGGACTCAGGGTGGACTGCTCTACGCGCCCCCGTACCGCTAAATTTCGATGGCGCAGCCCGGCCGCGCCGGGCTGCGCTCCTCATCCTGCGTCACAGAGAGCCAAACTATGCAACAACGCACAACGATCCCTTTCTGGCGAGACGTGCGTGTGCTCGCCATTCTCAGCCAGATCGCATTCGTCCTCATCGTGGCGGCCCTTGCCGGATTTCTGTATGCCAATCTTTCCACGGCGATGCGCCAGCGAGGGTTAGCCGCCGGCTTTGATTATCTGCAACTCGAATCGGGATTTGAGATCGGCGAAGGCCTCATCCCTTACCGCCCGTCAGACACTTATGGGCGCGCGTTTCTGGTGGGCCTGCTGAATACGCTGTTGGTGAGCGGAGTGGGCGTTGTTTTGGCGACGATCCTGGGAGTGATCGTCGGGGTCGCCCGGCTCTCTACCAACTGGCTCATCAACCGGCTGGCCGCCGTCTACATCGAGATCATTCGCAACACCCCGCTGCTCGTCCAGCTCTTCTTTATCTATTTTGGCGTCTTTTACCAGTTGCCGCCCATCGCGCAGACGCTCGAGTTCCCGGGCCATATCTATGCAAACCAGCGCGGCCTCTTTGTTCCACGCCCCATCGCTTCGCCGACCTTTTTGCCGTGGCTGGCTTTTCTGGCAGCGGGGATCGTCATTGCCGTCGTCATCTGGAAGCTCTCGCCGCGTCTATTCAAAAACTCGGCGCTCGCGCCGGCGCTTATGGCGGTCGCCGCCGTGTTCTTGATTCCCGCGCTAGGATGGATGTTGGTGGGCGCGCCGCCGTTGACGGCAGAAATTCCGATCCGGGAGCGCTTCAACTTTCAAGGCGGCCTGGTTCTTTCCTCCGAGTTCAACGCAGTCTTGTGGGGACTGGTCCTCTACACGGCCGGCTTTATCGCCGAAGTGGTGCGGGGGGGCATCCAGGCCATCCAGCGAGGACAGATCGAAGCGGCGAATGCGCTGGGGTTGAGCAGCGCGCAAATCCTGCGGTTGGTGATTTTTCCGCAGGCCATGCGCGTCATCGTCCCTCCGCTCACCAGCCAGTACCTCAACCTCGCCAAGAACTCGAGCCTGGCCGTCGCCATCGGCTTTCCCGACTTGTTCAACGTGAACCAGACGATTGCCAATCAGACGGGCGCGCCCGTCCCGGCCATTGCGATGGTCATGGCGACTTATTTGCTCATGAGTCTCCTTACGTCTTTGGTCATGAACATTTATAATCGCAGCGTGCAGATTTTGGAGAAATGAGCCATGACGATAGACACTGATACTCTCGGGCCGCCGCCATTGTCGGTCGGCGTTCTCGGCTGGCTGCGGAAAAATCTGTTCAGCACGTGGTACAACGCGCTGCTCACACTCGCCTCCCTCTGGTTGATCTATGCCGTCGGCAGCCAATTGCTTGTCTGGACTTTTACGAGTGCGCGCTGGGGTGTGATCACGACGAACCTGCGGCTGTTCATGATCGGCCCGTTCCCGCCTGAGCAAGCGTGGCGCGTGTGGGTGTGCGTCGTCATGGCTTCGTTGCTCATGGGACTTTCGGCGGGCGTGTGGCGAGGCACCGTTCGCAACCTGGCGGCTGGCCTGGCTGCCACGTACGCCGTGATGATACTCTTGCCATTTGAGGCTGACACCCGCATCTGGCACGTTGTCAATTTGGTCGCCATGCTGGGAGGATTCGCGCTCGGCTTGGGACGCTCGAAATGGGGGCGCTGGGTGCTGGTGACGTGGCTGGCCGGCTTTGTCCTGGCGATGATCGTGTTGCAAGGCTTTCGTGGAAATCGCTGGCTGCCCGAGGCAGGCTCGAACCTGTGGGGCGGGCTATTGCTGACCTTTTTGCTTTCGTTGGTCAGCATCATTGCCTCGTTTCCGATCGGCGTTTTGTTGGCGCTGGGACGCCGCAGCCGTCTCCGCACCATTTCTGTTTTTAGCACCCTTTACATCGAGGTGATCCGCGGCGTGCCGCTGGTGACGGTTCTGTACATGATGCAAATCATGTTGCCGCTCTTTCTGCCGGGAGAAGTGCGGGTTCCCAATGTGATCCGCGCCATCGTAGGGATGACGTTGTTCACGGCGGCCTACCTGGCAGAAAACGTGCGCGGCGGTTTGCAGGCGATTCCCTCCGGCCAGATCGAAGCGGCGCAGGCGGTGGGACTCAATAACGCGCTGACGACACTCCTCATCGTGCTGCCCCAGGCTTTACGCATGGTCATCCCGGCTAACGTGGGTCTGTTCATCAGCCTGTTCAAGGATACCACGCTCGTCATGATCGTGGGGTTGTTGGATGTGTTGGGCGTTGGCCGCAGCGTGCTGGCGCAGCCCGATTGGTTGGGCCGGCAGAACGAAGTCTATCTCTTTGTCGCGGCGGTCTTTTTCGTCTTTAGCTACACCATGTCGTACGCAAGTTACCGGCTGGAAACCACGCTGGGCGTCGGCAAACGATAGAAACCAAGACTCTGAGGTGAAAAGCATGGCCACCGAAATTAAAGACATCATCATCTGCCAGGACGTACACAAGTGGTTTGACCGCATGCACGTGCTCAAGGGAATCAACATCTCGATCAAAGCCGGCGAGGTCGTCGTCGTTTTCGGCCCATCGGGTTCGGGCAAGTCCACGTTCATTCGCACGATCAATCGCCTGGAGGAACATCAGCGCGGCACGATTATTGTGGATGGCATCGAGCTGTCCCACGACATTCGCCATCATGCCGTGGCTGAGCAATCACTATGGGCTGACCGGCACGACCCGCTTTACGAATCAACTGACGCCGTTGATTTTTGTGGCAATGGCGGCGCTGGCGGCAGGCGTGTGGAACCGGGTACAGGCGCGACCACAATCGTCAGCCGTTGTCTTGCGTCCTGCGACCTGCATCTTGTTGGTGGCGCTCAGCCTGTGGCCGCTCAGCTCGTTGTTTCGCTATTACGATCACAAGGTCGTAGCGGGCGAGACAAACGCGCATCACTTTGCCTTCGCCGACGAGTTTATGCGGCACTGGCGCGGCGAAAAGATTTTCCTCAGCGCCTCCGGTGTGCCCCAGGCCACCGAATATTTCCTGGCGATCAAAGCTGTGCCATACACACGGTTGCCCGTGGGACGCATCATGGAGCAACTGGCAACAGGACAAGAGACGGGGTGCGTCACGCTCATCCTGACCAATGAAGACTGGTCGCGCGCCCAGGCGCAGACGGACTCGCGCCTCTGGAACTCGCCCGTCATGCAAGCCGCCGACAAACAGGGCTATGGCGTTGTGACTCTTGCGGATGCCCGGCAGGTGCGCAACCCCAGTTACGTGCTCACGCCCGGCGCCAGCGCGCTTGCGCCAACCGCCCACGCCGCGCATGTCAATTTCGCCGATGGGTTGAGCATGATCGGCTATGAGGTCAAGCCGAATCCGGTTAACCCCGGCCAAGAATTCATCGTCAACATTTACTGGCAAGCCAGCCGCGCAATGACCGAGGCTTACATCGGCTTTGTGCATCTGATCGGGCCGGACGGGCGGCTGGTGACGCAAGACGATCACGAGCTGGGCCGGGGCTTTTATCGCACGATCTTTTGGCAGCCGGGCGAGGTGATCCGCGAAAGGTATGTGTTGACTCTACCTCAATCGCCTGGCGGCGATTACACACTTTGGGCTGGGGCTTATGGCTTCCCGTCGCTCCAACGGCTGATCGTGCGCTCGGCGGACAAGCCCACCCAAGACAATCGGGTGATGCTCGACACGATTCATGTGGGACCGTAAAGGATGCAAGACGCGCAGGGTGCGAGAGGCAAGAAGCAAGGGAATAGCTTGTGGTGCGTGCTCAAGTCAGATGTGGCAATAGCCTGTGCGCTGACGTTGGTCGGGCTGTTGACGCGCCTGCCCTACGTGGCGCTCATCCCGCTGTATCACGACGAAACGGCGACGGCGATTTACGCGCTTGCCATCAAGCTGGGCGAGTTCATGCCGCTGGTGAATGTTGATCCCTATCACGGACCTGTGTTCCCGTACCTCCTCGCGGCGAGTTTGTATCTGTTCCCCTCGCCCTTCACACCTCGCATCTTGGCGATGATTACGGGCGCGCTGACGGTTGGCATAACCTATGGGTTGGCGCGCGCAATGGGAGTGGGACGTCCGTGGGCAACGCTCGCCGGACTGTTGATGGCGGCCAACCCGATTCACATTCTCATCAACAGCCATCTTGCCGACAGCAGCTTTATCGTCCCGCTGTTCAGCACGGCGTTCCTGGCCGCGCTGGCGAGGGCGGTCAGGCGTGAATCGGGGCCGTGGCTGATTGTAGCTGGCGCGCTGCTGGGACTCGCCGGGCAGGCTCACCCGACGGTGGCCCTCATGCTGCCCGGCGTGGCGGTGTGGTTCCTGCTCCAACGCCAATCGCCGATCGGCTTTCGCACGCGCTGGCCTTACCTGGCCGCCGCCGCGGTTTTGTTGGTCTATGCGCCCGTCATCATTCACAACATGCGGACTTTGAGCGCCGTGAAGGAAGTGACACAGCACAGGCTGTATGCCTGGGAGCCTGTCACGTCGCTGGGAATGTATCTACAGAATATGTGGTGTCTGGCGCTCCAACTTTGTCGCCAGGTGAGCGGTGTGTTGGAAGGCAACGAGACCTTCCAAGACCTGATGGGCCTGCCGCTTTTGTTGAGCGCGTGGGCCGTAGCCGGGTTGATTTACACCGCGCGCAAGGGTGCGAGCCTTCCGGCGCTGGCGGTTCTCTCGCAGATGCTCGTCATGCCGGGGCTTAGCAGTTACTATGGGCTGTATCTCGAAACTCGCTACACCATCCAACTTGTGCCTTTGATGTTTGTGGCGATGGCTGGGCTGGCAGCAAGTGTGTGGAACCGAGTACCGGCGCGACCTCAATCGCCGGCCGCTATCTTGCGTCTGCCGACTTTCGCGCGCGCAGCGTCGCGGGCCGCCGGGCGTGCGACCTGCGTCTTGCTTGTCGCATTGAGCTTGTGGCCGCTCACGCTGCTGGCCCGTTACTATCAGCACCAGCTTGCCGCTGGCAGAACCACTGCGCCCAATTACGCTTTCGTTGACGAGGTCGTGCGGCAATGGCATGGCGAAAGCATTTTGATCAGCAAATCGCTGGGGCCGTTCAATCCAACCGAGTACATCTTTGCCACCCAGCGTTTGCCTTATCTCGCCATGCCCCTCGGCCGGATCATGGAGCGGCTGGCAATAGGACAAGAGAAGGGGCGCGTCATCCTCATCCTGGACAAGGAAGATATGTCTCGCGCCAAGTCGCAGGCCGACCTGACCTCGTTGGACGCGCCGGCCCTGCAAGCCGCTGTCGAGATGGGCTTTGGCGCTTTTGCTATTGCGGATGCCCAAAAGGTGCGCAAACCTACGTTCGTTTTCACCGATACCACGCTTGCGCCCTCCGTGCATCCCATGCAGGCCAACCTGGCCGATCAACTTGCCTTGATTGGCTATGAGCCAAAGGCGATCCAGTTTGCGCCGGGCGACTCGTTCGTCGTCAACCTGTACTGGAAGACCCTCGGCGCAATGCCCGAAAGCTATACCGGCTTTCTGCACCTGACCGGCCTGGACGGGCGACTTGTGGCGCAAGACGATCACGAACTGGGCCGGGGCTTTTATCGCACGATCTTTTGGCAGCCCGGTGAGGTCGTGCGGGAGCGGTACGAACTAGCCCTGCCCAAAGACACACCCAGCGGAGACTATGCGCTCTGGGCCGGCGTGTACAGCTTCCCCTCGCTCAAACGCCTGACTGTGCGCTCGGCCAGCACGTCCGCTCAAGACGATAGGGTTTGGCTCGATACCATTCACGTGGGGCCGTAAAGGATGCAAAGACATTCATCCGTCAAGTTCGATTTACTGATTGGATGGGCGCTGACATTCGTCGGAGCACTGGCGCGCATACCGTACCTGTCGCTGATCCCAGTCTTTGACGACGAGGTGATGCAAACCATCTACGCGCTGAGCATCCGGCCCGACCACTTTATGCCGCTGGTAGGAAATGACTCGTATGCCGGCGCGCTGTTCTCGTACATCCTCGCAATTGGCCTGCGCGTCTTTGGCGCTTCACCGGCCGCCCCGCGCATCATTGCGATGGTTATGGGCGCACTGACGGTGGGGCTGACGTATCTTTTGGCGCGCGCACTGGGGCTGCGCCGGCCCTGGGCCACGCTGGCCGGACTGTTGATGGCGGCCAATCCTCATCACATTCTCATCAGCAGCCACTATGCCGGCGCTTCTTACATCGTCCCGCTGTTCAGCACGGCCTTTCTGGCGGCCCTGGCTCTGGCCGTCCAGCGCAAGTCGGGAGTGTGGTTGGTGATTGCGGGCGTGTTGCTGGGGCTCACGGTGCAGGCCACCGCGGCCTCGATACTCATGCTGCCGGGCGTCGTCGTGTGGTTCTTGGCGCAACGCAGGTCGGGCATTGGCCTGCGCACTCGCTGGCCGTACTTGGCAGTGGCCGCGCTCGTGCTATCTTATGCGCCGGTGATCGCCTACAACATTCAGAATGAATGGGTCGGCCTATTGGTGGCCGGGAACCGAAGCTATGCCTGGCAACCGAACTTGTCTTGGCCTGCCTTCGTCCAGAACCTGTGGAGACTGACGCTCGAACTGGGCCGCCAGGTGAGCGGCGTGCTATCAAATGACGAGTCTATCCGAAGCTTGGTGGGTATTCCACTCGTCATCGGCATTTGGGCCATCGTCGGAATCGTCTATGCTGCGCGGCGCGGCATCAGCCTGCCCTTGCTGGCTGTCGGCTCGCAACTGCTCATCATGCCCTGGATCAGCAACTATTATTGGGAAGCCTCGGCCACTCGTTTCACCAATCACCTGACGCCTTTGATCGCCGTGGCGATGGTTGCGCTGGCTGCAAGCGTGTGGGATCGGGCACAGGCGCGACCTCAGTCGTCAGCCACTATCTGGCGTCTCGCGACCTGCGTCTTGCTCGTGGCGCTCAGCCTGTGGCCGCTCGTCCCGCTTTTCCGTTATTACGAAGGCGCAGTCGCCCGTGGCGAAACCAATGTGCCTTTCCTGGCTTTTGGCGACGAGTTGGTCAAGCAATCGCGCGCAGCCACGGTCTTGGTCAGCGACTCGTCAGGCTCCTTCAACCTCGCCGAATATTTTTTGGCCGTCAACGCTGTGCCGTACAAGCTCATGCCCATTGGCCGCATCCTGGAACGACTGGCGACCGGCCAAGAGACGGGGCGCGTGGTCCTCACCCTGACGAAGGATGACTTGGCCCGCGTTCAAGCGCAGACCGAGGTGCTCGCGTGGGGCGCGCCGGCCGTCCGCTCTGACAATTCCACGCATTGGTACGGCTGGTATGGCGTGTACGCCGTCGTCAACGCGCAACAGGTGCGCAAGCCCAGCTTTGTCCTCACGGATAGCGCGCCCCTTCCGCCGACGGTGCGTCCCCTGCAAGTCAACCTGGCCGACCAAATCAACCTGATCGGGTATGACGCCAAATCAAACCAGTTAGCTCCTGGCGACCGGCTCATTGTCCAGCTCTACTGGAAAGCCAGCGGAGCAGCCCCCGATGACTATATGGGCTTTGTCCACCTGCTTGGCCCGGATGGGCGACTGGTGACCCAAGATGACCACGGGTTGGGTCGGGGCTTTTACCGCGCCCACTTGTGGCAGCCGGACGAAATCATCCGCGAAAGGTACGAGATGGTTTTGCCCAACAATGCCCCGCGCGGCGACTATGTCTTTCGCGTCGGCGTGTACCGCTTCCCCTCGCTCGAACGACTAGTCGTGCGCTCGTCCAGCGTGCCCACTCAGGACAACACGGTCACGTTCGGCGCCGTCCATGTGGGGCCATAGAACACGGACGCCCGGCGGCCTCGACGTCATCCTGATGCGCAGACCAAGTGGGACGGGATCCCATCAGGCCGCGCTGAGAGCGTGTCTGAAAAATCGGATAGCGATGTTCATAGTAGCGGCTATGACCGCCTTCCGACGGTTATCGCCATCACCACCGACAATTCTCAGACACACTCAGAGGTTGTTGCTCACAGATGATTATGCGGGGCCGGAGCGCCAAAATGGAACCGACTGACTGCGGCTATACTCTGCTGTATAGGGCTGCCAGCCTTGTGAACCTGCATACTCGAGGACCGCAGAGTAACATTCACCTGCGTCACGTATAGAGGGAAAGCTCACTTTTTCCAAAAAGCTGTCCTCGTCCCAGTTAATCTGGGATTGGGGACACTTTTGCGTAACCCACTGAAGGTCAATCTTGCCTGGTGGGACAACGTAAACTTCATCGCATAGATGAAAGACTTCCACGAATTCACACGTCAGCATCTTGTCTTGCTCCTCTCCTCTATTCTGTAAATACCCCCATGCGGCTACGAGCAGCATCCGCATGGAATATTTTTCACCCAGTCTCCTGGGGTGTTATGGGCCGAAGAAAGACATGCAAAAGACACAGTACGGACTGTGGAACTGAGCCAACCCTAGAGAAGATACTCGGCTAGGCCAATAAAGCGAAGAACTAAACAGGGGAATCGTTTACGCCTAATCTCGCCACGCTAAACACACTGCATAGTTGTTCAGTAGCTCTGACGTAACAAGAGCCACGCGAAATGGAGGATGGTGTAACGGACATCTAACAATACCATGATCGCCAATTTGCCACGACAAAACAGTAATACTATAAGTGGAAATGCGCTGCCTGCAAAGTGTACAAAACACCTAAACCCATTTAAGGAACAGCTATCCGCTCCGTAGAAACTACGAGCCTGATAGAGCATTAGCCAGCACAATCCAAGTGTGGCTGTCTTGAGGTTAGACTGAGGTAAGAACGGCTACTGAAGTCCGTGTGCGAAGATGAACGTGCGAGGTGGGCCTTCAAGTGAAAGACCGGGGAGAGAGTGAGGCTGTTACCGAGTCAGCGCCAACCGCGCCACAACGGGCCGGTGATCCGACACCCCCTCCCACGGCCCGATCCAGGCCGATACTGCCCGCCAGTGGCGGGAGTGGAAAACATAATCAATCCGCACCAGCCACATCGGCACCGGGATACCGGCAATGACAGGCCGCGAACTGCCGTACGAGGCTGCGCCGGGAAAGGTGTGGCCTAATCCCCAGCCAGCTTCGCGCCACGAATCTCCAAGTGCGCGGGTGATAATAGCATAAGCTGCCGTCTGGTCATTGGCGTTAAAGTCCGCCGGTACAATGAGTGGCTTGGGGTGCTCTGCGACGAAATCCGCGACGATGTGCGCTTGCTGCTCGCGTGTGCGCAGAGACCACTCCATGTCAGCGGGTTTGCCCAGATTAGTCGGAACAAAGTGAAAGTGAAGAACCGTGACCGCAATGCCATCCCAATCCAGTTCCAAGACTTGCGATGCGCCCACCCACATATCGCCTGGCAAGGTCTGGCCGGTGGGATGCAGCGGGTAGCGGCTGATCACGCCCAGGCCCACCACGCCGAACTGCGGGTCAAGCGCCTGGTACGGATACTCGCGCGCTAGATCGCGCTGGATAGACTCGGCAACGGGCGGGTTGAGTTCTTGGAGTGTGATCACATCGGCATTCGAGGCGCGCAGCGCGGCGACAATGCCTTCGCGATTTTCGTTGAATCCCAGGAGATTGTACGTCATCACGGTGAGTGTTGTGTCGCCGGGGCGTGCCGGGCTAAACTTTGGCAGGAACAATCCGCCGAAGAGATACGCGCCCAGCGCCAGCGCCACGCCAAAGCCAATCCACGTCTCGCGCTTCCGCACCAGGAGCGCGGAGACCAGAATCGCAGGCAGCGGCAAGAACAGGTATACCGCGAACGAGTTCGGCACGAACAGCCACCACCAGCGATCGCCAAAGATCGCGTGCAGGATCGCCCAGGCAAACAGCACAGTGAAATAGACGCGCGCTAGTGTCACGAGTCGTGAGGTGAGCCAGGTGGTGATTGGTTTGCTGGTCATGGCGAAGCAATGCGCACAGCAATTCCCGCTACTGAAATTCCAGGTACAATATGTCCAAAATTGTAACTACTCTGGTATATCTTTGGCTTCGGCCTGAGCTCAGCCGAACGGCGTAGCCGCTGTCGGCGACGACGACGTTGAGCAGCCCCGCCACGACGAGCGTCGCCGCCAAGCACAACACTTGCCGAGCTGCCACGACCGCCGGTGTGTCCCACGGGGCCACACGCTCCACATCCCGCGGGGCGAACCAGGCCGGGGCCTGGGAGACGATTCGTCCCAACCAACTGTACTGGTGACCGGGTATGGCCTTCTTCTGGCTGGTCGAGTAGACCTTACCTCGATCCGGCAAGGTCTCGGCGTCCGGGCGCAGATCCACCGTGGTGTCCACGCCGTACACCGCGCACCCGGATCTTACAACAATATCAAACCTTTGACTAAAAAAGGCATGAAAAAAATTAACTTCGTCGGCAAAGGCACCAACCGCCAAAACAAACATATTTGAAAATATTATAGCACAAAAAGGGACTTAAGGGGTGTAAGGAACCGAAGGAACTGAAAGGACTGAGGGAACTCAAAGTGAGAGTGCGGGAAGGTAACATGAACTCTGCAAACTTTTTGTTAGCTGGCGTTGGCGGGCAGGGAACGCTGCTGGCGAGCGACATTATTTGCCAGGTCGGCGCGCGCGCCGGGCGCGACGTGAAAAAGGCCGACGTGCACGGGATGGCCCAACGCGGCGGCGCGGTCGTCAGCCACGTGCGGTGGGGCGAGCGTGTCGCTTCGCCGCTGTGCGAGCGCGGCAAGGTGGACTATTTCGTGGGCCAGGAGATGCTGGAAGCTCTGCGCTGGATAGAATATCTCAAGCCGCATGGTATCGCCATCGTCAGCCGCCAGCGGATCGTTCCCGCGTCCACCGTCTTTGGCGAGGATGTATATCCGGACGTATCTCGCGTGAACGCCGTACTGGCGCAGGCCACACCGCACGTTCACTTCGTAGACGCGATTGGCACGGCCGAAAAACTGGGCAACACGCGCGTCGCCAACATTGTGCTGCTGGGCGCGCTCTCGCGCTTCCTGGACGTGCCCGCCGACGATTGGCTGCACGTCATCCTGGAGCGCGTGCCAGCCAAGTATGCCGAGGTGAACCAGCGGGCGTTTGAGGGGGGACGGGACCAAATCCCTTAGGAATTTGTCAAAGCACATCACAGGAAAAGGAGACTGACATGCCAATGTGGAATCCGCAAGCCGAGTCTATGCTGCGCCAGGACTTGGAAAAGCTACAACTTGAACGGCTCAGGGACACCGTCGCGCACGCGGCGGCCAATGTCCCCTTCTACAGGAAAAAGTTCGCCGAAGCCGGCGTCAGCGCGGATTCGCTCCAGTCGCTTGACGATCTGCGCAAGTTCCCGTTCACCGTCAAGGACGACTTTCGCGACAACTATCCCTACGGACTGCTCGCCGTCCCGCGCGAACAAATCGTGCGACTGCACGCTACGAGCGGCACGACGGGCCGGCCCATCGTCGGCGGCTATACGCGCCAGGACCTCGCCACCTGGGCCGAGGTGATGGCGCGCACGCTGACGTCGGCCGGCGTGACCAGCAAGGATGTCGTCCACAATGCCTACGGCTACGGCTTGTTCACGGGCGGGTTGGGGTTTCACCTCGGCGCAGAGACCGTCGGCGCGACCACTATCCCCATGTCCGGCGGGCTGACCAAGCGCCAGATCATGTTGATGGAAGACTTTGGCGCGACAGTGCTTGCCAGCACGCCGTCGTACGCGCTGGTGTTGGCTGAAGAGGCCACCGAGATGGGGCGCGATATCCCGACTCACATGAAGCTGCGCGTGGGCCTCTTTGGCGCGGAACCCTGGACCGAAAAGATGCGCGAGGGGATCGAAAAGAAACTCGGCCTGGAAGCCTACGACATCTACGGGTTGATGGAGATCATCGGCCCCGGCGTTGCGGTGGAGTGCGAGCGCCACGACGGGCTGCACATCAACGAGGACCATTTCCTCATCGAGATGATCAACCCCGATACGGGCGAGCAGGTGGGATACGACCAAGTCGGCGAGATGGTGTTTAGCACGCTGACCAAAGAAGGAATGCCGATCGTCCGCTACCGCACGCGCGACCGCACTATCCTCCATGGCGAACCGTGCGCCTGTGGCCGGACCCTGGCGCGGATGGAAAAGGTCATGGGGCGCACCGACGACATGCTGATCGTGCGCGGCGTCAACGTCTTCCCCAGCGCGATCGAAAGGGCGCTACTGTCCATCAACGACATCGAGCCGCAGTACCAGATCGTGCTTGACCGTCCCCAAGACCAACTCGATCACTTGGAAGTCTGGGTGGAGGCTTCGTCCAGGTTGTTCCGGCCGATTGACACACGCCAGCTTGATGCATTGGCCGCGCGGGTAGCGCACGAATTGCTCCAAACTCTGGGTGTATCATGCGAAGTCAAGTTGATGGGGCCCAAGACCATCACTCGCTTTGAGGGCAAAGCCAAGCGCGTAGTGGACAAGCGAGACCTCTAGTGCGACGCTTGCACTGTGGCTGGTACGTGGCGCTGATATATGCGGCCTTTGGTTTCTCGTGCATCATCTACATGACCTTCTTTGCAAAATACCTGGTCACCGATGGCAACTATACCCAGGAAGCTGCCGGTGGGCTGTTCATGGCAATGGGAGTGGTCAGCCTGCTGTGTGGCATGTGGGGAGTCGTATCCGATCGCATCGGCCCGCTCGTTCGTCCCGGCCTTTTGGCTGGCGGCGGGGGTGGCGGCGATGGGGCGGTGGGAGCGGTCTTTTTGCGTCCAGCTAGCAGCCTGTCGGAGAACCCCCGTAGCATAGGGCCTTGTGCCCGTCGCCCACGAGGGGCTAAGCTACCTCTCCGACAGGCTGCTAGGTCAAGTTCCTAGAGTTCCTTCAGTTCACACAGTTCCTTCGAGTTCCTCTTTGGGTTCAAGTAATCAAAGGAACTGGGAGTGTCGTGAAATTGGAAACAGTAGCTGCCGATGATGCCATCGCCCAGTTTGCGCGCCAGGATGCGCTGGCCCAACTGTTGGGAATTGAACTTTTGGAAGCAGGGCCGGGATTCGCGCGCGCGGCCATGCATGTTGGCCCACATCACCTGAACAGTCACGGCATTCTGCACGGCGGCGCGATATTTTCGCTGGCCGACTTTTGCTTTGCTGTCGCCTGCAATAGCCACGGCCAGGCCGCCTTTGCGTTGCACGTGGACATTAACTTTCTGGCGACGGCGCCGGTAGGCGCGCGACTGCTGGCGGAGGCAACCGAGGAACATCTGGGCAATCGCACCGGGCTTTACCACATGCGCGTGATGACCGGAGAAGGAACGCTGATCGCAGCTTGCCACGGCATGGCCTATCGCAGGCGTGAGCACTTGGCATAGCGCGGTCAATCAAATTGCACAGCGCAAGACGCAAACGCCAAGATGGCGAGGCTTGTCATAGGCGACTGCAAACGAACGAATTAGATAAAGCGGAGGTAGCTATGAGCCAGAAAACTGTATGCCCCTTTTCAAAACAAGGCTGCCAGGAATGTCCCCTCTATCGAGGCAGACATTTACATCTTTGTTTTTACAAACGGCATCCTGCTCCTGTCGGCGCCACCCATGTAAGAGTGGCAAGTTCAGGCGAGGCCAAGAAATGGGAGACACCTGACCTGCCGGCCCGACCGACGTGGCTGGTTCTCAATCAATTTGAAGAGAGCGCATTTTACGAAAGGAGAGAGGAATGATACACGATTTTGATTATGTGCGAGCCACGACGGTCAAAGAGGCGCTTGAATTCCTTGACGAGTATCGGGACGATTACAAGATTATCTGCGGCGGGCAGTCGCTCCTCATCCTGTTGCGCCAGGGCTTGATCGCCCCGGGGCACTTGATTGACATCAAACGGGTCGAGGAGTTGAACTATATCACGTTTGACGCCCAGACGGGGCTGCGCATCGGCGCGACGACGACTCACCGCTCCATCGAATTTTCACCCCTGATCGAGCAACACTATCCGGTGCTGGTGGACATGGAGAAAAACCTCGCTTCACGGCAGACTCGCAACTGGGGGACGATCGGAGGAAATTTGGCGCACGGAGAGCCGGCGGGCGATCCTGCCCCGGTGCTCATCTCGCTTGATGCTTCGATAACCTTGGCCAACAAGGAGAGGCAGCGCACGTTACCCATCGAAGGGTTTTCAGTTGATTACTTTGAGACGCAACTGGAAGAAGGCGAGCTGATCGTAGAGGTGCAGGTTCCGGTCATGCCGCTAAAGACAGCCGCCGTATACGAAAAATTCAACGTCATCCAGAACGACCAGGGAGTCGTCTCGGTGGCGGCGCGCATCACGCTGGAGGATGACGGCACCACGTGCAAAGAGGCCCGCATCGCGTTGGGCGGATCGGCGTCTACGCCGCTGAGAGTCAAGGCGGCCGAGCCGATGCTGGTCGGCGCGCGGCTCGATGACAGGCTGCTCGACCAAGTGGCGCATCAGGTCTCGGAATCCGCGGAACCGGTCTCGGACATTCAAGGCACCGAGACGTATCGGCGACAGCTTATCGTGGCCCTCACCACACGAAACTTGAAGAGGGCGTGGGAACAGGCAAGCCAGGCGTGAAAAGGAGGTCGTCCACCATGGAAAAACTTGTGTTACACTTGACCGTCAACGGCGAATATTACGAGGTATATATCAAGCCCAAAAAGCTGCTCGTCGAAGTCTTGCGCGACGAGTTGGGCTTGGCCGGGACAAAACAGGCCTGCAGCACTAGCTCCTGTGGGGCCTGCACGGTGCTGCTCAATGGGATGTCCGTCAAATCCTGCTCGATTCTGGCGATGCAGGCCGAGGACGCTGACATTATCACAGTGGAAGGATTGGCCGATGGCGCCAAGCTCAGCCCGCTGCAAAAGTCCTTTTTGGATCACGGCGCGTTTCAGTGCGGTTTCTGCACACCCGGTATGTTGATGTCGGCCACGGCACTGTTAAAGCAGAATCCCCACCCGACGCCGGACGAGATCCGAGAGGGCATTCACGGAAATATCTGCCGGTGTACCGGGTACAATAGCATCGTCAGGGCCATCACCGCCGTGGCGGAAGGAAAATACACGGAGGATAACTCATGAGCGATCAGCCAGTCCAAAGAATCAGTGGCGCGGCCACCTACACATTTGGCGCTAAAGATTATCGGGTGATCAACACTCCCGTCCACAACATTGACGGCCTCATGAAAGTGACGGGCCGGGCCGAGTATACGTTTGACGTCAAGTTGCCCCGGATGCTCTACGGCAAGATTTTGCGAAGCCCGTATCCGCACGCGCGTATCCTCAACATTGACGCGAGCAAGGCGGCCAGGCTGCCGGGCGTGAAAGCGATCGTGACGGGCAAGGACACCATCGGCTTCAAGGTTGGAATCTGGAGACGCTACCGGGAGTTGTGCGACGAGGAAATCTTGTGCCGGGCCAAGGTGCGCTATATCGGAGATCCGGTGGCCGCCGTCGCCGCGGTTGACCAAGACACCGCCGAGGAAGCCTTGGACCTGATCGAGGTTGAATACGAGCCGCTCCCCGCGGTGTTCGAGCCGCTCGAAGCCATCAAGGCGACGGCGCCCCAACTGCACGAGCACGCGGAACGCAACATTAACGTCACACGCCACATCGAGTGGGGCAACGTGGACGAAGGGTTTGAACAGGCCGACCTCGTTCGAGAAGATTGGTTCAGGTGCTCTTCGCAGTATCACGCTTGCATGGAAACTCACTGCGCCGTATCGAGCTATACACCCGATGGCAAATTGACCTGCCACACGTCAACCCAGTCCCCCTACTTTATCCAGGTCCTCTTGGCCGAGTCGCTTGGCTTGAAAGAGAGCGACGTCAGGGTGCTATCGAGGTTTGTGGGCGGCGGCTTTGGGGGCAAATTCGAGCTGGACTCGGCCCAGTTCTGCAGCGCGTTGCTCTCCATGAAACTCTGCCGGCCGGTCAAGATCGTCCTCACCCGCGAAGAAGATTTTACGGCCACCAAGCGCCGGACGCCGATGTTCTATTACCTGAGGACGGGCGTCAAAAAAGACGGCACGTTTCTGGCCAAAGAGGCGCGCATGTTCAGCGAAGGCGGAGCCTACACCTCGATGGGCGCAACCGCCCTGTATCTGACGGGCTTTTTCCAGGCTTTCCCATACGTGTGGCCGAGCTACCGCTATGACGGATACCGCGTCTACACCAACACAGCGCCAACTTCAGCGATGCGCGGCTTTGGCGCGCCCCAGGCCACCTTTTGCGCCGAGACTCAGATTGACCTCATCGCCAAGGAATTGGGGATTGACCCGATCAGTATCCGGCGCAAGAACGCCATGTACACCGGCTATGAAGTCCCGGGTCAGGCCTGGATCCAGAGCTGCGGCCTTGTAGAGGAGCTAGACAAAATCGAAGAGTGGATAAAGTCGCGCGGCAAGCTCCCGTCCAATCGCGGCATCGGGATCGCCAGTTACGGCTTCATGTCGGGCGGAATCTTTAACTGGTTCGACACGCCGTATGCTTTCTCCAGCGCGAGGGTGCAGGTGAATGTAGATGGTAAGGTCGATCTCTACATTGGGTGCCAGGATATGGGCCAGGGCTCTAATACCACTATGGCTATGATTTGCGCCGAATCGCTGGGGGTTCACGTCGAGGATATTCGAATCCATGCGGGCGACACGGACGTGTGCCCGGCGGACCTCGGCGCGTGGGGAAGCCGCCAGACTTTGATGGCGGGCAACGCCGTCAAGATGGCGGCGGAGGAGGTGAAAAAACAAATACTCGAGTATGCCGCGGCCAAGATGGGGCCGAACATCGTCTACGATCTGGATATCAAGGATCGCTGGGTGCACCTCGTCGCCCGCCCGGAGCGAGGGATTTCTTACTATGACGTGATCAAGGAGATGATACGCGGCAAGGACGGGCAACCCCTCGTTGGCCGGGGGCAATACACTCCGCACCGCAAAGGGATGATATCGCCGGCCTATAGTTTTGGGGTGCAGGCGGTCGAGGCCGAGGTGGACCCCGACACGGGCAAAATCAAGCTCATTAACTGCGTCACCGCTCACGACTGCGGGCAGGTGATCAACCCGCTGGGTGTGCAAGGGCAGCTCGAAGGGGCGATTGCCATGGCCGCCGGCTCTGGTTTCACCGAAGACCTTCCGATGGACGAGGGCAAGATCCTGAATCCCAATCTCGTGGATTACAAAGTCCTCCGAGCCACCGAAATGCCCGAGACCAAGATCCTCGAGGTCGAGACCTACGAGCCTGAAGGGCCTTTCGGCGCTAAAGAAGCCGGGGAAGGACTGACGAACCCGACGGCCGGGGCGCTGGCGAATGCGGTGTACCATGCGACGGGTTGCAGCATTCAGGAACTTCCCATCACCCCCGAAAAATTGCTCAATGCCATGCGAGCAAAAAGGGAAGAAAAAGACGAATAGACGGAGGGAGACCGTGGGTTATAAATGTCCAGGCTGCGGCAAGGTATGGCCGGATACGATGAATCTGGCGCGCCATTTCTTTGGAACGGCGGATCAGGCCCACAAGGATTGGGTCAAATCGAAAGGGCACAACCTGATCGAGCTTTTGCTGATCCAGACCATGGAAAAGGGCAACAAGGGCTACAAGACTCTGGCGGACTTGCTCGAAAAAGAAGCAGAACAAGTCGGCTGAAACGTGAGGAGATACGGCTATGAAATTGGAAGGTAAAGTTGTGGTCAAGGCCCCCATTCAAAAACTATGGAATATGGTTCTGGAGCCGGAGACACTCCAGGCCTGTCTGCCGGGCGCTGAAAAGATCGAACGTCTCGACGAGATGACCTACACGGGCTGGTTGCAACAAAAGGTGGGTCCCATCAAGGTCAGGTTTAAGGGGAAGGTTATCCTGACCAAACTTGAACCCCCGACACATCTGGAAATGGAGGGAGAGGGTGACGACATCGGCAAGGCAGGCCGAGTCGTTCAAAAGACTAGCATAGACTTGAAAGAAATCCCTGGGGGTGGTGGCCGCCGTGTGGAGTGAACCATGTTCAAAATCGGTGACTTTAGCAAACTCAGCCAAGTATCGGTGAGGAAGCTGCGCTACTATGAGGAGATGGGGCTGCTCAAACCCATCGAGGTAGACCGCTTCACCAGCTATCGCTACTACTCAGTTGATCAGTTGCCCCGGCTCAATCGCATCCTGGCCCTCAAAGACCTGGGCTTTTCGCTAGAGCAGATTACCCAGTTGCTCAACGAGGGATTGCCCCCCGCCCAAATCCGGGGGATGCTGCGAATGAGGCAAGCCGAGATTCAGCAACAGGTAGGCGAAGAGCAGGCGCGGCTGGCGCGAGTGGAAGCGCGGCTGAGGCAAATCGAACAGGAGAATACCATGTCAACTTATGATGTCATCATCAAAAAGATCGAGCCACAGACGGTTGCGTCTCTGCGCGAGGTCATCCCCGTTCCCCAAGACGTGGGCAAGATGTTTGACAAGATGTTCACCTACCTGGGCCAGCGCGGTGTGCGGCCCGGCGGCCCGCCGATGGGTATCTGGCACGACCCCGACTACCACGAAGGGGACATTGACACCGAGGTCGCCGTGCCGATCACCGAAGCGCTTCCAGACAGCAATGGCGTCAAGACCGTCCAACTGCCTGGTGTGACGAATATGGCCTGTGCCATTCACCAGGGCAGCTACGAAGGCTTCTCCCAGGCTTATGCCTCCATCATGGGCTGGATCGCAGCCAACGGCTATCGCGTCGCCGGCCCCATCCGCGAGATCTATTTGCGCGGGCCTGGCCCCACTCCGACGGATCCGTCCACCTACATCACCGAGATCCAGGTGCCGGTCGAGAAGGCGTAACTGCCGACGAAGGACTAACGAAAGACGAGACTTCTGAGGTCGCGCCAACCTTCGGTTGGCCTTGGACCTCGGAGGTCTGGCGAAACACAGGGAGAATAAACAATGCAAGCAACCGCTCAAGTCAAACAAGGGCTGGCAGCCCTGCAAAGCGAGATCGGATTCAAGCGCAACCGCGTCGGTTGGGTTCTGGTCGTCCTCAACACACTGATGGCGATCAACTCGGCCAACTTTTTCCTGGGGATGCTCAAGACGGATGTGGCCGGCTGGCTGATGATGAACACCTGCGCGCCGAGCATCGCGCTGTTCGTCGTCGGGTTCCTGCTCGGCAGCCCGGTGGTGATGATAGCCGCCTCGGCGCTGATGTTCCGCTACGGCACGCTGGGCCTCTTTGTCTTTAGTTGGAGCGGCGGCAATCTCATTGGCCAGGTCGCTCACATCCTGATGACGCTGGCTGTCATCTATGTGTTGGTGGACGTCGCACGCAACAAGAGATGGAAGGCGTTGGGGCTGGGGGTGCTGCTTGGGATCGCGATCCTAATCCCGTTGACGGTTGTTCAAACCATGTGGATCAACGCCAATCCTGAAATGGTGGAAAAGCTGTTCAGCGGCACCCTGATGCCGCCGGGGTACTAACGTTCTTGTGTTCCAAGTGGAGTGGGATTCGCGCTGCGGCAAATTGCCAGAACAGCGCCGGTCAGGCGCGAATCCCACTTCGCCCCACCCGAGGAGGGCACCATGATCAAAGTAGATCACCGCAAGATTCTCAAGCACTTGTATAGCGCCTCGAAAACAACGCCGGTTATCATGCAAATCCCGCCCATGAATTTTCTAATGATTGACGGCCAAGGCCGCCCGCCGGAAAAAGACTTTCAAGAGGCAGTCAGTACCCTTTATCCTGTAGCCTATACACTCAAGTTCATGGTGCGGACCCATGACGATGTTGACTATCACGTGATGCCGCTTGAAGTCATCTGGAAGGTCAATCGTCAAACCAAAGATTTCGCGTGGACGATGCTGGTCATGCAGCCCGAGTATGTCACGGGCGACTTGTATGCCGAAGCGGTGGCAAAGGCTCAGGCTAAGAACGAGCTCCCCTTGCTTTCACGGCTCAGATTCGAGCGTTTCGCCGAAGGAACGTGCGTGCAATTCCTGCATACGAGCCGCTACCAGGGCATGGAGGCGACATTTGAAAAGATGCTTGCCTTCGCGCAACAAGACGGTTATGCCGTTCCCGCAAGAAACACGCATGATATTTACTTGAACGATAGCCGGAAAACAAAACCAGAGAATCTAAAAACCGTCATGCGGCTGGTCGTCGAAAAAAGTTGACGCCGATGATTCTATGCTCATCAAAAACATAAATCACGTTTATGGGAGGCTGTGCAATGGAAAAGCTAGATCTCAGAAAGGAATTCAAGCGCCTATACGCGCCATCCGCAAAGCGAGCGGAAATCGTCAAGGTGCCCAAGTTCAACTTTGTCATGCTGGACGGCCAAATTGAGCCAGGCGCGTCGCCGGACACGTCGCAGGAATTCCGAGAGGCGATGGAAGCCATGTACGGCGTGTCCTACACGCTCAAGTTCATGTCGAAACTGCGCAAGGCCAATCCCATTGATTACACCGTGATGGCGCTGGAAGGGCTGTGGTGGGTCGAGTCGGGCGAGTTTAGCTTCGACAAAAAGGACAACTGGCGCTGGACGCTGATGATGCTGCAGCCCAAGCACATCACGGCCAAGATGTACCAGGAAGCCTTGCAAAAGCTCAAAGAGAAAAAGGACAGTCCAGCGCTCGCCAGGCTGCGGTTCGAGAGCTTTCAAGAAGGACTGTGCGTCCAGATCATGCACATCGGGCCGTACTCGGAAGAGCCGCGAACGCTCGAACGAATGCAAGCCTTTGCCGACGAGAAGGGCTATGTCTATCGCGGCAAGCACCACGAGATCTATATGGGCGATCCGCGGCGCGCCCAGCCGGACAAGCTGCGAACGATCTTGAGGCATCCGGTTGAAAAAGCCGCTTGATGTTAGTAATATCGAGGAGAACAAAAGCATGAAAAGAGGAATAAAGATGATTCTCGTAGTAGTCCTAGTCTTGGTGGTATTGATTGCCAGCGTGGGCGGCTATTTCTGGTACATGATGGGGAAACCCTTGTACGAGCCGGGCATGGTGCGCGCGGGCAAAAACCTGCGCGGGCCGCTCGTTCCGCCGTCGCAACCGCCGGACAAGAATGACTGGTTCGTTGAGAACGACATCAAGCTGTATCACTTTGCCGAAGGAACCGGGACAAATGTCCTGGTGATTCACGGCGGCCCGGGGTATCCGATCTCTCAACCGCTGTTGGGGTTCAGGCCGCTGACCGACAACTACAAGTTCATCTACTATGATCAACGCGGCTGCGGCAAATCGTCCAGGCCGATTGACAAGTTCGCCTCGTCCAACTATTACGAGAACATGACGACGCTGGACAAAACACTGGGGCTGGGCGCACAGATTGCCGACGTCGAGCGCATCCGCCAGATTCTTGGAGATGATCAGCTCATCATCGTCGGTCATTCGTTCGGCGGGTTCATCGCTTCGCTATACGCCGCCGAATTTCCCGAACACGTCAAGGCCCTGGTCTTGATCGCCCCGGCCGAAATACTGGTGATGCCGCCGCCTTCCGGCGGCCTGTACGAGCAGGTCAAGCCGCTCTTGCCGGACAGCATGAAGCAAGACTATGCCGACTATCTCAAACGCTACTTTAATTTCGGCGCTCTCTTTTCCAAGAACGAAGCCAACCTGGTTGCGCTGAATCAAGAGTTTGCCAAATACTATGAGGCGGCGGTGAAGAGCAAAGGGTTCTCGGTCCCGGCGTCGAATTCAACCGGCGATAACGGCGGCTGGATGGTGCAGGCGATCTATATGAGCATGGGCACACGGCACGACTATCGCGCCGCGCTCAAAAAGGTCAACGCGCCCGTGCTGGTGATCCACGGCGACCAGGACCTGCAGCCGGAAAAAGCCAGCCGCATGTATGCTGAGGCTTTTCCCAACGCCGAGTTCCAGGTCATCCAGAATGCCAGCCACTTTGCATTTGAAGAGCAACCCAAAGAGTTTTCGGCGCTCGTCGGCCAGTTCCTGGGTGAACTCGAGTAACGACCCGGGCGGCCGGGCGACTGACCGGTGACGGGCTGTTAGGCCGCATTTTTTCACAAGAGAGAGTGAACGGTGGACAACTGGCGAAAGCAATTCAAGTTCGATCCCCTGCCGCCGCTTTTGTCTTCTGGAAACGAGGCGCTCCTGTACTGGGCGCGACGCGACCTGTTGGGGGAGCCTGTCGGCCCGGTTCATCGCTTGTGGCAATTGCCGGAAGCGCAGAGAATCCTCAAAAAGCAACAAGCCGATGGGTCTTGGCCGCGGCCCGGCGAGAAAAAGCATCCGGCCATCAATCATCCTCTGATCGAAACATGGCGGCAGTTCAGATTCTTGGTGGAACAGTATGGGTTCACTCGAGAGCATCCGCAGGCGCACAAAGCGGCCGAGTTCCTTTTCTCATGTCAAACCCAGGCGGGAGATATCCGAGGCATCCTGGCCAATCAATATGCAACCTATTATACCGGCGCGATCATGGCGCTCCTCATCCAGGCCGGCTATGCCGATGATCCCCGCATTGACAAAGGATTCCAATGGCTGCTCGCGATGCGACAAGACGACCGGGGCTGGAGCATCCCTATAATCACACACAAGTTTGACCGGGCCACCCAGTATCGCCTGACGAGCGAATACGCAGAACCCGTCGAGCCTGATCGCTCCAAGCCATTCTCGCACAACTGGACGGGCATGGTGTTGCGCGCTTTTGCCGTCCACGAAAAGTATCGCCAGTCCGAAGCGGCAAGGGTAGCCGCCGATCTGTTGAAATCAAGATTCTTTCAGCCGGACTGTTATACGTCTTATCAGGCGGCGAGTTACTGGCTGAGACTTGAATACCCGTTTTGGTGGAACAATCTGGTAGCCGCGCTGGATTCTCTTTCTTTGATCGGGCTTTCAAAGAAGGATGAACACATCAAGCCGGCGCTGATTTGGCTCGTTGACCATCAAGAGGAAAATGGGTTGTGGAAAGTGTCGTACGCCAAGGCGCAGGAAAAAGAAACGGCAAAAGCGCGAGAAATGAAACGATGGGTCAGCCTGGCGATCTGCCGTGTGTTCAGAAGGCTGTACTGATCACTGCCATCGCCAACCCATAACACGCCGCGCCCACGACCAGCACCACCGTGAACCCGGCGGAAAGCGCGACGAGCGCCGCCAGCACGGATGCGACGACGGACACTGCGCCGTTTACGCCCCACGCCCACGGGATGAGATCGGGCGACGAGTGTTCGAGCCATGCGACGCCCTTTGGAAACGGGATTCCCATCAGCACGCCCAACGGCGCTAGCGACATCACACCGAGAGCGAATCGCGCGTAAAGCGGCAGACCCAGCGCCGCTCGAAATAGCACGGGCAGCAGAACCGGATAGGCCAGGGCCACTATCGCCAAT
Organism: Anaerolineae bacterium; assembly: GCA_041300525.1. GTDB lineage: Bacteria > Chloroflexota > Anaerolineae > Fen-1058 > Fen-1058 > JBGLNJ01. The sequence continues at coordinate 1,954,952 of JBGLNJ010000001.1, read as the reverse complement.
GTTGCAAGTGTGCCACGCCACGGCGCTCGACGCGAGATGACACTCCCCAGCCCGGAAAACAGCAACAGCCCGAACAGCACAGCCGCCAGCGCATAGACCGGCTTGCCGACAAACAGGATGAGCCGCTGCACGAGCGGGATTTCGATGAACAGAAAGCCGAGGCCGAGCAGCGCAAAATAGGCCAGGATGTAGAGATTAGAGGGTGGAGGGCGGAGCAAGTCCCGATCACACTGCTCTTTACTCTCTGCTCTCGACTCTCTACCCTCAACTCTCCACGCTCTCCGCAGCACAAGCGGCAAAACGATGAGGGCGCTTGCAGAGGCAACGGCAAACACCAACAATACGACCAACACAAAATAACCCGCGCCGCCGAAAGGCTGCCACGTCTTGCCCAACTGCGCCCACACTGCTTCGGCCTGTTCCCACTTGAAATAGTGCCCAAAGAATGGCCGGTCGTCTGTGGGCGGCGACACGTCAAACGGGTACGCGGCGTAGAACTGGCGACGGTCGGGGCTGGTCAGCAGTTCATTGAACGTGCGATAGAACACGTCATCGCTCAACACGTTGTAGCGATTGGCATCGTCGGGGCGCAGGCCCGGCGCGGCGACGAGATCAAACTTGCGCGCGGCGGCAAACTCGCGCACGGCGGCGAGTTCCTCACTGGTAAACGCGCCGCGCTTGACGATGACGGTCACTGTGTTGTAGCCGCGCAGCGCGACAATGCTCCGCGCCGGGTCGAGCCGGGCGCGCTCGGCAGCCGTCACTGTCAGAGCAAACAACCGCAGAGGCTCAGTCGGCGGCGATTGCAGCCAGCGCGTGACGACGAACAACCCGCCATCGTTCAATCGCGCCAACACGTCACTGAATCCCTCCATCGTAAAGTCGTAATCCTCGATGAGGCTATACGCGCCGGAAGTGACCGGGCGATACGGCGAGTTTAGCGAAAGCTGAATCACGTCAAACATCTCGTGGCTGCGTCGCTGCGCGACAAAGCTGCGCGCTTCTTCGACGACGAATTGCGCGCGCAGGTCGTCGCCGAGCGTTGTCGCATGTTGCACTGCTGCGACGGCGATCTCGTTCGGCTCCACAGCCACCACACGACTCGCCCCGCTTGCCAACGCAGCAACCACATCCAGCCCGCCGCGTGATTCCAGAACGAGCGCGCGAGCGCCGCGCCGCAGTCGGTAGGCCAACGCGCCGGGCAAATAGTCCGCAAAGCCGGCGCTTTCGCCTGACGCGATGAATGTGATGGGGCTGAGGTCGTCGCCGTCGAACGTCAGTCCGTCCTGGCGCGGCAACGAGCCCAAGTAAGCATAGCTCAGTCCGGGAAAGCTGCGGACGCCAGGGCTGCGGATCAGGTCCACGCGCGAAGCGACGTTCCACCGCGTCCACACCCACTCTGAGCCGGGGTAACGCAGCGCCTGAGACAATGCCTTGTAAGGAGAAAGGCGGCTCGCCAGGAACGCCGGGCGCGCAATGAGCCACACGCTGAACAGAGCAACCGTAGAGAGACACACGATCCTCCCGAAATTCCTCAAACCTTCGAGAGGGTGAATCGCCATAATCAACGCAGCTAGCCCGGCCAACCACGCGCAGAAAATCGCGGCGCCCTCACTGCCCCAGCTTGCCAATGCGCCTAGCGCCAGCAGGCATCCCGCAGCCGATCCCACCAGGTTCGCGGCGTAAAGGCGCGGCGCGTCGGCGGGGCGCGCAGATAGCAGCCACCCCACCGCCATCGCGCCAAAGAAAAACGGCGTGGATAGCGCCAGATACATCAAAACGAGATACACGGCTTGCCGACGATCCCAGGCGATGGCGAACGAGTCGAACGGCAACCCGTTTGCCAACACAAAGCTGCTCAGTATAGCCAGTGACGTGAGAAACGCGAACAACGCAAGCCGTCGAGCCGGAGCGCCCCGTCGCAGTGACGGAAACACAGTGAGCGCCGTGCCGCTCGCGCCCGCGCCCAATAGCGCCAGGCTCACCGTAATGAACGCAAAGTGGTAGAATTGGGCAATGGAGAAAAGGCGCGAAAGCACAATCTCGAACGCCAGCGTCGAGGCCGAAAGCAAAAACATACTCAGGTAGATCAGCATCGGCGGCCTCCTGATGCCATGATTGTAGTCGCGCGCGCGGGAATTGTCCACCGCCCTACCCGACCCTCGCTGGTCCCTTCGGGATAGGAGAGGGAGCAAAGGAGGAACGATGAGATCGGAAGAATTTGATCTGACGCCCGACTTGAACGCCTGCCAGGCAATGGCGGAAGAACTGGAGGAGAAGGCGCGATTGCGTTCCAGGCCATGCAGACCGGCCATGGCGTCATGTCCACCTTCCACGCGGCGTCGGTGGAAAAGCTGATCCAGCGTCTCACCGGCAGCCCGATCAACATCCCCAAGACCTACGTAGACAGTCTCGACGTGATCCTGATCCAGGCTGCCGTGCGGGTGGCGGGGCGCGGAATGGCCCGGCGGGTCATGAGCATCAACGAGATCGTGGGATACGACCCCACGTCGGAAAGCTTTTCCTTCATCGAGGTTTTCAAGTGGAACCCGGCCACCGACACGTTTGATTTTCCGGGGTTTATGAACAGTTATCTCATGGAGGAAAAGATCGCCCTCAAGCGTGGCATCCCGCCTTTTAAGAAAAAGGTGATCTACACGGAGCTCAAGCGGCGGGCCAAGATTCTGCAGCGACTGCATGTCGAAAGAAAGTTGACAAATTTCTATGAAGTCTTCGCCGTCCTCTCGGAAGCGCAACGCCAAAAGCTACTTTGAAGAGATCTCGGGCTTCGATCTCTTTTATCAGCTCACCTACATGTCGGCCACGGCCGGCGCCGGCATCTCGCGGAGCCGGGTCTTTCAGCTCGCCCGCCGGTTGGCCTGCCCGCCCGCCCGTTATTTCAAAGAGATCGACGAGCTGGCGACGAACCTGCGCTACAACTATCCCGACGCCGTTCGCCTGGTCGGCGAGCGGGCGAAGGCCGAAGACCTCAAGACTTTTCTGCTGCGGCTCTCGGATGCCCTGCGCTCCGGCGAGCCGCTGCCGGGCTTTTTAACGCGAGAAGCGATCGTGCAAGGCGACCATTACGCCAACATTTACGAGACAGAACTGGAAAGCCTGCAAAAGTGGACGGACGGTTACACGGCCATCACCGTCTCCGCCGCGCTGATTGTGATCATGAACATGGTCTCCTCCATGATCTATAACGTGGGGGCCGGCGTCATGGCCTTGCTGGTGATGGTCTCTGTGGCGGGAACGTTTGGCATCGCCTGGATCATGTTCCGCTCATCGCCACAAGAGGTCATGAACGTTCCCCTGGCGCAAGGCTCCAAGGAGCAACGGTTCAGCCGCAAACTCTTCTTTATCCTCATGCCCGTCACCGTGATCGCTTGCGCGGCTCTCATACTCTTGAAGGTGAGCATGGGCTGGGTCTTGATTTTAGCCGGCGTATTGATGTTCCCCATCGGGCTGGTGACCGTGATCGGCGAAGGCAAGACTAGCAAAAAAGATGACGAGATCAGTGCCTTTCTCCGCTCCGTGGGTGGGACGGCGACCTCCAGAGGAACGACGCTGAAAGAAGCTCTGGCGAACATGAAGATAGACTCTTTTCCCACGCTGCAAAGCGACATCAAGATGCTGGGCTTGAGGCTCAGCTCTTTTGGCAAGCCGGATCTCTGCTGGAAGACCTTTGCCACCGAAACGGGCAGCAAGCTGGCCGAGCAGGCCACCGGCATCTTTACCGACGCGGTGGGCTTGGGTGGCGACCCGGAAAAGGCGGGGGGGCTCACCAGCATGTTTGCGATGAAGACCGCCATGCTGCGCGCCAAGCGCAGAGGCGTGGCGGCCTCCTTTTCCTGGCTCCTCATCGTCATGCATGCCGTGCTGGCAGGACTGATGGTCTTTCTGCTGGGAATTCTCGAACAGTTTGCGATCAAGTTGAACGAAGCCATGTCGTCGGTGGGGGAAGGCGGGGACGCGATGGGAGCGATGGGATTGAAAAATATGTTTTCCTTCAACGCTCCCCAGCTACAATTCCTTGAACAGATAACCATCGGCATGATTCTCATGCTGGCCGCGATCAATGCGTTCGCCATCGTGGCCACTGAGGGGTCGCACCTGATCAAGATGACGCTCTATTTTTCCGCATTGTTAGTCCTATCGGGAATCTTGCTCCTCATCGGCCCTTCATTGGTGAAACTGGTGATGTGACGCTATGCAAGACCTGCTGGAAGACCCTCAAGCCCTGCCGGATGATCTGGAATCGCTCTTGCTAGAGACGGATCAGACGCCGGCGGCGCAAGCCAAGGCCGAACCGCGCCGGCTCGCGGACCTGCTCCACGGCGCTAGACGCTACTTTCTCGGCCTGACCTTTGTCGGCGGCCTGCTCCTGGGCTGGATCGGCATTGGCTGGTGGCTCTGGCCGGTGCAATGGACCAACTCGAATCCCTGGCAACTTGCTCCGCAGCATCAAAGGACGTTTGTGTCTTTGGTGGCCGAAGAGTATTGGCAAACCTCGGATGTATCTCGCGCCAAGCAAGCGCTGGCCGGTTGGGGGCCGACAGAATTAAAGGCGCTTTTGGCGGCGATGCAGAATGAGATCACCGATGCTGAAAAGCGCCAGCAGTTGGCAGCGCTTTCGGATGCGCTGGAAATACCCGGCTCCGAGACCTCTCTCGCTTCCTCTATCTTTGGCCAAACCGGCGTCATTGTGAGCATCATCCTCTCGGCGTCACTCTTGCTGGGCGCGGTGGTCATTCTTGCCGCGCCTCGCTTCCGGCAAGGAACCCTATCCCCCGAAGAACAATTGGACGAGGGGGAAGCGTCCGAAGCGTCACTGGAAGAACTATTGGCTGGCGTAGAACTGGAAGGGCAGCTGGGACAAGAAGGGCAAGAAGGACAAGAAGGGCAAGCGGCAGGAGCACAGGAGGAAGAAGAAAAGAAAGAGGAGGCTGAAGAAGACCAACCCGCAGAAGAGCAAGGCGCACTATTGGGAGATCTCTTGAGTCTCTTTGAAGAAGAAGATACGTCCCTTTCCGTTCTCGAAATATTCTGCAAGGGCATGCCCGATGTGGCCATGGCGGATTTGATCGAGACTGCAATGACCGTAGCCCGGCATCTCAAGAGAGCCAACCAGTTAGACCGCAAGCTGTGAGACACATTAGGGAGTCGGAAAGAAATAATTATCCCAAGCTGGCGACCGAGGTCGCGCCTTGTGGTCGAAGATGCAGCCGGGCGTCCATCTACATGGACGCAAGCTCGTCCGCGAAGGCGGACGACCAGCCGCAGGCTCATTAGGCGCGGTTTCAACCGCCAGCGATGGGATGATTTACTGGATAGCCGGGTGGGAAATCAACCATGCTTCTAGTGTTGGCTGTGATGGGGCTGCTCTTGGGAAGCCTGCTCAATTGGGCCGGAGATTATCTGCCGCGTTTCGCTTCGAATCGCGCCGCATTTCCGCCTGCCGCTCGACCTGCGTCCGCCGTGTGGCAACGGCTGATATCTTTCGCCTCCCGGAAAAGCCGTCCAACGTCGTCTTGGCTGAGCGTTGCCGTGGAACTGGCGACCGCGGCGCTCTTGGCCTATCTAGGGCAACGCTTTGGCTGGTCATGGAAGCTGCTCTATCTCGCCGTGGCGTGCTCGTTTTTCCTGCTCGTCGCCATCATTGATCTCAAATATCGCCTGGTGCTGAACGTGTTGGTTTACCCCGCCGCTGCGCTGGCGCTATTGCTCCACTCCGTGCCGCCCGGACGAGATACCCTGGCCGCTCTCCTGGGAGGCGCTGTGGGGCTGTCGCCGTTTTTGCTGGCCGCCTTGCTCAAGCCCGATGGGATGGGAGGCGGGGATGTCAAGCTGGCTGCATTGATCGGCCTCTGGGTCGGCTTCCCGCACGTGCTGTGGGCTTTGTCGCTCGGCATCCTGGCCGGCGCGGTCACGGCGCTCGTCCTGCTCCTCACCCGTCGCTGGAGCCTCACCCGTCACATGCCTTACGCTCCCTTCCTCTGCTTGGGCATGGTGCTCTCCTTGCTCGGCGTCCCCTTCTTTTTCGTTCTGCGCATTTGAAACGCAGGCCGCGTTTGAAGTGTGACCGTGTTCGATGTCGGCTGCGGCGAGACCCTCAGCTATTTGCTCAAAAGCGTCACTGCGTGTAGAATAATCTGCATTGGGGTTTGGAGATTCGAGCGAGTTGGATGCCAAAGCCCGAGAGCCAACTCCATCGTTCTTGAGCGCGCTACTCTATCTATATCCAGCAGGACATGAACAGGTCATTTTGAAATGGCTGCACGAAATCCTCCGACTCCCCGACAACCGCAACCGGCGCAACCGACCGTCCCGCCCCCGGCGCCACGACGACGCGGAGTTTCTCGAAGGACCATAGCCCTGTGGGTGGTCGTAGTGGGCTTGGCCGCCTTTTTTGTTCCCCTCAACATGATTGCCTCTGGAGTCCGCAATGATGCGATCCGCATCAACGGCGACACCCAGCTCATTCAAAAGTCGCTGACGTCCGTTCCCACTCCGGCGCCGGAAGTGCAAAAGCTCATGACGGCCGTGGCCCAGATCGAAGGGCCGGCGAAACAAGTCAAAGACGCCCAGGCGACGATCACGGCCGGCCGCTTCGACTGGCGCTCGGTGATGTCGGCCATCGGAAACTATGACTCGAAACAACTCACCCTCACCACCCTGAATCAAAATGGCAACCAGATCATCTTGAATGGCCGCGCCGCAAGCGACTCGGCGGTGACGACCTACGTCCGCGCCCTCGAAAGCTCGACTCTCTTTTCGCGCGTCGTGGTGCAATCCATCAAGGTGATCGGCACTCCCACGACCACGATCACGGGCACGGTGTTGCCTCCTCTGGTGGCAACGCTGTCGTCCACGGCGACCATTACCACGACCGTCTTCCCGGCCACTGGCGATGTGTACGAGATTGACGACTTTTCGCCCAAGGACATTATCCTGGGACAGCCACAGCGGCACAACTTTTTCCCCGTCTATGATGTAGATAAAGTCAAGTTCCTGGCCAAAGCAGGGCGCTCCTATCGGGTTCGCACCCTTGACCTGACGCCGGGCGTGGACACTTTTCTGAGCGTCAGCGTCGGGGGACTTGTTTACGCTAACGATGACGTCCAACCCGGCAATTTGGCTTCCCAGGTTGATTTCCAGGTTGCGTCCGGCTCGGATGTGCTGGCCATCGCCACGGTGACGAACCGAGGTCAGTACGGCCCTGACAAAGGGTACTCGCTCGTGGTTGAAGAAACCATCCCCACCGCCACGCCCACGCCTGGACCGGCGGCGACGCCCACCAACACCCCTGCGCCGCCGAATACCTTCACGCCCACGCCGGACCTGCGCGACAAATACGAACCCGACGACACAAATCCGCGCCCCATTGCCATCGGAGAAACGCAAGGACACATTTTTTACCCGAATGGCGATGTGGACAAGGCCAGTTTCCTGTCCAAGGCGGGACGATTCTATAAAGTTTCCACGTCAGACCTGCCGCTCGGCGTAGACACGGTCTTGGCCGTGAATGTGGGTGGGACTGTGTACACCAGCGACGACCAGCAGCCCGGCAATCTGTCCTCCGAGGTCAGATTTCTGGTTCCACCCGGACCGGACTTGCAAGTGATCGTCACCGTGACCAACAAGGGTCAATACGGCCCCGATAAAACGTACAATCTCACCGTTATCGAGATCGTTCCCACCTCGGCGCCGCCCGCTCCGCCGACTGCGACGCCCACCGCCACGCCCAACCTGCGCGACAAGTACGAACCCGACGATGTGGATCCCAAGCCCATCGCCCTCGGCGAGACGCAGGGGCATACCTTCTATCCCGAAGGCGATGTGGACAAGGCCAAGTTCCTGGCCAAGGCGGGACGGTTCTATCGAGTTTCCACCTCGAACCTGCCGCTCGGCGTGGACACGTTCTTGGAAGTGAACGCAGGTGGAACAGCCTACACCAACGATGATCGCCAGCCGGGCGATCTATCTTCCGAGGTCGATTTTCAGGTCCCGTTCAGTTCTGATGTGCCGGTGACGGTCACAGTCACGAACCGGGGGCAGTTTGGCCCCGACAAGGAATATAACCTTACGGTTGTAGAATTCATCCCCACGCCGACCAGCACGCCCACAAGCGTCGTCACGACAACCTCCGGCGTGATGGTGTACCCCGTGGCGCTGAACGGGTTGTGGCAAGAGAGCGATGTTGCTGCGCAAGCGTCAAATCATCTTGCTTCAATGGCGCCGGTCGCGAGCCTCATCAGCTCAGCCAGGCTTTGGCCTGAACTCGCGTTGTCTTACGCGCAGAGGACGGCCCAGCGTATCGGCTTCCATATAATGCCCTCGACCATTCTGGGCGAGCAGCCGGTTGGCAGCGTCAATGCCCAGGCCCAGACCGTCGAGTTTGTGATCGTGCTGGAATTGAAGAGGTAGAGCCGCCGTGAACAGCCTGAAAAAACTTGACCTGAAAAAGTATATCCCCACCGGCGAGCGCCTGTATACTCTGCTGGCTGTGTTGGCCATCATCGTGATCGCTTTTGGCTACGCCTTGTTTGCCCAATCCGCCATCCTTCCGCAATTGCAGGCCAGGAGCCAATTGCTCTCGCAACTGGCTTCGGCGCAGAAAAAGCTGGCCGAGTCCCGCAAGATCCAAGAAAAGACGCCCGACAATTTAAAGCAGCAATTGGCCGCGGCGCAGGCTGCGTTGAACGAATCCACCAAGGTCTTTTTGAGCGACTCGCAGGCGGCCGATGCGCTGAACCGGCTCTACAAATACGCCAGCGATAGCGGCGTCAAGATCGTCAACCTGCAAGCCCAGCCCAACCCGGCCAAAGGCTCGAGCGCCTATGACATCCGAACGTTTCGATTGCAGGTCGAAGGCTCGTCTTTTGATTTGATTCGCTTTGTGACCCAGATCAAAGAAGCTTCTTTGCCGGGCTATGTCCTCAGCAATGTGAATCTTGCAGAAGGCACAACAACCTCTGCGCTCACGATGGACGTGGCCCTTTACACTTCTCCGTACGCCTCGGCAGCCGGGCCATCTCCCGCCGTCACACCGACCGTGCAATTTGTCACGCCGACGCCCGCCTCCGCCACCCCCCTGCCCACTGCAACGCTCACCGCGGACCAGTTGCGCGCGCAACAACTGGACACAGCGTGGACCAGCGGCGATTGGCCTCAGGCCATCAGCCTGATCGGGCAAATTTTGGCGCTCAACCCGGCAGCGGACGGCATGACGCAAAAGCTCTACTCGGCTCACGTCAACTATGGCCGCGCGCTCGCCGCCGCGGGCAGGCTGGAAGACGCCAAGACCGAGTTCTCCACCGCGCTGACGATCAACCCCAATGGCGCAGAAGCGAACGACGAACTGCGCAAGCTGTCTGGCGGGACGCCTGTCCTGCCGACCACCACTTCAGTCGCGCCGACCACCTACGTGGTGCAAGCGGGTGACACGTTGTTCTCCATCGCCCGGCGCTTTGGCGTGACCGTTCAAGCGGTTATGGTTGCTAACAACTTGACGAGCACCAACATCCGCGTGGGGCAACAACTGTACATTCCTCCGCGCTAGTTGCAAGACCTTCGAGGTCTACGAGACCTCGAAGGTCTTTTTTATTCCTCTCGCCAGTAAACGCCCTCTTCGCGCTTGAGCCACCCATAGCCCACCAATTCGCGCCGCAACGTGGCCGTGTCTTCGTGGAAGCGCCCGATGATGTCGTTGACCTGCTTTTCGCTGTAGCGCCTCGCCGGTCGGAATTCCTCCAGGATGCGGCGCAGAACTGCCTCGCGTTTCTTGCGCTGCGCGGGGATTTCCTTCAGCCGCCCGTCGCGCCGAGAAAAATCCGCCACCACTTTGCGGTCGTAAGCATCCACGTCTACGTCGGAGGCAGCCTCCGGCAGCGTCTCTAACCTGGCTGGCATACAGGCCGAAGCAAAGAGTTTGAGACTGGCTGGCGCAGATGGGTACTCTGCCTTTGTCACGATGCAACAGGCACGTTCAGGGAACAATTATCTGGCTTATGAATGGCAAGGCGAGCCGATCCCTATCTTGCACGGCTTTCCAGTGCGCGCCGTGTTCCCATCCCGGCAAGGCAACACATGGGTCAAGTGGCTCGTGGAGATCAAAGTGGAATGAACTACCCGCGCGGTATCCAACAGTCTAAAAAAAAGCCTACGCGGCAAGCCGCGGGGAATCGGGCCCGACAAGATTGAATACGACGACATGTTGGCCGAGAACTAGCCGGCCGTGAACGTCAACACTGGCGGCACGTACCAGCCGTTGGAAAGAATGTCTAAGCCGTAGTTACGACCAAGGAGGACAAATGTCCGAAGCATTGCGTACTTTTCTCGACTTTGCCATCGAGACCGCGTATCTGGCGGGGAAACTCACGTTGAGCTACTTTCAAACGGACCTGCAGCCGGATTACAAGGCCGACAATACACCCGTCACCGTCGCCGATCGCCAGGCCGAGCAGCTCATCCGCAACCGCATTGAGAAACAATATCCGCACCATGCCATCCTAGGCGAAGAGTTCGGCGCGCAGGGGGCCGAACAAGCGACTCACCGCTGGATCATTGATCCCATTGATGGCACCAAGTCCTTTGTGCGCGGCGTGCCCCTCTACGGCGTGCTGCTCGGCCTGGAAATCGAGGGGACCGTCCAGGTCGGCGCGGCCTATTTTCCGGCGCTGGCGGAAATGATTGCGGCGGCGTCTGGAGAAGGCTGTTGGTGGAACGGCCGCCGCGCGCGCGTGTCCAACGTGCCGCATCTGAACCGGGGAGTTATGGCCTTTACCGACGTCGCCACGTTTGACAAATATGGCCGGTCTGCCGCTTGGAAGCGATTGATCGGGGCCAGTTACTATCGAGCCGGGTGGAGTGATGCCTACGGCTATTTACTCGTCGCCACGGGCCGCGCGGAAGTTGCGCTCGATCCCCGCATGAGCGTGTGGGACTGCGGCCCTTTCCCGCCCATCTTGAAAGAAGCGGGCGGCTACTTTGGCGACTGGCAAGGCAACCCCACCATTTACGCCAACGAGGCGATGGCGACCACGCAGACACTGTTGCCCGAAGTATTGAGTTTGATACGAGGTGACACGGCTTTAAACGACGGAGGCGAATGAAGATGAACCCGACAATGGAACTGATCTTGAAGCGCAAATCAGTTCGCGCGTACGAAGCAAGGGAGGTCAGCGAACAAGTCCAAGATGACATTCTGGAAGCAACGCTGCGCGCTCCGACAGCCGGGAACATGCTGCTGTATTCCATCATAAAAGTGCAAGATCAAAACATCAAGGATACGTTGGCCAGGACGTGTGATCACCAGCCGTTTATCGCCAAAGCCCCTCTCGTTTTGCTTTTCCTGGCAGATTATCAACGCTGGTTTGATTACTACAGGGTGTCGGGGGTACAAGAGCTGTGTGAGCAAAACAAGGTCCCCATGAGAAAGCCGGAAGAAGGGGACTTGTTTCTGGCCTGTTGCGATGCGCTTATCGCAGCGCAAACCGCCGTGATGGCGGCGGAATCATTAGGGCTAGGGTCTTGTTACATCGGCGACATCATGGAGAACTATGAGGTTCATAAAGAACTGTTAAATTTGCCCCGCTACGTTTTCCCCATTTGCCTGGTGTGCTTTGGGTATCCCACACAAGGGCAAAAGGAACGCGAGCTGACACGACGGTTCCACAAAAAGTTTATCGTGTTTGAAAACCGGTACCAGAGATTGGATCGGGCAAGCTTTGAAGAAATGTATAAAGACCTGCACGAACAAACCTTTCAAGATCGAGAGACCCTTGAAGGCGCTCGCAATATTGGGCAACTCAACTACCTGCGCAAGTTTAGCGCCGACTTTACAATAGAAATGAGCCGGTCGGTGCGCGCGATATTGGCAGCCTGGAAAGAAGGCTGACACAAGCAGCATTTATAGCATCAGGATTGCACAGAAGAAAGGAGCCTCATGACGTCCCAACAACTTCTCTACTTGTCACGTGCTGACGTGGAAAGCGTCGCGCTCGACATGCCCACCCTCATCCGCCTGCTCGAAGCGGCATTCAAGGAAAAGGGCCTGGGCCGCGTCGAGATGCCGCCCAAGCCCGGCATTCACACCCAGCCGGACGCTTTTATCCACGCCATGCCCGCCTTTATCCCCGCGCTCCAATCCGCCGGGATCAAGTGGGTGAGCGGCTACCCGGAAAATTACAAGCGCAGCCTGCCGTACATCACCGGCCTGCTCATCTTGAACGATGCCGAGACCGGCCTGCCTTACGCGGTGATGGACTGCACGTGGATCACCGCGTACCGCACCGGCGCAGCCTCGGCGCTGGCGGCCAAGTACCTGGCCCGCAAGCAAAGCGAGGTCGCCGGCATCCTGGCGTGTGGCGTGCAGGGACGCACGAACCTGCTCGCGTTGGCTGCGCTGTTCCCTATCAAGCGCGTGTACGCTTACGACAGCCTGCCCGATGTGCAGCGTCGCTACGTAGAAGAAATGTCGGCCAGGCTGGGCATCGAAATCATCGGCGTGGACGAGCCAAAGCAAGCCGTGGTCGAAAGCGATCTCGTCGTCACCTCCGGGCCGATCCTCAAGCATCCCTCGCCCACCATCGAAAAGGACTGGCTGCGACCGGGCGCATTTGCCAGCGCCGTGGACTTTGATTCGTACTGGCACGGCGAAGCGCTGGCGCAATTCGACAAGCTCGGCACCGACGATCACGCCCAGTTCCAATACTACAAGAGCGTCGGCTACTTTCAGACCACGCCCGACCCGTATGCCGACCTGGGCGAGATCGTGGCCGGACTCAAGCCGGGGCGTGAGCGCGACGACGAGCGGACGATGGCGATGAACCTGGGCCTGGCGATGGACGACATGGCCGTTGCGCCGGAAATCTATCGTCGCGCCAAAGAACGCGGCATTGGAACCTGGCTGACCTTGTAGGACAAAGGATAAATGAAATGACATTCCCCACTACAGCCGATGTCGTCATCATCGGCGGCGGGGTGATGGGCGCGAGCACGGCCTATCACTTGGCTCTCAAAGGCTGCAAGAACGTCGTACTGTTGGAACGCAACAGCTTTTTCGGCATGGAAGCCACCGGCAAGTGCGCGGGCGGCATCCGCTACCAGTTCGACACCGAGATCAACATCAAGCTTTCGCTCATCAGCCTGCCCATGCTCGACCGGTTTGAAGAGGAACTGGGTCAGGCGATTGACATCCGCAAATGCGGCTACTTGTTCATCCTCACGCAAGATGCGGACGTGGCCGAGTTCAAGCGGCAGGTGGCATTGCAAAACAGCCTGGGCGCGCGCACGCAATGGCTCGACGGCGACGAGGTGCGCCGCCGTCTGCCGCTCATGGACTATTCCGACGCGCTGGGCGGGACGTGGAACCCCGACGATGGCCTGGCCGATCCGAGCTGCGTCGTGCAAGGCTATATCTCCGGCGCGCGGCGGCAGGGCGCACAGTGTTTGACCGATACCGAGGTCATCGGCATCCACACGGCGAGCGGCCGCGTGCGCGCCGTCGAGACCCGGCAAGGCATTATCGAAACGCCCATCGTCGTGAACGCTGCGGGGCCCTGGGCAGGGCAGATGGGGCGCATGGCCGGCGTGGATGTGCCGGTCGTTCCCGTGCGGCGACAAATCGCCGTGACCACTCCCCTGCCCGAGGTTCCGCCCGACTTTCCGTTCGTCATCGAGTTCACGCCCAGCCTCTACTTCCATCGCGAAGGGCCGGGGTTGTTGAGCGGGATGACGAATCACGACGAGCCGGTGAGCTTTAATCAGGGCGTGGACGCCGAATGGGAATTGATTCACCTTGAAACAGCCTGCAAGCGAATGTCACTCCTGGATCACGCCGGCATTTCCAGCCGGTGGGCCGGGTTATATGAAAACACGCCGGATGCGCACCCCATCCTCGGCGCGGCGGATGAGTTGGCCGGGTTTTACTGCATCACGGGCTTTTCGGGCCACGGCTTTATGCACGGGCCGGTGTGCGGCCTGCTGCTGGCCGAAGAAATCCTTGAAGGCAAAACGCACACGCTGGACGTATCGTCTCTCTGCCTGCGCCGCTTTCACGGCGGGCCGACCGCGCGCGAATACAACGTGGTGTAATATACTAACCGCACGCTAAAATTTCCGTTTGCGGCTGTAGGGCAAGTTGGCAACTTGCCCTACGCACTCGAAAGTTCAGTCTGCGCCCAGTCTGGTATAGTTTCGTCCACGAAGGGCACGCAGGACTGGAACCTGCGTGCCCCTCGTTTTTGGGGGTGGTATCGTAAAGCCCATCAGCATCTTTAACGACGTGCTCGGCCCGGTCATGCGCGGGCCGTCCAGCTCACATACCGCCGGGTCGTTCCACATTGGAACGCTGGCCCGGTCGCTCTTGGGCGATGCGCCCGCATCGGCCCAGTTTACGTTCGATCCTGGCGGCTCTTATGCCGAGGTTTATCGCCAGCAGGGCAGCGACCTGGCCTTCGCCGCCGGGCTGATGGGCTGGACCATCACCGACGAACGTTTTCAGCAGGCGCTTGACTTGGCCGCGGCACAGGGACTCCCGATCACGTTCGCCGTCGAGCGGTTGCCCGACGCGGATCATCCCAACACGGTCGAGATACGGATGACTTCCCGGAGCGGGCGACCGTTGCGCGCCGTGGCGCAGTCTATCGGCGGCGGCGCCATCGTGTTCACACGCTTGCAGGACTGGCCGGTACGGCTCACCGGAGACGCGCATCAAGTGCTGGTGGCATCGGAACAAAGTGTTGAGCCGGCCCTTTGCGAACTCTTGACGCAGGATGGACAGGCAATGGGCCAGCCAGAACGTCAGGCGCGCGGCGACGAGGTGCTGCTGCACGCGCGACGCCAAACGCCGCTTGACGCCAACACCCGAACTCGAGTGGCGACGTTGCCCGGCGTCCGTGACATTTGGACAGCGCCTCCGATATTCTATGTCCAATGCGGCAAGCCGATTTTCTCCAGCGCCGCCGAAATGGTCGCGCTGGCGAAGGAAAGCCATCGTTCGCTCGGGCAGATCGCGTTGGCCTACGAGTCGGCGCTGCTGGGATTGCCGGAAAGCGACATCCTGGCTGAGATGGCCCGCCGCTTCGAGGTGATGCGGGCGGCGGTGCGCCGTGGGCTGGATGAGAATCTCCCACCGATGCAATTGCTGCAACCGAGCGCGCGTCGAGTCATGCAAGCCGAAGGCAGCGGTCAGGTGGCGATCGGCGGCATCCACACGCGCGCCGCCGCGCGCGCCCTGGCCGTGATGCACGTCAACGGCGGCGCTGGCCTAGTCTGCGCCGCGCCCACGGCCGGATCGGCCGGCGTCATCCCGGGCGTCGTCGTGACGCTGGCCGAAGAAAGAGCTTTGAGCCAGGAGCAAGCTGCGCTGGCGTTGTTGGCTGCGTCGGCCGTGGGCGTGATCGTGGCAACGCGAGCGACGTTCGCCGCCGAGGTGGCCGGCTGCCAGGTGGAAATTGGCGCTTCGGGCGCGATGGCCGCTGCGGCGGTCGTAGAAGCGGCGGGAGGCAGCGCCCGCCAGGCAGCCGACGCCGCCGCGATCGCGTTTCAGAACACGATGGGTTCCGTATGTGATCCGGTGCAGGGCATTGTGGAAATTCCATGCCACACGCGCAATGCGGTCGCGGCGGCCTCCGCGTTCGTCTGCGCCGACCTCATTCTAGGCGGCTATGCTAATCCCATTCCGTTGGACGAGACGATTGATGCCGTGTACGCCGTAGGCCGCCTGTTGCCGCGCGAACTCAAGTGCACCGCTCGCGGCGGGCTGTCGTTGGCTCCTTCGGCGCTGGCGACGCCTCGCCTGAAACGATAACGCCTGCAAAGGGTATCCTCTCAATAATCCGGGGGACGAGCCAGGCGTTAGAGGTTAGGCCGGCGTCTATCTCAACCAGCTACTATTACGCCGGTTCGACGCGGGTTGCCATGCGGCGGGGAAGCGTGGTATCATATCTCCACGGCGACCATTTAGGAAGCACGAGCTTAACAACTAACAGCGGGGGCAACAAACTCAGCGAACAGCGTTACACTCCCTACGGCGCGACGCGCTCCGGCTCCTCACCCACCGACCGGCAGTTCACGGGTCAAAGGAATGAGATCGGGCTGGGGTTATACGACTACGGCGCACGAATGTACGACCCGCTGCTAGCACGGTTTCTCTCGCCAGATCAGATCGTGCCAGGGTTGAAAAAGCCAGCGGACTGGAACCCCTATACATACTGTCGTAATAACCCCCTCCGGTACGTTGACCCCACTGGGTATCTCACAGATCCCCAGATCAAGGAATGGACACCTTATGATACAGATGAGAAACTCGCAGCATTGCAACACGATCATCCTGAAATCTACACCATGTTGAGCGCCTTGATCTTTGGTGACTTGCTCTCTAGCTACAATGATAAGACAGGATGGTCCAATTTTGGTTATGCGGGGCTCGACAAACATGGATACCTCCAGTTTTCTTTTGGCCAGGATACTTTCTCAATTGGAGATGTGATAGCTCAATCTTCTGGAGGAACAATGCGATTGAGCCGACTAAACAATGCAGCGGGGCCTGGTCCCGCTATGATTGGCGCAGTGACTTTTAAAGGGAAAAATGCTCACTGTGTGAGCAGCTGTTACCAAAACCCATTTGCTCTTGGTCAGACCTAGAGCGATCACAAGATTACAGCTGAAGAAGTTTTCCTGAACACCGATCTTCCGGGCGTTTTTGGCCCCGGAGTTGTGAGCGCTATTGCAGGGCTGATGGTAACCAAGGCCCCTCAAGGGGCTTTGGTTGGGTTTGGAGTGGGAGTTGTCCTCGGTGGGATATGGGTGGGATACCAGCGATTTGCTCCACCGGCCGGCCATGCCGAGAATGATCGGGTTTTGACATACCAGTATACGAACGCAACGCAGACGATTGTCATCAGAGGCAATGAGACCATTAAGAATGAGTGGAAATCGAAATGATCGAATGCCATGAACGTAGGATGAAAACACACAAAGCTATCCTCGATGCTATTCAGCATCTCGCTGATAGCCCGATCAGGACAAAGACTGTCGCAAATTGGAGGAATATATGAAATTAATGCCCAGAATGTGGCTTGTAGCTGTGTTGGGCACCATATTGATGATAGGAACCATAGGTCTTGTGAAAATGCTCTGGCCGGATAAAGCCACGGTGTCTTCGGATGTACTATCCTACCCCTTAGCACTTGCAGTAGCAACCATGACGTGGCTGATAGTGGCAAAGATGGGATGGGCGAAACAAACGGATGGCACTTTTGTATTTAGCGCCAAGACACGTTGGGCCTATGTTGGCATATGTTTGCTGGGGACGTTGGGAACTATTGCTATTACCATTTTGATGCTCTACAAAGAACTCTGGATGCCACGTTAGCGCCGTAAGGCAAGCAGTCTGCTGGCGGCTTTTCCGGGCCAGCCATCTGTGCTGGGTGAACTTTTGGTTGGCATTCTGTTGGGTCCATCTGTCATTGATATGCTGAACCTGCCGTTCATCGATCACGCCCTGGCCGATACGATCGGTGTCCAGTGTCGCTTGCCACGAGAAGTGTGGCGGACCATTACTTGACCGAGACGGGCATCGCGTCAAGCCTTTACCGCGAGTTTTTGAGATGATACCTATTGTCTACAATGCAGAACGCGCAACCTGAGTCAGCGCCACCATCGCCGAAGCGGCGGCGGCTTTGGCCTGGGCGACGGTATCGGGGATGTCTTTCGGGCCTTGACAGCAACCCGCGATCAGGATGCCGGGACGGCTGCTATCCACCGGACGATATTTGGGATGCGCTTCCTGCAAGAATCCATCCGGTGAACGCTCGATGCCCAACAGCGCCGCCACCTGTGCTGCGTCGGAGCGCGGCACGACCGCCGTCGCCAACACCACCAGGTCGGTCTCCACTTCCACCGTGCGGCGCAACAAGGTGTCTTCGGCGCGGACAATTAATTTGTCGCCGCGCTTGTAGACTTCGGACGGCTCGCCTCGTCGGTAAAGCACCTGCTCGTGCTTCACCCGGTCGTAAAATTCTTCATAGCCTTTGCCAAACGCTCGCACGTCCATGTAAAACGCGGTCACGTGCGTATCGGGCAACTTGTCACGCACCAGGTGAGCGTGCTTGGCGGTGTACATGCAGCAGACGCGCGAGCAGTAAGGGACGCCGGTGTGCGAATCGCGCGAGCCGACGCAGTGGATCAAGACCACGTCCTTGGGTTCCTTGCCGTTGACGATGATCTTGCCGCCCGTCGGCCCGGCGGCAGAGCAGAGCCGCTCGAACTCTAAGCCGGTGAGGACGTTGGGGTACACGCCGTAGCCAAATTCCGGCTTGCTGCGCGGATCCATCATGTCAAAGCCGGTGGCGACGATGACGGTCGCCACATCCAGCTCGATGAGTTGCTCTCGCTGATCAAAGTCAATCGCCCCGCTGGAACAGGCGTCTTTGCACTTGAAGGTCTTACCGCACACGCCGCGCGTGAGGTAGAGGCACGTCTCCGGGTCAACGGTGTAGATGAGCGGCACGGCCTGGGGGAAGGAAACGTAAATGGCCGCCCGCTTGCCGAGTCCCTGGTTGAACGTGTCCGCGATTCGCCCCGTCATGCGGCACGCCGTGGCGCAATCGCCGCAGCCTCGGCATTTGGCTTCGTCCACGTAACGCGGTTTCTTTTTCACCGTCACGTGGAACGCGCCGGCCTGCCCTTCAATGGCAGTGACCTCAGAGTACGTCATCAGCGTGATGAGCGGGTGCTGGCCCACGTCCACCATTTTGGGCGTGAGGATGCACGCGGAGCAGTCCAGCGTGGGGAATGTCTTGTCGAGCTGCGACATGCGCCCGCCGACGCTCGGCTCGCGTTCCACGAGGTAAACGGGGAACCCGGCGCTGGCAATATCCAGCGCGGCCTGGATGCCGGCGATGCCGGCTCCGATCACCAGTGCGGCTGGCTTGGGAGATACTTGCATCGGCTGTCCTCCATATCGCGCCCCGAAGGAGAGGCCACCGGATCCCGTGTCAACGGCAGGAAGACAAGGTGACACGGTGACTCGCCTCGTCTTTTTAGATTGTAAAACAGTGAACAGCGGATGTCTATAGCCCGTCCGATGACTGGCGGTCAGTAAAATAGCCCAAAGGGACTAGACAATCTCTGATCTCCAATCTCCCTTGAATGTCGGAGATCGGAGATTAGAGATTTTCAGTTGCTCTGCGACAAGCTCAGCTACGTCTTTGATCTGCATCGAGCTATTGGCGGTCTTGGCGGCGTCGGTGAGCATGATCATGCAGAACGGGCAACCCACGGCAAGCGTATCTTTACCGGTCTCCATTGCCTCGCGGAAGCGGTTCTCGCTTACGCGCTCGTGCCCGTGCTCTTCTTCCTTCCACATCTGCGCGCCGCCCGCGCCGCAGCAGAACGAGTTGGCGCGATGGCGCGGCAATTCGGTCACGGCGCTGCCCGCGTAAACAAGCGCATTGCGCGGCGCATCGTACATATCGTTGTGGCGGCCCAGGTAGCACGGATCGTGGAAGGCGACGTTGGCCGTCAGGCCAGACTGGCTTTTTAGTTTCCCGGCGGCGAACAACTCTTCGATGAGTTGTGTATGATGAATCACGTCGTAATTTCCGCCATAGTCGGGGTACTCGTTCTTGAGTGTGTGCAAACAATGCGGGCAGGTCGTGACGATGCGCACGGGCCGCTCTCCGAGCGCCTCTTTGAGCGTCTCGACGTTGCTCGTCGCCAGCTCAAAGAAAAGCGCCTCGTTGCCCGCTCGCCGGGCCGAGTCGCCCGTGCAGCGTTCCAGCTTGCCGAGCACGGCAAAGTTGACGCCGGCGGCGTTGAGAATTTTGGCAAAATCGCGCGCCGCCTTTTGCGCGCGTGGATCGGTCGAAGGCGCGCAGCCCACCCACCACAAAACGTCCGGCGACGGGTTCTGCTCAATGGTCGGCACGTTTAGCCCTTGCGCCCAGTCCATCCGCGATTCCGGCGCAAGGTTCCACGGGTTGCCCAACCGCTCCATGCCTTTAAAGGCCGGCTGCAATTGCGTGGGGAAGGCGTTCTCCATCAGCACCAGGTTGCGGCGGATGTCCAAAATGTCGCGCATCGGCTCGTTGTTGACCGGGCACACTTCGACGCACGCGCCGCACGCCGTGCAGGCCCACACCGCTTCGGCGCTGATGGCAAAGTCGAGCAGGCCGACTTGCGATTCTTTTCCGGCGGCGAGTTTCGCGCCTTCGTAGTTGAGGTGATAGCGTTTGTTGATTTCGAGCGCCGAAGGTGAGAGCGTCTTGCCGGTGGCGTGCGCCGGGCAAGCGTCCTGGCAGCGGTTGCACATGATGCACGCATAGGCGTCCAGCAATTGCGGCTGCGAAAGGTGTTCGAGCTTGGCCGCGCCAAACTGGGTGATGGCCTCGTCGGTCATGTCAATCTTTTCGAGCTGACCGATGGAACGCCGCTCCGGCTTGAGCAGAAAATTGAGCGGAGCCACAAAGATGTGCAAATGCTTGGAGATCAAAAAGTACGGCGCTAGCCCCAAGATGCTGCCGATGGAACCCCAAAAGAAAACGTGCTCCAACACGTCCACCACTTGCGTGGGGACGCCGCTCCAGATGCCGCACAACGCGGCGGCCACAAACCCGCAAGCATAGGTGTGACGGTACGAAATGATCGTCGCCCCCAGCCCGTGCGAGGTGACGTGTACCAGAATAAACAGACTGACGATGAGCGAGTCGCGCTTGATGCCGGCGACAGCCTTGGGATGGATTAGCGTGCCGCCTCGGAAGCTAAAAATTTTGTGGCCGACGATCCAGCGCCGCAGCATGAGCGTGACGACGCCGATCAACACGCCAATCCCGACCAATTCCGCTCCCAGACGAAAGGCGCTGCCCAGCGCGCCAGTCCCCAGAAAGACATAGTTCGGCAGCATGGCCTGCAACACGTCGGCCAGGTTCGCCAGCAAAAAGTAGATAAAGCCCCACACGATGAGCGCGTGCGCCAGGCTCGCCAGCGGACGCCGCTTGAACACGGTGCGCTGCGAAACCGTGATGGTCAGCATATTCAACACGCGGCGGACGATTTCGTTTGTTCCGATCCCGCCGTGCCCGCGCCGGATGATCTTGATGATGCGCATGGCAACACGATAGGCGGTGTAACCTGAAGCGCAAAAGAGGATGACGAAAAATATTTTCTCGATGAGAGTGAGCATGGCGGCCTTTCAGGAATGAAGGATGAAAGAGATCATCCTCATCCTTTCACAAGTTTGCGGAGCACGTCAAGCACCGGCTGGTTGTTCGGTATCTCTCCGATGGGATGGATATGGGCATAGCAGATGAGGCCTTGCTTGTCAATCACAAACAGCGCTCGTTCCGCAAAGCCGCCTTCGCGCAGCACCCCATAAGCCTGGCACACTCTTTTGTCATAGTCGGAAAGCAGCGGAAATTCCAGTCCCAGGTGCTCGGCGAAAGCTTTGTGGCTGTGGCGGCTATCCACGCTGATGCCGAGAATTTCGGCGTTCAGCGCCTTGAACTGGGGCAGGTTCTCCTGAATCCCCGGCAATTGCAGGCTGCACACCGGACTCCAATCGAACGGGTAAAACGCGAGCACGACATTCTGCTTGCCTCGATAACGGCTCAGGGAAATCGGCTCGTCGCTTGTGGCCGGGAGCGTAAAATCGGGCGCGAGATCGCCCACTTGCCGTGTGGTCATTCTTTCCTCCAGCCTGGATCTGCCGCAAAAGTGTACCACATCTGCAAACTCGGAGCAAACACCCCCACCCTGACCCTCCCCCGTTCCGCAGGAACGGGGGAGAGAAGGTCTTGCCAAAAAAATGCGCGTTGTGGTATAATGCCAACCAGTTGGGCGGTTAGCTCAGTTGGTTAGAGCACACGGTTGACATCCGTGAGGTCGTAGGTTCGAGCCCTATACCGCCCACTTTTTGTTACCTCTGCCCGCATGGATACTCGATTTTCCCCATCCATGCGGACGATGGTTCAGTGGCCGCCAACCGTTGTCCACACGGTTTGGATGCCCTCCGGCATCAAAAAAAGCCTCTGTCCGATTATCAACGCTACTTGCAGATTATCGGCACAGGCCATTCGCAACCGGAGGACACACGGATGAACCAGATCACACTCTCTCAAACCATCGAAGGCTACACTATTGCGGCCCAAGCACGCCGCCTCAGCCCGCATACGTTGGCCGATTATGCCAACACCTTTCGAAAGCTCACCAAGCACTTGAAAGGTGATCCGCGCATTGCCTCGATCACGGTGGAACAGATGTGCGGTTTCCTCGCCAAGCAAACGGGCATTTCCAAAAAGACGCTGCTCAATATGCACATTGCGCTTTCGGCGCTGTGGACATGGGCAACTGCTGAGGGTCTTGTAGCTCACAACATTCTGCACGATATCCCCAGGCCCAAACCAGAACTGCGCGCCATCGAGCCGCTCACCGAGGCCGACATCCATGCTATCCTTGGCTCACTTGCCAAGTTGCGCGCCTACAGCCGTCCTGGCAAACGCGAATGTCAACATACACTTGGATCATCGGAGCGCAATCGCGCGATCATCTCGGTGTTGCTCGATACAGGTATTCGCGCTACAGAACTGTGCGAACTCAAAATCGCTAACGTTGATCTCCAGAACAAATGCATCCTCGTCATGGGCAAAGGGGCAAATGAGCGCGTGGTTCCCATCTCGGCGGCAACAACTCAGGCTCTCTGGCGCTATTTGTCCTCTTGCCCAAGATTCCGCAAACAGTCGCGTGTTTGTTTCCTCAAGCGGTCACCCAATAGAATGCGATGATCTCGCCAAGTTACTGGCGCGAATTAGGCGACGGGCCGGCGTCGTCAAGGTGCACTCCCATCGTTTCAGGCACACGTTCGCCATCAATTTTTGGCGGAACGGTGGCAATGCGTATGCGCTGCAAATGGTGTTGGGACATTCGACGATAGAGATGGTCAAGCGATACCTCGCGCTCGCCCAAGCGGATGTGGAAGCCGCGCACCGGCAGGCGTCGCCAGTGGCGAGTTGGAGGTTGTGACAAGAACGTAGAGGGTGCCAAACCAACACAAGGCTTTTTCGTACTTGACAAGGGTCTGTTTTTGGTGTACCATATTGATTGAACGTTCAATCAATATGTTTCCACTTGGGAGGCGAGATGGCACCAGAAGATCGGGACCGACGCCAACAAATTTTGGATGCAGCCCAACAGGTTTTCGCTCAAAAAGGTTTCGAGGGCGCCAGCATCAAAGACCTGGCCAAAGCCGCCAAGATTTCGCCTGGCTTGCTCTACTGGTATTTCAAGGACAAGACCGATCTCTTTGTGTCTCTCATATCCGAGCGAATCGAAGAAGCTTTCGGGACGCTGCTGCCAGAAAGCGTCTCGTTCGATTTGCCGCCAGACGAGTTCTTGCCTCAGTTTGGGCGTTTCTACATCGGCCTCTTTGAACCGCCCATGAACGCCGCGCTGTTCAAACTCCAAGTGGCGAATGCCCAGGCACTCCCATCTGCCGTGAAACAAGTGCGGTCAAACGTCATTGGCCGTGTCTTGAGCACCCTGCAAAGCTACTTTGAGCACCAAATTGAGGCGGGCCGGATGCGCCCGTGCAACACCGAAATGGTCACTCGCACATTCATGGGCAGCATTGTGGCCTACCTTTTGCTCAAACATGTCTTCCAGGACAAACTAGCGCAAGACATGTCGGTCGAAACGTTCGTGGATGGGATAACGGATGTGGTGCTGCACGGCATTCTACCTCAAGACAAACAGTGAGCATCAAAACCTAGGAGCCAGACAGTGACAACTCAGCCATTCGACAAGTTCGCAACAAATGCTTTTTTCAAATTCTTGGCGCCGGTTATGGCAGCCGTGATGGACCATCCGGTGCGACGCAGGCTCAACGATCCGGTCAAGACTTTGAGAGCCGCTGGACTCCAAGCAGGACAATCTGTCCTGGAAGTGGGGTGCGGCACGGGGTTCTTTACAATCCCGGCGGCCAGGCTGGTGGGAGATACAGGCCTTGTTCACTCCATTGACGTGTACCCGCCCGCTATCGAACACGTCGCTCAAAAGGTGCAAGAGGCCGGCCTGACCAACGTCAAGCTGACATTGGCCGATGCGCTGGCAACCGGATTGCGCGATAGCGACTTTGACCTGATTTTGCTCTTGGGCGTCATTCCATCTCCGACCTTGCCTTTGGACCGGCTCTTGCCAGAAATGTACCGTCTGCTCAAGCCGGACGGCGAGCTGGCTGTGTGGACGGTTTTCTCTTGGGGGCTATGCGCTTCCGTGAACCGAAGCGGGCTGTTTGTCCACATCGGAAAAGAGAGTGGGGCGCATCGTTTCAGAAAACAGAACACGACTGACAGGTAAAACCCTATGGCGATCACACGCATCTTTTCGATCATTCGCAAAGAGTTCATCCAGATTTCGCGCGACCCACGCACGCTGGCGGTGACGTTCATCATGCCCATCATGCAACTGTTCTTGCTGGGCTATGCAGCGACGAATGACGTGCGCAACGTGCCCTTGGCGGTACTCGATCAGAGCAAGAGCCAACAAAGCCGCGCGCTGTTGAATGCTTTTCGCGCGACCGATTATTTCTCGCTGGCTTACGAAGCAGACAATGAAAAGGAACTGGCACGGTTGATTGACGGCGGCCAGGCCAGGACCGGGCTGATCATTCCGCCTGACTATGGCGACAAGACCTCGCGCGGGCAAGCCGTCTCGGTGGCGTTCATCATTGACGGCTCTGATCCGGCGGTAGCCGGCGGCGCGCTTTCGGCGGCCACCTTGCTGGGGCAAACGCAGTCGGTCAAGCTGCAAGTCCAAAAGTTATCTCGGCAAACCCTGGGCGGGATGCCGACGGCTGTGGTTGATGTGCGGTCGCAAGTCTGGTACAACCCCGATATGGTCAGCGCCTATTTCATGATCCCCGGCATGATCGGGATGATCTTGCAGACGATGACGACGCTGCTCACGGCAGTGGCTATCGTGCGTGAGCGCGAGCGCGGCACCATCGAGCAGTTGATCGTGACGCCGATTCGGTCGTGGGAGCTGCTGGTCGGCAAGCTGGTGCCCTATGCGGTGATCGGGTTTGGCGATGCGCTCGAAGTGCTGGTCATCGGAACGCTGTGGTTCCACGTGCCGATACGCGGCAACATCGGGCTGCTGCTGGGATTGGCCTCGCTATTCGTGATGACGACGCTCAGCATCGGCCTCGCCGGCGCTCATCACGTCCAGCCCTTGCACTTCCATCTCGTCCATCAGGCGCAGCATCCCCGGCACATCGCCGATACCCAGCAGGCTGCCCGTCGCGTAAATCGGCTCGTGGTCGTAGCCCAACATGTCAGTCTTGTAAAAGTACGGTTCGCTGCGATAAGGCGTGCGCAGCGCGGCCAGGTGGACGCAGGCCACGGGACAATGCGCGCAAGCCACTCGCCGCCCCAGAAACGCTTCGGCTAACCGCTCGCCCGAGATCGCTGCCGCGTTTTCAAAGCGGCCTGCTTGCAAGTTGCGCGTGGGCAGAGCGCCGATCTCGTTGAGCGGGACGATGTTGATGGCCGTGCCTAGCTCGTGATATTTTTTCATCAGCGGCGATTCTGTCTCGGCCTTCCAGATTTCGTCGTAAACGGTTCGGTAAGCTTTGCGGTCGGCCACAGGCAGCGAACGGCGACCGCCGATCACCAATGCTTTGAGCCGCTTGCTGCCAAACACCGCACCCAACCCCAGCCGGCCAAAGTGGCGATACGTCTCGGCGATGACGCTGGCATAGGTGACCTGGCGTTCCCCGGCGCGCCCGATGCGCAAGATTGTGCGCACGCCTCGCGGCGTGGAGCCGCTCTCGCGCTCGCGCAACACCGAGCCAACCGTGTAACTGCTGCGCAGGCCCCACAGCGCAGAGGCATCACGAAAGTGCACGTGATCGCCATCCACGACCAGGTAAACCGGCATCGTGCTGGCCCCCCGAATGACGATGGCGCCGTAACCGGCCTCACGTATCGCGATGGCGCTCCGGCCCCCGGCATGGCTTTCACCCAGGTTCCCGGTGTGCGGCGATTTGAACATCGCCACCGTCTTGGAGGCGATGGGAAACAATCCGACCAGCGGCCCGACGGTCAAGATGATGGGGTTCTCCGGCCCGAGCGGGTCGGCTCGCGGGGGACATTCTTCTTCGAGCAGCCGAATCCCCACACCCGTTCCGCCCAGGGCAGCCTCAAACAAGTCGGGCCGCTCTTGCACCCAGGAGCGGCGGCGGGTCAGGTCAATGTACAAAACGCGGCGCAGTGGATCGTCAGGCAACATGGGCCGCCTCCTTCATCTCTTCCGACGCGATAACGTCGTAGGGGCAATACGGCGCGCAGTAACCGCAGTAGACGCAAATCTGCGGCTTGTCTTCTTCGACATTCCAAAACGCCGCCCCAAAGGGACACGCTTCGGCGCAGTTATGGCAGCCGATGCACAGTTCCGCCTTGAGCCGCACGCCGCCGCCGCGAAGCTGCAGCGCGTCGGTGGGACACACGCGGGCGCACGGCGGATCGGCGCAGGCGCGGCAAACGACGACGACGAATCCTTTGCGGATGCCGCCCGCCGAGTGAATCCCGATGCAAGAAGCGGCCAGCCCGCCTTCGCCCAATCGCCGCGCGCAAGCGAACATGCACGCCTGACATCCGACGCAGCGTTCCACATCTATCACGGCAAGTCGTTTCGCCATTCTCCCCTCCCAGACCGGTTGAGTCGAAAAAGTTTACGTGATTATGCTCGGAACCTCTCGTGATTAATATCCGCAGGCTGGCGGACACTCTTCCTTAACCTGCGCAAGGGTGGCCGTTGCCCCGATGGAACATTTTGCTAGAGTGTAGCGTCTTTTATCATGGAAGGCAAGAAAGCCAAAAAAAACAAATGGAGGCAATAACCATGTTAGGGCGAAAGACGTTTTACGGTGCAGTATTGATGGTGGTGGCGGCGTTGGCTGTGGCCTTGGCAGCCGGGTGTTCGGCAGTTTCCAGGCCGGCGGTCTCGGCCGGCGCTCAAGCGGTTCCTGCCGGTGGCGGGCCAGGCGGCTCGCAGCCGGTGGCCTTGATCGGACAGCCCAGCCAACCCGTTGCGCTGACGAATCGCGGCATCACGGTCGTGGGTACGGGCAAAGCGTCGGGCACGCCGGATGTGGCGAACATCAACGTCGGCGTCGAAACGGGAGCGGCATCAGCCCAGCAGGCCGTGAACGACAACAAGGCCAAGATGACCCAGCTCCTGGACGCGCTCAAGTCGTTGGGCATTGCGGACAAGGACATTCAGACCAGCAACTATGGCGTCTATACCGAGCGCCAGCCTGTGCCCGGCCCGGAAAGCAAGGGCGGCGAAGGGCCGGTCTCTTACCGCGTGACCAATCAGGTGAATGTGACGGTGCGCGATATCGCCAAATTGGGCGACGTGCTGGACAAGGTTGTGGCGGCCGGCGCGAACAACATCTATGGCGTCAACTTTAGCGTGGCCGACACGAGCAAGCTGCAAGCCGACGCGCGGGCCAAAGCGATTGAGGATGCCAAGTCGCGCGCGGAGAGCCTCGCCAAGCTGACCGGCGTTGCGCTGGGCGACGTGATGAGTGTGAGCGAAATCATTGGCGGCGCAGGCCCAATCTATGGCGTGATGGATTCGGCCAAGATGGGGTTGGGTGGCGGCGGCACGCCGGTTCAGCCGGGCGAGCTGGAAGTGAACATGAGTGTGCAGGTCACGTTCGCCATCAAGTAAAACGTGATGCGTGATGCGTGAAACGTCAAACGTCTGGCGTCAAACGACATCACGCTTCACATCCCCCATCATCCATTTGCACCTGCCCAAAGTATCAGCGTTTTGTTGGTGCGGGGTCAACCTTTTCAGTGAGAGTTGACCTACACTATATTCAGGAGGTGCAGCATGTCTAAGCGAATTTCTCTTTCGACCCTAACTCTCATCGGTTTGGTGTTGATGTTCACACTGACCGGCAGCGCGCTGGCGCAAGGCCCGGGGCCTTTGCACACCAGCCCGGCCTGGCAAGCCACGTACTGGAACAATATGACGCTTTCCGGGTCGCCGGTGCTGCAGCGCGACGAGGCCAACCTGAATTATGATTGGGGCAGTGGTTCCCCCGATCCCGCTGTCCGCGCCGATGGCTTTTCGGCGCGCTGGACTCGCTACTATGACGTAGCGGCCGGCGACTATAACTTCACGGCGACTGCCGACGACGGCATCCGCGTCTGGGTGGATGGCGACCTCATCATCAACGAATGGTACGATCATCCGCCCAAGACTGTGAGCGCAAAAAAATACCTGAGCGCGGAGCATCACTTGGTGACGGTCGAGTTCTATGAAAACACCGGCGGGGCCGTTGCCAGGGTGACGCTTGAGCCGTGGTCGGCGCCCATCCAAAACTGGCGCGGCGAATACTTTAACAACATGACGCTCAGCGGCACTCCGGCCCTGGTGCGCGACGATGCGAACATTGCCTTTGACTGGGGCAACGGCTCGCCTGCTCCCGGCGTCGTCAACTCGGACTTGTTCTCCGTCCGATGGACGCGGGCGCTCAACCTGGCCGCTGGCTCGTATCGCTTCACGCTGACGGTGGACGATGGCGCTCGCCTTTGGGTGAATGACCATTTGCTGATTGACGCCTGGCGCGATCAAGCTCCGCGCACTTATACGGGCGACCTTTACTTGCCGGGCGGCACGATCCCGATCAAGCTGGAATACTATGAGCACACGGGTGGGGCCGTCGCTCGACTTGCGTGGGCCGGCGCCGAGACGCCCACGCCGGGCGAAGTGGTGGTTGACGATACCAATGCGGGCTTTGTCAGAGGCGGCTCGTCCGGCGGCTGGCACACAGCTTCCGAAGGACATGGAGGTCGCCT
The DNA here is from genome assembly GCA_041300525.1 of Anaerolineae bacterium. Taxonomy (GTDB): domain Bacteria; phylum Chloroflexota; class Anaerolineae; order Fen-1058; family Fen-1058; genus JBGLNJ01. The sequence continues at coordinate 1,926,078 of JBGLNJ010000001.1, read as the reverse complement.
GACCTGGACGCGCAATAATGATTGGGCGCGGCCACGCTACAACTGGGCGCGCTGGTACCCCAAGCTTTCGCCGGGGCGGTACGAGGTGTTTGCCTTCATCCCGGAGCGATACACCACCACATCCAATGCGCGCTACTGGGTCGCGCACGCCGACGGCAACACCCTGCAAACCGTGGATCAATCGGCCAATGGCAACCGCTGGGTCTCGCTGGGGACGTATCGGTTCAGCGGCAATGCGGGCGACTATGTCTCGCTGTCCGACATCACCGACGAGACTCGCCTGACGCGCCTCATCGCGTTCGACGCGATCAAGTGGTCGCCGCGTTAGCACAACTCAAATCCATGCGACAACCGGGGCAGACGACATTCATCCGTCTGCCCCGGTGCGGTTGTTTGTTCCTACGCCGAGGCACGAAGCGGTGATACTGTCTTCGTGCCTCGGTCGCCCTCTTGCGGATGATGAATGTCGTTCGTCATTCGACATTCGACGCTCGACATTCGTCACGCGAAGCGGACATTCATCACTGCTTCAGCACGATGGGCAGGTAGAGCTTGTACTCTGTGATGCTCTCCAGTTGTATCTGGATGCCGCCCATCAGTTCGCCCTTCTCGTCGTAACCCTCGACATCAATCGTCGGTGGGCCGCTGGCGCCGCCGGTATCCATCATCGCGAGCGGCGATAGCAATGCCTGCGCCGCGATCTGGCACGGCGGCGTGATGGTGACGGTGACGGTGATGCCGTGGTACCCTCCTAGCACGGTTTCGGTGGGGACGGTGCTATACGTCCATCCCGCCGGCAGGTTGATCGCGCTCGCGCCGATGGTCACCGTGATCATCGCCGACGTGTTGTTATACAGCCAGAACTCTTTGGTGAACGGCTCGCACGGCTTGAAGGACCGCCGCTCCACGTCTACGTTGCGCTGGCTTCTCTGCTCCGGGTATTGGTTGTCAGGATCCTGGAGGAGGATTTGGATGCACCAGTGACCGGAGGGGGGCCGCGTCCACACCGCCGAGACTGTTTGGCTGATGCCGGGCCCCAACGTCACCATGGTCGAAGTGGGTACGATGTCAGTGGTGGTGAACGGGATGCCAAAGCCAAAGTTCGCCACGCCGAACAAAACCCGGATCGTCTGCGTAGTCTCGCTCGTGTTGACAATGTCGGTCGTGATGGTGGCTGGCTTGCCCGCCACGAGCGGATACGGTGTCACGTTGATCTCGGTTTCGGCATAGGTGCGATCCTGCGGCTTGTGCAGCGGGATGGGCGGCTTGGCGATCTTTCGGATGCCGCCGATCAGCTCGCCTTCCACGTAGGCCTCCAGGTCCACGATGGGCCGCTCGTCGGCCAGGCTCAGGCGCTCGCGATCACGCTCCGGCCCTTCCGGCGGCAATGGCGGCGTCACAGTGAGGACGACTGTCCGCGTCATGCCAGACGCCATGTCCGTCAACACAGTCGGTGAAACCTCAGCCGTCCAGCCCGGGCGATGGTTCACCAGCGCCAGCGTGATCGTCACCACATCGGTCATGGGATTGCCGATGACAAAGCGGCGCGCATGCGGCTCGCCCAGCCGCAGCGGCTCGCCCACGTCAATGTTGCGCTGGCTCCAGACCGGCTCGTGTCCAGTTGATTGCAGCCATATCCGCACGCAGAAATGGCCGCCGAACGGTGGAATCCAGATGGTCTTGGCGCGGGCCGCGCCGAACGGCGGAATCGTGAGCGCCATCGTCGGCGTCATGATCCCCGTCGTCGTGAAGGGCCGGCCGATGCCAAAGTTTGCCACCTCAAAGGTCACGGTGATGCGCTGTTCTACTGGAGTGGGATTGAAGACGACGGCTCCCAGCAGCGTGGGCAAACCGGACAGGGTGGGATACGGGTCTACAAAGATCTCGGACTCGGCATAGACCGGGTCCTTAGGGCGATGGATGGGCACTGGCGGGTGAAAGACCTTGCGGAACCCGCCGATCAACTCGCGCCCGATAAAGGCTTCCACGTCCACCACAGGCGCATCGGGCGGCGGCAGCAGCCCCTGGCGCGGCGGGATCACGGTGAGCGTGACGGGCCGCACCTCGTGCGGCTGCATGTTGGGCAGCACGTCTTGCGATAGCGCAATGCCCCAGCCTTCCACGTGCGGCACCAGGCCGAGTGTGACCGTCACCGTGCTTGTCGTGGGGTTGCCTACCGGGAACGCCAGGTGTGACGGCTCGCCCAGTTTGAACACTTCGCCCACGTCCATGTTGCGCTGACTCCACACTGGGTCGTGGTCGCCCACCGCAATCGTTACGCGGGCGCAGAACTTGCCGCCGTGTGGCGGCACCCACTTGACGCACACCTGCCGGATGCTGTTCGCGGGCAAAGTGGTCGTCATGGGCCGCACGATGTCGTGGAACGGCAGCCCGATGCCAAAGTCGGCCACGCTAAACGTCACCGTGAACGTCTGGGGCTCGTCGGTGGGATTGCGCAAGTCCACGCAGATTTCGGTTGGCTCCCTCTCTCGCGGCGGGTAGGGATTGATGTGGATTTCGGATTCCGCATAGACTGGGTCTTGCGGCCGGTGGATGGGTACCGGCGGGCGATAGATTTTGCGGAAGCCGCCGATGAGGCGACCGCTGATCTGGCCTGTGCCCACCGTGTGCGCTTCCACATCCACCACGGGCGTATCGTCCGGCGGCAGCGGCTTGTCTCGCGGCGCCAACACCGTCAGGGTGACCGGCCGGGTTTCTCCGGGCAGGACACCGGACAACATTCGCGGCGTTAACTGAGCTTCCCATCCTTCCAAGTGGACAAACGCCGCCAGCTCAATGTTGGCCGACTGTTCGTACGGGTTGCCCACACGGAAGACAAAGGGCTGGGTCCATTCGCCCGGCTTGAACACCTCGCCCACGTCCATATTGCGCTGACTGCGCGCCTCGGCATAGCGCTGCCCCAGATCGTTCAACCGGATCTGGACGCAAAAGTGTCCGCCGAAAGGCGGCACCCATTTGACGCAGTGGCGCGTGAGGCTGTGCGGGGGCAAGTCTACTTGGCGTCGTTGGATGGGCTGCCAGGGCAGGCCGATGCCAAAGTTGGCCCACTCAAAATCCAGCCACACCGTCTGCGTAAACGCCGTGGGATTGCGCAGCTCGACGCAGATTTCGGTCGGCTCGCCCGCGCGCGGCGGATACGGCTCGATGCTGATTTCGCGCTCCGCGTAGGGCGGGTCTTCTGGCCGGTGGATGGAGATGGGCGGGCGGAAGAGCTTGCGGAAACCGCCGATCAAACGGTGTTCGGCAAAAGCTTCCACATCCAACACCGGCTCCCCGTCTGGCAGGTGGGTGAGATCGGCCGGCGGCTTGACGGTCAACGTCACCATGCGAGAGGTTTGGGGCTGCACGTTGACCAGTGTCACCGGATCAAGCGAGGCTTGCCAGCCGCCCAGGCGCTGGATCAGGCCCAGCGTGATGGTGATAGGGCGATCGGGATATGGATTGCCCACCGGGAATACATAGTGATCGGTGACGTTGGGCTGCAGATACTCGGCCACGTCCAGGTTGCGCTGGCTGATCACGTCCTGGTAGCCCGGCTGCCGCACAATGATCTGCGCGCAGAAATGCCCGCCGATAGGCGGCACCCAGCGGGTGCAGACGCGCGTCCGGCTGAACGGCGGCAGTTCGATCTCCTGGTGATCAATCGGCGTGAACGGCAAGCCGATGCCAAAGTTGACCACGCCGAACTCGACTTGGACCGGCTGCGGTTCGCCCGTCGGGTTGCGCAACTCGGCGCAGATCACGACCGGTTCGCCCGCGCGCGGCGGATACGGCTCGACGCTGATTTCGGATTCGCTGTAGGGCGGGTCTTCGGGCCGGTGGATGGGGATGGGCGGGCGTATCACTTTGCGAATGCCGCCGATCAATTCCCATTGCTGTTCGACATTCAGATAGTGGGCCTCCACGTCCGCGACGAGAGCGCCTTCTTCCGGCATCGGCCCCCGCCCCGGAACGACCGTCAGCGTGACCATGCGCGTCTCGCCCGGCCCCATGCCCACCAGCAAGGGCGGCGCATTGACCAGCACCAACCCACCAATCCGGCTAATCGCCGCTTTTTGCTTGGCCGCTTTGTCCGGCATCTCTCGAATGCCTAACGCCTCGGCCATGCGCTGCACGTCTGCGCCGTGGGCTGCCACAACGCCCGCGAACTGTTCTATCCCGGCGTCCAGGAGAGCCACGGCCTGAGCGACGACATCTTCTTTTACCAGTTGATCAAAGGCATGGCGCAAGGCGTTTTCGAGATAGCCCACATCGCCGTCAATGAAGCCTGTGTCTTCCGACTCGGTAAAGATGGCTATCTTGAGCTTGCTGTGCGCCAACTCTGACTTGAGGTAGATGAACTCTTCGTCGCGGAGGCAGGCCGGGTAAACGAGCGCGACCCCGATGTGGGCGATGCCTTGCGCCACACGCTGGCGAGCAGATTCAATCGCTTTGGCTTCGGCATCAGGCTGGTCACCGACTTCTCCCTCGATGATGGTGCGCAGCCCGTTAAACTCGACCAAAACGTCCGGCATCTTGACGCCACTCAGGACGGATTTGATGATGTTCTCCGGAGCGGCGACGACCCCGCGCTCCTGGAGCAACTGGGCGAGCAAGACATTCAAGACTTCTTGACGTTGGGGATTTGCCATGTAGCGAACCTCCGAATGCGACTTGCGACTTGCGACTTGTTGACTACAATAGACCCTGATGGACACCCAACCCGCTGTGCTCTATTCCGCTTTTGACGTTGTGCCCAGCCCCAAAGGGGCCAGCACACACATCACGTATTTCGTGCGCGGGCTGGTGGACGCCGGTTATCGCGTGCAACTCATCACCGCCGGCGATCCGACGCTGCCTGAGCGCGATACCTATTGCGGCGCGAACATGCTGCGCGTGCCCGGCGGCGACGATCCCAACTTTCTCAAGCGCGCTGTCGAGTTCGGCCAGGTGGTGATGCGGCATATAGACGGCATCGGGATGCCGTCCTACGGCATTTGCCATTTCCGCTCGATCTGGTGCGGGCTGCCGATTGTCCAGGCCAAGTCCCGCTTTGGCTACAAGACGCTGTTCGAGGTCAATGGCCTGCCGAGCGTCGAACTCAAATACCATTATCCCACGCTCAAGGGCAGCGCGGTGCTGTCCAAGATCAAGGAGCAGGAAATCGCCACACTCCTGCTGGCCGACGCGATCATCTGTCCTTCGGCGGTCACGCGGGCCTTCATCGCCAGTCTCGGCATTTCGCGCGAGAAAATCACCGTCATTCCGAACGGCGTGGACACCAAGCTCTTTACGCCGCAACTGCTCAACCCGCCGTCCGATTCGCGCACTCTTCTCTACGTCGGCACGCTGGCCGACTGGCAGGGACTCGATTTGCTCGTCGAGGCGATGTCTGCTATTGTAGCACAAACTCCCGCCAAGTTAAAAATCGTGGGGCGCGGGCGCGGACGGCAGCACAAGGATTTGGCCAAGCGCATCCGCAAGCTGGGATTGGAAGATCACGTTTCCATCGAACCGGCGGCGCCACATCACGAGATGCCGGCCATCATCGCGCAGGCCGATGTGTGCGTCGCGCCGCTGGCCTACAACGACCGCAACGTGACGCAGGGCTGTTGCCCGCTCAAGATCATCGAGTACATGGCTTGCGCTCGGCCCATCGTCGCCGCGAATCTGCCGGTCGTGCGCGAGCTGGCGCGCGACGACGTTGACGCGCTGTTGTTCACGCCAGACGATCCAGCAGATCTCGCGCGTTGCGTGTTGGCGCTCCTGAACGATGGTTCGTTGGCGCAGCGGTTGGCCGGCTCGGCGGCGGAACGCGCGAGAGACAAATTCAGTTGGCGTGAGGCGCAAAAGAAATTGCTGCGTGTTTATGCCCAGTTGCTCTCTACTGCGTAATCCGCGCTTCGCGTGCGTGATGCGTAACATGCCATTTACGCATCACGCATTACGTTCCGATAGATTTCAAGGTTTCTCTCGATTTCTCTTGCGGGCGTGAACTCTGATTCGACCGTCGCTCGCGCTGCGCGTCCGAGTTGCGCGCGACGAGGTGGATCCGTTAACAATTCCAGTATCGCATCGGCCAGCGCGTCCACGTCGCCGGGCGGGACGAGCACGCCGTTTTCGCCGTGGCGCAAGACGTCCGGCATCCCGCCGACGTTTGACGCGACGATGGCTCGCTCGCACGCCATCCCTTCCAGAAGCGCGTTGGGCATTCCATCGCGCAGCGACGGGATGACGAGCACATCGGCCAGGCGATAGTGCGCGGGCAATTCCTCGTGCGCCACGTTCGGCACGACGCGGACATGCCGCGTTGGGTTCTGGCGCTGAAAGACTTGCAGGATCGGCTCGTCGTCCTTGCGCACGCCGCCGATTAGGAGCAGGGTGGGGGGCTGGCTATTTTGCTCCTGCCGAGTTTGCGACCCGTCACGAGCCAACTTTTGGCACAGTTGCGCAAACGCGGGCAGCAGGATGGTCAATCCTTTTTTCTGCCGCGCCTCGCCGACGAACGCAATGACCGGCGCAGCAGCCAGGTTGAGCGACGACGCCAGCGCCTCATCGCGCGGACCGGGCGAAAAGAGCGCCGTGTCCACGCCGTTGGGAATCCAATGCGGCTCGATGCCGGGCGCGAGCGCGCGGGCCTTGCGGACCAGGTCAGTCGTTACTGCTGTCACGGCGCTGGCATTTTGCAGAGACCAGGCAATCTGCGAAAATTTGTCCGGATCGAAGGCGGTACGGTCGAGGTCGTTCCCGCGCGCGCTGATGACCGAGGGCAGGCCCAGGTAACGCGCGGCGGTCACGGCGACGAACGCCGGTTGCGCGATGTACATGGCGTAGATCACGTCGAAGCGATGCGCTGGGTGGAGCGCGACGATGTGATCGAACCAGTCGGCCAGCGTGTCGTCGGCGCGGCGATGCGGGCCGATTCGGAATACGGATATGTCACCGTCATCGGAGGTGGCGACGTTTCCCGGCGCAATGGACGTGGCGGGCGCGCTGACGCAGACGGCGTGACCGGCCTGAGCTAATCCGCGCGCCAGTCGGCGTGTGGACACGGCCAGGCCGCCTGCGTCAGGCGGATATTTGTCGGATAGGATGCAGATGTTCATGTATCGCGCTTATCCTATTGCGTGTTTCGTGTTTCGTATTGCGTGACGGAATACGAGACACGGAACACGCCTATCACGGAGGTCGTCATGGCAGAGCAATGCGCAATGATCGTCGGTTATCTCGTTCCGCATCGGTGTCCCAACGACGCGCTGGCGACGTGCGTCAAGTGCGGGCGCAAGTTTTGCGATGAGCACGTTTCCATCAGCCAGGGTGGGCTGTTGTGTTTGGCCTGCCAACAGGGCGTGGATCAACCGGTCGCCGTGTCACAGATCGCGCGCGATTACACCGCTGAAGACATTGCCCTATTCTCTACCGTCGGCACATTCGACGCAACCGATCGTGACACGTTTGCCGATTTGAGTTAGCTCCCTGACGAAATACCGCCCCCTATCAAAGTATAGCCTGATTTCTGCTTTAGCGCCTAATGCGGGTCTCACAAGAAAAGGCCGCACTTGTGAAAAGGCGAGGCCCGCACTGGGTATCCGGAGAAAGAAACGGGCACACTTTGAAAGAAAGGTCGTTGAGGTGCATACGGCGACAGCTTGCCTCAATACGGCAGAGATTGATCTTTTGATGGATGGGAAGGAGGCGTTCAATGAAAGTCGGCATCATCGGCGCTGGTTTTATGGGTACGGTTCATGCCGCGGCTTGGGCCGAGACACCCGCGCAAATCGTGGGAGTCGTGGCCGAGACCGCCCAGGAGGCCCAGCCGCTCGCCCAACAATATCACGCGCGGGTCTATCCCGACTTGGCGCTTTTGCTCCCGGATGTGGACGTGGTGGATATTTGCGCGCCCACACATCTACATCACCCTATGGTGTTGCAGGCCGCCGCAGCGGGCAAGCACATCGTTTGCGAAAAGCCACTCGCCCGCACCGTCGAGCAAGGGCAGGAGATGATTGCCGCTTGCCGCAAGGCCGGCGTCAAGCTGCTGGTGGCGCACGTGGTTCGTTTCTTCCCCGAATACTCGCTGGCCAAAGCCACGGTGGACAGCGGTCAGGTCGGGCGTCCGGGAGTGGTCCGACTGGCCCGTGGCAGCTTTCGCCCCAAAAAGCCAGTCGGCAACTGGCTCTTGGATTTTGAGAAATCCGGCGGGATGATGCTGGACTTGATGATCCACGATTTCGATTATGCGCGTTGGGTGGCCGGCGAGGTCGAGAGCGTTTTTGCCAAGAGCATCAGCAGCGCCCACGGTGAGGCCGTCATTGACTATGGCCTGGCGATCCTCAAGCACACGAGCGGCGCGCTCTCGCATGTCGCGGGAGCCTGGGCCTATCCGCCGCCGACGTTCCGCACGCGGCTCGAGATCGCGGGCGATGCCGGGCTGATCGAGTTCGATTCGGATGTCGCCGCGCCCATCGCGCTCTTGCTGCAAAAACCTGCGGGCGATGCGCCTGATGTCGGCCTGCCTTCGAGTCCGTTGATCGAAAGCCCCTACGCCACACAGATCAAAGAATTTTACGCCGCGTTGACGGAGGGTCGCCCGACGCGGGTCTCGGCGGTAGATGGCCTCGCCGCCGTTCAGATCGCGCTAGCTGCCGTCGAGTCGGCATATACCGGTCAGGCCATTCGCCTCGAGCGTTTGCCGGAGGTGCAAGCATGAAAATCGGAATTCTCAGTTTTGCGCACCTGCACGCGGAAGCGTACATTCAAAACATCCGAGCCGTTCCGGGTGTGGAGATGATGGGCCTGGCCGACGAGGATCGGCAGCGAGGCGAGCATTTTGCCAGGCAGTTCAATGCCCGGTTGTTCGATTCGTACGAAGTGTTGTTGGCCGCCAAGCCGGACGGCGTGATTGTCTGTTCCGAGAACAGCCGGCATCGGCCTCTCGTGGAAATGGCGGCGGCGGCGGGCGCGCACGTTTTGTGTGAAAAGCCGCTGGCGACCCGGCTTGAAGACGCGCAGGCCATCGTGGATGCCTGCACGCGGGCCGGCGTAAAACTGATGACGGCTTTCCCGATGCGTTTCAGTGCGCCGCTCGTGCAAGTCAAAACGCGGCTCGACGCGGGCGACCTGGGACGTGTGTATTGCTTCAACGCCACCAATCAGGGCGCGCTGCCGCGGCATCACCGCGAATGGTTTGTGGACAAGGAACTGGCCGGAGGCGGTGCGGTGATGGATCACGTCGTCCATCTTGCCGACATCCTGCGCTGGTATCTTGGCAGCCAAGTCACCGAGGTGTACGCGCAGACGAATCGCATCTTTCACGCCAACACCGTGGACGTGGAAACCGGCGGCCTGCTCATGCTGACGTTTGCCAACGGCGTCTTTGCGACGCTTGATTGCAGTTGGAGCAAACCGCCTTACTATCCCACCTGGGGCGGCCTGACTCTTGAGATGGTGACGGAGCGCGGCGCTGTGATCGTGGACGCCTTTAGGCAAAACTTGACGGTGTACCGCCACGATCTCCAGCGGCCTGTGTGGGCCTACTGGGGCTCCGATGCCAACCAGGCCATGCTCAATGAATTCGTTGACGCAATTGTGCAAGACCGCGCGCCAAGCGTCACCGGCATGGATGGCTACCGAGCAGTGCAAGTGGCACTGGCAGCCTACGAGTCGGCCAAAACCGGACAACCCGTGCGCCTGGGCGCGGACTAGGTGTTCTGCATGTACAACGTCGAGCAATTGCGGGGCGAAGCGGAAGCGTTTGCCGATGCGGTCGAGCGGGCTGAGCCGTTTCGCCCGCTCATGGTCAAGATCAAATTGACCCGGCAATGTAACCTGGCCTGTGTGATGTGCGCATGGAAGCGGGCGACGCCCCCCCGTCTGATGGCGGGAGGGGGGGAGTGGTGCACGACCGATCTGGTGACGCGCACACTCGACGAACTGGTCGCATTGGGCTGCCGCAAGGTTCACTTTTCCGGCGGCGAGCCGACCCTTCGCCCCGATTTGCCTGACCTCATCGCGCGCGCGCGCCGTCTCAAGCTGCGCGTCACGCTGACGACGAACGGCACGCTCCTCACACGTGAATTATCCACGCGACTGGTCAAGGCCGGGCTGAACAGCGTATGTGTCTCGATAGATTCGCCGGTGCGCTCGGTCCACGACCGCATCCGAGGCATGCCGGGCGCGTTCAAGCAGACGATGGCCGGCGTGCGCGAGTTGCGGCGCGCTGCCGAGCGGCGCGGCGTGTCGTTGCCGATTCGGATCAACACCGTCGTCAGCCGGGAGAATTATGATACTCTGGACAAGCTGCCCGCGCTGGCGCACGAGTTGGGTGCACAGAGCCTTTTGCTGATGCCGGTGGACGACCCGAGCGGCAAGTTGTGGCTCAACAAGCGTCGCCTGCTGGATTACAACCGGCGCATTGCGCCTGCATTGGCCGAGCGCTCGGTCGCGCTGGGACTGATGCGCGGCCCGGACGAGGCGTACCCATTCGGCGCGACGAAAGACGAGTTGGCCGCCAGCCGCAACGGTCACTATGCGCGCGGGCTGTACGAACGCCAGCCGTGTTACGCGCCGTGGACGCATGCGCTCGTCACCGCCGACGCGTGCGTGGTTCCATGTTGTTCCGCGCCGAATGTTACACTGGGCGATCTGCGATACCAGTCCTTTGCCGACATCTGGCAGGGTGAGTCCTATCGCCGGTTGCGTCACGCGATGCGCGACGGCTCACCGCTGCCCGAATGTGCAAGCTGCGACACGTTCCTGATCGAGAACCGACAAATTTCGAATCTCGAATCCGCAATCAGAAATCCGAAATCCAGAATCCTATGAAACCAATCTGGGCCGCGCGCGACAAATGGCGATGGTTGAAGCGCCGGGCGAATGGGGCGGCGCTGCAGCTTGCGTACCGATTGGGGCGGCTGCGCGTGCCGGGCCTGCCGCGCGTTTTGATGATCGAGCCGACCAACGAGTGCAACTTGCGCTGCCCGCTTTGCCCGACCGGCGCAGGCAAGCTCAAGCGAGCCAAAGGGCAGATGTCGTTCGAATTGTATCGGCGCGTCCTGGCCGAATTGGATGGATCGCTGGAACGGTTGATGCTCTACAACTATGGCGAGCCATTCCTTCATCCGCGCATTTTGGAGATGATGGCCGAGGCGCATCAGGCCGAGGTTCATACGCGCATCAGCACGAACGGGCTGTTATTCGTGCGCGGCATAGACGCGAGTGACCTCATCGCGAGTGGGCTGGATTATCTGCGAGTGAGCGTGGATGGCGCAACAGAGGAAACGTACAACGTTTATCGCGTCGGTGGGCGGCTCGACCGGGTGCTGGAAGGCGTGCGGCTATTGCAGGAGCGCAAACGTGAGCTGGGGCGGCTCAAGCCGGTGGTCGAATTGCAATTCATCGTGATGCGCCACAACGAGCACGAAATCCCCGCCATCCGGCAGATCGCGCACGAGTTGGGCGTGCTGTTGAGATTCAAGTCCGTTGGGCTGGGCGACCTCAACCGTGAGCCGGATCGGCGCGCATGGCTGCCGGGCGACGAGTCGCTGCGCCGCTATGATGAATGCAACGGACGGTTCGACTTGGCGCGCAACGGTCACGCCAGTAGGGTGTGCGATCATCCCTGGCATCGGCTGGTGGTGAACTGGGACGGACAGGTGACGCCGTGCTGTTACGACTGGGATGGCGTGTACGAGTTCGGCAACGAGGCAGAGGGAATGGCGACAGTGTGGAATGGCGATCGCTTGCTGGCGCCCCATGCGCGGCAGTGTAATGAACTTTTTCCCCGCCCAGAAGAGGCGATTGGCCAGGAGCATCGCCGACATAGCCAGGATGATATTCATCGGGCTGTACCCCTCTGCCGGGCGGTAGACGAAGATGGACATGCACACCACAATCAGGCCGAGGTACATGTCCCGCAGGCCATCCTGGTAAGTGAAACGGAACGCCTTGCGTTCGATTTCTTTGAGATTGAGTTGGGTTGACATCGATGCCTCCTTTGCATCACGCAAATATCTTTGTTTTGCAAATATATTTGCATTATATAGGTTTTTATTCTTTTTGTCAAGAGGCAAAAACATAGACCAGCACATTGGGTGGACCATTGGCGGCCCAGTCATGGTCGGCGGGGCAGTCGTCCGCCCCGCCACCGGTACACCTTCGGCCATGCGTGACGCGGGGCGTTCGCCACACACAGCTCCTCAGCTCGGTTGGCGGCCAGGCCAGACAGTCGCACGCAAGAATGACCAGCACGCTTCACCTGGCGCGTCCACGCTTGCGCCGCAACGTCCAGTTGCGCCCTTGACAAAAAAACAGCGGCGCAAGGCCGCTATGCAGGTGAAAGGTTACGGCGTCAAGTCCTGACGCTTTCTCGCAGGCGATGAATGGCTGCAGCCACACCCTCCTTGCTGCCAAAAACGGATGCCCCAGCCACGAGCAAATTCGCCCCGGCCTTGACCACCTGCGGCGCCGTCGCCACGCCGATGCCACCGTCCACTTCAATGTCGAGCTCAAGCCCGCGCTCCACCATCATCTGTCACACACGCGCGATTTTGGGCAGCATCTCTGCAATGAACTCTTGCCCGCCAAAGCCCGGATTGACCGTCATCACCAGCACCAAATCCACATCGCCGATGATGTCTTCCAGCATGACGGCCGGCGCAGGCGGCGACGACCTGATCGCTTACGGCATCTATGAGTCCAGTGAGCAGCGCAGAGTCCATCTCAACACCACCTATCTGCGCAGACGGCATTCCGGCCTCCGGCGGTGTGCTGATCGGCCAGGCGGCGGCGCCGGCGCTCGAACCCGGCGCGATGGACTGGGCCCACATCGTCTGGGACCTGCATGGACAGGGAGGCCCGCACACGTTGTACTCCCTCGCCGATGCGTTCAACCAGGCGGCCGAATTCCATAAAGATAACAACACGGCCAGCGGCTAGGTCAACGCTCCGAGCTTTGCGGTCCAAGTCTCGGCGGATTCGGCCATGTATGACCCGGGCCAGCAATTCCCGTTACATCCAGAGTCACTTTGAATTTTTAGCCTGAATTCAAAGTCAATCTTGAAATCGCTCAATATTATGTTTACGAAAACCGTGACATTAATTTGAGCAAATTACACCTTAAAGTAACCGTAGCGGGAATTGCTGCTCTTGATTTCAGCCGAAATCGGCGGGAGTGTCCGATGGGTCAAGCGCAAACTTTCCAGCCGTTCCAGCCTGACGACCAGTTGGCGCAAGCGCGGGGAACTTTCGGGTTCGCCGCTGCGCACCGCGCGCGTCACAGTAGACCGAATATGCGCGATCTCCGAGACCCAGGTGTCCATGTCACTCCTTCCCTAAAACGAAAAATCCGCTTCGTATCTGAAGCGGATTATAGGCGAACCAGTTTAACGCTGCGCCAAGCGATGGTTAAGGTTTGACTATCGGCAAGTTAAGGATGCTTAACCTATACTAACCGCACGCCAAAACTTCCGTTTACGGCTGTAGGGCAAGTTGGCAACTTGCCCTACGCACTGTATATCAGCCCACCGGCAGGCTGAAGCGAAACTTTGCGCCGTGACCAGGCGCGCTTTCGGCCCAGATGCGCCCGCCGTGACCTTCGACGATGTGGCGCGCAATCGCCAACCCCAGGCCGGTGCCCGATTGCCCGCGCGCTCGATCCACTTTGTAGAACCGCTCAAAAATGCGATTCAATTCGTTCGGCGGGATGCCGGGGCCGGTGTCGGCGACTGAGACAATCACATTATCGCCTTCACCCTGCGCGCTCAGGCTGACCTGCCCGCCGGACGGCGTGAACTTGCACGCGTTGTGCAAGAGATTGGACAGCACGCGGCCTACCATTTCGCCATCGGCCAGCGCGAGTGTGCCGGGCGCAATGTCCATCACGAGCGCCAATCCCTTTTGCCGCGCCTGCGGGGAAAAGCGTTCCACCTGCGCCTGGGCCAGGTCGCGCAAATCGGTTGGCGCCAGCTTGAGCGGCATCTGGCCGGACTCGATGAGCGCCAGGTCGAGCAGCTCACGCGCCAGTTGCGAAAGCGCGTCCACCTCGGCATTGATTTTGGACAGCATGTCGGGCGCGACCGCCGGGTTGGACAGCGCCCCGGCCTGTAGCGTGTCCACGAGCAAGCGGATCGAGGCGAGCGGCGTGCGCAACTCGTGGCTGATGTTCGCGACGAATTCGCGCCGCGCCCGACCCAGGCGTTGAACTTCGCTCACATCTTGCAACGCCAGCGCCACGCCACTGGTGGGCAGTCGCGCGGCTCGCGCGGAGAAGGGTTGCCCGTTCAGCGCCACTTGTCGAGTGAGTGGCTCCACCGAGTTGGACACTTCGGCAATGAGCGATTCCAGCTCGTGCGAGCGGGTCGCCTCAATGAGTGTTTTGCCCGCCGGGTCGCCGAACAGTTTCAGCGCAGCCTGGTTCGCCCAGGTCACTCGCCGCTCGGCGTCTAGTGTGAGCAGCGCATCTGTGGCGACTGACCCGACCGTCATCTGCCAGGCATGTAGGCCGGACGCTTCGCTTTGCAGATGTTCAAGCTGTCGCTGCGACCGCGCCGCCTCGACGCGGGCCTGGTACGTCTGTGACCGGGCGCGGCGCAGTGACATCGCCAGCACGGCGATGACAAGAACGGCTGCGATGACGAGCACAACCAAAACGGTATTCATCCTTCAAACCGGTAGCCCACGCCGCGCACGGTGACGATGCGCTGCGGCTCGGATGGGTCGGCCTCGATCTTTTCGCGCAGCCAACGCACGTGGACGTCCACCGTGCGGTCGTCGCCGATGTGATCATAGCCCCAGACCTGGTCCAGGAGCAAGTCGCGCGAAAGGACAGCGCCCTTGTTGCGAACGAGCGCAGAGAGCAAGTCGAACTCTTTGTGGCTCAGTTTGATTTCACGCCCGCCCACGCTGACGCGTCGTCCAGTCAAGTCGAGCGCCAAGTCGCCCGATTCAAGCCGGTCGGCGCGCAAGGCGGCTGAGGGAGTGCGGCGCAAAACCGCTCGCACGCGCGCCAGGAACTCGCCCAGGCTGAACGGCTTGACGATGTAATCGTCCGCGCCGCTTTCCAGTCCCACGATGCGATCCACTTCGCCGCCGCGCGCCGTCAGCATGATGATGGGCGTGGCCTGTTCCCGGCGCAAGATGCGACAGAACGACAGCCCATCCAGGCCGGGCAGCATGATATCGAGCACGATCAGGTCGAATTTGTCGGCGCGCGCCAACTCTAGCGCCTCGGCCCCATCGCCAGTTTGTGTGACCTGGTAGCCCTCTTGGGTCAGGTTATACGCCAGCGTTTCGCGCAGCGTCGTCTCGTCTTCGACAATCAAGAGTTTGGTTGCCATACAAGTCCACTCGCCTAATGTGGCGATGTCAACACGACGGATTCATTTCCTCGAGGCGCCCACGAACATCTTTTGAAACAGCGTTGTCTTGACGCTTTCCGAAACCAGGATACTGGTCATGCCGGCCACGGCAATGAACCCTAGTTCCCAGGCATGCAGCGGCCCAAAGCTGAACACGTTGCGCAGGAAACGCCGGATTGGGTATAGCGTGATCCCAATGACGACGAACACAAAGCCCAGCAGCATCAGCGCTTCTTCCACGTCGCCCAGGAACAGGTACAACAGTCCGCACGCGATCAACATGAGAAACATCGGCTCGCGCACGACTTCGAATACGATATGCAGCAAGCTGCGCTTTTTGGCCGAGGGCAGTTCGTTGTAACCGTCCTGCGCCAGCCGCTCCAAAACCTCTTGGTCGGTCAAGCCTTGTATGTTGCTCTCGTCGAATGTCTTGCTCATAGTTTTCTGGGTGTACTCCAAAGGACAAGATTGGCTCTTGTCACTTTTCATCTGGACTAACGGATTTCTCAAGCTCCCAGAAGGACAAGTGCTTTTGCCGGTGATGGCCAAGGGGATGCCGCAGCGAATCCGGCTCTTTATTTCTATCTCGGATTCGGAAAGTCGTCTTCGGTCTGCGCGTTGAAGCGGTTCATCGCCGTGACGATCCCTTCGACCAGGAAACATTCAATCGCCTCGACGGCCCGGTCACGCGCCATGTCCATCGGCATCTCGTCATCGCGCCCAAAGGGTTGCAGCACATAGGCGGCCGGGTCCATGCGGCCCGGTGGACGACCGATGCCCACGCGCAAGCGCGCGAAATCTTGCGTGCCCAGCCGCGCGATAATCGAGCTCATCCCGCGATGGCCGCCGCTGCCGCCTTCGCTCCGCAGGCGCAACGTCCCGGCCGGGCGATCCAGGTCATCGTAGACGACTAGCAGCCGCGCTAACTCGACCTTGTAAAAGCGCACCAGTGGCCCCACAGCCTTTCCGCTCTCGTTCATCCACGTCTGCGGCTTGGCAAGCACCACACGCACAGCGCCGATTTGCCCCGTGGTCACCAGCGCCTCATTCTGCATGCGGGAAAAGCTCAGGCCGTGTTCTTCTACCAGCCGCGTGACCACCTGGAAACCGATGTTGTGACGAGTTTGGGCGTACTCGCGGCCAGGATTGCCCAGTCCCACGATCAGAGAGACATTGCCCGTAATGGGTTCTGCTCGTTTGGGTGTGAGTCGTGCGATCAGTGATTGCATGGGGCCTCTGGTTGCAGCAAACCGCGGAGACGCAGGGTCCCTGGGGGGTATTGGGGGGGCTCGACGCTCTTTGCGGTGTGTCATCTGTCTCGTGCTGTGCGCTCAACCTTTGGGCAGAGTTGGCGCGCGCAGCCGGCGCAACACCCACCGCGAGATTCCTCGCAGGGCCAAGATGACGCCCCATGCCACAAAGATCAGGAAGGTATACCAGACTCCGTTGCAGAACGCCTGCCCGAAACTCGCAAAGTTGACCTGGATAGATGATGTGAGCGGGTTGCCGGGCGTGGTGGAACCGGTCCCGGCAACCGGCTTGGCGGTCGTTGCCGGTTGCGGCGTGGCTGCGGGCGGCTGGACGATGACGACAGTCGGCGTGGCAATGATAGCGCCCGTCGTCGGGACAGGCGAAGCTGTCGGCCCAGTGGTCGGAGTGGGCAAGGGAGGAGGCGTAGGCGTGCCTTGATTGATGCTCAGGTTGTTCACGACGACGTCTATGGTCTGGTCGTCATTGTACACCAGGCGCAGCCGCAGGCGGTAGACGCCGGGCTGCAATGGCGCAGTGTCCCACGTTCCCAGAGAACCGTTGGTGATCTGGTTTTGCACAAAGGCGATTTGCTGCCAGCTCTCTGTGTCCTGTAAAGCCCAGGCCAGTTCATAGTGATGAAACCTGCCGTGGTTGGCCGTGCCTTCGATCTGCGCCACGCCCTTGAGTTGCGCGCCGTCACGCGGTGATGTGAGGGCGGCATTCGGGTTCTGAGCGACGGCCGGCAGAGCGAGGGTCAAGCTGGCAATCAATAATGCAGCAGACAGAAGGATGCGGACCAGGCGCATAAAAACTCCTCGTTCGGGTGACATGGCGCGGCAAGTGTAACACAGTTCAAGAGTTTTTGCCAGAATAGCCGCCCGGTCTGATCGTCATACGAATGTCCGCCTCACATTCGGCGTGAGCAGCAGGATGAGGATGACACCATTGATGGCAACGCTGGCCGAAGGGCTTGTCAGGTTGCCGGCGACCAGCGTCGCCAGTGAGCCGAGGCTGCTCAATTGTAGTATAATCTTACCAGACACGAAAGTGCGGGTCTTGATCTACCGAGTCACATAACCATCCAAGGAGACACGCTGTGAAAAGAGCACTCGTTTGTGGCGCCGGTGGTTTCGTCGCCGGCCATCTGGTCAAAAAGCTCAAGCGCGAAGGCTATTGGGTCCGTGGCGTGGACATCAAGGAACACGAGTTTTCCAAGACGGCCGCAGACGAGTTCCTCGTGCTGGACCTGCGCGAAAAGCAAAACTGTCAAGCCGCCCTTTCGATCAGCGGCAAGTTCGACGAGGTCTACCAACTGGCCGCCGATATGGGCGGCATGGGCTTTATCCATTCCGCCGAATGTGAGATCATGCACAACAGCATGCTGATCAACGTCCACATGACTCACACAGCGGCGGCGATGGGCATCCCGCGATATTTCTTTTCTTCGTCGGTGTGTGTCTATCGTGATATGCAGCCCGGCGAGCCAGAGCTGACCGAAGCGGACGCTATCCCGGCGCACCCGGACAATGAATACGGCTGGGAAAAGTTGTACGCCGAGCGCATGGCCATGGCGTATGGGCGGCGCTATGGCATGCAGGTGCGCATCGCCCGGTTCCAGAATTGCTATGGCGCGGAAGGCGCCTGGACCGGCGGACGCGAAAAAGCGCCGGCGGCGACATGCCGCAAGGTGGCCGAGGCGGAAGATGGCGGCACGATCGAGGTGTGGGGCGATGGAACCGCGATCCGCTCTTACACGCACATCAGCGACATGGTCGAAGGGATTGGCCTGCTGATGCACTCTGATCTTGAGGGCGCGGTGAACATCGGCTGCCCGCAATACGTCACCGTGAAAGAACTGGCGGACACGGTGATCGAGGTGTCGGGCAAAAAGATCAATGTCAAGTACGTGCCCGGCCCCGTCGGGGTGCAGTCGCGGAATTTCAGCAATGCCAGAATCTATTCCCTCGGCTGGCAACCGCAAGTCTTTCTCAAGGAAGGCATCGAGCTCACTTATCCGTGGATTGAAGCGCAGGTCAAAGCGGCGCGGCAAAAGTAAGCCGGCGGGACTGGGCAAAAAGGCCTCGGACATACCGGGGCCTTTTTCATAACCGCACTTCCGTCAGGTAGCAAACCGACACGACCGTGTCGCCTTCAGCCAACGCAAGCGGCACACAAGCCGCGCGAGCAGCATTGACCCGCGCGAGAACATTTGGCAGCGCGAGAGAGTGAGCCAGGCCGCGAGCCGTGAGCACGTAGGCCTTGTTCTCTGTGACCGCTGCGCTGGAAACCAAACCGACGATACGCGCGCCTTTCCATGTCCGGCTTTTTTTGCCGGAAGTGGCAGTGGCAGCCCGCAGAAATAGCATCTGGCCCGTGTGGCTGACGGCAACACATTCGCCTCCCGGCTCCACAAATGTGGCCGCGGTCACTTGTTCCCCTTGACTGGGCCGGATCCCGGCGCTGGTCACATTGCCCATGCCCCCCATCGGAACTTGCACGATTCGACCGAGGTTGGTTCCCAGGATGAGTTCATCTTCTTCATCGGCCTGGCCCAGGTAAGCCAGCATGGCTTTGTAATACTTTTTTTCCAGCCGGAAGAACGGAGCCTGACGCAGCTCGCCGGCCAGCAGGCGAGATTCGAGCCGCCGCACCTGTCCGAATTTTGTCACCAGGCACATAAAGCGCCGCTTCGACCGGGCCGGATTCCACAACGTCATCGCCGTTACAACTTCGTCCGGTTGGAGACGCAGCAAATCGCGGATTCCCTTGCCGCCGAATCTCTGGGCAATGAGAATGGACCTGGCCGGCGCCAGCATGAGCCTGTACTCGCTGGTAGCCAGGAGGACCTGATCCGCGTCTCCGGTGGAGGTGAGCAGAGCCGCACGCGTGTGCAAGAACACGACGTGGCCGCCCTCCTCCGCCACCGCCACGTTGTAATTGCGGACGTGCGGCAAACTCGACGCCAGCTCGACCAACTCGTGGTAATGCGTGGCGAACAACGTCTTGGACCTCAGTCGCGGGTGATTGTGGAGGTACTCGATCACCGCCCACGCAATCGAAAGCCCATCGTATGTAGACGTGCCGCGCCCGATTTCGTCCAAAAGAATCAGGCTGCGATTCGTCGCGTGGTGCAGGATGTTGGCCGTCTCCACCATCTCGACCATGAACGTGGACTGGCCCGCCGCCACTTGGTCCTGCGCGCCGATGCGCGTAAAGATGCGATCCACGATGCCGAGTGTGGCCGACTCTGCCGGGACGAACGAGCCGATCTGCGCCATCAGCACGATGAGGGCCGCCTGGCGAAGGTAGACACTTTTGCCGCTCATGTTCGGGCCGGTGATGACCAGGATGCGCTCGTCCGCGTCAAAGCGCAAATCGTTGGGGACGAACGCCACATCCGAAAGCGTCTGCTCCACGACGGGATGCCGCCCGCCGACGATGTGCAACTCGTCGGCATCGGTCAGTTTGGGGCAGACGTAGCGGTTGCTGACGGCCATCTGCGCCAGCGCCACGGCCACGTCAATCTGCGCGATGGCGCGCGCGGTTTTCAATAGCGCGTTGGCGCGCGCGGCGATCTGTTGGCACACCTCGGTGAACAGCCGCTTTTCCACCTCGGCGATGCGCTCTTCGGCGTTGAGGATGAGGGATTCGTATTCTTTGAGTTGCGGCGTGATGTACCGTTCGGCGTTGACGAGCGTCTGCTTGCGGATGTAATCTTCCGGCACCGCCTCGGCGTTGGCGTGCGTGATTTCCAGGTAATAGCCAAAGACCTTGTTGTAGCCCACCTTGAGCGACTTGATGCCGGTTCGCGCGCGCTCGGTTTTTTCCAGGTTCGCCACCCAAGTCTTGGCGTCGCGTGAGGCGATCAAAATGCCGTCCAGCTCGGCGGAAAAGCCGGAGCGGATCACGCCGCCGCTGCTAAATGACGTCGGGGCGTCCTCGTTGATGGATTGCGCGATGAGGGCCGACACATCATCGCATGGATCGAGTTCCGAAAGCAGCGCGGAAAGCGAGAGCGCCTCCTCGCCGCCCACTGAAGGGGATGTTCCACCCCGTGCGCTTTCGACGGCTGTGCGCAACGGTGGCACGGCTTCCAACGCCCGACGAATCGCCAGCACGTCGCGCGGCGTGGCCGCGCCCGACACGACGCGGGTCGCCTGGCGCTCCAGGTCGGGCAGCGACTTTAGCGCCGCCGCTGCCGACTCGCGGGCCAGCGTATCTTGCGCGAGCGCCGACACACGCTCCAGCCGCGTCTCGATCTGTTTGCGGTCGAGTAGCGGTTGGCTGAGCCACGCGCGCAAGAGCCGAGCGCCCATCGGCGTGCGCGTCGCATCCAGCACGCCCAAGAGCGCGCCCTGCGCCGCGCTATGCGGACCGCGAATCGTCTCGGTGATTTCCAGGTTGCGTCGCGTGGCCGCGTCCAGCGCCATGAACGCCGATGTGCTATACGTCGTCAGCCCGGTGATCTGCGCCAGCCCCTGCATCTGCGTCTCGCGCAAATACTGGATGATGGCGCCCGCCGCGCGGACGGCGAGCGGTTGCCCTTCGCAGCCAAAGCCCGCCAGCGTTCCCACTTGAAAATGATCGAGGAGCGATTGCCTTGCATTGGCGAGTTCAAACTTCCACGCAGCGAAAGGCGTCACGTGCATACTCGCCTGCGGCGCACCAGTCGCCGCCGCGTCTGGGATGAGACACTCACGCGGAGCCAGGCGGATCAATTCGTGTTGCGCCGCGTCGAGCGATTCGCCGGAAAACTGGGTCACGGCAAATTCGCCCGTCGTCACGTCAACGTGCGCCAGCCCCACGCGACCATCGTCGGCGACCCAGGCCGCCAAATAGTTCGGGCGCTTGTCGTCCAACAAGGCCGGCTCGACCACCGTCCCCGGCGTGACGACGCGAATCACATCGCGCGGGACGATGCCCTTGACCGTGGCCGGGTCAGCCATTTGCTCCGCGATGGCGACGCGATAGCCTTTCTCGATCAGCCGCGCCACGTACGCCTCGACGGCGTGATGGGGCACGCCAGCCAACGGCACACGCTGTCCCTTGCCCACCGGGCGACTGGTCAGCACAATGTCCAGCTCGCGCGCCATCAATTCTGCGTCCGCGTCGAACGTCTCGTAAAAATCGCCGAGGCGAAACAGCAGAATCGCTTCCGGGTATTGGCGCTTGAGGTCGAGGTATTGCTTGCGGATGGGGGTTACGTCATCGGGCATTGAGATTCTCCGTATGTCGCATGTTGCGTCCCGCGTTGAACGCGGCCATTATCCTTCATCCCTCACGCTGCGTCAAGCGCCACCGAACGTCATCTGAGATTTCAGATTTCGGCCAACCAACCTTGTGGTATAATTCTCAAAAAGTGATTCTACAATCCACCTCGGAGCAAGATGAATGGAGACTCTCAAGCTCGTCGGCCCAAAGTTCGTGCCGCCCCTCGACCCGGATTTTCGTCCGGCGGTATTGGCTAATCGCGCATTCCGAAAAGAGGTGGCCGCGTCCGGCGTCGGCGTGCCGTTGGTGCTCGGCCTGGAACGCGCCGAGGGCCAAGTGTCGCGCTTTGAGACGCAGGTTTTTCCAGAAAACCATCCGCAGGCCGGGGCCAACCTCGTGTACGTCGAGCGGCTGATCAAGTTTTTGCTCTGGCAGCGTGGTGGTTGGAAGGTCTATGTGGGCGGTCCCCAGAGCGTTGGAGAACACATCCGCCAAACCTACTCGCCCAGTGGCGCGCGCCAGTTCGATTATGACTTTATGGGCGAGGATGTCTACGAGCGTGTCTTTACGGTTGTCCCCTGCGCCGCCGCCGAGGTTCCACCCTCGCGCGAGGGCGGCCAGTCGTTGGGACGTCACCTGGATGGCTGCCGCATCGGATTCGATCTGGGCGCGTCGGATCGCAAGGTCTCGGCCGTCGTGGACGGCCAGGTCGTCTACAGCGAAGAGGTGGTGTGGGAACCTCGCAAGCAAACAGACCCCGAATATCATTACCGCGAGATCACAGCCGCGCTCCGGGCGGCGGCGGCCAAGCTGCCCCGTGTGGACGCGATTGGCGGCAGTTCTGCTGGCATCTATATCAACAATCGGCCCATGATCGCTTCCTTGTTCCGAGGCATTCCCAAAGAGCAGTTCGAAAAAGTCAAAAATCTATTTCTCCGCATCCGCGATGAATGGCAAGCGCCGCTCGAGGTCATCAACGACGGCGATGTGACTGCGCTCGCGGGGGCCATGTCGCTTGAGGACGATGGCGTTTTGGGCATCGCGCTAGGATCGAGCCAAGCCGCCGGCTATGTCACGCTCGAAGGCAAAATCACAGGCTGGTTGAACGAGCTGGCTTTTGCGCCCGTGGATTACAGGCCGGACGCTCCGATGGACGAGTGGTCAGGCGATCGAGGCTGCGGCGCGCTCTACTTTTCCCAACAGTGCGTGTTCCGCCTTGCGCCGAGAGCCGGGCTTTTAATCCCCGGCGATCTCACGGACGCCGACAAACTAAAGTTCGTCCAAGAAAAACTGCAAGCCGGTGATCCGGGCGCCGTCCAGATCTGGCAAAGCATAGGTTACACTATGGGCTATGCCATCGCACACTATGCCGACTTTTACGATCTGAAGCACGTGCTCATCTTGGGGCGCTGCACTTCCGGCAGCGGCGGCCAGCTTATCCTGGACAATGCCAACCAAGTGCTCACGTCGGAATTCCCCGAGTTGGCCGGTGTTCATATTCAACTGCCCGACGAAAAGAGCCGGCGCGTCGGCCAATCCATTGCCGCCGCCAGCCTGCCCGAAATCAAGCGATAGGTGAGAGCATGAAGCTCAATCGAAATACAGCCGAGATGTTTGTCCCCGACGGCCTTCCCATTGAACAGGCCCTGGCCCGTACGACGCATATCGCGATCAGCGCGCACCAGGATGACCTGGAAATCATGGCGGCGGGACCTATCCTGGAATGTTTCCAGCAAATGGACAAGTGGTTTACGGGAGTGGTGGTCACCGATGGCCGAGGATCGCCGCGAGATGGCCTGTACAAGAACCATACCGACGACGAGATGCGGCTGGTCAGGTTCAAAGAGCAAAAGAAGGCCGCTGTGATTGGCGAGTATGCGGCCCAGGTGATCCTGGACTATTCCAGCAAGGTCGTGAAAGACGGCTCCAATCAGCAGCCGATGGAAGACCTGACGTCGCTGTTCGAGCTGGCCCGGCCTCAGATCGTGTACACGCACAACCTCGCCGACAAGCACGACACGCACGTAGCTGTGGCGCTTAGAGTGATCGAAGCGATCTGCCGCTTGCCGGAACAAGACCGCCCGCAGCATCTCTACGGCTGCGAAGTCTGGCGCGATTTGGATTGGATGATGGATGCGGACAAAGTTGCCTTTGACTGTTCCGCGCACGAAAATCTCCAGGCGGCGCTGCTGGGCATCTTTGACTCGCAAATCTGCGGCGGCAAACGCTACGACCTGGCGAGCATGGGGCGGCGGCGCGCCCATGCCACCTATTACGCCTCGCACGGCGTAGATGCGACCACCGGGCTGACCTATGCGATGGATCTCACTCCCTTGATTACGGACCCGAGCCGGGATGTGACGGCTTTTACGCTAGAGTTTATCCAGCGTTTTTCGCAAGACGTCGCCGCTCGCCTCAAGGCGATGCAGTAGCGCACGCCAAGGAGCCAACACGATGACCGATTACTATGTCGCCATAGACCTGGGCGGCACCAACATTCGCGCTGCGCGCTGCACCGCGGACGGACAAATCCTGGCGCGCGCCAGCCACCTCACGCAAGCCGCCGAAGGACAGGCCGCCGTGATAGACCGCATCATCGCGGCCGTCCGCGAGGTGTGGCCGAGCGACGCGAACGCGGGCGCGCGCGCCATCGGCATCAGCGCGCCAGGGCCGCTCGACCCCTGGCGCGGCATCCTTGTCAGTGCGCCCAATCTGCCCGGCTGGCACAACGTGCCGCTCCGCAACATCATGGCCGAAACCTTCCATACCCCCGCACGGCTGGGCAACGACGCAAATCTGGCCGCGTTGGCCGAGTATCGCTTTGGCGCAGGCAAGGGCTATGACAACATGATCTATCTCACGCTCAGCACCGGCATCGGCGGCGGCGTGATTTCCGATGGCCGGCTGTTGTTGGGCGCCAAGGGGTTGGCCGCCGAGCTGGGTCATATCAGCGTGGATTTGAACGGGCCACGCTGCAACTGTGGAAATATCGGCTGCGTGGAAGTGATGGCGGCCGGCCCGGCCATCGCTCGCAACGCAGTGACCCGCATCGCCGAGGGCGAGCGCAGCGCCATCTCGGATTTGGTCGGCGGCGATTTGCTTCGCGTGTCCGCCGAAACCGTCGGCCAGGCCGCCGCCGCAGGCGATCCGCTCGCACAGTCGCTCGTCCGCGAGGCAGGGCGCGCCATCGGCCAGGCCCTCGTCAACATGTTGCATGCGTTCAATCCGGGCCTTGTCGTTTGCGGCGGAGGATTGACCAAGATGGGCGACCTGCTCCTGACGCCGATCCGCGAGACCATGGTCGAGCGGGTGATGAGCCGCGATTACGTGGTAGACATCGTCTTGGCCTCGCTGGGCGACGATGTGGCACTCCTCGGCGCGTTGGCGCTGGCGATGGAACCCGTTCGTGAAAAATGAATGGGCTGGCCCGCCGCGCGGTTGATCTGTGGGGAACGCTGACTCGTTCCTACTATGCCCGCAAGTATCGCGTGCTCGCCAGGCACTTTTACCGTCCGCCCGTCCCGCCTGTCACTCCGCGCCGCCCCGGCTTTATCATCATCGAAATTGACGGCCTGAGTTACGAGCATCTGCGTCTGGCGCTCGACCGGGGCTATATGCCTCACGTGCAAGAGATGCTCGAAAGCGGCCACGCGCTGGCGAGCCGCTGGCGGTGCGGCCTCCCCAGCACAACACCCGCCGTGCAGGCGGGCCTTCTCTATGGCGATAACTCTGACATCCCCGGCTTTCGTTGGTACGAAAAAGAACGCCACACCTCGGTCGTCGTCAAGCGGCCCGACCAGGTGCGCGAACTCGCGCGCCGCTTGAGCCGCGCCGGATATGGGCTGCTGCACGGCGGCTCATCTTACGCCAACTTGTTCGACGGCGACGCCGAACTGGCGATCTTTACGTTCAGCACGATTGGGCGCTTTCGTTTTTTCGACAACGTGCGCGGCCTGGGGTTTTCCCTGCTCTTTTTGCTCAGCCCGGTGCGCGTGGCGCGCATGGTATGGCTTTCCGCGCGGGAATATGGGCGCGACCTGGCGCAGCGTGTCCTCCAACTATTCCGCCATACGCGCGTCATCTCCACTCCCTTGCTCTCTCCCCTGTATCGCATCGTGGTGGATGTGATGTTCGGCGAGATCGTCACGTTCGGGATGATGCTGGATGTGTATCGGGGCGTGCCCAGCCTGTATGCCACTTTTTACGGTTTCGACGAGATGGCGCACCTCTTTGGCCCGGACCACCCCGAAGCCTTGCGAACCCTGCGCCGCATTGACGCGCAGATTCACCAGGTAGACCGGATGCGCAAACTGTATCACCGCCGCGAGTACGACCTGTACGTGACGTCCGATCATGGCATGAGCGCATCCGCGAGTTTTCAGGCGAGCTATGGCACGACATTAGGCCGCTTTATCCTCGACAGTATCGGCGAGCCGCTCGCGCTGGATGAACAAAGTGGCCACGAAGCGCACTCGTCGGCGCAGGCGCGTTTTCTGCTGGACGAGCTGCAAGCCTGGACGGAGCGCCACTCGCCGCGTGGCAGGCACGTCGTGAAACGCGCCCACGCCTCACTCGACCGGCGCATCCCGCTCGACCTCGAGCAGGCGGCGCTTGATCGAGAGAAGCGCAGCGATGTCGTCGTGCGTCCGTCCGGCGGGTTGGCGCACGTGTATTTCAATCTCTTGCCCGAGCAACTGAACTTGAGCGAAATCGTGTGGCTGTATCCCAAGCTGGTCGCGCGCCTGCGCGAACATCCGGCTATCGGGCTGATCGTCGGGCGCGAAGGTGAGCAAATCATTGTGATGGGGCGAAGTGGGACGCGGGTGCTGACGGAGAGCGTCGAATCTCTGCGCGGCCAGGATCCCCTGTGCGGGTTGAGCGACCCTGAAGCCGTCGCCGTCGAACTGGCGCAACTGGCCGCGTATCCTCATAGTGGCGATCTGATCTTGCTGGGCGCGTGGGACAGTAACGGCCAGGTGGTGACCTTTGAGGAGCAATTGGGCACGCACGGCGGCGTGGGCGGGCCGCAGGAATGGCCCTTCATCCTTCACCCCGCGCACGTGCCGCTCGATTCCCACGCGCTATCCAACCCGCGCGAGTTGTACGTTCACTTTATGGCGACATACGTGATGTCGAATTTCAAAACCGACCGCAAGACGACAGCTTCGTAGGGCAGGCTTGACGCCTTCCGCAGGCTAAGGCTTGTCACGCAGCGGTCGGCGGTCTGCGGTCGTCCGTCTGCAAATGATGGGGCGCGACCCATACACTCACAGCAACGAGCACTATCACAATCAGAGCCAGGCATGAGATGATGACGCCGACGACAAAATCGCGTGGCGCAAATTCAAAGCGCACCGTATGTATCCCAGCCGGCAGACACACCGCGCGCAAAACCGTATCGGCGCGCAAAACTTGCGCCGGTTGTCCATCCACCTTCGCCAGCCAGCCAGGGATGATCAGCGGTGATGCGGTAAATCCCCGGCGGGACGAAGAACGAATAGGCGCCATCTGCGCCGGTCACCTGCGGGTTGATTTGCTCATCGTATGCCCACGCCGTCCACGTCGTCCACTGGTTGGCGACCGTGTCGGAAACCTCACACGTCACACTGACGCCGGTCAACGTCTGCGTGATCCCCTGCGATGCCCACTTTGTTTTGTCGAACACGACACCGTCCGGGTCAATCAACGCGGAGCCGGTGGCCGTGACGGTTTGCCCGTCCGCCGTGACGGCAATGACGAGCGCTCCGGCGTTGAGCGGAGGCATGAAGGTGACATTCAGCGGCGTTTGCAGTGTGCCCAGCGTATCGGCTGCAACACGGGTCTGGTCGCCAAGCGTGACCGTCACCACGGCGGACGTGGTGTAGCTGACGGGCACGGCAACGGTCGTGGTGTACCCCTGGCGCAACCAGACGCGCCATCCCTCCGGATTCGCGCAGCCGGACGAATCGCGCGGGTGCTGCGTGACTGTGCCAGCGGGTGCAGCGTAGGCGAACGTCACGCCAACCGGGTCATAGATCAGCGTGGGGCTGACGGTCAGCGCAAGTGGGCGTGAAGCAAGGCCAGTTCCAATGGCGTTGGTTGCCGTGGCGGTGAGGATGTGCTGACCCGAGACTAGAGTGGGCGTGAGTGCAAAAGTGTTACTCGGTGTAGTGGCCGTGGTGAGCGACTGCACGCCATCGTCGTAAAGCGTGATGGTAAATCCAGATGGCGCGAGGCCCAAGATGGCTGGGGACGTGGCGTTTGTCGTGCCGCACACTGGTGCAACGAGGATCGGCTGCGGCAGATAGACGCGGATATAGTTGGCGCGCGTGAGCGTGTCGCTGCCGCCTGGCCCATTGACCGTCAGCGTGACGGTGTACGCGCCCACAGCCGAATACGTGTGCGTCGGGCTGGCGAGCGTGCTGGTGACGCCATCTCCGAAATTCCACAGGCTGTCGGTGTAATCGCCCGACGACTGGTCGGTGAACGTCACCATCAGCGGCGCCGGGCCAAAGCGCGGCGACGCGCCAAAGGCAGCTACCGACGGCCACACCAGGCTGTGGCGCAAAATCACTAACCCAGAATAGCTGGCGAGATAAGCATAGCTCTCGTCCACCACCACACTTGCCGCGCCGCCTGTGTACTCGCCAACCTTGACCGGGTGCGCCGGGTCTGAGATGTTGATGACGTGGACACCCCCCCCGGCGACATAGGCATAGTCGCCCGCGATGGTTACGTCCTGCGCCCCGAATGCAGACGCCAGCTTCAGCCGGGTGCGCCGGGTCAGAGACGTTGACGATGCGGAGGCTGGCGCAGTCGGCAACGTAAGCGTAATACCCAGAGACGGCCACGCGCTGCGCGCAGCCGGGTGTGTCGAAAGTGCCGGCCGACACAAGGTGCGCCGGGTTCGAGATATTGACGATGTGCAGGCCGCCCTCCTCTCCGTCGGCGATGTAAGCATAATTGCCCGCCACCGCCACGCCCTGCGCAACCCCCGGCGTGTCATACTTCCCCGCGCTCGAGGGATGCGCCGGATCAGAGACGCGGACGATGCGCAGGCCCCGGGGGCCGTCGGCGACATAGGCATAGCTGCCGACCAGCGTCACGCCCCACGCCTGGCCCGGCGAATCATAAAAGCCGGCTTCGACTGGATGCGCCGGATCGGCGACGTTGACGACACGCAAACCCGAATTGTCGTCGGCGACGTAGGCATAGGTTCCGGACACGGCGACGTCACGGGCTATCCCGGCTGTTTGGAACAGGCCGACCTGAATCGGCTCGGCTAGATGGGTGGCGTTGATGATGTGCAGGTCGCTGCTCTCGTCGGTAACGTAGGCATACCCTTCTGCGAGGGCCACGCGCCTGGCAGAGCCAGGCAGCACGTAAGCGCCGACTTGGGTCAGGTGAGTCGGATCAGAGACACGTATCACGCGCAGGCCATCTGCAACAACGTAAGCGTGACTCCCCATTACGGCCACGCCTTGGGCTCCCCCTGGCATGGCAAGCGAACTGACTCTTGTCAGGTGGGCCGGGTCGGATATGTTGACGATCTGCAGTCCGCCCGGCCCTCCGCCCGTGCTGGACGTTCCGAGGTAGGCATACGTTCCTGACACCGCTATGCCGCCGACCGCCGGATTGGGTATGGCAAGAAAGCCAGCCTCCGTCAGATGCGTCGGGCTGATGACATTGATAATCTGCAACCCGCCAGATATGCCACCACGGTCAGTTCCCACATAGGCGTATGAGCCGGACACGACCACACCATGAGCAAGTCCCTGTGTCAGATAAGAAGATTGCTCATAAAAAAAGATCGGGTGGGCTGGGTCGCTCACGTCATAGATCCGCAGGTAATTCAGCATCGTGGTATAGGCATAGTTTCCGGCGACCGCCACGTCGTGCGCTATGTCCGGCATGGGATGAAAGCCAACCTCAACCGGGTGCGCCGGGTCGGCGACGTTAATGATCCACAGGCCATTGCCGGCGAGGTAAGCGTAATCGCCCGCGACGAGTACGCGCCAACCTCGACCGGATGCGCCGGATCAGCGACATTAAAGATGTGCAGGTCACACCAATCGGTGAGGTAAGCATAGGTCCCCGAGATGGTCACACCCTCGATCCGACTCGAGCATTCGTCCCGGAGCGACGCCTGACCCACGGCGGCGGGGTGAGTCGGGTCAGAGATGTCGAGGACGACCAGGCTGGGGCCAAAGCCTACGTAAGCATACGCCCCTTGCACGGCCACAGCAAAAGCCGGGCCGCCGACCTGACTGGCCCATTCGAGCGAGACGTTTGGCAGCGCGGATGTCGTGTAAACGGGACTGCGGGCTGTGGCAGAAACCTGCAAGATTAGCGCGACGAACAACACCATTGCCAAGACGAATGCTGCGACGACTTTGCGGCCAAGCTTGATTTGCATTTCAACCTCCGTACGTCGTCTGATGTCCACTCGTTGCATCCCCTACGGCGACTGGCGCAGGACCATCGGCAAGTACACTCGCCGGATGAGCGCCAACGGGATGTTCAGGCGCGCAGGCGCGTCTACCACCGTCGTGTCTGGACTGGTCTGCGGCCAATAGTCAGGATGCCAGGCCGTGATGCGATACGTCCCCGGCGGGACAAAGAACGAATAGAAACCGTCCATGCCGGTCACCTGCGGATTGGCCTGCTCGTATGCGGCTGCGTTCCACGTCACCCACTCGTCGGCCACTGTGTTGGAATACTCGCACGTCACACTGATGCCAGCCAGCGTCTGTGTGATGCCGTGCGAATCCCACGTGGACTTGAACACGACACCGTCCGGGTCAATCAGTGCTGAACCGGTGGTTGTAACCGTCTGTCCATCCGCGGTGACGGTGATGACCACTGTCCCGCCAACGATGGGCGGTGTCAAGACGCCCGTGAACGTCTGACCTGTGCCATGGACCAGCGGGACGGTCTGCGTGCCAAGCGTGAGCGTGACCGCGGCGGATGTGGTGTCACTGACTGGCACGGTGACGGTGGTGGTGTATGTCGAGCGCAGCCAGATGCGCCCGCCGTCCGGGTTGGCGCAGGCAGAGGCATCGCGGGGGTGCTGGACGAGGTCGCCGCGAGTCACCGCGTAGGCAAACGTGACGCCGGCCGGGTCATAGATCAACGTCGGGCTGACGGTAAGTGTGAGCGGGCGCGAAGCCAGGCCGGTTCCAATGGCGTTGGTCGCCGTAGCCGTGAGGACGTGCTGGCCGGCCGCCAGGGATGGCGTCATTGCAAAGGTGTGGCTGAGAGTGGTCGTCGTCGTGAGCAACTGCGCGCCCCGGTCATAGAGTGTGATCACAAAGCCACCCGGCGCCAATCCCCTGACAACTGGCTGCGTGTTGTTGGTCGTGCCACACATCGGTGCAACGAGGATGGGCTGAGGCAGGTAAACATGAATATAGTTGGCGCGGGTGAGTGTATCGCTGTCGCCCGGCCCGTTGATCGTCATCGTGACGGTGTATGCGCCCACAGCCGAATACGTGTGCGTCGGGCTGGCGAGCGTGCTGGTAAAGCCGTCGCCAAAGTTCCACAGAGCAGACGTATAGTCGCCTGTTGACTGATTGGTGAACTTTACCGTTAGCGGCGGGGTGCCATGAGTTGGAGTGGCCATAACAATCGCCTTCAATGGTTCAGGGCGGTAGCGCAAAATCACCAACCCGAGGTCCTCGCCAGCGAAATAGATATACCCTCCTGCTGTCACTGCCAAGGTTGACCCTTTCCAACTGGATGCATATCGGAAGAACGGTGGCAACTCGTAAAAGCCGACCTCGGCCGGGTGCGCTGGGTCCGAGACGTAGATAACGTGCAGACCATTGTCGTCAATGATGTAGGCATAATCTTGCATCACCGCCACGTCATAGACCGGCCCCGCCATGTTGCCAAAGGAGCTTACCTCAGTCGGGTGCGCCGGATCGGAGACGTTGACGATGCGCAGCCATCCCCAACTGTCGGCAACGTAGGCATAGTTTCCTTCCACTGCCACATCCATGGCTTGCCCCGCCGTGTGGACAGAGCCGACCTCAGTCGGGTGCGTCCGGTCGGAGACATTGATAATGCACAAACCTCCTTCGCTATCGGCGACGTAGGCATAGGTCCCTGATACTACCACGTTCTGAGCGCTTCCCGGCGTATCGTAGGAACCGACCGGCGTCGGATGAGCCGCGTCCTGGACTCGGGCAATACGCAGGCCATCTTGCCCATCGGCAATGTAGGCATAGCCCTCTGCCACAGCCACACCCCTGGCCCATCCGAAAGTGTCCACAAAACCGGCTTCGGTTGGATTCGTCGGGTACAAAACATTGAGGATGCGCAGCCCTGCGGTTCCAGCGGCGAGGTAGGCGAATGGCCCGACCACCGCCACACTCTGGCTCGCTCCCGGCGAGTCGTAAGCGCCTATTCTGGCCGGATGCGCTGGATCCTGGAAGTTGAAAATGCGTAACCCTCTCCACCCATTGGCGACATAGGCCAAGGTCCCCGCTACAGCCACAGCCGATGGCGACACGGCAGGTGTATCGTAGAAACCGACTCTACAAGGAGTAGCCGGGTTGGTGATGTTGATCAAGCTCAAGGACGTGCCATTGACCACATAGGCATGACCATTGGCGACCTGTATGCCCCGGCCAGTGTAAACAAAGGGGTCATAGGTGCCATGAGGTGGCCCGACATCCGCGATGTAAAACTTGCTAATCCAGGCCGGGTGCGCCGGGTCGGAGACTCGAATCACATTCAAGTATTGGTCATTGACAACATAGGCATAATCATTGGCAACCGACACATAGTGCAGGTTCGTCATGGGATAAGAACCGACCTGGTAGTGCTGGGACGGGTTGGAGATGTTGATGATGCGGAAGCCCACTACATCATCGGCGACGTAGGCATAGCTGCCGGCGATAGCCACGTCGTGGGCAGCCTCGAGGTAAATCGCGACCTCTTGTGGGTAGGCCGGGTCGGAGACATTGACGACGTACAAGCCATGGTTGCCAGCGGCGACGTAGGCATAGGTGCCACTCAACACTACGTTCCGCGCCGCTTCTGGCGTGGAGAAGAAACCAACCAGTTGTGGGTTAGCTGGGTTGGAGATGTTGATGATGTACAGTCCCGAGGCGCCGGCGACGTAGGCATAGTTGCCTGCCACCGTCACACCACCCCACGCATCGAAATCCTCCGCGTGATAGAAACCGATCTCGCGTGGACTGGCAGGGTTCGAGATATCAACGATGCGCAGGCCGCCGTAGCCATTAGCGACATAGGCATACTTGCCTGAAACCGCGATGCGGTAAACCACATCGGGCAAGAGGCCCATGTGACCGACGACGGCGGGCCGGCCGGGATTAGAGATATCGAGAATGTCCATACTTGGGCCAATGCCGACATAGGCATAGTTGCCTTGCACAGCCACTGCGTTGAGCGGGCCGCCAGTCTGGCTGACAAGCTCGACGTTGTGCGAAATCGCCTGCGTCTGAGTCAAGATGCTGAGAGCGTAGGTGCCGGTCACTGCGCCTATTTCATTCGCCGCCGTGACCGTGATGAACTGGGCGCCAACTGCACTCCAAATAAAGTTGACAACATCGTTCGAGCCGTTCGTATGCGTTACTGGCGATTGCCCTGTGGCCTGCCAAACGTAGGTGATGGGCTGCGCGGCTGCCACCGGGCTGGTGTTGGCGGTGAAGGCACACTCCTTGCCGA
This sequence comes from Anaerolineae bacterium, assembly GCA_041300525.1. Classification (GTDB taxonomy): domain Bacteria; phylum Chloroflexota; class Anaerolineae; order Fen-1058; family Fen-1058; genus JBGLNJ01. The sequence continues at coordinate 1,892,584 of JBGLNJ010000001.1, read as the reverse complement.
CGACGCCCATTGTCGGGCCGCTGATGGTCACAGCGATCGGCGGGGTCAGCACGTAAAACGCCGGATTCACTTCATAGGCCAGCCAGTTTCCTTGAGTATCCCACGCCGTGATCCTCAGCGCCACATAGGAATCGCTTAGCGCCATCGGGACAGTGGCAGTAAACACATTCCCCGACTGGTGCAAGGGCAATTCTTGCCAGGCCCCACCCGCCTGGTAAGCCAGGGTCACCTGGCCCAGGCCAGTGTCATCCCCGGCGGCAAATCGGATTTCGCCGACATCCGAGGGAGTGAGGCTCTCCACCATTCTATCGCCGACCATGACATTCAGCGAAAGCAGGTACGGCGGATTCTTGTCGGTTGGGTGGCTGGTGTCAAACCCGATTGTGGCGCGAGCGCTGCCCGGTCGCCCTCTAACATAGTAATGAGTGTAAGGCACAGTCATCGTATAGGCCCCAGGCGTGCGAAGTGAAATGGGTAACCGGGTGATAATCCCGCTGTCAATCTGTTGGCCGGACTGGTACAGCTCGTAAGTCAGACTGCCATAGTTGGTTCGATCCAGGGCCTGATTCAAGACCAGCAAGCCCTCACGCACCTGCGGCTCATTCGGGATTATGGCATAATCTTGATTCTCGAATTTGCCGTGCCAGTGTGGGGGAGCACTACCGACGGGGAGATAGGTTGCCGTTGTGCTGAACACCGGCTCTGCGGATAGCCCCGGAAGATACATGTCTATCGTGGATTGATCCCTAACATGCAGGCGAGGTGTGGTGTAAAGCAGGTTGGAATTCCCGTCATAGACCTCGGCAAAGCTCCACTTCCACACAGCATCAGCAGGCTGTGGAACGTAATAGGCCTCCTCCTTGAAGGGGGCACCATACGTGTGCTCGGCAGGAGGAACCGTGGTAGTATCCAGCCAGTCGGTGCTCCACCACCACCGTCGCTTGAGCTGCATAGTAAATGGATCGGGCTTGAAATGATATTCTACGTGCTTGAATTGTGATGGATCGTTTTGCAACGTCAGGCTGGTGGTGATGCCATCCGTAAGCTGGTAAAAAAAATCATAGAAATCCCAATGTGAACCTTCGGACTGGTCGGGTAGCCTGGCTTCGTACCGATAGGCTGAGCTGAGGTCCGAAAAGTACAGGCGGTGCGGATCCACTTGAAAGGTGAAAGCACCCAAGAACGCGATGGTCGCGCCCGATTGCTTGTGCTGGAGAGCCGAGTAACCGATGTGGTCCAGAGGCATGTGAATCTCGTGCGAGTCCACCGTCAGTAGACGCAGGCGCACTTCATGGCTGGCATCACTCCGGCGGATGGTCAAGTTGGTTCTCGTGTTGACGGCAATGTTCTCTTTGACCACTTTGGTGGTGACGCCTTCATAGACGACTATGACATCATAGACGCCGGGCGGGACATACGCCGACAGGGACAATCCTGGCCGCCCATACCACCAGTACCTGTCTACCCGATTGTGGATACCAATAGTGACAGGTTCCTCATCGAACGTGATGCCCATCGTTTTGCAGCAGTTGGCGCAGCGAGTGCAATCGACGATCTGGAAGGGTTGGTATTTCTTCGTGCCCTGCGTGGATTTCCCTTGACAAAGACGGGAAAGCGATTATAATTAGTGTGAAATTCACACTAACAAGGGGCGGGCCTACCCGCCCTTCTTTTCAAGGTCAAATTAGTGTCAAAAGTACAAAAAGGAGACAGCGCATGTCCAGTCATTCATTGCCGCCGGACATCATCGCCTGCATCCGGCGCGCGCTGGAAGAAGACATCGGCGCGGGCGATGTGACGACGAACAGCATCGTGCCGCCTGAAGCGAAGATGAGCGGGCAAATCATCGCCAAGCAAGCCGGCATCGTGGCCGGGCTGGATGTGGCGCAAGCGGCCTGCCTCTTGCTCGACGAGCGCGTGAGCTTTACGGCTCACGTCGCCGAAGGGGCGCGCGTTGAAAACCGTCAGGTATTGGCCAGCGTGTCCGGCCCGGCGCGCGCGCTGCTCACCGCCGAGCGAACGGCGCTCAACTTCCTGGGGCGCATGTCGGGCATCGCCACATTGACGCGCCAGTTCATTGATGCCGTCTCCGGCACGCGCGCCGTCATCCTCGACACGCGCAAGACCGCGCCCGGCCTGCGCGCCGTGGACAAGCTGGCCGTGCGGCGCGGCGGCGGGCAAAATCACCGCGTGGGCCTGTACGACATGCTCCTGATCAAGGACAATCACATTGATTTCGCGGGGTCGCTGGCCGAGGCGGTTCACCGCGCCCGCGCCGCCGATGCCGGTTTGGAAATCGAGGTCGAGGCGCGCACGCTGGACGATGTGCAGGCCGCGCTCGAATTGGGCATGCCACGCATCTTGCTCGACAACATGACGCCTGCGATGCTGCGCCAAGCCGTGGAGCTAAACGCCGGTCGCGCCAAACTCGAAGCATCGGGAAATGTGACACTCGATAATGTCCGGCAGATTGCCGAGACCGGCGTGGATTATATTTCCATCGGCGCGCTGACCCATTCGGCCAAAGCATTTGACGTGAGTTTCCTGGCGACGAAAGACGGATGACGAAATCCGTCTTCGCCATCCGTCAGAAATCTAGCGTGTGGAGAAGTGAAATGTCTGCAGATGAGATGTACCTGAAACTGAAAAAGATGCTCGGCGACGTTGTCCCCGATTTTGAATTGCGGTACAAGGCTCAACTCGCCGTTGAAATCAATCGCCTCAAAAAGGAAAAGAACGTCGTGATTCTGGGGCACAATTACATGGAACCGGCGCTGTTTCACTCGATCCCCGATTACGTCGGCGATTCGCTGGAGCTGGCCCGAAAAGCGGCCCAGACCGACAAAGACATCATTGTATTTTGCGGCGTCGAGTTCATGGCGGAAACGGCCAAAATCCTCAACCCCAGCAAGACGGTCCTTCTGCCCTCGCAAAAAGCCGGCTGCTCGCTGGCGGCCAGCATCACCGCCGAGGACGTGCGGGCGCTCAAGGCGAAATTTCCCGGCGTTCCGGTGGTCACCTACGTCAACACCTACGCCGACGTAAAAGCCGAGTCGGACATTTGCTGCACCTCAGGCAATGCCGTGGCGGTCGTCGAATCACTCGGCGCTGATACCCTCATCTTTCTTCCCGACGAATACCTGGCCAGGAACGTGGCCCGAGAAACGGGCAAACACATTATCTTTCCTTCACTCGCTCCGAACGAGTCCGAAACCGAACTGGACTATCAAATGATCGGCTGGCACGGAAGATGCGAAGTCCATGAAAAGTTTAACGTGCGGGATATTGCCGCCGTGCGGCAACAATTCCCGGATGTGGTCGTCTTGGCACACCCGGAATGTAGCCCGGAGGTGGTCGAGGCGGCTGACCTTTCGGGCAGCACGACGGCGATGATCAAGTACGTGGCCCAAACCTCCGCGCCACGCTACTTGCTGCTCACCGAATGTGCCATGGGCGAAAACATTGCCGCCGCCAACCCGGACAAAGAGATGCTTCGACTGTGCATCGTCCGGTGCCCGCACATGAACCAGATCACGTTGGAAGACACGCTCAAATCCCTGCAATACGATCAATACGTCATAGATGTGCCGGAAGACATTCGAGCCAGAGCCGCTCGCGCGGTCGAGAGAATGATCGCCATCGGATAACCATCGCCTCTCCCCCTGCCCCCTCCCCTCTCCCGTAGTAACGGGAGAGGGGAGGGGGTGCAAGGAGACAAACTCTTGATACAAACACAAGTCCTGATCATCGGCTGCGGCATTGCCGGCGCGACCGCCGCGCTGCGATTGGCGCGCAACCCCCAGCGTCAAATCACCGTCCTCACCCGCGCGCCCGATCCGCAGGAATCGAACACACGCTATGCCCAGGGCGGCATTGTCGGTCGCAGCCCGGACGACAGCGCCGAGATTTGCACGGCCGACATCCTGGCGGCCGGCGCAGGCGTCAGTTCGCCGCAAGCCGCGCGCATCCTGGCCGAAGAAGGCCCATCCCTGTTGCGCGAAATTCTCATCGAGACGGCGAGGGTTCAGTTCGACCAGGGCACAGACGGCCACCTCATCTGGGGACAAGAAGCGGCTCATTCGCGCCGGCGCATCCTGCACGTGGGCGACGGCACCGGCCAGGCCATCATCACCGGATTGATCGCCGCGCTGCGCCGCTGCCCTAATGTGACGCTGGTGACGGATGCGACGGCTGTGGATCTGATCACGTTTCCGCACCACTCGCGCGATCCGCTGGCCGCTTACCAGCCGATCACGTGCTACGGCGCTTATGCGTTCGACCGGCAAGAGCGCACCATTCACCGTTATGTGGCAGCCAACACCGTGTTGGCGACCGGCGGGCTGGGGCGCATCTATCGCAACACCACCAACCCGCTCGGCGCGCGCGGCGACGGGCTGGCGCTGGCGCACCGCGCTGGCGCGCGCATCGTCAATGCCGAGTACGTGCAGTTTCATCCGACGGCGTTGGCCGCGCCCGGCGCCGAAGGTTTTTTGATCAGTGAGGCGGTGCGCGGCGAAGGCGGCGTTTTGCTTTCACCCGACGGGCGCGCGTTCATGGCCGACTATTCGCTTCAGTGGAAAGACCTGGCGCCGCGCGACGTGGTGGCGCGCGCGATTCACCACCAGATGGAAACGAACGGTTACTCGCACGTGCTGCTCGACATTGCCTCGCGCATGAACGCCGACGCGATCCGCGCCCGCTTCCCGAACATTTACGCCACGTGCCTGAAGGCCAGCTTAGACATCACGCGCGAGCCGATCCCGGTCGTGCCGGCGGCGCATTACTCGTGTGGCGGCGTGTGGGCAGACGAGTGGGGAAAATCCAGTATCGGAAATCTGTATGCCGTGGGCGAAGTCAGTTGCACGGGCCTGCACGGCGCTAATCGCCTGGCCTCCACGTCGCTGCTGGAGGGGCTGGTGTGGGGCAACCGCGCCGCGCAGCACATAGAGGACGCATTGGACAGGCGCACGTCCCTCGGCTTGCCGGGCCGCGATGACGTGCCGCCCTGGGACGAAAGCGGCCTGGTGGCCGACGCCGACCCGGCCCTGATCCAGGGCGACATGCAAACCATCCAGAACATCATGTGGCATTACGTGGGGCTGGCGCGCAACGCCGACCGGCTCTCGCGCGCGATTCGTGAGCTGCGCCACCTGCAGAATGAAATCGAGACATTTTACCGCACGACGAAACTGAGCGACGGCTTGATCGGCCTGCGCAACGCCGTCGAGGTGGCGCTGATCGTGGCGCAGGCTGCGCGCCACAACCGCACGAGCCGAGGCTGCCACTACCGGCAAGACTCGGTCTCGGTCGAGGGAGATCGGTTGATTTGAGCGCGCGCGATTTCTGTCGCCGCGTCAAGATCGTCGTGAGCGGCTGTGCAGCAATAGCATGCACGATGGCACGGTGACAGACTTGCCGCCGACGTGGCGCGGATCAAGGTCCACGACGAATGGGCGGACATGGTCAAGGTCGGGCGGCAACGCTGCGACAATCCCGACTTACGGGTGTGGTGAGGCCCCCCACCCCTCCCCCGCTGGTGCAGGGGAGGGAACATTCTCACTTCCCCTGTCGCATTCTTTCGCAACGGGTGCAGGGAAGGGAATACCTCCCTTCCCCTGTCGCGTTCTTTCGCGACGGGGGAAGGGTTGGGGATGGGGGCTACGGCCTGGCAAACCAGTTCTGGAAACTCATGACCAACGCCATGTCGCCCGTCACTTTGATTTTGCCAGCCATAAAGGCGCTGACGGCGTTCAACTGGCCCAGCGCTACCGCCAGGTAATCGGCCGCTCCTGCGGTGATCGTGGCTTTGGGCGATGTCGCCGTTCCCTCGCTCACCTGGCATTTGCCATCGGCCACGTCCACGATCCAGTTTCCTCCACCCTCGCCGGTCAGGTTGATCTGTATCACCGCCTTGGTGGCGCCGGCTTTGTCCGGCAGAAATGCCGTCGGCAATTGTTGCATCATTTCTGCGGGTGTCATTGACTTGTCCATTATGTGACCTCCTCGTGATGCGGGTATTCCGTACCCGCCTACAGTTTCTCCGGTGAGTATAGGCGATTCGGCGGGCGCTGTCAATTCTGCTATAATTACGGCTGTGGGAAGGAGCCAAGTGAACAGACGCGACGGGTGGATCTGGAATGGGTTGGCGGCGATGGGCGTGACGCTGACCTGTGCCTGCACGGCAATGGGCATCGCCAGCGTAGGGTGGCTGGCCCATCGCAACGAATCAGCGCCATTGCCGCAACAACCGACTCGTGTAGGCGGGCGCATCGCCTACATCGGCACGGACGGCGACATTTACACGATTGCGCCGGACGGACGCGACATGCAAACAGTGACGCGCGATCTTGACGCCAATGGGGCACGGTACGAGGCACTGGCTTGGTCGCCCGATGGGCGATTGGCCTTTTCGTCCTATACCGACGAGGCCAGCGCTTTGTTCACGTCGGAACCGGACGGCCGCGACCGTATACAAGTCTACTCGGGTGGGCCGGATGTTGCGCCGTTTTATCTGTACTGGTCGCCCGATAGTCAATGGATCACGTTCCTCACCTCGTCGCAGTCCGGAGTGGACCTGCGCCTGGCAGATGGTCACGCAGGCGATTCGTCCCAGATCGTCGCGCAAGGCTCGCCGTCATACTTTTCGTGGTCGCCCGACAGCCAATCGCTCCTGCTGCACACCGGTGGCGCGCGGCGCGATTCGTCCGAGGCCGGCCTGGCGGTCTTTCAGCCCGCTTCATCGGCGCTCGTAAAGTTGCCCGATGCGCCCGGCATCTTTCAAGCCCCAGCCTGGTCGCCCGATGGACGGCAATTCCTGTTTGCCCGCGAGACCGAAACCAAGACCGATGAACTCGTGTTGGCTAAAGGCGACGAGCGGCGCGTGCTGGCTTTATCCCGCACCGGCCTGGTCTTTGTCTGGTCACCCCGTGGCGACCGCATCGCGTTCGCCATTCCAAATTCGCGGAACAGCTTTTTGTATGATTCAGTCACCGTCACCGACCTGGAAGGCCAAAGTCAGCATGTGGTGGCGCGAGGCACGATTGCAGCGTTTTTCTGGTCGCCGGACGGAGAACGAATCGCCGTGCTCAGTTTTGATTCCACCCAGCTCAATCCGCAGGGCCGGCTAGTTCCAGCACGAAGGCCAATCGCGCCCGTTCCGCAATCGGCCAACGTGAAATTGATCTGGAGCGTGGCGAACGTCGCCGATGGCGCTTCTATCGCTTTTCCATCCTTTACCCCAACCGATTCATTCTTGCTGGTGGTCCCGTATTTTGACCAGTACGCGCAATCGCTGTCGCTCTGGTCGCCGGATGGGCGTTATCTTTTGTTCGCAGACGTGGACGAGTTCGGTCGGCCCGCCATTCGCATGCTGGACACAACCCAGCCCCTATTGCCCGCGCGGCGATTGGCCGATGGAACGTTTGCCGTTTGGTCGTGGCATTGACCCCACCTTTCCCTCCCCCATTTCACGGGAGAGAGTTATGGAGACGCCGTGATTGACAACCGCAAGCGCACCAGTCGAGCGCAACCCATCTTTATCCTCCTCATCATCGCCATCATCGCCTTCATCGTCTGGCAATTCACCTCATTCCAGTACGCGCTGGCGCGAATGCCGCGCGGCTGGACGGTCGCCGGCGCTTCCGCCTCGGAACAGACGCCGCAACAAGTCATCCTCAACTTGCAGGCAGTGTTCAGCCAGACCGTGACGCTCCGCTATCGCAGCGAGACATTGACGCTGACGCCGGCCGAAGTAGATTTTCGGTTGGACGAGCCGGCTACTCTTCAAGCCCTCAACGATGCTCGCGTACAAATGGCTGGGGGAACGCAGGGATTCCTGCACTATCTCACACGGCGCAGCGTGCCACCCCGCGATATTCTCCCTGTCACAACGTACTCGGAAGAAAAGTTGCGCGCCTTCCTCACCCACGTGAGCGAACGCTATGACCAAACCCCTGCGCCCCCCTCGCCGCTGGTGGACGAATTGCGCTTTGTGCCGGGGCAGACCGGCAACGAGATGGACATCTCGGCCTCGGTGCCGGACATTGCCGCTGCGCTTCGCTCGACTCAACGGCGCGAAGCCACGCTCGTCGTCAAGACCATCCCGCCGGTAGCGCCGCGCCTGAAGCAGTTGCAAGACCTGCTCAACGCCTATCTCAAGCGCAAGTTTACTATGGGTCAGGCCGGCGTCTTTGTCAAAGACCTGCAAACCGGAGAAGAAATCGGCCTCAACGAGAACGTGGCCTTTTCCGGGTTGGGACTGCTCAAGCTGCCCATCCTCACGGAAACGTACCGGCGGCTGAACGGAATGCCCGACGACGCCACGCTTTTACTCATCACGCAGACGGCGGCGACTGAGGCGGGCAACGCCGGCGCCAACACACTCTTGCAGCGGCTCGGCGACGGCGATGTTTACGCCGGGGCCGACCGCATCTATGCCTCCATGCGTTACCTGGGCCTACCCAGCACCTTTATCGCCGTGCCCTACGACCAGAACGCCACACCGGCGGCCGTCGTCACGCCGGCCAACTCGCGTTCCGACGTTTTCACGAACCCCGACCCGCGCATGCAGACAACGCCGCAAGATACCGGCTTGCTGCTGGAGATGATCTATCTCTGCGCGCGCGGAGGCGGGACGCTATCCGTGGCTTACTCCGGCGCTTTCACGCCGCAGAAATGCGCCCAGTTGCTCGACCTGCTGAGCCAGGCCACGCTCACCGATCCGAACGGCGGCGCGCAAATGTTCATCCGCGCCGGGCTGCCGGCCGGCACGCGCGTGGCGAACAAGTGGGGCTGGGATAAAGAGACGCGCGCCAATGCGGGGATTGTCTTTACATCCAACGGGGATTTCGTACTGGTGATTTTTCTGCAGCAGGCGAACTGGGGCGACTGGCAAAAGGCCAGCCCGACCATGGTGGACGTCACAAAGGCGACGGTCAACTATTTTGCGCTGCTTCGATGAGTTGAACCGGCCTCGCAACATTCCGCCACTTGCCCTAGCCTGCCTTTCGGTAGTACAATATCCTTCAGCCGCGCGACGCACAGTATAACATGTCGATCGCTTCGACGCGAGCGGGTGCGCTGGCCCGCGCCGCACCAATCCTTAAGCGATCTATCGGAAAGGATACGAAAATGCAACCCACTGTACAAACCGAAACCCTGGAACAGCCGATAACGTTGACCCGGATCATTCCTGTTGTCCGCATGTTGCCTGCCATTGACAAGCTCAGGCTCATCCGCATTCTAGCTGAGGAGCTTGAAGTTGCCAAAGAAATCTCTCCCTTCGAGGCTGGCAAAACCTATTGCCTGCCCACGCCTTACAGCTCATTTGGCGCGGCTGCGGTCCTGGCCGAGGCTATGGCGACCTATCAAGAGGATCTGCCTGGCGGCGGATCGAACGCGGACCCAGCCCGCAGCGCGGCTCGATCCGCCGCTTTTCCTGGATTGCGACGTGGAAGCCCCCAACGCTCACCTGTTCCTCAAACCGACGTTCGAGCGCCGTCAAGAGGTTGGCCTTCTGATTCCGCATGTGGACGAAGCCAGGTGTACCCACTGCGGAAAATGTGCCGAGGTGTGCCAATACCACGCGATTGCCGTGTTGGGCAAAAAGGTGCTCGTCTTTCCGCAGTTGTGTCACGGCTGCGGGAGTTGCACGCTGATCTGCCCGGAACACGCCATCTCCGAAGTATCGGACGTGATGGGTGTGCTCGAAAGCGGCGTGGCGGACCGCGGCATCCATTTTGCGCGGGGCGTGATGAACGTGGGCGAGCCGATGGCGACGCCCATCATTCGCCAGCTCAAAAAGTGGGCCACGCCCAAGCCCGACCAAATCGTCATTCTGGATGCGTCGCCTGGCACTTCGTGTCCCGTCGTCGAATCGGTGCGCGGGGCGGATTTCCTCTTGCTCGTCACCGAGCCGACGCCGTTTGGATTGCACGACTTGAAACTGGCGGTGCAGGTCGGGCGCGAGTTGAATCTCTCAATGGGTGTCGTGGTCAACCGCGATGGCATCGGCGACGGTGGCGTAGACGAGTTCTGTGCAGCGGCAGGATTGCCCATCCTGATGCGGATTCCATTCGACCGCGCGATTGCCGAAGGCATCGCGCAGGGGCAGCCATTAGTAGATATTCACCCCGAGTACCATGCGCAATTCCAAGAAATGCTGATGCGGATTGCCAAAGGCGTGTCGAGTTCAGCGGCAGACATCACATCGGACAAGTCAAATCCGCTTTTTGAAGTAACGGTACTCGATTTCAAACGCAAGCTAACTCAAAAGCATATACCGTAGGGACTGTGCGTGAAACAACTCGTGATTCTGAGCGGCAAAGGCGGTACAGGCAAGACGAGCCTGGCGGCGGCGTTCGCGCATCTGGCACGCGAGGGGACATCGCCCCTGCGCGCCGTGCTCGCCGATGCCGACGTAGACGCGGCCAATCTCGAATTGGTTCTTCAGCCACACCTGCTTGAACAGCACGAATTCATGGGCGGCTCGAAAGCCGTCATAGACCCAGCCAAGTGCGAAGGCTGCGGCGTGTGCGAGCAGGTCTGTCGCTTTGATGCGGTCAACCCCCACCCGAGCCCTCCCCCGCTTGCTGGGGAGGGCTACCGCGTGGATCCGATTGCGTGTGACGGCTGCGCCGCGTGCGTCTACCAATGTCCCACGCAAGCAATCCACATGGAACCGCAATTGGCAGGTCACTGGTTTCGGTCAGACTGCCGCTACGGGCCGTTGTTTCACGCAGCACTGCTCCCGGCGCACGAAAACTCGGGCAAGCTGGTCACGCTCGTCAAACAACAGGCACGCTTGCTCGGACTGGACGAAGGCTACCAGGCTGTGATCGTAGACGGCCCGCCCGGCATCGGCTGCCCGGTGATCTCGGCGGCGGCGGGGGCTGACCTGGCGATCATCGTGGCCGAGCCAACGGCGGCCGGCATCCACGACATGCGGCGCGCGCTAGAGACGACGGCGCACTTTCGCGTCAAATCACTTGTGTGTATCAACAAGGCCGATATCTATCCGGCGGGCGCAGAACAGATTGACACATACTGCTGTGAACACGGCATCGAGATGGTTGGGCGCATCCCGTTTGACGCGACGGTGACAGAAGCGATGGTGCACGGCGAACCGGTGACGGCGTATCGGCCTGACGCGCTTGCCAGTCGGGCTATCGTCGAGATCTGGCAGCGAGTGGCGGCGCATTTGAATCACCCGGGAAACAAAACATGAGTGAGACCTGGCCGTTCTCCAAAGCTGATCAGCTCCGCCTGGCGATCTTGAAACGCCTCATGTCGGTGATTGACCCGGAGACCGGCGTGGACGTGGTGCGGATGCGGCTGATCGAGGACTTGACGGTGGACGAGCAGGGGCGCGTGTCATACAAGTTCCGTCCATCGTCCCCGTTGTGTCCGATCGCCGTGCCGCTATCGCTGGAGATTCAAAAAGCTGTAGCAGAAGTGGAAGGCGTGATTGAGCAAGATATGGAAATCGTCGGCTATATCCAGGCTGAGGAGCTGACGGCACTCATCAAAGAAGCTCTAACCGCCAAATGGAGTCAAACCGATGAACAACCAGGATGAGGCGCGGGTGGCGCGACGCGCCACTCATTTGATAACGCACAGGAGGCAATCCAATGTCAAATTCATCAAGGGCAACGACATTTCCGATTTGCCCGTGGTCGGATTTGACGCCGGAGGAACGCGCGGCGGCATTGTACGGAAGGGCATGGGCATGACCGGCATCGCCGATGAACTCGAAAACAACCATCCCCAGGCGGTCTGCAAGGCGCTCGGCCAGGTTGCCCGTGTTGGCTATCGGCAACCGGAACAAGTCAAACGAGCGGTGCCGGCTCTGATCAAACGGCTGGCTGACCCCGAACCTGAAATCTGCTCCCGCGCCTGCTGGGCGGTGGGCCAGGTCGGTTTCCGCAAGCCCGAGTGGGTTCAAGCGGCAGTGTCCACGCTGGCAAGACTGACCGAGTACCCTAATGCAAAGGTGCGCGAAAAAGCGATTTGGGCCTTGGGGCGCATCGGCCGCGCCAAGCCAGACATGGTGAAAAAGCATCTGGCTCTCATTCTGAGCAAGGCTGGCGATCAGTCGCCGAGGGTGCGGCTGTCCGTGATCTGGACATGCGAAAACATCGCCACCCAACGCCCCGAATGGTTCGCGGAGGCGCTGCCCATTTTTATTGGACTGCTGGACGACCCGGATGCCCGACACGTTCGCCGCGAAGCGCCGGAAATCTTGCGCGTCCTCGGCAAGCGGCGGCCCGAGATCGTTGAATGCGCCATCCCCAAACTCACTGAAAAGTTGAGCGACAAAGATCGAGTCGTGCGAATCCATGCGCAGGGCGCGCTGAACGCCATACGCAAAAGCCAAGTTAGAATCTCGCAGAAAGGATGAACAATAGGCAATGATAACGAATGAAACGGTGTACCAGGGACTGCGCCAGGTGATGCATCCAGAGATCAAGCGCAACCTGGTGGAGTTGGGAATGATCAAAGACGTCGCCATACAAGATGGCTGCGTCACAGTCACCCTCGCCTTGCCCTTCAAAGAAATCCCGGTGAAGGATGGCTTGGTGCGCGGCGTGCAAGAGGCCGTCAAGAAGCTTGATTCGAGCTATCAAGTCGAGGTCAAGCTGGTCGAGATGAGCCAGCAGGAGCGCGCGGCGTTCATGACGGCGTCCGAGGGCGGCCCCAAGCCCGCGCAGGCGGGGAACCAGATCGCGCACGTGATTGCCGTGGCAAGTGGGAAAGGCGGCGTAGGCAAGTCATCGGTGGCCGCGATGCTGGCTGTGGCGTTGAAGCGGCAGGGAAAGCGAGTGGGCGTGCTCGACGCCGACATCACCGGCCCCAGCATTCCCTACATGTTTGGCCTGCACGAGCCGCCGGCGATGCTCCCCACCGGCATCGTTCCTGTCACGACGGAAACCGGCATCGAGGTCATGTCCATCAACTTGTTGCTGCCTGATGAAGACGAGGCCGTTATCTGGCGTGGCCCGCTCGTCGGCAACACGATCAAACAGTTCTGGACGGACGTGATGTGGGGCGACCTGGATTACCTGATTCTGGATTTGCCCCCTGGCACCTCGGACGCCTCACTGACGGTCATGCAGTCCATTCCCCTCAGCGGAGTCGTCTTGGTTACCTCGCCTCAAGACTTGGCGGGGATGGTGGTGCGCAAGGCAGCCCGCATGGCGCAACAACTGGGAACGCCGATCCTGGGGCTGGTCGAGAATATGAGTCACGTCATTTGCCCCAAGTGCGGTGAGCGGATCGAGGTCTTTGGCCCCAGCCAGGCAATGCGCACCGCAATGCAACTGGGGATACCCCTTCTGGGGCGGTTGCCCCTGGATCCCGAACTGGCGCGCCTCTGCGATGCTGGCAAGATCGAAACATATACCTCGTCGTTATTCGAGCCGATTGCTCAGCATGTGATGGAACACGCTCCACAGCAAAAGACGTCGCCCATTTTCGCGGGCATCTAGTCCATGAAGACCTACCTGGATTGCTATCCCTGTTTCCTGCGTCAGGCGTTGGAAGCTGCCCGGATCGGCGGGGCCGATGAACAGCAGCAGCGTCTGGTGCTGGACCGCGCGCTCGAAACGCTCCGCCGCATCGAGCCGTGGCGCACGCCGCCCGAGATCGCAGATCAGATTCATCGGCTCGTGCGCCAGACGATTGGCAATGGCGATCCTTATCGGGCGGCCAAGGACGCGAGCACCAGCCACGCGCTCGCCCTCTACCCCCGGCTCAAGACGCTGGTGGCGGAGGCGAGCGACCCGCTAGATGTGGCGGTGCGGTTGAGCATTGCGGGCAACATTATTGACCTGGGGCCTGATCTCAAGTACGATTTGTGGGAGACGGTAGAACAGACGCTGATCCAACCCTTTGCCGTTGACGACAGGCCGGCCTTTCGAGAAGCGCTGGCCGGAGCAGAGCGGGTGCTTTACCTGGCCGACAATGCCGGCGAGACGGTCTTGGACCGTGTGCTCATCGAGACGCTTCACACGCCTGTGAACTATGCGGTCAAGGGAGGGCCGATCCTCAACGATGCAACTTTGGAGGACGCCCTGGCCGCCGGGGTGGACGGCGCGGCCAAGATCATCAGCACCGGCTCGGATGCGCCCGGCACGGTTTTGCGCAGTTGCTCGCAAGAATTTCGACAACTGTACGAAGAGGCCGACTTGGTGATCGCCAAGGGGCAGGCCAATTATGAGACCTTGAGCGCAAATGGAGCGCGGACGTTTTTCCTCTTGCAAGCCAAGTGTTCGATTCTCGCCCGCGATGCGGGCGTGCCCGTCGGAAGCATCGTTCTCAAGCAAGGACGGGGACGAGCTTGATTACATATCTCATGTGGAGGAACGCAAATGAAAATAGCCATCACGTCGAACGGCGCAAACCTTGACGCGCCGACAAGCCCCGTCTTTGGGCGCTGCCTCATGTATGTTCTTGTAGAGACAGAGACCCTGCAGTTCGAGGCCATCGAGAACCCGGCGATAGCCGCCCCCAGCGGCGCCGGTATCCAAGCTGCCCAACTCGTCGTCGAGAGAGGCGCCCAGGCAGTGGTGACCGGCAACGTGGGCCCCAATGCTCTGCAAGTCTTCCAGTCCGCCAGTGTGCCGATCTACCTCTTCAACGATGGGACCGTGAGAGATGCGGTCGAGGCCTTCAAGTCTGGAAAATTGCAGCCCCTCGCGGCCGCCAGCGCCCAGGCCGGGGCCGGCACAGGCGCGGGACAAGGGATGGGAATGGGGCGCGGCATGGGACGAGGAAGAGGCATGGGGCGAGGAAGGGGGATGGGGCAAGGCATGGGAATGGGCGGGCGCGCCACCACGCCGGCCACGCCAGGCGCGCCATTGCCTTCGCCTGTCTCTGCCAATTCCCGTGAGGAGGAAATCGCCACTTTGAAGGAAACGACCAGCGAGCTGCAACGGCAGTTGGACGAAGCGAAGCGGCGGCTGGACGAACTCACGGCAGGTTGACATGGAAGATTTTGACCGCTTGGTAGACGAGCTTCAACAGCAGATCATCGAGCAGGCGCGGGCGACCTATTCGGACAAGGCCATCGAAGAGTTTTACCACCCCAAGAACCTGGGCCGCATGCCTGAGCCTGACGCGTGCGGAATCGTGCACGGTTGGTGTGGTGACACAATGGAGATCTACCTGCGGCTGAACGGAGAGCAAATCGAGAAGGCCAGCTTTATGACCGATGGCTGTGGGCCGACGACGGCCTGCGGGAGTATGCTCACTAAGCTGATACAAGGGGTGTCACTGGAGGAAGCGGGCAGAATCAGGCCGCAGGATCTGATCGTTGCCCTGGACGGCTTGCCTGATGAGAGCGTTCACTGTGCTGAACTGGCTGTGAACACGCTGCGGGAGGCTATCGCAAATCGTCCTCGGGCTAAGGAATAAGGTGTTGAGACAGCTCACCCGAGTAGCTGGTGAAAGGAACGAGCCGGCTTGAAATCGGCCAAGTGAGACTCTGGAGCGTTTGGTGGTTACACTGGAGGAACAGCATGCCTATCTACGAGTATCGGTGTGAAGAGTGCAACGAGAGCTTTCAAGTGCTTGTGCGTTTGCTCTCTCGGCCGGCAAAGCTCATCTGTCCCAAGTGTGGGAGCAATCGGGTG
Source organism: Anaerolineae bacterium (assembly GCA_041300525.1). Taxonomy (GTDB): domain Bacteria; phylum Chloroflexota; class Anaerolineae; order Fen-1058; family Fen-1058; genus JBGLNJ01. Next base: position 1,876,955 of record JBGLNJ010000001.1, on the reverse strand, counting down.
AAAAAGGCCGTCTCGCGGTTGGGGATTAGCGCAGCAGCCAGCAGCAGCACGTCGGCTGCGTCGTGTGCTCCCGCCTCTACTTGAAAGCCACGCCGCTAGCGGGCCGTGTGCCTTTGAAGAGTTGTAATGATCCTATGTCGTGCAGCGTGTCGCACGGCATCGGCGCGTTCCGCCAGGCAAGCCTAGACCGCGTCTGACGTCCACTCTGAAGGAGCATCTACCATGAAAAAGATCGGCATCATCATCTGCGATCGTTATCACACCTGCGCCGGTGGCAAGTGCTTGAGAGCTTTGCGAAACCGCGAGGGCGCTTTTGCGCGCTACCAGGGCGAGCAAGTCGAATTGGTAGGTTACACCACGTGTGGCGGGTGTCCGGGCGGCAATGTGGAATATGCGCCCGCCGAAATGAAAAAGAATGGCGCGGAGGTCATCCACCTGGCGACCGGCCTGGTCGTCGGCTATCCGCCCTGCCTACGGCTGGACGCCTTTTGTGACTTTATCCCGGCCAAATACCAAATGGAAGTGGTAATCGGCACCCATCCCATCCCACAGAACTATTACCTGACCCATCAGCAACTCGGAACCTGGAAATCCGCCCGGGGGCAGGAGCGTATTCGATATATCCTGACCGATGAAGAGACGCGCCGGGCTTACGATTGAGCGCCGCGTCATTTGAAAAGGAGACAATCGGCCAGGCCACATTCACGAGATCGCCACGAACCCGCGACGGATAAAGGCCATGAAAAAGATAACTTGTGTTACTGATAACGCTGTACAACATAGCTCGCGTTTCTGGGGTGAACATGGCCTGAGTTTTCTCATTGAGACGGACAATGGAAACGTTCTCTTCGATACTGGCCAAACCGAGGTTGTGCTGTCGCACAATTTAGACTTGCTCGGCGATGCCCCGCGCGAGACCACTGCGCTCGTCCTCAGCCATGCGCATGTGGATCACACCGGCGGGCTGGCTGTCGCTCTTGCGCTCAAGCCAGGCCTGCCGCTCTATGCCAGCCCTGACCTCTTTCGCCCGCGCTATGCGATCCGAGGCGGCGAGTACAAGTCTATCGGGCTGCCCGTGACGCGAGACGAGTTGGCCCAACAGTCAGACCTGCGCCTCAGTGAGACCCCTGCCGAGATCGTTCCTGGCGTATGGATGATCGGCGAAATCGCCGACCGTCCAGAGCCGGAAGGGCGCAGCGCCCGCCATGTTGTGCCCACCGACACCGGGTGGCAGCCTGACACTTATCGTGATGACACGTCACTGGTGGTGGAAACTCGCGGGCTAACCGTCGTCTGCGGTTGCTGCCACGCGGGTCTGCTGAACACGCTGGCTCGTGTCCATCAAGTGTTCCAACGCCCGATCACGGCCATCATGGGCGGCACGCACCTGGTAGACGCCGACGCAGCGCATTTGCGGCACGTGATCAAGGTGCTGCGGGATACGTATAGCTCACCCCGCCTCTACCTCAACCACTGCACCGGCGAGCACGCCTATATCGCCCTGGCAAATGCCTTTGGCGATCAGGTGAATCCGTTCCCGGCTGGAACAACGCTGGCTGGTCCGGCGCCCTGCGGCGCTCGTTGCACCACATCACACCATCAATGTCATAGTTACGGCAGTAGTCCTCAATGATCGAGTGCCACCAGGCGCGGTAAGCCGGATTGTTGATGCACGGCTCCTGGCCGAAGCGATTGAAAAGGTCAACCTCCAACACTTGGGGCATGTTGGGAATGTTCACGTTGTTGGCCGAGCCATGTCCAGCGTACTTGAACAGTGGCTCCATGACCTCTGGGTAAACCAGCATCCCACGTTTGCGCGCTTCGGGAATGACCATCTCCAAAATGTCTTGCCCGGCCAACTCTGCGTCGGCAGTTTCAAAATTGCGGATAAAGGTATTCTTGTAGTAATCCGGATGAAAGCGGATGTACGAGCCGCCCTTCAACTCATAGGATTCGGGGCGGCCATGATCCGGCCAGCCTTCCAACTGCCACGAGATGCGCCGCCCCACCTTGAGGCCAAGCCAGGAAATTGTTCCGATCAGCAACACGTTGATGCCAAATCGCTCGGCCAGCCTGTCGAGCAATGGGCCAACACCTTCATCAACAAAGCTAATGGGACTGATCTGGACGCCGACAAACTTGCCATCCTTGTTCGTCATGCAAGCTCTCCTTTAGTCTTAATCGTCGTGCCCTAGAGCCACTCGCCCGGCACGCCCTGCTTGCGATAGAAATCGTGCATCTGCACCCGCTGCCCGGTTTCTGCCGCCACGATGCAGGCAATCGTCAGGCCAAGTGTTTTGATATGATCCAGTCCACTCGTGTACATGGGCTTGCCGTTCTCTAGCGCCTCAACAAACTCGTTCAACAATCCGCGCGTGTCGTCTATAAAAGCCTGGCAGGGTTCAAGTGCAAGCGGCTGAAGTGGCTCGACGTCGTCGCCAGTCTTGAACAACACACCCTCCATCGCCAGGCCCGGCGTCAAAGTCGCCGTCCGCACGTCCTCAAACTGCGCGTTTTGGATGAGCACTCCTCCGGCGCAGTCCGTGCGCCACTGGAAAGTAAAGCGGTTCCAGCCCGATGTCCAGGTACCCATGTAATTGACGCGCAAGCCACTCTTGAATTGGAGCAACGCCGAGACGCAACAATGATCGGTGTACGTGCTCCAACTCGGACGCCAGGTGTCGGCGCTGACGACCACAACTTCGTCATCGTAAACGTAGCGCATGAGGTCGAGATGGTGAACGGATTGTTCCAGCAACATGGGCTGCTTCATGGTGAGCGGATATTTGTTCAAGTCAGGGCGGCGACCATCGCGGTTGCGTAAATAGAGAAAGTGGCCGTACCCCGGCTCGCCAAAACGTCGCTCGCGGATGAGCGACCGCAATGACTGGCTCGACGACAGGTAGCGAAAGTTCATGCCGACCATGAGCTGCAGGCAGCGTTTTTCAGCTTGCCGGACAATGTCAATCGCTTCGTCCATCTCCTCTGTCAAAGGCTTTTCACACAAGAGATGGCATCCGTGCTCAAAGGCGAGCATCGCCTGCGCGTGATGTCCCTCCGGCGGCGTGACCAACAAAACCGCATCCGCTTTGACCGCGTCTAGAGCTTCACCCAGGTCGGCAAAACAGGGCACGTTTCCTTCGCCCCATTCCGCCACTTGCTGCCGGGCCAGATCAACGCGCTGGCGCACATACGCCACGTTAGTGGTTCGGGGATTCTCTCGAATCACCTTAGCCCATTGAACGCCGCGGACACCCATTCCAACTTGAACGATACGCAGAGTCATAACGCTTTATCCCCTGTTTGTGTTGTCATTCGATATTCAATATTCCAACCTTCCTTGCGGATCCGCTCGGACAGTTCATACGCCAGGATGCGCTGGCCCGTCACACCCTGCCCATCCTGAAGCGCCAGGAACACCAGCGCCTCGGTGTAATCCATCGAATCCGTCCACTGCGCCCGCTCCGCTTCGGCGAGCGCGTCGAACCCGGCCTGGGTGAGTGAGGTGGGTTTCATCCGCACCCCGGCGGACGCGCCGCCCGGCGTGACCGTGTTCACGGCAATGTTGTGCTCGCGCAGTTCCATCGCCAGGGATTGGCTAAAGCCCTCTAGTCCAAATTTGGATGCGCAATAGGTCGTCTCTTTGACAAAGCCTTGAACTCCCGCCGTGGACGAGACGTTGATGATGCTCCCCCGACCTTGTCGCTTCATGCTCTCCAGAAAGAACTTGCAGCCCAACATCGGCCCGCGCAAATTGATGGCGAGGGTGCGATCCCACTCTTCAATCGTGAGGTCTTGAAAAAACTTGAGCGGAAGTTGGGCAGCGTTGTTGACCAACACGTCCAACCGGCCATAATCCGCCAAGACCTTGGCGGCCATCTGGCGTACAGCATTTTCTTGCGAAACATCCACCGACATCGTCACTACGCGCCCGCCCTCTGCTTGAATCAAGGCGGCCGTTCTATCGAGCTCGGACTGGGTGCGCGAGACTGCGATAACTTCCGCGCCTTGCCGTGCATACGCTAATGCGATGGACTGTCCCCAGCCTCGACCCGCGCCCGTGATCAGTGTGATTTTGTCTTTGAGGAGCATGTCATTCCTGACTATGGGTTGGTTGGATTACCACTTGGCATCTGCGTCGGAAATACTCTCCTGGATCGTGTGCGTATTCGCTGGCGCTTCAAGAAGAACATAGTCCATCGAGCCTAGCCCGTGTTCTTGAGCCACCTTCAATTGCCCCAATTCTTTGATGGGAATATCAATCTTGTTCTTGCCCGGATACTGCTTGAGGATCTTGACGGCCTCTGTGTCTATGGCTACCATGTCGCCAGAGGCCATGACGACATTTGGATAGATGTATTCGCCCCGACCGTTCCAGGCGACGGTGCTCCGCCGCCCATCCATCAGCACTAGATCGGGCTGCCAGCCCAGGTTCAGTTCAGCGATTTTGGCCTCGGTTTGCTCGCGATCCGCGTGCAACCGATCACGGTCTTGCAAGTCAATCCACCCGACGCTGAGCTTGAGTGACGCCGAAAAACGCGCCGAAGAATGGCAGCGCATGTTCGCCACGTAAACCCGCTTGTCTGCCTCGTAGAGGGTGCGCGGCACCCGGAACGATTCCCAGTAGCGTCCCTTGACCTCTAGGGGAATCCACTCATCGTGCTCAAAGTTGACAAACTTGACGCCATAGCGATTGAGCACCGGCATGATCTTGAGATTGTTGACGACTTTGTCCGTCGGCCAGTCGGCTCGACCCGATAGCTCGCCGACCGTAACCTTAGCGCCCGCGTCTTGGAGGATTTCGATCACCGCTGCCAGGAAAGCGCGATCGGTCGAAAGCGGCATGGCAAACGAGCAATTAAAGTTGGGCTTGATCAATACGTGGTCGCCGGGCTGGATCGCTTTATCCAATCCTCCCAACAAATCGAGAGCCTGATCAATCGTATCCTGCAAATAGTCGCCGTTGAGGTGCGGCGCCTTGGCGACGATGGGCTTGCCATCCCGAACAAATACATTTTGCGTGCGCGGTCGCGGATGAAACATCGTCAAACTCCTATAAATCACATCTCATGAAATGACACGTAATCCGCCAGTCCTGTTGCCAGGTCATAACGCGGGGCAAAGCCTGTGTCGCCTTGTAAGCGCGAAATGTCCGACGGCGCTCGTCCCTGAGACGGGCGCATGGCAACATCAGCCGCCTCGGGGGCTTGAACCCATTCAACGCGCAAGCCGTGCGCGACAAACGCATCCACTACCTGGCGAAAGGTGACGGCACGCTTCGCGCCGCAACTGACGTTGTAGATCGTGTGTCTCCAGCGCGGCGCGCAGAGCAGCGCCCGGATCGCTTCGCCAATGTCCAGGGTGTACGTCCAATCGCGCAACACCTCGGGACCCGCCACTCGCACTGGGCGTCCCGTCTCAAGCGCCGCGCGCAATCGCTGCACATGGCTCATTTGCTCGCGGCTGCCGGTCGGGCGTTCCATCGGCCCATAGACCGCCGCAAGACGCGCGGATGCCATCGCCTTCCCGCTCAGCTCGGCATAGCGAGTAGTCAACAACTCGGCGCTATGCTTTGTAATCGCGTACAGATTATCAAGCTGTAGCGGCCCATCCTCAGATTGGGGCCGGGCCGGATCACCGACCGGCGCACCGTAGACTCCACCACTGCTGCATAGCAGGATCCTTTCCACGCTGGCGGTCTCTAGCGCCACATCCAAAGCATTGATGGCTCCACCCAGATTGACGTCAACGATGAATGATGCCTGCTGCCGCTCACGACGGTCGTCGGGTGTGATCGCCGCCGCATGGACGATGTGCGTCACTGCCTCGGTCTGAACCAGTTGCCGGAACGCCGCGCGATCCGTCACGTCCAGGTGGACGACGCGCACCCGCTTCGCCACCGGGTTGAGGAATACTTGCGTCAGTGGATCAGGAGTCAACACATCGGCGGCGATGACTTGAGCTTTGAGGGCCTGGGCCAGGTAGCGCACCAGGTTGATGCCCACAAACCCCAGTCCACCAGTCACCAGAATCTTCATAACGATCTCGCTGATTCAGACAAAGTCGGTTTGGCGAAGGACGAAGGACGAAAGACGAAGGCAGGTTTTGCTATTGGTCGTTCGTCCTTCGTCGTTCGTCTTTTACAAAACAGCCTGAATCCGCTCAACCACCTCATCCGCCGTTGTCTGCCAGGCCTCGGCCATGGGCGAGCCGGCGACGTGCGCCGTCAAGATCACGTTATCGCCCGCCAGCGCCAGCAAGGGGTGATCGGCCGGCAACGGCTCGTATCGAAACACGTCCAGCCCGGCCCCGGCGATCTGCCCCGACCGCAACGCAAAAGCCAGCGCATCTTCGTCCATCATGCGCCCGCGCGAGGTGTTGATGAAATAGGCCGTCTGCTTCATCAGGCTAAACTCGCGCGCGCCGAATTGCTTGTCATTGCCGCCCGACCCTTCCTGAAAGCGCAGGTGCAGTGTGACGAAATCACTCTCGCGCAACAAGTCGTCCACAGACCGCCACTATGCGCCCAGTTGCGCTACGAGCGCAGCGACAAATCGTTCCAGATCAGTGTAAAGCAGATACACGCCGAACGGTCGCAATCGTTTGGCAACGGCCTGGCCGATGTGTCCCAGGCCGACGATCCCGACGGTCTTGTTGTAGAGCGCGCCCGATTCAGGCAGACCAATCCAGTTGTAAGTGTACTTGCGTTGATCGGTGAGGATGGGCTGATCGCGGCCAGCCACCCACACGGCCTTCGCGGTTTGTCGAGCCACCCAGAGCAAGCGGCGACTGAGCGCCAACATCAGCGCGACGACATGCTCGGCTACGCCAATCGCCCCTGTGTTGGACAAATCCGCGACCGGGACAGGCGTGGGCGCAACAGCGGCATGGCCTGTATCCAATCGGAGGACGATCCGCAGATCGGGGCCAGCGGCAGCGAGCATGGCGTCCGAAACGTCAACATTCTCGGTCAGGATGGCGGTGGCGCGAGCAGGCGTGTCGGTCAACGCCCAACTTGCGGGTAGGCTTGCGCGAATCGCTTCAATCTGCTCCGCGCGGATATTGGGATCGGCCAGATAGAGTCTGATCATGTGTCGCTCGTCATTCGTCATTCGCTTCACACCATGCGCTTGCCGCCGACGAACGTCATCCGCACATTGTTGAGCGCGTCGAGGTTCTCCAGCGGATTGCCGGCGACGACGATCACATCGGCCAGCTTGCCGGGTTCGAGCGTCCCCAGCTTTTGATCCAGCTTGTTCATCCACGCCGCGACGCTGGTGGCGCTCTTGAGCGCGCCGTAATTGCCATCCACCACGCCGAGCTTGACCATGAACACTAGCTCCGGCGCGATGACATTGTGCTGGACGACCGGGCTGCCCGCGTCGGTGCCGAACACGATCGGAACGCCGGACTTGGCCGCTTTGACCAGGCTATCGTAACGGCTGGTATCGGCCACGGCCTTTTGGCGCTCGGCGATCTTCCACTCGGGGATGTTGTACTTGCGAGCGACCTCGGCCTGCGCCTGCATGATGACGGCAGAGAACGTCGTGACGATAGGTATCTTGCGATCCAACAACATCTGGACCGTCGCGTCCGTCATCTTGCCGCCATGCTCGACGACGTCAATACCGAAGCGCGCGACCCGCTCTATCGAAGCGTTGTCGGTGGCGTGGGCTGTGATCGGCAGGCCATTGCGATGCGACTCGTCAATCACCGCTTCCAACTCGGCATCCGTGAATTCGAGCCGGTCGTGGCAGGCCATGATCTTGATGAGGTCGGCGCCGCCTCGCACCTGATCGCGCACGGCGCGCCGCATCTCGTCTGCGCCGCTGGCTTCCCGGCAGCACCAATAGGTATGGCCGCCGGTTTGGACAATCGCCTCGCCGGTGATGAGCAAGCGCGGGCCGGGAAAGATGCCCTGCTCGACGGCTTGCTTGGCCGCAAAGTTGGTCTTGTTCATGCCCAGGTCACGCACCGTCGTCACACCGGCGCGCAGGCTGATGAGCATGTTGCCGGCTGATTTGTAGGCGCTGATCTCAACGCTGTCGTACATGGCTTGTTGCGCCAAATCGTGTACGCCGTCCCAGGCCAGGTGCGCATGGCTATTGAACAGGCCGGGCAAAATAGTTCCGCCCGTTTCGATCACCTCCGCGCCTGTCGCGCCCAGATCGGCGGCGCGGCCCACGGCTTTGATCTTGTCGCTGTCCATTTCCACGAACCCATCTTCGAGGACTTGATCGGCCACGCACGTCACCACGCGGCCTTTGAGAATCCAATGACCGGTGGGCAGATCAAACATCGGCTTGATGATCTTGCTAAATCGCCAGGCAGGCGGCTCAGGCATGTATTCCTCCCCCGTTGTGAGAATCTATTTGGATTTTGCGTCAGCCGCGCGCACACTTTTGAGTGCAGCGTAGGCGCGCCGCTGGGCGTCTGTGATATGTTCCTTCAGTTTGGATTCCGCCGTCGCCAGGTCGTGCGCCTTGACGGCATCTAAAATGGCCTGGTGCAACTCCATGGGCTGGCGCGGGTGATCATAGTGCGTCTTGCTGGTGACGCCGATCAACAACTGTGTCTGCAAGCGCATGCTGTTCCAGACCGAGTACATACGACTGTGATCAGCCACGCGGCAAATGTGCTCGTGGAAAGAGAGATCCAGGGCCACGATTTTGTCGGGATCATCCTGGCGGGCCGCTGCTTCGCCCAGGTTGTTTACACTTTGCTGCATCTCGGCCAGGTCTTGTTCGGCGAAGCGCGTGATCGCGCGTTGCAATGCGCCCAGCTCTACGAGCAGACGCAGACTGTAGATTTCCTCAATGTCCTTGTCGGTGAAATCAATGACAAAGCTGCCACGGCGAGGAATGCTGATAACCAGACCCTCGCGTTCCAAAGCCGAGAGCACCTCGCGCACAGGGGGCCGGCTCACGCCCAGTTGATCGGCGATGACCGACTCGACCAAACGCTCGCCCGGCTTGAATGTGCCTTGGAGGATGGCGTTGCGGACTTGCTGTTCGATCTGGTCGCGCAGATTGGAGGATGCAATGGGACGCAATTGGTTAGGTTCCATTTCCATCTTTCGCTCTCCTGGGTAGGGTTGGGCGCCATTGTACCACACTGGTGAGTCACCGCGATGCCGATTGGCCGTATTCCCACATAATCGCCGCTGCGTACTTGATGCCTGTGATGTAATAGTCCAGGGCAATGTTCTCGTCGGGCGCGTGCAGATTGCAATCCGGTTGGGCAAAGCCGGTAAGCGCAGTCGGCATCCAGACGTGTTTGAGAATCGTCCCTTCGGCGCTGACGCCATTGACGATAGGCGGCGCTCCGAACACCAACTCTGCCGCCCGGATGATGGCCTGACTGATGTCTTCTTTGACGCTGATCTTGTAGGGCGGTTCTGGAATCCCCTGTCCCAGGATCGCTCTCTCTCATTTACGCCGCTGTCGGAATGGTCCTGCTGTACCTGGGCTACCGCCTCTTTGATTGGCTGACGCCGATGGACATGCAGAAGAAAATCTTTGAAGAGAACAACACAGCCGTCGCCATCACGGTGGGCGCGTTCATCATCGGCCTGGCAATCGTCATCCTCGGGGCCATTCACGGCTAGACGCCATGCCCAGGCAAATCTCGTGCCCGAGTTGCGGCGGCTTTCTTGATGCGTGGCATGGCCTTGTAGCGCCGCTCGAACTCGCGCCGCGTGAGCCGGTCGCCGCTTTCCAGCGGCGAAATCCTGGCGAGGGAGATGCCATCCGGTTTGCTGGTCGTCACAGATTGCACAGCCATACGACACTCCTTTCCTGCCCCAAGCCTGAATGGCCGCTGCCACATCCATTATGCGCCACTCTCGCACGCCTGTCAACCACTAGCTTGCCTGAACTGTGCGATCACCTCGTCGAGTGTCTGATCCAGCGCAATGGTCGGCTGCCAGCCGATCATCGCCTTGACCTTGCGAATGTCGGGCACGCGGCGGAGCATGTCTTCAAAGCCGGGGGCATACGCCTGGTCGTAGGGAATCAATTTGATTTCCGAGCGGCTGCCGGAACGGGCCAGGATGCGCCGGGCCAGGTCGAGGATGGTGATCTCCTCGTTGCTGCCGACGTTGAAAATTTCGCCGGTCGCTCTCGGCTCGGCGCTGAGCGCGACCACCGCGCGCACCGTATCGCGGACGTTGCAAAAGCACCGCGTCTGTTGCCCGTCGCCGTACACGGTGAGCGGCTGCCCGGCCAGGGCTTGCTGGACGAGTCGCGGAATCACCATGCCATACATCCCCGTCTGACGCGGGCCGACCGTGTTGAAAAAGCGGCAAATCACCACCGGCGCCCCGAATTGTTTGTGATACGCCAGCGCCAGGAATTCGTCCATCGCCTTGGATTCGGCATAGCACCAGCGGCTTTTAGTCGTCGGCCCCATCACGCGATCTGCGTCTTCGCGGAACGGGATGTCGGTGCTCTTGCCATACACCTCGGATGACGAGGCGATCAGGACTCGCTTGCGGTACCGGCGAGCCAGGCGCAGAACGATCTCGGTGCAGATGAGGTTTGTCTCGATGGTGTGAACCGGGTCCTTGACGACCAATTCCACACCCACCACCGCAGCCAAGTGATAGATCACGTCGCACTGGCTCACCAGCCGATCCATCACCGCTTCATTGCGGACAGTCTCCTGAACGAACTGGAACCGTGGATCGTTTTCGAGCCTGGCAATGTTTTCGATCCGGCCCGTGGACAAATTGTCCACCGCGACGACGTGTTGTCCCTGCCCCAGCAAAATCTCCGCCAGGTGACCGCCGATGAAACCAGCGCCGCCCGTGATAAGAGCTTGCATGATTGCCCTCTTTTTTTGTCCACGAAGAACACGACGCCTGGCGGCCCGGCGGCGCGGAGCGCCGCACACGGGCAGGCTCACGAAAGAATTGATGCCTCTTCGTGTCCTTCGTGGAAGAAAATCTCAATCGCCCCCGCGCACGCGAAACAAATAGACCGGCTTGCCGCCGCTTTCAAACGTCTGCGCGAGAATCAGCCGTGGATCAGAGGAAGGCTGGCCGTAAAGTCCGGCCAGCGCCGCCGGACGATTCGCGTCCAGCACCACCCACGTCGCGCCATAGCGTCTGGCCGCGGCCAGCAGCATGTCCACATCACCATTGGGAATCACAATCGCGGACTGACCGGTGTGGTACACATACCCCGGCGGATTGTTCACCATCACGATGACCGCTCCGCGTGACGGGTTGCGCAACCGCTCGCCGATGGCGGCATAGACCGCGTCGGCTTGATTCCAGTCACGCACGCGCGACGCATAGATCACGCCGCTGACCAGAACCGCCAGCGCCGCCAGGCCCCACGTAAAGACACGTCGAGCCGTCGCTACATTCCAAGACGCGCGGCGCGCGGCGATCCAATCCACTACCGCATCCAGTCCCACCATCGCAGATGCAAATATAAACGGCAAGAGCGCCGCGCCGGAGTGAAACATGCCCCCGCGCGCGCCGGGGAACGTAAAAGCGAGTGACATCGCCAGGTACAACGCCGCGCCGTAAATCATCACCGCCTGATAGAGCGGATCGCGCCTCCGTTGCCAAAAGCCGACGACAGCAAACGGCGCAAGGAACACCAACCCATCCACTGCCACCAGCGTCAACAGGTTTGCCCACAGTGCATCGAGCTTGGAGCGCACAATGTTTCCCACGCCCCAACTCAGATATGTCGGCAAGTCGAGTGTCTTGCCAAAGCTGTACAGGTCATCATAGTGGGTCAAGAATAATGTCTGGGTTCCCGCTATCGAAAGCAACCGACCTGTCGTCACCCAATTGTGAATGAGCCAGGGCGCCATCACAACAACGTAACCGAGAAAGATCAGCGCAATCCAGACCATCGCTCGACCAGCCGCTCTTGAGTCGGATTTACCCGGCGCCGCTCTGAGCCTCGCCCAAACCAACAGCAGCACCGGCAACAAGAGCAGCACACCATCGGCGCGCGTCAGGTGAGCCAACCCGGCGCACACACCCGCGACAAAGCCCCATCGCCCTCCCCTGCCGGCCGCCCACAAGGACAACGCCCCGAACACGGCAAACGGCGCGAACGTCTCCGGCAATGACCAGACCGGCAAAAAGAAACCGGAAAAGAGCGCGAACAATGCGGCGGCCCAGGCGTGACGGCGACGGGCGGAGATTTGCCAGGCGATAGCGTAAGCGATCACCGGCAGCAACGCCGAAAGGAGAACGAACAGCGCCTGCGCGGCGCGAAAGTTCACGCCGAACACCCGCATCGAAAGCGCGGCCAAGATCGAGGGCAGCGGCATCCAGTACTGGTGGCTGGGCCGGGGCAAGCCTTGAGGATCGTCGAGATAGTTCCAGATGAACGGCTCGGAGAATCCACGGCCCACGGCCAACTGCTGCGCGCCGACGGTGTAATAGTAAGCATCCATATAGCCGGGCTGCGTCTGCGGGAGCGCCGCCGCCACACGGACCACCAGCGCCAGAATGAAAACACACGCCGCTTCGCGCCAGGGTACAGATCGTTCCGTCATGGATTCCATCGTGCGTCCCCTATCGCGACACTTTGCGGGCGACGACGTTCATCTCGCCCATCGCCGGCTCAACCGGCCCGCCATGCCCGGATATTGGGCGGCACGGCTCACCACATTCGCCATAGAAAGCTGGACAAGGTGCGTTCGAGTGCGGATCAACTCAAAGCCGGCCTGGCGAAGCAGCGCCGCCATCGTCGCAGGCGAATAATACCACACATGCCCGCGCAACAGCAGTACCCACCGGTTGCCCATGAGCCGAGCTATAGATGTTCAGATAATGTCTTGGGGGTTTGCCCCCTGGCAAGCGTGAAAATCACGCCAAAAGCACAACCCTTTATCTGAACACCTATAGTATACCCGGCGCAGACTGAATTTTCCAGTGCGTAGGGCAAGTTGGCAACTTGCCCTACATCCGCAAACGGAAATTTTAGCGTGCGGTCGGTATAGAACAAAGTGCGTGTCTGCTTCCAACGCAATTGGTCGCTCAGCCCCAGTTCATCCGCCAACTGAATGAGGGGATCGTCTGAGCAGCAGATGAAATGGTAGAATTGCTCGACAGCCTGCCCCTCGAACACGGACGAACTGGCCAGCCCGCCGCCGGCGATGACCCTATGTTTGGATACGCCAGATGTATTCACGGTAACACCGGCTTCAGAATATAGATTTGACCGCTACGCCCAAGCCACGGCGTGTGGTAAACGACTTGATCCACGACGGTATAACCCTCAATCGGCGCAAAAGTCAGCCTGTATTGCTTCGGCGTCAGCGACATCCATGCCCACAGGTCATCACCTTTGCCAAGTGCTCTAGCGCGCGGCAAGGCGGTCTCGAAGGTGTACCAGCCGTTCCACTCGAACCCGCCATCAATCGCTTCGGGCAAGATGCCCAGCGCCACAAGCCGCTTGCCCGCCGTCCAGCGCGCGGCATTCCACGCCATATGGTCGTCCATCTCAATCAGCGTGTATGCCATCATCGCACCGCATACGGCAAGCGCCAACGCCCCTCCCACTGCGCTCCTTCCCCCGTGCGGAGACGGGAGTGTTGGTAGTCTCAACACAAGATACAGGCTGCACGGGATAAAGACAATCAGGTATTCGTCCCACAGATAAACGATGAGCAACGTGAGGATTGCCATAAGCACACTGGCGATGAGGAGTATGGCGAAAGGCCCCGCACGTTCTCGAAAAAGATTGACGAGGGCGTCCGTCCACAGTGCGCCTTGCGCGGCCCCGTCAAAGGGCGCAATGACCGTTACCAGCCAAAAGACCCAGCCCGGCGTCACAGGTAGCTTGCGCCCTCCTAATGAGAGCGCGCCGATGCCTTCTCGGTTGAAGACGTTCGCGAGGTAGGGCATGGACTTGCCGACGACAACAGTCATAAAGACAACCAGGATGCCTAACATCGTAAGCCAGATGCCGTAAAGCTTGCCCAGGCGAATCAACCGATCGCGGTCAAGATCGAACCTTACAGCTTGCGCCAACAGCGCCGGCAAGCTAAAGACACCCAAGTAAAGCAGGCTGTTCATTACCCGCAAGAGGATATACAGTGGCGCGGTCGGGCGTAGTAGCACAACCAGGCTGTTCTGGACCGCATTCGATTCCAAGCCCCACGGCACGCCGTGAATGAACTGCATCCACAGCATATGACCGACGACGACCAGCCCCGGCGCAACGCCGATGAGAAGCAAAGGCTTCCAGCGTATCTGCCGGTCTCGCAGAACCAGCGCGGCAGCGACGGCCACCGGCAAGAGTGCGCCCAATTGCCGCGCCAGGTAAGCCGCTCCAGCCAACATGGAGCCAACCAGCAGCGCCCACCCCGCATTGTGCTTAAAGCCACGGAGGTAGCAGGACAAACTCAACAACATCAGGCCGAGGTAGAACACATCGGACATGAAAGTGTAACTGAGGTAGATGAACACCGGGTTGACCGCCAGCGCCAACGTTCCCAACAGAGCAGCCGGCGCCGAGAGGTCGAGTTGGCGGAATAGGTCGTACAGCGCCATGCAACTGATGATACTGAAAGTGAGCGTTGACCAGCGCACTGCACTGAATGACAAGCCCCCTAACAGATTGGCAAACAACGCGCCCCAATACGCTTGAAAGATGAGTGTGGTGGCTGTCCAGTCCGAGAGCTTCAATTGCCCCGTCGTGCGCAAATACCGCACGGTCTGGGTATAGGCCCAATCATCGTTCAGCGGGAACTCGCGCTGAGGCGATACCAGCAACACGTATACGCTCAAGAGCGCGGCAAACGTTAACGCGGCTCCGGCATACTCGGCGATGTGGCGGCGAGAATCATCCCGGCGCAGGCGCAACCTTTCCCACATTCAACATCCTCCAAGCGCCGGCGGCGCTCTCCGCTTCATTCGGCGTAGCCCCACATGAAAAAGATGCCCATCAGAAGCAGATAAAGAGCCTGCGAAGAGTATAGGATCAAGCGGTGCAGCCAGGGGTTCCGGCCTGCCATATAGAGGCCATACTCGACCGGCAGCCGCCGGAAAGCCACTCCTGTAAAAATCAGGAACAGGACGCTTGCCCCCAGCGCCAAGCTCAGCCCGCCCGTCAGCATCATCCAGTACTGGTGGCTGGGCCGGGGCAGAGATTGAGGATCATCGAGATAGTTCCAGATGAACGGCTCGGTGAATCCGCGTCCCGCGGCCAACTGCTGCGCGCCGACGGTGTAATAGCAAGCGTCCCTGTAGCCGGGCTGCGCCAGCGGGAGCGCGATCCGCACTACCAACGCCAGCGCGAAAACACATGCCGCTTCGCGCCAGGGTACAGATCGTTCCGTCATGGATTCCATCGTGCGTCCCCTACCGCGACACTTTACGGGCAACGACGTTCATCTCGCCCATCGGGAACCGGAATGGCACGCGCCTGAGCCAGTCCAGGTTTAACAGCCGCCGGCTTAACCCACCGCCCGCGCCCGGATATTGCGACAGTCGCCCCAAGACACCGGCTACAGAAAACCTCACGAAATGAGAGCGGCTGAATATCTGCTCGAATCCGTTCCGGCGGAGCAAAGCCGCCAGTGTAGCCGGTGAAAAATACCAGAGATGCTCTCGCAGCAATAGCATCCAATGCTGGCCCATCAAGCGGGCCACCAGGCTGTCGGCATTGGGCACATTCAGGAACAACCAGCCGTCGTCCGCCAACCCGCCGCGGAGACGCTGCAAGGTTTCGGAAGGGCTGCGCACATGCTCCAGCACATCCCAACCCGTAATCACATCAAAACTGGCTGTCGGCCAGTCAATCTCTTCCAGCAACCCCGAAACGAAAACACCTTCCCGGCAGCGCTCACGGGCGCGCGCCACCGCCCACGGTGAGGCATCCAATCCCGTCACTTGCCAACCAGCCTTGCTCGCCGCGCTGGCGAACAAGCCTGTCGCGCAGCCCACATCCAACAGCCGCGCCGGCTGCGGATGGTAGCGCGTGACGAGCGCCAAAAAACTCTGCGCGGTGCGCTGGCGGTTGTCGTCTTCGGCCTCGTAGATCGTATCTTGGAGGCTCGCATAGACTTGCGCGAGCATGGCATCATCATCGCGCGGGTTAGTCATCACCAGCCCGCAGTTCACGCAACGCACAATGGGCAAATGCCCCGCTTTGGACCGCGATGACGAATAATACGTCGCGGCGTTCGAGTCATTGGCGGCCACGGTGCCGGGGTAGACCAGCTTGAAGGTCGTGCCGCCGCATAGATCGCATGGAACCGTGATAGAGGTCATGGGGCCTGGCTCGCGGGGATAGCAAGGATATCGGTCGTCGCGTAAAGGGGGATCTGTTGCTCATAATCTTGCTGGGTCACCGCGCGGCCATTCTTGCTATTCACCAAGCGGTAGCCCAGCGGCGCCAGATAATCCACATACTCTTCAAACGTGACCCCACGCTCTTTCATCAAATACATGCCCACCTCAAAGATGATAACCGGATGATCGCGTTCCAGCGTCCGAGCCGCGCCGCGCAATACCCAGTATTCATGTCCATCCGTATCCACCTTGATCAGGTCTACTCGATTGATCTGGCGCGCCTCGCACAATTCGTCAATCGTCGTTACGCGCGCGGAATCTCCCGCGCAGAGCAGGCCGCCGTGAATGGGATGGACATTCTTGGGGCGGCCATCAACTTTCCAACTCGAATAGGCCGGAATGGGCCGAGCCGGGATCGCGCTGTCGGACACAAACGTCTGAACAGGCGTGATCCGCGCCGCAAGCTCCGCGTTGAGATCGAGGTTGCGTTTCAGTTTGCCAAAAGCATAGTCGGTCGGTTCAAAGGCATACACCTGGCCCTGTGGCGCCAGTTGCGCAAAGCGCAAAGCCATGAGGCCAAAATTAGCGCCCACGTCTAACACCACCCCATCGGCAGGCAAAGAAAAATACTTGGCGCAGGTGACATGGCGCTGAAAGTGTCCAAACAAGACCAGCGCCAGATCCAGCGCCTCGGACAGGTCAACCTCATAATAGATGCCGCCCCGGCAAATGCGATAATGCTCGTCGCGCCAGATCAGGCGCGCGGCCCGATAAATGGAACGCGCGATCGCCAGCCGGATGAGCGTCATGGGCAACCGGTTGAACAGCGGCACTCGAGTTCGACTGGGCATCGCTAACTCCCCAATGTTGGCCCGTCAGCCGGCAGGCGAGAGGCGACCAAACGGGCGACCCGTTTGCCCAGATCGGTGCTATTGGAAATCGCCCGATCATCTGGATGCAGTTGACACGAGTCGGTGAGGTACAAGTTGTCTATGGGCGTCTGCATGTCGGGCGTATGCTTCAGGAATCCGACCTGACAGATCGGCTGCGAGTACGGAGACTTTCAGGCCGTCACGATCCAGGGTCAATTGACCTACCGGGTGACGGATCCTCAAAAGGTATCCAGCCTGCTCAACTTTGCCCTGGCTCCAAATCACAAAAGCTGTATTTCAGACGATCCTGCCAAGCTGCCCCAGCGGATCATTAACCTGGTGCAGGTGCTCACACGGGCGCAAGTGCAACGCCTGCCGCTGCGGTCAGCCCTGACCAGTTCAGATGCGATTGTCGAAAGTGTGATGGCAGCGGCGCAAGGCTCCGAGGCGCTCGTGGCGTTGGGCATCCAACTGCTTGCCTTTTCCATCCTCGGGGTGCGGTCCACGCCCGAAATGGCCAAGGCGCTGGAAGCGGAAGCTCGCGAGGAACTGCAGAGAAAATCCGACGAGGCCATCTACGCCCGGCGCAACGCCGCCGTCGAGCAAGAGCGCAAGATCAAGGAAAATGAACTGAGCACCGAGATCGCCGTCGAAGAAAAGAAGCGCCAGATCCGCGAGGCGCAGATGGATGCCGAGATTGCCGTCGAGGAAAAGAAACGCCAGGTGCGCGAGATGCAGATGAACGCCGATATTGCGCTCGAACAACAGCGACAAACCCTGGTCACGACCCAGGCAGCGAATAAGAGAGCCGAAGCCGACGCACAGGCGTACGCCATTGAAGCCGTCGTCAAGCCGCTGGCGGGGCTTGATCCCAAGACGTTGTTGGCGCTGACCGCGCGCTCGCTTGACCCGCGCACCCTGGTGGCGATGGGCTTTCAGGAACTCGCAGAGAACGCGGCCAAGATCGGCCAGTTGAACATCACGCCGGACTTGCTCGACTCGCTGCTGGCAAAGCGCGAACGCTGATTTAGTCGCCCCATTCTGGGCTAAGCGAAGAATCTCGGCCTGCATGATCGAGCCCCTTCGCACAGGGCGACAACGAGAGACTATGTTTGAAAAGATGGTCGTCGTAACACGCAAGACGCGCCTGCAAGAGTTGGCCACTCGCTTCAACACGCGCGAGCAGGCCAGGTTCTACATCGAGCATGCCGGGGCTGATTTTTCCGTGTACCAGACCGAGCACGACACCTATCAACGCGCAGTTGAAACGGTGCTCGGCAAGATCGGCGCGTTGGGCCGGGTGCAGTTGATCGAGCGGGCTTTTCTGCCCAACTTTATCTTTACCGATAAAGACCTGGTCATCGCGATTGGGCAGGATGGCCTGGTCGTCAACGCCGCCAAATACCTGGACGGGCAGCCCATTATCGCCATCAACCCGGATCCAGCCCACATTGACGGGGTTTTGCTGCCCTATCGCGTGCAGGATGCGCTGACCGTGGTCTCGGAAGCCATGCAAGAGCGGATGGCGGTGCGGCACATCACCATGGCCGAAGCCACCCTCAACGACGGGCAGCGCATGTTGGCCTTCAACGACCTGTTCATCGGCGTGCGGACGCACACGTCGGCCCGCTACCAAATCACCTTTGGCGGCCGATCCGAACCGCAGTCCTCAAGCGGGATTATCGTGTCCACCGGCGCAGGCTCGACAGGGTGGTTGAGTTCGATGTTCAACATGGCCGCCGGGATAGCCCGCTTGACCGAAGGTGAAGCGCACTCGCCCAAGCCATTCCGGCTCGACTGGGAAGACGAGCAACTGGCGTTTGTGGTGCGTGAGCCGTTTGTCAGCAAGACCTCACGGGCTGGCATTGTCGCCGGCCTCATCACGCCCGAAGCCGAATTGACGTTGGAATCGCGCACGCCCGAAAACGGCGCTATCTTTAGCGACGGCGTCGAGGCAGATTACGTCGCCTTCAATTCCGGCGCGATTGCCCATGTGCGCGTGGCGCACAAGAAGACGAACCTGGTTGTTCCCGCGCAAGTGGCGGCTAAGCGGCCGGAGCGACGCACTCTCGCGAGTCGTTCTTTGGGTCGTTCACCAGCCGCGAGACGGGGAACGCCGCCATCTGCGAAGCCGGATAGGGCTTGAGCAGCTTGGCTAGCTCATCGGGCGCGCGCTCCGCTGGATCGAGCCATTGCCGGTAGGCCGCCGGCGAAAGGATGACGGGCATCCGATTGTGGATTTTCTCTATCAGCACGTTCGGCGTCGTCGTGATGATGGCGCAGGATAAAAGCGCATCGGCTTGATCGGGATGCCACACTTCCCACAGCCCCGCAAACGCGAACGGCTCGCCGGATTTCATCCTGATCAGCATCGGCGTTTTCGTCTTGCCGCCGGGCGCCGGCTGCCACTCGTAAAAGCCATCCGCCAGGATGAGGCAGCGTCGCCGTTTGTACGCCGTGCGGAACGACGGCTTTTCTGCCAGCGACTCGGCGCGCGCGTTTATCATGCGATGGCCGATGCTGGGGTCCTGCGCCCACGAAGGAACCAAGCCCCACTGAAAGAACTCGACCTGGCTTTTGCCGTTGTTGGCGACGAGCGCGATAGGTTGCGTCGGCGCGATGTTGTAGCGCGGCGTCATTTCTTTCGGAAAACTAAAACCAGGAAAAGCCTCCATCAAATCTGCCGGGTCAATCGCAAGGGTGAATCGTCCACACATGGAGAACCTCTATCTGCGTGATTGCCCCGCTCGCCCGCCTTCTCCCCCGATGGCGCGAGGCTCACGCACTTGCATTTCGTATCATCTCAATCATCCGGGGGAGAACCTTGCTAAGGTCTAGTCCGAGTTCGCTGCGTCATGAGCAGAAACCTTTGCGCCTGCTTGCGCGGACGACGCAGGCAAGCGGTTAAAATCCCCCCACTTTTTGAGAGGATACTGGGTTGAGCAACTTGGGATTGCTGCGGCCCGGCTGGCGTGAAACCCTGGGGCGAGCCTGGCCCTGGTCACCTGGCTTGTATGCACACCAGCATGATGTCGTCCCTCTGCGCCACGGCGCCGGTGTGCGCGGTCACCCGTTCCATCACTCGTTCACACACAACCTGCGCCGGCTGATGACGGTGCGCGCTCACGGCCGCTTTCAAGCGTTCCTCTTCAAACATCTCACCTTGCGCGTCCATCGCTTCGTTCACGCCATCGGTATAGAGCAGCAAAGTACTACCCGGAGCCAATGTCATAGTCTGCTCGACGAGAGGCGGGTCGCTAAAAAGGCCCAAGAGTTGACTGCCGTCGAGGCTTGGCGCGACCGATGTCCCGTCCGCAGTATAGAGAACCGGCAATTCGTGGCCGGCGCGGACATAGGTCAAGTCGCCCGTGGCGTAGTGGAGCACGCCATACCACACCGTGACAAACATGCCCTCGCTGTTCAGGTTGAGCAACTGGCGGTTCACACTGCGCAACACCTCGCGCGGCGAACAGTCTCGGCAGGCCTCGGCCCTCAGCAGTGTGACCGTCAGGGCCATAAAGAGGGCGGCCGGCACGCCGTGGCCGGACACATCGCCCACGGCGATGCCCAACGTGTTGTCGTCGAGGGGAATGAAATCGTAAAAGTCGCCTCCGACGGCCGTCATCGGCACGATGAGCGCGCCAAAATCAAAGCCCGCCAATTCCGGCAGCCTGCGCGGCAAGATGCTCATCTGAATGTTGTGCGCCACCTGGAGCTCACGCTCCAACTTTTCCTTTTCAATGATCTGCACTTGCGCCGCTTTCAATTCCTCGTAGGCCTGCATCAGTTGGCGATTCTTTTCCTGCAGATCGCAGAGCACCTCGTTGTGCGAGGCGTCCAATCGCTCGTTCAGCACTCGCACCATCTCGTAGGCTAACATGGGCTGCCGGCGCAGCAGCGCATCGAAATCGCTGCGTGTCATCTCCAGCAACCGGGCGTGGCCTGGCGCGCGCGCACTCGCCGTGCGCACCCCGTCAAGATTCATAAAACTCATCTCGCCGATGAATTCACCCGGTCCCCGGACGCCGACCAAACGCTCGTCTGCCGTCCCCAATGACTTTGTCAGTTGAACCTGGCCGGCCAGTATGACGTAACAGTGATCGCCGCAATCGCCCTCGTGAAAGACGATTGTGTCCGGCGCGATCTCTAGGGCGCGCAATGTGGCGGCGAGGTGATCGAGTTCGCCGTGCGGCAGTGAAGCGAACAGCGGCATGTGCGAAAGCACGAGTTGGGCTTCTTTCACGTGCTCCTTTTTTGCCGCAGGCCAGGCGTCACCTGGCCCGCGCGCAATGATAGATTGCCCCATTTTTCAGACCCCTTGCGGCCTCCTAAACTCGCCAGCCAACAGAAAAAGCTCCTGGCATTTCAAGCCGCTTGCGATGAAAGAATGGCCTTGCATTTTTCAAAAGATGGGGGATTTTAACCTTGCGAGGTTCTCCCCCGGATTATTGAGATGATACTTGCTCTTGAACTGTGGTAATTATAACATCAACGGTAGTGATAAAACAAGGGTAGTCGTCTAACAATCTTGTAACAAATTCATCTCGCTTGTGACAAATGCCTCGGACTTTCTGTTCGGACCGGTTCACACATTCACATTGATCGCGCTGCCCGACTCGTACCGGCGCAATCCGGCGTAAAAGACAACCCGCAGCAAGAGCGTGATGCCGATCGCAAAACCAACCAGTCCCACCAGCGCCGTCCAATCCAGGCGGCGCACGATGTCCAGCGGAATCGCGCCGACGAATGCCGCCGGAAGAATAGTGAGCATCAAGAAACGCACCACACCTTGAAAGATGTCGCGCGGATACAGCGCCAGCGTGATGCCGAAGGCATGGCGTTGGTCGCTTGCGTCGCTAGCTGAGTGGCAAGGGCGTGATACGCAAGGGGATTTATGCCGTATTGCCTTGGCCTTGTGATAATAAAATCGCCCCGGCACATTGGTCCGGGGCGATTGAGCGTCTCGACAAGGTTGCGGGTGCCAGGGCTTGTTATTGTGACAACACCGCCTCGATTTTGACCGTTGCGCCATCATAACCCGGCAAATTGAACGATTGGCTATTGCCCAGCCATACACCTCCCGGAGAACGACACACCATCCACCGGAATGGACCCTTGCCCAGATCAGCATGGCTCACCCACCAGAGCACATGATTGTCCTCATAGGTCGTCCCCTGCCATCCCTCGACGGTGCGCCAGTTGCCCGATCTATCTTGCCACTGGACGACCGTCCACAGTCCGACGGGCACGCTGCGGCCCGTCACATGCAGTTCAATGAACCCTCCAGCCGACGGAGGCGCAACCGGCGGCTCTGGCGTCGGGCGAGGCGGTAGGCCCGCATACACGGTCAGAGTCGGGAGCGATGCCGCCATCAACACCGCGCCCGCCGTGACGAGCGCGAGCCACCAGTTTCTTTTATGTTGTTGGGTCACTTGGATTCCTCCTCAACAATCCTTGCAACTTGGATTGTATACAAAGAATTTCCGTTTGCGGCTGTAGGGCAAGTTGGCAACTTGCCCTACGCACTGGAAAATTCGGTCTGCGCCGTGTATAACCAAAGACCAGCAAGGCCAAACTAGGGCCTTGGCGGCAGATGGCCCGAGTCTTGGGTGGCCGCCGGCGCTTGCGGCGCGCCGCTCGTCGTGGCGGCACTCGTGACATACACCGGTCCCAGGATATTGCTGTAAAGCCCGCCGATAATCTCGTGGTTCTCCAGCACTGCGCCATAGGCGGTCAGGGCATCAGCCGAGTCCACCTGCGCATACACCGGCGTGCCGAAAGGCAACGGCCAGGACACGTTGCTATAGTCGGGTAGATAGTATTCATCCGTGAGCGTGAGCGTAAGCACGCCGCCGGGCGTTAATGCCGGCAAAGCCGACGGCGTCAGGCCCCACGCCAGACCTTGACGGCCCAGCATATCCCACGTCTGATTGACATGCGTCGGCGCCACGTCTGGATTGAGGTACACATCCACCCAGAACTCGTCATTGACCGGTGCGTCACCCTGGTTCTTGATGACGACCTGAATATTGTTGCTAGTGGCAATGATGCGTTGCACGACCAGATCAGGCGCGGCGACATAGTTGCGCATCACCAGCGGCAGGTAGATAAAGGTCCTGTCGTCGTCCAAATTGACGACCTCCACGTCCACTGGGTCTAACCCGTTGTACTTTTGATCGCTGCTGCTGGCCGGGCCGACCTGGATTGAATATGCCACTCCACCGTCGAAAACCGGATCGTCCACACCGGTGACGGTGATTGTCTGAGGCATGTTCCAATTGGCGGGCGTCGAGGTCACCGAGGTTGGGCTGACTGTGCCTTCGGTGAGGTCGGAACTGGTGAACGGAATGGTGACGGTCGCGACGGGCTGACTCGTCAAGACCAGCGTAAAGGTCGCTGGCGCGCCAATCTCACTGGTATTGCCGCTGATGGCCGAAACGACGATGCCGGCCGTGTCGTCATCGAGATTGACGACTCGCGCGTCGGCGGGATTGATCGCGGCATAGACTGGATCACTGGTGGTCGGGTTGTCAATCTGGATGGTGTAGGCCGCATCATCGTCGTCCACATCGTCGTTGACGCCGGTCACGGTCACGACCCTGGCGACGTTCCAATCGCTTGGCGTAAAGATGAGCAGCGCCGGCGAGACGATGCCTTCGGTCGTGTCGGTGCTGACCAGGGTGAGCGTCACCACGGCGGCGGGTTGAGTTTGCAGCATCACGGTCAAATTGAATGAGCCGCCTTGTTCGGTAGTGACGCCATCGAACGGGCTGACGGCAATGCCCGGCGAATCGTTGTCATTCACGGCCACGGTCACATCCGCCGGGTTGCGCCCGGCATAGTTGGGATCGCCGCTGGCTGCCGCGCTGGTCTGAACCACACAAATCTGTTGGCTGTCGGCGATCGAATCATCCACTGCCGTGACTGTGACAGACACTACGCGCCAGTTGCCGGCGTTGAGGCTGACCGAGGCCGGGACGCTGCACTCGGTCGTGTCAGTGCTGATCAGCGTGATGGTCACATCTGCCGTCGGTTGGCTGTTCAGGCCAATGGTAAACACGCCCGTCGCGTTCGGTTCGCTCACCGTCAAGCTGGTTGGGCCGACCGTGATGCCCGCCGTATCGTCGTTGGTGATAACGGCCTGGGCCGAGCCTGTCGTGATGTATTCAGCGCCGGGGCCGGTGGGATTCGTCAATGTGAGCGTGATGACCTCATCCGGCTCGGCGACGAAATCGCCCGACACGGAAACGATCACGGTCGCTTCGGATTGACCCGCGCCAAAGTTGATCGTCGAGTCGGACGGCGAGACGGTATAGTCGCTCCCCTGCGTCGCCGCGCCGCTCCAGGCTAAATCCACGCTGCTGGCGGTGGTGGTCACGCCGCCGGAGCGAATGAGGGTGAACGTGATCGGCGTCGAGCCGGTGTTTCCTTCGAGCGCGGCGGCCACGCTGGCGGCCACTGCATACGCCACATCGTTATCCGCAATGTTGACCGTGATCAAGTTGGCCGGAGAGAACGGCACGCCTGGCGTGTTGTACGCCGGATCGGCGCTGGCGACGGTATGGCTGATGGTCGCGCTGTGGTTGCCCTCGACCGTTCCATCGTCCACGGCCTCGACGGTCACAGTTTGTGGCTGCACGGCGCTCAAGTCAGCGGCAAAGGTCAGTGGGCCGATAGCTTGCAGTTGGCTGCCAGCATTGAACGAGACAGTCACGGCGGCGACCGGCACGGTTCTGAGCCGGACGATGTAGGTATCGTTGGGGCCGCCTTCACCTGCGCTGACGCTGGTCTTGGAGAGAATGACGCTGGGCACATCGTCGTCGTTGACGGTCACAGTCACGTCGGCCACGGCCAGCCCATCATAATTGGGATCGCTGCTGCTGGTCGCGCCGGTCTGGACGAGGCAGGTCTGCGGCCCGTCCGAGACCAGGTCGTCTACGGCGGCGACGGTGATAGCGACGCCGGTTTGCCAATTGCCGCTGTTCAAGACGGCCAGGGCCGGGACGCTGCACTCGGTCGTGTCAGTGCTGATCAGCGTGATGGTCACATCTGCCGTCGGTTGGCTGGTCAGGCCAATGGTAAACACGCCGGTCGTGTTCGGCTCATGCCCGATTGGTACGAGGAGCTCAAAGCATTGTTTAGAAATCAGATCGGCAAAGGCGAGATGGCCGGCACAGCTTACGATACAGCGTGGGTAGCCAGCATCCCTGATCCGGAGCATCCGGACCGGCCCGCGTTCCCAGAGGCGCTGGAGTGGTTGAGATTGCATCAGCTTCCCGACGGAAGTTGGGGGGCGAGCGACTTGTTGTACGTTCATGATAGGATCATTTCCACTTTGATATCAATACTTACTTTGGCAAAATGGGAAAGCGACGATTGGAGCAAAATGCAGATTGATGCTGGCCTGCGTGCAATTTGGCGCACTCTGGCATCACTTTTCCGCGATCCATACGAGACAATAGGTTTTGAGCTAGTGCTACCCACGTTGTTGGAGCTTGCCCAGAAATCAGCCTTCAAATTGCCCTATTCTCAGTTTGAAGGCTATGCAAAGAAGCGAGAACACAAACTCTCGCTTCTGCCTCCCAGCCTGATCTATTCGCGTTGTGTATCCAGCGCTTTTTCACTTGAATTTTTGGGAGACGGCTTCGATGTCGCCGCTGCGCTTGCACATGGCGACCTTAAAGAAGTAAATGGCTCCATTGCATCCTCTCCGTCCGCATCGGCCTATTATTTTACCAAAATGCAAGATAATGAGGTGTTTGGTTATTTGCGGACCATACACAAGTCTGGCAGAGGATCTATTCCGCCCATTGCGCCTTTTGAGGTCTTTGAGAGAGCTTGGACATTGTACAATCTGGAAAAAGCCGGATATGATCTAGCGAGTAGTGAACCTGCTGTAGCTTCACATGTTGAAGCGTTGTATAAAACATGGACGCCGCATGGGGTTTCTCATACCAAGTATTTCTCAGTGCCGGAGCTGGATGATACGGCAATGACTTTCAGAGTACTACGACTGGCTGGTTTTGACATCTCCCTAGATGTGTTTGCAGAATATGAATTAGAGAATCACTTTCGATGTTTCCCCTACGAACGAGACACGTCAATCAGCGCACACATCCACCTATTAGAAGCTCTCAACGCGGCCGGGTGCAAAGCCGACAACTCGCTTATGCAGAAGGCGCTCAGATTTATCATAACTAATAGAACTCGGCAAACTTACTGGTTCGACAAATGGCACACTTCACCGTATTATGCTACCGCACATTGCGTGATCGATCTTGAAGAGATGGATGGCAACCATGAAGTCTGTGATGTCATAGATCAGGCAGTTCAATGGATAGAGCAAACTCAGAGTGTTGATGGAAGTTGGGGATTCTACGGACGGGGTACAGCAGAAGAAACGGCCTACTGCCTACAGGCGTTGCTGCATTGCCGAGCGACCGGGAGGCGTATTGATGATCCACGTACGATACTATCAGCAGCCAATTTCCTGATCAAGTCAAAGGAACGGAAGTATTGCTCATATACTCCACTGTGGATCGGCAAGAGCCTTTACGTCCCTACATACGTGGTTCACTCTGCTGTTCTGAGTGCATTATCACTTGCCATGCCCGATTGGTACGAGGAGCTCAAAGCATTGTTTAGAAATCAGATCGGCAAAGGCGAGATGGCCGGCACAGCTTACGATACAGCGTGGGTAGCCAGCGTCCCTGATCCGGAGCACCCCGATCGGCCTGCATTTCCACAGGCACTGGAATGGCTGAGACTGCACCAGAATTCGGATGGCAGTTGGGGCGCAGGCGTTGAATACTACCATGATCGAATTCTGTCCACTCTGGCGGCTACCCTCGTGATTGCTCAGTGGAATAAGAGTGAATGGGCGGACTTTCAGATCTCGGCCGGCATCCGAGCTATGTGGAGGCAAATGGCTTGCCTGTCACGCGACGCGAGTGAGACTGTTGGATTTGAATTGATTCTGCCGACCCTGCTGAAACAAGCCGAGCGACTGGGATTCAACCTGCCTTACTTTTCCTTCAAAGCTTACGAGGATCAGCGAAGGGAAAAATTGGCCTTGATCCCGCAGAATGTGCTTTACTCTCGACACTCGACGTCCACTTTTTCCCTCGAGTTCTTGGGGGATTCTGCTGACTTGACGCGTCTCAATGGGGACCTGCAAGAAAAGAATGGGTCCATCGCATCTTCTCCCGCTGCCACCAGTTATTTTTTTCGCCACACAGGTGACCCTAGCGCAATAAAGTTTTTGGAAACAGTCGTAGCTCAGAACAAGGGCTCCGTGCCCACCCTGGTACCGGCTGACATTCTCGAGATGGCCTGGTGCTTGTATAACCTCTATCTGGTCGAAGAGACTTTTCCCGAAGAAGCGATCCCCAGCCTCAACACGTTATCGGGCTTGTGGACCGACCACGGCGTCTCTTTGGGCCGGTATTTTACGCCCCTGGATTTGGATGACACTGCATTGACATTCTTTGTGCTAGTCAAATCTGGAAGAAATCTATCGCCAGATGTTTTCCTGGAGTATGAGCTAGAGGATCATTTTAGATGCTTGCCCTATGAACGTGATGCTTCGCCCAGTGTGCATATTCATCTCCTCGAAGCACTCAAGGCCTGCGCGCCTTTTGCGCACTACCAGAGAATGTCAGACAAGGCGCTGCAATTCCTTGGCAGGACTTTGCACTCTGGTATTTTCTGGTTTGACAAATGGCAATCTTCGCCCTACTATACCACTGCGCACGGCATCCTGGCTCTGCTCGCGCTCGATGGTGAACTGGTGGAGAGCGCGATTATGTGGTTCCTTCAAACGCAGCGTCCGGATGGATCGTGGGGATACCTGAGTGGCACGACGGAGGAGACAGCCTACGGGTTGCAGGCTCTGACCTATTGTGCGCGATGCGGGCTTTCCATTCCCCGCGAAGCCCTGAGCAAAGCGGCCCAATATTTGACCCACTCGGCCGAGCGAGAGAATATGCATTACCCGCCGTTATGGATTGGCAAGACACTCTATTCGCCCACTTGGATTGTCCATTCCGCTGTTCTCAGCGCCCTGGCAATGTACGAACGGCTCTAGGAGGTTGGCGTGCGAGACATACTCAAATTGTGGATAGAACAATTGCTTTCCGTCTACGCGAAAGATGAGGAGCAAAGACGACGGGGGCACTTGTTAAGTGTCCTGATCGTCGGGGCCTTGATTGCCACATTGGTCTTGACACTGGTTAACCTAGTTGACTTTGTGCAGCACCCGACTACTCTCAACCTATATTTACTATTGAGCGATGTTCCAGCTCTTTTATGTTTTGCTGGTCTGTTGTGGCTAAATCGCAGGGGACACACTCAACTGGCTTGCTACGCCTTCCTCATCATCCTTGTCTTGAGTGCTTCATTCGTCTTCCCGCCCAACATACTGGATCGGGTGACATTGTTATATGTAGTGCCGGTCATGGCCGCCAGTTTCGTGCTGAATCCGGGCAGCTCATTTATCTTTGCTGTGTTCTCCACCCTAGGGTACACCTCAGCCTATCTGACCAGTGCTCAGTTGCAAGACTATAACTATATCTCTGTGATAGGCCTTTTCTTGATGGCTCTCATCGCCCAGCTCGCCGCAACCAACCTGGAGAACGCGCTGCGCGAAATCCGCAAACGCGCTGCGGAGCTTGACCTGCGCGTCGCCGAACGCACCAGCGACCTGGTGGACGCGCTCCAACGCGAACATTCCGAGGTGAACAAGACGCAAGCCATTCTCAGCAGCATCGGCGATGGCGTGCTCGTATTTGACCAAAACCAGCAGGCCATCGTCGTCAACCCGGCCGCTTGCGCCATCATCGAATGTAGCGAAGCCGATGTGCTCGGACGTGATGTGAGCCAGATTATGGGCAAAGCCGTCGGCGAAGAAGACCAGGCCATCATCCGCTCCCTGGCCGAGAGCCACGGGTCGCCGCGCGCGGGACTCAAGATCACCTGGGGCCACAAGATATTGGCCGTGGGTTTTGCCCCGGTCAAGCTGCCCTTCACCGACCAGTCCGGCACGGTCGTGGTATTGCGCGACATCACTCGAGAAGCCGAAGTGGATCGGATGAAGAGCGAGTTCGTGTCCCTCGTTTCGCACGAACTGCGCACGCCGATGACGGTGATCAAAGGCTACGTCGAGCTGCTATTGACGGGAACATCCACCGCCCCAGAAACGCAGCACGACTTTTTGGAGATCATCCGCACCAATGCCGACCGGCTGGGCAACATGGTCAACGAGCTGCTCGATGTCTCGCGCATCGAGGCCGGCAAGGTACAAATGAACTTCCAGCCCGTCGCCGTGCGATCCGCCATCCACGAGGTGGCAAGGATGCTCCAAAAGAGTTTTGAGGATCAGGGCATCCAGCTTAACCTGAACATTCCGGACGACCTGCCGGATGTGCCGGCCGATCCGGGCCGGCTGGCGCAAATCCTGACGAACTTGCTGTCGAACGCGCTCAAATATACGCTCGAGGGTCACGTAGACGTGTCGGCGCAGGTCGCTAATGGCTTTGTGCAGGTAGACGTCAGAGACTCGGGCATTGGGATGTCGGAGGAAGATCATGCCAAACTGTTCACGCGCTTCTTCCGCGCCTCGACGGCGCGCGCCCATGAAATCTCCGGCACCGGCCTGGGGCTTTCGATCACGCGCTCGTTAGTCGAAATGCACGGCGGGCACATCTGGGTCAAGAGCGCCGTCGGGCAGGGCAGCACATTTAGTTTCACGATGCCCGTACTGCCGGCCTCTCTGTCTAAGATAGCTCCCGAGGCGGTTCCGCCGAACGTGCTGCGGCGACGCTCTGCCCAGTCCAAGATCCTGGTGGTGGACGACGAATTGCGCGTTGCCCAATTGTTTGCCCGCCAACTTGAAGGAGATGGACACACCGTCTTGGTCACGACGCATGGGAAAGATGCGCTGCCGCTGGCCCGGCGCGAGCAGCCCAACCTAATCTTGCTCGACGTGGTCATGCCCGGTATGGATGGCTTTGAGGTTCTGGCCCAACTCAAGCAGGATACGGACACCCAGTCCATCCCCGTCATCGTCACTTCCATCGTCGCCGAAGAGGAGAAAGGCTTTGCGCTCGGCGCGGCCGATTACCTCGTCAAGCCGCTGGACAACCGTCAATTGCTGATCAGCGTGCGGCGCGTGTTGATGCAATTGGACAAAGCTACGCCTGGGACGGTGCTGGTGGTGGACGACGAAGCCGATATACGGCATTGGCTGTCGGTGGAACTCACGCGGCAAGGCTGCCTGGTCACCGAGGCCCAGAATGGCGAAGAGTGCCTGGCCGCTGTGGCGGCTCATTCCCCTGACCTTATCTTGCTCGACCTGAACATGCCCCAGTTAGATGGCCGGACGGTGATTCGCAGGCTCAAGGAAAATCCACAGACCGCCGGAATCCCGATTATCGTGCTGACCGCCAGCGGGGTGGACTCTGAGCGCGAAAAGGTGCAGATGTTGGGCATGGGCGTGAAGCAATTCTTGACCAAGCCGGTGTCGGCCGAGATGCTCATAGGCGAAGTCCGGCGACAACTGGTCAGAGGCTTAATCCCCTCTGACGAATGATTCCATGCCACGCCCGGCGCAAAGCCACCCACGCGATCAGGGCTGTTCAGTTCTAAAAAGCCCGACGATGAATCGTCGGGCTGATAGTGCAAAGGGCGCTAAAGCGTCCTGGAACAGCCCGCCGTTTGCCCTTGTCCAGCGCAAAGCACCGGGGGGCGCTTGGCGCAACGGCAGGCAGGGTGACACGCTTCGCAGAGAATTGAACAGCCCTGTCCCCTGAGAGACCCTGCCCGCAATGTCTGGCAAGAACGAGGAGAGCAGATTCCTTTTGCTCTCCTCGATTTTTCGGCCAGACTTGGCAATACCCGTGAACGAATCGTTTTTAAAAAGTCGCAAGGGCGCAAAGGCTTGATTTTTACTTTGCGTCTTTGCGCCTTTGCGTCAATCAGCGAGCCGTGACGGCAGTTCATTCACGGGTATTGGACTTGGCAGGAGCCGGGCAAGACCAAGTTTGTCGCAATGAAAAAACCCTTGCTAGGTTCTGAACCTAGCAAGGGTTTGAGGTTTTACTGCCTCGGCCTGCGGTCGCCGCCGCCTCCGCGACGATCTCCGCCGGGCCGACCGCCGCCTCCGCGCCGGTCCCCGCCACGGTCCCCGCCGCCGCTGGGCCGACCGCCGCTACGTGGCGCGTCGTGCTCGCGCGCTTCTTCCGGCGTCCAGCCTTGCAGCACGGCCTGGCGGCTCAAGCGAATCTTGCCTTGCGGGTCAATGTCGGTGATCATGACCATGATCTCGTCGCCCAGCTTGGCGACGTCCTCGACCTTGTTCACGCGATAATCGGCCAACTGCGAGATATGCACCATCCCGTCCACGCCGGGCATGATCTCGACGAACGCGCCAAAGTCGGCGACGCGCACGACCTTGCCGGTGTAGACGCGCCCGATCTCGGGCGTCTCGGTGAGCGCCTCGACGCGACTCCGCGCCAACTCGGCCGCCGCGCCGTCCGTCGCTGCGATGTAGACCGTGCCGTCTTCTTCGATGTCAATCTTGACGCCGGTCTCTTCCTGGATGCCGCGGATGACTTTGCCGCCTGGCCCGATGACGGCGCCGATCTTGTCCACCGGGATGTGGATCGTCGTGATGCGCGGCGCATAGGGCGAAAGCTCGGGCCGAGGTTCCGGCATGCACTCGCGGATGACCTGGAGAACTTGCAGCCGCGCTTCGCGCGCCTGCGCCAGCGCCTGCTCCAAAATCTCGTAACGCAGGCCCTTGACCTTGATGTCCATTTGCAGCGCGGTGATGCCAGCTTCGGTGCCCGCCACCTTGAAATCCATGTCGCCCAGGTGGTCTTCCATGCCCTGGATGTCGGTGAGCACCGCGTAACGGTCGCCGTCGGCGATGAGACCCATCGCAATGCCGCCCACCGGCGACTTGATCGGCACGCCCGCGTCGAGCAATGCCAGCGTGCTGCCGCACACCGACGCCATCGAGGTGCTGCCGTTGGACGAGAGCACTTCACTCACCAGGCGGATCGTGTACGGGAACTCTGCCTCCGGCGGGATGACAGGGCTGAGCGCGCGTTCGGCCAGCGCGCCGTGGCCCACTTCGCGGCGGCTCTTGCCGCGCAGCACGCGCGCTTCGCCGGTCGAGTAGGGCGGAAAGTTATAGTGGTGCATGTAGCGTTTCGAGTCTGCGGAAACCAGGTCCTCGATCTGTTGCTGGTCGCGCGGAGTGCCGAGCGTGGCGATGGTGAGCACCTGCGTTTCGCCGCGCGTGAACAGCCCGGAGCCGTGCGCGCGAGGCGCAAGCCCCGTCTCGGCGGAAAGCGGGCGGATTTGTGTGAGCTTGCGCCCATCGGGACGCACACCGTCGTTGAGAATGCGCCCGCGCACTTGGGCCTTGAGCTCGTCGTGAAAGACTTGTTTGATCTGCGCCGGGTCAAGCGGCACGCCGGGCGCTTGCACAGTTTCGCCGCTGGCTTCCTCGGTCAGATCGGCGACGACTTCTTCTTCCAGCTCGTCCAACGCATCGTTGCGCGCGTCCTTGTCGAACGTCGAATTAAAGATCGCCGCGATGCGCCCGTTGAGCTTGCCCCGAACGGATGTCACAACTTTTTCGTCCACGGCAAACGACTGGTAGGCCGACTTGGCCTTGCCCAACGCTTCGCGCATCCGGTTCTGCAGTGCGATGAGCGGCTGCATCTGCTCGTGCCCAAAGCGCAGCGCCTCCACCATCAGATGCTCGGGCAACTCGTTCGCCCCGCACTCGACCATGAGGATCGCATCCGCCGTGCCGGCCAGGCGCAAGTCGAGCGTGCTTTCGGCCATCTGCGAAGCCGTCGGGTTGACGACGAGCTGCTCACCGATATAACCGACGCGCACCGCGCCGACCGGTCCGCCGAACGGGATGTTGCTGATCGTCATCGCCGCCGAAGCGCCGATGATGCCCAGGATGTCAAGCTGGTGTTCCAGGTCGCTCGAAAGGCTGGTGATGATGACTTGCACGTCGTTGCGCATGTCTTTGGGGAACAGGGGGCGCAGCGGGCGATCAATCAGGCGGCAGACGAGGATGGCGCCGTCGGTGGGACGGCCTTCGCGGCGAAAGTACGAGCCGGGGATTCTGCCCGCCGCGTACAGTCGCTCTTCATAGTCCACGCTCAGCGGGAAAAAGTCTATGCCCGCTCTAGGCTCGCGGGCCATGGTTGCCGTGCATAGCAAGAGCGTGTCGCCCGCTCGCACGGTGACAGCGCCACCGGCTTGACCGGCCAGCTTGCCGGTTTCGAACGTAATTTCCTCGGCGCCGACGGTAGTTTTAAAAGCTTGACTCTGTGGCATTGTATAACCTCCAGGCCGGACGGCAGGTATGCCCACCTGCCCCGGCAGTGATGATTTGTCCGGCGTAGAGGTCAGGGACTGGAAACTGACTCGCAGAAGAGCGGTCTAACCGTCCTGCGGGACACTTTCCAATTCCTGCGCTCTCTACGCTGGCTTGGCTGATGGCGGATAGCGAAGGGCCGAAGGCGGCCAGCCAACAGCCGGAAATAACAAAAGCCTATGGGCTCTTACTTGCAGCCATAGGCTAGAATTCACTTGCGTTCGTCGCCAGCCATCTGCTATCGGCAATCCGCCATGCGCTATTTGCGCAACCCCAAGCGTGATAGGATACCCTTGTAGCGATCGGGAGCCTTGTGGCTCAGGTACGCTAAATGCCGGCGGCGTTGGCCGACGAGTTTGAGCAACCCGCGCCGGCTGTGCTCGTCGTGCTTGTGCGCCTTGAGATGCTCGGTCAACTGGCTAATCCGGGTCGTCAAAATGGCGATCTGAACCTCGGGCGAACCGGTATCCCCTGTGTGAAGATGGTACTCGCTTATGATGGTGTCTTTCTCTGTTTTCGACAGCGCCACGTCACGCGCTCCTTCTAGTTTCTATTGGCTGGATAAGCTACGGCGGCGATTCTACCACAGGAGTTGCAATCAGTCAATCAGTGATCGGCGTCGTCCGATGAATCGGGCCGAGTCCGGCCAGACCCGTTCACGGGCGTTGCTCTGTACAAGGGTGGGCGAGAACTGGACAACCCTGGATGCAAGCTACGGGACACTCACCTGTTTTACATACTTGTCAAAGAACTGGACGGAGCGTTGCATCGCAATCCCAAAGCTGTTGGCAATGTTGTGATCGTCGCCTGGGTAGGAGTAAAGCTCAACCGTCCTACCGGCGGCTGCGATCTGCTTGCTCAACGTCTCGGAAAACTCGAATGGCACTTCGCTGTCGCCTATGCTGTGATGAAGCTGTATCGGGCCGGACAAATCGGCCAGATACGAATTGGGGGAGATGGAAGCCCAGAACTGTGGGTTCTGTTCCGGCGTTCCGTACTGTGCAGTCAAATCCTCGCGCCATCGCCGTCTCCCAGGGTCGGGCGTTGGTGTAATGCCAGGGCGTCTGCGCCACCTGGAGAACAAATCCGGATAGGAAGCGACGACGCCGGCCCAGATCACGCCAGCCTTGATGTCTTGGCTCACGACGTCTTGGTCAACTTGGCAGGCCGTCCCGGCGGACGCCGATACGCCAAGCTGTCGAACCCTTTCAACAGGAACGCCGTGACATAGCCATAGATGCACGATTCACTCAGGCCCAAGCGTTCCGCGACGTCGTCCACCGACCGCCCCGACGCATAGGCCTGATACAAACGCGCCAACAACTGTTCGGACTGCTTGGGTTTCAGGCTAATGCGCACGTGCATGTCATTCCCCCTTCAAGGTCAGATTTGCGGTTGCGTCAGCACACGCCATCCTGGAGCACGCTGGGCGCGCCAATGGCAGTGGGGGATTATACATCACAAGTTCAAATCTTTTTCTTAAGGTCTATAACAACCCCAACTCGATCAACGAGAAGCCTCACGTTTTCCCTTTCATCGCCCCGGCCAGCGCCCGCAGCCGGCTGACCTCGGCTTGGTTCACCGTATATCGCCCCTCGCCCGCATCCGTGAACAGCCCAACAGCCAGCAGCGCCTTGCACGCCGACCGGAAACGCGAGATGGTCGCCGCGTCGGTGATACCCAGCCCCTCGGTGATCTCCTCTGCGCGGAAGGCCGCGCTGTAGCAGAAGACGACATCGCTGTTGACCCGCGCCAGCAGCGTCACCGCCGCCGCTTCGCGTACACCCAGCGTGCCCACCGACCACGAGATCACGTTGCCCGCATTCAGGCCGCATGGTGCGGGACTGCAACTTTGATACGTCGTGCTGATGGGCAGCACGTCGGTGATGACGACGCTCATCGCCGCGCCGTTGCCGAGGTTGGTGACCGTGCGTACGCAGCGCGCTGACCCGTGCGCGATGCACCTAGTGGCGCTGCACCAGCGGCAAGAAGATTTGATACGGCTTGATCGTAATCGGCAACGTCTGCTGCACCAGCGGCAAGAAGATCTGATACGGTTTGATCGTGATCAGCGT
Organism: Anaerolineae bacterium; assembly: GCA_041300525.1. Classification (GTDB taxonomy): domain Bacteria; phylum Chloroflexota; class Anaerolineae; order Fen-1058; family Fen-1058; genus JBGLNJ01. Next base: position 1,841,336 of record JBGLNJ010000001.1, on the reverse strand, counting down.
GTATGGCCCGTTGATCGTCGCGTTGCTCGCGCCATCGACTGCGTTGACGTACAGCGTGTACTCGCCCAACGCTTCTGGTGTGAAGGCATGCGCCCAGCGGCGCTCACCGCTGTCACCTGTCACGGTGATGGTGTCGTGCGTTTCCACGCCCAGCGGATCGAACCGTGTCACGGTTACTCTGGCGTCGCCGCCGTCATAGACCGTGCCCTGCAACACGGCGAGGGTATCCGACAGCAGTGCCGTGGTGATGATCTGCGTGACGGTCAGTGTCGGCGCAATGTTGTCCACGCGATACGACAACGTCTGCGTGTAGGTGGCGTCGGTCTTTAGCGGCGTGATCAGCCCGTTGATCAATTGCAGCAAGTTAGGCAGGCCCAGTAATCCTGGCGAGGGTTGTTGCGGCAGTGGTCGCTCGGCGAATCCACTCCTCGCAAGGTTAGCCGGCTGCATCCCGTCCGGCGTGTAGCGGCTGCGATTGCCCACGCTGTCGATGGCAAACAACGTCGAGGTGTACACCGTGTTGTCGCTGCCTTCGACGTTGGGCAAGGCGTATGACCAGTTGGCGCGCGTATTCACTGGCACCGGATCGCCGCGCAGGATTACTCGGCTGCGGGTGTAGTACCCGGCCACGCCGCCGCCATCAAAGTGACTGTCGCAGATCATCAACACCCAATCGCCTTGCGCCCCACGTTTGCCAGTATAGTCCGGCATCAGCAGGAATAAATCAAGTGAGGGTTCGTCGGTGCTCAACAGTTGATTCCACTGCGGGCGCAGCGCATTCTCAAAGTACGGCGCGCCCGTAACGTGATTGAACCAGTCGTCGAGGAATTTCTTCGGCCCGGCGTTGGTCAGCAGCGCGTCCCAGTTGCGGCGATTGTTGATGCTCTTGGTGCCGCCGCTGGGCGGCATGAGGTTGAGGTTGAGGCCGCTGGGCGTGAGCAAGCGCACACTCACATCGCCGCGATACGTGTGCGTGACATTAAAGCCTACCTGGATGTCGCTCACGTCAAAAGTCTCAGACACGTGGAAGGTGCGCGTGATCGCGCCAAAGTTGTTGCACGCGCCGTCGTCGAAGGCGACCGGCGTGTCGGCCACATCGTCGAACTGCACGGTGTTGGTGGGCACGGTGTCGGCGTCAAAGGTCAGATCAGCCAGCCCGCAATTCACGCCGTTTTCGTCGCACACTTCCAGCGCCCTGATCAGATAGTTGTCGGTGATGATGCCCGTCAGCACGGGCGAGCTGCCGCCCAGCAGCGTGTCGGTGGGCAGCAGAGTGTCGCCCAGCGTGATGACGGGCGGCGTGCGATCGACGGTCAGCGTGATCGGCAGCGAGAAGGCACTGACGCCCACTTCATCGGTCACCAGCGCATCAATCATGAACTGCGCGCCATCGGCGGGCGGTGTGCCGCCGTTACTGGCAATGACGTTCCACGTACACGACCATTGGCCGGTGTCGGGCGTGGTGTTGGCGCACGGGATCGATTCGACATCGGTCATGCCCCCGCCGACATCGGCGAAGCGGCGCAGCCGGATGCTGGCCGCAGGCACGTTGTCGACGAAGAAGCCGCTGACCGTGGTGGTGTACGGCGGGATGGTGGTGCGCGGCGAAACGATGGCCGCATAGCGCGCGCTGATGTCGTACGTGGGCGCCAGTTGCAGCGAGGCCAGCGGATTTTGCGGAGCAAGACTGTAGGTGCAAGCTGTCTCATTAATCGGGCTGAGATCAGCCGCCCGATACAGGTTCGCGCTGATCACATTGTCCAGCAAGCCCTTTGTGCCCGTAGTGCCCGTGAATGTCGCCTGACTGCCCGTGTGAGGCGCGAGGTCGCCGAGGTAGATCAAGTTGCAGTCGTTGGGCCACGTTACCGCTTTGCCGTTGATGATGGGATCAGGATACTCGTTGTTGTCCACCCATAGCACCGCCCACACATCGGCGTAAGTGGTGTCGCCGCTATTGTCAACCTTGAGCGTAAACGTCACCGTCTTGTTCGGCCCGATGGGTGGATACTCGGCCTGCGTGTACGTGGACAGCGCCGCCGCGTAGGCTTGCTGCGCGGGGCGTGGATCGGCGTTGCATTCCGTGTGCCAGAAGTTGAGCGACTGCGTGCAAAAGTCGGTGTTCAGCCACGATCGATACGTGCTGGTGTACGGGTCATACATCTGCGGCCACTGCACATCGGGATTGTCAAAGTCCCAGGCGGGTAGTGCGTCGTCCGCCGGATGCGGCAGCAGCAAGCGCGTCTCGTCGTCGGTGGAACTGAAACTCACATTGCCCGGCTCGGTGGACAGCCGCGCCTGCAAGCGGCCCGCCTGCGTCTGACACGTGTCGCTCAGGCCGCTCACGTACGGATAGCGCGTGGTCAACATCAACTTGGCGGGCCGGCCGATGGCAGGCGCGAGGTGCGTGACGCGCGCACTGTTGACGGGATTCTGCGGCGGCATCACCGACCACAGGCGCAGCGCGTCGTCTTCCGTGGCAAAGGCCGCCAGACTGGCGTTGTCGCCAAATGCCTCATCGCCGCCGAGCCACGCGAACGGGATGCTGAGATCGGTCGTGCCGCCGTTCGCCAGATCGAAGCGATAGCCCCACGGTTGATCGGCGTTGACGAGTGGGATCGTCGTGGAGATCGTCCATTGCTTGCCAACGTTATCCCAGGCTAACAACTGGGCCGATTGGCTGTTCTGCACCCACACGGCATAGTCGGCCAGCAATTGGCCGGGGCTGCCAAACGTCGTGTTGGGGATCAACACGGGCAGCAGCACCACCGTATTGGAGATCGTGGCCGAGTATGGATTGTAGGCCACGTAGCCGCCGTGGCTGCCGTCCAGATCGGTCAGGCTGTCGAAGTAGATGAACAAGTCACCGTCGGTGTCCCAGTTCGCGCCCGTCCATGTCAGTCGCAGATTGCCCGCATCGCTGCTGATGTAAAACTTTTGCGGCGCAGTCAACGCGCTGCCGGCTTGCGCCCAGTCCGCGATGCGCGTATCGACGCCGGCCAGCGTGCAGCCGCTGTTCTGCCACGCGCGATACGGCTGTCCCGCGAATGGTCCGCGCGGCTCAACCATGCTGATGTAATCTGGCCCGCCCGGCGGGTCTTGATAGAACGGCCCAAAGAACTGCTCGGTGTAGCGCCCGAACGTGTCTTGCGCGGCCACATACAGGTAACGCGCCGCGCCTGATTGCAATGTAAAGGGCGTCGAGAGCACGGTCGTGTACGTCAGCCATTGCTGCTCTGGAACGGGATCGGGAAAACGAGTAAGCCACTCCACACCATCGTCCGCTGGCTTCACCGGTTGAGTGAGCCAGGCATAGCCCACGCGATCCACCGCACTCCGATCGGTCGTGGACAGCGCAAAGGTCGCCGTGATCAACGTGGACGTGTACGTCTGTCCTTCGATCAACGCGGTTCCTTCAAAATCGATCGGTGTGACTTGCAACGTGGGCGCGACCACATCAACCACCAACGTGGGATTGATGATCGCCTCGCGCCCAGCGTGATCGGTCGCCGTGATCGTCAGCGTGTACGTCTCGCCATCGATCGGCGCACTCAACCCAATCGGCAGATGCGCGATCCAGTCTTCGCCGTTGAGGCTGGCCGTCGTGGAGACGCCGCCCGCTTCGCTGATCTGCACGCTGACGATACCGGCATTATCGGTCGCCGTGCCGCGCAGCTCCAGATTGCCGCGCGCATCGACGGTGACACTGACGGGCAGCGTGGTCAACGTCACCACTGGATCGTTGATGTCCACATAGATCGTGTGCGTCACCGTTTCGCTGGCGTCGTTTTGATCGATCACCGTCGCGGCGATGGTGTGCGCGCCTTCAGTGGGGAAGTTGTAACTGTTGAAGTAAGTGGTTTCGGTGATGCCGCTATAGCCCTGCCCAAACGCCCACGCGCCATCGACCGCCACCGACAGTTCTTTCAGCCCGTTATCCGCGTGCAGCGTGCCGGTGATGTCTGGGCTAAAGCCTGTGGTGAAAACGGCGCCATCGGCGGGCGTATCAATCGAGATGTACAGCCCCGGCGTGTCATTGGGCGCGAGCGGCGCATAGCGTTCGGCGCGCATCCCCGCGCCGATGTTGGCCGTGGCGCAGTTGTTGGCCGCATCGCACACGCTGGCGCTGACCGCGCCCGTCTGATGTTCGTTCACTTCGCACAGCGCCGTGAAGGCGTAGAGACGCGGCGAGGTGCTGGCCTGCGCGCGATACCACGTCGCCGCGAAATTCTGCCGCGACGTGAGCTGCATGGCGCACGGCGTAAACGTCAGGCCGCTCGTGGTGAGGTTGTAATCTTCCGCGCTCAACTCATAGCGCGTGCGACTGCTGGTCACAAAGGTGCGCGTGAACGCCACACGCGGCGCGAGAGTGTCAATCTCGCCATTCCACTCGTTGCCATGCTGCGTGTTGGCGGTGTTGCCCATGTCCATCGGGCGCACGGCCAGCCGATAGCTGCCTTCCAGCCCGGCAGGCAGCGTGACGGTGAAGGTCGCCGTTGCGCCGCCCGTGCCGCTGATTGAGGCCGCTGTCCAGCCGGTCGCCGTTAGTTCCTTCACTTCGGGCGCGGACAATGCGCGGCCATACACGCGCACATCATCCATGAAGCCGACAAAGCCGTTGGACTGATCGTACGCGCCGACGTAGAACGCGCCGCTGCCCGCGTAGTTGGCCGACGCCACGTCTTGCGCGACGTTGACGCTATCTCGGTAGATTGTGCGTTGCCGCGAAGCCGCGTTGTAGGTGCAGGCCCAGTGATGCCAGGCCGTGTCGGTGGTGGCGGCGGTGTTGAGATCGTTGCCGCCAAAGGCGCACGTAAACGTGTCATCGGCGCGGAAGCCGATCCGCAGCGCCTGATGCGGCGAGGTTGCCCCTTGCGCGATCAACCATTGATCGCTACCGGTCGAGGCGCGCCTGGCCCACAGCGCCACGCTGAACGATTGATTGGACAGCGTGACGCCGCTGCTCACTTTGATCACATCGCTGCCGTCGAGTTGCAGCGCCGATACACCCACTTGTCCGCGCACGGCTTTGTTGGCGTCATCATTCGCGCCGGTAGTCAACACGCCGATCAGATCGCCGGAGGCAAAGGTCGTGCCCGTGACCGCGCGCGAGACATCGAACGGCCACTGCGCGATCGGGTCGGCGAGGCGGCCGCCCGCTTGCGCGAATAAGACTTGAATTTCAGTCGATCCCAGCGCCCGATTGAAGAGGTAGACATCATCCAGCGCGCCGCCGAAATAGCGCGTGGGTGTGATGGTCGTCGTGCCGGTCACGCCGCTGCCGAGGTACAACGTGCCTGTGCCCGCATAGTCGGCGGTCGCGGTGGCTTGCGCGACGTTGACGCCATCCCGATAGAGCGTGCGCACCTTATCAGCCGCGTTGTACGCGCACGCCCAGTGATGCCAATCGGTGTCGGTGTACGTTGCGTTGGTGGTCAGATCGTTTTCGTAAAAGCCGCACATGAACTTGTTGGCCGCCGTGAAACCGATCGAGAGCTGCTCGTTAGTTTGCGCCGGGCCTTGTCCGGCGATCACGTCCCAGCGATTGAGCGCCGCGCGTCTGGCCCAAAATGCGAGTGTGAACGACGCATTAGCTAGATTCACCTGGCCCGCGTTGAGGGCATCATCGCGGCCATCCCACTGTGCGGCCTGCCCGCTGACGCCGACGACGCCCGACGTGGGACACGCGGCATCCGCGCAGGTGGCCGTCTGCGCGCTGGCGAGATCGGTAAAACTGACCTTGTCCTGCGCATTCATTTGATCTTCAAAGGGAAAGTAACGCATTTGTCCCGCTGGCGCAGCCGGTTCATTGAAGAACGTGGGCTGGATGGGGAAGAAGGCTGCATCGACGCTTTGCACGCCGAAGAAATTCAGCGGCGACGCGGGCGTGTCCGTGATCGTGCCGCGCAGCGAGACGGTGGATGTGATGGTGCTCGTCGGCACGTCGCTTGGATTCAGTGAGACTTGCGGCGCACTCGTATCCAACTGGAGCGTGCGCGTGATCGGCGCGGAGGTGTTGCCGACTTTGTCGCGCGCCGCAATCGTCAACGTGTACGCGCCCGTCGGCGCGCCAGTAGGCGCAAACGGATAACTCACCATCCAGGTTGTGCCGCTGAGATACGCGCTTTGCACACCCAGCCCCGCCATTTGATTGGCCGAATCGTACACGGTCACGGCCACGTTGTCGACGCCGCTGCCCGCTTCGCCGGTCGCTAGATTCGGATCGCTGACCGTGCCGCTGAAGGGCACGCTCCAGCCATCGCGCGCCGGATCGATCGCGGCGGCGAGGAGCGCATCGTTGTTCGTGTTCGATGTAATCGTCGGCGCGGCGCCATCGACGTACAGCGTGTAGGTTTGCGACGGCGTTTCGCGTTGACCGGTCTTGTCGGTGGCGCGCGTTTGCAGGCTGTAGCGCCCCTCGCCGCCGAGCACGGTCGGGTCGAAGGTGGGACACCAACTCGCGCCGTTGCTCGAATCGAGGCATTGATCGGCCGCGCTCCACGTGAAAGTGCAACTCGAGCCACGGCACGCGCCCACCTCGACAAAGGCCACGCCGGCATCTGGGTCGCGGGCGGTGACGCCCAGAACTTGCGCCGCGTTGCGGCGATAGGTGTTGCTGGTGTAGGACTTTAATTCCGAGGTGGGCGCAGCCGTATCAACCGTGAGCTTGAACTCGGTACGATCTTCCACATACTTTAACTGCGTTCGATACAGGTCACGCACATCGCGCGCTTCCAACGCCGACGGGTAGATCGCCACTTCGTCGATCAGGCCGTTGAACAGGCGATCCGTCCAGCGCGGACTGCGGCCGATGTTCAACGCGGTGGACGAATGCACGATCAACCCGGCGCAGGTGGTCGCGCCCTGCTGCACGCCGTTGACAAAGACACGCACGGTGGCGCCATCGTATGTGCCGATGACGTGTGACCACAGGCCGACCGCCATGACTTCGGGCGAGACGGCTTCGCACCATGTGCCGTTGACGGACACGACGAAGGAGAGTTTGCCGCTGCCCGTGCGGAGTGAATATTTCATGCGGTGCGTGAAGACGCGCAAGGCCCCGATCTGTCCGGCCGAGGTGGATGTGCCCAGTTGGCTGGCCCTGGTCGCCCAGGGGCGCTACGCCGAAGCGATTGAAATCCATCGCCAGGCGAACCCCTTTGTTCTGGCCTGCAGCCGCGTCTGCCCCGCCTTTTGCGAGAGACATTGCCGCCGAGGCGAGATTGACGATCCCGTCGCCATCCGCCAGGCCAAGCGCCTCATGGCCGACCACGAGATGAAGCATCCCTGGACTCCCTCTAGCCTGGAGGAGCCCAAGTCCGAGCGCGTGGCTGTTGTCGGCGGCGGCCCGGTCGGCCTCACGGCGGCGCTGCGCCTGGCCCAAAAAGGCTACCCGGTTACTCTCTTTGAGCGGCAGCCTGTCCTGGGTGGGATGATGGCCGTGGGCATCCCGGCCTATCGCCTCCCCCGCGATATCCTCAACTTTGAGATCGAGGGAATTTTGCGAGCCGGCGTCGAGGCCAGAACCGGGCTCGCCTTGGGCCGCGACTTTAGCCTGGACTCACTTTTTACCGAGGGCTACCGGGCCGTTGTCCTGGCAATCGGCGCACACAAGAGCCGTCCACTGGAGATCGAAGGAGAAGATAAAGAAGGCGTCTACTCTGGCGTGGCATTTCTACGCCAGGTCGCCCTGGGCAGTCCGCCTGACCTGGCAGGTAAAGTCGTCGGCGTGGTCGGCGGCGGCGACGTGGCGATTGACGCCGCGCGCACGGCCTGGCGGCTGGGCGCCAAAGAAACGCACCTGATCTACCGGCGGCATCGCGAGCACATGCCCGCGTACAAGGACGAAAGTGCAGCCGCCGAGGCAGAAGGAGTCATTTTCCACATCTTGGCGACGCCGATCAAGATCGTCGGCAATGAGCGGGTGGAGGGCGTGATATGCCAGCGGCAAACCTTGGGCGGATTCGACAACACCGGCCGGCGCCGGCCGATCCCCTTGCCGGGGTCTGAGTTCACTTTGGACCTGGACGTGCTCATCCAAGCGATTGGCCAGGAAACCGAGTTCGAGGGAGAGAACGGCGTGAAAGTCAACCGTGACAGCACGCTCCACGTCAACGAGTTTATGGCCACAACCCGCGAGGGAGTCTTTGCCGCGGGCGACGCCGTGACTCGACCGGCCACCGTGATTCACGCCGTGGCGCAGGGAAACAAGGTCGCCAGGGAAGTGGATCATTACTTGCGGACCGGCCGCGCAGAAAGGGTCATGACCTCGCCCCGTTACCAGGTGATTGAGCAAAAATTTAAACTGGAGGATTATGCCGCGGCCAGGCGACCGCCCACCCCCATGCTGGCTATCGAGCAGCGCCGGGGCAGCTTTGAGGAGGTCGAGCGGGGTATGAGTGAGCAGGCCGTCCGTGAAGACTGTAAACGCTGTCTGCGTTGCGACCTGGAATGGTTGGAAACGACGAGGCGAGTATGATTCACCTGACGATTGACGACAACCCCATTGAAATCAACGAGGGACGAACGCTGCTGGAAGCCTGCCGCGAGCATGGCATTTACGTGCCCACACTGTGCTATCATCCGGCGCTCGAACCCTACGGGGCGTGCCGCTTGTGCGTGGTTGAGGTTTTACAACCACCGCGCCCGCCCCGGCTGGTCGCCTCGTGCGTGTATCCTTGCGAGGAAGGCGCTGTGGTGAAAACCGATACCCCCTCTTTGCAGCGCAGCCGGCGCATTGCCGCTGAATTGTTGCTGGGCGGCACCTATCAGACACTCGAGATGCTGGCGCTGGCCAAAGAACTGGGCGTAAAAGAGATTCGCTTCAAGATGCCAGAAGAAAACCCTTGCATGCTGTGTGGCTTGTGCGTGCGCGCGTGCAGCGAAATCGTCGGTGTCAGCGCCATCAGCATGATCCTGCGGGGCATCGCCAAACAAGTCAGCCCGCCATTCCAGGTAGAGTCCTCGCGGTGCATCGGCTGCGGCACGTGCGTGTTGATCTGCCCGACCGGCGCGCTCAAGCTGAGCGACGTGACGGGCTTTCGCAGCGTGCACCACTCGGATTCCGAGTATGACCGGGTCTACTGTCAGGTGTGCGGCGACGCCGACCTGATCCCGCATTTCGTTCAAGATGTGGCGGCGCTGCTGGAAGGACGAACGACGAAGGACGAATGAATGAGTGAAGAAACAATGCCACAATCCGACCTCCGACCTCTGACCTCCAGCCATCGAGCCGGGGTCGTCATCTGCGACTGCGGCGACAAGATCGCCGGGATATTGGATACCGAGGTCTTGCGCCGGCAAGCCGCCGCGCTGCCGGAAGTGGTTTACGCCGCGCGTGACGCCTACCCGTGCAGCAAAGACGGCCAGGCCCGCCTGCGCCAGGCGATTGCGGAACACAGATTGGATCGGCTACTGATCGCCGGCTGCGCGCCGCGCCTGGTCGAAAAGTTGTTCCAGCAGACGGCGCAGTCAGCCGGGCTGAATGACGGCTACCTGGAAGTGACCGACATTCGAGAACAATGCGCCTACGTCCACGGCGATGCTCCCGCCGCACTGCAAAAAGCCGCCGACCTGATCGAGATGGGGGTGGCGCGTTTGGTCACGACCATTCCACCTGACGCGCACACCGGGCGTATCGTCAAGTCAGCGATGGTGATCGGCAGCGATCTGAGCGGGCTGACGGTGGCGCTGTCGTTGTCCGACAACAACATCCCCGTGACGTTGGTCGAGCCAACCAACGCCCTGGGCGGCTCGCCGCACGATCTGTCGGGACGCGAGAGAGAGCTGATCGCCGAACGCAGCAAAGCAGCATCGCATCATTCGCACATTCAAACGCTGCTGAACGCGCGCGTGATCGAGGTGACCGGACATCCAGGCGATTATCAAGTGCGCATCGCGCAGAATAGCCATACCACGACGTTTGCCGCTGGCGCGATCATCGTGGCGACCCGCGCACACCCTCAAGAGCTGGGAACGAGCCGCTGGTATGATCGTTCGCGCGTAGTGACGCAGGCCCAGTTCGAGCAAGAGCTTGGCGCGGTCGAAGCAGGTGGCAGCCTTTCGCCGAACAATATCGTGATGATTCTGTGCGCTCAAGAGCCTTCCGATGGACGTTGTTCGCGCGTATGCTGCATGGATGCCATCCGCCAGGCCATCCGCGCCAGGCAATACAACCCCAACGCGAACGTCACGATCCTGTTCCGCGACCTGTACCTGGGCGGAGCGGGCGATCAGCAGACGGACGAGTTCCAGCAAGCCGTCGAGTTGGGCGTAACCTTCTTCCGCTATCGCAAAGGGCATCTGCCCAAGATCGGCGACCCGACCATAGATGTGCACGACACGCTAACGGGCGAGACGGTGCGCCTGCCGTATGACCGCGCGGTGCTTGCCATGCCGCTAGTGCCGCAAGACGACGCCTCGTTGGGTACAACGCGCACGCTGGCTGCGCTGTTGCGCGTGCCTCAAGACGAGTCCGGTTTCATGATCGAGCCACGCGTGCGGCTGCGGCCGGGGCGATACACCGACGATGGCGTGTACGTGTTGGGCGGCGCTCATCAGCCCGCCGACACCGCCGAAACCTTGTTCCAGGCTTACATGACCAGCTCGCGCGTGCAGCGCTTTCTGAGCCAGGATTCAATCAGCGTAAAAGCGTCAACGGCACAAATTGATGCGAAACTGTGTACCGGCTGCGGCAACTGCGCGCAGGTTTGCCCGACATTGGCGATCACACTGGAAAAACGCGATGGCGGCGTTGCTGCAACGCTGTCACTTTCGGACGTGGATCCGCTGCGTTGTACCGGCTGCGGCAACTGCGCCGTCGTCTGCCCGGTCAAGGCCATCCTGTTGCCCGGCTGGGGCGATGCCGAAATCCTGGCGCAAATCAGCGCGGTCTTGCGGCGCGCGTCCGCCACGGGGAAAGTCGTGGCGCTGGCCTGTGAGTGGAGCGCCTATGCCGCCGCCGACATGGCCGGCGCACGACACATGGCCTACCCGCCCGACGTGTGTATCATCCGCATGAACTGCTCGGCGCGGTTCGACCCATATCACGTTTTGTGGGCGTTCATCAACGGAGCCGCCGGTGTGTTCCTGGGAGCCTGCCCGCCCGGCGAATGTCACTATGGCACTGGCAACCTGTATGCTAAAGAGCGTGTGGAGGTGCTAAAGAAACTGTTGGCCGAACATGGAATTGACCCGCGCCGCCTGCGCCTGGAATTCTTGGCCGGCGATGACGGCGGACAATTTGCCAAGACGATGACCGGTTTTGTCAAAGAACTAGCCGAAATAGTCCGGGTGGTCAATCTAGTCAAATAGACGCGGAGCTGGCAGTCGAGATGTTCAACCAAGACCATCCGACCCCAAGACAGCCAGATCACGCATCTACGTGACTAGACGATTCTGACCATCCGACCAAAATCAGGAGGACAGTTATGGCGAAAAGATTGGAGGCAGAGGTCTGGTCGCTCGACAATTGCGCCGGGTGTGGCCTGTGTGTGGCCGTTTGCTCCAAGCAAGTGCTGCGCTGGCCCGAAGGGGGCGGCGATCACCCGGTCAAGGAGGAGCGCATCAAGACCGTCGGTTACTCGAAAGGGCCGCTCGATAGCTGCTCGTTCTGCCAAAAATTCTGCGAAGAGGCTTGCCCGCGCCTGGAACGTTGGGCCGGCCTGGAAGCCAAAGTGACGTTGGCAGCGCACGCGCGCGGGCCGATCCAGTCCGGCGCTCCCAACGATGTGATCCGCAGCATCCTGACCGCCGGGCGCAGCGCGGGACTCTTGGACGGCGTGGTGATGCTCGACCTGGACCCGTGGGAGCTCAAGCCGGTCGCCCGTGTGGCTTTCACGGTTGAAGATATTGTAGATAGCGTCGGCCCGCAATACTTGTGGGCGCCGGTGTTTGACGCGCTCAACGAAGCGGTCTTTGACCGGCACATGGACAACATTGCCGTGGTCGGCACGCCGTGCGCGGCGCAGGCCATCCGCAAACTCAGGAATTCGACGAACCCGCGCCTGCGTCCCTACCAAGACGCGATCCGGTTGAGCATTGCCGTGTTCTGCACCGGCATTTACAAACCTGAAATGGTCGAAGAGGTGCTGGTCAAACGCATGGATGTGCCGCGCGATCACGTCAAGCGGCTGGAAATTTCGCCCGATCGCGAATGGATGCGGGCCGTGCTGTGGGATGGCAGCGTGCGCACCATCCCGCGCCAGGAGGCGGAACGCTACACGCGCACCGGCTGCGGCAGTTGCGACGATTACCTGGGCGAGTCGGCTGACCTGGCCGTGGGCACGCTGGGCGCGCCCACGGACGCTTCCACGGTGATCATTCGCACTCGCACGGGTGATGTGTTCGTCCGCAACGCGGTCCAGATGAATCTGCTGGAAGCCGGCGGTGAAGTGGACACGGCTGCTCTGGCTGCTGCCGCCGGCGAAAAGGACCGGCGTGAGCGCGCTCAGACCTTTAAGGATTTGCAGATCTTGATGCTCGACGCGTTGGCCGATCCGCTCAAGCGAGGTGACGCCATCCAGCAGTTCGTGCGCTTGTATCGGACGCCGGTTCACTCTGGCGCGCTAAAAGCCGTCCGGTCAGGCTGCACCGGGTGTTAACAGGGGTGAAAGATGAAGACGATTGATGCAAAAGCCAAAGACCTCAAAGCAGTGAACAAACTGCTCAAGAAATCCATCAACGGCCAGCCGGTGGCCGTCAAGAACGTCAGCCACGTGCACGGGCTGGCCGCCGGCCTGAAACACGGCGAGGTGATCGTCCAGGGCAACGCGGGCGACTATCTGGGCGTGCTCAACGACGGCGGCACGATCAAAGTGACCCGCAACGTCGGCAAGTACATAGCCGATAACATGACCTCCGGCACGGTCATCGTCGGGGGCAACACTGAATACGGCGCGGCCCAGTATTGCTACGGTGGCACGGTCGTCGTGCGCGGCGACGCGGGCGATTTCACGGCGACGATGAACAAGGGCGCGACGGTCATTGTGTGCGGCGACGTGGGCGACGAGGTCGGCACGTATATGCTCAAGGGCAACCTCATCGTCGTCGGCAACGCGGGAGACAACTTTGCCAACTATTTGATTCGCGGCGACGCGTACATCGGCGGCCAGTGGAAGAGCCTCGGGCACAACACTCGCGTCGAGCCGCTAACCGACGCCGACACGGCCAAGCTCCGCGCGTACTTTGAAACCTATGACATTGACGCCGATCCGACAGCGTTCAAAAAGATCGTGGCCGCGTCGGAAAAGCCTTTTTACAACTAGGAGGACAACATGGCCGTAGTAGGCGCCTTTTGTGTCAGTGTAAATCGAGAGACGTGCGTGAACGCCCAGATGCCGGGCAAGTGCGCTACGTGCGCAGAGGTCTGCCCGCACGGCGTATACGCGCTGGATGTTCGGACCGGCGAGATGAACATTCAGAACTATAACGCTTGTGTAGGCTGCCGCATCTGCGCCGAGTTCTGCCCGGCCGATGCTATCCGCATCAACCCGGCCGAATCCGAATACGTCAGCCGCTATCCGTGGACGCTGGCCGCGGTGGAAGAAATTCACTACAAAGCGCAGACCGGCGAATACCTGTTGCGCGGGTTCGGCACACAAGGCCCCGCGCCCCACTTTGATACGATCACGGTCGTGCCCAGCCAGATCGCCAGCGCCGCGCCGTTGGACAAGTACCGCGAAGAATGTGACATGGAAGTGGTCATCGGCGAAGGCACGTGCGAAAAGCCAATCCGCCTCAAAGCGCCATTCGTGTGGGCCGCCATGTCCTTTGGCGCATTGAGCAAAGAAGCCAAGCTGTCATTGGCGATTGGCGCCGCCATGACCGGCATCGCCAGCAACACGGGCGAAGGTGGGTTGATCCCCGACGAAGCCTGGCTGGCGAACGGTTATGTCGACAAAGAACGCCATCACAAAAAATGGGAACCCGGCGGCTATATGATCATCCAGTGGTCCACCGGGCGTTGGGGTGTGTCGGTGGATTACCTCAACAGCGGTGATGCGGTTGAGGTCAAGATCGGCCAGGGGGCCAAGCCCGGCATGGGCGGTCACCTGTTGGGCGCCAAAGTCACCGAAGATGTGTCGCGCATTCGCGGCGTGCCGGTCGGCTCGGACGCGCTCAGCCCGTGCCGCTACTATGACGTGCAATCGCTGGACGACATGAAGCACATGGTCGCCTTCCTGCGCGACGCGACCAACTATCAATTCCCCATCCTGTTCAAGTTGGGGCCCTCACGCCCGTATGCCGATGTGGCCGCCTGCATAGAAGCCGGCGCCGACGCGATCAGCATTGACGGAATGGTGGGCGGCACCGGTTGCTCGCCCGACATTGTCACGCAAGGCGTGGGCATACCGACCATCGCATGCATCCCGCCCGCCGTGCAGGCGCTCAAGGATTACGGCGTGCATCACAAGGTCAAGTTGATCGCGCTGGGTGGCATCCGCAGCGGACTCGACGCCTTCAAAGCGATGGCGATGGGCGCAGATGCAGCGGGCTTTGGCAGCGCCGCAGAGATCGCGCTGGGCTGCCGTGTGTGCTATGCCTGCCAGAAAGGCAACTGCCCTTACGGCATCACCAGCCCCAAGCTCGAGATGCGCGCGCGACTGGACCCGGTCGAAGGCGGCAAGCGCCTGGCGAACTTTGTCCACGCCTGCACGGAAGAAGTCAAGATTCTGACGATGCTTTCCGGCCACCGTCGCACCGCCGATCTCTCAACAGAAGATCTGCGCGCGATGGACCTGAACACGGCCGCCATCACCGGCCTCAAGCTGATCGGCTACGAGCGCCCATTGGCAATGTGGGAGCCGGGCTTTCAGCCTGTGCTGTCCGTCTCGCCGGACGGCAATGGGCGCAAAAAGCCCAACAAGAAGCAAGGAGCAACAGTCAAGCGGCAGAAAGCGAATAGCCAGAGGCAAGTCAACAGGTGAGCACACCCTGCCGGGTGTGAAGAAGATAATGCTAAAAACCCGAAGGGTCTCGCAGACCCTTCAGAGCGCGCGCTCGAATCCGGCGCGAAACGGAATTGCGCCGCCGCGCCCAACTGCTCCAGGAAGTTTTAGGCAGCCTGTCCAATGTGAAGCTGGAAGAGGGCGCGGCCATCGTTCATGGGCAGCGCTGCCAGTACAAAGTCGCGCTCGATACCGGCGCGGTGGTTCGCTTGCCCAACCGGCAACACATCTGCATCGCCTCCCAACTTTATGCGCGCGCGCCACGGTTGTGCCTGCCGTTTGAAGAAGCGGACGCCACTGCTGAAAAAATCATCAGCACCATTTTGATGTTATCCGCCGATCAAGACATTCGCGACGAAGCGATCTTGCGACAGCTCAAGGGGCAATGAAATGACGACTCAACAGCTTGAAGTGGAAACCAGAATTCCGGGTGGGTTCCTGGGCGCGCCCAGTCGCCTGGTGTTGGAATATCCGCTCGAAGAGACGGCCAACATCGCAGATTTGATTCGCCTCAAGGTGGAGGAAGAAGCCCGGCGTCTGGCCGCCATGCAGACGCTGGCTCAACGCCCGGCGGATGCCGGCCTGGGCCGTGAATACCAAGACCTCAGTGTGCTTGGCGCGTCGGCTCCTGCGCCTCAACCTCTAGACCTGGAGGCCGAAATCCAAAAAGCGCAGCAAGCATTTACCGCCGGCAGGTTCTTGATCCTGGTAGATGGACGGCGCTACACGCGACTCGACGAGCCGGTGACGCTCAAGCCGCAATCGGCCGTCAAGTTCGTCCGGCTGATGCCGTTGACCGGCGGATAGCGCGCGCGGCGCAGGATACCGGCTGCCGATCAAGACATTCGTGACGAAGCGATTCTAAGGCAGCTCAAGTAGCAGAATGATAGCCGACAAAAAAGCTGGCAGGCCAGTGAGTTGGCCTGCCAGCTTTTCATTTTTCCCTCACCTGCGCCATCCGCCGGCGAATGTCCCAGGAATTATAGCGCGTACAACTCGCCGTACTTGTTCCGCAGATATCGAATGTACGGCTCAATGCTCAACGGCCCGCCGGTGACGCGCTCGACCAACTCGGAGGCGGTGAACTTGCTCCCGTGCTGGTAAATGTTTTCCTTGAGCCAGCCGTGCAGCGCGCCGAACTCGCCTTGCTCGATTTCGCCCGTGATGTGTGGACGCGCGCGCAGAGCCGCTTCAAAGAACTGGGCGCTCAGGATGTTGCCCAGCGTGTAACCCTGGAACGCGCCGCCGATAAAGCCGCTATACCAGTGCACATCCTGCAAAACGCCGTCACGGTCGTCCGGCGGGACAATGCCCAGGTTGGCCCGGTAGCGCTCTCGCCAGACCTCGGCCAGGTCACGCACGGCCAGCCGTCCTTCCAACAAATCCAGTTCCAACTCAAAGCGAACGATCACGTGCAAGTTGTATGTCACCTCGTCCGCACTGACGCGGATCAGCGACCGTTCGACTTTGTTGATCGCACGGTAAAATGTGTCCAGCGGCACGGCTCCAAGTTGATCGGGAAAGACCGCTTGCAGCCTGGGATAGAAAAATCGCCAACAGCCCCGGCTGCGTCCGACGACATTCTCCCACAAGCGCGATTGACTTTCGTGGACACCGGACGACGTCCCGTCGGCCAGCGGCGTGCCTTCATAGTCCATGCGGATGCCCTGCTCATACATCGCGTGGCCGGATTCGTGCGCTGTGCCGAACAACGCGCTGCCCAGGTGGTTCTCCTTGACGCGCGTGGTGATGCGCACGTCGCCGAGCGAGAACTTGGTCGTAAAGGGGTGGAGGCTAATATCCTGTCGCCCGCGGCGCAAGTCGTATCCAAAACGCTCGACCACGTCGAGGCCGAACGCCAGTTGCTGCACAGCGGGAAAAGCCTGGCGCAAACACGCGTCGTCCGCCACGGGTTGAGCCGTGATCGCCCGGACGATGGGCGTCAATCGCTCGCGCAAATCGGCCAAGAGCGCGCGCAGCGTCGAGACTTTCATGCCATAGTCGGCCACGTCAATCAACGGGTCGGCGATGTGCTCATAGCCCGGAAAGAAATTCGCATACTGCCGGCTCAGGTCGAGTGTCCTGTCCAGGTGCGCTTGCACGGCAGAAAAATCGTTCGCCGGGCGCGCTCTGGACCACGCCTCGTAGGACGCCGCCGCCTGGCTAAAGAATTGCGCCATGAATGACGGCGGCACCTTGACCGATCTCTCGTATTCGCGCCGCGTGACGCGGATGAGGCTGGCCTCGTCCGAATCGTACGGCAGGCTTGCCTCGTAGGGCCGCAGGTCATCCAGCAGCTTGCCGAGGGCCGGGTCGGTGAATTTTTCGTGCGCCAGCCGTCCCAGCGTCGCCATTTGACGCCCCCGCGCCACGGCGCCGCCCGGCGGCATGTACGTGGTCTGATCCCAGCTCAACAATGCAGCCGCCGACCTCAAGTTGTTGACTTCAACAAGACGGGTTTTCAGTTCTTGTAGCTTGGGTTGCATGGATTTTCTCCTGGTTAGATTCTCCCGCGATAAACTGGTGCGGCATTGCATGGATAGCGTGTATTATACGCTGTCTTTCGGCATAGCGCGAACCTTTGGCCGGGAAAAGAAAAGCTGGCAAGCCGCATCGGCCCACCAGCCTCTTGAACTCTTCTACATCTCTGCGGATGCCGGCTGTTGATGAGCATGAGCGTGCAGGCGCGTAGGGCAAGTTGGCAACTTGCCCTACAGCCGCAAACGGAAATTTTAGCGTGCGGTTAGCATAATGCGCTAGGGCACATTTGCCTTCTGATCGAACAGGGCCGCGTCAAAGAAAGACAGCATGCGCTGTTTGTATTCTTTGGGGTGTGCGAAAATGCCGCCAACGTGTCCCGTGTCGGGCAACTCCCACAACTGCGCGGTAGCGCCGGCGTGCTCGTACAATCGGCGGTTCATAAACGGTTCGGGGTCCTGATTGCTGGAAATGAACAGAATCGGGCGCGGCGCGATTTTTTTGACCAGCACGATGAACGGCTCAGCCCGAACGCCGCTCATCAGGTCAGATATTCGGTCGGTCATCCACCACATCGGCGCGGCGACATACATGAGGCGATACTGGGGTGGCAATGGCAAAACATCATCCATCGTATTGGTGCTGGCGCCATCCGAGACGAGCGCTTTGAGGGAGGTATCCTCTGCGGCGGCCTGGAGCATGACGTGCGCGCCCAGCGAAAGCCCCACGGCCCCAATGCGCTCCGGGTCAACCTCTTTCCGGCTGCGCAGGTAGGTTACGGCGGCCTGGACATCCCGGCTGGCGTTGGTCACGGGAAAAACCGCGCCGCCGCTTTCCCCGTGCGCGCGCAGATCGAACAACAACACGCCGTAACCGTGTTCGGCCAAAGCCTGAGCGTGCCAGAGCAACTGGTCGCGGTTGCCGTCAGAGCCGTGCAAGGCGATGATGGCGGCGCCGTTGCGCGAGGGCACATACCAGCCGCGCAGAATGACGCCGTCCGCCGTCGGCATAGCCGCTTCTTCGTAGGCCATCCCCAGGCTGACTGGCGAACCGACCACCGGAACGCGAGTGGGGTGAGTCGCGTGGTAAGCGCCATAGGCCGGTATGAGGACATAGATGACCGACAAGGCCTCGCCGAACACCAGAATGACCGTGCGCAACTTGAACCAGCGGGCCAGGAGACGGCCCCGGCTGAACAGCGCTTCATTCGCCAGGCCGAGAACTGCTCCCAGGACCAAGCCGCCAACGAACCAGAGCAATGGATACCCAAACGCGCCGAACGTCGCGCCGATAGCGCCGCACACCAATATGTTGATGATCACCGCGATCCAACTGTGAATGTGTGAGCGGCGGCCAGGAGATGGCTTGTCAGTCATCGGCGATTTCCTGTTGTCGCCATGATGAGAAGGTTCAACACTCGCTGTACCCGCACGAGTAACACTTGCGGCAGCCCTCCTCTTCAACTAACGACGCCTGCCCGCAGTCCGGGCACAGATCGCCCAGCTTGAAGGCCAGTTGCGTCGCTTCCACTTCCGTGCCGTGACCATCGTCCTCGGCCTGCAACGCATGTTGGCCCAGGTATTCGGCCAATACGCGCGCCACGCCGTCGGGCAACGACAGGATGCGGTTGGGGCCAAAGCCCATCGGTCGCCCGCCTCCGATGCCGCTGAGCTGGTTGACCACTTCCGTCAGCCGCTCGGCGGGCGGCACGGGTGAGGACAGCCGCAGGATGTACGAGATGAGGCGTCCCATCGCTTCGGACACGGCGTAGGTCTCGCTCCCGGCTTTGCTGGTGTGCATGAACACTTCGAACGGCTCGCCGCCGCCGTTTTCGTTGAGGGTGACGAACATCGTGCCCAGCGGCGTACCCATGCGGAAGGTCTTGCCGGGCAGCATCTTGGGGCGCGGCTTTTTGGCCGGCAGAGCGGGAGCCTTGCCCTTGGCTTGCAGAGTCGCTTTCGTCTCCAACACCACCTTTTCGCGCGAGCCGGTGACATAGATCGTCAGCCCTTTGCAGCCCGACTCCCAGGCCATGAAATACACTTTAGCCACGTCGTCCACGGTGGCCGTGGCCGGCAAGTTGGTCGTCTTGGAAATGCTATTGTCCACGAACCGTTGAAGCGCCGCCTGCATCCGCACGTGCTCTTCCGGTATGATGTCTTGCGAAACGACAAACGTTTGGCGGACAGCAGCAGGCACGTCGGCCACGTCCTGGCACGAGCCGTTGAGCATCACCTGGTCGTAAATCTTTTGGCGTGTCTCTTCGTCCACGCCCGCCTCGACCAGCGCGCGCTCGAACAGCGGGCTGGCATAGGTCAACTGCAAATCCTTGCCATTGTCATTGACGTGTCGGATATAAGCCAGCGCAAAGACCGGCTCGCAACCGTACGATTCGCACCCGGCTACAGTGGCAATCGTCCCCGTCGGCGCGATCGTCGTCTGCGCCGCGTTGCGGATGCCGTGCTTTTTGATCCCCTCGACGATAGCGTTCCAGTCCAATCGTGGACGGCCCCAATCGTGAGACGCATCGCGCGGCACGCGGGGCGTAGGCGGCTGCCACTTGAAATTCTTGGGATCGTAAATGCTGTCGGGGATGGCTGTGAACGGCCCACGCTCGCGCGCCAGATTGATGCTGGCCTTCATCGCATAGTAGCGCACGAACTCGATCACCTGCGCCGCGAACTCTGCTGATTCTTCGCTGCCGTATCGGATCCCCAGATGATACATCAGGTCGCCCAGGCCCATGATGCCCAAGCCGATGCGCCGGGCGCGGAGCGCCGCCTCCTTGAGCTGCGGCACGGACGGGACGTAGTGATTGGCGTCCACGACATTGTCCAAGAAATGCGTGGAAAGCACAATGCTTTCTTCCAGCTTGCTCCAATCCACTCGGCCTTCCGGCGTGACGTGCTGGGCGAGATTAATGGAACCCAGGCAGCAGTTCTCGTAAGGCCCAAGCCACTGCTCGCCGCATGGGTTTGTGGCGTCTAGCTCATACAAATGCGGCACGGGATTTTCGCGATTGGCCGTGTCCAGGAACAACACGCCCGGCTCGCCGTTGTGATGCGCGTGCTTGGCGATCTCGTTGAATACGTCGCGCGCGCGAACGACCTTCCACACCTTGCCATCGTGTGGAGCCACCAACTCAAAATCACGGTCGTCCTTGACCGCGCGCATGAAATCGTCGGTGATGCCGACCGAGATGTTGAAATTGGTGATCTGGTCTTCACTGGTCTTGCAGCGGACAAAGTCCACAATATCGGGATGGTCCACACGCAACACGGCCATATTGGCGCCCCGGCGACTTCCGCCCTGGGCCACCTCGCCGAATGCTTTATCGTACACGCGCAGAAAGCCCACCGGGCCTGTTGCCTGTCCAGCCGACGAAGCGACGTAAGCGCCCCTGGGGCGCAAGCGTGAAAATGAAAAACCGTTACCGCCGCCGGTCTGCTGGATGAGCGCGGCGTCGCGGAGCGTCTGGAAGATGCCATCGCCGCGCCGTCCCATGTCGTCCGAAATCGGAAGGACAAAACACGCCGCAAGCTGTCCGAGCGGCGTGCCCGCGCCGGTGAACGTAGGCGAGTTGGGCAAGAAGCGCAGCTCGGTGAGCAGACGATAGAACGCGCGCTCGATCGAGGCGACCTCGCCGCCATGCTCTTGCTCCGGCTCGGCGACGGCGCGCGCCACGCGGTGAAACATTTCTTCCGGCGTCTCCACCGGCTTGCCATCCGTGCCTTTGCGCAGATACCGCTTGGACAGAACGGTGCGCGCATTTTCGGCAAGTTGAATAGACGACGTTTGTTGGCCGGTCTGAGTTCGAGTCGAATCCACCATTACATCTCCTCCAAATGAGTGGTGATAGGCGGGCCACAGTAGGCTCGCGAACAAGGGGGGGTGTTCTTTTTACTTGGCTTTTGAAAAAAAATCGCGCGTGGCAAACACAACCGTCCCCCAACGACACACACTGCCAAAGCAGGCGTGGTCGGGGGACGGCCAATTAATGCTCTAGTATTCGGTCAATCTCTCGACGCACAGACTCGACGTCGGCCAGCCCCAGATACACAATCGCATACCGGATATAGGCGACCTGATCCAGTTCCTTCAGCCCGGCCATGACCATATCGCCAATAAGCTTGGCAGACACCTCGGCCTTGCCGGTGGCATGAATCCGCGCTTCGATGCCGTCCACCAAGCCTTCCAGAGTCTCGCCGGGGATGGGACGCTTGATGCACGAAACGTGGATACCGTCGAGCAGTTTTTGGCGGTCGAACGGCTCACGCCGCCCGTCCCGCTTCACCACCATCGGGCCGGGCATCGCCACTCGCTCAACCGTGGAAAAGCGTTTGCCACATTTGAGGCACTTGCGGCGGCGGCGGATGCCGCCCTCTTGAGCCTCGTGCGCCGTGTCAATGACTTTGCTTTCAGTTTCGCCGCAGTGTGGACATTTCATCGCTTGGCTCCCTCGATCCCCATATTTAGGGCCTATAGACAAAATCACCCCAATATCTGGGGGGTGAAGGCGTGCGAATTATAGCACATCTGCTTGATAGTTTCAATGGGTCAAAGGTATGCTAACCTTAAAACTTTCTCTTTCAAGGCGTGCTCCCCTTCGATGCCTGCGTTCACCGAAGGGGAGCAGAGGGGATGCGATAACCGGCCAATCGCCTGTTATGTTGGAGGACGGTTAGGACATCAACCTATCGCGGTGTTTTCAACGCCAACGACAAGCATCACCTGCAGCACTGGGGCGAAGCGGAAGCGCGGTCAGGTACCTGCCAGTGTTGGGCGGCAGTTTGCCAACTCCCTCTCAATTGATTCCACAAGACTAGCCATTGACTGTCGAACGTCATCAATGGTCGTTGACCAATTAGAAACAGAAATGCGCAAAGCGGTCTGCCCATGCCATTGCGTTGTACCAATCCAACAAATGCCCTCCCGCTGGATGCGTAATGCAACAGAGGTGTTGAAGGCATCAATATCGGCGACAGATTCTGGTTCTATCCGACACAACACCTGATTCAAAACAACGCAGTTCAGAATACGCACGTTGGGCAGTTGGGCTAACTCACTCGCAAACGCTTGCGCCAGATCGCAGCAGTTGTCAACGATCTGCCTCACCCCTTTTCTCCCCAGGTGTCTCAACGCGGCATAGAGCACAAACCCTCTTGCGCGGCGCGAATTTTCCGGTACCCATTGTGAGCCGTCTCTGCAGCCCTCGCTGGGAGGTCCCGCATAGGCACACCGTCCGGTCTTAAAGTTCCGATGTATTTCTGGATTACGAACTATCACGATTCCAGAATCAAAAGGAACGTTCAGCCACTTGTGTGAATCGGTGGCCCATGAATCGGCCTCCTGGACACCTGAAACAAGATTCTTGAATCTCGGTGAGGCATTTGCCCACAATCCGAATGCGCCATCCACGTGTACCCATGCGCCGCGTTCTTTCGTCAAATCAATGATACCGGCAATGGGATCGCGCGCCAGCTATCACGTCTCGGCGGAACTGGCGCGTGCGCCGCTCTCGCAAGACGTGCGCGACGCCGACTTGCCCGCGCTGCTCGATCAGTTCGATGCGCGCGAGATTCTGCACGTCACGTTTGGCTCGGTGCTGACGATGCGGGAAGCCGACGGCCGCTTTCGCTTTTACGAGCGATGCATGGGATTGCTGTGCGCGAACCCGGAGGCTTACGCGGCAAATCTGGAGCGTCATTTCTTGCGACATCTGAGGCCGTTTGCGGAGGAAAAGTAATGACACCCTGGGAAAGCTTTGTGACCGTCGCGCGCGGCGGACAAGCCGATCGCATCCCAGTGGCGTTGATCGTAGATAGCCCCTGGCTGCCCGGTTACGCTGGAATAGACACGCTGGATTATTTCCTGCGGCCCGACGAGTGGCTGCGCATCAACCTGGGATTATGCGAATGTTTCCCCGACGTGACATGGATTCCCGGCCTGTGGGTCGAGTACGGCATGGCGACCGAGCCTTCGGCGTTCGGTGCGCGCATCATCTGGCATCACGACCAGCCGCCGTCCATCGAGCCGGTACGCGGAGGATTGGCGGCGCTGGCCGACATCGAGCCGCCCGATCCGCAGCGGCACGGCCTGATGCCCCTTATCCTGCAACGCTACGCCGACGCCGAACATCGCCTCCTGCCCGAAGGAATGAACATCAAGATGGTGGCGGCGCGTGGGCCGCTGGCAATCGCCGGCTGGCTCTTGGGCGTGACCGAGTTGATGATCGCGCTCAAGACTCAGCGCCAAGCCATCGGCCGATTGCTTGACACGCTGACGAGCGTCATTATCGCCTGGTTGCAAGCGCAACTGGACGTGCTGAGCGCGCCGGAAGGCATCCTGGTGCTGGATGACATTGTCGGGATGCTTTCACCCAAACTGTTTGAGCCATTTGTCCGCCCGCACCTGACGCGCATCTTTGGCTCTTTCGATGGACTCGTCAAGATCTACCACAACGACACACCTTGCCCGCACCTGATCGAGCCAATGGCTACGCTCGGCTTTGACGTGTTCAACTTTAGCCACGAGCTGGACATCGCCACCATGCAGGCCAAGATGCCCGGCGTGGCGCTGATGGGCAATGTGCCGCCGCGCGACGTGATGGCGATGGGCACGCCAGATCAGGTTTCGGCCTGGGCGCGCGCGTGCATTGAAAAGACTGGCGGACGCGGCTTGATCCTTTCCGCCGGAGGCGGCGTGAGTCCCGGCACACCGCCGGAAGCGATTGACGCGCTGGTGAACGTCGAACGACGAATGGCGAATGACGAAGGACCAATGACCGCCGATGGCGACGACAGTTCGCTATGGGCGAGTTCCATCGGCCAATCAGAGTCTGCAGTCAGAAAGGAATAGCATAATGACCCAATACGTCTTTAGTACGACCGACACGATCCGGTATCGGTTTCCGACGCATGCGAACGAATTGATCATGGATCGCTGCGAGGCAGAAACTTCCGAAGCGTTCCTGACTGTGCTAGAGCCTGGCGAGGCGCAGCCGCCGCACGTCCACCACGACACCGAGCAAATCTTTTACGTCCTGCAAGGCAAAGGCACACTTTTAATCGGCGATGATAACCCGCTGCATTTTTCGGTCAAGCCTGGCGATCTGGTGCGCATCCCTCCCCACACATTTCATCGGGTGCACTGCGAGAGCCAAGAGCCGGTCGTATACCTGTGCGTGGATTGCTTTGTCGGCGGGCGGCCTCAGGACGAGCCGACGTGGGAGAGCCACGTGCGCGTGATATGCGCGCTGAACGGCTGGGACTTTGACCGGGTCCGAGCGAAACCATGACGCTGCTGCGCTTTGGCATCATCGGAGTTGGCAACATTGCGCCGGTTCACGCGGCGGCGATCCGCGGCACGCCGGACGCCGAGCTGGTCGCCGTGGCGACTCGCAGCCCAGAGCGCGGGCGCGCTTTTGTGGCCGAGCACGGCGGGACGTGGCACGCCGATTACGGCGAGCTCCTGGCGCGTGACGACGTGGACGTTGTCACGCTCTGTACGCCGCACGATCTCCATGCGCCGATGACGTTGGACGCAGCGGCGGCCGGCAAGCACGTCCTGTGCGAAAAGCCGATGGCGCGCAACGTGGCCGAATGTGACGCGATGCTCGCCGCGTGCGAAAAAGCGAAGGTCACGCTCGGCGTCATCTTTCAAGGCCGGTTCGAGCCGCTGGCACATCAGCTCAAAGCAGGGCTTGATCGGTTGGGCCGGTTGCTGTGGGTCAGCTCCAACACGATCTGGCATCGCACGGACGAATACTATCGCAGCGGGCCGTGGCGCGGCAAGTTGGAACATGAAGGCGGCGGCGTGCTGATCAATCAAGCCATCCACGCGATTGACTTGATGTTGTGGATGAGCGGGATGCCGGCGCGTGTCACGGCGCAGATACGCACGCTAAGTCACGACATCGAGGTCGAAGATAGCGCGCTGGCGATCCTGGAATACGCCGACGGCAAACTTGGGCTGATTCATGCCACGACCAGCGCCTTTCCCGGCTATCCCGAGCGGCTCGAATTTTACGGCAGCCAGGGCAGCGCGATCTACCACAAGGGTCAGGGGCGGTTAGAGTGGCATCTGGCTGATCCGCGTGAGGATCGAATAGACGAGGGCGGCATCAGCAGCGGCGCGGCACAGCCCATGGACATCACGGCTGCGGCGCACACGGCCCAGTTAAAAGATTTTGCCGCCGCGATTCGTGAGCGCCGCCGGCCGGCCGTGGACGGCCACGAGGGGCGCCGCAGCGTAGAATTGGTGGAAGCGATCTATCATTCGGCGCGCGCGAATGTGCCGGTGGCTATAGGAGACAAGTGAAATGAACGACGAGATCGCGCGACTTTTTGATTTGTCCGGCCAGGTGGCCGCAGTCACTGGCGGGGGAGGCATTCTCTGCAGCGCCATGGCCAGGGCTTTGGCCCAGGCGGGCGCGCGCGTTGCAGTGCTGGATTTGTTCGAGAATGCAGCGCAAAAGATGGTCCATGAGATTGCCGGCGCGGGTGGCGAGGCCCTCGCCGTTCAAGTGGACGTGTTGAACAAGGCCAGCGTCCAGAGCGCCTGCGACGCGGTTCTTGGCCACTTTGGCCGCGTGGACATTCTCATCAACGGCGCGGGGGGCAACAAGCCGCAGGCCACGACCTCGGCCAATCTCTCTTTCTTTGATTTGCCGGAAGATGCCCTCCGGTGGGTACTGGATCTCAACCTTATGGGGACCCTGTTGCCGTGCCAGGTTTTCGGCAAGGCCATGGCCGGGCAAGACAGCGGCGTCATCCTCAACATTTCGTCCATGAGTGCTTTCCGCCCGCTGACCAACATTCCCGCCTATTCGGCGGCTAAGGCAGCCGTGAGTAACTTGACTCAATGGCTGGCGGTTCACATGGCGCAAGAATATTCGCCGCGCATTCGCGTCAACGCCATTGCGCCCGGCTTTTTTATCACAAATCAAAACCGATTCTTGCTCACCGACGAAAAGTCCGGCGAGCTGACGCCGCGCGGACAAGCCGTCATCGCACATACGCCAATGGGGCGCTTCGGGCAGCCGGAGGACCTCTTGGGCACGGTCTTGTGGCTCCTTTCGCCGGCCTCGGCGTTTGTCACCGGCATCGTCGTCCCGATTGATGGCGGGTTCTCGGCATTCGCCGGCGTCTGACGTTTGACGCGCTGCGCGCTCCGCATGGAACACGCCCTGCGCAGTGCGTTTTCCTGGACGCTCTTGGGTAGCAGGGCATTTTGTAGGACAAGTTGCCAACTTGTCCTACGTGCCATAGCGCCCTGCCGCCGATGACTTTTCCTGGAAAGGTGATCTATGGTAGCAGGCAAAGGATTCACACCCCTTAAGGGTGTCCTGGGGACAGATCGTTACCTGACGGACGACGAGGTGCGTGAGATTGTGCGCGAGGGACTGGGGACGCTGGCGGTGGATGGCAAGCGCGTGCTCATCCTCATCCCCGACGGCACGCGCACCATGCCCATGCCGCTCATGTTCGACCTGTTTCAAGAGTTGCTCGCCCCACGCGCAGCGGCGCTGGATTACCTCGTGGCACTGGGCACGCACCAGCCGATGAGCGATGCGCAGTTGAGCAAACTGGTCGGCCGAACGGTGGTCAATGGGCAGGCCGGCCAGAGCCATATCTTTAACCACGAGTGGAGCGACCCGGCGAACTTGGCCGACCTCGGCGCCATCCCCGCGAGCGAGATCAGCCAGATCACTGGCGGGCTCATGGCCCAGGACGTGCCCGTCAAGCTCAACAAGCTCATCCTGGACTATGACCAGCTCATCATCTGCGGGCCGGTCTTTCCGCACGAGGTGGTCGGCTTTTCCGGCGGGACCAAATATTTGTTTCCCGGCATCGCCGGGCCGGAGATTATCAACTTTACTCACTGGCTAGGGGCTGTCATCACTAACTACAAGGTCATCGGCTCGGGCTACACGCCGGTGCGCGCGGTGATTGATCGGGCGGCTGCGTTCATTGATCGCCCCATCGCCTGCTTTGGATTGGTGGTCACGCACGAGGGCCCTTCGGCACCTTCGGCAGGGCAGGTTCTGGCCGGGCTGTACTTTGGCTCGCCGCAAGAAGCCTGGCAGGCCGCGTCGGCGCTTTCGGCGCAAAAGCACATCGTCTACGTGGACAAGCCTTTCAAGCGCGTGTTGTCCATCATGCCGGAAATTTACGACGACCTCTGGACAGCGGCCAAGGGAATGTACAAGATGGAACCCGCCGTGGCCGATGGCGGCGAGGTCGTGATTTTCGCGCCGCACATTACCGAGGTCAGCTACACGCACGGCAAGCTGATTGACGAGATCGGCTATCACTGCCGCGACTATTTCCTCAAGCAGTGGGACAGATTCAAAGACTACCCCGGCGGAGTGCTGGCTCACTCGACGCACGTCAATGGGCTGGGCGAGTATGATGCGGCGACCGGCGTGGAAACGCCGCGCATCCGCGTGACGCTGGCGACGGGCATCCCAGAGGAACGCTGCCGCCGCATCAACCTGGGCTATCTCGATCCCAAAACGGTCAACCTGCACGACTGGCAAGGTCGCCAGGACGAGGGTATACTCGTCGTGCCGCGAGCGGGGGAAATGTTGTATCGGGTCAAGTAGCAAGAGGCAAGACGCAAGACAAAACGCGCGCCTTGCGCCGAAGTGGCATCGGATCAATCTTTCACCATGAAAGGAAGGAACACATGCTGAGTCAAGCAGACATCGGCCTCATCGGTTTAGCCGTCATGGGCCAAAACCTGGTGTTGAACATGGAAGAGCATGGATTTACGGTGGCGGTGTTCAACCGCACCGTGTCCACCGTAGACGAATTTGTCAATGGCAATGCCAGGGGCAAAAACATCGTCGGCGTACATTCGATCCAGGAATTGTCCGGCGCGCTCAAACGCCCGCGCCGGATCATGCTGATGGTCAAGGCCGGACAACCGGTGGATGATTTCATCGAGGCCCTCATCCCGCACCTGGAGCCGGGCGACATTATCATTGACGGCGGCAACTCGAACTATGGCGACACGATCCGTCGCACGGCTTACGTCGAGTCCAAGGGGCTGCTCTACATCGGCACCGGCGTTTCGGGCGGCGAAGAGGGCGCGCGCACCGGCCCGTCCATCATGCCCGGCGGATCGCCGGCGGCCTGGCCGCACGTCAAGCCCATCTTCCAGGCCATCGCGGCCAAGGTAAAACGCCCCGATGGCCGCGCCGAGGACGGCGGGGAGGACCCTTGCTGCGATTGGGTGGGCGAAAACGGCGCGGGCCACTATGTCAAAATGGTGCACAACGGCATCGAGTACGGCGACATGCAGTTGATCTGCGAAGCGTACCACTTGATGAAAGAAGGACTGGGCATGAGCGCCGGCCAGATGCACCGGGTTTTTGCCCGGTGGAACAAGGGCAAGCTCGACTCGTATCTGATCGAGATCACGCGCGACATCCTGGGCCACAAAGACAATGATGGCAAGCCGTTGGTAGACAAGATTTTGGACACCGCCGGCCAAAAAGGCACCGGCAAGTGGACGGGCATCTCGGCGCTGGATATGGGGATTCCGCTGACGATGGTCGTCGAGGCGGTGCTGGGGCGTTCGCTCTCGGCGTTAAAAGACGAGCGCGTGGCCGCGTCCAGGGCGCTGTCCGGCCCCAAGCCCAAGTTCACCGGTGACCCCAAAGCGTTTGTGGATGATCTGCAAGAGGCCGTCTATGCCTCCAAGATCATTTCCTACACGCAAGGCTATATGCTCATGCGGGCCGCGGCGCAAGAATACCAGTGGAATCTTAACAACGGCGGCATCGCGCTGATGTGGCGCGGCGGCTGCATCATCCGCTCCGCCTTCCTGGGCAAGATCAAGGAAGCGTTCGACAAGGAGCCGCATCTCAGCAACCTGCTGCTCGACTCGTATTTTGCAGAGCAGATCAAAGCCGCGCAGACTGCGTGGCGGCGCGTGGTGGCCAAGGCCGTCCAGAGAGGCATTCCGGTTCCGGCCATGTCCAGCGCACTAGAGTTCTATGACGGCTACCGCCGTGAATGGTTGCCCGCCAATCTGCTCCAGGCGCAGCGCGACTATTTCGGCGCGCACACTTATGAGCGCGTGGACCAGCCGCGCGGCCAATTCTTCCATACCAACTGGACCGGGCACGGCGGCGATGTGACCTCGCGCGCATATCTCGCCTAGTGGTTTGATCATTTAATTCTGCAGAGTGCGCGCCTTGCCTCATTCGTCGGGGTCCGCTTGGCCGCTGGTTCGCACGGTGATGAATCACCGTGCTGAGATTCAAAGCCCGATACAATCGGGCTGAACTGCCCATCCGATAGTCGGCTTCAGCCGACTTGAGCTATCAGCCCGAAGCACGGTGATGAATCACCGTGCTGAGATTCAAGCCCGATAAAATCGGGCTGAACTGCCCATCCAATAGTCGGCTTCAGCCGACTTGAGCTATCAGCCCGAAGTTTCAACTTCGGGGCGTGGCTTCGGGTCGTGGCTGAGAATCCACGTGAACCTTCGTGCCCATTGTAGAGCATATTGGAGAACTGAGGAGAATGAAATGAAGTACGGCCTGAATATCCAACCCGCTTCGCATGGCGCGCTGGACTTGCTCTCCCTCGGCGCGCTCGTCCATCGCCTGGACCCTGGGATCATCCCCTTCCGCAAGGCGACCGAGTGCCAGATTCATGTGAGTGGCGGCGAGTTCAACTGTGCCGCTAACCTGGCAGACTGCTTTGGCCTGCAGACGGGCATCGCCACGGCGATGGTAGACTATCCCATCGGCGATCTCATCGCCGAGCGGGTGAGGGCGATGGGCGTCAAGCCCTTTTACAAGCGGTTCAAGCACAACGGCGTGAACGGCCCCAACATGGCGACGGTTTACAGCGACCGCGGACAGGGCGTGCGCGCGCCCGTCGTGTTTTATAACCGCTCGAACGAGGCGGCGGCGCAGCTAAAGCCCAGCGATTTTGACTGGAACGCAATCTTGGCCGACGGCGTGCGCTGGTTCCACAGCGGCGGCATTTTTGCGGCGTTGTCGGAAACGACGGGCGAGGTGATCATCGAAGGCATGCAAGCGGCCAAGGCTGCCGGCGCGGTGGTCTCTTTTGACCTGAATTATCGCGCCAAGCTATGGAACATCTGGGGCGGCCACGAGCGTGCGCTGTCCATCCTCGCGCGCATCGTGAAAAACGTTGACGTCCTCGTCGGCAATGAAGAGGACTTGCAAATGGGACTCGGTATCCCGGGGCCGGAGGTCGCCGCCAAATCCAAGCTCGACCCGAGCGCGTTCTTTGGGATGATTGATCAGGTGGTGAGCAAATATCAGCAGTTCAAGTTCTTCGCGACAACCTTGCGGTAATTGCACTCGACGAACCGGAATAGCTGGTGCGCCTTAGCCTGTATTGGCGGCAAGACGTACGTTTCACCAACATGCGAGCTTGACATTCACGACCGCCATTGTCCGGACACGAGGCCGGGATGTTGTAACCCCAAACGACAATCGTCTTGGGGATTTCATACCGGGGATCGTCATAGCGTTTGGGGAACCATTGCGCCCCATCCAGTATGCAGTAATCGCCCTGGACGGTTTCGACGGCAGAGATGCGCGGACTATAGCAGGCGATTCCGCTCAGGGAGAACATGACATTGGGGCTGCCATAAGCATAGGCGAGCATACAGATCCAGGGGCCAATGTCCCGGCCGGTTCCCATGGAAAAGATCACGCTCTCCGGGCCAAACTCTTGACGGATTTTGCCCAGTTTATCTTCTATGAAATCAAAAGCCTCGTCCCAGGAAATCTCTTGCCACTTGCCCTCTCCGCGCTCTCCTACTCTCTTGAGCGGATGGGTCAACCGGTCGGGATGATAAGTATATTGCGTCATCGCCAGGCACCGGGCGCAGAGACGGCCCTGATTCCAGGGATGCTCCGGGTCGCCCTCGATCTTGACCAGCTTGCCGTCCTCGATATGGGCCAGTACCCCGCAGCCGCCATGGCAGCCCGGCCCGGCAGACCAGGTGGTGGTGCGTACTATTTTGCGATTGGCACGTGCCATGAATCTCCTCAAACACGAGATGGCAAACTAGGTGGTTCGGCGTGCGGAGCGCGGGCAGCTATGTCAGCCTGGCCGATTCGTCCTGGCTCAAAACATGTCTCGCCTTTATCAGTTTCTTGTACAATGCTTCCACTTTCGCCACATTCCCCGCTACAACTGCCTTGAGCAGATCCCCTTCGATTTCGGCTACATCCAGCCGCTTGTAGTAATCCAGCGATTCCTTCAAGTGCGCCAGGACGATCTTGCCGGTGAGGAGAGGATGGTTGTTTGTCACGTTGGCATCCTTGTACATCGTGCCGTGCTCTAGCTCCACTTCAAGCCCTTGCTGGAAATCCTCGACGGTAATAGTCATCCCTTCGACTTGCAGCGCGGCAAGAATCACGCGGGCTTCCTCCACCTGGATTCGGGGTTCTGTCAAAGCAGTCCAATCGCTCAAGCCCAATTCCTGGCATACTCTTTTGACTTCGACCACCGTGACGTACTCTGGAATGTTCATTGCACCCTCCTTGTTTTTGGCGCGCCTGATGGCAGAGGCATAGGCCGCCGCCATTGCCATTGAAAGCGACTATTTTAGTAAAAAGGCCATCAACACAACGCCAAAGAAGACCACAGAAGAAATATATACGCCATAAGTTGCTTGTGTGGCCCTTATCCCCAATAGGCCGGTTCGGATCCAATTTCGTTTCTTGTCGGAGAACTCGGCGTCTTTAGGATACTGTCGAATGCCCATCTCCAGTTCAATATTCTTGACCACTCGCCCTTCGTAGTATTGCCAATAGTAGTGGTGGCGGACTTCAAGAGCGAAGAAAAGAATGCCGACAACAATGCCGAGAGCACAAATCAAAGAGCCAATCAACTTGGGCGAGAAAAAGGGTGTTTGACTTGAGACGATAATTGCAAGAGCGGCGATTAGAAAACTCATGTAAGTCAAAAAAGCGTTGAGATTGGAAAAGCGCGATCCGGCGTACATGCGCGCATTTTCGCCCGCCTGCTTATAAACTTCAATTAGGTAGAGGTCGTACTCTCTTTTGTTCGTTTCCACTGTGATATACGAAATGCAACTGCACGGCGACACTCAGGATATGTGGAACGCGCGGCCTAACTCGGGATTCACCTGACTGACTGCCTCTCATGCAAGTTCTCGTCTTGCCCAGCACAAACGCTCTGACGACTGTCCAGTCCCAGAATCCGCGCCGCATTGCCTCCCAGGATTTTGTCCTTGGTCTCTTGCTTGAGTGGCAACCCCCGGATGATCTCAATGTTGCGCTTGATGTGCGGCATGCCAGGCCAGTCGGAGCCAAAGATCACCTTGTCCGGGATGCGCTCCAGCTCTGGAAAGTAATCCAGTAATTTCTGCGGCGGCAGTCCCGAGATCTCCATGTAGACGTTGGCATGCACCTTGGCCAGGAAGAACGCGCGGTCATACCAGACCCCGCGCCCGCTGTGCGCCATCACGATGTTGAGGTTTGGAAAATCCGCTGCCACGTCGTCCCAAAACATGGGATCGGCGTACTTGTGCTTGACTCCCTTGAAAATCGAAGAGCCGGTGTGCGCCATCACCGGGACGCCGAGTTCCTGCGCCTTGGCATACAGCGGGTACATGCGCGCGTCGTTCGGATAAAAGTGATGGTACGGCGGGTAGAGCTTGACGCCGCTACAGCCCAACTCCTTGACGCACCGCTCCATCTCGCCGGCCACGTCGGCCACCATGAATGGATTGACACAGCCGAACGCGACGACGCGCGGGGGCCGGAGCGTTGGGTACAACGGCGGCAGCGCATTGATCTGGCGCGCAAAGGAGCTTGTCCAATCGTTGTCAATGTTGCCCGTCGAGATCGGGCTGATCTCGGCCAGCACCACTCCCACATCCACCCCGGCCTCGGCCAGCATCGCCCGCATCGCCGCCGGGTCTACCATCGCGTCCAGGTATTGCTCCGGGTCGGGCACGGTCGCGCGCATCCATTCGACGACCCAGGGATGCCACTGCTCGTACTTGCCGGGGTGGATGTGAAAGTCTATGACCAATACAATATCCCAGTTCCCCCAGTTCCCTTGCAAAGGAACTGGGGAACTAGAAGAACTAGAAATCCGGCGTCAGGACGATCCGCTTCGCCAGCTCGCCGGCGTGCGCTTCCTCAAAGGTTTTCTGGATCGTGCTCATCGGCCGCGTCTCGACGAAAGGTTCGATCTTGACGCGCCCGTCCAGCACCATCTCTAGCGCAGGAGGATAATACTTGGGCAGGCAGCCCCACGAGCCGATGATCTCGGCATCAAAGGCCATCAATCGGGACAGGGAATACTCGTTGTCGTTGGTAGAGTACCCGACCCAGATCAGCTTGCCGGTGAAGGACAGCATGGCGAGGGCAATCTCCTGGGCGCCCTTGGACCCAGTCACCTCAAAGATCTTCCAGCCATAGTTGGCCGGCAGTCCATGCCCCTTGCACAAGGCGCGGAATTCGTCCCGGATCTGCTTGATGTCCTTGTTCGCCGAGCTGATGACATAGTCGGCACCGTACTGGAGCGCCCGCTCCAGTTTCTGAGGATTGCGGGCGATGCCGACCACGGCCTTTGCGCCGAACGCCTTGGCCATCTGGGCCATGTACACCCCGACGCCGCCTGTGACGCCAGTGATAATGACCAGGTCATCCTTCTGCAACCCGGCCCGCATGGCGGCCTGGTAGGGCGTGGTCACCGCATCGGCGACAACCGCCAACCATTCCAGCGGCATACCCTTCCGGTCCTTGACAACGCACAGGTCTGCCGTCGGCACAGCGATGTGACTGGAAAACCCGCCATAGATGCCAAAACTATTGCCCGGCATCTTTTGCGCCAGGCAGCGATTGCCCCGGCCCGCCGCGCAGATGGGGCAATTGTTGCAAGGCATCACCGCCGGGATGATAACCTCCTTGCCGATCCAGTCCTTCTCTCCGGCCACGACACGGCCGCTGATCTCGTGCCCCAGCGTCAAGGGGGGCTTGTTAACCGTGGGCACCCCATCGTAAAAGTAGCCCAGGTCGGTATGACAAACGCCGCAGCCAGCGATCTCGACCAGCGCCTCGCCGGGTTTTAACTCCGGTGCCGGGATACTCGTCCGCTCCAACTTGCCGGGGGTCTTTTCGCCCGTCTCCTTGTTCCGAGTCCACGGCTGAACCATCTGCCAGGTTTGAATTGCGTCCGGTATGCTTGCCATTTTTGCGTCTCCTCTCTGGTAAGTAGTCAGCAGCCAGATGACGCTAGAGCACCCTCTATGGCTCACTGACGGCTGACTACTGATTGCTAATGACGAACAGTTGACGACGGATTGCAGATTACTTGGGTTTGGCCAGGACCTCGGCAAAGAAATCATCGTTCACCAGGCGACCTTCAGCAAGCAACTGGCGATACTTTATAAAGTCAATGGTGTCTTTGCCCGTGATCTTTTTGGTATTGAAGGCGTTAAAGCCCAGCAAAGCCTCGCTGGACATGTTGGCCATCAGCCAGTGGCGGTAATAGTCCTTGCTCGCATCCCAGAATGATTTCTTCTTGGCCCGGATGCTATCAATGGACATCTGCAAGCAGTTGGGGAACAGGTTGGTAAAGTTCCAGAGTATGCCGTTGACGGCCTTGTCCAACAACTCAAAGTCAACTTTCGCCGCCTTGACCAACTCGCTTCCCTTTTTGAGGTCGTCGCCGGTCTTGGATTCGCCGTAGACAATCTCGCCGTCCGCAACGTACTGGTCGGTGATCACCAAGGGGTTCCGAATCCACTTGCCATCCTGCTTGAGCACGGGCACGACCTTGCTGATCAACCCCAGCCGCTTCATCTTGTAGGCGCTCCACATCTCGCAAGAGATGCAGTTCCACATGGCGTCCTCGATGGTCAGGAACCAGGGCAAAAAGTCGGAGGAACCGCCCACGGGCGCCGAACCGTGCCGAGGTCCGGCCTGACCGAAAATAGCCATGTCGGACGCGACCGCCAAGTCGCAGGCCATCCCGATCTCCTGGCCGCCGGCCACCCGCATGCCGTTGACCCGGCAGATGACGGGTTTCTTGGTCGTGAGGATGCTATCCACCATGCCATTGAAGAGGTCCATGTAAAGAGCATACTCGGTGGGCCGGTCGCTATAGTACTCGGCGTACTCTTTGGTGTTGCCGCCCGTGCAAAAGGCCCGGTCGCCTGCGCCGGTAAAGATGATCGCCACGACGGTGCGGTCCATCGAGGCTTTCTTCATGCCGGCGATGACGGCCTTGACCATCTTGGTGGTGTACGAGTTGTACTGCGCCGGGTTATTCAAGCATATCCAGGCCGAGTACAACCCTTGGACCGGGTTTCCCTGTGGATCAACAATGGGTTTCTTGTCGTACGTCACGCACGGGGGTTCGGTGCCAAAGAACTCGTCCCCCCCCACACTGTGATCCTTCAATTCGTGTTCTCTGGGTAGCCACTCTAGTGCCATTTTGTCTGTCTCCTTTTCGTTGAGAATATGGATTGTCACTTTGCCAGTCGCCGCACCGGGTCGCCGGCGATTGGCTATTGATCACTAACGAGTTCTCCTTTATTCAATCTTCATGATGAGTACCTCACACTTACAAAGGCTGCGAAACTGTTCGAGGTCGGCGCCCAGCGTATGCATAGGCACTACCACCTTTGGATTGATGATAGCCACTGCTTGCGCGGCCTCTTTGGCATCCATCGTGTAGGTTCCTCCCACCGGCAGCAAAGCCACATCCGCGCGGATGTCAGCCATCTCTGGGATGAGGTCAGTGTCACCGGCAAAGTAAACCCGCCTCCCATACAACGTCACGATGAATCCCAAGTTCTCAGCTTCCTTGGGGTGGTAGGATTTACCAATGTTGTAAGCCGGGACAGCTTCAATCTCTACCTTTCCCACCGTCGTCCGCTCCCCCGGCCGCAGTGCGCGCACTTGACCGGATACCCCATCTGCTTGTGCCAACGTCGCCACCAGGCTGCTGGCGACGATCACTGTCTCGGGCTTGCTGATGCGCTTCAAGGTGGGGGGAAAGTAGTGATCGTTATGCGTATGGCTGATCAGAATAATGTCGGCTTGAGGAGGTTCGTCCTTGAAAAAGGATACCACCGGGTCGAAATAAATCGTCGGCGGCCCATCAAGGCGGAAGCTGGCATGACTCAGCCAATGCAGGCGCGCGAGCAAGTCAGGCAAGTCTATGGGAGGTTCAGTCGGCATAGGCGGTAGTGGCGTCACGGTGGGCGGTAGGAGAGTGGCAGTGGGGGATGAGCCTGGCCCACAACCACTCACGGCAACGGCGAGAGAGATAGCAGAAAGAAACAAGAGTAAAAGTTTGTTCATTCTATTCTTTGGTCTTGATGGCGGAGCCACTAGCAACGTATCCTCGTGGCATAATTGCCATAGACTACTTGACGCTGCACTGCTGAAGCCTGCGGCATTGATGTAATGAGCCTTAGCAAAAGCGCTGGAGTGAGATACAACAACGGGAAAAATACAGTCACATAGATAGGAGTGGTACTGTATTATAACACAAAGCGGGTCGTCAGCTTTGGGGAGCCAAATCCGCGGCTTAGGCTGATTTTAGGCAACTACTCAGGCTGGCGTCTTTGCGATTGAAATCGCCCCTCATGGGCTTGCAGCCGAGCGTCCACCTCCGTGGACGCAATTCCGCGCGAAGCGGACGAAGGCGGACGGCCAGCCGAAGGCTCAACAGGTGCGGTTTCAACCGCTGGCTGAGTAGTTACGATTTTAGCTCCTTTAATTTCGCGGTCAGAGCCGGCAAGACTTGTTTATAATCCGCGACGATACCGAAGCGGGCTACGCTAAAGATATTCGCCTCTTTATCCTTGTTGATGGCCACAATGACTTTTGATCCCAAACAGCCAGCAATGTGCGACATGGCGCCCGAGAGAGCTACGGCTATGTATAGTTTAGGGCTGACCACCTTTCCGCTCTGGCCCACCTGGAGCCTCGCCGGCGCCCAACCCTCGTCACAGGCAGGCCGAGTAGCCCCAACAGCGCCACCCAGAACGTTAGCGAGTTCCCGGAGCATCTGAAAGTTTTCAGCGCCGCCAATGCCACGTCCACCGCTGACGACGACCTCAGCGTCTTCCAGCTTCACCCCTTCCACTTGTTCTTTTATCCGCTCGACAACCTTGACTCTAAGCGCCGAAGGGTCGAGCTTGCCTTCCACTGGAATAACCTGACCTTGCCGGGAGTCATCGCGCTCTGCAGGCGGCACTGTTTTCGCTCTTACGGTAGCCATCTGAGGTCGGGCAGACCTTGATAGCATCGTGGCGTGAGCGTTACCTCCAAAGACAGGTCTGGTCGAGGTCAGGAGCTTGGTCGCCGGGTCAATGGATAACGCCATGCAGTCCATAGCAAGCCCGCCTCCCAGGCGAGCATTGAGCCGCGGAGCTAAATCCAAACCGATATCCGTATGGCCAAGAAGCACAACGGAAGGAAGCACTTGCTGGCAAAGGTTAGCCGCTATCTGAGTGTAGGCATCGGAGTTATAATGATCCAGGAAACTATCTTCAGCAACATAGACGTTGTCAGACCCATAGGCGATTGCCTCCTGACCCAGGCCACCCGCTTTGCTACCCATCAATAGGGTGCTTACCGTCTCGCCCAGTTCATTGGCGAGCTTTCTTCCGAGTCCGACAAGTTCTAGCGTGACTGGCGCTAATTTCCCTTCGACTTCGCTCAGGGCAGGCCCTTCAGCGATCTCGCCACAAACCAAAACACCCTTGTGACTATCCATTGCATATCCTCCGTTCGCTCTATAATCATATCAGCTTTATAAGCTTTAAGGCTAGATTGACGGCAGCTTCACCAGGGGTATCCCCGGCAACTATCTCGCACTCAGTCTTGCGGGTCGGCACAAAGAGACCGGTGACCTCGGTATGGGCATTCGCCTTGTCCAATTTGACGGATTCTGCCCCAATATCCTGTGCTTTCCAGACCGGAATCTGCTTTTTGCGAGCCATCATGAGGCGCACTCCAGCGGGGAGACGAGGCAGACCAATCTCACCGCTGACCGTAACCAGGCTTGGCATAGGAGCTTCCAGTACTTCAAAGCCATCGCTCACTATCCTCTTTACCCTAAGCGTCTTGTCCACGGCCTGAATATCACAGGCGAGGGTAACGACAGGGATGCCGAGTATTTCGGCCAGAATAGAGCCAACCTGACCAGCGCCCCAGTCAGCGGCCTGTCGGCCGCACAGAACCAGGTCATATCCGCCAATTTTCTGGATCGCTTTCCCAAGGACATACGCCGTACCAAAGCTATCCAGGTTTTCGAAGGCTGGATCCTGGAGAACAAATCCATCGTCGGCCCCCATCGATATGGCGTGCTTGATCACGTCAGCCGCTTTCGCCGACCCCATGCTGATCACTGTTATTTCCATTCCCACCTCCAAAACTCTTGCTCCGGTCATCCGTCCCGCGGGACTGGATGATCTCAATCTGTGCCTGGCGCTTGACCCATCATATTCGACGGAATCCGTCTGGCAAATGGATTTGCACAGCGACGATGGCCAACGGGCGATGACGTTTCGCACCATGCGCCTGCCGCGCTCGATGCACGTGGCGTATCCGCGTGACCGCGATCAGCTCGTCGCCAGTTGGAAACGGTGCGATGGATTCCTGGTGGCGCTTCAGCCCGAGACTCTCACCGGAGGCATCATCGGATACGCGGCGCTGACGACGCACGCTGCCGAAAGCGCGGCGTGGATCAGCGACCTGGTCGTGGAGCGAGAGCATCGCCGTCGAGGAGTGGGAACGGCGTTGCTGAATGTGGCGCTAGAGTGGGCCAAGTCGCGCGGCCTGCGCCAGGCATTGGTCGAAGCGCAGACCAAGAACCATCCGGCGATTTGTTTTTGCGAGAAACTCGGTTTTGCTTTCTGTGGGTTCAACGACCGTTACTATGCCAACCAGGACATTGCCGTTTTCTTTGCGCGCAATTTGCGCTAGTCAAGTGATCGCCCGTCATCATTGTCACCGTGGTTTTCTATGGTTATTGTTTCAACTACGGTTGTGAATGCCCTCGCGCTGACCAACTTTATTCTGTCTGCGGGCATCGTCATCACCAGCTTTTCGCTCCTGGCGTACATCCTGGTCTATAACTTGCGTTCCAGCGTGGCCCGAGGCTTTTGCGCGCTGTTGGCCTGCGTGTTGGTGGTGTACTTTGGCGACCTGCTTTTATTCTCCGCAGCCAATTTAAACGCAGCCGAGCGGTGGTTGCGCTTTCAGTGGGTGGGCATCGCCTTTGTCCCGGCGGCCTACCTCCATTTTTCTGATGCGCTCCTGCGCACGACCAATGTCCGCTCGGCTTGGCGGAGGATCGCGTCGCGCGCCAGCTATCTTGTCAGCGCGATTTTTTTGTGGATGGCGGCATTTAGCGATCTCGTCGTGCGTGATGGCGTGCTCGTCCTGCGCGCGCCGCGCCTGCATCCCGGTCCGCTGTTTGGCCTGTTCATTCTGTATCTCTTGGTCGCCGTCGGATGGGGGCTGGCGAATACGAGGTGGGCGCGACAGCGCTGCCTCACCTCTACCTCGCGCCGCCGCATGACGTACCTGGCCGTGTCGTTCGCTGCGCCTGCCCTGGGGGTCTTTCCGTATTTGTTGGTGACCAGCCGACTTGCGCCATCCACGCCAGAGATTTTCTGGCTCGTGCTCATTGTTGCCAATGTGGGCATTGGCGCTATGCTGATTGTCATGGCCTACACAGTGGCCTACTTTGGCGTGCTGACGCCCGACCGCGTGGTCAAGCACCGGCTGATTCACTTCCTGGTGCGGGGGCCGTTCACAGCCTCGTGCATTGCCAGCGCCGTCATTTTGGTCGCGCGCGTCGAAGGGTTCTTGGGCCTGCCCCGCGACATGCTGGTGCTCGTCGTCCTGGTCGCGTTGGTGGTTCTGCTGCAACTCTTTGTCAGTTTCATCCGCCCGTATGTGGACCTGGTGATCTTTAGCCGCGACCGCCGCGAACTGGTCCGCATTCAACGTTTGTCCGAGCGGCTGCTGACGACGACCGATTTGCAGCAATTCCTGGAAAACATTTTGAGCGCGATCTGCGATTTGCTGCGCGTGCCGGCGGCATTTGTGGTGGCCTCCACGCCGAACGGCCCGCAGGTGGAGGCCGTGGTTGGCCCGGTCGAGCGCGCGCCGATGCGCGAAAGCTTGGAAGCCTCCGAAGCCGGCGACGGGGCAAGCGGCTTGCTTGACGACAGCCCGCGTCTGGCGTTGGGCTATTGGGTGTGGCCGGTCCGGGCGCACAATGGCAATGGCGACTCGATCTTGGGCGCGTTGGCCGTCACCGCGCGCAGCGATCAACTCGATCTCACGCCGGATGAAACGGCTGGGGTGACGGCGCTCATCGGCCAGGCGGCCAAAGCCTTGCAAGACCGCCGTTTGCAGCAGCAGGTGTTCGCCGCAGTGGACAACATCATGCCGGACCTGGAGGCGCTTCAGCGCCAGCGCAGTGCCGTGCGCTATGCGGATTCATCCACCCGCATGCCGCTGGATGCCGAGTTAGCCGGCAGCCCCGAGTTCTCTACCTGGGTGCGCGAGGCGTTGGGCCATTACTGGGGCGGCCCCAAGCTCACCTCTAGCCCGCTGATGCGGTTGAAGGTCGTCCAGCAAGCCATTGAGAGAAACGAAGACAGCCCCGCCAAAGCGCTCCGCGCCGTTTTGCTGCAGGCGATGGAGCGGCTCAAGCCGGAAGGCGACCGCAAGATGACGGCGGGTGAATGGCTTCTCTTCAATATTCTGGAGCTCAAGTTCATCCAGGGCCAGCGTGTGCGCGAGATCGCGTGGCAGTTGGCGCTGAGCGAGTCCGACTTGTATCGCAAGCAGCGCGTGGCGCTTGAGGCTGTGTCGGCGGCGCTGGCCGATATGGAGCGTCAGGCCGAAAAAGCAAAAACTGCAGAGGCCCCGCAGCGCGACGACGGCGTTTGACATTCTTTGCGCCGCACTTATAATTATCTATTGGGTTGCTCGAGCAGAATGAGCGATGGCGGGTTCCGGTTGCGCTTGATTCCGATGTGATCTCCGAAATCGGAAATGAAAGATGTTGTTCGGTCTCGTGGATAGTGCAGGGGGAAAAGATGGACGTGCATGCTCGAGAGGACGAAGTGGAAGAGGAAAGCTACTGGCTGGCATTACTCAACGAGGGCGAGGTGGCGCGCACGGTTTCACCGGAAAGTCTGGGGGAGTGGCAAGCGGTCGCGGCCGCGCCACGTGACATGCCCAATGTCAATCTGCCGATGGTGAGTTCGGATGAAGCCTGGCAGGTGGCACAAACTGCCGTAGGCTCATCCGAGGTGTGCATCGCGCAAGTGATCGGTCACAACCGGGGTGGGCTGCTGGTGGACTGGCAGGGCTTACGCGGGTTCGTGCCGGCTTCGCATTTGGTGGGCCTGTCACCGGTCATGGACGACGAGTCGCGCCGGGAAGAGTTTGCGCGGCGGGTGGGCTGGAACCTGTGCGTCAAGGTAATCGAGGTGGATCGTGCTCAGAGCCGGCTCATCCTTTCGGAACGCGCCACGGCTTCGGAGTCAACGCGACGCGAGGCGCTGTGGGAGGACTTGTGTGAGGGAGCCATCCGGCGTGGTTACGTCACCAACGTATGTGACTTTGGCGCGTTCATAGATCTGGGGGGACTGGAAGGGCTGGTTCACATCTCAGAGATTTCTTGGGGACGCGTCAATCACCCGGCCGATGTGCTCAAAAGCGGCGATTCGGTGGAAGTCTATATTATCAGCGTGGATCGCGCCGCCAAGCGCGTGGCGCTCAGCCTCAAGCGGCTGCGCCCCGATCCATGGGCCACGGTCGCGGAGCGTTACCACGCGGGCCAACAGGTGACAGGGACGATCACCAATGTTGTCAGTTTTGGCGCGTTCGTGCGCGTCGAAGACGGGTTGGAAGGTTTGATTCATGTTTCGGAATTGGCGGAAGGTCAATTCTTGCACCCGCGCAACGTGGTGAGCGAAGGCGATGTGGTCACGGCGTTGGTCCTCAACATTGATAGCCACCAGCGGCGCTTGGGGCTTTCGCTGCGTAAAACGGCTGGGGATCAAGCATCGGCGGCTGTGTCGGTCCCCGTTCAAGTAACGGCTAAATCATTCGGTCAGGTGAGGTAAATGGCCCGACAGGCTGT
Organism: Anaerolineae bacterium; assembly: GCA_041300525.1. Taxonomy (GTDB): domain Bacteria; phylum Chloroflexota; class Anaerolineae; order Fen-1058; family Fen-1058; genus JBGLNJ01. The sequence continues at coordinate 1,798,750 of JBGLNJ010000001.1, read as the reverse complement.
TCCGCGCCCCTCGAAGAGCAAGCGTGAGACTCCCCGGCGTCCGGCCACCGTCCGACCAAAGTTTACATGGGGAGGCCGCCAATGGGAACTGGCCGGCGTGTTGTTGGGGGCGCTGGCCTTATTTACAGTGGTGGCGCTATTTCGCCTCACGCCCGGACGCCTCAGCGACGGGTGGGCCGATTTGCTGCGCCGATTGTTTGGCTGGGGCGCGTTCATTGTGCCGCTTGTGTTGGGTGCGCTCGGTGTGCAGGTTTACCGGCACGGCCAGAGCGGTGAAGGCGAAATAGATTGGCTGACGGTCGTGGGAGTGGAAGTGGCCTTTTGCGGGCTGCTGACGACACTTCACGCGCTGGCCTTGTGGGCCGATCCGTGGCAACTCTTGAACGCGGGCGGCGGTGGGGGCGTCGTCGGGTGGGGACTGGCGACGCTGGTGGCGAATGCCGTGGCCCCCGGTTCTTTGGGACGGGTTTTTACCGGTCTGGTGTTCTTGCTCGTCACGCTCGTCGGCGTGTGGATGGCGTTCCGAGTGCAGATGGCACAGTTGGCCGTGCGGTGGAGCGGGCTGCAACTGCCCGTCATGGGCCGGGCGCAGCAATTGCCGTTGCCCGAACCTGATCCAAAGCCCGTCGAAAAGCCGCGCGAGCCGAAACCGAAAAAGGCCAAGCCGGCCAACGTAGACGTCAAGATCGTCACGGCGCAGGAAAAAAAGTCCAAAGCGCCCAAGCGAGATCGCCACTTGCCTCCGCTCGATCTGCTGGCGGCGGAGAATGTGGCGGTGCTGGAAGAAGACGAGATCAAGCGCAAGGCCGCGTTGATCGAAGAGACGCTGCGGCAGTTCGGCCTGGTCGGCAAAGTGATCGAGATCAGTCCCGGCCCGGCAGTGACGCAGTTCGGGCTGGAGCCGGGGTACATCGAGCGGCCTGGGCCGGATGGCACGGTGCGCCTTCAAAAGGTGCGCGTGGGGCAAATCGCTTCACTGCACAACGACCTTTCGCTGGCATTGGCGGCCTCGCCGCTGCGCATCGAAGCGCCAGTGCCGGGCAAGAGCATCGTCGGCATCGAAGTGCCCAATGAGGGACGGTCCATCGTCTCACTGCGCGGCATTCTCGAGTCGCCGTCATTTCGCAAGCTGGTCGGCAAGCCATTGGCAGTGGCCTTGGGGCGCGATGTGGCCGGCGGCGCGGTTTCGGCTGACCTGGCGACGATGCCGCACTTGCTCATCGCCGGGACGACCGGCTCGGGCAAGTCGGTGTGCATCAACGCTATCATCACGTGCCTGGTGATGAGCAATCAGCCGGAAGACTTGAAGTTGGTGATGATTGATCCCAAGATGGTCGAACTGGTGCGCTGGAACGGCCTGCCGCATTTATACGGCAAGGTGGAAACCGACCTGGATCGCATCGTCGGCGTGCTGCGCTGGGTCACGCGCGAGATGGACTCGCGCTACAAAAAATTCGCCGAGGCGGGCAGCCGCAACCTGGCCGACTATAACGAAAAGACGGCGGAGCGCGGCGAAGAGAAAATGCCTTACCTGGTCGTGCTGGTGGACGAGTTGGCCGACCTGATGATGATGGCGCCCGTCGAGGTGGAAAAGACTATTTGCCGCCTGGCGCAGATGGCGCGCGCCACGGGCATCCACCTGGTGCTCGCCACGCAGCGTCCTTCGACGGACGTGGTGACGGGATTGATCAAAGCCAACTTTCCGGCGCGCATTTCGTTCGGCGTGGCTTCGTCGGTGGACAGCCGCGTGATTTTGGACAGCGTGGGCGCAGAGTCGCTGCTGGGCAAGGGCGACATGCTCTACCTGGCGTCGGATTCCGGGCACACGGTACGCTTGCAGGGCTGCTTTGTCTCCGACCGCGAGATGGAAAGCATCGTCCAGTTCTGGAAAGATAAAATGGAAGAAGAGACGCCGGAAGAAGCGCCGTGGGAGCAGGCCCTGGCGACGCTGGCGGAATCCGGCGGCGGAGAATCCAACGGCGGCAGCAGCGATGAGGAAGATGACGAGGAATTGCTGCGGCAGGCCATCGGCTTGGTCAAGCGACAGAAGGGCGCGTCGGCCTCGATGTTGCAGCGCAAGATGCGGATCGGCTACCCCAAAGCGGCGCGCATCATTGACCAAATGGAAGAAATGGGTATCATTGGTCCGCCGGAAGCCGCCGGCCGTTTGCGCGAGGTGCTCGTCGGCCCCGAAGACGAGGCTGAATTGTAGATTGTAGATTTTAGATTGTGGATTTCAGATTGAGAATTGCATGCGCGAAAGCTGCAATCAGAAATCCAAAATCTACAATCCAAAATCCAGAGGAGAGTGTATGGCAAAACATAGACCGATTGAGGAACAAAAAGCCAAAAAGGATGTGATCGAAGCCGTGGGCATCGTACAGGAGGCGCTGCCCAACGCCATGTTCAAAGTCAAGCTCGACACGGGACACGAGGTGCTGGCGCACATCAGCGGCAAGATGCGGATGTATTACATCCGGATTCTGCTGGGGGATCGCGTGCAGGTGGAGCTTTCGCCCTACGACCTGACGCGCGGGCGGATCACATACCGGTTCAAAAAGTGACAGGTTGCAAGCAGCAGGTCGCAGGTTAGCCATGATCCGCACGATCAGACGCGGCTTGGATCCAGAGGGAGGGCCGCGCTTGTTGGGCATGTGGAGGCGCAATGAGTTGGCGGTGTATCCTCACGCCGGTTCGACGTGTGAACTCGATTTGGAAATTATCATTTTTCATTCAGGACGCTCACCCGGTCAGCGATGAGATGCTGCCGGGTTTTTGTTTGCGCTTGTCCGTCACGGGAAGGGGCAAGGCGCACGACGCAGCAGGCCGAACGGTGGGTTAATACCTAGCCGTTTTCTGTGGCCGATGGTATAATCGAAAATAGCGTGTGGCGCGAGGTGGTGCTGGATGCGCAACGAATTTACAGCCATCATTGAGCGGGATGACGAATGGTACATCGCATATTGTCCAGAGGTTGCTGGAGCTAGTGGACAGGGACGCACCCTCGAAGAGTGTCGGGCAAGCCTCGCGGATGCCATATCCCTCGTTCTTGAAGACAGGCGCGAAGATGTATTGCGCAGAGTTCCCAGTGACGCTGTGAGGGAAATGGTTATCGTGCAATGAAGCACGAGTCATTGCTGCGGCATCAAGACGCTTGAAAGCGAGGATTCAAAATGGGCCGAGCAAACATTCAATACGTCTCGGATGAAAAGGGTAATCCAACGAGTGTCATTGTGCCCATCGAGCTTTGGCGCGAGATTGAATCAGAAAAAGAAACGGCTTACCTCTTGAGAAGCAAGACGATGAAAAAACGTCTCCTCGAAGCCCAAAAGCGCCGAGAAGGGATTCCGTTTGAGGTAGCCCGTGAAAAGCTTTTAATTTGATCCCACTGCATTTGAGGATTTGGCGTGGTGGGTTGAGAAGGATCGCAAGCAGGCGCTGCGAGTCATCAAGCTCATCGAGGCCATTCAGCGTGACCCGTTTCAGGGCATGGGCAAGCCAGAGCCTTTGAAGCACGATTTAACAGGTTGCTGGTCACGGCGGATAAACGACGAGCATCGGCTGGTTTACCAAGTGCTGAAGGACAAGATCAGAATTCTCGCTTGTCGCTACCACTATTAAAAGACAACCGCCGCTTCGAGCGGCGATATATCTGAATAGAAAGGAAACCCAAGCATGAGTGGACATAGCCATTGGGCTACGATTAAACGCAAGAAAGGCGCAACGGACGCCAGGAAGGGCGCAGCCTTTACCCGTCTTGGCCGTGAGTTAGCCGTTGCCGCCCGCGAAGGCGGCCCGGACCCCGATTCTAATTTTCGTTTGCGCCTGGCCATAGACAAAGCCCGCGCAGCGGCAATGCCCAAAGACAGAATTGACAGCGCCATCCGGCGTGGCGCGGGATTGGACAAGGACGCTGCCGCATTTGAAGAAGCCATGTACGAAGGCTACGGGCCGCATGGCGTGGCTGTCATGGTCAAGGTCCTCACCGACAACAAGAACCGCGCGGTGGCCGATGTGCGGCGCACCTTTGCACGCCACGGCGGGAACATGGCCGAGGCCGGCGCCGTGGGCTGGAGCTTTGAGCAGCGCGGCTATATTTCTGCCCCGCGCAACGGCCAGAGCGAAGACAAGCTCTTCGAGATGGTGATTGAGGCTGGGGCCGACGACGTGGACATTGGCGAAGAGTCGGTCGAGATTTACACCGCGCCCGATCAACTGCACGCCGTCCTTGTGGCGGGAAGCCAGGATAGAGCGGCAGGACGCATGGGCTGGTCGTGGCTAAAAGCCCCAGGGAAATTGAAGTCAAGATAGCATCGAGTGACATGAGATGACCGCCTTTCCGAGTCTATGAAAAACAGGGCTCGCCCGGGCGCGCCCTGTGGGTTGATGGTTCAAGCTCCTTGTTTCAGAAAAGATTCCACCGCCGCCTGTAGATCCTGGGCGCTCTTGACGCCGAACTTGAGCGGGTGAACCTTGCCCTGGCGATCAATGATGAACATCGGCGCCGAAGGCGGATTGAGGAACTGGTCGCCGTAGAGCTTGCCGATTTCACGGGCCACGTCGGCCGGGGCCACGGCATACATCCAGTCAAAGCCCCGGCGGTTGGCGTGCGTCTTGAGCGTGCTGTCGTTCTCGTTGGGATCAATGTCGAGCGCCACGATCACCAAATCGTCGCGCTGGCCCAACAGTCCACGCAACGTCTGCACTTGCCCTTGTTGCTGCAAGCAGGTGGTGCACCAGACGGCCAGGGTCTCAACCAAGATCACTTTGCCCTGAAAATCTGCAACTTTAAAGCTCTTGCCGGTATTGACGTCCGTCAGCTTGGCGTTGAACCACGCTGGAGCCGGCGTTGCGTCTTGGCCCATCATCGCATCGGTGGTGGGCATAGACTTGGGCATCATAGCTTCAGCCGTCGGTGTTTCCTTCGTCATCATCGCGTCGGCGGTCGGCGTTTCCTTCGCCATCATAGCCTCTGCCGTGGGCGCATCTTTTTTCATCGTCGCATCCGGCTTGGCGGACGTTGTGCTGCACGCAGCCAGCAGTATCGCCAGCACTAGAATTCCCAGTAACCCCAGTTTGATATTCATCGCATCCTCCTCTTTAGATTTGTGATTGATCTCATCATCCCCGATATCGCTTACAAAGCCCTTGCGAAAACCTTACAAGTTTATTAACTCAGGATACATTTTCGGCGAGCAAGGCGCGAATGACTCGTTCGCTCTGCTCATAGTCGCCCTCGCCGATGTGCATGTGACGTATCCTGCCAACTTTGTCAATAAAATACAGGGTCGGCCAGTAGCGATTTCGATAGGCCCGCCAGGCATGAAAGTCATTGTCAATGGTCACGGGGTACGGCACACCCAATCGGACGATGGCGTCTTGCACATTGTTCCACTCTTTTTCATGCTCGAACTCTGGGCTATGGACTCCGATAATGACCAATCCCTCATCTTTGTATTTGTTGTGCCATTCCCGCACCGAGGGAATCACGTGGATGCAGTTAATTCAGCCAAAGGTCCAAAAGCCAATCACCACGGCTTTGCCGCGCAAATCTGCCAGCTTGAGCGGCTGCGAGTTGAGCCAGACCTGATTGAATAGCTCGGGCGCGGCGCCCTGACTCTTGAGGCCAGCCAGCAAGCTCAACTGTTCCGGCGAGGGCTTGGTGGGCGGCGGCGTGGGCGAAACAGTCGGTGAGAGTTGGGGCTTTGGCGCAATTCCAGTAGATGCTGTGCCAGGCTTGGAATCAAACGTAGGCGGCGCTTGAGCTGCGTCCGATGCGGGCAAGCTGGAGCTTGGCTTGCAGGCTGAAATCAGCAAGGCGAACAAAATCAGGCATCCCAGATGGTATATTTTCAACACAAGTCCGATAACCCCGAATGGCTGTTGTCCCTTTGGCAACACTCGACTACAATAGTGTACCGTACACGTGTTACAAGATTCTTACGCCAGACCGAGCGTGAGAGCAAACTTGGCTACGGTTAAGCAGCTTGTAAGAATTGTCGAGTAATCTAAAGACGGGATGAGGTAAACGATGAACGAACCGACCATACTTGTGGTAGACGACGAACCCAGCATCGGCGAAGTGGTGAGCATATACTTGCAGCGGGCTGGGTATCAGGTCATCGTTGCTGGTGACGGGCAGGCCGCGCTCGAGGCGCTCGAGCGGCAGCCGCCCGACCTGGTCGTGCTCGATTTGATGCTGCCCAAGGTGGATGGCTTGGAGATCGCACGGCGCTTGCGCGCGCAGGGGGACACGCCCATCATCATGCTCACGGCCAAGCGCGAAGAGTCGGATCGCATCACGGGGCTGGAGATGGGAGCCGACGATTACGTGGTCAAGCCGTTCAGCCCACAAGAATTGGTGAGCCGAGTCAAGGCCGTGCTGCGGCGAACGCGCGGCGCGGCGCCGGGCAGCGCCGAACACGCCCTCGAATTTGAGGGCTTGCGCATTGACCCCAAGACTCACCTGGTGCAAGTTCAGGGCAAAGAAGAATCGCTCACGGTCAAAGAATTCGACCTGCTATGGCTATTGGCTCGTCATCCGAGGCAGGTCTTTGGCCGCGAGCAATTGCTCGATCGGGTCTGGGGCTTGACGGATTACGTTGATCCGAGCACGGTGACGGTGCACGTGCGCCGTCTGCGCGAAAAGATCGAGGCTGACCCTTCCAACCCTCGCTATATCCAGACCGTGTGGGGCGTCGGCTACAAGTTCGAGCCGTAGAGCGTGACGTTTGCGCGCGTGAGTGGGCGTAACCTTTCGCGCATCGCGTGGTCGAGAGGAGCACTGGCATGGAAATCGCAAATCGCCGTTCGCCGTCTCTACCGCTGCTCTTTGTCGGTGGAGTCGCGCTGACGCTGGCTTTGGCGCTGTGGGTCTTTTATCTGTTGATGCGCCCACCGATGAGCGACATGGGGGCGATGACGTCGTTCCTGATGATTACGGCCGTCATTTCGGTGGCAGCAGGATACGGCGCATTTCGAATGGGCTGGATCAACCGTTCGCCGCGCGTGAGTTGGACACTCCTGGGCGGTTATGCGCTTTCGAGCCTCTTGACGTTTCTCAACGTTTGGGTGACGGCGCGGCTGATGTTCGCCAGCCAGCACGACCTGATGTTGGCGACTATTTTGCTTTTGTTTGCGGGCGGCATTGCCATGTCGCTAGGGTATTTTTTCACCGTCGCGCTCACCGACCGCATCATCGCGCTGAACGTCGCCGCCAAAGAGATTGCCCAGGGGAACCTGCAAGCGCGAGTGCCTGTGATCGGGTCTGATGAAATGGCCGGCCTTGCGCGCACGTTCAACGAGATGGCGACACAGCTCGAGACAGCCGCGCGGAAACAACGAGAACTGGACATTTTGCGGCGCGATCTGGTGGCCTGGGTCGGGCACGACCTGAGGACGCCGCTGGCTTCCATCCGCGTGATTGTGGAAGCGCTGGCCGACGGCGTCGTTCAAGATTCGGCTACCGTGCAACGTTATCTGCAAACGGCCCAGCGCGATATTCGTTCACTCTCTCAACTCATTGACGATCTCTTTGAGATGGCTCAACTCGATGCGGGCGGCTTGCAACTCGAACGACGCCCCAACTCGCTCTCTGATCTCATCTCGGATACCCTCGAGTCCTTCTCGGCCCAGGCAGAATGCCAGGGTGTGCGGCTGGAGGGAAGCTGTGCGCCGGGAGTTGATCCGGTGTGGATGGATGCGCAACAGATCGGTCGAGTCTTGGCAAACTTGGTCGGCAACGCCTTGCGTCATACGCCCGCGGGCGGCGCGGTGAGCGTACGGGCCTCGACCATCTCGAAAGGCGCTCAAATAAAAGTATCCGACACCGGCGAAGGTATCAGCGCCGATGACCTGCCGCGCGTCTTTGAGCAGTTCTACCGAGGCGAAAAGTCGCGCAGCCGCGCCACGGGTGGAGCCGGGCTGGGATTGGCGATCGCCAAAGGGATCGTCGAAGCGCACAATGGACGCATCTGGGTTGAAAGCCAGCCGGATCAAGGCACACACTTTTGTTTCACTGTGCCGGCTGCCAGAGTTTAGGCTGGCGTACCTGGCGAACAAATTGACGTTGTGCGCGGCAGCATGTTATAATGGCGCAAGTTAATTCTGATCTCAACAAGCCATTTTCCTCGCCCTGGGTGATGCCATGATCCGAGCACTCTACCGCACGCACGACGGACGAATCCGCACCGACCTCACGCCCGACAAGTTCACTGCCGCGCTGCAAGACGCCAAGGGCCTGCTGTGGGTGGACTTTTCGGGCACGCCGCCCGAAGAGGACGCGCCGATCCTGCTCAACACGTTTGGCTTTCACCCATTGGCCGTGGACGACGCGCTGCAAGAGTCGCACGTGCCCAAGATAGATGATTGGGAACAGTATCTCTACATCGCCTTGCACGCCATCATTTTCAACCAGGCTGCCCAAGATGGCGAGCACCTGGACACACTGGAACTGGATGTGTTCCTGGGCAAGCGTTACCTTGTCACGCATCACGACAAGCCCATCGCCGCCGTGGATCGAGTATGGGCAAACTGTCAGCGCGACGAGCGGCACGTCAAGGCCGGGGCCGATCACCTGCTATACGAGTTGGCGGATGGAATCGTGGCCGACTATATGATCGTGGTTGATGAGATAGACGAGGCGATTGACCGGCTCGAAGACGAGGTGTTTGACAAGCCGACGCCGGACACGCTAGAGCGGATTTTCAAGATCAAGCGCGCCGTGCTCAACTTGCGCCGCATCATCTCGCCTCAGCGCGAGGTGCTCAACCGGCTGGCGCGCGACGACTATCCGGTGGTTGACGCGCAAGACCGCATCTACTTCCGTGACGTGTACGATCACCTCGTCCGGCTGTACGACATCAACGAGAGCTTGCGCGACTTGGTGAGCGGCGCGCTGGATACGTATCTGTCGGTCATCAACAACCGGATGAACGAGATCATGAAGACGCTCACCGTCGTGACGACGCTCTTTATGCCCATCTCGTTCGCCGCCGGTTTCTTTGGTATGAATTTTTTCCAGCCCATCGAAGATCCGCTGAAAGCGTGGACCACCAGCCCCGCCTTTATCCTGGCTGCCGCAGTGATGCTCCTCACGCCGCTGGGCATGTACCTCTGGATTCGGCGGCGTGGCTGGATGTGACGACCACCACCTGACGCGCCACATTGAGGAACACCAGTATCGTTCGGGGGTGGACGCTCAGTTGCGCAGCCACGGCGTCGGCGTAACGGCGCAGTTGCTCATCGTATTTTTCCTCGGCAATTCGATCTGCCACTTGATCCGCGCGGCGAATCTCGTCTGTCTTGAAATCGGCGATGACCCACACGTCGCCGTGGCGATACAAAACGTCAATGATGCCTGAGTCAACGAGGCCCGCTTCGTTTGTTACGGTGTAGGGCAATTCGTGCCAGCGTTGCGCGGCGTTCATCTCGGCCCACAATGGATGCGCGCGGAAGCGTTCCAGCAGGCGGCGCGCTTCACGCATCGCGCCGGCGATCTCGGCCTGGTCGGTCAACCCGGCTTCTAATGCATGCGGATAGAGGAACGCCTCAAAATCCGGCGCGTCGGGAAAACGCCAACGGCGGATCGCTTGGTGGACGAGCTTGCCCACCACCCACGCCGGGCCGGTAGGACGCTGGGCGCGAGGGACGACGCGCCACACACGCGACGGCGGCTCGATCTCACGCGCGCGTGTTTTCTCATCGGATGTTTGCGAGCGGATTGGCGCCAGCGGCGCGACAAGGTCAGCTTGCCCCGGCTCGCTCGACTCCTTCTGGTCACTCTCCACCTTCGGCGCTCGACACTCTACGCTCGCAGGGAACACTGTACACGACGCATCGCATTGCAGTTCAAGCGTCTGCGGCGCAGTCAGTTCACTATTGAATGTCATCTCGGCCAGGCCCGCCACCTCGCCCAGCCTTCCCAGCCAGCCGCGCAGCGATAGCCTGCCATCGCGCTTGAGGCTGGTGTGTCCGCTCACGACGAGTTTTTCTTTGGCGCGCGTAGCGGCCACGTACAGCAGGCGGCGATCCTCGGCGTCTTCTCGGTCTTGTTCGCGCAGCGCGGCCAGCCGGCGCATGACAGGCTGCGCGCCGTCTTGATGGCGCACTGCCAATAGAATGCCCAGGTCGGAGTCAAGCAGCACCGGGCTGGCGCTACCACGCCGCTCGTGGGCGGCATCGGCGAGGACGACGACGGGAAATTCCAGCCCCTTGGCCTTGTGAACCGTCATCAGTTGCACCGCGCCGCCCGCCTCGACCGGCGCTTCACTTTCTCGCGCGCCCACATCGCGCAGCGCCTGCACGTATTCCAGGAAATCGCTCACGCTCACGAGCTGGCTCTTGTGCGCGTCGGCCAGGAGCTTTTCAATGTTGCGCTGCAAACGCGCTCCACCCTCGACCTGCCGCAGCATCGCCAGGTAGCCGCTCGCGTCCAGAAAGCGTTTGAGCACTTCGGCCACCGTCGCGCGCCCGGCCCAGCGATGCAAGTCTTCAATGATCTCTTGCGCCCGCGCAATCCGCGCCGCTTCGTCCTCTGGGAGATGGGACGCTCCGCGTGGAGATTGGAGATGAGTCACTGCTTGCCACAGTGATCGTAGACAGTCGTCATCCCGTCGCAACAAGTAAACGCTCGCATCGCTCAGGCCAATCGCGGGCGAGCGCAGCAGCCCAACCATCGCCAGATCGTCGGACGGATCAGAGATGGCGACGAGCGCATTGAGCAGGTCGCGGATTTCAGGACGGTCGTAAAAGCCGCGCCCAGCGACGGTGACGAATGGGATACCCGCGCGCTCAAGCGCGTCTTCATACACGCCGAACGCAGTGGACGCGCGAAACAGGAGCGCCACGTCGCCCCACTCGACGTGCTCCTCGTCGCGCAACTGGATCAGCCGCGCGGCCAGCGCGGACGTAGCGATGGAGCGGCCGGCGTCCGCGTGTTCCCCCAGGCCAAGACAAAACTCGACGAACGGCGGGCGGATGCCCTCGCGCGGCGCTTTGCGCTGAGCCTTGAGGGGAGCGAAGGCCACCGCGTAGGGTCGCTTGGGATCGTCCGCGCCCAGGATCGGTGCCAGCAGTTTGTTCGTCGCCTCGACCAACGGCTCGTGCGCGCGGAAGGTGAGGTTGAATTCCAAAGGCTGGCCGCCCGATTGCTTCACATCGTCCTGCACGCGGCGGAACACCGTCACGTCCGCGCCGCGAAAACGATAGATGCTTTGCTTGGCGTCACCGACGACAAAGAGTGATGAATTCGATGGGATGTCACGTATTGCGTGTTGCGTGTTACGGGATGGAAAGTTGGCAAGCATGTAGACGATCTGGCGTTGGCGCTCGTTGGTGTCTTGAAATTCGTCCACGAGGACAGCCCGGGTTTCCGTTTGCCATCGCTCGCGAACGGCTTGATGCTCGGTGAGTAGTTGAACCGCGCCAGCTTCGAGGTCATCAAAGTCGAGGGCTTGCCGCTCGTCTTTGAGCTGCCGGTATTCGGCCATCGCTTGATCCAACACGCGACGCAGGTAAGGCAATGCGTTTGCGATCTGCGCGTCGAGCGACCAACGCGGCGGGATGTCCGCTTTCTCTTTGCCGCCAAGCCAGGGGTTGAGCGTTTCGTCGTAGGCGTCGCGCAAGAGTTTGACGGCATCTTTGGCCGGGCCGGCTTTGCCCACATTGCCCGACATTCCCAGGCGGCGCATCGCAAACAGCGCCGAAAGCGCAGTGTCCCAGTCGCCTGCGGCGCGCGCCGCTTCGAACGCCGACCAATTTTCCATCAACGCGGCCACGTTCGTTGTCAGCTTGTCGCCGCCGGCCTGGAGGACGGATGGATCGCGCAGCGTTTCGATTGCGCCGCGCACACCGGCATCGTCGGCAAAGGCGGCCATCGCCGCAACAAGCTTTCGATGCCACGCGGCGCGCACGTCACGGCTCAAAAGCGCATCGGCGTCCAGACGCTTTTCGAGCAGCGTGACCAGCGTCTCACGCAAGCTGTTTTCATTCAAAAGGCTGAATAGGTGTACCGCGTCCGCATCCGCCGAGGCCCAGGCGAGGGCTGCATGAATCGCCTGCGACTTGAACGTTGCGGCGATGCCCTCTTCCAGCACCTCAAAGCGCGGGTCAAGCCCCGCCTCGGCAGGATGGGCGCGCAGGATTTCGGCGCACAGGCCGTGAATCGTGCCGATGCGTGCTGCGTCCAGGTCGGCCAGCGCGGCTTGCCAACGTTCCTTGTCCGGCGCATCCATCGCCAGCCATTCCCCGATCTGTTAAGGTGGAGCGTTCGCACGTCTGGATCATGATCCACGACCTGGCCGTCATGCACCGCAACGTATTCGCCTGGATATTTGGAAGCCAGTTGCGCGTGCATCTCCCGGAAGACCGCACTCTCGGCCTGTATCTTTTGTCGGGAAGCTTTGTCCAGAAACTCGCTGATAGCCGCATCCAGTAACTCTTCGGCTGTGGTGTTCTGTTCCGCAGCTATCTGTTGCAGCAAACTGACTAAATCGGGCTGTTGAAGTGCAAGCGTCACCATGTGTTTCTAACCTCCTGTTCCTTACTCAATCCACTCTTAGCGTCACCGTAAACGTGGCGCTGTTTGAAACTTTGCCGGTGGCGGAAGTGAGCACAATGATGGCGGATTGGCCCTGGACGCTGCACGTCGGCGGAGCGGCCAGTCGCCGCGCCACGCCGATGACCTGCCCGGTGCTGCTGTCCTGACGACTGAGCGTGCCCGCCAAAAATGTATAAGTAATATAGCGCGTCGAACCGGTATAGGTAGGCGCGGCAAAGACGCCGCACGTGCCGGTCTGCGTAAAGACGGTGCTCTGATTTCCGTCGCGCATCAGCCACAGCCCGGCGTTGCGCAGATCGGCATCCACGGCCAGTTGCGCGTTGCCCAAACTCGTCACGGTGTAGAACTGGTAGATGACGGTGACGAGCACGCCGGTCACGATGGTCGTCAGCCCCAGCACGACGAGCAACTCGACCAGCGTGTAGCCATTTTTGATTTTTGATTTTTGATTTTTGATTGCGGATTCAAGTCTCACCGGTTGACCTTATAGTTGCTCACGACCACTGACCCGCCCTGGTAAGAGACCGTCACCGTCACCTGCTGCAAAGCGGGTTGCAACTGCGTCACCACGTTCACGATGCTATAGCCTGGCGGCCAGGAGATGGCAGGGTAAGAAGCCGTGCCGGTGATATAGCCCGCGGCCTTGATGGTTTCCAGTTGCGAGGCCGCCAGATTGTTGGCCGTCGTCAATCGGTTGGACGCGCGCACGGCAAAAGCGCCGGTGGATAGCCCGGCGACAAAGAGGGTCAGTGCCAGAGCGAGGATGGATACCGCCACCAGAATCTCGACCAGGCTGGAGCCGATTTCGGATTTCGGATTTGAGATTTGAAATCTCTTCCTGCCTCTTGCCTCTTGCATCCTGTCTACGGCCTCCGCTGAATGCGCAGATACACCGCCACCCATCCGCCGATGATGGTGGCGACGATCACGCCGAACACGACCAGCGGCAATTGCTCGCGCGGCACCACGTTGATCGCCAACCACAAAAATAGCCACTCGGCGGCGAACACGGCCAGCAGCAACCAGACCAGCCATAACCCACACCCCACCTTGCGCTTCACGTTCTTCGCCTATCGCTTATCGTACATCGCTTATCGCGTATCGCCGATCTCGCGCGCTTCGCGCAGAACACGCAATACGCAGCACGCATTACGCATCATCAATCTACAATCAAAAATCTACAATCTACTTGACCGACGAAAGGATCGAGTACATCGGCGTCACCATGGCGACGGCGATAAAGCCGACGATGCCGCCCACCACCACGGTGAGCGCCGGTTCCGCCAGCGACGTGAGCGTTTTGACGCGCCGGTCTACGTCTTCCTCGTAAAAGTCGGCCAGCGTCGCCAGGTTGCTTTCCAGCGTGCCGGTTTCTTCGCCCACGCGCGCCATTTGCCCCAGCATGGCCGGAAAGATCCGCTCGGACGAAAGGGGGATGGCAAAGCCCTGGCCGGCCAGCAGCGCCAGGCGCACCCGCTCGAGCGCGTCGTACACGACCACGTTATCAATCGCCTGCAAAGCCAGCTCCATCACTTCGGGCAAGGGCAGCCCGGCGCGGACGAGCACCGAGGAGGTGCGCGTAAAGCGCGCGATCTGCCCATACAGGCTCACCTTGCCGACGAGCGGCACGCGCAACATCACCCGATCGCGCGCCCTCTGGCCGGCCGGCGTGCCGCCCCACCAGGCCGTAACCGCCGCCAACAGCAGCCCGCCGAACAACACATACGCCCCGTAGGCCGTGGCAAACTTGCTGACGGACATCAAGATGCGCGTGGGCAGCGGCAGCGTGGCGTTAAAGGTTTCGAACAAATCAACGATCGGCGGCAGGGCCACGGTCAGCATGATGACCACGACAAAGACCGCCACGAACATCACAAAGATCGGATAAGTCAGGGCGTCGCGGATCTTGCGCGAGAGCGCCTGCTCTTTCTCAAAGTAAATCGCCAGTTGGCGCAGCGTATCTTCCAGGTGGCCGGTGTGCTCGCCGACCATGATGGTGCGCGCATAGAGAGGCGGAAAGGCAAACGGGTGCGCCGCCAGCGCCGCCGAAAACGGTTGCCCCTGTTGCAGCGCGCCGATGATCTCTTGCAGCGTCTCGCGCATCGCGCGGCTGCCGGCTTGTTCGGTCAGCAGCCGCAGCCCGGCCAGGATGGTGATGCCCGATTCCAGCAGCGTGGCTAACTGGCGCGAAAAGAGGAGCACCTCGTGCCGCTTGACGCCAAAAAAGGTGGGGAACATTGCTGTGAGCGACTGCTGGCGGCGAGCCGGCGACAGTCGCACGATCGTCAGCCCTTGCTGCCACAAGGCTTGCTCGGCTGTCGCCTCGCTCGGTGTGTTCAGCACGCCGGTCACGCGCTGACCGTTTTTGTCAACCGCTTCGTATTGATACATGGTCAAATCTCAATTACCCAATCTCTAATCTCAAGACTTGGGTGTTGGAGACTGGAGATTAGAGATTGGAGATTCTATCTGATGGTATAAACGTTGCGCATCACTTCTCGCACGGTCGTCACACCATCGCGCACTTTGAGCATGCCGTCGCGCCACATGGTCATCATGCCTTCGGCCATCGCTTGCGCCTTGATCTCGTCGGCGCTGGCGCTTTTCATCAGCAAACGGCGGATCGCCTCGCTCATCGTCAGCACCTCGAACACGCCGGTGCGGCCATGGTAGCCCGTCTCGGCGCAAAAGTTGCAGCCCTGGCCGCGAGCGAATCGCGCGGGTGAGTTGCCCATCTCTAGCTCATAGGCCAGGCGCTCTTCGGAACTCACGTCGTCCAGCGTCAAGCACCGGTCGCACACGTTGCGCGCCAGGCGCTGCGCCACAATGCCCACCAGCGCCGAGGCGACCAGGAACGGCTCGACGCCCAGGTCAACCAGCCGGAACAGCGCGCCCACCGCGTCATTGGCGTGAATCGAAGACAGCACCAGGTGACCGGTCAGCGCGGCCTGCACGGCGATCTCGGCCGTCTCTTGGTCGCGGATCTCGCCGACCAGGATCACGTTCGGGTCCATGCGCAAGATGGCGCGCAGGCCGGTGGCGAACGTGATGCCCGCCTGCCGGTTGACCTGGATCTGGCTGATCCGCTCGAACTGGTATTCGACCGGGTCTTCGATGGTCATCACGTTATTCTCGTTCCGGTCGAGCTGGTTGATCAGCGCGTACAGCGTGGTCGTTTTGCCGGCGCCCGTGGGGCCGGCCACCAGCACCATGCCGAACGGCAGCGTGTACAGGTGTTCGAGCGCATGGAGCGATTCGGGCAAAAAGCCCAGGTCGCTCAGGCGCATCAGCGACATGGCCTTGTCCAGGATGCGCAACACGGCCATTTCTCCGCGCGCCGTGTCGGCTGTGGCGACGCGCACGTCCACTTCGCCGCGCTCGCCCGCGAACGTGATTTGGCCGTCCTGGGGCCGGCGCCGCTCGGCAATGTTCATGTCGGCCAGGATCTTGATCCGGCTGAGGAGCGGGCCGTGAACGGACATGGGCGCCTGGATCGCGTCGTGCAGAATGCCGTCAATTCGATAGCGCACGTGCAGCGCGTCGGCGTCCGGCATGATGTGCACGTCCGACGCGCGGTCGCGGATGGCCTGGTTGAGAATCAGCTCGACCACGCGCGCCACCGGGTTTTGTTCCACCGCTTCGGCGGTCAGGCGGGGCGCTTGCGCAAGCGGGGCCGGCTCGGGCGCGATTTGCTCAAAGTGGCGCGCGATCTCACCCTTGCCTCGGTAATACAGCGCCAGCGCTTCCTGGATGTCTTCTCGCACGCCGATGGCCGGGCGGGTCCGCATCCCGATGCGGATGGCGACGTCTTCCAGCGCCTGCACGTCCAGCGGGTTTTCGGTCACGACGATCAACTCGCCGTCAATCACGTCCAGCGGGATGAGGTTGTAGCGCCGGGCGATCGCTTCGGGGACCAGCGCCAGGGCTTGCGGCTGCACGGTGTGGCGTTTGAGATCAATCAACGGCAGGTTGAGTTGCAGGCTGAGCGCCATGGCGACGTCGCGCGCGCTGATGGCCTTTTGCGTGATCAGCACGTCTACCAGGCTTTGGCCTTCCTGGCGAGCCAGGCGGGCTGTTTCGACCTGGGCGGCGGAGACCATCCCGGCGTCGAGCAGCACATCGCTCAAGTCTTGCCGTGGCGACGAACCTTCGTCAAACGAACTCACACCATTTCTCCCCTCTCGCAATAGGGGCCAGCGACCGAGGTCGCGCCTTGCGGGCTTGCAGCCGGGCGTCCACCTGCGTGGACGCAATGTCGTCCGCGAAGGCGGACGGTCAGCCGCAGGCTCATCAGGCGCGGTTTCAACCGCTTGCCTTATGTTCCAATCCACGCAACCGGCCGGCCAACGCCTGGAACGCCGGGTGAGTGGGATCGGCGGCGGCCGGCAGCGCGGCGAGCACCACGCGTCCCAGGTCGGGCCGGGGCGCGTCGTCCGCGCCGATCAAGACGAGGCCGGTTTGCTGGCTGCTCAACCCGATGCGATCCATCATGCCGAGCGCCGCGCGCGCCGCCCCCAAGGCCACCGGATCAAAGGCCGTGACGAGCACGACCAACGCGCAGCGGGTGGAAGCTTCGCGCAGCAGCTCGATGGGGTACTGCGGCACGTCAACCAGCGTGAAACCGCCGGAGGCCAGCAGAGCCTCCAGCGTGGCGTTCGCGTCGGCGGGGGCGATTTGCCCGGCGTCGCCGCTGCCTTGCAGGTTGTTCAACAGGCGCAGCCCGTCGGGATGAAGCACCATCGAGTTGGGCAGGGCCGCGACCGTTTCGCGTTGAGCCAGGTTGACCGGCGCGGGACGCGGCGCCAGATTCAACAATAGACAATGGTCAACCGCATAAGGGTGCAGGTCAACCAGGCTGACGGGCGCGCCGTTTTTGGCCAACGCCAGCGCCGTATACACGGCGACGTTCGTCGCGGCCTCGCTGCTGCGCGCGCCGACAAAGGCCACGCCGGTTGCCTGCGGCGCTGCCGCCGCGGGCGGCTGCTTGTCTACCAGGGCGCGGACCGCCGCCATCAGTTCGGAGGGCCGGTAGGGTTTGGTGAAATAACCGTTCGCGCCCACCTTGGCCGCCATTTGCCGGTCAGCCGCTTGCGGCTTGGCCGACACGATGATGATGGGCAGGCTGATTGTCGCCGGGTCGGCCCGCAGCCGGTTGCACACTTCAAAGCCGTCAATGCCCGGCAGCATCAAGTCCAGCAAAACCAAGTCAGGGTGCTGGGTCTTGGCGAGCTTTAGCCCTTCAAAGCCATTCGAAGCGGTGAAGGTCGAGCACCCTTCTCGCTTGAGAGACAGTTCCAAAATACGCGCGGCGTCCCGGTCGTCTTCGATAATGAGAATGGTTGTCACGCCTTACCTCCATAATTCGCGGGAGAACCTTGCAAAGGTTTCACGGACAGCCTTCGCAAGGTTCCATTCCCCCCGTTTTTTGCTGCGACTGTCAAGATTATAGCACGGCCCAGGCGGCGATAGTATTGCACAAGCATTACAACTATAGCACAGTTTGATTACAAGTGGCAACGACTCACCCTTGCGAAGGGTTTCGCCTGGGCTTTCTCATAAAAACCGTGTCGCCCAGCCCAGCCCAGCGGTTGAAACCGCGCCTAAGGAGCCTTCGGCTGGCCGTCGGCCTGCGCCGACGGGGACATTGCGTCCACGAAGGTGGACGCCCGGCTAAGCCCATGAGGGACGATTTCAATCGCTAAAGACGCCAGCCTGAGCAGTTACGATTTTGCGGCGAACTCTTAACCTTCGCCAGGCTGGCTCATGGCCCCAGCGCGTCGAGTTGGTCGCGGCACTCGGCGCACAGCGGCGCAAGGCGCAGCGCGGCCTGGAAGGCTGCCCGCGCCGGCTCGCGTTGACCCAACGCCAGAAAAGCCAGCCCGCTATCGAAATGCGCGGCGGCAAACTGTGGGTCAATCTCGATTGCGGCGGCGTATTGCGCGAGCGCCTCGGCGTAGCGGGCGCGGTTGTGATAGACGTGCCCCAGGGCGTCGCGCAGGTCGGCCCGGTTGGGCGCCAGCGCAAATGCGCGCCGGTAAAACGCCTCGGCCAGCGGCAAATGAGCCGGGTCGGCGCTATCGGACCAGTAGGCGTGCAAGACGCCGCTGTTGGAATACAACTCTAGCTCCAAAGGCAACAGCCTCCGCGCGCGCGCCAGTCCAAGCTCGGCGGCCTGGAGCAACTGGACGCGGAGAGCGATTTGCTCTTGCGGCAGCGCGCGCGCCAGGTTGTACAAGGCTTCGCTGCGGAATTCATCGTACGCCGCTTGCCACGGAACGAGTTCAAGCGCCCGATCATACAGCGCGATGCTTTGCTTCCAATCGCCGGCCCGATCCAGCGCGCGCGCGCGACCGGCCAGCGCGTCGGCCCAGATCAGCCCGCCCTCCACGCGCAGCGCCACGAGGATCAAGACGACTGCGACAAGCACGGCGACCACGGATGTACTGCGTATTGGAGATTGGAGATTGGGGATTCGAGATTGGAGATTGGAGATTTCTTCTTGCTCCTTGCCCTTTGCACCCTGTAGCAGCAAGGCCACGCACAACCACGCCATCATTCCGGCTGAAGTCAGCGTGAACGCAAACTGCGCTTCGACGACGTGCGCCAGGAGCGCCGCCATCGGCGCGGCGATCCACGCTCGCTGCGCGGTTGACGTGGCCGCGCGCCACTGCGCCAATCCCCGCCGCGCGCAGACGACGCCCAGCGCCACGCAAGCCAGCACGCCCAACGCGCCTTGCATCGTCAACACGTCCAGCGTCTCGTTGTGCGCGCGATCCCAGATCGCTTCGGGGTCTTCGATGCGCCCCAGTTCAGGCGGGTAGGCGCGCATGTAGACGATGGAGGCCGTGTCCGGCCCATAGCCCACCAGCGGCCTGAGCGAGCGCAGCGGATCGCCTTCGGGGATCACCTGCGGCCAGGTCGTCACGACGTTCCACCCCATTTGCCACAACACCAGCCGCACCCGACCAGTGCCGGCGCGGGCGTCTTGCGCCAGGTTCAGCCGACTGACGTAGGGCAGGCTCGCCAGCGAGGGCGCGGCCACCACCGCCATGTTCAATCCGATCAACAGCGCGCCCATGCCGGCCAGCCCGACCAGCGCGCCTCCGATCACGGCGCGGCGATGACGCTGCCACAACATCAACCCGGCCAAGACCATCGCCCCGGCCAACGCGCCCACCCACGGCCCGCGACTGCCCGAAAGCGCCAGCGCCACAAGTTGGATGAGCAGCGCCGCGCCCCACAAAATGACGATTGACGAACGACCGCTTCGCGTGACGAATAATCTGCCGTTCGCTTCGTGCGCATCTTGGACCCTGCATCTCGCGCTTTGCGCGTCTTGCACACTGTTGACCAGCCCAGCCAATGTAAAAGGCATGACCATGATGAGGTACGCGCCGAGAAAGATGGGATTGCCCTGCGTGCCGCCCGGCCGCCACGTGAGCGGATTTTCGTGCCAGTAAAACGGCTCGACGATGGCCGAAAGCGCGACGAGCGTCCCGCCCACAGCGACGGCGGCGAGCAATCGCTTGTGTTGCGCAAGAGTGCGGAGGTAAGCGGCGATGAGCAGCGCCCAGGCGATTTGCGCGAGCAAGAGATACGCGCCTTGCTGGCGAAAGAATGAGCCCCACAGGCTGACCAGCGGGCTGATGGAGGTGAGCGCGGAGAGGATGACGGTTGCGGCCAGGAGGTAGAGCGGCCAGGCCCCCCCTCTGTCCCCCCCGCGAAGCGGTCAACTTGCCCTACAAATCATGCTTCCAATAGCTCCATTCCCAAACTTCCCGTCGCTCAACTATCCCCGCCGCAACAGGATTGTTGAACACGTAAGTGACGATCCGATGCCATTCTGCTTCGTCTCGCACCACGTGGTCATAGTTTTCGTGTTGCCAGAATTCCCCTTCTCGTCCCAACAAGCGATTGGCCTCACGCGCGGTGTAGCGTTTGAGCGAGTGCATGATGGCGGACATGGCGTGGTATGTGCCGTCTGGCTTGCACAGGGGCGTGAAAACCACGTGCATGTGGTTGGGCATGATGCAGAACGCATCCAGATCACAGACTTGGCCGTTGCGGTGATGCAGGCTTTCGGACACCAAACTGGCAATGGAGTGCTCCCGCAGCCACAAGGGGCCGCTTGTGGCTGTATCCAGTACTCTGTCCCACTTGCCGAAAAGTCGGCGTTGGGCGAGGTCGGCTTGCCGCGCGCGTTCCTGCAGATCGGGGATGCGATCCAGGGCGATCCTGGACTGTTCGGCTTCTTCGAGCAACCGCTGCCATACCTCAGCCGGGATAGAATTTGCCAGGCGAAAGGTGATAAAGAGTGTCGCGCCTGGTGGCTGATAGTGCGGCAAGTGCCGCTGGTAGAAAAACTGGTATTCCAGGTTGTCCAACTGGTTCTTCCTTTGCGGAACAAGATGGCATCTTATCCCAACGCTGTAGGACAAGATGCCATCTTGTCCTACAAAGGCAAGTTGCCAACTTGCCCTACAGAGGAGGTCACGCCATCGTCACCGTCAGCCCCTTTGCCCCCACATCCACCTTCACCACCGTCCCCGGCTTGACGTCTGCCGCGAGCAGCGCATCGGCCAACGGCTGGCGGACGTGGCGCTCGATGATGCGGCGCAGCGGGCGCGCGCCCCATTCGGGATGATCGTTTTGCGCGAGCAGCCACACCCGCGCCGCCTCGCTCACTTCCAGCTTCAATCCTCGGCCTTCGGCCAGTTTGGCTTCCTTCTTCAACATCAGATCGAGCACCAGCCGCAGCGCCTCTGGGCTGAGCGCGTTGAACATCACGATCTCGTCCAGGCGATTCAGGAACTCAGGCCGGAAATGTCCCTTGACGGCCTGCATCGCCAGTTCGTGGGCACTGTCGCCCAGCGAAAGATCGGATAGGAATTGCGCGCCCAGGTTGCTGGTGAGAATGACGACGGCCTCGGCAAACGATGCAACGCGGCCCTGCCCATCCGTCAAGCGCCCTTCTTCCATGATTTGCAGCAGCACGTCCAATATGCGCGCGTGCGCCTTTTCGCACTCGTCGAACAGGACGACGGTGTACGGCGTTGCGCGCACGCGGTCGGTGAGTTGGCCGCCGCCCTCAAAGCCTACGTAACCGGGCGCCGCGCCGATGAGGCGGTTGAGCGAGTCTTCCTGCTGATACTCGGTCATGTCCAGCGCGAGGAGGGCGTCTTCGCTGCCGAACATGAAATCGGCCAGCGCCTTGGCTAGCTCCGTCTTGCCCACGCCCGTCGGCCCCAGGAACAGGAACGAGCCGATGGGGCGCTTGGGGTCTTTGAGGCCCACGCGAGCCGTCTTGACCGCGCGCGACACGACCAGCACGGCTTCGTCCTGACCGGCGATGCGCGCTTTGAGGTGCTCGACCATCTGCGCGTACTTTATTCGCTCGTCCGCGCCCAACTTGGAGACGGCCACGCCCGTCATCAGGCTGACGGCCAGCCGCACATCGTCGGCGTCGAGCCGGGCATCGGCCGGCACGTCGGGGCGGAAGGGCAGGCCGGTTTGTTCGCTCATCCGCACGAGCGCGCAGGCGCGGTGCAATAGTTGCATCGCCGCGCCGGGGAGCGGCTTCGCCGTGAGGTAGCGCCCTGCTAGCGACGCGGCGACTTGCAGCGCATCGCTTTGCACGTCGAGCTTATAGTCCGACTCGAAGCGAGGCTTGTGCGTGCCCAAGATTGCCACGGTTTCATCCAGCGTGGCCGGCGGGACGTGCAGCACGTGCGCGTGATCCGTCACCGTCGAGATGCTCGCCATCCGCTCGTTATAGTCGGCCTCGGTCGTCGTGCCGATGACGATGGTGGACTCTTCGAGAAACGCTTTTTGCAGCGACTTTTCGGCCTGAGCGAATTCGGCTTTATAGCCGCCCAGGAAGCGCTGAATGTTGGGGACGAACAGCACGCCGCCGGCTGCCTGGCGCAGACCGGCCTGCACGGCTTGCGGCGCGTTGTCCAACAGCGCCCGCTCGGAAATCTCGACGACGGATTTGACGCCATCCGGCCCTTTGCCTTCGGCCACGAGCAGCGCCAGGCTATAGACGAGCGCGCGCTTGCCCGCGCCCGTCGGGCCGACGAGGATCACGTCGCGGTCGCCCGAAAGCGTGAGCAGGCTGACCAGGTCGCGCAGGAGCGATTGCCGGTAATATACCGGCGTGAGTTGGCCTTGCTTCGCCAATGCTACCCAGTCCTGCGTCGTCGTGTGTTTGGCGAGCGCCTGATCGGCCAGGATGCCCGTCATCGCCGTGGGGGTGATGCCATAGCGTTGCAGCAGCCCGGACGTGGACACGCCCACCTGGCTCATTGCGCCCAGCGCGTGCTCTGTGCCGATCCAAACTTCGTCGGCGGCCTGCGCGATGCCTTTGCCTTCGTCGAGCACGACGACCATTTCCATTGAAAGCGCGACCTTGTCGCCGCCGGATGTGACGAAATCAAAGTCGGCGGGGCGGCCTGCGATGGAGCGCGCCCCAGCTTCGGCCTCGCGTTCGAGGTCGGCCAACTTGAAGCCGCGCGAATCGGCTGAGCGTTGCAAGAGGCGACCGGCGGTGCAGTCGGGCAGGCGGATGAACGTCAGCAGCAGAATCTCCGGCGTGAGCAGCCGTTTATTGACCGCGCGCATCACGGGCACGGCGGCGTTCATCGCCTCGGTCATGCCTTTGGAAAGGAGGTTGGGATTAAGTATAGTCATGGTTGACCTCACAGGGTCTCATGGGAACTCGGAGGAACTCGGTGGCACAAGAGTAACACGAAGCGAGGGCGTAGTCAAATAGTCGTCTAGTCCGACTACTCGACTACAAGACTGCCTGACTATTCGACTATCCGACGATTGACACGGGCGGCCCAGCCGGTGGCGCGCTCGTTGACGAGGTCGGCGTTGTAAATGTCGCCTGCGTCGGCAAACGCCAGCATGTCACGCCACACGTCGAGTGACTCGGCGTTGACGCGGGCAACGGTGGCCTTGAGTTGCCGTGCTCGATCCTGGTCACATTGCAGGGGATGAAAGCGGCGCTGCAACAAGAGATCGAACCAGGTTTGGGTGACCTGTTCTTGGAATTTTGCGTGCGCGCCTGAAAAGACGATGCGCGTCAGCCGCCGTGCAAGCTCGACGCGCGGATCGGCGATGGCGTAGGCGAGCGGCCACGGATCGCTTGTGCCTCTCCCTTCCGCCCGCAACCGAGCGGCCAATGGCGTGCCGGGGTAAATTTCTACTTCTTGAAAGTTGAACGAGGTGGATAGGTGCGGCATGACGCTCTGCAAAAATGCGACGTCGGCTTGCACCGTTTCCAGCGTGCTCCACGGATGAAAGAGCAAGCTGCGAAAATCGGCCACGATGTCCATCTCATCCAGCGTGCTCAACGCCTCGGCATTGCATTGAGCCGTGACGCGCTTGCCCAGCAGGTCGAGCGTGGCCTGGCAGCCGGACTCGACGCCGACGTACACCCGAAGCAGCCCCATTGCTTTCAAGCGACGAAAGAGCGGCGCGTCCACATCGTCGGCGCGGCATTTGATGGTGAAAGCAATTTGTAAGCCTCGCCGCTCAAGTTCTTGACCCAACGTCTCGACTCGTTCCTCACGCGCGCGGCCCGGCGGCAAGAATTGCTCGTCGTCGAACAGGAACAGCCGCGTTCCACGTTGGTGCAGCGACTCGATTTCATCCACCAAGTTGGGGACACTGCGCAGCCGGTAGGGCGCACCCACCGCACGGTAAAACGCGCAAGGCAGGCAGAACGTGCAGGCATGATAGCAGCCGCGACTGCTCTCGACGGTGGCAAAGCCATAGCCCACGTATTCCGGCAGGTCGTCGTGCAAGGGGAAGGGCAGGGCATCGAGATTCAAAGGCTTTTGCCCCCACCCTGGCCCCGCTTGCGCGCCGCTTTGCAGGAGAGGGAACAACCACTCCCTTCCCCTGTCGCAGACGGGGGAAGGGTCGGGGATGGGGGCCAGTTGCGCCACGCTCGCTTCGGCTTCGCCACACAGCACGGAATCCAACGCCGGGCAGGCCGCCAAAAGTTCGGCAGCGGCAAAGCTGGGCAGCGGGCCGACGATTGTCAGGTGAGCATTCACGCCGGACTGCCGCAAGGCGGTGATGAGGGCCAGGCGCTCTGGCACGCGGTCGGCAAAGAGGATCGAAAAGACGATCAGGCGGGGGCGTTCGCGTTGGGCCAATGCGATGATGTCGTCCGCATCCTCGCCGGAAAAATGCGCCAGCCGGGCGCGCCAGCCCGCACGCTGCAGCACAGCCGCTAACGTGCGGGCCGACAGATGTTGCTGGCTCAGGTCTTCGATCAGGAGAACGTCAATGCTCAATGGCGTAAACGCTATGACCGCTCACCCTTGCGAAAGGGGAAATGGCCTCAACTGTTTCGTGCAGGGTAGGGTTGCCCTTCGCCGAGCACGGCATGGACGCGCGGCATCCACTCGCTGATCGGGATACTCTGCGGGCACTTGGCTTCACACTCGTCACAATCCTGGCACAGGTTGGCCCGCTCGTTTTCAGGCAGCCACAGCTTGTATTCCTCGCGCGCGCTACCGGGTTTGTCGTATGTCACGCCTTCGTTATAGATCTCAAAGTTGCGTGGAATGTTGACGCCGTTGGGGCAAGGAATACAGTAGCCGCATTTGGTGCAGGGAATGGGGCCAAGCTCCTGGTACTTGTCACGCACGCGCTCGACCAGCGCCAGCTCTTCTCGGGTTAGCGCGCTGACCCCGGACACATCGGCGCTGGCAAGGTTCTCCTGGACCTGCGCCATCGTGCTCATGCCGCTGAGCACGACCGATACCTCGGGTTGATTCCAAAGCCACTGCAACGCCCAATCAGCCGGCGCGCGTTTTTTGGCAGCCGTGTTCCAAAGGTCTTGAATAGGCTGAGGTGGATCCACGAGCCGGCCACCCAGTATCGGCTCCATGACCACGACGGCCAGTCCCTTGGAAGCTGCGTATTGAAGACCTTGTGTGCCGGCCTGGTTTTGCGCATCCATGTAGTTGTACTGGATCTGGCAGAACGTCCACTTGTCATACGCATCCAGGATCTCTTTAAAGACTTTTAGCTCGTCGTGGAACGAAAAGCCCAAATGCCTGATACGCCCATCCGCAATGGCTTGCTCCGCCCACGCCAGCACACCCAGATCACGCATCTGGGGCCAAGCCTTTGCGTTCAGCGCGTGCAGAAGATAAAAGTCAATGTGGTCGGTCTGCAGTTTTTGCAGTTGCTCGTCGAGGAACTTGTCGAAATCTTCGGAGGCTTTGACCAGCCAACAGGGCAGCTTGGTCGCCAGCTTGATCCTCTCTCGGTATCCGCCTTTAAGCGCCCGGCTGAGGAACCGCTCGCTGTTCCCGACATGATAGGAATAGGCCGTGTCAAGATAGTTTACGCCGTGGTCAATGGCAGTGTGGAGCATGCGGGTCGCTTCCGGCGCGTCAATGTTAGAGCGGTCGCCTCCCATTATTGGGAATCGCATACACCCGAATCCCAGCGCCGAGCTTTTCCAATCCAGTTGTCCAAATCTGCGGTACTGCATATTGGCCCTCCTGAGAAATTTACGTGATGAGCATGATATTACAAAATCACAGCCTGATGCGCCCAGATGGGGAGTGAGACGACGATGGTTCTGCCAAGACAGTATAGGACAGACTGCCTTGCGAGTCAAACAGAGGCGGGGGGAATTTGAATTTTGCGAAGGTTCTCCCCCGAATGATGGAAAGAATAGTTTCTAACGACAATGAACGGAGCAGATACCCCTTTCGAGTTTTCTCTGCTAGAATGTGCTCTACTGGGGATGCGCACTCACCTGTCTGCCCCCTCTTGAACAATGGATCGGTTTCGATTTCGACAGCAAAAGGGCGAGCGTGTGGGCGCAAACATGGGGAGAGGATGAACCGTCTAGCAACTTTGTTCTCACGTTACCCTAAGCAATTTTGGCTGATGTTCTGCGGCATGTTTATCAGCACGGTCGGGGCCAGCATGATCTGGCCATTCCTGATGCTGTATGTGAGTGAACGGCTCCACGCGCCACTCACGGTCGTAGGCGGGTTGGCCACGCTGAACGCCACGGCGAGCGTGATCTCGTCTTTTATCGGCGGGCCAATCACCGATCGAGTGGGGCGTAAAGGGGTGATGGTTTTTAGCCTGCTCGCCAACGGACTTGTGTATGGGGCCATGGGTCAGGCCGGCTCGTTGCCAGCCTTTGCGTTTCTGATGTCCATCACAGGCGCAGTAAACCCCCTCTATCGCGTGGGGGGCGACGCGATGATGGCCGATCTGGTGCCGGCGGAACAGCGCCCCGAGGCTTATGCGCTGCTCCGCCTGAGCAACAATGTGGGAATAGCCATCGGCCCGGCGGTGGGCGGCGTGCTCGCCACTGCCTCGTACTCGATTGCGTTCTACTTTGCGGCCGCCGGCATGATCGCTTACGGACTGCTGCTCATTCTGTTCGCTCGAGAGACACTGCCGACTGGTTTGCCCGCGACGCGACGGGACGCTTTTGGAGGCTACGGGCGAGTCCTTCGCGACCGGCGTTTCATGCCATTCGCCGGCTCGCTGGTTCTCACGCAAATGTGCGCTGCGCTGATCTGGCTGCTCATGGCCGTGTACGCCAAGCAATATTATCAGATACCAGAAAACCTGTACGGCCTGATCCCCACGACGAATGCGCTCATGGTCATTTTTTTCCAGATTGTCGTCACGCGATTCACCCAGCATCGTCCGCCGCTCAAGATGCTGACGGTGGGCGCAATGTTCTATGCGGTCGGTGTGGGCAGCGTATCGCTGGCGCGCGGCTTTGGAGGGTTCTGGCTCAGTATGGTGATCATGACATTGGGCGAATTGATCGTGATGCCCACTTCGTCCACCTACACGGCGGCGTTGGCGCCCGCCGATATGCGCGGACGGTATATGAGCATCTATGCCCTCACATGGTCGGCCGCTTCGGGCATCTCGCCGGTGATGGGAGGCTTTTTGAGCGACACGTTTGGCCCCGCGACGATCTGGTATGGCGGGTTCGTGGCCGGGACGATTTCAATGATATGGTTTATGGCACTGCATTTTCGCAGCCGCGCCAACACGGGCACAATAGGTGAGCGCGCCATATAAGACCTTCAAGTCAGATAGTCTCACTCCTGAATGTCGGTCTTTTGCACGGCCTCTCTGCTAAAGCTGAACTCGCCCTTCCCATCCACGCTCACGTGCACTGTGTCGCCTTCGCGGAACTCGCCTTGCAGAATCTTGAACGCCAGCGGGTTCTGTAGCCGCTGTTGGATCACGCGCTTGAGCGGGCGCGCGCCATACATGGGGTCGTAGCCTTCCTCGGCCAGTTGTTCTCGCGCTTGCGGCGTCAATTCGAGTGAAAGCTTTCGGTCGGCCAGCAACTTGCGCAGCCGTCCCAACTGGATCTCTACGATCTGTCCGATCTGCTCACGCGAAAGCGGGCGAAAGACAATGATCTCGTCCACCCGATTCAGGAATTCGGGTCTGAACGTGGAGCGCAAAACGTAAAGCGCAGAACGTCGAGCTTCCTGGTCATTCCACTCTCCACTCTCTACTTTCCACTCTCCACTTCCCACGTTGCTCGTCATGATGACGACCGTGTTCTTGAAATTGACTACGCGCCCATGCCCGTCGGTCAAGCGTCCGTCGTCGAGGATTTGCAGCAGGACGTTGAACACGTCCGTGTGCGCCTTTTCCACTTCGTCGAACAGCACCACGCTATAGGGCCGCCGCCGGACGGATTCGGTCAGTTGGCCGCCTTCCTCGTAGCCCACGTAGCCGGACGCTCTTCCGATCTTGATTTGCGATCCTGCCTCCTGTTTGAGATTCGAGAAATTCTCTCTTTAGGGAGTTTGAGATTTGACATTGGATTACTTTCTCCGTTGCAACGCCGTCTTGAGCGCCTCCGCCGCCACTTGCGGATTGGCCTGGCCGCGCGTGGCTCGCATCACCTGGCCCAGCAGCCACTTGAAGATTGGCTCTTTTCCGCCGAGGTATTCACTCACTTGCTTGGGGTTCTCGTCCAGCACACGCTCGACGATGGCCGCCAACTCGCCGGCGTCGCTGACTTGCGCCAATCCCTTGCGCTCAATGATCGCTGCCGGCGGCTCGCCCGTGGCGAACATGTCCGCAAACACCAGTTTGGCGGTGTTCTGGTTCACCTTCCCCTCGCTCACCAACTCGACGAGCGCGACGAGGCCGCTCGGCCTGACTTTGACTCGCTCGATGTCTGTGCCCGTCTCGTTCATCAGGCGGAACAATTCACCCGTGATCCAATTGGCAACGGATTTCGGATTTCGCGCGAAGCGTTCGGATTTCGGATTGATGCAGGCTTCGTAGTAATCCGCCACACCTCGCTCAGTGGTCAACAGGGCTGCATCGTAACGCGAAAGCCCATACTGCGCCAGAAAGCGATCTCGCCTGGCGTCGGGCAGTTCGGGCAGCGTGGCGCGGATGCGCTCCACCTCGTCTCGCGAGATTTCCAACGGCGGCAGGTCCGGCTCTGGAAAGTAACGATAGTCGTGCGCGTGCTCTTTGCTGCGTTGAGAGTAGGTCTCGCCGCGCAGGTCATCCCACCCCAACGTCTCTTGGACGACCTGTCCGCCGGACTCGACGACGCGAATCTGCCGCGCGATCTCGTATTCCGTCGCGCGCGCCAGGGCGCGGAAGCTGTTGAGGTTCTTGATCTCGGTGCGCGTGAACAGCTCCGAGGACCCGGCGGGGCGGATCGAGATGTTGGCCTCAAAGCGCAGCGCGCCTTTTTCCATGTCGCCCGAACTCACGCCGAGGTAACGCAAGAGCGTATGGAGCTTGGCGGCGTAAGCCTTCACCTCGTCCACCGAGCGCATATCCGGCTCGCTGACGATCTCCATCAGCGGGACGCCGGCGCGGTTAAAATCCACCAGGCTCGCGCCCTCCGGCTTTAGCCGGACGTGGGTGAGTTTGGCGGTGTCTTCTTCCAGGTGAACGCGCGTCACGCCGATGCGCAATGGCATCGGGATGCCATGGTTGCCAGTTTCGATCTCTAGCCAGCCCTTTTGGCACAGGGGATATTCGTACTGGCTGATCTGGTAGCCCTTGGGCAAGTCGGGGTAAAAATAGTTTTTGCGCGCAAAGAGGTTAAACTCGCCGATGGCGCAGTTCAGCGCCAGGCCGGTCTTGATGACGAACTCGACCGCGCGCGCGTTGATGACGGGCAGGCTCCCCGGCAATGCCAGGCATACCGGGCAGACGTGCGTGTTCGGCTGCGCGGCGGCATAGTCTTGAATCACCGCGCACGAGCAGAACATTTTGGATTGGGTGAGCAATTCGGCGTGGACTTCTAGGCCGATGACGGGTTCCCAGATGTGTGACATGAATTCATCCTTGTCATGCGGGATGCGCAGCGCAAGGTTACGCTTGTGGGCTATTATCCGATAGTTGTATCGTTCGCGCAAATCGTCTGGGCGCGATTAACAAAAAAAAGAGACGAAAAGATTTCATCTCGTCTCTGTTAGCTCCAACCTGCAATTTATGTTGGCCCGGTAGCCTGACTACAAACCTGTCCAACTACTTGACTATCTCGCTCGCCGCTTCCATTCGTCCCGCAGCTCCAGCGAAGCCAGCCCGCCCTCCAAAAAGTCGCGCAGCAGGCGCTGGAACTTGGTCGCTTCGTCCAACATTGGAAAGTGCAGCGAATCCTTGAGCGAAATCTGGCGAGCTGTATCTTCCAGGTTCGAGATCGCGTCGAGCGAGGGCGGCGTGATGAGCGTGTCTTTCTCGCCATGAACGATCAACAAGGGCTGGCTGATCCTTTCTAGCTCGGGAGTCAAGTCAAGGTTGGTCAGCGCTCGTGTGCTAAAGGTCACCGCGTTGTTATCGGCTTTGTCGGCCTCCAGGGCCACTTCCGGATAGGCCTGCTGCGCTTGCCTGCGGCCCAGGGTGCGGTCGAGCACGCTATCGTTGCCGGTGTATAGCTTGCGGTTGATGGCTGCGCCCGGCAGCGGCAAACTCACCAACATCAGCTTGCTCACTCGGTCGGGCATTCGCGCGGCGAAGAGGAGAGCCGCCACCGCGCCCAGCGCATGGCCCACCAGCGGCGCCTGGACCAGGCCCAGGTCATCCATGAACGCGCCGATGAGCGAGACGTAGGACGCGATCTCGTACCGCTGCGGCGATTTGTCGCTGTCGCCAAAGCCCCACAAATCGAACGCATACGTGCGGAAGCGATCCGAGACCGCCTCCATCGTCGGCATCCAGTAACGCCACGAGCCGATCCAGCCGTGCAGAAACAAGACCGGCTTGCCACGGCCCAGCGCTTCGTAGTGAATCAATCCGTTATCAACGATGATTGCGCTCATCGCACCTGCTCAAGCGGCGCACGGGGCCGCGCTATTTGCCGATCCGTTTCAACACACCCCGCACATGATTGACCAATTCATCCGGCGCAAAGGGCTTGAGGATATACTCTTCCGCGCCGGCAGACAACCCTTTCTCGATTTCCGACTCTTGGCCTTTGGCTGAAAGAAAAACGATGGGAATGTCTTTGGTGGCATCGTTCAGCTTGAGCTGCCGGCACGCCTCATAGCCCGTCATCCGGGGCATCCGCACGTCCATCAGGATCAGGTCGGGCAGCTCGGCTGTGGCCCGCTCCACCGCGTCCACGCCGTTGACAGCTTGCACGACCTCGAACCCGCCCAGGCCGTGCAGGCTGAAAGCTACCAGATCGCGGATGTCTCGTTCATCCTCTGCAATTAGAATTTTGGTCATGGGCCAAAGCCTCTCAATCCCGTCAGATATAGCAATGCTCACCCGCCTAGCCGGACGTCGTCTTGGGCGGAGCCGCTTGATCTCTCTCTATCAAGAACCGGCGGATTTCTCCTACCAGGTCGTTAATCTCGAACGGCTTGGTCATGAAGCGATCCGCGCCCAACGCCAGCACCTTCTGTCCCGTGACTTCTTCCGTGGTCAGGCTACCGGTGAGAACGATCACCGGGATGCCGGCCGTCTGTTCGTTCTGCTTGAGCTGCGTCAACACCTGGTAGCCATCCACCCCGCCCGGCAATTTGAGGTCGAGCAAAATCAAGTCGAACTGGTCTTGTTGAACCAGTTCCAGCGCGCGCCGTCCGCTGGCGGTCGTGCGCACGTCAATCCCCAGGTTGCTGAGCACCTGGCGCAGCAAGTTTTGCGTGTCGGGGTCGTCGTCAACGACCAACACCTTGCCCGTTCCGGCCAGCACTCGTCCGACGGTGTTGAGCAGCAATTGCTCGTCGAGCGGCTTGGTCATATAGTCCACTGCGCCCAGCCGCAGCCCCTGGTTCTTGTCGGCCAGCACCGACACGATGACCACCGGGATATCCGCTGTCGTCTCATCCGATCTGAGGCGTTGCAGCAACTCAAAGCCGTCTGCGCCCGGCAAATAAATATCGAGCGTGATCAGGTCAGGCCGCTCGGTGCAAGCCGCCTGGAATGCGTCTTCAGCGCGCCCCGCCGTGGAAACGACATAGCCTTTATCTGTCAAGTGATGGCTGATGAGTTGCGCGATGTCTTGATCGTCTTCCACCACGAGCACACGTCGTTTGCCATTGTGACGCGTCTCGGCGGCGGACTGCAACTCGACTGGAGGGGGCGCAGGTTCCTCATCCCCTTCTTCAGCCATCGGCAGCGAGAAACTGAACGTCGAGCCTTGGCCCACCTCGCTGTTCAGCCAGATGCGGCCATGCTGCATCTCCACCAGGCTCTTGACAATCGCCAGTCCCAGCCCAGTGCCGGAAAACTCTTGCACCTTTGGATCGTCGGCGCGGAAGAAGCGGTCAAAGACTTTGGGCTGATCCTCCGGCGCGATGCCGATGCCGGTGTCGGCCACATCCACCTGGATCATGCCCGCCGCGCGCAGCGCCTTCACGTTGATACTGCCGCCCGTCGGCGTGTACTGATGGGCGTTGCTGACCAGGTTCGTGAGGATCTGAATCACCCGGTCGCGGTCGCCCATCACCGGCGGCAAATCGGGCGGGACGTGCAGAGACAGGGTCAACCCCTTGTCCTCAATCTTGGCTCGCAAGGTGTTGGCGACCTGGTCCACCAGGCCTTCCAACGACAACGGCTTGATGTCCAATTCGACGCGCCCGCCTTCCAGCCGGCTGATGTCCAACAAATCGTTGACCAGCACGCTCAGGCGGTCGGCGTTGGCTTTGATGATGCTGAGAAAGCGCCGCTGGTCGTCGTTCATTTGCCCGGCTGCGCCGAGCAGCATCAAGTCGGCGTAACCCTTGATGGACGTCATGGGCGTGCGCAGCTCGTGCGACACGGTGGACACAAATTCGGTCTTGGCGCGGTCCACCTCGACTTCTTTCGTCACGTCGCGGAAGATGGATACGGTGCCCAGGTACTCGTCTCCCAACGTCACGGGCGCGACGTGTACATTGACGTGGCGCTCTTCAATGCGCAAACGCTGCTCCAGGCTGGGCATGCGCGACCGCGCATCGGTCGAGGTCAGCCACTGGCGCACCTGGTTAACCAGGGCCGTGCCCGCCGCGCCGTACAGCCCCAGCCGGTCATCCGTGGGCCGGCCGATAATCTCTTCACGCACGGCGCCCAGGATGTGTTCAGCCGCCTCGTTGAACAGGATGACGCGGCCTTGCGCGTTTGTCACCATGACGCCATCGGCCACCGCCTCCAAAATGGCCTGGCTCTTGGAGGCCTCTTCTTGTTGAGCGCGCAGCATCGCGCCGAGCCGCTCGGCCTGGTCGCGGATGAGCCGGTACAGTTCGGCGTTGTTGATGCCGATCGCGACCTGGCGGGCTGCTGCTTCGACCAGCCGCAAGTGGTCTTGTGTGAAATAGTCGGGCTGGGGGTGGTACATGAGCAACACGCCGAGCACATCGTCGGCAGCTTCCAGCGGGACGGCCAGCGCCGAGCGAAAGCCGGCGCTAGACCGACCGGGATGCTGGATCCATCGCTCGTCGGCGAGCACATCCGCGACGATGGCGGGCGTGCGTTTCTGGATCACCCAGCCCGCCAGTCCTTTGCCTCGGCGGAACCTGGTCATTTCGCCACCCGGAGACAGCGCGGGTGTTCGCCCCAGTGCCGCACGATGAATCAGCCCATCCGTTTCTTGATCCACCAACATGATGGAGCCGCGCGGCGCGCCGATGGCATCCACGACCAGCGTCAGGGCGCGGTTGAGCACGCGGTCCAGGTCCAGGCTGGCCGAAAGTTCGCTGGTGATGCGGTACAGCATCTCAACCCGGCCATGCTCGGCTGTGAGTTGGTCGAGCGCCTGGCGCAAATCCTCGGTGCGTTCTGCCACGCGCTGTTCCAATTCCTGAGTAAAGCCGCGAATCTCTTCATACAAGCGGGCGTTGGAAATGGCCACGCCGGCCTGATCGGCCAGCGTCTGCGCCAGGCGAATGTGAGCGGCGGTGAACCGATAGCCGGGCACATCGCTATACAGTTCCATCAGGCCCACTACTTGGTCGCGGGCAACCAGCGGAAGCATCAGCAACGTCTGAGCGCCCATTTGCTTCAACAGCGCCACTTCGGCAGGATTGGCCTTGGGATCGTCAACCGCGACCAGCGCACGCTCGTGGTGCTGGAGCACATGCAGGGTGAGCGGATAGTCGTACAGATCAAACGATTCTTCGCCTATGCCAACACGTTCCGGATCCTCAAAGCGGTTCACCAGCGTCACCACGCGGTTCGTCGCCTGGTCCCAACGCGAAAGGACGCAACCGGCCCCCTTGACGACCTGCATGACATGTTCAGCCAGGGCTGCCAGTACGTCCTTCAGCTCGAGTGACGATGACAATGCTGCGCTGGCGTCGAGCAGGGTTGACAATTCCTGGGTGCGCGTCACGGTCTCTTGGTAGAGGCGCGCGTTTTCCACTGCCGCTGCGATGCGGTCAACCAGGGCGCGCAACAATTGGATCTCGTACTCTGTAATGCGGGCGCGCCGTTCGCGCCGGTAGCCGGCTTCGATCAGGCCGATATTGCGATTGTGCGCCACCAGCGGGGTGAACACGCGCAAAAACGCCGCATGGCCCTCGCGCTCAAACATCTCACGGTCAAAACGGTCGTCCCAGCCTTCGATGACTTCAGTTTTGCCCGTGCGGATGATGTCGGCCATAATATCTTTTTCGTCCAGGCGGCGGCGCGCATCCTGCACCTGGCGCTCCGAGACGCCCAGGCCGCGCACCGAGCGCACTTCGCCGGCCTGCTCGTCCACCAACGAGATCACCACAAAGTCAAAACCTATCGCTTCCCTCACGGCCTTGAGAGCCACATCCAACATCTCGTCCAGGGCCAGCGTGCCGGACACCATTTCGCCCGTTTCGTACAGCAAAGACAATTCGCGCACGCGCTGCCGGGTTTCCTCGTACAGACGAGCGTTTTCGAGGGCGATCGCGACCTGGTTGGCGAACATGCGCAACTGCTCAGCATTTTGCAGGCCAAAGAAACTCGGCGTCGTGCTATTGACATTGAGAAAGCCGATCGCCTTGCCGCGCACAGAGATCGGCGCCGCGGCATAAGAACGTATCCACTCGGTCTCCGGGAAACGGACCCAGCTCGGATCGGCGTAGGTATCCGGGATGACCACCGGCTCGCCCGTCCCCACCATCTGCTGCAAGATCGGCACGTCAGAAAGGGGAGCTTGAAGAGTAGTGGCATAAGCTTCGCCGCCGACTTGCTCATAACCACGCCGGCGAACGCTGCGGACTTTGTTCCCCTCAATCAACATCACATTCGTCGCGTCGTTGGGCACGACGCGGTTGATCTGCTCCAAAAGGCGATCCAGCACGGTGTCCACATCCAGCGTGGCGACCAGGATGGCGCCCACCTCACGCAGCGTTTCGGCTTCCTGGCGTCTCCGCGCTTCGACTTCCAAGAGCCGGGCGTTTTCGATGGCAACGCCCGCTTGGTTGGCAAAGAGTTCCAGCGCCTCGATCGTCGAGCGATTGGGGATGCGCCCGTCGCGCGGCTCGTCTACCGAAACCAGGCCCAGCGGTTGCCCGCCTCGGCCACGCAGTGGAACTAGCAGCAGATCCAGCGGGTGCCAGCGACCGGGCCGGCGCGGCTGCTCGTCCGCCGGCGTCACCGAAAAAGTCGGCAATTTGCTCGTGACGTCCTGCCGCTCCATGGGGAAGTAGTAACTCTGGCTGATACGGAACTCGTCGCGCAGGATCGCTTCCAAACTGGCCCACGCCGGCTGGATGGCCTTGATCTCCTCGAACAGCGCCACCGGGACGCCCGCCGCCGCCACACGGCGCTGGATCAACGCCTCCGGCGTTGACGGATCACCTTCGACCAGGCTGACAACCACCACGTTAAAGCCGACCGATTCCTGGATGGCATGGGCCACGTCGTCCAGCACTTGTTCCAACGGCCGGTCGCTGCGGAAGGCCTGGCTGATCTCGAACAAGTTCGCCAGTTGTTCGGCGCGGCGGCGCAACATCTCGCCACGCTCCATCTGCTCTTCCAGGCGCAACGCATTGCCGATGGCGATCGCCGCTTGCGAAGCCAGGGCCGACACAAAGTTCACATCGTCATCTTGAAAGGCTTCCGCCTCGGAGCTTTCCAGATTCATCGCGCCCACCACCGAGCCGGCGTAGCTGATGGGCACGCACATTTCGGACCGCACGGCACTTATGACGGGCAAATAGCCGGCGGCCTGCGTCGTTGGGCGCTCCGCGAACGCCACATCGTTCACGACGATGGGCTGGCCTGACTCGACGACGCGGCCGATGACGCCTTGCCCGATCGCCTGCGTTTCCGGCGGGGTGATGGCAGAGTAGCCTAGCAGTGCTCGCCTCCGCAGCATCGGCTGTCCCGTCTCGAGCAGGTAAATCGAGGCGTACGCGGCAGCGCTCAGTCGGCGGAGAGCCGTAGTCCTCCACGATGACGGTCCAGCCCTCCGAGGCCGCGTCGGCCTTGGATGCACTCAGGCTGAGCGGCGTCGAGCACAAGGTTGCCATATCTTGCGAGACCGTCACCCGGTTCGAGTCAAAGTTTGAGACAAACACTTTGCCCGAAGCGGGATCGAGTGTCAGGCCGAACGTCGGCGAACGCGCGACCGCCGTCGCCATCGGCACAGATTGCGTGGGCGGCCAACTATCCAACGCCAGCACCATCAGCCGATCCAGCCCGAACAGATCTTCTGTGGCACTGGTGAGCCACAAGTGCGTGCCGCCTCCGATGTCGGGATTGACCGCCACCATACGCAGCGGCACCGGCTTGTTGGGTGGGTTTGCCGCGCGAACGATCTTGAACGCGCCCAGCGTCGTATCCGTCGCGCCGTCAATCGCGTAAACAAGCGCCGCGCTGATCGAAGCGACGTACACCCGGTTGTGGACACCGTCGGCGGCGATCCCGTACAGATCGCCGCCATGATCCGTATCCGGGGACGGGTTGAGATTCTTGATGATCTGGTCTGTCGTGCCGTGAATGATCGTCACCCAACCGGTCGGCGCGCCGGTGTGATTAGCGACGTACACCTTGTCGTTGGCCGTGTTCACCGCGATGTAGGAAGGCCAGTTGATCGGGAAAGTGTGCGAGTTCCGCAGCGTCGTGATGACGCTCATCGTGGCGGCGTTGACAATCACAATTGTATTGTTGGAAAAGCCTGAGACATACAGCTTATCTTTGACCGGGTTATAGGCCACCGCATAGGCTTCCATACTATCACTAGGGCTTGCGACCAGGGAAATCGTCTTGGTTACGGCATAGGTCGAGCCATCCACGACGTTCAGCCAGTTCCCCCCGACGACGTAGATGAGGTTGCGTTTCACATCAAAGGCCACGCCCTGCGCGCTCAACAAGCCGGTCACCACGCGGGTTGCCACACCCGAATCAGGATTGACCACTGCCAGGCTACCGCCGTCCGGCCCATCCCGGTTGGCGATGAACAAGCGATTGCGAGCGGCGTCGTAGGCCACGCCAATCGCTCCAGAGCCGGATGACGAAAAGTCATACAACGCTTGCGGTGCGCAAGTGGCCGGCGCGTGATAGGCATTAAAAACAGCCGGCAAGAACAGCGACGCTGACAATACGAAAGGCGCTACGACCGTTACCGTCACCGGCGCGCCCGGCGCAACCAGGCTGGGACTTGACTTGAGTGTGACGAGAGCCTGAGGCAGAGCCGGGCCAGGGACCGATCGGGCTGCATCCACCGAGCGAGAAGCAGCCCCCACGAAAAGAAGCAAAAGAAAGATCAGGATACCAGCTGCCGCTACAGGGGAGGTCAAGCCGAGCCATAACGGCCTTGCCTTCCAGCCATTCCGAAGACAATGCGCCACTTTCTGCATCATGCTACACCTCCAGGTCAGTGCACGCGGATACAAAGGCTATGGATATTCTACTCCTAATCTTCCGCTCGCGGGTGTTGCAGTTTGGCTACAATTGGGTTACGGTTTTGAGATTTCATATTTCGCGCACTCGTCCGGCTTGAGCCAGACTGCGCCGGGATTTGTCTCCCCCCTTCCCCACTGGTATAATCCACGGCATCACCTCTTGCAAGGATGCACATGACAAGCGACCAGGAGCCGATGTCGGCCGGCGAATCCGTTTCTGTCAACGAATCCGTTTCCACGGACATCATCAAAGGGATCAACGGCCTGCTGCTGGCCATCGCCATCGCCGTTTTTGTGGGTTATTTTGGAATATACCTGCTTTACGCGCGGGGCGTGATGAGCTTTCCCTATGATTACGACCAGGGCGAGGGGTTCGAGGTCAACGACGCGGTGTTGTTTTCGCAGGGGCAATGGCCCTACCGCGATAACGCGGTGTATCCGTTTTACGCCTCCAACTACCCGCCGCTGTTCCACCTGATGATGATTCCGCTGTTTCCGCTGGTGGGCAAAACGCTGCTGGCCGGGCGGCTGATCTCGTTCACGGCGACGCTCGTGATCGGCGCGACGGTGGGCGCGGTGGTCTGGCGCAAGACCCGGCTGGCGGGAGTGGCGGCGCTGTGCGGGTTGATGGTGTTCGCCTCTAACTATATCTACCACATCGGCCCACTTTCGCGGCTGCACCTGATTATGGTGATGTTCGAGCTGCTCGCCATCGTCTTTATCGCGCAAGCCGACCAGGCCCGTCACGGCACGCGCAACTTGGTCATCGGCTTGGTGATGCTGACCGCTGCCGGATGGACGAAACAAATGGCGCTGGCGACGGTGCTGGCCGCGTTTCTCTACCTGCTCATCCGTAACCCCAGGCGCGCGCTCATCTCCGGCGCGATCTTTTGCGCCGTCAACGCCGGGCTGTTCCTGGCCGTGAACATCGCAACGCGCGGCCAGTGGTACGTCAACATCATCCAGGCCAACGTCAACGCCTATGATTTTGCCCAGGCCTGGTTCCTGTACCAGCAGTGGTTTCGCCTGCACTGGGTCATCATCCTGTTGGCGGCAGCGTTCGTGGCGTACGAAACAGCCGCGCGACGGTGGTCGGTTTACGCGATCTGGTTCGTGGTCGCCGTGTTGGATTCGGCGCTGGCCGGCAAGTGGGGCGCGGGCGAGTCGTATTTCACGACGGCAGTGGTGGCGGCGTGTGTGTGCGCGGGTCTGCAAATCTCCAATCTCCAATCTCTACTCTCAAATCTCAAATCTCCACGCTTCGCGCTCTACGCTCAACTGGTGTTCGGGGCGTTGGTTCCGATTCTATTCCTGTTCCAGGCGCAGGCCGTGCTGCACATGCCTACCGACGGGCGCATCTTTGGGACGCTGGCGCAAATCGTCGGCGTCGGCCGGCGCGCCTCGGTCTACAAGAACTATTCGTACTATGACAGCGGCGGCTATACCCAGCTCGGCCACATCCCGGCGGATTACGATCACGCGGCGGCGCAGCACATTCAAGATTACGTGAGCGCCTCGCCCGGCCCGGCGCTGACCGAGGAAGCCACCTGGGCCATGCGCGCCGGCAAAGACGTTGTCACCAATCCCACGCAACTGTTGAATCTGTACAACAACAAGCTGTACGATCCGGCCAACCTGGTCGAGATGATCAACCAGAAAGCATTTGGCGTCATTGTGCTTCGCGCGCAGTTTTATCCAGATCCGGTGCTGCAAGCCATCGGCCAAAAGTATCGCTCTATAGACGAGGTGGACATGAACGGGTTTACGTATCACATTCTGGCGCCAAAGTCGAGGTGACATGATGAGTGATGTGTTGCAATCTCTGAGTTGCGCCAGTTGCGGCGCAAGCCCGCTCACGGACAATGGCGACGGCACCATCGCTTGCCCCTACTGCGGCTCCACGTTCGCCCACCCGGAGCGGGTATGCCCTCGCTGCCAAACGGTCAACGGATCGGACGCGCGCCAATGCACTGCTTGCGGCCAAACGCTCAGGCAGCCGTGCGCGCGGTGCGGCACGCTCAACTGGTCGCAGGCGACGTACTGCCATCGGTGCGGCGCATCGCTGGACGTGCTCGAACACATCTCCTCTCGCCGCGCCGAAACGACGGCTGACCGCATCGTCCGCCTTCAGTCCGGCATGACGACAGTCAAGGAAGAGGCTGAGCGTGCTTCACAAGCGCGGCTGGACGAGATGTGGGGCAGAGACAATGCGCGGCTGGAAGCTATGGCCAAAGCCAAGTCGAAACAGCAACGACAAGAGCGGCTCCTGTGGGTGATTGCCAGCCTCGCCATCCTCGCCGTGCTCATCACCATCGTGACGCTGACGCTGGTCGCGCCATTCCTGCGGACACGCTGAGCCATGCCGACACAAGACTATCAAGTCAAGCTGCCCATCTTTGAAGGCCCGCTCGACCTGCTGCTCTACCTCATCGAGCGCGAGGAACTCGACATCACTGCCGTGTCACTGGCGTCCGTCACCGAGCAGTATCTCGACTATATCGCCCTGCTCGAAAACCTCGTCGTGGATCAGCTCGCCGACTTCTTAGTGATCGCCGCGCGGCTGATATTGATAAAGTCGCAGGCCTTGCTGCCGCGTCCGCCCAAAATGGAAGTCGAAGAGGACGTGGGCGATGACCTGGTGCGACAACTCATCGCTTACAAACAGTTCAAAGAGGTCGCCAAGGGGCTGGGACAACGCCAAGACGAAGGCTTGCGCAGTTTCATCCGGCTAGCCCCGCCGCCCAAGATGGAATCTTCCAACGTAGACTTGACCGGTGTCACAGTGGATGACCTGTTGACGGCCGTCCGGCGCGCGCTGGCGGTGGCCGAGCCGCTGCCGCCCGTGGGCAACGTCGTCAAGCCGTTTACGATCACCATCCGCGATCAGATTGCGCTAATCGAGCGGATGCTGGCAGTGCAGCCGTACATTAGCTTCATACAGTTGCTGCGGCAGGCCCGCTCGCGCGTCGAGATTATCGTCACGTTCCTGGCCGTGCTGGAACTCCTCAAGCGTCGCCGCATCGAGGTGGTGCAGGAACGGCTATTCGGCGAGATCATTATCCAGCGTGGGGCAGAAGCCGCCGACGCAACGCCGATCC
The DNA here is from genome assembly GCA_041300525.1 of Anaerolineae bacterium. Taxonomy (GTDB): domain Bacteria; phylum Chloroflexota; class Anaerolineae; order Fen-1058; family Fen-1058; genus JBGLNJ01. The sequence continues at coordinate 1,757,786 of JBGLNJ010000001.1, read as the reverse complement.
TCATGGATGACACAGAATTCGGAGAGGAAGAGAACGGGGAGGAAGTGTAGAGCGTGGAGAGTGGGTGCGGAACGAGGGCTGCCCGGCCTTGCGCTGCAAGGTCAAGCCCCGCCAGACACTACTACGAATTGAGGAAACAATGAATTCGTTCTATTGGCTGGCCCACTGCATATTTGTCACCCTTGAACATACTTCACCAACGTTTGAATCGTCGGAATGACATACGAGAGCCGCTTCTCTGTCTCCTTCACACTTCTCTCCCGCTCGATCTTCAAATCCCGCTCCGAACAATTCAAGAGAAATGGGTCTTCCCATTCCAACCAATCTACATCCCGCATCCTCACACCTTCCCGGATGGCAAGTGTCATTTCCGCCAGCATGCTCAAGTCATGATTGTTGACCTGCGTGACTATCTCCCCCAGTTGAGATGCGCAAACCGCCAGATGGCACCAGGCAAAGTCTAACCGCTTGCCAAACAGCAACTCGCCAACGGTTGTAGCAAACTGCTCGATCTCGTAATAGTTGCGGGGATGTGAATCCCATGCGGTTGACGAACGGCTGAAGATGAGTGGCGTGTCTTCGCTCTCGATGGCGGTTACATCCTCGATGAACCGGCGTTGATGGCTGCTTTGCAGAATGAAAGTCAATCTGTCAATGAAACACAGATGCAAAACTTGGCTGGGATAAGCTGCGAATGCGGCTTGCCGATAAAGATGCAAAAACTGATCTCCGACTAATGCGCCTGGAGGCATGGGGAAAAGTGTGAAAAAGCTATCTCTCTCTAACGCTCTCACCTGTTCTTGGCATCGCTCGTAGGTAACCAGGGTAATGCCGATGTAGGCCATCGAAAAGACCGACTTGAGGCTTGGCAGAATGACATTCAGATGAGGAAAGGTTGCCCCTTCTGGATCGTGAAGTGGAAAAACAACAGCTGATTGCATATCAGTATAATAGGGTATTCATCTCACTCATTGCATATTAGCCGGTCAACCTGAATTAGTTGTTGTGCATCGAATCGCCACAACCAACCCTATCCCCGCTCCCACCGCGTCAATCATCACGTCCGTCACGCGCGGGTGACGCCCCGGCGAGAACGACTGGTGAAACTCGTCGGTCGCCGCGTACAGAATCGCTACCAACCACGATTGCCACCACGCGCGTTTATCGCCGCGCGCCCGCTGAATGAGCCAGCCCAAGATGGCATACTCGGCCACGTGCGCTACTTTGCCGATCAGCGCATCCTGACCAAAGTCCAGAGCAGAGTTGGGCTGCGCCGAAAACCAAAAAATCACCCCCATCCACACCGCCACCAACACCCATCGCCCAATGCGCCCCGCGACCTGCGCCCTGTTACCTGCGACCTGCATCCTGTTACCTGCCTCTTGCATCCTGCTTCTTGCCCCTTGCTTCCTGATATGCCTGCTCCACCGTCACTACCAGCCTGTCCCAATCGAATCGCGCCCACACGCGCTCTCGCGCCGCGGTGCCCATCGCTTTTGCCTTTTGCGGATCGGACAGCATCGCCAGCATCATCTGCGCGAAAGAATCCGCGTCGCCCGGCTCGGCCAACAAGCCGCTCGTGCCGTGCTCGATGTATTCAACATTCTGCCCCACGCGGCTGGCGACGATGGGCAATCCCATCGCCATGTACTCGATGATCTTGGCCGAGCACTTGCTGCGATTGGTGAGCGAGTCACGGTAGGGATAGATGGCCAGGTCGGCGGCGGCCAGATAGTCCGGCGCGAGCGCGTGATCCACCCAACCCGTAAAAATCACGGCGCGCTCCAGGCCGCGCCGTTTCACGTCTTGGCGCAAAGCGAGCAACCCGTCGCCCGTGCCCAGGATGGCAAGCCGCAAATCTGGGATGCGCGGCAACACACGCTCAAGCGCATCCAGCGCCTGATCGAGATCGTTGCCGTGTGGGATGTGACCCAGGTACACCGCCAGCGGCGCGTCGCCTACGCCCAACTCGGCCCGAATCTGCAAACATCTCTGCGCTGATTCTTCAGGGCGCGTCCGCAACGATTCGTCGGGGCCGTTGGGGACGTAAAACACGCGCGCCGGATGTACGCCCAGTCCCCACACCTGCGTCTGCAACGTCCGGCTGGCGACCGTGACGGCGCGCGCGCGACGAATCGAATCCGTTTCCTGCCGGATAAAGAACCATCGCCACAAGCGCGGGTACGGATTGATGTCGGCCCAACCGCCCCGCCCTTCCCAATCGTCATGATCCAACACGAGCGGCACGCGACACGCTACGCGCCGGGACAAGAAATATTCCGCCAGCCCGCTATAGCCGATGGGCTTGAAGACGTGAATCACGTCCGGTTTCATCGCCTGCGCGCGGCGAGCCATGGCGAGCGCAACCGTCACCGGCGTGATCGGCGTGACGCGGCGGATGACCATGTTCACTAGCTGCACGCCGTCGCGCATCCACTGTTTGCCAGAGTCAGCCAGATTGTCGTAGGGCGGCATCAAAATCGTGACACGATGGCCGCGCCTGACGAGCGCGCGCGCCGCATAGAACGCTCGCGCGCTGACGGTGCCTTTGGGCGTAAACGCAAACGGGCCGAGCATGACAATGTTCATAGAATAGCTTTCATTGAGTGGAAAACATGGTGCGTCTCTGTACGGCCACACGCAACACGGAATATGCACTACGAGATTATACCCCAAGTTAAAAGAAACCCGGCGTCTTTGCGCCGGGCTTGTCAAACGCAGTGTTCTTCTTGCGGGCGATGCCGTGGAACCGATCCCAACTCCCGCGACATAAGGGCGTATTCGCCCCATCTGCCATCAAAAACCTACACGATGTTGCTGGCGACCCAATCCCCCACCTCGGCGGTCGTAAGCCCCATCTTGCCAGCCGCCAGACTTTTTATTTTGCCGCTGGTCAGCAATCTAACCACCGCCTGTTCGACCGCCTGACCGGCTTGCTGTTCGCCGATAACATCGAGCAGCATCCCGCCAGCGCAAATCGCCGCCATCGGGTTGATGACGTTCTGGCCGGTGTATTTGGGCGCCGAGCCGCCAATCGGCTCGAACATAGAAACGCCGTGGGGGTTGATGTTCCCGCCTGCGGCGATGCCCATCCCGCCTTGAATCATGGCGCCCAGGTCGGTGATGATGTCGCCGAAAAGATTGTCGGTCACGATGACGTCGAACCACTCTGGATTTTTGACCATCCACATCGTCGTCGCATCCACGTGCGCGTAATCGGTCTGGATAGCAGGATATTCTTTAGCGACCTCGTAGAACGCTCTTTCCCACAAATCAAAAGCAAAAGTCAAAACGTTGGTCTTGCCGCACAGCGTCAGCTTGTTGCGCTTGTTGCGTTTTTGGGCCAGCTCGAAAGCATAGCGGAGGCATCGCTCGACGCCGAAACGGGTGTTGATGGATTCCTGAGTCGCCACTTCGTGCGGCGTTCCTTTGCGGAGCGTGCCGCCCGCGCCGGCATACAGCCCCTCGGTGTTCTCCTCCACCGACGTGGTGCTGCTGATGACCAACCGCTGCAACCTACGCTGCACGTACTGTTACGCAGCCGGTGGAGAGGGGACGGCGCAAGACCTCTCGCCCGAATTGGCCCAGGTGGTGATTGACCGCGTGTATCAGAACGCCAGGGAGCTGGGACAGCCACACTTTGAGCTGACCTTCCACGGAGGCGGGGAACCTGTTCAAGCGTGGGAGACCCTGCGCAAAGCAACGGCCTACGCGCGAAGCCTTGACTTACCCTGCCACATCTCACTGGTCAGCAACGGCGTCTGGACAGCACGCCAGCGGGAATGGATTCTCCACAACACGGACAGCCTCAGCATCTCGTTCGACGGTGGGCAAGAGACCCAGGATCGCCAGCGCCCAACGGCTTCTGGCCGGGGATCGTTCAAAGCCGTGATGCGCACCCTCGCGGCACTGGACCAGGCCAAGTTTTCCTATGGCATCCGCATGACGGCTACAGCTCCCTGGCGAGAGCGGCTGTCGGAAGATGTGCGCTTCATCTGCGAGAAAACGGGATGTCCGGCCATGCAGGTGGAGCCGGCCTTCAACACTCGCCGAGGCGAACACCAGGGTCCCACGCAAGAAGAAAGCGAAGCGTTTGTGGATGCCTTTATGGAGGCATTCGAGATCGCCAACCGGGCCGGCCGGCAACTCATCTACTCGGGCGCTCGCCCGTGGCTGCTGGCCCAAACTTTTTGCACTGCGCCGTATGGCGCGCTCATCGTCAACGCCGCGGGCAACCTGGTAGCCTGCTATGAGGTCGCCAGCGACAATCACCCACTCGCCAAGATGTCGGCAATGGGCCGCGTCGCCGGCTCCCAAATCGTCGAAGACACGCCGGCTCGAGACGCCCTCATGCTGCAGTTGGAAACCAAGCGGGCCAGATGCCAGGATTGCTTTTGCTACTGGCACTGCGCCGGCGACTGTTATACTCGCTCGTCCGTTGCCGAAACTGGCGCTGCCCCCAGCCCCAGGTGTTACATGAACCGGGAAATCACGGCGCGCATTTTGCTCTGGTACATCATGGCGGGCGACGGCGTCTGGCGCGGACAGGGATTGCACCCGCAGGAAATGCAGCTCATGCGAGCGTTTTGAGCAGGGATTCAGGGTAACCGTTCACGGGGTATCTCACCTTTACCACAAAGCCACCAAGACACAAAGAACTTTTAGTAAGACGTGGTCAACAAACAAACTTGGTGTCTTTGCGCCTTGGTGGTAAGATAAAAGTCAACCGTCTGAACGCTTACCTTTTTTCTTTGCGCCTTTGCGTTAAAACCGTTGGGTTGCGGCAGGAGGCCGCGCTATGCCAATTGTGACACAAACAATGCCTGCGTCCCTCAGGGCAATCTATGAGCAGGTGGAGCATCTTGAGCAAGAGAAATCCAACCTCGACACACTCCAAGGGACCTGGAAGGAACACGTCTCCCAAGCCGCGCAGCAAATCCCCGGCGTTCACATCGAATCGGATGGAGAGATTCTATATCTTGGCGAACTGTCTCCAGGCTGCCGGGCCTGCAAGGAAGGCGCGTGGGATTGCATCTTTACGACGATGGGGTGCAACCTCAACTGCGAGTTTTGCTACAGCCCCCATGCCGTCCCCCGGGACTATGCCGGCTCGGTCTTTGGCGCGACGCCCGAACAGATCGCCGAGAACCACGCCAAGACGCGCATCACCGGCGTCAGTTTTTCCGGCGGCGAGCCTTTTGCCGACGCGCAAAAGCTGTTCGAGTGGGTCGCCTGGTTCAAGAATCATTGCCCGGACAAATATTATTGGGTCTATACCAACGGCCTTCTGGCCGACGAGGAAAAGACCCAGCAGTTAGGACAACTGGGCCTTGACGAAATCCGCTTCAACTTGGCGGCCACCGGCTACAATCATCCGACTGTGATGAGAAACCTGGCCTCGGCGGCCCGGTTCATTCCTAACGTGACCGTCGAAATCCCGGCCATCCCGGAGCACGCGGCCAAGCTCCTTGTGTGTCTGGCGGACTGGTGCGCGTTGGGCGTGAAATTCCTGAACTTGCACGAGTTGATGTACGAGCCAGGCACGAATGCGGCCGCCATGCCGGGGGCGCGGCGAGCCGTCGTCACGGCGGACGGTCACTATACCGAGATCAATCCCGAAAGCCGCGCTTTGACGCTGGCTGTGATGAGACAAGTCCAAAATGACGGCTTGCCTTTGTCGGTCAACGACTGTTCGCTGCAAAGCAAGCTCCGGCAACTGCGCGGGCGTCGGCGAGGTCTGGCTCCCCTGGTGCAAGCGCCGCACGAAAAGCTGGTGCGAGACGAAATCTATGAAAGCTATTGCGCCTATCGGGATGCGGAGGACTATATCTTCTTCCATCCCGATTCCATCGGCGAGATCCGCCAGGACTATCCCGGCTACCGATTCGTCAGGCTGGTCAGGATCGCACCGCTATCCCTCGGCGATCCGGGGAGATGGATCACTTTTGAAGAGCAAGAATGAAAAGCGACTTGGTCGTCATTTCGTGGTGGTCAAATTGCCTGGGGTTGGCATGTCTGCATAATCTAGCCGCCTATACCCGCAACCGGAACATCTATGTCGTCCAGGTGGGGAAAACGGAGCAGCAAAAAGAACGCTTCCGGCTTCACCTGCCGCCTGGCGTCGAGGAACTGCCTTACCCGCCAGATCGTTCTGCCGAAGACTGGCGCGTCCGAGAAGCGGTTGCCCGCGAGCTGTTAGGCGATCACGCCGGGCTGTGGTTCACTGACCACGACCTCTTTGTCCAGGAGAACTGGGATGATTGGCTGGACGACATGGATCGCCGCTTTGACCACTCGAACGTGTGCCTGTGCTATTCCACTCCGAGACGCGGCCCCTCAATCACCAACCCGGCCTATTGGCTTTCGCCGGTGCGGTTTCCGCCAGGGATGCCCAGCTTTGCCTCCGTGCCTTTTCACGAAAACCCCGTCGCCAGCCAACCGTATGCCATGCGGCAAAAGATGGAGCTGGTCATGCCGGAAAAGGACACTCTGATCGCAGCCATGGAATTTCTGGAGGAACGCGACATGGTCTGTGGCTTTCCTTTGACCGAAAGGGATCAAGTGGAGGGTGGGCCGGCACCCTTTCCGCGTTACGAGCACCTGGGCGGCCTGTACACGTTCACGGGCGAGGCCGAGCACGAACTATTGCGCGACTGGATAGCTCACTGCGTCCACGAGTTCACTGCGTTCTATGCCGCCTGTCCCCCGGAATGGCTCGACATCGAAGACCCGGTTCTGATGGAGCGACTGCGAGAGTTCCAGCAAGTCATAGCGAAAGGAGATTGACCCATGCAAGAAGAACACCATGATAAAGAAGCAAGACGAGAGGGGCCAGAAGAAGTACCCCAGGTTTACACCGTGCAAAAGGATTTGACGGGCTGGCAGTTCAGCCGGCGAGATTTCCTGGCAACTGCCGGCACTGCCGCAGCGGCGGCTGTGGCCGGGGCAGCGGCAGGTTGCACGCCAGCCACTCCCATGCCAACGCCGACGGCCACCCCGCGTCCGACGGCCACGCCAACTGCCACACCGCAGCCTACGCTCAGCCCGGAAGAAAAGGCAAAAGCTTGCAAGGATGTCATTGCACACAACAACATTGTCAGTGATTTGGTCGCAAGCCCAGACGGCAAACTCTTGATCTCAAGCGGAGACTGGACCATCAAACTGTGGTCGCTGCCGGAGGGGGCGCTGCTCAAGACCCTCGAAGGTGGCGTTGATGCCCTTGCGGTGAGCCCGGACGGCAAGCTCCTGGCCTCGGCATGCAAGGACAAGACCATCAAGCTGTGGTCGCTGCCGGAGGGGGCGCTGCTCAAGACCCTGGAAGGGCACGGGCATTATGTTTCGACCCTTGCGGTAAGCCCGGACGGCAAGCTCCTGGCCTCGGGAAGTTGGGACTGGACCATCAAGCTATGGTCGCTGCCGGAGGGGGCGCTGCTCAAGACCCTGAAAGGGCACAAGGATTTAGTTTCGGCCCTTGCAGTGAGCCCGGATGGCAAGCTCCTGGCCTCGGCTAGCAAGGACCAGACCATCAAGCTGTGGTCGCTGCCGGAGGGAGAATTTGTTTCCTGTTTGATGGACTTGACCGTCAACAAATCGGATGTCAAGGGAAGCACGTACAAAGTGGGGACGACCGAATATACACTGCCTTGTGGCGCTCCGATCCCGCCCGGCGCGGTCTGTGTCTGCAACTGCGTGGCCGCCAAAGCGCCAACGTGCAGTTGCGTGGGTGACATTACGCACTACTGGCACCCCAATTGAGCGGCACGCTGACCTCTGGCCCGCACCTTTGACATTGGATCGGGGATTCGCAGGAGACAATCGGGTATGTCCAACGAACAATCGCGCCGTGAAATTCCTTTCACCTACACCCGGCGGCAGTTCTGGAGAGCCTTGCTCCAAGAAATGTTTGTCACCCGTGGCACTCTCCAGGGCAAGCCAGGTGGCCGGCTATCCGAGCTGGGCAGCCTGCCCGACGACCAACTGGCTCAGGTGACGCCCATCATCAACCCCGAATACGAGATATTCGTGGACCAAAACCACGTCTGGAGCCGGCACAAAAAGACCGGGGCGACCGCCAAGCTCTTTCCGATGGAGCGGGAAAACCTGGCAGCTTTTAACTTATTCAATGGGAACTATACACTGAGCCAAGTCGCCCAGAGTGTGTCGCAGGAATTGGGTTGGGACGCGGCCCAAGCGTCCGCACACGTCAGGGAGTTGTTCTTGTTGTTGGTCAGTCATACGGTCTGCGTTCCCAGGGACCCACCCGAAATTTAAAAGTTGTAGGAGTTACGCAGTTGGTCTTTTTCACTCGCCTTGACACGAAGGGCGCAAAGGAAAACCAAAGATTTTCTTTGCGATCTTGGCGTCTTGGCGGTTCAAATGCGTAACTCAAGTTGATAATCCGATCATGTCCACTCTCTTCCCATTACTTGCAGAGGCAGAAGCCTTTAGGTCGGTGCGTGTCACCGGGCAGCCCATCTTTCGATGGGACTGCGCCGGTTACGCCATGTTTTACGCGCCGGGCTACCTGTGCGTCATAGACCTGGAAAACGCAGACCGGTTCGAGGGCGCTATCGGCCCACAGGATGAAAAACTAGGAGCCGAGTTGTGGCATCGGGCAGAACAAGCCGTGGCAGAAGCCAACCGCTGGCAGGCTGAGCCTTTCGCCCCGGAATGTCTGACGCTGTACATGAACAACGAGTGCAACCTTCGCTGCGTGTATTGCCACACTGATCCCACACCTCGACCTGCCGCCCGGCTAGAGTTGGATGTCATCGCCGCCGCCGGAGAGGTGGTGGCCGAAAACTGTCGCCAGAAGAATCGCCCGTTCTACGTCGTATTTCACGGAGGGGGCGAGCCGACGCTTTTCCGTGAGCGAGTCGAAAGCGCGTTGACCGCGCTTGAAGAAATCGCTTCGGCGCACGACGTGGATCTGTTCCGCTATGTGGCGACCAATGGCATCATGTCAGAAGAGAAAGCGGTCTGGCTGGCCCGTCATTTTGACCTGATCGGTTTATCCTGCGACGGCCCGGCAGACATACAAAATAGCCAGAGACCGCGCTGGGGCGGCGAGGACACCTCACACACGCTGGAACGCACGGCGCATGTCTTGCGCGAAGAAGGAACAAAGTTCCACGTGCGAACGACCACCACAGGCGCGAGTCTGCACCGTCAGGCTGAAATCGCGGAATACATCTGCCAGCAATTTTCGCCGGAGGAAATTCATTTTGAGCCGGTATACATTGGTGGCAGAACCACTATAGCTACCGGACTTGATGTTCACCAAGCCAGTGATTTCGTCAACCATTTCCTGGAAGCGCGCAAGATCGCCCGACCATACGGGATTCCGCTCATCAGTTCCGGCAGCCGCCCCGGCTCGATTCACGGCCCTTACTGTCATGTGTTTCGTCACACACTCAACTTGACGCCGGGCGATGTAGCGACGGCCTGCTTCAAAGTCACCGACGTCGCTCACGTAGCGGAAAAGGGAGCGGTGCTCGGCGCAATGAACCGCGAGACCGGGCGATTCGAGGTTGACCAGAGCCGAGTGCAAGAGCTGCGTTGGCGACTAGGGCCTATTCCTCCCGGATGTGCCGATTGCTTCAACCGCTACCACTGCGTTCGAGAATGTCCTGACCGATGTCCGCTGGATTTCAAGACCTCCGAGGTCTCGCCAGAGCCGGGTTTTCGCTGTCGCACACAAAAGGCGTTAGCCTATGCGACTCTGCAAGAAGCCGCCCAGAACCTTTGGGCTGCGGCGAGAGAAAAAACAGACGAACCCAGAGAGTATGCTTGTGGAACAGAGATTCTTTGACCGGTTTTTCCGCTCGGCCCCGCCGGAGATTGACGTAGAGGCCATCCGGCAAGAGTGGCTGGCTCTCAAGCCGCCTTACCGAATTGAAGAGCGCGAGTTGCCCATGCCGGTGTGGGCCAGGCGCAACCTCACCGAAACCGGGGAGCAAGCCTGGGCCGTCCTCTGCCAGGACGTGGGCCGCATCGCCCTCGCCAGGCCGTTCTGTATCTACATCCACATCCCGTTTTGCGCGAGCAAGTGCAGTTTTTGCGATTGCTACTCTTACAGACTGGGCCAGAATCAGGCAAGGCACATTGAGGCCTACACGGCTCTGCTTGACCGCGAGATGAGCCTCTGGAGCCGACTGGGCAGCCTGGCTCATCGGCCTGTGTCCACGATCCACTTTGGCGGCGGCACGCCCACGTTCCTGGGAGCAGAATATTTCAACAAGCTGGTGACCAGTTGCCGCAAGCACTTTGGCACAGGGCCGCAGACCGAGTGGGCGCTGGAATCCACCACGTCTGAACTCTCTGATGAAATGTTCGCCTTGCTGGATTCCCTGGATTTTACCCGGCTTCACATCGGGGTGCAGAGTCTTCAGGATCGCGTTCGCCGGCTGATCAACCGGCGAGAGCCGGCCGCCATCGTGCTGGAAAAAATCTCCAGGACGTTGGCGAGGGGCTGGGTGGCGAGCGTAGACTTGATCTGTGGACTGCCCGAACAATCTCTTGAAGGGTTGATGAGCGATATTCGAACTCTGGCGGCAAGCGGGGTGGATGGCTTTTCGTTGTACGAGTTGCAGGTATCGTCACACAATCGCAAGTTTGCCGAGCAACACGGCTTGACGAATCGAGATCGCGTGCTCAACTATTTTCTGGCCCAGGCCGCCTCGCGCCTGCTCGTTTCCCAGGGATACAAGAAAACCCTGTTCAACCACTATGCCCGCGAAAGAGATACCGATCTCTATTTCACTTTCCCTGAACGGGGGGAAGATTGCCTGGCCCTGGGGACGATTGCCGACGGCGTGTTTGGCGACTATCACTACCGTCACCCGGAATACAAACCCTACTGCCAGAGTGTGACAGAAACATTCCCCGGCCTGCAAGGCGGTCTGCGAAGGAATGTAACGGAGAACCGCTTGCACCCGCTAGAGGTAGCCATCCTTTCGGGGAGTTTGCCCAGAGATTTGTTCGCAGACGTGTTAGGTCAAAGCCGAGCGGAGGAAGTGTTCCGCCAATGGCGGGACTCGGCTTTAGTCAAAGACACAGAGGATGGCTACCTGCGACTCACCGGCAACGGTTCCTGGTTTGCCGAAAGGATGATGGCACAGTTGGTCGAGTTTGCGAAGGGAGACTGAACCATGGAGAGGTGGGGTAAAAGCGAGGTTGGGGCTGGAACTGGACCAAAGGCATCGTTGTGATTCTACTGCGTACAGTATACCCCGAAACGCGCTGGCAAGTCAATACGCTTGAACTGGTGATTGCCCACAAGTCGGAACTGACCGAGGAAACGGGTGATTCGACAGGAAGGGCAGTGTGGACATGGTCTGCCAGACCGCGCTAATGCCACGCAGGAGGACATACGGGTGGGTAAGGGAGTCGGAAAGAAATAATTGTTCCAAGTTGGCGACCGAGGTCGCGCCTTGTGGTCGAAGATGCAGCCGGGCCGCTTCGCGTCTGCATGGACGCAAGCTCGTCCGCGAAGGCGGACGACCAGCCGCAGGCTCATTAGGCGCGGTTTCAACCGCCAGCGATGGGCCACAGCCTTTACAGGCAACTTGTGAGTCAACTGGGCCGCCTTTTTCCCGGTGGCAACTTCCCATACTTGCACCGTGCCGCCCAAGTCTCCAGACCAATATTCTGATGCTGCCCAGCGGCCGTCAGGGCTAACCGCCAGAACCGTGGCCTTCCCCTCAGGTTTGATCCAGGCAGTTTCATTCTTTGTGGCCGTTTGAAAGACCCTGACGCCGCCAGCGCCTCCAGATACTACCCTTTGCCCGTCAGGGCTAAAGGCCACGGCATACACAGGCGCGTTGTGCGTCGTTCGGGCTATCTCTGTGCCGGTGGCTAACTCCCACACCCGCGCCGTGCCGTCTTCTCCTCCGGATACTGCCTGCTGACCGTCGGGGCTGAACGCTACGGCGCCGGCCGACTTGTGTGACATTCGAGCCACTACTTGTCCCGTCACTGCATCCAATACTAGAACATTGAACGGGCAAGCGGCTCCACCGGAAGGACATTCTTCACCTACGATTATCTTTTGTCCATCTGCGCTAAAAGCGATGGCTCTGGCCATGCCCGGCTGCGCCAAGCGCGTCACTTCTTTGCCCGTCGCCGCGTCCCATATCCGCACTGTGCCGTCATCCCCTGATGCCACCCGTTGGCCATCCGGGCTAAAGGCCACCACGCGCACTGGTTTATCGTGTTCCGCCCAGGCAATTCCCTGCCCTCCGACTGCTTCCCACAATCGCAGCTTGTCGAGTCCCCCTGATACGATCCATCTTCCGTCGGGGCTAAAGGCCACGGTGTTCAACCAATCCTCGTGCACCATCCGGGCCATCTCTTGCCCGGTAGCAGCGTTCCACACGCGGGCTGTCAAGTCCTCTCCGCCTGATGCTATCCATTGTCCATTGGGGCTAAAGGCCAAAGCCTTTACGCCGGCATCGTGGGCCATGTGGGCGACCCTTTTCCATGTCGCCGCCTCTAACACTTGTATTGTGCCTTCGAGATACGCCGACGCCATCTTTTGCCCGTCGGGGCTAAACGCCACAGCCTCCACTGCTCCCCAGTGTTCCAATCCTGCGACCTGCTTCCATGTCTCAACCTGCCACACTTTGACGTCGCCCTCGTTGCTCCCCGATGCCAGCCACCGTCCATCCGGGCTAAAGGCCACAGTTTCTACTCTGCTATCGTGCGCGCTCCAACTCACCGGCTGCCTCGTGGCTACCGTCCACGCTATGATCGTGCCATCTTCGTCGCCTGATACTATCCACTGCCCATCGGGGCTGAACGCCACAGCCCACACCACATTGGGCGTTATTTGGGCTACCTCTTGTCCTGTCTCCACCTCCCAGACCAGTACGCCATCTGCGCCTCCAGTGGCTATCCACTTGCCGTCGGGACTAAACACCGCGTCATATACTGATCCGTCGTGTGTCATCCGAGCTATTTCGCGTCCTGTGGCGGCCTCCCACACTCGCACTATTCTACCGTATTCGATCCCCGAGGCTATCTTTTGTCCATCGGGGCTAAAGGTCAGGAGAGATACTCTATCCTCATGCTCCACTTGCGCCACGATACGCTTTGTTGCCCAGTCCCACACTTGCGCCACAGCAGGACAAGGCTCAAGCCCTGGGCATTCTTCGCCGACGGCCATCCACTGGCCGTTGGGACTAAAAGTCACAATCTCTACCGGCGTCTCGTGTGTCACCTGGCTCGATGGGCGCGGAAGTAGCTCCAGCCCCTGGCGCAAAGCTTGATCGCCTTCTAGCGTGGAACGCACCCTCAAAGATTCCACTGCCAATAGAACACTCCGCACCAAACCTGTGCCAGTGTTGTCCAACGTAGCCTGAGACTGGGCAGCTCGTTGCCGCGCCGCAGCAATGTAACGCTGGGTTTCGGCGTCAGCCCGCGCCGCCTCTGCAGTGGCTTGCGCTTTTGCGCGCGCATCGGCGTTCGCCACGGCAAGTTGGCGTTGCTCTTCGGCTTGAGCCTGCGCGGTGGCCCGAACGTTGGATTCGGCTACGGCAGTGGCTTGCGCCATTCGGGCATTCTGTTGTCCTTTGAACGCTGCGATGGACAGCAGCACCATTGCCACCAGGCCCACCACCAACGCAACCGCTCCCCCCACAGCGAATCGGCGCGTCCGGGCGCGGATTCGATCGGCCTGCTGGCTCGCCTCAAGGAATTCTTGTTCGTAAGGTTCGAGATCAGCAGGATTCGCCTCGGCCCAGGCCAACGCTTCTTTTAACGCCTTGTCACGGTAAAACAACCCAATGTTCTTGGTCTCGTGCCAACGCTTAGCCGTCGTCCTCAACGGCGTCTGCCGGGCTGCTTCCCACGCGCGATTCGATCTCAAAATCGGGTCCACCAGCCGGTCATGCGACAGCTCGTACCAGCGCGCCCCGGCCCGCACGTCCGCGCGAATCAGGTGCCGTTTTTCCAGCGCATCCACCGCCACATTCGGCAGCCCGACCGTTTCGTCTTTTCCCTGCAAGGCCAGGCCACGCGTGCGCATGGATGTGATCAACTGCTCGGAGAACCAATGCCGCAACCGGCGTTCGCTGAGTGCAAGACCTGTCAGGTTCTTAGAGACCTGACAGGTCTGAGTGAGTGCGCTTTCGTAAAAGTCCGTCAGTGCCCGGTCAATGTTTCCGTACTGTTGAACCTCTTCCCACTGGATGGCATGATCTTCTTGTTCCGGCAACGCCTCCCACAGCCGATTGCAGACCACTTGCAACTGCACCGGCTCGACGTATGGCCCCAGCGCCGCCGTCTCTTTTCCAGCCTCTTCGGAGCCTTTGATGCGGCGCAGGTCGTCCACCAACCGTTCGGCCACACCCGAGTCAAACGTGCAGCCCACATTCGACGCCGGCTTGGTCACTGCCTCCAATGCCTCGTCGGGACCCAGCCGCTCTATCCGAAAGCGAGTCCGCAACCGCTTGGGCAACAGCGGCGCGTAAGGGTCGAGTCCCGCCACGTGGTCTTCGCGCATCGCCAGCACCACGCCCAACTCGGGCATCTGGCGCAGCGCCTCCTGCAATTGCTCGAAAAAGCCCTGCGCGTCCTGCCAGCGATCACGGTGCGTCGTCAGGATTTCTTCAAACTGATCCAGGATCAGAATCGGCGGACGGCGGTTGCCGCCCATCGCCAGGGTTTCATCTTCGTCAACCTCTGCGGGCAATTGGCCGTCCGTCGTCCCCAGCAGTTGGCGCAGGAACGTGAGCAGCGTGGGCTGGGTCAACTGGTGCGCCGGGATATCTTGGCTCGTCCCCTGAAGGGGTTCTGCGACTAGGCTCATCAACGCGCTGAACACGAAAACGTTCTTGACGCTTTTGGGGTCAATGCCCGGTGGCGCATCGCTCCCCACCCGCGCCACGGGCAAGACGTTGAACCCCTTTTCCTCCAGCGCCGGGATCACCTGGGCGTTGAGCAAGGAAGTCTTGCCCGCGCCCGATTGGGCGTAAAACAGCACCACTCGCTCGGCCTGAATGAGCGCAATCAGGTCGCGGGCGTCGCGGGTGCGCCCAAAAAAGTTGGCGTGGTCGCCGCGCTCATAGGGCCGCGGCCCGACGAATGGATTGTTCTTCAACGGCGAGCCTCCAAAGTCCAGGATCAGCCAAGCGTGTGTAACGCATCGTATACCAGGCGCAGACTGAATGTTCCAGTGCGTAGGGCAAGTTGGCAACTTGCCCTACAGCCGCAGACTGAATGTTCCAGTGTGTAGGGCAAGTTGGCAACTTTCCCTACAGCCGCAAACGGAAATTTCAGCGTCGGTTAGTATAACAACTAAAGAGCCGATCCGTTGAACGAGTCCGTCCACGCTGGACGCTGCGCCGCAATCAGAACGTTTCTCAGCATGGGAAAGTATAGCAATCCTTTGCAGAAGACACAAGCGGAAAGGCGAACCAAAATCCGCGGCCAGCGGCGTTACGTGATCAGTTCCTTCGGCAGGAAATCGGCGCGGTTCAAGTAAACCACGTCAATCCCCTCGGCGCAAAAATCAATGCGAGTGATGGCGGTATTGTTGAGGACGAACCAGAGGTTGCCCCGCTCCGGCATCTTGAGGAGGGTAGCCAGCAGATGGTTATAGAATGCGCCGTGGCTTACCACGGCGACCCGGTCGTCGCTGTTGCCGTGCCGCTCGAGCAGGTCGCGCAAAAAGTGTTGGGCGCGGACGGGTCTTTGCTCAGGCTCTTCGAACGGGCGATTCCACCAACCGGCCTCGTCCAACGATTCGGGCAAGACCAAGCCGGGATAGTGCGTCTCAAAATACGAGCGGCCTTTGCCAGGTTGCCCGACGCGCCCGCCGGGTTGCCCGGCGCGCTCGCCGGTCTGATCGTCTTCCAGGTAAATGCCGCCCGTTTCGTGTGCGTCCATCCAGGCGACCAAGGGCAGGCCGAGCGCGTCCGCGACGAGGGTTCCGGTGGCGACCGCCCGAACCATCAAGCTGGAGTAGAGGTGCGTGATGCCAAACCCAGCCGCGTTCTGACTATCACGGCCATGCGCCACTGCGCTGGGATCGGCCCGGCGCAGGAATTGGGCCAGGATTTCCGTCTGCTGCCGGCCCACCGGCGTCAATTCCGCATCCTGGCTGCGCCCCTGGTTGGAACCCGTCCGATCCCAGAGGTAGTTGTTCTCGGATTGGCCGTGCCGGATGAAATAGAATTGCATATTGTCTGGAATCTCCCAACTTCCGGCCGCCGACCGTTGACCTCACTTTTGCCTTTACGCGTTTTGTGATGACGGTCAACCGTGATGCGTGCTTCGCAAATACGAGAACGGCAACCGGCGAAAGCATGATACCACAGAACATTGGCGCGGGCGAGTAACCCGCGCCCTTTGTTCCGGCTGCGCTGTCTTACGGCCTCTTTGGCGTCGGCGGTTTGGCGATTGCCCAATTGACAAATGTCGAGTGATGGATATACTCTCTCTTGAATCACAGGTCCCGTCATCGTCGTCCATGAAATGGCTCAAGGAGGTCAACATGCCCCGTATCATCCGACTCTTACTCTGCGCCGTCGTCCTGCTTTCATCCTTCGCCGCCACTCCCGCGCCCAGTGCTCTCGGTTCTAACTCTCTGTCCCGTCCCAGCACGGACAAGATCCTCCAGCAACTCGGTGGCCGGCCCTGCCCGGATGGCAGCGCGTTTACGTGCGTCACAATACCCATGCCACTCGATCACTTTAACCCGACGAATACACGCACGATCCCGGTGACCTTTGCCGTGCTTCCGGCCACCGGCGCGCGCAAAGGCATGTTCGTGACGGTCACGGGAGGCCCCGGTACTTCCGGTATCGCCGTGGCAGACTCGTATACATCCGCGTTCGCCCCCGACATCCCGCGCCGCTTCGACATCGTCTTTTTCGATCAGCGCGGCGTGGCGCTTTCCGGCGGTCTCACCTGCCCGGATGCGGCTGCCGCCTACTATCAGGCCGATGGTCGCGCCGTGACACCCGCGCAAGAGGCCGCCGTCAAACGCGCGGCGCGTACATTCAGCCAGGCTTGCGTGACTGAGATGGACAACCCGGAAATTTTGCCATACCTCGGCACCCGGCAAGCAGTGAAAGACCTCGAACGCTTTCGCCAACTCATGCAGACCGAGACGTTCTGGCTGTACGGCGAAAGCTATGGCACACAGTACGCGCAGACCTATGCCGCCCAGCATGGCGCGCATCTCGCGGGGCTGATGCTCGACGGCACGGTGGATCTCACGCTCGACGGCTACCAGTTTTACGCCCAGCAGGCGCGGGCTTTTAACGATACGCTGGTTGCCACGCTGCGCACTTGCAACGATGACACTGCCTGCACGGAAGATATGAACGGCGATGGAGTGGCAGCCTACGACCACCTCGCCGCACGCCTTCAACGCCGGCCGCTTCCGTTCCAATTTCCACTCCCCACGGGGGGCTTGCCTCGCGAGTTCACTTTCGCGGATTTGGAAGTCGTGGCTGCTGGGCAAATGTACTCTGAAGCTGACCGGATGCTATTCAGCCGCGCGCTCGCGGCTTACGCCAGCCGCCAAGACTTGGCGCCGCTCGCTCGTCTGCTATATGTCTCGCTCGGGCTTGACCCAGAGACGCTCGCTGCCATCCCCGACCCTTCTTGGTCTGATGCAATCTACTATGGAGTGGAATGTCAGGACTATGCCTATCCGGGCGCAACGCCAGAAAAGAGAGCGGAAAACTATCTTCGCGCGGGCGACCCGGTAGAGGCCGCCATTCCGCGCCTGGCATCCGTCTTTTACGGTGACTTGCCGTGCACGTATTGGCCGAACGCGAGCACGGACTTGACTCGCCCGGCGCCGCTTAAGGCGAAAGGGATCCCGACTCTGGTGCTCGGCGCGACGGCTGATCCCGCTACACCGGTCGGCAACGATATCAGCGTGTATCGGCATCTGAGCGACAGCTACTTGATCACACAGCAGGGCGGCCCGCATATCATCTTTGGGCGAGGCAACGCCTGCCCAGATGACATTGTGACGGACTTTTTGGTGAAGGGAAAAGTCCCCAAGCAGCGCCAGACAAAATGTGAGGGGGTCGTGGCGGATGAGTCTGTGCCGCTTGCTCCGCGCAACGCCGACGCCTTTGACAACCCGCTGGATGCCCTGGCCTCTGCCGAGACCGAAATCACCTACCTGCCCGAATATTATTATTGGGATGGAGTCGCCGCGACAAGCGTCGGCTGCACCCTGGGCGGCACGCTGGACTTGGCGGCGGACGGAAATAAGTACACCTTCACGCTCAACACGTACGCGTTCACGCGCGACTTTTCAATGACGGGCACAGGCAGTTATGATCCGGATAAAGACCGCTTCATTTTAAAGGTGGCGACTGCAGGTCGCTGGCAATGTCAACTGAAATATGTGCGCACCGGCGACAAGAGCAACGTCACCGGCGTGTGCGATGGAAAAAAGTTGGAGAGGGATTCTGCCGCAAGCGCTCACAGCGCCGCTGGACTCAGGTCCTCACATCTCAGGCCGGAACACCGCTAGGCCGAGTCTAGCTCATTTGGGGTTTGTACGATAACAGCGCGGGAGTCTCTTCCCGCGCTCTTCGTTTGGGTGACTTGCCAACTGGCTTGAAAATAGCGAGTTTGGGCCTGGAGCGTTTGCTCCAAACTTTTCTCTTTTGGGCGACTGCGATCCCCGCAAACTAGCCGCGTGTCTGACACTGAGCATCCCCGGCAAAGTCCGCGTTTTTCTCTAACTGTACTCTGACGAAAACTGGTTATCGTCAAGTCCAATGCCAGATGTGGCAGCCTAAGGTTAGCAGACAACACAAAATGTGGCCGAAAACTTGACCATGACTGAAATCCGCCAGACAGTTCACTACTTGACAGACAGTATAACGGGTTTATAATCTTATGTGGGTGATTGTTGAGGTTTTGGCCCTTACCACACATATAGGTTTTCCCCCTTTTCGCTTCGCTTTACTGGACTGGCTAATCTCTTCAGGTTGTGCTGTCTGCTTGACGTGAAATCCAAGCGGGTCCCAAATTTCTCATTCTTGCTATGATTGCGAAGTGTCTGCCGTTGTGTTTTGCCAAGCAATCCAAGGGGGTGAATGATGAACGCACATCGTTACTCTATGGTCTTGGTCGGCAGTTTCTTGGTTGTGCTTGTAATGGTACTACCAAGCCTTCTGCTGCCAGCAGTTTCGGGCACACCTCTCCTACAAGGGACTTTGACGCCCACGGCTTTCGCGTATTTACCCTATGTGGCCAAGCAATATCCTCCGTTAACGACGACGCCAACGCCCACCGCAACCAAGACCCCTACGCCCACGGCGACGACCACACCTACACCTACGCCGACTCATACGCCAACGTCCGCCGCAACCCACACTCCTACCCCCACGGCGACGACCACACCCACACCAACATCGGCTCATACGCCAACGCCCACTCCAACCCACACTCCTACTTCCACGGCGACGACTACACCCACGCCGACGCCGACCGCTACCGCGACGCCAACGCCCACTCCAACCAAGACTCCTACCCCCACGGCGACGACTACACCCACGCCGACGCCGACCGCTACCGCGACGCCAACGCCCACTCCGACCAACACCCCCACACCTACACCGGAATCTGGCCATTGGGCTGGCCCGGATAGGTGGCGGTAGGGCTGATCTGGGCTAAGCCGGCTCGGTTGAGGATCGGGATGCTGATCTTGCTGCCCCCGCTGCCCAGGCTCCCCATATAAATCATCACCTCAGGATCGGCTGCAGCCTTTTCGGCGTGCGCTTTTTCCTTTTCAGGCGAAGCGCCAGCGCCACTCGCCGCCTCGGCCGAGCTTAAAACCTCGATCTTGACCTCCAAATTGCCGGCCTTGTAGTTGACTTCCTCCAGGGCCAGTTTCATCGCCTGGACCAACGTCCAGGCTATTCCCTGTCCCTCCACCGCCTCCAGCGGCAGGGTGGCCACGATCTTGACCGTGCGCGGGCCGCCGATACCGCCGCAGGCCGACACGATCAGGCTAAGAACGATACATCCGAAGAGAAGCTTTTTCCGCAACATGGTTATCTCCTTTTTATGAGTATGCTCGAATCGCTAACGACGACTGTAAAGGGCGCTTGCAGTTTGTATGATGTCTCAATCCCTACTCGCCTCCTTTCCTGGCTGCTGCTTGTCCATTACATCTACCCTTTCCTCGGCTGGGAAAGAACTGTCACGCCGACCTACCACTGGGGGCCGTATGATTGCCTCCATTCCCCGTTGACGTTGGAGGCGCGACCCACTGCACAAAGGCGCTGGACGCGCCCTGGGCCGCTGCCATCTCCCGGATGGCGATCTGCATCAGTTCATCCATATTCGCCGCGCGGCGCATCTTGTCCGAGATCTCGCGGATGACGCGCTCGCGCTCGGCGCGGCGTTGGGTTTCGTCGAGGAGCCGCAAGTTCTCGGCGGCCAGGGCCATGCGCTCGGCAACGGCCTCGACCAGGGCGATTTCTTCCTTTGTCCACTGCCGCGTCTCGCCTTCGGCATGGATACCCAGCGCGCCAATGATCTCGCCGCGCAGGACAATGGGTGAGACCAAAGCAGAGCGGTCTTTTCCTTCGGCTCCATCGCCGGTCAGCACGGTCACACCCCGCTGCTCCATTGCCTGCTGGACTTCGGGCAACACCGCGTCGCCCAACGGAGTGACGCCCGGGCGCTCGGTTTCGTAATTGATCGTCTCTGCAGATTGCCGGTATTCAGTCCACGCCTGGCGCAGATAGCGCCGCTGGGTGGCCTCCATCTCCCTCAACGCGGCCGCCGTCCCTTCGAACAAACGAGCATTCTCGATGGCGTTGGCTATCTGGCCGGCCATCGTCTGTAGGGCAGCAATGTCCTCTTCGCTAAAGGCGGCCTGCTGAGAAGACTGGATGGTCAGCGCGCCAATGGCCTCGCCTCGGCTGATGAGCGGCAATGCTATCTCAGAGTGTGTCTCCGGCAACAGCGGGTTATCAAAGCGCCCGGCTTCTGCGCCCACATCCAGCGCGATGCGAGCCTGTTTATGGGCCAAGCACCAGCCGATCAGGGAGGCACTGCCCACCTCCAATTTGTGGCCCCGTTCCAACATCTGCCGGCCCGCTTCGCCGGTGCCGGCGCGGAGGACGGCCCACTGGCCCAGCCCGCTGGTCTGTTCCATCCCCTGACGGGGATCGTTGACCAGGAACAGGCCCACATAGTACAGGTCAAGCCGTTCGCGGATCAAGTTCACGGCCTGTCGGATCAACTCATTGGGATCCAGGATGCTGCCGGCCGCGCGCGAAATCTCAGCGGCGGCTTGGAGCTGGAGTGCGCGGCGTTCCAGGTCGGCCAGCAGCGTCTCGCGTTCGGCTTCGGCCTGCTTGCGTTCGGTCACGTCCCGACCGATGGCGGTGAACAAGACCTTGTCTTTGGTTTTCCAGGTAGACAGGGACAGTTCCAGGGGAAATTGGCTGCGATCCTGGCGCACCCCGATCACCTCGATGGGCCGACCAATCATGTCTGATCTGCCGGTTGTCACGACCTGTTCCATTCCCGTCCGAAAGGCCTGGCAGAAATCTGGCGTGAGAATGGACGCCAGCAAATGTCCCCCCGTCTCGCCGGCCCAATAGCCAAAGATGTCTTGGGCAGCCTGGTTCCAGAAGAAAATATTTTCGTCGGCGTCCAAGATGATGATGGCATCGCTGGCGGTTTCGGCGATGGCGCGGAAAGGGTTCTCGCCCTCCCATAAGGTCTCTTGAGCGTGCTCGAGTCCGGCTGGCAGAGTTTTTTGGCGGCGCGGCTGGGCTGATTTGTCGGCCATCGGTTCCGCCGCTTGCGTGTCGGGGGCCGGGGCGGGCTGTCGCCTGGCAAACTCTTGAATAATCTCTCGGTGAACGGCCACGTTTTCCAGGAACGAGCGCCGCAACTCGTCGTCGGTGATCTGGGCAGCCTGTTCTTGCAATAGATGGTGGGCTGTGGCTAAAATGTCTTGGGCGCGCGAGTCCTGGCAAGCTTGCAAAACGCAGTAGCATGTCCAATAGACCCGAAAAGGCTCTTTGGCCCCTTCCAACGTATGATCTTTCAGGTAGCCCAAGATCTCATCTACGCAGGCCAGGGCCTGGGGCAAGTCTGCTTGCGCCTGCGCCGCGCGGGCCAGCCCCGCCAACGACTCAATTGCCAACTTGTGCTGACCCCAACCACGCTGGAGAGACCCGGCTTGCCGATAATACTCGGCGGCCTCTGCTGGCCGATTCAGCCCGAGCAGAGCGTGGCCCAGGTTCGTCAGAGCGTGGCTCTGATAAGCGCTCTGGATTTTTTGCCCGATGGATAGCGCGCGTTGGCTATATTCTTGGGCGGCTTGCGGATCGCCCACATTGCACGAGAGCAAACCCAATCGAGATAGCGCCCAACATTCCCCTTCTTGATTGCCAATCTTGCGAAAGATACGCAGCGCCTGTTCAAAGCAATCCTGGGCCTGATCGTAGCGGCCTTGCGCCATCCAGACGCTGCCCAAGAGGTTGAGCGCCTCACCCTCCTCTGACGGATCGCCAATCTCGCGGCTGGTTTGCAAGGCCAGCTCCAAATACTGGGTGGCTTGGGCATAATGGCCCTGATCGAGAGAGACCCAGCCCAAGTTGACGAGCCGCATGGCTTCGCCCCAGCGATCACCGATCTCGCGGCAGATTTGCAAGGATTGTTCAAAGCAAGCTTGCCCTTGGGTATAATCGCCCTGTTCAGAAAAGGCATTGCCAAGAACGTTGCCTGCATAACTCTCGCCTTGCCGATCACCCATCTCGCGACAGCGGCGCTGAGCCTGCTCTGCACGAAGCCGGGCGCCGGCATAGTCACCTTGCTGCGTGCAAAGAAAGGCAAGCTGGCCCAAGCTATCTGTTTCCACCCGGCCCGCACCGGCGGTTTGAGCCAGGATGATAGCCTGCTCAAGCTCGAGTCGGGCGGCCTGGTACTCTCCCTGACGTCGAAGGGCAAATCCCCACTGCATGTGGCCGGCGGCCTCGCTGCTTGCGTCTTGGACGTGTCGGGCCAGTTCGATGGCCTTTTGGGCGGCGGCGATAGCAGCCACATAGTCACCCGTCGCCTCGGCATAGCGCGCCTGGCGCAGAGCGACCTCGGCCCGCCGCGACCCAACTGCTTGCGGTTGGGCGGCATCGCCCATCATCTCGGCCAATTTCTGCAGCGCCGCCAAGTCCCGCCGTTGAGCCTCCCGCACTCCCCGCAGGTCGTACACTTTTTCGCGGATCGACAGGACGGCATAGTATTCGGGAGACAGGCCCTCGGGCGTGAGTTCGAGTGCGCGGCTGAGATAGGCTACCGCCTCGGCATTGGCAAACAGGCCGGCTGCCTGCTCCCCAGCCCGGCGGAGATAGATCACCGCCTGGTCCACCTGTCCCGCCTTGTCCAACTGCTCGGCCAGCAGGCCCAGGTGTTCCTTGACTTGCTCATCACCCTGCGCTTTCAGCCACGCCGCCGCTCGACGGTGAAGCTCACTTTGCTCGCCTTGAGGAACGTTGGCGTAGCAAACCTCTCGCACGGCGGCGTTGGCGAACAGATACTCGCGCTCTCCCTCGAACGCCGGGGCGGGTCGCTCAATGAGCCAGCCCTGGTCCAGCCCCTCCTCCAGCGCCGCGCGCGCCTGCGGCTCGGAGAGTTGACTGACGGCCTCCACGCTGCCATCCCAAAACACGGACCCCACCACCGCCGCTCCGCGCAATGCCGCCTGCACTTCGGGCGACAGGCGCGCCAGCCGCTGCTCTATCACCTGCGGCAGGCCTTCCGGCAGGCGTGTCGCCCGGAGCGCCGTTTCATTCACCCGCCAACCGTCCACGGTGGACTGCAGGATTGCGCCTTCCTCGGCCCACGCGCAGATCAACTCTTGCGTCAAGAGCGGGTTGCCTCCCGCCGCTTGCTGCAGCCGTTCGATCAACGCGGCCGGCAGTTCATTCAATCCCAACATCGAGCGGGCCAAGTCGGCGGTGGCTTCCAGTGGCAGCGGAGACAAGGCGATCCGCTCGGCCTGGTTGTCGGGCAACGCCCGCAAAGGATGCTCCAGGGCAAGCCCCTCGTCGCACCACGTCACGCCGACCAGCAGCCCCGCTAGCCGAGGCACCCGCGCCAGAAACGTCAACAAAGCTAGACTGGCTTCGTCCGCCCAGTGTGCATCCTCGATCACGACCAGCGTGGGCCGGATCTCCGCCGCCGCCCGCAATAGCCGCACGATCGCGCTGTTCAGCCGCAGTTGCGCCGCCTGGGGATCTAACTCCACCGGCGGCGTTTGGCCCGCCAGGTAGGGCCGCGCCCACAACTCGGGCAGCAGCGCTGCCAGCACTGGTCCGATGCGCTTCATCAGCACTTCGTTCGCTCGCTCCACAGGCCCAAGCAGCGTTCGCAGCACCTCGCACCACGGGCGATAGGCGCTGCGTCCACTGACCACGCACTGCCCGCGCGCCACGCCCGCGCCGCTCGTCCCGACCCGTTCCCCCAACTCTTCCAGCAGCCGGGTCTTGCCGACGCCGCCAGGACCGCTGATCAACACCAGCTTGCCTTGTTCTTGCGCCTGCTCCCATAGCTTCTGGAGCCGCTCCATTTCCGCCTCGCGATCCGCCAGGCGGCGCCTGGCCGTGTCGCGCGTCTTTGCCGGCTTGTTGCCGACAGTCTTGTTCATCGCTTTACTCTCTTTTGTCATGGTCACCACCGGTGGTTTGCAAAGCCCATTGTCAAGCGCGCCTGGCCGCTGGGTGAGTGTGCGACGGGCTAGGCGATCTCCCATGCCGGATGGTTGTCATTCGGCGGTTGCAGGGCCTCGGTACCCAGGCGCACGTAAGCGCGCGAGCCGCCAAGCGCCCGGTTCAATTCCTCTGCCGTGATGCGCGCCAGGGTTTCCATATCTGTGGCCCGTTGCACCTTGTCGGAGATCTCGCGAATGGTGCGCTCGCGCTCGGCGCGGGCTCGAGTCTGCTCGAACAGGCTTGCATTCTCGATGGCGATGGCGGCCTGATTGGCGATAGAACTCAATAGATCATAGTGGTGTTCATTGTAGAGCCGTGGAGTGGTATAGGTCTGAACTGCGACCATACCGATCACCCGCTGGCCTACCATCAAGGGCACGCCCAGCCACGATTGAGCCTCCTGCCCCACCCTCGCGATGCCTAGCTCCTCCAACCGCGCAGCGACGCGCTCTTTGATGAGCAGCGGCTCACGGGTTCGAATCACGTATTCCGTCATCCCGTGTGCGGCCTGGCGAGATTTCCAGTTGGCTTGCCGTCCGTGCTCAAAGGCCAATGGGAAAGAGACCTCATCGGTTTCCGGGTTGTGCAAAGCAACGTAAAAGTTGGTCGTGTCCAACAGGCGGGAGGCATAGTGATAGATATTCTCGATCACCGTGTCCACATTCAACACCCCGGTCAAAGTACGGCTCATTTCATTCAACACGGTCAGTTCCTCTGCGCGGACCTGGGCTTGTTCATACAACCGCGTGTTCTGGACGGCGATCGCCATCTGGCTGGCGATAGCGGTCAGCAGATCGCGGTCGTGCTCACTAAAGGCATGCGGGGTGGTGAAACTCCGGACGACTATCGCCCCTATCACCTGATCGCCGACAATCAGCGGCGCTCCCAGCCAGGATACAGCCAGCCTCATCCCTCCCGGCATGACTACTCCCAACTTTTCCTCCCACTCGCGCGCTTTATCCGGCACGAGCAAGCTCGTGCGGTTGCGGACAACATAGCCGGTAAAGCCCTGATTCGCGGGAAAGGCAGTGACCTGTTTGTATCTTTCCGATTCCAAAACCTCAAAGGCAATGTTGACCTCATTCCTCTCTGCGACGTAGAAGGCAATGAAAAAATTGGTAGTGTCCAACAGGCGGGAAGCCTGTCGGTAGGTCTCTTCCAGCACCTGTTCCACATTCAGTCGGGCAGTCAGGGATTGGCTCAGCTCGTTCAGCACAGCCAGCTCGTCGGCCCGGCTGCGGGCCTCCTCGAACAGGTGTCGGCTTTCGATATAGCCGCTCACTCGCCGGTCAATGTCGCCTAGCAGCGCGCTCTCCTCGTTCAAAAAGTCGTGCTCTTCAGTGTAGGCGATGCAGATCCGGCCTACCACCTGGCCGCCCATGCGCAGGGATTGCACGATCTGGCGGGGCAGATTCACCGCCTCGGCTGCGCCATAGACCTGACCTTCAAATTCGATAGCAACCTGGCACACATCGGGGTACTGCATGGCGGGCGGGATGCGCTCTGCCGCCCATTGCAGGAACTCGGGTATGGATGGGGTCTCGTCTATCTTGCGTCCGATGTCGTTGAGAGCGTCCATCTCTTGCACACGCCCGCGCATCTGCAGAGTGGCCTGCTGTGCGCGCTCGAATAGCCGAGCGTTCTCCAGGGCCACCGCCACCTGGTCGGCGACGGTAAAGAGCAACTGTTCGTCCTCCTCATCCCAGACGTCGGGACGGTATGACTGTATATTGATGACCCCGAGCACCCGCTCGCCGGCGAGCAGTGGCGCTCCCACCCAGGATACGGCCGGCTTCATTGATCCAACGATCCGCGCCGATGGCAGCAGGCGAGCCAACTCTTGTTCATCTCGGATGATCAAAGGTTTCTTTTCGGTGACGACAATGGAGGTCAATCCAGTGCCCAGGGGCACCCGCTCCGGCGGCCTCTGTACTCCTTCGTCCACCACAAAGTGCATATCCAGTTCATTGGTCTCCTGGTCATAGAGGGCGATGAAGAAAGCATCGGGCTGGAAGGCGGGGGTGATCTCCCGATACACTGCCTCCATCAGATCGTCCAGGTGGAGGGTGGCGCTGGCCACTTTGGCGATGCGGTTGACAACCGCCAGCCACTCCGTGCGGGCCTGAGTCTGCTCGAACAGGCGGGCGTTCTCCAGGGCCACGGCCACCTGGTCGGCCATGGTCTGGAACACGACGACGTCGTCCGAACTGAAGGCAGCTGGCTGGGCGCTCTGGATGGTCAGCGCGCCGATGGCCGCGCCTCGGCTGATGAGCGGCAACGCCAGCTCGGAGCGAGTCTGCGGCAACAACGGGTTCTCAAAGTGCACGGCCTCCTGGCCCACGTCCAGCGCGACACCTGCACTGCGCGCAGGCGCATGTGTGCGGGCTTGCTTGTTGGCCACACACCAACCGATCATGGAATGGCTGTTGATCTCGAGTTTGTGGCCTTGTTTCAACATCGCCTGGCCGGCTTCGCCGGTGCCTGCTCGCAGCACGGCCCACTCGCCGGTCTGATCCACCAGGAACAGGCCGACATAGTACAGGTTGAATCGCTCGCGGACCAGCGTCACAACTTGTCGGAGCAATTCGTCTGGGTCAAGAATGCTGCTGGCTGCGCGCGAAACCTCGGCGGCCACCTGTAGTTGGATCGCGCGACTTTGCACCTGGAGGACGAGCAGCGTTTTCTGCAGCGCGCTGCTGAATTGCATGCGCAGCGCCTCGCAGATCTCTGCTTGCTGCGGGCCTACTTCGAGCAGGGCAAACCCCAGTTGATTCTCTCGAAAGTAGATCGGTTCGAGCGACATGCTCCAGCAGTTCTCGCGCCGGTACATTCCGCCCGGCGCCAATTGGCGAGAGGGGAAGCGCCGCCCGCCGGACTCTAGTTCGACGCGTCCCCTCTTGTCGTAGGCCAGGATCAACCGGGACCACTCGGTGGGCGATTTCGGGTCCTCGTACAACGATAGGTAACAGCTCGGGATGCCCAGCCGCGGCAGATCCCGCGCCAACACCGGGGCAGGCGAGTCGGTCATGCCAAGAGAACCTCAGCGCCCAGCTCGCGCAGCTCGGCGACGATTTCGGACGGAGTGTCGGTGTCGGTGATGATGAGATGAGCTGCGGTGATGGGCGCGACGAACACAGAACTGACCAAGCCGAACTTGGTGTGATCCGCGACGACGACGACTTGAGGAGCGATGCTCATGAGGGTGCGGTCGGTGGTCGTTTCGGGCAAGAAATCGTTGGTAAAGCCGTGCTTGGCGTCAATCGCGCGCATCCCCATAAAGACGCGGTCGGCCCTGAATTCGCGGATGGCGTGCTCTGCAATGTGCCCAACCATCGAAAGCTCGCTGGGGCGAAACATGCCGCCGATGACGATCAATTCAATGTTGGGGCGTCCGGCCAGCGCGTTGACGACCGGCAGCGAGTTGGTGATGGCCGTCAGGCGGATGGCCTCTGGCAAGTGGTGAACAATCTCCATGGTGGTCGTGCCACTCCCGAGAAAAATTGTTTCGCCTTCTTGGGCCAGTTGGGCCGCCGCGCGTCCGATGCGTTTCTTTTCATCTTCCTGCTCGGCGACGCGCTCCATCATCGGCGGCTCTTTGGCGGCGCGCTCCAGGCGGATAGCGCCACCATGGATGCGCCGCAGCCATTGGCCGTCTAACTCTTCCAGATCACGGCGGACGGTGGCTTCACTGACGTTGAGGAGAGTACTCAACTCGACGACGGTCACGCGCCGTTTTTCTTCGACCAGCTTTTTGATCTGGGAATGGCGCTCAATCTTGAAGGGTTGATCGTTTGCGATTGATATTTGACCCATTTTGCTCGTTAGTGATTGAGTTGAGCATAATATAGCACAAAACGAAAGCCGTGTCAATATGCAAATTGCAATTCAACGTGAGTTAATAGGAATTTCATTTTTCTCCACGAAGGCACACGAAGAAACGAGAAAAGCAACCGCCGCGAATGAATTCGCGGCTGAGATGGGACGTAACCCGCTTCAGTTATACTGAAGCGGGTTTTTAGTGCCAGCCGTCGAATTCATTCGATGGCTGAGCTGAGCAGTTACAAGAGCTTTATGTTTCTTCGTGTCACCTGCGCCCGTGAGTGTGCAAATCCCTGACGCCGGAGTGGGCTTCCAGTGCTCGGCAGTTGACGGACGGGATGATTTGTTTTTCCACGTCCCTTACACTGTTACTTTCCTCTACTACTTTTGCCGTCTCTAGTGGTATAATCACATGCATGACTGAAAAACTCTACCTCCAAGATGCCTACACCACCACATTTTCCGCGCACATCGTTGAGCGGGTATTGATGCCAGCCGGCCGCCTGGCCGTAGTGCTGGACCGCACGGCGTTTTATCCCGGCACAGGCGGGCAGCCCGCCGACCGGGGCTGGCTCAACCGGGCGCCGGTAATAGACATCATTGTGCGCGAAGACGGCGAAACCCTCCATGTGCTTTCCGAAGAAATCTGGGAAGACCAGGTCCAGGCGCGGATCGAATGGCCGCGCCGCCTGGACGCGATGCGGCAGCATACCGCCGGTCACTTGCTGGCGCACGCCCTGGCGCAAGCGTCCGGGGCGGTGGCGTTGGGCATTACGGTGACCGAACAAGCCGCGTGGCTTGAGTTGAGCCGGCCCGATGTCTCGTCGGCGCAAGTGGAACAGGCCGAATCAACCGCGAATGAAATCGTGTGGGGCAATCGCGCCGTCCGCATCGCGTCGGTGGATGCGGCGCAGGCCGGCAAGATCGGTTTGGCAGTTCCTCCTGGCGCAGCATGGCCGCTGCAAGTGGTGAGCGTTGAGGGCACGGGTGTGACAGCCTGCCAGGGCGTTCACATCGCGCGGACCGGCGAGATGGGACTGATCAAGGTGCTCGGTTGCGAGGCGCGCGGCGAGCGGTTGCGTGTCCAGTTCGCGTGCGGCGCGCGTGCGCTGGCCGAGTTCCGCCAGGCAGAGCAGACGCTCGCGCTGGTCGCTGGGAACCTCGGCGTGGCTGCGGCGAATGTCGCGCCGGTGGTCACGCGCCTGACGTCCGAATGGAACGCGGCGCGGGCAGAGTTGGAGACGCTGCGCGGGCAGGTTGTCGGCTTTGAGGCGGAGGCCCTGGCCGCGAGCGCCGAAGCGGCTAATGGGGCGCGCGTCGTTCGGCGTGTGTACCCTGAGCGCGATGTGGCCGAGGTGCGGCAACTCGCGCGCCTCGTCGTGGCCCAGCCGGACCTTGTGGCGCTGCTCGGCACAGCCGGCAGCCGGGCGCAACTGGTGTTTGCGCGCTCTGCCGATGTGTGCCATGACATGACCGCCATCGTCCGCGCCGCGGCGCGTATGCTTAACACACAAGGCGGCGGCCAACCGGCGCTGGCCGAAAGTGTTCCCGTCCGCGCGGATGAGGCGCGCGTGCAAGCCGCCATCGCCAAGGCCGCCAAATTGCTGCCCGCGCAGCGATGAGAGCTTGCCCATCAAGTGTGCGTCCCTCATCCCCAGCCCTTCTCCCACGGGGAGAAGAGAGGGCGCGCACCCTGGCCCAGGCAGCGACTTGTCAGGTCGGGCAAAATACAATACACTTATCGCGATCTTGCGTTACCGGCGTGGTAAACGTTCAGACGGTTGACCTTTATCTCACCACCAAGGCACAAAGAAAGTTTTTGGTTAGTTGACCTCGTCTTGCTAAAAGTTCTTTGTGCCTGCCTATGCCCGCCGCACGATTGCAGCAATCGGGCAGTGGGCCGCTGGACTTTCGTTCAGTGTCTTTCTCTTCATCCCAAACTACAGTTTCAGGAGAAGCAATCGTGACCGCGAATAAAGCACCACAAATGATTTTCAATTCCCCCTTAGCCAATCGCCCTAGGATTGCTATTGCCCTGACAGCGGTTGGATTTGCGGGCTTATGCACATTGGAGTTAATACCGGCAGGGAAAATCCTTCCCCCTTTGTTATTGTTCTTCAGCCTTGGGGTTGTAGCCCTATATCTCATGCCTTTTGTGTTGGGGTTGCCGAATGGGCGCAAAACTTTCAAGGAGTATTGCCGCGACATACGGTTACTCCCAGTGCAGCCTCTTGGACGCAATATTTTGCTGGGGCTATTGTTAGCCATTCTGACCCTCTCAAGCATTTTATTAGCTTCTTGGCTCACCGGGCATTTTGTGATTGATGGGAGCACTGTTCCGCCGCTGCGCTGGGTGAAGGGTTTGACACGCGGTATTTGGGAAGAAGTTTTCTTTCGTGGCATTATCTTGGTGCTGTTTATGCGCCTCTTTCCAGGCCGTAGAGCGATATTGTTGTCGGCCTTTCTTTTTACGATGATGCACTTGAGTGTTCTAAATCTTGAGGTGGCCATAGACCTAATCAGTCTTTTTTTTATGGGGTTGCTATTTGCCTATGTGGTTCTCAAGACGGGTTCCCTGTTGCCTGCGATCATTTTCCATTACGTGCATGATGTCTTTATTAATTGGGTTCAAAACACGCCTGGAGCAGATGAGGTTCTCTCCTCGGCGTTGCTCTATGGTTTTCTATGGGTCGCATTGATAATAGGAGCATTGTTGACCAAGCTGATCGTTGAACACTGGTCAGGGTTTGGTCATTCGTCTGCAGGATAATCACATCGCACGGCGGCCCACCAATGGCGTACAGCCGAGCGTTCGCAATGAGCGACAAGCGATCTGCGAAATGCGATAAGCCATACGCGAGATGCAATCCGCGATTGAGGAGGCAATATGAAAGAGACACGTCCGACAATAGATATGGGTGGCAGCGGCGGGTACAATCCTAATGCCGAAGGCCCCAAGACCGTGATGGCCGGCCCCGAAAAGTCGCGTCCAGCGCCGACCGAGGGCGTAAGCCCTCCGCCCTGGACACCGCCGCCGATGCCGGTTACGCCGCCTCCGGCAGCGCCGGCCCCGTTTCGGCCTGTGCCGGCGCCTGCCCCTGCTTCGGCGGGAGCACGCACGATGTTGATGGGAACGCCTGTGCCTCAAATCAAGTTGGCCTGGCTGGGCGTGGTTTCCGGTCCCGGAGCCGAACGCGGACAAACTTTTGTTTTGCGCGCCGAGACTGTCGTTGGGCGGGCCAACGGCGATTGGACTTTGAGCGGTGATTCCACGCTGTCGTCTCAGCACATCCGTGTGCGGTTGGAGCCGAAAGAAGGCGGGGCTGAGGGCGAGGATGTTTTCATACTCTATGACTTGGCCTCGGCCAACGGCACGTATGTGGGAACGAAGGACAACTATCGCGAGGACAGCCGCCGCGTGTATCGCTGCGAATTGCACAGCGGGGATTACATCTTGCTCGGCGAAACGACGTTGGTGTTCCTGGAAGCATAGGAAAACCTGACATGCCTAAGGCCGACCGATGGCTTCGCCATGAGCTCAGCCGAACGGTTGGCACGACCTGTCAGGTTTGGGCAATCTCCACAGGAGGGGCGATGAGACAACGCAGACTCGCGCAATGGATCAACAAAGCTGCGCTGGTGGCCGTGGCGGCGTGGTTGGCTCTGAGTGGCACGGTCTGGGCGCAGGGACCGCTCACCGTCAACCTGGATGCGGTGGATGCCGGCGCGCACCCGGCGATGCGCGCGCTGGTAACCGTCATTGACGAAAACGGTCTCCCGGTGCGCGGCCTCGACGCGAAAGCCTTTGAGTTAAACGAGGATGGACAGGGCGCTTTTGCGCCGGACAAGGTCGAGGGGGTCGCCAATCAAAAGGCGGCCGTGTCGGTCGCCATCGTCGTGGACTTGAGCGGCTCGATGCGCGGCAAGCCGCTCCAGGCCGCCAAAGACGCCATCGGAAAATTTTTGGAAGCCTTGCTCAACGAACCGAACGATCCCGACCGCGCGGCCTACATTGGATTCACGCAAAAGGTCCAGGTGACGGAGATGGCCCTGACCGACGACAAGCGCGAAGTGGGCTTTACCAACGATATGGGCAAGCTGCTCAACGTCGTCAACTTTGTAGACGTGGATTCCGGCACGGGCGGCACGCCCCTGTACGATGCGATTTTCCGCGCGGTCAAGATCACCTCGCAGCAGCCGGGCCGCCGCGCCATCCTGTTGATGACGGACGGCAAAGATCAGGGCAGCACGCTCACCGCCAGCGACCCGATTGATGAAGCCAACCGTCAGCGCACTCCGATCTTTCCGATTGGCCTGAGCACGGGACAGCTCGACACGCAGTATCTTTCGCGCCTGGCGCTTCGCACCGGCGGGCAATTCCAATCCACGGCGACGCCCGAGGAATTGACGCAGCTTTTCCAGAACGTGCTGGCTCAACTCAAAGAGCAATATGTGTTGACGTATTCTTCGCGCGTCCCAAAGGTGGACGGGCAGTCGCACTCGCTCGCGGTGCAAGTGACGACGACGCGCGGACAAGGCATCAGCAAGCTAACGTATACACTCGGCCGGCCTGTCACGCCGACCGCAAAAAGCACCGCAAGCGCCGTGGGCGCCGCGACGCCTGCGCCGGTCTCGACCTCTGCGCCCGGTGTGACGCCCACGCCCCAATCAGGAGGTGGTACTATGCAATGGATCTCGGACAATCTTGTGTTGGTGATCGCTATCGCGGCCGCCGCCATGCTGTTTTTCTTGATGCTCGTGATCGCGGTCGTGCTGGTGATGCGCCGTCGTCGCAGCGCCGAGCCGCAGCCGGGCTATGCCGGCGCGTATCCGCAGCCGCCGGTCGAAGGTGCCACGATGCCGGGGGCAGTACCCGGCAGGGGAGCCGCCGCCGGGCCGACCATGATGCCGGCCAATATGGCTGCTAATGTGGCTTCTGCCCGGCCGGCCATCGCTTCGCCTGCGTCACCCACGGTGGCAAGCCCCGGTGTTTCGTCGGGCGCGGGGACGCGGTTGGCGACTCCCGGCCCTGTCCAGGCTCCACCGCCATTCAGTAGCGCGCCCAAACCGTTCCAACCCGCAACACCACCGCCGGCTCAGTTTGCGCCCGCGTCCAGCCCGTTCCAGCCATCCACACCTCCGCCATCCGGCAAATCGGCCGGCCCGATGGGTGGGGCGGAAAAGCCGGTCACGCCGCCCACATCCGGCGGCACAGTCCTCATACAGCGCGGCGCGGCCAAGCCTAAAGTCTTGGGCATGTTGGTGGAGAAAAAGGATCCGGCCCATCGCTTTGACATTGACAAGCCCGCCGTGACGATTGGCCGCGCGCCGGGCAATCACCTGGTCGTGGATCATCCGACCGTTTCTCGCCAGCACGCCACGATCAAGCTCGAAGGTGAGGAGTATCGCGTCTATGACCTGGGCAGCGGCAACGGAACGTTTGTCAACGAGCAACGCGTGCGCGATCCGATCACGTTGCAGGATGGGGAGATCGTGCGGTTCGGCGAGGTCGAGTTTATCTTCAAGCGGGTGTCGTTGGGATAGCCTCAGTAGATCACTGGTTCGTAGTGACGACTTTAGTCGTCGCCGTGCATACGCGACTAAAGTCGCTACTACGAGCCAAATCCGTGATCTACTGAGTCTCGTAGTCGGATGGTCAGGCTATTGGATTATTCGGTTGTCAGGCCGCACGCCGTCCCCGGAGTGTTCAAAGGGAGAGTGTGTCATGTCGTCTACTGCGATTGATACCGTGATAAAAATGATAGAGTCTTTGCCCGAACCGGCGCAGGATCAGGTAGTGGAGCATTTGCGAGAATACCTCGCGGACTTGCAGGACGAGTTCCAGTGGGATATGGCGTTCAAGAAAACACAGCCGCAACTGATAGCCGCCACTCAACGCGCTAAGCAAGAAATCGCCGCAGGCCGAGCCATGCCGCTGGACTATAGCCAGTTATGAAATCGTCCACTCTACCTTCATTCTGGACGGCATACGGGTCTCTCGATGAGGCAACCCAACGCAGAGCCAGGAAAGCTTACCGCCTGTGGGCACAAAATCCTTTTCATCCTTCCTTGCATTAAAAGTGCATCAACCACGAGGAAAACATCTGGTCAGTCAGAATAACGCTGGGTTGTCGTGCGATTGGCGTGCTTGAAGGCGATACGGTCACATGGTTCTGGGTTGGCGGCCACGATGAATATGAGCGCTTCTTCTCATAATCCAAACTGGGAGGCGGCCTAACCATCGTAACAGTTGGCGTGGCGTGGTGTGCCTTGCCAGTGGCCGCGCGCCGGGCAATCACCTAGTCGTGGATCATCCGACGGTTTCTCGCCAGCACGCCACAATCAAGCTCGAAGGTGAGGACTAGCGCGTCTATGACCTGGGCAGCACCAACGGCGTCTTTGTCAAGGATCAGCGCGTGCGCGACCCGATCGTTTTGCAGGATGGGGAGATCGTGCGGTTCGGTGAGGTCGAGTTTGTCTTCAAGCGGGTGTCGTTGGGATAGTTTCGTAGCAGGATCGTCAGGCTATCCGACTATTCGATTGTTAGGCCGCCATCATAATGAGCATTCAGTCAATATGGGGTTTCTCCAAGCTACTCTGGATCTAACCGGAACGAAATTCACTCAGGAAGCTCTTGGCGGAGCTCAAGAGTCTCTTGCGGATTTAATCACACGATATGACCCTTTGTGGTTGAGTAAACCATTGGGTCCTCTGGGTTGGTATTGGCAACGATCTGATCTTCAGTCTATGTGCTTCTTGATCAATTTGGCGGAAACAGTCAATAGGCTTCAGTACAACGTAACAAAGAAATCTGTAAAGACTCTCATGGATAAGTTCAGAAAGCTTTTGAGGGCAAAGAGTCGAAGGGAATTTGAGGAAACTCTGCTAGAACTACAGTTTGCACGTGCGTTGTGTGAGTGGGTAAGCCCTATAGCCTTTGATCCTTTTGTGCCTACAATGTTAGCTGATCCCGGAAAACGACCTCGAAGTTCTGATTTTGCCATAAGGTTTTGGTAGAGGGATTAAATAATTAGATCATTAAAAATCAATTAAGGAGGATAAATCATGGGTGATTGGGTAGATTATAAAAGAATAAAAACTCAAGCCTCATTTAAGCAAGTCATTGAACATTACCATATTGATTTTAGCATAAAAGGGGCTGAACTGGTAGGCACCTGTCCTCTACCAAACCATGCTGGCGATCGGGATAATAAAAACGCCTTTCATATCTCGTTGGATAAGAACTGCTATAATTGTTTAACACACTGTGGCGGCGGTAATGTCATTGATGCGCACCGGCTCGAACGTCATCCGATGGATGGCCGACGGGCCAAGCTGTGCCAATGCCTGCTGATGAATCTGCGTGCCGTAACCCTTGTGCCGCGCCAAGCCATAACCGGAATAGTGTGTGTCCAGTTCCATCATCAGGTGATCGCGCGTGACTTTGGCGATGATGGATGCGGCGGCCACTGAAAGGCACAGCGTGTCGGCGTGGAACAGCACGCGCTGGGGAAGCGGCACGTCGGGGAGCTTGAGCGCGTCAATCAGCAGCGCGTCCGGCGAAGGCTCAAGTTGTTCGACGGCGCGCCGCATCGCCAGCCGCGTGGCGGGGACAATGCCCAGCGTGTCAATCTCCGCGTGGCTCGCCATGCCGGTTCCCACGGCCACAGCCAATTCTTGAATCGTTGGGAATAGCGCCTCACGTTGCGTTGGCGTCAGCAGCTTGGAATCGCGCACGCCGCGCAGCGCAGCCAGGCGCATCGCCCCCGCGGGCAAAATCACCGCCGCTGCGACAACTGGCCCGGCCCACGCGCCGCGCCCGGCCTCGTCAATCCCGGCGACGAGCGCATGGCCCCGGCGGATCAGCGCGCGCTCTTGGCGCATATCCGGCGTTTTGCGAGGCTCAACTTGTTGCATCTTGAATGTGCGCGTGCGCGGTTGGTATTCCGGGTGAGTCAGTTGGAAGAAGGAACCTCGGAGGGCGCGATGGCATCGTACAACCCTCTGAGTTGGTTCAGCTTGACGCGCACGACTTGCCGCGCCATGTCAACGGACTCGTTCACGTATCGGGCCAAATCGCTTTTCTGGCTTTTGGTGTCACTCTGATCGCGGTTGCTCCAGCTTACGACCACTTCTTTGATTGGGTATCCGGCCTTTTCGATGAGGTATAGTAACTCGATGTCGAACGCGGTGACTTTCCAGCCGCTCGGTTTTTCTCTGTTCCGGATGGCTTCGAGGTAAGGAAAGTATTTCAATACGACCTGACGACGATATAGTTTAAAGCCGCACTGTGTGTCGGCGATATTTCGAAGGAGCACAACGCCCCGCAAGGCGCCAAAGACAAAACTGCCTGCTCTTCGCACGAAAGAAAAGCCTTCGCGCGCAATCCCTCGAGAGCCGATGACCACATCAAAGCCTTGTTCACACCAGGGCAAAAGTTTGCTCAACTCACCGATGGGGGTTGATTGATCCATATCGGTTGTGAGCACGACTTCTCCCTGGGCTTTTTGGATACCGGCCCAAATCGCGGCCGGCTTGCCGCCATGCGGAATATCAAACAGCGAAAAATTCCTTTTGGACTCTATGGAGTGCTCCATAAGAGTTTTACTGTCATCCGTGGATTCGTCGTTGACGATGACGACTTCCCAGGCATAATCTTGTTGAGCAAGATATTGGTAGACCTCGTCTAGCACCCCTCGCTCCAGGTTTTTCTTTTCGTTGTAGCAAGGGATGATGACGGAGAGCAGCGGCGTTTCGATAGGACACCTCGCAGGCTCGATTTGCGCGCGGAAGCATACCTGACTTGGAGGATTTAGTCAAACGACAAATGACGAGTGTCGAATGGTGAAAGGCGAGTGACGAATGACGAAAGACGAAGGAGGCAAGTCGGCGCGTCACAGCCTCAAGAGGCTCCAATAGCTCAGGAACCAGATGAACGCGAGCGCGGCGAGTGTGAGCAGCGAATAGTGCACGCGCCCCACAACTGTCCAATACCTGCGTCTCCAGGCCAGCACGGCAAAGAGCAGAAGCCCGATAGTCAGGACGGTGGTCAGAGGCGGAATGATCAACAGCGGAGCCGCTTTAGCGGGCAGCCCGAACGCCAGCATGAGCCAGTTGGCCGATGCTGTATCTCGCACTGCCAGTGCCAGACCGACCAGGAAAGCCAGATTCAGCGCGGCCGTTGCCGCGGCCAGCCCACGCGCCAGTCCGGCCTTTTGCGCGGTTGGGCCTGATCGTTTGCGAATCTGCCGATACAGGTTTCCCGGCAGCAAGAGCACTTCGACCAGGAAGAACAGCAAGCAAAACCCCAGCACGCCGAAATGGAGCGGGTCGCGCATGCGGAGTAGTTCGGTGTTCAGCCGATAAGCAGCCGGCGTGACGTACAGATTATCTTGAGTGACAAAAGTCAGGCTGCGCATCTGGGACATGCAGCCCGCGTCCGGCGCGGTGGTCGGGTCGTTGAGAAAAGCGATGGTCATGCTGATGGGGCAGGGCGAGTCGTTGATCACGCCATGCGCCTGACCCGGGAACTCGAAGACAAAGCTATGGTTGAGCGTTTCGGCGGCAAGCTCGCCCAGTCTTGGCGGAGTGATGGGGTCGTGTTGGCCCGATAGGATCAGGGTGGGAATATCGCTGCGCACGGGCTCTGTCTCGATGTGGCCCGCCTGACCTGCGCCCCAGATGTTGCAGATGGCGAGCGCGGCTTGTGTGTCGTCGGACAAATAATTGCCCAGGCGCGCATAGGCCTTGACAGTTGTTTCGAGGATGCGGGGGTCATTGAAGGGCATCTCGTCATGACA
Organism: Anaerolineae bacterium; assembly: GCA_041300525.1. GTDB lineage: Bacteria > Chloroflexota > Anaerolineae > Fen-1058 > Fen-1058 > JBGLNJ01. Next base: position 1,719,457 of record JBGLNJ010000001.1, on the reverse strand, counting down.
CTCTACCGAATACAACATGCCTCGACTCATACCGGTGAGGAAGGACAAGCTTTCGTCTGCCAGCGGTACCAAAACATCGTGGTTGCCATCGTGAACCTGGTAGATGAGCAAGGGCATGAACGAGATCAGACTCGGATCATACAGCGCCCGGTGCATGCCGGCGATCAAGTCGTCGCCCGTCAATTGGAGGTGATAGGGGAAAACGTGAATTGAAATAGAGACCGGCCGGGCGTTCATCCGCTTGACCACGTCGTAGAAAACCCTTTCCAGGTCTGGATAAGCCGCACGGCAGCGCGGATTGGCGGCGCAGGCGGCAAAGACAGCCCGAAGTGCTTGATCAAAGTCGGGCAGCCGTTCGATATAGCCGTCCGATTGTGGAGGAAAGACCGAGTCGAGGACAACGCTGCGAATCCCCGCCGGATGGTCGCGCATCACGGTCAGCGCCAGCCGCGTGCCATTCGAGATTCCATACAGGTTCCATTTGTCGTACCCCCGCACGCGGCGCAAGTCTTCCACGTCAGAGGCGATTTCGGCGCTGTTATATGCCGCAAGGTTGACCCCCTTGCCGACCAGCCGGTCTCGGCATTGGATCGCCGCTTGAACGACGTAGGCCACTTCCTTGCCCGGCGCTTCGACCCGGCCAAAATTGTCACGCAGGGCCGCGTCTATCTCCGGGCAATCCAGCCAGGGATCGGCATAGTGCGTGCCGCGCTGTTCGAGGAGAATGATGTCGCGATGATCGAGCAGCGGCGAACCGAGCCACCAGCCCAAGCTCGCCAGCGCACTTGCGCCTGGGCCGCCGGCGAGAAACACCAGTGGATCAGTTGCCGGATTTTGGCTGCGGCTCTTGAGGATCGCAACGGCCATGCGAATGGTTCGTCCCTCCGGTTGTTGCCGGTCTTGGGGGACAATCAAGTAGCCGCAGTCCACCTTTGCGCCGGCCGGGACGCCGACCGGGCACGCAGAGGGTTCAAAGCGCGGCACATCCCCCTGCGCCGAGACGGGTCGAGGTAGCTTGATAGTGAAGCTGACGAACAGAGCAATCAGGCTTAGGAATCCCAGGCCAATGCGCTTGAGCCACTGGCCGATTTTCTTTGGTGTAATTGGTTTCATATGAGCAAGCGTACTCGTCCGAGACGCGGCGCGAGGATTGGATGGCGCGGCGTTTGCGGAGCAGCTTGGGCAGGCCGAGCAGCCCGACCAGTTGCCCACGCAACCGCGCCCGCGCTGCCTCGCCTCGCCACGCGCGCAACGCCTCGCCCGTGATGCGCAATTGTGCGCCGACCACCTCGCGCCAGTGACGTTTCCACAGCGCGCCCGGATAATCCTTGGCGATCACCCAAATCGTGTTGCGCCCGTCGTAAAAGCTCGCCGTCGGCCCGCCACCGGTGGCGGCCAGCTTGTGATACACGATGGCCTTGGGCGCAAAGACGCACTTCCACCCGGCCAGTTGCGCGCGCCAAGCCAGGTCAATATCCTCCTGCGAAAAAAAGAAATCCTCATCGAGCAAGCCGATCTCATCCAGCATCGCGCGGCGATAGGCCGCGCTGCCGCCGCAGGCAGAAAAGACATAGCCCTCGCGGTCGAACTGTCCCTCGTCGCGCTGCCAGACGCCGCGATTGCCCGGCGTGCCGTCGAGCCGGACAAAATCGCCGGCGGTGTGCAGCGTGTCGCGCCGGTCGAACAGCAGCATCTTGCTGGCGACCAGCCCCGCTTCCGGGCGCCGCTCGAACGCGGCGACGACCTCGGCCAGCCAGCGCTCGTCGGCTTGTGTGTCGCTGTTGAGCAGGGCGATGAACCCGCCGTGACTTGCGCGGATGCCCGCGTTGCACGCGCCCGTAAAGCCGGTGTTGCGCGGCAGGGCCAGCACGTGCACATCGGGATAGTCTCGCGTGAGCACTTTAAGCGAGTCATCCGTCGAGGCGTTGTCCACGACAATGATCTCGCGCTCGGCGTAACTCTGCCGCCGCAGCGAGTCCAGGCACGTCGGCAGCAGGTGCGCGCCGTTCCAGTTGGGGATGATGACGGAGATCAAGAGCCGGAGGCCGGAGGTCGGAAGTCGGGGACTTGAGATTGACGGCTGGTTCATTATGCCTCGTCAATCTCATAATTGTACTCAATTTTGCTTTGCTTGACGATTTCCCCCAGGATGCTGCCGAGATACCCTTGTTCAACGGCGCGCTCGAATCTCTCGATGAGTGCAGGGATGTTGACAATCTCCTCGATACTGGCCATGTAGCGATCTACAATCAACTTGATTGCAAATTGCCTTCTTGCGCGTTCTTCCAGTTTTGTTTTTAAGGAATCAATGTTGTCGGTAGATTTGATGACAAAAGTGATGGGATATTTTTCGATCTTGTCAATGTCGAGCAGGTATTTTCGAATATCTAAGGTTTCTGTGACCTGGAAAAATCGTCCCAAGGGTCGCATGACAAAATCTATGCCGCCGTCGTTGGCATTTGTTCTGCCGGTCTTGTATAGCTTCAGGTTCTCTTTGACCAGTTTCTCAATTTCGAATCCAATGTAGACAGTTTGGTCGTGGTAGTAATACTTGAGAATCGAATAGCTGACAATCTCGAAAATTCGCGCGTCCACATTAGGCGCTAACAGGCCCAGAATAAATGCTTTACCTCTTTCCAAGTCTTGGGTTTGAATTCCTTGTAGCTCCTGGCACGTCTTGATGAATGTCTCAAAGGCGCTTTGCTTTGTTTTTACGTAAGCATCAATGATCTGCATGATGCAGGTCGCCAGGTTGTAGGTTCTAGCTCCAAGTTTCAGCCTCAAAAGATTTTCGTTGATCCAGTATCTGTTTGTTTCCACATTGCGGAGGATGGGAACATAGTCACAGGCAGGAAAGTATTTCCTAAACTCTTCATTCAGCCGGTGGTTGAGAGCGTGGTTTTGGAGCTTGCTTCCGAAAGGCAATTCTCGTTGCCGCTTGAAAAGGTCTGAGAAAATGGCTCCCTCGTATCGGGTGTAATCGCCCGTTCTATGATACCTGTGAGCGAGATAGTCCTCTACCAGCACGTACAAAGCATATAGATTTGCAAAACTGCCTCTGGATTTTGAGCCTCGATTTGCTGACCGGGTCTTGATATTCAAGTATTGGATTAACGGGCTGGATTCAAATATTCTTTCGCCGGCGCGCCCAAACTCTGTCTTCAATATCTCTTCGATCTGGATAGTAAACGGGTGTTCCATTACGGCCTCTCGAATAAGGCGAGTTGGTCCTGCGGGGTCTTTTCGAACGATCTTGGCTCTCTGTACAAGAGCGAGCCGTCGTATTCATTGGCTATCTCGAGTCTCCGTAACCCTATTTTCACATACTCTTCTTCTATCTCAATTCCAATGGATTTTCTACCTAACTGCTTTGCTACGTAAGAGGTCGTAAAAGTGCCCGAAAACGGGTCGAGCACGATGTCACCGATATTTGAGCTTGCCTTGATAATTCTTTCCAAGAGCGCCACCGGCTTTTGCGTTGGGTGGTTCTCATACTCTGACATTCGGTACCGCACTCTGGGAAACTCCCAAACATTCCCAGGAACTTTGACCGAATTGTAGACAGTTGGCACGGGCTTCCTATAGTCTATCAGTTTTCTTTGCGCTCCTGTTTTTGCCGACACGAAAATGTCCTTGGCGTTGAACGTATAGTGCTCTTTGTCTTTGACGCAAAACAAGATAGGCTCATACAGAGACCCATAGTACCTTTTGGCTTGGACACCTGAACTATCGTAATACCAGATGATCCTAGACAGTATAGCGATCTGCTTGCGCAAATAGATGTCGAAAAAAGGCATGTTCTGGGTCGCAGCCATGACATAGAGACTGCCGTTCGGCTTGAGCTTTTGAATGCACAGGTCGAGCCAGCGGTGACACCAACGCAAGTAATCTTTATCCGATTGCCATCTGTCTTGGGTCTCGTGAAAGACTTTTCCGATGTTGTAGGGCGGGTCGGCAAAGATCAAATCAATGGAACCGTCTGGCACCCATGTGGAGAGCGCTTCTAGTACATCGCCCAGTATGGCGCTGTGTCTATCTTTTTCAAACACTTTCATGCTCTCGCCCCGCGTTTGAGTCAATGACCTGGCCTGCCAGTCCCTTGTGGCGGACAGCCGCTAACAATCGTTCGACGCCAAATACTCTGCCAACGCTTCTTGCCAGGGACGCAGCGTGATGCCCTGCGCGGCCCCGCAGAAATTTCGCAGCGGTGTGTAGGGTGGGGGAGTGGACGCGCGGCAAAAGTCGGCCAGCTTGATCGGCTCGACCGGAACATGGCCGCGCCCCGCAAGCTGCAAGATCTCGCGCACAAAAGCATAGCGGCTGGCGAGGCCGTCGTTCACGAGATGATACACGCCATACGCGCCGGTCTGGACGAGTTGTCGCACGGCGCGCGCCACGTCTTCCGCGTATGTCGGTGAGCTGACCTCGTCCGCGACGACGTGCAGGTTGCCCCGCTCATCGGCCAGGCGGATCATTTTGCGGACAAAGTGATGGCCGCCTTTGCCATACAACCAGGCGATGCGGACGATATAGAACCGTGTCAGCAAGTCGCGGACAAAGGTTTCGCCGGCGAGCTTGCTCCGCCCGTAGGCGTTGATGGGGTTCGTCGCGTCGAACTCGAGGTACGGCTCCGTCTTGCGCCCATCAAAGACTTCGTTCGTGCTGATGTAAAGCATCGCGCAGTTGGCGGACTGGCAGGCCAGCGCCACGTTTTGCGTGCCGAGCGCGTTGGCGCGAAAAGCCGCGTCCGGGTCGCGCGCGCAGCCGTCCACGTCCGTCATCGCCGCCGCGTGAATCACCACGTCCGGCTTGAATTCGCCGACGGCCTGCATCACGCGGGCGCGGTCGGTGATATCACATTCGGGCAGGTCGGCGGGCAGCACGGTATCGTTTGCAAAATGCGCTTGCAGCGTGCGGCCCAGTTGGCCCTTTGCGCCAGTGATAAATAGCCTCATGGTCGTCTAGTCTTATAGTCGGATGGTCTTGTAGTCAAAGCCACTCGTCTTGCCTACTTGCCTACTTGTCTACTTGCCAGTCTACCAATGAGCGCTGCGATGCCGGAAAGGACGATGCCCAGCGCCGCCACGAACATCGCCTGGATCAGATTCGTAAAGTGCAAAAAGATCAGGAGCGGATCCGGCAAGCGCCACGTCGTCACCGCGCCGTTGACGGCAAAACCGAGCAGCGCCGGTATGGCGAGCAAGTAAAGCGTGACGAACGCAAAGCCGAAAGTCGCTTGTGCCGCATGAAGCGCGCCACGACGGAACGCGCCGGTGAGCAGCATGGCGGCCAGCCAGGCCACCAGCACGGCAATGGCGGCGAACTGGGCGATCTCGACCACAAAGGCTGTAGCGCCTGCCGTGGGCACGGTGCTCATCGAGTAGACGTTGCCGGCGATGACGGCAAAGATGACGTTGTAGACGACGACGTAGAGGAGCGCCGCAAAGAACAGCATCGCCACATCTCGGCTGCGCTTCCAGATCAAAATGCCTGCGCCACCCAGCGCGACGACGAGCGCGATTGCCAGGCGCAGCAGATCGTTGCCGGGATCGCGGCCATGTTGAGCGGCTGCGATGCGTTCCTGGGCTGTTGCGCCAGCCTGCTTGGGCGCGCCGATAGCCTTCTCGTATGCGGATGCGACGGTATCCTGCTGCGCAGTCCACGCGACACTGATTTGTGCCTGCCGGTGTGCGTCCACGTTGAGCATCTGCGTGAGCGGCTTGCCCTCGCTCGATGCGGGGATGTTTGTGCCCAGCAGGACGGCTAGTGTGGGCGCAACGTCAACCATTTGCACGTCGGGATACTTGCCCGGCTTGACGCCCGCGCCGACCATGACGAACGGCTCGACGAGCACGATGGGGTCTTGGCCGCCATGCCCGCCGCGATCAATCTGCCCGTGATCGGAAAGCACGATCAGCGTGTCACGGCTGAAATCCAACGCCCCGGCGATTGGCTTGAGCATCGCATCGGCGCGAGCGGCGGCGGCGTCCCAGCGCGGATCACGCGGGCCACCCTCATGGTGCCCGGCGTAATCCACTTGATCCAAATGAATCAACACGAGTTGATACCCGCCGCTGGTCAGCCACGGCATAGCGGCGTTCAGCACGTCACGGTCGGCGGCGTCGTCTTCGCCGCGAGTGAAAAAGTCGGCGTCGCGTTTGTCGAGCGTGATGAACTTTTCCCACCAGTCGTACCCGGACACGGCGGTTTTCAATCCCGCGCGCTTGGCCGCCGCAAAAATGTTATCCTGTGTCCACGGCCAGATTTTGTCATACTCCAGGTTGAGCGGCGGCGAGTCGTTGATTTCCGGCCACGCGCCGGTGCAGATCGTTGTCCAGCTCGGCTCCGACCACGACGGCGGCTGGCTGCGCATCGTGGCCCACGCGCCCTGGCCGCGCAGTTGATTCAGGAACGGCATCACATCGGGCTTGCGCGACGTGTCCTCGCGCAGCGCGTCCACGACCACCAGCGCCACATGGGAGGTCAACGGCTGGCCGAGCGGAGCGCCGGGCGCAGGCGGCGAAGCGGCCAGCGGCGAACGGTACGCAAACATCGAATCGAGGAGCGCGTTGGTCCAGGTGTAAGAGCCGTAAGCGATCAAGGCTAGAACGATGACACTCGATACAATCCAGCGTGCGCGCAGCATGGTCATCTCCCGTGGCAAGATTCGCCCGGCAGGGCAACCTTCATGCCGGGCCGGCGAAGGTCCACAATGTGGTAGATTATAACATAGTTCATGCCCCGGACATTCCAGGCCCGAGTACACTGCAAAAGTGTCGGTGCAGAATGCAGGACAAGATGCCATCTTGTCCTACGACCTCGTACCCCGGGCCCCGTCATCGGTTGTCGAAATATCTGGCCCATGTTATAATCAGAGTCGCCTTGAAGGTCGAGACCCCAGAGAATACCGTGTGCCAGAATTGCAAGTGTCCTTATGCGCTTTGATGTGCTTACCCTCTTTCCGTCGCTTTTGACCAGCCCTTTGCAGGAAAGCATCCTCAAGCGCGCTATCGAGGCGGGCCGTCTTTCCGTCGTCGTGCATAACATCCGCGATTATGCGGTGGACAAGCACCACATCACCGATGACTTGCCCTACGGCGGCGGCGGCGGGATGGTGATGAAACCGGAACCTGTTTTTGCGGCGGTCGAAGACATCTTGAGTGAAGAGCGAGAAGCGAAAAGCGAAAGACCGCTCCACGTTCCACGTCTTCCTATCATCTTGCTGACCCCACAAGGCCGGTTGTTCACTCAGACGGTGGCGCGCGAATTGGCGGCGCACGAACAGATTGTGCTGATCTGCGGGCGCTATGAGGGCGTGGACGAGCGCGTGCGCCAATTCCTGGCGACGGACGAAATCTCTATCGGCGACTATGTCCTGACCGGCGGGGAATTGCCGGCGCTCGTGGTGATTGATGCCGTGACGCGACTCTTGCCCGGCGTGCTGGGCGACCCCGGCGCGACGTTGGATGATTCACATGCCGACGCGCTGCTCGAGTATCCGCATTACACACGTCCCGCGAATTTCCGAGGGCAGACCGTCCCGGACGTGCTCCTGTCCGGTGACCATGCGCAAGTGGATCGCTGGAGGCGCGAGCAGAGCTTGCGCCGCACGTGGGAGCGTCGGCCCGATTTGCTGGCAGCGGCACATCTCTCCCAAACCGATCAAGAATTCCTGGCCCGTCTGGGGCGGGGAAACGAGTCTCCCGCCTCTCTGGGCGCAGATTGACAGATTGGCGAGGGCTGTGCTATGATAGGATCACTTCTCACGGACTGACAGATTTAACATTGCGCCCGGTTTCGCGCGGAAAAGCCGGCGAAACACAGGTCATGACGGGTCACAAAATGGCTGAATGTTAAAAGTGTGAGTCCATGAGGGGTCACTTGATGGATGGCCCTGACAGAATTCTTTACAAGGAGAGAGTGATGGCCGCTTTGCTTGAGATCAAAGATCTCAGAACTCAATTTCACACCCGTGAGGGCCTCGTCTATGCCGTCAACGGCGTCAGCTATGAGCTTGCAGAAGGGGAGACGTTAGGGATTGTCGGCGAGAGCGGCTGCGGCAAGAGTGTCAGCGTGCTCTCGCTTTTGCGTCTCATCCCCGAGCCGCCGGGCAAGATTGCCGGCGGGCAAGCCCTCTTTCAGGGCAGAGACCTCCTCAAGATGTCTTCGGATGAGATTCGGCACGTGCGCGGCGCGCAAATCGCCATGGTCTTTCAAGACCCGATGACCAGCCTCAACCCTGTGCTGACGATCGGCCGCCAGCTCACCGAGGCCCTGGAGCTGCACTTGGGGATGAACAAAGAACAGTCGCGCCAGCGCTCGATTGAATTGTTGGAAATGGTCGGCATTCCCAATGCCGGCGACCGGCTCAACGATTACCCGCACCAATTTTCCGGCGGGATGCGCCAGCGCGTGATGATCTCGATGGCGCTCTCGTGCGCGCCGCAGGTGCTCATCGCCGACGAGCCGACGACGGCGCTGGACGTGACGATTCAGGCGCAGATCGTGGAGTTGGTCAAGCGTCTGCGCGACGAACTGGGTATGGCCATCATCTGGATCACGCACGACCTGGGCATCATCGCCGGACTCGCCAAGCGCGTGATCGTGATGTACGCCGGGTTCATCATCGAGGAAGCGCCGGTCAAGGACCTGTATGGCGACCCGCGCCATCCCTATACGCTGGGCTTGTTGGGCAGCCTGCCGCGGTTGGACGAGACGCAGCACCGCCGCCTGGTGTCTATCGAAGGGCTGCCGCCGGACCTGATGGGGCTGCCGCCGGGTTGCCCGTTTGCGCCGCGCTGCGTTTGCGCGATGGACCGCTGCTACAAAGAAAACCCGCCCCTTGAATCCGTCAGCCCGGGCCATTGGAAGGCCTGCTGGGTGGACACTCGCCGGGAGAAGACACAGTGAGCAACGACAATATTCTGCTTAGAGTGCAAGATCTCAAAAAACACTTTCCGATCACGCAGGGCATCATCTTTATGAAAGAGGTCGGCAGCGTCAAAGCCGTGGATGGTGTCAGCTTTGATATCCGACGCGGCGAGACGCTGGGGCTGGTGGGCGAGTCGGGCTGCGGCAAATCCACCACAGGCCGCACGATCTTGCAGCTCCACCGCGCGACGGCGGGCCAGGTTTTCTTTACGGCGGCCGATAACGAGACGCACGAGTTGACGTCGCTCAAGGGCGAGTCGTTGCGCCGGATGCGCCGCAAGATGCAAATGATCTTCCAGGATGCGGTTTTTATTCTGGTACTTGCCACATTCGGCCAGGCTGTCTTCGTTCGGCGTCTCGATGCCGATAAAAACCGTGTCGAACCCGGCCTCCACCATCAGGCGCAGCAGTTCCGGGTCGTCGGCCAGGTTGATGGACACTTCTGTGTTGAACGGCATGCCGGTCTTGCCCTTGCGCCACCCGATCAGCGCCGGGAGTATTTCTTCCTTGAGTTGCTTCTTGTTCCCAATGAAATTGTCGTCCACAAAAAACACGTTCTGTCGCCAGCCAAGCGCATAGAGACCATCCAACTCGGCCGTAATCTGAGAGGCCGTCTTGGTGCGCGGGCGGTGGCCGAGCAACGCGGTCACGTTGCAGAAATCGCAATTGTAAGGGCACCCGCGCGAAAACTGGATGCTCATGGTAGAGTACAGTTTCAGGTTCGCCAGTTCCCAGCGCGGCGCTGGAGTCAGGCGAAGATCGGGGTATTCGTGGGTCGCGTAGATGCGTTGGGCGCGCCCCAGGGCCAGGTCGGCCAAGAAGGGCGGCAGAGTCAATTCGGCTTCGTTCAATACAAAGTGATCCACGTCGGGGAATTGTTCGTGTTCCTGGGTAAAGAGCGGCCCGCCAGCGACGACCTTGACGCCCGCCGCTTTGCAGCGCGCAATCACCTCTCGCGCCGAGTCGCGCTGGACCACCATCGCGCTGAGAAAGACCATGTCGGCCCAGGCCAGGTCGCCGGACTTTAGGTTTTCGGCGTTCAAGTCCACCAATCGCTTCTCCCAGCCGGTGGGCAGCAGGGACGCGACGGTCAACAAGCCCAGCGGCGGCGCAGCGGCCTTTTTGCGGATGAACTTGAGCGCGTGCTTGAAACTCCAAAACGTGTCGGGGAACTCGGGATACACAAACAGGATTTTCACAGTCGCCTCCTTTGCGGCTATTCTCCCGGTAGCCTATCGCTCTCCGGGCGCTGTCACTTGGCTGCCAGTGGAATAAACGCGCCGTAGAGAAAAATCTCTAGCGTGACGTTGAGCATCGGGCGCACCTTGTCAATGTGCCCCGAAGCAAAATAAGTGCGGATGCTGTTCAGCACACTGCTCAAAAAAAACTCGGTGGCGTATTCGACGCCGATCTCGGGCCGCAACTTGCCCTGCGCGCGCGCCAGCGTCATCACGGTGCGGATCGGCGGGTTCGGGTCGGGGATGTAGCGCATCGCCTTCGCCAACCGCTCCGGGTCGAGCGTCAGCATTTCCGAAACGACGACCGCGATCATGGCGGGGTCAGAGATGCACAACTCGGCCAGGCTCATGCTAAAGTTGCGCAAGACTTCGGTCGGCTCTGTGATCTCGTCAATTTGCTTCTGGATGGTGTCCATCAAAGCATTCAACTGTGGCTGCGCCCCGGCCAGCACAATCAGCTCTTTGTATGGGAAATAGTTGAACACCGTTTTTTCACTGACGACCGCCGCCTTTGCGATCTGTTTGATCGAGACTTGATCGAAACCGCGTTCTTTGAACAGAGCAATTGCTTTTTCCACGATTGTCTGTTCAGTGAGGGAACGTTTAGTGTCGCGAAGGGATAGCGTCATTGTACACCCTGTATAAACTTATAGCATGTGTAAACTTTCCGTAAGTATAACAATAAAACCTAGATTTGTCAAGGCTTGTCGCGCTTGACAAAGGTTTGTTCTTGGTGTAATACACTGATTGAACGTTCAATCAATTATCTTAGACTTGGCTAAACTGGCAGAGGTAGCACGTCTGCGGTCTCCTCGACCTTTTCCCGCGTGACCACGGAGAGGAATCCGCCGAACAACCGGTATTCGTCCATGCGACACGAGTTGATGAGCTTGCCATCGTAGACCAGCAATTCCCGTTTTGACTTTCACTACCAGACACTTTTACACGCAGACAACGCCAATCGCTTCCAGCACATTGAACGCAACGGGAATGAATCGCTCCTCATTCAAAAAATGCCCCAGCAAAGCCAAACCCAATTGAAACAAACTCAAATCGCAGCGGTCCGTCCGATGGATGATTTTGACCCAATCCTCCTGGACCGCCAACGCGCCCAGGAAAATCATCCAGAGGTAAGCCAGCGCCGCCGCGATCATCAAGCGCGACAAGCGGACCGGATCAGACAGATGACTCTTGTGCAGATGAAAGCCACGGCTCTTCTGGTCCGAGAACAGGGTCTCGATGTGGAAGCGTTTGGCACGCAGCGCGCAGCGACAGACTTCATTGACGTAGGTCAAATTCGAGACCAAGTACACTGGTTCTTTTTCGTCTTCTTCCCACCAAGCGACGGCCAGCACCGGGCCATAGGCTTTCTGCGTGAAGGCCACCTGCGAGATGCCCCAGACTTCGCCTCGTTGAACGGTCAAGTCTTGATAGTCAAACTCGGCTCCGGCGATAGACAACACCGCATTCTTGGCCGTGCGACAGGCATAGTGCCAGCCCCACTCGTTGAGGGTGGCCAGTAGTTGCGTCCCATCGACCTCGCCATCGCCCAGGAAAATGACCTGTGCCCCTTCTGGGACCCACGCTTGCACTTGTTTCACCAAGGCCAGATGCATGTCTTCGGAAAAGTGCCCTTTCCGACCTTGGATCACGATCCACGCGATCGGCAACGCCCGACGCTGGTAGACCACACTCAGCATCAAGGTCACACATCCGCGCCCTACCACGCTGCCATCCATGACCAATACCAACGGCCAGGCCGCCCAGCGCGCCAGGATGGCCTCCGCAAAGGGCAGAAAGTAGGTCTCGAACTCGATGCCCTCGTTGTCCACCCACCGCGAGAATCGCTTGACTCGACTCTCCGGCTTTGTGCGGTCAGGGGCATGCTTGGCAATGTCCGGCAAGTTAGTACGGCGACTGCCCACGATGCCGCTGACCAGCCCGGCCAATGTGTTCAGATGACGAGCCAGATTCCCGTGTGGCTCGGTCGGATACAATTGTTCAAGGGCGGTCCGAACCGCCCGATAAATCCGAACATTGTCGCTCATGGTAGGCTCCTGCGGCGAGTTTGGACAGAAGCATACCGCAAAAATGGTCAATCAAAAAGTGTCCGGTAGTGAAGACGACGAGGAGAAACAGAGATGTGGGCAATCACCAGGCGCTTGGCCTTGACAAGCCGCGCGGCGTGTGGTATATTTAGGTCGGTTAGCACTCTCGATGCGAGAGTGCTAACCGACACTTGTTTAGAAGAACAAAATCACATTCCAGGAGGACAAACAATGGCAAGCAAGTTTAAGCTCAATCTCAAACCATTGGGCGACCGCGTGGTGGTTGAACCGTCCGAGAAAGAAGAACGGACCGCCAGCGGTATTATTCTGCCGGAAACGGCCAAGGAAAAGCCCCAGGAAGGCGAAATCCTCGCCATAGGCCCCGGTCGCCGCGACGAGGATGGCAAGCTCATCCCCATGGACGTCAAGAAGGGTGACACCGTGCTGTACGCCAAGTACGCCGGCACCGAAGTCAAGATCGAAGACAAAAAGTTGCTCATTCTCAAAGAGAGCGACATTCTGGCAATCGTGGAGAAATAGGAGAGTAAAAAATGGCAAAGCAACTCATTTTCGGTGAAGAGGCTCGCCGCAGCCTGAAGAAGGGCATTGATACACTCGCCACAGCCGTCGCCACGACGCTCGGTCCCAAGGGCCGCAACGTGGCGTTGGACAAGAAATTCGGCGCGCCCACCATCACGCACGATGGCGTGACCGTGGCGAAGGAAATCGAACTCAAAGACCCATACGAAAACATGGGCGCGCAACTGTTGAAGGAAGCCGCCAGCAAGACGAACGACATCGCGGGCGACGGCACCACCACCGCCACAGTTCTGGCGCAGACGATTGTGAACGAAGGCTTGAGGATGGTCGCCGCCGGCGCCAATCCGATGCTGCTCAAGCACGGCATTGAAGCCGCCACCGTGGCGATCGTGGCGTCCATCAAGAAACAATCCGTTGCGGTCAAGGACAAGAACGACATCGCCAACGTAGCCGCCATCTCCGCCGCCGATAGCGAAATCGGCGACCTTATTGCCGAGGTCATGGACAAGGTCGGCAAAGACGGCGTCATCACTGTCGAGGAGAGCAAGGGTCTCGTATTCGAGACGGAATACGTCGAGGGCATGCAGTTCGACCGCGGGTACATCAGCCCCTATTTCGTGACCAGTACCGAGACGATGGAAGCGGTCCTCGAAGACCCCTACATCCTGATCTACGACAAAAAGATTTCCGCCGCCAGCGACATTGTGCCGCTGCTGGAGAAACTCGTCCAGAAGGGCAAGCGCGATTTGGTCGTCATCGCCGAGGATATGGATGGCGAGGCATTGGCGACGTTGGTGCTCAACAAGCTGCGCGGCATGTTCAACCTGCTGGCCGTCAAGGCGCCGGGCTTTGGTGATCGCCGCAAGGCCATGCTGGAAGACATCGCCGTCCTCACCGGTGGCACGGTCATCACCGAGGAATTGGGCCGCAAGCTCGAGTCGGCGACGCTGGAAGACCTGGGCCGCGTGGGCAAAGTGACGGCGGACAAGGACAATACGACCCTCATCGAGGGCGCCGGCAAAGACACCGCCATCAAGGGCCGCATCGAACAGATCAAGGCCGAGATGGAAAACACCACCAGCGACTATGACAAGGAAAAGCTGCAAGAGCGTTTGGCCAAGCTGGCCGGCGGCGTGGCGATCATCCGCGTGGGCGCAGCCACCGAGACCGAGCTGAAGGAAAAGAAGCACCGCGTGGAAGATGCCCTGTCGGCTGCCCGCGCCGGGGTCGAAGAAGGCATGGTGCCTGGCGGCGGCGTGGCGCTCGTCAACGCCATTCCTTCGTTGGACAAGGTCAAGATGGACTATGAAGACGAGCAGACGGGCGTCAACATCGTCCGCCGTGCGCTCGAGCAGCCGATGCGCGGCATCGTCGAGAACGCCGGCATGGATGGCGCGGTCGTCATCGAGATCGTGCGCCAGAAGCAGAAGGAAGAAAAGAACAAGAACATCGGCTACGACGTGCTGGCGCAGGCCTATACCGACATGTTCAAGGCCGGCATCATTGACCCGGCCAAGGTCACGCGCAGCGCCGTCGAGAACGCCGCGTCCATCGCCGCGATGATCCTCACCACCGAAGCGCTCATCACCGACATCCCGGAGAAGAGAGAAGCTCCGCAAATGCCGCCCGGTGGCGGGATGGATTACTAGAATTCAAAAGTCGTAAATCGGAAGGCCGCTATCCCTATAGCGGATGGAAAGGCCCCTCACATTCGAGGGGCCTTTTGCTTTCGCCTTGTCAACAGGGCTGTTCAGTTCTAAAGTCGCTCTGCGCTCGCGCCCGACGATTTGATCGGCGGGCATCGCGGCGAAACTGAGAACTGAACAGCCCTGGCCTTGTCAACCTCTCCCCTCTGCGGTATGATGGGATTTGAGATTAGAGATTTGAGATTTGAGACTTGAGATTTGAAACCCTGCCACGTCTTACTCGCCACACTCCTGCTCATGCTCTTCACCGCGCAAGTTGCGCTTGGCTCGCCGTCCAACTCGGCTGCGTTCGACGAGGAGTATCACCTGGCGGCGGGCTATGCCTACTTGCGCACCGGCGATCCACGCCTGGCCACCGAGCATCCGCCGCTGGTGAATCTGTGGAACGCGCTGCCGCTCGCCTTTCTGAACCCCAAACTCCCGCTCGAAAGTGATGCCTGGCAAAATGCCATCCCAGACGATTTTGGCGATGCGTTTCTATGGCAAGCCAACACTGATCAGGCCGTGCGGATCGTGCTCCTGGGCCGCCTGCCGATTATGGCGCTTGGCGTGCTATTGGGCGCAGTCGTCTTTCGTTGGGCCACCGACCTGTTCGGTTCCAGCGCCGGATTACTCGCGCTGGCACTGTACGCATTTGATCCGAACCTCATCGCTCACTCGCGCCTGTCCACCACCGACTTGGGGTTGGCCGCCGCCATGACGTTTGCGATGTGGCGACTGTGGGTCTGGCTGGAAAAGCCCACGCGCTTGAACCTCGTCCTGGCCGGCGTGGCGGCCGGCGCGGCGATGACGACCAAATTCACCGGGCTGATGCTCGCGCCAATGTTTGTGCTGGTGGCGTTGATTCACCCTCCGCCACAAAGCCGGATGATATTTCGCCGCCTCCTGAACCTGGTCATCGCGGGCCTCATCTCGCTCCTGGTCGTGTGGGCTGTGTATGGCTTTGAAATCCGCGACGGCCTTCCGGCGGCGACCTATTGGCGTGGCCTCATCAAAATCTGGACAGAGTACTCGCAAGGCTATCCGACCTTTTTGCTGGGACAGGTGAGCCGCACCGGCTGGTGGTATTATTTTCCGGTGACGTTTGCGCTCAAAACCCCCTTGCCCACGCTGATCTTGCTCGTCACAGGGGTAGCTTTGTGCATCGCACGCGGCACAGGGCAACGCGCTTACGCCGCGCTCATCCCCCCTGCCCTCTCGATGGCCGCCGCAATGTTCAGCCCGCTGACCATCGGCTATCGTCACATTTTGCCGGTTCTGCCGTTCGTCATCATTGCGGCGGGAAACACTGCAAATTTCGGCACGGCCCGAGAGTACGCAAAAACTCTGTTCTCGTCACCTCGTCACCTTGTCACCTTGTCACCTTATCTCCTTGTCACTGCGCTTCTGATGTGGCAACTGGCAAGCGCTGCGCTCATCTTCCCACACCATCTCAGTTACTTTAATGAATTGGCAGGTGGGCCGGCGAACGCCGACAAAATCCTGGTAGATTCGAACCTCGACTGGGGCCAGGATTTGCCTGCGCTCAAAGTGTGGATGGACACAAACGGGATTGAGCAGGTGAACCTTTCCTACTTCGGCACGGCGCTGCCTGGCGTTTACGGCGTGCACTATTGGCCGCTGCCCGGCTTTTTGCACTTTATCTCCAACCCGGAAATGGATTCTTTCAACCCCTACACGCCAGAGCCGGGCTGGTACGCCATCAGCGCAACGAGTCTCCGCTTAGGGCTGCTTTACTACGACCAGGGCCTGTACACCTACTTTCGTGACAAAACGCCTGTTGCACGCGCCGGCTATTCGATTCTGTTGTATAAGGTAGATTATCCGCCCGGCACGCCCGTTGACCGCGCGGTCGTCATCGGCACACCAACATACGACGTCTCTCCGCAAACGCTGGGCGTCACGCCGGGGCGACGGGTCACTGTCAAGTGGGCCGCAGGCCCCGATGTGTTCATCTTTGCCATGGGCGGCACGGCACGGTACATCGCGCCCGATCCGATGCCATTCGACCGCAGCCTGCGCAAAGCGTTTCGCGCCGCCGCGCGCAAAGACGGCGACGCCCTCGTTGTAGATGCGCGCCCGCTCGTCGAGTCGCGCCTGGCCGAATGGCGCGCGACTGCGCAGCCACGGTTGCCAGATGGCTCGCCCCTCGACTTGCCGGCTAACTTTGACGGCAAGCTCACGCTCATCGGCTATCGAATCGAGTCGCCCCGCGCGGCGACGGGCGGCGCGCTCGACCTGACGACACACTGGCGAGTGACCGGCGAGTTGGGGCGTTCGCTCGCGTTCTTTGCGCACGTCATTGACGATAATCAGCAGAATATTGCCGGACAGTACGACGGTTGGGGCACGGCGCTGCGCGGGCTGGAAATCGGCGACATGATCGTGCAGCATGTGAGCGTGCCCATCAAGCCGGATGCAACGCCTGGGGCGTATGTCTTGCAACTGGGCGTGTACGTGCCCGACACCATGACGCGCTGGACGGTACGCTCGCCCATTGGCGCATCCGCTGACCGCGTGATACTCTCGTCAGTCGAAATCACGTCACCTTAAATCTTTCAGGCGAAGCATGGGCACAGGATCAACATCCAACAACCAAACCAAGGACGAAGGACGAAGGACCGATAACCGCCCGTTCGTCTTTCGTCTTTTGTCCTTCGTCCAGTTTTCACGCCGAACGGACTGGTCCTTCCTCGTGGCGATTCTGCTCATCGCCGCGTTCCTGCGCCTGTACCAACTCGACGCGATCCCGCCCGGCTGGACGCACGACGAGGCCGGGCACGGCCACGACGCGGTCGCCATCTTGCACGGCGCTCGCCCCATCTACGAGACGGTCGGCTATGGCCGCGAGCCTCTGTACGATTATGTGGTGGCCGGGTTGATGGCGCTCATCGGCGCGCAATCCGTCACTGCTGGTCTTTACCGACGAGTATGAGACGTGGCAATCCGCGCCCGATACCGAACTGCACCTCACAGTAGACAAGGGCGATGAGCCGTGGAAGGCCGCGGGCCGCAACGAAGGGCTGATCACCCAGTTGCTGGAAAAGGTCACGCCATTATCTCAAAACGCCGTGACCATCACGTGTGGCCCGCCGATCATGATTCACTTTGCCTCGCTCACGCTCAAAAAGCTGGGCTTTAGCCTCGAGCAGATGTGGACGACGTTGGAAGCGCGTATGCACTGCGGCATCGGCAAGTGCGGACGCTGTAACATGGGCGAAAAACTCGTCTGCGCCGATGGACCGGTCTTTCGGCAAGATCAAGTCGCGGGATTCCTGGAAAGTTTCTTGTGAGATAGAGATAGAGAGGGGAGATAGAGAGACTCGTCTGTTGTCTCTATCTCTATCTCCCCTCTTTATCTCCGCGAGGAGTAGGGCGTGAAACAGAAAACGAGTGAGACGGCATTGTACGATCAGGTCGCGGCGATAGTGGGCGGCGAGCGGCTCAAACTGTGTCTACAGTGCGGCACCTGTGGAGGATCGTGCCCCTCAGGCCCGGACATGGATCACACGCCGCGCGAAATCTTTGCGATGCTCATGGCCGGCCAGCGGGAACAAGTGCTCAAGAGCAACACTTTTTGGTTTTGTGTCTCTTGCTATTACTGCACGGTGCGCTGCCCGCAGCAAATTCCTATTACGGCGATCATGTATCAGCTCAAGCACATTGCTACCGGCGAAAAGCGATACACTACCGACTTTACCGCCTTTTCTCAGACTTTTATCAACATGGTGGAAAATTTCGGGCGCGGCTTTGAGCTGGGGTTGGCCACCCAGTTCTATCTGACGAATCGCCCGCTGGCGGCTGTGGCCATGATGCCGATGGCATTGGGCATGTTGACACGCGGACGCATGGCGCTGCTGCCCACGCGCATCAAGGACTTGAACGGACTCAAGGCGGTCTTGCGCAAGGCCAAGCAAATTGCCGGGCAGCGCGACAGGGAAGCAGGAGTGCGAGCATGAAATACGCTTATTACCCGGGCTGTTCGTTGGAGAAAAATGCCGCTGCTTACGGCGAGTCCTTTACAGCCGTCGCCGACGTTCTGGCTCAAGAACTGGTCGAGATACCCGATTGGAATTGCTGCGGCGCCACCGAATACTTTTCGCTCGACCCACTGCCGGCTTATGCGCTCCTGGCTCGCAATTTGGCGCTGGTTCCCAAAGGACTGACCGACCTGGTCGCCCCGTGCAGCGCCTGTTACCTCAACCTCTACAAGACCGAACACCACATGGCCGAGCGTCCTCAGTTGAACAGCGACGTCAATATGGCGCTGGCGGAAGCGGGCCTGTCATACAAGCCGGGCACGGTGCGCGTGCGACATGCGCTGGACATCCTGGTCAAAGACGTAGGGTGTGAAGCGATCTCTGCGCACGTCAAGCAGCCGTTGCGAGGCTTGCGGCTGGCGCCCTACTATGGCTGCCTGGTCGTGCGTCCGGGCGGACTCGGCTCTCACGACCCCGAGTATCCCGATGCGCTCGACCGGCTGTTGGGGGCGCTGGGCGCAACGGTGGTGGACTATCCGCTCAAAGCGGCTTGCTGCGGCGGCCACATGCCCCAGATCAATCCCGAAACAGCCTATGGCTTGATTTACGAATTGATCGCGACCGCTGCCTCACGCGAGGCCGATGCCATCGTCACACTCTGCCCGATGTGCCAATTGAACCTGGACGTGTACCAGACCCAGGCCAACGATCACTTTGGCACTCATCTTTCGATGCCGGTGTTGTACTTTACCCAGATGATGGGGCTGGCTTTTGGGCTGTCGCCCCAGGCGATGGGGTTCGGCCAGGAATTCGTGTCGGCGCAGCCGCTCTTGGACAAGCTGGCCTCGCCTCCACCGCCGGAGGAAGAGCCGAAGAAAAAGCCGCAACGCAGCAAGAAGGCGTTACCCATGCCGGGGAAGATAGAGACGGGAGATAGAGATAGAGAGGGGAGAGGGGCATGAGCTTTAAATTCGAGCGGCTGGAGGTGTGGCAAAGGGCGATTGAATTTGCTAATGCGATGTTCGACATTGCTGATGCGTTGCCCCAACGATACCAGTTCTCGTTAGGAGAGCAGTTGCGAAAGGCCTCTCTGAGCATACCCACCAACATTGCTGAAGGAAGCGGACGAGACAGTCCAAAAGGAGCGAGTTATTTCTATAGCATCAGCAAAGGCTCGATGTACGAGTGCGTGAGCCTGATGGTCATGATCGGCAAACGCGATCATTTGGATCAGGAGACCTATCAGCGCCACGCTACCGAAGCCAATGAAATCGCCGCCATGCTCAGTGGTCTCATACGTGTGCAATAGGTCTCTATCCCTATCTCTATCTCTATCTCCACTCTCTATCTGCATGAGGGGTGACTGATGAAAACGGGTGTGTACATTTGCCATTGCGGGAGCAACATTGCCGGGACGGTGGACTGCGCCGAGGTTGCGCGCTGGGCTGGCGGGCTGGATACGGTGGCCGTCTCGCGCGATTACAAGTTCATGTGCTCAAGCACGGGCCAGGAACTGATCGAAAAAGACATCAAAGAGTCGGGCGTTGACCGGGTCGTCGTGGCTTCTTGCTCGCCCCACATGCACGAGCCGACCTTTCGCAACGCGTGCGAGCGGGCCGGGGTCAACCCGTACATGTTCGAGATGGCCAACATCCGCGAGCACTGTTCCTGGGTGCACACCGACAAGGATGAAGCGACCAAAAAGGCCAAGGCGCTCGTCGCTGCGGCCGTGGGACGAGTGACCCGTCATCAGCCGCTGACGGAAAATCGCGCGCCGGTCAACAAAAATACCTTGATCGTCGGCGGCGGCGTGGGCGGCATCACGGCGGCGCTCGAGATCGCCAATGCGGGTTATCACGTCTACCTGGTAGAGCGCGAGCCGAGCCTGGGCGGGCACATGGCGCAACTGGACAAGACCTTCCCCACGCTGGACTGCTCGGCCTGCATCCTGACGCCGCGCATGTTCGATGCGGGCAACCATCCCAACATCACGCTGCTTTCGTACAGCCAAGTGGAAAAGGTCAGCGGCTATATCGGCAATTTCAGGGCTGTCATTCGCAAAAAGGCGCGCTATGTGAACGAGGAGCTGTGCACCGGCTGCGGCGTCTGCATCGAAAAGTGCCCCAAGCAGATGGTGGATGAGGTGTTCGAAGCCGGGCTGGGCTATCGCAAGGCGATCTACCGTCCCTTCCCGCAAGCAGTGCCCAAGTACCCGGTGATTGCGCGCCAAGACTGCACCTTTTTCCTCAAGGGCACGTGCAAGGCCTGTCAAAAGTTTTGCCCCACCGGCGCGATTGACTTTAATCAGCAAGACACAATTCTCGAAGTCGAGATCGGCAACATTATCCTGGCGACCGGCTATGATCTGTTCGATGCTCGCCGTATCCCGCAGTACGGCTATGGGCGTTTCCCCAACGTCTTTACCAGCCTGGAATTTGAGCGCATGACGAACGCCGCCGGGCCGACCGAGGGCAAAGTGGTGTTGCGCGATGGAGTGACGACGCCCAAGACCGTCGCCATCGTGCACTGCGTGGGCAGCCGCGATCAGAACTATCACGAGTACTGCTCCAAGGTCTGCTGCATGTACTCGCTCAAGTTCGCGCACATGGTTCACGAAAAAGCCCACGCCGAGGTGTACAACTTTTACATTGACATGCGCACGCCGGGCAAGGGATACGAAGAGTTCTATCACCGGCTGATGGACGAAGGAAATCATTTCGTCCGAGGCCGGGTGGCGGCCATCGCCGAGGCAACCCGCTACGGCGAGCCGGAGGGCAAGCTGATCGTGCAAGCCGAAGACACGCTTATCGGCGAACAGCGGCGCATCCCGGTGGACATGGTGATCCTCAGCGCAGGGCTGGAGCCGCGCCACGACGCCCAAGAGGTTGGACGCAAGTTCGGCATCAGTTGCAGCCGCGAAGGCTGGTTCATCGAAAAGCATCCCAAGCTCGACCCGATCGCCACCATGACCGACGGCGTTTTCATCGCCGGCTGCGCTCAAGGCCCGCGCGACATTCCCGAAACGGTGGCCCAGGGGGCAGCGGCGGCGGCGCGGGTGCTTTCCATCATTGACAAAGGCGAGGTGCTGGTGGAAGCAGCCACCGCCATCGTCAACGACATGACTTGCACCGGCTGTCAGCAGTGCATCTCCACCTGCCCTTACACCGCGATCGAATATCTGGCCGACAAGCAAAAGGCGCACGTCATCGAGGCGCTCTGCAAAGGCTGCGGCACTTGCACGGCTGCCTGCCCCTCCAAATCCATCACGCTGCGCCATTTCGACGACGGACAACTGTTGGCAGAGATGTTTGGAGCGATGGAAGCGATGTTTGAGTTAGCTTGAGATAGAGAGTGGAGATAGAGATAGAGAGGGCTTATGGCGACGACGAGTCACGAACCCAAAATCATCGGTTTCTTGTGCAACTGGTGCAGCTACGCCGGGGCCGACGGCGCCGGCATGGCCCGCATAAAATATCCGCCCAACGTCAAGATCATCCGCGTCCCTTGCTCCGGGCGAGTGCCGCCCGAGTTGATCCTGCGCACTTTCCAGGAGGGCGCCGATGGGGTAATGGTGCTCGGCTGACACGTGGGCGACTGCCACTATGTTAGTGGCAATCATCGCACCGCTAAGCGGCTGCCGTTGTACAAAAAGTTTCTCGAGTTCGCCGGCATCGAGCCGGAGCGGTTTTGCCTCAAGTGGGTCTCGGCTTCCGAAGGAACCGTCTTCGCTCAGGTGGTCAAAGAGTTCACCGAAGCGTTGCGCGCCTTGCCGCCGATGAAAGAGCGGCTCGCGCAGCCTGCTTTTTGACCTTTGCAAAGGTTTTGGGATTTTCGCAAGGATAGTCCAGTCCCTCCTAAGTGGGGGGACTGGCTTTTTAACGACGCACATTCGGCAGCCCAACGCAACGCGCAAGTGTTCGTCTCCTCGCTGCCCGGCAGTATCACAATTCTTGTGTAAAAGGCGCACGTTCAGTTTTGGCGATTTTACACAACTTTCGGGATACCCCCCAGTGCCGAAGGTCCATACGATTCTCCATCACGGGGCGGTGGTTCAATTGGATTGATGGCGTGTACGGCGAGTGACGCTGGATGATACGGTCGTGTGGAACCTTATGCGCGGCGGGCATCTCGTTGCACGCCAAAGGTGCGTCTACGATGGTCTGCGTCATGCGCGCGGCGAGCCGGAAAGCCGTGACCAAACGGACTCGCCAGTCCGTCCTCGTTATCGCCACGGTGTTGGGCATTATCATTTACCTCGTTCGCCATCGGGGCCGACAAGCTCCCGCTCGACCGTAAAAACGAACCTCCCACAGAGTCGGACTCTGTGGGAGGTTTTTTGGCGTCGCTTTATTCGGCAAGACAACGTCTACTAAGTCTATGGATGCACACCCATCGGCTCAAATTCATCAAAGAAGGGTCTGAGGCCAATGTCTTTGAGTTCGATGGGCGGTCTGTCAACTTTGATCCTTCTGTAGGGTGGGATCTGCGCTCCATGTTTCATGGCCGCCTCAACCGCGTCGGCCGCAACTTCATAGTGCGCCTCGGTATACACTCGCCGAGGAATCGCACAACGGATCAACTCGAACGGAGAGAGCCCGAGTTTTGCCAAATTAAGTGGGTCCTTGCTATCCTCGCGCGCCCGATGCAGTGAATCAAAGGGCGTAATGCCAAGCCCACCTTCGATGTACGCCTGCGATGCCAATGCAGTCCCCGGTCCCTCTATCGGCTTGATGTGAGGGAGGCACTTGCCCGCGTTGATAAACACCGCAAAACACGCCGCCGGTTCATAGATGGCGACCCCGCGTTTTTTCAGGGCGTTGGCAAAATACTCGACTTGCCGCTGCCGATCCATCAGGTAGTAATCGTTGACCCCTTCCAGCAGCCCTACCGCCAGGGCTTCAAGATCTCGGCCGGCCAACCCGCCATAGGTGATAAACCCATCGGTTCTAATCAGTTTGGGATGGAGTTTCAGGAACGTCGTTCTATCCTTGACAGCGACGAATCCGCCAATATTCACCAGGCCGCTTTTCTTCGAGCTCATGTGAATCACGTCGGCATGCGAACAGGCTTCGCGCACGATTTCCAGGCACGACTTGTTGGCATAGCCGGCTTCCATGTTTTTCACCATGTGGGCATTTTCCGGCAGGCGAGCCATATCCAGAAAGAGCAGAGCACCGTATTGGTTCGTTATTTCCTTGACCTCTCTCAAATTCGCCATAGAGACCGGCTGCCCCGCATTCAAGTTATTGGGCATCACCAGCTCGACCGCCGGAATCTTTTTGGCTTGTTCTTTGAACAGGTCTCTCAGTTTATCGGTATCTATATTCCCCTTGAACACGTCCTTTCTTTCCGGATCCATATACTCGGCGCACAGCAAATCGACCGGCTCGGCTTGTCTCGAATAGCAGTGCGCGCGTGTGGTCGTAAAGTGAGTGTTGGACGGAACAATGTCGCCTTCGTGAACCAACACCTCGTACAGGATCGCTTCGCCTGACCGTCCTTGATGGCAGGGCAAGATGTACTCGAACCCGGTCAATTCTTTGATGGCGGCTTCTAACGCATACCAGCTTTTGCAGTTGAAATAGGATTCATCACCGAGCATCATTGCCGACCATTGCCGGTCGCTCATGGCGCCCGTCCCACTATCCGTTACGAAATTAATATAGACATATTCAGCGGGCAGGTTCGGAGCAGACCATCCATATTCCTTCAAAAGCGCCTTGCGTTGTTCGCGAGTTGTCGGTCGTGCGTATTCGACAACTTTGATTCTGTAGGGTTGCGCTTTGTGAAACGGCAAGTCAGTCGGAGCTTTCATTTCTTCGTTTGACATTCTCATGGCTTTTACCTCCATAGTGTCGAGTTGTTTAGGGGCCAAGATTTCTATGCTTGTTCTTGGCGCGAGTTCACAGGGAATGGACAGGGCAACCGCGCATGACGGGTTGCCCTGTCGTCACCTAGAGCGTTGGACGCAGCAATGTCGCCTACTTGGTGCGATAGAGCAGGCTTTCAGTGGAGCCATAGATGAAGGTGCGGAAAGTAACAGCGCCGGCCTTGTTCGGCTCCAAGACAGGCCCCTTGAGCTTGGGGTTCACCAGAACATTGAGGATGCTATGGTAGATCGGCACCATACCCACATCCTCGATGAGAATCTTTTCTGCCTTCTGGTAGAGTTGGTCGCGTTGAGCCTCATCTCCCGTGAGAGAGTTGGCCTTGCACACCGCGTCGTTAAAGTCCTTGCTGTACCAGGTGTGGCGGCCAGGCATTTGAGCCTTGGTGGCGCCGTCCGGCTCGCAGCCGCCCCACACACTCAGCATATTGCTGGCATCTACAAAGTCGTACTCGTAGCGCACCAGGCCAAAGACCATGTTGCCACCCTGCTTCTTCTTCTGGTTATAGAGCGTCTCCATGTAGGTGCTGTAATCCATGTCCTGGAGCGTAACCTGCACACCCAGACTCTCCTTGATCATGGCGGCGATGGTCTCGGCCGCGTTGGTGAGAGCCGGGGAGGCCAACCGGGTGTACATGATCAACTTGGGAAAGCCCTTGCCGCCGGGGTAACCCGCTTCTTCCATGAGCTTGGCGGCCAGTTTCGGATCATAGGTCTGGACGTTCTTGAGTTCCTTGACATTCTCGCTGGGGAAGCCGGGCGAGAGCATGCTGTAGGCGGCCATGCCTTGATACTTGAGCGGGCCATTGACCACCGCGTCGCGATTGACGGCGTGACTAAAGGCCTGGCGTACTTTGAGGTTGTTAAAGGGTGGATTCCCGGTATCGAAGAAGAGATACCACGTGTCAAAGTTTGGGAAAGCGATGAGTTGCTTCTTTAGCTCAGGGTTGGCCATAACCTCGGCCAGGGCAGAGGGAGGCAGATCCACGCCATAGTTGTAGCCGGTGACATCCAGTTCGCCGCTCTTGTAGGCGTTAAAGAGTACCGCCGGATCCATAGCGCGGCCTCTGGCCGCAACCAAACATTTTTGGCGATCCTGTGCGATACTTGCTGACAAACACAGGAGGCCCCATGCACATTCACTCAACTGCGAGACCTCAAGCGCCGCGTTCGCCAGGCCTGGGACGCTGCGCAGGCTGCCCAGGGACAGCACGTTGAGCTGGCTCCCGTTGAGCCGGTCGTGGCCGAGGTCAAAGCGAACCTGGTCAAGGACTTTCGCAGAGTTCCGCTGGAGGCCAAGACCGCGCTGTTGGAACGCTATCACCGGCAATTGGTCAAAAGCGACTGCCACGTCCAGGCCGGGCAGACCGAGTACCGCGATGTGTTCATCGAGGTGTATTATGCCAACAGCGAAGGGACATACATCTACCAGGAACACCCGACGATTGACCTGCAACTCACGGCAAATGCCCGCGAGGATAGCCGTGTACAGCGAGCGAATAAATCGCTCGCGCTGGCTGCCGGATTTGAGGCCGTGGAAAATTGTGACGACCTGGCGCGCGAAGCGGCTCGACTGGCCTGCGCTCTGCTCAAAGCCGAGCCGGTGCGTGGCGGGCGTTACCCTGTCGTCCTTGACCCTTCGCTAGCCGGGCTGTTCATCCACGAAGCCTTTGGCCATCTTTCGGAAGCGGATTTTATCATCTCGAACCCGCGCGCCACAGAAATGATGGCGTTGGGCCGGCGGTTCGGGCCAAAGGAATTGAACGTGATGGACGACGGCAGCGTGCCCGGCCTTCGGGGCAGCATGGCTTTTGACGACGAGGGCGTACCCGCGCGCAAGACCTACCTGATCCGCGAAGGCGTGTTGGTCGGACGACTGCACAACCGCGAGACCGCGGCGGAACTGGGTGAGCAGCCCACCGGCAATGGGCGCGCCACAAGTTACCATCACCCGCCGCAGGTGCGGATGACGAACACGGCCATCGAGCCGGCGACCGAAGGAAGCGGAGGCGGGCTGGCCGACCTCATCCGCGATGTCGATCTGGGCATCTATGCCTGTGATTGGCTGGGCGGCGAGACGGCGCTTGACGATTTTTCGTTCGTCGCCAAATACGCCCAAATGATCCGCCACGGCGAGCTGGCCGAAATGGTGCGCGATGTGACATTCACCGGCAATGTGTTCGAGACGCTGGAACACATTGACCGCATCGGCAGTGATTTCGCCTGGGATGTCAGCTCAGGCGATTGTGGCAAAGGCCCTGAATGGCTGCCTGTGTGTGACGGCAGCCCGCACATTCGGATTCAAGATGTTTTGGTCGGAGGCAAGTGAAACGACAATCGTAGCCGACGCACGCTTTGCGCTACGCGGAGCGGTCGGCCAGGGAGGCAAACATGGTCACGATTCGAACCGAAAGGAGCTCGGCCGCCACCGAGTTTCTTCAACAGAGCCATTCGATCTACGCACATCAGCTTCAAAGCCAATAGACTACGCGCCATTGAGATGGGCGAGGTCGAGGCGCGCGCGGCGCGGGCGCTGGCGCGCGGACGGCTCGGCCACGCCAGCAGCACCGATCACGAAACCAGTGAGCGGCAGCTTGTGGCGAGCGCCGTGGCAGCCAGCCAGCACGGGCGGACGGTCGGCATGGCGTTCCCGTCCGCGCATGTCAAAAGCCATCCGGCTGACCGCAAACTGGCGCGGCTCACGGCCAAAGACATTGCGCGCGTGGGCGAACAAGTCGTCGCCATCATCCGGCAAGCCGATCCCAACGCCTCGGTGGAACTGGAAGTGCAGCGCAACCGCGAGGAGCTTTTCCTGCGCAACAGCGCGGGCGGGCGCGCGGCAGCCACATCCGGGACGCTGGCGATTGACGTTTGGGTCGAGCGCCATCGCGGTGATGACGTACTGGTTATATACGACAGCATGAAAACAGCGCAAATGGACGACAGCCACTGCGGCCTGGCAACGCGCATCGCACAGCGGCTCACCTGGGCGGATCGGCCGGTGGGAGTGCAGCCGGGGCGGATGCCGGTGATTCTTTCGCCCACCGCCACGGCCATCCTGCTGCAACCGCTCGTACTAGCACTTTCCGGCGGGCGCGTTCGCAGCAAGACCAGCCCCCTGGCGGGCAAGCTGGGCCAGCAGATGTTCGATTCGCGGCTGACCATCGTGGACGACGGGACGCTGGTGAACCGGCCCGGCGGCGCGTTCGACCACGAGGGTGTCCCGACGCAGCGTACAACTCTCATTCGCAACGGCATCGTGACAGGCTTTTATTACGACTTGAAGACGGCGGCGCAGTCTGGCGCAAGCAGCACCGGCAATGGCCGGCGCGACCTGCTCGCTCCGCCGCGCCCCCGGCCGAGCAACATCATTATCGAGCCGGGCACAACCCGTCTCGAGGCGATGCTGCAAAAAGCCGGCGACGGATTGCTCGTGGACTTGTTGCTGGGCGCCAATCCGTCCACCGCGTTGCGCGGGACGTTTTCGCGCACCGTGCTGCTGGGCTACAAAATCGAACGTGGGCGCATCGCGGGTTACGTCAAGGGCGTGGCACTGGCGGGCAATCTGTACGAAATGCTGCGTGACGTGCAGGCCATCGGCGACATCGGCTACTGGTCGGGCGGGTCGAGCGACATCTGCGCGCCGTATCTTTTGGTGGATGGCATGAGCATCGGTGTTTGACAGGACTCTGGTTCAGTGGTAACATGTCGCCCCGTAGGTGTAGCAGAAGTCCTGAACCGGCATCAAGACGCACAGTGCGCTTGGGCTTACGCTACAAGTTCGAGCCACTTGTTGGCGGCGCGGGCCGAGGCGGACGCTCTGCCCTACAGAAAAATCCGTAGGGATATAAAAGGAGTCCAGAAAAAAAATGAGCGATCTTGTGACCGGCACAGTAAAGTGGTTCAGCCGCAAAAAGGGCTATGGGTTCATCTCGCAGCCCGACGGCCCGGACGTGTTCGTCCACTTCTCCGCCATCCAGGGCGAAGGTTATCGCAACCTGGAGGAAGGCCAGCAGGTGGAATTTTCCATCGAGCAAGGCCCCAAGGGCCTGCAGGCCGCCAACGTCAGAGCGCTTGTAGCGTAGCGTGACGTACCCAAGACCTCCGAGGTTTCGAAAACCTCGGAGGTCTTTTTTGCTCCTGGCGCCAAATCGAGTACAATTGAATGTGCCAGGCGTTGACGGATCCTTTCTCAGTGTTCCTGCACCCAAAGAAAGCCTTACAACCCACGTAGGAGCGTAAAGATGGAAAACGTGATTGTCATCGGCTCAGGCCCGGCGGGACTGACGGCGGCGCTGTACGCGGCTCGCGCCAATCTCAACCCACTCGTCATCACCGGCCAAGACCTGGGCGGGCAGATCGCAACCACGACCGAAGTAGAAAACTTTCCCGGCTTCCCGGAAGGCTTGACTGGCCCACAACTCACCGAGTTGATGCAAAAACAGGCCGAGCGATTCGGCGCGCGGATCGAATTCGATTCGATCACATCGGTAGACCTTGCGCGGCAACCGTTCCGGCTGGTGGGCAACAATGCCACATACGAAGCCCAATCACTCATCGTCGCCACCGGCGCCAGCCCACGCAAGATGGGTGTGCCGGGCGAAAAGGATCTGATCGGGCGCGGCGTGTCGTACTGCGCCACGTGCGACGGATTCTTTTTCCGGGGCAAAGAGTTGATGATCGTCGGCGGAGGCGACAGCGCCTTGCAAGAAGGACTGTTCCTGACCAAGTTTGCCTCCCAGGTACAGGTCGTCCATCGCCGCGATAGCCTGCGCGCCGGGCCGGCTCTCCAGGAACGCGCACGCAAAAACGAAAAGATGTCATTCATCTGGAACACCCTCATCACCGAGGTGCAGGGCGACAAGGCCGTCAAGGCCGTGCGGCTGAAGGATGTGCAGACGGGCAAAGAAACCGTCAAGCCGGTGGACGGCTTGTTTGTCTACATCGGTCACGTCCCGAACACGGCGATTTTCAAGGGCCAGTTGGAAATGGACCAAGAGGGCTACTTGAGCGTGGATGGCAAACTCCATACCAACATTCCGGGCGTATTTGCCGCTGGCGAAGCGCACGACCGCTGGTTCCGGCAGGCCATTGTCTCCGCCGGGTACGGCTGCATGGCGGCGATGGAGACGGAAAAGTATCTCGCATCGTTGGAATGACGAATGTCGAATTGCCTGTTCGTCTTTCGTCATTCGTCTGGTTGTTGATTGCTCAAGGGAGAAAACACGATGCCCTACATTGGGGTCAATAGCGAGCGATTGTTTTACGCCGAGAGCCGGTCGCCCGACGCCCGGCTGGCGATGGTGCTGGTTCACGGCGCGGGTGAAAACCACCTGGTGTGGCCCGCGTCGTTACGGCGCATGGACGACGCAACGGTTTACGCGCTCGACCTGCCGGGGCACGGCAAATCCGGTGGGCAAGGACGCGCTTCCGTAGCGGACTATGTGACAGTGCTGCAAAGCTTTCTGGACGCACTAGACGTGCAGCGCGCCGTCATCGCTGGACATTCGATGGGCGGCGCGATTGCGCAGCAGTTCGCGTTGAGCTATCCATCGCGCACGGCCGGGCTGATTCTCGTGGCGACCGGCGCGCGGCTGCGCGTGTTCCAGGCCATCCTTGACGGCATCTTGACAGACACTGACGCCACACTCGACCTGGTAACCCGCTACGCCTGGGGGCCAAACGCGCCGGAGCAAATGGTGCAACTGGGCCGTGTCCAAATGGCGCAGGTCAATCCGCAGATCACGGCAAACGATTACGCTGCGTGCAACGCCTTTGACGTGATGGATCGCGTGGGGCAAATCACCGCGCCGGCGCTCGTCCTCGGCGGGACGGTTGATCAGATGACGCCACCCAAATACGCGGCGTTCCTGGCGGAAAAAATTCGCGAGGCGCGGCTGGCAATCATCGAAGGGGCGGGGCACATGGTCATGCTCGAGCAACCGGAACTCGTCGCGCGCCATGTGGAGCAGTTCCTCGCAGCAATTGCGTAAATCATCCTTCCGCCTTCAGCCTTTCTCGCACCAACGCCGCTGCGCGCCCCCGGTGACTGATGTGGTTCTTGAATGCCATCGGCAGCTCGGCCATCGTGCAGCCGTGCTCCGGCATGTAAAAGACCGGGTCGAAGCCAAAGCCATTCGTCCCCTTTGGCTCAAAGGCAATCACTCCATCACAGCGTCCCTCGAATGTTTCCAGGCAACCGTTAGGCCAGGCCAACGCAATGACGCAACGAAAATCTGCCTTTCGTTTTTCCCAGGGCACACCTTCGATCGCGGCAAGCAGCTTGCGGATCCGGTCGGCGTCATTGGCGCCCGGCCCGGCGTAGCGCGCCGAATAGACGCCTGGCGCGCCGTTCAGCGCGTCCACCTCAAGTCCTGAATCATCGGCCAACGTCAACAGACCGCTGGCTTGACCATAGACGCGCGCCTTCAGGCAAGCGTTTTCAGTGAACGTCTCACCGGTTTCTTCTACCTCGCTATCCAATCCCACATCGGCCAACCGGCATAATTCAAAGCCTGACCCGGCCAAGAGTTCCGCATACTCGCGCACTTTGCCAACGTTGTTCGTTGCAATCAACAGACGCACAGTCCCCTCCTTCAAGGCGACTATAACATGGTCAAGTGGCATCGTCAAGCCAAACAGACATAAAGCACGATACTTTTGACGTAAAACATGTTCTTACGTAAAGGTTAAAGAAAATGCTTGACGTTCAATAAATCTCATGCTATAATGTTTGACGTAATATGGCCTGCCCCCGGTCATGAGGCGCCAACCATGCGCTACAATGCTAACGCACTCCTGAAAGCGCCTATCGGCGCTCAGATGGATTTTGCAGTCGAGGAAAGACAGTGCTCTCTGAAAGGTGACCTGACGGTTGGTTTTGTGCATGGTAAGGTCAGGCTCATACAGACGGGCCGCCGCATTATGGCACGAGGCAATCTCGAGACCGAGATAGCGGCGGAGTGCGTCCGGTGCCTGGAACCATTCAGCCTGCCACTGCACATCCGTTTTGAAGAGCTTCTCACTTTTTTCCCTGCCAACCCCGACGACAAAACATACCACATTGGGGAGGACGGGCTTTTGAACCTGGAACCGATACTGCACGAACAAGTGCCGCTGGCAATCCCCATCCAGACCTTGTGCCGCCCGGATTGTCGCGGCCTGTGCAGCCAATGTGGCCAAAATCTGAACGAAGGGACTTGCCACTGCTCCGCAAGTACTGATGACCCTCGCCTGGCAGCGCTCGAAGCGTTGCTGTGATAGGAGGTCAGCCGTTCATGTCCACCGATACAGAAAGAGAAGAACTGGTAACGGAACTGCTGGAAAAGGCCGAAATCCAGGGCTATCTTGCCACCGACGAAATCTTGGAGACCCTCCCGGAAGTCGAAGACTCGATGGAGCAATTCGAAGATCTGTTCGTCTTGCTTCAAGAGGCCGGGATTGAGATTCTGGAAGGGGGAACGAATGGGGGAGATGGCCTGAGCTTGAAGGATGAGGACCCGCCAGAGGATGACGACCGGGACGACGAAGAAGTGATTGACTTGGCTGGCATCGCGAGCGACGATACGGTGGGCCTGTATCTCAAAGAAATGGCTCGCGTGCCGCTGCTGACGACGGAACAAGAAGTGCGACTGGCTCAACAGTTTGAAAAAGGCAAAGTAGCCCGAATCAAGCTCTCCAAGAACGGCCACAACGAGAACACTCGCCAGCGGTTGGAGAAAAGCATCGAAGAAGGCCGCCTGGCGCGCGAGCATCTCATCAAGGCCAACACCCGGCTGGTCGTGTCCATCGCGAAAAAGTATATTGGCCGGGGCGTGCCGTTCCTGGATCTGATCCAGGAGGGCAACCTGGGCTTGATGAAAGCCGTGGAGAAGTTCGATTACAGCCGTGGCTTTCGCTTTTCGACGTATGCTACGTGGTGGATTCGCCAGACGATCACGCGCGCGATTGCCGACCAGGGGCGCACGATTCGGGTGCCGGTTCACATGAGCGACCGCATCCGCCGGTTGTACAAGGCGGCCCGCGAGCTGGAGCAATCGTATGGCCGCCAGGCGACTCCGGAAGAGATCGCCGAAGAGATGGGAGTCGAGCCGCGCAAGATTCAGTGGATGCTCAAAGTATCGTGGCAGCCGCTCAGCCTGGAAAGCCCGATCGGCGACGAAGACGATAGCGAGTTGG
The DNA here is from genome assembly GCA_041300525.1 of Anaerolineae bacterium. Classification (GTDB taxonomy): domain Bacteria; phylum Chloroflexota; class Anaerolineae; order Fen-1058; family Fen-1058; genus JBGLNJ01. The sequence continues at coordinate 1,686,949 of JBGLNJ010000001.1, read as the reverse complement.
GCTTGTTCATCGAAGACGAAACGACGCCCACGCCGACACAGTCGGTGTATCAAGACTTGCTGCATGAAAAACTTGAACAGGTGCTCAGCACATTGCCTCCGCGCGAAGCGCGCATTTTGCGAATGCGCTTTGGCTTCATCAACGGGCAGAGTTACACCTTGGAACAAGTCGGCCAAAAGTTCGGCCTGACGCGCGAACGCATCCGGCAAATCGAGGGCAAAGCCTTGCGCCGCTTGCGGCATCCCCGCCGCAGTCGCCAATTGAGGGATTATCTCTCATGAGCAATCAAAGGACGTTTCGAATGATGATGCACCGCATGACGTGGCTGCCGGGATGCGAGGTTTCCCGGTAGCGGTCGTGCCGCCATCCCTATGGCGGCTTACGATACCACACCGCCCGCCTCGCGCGGGCGGTTTTTGTTTCCGGTGGCAATATGGTAGAATCACCCGTGTCATCACGAAGGAGAAAACACCATGTCTGAGAAAATCCTAGTCGCTGTCGCGTGGCCTTATGCTAATGGCCCGCTGCATTTGGGCCATGTCGCCGGGGCTTATCTTCCGGCGGATATTTTTGCGCGCTATCAACGCCTGAAAGGCAATGACGTACTGATGGTGAGCGGGGCGGATAGCCACGGCACGCCGATCACCGTGCAGGCCGACCAGGAAGGCATCACCCCGCGCGAGGTGTTTGAGCGGAACCACGCAGGCTTTTTGGACATGTGGCAGCAACTCGGCATCAGTTTTGATCTCTTTACGCACACGGACACAGAGAACCATCACCGCGTGTCGCAGGACATGTTCCTCAAGCTGCATGAGAACGAGTACCTGTTCCAGGCCAAGCAAAAGCAGCTCTATTCCGAAGCGGCTAAGCGTTTCCTGCCGGACCGCTACGTGGAGGGCCAGTGCCCCCTCTGCGGCTATGAGAGCGCGCGCGGCGACCAGTGCGACAACTGCGGCAACCTGCTCGACGCGACGGCGCTTATCAATCCCAAGAGCAAGATTGACGGCTCCGCGCCCGTCGTGCGCGAAGTGGAGCACTTTTTCCTCGACCTGCCCCCGTTTACCGCGCGGCTGGTAGATTGGTTGGGCAACAAGGGCTTTTGGCGGCCCAACGTGATGAACTTTACACTCAACTATCTCAGCGAGTTTCCGCAGATACGCCTCCAGCTCCTCGCGCGTCAACTCTCCGGTGTGATGCTCGAACACACCTTCGATGCCGGCCGGCCCCAGCCGGAATGCGAGTGTGTGAAAGTTGCCCACGTTGGCGACGAGCAACCGTTCACGGCTGTGGACATGCGGGTCTTCCAACGCGCCGAGCACCGCAGCGGGCGCAGTATCCATCAACAACATCGGCCCGTCAAAGTTGGCGCTCCGCGCGACCGCCTCAAAGCGCGTCATGCGAGCGGGAATGTCCTCGCGCCGAAACGCAAAGCGCGCCAGTTGGTGGACAGATGGAGATGGAGATGGAGATAGAGATAGAGAAGGAGACTGGGGATTGGAGATTTGAGACTTGATATAGTCGAAGCGGAATTGGCGGTCGCTGTAGCCGGGCGGCGCGTTGCCGTGATCGAACACCGCCAGCGCCAGCGCATCGGGTTCGAGTGACACGCCGAACGCGGCAAATGCGGTTCGGATTGCATCCAGGTCAACGTCGCGCATCCTGATCGCGGTCACGTCCGCACGCTTTGCCAGCGCGGCTGCCTCGTCTTCGCCGACGAGCTTGATCCCCATTTGTTTCTCGACCGCGTCAAGCTCGTCGTTAAAAGTGCGGGCTGCGTCGGGCGTGGCGTAGAGCGGCAACTGCGCTTTAGTGTGAGCCTCAGCCGCCCACGCGCACGGGCCGCCGCCCATCATCACGCCGGAGAGCGCCACGCTCTGCCGATTCGCCGTCGCCGCGCGTATCCGGTTGGCGACCAGCGCCGTCGGCGAAGGCATCACCAGCTTGAAGCAATTTTCGATTTCCCGTTCGCTATCGAAGAGAAGAATGTCCTGCGTTCCCGTCCCCACGTCCACTGCTAAAATTCTCATCTCATTTGCTCCATCGGCTATCTGCCATCTGCTATCAGCCAGCGATTATACCATCGTTCGTCAATCGCCGGCCGGTCGGTGGGCAAGCGCCGGGCAGGCGTGCTCGCTCGACCCTCTCATTCGCGTGTTTGCGTTTTGAGGAAACCCGCTTATAATATCAAGCATACTTACTCACGGGGGAGTCCGATGGAACAACAACAAGTCCACACAGAAGAAAGGAGGCCATCAGCCGGCGTTATGCCCACTGGGGAAGTTCATCCCATGGAAGGTCTCCTGGACGCTCATTACGAGGTCAAGGAGATCAAGCGAGGGGAAGTGCTGACCGGCATCGTCGTGCAGATCACGGCGCAAGAAATCATCGTAGACGTTGGGAGCAAATCCGAAGGCGTCATTGGCGGGCGCGAATTGGAGCGGCTCTCGGGCGATGTGTTTTCTGAGCTGAAGGTCGGCGACGAAATCACGACGTTCGTCATCAGTCCCGAAAACGAAAACGGCAACATTGTGCTCTCGCTGTCTCGCGCGCAAGCGGAAAAAGATTGGCGCGAGGCCGAAGACCTGTTCAAGAGCCAGGACGTGTTCGAGGGCCAGGTGGCCGGGTTCAACAAGGGCGGGCTGATCGTCAAGGTCGGCAAAGTGCGCGGATTCGTCCCCGCCTCTCAATTGGTGACGCATGGCGGCGGCAAGGCCGAAGAGTCTGCCGAAGGCGAGGCCAAGTCCGATGAGCGCTGGCAGCCGCTGGTGGGCAAAAAACTCCAGCTCAAAGTCATCGAGATGGACCGCGCCCGCAACCGGTTGATCCTTTCCGAGCGCGCGGCGATGCGCGACTGGCGCAAAGTTCAAAAGGAAAAACTGCTGTCCGAGCTTCACGAGGGGACGCACCTCACAGGCAAGGTCATCAGCCTGGCCGATTTTGGCGCGTTCGTGGACTTGGGCGGGGCCGACGGCCTGGTACACTTGTCGGAACTGTCCTGGAAGCGCGTCACGCACCCGCGTGAAATCCTCAAGGTCGGCCAAGAGGTCGAGGTCGAAGTCCTCAATGTAGACCACGACCGCAAGCGCATCGGGCTGTCGCTCAAGCGCCTGGAACAAGACCCGTGGGGCCGGATCGAGATTCGCTACAAGGTGGGGCAGCTCGTCGAAGGCACCATCACCAAGTTGGCCAAGTTCGGCGCGTTCGCGCGGATCAAGGACGACGACGAGATCGAGGGGTTGATTCACATTTCGGAACTGTCCGATGGCCGCATCAACCACCCCCGCGAGGCCGTCAAGGAAGGGCAGGTATTGACGCTGCGGATCATCCGCATTGACCCGGAGCGGCGACGGCTGGGGCTTTCTCTCAAGAAGGTGGATCAGGCCGAGTACGCCGAAGCCGACTGGAGACAAGGTCTGCAAGACGCCATGGGCGATGAGGTTCCAGAGACGGAAGCCCCAAGTGAGGGAGAAGCGCAACCCGCGTAATTTTCCTGCCGCTACAAACCAAAATTTGTGGTATACTTGAAACAAATAGGAGCGCCGGCCGGAATGACCGGCGCTCCTGCGTCGAACACATCGTTGCATGAAAACCTGTTTTTGGATAGAGATGGATATGGGTTCGTGGAGGAGGGAAGCGTGGCTGGCAAACTAGACCGATTCACACAACGAGCACGACGAGTTCTGGCGCTGGCGCAAGAAGAAGCCGAGCGCATGCGGCACAATTACATCGGGACCGAGCATTTGTTGTTGGGGCTAATGAAGGAAGACGGCGGTGTGGCCGGGCAGGTGCTGCGCAAGCTCGGCATTCAGCCGCAGCGCGTGACCGACATGGTCGAGCGCATCACCGGGCCGGGACGGCGCACGCCGCAGAGTAAAGTTGACCTCACCCCACGCACCAAGCGCGTGATCGAGCTGGCGGTGGACGAGGCGCACAAACTGGGGCATCACTACATCGGCACCGAGCACTTGCTGTTGGGCCTGATGCGCCAGGGAGACGGCGTGGCGGTGGATATTTTGCGCCAGCTCGGCGTCTCGCCGGACCAGATCCGCCGCGAGACAACAAAATCCATCCAAGAAAATCCCGTGCCCGCCGGCGGTGAGCCGGAAACCACCCGGCCGGAAGAAAAGAAGAAAAAGGAAAAGTCCAAGACGCCGCTGGTGGACCAACTCGCCACCGACCTCACGGCAATGGCAACGCAGGGCAAGCTCGATCCGGTGGTGGGCCGGCAGACTGAAATCGAGCGCGTGATCCAGATCCTTTCACGCCGCACCAAGAACAACCCCGCGCTCATCGGTGAGCCGGGCGTGGGCAAGACGGCCATCGTCGAAGGATTGGCGCAAAGGATCATTGCCGCCGAGACCCCCGAACCGCTCCTCAACAAGCGATTGCTGCAATTGGACGTGGGCAGCCTGGTCGCCGGGACGATGTACCGGGGCCAGTTCGAGGAACGCCTCAAGCGCGTGATCGAAGAACTCAAGAACAGCGACAGCATCCTGTTCATTGACGAAGTACACATGCTCGTCGGCGCGGGCGCGGCGGGCAGCGCCGTGGACGCGGCCAATATCCTCAAGCCGGCGTTGGCGCGCGGCGAGCTGCAGTGCATCGGCGCGACGACGCTGGCAGAGTACCGCAAGCACATCGAGTCCGACGCGGCGCTGGAGCGGCGCTTCCAGCCGGTGGTTGTCGAAGAGCCAACGGTAGACGAGACCGTGGACATCCTCAAGGGCGTTCGCGGCCGGTACGAGGAGCACCACAAGCTGCACATCACCGACGAGGCGCTGGACAGCGCGGCTCACCTGGCCGCCCGTTACATCCCCGACCGCTTCTTGCCCGACAAGGCCATTGACCTGATTGACGAGACCTCGGCGCGTGTGCGGATGTACAAGGCTCCACGGGCCACTGGGCTGCAAAAGGCGTTCAGCGAGATCAAGGCCATCCAGCGCGACAAAGAAATCGCGTTAGAGGAACGCCGGTACGACGAAGCCTCCGATTTGCGCATACGCGAGGAAGAGTTGCAAGGCCAACTCGAACAACTGCGCATGGGCAGCGAAGGCGAAGCCAGCAGCATCCTGGTCAAGCCGGAAGACATTGCCGAAGTCTTGGGGATGTGGACGGGCATACCCGTCAGCCGCATCGCCGGCACCGAGTCCGAGCGGTTGATCCACATGGAAGAGGCGCTGCACGGGCGCATCATCGGCCAGGAAGAAGCGATCACCACCATCTCGAAAGCCGTGCGCCGCAGCCGGGCGGGCCTCAAAGACCCCAAGCGGCCCATCGGTTCGTTCATCTTCCTCGGCCCCACCGGCGTGGGCAAGACCGAGTTGACCAAGTCGCTGGCCGAGTTCTTGTTCGGCAGCGAAGACGCACTAGTGCAACTCGACATGTCCGAGTTCATGGAGCGCCATACGACGGCGCGTTTGGTGGGCGCGCCTCCCGGCTATATAGGCTACGAAGACGCCGGTCAATTGACCGAGGCGATCCGCCGCCGCCCATACTCGATTGTCGTCTTTGACGAGATTGAAAAGGCGCACCCGGAAATTTTCAACATGCTCCTTCAGATCATGGAAGAGGGACACCTTTCGGACGCGCGCGGCCACAAGGTAGATTTCCGCAATGCCCTCATCATCATGACGAGCAACATTGGCGCAGAGATGATTCGGCGCAACACCGTGTTGGGCTTTGCCCCCAAGCGCGACGAGGCCAAAGAAGCCGAGTCATCGTACGAGACGATGCGTGACAAGCTGCTGGATCAGCTCAAGAAAGAGTTCCGCCCCGAATTCCTCAACCGGCTCGACGGCGTCATTGTCTTTCGCGCGTTGAGCAAAGATGAGATCAAGCAAATCGTCAGCCTGGAGTTGAACAAGGTGCAGACCCGCTTGAGCGATCACCAGATCAAGCTGGAGGCGACCGAGGCGTCCAAGAATTATCTGGCCGACGAGGGCTATAGCCCCGAGTTCGGCGCGAGGCCATTGCGCCGCGTGATCCAGAACCGCATCGAAGATGCGCTTTCAGACGGGGTGCTCTCCGGCAAGTTCAAGGCCGGCGACACGGTGCTGATTGACCTGATCGAAGGCAACTTGGACTTTTCGGCCAGGCCGCGCATGGCGGAGCCGGAGGCGATCGTCTCGGTGTTGCAGGACGTGGCGGCGGCGACGTTGCAAGACATGACCGCCCAACTTGCTCCGCGCGGAGCGCCTGATCCGGCGGCAGTCGTGTAAACAGAAATTTGTAAAGACCTCCGAGGCCCTGCGGGAAACCTCGGAGGTTTTTTTGTTGACACGCCTTATGGGCGATGTTATACTGGACTCATCTCATTCGGAGGACGAGACAATGACCGATTATACTGCATCCGAAATGATGGTCGTCACCGCCGCGCGGCTCTTGCGCGATAGCGACGTAGTCTTCGTGGGCATCGGCCTGCCCAATCTGGCATGCAACCTGGCGCGGCGCACGCACGCGCCGAACCTCAATTTGATTTACGAGGCGGGCGTCATCGGCGCGCAGCCCGCGCGGCTGCCGCTCTCGATCGGCGACCCGTGCCTGGTCTCCGGCGCAACGGCGGTCTGTTCGATGTACGAAGTGTTCGCGTTCTACTTGCAGCGCGGCAAGATTGACGTGGGCTTTTTGGGCGGCGCGCAGATTGATCGCTATGGCAACATTAATGCTACCGTCATCGGCCCGTATGCCAAGCCCAAAGTGCGCTTGCCCGGCTCGGGCGGCGCTGCCGAAATCGCCGCGTGGGGCAACCGTTGCTATCTCATCACGCCCCACCAGGCGCGGCGCTTTCCGGAGCGCTGCGATTTTGTGACCAGCGCCGGATTCCTGGGCGGGCGCAAAGAGCGTGAGGCGACCGGCGTGCGCGGCGGCGGGCCGCTGGCCACCGTCACCGACCTGGGCGTGCTGGAGCCGGACGAAACCGGCGAACTGGTGCTCACCTCTCTGCACCCTGGCGCGACGGTCGAGCAGGCGGTCAAAAACACCGGCTGGCCGCTCAAGGTCGCCGCTGATCTCAAGGCCACGCCCACGCCAACAGACGAAGAAGTTCGCTTGTTGCGCGAGGAACTCGACCCACAGGGGATTTATCTAAAGAGCAAAGGTGGCTAATGAGTCTACAACCTCCTTTCTTCCACGCTGCCGGATCGCACCGCGAGATCGGCTTGACGATTGGCCGCGAGCTGGCCGACCTCATCCGCCAGCAAGTAACCATCTACCAGGCGATGATGGAGCAGGACACGTCCATCAACATCTCTTGGCAGGAGGCCGTGCTCCAGACGCGCAAGTACCTGCCGTTCGCCGAAGAGTTTTATCCGCAGTACGTCGAAGAATTGTTGGGCATTGCCGCAGGCTCCGGCGCGGATTTTGGCGACATCCTCACGCTCAACACATTGGAAGCCATCACCTCGGATGCGCTGTTCATGAAGTGTACCAGCCTGGCGGCGGGGAGCGAAGTGACGGAGAGCGGCGCGGGCGTCATCGTGGCGCACAACGAGGACTGGATGCCGGCCGACAAGCCATTCGTCTACGTCGCCCAGATCGAGCCGGATGATGAACCGGCGTTTCTGGCGCTGTCCTACGGCGCGTTGCTGCCCAACTTGGGGTTCAACACGGCCGGCATTGCGCACGTGGCCGATTCGGTTTACCCGAACGATGTGCGGCTCGGCATCCCGCGCATCATTTACACGCGCGCGATCCTGGGGGCGCGGACGCTGGGCCAGGCCATCCAGGCCGCCATCCACCGCCGGCGCGACGCGGGCTACAATCACCTCATCGCCGGCGAACATGGCGAAATCTATAGCATCGAGGCTTCGGCCACGGCTTACGATGCGCTCTACGCCGACGATCACTGGACGGCGCACACGAACCACTATACGTCGGCGGCCATGCGCAGTTACGAAGAAAAGCCGGAAGCCCTGGTCAACAGCCGCGTCCGTTACAACCGCGCGCGTCACCTGGTCCGTGGCCGCCTGGGCAAGCTCACCACCGCTGATTTTCAGACCTTCCTGGCCGACCACATCAACTATCCCAATAGCATCTGCGCGCACGTCGAACAGGGCGAGAACCCGTTCGATTGCACGATCACCATCGCCTCGATCATCATTGACATGGCCGCGCGGACGATGTGGGTCTGCTGGGGCAATCCGTGCCAGGGGACGTACTACCCATATCGGCTGGAAACAAAGCGGGCGTAACCGGTCGCGATGTCTCGGCGAGTCGCTTCTACCTGTGTCCTACGAACACTCGCTCCGCCGGGCCGGTCATGATCATCTCGTCATCCGCATCCCACTGAATTCGCAGCGTGCCTCCAGGGAGTGTCACCGCCACATCGCGCCCCGCTCGGCCTGAGATCGCCGCCGCAACCGCCACAGCACACGCTCCAGTCCCGCATGCCAGTGTAGCCCCCGCGCCGCGCTCCCACGGGCGGACTCGCAAATGATCGCGCGCGACGACCTGCGTGAACATCACGTTCGTCTTGTGCGGGAACGCGGGGTGATGCTCGATGCGCGGGCCGAGGCTGCGCCAGTCCACCGCTTCCACGTCGGGCACAAAGACGACGCAATGCGGCACGCCGGTGTTGACAACCGTCACCGCCCACGTCACGCCCTCCACTTCCAATGGCGCGTCAATCGCGCGCGCCCCCGGCGCGACAAGCGTCGTCGGCACATCGTTCGCCAGCCACAGCGGCTTGCCCATCTCCACACTGATCTCGACGGCGCGATCTCCTTCGACACACAGGCGCGGATGCTTGAGGCCGGCCAACGTCTCCACGGTCATCTCGGTTTTGCGAATCAGCCCTTCATCCCAAACAAACTGCGCCAGGCAGCGCAGGCCGTTACCGCACATCTCGGCCTCGGAACCGTCCGAGTTGATGAGGCGCATCCGGCAATCTGCGCGGGTCGAAGGCAGCACCGAGATCACACCGTCTGCGCCTATGCTGAAATGCCGGTCGCACAGGCAGATCGCTTCCTGCGGGCTGATGTCCGGCGCGGGCGTGCCGAGTCCGTTCACCAAGATAAAGTCGTTGCCCAGACCGTGGTATTTAGAAAATCGAAGCATCGCCAGTCCCTTTCAAGACCTGAAGGGTTTCCTAAACCCTTTGGGTCTCACGATTATGATTATACTCGCCTCGCTTGCGTACACAACTCACTGATCACGTGTGCGCGCAAAGGCTGTGAGAACCACGACGTAATCCAGCGCAAGCAAACGTCCTCGGCCACAAAAAAAGTTCGCTGACAACCTTTGCATGCACACCCAGCCGAGGGCGCGCAGGTCTACGCCAACCTGGCTGGCCGCACGGCATTCCGCCTTTTACCACCGGAACCTGTTTCCGACCACTAACCCCGCCGCACGCAGCGCGGCTCGCGCTTCTGCGTCGCCCGTCACGACCTGTGCGTTGTGCGCGATGAACGCGCGCGGCAGCGGGCTGGGCCGCCGGTAAATCCTCAGGTCTTGCCACTCAAAGCTGACCGGCAGTTTGGGGCCACCCTCTTTGAATTCGAGCGGGTCGCGCGCCACGACGTACCGGACGTTCAGCAAATCGTACGCCCGGTCAAAATAGTCCTCCGCCGAATCGAGCAGCGCCTGATAGTTGGCAAGCACAATCGGATCGTAGCCATAGTCGCTGCGGAGGCGATAGGCCAATGCGCCGTTATGCTGAAAGAACTGGAAATCCGCCGGGGCGACGCGATACCCCGGCTTGTCCTGCATAAAGCTTACCACGCGCGGCCAACCGGGGTCCTGCGAATTATCGCCGGGCCGCACGTTCTTGAGGCCATACGAGCACAGGTCAAACATCACGAGCGCCACAGCCAGCACGTTGATGGCGCGCGGCGGCAGGCTGCGATTCCGCCAGGCAAAAAAGATCGCCATGGCCGCCCAGAACAAGACGAGGAATTGCATCAATTGGCCGCCCAGGTGCCACAACCGGGCCGTATCGGGCGATTTGAACGCCGCATACAAAATGAAAGCTGCCAGCGCCACGCCAAGGGTCACAATGGAAACAACCCAGACCAAAGTCTTGTTGAAAATTCACAGCAGGCGTTGGACAGTCTCTTGCGACGCGCGCTCCAATTCGCTCCACACCAATCCCGCCGCCGTGATGACGGCGAACGTATAGATCATGCCCGCCCGGCCCGGCGCTCGCGTCATCGCAATGCCCGGCACAAAGCGGTAAAAGAGCATGAACAGCACGCCGTCGGGGCCTAATTGCACTATCACCGCGCCCAACGCCAAAGCCAGGAAAAACAGCAAGCGGCGCTGCCCGCTCTTAATCAACTGCACACCGGCCACGGCCAGGAAAAAGATGAGGGCGCCCACATAATAAGTGAACTCGCCATAGCCCTCCACGCTCCAGTAGCCGGTGCGAATTGGCTCACCGAAAAAGTCGGGCACGAGCAGCGTGAGCAAATGTCCAATGGGCATCGAAAAGCGGGCCGCAAAGTCGAGCGAAGGATCGCTGGCGCGCACCGAAAGCTGGCTAGAGTTGAAAAACGGCAGATATTGCACGGCAGCCAGCGCCAGGCTCGTCAAGACCGCTACGGCCGCCAGTCCCAACACGCGCGTGCCAGCGCCCCAGTGCCCATCTTGCTTGTACACGGCGACTGCTTCAAAGAGGGTATAAATGCCCAGCGTCATGTAAAGCAGCAAACACGTGGCGGTGTGACCCGAGAGCAGTCCCAACGCCAGCGGCACGCCGCCCAAGATGGCCCATCGCCACGAGCGACGCTCAAACGCCGTCCGCAGCGCCCAGGCCGAAAGCGGCCACCAGGCGAATTGCAGCGCCGTGGCGTAATGGCCTGCGCCCACTCGCACCGCAAATGTCCCTGTGAAGGCAAAGGCCGCGCCAGCCAGGAAAGCCCCTGCATGTGTGGCCCCCAGCGAACGCAGCCAGCCATACATGCCCATCCCCATCAGCCAGACGTGGATCACTAACGTCAACGCCATGGCGCGCGTGAGCGGCATCAACAGCCCCAGGTACGTGAACGGATAGAACATCATGGGCTGCGGGTTGGCGTAAAAGGGCACGCCCGAAAACAAATAAGGATTCCACAACGGCAGCGTCCCGTATTGCCGCAGTGTATCGTAGATAAAGCTCAGCCATGGCGCAAACATGGTGGCAATATCGCCGCCGCCCATGATCTTATCGGCTGACCAGGTGAACAACGGATCCCAAAAGAACAGGATGGCGGCAATCGCCGTGAACACAGCCATTGCCCTGTAGCCTTCAAGTCGGATCAGTTTTCGCAAGCTCATGATGACACTCTCACTCAGGTTATGAAAATCATTTTGCAGACACTTGAACTTTGCCCAACTCAACCGCATCGCCGCCACTGGCCACCGGCAATCGCTGCCCGGCGATGTCATACATGCCCACGGTCAGCCGATAAACGCCCGGCGCCAAATCCGGCGCGAGATCGAGCGTGTGCGCATCGGTTACAAACTCTCCGACCTGCCACCCAAACGTGGGCCGCGTCCAGCCGGCCGGCGTCGCATCGGATTGGGCGACCGGTCTCCCATCCGCGCCGAGCAGATGTACAAACACTTTGTATTCTTGGTTGACTTGCCCACGCGCCTGCCATACCAATTTCACAGTCACCGCCTGGCCCGGACTGGCACGATCCGGCGCATCAAATCCGACCAGCGCGATCTCTTCGCCCAACCGGGCATCCACTCGATGCGACATCGCCGGCGCGTTAAAGGCGAACTGCGTCCGACCGCCCTCCACGCGCCACCAGCGCAGCGGGACTGCGGCGCGATCCATCACACTCACCTTGAGCGCCAGCAATGCCACACCCAATGCAGCCAATCCCAGCCACGTTACAGGATGTGGAGCGTCGAACAGCGAGCGCGCAACATGGCAAGTCGAGCGCCGATCAAGAATCCAGACCACCCCAAGCACGACAACCGCCAACAGCGAGACCAGCGTGCTGGCCGAACGCAACAGCGTGCTGACAAAGCGCATGGTCAATGTATGATGCCCGGCGGGAACATTTAGCGCCATCAAGCCCAACGGCGGCACGACCGACACGTCAACCAGCTGCGCATCCAACTGTGCTTGCCAGCCGGGAAAGTAAAACGCGCGATACACAACCTGAATCGGCGCATCGCTTTCCAAGACCAACTCGGCGCTCAAGCCAGTGTCGCGCGCCACCAAGATGCGCGCGCCCGGCGCATCCCAACGCACGACACTCTGCCCGGCCAGCATCGGTCCGACCAACGGTGAATCGGTGGGGAATTCTTGCACAGCCGACGGCAAGTACTCACCAAATGTGGTCGTGCCGATAAATCCGGTGTTCCTTTCCACCGCAACGTAAAACGACTGGTCGGGATTCTCACGCATGGGGCGCAAGCGCGGCTGCGCCCACGGCCAAGCGCTCACCGCCAAGATCACCGCGCACACTCCCACAACCACCGAGCGCCTGGCCTCCGACTTTACGCGGGTCTCCACGGCAGCCACGCCCGCTCCGGCCAAAAGCGCGGCCATCAAGCTGCCCCCGCCCAAAAAGCGTGACGGGTATTGGATGAACGGCAGTATCCAATTCAGCAGCGGCGTGCGCGACCAGACCGGCTCAGAAATCGCCGTCGTCATCCCGACGGCTCCCATCAAGATCAGACCGGCCCACACCACGTGCTGCTTGTGCGCGCCGCCGATCCGAACGCGGCCCCACCACGTCGCCAGGATGCCGACCACGGCCAACCCGGCAGCGGCCCAGCCCAAGCTGCGCGGCGGCGCAGGATCAACCAGCAACAGATCGCCAGGCTGAGTCAATCCGAGCAATTCGCCCAACGAGAGAAAGTGAACGCGAAAGTCGGCCCAGTCCGCCGACACTGCGCGTGCAAGCTGCACCTGACCTTTTTCCGCATAGGCCGGAACCAGGAAGAAGGCAGCCAGTCCCACGCCCAAAATCAACACACCCGCGAACTGGTACACAACCACGCGGCGCTCTTGGACATTCCACATCAGCGCCAGCAAATACGCCAGCAAGACCAGCGCGAGCATCAAACTGGCCGGCGCGTGCATGAGCAAGACCGCCGCGTAGGCCAATGCGCCAGCCAGAGCGTAACGCCAGCGGCGCTCTTGCGCCACACGTAGCGCCGCCCACATCACCACCGGCAGCAGCGGCAAGGTCAGCGATTCAGTCATGTTGCCGCGCCAGTACACATCGTACAGTTGATAGGGCGCCAGCATGTAGGCAATCGCGGCGACAAAAGCGCCGCGCCGCCCGATCACCTGCCGCGCCCAGAGATACATCGTCAAGCCGGAAGCCAGCACGCTCAATGCCAGCGACAGGTTCCAACTTTGCAACAAGCTCAAGCCCAGGCGGTGCAAAATCAAACCGGGGTACAACGACAGGATAGGATAAAAGTTGAACAGCGGGTAGCCGTAGCCAAAGACCATGCCCGGCGACCAACGCGGCCAGAGCATCCCCTGCCGCGCCAGCGTGTCCAACTGAAAGGCGCGCAAAAAGTGCAGCACGCCATCACTGCTGCGCGTCATCATGCCGGGCTGAATCAACGGCCCCAGCACCGGCAGCCAAAAGGCAACCAATGCCAACACCGGCAACATCGCGCGCGCCACGTTCATCGCCCTCGTTATGCTCTTGTCTCTTTCCCCGCCCTGCGTCTCTGACATTTTAGATTTGAGAATCTCCCTCTTTAGGGGGTTGGAGATCGGAGATTTTATATCTGGCCTCAACGCCAATACACGCACAGCGGACGAAGCAACACCCAATCGCCCATCTGCGCGGTGCCGTCATACACGGGCAAGCGAGCGCCCGTATCCTGCGAATAAAGGCCCACTCTTACTTCATACCAGCCGCGCTCGACGCTATCCGGCAATTGCAGAGAATGTACTTGCAGGAACACATCGCCCGGTTGCAGGCTGGACGACGTGATCGCCAGGTGATCGGCCTGCGCCATCATGTCCGCGCCGGTGATGACGTGCGTGAACAACGCCAATCGCGGTTCCAGCGGAGCCGTGACGCGCCAGTACGTCGTCACCGTAATGACGGCCCCCGGCGCCGCGCGGCCCTCGACCTGATAGGCAGTCAATTGCAGCGCGTGACCCAAGTCAACCGGGAGCGTCGCCAACTGATTTCGCGCGACTTCCGGCGGCAGATCCGCTTCAAGGGACGCATCACTCGCCAGCCGCGTCACCTCAGCCGACCACGCCGACATTGGATCAGCGCGCACAAGCAGACCTCCGCCAACTTGTTTTGCGTCGGGCGCGGCGCGTATCCATCGTGCGATGGGAAACCCGGCCAGTTGATCGGGCGAGGTCGCATCGGGAAAGGCAAAACGTGGCGCAGTTCCCGCAGGAATGACAGCCGCTTCAGCGCAGTCATACCAGCGCATGTCGCGCTCATTTTGCGGTGAGACGTAATGCCAGATCATCCATGCCGGCCGCCACCACTCCAGACGTTCGTCAATCAGTCGCGACGGAACACATACGGCGACCGGACCGTGTGGCTCTTGCGCCCTGAGCGCATCCGCCAATTCCTTCAAGCCGGTCTGCATCCACCAGCGCGTCGCAGGCTGCGCCGGCCACACGATGAAAAAATCCCGCGCCGTCCAGGCCAGGTTGCCCAGCAGCAACGCTACCAACGCTACCAACGCCGCCACGCCGATGCGCCGCGCAGTATCGCCCCATCGCGCCGATGCCCATCGCCACATCGCCTCCGCGCCGATGCCCGGCAGAGCGAACACAAACACCATCGCGCCGACGGTGTGCGCATAGTTCGGCGCGGGCTGACTGAACATTCCCGGCAAAAGCGTGACGCTCAACCCAATCAACACGACGCCATAACGCGGGTCGCGCCAGCGCCACAGCGCCACTGCCACACCGATCAAAAACAAAGCCGCCCCCACCGGCTCGAACAGGGGGCGGCCCGGAATATTGAAGACCGACAATGGATCTCCGGCGAACGCAAACATCCCCAACGTTTGCAGCGTCGTCTCAAGCGCCAGTTGCGGCTTGCCGGCCAACAAATCGGTCACGGGCTGATCGGCGTTAAAGTCGGCATAGCTCAGTTGCTTTGCGCCGGGATGCGTGAACAGATAAACCGCCAACGGCAAGCACAACACAAATGCCACAGCGGACAGCGCCAGCAGTCCACGCCAATGTCGGCGGATCACGTCGCGCCGGACGAGGGCCAAATAGACCACGAGCGCGAGGAACAAGAGCGGCATCACGCGCGCAGCCGTGTAAGCGTTAAAGGCCAGCGCAAAGAAAAGCCCGGACAAAGCAAACCAGATTTCAGATTTCAGATTTCGGATCTCGGACTCGGCATTACGTGTTGCGTCTTGCGTCCTGCCGAGTGCGCCCCGGCTCAAAAAGTACATCGCCAGCGCCAACGTCGGCACGACCGCGATGACATGCAGCGTGATGCGTCCCAACAACACGCTCCACCACGAAACACTCATCATCGCCAGCGCCACGCCGGCCGGCAGCGGTCCAAACAACCGTCGCGTCAACGCCCACACTGCGCACAACGCAATCATCGCCAGGAAAGCCGAAGGCAATCGCAGCGCAAAAACCGTATGCCCCAGCGCCACGCCGAACGGCGCAGACCAATACATGTACAGCGCCTCGTGGCCAGTGTCTTCCGGGAAAAAGACGGCGAGCCGCCCGCCCATGGCCGTTTCCACGGCGTGCGCCAGGGCGACTTCGTCGTTGTGGTATCCGGCGGGGTAATCTTGCAGCCGATATAGACGCAGCGCTGCTGCCAACAGCAGCAGGCCGATCACGCACGCCAGTTCAGCACGCCCCAAACGTCGTTGCGGCGACATTGTCCTTGTCACAGGTCAAAACTCCGGCGCGAGGCCGGGGACAACCAAGTGAAAGCATTATAACTGCCTGCGGTGGACTGTCAAGAAACACTTGACCTGTCCCGCCCCACGTGCTATGATGGAAGCCACGCCAGGAGGCGGACTCATGTACCTCGGACGCCCGAAACAACACACTCAAAGCCTCGTCCGTATCGTCATACTCGTTGGGTTGATCGGCGCGGGCGCTTACATCTTGAGCCGCACCGGCGAGGCGGTTCCGACCGTCACGCCCACCCCCGCCCCAACGCGCACTGCCACATCCTACATCGCGGAGGCAAAAGCGGCCGTTCAAGCAGGCCGGCTCGACGATGCCATCCTGGCCTACAAAGTCGCGCTGACGCTCGAACCGGACAATCCAGACATCTCACCTCCCCTGGTGCGGCTGATCATTTACCAAAGTCAAGGGCGCAAGGATCGGCTGCAAGAAGGGCTGCGGTTGGCGCAACGAGCAACGCGCGTCATGACCGATAGCGCGCCCATCCAAGCCTCGCTGTCGCTGGCCCTGGGCTGGAATCAGCAGACACTCGAAGCGATCAACGCCGGTAAACTGGCGACTCAACTCGACCCAAATTATGCCGAAGGGTTCGCGTTCCTGGCCGAAGCGTATGCGGATGGAAAGAACTGGCCGCGCGCCAAGGATGCCGCCGAGACCGCCATCCGGCTCAATCCCAACAGCGTGGATGCGCACCGTGCGAGAGGCTATGTTTTGGAACTGCAAGGGCGTTACGGAGAGGCCATCGGCGCGTACCAACCCATGTTGACGCTGGCGCCCAATGTCGCCTTCTTGTACCTCACCATCGCCCGCAATTATCGCTATGCGGGCAACTTTGACGGCGCCATCAAGCAGGTCCAACGCGCGCTCGAACTCGAGCCCGACCGCGCCGATGCGCAAGATGAGTTGGGCTGGAACTATTACCAGTCCTACACCACTTATGGGCGGGCGGCTGACCTGGAACGCGCGATCAAGGAATTGGACAAGGCCACCCAAAGCAACCCGGATTATGCCGCTGCCTGGGCGCACCTGGGAATGGCCTACTATAGTCGGCGCAATTACGAAGACGCCATCCCGGCGCTGCAAAAAGCTATCGAGCTGGGCGCCAACAAAGTTGACTATTACAATGTCCTCGGACTGGCGCATTTCTACATGGCCCAATGCGAGCAAGCCATGCCCTTGTTTCAAAAATCGCTCGCGATTGACCCGAACGACTTGACCGCGCAGGGCGGCACCAACCTGTGCCTGGGCGTGACCGCAACACCACTCCCCCCGACCCGTAAGCCATAGCCATTTCGGATTTCAGACTGGACAAACATTCGGCAATCCACAATCTGAAATCATCGGAGGAGACCATGAAACTCATCCTGGCCGTGATCCAGAACGAGGACGAAGACCCGCTGACCGAGGCAGTAGAAATCGAAGGACTGAGCATCACTCGCATCGGCTCTAGCGGCGGGTTTCTGCGAGGCAACAACGTCACGCTGATGATGGCCGTGGATGACAACCAGGTGGAGAGTGTGTTAGCGCTCCTGGGCAAGCACTGCAAGCGGCGCACCAAGCACCTGCATCCCTGGGTGCCCAGCATGGAAGCGCGTGAGCGTTTCCTCGGCACGATCCCGGTTGAAGTTGGAGGCGCGGCCGTGTTCATCCTCCCGCTGGAACGGATGGAGAAAATTGGGTGAGCGACCGCCGACTCTGGCTAAAGACACAGACTGCCGACTAGCAGCACGCTAAAGATGCCCAACCCGGTCAAGATAGTGCGCTTGCGCCCGAATCGCCCGGCGATAAAGCCGCTGGGGATGGCAAAGATGATGAACAGCATGTGTACTCAATAGACAAGAGCAAACTGTTTGCGTAATGCTAATCTTGGAGTACCTCACTCCTGTCAGCGATCTTCAAACTCCGCCTTGATCGGGATATCTTTTTTGATGAAACACCACGAGACACTTGGGGATTAGCTGAATGTCTTAACCCGTTTCAAGTTGCTGGCAATCGGAAGAAACCGAATGAGGCATGTTTGGATGGCTTGAGACACTGTTGCTACTGAATCGGTTGCACCGGTCAGTCGTGCTATGATTGGCCAAGCGGCGACCGAGTTGCCTCGGCCCAGCCAAGTATGCGAGGTCAAGCAAACAAAAACACCATAGCCTCACAAGGGTCTACGGTGTCGCCTAGATATCAGGGCTTGGATTCGAACCAAGGACCTCCGGGTTATGAGTTCCTATCGGAAACAGGTAATCTTTTGCCACTGGGTCTGACATTTAAGGCCAGCCCCGCGATCTTGAATTCATCGCAACCTGGTCGTATAAGATTGAAAACATCATACCTCTGACTGTTCTCCGTGATAAGACACTTCAAGGACTTGCAAGTCCACCATCATACAGACAAACTACGCTTGACCTCTGTCCGGTTGTTTGATTATCTGATTTTACTGTTTCCACTCTATACTGCCCGCCTTACACTCGTACCAGTTGGCGATGAACACCAAATCGAAACCGCTGTGTGTTCTTGCTATCTGCGACACGAAATATTCTCAAGACACAATCGCAATCGGGAGAGATCAAGCGAGTTGTGTGACTGGATCGCGCGGCCAATTCCCATAAGTCAATGCCCTGGGCTTGCAGACCTCAACGCACAATCCGCACGACCGGCAGCGGGCCTCGTCCAGAATTTGCTTCAGGTCGGACGATTTGGATTTGTCTCCTTGCATGTTGCGAGCATCGTAAGGACACAGAACGACGCATAGGTTGCATTTGGTGCAACGCAGCGGCTCGAACTGGAATGTGAGCGGCAGTGTATCTTCTGCTTGATGCAACTCGCGCAGCGCCAGTCCACGGACAGAAGAGAGGCTGGCATAGTTGTGACTATCCAGCCACTCGCCAAGTTTCTGATGTGTCTTGGCAAACCACTCTAGCCCGCGCAGGAGCGGCGCGGTACACACACCCAACGCCGCCGCGCCCACCATCGTCATCTCAATCGCGTCTTCGGCCTGGATGATGCCGCCTGTGCCGACGACGGGCACGCCGAAGCGAGTCACCAGATCGGCGACCACCGCTTGAGCGGCAGGGCGAATGGCCGCGCCCGACATCCACGACCGGTTGCCCGTCCCGCCGATCGTCGGCTGGCCGGTTTCGATGTCAATTTGCAGCGTCGGCCCGATGGAATCAATCGCCGTAAAGCCGTTCGCTCCAGCGCGCAGGGCCGCCTCAGCCGCCGGATAAAGGTCGTCGCCCCAATTGAAGGTCAACTTGGCGAGCACGGGCAAGTCCGTGTGTTCGCGGACAGCGCGCACGACCGGCACGAGAGTCTCTTTAGTATACGCCACACATTCGAGGGCGTCCACGACGCCGGTCGCCGCGACGGGGCCGGCGATCACCTCGGCCTCCGGGCCAGTGTGCCCGATGCTGGCAATCAACATGCCCAGGTGGCCCTTCAGCTTGGGCAACTCGTGCTCCACCCATTGCTCCCAGGGCAAGTCAGCCCACTTTTCCGAGTTGAACAAAGTCGCGCGCAAGTTGGACGAGCGTGGCAAGACCATGTGCGGCGTCGGATTGATCGCTCGCTCCAGGCGGAGCGTTTTGGTGGTCACGCCGCCCGCTCCGGCGCGGTACGCTTCCCACACACCTTGCGCATCATAGGACAGCGGCCCCGAAGCCAGAATGAAAGGCGAAGGCATCTCGATCCCGAATAGACTCGTGCGCAAATCAGCCATTCCCGTTCCTTTCTCCCCACACGCCCATACACCTGTCAGGTCTCCGAGACCTGACAGGTGTCACTCATAGTCATGGCTTGCACGGGATAGCCTCTCAAGCGCGGCCGCCCATGACGAGCGCCATCAGCGCCTTTTGAATGTGCAGCCGATTCTCGGCCTGCTTGTAGATGATGGACTGCGGGCCGTCAATCACGTCGTCGTCGGCCTCGTGCCCGCGATCAATCGGCATGCAGTGCATGTACACGGCGTGTTTTTTGGCGAGCCGCATCTTGTCCTGCGTCACGCGCCAGTCTTGATGCTCGGCGGCCATCGCTTCGACTTGCGCTTCGTCCTCCGTCACCATGATGGGCCCCCAGGACTTGGGGTACAGGAAATCGGCATCCGCAAAGGCTTGGTCCATGTTGTGTGTCTCGGTGATTTGGACGCCGGCCTCGTCGGCAAACTTGCGCGCCGTCTCCATCACCTGCGGCATCATCTGATAGCCTTCGGGATAAGCCAGCGTCACGTCCATGCCAAAGCGCGGCATCAGCCACACCAGCGACTGCGGCACAGACAGCGGGCGCACGTACTTGGGCGCGTAGGTCCACGAGATGACAAACTTGCGCCCACGCAAATCGCGCCCGAAAAGCTCTAATAGCGTCATCAGGTCGGCCATCGCCTGGCACGGGTGATCCACGTCGTCTTGCATATTGATGATGGGCGCGTCAGCATACTGGGCCATCTCGTACAGGTACTTGTTGCCGATGCCCGTGCGGCAATCGCGGATAGAGATGCCGTGACCATAGCTGCTCAGCACGATGCCGGTGTCCTTGGCATTTTCGCCGTGGCCGATCTGCGTGGCCTTGGGCGTGAGCCAGATGGCGTGGCCGCCCAACTGGGTCATGCCCGTCTCGAATGAGTTGCGCGTGCGCGTGCTTTCCTCAAAGAATAACATGTACAGCGTCTTGGCCCGCAAGATGTGGTCGTGCAAGACGCCCATGCCAAACTCGCCCTTGAGGCGAAACGCCACGTCGAGCAGGGTGTTGAGGTCTTCAACGCTCCAGTCCGGCGTGCAGATAAAGTCTTTTTGGAACAACTTGGTGTTCATGCGTATCTTCTCCTTCGGTTATTTTCGAGATAGGCCCAGCCGCTCTAGCGTCGCCGGTCGAGGACACCCGTCGGCGTCCCAACCGCGCAACCGATAGTAACGGTCGAGCATCGCGTCAAAATCGTACAGCCGCGCCACCGCCAACGGTTGGCCCAGGCGCGTCTGCCCTGTAACAGGGTCTAGAACGTTCTCCAGCACCGGCAGTGATTCTTGTGTGAAACGGCGAGGGAGCTGGTCATCCTTCCGCCGGAATCCCTCACGCACGTTGTAAAGTCGCTCCAGATTGACGATGCGCTCTCCGGCTTCCAGCAAAGCCGCCGCGTCGGTCTCGATGCCCAACGCCGCCAGACCGGGCAGCAGGTCCTCCGGCAACAGGCTGTACTCTTCCGTGGTGCTGAATTTGCAAATGCCCAGCGAGTCCGTGATCGCGCAATAATGCTCACCGTAAATCAACATGTCGGGCTTGTACGTCTCATCGTCCGGCGTCATCAACTGCTCGACGATCTCGGCGGGAAAAATCTTGCGCGCCGTTTCCCAGTTGCCGCTCAAGTCCATCGCCGGCAAACCGTACAGATGATCGGCCCCGCGATTCGAGGTCGCATGGCCCAGGCCAAAGCCCTTGGCGACGCGAGGCTCCTGGCGCGGCAGTTCCAAGCCTTTGACGTGCAAAGCAAAAGCTTCCGCTCCCTGGCCCAGCCGCTCTGCCGCTCGCCGCACGCCATCGGCCAGCATGTCCCCCAGTCCCCGACGCTGGCCGATCTCTTCGATCAGCCGGATGATCGTTCGAGGGTCTCCCCACTCTAACGACAAGTCGGGATCAGACAACAGGCCGCGCTGGTGGCACTCCATCGCAAACGCGATCACCACGCCGGTCGAGATCGTGTCCAGGCCGTACTCGTTGCACAGGTGATTGGCATAGATCACCAGGCCGGGGTCGTGATTCCAGATCAGCGGGCCGAGCGCGTCGGTAGTCTCGTACTCGGGGCCTTCGATTTCTGCCAAGTACGACTCGGTGTCTACCTTCGAGTCTCTCGAACAGCGCACCGGGCAGGCATAGCACCCGCGCCGCTTTACTCTGTGCGCCTCAAAGGCTTGGGCGTCGAGCGAGTCAATAAAGGGCACCTGTCCCAACTGATGATTCTTGGCGGGCAAGTCGCCGCTCAGGTTCTTGGGCCGCATGAGGACGAGCGTGCCGTGGGCCATCAATCCACTCATCTTGGGGTCGTGGATCAAGTGCTGGGTCGCCTGCCGAGCCGCCTGGGCAAATTCTGGAAAACTCGCCGGACGTTCCTCGGCGCGGACGTGAAGCGCCTTGAGCCGCTTGGATCCCATCACCGCGCCTGGCCCGCCGCGCGCCGCCGCGCGTCCCCCGTCGTTGATGATGGCGGCGATCCGCGCCAGCTTTTCTCCGGCCAGCCCGATGCCGGCGACGCTGGCGTCTTTTGGATCAGCCGCCGTCCCCAGCAAGGCCTCCCACACGTGGCTGGTGTTTTGTCCCCACAAATGATTCGCCGGGCGGATCGTTATCTTGTGCGGCGTAATCTCGAGATAGACCGGTTCAGCCGCCCGTCCCGTGACAATGACGGCATCGAAACCGGCGCGGGCGAGCGCCGGCCCAAAATGTCCACCCGCATTGGCATAGCCATAGCCGCCCGTTGCCGGCGATTTGAACGTGACGTGATAGCGAGCTGCCGTCGGCCACGTTGTGCCGCTCAAGGCGCCGGTGGTAAAGATCAAACAATTGTCGGGATCGAACGGCTCGACCTCCGGGCCGACCCGATCAAACAGCAACCTGGCGCCCAGCCCTCGCCCGCCTAAAAAAAACTGTTTGAGTTTAGAGTCAGTTTCTTGATACTTGATGAAAGACGCCGTGAGGTCAACGATAGCTGTCAATCTCATGCTCTTAATCCTTATCGGTTTATCGGTTGGCTAGCCGCCCGCGATGCTGGTAAGAATCAGAATCTCGTCACCATCTGCCAAAGGCAACTGGAATCCCTGCCCCTCGACTTGCGTTTGATTACGAACGACTCGCAACACGGGGTTGAGCTTGCCCTCTTGCAGCAGAATGGATCGCAATGATGCGGAACCGGTCTCGGCCAGGCGAAGAAACAATTGCTGAACCGTCGTTCCCTCTAGCAAACACACATCCTGCTGCTTGCACGCCTGCGCCGGCGCGCCCGCATAAGCGGAAAGAACACCAAAATAGCGGACTCGAACCGTCAGCACAAGATTCACCCAACGCAACAAGTCGCTTCGATGATGCCGCGATAGCCTCGCGCGGCGGCGATCAGCGCGCGCAGTTCGAGCCGCTCGTCCACGACGTGCGCGTCGCCTTCGCTGCCGGGGCCAAAGCCCACCGTCGGCACGCCCGCCACACCGGCGCTATAGGCGGCGTTGGTGCAAAAGCGATATGCGCCCAGGCGCGGCGCAAGCCCCGCCGCCTGCAGACCTCTCGACGCGCTCTCGACCAACGGATGGCTTTCTTCCAAAATCCAGGCAGGAAAGAATTTCTGCCCGCGCAACATCTGGCCGGTGTACGTCGCGTGCTCGCCTTCGGCCAGCGTCGCCACGAGATTGGCTTGCGCCGCCTCCGGCAACGACATGATCGCGCCCAACACGCTCTCGGGTGTTTCGCCGGGAAGCAGGCGGCGGTCATACGTCACCCGGCAGCGACTGGGCACAACCGAGTGTCCGGGATAAGGGTCAGAGATAATGTCCGTCAACACGAACAGCGCCTCGCCCACGATAGGATGCTGTTGCAACGGCAAACGCTCAATCGCGCTTACAACAGGCAGCATCCGGTGAACGGCGTTGAGGCCCAACTGTGGCGACGACGAATGAGCCGGCTGTCCCAGCGTCTCGAGCTGAATCTCGGCGCGGCCACGCCCGCCGCGATTGAGGGCCAGCTCCGTCGCCTCGCCGATCACCACATAGTCCGGCTGCACCGCCTCCATCACCGCGCGCAGGCTGACGCCTTCCATCACTTCTTCGACGACCGTCGCGCTGACGACCACACGCCCCGCCAGCCGCGCGCGGTCCACACTCGCCGCCGCGTGGAGCATGGCCGCGAGCGCGCCCTTCATGTCGGCCACGCCCCGACCGTAGAGATAGCGCGTTGGGTACAACGCTGTTGTCCCCAGGACACCCTTAAGGGGTGTGCCCAACGCGTCCTCAATCTCAGCCCCGAACGGATCGCGCGTCCAGCGCGAGCCGGGCGCAATGCTGACCGTATCGCAGTGGCCGTCGAGCAACAGCGTCGGGCCGGTGGACGCGCCCTCGACCAAGCCGATGGCGCTGCCGTTCACGTCGGCCCAGGCGCGATCAAAACCCAGCGCGCGCATCTCGGCCAGGATCAACTCGACGACGGCGCGCTCCTGCCCGCTCAGGCTGCGCTCGCGCACCAGCGATTGAGCAAACGCAATCAGCCGCTCGGCGTCAATACCCATCACAGATATTCTCCAACGATAAATGGAAACAAAGCATAGAACGCGGCGGCCTGGCGCAGTTTTTCCAGGTTGACCTGATCCTGGGCCGTGTGAACGTACTGCTCTTCCTCCGGGCCAAAGCCGAGCGTGGGAATATTGGCAATGCCCGCCGAATACGTTCCATCCGTGCTAAAACGCCACACGCCAACAGCGGGCGGCTCGCCCCACAGCGCCGCGCCCGTCGCGCGCCCCGCCGCGATGAGAGGATGCTGTTCGTCCAACAGCCAGCCCGGATAATAGCTTGGCCCGTCGAGCCGCAGGCCGGTGTGCGTGAGCACGGGCTGATCGGGGACGCGCGCCGTTGCGCCGAGCGGCTCGACCACGGCGCGGATGCTGCCCAGGACGCTGTCCAGCGTCTCGCCTGGAACCATGCGCCGATCGAGCGCGATCTCGCACCAGGCGGGCACCGAGTTGGGCGTGTGCGGCCCTTCCATCAGCGAGACGACCTGCGTGCCCTTGCCAAAGATGGGATGCCGGGGCAACGTCGCATTCATCGCCTCCAAAGCTGAAACGACCGGCAGCATTTTCAAGATCGCGCTTTCGCCCAGGTGCGGCTGGCTGGCGTGCGCCGCTCGGCCCATTGTCCGCACACGCACCTCGCAACGGCCGCGCTGGCCGCGCCGCAGCGCCAGGTCAGTCGCTTCGGCCAGCAGCACTAGATCGGGGCGCACGCCGTCTCGCTCCACCAACGAGCGCAGCGCAAAGCCTTCGGCGTCCTCTTCGAGCGTCGCGCCCATCACCAGCAGCGTGAAATCACCTGCTGGTAGTTGCGGCTTTAGCCGCGCCAAGATCGCCGCGCCGTAGACAATCGCCGCCACGCCGCCCTTGCAGTCGGACGCGCCCAGCCCCCACATCGCGCCGTTTTCGACGGTGGGTTGCAGCGGCGGGTGAGGCCACTCGCTCTCTTCGGCGGTGCGAAGCTCCGCGACCTCGTTCGTGTCCAGGTGCGCGTCGTACAAGATGACGCGCCGCCCGTGGCCGATCCGCCCCAGCGCGTTGCCCGCCGAGTCCATCCACACCTCGTCGCAGCCGATGGCGCGCAACTCTGCCAGCGTCCGCTCGACGGCGGCGCGTTCCTGGCCGGTGTAACTGCGGATGGCAATGAGGTCAGCCAGGAAACGGGTCTGCTGCTCCGCCAGCGCCAGCGAGATAGCCGAGATGCGCTGCGCCAGTTCGGCGTTGGGTACAACGTTCAATTCGTCAGATGTCATGCTGCCTGCTTTTCAACCCCTAAACCTTTATTCCCTGAATCCCAACACGACGCGGCACTGTTGCTCCGCGCCGCCCGGCGAGAGCGGGTGGCCCAGCAAGGCTTGCTCAATCGTGATGGGGATAGCGCGATGCCGCACGCCCGTCGCATCAAAGATCGCGTTGGCAATGGCGGGCACGGCGGCGATCATTAACGGCTCGGCCATGTTCTTGGCTCCGTATGGCCCTTCGGGAAAACGAGTCTCAATGAACGCGCCTTCCACCGGCGGCATGTCGAGCGCGGTCGGGATCAGATAGCCGTCAAAGTTGAGGCTCTGCGGATAGCCCTGGTGGAAATTCATCTCTTCCAGCAGCGCGTAACCCAATCCCTGCGCGATGCCGCCTATCATCTGCCCCTCGGCGCCTTGCGGAAAGATGACTTTGCCGCCGTCGTGCGCCGCCCAGATGCGCTCGACCCGCACCTCGCCCGGGAAACAGCGTCCTGGAAGTGGTGGCTGCGTTTGAGCGGGCGTGTGGCAAGCCGATCCCTTACCAGGTCGTCGCGCGCCGGCCGGGCGATCTCCCCGTCTCGTACGCCGATCCTTCGAAAGCCAACCGGGAGTTGCACTGGTTCGCTCAACGCGGCATTGACGACATGTGCGCGGATGTATGGCGCTGGCAGTCGAACAATCCCCAAGGGTACGAGTAGATACCTTTTACATTTTGCAGGTATAATGGTTGAGCACAATGGACACGCGACGAGTCGCCTCGTTGATCGCCCAGGGACGATATGAGTTCTCGGATCATGCAGAACGGGAACGCATTAATGATGGGTTCACCGTTGATGATGTGAAAGGTATAGCTTTGCAGGGCGATCTCCTAGAGGATTACCCAAAAGACCCACGAGGGCATAGCTGTTTGATGTTGGGCCAGGCTGCTGATGGGCGGCCTATCCATAGCGTGTTGACCATCTTGCCCACCGATGTTGTGCGTTTCATAACGGTTTATGAGCCTACGCTGCCCAAGTGGTTGAATGGATGGACACGCGGAGAAAAACAATGAGCGAGTACGAATATGCGGATTGTTCCTTCTGTGGAGGGCCGGTGGTTGAGGAGCGGGTCACCGTCATCCGTTTCATCATGCAGAGGCCAGTCATTCTGGAAGACGTGCCGGCCGGCGTATGCCAGCAGTGCGGCGAACGATATTTCCGGGGCGCTGTGGTCGAAGCAATGGAACGGCTGCTGGATGAGCCTGCGCCATCCAATGCGCGTCAGATCGTGGTACCCGTGTTAGAGTTTGTGGCTGCATAGGAATGAGCCAACATTTGCCCGATAGGCACGGCGCACAGCGGGCCGTGGGAATGTCACACACAAGGAGAGCGCAATGAAACGCAGGACGATTTTTCCAGCACTGGTTTTGATTCTCCTCGGCCTGTGGTTCCTGGCCGGCAACTTGGGCGTGCGGCTGCCCGGCATGGACGCGATGTGGCCCATCTTTCCACTCGGCGGGGGGCTGCTGTTCCTGGGCGGCTACCTGGTTGACCGCCGCGATCCGGGGCTGGTTTTTGTCGGCGTGGCCGCCACGCTCGTCGGCGCGTTCTTTTTTCTGTTCACGCTGCGTGTGCCGCTGCCCGTGGCGGGGATGCAGGAAGGCGTTCAGTGGAGTGACATGGACAAGCTCTGGCCGGCCTACGTCGTCATCGGCGGGCTGGCCTTCCTGGCGTTGTTCCTGGCTCAATCCTATCACGAGTGGGGCGTGTTCAGCGTCGGCGCACTGGCGGTGATCGTCGGCTGCGTGGCGTTCGCCTTCACGCTGGGTTGGCTATCGGGCAACGTGGGGCGATGGCTCGCGCAGCTCTGGCCGCTGCTGCTCATCATCGCGGGTCTGGCTGCACTGCTGCAAGCCGTCGTGGGCCGTCCCCGCCTGCCCAAAGCCTGACCGGGCAAGAATTTAACGCAAAGACGCAAGGGCGCAGGGGCGCAAAGGGTTCTCCTCTTCGCCTACATTCTCTACGTCTTTTTCTTTGAGCCGCAACTGCTGACGTATTTGCGTCTGTCGGATCGGAAGCTCGGTCTGGTCATCAACTTTGGCGAGCGGCTGGTCAAGAGCGGCATCTACCGCGTGGTGAACGGACTGTGAAAAGCCAGAAAGCCTCCACGTCTTTGCGTCCTTGCGCCTTTGCGTTAAAAAGTCATGCTCGTCGGCACTGGCGCCAGCCACGCGAGCCGAAAGTCTGACCGGGCAAGAATTTAACGCAAAGACGCAGAGACGCAATGATTCTTTACATATCCCAATCCTGATGCGTTTCAAGAAGGAGACAAAAGCAATGACAGAGAATGAGATCAGTCGAATCATCGTTGAGTGTGCGATTGAAGTTCATCGAACGCTGGGCGGCCCAGGCTTGCTCGAAAGCGTCTATGAGGAAGCACTGGTCTGGGAACTGCGACAACGGGGGCTAGACGTACAGCGACAGGTTCCCCTTCCTATTCACTACAAAGGTCAAACGCTTGCCACCCCGTTAAAGATTGATCTTATCGTTAGCGAACTTGTGATTGTGGAATGTAAAGCGACAACGCAATACAACGACATCTTTGAGTCGCAACTGCTGACGTATTTGCGTCTGTCAGATCGGAAGCTCGGTCTGGTTATGAACTTTGGCGAGCGGCTGGTCAAGAACGGCATCCACCGCGTAGTCAACGGGCTATGAAAGCCGCCCCAACCAGAGAAACCTTTGCGTCTTTGCGCCCTTGCGCCTTTGCGTTAAAAAGTCATGCTCATCGGCATTGACGCCAGCCGGGCCGCGCGAGCTGAACGCACCGGCACGGAGGCGTATTCGTTTCACCTCATCCGCGCTTTGCTTTCCGCCGCGCCGCAGCATCGCTTTCGGCTCTATGCTGACCGCGCGCTGCCCCGCGAACTGGATGCGCCGCTCCCTTCGGTCGCCGAGCCGCGCGTGATGCCGTTCCCGCGCCTCTGGACGCACGTTCGACTCTCAACCGAGATGCTCCTCCGCCCGCCCGATGCACTCTTTGTCCCGGCGCACGTCGTCCCGCTGATTCATCCGCGCGCCGTCGTCACCATCCACGACTTGGGCTATCTTTTCTTTCCGCAAGCGCATCCGCCACTCGCGCGCCTGTACCTCGACCTTTCCACGCGCTGGAATGTGCGCGTCGCCGCACACATCATCGCCGATTCGCGGGCGACAAGAGATGATCTGGTGCGCCGCTATGGAACCTCGCCGGACAAAATCACCGTCGCCTACCCTGGCCGTGACGAGAATCTCCGCCGCGTGGACGATCCGACGGCAATTGAAGCCGCCAAGCGACAGTACAACATTTCCGGCGAGTACCTGCTTTATATCGGCACACTCCAACCTCGCAAAAACCTCGTCCGACTCGTCAGGGCATTTTCCACTCTCCAATCTCCACTCTCCACTCTCCACTTGGTCTTGGCCGGTGGGAAAGGCTGGCTCTATGACGACATCTTGGCCGAGGTGAAGCGACTGGGGCTGGAGAGCCGTGTGTTGTTTCCGGGTCGCGTGGCCGAGGAACACAAAGCCGCATCGCTCTCCGGCGCAAAGGCGTTAGTGTTTCCCTCGCTTTACGAAGGCTTTGGGCTGCCCGTCGTCGAGGCGATGCAGTGCGGCACGCCTGTCATCTGCTCCAACACGTCGTCGCTGCCCGAGGTCGCGGGCGACGCGGCGCTGCAGGTTGACCCGGACGATGTTGACGCGCTGACGCAGGCGATGGCGCGCTTGCTCGACGACGCCGACTTGCGCCGGACGCTGATCGAACGCGGCTACGCCCAGGCGCAGAAATTTTCGTGGGCGGCTTGCGCGGCCCGCGTCCTGGCTGTGCTTGAACCGGTCGCACAAAGATAATGCCTGTTTGGTGATACCTCATGCACGATAAACTGAAATCATCTGCTTCAATGTGGAATTCCAACCTGACCATCCTTGCGTTGACGGTGTTCCTCGTCAACTTGGGACAAGGGATGTTCAATGGAGTGAGCACCAATTTCTTTGTGAATGTGCTGGGCCTCAGCGGCCGGCAAGTGCTGTGGATGACGGGCGTCCGCGAAATCCCCGGCCTGAGCCTGATGTTGATCGCGGCGCTGATCACGCATTTGCCCCTTTCGCATCGAACGGCCATGTCCCTGGTGGTGATGGGCGTGGGATTCGGGCTTTACGCTGCGGCACATTCCTACCTCGCCTTGTTGGTCGTCGTGGTCATTGCCAGCCTCGGCTTTCACAACTGGATGCCGCTCTCGAGTTCATTGGGGCTAGCGCTTGCCAAGAAGGAACATTCGGGCCGCGTCCTGGGCATGATTTCTTCGACGGGCGCGCTGGCTTCCATCGTCGGCATGGGCATAGCGGCGTTGCTGGCGACGGCGCTCCCGCTG
The DNA here is from genome assembly GCA_041300525.1 of Anaerolineae bacterium. Taxonomy (GTDB): domain Bacteria; phylum Chloroflexota; class Anaerolineae; order Fen-1058; family Fen-1058; genus JBGLNJ01. Next base: position 1,657,256 of record JBGLNJ010000001.1, on the reverse strand, counting down.
CGCGCCTTTTACATTTTGGGCGGCATCGCGATCGTGCTCGGCGGGTTGCTCATCTTGCGCATCCCGCCCGACGTTGGAGAAAGACAGACATCTGAACCGCGACTGCTGCTCAAGCGGCGCTACTGGCTGTATTACGTGCTGATCTTTTTCGAAGGCTCGCGCATGCAGGTCTTTGCCACGTTCGGCACGCTGATACTGGTGCAGAGCTATGGCCTCGACGCGCGCCAGATCAGTCTCCTGTTGGTCGTCAGCGGGATGGTCAACTTTTTGCTTTCGCCACGCTTGGGGCATTTGCTGGACACGGTCGGCGAGCGGATCATGCTTTCGGTCAGCTATGTCGCTTTGGCGCTTTGCTTTATCGGCTACGCCACCGTCCACAATGTCTGGTTTCTGTGCGCCATGCTGATCGGGATCAATCTGCTGGTGACTTTGGGATACGGTCTATCCAGCTACGTCAATCGCATCGCCCCGCGCCAAGAGTTGACGCCGACGCTTTCCGCCGGGGTGAGCGTCAATCACATCACCTCGGTATCCATGTCGCTCCTGGCGGGCACGCTGTTGAGCATTGTCGGCTACGAGGCGCTATGTTGGGGCGCGGCCGGCGTAATTTTGCTGTCCGTGCCCTTTGCGCTGGCGATCAAGATCGTCGCGCCGCCTGTATTGGACACTGTCCGGTAACTCGGTGAAAGATGACAGACCCTTTTGCGCTCCACATTCTCGGCGTCCGAGTGGACGATGTGACCGGCGACGAAACGCTGGCCCTGGTCGAGCGATTCATCGCCAAGCGCGCGCCGCATCAAATCTGCACGGTCAACCCCGAATTCATCATGGCGGCGCAGCGTGACGAGGCGTTCCGGGACGTCATCAACGACGCGGCCTTGTGTCCGCCCGACGGGGTCGGCGTGTTGTGGGCCGCGCGGCGACTGGGCCATCCGTTGCGCGAGCGAGTGGGCGGCACGGACATGGCAGAACGCATCGCGGCGCGCGCGGCTCAACTCGGCTGGCGGATGTATTTCCTCGGCGCAGCGCCCGGCGTGGCGGAACAGGCCGCAACGGTTCTGCAAACACATTACGCGGGGCTTGCCGTGGTGGGGACGTTCGCCGGTTCGTCTGCGCTTTCCGAAGAAGAGGCCATCATCGCCCGGATTCGCGCCGCGCGGCCCGACGTGCTGCTCGTGGCCTTTGGCGCTCCGGCGCAAGACGTGTGGATTGCGCGCAACCAGCCTCGTCTGCAAGCGCCGGTTGCTATGGGCGTGGGCGGGGCGTTTGACTTTATCGCCGGCGTCACGCGACGTGCGCCGCGCTGGGTGCAGCGGCTGGGGTTCGAGTGGCTGCACCGCCTCATCCACGAACCGTGGCGCTGGCGGCGGCAACTTGCGCTCCCGCGTTTTGTCTGGCGTGTGCTGCGCGCGAGTGATCGCGGCCCGATTCGGAGCGCGTCGCGTAGCGTGTGACTCGCCCTGATCCGGCACGGTCGTCCCGAATGGCCTCTGCCCTTTAATCCAATGTCCGTGAACGAACTTTTAGCGAAGACGCAGAGGCGCAAAGCAGTAATTTTTAGTTTCGCGGCTTGGCTGCCATGTGTAGCAAAAGTAACGAGGCCCTGGATCACTCCAGGGCCTTTGCTTTTCAGGCGTCTGGATGGCCGGGCGTTGTTCAAATGCCGTGTAGAGGTCTTGCCTTTTGGCGCAATCTGGCATAATATAAAGCCATGCGGTGAACTGCACCAAGGATCTGTGCGGCGGCAGCCGGATAACTGGCTGTTCTACCATGATGGCCCGCCGCGCTCAGCAGCGAAGGAAAGGGTCTCGTCTACAACAGCGATGAGGGGGACACAGATGGCAATCATCTCACTATTCTATGGTGTTATCATCTCGATGTACTTTTTTGACAATCGTCGGCATCATGTTCCGCACATTCACGTCAAGTACCAAGAACAAGAAGCCGTGATTGCTATTCCGACCGGCGACACCTTGGAAGGTTCGCTCAGGCCCAACAAGCTCAAACTGGTTCAAGCCTGGATTGAGATTCATCAAGACGACCTCTTGGCGGATTGGGAACTCGCCAGCGCAGGCGAGTCCGTTTTCAAGATTGACCCGCTCAAATAGAGGAGGTACTATGAATCCGAGAGTCAAAGCAGTCAAACCCAATCCGGATTACACAATCACCCTACTGTTCACGAATGGCGAAACCAAATCCTTTGACGTGAGACCCTACTTGGACAAAGGCATCTTTCGAGAGTTGAAAGACTTGCGCAACTTTAACGCGGTCAAGCCTTTCTTGGGCAGTATTCAATGGCAGAACGGCCAAGACTTTTGTCCTGACACACTCTATGTGGATAGTGTGCCCGTCTCGTCGTTTGAAGGAAAGCTCATACAAGAGCGAGAACTGGCCTAGTTATGGTCAGGGCGGCGGTCGCCCACCGCCCTGCCAGTCCCCCCTCCGGGCCGTGCGCTGAGATCCGTGCGGGGGCAGTCGGGCAAATGGCGGCCTACTGCGATGACGGCTACGAAAGAGCACGATGGACAAGATCAACAAGAACATTCTCGGGGTCGCCGGCTTTCGTCAGAGCACCGTTCGCGGCGACTATACTGACGAGCCGGCCACGCCGGACAGTAAAGAGATGATCTTTTCCGCGCAAGTAGTCCAATTGCGGAACCTGCGTTTTCCGCATGTCAAGAAACTCTGATAGTGTGACAGATTTCGGCGCAGAACACGCTTCATATCCAACTCAGGAGGTGCACACATGTTCGACTTTTTGAAGGGTGGCAAGACCAGCGTGAAGCTGACCCTGGATCGTCCAATCAGCCAGGATGCAACGCGGATATATCCTTACTATCCGGGCGAGACGGTGCATGCCGGCGTCACGCTTGTGAGCGAAAAAGAAGTCAAGATCCAGGAAGGTCGCATCGCGCTCGTCTATCAAGAAGAATACCAGTACAAGCATCACCACCACTCCAGAGATTCACACGGGCATTCCAGAACGACCGTCGCCACCACGTGGGCTACTGACGAGAGGGAGGCCAACCGCCAGGTTTTTCTGGGCGAGACAAGCCTGCCGGCGGGCACCCAAAAAACCTACGAGTTTGATCTGCCGATCCCGACCAATGCCGCTCCGTCGGCGCAAGCGGAAATCGTCCATATCAAATGGACGGTGAAGGCGACGCTCGATCGCAAAATGGCGGGAGATATTGAAGACAAAGTTGATCTGCCTGTCTTCACCGGAGCATCCGGCGCATCGGCGCAGCCTGTCCAGGCCGGCGTTTCAAACGAACCCGACGAAGCGGACCTGACTTTCTCTCTGCCAGGCAAGGAATGGGTGATGGGTGAGACGATTGCCGGTTGGCTGCAGATCAATCCGAAGAAGGAGTTCGATGTCACGGAGATCCGCGTTGAACTGGTGCGCCGTGAGAGAGTGCCGCGGGACTTGGGGAATGAGCGCGAGACATCAATGCCGGTCAAGCTCTCCGATGGGACACGTCTCATGCCCGGGCAGAACCTTTCGCTCCCGTTCAATATTGCGATCCCCTCACCGGTTCCCGCAACGTTCAGCACACCCAACAGCAGGCTGGAGTGGATGTTGAAGGGGATTCTCGCTCGGAGGCTCCGCAAGGATACAATCGTCGAGGAGAAGATCATCATCTACAATGGGCGACAGAGATGAATGGCAATCCCCGGCGGACTTTGTCTTTCCGGGCATGGCGGGTTTGGAACCACTTTTGCTGGGCTACGAGCCGGTATACCCGCGCGGGTTATTCCCCACGTCGCTGACCAATTCTATTGGGGTCAACACCTGCATCAACTTGGCGTTGGGGTACCGTTCATCCCTCGCCCGCGGTTGAATCGCGAAGGGCTGGTGGCTGCGTTGAGAGAGTTGGCACATAACGACAGTCTACGCGACGAGCGCCGCATTGGGCGCAGCGGCTGGGGTTCGAGTGGCTGCACCGCCTCATCCGCGAGCCGTGGCGCTGGAAGCGGCAACTCGCGCTCCCGCGTTTTGTCTGGCGTGTGCTGCGCGCGAGTGATCGCGGCCCGATTCGGAGCGCGTCGCGTAGCGTGTGACTCGTCTTGATCCGGCACGGTCGTCCCGAATGGCCTCTTCCCTCTAATCTCGTGATCCAAATTCGAGCACATTTCTGCCGGCCAAGCCCTACTGTTTCCGTAATGCCTGGATGATCTTGCGGTCTGTCACGGCGAACGCAAAACCGTTGGCTGGAAAACATGGACATGGCATTTGCCAGTTGGAAGCAAGCCAATCAGCCAGTCTAGCTCGGCTGCCATGTGTAGCAGGATTAACGAGGCCGTGGAGTGATCCACGGCCTTTGCTTTTAGGCATCTGGATGGAAGGTCGGGCGTTGTTCAGTTCGCACAACCTGTCAGGCCTAATTCTAGGCCAACACGCCGAGAAATGCAAAAGGCGCAGGTGAATGCCTGCGCCCGAATATGACGACCCCGCTGGATCACGCTTGCGCGGTTGCTTTGGCCGGGGCCCGATCTTCGCGCCGGCTCTTGAGGCGGGCCGCCTTGCCCGTGAGTCCGCGCAAATAATAAAGTTGCGCGCGCCGCACGCGCCCGTGGCGCATCACTTCGACTTTTTCCACGCGCGGCGAATGGGTCAGGAACGTGCGCTCGACTCCGATGCCGTCGGACGCGATACGCCGCACGGTAAAGTTGCTATTGACGCTGCCGCGCCGCATCCGGATGATGGTGCCCTGGAACACTTGCACGCGCTCCCGGTCGCCTTCCACGATGCGGATGTGAACGCGGACGGTATCGCCCGGCTCCATCACCGGCGCTTTGTCTTTGAGTTGTTGATCCTGAACGGACTGAACGAGGTTCATGGCTATCTCTACCTTTCAAAATCAGCGTTCCACACTGTAGGGCAGCGCCGGCTTTATTCTTCCGGTGCTTCTTCTTCCTTCTTGCCCTTCTCGATCACTTCGACTTCGGCGGCGGCTTCAGCCGTGACGGGCGCGACTTCTTCGACCTTCTCCTCGCGCGCCGGCGTCACACGCACGACCATCTCATCCGGGTCGGCCAGAATCTTGATGCCCTCGGACACCTTGAGGTCTTTGATGGTGATTTGCGCGTCCACCTTGTCCAGCGTCGAGACGTCCACGCGGATGACGTTCATCAAGTCGCCGGGCAGACATTCGATCTCGACGCTGTTGATGGCGTGAACCAGCACGCCTTCGCCGCGCTGCGCGGCAGGCGACTCGCCCACCAACACCACCTGGATTTGGACCTTGATCCGCTCGGTCATCGAAACGACCAGAAAGTCCACGTGATAGAGACTGCCCGTGATCGGTTCGCGCTGGATTTCGCGAGCCAGCACCATCTGCGGCTGCGGCAAGCCGGACACGTTGAGTTTGATCAACCGGCTCTGCCCCGTGCGCGAGATCACGCGGAAGACAGACCTGGCGTTCCCCTGGAGCGCCATTGGCGCCATGCCGCGGCCATACAAATTCACCGGCACCTGGCCGGCCCGGCGCAGCGCCTTGACTTGTTTGCCAATGACCTGTCGTGGCGCGACATCGAGTTCGATCTGTTCCATGTTGTTCCACTCCCTGAACGCCGCTGCTGGCGGACGAATTTCATCAAAAACAGTTCTGCCAGCAGGCAAACAAAAAGCGCGTGCTCCTGGCGTCGTGGCCAGGCGAAGCGCCCTTATACCCACCAGCGGGCGAGTATTCTACCTTGCTTTGGGGGATTCGTCAAGCGAACGCGCATGGCGACTGCAAAGTCAGTTCGTCCGCAGTTGCACTGCAGACCGTGGCGACAGTGCCGCTTCGCGTGTCGCCTGAACGATGTGGGCCGTCTCCGTCTTGACACCTCGCCTCGCTTTGTTATAATGACGTGCAGAGTTGCTCTTTTCGTGGAGTGTGACCCATGTTAGAAAAATTGGCGGGCATTGAAGCCCGCTACGAAGAACTCAATACGCTCATGTCCGACCCGGCTGTGACCGGCGACTATACCCGGCTGCGGCTGGTGGGCCAGGAACGGTCAGAGTTGGAGCCGATCGTCGAAGCGTTTCGGCATTTCAAAGTGGTGCAGCAGGAGCTTCTAGGCGCGCAAGGGTTGGCAGAGATTTCCGACGAGGCCGAGATGGCCGCCATGGCGCGCGACGAAGTCACGCAACTGGAGCAGCAGTCGCGCGAAATCGAAGAGCAGCTCACGCAACTGCTCCTGCCCCGTGACCCGGCTGACGACAAGAATGTAATCGTCGAGATTCGCGCGGGAACCGGCGGCGAAGAAGCCGCGCTGTTTGCCGCCGAGTTGTACCGGATGTACACCCGCTATGCCGAGATACGCAACTGGACGACCGAAATGCTCAACGCCAACGATACCGGCATCGGCGGATTCAAAGAAGCGGTTTTCCTGGTCAAAGGCAAAGGCGCCTATTCGAGACTCAAGTTCGAAAGCGGCGTTCACCGCGTCCAGCGCGTGCCGGTGACGGAATCTTCCGGGCGTATCCACACCAGCACGGCGACGGTGGTCGTGCTGCCGGAAGTTGAAGAAGTCGAAGTCCACATCCCGGAAAAGGACATTGAGATCGAAGTCTTTCGCAGCGCGGGCGCGGGCGGGCAGAACGTCCAAAAGAACTCGACCGCCGTGCGCATCCGTCACCTCCCCAGCGGTATCGTGGTGCAATGCCAGGACGAACGCAGCCAACTGCAAAACAGGCTGCGCGCCATGTCTATTTTGCGCGCGCGGCTGTACGACCTGGGACGCGCCCAGCAAAATCAAGAGATCACCGATGCGCGCCACAGCCAGGTGGGCAGCGCGGAGCGCAGCGAGAAAATCCGCACGTATAACTTTCCGCAGGCCCGCATCACGGATCACCGTATAGAAAAGTCCGTCTTTGGCCCCCGCATGACGTCCATGCTCGACGGCAACCTGGACGAGATCATTGACGAACTGGCGTCGCGCGATCAGGCCGGGCGATTGCAGGCAGCCGGCCTCAATGGATGACGTGATGCGCGCCCCGCATGGCCGGAAGCGATATGCCGTCTACGATTCGTGAAGCACTCGCTGAAGCGACCGGCAGGTTAACGACCGCCGGCGTGGATGCTCCCAAGCTCGTCGCACAAGTCCTGCTGGCGCACGCGTTGGGCGTGCCGCGCGACAGCGTCTTGATTTCTCCTCCCCACCACGTTTTGCAGCCGCACCAGATCGCCTCGTTTCGCGCGCTCGTCGCCCGCTGCGTGGAAGGCGAGCCGATGGCTTATGTGGTGGGCCATGCCGAATTTTACGCGCTCGCATTTCAGATTGACCGCCGTGCGCTGATCCCGCGTCCGGAAACCGAGCAACTTGTCGAGCTGGCCCTGCGCAGGCTTGCAGTCTTGAATCTCCCCTCGCAAACACTGGTCGTGGACGTGGGAACAGGCTCCGGGTGCATCGTCGTGTCGCTGGCGGTCAAGCTGCCCAATGTGCGCTTCATGGCGACCGACATCTCGTCCGATGCGCTGGCGTTGGCGCACGACAACGCCAAGAAACACAAAGTCAACTCGCGCATCCAATTTCTGCGCGGCGACTTGCTCGCGCCGGCGCCGGTGCGCGCGGATGGCGTCGTCGCCAATCTGCCCTACGTCACCACCGCCGAATGGCAAAGTCTCCCGCGCCACATTCGCAACCACGAACCGCGCGCCGCACTCGACGGCGGCGCAGACGGACTGGACTTGATCCGGCGGCTGCTTTCGCAAGTGTCCAAGCACGTCAAGCCCGACGGGTGGCTGCTGCTCGAGATCGGCTCGACGCAAGGGCCGGCCGCGTCCGCGCTGGCGCGGCAGGCGTTCCCCTTGGCGGCGGTGAACCTCCACCGCGACTATGCCGGGCTGACGCGCGTCGTCGAAATCCAACTGCGCGCCGTGCCCGGCGTCAAAATAAGATGATTCATTCTTCTATCCGATTAATCGCGCTCGATTTGGATGGCACCCTCCTTGACCACGAACAGAAATTCTCGCCGCGTGTCATGCGCGCCATTGCCCAAGCGCAAGAGCGGAGCATCACCATCACGCTCGCCACAGGCCGCAGCCCCGTTTCTGCTCGTCGGTTCGCCGATGCGCTCCACATTAGCGCGCCAGTGATTTGTTACCAGGGTGGACTCGTCGCTGAATCCGATGGCCGCGTGCTCCATCGCATCGCACTCGACCACAGCCTGGCGGCGCGAGTCATCGCGCTGGCTCAATCGCGCGGCTGGCATGTGAACCTGTACCAGGATGGACTGTCCTATCTAACCGAGTTTCGCCACCCGGTAGAGTTTTACGGAGGGCTGCTCAATCCGTCGGTGCAGCTTGTGCCGGACTTGAACATCTTGCTCGACCACGATCCGGACAAAGTCTTGATCGTCGCCGAAGGGAATGGCGACGAAATCTATGCCGAGATGCACAGGCACTTTGACGATCAGATGCAGATCGTTCGTTCGCACGAGTTGTTCATCGAGGCCAATCCCCTGGGCGTGGATAAAGGCACGGGGCTGGCCTGGCTGGCCGAGCGCCTGGGCGTGCCGCAGTCTCAAGTGATGGCGGTGGGCGATCAGGACAATGACGCGCCGATGGTGGCCTGGGCTGGGCTGGGCGTGGCGATGGGCAACGGCAGCGCCGCGTGCAAAGCTGTTGCCGATTGGATCGCCCCGCCGATTTCGCAAGACGGCGCGGCGGTGGCGATTGAACGGTTTGTGTTGAATGACCACCACAGAGATTCTGGCTGCTGATAAAACGGGCCACCTGGAGCGCGCGGCAGAATGGCTGCGATCCGGCCATCTCGTCGCTTTCCCCACGGACACCGTCTATGGCGTGGGCGCGCCCGCGTTCGACGCGGCGTCCGTCGCCGCGATCTATGTTGCCAAAGAGCGCCCGCCCGAAAAAGCCATCCCCGTCCTCATCGCCGATGAAGCCGACTTGCCCCGCATTGCCGCTGCCGTGCCCGAAGGCGCGCGCGTCTTGATCGCGCGCTTTTGGCCCGGCGCGCTGACGCTCGTCCTGCCCAAGCGCCCCGATGTGCCGGAGATTGTGAGCAGCGACGCAACGGTGGCAGTGCGCATCCCCGATTTGAATGTGACGCGCGCGCTTTTGCGCCTGACCGGCCCGCTGGCGGCCACGAGCGCCAACCGCTCCGGCCGGCCCAGCCCCGTCACCGCCGCCGATGTGATGGCGCAACTTGGTAGCCGCATCGCCGCCGTGCTGGACGGTGGCGCGTGTCCCGGTGGCGTCCCTTCGACCGTGGTGGATTGCGTCGCCTCGCCACCTCGCGTGCTGCGAGAAGGTGTCATCTCCATCGCGGCCTTGCGCGCGGTCTTGCCTGGAATTCATCTTGTCCGATCAGCGTAACACCGCAACCGCAAATGAGTTATAATAAGAAGGTGTGCGGAAGCGCATGGAATGGAGGTGGTCGCAATGGCAGTTGAAATGGCAAGGGTGGAAACCAAGCTCATCACCGGCGAAGAACTGGCCGCGATGGGCGATATTGGCCCATGCGAGTTAGTCGAAGGGAGAATCGCACACATGAGCCCCACTGGAGAAAAACACGGTTGCTACGAGGGCAATTTCTACGCGGCCCTTCGCTCGTTCGTGCAAGTACATCATCTGGGCAAAGTCCGTGTCGGCGAAGTGGGAATCTACACTCGCCGCCATCCAGACACGGCACGCGCCGCCGATGTTTTGTTCATCTCGAACGAACGCTATGCCAGGGTCAGGTCTAGCAGCTATCTGGACGTTGCGCCAGAATTGGTCGTCGAGATTCTCTCGCCGGACGATAGCTGGTCTGAGGTGACACAAAAACTGCGCGAATACTTTGCCATCGGCGTGCGCTTGGTGTGGGTGGCCGATCCTCGCGCGCGCAGTGTGTACGCCTACCACTCCCTCACCGACGTGCGCGAGTTCACCGAGAACGATGATCTGACCGGCGATCAAGTCTTGCCGGGGTTCGCGGTGAAGGTTGCAAGTCTGTTCGAAGAATAACCGTTGTCTGCCAGCATGCCGTGGGACCTGGCCCGCGGCTTTTTTGTTGTCAGCCGTCCGGTGTATAATAGGGCCATCTTGCCATCTCATGTAAAGGCTAAAATAAAATGACCCGATACAAAATCATCGTCAATCCGGTTTCCGGTCGAGGGGCCGGGGAACAAGCTGTTCCTCTCATCGAGCAATACTTGCGAGGCTATGGCTTGAACTTTGATCTCGTGCGCACCGAGTGTCCCTGGCACGCGGCCGAGCTGGCGCAGCAGGCGTGCGCGGACGGGTACGACGTCATAGTAGCGGTAGGCGGTGACGGCACCGCCAACGAAGTGCTGAATGGGTTGATGCTGGCCAAGCAAGCCGATAGCAAAAGTGTGGCGATGGGTGTGTTGTGTGTGGGCCGGGGCAACGATTTTGCCTTTGGCGTGGGCGTGCCGCGCGACCTGGAGGCCGGTTGCCGGACGCTGGCGCAAGACCATCGTCGCGCGATTGACATCGGACGAGTTGTCGGCGGCCTATATCCCCAGGGACGCTACTTTGGCAATGGTGTGGGCATCGGCTTTGATGCCGTGGTCGGCTTTGTGGCGCAAAAGCAAAAACGGCTCACTGGCTTTGCCTCTTACATCGTCGCCGCGCTCAAGACCATCTTTTTATATTATCGCGCCCCACGCGTCCGCATCGAATACGACGAGCAGACGCTCACACAGTCCTCCTTGCTCGTCTCGATCATGAACGGGCGGCGATTGGGTGGAGGTTTCATGATGGCGCCGCACGCCCAGCCGGACGACGGCCTGTTCGACCTGTGCATCGCCCGGCAGGTGAGCCGCGCTCGCATTTTCGCCCTCATTCTTCAGGTGATGAAAGGCACGCAGTCCACGCATCCTGCTTTCACGACCGGGCGAGCGCGGCGCGTCGTCGTCACCGCGCTCGAAGGCGTTTTGCCCGCGCACGGCGACGGCGAGACGCTTTGCACCGACGCGCAACAATTGACACTGGAAGTGTGGCCGCGCCAGATTGACGTCGTGAACGAACCGGAGGCTCGATGACGTTCAGGCAACAGTTGACGAACTCGGCCCTGCACGGCTTGACCAGCCTTATGTGCCGGGTGGACGCGGCGCAGTTGGGACGAGTGCCAGAGCAAGGGCCTCTCATCCTGGTCGCCAACCATGTTAATTTTCTGGAAATCCCGGTCCTTTACACGCGTCTGGGGACGCGCCAGATCGCCGTTTTCACCAAAGTCGAAACCTGGGACAGTCTGCTCATACGCAGTCTGTTCGACCTGTCGCGAGCGATTCCAGTGCGGCGGGGTGAAGCCGACACGAATGCCTTTCGCCGCGCAGCGCAAGTGCTAGAGACCGGACACATTCTGGCCGTGGCGCCGGAAGGCACGCGCAGCGGCGACGGGCGCTTGCAGCGTGGTCATCCCGGCGTGGTGATGCTGGCGCTGCGCACCGGTGCGCTGTTGCTCCCAATGGCTTATTACGGCGGCGAGCGTCTTCGGCACAATCTGCCCCGTCTGAAGCGGACGGATTTTCGCGTCGCCGTAGGTCAGCCGTTTTATCTGCATGCCGAAGGCAAAGTGACGCGCGAGACGCGCCAGCAAATCGTGGACGAGATCATGTATCAAATCGCAGCGTTGCTGCCACCTGCCTATCGAGGCCACTATTCTGACCTGTCTGCCGCGACTGAACAGTACCTGCGCTTTCCTCCCTCATCCACAAGCAATCTCCAACAGGCAGAGCAGGGTGCGGGGTAAAAGTTTTGCTCGACGATCATTCCCGATGTGCGGTGCATCGGTAGCAAAGCGTTAGAGCGAGTAGGACAAGTTGGCAACTTTTCCCACAAAACACTTTGCAGCCCAAGAGCGATCGAACATTCAACGCGAACGGAGAAAAAAAAACATGAACATTCTGGTCACAGGTGGAGCCGGATATATCGGCAGCCACACTTGCGTGGAGCTGTTGCAGGCAGGCCATCACGTTATCGTGGTGGATAACTTGGTCAACAGCAAACAAGAATCACTGCGGCGGGTGCAGGAGATTACGGGCAAGCCGTTGGTTTTTCACCCGGTTGACCTGCTCGACCGCGAGGCGCTCGAGGCTGTCTTTGTCGCCAACCCGATTGATGCCGTGATCCACTTTGCGGCGCTCAAAGCTCCCGGCGAATCGGTGTGTCAGCCGCTGCGCTATTACCACAACAACGTCACCGGCACCATCGTCCTGTGCCAGGTCATGGCCCAACATGGCGTCAAGAACCTGGTGTTCAGTTCGTCCGCCACCGTGTACGGCGAAACCAACCAACCCCCGCTGATCGAAGACATGCCCATTTCGGCGATCAATCCCTACGGCTGGTCCAAAGTGATGATGGAGCGAGTGTTCACCGACCTGCACGTCGCCGACCCGGCCTGGAACGTGATCTTGCTGCGCTACTTTAACCCGATTGGCGCGCACCCTGGCGGGCGGATGGGCGAGGACCCGAATGGCATCCCCATCAATCTGGTGCCCTACATCGCCCAGGTGGCTGTAGGCAGACGGCCGTACCTGCATGTTTTCGGCAATGACTATTCCACCCCCGACGGCACTTGCATCCGTGATTACATTCACGTCGTTGACCTGGCTATGGGGCACTTGAGCGCCTTGGAGAAGCTGGCCTCCAATCCTGGGGCTGTGGCCTACAACCTGGGCACTGGACGTGGCTATAGCGTCTTTGAGGTGATCAAGGCTTTTGAAAAGGCGAGCAAAAGAAGCATCCCGTTTCGAATCGCCCAGAGAAGGCCAGCCAGCGGCAGTGGGCTGGGTTTGAGCATCAGCAAGCAGTTTGTCGAGCTGCACGGCGGAGAGATGCAGTTGGAAAGCACCCTGGGTGTAGGCAGCACGTTCTACTTCAGGCTGCCGATTGGTCCGCTGGCTGATCTGGAGGCGGGGCCTGGCCGGTGGCTGATGGAAGACTGGGTGTGGCGCGAGCGCACGCGGCGAGCGAACCTTCCCAAGACGCCCATCAGACCGTGCCTGATGATCTGCGACGAGACCGGCGACCTCTATTCTGTCTTTGCCCGTTACGCCGATGATGTGGACGTTGCCGAGGTGCGCGATCTGGCGCAGGTGGTCGAGGAATTCCAGCGCGGCCCGACCCAAGCGTTGGTGCTGAATGTTGCGTCACCGCAAAAGTTGTATGCGCTAGTCCAACAAGCCCGGCAAGAGTTGCCCGGCTTGCCAATCATGGGGTGCTGCCTGTCGTCCAGGGCAGAGCACGCCCTGGCCGCTGGCGCGATAGGCTATTTGCTCAAGCCAGTCACGCGCGCCCAGTTGCAGACGGCGCTGGGGATGGTGGAGCGGCCCGTGCGGCGCGTGCTGGTGGTGGACGACGACCCGGACGCCTTGCAACTCTTTGCCCGGATGCTTTACGCCTGCGATGCTTCGTTAGAGATCACGCTGGCCTCGACGGGCATTCAAGGCCTGGAAAAGTTGCGCGCCGAGCGTCCCGATCTGGTGTTATTGGACGTGGTCCTGCCCGACATTGATGGCTGGCAAGTGCTCGCCGCCAAGCAGCAGGATGATGCACTGCGCGACGTGGCCGTCATCATGTTGACGGCCCAGGACCCCGGCGAACGCCCCGCGGCGAGCGAGGTTCTGATGGTGGCGATGGGCGAAGGGCTATCGTTGAGCCAGTTGTTGCGGTGTTCGCAGGCGCTTCCCGCGCTTTTGCATCACCCCGATCGAGTCCCTGAGCCGGCGGACTGACCTGATCGAGAGCCTGGATAAACTCTTGGCGGCGGACCGGTTTGGGAATGTAGCGCGCCGCGCCGAGGGCCAGGGCCAGCTCTTCCTCACGGACAACCGAACAGACGATGACGGGCAGCGACCGTGTGGCGGGATGCTCGCGCAGATTGGTCAACAGTTCCCATCCGTCTATATCGGGCAACATCACATCCAGCACGATCACGTCGGGCTTGACGGTCTCGATTGCCTCCAGGAGGCGCGTGCCTTCCGCCAACGGCACGATCAGGTAGGGCGTTCCCTGCACGTACCGCTGGTAAAAGTGAATCAGGTCTGCGTTGTCGTCCACCACTAACACCTTGATTCCTGCCGCGGGAGGCAGGAACAGGTCTAGCGAGAGCCGGTTGCCCTCCACACGCACGTTCGCGGAACCTCCATACACGGCCAGCAACTCTCGGATCAAGGTGTCATCTGGCAACGCCCCGACCGTGACGGCGTTGCCGGCCAGTGTGATCTTGACCTGGTCCTGCACCCGTTCGGCGCTCAACTCGACTTGTCCCGACAACAAGAGCCTCGACCACTCGGTGATGCTGTGCACCAAAAGCTGCCGCAGGCCCGAGGGGTGAATCGCGGCCATGACCCCGCGCTGCACTTGGCCCAATTGCACGCGCACGCCGCGCTTGGCCATGATCGGTGAGACGAGCGCCACGACGCCGCCCATCGTGGCTTCGACATCGGCCACGCTGCCGGGGGCGCTCTTTTGCAGTGCCGTCAATTCTTGCTTGAGCTGGCTCAACCAGTCGGGCGCTTCGCCTGGCTGCGGCGCTTCAAGCTGCGTCTGCCCGGCCTGCCACAGCCGTTGGGCCAATGCATGGACCGCTTCCCCCTGTTCGCGCCGCAAGTGGCGGGCCGTAATCCCCAGTCGCTCGGCGGCTTCTTCCTGGGTTAGTTTTTGGAGATACCGGCAGGAGAGCACTTGGTAGAGGCGGCGGCTGCGCGCCGCGCGCGGCACTTCTGGCTGTGGTTTGAGTTCATCAATCGCATGTAGGATAGCGGTCTGCACAGGCGCGACCCCGGCCTGGCGGTCATGGCTCAAGATGCTGTAGAGCGTCTCGGACGGTTGATAGGCCGGGTCGTAAAGGTGATTCAGGGTGTCCTGCAAATCATGCTCAAACGCTTCAAAGGTTGCCATCGCCGCTCGATGCCCTAAATGTGTCCGTCCAATGTCCTTGTCTAGGTATGGGAAGTCGTATACTATTGATATCAGTTCAGATTACTCTTTTGTATGTTTGCCTCTTGACCTAGCTCCTAGCCAGGTCAGTGTATCATAGGCGTAATCAAGTGTCAAAAGCCATCGCGTCTAGAATGTCTTGGGATTGGCTCGCGCCTATCGTTCGCACAAGAACGCGCGTGGTTAGACGAGAGGAATTGCCCGCTTGAAAAAGCCGCTTCTTTTGCCCCCTGGCTGCGGAACTCTCACCCATACCACCGGGGATGGCGTCACAGGTCTCTTTGAGCAGAGTCAAAGCGGCCAGGAGCTCAAGTGACCCTGTTCAATTCCAGTCGCAAACTCATTCGGGGCTTTAGCCACAGACCCCAAAAAGGGCACGGCCTGGGCGGTCTGAGGAGGCAAGATATGGATTGAATCCTACAGGAACTAGCCTGACTTTCACCCGTTTCCGATTTTCCTAAATTCGAGAGAGGAGTAGAACCTAAAATGAACGTCCAAAAGTTTGCTCGGTTTTCCTTGTTCGCTCTGATTGTGGTGGCGCTCGTTCTGTCGGCCTGCACCCCGACTACATCTCCGGCCACGACGGCTAAGGAGACCGTCGTCGTCAAAGAGACCCAGGTCGTCAAAGAGACTCAAGTCGTCAAAGAGACTCAGGTCGTCAAAGAGCAAGTCGTCGTCACCGCCACCCCCGGCCCCAACCCCGAGGCGATCATTGACGGCGTCGAAAAGGGCGCCACGATCACCGTCTGGACCTTCTGGCTCTCGCCGACCTTCGACGATTACGTCAAAGGCACCATCGCTCGCTTCAAGGCAACGTATCCCGGCGTCGAAGTCAAGTGGGAAGATCACCAGGCCACTTTCCAGGATGATCTAAGAGCTTCGTTCGCCGCTGGGAATGCGCCCGATGTCATCAACCTATCCGTTGGTGAAGGATGGGTCAGCGACTATGCGACAAAAGGTTTGCTGATGAACCTGGATGATGCTGTGCCCCAGAAGGTGAAGGACCAGTACTTTCCCGGCCTGTGGAAGATGCAGTTGGTGAACGGCAAGAACTATCAGTTCCCCTGGTATCAGGGGATGAACGTTAATCTCGTCAACACCAAGATCTACACCGACGTAGCGAATTTCCCCAAGACCACTGATGGTCTCCCCGCGTTGTGCAAGCTCATCAAGGACAAGACGGGCACCCTGTGTAACATTCGCTTGACCGTGAATGACCTCCTTTCGCAGATGGTTTACGAAGGCGGCGTCAAGGTCATCAGCGACGACGGCAAGAAATTCACGTTCGACTCGCCGGAAGCTGTCGCCTGGTTGCAGTTGTACGTGGATATGGTCAAGGCGGGAACGGTGGACAAGAACGCGCTGGTGACCGATCAGGACCGCGTGGGACTTGATCTATTCACCTCGGGCAAGGCGGCCTTTTACGCGACGGGCCCCAACCTCATCCGCGAGGTGCGCGCCAATAACCCCGGCCTGTACGGCTATCTCGCCGTTGTGCCATCGCCCGTGGGCAAGTCCGGCGTCGTCGGAAAGGGCCTCATGGGCATCTCGGTGAAGAAGGACACCAAGTTCCCCAAGGCGGCGCTTGCATTGGGAGCATTCTTTACCAATCCCAAGAGCATGCTCGAGTTCTCCAAGGTCGTGTCCATCTATCCCTCGACCCCGGCTTCCTATGATGATCCATTCTTTTCCGCCAAGCCGGTCGCCATTGAGGATAGCGCCAAACCCTACGCCAAGGACACTATCGCCAAGTACGCCGACATCGTCCCCACCATTCCAAAGAAGGCCGATGTCAACAATGTCGTCCTGCAAGCGGTTCAACAGGCGCTGTTCAACAATGTTCCAGCTCAAAAGGCGCTTTCAGACGCTGTTGCCAAGTGTAACGACTTGATCAAGTAAGCGCGAACCTTCCCAGCCCTCCCCCGTTTCGGGGGAGGGCTGGCTCACGTAGAGGTCTTGCATGACCAAAAAGTTTTCTCTAACGCCCTACCTTTTTCTCTCGCCGGCCCTGCTGGTGTTCTCGGTCTTTGTTTTGTATCCTATTGTGGCGGTCGTCTACTATAGCTTTACCGATTACAGCATCGTGACGCCGCCGGTGTGGGTTGGCCTGAGGAACTATCAAGAGTTGGTGAAAGACCCGATTTTTTGGCAATCGTTGAGCCATTCATTCACTTATTTGCTCGTGATGCCGACGCTGGTCTTTCTTTGCATCATCCTCGCCATCGTCGTCAATCGTAAACTGCCCGGCATCAACGTCTTTCGCGCGATGTATTATATTCCCGTCATCAGCGGCAGCATTGCCGTCGGCATTGCCTGGCGCTTGATGTTGGACACCAACGGATTGTTGAGCAGTCTGCTCCTTTCGCTGGGTATGATCCAAGAACCCATCCAATGGCTGTCTGAGCCAAGCTACACGTTGACGATCTGCATGTTGTTGACTATTTGGCTGGGGCTGGGCCATTACATGATGATCTTTCTTGCCGGGCTGCAGAACATTCCGGAAGAGCTGTACGATGCGGCGATGATTGACGGCTGTAACGCCTGGCAGAAGCATTGGCATGTCAGTTTGCCCGGCCTGCGCCCGCAGGTCACGTTCGTCGCCGTCATCTCGAGTCTGGCCGCATTGCAAGTGTTCAATGAAATTTATATTCTCACGGGCGGCCTGGGCGGCATTCTGAATAGCGCCTCTACCATCGTGTTTTACCTCTGGCGGTCGGCGTTCGTGTTGCAGCATGCCGGATATGCGTCGGCGGTCGCCATGGTGCTGCTGGTCATTACGCTGGCCTTTTCAGTTATATATGTTCGCATTCTCGAACGCGGTGCGGAGGCGGAACAATGATACGAACGCAAACTACAAATGTCCGCTCCGCCAGAGCGCTCCGCCATACGAGCGAGAATATTATTTGGTATGTCGTGCTCTGCCTTGTAGCCGTCGTGACCGCCTTTCCTTTTGTCTGGGTTTTTTTCACTTCTTTCAAAGGGCCAAACGATGTGATCTATTCGGTGCCGCCGCAGCTCATTCCACACGATCCGACCTTTGCTAATTATTTGAGGGTCTGGAACCAACTGCCGGTCGGGCGTTTTTTCTTGAATAGTATCGCCGTAGCAGTGAGCGTGGTGATCTTGAACGTGCTGTTCTGCTCGCTGACGGCCTATCCTTTAGCCAAGATGAAATTCCGCGGGCGCGACGCGATTTTCTACTTGATCCTGGCGACGTTCGTCGTGCCGCCTCAGCTCATTTCCATCCCCAGCTATGTCCTCGCCGTCAATGTCTTTCATTATTACGACACGATTTTCGCGTTGATCTTTCCGAATCTTGCGACTGCGTTCAACATCTTTCTGCTGCGGCAAGCGTTTCAGGGGGTGCCCAACGACCTGATTGACGCGGGCCGCATGGATGGCGCGAGTGAGCTGCGCATTTGGTGGGATATCTTGATGCCAATCGTTCGCCCCTCGCTTGCCACCACCGCCATCATCGTCTTTGTCAACATGTGGAATGATTTCTACTGGCCTTCGCTGATGCTGCCCACGATGGGGAACAAGACCTTGCAAGTTGGGTTGGTGGCGCTGCAAGGCAGATTCGCGAACGATCCTCGCGGCATCGCCGCGGGCGTGGTCATGACCGTCGTTCCGATGATTGTGTTATTCGTCGTGCTACAGCGGCAATTCGTTCGCGGCCTGACCGGCGCGGTGAAAGGCTAAGAAAACGAGCCTTGTGGTATCGTCACCCATTGCGAGGCCGGCGGGCAGCCACCACACTAATCCCAATACGGTTCAGATAGGCCGCTATCCCGATTGCGGCCTATCTGAACCGTATTGACACTAATCCCCCATTGAACAGTGAACGCAGGCTGGGATGCGGGCTTCCCGCCTACACCTTCCCCCGTGCGTTCCGCAGAGCGCACAGGGGAGGGCTGGGGAGGGGGTTACTTGAGCGCGACGGTCAAATCTACCTGCGCCTGCACCACGATTTGTCCCAGGCTGAACTCGCCGTCATCCAACTGTGGCGCTTCGGGCGACGAGGCAACCTGCATCACATTCTGTTGCATGTTGGATAATTGTCCCCGGCTGTTCCACATGCCATAGTAATACGACCACGAGTTTTCACTGATGCTTTGCACGTCTCCCGTCGTCAGGCTCACCGCGCCGGCGAGGTCGCGCGCTTTTTCCATCGCCGCCTTGACCGCCATCGCCCGCGCCTGATCGCGCAGCTCGCGCAGGCGAGTGGTGGTGAACGTCACGTCGTCCACCGTCGTCGCCCCGGCTTCGAGCGCCGTCGCCAACACGTCGCTCAACTTGTCCACTTGGCGCAGCGTCACCAGCACAGCGTTATCCGCCCAGTAGCCAACGACTTTGCGTTCGCCATGCAGCCAATCTTCATACTCTGGGCGCAACGCAAAGTAATCCGTGGCGATGTCTGACGCGGGCACTTGATTGTCACGAAGTGCTTTGAGCACTGCCTCGACGATGCGTGCGTTCTTGGCTTGCGCTTCGCGCGGCGTGGCCCCGAACGTCTGCACGCCCAGGCGCAGTGTAACCTTGTCCGGCTGGACGCGGATGACGGCGGTTCCGGTCGTGTGCATCGCGCGAAGCGGGGGCGGCGTGGATGCAGGTTGTGCCATCGCCACGTTGGGTGGCGTTGGTCGCACCGACCAGAGCGCGAGCGCCGCGAATACGCCGACGAGGGCAGTTAGGATAGAGCTTGCGTTTTTCATTTGGCCTCCTTGGGTTAGTCGTCTAGTCAGTTAGTCAGTCTGGCAGCCGGACGATTCGACTGCCAGACCATTTCCACAGGCCGGGCAAAAGCTCGGCATTTCTCCAGCGGGGATGTATTCCAATCCGCATCTCGCGCACTGGCGCGTCACCTGCGCATCCTTCCCGCACCGCGGGCAGAACTGAAAGCTGCTCTCGATACGCTGCCCGCAATGGGCGCAATACCGTTGTGTGTCCTCGGCATCATGTGGCAGCGTTTGTTTTTCTTCTTCCACTGGCGTTGCAATTTCTTTAGCAGCAGTTGGCGCAACTTGTTCTTCCTCGGCCACTATCGTCGGCTTTTCTTCAACGAGCGACGCTTGTAGCATGTGGCGGCTGACGCGCCACATGAACAGCGCGGCCAGCGCCACGGCGCTGATCACCAGCATCATCCCCAGGTAACGCGGCGCGGTCAGCCCTCGCGTCAGCAAGCAGTAAAAGACGATCAACAGCGGGACGAGGTAAATCGTCACCATCTGGCTGCCGATCGCCCGCACGACATAGCCTACGACAAGCGCGCCGGCCACGACCAGCGAGACGACAAACGCCAGCGGTAAATCCATAAAGCCCGCCGAAAAGATAAAGAGTGGGTAGAACAGGAAAAAGCCGATCCCCAGCAACACGGTATGCTCGCGGGCTACCCGCAATGATTCCAGGCGCATGGCGGCCAGCCAGAACAGCAGAAACAGCGCCGTGAGCAACGGGGCCGCCAAGGCCAGTTGCAAAAAGAATGGCCCCAGCCGGTCTACACGTTGGGCATAAGCCAGGCGCGGGAGAGCGGGCAACTCGACCTGCACGTTTCGATTCGTGATCGTGTTGAGATAACGCCAGCTCAACACGGTCTCGTTGGCCGCATCCTGCGCCCCGTCCTGTCGCGTGCTCGGCTCCAGCGCCGACTCGGGGATATTGATTTTCTGCGCGCCGCGAATCGTCACGCGCAGATCAAAGTCGCTCATGCGCTGAGACGGCGGCACGCCATACCCAAAACTGCCCACCCCCTCGGCCCGGTAACGCACTTCAATCTTGCGCTCTTGGCCGGGGTCGAACGCGGCCTTCCAGTTGATGCCCTGCATCGAATAAGTGACGCCGGGCGGCTCGGCGCCGTCCACGGCAAAGGTCACTTCCGAAAGCACCGCCGCCGTTTGTGGGAATGGAAAATTCATCTCCAGCGTGATCGGGTGTTGGGGGTCAGGATTGGCGATGAGATAAGTGGCCGCAAAACGCAGATCGTAAGCGGTGACGGTTGCGCCTTCATGGTCTTTGTAGCGCACATCCATGTCGGCGGTGATGTGACTTTCGCGCGCGCCAAAGGCGACCGGCTTGGGAACTGCGGCCATATCGCTGAACAACCTGTAATTCACCTCCGGCGCAAGTTGGTTCACCTGGCGCGTCGAGTTGTACGACAACCATTCCTGCTGTTCGGTCGTGTACACGCGGTGAGGCAGTTGCACCAGCGAATCCCAATTCGCCCGTGCAAGGCCGCATCGAGTTTCGCCATCTCAGATTCACCTATACCGGCGACGAGATCGTTCTGCCCGATTTTTCGCTCGAGATCAGGCCCAAGGAGACGCTGGCATTGGTGGGCCACACTGGCGCTGGCAAGAGCAGCATCGCCAATTTGATCGCCCGGTTTTACGAGTTCCAGGAGGGGCAGCTTTTGATTGATGGGCGAGACATCCGCCGCCTGGATTTGTCTCAGTATCGGCGGCACATCGGGCTGGTGCCGCAAGAGCCGTTCCTGTTTTCCGGCAGCGTGCGCGATAACATCCGCTATGGCCGGCCGGAGGCGAGCGACGAACAGGTGCGCGAGGCCGCCATGCACATCAACCAAAAGGGGGCCGGCAGCCATGGCGATTGGCTGGCCGACCTATCCAACGGGCTGGACACTGACGTGGGCGAGCGCGGCTCGAATCTCTCGATGGGGCAGCGGCAACTCGTCGCCCTGGCGCGCGTGCTGATCCAAGACCCGGCCATCTTTATCCTGGACGAAGCGACGGCCAGCGTTGATCCGTTCACCGAGACGCAAATTCAGGAGGGGCTAGAGACCATCATGCGCGATCGGACGGCCATCGTCATCGCGCATCGGTTGTCCACCATCAAGCGCGCAGATCGCATCATCGTCATGGATCACGGGCAGATCATTGGCGAAGGCACGCACGATCAACTCATGGCGCAGGGCGGCCACTATGCCGAGCTGTACAATGCCTACTTCCGGCATCAGTCGTTGGAGTATATCGAGAGCTTTAAGGACTCGGCGTCTGTCACCGTGTCTGCCTGACGCCACGCGAGATCTGAACCGAAGCGCCTCATCTTTTGCAGGTGGAAACATGCGTCAAATCGTGTCCCTCAACAGCTCAAGTTGGCATTGCGCCGAATCGCGGATGACGGTTCCCGATGTCGCCGAGATCAAGCGCGTCGAAGCGCAGTCTTTTGCGGCCAGCGTGCCCGGCGAAGTGCGCCTGGATTTGCTGCGCGCCGGACGACTGCAAGGCGACCCGTTTTATGGCCGCAACAATGACCAGAGCCGCTGGGTGGAGGACCGTGACTGGTGGTACTGGCGCGATTTCGACCTGGCGGCGCAACCCGGTCAGCGCGTGTGGTTGCAATTGTGTGGCGCGGACTACTACACCTGGACGTATCTCAACGGGCAATTGCTGGGCGAGCACGAGGGCATGTTTTCGCGCCAGGTGTACGAGATCACGCGCTCGCTGCGCGAGCGTGCAAGACAAGATGGCATCTTGTCTTACAATCGGCTGGCGGTGCGCTTTTTGGCTCCGGCGCGTTTGCCACGCCAGCGCAGCACCCGCTGGGAAAAATTCCTTAACCGGTGGGAGCGCAACAGTGCGCTCGATGTGGCTTGTGATCCTGACCGGCGCGACACACTCAAATGCCAGATGGGCTACGGCTGGGATTTTGCGCCCGCGCTGCGAACGATCGGGTTGTGGGATGACGTAGAGGCGTTCGTCACGGGCGACGTGGCGCTGTTCGACGTGCAGGTCAAGACGCGCTTCCTGCCGGCGAGCGCGGCGCTCACCATCTCGCTCGACGCCGACGCGCTGACGCCAGGGCCGGCGACGATAGCCATATCGTTGACTGGGCAAACCTTTGCGGCAGAGCCGCTCGCCCGTTCTTTCGATGTCACCCTGCCTTCCGGTCGGACGCGATTGACGTTTGAGATGAACGTGCCTGATCCGCACTTGTGGTTCCCGTGGGATCGGGGCAACCCCGATCTTTACGCGCTGACGGTCGAGGCTCAGCGCGGTGGGCGCATGCTGGATCGCGTGACCGAAAGCGTGGGCCTGCGCGAAATCACGTTGCGGCGCAATCCGGATACTCCACCCCAAGCGAATGATTGGACGTTTGTGGTTAACGGCCAGCCGGTCTATTTGCGCGGCGCGAACTGGGTGCCGGCGGATGCGTTCCCCGCGCGCGTGACGGGCGACGATTATGGCGCATGGTTGGAGATGGCGCGCGCGGCTAACTTGAACGCGCTGCGCGTGTGGGGTGGAGGACTGCGCGAAAAGAAGGCTTTCTATGACCTATGCAACCGGATGGGGCTGTTAGTCTGGCAAGAGTTCCCGCTGGCGTGCGCGTTTCTCACGCGCTATCCGAGCGCGGCAGAATATCTGGCGCTGGTCGAAAGCGAAACGCGAGAGATCGTGCGCCAGGTGCGGAATCATCCGTCGGTGATATTGTGGTGCGGCGGCAACGAGTTCGACCCGCAGCGCAATCGCCCGGTGGTCGAGGCGATGCGCCGTGCCGCGATAGAGGAAGACGGCACGCGCCCATTTCAGGCGGCGTCGCCCTCCGGTGGCGAAAGTCACAACTGGAAAATCTGGCATCAGTTTTATCCGCCAGAGAGTTATCAACAGGATGTTGCTCAGATCATGAGCGAGTTTGGCTTGCAAGCGCCGCCGGTCGTTGAGAGTCTGCAGCGCTTTGTGCCGCCGGAAGAGATGTGGCCGCCCGGCCCGGCCTGGACGTATCACCGCGCGCAGATTGAGAAATTGCGGCACTATGCTCCAATCTCCAATCTCCACGCGGAGCGTCTGACCTCCAACCCGCAATCCGCATTAGAAACTTTTGTAGAGGCCAGCCAACGGGCGCAAGCGCGCGGGGTGCAAATTGCAGTGGAGCACGCGCGGCGGCGCAAGTACGCCACGTCGGGCTTTTTGGTGTGGCAGTTCAACTCGCCCTGGCCAGCGATTGATTGGGCGTTAGTGGATTACTATCGCACGCCCAAGGCGGCCTATCACCGGCTGGCAGAAATCGCGAATCCGCTGCTGGTGAGCCTGGACTATTCGCTGCGCTGCTATGCGCCTGGCGATGTGCTGACCGCCGATGTGTGGGTGATCAATGATTGGCTGCGCAAGTTTCCGGGATGCCGCGTCGAGGTTGCCTTGCGGGATCTGCGGCAGGCGTTCGAGGTGAACGTAAAGCCCGATTCAGCCGAGTTGATCGGCAGCGTGGCGTGGACGCTGCCGGATGGAGATTGGCCGGTCGTATGTCGCTTGAAGCAGGGCGAGAACGTGCTTTCGACGAACCACTATGACTTGAGGGAGTACGACGGTCGGCGCTCGCGCTGGCAGTTTTGGAGCGACCAGGTCGTGCGCTTCGTGAAGGGATTCCTCTCCAAGCCCGTCCGATAAAGAGCCCCCTCCCCCATCGCGCAATCGCGCGACAGGAGAGGAGGAAGACAGGGAGAGAAGCTAACTGATCCCGAGCGCTCGGTTGACCTTGGCCTGATCAAAGTTGACAATGATCGTACCTTTGATGTTAAAGGTCGGCGTGGTCTCGTTGCCGTTCGCCCATCCCCGCACACGCTGCGCGGCCGCCCGGTCGCGCGAAATATCCACTTCGACATAGTCAATGTTGCGCTCTTTGAGATAGGCGCGCGCCCGTTTGCAAGCGGGGCACCACGACGTGCAGTACATGACGACGTCGGCGGTGGGAGCCGGCTCGGCCTGCGGGTGAGCGGCGGGACGGGCCGCTGCCGCCGCCGCTGCCTGCGGGTCAATTTGGGCCAGGACGCGGAATAGTTCTTCGTTGTCGGGTTGCTGGTCAATGTCATGCACATCCACGTAACGGATGATGCCCTCTTTGTCCAGCACAAAGATCGCGCGCTCCGATTTGCCTTCCGGGCGCAAGACGCCATAAGTTTGCGCCACATGCCCGTGCGGCCAAAAGTCGCTCAAGAGCGGGTAGGTGATGCCCCCCAGACTTTCGGCCCATGCCCGAAGGCAGTCCACACTGTCTACGCTAATGCCCAGAACCTGGGCATTCATCCCACCGAACCGGTCGAGTGCGGCCTGGTAAGATGGAATCTGGCTCGTTCAGACGGGCGTCCAGGCGAGTGGGAAGAACGCCAGAATGACGTTCTTGCCCTCCAGGTCACTCAATCGAACCTCTTGCCCCGTGTGACTTTTGAGCGCAAAGTCAGGGGCGCGTTGTCCAACGGTCAATGCCATCTTGGAACCTCCTTGGGAAAGTTTTCGGCTGCCGTGTGAATTCTACTCAATTTCGCCTTCTTGCACAAGTCAAGCACGCTTGGTCGTGATTTTCTGAAGCGACTGCCAGGCCGTAGGCTTGATGTTTTTGACACTTTCTTGACCTCGTATCCCGCTTTCTTGTCCCCTGATTGACATACTCTCGGATATACTCATTGATTGTAAAAAGCCGCGGAGGTATCTCGATGAGTGATTTACTCATGGTCGGCCTGAGCCTGGTTTTCTTTGCTGCCGGCTTTGGGCTGCTGGCGCTTTGCCAAAGATTGATGGAGGGATGACATGACACCGCTGTATATCATCGGTGGCTTGATTGCGTTGGGCTTGCTCATCTATCTGTTTGTCGCGCTGCTGAAACCGGAGTTGTTTTCATGACGATCAATGGATGGCTTCAAATCGGCCTGTACCTGGTGGTGCTGGTGGCGCTGGTCAAGCCGCTCGGCTGGTACATGGCTCGCGTGTACGAGGGCGAACCGATCGGGCTGGAACGCATTTTTGGGCCGGTCGAGCGGTTCATCTATCGCCTGGGGGGCGTGCGCAAAGACCAGGAGATGGACTGGAAAGCCTACTCCGTCGCGCTGCTGCTGTTTAGCGCGGTTGACTTTGTTTTTCTCTACGCCTTGCTGCGCTTGCAGCAATTCCTGCCGCTCAACCCGCGCGGCTTGGGGCCGCTGTCGCCCGAGTTGGCGTTCAACACCGCCACCAGTTTTCTGACGAATACCAACTGGCAGAACTATGCGGGCGAGACGACGCTTGCCTATCTGACCCAGATGCTCGGGCTGACGGTCAAGAACTTTTTGTCGGCGGCGGCGGGCATGGCAATCTTGGCCGCGTTCATCCGCGGCCTAGCGCGCACCCCCTCCCGCGCCCTCCCCCGTAAAACGGGGGAGGGTTGGGTGGGGATCGGCAACTTTTGGGTTGACCTGACGCGCGGCACGCTCTACATCCTGCTGCCCTTGTCTGTGATCCTGGCGCTCGTTCTGGTATCGCAAGGCGCGGTGCAGACACTATCCGATTACCCATCAGTATCTCTGTTGCAGCCAGCGACCGACGCGAACGGCCAGCGCGTCGAGTCGCAAGTATTGGCGGTTGGCCCGACGGCTTCTCAGGTGGCGATCAAGCACCTGGGCACGAATGGCGGCGGTTTCTTTTACGCCAACGCGGCCCATCCCTTTGAAAACCCCACGCCGCTGACGGACTTGGCGCTGGTCTTGGCGGAGACGGTCATCCCGGCGGCGCTGACCTACACCTTCGGCAAGATGGTGGGCGACACCCGCCAGGGCTGGGCGATTCTGGCCGCGATGGTAATCCTTCTGGCCCCCTTTATCGTTGGCGCGTATGCGGCTGAGGCCAATGGAAATCCGAGGCTGGCGGCTCTGGGCGTGGATCAAACCGCCAGCAATGTGAACCCTGGCGGCAACATGGAGGGCAAGGAAATACGCTTTGGCGTGGCGCGCTCGGCCTTATTTGCCACTGCCACCACAGCCACTTCCACCGGCGCGGTGAACTCGATGCACGACTCGTACACGCCGCTGGGCGGGCTGGCGCCGCTGGTCTTGATGCAGTTCGGTGAAGTGATCCTGGGCGGTGTCGGCTCAGGCCTATACGGCATGTTGGTCTTTGCCATCGTCGCCGTCTTTATCGCCGGGTTGATGGTGGGCCGCACGCCCGAGTACCTGGGCAAAAAGATCGAGGCTTATGAAATAAAGATGGCCTCGCTCATCATCCTGTTCATGCCGCTAGTCGTGTTGACCCTCACGGCGCTGGCCGTCGTCACACAGGCTGGCAAGGCCGGCATCTCGAGCGCCACCTATAAAGCGGTCGGCCCACACGGCTTTAGCGAAATCCTTTACGCTTACACTTCGCAGGGCAACAACAACGGCAGCGCGTTTGCGGGGTTGAACGGCAACACTCCGTTCTATAACCTGACCGGGGCGCTCGCCATGTTCTTTGGGCGGTTCTTTCTGGCTGTTCCAACGCTGGCGCTGGCCGGATCGCTGGCGCGCAAGAAGCGAGTGCCGGTCAGTGTGGGCACACTGCCGACCCACACACCGTTGTTCGTCGTGCTGCTCATCAGCGTGGTGATTATCGTCGCGGCGCTCACTTTCATCCCTGCCGATGCGTTGGGGCCGATTGTCGAACAGTTGATGCTGGCAAGATGACAAGGTGACACAGATCACCCTGTCACCTTGTCACAAAAGAAGGCAAGTATGTCTGACAAACCTAAAACGAAATCGCTATCCGATCTGCCCATCGTGCGGCAGGCCATCATTGAATCGTTTCGCAAACTGGATCCGCGCCACCAGGTGCGCAACCCGGTCATGTTCGTGGTCGAGGTCGGCAGCGTCTTGACCACCGGGCTGTTCATACAGGCGTTGTTGGGAAAAGGCGAAGCGCCCGCCGGTTTTATCTTTGCCATCTCGGCCTGGCTGTGGTTCACGGTGGTGTTTGCCAACTTGGCCGAGTCAATGGCCGAGGGACGTGGCAAGGCCCAGGCCGATGCCCTGCGCCGTGCGCGGCGCGACGTCAACGCCAAAAAGCTGGCGCAGCCCCAGCGCACTGCATCCTACCAGACCGTTGCGGCTGGCACGCTGCGCAAAGGTGACATGGTGCTCGTCGAGGCCGGCGACCAGATCCCTGGCGATGGCGAGGCCGTCGAGGGCATCGCTTCGGTGGACGAGAGCGCCATCACGGGCGAGAGCGCGCCCGTCATCCGCGAAAGCGGCGGCGACCGCAGCGCCGTCACGGGCGGCACGCGCGTCCTCTCCGATTGGCTGGTCGTGCGCATCACCGCCAACCCCGGCGAAACATTTCTTGACCGGATGATCTCGATGGTGGAAGGCGCCAAGCGGCAAAAGACGCCCAACGAAATTGCGCTCAACATCTTGCTCGCTGCGCTGACAATCATCTTTCTGCTAGCCACCGTCACGCTGTTGCCCTTCTCGCTTTACAGCGTGCAGTCGGCGGGTCAAGGCACGCCCATCACGGTCACCGTGCTGGTGGCGCTGCTGGTCTGCCTGATCCCGACGACGATTGGCGGGCTGCTCTCGGCCATCGGCATTGCCGGCATGGATCGCATGATTCAGGCGAATGTGATCGCCATGTCGGGCCGCGCGGTTGAAGCGGCGGGCGACGTGGACGTGCTGCTGCTCGACAAGACCGGCACGATCACGTTGGGCAATCGCCAGGCCACCGCGTTCATACCGGCGGACGGCGTGAGCGAGAAGCGATTGGCCGATGCCGCTCAACTGGCGTCGCTTTCGGACGAAACGCCCGAGGGCCGTTCTATCGTCGTGTTGGCAAAGGAAAAGTATGGCTTGCGCGAGCGCGACATCAAGGCATTGGGTGCGACGTTTGTCCCGTTCAGCGCGCAGACGCGCATGAGCGGCGTCAACCTGGACGGGCGGCAGATTCGCAAAGGCGCTGCCGATGCCATCGAGAACTATGTGAATCGTCAGGGCGGGCAGTTCCCACCCACCGTGCGAGCGAGCGTCGAGACTATCGCCAAACAGGGCGGCACGCCCCTGGTGGTAGCCGATGGCGCCCAAGTGCTCGGCGTGATTCAACTCAAAGACATCGTCAAGGGCGGCATCAAGGAGCGCTTTGCGGAACTGCGGCGCATGGGCATCAAGACCGTGATGATCACCGGCGACAATCCATTGACGGCAGCTTCCATCGCCGCCGAGGCGGGCGTGGACGACTTTTTAGCGCAGGCCACGCCCGAAACCAAGCTCAAACTCATTCGTGACTATCAAAGCGGTGGGCGATTGGTCGCCATGACGGGCGACGGCACGAATGACGCGCCCGCCTTGGCGCAAGCGGATGTGGCCGTGGCGATGAACACCGGCACGCAAGCCGCCAAAGAAGCCGGCAATATGGTTGACCTGGACTCGAACCCGACCAAGCTGATCGAGGTCGTCGAGATCGGCAAGCAACTCTTGATGACGCGCGGCGCGCTGACGACCTTCAGCATCGCCAACGACGTGAGCAAGTACTTTGCCATCATCCCAGCGGCGTTCGCCAGCACTTATCCGGTGATGAAGGCGCTGAACATAATGCAACTTGCGACGCCCCAAAGCGCGATTTTATCGGCTGTGATCTTTAATACGCTGATCATCATCGTCCTCATCCCGCTGGCGTTGCGTGGCGTGCGCTATCGCCCTATCGGCGCGGCGGCGCTGCTGCGAGAGAACTTGCTCATCTATGGCCTGGGCGGACTGATTGCGCCGTTCGTCGGGATCAAGTTGATTGACTTGCTCCTGATGGCATTACATCTGGTCTAGTGAAGGGGGTATCCTATGAAGACAAACGGATTTTCTTCATCCCGCACGGGGGAGGGTTAGGGTGGGGGCTACAAATCAATCAACGTCTGGCTTTGCTCGCGCATGTATTGTTGGACATAGTACAACCCGCCGCCGCACTTGCCGGTGGAGCCGGAGCCTTTCCATCCGCCGAACGGCTGGAAGCCGGGCCACGCGCCCGTCGTCGCGCCAGCCATGCGGTTGACGTAGGTCACACCCGCTTGAATGTGATCAAAGAACCACTGGACCTCTGCCGGGTCGTTGGAGTAAAAGCCGGCTGTCAGGCCGTAGCACACATCGTTGGCACGGCGCATCGCTTCGTCGAGGTTGTCCACCACGGCGACTGCGGTGATTGGCAGGAACATTTCTTCTTGCCAGAGACAATGGTCGAACGGCAGCCCGAAAGAAATCGTCGGCGCGCAAAAGTAGCCTCTGCTCAACTCGCCTCGGGTGAGGCGCGCGCCGCCCCGGACAACCTGGCTGGCTTTAGCGAGGTCTTGGCAGTAGCGCAGGTAATCGGCGAGCGCTTTCGGATTGATGACCGGCCCGAACCACACATCGCGCTGGCTGGGGTCGCCGATAGTGATCTTGTCCGTGAGCACAGCAAGCTTTTCGAGAAAGGCATCGGCCACCGGACGCTCCACGTACACGCGCGAGCAGGCCGAGCACTTTTGGCCTTGCAGGCCGAACGCGCTGCGCAAGACGCCCATCGCCGCAATATCCAGGTCGGCATAGTGGCTGACGATGACGGGGTTCTTGCCGCCCATCTCGATGATGCACGGGCGGGGATAGGTGCACCTGGATTGCGGAAACGTGCGGTAGATGCGCATCCCGATGTCGTACGAGCCGGTGAAGGTGACGCCGTCCACCTCCGGATTGTTGATCAGTTCCTCGCCCACCGTCGAGCCGGGGCCGGTGACAAAGTTGAACGCGCCTTCGGGCACGCCGGCTTCGAGGAAACATTCGGTCAGCCTGTAGCCGACGAAGGGCGTATCGGTCGCCGGCTTGAACACGACTGTGTTGCCCGCGACGAGCGCCGCGCCGCTGGGGCCGCCCGCCAGCGCGAATGGAAAGTTGAACGGGCTGACGACGACCCACACGCCGTAGGGCTTGAGGTAGCTGGTGTTATGGTGCTTGTTGCTCTCGCGGCCCATCGGCGTGATAAAACCCTTGTGCTCTTCCATCCGGTCACAATAATAGCGAATCAGGTCGGCGGTCTCTTGCACATCGCCCAACGCCTCAGTGCGGTTCTTGCCAACCTCGAGCGTCACGAGTGCGCTGATTTGAAAGTTGCGCTTGCTGATCAGGTCGGCGGCCTTGCGCATGATCTTGACGCGCTGCTTCCAGCCCAGGTCGCGCCAGGCCGGGAACGCCTTGCGCGCGGCGGCGATGGCGTCTTGCGCGTCCTGGACGGTTCCCTTTTGGAAATGCCCAAGGACCCAAGCCGTATTCACCGGGCTGGTATCGGCAAACTGCTCGGCGGCGATGCGCGGCTTGCCGCCAATGACGAGCGGGTAAAATTGGCCCAACTTCGCCTTGACATCGGCCACGGCTTTGTCAAAAATGTCGTGGCGCGGATCGTCGGGCGGCATCGCCAGCGTGGCGTAGGTGATCTTTTGCGGAACCGGCTTCTTGGATGCAGTTTTCCTCGCAACTTTTTTCGCTACAGATCTCTTGATGGTTTTCTTGGCTGACAATGCACTCGCTCCTTTTCTCTCGGCTTGCAAAGATCACGCTTCGTCTTCATCCGTCCGAAACTCCAGGTCATACGACTTGATATACTCGACCTGATCTCGGGTCAAGCCATACAACATTCCCAGCAAGTCATCAATCTTGTCAATGATGGCTTTGCTCTTGCGAGGGTAAAATTCCTGCCATGTGATCTCGCCCGTAGCATATTTGCCGCGCTTGAGCACCGAGTTCTTTTTATAGTCGCGCATCAACGCTTTGGCTTGCTGCTTGAGTTGTTCGTAGACGTGCTTATGGCCTTCATGGTATGTGAAGGGAAACGAAGCTATCTCTTCATGTTTGAGATGAAAGTCATCACCATGTAGGTCCCAATACCAGAAAAAGAGCGACGAGTTGATGATAGCCAAGATCACATAACCGACTTTAGCGGATGGAGCGCGCAAATCAAACAAGGTCGTCGAGCGGCCGGGTTGACCATCGGCTTTGAGAAAAGTCGGCTCAAAGTCATACGCTTTCAGCCAGTATCGGCCGATGCCATGATAGTAGAACTGCCAGTTACCTTGCAAATAATCTTGGAGCCTGGATTTTTGAGCGAATAATTTCTTGGATATTCTTCGTCCCGTTTCATCGCCCAGTTTAGGCCAGCCCAGCGAATGTGACAACCCGGTGATGTCCGCATAATTCAAGTTGGCGATCATTTCAAATTGTTCGTCTTCACGCCAACGATGATAACGGGTAGACCACAGTCGGCAGGACTGGAGAGCAGGGTCGTCTTGCCGGGTCGCCAACACAATGGTCACGCGCTGATCCACACCTGGGAAAATCTTGGCGGGTCGAATGCCGAAATTGGCGACCCAGAGTTCAGTCATGTTTTCGGCGAGCCACTCACGCAGCGTTGACATACGCTCCGAGCAAACCAAAGAAAGCGGGACAATCACACCCAACTTGCCGCCTGGCGCGAGAAACTTGCCTGACCGTTCCAGGAAGTAAGCATAGAGATTGGTTGCCGGAGCGCAGTGAAACGCAGCCCTGAAATAGGTATCTGCCGAAACGTCCACATAAGGCGGGTTGGAGATCACTGCGTCAAAACCAGGGCTTGCTTTCCATCGGGTCTGGGCAAGGTCTATAAACACTTCTGGAAATTCCAAATCCCAATGAAAAAAGCGATTAACCTCCCACGAGGCTTGAGTCAAAGCGATGGCTTTGCGGTACTCGGGTGAGATCCGACTGGTGTCGCCCGCCACTGCTTTCAGAGCCTCACTGCCATACAAGCGGAGAAAATTTTCGGCTTCCGGCACTTGATAGTAGCGCGCAATCCACAGATCGAGCACGCGTTTGTAGGGCAACATCTCGCGCTCAAACGTGGCGTACTTTTGCGCGCTTTGCTCGACCTCTTC
The DNA here is from genome assembly GCA_041300525.1 of Anaerolineae bacterium. GTDB lineage: Bacteria > Chloroflexota > Anaerolineae > Fen-1058 > Fen-1058 > JBGLNJ01. The sequence continues at coordinate 1,624,713 of JBGLNJ010000001.1, read as the reverse complement.
GAGCGTGGCGTCCGTGAGTGTGGCGACATCCCGCATCAGCGCAGTCGCCGTCAACAAGCCTGCAAATGGGCTGCCAAAGAGATCGCCCTGCAAACCATTCCTGACTTTGCGTTCTTGGGGGGCGCGCACACGTGTTTCGACAACTGACAACGCGTGTTGAACATCCTGAGCGCGTGTGCCCACAAGCGAGTTGCCTCGCTTCAGATGGTGATCGAGAAAAGACAACGGCGCGCCGATCGTGAACGAATCAAGCCAAAGTGACAGTTTGGATAATTCCACGGCCATCGGATTCAAGTCCACACCATAGATGCACCGTTTCATCACCATTCGCTTGAGCAGGTGTTTATCATCCAACTGCGGCCAGTCCATTTCGATCCCCTGCGCGCGCAAGTTTTCCTTGATTTGCTGGCGCACCTGTTCGATGAGCGCGATCAGCGGGTTGCCGGGATACTCGGCCAGCAAAGCCGCCAAACGGTCTGTCAGGTAACCGACGGCCTCCACCAAAAAATGTCCGGAACCCATCGCAGGATCACACACCTTCACATCGAGTAGAGTAGAAACGACCTCAGCTTCAAGCCGCTCACGCTCCAACTGGAGCAAGCGATTGCGGCCAGGGTTAGACTCGCGTGCCAGTTTTTTACGCAGCACAGCCCGTTGATCCATCAGCGTGCGAAAGCGTGTTTCACGTTCGCGCAAGATAGGATCCAGGGTATGGGAAACAATATGCTTGACGATGTAATCGGGAGTGTAATAGGAGCCGGTTGCCTTGCGCTGCCCTTTGTCATTCGCCAAGTATAACACCCCTTTCAGAACGGCGACCGGCCTTTTCTTGGCGGGGACATACTTTTCTTGCCCCTTTTCTCTGACCAGCGCCAGGTCGTGCTCTGCAATAAGAGGCCGAAATTCGAGCAGACCTTCATAGATGCTTCCCAGGTGGCGCACATCAAGGTCTCTATAGTCAATGAACAGCTTTTCGCCAGCAGATTTATCCTCTCGCCGCGCCAGTAAATCAATCGCTTCGGCCAGATACTTGTCCGCGAGGGCCAATGTTGGCAGAGACAAGTCGCCCACAAGTCGCTCGTCTTTAAAGAGACCACCGTTGTAAATCGGCACGCCTAGCTGTGGATCACCTTTGGCAATGATCCGAAAAAGGTTCGTCAACATATCCCAGATGAGCTGGGTGCGCTCACTCGACACCATCCCTTTGGATTTGTCGTCCGCGATTTGACGGCACAGTTGCAGAAGCGAAAACTGGCGATAGCCCAGTGTGTCGTGAACCGGCAGCAATTCACGCGCTTCGGCGTAAAAGAGGAACAGCACTCTATACAAAGTCGTCAGAGTGGCGGTGTAGATTTGGGACAAGGTCTCTGGCGTTTCTGTTGCCACGCCTTGCTCATTCTTCCGCCACTGGACGAACCCCTGCGCGACGAGCGGAGCAACTTGCTCAAAGACCAGTTCCTTGAGTTCATCTTGCACCGTGACAGCAAACTTGGCGCTTTCATCCAACACCTGATCGAGCAGGCTTTGGCCCGTGAGCGGCTCCGGCTGAAAAGCTGAACAGCGGAACAACGTCACAAAATAGCGCAGTGCCAGTTCGTCTTTTGAGCGAATGGCGTCTGACAAATTCACTTCAAAAAAGGTCGTCGTACGAGAGCGGACGCGCTGCGCGTATAGCCTCCACACCTGGCCGTTGGTCAGCATCCCCCAGGCAACGTCCGTGCCGACCAGGTAATTGATGATCTGAAAACTGGGGTTAGCGTTGGTGAAGGCGTCGCGCTGGTCGTTTTTCGATTCTGAATCAAGCGCGCGGCCCCAATACTTGGCGTCGCATATACTGCAGGCAAGAGCGTAAAATTCTGCCGCATCGGCTTTGCATTGATAAGCTTTGCGCTTGGCGGAAGCATTTGCGAAGAGAGCATAGTCCGGCACATTTTGTCTCTTGCGACTGGTATATGAAACCTGGACAATGTACTTCCACTCCAACAGATCAAGGACAGGTCGGATGAACTCGCTCTCTGTTTGAGCCTCGTTCCACGTTTCAGCCACATCGCACAATGAACTGTACAAACGTTCAAGTTCTGCGATAAGGCGCGAGATGTCCGAGTTCCATACAGACAGCGTGGGGAGTCGCCTGGTCAGATAATGGGACGAGAAAAGACCTTGATTGTTGATTGAACCGGGTAGCGAAGACAGTAATGCCATTGGCATTTGATTACCCTTGCAGAGATGGCGCGAGTAGCCCAGGTTTGAGGGCGTACACAGGCGACTTTTGGATATACAGGCTCGTACGAGTTACCAGGGCAGGCGACAAGTACAAAGACTCGAACGTGTTAGCCGCGCGCCCCAACAGCGTGGCTTGGGACGAGGGGCCAGCGTCCAGCTCGATCCGAGTCAGGCCAAGCGACTTGGGCAAAGGTTGACCGAATACCTTCGCGCCGGTTCGGCCGTCGTAGCTGAGGATAAATGAAATTCTTTTGACGTTGAGACCGTCCAGCGTCTCAACCAGGCCGTCAAAGGACAGCCCCTCAATGTATCTTGGATCACGGTCAGCACATACGCCTTGATAGGGCGGGTCCATGTACACAATATCCGACGGCGTCACCTGGGCCATGGCCTGCCGATAGTCCTGGGCTGTTAGCGCCGTCTTGCCGCTCAAGAGCCGAGAGGCCCCGACAATGTTCTCGCGCAGGGTATCGGGGTGCGCGCCTTTTCTTCGGTTATCGGGACTCTGGTTGAATTCGCCGTTGGCATTATACCGGACGGAGGCCTTGACACATCGCACGAGCAGATAGAGCAGATAATCGGCGCGCTGCGTCTGATTAAACTGCGCCCGAACGAAATCGTAATAGCCTCTTTCCTGCCCCATCTGAGCGGTCCACAGTTTCTCATAAGCGCCGGCAATGTTGTTGGGCCGGTTGACGATCTCATCCCAGAGATTCATAAGGGCCTGATTCAAGTCGTTGAGGAGAAAAGTTCTCGCTTTGCCATAGTAAGCGGCGGCCAACGAGACGGCGGCTGAACCGGCGAACGGCTCCACCAGTCGCGCTGCGTCCTGCGGAAAGCAGGCAATGATCGCGCGCGCCAATCCGCGCTTGCTGCCCTGGTAGGGTATCGGATGTGGAACTGCCATACTCACAATACCTGCTACTGTCCAGCTGCCTCGTCCACCATTCCTAACAACTCGTCCAACACACGCAGGCCCATCGCCAAATCAGGTTGTTTGATGATGAGCGGCGGGCACAGGACGAGCAGGTTGCCGCGCACGGCAAAACTCATCTCGCGCTTGCGCCCCTCGGCCACAAGCTGGCGCAGCACGGGCGGCGTCTGCGGCCATTTCGCCAGCGGCTCCTTGCCGCCAGCCTTGACAAACTCGATTTGCGCGAACAATCCTTGCCCGCGAATATCGCCCATGCTCGGATGGTCTTCGGCGATCTCGCGCAGTTGGCCGTGCATCCACGCGCCGAGTTCCTTGCTGCGCTGGACCAATCCCTCGCGCTCATACGTCTCCAGCGCCGCCAGCCCCGCCGCGCACGACATCGGATGGCCGCTGTAAGTCAGGCCGGTTTCCAGCATGTGATCTTCAAAGAAATCCGCGACCTTTTTGTTGACGACGACGCCGCCCAGCGGCATGTACGCCGCCGTCAGTCCTTTCGCCAGCGTCATCATGTCCGGCGCAGAGTTCCCCTCTCCTGTCGTACTCGACGGGGGAGGGGTTAGGGGTGGGGGCGAACCTTGCCACGCGAACCATTCGCCCGTCCGTCCGAATCCGCTCATCACTTCGTCGGCGATGAGGAGTGTGCCATAGCGGTCGCAGATTTCGCGCAGGCGCGGCCAGTATTCCAGCGGCGCGGTGATGCCGTTGGTGCCCGCCGCCGGTTCCACCAACACCGCCGCGACAGTCTGCGGCCCTTCCCACTCGATCAGTTCCCCAACGTGATCGGCGCAGCGGATGCCGCAGCCGGGATACGTCAACCCGAAGGGACAGCGATAGCAATACGGCGGCAGCGCGTGAACGACTCCGGGCGGGCCGGGCGGATAATTCCAGCCGCGATTGTCGCCGGAAAGCTCCATTGCGCCGGCCGTCGCGCCGTGATACGATCGATGGCGTGTGATGGCCTTTTGCCGTCCCGTCATCCAGCGCGCCATCTTGATTGCGTTCTCGTTCGCCTCGGCTCCACCCAGCGCAAAGAACACTTTTGCCCCCGGCATCCGCGCGTGCTCGACCACCTTTTTGGCGAGCATCGCCCGCGTCCGGTTGCCCCAGCCCGACGTGACGAACATCATCTCGTCGGCCTGGCGCTTGATGGCGGCGATAACGGCGGGATGCTGGTGGCCCAGGTGCGAACATTCCGCCAACGCGCTCAGGTCGAGGTAGCGGCGGCCCTGGTCGTCCCAGAACCACGCGCCGGAGCCGCCCGTCACCGTGGGCGCGTTCCATTGACTTTGCGCCGTCCAGGTGTGCAGGACGAAAGCTTTTTCTTCGGCCCGCCATTCGCCGGCGGTGTGAGGATCAATAGGCTGTGGTGTCATCCGCTGCCCCATGAGTTGAGGTTGTACGACCATCATTATACAGCGATTTTCAGTCGAGTGGTAGAGGTAGGCGTGCCCCCCTTCGCAAAGCCTCCGAACTCTGGCAGACGTTGCGTGGTATAATCTCACCCAGCTGTGAGATTTATAGGAGGAACCATGTTGAACAGTCTATTCGGGCGACGTGAGCAAGAAGATCAAGTCAAGCGTGAAGGACGCCTGCCGCCGGGCCAAGCGTTGACCAACAAATTCCCGGTGCTGCACTATGGGCCGGTGCCAGGCTTTAACCCGGCCACGTGGGATTTCCGTGTGTATGGTTTGGTGGAAGAAGAAAAACGCTGGACGTGGCAAGAGTTCAACCAGTTGCCGCGCCGCAAGATCAAGATGGACATTCATTGCGTGACGCGGTGGTCCAAGTTCGATACCGAATGGGAAGGTGTGTCGGTCAAGGACATGGTGGAGCAGGGTCTCATCGTGCTCAAGCCCGGGGCGCAGTTTGTGATGCAGCATTGCGAGTATGGCTTTACGGTGAACGCGCCACTCTCGGTCGTGCTGTCTGACGTGTTTCTGCTGGCGACGCACTATAACGGCCAGCCGCTCGATCCCGATCACGGTTATCCGCTGCGAGGCGTAGCCGGCGCGCTGCCCAATCAGCGCGGCGACGACGACCGCTACCTGTGGAAAGGCGGCAAGTGGCTGCGCGCGATCGAGTTCATGCCGGAAGATCGGCCTGGCTTCTGGGAGCAAGCGGGCTACTCCATGAGCGCCAAAGTTTGGGAAGAAGAACGTTATCAATAGAGGTTTGACAATTGGGCGATGGCACGATCCTTTACCTGGCCGCGCTGTTGGCCATTAGCCCGGACCTGTACGAAGCTGCCGCGGTAGACGGGGCATCACGCTTGCAGCGCATCTGGCATATCTCGCTGCCGGGTATTCTTCCCGTTGTTGTGTTGGTCACCCTCCTGCGTCTGGGCAATATCCTCGACGCCGGATTCCAGCAGATCTTTGTGTTGTACTCGGTGCCCGTGTACAGCGTCGGGGATATTATTGACACGTGGGTCTATCGCAGTGGTCTGCTGGACTTTCAATTCAGTCTGGCAACGGCGGTCGGCTTGTTCAAAGGCGTCATCGGTCTGCTTCTGATCGTCACCGCGAATAGGATTGCCAAGCGGATAGCGCAACAGACAATATTCTAGAAAGGTAGAGGGAAGGCCGTATGTTTCGATTGAATACTCGCCGAGAGTGGGGATTTCAGATTCTGGTCAATGGTTTTCTCCTGATCTTTCTGATTGCCATCGCAATCCCGCTGTGGCGCGTCTTTATGGCATCCGTCACGCCATTGGATGTCTATACACGGGAGGGCGTGCCTCTCCTCCAATGGCCATGGAATTGGTCATTGGAAGGGTATAAACAAATGCTGGGCCACTCGGCCTTCCCGCGCGCGACCTTGAACAGCATCATTATTACGGTCTCGGGAGTTGCGCTCAGCCTGGCTCTGACCGTCCCACTGGCTTATGCTCTCTCGACACGCACCCTGCCGGGGCGCAGCATCATCACCGCGTTGATCGTTTTCACTTTCTTGTTTCACGTTGGTTTAATCCCGGTCTATTTGCTCGTCGCGAAAACGCTGGGGTGGACCAACAATCTGCTCTCGGTGATCGTTCCACCCGCAGTGAGTGTTTACAATACACTCGTGATGAAGAGTTTCTTTGAGGGCCTGCCCGAAGAAATCAAAGAAGCCGCGCGCATGGACGGCGCCAATGATTTGCAGGTGCTGTTCACAATCATCCTGCCGTTGTCCAAGCCGATCCTGCTTACCATTGGTTTGTTTTACGCCGTCTGGTACTGGAACGAATTTTTCTATCCCATCCTGTATTTGAACGACGCAAAACTGATGCCATTGCCGGTATTGCTCCGTAATATTCTCATGGGCTCAAATTTTAACGAGTACGTGGAGTACGATGCATTCAGCACCTCGTCCATCGAATCGCTCAAAGCGGCCGCCGTGCTCCTCACCATGGCGCCCATGGTAGCAGTCTATCCGTGGATTCAACGTTACTTTACCAAAGGCACGCTGCTTGGAGGCGTCAAGGAGTGATTTTGGGTTTCCGATTTCGGATTTCGGCACACCCATCGGAAACGAGGCGTAAACCGAAATCCAAAATCCGAAATGGATGAAGGAGGAAGATAGGGAGAAATTTGCAAGCCGAAATATCTGATCACGCCGCTCGTACGGTCCAATATTCGACACCCAGGAGGAATCTGATGCACAAGAAAACATTCGCCAAACTGACCCTACTCGCGTTAGCGATGTCCATGCTCGTCACCGCGTGCGGGCAAGCGCCTGCCACAGCGCCCGCCGCGCCCACCCAGGCTGCCGCCGCTCCTACCCAGGCAGTCGCCGCGCCCACTCAAGCGCCAGCCCCCACCACGCCGCCAACCAAAGTCCCCGAGAAGCTCACCGACATTGAACTCTGGTATGGCGCAAGCGTCAGCGAAGCAGGATCGCCGCCCGACGATTGGGCTGCCTACAAGATCATCAAGGAAAAACTGGGGATCAACCTGAAACTCGTGACGGAACCGTCCAGCACGGCCGACCAAGACACCAAGATCAACGCCGCGGCGGCCGCCAACAATCTCCCCGACGTGTTCATGGTCAATCGCGACCCCGTGCTATACAAGCTGGTCCAACAGGGATTGGTGGCGCCTGTGGACAAACTACTGCCGCTGATGCCAGTCCGGACCAAGGATCATTACAGCAATCCGGATCGGAACAAACTCGCCACGTGGGATGGCGTGATGTACGGTCTGCCGGATCCCGGCACGTTGCCGCACATTGATGGCCTGGTCATCCGCAAAGACTGGCTCGACAAGCTCAACCTGAAAGCGCCCACGACAATGGATGAATTCCTGGACGTCGCCAAAGCGTTCACCGAAAAAGACCCGGACGGGAACGGCAAAAACGACACATACGGTTTCTGCGCTTACATTGAGGGCGCCGGACTGGCGCGAGCCGGGCTGGGGACGCGCTTCGACTGGGCCTATGGCGCGTATGGCGTTGCCGGCGTGTGGAACCTGACCGATTCCGCCTCGTTCGGCCTAAACTTGCGCAGTCCGAACGCTATGAAAGCCACCCAGTTCCTCAAGCAGATGGTGGAGGCCAAAGTGATTGATCCCGACTGGCCCACGCTCAAGAAGGACGAGTTTCGCGCGCGCTGGAAACAAGGCAAGTGCGGCATGATGCACGAGAACTTTGCCGCTTTGTCCACCAAGGCCAACTATGCGGACTTTGACAAGAACTTTCCTAACGCCCAGTGGGATGTGCTCGTGCCGCCCACTGGACCGGATGGCAAGAGTTCAGATGGTGTAGAAATCGCATCTGCTCGCCTCTATGCGATTTCCAAGAAAGCCGCAGACGTCGGCAAAGGTCCCGCGATCGCCAAGTTGCTCGAATGGATGGCGACTGACGGTTACATGCTGCTCGGCTTTGGGCAAGAAGGCGTGAACTACAAGTTGGACAAAGACGGCAACGTCACCATCGAAGGCGTTGACCCGAAACTGGCGTACACAGTGAAAGAAATGCAGCCACTGACGCAGTTGCGGAATATGGTGTATGTCAACAAGCCCATCGAGTTGAAGGTGCGCTATCCTTCCTTCAAGACCGCCAGTGGTCGTGTTCAGGATCCGCTGGCGTACCGGAACGGCTTTGATAAGCAACCGTACACAGAATCCACCGGTGCTGCCGTCATCAATCCCCCGTCGAATGCTGCCGACTTTGTCCGCTTCTATAACGAGAACATCATCAAGTTCGTGCTCGGTCAGCAACCGCTGAACGACAAGACTTGGGCGGATTACGTCGCCGGCCTGGATAAGCTCGGCGCCAAAGACTTGGAAGCCAACGCAAAAACGACGCTGCAACAAGCTGGCTTTTTAAAGTAGAACGATTCGTGATCTGTAGGGGCGAGGCATGCCTCGCCCCTACTCGTGTCAAAATGCAAACCATCGAACTCAAAATCGCTTATATTGGCGGCGGCAGCCGCGAGTGGGCGCGCAAGCTGATGTTTGACTTGGCGCTTTGCCCCGACCTCACAGGGCAGGTCGCGTTGTACGACATTGATCTGGACTCGGCGCGCCTCAATGAACAACTCGGCAACTGGCTCCAAGGTCAACCGGGCGTCGCCTCTCGCTGGCGCTATGCTGCCGTCCCGACTCTGGAGGCGGCGCTGCACGGCGCTGATTTCGTCGTCGCTTCGATTCAACCGGGGACGCTCAAGGTCATGGCGCAGGAAATTGCCATTGCCGAGCAGTACGGCATGTTCTTCCCGGTAGGCGATACGACCGGCGCGCCTGGGCTGGTGCGCGGCTTGCGCTCGGCCACGATCTATGCCGGCTTTGCCCACGCCATCGCCGCGATCTGTCCGAACGCCTGGGTCATCAACTATACCAACCCGATGACGATTTGCACGCGCACGCTGACGCGCGTCGAGCCCAAGCTCAAGGTGTTCGGCTGCTGCCACGAAGTGTTTGGCACGCAACGTATGCTGGCCTCACTGGCAAGCCAATACCTCGACGTTTCTCCACCACCGCCGCGCGACGAGATACAAGTCAATGTATTAGGCATCAACCACTTTACGTGGATGGATCGGGCTTGTTATAAAGGCATTGACCTGCTGGAACTGGCACGGCAGCACATCGCTCGCCCCGGCGTGGTCAAACACTATACGCGCGAAGAAGTGGAAAGCTGGAATGATTGGTTCCGCAGCGCGGAGCAGGTCAAGTTCGAACTCTTGCAACGCTACGGCCTGCTGGCAGCAGCGGGAGATCGCCACTTGGTCGAGTTTCTGCCCAGGTTCATCCGCTCGCCAGAAGAACTGTTCCGCTGGGGTATCATCCGCACTCCCGTGTCCTGGCGCATCGAGCGATGGCAGAACGCGCCTCAAAAAACCCGTGACCTCATATCAGGCCGCGAACCGTTCTCACTCCGGTCATCCGGCGAAGAAGGCGTGGCGCAGATCAAGGCGCTAGTCGGGCTGGGCGGCGTGATCACGAACGTCAACGTGGAGAACCAGGGGCAAATCGCCAACTTGCCGCTGCGCACCGTGGTCGAAACCAACGCCTGCTTTGGTCGTGATGAGGTCAGGCCCATCGTTGCGGGCGTTTTGCCTTCAGGGCTGCAATCCTTGACCGCTCGCCATGTGAGCAATCAGGAAATGATCGTCGAAGCGGCGCTGACGCGCGATAAAGACTTGGCCTTTCAGGCCGTGTTCGACGATCCGACGAACTCGTTGCCCCTTGACGCAGCGTGGGAGATGTTCAATCTGATGCTGCAAGCCAGCCGCGAGTTTTTGCCGGGCTGGAAGATGGATTGATCGAAAAGCCAGGCAAGGCTCGGCCCGCCGCGGGTTTTTGCAAGCGTTCCTGGCAACCGGAGGCATTCTTTTGGCAAGCTGTCAACCGCAAACAGGTGCTCCAGCGCAACCCTGGTCAGTCTGCATGGCCGATTCCGTCATGCGTCGCGACGTGCCCTTCCGCTGGCATTACGAGAATGGTGTGATGCACAAAGCCGTTGAGCACGTGTGGCTCAAGACCGGCGACTCGAAATACTATGACACTATCAAACGCGACATTGACCAGTTGGTCAGCGCCGAAGGCGACATCAAGACGTATTCGGTTCAAGAGTACAACCTCGACCAGATCAATCCTGGCCGACTCTTTTTCCCGTTGTATCGCGCGACCGGCGACGAAAAGTACAAAAAAGCCGCGTATCTTTTGCGGGAGCAACTGAGGGGACAACCTCGCACAAACGACGGTGGGTTCTGGCACAAAAAGATTTACCCGTGCCAGATGTGGTTGGATGGCATTTACATGGCTTTGCCTTTCTACGCCGAGTTCGGCAGAATATTTGGCGAGCCAGCCGCCTTTGACGATGTAGCGCATCAAATCATCCTCATCGAAAGACGCACGCGTGACGCCAAAACGGGACTGCTCTATCACGGCTGGGACGAGAGCAAACAGCAGCGCTGGGCTGATCCCGAAACCGGCTGCTCGCCGCACGTCTGGGGGCGCGCGATGGGCTGGTACGCGATGGCGATTGTGGACGTGTTGGACTATTTCCCGCAAAACCATCCCAGCCGCAACGACATGCTGGCGATTTTCGAGCGCGTGACAGTTGCGCTCGCCAAGGTTCAGGATCAATCCACCGGCGTGTGGTATCAGGTGCTCGATCAGGGTAACCGCGATGGCAATTACCTCGAAGCGTCCGCTTCGTGCATGTTCGTGTATTCGATTGCCAAAGCCGTCCGGCAAAGCTATCTTGCCAAGACCTACCTGGACGTGGCGCGCGAAGGCTATCAAGGCATATTGGATCGCTTCATTCGAGTGGACGAGCAGGGCCTGGTCAATCTTGAAAGGACGTGCGGCGGAGCGGGCCTGGGCGGGACGCCGTATCGAGATGGCTCATACGAATATTACGTTGGAGAGCAAGTCGTGACGAACGACTACAAAGGCGTCAGCCCGTTCATCCTCGCTAGCATCGAAATGGAACACCCGGGGCAGTAACGTGAATCGGTCACAAGATCATTCCTGCTTTTTCAATGTGCTCGATTACGGCGCGGCCGGAGACGGTCAAACCCTCGACACACAGACCATTCAGGCGGCTATCGAAGCGTGCTGCCAGGCAGGCGGCGGCACGGTCTACTTTCCCGCGGGCCACTATGTCACCGGCTCTCTTTTCCTGCGCAGCAACGTCACGCTTCATCTTGACGCGGGCGCGACCCTGCTGGGCAGCGAGAACCTGGCGGATTATCCCGTGATGGATGGCCGCTGGGAAGGGACCGATCAGAAAACCTATGCGCCATTGATCGCAGGCAACGGCCTCAACAACATTGCGATCGTCGGGCGTGGCACGATTGATGGCCGCGGAAGCATGTGGTGGAAACTATACAAGGAGAACAAGCTCGCCCATCCTCGACCGCGCCTCATCTCGTTCACGAACTGCAACAACGTCCTCATCGAAAGCATCACGGCGACCAACTCGCCTGCCTGGACCATCAATCCGATTCACTGCGAAAACGTAACAGTAGACAAGGTGACGGTCATCAATCCCGCCGATTCGCCCAACACGGACGGCATCAATCCCGACTCGTGCCGTTACGTGCGCATCTCCAATTGCTACGTGAGTGTTGGCGACGACTGCATCACGATCAAGTCGGGCAAGGAGGATAATGGCCGCGATAACCTCTCGCCCTGTGAAAACATCACGATCACCAACTGTACGATGGCATACGGTCACGGCGGTGTGGTGATCGGCAGCGAGATGAGCGGCGGCGTCAAGAATGTCGTCATTTCGAACTGTGTCTTTACGGGAACGGATCGAGGCATTCGAATCAAATCCCGACGCGAGCGCGGTGGCGTGGTACAAGATATCCGCGTGACCAATATCGTCATGGAAAATGTCCTGTGCCCGTTGACGATGAATCTCTATTACGCCTGCGGCGCATGGGGTGACCAGACGGTTGCGGACAAGCAATCTCGTCCGGTGACGGATGGCACGCCGCGCTTTCGCCGCATCCACCTGAGCAACATCACAGCGCGCGAGGTCAAATACGCGGCGGGCTTTTTGTTTGGATTGGCCGAGATGCCGCTACAAGATGTTTCCTTGAGCGACGTTTCGATTGCCATGTCGCCGGACGCCGAAGCGGGCTATCCCGAAATGGCCGACGACATGGAACTGATGCAGCGCGCCGGTCTCTTTATCCGCAACGCGCGCGGGCTGAAACTGCACAACGTCGAGGTCACAGGCCAGCTCGGGCCCGCGTTGATGCTGAATGACTCGTCCGACGTGGACATCAGCGCCAGCACGACGCGCACGCCCTATGCTGATGCGCCCGTCATTCGCCTGAGCAATGTAGATGGCGCGTTCATACATAGCTGCAAGGCAAGCGCAGGAACCGGAGTGTTCTTGCACGTAGAAGGCGAAAATACCAGGGAGATCGTTCTCGATGGCAATTATCTGGCGCGAGCCAAGCAGCCACTCTATGCTGCAGAGGATGTCCCCACTGATGCAATAGTCGGCCAAATGGATTAATGGATCTGGAGGCATGCATGAAAGTCGTGACGTTTGGTGAGATTATGCTGCGGCTTGCGCCGCCAGGCTTTCAAAGGTTCGCGCAAGCGCGAACCTTTGAAGTCATGTACGGCGGCGGCGAAGCGAACGTCGCCGCGTCACTGGCAAACTATGGCGAGACTGCCGAGTTCGTCACGCGCTTGCCCAAGAACGACCTGGGCGATGCGTGCATCGCGTTCCTCCACTCGTATGGCATCCGCACCGACCACATCGTGCGCGGCGGCGACCGGCTGGGCATCTACTTTCTCGAAACCGGCGCAACTCAACGCGCGAGCAAAGTCGTGTACGACCGGGCCGGTTCGAGCCTGGCGACGATTCAGCCCGGTATGGTGGACTGGAAAGCCGCGTTCGATGGCGCGGATTGGTTCCACTGGACAGGCATCACGCCGGCGGTCTCGCAAGGCGCGGCGGAAGCTTGCCGCGAAGGCATTCAGGTTGCCAGGCAAATGGGACTGACCGTCTCTTGCGACCTGAACTATCGCGCCAAGCTGTGGAAGTGGGGCAAGTCAGCCGGCGAGGTGATGGCCGACCTCATCGGCCTGTGCGATGTCGCCCTCGGCAACGAAGAGGATGCCGATAAAGTGTTCGGCATCACAGCGCCGGAAGCCGACGTGACCGCGGGCAAGGTGGAGGCTGACAAATACCACTACGTGTGCAAAGAACTCGTCAAGCGCTTCCCCAGTCTAAAGACAGTCGCCATTACACTGCGCGGCTCGGTGTCGGCCAGCCACAACACATGGTCGGGCATGCTACTGCACAACGGCGAGTATCACGCCGCGCCGACGTATGACATCATCCCCATCGTGGATCGCGTGGGCGGCGGCGATGCCTTCATGGGCGGACTGATTTACGGTTTGCGCAAGTACACACGTGACCCTGATAAAGCGCTGCGCTTTGCCGTGGCGGCGTCGTGCCTCAAGCACAGCATCCCCGGCGATTTCAACGCCGTGACCGTGGCCGAAGTCGAGCAACTCATGGCGGGCGATGCTTCGGGACGAGTCTCTCGGTAAAGGCAGAAGGCTAAAGGATGAAGGATGAAAGATGAATTTGGATGCACTTTTCATCCTTCATCCCTCATCCTTCATCCTTGAAGGGGAAACATGGCACGCTTTATGAGTTCGTCCACCAGGATGCGGCGCACCTCGTCGGCCTCTTTTTCACACTTGCGCACCGTGTTCGCCGAAGCCTCGTCGGCGTTGCGCATGTACGCCAGCAGCGCCTCTAATCCCTGGACGGTCCACTCGGACTGTTCGATGAGCAGTCGCACAAAGTTGTCCTGACGTGGCTTGAAGAACTTGCCGAGCCAACTCATAACCATCTCCTCAAAATGACAGCCAGGCCGGCTGCCAGCAGCGCCGCGAACGGAATCGTCGTCAACCAGGCCGCTACGATCTGGCCGGCCACACCCCAACGGACTTGCGACACGCGCTCAGCCGACCCCACGCCCAAGATGGCCGAGCTGACGACCTGCGTGGTGCTCACCGGCCCGCCCAATATCGCCGCGCCCAGAATCACGCCGGCCGAGGCGATTTGCGTGGTAAAGCCATGCACGGGGCGAACTTTGTAAAACTTGCCGCCGAGCGTCCGGATGAGCCGCCACCCGCCCGTGGCCGTGCCCAATGCGATGGCTCCGGCGCTTGCGGCGACGACCCACAGCGGCACCTTGAACTCTTGCAACAGTCCGGTGCTCACCAAGCCCAGCGTGATGATGCCCATCGTCTTTTGCGCGTCATTCGTGCCGTGCGAAAGCGCCAGCGCCAGCGCCGTGATGATTTGGCCCCGCTTAAAGAATCCATTGATCTTGGGGCTGGCTCCGCGCGCCAGGAACAACACCAGCTTCATCGTCAGGTAACCGGCTACCAGGCCCGCGAGCGGCGAGATCGCCAGCGCCAGCGCCACCTTGCCCAGCCCGGCCAGCTTGACCACGCCCCAACCGTTTTCCACTACCGCCGCGCCGACGAGTCCTCCCACCAGCGCATGTGACGAACTGGACGGGATGCCCAGCCACCACGTGATAATGTTCCACACGATGGAGGCCATGAGCGCAGCCAGGATAACGGGCAGCTTGATCACACTGACGGTCAGCACTTCGTTGCCCAGTGTCGTGGCTACGGCCACGCCGAACAGGAACGGCCCGGCAAACTCGGCCAGCGCCGTGATCGCGAGCGCCTGGCGGCCCGAAAGAGCGCGCGAGGCGATCATGGTCGCCACGATGTTGGCGCTGTCGTGAAAGCCGTTGAGAAAGTCAAAGACCAACGCCAGCCCGATGAGCAGTAAGGTGAGAAAGGGGAGATCCGGCACGAATAGACACTCCGTCTTTAGAAAAAACAGTCCGGCACTCGTGCGCCGAACTGCGCCAAGTATAGCACAGTTCAAAGGAGCGGGGAAAATCAGTGGTCGGCGATTTCGCGTGGCAGCACGCAACTGCGCAAAGTATCAAACGACTCGCTCACCGGGCAGCCTTCACAAAAGAGGCGGTCCAGTCTCGGCACGTAGTCTACGACGGTCAACACGTGATCGCCAGTCTCCACCTCGTACTCGACCGACGAGCCGAGATAGACGGACGAGCTCACGTGGTGGCCGGAGTCGCCGGTCGGGTCAGCGGTCAGTTGGACGGCCTCCGGGCGGATGACGGCATAGGCCGCGTCGCCGACCCGCATCTCCGGACTGCACGGCAGGGTGACGATCTTGCCCAGCACGGTGACGGTCGCCTGGCCATCTTGCTGCACGATGACCGTGGCCAAGCCCAAGCCGGTGCCGTCCAGATAGAGCTCGACCTGCGACAGGTCAAAGGGATCGAAGCGGAGTTCGAGCGTGCGTCCCGCCCACTGCGGCTCGACTTGATAGCGATTGCCTTGCAGGGAGAGCGTCGCGTCTTTACGCACTTTCCGTTTCTCGCGCCACAGAAACGCCGCCTGAAGCAAGGCGCGCGGCGCATTGCGCGGCCCCGCCGTTTCGCCCAACGGGTCAAGCAGCGGTGAGGTGGCATTGTGCTCGGCCAGCGTCTGTTGCACAGCGGCCCACCAGGCCGAGGCGTGTTCGGCCAACAAGTCACACCAGCGGCGAATCGTTCGTGGCGAGGGAGCGCCTTCCACCGCACAGCGCCGAGAGACCTGTGCCCAGGAAGCTTCGTCTTCAAACCGCGTGACGACGACCGACTGGATCACAACGAGAAGGTAGTGGCGAAATCGCAGCAAGAAGCTGGGCAGCAGCGAGACGGTCCGGTGACACGCCTTGCAGTGCCAACGCTTGATGCGCAGCACGTGTACCTTCACTGGCCCCAAGGCCTTGCGCGGGTAAAACCCGTGCCCGATCATGACATCGTGCATCTGACAGTGGGGACACCGATCCGGACGAGGAAACACCAGTTGACCAAAACACTCCACGTACTTGTGGACAAGGCATCCAAATTCGGTTACAATGACCATGCGTTGCGGCCCGACTCGAAGGATGCCGTCAAGCTAACCCCTTCGAGCCGGGCTGTTCCTTTCTCCAGGATGAGGAGCAGGGCATACACGCTTCCAGAGCAAACGAAAAGGCCATCCCGAATGGATGGCCTGATGAATGACGGCGGAGAGTACCACTAATCTATTCAGCCTAAACTGGCTTGATCACTGTCAAATAAGTCGGACGGGGACAGCATAGAACGCGGCATAGTACGAGCGGTTGATCGAGCCAGTATAGTCCCCATCTTCCAGGTCGAGCTGAACTGAGCGCCCGTCGCGCACCCCGAACATAGTTTTCAATTTCTGGAGTCCAGTCCACATCGTTCGTTGTCATCGTTTGACCTCACAATGTAGTATAATACTCCCCAAGCCAAACCGCAATACTCAACCTTAGGAGTGTCCCATGCCATTGCCATTTCCTTTCGAGCCGCGCTGCCTGCCGACCACGATCGGCAGTTTGCCGCACACCGACGCGGCGCAGGCCACGGCGCTGTTGCTCGCCTACACGCCCGAAATCCCCGCCTGGGTGCAACTGCCCAAGCGCACCTGGCACGAAAACATGATGGTGCAATACCTGGAAGGCTTGCCCGGCATCGTGGAAGAAAACGAGCGCGCGTATTTCGACACGTCACGTCCCGGCTATGACGACGCGCTGACGGACTTTTTCGCGCGCTACCTGGCCGTCGAATCGGGCGACGACGCGGCGCTAGAGACGTTCGCCATCACGCCGGAGCGCAGTCGAGGCTGGCCCGCATTATTGACGGCGCTGCCCAAGCGTTTCCATCCCCCCGTGGTGGTGAAAGGCCAGGTCACCGGCCCGTTCACCTGGGGCACCAACCTCACCGACCAGAATCGCCGTTGCGCGTACTATGACGAGCAGTTGCACGACGTTATCGTCAAGGGCGTCGTGCTCAAGGCGCTGTGGCAGATCAAACACCTCGGCAGGTTCGGCGCGCCCGTCACGATCTGGATGGATGAACCATCGCTGTTGGGCTTTGGCTCGTCTACCTTTATCGGCATCAGCCGCGAAGACGTGCTGCGCGACCTCAACGAAGTCGCCGGCGCGATTCACAACGCGGGTGCGCTGACGGGCATCCACTGCGAGGCCAACACCGATTGGTCGCTGCTGATGGAAGCCGACCTCGACATCCTCGACTTTGACGCTTACGATCACCTCGAGGCCATCACGCTCTACCCCGACGAGCTGCGCGCGTTTTTTGATCGAGGCGGCAGCCTGGGCTGGGGCATCGTCCCCACGCTCAACCCGCAGGCCGCCGCGACCGAGACGCTGGAATCGCTCTTGGCGCGGTTCGACGCGGGCGTGGCGCGCCTGGCGGCGCGCGGGTTCGAGCGCAAGTTGCTCCTGCGCCGCGCGCTCATCACGCCCAGTTGCGGCGCGGGCGGCGTGCTCACTCCCCCGCTGGCAGAGCGCGTGTTGGGTCTGCTGCGCGACCTTGCGGCCACGTTGAGAAAGCGGGAAGGCTTTGCCGGCGGATGAGGCAGTTGCTCATCCCAGCAAAGGAATGACCTTCGCAAGGATGAGACGTGGGGAGACAGCATGAGCGCAAATGATCTACACTAACCCAGACTCTGCGCCTCTGTGGTATAGTCGAATGCGGAAGTGATCCATGCCCACAGCTCAACCCGTCCCATTCATCACCGATCCGACCGGTCGGGAGCATCTTCTCACCGGCGAGACCATCACGATTGGCCGCGCGGTAGAGAACGACATTGTCATCACCAGCAAGCGCGTGTCGCGCAAACACGCCCGCGTGCGGCGCGAAGGCGGCGAGGTGATGTTGCAAGACCTGGGCAGCACGAATGGCACCTTTCTCAACGACGAGCGCATACTGGCCCCCACGCCGCTGCACGACGAGGACTGCATCGCCGTCGGCGATGTGACGTTCGTCTTTCACGACCCCGACGTGACCTACGCCGACACGCTTTTCCCCGAGTTGGAAGTGGACGCCGCGGCGGGCGTCGTGCGGGTGAACCGGCGCTCGGTTGCGCTGTCCCCCAAAGAGTTTGAATTGCTCACCTACCTCTACAACCATCGCGGCCAGGTCTGCTCTAAGGACGACATCGGCAGCGCCGTCTGGAGCGAGTACCAGCAGGGCGTCTATGACTACCAGATCGAGAACCTGATGCGCCGGCTGCGCTCCAAGTTGGAGCCTGACCCAGCCAACCCGCAATTGCTGCTCACCCTGCGTGGCCTGGGCTACAAGCTCGTCACCCGCGAGTGAATTCTGGAAAGAATCCGTTCCAGGCCGCTATCCCTCTAGTGGACTTTCCCAATTTGATGAGAACCAGATAGCCGGTTGTTAGCCAACGGATAGGCAAGGCCCCCGGGAATATGGTATCGTATCCCCAGCTTGAAAATGGGAGGCCGAAGATGAAACAGCGAGGATTGATCGTTCTGGTGGTGTTGGCCCTGGCTCTCAGCAGCCTGGCCTGTTCGTTCAGCGGGTTCACAACGGTTCGCGGATCGGGGCGTGTAGTCCAAGAAAACCGCGCGGTCAGCGGATTCACCGGCGTCAACCTGGCGACGTTGGGCAACCTGCAAATCCAGTTGGGCGACCGAGAAGGATTGCGCGTCGAGGCGGAAGACAACCTGATGCCCTATTTGGAGACCGTCGTGTTCAACGGCCAGTTGGAAATCGGCAGCCGGGACGGCATCCAGTTGCGCCCCACGCGCCCGGTCAACTTTTATTTGACGGTCAAGTCGTTGGACAGCATCGCGCTCACCGGCAGCGGCAACATCGTCGCGCCGGATTTGAAGGCGGATCAATTCCGCGTGCGCCTCAGCGGATCGGGCGATATGCAGCTCGGGAGCCTGTACGCGACGGATATCGAGATGCGGTTGACGGGTTCAGGAGACCTGCGTGTGGCAGGGGCCACGGCGCAAGATCAACACATCACGCTGAACGGTTCCGGCGATGTAACGTTGGGCAACTGGAACGCCGACACGGTCGAGGTGCACATCACTGGCTCGGGCGGATTGGGCGCTTCCAGCGGCGCGATCAAAGAGCAGCGCGTCACGCTGAACGGCTCCGGCGACTATCGCGCAAAAGACGTGGAGAGCGCCACGACCGAGGCGCGCATCACCGGCAGCGGCTCGATGACCATCCGGGTGCGCGACCGCCTGTCAGCTCACATCAGCGGCAGCGGGTCGGTGCGCTACGCAGGCAGCCCAACAGTGAGCATGACCGTGACCGGCTCGGGCCACGTCCAGTCCAGCGGCGGCTGAACGAACCCGATAGGCCAGCCACACTTGCGCCTTGCGGTCCGCCGCGCCGAGTGGCGGATACAGCAAGCCTGGCTTTCCTCCGATGGAGAATCTTGCAATGAAAAGCAAAGACATCAAGTTTGAACACCTTGTAGTTGGCGTCATATTAGTCTACATCACTCTCCACTTGTTAGAAGAAGCAGTAGGCGGTTTTCCGGTTTGGGCTGAAAGGCGATGGGGCATTCCGAACTTTACCGCGCTCAAGTGGTTGCTGCACCAGCCTTATTTTCTCCTGAGCCTCGGAGTCAGCTATTTGATTTACAGGAGCAACCCGGACAGGTTTTTGGCTGTGGGACTCGGCATCATTATATGGGGGCTGGTAAATACCCTCGACCATCTAGTCTTTAGCATTGCCTTTTTGGAATATTCGCCGGGCCTTTTAACTGGGCTGCTCTTTTCACTCATTGGCCTCTTTGCTCTAAGAAAGGTCCATGAAATTGGCAAACTTTCGGCAGGAGTGATGACACAGGCAATTCTAGTCGGGCTGTTGAATTTTGCTGTACCAATTACTCTGTTCATTTCTGTTGACAAGATGCTGGGAATCTAGCCCACGCGGCAATCAGCGGGGAAATGGCTCCCACTGACGCATTGTGTTGAAAGGACATCGAATGGCGCCTGTATCGTTAGAAGGACAAACCCTCGGCAAATATCGCGTGTTGGATCCGTTGGGTCGCGGCGGCATGGCCCAGGTCTATCGAGCCTACCACCCGCAGCTCGACCGCTACGTGGCGCTCAAGGTGCTGCGATCTGACTTGGTAGAAGAAGAGGAATTTCTGGTTCGCTTCCGGCGCGAGGCGCAGGCGGTGGCGGGACTGCGCCACCCCAACATCGTCCAGGTGTTTGACTTTGACGTGCAGGGCGACATCTATTTCATGGTGATGGAACTGCTGGAAGGCGACACGCTCAAGGCGCGGCTGAACGACTATCGCCTGCGCGGCGAGCAGATGCCACGGGGCGAAATCGTGCGCGTCTTGCTCGACGTGCTCGACGGACTGGCGTACGCGCACGGCGAGGGAATGATTCACCGCGACATCAAGCCCGCCAACATCTTGTTGACCAAGCGCGGGCAAGCCGTCATTGGCGATTTCGGCATCGCGCAAATCGTCGGCGCCACACGCCACACCGTTTCCGGCGCGTTGATGGGCACCTTGAACTATATGGCGCCGGAGCAGGGGCTGGAGGGACACAGCGACGCTCGCAGCGACGTTTACTCGCTGGGCATTGTGCTCTATGAAATGCTGACCCAACACACGCCCTTCGACGCCGACACTCCCATGGCCGTCTTGATGAAACATCTCAACGATCCGCTGCCGCTGCCGCGCAAGTTTGACGCGACCATTCCCGAACCGTTCGAGCGGATCGTGCTCAAGGCGCTATCCAAGCGCCCGGAAGAGCGTTACCAGAGCGCGCAAGAGATGGCCCAGGCATTGCGTCGGGCCGCAGAAGAAGCCGCCATCGAATTGCCAGAGCGTGTCTCGCTGCCGCTTTCATTCACGACGCCCGCCGCGCCTTCGGAATCGGTAGTGGTCCTTTCCGGCACAGCCAAAGAAAAGATCACGGACGCACAGTTTGCCAAGGATGACACTAACGGGACGTTAGGCAAACAGTTGGCGGCGGAACGCGCGGCTCATGCCACGGCGCAACCTCAACCCGCCGCCGAACCGGCGACAGCATCTCGCCTGATTCCTCGTCCGCGTTGGCTCGTTCTTCTGGGCGCGCTGGCATTGCTGGTTGGCTGCAATTCGATGGCCATCATGGTATCCGGCTTGCTGGGGCGGGACTTTTTTCGACATGGCTGGCCTGTGGAAGTGCTGCTGGCCGGCCTGGTGTTGTGTACTATCATGGCCTTTACAGACTCGATCTGGCTTCTGATCCCAGTCGGCCTCGTGCTGGGAAACGGAGCCATTCTTTCGTATTACGCGCTCACCGGGTTCTGGCGTCACTGGGCTTTTCTGTGGCCCCTGGAGCCATTGCTCATCATCGGCACGTTTATCGTGACCTTCTGGCTGGCGGGGTTGGGCAACCGTGCTCGCGGAGTGGCTCGCTGGCTGGGCTTGGGATTGGGGTTGGCGGCCCTTGCGCTGGGCATCTCGGTCAGCCTGATCGCTATGATAGCGTAAGTTTTCACCGCGAGTGAACACAAATGAAAAATGAAATTCGCGGATCACATCAGAAGGAGTGAGAAATGAACAAGTCATTTTCGATTCTTGTGGGAACGCTGCTGGTCTTGACGGGCGGCCTGGCGTTGATGTTCACCCTGGGAATGCCCATGCTGGGATGGGGTGACTGGTTCTTTGGCCCGTGGCGGCTCTGGCCGCTGGTCGTCGTGAGCTTGGGGCTGCTGTTCATGCTCGCGCCCCTGCTCTCGCGCGGACATCGCGGCCTGGGCGGTCTCTTTATCCCCGGCATGCCCATTTTGACCACCGGCGGGATTCTGCTCTTGGCGAGCATCTCGAACTATTGGCACATCTGGTCGTGGCTGTGGCCGCTGGAAGTGCTGGGAGTGGCGGCCGGCTTTTTGTTCGCCGCGATGTATATGCGGACGATCTGGCTCCTCATCCCCGCCATCATCATCGGACTGAATGGGCTGGTGCTGCAATTCTGCGCCGTCACCGGCTTGTGGCACTTGTGGTCGGTGCTGTGGACCATCGAGCCGCTGGCGGTGGGGCTATCGCTCCTCATCGTCGGCCTGGGGAAGCGAATCGCGCCGCTCTTTTTGGTGGGAGCCGCGCTGTGCGCCTTGGCCGGGATCGGATTGGTTGGGATGACGGCTATCACGTTGTCCGGTGGGTGGATATTCAGCGTGATGGGGCCGGCCGTCCTCATCCTGACGGGTCTTGTGCTGTTCTCGGTGAAGTTATAGTCGCCTGCCGTGTTGACGCGGAAACTGCCCGTCCAGCGGATGGAAAAGTTGTCGGCGTTGATCGACGGATCGGGACTGCCGCCGCCCCAATTGAAGTTAAGGCCCTGCTGCGGCAGTGTCTCACAGCGCGACAGCGCCGGTGGATTCGTCAGGTCGCGGTTGTTAAAGTATTCGGCGCGCAGGGGCGCGTTGGCGTTGCAGCCGCTGACCGGGATGATCTCGATCGGCGCTGCAGGATACACCCACGCCATTTGCGTAAAGCGTCCGCTGTTCAGATTCAGCGTGCCATTGCCGCTGCTGATCTGCGCGTACTGGCTGCCCGATAAATTCAGGCCGCCGCCCGACAGGCCCGTGACCTGAGTCGGACACGCTGCGCCCGCGCAGGTGGCGTGATTGCCGCTGCCCGATGAGTCACTCAGTCCCGGCGCGCCGCTGCTGCTGATGCCTTCAAAGTTCAACTGCAAGACCGGCCCGCCATACAGCGCATTGATGTCGCTGACCGTCAGGGCGCGCGGATACACGCGCACATCGTCCAGCGTACCCGCAAAGTTGTAATCGTACGCGCCGCTGCCGGACTGACGCGACCCGATCGAGACGGCGTGCGTGTTGGCGGCCAATGGCCCAACCGCGACAGCGCAGGTCTTTACCGCCGAGCCGTTGACGTACAGGATCACATTCGCGCCGTCATACGTACCCGCGAGGTGTGTCCATGTGCCGGTAGTCAGCGCGCTAGCCGCATCGGCGTAACACATGTTCAGCACGCCGCTCTTGTAGAAATACAAGCGCGGGCGACCGCTCGCAAAGTCCAGATTCCACACTTCACCGCCGCCGCCATTGCCTTTGGCGATCACGGGCGCGCCGGCTTCCGCAAAGTTATCGGCCTTCACCCAGGCCGCAACGGTCAGGTACGTCGGATTCCAGTTGACGCCATCGGCCACGAACAGCACATCATTCACGCCGTCAAATGCGGCCGCTTTGCCGCGCATGCCGGCTTGATTTGCCACAGGACAGGCATTGCCCGTGCAGGTGGCATGCCGCGCGGGCTGCACGCCGGAACTATCGAGGAACGTCGTTGAATTCGTGGCATCATCCAACTTTAGCCACAGATCGGCATAGTCCGATGCCTGCCGCCAGTCAATGATCTGCCCGCCCGCGATCTGCGTCACGCTGATTGATCCGGTGGGCGCGCTGCCCTGTACGGTCAGTGTGCCGGTCACGTTCAGCCGCGCGGTGGGCGGCAGCACAAACGTGGTGGGCGGCACGGCGTTGATCACCGAAGGGGGCGCGAGCGTGCTGAGCAAGCCCTGCGCCGTGCGGTTGAGCAGTTGATTCGCCACTTTAGCCACATACTGCAAGACATCGCCGCGCTGCACGATGAGGTCTTCATACGAGTAACGCGCGTTCATCACATTCTGCACTTGCGCCGCCGACAGCGCCGAGCGCGCGATAAAGACTTCGTCCACGCGACCGGTGAAACTTGTGCCGATGACGATCTCGCCTGTGCCGGTGTAATTGGCCGAAGCGTCGCCGCCGGCGACTTGCACGCCATCCCGATAAATCTTCCGCGCCCGATTGCTTACGTCGAACGTGCAGGCCCAGTGATGCCAATCGGTATCCGAGTAGGCCGCGGTGTTGAGCGCATCGCTGCCAAAACTGCACGTAAACGTGTTGTCGCTGCGGAAACCAAGGTTGAGCGTGGACTGTCGCACGATCCACTGATCTTGACTCGTCGCCGCTCGCTTGGCCCAGAAGGCGATCGTGAAGGCCGCGTTATCCAATCGGATGGCGTTGGTCGTGGAGATCACATCGCCGCCATCAAAGTCCAGCGCATTGCCATACTTGCCGCTCACACCAGAAGTCGGACACGCCGCGCCCGCGCACGTCGCCGCGCGCCCGTAGCCCGATGCATCGGCAAAGGCGTGGGCGTCGGCTGTTTCGCCAAAGCGCAACAGCAATTGCGCGGCGGTCGCTTCGCTCAACTGCGATTGATACGTCAACGCGATGGCGCTGTTGGAAACATTGGGATTCGTGCCAAAGGCTTTTTCCTGCGCATCGTTCAGACCGTCGCCGTCGGCATCAGCCTTCAACGGATCAGACTTGACCCAGGTCTTGCGCGCTGTGCCCGTGGCGCTGTAGCCGTAGACCAACTCCCAGCCGGTGACCTCTTGCGCGTCCGTCAGGCCGTCGCCGTCGCTGTCGGCGCGTGTTGGATCGGTGCCCAGCAGCACTTCGGTATAGTCGTTCAGGCCGTCGCTGTCGGTGTCGGCCAACTGCGGATTGCTGCCGTGGGCGAGTTCATACGGATCGCTCAAGCCGTCGTGGTCGGTGTCCCACGTGCTGTCGTCGGGATCAAGCCCGCCGTCGAGTTTATTAAGTAGGCCATCGCCGTCCAAGTCTTTGAGGCGCGGGAAGAGCAGCGGGCGAGCCGAGCCGGTCACCGTGATGGCGGCTTGTTGTCCCCAGGCCAGCGCGTAGCCGCCGCCCGCGGTCACTTCGGCGGGCGCGTAAAACTCATCGAGCGTGGCGGGGAACACATCCCATTTCAGCGACGCGCCCACGTTGTAGTGCTTGGTATTCTCGCCGCCCTGATTGTCTTCGCGCACCAGGCACAGCGGGCCGAACGGCGTGAGGTAACATTCCTGCGTGGGGGTGGTCTGCGCTTCGTTCAGATACAAATCCACCGGTTGATTGATCCCCGCCTCGCCCAGCGCCACCGTCGCGGTCAGCGGTTGGTCGGGCATGTACCAGGCGCCATTGGCCGCCGACTTTTGCCATTCAGCCGCCATCGAGTTGTAGGTCACGTCCAGTTCGGCTTTGTCGGAATCGCTCAGGCTGTAGGCAAAGGCCGCGCGGCGCAAATTGTCGCTGTTGAATTGGAGAAAGTACAGCAGTGATTTCCAATCGGGCATGCGCCGTTCGGCCGGGGACAGCGGATCGGTCAGGGTGATTTTGTTGCGCACGGTGAGGTTGTACTGCATGCGGCTGCCCACCGCGTAGCCTTCGTTTACATCCAGCAAAGTAGGTTTGAAATCCAGCATGTCCAGCCGAGTGGCGTCGGTGAGGTTGCCCACCAGCGAGGTGCTGCTGTAGATGTACGACTCGACCAGCCACGTCACCGCGCCGCTGAGGCCCTTGCAGCCCACGTCGGCCCACCACGTGCCCTTCTTCTCCGGATCGTCCAGGCCGGCGACTTTGCAGACCAGCGCGATGATCGAATCGATCAGCGCGATGACGGCGGCGATGATCTGGCCGACGACGGGAATCATGGCGATCGCCAGCATGACGACGGCGGCGATGATGGTGGCGGCCATCGCGGCGAGCGCGGCGTTAAAGGCCAGCCCGCCGATGGGCAGTCCTTCGGCGGCCCATTGATAGATGAACAGGCCCAACGCGACCGCGCCCGAAATCACCAGGCCCACGATGCCGGCTTTATCGGCGGCTTTATTGAGCGTGTTGGCGATGTTTTTGGCGGCGGCATTGAACAGGCCGCCCGCCTGTTTGGCAATGTTGACCAATTGCAGCGCCGCTTCTGCCGCGCCGAACAGGGCTGCTGCCACATTGCACGAAGCGGCCACAACCTCGGCGGCGTAACTGCCATTCCAGGCCGCAAAGATCGATGCGGCCAACGCCACCCCCGCCACGGCCCAACCCGCATACCCCCAGCCATCGCTGTTGACAAATTTGCCCGCGCCGCTGCCGTTCTCAAACTTCTCCACCTGGTCGCCCACCATGCTCAGGGCTTGATCCATGCTGAGTTGAACTGACTTGTCACTGGCGATCAGAGCGGTGGCGAGCGAATTCTTGGCCCAGCGGCCTTTGATCACCCAGTCTTTGATCACCGTCCCGGCCAGCGTTTGCAGCGTGCCGCCGATGGTGTCATTGAAAATCTTGCCGCCCAGCTCGTCTTCTTCCGGCTCCTTCAACTGGAACACATCCGACCCGACCTGCACCACGCCGACTTCACCCTGCATGAAGGTGACATAGTTGGCGCGCGCGGCCATGACCAACATATCAACTTGTCGGGCGTAATCGGGATCGCTCGGGTTGAGATAGTCTGGCGGGTTGGCGTTGATGATCTGCCGATAGCGCGCCGTGGCCAAGTCCCAGTATTCGCGCAGCGGATACGGCTGCCAACTGCCGTTGACGTAGCGGAAGGGCGACCAGTTGAAGGCGGCCAGCGTTTCGACCGCCACCCGATCGGGGTTCAGCGTCAACGTGAGCAAGTTGCCGTTCACGGTGGCGTTGTCCGCCCCCTGCAAATTCAGGCTGCGATAACGCTCCTCGCGCGCAAAGAGCAGCGTGGGCGCATCGGCGCGGGGCACGCCGCCGTTGGTGAAATACGTATCCAAAATTTCCTTGTTCTTGCCGGCCGGAAATTGCGCCAGCCCGTCTTGATTGCCGAACGTGTAGTTGATCACTTTCACGGCGTTGAGGGCAATGTCCCACCGATCGGTGATGGTGGACGTGCTGGTGACGGCGAAGCGCGACCACAGTTCGTTCAACGTCAAATCACGCTCGTTCAGCGCGCGGCCCTGCGCATCAACCGCTTTGCGTCCGCTGGTGAAATCGTTGTGCAAACCGGCCGCGAGTTTCCACAAACCATCATCGCTTGTGGTGTCTTTGTCTACGCTCGGATCTTCGAGCGCGACCGAGACCGTGAGGCCGCGATCTTCGCGCACGGCCAGGCCGGTCACATTGAAGCTGTCTGGATACACGTGAATCGTCTGGGTTTGCAGATCATCGTTCAGCAACTGGACCAACCACACCAACCGCATATCCTGCGCCTGCCCCCACGCGCCATCGGCCCCCACCCGATAGAGCAACCGCGCCGTAAAGGCCTGCCGCTGATCGGTCAGCGTGTCGTTGACGATATTCAGCGGCGCATACACGACGACTGCGCCGCTGGCGTTGGCATCACGCGCCACGAGGCCGTAATTGCCGAGACGATCACTATCAATCATCTGATCGAGGTTCGCGCCGTTGGGCAGATCAATCAAGTTGAGGCAGGCCAGGCGACTGCCCTGCTCAAGCGAGAGCGCGTGCGCGCCGTCGGCGAGCGACAGTAGTTTTCGATTCGTGATCGTTTGCGGCACATCAGACGCGACCGAGGTCAGCGTGATGACGGGCGCTGCGCCCAAGGCCAGCGCCGTAGCGCTGAGACAACGGCCCGCGTTCACCGTCACGGTGACGGCTTCCGTCGCCGTGTGCGTCAACGTCAGAATCGTGTTCGCGCCTACCTGTCCCAACTTTGCCGTGGCGCTGATCCAGCCGGTGGCCGCCGTGGTCGTTTGCAGCGTCAGGCGCGGGGTGGTGCGTGGCAGCGGCAGCAGATCGCCGCGCAGGGTCACTTCCAACATCGGCGTCAAACGCATATCGCCGTTCTTCGTTTTGGGATCGGCGTTGGCTTGCGCAGGCGTGAGCAGATCAGCCCACATGGTGTCTTTGAGGCGCGTCACCTGGCCTTCGGCATCGCCGGTCGGCCAATCGAGCACATTCATGGCGTAGGTCAAATGCGTGGCCGTGACGGGGCGAATTTGCACATCGACAAAGACATCCTGCCCCGGCGCCAATGACTGCACCACCAGCTTGAACGGATTGTCGCCGGTGAAGCCGGTCAATTTCGTGTCCGACGAAGTATCGGTGCGATCGCTCACGCCGTCGCCGTCGTTGTCGGCATCAAACACATCGGGCGTGCCATCGCCGTCCAAATCCTGGCACACCGCGCCCGCCGCCGAAAGTTTATCGAGGCTGGGGCGCGTCTGCTGCGGACATTCCACCCCGTCGGTCAAGCCGTCGAGGTTGGTGTCAAGCGATCGGGGGTTGGTGTACCACATTTGTCCGCGATAGCTAAAGCCTGCCACTTCGGCGTTGTCCGTGATCAGGTCGCCGTCGGTGTCAGCCTTGTTCGGATCGGTGCCCAGGTACTTGACCTCTTCGCCATCCAGCAGGCCATCGCCATCACTATCGGGGTTGTTGGGCTTGGTTGGATTCAGGCTGTTGGTCTCTTGCCAATCGGTTAGCCCATCGTGATCGGTGTCCACGCCATTATCAATAGAAGTGTTAGACGCTCCGGCCAAGGGCGATTGCTGATTACTGACCACTGACGACTGACCACTAACGACTGTATGCGGATCCCAATTCGAGGTCGTCAACGCCGTGATCGCTTCACGCACGGCCTGAGATTCCTCGCGGTCCCGATCGGCCTGAGCTTGCCGATCGGTTTGTTGCAGGACGAAGGCGTAGACTTGCTGGCTTTGCAGCGTGGGGCCGATCACCATCGAGAGGATCATGGCGATGGCGAGCGTGCGATACAGCACTTTTGAACGGCGCGAAACGATGAACAAGGCGACAAAGCCCGACATGAGGGTGAGCGCGCTAAAGCCAAAGCCCAGGCGCTGCCAATCGCGCGCGGTGGATAGCCCTAATGCTGCGGTAATTTTCGGCCACGATAGGCCCGCTTGCTTCAACGGCGCGAAGTCGGAAAAGTCGGTCTGAATCGTCACCTTCACGCGCTCGCCGCTGAGCTGCTGCGGAAACTCGGCGGTGAGGGTGAGACGTGCGGGCAATTCGTCATTGCTGAGCGACACCTCGCCTGTGCCGGACATGGTGCGATAGGCATCGGGCACGCTCAACGACAGGCCGCCTGGCAGTTGGCCGCGCTCCAGCAAATAGCGCTCCAACTGATCGCGCACGTAGCGCCCGACGGCGGAACCGTCGAGGTCGAATTGGTATTTCGACAAGACGACAGGCTGAGGGAATGATCGCGTAGCATCCCCGTGGGACAAGATGATCTTTTGGTCGGAGATCCTCTTGTCATCAATCTTTCGCACATTGCGCGCGCCCGCCAGGTACGCCAGCACATCCTGTCCCGGCGCAAACGTGCCAGAGAAATCGTTGATGGGCTGCCAGTCCTGGCCGGACACACGCCCGTAGGCTTGATCGCCGACGACGCGCACCTCCACGCCCTGCCGCCCCGTCACGACGTTGCCGCCGTCCCGCCACATTGTAAAGAGCAGTTCGTTGTCAGGCAAATTGGTCTGGCCTTCCAGATACAGGCGATCTTCGCGTGCGACCTGGCCCACGTTGGAGAGTGTGGGCGCAGGATAGGTGGTCTGGATCACCTCGGAGGCGTAAGTGTACACGCCCGAGGTTTGAGCGTTGCGCCATGCGGCCTGCAGGGTGGCTTCGGGGGAGAGCGACGAGCCAGACGCATTGAGGGCTAAGTTGAGAGCGATGAAACTGACAATCAGGATGACGACAACGAAGCGAGTAAGACGCGAGTAACGAGCCATGCAATGCCTCCTGAAAAAACGATCTACGGCGGGCACAGAGAACGCGGAGGAGCATTCACGACCTTCTCCAGACTCGCCGTGATTTATTCGCACGATTTAGCCTGTAGAGCCGATCAAGGGTCGGGATGTTATCGAATACGACGAGGCTCGTTTCTGTCCGAAAACCGGTCTGAGAGTACCGGCCAGCGCAGGTTAACAACTTCATATCGGCGGCTTTCTGGGGTAAGATGGGGAACATTCTGACCCATTCTAGGAGGTCTCCTATGTTAGTCATGGCGTACCCGGTCGATGAAGCGTTCTTGCAGTCTGCGTTGGTCTGCCAAGTGCAACGCATTGCCAAGTTCCAGCAGAGGCACGACCTGCTGGATGCGGTGTTGGGCGATGCCCGCGTCCGTTTGGCGATGCGGCACGACTTGATCCCGCCTGGCTCGCAAGCGGGCTGGAATGGTCGGCGCGCGATCCCGTTGCAAGTGACGGGACGCCTGGCCGTCGTGCGCCACCTGATGGGCTGGGGGTATCGCACCCTGGCGGAAGAGGTCGCGGCGAGTGTGGGCTGGCGCTGGGTGTGCCAGATGTATCACGAGCCGATGCCGAACTTTCGCACGATCCAGGGACGGGAAAAGTTGTTGAAGCCCAAGACGCTGCGGCTGATCAACGCGACGGTCGTACGCCTGGGGCAAGCGGCGGGCGTGACGACCGGTCAGTCGCTGCAGCTGGACAGTACGGTGACGGAGACCAACATCCATTTTCCCACCGATAGCAGCTTGCTGGACGATGCCGCGCGCGTCTTGAGCCGCTTGCTGGTCGAGGCGCGGCATGTCGTGCATCCGACACAGTCTACACAGAAAGCGTTCTTTCGTGATCGGCATCGGCAAGCCCGCCGCTTGACCCGCCAGATCGGGCAACTGGCGCGCACCCGCTCGAAGAAAGGCGCAAAAACCCTTGAAAAACCTAGCGTTCGGCTGTATGCCCAACTCGTGGGCTTGGTCGACACCTTGGTGGATCAGGTCGAACAGGTGCAGCCGTTGTTGGCCCGCCAGAAGAGTCTGGAGGCTGAGGGCCTGAATCTGGGTAACTACTCAGCCTGGCGACTCAAGTCGCGGCAACAGCAGCAAAGCCTGCCTTCGCAGGCTGGATGTTAGTCGCCGCAGGGCGACTTGGCTGACGTGGGTTGGCTGACCTTCTCTACGCGCGGAACATCCAGGCCGTGCGCGGTCTGCGCGATAACATCCGTCATGCGATGGGGCCATCCGCGATGGGGCCGTCGGTTTCGCCGGACGAGATAGAAGGCGCAACGCGCCGCGCGTATCGCGCGCTGCTTCAGAATTACCTGGATCTCTTTCGCCTGCCCGGTCTGTCGCTTGAACAACTGCGCTCCTTCGTTTCCATCGTCGGATGGGAGAACGTCGAAACGGCGCGGGCATTGGGGCGCGGGCTGGTTCTGCTCACCGCGCATGTGGGCAATCCCGAAGCGGGCCTGCAAATCGTCGGCACGACGGATTTGCCCGTCATGGGGCCGGCAGAGCACGTCCAGCCGGAGCGTCTCTATCGTTATCTCGTCAGTCTCCGCACGCGTCACGGTTTGCGACTCATCCCATCGGATGGGCCGCTACTGGAATTGTTTCGCGCGCTCAGGCGCAACGAAGCGGTCGGGCTGGCGCTCGACCGCGATACGACGAACAGCGGGGCGCAGGTGATGTTGTGCGGCGCTCCGGCGCGCGTGCCCGACGGCTATGCCCACATTGCCGCCAAGCTGCGTGTGCCCCTTGTGCCGGCGTTCTGTTATTGTCTGCCGGGCCATCGCACGCAATTGGACATCGGGCCGATGTTCCTGCCCGATGAGTCTGCCGACCGTGACGCGATCTATCGCGCTGCGCTCGATTTTGGCGTGCGGGAACTGGAGCGCGCCATCACCACGCACCCAGAGCAGTGGGTGTTGACTACGCCCATCTGGATTGAAAAATGAGAATAGCCCTCGTCTCCCCCTACGATTACAGCGTGCCCGGCGGCGTGAATAACCACATCGGCCAACTGGCGCGCGAGTTCAACCGGCTCGGCCACGAAGCGCGCATCCTGGTGCCCAGTTCCGAGCAGGTCACAGACAAGAACGTCATCAGCACTTCGTCATCCATCATCCCGGTGCCGTTTGCCGGTTCGATTGCAAGGGTCAGCCTGGATCCAAGGGTGTACCGGCGCACCAAGCGCATCTTGCAGGAGGGCCGCTACGACGTCTTGCACTTGCACGAGCCATTGACGCCCGCGCTGCCATTGGCGGTGTTGCGCCACCACGACCTGGTGCCACAGGCGATCTGCGTCGGCACGTTCCATGCTTGCCGCCCAGTCAGCCGGGCGTATTACTATGGCAAGCCGATCTTTCGCCGGTTCTTTAAGCGGCTGGATGGGCAGATTGTCGTGTCGGAGGCGGCGCTGCACTATCATTCAAGCTATTTTCCGGCGGACTATGTCGTGATCCCGAACGGCGTAGACATAGATCGCTTTCATCCGGACGTGCGCCCTATGGAAGAGTTTGCAGACGGGCGACCGAACATCTTGTTTGTGGGGCGCTTGGAAAAGCGCAAAGGGTTGGTGCATTTGCTGGATGCCTTTGTGGGGGTCAAGCGCGACATCCCGGATGCGCGATTGATCGTCGTGGGCGCTTACGACGAGATGGAGAAGATTCCGTTCGTGCTCCAGACCCGGTATTTGGGATTGAACGACGTGTACTTTGTGGGCCGTGTGTCGGATGACGAGCTGGCGCGGTATTACGGCACGGCGGACGTGTTTTGCGCGCCGTCTACCGGCATGGAAAGCTTTGGCATCGTCTTGCTGGAGGCGATGGCTTCCGGCGTGCCGACGGTGGCTTCGGATATTGACGGCTACCGCGATGTGATGGACGACAGTGTGCAGGGCGTGTTGGTGGAGCCGGAGCGGCCGGAGGCGTTGGCGGCTGCGCTCGTTTCACTGTTGCGTGACCCGGCTCGCCGCCGGGCGATGGGCGCTGCCGGGCGTGAGAAAGCGCAGCGTTATGCCTGGCGCGTGGTGGCGGCGCGAGTGCTAGAGTATTACGCCGCGGTCCGCGAGCGCGTGTTGATGGGCGAGCCGGAGCGCGCCCGGCAGATGAGGCTGCACCCACTGGAGGAACCGGCGCTATGACGAACAGACTGGAACAAAAACGCCCCGCCTCGTTTTCCGAATGGGCGCGGACGTGGGGCGAAAAAATCGCGGCGCCTGTGGCGCGAGTGTTGGAACGGTTGGGCCTGACGCCCAATGCGGTCACGCTGTTGGGCCTGGCATTGAATTTTGGCGTCGCGGTGGTGCTGGCGTTGGGCTATACCACCTGGGGCGGCTGGCTGCTGTTGCTGGCGGGCGCTTTCGATGCGCTGGACGGCGCGCTTGCCCGGCAGATGAATCGCAAGACGCGCTTTGGCGGGTTCCTGGACTCGACGTGCGACCGGTATGCCGAGGCGGCGATTTTCCTGGGGCTGATGATGCCGTTCCTGCGCGCCGGCCCCCAGGGGCAGGTGCAGGTCATCTTGATCTTTGTCACGCTAGTCGGCTCGATTCTCGTCAGTTACACGCGCGCCCGCGCCGAAGGCTTGGGGTTGGACTGCAAAGTGGGGCTGCTCACGCGCCTGGAGCGATTCTTGATTATGGCAGCCGCGTTGATTCTCAATCAAGTCACGCTGGCCTTGTGGTTCCTGGCTGTGCTGACTCATTTCACGGCGCTGCAGCGCATCGCCCATGTCCGGCGGATCACGCGCGAGAACGATCAGATGTAGGTGATAGTTCATCGTTTGTTAGGCCGTCGAACCGTCTTACAAACTGGAGAATCGCCAAATGAATACTCTGGGCTGGGTCGTGATGACAACACCCATTGGGGCCTTATCACTCGCCATAGTTTTGTGCTTGGTTGTCGGCATA
This sequence comes from Anaerolineae bacterium, assembly GCA_041300525.1. Classification (GTDB taxonomy): domain Bacteria; phylum Chloroflexota; class Anaerolineae; order Fen-1058; family Fen-1058; genus JBGLNJ01. Next base: position 1,591,253 of record JBGLNJ010000001.1, on the reverse strand, counting down.
CGCGGAGGTTGGCAAGCAAGTATTCGGTTGTTCCTGGTCTTGGGCCTTCCCATCATAACAATAATTGGGATTTCATTTCTAATCGCAATTTTGCTGCCCAAGACAACAAGGGATATGCTCTATGTCGGAGTGGTGTCACTTATACTCGTCTTTACAGGATGGCGCATCTTTAGATTCCTACTTAGCTTACGTGCGGCTGGATCCCTGGTCTTGAAAGATGGCTTTTCCAAGGTTCAAATTGATGTAGCCGTAGGAATAGCCCTGTTCGTCGTGTGGAGTATGATAACTATCCTAACTCTCAACACTATTAGAGTAGAATCGAGTGTTCTGCTAGTATGGGCAGCCTATTTTGCCATACGAACTACCGGTACCCTTCAGGTCAGAGAAAACGGCATCCTGAATGGGATAACCCTGTTGCGCTGGGACAGAATCGCGGCTATTACTTGGGCAGATGCTCTCCGCCACGATTCACTCAAGATAGTCTTTAAGAGTTCTTCAAAGGTGTTAAAACTTGCAGTTCCTTTTGAACAACGGAGTGCTATTGATTCCTATCTCAAGTCGCGTCCAGTTCAAGCAAGCGATTGAAACGCCTGAGCAAGAACGCGGCCTAACGCGCGCGCCTCTTAACGAGTGGTACTGAGCATGGTCATCGTCTTGGTTGATCGGTACGCCTTGTGCGCGGCCGATGCGCCATCCGTAGGTCATTGTCTATCGCATCGCGTTCTGGCGTGACCGGCTCGAAACAACCGACTTTGGAGATGGCGACATGGCAGAACTGTTATTGTTGGGCACCGGCGCGGCTCTCACCGCCGACGGCAGCCGCGAGCCGACCATGCTTGCGCTGCGAGGTCAAAAGTCCACGGTTTTGATTGACTGCGGCTCGAACCCGATCCGCCAACTACAGCGGATGCAAGTCCCGCTTGACTCCATCGAACGATTGATTCTGACGCACTCTCACCCCGATCACGTTTCCGGGTTTGGCTTGTTGGTCGAGATGCTCTGGCTGCATTGCCGCCCCCATTGTCGGGCGCTTCCCATTCACGGCCCGGCGGATGCCATCGGTGTGGCCCGGCGACTGCTGGCCCAGTGGGATACCAGCGAATGGAATGGGATGCCGGAGTTGGAATGGCACGAGGTTCCGCTCACAGTTGGCGCGCCGATTGCCACTGGCGTAGACTTTGAACTGACGGCAGCCCCGGGGTCGCATCACGTCCCGGTGATTGGGGTGCGTGCCCGCAGTCTCCACGGCGACGGCGTGGTCGTGTATAGCAGCGATGGGGAGCCTTCGCCCGACATTCAGGCATTGGCCCACGGTGCCGATTGGCTGGTGCACGAAGCCACCGGCGCGTTCCCCGGCCATAGCACGGCTAAGTCCGCCGCCGAATTGGCCCGCGCAGCCAGCGCGCGGCGCTTGATCCTGGTGCACCTGGCGGCCGGCATTGCCGATCTTGACGTGCAGCGGCGAGCCGCCGAGAGAATTTTTGGCGGTGAGGTTCTGTTGGGGCGTGACCTCGACCGCTACAAGTTTTAAAAGTGCGTGTAGGACAAGATGCCATCTTGTCCTACACACGCTTGTGGTGTACTCAAGTACCACCGCGTCATTGTCAGCGTTCGGCAAACCTGTTATAATCGGGCCGATGTGAAAAAAAGTTGGAAAACGTGGGTATGATCGAGACGGAACAGTTAACAAAAAAGTTTCAGGACTTTACGGCGGTAGATTCGCTGTCGCTTTCGGTGCCGCCGGGCCAGGTGTTAGCGCTGCTCGGCCCCAACGGCGCGGGCAAGACGACCACCGTCCGAATGTTGTCGGCCATCTTGACGCCGACGACTGGCCGCGTGACCGTGGCCGGATTCGATGCAGCCCGGTTCCCTCAAGAGGTGCGCCGGCGCGTGGGCATGTTGACCGAGTTGCCGGGCCTTTACCTCCGGATGCAAGCCATGGAGTACCTGGATTTTTTCGGCCAACTCTATGGCTTGAGCGCGTCCCAACGCCAGGCCCGTTCCGCCGCGTTGCTGTCTCGCTTTGGGATGGCCGATGCGGTGGACAAGCGCTTGAGCGAATACTCTAAAGGGATGCGCCAGAAACTGGCCCTCATCCGCTCAATGTTGCACAATCCATCCGTCCTGCTCCTCGACGAACCGACCAGCGCGATGGACCCGCAGAGCGCGCGGCTGGTGCGCGGCGCGATTGCCGACCTCCGAGGCGAGCAGCACGCGATCATCCTCTGCACACACAATCTGGTCGAAGCCGAAGAGTTGGCGGACCGCATCGCCATTATCCGGCGCGGCAAAATCGTCATCGAGGGGACGGCGGCGAAACTAAAGTCCGAGTTGCTCGGCCCGCCGCTGATGGAATTGACGCTCAACGCGCCGCTGGACGGCCTCCTGCCCGACTTGGCGCAAAGAGTGCAGGTTGTCGAGCGGGGCGACGTGTGGGTGCGTTACCAGACAGATAACCCGGCCGTGGAAAACCCGCGCCTGTTGCGTTGGCTGACCGAGGCCGGCGTCGAAGTGGTGACGCTCGGCCAAGTCACGCGCAGCCTGGAAGACGTCTACCTGCGCGTGGTGGCGGAATAATTCTGATGGCGACGATTGCGTTTGGACAAAAACAAAGGACGTGGCTGGGCGAAGCGTCGGTGTTGCTGCGGCGCGAGCTCGTAGACACGCTGCGCGACTGGCGCATCATCCTGCCCATTTTCTCGCTGACGTTGTTTTTCCCATTCCTGATGAATGCCATGGCCAGCATGGCGGCGGATTGGGTCGCCCGATACGGCGGCGCACCCATCATCGGCGAGCGGATCATTCCGTTCCTGTTGATGGTCGTCGGGTTCTTTCCACTGTCGTTTTCGTTGGTGATTGCGCTGGAAGTGTTTGTGGGCGAAAAGGAGCGCAAAAGCCTGGAGCCGCTGCTGGCTTCGCCGCTGTCCGACGGCCAACTCTATTTTGGCAAAGCGTTGGCCTCCATGATCCCGCCGTTGGTGGCGAGCTATTTGGGGATCGCGGTGTACCTGGTGGGCTTGCGCGTGTTTCGGGGCTGGCAGCCGTCTTTCGAGTTATTAGTGTTGGCCGTCTTGTTGACGACGGTCAAGGCGCTGGTGATGGTTTCCGGCGCGGTCGTCATCTCCAGCCAGACGACGAGCGTGCGCGCGGCCAACCTGCTGGCGAGTTTTATCATCATCCCCATGGCGCTGTTGTTGCAGGGCGAAAGCCTGATCATGTTCTGGGCGCGCTACGATGTGCTGTGGTGGATCGTGGCGGCGCTGATCGTGGTCAATGTCCTCCTGATCCGGATGGGCTTGCAGCTTTTTGACCGCGAGGAGTTGTTGGGCCGCGAGATTGACGAACTGAATCCGCGCAATGTGTGGCGGACGTTCAAAGGCTTTTGGGCCAGCGCAGGCCCCGACAGCCCGCCTGAACGATTTTCGCTGCGGCGCATTTACACGCGCGACCTGCCCGCGATTTTGCGGCGGATGACGCCCGCCGTGTGGGCGGTGACTCTATCGTTGGCGGCGGCGATGGTTGTCGGCGGCCTGTTTGCTGCGCAACACCCGATCCCTGGCAGCATGTGGTCGCCGCAATCGCTCACGCAAGATGCATTTCGCAATGCTCCGGCGGTGGGATTTTTGCCGTCCTTCACTGTGGAAGCCGTGTTGAGCAACAACATACGCTCGCTGCTGCTGGCGGGCATCCTGGCGGTCTTTTCATTCGGGTCAATGGCCGTGGTTTTGTTGATGGCGCCGATGGGCATCATCGGATTCTTTATGGTCCAGGTGACACAGTGGGGACTGAACCCCTGGTTGTTCTTTGCCGTTTTTGTGTTGCCGCACGGCATCTTTGAGCTTCCGGCAGCCATCCTGGCGACAGCGGCAGCCTTGCGGCTGGGCGCGGTCGTCATTGCGCGCAGCACCCAGCCGCGCGTGACGGTTGGGGAAGGCTGGCTGGCCGCGTTGGCCGATTTCTGCAAGGTGTTTGTGTTTGTCACGCTGCCGCTTTTGGTGATTGCCGCCCTAGTCGAAGTGAACCTGACTTTGCGCGTGGTCTCGTGGGTTTATGGCGCGCGCTGAGAGGAACAAAATCTGCTATGACAAAGCTGGTTATCCTAGGCACGGCTAGTGTCATCCCAGACGAAAAGCACGGAAACTCGCACATGCTCTTGACCGCGAGCAGCGGTTCCACGCTGATTGATTGTGGAGGCTGCAACCCTATCGTCAGCGTCAGACGGGCCGGCGTGGATCCGGACGACGTACACACGCTCATCGTGACGCACTTTCACGCCGACCACGTCTCCGGCCTGCCGGGCTTTTTGTCGAACTTGTGGGTCATGGGCCGCCAGCGGTCTCTGCGCATTTGCGGGCTGCGTTCGACGCTGGGCAAATGCCAGGGGATGATGAATTTGTTCGGCTGGGTGGATTGGCCGCAGTTTTTCCCGGTGGTCTTTGTCGAGTTGGAAACGAAAGAGAATGTGCCGGTGTTGGAAACGCCCGACTATCGCATCATCGCCTCACCAACCCGCCACTTTGTCCCCACTATAGGTGTCCGGATAACCACGACAGGGGGACGGACCGTGACGTATTCAAGCGATTCTTCGCCGTGTGATTCGCTCGTGCGCCTGGCGAGTGGGGCGGACATTCTCTTACACGAAGCGTCGGGCGCCCAGGTGGGCCACTCGAGCGCGGCCATGGCTGGCTCGATTGCCCGACAGGCCGACGTGGGGCGTTTGGCGCTGATTCATTATGATGTCAAGGCCAGTTCCGACGCTCTCATGGCTGAAGCACAAACCACGTTTGAGGGTAAGATCACCTTGACGCAGGACATGGACGAGTTCGAGTTGTAATTTGCCGAGGTAAGCAACAGCTCACCGACTCGGTGGGCTGTTTTGCGTTATGGCGTCACTTCCAGCGTGCCCAGCAGCGCGCTATCGGCGATGGCTTGACCGGAGGAATCCAACACACGTAAGCGTGGCATGTCCGCCAGGTTGTGGTCGTACAATCCGATTTTGATGCGATACGTCCCAGGTGGCGCGTTCGGCGAAATGTTCCATTCGTGAACGTCGCGGATGATTTCGGACGGAAGCCACGTGGTGGTGGGTCGAGTGTCATTGACCGGCAATCCATCGTGCTGGGCGACCCAATGATCGTCGGCTGTCAGCAGGTGCGTGAAAACAGTCAAGCTGCGTTCGAGTTTGGCCTCGGCGCGCCAGTAGAGCATCAAGCGAACGCTTTGGCCGGCGCGCGCGCGAGGCGCGCTCAAGTCAGCTCCGATCAGCGTGATGCGGTTGCCAAAGACGACGCCGCTGGGGCGTTGGACGGGCGGCACGGTGATGGACGCTAACGGAAGCGGCACACTTGCAGGTGAGCTGCTTTCATTCAGCAATTGGATCTGCAGCATAAACACGCCGGCGGTGGGAGGGGCGCGCAGCGTAAACTGGCTGCGCACAAATTCTCCGGCGACCCATTCGCGTGTGGGATGCTGCGCGGCCAGCGGGCGGATGACGCTCAAGCCGGCGGTTGAATCAGCGCCCGCCCACTCGATGCGGACGGAATAGTCAGTGGCGGGAGCGCGGCGCGCTTGCCAGTACAGCTCGACGTGAAGCGGAGAACCGATGGTCACATCGTTCACGTCGAGGCGAGAGCCTTGCAGTTGCACGTCGTCGTTCAAGTTGTGAGCGAGAGGATAAGCAAGATCACGGGGAATGTCGTCTTTCCCCCACGTGCGCGTCAGCGTCACGGTACGCTCAGAAACGTTCGACGCTGGCCGCCGCCATGGTCTTTACGGCCCCCGGCATCCCCATGCTCTTCCAGGGCCAGGAATTCCTCGAAGGAGAGTGGTTCCGCGACACGGTCCCCCTCGACTGGGATCAACGCGACGAGTTCCGCGGCATCGTTCGACTGTACCGCGACCTCATCCGGCTGCGGCTCAACCGCGACGGCTTTACGCGCGGCCTCTGCGGGCAGTTCACCCAGGTCTATCACTTGCACGACGAACGCAAAGTCATCGCCTTCCACCGTTGGGACAAGGGCGGACCGGCGGACGACGTCGTGGTCGTCGCTAACTTTTTCCACGAGCCGCAGGATGGCTATGTCATCGGCTTCCCGGCCGCAGGGACCTGGAAGCTCCGTTTCAACAGCGATTGGCAGGGCTACCGCGAAGCCTTTGCAGGTCATCCAAGCGCCGACGTGGTTTCCGAACCGGGCGAGTACGACGGCTTGCCCTTCCACGCCGCGCTTTCCATTGGTCCCTACAGCGTGCTGATCTTTTCGCAATGATCGCCGGAGGATTGAATGGGACTTGTCACCTCGAATCCAGTTCAGGAACCCGCTAACCTATCGGGCGGAAACGGAGCGCAGTTTTCCGCTCAACTCTTGGAAAAGGCGCGCGCCGATACCGACACCGTCCTGAAGGAGCTTGGCTCGCAATTAGACGGCCTGAGCGAGGCGGAAGCCGATTCTCGCTTGAAGCAATACGGGCCGAACGGGATTGCACGGGAAAAGCGCCAGTCCGCCCTAATGCGCCTTTTGGATAACGTCAAGAATCCATTGGTCATCCTGCTCACGGCGCTGGGCGTGCTGTCTTATCTGACCGGCGACTTGCGGGCAACGGTGGTGATTTTCGTGATGGTGGTGCTGGGCGTGGTGCTGCGTTTCTATCAAGAGATGCGCGCCGATAACGCGGCCGAAAAGCTCAAAGCGATGGTTAGCAACACGGCGACGTTGGTGCGAGGCGGCAAGGAAAAAGAAGCGTCGCTCAAGATTCTTTGATTACCTGACGTTCTTTATCATGCTGTACGTTTTCAATAGCTGGCACAACCCGGCCCTGTTCCACACCGGCTGGTTCGTAGAGTCGCTCTTTACCCAGACGCTGATCATCCACGTCATCGCACCAACAAGATCCCGTTCATCCAAAGTCGGGCCAGTTGGCCGCTGATCGTCACTTCCATCATCATCGTCGCGGCGGGCGCCTGGCTGACGGTTTCACCCTTAGCCGGCACGCTTGGGTTCGTCCCGCTTCCGCCGCTGTATTGGCTGCTGCTGGCGATCATGCTGCTGGGCTATGTGATTCTGACACAAGTGATCAAGACCTGGTTTTACCGCAGGTTTGGCGAGTGATTAGCTTGGATCAAAATACTAGATTCTAAGGAGGCTACCATGTGCTGTTTGACTACCATTTTTCTCGTCCTCGGTTCTCGGATCACCATTTTGGCCTGGTGGTTGATGGACCCGCAACGCTTCAATCTCGCTTTCAGGAACTGGGCCCTGCCGGGCAACTTTGCCATCCCGGCGTGGGTCTGGACAGTGCTGGGCGGCATTTTCCTGCCGTGGATGACCCTGGCGTATCTCTTGGTCTTTCCGGGGGGCATCGTGGGCTACGATTGGATTTGGCTGGGGGTCGCCTTGTTGGTTGACCTGGCCGGGCACGGCGGCGGCTACCGCAACCGCGACCGCGTCTCATTCTCTCGAAGGAGTTAGACCATACAATAAGGACTACCCGTGGCAGCAGCCAGGCGCCGAGCCTGCCTGGCTGCCTTGAGGGCATCTCAGAATCCGAAGGCGCTGGCAAACCCCCTTCAGGAGGATACTGCCTGCTCGGCCGATGCCGGGGCAATCTCACCCGCTGGGGACTAGATTCGGCCACAAGTGCGCAAAGGACACAATTTCCTATTGAAGTGATTGCAGGACTGGTTCAGGGCACGATGAGGAGAAAGAAGTTATGGCTCGGGTCATTGCCAACCAATCACAAGTTTATCCATATTCAAAGGTTTATCAGGCTGCCAAGCGGGTTGTTGACATCGTATTCAGTGTTTTGGCGATAGTGTTAGGGTTTCCTATTTTCGTCGCGTGCGCTATCGCCATCCAACTGGATTCAGCCGGGCCAATTCTGTTTGTACAAGAACGGATCGGCAAGGATGGTAAACGCTTCAATATCTACAAGTTCCGCACGATGCAGCATAGTTTAGATGACAGCAACCATCGGGCCTTTATGAAGGCATTTGTGAACGGTAAGATTGGCAGCGAAGCGGATGAGAGTGACAACGCGACGCAGCAAGTTTATAAACCGATCCAAGAATCGCAGGTCACGCGGGTGGGGCGGATCCTGCGCAGGACCAGCTTGGATGAATTGCCCCAGATCTTCAATGTGTTCAGGGGTGAGATGAGCCTGGTCGGGCCGCGCCCCAATGTTCCCTGGGAAGTCGAGGAATACAAGCCCTGGCACCGTGAGCGGCTGAAAGTGCTTCCTGGCGTCACCGGCTTGGCCCAGGTGTATGGGCGGAGCAGCCTCTCATTTGACCATATCGTTCAATACGACATTGAATATATCGAGAAGCAGAGCCTGTTCATGGATCTGGAAATTATGTGGCGAACCGTGCAAGTTATCAACAAAGGGAACTGAAGAGTGACGCCCGTTTAGCTTTCCGGCATGGCAGACCGCTTTGCCCAAGAAGATGCTGAAGCTGACCAGCGCGTTGCTTGGGGACCTGCTATAAAGGAGCATTGAGTATGAACCGGAGCACCATTCCTTTGGGACGCATTCTGGGCATCCCGATCGGGTTGGATTATTCCTGGTTTTTGATCTTTGCGTTGCTCACCTGGACGCTGGCCACCAGTTACTATCCCACTGAATTCGGGAGTTGGCCCGTGGCCCAGTATTGGATCGTGGGCGCGGCGACGGCCAGCTTGATGTTTGTGAGCGTGCTGCTGCACGAGTTGGGACATTCGGCGGTAGCCCTGCGCTACAAGATTCCGGTCCGCAGTATCACACTTTTCATCTTTGGCGGCGTTGCCCAGATCGGGGCCGAACTGCCCAGCGCCATCGCCGAGTTCTGGATTGCTCTTGCCGGCCCTGCTACCAGTTTTGCCTTGGCGATTCTCTTTGGCCTGCTGCACCCCCTGGTCGGCGCGCTCGCCCCGCTGCTGGCCATAGCCAAGTACCTGGCCTATATCAACGGTTCGCTGGCGCTCTTTAACTTGATCCCGGGTTTCCCGCTGGACGGCGGCCGGGTTTTCCGAGCCATCGTCTGGGGGATCACCCACAGCCTGCGTCGAGCCACCCTCGTCGCCGCCAACCTGGGGCGATTCATTGCTTATCTCTTTATTCTCGTGGGAGTGTGGCAGATGTTCACCGGTCATTTTGGTAATGGCCTATGGATTGCCTTCATCGGGTGGTTCTTGGAGAGCGCCGCCGCCTCTCAACTCCAACAACAGACCATCCATGACTTGTTAGCCGGTCATCGTGTATCAGACGCGATGCGTCGCGACTATACCGCTGTGAGTCCTGGCTCTACGCTGGAGCAACTGGTCAATGAGCACATCTTGGGCGGTGGCCGGCGCAGCCTGGTGGTCAAGCAGAACGGCACGGTCGCCGGCTTGCTGACATTGCACGACGTCAAAAAGATTCTGCGTTCTGATTGGTCAACCACAACCGCAGCCCAGGCGATGATACCGGTTGAGCGAATGAAGTGGATTCGGCCCGATGCGGAGCTGGTGGACGCCCTGGGAGAAATGGATCGCGATGGCGTCAACCAGTTGCCCGTGATGGTGGGCGATCAGATTCAGGGTGTATTGGGCCGAGACGATGTGATCAGCCTGTTGCGTACCCTGAACGAGTTCGGTCGTCAGTAAAACCATGTGAGCGGGAAAGCGAGGCGAGAACGGCCTCCTAGATCATTGACAGAATAAGGAGTTGATGCCGATGGTAGACAAGACAGGCAAGACTAAACCGAAACGATTGTCCAAAAGCCAGCGCACCCACGTGCGGCGGTTAAAGCAAGCGGCCCGCAAGACCGGCACCCCTCACAACTAGCCGACCAGCACGTTGGACGCGCGTTAGCGTGCCGCTGAACAGGGTCCTCATGCAGACACCACAAAGGCCGCTTTACCGGCGCGCGACCCATCCGCAGCGCGATTCAGACCGCGCTGATCGGCGGGCTTGCGGCCGCCGTGGCCTTTGGCCCGGCCAAAGCAATTTCGTAGCGAGATGAGGCCAGAGTGGATCGCGGCTTGGCCAATCTACCGACCGAAAGTAGCCCAGGCCGGCAGTCTTGCCCTGTGAATGAACGGAGATTGCAGGAAATGGTACAGTTCGTCATCGCCAAGATCGAGGCGCTCATGCAGACGGCTCGCGAAGACTATAGCGTTGATCCGGTCGTCTTCCTGGTCATCTACCTGGGTTCGGCGCCGTTTTTCTACTATTCGCTGTTCCGCATGATCCGGGCGCTCGCCAAGCGGATCGGGAAGCAAGTCATGCTATGGAGCGCCATTTTCCTGTGCGCGAACGTGGCGCCTTTTCTCTACGTGCTCTTCTTCGGCCGGAACCTCCCCTGGTGGGTGTACGGCATCATCGCCCTGCTCATCGGGCAGGGCGTCTTCTCACTAGTCATGAAGCTGCGGGGAAAGCCAGCAATATAAACTTGTCCACGCGTCAATTCCCACCCCTTGTTCCTGCGTACAACATTTGTTGACGAACCCGTCCGATCAACGTGGGGGGAAACTGATTCGACACTAGTCCTTTTTACGTATGCCAAATCCCCCTTGTATCCGATGACAACTCGGGCCTGCTCTGGTACACTAGTGGTCTGACCAAAAAGTTCGCAATGGTCGGCCCACCAGGAGCAGCAAGCCGACTGTTTAAAGGGTAAAAATGGCTGGATTGACTCGACGTTATTTCCTCAAATTAGCAGGCAGCGCTGTGTGCGCGGCGGCGGCCTTGCCCTTCGCCAACTTGCGCATTTACGCCGCCGAAGGCACGCCAGACGGGGATGTGTCTCTGGGATATCTCGAAAATCCGTTGGTTGCGCCGCCCGCGTCGCTGGGCCGCGTCGCCACATGGGGGATCCAAGTATACGAACAGGCCAAACGCCAGTCCAAACTCGTGCGCGTGGCCCGCCGGGACGACGTGCTCCGGTTGTACGGGCAGGTCATCGGCGAAGCGGTGATGCCCTACAATGCAATCTGGTACAAAACGGTTGACGGCTATGTCCACTCTATGTGGGTGCAGCCGGTAGAAAACGGACTGAATGCTCCTGAGCCGGAGCGGGCTGCGGAAAAATTCTGGGGTGAGCTCACCGTGCCGTTCAGCGACTCGCGCGGAGCGGCAGACCCCAAATCGTGGCGATATATGCGCTTGTATTATACAAGCGTCTATCGCGTCGTCGGGGCCGTGATGGGCAAAGACGGCCAACTGTGGTATCGCCTGCAAGACGGCATCACCTGGTCGCCCGGCCCGTACGTGCCGGCGGCGCACATCCGCCGCATTGACCCGGCCGAGTTGACGCCGCTTTCGCCGGGGGCAATCAAGCGCGTCGAGGTAGACTTGAAAGCGCAGACCATCACGGCCTATGAAAATAATGTCCCCATGTTGACTTCGCGTGTGGCGAGTGGCTATGGCGAGAACCGCACGCCGGCGGGCACGCACCATGTCCTGTTCAAAACCCCGGCCTCGCGCATGACGGGCGGGGAAGGCGAAGGTTATTACGACCTGCCGGGTGTGCCGTTCCCGACGTTTATCACTCAGAGCGCAGTGGCGATCCATGGCGCGTACTGGCACAACGACTTTGGCCACCCACGCAGTCACGGCTGCCTGAACGTGCCAGCGCCTGTGGCACGCTGGTTCTGGCGATGGACTGAGCCGTCTGCGCCCTATGATGCCATACGCTATGACACACCTCGCGGTGTAACAGGCACCGAGATCAAGGTGGCGTGAAAAGGAACATCAATAGAAAGAAAACGATGAATACCAAACGTATCAACCGCATATTGAATCTTGTCGTGATTGTGGCGCTGATACTGGCCTGGCTGCCGGCTACCTCGGCCACAGCCACAACGGTAACGGTATCGGGCGTGGAGGCGGCGCAAATGCTTCCCCTCGAAAGTTTGCTCAACCCCGACGGGACGCTCAACACGAGCACGGGCGCAAGCGGCGCACTCGATTTGCGCGGCTGGAACGTCACGCTCGATTCAGCGCGCGGACCTATCCTAACCCGCGATGCACCTGCGCCGGCCGCGCCGAACGCTGATACCTGGTCGGCGCTTGCCAACAACGGATTGCTTTATATTGTGCGTGCCCTTGTTGTGAGCGGGAGCGACCTGTATGTCGGCGGCTGGTTCGGCCAGACCGCCGATGGGACTGTAAAGAACCTGGGAAACATTGCCAAGTATAGCGGCGGCGCGTGGTCGGCGCTCGCCCACAACGGATTGAATGATCAAGTGTATGCCCTGGCCGTGAGCGGGAGCGACCTGTATGTTGGTGGCACTTTCTGGCAGACAGGCGACGGGGCGGTGACGAACCTGCGCAACATTGCCAGGTATAGCGGCGGCGCGTGGTCGGCGCTTGCCCACAGCGGGTTGAGCAATGATGTGTATGCCCTTGCCGTGAGCGGGAGCGACCTGTATGTCGGCGGCTGGTTTGCCCAAACCGCCGACGGGACGGTGACGAACCTGAACCACATTGCCAAGTATAGCGGCGGCGCGTGGTCGGCGCTGGCCCACAACGGGTTGAGCAATGAAGTGCTTGCCCTTGCCATGAGCGGGAGCGACCTGTATGTTGGCGGCGGTTTCATCGAAACCGACGATGGGGCGGTGACCAACCTGAACTACATCGCCAGGTATAGCGGCGGCGTGTGGTCGGCGCTTGCCCACAACGGGTTGAATGACCTTCTTCCAGATTCTTATGCTGTACGTGCTCTGGCCGTGAGCGGGAGCGACCTGTATGTCGGCGGCGTGTTCACCCAGACTGCCGACGGGACGGTGACGAACCTGAACTACATCGCCCGGTATAGCGGCGGCGCGTGGTCGGCGCTGGCCAACAACGGGTTGAAAAAGCCTGTGTTTGCCCTGGCCGTGAGCGGGAGCGACCTGTATGTCGGTGGCTATTTCACCCAGACCGCCGACGGGATGGTGACAAACCTGAACTATATCGCCAAGTGGGGATCAGCTACTGCGCCCGGACCACAGTTGGCCCTTACCAAAACCGTTTCTCCCTCGTCGGCCAAACCGGGTGAGGCCATCACTTACACCATCGCATTTTCCAACACCGGCGCGGTCACGGCTACCAACGTGCTGATTACGGATACGCTTTCGGTTAACCTCACCCATGCCAGTTACACCAGCAGCGGCGTGGCCCTCACGCAGGTACCCGGCTCCCGCTATGCCTGGACCGCGCCAGATTTGCTGCAAAACGATGGCGGCGTAATCACTATCACCGGGGTGGTGACCAGGCCATTAGCGGCGGGCATATTCACCAACACGGTCACGCTGGCCGTATCGGGCACGGTCAAAACGGCGGACGCGCCGCTGACCGTGCAGAATGTCGCGCCGGTAGCCAACGCCGGGCCAGATCAGAGCGAAAACTTGAGCAGCACCATGACGCTAGATGGGCACGGCTCGGCGGACGACAACGGCGATGTGTTGACTTACGGCTGGACGCAGACAGGCGGTACGGCGGTGACGTTGAGCAGCGCCACGGCGCAGTCGCCCACCTTCACCGCGCCGTCTACGGCGGACGTGCTCGCCTTCGCACTCACCGTGACCGACACGGGCGCTTTGACTGACACAGACGAAGTGGTAGTAACGGTTAAAGAATTAATCAAGGTCTACTTGCCGATTGTGTTGCGAACGACGCCATAGCATCTGATATAGGTGATTGTTAAAGCGGGATGTGCGCCCATCCTGCTCAAACAGTTTTCCGTTTCCGAGCATCAACAGCGACCCGACTGCGTGCGCCTGATGTTTTCGTTAGCCCGGTTTGTTACACACGAGGAGTCAAAATGCACATCCGACCTTATCTTTCATCCTCGCCGCGTCTGGTGCGGCTCTGGCGTCTGGCGCTTACCGTCGCACTGCTGATTGGGCTGACGCTGGGCGTGATGCCAGCGCCCACAACATTAGCCACCATGCAGATCGATCTCATCGGCCCGACAGGCAGTGGACAGTTTGGCAAAACCGTGACGGTTCTCTCCAACGGCAATATCGTCGTCACCGATCCTGGATATGCCGTGGGCGCCACCGCCCAAGTGGGCGCGGTCTATCTCTACAATGGCGGCACCGGCGCCGTCATTAGCATACTCACCGGCAGCACGGCGAATGACCAAGTCGGCTACGGCGGCGTCACGGCGCTGACCAACGGCAACTATGTGGTGAGCAGCTACAAATGGAACAATGGTGTGGCGGCGCAGGCTGGGGCAGTGACATGGTGCAGCGGGACGGCAGGCTGCACGGGTGATCGGGCCTCTCGACTTTCAATGCCCGCGCCTGTTGCCGTAGTTCATCGGCCAGGGACTTGGGCAACCGCACCCGTAAAATCTCAGACTCCATCATGGGCCTCCTTTAGGTTAAACAAAAAACGGCGCTCATCTGCCTTGCCGCAGACGAGCGCCGTTAAATCGTCCTATTCTTTTTTGCTCGCATCTGGCAGGCTATTACCTGTTTGTGTCCGCTATCACACACATAGGGACTACTTAACAGGTTTTTTTTAGCGCCTGCCAGGTGCGTTCCTGGACTTGCCGCCTCAGAGGTTCGTCGCTACGTTTCCCCTCTGAATCCATAGTGCCAACTGTAGCCGTGAAGTCGCCGCCAGGTCATCCCGATGCGGTCAATCGGTGCTACGCGCCAGCACTCAGTACGCAGATTCTTTTCTGTAAATGTGCTACTCATTATCCTATCACAGATGTGGTGCTCGCGCAAGAGAATAACGTCACGTGCTTTTTGTCATACTACGTGACACAGTTCTTTAACTGGCTGCCCGACTTTGGCAAAAAAGGCCCGCGCCACTTCGTCAAGGTCAATGATGCGCTCAATTCGTGCCCATCTTGCGGTATTGTTACCAGCACGTGTTGACGATGAGGAGCGCCGCCACCAGCAGGATGACGCTGCCCGTCATTGCCAGCCCCGCCGTCATCATGCCGTACAACAGGTCGGTGTTGCTGCCCGAGTCCACCTTTGACACGACGACGGGATTGGTTTGGGCCAGCGCGTGTTCGTCGAGCGCGCGGCCAAGTGACGCTTCAACGCGGTGGGCTGATGCCTCGCGGCCCGGCTGCAGCTTGACGCGGATGCGCGTCAAGCGTTTGCGCCAGCCCAGCGCGTCTTGAAGTGTGGTGAGCGGGACCAATGCGATGCGGTCACGCAAGGCTGCGCCGGCGTCGTCTCGATGCTTGAGCAGCCCGACGACGAGCAGCTCGATGGTCGTCCCATTTTCGAGCGGCAGCGTCAATCGCCCGCCCAGCGTGACGTGATACTCTTTGGCCCAACGTTCCGGCACAACGACCCACGGCCGGGTCAGCGGAGTCAGGGCACGCCCACTCGCCAGCTCGACGCGCTCCATCGCGGCGTACTGGTCCGGCTCGACGCCGACCACGATGAGCCATGCGCCGGGCGGTTCGAGGAGAACCGTCGCATAGACGACTTCGGGAGAGGCGATGGCGACATCAGGATGAGCGCGCACGACGTCGAGCCAGCGCGCGTCGAGCGTGTCGGAATCTCGCGGGGCGATTTGCAGGTCGGCTTGGCTCACTTGCCTGGCGAGGCTGGCCGTGCGCGCCTGCGCGGACTGGGCGATGAGGCTGGTGGCGAACACTGCCGCCACGCCCAACGCAATCGCCGTGCCGGTCAAAAAAGTTCGCAGCCGGCGCGAGGCCAGGTTTCGCCACGCCAGACTGTACAACGAGCGCATGATATATCCGACCGCTGACCAAGTCAAGTCCGCCATCGGTCGGCGGTCAATAGGAAAACATCGCGCAACTTTGCTATCGAGCTGCCATCGCTCTCCGCATCCGGTCAATCGCTTCGACCAGGGTCGAGCGTGGACAGCCAAAGTTCAGCCGGACGAAGCCGTGGCCACCTTTCCCGAACGCCATGCCGTCATTCATTGCGACTTGCGCTTCTTTGAGAAAGAACTCGAACGGATTGCCGGGGATGCCCGCTTCGCGGCAGTCCAACCAGGCCAGATACGTCCCTTCAGGCTTGCCCATGCGGACGCCGGGCAGTTGCTCCTTCACGGCTTGACACAGCCAATCGCGATTGGCTGCCAGGTACGCCAACACCTCGTCCAGCCATGCCTGACCGTCGCGGTAGGCCGCCAGCGCGGCGACAAAGCCCAAGACGTTCACATCCGATACCAGCCCGGCGTGAGCCGCTTTGAATTTGTCCCGGAGTTTGTGATCGGGCACGATCGCCACCGAGCAGCCCAGCCCGGCAATGTTGAACGTCTTGCTCGGCGCGATCAACGTGATGGTCTGCGTTTCGATCTCGGGCGCGAGCGACGCAATCGGCACGTGACGATGGCCGTTGAATATCAAGTCGCAGTGAATCTCATCCGAGCACATCACGACGTTGTGGCGCAGGCAGATTTCGGCCATGCGCTCTAGCTCGTCGCGGCGGAACACGCGCCCGACCGGGTTGTGCGGATTGCAGAGGATAAAGATGCGCGTCCTTTCGGTGATGGCCGCCTCGAAAGCATCGAAATCAATCGTATAGTTGCCGTCGGGTTGGCGCGTCAACTCTGTTTCATTGAGTACGAGTTTGGCATTGTTCGGGACGCTGAAGAAAGGCGGATAGACCGGCGTCTGCACCAGCATACCATCGCCGGGCGAGGTCACAGCATGGCAAGCCTGGTTGACACCCGTCACGACGCCCGGCAAAAATAACACAGCCTCTGGTTCCACCAGCCAGTTGTAGAGCCGAGCCAACCGCTCCACGAGCGCGTCGCGCAACTCGTGCGGCCTGGCGCCATAACCAAACACGCCATGCTCCACCCGCTCACGCAGCGCTCGCACGACCGGCTCCGGCGACGCAAAATCCATGTCCGCCACCCACAGCGGCAAGGCGTCACCATAATAATGCCACTTGAAGCTGTCCGAGTGGCGGCGGTCAATTACCCGATCAAAATCGTAAACCATGTTGTTCGATTACTCCTCAAATGACGGCGTGGGGATAGATAGGGTGGGCAGTGGGGTCGGGCTTGCCGGTATATGCCCACTGTCAGGCGTCGCCCAAACCGCTTGACCAGATAGCTTGCCCACAGAAAAAGTTGGGATTGACGACTGCGCTCATTTCTCATGGCTCCTTTCGTTGATCTCGACGCATTGAGCGTTTTGCGAGTCGGCCGTTGTCTTTACCCAAGAGTCTACCACTTGGCGAGCGCCTTTGTCAACTATCTGGAACTGGAATGAAAAACGCCCTGCTCGATGAGAGCAGGGCATCACTGGGTTACGAACTAGTAGCGGGGGCCACCTCGACCACGTCCGCCTCCGGGGCCGTCACGTCGGTCCCGGCCACCACCGCCACCGGGGCGGTCGTCGCGCGGACGAGCCAGGTCTACTTTCAGTTGGCGATTGCGCAACTCGCGCCCGTTGATCATGCTGGCGGCTTTTTCGGCGTCAGCTTGCGTCTTCATTTCGACAAAGCCGAAACCTTTGGAGCGGCCTGTCTCGCGGTCTGTGATGACCGCTGCAGACACGACTTCGCCCGCTTCTCCAAAAAGCTGCCGCAATTCATCTTCTGTCGTCTCGTACGACAAATTGCCTACATATAACTTGGGTTCCATTCCCCTACGGTTCTCCTCTTACTGGGGCGCATCAGCGTTTGCCAATGTGCCTTGCGGTGGTCAATGTGATCGGACGCGCGTGTGGCGCAGGCAAACTGTCGCTATGATTCTCCTCTCTCCGACCGCAATTGGCGGATACGGGCGCGACGACGGCCTTTGCGCACGTCCATTCGATGCTGCTCGCCTTTGGCGATGAACCAGCGCTTGCGGCGCACGTCCTTGAGGATACCGTGATTCATGACTTGGCGATTGAAGCGGCGCAACAGGCTATCAAAGGATTCACTGTCTTGCAATTCCACCGTCACAGAAACTCACCTCACTTGCCTATCCTGCCTCTCCGCTTTGCTCGCCGGTTGGCGTGCAGAACGGTGGCATGGGAATAATTGACAACGAAATCTTATCACAGGTGCCACTCTATGTCAAACGCGCGCCGCCTCGCGTGCCGCTTCTAGGGGAGCGACAAAATGTAGCGCAAGGCGATCAATGCTCCCAGCAAGGTCAGGATCATCAAGATGAGCATGATGTCCAAGATGGCGACCTCGTTCCGTCGCAGTCTGCCGGGGCGCTTGCGGCGCGGGCGAGGGAGCGGCGCAAGTTTCGCTTTGCCTTCGAGCATCGCGTCGGCTTGATCGCGCGATAGCAAGTGAGTGGTCTGCTCGGCCGTGTCGGCCAGCCAAGACACATCGCCTGGGTTAGCTTGCATGAGCAATTCGAGTTCCGCATCCAACCCGAGGAACACGGCGCTTTCGGTGGGCGCGGTCACATCCGCATCCGGCGGCTTGAGCGCCAGAATCCAGTCCGGCAGTTCGGCTGGAACCAGGGGCGACCCGAGTGTTTGCGATGACATCGAGGCCGTCTACTCTTCTCGCTTGCGCTCGCGAAATGAAAAGCGAAGGGGCGTGCCCAGGAACCCATACGCAGCGCGCAATTGATTTTCCAGGTAACGCTCGTATGAGAAATGCACCAGCGCGGCATCGTTGACGTGAAAGACGAAAGTGGGCGGGTCGGTGCGCGGCTGCGTGGCGTAGTAGATGTTCAGCCGCTTGCCGGCTTTGGTGGGCGGCGATTGCTTTTCCATCGCCTGGCGGATGAGGCGGTTCAGCTCGCCCGTGGGGATGCGGATGAGCCGCTCTTCCTGCACGCGCAGCGCCGTGGGCAGCACGTTGTCCACGCGCGTGCCCAGCTTGGCCGAGATGAACAATACCGGCACATAGTCCAAAAAGTTCAGCGCGTCCCGCACGTGTGCCATGTACTCGTTCATCGTCTTGCTGGTCTTGTCCGGCACCGCGTCCCATTTGTTGACCACGACGACGGCGGATTTCATTTCGTCGAGGATGAACCCGGCCACGTGCGCGTCTTGGGCTGTGACGCCGTCCATCGCGTCAATCAGCAAGAGCGCCACGTCCGCGCGCTGGATGGCTTTGAGCGCGCGCAGCACGCTGTATTTTTCCACGCCCACTTGTATGTGTCCCCGGCGGCGGATGCCGGCCGTGTCAATCAGCGTCACGGGCAGCGTTTCCCAGACGATGCGCGTGTCGAGCGCGTCGCGCGTGGTGCCGGGGATGGGGCTGACGATAGCGCGCTCCTGGCCGAGGATCGCATTGAGCAGCGATGACTTGCCGACGTTGGGCCGCCCGACGATGGCGATCTTGATTGAATCGTCTTCCGGCTCCGTTTCTCGCGGCGGCAAGGCGGCCACGATGGCGTCCAATAGATCGCCTGTGTCCGTGCCGTGCAGCGCGCTGATGGCGAACACCTCGCCCAGACCCAGCGCGTAAAACTCAACCGCGTCGTCGCGGCGCTTTGCCGACTCGGCCTTGTTTGCGGCGATAAAGATGGGCTTGTGCGCGCGGCGGACGCGAAGCGTGTCGGCCACTTGTTCGTCGGCGGCCGTGATGCCGGTCGTGGCGTCCACGACAAAGATGACGGCGTCGGCGGCCTCGATCGCCATCTCGGCTTGCTCGCGGATCTGCGGGATGAACTCGGCCGAGGCGATGGAGAGCGGCGTGTGCGTGGAAAGCGGCTGGTTGCCGCGCCCGACGCGCCGCTGCGCGGCGGCGGGCAGCACCTCGATGCCGCCCGTGTCCACGATGGTGAACACGCGCCCGTTCCATTCACATTCTGCTTCGATGCGGTCGCGCGTGGTGCCGGGGATATCGTCCACCACGGCCAACCGCTGCCCGGCCAGCCGGTTGAACAAGGTTGATTTGCCGACGTTGGGCCGGCCTACGAGTGCTATGAGTGGTTTGGTCATGTGGTCAAATCGTCCTGTGGTCGTGTGGTCAAGCAGTCGAGTAGTAAAATCAGACGATGGTCGCTAATCTGCTTCTGCCGCTTGGCGTAAAGCCAGAAATGCTTCCTTGAGCGGCTGGCTGACTGCGCTATCTGGCTCAGACAGCACCAGCGATTGATATGTGTTCAGGTACTTGATCCGCAGGCGATGGAATAGATGGAGAAAATGCCGGAGGAAGCCAACGCAATTCAGAATGGCGATTTCTGTACCGCCAGTGTGCACATAAGTTTCTGCAGCATAATCCCTTACGGGATCATCAATGAAATCTGTCGTGATAAAAATGTAATTGTGGATGCGAGTGGAAGCAGTGGCGATCTTTTGGAGCGCACGATCAATGTCATCAATCGTGACTCGCTTCATTTTCATTTCATAGGCAGTCACAACTTGATCGTCATTCACGAGACAGATTTCCAGATCGCCCATTGCGCCTGTTTGCTCATCAGCAGCATTGTGCCGTTCAAGCGGCAGCAGGCGTTCCCCGATTTTGTCTCCGGCTGTTTGATAGGCTGAGGCCACAATCAGAACCGGCAAACGACTGGAATTCTTGCAGGCCAGATGTTGTTCGATGAGGCCGATTATTGCTTTGGACGATAACGGCATGGCATCTTCCGACTGCCGCAATCCCGCCAGCAAAGTTGCCATCCGGTTGTCTTTTTCGTCACGCATGATCAGCAGATTGCGAATCACCTCAGCAAGCAAATCTTTCGCTGGTATCCGTTTGGCATACACATCATCCAAGAGTTGCAGTGTGTATGTGTAGAGTTGCCGGGGGCGTCCGACCATTTCCAAGTCCGTGGTAAGTGTTCGGTCAATGTTCCGAAAGGCCGGGGTCAAAAAAGCCGTGGTGGAGTTGCAGGGCAAGCGGTGTTTGTTGATAAAATGTGTGATGTAAGATTCGTCGTAAGAACGGCCAGAGAAAGAATCGGCATCGCCGATTTCTGTGTAAGGCTTGCGTGGGTCAACCTTGGGGCGATCAATCTTTGCCAATAGGCAAGCCATCAGTAAGCGCACTCCGGCGCGATTACTAAGGCAACGGCAAACATCTTCTGTGCGCTCCCGTATTGTTCTGTCCTTGACAATTGGCTTGGAAAGGTTGGCAGATGCGCGTGCCAATGCCTGATCGAGTACGTCAGATGGGTTCTTTGCCATTAGCGGCTCTCCAAGAGTCTACGCATGCCCTTGTTTTGCGCAACGGGATCATAGTTCGTCCACAATGCTTCCACTCGTTTGCCCTTGGTGGAGTGGATAGTTTTTTCAGGCGCAACATGCTTGATCCACTTGGGCAAGGGGTACAATTCATCCATGAGTTTACACGGGTAGTTTGAAATAGCCGCCAGGCCCTGCGCAGAATTCAGAACTTGCGCCAGCTCACTGTGTTCATCATCCGTCATTTCATAGCCGTAGGCCTTGCTATCGCCCCGTGTCAGATGAACGTAAGGTGGATCACAGTAAAAGAGCGTTTGGGGCGAGTCGTACAGCCGGATCACGTCCAGGGCCGGGCGATTCTCGATTTGCACACGCAACAATCTCTCGACAATTTCGGGCAGGTCTTGTATGCTTCCGAGCCATCGGCTGATGACGCCACTCATTCCAGCGCGGCTGGTGTTTTTGCAGTTTGCCCAGCGTCCCAAGCTGGCTACTTGAGCCAGGCCGGTGCGGACTTGGCGAGCGCGGACAAAAAAGCGGCGCGCCCTTTCCAACGGGCTTACGTCTGGGTCAACTATACAAGCGATGTTGAATTCTTCGCGCGAAAAAGGAGTCAGGCCAATGGCTTCTATGAGCCTTTCCTTTTCGTCTCGCAAGGCGCGGAAAAAGTTTACCACTTCCCCATCCAGGTCATTATAGGTCTCAACAGGTGAGGAAGGACGGTTGAGCAGGACGGCCCCGGATCCACCAAAAGGTTCGCAGTAATGGTGGCAGGCAGGCAGCAAAGGCAAGAGCCAATCCAAATGCGAGAATTTGCCGCCATACCAGCCGAATGCAATTACCTTTTTTGTTTTCAGAGAACTGATTGGAGGCGGAGCAGTTTTCTTTGGTTTGGCATAGGTTATACTCGTAAAGACACTCGTGTCAGAAGGTGAACTCGCCAAGAGTAATTGTTCTTTCATTGGGCGATAGGTCGCGGCTTTACGTTGCGTTGACCGGCTCGTTTTCGGCATAAGGGCTTTTCCAATCCAAAATACTAGGCACCAATAGGATCACTTGGTTTTCGTCAGCGTCGTCGTCGGCGTTATCCCGGATGTCGCGCTGATCGTTTTTGTCGGCGTAGGGAGCGGCGATATGGTCAATGTCCCCGAAAGGCCAATCGTGACCTGGATCGTCGCGGGCAACATGGTTTCCGCGACGACGCCTTGGGGAACGACAGCTTGCGGTGCGACCTGATGAGTGCCAGCGCCCAGGTTCACTAGGTCAATCAGCACGCGCACATCGTCCAGCTTGAGCGATTGAAGCTTGGGCAGCGGGCCGGTCAAGATCACGTCAATCGTCTCTGGTGAGAGCCGTGCCTCCATGCCTTCGCGCAAACCCTGCGTGGTCAACGGGCGCTGGACTGTCAGCCCGCCCTGGATCGCTTCGACTTGCACGTTGACCTGGACTGCCAGATCGCCCAGCAGCGAAATGCCGCCCGGCAGATTGAGCGCCACACGTTCGACGACGTCGCTTTGCGCGTTGGTCACGGTCACGGGCACGGTTTCTACGAACCCCGGACTGGTGTCAATCGCCTGTGATGCGCCGAACACGGTGACGATGGGCGGCGTCACCGTGACGTTGCTGATGCGGTAGCCTGGAGCGACCTGGCCCCGCACGAGCACTTTGACCGCCAGATCGCGAAAGCCCCCCAGATGTTCGACGATCACCCGCGCCTGGACACTTTCCGGCGTCAGCGTGACAAAGCCGACCGGATTTCTTCCCGGCGCGGCATCAGGGGCTCAAATATTGGAACGGATTGCCCAGGGTGAGCTAATGGAGCAATGAGCAATGTCCGAAGATGCAAACGATTTGCTGGTGCGAGGCATTGCCGCCGCCAAAGCCAACCAGAAAGATGAGGCTCGCTTTTACCTGGAATGGCTTGTGCGCCTCGATGATGCCGACGACGAGCAAAAGGCCGAGGCCTGGTTGTGGCTCAGCCAAATAACCGACGATCCGGCCAAAAAACGCGAGTGCCTGGAAGAAATCCTGGTGATCAATCCCGGCCATCCCCTGGCTCGACGCGGAATGGCGATTCTGCAAGGCCGCCTCAAGCCGGAGGACGTGGTGGATCATCGCCAGCCTGTCCAACCCGTTCAGCCGGCCGCAACGCCGGCGCGTTCTGACGTGCGGCGCTACGTCTGTCCCAAATGCGGCGGCAAAATGGCTTACGACGCCAAGCGGCGTTCGCTCTCCTGCAGCTACTGCGGCCACAAGCTGTGGGAATATCAAGCGATCATGAGCGGCGCGCTCGCGCCGGTCGAAGAACACGATTTCTTTGCCACGCTGCCCACCGCCTCGGCTCACCGCTGGGAACTCGCGACGACGCGCACGCTCACCTGCCAGGGCTGCGGAGCGATCTTTGCCTTGCCGCCTTTACTGGTCACCGGCGCTTGCCCGTTCTGCGACTCGCCGCACGCCGTCGAGGCAACCGAGACGGGCGAGCTGATTCAGCCGGAGGGCGTGCTGCCTTTCCAGTTCGACGCCGACGCAGCCCTCAACCATGCGCGACGCTGGCTGAAAGAGCAGCACTTTGTCCCCGACGACCTGAAACGAAAATCCGCAACCGTCCGACCCCGTGGCATCTACCTGCCCTTTTGGACTTTTGATTTCAGCGGCGAGGTGAAATGGACTGCGGTGATCGAACAAGATCGGACGGTGATCAACCGCAACGACATCTACCTGGTGTCTCACAATGACCTCTTGATCCCTGGCAGTCACTCGCTGCCGCTGGACCTGTTGAACAAGGTAGCCGATTTCGACACCCAAGCCGTAGCGCCTTATTCCGCCGACATGCTGGCCGACTGGGCGACAGAGATCTATCAACTGCCGATGTCCGATGCCTCGCTCGTGGCGCGCCAGCGCGTCTTTGATGCAGCGAAAGAACACATCCGCAATTACATCTTGGGCGATCAAAACGTGCGCGACCTGACGTGCAATAGCATGGGCATCATCATTGACACCTACAAACTCGTCCTGTTGCCCGTGTGGATGGCGGGTTATCATTACGAGGGGCAGCGCTTCCCCGTCGCCATCAACGGCCAAACCGGCAAGGTGGCAGGGAACTTGCCGCGCAACAAGGGACAAAAACTGCTGGCGTGGGTCTTTGGCGACGCCTGACCCACACAGGAGAAAAACGCATGGACAAACAAGAAGCAACCGATTTCGTCAGCCGACACGCCAGAAAGAACCTGATGAGAAAACTGATTGCGGTGATTCTTTTGCTTGGGATGGTATCGCTGTCTTGTGTATTCTCCTCACCAACCACACCGGAACCGCCCCCTACCCTTCCGGCCTCGCCACCCGCCGATACCACGCCTGTGCCGTCTCCTACCCATCCGGCCCCGCCGCCCGCCGATGCCACACCCGTGGCAACCCTTGCCGCGGCCACGCCGACCGCAGAGCCATCGCCCGATTTTGATCCGGCGTTGTATCGCCCGGCCATGCGTCCCGAATTCGCCGCCGACGTGAACGGCTTTGGAGATGCGCCGCGCTACTCGATCACGCTCACGGTCAACCCCGACGCGTTGCAAGCCGTCGGGCGCGAGCAAGTGCGCTACACAAACACAGATTCGGCGGCGCTGAGCGAGATCTACTTTCGCCTCTTCCCGTCCGCGCCAGGCTTTGGCGGGGCCATGACCGTGACCCGCGTGACGGTGGACGGCCAAACGGTTCCGCTCCAACTCGAACAGCGCGGCACGGCGCTCAAGGTCCCGGTGACCCTGGCACCCGGCGCGTTGGCAGACCTGACGCTGGATTTCCTCATCGGCATCCCGCGCGATCCGACGGTGGGCTATGCCATGTTCGGCTCAATAGGCGGCGTGACCACGCTGCCCGACTTTTACCCCGTCATCCCCGTGCGCGATGAAACCAGCTGGCATATCGAGCTTGCGCCGGAATACGGCGACGAGACGTTCACGCCGACGGCGCTGTACGATGTGAGCATCACTGCACCGGTGACGCAAGTCGTCGTCACGTCCGGGACGTGCGAGCCGCAAATGGCAGGCGTCTGGCATTGCGTCAGCGGGCCGATGCGCGATTTCATGCTGGCGATGAGCGCAAATTACAGAATGGTCACACAGAACGTAGATGACGTGACCGTCCGCTCGTTCTATATCCCGGGTGACAAGGCTGGAGGCCAGCGCGCGGCGCAGGTCGCCGCCGATGCGCTGCGCGTGTATTCGCGCCGCTTTGGGCCGTACCCCTTTGCGGAACTGGACGTGGTCGAGACGGGAACCCATGCCGGTGGCATCGAATATCCCGGCCTGGTGGTCATTGCCGACAATCTTTACCAGCAAGTCGGCGAGGGCAGCTATTTCGACTTTGTCGTGGCGCACGAGGTCGCGCATCAATGGTGGTACAGCCTGGTGGGCAACGACCAAGTCAATCATCCGTGGTTGGACGAATCATTGGTGGGGTATTCGACGCTCCTGTATTACGAAGACACGTTCGGCAAAGCCGTGGCCGACGGGGTGCTCAAGCAAGTGTTCGAAGACGCCTACCAAAAGCTGCTGCAGGAAAAGCGCGATCAGAAAGTGGATCAGCCGGTATCGGCGTTTACGCGGAACGATTACAGCGCGGTCGTGTATCGCAAGGGGCCATTGTTCTTCAGGGCGCTGCGCGAAGCCATCGGCGACGACAAGTTCGACGCTTTTCTCAAGACCTACTTTCGCCAGAACCGCTACGGCATTGCCACCTCGGAGCGAATGATGGCGGCCGCCGAGTCGGTAGCCAATCGAGCCGTCGTGCGGTCGCTGTTCGACCGGTGGATTGAGAGCGCAACGACGCCATAAACACGAAACGTGCGCTGCGCCTACAAGGCGCGTCGCACGTCCTTCCCCACAGACAAAGCCCCACTCGGACGATGGTCGCGACCGCCACTGGCGCTTACCGTTGGTCAGCAGACTCCTCGAGGCCGGCCTCCTCTGTTTGTTATACAGCCCAGGGCGCCAAAGACGCTCACATGGGAATTGAGCCAGTCATCGGAATCTTGTTTCCCCCGGTGCTGCCCAGTTGCCTGCATCGTCCGCGGGGCTTGGTCTGCTTACATCCTATTCAAAACAG
The DNA here is from genome assembly GCA_041300525.1 of Anaerolineae bacterium. Taxonomy (GTDB): domain Bacteria; phylum Chloroflexota; class Anaerolineae; order Fen-1058; family Fen-1058; genus JBGLNJ01. Next base: position 1,565,176 of record JBGLNJ010000001.1, on the reverse strand, counting down.
GGGACAATGTCAATAGTCCCCCAGCTTAAAATTTTCGCTCAAGCCGTGGGACAAGATGGCATCTTGTCCTACTTTATCCGCGCTGGTCAAGGCAAAGATATCGGAGGCTGGCTTGGATGGATGCAGCATCCGGCAGCTCGAGGCAAAACATCGGTGGGCGAGGCAGGGCACGCAGCTTGTCCAGCAGCGTCGGCATATCGAGCACGCCATCGTTAAAAGCCTGGTGAATATCTTCCGTCCCCTGGGTGTTATGCAAATGGGTCAGGATCAGCAGCGGGCTGAGGCTGTCAATCCACGCTTCGACCGGCAGCTTGGAGTAGACGCGCGCGTGCCCCACATCCAGGCATGCGCGCAAGTGCGGCGAATGAACCCCTTCCAACACGCGCCGCAGGATGGACGGATCCGGCTCCCACATATTTTCCAGAACGATCATCTCGCCCAGTGTGCCGGCTTCCTGGGCCAATGGATGCCAGAATGCAATCTGTCGCTCAAGCCAACCACTCAGGTAACGCGGATCGTCAATCAACGGCAAATAGTTGGCGTGAAAGTTTATGACGTGTGCGCCAAGCTCGGCCGCGATCGTCAGGTTCTGGCGATAGCGCTCGCGCGCGAGAGCGACCACCTTGCGGTCTGGGCTGCCGCTGAACAGGTCCAGAAAGGCCCCGTGCAGCGTGAGTTCGCCCGTAAAGCCTGCCAACGCCTTGCGGTAACGGGCCACGTGCGCCCGCCAGTCGCCATCCAGAATGCCAGGATCGGCGAACTCTTGCAATTCCAAGCCCAAGCCATGCGATTCGGCTATCGCCTGCAACACTGGCAAGTCGCTCAACCGCTCGCACGAGATGAGGGCGCGATCCATTCCGTATCTCCTCGCCGGGTTCAGTTGAGTGACGATTTTACACCCGGCGGCCTCAAACGCCAAGCCGCTGCCGAACCCTCGCAAGGTTCCGGCGCGTCAGCGGCCCAATGGCGCCAGTTCTGCCCGCGCAACGCCAGCTTTTATGCGCAGCACACCCACTGTTGGCCCGGCCGTGACGTAATGATCCGGCGCGACCGCGCCTGGGTTGAACAGGAGCACCTTGCCCACATAGGCCAGGTGTGGCCGATGGGTGTGCCCGCTGACGATCACATCTACATCACGAAATGCCTCGCTCGCGTAACGCAGGTAACGCGCCAGATCATAATGGCCTAAATTATCGCGGAGCTTGTCCAAGAAATAGCGTCGCCAACTGCCGTGTCCGTGCGTCAGGCCAATGCGGCAACCTTCGACTTGCACGATGCGGCTGCATGGCAAGCCCAACCACAAATCGGCGTTGCCGGCGACTGCCACGACCGGCGCAATGCGTCCCAGCTCGTCCAGAACGCGCAGACTGTTAATGTCTCCGGCGTGCAGGATGAGCGCCACGCCGTCGAACGCTTTAGCGATACCGGGGGGCAGGCGCTTGAGCCGTTGAGGCACATGGGTATCGGCGATGACGCCGACCAGAGTCGTCACAGTTCATTCCAATGATTGGGCTGAACGCAGGATAAGGGGGGCGAGAGAATCATACCATGAAGCACAAAACCGCGCCAGAAGGAGACGGTGTGACAAGGTGACGGGGTGACGGGGTGACAAGGTGACAGGCTGCCGCAAGTCACACACGGCATCCTTGCTCAATGTATGAGCATATTCTTCGCCAGCAAATGGAACGCCTGCGGAGGAGGGCCGTCTTCCATGCGGCGCTTGATTTGCAGCGCGCAATCCATCGGGCCGAAGATAGATGTGTCAACCTCGACATCATACAACCCGTGAGCGTGGACAAGGTCAAATTGTGCCCTGGCCTGCCCGCAAGTCCGATCGCGTCGTTCGCGTTCTCTCTGTTCGACTACCTCAAGTGGGCAGCGCACTCCCACGAACCAAACCTGAAAATCGCGCAAGACCTCGACGCACTCTTTCAGCCATTGCCCTTCGAGTAACACGTGGTCGGCCACCACATTATTTCCCGCCAGCGCCAGTGCGGCTATCGAGCGGTGCATCCCGGCTATCACCCGATGTCCCATCGGCCCGGCTTTGATGCTCAAGCCCGTCCGAGTGATGGGGTCGGCATAAAGATAGTCAAAAACTTGATGCCACAACGGCTCGTTGAGGTAACGCTTCGGAAGCATGAACAGAAACTTGTCTATGCCGGCGTCGAGGTAGGGATCGTCTAGCGTATCCTGCAGCGCCTTGACGATGCTGGTCTTGCCGGAACTGGATGTTCCATTCAAAATGAGGATGGTTCCCTTGTTCATTTGACACTTTACTTGAGACTGGCTATCGCTCGTGCGCCTTGTCGAATTCCGGGTGAGGCTTGCGCGCGACGACGATCATCCGGTCGTGATAGCGCGACCCATACGGCCTGAGCGGCAGAATCGCATCGCCGTATGAGGCGCGCAACGGCAGCCCCGCCTCGCGCAAGAGCGCGTCCAACTCGGGCAGCGAATAGACCCTTATGCGCTCGTCCTCCGCGCAGACGTTCAGGTTGCCGTCGCGGTCAAAATAGCGAAACGATCCATGACGAATGCACGTCGCCGGATCGTACCAGGCTTCCATCAGCATATAACCACCGTCCAACTCTAACCACCACTTTTCACGCGGGAGCATCAGCGCCGCCGGGTCGGAGAGATCGAGGAAAAGCTGCCCGCCGGGGATGAGCGCGCGCGCGGCGCTTTCCAATATCGCGCGGTTGCCGGCCTCGTCCATAAAGCCAAAGCTGGTGCCCAAGATGATGACGGCGTTGAACCCTGGCGCGCCCAACGAACCGAGCGCGGCGAGTGGGTCGCGCATGTCGCCCACCACGAACGTTGCGTTGGACACGCCCGCCTTGTCCGCCTGCTCCGTAGCGTATTCCACCAGGCGCGGCGCAATGTCCAGCCCCACGGCCCGGATGCCGCGCCAAGCCAGCCGCAGCGCGTGAACACCGCTGCCGCAGCCCAGGTCGAGCACGCGGTCGCCGGGCCGCAAGTCGAGCGTCTCGACGATAAAGGCGACGATCTCGTCGTCGTGCCGCTCGATGTACGGGATGCTCTGCCGGTGAGTGACGCGGAAAAGATAGGCCCACCAGTTCCAATCGCGGGTGATGATGTTCATTTTCTTTTCTCTTCCCCCTACCCTCTTCTTCCCTCCGTTTCGGGGAGGAGAAGAGGAATGTGCTACTCTACCACGGACACAGCAACCTGCGCCGTCACAGTTGACTCGCTCGCAGCAAAGAACCCATACGTCAGCACGGCCGCCAGGCCATACAACGCCGCCGTCGCCACGAACAACGGGTTGAACCCCCAGCGTTCTTGAACCACGCCAGAAAGATAGGGACACACCGCCCAGCCGATATTCCACGTCACGCTGGCAAAGGCATTGACCGTGGCGCGCTCGCCCTCGGCGACCTGCTCCATCATAAAGGCATTGTAGAGCGGCCCGCCCATGTTCATCAAAGCGCCGCGCGCCCAGAACGCCATTGCCGCCAACGCCAACGAAGGCGCAAAGCCGATGGTCAACAAGAAAGGCAACGACGCAGCCTGCGCCAACGCGACCGAGCGTACTTTGCCGAACCGTCGAGCCAACAGCGGCGCGCCCAACGTCGCCACACCCGTCACCACACTGGAAAGCGCAAAGATGACGCCCAGCGTCTCATCCGGCACGTGATGCCGCTCGCGGAAAAACACGTTCATGTACGGAATGAGCAGCGCCGCGCCGACGCTGATGATCGCATTGGGCAACAGCAACTTGACGATCACTTGCCGGTGGACCAGGCCGCGCCACACGATGACGGGCGCGGCCTTGGCCCGTGTCCACCCGTCCTCCATGAACAAGCCGATCAATCGCGCGTTGGGCCACGCCCACCCGTGCGGAGACTGTGCCGGGCGCGGCGGCTCGCGCATCCACAGCAACGGCAGCATCGCCAGCACATTCAACGCCGGGCCGATCAGCAGCGCCGCGCCATACGCCGGCGCAGTGTCCGGCGTCAAACTGAATGCGCCACTCATCAAGCGCGGCAGTTGCCCGCCGATCAGGCTGCCGGCAAAGCCCGCCAGTGTGGCGAGTCCAAAACTGGTGCTGAATAACGCCGTGCGCTCGCGCTCGCCAGAATTCTCCATCATGAAGGGCGCGGCGCTAACGTTGAACAACTCGTTGCTCATGCCCAGCAAGATGACGGCGACGATCAACACGGCGGTACTGGCGCCCCATACGATGACGGCGCTGGCGACGATGGCGCCCAGCGTCCCCCACAGCATCGCCTTGCGACGGCCGATGCGATCCGAAAGCAAGCCCAGCGGCACGGCAGAAAAGAGCGCCACCGCGCTGGGCAAGGAAGATAGCAAACCCAGAAAATCCTTGGGGTATCCGCGCGCCAGGATGTAGAGATTGAAGAAGAGGGAATAGACGCTGAAACTCAACCCGGCCAGGATCGAGTTGAGCAGGTACAGCCGCGCGTTGCGGCGAAAGATCGTCGTGTAAGCCTGCGCCCGCTCGATCAATTCCCTGGCGCTCACAACGCTACCCCCAGTTCAGACGAAAGATAAAGGGCGCAGGACGAAAAAGATGCAAAGTGAAACGCCGGCATCCCCGCTGCGCGCGCGCCACCGACGTTCTCTTCAGAATCGTCCACGAACAGGCAATCTGCAACCGGCACGCCCAAACGCTCGGCAGCCAAATGATAGATGCGCGCATCCGGCTTGAGGAGGCCCTCTTCGCCAGAGATGACGATCACGTCGAACGCATCTGCCAGGCCGTGCTGCGTGATGAGTTGGCGCAACTGCCCGGAAAAGTTGGAGAGCAGCGCCGTCTTGCAGCGCGGGCGGAGGCTGCGGATGAGCGCCACGAGGCCGCCGTCGAGCCGGTCGCCCGCCCAAAAGTCGCGCCGAAATTCGGCCAACGACTCGGGCGAAAGATTTAGCCTCGCGCCCAAATCAGCCCAGAACGCCGCATCGCTGATCTGGCCGAGTTGCGCGCGCCGCCATGCGTAGCTCTCGAACACGAGCCGGTTGACGCTGCCCGGCGGCAGTCCCAGCCGCGCGTCCCACGCCAGCCGGGGACTGGCATCCACCGTGCGCACGAGCACTCCGCCCCAGTCAAAGATGACGGCCCGGATCATATCACCTGGCCTCGACAGGGCGCAGGTAACAAGACGCAAGTCGCAAGAATAACAGCCATCATATCACCTGACCTCGCCAGGTGCCGCCGTCCAGGTTCAGCGCGGTATCCAACTCCAGGTCGGACGCGACGAGGAACGCCGAAAGGCTCTTGAGCGTAAAGAACGAATCCGGGCTGACGACGAACACGATGCGTCCTCGGCGATCCTGGCCCACCACCGTGCGGCGCGCGAGCTTGCCGTCGTCTTCCGACACGCCGGGCTTGCCGCTGGAATGGACCAACATCGGGAATGCCTGCGCAGCCTGGCGGAGCGGCTCGGTGGGGTTATAGGGTCGAGCGACGAGCCAACGCACTTGCACGCGGTCCCCCTGGACGGCAAACATCCCGCCAAAACCAGTGTACGATTTCCCGCTGCGCACGCCGTCGGAAATGACCAACCCCGTCGCATGATGATCCTCCGTAAAGTACCCGGCGTTGACCACCAGCAATGGCCTGGCGGTATCGAACCACTCGGACACCAGGCGCGGGTTGGCTTGATCATACAAGACGCGAAAGCGAACGCGCGCCGGGTCGAGCCGCGCCAGCCACAGCCGGTTGCTCGTGCCGTTTGCGCCGGCCACGCGCAGCCGCCGCAGTTCGACCCCATTGCCCAACGCCTGCCAGCCCGTGTCGTCCGGTTCGGATGTGGGTGATGGAACCGGACGCGCAGTGGGCGCAACCGGCGTAAAAGTTGGCGCCACTTCCGAGGAACAAGCTAGCGAAACGAGAACCAAAACGACTATGGGCAGGATTTTAACGCAAGGGCGCAAAGACGCAAAGACGCTAAGAGAACTAGAAATCTTGGCGTTAAAAGAGATCACTCGACCTCCAGTTCGTAAAAGCATAAAAGAGTGCTCCCATACTTGCGCTCGTCCACCAACACAAGATGTTCGAGCGGCAATTCCTCAAACTCGCACGGGTGAATCTGGACAATCACCTGGGAATCGTCGGAGAGCCACGCCGGGTTCGCGTCTATCGCGCGGAGCGTCTGCGCCCACAGTTCCTTGTATTGGGGCGGGGCGATGTAAATGTAGTCGAACGGCGCGTCGGGCGTGCCGGCCAGAAATGTGAACACATCGGCGCGCACGACGCGGGCATGGTCGGACAGCTTTGTGAGGGCCAGGTTGGCGCGGATCGTCTCCAACGCAGCGCGGCCCTGTTCTACGAACACCGCTGCCTTTGCGCCGCGGCTGAGCGCCTCGATGCCCACACCACCGGTGCCGGCGAACAAATCGAGAAAACGCGCGTCGCGCACGTCAGCGCCGAGGATGTTGAACAACGACTCTTTGACGCGATCTGTGATCGGGCGCGTCCCTTCGCCCGGCACTGCTTTGAGTGTGCGGCCTTTGGCCGTCCCAGAAATGACCCTCATTTTCACCGCCTAGACCTCGGAGGTCTTGTCATTTATCCAACCACAGCTTGTCGTACTCGGCCCACTTGGCAGCATCCGTTTCCCAATGCGGGTAAATCGCCACACCGGTAACGGTTGCAGGCACAGCGTCCGCATCGTTCAGCCCGGCGAGGATGCCGCGCAGCCCGGAGCGCATATTCTCTGCCCATGGGTGATGTGTCCATGTCTCTTCTTCCGAGGTCGGCATGCCCAACAGCAAGCGTGTCTGCACGCCTTGGACTGCACGTGTGATGCCGACGACCTGAAAGCGCAGCCAGTGCTCATAGAGCCAGGAAGTCAGCATGGTACTGTCGTAAGTCATTGCCGCGACCTCATCCACTCGCCCGGCGATACGGCGATAGTAACTGGCCTGCCACAATCCCCACGCTGGCGGCAGGGGCGCGTCGTTCCAGAAGGGAACAATTTCGCGTGTTGCCAGCGATAGAGTCTTGTCACGCCCGATAGCCGCGCGCACATCGTCCAGCAATTGGAGCGTGTCCTCGTCGCCGTTGGGGATAGGCTCAGGGTCGAGGTGCACGCCATCAAATCCCATCTCAGTCACGAGCCGCTTGCAGAAATCGGCAATCATGCGCCTCACCGCCGGATCGCTGATGCGAGCGTAACCCGGCGTGCTGACGGTAGGCTTGTCTAGTGGAATGCCAATCCACGCTTCGACCGTTGCGCTGGGTTGGGCGGCCTTGAACGCACGGACGAACTCGGCGGCATGATCGTAGGTCGGATTGAAATAACCGCCTGGCTTGAGATAACTGACGTACACAAAGATGGTCTGCACCTGGTGGCGGGCCATCTCGTCCGCCAGCGCGGAGATTTCTCTTGGCGAGTGCGCTTCCTTCGACCAATCCACACTTAGCCAAGCTGCATTCCGTCCGCGGTTAAAGTATGCGCCGGAATGTCGCGTTCCCGGTCGCCATACGCACCCGCGCGCCAAGACGGCGGCCAACACCAGCACAACTCCTGTCACCCACCACCGCTGCCAGCGCATTTGAGATTTGAAACTTGCCATTTGAACTCGTTTATACCACAGCTATCCCAATCCGCAAAACCATTGACCGGACGCGCCAATCGCGCTATACTATTCTGAATCACACGCCTGAAATCTGAAATCCCGATATGGTCAAAGTTGCTTTACCCACGCTAGATGAAATGATCGCGCGAGCCTGCCAGAACTATGGCCCTGAGGCGCAGGACAAGATCAGCCGCGCCTACAAGCGGGCCGAAGAGGCGCACGCGAGTCAAAAGCGCGTCAGTGGCGAGCCGTACCTCGCCCACTGCCTGGTCGTCGCCGGGCTTCTTTCCGACCTCAACCTGGATCCGGCCACGATAGCCGCCGGGCTGCTCCACGACGTGGTAGAAGATTCGCTCATCACCGTGCACGACCTGGAAGTCGAGTTCGGCCAAGAAGTCGCCATGCTGGTGGATGGCGTGACCAAGTTGGCGCCGTACGATGGCATTTCCGGTCAGGTGCTTAACTTTGAGGACCAGGAATCCGAGTCGCTGCGCAAGATGTTTATCGCCATGGGCGATGACGTGCGCGTGGTGCTCATCAAACTGGCCGACCGCTTGCACAACATGCGGACGCTCGGCTCGCTGCCGGAGGAACGGCGCAAGCGCATCGCGCGCGAGACGCTGGAAATCTTTGCCCCGCTGGCGAACCGGCTGGGCATCTGGCAGATGAAGTGGGAGCTGGAAGACCTGGGCTTCCGTTACCTCAACCCCGAACGCTACAAGGAAATCGCCGCCCTCATCCACGAGCGGCAAGCCGACCGCGAAACGCATATCAACGAGATCGTTCGGCAGCTTGAGCGGCGACTGGAAGAAGAAGACATCCACGCACAAGTCTCGGGCCGTCCCAAACACATCTACAGTATCCACCGAAAGATGGAGCGCAGGGGGCTGCCGTTTGGGCAAATTTTCGACGTTCGCGCCGTGCGTGTGATCGTGGACACGGTTGAGCAGTGTTACCAAACGCTCGGCATCGTCCACCAGTTGTGGCGGCCCATCCCCAACCAGGTAGACGATTACGTCGCCGCGCCCAAGGACAACATGTATCGCAGTCTGCACACGGCGGTGCTGGCCGACGACGGCAAGACGCTCGAAGTCCAAATCCGCACGCGCGAAATGCACGAGATGGCCGAGTTGGGCATTGCGGCGCACTGGAAATACAAAGAGGCGGGCGGCAAGCGCGACCTCGTCTACGAGCAAAAGATCGCTTCGTTGCGCTTGCAGATGGACTGGCGCAAAGAGGTAACCGACCCGGGCGAGTTCATGGACTCGCTCAAGACAGACTTGTTCCAGGATCGCGTGTATGTCTTTACGCCCAAAGGCCGTCTGATTGATTTGCCTGCTGGGAGCACGCCGATTGATTTTGCTTACTTTGTCCACACCGAGATCGGCGAGCGCTGCCGGGGCGCCAAAGTCAACGGCAAGCTGATCGGCCTGGATTACCAGCTTCAGACAGGCGACCAGGTCGAGATCCTCACCGCCAAGCGCGGCGGCCCCAGCCGTGACTGGCTCAACCCGCACCTGGGCTATCTCAAGACGCAGCGCGCGCGGACGAAAATCCGCCAATGGTTCAAGCGGCAGGATCGCACCGAGAACATTGCGCAGGGCCGTGACATCCTGGATAAAGAGCTTAGACAGTTGGGGACCAGCTCGATCAGCTACGAGACGCTGGCGCCGATGTTTGATTTTGACAAGGTGGATGACTTTTTAGCCGCCATCGGCCAGGGGGACATTAACGCCCAACAGATCGCGACCAAGATCATCGAGGCCGAGCGCAAGAACCAGCCGGAGCAGGCGCCGGTCACGCCAGCGGCGCCGCGCCTGTCCACGGCGGCCGCGATGTCGGTGCGCGGCGCGTCCGGCCTGCTCACCAACATCGCGCGCTGCTGCACGCCGCTGCCAGGAGACGAGATCATCGGCTATATCACGCGTGGGCGCGGCGTCACCATCCATCGCCGCGATTGCTCCAACATTTTGCGCTGCCGAGAGATAGACCGCCTCATCGAAGTGGATTGGGGGCCGTCGGAACAGACTTTCCCGATCATGGTCAAGATCCGAGCCTACGACCGAGGGGGACTTTTGCGCGACATTGCCGCCGTCGTCGCCGCCGAAAACATCAACATGTCGTCCGTCAGCATGAGCACGCAAAAGGGCATCGCCACCGTCTATGTCACGTTCGACATTGCCAACATCCAACAACTCTCGCGGGCGCTAACCAAGATTGACCGGATTCCGAACGTGATCGAGGCGCAACGGCAGACGGGATGAGTCAGATAGTTGCATCGTCAGATAGTCAACGGGTCAATCGGTTACAAGCCCGGAAATAGAAACGGGGTGCTGCAAATGCCAGCACCCCGTGATGGTTTAATTCGCCCGCACCTAGTCGGGCACGCGGTCGGCGTAACGGTTGTTGAACAGGTTGACGCCAGAGCCGTTGCGTTGATTGGTGAGCCAGTCTTGGAAGGCTTTCTGCTGCCGAGACTGGATCTGAGAGTCGGTCAGTGGACGCAGCGCGCGCCCATCTTGCCGAAAGATAAAGTAGCCGCTGCCAGTCGTGTCGGTGACGATCTGGCTGGTCTGGCTGATGCCCAGGGAAAGGACGACCTCGCCAAACTTGAGGCCGAGGGTCTGCGTCAACTCGTCGGTCGGCGTCCACGGCAGAATGTTGCCGGTGGCGCTCACCACTTGCCCGGCCTGGACGCGCTGGTACAAATCGTCAAAGCTTACCCCGGACTTGAGTTGCGCGTCGGCGGTCTGCGCGCTCTCCTCAGTCTCAAAGTAGAGATAGTGGAATTCCACCTGGTCGGCAGAAGAGGGCATTGTCTTGCCAAACGACTCGGACAACTTGCTGCGCAGCAGATCGGATTCCACCAGCGAGATCAAATCGGCTTTGGTCATCCCCGTCTGCGCCAGTTGAGTCAGGTAATTGTTAAGCGCGGTGTTGTAAGCCTGTTCAGTGACGGGCGTGGCCGTCGGTTCAGGCGTAAAAGTCGGCTCGGGCGTGGCGGTCGGCGTGACGATGGTGCTCATCGTAACGGTGGGAGTGGGCGTGCGAACGAGTTCGCCTGGCGTTGGCGAAGCGACTGGAGTGGGCGAGGCGGTCGGCGCCGGCGTCGCCGTCGGCGGGACACGGTAAAAATCAAAATTGTGCTCGAGGGATGTCTGAACTTGTTCGGGCGGCACGATAATGCCGCGCTTTGCCGCTTCCTGCCGGATCAACTCAGCTTCGACCATCGAGTTGATCACCTGCCCGCCCAGCGACGCAGGATTAGCCAGTTGTCCCTGCAAACTGGTCAACTGCTGATCAATCTGCTCGGTGAGAAAGGCCAATTGCGGGTCAGCCCCAAACTGCTCGCGCTGAGCCAGGAGTTGGTTGACCTGAGACGTGATCTGCGCGCGCGCAAACCGGACGCGCTTTTGAAAATCGGCGGTCGTGATATTCTTGCCGTTGACCTGGGCCACCGGCTGCTGTGGCTTGAGCACACGCTCGTCCAGAAAGCCGTAACCGACGAGAGCAATCGCCACGACGACGACCACCGCGATGCCGATGAGCAGCAACCGCTGCTGACGAGCTTCGCGTTCGGCGCGGGCGAGATGCTTACGGGTCATTTCTTTGGGAAGCTTGACTTTGCTCGCTTTACTCATCCCAATACCTCGACTGACAGGCAAAAGGCATAGGAAGGCTGGAGACCGGCCAGCAGAGTCGGCGATGCACACCCACGACGCGACTGACCCGTCTTTGACTTTCTATGCCTGACGAAAGTACACAACCCAGGCGCGCTACAGCGCCGGGAAGCTGGCAGTGTCTAACGTGTGGTCGCTGCCGAGTACGGCAGCAACGCCAGGTGCCGCGCGCGTTTGATCGCCATGGACATGCGGCGTTGATGCTTGGCGCACATGCCGGTCTGCCGGCGCGGGCGAATCTTGCCACGCTCCGTCACGTAGCGGCGCACCACATCAATTTGTTTATAGTCAATGCGCGCTTTCTTTTCCACGCAGAAGGCGCACACCTTGGGCTTGCGGATAAACTTGCGCGCGCCGCCGGGGCCACTTCTGCCCCGTCCATGCCGCTCGCCACGCTCACCCCCACGGCTGTCATCCCCATCGTTGCGATAAAACTCACCCGCCACGGCGGTCCTCCTCACTCTTTAGCGCACAGTGCGCCTGAAATTAGAATGGAAATTCATCTTCGGTGGGCAGCTCTTCGGACGGGTCTTCTTCGGAAGGCTCGCCCCGCCGCTCACCCAGGATAATCACTTCGTTGGCGACCAGTTCGGTCCGAAAGTGCTTTTTGCCTTCCGGGTCTTCCCAGCCGCGCGTTTGCAGCCGCCCTTCAACGTACACCGGCTGGCTCTTGTGCAGATACTGCTTGCAGATTTCGGCCAGGTTGCCCCACGCCACCACGTTGAACCACTCCGTCTCTTCGCGGCGGTCGCCGTTACCCGAGGTCCACGAGCGCGTCGTGGCAATGCTGAACGATGTCACCGGCCGGCCGCTGGGCGTGTAGCGCATTTCCGGGTCGCGGCCCAGGTTCCCGATGATCATGACCTTGTTCAAGCCCCGCATGGTATTTGCTCCTCACCCTCGTCGTGGATCCGGGATAGCGGCGTGGGTGCTCGATTACTCGTCGGCGCGCACCAACAAAAAGCGCAGGACTTGTTCCATCAGCCGGATCTGACGCTCCAACTCGATAAGAGTCTGCGCCGGCAGTTGCGCGCGGATCAGAAAGTATTGGGCTTCGGTGATTTTCTTGATGGGGTAGGCTAGATGGCGGCGGCCCCAGGGTTCAACCTGAATGCCTTGACCGCCAGCCGTGGCAAGCAGCCCTTTGATTTTTTCCAGCAGGGCCGCTAACCCAGTATCTTCTACATCGGGGCGAATAACTAACGTCAATTCGTAATCACGCATACTCGCGTTTAACCTCCTTCTCACGGGATTTGCCCCTGGTTCTTTCACCAGGAGCGAGAAGCGGCGAGCTGCTTGGGCGGCCAGGCCGCTCTCAAGCGGGCGGACTATACCACACTGGCGCAGAATTGGCAAGCCTCCGCGCCATCTGGTTTTCCGCGCGTCTATTTTTTCTCTGCCGGTGCGGAAGCGGATCGGCGCGGCGGCAACTTGAAACCCTCGCCCCGCCGCAAGAATGACGCGATCTGCAGCCACAGAAACTGCTCGTCTTCGACTTGGGGCGGCTGGCTCAAGCCGAGTTTTTCCAGCACAGCTCCCCGGTAAAAGTCAAAGGCAGAAGTGACGAACAATCCCATCGTCGCCGTGACGCCGACCGCCGCGCGATACAGCAGCCATGCCACAACCAGCGATCCAACCCCCGCGCCGATCAGCGCAAGTTGAATCGGCGCGCGCGCCAGGCCGACGACGATGCCTTCAATGCCAAAGATGCCGGCCAGCGCCACCAGGTTCAGCATAAAATCCAGCAGCAATTTCTGGTTGCCGATGTTGGTCTTGACTGCATCCGGCAGGAGTGGGTGCAGGCGAGGCCAGATCGCCACCGCGTCAATGCCGTACCGGTCGTAGGGATATTCTTCCATCAGCGCAAAGGTGTTGCCCAGCGCCGTGGGCCGGACACACTCCAGGCGATAGGGCAGCGAAGGCGTTGGCTCAATCTGCTCGAGGCGGTCATTCTCCGCCTGGATTTGCAGCCGCAGCCCAACGACCTTGTCGAGCGCGTCATTGCGTTCTGCCTTGTCCGAACCGGCAGCCCGCGCAAGCTGCTGGTAGTATTCTTTCTTGAGCGTGACCAGCTTACCATAGCGCTCCTGGCAGCGCTTGCGATTGGCCGCCATCCAGGGGCGCAAAAGAATATTCTGCTGCCACTTGAACGCGCCTTCAAAGAACTTGATGATGAGGGTATTGAATGCCAGCAGCAGCATGCCAAGAAACAAAGGCAGAATGACCGTCGCCAGGTTGTCGCCGGTGAACGGCCCCAGTTTGAAATCGGGCGCAAACAATACGAGGGACCTGCCGCCAAATCTGTTGGAGAACACGAGATATTGATTGAGCGCGACGAACAGCGCCGCCGGCAGGTAGCCGGAGATGAAGAACGCTTTGCCGAGTTGCTCGAACAGAGTTTTGAGTGCGCTGCTAATGCCGAGTTCCATGGGTCAGTCCTTTCCGATAGGCTGCTGGCACTGGCTGCACACCCACTTGCCGTCGGCGGCCAGTTCCGGCCAGGCGTCAACGACCCGCCTGTCGCCAATAATGACAACTACACGACGGACGAAGACACGCCTCTGATCGTCGCCGCACCCGGCGTGCTGACCAACGACACGGATGTCGAAGGCGATTCGCTGACAGCCATCCTGACCAGCGCCCCGGCGCACGGCTCGTTCAGCCTCAACGCCGACGGCTCGTTCGTCTACACGCCAACCGCCGACTATAACGGCGCCGATAGCTTTACCTACCAGGCCAACGACGGAACGTCGAATAGCAACGTCGCCACCGTGACCCTCACCGTCAACCCGGTCAACGACGCGCCACAATTCACCAGCGAGCCAGTGTTAGTGGTGATGCAAGGCGAACTATACACCTACAATGTCATCGTCACCGACATTGACGCAGGCGACACAGTGGCCATCACTGCGCCCACGCTGCCCGGCTGGCTGACCTTCACGGATCACCACAACGGCACAGCTACGTTGAGCGGCACGCCGACGAACGACAACGTGGGCCAGCACGCCGTCACCCTGCAAGCGCGTGACAGCGCCGGAGCGATCTCCACTCAATCCTTCGCCATCACGGCAAAGAATGTCAACGACGCGCCCACAGCAGTGAACGATAGCTACAGCACGAACGAAGACACACCGCTGGTTGTGACAGCTTCCGGCGTGCTCGGCAATGACACCGACCGGGATCACGACCCGCTGAGGGCTGTCCTGGTCAGCGGCCCGACGCATGGCGCGTTGACGCTCAACGCCAACGGCTCGTTCGTGTACACGCCAACCGCCGACTATAACGGCGCCGATAGCTTTACCTACCAGGCCAACGACGGAATGTCGAATAGCAACGTCGCCACCGTCAACCTCACTATCCACCCGGTCAACGACGCGCCTGTGGCGATGAACGACATCTATATCACAAGCGAGGACACGGTGCTGACGGTCGCTGCTCCGGGTGTGTTGGGCAATGACACCGATGTGGATAGCGCCGCGCTGACGGCATCGCGGGTGAACGGCCCGGCACATGGCACGCTGACGCTCAACGCCGATGGCTCGCTTACCTATATGCCGGCGCTCAACTACAATGGCTCTGACTCGTTCACCTACAAAGCCAACGATGGCGCATTGGATAGCAACATCGCCACGGTGACGATCACGGTCGCGCTCAACAATCCAGCCCCGGTGATCACCAGCCTCAACCCGACGACGGCGACAGTCGGCGGCCCGGCGTTCACGCTGCTGGTGACAGGCACTCACTTTGTCGGCAACTCGACCGTTTACTGGAAGGGTTCGGCCCGCGCGACGACGTTTGTCAACAGCGGACAACTCGTGGCAGACATCCTGGCAAGTGACATTGCCGCTGCTGGCCCGATCAGCATTACCGTGGTCAACCCCGCGCCGGGCGGCGGCACATCGAACACGCTGTTCTTTACGGTCGTGATCCGACCGGCGGCTGTGGGTGACTATAAACTCTACTTGCCCCTGGTCGCCAGAAATTATTCCTCGGTGTCTGACCTGGTGGTGATGAGCGCCGTGGTCACTCCCAACACTGCGCAGGTGGTCATCAAGAACCAGGACAATGCTCCGGCGCTGGTCGGCAATCGGTTCTGGGTGGACTTTGCGTCAGCCCCAATCCTGTTCCGACCGGCGCCAATCAAGTTTGGGGCGATGGACGCGCCTCGCAAGGGAGGGTCTGGGGCGTGAACGAATCCCTCAACGTCAAAATCCACCCCACGGCAGATGTATCGCCGAGGGCCGAAATCGGCGCCGGCACGGTGATCTGGCACCATGCTCAGATCCGTGAAGGGGCAAGCCTTGGGTCAAACTGCGTTGTGAGCAAAGGCGTCTATGTGGACGCCGGGGTAGTGATCGGAAACAACGTCAAAATCCAGAACTATGTTTCCATTTACCACGGGGTCACCGTCGAGGACGGTGTCTTTTGCGGCCCACACTGTGTGTTTACGAACGACAAAGCCCCGCGCGCCGTCAATCCGGATGGCTCGCTCAAGGCGGCCGACGATTGGGTTTTGAGCACGACGTTGGTCCGTCAGGGCGCGTCTATCGGGGCCAATGCCACCATTGTCTGTGGAGTGATCGTTGGTCGTTGGGCCATGATCGGCTCAGGTTCGGTGGTCACGCGAGATGTGCCTGACTATGGTCTGGTATGGGGAAACCCGGCTCGCTTGCGCGGGTTCGTCTGCCCCTGCGGGGCGCGCCTGGAAGAACACCGGACAGAAGGAGCGCCAGTGCTCGCTCGCTGCCCGGCTTGTGATCGTCAAGTTGCCATTGACAAATCTCTATGGGAGGCCATTCAATGATTCCTATCGCCAAACCCCTCATCGGTGAAGAAGAAAAGCGGGCTGTGCTGGAAGTGTTGGATTCAGGCGTCTTGGCCCAGGGGCCACGGGTCGCTGCCTTTGAAGCGGCTTTTGCCGAGATGGTGGGCGTCAAATATGCCGTCGCCACTTCTTCCGGCACGACGGCGCTGCACGTGGCTTTACTGGCTCACGGCATCCAGGCCGGGGACGAGGTGATTACCACACCTTTCACATTCATCGCTTCGGCGAACAGTATTTTGTACGTTGGGGCGCGCCCGGTCTTTGTGGATATTGATCCCCAAACGCTCAATATTGACCCGGGACAGATCGAGGCGACCATCACGCCGCGCACCAAAGCTATCCTGCCGGTGCATCTGTTCGGGCTGCCCGCCGATATGGACCCGATCATGGCGACAGCCGAAAAGCATGGACTGGTCGTTATCGAGGATGCCTGCCAAAGCCACGGCGCGGAGTATAAAGGCAAGCGGGCTGGGAGTTTCGGCGCCGGCTGCTTTTCGCTGTACCCCACCAAGAATATCACCTCCGCTGAGGGTGGTATGATCACCACAGATGACGCCAAGATTGCTGAAAACTGCCGGGTCATTCGTCAGCACGGGATGCGGCGGCGGTATTACCATGACGAATTGGGGTTCAACTTTCGCATGACGGACATCCACGCGGCGATAGGGCTGGCGCAATTGCAAAAGTTGGAACGCTTCAACCAGGCCCGGATTGCCAATGCCCAGTATCTCAGCTCGCACTTGCGCGGGGTGGTCACACCCGAGGTTCCATCGGGGTACCGGCATGTGTTCCATCAGTACACGGTGCGAGTTCCTGACGGGCGACGGGATGCTCTACTCGATCATCTAAAAGAGCGAGGGGTTGGTACTGGTGTCTACTATCCCGTTCCCGTTCACCAACAATCGTTCTACACGCAAGAGTTGGGCTACCATCTCCGCCTGCCAGAATCCGAGCGGGCGGCGGCGGAGGTGCTGTCTTTGCCGGTGCATCCAGCTTTGTGCCACGATGATCTGGAGACGATTGTGTCGGCCGTGAACGAGTTCATGGAAGTGTGACCATTCAGCTTGATCAAGGGAGATTAAATGAAAACTGTTCGGATAGGTGTCATTGGCGTCGGAGTCATGGGCGAGCGGCACTGCCGGGTTTGTGCCAACCTGCCTCGCGTTGAGCTCGTCGGTATAGCCGATCAGAACGAAGAGCGTGGGCGCCAGGTCGCCGAACGCTACGATACGACTTATTTTTCCGATCACAGGGAACTGCTGGCTCAGGTGGATGCCATCGTCATCGCCACCTCTACCCCGGCTCACTATGCCGTGGCTGTCGAATGCCTGGAACGGGGCCTGCACACCTTGGTGGAAAAACCCATTACGGAAACCGCCGAGCAGGCTCGCCAACTGGTGGACCTGGCGAACCGACGCAAGTTGGTGTTGCAGGTCGGCCACATCGAACGCTTCAACCCGGCCTTTATGGAGCTGAAAAACGTAATCGAAGGGATGACGCTCGTCGGCCTCAACGTGCGCCGGTTGAGCCCCTTTGACACCAGCAACACCGACGTGGACGTCATCCGCGACCTGATGATCCACGACCTGGATCTGGCGACGAACGTGCTGGGCCAGAACATACAAACGATCAGCGCCTGGGGACGCACGATCCATACTGGCGTAATTGATCACGCCGTGGCGACGCTTTCGTTTGCCAACGGCCCCGTGGTCACTCTCACCGCCTCGCGCGTCACAGAACAAAAAATCAGAAACATCGAGGTCACCGCCAAAGGGGCTTATATCGAGGCCGACCTGCTCAACAAGTCCGTCGTGGTCCACCGGCGAGTGTTCCCGCAGTACCTTGATAACCACAACACCACCAAATACCGCCAGGAGAGCGTGATCGAGTGCATCCATGTTCCCATGGCCGAGCCCTTGATGCTCGAGTTGCGCCACTTTGTGGATTGCGCGCGCGAGAATCGCCCCAGCGACGTGCCAGGCAGCGATGGCTTGCGCGCCTTGCAGATAGCAGAGACCGTCACCAACGAGATAACTCGCGGATGAGCGAAAGGTGTCCTCTCAAAAAGTGGGGAATTTGAACCTTGCGATCCCCAGGGTACCCTTAATGGGTAAGGGTTCCGCTCATTACGCAGCGAATTCTCACTACACCTTCGCAAGGTTCTTCCGCGTTGCGTCCTTGCAGCAAGGCGCAACGCCGGATTATTGAGATGATACACGGTTGAAGCTGTTATCACTCGACTTTTGCGATGGCGCACCGTGGAGAGCCACCGAGCCAACCTGATGGGCAAGTTTCCCTCTATCGGCTCCGTAGTTATCACGGAGCCGATCTGGTTTCTTCTCAGTCATTCCCCGTTAATAGCGCTATCCAAAATCCAGACCTTTTACGCTTCACAGTTCCTCTCTGTGCGGTTATACTCATTTTGACCGCGACAAGTCGAGTCCTGTGTGACACCCGGCGCTGACGTCCCCCCACATTCGGCACTGCGTCGCGCGTTGGCGGAGAGCTAATCGCCAACCTTTTCTGGAAGGTCGAATACCGACTTGGCGCCGCGGCGTCCTTCCTGAATGCACATTTAATGTCGCCTGCCTAGGTTCCGAGTATTCTGCTTTCATAAAGCGCTATAGAGGGGAAAAATGAATATCACAAGATTGACTCAACTAACGATTGCATTGGCTTTAGGGCTAACGATGGCTTTGGCGCTGACGTTCACCATGGCGACTGGCGTTGCACTGGGCGCGCCTTTGGCGCAGGATCAACCAGGCGGCAGTACTATTGATGCCACGCAGACGATCAACGGCACGTGGGGGCCAGGTATCATCACCGCCACGTCGAATGTCGTTATCAACGCGGGGGTGGTCATCACCATCGCCCCCGGCACGACGATCCGCGTGGTGGGCAACTATGGGTTCACCGTCAACGGCGAGCTGCGCGGCGGCGGCCCGTCCACGTTTACCGCACCCTCGGCCACGCCCGGCGCGTGGCAAGGCATTTCTTTTCAGACAGGCAGCAGCGGCTCTTTGAACCAGACAACGGTCGAATATGCGCAGCATGCGCTGACGCTGAATACCGCCAACCCGATCACGGTTGTGAACAGTACCCTGCGCTACAACCGGCACGCGACGACCGCGGCGAATGACGACGCGTACGGCGCGGGGCTAGTCATCATGACGGGCGATCATTTGATAGACCACACCGACATTTACAGCAACGTCGTCCGGGCCAGCGGCAGCAGCGCGGAGGCGTATGGCGGCGGCGTGGACATTCGCGCGGGCAACTCGCAAATTCTCTATGCGCGCATCTATGACAACTCAGCCACCTCTACCGCCAGCAATGGCGGCGGCGCGGGTGTGGTGATCCGCGCGGGCAGCGCGCCCTTGATCCAGAACAGCGAGGTAACGAGCAACACACTCGTCACCCAAGCCAACCTGGCGAATGGCGGCGGCATCGGCATCTATGGCGCCACGCAAGCCGTGATCCGCAATAGTGTGATTGCAGCCAATCAGAGTGTGCCTACGGGCGGCTATGGCGGCGGCGGCGGCTTCGGCTTTGAGACAGGCGCCCGGGCCGCGCTGATTGACGCAAACGTGATTGCCAACAACCTATCCATGGGGCCTGGCCATAGCGAAGGCGGCGGGATTGATTGCTGGGACACAAACGTTGTCACGGTAACGAATAATTTGCTGTATGGAAATCGCTCTCGCTCCATTGGCGGCGGGATGAACATTAATGCCAACACGGGCGCGGGTCTCAACGTCAATGTATTCAACAACACAGTGATCAGCAACACTTCAACCGATGGCGGCGGCCTCTATCTCCAGTCCGGCGGCATGGTCTATAACAACATTGTCGTGGGTAATTCGGCCACCACGAACGGCGGCGGCGTCTATCGCGGCAGCGGCACGGCCGATTATAACGATATCTTTGGCAACACGGCGGCCAACACTTTTGGCACCATGGGCGCCAATAACCTTTATGTGGATCCCCTTTTCCTTGGCACGGGCGATCTGGTCCAGCAATATCACCTCAGCACCTCGTCGCCCGTCATCAACAAAGGCGCCAAGACGGGAACCGGTCTACCTGCTCAAGACTATGACGGTGAGGCCCGGCCTCTGTCTTGCGACTGGGATATGGGCTTTGACGAAGTGCCCGTCGGCCCGCGCACCATTCAGTGCATGATTGACCTCGCCGCTCCCGGTGACACGGTCATTGTGCCGGCGGGAGTCTATACCGAAAGCCTGGTGCTCAGCAAAGCCGTCAGCGTGACCGGCGTGAGCAGCGCCACCGTCATCGTCCGCGCCCCGGCTAGCCAGCGGGTGATGCTGATCACCGGCACGCTGGTCACGAACGACATCGTCATCTCCAACATGACTTTTTCCGGCGGCAATACGACGGCCAGCGGCGGCGGCGCGTATATCACCAACGGCGCGCAGCCCCGTTTTGAAGATATGACCATTATCAACAACACCGCCCGTTATCGCGGCGGCGCTCTCTATATGGACTCGGTGGGCACCACGCTGATTGTCAAAAACAGCCAGTTCACCGGCAACCAGGCGAACTATAACAATGACACCAACACACGCGGCGCGGCCATAGCCGTGTTTGGCGCAGGCTCGAAACTTGTCCTGGAAAATGTTATTGCTTCAAACAACACGTCAGAACGCTATGGCGGCGCTATCGCCATTGAAGGCAATACCGGTTTTGCCCATTTGTCCATCGCCGACAGTGACATTAGCAACAACACCGCCTCCGAAGTGGATGGCGGCGGCATTTTTGCCAACTTGGCCGTCATCACCATCACCCGCAGCACTCTCAACAACAACCGTGCTCCCGCTGGCGACCGCATGGGCGGGGCCATTTACCTCGCCGGCAACGGTTCTGCGCTGACGATCAGCGGCAGCACTCTCTCCAACAATCTGGGCCTGCGGCAAGGCGGCGCGATTTACGCCAATGGCAATGACATCCGGCTCAAGATTCTGGATGACAGTGTGTTGACAGGGAACACGACGACCGACAATGATGGTTCTGCCTATGGCGGCGCGATTTACCTGTTTGGCAACCGGGCCGAACTGACCATTGCCAGCAGCGCCGTTTCGACCAATACCTCGGCCAATTACGGCGGGGCCATTTTCATAGACGGCAACAGCAACACCGATGGGGCAAGGCTTGCCATCACCGACAGCACCATCAGCGACAACCAGGCCACCACCGCCCATGGCGGCGGCATCTGGGCTGATCAGACGACGATCACCGCCACGGGCAGCACGTTCCACAACAACCGCGCGCCCAACGCCGCGGCAGATACCTACGGCGGCGGCCTGTACCTGACGGGCGTGGGTTCGAATCTGAACATCAGCGGCAGCACCGTGTCCAACAACACCTCCAGACTGCAAGGCGCAGGCGTGTATGTGAACAATAGCGGCAGCACCGTCATCATTGCCAACAGCGTCATCACTGCCAACGAGACGACCCGCGATGCTAACAATAACCGGGGCGGCGGCCTCTATGTGTACGGCACGGGCAATGTGGTGTCTGTATCAGACAGCACGCTTGCCAACAACGTTGCCGAGCGTGAAGGCGGCGCGTTGGTGATGGATAACGCTTCGGGCCTCTCGCATCTCACGCTGCTTAATACAAATATCACTGGCAACGAGGCGACGCTGTATCACGGCGGCGGCCTGTGGGCCAACCGCACGGCCATCACCATGACGGGCGGCTTGATTAGCAATAACCGCGCCTACACCTCCACCCGTGATACTTATGGCGGCGGTCTCTACTTGGTGGGCGTGGGCGCGCGGCTGACTCTGTCGGATGTGACGGTCGCCGGCAACCGGGCCAGCGCATCCGGCGGCGGCCTGTACGTGAGTGACGCGACGGCGCGGGTGTCCATTCTCCGCAGCCAACTCTCCGGCAATACCACAGATCGCAATGTGACGGCCAACACGGGCGGCGGCGGCATGTTCCTGAACGGCAACGGGGCCGAGTTGAACATTGTGGACAGCACGTTGGCCGATAATGCCACGGGCCGTTCCGGTGGCGCGGTCTTTGCCTATGGCAATACTTCCACGCGCGTCTCGCTGATCAATACCAAGATCAATAACAACCAGGCCGTCAATCAACCCGGCGGCGGTCTCTATCTCTACCAAGCCGCGACGGCCATCACCGAGACCACCATCACCAACAACACCGCCAGCGCATCCGGGGCGGACGGCGGCGGCCTGTACCTGAGCGGCGCGGCGGCGAGCGTCTATAACTCTGTGGTAGGATTTTCCCTCTCCCGCAAACGGGGGAGGGCCAGGGTGGGGGCAGGATGGAAGCCGAGACGCTCAAGTTCATCGGCGAACCCATTGAGGTTCACTTTGACCATTTGCCGGCGTTAGAGAAAAAGCCCGGCTGCCCGGACGAGTTTACCTGGCGCGGGACGGTGTACCGAGTCATCGAAAAGCTGAGCGAGTGGCACGACTATCGCCGTCGGGGACGCATGGCGCACAACATGCAGGCCCAGCACGCGGCGGCCGCAGAAAGCCACGGCTCGTGGGGCGTGGGACGCGATTATTTCCGGGTGCGCACCGAGAGCGGCCAGGTTTTTGATGTGTACTATGACCGCGCGCCTGGCAATGTCGCAAGTCGGAAGGGGACGTGGTTCCTTTATCGAGAAATGTCTTTGCTTGACAAACACACGAGGCCGTGATAAAGTTCGGGCACCTTGAGGAGAGTTTTACCAATGACACGCAACCTGTAAGTCGGAACGTTTTTTGGGTAGCCGCCCGTGACCTGTGAGGTCACATTGCTGTATCGTTTCAGCCGAGGGCCGTCTGCCTTCGGCTTTTGTTTTCCCGACAAGGACAGGTTGCTTATGCTTACGGCTTCGCTTAGGGCTTCGCTTACGGCTCATCACCTCTCGAAATCGGTTGGCGTTCAGGTCGTCCTCGACGATGTTTCCTTCAGTCTCAATCCTGGCGAGCGGGCCGGTTTGGTTGGCCCGAACGGCTGCGGCAAGACGACGATCTTGCGCATCCTCGTTGGACTGGACAAACCAGATGCCGGCAGTGTGCAGTTGACCCCAGCCGATCTTTGCGTCGGCTATTTGCCCCAGGGCTTTGAATTCCACGCCGATGAAACGCTGGGTGATGTCTTGGCCCGCGCGCAAGGCGATCCCCAAAAGCTGACGGCTCAAGTCGAGCGAATGGCCGAGGCATTGGGGCGCGCGCCGGATCGGCTCGACCTTCAGCGCGAGTACGATGCCGCGTTGGCTCGACTGGCGTCTGCTACTTTTGATGCAGGCCTCGGGCCGGGCGTTCTTTCCGCTCTCGGCTTGGGACATTTGCCGCTGACGATGCGTGTGGCGACCTTGAGCGGCGGGCAAAAGACTCGCGCCGCGCTGGCCTGCGTCTTGCTCTCCAAGCCGCAACTCTTGCTCCTCGACGAGCCGACGAATCACCTCGACATCGCCATGCTTGAATGGCTGGAGCGTTGGCTGAGCGATTTCCGAGGCGCGGCGCTGATCGTTTCGCACGACCGCACCTTCCTCGACCGAACGGTTACACGCATCCTCGACCTCAATCCGGTGACACATACCATCCGAGGGTATGCCGGCAACTATTCCGACTATGTCGAACAAAAACTCGCCGAGCGTGAGCGGCAGCAGAGCCAGTGGCGTGACCAGGAATACGAGATCCGCCGGATGAAACAGGACATTGCGCGCACCAAGGATCAGGCCAAGCGCGTCGAGTTGAGCACGACGCCGGGCCAGCCGGGCGTGCGCCGCTATGCCAAGAAGGTAGCGACCAAGGCCAAGTCGCGCGAGAAAAAGCTGGAGCGTTACCTCGAGTCCGATGAGCGACTGGACAAACCCAGACTGGGTTGGCAGATAAAGTTAGAGTTTGGAGACACTCTGACCAGCGGTCAAGACGTGCTGACGTTGGAAGACGTGTCCGTGGGCTATGGAGAAAACGTTTTGCTCCACGACCTGAACCTGCAATTACGCCAGGGCAGCCGAGTGGCGCTGATCGGCCCCAACGGCGCGGGCAAGACCACGCTCGTCCGCGCTATCACCGGCGACCTGCCGCCGCTGGCCGGGCGCGTCCGGCTGGGCGCCAAGGTGCGCGTGGGTTACATGGCGCAGGAGCAAGAGAGCCTCGACCCGGCGCTCGATGCCTTCACGACCATTCGCAGCCTCGCGCCGATGTCGGACACGGACGTGCGCGCGTTCCTGCACTATTTCCTCTTTAGCGGCGACGACGTCTTTGTGCCGGTGGGGTCGCTTTCGTTCGGCGAGCGCGCGCGATTGGCGTTGGCGACGCTGGTCGCGCAGGGCTGCAACTTGTTGCTGCTCGACGAGCCGATCAATCACCTCGACATTCCCTCCCGTGCGCGCTTCGAGCAAGCTCTGGCTGCCTTTGAAGGCACGATTCTTGCCGTCGTCCACGACCGTTACTTTATCGAGCGTTTTGCGACGCTGGTCTGGCAAGTTGAGAATGGAACTGTGCGGGTTTCATTCCGAGCCTGAATTCGCTTTTGCGTTGAGTAAGGTATATAATTGGCGTTACCTTATGCCGAAAGGAATTGTCATGCAAACGGATCTCTTTCCAAGACTGGATGCCTACATCCAGGCCCACCTCGACGACTGGGTCGCCGAATTAAAAGTGCTGTGCGCGCAGCCGAGCGTGTCGGCGCAGGGACTCGGCCTCCGCGAATGTGCTGACCTCGTGGCGCGGATGTTGCGCCAGCGGAATTTTGCCTCGGAGGTCATGCCGACGACCGGGTACCCGGTCGTGTATGGCGAGGCCAGCGGCCAATCCAATCGAACGCTGCTGTTTTACAATCACTATGACGTGCAGCCGCCCGAGCCGCTCGAGTTGTGGACTTCGCCTCCGTTCGAGCCGACGGTGCGCGACGGCGCGCTCTATGCGCGCGGCGTGAGCGACGACAAGGGCCACATCGTATGCCGGCTGGCCGCGATTGATGCGATTCAGGCTGTCACGGGCCAGTTGCCCTGCAACATCAAATTCCTGATCGAGGGCGAGGAAGAAGTCAGCAGCGTTTCGCTGCCGCCCTTTATTGCGGCCCACAAGGATAAGCTGGCCGCCGACGCCTGCATCTGGGAATTCGGCGGCGTGAACGCGGACGGCGCCCCAATTCAATGCGTCGGGATGCGCGGCATCTGCTACGTCGAGCTGCGGGCCAAGACGGCCACACTCGACGCCCATTCCGGGCTGGGCGGCTCGATCTTTCCAAACGCCGCGTGGCGTTTGGTGTGGGCGCTCGGCACGCTCAAGGGGCCGGACGAGCACATTCGCATCCCAGGTTTTTACGACAATGTCGTCCCGCCCACGCCGCGTGACCTGGAACTGCTCGACGCGCTGCCCGACGAGTCGCAAGACTATCTCAAGCGTTACGGGTTGAAGGGGTTCTTGAATGGCATGACCGGCGGGCTGGATCTCAAGCGCGAAGAAGTTTTCGTCCCCACTTGCACGATTTGCGGGCTGACTTCAGGTTATCAAGGTCCCGGCTCAAAGACGGTGTTGCCGGCCGAGGCCAGCGCCAAAGTGGATTTCCGCCTGGTGCCGAATCAGACGCCGGAACAAATCGTCGCCAAGCTCCGCGCGCACCTGGACGCCGAAGGGTTCGATGATATCGAGGTGCGACTCCTCGGCGGCGAAGCGCCCGGTCGGGTTGACCCGGATCACCCGTTTATCAAGCTGGTCGTCGAGGCGGCGCGCGGCATTTATGCGAAAGACATGCTGGTGGCGCCAATGATCGGAGGCTCCGGCCCCAACCACGCTTTCATCGAACATCTCAAGACGCCGATCGCCACGGCGGGCATCGGCCATCCCGGCTCGAAAGCGCACGCGCCAGACGAGAATGTGCGGCTGGATCTATTTGTTCAGGGCATACGCCACACGGCGCGGATCATTCAGATGTTTGGGGAATAGACGCGAGGTTTGGGGCGCAAGTGCAGCCCGTTTAGATAAGCGTTCAAACACCCTTGCGAAGGTTGAGCAGACCTTCGCAAGGGTGAACTGTTTCGGAAGCTGTTGGTACGCGGGCGTCGGCGAGTTGCCGCATCAAGGGGCAGGGTTCGCTACGACAGGCGTAGCGGCCGGCGTCTCGGGCACAGCGGCAGTCGCCTCGGGCACAACGACCGGCGCCTCGGACGCAGCAGCCTTTAGCGGGTTGACCAATTGCTTCAATCCCCGGCCAGCCTTGAACACCGGAGCATTCGACGCCGAGATCATGATTTCTTCCTTGGTCTTGGGGTTGCGGCCTTTTCGGGCGGGGCGCTGTCTGACTTCAAAAGCGCCAAAACCTACCAGGGAAACCTTGTCCCCCGCCTTCAAAGCATCTTCAACCGATGCAACAAATGCGTCGAGAGCTGCCTCGCTGTCTTTTTTGCTCAAGCCGGACTTTATCGCGATAGAGTTGACCATTTCTGGTTTGTTCACGTTATGACCTCCTAGGTTGTGAATATGGCATTATTCTATGACGAATGTCGTATCAAGTCAAGTTGCCAAAGTGTGTTGGGACGGGTTTTTCGCCTGCTTCCAGACAGGCAATCCTCAGAGTGCAAGGGCCTACTTGGGCCAATGGCCCTATCCCACGCAAAGACCTTCCAGGCTGTTAGAGGGCCTGGAAAGTCTAGCTCGGCGTGATGCGTTCTCACAATTCGGGAACTAGGCCATGACCGCTTTCTTGAGCGCAACGCCCAAGCGCCGGATGCCTTCCACAATCACTCCCGGCTTGCAGTACGAAAAGTTCAGCCGCATGTGGTGGGCGCCTTCGCTCTCGTCGTCGGCGTAGAACGAATTGCCCGGCACATAGGCCACTTTTTCCGCAACGGCCACCTTGAACAGGTCTAGAGTATCCACCTTGGGCGGCGTGGTCACCCACAAGAATAATCCGCCCTGCGGTCGAGTCCACTTGACCTCGTCCGGGAAGAACTCGGCCATCGCGTCGAGCATCGCGTCACGCCGCTCCTTGTAGCAGGCGCGGATGCGCTTGACGTGCTGGCGCAGGATGCCGCGTTGGCAGATGTCGTTGGCCACCATCTGCAAGAACGTGCTCGTGTGCAAGTCGGAACCTTGTTTGGCCTGCACCAGTTTGCTGATGACTTTTTTCGGCGCGACGATCCACCCCAGGCGGATGCCGGGCGAGAGCGTCTTGGAGAACGTACACACGTAAATCGTGCGCTCCTTCGCCAGCGCGACGAGCGGCGTGCGGTCTTGGCCCTCGAAACGCAATTCACCGTAAGGATCATCCTCGATGAGGAACACATCCTGCTTCAGAGCGATCTCGACGAGTTGGTGGCGGCGCTCTTCGGAGAGCGACACGCCGGCCGGGTTGTGAAAGTTCGGCAAGACGTAGATGAAACGCGGGTGGTGACGCTGAATAACCGCTTCCAGATCGTCCACCACCATCCCCTGGTCATCGAGCGGCACGGTGCAATAGTTGGCCTCGTAGGCATTCCACGCTTGCAGCGCGCCCAGGTACGTGGGCCGCTCCGTGCAGGCCACCATCTGGTCGTCCACAAACACCTTGCCGAGGAGATCGAGTGCTTGCTGACTGCCGTTCGTGAGCAGGATGTTTTCTTCTTCGACCGGCACGCCGTACTGGCACATCCGCTCGACCAGATATTGCTTGAGCGGGGGAAAGCCTTCCGTCGGCCCGTACTGGAGCGCCCTGGGGCCTTCGGTGCGCAGGACGTAATCGCACGCCTCTTGAAACTCGCGCACCGGGAACATTTCCGGCGCGGGCAGCCCTCCGCCAAACGAGATGATATCGGGTTGCTCCGTCAGCTTGAGCAGCTCGCGGATCATCGAACTCTTCATGCGTCGGGTGCGCCCGGCATAGTTCATTTCCCAGTCTGGGATTTTGGCCCCTGGCTCGGCTGCGACATCAACCATAATTGGCCTCCTTATGAATTTTAGCCATCACAATGCGCCTTCGCGAGCGAGAATCTCGCGCAGCAAATCTTTGCGCGCTCCCCCGCCAAGCGTTTCCAATCGCCGCACGCCCAAAGGGTCAATCACCTCGCGCAAGAGCCGCACTTGCACCACCGTGGGCAGCTCGGTCTCGCCGACATCCGGCGCGATCTCTAACGGGAATCCGGTCTTGGCCTGAATCTTGTCCGGCGACGAACCGGGGAAACAGCGGATGAGGCGCATCCGCCCGTTGGCATAGTCGAACTCGCCGAGGTTCGTCACGCAATAGACCGGGCCGGCGCCGGCCCGGCGCCACGGGCGGTGGCCGAGGCCGGAGACGAAATCCAGCTTTTCGACAAACACCGCGCGGCTGTGACGCGGAACATACAGCGACAAGCACTCGTTGTACGTCGTCACGTCGGGGATGCCGCCCGCTCCGGGCAGACGCAACTGGGGATGCTCGTACGAAGCGCCGATGACGACGTTGTTCAGGTTCCCAAACGCATCCACTTGGGCCGGGCGGAGAAATTCCTTAAAGCGAAAACGCGGCAGCCAATCGCACGCTATCTGCGGGAAGGAGAACTGCATCAACGCGCGACCGACCCAGTGGTCCTCGACGCGCGCCAACGCCAGCGGCGCCCAATCGCCGACAAGCCCCTGGCTGATGGCTGAGGCGAAAACCACATTCGGCGCGTGGGTCAGCTTGGCAAGGAAATAACCGGCCGCCACCAGCGGCGTGGCGATGCCTTGCGCCAACATGTCGCCATCTACCACCTGGCGGGCGATGCACACGCTGACGAGTTCGTCCGCTGTAAAATCGGTTGCAGGGCTATTCATTGTAGACTCTATTCATTCTATCACCATCGACTCTCCGGTAGGCATTGACGTTTGTCGTGTTTCTGGCGGGCTGTTCGTCACTCGTCGCCCTGTGGGGCAAGATGTCATCTTGCCCTACAGCCTGCCTTTGAAGGTAAAATTGAACATTCCAACGAATGACCAAAGACAAGGGCACATTCTCATTCGTCCTTCGTCTGTTCGAGAAACTCTAAAAGATACTCGTCGAATTTTCCCGCCGCGCAGGCTTCGAGGTAATGCAAAAGCTCGCCGCCGGCAAGGGGATACAGCGGGTAACACGACGTGGGCCACGCGCCGCGCGGCGCGTGAGCCACACCCGTCACCGCCATCGCCGGGATTTGCACGGGGCCGTCGAGATGATCCACGATTTCTTCAGCCGTGACGACGACGGTCCGAGCCACCGCTGCCACTTCTTGATCGGCGGCCAGGTTGCCCAGCCGCGCGTTGCCGGCGCAGTCGGCCACGGTCGCGTGGATCACAGCCACGTCGCATGTAATCGCCGGGAACGCGACGACGGGCTGTCCCGTGTAAGGATCGTCTATCACCTTCACGTCGGGACGCACTTTGAGCAAGTCGGTGCCGATCCAGCCGGGGCCGGGCATGGAACCTACCCCCGCCATCGCCGCGCGCAGCCCGAACGCCAGGCTGTTTTCACTCTCTTCGATCACGCGCACATCTCCGCGTGTGGCCGCCTGCGTGAACATGGGCGCCAACCCAAATGCCTCCAGTCCAAAGTAGCACGAGCGGATCGCCTTGGCCCGTCCAGCGCCGACCAGCACGTCGGACTCGAAAGATGCCGTGAAGCACAGCAACGTGAGATCGCCTGTATCGCCGCGCAGCAATTCGCGCACGAACGCAACAGGGCGGCGGTACAACGTCATCCCGCCGAGCGCCAGTGTATCGCCGCTGTGGACGAGCGCCGCCGCGTCGGAAAGTGAGATCACCTTGTTCATCACATCTCCTGGCAAATAGAGAGCTATATATACTTCTGAACAGCCTCGGTCAGCTTGCCTAAATAACTTGGGCCTTCGACGGTTACAGCCGCAAGGTACCCCCATACACGCCACAGGTCACGTCTTTCCCAAAATCCCGGATCAATGGGCAGTTCATCCTGATAGCCATCAAAGACATCATCTGGCGCTGCTTGAAAATAATCTATGAATGCAAGGTCCATTTCTGGATTTCCATAGTAAACCGCCGGATCTATGACGACCGCTCCCCTTTCGGCGCTGATAAAGTTGTTTTGTTGCGCGTCGCCATGGAGGAGTGTGGGTACGACTTCAGGGCCGCAAAGCTCGGGAAGGCGTGAAATCAGCTTTTCGACCTGCCGAGTTACAACTGGAGGCATATTTCCGGAATCAACTGCCAATCTCAAACCAGGCCAAAGCTGACGTTCCGCATAGAACGTTGGCCAATCACTCATTGGAGTGTTATCTTGGTAAAGAGGCCCAAAGTAACCCTGCGTTTCTAGACCGAACCGATCTTCCTTGATCTGATGGATACGGGCAAGCGTTTGTCCAATTTGTCGCCAGTGGCGAGGTGCTCTATCAACGGCCTGGACTGTCTCAAGGACCAAGATATTTCCGCCGGTAACCGGAATAATGCCGATTGGAGTGGGCGTAATCACGCCTGAACATTCATGGAGGAGCCGCAAGCCTGCCAGTTCAATCTCAAACTGTTCAAATCCATTCGCCGCTTGACTGAATTTGGCAAATACGGAATAGGAACCATCCGAAAGGACGGCGCAGGGATGACAGGCAAACTCTGTCATATCCCTAGCATCTTTGACTCTCCACTGTCGCCCTGTGTGTTCAGAAACAAGCCGTTCCACAGGGAGACGAAGTGGATCCATTGCTAATCGAATAGATGGGATTTGATTTTGCGATGGATAGACTTGGCTATTGAGCAACGTCATCACATGCGCCTTTTTGTCTGTAATCGGCTGGCTTGAGTTGCACACCAACCTTTGTCGCTAAAACAAGCAAACGGTCCCGTCCATACAGGGGGCTAACAACCGGCTGAGCAATCCTTCCAACTGCATCAAGTCGCCGATGGCATAGTCCGGCGTCCACCTCCGTCGTCGTGAGGTAATTGCGCTGGGTTTCATTGTGGTACGTCACCAGCTCGTGGCAGATGACCTGCGTGAAATAGGGATGACCGGCGGCCACCTGGAAGATGCGCTCGATGGCGAGCGGGTCATATTCCAGCCCGAACGGCGCGACCGGGAGCGTCACCAGGCGCGTGACTTCGTCGGCGGTGAGGAACGTGATCTTTTTGTACGCGGCGATGTTGAACAGGATAGACCAGTACTGCGCGCCCAACTCTTCCAGCTTGTGTGTGCCGGCAAAAACGAAATCCACCTTGCGCTCGTGCTGCATCAAGTTGCGCAGGTAGGAGAAAATGTCCGCCGTCAGCTTGCCGTCTTCCACGCGCTTTTGCAGCTCTTCGAATTCGTCGAACATGATGAGCAAGTTTTTGCCTAAGGGGTCCAGCGCGTCGCCCACGCCGCGCAAAAAGCGGCTGCGGAAAAAGAACTCGGGCGACTCGACAAACTCTTGGCGAGGCGGCAGTTCGACGGCGACGCCATTGTTTTCCAGCGCGTAGGCAATGTCGTCGGCCATCGAGTACAAAAAATCCACCTCGCCGCGCGCGGCCTTGCCCTGCATGTCAATCAAGACGCACACGTGTGTGTCCGCCAGCACCTCGTTCAACCGATACAGGATGGACGTCTTGCCCGTGCGCCGCTGACCGTGCAACACGATCACATTGTTTTGGTACACGCCCAGCAAATGCTCGCGCACAAAGTCGAACACGTCCTGCCGCCCGACAAACATCTGCCCGCTTTGCAGCGGCGTGCCGGTGACATAGGGGATGGGGAAGATGCGCTGCGCTGCGCGCGGCTTTTCGCCCTCGACGAACTCGATCTGGTCGCCGAACTCGAGCAGGCGGTCGTCATTAAAGGCATCGTCGTAGGTGACTTTCCAACTCACGCGCAAGCGGCGACTCACGCTGCGCGGCTGGAGGATGAATGATACTTCGCGGCTGCCCTGCGGCGTGAGGATGTCGAGGCCTTGCCGTCCGCCTTCCAAAACGGCATACTCCTCGCTATCGTCTATCAGAAAGTGAATGTCTTCAGCCACGTTCAACCCGCGATTGAATAGCGTGACGGTAAGCGTCAAGCGAGGCGCAAAGGTCAGCTTGCGAGTCTTGAGTTCCGCGATCAACTCGGCGCGGCCTTGCAAGTCCTTGACCGCGCTCATGACCACGGCTTCCCACTGATCCAACAGGACACGCACGGCGCAGAACTCGGGCAAGACCGCGCCGCATTGGCTTCCGCCGGTCGCTCCCTCGGTGCTGAAAATCTGGGCCAGGCGCAGAGCCTCGAGTGTGTTGTTCAAGAAAATGATCTTGGTATTCAGGTCGTCCACACGCTCGACCTTTTTCAGCTCGTTCAGGATGCGCGTCAGGTGCTCGCCCGCTTTCGCCAGCAGCGGCGGCAGCGGCGTGGTCTGCTGCTCCGGCATCGGCGCGATGGCGGCGACCTGGGCCGCCGTCGTGGCGCGCAGGCCCTGGGCGAGCAAGCCGTGCAGCGCGGCGACTTCAACCTGCAACTGCCAGTCACGTTGTTCGTTCAGCGTGCGCGCGATCACGTCGAGCGATTCGGCGGCGCGCTGAGGCTGCATAGCGAGCGTATGAAAAGCCGCCACGATGCGCGCCTTGACCGGATCGGCGCGCAGGTCAAACGCCAGGTGCTCCAAGACCAACATGGCGTGCCGGTCGTTCTGGAACAGCCGGTACAGGCGCGGCAAGAATTGATCGTCGTACCGCGCCATGTCGCGCCGAACCATACGCGCGCGATCTACCGGGCAAAGCCTGAACAGCATGAGGATGAGACCGTAGAACACGCCCTGGAGCATAGCCCAGAGGGTCCAGCCGGTCATCGCCAGCCACGTCATCAAAATTGGCAGGACGTATATCAGCAGCACGCGCACCGGCGGGACCGACAAGGTCGCCGTCAAAACCTGGATTCCGGCGGCGGCTTCAGCGCTGGCCGAAGGCGGAAGCGGCGGCAGATATTCGGGTGCTAAGCCAATCGGGATACGGAGTTGGTCGGCGACCGGGATCGAGACCAGCAGCCCGACCAGTGTGCCGGCCACCATCGCCGCATAAATGCGCGTCCCCAAACGGCTGGGAGGATTGCGTGGCAAAGCGGCTGCCAGTCCGCCCACACCGACTGCGGCCAGGAAAGCCAACGGCGAAAGCAGCGCCAGCAGCGCGTTGCTGGTGAGATGGCCTAACGGCGTGCCCGCGAGCGCCTGCTGGAAAATCCGGCCCATCCACACGTCTTGCGATGTGGAGCCAGGCATGTTTGCCAGACCCCACATGGTGGACAAAATCAAGATGGCCCCACCGCCCATGCCAGCGAGCAGTCCGGCCCTCACCGCGTCGTCACCATACGCCTCGAACCATACGCGATGGCCACGCCGGTCGCCTATGACATCCAGCAATGCCAGGGAATGTGAAGCAGAAGGCGCGTGACGCTGCAGCCAGCCCACCAGGCCGCCTTCCAGCCCGCCCACCGTCACGGCAGCCAACAGAGTGAGCCAGAAATTGTTGACCCCGTCCACCAGAACCCGCTGCACAAACGCGACCGTCATCGCCTCCGGCAAGTGATCCGCGCCGGACAAAGTCGCCTGGAGCACATCTGCGCCGGCCATGACCGCCGCCGTCGGGGCGATCAGCGTGATGTACAGCGCCAACCCGACGACCGCGCCGCTGCTCATTCCGGCAACCAAGCCCGTGGCAAAGGTCCGCGCGCGCACGCGCCAGGCGGCCCATGAGCCGAGCAGAAGAAAAATCAGCGTCGCCGCGCCGGCAGACGCCATCAACAGGACCGGGTGAATCAACTCTCCCAGTTGTGGACTTGACCTGAAGAGCAAGAGGGGCGTCGCCCGCGCCACGAGGACGCTAAAGACGGGATATAACGCTGCCAGCGTCAACAGCAGGCCGACGATGGCGCCAGTGGTGATGCTTTTTCGAATCATGCTATCTCACTAAAGACGCAAAAGGTTTCCTGGTTTAAAATCCTATTTTGGGATATTACGACTTTTCCTATACGATAGTACACATCTGAGGTTTCCCTTGCCTAACAATATTCACTCCGACAAATACAAAGCCTTTTTGTTGCGCCTGCGTCAGGCAAGAAAAGAGATGGGGCTGACACAGGCACAAGTTGCTATGCAGCTTGGAAAGCCACAATCATATGTAGCCAAATGCGAGAGCGGCGAGCGAAGAGTTGATGTCGTTGAACTCTCCGAGTTCGCCAAGCTGTATGGCAAGCCGCTAAACTACTTTTTGAGATAAACCATGTCTCCCAAGCTTCAAAACTGGCCGCCCAAAGACAAGTCGTTTGGCAAGCTCAGCAAGGCTAAACGTCTCATTCTGCAGCTTCTATGGCCGATGGAATGGATGCAAGGCGCTGAAATCTTCAAGGCGGTTCAACAGACCTATTACGATAGACGAATCAGAGAATTGCGCGAGAGTGGCTGGAAAATCAAAACCGTCGGCGCCAAGTATCGGCTGGTCTCACGAGAAAAACTTGCAGGCGATGTACGCAAGTATCCGACCACCAGACAGAAGCACGAGGTCTACGAGCGAGACAAAGGGATTTGCCAAATCTGCGACGCATCAGATGAACACTTGCAGTATGACCACAAAGTACCGCGAGAGCGATTAGGGCAGACAGAAGTAGACAACCTGCAACTGCTTTGCCGAAGCTGCAATGTAGAGAAACGAGGCATTTGCAAGCGATGCACACTCTCTACGTGTGATGGCTGCCCCTATGCCTACCCAGAGCAATTTGGCTCCCGATTCGCCGTGTTCCTTGACCAGTCTATTGGAGAGAAACTGCGTCTGAATGCTAGGCAGAGAGGCGTGCCGGAAACCAGCATCATCGCCGAAATCATTTCTCAACACTACACAGAAAAGTGACCGCGCTACGTGGGCTTGTAAAAGCCAATCACGTACTCCTCGTGCATCCTCTGTTGAATCTGAGATAGCTTGTTTACACTTGTCCCCGTAGGCATCATCCTCTTGTCTCTATCGAGTAGCCTTACCCCTATCTTCGGAACGTCAAATCCAATGTTCTTCCCAATATCGGCAAGACAATCTTGTACCCTGGTGTCTTGACCGGCCAGCGTGGAACTTCCAACCACTACAATAGCTGCCTTTCCGGGCTTTAATACGCGGAACATTTCTTGCAACACAAGGGTCATCTCCGAATAATACCTCTGCAAAGACTTGCCCTTAGCCAGACTTTTTTGTGAGATTCCCGCGACAGCCTGGGACACATTGTGCGGCAACTCGGCTAGTGCTACTCCATTTGCGCCTTCACTGCCGATGTATTTTTTGCGTTTATCTGATAGCGCATCAATTGGATGCCCCAACCACACCAAAGTAAACTTGTGTGCCCGCATATAGTCAATTGCATTAGACGCATAAGGCGGCGAAGTTACGAGCAAATCCACCGAATCGCTAGCAAGCGGCAATGCTTGCGCGTTACCGGAGTAAATCTTGGGCGCTGGACTCGAGAGTGGTTTGTCTATCACCGCACGCAGGTTTGTCCGAAATCGCTTGTCGAATTCTTCGAGCGGAGAGCGTAGAATCTTGGTCAAGAATTTCACTTTGGGGTCGTCGCGGTTTGGTACATCCTCGCCCATGATTATTTTGCCCGTCCTCGATACTACAACCTTTACTCTGTGGGGACGCGTGTGAGCCAAATCGAGAGCCAGCGATACTCCACCTGTTTTCGTGATGATGACTGACGAGAACACCAGGCTGAAAAAGTCCCGAATCCTGGCTTCTTCAATCAGTTCAATCTCAGCGAGCAGGGCCATCAACTCTAACTGCGTTTCAGGTGCAAACCAGTAATCAATAAATTGCCGAGACTTGTCGTCATAACGCTGTTCAATTTGGCTTCTCAACAGGTCTGGGTACAAGCGTAGGTTTTTGTGCGCTCGGCTCATGATCGCATTGCCAGCCGAGAGCAATTCGGCCTTATCAAATGATTGGACTTTGACCCGCGACAAGAGAAGTGCAAGTGGGTCAATGTCAAACCCAATAGCCTGTCTGCCTTCCAAAAACGCTTCAAGTATGGTAGTGCCTGACCCCATCATGGGGTCGAGAACTATATCGCCCTCTTGCGACAATTCAGAAATGAATCTTCGCGGAAGTTGCGGGGGAAACTTGGCGGGAAAAGAATGCAACCGGTGCGATAGATGCTCACCCTCCCCATTCTGGAAATTTAAATCGTCCGACAAGATGGAAAGCAACTTGTCGGGATAGGCTCGATGACGCTGAGGTGTAACCGTTTTAGTGAATGGCAAAACCAGTTGGCGCATGATTCGAATGACCGAGTTTCAGATTTATAGCCAATTCATATTGTAACACATAACGTATTTCTCCCTACAAGGGAAAAGCGGGCAGAAATCTTGGCGTCCTTCGTGTCTTGGCGGTTCAACCCTGCAACACGCTCCCCAACGCGGCGGCCAATTCCCCCGCCGACCGGAACCGCTCGCGCGGCGATTTTGCCAGCGCGCGGCTCAACACGGCATCCACGCCGGCCGGCAGATCGGGCACGAGCGCGCACGCCGCCGGCGGCGTATCGCTCATGTGCATGAACAACACCGAAAGCGGCGCATCGGCCATAAACGGCAACTGCCCGGTGAGCATCTCGTACACCAGCACGCCCAAAGAATAAATGTCACTGGCCGGCGACACCTCTTCGCCGCTGGCCTGCTCCGGCGACATGTAATCCGGCGTGCCCAGCGTCATGCCCGTGAGGGTGAACTGCGCGCCTTCCAACATCTTGACCACGCCGAAATCGGTGAGCACTGCGTAAGGCTCTGTG
This sequence comes from Anaerolineae bacterium, assembly GCA_041300525.1. GTDB lineage: Bacteria > Chloroflexota > Anaerolineae > Fen-1058 > Fen-1058 > JBGLNJ01. The sequence continues at coordinate 1,528,423 of JBGLNJ010000001.1, read as the reverse complement.
GCCTGGCGAGTGGAATCCAGCCAATCTGCGCCGCGCAACAAAACATTCGCCGGTTTGACATCGCGGTGAATCAGGCCGCGTGCGTGGGCATAGTCCAAGGCGGCGGCCACGTCGCGCGTGATGGCGATGACTTCATCCCGTGGCAAAAGTTGGCCCTGCTTGCGCGCCTCATAGCATCTCTGCTTGAGCGTGGGGCCGGCGATGTATTCCATCACCATGTAGGTCAGATTGTCAGCGGCGCCAAAGTCGTACACCTGAACAATGTTCGGGTGACGCAATCGAGCGATGGACGTCGCCTCGCGTTGGAAGCGCTCGTAGAAAGCCGTATCGGCGGCCAAGCGCGGCGCAAGGATTTTGAGCGCCACGTAGCGGTCGAGCGCGGGTTGATAGCCCTGGTACACGTCGGCCATGCCACCTTGCCCGACCGGCGCGAGCACCCGGTACCCGCCGAGCGTTCGCCCTGTGAGGTCGCTGGGCGTCACTGCCGTGCCGGACGATACGACTGGCCCCAGGGTCTGCTCGGCGCGCTGCCGCTCCAGAAATTCTGCAAAGGTCGGGCTGAACGGAACAGGCTTGCCGTCCCGGTCTTGCACCAGGCTCTTGACCCGCAACACGCGGATGACGGGTTCCGTCGCCTGATTGAGATGCGCCAGCGCCATTTGCTGCGTGGACGAGAGCTGCGCCCACAAGTAGCGGTAGTGATCTTCGGCTTCGGCCAAGAAACGCTTGCGAACTTTTTGAAAAGCCTCCGGCGTGCGCGGCTCGCCGGGGCTTGGCATTTCCCACAAGTAAAACCCGGCGATCTGCAAAAAGAACGGGTGCGTCCCGGCCAGGTTGAGCACACAGGCGATCTCGTCTTCACAAAAGGCAGGCCCATGGCGCGAAGTGAGCTCGGTCAGGAAATTGCGCGCCGTGGCGTCTCGCATCAACCCCAGCGGCAACTCGGAAAAGATGTTAAAGAATGGAGACGACAGCGTGTCCGAATGTTCGTAAGTCAAGTCGTACAGACTGCGCTTGGACGCGGTCAGGTAGACCAGCCCCAACTCGCCGGCCAGGCTGCGCAGCTCGCCGTAAAAGTCCGGCTCGAAGCGAGGGTTGCGCGCCAAAGCTTCGAACTCGTCCAGGCACAGCGCCACGTCAAAGCCTGCGTCGCGCACGCGGCGCAGCAAGCGGCGCACGGTCATAAAGCGCACCTCGGCCGCTTCGGCGGCCTGACGCACGGCAGCGGCCAGGGCATGGCCTGCGACCGAAGGTCGTGTCGAAGGGTCGCCCTCTGGCAAGCGCGCGCTCAACGCGTCGAGCACCTCGATCCAGAAATCGTCCACGCCCGCCGAGGACAAGGCTTCCAGATCAAAGTACATGATCAATTGCCGCTGCGGGTCCAGCCCGTACCGGCGCAGCGTTTCGGGATGGCCGATGTGGGTGAGCAGCGATGACTTGCCCAGCTTGCGCTCTCCGACGAGCGAGCGGCATTGGTGAGTCACGATGGCGCTGTAGAGCGCCTCGATTTGCCGCGTCCGACCGAAGAAAAAGGCCGGGTCGGTGATACGGTGGCGATTGAAGAACGGATTTTGAACACGCACGGAATTATCCATGGCAAGTGCAGGACGCAGAACGCAAGCTGCACACAGAGCGTGCAAGATGCAGGTTAATCAACGCGCCGCGCGGTGAAATAGCCACGGCACAGACGCGAAAATATTGTACCACAATTGGCCGCAGTGACCCTATGCGCACGCCGACAAAAAAAGGCGCGGGGTCGAGCCGCGCACTTCGCCACCATGAGTAGCTGCATGCGCGTGCAAATCCGCGCTTTTCTTTGACTCACGCTCGGTTATATGATTTTCTTTTCTCAAGCAATTGTAGCTGTTCTACATCAAGTGACCTGCTCTTGTTGCTATCAACTCGCTTTTCTGTCATGCCGGTTGTACGAGCAGCAGCGCAAACCTCGCCCCAACTTGCAAAATATTTATCATAGTACTCGATAGAATACTTGCCGTGCTTGATGAGTTCATTGCGTGACGGCAGGTGTCCAAGTTGTTTCGCAACCCGCTTAACCTCTAGCTGAAGGGTTTTTTTAGGGATTTCATAAACTTGTTTGGTCATGCGAGGCACAGGACTATTTTTGCTAGTCAAAACCCGATCTTCCTTACGGAATGGGTCTAGACCATTCAGTATTTCCCAGTGCCTCTCTTCGGCCATAATGCAATATTTTTCGGATGAGTCAATGCCCACGTACCTTCGGCCTAATTGCTGCGCCGCAAGCGTAGTAGTGCCTGCGCCATTGAAACAGTCAAGGATTGATTCTCCCGGCTTGGTGAAAACTGTGATGAGCCGATACATGAGATGAGGCGGAAGTTGGCAGGGATGATCTACCCGCCGGCTGTTATGCTTCAGTCTATGTATATCGCCCCAAAGGTCAGTAAGCGGCGCTCGGTCGTTAATGCGCGCGGCTATGCGCGTATCTACGCAATTTGCTCTGAGACAGTAGCCATCAGCTAGTGGCTCAAGGGCGTTAAAGGACTTGGGGGGGCTTGGAACTCCGATGTGGCTTGATCCACCGATAAGCCCTGGTAATTCGCGAGGTTTGCCTTTGCTGAAACACAGAATTGTGTAATGGGCGGGCATTATCAAGCGTACAGGGAATGCAAGCGCATCCCAGACAATCCAATTTTGGAACTTGAGAACTGTCTGCATATACAAGATTCCGATAATTGCTGTAGAGCCATGGTGACTTACCTCATCCGTCGTTTTGGCTCTATCATACACGCTTTTGGAATAATTTATTTTTTCCATGTCCCTAACAGGATGCGCAAGGGGAGATTGCTCATGTCATTCCTCTTCTTTGTGCGGCCGAGCCGCAGCCGGACTGGGCAGCGTAAAGTAAAAGAGACTGCCCTGGCCGGAGACACCGGCGCTTTCCACGCCCACCTGACCGCCGAGCTTTTCCACGATGCGCCGCACGATGGACAGCCCCAGTCCATGCCCTTGCGCGCGCGCCTGGTCGAGCCGCGTGAAAGGGGTGAACAAGCGAGCCTGTGCTTCGGGCACAAGGCCCGCCCCGTTATCGCGCACCCAAAAGCGCACCATGCCCCACCCCTGCCTGCCACAGGCAGGCTGCCCTCCCCCGCAGGCAGGGGGGTTGGGGAGGGGGTCTGCGCCCAGCACAAGGCGCGGCGGCTGGCCGCCATATTTGAGGCCATTGCTCAAATAGTTGGCCCACACCTCTTCGACCCACGGGCCATATCCCAGCACCGCCGGCCACGTTTCAGGGCATACGATCTGCGCGTGGCTTTCGGCAATCAGGTTCGCCAGGCGCTGCTGGGCTTCGTTCACAATCTGTCCCATGTCCAGTGGGCCGATCTCAACCGTGGCTTGGCGCACGCCGGCCAGCAACAGCAACTCTTCGATGATGCTGAACATTTTGCGCCCGGTGTGCAAGATGGTCGTGTGACTTTCGTGCCGGTCTTGATCCGACAGTTGATCGCCGCTTTCCAGCAACAGTTCGGCAAAGCCAGTGACTGTGGCTAATGGACCTTTGAGATCATGCGCCACCGTGTGGGCATAGGCGTCCAACTCTTCGTTGCGGGCTTGCAACTCGGCGTTCGATTGCCGCACCACTTCATACAACCGCGCATTGCTAATCGCAATCGCGGCCTGATCGGCGAACAGGCTGACCAGCCGGATCTGTTCTTCGCTAAACGCCTCGGTCCGGGCATCATCGGTGATGTTAATGACGCCCATGATCTGGCCTTTGTGTTTGAGCGGCACTCCCAGGATACGCCGGATGGAAAGATCGGCATACGCTTGCGCTTTGCCGGCCCAATGCTCATAATCTGCAACCATCATCGGTTGCCCGGTTTGGGCCACCCGGCCCGACAATCCTTCGCCCAGGCGAAGGATGGTGCCGGTATAGTCGCGCGGCAAGTTGTAACTGACGACGAGTTCAAGCATCTCGTTGTCCGGCCGCGTCAGGTACAACCCGCCCATTCTGGCGTCCAGCAAACCCGCGGCCCGCTGGACAATCGAGTGCAGCAGTGTGTCGAGATCCGGCTGCGCGTTGATTTCCAGCGAGGTTGCATAGAGCGCGGCCAATTCCTGGGCGCGGCGGACCAGCGCGGCTTCGGCCTTTTGCCGCGCCACGCCGTCATTGTGCTTGCGCACAATATCGGGCAGAGCCACCGGCAACAGTTGCAGATAACCCTGACGGGAGTCTTTGACGATGTAATCATGGACGCCTACTTTGAGCGCCTCGACCGCCAGGTGTTCGGTGCCGGCGCCCGTCATCAGCACCAGCGGGAGTAGGCATTGACGGCGGATCAATTCCTGGCACAATTCCAGGCCAGACAGGCCGGGCAGCTTGTAATCGGTGACGATGACGTCAAAGGCGTCCAGGTCTTTTTCCAGCTGCTCCAGGGCTTGCTCGGCGCGCTCACACTCGTCAATCGCGGCAATCACCTGGCTCTTTTCGAACGCGCGGCAAAAGGCCAGCCGGTCGTGCTCACTGTCGTCTACTAGCAGGATGCGCAAGGGCGACTGGCTCATGTCATCCCTCCGGCAGCTCGACCAACTCCCAAAATACATTGATCGCCTTGATGGCCTCGCTCAGGTTGCAGAACCCGACGGGCTTGACGATGTAGGCATTCGCGCCCAGGTCATAACTCTTGAGGCGATCTTGTTCGATTTCGGATGTCGTCAGTATAACGACGGGCAGACAGTGCAATCCCGCATCCTGGCGGATATGTTTCAGGACGCCCAAGCCATCCAGCCGGGGCATCTTGATGTCCAGCAACAACAGACCCGGCCTGGGCGCGTCTTCCGGGCGGCTGTACTTGCCACGCTGGTAAAGATAGTCCAGACATTCTTCGCCATCGTTGACAATGTAGAGCTGATTGGCGATCTTGTTCTTTTCCCACGCCCGCCGGGTGGCGATAATGTCATCCTGATTGTCGTCGGCCATGAGAATCACCAAGGGTTTCTTGTTCATACCTTTGCCTCCGGGAATGTCACAAAGAATGTGCTGCCTTCGCCGGGTTGCGATTCCAGGCGGATCGAGCCGCCCAGTTCCCCCACGGCTTTTTTCACAATCGCCAGACCGATGCCGGTGCCGTCATACTCTTGCCGGGTGTGCAGCCGCTCGAACACGCGAAAGATTTGCTCGTGGTAGCGCGGGTCAATCCCGATGCCATTGTCGCGCACCCAGAATTCGACACTCGCCCCGCCCGCCGCGCGCCAACCCAACTCGACGCGCTTGCGCGGCGCGGAATTGAACTTGACGGCGTTTTCGATCAGGTTTTGGAAAATCTGCCGGAACAGGAGCGGTTCTACCTTCAGCGTGGGCCAGTCCGCCGCCATCACCACATCCACCTCGGGCGGCAACGCCATCCGGGCCGCCAGTTCCCGCAGGAACGCGCCCACGTTGAGCGTCTCGACCGGGAGGCTCTGCCGCCCAATCCGCGCCAGTTCCAGTATATCCTCGACCAATTCTTCCGCCTCGTGGACCGCGCGGTTCAGGCCATCCAGGTAGGTTTGCTGGGCAGGGGCAAGCGTTTCCGCCAGGTCCTCGCGCAAAAAATCGGCATAGTTGCGGATGGCCCGCAGCGGCGCGCGCACGTCGTGCGAGACGACGTAAGCGTACTGCGAAAGCTCGGCGTTGGCAGCGGCCAGTTGCGCGGCCTGGACTGCCAGCGCCTCTTCCGCGCGCTTGCGCTCGGTAATGTCGCGCGCGATGGACAGAACCCCGACCGGACGGCCAGCGGCATCTCGCAGAAAACTGAAATTGGCCTCGACCGGGACGGTGCTGCCATCCTTGCGGTTCAGCTCCAATTCCAAGAGCCGCGCCCGGTTGGGCGCGCCAGCGCCAGACTGTTCGAGGGCGAGTTCCTCTTGCGTCGCCTGCACGGCCTTGTGGAGCGAGGCCGGCGCATACGCTTCGGGCATCGTGCGAGACATGGCCTCTTGAACGCTAAAGCCCAACAGGCGCGCAACCGAGGGGCTAAAGTAGGTGGCCTGCATCGCCATGTCCACCGTCCAGATCACATCGGTGGCGTTTTCGGCCAGCAGGCGATATTGTTCTTCGCTGCGCCGCAGGGCCTCATCCATTTGCTTGCGCTCGGTGACATCGCGCGCCACGCCAAAGTATTTGGCGAGATGGCCGTGTTCATCCAACTGCGCGGTGACGCGGTCTTCCAGCCAGCGACATTCGCCGGTGAGCTTGTGCCGCATGCGATAGACGCGCGTCACCCTGTCTTTGCTCTCCGTCAGTTGATGGGTGAGCGCGACGACTGACGCGACGTCGTCGGGATGCAAACACTGAAACCAGATGCTCGGATCGTTCAGGAACTCGGCCGGCGTGTAGCCCAGAATGTTTTCCGATTGCGCGCTGACGAATTCCAGTTTGCCTGCCAGCGGATCCTCGCGCACATCAACCACATAGACCAGTTCGTCAATGTTGTTGACCAGGAGGCGGTGTTTTTCTTCGCTCGCCTGTAGCGCCTTTTCCGTGCGCCGGCGCTCGGTGATGTCTACGACCATCGCCAGCGCGCCGGCGTATTGGCCGGCTTTGTCGAAAATTGGGTTCGTGGACAAGAGCGCCCACAAATCCGCGCCGTCCTTGCGCTTGAACTTGAAATCGTGCTGTTCCGCGATGCCCTGGCGGCGGCGTTCCACATTCGCAGCGGCAATCGCTTGGCCTTCCTCGTCCATAAACGCGAACAACGGCGCACCCATCATTTCGTCCGGCGTGTAGCCGAGCATTTCAGCCATCTTGGCATTCACCAGCGACGTATTGTTTGCGGCGTCAATCGTCCAGATGCCTTCTTGCGCGGTCTCGACGATGCGGCGATATTGCTCTTCGCTCACGCGCAACGCCTCGGCGCGTTCTTTCACGCGCTGTTCCAACTCCGCCGCCCACGCGCGCGTCTCTTGGTACAGCCGCGCCTTTTCCACGCCGATGGCGATTTGCCGACCCAGCGCCATCAGCAAGTCAATGCCGGCGGCGTCAAAATACTGTGGACTGGTCGCCGCCAGATTCATTACTCCGATCACGCCGCTCGACCCAATCAATGGCACGACGGCGGCGGATTGGATGCGCTCTTTTTCGACGAATACTTTGCGCGCGGCGGGGTACTCGTCCAGATTTTTCATGATGGTCGCCTTGCCGGTCTGCGCCACTTGTCCACTCAGGCCATCACCCAGTTTTAATCGGCTAAAAGCGTGGACGAACTCGTCGCCTACTCCCCGGTGGGCCGTCATCACCAATTCGCCAGCCGCCTTGTCGAGCAACAACGTCGCGGCGGCTTTAACGCCGACCAGGCGCAACGCCTCGTCCATTGCCCGGTTGATGATCGTGTTCACATCCGACGACTCGGTGACGATGGTCGCTATGGTGTTGAGCGCGTTCAGTTCGGTCAAGCGGCGTTCCAGCGTCTCCTCTGCCTGCCTGCGCTCGGTAAAGTCATACATCAAGCCGTTCATGGAAATGGCTTGACCTTGCCGGTCTTTCTCCCAGGTGACGTGGTCTTCCACCCACCGCACCGTTTTGTCTTTCCTGATGATCCGATAGGCGATAACCGCGCTTGCCAATTGCGCCTGGGCTTGGGTGAATTCTGCAAACGCCCTCTCCTTGTCGTCGGGGTGAATGGCGTTCTCCCACAGACTTGGGTCTGCCAGCCACTCTTCCACCGTATAGCCGTACATGCTTTCAATGGCTTGGTTCACGTATTTCGCCGCAAACGTCTGGGGGTCCGCACGATACACCACTTCATTGAGACCTTCCGTCAGGTTTCTGTATTTTTCTTCCGACTGTCGCAGCATCTCGGCTCGCTGTTGCGCCTCCTGGTAGAGCCGCATGTTTTCCAGCGCGATGGCAGTCTGGTTGGCGAACGTAGCAATCGCAGGCACATCCGCTTCCGCCAATCCCTTGCCGACCACTTCGAGCAATCCGATGGTCGTACCCTCGGAGGTTAATGGCGCGTAGATGATCTGCTCGATGCCGAGCAGAGCGGCTAGGTATCCGATCAAAGGACGCGCCAGGTTCGGCAGCGAATCGGCCAGCGCTTCTTCAGCGTGCTCGAAAAAGCGCGGCTGTCCTGTGGTGACGACTTGGTAGTGGATACTGCCAGGCTTGATATCGAAATGAAAACCTTGCGCCGATAGCCCCACCAATTTCTCGCCCGCGCGCACCACACTCGATTCGACCGTGTGGTGGGTGAGCGTGAGACGCGTGTGGTCTTTGCTCAAAGTGAGAACAATCGCTTGATAGCCCAGCCCTGTAATGGCTTGGCCCACCGCACGATACACCTCGTCGGGCGTCCGCGCGCGTTGCACGGCTTGCGCGGCCTGGCTCAACGCGAACAACATGCGATGCCCGCGCGCCGTCTCGCCGAGCGACCCGCGCAGGTTCGCCGCCATCGCGTTGAACGCGCTGGCGAGTTGACCGATCTCGTCGGTCGCGCGCGACTGGATGCGATAGTCCAGATTGCCTTTGCCAATCTCCGCCGCGCCCGTGGTCAGTTCGCGCACCGGGCGCGTGATCGTGCACGCCAATGCAAATGCGAGCGCGGACGCGAGCAGCAGCACGACGGCGCCGGTGATCAGAAGGGTACCGCCGAGAGAGCGCTCCGCCGCGAAGGCTTCCGCCTGGTCAATCTTTACCTCCAGGCACAGTTGCCGCTCCGGCAGCCAGCGATAAACTGTAATAGCCGGCACGTTGCGATAATCTGGAGCATCATCTATAACACCGCTATTATGTTCCAGGCAGCGATTGACCGCTTCGGAGTGGACGCCGCGCTGCAGGACTGCCGGATCAATGACCAAGCGCGGCTGCGTTACGAACAAATTCGAGGTATTGACGAGGAAAGCGTCGTCCGTTTGACGCAGGCCGCTGCGGCGCTGGACGATCGCATTCATTTCGTCCATGTTCAGGGGCCCCGCCAGGACAGCGATCACCTTCCCTTCTGGTGATAGAACCGGCGCAGCCGCCGTCATGCTGGGACGTCCCCGCGAGAGGTCGAAATATGGATTCTGGACATAAGGCGCCTGCAACCCATTGAGAAAGTAAGGTTGTTCTTCCCGGAATTTGCCCTCTTCACTGGCATCCGTCGCCGCGATGACGCGGCCAGTGGCTGCATCAATCACCTCCATGGAAAGAAACCGATGCCCCTCACCAGCCCAATTCCCCAAATCTTTCACCAGACCTGCGTGGGCGAGATTGGCATCTAAAGAACCCGGAGCGGCAGACATGAGCGCCGAGGCGGTCTCCCGCAAATGAGTCTGGTTGACAATGTCGCCAATGCCATGCTGACGGTCTGCGACCCAGGCATTCAGCGCGGCTTGTTTCTCCAAGGCAGTCGTCAGCAATTCAGAGACAGTCGCGGCTTCCAGCGCGGCGCGGCCATTATTGTAGGTTGGTATGCTCAACCCGGCCAGCACCAGCCCGGCAAAGAGCACAAAGACCAGAGAAAGTTTTGAAGTGATTCCTAATCTATTCATCAGACCTTCTCATCATAGGAAAAGGATTTTCAAAGCATTACAAGATGATTAAGAAACAATTGCCAGGCACTCGATGGGGGCGGCGCAACCAGTGGAACTGCCATGTAAGCGCAAAATGACCATTTGTCCCCTGTTTGGGGGCCTGGGGAATGGTCAGGAGGCCATATCTGAGGTAACTGCTCAAGGGGTTCCCATCCTTGCAGTTGACTCTTAATCCGGCGTTGCAGCAACGCCGGATTATTGAGATGATACTACAATCGCTCCATATCTATCACTGCGTCGTAATCGGGCACAACGTGCACGCCCACGACGAGCGGCCAATATTGCCCCTGGTAGGCGCGGCTCAGGCCCAGCGTCAGGTAGAGCGCGTCGGCGCGCAATCGCTCAAACAGTTCGGTGTGCTCCAACATCAATTGGCCGCCCCTCTCGCCCAACCAACTCCGTCCCAACGCGCGCCACTTGACATCGGTCACAGACACGCCACTCTTGCCGATGGCCTGGGGATGGTTGGCATCGCCCGGCAGGACAAAGCTCATGCGCGCCTCGTACTTGCCGGAATAGGCGTCCAACGCAAAACGCGCCTGCACGTGCTCCGGCTGCGCCAGGCACAACGAGCGGGTATGATGAATGAGCACGTCTTCCGGCGCGGGGTCGAGGCGCTGCGCGAGGAAACTGGCGCGCCGCTCGCCTTCCAGCCGGCGGGCCAGCCGGGGGCGGCAGCGGATGAAATCGGCCGTCCAATCTTCCACGTGCGGTGGGTCGGGGCGCGGCGCGAGCAGGTTCAGCTCGACCACATCGCCGCACTGGATCAGGCGGCCGGCGGCGTCGGTCATGTCGCCGGGGAGGAGCGTATCAAAATCGCGCACCGGGCGTACCCAGCACAGACCGGTCACCGGGTCGCGGTCGGTCGTCATGCCGGCCGCGCAGATGCCGCTGAGCATTTTGCTCATCGCCAAGATCAGGACTTGTCTCACGCCCCCTCCCCCCGGCCCCCTCCCCCGTCTGGCGACAGGAGAGGGGGAGTCGAAGGTACGTCACAAATGAACGATGCTCACCTCTGGCAAATGCGCAGCCCAATACTCGGCCACCAGGCGGCGATGGCAACGGTCGGCGCTTGGCTCGGCGCACAGCAGGCACGGCGCTCGATAGCGCGCCAGGATTTCGCGGCCCACGGCTTCCGCCGCACGCTCTTGCAGCACAGACAGAAAACGAACTTGATACGCCAACCAGTCGCCATCGGCATGATAGTCGTCGAGAATTTCGGGCGTGGGGGCCAGGTCAGGGTGATGTTCGTAGGCCAGCCCGAATCCTTCGCGCAGCAAAAAGGCCAGGTCGTCGCGCTTGGTATAGCCGGCCAGGTGCGACGTGTTGCGCAGGCGCACGTCAATCACCGCGTCCACGCCGGCGGCGCGCAACTGCCCGATAAAGTCTGAAAGCGGCTTGGCTTTGTAGCCAATCGTGTAGAGTGTCGGCATGGTTATCCAAACAGGGAGAGTTGCCGAGGCTCGATCTCGCCTTCAACGAGCGAGCCATCGGGTTGAATGTGCTGCACGCGGACGCCGCGCTCCAGCAGCGTTTGCGCGATGAGCAAGTTGCGATGGCAATGGGTGTGATCGCCTTCGCCACACATCACGGCGACCCGCTGGGCCTGCGCCAGTTTGAGCAGTTCGTCAAGGGCGGCTTGATATGCCGGAGACTGGGACATGCGCTGATAGTTGGGGCGCTCCTGGCCCGGGTCGAACAACGCGGAATCGGACGGGCGGCCGCCGAGGAGGTCGCCCATGAAACGATAGCCCAGGCCAGAACGCGTTCAGCCCCGCCGAGTGGGCGGCGATCCACCGTCCCAAAGGCCAACAACTTGTGCAGCGGTACGCCGATCAGTTGTTGACCACCATCCTGCCCGACCTGTGGACGCAGGTCGAGACTGTCGCCGGTCGCCGGATCGTATCGGGCAGCGTCCGCGCCGATGTGGATACCGGTCATGTGTTGTGCTTTTTCGTCCTGGGCGAACGTCGGGATGTGTCAAGACCCGATGTCAAAAGTCAGCCTTGAGGAGGTCGCCATGTCCGAAAAGAGATTCAACCTCTTGTTGACCGTTGACGGTTCACTGCACTCGCAAGTTGCCGCGAAGCTGACGGCAGGAATTACCTGGCCGCCGGAAACGGTTGTGCACGTCTTGGCAGTAGCGCCCGAGCGATGGTCGCTCCACGATCTTGCCCTGGAGGCGCAACGTGTGGTGGACGAAACACTGGCCCAAGTTCGCCAACTGGAATGGGCCGCCGCCGTAAGTCTCACCCGTCAGACGGCAGAGCAGTTAGAGGAGCGAGGGCTGACCGTTGAACGAGAAATCCAGGAGGGGCATCCCTCAGAGATGATTTTGCAGCGCGCCGCTGAGTTGCCGGCTGACCTGATCGTGATCGGAGCCAAGGGGCTTTGCGCGCCAAGCGCGTTCCGGCTCGGCTCCACCGCCTACAAACTAGCGCATTACGCGGATTGCTCGGTGCTGGTCGTCCGGCCACCGGAACGCGCGCAGCCTTTGAGTGTGATCCTGGCGGCTGACGGGTCGCGCGAAGCGCAGCGAGCCGCCGACCTGCTGCGCGCTCTCTCGCTGCCGGCATGGGCCGAGGTCATGGTGGTCAGTGTGGCGGAAGCGCAGGCGGGCCTTGCTAACGGCGAGCGCCACCTGGTCGCCGAGGTGCCGGAAGTCGTACGGCGGGCGCTGCTCGATGCGGCCGAGGCGCGCGTGGCCGAGGTCATCGAACGATTGCGCGGCTGTGGCGCGCATGTGCAGGGCGCTATCCGCTTCGGCCACCCGGCGCAAGAAATCTTGTCTGCCGCGCAGGAACAAGACGCCGATTTGATCGTCGTTGGCGCGCGCGGCCAGACCCGCGACGACCTCTTTCGGCTGGGCGGTGTGTCACAAAAAATCATCAAGTACGCCGAGTGTTCGGTGTTGGTGGTACGTTAAGGAGGGGGAACCCAATGCGAAAACGAACTGCGCAACCAACTCGCGCTGGTCAGTTAACCGGGACACAATTGCGGATCGTCACAATTCACAATGATGGTCTGCGCGAATCTATCACCGTCGCTAACCAGGGCACGCTGGCGCAGCCGATGTGCGGATGGGCACTGGCTACCCTGCGCGGCGAGCGGTTCTACTTTTTCCCTGATGATGTGGTCATGCTGCCAGAAATGATAGTGACCATCCACAGCGGGCAAGACGCGCTGGACGCTCCGCCGCGCGATCTGCTCTGGGCACGTGAACAAATGTGGAACAACCGAGGTGACGTAGCGGTGCTGTTCGACAGCAACGGCCTTGAAGTTGATCGCCACACTTATCCGCACAAACGAATCCTGGGAAGCGCTGCCTACCATCGCAAGCAACTGGTGTGTGACAGTGGCACGTGGTGGATGGTGGACGAACTGTGAACGAGGCAAGGAGACCTTTGCGCTATTCATATTCTTTATCCCGGGTCAGCGGACGACCTGGCGCAAATTGCGCCGAACCTGTTCGCCGGACTGCGCGTGTTGGACGAACAGGGAGTGGATGTGATCCTGGCGCGCGATTTCGGCCAAGAAGGATTGGGATTGGCGATTCGAGACCGGCTGCAAAGAGTCACACGTGAGATTATTCGCTATTGATTGCCCGCGCCAAGTTGAAAACGGGAGATCGGCACACGGAAAGTAGTTGCAGGAAGGGTGGGAACATGAAGCGCGCTTTTGTCTGGATCTGCCACATAACAGTTATTTTGCTGGTCGGGCTTGGGCTCGAGCTCGCGCCCGCTTCAGCTCAGGGCCAGCCGCGGATATACGTAATGGAAGTCAAGGGTGTGATCAACCCGCTCACCGCGCGCTATCTCGAACGGGCGCTGGCCGACGCCGAACGCGAGAGGGCTGTGGTGTTGGTGATGCGGCTGGACACGCCCGGCGGACTGGATACGGCCATGCGCGAGATGACGCAGGCGATGCTCGCCGCGCGCGTGCCGGTGGTGGTGTACGTCGCGCCATCCGGCGCGCGGGCTGCCTCGGCCGGCCTGTTCCTCGCCCTGGCCGCGCACGTGGCCGCCATGGCGCCCGGCACCAATACCGGCGCGGCACACCCGGTTTCCCTTGGCGAGGCGCTGGATGAAACGGCGGCCAAAAAGGCTGCCCAGGATGCGGCAGCCACTGCACGCACGTTGGCTTTGCACCGGGGCCGCAACCCCGAGTGGGCCGAAAAGGCCGTGCTCGACAGCGTCTCAATGACCGAGCGCGAGGCGCAGGAACGCGGGTTGATCGAAATTATCGCGACAGACCTGGACGACCTGCTGGCGCAACTCGATGGACGTGAGGTCGTCACCGCTGCCGGCTCTGTGATCCTTGACGCGCGGGGCGCGAACGTGACGCAAGTGCCAATGAACCTGGTCGAGCAGTTGCTGCACGTCATCACGAATCCCAACATCGCCTACCTGTTGCTCACGCTAGGGTTGTACGCGCTGCTCATCGAGTTTCAAGCGCCGGGCTTTGGGCTGCCGGGCGCGGTCGGCATCATTTCGCTGGTGTTGGCCTTTGTCGCCTTTGGCAGTCTGCCGCTCAACTGGGCTGGGCTGGGGCTGATCGTGTTGGGCGTGATCTTGCTCGTCGTCGAAGCCTTGTCGCCGGGCTTTGGGGCGACGGGAGCGGCGGGACTGGTCATGTTCATCATCGGCTCACTGATGCTGTACCGGCCCCTGACTCCGACTTCGCCCGCGTTCCCGGCCGTCAGCGTCAACCCGTGGCTGGTGGCGGCGATGAGTGGCGGAACAGCGGCGTTGATTATCCTCGCGGTAAGCAAGGGGCTCAAGGCGCAGCGCGCCCCGGCCATCAGCGATGTGTCACGCCGGCTGGTGGGCGCGGTGGGTCAGGCGACGACCGACCTCGCCCCGGTCGGCACGGCGCAGATCGGGGGCGAGCTGTGGACAGTGGTGGCAGACGCCGAGGGCGAGCGGCCCATCCGCGCAGGCGATAAGGTGGTGGTGGTCGCCATGGAGGGGATCATGTTGCGGGTTCGTCGGGCGCAAGATCCTCAAAGCCAGGCGCAGGGGACGGAGACCCTGCCCAATCGTCAACCAGGAGGTTGAAATGTTCGACGTGACGTTGTTCATCATGGGGCTGTTTGGATTAGGCTTGTTGGCGCTGCTCACTTCGGCCATCAAGATCGTGCCGGAATACAAGCGCATCGTCTTGCTGCGGCTGGGCAAGTCCGTCGGAGCGCGCGGGCCGGGGCTGGTGCTCCTGATCCCATTCGTGGATCGTCCGCTCTGGCAAGATTTGCGCGAGTTCGTCGTCAACGTTCCACCGCAGACCTGCATCACCAAGGACAATGCGCCGGTCTCGATTGACTTTCTGATCTATCTCAAGGTGATGGATGCCGTGTCGAGCCTCATCGAGGTCGAAAGGTTCCGCGAGGCGGCGCAGGGCATCGCCATGACCACGCTGCGCGCCGTGGTGGGCGACATCCCACTCGACGACGTGCTGGCCAAGCGCGACCAGATCAACCAGATCCTGCGGGTCAAGATGGACGAGGTGACGTCGCGTTGGGGCATCAAGGTGACGATGGTCGAGATCCGCGAGATCCTGCCGCCGCGCGATGTGCAGGATGCGATGACGCGCCAGATGTCCGCCGAGCGCATGCGCCGGGCGACCGTCATCGAGGCCGACGGCAGGCGCGAGGCCGAGATCAAAGTTGCGGAGGGCGAAAAGCAGGCGGCTATCCTCAAGGCTGAGGGAGTGCGGCAGGCACAGGTTCTCACCGCCGAGGGGTTTGCCTTGGCTTTGGAAAAGATCGAATCCGCCGCCGACACCATCGGCTCCAAGACGATGAGCCTGCAATATCTCGACGCGCTGCGCACATTGGGGACTGGCCCGGCCACCAAGTTCGTGCTGCCGATGGAGTTTACGGCCTTGCTGCGTCCGCTGGTGGAACACGTCGAGCAGGTGGACGCCAAGAAAACTTGTCAGGGAGGTGGATCATGATTCAGAACATTCTACTCACTACCGATGGTTCAGGTCCAGCCAGCCGGGCTGCGGAGCTGGCAGCTTCACTGGCGGCGCGCTATGGCGCCCAAATAACCGTGCTGCATGCCTATGATGCGATTCCATCTCAGTTGGGCGAGCCATTCTACAATGAGGCGCTGACGGGGGTGCTCCAGAAGGCGCAGGCCCTGGTGGACAGTGTCGCGGCGCGGCTGCTCGAGCTGGGAGTCGCTCACGTGAACACGGATATTTTGGAGGGACCAGCCGCCGATGCGATTCTCCGTGTGGCCGAGACGCGCAACCCCGACTTGATCGTGCTCGGCGCGCGGGGCCTGGGCACGTGGAAGGGCATCTTGCTGGGCAGCGTCAGCATGGCGGTCACTCAGCGCGCCGAATGTCCCGTGCTGGTCGTCAAGGGTGAAGCAAGCACGCCGCCAACTCGGTGATTCAGGCCACCCTCCATACTATCGCCACCTTGTGGTGCATCCGGCGGACGGCAGGTGATCGTCGCCGGGTGCACCACAAGCCCCTTTGGAGGCCGCTGTGTTAAGATGTACTCACTGTGGGGGATACTATATCCCTGTTTTTCTGGACTGCCGTTGTCGGGTCACGTCGCGTCAACGCCGCTTGCCCGGAGGCCATCCGATGACCCGGGCCGCGAAGGGCGAACCCAAGGGGAACCTCAAGCATGAAGCACAATCCGCCGGGGCTGATGTCCCTTGGCCAGATCCGCCGTCAGCGGATCATGACCCGTCGGGCGCAGGTCAACCCGGCTGAAGATTGGCTTGCCAACATGAAAGGTACATTGAGATGTCTGGTGTGAATCCGCGCGCGCCACGCAAGACAAACGCGGCGCCGCAAGAATGGCCCGTTGAGCGCAAGATCAATCTGGTGCTGAAAGGGCTGAGGGGACCGCAATCCGTGACAGAGCTGTGCCGCGAGGTCGGGGTTTCGACAACACGCTATTATCAGTGGCGACAGCAGTTCCTCAACGCTGCGCGGGTTGGCCTGGCCGAACCCAAAGCCAACCCCAACGTCCTGAAAGAGCGTATCCAACAACTTGAAGCGGAAAATGCCAGATTGCGCGTGCAGACGCGAATCTTTCGGGATTTGGCCGTGGCAGATTGAGATGCGTCGAGAACCAGCGAGGGTGCAGTTGCAAAACACGAGGTGTGACGTGATGCGTCACGTCACATCTCACGCTGCACGTCTTGCAACTGCGGTTATAGCAAGAGAGCGAATGGTAAGGGTCACGCCGGTTTGAAAGGGGAAAGGCCATGACGGACAGAACCATCTACATCACGGAATTTGACATGCAGCGGCTGAGAAAATTGATCGAGAATATGAAGATGTTTGACTATTACGGAAGAGTTGATGTGAAACAACTGGAGGCCGAATTGGAGCGGGGCCATATAGTGACTCCACAAGACGTGCCCCCGAATGTCATCACGATGAATTCCAGGGCGCGTCTGATGGACCTCGATACCGGGGAAGAGATGACCTATACACTGGTTTTCCCGCAGGATGCGAATATCCGCGAGGGCAGAATTTCAGTCCTGGCTCCCATCGGGATCGCCATGTTAGGGTACAGCGTGGGCGACACGTTTGAATGGACAGTTCCCGAGGGCATGCGAAGGCTGAAGGTGCAGGAGGTTCTGTATCAACCGGAAGCCGCCGGGCATTATCACTTGTAGGCCTGGCATCCGGTGAACCGATTTCCAAATCATTCCGGTTGATGGGAGGACATAGCATGAAGAACCACAAGCGAACCGAGTCCTGGGAGCGAGGGATTGACCGACGCGAGCGGCTGGGCATCCCCACTTCGCGGCTGGATTACCGGCCAGCACAAGAGCGGATCCGAGATTTTGACGAGGCGTGTCTGGGCTTTTCCACGGAGACGGCCATGGCCGAGGCATCACGTTGTATCCATTGTCCCTCGCCTGAGGGCTGCGTCCTGGCCTGTCCGCTGCACAATCAGATACCGGCGGCGATGTGGGAGATTTCGGAGGGGCACCTGACGGAAGCGGCCGCCATCTACCGCCAGACCAGTAACTTTCCAGAATTGTGCGGGCGGCTGTGTCCTGACGAGTCTTTGTGCGCCGGCTCGTGCCCCGTGGGCAAGCACTATGCCAACATTCGACTGGGCCGGCTGGAGGCCTTTGTCGCCGATTGCCAGCGCGAAACCCAGGGTCTCCCCATTCCGCCGGTTCCCTCACCGACGGGCCGGCGGGTTGCCGTCGTAGGATCGGGACCGGCCGGCCTGACCGTCGCAGAAGAGCTGGCCCGGCGTGGACACGCAGTCACGGTCTTGGAGATGCGCCCCAAGCCAGGGGGAATGCTGGTTTACACGATCCCGCGCTTCCGGCTGCCTGTGCACATCGTCGAGGCAAAGGTGGCCCAATTGGAACGCCTGGGTGTCCAGTTCGTCGTCGGGGTTCGCGTGGGGCGGGATGTCACCGTTGAGGATCTGTTCCGGCAAGGGTATCACGCAGTGTTCCTGGGGACTGGCGCCGGCTTTGAGGCTACAGCGCACCTGCCTGGCACGGACTTGCAAGGAGTCCATCTGGCGACTGAATTCATGCTGCACACCAATCTGAACAAAGCTTACCTGCTGCCCGACGACCAGTCGCCTACCCCGACCGGCAAGCACGTGGCGATCTTGGGCGGTGGACATGCTGCCGTGGACTGCGCGAGGACGGCCGTCCGGTTAGGCGCACAGGAGGTGACATGTTACCACCCCGGGCGCGAGATGGATGAACTCTGCCGCCTGGAGGACAAGAGTGCTGCGCAAGACGAGCACGTGCGCTTTGTCGCCCTGACCGAGCCGGTAAATCTGATCGGCGATGAAAGCGGCCACGTCGTGAGCGTGCAATGCCGAAGAATGCGCGCAAACGGCCCGACTGGCGAGGGGCAACCGATGCCGGACGACGACTCCCTGTTCGCAGTGGACGCGGATATGGTGGTGCTGGCGTCTGAGCGTGACCCTGATCCCCAGATTGCAGAGGCGACGCCAGGATTGGAGATGGAACCGGGAGGCTGGATCATCGTTGACCCAAAGACAGGCGAGACGACACATCGTGGAGTCTTTGCCGCTGGAGACAACACAGGCCAATCGCAATTGGCTGTGGTCGCCATCGCAAGGGGTCGCAAGGTGGCGGCCAACATCCATGAATATCTGAGATGAAGAATTACTCTGAAACAATTACGCCAACCACGAAATTTTTTGAACCGCCAAGACGCCAAGTGCGCCAAGTCTTTCCAAAAAGAAACTTTTCGTGCGACGTACCCGTCGCCTGCGTCTTTGCGGTTCAGATTTGGTTGCGGCCAGAGGCCGCGCCATGAAAGGAAAGACAAAATGGAAGCGAATGTGAAACTGGGTCGCATCTGGGGTATCCCCATCGGGCTGCACGCGAGTTGGTTCTTGATCTTTGGGTTGATCACCTGGTCGCTCGCCTCGGGCTACTTTCCCCTCGAATATCCGATGTTGTCCGCACCGGCTCACTGGCTGCTGGGCGCGGTGACCAGCCTGTTGTTTTTCGGCTCGGTGCTGGCGCACGAACTGGGCCATTCGTTCGTCGCTTTGCGCCACCAGATCCCGGTGCGCAGCGTGACGCTGTTCATCTTTGGCGGAGTGGCGCAGATTGGGCGAGAGCCTCAAACGCCCGGCGCCGAGTTCAAGATCGCCATCGCCGGGCCGTTGACCAGCCTGGGGCTGGCAATCATGTTCGAGGGGATATGGTTTCTGGACCGACAAATCCCTTACCTGGCTGCGCCCAGCCTGTGGCTGATGCGCATCAACTTGATGCTGGCGCTCTTTAACATGATCCCGGGCTTTCCCCTGGACGGCGGGCGTGTGCTGCGTGCGGTGGTCTGGCGCTTGACGAACAGCTTTCATCGCGCCACCCAGACGGCGGCCTTCACCGGCCAGTTGGTGGCCTTTGGCTTCATCGGGTTTGGCGTCTTGACCATTTTGCGCGGCAACTTTTTCAACGGCGCGTGGCTGGCCTTTATTGGCTGGTTCTTGCAGAACGCCGCGGCCACCAGTTACGGGCAGGCCAATCTGCAGCAATCGCTGCGCGGCGTCACCGTGGCCCAGGTCATGACCCGCGATTGCGCCCAGGTGCCCGGTCAGATCCCGTTGAGCCAGTTGATCGAAGAACGCGTCCTGACGGGCGGCCAGCGCTGTTTCTTGGTGACGGAGAGTGATGGCCGCTTGCGCGGGATACTGACGTTGCGCGATCTATCGGCCGTGCCCCCGGCCAGCCGGAGCCAACTCACCGCCGAGCAAGCCATGCTGCCGTTGGAGCGCACGGTGCGGGTCGAGCCAAACGCAGAGTTGCTGATGGCGTTGCAGAAAATGGACGATGCCAACGTCGCCCAGGTGCCCGTGGTCGAACGCGATCAAATGCCATCGTCCTGTACGGCCAGCGGCGCATTGGCAAGACGTCCATCTTGCAACACTTGAAATCCCAACTGCCCAAAGAAGGGCCGTATCGCCCGGTGTACTTTGACCTGCAAGACAAGGCTGCCTGGCCGCTGGGCCGCGTGTTGCAAGAATTGGCCCGCACCCTCGCTCTTGCCCTGGGCCAGCCTGACCCCGATCTGGGCGCTGATCCCGAAACGGCCTTTCGCCACACGTGGTTGCCCGCCGTCTTGGGTAGCCTGCCGGAAGGTTGTTCGCTGGTGCTCCTTTTGGATGAATTCGACGTGTTGGCCGATCCTAAAGTGGAGCAAGCAGCGGCGGCCTTTTTTCCTTACCTGCGCGAACTGCTTGCCAGCGATCCCCAACGACTGAATTTTGTCTTTGTCATTGGCCGCAACGTGAGCGACCTGACCAACATCGCCCTTTCCCTGTTCAAGGATATTCCTTCTCAGCGTGTCTCGCTCTTGAGCCAGGCGGACACGGCTGACCTGGCGCGTCTTGCTCATAAAAACGGGACGCTGATTTGGCCTGATGACACAGTGGCGCGTGTCTGGCAATTGACGCACGGCCATCCCTTTTTGACGCAACAACTGTGCTCGCACGTTTGGGAACGCGCGTATGAAGAAGAGCCAAACACGCCACCGACCGTGACGACATCCGAGATCGAAGCCGTTGTCTCGGCGGCGCTGGAAGCCAGCCGCAATACTTTGGAGTGGCTGTGGGATGGATTGCCGCCCGCCGAGCGGGTAGTGATTTCTGCTTTGGCCGAAGCTGGCCCCGGCCCGATCATCCAGGATAAACTGGAATACTTGTTGCGAGAAAGCGGTGTACGTGTCCTCATCCGCGAATTGCAGAATGCTCCACAGTTGTTGCAAGAGTGGGACTTGATTGAACCGGCTGATGGCGGCTACTGCTTCCGCGTTGAGTTGTTGCGGCAATGGATTGCCGAGCACAAGCCCTTGCGGCGTGTGCAAGAAGAGTTAGTTCGCATCGAGCCGGTTGCTGAAAATCTGTATCAGGCTGCTTTAGCACTTTACAATGCGAAACGGCTAGATGAGGCAATCGAAGTTCTGCAACGTGTTGTCGTCGTCAATCCGAATCATGTAGCAGCCAATCAGCTTCTGGTCGAAGTTCTAATTGTTCGGGAAAAGATAGATGAAGCCTTGCAAGTACTGGAACGGCTGTACCAGTTCGAACCTAATGTTATTCGTTCGCGTCTGGTTCAGGTTCTGCTTATTCGAGCCAGGAGGGATCCTGACGAAAACGAACAAGTCAGACTGTATGAACGAGTTGTGGAATTAGACCCCACCGATTCAGAATCTAGGGCTAAAATTTCCGAGTTGCGACAATCACTGTGGCATCGGACTTTGATGATTGATCTCCAAGAGATTGAGACACTTGAGCGTTCAGAGCGATACCAAGAAGCTCTTGATTTGGTGAAGAAACTAGCCCAAGAGTATCAGGGGGCAAGGAACTGGGCAAGTGAACAACAGAGACTGGAGCGCAAAAAAGAACGCAACGACCTTTTTCAAGAAGCCCGTGAAGCTTACCTACAGGGGCAACTTCAGAAAGCGCGATCTCTACAGAAACAAGCTGAGGCACTGGAACTCGATGAAAGCATCCCTTTCTCTCTTGATAATCCTTTTAGTCCTGATCAGCCTGCATATCCCAGACAATTCATAGACCGCCAGAGAGAATTGTCACTTTTGGGAAGATTTATTGGTGTGAGAGGACGCTCCATGGTCATCGTAGGAGAGCTGGGCAGCGGCAAATCCTCGCTGTTGAGATTCGTTGCTTCAATGCCGCCTCAACAGATATTTCTCAGTGTGAGTGAAAGACATCAAGTTTGTATCTGCCTGAATAGAGAGGATTGGAAAACGATAGACACTCTAGCTGACTTTTGGAGACTAGCACTTGATCCATTTTTCCGCCGACTTGGATCTTCAGGCAGCGGCTCCGAACTAGTTCGGGACTACAAGGTTTGTGATGAAAATGATTTTCCCGTTACTGCTCTCGAATTTCTCTTCAGCCAAGTCAGGAGACATGAATGGCAGTTAGTTCTATTGCTGGATGACTTTGAGCAACTTTTCGAGCACCAGCATCTCAATTCCAGTGAGTTCTTTGGAAGTCTGAGTTCGTTAGCCTCACGCTATTCTCCTGCGTTGACGCTTGTTATAGCGACGCGATTCTCTTTTATGAAGCTGAATGAAGTTACGAGGGGTCTTAATCCTTTTGGAAGCCCCTACTTTGGTTTCCTCGAACCCATCGATCTTGGGCCTTTGCCAAATAGATATATAGAAGACTTGCTCGATCGCGCAAAAGGCCGCTTCAATAGTGAAGATCGTCGGTTCATTTTTGATATGGCAGGTGGTCACCCGTACCTCTTGCAGTTAGTTGCTTCCAGTTTGTGGGAAAAACGCGAAGCCGATCTAGCCCTACGACGGCAAAAGACACAAGAGGGGCTTCGGGAGAAATCTTACATTCTGAGTGAGATTGCATCACATTGGTCGAAAGCCGATCGCAAAGCTTTGGTTCTTGTAGCATTAGCACACATTGATGCACGCAAGCAACATAAAGGGTTATTAGAGCCTTACAAGTTAAATATCGGAGAATTGGTTCAAGATATGCGGCTTTTCAGTAAGGAGCTTAATTCGCTAAAGCAACGAGGATTCGTAGCTGAGAACAAGTCTATACATGGCGGTTGGCAAGTGAAACCTCAACTATTTCTATGGTGGTTGAGTAATGAGTTGTTGCTAATGGCACAAGAACAGAAATCCTCAACGGAATGGTTGGCACCACAAGAATGGCAAAGATATGTAACTCCCAGCGGCAAGCATTATTTGGACAAAACATTGTCTGCGTCAGGAGAGTTGCTGAAAGACGGAATAAAAGTCTTTATCGAGTCTGTCGCAAAGGGGTTAGCAGAGGGACTATCGAAAGGAAGTGCGCCGTAACAAAGAACACACTGGTTATTATGTGGAACCGTATGGCAAAAGAAGTTAAGCTAATATTGGAGGAGACTGATGTCGAATCCCTTTTTCTACGGAAATCCAGTTCCGTCCAATCAACTCGTTGACCGGCGCAGAGAAATCCGCCGCATCACGGGTCGCATCCTCAACCAGAACCAGTCCACCGCCATCGTAGGCGAGCCGCGCACGGGTAAGACCTCACTGCTTCTGTACCTGGTCGCACCGGAAGAGCGCCAAGAACTCTACGGCCAGGACGGTAAACGCATGCTTTTCTCATTCCTCGATGCCCAGACCTTTGGCGGCAAGCTCAGCCAGGCCCAGTTCTGGGAGCGCGCCTTGCGCCCGTTGCAAGATTCCGCCGTCACTCCCAAGCTCGATTCGCCATTGGCCCAGGCTTACAAGATGTGCGTTGCCAATGACTTTGGCGCGTTCGTGCTGGAACGTCTCTTTGCTCAGATGGATGTGGGAGGGTGGCGGCTGGTTCTGCTGCTGGACGAATTTGATACTTTGCTCCATCATCCTGTTCTCAATTCCGCCGAGTTCTTTGGCAGTCTGCGCAGCGTCGTCTCGCGCAGCCGCGCCGTCGCGCTTGTCATTGCCAGCCGCCAGTCGCTCGCAGCGCTGAACAAGAACACGTCCGAGTTCAGCCGCACCGGCTCACCCTATTTCAACTTTCTCGACGAGATCACGTTGGGGCCTCTGCCGGATAAGGATGTGGCCGAACTCTTGCGCCTGGCGCAAGACCGCTTCAACGCCGACGATCGCCGCTTTATCCTCGGCGCAGCGGGCGGGCAGCCCTACTTTGTCCAGACGGCAGCATCCGAACTGTGGGACGCTTACGACGAAATCGGAGACGACGCAGAAAAGCGTCGGCTTTTGGCAGGCCGCAATCTCTACAACAAAGCTGAACTTGTCCTGGGCGATACGTGGCGGCTCTGGTCGCCCGCCACACGCAAAGCGTTCACGGCAGTCGCGTTGGATTATTTGCCCACCCTGTTGCCAGCGTGTGAGGTTTACGTTAGCCGCCTGACGCGCGACTTGCGTGACCTTGAACCCGAACTGTGGTCACTTGAAAAGCAGGGCTATGTGACCGAGGATACGTCCATCCCAAGCGGTTGGTGCGTCCGCGCGGGCGTGTTCACGTGGTGGCTGGCGGATGAACTGGTGAAAATCGTCCGCCGCGATACGCCTTTTGAAGAATGGTTGCAAGCGCAAGAGATGGAAGGCTTGCTCACCAAAGGCGAAAAACAAAAGCTGGAAAAGGCCGCGCGTTTGGCTGGCGAATTGCTCAAGGGCGGCGCGACTGCACTCATCCAGGCTGCTGCCAAAGGATTCGGCGAAGCGTTGGCTAAAAGGTGAGATGGGGAGGCAGAAACCCTGCGGGTCTAGCTGATCGGCAGATAGTTCAACCGGTTCGCATATTCTTCAGCTTCCAACACACTCCAGATGAGCGCCAGTTCGTCAACAGTTTCGCCCCAACTCATGTTGGGATTGAGGATAAAGATGCCTGGCACGTGTCGGCCCAAATCCAAATGAACGCGCAAGTGAACTGGCATCGAAGCGCGGTTGTTAGTGACCAGTGAAAAGCGGTGCGCTTCGCACCAGCTCAAAATCTCGGGGTCGAGGCTGTGGAGTGCGGGAGCACCAGGGTCGCCGATGCACCACACGACCATTTCCGGTGATTGTCGCCGCAAGGCTTTTTGCAAGCGCGGGTTGACGTGCTCGTCAAGCAGATATTTGATCGCGCTCATGGCGTGCGATATTCGGATTTGCGTTCAGCCGCGATGCGCTCGGCCTTAAAGTGGCGCAACTTGAGCATGGCCGGAGTAGGATGGAGAGCTTGTTCGGCGCGCATCCGTTCGCCGTGCTCGAGCCAGGCCGTCAGGTAAGCCTGGATTTCTTCCTTGTGCCGGAGATAGTATAAAATCGTGGCATAGATTTGATCCAGGCTGAGCGTGGGCAAGTGGCCGGCAATTTCTTCAGGGGTCTGAGCGTGATAGACATACTCGTATAATACCGACTCAATGCCGACGCGATGCCCTTTGATGCGAATATCGTCAGGAGCTAAAAAGTCAAAATAATCTTCTAGTTGCATGGCTTTTCCTCTAATGGAGATTATACTACGGACAGAGACGGCTGCAAGGAGTTTTCGTGACTGATTCTATCGCTATCCTCGACTTTGGCTCGCAATACACCCAACTCATCGCGCGTCGCGTGCGTGAAGCGCACGTCTACTGCGAGCTGTTCCCGTGGGATGCGCCGGAAGAGCGCGTCATGGCGCTCGAGCCAAAAGGCTTTATCCTTTCCGGCGGGCCGAACAGTGTCTATGACGCCGGCGCGCCCACCCTCCCGCGTTACGTGCTCGCCTCCGGCTTGCCGGTGCTGGGCCTGTGCTACGGGATGATGTTGCTTGTCCACAAGCTGGGCGGCAGCGTCGTCCCCGCGCAATCGCGCGAATATGGCCCGGCGGTGGTCGAGATAACTGAGACGAGTCCGCTGTGGACGCAACTCGCCCCAATCCCCAATCTCCAATCTCCATTGGACGTATGGATGAGCCATGGCGACCGCATTGAGGCGATACCGCCTGGATTCACCGCGCTGGCGAAAAGTGATCACTCGCCGTATGCCGCGATGGGCGACGAGCGGCGCAAGCTCTATGGCTTGCTATTCCACCCCGAAGTCCGACACACGCCGCGCGGCGCAGAAATCTTGCGCGCCTTCGTCGTGGACGTGTGCGGCTGCGCGCCGACGTGGACTCCGGCCTCGTTCGTCGAGCAATCCGTGGCTGCGATTCGGGCGCAGGTAGGGCAGGAAGATGTGGTCTGCGGGTTGAGCGGCGGCGTGGATAGCGCCGTCGCGGCGGCGCTCGCGCATCGCGCCATCGGCGACCAACTGACGTGCATCTTTGTGGACACGGGCATGTTGCGCAAGGGCGAGGGCGAGCAGGTCGTCGAGACGTTCCAGCGCGCGATGGGCATGGAGCTTGTAGCCGTCAACGCGATTGAAGATTTCCTCACGGCGCTGGAAGGCGTGACCGACCCGGAGGAGAAGCGCAAGATCATTGGCGAAAAATTCATCCGCATTTTCGAGCGCGAGGCCAGGGCGTTGGGCGCAGACCACAATTTTCTGGTGCAGGGGACGCTTTACCCGGACGTGATCGAATCGCGCGGGCCGGAGCGCCAGGCCGCGGCCAAGATCAAGACGCATCACAACGTGGGCGGGCTGCCGGCCGACATGCAATTCAAGCTGGTCGAGCCGCTGCGTTTTCTGTTCAAGGACGAAGTCCGCGCGGTGGGCAGTGCATTGGGCCTGCCCGATGAGATCGTCTGGCGTCAGCCGTTCCCTGGGCCGGGGCTGGCGGTGCGCGTCTTGGGCGAGGTGACGTGGGATCGCCTGCAAACCTTGCGCGAGGCCGACGCCATCGTGCGCCAAGAATTGGCCGCTGCCGGCTTGCAGCGTGAGATTGCGCAGTCGTTCGCCGTGCTCTTGCCCGTCAAGTCGGTCGGCGTGATGGGCGACGGGCGCACGTACCAGAGCGTGGTCGCCGTGCGCGCGGTGACGACGGATGACTTTATGACGGCGGACTGGGCGCGCATCCCCCACGACGTGCTCGCGCGCATCGGCAACCGCATCGTCAACCAGGTGCCGGGCGTGAATCGCGTGGTCTATGACATCACTAGCAAGCCGCCCGGCACCATCGAGTGGGAATGAGCAAGATGCAAGATGCAAGATGCAGGAAGCACACAACACGCGACAAGCAACACGCAGTACGCAGGACGCAGTATATAGCCGTAGCGTTGATCCTGGCAATGTTGTTGACTGCGTGCCAGGCGGCGCCAGTTACGACCGCCACGTCGGTTCCTGTGCCCACACTGCCGCGTCCTTCAGTCGCCACCGCAATTCCTGCCGCGGTTCCCATCACGCTCGTCCCGCCGCCCACGCCAACGGTTCTGCCTGCGCCCGCCGTCACGCCGACGGCGATCCCGGTGGCGTTGGAGACGTGGAAATCCTTCGAGAGTCCGGACAAGACGTTCGCTTTCCACTTTCCGCCGGACTGGAGCGGGCGCGGGTACACGCAAGCCATCACACGCACCGTTCGATTGATCGAGGTTGACACGCTCGTGTTGCGCGGGCCGGGCGGCAGCGCCGGGCCGGAGTTTGTGATGCTGTATAACTGGGCCGCGCTCGATCCGACGCAGCCGCCCGCCAACGCCACGGCCTGGTCATCCGTGGCCGGGCTGGCCAAGTTGTTCCTCTACCCAGATTGCACGACGACGTTCGACTCGCCCGCGCCCGTGACGTTGGCAGAGCAACAAACGATGGGAGCCAAGTTTGTCGCTCAATGCGATCGCCTGTATGCCGGCTATCTCATCGGCATCGTTCACAAAGGCGTGAATTATGGTCTGGTGGTGGATGTGCCGGCAGAAGATTGGGATGCCTGGCGGCCCACCGTGGAGACGCTGTTTGCCAGTTTCACATTTGGCCCATGAGCAGGAAGGCTGGCTTCCCTATGCCAGCGGAAAGGACAGATCAAAATGCAATACGGAGCACTACTTTCACGCGCCTGGCACATCATCTGGCGCAACAAGATCATCTGGCTGTTTGGGTTCCTGGCTGCGTTGGGCAGCGGAGGAGGAGGAGGAGGGAACTTTAACTATCGCTCCAGTAGCGGCGATTTTAGCCGGCCGGGCGGAACTGGCTTGCCGCCAGAGCTGGAGCGCCTGTTCACCCGGTTCTTTTCCGACCAGACACTCGTCATCACCATCGCCGTCGTCATCATCCTGATCGGGCTGGTGATCGGGCTGGTCTTTGCGTTGCTTGCGGCGCTTTCGCACAGCGCGATGGTGGACATGGTGCGCGAAGCAGACGAGACCGAGACGACCCGCTTCAGCACCGGCTGGCGCACCGGCCTGCGGCGAATGCTGCCGACCTTTCTGATCCGCTTTCTGTTGGGGTTGCCGACGTTCATCATCATTATGGCGGGCGTTGCCACATTCCTCGTCAGCTTCATTCCGCTCCTGAGCCGAACCGGATTCCGTGACGCGGAGACGCTGTTTGCCGGGGGAATGTTAGCAACACTATTTTTGTGCTTCTTGCCAGCGTGCTGCCTGGGCATACTGCTCGAAATCCCATTGCGTGTGTTAGAGACGCTCTCCATCCGTGCGCTCGTGCTGGAAGATCGAGGCGTCTTGGGCAGCATCCGCCGAGGCTGGAATATCTTTGCCAGCAACCTGGGTGACGTCATCGTGGTGTGGCTGATCTTTTTCCTCGTCGGCATTGCCGTCGCTGCTGTCGTGGGCCTGCCACTGGCGGCGATTGCGTTCGCGGCTGTGATTCCACTGGCCATCATGGCGGCGGCCTCGCCGATCTTTATCGTGCCCCTGGTGTTGATCGGCATTTTGCTGGGGCTGTTGAGCGCGGCTATCCGCAGCGTGGTCGAAGCGTATAGCTCCTCGGTCTGGACCTTGGCCTACCGACAATTCGCCGCGCGCTCGCCGGAGGGCTGAGACGGGCGAACTTTCCGGTGTTATCCTGGCCGGCGGCAAAAGCCGGCGCCTGGGGCGCGACAAGAGCCATCTGACCCTGGGCGGTGAGACTCTCGTGGCGCGGGCGGTGCGAACTCTGAGCGCGCTGAGTGACGATGTCGTCGTCGTGGCCAATACGCTGGAGCTGAACGGCAATCTGGCTGCGCGCTTGACCGGCGACGTGATTGCCGGTGGCGGGGCATTGTCCGGCCTTCACGCCGGGCTGGCGGCGGCGCGCCACGAGTTCGCGCTCGTCGTGGCGTGCGATATGCCGTTCCTCAACCTGGCGCTCTTGCGGCATATAGCGTCTCTCGCGCCGGGACATGACGCGGTCGTGCCGCACTGGCAGGGGGAATTCGAGCCGCTTCACGCGGTTTATTCGCGCCAGTGCATCACCGTGATCGAGCCGGTCCTCCGGCGCGGCGGCGGACGCATTTTTGAATTGTACGCGGCCATCCATGTGCGATACCTGGAGCCGGAAGAGATCGCTCGCTTCGATCCCGAGGGTCTGTCATTCTTCAACATCAACTCACCGGAAGATTGGGAGCGCGCGCAAGCGATAGCGGCGCGCGAGGGTTGACATTTGTTTTAGACGTGTTATCATGTCTTTCCCGGAACGGGTCACTGCATTTGAAAAAGTTGACTGCTCGCCCTCGCCTGGCGCGCACGATTGCGTCGTTGGGTACAACGGCGTTGGGTACAACGGCGTTGGGTACAACGCGCAATCGAGTCGCGTGCGAAGCATACTAGTTGCATTTGCTACGTGTTTCTTTGAAACCTTCGCAGGGGGTCAAGCACAATCAAAGAGAGTGTGTGAAGACAAGGAATGATCCAATGGCTATGACATTTGAGCAAGTCGTAGAGATGATCAGGCAATTTCCGGCCGAACAGCAAGAGATGCTCATTGAGCTGATTCGTGGCTGGCGTATTGAAACTCGGCGCCGTGAAATTGCCCGTGACGCTCAGGAATCTTTGGCAGCCTTTCGCAGTGGACAATTCGAGCCGCAATCCGCACAGGCAGTGATCAGTGAACTTGAGCAATCGTTGGAAAGTTGAGAATGAGACGGGAGCTGGTATTAACACCAAAGTTCAAGCGGGCTTTTCGCAAGTTTGTTCGGCGTGATGCAAGGTTGCAGAAACGCGTCGAGGATGCCTTGACACAAATGCAGGAAGATGTTTTTGCGGCGTCGCTGGGCACACACAAATTGAGCGGGACGCTTGAAGGCTTACGCGCGTGTAGTTGTGGTTTCGATGGCCGGATGGTGTTTTCGATTGAACAGAATCCCGCCGGTGGTGGCGAAGTCATCGTGTTGCTTGACATCGGTACGCACGACGAGGTTTATTAGGAGGATAAACATGAAACGACAATCTATGGTGATGCTGGCGGTGGCGGTTCTTTCGATTGCGGCTCTGGCTTGTTCTGCGCTAGGGGGCGCCGGCAAGGCGCCGGAGGCGCTCTCGACCGCCCAGGCGATTGCCACCGAAATCAAGTCGGCTGAAAGCGGCACGCCTGCGCCGAAGGCGACTGCGGCCAAACCGGGAAGCCCCACCGCTGCCCCGAGCAGCGATGGCGGGTTATCCCTCCAGAGCCGCGACGCGGGTCTGGACAAACTCAAGAGCTACAAGATGAAATGGCTGGCTGAGTGGAAGTCCACCGATAGCGGTTCCACGGAGGGCGCTGGCTGGAATTGGGTGGAAGAGTACTCGTCCGATCCGGCGGCGTTGCACTGGACCTGGAACATGGCGGATTCCACAGACAAGACCAAGAATACGCAAATGGAAACCTGGCAAATCGGCAACACCATGTATATACAAACCGTGGGGGCTGACGGCAAGAAGAGTTGCATTTCAATGTCCAGCGACGACAAGAGCAGCCAATTGAGCAAGGGCCTGTTCAATCCGAACATGTTGGGCAGCGTGAGCGATGCCAAGTACGTCGGCACGGACACGGTCAACGGCGTCAAGGCCAAGCATTACAAATACGACGAAAAGAGCGCGAACCTGTTCGGCGCAGCCAAAGTCTCCGGCGAGATCTGGGTTGCCGTTGACGGCGGTTTTGTGGTCAAAGAGACGGTCAACTGGAGTGGCGCTGCAGGTTTGTTTGGCGCCAATTCAAAGTCCAAGGGCGACGGCAAGTGGACCTGGGAACTGAGCGACGTCAACAAGGCGATTACCATCAAGCCGCCGGAAAACTGTGGCGGCGCGGCCGCCGATATCCCGGTGATGAAGGACGCCACCGAAAAGACTTCGATAGGCGATACCATCATGTACAAGACGGCCGGCAAGTTGGCCGATGTGGCCGAATTCTACAAGAAGCAGATGCCGGCCAAGGGTTGGAAGTTGGAAGGTGAGCCGGAGATCACCGACGAGTCCGCCTCGATGGAATTCTCCCAGGGCGACCAAAAGGCGCAGGTCATGCTTTCAGTGGACAAGGACAAGACGCAGGTCATCGTCAACGTCACCCAATAGCCGTTCAATCGGAACGCTTCGGGGCCTCTGCAGTCGGGAGGCCCTCTTTGTTTCTTGTGATATAATGCCAGAGATCGAGAGCGGGAAGGTGGAGCTAGGCCCGGAGCAAGGTGTTGAGATGAATTCACAGCCGAACTATTTGACGCTGGAAGGCAAAAAGAAGCTGGAAGCAGAGTTGGAACACCTCACGACGACGGCGCGCAAAGAATTGGCCGAGCGGTTGCACTTTGCCATCAAGCAAGGCGACCTTTCGGAGAATGCCGACTATACCAAGGCTAAAGAGGATCAGGCGTTCCTGGAAGGCCGCATCAAGACGATTGAGGCCACGCTGCGCAACCCGGTGATCGTCGAAGACGTGCGCAATGAAGAGACGCTCGACCGTGCCGTTCGCATTGGCAGCACGGTGACAGTGGCCGAAGAAGGTTTTGAGGATGCCCCGGAGATGTACTGGGTTGTCGGCCCGACTGAGGCCGATCCCAAGAAGGGCAAGATCAGTTACGAAAGCCCGTTAGGCAAGGGGCTGATCGGCAAGCGCGTCGGCGACCCGGTGACCGTCCAAGCTCCGATGGGAGTGATCGCTTTCAAGATTGTCAAGATTGAATAGTCGTCTAGTCTTGTGGTCACATAGTCACATAGTCGGACTAGACGACTATTCGATAGGCAAAGCCACATAGAACGTCGTACCCACCCCGAGTTGACTATCCACCCACACTCGCCCGCCGTGCCATTCCGCAATAGACTTGACGATGGCCAGCCCCAGCCCTGAGCCTTTGATGTCGAGCGTGTCGCGCCGCTTGACGCGATAAAATTTTTCGAACAGCCGTCCCTGGTCGGCGGCGGCGATGCCGATGCCGGTGTCGGAGACGTGTATGATGAGAGAGTCGGCGCGCTCGTTCAAGCCGAGGGTGATCTTGCCACCCGGCGGCGTATATTTCATGGCATTATCCAGCAAGTTGCTGATGGCGCGTTTGAGGAGCCCCTGGTCGGCTTGCATCGAGCGACTCGTGTTGATTTCCGTTCGGAGGTCGAGGTTGAAAGCCAATGCGCGCCCACGCGCGTCTTCGACCATCCCGCGCACCAGGTCGGCCAGCACGCACTCGCCGCGCTGCAGCCCCACGCCGGCTTCAATCCGGCCCAGGTCGAGCAAATCGTCCACCATCTCGGTCATCTGCTCGATGCCACCCTGGATTTTTTCCACATAGTCTTTTTGCTTGTCTGAAAGCTCGCCGACCATCGGCAGCATGGCGGCATAGCCGCGCATGTATGTCAGGGGGCTGCGCAGGTCGTGGCTGACGGTGGCGACAAAGTCGGACTTCATCGAGTCCAACTCTTTGAAGCGCGTGATGTCGCGCAACACAGCGACCCGGCCCAGTGAGGGGCCGTCGCCCATTTGGATGTCCGAGGCGTTGCCGTAGAGCGTGTGCCCGTCGGGCAGGATGACCTCGCCGGTCTGCGCGCCTCCCTCGGGGTTGGTCGTCGCCAGCAGTTGAATCACTGCCGGCTCGAGGGTGGTTTCTTGCAGATGCTTGCCCACCACGCGCGTGGCGACCACGCCAAACGCGATCTCGGCGGCCGAGTTCATCAGCAGCACGCGCCCGTCCTGGCTGGTGACGATGACGGCGTCGTTGGTGCTGGTCAATATCGCCGCCAACCGGCGGCGCTCGCTTTCAGCCGCCTGGAACAATTGCGCGTTCTCCACCAGGATGGCAGCCTGTCCGGCCAGCGTCGCCATCACATTCTTTTCCGATTCCAAAAAACGGCGCGGTTCGCCATAGGCCAGCCACAGCACGCCGAGAGTTTCACTCGGCCGGCGCACCGGCAGCGCCGCCAGGGCGCGCACGCCGGTGGGAATGATGGATGGATCGAGCGTGCTGCGCACTCGCGCCACGTTTTCTACCAGCAGCGGCGACGGGCTGCTTCTGGCGAGGTCGGCCAGCCGCCGGTCGAGCGGCGTGATCTCGCCCGGCAACTCGCCACGCCGCCACACCTGGCTGGGCCGACCGTCAGCCGAAATCAACACCAGGCGAGCGGCCAGAGCGCCGCTGCTTTGCAGCGCCCCTTCCAGAATCGGCGGGATGCCGCGCTCCAGGTCGAGGCTGGCGGCCACTTGCTGGCTCACGCGCAGCAACAGTGACAGATCGTCGAGCCGGCCCTTGAGGCTGGCGCGCATCTGCTCGAACACATCGCCGAGCTGGCCCACTTCGCCTTCGCCCTCCACATGCACGGCCTCTTCGAGCCTGCCCTCGGCGATGCGGGTAGCGGCTTGCGAAAGCACTCGCACCGGGCGCGTCACAGCGCCACTGACCCAGAACATGGCCGCGCCGGCCACGACCATCAACGCCAGGAGCAGGAGCAGCAGCGGCGTGGAAACCTGCGCGGCCAGTCCCAGCACGGACGAGTAGGGCAGTTCGACGACGGCCGTCCACGGGTAGCCCTCCACCGGGCGGACATAGATCAACCGGCGCGTTCCGTCCTCGACGGAATTGATATAGACCTGGCCTCCGCCGGCTGTGGCGATGGGCGGCTGTCCGGTATTGGGCCGCCACTCGGTCATCAATCGCTCGGCGCGCGGCGAAAGGACGATGCGTCCGCGCTCGTCCACCACAAAGCCCTCGCCCGCGCCGAGTGTGTTTTGCAGCCCGGATAGCGCCTGTGTCATCGCCGGGTTGACATTCAGCCGCGCGCGCCCAATCAAGGCGCTGACTTTTCCTTTGCGGTCATCCACCGGCACGACCAAAGACACCATGAGTGTATTATCGCTGCGGCGGTGTACCACACTCGTGCCCGGCGCAGTGGAGGAAATGGCGCGTGTCACCAGCAGCTTTTCTTCGTCGGTCAGTTGCTTTTGCGCGCCGGCCGGGTAGAGGTTGAGCGGTTGGCCGGCGGCGTCCGTCAAAACCATCTCGTCAAAGAACGCGCCCGTGCGGACGCCTTCGGTCAATTTGCTCTGGCGGGTGTTGGCGTCGGCGCTGCGCAATCGCTCGTCGTCGGCCAGCGAGCTGACCAGGCTTTGGCCGGTCTGGAAAAAGAACGGGATGTCCTGCGAGACGCTCGTGGCATCGCGCGCCATTTGTTTGATGGCCTGCTGAGTGGCGGCGCCCAATGTGGTGGCCGCCACGGCGTACACCAACACGGCGATGATCAAGAGCATGATGGGCACGAAGGTGAACAGCAGCCGCCGGTTGAGGCTGCGCACATAAGGCGGCACGGCGCGCGCGGTTTGCACGGGCCGCAGCGCGGGAAACGCCGCGTAAAGCGCCTGGCCCAAGACGCCCGCGAGGATGCCCTCGACCAGCGCGGGCAGCAGCGCCGACAAAAACAGCGGCCACGAAAAGTCCAACGCCGAGAGTGGATTTTCGATGGGCGCGTAGACGAATGTAGCGGGCAGCGCCAGAAACCAGAGTAGCAGCCTGCCCAGCACGCCCACCACAATCGGTTGTCGCAGCACGGACGAGAGCCGTCCGCGATAATCTTGTTGGAGCAAGTAGCCGCAGACCCAGCCAAAGAACGCCGACTGAAAAATCTCGGTCATCTGGCCATGGGTGAATAGTGCGCGCATCAGTCCGGCTAACAGCCCGGCCACCGCTGCCGGGCCGATGCCCACCCAGCCGCCCATGAGCAGGATGGGTAGGCTTCCCAGGAGTGGAATAGACAGGCTGCCGGCTTCTTGGGGACGATTGGGGACGGGCGGGCGCGCGATGGGATAGTGCCAGGCTAGAAAGTTGTTGAGGAGCAGCGCCAAAATGCACAGGACTGCAAACAACAGCCAGCGGCGGGCCGGCATCTGCTTCCAACTGCGCCTTGTCCCGACGAGCGCCACGATCAGCGCCAGGCTGTAGAGCGCAAGGAGCAAGTAGCCTTCAAGTTGTCGAGCAGGCAGGTCCAGAAATGGAGCCCGCCACAATCCCCACCAGTCAATCTGCATCACGGATGTCCTCTCAGTGGTCATGCGTGCAGTAGGGATTATAGCACGAAGGGTAGGGGCTGCAAAACAGGGCTTTTACCGCTGGATAAGATTGTGATAGAATAGGCACCAGCATGACCGACTGAAAGGAAGTCCAACGTGCTCGATCCCTCAGAGCATCTCGACACTTTATCTGTTTTGCCGCTCTATAACTTGACAACCGAGTTGGTGCGGTTGCACGATGTGGAGGCTATCTCCGAAGCGGCATTGGTGACGGCCTCTCTGATGTTCAATGTGACGGCTGTGGCGCTGTGGCTGGCGGATAACGACCAGCGGACCTTGCGCTTGCTCAACCATCGCAGCGCAGACCAGCATCCCTGGCCAGAGACTTTGCCGTTGGATGCTGACCATCTGCTCGTGCAAGTTTTCCACACTCAACAGACCCTTTACAGGCCGGATGCTGGAGCCTCACACGGCATATTCCAGGTAGAGTCACAGGCGCACACGCAACTGGCGGCGCCGCTGGTGGCAGGTGGCCATGCGTTGGGCATGCTCTACATGGAACGCGCAGAGGTGGCTCCCTTTAGCGATTCGGATCGCATGTTGATTGACACGTTGGCGAACACGGTTGCCATCGCCCTGGAGAATGCCCTGCTGTTCGAAGCGGCCGATCAGGCCCAGACTCGCTATCGTGCTGTCTCTGAGCTGACTTCGGATTATGCTTATGCGATTCGTGTCGAGCCGGATGGCCGGTTTGTTTACGAGTGGGTGACCGAGCCTTTTAGCCGCATCGTCGGCATTACGCTGGAGGAATTGAATACGGGTGACACCTGGCTTGAATTCATCCATCCAGAAGATCGGCCGGCCTGGCGGCGGCGAGCGCAGATTCTGCGCGCCGGACGGTCGGACGTGAGCGACTTTCGCGTTGTCACCAAGAGCGGTGAGACACGCATTTTACGGGACCATGGCCGCCCGGAATGGGACTGGGAACAGAGCTGCGTCGTGCGCATCTACGGCGCGGCGCAGGATATCACCGAGCGCAAGCGGGCGCAAGAAAAGATCGAACGCCTGAATGAAGAGCTGTTCGAGGCGATTCAGCAAGAGCTCACCGAACGCCGGCGCACCCAAGAGGCGCTGAGAAACGCGCACGATGAGCTGGAGCAGCGTGTCCACGAGCGGACGTTCGAGCTTTCCAAAGCCAATTTGGTTTTGAGAAAGGAGATTGACGAGCGGCAGCGCGCGGAGGGGCAGCTTCGCAAGTTGTCTCGCGCGGTGGAGCAAAGTCCCAGCTTGATTATGATCACGGATACCGCCGGAAACATTGAATACGTGAACCCCAAGTTCACCCAGGTCACAGGCTACACGCTTGAACAAGTCGTCGGGCAGAACCCGCGTATCTTGAAATCGGGCGAAACACCCGCCGAAGAATACCAACACCTGTGGAACACGATTCTCTCGGGCGGCGAATACCGGGGCGAATTTCATAACAAGAAGAAAAATGGCGAGTTGTATTGGGAATCCGCCTCCATTTCGCCGATTACGGACGCGGAAGGCCAGAGCACACATTTCCTTGCTGTTGTAGAAGACATCACCGAGCGCAAGCGGGCGGATGAATCGCTGCGGCAGCATGCCGCACGCCTGAAAACTCTGACCGATATTGACCGGGCCATCCTGGCCGCGCGGTCGCCGGAGGAGATTGCCCAGGCGGCCTTGAGCCACATTCAGCAACTCGTGCCCTGCCTGAGGGCCAGCGTGGTGACTTTCGACGTGGAGGCTCAGGAGGTCGTCTTGCTCGCGGCTTATTTTGACGGCGAGACCCGCTTAGGCGCAGGCGTGCGTGTGCCCCTGGCGCCATCTGAGCTCACCGAATTGATGCAACACAAGGTTCACGTGATAGAGGATAGTGTGGCGCTGCCCTATCCGTCACCCGCGTATCAAGTTCTGCAGGCGGAGGGAATGCGTTCTTACCTCAACGTGTCGCTGGTTTCCCAGAGTGAATTGATCGGCTGCCTCAATGTGGGAGCGGATGTTCCCGGCGCGTTTACGCCCGAGCACGTCGCCGTCGCCCGCGAGGTGGCTGACCATCTGGCTGTGGCGATCCAGAACGCCCGGCTTTACGAAGCCGAACAGCGTGCGCGCTGGACCGCCGAAATCCTGCGCGCTGCCAACCTGGCCCTCACGCAGACGCTTGACCTGGACACTGTGCTCGAAACGCTGCTGGATTACTTGGGCCGCCTCGTTCCCTACGTTCATTGCGCCGATGGTGGGCAAAGAAGATGTGATCTTTACCGACCGGCTCAATCACGCCAGCATCATTGACGGCTGCCGGCTGTCTTCCGCCAAGATCGCGGTTTACGAACACTGCGACGTGGCCGATGCCGAGCGCGTCATCAAAGAGAACATGAGCAACTATCGGCGCGCAATGCTGATCACCGATGGCGTGTTTTCGATGGACGGCGATGTGGCCCCGCTCGACAAGCTGTACGAGGTGTGCGAGCGATATGGCGTCATCACGATGGTGGACGACGCGCACGGCGAGGGCGTGCTGGGACGCGGCGGACGCGGCATCGTGGATCACTATGGGCTGCACGGCAAATTCGATCTGGAGATCGGCACGCTGTCCAAAGCGTTTGGCGTGATGGGCGGCGTCATCGCGGGCAAGAAAATCGTCATAGACTGGATCCGCCAGCGCGCCAGGCCGTTCCTGTTCTCTAGCGCCGTCACGCCCGCGGACACCGCCGCGTGTTTAGCTGCGGTAGACTTGCTCGAAGAATCCACGGAACTGGTAGATCGGCTGTGGGAGAACACGAGATATTTCAAGGCCGAGATGAAGCAGATCGGCTTTGACACGGGCGTGAGCACCACGCCCATCACGCCGGTGATGCTGGGCGAAGCGCCGCTGGCGCAACAGTTCTCGCGCAAGCTATTCGAGTACGGTGTGTTCGCCATGGCGATTGGCTTCCCCACCGTGCCCAAAGGCAAGGCGCGCATCCGCGTGATGGTGAGCGCATCGCACAGCCGCGAGGATTTGGACAAGGGGCTGCAAGTCTTTGCGAAGGTGGGAAAAGAACTTCTGGTGATTGCGTAATCCCCAGCCGCACCCGTCGCGTGCTTTTCGCGCGACGGGTGCGGGCTGGGGAGGGTTTCACAAAAGCTGTTCGACGATCTCCACTGCGTCTCTGACCAGCTTGGGACACTGCGAAGTAAAGAGGCCCTTTTCCCTGATGGCCCGCATCCCTTCGGGCGTGCTGATGTCATCGCCCAGCAATTCGCGGCAGAGGATAGAGCCGTTCCGCGCCTCGAATCGCTTTATGAATTCTCTCGCCAGCGCATACATCTCTTCTTTTGCTTGCTTGTCTCCCGCTTGGGTTTGGCTGTGCTCGAGCCCGAGCACCATCAACGCGCCGCTGACGGCTCCGCAGGTCTGACCCATCCGCGCCATCCCACCGCCAAAAGCCCCTGCCACTCTCAAGGCCGTTTCGCGGTCCAGGCCCAGGTCGGGGGCCAAAGCCGCAAGCACGGATTGAGAACAACTGAAACCTTCCTTGAAATATGCTGCTGCGATTTGGACGTTGCTCATTGTTCTGATCACCCTCCACACACACAATTGCCGAGTTCCGGGTTCTGGACGTTTCAGGAGAACTCGGAGAAACTCGGCTGTCACCTGACCAATGTCGAAAACACCAGGTACACTGCTAGTCCTGCCAGACCTGCCGCGAACAGCGCAGTCAGCATCGCCGTGGAGTAAGCCAGCAACCTGTGGCGTCCTTCAACCGGCGCGATGAGCGGCATCGAGCGCGCCACGTTCCGCCAGCACGCCGACGAGTGCCGCCGCACTGAATGACCCCAGGCAAATCAACATGGCATCAGAAATCCAAGATAACCGATTTTCCCCCGGCGCCCAGCATCGGGAATGTGCAGGCCCACATTATCCTATCAGATATAACTCGGTCTGCCGGCCCGATAACCACTGGAGGCGACCGCCCGTGAACACGGCATCTTCCTCCAGGGCCATTCTGACCTCTTGTCCATCCCACTCTGGCAGGTTCTTGACGACGTTGAGCTCGATGGCGTAGCACGTGTCGTCAAAGAGTTCATAGTCTCCCGGGCCGGGGAGGCCTTCTTGCCGGTCCCACAGGCCAATAACGGGGCCAGCTCCGTGCCCGTGGTAGCCAATGGGGTGCGTGTAGATGCTTGGGCAGAGTCCCTCTTCCTTCGCCCGGTCCAGGGCGATCTTGAGAATCTGGTTGCCCGTCCTGCCCGCGGCCATCGCCTCGGCATGAATGTCTTGCAGCCGGTTCCCTTCCGCCAGAACAGCCTCGAGTTCCCGGGGCGCTGTGTGCTCGCTGAGCTTGAGAACGTACGCATTCTGCTGCTGGTCTGTCGCCAATCCCAGGTAGTAAAAGCCTACATCACAGTGAAGCAGATCGCCTGGCAGGATGAGACTCCTTCTTCTCACTTTCTCCACGCGGCTTGCTCCGGGCTTGGGGTAGATCAATCCGGGCGACTGGATGTCTACGTCGGGCGGAAACCAGGCTTGCAGACCCAGATCGAGCATCTTTTGTCGCATCCACCACACAACATCTTCGGTGGTGGTGATGCCGGGCTGGATGATTCGGCTGGAGAATGCCTCTGCGATGATGGCGTGGCCAATTTCCACGATGCCGGGGTAGACGGTCAGCTCAGGCTGGATGCGGCGTTCCAGCCAGCCGACGCACAGACGCTCTGCGCTTTGTGTTCGTGAAAGATACTCTTTGCCGAGGGCGGCTGCCAGTCGCTCGTACTCGGTGTGGGTCAGGCCATCGCCAAACGCAAAATCATTTGCCACATTGATCCCGATGGCTTGCGGATCGCGCTCCCGAACGATCCTGGCGAGACATGCGTACTGCTCTTCCTTATCGGGACTCCAGGCCGCCTCGTAATACTCGCCGTGGCCGAAGCGATCGAGGGTCAGCCTGGCGAGGCTCCCATCGGGGTTGAGAGAGAAAATCAGAATGGTGCGCCGGCGAGCGGACATGGCCGGCTCGGGCAGCAAGGTCATGAGGGCTGGGTCTTCGTTGTACTCCCTGGCAATCACGATCCACATGTCCAAGC
Organism: Anaerolineae bacterium; assembly: GCA_041300525.1. Lineage (GTDB taxonomy): Bacteria > Chloroflexota > Anaerolineae > Fen-1058 > Fen-1058 > JBGLNJ01. Next base: position 1,488,556 of record JBGLNJ010000001.1, on the reverse strand, counting down.
CCTCGCGCTGCATGATCTCGGGCAGAACCTCATCCAGACGCTGTTTTAACCAGGCGTTCCTGACCTCGGCTCGCGACCGCGGTGAGAGGAGCTTGCCTCTGAAAGCCTCTGCGCATTTTTCGCATCCAAAAGATACCACTCTGTCTGTCACAAAAAAACCTCCTTTATGCGGGGACCTATCCGGCCTTGTTCCCGTTGGGCATCGCGGAGCCAGGCGCCCGGCGCGTTTCACACTCGCTGCGCCGCTATAACCTCGGTGTACATCTCCATTGCCATGTGCTCGCCGCGCGAGTCTGTCACCCGCGCCAGGTCACGGCGCAGCGTGTCGGACAAGTCTTCGCCGGTGGCTTGTGTGACAAGGCCGACGACGCGCGCAGCGTTTGCCAAGACATTGCGCATCTCCCGTGTGCCGAACTCGGTCCCGGAAAACGCATAGCTCGTGAACATGGCCTGCCGGCAAATCTGAGCGCTGAGCAGCGTCAACACGCGATCCTCGTCCTGGCGTGTCAGGGCGTGCTCTGCGTGGTTGACGAGGTAGACAGGGCCGATGACGCGGTTCAGCAATACGTCGGCGTAACCGTGCCGCACGAGCCAGGGATCGAGTCCCGCCTCGCACGCCTCGCGCTCATAGATGGCATCGGCGGCATCGGCCAGGCAGACGAGCGCCTCGCGCAACGGCGCTTTCCAGGCGGCGGGCGAGGCGCACTCACATTCGCGCTGCCACCGCTGCACGCCGTGGCTGCAACTCCACGACGAGGGGCCGAGCACGGTCAATTCGCCTTGTGGTGGATGGTCGCGCAGGAACCCGCTCAACGGCGTCACCTGGTACCCGGCGTGGGGCGCTTCCTGGTGAAGCAGGTAACGCAAAAATATTTCCTCGTCGGGGTGGTGGTGCCCAAAAGTTTCGCCGTCGGTGGCGATGAGGAGCAGCCCATCGTCCGCGCGGGGCGCGAGGTGCCGCGCGGCGAATATGCCCGCGCCGCCCAGCCAGTTTAGCTCGAACGAGATTTTGTTCGACAGCGCGCGGTCACGCACAAAGATGGCAATCTCGCGCTCGCTTGCCGTGCGCACTCGATACGGTCCCGCTCCGAACCTGAGACTGCCTTGAACCTGTTCGGAGGAAAGCAGCGTGAACCCCACGCCACATTCGGCCAGCACATCGAGCGTCTCGGCATCCACTGCCATGTCCGGCAGCCACAGGCCGTCGGCTTTGCGGCCAAAGCAGCACTCGAAGGCTTTTAGCCCCCACGCAATTTGCGTGACCTTATCGCGCCGTGAAAGGAGCGGCAAGATGACGTGATGATACGTCGTCGCTATCGCATTGCCCCGGTCGGCGGAAAAGATGCGGCTGTGGGTCGCGGCATCGCGGGCTTCCAGCCAATCGAGCAGCGTCGGCGCCATGTCAAAGCTCATCAGGTCAAAGTTGCCCAGCACGGCGTTGGGACGATAGCAGTCGGCGGTGACCTGCTCGTAGAGGTTGCGGAACGGAGCCGCATCGGCTTCACGCGAGAGTTCGCCCGTGAGCGGGTCTTGGCGCGGAGGCAGGCTAAAGTGGCCGTGAACGCACAGGTATTTCATTGAATCAGGCTGTTGGCCTGGGCCGCCGCCATGATCGCGTCGTACAAGTCTGCGGCGGTGGCGTTGACACGCGAACTGATCGCTACGGAGAGGTCTCGATGAAAGCCACGCGACAGGTCTTCGCCGGTGGCCTCCTTGACCAGTGTCACGGCGCGGGCGGCGTTGGCAATGGCGTAACGCGGCTCGGCGCGCGTCAGCTCTTCAAAGTAAAAGGCGCAACTGGCATACATTCGCTGGCGGTAAAACTCGGCCTGCAATAGTTTCAAGAGCCGGTCCGCCAGTGGGGCCGGGAGGCTGCCCAGACCTTGCGCGGCCAGGAACGCCGGGCCGTCCATCTGGCCGAGCACGACGGCGATATAGGCATCGCGCAGTGGCCAGGGGCGAAGTGTGGCGTCGGCGGCGTGAACTTCGGCGGTGTACACCAAGTCTATCTCGCCGGAAAGGTTGTCGAACGCGCGGCGCAGCGCGCCTTTCCAGCGGCCATCGCCCGGGGTACACTCACAGCCGGTCCCCCAGCGCGCCACGCCGTGCATGCAGCTCCAGGACGTCATCTCGCGGATCTCGATTTCGGTCTGCGGCGGGTGGTTAGCCAGGTACTGGGTCAGGGAGGTGACCTGAAAGCCCAGCGCGGGCGCATCGCGCAAGAGAACGTTGTGGAGAAAGTGCTCGCCGGCGTGGCAATGATGGCCAAAGGTTTCGCCGTCGGCGGAGACGAGGACCAATCCCGGCCCGCGCGGAGCCAGCGCTTGTTCGGCCCACGCCTTTGGATTGGGAAACTTGTCCATGTCGAACGAGAGTTGGTTCGACGAGAAGCGGTCGCGCACGAAAACCGTGATGCTTCGCCCCGCGCCGAGCTTGACCCGATAAGGGCCGGCTCGTCCGCCGGTATCGCCCATCACTTGCTCGTCGGAAAGCACCGTAAAAGTCAACCCGGCTGCAGCCAACGCTTCGAGCGTCTCATAGTCCATCGCCGTTTCTGGAATCCACATCCCGGATGGCTTACGCCCGAAGCGATGCTCAAAGCTGGCAATGCCCCTGGCCACCTGGGCCATTTTATCGCGCCGGCGCGCCAGCGGCAGAATCGTATGGTGCGCGCTCTGGGCTATGGCATTGCCGAAGCCTGTAGCGGCCAGGTTGTTCCGGTCGGCCTGTACGATGCGGTCGTAGGTTTCGTGCGCGTGCTTGTCGAGCCAGGACGCCAACGTTGGCCCGAGGTTGAAGCTGAGCAGCTCGAAATTGCCCAGCATGGCGTTGGGCCGGTAACATTCGGCGGTGATTTTTTCGTTGAAGTCGTGATAAGGCTCGGCGCCCGGTTCGCGCGGAATTTGGCCGGTGAACGGGTCCTCGCGCGGAGGCTGGTAAAAGTGGCCGTGAAAGCACAGATAATGGTCAGCCATTCTCATCCAATCTGCTAGAGCAACTTTAAACGTAGTACGACGCGCCACACAGCGCCCGGTTCAAGATCGAGCGGCCAGTGGCATGTGACAGATGTTCCCTGGTAGACCCGCTCAAAGCCGGCCTCCGAATTGGAGATCGTCTCGATAGGGAACTGCCACCAACTCGCGGCGCGGTCGGTGTTCAGGATGGCTCGTCCATACCATTCGTGGACCAGGGCCACTTCGTCGGCGCTTTCGACGGCATGCAAGGCGCTGAAGCGCACCAGCTCGCCGCCCGGCCAGACGGAATAGGCTTGCGGCCCGTCGCCCCCGGCGATGCCCCAGTTGGTCTCCACGCCAAAGCGGGCGACGATACGCCCCATGGGCGCAGCGCCAATGTTGGTCAACTGGTACACGACCTCCAACGCCAGTTGCCCGGCAGAAAGCGTGATGGTTTTTTCGATGCGGAGCGGGCAACCCTCACAGCCCTGCCATACGTGGCCCTCGCGGGTGAGTTTCAACGTGAGCCGCTCGCCGGTCTGCGTCAAGTGCGGCGTGTAGGGCTGATCCACAAAGTCGCCCCGCTCGGCGTATTGGCAGCGATAAAACCCGTCGAGGGTTGTTTCGGGGGCGAACACGTGATCGAGCAGGCTGGCGCGGCGGTACCAATCATAGAAGAGTTTATCTTGCAGGCCCGGCTCTTTGGCCCGCGTGATCCGGCTGTGAATGGACGTGAGGCCGCTGGCCTGCCCGGTGAGGACGAGGGTCCCATTCGCGGCGGCGTCTTTTAATTCGGCGTGATAGCCTTCCGGCCGGCGCGTGAGCGTATTGATCAGGTTGAGGCCCGTCGCGCGCCAATCCCACTCCACCAATGACCCACCCGCGCCCGGCGCGAACAACAGGCTCTGCGCGTCGCTGGACAGGATCACTTCGTCGCGGCTGTCCTTGTCCACGTCAGCCGTCAGCGCGGCTACCCACGCGCCGTCGCCGTATTCGGCAACGTCGGCCATCGTCTCGGCGGCGATGAGGCGTTCGTAGGTGGCTTCGCGGATGTGAAACAAGTACACCCCGCCGAACACGCCGTGCCAGTATGGGCAGTTGCACTGCCCGGCCCACAGCGCGTCGAGCGCGGCGGCGCGCTGTTTGCGGTTCTTGATCCGGTGCACCTTGTCGCTGACGAGGAGCATCTTTTTGTGCATCGAGTTGACTTCGGGGTATTTGCGCATAAAGTTGCGCCACAGCCCCCCCTTGAAATAGCGCAAGATGTCTTCACGCTGCTCGTCCTGCAGGCGATGCTTGAGCACCACAATCTCGGCGCTCTGCTGTGGCGGCAAGGCCCATTCGGTCATCTCGTCATAGGCGGCTGTCGGCAAATAGATGCGGCCCAGCGCAGGATATTGCGCGGCGTACTCGCCGGGCGGCGTCAGGGTGAGCCAGTCTGCATTGGCCTCTAGCGCGGCAAAGAATTCTTCCATCCAGCCCTTTTCCCAGCAGTGAGTGTGCGTGCCCGGCCACAGGCCAAACTTTTCGCCGTCGTCGCCCATCACCGCCACACGCATGCCGCTGGGGCTGGCCTGGCCGCGCAGCCATTCGATCACTTTTGCCACGCTGGCCCACGGGACCGTGTACCGCAATTGCTTGGAGGCGCCAAAAACCTTGAGAGGATAGCCCTGCTCTTCGGTGATATAGTAGCCGAACAGGTCGTCGTCCAACAGGCCGACGTACTTGAAGTGAGTGTCGTCCACGATGGTGTACTGCACGCCGGCTTGGGCCAGCGGCTTGGGCAGGTGGGGTTCCCACACGCGCTCGGCCAGCCATGCGCCGGTGGCATCGTAGCCGAAATCTTGCTTGACGGCGGCGGTTAATTTTTTCACCTGGCCGATTTTGTCCACATCCGGAAGGGCGATGAGGATCGGCTCGTAATAGCCGCCGGTGAGCATTTCGACCTGGCCGCGCTCCACCAGCGCGCGGATGCGGGCGACCCATTCGGGCCGGTGCTCGAACAGCCAATCGCGCAGCGGGCCGGAATAGTGCAGCGCCAGGCGCACGCCGGGATGGCGCTCCAGCGCCGCGAGCATTGGCTCGTAGGCCAACTGGGTGGCGTTTTCAAACACCCAGTCAAAGTTGCCGACGGGCTGGTGGTTGTGAATAGCGAGTGAGAGGTGAATCTTGTTCATCGAGACTCCTGGGAGATGGATGAGGGTCTAGCCCGAATCTCCGGGAACGAAGCCGACGACGGTGCCGCTGGGCACCGTGTCGGCGATGAAATCCTGTGGGCGCACGTCGCCGGCGATGATGCAGTTTCGCCCGATCTTGACGTTGGGCGGCAGGGTGGCGTTTTTGCCGACCAGCGTCAACCCGGACGAGAGGTCGGTCAGTCGGTTGGGCGTATAGTCCGCGCCAGAGCCTATCTGCGCGCCTTCGCCCACCTCGACCGATTTGTCCACGATGCTGCGGTCCACCATCGCGCCGGCGCGGATCACTGTATCGGTCATGATGATCGAGTAGCGTACCACTGCGCCGCGCTCCACGCGGACGCCGGGGCTGAGCACGCTGTATTCGACCGTGCCTTCGATGGTGCAGCCGTCGGTGATGAGGCTGTGAAGCACCGTCGCGCCGGTGCGGATGTTGACGGGTGATCGCTCCTCCGAGCGCGTGTGGATGATCCAACTGCGGTCGTTCAAGTCGAGCAGCGGGTGGTCGGACAACAGGTCCATGTGCGCTTCCCAATAGGCCTGGATCGTTCCCACGTCCACCCAGTAGCCGGAGAAGGGATAGGCAAAGACACGGTGTTGATGGATCATCTTGGGGATGATGTCCTTGCCAAAGTCGTGCTTGGATTGCGGGTTGGCCGTGTCAGCCTTGAGCACCTCGCTGAGCACGGGCGTGTTGAAGACGTAAATGCCCATCGAGGCCAACTGGCTCTTGGGAGTGCAAGCGGCGCGATGAACTACAAGCGGAAATCGAAGCGAACAGAATCACCGACCAGGAGATTGAAAACGCCCTAAACTTTCGCGGGGATGTGGCAACCGGCTTGAAAAATCCGACGTGGGATGACAAGCGGGCCTACCTGGAAATGATGCGCTTTCACGTCAAGGTGCTGGACAAACATCACGCCAAGATGACGTGCTACCTGGACACGCAAGGCCACACAGTTGACTTGTCGGGCAGCATTGTTACCAACACGTCAACACATTTGCGATGAACGTGACCGAGCGCACGCGCGAGATTGGCATTTTGCGCTCGCTCGGAATGGACCGCGGCGGCGTCCTGCGCGGCGTGCTCGTCGAAGCGGCGATGCTCGGCGTCATTGGGACGCTGGCCGGCCTGCCGCTGGGCTGGGGCTTGGCGCAAGGCATCGTCCGCCTGCTGATCGTCTGGCAGCGTTTGGAATGGGAACAGTTGTCGCTTTCGATGCTGGGCTTGGTCGGCGCGCCGATGGTCGGCATGGGCGTGGCGGTCGCTTCGGCGTTGTGGCCGGCGCGCCGCGCGTCTCTCATCTCGCCGCTCGCGGCGATCCATCCGCGCCGCGAAAGCCGCCCCGACAAAGACCTGCCCTGGATGTGGGTACTGGGCGTGGCGCTCTTGATCGCGGTAATCGTCGTCGTCGGTTGGATGGCGGTGACGCCTGAAGTACACACACTGGACTTTGGCCCGGTGATGGCGTTGTGCACCTCGCTGGCACTGATGGCGCTCGTGGGCGGCCTGTTGCTCTTGCCGCTGCTCGTCGCCGGATTGACGGGCTGGCTGCGCCGGCTGCTTTCGTATCGCCTCGGCATCGTCGGGCGCTTGGCGGGCGACCAGCTCGCGCAGCATCGCTCGCGCACCATGTTGACCTCCGGCACGCTGGCGGTGGGCATCGCCATGATCATCTTGTTGAGCAGCACCGTCGGCGTGATCGTCCAAGCCGCCGAAGGTTTGGTCTTTGGGCTGATGAAAGAAAAGCTGGGCATCATGGCCTATTCGACGGACGAGTCGTTCGAGGCGAGCAACCCCATGTCGCTCCAGCGGCAAAAGGAATGGCCGCGCGGCGTTTTGACGATGTTGGATTCGCTGCGCAACCGCGCCTACGTCTACGGTCTGGGCTTTTCCGAGGCGGTCAAAGAGATGGAAGGCAGTCCATTGAGCGGCATGTTGGTACTCGACGACCTGGAAGCCTTTTTGCGCGTCGGGTCGTTCCGCTACGAGCAGGGCGACCTGGACACGGCCATCCGCATCATCCGGCGCGGGCGCGCGGTGCTCGTCACGCCGTCGGTGGCGCGGCGATACCACTTGAGCCTGGGCGGTGAGTTTACGCTCACGACCCGGCGCGGGCGCGTGCCGTTCCACGTCGCCGCGATTGGCGCGAATCCCTGGTGGGGGTGCGTCGTCTCGCGCGCCGACGCGGAAACATACCTGGGCGCGTCTATCCCCATCGGCTACTTTGTCGCGCCCCGGCCCGGCGTCGAAACCGAGCCGATCAAGGCGCGGATGCAAGAAGGGCTGCGCTCATTTCCGCAATACAAGTTGTTCGATTTCGGCCCCGGCTTTACAGAGGCGATGGAGGTTTCCATTGGCCGTTTGTTCGGCATCCTGGCGGCGCTGCTCAACGGGCTGACGGTGCTGGCGTTGGTAATCGCGTCGCTGGGGCAAATCAACACGATGATGGCGGCGTTGTACTCAACGCCGTCATCGAGCGCGTGCGCGAGTTGGGCGTGCTGCGCTCGGTCGGGCTGACGCGCGAACAGGCGCAATGGCTGGTCTTGCTGGAAGCCGCCGCCGTCGGCGTGATGGGCGCCGTCGTGGGGACGCTGGTGGGGATCGCCTCATCGCTCGTGTACTTGGTGGTGTTCCACACGGCTGCCGTCGAGGGCGCGGGCTTTGGGATGCCGACGTGGGCTTCGGTGAGCAACGGCGTGGCGACGGGGCTTGCGAGCGCGCGGTGGATTGCGCTGTTCGGTCTGGCGCTCGCGCCGCCCTTGACGATGCTGGCTGCCTGGCTGCCCGCGCGCCGCGCGGCGAACCTGCCCATCATCGAGGCGATCCGTGACGAGGTGAGCGCGTTGCATCGCAGGCGGCCTCGACGACAGATCGGGGGTGGAGCGAATTCGTTGTAGTGATGCGCTTCAGCGCCATTGTGGTCGCCGCTCGAATAACTTGGTCTCGCGGCGGGCCTCTCCCACAACGCCATAGAGAACCGCGTCGCCCATGCCAATAGCTTCAACCTGTTCGAGATATTCGGTTGGGATGAGTGTCCCATCTGAGCCGGTATCCACAATCGCAACGAGCGGCCCGGCTTGAGGCTGCTCGCCTGGAGCGGTCAGCCGGATGTGCAGGATCGGAGCAGGCGGCGTGTAAGTGGCGTCGTAAGGGATGCTCATGGCAACGCCAATCGAGTGCTGACGATGCGCAGTTCGCGCTGACCTTCCGCCGGGGCGAACAAGACAGCAATCCTGCCGTACCTGGCTCTGATCCGTTTCCTCAGCGCGTCCTCATCCCGATCGTGGTCAATGACTTGCCTGTTGTGGATCGCCACGAATTCTCCAGTATAGTTGGCGCGAATCTCTGGCGCGACAGCGCACCACCACTCGGCTTCGCCATTGATCTTCTTTCGTTGGGCCTCAAAGCGATAATGGCGCAGCGCAGCATCGAGCAAGCTCTCGACGCCAATGCCTTCAGCTTCAGCCTCCTGGCGAATTTGCGAGGCCAGCGGCTCACTCACAACCATCTCACTCATAGCATCGTCTCCCCTATTCCAGAGTTCCAATCTTGGGCACACTTGCGGCAATGCGCCTAATCTCCTGTCGGCCAAGTCAACGCATCAAAGCCCATGGCAAAACTGATGGCCCGCATAACCTCTCGCATTTTCTCCGGCGAGAGTGTGGTGATGAGAGAACCGAGCTTGGTCTTGGGGACAGTTTGAATGTTGTCCAAGTTTACGGCACAATCGGCCAGCATCCCGTCAGCGCGGATCAGAGCAACTTCGGTGGGAATGTCGCGGATGGTTGTCGTAATGGGCGCGACAGTGAGCGCGTTCAGGAATCTGATAGCCGAGTTGCGAGTCAGAATCAGCACGGGGCGGCACTTGTCCGGCGCTTGGAAGGTGTACCAGCACACTTGGCCCTGCTTCACGCCGCACCCCACACCTGTTCTGATTCCCAGATGTCAAATTCGCCTGGCTCGACCGGATGGCGCGCGTATCCCTCGGCCTGTTGCTGCTCCAGTTTGCGAATCTTTTGCTGTCGCAGGGCAAGTAGTATGGCTTCACGAATGAAAGCTGAACGGGTCGTATTCAAGGCTCGAATCGCTTGATCAACTTGGATCAGTAAAGGTTCGTCAATAGTCATCCGAATCGTTTTCATGGTACCCCCTTTGCCATCATAGCGATTGTCAGGTGTATTGTAATCCACGTTATGAGGCTGGTCAAGCGTGGCGCAAATTCTTCACCCTTCCCCCAACCCCTTGACGCCCACCACCGCCCCACCCTGCCGGTACACCCGCACGACGCGCGGCAGGAGCGAAGTCGTCACCTCATAGTTGATCGTCCCCGCGAGCTTGGACACTTCTTCCGCGCGAATCTCCGCCTCGCCTTGCCGGCCCACGAGCACCACCTCGTCATCTTGCCGCACGCCCTCGATGCCCGTGATGTCCACGACGAACTGATCCATGCACACGCGCCCACGCATCGGCGCGCGCTGGCCGTGAATCAACACGCTGCTCTTGTTCGAAAGGATGCGATGGTAGCCATCGCCGTAACCCACCTGCACGAGCGCCACGGGCGTTTCGCATTGCGTGACAAACGTGCGCCCGTAACTGATGCCGGAGTCGGGCGGCAAGACGCACACGCGGCTCACGCGGCTCTTGAGTGTGAGCGCCGGGCGAATCTCAAACGCGGGCGGCCATTCGTCCGAGGGATCCAGGCCGTACATCGCGATGCCAATGCGCACGGCATCCAGGTGCGCTTCGGGCAACCACAGCGCGGCCGCCGAGTGTGCCGCGTGGAGCAATGGGATATGAATCCCGGCGCTTTCGACGGCGTCAGCCACTTGGCGGAACGTGTCAAGCTGGCGGCGGGTGTGCGACTGGTCGGCTGAATCAGCGGTGGCAAAGTGTGTGAACAATCCTTCCAACGTGACACCGGGGAGCGTCGTCAGCCCGCGCACAAAATCCACCACCTCGCCGGGCATCAGTCCATAGCGGCTCATGCCAGTGTCCACCTTCACGTGCAGCGGGATCACCTTGCCCATACGCGCCGCCTCGGCAGAGATGGCTTGCGCAAACTCGCGCGTAATCAAGCTGGGCGTGAGGTCGTGCCGGACGATCATCTCTGCGCCGGAGGGCGGCGTGTAGCCCATCACCAGGATCGGCGCGGCTAACCCGGCGCGGCGCAGCTCCACGCCTTCAATCGCGCGGTGAACGGCCAGCCGCGTCGCGCCCGCATCGAGCGCAGCATGCGCCACCGGAACCGCGCCGTGTCCGTAGGCGTTCGCCTTCACGACGGCATAGATTTCCACGCGCTCACCCACGTGTCGCTTGAACGCGCGGACGTTGAACGCTATCGCATCCAGGTCAATTTCGGCCCAGGTCACAATGCCTTCGAGCATAAGACAACTCCAATCCCCAATCTCCAAGATTATACCGCGCCTGAGACAAGTTGGCGACTTGTACGACTGACCGACGGCGACTATAATCGGGCGAAATCTCTCGTGGACTCTTACTATGTTTGAATTCACCGTTCAGGCCACTTGCGGGCGCGCGCGGGCCGGCGTCTTGCGCACGCCGCACGGCGACTTGGCCACGCCGGTGTATGCGCCCGTCGGGACGCAGGCCACCGTCAAGACGATGACGCCGCGCGGCCTGAGCGAATTGGGCGCAACGTTGGTGCTGGCCAACGCCTATCACCTGTACCTGCGCCCCGGAGGCGACCTGATCGCTCGGCTGGGCGGGCTGCACCGGTTCATGGGCTGGCCCGACCCCCTCCTCACCGACTCGGGCGGCTATCAGGTGTTCAGTCTCAAGACGCTGCGCCGGGTGGACGACGACGGCGTCACGTTCCGCTCGCACCTCGACGGCTCTACGCACCGCTTCACGCCGGAAAAGGTGGTGGCGATTCAAGAGCAGCTCGGCCCGGATATTGCGATGTGCCTGGACGAGTGCGCGCCGCCGCTCGACCGCGCCTACAACGAACAGGCTTTGGCGCGCACACATGCCTGGGCCGAGCGATGCCGCGCCGCGCATCGCCGCGCCGACCAGGCGCTGTTCGGCATCGTCCAGGGCGGCGTGTTCCCCGACCTGCGCGAACAGTCCGCTCGCTTTATCACGTCGCTCGACTTTTCCGGCCACGCCATCGGCGGGCTTTCGGTGGGCGAAAGCAAAGAGCAGACCTACGCCACACTTGACTCGATGGACGTTTGCCTGCCGAAGGACAAGCCGCGTTACCTGATGGGCGTGGGCACGGCGCGAGATTTTATCGAAGGGATCGCGCGCGGCGTGGATATGTTCGACTGTGTGTTGCCGACGCGGCTGGCGCGCCACGGCGCAGCTCTAGTCAAATCTCAAATCTCAAATCTCAAATCTCAAAATGGGCGGCTAAACTTGCGAAACGCGCAGTACGCCGAGGACGAAAAGCCCATCGAGGAAAGCTGTGGCTGTTACACCTGCCAGACCTTCACCCGCGCTTATCTGCGCCACCTGCTTGCGGTGGGCGAAATCCTGGGGCTGCACTTGCTTTCGATTCACAACCTGCACTTTTTGCTCGATCTGATGCGCCGCATCCGCGCGTCCATTCTCGATGGCACGTTCGAGCAACTGGCGGCAACATATCGCTGATTGCGTATCATCTATCGCCCGCCGCACCGCGCAACACGCAACGGAATACGCACTACGCATCACGCATCACGTATCACGCATCACGTTTCACGAATCATGGTACAATGCCCGAAAGAACGGGGCATACTGTTGCCCCACTCTGACGCAAGGAGACAGCCGTGACCATTTTACAGGCGATCATTCTCGGCCTCGCGCAAGGCCTGACCGAGTTCATCCCGATTTCAAGCTCGGCGCACCTCGTCATCATTCCGTGGCTGTTCCAGTGGACTGACCCGGCGCTGGAAAGCTTGACCTTTGACGTGGCGCTGCACCTGGGGACGCTCCTGGCTTTGCTGGTGTTCTTTGCCACCGACTGGGTCAAGTTGATTCGCGCCGGGATTGCCAGCCTCGTCGAGCGCAAAATCGGCGGCGACCTTGACCGGCGGCTCGCGTGGCTGCTCATCATCGGCTGCATTCCCGGCGGCATCGTAGGAGTGTTGGGAGAAAGCAAGATCACAGAATGGTTCCACGCGCCGAACGCGCCCATCCAGCCGGTCGCCATGGTTGCGATGGGCGTCATCATCGCGCTGATGGGCGCATTGCTGTTTCTGGCCGAGCGGTTCGCGCGTCACGAGAGAAAGATGGACACGCTATCACTCAAGGACGCCATCGCCATTGGGCTGGCCCAGGCGTTCGCAATCTTTCCCGGCGTCTCGCGCTCCGGCAGCACCATCACCGCCGGGCTGGCATTGGGATTGGAGCGCGAAACGGCCGCGCGGTTTTCATTCCTGCTCTCCGCGCCCATCATCGCTGGCGCGGGGTTGAAAAGCCTGTGGGACATCTACGCCGACATTCAGACTGGCGCCATCGCGTCGGCTGACTTGATTCTGTTACTGGCCGGCTTTTTGGCCGCTGCTGTCAGTGGTTACCTGTGCATCAAGTTCCTCTTGCGCTTCCTGCAAAAAAATTCCACCGACATCTTTGTATACTATCGTTGGGCATTGGCGGCGCTCGTCATCGTCGTGGCGCTCGCGCGAATGTAGAATGACGAGTGACGAATGACAAAGGTTGAACGTAGAATCGTTGGGGTCATACTGGCGCTGGTGTTGCTGGCGGCGCAGTGCGCCTGTGGGCCGACGCCCGTCGTCACGCGCACGCCGATCGCGTTCGAGTTCGCCGTGTGCTCAGCCATGCAGCCGCTGATGGACGACGTGACGAGCGCCTACCGCAGCACGCGCCCGCACATCACGTTCGAGCTGCGGCAGGTCAACTCGGCGCAGGCGATAGAAGCCCTGTGGGTGGGCCAAGTGGACCTGGCGGCCACAGCCTGGCTCACCGACACAGATTTCCTGTGGGCGACGCCCGTGGCGATGGACGGGGTCGCCATCGTCGTTCATCCCCGTAACCCGGTCAAGAATCTCTCGCTGCTCCAACTGAGAGACATTTTCCGGGGTCGCCTCGCCGAGTGGGCCGATGTGGGCGGGCCGCCCGGAGAGATTGCCATGATCTCGCGCGAAAGCGGATCGGGCACGCGCAACAAGTTCGAAGACGCGGTGATGGGCGGGCGCGACGTCACCATCAACGCCATCGTGGTGGCCTCGGAGCAAGGCGTGCTGGACACTGCCGGCTCGATCACCACCTCCATCGGCTACGTGTCAAGCGTCTACCTCACCAACGCCGTCAAAACGATCAGCGTGGAAGGCATCGCGCCGTCGCCCGCGACCGAAGCCGACCAGAGTTATCCGTTGAGCCGCCCGTTGCTTTTTGTCACGCCGGAAGAACCGCAAGATGAGCTGCGCGCGTTCGTGGCGTGGGTGCTCAGTTCCGAAGGTCAAGGCATCGTCGGCAAAAAGTACGGGCGAGTCAAATAGAAACAGCGGCATTGCGCGTTGCGCCTTGCTGCAAGGACGCAACGCCGAAGCGTGCCGCCCTAAAGAACGCGATGCCGCCCTGCTAAAAGAATGGGTTGTACCGCTTTTCGTCGCCCACCGTCGTCGCCGGACCGTGACCGGGATAGATCGCCGTGTCGTCCGGCAGGGTGAACAACTTGTTGCGGATGCTGTCCATCAACTGCTGCATGCTTCCGCCGGGGAAATCGGTTCGACCGATGCCTTGCTGAAACAGCACATCGCCATCGAACGCGGCGCGAGCCTTTGCTGCGTGGAACGTGACATGGCCCGGCGTGTGGCCGGGTGTGTGCAGAACATGCAGCCGCAGCGCGCCAACCTCGATCACCTGACCGTCAGCCAGTTCGATGTCGGGGTCGGGGCTGGGCCGCATGAAAACGCCGAACAACGCCGCGCCACCTCTGGCGCGCAAAAGAGCCAAGTCCGCGGGGTGCATCGCAACTGCCGCGCGTGTCGCTTCCACAATCTCTGCCACCGCGCCGACGTGGTCAAAGTGGGCGTGCGTCAGCAAGACGATCTTGAGCGTCAAGCCGTTTCGCTCGATAGCGGCCAGAATATCCGCCGCATCGCCGCCGGGGTCAATCACCGCGCCAAGCCGCGTTTCTTCGCAGCCGACGAGATAACAGTTGGTCTGCAGCGCGCCAACGGGCAACGTCTCGATTATCATGCCACGTCTCCTGTCGCCGTCAGAATCGTCTTGCCGTTGGCGTCCACGCCCCACTGGCTCACCGTGCCCAGGTCAATCCCGGACGATTGGCACCACTTGACAAACTCTTGGTAACGCGCGGCGGGGTCCTCATTGGCGCGCATTCCTTCCGGCTCCTGATCCTCGTAGACGAACTGGGCGAAACGCAAAACCTGACGCACCTGCTCGGCCGTCATCCGTGCCAGGAGTTGATTCAGCTTATCCAAGTAGTCATCTATCATGACGCCCCCCTCGGAGGACGATTATAGCACAAAAGGCCCCCGTGGATGACAACGATTGTTCTTTGGAACGGAGCATTTTGTGCGAGCGGCAACGAGGCGACCTGACTGGCTGGATGAAATTCTGCAAGAGCAGTGTCAACAACCAGACTGAAGCGAGGTGCTAAACTCCATGTCCAAAAAACATCGCGCTGGCAAGCGTGAGAGCAAGACTCCGTGGCCGCAGATCGCCGTCGTCGTGGGATTAGTCATCCTGATCGGCGGCGTCCTGGTTGCCAAGCAAACCCAGTCGGCGGCGCTGCCCACCGTCGCGGCACCCTCGCCAACGCAGGCGGCCAGTCTCCCGCCGGGCTTGCCGGAGCAGCAGCTTGATCAATTGCTGGCCGACAAGCGTCCTACGTTGGCGTTTTTTCACTCCAATACCTGCCAACAGTGCATTGACATGACCCGGATCGTCCAGCAGGTCTATCCCGAATTTGCTTCGTCCGTCGCGCTGGTGGATGTGAATGTCTACGATGACCGCAATGCGCGATTGCTGCAGCGGGCAAGCATCCGCGTGATTCCGACGCTTGTCTTTTTCAACCGCGAGGGCAAGGGGCAGGTGACGACGGGCGTGATGCAGCCGGCGCAACTGCGCCAGGCGTTGCAGTCTTTGGGCGGGAGTTGACGATGCCATTCGATCCAACGATCTTGCAAACCGGTTCGCTGGTCGTGTACCTGCTCGTCTTTCTCGGCGGCATCGTGACCAGCATCGGCCCGTGCAACGTGGCCATGATACCGCTGATCGTCGGTTACGTTGGCGGCTCGACGAACCTCTCTCGCGCCCGCTCGTTCGCGCTCTCGCTGGCGTTTGCCGTCGGGCTGGCGATCACATTCATGCTGCTGGGCGTGGCGGCGACGCTGGTGGGCGGGTTGATCGGCGGCACATCGCGCGTGTGGTATTATGGGGTCGCCGGAGTGTGTTTTGTCATCGGACTGCAAATGTTGGGGGTGTTGAGCCTGCCGATGCCGCAGTGGTTTGGCCGTCTGCGGGAGCGCGTCGGCCTCAAAGGGTTGCCGGGCGCACTCGCGCTGGGGTTAGTGTCGGGATTGGTCGCTTCACAGTGTGCCACGCCTGTGTTGGCTGCCATCCTCACGTATGTCATGGCGCAGCAATCGGCGCTGCTGTATGGCGCGACGCTCTTGTTCGTCTATGCGCTCGGTCGAGGCGTGCCCATCGTGCTGGCGGGGGCGTTCACGGGCGCACTCAAGCGATTGCGGTCGCTGGGCCAATGGTCGGGCCTCATCGAAAAAGCCAGCGGCGTGATCATCGTGGGCGTGGGGCTGTACTTTATTTGGATTGCGTGAAAGGAATGTACAATGCTCATCGAGAACTATGACCTGCAAATCTTGACGCCGCCGTGCGAGCCGGGCGCGGAACGCTTCATGGCCAAGGCGCGCCTGATCGCCGACATCTTTCTCAATCTTTCCTGTCCTGTTTGAGATCTGGTATATCCTGGTTGCCCGAAAGCTCTTCCAGTTAGGGCAGACTGTCTTGAAAAGGAACTGATCGGCGCCGACCGGTTCCCGTTAGAGTGACTGCGAGACACGCCTTTCGAGAGGCCAATACGCTGAACAACTTTTTCATGCCGCTCTTGTTTGACATCTCGTTTATCCAGTTTGATCCCCCCATCATGAATTATGTGTTTCGTGCCGCTGTTGATGTGCTTTTTGTCATCTTGGGTGTACGGATCGTAGAGAAAACTATCTAGCGCCCATGTTCTCAAGATGACCACCCACCATCTCCCTGGAAAATGATCTGCCGGAGTTAGCTGATGAACACAATCCGAAAGAACCGGAAACTGATCGCTGTCATTGTCATTGGCGTTGCCACCGACCTCTTTGGACATGCCCTCGAGCCACCGCAGCCCGTGGTAGTTCCGCCGTCCATCATTGCCGAAAAAGGGCTGCTGCTCCCGGCGCTGGCGGCTCTGGTTTTCGTCTGGTTCACGATCTCGGCGGTGATCTTTGCACTCATCCAGGAGAACCTGCCCGGCAGCCGATTGCAAAAGGGCCTGCGTTACGGCTTTGCCTTTGGCGTGCTATGGTTGCTTGCCATGTTCGAGGTCAGCTTGGTCTTTCCGCTGCCTGTGCAGTATTCTTTCCGCACGGGCCTGGTAGATGGGCTGGCGACCGTCTTTTTGGGAATTCTCCTGGGCATTCTCATTGGGACAGATAGTGCGAGTGCCCGGTTTCGAAAGCCGCGACAGGGGGCGTTGGCTGTGTTGAGTGTGGCCGCCGCTTTCTTGGCCTGGCGATATTTCGCCTACGTCATTCTGAGATTCGAGTCCGGTCATTTCACGCACCCGCTCACCAATTTTCTGTGGACACTGGGTATGGGGCTGTGGTTCGGGGTGACATATTGGCTACTGGAACAAGCCTTTCAGGGATACTCGCCGCTGAAGCGTGCGCTGTGGTTCGGCAGCCTTGTTCTGGGCAGCGTCTGGTTCATCGGTGGATGGTTCGCTCCGGCAGCGGGCCGCATCCTTCTGCTCCCCATCGCCATCCGGTATGGGATGGATGTCGTGTCGTTCATCGTCGGCGTGTACGCTTTCGCAAAGTTCGCTCAAGGGCGAACCATCCCCCAAGGTTTTACGATTGCAGAATAAAGAGTTGGATACGATGAAGATGGAAACTGTGATGCAAGACCCCTCGTATATCCTGTTTGATTCTGGCTGGGCGGGGCCAGTCCTTGCAATCTCATCAGATAGTGGTATCCTTGCGCCGTTTTCGCTGCCCGGCGCAACTTTCGAGCGCCGGGTGCGTAGTGTAGTGTAGGGATGAAGTTGTCCGCATCCGGTCAAGCATGGGTCGGAGAGATGGGGTAAAATCTTGCAGGATTTTCAGCTTGTAGTAGCGGCTTGGCCGTTCGCAGAGCATGACGGCTAATTATGAACTGTTGGGGTGATGCTCACTTTGGGCGGTTCCCACTCGTCATACTATAAGCGGCAATGGCAAACTGAGGGAGCAAAGCAGGCATGTCAGAATCTTCAAAAGACCAAATTATCTGCGTGGACAACGTCCATAAATCGTACATCATGGGCAAGGAAGCCGTCGAGGCGCTGCGCGGCGTGTCGCTGTGCGTGGATCGCGGCGAGATCGTCTGCCTGATGGGGCCATCCGGCTCCGGCAAGACGACGCTGCTCAATATCCTGGGCGGATTGGATAGCCCCAGCCGCGGTCACGTGATCGTGGACGGCGAAAACGTCGTTGCGCTGGGCGAGGAAGCGCTGGCCCGGATGCGCCTGCGCAAGATGGGCTTTGTCTTCCAGGCGTACAATCTGCTGGGCAATTTCACCGCCGAAGAGAACGTCGAAGCGCCGATGGTGCTGGCCGGGATGAAGAACGGCGTGCGCAAGAAGCGCGCCAAGGAATTGATGCAATTGGTGGGCCTGGCTGACCGCGCCCATCACTATCCCAGCGAGCTTTCGGGCGGCCAGCAACAGCGTGTGGCGATTGCGCGCGCGATGGCCAACGACCCGGCCATCCTGGTGGGCGACGAGATGACGGGCGACCTGGACAGCGTCACCGGCTTTGAGATCATGGGCCTGGTGGAAAAGCTGAATCAAGAGCACGGCACTACCGTGGTGTATGTGACGCACGACCCGCGCATGTCCAAGTACGCGCATCGCTGCATCCAACTTCGCGACGGCAAGATTTTTGCAGAAAACGGAAATGGGCATGACAGCCCTGCGTTCGCCATCAAGCCGGGCGACCTGGTCATCAGCGACGAGGGCAAGTTGATTGTGGATCGTGGAAAGAAATAGTTCCTTCAGTTCCCCCAGTTCCCTTCAGAAGGAACTAGAGGAACTGGGGGAACCAAAGAGGTAGCATGACCCTCAAATACATTCTTCGCAGTTTCCGCCGTCGCAAGGTGCGCACGCTCCTCATCCTGCTTTCGTTGATCTTTGCCGTGGGGATGGTGGTGACGCTCAGTGCTGTGGTGGATACTCAACGACAGTTCTCTGTCGAGTTGACGGCGCAGCGCACGGGCGGCTATGACTTGGCGCTCAGCAAGAGCGAGATCGCCAGCGACCAGTTTGTCCAGGTGGCCCAAGTCTCGGAGGTCGTGCGGCGGGTTGCGCCCAGTCTCGAGGCGCTGGCTCCCCGCTTCCAGGGCGCGGTGGACATTGTTCACGGTTCGCGCACGGGCAGCGCCACCTTTCTCGCGCTCGATTCCAAGCGGGACAAGCTGGGGATGATGACGGTCATTTCCGGCACCAAGGACCTGGGACCGGGGCGTGTGGTTATTTTGCAGGGCACGTCAGGCTCGTTTGATCTGAAGGTGGGCGAGTCATTTGATATGTACTATACGTTGCCCACGCCGCGCCGCGAAGGTTACGCGGGTGATGCGGGCGCCAGTTCAGCGCGCGCTCATACCGTCGTCACCGTCGTGGGACTGGTGACGCAACAGGGCTTGCTCTCGCTCGACACGCAAAACGCTATCATTGCCGACCTGGACTTTGTGCAGCAGTGGTTGGGTTTGCCGGGCCGCTCTCAGCAGTTGCTCATCAAATGGAACCCCAGGCTCTATGCGACGACCAACCCGGAGGATGCGGTCTTTCAGGCGCGTCTTGCGGCTCAAAAAGTGTATACGGCGTTGGGCGACGACTATAGCTACGACCTGAGCAAAGCCAAAGCGCTCGATGCCAGCCAGCGCGGCTTTGCGGCGCAGCAGGCGCTCATCAATGTTTATGGATTGATGGCGCTGGGCATCGTGGGGCTGCTGGTGCGCACGCTGATCCAGAACAATGTGATCGAGAACCGCCGCGATATGGCTGTTTTGCGCATCCTGGGCGCGACGGGCCGCCGCTTGTTCGGGATGGTAGTTGTCGAGGTGGCGATCCTGGGCGCGTTAGGCGCGGGGATCGGCGTCGCTGCGGGCATTTTGCTCAACAACTATGTCATCGCGCCTCAAATCTTTAAAAGCCTGACCGAGTTGGGCGGCGTTGCGTTCACGCCCACTGTTTCGTTCGGGACGATCTTGCCGCCCGTATTGATGGCGCTGACGGTGCTGGGGATCAGCGCGATGATGCCGGCCCAACAGGCTGCGGCCACCAAAGTGATGCACGCGATCAATCCCGGCGCGGCCGATAATATCGGGCTGGACGACATTGCCAAGTTCCGCGAGCGCCGCCCTTCGGGCCGCATCTTTGTCATCGGCGTGTCGCTGATGGTCGCGTACATCGTCATGTTCGTCGGATTCAACTATGCCTTTACTTTTGGCGACATTACGCTGATCTCGGCGCTGATCTTTGGCTCGTTGTTGGCCATGGTGATCGGCATGGCGATGATGTTCTCCGTGTTGACCGTTCCGTTCGAGCGTCTCTTGCTGGCGCTGTTGGGCGTCATCGCGCCCAAGCGCGCGTTCTTTGTGAGCCGCTATGTCAAGCGCGGCAAGGAACGCAATACCTGGATTTCACTCATGATCGTCCTTTCAGCCACCCTGCCGGTCTTTTTGGCGACGGAGATGGCGATTGGCGGCGCGAACTTGGCGGCAATAGTAGAGATGAGCAACGGCGCGCCGATTGACGCGAACGTGAGCACGGCTTCGGAGATGGGCGGCTTTACGTTCGAGTTCGGCCCGCGCATCACGCCCGATTCCCTGCGGCTCAAGCCGGACATGGTCAAAGAGTTCAAAACCATACAGGGCGTGGATCGTGTGGTGGGGCTGACGTATAACTATCGCGCCAAAGTGGCGGACTTGGTGGACATGCGCAACGCGCAAGTGGGATTCATCGGGTTGACGGGCAGCCCGAACGGGATGCTGTTCCCGGATAAGGTCGAGTTTGTCGGCACGGGGCCGGAGGCGCTGGATCGCATCATCGCGGAAAAGAACACCGTCATCGTCTCCGAGGGCCTGGCCGATCATTTACAGATCCCGCTGGGCGGCGTGATCCGTGTCACCGGCAAAGGCGTTGACAACAAAATTGATCTGCGTATTGTCGGGATTGCGCGCAAGGTGGCGGGGTTCGCCTACAGCATGGGACGCAACCAGCAAACGGCGCGGCAGGGCAGCAGCGTGGCGCTCGTGTCGTTGGACACGTTCCGCGATATCTCGCACGATCCGGTGCTGGGCAAGCCGGAGCAGAACGAGCCGGTCTTGCTCCGCTTCATGGCGACGCTGACCTCTGGCGCAAAAGCGGATGAGGTCGCTAAAGCTCTGCGGACGGCGTTCACGCTCAAGCACAAGATGGTCGTCTCGGTCACGCAGGAAGACATTGTCGAGTACCAGAAACAGTTCCAGCAGGGCCAGGTCTTTATGGTCGTGCTGACGGTCATTTCATTCGTCACGGCGATCTTTGGCGTGTTTGCCGTGATCTACATCGCGGTGAACAGCCGGCGACTAGAGATCGGCATGATGAAGGCGGTAGGGAGTTCGAACGGCCACCTGTTGCTGACGTTTATCCTGGAAGCGATCGTGATGAGCGTGAGCGCGGTATTGACCGGCATCACCGCCGGGGCGCTCCTGGGGTACTTTAACGAGTATTCTAATGCGCTGACGTCGGAGCAGCCCGTGATGTTTGCGGTGGACACGCTCGTTGCGCCGTTGACGGTGTTGCTCGTGATCATCGCCAGTATCATCTCGGCGGCGTTGGCCTCGCGTGTCATCTTGCGCCAGAAGGCCGTTCAGATTATTCGAGAATCGCTGTAGGGATCGGGGATCGGTGATCAGTCAATCAGTCAATCAGTCACTCGGCCAATCGGTTGACTGATTGACCGAGTGACTGAGTAACTATCAAAGGAGTCGTTATGCTTCGCAGAATCATTCTCACGGGGATGTGCATCCTCATCATCATTTCGGTCGTCAGTTGTCAGGGCGGCAAGCTGGCAATAGGCGGCCAGCCGCAAGCGGCTGCCACGCCCACACCCTTTGTGGTGCCCACGCCGGAAGCGACCCCGGTGCTGGAAACCGTCGTCAATGCCGATGGGGCGCTCGTTTCGATGCGGCCCACGCTGGGGCTGGGTTTCCAGGTGACCGGGCGCGTCGTCGAGGTGCTGGTGCGCCCCGGTGACACGGTCAAGGCCGATCAAGTCCTTGCGCGGCTGGACACGTTGACGCTGGAGAACACTGTGCGCGACGCCAAGGCGCGGCTGGAACAGTCGCGCTTTGATCTGGACAGGGCCAAGCGGAGTGACGAGTCCGGCGCGGACTTGAAAGCGGCCGAGAAGAATGTGGAAGCGGCGCGGCTAGGCGTGGTCAGCGCGCAGGGCAATTATGCCTCCACACTTCTGCGCGCCGATGTGACGGGCGATGTGCAGATGGCCAAGTTCTGGGCCGACTATTGGGCGAATGACCTGGGCGACAAATGGCTGGCGCTGAAGGATCGGCCCGACAGCGACTCGCGGCGCATCCAGTACGAGGAAGCCGGCGCGCGGTCGGCCAACGCGCACAATCGGATGCTGGAAATCACGCAGGACGCAAGAAACAACGTGACGGCGGCTCAACGCAGCCTGGCGGCGGCGCAGCAACAGTATCTTGCGGCGCAGGCAGCCTACGACTCGCTCAAGAATAGCAACCCGGTGAAGCAGGCCGAGTTGCAGGTGATGCTCAACGAGACGGCGCTGACGCGGGCGCAGATGGATCTGGCGAACGCCGAGTTAAAAGCGCCGTGGGAGGCAATGGTAGACAGGGTGGATATTGCGCCCGGCTCGCAAGCGGGCGGCGCGCCAGCCGTGACGCTGGTGGACATTAGCCATTTGCGGTTTGTGACGAACAACTTGAGTGAGCGCGACTTGGGTCGCGTGGCACTGGGACAGGTTGCCAGCCTCACACTCAAGGCGTTTCCTGATGCCAAGCTTACCGGCAAGGTAGTTGCCATCGCGCCGCTGTCCGGTCAGCCGGTGGGGGACGCGGCGACCTTTGCCGTGCACATTGATTTGGACGCGAGCGATCTTTCGCTGCGTCCCGGAATGACGGGGCAGGTGCAGATTGTAGTAAAGTGATGCATGATCAGTGATCAGTAATCGGTGATCGGTAAATGGGGGCTGCTCTTGTGTGGAGCGGCCCTCGTTTCGTTTACAAGTCCTGGTTGGCAAATCTTGTGGCCGATGATATACTGAACACGTGTTAGATTTGTCAGGCCCCCGAGTTGTTCGCGTCGGCCAAGACCATCGGGGCGTGATTGACCACGTAATCAACCGCGCAAGCAGAACGAAACAGGAGGAGACGACACATGGAGCAGATCAAGTTTTTTGATGCGACACTCTACGGAGGCGGACAGTCGCCGGGCGCGAGTCTCAACGTCGAAGAAAAGATCGAGATTGCCCGCTTGTTGGAGAGAATGGGCATAGACATCATCCAGGCGGGATTTCCCATTTCCTCTCCCCGCGATTTCGAGGCGGTGCGACAACTGGCCCACGAGATTCGAGATAGCGTGGTCTGCGCGTTGGCCCGCGCTCGAGAGAACGATATTGACGTGGCGGTGGCTGCGCTCAAAGACGCCGCCCACCCGCGGATTCAAATCGGTTTGGGCGTGTCCGATTCTTATGTGGTCGGCAAACTCAATACGACCCGTGAGGCCGCAATGGAGATGGGCGTCAAGGCCGTCCAGTATGCCTGCCGGTACGTGGACGACGTGCAGTATTATGCCGCCGATGCTTGCCGGGCCGATGTCGAATATCTCTATCGTGTGTTGGAGGCCGTCATCCGGGCGGGCGCGACTACGGTGAATATCCCGGATGCCGTCGGGTTCTCTGTCCCTTCTGAATGGGGAGCCTTGATCCGGGGCATTCGCGAGAACGTGCCCAACATAGATCACGGCACTCGGACGAATGTCAAGAGTGCAGTCGCGTGAAAGAGATTCCGTTCGAGCGCATCGGCGCGATGGTGTTCGGCGGGGGCAACGCGTATGGCCTGGTCAAACTTCCTCCCCTGCAACTCATTCAAATGCTGGTGAGCCAAGTCAAACAGCGGCGCGGATTGTACGTTGCCAATGAGATCACGACGGGCATGGGACGCACTGGCGCATGGCATGGATACCAACACTATGCGCCCCAGCCCGACATTGTGGCGCTGGGAAAGGGATTGGGCAACGGCTATCCAGTGAGCGCCATTGCCATGCGCCCGGACGTTGCCGAGCGGCTAGAAAACGACGCATTCCGTTACGTGCAATCGCACCAGAACGATCCATTGGGGAGCGCCATCGCCAAACAAGTGATCGCCGTCATGCGTGAAGAAGAATTGGTGGAGCGGAGCCGCCGGGTCGGCGCACTTTTTCTGGATGAGTTGAAACAGCTTGCCAAGCGGCACGCCATGATCAAAGAGGCGCGCGGCAGAGGCTTGATGATCGTCGTTGAATTTGAGAACGGCGGCGAGCGCTGGTCGGTCACGTCTCTGTACCATAAACTTTTGGAGAGAGGGTTTGTCGTCGGCGTCAGCCCGGCGGCCCATGTGATGCGGTTTTACCCTGCTCTGGTCATCGGAGAAAATGACATTGCGCAACTCGTCGAGAATTTGGATCAAATCTTGAAGGAGGTGTAAACATGGACAAAGAATTGGGAACCGTTACGATCAAGCGCGGACTGGCGCAGATGCTCAAGGGCGGCGTGATTATGGACGTGGTCACGCCCGAGCACGCCAGGATCGCCGAAGAGGCGGGCGCCTGCGCCGTGATGGCTTTGGAGCGCGTGCCGGCCGACATCCGCGCGCACGGCGGCGTAGCGCGCATGAGCGACCCCGCGCTCATCCAGCAAATCATGGAGACCGTCACCATCCCCGTCATGGCCAAGTGCCGCATCGGCCACTTTGTCGAGGCGCAGGTCTTGGAGGCCATCGGCGTGGATTACATTGACGAGTCCGAAGTGCTGACGCCGGCGGACGAAGCGCACCACATCAACAAGCACGAGTTCAAAGTGCCATTCGTGTGCGGCTGCCGCAACCTGGGCGAGGCGCTGCGCCGCATCGGCGAAGGCGCGGCCATGATCCGCACCAAGGGCGAAGCGGGCACGGGCGATGTGGTGGAAGCGGTGCGCCATGGGCGGGCAGTGCTGGGCGAGATCCGGCGCTTGCAGACGATGGTGGACGAAGAGTTGATGGCGTATGCCAAAGAGATCGGCGCGCCCTACGAGCTGGTCGTCGAGACCAAGCAAGTGGGGCGCTTGCCGGTAGTGAACTTTGCGGCGGGCGGGCTTGCCACGCCGGCCGACGCGGCGCTGATGATGCAGTTGGGCGTGGACGGGGTGTTCGTGGGCAGCGGCATCTTCAAGTCGGGCGACCCGGCCCGCCGCGCCAAGGCCATCGTCGAGGCGACGACGCACTTTCGCGACGCCAGCATTATTGCCGAAGTGAGTAAGAACCTGGGCGAGCCGATGGTGGGGCGGCAAATCTCGTCCATCCCCGAAGGCGAGCTGATCGCGCAACGAGGCTGGTGATGTCAGATAACATCACGCTTCATCCAGCCACGGTGGATGATGCGTCCATCATAGTCCGCCACCGTCATGCCATGTTCGCCGACATGGGCACAGGCACTCTAGCGAGCCGGGATGCGATGGACGTGACCTTTGCGCCCTACGTCGCGCGAGCGTTGGGCGACGGCACGTATCGCGGCTGGCTGGCGCAAACAGATGAGGGGCGTGTGGTGGCAGGCGGCGGGTTGATCGTCCACGAGTGGCCCGCCTCTCCGCGCGACGCTCAACCGCAACCACGCCGCGCCTATATCCTCAATATGTACACCGAGCCAGAGTATCGCTCGCGCGGGTTGGCGCGGCGCATCATGAACGCCATGCTGGACTGTTGCCGCGCCGAAAAGTTCGGGTCGGTGATGCTGCACGCCAGCGACGCGGGCCGCCCGCTGTACGAGTCGCTGGGCTTTGCGCCGACGAACGAGATGCGGTTGAGGCTGGAATGAAAATCGGAGTGCTGGCCCTGCAAGGGGCATTCATCGAACACGAAAAAATGCTGCGACGTCTGGGCGTGGAGACGCGCGAGGTGCGCTTGCCGCGCGACCTGGAAACGCTCGATGGGCTTGTTCTCCCTGGCGGCGAGAGCACCACGATTGGCAAACTGGCCGTGCAATACGGGCTGATGGAACCGATCCGCGCGATGGCGGCGGAGGGCAAGCCGCTGTGGGGCACGTGCGCGGGAATGATTTTGATGGCGCGCGACGTGGGCCGCGCTCAACCGTTGCTCGGATTGATGAACGTGACAGTGCAGCGCAACGCGTTTGGGCGGCAGGTGGACAGCTTTGAGGTTGACCTGCCTGTGCCCGCCATCGCCACACCGGACGCTGCGCGCCCGTTCCATGCAATCTTTATCCGCGCGCCGCTCCTCGAAGCGGTTGGCGCAGGAGTGGAGGTGCTGGCGCGCCTGAAGGATGGCGCAATTGTCGCCGCGCAGCAGGGGCGCTTGTTGGCGACGTCGTTCCACCCTGAACTCGCAGGAGATGACCGGTTCCATCGCTACTTTGTTTCTCTGGCGCATGACGCGAGCTAACCGCCACGGTTTGCCAACAGGCCAATCCGAGTGGATTGGCCTGTTTTGATTCGATTGGCTCTACCCATTCCGATCATAGTGTGTTATTCTATGCGCGCCAATTTCAAAATTGGACTAGGGATGGAGTGAGGTGGCTTGTGCGGATACCTTTGGAGCGAGAGAGCGCCGTTCCGCTTTACCAGCAAATCCAACAGTTCTTGCGCGAGCAGATTCAGACGAGCGCGCTCGCCGCGGACGCACGCTTGCCCGCCAGCCGCAATCTGGCGGCCAGCCTGGGCGTGAACCGCCTGACGGTGACGAACGCTTACGCCGAGCTCGAAGCTGAGGGACTGGTCTATAGCCGGCAAGGCAGTGGCACCTATGTCGCGCCGCCACTCCCATCGCTGCCGCTTTCGGCGCTGCCGGGATCGAAAGGCAACGCCGCGAATGGCGACTGGCCTCTGTGGCAGCAAGAGTTGTTGAACCGCACCTGGGTGGCGGCTCAACAAGAAATGGATCAGTTGGCCGCGTCGGCCTCGCACCCGGAACTCATTTCGTTTGCCGCAGGGATC
The DNA here is from genome assembly GCA_041300525.1 of Anaerolineae bacterium. Taxonomy (GTDB): domain Bacteria; phylum Chloroflexota; class Anaerolineae; order Fen-1058; family Fen-1058; genus JBGLNJ01. Next base: position 1,461,960 of record JBGLNJ010000001.1, on the reverse strand, counting down.
GGGGATGACAGGCTGTTCACGGTGGACGATTTTCGCAAGGCGTTGCAAACGGTGCTTCGCCGCGACGACGCCGAGGCGCTGGGCTATGGAGATCGAGCCGGGTATCCGCCTCTGCGAGCCACCATTGCCCAGATCCTCACCGGCGAAGGTGTGCCCACGCATCCGGACCAGGTGTTGATCACCTCCGGGTCTCAGCAAGCGTTGAGCCTGTCGGCTCGGCTCTTGCTGCACCCCGGCGATGTGGCCCTGGTCGAAAGCCCCACGTATACCGGCATCATTGACCTGCTTCGTTCGATGGATGTGCGCCTGCTGGGTGTGCCGGTGGACGATCAGGGGATGCAGGTTGAGCGAGTCGAAGAAGCTTTGCGCACCGCGCGCCCGCGGCTGATCTATACGATGCCGGACTTTCACAACCCGACGGGCACTTGCCAGAGCACTGCCCGCCGCCGCCAACTGCTGTCGTTGGCGCAGCGCTATAACGTTCCCATCCTGGAAGACGACTTTGTGGGTGACCTGCGCTATGAGGGCCGCGTCCAACCGGCGCTCAAGGCCCTCGACCCCGGAGGCCACGTGATCTATGTCAGCACTTTTTCGAAAATGCTGATGCCGGGCTTGCGCGTGGGGTTCCTCGTGGCGTCGGGGCCGGTGTATGAGCAATTGGTGGCGCGCAAACGCGCCGAAGATCTGGCAAGCTCGAACTTGCTCCAGCGGGCGTTGGAAGCCTACATCACCGTGGGCCGCTATCAAGCTCATCTGCGGCGGGCCTGCCAGGTCTATCGTCGCCGCCGGGATGCGATGCTCGCCGCTCTGAAGCGATACTTGCCCGCCGGGTCGCGCTGGCTTGCTCCGCAAGGCGGGCTTTTTATCTGGCTTCAACTGGCCGAGGGCCTTTCGGCCAATGAGTTGTATCCCCTGGCGGGCGAAGAAGGAGTATCTTATGCGCCCGGCTCGATCTTTTTCCCCTGCGCGCGCGCGCAATCGTTTCTGCGCCTGAACTTTGCCGTGCATGCGCCGGGTGTGATCGAGGAAGGGGTGCGACGATTAGGGCGCGCGATGAAGCGTTATCTGGCGCTCCAGAAAAGCGGAGCGCGTGCGACGGAACCGCGCAGGAGCGTGGCAGTCTGAGAGTATCTGCTTCACACCATCGCCATCAACTGCGCGCGGCGATCCGCAAAGGCTGCGTCGCTTGCGATAACGGGGCACTCTTCCATCGTCCGCTTTTGCTGCAACAGCCCAAACACAAATGCCATGCACGTCGCCTCGCCGCATTGCTTGCAGTTCGTTTGCGGGAGTAGCGTCCACACATCCAGCGGACGCGGCGCACGGCGAATGGCCGTAACTGGCTGGATAGTGTCACGCTTGTCCCAGCACTGGTTGAGTAAATCGCGCGCCGCCGCAAGCAATGCCAGTCCTTCGTCCGTGTCCTTGACCTGCGTGATCATCACCTTGTCAGGGTAGAACGTGATAAAACCAGGCTGGCGGCGCAAGGTGAGCGTGCCCGCCTCTGGATTGAACGAGATGATGTTGGGCGCGACCGCCGCCACGAGCGGCAGGATGCCATCCAGGTTGCGCGAGGGTTGTGCAACCACAATGATCTTGCCCGGCTCGGCCAGGCAGGGCAATGTCTTGGTCAGCGTCAACGAATCGAGAAAAGGCATCGCCCTTACCCTTTGAAGATGTTTCCACTCATGTGGGTGATGCCCGCACCGGGCACCTCGATCATCACCTGTCAACCGCCTTCGAGCAAGTCACGCGCTTTGCCCTTGAGGTGCGTCTGCAAGAATTCAAGCGCACCCTCGGCGTCCTTGTCAATCAGGACGCGGCACAGTTCGATCAACTCGGCATCTTGTAGCGTGAGCGTCAACCCCTTTTTCATGGCTCACCTTACCCGATGGAGGGCGAATCAATGATAATGTCTTGCAGCGCGGCCAGCTTGTCTGCATAGGACGGCTCGAACAACGGCGGGCAGTCTTGCAACCTTTTTTGAGACGCCACCAGCTTGAGCGCAAAGGTGTAGCACGTCGGCTGGCCGCACTGCTTGCAGTTGCGCGAAGCGTGCGGCAGCAGTTTGTATACCTCCATCAGCGTCGGGCGGCGGCGCGTCTCGTGCGACGGCGTGATCTCCGCGCGCCTCTCCCACGTGCGATTGACCAGCGCGACAAGGCCATCGAGCTCCTTTTGCGCGCTCTCCCGATCCACCGCGTTGCTCACCGCGATCTCGTAAGGATGAAAGGCCACGTTGTGCCCGGCCTTTTTCCATGTCAGCGCGGGCGCATCAGGAAAATAAGCCGCGCCGCGCAGCGTGGCATTGAGATACGGCAGCACCTCGCGAATGTCGGTGACGAGTTTGGCTTTGGCCATAAAGCGTTCCGCGCCCGGCTCGCACGGCGGCGTCAAAACTTGCAGGTCATAGTTCTCGATGAGCATGTCACACTCCTTTGCTCTCAAGCCATCCAAAATACAGCCCCACATCTACGATGATCACATCGGAGCGAGCAAAGACGGCCAGCAGACACCGCTCACTCGCGTTTAGGGACATGGAAAGAATAAATCGAGCTTGCGTCCATGCAGATGGACGCCCGGCTGCATCTTCGACCACAAGGCGCGACCTCGGTCGCCAGCTTGGGACAATTATTTCTTTCCGACTCCCTTACAACAGTTCCGGCGTGAGCAGCACGATGTTGCCGGTCACCTGTCCACTTTCGAGCAACGCATCGGCTTTGGCAGCTTCTTCGGCATAGCCCCCGTACACCGTCAACGCCGCCGCCCGGTCACCCACGGCCGTTTGGTCAATGCCCTCTCCGAGGGCATCCACCACGCCGACGATAGCATAGCCCGGAACAAACGAGATTTTCGGCGCAAAGGGCGATTGGCCATAACGGGCTTGCACGTCGGGTAACGTCACGCAGGTGGCGAGTACCTTGACTCGCACCTCTCCGGCGGCAGGTGGGCGCAGATCGTTCTCGACGATCTGCATGACTTCCGGCCCGCCTCGTTGGGTTACAACCACGCTCTTGTATGTCACAGTTTTCTCTCAACGAGAAGATAGACCGCGACGGACATTGAGACAGCCAACAAAACCGGCGCGATCTGATGGATGAGCAACATGGCACCGTTCATCGGCTTCCCCAGGCTCAACAAAGCGCCGGTAGTGAACAGAGCGACGACGCACAATCCTGCCACGACAATCAGCGCGATGATGAGAACCTGGACTCTTACATTCGTGAGCGCAGGGTAAACCTGTACGGCAGTGACGATCACCGCGCCCAGGGCAATCAGCTTGTGGATGTTGAACAATACCCCATTGTACGGCTTGCCGGAATTGCTCAACCAGACGCCAAAAGCCAATGTCAGGAGGAAAAGGATTCCGGGGATCGTGAATTTGGTTATCGTGTCCATGTTAAACCTATGTTTACAAACGTGTGATGGGATTTCGTCCCAATTGGAATAGCCTGCGAGCGATCAGGATATACCAGGCCATGCTCAAAAGCCCGCCAAACATGGCCAGGGTCATCGCTACATTGTCCAGGTCTGAAACAAACGATGTAAATGGAGGTTCTCCGGGAATTGCTGTGGGGGCAAGGCGGTCAGACGCCATCCCTGGCGGGGATGCTGCGCCGCACCCAATATGTGGAGGCTAAATCCAGCGTCCCACAGCAAATCCAGAAGAGCCAAAATGGATCAAGTCGAGTTTATCCGATGCGTGGTGAGTTGGGCAAAGCATGGCCTTCACAGGCGACGTATCACGCAAGCTCAGTTTGGCGTCAATGGAATCAGATTGCGGTAGTGAGGGTGAGGTCTTCCCAAGGCTGGTAATAGTGTACTGGTTTTTTGCTCGTGTCAATCACCTTTTTGCTGCCGATTGAGCGAGGAGACACAATCCATCAACCGCTGCGCCTGACCTGATCCAAAGTCCTTTGACCGAGCGCCGCGCCCCGAAACATGGAATCCGCCTGCCTGGATTCCAGCTTATCTTGCTTGATGCAAGCGCGCATCACGCCGAGCGCGCCAAAGGCCAGCCCCACTGCAAAGACGCCCGCCGCAATCGAGAACACCGCCAATAGCGTGCAGGTTTTGGTATACCAGGTCTCCCCAGATTTCGCAGGATGATGATCGTCATTGACCTGACCCGGTTTCGGTTGCCATGACTTGTTATTTCGTGGCAAAGTTGATGACCAGTGAGGCTAGACCGGACAGCAAGGGCAGCGAAGCAGTTATGCTGAAATTGCGAAACAGGCGTGCGGGGATGGGCCAGGTGGGGATGCTCTCGGCTACAATCTCGTATCGAGTCTGAAGCTCTTGCAGTCTTTTATTGGCCTTCTTGATCGCTTCGGCGTTACCCGTCTTGGCCACACCAGCGTCGGACAGAGTTTTCTCAAATTCTTGCGCAATCTCGTTCAGCTTTTCGTTCCTGGTTTGTTGCATCGCCCGATGCGCTGACAGCATCGGCACTATGAGGCTTATGGGGGTAGCCGCAATGTAGGCCGCCCAAAATACGAGAAGGTCTGGGCGAGTCAAGGGGTTGGCTCCTGCGAACCAGTCAATCGCCGAGAATACCGCCGCCACTGTCCCCATTCCAACAATCATCAAGCTAGTTTTCAAGGTGAGACTACCCAGCGCACCCAGACCGCCCGCTTCATCAGGATGCAAAGGACGGACTCGGATATCAAACCATTGGAAGAGGCGGTTAAAGTACAGAATAGCCTGCAGTTGTTTCAGACCGATCATGCAGATCACATAGACCCACACGAAGAAAGCTAATAACACGACAACCAGAAACCATTTCACGTCATACCAGAAAGCTGAACGACCAAGCATACTATACATTACGGGCAGAGCAACGAGGGCCTCAAAAACACAAAAGCCCAGTGCAAAGACCGTGGCGATGACGGTCCATTTCTTGTTGTCTACGGCCACCTGTAATTGGGTCAAAAAGTCTGGATAAGATTTGACGTGCTTGCTTCCCTGCTCAGAAACAGCCTGGATGATTCCGGTTTGTTCTAAACTTTTGAGCACATGCACAATGGCCCCAGGTTGCCATACATAGAACCCGACCGCAATGAACAGGCCAAACACGTAGAAGATCAACATCTGGGAGTAGAACTGCGGCTCTATGAATCTGATGCCGCTGCCCGTGTATGAGCGGTCTGCTACCCAGCCGAGACCGAACACTGCGATGGCGGCAATCCCCGTTAGACAGAACATGATGCGGAGGCCGGAGAAACGCAGCTTTTCTTTGAAAAAGTAGAGGAGTGGATCGTTCTTCCAGAGCATCAGGTGTCTAGTCTTGGTTTGCATAGGCCCTCTCCTTGTTGCACAATGACTGTCGCAGGGTTGTTTCAAGTTCATCCTTGCGAAGGGTTACTTTTTCTCCAGAGTGACTCTTTTGATCAGCAACGCGACCAGCCCGACGACAATCAAGATGAACGAAACGCCGACCCAGGCCCATTTGGCCGTGGTGAAAAGACTGGCGGCCCAGGCAAGCCCTGTGAGTTTCTGGGGATAGCGCAACAACAGGGTGACGACCGTGATGTTCTCTGCGTAATCGGTCAATGCGGCGACAAAGGGCAAGAGCCACAGTTTTTGCACGAAGCTGGAAGTGGCAAAGGCCCGGCGAAAAATGAGCGTCACGAGCAGGCTGAGCAGCAAGCTGTAGAGAATGGGGTAGATCAAGTCGGCGGTCAACTCGGTTACAGCGTGATGCTGCCGGCCTTGCTCGCCATAGTCGGAGATTACGTCATAGGCTTGTGTTGGCGTATAAGCAAACATCGAGTCAATGGTGGGGACGTTTTTCCCGGCCAGTTCTCGAAGCCTGGCCGAACGTGTCGGAAAGATAAAGACATTGAACGGCAAGATGAGGACGATCAGAACGATGACGGTTTTCCAGTTTGTCAGCTTGGCGAGCATGGGTACCTCCAGACCTGACAGGTTTTCAAAACCTGTCAGGTCTATTTTCGCCGCACACGCAACACGGCGATCTTGGTCGAGTGATTGAATGGAGTCGGATCAACCGGCGGCGTCCGCACGATAGTCTGCGGGTAGCCGGTGAAATCGGGCGGGACGGGGATCAATTCCTCAATCGAGAGGTAGCCATCGGCGCACAGGCTTTCGAGCGTCCGCATGTACTCGGCCCCGCTCACAAACAGCGCGTTGTTGATGGCGACGAGATACCCGCCGTCGGCGACGAGTGGGCGGACCTTGTTGATCACTCGATGGCTCTCGTTCACGAGGTCAACCGTGCCTTTGCTCGTGGTCGAAAAAAACGGCGGGTCCACCAGCACGCAATCGAACAACTCGCCTGTTCGCTTCAAGCGGCTGACCTGCGTGAAAAAATCACCCGCCTGAAAATCCGACTTTATAATGGGCAAGCCGTTGAGTGTGTACGACGTTTTAGCGACGTTGAGAAAGGCGCGGTTCCGGTCGAGGTGGACGACGCGGCTGGCTCCGCCCGCCTGCGCTGCCACTCCCAGGCTGCCCGTGTACGCAAACGTGTTCAGCACGGTCTTGCCTTTCAGGTGATGGGTGGCCCAGTGCCGCAGGTTGCGCGTGTCCAGGTAAAAGCTCGCGTCGCGGTTCAACAGCAGCTCGACGGCGTACCACACGCCGCCCTTGGGGTCGCGCACACGCCGGTCTATTTTGTCGCCATACAGGCTGACGCCGTTGCGGGCGGCGGCCTCTGGCGCGTTGCGCGTTTTCAGAACTGCCGCGCTGACCCAGGGCAACTGGGCGCGCAAGTATTCTTGCGCTGCCTGAATCACGGCCCGCGCGTCTTGCGGCGGATCGGCATAGTTGTGCAGCACGGGCGTCCGCGCGTAGAGATCAATCACCAGGTCGGGGCAGCCTTCAAAGAAACCATTGAACAGGCGAAAGGCTGACTCGTGCCGGGCGTCGAACAAATCGGCGCGCGCGGCGAGAGCGGCAGCGAGCAAAGAGGTGATAGAATCCGGCACAGGTTCCTCAGTGTGACCAGTGCTGTAGCTCAATGATATTTCCATCCGGGTCGGCGACGTAGGCAAATATGATCTGCCCTGCGCCGGGAATGTCCACCGTCACCCGCTTGCCGAGGGCGCCACCGCCGGCCGTAATCACTGCGTCTTGGGCGGCTTGCACGTCGTCTACCGCGAAAGCGATGTGGGCAAACCCAGGCCGATTGACGGCAGTCCCAGGCCGTTCCTCTTCCCGGTTGTACTGGAAGATTTCGAGCGTTGGCCCGGCATCGCCATAGCCAGGCAGCCGCAAGTGCATGCCACGAATTCTGGCGTTGGGAACTCGCGTGGCATCGTCGAGCCATTGTCCGGCCAGGTCTCGCTCTGGCAGGACGGGCGCGCAGCCAAAGACCTGTTCGTAAAACGTCGCGAGCTTTTTCCAGTCCTGGGCGATGAGATTGGTATGAACAAATTTCGCTTGAAGGGACATGCTCACCTCGTCCGTCTAGAACTCGTATCCCATATCCACCCAATAGCGCCAGTCTTCCACGGCTTGCTGGGTCTCTTTGTTTGCCTTGATCGCTTGCAGTTGAGAGAGGGGCACCGCCAGCTTGCGTTTGTCCCACTCTATCGTGACAAACATCTCGCGCATACATTCGCCGTCCGGCGGCATGCCGATCACGCTGACTTGATCGCCAACTCGCAGCGGCGAGATGGGCCTTTCTGAGACACATTGGGCTGGAAACGGGAACTGGAGATTGTCCTGGAGGTAATAATACCAACCCATGGCCCGTTCCTCTTCACCGTAGGCATCTACGACGATCTCCATGAGGATGCGCTCTTCTCGATCCGAATCTTTTTTCTTTGCCATCTTGGTTTCTCCTTTGCGCCTGCAACGCGGCTAGTCGGCAGGTTATGCTGTGGGAATGACAATTATCCGTTGGGGGAGATGGGTGAATATCTTGGACAAGTATACACCAGACCTATGTGGAGCAACAAGCCTGGGCAAGTCTCATCCTGATCGCTAGTTGCAGGTCTCGTCTGCTATCGTCTCAAAAGCCGTGACGAGTTGAGGAACACAGCCACATCAGGCAGCGACTGCGCGGCGGCGGCCAGCACCGGCGGCAGGATACCCAGCGCGGCCAGCGTCACGCCGGCAATGTTGTACAGCACGCCAAAGGTGATGTTTTGCTGGATCGTGCGGAATGTCCGGCGGCCCACGCGAATCGCCTCGGGCGCCAAGCGCCAATCGTCGCGCATCAGCGCCACGTGCGCGGCTTCCAGCGCCACGTCGGCGCCCGCCGCGCCCATCGCAATGCCCACGTCGGCCTGCGCCAATGCGGGCGCATCGTTGATGCCGTCGCCGATCATGGCGACCTTGCGGCCCTCGGCCTGCAACGCCCGCACCGCTTCGATCTTGTCCTGCGGCAACAAATTCGCGTGCACTTCTGTGATGCCCAGTTGCGCGGCCACGGCCTGCGCCGTCCGCTCGTTGTCGCCCGTGAGCAAGACGATGCGTCGGATGCCGAGCTTTTTCAATTCCGCGATGGCGGAGGGAACCTCAGGGCGAATGACATCGGCCACGGCGATGAGGCCCAGCGCCTCTGTCCCGCGCGCCAGCCACAACACGGTCTGGCCTTGCGCTTCCAATTCTTCTGCGCGCCGGGCGTCTTGCGCGCTTACCGGCACGCCGCGCTCGTCCAGCAGCGACCGTGTGCCCACGCAGACCACATCGCCGTTTACTCGGGCTGTCACACCCTTGCCGGGAATGGCCTCAAAATCGTGCGCGTCATCCAGCGTCAATCCGCGCGCCGCAGCTTTTGCAATCACCGCCCCGGCCAGTGGATGCTCGCTATATCGCTCCAACGAGGCGGCCAGCGCCAGGATTTCTGATTGCGGATCTCCGATTTCCGATTTGGGATTGGAGAATTGAGATTGGAGATTGGAGATTTCCGTTACCATGGGTTTTCCCAGCGTCAACGTCCCCGTTTTGTCCACCACGACAGTGTCCACGCGCGCCAAGGCTTCCAGGTACAGGCCGCCCTTGATGAGGATGCCGCGCCGCGCTGCTGCGCCCGTGCTGGCGACGACGGACAATGGCGTGGCGAGCGCCACCGCGCACGGACACGCGACGACGAGCACGGCGATGCCGCTGCGCGGGTTGCGAGTGACGAGCATCGTCAGCAGGCCGATGCCCAGCACGACCGGCAAAAAGTAACTGCTGTAGCGGTCGGCAAACTTTTGCACCGGCGCTTTGGAGGCTTCCGCTTCTTCCACCAGCCGGACGATTTTGCCCAGCGTCGTATCGCGCCCGATGCACGTCACGTCCACCGTGAGCGCGCCGAGTTGATTGAGCGTTCCGGCAAAGACTTTGTCGCCTGCGTTTTTCTCGACCGGCAGCGATTCGCCCGTGATGGGCGCTTGGTCTACGGAGCTGTGACCGGCCAGCACGCGCCCGTCCACCGGAATCTGCTCGCCGGGGCGGACGAGCACTCGGTCGCCCGGCTGCACTTGCTCGATGCCGACTTGCGCCTCCGCGCCGTCGCGCAACACGCGGGCCGTCTTGGGTGCGATGCGCATCAGCGACCGGATCGCCTCGCGTGAGCGCCCGGTGGTGAACGATTCGAGAAAGTGAGCGATGGTCATAAAGAACACGATCATCGCAGCGGCGGAAAACTCGCCCAGCGCCGTGGCGGCCGTAATGCCCACAGCCATCAACACGTCGGCGGTGATTTGGCGCGCGAGCAGCCCTTTGATCGCGGCGATAAAAATCGGGACGCCGCCCGCCAGCACGGCCAGCAGCGCCAGCCAGGGCGGGATGCGTTGCATGGCGGCTTGCACCAGACCCGTTCGCTCGACCACGAACGCGGCCACGGCCAGCACGCCGACTGCGCCGACGAACGCCAGCCGGACGCGGTCGGCCAGTTGACTGGCGCGGTTTTGCTGTGCGGCCTCTGCGCCTGCCAGATTGGCATGATAGCCCGCCGCTTGGACGGCGCGGATGATTTTTCGCTCGTCCACGCGCGCCGGGTCGAATTCGACGATGCCTTTTTCCGTCATTAGAAAAACTTGCGCGCGCGACACGCCCGGCAGCGCGCTCACCGCGTGCTTGACGTGCGTGGCGCAGTCGGCGCAGTCCATCCCTTTCACATTGAATTCAATAGTCTTTGCTGCTATGCTCATCGTTTTGCCTTTTGTCCTTTGGTTTTGGTCTCACTCGCATGTTCTGCGCCTTGCCGCACCAGCGAGGCCACGTGCTCGTCGGCCAGCGAGTAAAACACCATCTTGCCCTCTTTGTTCGCGCGGGCGATGTCCAGCTCGCGGAGCACGCGCAGGTGGTGTGACACCGCCGGCAAGGAAAGCCCCACGATCTGCGCGATGTCGCACACGCACAGCCGCTCGGCCTGCGCCAGCGCATACACGATCTTGGCGCGTGTCTCGTCGCCCAGCACTTTGAAAATGCGCGAAAGCCCTTGGGAGGCGGCGACCTGTTTCCTGATCCGCGCCACCGTCGCCTCGTCGTAGCTAAAGATTTCGCACACCTGGCCGCTCAGCACGGCGCGTTTTCGCGTGGACATCGTCCCTCTTTTTCAGTTAAACATTGGTTGAAGTATAATCCTGATGGTGCGTTTTGTCAAAGAGGAAAAAGAGGGGCGTATTTCGTGTTGCGTGTTCCGTTTATGTTTCACGCAATACGTAGCACGGAATACGCATCACGCAGGTGGCACGTGTCGTTCAGTGATACGAGGGTATAGTCGTCCGCTGGCGCGTCTACCTCGAACACGTTGATGGCGCACGTGTCTTGGCGCAGACGCCAGAAGCGGTCATTGCCCAGCCCCAGCACGCCCAGCAAGATGACGCGGTTGATGACCGTGTGGCCCACGAGGACGAGCGACTGACCCGCGTGGCGAACTATTAATTCGTTCACCGCCGCCATGCCGCGCACGCGTAGGACATCCAGCGTTTCGCCGCCGGGGATGCGCGCCGTGTGCGGCGTGTTGTACCAGGCGTGGTGAATTTCCGGCCAGCGTTCTTTGGCTTCGTCGGGCGTCAGCCCTTGCCATTGGCCATAGTCAATGTCGGCCATTCCTGGGTGAACCTGGACCGGCAACCCGAAATGTTTGGCAATCGCCTCAGCCGTCTTGACGGCGCGCGAGAGGGGACTGGAATAGACCGCCGCCGACTGCCACTCGGCGGCCACGCGCCGGCCGGTCGCTTGAGCTTGCGCCAGGCCGGTTTCATTCAATGGCACATCGGCGCGACCGCGAAAGCGCTCTACGCGATTCCACTCGGTTTGCCCGTGACGGACGAGGATGACGCGGGTCATCGGCGTAATCTCCTTGAAAGGGGCGATGCGTGAAACGCAAAACGTGCTACGCGGCACGCACATCACCGGCTGGGTGCGCGGCGGCGAGGCGCATCTGGATGCCGAGTTCCCGGCACGGCACGCCTAGCCGTAGTATTCTCCATTCCATTCTGATACTTACCGGTTCCAGCACGCGCAGTTGCAAAGCGTCGGAGGTCCCAGTGCCGAGCGACAAAAGCCGAGTCCTGGTACTTGCAATCTGCTCCAACCGCAAAACGAGAGAAGGCGAGTCAGACAAATACCAATCAACAGGATCTATAAGTGAATTCGTGCCCGAACAGATCGCGCGAGTCTTGTTTAAGGGACGCCACTATATTCGTAGTTTGATAACCGGCGATAGTGTATCACGTGATGGGAAACTCTTACGCAACTTTCCCTACAACGGAAGCCTGGTTGAGGGCCCTGATTCTCAATTCAAGGGTATCACGAAAGGAGGAATGTATCTGCCTGCTGCAAAGCGTTATCGCGGAAGATTTTACGACGCGCTTGGCCCGGATGGGCCATCTTTGCTGACTGATACTCTGCATCATGTTCTGATCATTTCTGGCCTGTACGGACTACTCACACCTTCGGAGTTAATTCAATGCTACAGTTGTAATGTCTCCGATCATCCGACTATTGCCAAGCGTTGGAGAGAAGATGATCGCCTTACGAATGTGTTGGTTGCGTACATTCAGACTTTCGGCATTACCAAAGTTTTTGACTTTATGGCAGTAGATGCTTATCGCAATCTCATCTCCTGGGAGATGATAAGGCATGCGACAAAAGGAAATGTGCTGCATTGCTTTAGTCGGCAGTTTGCAGGCGACGCACTTTTGCCCTCACTTGGCACATTGGCCAGGAAACTTTTGGTCAGGCCTGAAAGTGACCTCTTGAGCATAAAGGCAGAAGACTTTGAGAAAATTCCCGATGACGAAATATTGTTCCTGCCATCTCCGATTCCGGGCAAGTCTGATGTGGCTCATGAAGTGCAAAGACAAATAGTCAAGCTGACGGTTGCAGACAAGATTGGCCGTATGCGTCGAAACATAAACAAGATACTCGCTTGTGTTCTTGGCCTAGATGCCGTATCTTGTGGTTTTGGTGAACGTGTGAGAAAACTGAGAACCCGTGGTAATCCCTATGACCGGGAGATAGCAAAGCTAATGGGGGACTTTGGAAAAATGAGAAACCTCGTTGAGTACGAGGGCCATGAAGTCTACAACGATGAGTGGATAAAAATACGCGATGCCTACAATGAGATTGAGCGTTGGGGACGTGAAGAGAAATATACTGATAGGCCACTCCTGGAGGAAATCAATTTCTGACGCATGAATGGTATCAACCGAAACGGAGGACAAATTGTATGCAAGTATTCTGTACATACTGCTCACGCGACAAGGGTGACGAACCTGGCAATATACCTGCTATCCGTCGTTACTTGGATGCCCGAATTGAAAAGGTCTATAATGCTGCTTCTCAACTTGGCCTAGGGTTCTACATTCTCTCCGGGGAATTTGGGTTACTTCTCCCTCAGGAGCCTATTCCATGGTACGATCACCTACTAAAGCCTGAAGAAGTAAGCAGTCTTGCCGACCGGATATCCAAACAGATTCGAGAATACGAAATCAATCGTGTGGTCTATTTTACGAATTCTTTTGCACGGGACTCCAACGTCATTCCTTACCACGACGCCATAGTGGCTGCCTGCAGCCGAACTTCTCAGCCAATACTTGTGATTGAATTAGAAATGGACTGACTTTGCCAGGCGTTGCGATCGGAGGCTTTCATGAAAAAGGTTGAATTGCTGCTTGACGACCGCGAGTATGCATTGTTAAAAAACTTGAACACTGCAAAGGCCGCTGTGGAGATATGTAAAATCCACTTCCGCCGACAGAATCCAAGTGTGGTTTTTCCACCCTCACCCAACAAGGCCGACCTGCATGTTCAGATTCCCAACGCTTCGGGATTTGATATCGAAGTGAAAGGCACCGGAGAACCTAACCTTGCATGGAATCAACTCAAGGTTTCTGGTAAACCTTCCCACGATATGCTCAAGCAAGGAATGCCCCTTTTCCGTGTGTGCAACATTGGCTCGCGGAAAGCGATTATATTCATTCTAAAGTATGGAGAGGACTTTGAGATGATACCGGAGCCGCGTTGGACCATCCGGCCAACCAAATCAGCGAGATAAAGAATTGTGGCTTTGAGGTCTATTCAAGATGATTCACGTTACAATTGACGATCAACCCGTCGTCGTTCCGCCCGGCTACACACTTCTCCAAGCCGCCCGCGACGCGAAACGTGGCATCGCCATTCCCACGCTGTGCTATCTCGAATCACTCGCGCCCTATGCGGCGTGGGGTGGCATTGGATAGCCTTCGGCTCAACTGATAAACGGATGCGCCGAATCCCATCCGTTTACGCGGAACGGCAGGTCATTCGTTGCGTCTTTTCAAAAAGACAGTGTTGCCATACGGTGATGACGAAACTCTATTGCTACGTTGATGAAACCGGTCAGGACACGCGAGGCGACCTATTCATCGTCTCGGTCGTCGTTACAGAGCAGGAGAGGGAGCGATTTCGGCAAGTCTGTGAGGCAATTGAACGTGACTCGCACAAAGGCCAGCGCAAGTGGATCAAGACGACATACAATCGGAGGTTGGCCTACATCCGGCAAGTGTTGGAAGAGCCGCGCTTTCGGGGCAAGTTGAACTTTGCGGTTTACCATGAAGGGCGCGATTACACTTTTATGACCGTTCAAACCATTGCGCGGGCATTGATCGCAACGGGTGAGACGGATTACAAAGCGACGGTTTTCATTGATGGCTTGCCACGTTCCCTGGAGCAAGCGGTGGGATTGCAGTTGCGTCTGTCGGGAGCGCGCGCCAAAAAGATCAAGGGCGTCAAGAAAGATGAAAACGATGCGCTGATTCGATTGGCCGATGCAGTGTGTGGACTTGTCCGCAGCGCCATCGAGGGGCAGCCAGAGATGAAGGCCCTGTTCGAGCAAGGGATACGAGCGGGGTGCTCCAAGATCTCTCTGGAAAATAAAATGCCCCCGTGGTTAGGGGGCACAGCCTAGCCCCAAAGGGGCACCCACCATAACGGGCAGTATTCGGCTGAACTTGTCTACATTGTACTCCACTCGACGGCGCGTGTCAAGTATTTTTGGGTTTTGAAATGATCATTGAGCCGTTTGAATCCGTTCCAGTCCCTAGTCGCCGTCTCGGTTGGTCAGTGCAACTTGCGGCGGCCTATCCGAGAACCGCAGAGGCGGCACACTTTGCCATGTCGTTTGCCCGAAGCAAGAGTGCGCCACTCGTTGAAGAGATGCTAACACAACCATGTCCACGCTTGACTTGAATCTCGCTTTTCGTTTTGCGGCGGCGCTCGGCTTGGGGATGCTGGTGGGGCTGGAGCGGCAGCGCACGCAGGGGGGTGGCTCGTCCACTTTTGCGGGCGTGCGCACGATGGCGCTGGTGGCGCTATTGGGCGGGGCCGCAGCGTACGTGCAGGTGGAATTGAGATTGCCGTGGCTGCTCGTGGCGGCCTTTGGCGCCGTGACCGGCCTGGTCTGGGTATCATACGCGATTACGGCGTATCGCGGCGAGCTGGGCATCACCACCGAGATCACCGTGCTGTTGGCTTTTTTGCTGGGCGCCTTGTGCGTGTGGGGTTGGGTGGGACTGGCGGCGGCGCTGGGCGTGGCGAACTTGCTGCTGCTGGCATTGAAAAACTGGCTGCATGCGCTGGCGGCGCACATCGAAGCGGCCGATGTAGAGGCCACGCTCAAGTTCGCCGTCATCACGCTCATCATCCTGCCCCTGCTGCCCAACCAGAACTATGGGCCGCCGCCGTTGGACGTCCTCAATCCCTACAAAATCTGGCTCATGGTAGTCCTCATTTCGGGCCTGAACTTTGCCAGCTACATCTTGGTCAAGGTGGTGGGGCAAGAGCATGGCATTGGGCTGACGGGCGTTCTGGGTGGGTTGGTTTCTAGCACCGCCATCACGCTGGGTTTTTCGCAGCGCAGCAAGACCGAACCGCAAGCGGCGGAGGCGCTGGCGTTGGGCATCTTGCTGGCGTGGACGGTCATGTTCTTTCGGGTATTGGCAGCGGTTGCGGTGGTGAATGTCGCCCTGGTGCAACGCCTGGGCATCGGCATCGGCCTGATGGCGCTGGTCAGCCTGGGCATTTGCGCCTGGTTGTGGTGGCACAGCCGCACGCAAGCCAGAGGCACTGTGACATCCGGCCCCAACCCATTCGAGTTGAGCGAGGCGATAAAGTTCGGCTTGATGTTCGGTGTGATCACATTTGTAGCCAAAGCCGCCGAAGTATTTTTGGGCAGCGCAGGACTCTACCTGGCCGGGGCGTTGGCCGGTCTCACCGATGTGGATGCCATTTCACTCTCAATGGCCAATCTGGCGCTGGCAAATCCTGCCAGCGCGGGTCTGGCGGGACGCACCATACTTATCGCCGTATTATCGAATACCCTGGTCAAGGGCGGCATGATCGTCGCGATGGCCGCGCCGCAATTGCGCAACCGCATGTTGCCCCTTGTGGTGTTGGTGCTGGCCGCGGGCGGGGTAGCCGTGTTTCTGGTCAGATAATGATTGAGGTTTGTAAATCATGCTTCGACTGACGATTGACGATCAACCCATCGAGGTTTCGCAAGGCTACACTGTGTTGCAAGCTGCCCGCGAGCACGGCATCGCCATTCCCACGCTGTGTTACCTCGAAACACTTGCGCCGTATGCGGCATGCCGGTTGTGCCTGGTCGAGTTGGTCAGTCCGCGAGGAAGCAAGCTCGTCGCCTCGTGCGCGTATCCGTGTGAGGAGGGGCTGGTCGTCCGCACCCACAGCGAGATGGTGCTCGATGCGCGGCGCGCGGTCGTCGAACTGCTGCTGTCCATCGCCGGTCACTTGCCGGTTGTGCGGGCGCTGGCGGCGGAGCTGGGCGTCCCCGCGCCTTACGTGACGCTGGAAGCAAACGACTGCATCCTGTGCGGCCTGTGCGTGCGCGCCTGCCGAGAGATCGTCGGCGTGGGGGCCATCAGCCTGACGCATCGCGGGATGGAGCGCGCGGTCAGCACGCCGTTCCAGATATCCTCGGCGGACTGCATCGAGTGTGCCACTTGCGCGCTGGTGTGTCCCACGGGCGCGATTTGCGTTGAGCAATTCACTCGTCCCGCGCGCACGATGCACACGTGGGCTTCGGCTTACGCGCGGCGAGCGTGCAGGTTGTGCGAGTACGAGCCGCCGGGACAACCCTTCCCGACGGATTATCGGGCGCTGCTGGGAGTGCATGATACGTGATACGTACTGCGTAAGAACGAAACACGGAACACGCAGCACGGAACATGGAGCACCTATGGATGTTTCAACCACTGAGCTCTACGACCTCATCAACCGCGAAGCGCAAGACGACGCCTCGCTGATCGCGGTGCTGGAAGCCATCCAGGCGCGCTATCGCTACCTGCCGCCCGAAACATTGATCTTGGCTGCTGAACGGTTGGGCGTGCCGCTTGCGCAAGCTTACAGCGTCGCCACGTTCTACCATGCCTTTAGCCTGCGACCCAAAGGCAAGCATTGTCTGCACGTGTGCATGGGCACGGCCTGTCACGTGCGCGGCAGTCCGCAAGTGCTCGACCGGCTGCAGACCAAGTTGGGTGTCAAGGCGGGCGGCACAACACGCGACCGGACGTTCACGCTAGAGACGGTCAACTGCCTGGGCGCGTGCGCGCTGGGGCCGATTGTCGTGACAGATGGTGAATACTCGGGACAGATGTCGGCGCAAAAAGTGGATGGGCTTTTGAGGCGAGTGATGAAAGCGGACACATGAATCAAATCCATTCTCCTGTTGAACTGGACGCCTGGCGCGCGCAACTCGTGGCCGCGCATGACCCGAAGCTGCCGTGCATCACGGTCTGCGGCGGGACAGGCTGCCGCGTCTATGGCAGCGAAAAAGTTTGGAATGCTTTTCGTGATGAGCTTGCTCGCGTAGGGCCATCCCTTGCGGATGCTCTCCACTATGAGGTCAAAGCCACCGGCTGTCACGGCTTTTGCGAAAAAGGTCCGCTCGTGGTGATTCGACCGCTGGGGATTTTCTATACACACGTCAAGGTGGAGGATGTGCC
The DNA here is from genome assembly GCA_041300525.1 of Anaerolineae bacterium. Taxonomy (GTDB): domain Bacteria; phylum Chloroflexota; class Anaerolineae; order Fen-1058; family Fen-1058; genus JBGLNJ01. The sequence continues at coordinate 1,444,549 of JBGLNJ010000001.1, read as the reverse complement.
CGAGATTGTGGCCGAGACCATTATCGGCGGCAAAATTATTGAACGGTTGTTGTACACCGATCCGCAATCCGGCGAAAAGCTCGAGCACGAACACGACGTGCCGTTCTACAAACATCAGCAGCGGCTCATCCTCGACTTGAACGGCGAACTCGATCCTGCGCAGATTGAAGAGTACATCGCACGCGGCGGGTACGCTTCACTTTCAAAAGCGCTCACCGCCATGTCGCCCGAACAGGTCATCGCGGAAGTTAAGGCGTCGGGATTACGCGGACGCGGCGGCGCGGGCTTTCCCACCGGCGTCAAATGGGAGACCTGCCGCAAGCAGCCGGGCGATGTCAAGTACGTCATCTGCAATGCCGACGAGGGCGACCCCGGCGCTTACATGGATCGCTCGATCATGGAGGGCAACCCGCATCGCGTCCTGGAAGGCATGACCCTCGGCGCGTATGCCATCGGCGCGCACCAGGGCTATGTCTACATCCGCAACGAGTACCCGCTGGCGGTCAAGCATCTGCGACAGGCGATTGCCCAGGCCGAAGCGTGCGGGCTGCTCGGCAAAAACATCCTCGGCTCCGGTTTCGACTTTGACGTGCGCATCAAGCTGGGCAGCGGCGCATTCGTGTGCGGCGAAGAGACCGCGCTCATGGCCTCCATCGAAGGGCGCATCGGCGAGCCGCGCCCACGCCCGCCTTACCCGGCCGAGTCCGGCCTGTGGGGCAAGCCGACCAACATCAACAACGTCAAGAGTTGGGCATCTGTCCCCATCATCATAGGGCGTGGCGCGCAGTGGTATGCCAACATCGGCACGCCGACTTCAAAGGGCACGATGATCTTTTCCGTCGTCGGCAAGATCAACAACACGGGTCTGGTCGAAGTGCCGATGGGCATCTCGCTGCGCCAGTTGATCTTTGACATCGGCGGCGGCATCCCCGGCGGACGCGCGTTCAAAGCCGCGCAGATCGGCGGCCCTTCGGGCGGGTGCATTCCGGCCGAGCACCTGGATGTGCCGATTGATTATGAATCGCTCGGGAGCTTGGGCGCGATTGTCGGCTCCGGCGGACTCGTCGTGGCCGACGAAGGCACGTGCATGGTGGACTTTGCCCGCTACTTTATGGCGTTCACGCAAGAAGAATCGTGCGGCAAATGTGTGCCGTGCCGTTTGGGCGCCAAATCCATGCTGACGGTGCTTGAACGCATCTGCGCTGGCAAGGGGCGACCCGGCGACATTGATTATTTGCAGAGGATGGGTGAGCAAGTCAAGCGGACGTCGCTGTGTGGGCTGGGGCAGACCGCGCCCAACCCGGTGCTTTCCACCCTCCGCTATTTTCGGGACGAATACGAAGCGCACATCGTTGACCATACCTGCCCGGCCAAAGTTTGCAAGGGACTGATCACATACTCGGTCGTTCCTGAAAAGTGTACCGGCTGTATGGTGTGTTTACGCAATTGTCCCGGCAACGCGATCACAGGCGGCAAGAAACAAGTCCACGTGATTGACGCCGCATTGTGCACGCGCTGCGGCATGTGCCAGGCCCTGTGCAAATTTGACGCGATTATGGTGCAGTGATGCGCACTGCGTATTGCGTATTCCGTATGGCACAGTACGTGTTGCAAAAAGCGAAATACGGAACACGCAACACGGAATAGTATGAAGGTCATAGGATGAGCGACGAAAAAAGAATGGGCGTGTTTGTGTGCGAGTGCGGTGACAAGATCGCGGGCCTGTTGGATGTGCCAGCACTTGCCCGGCAGGCCGGCGCGTTGCCCGGCGTGATCTGGGCGGGACAGGCCGGCTACGGATGTTTGCCCAATGGCCTGGAACATATGCGAGCTGTCATTGCCGAGCAGCGTCTTGATCGCGTGGTGATCGCCGGTTGCGCGCCGCGCACGCACGAAGGTTATTTTCGTCAGGCGCTCGATGGGAAGGTGAATCCTGCGCTCGTCAACGTGACCAACCTGCGCGATGTGTGTGCCCGACCTCATCGAGATGATCCGGCAGAGGCTATGACCAAAGCGCGTGACCAGATCGCGATGGCGGTTGCAGATTTGGCTGCGCGCCAACCTGCCACTCTGCGCACGGCGCGCATCACGCCGCACGCCGTCGTCATCGGTGGGGGCATCGCCGGGATGACGGCGGCCCTGGCAATCAGCGGGGCGGGTGTTCCTGTCACCCTCGTCGAACGCGAACCGGACTTGGGCGGGCTGGCGCATCGGCAGCCCGACGACCGGGAGACTGCCGATTTGATCGCCGGGAGCATCGCGGCGGTGCGGGCCCGCTCGAACATCACGGTATTGACGAACATGCGCATCACCGATGTCGCCGGGCCGGTTGGTTGTTATCAAGTCACTTTGAGCGATGGGCAGTTGATTGAGGCTGGCGCGATCGTCGTTGCTACTGGAGGACAACCGGGCACTCTACCCTTTTCGCTTCACACTCTACCCTCCGCACCCCGCTATGCTTTGGCCATTGACGGCGAGATCGTGACGCGCGACGAACTGACCGGGCAGGCTGTATGCGTGCTGTGCGACGAGACCCTCTACGCCGCGCCGATGGAACCTTCAGAGGACACCGCGCGCCTGGCCGAGATGCTGCGCCTGCCACCCGATGCTGCCGGATTCCTGGCCGATGTGCGCGTGCGGCTGCGCCCACCCGATCACATCGAGCGTGGCGTCTATGTGTGTGGCGCGGCACATTATCCTTGCGATGCAAAGCGTGCGACGTTCGAAGCCTATAGCGCTGCCGCTCGTGCTGTTCGCCACATCCAACAGGGGCAGATCGCCAACTGGTCGGCAGCGGCTACGATAGATGTCACGCGCTGCAACGGTTGTGGCGACTGCGTGCGGGTCTGCCCATTCATGGCCGTGACTTTGGGGAGACAAGGAGACCAGGAAATCAGATTAGCGATCATTGATCCGCTGGTCTGTACTGGTTGTGGAAACTGTGTGTCGGTCTGCCCGGTCAAAGCGGCGCAGGTAGAGACGGCAACCGACGAGCAGATTGAGGCGCAGATTCGCGCAGCATTGGATATAAAGGGACAAGGAGATAAGGAGACAAGGAGGCAAGAGGAGGAAAAGGTCTTTTCATCTCCTTGTCTCCCTATCTCCTTGTCTCCTCCTCACCTTGTCTTTGCTTGCGAGTGGAGCGGCTATTCGGCTGCCGAAGTTGCAGGCGCGCAAGGCTTGCGCTATCCGGCCAACACGCGCGTCATCCGATTGAATTGCACCGGGCGCTTGCAACCGGGATTGATTCTCAAAGCGTTGGAAATGGGCGCAGCGGGCGTGTTGATTTTGGGCTGCGGGCCGGGCGTGTGCCATTACGAGCAAGGCAACGAACGTTGCGCGGCTGCGTTCGAGCAAGCCAGCGGATTGGCGCGTCTACTGGCTCTGGACGACCGGCTCAAGCTGGAATGGATTTCGCCCGATGACGGCGCCAAGTTTGCGCGAGTAGTGACGGATTTCGTCGGGGAGTTGCGATGAGTTACGAGAAAACGTTGGGGCAGGCCATCCACGAGAGCGGCGTGCTGCGTTGCCTGGAATGTGGCAAATGCACCGCCATTTGTCCCGTCGCGCGGTACGACGGCGGCTTTTCGCCGCGCGTGACGGTGGGCCGCGCACTGGTTCGCCACGATGAGGCACTCTTGCGCGACGACCGTCTATGGACATGCCTCAATTGCTTGCAATGCAACCAGGTCTGTCCGGCGGCGGTGGATTATTCTTCCCTGACGACAGCGGTGCGCGTCGAGGCGCGGCGACTCGGGCAGGCTGCATTGTGCACACACGGGGAAGCCATTCACGTGTGGATGCGGATGATGATGCGGCCAGACCTGCGGCAGAATCGCCTCGGATGGCTGACGCCAAATCTCAAATACCAAATCTCTACGCTTCGCGCCCAATCTCCAATCCCCAATTTCGAATCTCCATCCTCTACGCTTTATTTTTCCGGGTGCGCGCCGCATTACGATGCGCTGTTCGCGCGGCTCGGCGTGGCGGGCACGCCGGTCGCACAAGCCAGTGTCCGCATCCTGAACGCATTGGGGATCGAGCCGCTCGTGTTGGCCGACGAGCGTTGCTGCGGCCATGACCTGTTGTGGGAAGGCGATATGGAAGGCTTTCAGCAACTCGCGCAGTTGAACGCCGAGATGATTCGCGCGTCGGGCGTCAAGCGCATCGTCTCGTCGTGCCCGGAGTGTGTCCGCGCGCTCAAAATAGATTATCCCGCGCATGGTATCCATCTGAGCGCGCAAGTCGTCCATCTGTCTGAATTGCTGACGGATTTCAAGGTCAAGGCTAAGGTCAAGGAAAAGACGGTGACGTTTCACGATCCATGCCGGTTGGGGCGACATTTGGGAGTTTACGACGCGCCGCGCCAAGTGCTGGAAGGATTGGGGTACAAGGTTGTGGAAATGATCTGCAAGACCATCCCCGACCGCTCGTGGGCGTTCTGGAAGGGCGGCGACCAGCGAGAGAACAACCTGCCCCCTTCCATGGACCTTTTCAAGATCGTCGGCGAGCCTTTCTACAACACAGACACCGGTTGTTCCAACTACTGCCTGATGCAATGCCCCGAGTGTAAAACCTATTACGCCTGGGATTTTGAATACGAATACCTTTTCAACGGCTCGGAAGACGAGATCAACCTGACACGGCTGAGCCAGGCCGAAGGTGAAAAGCGGGCGCAGGTCGTCTTGAAAGCCGTCGAGACGCACAACGCCTGGTTCATGGAGCAAGCGCCTCAACATATTGAGGCGCTCCGCCACGCGCCGCGCGAGCCTGACCGCCTCAGTGCGGCGGCCAATTTCTTTTTTTCCGAGGGAGCGCACAAGGGCTGCGATCTCGTGTTTGCGCTGCCGGATCTGTTGCGGGCCTACTCGCGCATGGGTCGCATAAGAGACGCGGCGGGCACCATTCATATCGCCCTTTTTGCGTACGGCAGTCAGAACTGGAAAAACCTGCAGGCGCTTCGGGAACAGTTGCGCGCCGCAAGCATGGATGCCGACCCGGCCTTTGTATCACTGCTGAGCTCGTGCGAGAAAACGTTGCGGGCTGATTGCCGGATTTGCCGGAATCTCCCCGACTATGTCTCGGTTTTAATGATCTCGGAAGATCTGCCTGCGGCCAGCCGACAACTGGTCGAACTTGCGCCGCATTTTGAGCAGTGCCCCACCTGCGGCACAGTTTACTTTATGGACTGTGATGATTTCCCCTTCGTGAGCGGCGCCAGCGACGAGATGTCTCTCTCTCGGCTCCAGCCCAGCCAGTCCGACTTGCTCCAGCCCTTTCTCGAACCTGTTGCGCGCGATGAGCTGAATCAATTGGCAGTCTATTTGGGGCGTGTGGGCTGTTTGGCGCAGGCGGAGGCCAATGACCACGGTGTGGCGGCCGTGGTCAAGGCTTTGCTCTGCGCGCTCTCCAACCTGAACGAGACGGTGCGGGCGCTGTCGGTCAAGTCGCTGGAGCGCTTTATCGCCGCCCGCGCAGACAATGCGCGCCTGGTTTTGGACGTGCTGAGCCGCTACGACGAGGCGACCTGGCATGTCACGCTGCTCAAGAACACACCCGAGCTGCAATATCTCGTTCGGCAATGCCAGGCCGTCTTGGATCAGTCGAGGAGGTCGCCGACTGAATAACCAGATTATTCGCCTTGAATCGCTGCGCCAGCAAGTACAAGCGTTCAATTATATGGCAGGCAATCTGTGTGACTATCTCGACCACGGAAACCCCAACGAACATCAACAACAGCAAGCCCTGGCCGAAATCGCCGAGTATGAAAAACAGAGCGCCGAGTCACAGCTGCAACTGCACGAGGCGCTGGTTGACCTGCGCACCGCCGCGCCTCGGGTCGTCAAGGAGTGGGTCAGGTGGCATATCGGCATTTGCAACCGCATCGTCGCCGAAGGCGAGGCCGACCCCGATCAAGAGCCTGGCTCGGACCCGGCGGTCCGCCTCTATGTTGCCAGAGAGACGCTGGCCGAGTGGCAAAAGGTGCTCGAGGGCAATCTGGATTTTGTTTCGATCAACGAATACTATTTGAGCGATTACGACGAGCAAGTGACCGCCGCAGTGGAAGGGAGCAAACCATGAGCCAACAGTCGCGCGAGATTGGCAAGGAGCAGATGTCAGAGTTTAGGGCATACAAGGGCCAAATCTTTCCCAATTACGGCTGCAGCGATATGGAGCAGTACGCGTACCATCTTGATAAACGCTCCGAGTCAGACTGGAAAACGGTGCTCACGCTCTATTTGCAGGCCGAATATTCCGCTGAGGAAAAGATTGACTATTTGTATCGCCACAAATTCAAGCGCGAGTTGATTGTCCATGTGGTGATTTGGCGGAACACTTTCTCGGCCAACTTTGCCTTGATCGAGGATCACGGCGGCGCGCATTGGGTTAACGTGAGCGACGAGAGCGTCTCGGACTATTACGTGTCCCATGATGACGGCGAAACGTGGCAGAGCATCACGTTGTACCGCGCGCCAATCGCGAGCGAATACACCCAAGAAGAGTTGCCAGGCCTGTAAGAATTTCGTTTTCTGCTTTCCAACGGCGCAGACCCTACCCTCCGGGACAAGCTGGAAATAGCGGCGCGCTCTCTTGCCAGTCCGCAAGCCAAGGCCGTGTTGGACGAGTTCTTGTGCGACGACGTGAGGAGACCATGACCGGCGCGACCGACCTGATTCTACGTTGCAAGACGCTCAAGCCGCTTTCGGACAAGCGGCGCGAGCGCTGGGGTGATCTCTTGTCTGCCTTGCGTGACGAGACCGAGGATAAGACCCATGCCACGCTGCTCCTGGCTAAAGTGCTGGGCGCGCTCGACGACGCTTCGGTGGTCTTTACGTGTCTGCTCCGTGACGTGGACATGTGTTGGGAGCAACTGCACTATGAAATCACTACGCCCCATTTCCGCTATCACTATGAATGGCTGGAGCGCATGAGTGATAGCGCGCAATTACAATTGCGCCGCAATCGTCTGATTGCGAATACTATGTCCACGATCTGAGCAGCTTGTTGTGTGGCGTGTCGGTCGAGGTCGAGAGCGATCATGATCTTTGGCCGACTTTTACGGTGACGCTGCGCGGCATCTCGCACGAGGCCGCCGTGCGCGTCGAGCAAGCCGCGCGCGAGTTGTTTGCCTCGGTCAAGTGACCAGGCAGAAACGAGACAAAGCGATGACCTTCACGCAGGCTGAACGCGAGCGAGTCGCCAACTGCTCAATCTGCAAGCACCTTTCAGACGTAGAGTTTGTGGACCACATCTGGACGACAGATGTCTTGCCCGATGCGGCGCACAAGCTGGAAACCGTCGCCACGTTGGGCTTTTACTATCCGCTGCTGCAACAATGTCCCGAATGTGGCACCTACTACACGTACTACCGGGACTGTGGCTACATGGAAAATGATGAGTCGTTAAAGCGGTTGAGCGACGAGGAAGGCCAGAATCTTTTTGGGGCAGGAAATCAGCGATCGGGAATTGAGCGACAAGATCAAGAATAGCCTGACGCCGATTCTGCGAACGCGCGGCTTCAAACTGGTTCAGTAGCCGAGTAGATTTGTCGCGCTCCAAGCGCGACCTACGGGCTATGCGCGTCGAAAAGTCAGCGCATGGGTTGTTCGCGTGGGTGCGACGCGCGTCAGACAGAAAGAAGGCAACGCGATGACCTTCACACAGGCTGAACGTGAGCGAGTCGCCAACTGCTCGATCTGCAAGCATCTGGCGGATGTCGAGTTTGAGGGCCTGCTGCAGGGAGGCAAGATACCGGAGCAAGCGGAGCAATTGGAAAATGTCCCCCAGCCGGAGGACCTATTTTATCCCTTGCTCAAGCGCTGTCCCGAGTGCGGCACCTATTATACCTACGATCATGCGCTCGGCTATATGGAAGATGATACAAAGCTCGAGCGGGTGACCGACGAGGGGGCTCCGCTCCTTTTGGCCATAGGGATCAGCGACCGTGAGTTGAGCGACAAGGTCAAGGCTAGCCTGACGCCGGTCCTCAAAGAACGTGGCTTTAGGCTGGTCTATCGAGCCAATCCCTGGGCCTGGTATCACTGGCGCGACGAGTGCGTGCAACTGATCGATGTCCGCACGGTGGACCGGCACGGGTTCTATGCCGGCTATTGCCGGGAAAATGGATTCCCAAGCCGATCCCTGCTCGTCCGGTGCGGCGTATTCTACGAGTTCATGCCGACGCGCCGAGCCTTTAAGCATTACGCATGGCCTGCGCTCGATCAAGAGCCGGTCAAGCGGATCGAGGACGGCCGGCCGCACCCCGTGCTGCGCGATTTCCAGGCGTCCGTTGATCTGGCTTGTCCTTCTGCGCCCAGCCAGAGCAGCGCAATCTGGCGCGTCGAGCAGAACGGAGGCAATCTGACTAGGGTGCTGGCCGATGCGACAAACGCGATTCTGACCGAGGGCCTGGCGTGGCTCGAAAAGATGCGAGATTATAAAAGTGCGCTGCAAGAACTGGACAGGCGGATCGAGCGCGCCAGCCAGGCTAAAACCGACTGCCGCGACGAATACTATGCGGCGTTTTACTTGGCGGACAAGGTGGGAGATCAAGACAAGAAGGAAAAATACGGCGCGCTCCTCGACAGGAATGGGATCGAGGGCAATCAAGTCTGAGCGGCTTCTTTGATTGAGGCGAAAACTTTTTGGCAAGAGCACGGTCATGAGCGAATCAGAAACAAAGCGTACGCCCAAGCCCATCACCCCGGCCGAATGCGAAACCTGCAGCAAGCTGGAGAACATCCAAACGTCATTCTACAAATATGGTTGGAATGAAATGGATCAACCTTTGCCCAACGAAGCGCGCCGGCTCGTGCCAGCCGAACCCATCACGTCCGAAAACGAGCATCGCCACATCAAGCAATGTCCGATTTGCGGGACCTTGTACCGTTATCATAGTTGGTACGAGTACTATGTCAACGGCAGCGAAGATTACGAGGAACTCGTTCGGTTGTCAACGGCGGAGTGAAGCATAGATGACAGACACATTTGACGCGATTATCATCGGGGGCGGTATTGTGGGCGTGAGCGCGGCTTTCCACCTGAGCCGGCGAGGCTGCCGGGTTCTGGTGCTGGAACGCAGGTTCGTGGCTGCCGAGGCCACCGGACGCTCCAGCGGGCTGGTGCGCATGCACTATGATCTGGAGGCCGAGTCGCGCCTGGCCTGGGCCAGCTTTGATTTCTTTCGCAACTGGCGGGAGCGGGTCGGCGGCGAATGTGGCTTTACGCGCACCGGCTTTTTGCAGATCGTGGGTCCGGCCTGCAACGATCAACTGCGCGCCAACGTGGCGATGCATCAGCGCATTGGCATCCCCAGCCTGTTGGTGACGGCGGACGACGTAAAGCGGCTCGCGCCCGATTTTGCCACCGACGATTTTGAGTTGGCGGCCTACGAACCCGAGTCGGGTTATGCCGACCCCAGCAGCACGGCAACCTCCTTGATGACGGCCGCGCGAGAACGGGGCGCGCGCCTGATTCAGGATTGCCGGGTCAGCCAAATCAAGCTGGCGGGTGGCCGGGTGACGGGCGTGGAAACTGATCGGGGAGATTTTGCCGCGCCTGTGGTGCTCAACGCGGCTGGCGCGTGGGCGGCTGAAATTGGTCGCATGGCCGGCGTAGAGTTGCCCATTGACACCTGGTGGCACGAGGTCGCCTTGATCCGCCGACCGCCGGCCCTCCAACCTCACCCCACGGTGATTGACGACTCGCTCTCCCTATACTTTCGCCCCGAGACCGGGGACCTCACGCTGGTGGCGTTGGAAGACAGCAGCCAGTTCGGGGAGCCGCCCGATAGCGATGCCGATCACGTCACTCCTGGCTTTGTCGAGCGCGCGGTGGATCGCTTGTGCCGGCGAGTGCCGGGCATGGACGCCGGATCGCTCAAGACGGCTTATCGCGGCTGCGACGGAATCACGCCGGACCAGCGGGCTATCTTGGATCAGGCCGGCCCGGACGGCTTTTACGTAGCCGGTGGGTTCAGCGGCACCGGGTTCAAGTTAGGCCCAGCCGTGGGTGCATGTATGGCGGAACTGATTCTGGACGGCCAGGCAAAGACGGCGGACATCTCCCCCTTCACGCTGCGCCGGTTCGAGACGGACGAATTGCTCAAGGGCGAACATGCCTACCCAACGCTCTGGCGCTGATCATCCCTTGCGAGGCGAACCTTATGAAACGCGGCGTTGATTATATCGGCGTGGGAGTGGGGGCTGTCATTGTGGATGACGAGGGCCGGCTCTTTCTGGCGCGCCGTGGCCCTCAAGCCAGGAACGAGCGCGGGTTGTGGGAATTCCCCGGCGGATCGGTCGAGTTTGGCGAGAAACTTGCGGACGCGCTTCAGCGCGAGATGAGAGAAGAATACGGCGTCGAGATCGCCGTGGGTGAGCTGCTGGACGTGGTGGATCACATTCTTCCGGCAGAAGGGCAGCACTGGGTCTCGCCTGCGTTTATCTGCGCCATCACGTCGGGCGTGCCCACCATCCGAGAACCGGAGAAATGCACCGAGATTGGCTGGTTCCACCCGGGCGAGATGCCGGATGAGAGCCTGACACAAGTCACGCGCGTGAATCTGGCGCACTACCGCTGGCACCTTCGAGCCAAGTAGCTGTTTGACTTTTCACCGCACGGGACATACAATCTTTCACGTCGCCTTTCCGGCGATTGAACACCGGCACTGACTTGGCCGAATGTCCACCACCTCGCTAGCCGACTGTGAATTATCCCAGCGCCAAGCAGCGCACTCGGGTCATCGGCGCGGCACTATATCAAGCGCCGCAGGCGATGAGAAAGGTTGATCCCCATGTCCGTCTTGAACAAAATCGCATACTTTCAAAACCGGCGCGATGAAGCGCCCAATCAAGAACTGGCCAGAGAACTGGCCGAGGCGAAGAATGAGAAGGGCATCCAAGAGATTGCCGAGAACTTGGGCCACGAAAATCAAAATGTCCAGAGTGACTGCTTGAAGGTCCTTTACGAGATCGGCTATCTCGCCCCGGAGTTGATCGCGGATTACGTGGGCGATTTCTTGAAACTGCTCAAGCACAAGAACAACCGGATGGTCTGGGGCGGCATGATCGCGCTGGGGACGATTGCCGAAATAAAGCCACGGGAAATATGGAAGAACGTGGATGACGTGATTGAGGTCACGGCGCGCGGCACCATCATCACGCTCGTCTGGGGCATCAAGACGCTGGCTAAAGTGGCTGCCGCCAACAAACGTTACAAAGACAGGCTCTGGCCCGTTTTGATGCAACATCTCCAGACCTGCCTCCCGCGTGACGTGCCCACGCACGCCGAAAGCGTTCTGCGCGCAGTGGATGGCAGCCACCAGCAAGAATTCTTGTCGGTCCTGGAATCGCGGCAAGCTGAGATGACGCCATCCCAGCTTGCGCGTCTCAAAAAGATCACCAAGCAATTGAACGCGCGGTAAAAGGATGGTAGCTGCTCTGGCTCTTGCGAAAGATTCAAGGAGACATGTGGCGAATGTAACGATGACCTTTGCAAGGGTGAGCACAGTTTTAGAAAGAAATCAGTATGATAACCATCCAGCGTGCCGCTTCTTTCACAATAGGAGGATTTGACCATGAAGGCCCGTAAACAGCCAGCGGTTGAGGATCAGCAGGAGATGGCTTTGCTGATCATTGATGTTCAACAAGGATTGTTTGCCAAGTCTACACCTATCTACAAGGCCAACGCGCTCCTCAAGAACATCCGCACACTCGTTGACCGCGCTCATCGCGCGGGCGCGCCCGTGTTCTATGTGCAACATTCGGACAAACGAGCCTTGGTGAAAGGGTCAGACGACTGGCAGTTGCATCCCGACTTGCATCCGCTGGACACAGATGGCATCATCCACAAGCAGCATGGCAGCGCATTTAAAGACACCGGCCTGGGACAAGAATTAAAGTCGGGGAACATTACGAGTGTGGTGGTCGCCGGCCTGGTCACGCATGGTTGTGTTCGAGCGACCTGTCTTGACGCGAAAAGGTTGGGGTATCGGGTGATCCTGGCTCAGGACGGCCATAGCAACTATAGCCAACAGGCGGCAAAACTCGTCGAGGAATGGAATCAGAAACTGAGCGAAAAGATGATCGAGTTGGAACCCACCCGCGAGATAAAATTCAAGGCGTAACGACTTGCCACACGGAATAACTGGAACACACCCCGCGCGCCATGCTGTTTGACTTTTCGTCGTGCGGGGAATACAATCTTTCGCACTCTGCAATTTAGACCGAGGAGCATCCATGACCGAACTCATCTGGGACGGCAAGTACGACCAAGCTGGCCGCCGCGTCGCGCCGCTCCGCGTGGCGCTGCCGTTTCAAACCATCGAGACCGTGAACGAATCCGCGCAGCAACGCCAGCACGCGCTCGACCTGTTTAGCGCGGGGCGCGACATGGATTGGCGCAACCGCTTGATTTGGGGCGACAAGAAATATGTCCTGCCCTCGCTGCTGGAAGAATTTGCCGGCCAGGTAAACCTGATTTACATTGACCCGCCCTTCAACGTGGGCGCGGATTTTTCCTTCACCGCCACCGTTCCCCCTTCTCCCGATTCGGGAGAAGGGGCAGGGGATGAGGGTGAATCCTTCACCAAAGAGCCGAGCGTGATTGAGATGAAGGCTTACCGCGATACCTGGGGACGCGGGATGGACTCCTACTTGCAGTGGTTTTACGAGACGGTGGTGCTGTTGCGCGAGTTGCTCTCGGACAATGGCAGTGTCTATGTGCATTTGGATTGGCACGTTGGGCATTACGCTAAGGTAATTTTGGATGAAGTGTTTGGTACAGATAATTTCAGGAACGAAATACACTGGTATTATTACAACAAAATGCCTGACATTCGGAAAGGTGTTTTCCCTCGCGCAACTGATTCCATTTACTTCTACGTGAAGGATGCCAACTCAAATTACACTTTTAATCCGCCGACAGAGAAACGTGAGCAACCTGTCAAACAGTTGGCCAGGAAAAAAGTAGATGGACGAATGGTCAACGCTAGAGACGAAGATGGTAATGTCATCTATCGAGTTCGGGATGAAAGAATAGTAGACAATGTCTGGCGCATCTCGATGCTCCAGCCTGCTGACAAGACTGAAAACTTGCGTTATCCAACTCAAAAACCCGAAGCCCTGCTTGACCGCATCATCAACGCATCGTCAAACAAAGATGACTTGGTGCTGGATTGCTTTTGCGGTGTGCGCTGATTCGCGCTGCGTGGCGTACCTGGATGGCGATCCGGGCCAAAGCACGCTGGGGCCTCCGACGACGATGTCGCTTGCCCTCGGCGCAAGCGGAGACATTGCTTTCCCTCCCCGGGGCAAAACCTGGCGGAGCTTTGTCGGGGCCGTGACGCCGCGCGGGCATACGCTGCCGGTGTTGGTGGGCGCAGCGCGGCTCGCGCAGGCGGCGCAAGCTCATGGCGCGGACGCCATTGTCTATGACACCAGCGGCCTGGTAAACCCGATGGTGGGGGGCCTCAACCTCAAGCTGTCCAAGATTGACTTGCTGCGCCCCTCGGTCGTGTTTGCCATTCAGCGCGAGCAAGAACTGGAGCCGTTGCTCACGCCGTTGCGCCTCAGCCGCCGCGTGCGCGTGGTTGACTTGCATCCGTCTCTCTCTATACAACCGCGCAACACGCTGACGCGCCGGGCCTACCGCGCGTCGCAGTTTGCCCGATACTTGCGCGCGGCCTGCCCGTTGACGGTGGATTGGGAACGGTTAGCCGTCGTGCCTTCGCCAGGTTTTGTCTTTCATCGGTTGGCGGCGTTGGAAGACGCCGATGGATTCACGCTTGGACTGGGCATCGTCCAGGTAGCCGATTGGCGCAAGAAACAAGTCGAACTGCTCACGGCCAAGTCGTTGGAGGGAGTAGACACTCTGCGCCTGGGCGACCTGACGCTCGATCCGCAGACGTTTCGGGATCAGCCGTTAACGTGATGCGTGATGACGTGACACGTATTGCGTATTCCGTTACGCACTACGCATCACGCAGTACGTATTACAATCGCAACTCAAACCACGAGGAGATATCACATGGATTTCTTTGAACTTGTCCAAAAGCGCTACAGCGTGCGGGCGTACAAGCCCGACCCGGTGGAAGAAGACAAGTTGGGCCAGGTCATCGAAGCGGCGCGCCTGGCGCCGACGGCGGCCAACCACCAGCCGTTCCAAATCATTGTGATCCACACGGCCGGCCGCGAGGCGGAACTGCGCCGCATCTATGGCAAGAGTTGGTTCGCGCAAGCGCCGCTGCTCATCGCCATCTGCGCGATTCCGGCGCAAGGTTGGGTCCGCCGCGACGGCAAAAACTATGCCGATGTAGACGTGACCCTCGCCATGGATCACCTGATCCTGGCAGCCGCCAACCTGGGGCTGGGCACGTGCTGGGTGGCCGCGTTCGACCCGGCGGCGGCGCGCGAGGTATTGCGCCTGCCCGCCGATGCAGAGCCGATCGCATTCACGCCATTGGGCTACCCGGCGGATCAACCGAGGCCCAAAGAACGTAAACCGCTATCAGAGTTGGTGCGGTACGAGCATTGGTAAGGCGACTGGGCACACTCGATGAATTCCTGAAACATTCACACCCCATCCACTCCCTGAAACCCGGCTTCTCAGACAAGCCGGGTTTTTATTTTGTGCTATCATTGACCGCATGGATACGCTGCAAGGCTCAGTCGAGCGGATCACATTTTATAACGCCGAAAACGGCTACACCGTCTTGCGGCTCCACGCGCCAGGCAACCCCGAATTGGTTACCGTCGTCGGCAACTTGCCGGAAGTGCAGCCGGGCGAGTCGCTGCGGCTTTCCGGCGCGTGGATGAATCATCCCCAGCACGGCAAACAGTTCAAAGCCGAACGCTGCGAGCAGGTCTTGCCCGCCACCATCGAGGGCATCAAAAAGTATCTCGGCTCCGGGCTGATCAAAGGCGTCGGCCCGGTCACGGCAGGGCGTATCGTCAAAAAGTTCGGGCTGCAAACGCTCGACGTGCTGGAGCATCACCCGGAGCAATTGCGGCTGGTGCTGGGCGTCGGCCCCGTGCGCGCAGCGGGCATTGGCCAGGCATGGACAACGCAAAAAGCGATCAAGGACGTGATGCTCTTTTTGCAGTCGCACGGCATCACGACGGCGCTGGCGGTGAAAATCTATAAGCAGTATGGCGACGCCTCCATCGCCACCGTCAAGAATGATCCGTACCGGCTGGCGCGCGATATTTACGGCGTGGGCTTTAAGACGGCGGACAAGATCGCCCGCGACCTGGGCCTGCCGCTCGACAGCCCCAACCGCATTGCGGCGGGTGTGGCGTACACGTTGAGCCAGCTCGCCGACGAGGGTCACGTCTATGCGCCGGAAAGCAAGCTCGTCCACGACGCGGCAGAATTGCTCGGCGTGGGGCCTTCACTCACCGCGACCGGCATTGAGCGGTTGGTGAAGGATGGGCAAGTGAAGGTGGAGACCCCCACCCCGACCCTCCCCCGTCTGGCGACAGGGGAGGGAGCGGCCCCCATCCCAGCCCTCCCCCGTGGAACGGGGGTGGGGGTCGCGCGCGAAGAACGCGCGGTGTACCTCACGCCATTTTACTATGGCGAAACCGGCGTCGCCTCCAAACTACGGGCGATCATGGAGACCCCCACTGCTCCCCTCTCCCGTAAAACGGGGGAGGGGCCGGGGGTGGGGGAACGCATCCTGTCCGTCACATCCGTCGGCGCGGCGCTTTCCGAGCAACAACTTGCAGCAGTGCGTGCGATGCTCTTGCCTTCCGGCAAGGTCATGGTGCTGACGGGCGGCCCCGGCACCGGCAAGACGACGACCGTGCGCGCCATCATCGAGGTGTGCGAAAAGCGCGGGCTGCGCTACGCGCTGGCTTCTCCGACAGGGCGCGCGGCCAAACGGCTGGCCGAAGCGACGGGCCGCCCCGCCAAGACCATCCACCGCCTGCTCGAATTTTCGCCGCAAGAAGGCTTTAAGCGCAACGCCGAAAACCCGTTGCCGATTGACCTGCTGATCGTGGACGAGGCGTCCATGCTCGACTTGCTGTTGATGAACAACCTGCTCAAGGCTATCACGCCCGGCACGCGGTTGCTGCTCGTCGGCGACGTGGATCAGTTGCCCTCTGTGGGCGCGGGCGACGTGCTGCGCGACGTGATCGCCTCGGGCCGCGCCGAGGTCGTCCGGCTCGACGTGATCTTTCGCCAGGCGCAAGATAGCCTCATCATCACCAACGCGCACCGCATCAACCGGGGACAGTTCCCCGAGTTTCCCAAAGGCGCGCGCGACTTTTTCATGTTCACCCAGGACGACCCGGACAAAGCCGCCGCGCTCGTCGTGGATTTGGTCAGCAGCCGCATCCCCAAGAAATTCGGACTCAAGCCATCCGACATCCAGGTGCTCGCGCCGATGTATCGCGGCGCGGCTGGCGTGTCCAACCTGAATCCATTGCTGCAAGCGGCGCTCAACCCGCCTTCGCCGGCCAGGTTGGAACGCAAGCTGGGCGGAACGGTTTTTCGTGTGGGCGACCGCGTCATGCAGACGCGCAACAACTATGACAAGGACGTGTTCAATGGGGACATTGGCAGCATCACTGCGCTCGACCTGGAGGAGCAGGCGATGACAGTGAGCGTAGACGGGAGGCCCGTCGTATACGACTGGCTCGATGCGGACGAGCTGGTGCTGGCTTATGCCGCGAGCGTCCACAAAGCGCAGGGCAGCGAGTACCCGTGCGTGGTGCTGCCGCTGCTCACGCAGCACTATTTGATGCTTCAGCGGAATCTGCTGTATACCGCCGTCACGCGAGCCAGGAAACTCGTCGTCATCGTGGGGTCGCGCAAGGCGCTGGCGATGGCGGTCAAGAACAACAAAGTGGCAGAGCGGTACAGCGCGTTGGACGTGCGTTTGCGAGCATAATGAGATTTCCTCCCAGCGGCGAGGTGTGATGTGTCCAACTCTCGACTAGTTTACTCGACCGATTTTGGCCGCGCTTGTCCCGAGTGCGGAAGACCCATCGCCGAGTGCGGCGGAACGTGCCTCAAGCAAACCAAGATGCCGGGCGAAAGAGTCGTCCGAGTGCGGCGAGAAGTCAAGGGGCGCAAGGGCAAAACGGTGACAACAATTTCGGACATCCCGCTCGACGAAGGTGGACTGCGTGAATTGGCGAGTGAACTCAAACGCCAATGTGGCGCGGGGGGATCGGTAAAGGATGGCGTCATCGTCGTGCAAGGCGACCACTGCGATGCCCTCGTCGCTTTGATTCAGAAACGCGGCTATACGGTTAAACGAGCGGGTGGATAGCGGGCCGGGAACGTTCACGTCAACTTGAGGGCATCGCTCAGAGAGGAGCACTTGTGGCAGAGGCCGATCTCGGTGGGAGATCGGTTTGTTGCTTTAAGGCCATGTTCATCTAATCTGCCCCGGCGGCATAGTTCTGGCTGACCTCGGCAGCAGTCAGCGCGCGATTGTAGATGGCGACCAGGTGATATTCACCCAGCCAGGGGCGGTCTTGGGTGAATTCGTTCGCCAGCGCCAGCGCGTAGGCCGCGTCCCAGTTGGAAAAATTCCCGCCAATCGTGCCGGATGCCTGTTGGACGTTATTCAGGTAGAAAATGGCATTGCCCGCAGCGTTGCGTGTGTAAACCACATGTGTCAGCGCGGTCGTCAGGGATCCATCCGGTGTGTCTAGTGATGGAGTGATTCCGTTATTATCGGTCGCAGTCGTACGAACGCGACCCGTGTAGATCGCTGTGAGCGTCCCATTCCCTTGTCCAAGTGCTGCGTCGCGGTTGCTTGTGTTCGTCGAGATAGTTACAATACGAGGCACCGTGCCGCCGCCGCCCTGGGTGGTGCTGGCGGGTCTGACCCAGGCCTCAAGCGTAATCTCATTGCGGGTTGTGCAAGCACTGATGACTTTGGTCGCTGCCGCGCCAGATTGAATAATGGTTGCGGCGTTGATTGTCAGACCGCCCATAATCCAAGTCGTGTTTGCCGGGTTGGTGATTGTGAGGTTCAGCGGCACGCCCACACCCGAGACATCGTTGACTGCCGCGCCTGAGCCTTCTTCGAAGGTATAGAGAACTTGCAAGTTGGTGGTGACTCGCGGCACTCGTGTGTTCGTGGGTGTCGCACTAGCGGTTGGCGTGCGAGTCGGCGTTGATGTGTTCGTGGCGGTCGGCGTTGGCGTGTTCGTAGCAGTCGGCGTTAATGTGTTGGTCGCCGTGCCGGTTGGCGTAGGCGGCGGTGTGTTGGTTGATGTCCCGGCAGCGGTCGGACTGCTGGTCGGGGTCGGAGTGGGCGTGTTGGTTGGCGTCGCGGTGGCAGTCGGCGTGACGGTGTCGGGCCGCGGTGGAAGTGGACTGGTTGGCGTGGCTGTCGGCGGTGGCGGCGGCGGTTCCGGCGTATCAGTCGGCGGCACAGGCGTGGGCAGCGGCGTATCGGTCGGCAGCACGGGTGTCGGCAGTGGTGTGCGGGTCGGCAGTGCGGTGGGACGCGGCGTGGTTGTGGGGAACGGCGTTCTGGTTGGCGTGCTCACGGGCAGTTGAGGAGTCGCCGTCGCGCTGGCGGCGGATGTCGGAACCCCGATAACTTTTACAGGTGTGGCTGTGCTTGGTGGAACTGGAACAAAGACCATCGGTGAGACGACGAAACCCTTTCCCACCGGCGTCAGGAGGTGGCTTGGATCCCATGCGGGAGGCGTCAATACTTCTTGCCGGAGCGGCTCGACGAGAGATTGTGACCGCCGCAAGTCCTTGTCTGGATTCAGCTCGGAGAGCATGTTGGCGGGGACTTGCCACGAGCCGGCCGGCGTGGTCGCGAGTTGGGCTGTGGCAAAGAGACACGCAAAGACTGCCAACAGCAAAAGCAAAAGCGCCAGCAGGTCGCGCCGCGTCCGTTTTTTATCTCGGTCGGTTTGAGGGTCGTGCGCCATGTCATTGACCTGCCGCGTTGCGTTAGCTCTGGCCGTCCACCAGCGCCGGAAGAATGATGCTGAACGTGCTGCCGATCCCTTTTTCGCTCTCGACGCGAATCTCTCCCTCGTGCGCTTCGACAATGGCTTTGGTCACATAAAGCCCCAAGCCCAGGCCGCGCACATCGTCGTCCTCCATGTCGCTGGCCCGAAAGAAGCGGCTAAAGAGTCGCTTCTGATCTTGGGACGAGATGCCCACGCCGGTGTCTATGATGTCGAGAACGGCGTGACCGTCGCGCGCCGATAGTTGCAGCGTCACCTGGCCTCCGCTCGGCGTGTACTGGCAGGCGTTGCGCACCAGGTTGATGAGCGCCCAGCGCAGGCGTTTGATGTCCGCATTGACTCGGCACCCGTCAGCCAGGAGGTTGACCTGGAACATCAGCCCATTGTCTTCCATCTTCGGTTGCCATGTCCGGGCGATTTCTTCGACCAGGGTGGATAGCACGACGGGACGCCGCTGCAGCCCCAGCCGGCCTTTGGCTTCCATCTCCGAAAAGTCCAGCAAGCCATTGATCATCCCGATCAGGTCATCGGTGTGATGGCGGATGGTCTGCAGAAAACTGCGTTGTTGGTCGTTCAGCGTCTCGGCAGGAGCCGCCAGAAGCAAATCGCTATAGCCCTTGACGGCCGTCAGAGGCGTGCGCAGCTCGTGGGAGACGTGAGCCACAAACGCATCCTTCAATTGTTCGGCTGTGGCTTCGGCGGTTACGTCCCGCATCACGACCACGTTGCCGAGATGTTGGCCGTCGTCGGTGCGGACGGCGGCCGTGTGGACGCTGACCACCTTCTGGCCCATCTGGAAGCGCCGATGTTCCAACAGCCAGGGATTCGACTCCGACTCGGAAGCCTGGTCCGGCTTTTCCGATAGCTCGCGCAAGGGGCTGAGCAGAAAATTGGATGCCATTTCTGTCAGTATGGCGTCGGCGGCTGCGTTCAACGGGATAAAATCTCCCTGCGTGTCTTCCAGGATCACGCCATCGCCAATGCTGGACAGGATCGCTCTCATCCGGCCGGCAGCTTCTTTGTAATCTTGCAAGAGTTGTTCCAGCGCCCGAGTCCGATCTTCCAGATGCTCGGTCATCTCGTCAAAGGTGTTTGCCAGCGCTCCGATCTCGTCCGTGCCCGTGATGCCCGTGCGTTGTGTGAGATCACCTTCGGCGACGGCGTTGGATGTGCTCACCAGGCGGTTGAGAGGATGCGTGATCCGCTGAGCGATCCAGTACCCGATCACGACCACGCACGCCATGGCGATGGTAAAGAGCAGCGCATAAGTGTTGCGGCTGGTGGCGCCGGCGCGGATGATAAAGTTCGTGGGCAGCGCGACGGCAAAGACGCCCAACTTGTCCCGGCCCACGCGCAGTGGCCCGCGGCCCAGCCGGTACGAGCGGTTGCGAATGAGTGTGTTTTCTCCGGCGGTGGAGTCGGTGTTGTCCAGCGTGCTCTCGTACAAGTCCGGCGTGATCGAAAGTGTTTCCAGCAGCGCGGCCGTATCGGTGGATTCTTCGGGGAACGCAAAGGTTGTGGCTATGGCGCGGCCCTCATCCTGGTAAATGACCACGTCGGCCACGGAGGAGGCTTTAAAGTACGGCAGCAACGTGTCCAGCAAAGTGCCCACGATGATGACGCCGACCACTTTGTCTTCCAGACTGACGGGGATGGCGCTAAAGTAATAGTAACGCCGGTTGGCGGGGAGCAGCCCCAAGCCACGCTTGGGCAGCGCGTTCGGATCGCCGGCCTTTAGCAATGTTTGCACCATCCACAAACTCGCCGTATCGAACTGGCTCTTGACGACCTGAAACGAGCCGTCGGTCTGCTTCAACCCTTGCAGCATGTCGTGGCCGTCCGCATCCACGACGATGAGACATTCGACTCCCAGACCGGCGCCGGCCGGTTGAGCCAGCCGGGTGATGCCATCCTGGTCGCGCGTGGACAGGGCTTCTGCCAGCCCTCGCGTAAAAGCGACAACCCGCGCAGCTTCCAGGTGGGCAATTTCGCGGCGCGCCAGGCTGTCCGAAACGACGCGCCCGGCTTCGAGCAACTGATTGGTCAAGCGTTCGTCGAGGGAACTGGCGACCAAGCTCGTGACCACATAGGTGCCGACGACGGCCACGATCAGAGTGAGGACCAGATAGGGGAGGATGATCTTGGCCCGGATGTTGAGGACAAGAAAGCTGCCCAGTCGCTTTCGCAATCCAGGGGGATGCTCTGCTGGTTGGTCCGATATCATAGAGTTTTTTCTAGTACAAGGCTCGGCAGTGCTCGTGGTTGCTCGCCCTTGCGAAGGGTGAGCCCATCGCTATGGTTCGACACGTCAAGTATATTATGGCGAGGTGCAGATGTCAACTCTGGAGAGTTAAGGAATGATTACAACTTGGTGTCAACCTGTAACAATAACCCGATCCCCCGGCGGTTTGGCAAAAGAGTGGCGACGTGACGTCGTTTTCACCGTAAAAGTGTCAACAACAGTTGCGCCAGGAAAATCTTGGCGATGGTGGCGACGGGATAGGCGGCGGCAAATTGGCGTTCATTCGCGTGATGCGCGGCGTCATCGGCTGCGCCGTTCTGTTTGCCACAGCACGATGAGAACCAAGATCCCCAGCACGACGAGCGCGACGAGCTTGTAGAGCCGTGACGACGTGACGAGCGCCAGCGCGCCGAACGCGGCGCAGAAGGCGTAATACCCCGCCACGATTTTCCACTCTGCGATTCCCGCGTCGAGCAACCGAAAGTGCAGGTGATCGCGTCCGCCTGCGCCAACGGACACGCCACGTGTCGCGCGTCGGAAGATGAGCCAGGCCACGTCAATGATCGGCACGGCCATGACAAGCAGGATCGCCGCCACTTTGGCCCCGCCGATGATGGCCAGGCAGCTCAGCGTATAACCCAGGAACCACGCGCCCGACGAGCCCATGAACACGCGCGCCGAAAGGTTCCACGGCAAAAAGCCCAGGCACACGCCCAGCAATGCCAGCGGCAGCAGCGAGACGCTGATCTGCGGCGGGTCGAGCCGGAACGCTGCGTTGATGAACAGTACCGCGCAGGCAATGGCAGTCACTCCTACGGCGGCAATGGCTGGGCCAATTACGCTGCCGCATATTTCAACGATTGTTACAGATTTGCCGTGGGCGTGAAAGACGTTCTCAAACGAAACAGCATGGCTCTAGTCGTAATCGGCAATAGCATCTTGCAAGGTGTATTGATACCAACCGACCAATACTTTGGCAAGATCGCTGAATCCGTTGGTCTCGAATTGGTTGGGATAGACATCCCTAGAGCGACCCGTGTTGGCAACAGTATCATTCAATCAGACGTTCGTGTGGCAAAGGCCCAAGATTCACATCAGTTGTACGAAGCTGTAGTCATGCTAAGGAAGAGGTGATTCCTTCAAGAGTCGCCGAACCTTGGCAATCACATCTTCCCGACGGGGAGATTCCCCTCTCAATCGCTCTGCCCACAACCTGCCGGGGTGCAAGACATCCCACTCCGATCTGGCTTGGTTATACCGACCTGCGCCGGGGTCATGATTTCCAAAACCATCTACGACCGTATTCCAAAGCGGTCTATGTCTCCTAATCAGTTCGGCCTCGACAGGCACAACCAAATCGCTTTCAACACCGCTGAGAATCATGAACCGACATCGGAAATCATCACTTTGTAAATCGGCTCCTTGTTGTATGCTTCTGCATGTTCTTGTAACCTCTGACACAAGTCTGGCGTTTCCGAGTCCTTGACCCGCGCCGTGCGCCAGCCTGGTGGCACAGCTTTGCCAACATAGATGGGCTGAACACATGTGTCCCGATTCAGGTTAGCGATCTTGGCATATAAACCATAACGGCCAATGTAATACAGCCCATAAACGCCAGAGCCGATGAACCGACTCGGTGGCGGCAGCAGATGCACAGGCGTTTCCACGAAAAACTTGATTGCATCGTCTACTACACTTTGAAACTTGGGCGAGTGGAACACGTGCAAATTGGCGTCAAAGTTGTTCATCATTGACAAGACTCCATCGCAGAATAGTGTGTACGACAAGCGCGCATCACGCCGCCTTCAACACCTTCTTCAAATACTGCCCCGTATAGCTCGCCTTGACCCGCGCAACCTCTTCCGGCGTGCCCTCGGCCACGACGTAGCCGCCCGCTTCGCCGCCCTCCGGCCCCAGATCAATCAAGTGATCCGCCACTTTGATAATGTCCGGCTGGTGCTCGATGATGACGACAGTGTTGCCCGCGTCCACCAACCGATCCAACACCTCGATCAGCTTGTGCACGTCCGCCGCGTGCAGTCCCACCGATGGCTCGTCCAACACATACAACGTGCGGCCCGTGCTGCGCTTGGAAAGCTCACGGCTCAGCTTGACGCGCTGCGCCTCGCCGCCGGAAAGCGTGGGCGCAGGCTGGCCGATCTTGATATAGCCCAAGCCCACCTCGTTGAGCGTGGAGAGCTTGCGCTTGAGCGCAGGGAAATTCTCAAAAAACTCTTCTGCTTCTTCCACCGTCATGTCCAAGATTTCCGCAATGTTGCGGCCCTTGTAGCGCACCTGGAGCGTCTCGCGGTTGAAGCGGTCGCCGTGGCACACGTCGCACGGAACGAAAATATCGGGCAAGAACTGCATCTCGATTTGGATTTGTCCCTGGCCTTCGCACGCCTCGCACCGCCCACCGCGCACGTTAAAGCTGAATCGCCCCGGCCCATACCCGCGCACTTTGGATTCGGGCATCTCGGCGAACAGGTCGCGGATGTCGCCAAAGAATCCGGCATAAGTGGCCGGGTTGCTGCGCGGCGTCCGCCCGATGGGCGACTGGTCAATGTTAATGATCTTGTCAATGTGCTCGACGCCCTCGAGTCCCTTGTGCTCGCCCGCGCGCTCGCGGCTGCCGTGCAAGACTTGGGCCAGGCGCTTGTAGAGCACCTCGATCAGCAGCGTGGACTTGCCCGAGCCGGACACGCCGGTGATGCAGACGGACTTGCCCAGCGGGATTTTCACGTCAATGTTCTTGAGATTATTTTCCGTCGCGCCGCGCACGACGAGGAACTGGCCGTTGCCCGGACGGCGCTCTTGCGGAATCGGCACTTTCAGCAGACCGCACAAGTACGCGCCGGTCAGCGATTTCTTGTCGCGGCACAACTCCTTCACCGTGCCTTCAAAGACGACCTCCCCGCCATGCTCGCCCGCGCCGGGGCCGAGGTCAACGACCCAATCGGCAGCCTCTATCGTGTCGTGGTCGTGCTCGACGACGAGCATCGTGTTGCCCAGGTCGCGCATCGCCAGCAGCGTCTTGATAAGCCGCGCCTGGTCGCGTTGGTGCAGGCCGATGCTCGGCTCGTCCAGCACGTACAGCACGCCCATCAACTGCGAGCCGATCTGCGTCGCCAACCGGATGCGCTGCGCCTCGCCGCCGGAAAGCGACCCCGCGCGGCGGTCGAGCGTGAGATAATCGAGCCCCACGTCCACCATGAACTGGAGTCGCGCCCGAATCTCTTTTAATATTTGGTGCGCAATCGTCAACTGCCGCGCCGTCAAAGCCCCGGGCTTTTCCGGTTCCTTATCCGCTTGCGCGTGTCTCCTTGTCTCCTTATCTCCCTTTCTCCTTGTCTCCCTGTCGCCATTCCCCCGCAGCGCCGTCACCCACGCCAGCGCCTTGACGACCGGCAAGCTCGTCACCTCGACAATGTTCTTGCCGCCCACCGTCACCGCCAGCGCCTCGCGCCGCAGCCGCCTGCCTTCGCACGCCGGGCAGGGACGATAGGCCATGTAGCTTTCGATTTTGCTGCGCATGTAATCAGACGTGGTCTCCTGGTAACGGCGCTTGAGATTGGGGATGACGCCCTCAAAGCTCGTCTCGAACTGCATGCGCCGCCCGTCGCGCCCGGTGTAATCAATCTTGATGCGATCCGATCCCGTCCCATTGAGGAGGATGTCAATCTGCGCGTCGTTCAACTCGCGCACCGGCACGTCCATTGGAATCTCGTAATGCTCGGCCACCGACCGCAAGAGATGTCCATAGTAGCCGTCCTCGCGCGTCGCCGATTCGCCCCAGGCTACGACCGCGCCGTCTTCCAACGTCAAGTCGCGGTTGGGGATAATGAGGTCGGGGTCGAGTTCCATCTTGACGCCCAAGCCCTGACATTCCGGGCACGCGCCGTGCGGGCTGTTGAAACTGAACGTGCGCGGCTCGATTTCCGGCAGGCTGATGTCGCAGAACGCGCAGGCAAAGTGCTCGGAGAAAAACAAATCCTCGCCGTGGTCCGCGGCGCTTGCGCCCAACTTGTTCACGATGACGCTGCCATTGCCCAGCTTAAGCGCCGTTTCAATCGAGTCGTTCAACCGCGCGCGATCTTGGGCCGCGCCTTCCGCAGCCTTGCCCTTGATCGCCAGGCGATCCACCACCGCCTCGATGGTGTGGTTCTTGTACCGATCCAGCTCGGCCTCTTCGTCCACGTCGCGCACGATGCCGTCCACGCGCACGCGCACAAAGCCGGCTTTGCGCACGTCTTCAAAAACTTGCTGGTGATGTCCCTTGCGATCCTTGATGAGAGGCGCGAGAACCTGGACGCGCGTGCCTTCCGGCTGCGTCAGCACTACGTCCACGATCTGCTGCGACGTCTGCTGTTGCACCTCCCGCCCGCAGTTGGGGCAGTGCGGCGTGCCCACGCGCGCGTAAAGCAGGCGCAAATAGTCGTAGGTTTCCGTGACGGTGCCGACGGTCGAGCGCGGGTTGTGCGAAGCTCCCCGCTGGTCAATCGAGACCGCCGGCGAAAGCCCCTCGATCTGATCCACGTCCGGCTTTTCCATCTGTCCCAGGAATTGCCGGGCGTAAGCCGAAAGGCTTTCCACGTAACGGCGCTGCCCCTCGGCAAAGATCGTGTCGAACGCCAGCGACGACTTGCCGGAGCCGGACAACCCCGTGATGACGACGAACTGGTCGCGCGGGATTTCGACGTCAATGTTCTTGAGATTGTGTTCGCGCGCGCCGCGAACGATAATTTTGTCTTGAGCCATTAGACCTTCCGTAATGCGTATTACGTGATACGTACTGCGTGTTTGTCGAACTTTTATTATACCACCACGTTAAAAAGGCTGAACGCTTCGCGTGAAGACGGTGCTGCTTCATCCTTCAGCCTTCCGCCTTCATCCTTCAAATCACCGCCGTCCGACCAGCAACAAGCCCAACAAAGCAATGACTGAAAGGGCGAGGGCCACAGTGCCCACAACGGCCAAGTGACTGGACAGCGAGATCACGCCGGCCATGAGCAGCGCCGCAAACACCACGCCCCACACCAGCCGGTCAATCGCGCTCGTCAGTCCCCGGATCTCGCGGTCGAGATCACGATTCGGCGCGACCTTCATTTCCAGATCGCCACTCGCGGCCTTGCTAAAAAATCGGTCGGCTTGTGTCGGCAGCCGGACGAGCAAGCTCAGCAGATCCGTCGCCTTGGCCAGCCAATCGCTCAACCCGCCGGAGAGTTCCTCCTGGAGAATCTTGCTCGCAAAAGGCTCCAGCAGAGAAAAATAGTTAATGTCGGGATCGAGGCTGGAGCACATTCCTGATAGTATCCCGCCACAGCGGCCCAGGTAAATAAAATCTTGCGGCACCTGGAACGGCATCTCGTAGAGCAAGTCGCGGAACTGATGGGCAAAGGTCTGCAATTCACGCTTGTCCATCTTGATCAATTCAGCCGTCGTTATGCCGTAGAAGCGAGCGAACACCTGCTCCGTGGCCTTTTCAATCGCCGCCAGGTCCGCGCCAGGCAAAAAGAATCCTAACGCCACTTCGGCGCGGACAATGCGGCCCGCGTCACGCGTGGTGAGGCCCAGCAGCACTTCACGCAGTTGCGTCCGCACAACAGGCGCGATGCGCCCCACCATTCCAAAATCTACGAACGTCAAGACGAAGGGGCGCGGGCGTGAGGCTGGATCGCCGACGGGGCGGACGAACAGGTTGCCGGGATGTGGATCGGCATGGAAAAAGCCATCCTCGAAAAACTGTTGGAGGTAGGTGTTGAATAGACGGCTGGCGACTTGAGTGCGATCCACGCCGGCGGAACTGAGCGCAGCCACGTCGGTGATCTTGAGGGTGGTCACATCTTCCAGCACGAGCACTCGGCGCGTGCCCAGTTCTCGGTACACTCGCGGGATGTACACGTCGGGATCGTCCGCAAAGTTGGCGGCGAACTTGGCTGCGTTTTCGGCTTCCTGCACATAGTCGAGTTCCTGGTACAGGATGCGACTGAACTCGTCCAGCAACGCGATCAGATCAACGCGGCGGCGGATCGGCCCATAGTTCCGAATCCAGCCCAGCACCGTGCGCACAGCGGAAAGATCGGTCGTAACGATCAGTGCGATGCCGGGGCGCTGCACCTTGACGACGACATTTTCGCCGGTCAACAAACGAGCGTGGTGAACCTGCCCCAGCGAAGCAGCCGCCTCCACACGCGGATCGAAAAAGGCAAAGGCTTTTTCCAGCGGCTTGCCCAGCTCCTCTTCGACGACGGCGCGAATGTCCTCGAACTTTTCCGGCGGGACTTGATCTTGGAGACCGGCCAATTCGTCCGTGATCGCGCGCGGCAGCACGTCCACGCGCGAGCTGACAAACTGCCCGACTTTGATGAGCACACCGCCCATCGAAACGCTCAGGTCGCGGAACTCGCGCGCAATGCGCCGGTAACGTTCCAACGCGCCACGGTTGACCCGCTCGCGGCCCAGGACGCGGCGCAACACAAGCTCCCAGCCGATGACGGTGAACACCGTGCGCGCGCCGAACCATAGGATGCGCCGCACGCGAGCGCGCAGTCGAGCAGACGAAAGCGATGAGGCTGGCATAGTTTTAGAGCCGCCGCTCGCTGCTGTGACCGGGGAAGATTTTGACTTTAGGGTTGATATATGTCGCCGCGACATACACGCCGGGCAAGTTGGTCTCCATCCGCGCATTGACCTTGAGATAGCGCGTGCCCATCAACTCGATGCCCCAATTCTTGATCGCCCCCATGGCGGCCTTAAAGCCCAGGTTCAATAACACAACGTCCACATCCAGCGTGGTTTCTTCTTGGGTGCGATTATCAAAGATCACCACGCGCTCAATTTTGGCGCCGCCCTGGACACGCTTGACTTCGTGGAACAACTTGACGGACATATTCGAGTGCATCAGATCGGTGACGCTCCCCGGCGCAGCGCGGAACTGTCGCGCCGATGAATCAACGTGACCTGCCGCGCATAGTCCTTGAGATTGAGCGCCCAATCTACCGCGCTATCGCCTCCCCCCACAATCAACAGCCGTTTGCCGCGCAAGAGTGTCTTGTCTTTGATAAAGTAATATACGCTATGCCCTTCAAATCGGTTGACGTCATCAAGCGCCAACTTGTTCGGCGCGAATGCGCCGATGCCGGCGGTAATGACAACCGTCTTGGTAACATGCCCGCCATCGGGCGTTACCAACTCCCAAAGCCCGTCATCGCGCCGCTTGAGGTCCGTCACACGCTGATCCAGGCAGATCGTTGGATTCCACTGCATCGTCTGCTCAAGGAGCAGATTGACCAAATCTTTGGCCAACACCTTCGGATGTCCCGGCACATCGTAAATATACTTTTCAGGATAGAGCACGGCCAATTGTCGAACCGACTTTAGGCAACACTTTAACGATCTTGGTTTTGAGTTCACACATCCCGGCCTAAAACGCGCCGAATAGTCCTGCCGGGCCTGCGCCCACAATCGTCACTTCAAAGACATCGTTGTTGCCGTTTAGCATCGAATCCTCCGCCCAGAAAACTCTTGGCTTGCGTGGTCGCCGTCAAACCGATTGTACTCAAACAGGCCAGGAACGCAAGCCTGCAATTGCAACGAGAGTCATTCTGCTGTTTTTCAACTACTTGTTTTACATTAACCATGTAGATATCAGTTAAGAATCGTAGCCGTAGTAGGGCCTGTGGAAAGGGGGGAGAGGGAGGCTTTACCCCCTCAGGTAGCCCTGTGGTGTAGAGCGTCCGCCAGCATTGGTGGTTTTTGCCCTCGTTGGAATTCTCACTGTTGTGGACATGGTGTGAGCCATTTGGCGCGCCGTTGCTATTTTCGCCGGATAACATAAACAGAAATTGAAGCCTTGCCAAGATGTAGGGCAGCCTGGGAATGTTCCCCCTATATCTGGATAGCGTTATGACTTCTCTGGGTTGACGTAACCATAGTTATCCCCAAATGACAGAGGTTATCCACAGTTATAGGGGGGTTATCCACAGGCCGAATGGAAAATTAGGAATAAAAAAGGCCGGGAAAACCCTTTTTCCCGGCCTTTTGAAGGGCTTGTTCAAACACGTTCACTACGATAGAGCCGCTCTCGTATAGAAAGCACCTCACGCCGCAAGCTGTCATCCTGTTCGATTTCTTCCGTGATCTTGTTAACGCCATACAAGATGGTCGTATGGTCGCGGCCCCCCATCGCCGCGCCGATCTGCGGAAGTGATGCGCCGGCCTGCTCCCGCGCCAGGAACATGGCGATGTGGCGTGGCCGCACGGATTCCCTGCTGCGGCTCTGCCCGCACAGAGCGGTAACCTCGACGCCATAGTACTCGGCTACGACTCGAACGATCCGGTCAACGGACAGAGGTGTGGGGCGGGCCAGCAAGTTCACCAGTGTGACCGAGGCTGTTTCGGCTGTCAGGGGAGTGCCGGTCAACTGCGAATTCGCCACGACGCGATTGAGCGCGCCTTCCAATTCACGGATGTTGCTTTGCACCTGGCGCGCAATGACTTCGATGACTTGGTCGGGGACTCGAATCGGCTGGCTCTCCGCCTTATCGCGCAGAATCGCCATGCGCGTTTCCAGGTCAGGCGGCTGAATGTCGGCGATCAAGCCCCACTCGCACCGGCTGCGCAGTCGCTCTTCGAGCGTGCTCATGGCCTTGGGCGTGCGGTCACTCGTCATCACGATTTGTTTGCCGTTGACGTGCAGCGCATTGAAGGTGTGAAAAAATTCTTCTTGCGTGGATTCTTTGCCGGCGATGAACTGGATGTCGTCCACCAACAGCACATCGGTGGTGCGATACTTGGCTCGGAAATCTTCGGTCGTTTGCGAGCGAATGGCATTGATGAGATCGTTGGTGAATTGTTCCGAAGAAGTGTAGAGCACTTCCATGTTGCGGGCTCGACTGGCGTGACCGATGGCATGGAGCAAGTGTGTCTTGCCCAAACCGACGCCGCCATACAGGAACAATGGATTGTAAGCTGCCGCGGGTTTTTCGACCACCGCCAACGATGCGGCGTGCGCCAGGCGGTTGCTAGGGCCTATCACAAAAGTCTCGAACGTATACCGAGAGTTCAGCCCGAGGTGCGCCACTTCTGCCCGAGACTTGCTGGCGACTTGTTCTGTGGGAAGCTGGGGTTGCGCCTGAAGAAGCGGCCCACTCTCTCCGGATTCCTGTTCCTTATTCCAAACCACGAAACGAACCTCCACGCTGCGGCCCACGAGTCCAGTCAACGTTCGCTTGATCATCGAGAGCAGGCGATTTTCCAACCAGTCCTTGGCGTATCCGTTGTGAACCCCGATGATAAAAGTCCCATCTTCGCTGGAGATCAATCGGGTGCGTCCCAACCAGGTGTCGAAGGTGGCGCCAGTGAGTTGCAATTGTAACTCACCTAAGGCGGTCTGCCAAATCTGATCAGGCTTCATGGGTACTCCTTGAAGATCAGATATCCTGGGCAGGTAAGTCAATGATTGCGCGAGTGTGGCGTTGATTGAATTCATCGAGCTGGTTTCCTTGGCTGGTCAGTTGGTGTATCACGCTTTATCAAGACATTGGTTCCGGCTTACGCAGCAGAGAAGCCCATCGCAGAGCAAGAGGGTTCGGGCAATATCTTTCAACGCGCCATCCGGCGAGAGTGTGGAAACAGAGGGCAAAAAACTGACGGTGGGGGTGACCGTCAGTTTTATTTTGTGCCAGAGCTTGTTTCCTGTGTAGGGATCTTGCTTTCACTCGACAATCATTGTCTACGTTTTGTTTGTCGCCAGCCAGCGGGCGCAGCGGCGGGAGGCCAAGCTTTCGGTCACCCTCGTGATCGTGTTGCTCGTCGGCGGGCTGGCGCTCAACACGCTGGGCGCCGGGTTGGTGTTCATCCAGCCGCAGGAACGCGGCGTGGTCATCAGCGCGCTGTCCGGCACCGGCTACCGTCCCGTCGCCTTGGGGCCGGGGCTGCACTGGATCATGCCCTACGCGGAAAACGTGGTGCGCTACTCGATCTCGAATCAGACCTACACGATGGTGGCCCAGTCCGCCGAGGGCAAAGTCCAGGGCGACGATTCAGTCAGCGCGCGCACGGCGGACGGCCAGTTGGTATATTTTGACGCCTCGGTGATTTACGCGGCCAACCCGGACAAGGTGGTCAAATTGCACATCCAATGGCAGGGCCGCTACGAGGAGGAGTTTGTGCGCCCGCGCGCTCGCTCGTTGATTTACAACCGCGCGGCGCAATTCACTGTCGAGCAGATTTATGGCTCCAAGCGCATCGAGCTGCAGCAAGCGATCCAGGACGAGATCCGCCAAGATTTTGAAGTGCAAGGCCTGACGCTCGTCCAGTTCTTGCTGCGCAACATTAGCTTCTCGCCCGAGTACGCCACAGCCGTAGAGCAAAAGCAAATCGCACAGCAGAACGCCGAGCGGGCCAAGTTCCTCGTCCAGCAGCAGGAACAGGAAGCAGCCCGCCTGCGCGTGGAAGCTCAGGGCATCCGCGATGCGGCCGTCACTCGCGCGGAGGGCGAATCCAAGGCGCTGCTGTTGGTGGCGGAGGCGCTGCGTAACAACCCGGATCTGATCCAGTACACCTACGTCCAGAAAATCGCGCCCAACATCAGCGTCATTGTCCTGCCCGGTGGCGGAGGCAGCGGCGGATCGGCGCCGTACATCCTCGACCTGAAGCAACTCATGGACAGCATGCCCAGGCCGGTCGCAACGGCGCCCGTGACAACGACCACTCCGTAAAAAAGTCGCAGGGTGCAGGCCGCCGATTCGCCTACGCGCGACCTGCGTCCTGCGACTTGCCCTCTTGACACCACTTGGCAGTTGGCCTACAATCAAGTCGAAAACAGCGATGGGGCAGTAGTGGAAAATGGAATATCAGGATTACTATAAAACCTTGGGCGTGGACAAGAAGGCGAGCGCGGCCCAGATCAAAAAGGCGTATCGCAAGCTCGCGCGCGAACACCACCCCGACATGAACCCCGGCGACAAGAAGGCCGAGGAACGTTTCAAGCAAATCAACGAAGCCTACGAGGCGCTCTCGGACCCGGAGCGGCGACGCAAGTACGATCAGCTCGGCGCGAGTTACCAACAGTATCAACGGACGGGCGGCGATCCGAGCGGTTTTGACTGGAGCCAGTGGATGGCTGGACAACGCGGCGGCGCGCGCGTCGAGTACAGTGGGAATCTCGACGATTTGTTCGGCGGCGACTTTTCCGATTTCTTTAGCTCCATCTTTGGCGGCGCGAAGGCGGGCGCAGGACAAGCTGCGTTTCGGCGCACCGGCACACGCGGCTCGCCTTCGGCGCAAAGCCTGCGCGGGCGAGATTACGAGCAGGAAGTTGAAATCACGCTGGAAGAAGCCTTTGCCGGGACCAGCCGCGTGCTATCGAAAGACGGTCAGCGCATCGAAGTGAAGATTCCCGCCGGAGCGCGCACCGGCAGCAAGGTGCGGCTGGCCGGCCAGGGCACGTCGGGCATCGGCGGGCCGGCGGGCGATCTGTTCCTCGTCGTCAAGGTGCTGCCGCACGCTGTGTTTGAGCGCGAGGGGGATGATTTGCGCTGCGAATTGCCGACGGACCTGTACACGGCGGTTTTGGGCGGCGAGGTGGTCGTTCACACCCTGGGCGGCGACGTCAAATTAAAGATCCCGCCAGAGACGCAGTCGGGCCGCACGATCCGGCTGACCGGACAGGGGATGCCACACTTGCGCGATTCCACGGCTCGCGGCGACTTGTGGGTCAAAGTGCGAGTGACCATTCCGCAGCATCTCTCCGAGCGCGAACAGGAATTGTTCCAAGAGTTGGCCCGGTTACGCGCCAGGTCGGCGGCCCAGTAGACAAGCGTCTCGACAACATCAGCCTTGTCTACTTGTTTCCTTGTCTACTCTGTATCGAGGGTGATTGAATGAAGCAAATCAAGATATTGGGATGGTTGATGCTCGTCCTAGCTACCGTAACGCTCGCTTGCAGCGCCGAGACTTTCTTGGTGCCGACTACGGCGCCCGTTCCGCCCAAGCTGAATCCGACTCCCACAGCTTTTATCCCCACGCCGGTGACTCTGTCCGCCGGCAGCCAGTTGAGCACGGAAGAAATGCTGCTGGAGAACCTCTATCTGCGCGTAAACCCGGCGGTGGTCAACATCACCGTGTCGAGCGGGACCGGCAGTCAGCTTGAGGAACTTGGGTCCGGCTCCGGTTTTGTGATTGACAAAAAGGGCCACATCGTCACCAACAATCACGTCGTGGCCGACGCGACGGAAGTGGATGTAAAGTTTTACGATGGGCGTGTGGCGATAGCCAAGGTGGTGGGGAGCGATCCATACAGTGACCTGGCCGTCATCCAGGTAGACGTGCCGGAGAGTTGGCTGGTGCCCGTCGAGTTGGGTGATAGCGACGCGGTCAAGGTGGGGCAGCGCGTCGTCGCCATCGGCAATCCATTCGGCTTGGAGGGCAGCATGACGCTGGGGATCGTCAGCGCGATGGGCCGCACGCTGCCGGCCGACCAGTTGACCACGCCGCAGGACACGGGTGTGTTTCAAAACCCGCAGATCATCCAGACCGACGCGGCGATCAACCCTGGCAACAGCGGCGGGCCGCTCCTGGATCTTGCCGGGCGCGTCGTCGGCGTCAACGCCGCTATCCGCACCGATAACGGCGCGCGCGCCAATTCCGGCGTGGGCTTTGCCATCCCCGTCAACGCGGTCAAGCGCGTCGCGCCCCAACTGATCGAAAAAGGCAGCGCGTCGTACGCGTACCTGGGTGTGTCATCGAACTCGCGTTTCAGTGTCGCGGAGCTGGTTGCGGCGCTCAAGCTGCCGGCGGACCACGGCGTATTGATTGACACAGTAACGCCCAATGGTCCAGCCGATCAGGCGGGCCTGCGCGGGGGCAACAAGGAGACGAACATTCGCGGTATCCCCATAAGGACCGGCGGCGATATTATCCTTTCGATTGACGGTGCGTCCCTGCGCGATTTTGACGCCATGATCACGTATCTGGTCAACCGCACGACGGTGGGCCAGGTGGTTACGCTGACGATTCTACGTGATGGAAAGGAGATGCAAGTAAAAGTCAAACTGGGCGAACGGCCCAAGTAGTGCCGCACGTAACGGCTCACCCTTGCAAAGGTTCAAGCGACCGCAGGTCGCACACCTTCGCAAGGATGCCGGCAGTTACCCATCCGATTCAATCAAATACCCTATCACAAGGAGGCTCAATGTTTAGTCGTAAAGACTTGCAAGAGTTAGCCGAGTACAAGGGCACGGGCGCGCCCGTGCTCAGCCTCTATCTGAACGTTGATCCTTCTCAGCACACGACCGACGAATACAAGCTGGCCCTGCGCCAATTGTTGCGTGACGCAGGCGAGCGGGCGGCGGCGAAAGATATTGCCGCCGTCGAACGTTTCTTCGACCTGGAATATGATTGGAGTGGGCGCAGCGTGGCCGTGTTTTCCTGCTCCGCCGACACGTTCTGGCGCGCCTATCCGCTGGCGACGCCGGTGCCTGATCACGTTTTCGTTGGCTCCAAGCCCTACGTCACACCGCTGGCCAAGCTGTGGGACACGTTTGGCCGGTTCGTTGTGGCGATCGTGGACAAGCAGGGAGCGCGGCTGTTGTTGTTCCACGTGGGCGAGTTGATCCGCACCGAGGGCACATTGGGCGAGCCGGTCCGCCATGTCAAGTCCGGAGGCGGGTCGGCTGAGGCGGGCCGGCGCGGCGGCGCGGCGGCAACGGCCAACAAGCATGAAGATGAAGTCGCAGCGCGCAACTGGAAAGAAGCCGCCGAACTGACGGTGGCCTTTTGCGAAGCGCATCAGCCGCGCAATCTGTTGCTGGGCGGCAAGGCGGCAACGCTCAAGCAATTCACGGCCAAGCTGCCGCGCGTGTGGGCCGACCGCGTCATCGGCACTTTTGCGGCGGACATGACCCTTCACGAAAACGAGGTGCGCGACAAGGCGCTCAAGATGCTGGATGAGGTCGAGCGCGAGCGTGAGGCCGCGCTGGCCGACGCCGTCATCACCGCCGCGGCCAAGGGCAAGGGCGGCGTCGTCCGACTGGACGACACTCTCAGCGCCGCGCACGAGGGCCGTGTGCAGACGCTGCTGGTGGCCGAAGGGTACAAGGCCGAAGGCTTTCAATGCCAGCAGTGCGCTTACGTCACCAGCCAGCGCCTTGACAAGTGCCCGTTCTGCGGCGGGACGATGGGACACATTCCCGATGCCGTTGAGGTCATCATCCAGCAAGTGTTGGAGCAAGGCGGGCGCGTGGAAATATTCGCCGGACACAAAGAGTTGACCGTGGCGGGCATAGGCGGGTTGCTGAGGTATTGACAATAGACCTGACCGATTTCGGAAACCGGTCAGGTCTTGTTTGAGAACTATCAGACCTCCGAGGTTTCGCCGACCGTCTTGGTCGGGAAACTTGGAGGTCTTTTTGCGGGCGATCTCGATCTATCCCAAGCTATTGGGTTAGGATGCCGGCAGGGATGAGGCCGAGCAAAACAGCGCCCAGTGGCGTGAGGGCAGCGATGACGCCCAGGCAACCCAACGCGAGCGCCAGCGCCAGAAGACACCCGCAACCCCACATCCAACAACTGGCGCCGTCACTTGGCGGCGGGCGATAGGGGTATGGCGGAGGCGCATAGACCGGCGGCGGAGGCGCATAGATCGGTGGCGGGGGCGCGTAGACCGGCGGCGGTGGCATCACAAATTGAGGCTGCCCGCGCTCCACAACGGTTTCGCCCGCCGCTCCCTGCACTTTTAGCAGGATGCTTTCGCCCACGCCAATCAAGTCGCCCGAGGTAACGGGGGTGGGCCGCAGTACCCGCTGACCATTGAGGAACGTGCCATTCGTGCTGCCCATGTCTTCGACGACGTACACCCCACCCTGCAATGTCAGCCGCGTGTGATACCGGCTGATTTGTGGGCTTTCCAAAACGATATCGTTGCCCGCTTCACGTCCGATGGTGATGATAGATTTGTTCAGGGCAAAAGCCTGACCCACTTGCGGGCCTTGCTGCACGAAAAGCTGAAATCCACTGACCATTCAAAATCCTCTCATAACTGGCTCGCCCTGGCAAAGATGTTCGCTGATTTAGACTCAACGAGCCAGGCTCCTGCGCCATAGGGGCCTGGCTCTCTCGACAAGTTTATTTCTGGAGCGCGGCGTCAAACCAGGTTAGACCAGGTTGATCCCAAACTGCTTAAAGAAATCGAGAATCGGGCCGGTGATGCTGGCGGGAGCGAAAAAGTAAATGTACACTCCGATCAGCACCAAGACGAGCAGGATGAGAAACAGGCAGCCGCAGCCCCATACCCAACAACTGACGCCTTTCTTTTGCGCAGGTGGAGGCGGCGCGCCGTAACCGGGCGGAGGCGGTGGTGGCGGAGGCGCGCCGAAAGCCGGCGGAGGCGTCATGGGTTGAGACTGCCCGCGTCCCACGACAGTTTCGCCCGCGCCCAGGCCGCCCTGCACTTCCAATACCACCGTGTCGCCCAGCCCCAACTTATCGCCGGGATTGAGGGGTGTGGGGGCCATCACACGCCGTCCGTTGACGAAACTGCCGTTCGTGCTGCCCAGGTCTTCGATCACGTAACTCGCGCCTTGCAGCGTCAGCCGGGCATGCTGGCGGCTGACTTGGGGGTCTTCCAGAACGATGTCATTGCCCGCTTCTCGGCCAATGGTTACGACGGGCTTGTTCAGATCGAAAGCCTGGCCGGCTCGTGGGCCTTGCCGCGCCAAAAGTTGCCATCCACTGACTGCCATCAGTCCCTCCTGTTCGGTGTGAGATGCTCGTGTTGACCGGTGCGCAAAGTATACGCCGCTTGATAGGGGTTGTCAAATTCGATCATACGCCGTATCATAGGAAGCGGTGAGGTGAAACCATGTGCGCCAGGCTCGATACGACCGGCTTGTTGGCCGATGTAGTTTATGACCTACTGCGTGTTCAGCGGACGGCTGGCCACGGACGCTTTCGGCTGTACCGTCGCGCGGACGGCGGGTTTTGGATGACCGACGAGCTTTTCCTTGATGTGACCGAGTTGCCCACTCCCATGCAGTATGTCGAGGCTCACGCGGGAGCAGACTGGCGAGTGGAATCCCTTGACTTGCGGCTGGCCCATTTTGGGTGGGATGCCTCGTATCGCGCCGAGGGCCTGACGTGGCGGGCCAAGATTCAGATCGAAGACGAAACAGTCGAGCGGGCGGCGACTTTTGGGCCAACCACCCAGGTGTCTTGCAGCTCAATCTGGGTGGATGCCATCGCGCTGAATCGGCTCCGGCTGACGCCGGGGCAAGCGCGCGATGTGAACGTCATCTCGATCAGTCCGCACTGGAGGCTGGAGCCTAAAGTGGTGAGGCAACGCTACGAGTGCATCGGCCCCGAGCGCGTCGCAACGCCCGTCGGCGAGCTGGACGCGATGCACCATGTCATCGCCGGCGCGCATCACGTGTGGGTTGACTCGCACGGAATCATCGTAGCGGCGCGGCAGGAGGCTGAGGGAGCGGCAGCCGTCACGAGCCTGATCGAGTATCATTGGTTGGGGTAAGATGACCTCGCTTTCCAACGAACGCCTCGCGCGCGCGCTGGCCGACCTTCAGCTTGTGCGCCGAATCGAATACCGGCCCACGGTCGGCTCGACCAACGACATTGCCAAGCAGCTTGGCGCAGAGGGCGCGCCGGAAGCGACACTCGTCCTCGCGGATGAGCAGACCGCCGGCCGCGGACGATTGGGGCGAGCATGGTGGTCGCCGCCGGGCACGGCGATTGCCGTGTCGCTCTTGCTGCGGCCAACGCTGCCGCCTGCGCGCGCACACCGGCTGACGATGCTGGCCGGGCTGGCCACCGCCGAGGCTATCGAGCAAGTGACTGGGCTGCGAGTCGGCCTCAAATGGCCGAATGATGTTGTGATTGAGCAAGCGGCAAGAAGCAAAAGACAAGAAGCTAAAACTCTAAAGTTGGGCGGCATTCTCAGCGAAGCATCCATCGCGGGCGAAGCGTTCGAGTTCGCCGTGGTGGGGCTGGGGCTGAACATCAACGTGGATTTTCGTGGTCGGGCGGATTTGCCTGAGGCGACCAGCTTGATGATGGAGTTGGGGCACGAGGTGGACCGGCTGGCGATTTTGCGCGCGCTGGTCGAGCGGTTCGCCGCCCGCTATGCTGTCATCGAGCGGGACGGGCAATTGCCCGCGGATTGGTCGGCGCGGCTGACCACGCTTGGTCGCCAGGTCGTGGCCCGGCGCGGCGACGAATCCATCGTGGGCCTGGCTGAGGGTGTGGATGAATCCGGCGCGCTTTTGATTCGCACCGACGACGGCGCACTCCGCCGCGTGGATGCAGCGGATGTGACGCTGCGTAGTGGATACTGTTAAGCCGGCTGCCGCTTGTCAGTAAGCCTGTTGCGCTTTCGCACGGTGCTGCCCCACTGGGGCAGGCGATGTTTAGCGCGACGCTGGACTAGGAATACAACTCGTCGGCGGTGGGGATCTGGCTGGTGATGAACAGGGTCATCGCGGTGATGGCGCTGTGGTTCATCTTGTCAAGGCTGCGGATTGTGGTGGTGTGTCAGCCTGCCGTGGTGGGGATTGTTGCTGTTGATGCTTGCCCTGGTGGTCGCGCTGTACCTGGCGATAGATCATCTGATCAACGGGACACGGTAAGAGCCTGTCTGAAAAGTAGGGCGACACGCTACGCGCCATGTCGCCAGCAACCGCATCGGGATGCGGTTGCTCATCCAGTATCCCGCCCAGCACGCGCTTCATTCTGTAGCCGCGCAACAGCGACGACCTGTTTGACTTTGCTTGTCTCATAGTACTCGAGTCGGGCTTACTATTTTACTATTGTACCCCCGCGCGATTTCTGGTATTATACTTAATGTAAGAAGTGGCCACTTCTAGATTAGCTCCAAGCCACATCTACCTGATTCGCTGGTCGAGTGGTAGTGATGGGGCAACCGGTTCACCCTCAATCTGGCTCACAACTCCGGCACGAGTCACACGTATAAAACCTCTAACAGGCTAGTCATCCCCCCTGCCTAGCCGACCCACACCAGTAGTTTTGCAGGTTTTGCACTTGTCATTGCGAGGGTGCGTCGCGCCCAAAGCAACTCCCGCACTGCACCGCACGTCCTCTCCGGCCCAAAGCACTAGGGGCGCGAAGACTCCCGCTCACGTATCACTGAGGCTCTTCGCTCGCTCAGCCTGCACTGCCCACAAGGGACAGTTAGCTCGTGGACAGGCGAGGAAACAGGTCTTTTTGTTCAGGCATGCTGCCCACGAGCGGCGT
Organism: Anaerolineae bacterium; assembly: GCA_041300525.1. Lineage (GTDB taxonomy): Bacteria > Chloroflexota > Anaerolineae > Fen-1058 > Fen-1058 > JBGLNJ01. Next base: position 1,405,093 of record JBGLNJ010000001.1, on the reverse strand, counting down.
TCGCGCAATGGCATGCAAGCTGAATCAATTCGTAAAAATGCAAAACTACTGTCACACGAAAGGAGACGCAAATGAAACGCATAGGATCAACTCTAGTGGTAATGGTGTTTTTGTTAACGGCCGCGGTTCATCAGGTCCAGGGCAGCACTGTCAATGAGGGCCAGACGATATTCTTGCCAATAGTTATGGGCCCTCAAAGGACAGGGGCGCGCGACAAGGCATCTGTACTTGCCATGATTGCCAACGCAAGCGGCATCATTATCGGACAACACGCGGGTTCTGGCTCATTCTGGCCTGACGGGTACAACACATATATCGGTGAATTGAACAGGATAAGTGGAAAGTACCCCGGCTTGATGGGCGTTGACTTTGCCTGGGGCGATTGGGAAAACGCCTTCACCTTGAAGCGGGAGGTGAGGGTGTGCTCCAACCCGCGCCCGACATAGCCCCGGCTGCCGGCAATAAAGGCCGTTTCTTCTTCGACGAGCATGACGGTGGCGGCATCGTTTGGCACCACCACGCCGGCTTGTTCCAGGATGCGATCCAACACCTGATCCAGGCTGAGGGTGCTGGCGAGAGCAGACGCCGAGTCGCGCAATGCCTCGGCCAGCATGCGCTGTTCACGCTCAGCTTCCTCCGACTTTGCCTGCAAAGTCCGGCGCTCGGTGATGTCCTTGTCCACGCCTCGATAACCCAGCAGGTTGCCGCGGTCATCCAGTATGGGCACGCCATTGGAAACCAAAATCACCTCGCGCCCATTTTTCGCCACTTTACGGTATTCCAGGTCTAACATGGGCTGCTTGTTCGCAAAGAGGTTCATCAAATCGGAAATGAGATGCTGCTCATCTTGGGGCGAGAGATGCGTAAAAGTGGTCTGGCCCAACATTTCTTCAGCCGTGTAGCCCAGCGCCTCTACGACTCGTTCGGAGCAATAAACATAGCGTCCTTGTTCGTCGGTTTCCCAGACCCAGTCAGCGCAGGCGAGGGCCACGTCGCGGAAGCGCGCTTCGGATGCCCGCATCTGCTCGAACAGGCGGGCATTCTCCAATGCGATGGCAGCCTGACTGGCGATGGCGGTCAACAGCTCGCGGTCGTGGTCGTCAAAGGCGTACGGGTCCGTATAGTTGAGAACGGCCATAGTCCCCAACAGCCGGTCGCCCGCAATCAGGGGCGCGCCCAGCCAACACTTGGAAAGTTGTTCTGGACGGAGTGGAATGTTTTCCACACCCAGAGCGGCTTCTTGTCCCTGGTTGGCATTCTGGATGAGCAGCGGCGCTCGCGTACGGATCAGGTAGCCGGTGAGGCCACGGTCGGCTTGCTGGGTGGAGTAGGGCCGGGTCACCTGTCCGTGGGTGGCTTGCACGGCAAAGGTGACCTGGTTCTTTTCCGGATCGTAGAGAGCAATGTAAAAATCGGTGGCATCCAACACGCGGGCTGCGCCCTGGTAGGCTTTATCCAACACCTCGGACACACTCAAACGGGCGGTGAGCGACCGGCTCAACTCGTTCAGTGCGGCCAGTTCCGTCTGTAATCGCTCGAGCCGATTTTGCGCCCCGGCCTCCAGGGGTAAAAGGTGTCCGCCGGGCGCGAGTTGCTCTGTGGTCTGTTGGTCTTTCATCACGTGACCACCTCCGAATTGCCTGGCCGACTTGCGGCGTCAGGCGTCGGCGTGAGGCTTTCTGTTCTCAGGTGAACGATGCCGTGACTGGCGCCCAGCACACGGCGTATCTCTTGCACTCCTGTGCGCAGGATGCCTTCGACGTCAGCCGCGGCGCGCACCTTGGTGGCAATTTGCGTAACCAACTGCTCACGCCGGGCGCGCTGTTGAGTCTGTTCGAGCAGGCGGGCGTTCTCTAGAGCCAGCCCGGCCTGGTCGGCCACTGCCATGACCAGCGCCACGTCGTCAGCCGTCCATTCGCGTTCGGCCTCTGTCTCGTGCAGGTCTATCACGCCGATGACTTGGTCGCGCAACTTGATGGGCACCGCCAGGGCTGAGCGCGCTACAGCCTGGGACATCATCGTCACGACATCACTCTGCTGGATCGCTCGCTCGATTTCGGGCAAGGCCGCATCGCCCACCGAGGGCACACCACTCGCGTGGTACTCGTGGCGGGTGCTCGACAGGGTGGGCAGCAGTCGCTCCCATTCCTGGCGCTGATAGTGTCGTTGAGTTTCTTGGGCCTCGCGCAGCGCGGCTTGAGTCTGCGCCAGCAAGCGCGCGTTTTCGATGGCGATGGCGACCTGATCGGCCAACATGCTCAGGATGGCAATATCTTCGTCGGTGAAGGCGTCCGCTTGTGTGCTTTGCACATCCAGCGCGCCGAACACTTGACCTCCCACCCGTAGCGGCAAGGCCATCTCGGAGCGCGTCTGGGGCAAATCAGGATTGTCAAAGTGGACTGCGTCGGCCCCCGCGTCCAACGCAATGCGGGGCTGGCCGGCGCCGACGACGTGGCCGACGATGCCCTGTGTTCCGACAGCCAGTTTGTGGTCGCGCGCCAGCATGCGCTGTCCACCCTCGCTGTTGGCGGCGCGCAGAACCGCAAAGCGACCTAGCTCATCCACGATAAAAATGCCGACGTGGTAGTATCCGAACATCCGACTGATGAGATGCGTCACTTGCGGCAAGAGTTGATCCAGGTCACGCACCTGGCTGGCGGCGCGCGCAACCTGGGCGCTGGCTGTCAATTGTGTGGCACGGCGCTCGGCTTGTTGGCTCGTCATCTGCCAGTTCCGATTGGTTTTTTCCAGTTCCTCGCTGCGCTGTGCCAGTTCGTCCGTGCGCTCGGCCACACGCCGTTCCAGGCTGGCCATCAAGTCGCGCAACTGCACTGTCATGGCGGCAAAAGCCTGGGCCAACACGCCAATCTCGTCTTTGCCCATTTGCGGCAGGGGAGCATCCCATTGCCCAGCCCCGATGCGTTGAGCGGCTATCGCCATTCTTCGAATGGGATCCGCCAAGCGATTGGCCAACCAGAGACCGATCACGGCTATGACAACCAGCACGATGCCGCCAATTGGCAAGATCCGGGCCAGCAACAGTGATCGGATTGAGGCTTCCAACTCCTTTTGCAGTACACTCACAGATCGCAGCACGGCTTCCGTCTCGACGACATTGCCCAGGCTCCAGCCCGTGCTCTCAAATGGCGCATAGGCCACGAACATTTCTTTGCCCTCTACCTTCACGGCATCAAAGCCCGTCTCACCGGCGGTCATCTTGGCGAGCACTGGCGTGAATTCCGCTTTGGCCCCGCTCAAGTCGGTCCCAAATTCGTCGGACGCGCGCGAGCGTCCCAGTATATCCAGATAGCCCTGATCCGGGAGGACAATCGCGTGTCCTGTCTTATCCACCAAGAATGAATAGTCGCCGCCCCGCGACTGTGCTTTTTCGACGCCGACGCTGATGTCCTTTAACGTAAAGTCAATGCCGACAACGCCGATAAACTTGTCCTGGCCCGTATAGACGGGAGCCGCCGCCGTTACCAGCAAGCCTTTCCCTGTCGCGTCAACATAGACCGGCGACCAGATGACTTTCCGGTCAGGATTATTTTGGAGAGTCGCGCCCGTGTACCAGGGACGCTGGGTGACCACAAAATCCGGCGGGACCACCGCCCCCAGGTTGATGTTTGGATAGTAGCGAGTTATTTGGCGTTCCGTCCCCAGGTAAATCGCCGCTATGTTTGAATTGCCCTTAAAGGTGGGGGCGAACACAAAATCTAAATACGCGCTCGACTCTAGGTCTGTCATTACGGCGTCGTCTGCCTTCACCGTGTTGGGAACAAAGACGCTGCTCACGTCCGCCGGGTCATTCATGAACTGCCCATGGGGTCCGACGACTAGCCGGTCTTTCGCTCGCCAATAGCCTCCACGCGCAAATGCATCCGGCCTCTCAAAGACGCTGGTGGCATATTGAGCCACATATTGAGCATTGTCTTGCACTTTCTTCAAGATGAGGTCAAACCGTTGAGCATCGCCGACCGTCACTTGACGGAGGTACTCTTCCGCCTGGGTACGCAACGCCCCTGTGCTGATCCGTTTCGCGCTCTCTCCCACGCCCTGGACCGAACTTGTGCCGATATACCCAACGGTGAGCACCGAAATCGTGGTCAAGCTCAACAAGAGCGCCAACACACGAGTTCTGATGCTGTGTCTAACCGTTGGTGGATGCCAACGATCATCTTGAGATGACATTGGTCGCCTCCCGACTGTAATCCTGATGTTTCATCTGCCTTCTATCTCATAGGGGGCGCAAAGATACCCATGCTGATGCTTTATGCGTCCCGTTGCCCAGTCCCTGTGGTCAAACGCACGATGGCACGCGGAACGCGCATGGACTGCGCCAGCTCGGTCGCCGTCGCTTCCAGAACGCCCTGCATATCGCTCGCCGCGCGGATGTGTGTGGTGATCTGGCGGATGAGTGTTTCGCGCTCGGCGCGGCGCTCCGTCTCGGCCAAGAGGCGACGGCTGTCAATGGCGATGGCGGCCTGGTCGGCCAGCGCCCGTTGAAAATCAAGCTCCGAGGGAGTAAATGCGTGAGCCTGTTCCACCATCGCGAACAAGATGCCGATCCACTGGCCGCGGGCCACGAGCGGCGTGATGGCCATGGCCCGGAAGCCCAATCCTCCCAGCACCGCTTTAGCCATGTCGTCAATTTCCGGATCGGCCAGGAGGTCTTGGCTGACCAAGGCCGCCTCGCTCGTAATCCGGTTGAACAGTGGAAAGTCGGCTATGGCAAAGCGCACGCCCGGCGCGAGCCGCGGCGTCCCGGTGTGATCCCAGGCGCCGGCTAGTTCAATGTGCTTGGCCTGCTCACGGGTCGGCGCATCGAACAGAGCGACCGCCGCTGCGTGAATGCCCGTGCGCGCCAGGTTGTCCAGCACCGCCGACAGCACCTCGCTAATATCTCCCGCCGAGGTGATCTCCCGGCTGGTCTGGTAGAGCGCCTGCGCATCGTCGAGCGCCTGCCGGGTTTGCTCGATCAGGCGCACATTATCGGCTGCCAGCGACGTCTGCAGCGCAATGGCATTGACCATCTCGATCTCGTCGTCTGACCAGGCCGCGCCACCCTCGCGGCGGAGCGTCAGCCGGCCCATCGGTTGGCCGCGCAGTTCCAGGGGAACCACGAGTGGCTCAGTCCCCCCCTCGGTCCTTCCTTCGGTCGCCGTCGTAACAGGGGGGAGGGGGGCAGCACGGAATTCGGCCCGGCGGGACGTCTGTGGCCCTTCGGCCAGATACCCTTGCCAGCCCTTGTGTGCCAGCAGGCGGTTGCTCGCTTCCAGTTCTTTGAGCGCAGTCTGAGTTTGTCGGAGCAGGCGCAGGTTCTCCAGTGCCCCGGCGACCTGCGCGGCAAACAGCTCGGCCAGCCGCACATCGCGATCATCAAAAGCTGGCTTTTGCGCGCCGCCCCCAATATCCAGCACGCCCAAGACGCCCTCTTTGCCCACCAGAGGCACGGCTAAGGTGGCCTTGAAACGCAACTCTTTCTCATAGAGGGCCGCTCGCTCTGTCCAAGCGGCATAGTCTTCCACGGTCATCGAACGACGGCTTTCAAATGCTTTGCCGGCTAGTCCCTCTCCCGGTTTGAGTGTGGCGCCCTCGAAATCGCCAAAGGAGCCTACAGCAACCGACAGGGTTAACCTGTCAAGCTGCGGGTCGTACATATACACGCCACCTGCTTCAGCGCCCAGGAGAGCGATGGCTTGTTCGCTGCTGAGGCGCAGCAACTCGGCCGTGTCTGTTTGCGCGTTGGCGCGCAGCGTGAATTCGTGCAGCACTTGCATCTCGGCTGTGCGCCGCTCAAGCTCGGTTACTTGCTGTTCCAGGCGCTGGTTGAGATCGTAGAGTTGCCGGGTGTCTTTATCTTTTTCCTGCAACGTTTGCCCTAGTTGCCGGGCCATCTGGTTCAAAGTCATTGCCAACTGGCCGATCTCATCCCGACCGCCGAGGCGGATCTCTTGGTCCAGTTTGCCCTCGCTGAACAGCCGCGCGCCCTCCGTGACGCGTCCCAGAGGGCGAACGATGATCAGGGCCAGGAGGGCTGCCGCCAACACAGCGAGTCCCGCTGAAATACCCATGGCTATGAAGAGGGACCGTTGGGCCTCTTTAGAGATGCCGGTGATTTCTGTCCGGGTGTTCTGGAGGGGTTGAAAGAACTCGTCAATGTAGGTTGTGGCCGCCACCCGGAAGCGGGTCTTGCCCACTGACACACAACTCATGTATTTGTCGCGCAAGCTCCCGTCTGCTTCCTCCCACTTGTAATAGCCGTCCACGGGTGTCCCGCTCAGACTGGCTTCCAGGATGCGCCAGAATTCTGGCAGGGCGCTGGCGAGTGTGTGCAAGTTCACGCCTATGAGAGCAGGGTTGGCATGAAAGTGGGTGACGGCATCGCTGTCGTACAGGACCGTATAGCCCGTCTTGCCGACCGGCTGTACGGCAAGGGCGGCCAGTTCCTGGTTGGCTTGCAATTCTTTCGCAGGGATAGTCAACATCTCAGGGTGCGCCTCCAGGTACAACTCTACCTGCCGGGCCACACTCAGCGCCTGTTGGTGAATCGAGTCCTCTGCCATCTGCTTGAGATTTTTGGTGGTACCCTCCAACGCCACAAGGCTGATCCTGTCCATCACCCGCAGCCCGGCATAGCCCATCACTGCCAGTGGCAGGATCGTCACTATCAGGAAGGACAAGATCAATCGGGTCGTAATCTTCATAGCAATTACCTCCAGGCCTGGATTACGCGGTGTCCACCAGTTCCAGATCAATGGCAGCGGAACTGGCGCCCGTCACCTGGCTGATCTCGCGGACCGCCACGTTCAGAACGCCGTCCATCGTCACCGAGCTTCGGATGCGAGCCGTAATCTCGTTGATCAGGCGCTCGCGGGCGGCACGGCGTTGGGTGTCCTCGTAGAGTCGGGCGCTGTCCAGCGCCACGCCCAACTGACCGACCAGTGTCTCTAGCAGCGCAATCTCCGCTGGACTCCATGCGCCTGCGCCGGCGGGTTTGTGGGCGTCTACTATGCCGATGACTTGGTCACGCACTTTGATCGGGGTGGCGAGCGCCGCCGACGTCGCTCTCTCGCCCAGGACTGTTTTGCCCGTCTGCATGGCTTCTTTCATCTCTTGGCGCCATAGGCCGTCGCTGGACAGGATGCCTTGCGGGTCATAACGTTCTCTCCAATCTGACCGCGCACGAAGCAACCCGGCCCAGGCCTCGCGTGTCAATTCGCCGTAGGCGCGCCGCTCGGCCTCAAGACTTTCCTGCACTTGTTTGAACAGCCGCGCGTTATTGATGGCCATGGCGACTTGATCGGCCAGGGCTTGCAGCGCCGCCACATCCTCCGGGCCGAACGCCTCCGGCTCTGCGCTCTGCACATCCAGTACGCCGATGACCTCCTCCCGCACTTGCAGTGGCAAGGCCATCTCTGAGCGCGTTTGGGGCAGATCCGGGTTGCTAAAGTACGCTGCGTCCTTGCCGGCGTCCAGAGCGATACGCGCCTGGCCCTGGTCGGCGACGTAACCCACGATGCCTTCTTCCTTGATCCGCAGCCGGTGTCCGCGCGCCAACATCTGCTGGCCTCCTTCGGACGAGGCCGCCCGCAGGATAGCGTACTCGCGCTTCTCGTCCAGCAAAAAGATGCCGGCGTGATAGTAGTCAAAACGATTCGAGATGCGCGCGACGGTGGTGCGCATCAGGGTCTCGACATCGAGTTCGGCGGCAGCGGCGTGGGCGACTTCGGTCGTAGCCTGGAGCTGCAAGGAGCGTCGCTGCAGGATGGCAGTGCGCTCGGCCACGCGCTGCTCCAGGCTGCCGATGAGACTCTGCAATTGTGTGGTCATGCCATTAAAGGCGTCGGCCAAAACGCCCAACTCATCACGGCGGACGACCTTGACCTGCTGCGACAGATCGCCGGCTCTGATAGCCTGGGCCGCCGTCGCCATGCTCTGTATGGGCTGAACGATCTGGCGCACGATCACCAAGCCCAGTGTGCCGGATACTGCTAACATCAACACGATGAGGCCCGCAGTGATCAGCACCGTATTGATGGCCTGGGCCAGAGCCTCGGAGAGAGTTTGCTCGGCAATGACATTAAACTTTTGTTGGCCCAGTTGAACGGGGTTGACCGCCAGGATGACCCTCGCGCCGGTTAAACCGGTCGGCATGCCGCTCTGATCGGGCACCTGAAAGGTGGTGCCCGCCAACACCAGCGAGGGATCGCGGTGCGCCACGACTTGATTCTGGGCGTCAACGATATAGACACTTTGGCCCGGACTGACCTGCACGCTGGCGATCAGATCCCCGATGCTTTTGAAGCGAACCGTCGCGACCAGCACCCCGTTTGCCGTCTCGGCGCCTGCGTCGAACAGGGGTACGGCAATGGTTATTACTGGTTCATTGGTGCTCTTTTCAGTTCGAATGAGGCTGTAGTAGGCGCCGCCGCTTGTCTTGGGGACGACAAACGCGTCATTCTCTGAGAGATCGGCCAGCTCGGAGGAGATAAGGCCGGAGCGAGAGGCGCGCGCCTGTTCTTGTCCCTGGTTGTCGAGCAAGATCAGTTCTTCAAAAGCGCGCTGGGACGAGAGCAGCGCGGACAAGGTGTTGGCTTGCTTGTCACGTTCCAGCTTTTGCAACCCTTGCACCCGGCTGACAATGCGCATCTCGTTTTCCATCTCTGAAAAATAGGCATCCACCTGGGTGGAAATACGCAGCGCTACCTCGCTTTGCAAGTTGCGCGCTTGCTGCTCTTGAGTGGTAAAGCTTTGCCAGGCCAGGACGATCCCGACCAGCAACAAGGGGCCGACGGCTAAACCGACGAAAGCTACGGTTAATAGTTTACCGATACTGTTTCTCATGCCATACCCCTTCAGAGAGGCTGTCAAACGCAGTGTGTTGTTTTATGTTTGTCCATGACGACTCTGGGTTCGTTCAAAGTAGCTTCAATCAAGCCCGGGCCCGGACCGACAGGTTACCATTTCTTTGTAATTTCTCACCCTTGCGAAGGTCATTACGGCCTTCGCAGGGGCGACTGGGCAGTTCCAACTTGCCCAGAAATCCATGTCATGGGTAATTATTCAGCCTGCTCTCGCCGCGAACGATGGGCTGACGAGTTACCCACAAACGGTCTGAGACTCTAGCCGCCCGCCGGCGATTCTAGCGAATAACAGTCTCTGCCTGGCGCAGGATCTCGTCCGGGATGTTGAGACCGATCTCTTGGGCTTTTTTCAGGTTGATGCTCAAGTAATACTCGGCCGTCTCTACCGGCAGAACGGCCGGCTTGGTCCCTTTGAAAATCCGGTCCGCCATCCGGGCGCCTTGCTTGGCTTCGTAGCGCACATCAACCGAAAAGGTAAGTTGAGCCAGCAGCGCGACCATGACGCTATTGGCTGCATGCAGCGCGAGGTTGAGCACGTGCAACGAGACCGGCTCCGGCCAGCCAAAGGCGAGTTCGGAAAGTTTGAGTGTGGAAAAACTGAGCGGGCGATAGTAGGGAAAGCCGGTCGCGTCCACCCACAGCTTGCCCCAGGGCATGTCGCGCAGCCAGAGCAGCATCACCATGTCGTCGCGAAAGAATGGCAACGGCAGGATGTAGGCGTAGATGGCGATGGCGACCGCGGCGACGAGGGCGAGGCTAAGCCAGTTGACGTGACGTTGAAAAAAACTACGAAGGTAACTCATTTGCCCATGAACTCGATCAAGTCTGTTTTTCAAAGAACTGGCGTGGTTGATGTATGATCATTGTCTTCACTGCCCTGGTCGTAGGACAAGATGCCATCTTGTCCTACCGCGCTCCTGCCCGCTCCAACATCCCTCGGCTAATCTTGTTATGCCGCTCGACGACCGGCTGCAAGTCGAGCGTCGTGAGATGGCCGTCTTGCACGACGACCTTGCCGTTGATGACGGACAGGTCAACCTTTTGCGGCGCGCAGAACACAAGCGCCGCGAGTAGGTCGTGCTGGCCACCGGCATAGTCGAGCGTGTCCGACTTGACGGCGATAAAATCCGCTGCCTTGCCCGGCGCAAGCTGGCCGATGTCGTCGCGGCCCAGGACGTGCGCGCCGCCGCGCGTGCCCAGCCACAGAGATTCCTCGGCCGTCAACGCAGCGGGATTGCCTAGCACACGTTGGAGCAGCATGGCTTGACGCGCTTCGGCCAGCAGGTGCGACCCATCGTTGCTGGCGCTGCCGTCCACGCCCAGCCCCACCTTGACGCCGTGGTCGAGGTACGCGCGCACCGGCGCAATGCCCGAAGCCAGCCGCATGTTGCTCGTGGGGCAATGCGCCACGCCTGTCCCGGCTTTCGCCATGCGCTTGATCTCTTGCTCGTTGATGTGGACGCCGTGCGCGTACCAGACGTTGCTTCCGGCCCAGTCCAACTCTTCGGCATACTCGACCGGGCGATGGCCGAACAGCTGCCGGCAAAATTCTTCTTCGTCTTTGGTTTCGGCCAGGTGCGTATGCAGGTGGACATTGTAAGCGCGCGCGAGCTTGGCCGCTTCGCGCATCAGGTCAGGCGTGACGGAAAACGGCGAGCACGGCGCGACGACGATGCGCAGCATGGCGTAGGGCTTGGCGTCGTGGTAGGTCTCGATGAGTCGCCGAGTGTCGCACAGGATCGCGTCTTCCGATTCGACGACGCGGTCGGGCGGGAGCCCGCCTTTGCTCTCGCCCAGGCTCATCGAGCCGCGACTGGCGTGGAAGCGGATGCCGATTTCCTGCGCGGCGCGGATTTCGTCGTCGAGCCGCGAACCGTTCGGAAAAATGTACAGGTGATCGCTGGCGGTGGTGCAGCCCGAAAGCATCAGCTCCGCGCAGCCGACGAGCGTGCTGGTGTAGACGGCGTCTGCGTCCATCTCGGCCCAGATAGGGTAAAGCGTCTTGAGCCAGTCGAACAGCACGGCATTTTGCGCGGCGGGCACGGCGCGCGTGAGCGTCTGGTAGAGGTGATGGTGCGTGTTGACCAGCCCTGGCAGGATGACGCGGCCCGTCGCGTCAATCACGCGCTCGGCTTGCAGCGAGGCCAATTCGGAGGTCGGCCCCACTTGCTCGACGACGTTATCGCGGACGTACAGCGCGCCGTCGGGAATCTTGCGGCGAGCGTCGTCCATGCTGATGAGGAGCGCCGCGTTGCGAATCAAGAGTGTGGACATGGGTTCACCTCCTGCTGGCGTCAGGCACAAAGCCGGGTTGCACAAAATAGCAACTGCACGCTTCGTCAATCAGCTCGGGCGTCAGCCGGGGCTGGGAGTTTTCGTACTCGCAGATGGATCGGATCGTTTTGATAATGTCGCGCGGGTGGACGGCTTGCATCAGGCGCTGCGGCTCCTGGTACCACTGGCGCAACAGGTGCAGAAAGCCGTCCTTGTCAAAGGGAACATTATACGCCTGGCACATCCGGACAAAGATTTGGTAAAACATCTTCTCGTCGGGACTGCCGACCTCGACCTTCATCTGGATGCGCCGCAGAAAGGCGGCATCCACCAGCTCGGTCGGGTTGAGGTTGGTCGAAAACACGATCAACTGCCGGAAGGGAACCTGCAGGGTCTGGCCCGATTGCAGCCGGAGAAAATCAATGCCGGTTTCCAGCGGCACAATCCAGCGGTTGAGCAGCTTTTGCGGGCTCACCTGCTGGCGGCCAAAGTCGTCAATCAGGAACATGCCGCCATTCGCTTTCAGTTGGAGCGGCGCTTCGTACAGCTTGGCAATGGGATCAAAGCGCAAGTCCAGCGACTCCATGACCAACTCGCCGCCGGCCATCACGGCAGGTTGCTGAAACAATTCCCAGCGCTTGTCAACTTTTACTTCGCCCAGTTGAGCGGTTTTTTGTTTTTCGGTCGGGTCTGGCTTGTCCTTGGGGATGTGAATCACCGGGTCGAACATCTGAATGATCTGGCCGCCGACCGTGATGGCATGGGGCAGCCAGATGGGGTCACTCCCGGCCAGCAGCCGGGCGATGGCCTGGGCCACGGTGGTCTTGCCGTTGCCGGACGGGCCGTACAAAAACAGCGACGAGCCGGCGTTGATCGCCGGGCCGATGCGCCGGTGAAAATTCTCTGGCAGAACCAGGTGGCTCAACGCCTGCTTGACCTGTTCCGGCGGTATGCGGGGCTTGTTGCCGGTCTGGATAAAGATGGCCTGCTCGTAGAGCCGAAGGTCTACCGGGGCCGGGCCGATGTACTGCGTTCGCTCCATCGCGTCACGAGCACGCCGCAGCCCCTCGTCGGTGAGCCGATAGGTATAACTGATCCGCAGCGTGCTGGCCTTGGCCACTTCGACCAAGTGATCGCGTTGGGCCTGAGCCAGCAAGTCGTCAATGATTTGAGGATAGACGCGGATGACCTCGAAAAAGCGCCCGACGCTGACCTCGCCTTCGTTAAAGAGCATCCGAAAGATCAGGTCGGTGATCAGTAAGGGTGAAATGCCTAACTGCTCGAGCGTCGTCGCTTGAGCCAACACGCGCTTCAATGCTTCTGAGACTGCCATGGGGTACCTTCCTTGTCATTCGAGTGTCGCTCACTCTTGCGGAGGTTAGCCGGACATCTCTTTGAAACCTTCGCAAAGTGTGTTACATGATTCTACCCCGCACGGCGGAGGATGTCAAAACGACGAATGACGCACGGCGAAGGACGAATAATGAACTGTGGTAGAATGTCTGCCCATGTGTCGTCTGATTCGTTTGCTTTTGCTGGGTCTTGTGATTTGCCAACTTGGCGTGCCCGTCGCTTACGCGCAGAACGAGCGCCTCGTCCTGGCGTTCTATTACGCCTGGTTCGATCAGTCCACGTGGCAATCGGGCCAACTTTCCGATCAGCCTGCGCAGCCTTACGACTCGCGCGACCGCGCGACGATTCAGCGTCATGTGGCGCAGGCCAAGTCGGCTGGGATTGATGCGCTCATTCAATCGTGGTACGGCCCGTCCGGCGGCGCGAACAACATGACCGAGTCCAACTTTGCCACGCTGCTCGACGTTGCCGGCGCCAGCGGCTTGCGCGCGGCGGTGGATTTTGAGACGCAAGGGCCGTTCTTTAGCTCGGCGGGCGATGCGCAAAGCGCGCTCGCCACGCTGCTCACCGGCCATGCCAGGCATCCGGCGTATCTCAAGGTCAATGGCAAGCCGGTGGTGTTTTTCTGGCGGCAGCAACGCTTTGGCGTGGATGCGTGGGCGGCGATTCGCCAGCAGGTAGACCCAGAGCACGAGAACATCTGGATTGCGGAGGGGACTGACCTTGCATACCTCCGCGTGTTCGATGGGATTCACCTGTACAGCGTGGCGTGGTCGGCTGATCCCGCGCCGGTGCTCGTCAACTTTGGCGCCAGGGTGCGCAAGGCCGCGCAAGACCTGGGTGGGTTCCGTTACTGGGTGGCGACGGCGATGCCGGGCTATGACGACACGCGGCTGAGAGGCGCGCAAGCGGGGGGATTCGCGCGCCCGCGCGCGAATGGCGACTATTATCGCGCTACGTTTTCCGGCGCGGCCCAGTCTGGCGCGGACTGGACGCTCGTCACATCGTTCAACGAGTGGCTCGAAGGTTCGATGATCGAGCCGAGCGTTTCTTACGGAGACACCTACCTCAACTTGACGCGCGAACTGGCGGCGGCGTATCGGGCGGGCGCGGTGATCGCTCCGACTGCCGCGCCGGCTGCGTCGCCTACGGCAACAACAGAGAACCGGAAGGGCCTTGCAGACCCTTCGGGTTTCCGAGCCATGCCCACACCGTCGGCCAGTTCAACTCCAATGCCCACTGCCACATCCACGCCGACCGCGACCGCCTCGCCGACTTTCACATCCACTCCAATGCCGACCGCTACCGCATCGGCGACCGCGACCGCGTCGCCCACGCTTCGCCCCAGCCCATCGCCCACCGACACGTCAACTCCAAGTGAGACGCCACCGATTCAGCCGCAGTCAGGACTGGACGGTGTGTCGCCCGGCGTGTGGATGGTCGTGGGAGGCGTCGCGCTGTTGATTGGGATGGCTCTTGGCGGTGTTTGGAGCAGCCGCCGCGCCGCGCGTTAAAGTTTACAGCGTGATGGTGTTATCGGCGTCCGTCATCGCGGTGATGATGTCGCCCATGCCGCCCACGACGCCGATGGCGACTTGGTCGCGCAGGCCGAACGTGTCCAAGCAGGTCGAGCACAGCACCAGCTCGACGCCCTTGGCGGACAGCGCGCGCAGCTCATCCAATACCGGCGAGCCGGTCACGCACAACTTGACCGCATCGGTGTAAAAACAGATTTGCGAAGGGAGCGGATCAGCCTCGGCAATGAGGGCCAGGAATTTTTTCGCCAGCTTGATCTTTAGCTCGGCGTTGTCCGTCTGGCCCATGCCATACGAAGCGAAGACAAAAACGGTTTTCTTGGACATTTCGGCTCCTGTATTGTCGGTTTATGGGCCGCGCGGCGCGACCCTGACCGGCAACGTGGGAGCCTGCAACAGTCAACCGGATTGCGGGGGTAGACCGGCAAGCGGAGAGAGTGTCGAGGTGACGGGGCCGACAAGAGGCGCGGTGCGATAGTGCGCGGCTAGGTTAGAGTACGAATGCATTCCATGCATTACGTTCGCGCGGAATCATGTCTGGCGATGCGTCAAGACCATGCCGTTACCTCCTCTCGCTGAAGATGAAATGAAGAGCAAACTGAGCGGACATTATACCTGATGTGGCGCAGGTTGCGACTTGTTCATGAACCCGCGCACGAACGCGATCACTGTCCGCTGATTATTTTGCTTGCAGCCCCAACCCCGGCGCATCCGGCAAGAGGATGCGCGCTCCCTCGTACCGCAATCCCACGAATGGATCGTTGGCGATGAGCAGCGGGCCGTCGAGGTCAACCGTGTCGGCCAGCGGGGCGATGTGCGCGGCGGCCGTCACGCCGACCGAGCTTTCCACCATGCAACTGAGCATGACCTTCAGGTCGAGCGCGCGCGCAACGGCGATAGTCTTGAGCGCGCCGCGCAGGCCGCCGGTCTTCATCAGCTTGACCACCACGCCGTCAATCGCGCCCGCTAGCTTGGGCAAATCGCGCTCGGTCTGCGCGGACTCGTCGGCAAAGATCGGCACGCTCACGCGCGCCTTGAGCCAGCGCAAGCCTTCCCAGTCCTCGCGCGCGAGTGGCTGTTCGATGAACTCGATATCGTATTCGGCCAGTTGCGGGATGAGGCTTAGAGCCTGTTCGCGCGTCCAGCCTTCGTTGGCGTCCAGGCGCAGGCGAGCGTTCGTCGCGCCGCGAATCGCGCGCACACTTGCCACGTCATTCCCCGCGCCGACCTTGACCTTGAGGATGGGCCAGCCGGATTCCCGTGCGCGAGCCGCCATCACTTCCGGCCGGTCAATGGCGATGGTAAAGCTCGTCTCCGGAACGCGCGCCGGATTGAGGCCAAAAAGTTTGTAGAGTGGAACGCCCAGCCGCTTGCCGATGAGGTCGTGGAGCGCCACGTCAATCGCGGTGTAACCGGCGGCAGAAGTGCGCGGCAGCCGAGCGAGAATGTCTTCCAGTTGAAACGGATCGTCGCCCAACAGCGGTGCGACCTGGGCGACATAGTCCATCACGCCCTGGGGCGTCTCGTGATAGTGCGGCACGATGGGCGCTTCGCCCAAGCCCTCGTCAACTCTCACCAGGAGGTTGTGGCGCACGTTGGTGGAACTGGTGGCGATGGTGAACGTCGTTCGAAGGTGCAGATCGAATGGTTCAGTCGTGACGCGCATGATGTACTCCGTATGCTAGACAAATCTCCGCACGCCCGCCAGGTGCTCCTTGAGCCAGGCGCGATAAATCGGCGAGGCCGGATCCAGGCTGTTGCGCTGCACGCCCCACGTGATTTGTGTGGCGTGGATGAACTCGGCCCCGCCCAACGATAGGCCCACGTGCGTGATGGCGTCCAGGCGTTCAGCTTCGGGGGCATCGGCGGTCGCGTCCCCAAAGAACAGCAAATCGCCGGGGCGCGGCTCGCCTTCGACGGGCCGCCCCGCGAAGCATTGCAGATCCGCGTCGCGCGGCGCGCGCAAGCCCATGAATTCCAGCGCCGCCTGCGCAAAGCCGGAGCAATCGAAGCCGAACGGCGTCTCGCCGCCCCACAGGTATGGCACGCCCCTAAAGCGGCTCATCAGCTCCAGCGTCCGCGCGATGCCAGCGGCGTCCGGGCGCGGGCGCTCGGCCATCGGCAGCAGGTCGCGCTCGGCTACCCACAGCGGCGGTGTGCCCTCCCAGTTGACGCGCGCCATTCCGGCGCGCCGCTCGGCTACCTTCACCGCCGCGCCGAACGGTGCCCGGCCCACGAGGAACGGGTTAGATTCCTCTGGCCGGGTGTAGGCTTGAGCCAGACCTGCCAGCACCAGTGCATCGGCCTGGGCGCGGTAAGCCAGCGCGTCCGACCGGTCGCATGGGGACAGGTATGATTCCACCGTCCAGCCCAAGTAGCCGTCAATCAGGCGGACGAACCACCAGCCCTTGTTATCGTCCCGCTGGAGCAGCTCGACCGGCTCGCCGAACAAGGCCTGCGCCATAATCTCGGATTTGTTGGAGGGCGCTTTGCGGAGGTTGGATAGCGCACCGTTGCTCAACGCCCAGCGTGTATCGGGTCGGGACAGCACGACGATGTCATTGGCGATGGGAAGGTGAGGCTCGGCTTGGCGGATGACCTGCTCGGCTTCCGCGCGTTGTTCTGCCTCTAGCACCTGGCCCGTCAGCCGGACCGTTGAATCGGTCAAGGCTGCCTGGACGGCGAAAATGGTCGTGCGAGGTTCGGCCCATTTTTGTTGCTTGAGAGAGT
This sequence comes from Anaerolineae bacterium, assembly GCA_041300525.1. GTDB lineage: Bacteria > Chloroflexota > Anaerolineae > Fen-1058 > Fen-1058 > JBGLNJ01. Next base: position 1,388,334 of record JBGLNJ010000001.1, on the reverse strand, counting down.
CGAGAATAGATTGAAGGTTGGCTGGCATAGATCACAAATCTTTTGATCCGCGAATAACGCGAATTCCCGCTAATCTCTTTTTATTCGCGTTGATTCGCGGAAAAGTTGGCCTGGTCAGACGAGGGTTACTTGGAAATGTCCCACTTTTCAAACCAGTCATAGCCTGTGACGGATGGGGTATGCTTGACGTGCGGCTGGTAGATGACCAGGCCGCTGTACCAATACAGCGGCGCGATCACGGCTTGCTCTACCACCAGGTATTGGTCGGCCTGCGAGTACAGTTCCATGCGTTTGGCTGGGTCTTGCTCTTTGGCGGCCGTGGCGCACATCTCGTCGAACTTGGAATCGCTCCAGCGCGTAATATCCATGAACGCCCCGCCCGTGCTGAACACTTCTTTGTCAAAGTTGTTGGCGTCCTGATAGTCTTGCACCCACGAGCTGCGCATGATCTGCATGTTCGGATCGCTCGTGCGCTGCGCGTAAAAGACTTTTCTTTCCATGTTGGTTATCTTGACGTTGAGGCCCAAGATTTCTTTCCACATGGCGGCGATGGCTTCGGCTATCTTTTTGTTTCCCTCTGTTGTGTTGTAGGTCAATGTGAGATTGAGTTTGTCGGCGGTCAGGTTCTTTTCCTTGAGATAGGCGTCCAGTTCGGACTTGGACTTGGCCGGGTCATACTTGATGCCCAGGTTGGGGTACTTGTCCGGCGTTGGGCAAGCGGCTGCGCCGGGGCGGCAGAACCATGGCGCCGGCTCTCCCTGGCCTTTGACGATGTTGTCTATCAAGCTCTTGCGGTCAATCGCGTACGAGAGCGCGCGGCGGACGCGGACGTCGTCCAGCGGGGCTTTTTTGACGTTGAAGGCGTAAAACTCGGTGCCCATCGCGGGGACGTTTTCGACCTGCTTGGACAGCTTGGGGTCCGCTTTGACGCGATCCACATCCGAGAGCGGAATGCCGGCTACGTCCAGGTTGCCGGCTTCGAATTCGGCAAAGGCGGGCGTCGAATCCAACATGGAAAAGGTCACCTCGTCAATCTTGGACTGCGGGATGTTGGGCATGTCCGCCGGCCAGAACGGGTTCTTGACGAGCGTGAGTGAAGAGTCGTGAATCCATTCCTTGAGGGTGAACGGCCCATAGCTCTGCTGGTTGCCGGTCTCGGTCCAGCGATCCTTTTTCTCTTCGATCAGCCAACTGGGCTGCGCGTGGCAGACCCACATCCCGGCAATGTTCAAGTTGTAGACAACCGGCTCCAAGAAGGTGATCCGAAGTGTGGCGTCGTCAATCGCCTTGACGCCGACCTTGGCTGTGTCGGTGATCTCGCCGCTGTTGAACTGAAAAGCATTCGAGATGACATAGGTCAAGACGTAGGCATAGTCCGAGGCGGTCTTGGGGTCGAGTGTGCGCAGGATGCCGTACTCAAAGTCTTGCGCCGTCACCATCCGGTCCTTGCCCTCGCCATTTTTGACTTTGACGACCTGCTTGGTTTTGGCGTCGTACTTGACCCACGGCACGCCCGCGCGCAAGTGGAAGGTGTAGACCAGGCCGTCTGGGCAACACGCCGGTCGTCGTCACGCCGGTTCCGCCGACGGCAACTGAAGCGCCGTTGCCCACCGCGGCCCCGGTGACGCCGGGCAAGGCCTCGGCCACGCCGACGAAAGCCAAGCCGACGGGCACATCATCGGCGGCATCGGCATCTGGCGCGACGGTCACCGCCACGCCGGAAGGAGCTGTGGCGCAAACCGGTGTGGGCGGATTCGGGTTGGTGGCAGTGGCCGCGGCGCTGGTCGCCGTGTTGTTCATCGCGCGCCGGATCCGGCTGGTGCAGCACTAGATTTTTTCTGCTGCAAGTGCGGGCCAACGCGGCGCGTGGCGTTCGCGTTGGCCTGTTTTGTTGCAAGCCCTCGGGGGATGACTCGATGAGTGAAATGACTTTTCTCCCACACCTCGCCGACCTGGAACGCCTGATGACGTGGCTGTCCGAAGGCGAATGTTGTTCCGTGATCGCGCTCAGCAACATGGGCAAGTCTACGCTTTTGCGCCGCGCCTGCGAACCGGCGGCTCAACAGCGATTCCTTGGCGCGCGGTCGGCCGACTTGGCGTTTTTCTACGTGGATTGCAACACCATGTTGACGCTTTCCGAGCAAGGCTTTTACGAAGCGGCGCTCCGCAGCGTATTGGCCGAGGTCAACCGCGTGGGCGCAGCCGAGGCTTTCGTCAAGCACCTGCGCGATCTGTATCACAAAGTCGTGGAGCCGTCGTCGCCGTTCCTGGTGCCGCTGAGCTTTAACGAAGCGATGGTTGCGCTGAGCGAAAAGCTGGGTCGGCGCGTGATCTTTCTCTTTGACGAGTTTGACGACCCGTTTGCCCGGCTGGATGGGCGTGTGTTCCTGAACCTGCGCGCGCTGCGCGACAAGTATGGCAAAGCCCTGTGTTTTGTGACGGCCACCGGCGTAGCGTTGTGTGACCAGCGCAAAGATGTCGAGGCGTCCGAGTTTTGCGAGTTGTTCGCCGAGCGCGTGATTTACCTGGCGGGGTTGAATCCAGACGAAGCTCGCCATACGGCAAAGAGCCTTGCTCGCGCAGAAGGCGTAGAACTCGAGCGCGACGAGATCGAGTTTGTGGTCAAGCAAGCGGGCGGGCACATGGGCCTTTTGCAGGCGGTGACCGCTGTGCTGATCCGTGTGGCGGCGGGCGTATCGGCCAGCCTGCGCGAGCGCAGCCTGACGATGGCTCGCCAGCAACTCGATAGCGATGGGCCTGTGCGCGCCGAGTGCGCCAGACTCTGGGAACAGCTCGCCGCAGAGGAGCAATCTGCGCTGTTGCGGTTCCTGATGGGTGGCCAAACACTTCCACTCGATCCGGAGATGTTGACACTGGTTCGGAAAGGCATCCTCTCGAAAGGCGAATCGCCGGCGGTGTTCGGAGAGCTTTTTGCGGGGTACGCTCGCCGCCAGCGCCTCGCCCGGCAGCCGGCGCGCTCCGGCGTTTATGTGGATGTGGAAAGTGGCGACGTGTGGGTGGATGGCAAGCCGATCCCCGTCCTGACCGATCACGAGTATCGCTTGCTGCTGCTGCTGTATGGCAAGATCAACAAGATCGTCACGCGCGACGGTGTGGCCGAGTCGGTGTGGGGCGCGGACTATATGGAAAACATTGACGACGCGCGCTGCGACAAACTGCTCAGCCGGCTGCGCGCCAAGATCGAAGCCGACCCGGCGAACCCCAAGTATTTGCAGACAGTGCGCGGGCGCGGCTACAAGCTGGTGAGTGGGTGATGGACGTGATGCGACACGCGGCCGGCCTTTCTCGCCGCCAAAAGATTTTCCTCGCGGCAATGTTCGCGGGCGATATGGCTTTATTGTTGGCCGGTTTTCTGATCGTGCGCAGCGCGCCGGCCGTCGGCGCGGCTGCCCTCGCGCCTTTTGGCTTGAGCCAGAAAAGTTGCCAGGCGATTGGGGCGCAACTGTTGGCGCAGCATAATCTGGCCGGCGCCACTCGCCTCGATCCCGATGGCGCGCTGCGCTTTGAGTTGAGCGGGCAAGACGCCACCGGTCGCCTTTTGCCGCGCGCCAGCGAAGCCGCCTGGGACGCGCTGGCCGCCGCCCTGGCCGTGCCGGACGCCGGTTGCGGCCCTTATCCGACGATGCGCGTGGACGTGCCCGACCCGAACGGGCCACCCGGCGGTCGCTTGCTGGTCCAGGTGAATTGGATTGACTTGCGCGCGTGGGGCAAAGGCGAGTTGGACGACGGAGAATTGGCTTCGCGCGTGACGGCGACAACTTACGTTCACCCTGAACCCGTTCAGCCCTGAGATCTCGGATTTTTGATTTCGGATTGTGGATTGCAGATTTGCAAATCTGTTGATGCCTGTATTGGGAGGTGGCTATGATGACACGACGACAATTTATTGAACGAATGTTGGCTTTGGGCTTGACCAGCACGAGCATCGCCGCTCTATTAGAGACGGCTGCCTGTGCGCCGCCGTCTGCTGCGCCGCAGTCTGCTGCGCCAACGTCTACTGCGCCGCCGGCAACAAAAGTTCCACCTGCTGCTCTTCCCACCGAGGGAGGTAAGGTGGTGTTGCCAACGGTGACCGCTGGCGCACAGGCGGCTGCCACTTTACCGGTTGCTCCGACGGCGGTTGCCCCGGGGTCAACGTACCTGGCGGTCGCGCGCGGAGATGATCCGGCTCAGTTGGCGCGCCGCGCCGTTCAAGCGTTAGGCGGCATGGAGCGGTTCGTCAAATCGGGGCAGAGCGTCATCGTCAAGCCCAACATTTGCGTGGCGTATCACGGCCCCGAGTACGCCGCCACGACGAATCCGCAAGTCGTCGCCGAGCTGGTCAAGCTGTGCCGCGAGGCGGGCGCGTCCTCCGTGACGGTGATGGATCACCCCTTTGGCGGCACTGCCGAGCAGGCTTACAAAATCAGCCAGATTGGCGAGGCCGTCAAGGCGGCCGGCGGGCAGATGCTGGTGATGAGCTCGATCAAGTTCAAAGAGACCGACATCCCGCAAGGTAAGGACATCAAAAAGTGGCCGATCTTTCAAGATGCGCTCAAGGCCGATGTCATCATTGACGTGCCGATTGCCAAGCATCATGGCACGACGAGGCTGACGTTGGCGGCCAAGAATTTGATGGGGCTGACGGAGAATCGTGGCAGTCTGCATGCCAACCTGGGCGAGCGCATCGTGGATTTGTACACGCTCTTCAAGCCCAAGCTGATCGTCGTAGACGCTTACCGGATGCTGATGAACAACGGCCCCACGGGCGGAAACCTGAATGACGTCAAGTTAGCCAAGACCCTCATCGCCAGCCACGACATCGTCGCCGCCGACGCTTACGCCACGACCTTGTTCGGCCTCAAGCCAGAGCAGATCGCGTACGTCAAAGCCGGGGCGGAGCGGGGATTTGGGACGCTGGATTTGAAGAGCATCAAGATCGAAGAGATTAGTCTGTAAGGCGTCAATTCCCTCCCCTGTTCGCGCTCTTTGCGAACGGGGGAGGGTTAGGGTGGGGGCATTATCTCCGAAAGCCCCGCGTCAAGCTAACCTGACGCTCGTACTCCACAACTTGTCGTTCTTGCTCGGCTGCATCCCAGCCGAGTTTTTCTGCCATGAGCGCGGCCACATCCCGCGCTTGCGGCAGCCCCGCGTCAAACGTTTCATAGATGACGTGGGTGCGGCGGATGAGCACATCGGCCAGTGACAGCGCCATCTCGTGCTCCACGGCATAGTGAGCCTCGGCGCGGATATACGGCAGCCCTGGCGCGATGGGCCGGCCCAAGTCGGGCCGCTCCTCGACATAGGCAAGCGGGCGAACGGCATCCGCGCCATAAGCTTCGACGAGATGGGCCGTGGATGCGTTGTAGGCCAGCATCCCGATGCCGGCCCCGCCGCGTTCGGCGGTTTCGATGTGCCGCTTGCCGGTGACGCATTTCCCAGCGCCGCCCAATTTCTTCGCCACCGCATCTACCATCTCTTTTGCCATCAGCCGGTGCGTCGTCAACTTGCCGCCTGCAATCGTGAACAGGCCCGACTCGCTTTGCTCGATATAGTGCTCGCGGGAGATGGCGTACGTGCTGGCCGCGTCGCCGCCGATGAGCGCGCGCAGCCCGGCGTAGGCGCTGATGACGTCGGCTCTAGTCAGGCAGGCAGATGGGAAAGCGTGTTGCGCGGCTTCCAGCAAATAGTCCACATCTTCCGGCGTGACGCGCAGTGTATCCGGCTCCTCTGCATAATCTGTGTCCGTCGTGCCGATGATGGCAAAATCGCCCCACGGGATGACGTACAAATGGCGCTCATCACGCGGCGAGTCAAAGGCGATGGCGTGCTGGCTCGCCAATCGTTCGCGGCGGACGATCAGGTGCACGCCTTTGGTAGGGCGAAGGAGGGGCGTTTGGGCCGAGACGGGGGCCGCTATAGGGATAGCGGCCTTGTTATCCATTGCCCGTATTTTGTCCACCCACGGGCCGCACGCATTGACGACGACGCGCGCATGGATTTCGATCTCACGCCCCGTGATTTCGTCGCGCGCCGCTGCGCCCACGACTTGCCCGCCGCTGCCCAGCAGTCCCACGACGCGCAGATGATTGGCGACGACGGCTCCCGCCCGGTGCGCCGATTGCGCCGTCGCCAACGTCAACCGCGCGTCGTCCACCACGGCATCATAGTAGCGCGCCGCGCCGCGCAGACCTTCTCGCGCCACAATCGGCTCGCGCCGCGCCGTCTCGCGCGCCAGCATCATGCGGTGGCGCGAGACGTTCCGAAACTGCGCCAGGAGATCATACACCCACATCCCCGCCATCAACTTGACAAAGCCCGGCTCTTGCCCGCGATACAGTGGATACATGAATGGCGTCGGGCGGACCAAGCGGGGCGCGATCTTGCGCAAGACCGCACGCTCGGAGAGCGCCTCGAACACCAGCCCGAACTGGTAGAATTCCAGATAGCGCAGCCCGCCGTGGATGAGCCGCGCCGAGCGCGAAGACGTGCCCGAGGCCCAGTCATTTTTTTCCACCAGCGCCGTTGGGATGCCGCGCAATGCCGCGTCGCGCGCGATGGCAACGCCGGTGATGCCGCCGCCGATCACCAACAAGTCGAACGATTCTGTTCCAATCTGGCCGAGGTTTTCGGCGCGGGTGATGTGCGAAAAGGGTCGAGAGTCAGGGACAGGTTGAGAGTCCATGTTTAGCCTCGGAGTGTCGAACGCCTCACATCAGCCGCCCGCGAGCGGGGTCACATCGAAACCAAAACCGAAAGTTGCGCGGCTCTATGCGCTCACCCACGAGCGAGCAAAGCGACGCGGATCGCGCTCACAGAAACATGGTTCTATTGCAGAACGGCGATGCACTCGATTTCCACCCGCGCTCCCAAGGCCAGCCCATTAGCCCCCAGTGCGCTCCGCGCTGGCAGGTGCTGGCCGAAATAGGTCACATACACCTTGTTCATTTCTGCCCATTCGGTCATATCCGCCAACATGACGGTCGCCTTAATAACGTGATCCAGCGACGAGCCGTACTGCTCCAGCGTGGCTTTGATATTGTCCATCGCCTGTCGAGTTTCGGCGCCGATGCCACCGGGCACTAGTTTGCCCAAGCGGTCCGTGCCGAGCTGTCCGGAAAGATACAGCATCCTTCCAACCCGCACGGCTGTCGAGAAGGGGCGGCCCTTCATGCTGTCCGACGTATAGTATTCCACATCCAAGTGTTGTGGGGTATCCATAGTCTCTCTCCTCGGTTGATGTCTTGTTAAAATCGCCTCATGATTGTGCCTTCTTGCAGCGTTTCGTTGAGACGCGCGGCCCAACTTTGAATGAGAGCGCACACCTTTGTCAGTCGAGCATCAGCAAAACGCCGGGATTCATCACGCCCTGCGGATCGAACGTCGCCTTGAGCGCGCGCAGCGCCGCTATGCCAAGCGGGCCGTGTTCGCGCTCCAGCCACGGCGCATGGTCGGCGCCCACGCCGTGATGATGACTGAGCGTTCCGCCATTGGATAGAATCGCCTCTGTAGCGGCATTCTTGATGGCCCACCATTGCTCGATCTCGCGGCCGGGAAGCTGCTTGCCCAGGAACGTCGTGTACAGCGACGCGCCGTCGGGGTAGGAATGGCTGACGTGCGTCATCACGTAAGGCTGCACGCCGCCGGCGGCGATGGCGCGGCGCAGCGTGTCGGTGAGCGCAGCGTAGAGCTGCGCCAGGTTGTCCCACGTCGTCGCCGTCTCTAGCGTGTCCACCATCAACCCGCAGCCGAGAAACGTATCACGCAAGTAGGGCAGCGCGAACCGCTCACGCAGCCAGGCATTGCCCACCGAACGGCCCAGGTCAAATCCAGCGTGCCGCCGACAAATGCTCAGCGCCGCCTGGACATGGCGCGAGACGTGCGCGCGTTGGCCTTCCACGCCCAGGATCATCAAGCAGCTTTTGCCGGAGAGGTCATACCCCTGCGCTGCCAGCGCACGCATCCCGAACCGTGTCACCACCCCGGCCAGCGGCGAGTGCGGCGCACGATTGAGCGCCAGTGACGCGACCGTTTCCGCTCCATCCGAGAGCCGCGCCATCACTACCTCCGCGCCGCCTTGCATGATCTCGCGCACGGCCGCCACACCGTCTTCAAAGCGGCGGAACATCACGCCGCGATAGTCGCTGACCTCTGGTTTGCGATGCAGCCGCAGCGTGGCCTGCGTGATGATGCCGAACGCCCCCTCGCTCCCGACGAGCGATTCCAACAGGCTTGGCCCGGTAGCCTGCGCCGGCACGAGTCTAGTTTCGAGAACTCCAGCAGGCGTCACGACGCGCACGGCTTCCACCATCTCCTCGATTTTGCCATAGCCCACCGACGTCTGCCCGGCGCCGCGCGTCGCGATCCAGCCGCCCAGCGTGGAGAATTCAAAACTCTGTGGAAAGTGCCCTAGTGTCAAGTTGCGCGCGTTCACAGCGCGCTCCAACGCAGGGCCGAGGATGCCGGCTTGTGCCGTCACCGTTTGCGAGACCACGTCTACGCGGACGATCTGGTCAAGCCGCGCCAGGTCAACCGTGAGCGTGGGCCGCCTGCTTTGCGGCTCCACGCCGCTCGTCACGGACGATCCGCCGCCGAAGGGGACGAGCGCCGCGCCATGCGCTTCGTGTGTGGCCCAGGTCAAGAGTTCTATGAGCTGAGCTTCATTCTCCGGAAAGACGACGGCATCGGGTGGATGGATAACCTTGCCAAGTCGCAGGCGCACCAAGTCTTTGTAGCTTTTGCCAAAAGCATGCAGGATGCGCGCTTCGGGGCCGGTGTTGACGACAGTCGCTCCCAGCTTTTTGCGCAGGCTCCGCAGCACTTCTGCATCAAGGCGCGGCGGAGGGAGTGTGATTGAGTCAAGCGACACAGGCTCGGCCAGCGGCCCCGGTTCCACGCCGAGGTGGGCTGCCAGGAACGACCAAAAGCCGGGACGATTCGAAAGATCATAGGACTGGTCGAGTGTGCCCCAGCCCCACCAACGGAGATTGGCAAGATCCATGGTGGTTGCTCCCAAGTGCGATTGGTCACTGCGGCAGCACGTGGCCTGCCAGGCGTAGCTGCCATCTGCTGTGGGGATGACAGTGGTCATTTGCGTCACGCCGGCCGGGATGGTGTAGCTGCCATTTCCCCACACGACCTATTCGACCGCTTGGTGCGGATACCGTGCAGCCTCCACTCGTTGTCGGAGGCGTTTGCTGATCCGATCAAGTATGCCACATCGCCATAGCATCGCCGTGACCATAAGCCCGAACGATGCGGCGAAAGATGTCGGCGGCCTGGCTTTCCGGACTGTTGGAATAGTCGGTTCGGATCGTCAGCCAGACGGGCTTGTTGGAAATGCCCAGCCGCTTCAGGGCATCCTGGAACTGCGGACGCAATAGGGTGCAAGGCTCCCAACCGGAGTAATAGTGGAACTGGTAGTCACAACCGGCAAATCGTCATCTGTGCCCGGCTGATGTTGCCCAACACGCGAAGCCGACCGCCGACGTTTCGGCGCTATTCGCCAAAGCCGCCACTCCCCAACTTGCAATGGCGGAGGTCGCGCAATGACAAACATGATTATAACACGACTTTTGCGCCTGAAAAACTGAACACCCCATCGTCAAGCAAAAGCGCAAGGCCCTGCTAACAGTCTGTCGGAGAGACTCGTCCCGACGCGCGTGAACGGTGGCAAACTGTGCTCATATCGGAATAACCTAAACCCGCAGAGAGCGAGGTATGAAGCACATGGCCCAAAGATTCAAGACCGTCAACTACAAAAAAGCTCTGAAACAAACGTCACGATAGGCGACTGCCTGTCGCCAGACCATTTGGCGCGCTTTATCGTGGGCATCATCGCCCACTTGGACTTGTCTCATCTACTTGCCCGTGATTCTGCGTCAATAGTTTTGCGGCAAGCTCGCCGTCTCGTTCTACCGAAGGTGAATCGCCCCGGCCAGTTTGGTCAGGGCGATTTCCTTGCTACTTGCCAGGCTGGCAATCGTCGAGTGGTCGAGATGCAATCCGCTTGACTTGTCCTCGCGCCTATTGTCCGGTAGAATAAAGGTAGCACGCTCTCATGCGTGCCGCATGGCGAATCACGGTGAGCGAGAGTTCAATGCAGGTCAGCTTCAACACTGAAGGAGAAAACCATGAGTGGCAAACACATCCTGATTTTGAAAGGCAGCCCCAGGGAAAAGGGCAATAGCAGCTTCTTGGCCGATCAGGTGGCGGATGGAGCCAGGGCCGCCGGGGCCGAGGTCGAGAGCTTTTACTTGCACGGCATGGACATCCGGCCGTGCGATGCTTGCGATGCCTGCCAGGGGACGGATGACGACTGCATTATTGAGGACGATATGCAGACCTTGTACCCCAAGCTCCGCAGCGCCGATGCCATCGTGATCGCCAGCCCCGTCTACTGGTTCACCATGAGCGCGCAGACAAAGTTGTGCATAGATCGGTGGTACGCGCTGGAAGGCCCTCAGGGCAACGCGCTGGCCGGAAAACAGATCGGCATTGTTTTGACATACGGGGATACCGAACAGCAGCAAAGCCTGCCTTCGCAGGCTGGATGTTAGTCGCCGCAGGGCGACTTGGCTGACGTAGGCGCGGTTTCTAACCGCCAGCCTGAGTAGTTACCAATTTTCGAGTGCTTTGGGCAGAGTGGTGGTTTCAGCGGGAGCACCCCGTCAGTTTTCCCAGTCTAATATACTAACCGCACGCTACAATTTCCGTTTGCGGCTGTAGGGCAAGTTGCCCATTTGCCCTACGCACTGGAAAATTCAGTCTGCGCCTGATATATATGCCGGGCGCTCAACAGGAGAACGCCATCTCCGCCGGTTTTCCCAACGAGGCCGGGAGGGTATGCGACAGCCCGTTGCCATCGGCAGAGATCCAGCAGTACACCTGTGCGGCAAAGTCTTCCAGTTGTTGGGCCTGGATACCGGTCACGAGTTTCTGCTCTTCGGGCGTCAGGGCGAAGGTGTGGTTAAAGTAACCCGTCGAGATTGCCAGGGCCGGGTTGCGCAAAAGCGATTCGCGGAACCGGCGATTGACGGTAGCAGCGCAGAGCAATTGATTCAAACCTTTGTGCGGCATGGGCACGTCACCTTTCTAGTAGAGCCTCCCTTCAGCAGTGAGGAAGACAAACTGCCCTTGTCCTCCAACTGGATGGGACAAGGGTGAATAATAGGAATCACACAGACTCGGGTTTGGCAATCCCTGAGCCTTGCAACAGAAGCACAATGCCACTGGCGATCAGCAGGTCGCCCAGGCTAAAAGCTGTGGGGCGCGGAAATGGCGGTGGGAGCACCAAGATGTCCGACAGCGCCCACACCCTGATCTCTGCCCGCAGCAGGATAATATCCTTGGAATGGCCATAGTGAGCGCCCCTCGGCCATTGTGCCAGGGTGCTGCCTGGGTTGATTTGAACCAGGGTCTCCGGGGTGATGGGCATAAGCCCGCCATTGGCCGCGATGACCAGCAGGTTACACACCACGCCCAGGCCGATGATCTGGATTCCAGGCAGTCGCCGGTTGCGCCAGACAAAAGCCAACAGCAGCACGTGCGACAGCAGAAAGAGCGCCTGCTGCACGCCGATGCGCTGCACCGGCCCCGCTGGGGCCTGGAGCAGGGGCCATTGCAAGGTAAACGCCAGCAACGCCAACCACCCCGAACGCAACGGGATGGCGGCTATCCGGCGAAAGGCGCGGCCCCGATGATGTGCCAAGCTGGCGGCCAGGCCCACCACGACGGCCAGCGCCAGGATCATGTTGTCCTGCTCAAAGCCAGGCGGCTTTCCCGGTGTCCCCGGTTACTCGCCGCTAGTTGCCACTGCCACCGGCCGGTGCGCCGCCAGCCACGGCCAGCGCGACCAGGGTCAGCAGGAGGTATAGAACTTTTAAGTTGTTAGATGTGCCGTATTGGAGCCAGAGCTGATTGAGTTTTTGCATTTCTAGTCCCCTCTTCTTTGATGATACTAGTGTAGCACATACCACTCACCAAACTACTCACCAAAACCCCTATATGCTGTCCCAGTTGCTCACCAGAAATATGTTTCAAGGCACGAATCGGAGGTCTGAACGCCCATCCAACAAAAAAGCTGTCCACAACGGGACAGCCTCGCGTCGTCTCTGGCAATCGTCTTTAGGCTGTGATGAGCAGGTGCAGCTTTTCCGTCTCGGGCATGGGGACCAGTCCCATCTCCTCGCGCAAGATCCTGGCGCAGGTTTGGTATTGCCGGATGGCGGAGGCGCGGTCGCCCAGGCGGTAATAGCAGCGCATGATTTCTCGATGCGCCGCTTCATAGTATTGATCCTGAGCCAGGAGGCTCTGATACTGTTCGATGGCCCGTTGTAACTCGCCCCGCTCGGCATTTAGCCTGGCCAGTTCTTCCAGTGCCGCCAGGTATTGCCCTCGCAGCCGATCCCGCTCCGGCACGCACCAGTCAGCATAGACTCCACTCACGTAATCCCCCTTGTACAAGGCCAAGGCTTGTTCCAGCAGGGCCATTTTTTTCTTTTTGGAAACGGCCAGGGTTTGCTCTGCCTCATCCAACAGCTTCTCAAAGATCTCAAGGTCGAACCAGTAATTGCTCTTGCGGTTAAAGCGGTATAGACCTTCTTCAAAGACCACGCTGTCTCGAAAGAGTGCCCGCCGCAACCGGTACAGGCTGGAGCGCAAGATGGCATCTAGCTTCTGGGGGCTATGTTCCGGCCAGAATATTCCACCTAGCTCTTCTTTGCGCAGGCCATGTGGATGTTGCAACAGACAGAAAAATACGTCCCGACTCTGCGCTGTGACCCACTGGACACTTTTACCATCCAATTCGACCTGGGCCGGTCCCAGGGCACAGATTCTTAGATCTGGCTTTGGCTCAGCCTCAATCATCGGTTCAACCCGCTTGGCGACTAACGATTGGTGACCTTTGATTCGTTTCAGGAGGAGGGGCAAGGCTTTGCCCCCGATTTTTTGACCCACCCCGTAACGCAACAGAGGCTGGAGTTGTTGGCCTTCCACTACCAGAAATTGGTCAAAACCTAATTGGACAGCCAGGGCCAATGTCCGCTCCAAATCAGCCAGTGCCTTTTCCCTCTCTCCAACCAGGAAAGCCACCTGCGCTCGATGGAGGCAGGCGCGGGCCACTTCTTGCTTAAAGCCTCCACTCTCGAAAAGCTCCACAGCCCGGTTCAGATGTTGGCGTGCTACAGCCAAGTCCACTTCTACACTCGCCAGGATGCCCAGCGAGGTATAGCACAAGCCGGTTTCATAGGCAGAACCATGCTGCTCGGCGTGCTGAAGAGCTTTTAGCAATTGCTGCCTGGCCTGGGCCAAATTACCTTGTAGGCGAAAGATGTTCCCCAGGCCATCCAGAGTGTAGGTGACGACAAATCCCTCCCCAGCACGAATGGCAGCCTGTAACCCATCATTGTATGCCAGCCGGGCCTGCTCGTAAGCTCCCAGGTCGCGGTGCAAATCGCCCAGGCTGGCCCAAACGAGTGCTTCCACTCGCAAGTTATTGGCTTGTTGGACTTTGGATAGTGCCTCGTTCAAGAGTTGCGATGCCAGATCGTATCTAGCCTGCAAATAGTAAAAGACTCCAAGGCTGTTGAGCGTGTTGGCCCATGGCCCCAGGTTACCCAGCAGTTGCCATCGTTGCAACGCCGCCTGGCAGTGATTCACTGCCCTATCCAGGTCGCCTGCGAGTTCGTGGCCCCAGCCCATGTCATGATGTACCATTCCGATGTCGTAGGAGTTGTCTAGTTCCTCGTAAAGGTACAGAGCCCGTTGTAACGCATCCAGGCCTTCCGCCAGTCGCCCCAATGTGAAATCGCACAAGCCCACATTCTTGTGAGCCAGCGCCATGACGGATTTCTCTTGTGGCGTGGCCCCACTGACTAGAGCAAGAGCTTCCTGGCAATGCGCCTTGGCCTCTGCATAGCGCCCCTGAAAGCGGAGGACGCAGCCTTCTCTCGCCAGGGCAGGGGCAAGCCCTGCCTCATCGCCCGCGGCCGTAAACGCTTGCTTGGCCTGGTGATACAAAGCCAGAGCGCAAGTGTGCTCGCCCCGCTCGGCATGGATCTTGCCTCGATGAATCAGAAAGTTAGGCCGGGTCGCTTTGATCGTCTCCGGCAAGGCATCTATCCAGCCGGCCAACGTGTCCCATCGTCCCGTCTCGTACATTTGCGTTGCAGTTTGTTCGACGATTTCAGCTACGGACTCGAAATCTTGCAGCGCCATGTAACGGCTGACGGCTCGCTGCCATTCGCCTCGGCTGGCATAAGCCTGGGCGGCCCGACGGGTCAGCTCTCGGAAGCGGGCCTCGTCCTGCCGGCGCAAGTTGGCTTGCAAAAAGTCGTGGAACAAATCGTGATAGCGCAGCCGGTCGCCGCCGCCGTCGAATTCGATCACGAACAGGTTCCGCGTCCGCAACTGGTCCATCAAGTCGGCGGGCCGGTCTACTCCCAAGACCGAGGCGCACAATTCCTGGCTCAGTTCGTCCAGGACGGAGGAGGCCAGAAGAAAGTCCCTCAACGGCATCGGTTGTTGATCGAGTACTTGCCTGGAGAGGTAATCATAGAGGCCGATGTTGATCCGTCCCCGAAGGGTGACGGATTCTTTGGTCTGTTCCCAACGAGGAGCAGCGGTGAGCAGGAGGCCCGTGATCCAGCCCTCAGTTTGCTCCGCCAATTTGGCTGCATCTTCCAAGGTCAATTCCAGGTCATAGTTCTGTTGGGCCAGCGACCTGACTTCCTGTGGCGTAAAGCGCAGCTCATCTATGCTCAGGCCCGTTGCTTGCTTGCGAGCCAGCAACAAGGACAGATTGGGCAGGGCCGGCAATGTGCGCGAGGCCAGGATAAAGTGGCAGTTCTCATCCATGTAGGTGACAAAGAGGTCGAGGAATTCTACGATCTTTTCTTCTTCCTCGACCGTGTGGTAATCATCCAAGATCAGAACAAAGTATTCCGGGATCGTGTCATAGATCTCACGCACCAGTGTGGCGACCATCGGGTGGAGATTGTGTTTGGGATCGGGCGTTTCCTGCAAAAGAAGGCGTGACCGTTCGCCAAAGGCGGGAAAGTGCCGTGCGATGGCGGCGATCAGATGTTCCAGAAAAACTCGCGGGTCACGGTCAAAGGGATCGAGGGTATACCAGCACACCGGCAAGTCAGTCTCGTAGGCAAAGTCAGTCAGCAGAGAGGTCTTGCCGTAGCCGGCCGGCGCCGAAATCAGAATCAACTTGCAATCGAGATGAGCGTGGATGAAATCCACCAGCCGGCGGCGCGAGAGCAACTCGGTCCGGCGGCGGGGAATGCGGATCTTGGTCATGACCAGCGGCAAGGGACTGCTGATCGAGTTCGCTCTGGCCGGAATGGTTTCGGGCTTGGAGGTCACCAGGTCGGCGCTCATGGCGCAACTCCTGATCTGCAAAGGGCGGCCGGGATGCCGCGCCGAACGTCAACGATTCGTCTACCGAACTACTGTTCGCCGAACTACTGTTCGCCGAACTGCGATTCGGCGAGCCGCTGCTCTTGGATGTCACATACGGCTTGCACACCCCATGCCGCGCGGGCCGGCACGATCCGTTAGCGCTATGCTCTACACGCCTATGATTGTATCACAACCGCGCAAATTGCACAGTGCGCAGCGGAATATTATCATGAGAGAATGCCGCGTGGTTGACAACCCTTTCCTGCGCGGGTATAATCTACCTGCCGTCAATTGCATCTATTCGTCGCCCACGACCCATCGATGGCAGAAAATTTGGATGCACCCATTTGATTTCCGACCCGTCTATGCCACAGGTGAGTGCGCAGCGTTGCTCCGATATGGGCGACGGCCCACATTCGACCCAGGCGTGGTTCGGTTTTTTGACAGGATGTTTCAGAGTCGTGACGTGCTGTTACAGAACTGTTACACGTTTTTTGGGCCTGTAAAGGGTCAATTGGATTGACGGCCCACTGCAAACGTGGTATAACTTTTATGATGCAAGCTCCCTTGTATATCCTACTTCTGGTTTCCAACGTGACGCATCTTTTTGAATTTTGGCAATCAAAACCGGTCTGGCAGAACACTTTTCGAGCGCGATTTCGACATGATAATTGTCGAATCTGAACGATTGTGTTGAGGATAAAGCCCTAGCATAGCTTGCCTACCGAAAGACAGCCGCCGCCATTGAGGATGGCTCGCGCTGCGGCGGGCGATGTGAAGGCAAGCTTACCCCCGATAGCAAAAAGGAGGTGATGTTCGCAAATCCAACCCGTGTGTTCCGAGTACCATTGATATCCACTTCCGATTCCCATATTTTGGAGGAGAGAAAAATGTCACGCAAAATGTTTGCCGTTGTTTCGTTGATCGTGTTGGCGAGCATGGTATTGACGGCTTGCCAGCCGCAAACCATCGTTCAGACCGTCGAGGTCACCAAGATTGTGGCCGGCACGCCGGTGGTCGAGAGCAAAACCGTCGTCGTGACGGCCACGCCAGTGCCGCCGACCGCCGTGCCGCCCAAGCCGGCTGAAAAGCCGTCGGATACCGTCGTGATCGCGTTGCAACAAGAGCCCGACACGCTGCATGCCGACATCGGCTCCATGATGGCGCGCACGGTCGTCCTGGCCCCCATTAATGTGGGCTGCATGGGCCAGAACGAAAAGACCGAGTGGGTCCCGTTTGGCTGCGAGACCGTCCCGACGATTGAGAACGGCGGCGCCAAGTGGGTGGGTGAAGGCGCCGACAAACACCTCGAGGTCACCTACAAGATCCGCAAGGATTGGCGCTGGACCGATGGCACCCCGGTCACATCCAAGGACGCGCTTGCCTACTGGAAGCTGGCCATGGATCCCGACTTTGAGATCGCCAGCCGCCTCTTCCAAGAAAAGATCTATGACTATAAAGTTGTGGATGACAAGACCTTTACGATCATGTGGATGAGCACCACTCAGGCCAAGCAGGCTGAGGCCGGCACGCTCAAGGGCAACGTCCCGTTCGAAAAGTTCGTGGGCGACTATAAGGATGCCGGCCTGTCTGCCACGAACCAGCCGGTCGTTGACGCGGTCTACTGGAACGCCGTTTTCTTCCGCCCTGACCACATCGTCTCCAAGACCCCAGCCAAGGATCAGGCCAAGAGCGACTATGCCAAAAAGCCGGTCGGTGATGGCCCGTACGTGGTGAAGGAATGGAAGCAGGGCCAGGAACTCGTGCTGGAAAAGAGCGACAAGCCCTTCCCGTTGGGCGACCCCAAGATCAAGACCATCGTCTGGCGTTTCTTTGCGGATACCAAGGCCGTCATCGCCTCACTCCAGAAGGGTGAGATTGACGCCACAACCAGCGTGGCCGGCCTGACCCCCAGCGACTCGCCCGACCTGGACAAGATCGCCGCCGCGGGCTTGTACAAGGTGTGGTACTTTAACGAATACTCCTGGGAACACATTGACATCAACACACAAAAGTTCCCGCTGGACGACCTCAAGGTGCGCCAGGCGCTGTACTATGCCATTGACAAAAAGGCGCTGATTGACACCCTGTACTATGGCAAGTACGCCCCGGCCGAACTGCCCGGCGCTATCCTCAAGACCAATAGCTGGGCCTACACCGACGACTTTATGAAGTACCCCTTCGACAAGGAAAAGGCCAAGGCGCTGCTCGCCGAAGCCGGCTGGGACTGCAAGGCGCTGCCCTGCAACAAGAAGGTGACCGAAGGCGGCAAGGAAGTCACCAAGAACCTGGAAATCACCCTGATGACGACCGACCGCGCCGACCGCCAAAAGCTGGCGCAGGTGATCCAGTCCATGTGGAAGGCCGTCAACGTCGGCACCAACCTTCAATTCCTGTATGGCCGCGGGCTATTTGCCACCTGCTCCGCTGGCGGCCCACTCAACTGCCGCACCTTTGACGCCGCCATCTATACCTGGATCGGCGGCGACGACCCCGGCTTCTGGGGTATGTACAACTGCTCGGCCATCCAGACCAAGGAAAACAGTTGGTCCGGCCAGAACAACCCCGGCTGGTGCAACAAGGATGCCGACAAGGCCGTGAACGACGCCGAGAACAATGCCGAAATCGTAGTGTCCCGCGACAAGCGCATTGCAGCCTACGCGCCGTTCTTCAAGGCCTGGACCACCGAAGTGCCGGTTATCCCGCTCTTTGTAAACGCTGTGCCCCTCGCCGCCCGGCCTGGGTTCAAGGGCTATACCTGCGGCCCGACCAACAACGCGCCATGCGGCTGGAACGCGTGGACATGGGAGTTGAGCAAGTAAGTTGGTTCTGATCTGACGGGTTCGCTGTGTGAGACCTGTCAGATCCTGCTCTCTGACCTGTTGGCCGCCAGGACACAGCTTGGCGTTCGTGTCCTGGCGGCCTGTAAGTCAGGCGTTGGGCGCTGGCCGGCTGGCGGGTGTACCCACGAAGAAGACAAAGGATACAAAGACGTTCAGCCCGGCTTGGTGTCTCTTTGTGTCTTTCGTGGATCAATCCATCCCCACTTGATCGTTCTTCCCGAGGCCTCGGCGCTTACGCCTGAAGACGAGGAGCAACTGACATGACGAGCTTTATCATCCGGCGAGTCTTTCAATCGTTCATCCTGCTGTTCTTTATCTCGGTGCTGATCTATGTGGTGCTCAACATCGTGCCGGGCGGGCCGTTCGACATGCTCAAGCTCGCTAACCCCCGGCTGGGCCAGTCGCACATTGATCGCCTGAACGCCCTGCTCAATCTGGACAAGCCAGTGTTGCCGGGACAATACTGCCCCAAGGTGGACGGGCAGCAACAGCCCTGCCGGTTTGACCAGGGGCGCTATGTCCGCTGGCTGTCCAGAGTGGTCCAGGGTGACTTTGGTCAGTCGTGGACCATGCAGACCGGCACGCCGGTGCTGCAAATGATCTGGGGGCGCGTGGGCTATACGGTGCTGTTGATGAGCATTTCGACCTTTCTGGCGATTGCGCTGGCTGTGCCCATCGGCATCTATTCTGCCGTCAAACAGTATTCGATCATGGACTATGTGGCGACGGCGCTGGCGTTTTTCGGCCAGTCCATGCCCACCTTTTGGACGGGGCTGATGGCCATGGCGATCTTTTCGGTGGCGTTGGGCTGGTTCCCCACCAGCGGCGTGCGCGAGGCGGGCGCGCCCGGCGACGTTATCGAAGCGTTCTCCCGCATCCTTTCGTTCGGGCGCACGTATCCCGACCTGGCCGGCAAAGAATGGCCAACGATCCTGGACGGACTGCGGCACGTGGCCTTGCCCGCGCTCGTGCTGACCTACTTTAACATGGCCGGGTGGGTCCGCTATACTCGCACTTCCATGCTCGAGGTGCTGCGGCAGGATTATATGCGCACGGCGCGCGCCAAGGGCTTGCGAGAGAACGTCGTCATTCTCAAGCATGGCTTGCGCAATGCCCTCATCCCGCTCATCACTATTCTGGCGCTGACGCTGCCGGCGCTGTTCGCCGGGGCGATCATTACCGAAACGATCTTTTCCTGGCCGGGCATGGGGCGCATGAATATTGACGCGATTTCGAACGTGGACTGGCCGGTGGTGCAAGGCTTGCTGGTCACGCGCCAGTTGCTCGATGCGATCCGGCGTGTTGGCGCGGTAACGCACGGGGAAGGTGTCGGATTCGGTGCGGGCATACAACCGGCGCACGAGCCAGGCCTGCAACGGCCCCCGCATCAACCGGTTGGCGAACGTCAACGGGTTGCGCACATTGGGTGTGAGGAACACCCAGTGTCCGCCGGGGGCCAGCACGCGGGCGATTTGAGTGAACGCGCGGTGCGGGTCGGCCAGGTGCTCCATCACCCACGAGCAAGTCACCAAGTCGAAGGATTCGTCCGCGAACGGCAGCGCATCCACCGGCGCGGCGACGCGGCGCGTGTGCGGCGCACGATGTTCGCGCAGCGACGCCAGGTCGAGGTCAGCCCCGACGCACAGCGTCACTTCTCCGCCCAAGAGTTCCACGATCCCGCCGCGTCCGCAGCCCACGTCCAGCCAGCGGACGACGTGCGGTAGGACGGCACGCTTCGCGCGATGCCGTCCGGTGTATAGGCGGACGAAGGATTCGTACACCTGGCCGCTGGTCTGCCAGCCGGGATGCGACGCCTGGTAACGCGCGCGGTAGGCATTTTGCCGATCAAGGTTGAGCATGGTGGTCGAATAGTCCTCTGGTCTTGTAGTTAGATCATTTATCTTAACCACCCATTCGGTATGGTAACACTGGAGAGCGACCCGAGCGCCACACTGTCCAAGAAAGCGATAAACTTTCCCCTTGCTTGGCAAGGCATCGCGTCTGGCAGGCAGAATTGCCACCAAGTACCTTTCTGCTTGGGAGTGCGGCGGGCAAAATGGGCCAGCCCTACGCACTCGCCTCATGATTAAGGCCACAAGATTATCTTGACATGATCAATAAGCTGGTTGTTCTTTCCTTGTGTTTCTTCTGACAGTTCTCCGCCTCCCCACTTCGCTGTCATTAGGTGATCGTGTCCACCGTGTTTAGGGATTCGTTGGAGCCTATCAATAAGCCGGGATAGTCCCTCTTCATTCATGTGAATTTCGAGTGTATTTCCGGGTTTTCCAAGTTCAAATGTTAGAAGTGACTCACTCATACAGTTTACCTCCTAAAGGAAATTTACTCTTGGGCGAGGGTGACCAATCTGGGCGATGAACATCGACATGAGGAAGCTCTATTCCTTTCTTGTATGTTCCACCAGGACAATGTAATACCTACGACCGGTCTGCGGGCTAATGTAGCTTCCCTGACCACTGATTGGATCTGGGCCTTTCGGCTCAAAGCCTTTAGCTTTGAACATATCATCGAAAGGACTATACAGCCTGCTTGGCGAGCCGTCAAGGGCGACCTTCGCCACGCGGCTCGGCAACAAAGAGGCAGTGTAAAACGGGGAACGATGATGATCGTTCCCCGTTTTACACCTTGTATCTTGCGTCTTGCGTTTGTGGTTACTGCCCGCCCGTGCCGGAGGGGTCGGACTCGATGAGGAAATAGGGCCGCCCGCCGATAGGCGCACTGAGATCGTTGAAGGCATTGTTCGTCGCCGCCGGGAGCGTGATCGTGTACACGCCGCCAGTCGGCATGATGGTTTGCGAGCCATTATACCAGGTGAGTTGCGCGCTCGTGCTCGTCGCAGAGATCACGGCGGTTTCGGTGACATAGCCGCGCGCCCACATCGCCAGCACGCGCTCTTGCGTGGACAGGCGATAGAACGCGAACAGCTCTTGATTGGGCGTTGGCCGCTTGCGCCATTTGGGTGTGACGTCGGTCAGGTTGCGCGTGACGGACTGGAACGCGGCATACGCCGGACGCGGCGTGTTGGGCAGCCAAGTGTTGAAGCAGGGCGAGGTCGTCGGGTTGCGCATCAGCCCCAGCCCGCCGCCCCAGGTCGTGCCAGGGATCGGGTCGTTGCAGTCGTCGTACATCTGAAAGTGAAAGACTGTCTCCACCGGCATGAGTGTGTTGATCCAGGTGGCGTACGTCGCACTCTGCACGACGAACGTCGCTTGCTCTTCCAGGTTGGCGCGGAGTTCAACCGGCGATCCGTCGTCGTGGAAGCATGGCGGCGTGATGGGGCCATCGTCGCACGACCACACATTGCTTTCCGTCACCCACAGCGTCTTGTTCGTGACGGTGTAAGAATTGAGTGTTCCCCAGGCCTTGTACAGGTAATTGAATGTGCCCCACGCCCGGACATAGTTGTGCTCGGCCACGCTATCAAAGAACCAGTTGTTGGCGTCTTTATCGGGATAGGTGTTGATGACCGACAGCGTGTCTTTGAGCCAGGTGGACTCGGGATCAATGTTGGCCAGCCCGCCGAAAATGATCTTGGCCTGTGGGTCGGCGTGGCGAGCGGCCAGGTAGGCGACCTTCAAAAGGCGTGCGTACTCGGAATAGGTTCCAATCCAAAAGCCGCTATAGTCTTCTTCGTTCCAGATTTCCCAGTGCCGCACGCCCTGACTAGCCGTCCAGCCTTGCTGTTGCGCCAACACTCCGCCGGGCTTGTAGCGGCTGACGGCCTGATACACAAAGCGCGCCCACGGGTTGTTAGGGTTGATGGTCTTGGCGGAGCCGGGTATGTCGGTCCCATCCGTAAACACCGACTCATAGAGCCTGACCGGCGCGCTGCCCGCGGCAGAGACGGACGAAATGCTCTGCACCCCAATGCCGGCGGACCTCATTTGGAGTGTCTCGCCGACGCGCGGCATGGGCGCGAACCGGTTGCCGCCAGTGGCGTAAAAGCTCGGCGTGTTCATCAAGATCACGAGCGGCTGCAAGCCATGTGTAACGTCGCCGATCACGGCGCGATCCACTTCATGCGGCTTGTCGTTCCACGCAAAGCTGCCTGGATTTTGCTCGACCGCTTGCCAGTAGAGCGGCCAGCGATCCATGCCCGCGCCGGTGTCCACTGATTTTTGGAATCGCGCGTCGTCGGAGGGCGCTTCGGCAGAGGTGATAAAGGCTGCGCCAAAGCGCGTCGTCGTGGTGATAGGTCCGGGCGTCGGCGTAGGCGTAGGTGACGCGGTAGCGGTTGGCGTGGGCGTCGGCGGAGGCGTGGGTCCGCCCGTGCTGTTTTTCTGGACGAGCGGCAGATACACTCGATACCAATGGTCGAGCACGCGCAGCGTGACGGGCAGCGTGAACGGGCTGCCGACAGTCGTCGTCGGATCGGCGGTGATGTGGAGCGTAAAAGTGTAGCTGGCCGGCAGGCTGAGTGAGCCTGTCGTGTGCAATGTCCCGGTGATCGTGAACAGGCTGGCGTCTGCGGATACCGTCAGGGAGCCGGGAGCCGTGCCGGTGGTAGGCGAAATCGTCAGGCCGGTTGGCGCAGGTGGATCAAAGCTGGCCGTCCACGTGACCGGACTCGCGCCGCCGCGCGCGATGGAGACGGTCGTCGTGAGCGTGCGAGGATCCTCCCGCGCGCCCACCAAGAATAACCCATCGGGTGTGACTGTCATCGAAGGCCCGGTCCAGGCCGAGCGGCGCGGCATATCGCGCAGCGCGGCGTAGGCCAGCGCCGGGAGACCGTCGTCCGTGTTATTGTCTTGGCGCACCGAAAAGTAGCGTATCGAGTCGCACAGCCAGCCTTGATTGTGCCAGTCCAGGTTCCAAACGAACATTACACCCATCCAGGGCCAGTTGGCGTCGGCATACGCAAAGGCGCGCCTGAGAAAGTCGGCCTGCTGAGCTTCGGTCACAACCTGCCAGCCATATTGACCTTGAAAGCCTAACGCATAATCGGTGCGACACAATGAAGGAATGTGCTCGGTATAGGACGGGTCCTCGGCGGGGTCGCGCAGCCAGCCGAACTCGGTGGCCCAGATGGGTCTATCGCCCAGGCCGTACTCTTGCAGGATGCCGTGCATCACTTCCAGGCCACGGAAGGCAAAGCCGTTGCCGTTGTCGTCGGGCGGCAGTTGATCGAGCGCGCGCTCCGGCTCGTAGGGAAAACCTTGGGGATGATAGCCAAAGGCATCCAGGTAAGCGCCCGCTCCCCGGTTGAACATCTGGCGGGCGTATTCGCGCTCGTCCATCGCCTGGCAGTTGTTGCCATCGTAGGCGTTGCCCGAGTTGGCTCGGCAGGGTTGTCCTCCGACGTTTTTGATGCGCCCCACCGGCGCCAGCCCGGCGCTGACGACGATAGCGTTCGGGTCAACGGCCTTGATTGCCGTGTAAGCGGTTTGCAAGACGGCCACATAGTCCGCCGGGTCTGGTGGCTGGCCTTCCCATTGCAAATCGGTATTCGGCTCGTTGCCGATCTCGTAAGCTTCCACCCGCCCCAGGCCATTCTGGGCAATCTGCCGGATGTCGCTCGCAATCTTGGCGAGGTTAGGGCGAAGCGGCGACCCTGACCAACGGTCATCTCGATGAACGTCAATGCGGTATAGCACATGGTAGGGGAGGCGTTGAGTCGGCAAGGCGTTGTACTGTTCGTACAACTTGATCCACTCGAACCCCAGCGGAGCAAAGAGCGACTCGATATGAGCGGGATCGCGCAGGTTGGCCCCGTATCCAAGGTGGGGTGGAATTTCAGAGGCGGATTGAGGTGCGGGTTGCCCCGGGTCGGACGGGAAGGGTGTCGTATAGGCGCTCAGGGGCGCGGATAAGACGAGCACAAGCGCCAGCGCAAGGAATGTGCCGCATGCGCCAGGCGCATTGCGATAGACTAGACCGGACATGGGGGACTCCGTTTCTATCTATTGGGCGTCTGCCTTTGTGCGCCGGGATTAGGGCAATTCAACACTCCCGGTTAACACCTGAGGCGGACGCGCTGCTTTCCCATCGCATGCTCCGCGCCGACTGGGCAGAGCCGAAACGCGCGGCGCAAGCAGATGGGCGCATCAATCAGTCGTTAGGCCTCCACGCCGACCAATAAAGCAATCGTCAGGGTGAAGACAAACGCAGCAACCATAAATAACAACATAACCACCTCACTTGCCGGACCGTGGCGCACCAGGCGCACTTGCGGTCTCGGCGATGTGCGATTATCCTACAACAATCCAGCCTTCTTGGGGGTAACATTTCGGTTACGAAAGGGTTACACCGTTGACAGATTGGAGGGGCTGTGCTAGTCTTTTAGCAGCCTATCGGAGAGGCGTAGTGTAGCCCCTTGTGGGCGTAACAACGACGGGCACAAGGCCCTATGTCAGAGGGTTCTCCGACAGGCTGCTGGCACAGGAGAGATGCGTGGAAGTGGAACGAGTACGAGCGATGGTGGGGCAGGCCTTGGCTGAGGCGCGGACGCGCGGCGCGGCGCGCGTCACGGCGTTGCATTTGGTGATGTATGACGATTCGCCCCAGGCGTTGGAAGACGTGCGGCAGGCCCTGGCGATGGTCCCGCCGGGAACCCCAGCCCAGTCTGCGGCCTTGGTGACGACGTTCGCGCCGAGCCGCTTTATCTGCTGGGATTGCTGCGGGCTGCGTTACGAAGCGCCCGCCGATAACCGCGTTGCTGCAACGCAATGTGCCCCAACTGCGGCGGCCTGGGCCTGATGGTCCCGCCCGAGATCACGTTCTCGCTCGATCACATCGAGATGATGTTCGATTAGGCGCTCACTTGCGGAGTGCCCCTTCGCAAGGGTGAACATAATTGAACGGGAGACGCGATGAAACTGCGTGCGCGTGCCTGGATGATCTTGGCGTTGTTGACACTTGCCAGCGTGGGAATCGGGGCATCTTTTGCCACTTCGGGTCGCGCCCACGACGAGGCCGGGGGCAATCTTCCTCTCAAAGCAGAAAGCGCTCCTCTTTTCGGCGTAGCCTCGTTCCAAACGACGACGATCTCGATCCCCACTTTTCCCTATACTCCTGCGCTCAAGATCAGATCGAGCGGCCCTTACACCTATCATTGGCTGGATTGGAGGCAATACAATGGCTCTGTCACCGTCACGCAAGATTATCAACTGTTGGTATTGGAGAACGACTATTTGCGAGTGACGATCTTGCCTGAATTGGGCGGGCGGGTTTACCAACTGATCTACAAGGCCACGGGCAACAACGAGTTGTACCAAAATCCAGTCATCAAGCCCACTCACTGGGGACCGCTCAAGGGGGAAGAGAACTGGTGGCTGGCAGCGGGAGGCATCGAGTGGTGCCTGCCGGTGGAAGAGCACGGGTACGAGTGGGGCGAGCCGTGGGCCTGGAGCGCCGTCACCTCCACGGCAGGGATCACAGTGACCGTCCGCGACACGCAAGCCACCAACCGGCTACGCGCCACGATTGATCTTTTCCTGCCGGCTGACCGTGGATACCTGGCGGTCAGCCCGCATCTGGAGAATCCCACCGCGACATCGCTTCAGTTCAAGTACTGGACGAACGCGATGCTGGCTCCTGGCGCAGCCAACGCGGTCAGCGCCAACCTGCGCTTTATCTTTAACGCCAACACCATGTCGTTGCACGCCTCCGGTGATATGGCGCGATTCTCCTGTGCGCAGCCTTTTACAGGCCCCACCTGCCTCTTCTCTTGGCCTGTTTACAACGGGCGAGATAATTCTCACCTGGGGAATTGGGGCGATTACCTGGGCTTTTTCGAGTACCCCCGAGCGGCGGCTGATTTTGTCGGCGTCTATGATGCCGCTGCGAACGAGGGCGTGGCACGAGTTTTTCCCTCCAACGTTACGCGCGGCGTCAAGGGGTATGGGCTGGGCTGGACCCATCCGATCCCTCCAGAGAGCTATACCGAGGATAGCTCTACGTTTGTTGAACTTCACGGAGGAGTGGCCCCTACATTCTGGGACACTGCGGTGCTGACGGCCGGGACGACTCTGGCCTGGACCGAGTACTGGTATCCGGTGGGCGACATTGGCGTCTTTTCGAATGCCACAGCCGAGGCGGCGCTGGCTGCGCGTGAAAGTGGCGGCAACTTTATCGTCGGCTTACATTCCACGGCGGCGCGCGCGGCGGGGGAGAGCGCATTATGCGTTTGGGAGTCGGCGACCTGCGTACAAGTCGCGCGCGTGGATTTGCCCGCGATTGACCCGGCGCATCCTTTCACGGTCACGGTCTCCACGGGCGGGCGCTCACTCGACCAGTTGACCGCCGCTTACGTGGACGGGTGGGGAAACTTGCTGGCGGGACGCATACCATCCAACTGCCTGCAAATCCCGGACGCGCGCGTGGAGCCGCTGCCGCCGTATGTGACAACGACATTCACCATCACCTGGTCCAGACATGGCGTTGGGTCTGGCATCGCCGCTTATCAGGTCCAGGCGCGGGATGGCTACGAAGGAACCTGGACAGACTGGTTGACCGGCACAAGGGAAATCTCGGCG
Organism: Anaerolineae bacterium; assembly: GCA_041300525.1. GTDB lineage: Bacteria > Chloroflexota > Anaerolineae > Fen-1058 > Fen-1058 > JBGLNJ01. The sequence continues at coordinate 1,361,588 of JBGLNJ010000001.1, read as the reverse complement.
ACTTTTTCCGGCGCGCACGGCCACACCTATTTCTTCCGCGCTCGAAATCTTTCGGGCCATCAGCCGGCGTTCACCGACGAGGAATGGGGACAGGCTTTTACCACGGTGCTGACGCAGCCCGCGCCCGTGCTGGTCACTTCGCGCAAGGTGGGGATGTGGGGCGTGATGCCAGTGCTCTCGGGTGCCCTGTCGCTTCCGGCCGAGGTGATTTCTTACACGGTGCTGATCAGCAACACCGGCAACTTGGCGGCGATGGCGTTTGTCACCGATCCGATACCTGCGGGGATGACGCTGGTCACTCAAACTCTGACGGCTACTCTTGATCCACCCCCGATCTACTCCGAGGGGACGATTCATTGGAGCGGTGTGGTCAGCTACGGGGATACTGTCCGGCTGGGTTATGCTTTTGCGCTTACGCCAGCGATCCGGCGCGGGGATCGAATCACCAACACAGTGGAAATTGCGGGCAGCGTCCGGGGGCCATTCACCCGGCGGGCGGTGGTCGTGTGGTCGTGGAACATCTGGCTGCCACTCGTCCTCAGATAGCAAGGGGTGCTTGCCGACCTATCTGCTTGTACTATAACAGGAGAGCGTGACACCCAAACTGCGCGCCCAACGTCCCGCTTCACCCGCTCGGCGCAACGGTCGAACTGAAACCACCTACACGACGGAAACCCCGCCAGCCCCACACGCCCGCTGAAGCGCGCAGCGCCAGGTCGGGCGGAAGCGATTGTTGGGCGGCCTTTACATTTTGGATAAGCATTTTCTAAGTACAGGACTAACGCAGAACAAGTGGCAGATAGACAAAGCGTAACTCCCCAATATCGACAGCATGTGTATCACTGACTATACTGCCCACATTTTCTACTGTGACAGTGATAATCTGCGTGCCCGTTATGGCCCATGTAAAAGTGACCATGGTTGTGCCTTGTCCAGTATTTGGCTCAGGGGACCAAGTGTAAGTGATGGGCATCGTTGCAGTCAGTGGACTGACCGTAGCAGTGAAAGCGTAAGTCGTATTGACCACCCCTGTAGTCGGCCCATCAATGACCACGCCAGTCACTGGAGTATTGAGACTAATAGTGTAAGTATTCGTAACGACGCCCCCACCGTTTTCAGCCGTGACTGTGATGTCCTTACTACCATCGGTCTGCCAAGAGTAAGTGGCGGCGGTTGTGCCCTGCCCGTTGTCTGGCATAGGAACCCAGGTATAGACGATGGGTGTTGTTGCTGTAATTGGACTGACTGTGGCAGAAAATACCTGGCCCACATTGGTTGTGCCAGTGCTTGGGCCACTGATTGTCACCGCAGTGAGCGGCACCAATTGAACTCGAAAATAGACTCGGCCGTTACAGACTGCGGCAATATCTTGCAAATGAATCGCGATCGACGTGCATTGTGGGCCATAGATACCTCCTCCGTAAAAGAGAATTCCCAGATCGGATTCTTGCCATGTATCACCGGAGTCGTGCGACACAAATAGCCCTCCATATTTAAGCCCTATCCAGATTGTGTTGGGATCCAAAGGATCGATCGCCGCACTTTGAATTACCTGATCGCCAACTGGGGCTGGCAGGCCAATAGTTACATTTGTCCACGACTGGCCAGCATCGTCCGTCCGGGATATGCCGCTATAATCTCCAAAGCCAAACATCTGATTGGGATTCTGTTGATTAATCAAGATATGTGGGTAGTTTAACCTACGCCTCAATCCTTCATCCAAGCAGGATATTGTTCTCACGTTGCCTCCATGTCTGCTTTTATCCCATCAAACATTTCCTTCAGTTCGGGTATATCCTCTGGGTTGAGGAGTTGCATCACGATGTCCTCGGTATCGTCTAGCTGGGGCGCGGAAACTTGATGTGCGCTGCGCGCCAGGAACAGGTGCGCGCGCGCATCGCTGCGATTGGTGTCCAGCACGACGCCGCCGAGGCGCTGCCAATCCTCGGACACGTAACCGGTCTCTTCGAGCAGCTCGCGCTGCGCGGCGGCCAGCGGTTCTTCGTTCGCATCCAGGTAGCCGGCGGGCAAGTCGCAGAACAACTTGCCCGCGCCGTGCTTGTATTGCTGCACGAGCGGCACATGGCCATCGTCCGTGATCGCGAACGTCACGGCGTACTCGCGCGTTTGCGCCAGGAGATACCCTTCGATGACGTGTCCATTCGCCAACTGCACGTCTTGCTCGATCACGTTCAGCCAGGGACGGCGATCCAACACTTGTTTGGAGCGAAGCACTTGCCAGGGTTTCATCGTCAGTCCCGCAGTCAGGTAGTCCAATAGTCGAATAATCAGATTGCAGGACTAGGGCTATTCGACTACAAGGCTATGAACTGACAAGAATGCCGTGGGTGATGTCACCGTGTCACCCACGGCATGATGTTATCTTTCACCAAGCGAATTTGACGAACTGCTCCGGTTCATTCAGTACAGCATACTACTACCACGCACAACTACCCATCGTTTTGCCCTGTTTGATGTCTGCAGTGATATTAACTGGAATCTTGGGGCACCCGGGGCAGGTGACCGTGACGCTCTGGACAAATGTCCCGCCTTGCCGCCCTTCCCAGCGGCAAAGGAATGCCTGCACCCCCGTGTCCCATCGGCAGTTTGGCGCACCCGGAATCTGATAACCTGCGCTGCCGCCGCGAACCGAGATTTTAAAGTCGGCTTCCCACTTGACGTAGGCTTCATTGCCTTCGCCTTCCCACCATGACCTGCAAGAGGCCGGACCATCGTAGTTGGCACTCAGTGGCCCGCTCCCCACCGGCCCAATGGCGCCGCTCGCTTGGCCGGGAGTAGCCGTCGCTCCGGCGGGAACGGTAGAGGCAGGTCGTGCTGTTGGCGTCGGGCCGCGTGTGGCTGTGGGAGCTGGCACGACGATATTCACATCCGTCGTTGTGATGATCTGGCCTGCCGGCCGCTGCAACGCCCAACGGCTAGAGTACGCTCCAGGCGACTGTGGCGCTTTCATATTCAAGCTCACGTCCACTGATTTGCCTATATCCGCCATATCCACCGGCACACTGTCGGGAGCGCCAAATTTATCTCCGCTCTGGAAAACCAACACCGAGTCCTTTTCCCACACGCAGTTGCCCGAACTCGTGAAACGCCACGTTTTGACAAAGGCATCGCCCGGCTTGAACTGTGAACCATCCGGCACAGTCATATCGGCCACCTGCGCATCCGGCTTGCACGCGGCGGCAGTCGCTGCAAGATTCGGTGTGGCAGTCGGCGCGGTCTGTAAAGTGGACTGTGGAATCTCGGCCAGGGAGGCTTGGCCCAAATCAACTTCCTTGGCCAATACCCAGCCGAGATTATTGTCGGTAGTCTCAACACGGAGCCAGACGTTGTTGGCGGTGCGCTGGCGAACGGTCACCTTGCTTCCCTGTGCGATCACACCATAGTCCGCGCTGGACTCGCTCGCAGATTGGCGCAGTATGACGCCGTTCGCATTGATCGTGCCGACAACGCTGGATGGCGTCGGCGTCGCCTGCGGTGTGGCCGTGGGCGCGGACGCAGGAGTCTGGTTGGCCGCGGCCACGGCCTGCGCGGTCCCCGTGCTGCTCAACGCGCGCGCCTGGTTTTGCTGATTCATGGAACTCACGGCGGCCACGCCAATCACCCCAACAAATAACACGGCCAGCACAATCAGCACGATGACCCAGGCGGACAGTCCGGCTCGGCGCGCCGGCGCCGCGGGCACAGCCGGCGCGGGCGTTGACGCAACTATTGTCGGGACGGATGGTTTGCCTACGGCGGTGGACGGCGCAGCGCGAGCCGAAGTTGGAAACGGCGTGATCACTCCCGTGCCGACCGATGTCGCGCCGGCCGGCAGCGCTCGCGCCCGCATCGTGTCGGTGGGCGTTTCGTCGAGCGTCATCCCGGTGGCGCGTTTGAGATCGTTGAGCATCTCGCCGACGTGCTGGTAGCGGTCGTCGGGATTCTTGGCCATTGCTTTGAGGATGACGCGCTCGAGGGATTCCGGCACTTCGGGGTTCGCCTGGCGTGGCATGGGCAGCGCTTCGTTGATGTGCTTGAGCACCACAGCCAGCGGCGTGTCGGCCTCATAGGGCAGCCGCCCGGTGACTAGTTGGTACAACATGATGCCCAGCGAGTAAATGTCGCTGCGCTCGTCGCCGGGTTGGCCCATGCCCTGCTCCGGAGCCATGTACGAGGGCGTGCCGACCATCGCGCCGGTGGCGGTGAGCTGGGTCGCGCCTCCGCCGGAGAAAATCTTGGCGATGCCAAAGTCGGTCAGGATGACGTTGCCCTGCTTTTCAATCATGACGTTGGCCGGCTTGACGTCGCGGTGAACCATCCCCAGCCGGTGCGCATACTTGAGCGCAGAGCCGACCAGCAAACTGATCCGCACGGCCTCGTCAATCGAAATCCATTGGTTCTTATCCTCCAGGTTCTGCAAGCGGCCTTTGAGCGTATCACCGTCAATGAATTCCATCACCATGTAGGACAGGCCGCTCTCTACGTCAAAGTCATGCACCTGGACGATATTCGGATGGCGCATGCTGGCGACGAGCTTGGCTTCGCGCTGGAAACGCGCCAAAAAGTCCTTGTCCTCAGACAGGAACGAGTGCATCACCTTGACCGCCACGTAGCGGTCAAGGCCGGGCTGATAGGCCTTGTAAACTTCGGCCATACCACCACGTCCGAGTTGTTCGACCAGGCGATACTTGCCGAGAGTTTTGCCTGCCAAGCCTTGTATTGCCATCTTTTTCTCCTCTGCCGTGGCAACGGGTTCCACATCCCGTCAGTGGGCAGCGGCCTCATCCGGCACGCTAAAGCGCACTGTGCTTGTTTGGAGCACTGTGCCGTCGTGGATCAAGTCTATGCGCGCCGTATACTCGGGAGCGCGCTCGGGTTGGCTCAGGTGCATCGTCAAGGTGTTCGTCCGATCCATCGCGCTGATCACGGACACGCAGCGTTCCACACTGCCATCCGGGCGCAAGAGTGTCACATCGAAGCTGGGCTGCTCGACGAAAGGCGTCAAAGTTACCTGAACGGCAACCCGCTTCCCATCGGGCAGCGGGCGCACCTGCACTTGCGTAATTCGAACGTCTGGGGGAAGACGAGATTGATTTTCTTCGTCCTCAAAAAACATGATATCGGGCATGCGCCTTTCCAAATGATTATACACCCGCTGCAAGGGTTCGCAAATCGCAGCCGCTCACCCTTGCGAAGGGTGAGCCATCACCGATGGGCTATTCGTCGAACAGCCAAGTGGACTCTTGGTAAAAGCGTATCTCTTTATCGGCGAGTTTTCGGTGCAGCCAGGCCGCCAACCATTCGTTCTTTTCGGTGAGCGGCTGATCGCTTTCCATCATCGCCAATGGGATGTTGAGACGAAGCGCGCGGCGAGGGATGAGGTGGCGCGTGATGCCGGCCGGCAGGCGGGCGCTGTTGCGGGCCAATTCGATGATCTCGGATGGCTCATAGTGTGGGAACACGACTAACGCCGTCACGTTCTCGTAATACGGCTGGACTCGCTCGAGGTGGTCGGTGTTGACGCGGTAGATGCGGCTGCGGAAGCGATAGACGTCTACCAATGAGTTGAGCAGGGCCGCTCGGATGTGCAGATCACTTTCGCCGCGCGCGATAAACACTTGCCCGTCCAGGCAGACCACGTAGGCCATCGCGTCACGGCGGGCCAGGGCTGCGCGCGCATGGAGCAAGTCGTTTTTCTGGAACGTGATGCCGGGGATGTTCTGGATTGCGGCGGCGAACTCGTCTTGGGGAATATCGGCCACCAGGTGATACCACGTGTCCAGTATCAACTCCGGGTCTTCATAATCTACCACTTGCACGACGACATGCGGAACACCCAGATCCGCCAGCGCGGTCGTGCGATTCGCTCCATCCAGCACCACAAAGCGCCCCTCGCCATTGATCGGCGCGACCACCGGTGGATTCTTGAGCATGCCATCCCGCTGGATCCGCTCGGACAGCGGCGTGGATCGGCTAACATCATGCTGCTCGTGCAAGACCAAGTCCCCCGTCGCCACAAAGCGCAGGTCGGGTATCTCAATTTCGCTTCGATGGAGTGTCATCGCTTATCCCCCAAAAATCGGCGGAAGCTTACCATACTTGCGCGACGCTGTCAACGCGCCGCTTGACAGATTTGCGCTTCGTTGTATTATTAAGCCGTGCTCGCCCCCCCTCGACCAGCATTGATCAAGGAGGGTGCAATGAAATCCAGACGAAACCTGTGCGCGCTGATGGTTGCGGCGTTGCTGATTACGGTATCCGCGAGTGCGGTGCAAGGGGCGCCAGTTACCTCGACGGTTTCGGCGCAAGGCCTCGCACACCCCAGCAGTTCCACTTGCTACACGGTCCAGCCCGGCGATAACCTCTACCGCATCTCACTGCGCCTGGGCGTTTCCATGTACGCCTTGATGCAAGCCAATGGCCTGAGCAATCCGAATCGCATTTACGTGGGCCAGGTCTTGTGCATCGGCAATGTGGCGCCGCCTCCCGCGCCTGTGCCAATTCCCTCTGCGTGCGGTTTTCATTACACCGTGGCGCGCGGCGACACGCTTGGCGTGATCGCCGTCCGTTTTGGCACAACCGTCTATGCCATCATGCAGTGCAACGGCCTGTCCAATCCCAATTTTGTCTATCCTGGCCAGGTGCTTTGCATTCCTGTGCCCTATATCCCGCCGCCACCCTCTACAGGTGGAACCTGGCGCGGCGAATATTATAACAATGGTCAGCTTGCCGGCGCGCCATCCATCGTCCGTTACGATTCGGTGATTGACTTTGATTGGGGCCTAGGGTGGCCTCATCCTCGGATCAGCGCGGACAACTTTTCGGTCCGGTGGACGCGCAAGCTGTGGCTCAACACGGGGATGTGGCGTTTTACGGCGACGACCGACGACGGCGTGCGGCTATACGTGGACAATGTCTTGGTGATTGACCAGTGGAATGAACAGCCGGCGACGACGTACACGGCCGACGTGCCGCTGGGCGCAGGCTATCACGTGGTCCGCATGGAGCATTACGAGTCAACGGGCGTTGCAATGGCGCGCCTGAATTGGGGACTGGTTGGCGGCATCGGACCCTGGCCCACGCCCGGAGGCCCCACCGCAACGCCGGGCGCTCCTACGGGCGCATGGTTCGGCCAGTACTATGACAACATGTTCCTGGCCGGCGGCCCAGACTTTACCCGCACAGACGCGGCGGTGGATTTCGATTGGGGCCACAGTTCGCCGGGCACTGGCGTTGGACCGTACCTGTGGTCGGCGCGCTGGACGCGAACCGTCTATCTGACCAGCGGGACGTATCGCTTCCGTGCCGTCGTGGATGACGGCGTCCGCGTGTTCGTGGATGGGCAAGTGGTGATTGACGAATGGGAAGACAACCCCGGCGTCGAGTTCATGGGCGACAAACATCTGAGCGCGGGGAATCACGAGATCAAGGTCGAGTTTTACCAAAAAGGCTATGACGCCAAGATAAAGTTCTGGTGGGAAAAGCTGAACTAGTCGGATAGTCGAGTGGTCGGTTAGTCCAACGAGCGACGCACCAGCACGATGCGGTGCGTCGCTCGTTTTGATTTTACAGGTTCTCGATCTGCACCGGCTCGATGGGGTCTGCCAACTCAAAACCCCACACCTTGCCGTAAAAGTACAACTCGGCTTCCAGCGTGCGCTGGATGGTTTCGACGCGGCGGAAGCCGTGCTGCTCGCCCTCAAACGGCAGATAAGCCACCGGCAGTCCTTTGGCGCGCACGGCCTCAAACATTTTGACGGCCTGATCCGGTGGAACAACTGGATCCTCAAGTCCCTGGAACAGAATCAGCGGGACAGTCAGGCGGTCGGTGAAATGGATCGGCGAGCGGGCCAGGTACACATCGCGCTGCGCCGGATACGGGCCGATCATGCTGTCCAGGTAGCGTGATTCGAACTTGTGCGTGTCCCGCGCCAACGCTTCGATGTCGCTGACGCCAAAGTAACTGGCCCCGGCGGTAAAGACGTCGCGGAAGGTGAGCGCGCAGAGCGTCGTGTAGCCGCCCGCGCTGCCGCCGCGAATGCCAAGCCGCTTTCCATCTACCCGCCCGCGCTCCACCAGGTAACGCGCGCCATTCACGCAGTCGTCCACATCCACCACGCCCCATTGGCCGTTGAGCCGTTGCCGATAGGCGCGGCCATAGCCGGTGCTGCCGCCATAGTTGACGTCGAGCACCGCAAATCCGCGACTCGTCCAATATTGAATCCCCAGCGTGAGTGCGCTTGAAGCGGCGCCGGTCGGCCCGCCGTGGCTGAGAACCAGCAGCGGCGGACGCTCGTCAGACGGAGCGGCATGGTCGCGATTTTGCGGCGGATAAAAGAGGGCATGCGCCGTCAGGCCGCGCTCGGTGGGGAACTCGAGCGATTGCGGGACGGACAGATACCCCGCGTCAATCGCAATGTTGCTGGCGCGACGCAGCGCCTCGATCCGCCGCGTGGTGAGGTCGAGCCGGACGACGGACCACGGTTCTGTGGGGGAACTGCCGATGAATACGACGCGCCCCGGTGCTGCCCGCATCAGGCTGATGTCGGTGTAAGGAACGTCGAGCGGTTCGAGTTGACCCGTCGCCGTGTCGAGCAACGCCAGATGCCACGTCCCCAGTTGTGTGTAGGAACAGACGATGCGGTGGGCCGACTCGAACGCATAGGTGGACAGGCCAAAGACCCACTGCGGTTGGCCGAACTCGGCTTCCATCGGGCACAGTGGCTCGATTTGCCCTTCGCGCCAGCGGTAAAGGTTCCACCAGTCCGTCCGGTCTGAGACAAAGTGCAGTATGCCATCGGGCGACCACTCCGGTTGGAAGATGGATTCATCCACACCGCCTGCCACGCGCTCGGCCCGGCTCACTTGCCCGTCGGGCATCAGTTCGCCCACCCATAGTTCGATCCCATCCCACGGCATGTTGGGATGATTCCACGTGAGCCACGCCAAACGCGACCCATCCGGGCTGAGGCGCGGCGACGAGTAAAAGTCGTTGCCCGAAACAATCGCTTGCCCGCCTTCGGCGTCGCGGACGACGGCGTCGCGGACGACGGCGTCGCTGTTCAGATCGAGGCTCACCAGCGTGTTGACCGCTTCTCGGCCGGCGACGGTGTGATCTTGGCGCACATAGATCATGCGATTCCTGCTGCGATCCATGACGCCATCGGCGTAGCGCAGATCAACTGGCGGCGTGATGGGTTGCGGTTCAGAGCCGGGGGCCAGGCGGTATACACGCTGGTCGGCAAAGTTTGAAAAGTAGAGCGCGCCCTCCACCGAGACAAAGTCTCCTCCGCCGTACTCGTGGACGCGCGTGCGCGCGTTGAAGGGAGCCAGATTTACATCCGTGACTTGTCCATTGGGAGTTCTCCGCGCGACGACGCAGCGTCCGCCCTCGGCGGGGCGCAGCTCGCTCCAGAGAATGTCCTCACCGTCAATGGCGGCTTGGCCCAGCCCAATCGTCCCGGCCGCGATCAAGTCGGCGGTGATGGGTGATTTCCAGGAACCATAGGGCGCGATTCGTTCAGTCATGTTTTTTTCTCCTCGGTGCGTCTGTGACACGGACCCAAGTCCATCCCCCGCGCATTTCTTTCTTGGCCAGTTCGGGCTTCCACACCTTTGGCGTCCAAATCTCTGCAAAGGGATCGGGCGGTATTGGATGCTTGTATTGGCCGGTCGCCAACAGATGCGAAGTGATGTCCCAAACCGCTGCGCCGTTCGCCTTGCTGCGGTAAAAGGCCAGAGCGGCCTGCAAGATGGCCTGGTTGCGTTCCGCGATGGCCGCCTCGTCGCGCGCAGCGCGAGGTTGAAACTCGACGCCGTAGAGCCTGGCATCGCCGTCGAGCACACAAAAGATCAGGTGATCGCCCTGCCTGGCTTTGAGTTGCTTGAACCACAGCCAGAAATCAGACGAGCCGGATGTCCCCCATCGGCCAGCGCCCGCAAATTCCAGAGACAACGAGGTCACGCTACTGTCCGGCAGTCGAAGGCTGACAGGGCGGCGGTCTGTGCGCATTTGAATCTCAAAGAACGTCGGCCATAGAACATCCCGCAGGTCGTCGTCAAACTCGATGAACTGTCCTGCCAGGTCGGACTTGGACAGCGTGAGCCGCAGCACCGAACCGGTGATGACGCGCGGCTTCCAGCCATAGCGCCCATCGCCCGTTGCGACGATCAAGCGGCTCTGGCCAATCGCGCTGCGCATTGTGCCTTTGGGATTCTTGGTTTTGATCGGCGTGATGGCGTGGACGCGATACCAGATTTCGTTGAACGGCAACGGCTCGGGCGACTCGCGTACGACTTGATGAGCCAGCTCGGTATAGCTGATTTTGTCTTGGGGCATGTGACCCCTCCTCACTTTCGGCGGATGGCGGATTTCTTGTTGGCGGCGGGTTTGCGCTTGGTTTTCACTGCGGCTTTCTTGACGGCCAGGCGCTCGTTCAAAAACTCGGCGCGCTTGCGGGAAGCGTCCACCCGGTTGCTGACCTTGCGGAACCCGTGTCCCTCGTCGGGATAGATGACGACGTCGTATGGCACGCCCATGTCTTTTAGCAGTGCTGCTGCCTGCTCGGTCTCGGAAGCCGGGCAGCGCGGGTCGTTCGCCCCGGCGATCATTTGCACCGGCGCGACAATGTTCTCCATGAAAAAGATCGGCGAGTACTCGCGAAAGCGTTGAGCGTCCTTGACCGGGTCGCCAAAGTTTTGCTCGTCCCAGTAGCGCAAGTCCGCGCGCTCGTTGGCGTGCTCGGTGAACCAGTTGAGGAACGGGACGATGGCCGAACCGGCGGCGAATACTTGCGGATGCCGCGTGAGGGCCGTCATCGTGAGGTAGCCGCCGTAACTCGCGCCGGTGATGGCGATGCGCTTTGGATCGGCGTAGCCTTCACGGACAAGGAAGTACATCACCGTGTCCAGGTCGGGACAAATGCGCAGCCCCATCCAGTCAAAATCGTCGCCAGTGTTGACGATGACGGTCAACCTCCCCTCCCCTGTCGAAGACGGGGGAGGGGCCGGGGGAGGGGGCCATCTCCCTTCCCCTGTTGCGCTGTTTAGCGACGTGACGCTTCGCGGGGCCGGGGATGGGGATGGTGGCAAACACTGCGCCAATCCTTCGGCTAACTTGGCTCCCCCCACGCCACCGGCTAACGCGACAATGTTCATCGGTACACTGCCTTTGAATCCAACGGCTCGATAGTTTTGGGTTGGGGTTCTTGCGCCGGATAGCCCAGCGTAATGAGCGCCTGTGGTTCCCAATCGGCGGGCAGATCAAGCGCAGCGCGTGCTTCATCCGGCGCGAACAGCGGGGCGCACATCCAACCTGCGCCCAGTCCGAGCGCGTGCGCAGCCAGCAAAAAATTCTGGATCGCCGCTGCGACACTTTGAATCGCCATGATTCGCTCGGCGTTGCCGCGTCTTGCGTCCGGATACTTGTCCATGTCGCTCATCGTCAGGCAAGCCAGGATGACGACTGGCGCAGCCATGATGCGCGCGCGACCGCGAAACATCCACTTCGACGTCGTCCGGCGAACTGCCCTCGGCGAGCCGGTCGGCGCGCAGCCGTTCTCCCATCCCGGAGGCGAGTCGTGCTTTAGCTTCGGGCGACGTGACGACGGCGAATCGCCAGGGTTGGCGGTTGTGCGCCGAAGGCGCATGCATCGCCGTATTGAGGATCGCCTTAATCGTCGCGCGATCCACCGGCTGGTCGGTGTAACGGCGCATCGAGCGGCGGGCGCGGATGGCGTCAAAGACAGCGGTGTGGTGTTCAGCCATCAGACATCTCCGGCGCGATTCTAGTCTGTTTCGTGAGGATAGGCAAGTGGAAGCATAGACCTGACAGGTTCAGCCGACCGTAACGGTCGGGAAACCTGTCAGGTCTGAGGTCGTCAAGGCAGGCGATTGAACCAGAAGAGTGACAGGCATCCGCCCACTAGCAAAAAGGCAACCGCCACGCCCGTAAAGATGGCCGTGACCTCGGTTTGCTCTTTCTTGAATACCAGGTGCGTGGAAAGACTATTGTAAATCGCAACAAGGTCTTTTTCGTTCGTCGCGCTGTAATAGGCGCCCTCAGTAGCGGAGGCCACACGCTTGAGCGTTTCTTCGTCAAGGCGTGTGCGAATGGATCGCCCCTGAATGTGCAAGACAGTTCCCTCTGCAGTGCCCACGCCCACGGCGTAGACGCGCACGCCGCGCGCGGCGATCTGATCAATCACATCGAGCGGGCGCGGCCCCTGGTTATTCTCGCCATCGGTCAGCAAGACAATGATCGCCGGCTCGTACACGCCCTGGGGTACCGGCGTCGGCGTTGGAGTTGGATCGCTCGCAGAGCCAGGTGGGCCGCCTTCCACATTCGCTTCCTCAAAGATGGCATCCAGCGAGGTGAGGAGCGCCCGTCCGATAGCTGTGCCTCGCTGTGGCGTCAGCCGGTTGATTGCCGCGATGACGGCTTCCTTGTCGTCGGTGGGGGCCTGGACGAGAAAGGCATTATCGCTGAACGAGACGATGCCGACCCGGACGCCCGAAGGCTGCTTTTCGACGAACGAACGCGCCGCCGACTTGGCCGCCTCGATGCGGTTAGGCTTGAGGTCGTCGGCCCTCATGCTGCCCGAAACGTCCATCGTCAGTATGACGGTCCCTTCCTGTGACGGCAATGTGACTAGAGTGCAAGGGCGCGCCAGCGCGACGATCATGACGGCGAGGCCGCTGAGAAATAAAGCCGGCGGGATGTGACGGCGAAAGCCCGGCCCTCGGCCCAAAGCTTCTTTCACCAGCGAGAGGCTGGCGTAGCGCAGCGCGTATCTCTGCCGCCTCCGTTGCGCCAGGATATACAGCACGACGAGCGCCGGAATCAAGAGCAATAACCAGAGCATAAGGGGCCATAAGAAATACATGCTACACCTGTTCAAATCTCCAATCTCCAACCTCATGAGCCCGGAGATTGGAGATTGGAGATTTGCTTCTGCTGTTTGCGCTGGGCCGCAAAGCTGACGATGGCGCGCACCAAGTCATCCTCGGTCGAAAGCGAGAGCACGTCAACACCGGCGTGGCGGAAGGCCGAGTTCAATTCGGCTTGCCGCCGCTGGGCTGCTTGTTGGAAACGCAGGCGGAATTTGCGGTCATGCGTATCCACATAGAGTTGCTCGCCGGTCTCGGCGTCTTGCATGACCACCAGGCCCATGTCGGGCAATTCAGTCTCGCGCGGATCCCAAAGTCGCACTGCCAGCACCTCGTGTCGCCGGCTCAACAGGCCAAGCGGGCGCTCCCACCCCTGCGTGCTGATAAAGTCCGACACGACAAAGATCAGCGACCGCCGCCGGATGGAACCGAAAGCCGTCTCCAACAGCACCTTGAGATCCGTCATCGGCGTTCGACTCAAGTGCGGTTGCTTCAGCAGGTCGTTAATCAGCCGCAGCACATGCAGTCGTCCGCCGCGCGCAGGAATGATGCGCTCGACGTGGCTGCCGTAAAGCATCGCGCCCACCCGGTTGCCATGCCGGGTCAAGAGTCTCGCCAGAACCGTGACAAAGTCAATCAGGCAATCGCGCTTGAGGCTGTTCACCGTGCCGAAATCTACCGACGGACTGAGGTCGAGCAGGAACCAGGCGGTGATGTCGCGGTCTTCGATGTACTGCCGGACGTAAGGCGTCGCCAAACGCGCCGTGACGTTCCAATCCATGGCGCGAATGTCGTCGCCGGGTTGGTACTCGCGCAGGTCCGCCAGGTCGAGGCCGAAGCCGTAAAAGAGGCTCCGATAATCGCCTTGCAGGATGCCGTCTAGGCGGCGGATCACCTGCCAGTCCAGGCGTTGCAGGATTCGCTCAGGCGTTGACGTTGAGATAGACATGTTCTTGCAAAGGTTGGGCCGGCGCCGGGATTTGCGTCAAGACCCGCGTGAGCAGCACGTCGCTCGTCACGTTGTCCGACATGGCCTCGTAAGAAAGGATGAGCCGGTGGCGCAGCACATCCAACGCCATGTCGAGAATATCTTGCGCCAGCACGTAACTCCGGCCCCGCACAAACGCAAGCGCCCGCCCGGTGAGGATCAAGTTGATCGAAGCGCGCGGGCTGGCTCCATAGAGGATATAACGCGCCATGTCGCTCAGGCCGTGCTCGGCGGGCCGGCGCGTGGCCGAAACGATGCGAACCGCGTATTCCATGAGCGCGGGATCGGCATACACCTTATCGGCTTCTCGCTGCAAGTCAATGAGTTGCTGCGTGGTGAGGACGGCGCCCACGGGGAGCAGCGTGCCCGTCATGCGCTCGACGATCACAAACTCCTCTTGATCGCTGGGATAGCCCACCAGCACCTTCATCATAAAGCGATCCACTTGCGCTTCCGGCAGCGGATAAGTGCCTTCGGTCTCGATGGGGTTCTGCGTTGCCAGGACGAGGAACGGATCAGGCACTTGATGCGTCTCGCGCCCGATGGTCACCTGCCGCTCCTGCATCACCTCGAGCAGCGCGCTCTGCACTTTGGCGGGCGCGCGGTTGATCTCGTCCGCGAGCAAGAGATTGGTAAAGATGGGCCCGAGCGATGTGGAAAACTCGCCGGTCTTTTGATTGTAGATTCGCGTGCCCACCAGATCGGCGGGAACGAGATCGGGCGTGAACTGGATGCGTTTGAAATCGCCGCTGAGGGCTTGGGCCAGCGTCTTGATCGCCAACGTCTTGGCCAAGCCCGGCACGCCTTCGACCAGGATATGCCCGCGCGCCAGCAACGCCACGAGCAGCCGCTCCAAAAGATGGTCTTGGCCTACGATGACTTTTTTGACTTCGAACAGCACGCGCTCCATGAGCGATGCGCCTTCGGGATTCATCTCGAGTACCTGATTTGCCATCACGCTTTCTCCTTCGCCGTTAGTACGGCGGCGTTCCCGCCGCAGCAGCGGCGACGTCAATCGGAACCGCAAAGCCGATGCCGATGAACACGTCCTGGTCAGTCGGGTTGACCAATGCGGTGACGATGCCGACAACTTCGCCGTCGCGGTTGAGGAGCGGCCCACCGGAATTGCCGGGATTGACCGCCGCGTCGAACTGGATGAGGCCGGTCACCGGCTCCTCAGCGTTCGGCAATTTGAAGGTGCGATCCAGCCCAGAGATCACGCCGGCAGTGACCGAGTGCCTCAGCCCGAATGGATTGCCCACGACGATGGCCTCGTCGCCAACGTGGAGAGTGCCTGGATTGCCCAAAATGGCCGGGACGAGAAACTGTGGAGGCTGTAGCGTGCGCAAGACGGCAATGTCCCGTTCCGGTTCTGTGGCTTGAATGTCGGCGCTGGATTCTGTGCCATCGGCAAAGACGACTTTGATTTCGCCTGCGCCCTGGACGATGTGCAGGCTGGTGAGGATGGTGCCGCGATCATCCAGGACGACGCCGCTGCCGTGCCCCTCTTCCGGTTTATCGTCTTTTTCGGTGTGCGTGTTGATGAGCACGACGGAAGGCCAGATCGCGTCATACACACGCGCGGCGACTGGGGGCGGGGGAGTGGCCGACGCCAGCGTGCGCGCGATGGCGGTGCTGACGTCGCGTTGGGTGATGCGCGGCTGAGGAGACAGAATAGCGTTGTAAGCCAGTAAAACACCAAAAGCGATCAAGACGCCGATGCCGACCAGCGCAATACTTGGCCACGGGACGCGGGGACGTCGAGTGGCCTGGCCTGGAGGAAGCATGCCGTCAGACTCTTGTTGATTTTTTGCAAATTCCAAAGTTTTCTTTTTCTGGGGCACTCGCATAATGTCTTTATCTCGACTTTTTCCATTTTTAGGCTGCGTAAGATAGGGCATCCATGAGGCTATCGGATACAGTCGCCGGAATTGAAACAAGTCTGGGTTGAGCCGGTGAGTTGTTAAATTTCATCGTGGTCCACCGGCGACGCCGAGCCAGCGCGATAGCATCCGAAAAGGTGGGTTCGGTCTTGACGTACCAAGCCGCCGAACGAATGGGGAAAGGTTGGTTCAAAGTCAACCGATGAGCCAGCAGCGTGATCAGCGAAAACAAACCCAGCAGTGCGGGGGTGGTGCGGGCAATCGCTAAATCCGACCACTGGCGTTGGGTCTCGACGCCCAGATGAGTTCGGACTTGCTCAAACGTGACTTTGACACCCCAGCGCAAAATGACCCAGGCCAGAACCTGGAGAAGCGCGGTGGCCTGATCGGTGGCGAAGAAAGCTTGCGGTTCGAGTTGACCCAGCGGATCGCGCACCAGTAACCAGCGCAGCGGCAAGGGAGTGTAACCCGACGTATGCCACAAGGCTATCCCGGTGGCGAACTCGATTAGCCGTCGTTCGCCCCTATACCAGTCAATCTCGGTCAGTTGCCAAGCCGTGCTCGGGTCTGCCAGCCGTGCCTTCAACGAGGGCTGCCGCTGGCCTTTCTTGGGCGGGGGACCGCGTTTGCCCTCGGGCTGGAGGCCTGGCTCATCGTACAACTGGGCATCCAACCGCAACCGCGCGACATAGGTGACCGGACGAGTGAAACAGGTGCACAGCAACCCCAATTTGACGGCCACCAAGCCGCCATCCACTACCAACACGATGGCCCGCGCTGTCCACCCGCGCCGGATCACCCGGATCATCTGCTCAATCCAGTCAATACTCGTCTTGTGGCGCTTGCCATTGGCTGCATTCGTCTTGGGCGAGGGTGCCAGCACGGTCAAGAAAGGCAGTGCCCAGGCACGCGAACTCCAGGGAACCGGTACCAGCAACATCATACTGGCCCAGCGCAACCCGAAACTGTACACCGTATACTTCTTGCTCGACCGCACCGCATCCCGAAATGCACCTTTGGCCCTGATCTTCGCTCCCTTTCGTCGTTCCAGGGTTTCATCTGCGCCGAACACCCGCGGCACGCCCGCCGCCACAAAAGTGGCCACCAGCAGCCCCAACAGGATTCGGCTGGCTTGCAACCCCGACCACCGGGCCCGATTCAGAACTCGGTGATAGTTCTGGAACTGCTTCTCCTGGCTCAGGCCCATCACTCGCAACGCGGCTGTCACCGTACGTTTGCCAGGGGCCAGAATCGCCCCGACTATCAATATCTGAACCCAATCCCATACCCGTTCACTGAACACGGGCCGAAAAGCCCAGATAATTGTCGCTATCTCGCTCGACAGGATAACCATTCGCCCCTCCGTTTCGAGCATCAGGTTACCGTATTCGCGCGGTTTTGTCCAGCAAATGGAAAGTCGAGAATCAATGTCATTAAGATAAGCGTAGCATAACCCCTTGTGGGCGTCTTTCCAAGCGCGGAAACGGGCCGCTACGCGAGGCCCTACGCTACGGCCCTAACTTAACGACATTGAGTTGAGAATTACTTGGAGCATCGCCGATTTCGCCCAACTGCTGCCGAACGACCCGCTCCGCCCACACACCCACGCCGACACACAGAATACCCACGCCGGTGTTGAGCAAGAGGATACCGGTCGGCGCAGCAACAAAGACTGGGGCAAAAAGAGTGTTTAACAACGAAAAGACTCCAAACGCCACGCCCGCGAACCCAATGGCCTGACGAACGAAAGAGCCAGTGGCAAACGCATCTTGAAGCAGCCAATTCATCAGCCCAATCCACAAGCCCACCCCCAAAGTCCACAACAGTGTTTCAGTGGGTTGGGTGAGATGGGCCGGGAACAGTGATGGCAGAACAAGGTAAATCATCAAGTGGAGTAAAAAATACACAAGCCCCACAACCACCATGGAAACGGCCGCTGGCGCGAACGCCGGTCTCTGGCGAGGATTTCCATTCGTGGCCGTAAATCGCCCCAACAGTACGCCCAGCAGACAAATGGCACTGCCATCAACGAGGCCGATGCGCAATTCCGCGTTCAGCGGAGAGCCAAAGAGCAAGCTCATCGCGGGAGAACTGATGAGCATCAACCCGCCAAAGGCGATCCCGAACCTCAGGCCTTTGGCGAGTCTCGTCCCAGGCAGCCTTGTCTGAATCAACTGAAATAGCAGAGCCAACGCTATATACGTGATGAGCAGCAGCGCGATGACGGCTGGCAGAAACCGACCATTTCTAACAAAATCACTGACAGGATGCGCGTACTCCGGCGAGCGTGCCCACACAAAATGCAGTCCGATATCAACGGCCAGAGATACCGCCACACTCACAGCGATTCTCCACCACTTGCGCAATGTCCACATAGTTTCTTTCCTTGAAAGAGGAATGTTCGATAAAGCCGCCCAACTAGGCGCTTAACCGAGGGGCGAGTTCTCCCGCCCAGCTACGGATTGCATCCCAATCGCGAAAGTCACCCTCACGTGCCTTGATCAGGTTCGCCATGATAAAGTGTTCGACGAACGATAGCTTGCCGAGGTCCAATTTGCCGCCGAACAGCCCCAGACTGACCGGCTCCAGAATGGCGCGTACCGGCTGCATATAGCCCTCGACCTCGCTGCGGTTCTTTGCGTTGTCTTCCGCCAGCGTCAGGCAGACGGTAAAAAAGGCTGTCGGCATCTGGCTCAACTCGCTTTTGTGCGCTTCCAAGAATTTCGTGGCCTCCGGCAGCCAGCGCCCCATACGAATCGCGCTGCCGATGACGAACGCCTGGTAGCCGCTCACTTCCTTCACGTGCTTGACCTGACGCACATCCACCGTCATCCCTTTGGCATTCAAGACTTGGCCAATCGCCTCGGCCACCTCGCCCGTCGAGCCGGCCTTGCTGGCAAAAGCCACGAGCACTTTGCGCATGTCACTTGCTCCTTTGTATTGATTCTCTATCAGGTTGATCTCTGGCGCGCGCGAGGTCAGCACGCCCAGACCGCCGCACGCCAGCGCCGACACGCCAACGGTTGCTCCGGCCACCTTGAGGAAATCTCTTCGACTGAGTTTGTTCTGTGTTGGCATTGTTTTCCTATTGACTGAGACCTGTCAGGTCTCATAGACCTGACAGGTCTCAATGCTCTAGTTCCCATTCACCGGCAGCAGGTCGCTATGTTGCGTTACCACTTGCCGATAGGCCAACGTCCAGGCCGAGGAGCGGTAAACCTGGAACAGCCCCTCGACAAACGCAATCGTCGGAATGAGCACGAGCAGGAACAAGGGCAGGCCGACGACGACCGCCGCTACCCATGAGTGGCTGACCAGGTAAACCAATCCGGCCGGAACTCCCCCCATGAGCAACGACACAACTACCAGCACGATAACCACCGGTATTTCGACGATGCCCCACACAAAACCGATGGCGATCAGCAGCAGCCACATCAAGCCGGTGTCGCGCAGCGAGCCGCGCACCAACTTGAGGCCCTGTCGAACCGAAGCCACTATGCCTTGCCGGCCCAACACCACTCGCCGCTGGATGTAGGGCATGACCAGCGACAAGGTCAGGATCGCGACGATGATGAACAGGATTGCCGGCAAGATCAACAGGATTGCCGCACCCACCGCGATCACGCGTACCACGTCTGCATTGATCAACAGCAGCAACAGCGGAGAAGCTGCCAGCGCCAACAGCAAGACGGCGGCCAGCCCGAATAGCAACCCGATAGCGAATTCGGTCAGGAACAATCGCCACGCTTGCCGCGACCAACCCAGGCGGAACCCGCGCCGCACGGTCAAGGTCTCGCCGGTGTTTTCGATCTCGTCTACGCCGGCGATCAACGCCGTCTCGGCCACGTAACGCACAATCGTCAGGATCACCACGAGCAGAAGCACAACCGCCACAACGCCCAAGATGATGAACCCGACTGTGTTCCAGGGAACATCAGGGAACGTACGAGACCACGGCGGGGGGCCTTCACTGCCTGATCCGCCGCTGCTTGGGCTTCCGCCCCCTGACGAGCCGCCAAAGCTGCTGCCTCCACCGGCCAGGGCGAACAAGAAACCAAACAGCCACAACGCTCGGTAATGCCACAGTATCTTCCAAGCACGAGACAAGATTTTTAGGTGATCCATCGTACTCCTTTCATTACTCGATATTTGCCACGAGTGTTTTGCGGTTTACCTTACGCGAACACGCGCACTCGTACTCTGCATAACGGGCCGACGGCGTTCAAAGATCGGAAGAGCATGAATGAAAGGCTGATGCAGGCGCTGCTGAGGCAGGTCATTGACCGCCGCCCCTACATCACCGCGCTGGCGTTGGTGAGCCCCGGCGGCAAGCTGTGGGCCTCGGCGTTGCCGGGCGGCGTCGAGGCGGACAGCGTGGCGGCGATGGTCGCGCCGACGGCTCTGCTGGGGCGACGCATCGCGCTGGAGCAACTGGGGGCCGACATGCGCCAGTTGTACGTCGAGGGCGAGGGCGGCTATGCCATCATGCGCGCCATCGGCGAGGCGATGGTCTTGCTCGTCATCGCGCCGGCGGGCGCGAACCTGGCGCTGGTCTTGCACGACGTGCGCCAGCTTGAAGTCCGCGTGGCCGAGGTGATGGGCCTGGACATGAGCGCGCCGGGCGCGTGGGCCGAGGCCGGTCCCGCCATCGAACGGTTGCGCCGGCTGGTGAGCGAGGGCAAGATTTCGGCAACGCTGGAGGAGCGCCTGGCCGAGTTGCAGGCCAAGCTCGATTCGCTGGACCTGGGCCTGTTCCCGGAGCGCGTGGCCTCTATTCGCGCCAGGCTGCAAACTCCGCACCGCCTGGATGCTCTCCAGGAGATTGAACAGATCGAGTCCGACTTGCTGACGTTGGAACAGGACGTGATGGCAGCGTTGGACGAGCAAATGCGCGCGCCGGTACAGCTTCCGGTGGCGGAGCCGCAAAAGATGGCAGCGCATGCGCGCAAGACACCCTCAAAGGGTGTGCGGCGCGACGAACAACAAGCTGAACCACCCACGGAGCGTGAATCGGTGGTCAATACTCAAGGCTCAATATTCAGGAGGATGCTCAGATGGCTCGCGACGATGATCGAATCAGAAGATTAGGCCGGTTGTTGCGCCAGATGCAGGGGCTCACGCCCAATATCGAAGCCTCGGCGATCGTCAGCTCCGAGGGATTCGTACTGGCGTCGTCTCTGCCAGAGGGCGTTGACGAGGAAAAGATCGGCGGAATGTCGGCGGCGGTGCTGACGTTGGGCGAGCGGATCGCCAGCGAGTTGCTGTCGGGGCGGGTGAAGCAGGTCTATGTGGAGGGGGATGGCACGGGCTATGTCTTCCTCACCGCCATTGGCAACGAGGCGATCCTGGTCACGCTGGCGAACGCCAACGCCAAGCTGGCCCTGGTCTTTATGTGGAGAGCGTGTTTGGAGAAATCCAACGCGGGTTCGAATCCCGCCCTCTCCGCTGATAAATGGCTGACGCCCGTCGGCCCGCGAGCACGCGAAAGTCGGCCAAGTCGGCGGGCGAACCCCCCAGCCATTTGCGTTTTTGGGTGGTTCTGGTATGATTTCCCCGTGGTCGTGCTAGATGGGGAGCTAGCGGTGCCTTCGCGGCTTTGGCCGCGCCCGAAATCCGCTCTACGCGGGGTCGAATTCCCCAACGAAGGGCTCGCGGGTTTGAGTCTGCCTCGGCCAAGTGGTGTTGAAGATCGGGTCCTGCGCGGCAGGAGCCTTCGAACCCCGCCAGGGCCGGAAGGCAGCAACGGTAAGGAGATACTCCTGGGTGCCGCGGGAGCGCCTGGTTGGAGCCGGCTAGCCGAGAAAAGTCAGGCTTACGAGTTCGACGGGGGGTGCACGACCATCTCCCTTGTTTCTGCGATATGAGCCGATACGCTTGTGCCATCTCTCGCACGTTCCGGCAATCCAAAGGCCGTAACCTACGCCCGGCGGGCGCGTGCGGCGTCATTTAACCCAATGGATATTGAACATTCTCCCTGGATTTCTAACCCGCGCCGGATCAAGCTGCCCTCGCTATCTTTATGGCGGCTGCTGACCTGGCAAGCCCCGCAAGGCCTGATCGCCTTTGTGGTGATGGCGGCTATCCTGGCGGCGATGGTGGGAGGGTATGTCCGGTCATTGCCCACCCTGCGGATTGCCGTGGATGGCCAACTCCGAGAGGTGCGGACCAACCAGACGGCTGTCGCTTCCGTCTTGCGCGATGCGGGTGTGACGCTCTATCCACAAGATCGCGTCGTGCCGCCCCTGGATGCGACGATCGAGGAGGGCGAGGCTATTCGTGTGGATCATGCCCGCCCCGTGGTCGTGGAGGTAGACGGGCAGACGATACGCACACGCAGCCTCCGGAGCGCGCCGACTGACATCTTGGCCGATCTGGGGTTCGCTCTTTCACGCTACGATAAATTGGTCGTAGACGGCCAGTTGGTGGGGATGACTCTTTCCCGCGCATCCGCGCCATTGGCGATGGTGTCGCTGACCAGCCGCGCCGGACGCGATGTAATCTCTGCCGTGCCGCGAAGCATCCGGGTGCAGCGAGCCGTCATGTTGACCGTGCGCCCGACGGGCGCTCAACCGGTCACGCTGCACACGACCACGCCCACGGTGGGCGAAGCATTGCGCGAAGGCGGAATCACCTTGTACTTGGCCGACAAGGTCCAGCCCGACCTGAGCGCGCCGGTTCAGGACGGCCAGGTGGTGACCATTGACCGCGCCGTGCCGGCGACGATTGTCGCCGATGGCCGACGCCTGCACACGCGCACCCATCGCAAGACCGTCGCCGACGCCCTGGCCGAAATGCACGTTTCGCTCCAAGGCTCCGATTACACCGATCCTGCGCTCAATGCGCCCCTCACGCCCGACATGACCATCCGCGTGGTGCGCGTGTCCGAGATGTTCCGCATCGAACAAGAACCGGTGCCATTCGAGATCCAGTTCTTGCCGGACTCGGAGATGGAGATTGACACTCGCGGCTTGAAGCAAGCGGGGGAAAATGGCGTGCTGCAAAAGCGCATTCGCGTGCGCTTCGAAGATGGAAAAGAAGTCAGCCGCCAACTGGAAGACTCGGGCATCATCCGCGAACCCAAGCACAAAATTCTGGCTTACGGCACCAAGATCGTCGTCCGCACTATGGATACACCCGCCGGCCCGATTGAATACTGGCGCAAGATCAGGATGCTGGCGACTTCTTACAGCGCCTCGACCGCCGGCACGCCCAAGACGGCCTCGTATTACGGACGCACCCGATTGGGCTGGCCCATGCGCTTTGGCATTGTCGCGGTTGACCCGACCGTGATCAACCTCCGCAGCCAAGTGTACGTGCCCGGTTACGGCATCGGCGATGCGGGTGATACGGGCAGTGCGATTCAGAAACGCCGGATTGACCTGGGTTATGACGACGGTGATCCAAAGGTGTGGAGCTGGTATCGTTGGACGGATGTCTACCTGCTCACGCCGATACCCGGCAACATCCAATACGTCATCCCCGAATGGCCGCAGGAACCTTGACCTCGGCGGGCGTGCGCTGATGCCCAAACCCCTCGACATGCGCCAACTCTTGCGCGAGTTTGGCCTGCGACCCAAAAAGAGCCTGGGCCAGAACTGGCTGGTGGACGAGTCCGCGCTGTCGCGCATCGCGGCGGCCGCCGAGCTCACACGGCAGGACATTGTCTTAGAGATTGGCCCCGGCCTGGGCGCGTTGACGCGCCACTTGGCCGAAGGAGCCGGGCGTGTCGTCGCCGTCGAGTTGGACGCGGCGCTCATCCCACCGCTTTCCCGCAGCTTGGCCGATTACGCGAATGTCACAATCGTCCAGGGCGACATTTTGCAGTTCAGCCCGTCGGCGCTTGTCAGCGGCCTCGACTTTTCCTCGTCTCCCATCCGGTACAAAGTCGTGGCGAATCTGCCGTACTATATCACCTCGGCCGTCATCCGGCATTTGCTGGAAGCAGACGTTCCTCCGTCCCTGATCGTGCTCACGGTTCAACTTGAAGTTGCACAGCGCATCACGGCTGCACCGGGCAAGATGAGCCTGTTGGCGGTGAGCGTGCAGTTCTACGGACGGCCTTTTATTGTGACGCACATCAAAGCCGGCTCGTTTGATCCCGCGCCGCAAGTGGACAGCGCCGTCGTCCGCATCGAGCCTTACAATCGCCCGGCGGTGGATGTGGCGGATCGCGAGGGGTTCTTTGCCGTCGTCAAAGCGGGGTTTTCGCAAAAGCGCAAGCAACTGCACAATGCATTGGCGGGCGGGTTGGCGCGCCCGCAGGCCGATGTCGCCGCCGCGCTCGAAGGCGCGGGCGTGGATGGTCACCGCCGCGCCGAGACGCTGACGCTGGACGAGTGGGCCGCCGTCGCGCGTGCCATTCACTCGTCCACCACTCAGTAGTCGCCATGAACTGCGTTCAGCGCCACCGATGAAAATGTAGGGTGGGCGTAGGGCAAGATGGCATCTTGCCCTACATTTTCAAGTCAGGAATGCCGCCCGCGTGCGCGTGAGCGGCGCGACGAAAGTCGGCTCTGCTATCCGCTATCCCGGTAGACTCCCCGGTATTTCTCCGGCAACATGCCCGCCAGTGTCCGCATGATGAGGTCAGTGTACGCTTGCAGTTGTGCCCTGTTCACTTGTGGACTCGAGTCGGGCAGGCGGAAGGGCGGGCCGATGGTGACGGTGATGCGCGGCCGGCTCAGCCGCAACACTGCCGGCAAGCCTACCTCCGTCCCTGTGAGGACGATTGGGACAAGCGGCACGCCCGCGCGTGTCGCCAGGTAAGCTGCTCCGATTTTCCCCTCTATGAGCGCGCCGGTCTTGCTGCGTGTTCCTTCGGGCGCAAGACCGATGACGCCACCCTCTTTCAGCAACTTGACTGCGGCCTTGAGCGCCTCGCGGTCTGCCTCGCCGCGCCGAATCCAGATCGCTCCCAGCGCGTTCATCAACTCGCCGACAAAGAACTCGTGGCGGTGTGTGTGGGCAGCGAAAACAGTGGTCGGCGCCGGTACCGCGGCCAGGATCAACGGCGCATCAATGGCGCTCATGTGATTGGTCAGGACGATGTACGGGCCGTGCGCCGGCAAGTTTTCTGTGCCACGATACTCTGTCCGGGTGAGCAGCCGGAACAGAAAGCGCACGAGGGCACGCAGAATTGCGTACAGGTGGGGATTTGGGTGGTGAGAGCGTAAAGCTGGCATACGAACCGAAAGCTATTGGGCAAAGCGGCCTTCAGCGGCCACTTGGAAATGAGCGACTGTGCCACCACTGGGCGCAAAGGTTACGGAGAAATCACCGGTGGCGCCCGCAGCCAGATTGCCGTCGCCTAATGTTTGCTGGCGATAGCCGATCACCTGGCCGGCCGCATCGTACGCGGTCACAATGATCTTGGCGCCGGCGACGGGTTTGTCGCTGCTGTTGCGCGCCTTGCCAAAGACACGAAATTGCAGCCCGTCCGTGCCGCCTTGTTTGCTGGCGATCTGGATCGTAGCGTAACGCCCACCCGGCTCGGCGGAAGGCTCGGCGCGGATGATGGTGGCTTCAAAGCTGGCATACCGCGCGGGCGGCGACGTGAACAACAGCCCAAAGGGCGACCGGCCTTGCGGCGGGATCACATCCATCACGGTGAAGGGTTTGCCTTCGGCCAGCACTTGACCGGCGGCGTCCTTGAGCACGATGCGGACCTGGACGTTTTCCAACGCTCTCTCATTGGGATTGAGCACTTCACCCAGGCACCACAGGCTGCCAACGCTGGTCTCGTAAAATGCCACGCCTTGAACCTTGGCCGCAACCGGCGTGGGCGTGGGTAAAAGCTGTTTTGCCAGCTCGGCGCTGCCAGCGGTGAGCGGTATGATGAGTTCTTGGCCGGGTTGGAGCGACGCCGGGTTAATGATCCCGTTGGCTTGTTGAATGGCGGCGACGCTTGTGCCAAACTCGATGGCGATGGCGAGCAACGTGTCGCCGGATTTGACCACATAGATGACGGGTGTGGGAGTTGGCGCCGGCGTGCGAGTCGGCTCAGGCGTGTTGGCTTGCACGGTAGCGACTTGAGGTGTGGGCGAGGGCGGACGCAACGTCACGCCCAACACTTCCGGCGTCGGTGTGGGACCGGAGATGACTTGTCCAGCGCAGCCAGGGATGAGCAAAGCAATCAAGCAAAGCAACGTTGCAGTGCGTCGCATGTGGTGTTCTCGAGACGAGTGGATGGGCGCGATTATACCATACTGCACGCCCAGCGCCAACGATATGCCGTCAAACACTTGACAGGCCATGCTCACCGTGTATAATTGCCTTATATTCTTGAGGGCGGGTTAGCTCAGCTGGTAGAGCAGGGGACTCATAAGCCCTGTGTCGTGGGTCCGATTCCCACACCCGCCACTGAAAAAAGAGCGACCATTCCGATAGAGGCCTGTCCTGGTATGACAGGCCTTTCGTTTTCCCATAACAGATCAGCCGCTTGGCTCAAGCCCCAACCCCACCCGCAGCGCCCAGTCACGCAAACCATCCGGCAACGCCAGCAGCATCAAAGTCAACCGGGCATTCCACGTGGCCAGGTAACGCGCGCGGGGATGCCGTGCGGTGAGCGCCGTGTGAATCACCTGCGCTACTTTTTCCGGTGGCGAGCCGGCAAAGAGACCTTGCCCACCCGTGAGCCGCAGCGCGCGCTCGACGCGGGCACGGTACGGCGAGTCGGGGTTATCGAGTGTGCGCGCCGTGTATTGCGCGACCCGCGTGTAGAACGGCGTGCGCACGCTGCCCGGCTCGATCAGGATCACGTGAATATTCCATGGCGACAACTCCATTCGCAGCGCGTCGCTCATGGCCTCTTGCGCAAACTTGCTGGCGTTGTACAGCCCCAGGAACGGGACGACCACCCGCCCCATCACCGAACTGACGTTGACGATCCGCCCGCTACGCTGCGCCCGCATCGTCGGGATGACCAACTGAGCCAGCCTCAGCGGCGCGAAGGTGTTGATCTCGAACTGCGCTCGCACATCTTCCAAAGGGATTTCTTCGAGCGGCCCGGTGTGCCCGTATCCGGCGTTGTTGACCAGCGCGTCAATCCGGCCTGCCGGGCGCAGCACGGCCTCCACCGCCTCACGGCAATCGGCTTCGTCGGTCACGTCCAACGCCAGCGGCGTGATTGCGTCCGAGGCGAGGTCGGTCACGGTTTCCAGTTTGCGCGCCGAAGCGTACACGCGCCAACCGCGCTCGGCCAAGAGCTGCGCCGTGGCGCGACCGATGCCGGTCGAGCAGCCGGTGATGAGCACAACGTTTGGTGATGAGTGATCGGTAGTCAATGTACACCTCTCAATCGCGCAAAAAAAGCCGCCCAAAGTTGGACGGCTCGATGTTACCACAGATTGAATGAGTAGACAGCCGGTCGGTCTCTACTTTCCGGCGGTCTCCTTGAGCGCAGCCAACGCCGCGTCGTAATTGGGATGGCTGCCCACCTCCGGCAGGTACTCGATGTACCGCACGATGTTTTGCTTGTCCACCACAAACACGGCGCGGCTGGTCAATCGCCGCTCTTTGATGTGGACGCCATAGGCGTCTGCAAAGGCCATCGTCTTGTGGTCGGAAAGCGTGATGACGTTTTCCAATCCCGAAGCGCCGCACCATCGCTTTTGCGCGAACGGCAGGTCGGCGCTGATGGTGAGCACAATCACATCGCTGCCGAGCTGGGTGGCTTGTTCGTTGAATTTGTGCGTCTGCGCGTCGCAGATGCCCGTCTCCAGTGAAAAGACCACGCTGATCAGCCGCACCTTGCCCGCATAGTCCGCCAGCTTGACGGTCGAAAAATCGTTCGCGGTTAATTCGGCGTCCGGGGCCGGATCGCCCATGCTCACCGGCTTGCCCAGTAAAGTGAAGGGCTGTCCCTTGATCGTCACGGCTCCACTGCGTTCCATTGTTCCACGTCCTCCTTTGCCAAGTTTGCCTCGATTGTAACATTGCCAGAGGCAAGATGCAAGAGGCGAGAGGCATGATATAATACGGATGATGCAGAAACTTGTCGAAGGCGCACGCAAACTCAGCTTGACCCTGACGCCCGACCAGGTGTCCATGTTCCAGCGTTATCGCGACGAACTGATCGCCTGGCGGTCGCGCGTCAACCTCACCGCCATCACCGACGACGGGGGTATCCAGACCAAGCACTTTTTGGATTCGCTCTCGTGCCTGGTAGCAGTCTCGGCAGCCCGGTCAACGCCGTCCAGTGCGCCGACACCGCTGGAGGCGTTGCCTCTCAAGTCGGACACGCGCCTGATTGACGTGGGCAGCGGCGCGGGCTTTCCCGGTCTGCCGCTCAAGATCGTCTGCCCGGCGATCAAGCTGACGCTGCTGGAGGCCACTGGCAAGAAAGTCGAGTTCCTCAAGCACATCGTCGCGTTGCTGGACTTGCGCGGCGTGACGGTGCTCAAAGGCCGTGCTGAGGAGTTGGGGCACGCGCCCGATCATCGCGAGCGATACGATTGGGCGGTGGCGCGCGCCGTGGCCGAGATGCCGACGCTGGCCGAATATCTACTGCCGTTCGTGCGCATCGGCGGTCGAGCGTTGGCGCAAAAGGGCGAAGACGCTCCGGCTGAGGTGGCGGCAGCGGATCGGGCGATCATGCATCTGGGCGGGCGGCTCAACCGGCTCATCCCGGTTGAGCTAACGGGAATCGCCGAAACGCGCTACCTGGTGATCGTGGACAAGGTCGCCGCCACGCCCGACAAGCATCCGCGACGGCCTGGAATGCCGGAGAAGCATCCGTTGGAAAATGTCAAATGACAAATTTCAAATATCAACACAGGCCGCTGTCTGGATTGAGCCAAACACAGCGGCCTGTTGGTATTTACGGTGACTGAACAGCAATCGTTGACGCGGCTATTGCCTTATCACGAGCGGCAAGTACACTTTGTATTTTTCGCTTTCAGAACCGAACAGCGCAAACTCGCTCAAGTGCGTGACGGTGAACACCACATAGTTTTGCGCTGTATTGCGCTCGACTACGCTGATGCCGTCGCTGGCCCAGGCCGAGCCGTTCCAGTAGCGCAGCGTCAGCGAGTTCTCGTCCAGCCCGGCTACATCTCCCTCGCTGTAGTGAATCGTAATCGTGACAGGTTGGGAGAACACAAAGCCTGGCAGAAGCGTTCCGCCTTGATAGGCGTCCAGGTCAAAGGCGTGGCCTGCGAAGGCGAAACTAGAAGATATTGGTTCTCTTACAAAAGTTTCCCGATTCTGTGATTCAGGCGCAGTAGGCTGGCAAGCCGACCTCGCGCCGGAATCGTGAGCTAAACTTGACGATGAAGCCATGGTCACCTTGCTCCAACTCGACCAACGCATCAAACACGAGCCGCTTGACTTGGCCCAAGGTCTTGTCGCGCAGCTTCGGGGTGAGCAAGCGTGTCACTACGAGACACAGGTACGACAAGAAGCTGAGTGCGACATGACCAAAGTTGGCGTTGAAGTCACGCGCATGATACAGTTCCAAGCCGTGATGTTGTTTGACTTCACGGTAACACTCTTCGATCTTCCAGCGCAATTTGTAAGCGCGATAGACTTGGTCATTGTGGAAAGTCACGTCGGTACACATCAGGGCATAGCGCTGGATGATTTTGTTGTGCGGGCCGAGTTCTTTCACCAAGACCAACTTGATTTGACCCAGGCCCTCTTGCCGGACCTGCAGCGAAGCCAGCTTGACCCACTGACCTCGCACGTGCTGGCGGCGGAAGCGTTTGGCCGGGATGAGCCGCCACAATTGGTCAATCGTGTAGGTCTGACCATGATACGTGTAGGGGATATCGCGCTTGACTTTGGTGACGACGCGGGCAAAGCCCAAGGCCAAGACGTGCGCGATAAAGTCGGTCACATAGAACCACCGATCAAACACAGCGGTCTCGGTCTGCACGTCTGCCTGGCGTGCCAACTTGAGCAAGCGCAGCATCACCTGCAAGCGCGAGGTGTCGGCGTCGGCGTGCTGGGCCACCGCCAGTTCGAGACGTTGCAGGATCACCTCATCGCTGTCGGCGCGGGTCACGAACAAGGTGCGCTCCTGATCGGCCAAGTCTTCGGCTACCAGCAGACTGACACGGCCCACCCCCTCAACATCGACTTGGCCCACGATGACGACACGATAGCCCACATCGGTCAACTCGAGCCACTCGCTGGCGCGATAGCGACGGGTCAGCAAGCCTTGCGCGGTCACGCCAGATATACGGCTGCCATCCCCTGACTGTCTTGACGGTAGGTCAAGGCGGCAGGGCGGCCGTAGCACGCGCCAGCTCAACTCGACGGGTGGCATGTTGGCCGACGAGGCGACGGGCAGTGGCCGCGGGATCTCGATGCAAGCGGCTGAACAACTGGCGCGGTTCTTCTGCCTTTGCCAGACGACGACGTTGAGCTTGGTAATCCACCTCGGATGTCTGCTGGAGTTGCTGAAGCAACTTGGCTTGACTCTGAGCATCAAAGAGAACCTGATACTGCCCAAAGTCTCGTAAGGGGCGGGTGGATTTACGCCCGCTAATCCGACGTTGATGACAACGCAACAAGCCCACCAACTCTACAAAGAAAGCCTGGCGCTCTGCCGCGAGCTACAGGACGAGCGGAGCACGGCGTTGGCACTTTACGGTATGGGACTTGTGGCCGTGGGGCGCAATGAGAGCCAACAGGCAATCCTCCATATCCGGGAAGCCCTGGCGTTGTTCAACAAGTTGAGAAATGAGCTAGATATTGCGTTGTGCCTGGAATGTCTGGCCCTCGTGGATGTCTCGCAAGGCCGGGCAGTGCGGGCGGCGCGGCTGTGGGGTGTCAGTGACGCTTTGCTTGAGACATTGCATATGCCGCTGTTTAGAAGTTGCGCGCTCCGGCGTGAACGCGGTATGGCCGCGGCCCGTGCCCAACTGGGTGAGGCCGCCTTTGCGGCAGCATGGGCAGAAGGACGGAGCCAGCCCTATGGGGAGATCGTAGACAACATTTTGCGCGGGCACTTTGGCAAGTCTGGTTGAGCGCGCCTTCCAAGCAAAGGAGGTGAGCATAGACTCTGAAATCTCATTCGGCGCCTGGGTCACCCGACAGCGCAAAGCGTTGGATCTGACCCGAGAACAACTTGCCCGGCGTGTCGGCTGTTCCGTGTCCGGCCTGCGCAAGATCGAAAGCGACGAGCGGCGGCCTTCGCGGCAAATGGCCGAGCTCTTGGCGGATTGCCTCCAGATCCCGCCCGATCAGCGTCCGACGTTTCTGCGGGTCGCCCGCGGCCAACTGCGCGCCGAGCGACTGCCGGCGGCCAGCCACGTGCTGGACCGCGGGCTGCCGAGTCCGCCCACCCCTTTGATCGGCCGCGAACCTGAACTGGCGGCGCTGAACAGGCTGCTGGGCGATCCCCACTGCCGGCTGCTGACACTGGCCGGCCCGGGCGGCATCGGCAAGACCCGCCTGGCCCTCGAACTGGCCTCCACCCAGCGGGCGCAGTTCCCCGATGGAGTGTTTTTCGTGCCGCTGGTTTCTCTCTCTTCGCCCGAGTTCATCGCTCCAGCCATTGGCAGCGCCCTCGGTCTCTCCTCCTCCAGCCTCCTTGACCCCAAGGTGCAACTCCTGAACCATGTGCGCCAGAAATCCTTGCTGCTGGTGTTGGATAACTTGGAGCATTTGCTGGAGGGCGTGGGGCTGCTGGCGGAGCTGCTGGAGCAAGTGCCGGGGGTCAAGCTGCTGGTCACCTCCCGCGAACGATTGAATATGCAGGGAGAATGGCTGTTTGACCTTCAGGGTCTGCCGGTTCCCCCACTTGACCAGATGGATCGGGCAGAGGAGTATAGCGCGGTGGCACTCTTTGTCCAGAGTGCCCAGCGAGCGCAGGTGGGTTTTGAGTTGAGGGCTGAGGAGCGGCCGTGGGCGGCGCACATCTGCCAGTTGGTCGAAGGGATGCCCCTGGCGATCGAGTTGGCCGCCGCCTGGGCGCGATTGCTCTCCTGCCGGGAAATTGTTCGGGAGATTGAACGCAACCTCGATTTCTTGGTCACTTCCGCGCGCGACCTGCCGGAGCGGCACCGCAGCATGCGCGCCGTGTTTGATTCTTCATGGCAAATGCTGTCGGCGGAAGAGCAGCGCATTCTACGCGCCTTATCCGTGTTTCGGGGTGGATTTCTCCGCGAAACAGCGGAACAGGTCACCGGCGCATCACTCTCACTGTTATCCGCATTAGTGACGCGGTCGCTCATGCGCCGCACAGCCACGGGACGTTTTGATCTCCACGAACTCGTCCGGCAATACACAGCCGAGCGTCTTGGCGAAAACGCAACGGAAGAATTGGCTGTCCGCAATGAGCACATGCGCTATTTTGTTAAACTCGCTGAGACCGCGGCACCAGAGCTCGACGGCGTGCAGGGAGCCGCCTGGTTGGCGCGCCTGGAGCGAGAAAACGACAATCTGCGTGCGGCACTCCAATGGGCCCTGGACCATAACGAAGCCGAGCAGGCCTTGCGCCTGGCTGGAGGGCTGTGGCAATTCTGGTTAACCCGGGGCTATGTGCGTGAAGGCCGCGACTGGCTCCAACAGGCGCTCAATTTCCGATGTCATATTCTCGATCCGGCGATGGCCGACTCATCCCAACTCCAGAATCTGAAATCTCTGGTTGCCAAGGCCCTCAACGCAGCCGGTGTACTGGCGCGCGCGCAGAGCGACTATGCCCAGTCGCTCGATTTGCACCAAGAAAGCCTCGCCCTGCTGCGCGAGCAAAGTGACCAGGTCGAAATCGCCCGTACACTCAATCATCTGGGGAATATAGCCTTTCATCAAGGCGATTATGCCCATGCACTCACTTCCCTCCAGGAAAGTCTGGCGTTGCACCAGGCATTGGAGAATCCGGCGGGTATGGCCCAGGTCCTCTCCGACCTGGGAAACGTAGCATACGCCCGGGGCGATTGCGAACGAGCGCGCCAGATGTACGAAGAATCCCTGGCACTGAATCGGGGGCTGGCAAATACAACCGGCGTCGCCACTGCGCTTATCAATCTGGGGGCGGTGGCTTTGCAGCAGCGTGACTATGGGCGAGCGACCAGGCTGCTTGAAGAGGTCCTGGCTATAGAGCGAAACCTCGATGACAAAACCGGCATTGCCCTCGCCCTGATCAACCTGGGGGACGTGGCGCGTTACCAGGCAGACTATGCGAGAGCGAGAGCGTCGTTTATCGAGAGCCTGCAATTACTTCGAGAACTGGGAGACAGGGAGGGCATGGCAGGAGCGCTGGAAGGCCTGGTGGGCGTCGCCGTGGCGCAGGGACAACTTGATCGGGCCGCCCGGCTGTGCGGCGCGGCCGAAGCCCTGCGCGATGCCCTCCACGCGCCCTTGTCGCCCGCCTTCCGCACCCACTATGATGCCACCCTGGCAGGCGCGCGCGCCCAGTTGGGCGACGAGCCATTCATGGCAGCACTGGCAGAGGGCAGAGCGATGAATTTCGATCAGGCCATTGACGCTGTTCTTTCTGATTCGGACTCTTGACTCCCGTGTCCCCTGTTGCCAGGTCCTTGGGGCATACTTTTATGATGCTGCTGCGCACGCCTCATTGCAATGCCACTTGCTCCCGCACGTCGTTTTGTGCTGCGTACTCGACCTATTCCCTTTCGGGATGGCATAGAAGTTTGCACGAGCGAATGTCACCACTGCGCCAGGACTGAAGCCCACAAAAGAACTTTTCTAATTATATTCCTAGCACTTTGGGAAAGCTTGAGGAAAGGCTGCGGATTTTCGCGGAGATAGGGTGAAAGAGACTAACAAGCTGAATTGGCCCAGTGGTCGAGGAAAACGTTTGAGCGACACATCTGTGATGGATCAGGTAGGGTAGCAATTATCGAAATCCATCGTTGACACATGGGAGAACCGGGATATAATCTTCGGCTAAGGCGTTGACTCACGGAAGATCAAGACTACGGGAGACTCGGCGACAAGTTAGGCAGTTTGACCGTAGGGGTCTCACGCAAAGTGTTGACTCACGCAAAATCAAAACTACGGGAGACTCGACGCGAGGCAGTGTAGGAGATTTGGTCTTCCAGGGCAGTCCCCCACGTGGGAACACGGTAGGAACGTTCGGGGTTCTTAAAATCTCCCGTCCGAGAGGACATGTAGGTTCGAATCCTATCCGGCCTACAAGCACTGTTTGGTTATTTGAAACACCGAGCCTTGACTCATCGGGTCAGGGCTTTTGGTTGGAGCAAGCCGGGCATAACGGCGCGAAACTTTTCCGCCCGCAGTTCGACCGCGGGCGAACCGGCAATTTGCACGCAACTTGGCATACTGCCCAGCAACACAAAAATAAACCCCCGGCAAGCACTTGCCGGGGGTTTCGGTATCGTAGGTTATCCCAAGATTCAGGCTGCATCTGATTTGAGCAGGGCAACCTCTTGCTGGATAGCAGCCCGCGCCTGGAACAAGTCAATAGCATCTACCAATGCCGCCTCGGCGCTCAGGCGCTCGCATGCACTGGCCAGCCACCGCTTGTCGCCTGGCGTGAGCCGGCGGGTGCGGCTTCGGCCCATCAGGTCGCGCACCGCCCCGGCCAGGGCCGCCGGCTGTGGAGCCTGCCAGCAGGCCTGGAGTTGGACGACTCGCTCGCGGTCGTTATCGGGGAGAGGACGCATGGAATCGCGCAGACAAGCCACGGTGATCGCCAAGCCATTGACGACCAGACGAAGCCCCAGGGCTTGGGCGCGATCCACGGGCACAGTCAACATGCTCCCATGGGACAGGCGCAC
This sequence comes from Anaerolineae bacterium, assembly GCA_041300525.1. Lineage (GTDB taxonomy): Bacteria > Chloroflexota > Anaerolineae > Fen-1058 > Fen-1058 > JBGLNJ01. The sequence goes on along the minus strand of JBGLNJ010000001.1, from coordinate 1,327,122 downwards.
ACGGTAAAAGTCCGTGGCCTGACCAGCCTGATCGAGCGTCGTCCTGCCTTCGACCACGCCAAGCCCATACATCGGATGAGAAATCCGGTCACCCGGCTGCAATTGCTGGAAACTCATTGCTAATCCTCCTGCCTGGCGCTGGCGGAAAACACCCGCCCAAGCGCGATTTGGCCTACCGATGTTAAAAGCGCAAAGCGAAAGGCCTCGCCAACTAACGCCGGCCCCAATCTCCGCTGCGTCCGCCACCGGAACCGGATCGCGGCGCCTGCGGGCGAGCCTCGGCAACGGTGATCGTCCGGTTCTCGAGTGTCTTACCATTGATCTGGCTGATCGCCTGCGTCGCAGCGGCGTCGTCGGCCATCTCGACGAAAGCAAAGCCCTTGGGCCGGCCCGTATCGCGGTCGGTGATGACGGACACACTGCTCACCGCGCCGAGCGAGGTGAACATTTCGCGCAGCGCCGTATCGGTGACGCTGTAGGGCAAATTACCAACATACAGTTTCTTGCTCATTTAGGTTTCCTTGTACTTGCCGGAGCGTTCCCGCCCGGGCTGCTTGTTGCGCCGGACCGCAGCCCAGGCACCAAGGCCTGTGGTGGCGGCCGTCGCTACGGGTGAATATCTCGCTATCGCCCCGGCTACAGGGCAATGACGTTGCTGGCCTTGGCGCCCTTGGGGCCTTGCTCGACCTCGAACTCGACACGCTGACCTTCTGCGAGCGTGCGGTAGCCCTCGGTCTGGATGGCAGAGTGGTGGACAAAGACGTCCACGCCACCGTCGCGCGCGATAAAGCCATAGCCTTTGCCCGCGTCGAACCATTTGATCGTGCCGGATATGCGTTCGCTCATTGTTTTCTTTTCCTTTCATCGAGACATGTAGGCTGGAGTGAGCTGCAAACCGGCGGAAAAAGAAACCGCCCAGGCGCATAAGCCTGGGCGGTTATTGATTATCAACCGAGACAGGGATTACTACATCCTACTGATTGATAGTATACCACACATTCCAATTTCCGGCAACCGAACGGTCTCTCAAAAGTCACACACCGGTAGCTTTTGCATGGTATAATCACGCCGGCCATAAGATTGATAGTAGGAACCACGTTGAACCGTCTATTCGGACGACGTGATCAGCAAGTCAGGGGCGAAGGGCGATTGTCGCCGAAAGCTCCCCGACTTGGAAGATACATTGGATATGGATCGGTCTGCCTTTGACATCCGACTTTCTCCCGGCGCTGACCGCGTCCTCGACGCCGTCGCCGCCGGGACGTTTGTGGAGCGCGAAGCCTACCTCTTGCGGCTGCAAGCCGAGCGGCTGGTGTTGGTCTCCGGCTTTGACGAGCTGGCCTGCCGGGATAGCCTGGACTTTGCTCCGTTCGACTACCAGGTCAAAGCCGCGCAAACGGCGCTCCGCCGCCTGCGAGGACGCGGACTGCTGTGCGACGAGGTCGGCCTGGGCAAGACCATCGAGGCGGGCCTGGTGCTCAAGGAATACCTGGTGCGCCAGATGGCCGGGCGCGTGTTGATCCTCACGCCGCCGGCGCTGGTCGAACAATGGCGCGAGGAGCTGGCGAACAAGTTCCGCCTGGGCGATTTTGTCGCCAGCTTTGACCCGGACTTTCGCGCGCTGGGCGCGCAAGCCTGGGCCAACTTTCCCTGCGTCATTGCGTCACTGGCGACGGCGCGCCGCGCCGAGCACCGCGAGGCCATCTCACACATCGTCTACGACCTCGTCATCGTGGACGAAGCCCATCACCTCAAGAACCGCGTCAGCGTGTCGTGGAAGTTTGTCAACGCGCTCCAAAAGAAATACATCCTGCTGCTCACGGCCACGCCGGTGCAGAACAGCCTGGACGAACTCTATAACCTCATCACGATCCTCAAGCCCGGGCAACTCAAAACTCCGCGCGAGTTTCAAAAACAGTTCGTCGCCCACGGCGACCCGCGCCTGCCCAAGAATCGCGGCAGGCTGCGCGAGCTGCTGGCCGACGTGATGGTGCGCCACGTGCGCGGCCAGGTGGGGCTGCAACTGCCCCCGCGCCGCGCGCACGTCGTCCGCCTGGCGCTCGGCCTCGACGAGCGCGCGCTGTATGACGACGTGTCTGCCTTTGTCCGCGCGCAGATCAAGCCCGCCGGTGAAGCACCCGAAGAAAACGGTGAGCGCGAAGAGCCGGACGAAGCGCCCGTTCTATCCACCGCGCACCGTTTTACGCTCCAGACGCTGCAGCGCGAGATCGGCAGCTCGCCGCTGGCCGCTCGCCCCACGCTGCTCAAGCTGGCCCAGTCGGGCGTGATGCAGGCGCACCGCGACGAGTTGTTGGCGCTGGCCGACCGCGCCGTGAACGTCCACACGTGGGCCAAGGCCGCCGCGCTGGAAAAACTCTTGCAGCCTTTTGCCCAAGCCGTGCCTGGCAGCGATCCGGGCAAGGTCATTATCTTTACTCACTTTCGCGTCACGCTGGACATGCTGGCCGAGCGGCTCCGCAAGATGGGGCTTGATTTTGTGATGTATCACGGCAGCATGTCGTCGGTGGAAAAGAACGAGGCCATTCGTCGCTTTGAAAAAAGCGCGCGTGTGCTGCTGTCCACCGAGGCGGCCGGCGAGGGGCGCAATCTGCAATTCTGCCGGACGATGGTGAACTTTGACTTGCCGTGGAACCCGATGCGCATCGAGCAGCGCGTGGGCCGCATCCACCGCGTGGGCCAGACGCGCGAGGTGGACATCTTTAACCTCTCCGCCGAGGGCACCATCGAAGATTACATCCTGGACATTCTCGACCGCAAGCTGAATATGTTTGAGCTCGTCATCGGCGAGATGGGCATGATCCTGGGGCAACTCTCCGACGAGCGCGACTTTGAGGACTTGGTGATGGACGTTTGGGCGCGCGCTCAAACGCCCGAACAAGCCGCCACCGGCTTTGCCGAACTGGGCGACGCATTGGTCGAAGCGCGCGAATCGTATCAACACACGCGCGAATACGACGAGGCGCTGTTCGGCCAGGACTTTTCCGCCGAATGACGAATGGCGAAGAGATGCCGTTGGCCGTTCGGCGCTTGCCTTCGCAGCGAAGCAAAGTTATCCGGCGCAAAGCTTTCGCCTTGGTTTAGAGGAGCCGAATATGACATGCCCATTCTGCCATGTGGAACATAGTGAAAAGCAACTGGTCGTACTTGAGAATGAACACTGCCAGTTCTTGGAGTCGCCGCACGAGGTATTGATCGGGTCGGGCATCATTATTCCCAAAGAGCACAGAGAGACGGTCTTTGATCTTACCCAGGAGCAGTGGACGGCGACCTTCTCGCTTCTAAAGCAGGTGAAAGAGTTGCTCGATGCGGAATACGAACCACAGGGCTACAACATCGGCTGGAACAGCGGCGGTGTAGCGGGGCAGGAGGTCTTTCATGCTCACCTGCACGTAATTCCACGCTATGCTGACGAGCCACTTGCGGGCAAAGGGATACGTTACTGGCTCAAGCAGCCAGCGAACAAGCGGGGGCAAGTGAGCGCCGGATTACGATGTGTTGGAGTTGACCGCTTAATCGCGCGCCGAATTCCAAGTATGCGTGGGTAAGTGGGCGGTCTTTAACAGGAAGGTATCGCCGCAAGCCCAGCGGCAACTCGATACTATCCGAGGGTTTGTCCTTCGTCAGAATCTTTTAAATTGCGATCGCTGGGAATCGAGTCGCCCAGTCCGACCTCCGACCCCTGACCTCCGACATCTGAGACCTGTATGACTGAACTAGCCGATTTCGTCTTGAACTACTGCCGCCATGCCGGGGCGTTGGTAGAGCCTGCCGCCGATGGCGTCTATGACGTGCTGCTGCCGGATGATTTGACGGCGCAGTGGCGCGTGCCTGCCTTGCAACGTTTCGCCTTTGAAGACGTCGGCCCGTCCGCTGAGGTGACGCGCCTGGGCTATGGCCATCCGCTCGTCGAGCAGATGGCCGAATCAGCCCGCAGCGAGCCGCTGTGTGGCCGGCTGTACGTCAACCAGGTGCGGCTGGACAAGCACGGCCTGGCCGACTTGGCCCGCGCGGCGTTGACCTTGCCCAATGCCCGGCTGGTCGAAGCGCCGCGCCAGACCGAATCGCGCGCGATGTGCCATTACGTGCGCTTCAACTTCAAGGCGGCGCTGATCACGGACGAAAAGCGCGAACAACTCGTTTCGGTGATGATGGATGCGCAGGCGGGACATGCGGTGAAGGAACTGGCGCGGATTGAAGAGTTGGCCCCGTTGGAAGCCGCGCCGGCGTTCAAGAACCTTTCGCCCGCGCCGATGCGTTGGAGCAAAGAGGCCAATCCGCTCTCGCGCGCTGCGCTGGATGAACTGCTGCAACGCGCCACCCATGCCGCGCTCGACGAGCTGGCCCCGGCTATCGAGGGTCTCCAACTTCACGCGGCGCGTTACCTCGACCTCGACCGTGCTCGCTTGGAGGAATACTATGACCAGATCGAACGCGACTTGCAGCGCCGGGCCGAGCGCGCCGCCGACGAAGACAAGCGCGCCGGAGTGGAAAGCAAGCTCGCCGCCGCGCGCGCCGAACGGCAATCCAAACTGGCTGACGTCGAGGCCAAGTACAAACTGCGCGTGGAGCTGGCGCTGGTCAACCTGCTCGTCGTCGAGCAGCCTAAAGTCGTGCGCGTGGTGCAGATCGAAAACCGCACGACCACGGTGACGCGCACGGTCGTATGGGATCCGTTGCTGCACCACATCGAGCCGCTGGCGGCACGTGCCGCGAGCACGTGGGGTTGTGCCACGCCGCCGAAGGCCAGCCCGCCAAGATCGTTGCGCCGGCGAGAGAAGAAAAGGCCGCTCCGCCAGAGCCAGCGCCTCCACCGGCCCCGGTTCAGGAGCCGGAAAAAACTCACGTCTCATCGCTCAAGCGCAAAAAGATGGAGCGCGAGCGTCAGGCGGCCGCCGAGGCCGCGGTGGCGCGTCGGAGCAAAGTGTACGAATCGCTCGGCGTTGCCACGGGCAACAAGATACAAGTCCGCGTGGACGCGCGCGAGCCGGTGGTGATGGCCGGAGTATTAACGGCAGGCAACAAGCCGATTGCCGTTCGCACGTGGGAATTGGTCGAGGACGGCGTCCTCGTCACGTGCCAGTGCGAAAAGCATCCTTGCCCTGCGAACGAGACGATCTTTGAGCCGGAAGATGCAGCCACCATCGAGGCGCAGATCGAGTATCACCTTGACCGGCTGCGCCAGGAATATCGCGTGCCTGCCGGCCGCACGACCTTTTTCTCGCACCTCCGCGACACGTTGCGCCCGATGCGCCACTTTTCTTTGCAAGGCGCGTGGAAAGATGACGTCGTGCTATCCGACGCGCGGGCGGCTTTTCGCAAGGCCTATCCCCTTCGCCGCCGCTGAAAATGTCGAATTGCGAATGTCGAAGGATAGGTATTCGACATTCGTCACTCGACATTCGGCATGGCTTCGCCCCGCGTGACGCCCACCATGCACAGCATCGCCAGCACGAAAAAGAACGGCGCGACGAAAAAGGCGTGCGACGTGGGCGTTTCGGTTTCGTCCACCGAGACTTCGAGTTCGCAGTTCCGTCCGCCCGTGGCCTGCATCAGATGCCGATGCATGGCGGCGACGTGCGCTACGGCGCGGCCATACTTGACCGCCGCTTTCAAGAGTGTGTGTTCGTCAAGGGTGATGGTATAACCTTCGACATCGAATGATCTGGATTGGACGCTCCGCGTGGAGATTGGGTATTGGAGATTGGAGGGCAGCCCGTCTACGGCGGCGCGCAGGTCGGCGAGCGCCATCGTTTCTGCCGAGTTGTTCACGTACTCGCCGGGGTCAATCGTAAAGAACGTAAAGCCGGCTGCCACACAGGCGTCAATATCGGCGGGCGTTTTCAAGTGATCGGCGTCTGCGCCAAAGCCTTCGCGCCAGCCTTCAGCAAAAATGCCCCAGGTGGCATCGTCCATCACCTGCTGGGGACTGCGGCCCGTGCGCGTCATCTCGCGGATAGACTGCTGGGCAAAAATCGGCGCAATGTCCCCCCCCGCTGCCCGCACGGCCCGTACGTGTCCCGGCGTCGCCAATCCCAGCCGGTCGCCCAGCCCCGCCGACGTGCGCAATCCCAGCGTCATCGGCTTGAGCCACGGCAGATGAGCGCGGAGGCCGTGCGCGTTGCGCGGGCTGTTCGGGCCGAGCAGGAGCGTCCCGCCTGCGTGTTCGCTATGCTCGCCTTCAAAACCATTGAATGCGGGCGAGTCTGCTCCCTTAGCCCAAACTGCCAGACGCAGTCCGGCTTTCGTTTGAGCTAGACCGAGTTCAGATTCTCCCGCCTCAGCGACGACGATTGAGCGAGGCAGAATGTTGAGTTGAGACAGTGTTTCCAGCATGTCTTGTTTTCTCCCGAGTGATCAAACGTCAACTGTCGCATAACGCTTGACGTCTCACGCATCACAACTTGTAAGCCTTTTTGACCAACCGATATGCCGTATCCTGAATCATCTCTTCGGCGTCCTGCATGTCCACGATGCCGCGCACGACCAGGCCCGCGATCCAGTTCGCATCTACGCGCCGCGAAAGGTCGTGCCGCGCGGGAATCGAGGGGAACGCGCGCGTGTCGTCGTTAAAGCCGACGGTGTTATAGAGTCCGGCCGTCTCGGTGATCTGCTCGCGGTAGCGCATCATGCCGTTCAAGCTGTCGTGGAACCACCAGGCTGGGCCGAGCTTGAGCGCGGGATAATGGCCGGCCAGCGGGGCCAACTCGCGCGAGTAAGTTGCTTCGTCCAGCGCAAAGAGGATGAGGGTCAGGCGAGTGTCGTTGCCGTATCGGTTCAACAAGGGGCGCAAGTTGCGCGTAAACTCGCCCTGGATGGGCATGTCTGCGCCTTTGTCAATGCCAAAGTGTTCAAAAATCAGCGGATTGTGATTGCGGCACGAGCCGGTGTGGAACTGCATCACCAGCCCGTCCTCGATGCTCATGCGTGCGCTCTCGATCAGCATGTGCCCGGTAAAGCGAGCCGCGTCGTCGCCGGCAGGCTGCTCCCTCAACGCGCGCCGGAAGACGGCTTGCGCTTCGGCATCGGTCAGTTCCTCGGTGTAAGCGGTTTGCGCGGCGTGGTCGGTGGCAGTAGCGCCCATGCTCTTGAAGAAAGCTCGCCGGTTTTCCAACGCCCGGATGAACGCGCGGTACGAGTTGACCTCGATCCCGCTGGCCTGGCTCAACGCTTCGATGTTCTTGCGCCACGCTTCGCGGGGCGTATCCAGGTTGATCACGGCATCGGGGCGGAAGCAGGGCACGATGCGGCCTTGCCAGCCCGAGTCGCGGATGGCCTGATGATGACGGAGCGGGTCGGTGGCCGCGTCGGTTGTGGACATGACCTCGATGTTGAAGCGATCAAAGAGCTTGCGCGGCCGGAACTCGGGCGACTCGATCCGGGCGGCGATCTGGTCGTAAATGTCCTGGGCCGATTCGCCCGTCAGCTTGTCGGTGACGCCAAAGACGGAGACTAGTTCGTGATTCAGCCACATCCCCGTTGGCGTGCCGCGAAACAGATAAAAGTTTTCGGCGAACGTCTGCCAGACCTTGCGGTGGTCGGTTTCCACCTCGCCGCCACGCGGAGCGCGTCGGGGGATCCCCAGTTTTTCCAGTGGGATGCCCTGCGAGTACAACATGCGAAAGACATAGTGATCGGGGATGATGAGCAGGTCGGCGGGCGTGCCGAACGAATAGCCGGCGTCAGAAAACATGCGCGGGTCAACGTGGCCGTGAGGGCAGATGAGCGGCAAGTCGGCTACCTGGTTGTAGAGCTGTTGCGCTATTTCTTTCTGGTGCGGATCGGGGCCAAAGTAACGGTCGTCGGGCAAATGAATCTTGGAACGGTTTGTCATGGAATGTCTCCTCATGCCCCATAGCGCCGGTAACGTTCAACCACCTGAAAGATGGCGCGCACGTTTTCGTCGGGCGTCTGGTCATCCAGGTTGATGCAGCACAGCGCCGCGCGCTCCAGGGGACCGGCGGCGTGCAGCAAGCCTTCTACATCGGCCGCCACCTCGGCCGGCGTCAACGCCGCCACGCGGACGGGGCTGAGTCGCAAGCTAAAGATGGCGTCGGGCAATGACTTCCGGCAAGCTGCCACGTCCGATCCCCAGCCCACATCAAAGAATTCCGCACCCTCCACCTGAGCATACTCGTCGCGCACCTTGTGCATGTCCGTGCCGCAGTGATGGATGCCATAGGGCCACAAGTCTTTTGCCAACCGGCAGTCATAGTCCAGCAGGTATTCGTGATAGGTGCGGGCCGAGATCATGGCGACGGTGCAATTGGAATGTAAGCTGATGCGCGAGTCCACCGCGCCGACAATGCGGTTGACCGCCATCGAGTTGCTGCCGGTGCGGCGTCGCACGTAAGCGGCCATCGCCGCGATGGTCTGCGCGCACACATCCAGCAAGTGGCGCGCCAGGGCCGGGTTTTCGTAATAGTCCACGAACAACTGCGGGCCGCGCAAGTTGAGCGCCACGTTCTGCACACCCTCCCAGTTCACGTCACCTTCCAGCGCGCCGCACTGTGCTTCAAGCGCATCCATGAGCGCAATCAACTTGCCGAACACAGGGTTTGTCTCCAGGTCGGGCACATCGAGCGCCATGACCTGCGCGTCGGTGAGATCCGCCGAGATGACATCGGGTGAGGCGTCCTGATAGTAATGAATCTGGCAGCCCAACACAGCCGAAGGCAAAAAGCCAGCTGCCAGGTGCACCGGGCCGATGACGGGGCGCGGCGCGGTATTCGGCTCGCCCAATCCCAGGTCGCCAAAGTGCGCGTGCAGCGCCGCGCGCATCACTCGCTCACTCTCCACGCGCTTGACCGAATCGAAAAAGAACGCCTCGTCAAACGTCAGGCCGTAATGCCGGTTCCACCAACTGGGGTGAAAGACGATCTCGACAGGCAGAAAGGTCTTGGGCGTAATCTCCATTGGCTCTACTGCCACGTGATACATGCTGCGTGAACTGTCACTCACGCATCACGTTCCACGCAGCGCCTCCCACATCGCCACGATATTTTCCGGCGGCACGTCGGCTTGAATGTTGTGCACCGTGTTGAAGACGAATCCACCGCCGGGCGCCAATGCCTCGACGTTGCGCCGCACATCGTCCTTCACTGCTTGCGGCGTTCCGTTGGGCAGCACGCCCTGCGTGTCTACGCCGCCGCCCCAAAACACCATGTCACGGCCAAAGTCGCGCTTGAGCGCGACCGGCTCCATGCCGCTCGCGCGGATGTGCACCGGGTTGAGAATATCCACGCCCATCTCGATGAAATCGGGCAGCAGTGGCCGGACGTTGCCGCACGAGTGAAAAAAGATTTTGGCATTTGGCGCCAACTGCTTGATGCGCTCGAACAGAATTTTGAGGCGCGGCTTGAGCAACTTGCGGAACATGCGCGGCGAGATGAGCTGCGAAGCCTGCGTGCCGTAATCGTCGGCTTCGGAAATCACGTCTACCACGTCAGCCAACTGCGGCAGCGCCATCTCCCAAAAGGCCAGCTTCCGTTCCAGCATCTTGTCGAACAGCGCGCAAGCCAGCGATTCGTCCGAGGCCATGTCCATCAACAAGGCTTCCATCCCGCGCACGCGCTGCGCCATCTCAAAGACACCCGCCAGCACGCCTTTGAGCATCACTGCTTTGCCCTGCGCACGACCCTGGCACTGCCCGCCAGGGCAAGTGTACGCCAATGCTTGTTCGCGCAACCCGGCAATACGCTGCGGATCGCCCGTGTCCGGCCAGACGTGCGCGCAAATGTCGTCCAGGCTGATTTCGCCCGCGAGTGGATGCCGCACGGCGGAATAATACAGGCCATCCGGCTTGATCCGACGATGCGTGATGCTCCACTCGTCAGTGTACTCCCACGCCTCGCCCACATCCACATCGGTGATGTTCCAATTGTGGCTGTTGAGCGGGAACAGCCCGCGCACGTCAATGCCGAGACGCTCGATCACGTCGTCGTCGGGCAGGGCCAATTGCTGGATCACGTCGCATACCCCTGAAGGGTACCCTGGGGGCAGTTGCGGCTCTATGAATGGCAGGTCCAGGTACGCGCGCAAGTTGCGGTATGCCACGACGTGAATGCTCGTGACTTGCGTGCTGCCCAGGTCAAACGGGATGCGGTCGGGTTCGCGGTGATTCAGAGTTGTGAGGAGGCGTTCTCTAGAGTTCATCTCATGCGTTGGATATTGCGTGTTCACGGATAGATGCGCGCCGCCGAGTCGGCGTCCAGGAACAAGTGCGCGTGTGGTGTCTTGCGAAGGATGGAGCCGGGGCAATCCTCGCTGATCGGGCCGCGCAGGGCACGACATACCGCCTCGACTTTGCGCGCTTCGGGCACAATCGCCAGCACTCGCTTGGCCGCCAGAAGCGCGGGAATCGTCAGCGTGATGGCGTGCGTGGGGCACTCTTTGAGGGTGGAAAAATGGCCTTCACCCACCTGTTGCCGACGGGATGCTTCGGCCAGCGTGACGACCTTGACCCAGGCCGGATCGTCAAAGTCTGCAAAAGGCGGATCGTTGAAAGCAAGGTGACCGTTTTCTCCATAGCCCAACGCGCACAGGTCGGCCGGGTGCGCGCGCAGTAATGCCTCATATTCCGCGCACGCCGCTTCGATGTCTTGCGCCTGGCCCGGCACCGGGTAAAACGCCTGGGGCGTGATATAGTCGAGCAGGTGGCGACGCAAGAACTGGGGAAAGCTGGCGGGATGTCGCGGGTCAATCCCGACGTATTCATCCATGTGAAAGATGTTGACCTGCGGCCAGGGAATGTCCCGATCCGCTCGCAACGCAGCCAGGAAGGTGAGCTGCGAGTTGCCGGTGGCGAGGATGATGTTGGCGTGGCCGTTTTGCTCGACCGCGCGCCGGATGACGTCGGACGCCTCTTGCGCCGCCGCCGCGCCCAGCTTCTCGTTCGTGCGGTAGATACTGACCCGCAAATCCTCGATTCTTGTTTCATGCACAGGTTCGACCATCATAAACTTTCTCCATCGCCCCGGATTACCCGGTCAGCGCGACAGTCAGACTTAAACCAACGTAAAGACAAAAACCGTGCTGGCTTTGCACGCATGCCTACTGGGGCGCGAAGTGCCAAGTCGGGTGCATGCGGTTGTTGGGCAGCCTCCAGTATTACCCAGTGCTGTCCCACTCCTTTACTGTATGAGTGTATCGCTCAGGTGTTTTCGCATACGGCTCATAGTAATTTTGGTTCTTGGAAACAAGCAAAGAAAATACACTTTTGTGTGAGTCTTGTGCTCTACGATCCACTGCTTCAAATGGCTCAGTACCAATGCCCACAGATTCACCCTTTAGCCTTTTTAGTTGCTCGCCAAGTTGCTCATGAGATTTTCCATCGTCTAGCCATTCGCAAGGGGTTGGATATTCTCGTAATTTCACGATGGCATAGTGTTGCCCATCCGCAATATACCCCATTGCCTGTGTAATAAATATTTCGTCTACTACCCCTCGGAAGGGATATTGCCTTTCCCGATAGATAGCCACATGAATTTCCGGCCAAGTTTGTTCGGCGAGCAATTTGTGGAGTTCAAACAGTGATTTGACGATGTATATCTTGCGGTCACCGCCACTATGCAGCAAGTCTACATCTACCAACAGCTCCCCAGTCTCAGCAAGCCAATCATTGAGTAATGCCCAATTATGCCGTGATAACAATAGTTGATATGAGTTGGTTGAAATTTGCATTATGCCCGTCCATTATTACTGTTCAAGTTGCCTAACGTTGATTTTGCCTGCTCAACCCTCAGGCTGCATACACCCACCGGCCGCCGATCATCGTACGCCAGACAGTCCAGTCATTATCAAAGATAGCCAGGTCGGCATCTTTGCCCGGCTCAAGACTGCCTTTGCGATCTTGCACGCCAATGACATGCGCCGGCGTGAGTGTGAGCATCCGCACGGCCTCGACTAATGGGATGCCGACGAGATCGGCCAGAATCGGGATCATTTGGTTCACCAGCGTAGTGCTGCCCGCGAACGCCGTGCGATCCAGCATCATGCCCACCCCATCGCACACTTTGTACTCCATGCCGCCCATGCCAAAGCGCGCGCCCTCTGGCAGCCCCGCGCCGCTGGTCGCATCGGAAATCGCGCACAGCCGGTCGGGACCGATGCACTTGAACGCCAGCTTCATCAACGTCGGCGGCAGGTGCTTGCTATCGGCGATCATTTCCACGCTCAGCCCGTCAAAGACGAGTGAAGCTTCCAGCAAGCCCGGCTTGCGCCAGGGGCCTTCACGGACAGTTGCGGACATGGCACTCCAGATGTGAGTGATGTGCCGCAGGCCGACTTGCATCGCGGCCAGCACATGCTCATCTCTGGCGGAACTGTGACCCGCCGCCGGGACGATGCCAAGTTTTACCAACTTGGCGACAAGCTCCAACGCGCCTGGCAGCTCGGGCGCCAAGACCATGATCTTTAAAACATCTGGATGCTCCAGCAAAACATCGGGCGTGCCGTCATCGGGCGTGCGGAGGCTGGCCGGGTCGAGCGCGCCTTTTTGCGCCGGGCTGATGTAGGGGCTTTCCAGGTGCATCCCCAGCACGCGCGCGCCCTGACGTGGCTCGCGCATCCATTGGCGACCAAACTCAAAGCACCGCACCAAATCGGGAATCGGCGCAGCGGCCAGCGTCGCCAGGAGCGACGTGACGCCGCGCTTGACATTCTCCTGCGTGATGGCCGCGAACGCTTCTGCCACCGGCTCGTTGAAGGTGTGGCCGAGCGCGCCGTGCGTGTGAATGTCAATCAAGCCAGGCGAGATGATGCGTCCGCCTACGTCAATCTGCTCCACATCGGAGCCTAATGAGCCGGCATCAGCGATGCCGGCGATCTTGTCGCCTTCGACGACGACGGCTCTGCCGGTGACGATTTCGCGCAAGACGATGCGGCCATTCATCAGCGCGAAACGTCTCTTGGGTTGTTCGACTGGTTTACCGATCATTGCGTTCTCTTCCAGGCAATAGCCTTTATTTTTGCTCTTGCCGAGGCTGGCGGCCGTGACCGTGCTTGAGCTTGCGACCGCTGTGACACGGACGAGGGTCGTTGCGACGCGCAGCGGCAAACGAGAGACAGCAGCAGCAAGCACAGTCCAGGGTGCGGGTCGCCCCGCGCGATTTGAGTGTGACGTGAAAGGCCAGGAGAGGCCGGCTCACCGATTCGTATCCCCCGGCCGATCTGCCGTCAGCGGTTAAAAGCCGCGCCCGACCACTTTTTGCGCGGGAACGACGACGACAAAAGCATCGGGGTCTTGCGTTTTGACCAACGTTTCGAGTTGCGGCAGCTCGGTCACCGTCAAGGCCACCATGAGCACCTCGCGCTCTGCCAGAGTGTACATGCCGCGACCATGCAGCGCCGTCGCGCCGCGCCGCATTTCCTTGAGCACGCCATCGGCAATGGCCTGCGGCTCGCGCGTGATGATCAGCGCCAGCAGTTGTCGTCGGCGCTTGAAGCGCGGAGCGGCGGGCGCTGGTTTTTCCTCGTGGCCTGGCATCGGTTGCTCCATCGCGCGAGTCAGCTCGCCGACGAAAGGCAAATCGAACTTGGGCAAGACTTCGCCCGTGGCCTGGTGCAAACCGGCCGTGGCAAAGCCGATCAAGAACAGGACGCCGTTGTAAATCAAGCCGAGCGCCAGCATGGCCTCGCCTGGAATGTTGCCCAGCGCGGAGCGGGCGATAAACTCTTGCCAAGTGGCGGCAGGGACAGGGTGCAAAAAGCCCTTGAGCGCCCAGGCGATGCCCAGCACGAGAAAAATCCACATGTAATTGCGCCGGAAGCGGCGCCCCACTGCTTCCCACATGCTGATGGGGAATTGCGGCTGAAGCAGCGACTCGGCCAGGCTTTCGCCCCACTCGGCATGCGGCCCAAACGGCGGGACCAGCATCGCGGCGAAAAAGTCTGTTTCCAACAGCCGCGCCCGGTAGCTCCACAGCTCATAGTAGCGATAGCGGCGGGCTTCGATCCATAGGAACAGCGTCATGAGCAACGCATTCAGGATCAGGACGCCATAGTGGTTCTGCGGGCTGGAGAGCGCAAACGAGATGGCCGCGCCCGCCGCAATCACGGCCCAGTTCGTCGTGGTATCGAGCCGGGCGCGCCAGGCATTGCTGCGCTGGATTTCCGCGCGGTAATAGTGAACCATCGCCGTGGTGAATTCAGAAGGGCGCAGGTGATAGCCGCGATAGGTCCAGACCTGCTCTTGCGGCGATTCGGCGCTTTTATCGGTAGATGGATTTGGGGAGCTTTCTGATTCTGGCATATCCCTTTTGCCGACAAGGCTACTCGCAGAAACTTGCACCTGGCCGTCAAGGGCCGGGCTTGACGCTGGGGGCCAATCTCTCCAGCGTCTGGATGGCGACGATCAAGGCGCGCGGCAGGTGAAACGGGTCTTTGACTGGCAATGCAATTACCTCGTCAATCTTGTTGCCGCGACGGTCCAGCCTTTGCGTCCATTCGCCATGTTCTCGATCTGGAAAATGCGCGAATGCCCAGTCGTGAACCTTCCAATACCATTCCAGACACCAGTCCTCGCGCAACTGTTCGTAGGCCAGCAATGTGCCACACAGCGCCTCTGTAAACGGCCACCAGATTTTCTTTTCGGCGTGTTTCCAGTAGGGCGGCTGCTTGCCTTCCCGTCTTGCTATAGACGGCCAGATACGCCGTCAGTTTGCCGATCTCGGTGGCGTCCAAATAGTAGGGCGCGGTATAGGCGACGGCGACCAGCTTCTTGTTCCGCAAATCAAACGACGGGTCGCGCAGGAAGCGTTTGTAAGCGGCGGTGGCCGGAATCGCGTCCGGCAAGTACGCGACGATGCCCAGCACGATCCAGTCCGCCTCGGTGATCATCTTGCGGTATTTATCGGAATCGCCGGGGGACAACTGTTTGCTCATCAGCGAGTCGAGTTGGTCGAACTGGAGGATGTGAACCCGCGCCGGGTCAATTTGCCCGCTGCCTGTTGGCCCGTACAGGCGCACGAGCGTGTCCTGGATCGCTGTCTCGCCCATCGTCGCGCCGGGCAAGCAGCCACGGAAGCAGCCCAAGATCAAAATGTCGTCGCTGCCGCGCGGCGCGGATGGCAACCGGCGTCCCCCCTCTGTCCCCCCCACTTGCGGGAGGGATGGAAGAGGAGGAAAAATCACAGTCAGTGCATCTTGAATCACCTCGCGCATCGCCGCATCGCCCTGGCCCACAAGGGTGGACACCAGAGCCGTGTCCACCTGCGCCGACTGCGGCAAAAGATCGGGATAGAGCTTGAGCTTGGCGCTCAAGATATGGCGCACCGCGTCGTCGGCGCGCTGACGGAACGCGGGATTGGCGCGGTACTCGTCACGAAAGTAGGCCATCGTGTCAAGCATGTTCGGCAATTGCTTGCCATTGTAATCGCGTTCGCGCGCATACAAGACGATAGGCAACAAATCATTGCCGGCCAGGAGCGCATCTTTGGCGGCTTGCCGGGCCGGGAACGTGGACAGCGTCGGGTCATAGTACGCTTGAATCGCCGACACGCCCAACGCATCGGCGACGACGAGGCCCTCGCGCCGCCACGCCGCAAGTTGCGGCAGCGACATGAAGGCCTTCATTCCCTCCGGGTCGAGGCTGATCGGGCGGGTCAACTGCGACACGTCGCCCTGGAAGCCGCGATAGCGGATGTGCGACGGCATCAGCGCATCGGTCATGCCCTTGTCCGGTCCCGCCGCCGTCACGGCAAAAAAAGGCGCCAGGTCGCTGCGCTTCAAGTCGTCCAACGATTTGCTGACGGTGGACACTTCCTGATCGGGGTTGCGGTCCGACGAGCCGTGGCCGGGAAAATGCTTGGCGACGGTGAGCATTCGCCCGCCACTGCCCTGGTGTACGCCGCGAATGTACGCGCGGCCCAACATGCCCACCCAGGCCGGGTCGCCGCCGAACACGCGCAAGTTCAGGTCGCCGCCGCCTTCGGGATGCGGACGCTCCAACACATCCACCACCGGCCCCAACAGCATATTCACGCCGACAGCCGCAAGCTCGCGGCCCACCACCTCACCCACGAGTTGCGCGTCGTCTTCACTCCAGGTCGCGCCGATCGCCATCGCCGAGGGAATTTGCGTTGCGCCTTGGCGCAGATGCGTGCGGGGATAACCGTCGCCTTCGTGATCCACTGCCACGAACAATGGCACGCAGTCCGCAATGTTGGGTTGCAAATCCCCTTTAGGGGACAGCCGCGGGTCGTCGCAGGCGAGTTGTTGGAGCGAGTTGGTGAGGCGAGCTACTTGAGCCGGTGTGCCGGTCTCGTCGGTGATGTTGCCATTCGCCCACGTGAGATAGACCGCACCGACGTGGTATTCGCGAATGAGGTGGGCGATGGCCGAGTCGGGCTTGGCTTCCGCGCCGAGAAACTCTACCATGAACAGTTGGCCCACGCGCTGCTCCACGGACATAGCCGCAAGTATTTGCTCTACGTGGTCATCCGTTCCCTGGCCCGATGACGGCGCGATGGGCAGCAGCGCCAGGATGGTGAGGAAAACAACCCAATGGCGAACGACCGCTTTGCATGACGAATGTGGATCGTCTTTCGTCTTTGGTCCTTGGTCTGCTTTGTGCTCGCTCATTTCGGTTGCTCGCCGAGGGCGGATGGCTGAACACTCGTGCCAAGATTATATCACGATAGTGTGCCTCTCAATCTGCGAAATGACGATAGTGTCCTTCGGCCAGCCGGGCCTTGGCCTCTTCCAAGAGCTGTGAGGGAATCACCCGGAGTGTTTCGCCCACGCTCACATCTTGGGGTGTCCCTTTGACTTCGCCGCGCTCAAAGAGAGCCAGCGTCTCTGCCATCAGTTCTCCGGCAAGTGTAGACACTCGCCCGTTGATGCTCTCGTAAGTATCGCCCCGCTTGACCGGCAATTGCCGCTGCAGGATGATGGTCCCGGTGTCAACGCTTGGGTCTAGGAAATGGACGGTGACACCCACTGGCAGGTCTTTGTATAAAGCCCAGCCCACAGATGCAGAGCCGCGCAACCAGGGCAAAAGCCCCGGATGGGCGTTGAGGGTGCCGCGGGGCGGGATAGCCAAGATGTGCGGACGGATGATCCGGGTGCCACCCAGCACCAAAAGGTCTGGGGCAAGCTTGGCTAGCATTTCGCGGCAAGCCGGACTGTTGTGGTTGTCTACTTTTTGATGGATGATGTTCGAGCCGGCCGCGAGGTCGGCGATGGCGGGCGGCAGTGGTTGTCCAGCCATGCGTGCGATGAATTTATCTCTTTCCTCATCTGCAACACGTGATACTTCCTCAACGATCACGCTGGGTCTCAAGCCGTGCATCAAGAGAACACGCAGCATTTCTCGACCGTAGGGGTGCTCTTGGAGAACCAGGAAGGCAAAGTGAATAGACATAGACTCTCTCCCATGTTATGGCAGGGCCGCCAATGCTGGAAGTGCATACCCTGTGGCAGCGTCAGGGCCACGCACGACAATATGGCTAGGAGACTAGACGACTGTAATCCTCCGGCGTATCCACATCACGCAAAATGGTTTCGCTATCTACGACGATGTAGCGCAGCCAGTCCGCGTGAGCGCGCAACACTTGTCGCAAGTTCGCGCTGAGCGGCAGCGCGAGCACCTCGGGCCAGCACGCGCGGTCAATCAGAATCGGATGGCCGCCGCGCCGATTAAAGCTAGGGACGACGACCGTGCCCGGCTCGTGCGCGGCGATGACCTGCTCCACAATCCGCCGCTCGATGAGGGGATGATCGCCGAGCACGATCAGCGCCGCGTCGCAGCGCGAAGCGTCTCGCATCGCCGCCAGTCCCACCTGGATGGACGACAGCATCTCGCCGGTGGCATAATTGGGGTTGTACACAAAGCGGAGGGGTGGGGCGCTGTCAGGATAGCGGCCCTGTTCGATTTTCTCGCGTTCGTGCCCGGTGACGGCGATGATTTCATCGAGTGGGCAACTCTGCAGCACTGTGACGACCTGGCCCAAAACAGTGCGCTCCCCAAAGGGGAGCAGCAACTTGTTGGCGCCCATTCGCCGGGAAAGTCCGGCGGCTAAAACGATAGCAGAGATCATCTGAGGTGAACTGTCACTCTTCGGCAAAGAGGTCCGCCAACGCCAACTCAAATCCCGGCAACTGCGCTGAGGTGAGCGTATCGTCAATGCCCAAGGTTCGGTCTAACCGATACTGCCTTGTCCGCAGCCGGTACACCTCGATGGTTTTCTCGCCGGGGTCCACGATCCAGTACTCTGGGATTCCGGCCCTGGCATATTCCTGCTTTTTGCGCACGCGGTCGTGATCGGGATTCCCCGGCGAGATGATTTCGGCCACCAGGTCTGGAATCCCCCAATATTTCTGAGTGATACGGTTGAGGTGCGCGGTGGCCATAAAGACCAGATCAGGCTCACGAATCTTGCCCGGCCAGAGACGAACCGGCAAGGCGGAGAAACGTACCCGACCTAACTTGGTTCGAGACGCCCAGGCAAAGATAGTCATCACCAGGCGCATCAAGATGAGCTGATGAAGATCTGTCGGCATCTCAGCCACCTCCAGGTTGCCGTCGGAGAGCTCGATGATGTGGTTGGTGTCCAGCGCCAAATAGTCTTCTTCCGTCCACTCTCCTTCCCTCGGAAAGAGTTCGGCGACGGCATAGGTGGGTCTTGGCCGTTCTACTGTTTTAGGGTTTGCTGCCATCTTGACCTCCGAGGCAAATCCCGTCAGGTCATTCGTCTGGCTTGATTATATCACAAAGCTTATGCCCGTGGTGGACGGCATGATATCCTGAACCTTGCGAGGGTTTTCGCTCATTACGTAGCGAACTCGGACTAACCCCTCGCAAGGATAAGGGCTAGAGCGAGCCAGGTTGGCGCAAGTGGCAGGCGGCAAAGTGCTCGCCGCCCAGGTCAACCAGCGGCGGCTCTTCCACCTGGCAGCGGTCGAACGCCACAGGGCAGCGCGTGTGAAAGCGGCAGCCCGACGGCGGGTGGAGGGGGCTGGGAACATCACCCGTCAGCACGATGCGCTCGCGCTGCAGGTCAGGCTCGGGGATGGGGATGGCCGACATGAGCGCCCGAGTGTACGGATGTTGCGGGTTGTTGTATAGCGTTCGCCGGTCGGTCACCTCGACGATCTTGCCCAGGTACATCACCGCCACACGGTCGCTGTTGTGCTCGACGACGCTCATGTTGTGCGCGATGAACATATAGGTCAACTGGAACTCGCGCGGCAGCTCGCGCAAGATGTTGAGCCCTTGCGCCTGGATCGAAACGTCCAGCGCGCTGACCGGCTCGTCGCACACGATAAACTTGGGGCGCGTTGCCAGAGCGCGCGCGATGCCGATGCGCTGGCGTTGGCCGCCGGAAAACTCGTGCGGGTATCGCCGGGCGTGATATTCTTCCAGGCCCACCTTGCGCAGCATGTTGACGACGGTCTCGTTCCGCTCGCGGGCGTTCGTTATGCCGTGCGCTTTCAACCCTTCGCCAACGCTTTCGCCGATGGGCATGCGAGGATCGAGGGAGGAATAGGGATCCTGGAAAATGATCTGCATGTCACGCCGTATCGCTTTGACTTGGTCGCCTCGCAGCGCGAACAAATCACGTCCCTCAAATATCACCTGTCCCGCCGTGGCTGGGATCAGGCGCAAGATCGTCCGCCCGACGGTGGTCTTGCCACAGCCGGATTCGCCCACCAGGCCCAGACATTCGCCTCGGCGCACGGCAAAGCTCACATCGTCCACGGCCTGAACCCAGGCTTGAACGCGCTGCAAAATTCCGCCGCGAACCGGGAAATACTTTTTCAGGTTCTTGACCTCAATGAGATTCTCGTTGAGCATAGACATCACTCGATTGGCAGTTTGGGTTGCGCGCGTTGCGTGAAGAGCCGCGCCGCGCGCAGCAAGTGTCACTCGTACAGCCAGCAGCGCACGGTGTGATTGATACCGATGGGCAACAGCTCGGGTTCTTGCTCACTGCATTTCTGCAGCTTGCGCTCCAGCCGGGCGCGACAACGCGGCGCAAAACGACAGCCCGGCGGCAGTTCAATCAGGTTGGGCACGCTGCCGGGGATCACTTCCAGCTCCGTCTTGATCTGACCCAGGACGGGAACAGAGCCGATCAAGCCGCGCGTGTAGGGATGTTGGGGATTTTTGAATAGCGTCCGCACGTCTGTTTGTTCCACGATGCGCCCGGCATACATGATGGCGACCCGCTCACACATATCCGCCACGATGCCCAGGTCGTGCGTGATCAGGATGATCGAAGTTTCCAGGTTGTTATGAAGGTCGCGCATCAAGGTCAGGATTTGCGCCTGGATGGTCACATCGAGGGCTGTCGTCGGCTCGTCGGCGATGAGGAGCTCCGGCACGCACGCCAGCGCCATTGCAATCATCACCCGTTGAGCCATCCCACCCGAAAGCTCGTGTGGATACGAATTCGCCCGCTTTTCCGGCTCGGGGATGCCCACCAGCTTGAGCAGCTCGATCGTGCGCTCCCAGCCTTTTTCTTTGCCTAGGTTCTGGTGAATTTCCAGCACTTCGGCAATCTGGTCGCCCGCTTTAAAGACCGGGTTCAGGCATGACGTGGGCTGCTGAAAGATCATCGAGATGCGGTCGCCCCGGATCTGACGCATATCCTTTTCAGACAACTTGCACAGGTCCCGCCCATCGAACCAGATTTGGCCTGCGACAATCTTGCCGGGCTGGCCGATCAGCCGCATGATCGAAAACGACGTGACCGACTTGCCGCAGCCGGACTCGCCCACCAACCCCAAGATCTCGCCGCGTCTCAACTCAAAGTCCACGCCATCCACGGCTTTGACCACGCCGTCTTCGGTAAAAAAATGTGTCTTTAGGTTTTTGACTTGTAGTAGTTTATCGTCGCTTGGCACGTCCAGTGACCTCTTTGATTAGGCGGTTGGGTGATGAAATGTCTAGCGTTTCAGGCGCGGGTCGAGCACATCGCGCAATCCATCGCCCAACAGATTAAAGCCCAGCACGCTGAGCATGATGGCCACGCCGGGGAAGGTGAGCGCCCACCACGCGCCCGACGCCAGGAACTTGGATGAATCTGAAAGCATCGCGCCCCATTCGGGCCACGGCGGCTGCTGCCCCAGGCCCAAAAAGCCCAACGCCGCCGCACTGATGATGGCCGCCGCCACGCCGAGCGAGGCCTGCACGATGAGGGGCGAGAGGCTGTTGGGCAAGATGTGCTCCAACAAGATGTTGCCCTCTCCCACGCCCAGGCTGCGCGACGCCATGATGAAATCCTGCTCGCGCAGATAAATCGCCATCGAGCGAGCCAGACGCGCATAATTGGGAATGCTGACGATACTGATCGCGAGCAGCGTATTGCCGATTCCAGGCCCCATCATCGCCACAATGGAGATCGCCAGCAACAAGTAGGGAAAGGCCTGCAAGATATCTATCAGGCGCATCAGGACATTGTCCAGCCAGCCGCCGACCAAGCCCGATATCAGGCCGACCGGCGCGCCGATGGCGATTGCTAACGCCACGGTCACAATGCCGACTGCGAGCGATACGCGCGCGCCGTGCGCAATGCGAACGAGCACATCCCGCCCCAGCGAATCGGTCCCGAACCAATGCTCTCCGCTGGGCGGCTTGAGGCGGTTGACCGGGTTCGAGTCCACTGTCGCATCATACGGCAAGACGACGGGGGCCAAGATAGCCACCAGCAAAAGGAACGCGATCAACGCCATGCCCATTTGGGCCGAACGATGTCGGATGAGCCGGCGCGACACGATTTGCAGCGGGCTGCGGACCGGCGTGGTAATGGCCTCAGCGCGTTGACTGATTTCATCAAACGTGACTTGACTCATACTCTATCTCTATCTCTATCTCTATCTCCCGCCTCTATCTTACTGCAAGCGAATGCGCGGATCGAGGACGGCGTACGAGATGTCCACTAGCAAGTTGATGAACACGACGAGCACGGTTGTAAATAGTGTGACGCCCTGGACGATCGGATAGTCGCGTGCCTGGATGGACTCGAACACCCAATGTCCAATGCCGGGCCACGAAAAGATCGTCTCGGTCAAGACCGCGCCGCTCAACAGACTGCCGAGGATGATGCCGGATACCGTCACAATCGGCAGCAACGCGTTGCGCAGCGCGTGCTTGAGCACCACGGTGGAAAAGCGCATCCCCTTGGCCCAAGCCGTGCGCACATAGTCTTGCCCCAGCACATCGAGCATCGAGGAGCGCGTCATGCGCGCAATCGTGGCGAGCGGGATGGTGCTGAGCGCGACGGCCGGCATGACCAAGTGGCGCAGCCAATCCACCAGCAATGCCCAGTTGCCCTGCGAAATCGTGTCTATCAGGACAAAATGAGTGACCGGCTGATAATTGAGCATGACACCCATGCGCGCGCTGGTGGGGAACCAGCCCAAGATGACACTGAACAAGGCTTGCATCATCAAGCCCAGCCAGAAAATGGGCATGGAAACGCCTGCCAGCGAGAGCAACATGGTGCCGTTATCAAACCACGAATTGTGCCGGACGGCCGAAAACACGCCCGCCGGAATGCCCAAGATAATGGCAATGATGGTGGACGCCACGCACAACTCGATGGTGGCGGGGAATCGGATCAATAAACCCTCGGCGATGGGGTCGCGCCGCAGGATGGATATGCCCAGGTCGCCGCGCAGCACCTTGCTCATGTAAATCAGGTATTGTTGCCAGAGCGGCTTGTCCAAGCCCAGGCTCTCGCGCACTTGGGCCAAACTTTCCGGTGTGGCGCGCTCACCCAGGATCGCCGTAGCCGCATCACCGGGGATGAGGTGAATGAGGCTGAAAACAAGTATGGTGATGCCGATCAGAACGGGTATGACCGATAAAACACGGCGAAAGATGTATCCGATCACAGGTCTCCTTTACTCGATGGTAATTGCGCGGCCCTCCCACGGGTTATTACAAGGAAGACAATGCTACTCCGCAAGCCAGCCGCTTCAATCCTACACTGGCCGAACCTGTGGGGGGGCCGAACAGTTACGCTAGACCTATTGGGTAGACCTGACAGGTTCGCCTTCGGCGTGAAACCTGTCAGGTCTGATTTGTTCTTTTGGCAACAGGTGGACGGCAGACAGAACCGCCCGCCGCCCACCGTCTAAGCGCGAGTGTTACGGAGCGACCTCGACCGTGTTAAAGAACTCGGTGCCGGTCGGGTTGGTAATGTAGCCCTTGACCTTGGCGCTAAGGGCCAACGCCGGCTGGTTGTGAGCAATAAAGATGCGGAGGGCGCCATCATGCACCAATTGCTCTGCTTGACCGTACAGCGGGGAACGGTCTTCTTGCTTGATCAGTACCTGCGCCTTCTTCAGGATGTCGGACACTGGCTTGTCGGCAAAAAAGCCTTCATTCGCCTTGGGCGAGTCCTTGGCATCCAGGCAGAAAAAGTAGCAGATAAAGTTGTCCGGGTCGCCGTTATCGCCGGTCCAGCCCAGCATGTACAACGGCAACTCGCCCTTGGACCGCTTGTCCAGATAGACAGCCCAGTCCACCGTCTTGAGCTCGACCTTGACGCCGATCTTGGCCAAGTCGGCCGCCATCGCTTCGGCAATGTCCTTGGGGACCTGATAGTACGGGCGCGAGACGGGCATGTACCAGAACTCGACTGGGCCTTTCTTGCCGTCGGCCAGCGTGACTTCCTTCAAGCCGTCCTTGTAGCCAGCCTCGGCCAAGAGCGCCTTGGCTTTGTCGGGGTTGTACTCATAGTCAACGAGGTCCTTGGGATGTCCCCAGAGCGCGGGCGGGATAAAGGTTCTGGCGACCAAGCCGTTGCCGCCGTAAAAGGCGTCTACGATGGCTTTCTTGTCTATGGGCAGATCAGGATTGTCTGGCGGGAGAGCCGGTGAGCCTCGCTCGACGATGCCTTCAGTTACATAGTACAGCACCTCTTCGTCGAGCGAGTAGGTGTGCCCGCCAAAAATGAGCAGATAGAACGGCAGAAAGACACAGAACAGTGCCGCCGCGATTTTGTAAGAGGATTGGGTTGACATCGTCGTTTCACCTTGAACGGCATCCGCCATACGTCGTTATCGGTCAGTTGATTTTGACTGGGCCGCGCAGGAATCGGAGACACTCAATCTTTTTCGCGTTATTGCTGGGAATGTAGTTCAGTCAAAAGAGCGCGGTCGCCCGTTGCGCGGGAGTCTTGCGCCGCCCAGCGTTCGCGGAGCGCGTCATCCAGCCAATAGGCCCCGGTTTCCAGCCAATAGGCTCCGCGCGGCGCATCGGCCGGCAGGGTCAGCGTGTGGCGTTGGATGAACACATCGCCGGGTTGCCAGGTTTCAATGAGCACACCCAACCCATCGCCTGCGGCGATCACACGCCCGTCCGGGCCCAGCGCGTGGGCCATCAACGAAAGCAATCTGCCCGGCGCGCTGTTCACGCGCCAGATTGTTTCCAGATGCAGGGTTTCACCCGATTTAAGGTCGGCGCGATCCAGGGTATAGCCCAACAGTGTCAGCGGCCCAAAGTTTACCGGCAGGTTGACCGTCGGCTTGTTGAGCGCATCGGCCAATCCAATCTCGGAGGGCGCCACTCGCACCGGTTGATTGCGCGGCCAGTCTACGGTTCCCGCGTCTTCATACACGCGGAACGGCGGAGTAAAGCCGGAACGCTTTTGCTCATAGCTCAGGCGAGCTTTTTCCAGCCAGCGCGGATTGCCTGCCTGCGCGCTGCGCGCCAGGATCACCCAGCCGGGCGATTGCCCGCCGGTTGGGGCCAGCCAACTTGTCGCGCAGTCAAAAAAAGCCGGCCGCAGGTCGGAGCGTCCCATGCCTTCGGCAATGTCTTCCGGCTTGAGCGGCGTGATCGGCGTGGTGCATTGAGCGACCCACGAACGCGCCGGGCCGGGTGGGACGCGATACACAAACATGGCGTGTCCTACTTTGGCGTCGGGTTCGCGCTTGCGGAACCAATCGAACATCTCGTGATCGGCGATGAGCGGGATGCCTTGCAGCGCAGAGGCGCTGATGGCATAATCGCCCGGCGGCGGATTGAAGCGCGAAGGAAAGATGGGCGGCGTATTGCCCATCATGGGTGTTAGCGGCTCGTATGAGACGCCGTAGACGGACGGTGTGTAAAACAAATACGCCGAAAGCCGCAGTGTGTTGATGCCTTGTTCGCGCTGGAAGCGGGCCAGGTATTTATAGGTCTGTCCCCAATCGGTGTTTGAATCGGCCAGGTAGCGATAGCCGTTGTCCGGTCCCCCGGCTATTTCATTGAAAAAGGCCAGATAGTGCGGCCAGATGCCGAAGGCGCCGAGCGCCAGCCAGGCCAACAGCGCAATGGTCAAGCCGACGCTAGCCATTCGCGCAGCACGCGCTCTGAATTGTCCAAGTGGGAAAACCGCCAGGCGCGCGATGAACACAAACAGGCTCGGCAGGATGGGCATCAGGTGACGGTAACCAATGTTGATGGAGCTTACCAAAGTGCTGGCGCCATACACCAGAGGAAAGATGAGCAGCGCGCTTTCTTCGCGCAGGGCGTGGCGCGGCCCTTTCCATAGGGCGGCCAGCGCAGTGAGCAGCAACAGCAGCGTGGGCAGAGGCGTCTTGAGCGCAAAGGCCACAGGAAAATAATACCACCAGCCCTGCATGCTGTTCTGGCCCAGCAAAAAAGTTTCGTGCCCGTTGAGCATGTGTTGGCGCAGGCGCAGGAAGGGGATGCGATAGCTGGCGGCCGGGACAGGGAATGGCACTCCGGGGATGGACTGGATTTCAAATCCAAACATAGCCCACAAGGTTAGCGCGGCGATCAGCATGATCAGTGCTGTATAGATCCACCGACGCTGCCGGAGCATCAGCACGCAGAGCAAGCCAACAATGGGAATCAGCGCCAGTGCGGATATTTTGGAGGCCTGGGCCAGGCCGAGGCTCACGCCAGCCAATACCAGGCGCGAGCGGGTAGGGCGGCGCAAAAAACGCGCCAGGCAGAACAAGGCCAGGGTGATAAAGCAGGTCGCGCCCAGGTCTATGGTGGTGAGAGACGCATGGGCCAGGATGTTGGGATCAAAGACGAGCAGAAACAGCGCGAGGCTGCCGCCCTTCCATCCCCACAAATCCGTCGCCCAGCGAGCGGTCACCGCGCCCAACAACACGGCCAGCAGTGCTATCGGCACGCGCGTGGCAAATACCAACAGGTCAATGGAAGGGTATTCGTAAACCAGCGCCTTGGTCGCCTGTCCCAAACGCGCGCTGTCGGTCACGGGGATATCCGATTCCCAACCGGGCAAGGACGTCGGGTCCGGCAGGTCAGGCACGAGCAAGGTGGGCCAAGCCGAGAGGAGCTTGACCAGCGGCGGGTGTTCTTCGACCAGGCGCAAATCGCCCGTGCGCAGAATCGTATAGCCGCTGGTGATGTGTGATCCTTCGTCGGACGTGAGGGACAAACGCGCGGCAGCCGTCACCGCTTGCGCGAACAGCAAGCCCAGCAAGAGAATTTGGATCCATTGGCCCCGGTTGAGGAAAGATGAATGGCGTCCGCCGCGCGTGTTGGTCATTCGCGAGTCCTGGCTTGATATCGAGGATTTGATTGTACCCGATTAAGCGAGATGGTCAAGCGCCGAACCGCAGGTGGTTGCCCCCAATACGGTCTCGTGTTATACTCCGCCCGCGAAAACGAAAAGGCCGAAAGCTATCCTTTTGCTTCCAACACTCGTTTCACCCTCGAATGACTGTACGCCCAAGATTGGAGAGCCTCAGCTATGAATGATCTGCAGACAATTCTCGCCAGTTCGTCCGCGACCCTTGTGCTCAATCTTTTGCTGGCCGCCGTGCTATCCATCGGCGTGGCCTGGTATTACGAACGATTCGGGATGGCGCTCTCGAACCGGGCCAAGTTCGCCTACCTGCTGCCTGTCTTGTCCATGACGACCGCCCTGGTCATCTCGCTGATCAAATCGTCGCTGGCGCTTTCGCTGGGGCTGGTCGGCGCGTTGTCCATCGTCCGCTTCCGAGCTGCCATCAAAGAGCCGGAGGAATTGCTCTACCTGTTCATCGCCATCGCCATCGGGCTGGGAGCGGGCGCCGATCAGCGCGTGGTCGCCATCGTCGGCGCGATCATGATCATTGGCTTTTTGATGTTGCGCATGCTGGTGGCCCGCAAGCCTCAGCGCAGCAACTTGTATCTGACCATCCAGGTGGACGCGGAGCGCGCAGAAGCGCCGGCTGGACAGTTCAGCCAGATCAACGAGCTGCTCTTGCAGCACGTGCAGACGGTAGACCTGCGCCGCGTGGACAGCCACGAGCACACGCTGCAATCCACTTATTACATTGACTGCCCCGACGCCGCCACGCTCACCCGCTTGATGGACAGCCTCAAGCAAGCCTGGCCAGGATGCCAATTCAGCTTTATCCAGCAAGAGACCGCGCTGGGAGCCTGACCGCGCATGAAAATCACCGGGCAAGACACGACTTCCTTATCAAGCCCTGCTGCCTCGCGCCAACTTCAACGAACCTCTCGCCGCTGGGGCGTGACGCGAACCGTCCTGGCCTTGGGCTTTATAATTTTGGTGTTGGCCCTGGGCCTGTGGGGCCAAGCCCAGAGCGGGACAGTGGACTCTGGCGCGATGGGCGACAGGTCATTAATCAGCGATCTTGTCCTTCAGTTGGATTCTGTTCTCCAACGCTCCAAGCAGCCCACGTTATACCTGAACGTTGAGTTCAAAGACGCGCAGCGACTGCGGGCGGATCGCCAGGGCATCGAGTTGACCGGCGTTCACGTTCCCACTCCCAATGACGTGGTGACGGCGACCGTCCGCCTGGGTGACGACACGATCCCCGTTCAGATACGCCTGCCAGCCGGCGAGTATCCCGGCGCGCAGGCGAGCCAATGGGCATTTGAAATCACCACGCAGGACAAGCGAGGCGTGCTGGGCTGGCAACATTTGCTCCTGTACGACGCCGCATCGCACCAGGCGCTAAGTCAATGGGGGCTGAGCGAGAGCCTGCGGCGCGAGGGAATTCTGGCGGCGCCGGTGCAAGCCGTGTCCGTCGAGTTGAACGGCGATGCGTTGGGCCTATATGGCGCATGGGCCGCGCCGGGGCCGGATTTGTCCGCCGCGAGTCTCGTCCATTTTGACCCAGCACTTTACTGGCAAGACCTGCAGCGCCAGCGCGGAAGCGGCCCGGCTCCCTTGTCTGTTCGTCTGTCCGATTGCCGGGTAGCCACCGTCGCCGTGCTGAATGTTCCAGTGACCGGAGCGAGCGCGTCGGACCAGGCAGTGCTTCAGCCGTTGCGCGATTTGCAGCTCGGCCAACGTACGCCGTCGGATGTGGTGGACGTGGAGCGGATGGGAACGCTGCTGGCGCTCGGCACGCTTTGGCAGGGTGCGCCGATCAGCGATTGGACGCACCTGGCGTTTCGACTGAATCCCACCACGGGGCGACTGGAACCCGTTGGCCTGGCGAATCTGATTGCGGTCCCCGGCGATGGCGAGTTGCGCTGGCCCGCTTGCTTTGACGATCCGAGCCTCCAGTCGGCTTACATCCGGGCGATGGAGCGCGTCAGCCGGCCCGAGTACCTGCAACAGTTGCAGACCGCTCTGGGCAATTCGTTCCAGCAAATGCAATTGGCGTGGGACGCAGGCGATCTGACATGGGACGAGTTGGCCGCTCGACAGAAACGTATGGCACGCTGGCTAGAGCCGACGCAAACGGTGCTTGCCACCTGGGTAATGCCGCAGGCCGCGCCCAAGCCCGATACCACCTTGCAGGTGAGCCTGTCGAATTTGCAGCACGTGCCGGTGGAGGTGCTGGGCTTTGACGTGGGCAAGAGCACTTTTCTGCCGCTTGACCCGGCCTGGATCAAAGATAGCGCGGATATCACCGTGACGACGACCACGGGCGCGTTGGTGTTACGCGCCGCCGACGATGGGCGTCTGCGCACACTGCGTTTGAATGTGCCCTACAACTTGGTTTTTACAGCCGGGCGAGCCGCTTCGCGTGACGAGCCGGTAGAGATGCGCGTGGTGACTCGCCTGTGGGGACTGACCCGCCAGCAAAGCGCGCCGATGCGACAGGAAGGTGGAGACTAGAGCAGGCCAAATGTCAAATCTCAAAGCGGCCGTCCAATCTCCGAAATCCGAAATGGGAATGGGAATGGCACGTTACGAGGTCAAGCTGGTGTGCCCGATGGCGTGGTTGTCCCAGGTGCAAACGCTCGTGAGGCTGCACCCCGAAGTATTCCGCGTGGCTTACCCGCCCCGGCGTGTCAACAGCATTTACTTTGACACGTTGGATGTGGAAGGTGTGCTGGACAATCTCGACGGCGCGAGCGAGCGCAACAAGTTGCGCTGGCGCTGGTATGGGCCGAGTTGGCTCGTGGAGCACAGCCAACTGGAGCTCAAATCCAAGCGCGGCAGGGTGGGCTTTAAGGAACTGTGCCCCATCCAGGCATCGTTTGATCCCCGGCGCGAGACGACGTGGGACGACGCGCTGGCCTTTTTGCGCCGGCAAGCCGACGACCGCTTTCGAGTCTGGTTGAGCCAGGTCAGTTGCGCCACCATCCTCAACCACTATGAGCGCGAGTACTATGTCTCTTGGGATGGGCAGATTCGCCTGACATTGGACACGCAGCTGGCTGTGTACGACCAACGCTTTTCTCGCCGCCCGAATCTGCGCTACCCGACGCCGCTGCCGGATACGATGGTCATTGAACTCAAAGCCGATGCGGCCCTGGCCGACCGTCTGTCCGATGTGCTCAACGCCTTGCCCTTCCGCCCCGAGCGCAACTCTAAATACATTAGCGGGTTTCTGGTCACGTCCGAGTTTTTGATGGGATAGGAAATGACAAGGTGACGGGGTGACACGGGGACGAGGTACACTATGAAACTATCTCAAGCGCATGTGCATCCGGAGCGCGAAACGCAAACTCCCGATCCGACATCCGACATCCAACATCCGACTTCTGACATCCGATATCCGAAATCTGCAATCTGCAATCTGCAATCTGCAATCTGGTTGGGCGGCGTGTGGGTGCTCGTTTTTTTGGCTGGCATGTTGTTTGCGCGCTCTGGCGGAGCGGCGACGCCCGCCACCTTGCCTGCGGCGCACGGCCTGGCCGTCATTACGTCCACCTTGCCCGCGCGTGCGCCCACCGCCACGCTGGCGGCAACGCCCCTGCCCACACCCGGCGACGCTCTACCTACAATCTATATCAACGTTCCCACTACCAACTGGGATCAAATCGCCGCCGCGCGCGAGAGGGCGCTCAAGCGCGGCATCCTGCTGAACGAAGATAATCCTGAAGTGGAAGGCACGCTGCGCTACAACAATCAAGATATGCCGATCATGATGGCCTTGAAGGGCGACTGGACGGATCACCTGCGCGGCGACAAGTGGTCATTCCGCATCCAGGTTGACAACAACTATTTTCTATTCGGCATGGCAGTCTTTTCCATCCAGAATCCACCGGTCCGCCAGTACACAAACGAGTGGGCTTATCACACCAACCTGCGGCGCGATGGCGTTTTGGGATTGCGTTATCGCTTCGTGAATGTCGTGTTGAACGGTCAGGCCAAAGGCATCTACGCGTTGGAGGAAGGTTTCAGCAAAGAGTTGTTTGAAGCGCAGGGACGGCGCGAAGGGTTCATCATGCGCTACAACGAGAACCTGATGTGGACGTGGCGCTCGCTGTCTGCCAATCGCTACGTGCCGCCTGGCGTGGACGCTTTTCACCTCGTTGACGAATATCAGACCAACAAGCTGATCAACGCGCAAGGGCTGGGGGCGCAACGCCAGATGGCCGAAGGCATGTTGCGCAGCGTGTGGACGGGCGACCTGCGCGCCTCGGACGTGTTCGACGTCAACCTGATGGGCCATTTTCTGGCCCTGACCGATCTATGGGGTGGGCAGCACGGCCTGATCTGGCATAATCTGCGTTATTATTACAACCCGCTTTCGACTCGCCTCGAGCCGATTGGCTTTAACGCCAACGCGTTCGACCCGGCCAGCGCCGAGATTGACCTGGATCCCAAATTATTCTACGACGACCCGCTCATCCAGGCTGCTTTCGTCAAATCCGCGCTCGAGGTGACCTCGCCTCAATATCTGGAAAAACTCGAGGCCGATCTGGAACCGGAGTTGTTGGCGCTGAACAAGGCATTGAGTGACGAGTTTGGGGAGTTGCCTTTGCCCTGGGACAAGCTGCGCGCTCGCGCTCAAGAGCTCCGGCAAAGGGTTCAGCCTTACCAGGCCGTCTACGCTTACTCGCCGCTGGGCGATTCGAACGCAATAGACGTGGGCAACTTTTTGGGCTGGCCGGTGCAAGTGCTCGGAATGGAAACCGGCCTCCCCCCTGTGACCACGGGGGGGACTGAGGGGGGGCGCTGGATTCCATTTGAGCGCAGTTGGGTAGTGAACGACTCGCAGCAGTTGCTCGTGTCCGGCGTGGACACGCTCGCGCTGATGCCGCTGGCCGGCGATGCAAAAGACGTAGCCTACGCACGCATCCGTGTTCCCCAAACAGTGATCTCGCTGACAGCCACCGCGCCCATCACGCTCGTCACCCGGTTGTTGGGCGGAACAGATGCTGACGCACAGCGCCAGTCGGTCTTGCGCCGCTATCCGCTTCCGGTGGATCACACCGTGCAGCCCACAGCCACCGTGGAACAAGCGTTGGCGCAACATCCGTTCCTGGCCGACGGGAGCGAACGAGACGCCAACTGGTTGCAGGTGAAGCGCGGTGATTGGACGGTGAAAAATGACCTGGTGATGCCCAAAGACTACGGCCTGCGCATTGGGCCGGGGACGACGCTGCGGTTTGGAAAAGGCGTCATCGTGGTGGCCTACGGGCCGCTGCTGTTCGAAGGCGAACCTGCTGCGCCCATCCTGCTGACCAGAGCCGATGATACGGATTTGTGGGGAGGCATCGCCGTCGTAGAGGCCGGCGCACCGTCAGCGTGGAGCTATGTCACGTTCGAATATACCGGCGGGTTGAACCGGCCCGGTTGGGGCACCACCGGGCCACTCAACTTTTACAAAAGCCCGGCGCGAATATCGTACAGCCGCTTTATGCACATCCGCAACACGGACGACACTATCAACTTTGTGATCAGTCCCTTTGAAGTGGCGGATAGCTATTTCGAGGACACCGATTTTGATGCGATTGACTCGGACTTTACGGCGTCCGGCCTGGTTGAAAGATGCGCCTTTCAGAAAATCGGCAACGATGGATTGGATGTAAGCGGGACCGGGCTCGTCGCCCGCCATTTGACGATGACGGACATGGGCGACAAGGGCGCGTCCATCGGCGAATTCAGCCAGGCCGATCTGGAGGACATCGTGGTCACGCGTCCCTATATTGGTATTGCGGTCAAGGATGGCTCGCGTGTCACTGCGCGCAACATCAAGATTTCGCAGCCGTTTATCGCGGGACTGGCCGCTTATACCAAAAAGACCGAGTATGGCCCGGCCAGTATGACGGTTTCTGAAGTCGTATTCGATAGCGTAGAGCGCCCGACGCTTGTGCAGACGGGCAACTGGATTGACCTGGACGGCAATCGCGTCTGGGGCGTGGACGTAGATATTGACAAGCTGTACCTGCCATTCACGAAACAGAAATAAAACGCGCAGCGTGATGCACCGTGAACAAAACTCTTTGGCTTCCCTTGCTCATTTGTCTGATGGTCGTGCTGGCGCTGCTGGTCGCACGTGGCTATGTGCCCGGCGAACGCGCTTACGTGGCCTTTCAGTCTGCGAGAGACCTGTCAGGTCTGACTGCTTCACCGCTGTATCTGGCGCTGCTGACTGGAGCAGGCAGACTCGGCTTGTCCATCCCGCAAGTCGGGATGATCTTGAGCGTGGCGGGCTGGCTGGCGTCCATTGTCGCTGTATACTGGATTAGCTTGCATCTCCATCGCCCGGTCATCGCCATCTTTGCGGCGGCGGCGCTGACGCTGGAACCGCTGCTGTACCAGATGTTGGGTCAAGATGCGCTGTTCGTGATGGGCTGGCTGTGGGGGGCGGCAGCAAATATCAAATCACAATGCTTCAACGTGTATCGGGTCTTGAAAAATGGTTTATTGACATCCCAGCTCGCCTCTCTTAATTGGAATGTTTTATTTTTTCCGAATCCCTTACACTGTTGCAGATACCGGTAAATGCTTTCGCCGAGCCATGGCCTTTCGACAAGGTATGGCAGTATTGCATTGACAATAGCTGGATTGGGACGTAGACGCCACAAACAGAAGCGAAGATGACGTTCGGCAAATGGATCGGCAGAGTTTGAATCAATGGAATGTTTAGCTTGCCAGAAAAGCTCTAGCAATCTGTCCTGTATCGATAGATGAAATAGTGCGGGTTGTTTGACCCTGACAGCAAAGTCTTCCCCAAGTACTGCAACATCGTGCAAAGATGACTCAAAGAGTGGATCGGGGAGTAGCAATTCAGATGGGTCTGGTTCATTTAGCCTGGTATCGATCTCGGATAACTGGGCAGCCATCCGATCGACTTCTTCTGAGATGTCAATGACTTGCCGTACTGTGGTCTTTTTGGTTTGCAAGAGCAAACCCTTGGTTTTCATGCTTCTGTCGATACGGATAAGGCCACGCTGTACTGCTTCTCTAGTTCTTGCAAGCAATCTGATGTCATCAACGTATCGCATGTAGTGATATTCCTGCGATGCGAGATCTTGATCAAATCCGTGTAGAAAAATGTTCGCAAGTAGATCTGATGATAGACATCCCTGGGGCACGCCGCGAGTGGCGTTGCCTCCTGCTTGTACCGAGGCCCACACTGGCAGATATGCTTTGAGGTATTCTAAAGTGCGTTCGTCAAGGAACCTATCCTCAATGAGCCCATTAAACAACACCGCGTGATCTATCGTCTCGTAAAAGGCCGCTACATCGGTTTCTGCCACCCATAAGTTGCCTTCTTCGATGAGCTCGCAGAACTTCTCTTGGAAAAGGCGATATTGACGTTTCCAGTGTATGAAAAGTGGCTTTTGACCCGGATCGGTCAGAACGTTTGCAAAGGACTGACGGTTTGCAACTACCGATAGGGCAGGTCGGCTTCTTTCTGATATTACATTGGCTATGGCTTGGAAGACAACTCGATCACTGATACTTAGAACTGCCATCGGGCGTAAAGTGTGTGAAGATTTGGGAAGGTATCTGATCTCAGGATATGAAGGCTCAAAGGTTCGCTCAATTATTGAGTGTCGAATCACTTCAAGGTCGTGGTCGCGGTTGGCCGCAAAGGCCTTTAGTCCGATCCAGTCTCTTGAGTCAGGGCGGTCAAAGTAGCGAACACGTTCCCAGGCGAGTCTGAAATTCTCTGGGCTAATGAACACGTCATACGCAGAAGGTGCCCGTTCGGATGGGATCGTATGAGGAGTACGTTGAGACTTTCTAGTTGCTTCTAACGCATCCTCCCAAGTGATGGCTGGACGCAGTACATCACGCTCTCGGACGGGTGGCTTGTCACAAGCCACCGAACGCCATGTCTCCTGGCTAACTAAATCCAAGGAATCAAAGGCAGTAATTGAAACAACATGGTATTTGCTATTGCCAAGGCTGCGAATCTCCGACAGAACTTGCCAATCAATCGATTCTCTTGGTAAGCCGATCAACCAGTGCATACTTCCCCTGGCTGTACCAATGAGCACAACATTCAGTGGAGGCACCTTGAACCTCGTAGCTAAATCCTCTTTCAGCTCGGGCACGTCCACTAGCTTTAGCAAATCTTCGGATACAATAATTTGTATCTTGTCGAGGGGTGAACATGGGGGCAATTTGGTGAGTCAATCTATCGTCAGGTCGACATCGAAGAACCTCAGTCACCAAACAACTTAGTTGATCCCTACGCTCCAAATGAGCGATTAACTCGATAGGAAATTCTCGTATTGTCTGGTAAGCGAATAGCTCGAAATTGATTCCCAAATCAAAAGCCAAACACTTTAGCTCACTGAGGCTAAAGTGATCTTCCAAGAACTGTCGTAACCAGGCCTTTTCAGTAGACTCTAGTGCTGTCGTCATGATTCTTCCCCTTGTTCACAACTGAGAGCGTGAATGAAAGGAACATGATAGAAACCATTATTGGGGTAGGATAGATACTGGAGTTTAGAGCCCACGCTTGAGCGGTTCTGCCGTACCGTTCCGCAAACGCCATATATGGCTTTTTGCGGCTTTGAAATCCGCTATATGTGGCGGGTGGGCAAAACTGACTCTAAACTCCAGTAGATAGTGCAGTCTAATTTGTCCACCCAGCAGCAGGACTCCTGAACGGTTACCGCAGAAGAATAAGCCGGAATTGAGAGCGCAGTCGCAGGTATGGTTGTCAATCTAGCTATCTCCTCTGTCTTGTACAAGTTGCCACGTACACAACGCCAGGCGAAGAACGGCGCGGCGGGCCGCTATGGGATAGCGGCCTTGCGCGTTCTCGAATCCGCCCGAGCCTCCGCCAAAAACAACGCTCCATGTTATAATTGCCGCAGGAGGTGCAGCATGGAACAGCCTCGCCTGATTACGCCGCAGGGCGCCACCATCATCTTGACGCCCGAGCTATACGAGGCGGTCTTGAAAATCGTCGCCCTGGGCCAGCCCAAGCCTGAATACACGCGCAAAGAACAACTCGCCTTCATCCATGAGACGTTTGGCAAGTATCGCGGCGAACCGTCCTTGACGCAAGCCCTGTTGGAAGAACGCGCCGCCGAGCGTGCCCGTGAAGAAGCCAGGCTGCGCTGATGGACATCCCAACCTCCGAGGTTTCCCAAACCTCGGAGGTTTTCTTATTTCTCCTGGTTCATCTGTTGCCACGTATACAACGCCAAAAATGGTGCGGCGGCCTGCTTGCGCGCGTTCTCGAATCCGCCCACGTTCCACGTGACGACGAGCTCCTTCTTGGCGCGCGTGATGCCCACGTAAAGCAGCCGCAAGCGTTCCTCGGTGTACTCGATCCGCGCGCGATAGGTGGCTGACCCCGCGACGTACTGCGCCACCTTGCGCGGATCAGGGTCGCGCAGCGCCTCCAGTTGCGCGACGGCTTCGGCTTCCAGGTTCAGCCCGCTGCGGACGAACGCCCGCTCGCCCCGGTACACATCGTGCGGCTCGACGGATGGAAAGTCATAGTTGTTCACGCCCACCAGGTAAACGCGATCCCATTCCAGCCCCTTGGCTTTGTGCATCGTCGTGACCGTCACCTTGCCTGGCTTGGGCGTAAAGCTCACGTCGTCGTCGCTAAAGCCGGCAAAGCGCTGCCGGTTCCGCGCGATCTGCGTCAGCTCATTCGCCAAATCAGAAAGCCGCCATTCGGGACGACTCGCGCTCAGCCCGCGCAAGACGATGGCGATCTTGTGCGCCAGCGCCAGGTCAGACGGCTCGTGGTACAGGTCTTGCGCCAACGTCAGCACGAGTTGATCCACCGGCAGCGCGGACGCATCCAGCCAGCGGCGAACGAACGCGCGGAAGCGCGCCAGGCTGCGCTGCGCCTCGTCGTCGGATGCGATGGGCTGATCGGCCAGCCAGTCACGATCGGGGCGCGGCCAGAGGAAGGCTTCCACTTCATCGCAGCGGCGCAACGCGGTGAGGATGGCTTTGCGGCGCTCGCCATCGCCTTCTTCGCCGGCCCAGTGCTTGTAGACGTTTGAAAGCAGCCCTCCGTTCAGCGGTGAGGCCAGGTAGTGCAGCACGCTGCCGATCGCGTCGGCGGCTTTGCGTGTGGACGCGGTCGTGTTCAGGTGATCGTCGTGCGGGATTTTCTGGCGCTCCAATCGCTCGACGAGTTTATAGCCCCGGCTGTTATCCGGCACGAGCACGGCGGCGGTCTGGTCGGCGTGCTCGGGCAGCCAGCGCGCCAATGAACTGACGACCAGGTCCAACTCTTTGTCGGGCGAGAGCGGCTTGTGATAGAACGTCACGACGAGGTCGTGACTGTCCAGCGGGTTGGGCTGCGGATCGTCGGGCGGCGTCGGCTCGATGTGCTGAAAGCGGAAGGCGTCTTGCCGCACGACGGCGTGCGGGTGCGCGCTCGCCGTCCAATCCACGAGATGATTTGCCAGGTCAATGATGCGCTGCGTCGAGCGGCCCGAATTGTACAGCGGGCGATCCACGACGCCCTCTTCGTCCAGGAAGCGGTTGAGGAAGCGGATGTCCGACGTGGTGAACGTGGTGTTGATGGACTGGTTCGGGTCGCCCACGCGCACCCAACCCTCACCCGCAAGCAGGAGAGGAATCTGCTCCCTTCCCCTGTCGGGCGATCTTTGCCCGACGGGGGAAGGGTTGGGGATGGGGGTGGTTAGAATTCTCAAAATCCTTTCCTGCAACTCGCTGCTGTCTTGCGCCTCGTCTTCCAGGATGTACGGCCAGCGCGCCTGGAGCCGCGCCGTCAGCCCGGCATCAATTAAGAGTGCTTCCAACGCCAGCCGCACCAAGTCATCAAAGTCCACCTGGCCGCGGTACGCCAGCGCGCGCGAATAGTCTTCGTAAACCTCCAGCCCCATCCGCGCCAGCCGCCAATCGCCGTGCCAGTCCGGCAGCTTTGTTCGCAACTCGGCGGGCGTGGCCTGCAAATCTTTGGCGCGGCGGATAAAACTCGCGGCGACGGCGCGCACCAGCTCCGGCCACTTTTCCCGCTCGATCCAGCGGCGCTTGTCGTCGGACACATCTTCCGCGATGAATTCTTCCAACGCTTCGGGATTGCTGCGCACCCAACTCGCCACGATGTCGTCGAGGATCTGGTTGGATTCGCGCTCATCGGCGATTTGAAAATCTTCCGGCAGGCCCAACAGCGCAGGGCGCTCGTGGATGATGTCGTTCGCCAGGCCGTGCAGCGTGCGGACGCGATAGCCCACGTCGGGGAGCAGACCCTGCTCTTGTTTCAAGAACTCGCGGATGCGACGTTGGAAATTATCTACCGCCGAATTGGCAAACGTGACGATGAGGACTTCTTGGTCGTCGCGGACGTAATCCTTGACCAGCTTGGCGGCCAGGTACGAAAGCGTGTACGTCTTGCCGCTGCCCGGCACCGCCGAGACGCCCATCCGCCCGCCGATATATTTCAGAATTTCTTCTTGCGCAGGTCTGGGTTGGAACATAGTTACTCAGTTACTTGGTCAATCAGTCACTCAGTTACCCAGTCAATCAGTCACTCAGTTACTCGGTCACTTGATGGGCTGATTGACTGGTTGACTGATCACTGATTGACTGATCACTGGAAGGCAAGTGGCGCAAAATTTGCTGCGCTATCATCAACAGCGGCCCTCGCTCTTCAAAGCCTTGCTCGTTGAGCTGGCTCCACGCCAGGTAGATTTTCTTGCGGCAGCGGCGGAGCAAGCCTTGCGTCAACCGGCTCAACGTGAGTTGGCGCGCGGCCTGCTCGTCCTCATCCGTCCATTTGCGCCCCGCTTCCCAGCGGCGTGTGAGGACGTAGGGATGCGTGAGCGGCTGGTACAGCCGTTCCCACCAGCCGGGGCTGCCTGCGTTGATCCAGAACTGGACATCCACGGGCCGATTGTGCAACAGGAACGTGTACGCTGGCGCGAGCAGCACGGCCTCTCCGTCTTCTTTGACGTATTGCTGCGCGGCAATCACGCCGCTCTGCACCATCTCAACGTACGCTTTTCCGATTTCATCCTTTAGCCCTCCGCCTTCATCCTTCCCAACGACCTGGCGGAACTTTTTCGCCGAAGCCACCAGCCCCGCCGCCACGCGGCCCGCGTCCAGGTTGCGATGAAAGCCAAAACCCGGCTGCGAGATGATCTCGCCAAACAGTCGGCTGAGGAAATGATCGAGCGGCGACGTGTGCCCGGCATAATCCTCCAGCCACTGGCGGAGGTGATCGTACCGCTGCCCCACGCCGAACCCGATGCGATCCTGGAGATCGACGTTCAATCCATCGAAGGGGCGCAATCGCCCTGGCCTTTCGGCGTATGTGCGTTGAGCCAGCAGATGCGCGCGCGCCGCGTCCAGCCCGTCAATCGAAAGTGAAAGCGCGTGGGCCACGTCGGACGTGACGGGGGTGATGTTCCAATCCGGGTGGGCCAATGCGGCGAGCGTCAACAGGCAGCGGGCAGCCGGTTCGTCGTTGAGCGCGCGCGAGGGGCGCAGCGAGCGCGTCGGAATATTCTTGCGCGCCAGCCGGTCGGCCAACGCAAAGCGGAGCGCATCGCTCAAGAACGGCACCAGCACGACCATCTCGCCCGGCGCGACGCCCTCCTCATGGGTGAGCCGCGCGATCTCGTCCGCGACCCAATCGAGCATTTGCGGGTGAAATTTGCCGCCGCCATAGCTGAGAACATTTCGGATGTCGGATGTCGGAGGTCGGAGGATCGATCTGCGACCTGCAACTTGCGACATGGTTTCTGCCAGCGCGTCCAGGTTGGACGAGGTCACGCGAGAGTGTGTCAACTCGACGCGCTCGCGGCAGGCGTCCCGCAACGCCAGTGCGCCCTGTGGGTCTGCGCCCAGGAAACTGCGATAGCCCGCGCCATCGTCGTAGACGAGCAACGCCGACTCGCAGCGCGGCAGCCAATCGCGCAACAGGTCATGCGTCACGGGTGGCTCTTCTTCCACATTGTCCGCGATCAGGTGGTGATATTGGCCGAACAGATAATGGCGGAACCAATCGGCGGGCAAGAGCTGGCGCGTGAGGATTTCCATCTGGAGCGAAAAGTCGAGCAGGTTATTTTGCAGGCAAAAGCGGCGGAAGCGGACGGCCGCGTCCTGCGCCTGAGCGAACACAACGGCGCGGCGTGGCTCTCCACTCCATGCCAGCTTGAGCCGGTCGCCGATTTCCGTGTGCGGAAAACCGACGAGCGCCGCCTTGTTGAGGTTGTCGAGAATCTGGCTGTAGAGGCGAGGATGCTGGAGGCGAACACCCTCAAAATACCCGGCCTCACTCATCAGCGGGTCAACCACGCGGGCCATGTAATACTGCGCCGTTTCGAGCGTGAGGAAAACCGGCGGCGCAGTGGGGTGCGCGAATCCGGCGGCGCCGGCCACGCCCGGCCAGAACAAATCCACCATCTGCCGCGCCAGCCCGCCGATGGTCAACAGCAGCGGGCGGCTGCCAGGCGGAAGGTCGGCCTGCTCCAGTTCATCCTGGTAAGGGCGCAGGAGACTGCGCTGCGGCGCAAACACCAGGATCGAATCGCCCGGCGTGCCCGCGTCGAGCAGCGCGCGCAATCGCCGGACGGCGAGGGTCGTCTTGCCTGCGCCGGCCGGGCCGGAAAGAAAAACGGTCGTTTGTTGGGAGATGAGGTCTTGTTCTGTTATCACAACGGGGAGTATAGCACGTGAGACGAAAAACGTGCAACGCAACCCGGCCGCTGTTTACGTTTCACGACTCTCGCCTTGCACGCGTACGTTCTATCGAAGCGTGAAATCGAACCCGGAATACGCCGCGTCAAACGGACGTTGATCGGGCGATTGCCCGTTGGTGCGCTCGGAGGCGGAAAGCAGCCTGGCGTGTACGAGTTCGATGAGCGTCGGCCCGGCATCGGGCAGAGCGCCGGCGGGCAGGTCGAATGGGTACACCTGCCAGGCCTCGGTCAGATCAAAATGCGCGACCGGTTGGCCGTTCACCCGCACGGTGACGCTCTGGCTCGGGGGATAGGCAAGCGCATCGAAGGACACGCGCAAGTTTTGCTTCGGGAGCAGCAGGCGCACCGTAGATGTGAGCATCCCGCCTGCCCAGCGGCCTTGCGGCCCGCCGATGTTTTCGACGTCGTACCAGCCGGGGCCGACATATCGTTCGTCGCCGGGCTGGCCTAGCGTCAGGCGCGATGCGCCGGATGGCAACGCGCTCATCTCCGGGCGCGGGCAATCGGCCCACGTATTGATCCGGCGATACGCCAGGAGATCGCCTTCGGCGTCTACCAGGCACAATACCGGCTGAACGTTGAGGAACGCGATGATGGCGGGCGCGCGCGCCTTTTCCAGCCGGTCGCGATGGACGAGGACATAGCGCATGTCCCAGCGGTTCAACTTGTCGGCCAGTTCGCGGGCAGCCACGTCAAACGCGGGCATATTGTATAGCCCAGTCAGTCCACGCAACAGCGGCGAGCGTTCATATTTGCTCATATAGTCACTGGGCACGCGTGACA
Organism: Anaerolineae bacterium; assembly: GCA_041300525.1. Lineage (GTDB taxonomy): Bacteria > Chloroflexota > Anaerolineae > Fen-1058 > Fen-1058 > JBGLNJ01. The sequence continues at coordinate 1,286,084 of JBGLNJ010000001.1, read as the reverse complement.
CGATCCCATTGAGGATGCGCTTGTGGTGGATGTGCGAATAGTATTGCAGGTCGGGCGCGGTGCCGAACTCGCCAAAGCCCGAAGCCGGGCCGACCGGCACTTCGAGCAAGGCGTACTCATCCGCGTCGAGCGCGATCTCGTGATAGATGGCATAGTCCGGCATATAGATAACCGAGAAGGGGGCCAACATTCCGCTGTCGAACACCAGTACGACGATGGCCGCACCAGTCAACCAAGGTGTTAGCTGGCGCCGGTTCTTCCGCTCGAACCAATCACCTAATGAGAGAGTGATAAAGACGATTAAGGCAAAAGCGGCTGGCGTCATAAAGCGCACTGGCGTGCGATATTGGCTGCCCAGCAACTTGTGCACCAGTTGGTAAGGCAGCGGAATATCGGTGCCAGGCCAGTAAGGCCCCAGGGCGATGATCAACGATCCCAAACCAACGGCGAACCACAGCCAACGCACGCGACGTTTACGGGCGACGATCACGCCGAACAGCGTCAGGAGGGGGATCAACTGCCCGATGGTGAAACCAAGCCAGTCGGGATCGCGGATCACCAGCCAGATGGCCTGAAACGACTGGAACTCGAGCGTATGCCGGTCAACGAGCGGAAACACCATTCCACGTGTTTGCACGAGAGCGGGGATTGGCTCGATCAGCGCCGGCCCCAACACACACAAGCCTGCCACGAGCGCCAACCCGATCACGCGCAGCCGCTCTCGACCCTCACATTGCGCCAGCCAAGTGTACAGCCCGTATGGCGCGAGCAAGACCAATGTCCACAGGGAGATTTCAAAGCCCGTCATCCAGGCCATGTACACGATCAACCCAAAGCCGGCGGCCTTGAAGATGCGCCGGCCAAGGCGGTCGGGGGCGATCAGGTTCTCCCACAGAATCAATTGCAAAGGGATCAACCATGCCTGCAACAAATGAAGGTGTCCGGAGCCAGCACGAGTGAGGGCTATCGGCGTGAAGGCAAATAGCACCCCACCCAACGTGGCCAGCCAGTCGCTTTGCACGTGCCGTCGCAGAAACAGAAAGGTGAAATAGCCGGTCGCGATAAAAGAGCCGACGAGCATCCCATTGAAAATCAACTTGAGGTCGAGAATGTATTGCAGCGGCACGGTCGCCGCGAACGTTCAACAAGCTCTCCGGCGTGGCGAGATAGTCTTGGTCTCTGTAGCGCAAGGCCGCCGACGGATCGTCCATCGTCCATGCAGCGCTAGCCACCTGGCGCTGGCCCTGGAACATCCGGTAGCCGACGCGCTGTTGGCTCGTGGCGCACAGCAGATCATAGGCGTCATTCGTACCGCGCAGGCTCAAACGCCCGTGACGCTCCGTCCGCTTGAGCACCGTAAACGTCGCCAGCAGATTATCGCCATCCCACAAGCTGCCGCCGCCGGCGCTGACCGGCTCGAAAACAATTTGGCGAGGCAGGAAGAGTTCGGTATGCATGTCTTGATCGGCCCCATAGTTGAGGTGCAGATTCTGTTCGTCCAGCCAGCCGCAAATGCGCTGCCCGATTTGATCGCGCACCTCGCGGAATTTTGCCAGTTTGTCTTCGTCCGTCCCTTCGAACGCCGCCGGATCGTCAAAAGTCCAACGCAGCCGCTGGCTGATATCCGGAAAGATCGGGCACTTGTCATCCGCGTTGGAACAGACGGTGATGACGTAGCCAAAGTGCAACCTGCCCACATATTCATCCACGTCTTTGGACCGCTGGCCTGTGAGCGGAATACCGATTTCCTCCATCACGCGAAAGGCAAAGGGATGGATGCCCTTGGGCTCCAGCCCGGCGCTATGCACTTCAAAGTGGTCGCCGGCATAATGGCGGAGAAACGCTTCCGCCATCTGGCTGCGCGCCGAGTTGCCGGTGCAGAGAAACAACACTCTGGTCTTGAACATGTCCCTATTTCCGCGCTCACACTTCGGCTTTGGGTGCCTTGCTGATCTCTCATACTTTAAAAGCGATAAAAAGTCTCGCCCCTAAGCATCGCATCTCGGGCCGCCAACAACTCTTGGAGGCCGAACGGTTTGCCGAGATAACCCTGTATTCCAAACTGTTGCACTCGCCGCCTCACATCATAGGAATCGAGGGCAGATATGACGAGAACCGGAACAGTCTGCAATACAGGTGTGTTCTTGAACTCCCGCAAGACCTGGTAGCCATCCACATCTGGCATAGCCAAATCCAAGATAATCAGATGTGGCCGGTCTTGATGGGCAGCGGTCAGCCCTTTAGGCCCGCTATCAACAAAAGTCACTTGGTCGTTGCGTTCTCGGCTCAAAGACAATTTGAGCAACGACTCCATCTCTAGCACATCGTCAATGACAAGCACTTTGCGACCACGCTGATCCATTGCGGTTCCCTCAGGGCGTGTCCTAGTCCTGTTCTTTCAGCCACTCGCGGATGCGTTGATCAATCTGATCGCGCACCGCGCGGAATTTTGCCAATTTGTCCTCGTCCGTCCCCTCAACCGCGGCGGGATCGTCAAAGGCCCAGTGCAACCGCTGACCTACCCCGGGGAACGTCGTGGGGCAGCGTTCTTCGGCGTTGGCGCACACTGTGACGAGGTAGCCAAAGTGCAATTTGCCCATGTACTCGCGCACGTCTTTGGAATATTGGCCCGTGAGCGGAATGCCGATTTCTTCCATCACCCGCACCGTGAACGGGTTCATGCCCTTCGGTTCCAATCCGGCGCTGTACGCCTCGAACCGGTCGCCTGCATAGTGACGCAAAAGCGCCTCCGCCATCTGGCTGCGCGCCGAATTGCCCGTGCACAGAAACAACACGCGTGTTTTCATCTTCGCTCCTCACAACTGATCACTGACTTACCCAAACCGCCCCGTCACATAATCTTCCGTGCGCTTGTCCTTGGGCCGCGTAAACATCTTGGTCGTCACGTCGAACTCGATCATCTCGCCCGCGCGATCAGGCCGCATCATCATCATCGCCGTGTAATCGCTGACGCGCGCAGCCTGCTGCATGTTGTGCGTGACGATGACGATGGTATAGTCTTTCTTCAGTTCTTGCATCAGGTCTTCGATCTTGAGTGTGGCGACCGGGTCGAGCGCCGAGCACGGCTCGTCCATCAAAATCACCTCCGGCTCGACGGCGATGGCGCGCGCGATGCACAACCGTTGCTGCTGCCCGCCCGAGAGCGCCATGCCCGACTGCTTGAGCTTGTCCTTGACCTCGTCCCACAGCGCGGCGCGCTTGAGGCTGCGCTCGACGATGTCATCCAGTTCGGACTTGGTCACACCCCCGTACAGGCGCGGGCCATAGGCCACGTTGTCATAGATGGACTTGGGGAACGGATTGGGCCGCTGGAACACCATGCCCACGCGGCGGCGGACATCCACCACGTCCACGTTAGGCGCATAGATATTGTCCTCGTCCAGCGTGATCGTGCCTTTGAGGCGCGCGCTGGGGATGAGGTCATTCATGCGATTGAGCGCGCGCAGCAGCGTGGATTTGCCGCAGCCCGACGGCCCGATGATGGCTGTGATCTTGTTGGCGAAGACGGGCAAGTTTACCTCGGCGACCGCCGTGAAGGTATTGTACAGCACCGAGACCTGATCGAGCATCATCTTTGTGTTCAGTCGGCCCTCAGCCACGACGGGGGCAGTGACGGTCGTCGTTGTACCCAACGCCGTTGTGCCCAACGCCGTCGCCAGAGGCTGTAGCGGGAGACTGGAAGGTAGGGTCATTGCCGATTCAGTCATGTTCAACTCCTATTGCATCATCTTGGAACGCCACAGGGTGATGAGGCGCGCGGCGACGTTCAAGACCAACACCAGCACCAGAATCAACAGCGCAATCGCCCACGCCTGCGCGTTACGCACCTTGCTGGGGTCAACGGCATACTTGAACAGCACCAATGGCAGCGAGGCGATGGGCTTGTCGAGCGCGGTCGAGAGATAGTTGCTGCCTAACGCCGTGAACAAGAGCGGCGCAGTCTCGCCCGCCACGCGCGCCACCGCCAGCATCAGGCCCGTGACGACGCCCGTCATGGCCGCCGGCAACAGGACAAAGAACGACGTCTTCCACTCGGGCGCGCCCAACGCGAGCGAGGCTTCGCGCAGCGATTTCGGCACCAGCTTGAGCATCTCTTCGGTCGTCCGCAGGACGACGGGCAGCATCAGGATGGCGAGCGACACGCTGCCCGCGAACGCCGAATACCCCGAGCTTTGCACGATCAACGCGTAAACGAACAGCCCGACCACAATCGAGGGCAAGCCGGAGAGCACGTCGGTGCCAAAGCGCACGGCCAGTCCCAGCGTCGTGTTGGGATGCTCGGACACGTAGAACGCGGCCAGGATGCCAATCGGCACCGAGAGCAGCGTTGCCCATCCGATGAGAATGCCGGTGCCGACGATGGCGTGCCACACGCCGCCGCCGTTGTCAATGCCCGTCGGCTTGAAGGTGTCAGTCAGAAACGACAGCGACATGGCGCTCGACCCGCGCGCAAACACTTCAAATATAATCCAGGCCAGCGGCACAATCGCCAGCGCCGTCATCAGGCCGGTCAGGCTCAGCATGACGATATTCGTCGTCCGGCGGAACTGCTCATGCACGGGCGAGCGTTTCAAGGGACGTGGGTGGGTAAATTGACTGTTCATGTTCTTCCGCCTTCGGCGTCCGGCGTCTTGCGCGCCACGCTCCACACCAGAAATCGCGCGATGATGTTGAGCAGCAGGCTCATGAGGAATAGCAGCAGGCCGATTTCAATCAGAGCGCTGCCGTACAGCGCCGTCCGGCTTTCGCCCCACTCGTTCGCAATGACGCTCGCCATCGTGTAGGCCGGGCTGAGGAGCGACGTCGTCAATTGCGCGACGTTGCCGATGACCATCGTCACCGCCATCGTTTCGCCCAGCGCGCGGCCCAGGCCCAGGATCACCGCGCCCAGAATGCCCGACAGCCCGTACGGCAACACGACTTGCCAGATCGTCTCCCACTCGGTCGAGCCGAGGGCGAACGCGGCCTCGCGTTGCGAGCGCGGCACCGCCAATAACACGTCGCGCGAGATGGCCGCGATGGTCGGCAGAATCATCACGGCCAGGATCAAGCCGGCGGCAAGGCTGCTTGCGCCAAAGAACGGGCCGCGAAAGATGGGCACGTACCGGCCCAGGCTATTCATCAGCCAGTTGCCGACCGGTATGACAACCTGCGGGATAAAGACGAAAATCCCCCACGCGCCATACACCACGCTGGGGATCGCCGCGAGCAGCTCGACCATAAAGCCGACGAACGTGCGCACCTGCGGCGGGCACAACTCGGCCAGGAAGATCGAAATGCCCAGACCTAACGGCAGTGCAATCAGCACCGCCACGAGCGACGTGACCAACGTGCCGACGATAAAGGGCGCTGCGCCGAACATTTCGCCGACGGGATTCCACGTCGTCTGCGTGATGAACGACCAGCCCATCTGCGCGCGCGTCGGGCCGGAGCGCAGCCACAGCATCACGCCCACGCCCACCATCAACGCCAGCAATGTCAGCGACGAGAGCGCGATGATGGCCTTGAATGGAACGTCGCCGTGTTGCAGCGCGCGGCTCAATGGCGAGGACGAAACACGTTCAAGTTTGCGAGGCGCGAAAGACGCCATAACCTTGTCCTTCTTGCGAGTCAAAGAGCCTCACGAACCGGTGAGGCTCTTTGAGCTTCGGGATAGGAGGAGACCTGTTGATGAGCGAGGCGACCTCGCCCCTACTTGGTTACGACCGGCTTGCCATTGCACATGGTCTTGTTGACTGTGTCGAGCACCTTGGGCGTCACGTCCTTGGGCAGCGGCGCATACAGCAACTTGCTCGCGCGAGCTATCGCCGCCGCATCGCTCAAGACCCAGTTCACAAAGCCCACCAGCTTTTCAGCTTTCTTGCAGTCCTTATAGTCCTTGTTCACGATGAGGTACGTAAAGCCGGCGATCGGCCAGCCGTCGGCCTCTTTGGTGTTGACGATGATGGCGCCGAGCTTGTCGTCAAACTTAGCGTCCTTGATGGCGGCCGTGGTGCTGGGAATGCTGGCTTCCACGGTCTTGCCCGAGGCATTGACCATCTTGGCGTACAGGATGTTGTTGCTCTTGGCGTACGCCAATTCCACGTAGCCAATCGCGCCGTTGGTGTTTTGAATCGCGGCGGCGACGCCGGGGTTGCCCTTGCCGCCTTGACCGCGTCCGAGCTTGTCCACCGGCCAATCCACTGCCGTGCCTGCGCCAGGGGCTTTCTTCCAGTCTTCACTCACTGCTGCAAGATACAGCGTAAAGATATTGGTCGTGCCGGAACCATCCGAGCGGTGCACGACGTTGATGGGCAGGTCGGGCAGCTTGGCCTCTGGATTCAGCTTGGCAATCGCCGCATCGTTCCACTTTTCGATCTTGCCCTGATAGATGCCGACGACAGTGTTCGCATCGAGCGTGATCGAGGTCGTGATGCCCTTGACGTTATAGGCCAGCACCACCGCGCCCGCCACGGTCGGGAGCATTTGCAGGCCGGGCACTTCCGTATAGTCCTTATCCGAAAGCAAGGCATCCGTGCCGGCAAAGTCTACCGTGCCAGCCTTGATGTCCTTGATGCCCTGGCCCGAGCCGCCGCCGGCATAGTTGATGACGACGGACGGATCGCGCTGGTTGAACGCGAACGCCCAGTCTTCGTACAACGGCTGGGGGAAGGTCGCGCCGGAAGCGTTCAGCTTGACCGAGCCGGGGGCATCCATGGCTTTGGCCGTCGGCGTGACTTCTTTCACGACTTCCTTGACGACTTCTTTGACCTGGGGCGTGCCGGGCACGACGACGGTCTCTTTGACCGTGACCTTTTCCGGCGTGGGCGCCGCGGCGGGGGCGCATGCGCTCACGACGAGCGCCAGCGCCAATAGACTTGTGACGAACAATTTGCGGGATGACATTTCTTTTCTTCTCCTCGTGATTGATTTCACCTTTATTCAAGTGATATGTTACCAGGGAATGTTTAAGCCCGATGGGTTTTTGTGTTAAGCCTAGCTTAAGAGTTGATAAAAAACGCTTAACAAACTAGCGCCGGGGCCCGTTGGTTTCATACCCATGCTCCTGAACAAACGCGCGGACGCGGTTGCCGTCGGCCACGCTGATCATTGTCGTGCCGGTCTCGTGCCGCAGGATAAAGTGATACATGGCAGTGCCGACGTGCTCACTGCCCCATCGCGGGCGCAGGTATACGGGCGATTCAACGCGCCAGCCTGCATCGAGTTCTGCCAGCAGCGCGTAGAATGTGTCGTCGTCGGGAGTGGACGTGCGAGGATGGTTTTGCAGCAGGCCCACCGGTCGGGTTGCGCTTCAGTTGACACGGCTAACATGGTGGTCCTCGTGTATCTCCTGCCCCAACCGAATCTGGCGATGGATGGCCCAGAGGTGGCGCATCCGCTCCAGTCGCGCGCCCATTTGGCGCATCTGCAGCGAGTTTTCCGGCTCGCCGCGCTTGAGGGCGCTGGTCAATTGCGTCTGCATCTCTGCGATCTGGGCCTCAAGGTTGTCCATTGGTCTCCTCCTCAAAACAAAAATGCACCTCGTGCCTGAAGTGGATTATAGGGGAGCAAGGTGAAGGCTGTGTTATGCGGTTGTCAAATCTTGATGATGAGCAAGTTAAGAATGTTTAAGGGTTAGCTCGCAGGCAGCGCGAACCGGAACGTTGCGCCGTGACCGAGACTGCTTTCGGCCCAGATGCGTCCGCCATGCCCCTCGACAATGTGGCGCGCAATCGCCAATCCCAGGCCCGTGCCCGATTGGCCGCGCGCGCGATCCACTTTGTAGAATCGCTCAAAGATGCGCGCCAGGTCTTCAGGCGAGATGCCCGGGCCGGTATCCGCGACCCAAACGGTCACGTTGTCATGGTCCAGATGCGCGCCCACACTGACCCGCCCGCCACTCGGCGTGAACTTGCACGCATTGTGCAGTAGATTGGAGAGGACGCGGCCAATCATCTCGCCATCCGCGAGCGCGCACGTGCCAGGTGGAATATCCAGAACGAGCGTTTGTTGTTTCGGGTGCGCCAGCGGCGCGAATCGCTCAATCTGCGCCAGCGCCAAATCGCGCAGGTCCGTGCGCTGGAGCTTGAGCGGCATCTGGCCCGATTCAATCATCGCCAGGTCGAGCAACTCGCGCGCCAATTGCGACAGCACGTCCACCTCAACGCCGATCTTGGACAGCATCTCGGCCGCGGCTTGTTGATCGTTGAGCGCCCCGGCCTGAAGTGTGTCAACCAGCAGGCGAATCGAGGCCAGCGGCGTCCGCAAATCGTGGCTGATGTTGGCGACAAAATCGCGCCGGGCGCGGCCCAGGCGCTGCACCTCGCTCACGTCTTGGAGGGCTAGCAGCACGTCTCCCCTGCCAAGCAGCGCCGTGCGGGCTAAATAGGTCGAGCCATGCAGCGTGACGAGTCGTTCCATCGGCTCGGAGGAGTGGAAAGGGTCGGCAACCAGCGTCTCAAGATCGTACAAGCGCGTAGCTTCGATGAGCGATTTGCCGACAGAAGCGCCAAACAGCTTGGCGGATTTCTCGTTCGCCCAAACCACGCGTTGTTCTGCGTCAAGCGTGAGCAACGCTTCTTCGACTGCTGAGCCGACCGACGTTTGCCAGTTGTGAAGTGATTGTTCTGCTTGTCGAGCGCTTTCCAGGTTTTGCTGCGCGGCAGCCAGCTCGCGTCGCAATTGGAGCGATTGGCGATGTGCGGCTCCCAATCGCCAGGCGAGCAACACTACGACTAGCGGCAAAACACCTGCTACAACCCAGGCTGTCATGTCAACCCTCGAAGCGATAGCCTACGCCCCGCACGGTGACGATGCGCTGCGGAGCGGATGGGCTAGGCTCGATCTTTTCGCGCAGCCAGCGCACATGCACATCCACCGTGCGCTCATCGCCGGCGTGAACATAGCCCCAGACTTGCTGCACCAACAAATCACGCGAAAGCACCGCCCCCTTGTTCCGCATCAGCGCCGCCAGCAGGTCGAATTCTTTGTGACTCAACTTGATCTCGCGCCCGTCCAGGCTTGCGCGTCGAGCGGTCAGGTCGAGCGTCAAGTTGCCGGATTCCAGCCAGTCGCTGCGCGGCAGGGCGCGCGGCGCGCGGCGCAGTACGGCCCGCACGCGCGCCATGAACTCGCCCAAGCTGAATGGCTTGACGATGTAATCGTCCGCACCGCTCTCCAAGCCCACGATGCGATCCACTTCGCCGCCGCGCGCTGTCAGCATGACAATCGGTGTGGCCTGTTCCTTGCGCAAGATGCGGCAGAACGACAAGCCGTCCAAGCTCGGCAGCATGATGTCGAGCACGATCAAATCAAAAGCTTCGGCGCGCGCCCGTTCGAGCGCTTCCGCCCCATCGCCCGATTCGGTCACCTCGAAACCGGCCTGGGTCAGGTTATACGCCAGCGTCGTGCGCAGCGTGGCTTCATCTTCAACGATCAGTATTCGAGTCGCCATTTTGTTACATGGGCATCTGGCAGACCAAGAGCCTCGGACTAGCTGAGGCTCTTGGTCTTGCGAAATTCCTTCTCGGACAAAAAACTGTCCGTGTAACATTACTTGGTCATCGTCACCGGCTTGCCATTGCAGGTGATCTTGCCGATGGTATCCAGCACCTTGGGCTGAACTTCGGCAGGCAGCGGCGCGTACAGCAGCTTGCTCGCGCGATCGGTCGCCGCTTTGTTGGTCAAGGCCCAATTCATAAAGCCGACCAGCTTCTCGGCCTTCTTGCAGTCCTTATAGTCCTTGTTGACGATGAGGTACGTAAAGCCCGCAATCGGCCAGGCGTCGGGCTGCTTGCCATTGACGATGATGGCCGTCAGCTTGTCGCTGAATTGCGCATCCTTGATCGCGGCGACCGTGCTGGGGATGCTGGCTTCGACCGTCTTGCCCGAGGCGTTGACCAGCTTGGCGTACAGGATGTTGTTGCTCTTGGCATACGCCAACTCCACGTAGCCAATCGCGCCGTTCGTATTTTGAATCGCGGCGGCGACGCCGGGATTGCCCTTGCCGCCTTGCCCGCGTCCGAGCTTGTCCACCGGCCAATCTACCGCCGTGCCGGCGCCGGGGGCTTTCTTCCAATCGTCACTCACCGCCGACAGGTACAGCGTAAAGATGTTGGTTGTGCCGGAGCCATCCGAGCGATGCACGACATTGATGGGCAGGTCGGGGAATTTGACATCGGGATTGAGCTTGGCAATCGCCGAATCGTTCCAGTTGGCGATCTTGCCTTGATAGATGCCGACGATGGTGTTCGCATCGAGCGTGATCGAGGTCGTGACGCCCTTGATGTTGTAGGCCAGCACCACCGCGCCGGCGACGGTTGGGAGCAATTGCAGGCCGGGCGCACGGAGTAGGTCAGCAAGTGAACGTTCTTGTGCCCGGCACACTCGATCATCTTGGGCGCCAGGATGCAAATGGCGCAGTCATTAGTGGGAAAGGTCTTGTCCAGTTGGGCCATCCGGCCACCGATGGCCGGTGTGCGCTCCACCAGGTATACTGGGAAGCCCATCTGCGCCAGGTCAATCGAGGTTTGGATACCGGCAATGCCGGCGCCAATAACGAGAACCGCTTGATTCATCTTGTTTTCTCTTCTGCCGTGCTGCTCGGGTGAATGGAGGCAACCTGGACAGCCTGTCGTATCTCTTCAACCGCCTCCGGGTTCACGAGTGCGCTCGGGTCGCCGGGCGGCTCGACTGAGCTCACCCAAGTCGGCGGGCGCGTACCTCAGTCATCGCCTCCTCCACTTTCCATCCCCGGCTCACCAAGTAACAAGCCAGCATCGTCCCCGTCCGCCCATAGCCGCCCTGGCAATGCGCCAACACGGCCTGCTCTTGGCCCAGCCTCTCGTCCCCGAATCCGATGAACTCGTCCACTTGCGCCTGGCTCGGCGCGGTTTCGTCTGCGATGGGAATACAGTCACTCACCCGAGAATGAGCCGCTGAGGGTCTACCTCCTGGCGCAAAATGCGTAGCTCATCGGCGGTGGGTGGGTCGAGCGGCGCGGCGCGGGACAGATCAAGCGCAAAGCTGGTATGCGCCTGAATCTCATCTGGTGCAGTACCGGGATAGTACCGATCCAGGTACATCTCCTTGCTCGCTTCGTCAAAGCGCAACAATGCCTTGTCCGAGATCACGCAGGCTGGGCCGCCGTGCGGGTAACCTGCCCGCTCACGCCCACCGGGGCCATCCAGATAACCCGGCGTCGTCACATAGTCCAACTGCTCGACAAACCTCCGCCGCTCGTGCTCGATAAAAATGATCGTGCGCCCCACAAAGCTGCCTACGTCACACGCGCCGCCCGAACCAGGGAAACGCACCGTGGGCCGGTCATAGTCGCCGATGCAGGTCGAGTTCAGATTGCCATAGCGATCAATCTGCGCCGCGCCCAGAATGCCCACCACGCGCGGCCCCCAGGACCGGTTCTGCATGATGGCAAAGGCTTCGGCCAGGCCCGCGTTAAGGCTGGAGCCATACATCACTCGCGAGTCGGCCACGGCCAATGGGATCTCGCGCAGGTCGGGATCAATCGCGCCCGTCTCGAAAAAGATGATGGCCTTGGGGGAGTGGATGCGCTTGGCCGCCATCGCCGCCAGCAACGAGATGCCGGTGCCGCAAAAGACAATCTCGCCATCGCATATCTCTCGCGCGGCGGCAACGGCCATCAACTCGCGGGCGGTGTAATCCATCATCTCATCCTCGTGCCAGCCCCGGCGCGTAACCAAAAGGCGAGACGGCCCGGATACGCTCCAGCGCCTCTGCGCCGATCCGATCCAGGTATTCGGCGTGCTCGCTCACCCCGCGCACATACTTGTCCAGGTAGGCCGCGAACTGCACGTCATCTGCGGCGGCGGCGCGATAAGCAGAGAGGTGCTGCGCGTCATAGTCATAGAACCCGTAACAGGCAGTCGGATGCGCGCCGTAGGGCACATGCACGACTGCGTCCACGAGAAAGAACGGGATGTGATTGCGCTCCGGCTCGGCGCGCAGCACCTCTGGCTCAACCAGTTCTTCGCAGGTGACGATGACGCGCCGCGCGGCCCGCGTTTGTTCCACGTCGGCAAAGGTGAGTCCGGCGATGCGTATCGTGCCTTGCGTATCCGCCTGCTGAACGTGAAGCATCGTCACGTCGGGATTGATCGCCGGCACCAGCACCAATGGCTCTGGGTCGCCTGTGGCAAAAGGATTATGCTGCACGATCAGCTTGTGCTTCGGCAGTCGCGTTGGGTACAACGCCGCATCCTGGCGGCGCATTTCGGCGCTGAACCCCCACCGCCGCACAATGTCCGTCCCCATCCCCGACCTCACCGGCAGAAAGGGCACACCCATCGCGCCGGCCAGGAAGCGCAGCGTCATCTGATAGTTGGTGTAATCCTCGACCTGGAGCAGGCCGCGCTCGACGGCCTTGCGAAAGCGCACGCACGTGGGCGCAAAGCGGCCGGCCGCTCCATAAGCCAACTCGACTGCCCGCACGCATCCCGCGCCGACGAGCACGTCAAAGGCTTGCCCGCCAGAGTGCATGTACACGTGCAGTCCCGTGATTCCCTGGCGAATGATCTCGTAGGCGCAGGCCATCGGTTGGCGGCTGACCGTGAATCCGCCAAAGGAGACGTGAGCGCCATCGTGGATCAGGTGGCGCACCGCCTCAGCGAGTGGGACGACTTTGCTTGTCAAGGTTTCCTACAGCCTGAGTTGGATTTTCCGACCCACAACCAAGTCCACCTACGCCTTGTCTCTTCTGGCAGACAATAAGATAGCCATGCGCTCGCACAGCGCATCGGAGGAAAAAGACACCTGACCGCTTTCGCGTTTCGACTTGAGCGCCATCAGCACCCGCTCCGGGTTGAGGGGCAACTCTCGAAAGCGGATACCGGTCGCATCATACACAGCGTTCAGGATCGCCGGAATAGTGGGCATGATCGCGCCTTCGCCCACTTCTTTCGCGCCATAAGGTCCGTTAGGCTCGTGGCTTTCGATAATGATCGGCGTCATCGTGGGCATATCGAGCGTGGTCGGGATTTTGTACTCGGCGAGATTGGCATTGACGATCCTGCCCAGCTCGTCATACTTGATCTCCTCAAAGCACGTTTCCCCCAGACCCATCGAAAGGCTGCCTTGCATCTGGCCTTCCACCTGGGTTCGGTTGATGGCAAACCCACAGTCGTGTGCCGCCGTGCCGTCCGTCACCTTGATTTGCCCCGTTTCCATGTCCACGGACACTTGTATCACCTGCGCCGAGCATCCGTATGCAGGCGAGGTGCCGACCGCGGCGCCTTTATAGTTGCCTCCCAGTGGAGGCGTCTTGTATTTGCCACGACCGATGATCGTCCCCCGCAGGATAAAGGCCAACCGTGCCGCCTCTCTGAATGTGAGATGCTCTCCGCTAGGATGGTCTGTAAAGCCCCGGTGCTCCTTGAGGAAATCTGTCCGCACCGCAGAAAAATCCAGGTCGCCCTCTCGGGTAGTTACCCGGCCATCCCTGAACACGAATCGCTCCGGCGGGCCGCCGAGGATTTCTGCCAACGCCTCGCTCACCTGCCGCCTCGCATCAATGGCAGCCTCGCGGACGGCATGGCCCGTCATCAAGGTCTGCCGGCTCGAATAAGCTCCGAGATCAACGGACAGGTCGGTGTCGCCGCTCTGCACCCGCACGTTATCTAACGGGATTCCCAACTCTTCGGCAGCGATCATTGCCATGACTGTATCCGACCCTTGGCCGATCTCGGCAGACGCCGTGCGAACGATCACGGTATCTCCGACTTCTGAAAGTTGTATGTGCGCGGTGCTATGCCAGGTCTTGGAACGGTAAATGGGATACCCCGCGCCGGAAACAAAGAACCCGCAGGCGACGCCGACCCCTTGGCCGCTTTGGAGATGACCTTTCTTGAGACTCCATCCAGAACGATCTCGGATCGCCTCCAGACACTCGCGCATCCCCAGGCTCGACATGTTGAGGTCATTGCACGTCGTTTCGCCGGCGGACATTACATTTTTCAGGCGCAATTCGATCGGGTCTATAGACAGGTCAGCGGCAATTTGATCGAGCATGGATTCGAACAGCGCGCGCGCGATCACGCCGCCGTGGCCTCGCTGCGCCCCGCACGCAGGCTTGTTCGTGCAAACTCGCACGGCGTGGTATCGCATATTGGGAAGGCGATAGGGGCCTCCCAGCAAAGAACCGGCATAGTAAATCGTCGCGATTCCAAAACTGGAAAAAGCGCCGCCATCCAGGCAGGCTTGATGATCCAGAAAGACGAGGATGCCATCGTTTTTCACGCCGAGGGTCATCTGATGGGAAAATTGGTGCCGCCCCCTCGATCTCAAAAAGACTTGCTCGCGGGTCAAGACGCCCTTGACCGGGCGGCCGGTCTTGAGCGCGAGCAAGCACACCGCGAGTTCGAGGTTGGAGGCAGACGCCTTGGGGCCGAACCCTCCCCCCACCGCAGGCTTGACGACTCGCACCTTGCCGAGAGAAAGCCCCAATACCATGGCAATCGTCCGCTGCACGTAATGAGGCGCTTGAGTCGAAGTCCACAAGGTCAGGTTGCCGTGGTGATCCACTTCAGCCATGCACCCCTGAGGCTCGAGAAAGGCAGCGTCTTGCATCTTGCTCAACAGGTGATCCGAGTATATCCTATCTGCCTTGGAACGGGCCGCGTCCACGTCCCCAAAGTGCTGAGACACTTCTACCGTCACATTGCCGGGGTACTCGTCGAAAAGTTGGGGGGCGCCTTTTGCCAGCGCCGCCTCCATGTCCAAGACGACCGGCAACTCTTCAATCTCGTACTCTATCAGCGATACGGCCTCGAGCGCCGTTTCAAGATCCGTGGCGGCCACGGCCGCGATTTCTTCGCCCAGGTATCTGACCTTGTCCACGGCAAATACGGTTTCGTCATAGCGGGCGGGGTTGACGCCGAACTTGATACTGCCCGCCTCGGCGGCGGTCACGACCTCCACGACTCCAGGCAACGCTTTGGCCCGCGAGGTATCTACCCGGCGCAGCAACCCGTGAGCCACGGGGCTTTGCAGCAACGCAGCGTACAACATGCCGGGGCGCTTGAGATCGTCAACGTACTGAGCGCGACCGGTGGCCTTGTCTGCAGCGTCCACGCGCTCGACGCGGGTGTTGAGAATCCGATAGTCGCTCATGCTTCATCTCCCTTGCCGCTCGACAACTCACGAGCAGCTTGCCGCACAGCTTGCACAATCTTTTGATAACCCGTGCAGCGGCAAAGGTTGCCCGCCAGGGCTTGACGTATTTCCTGTTCGGTCGGGTCGGGGTTGCGATCCAGCAAAGCCTTGGCGGTCAAAATCATCCCCGGCGTGCAATAGCCGCACTGGATAGCGCCTTGCTGGATAAAGGCTCGTTGCAGCGGGTGAAGCTCGGGGCCGCTCGCCAGGCCCTCGATGGTAGTCACCTCACACCCCTGGGCCTCTAGTGCAAAGACGAGACACGAGTTGACGGGCAGGCCATTCAAAAGCACCGTGCAAGCGCCGCACTCTCCTTCGCCGCAGCCCAGCTTGACGCCGGTGATTCCCAGATCGTCGCGGAGAAGCTCGGCCAATGTGCGCCGGGGAGAAATTGCCAGATCGTAAACCTGACCGTTCACTTTGATTTCCAAGATGTGTTTCATGGCCGGCCTCCTTGTCCGCCTGCCCTGGATACGGCCACCTCCAGGGATCGGCGCACCAGCACCTCGATCAATTCCAGACGATACGCGGCAGAGCCTCGATAGTCGTCAATCGGTTTTGCTTCGTTCCTGGCCGCGACGGCCGCCGCCGACAACACGTCGGACGTGGGCTTTTGATGGATGAGAGTGCTTGCCGCGTGGGTCGCCAAAAGAGGAGTGGGGGCCACAGCGCCAAGCGCGATGCGGGCATCGGCCACTGTCCCGGAAGCGGGATCGAGCCTTACCCAGGACGCGGCTCCGACGAGCGCGATTTCCAGTTGCCTGCGCGTGCCCTGGCGAAGGTAGGCGCTGCCCGCGTTCGGGGACCAGGGAATTTCTATTGCCACCAACAACTCGTCCGGGCGTCTGACGCTGGTTCCGACACCGGTGAAGAAGGCAGATAATTTGACCCATCGATTTCCTTTTGTGCTTGCCAACTCCAGTCTGCCGTCGAGCGCCAATGCGGCCACGGCCGTATCGGCGGCTGGCCGCGCGTTGATCAGATTGCCGCCGATGGTGGCCCGGTTGCGAATGAGCGGAGAGCCCATGACCCCGGCAGCGTCTTGCAGAGCCTTGACGGCCTGGGGAATGTCCGGGTGCGGCGTTGAGTACAACGGCGCTGTGCCCAACGCCGCAATCTGCGCCATCGTCGTCGTAGGGCCGATGCGCAACACGTCTTTGTCCACCGTCACGCCGCAGAGTTCGGTCAGGTCGGCCAGCGAGATGGCTATTTCCGGGCGTTGCATCGGTTGCACCCGTCTCGCCGCCGGGAATTTGGCCTCGCGGAAGCCAGCACCCTCCACCAACTGAAGGATGCTGCGGTACTCCATATTGACCACGAGGTCTGTGCCCCCAGCCAGGGGGCTTGCTTTGCTTCCGTGCTTTTCCAAAAGCTCCAGCGCCTCGCTCAAGTTTCGAGGTCGTTGGTAGTCAAAGTCGTAAGGAATCGTCATCTCTTCCCTCCTAACCTAATCATACGGGGCCTAAGTTTGAGCAGGCCTTTTTCTCGTTCGAGTGGGCCACCGCTCCACATTGTCCGCGATAGCGCACACCACTTGCAGTTACCTGAAACGCCTCACAAAAACCCGGCTCGCCGGGATCTGCTCCCAGCGCCTGGCGCAGAAACGCGCGCATCGGACCAGAATGTGTGACAAGAAAATACGCATCGCTGGACGCGGCATTGAGCAGTGACACGATAAAAGCGCCCAGGCGCGCAGCGACAATGGCGGGAGGCTCTGCGTTCTCGCTCGGATGATTCAGCCAGTAGCTGTCCGTAGTCAGCACATTTTGCACAGGCCGGTGTATTCAGCACATCGTGCACACCGATCCATAGAGTGTATTCAGCACATCCTGCACAAGTGGCATAATTATCTCCAGCTAGGAGGTGGATCATGTCACAGGCAGGTCAATCCGCTGAGCCAGAGGCGCAACGGCGTCGTCTGGCCGTTCAGATGTTTCGAGCCGGTCATCAGCCGGACGAGATAGCACGACAGCTTGAACGGAGCCGCCGGTGGGTCTATCATTGGATTGCCTATCAACGCCAGCATCCGCATACGCGCTTTCGGTCTGCGTCGCGTGCGCCGCACCATCATCCCAACCGAACACCCCGCTCCGTCGAACGGCGCGTTCTGCAAGTGCGCCAGACCTTGCAGCATCGGCGCAACCCACGGCTGCGCTACGCTCCCATTGGGCCTCGCACCATTCGACGCGAACTCGTCAAGCGCCGCGTGAAACCGGTGCCGAGTTTGAGCACGATTCAACGGATCGTGCAACGCCGGGGCCTGACCCATTCGAACACAGCGAACCTGTCCGAGCCGTATCGCCCGCACCCTCCCGCCGAATATCCCAACGCGGTGCAGGCCACCGACATTATCACGCGTTGGATTGAGGGAGGCGAAACGGTGCAGACTTTTACGACCGTTGATCTTTTTAGCAACGCAGCCTCGGCTACTTCCCAGGCCCACAAGAGCGCCGACGCGGCGCGACACTACTTGCTGCAAACATGGCAGACGCTGGGCGTGCCGAACCTGGCTCAGTTTGACAATGAAAGTGTGTTCAGTGGTGGTCGACATCCTCATGTGCTGGGCCGAACCGTCCGACTGTGCTTGTACTTGGGCATCGAGGTTCTGTTCACCCCAGAGAACGAAGCAGACTACAACTGGGACGTCGAGGCGTTCAACAATCTGTGGGCACATCAGTTCTGGGCTACACATCACTTCACGCATCGTTATCGCATTCCTCCCGCACAACGAGCTTTCTTGCGCTGGCATTACATGGATTATGTGGCACCGCGCCAGACCGATACGCCCGCTCGCTTGCGGCGCGGGCATCCTATCTATCATCTGTCCAAGTCCCTGGCCGCGCAAATTCCCGCGTCCTTGCCGATCTGTGCTGGCTGGGTTCATGCCGTTCGTTATGTGTCCGACGAGGGGCGGGTCACGTTTCTGAACGAGTCCTTTCAGGTTGGAAAGCGACATGCTGGACAATATGTCTGGCTAACCTTGAGCACCACCCAGCAACGCTTGACGGTGTATTACCAGGCTCAGGCTGAGAATGACTGGCAGACGCTCAAGGTGTTCCCCTATCCATTGGATGAGCCGGTACAGCCAGTACCCAAACGCTGCGCTTGCCTGCACGCCTAACGGTCGTTGTGCAGGATGTGCTGACTACATTCTATGGGTCGGCACGCCTGCCAGTTTTGTGCAAAATGTCCTGACTACGGACAAGTAGCCGATAGGGTCCTGTTTGGCCTCCCAGAAACCTTGAAAGAATAGATTGTGTGCGGCTGAAGCGGGGAGCGACGCATGCATCGAATCCGTCGGCGACATCCGCAGTCCATCTATGATAAACTCAAAATCCCGGATCGCTGCTTCCTCGCGCGGCGGTGAGACGCGCGCCTGCGTTTTGTTTTGGACCAGCAGGCCAGAGAGCAAGCCGCTGGCAAGTTCTTGCGCCGTCTCGCGCGTGCGTGACGTGGGACTGTAGAGGATAGTGATAGCGCTACTGTCGGCGACCTGATCGGCAAAATGAAAGCCCGCGTTGAACGCCGCCAGGCGGCCTTCCGGCAGCAACGCGACATCACCTTGATGATCGGCAACGCGTCCGTGCCGGACGACAACGATTTTGACTTTAATAGTTTTATCCTTCACGGCGACTGTGTGGCAAGGCGGTGGATGCCCAACTCTGCCTTCCTGTTTGCGATTTCCTCACGCGCCAGCGCCTTGCCCACTGTAGTGAAAAACCAACCCTCAATTTGCTTGTCGAGCCATTCGGCATAGTCGCCGGCTGGGATGCCAAAGCGACGGCAGTCAATGTAAAAACCCTCGGACGCAAACCGCCACAGCTTGTCCGCGTCCTTGACGACTTGGTCATTGACCGAGAGGGCGACCTTGCGCGAGTCGTGACCCTCGATGATAACCAGGATTTCACCCGTTTTGTCGGGATCGTACTCGACTTGCTCTAAAATCTCTCGCGCCAGGCGGCTGCTTTCCAACTCGTGCTTGCGGTTGAGTTCCGGGTTCTGCGCGGCCGGGCCGAAGGCAGTCAATTGCAATTCCTCGGGAATCATCTTCCAGCCCAGATCGTGCAGCAGGATGGCCGGGATGACTATGTCTTCGTCGGCGTCAATCTGTTCCAGCAGCCGTCGGGCGAAACGGCACGACGTTTGAACGTGAACGTCATTCTGGCGCGTGTCCAAGTAAGGCTGCGCCAATGCCAGGATGTGTGCATTGCGCCCAACGACGTCCATCATCTATATCATGAACTTGGGTCTCGCGAGTCCCTCCAGTTCTCTTTGAAATGGCCCAGGGGGAACTGGAAGAACTCGCGCACGAGCCGCTCGCTTGCCCGGAGACCCGCCGGACTCGGTTTATGCATGCACCCTGAGTGGTGTTAGAGCTTTTTCCATTGGCCTGCGCCACTTCGAGGATGACGAAATAGGTGTGAACTGTGGCTAGACGGCCATCGTAACCTGACACGGGAATCTCATCCCCGGCTTGGAGCCTTAAAGATTCGAGAGCGGTTTCAGGAATGGCGGTGATATCAGCCGCCGTGTCTATCTTGGCTGGAACGGTTATCGCTAAAGCGGCATTAGTTGGAGAGCGAAGTAATACGTCTAGGAATGGCGCAGGTGGAGTGACGGTCTTGTCGTATTGCCACATCAGCGGATGACCTTTCGGTATGGCATCTTGTAGACGCGCGCGTGTTCTTGAACAATGTGGATAAAAACCGGCGCTTCACCGAAGCGATCTGTCACTTGTTCATAGACTTCGGCTTTAGTTGCGCCGACGGCGACGATTTTGCCTTGATATATTGCAACAGCCTGGCCTGGGTGCGTTCGCAACAGTTCCGGCTTCATTTGCTCGAATGCTTCGGCCTCGCGCCGGAAAGCTTGGTCTTGGTTTGACTGTTGCTGGCGTTCCTGCTCAGCCTTACGCCAGGCGAGAAAAGCGGCATATTCGTCGGCAGGCACGAGAATCCGAACCAGCTGACCGTCTGGCTCGACCAGCGTGGCCTGTTGAGCCGCCTGGCTTTCTTCCAAGATCGTGTATAACGCTTGAGCTTCTTTGAGGGTCAACGTTTTCATTACCATCACCTCGGGAGAGATTGTAGCACGGCAAGAGGCAGGAGGCAAGAGGATTCATGAGTGACAATGACAAGGTGACACGGTGACAAGGTGACGCCGTACTTTGAACGACGACCAAGCAAAGGGGCATGACCATGTCTGAACAACCAGCGCAAACAGAATCGAACGACAATCTAAGAACGCCTCAGGTACCCGCTCCACCGGCGGCCACGTCCTTGTCGTCTGCGGAACGTCAAGCGCGGCTGGCAGCCTGGTGGCAACTCCCGCGCCGGGTTGTGCTTCTGTTGATTGCATTCGGCCTGACGCAGGCTCTCGTTACTGCGCTACGAGGACTGGTATATGTACGTGGCACCGGCCTGAACTGGTCACTCTCTATTGTGACTAGAAGGCCGGTGGTTGATCTGATCGTTGAGCGATTGCCCAATACGCTGATCCTGCTTGGAGCGGCGCTGCTTCTGGCGCTGATTACGGCGATTGGGACGGCTATCGTGGCAGTGCTGATACACAAGTTGGAAGAAAAGACTGGACTGCTCGGTTCCATTCTCAAGGGATTGGGTCGCCTATGGGTGTTCAGCCAAGCCGCGATGCCGGTCTTTGTCTTGGGAATGTTGCTCATCATCGTTTTCGCTGTTCAGATCAAGCTGTTGCCGGTCGGAGGGATGTACGATCCGCGCTCACCTGGCAGGCTGGGCGATTTGCTCGAGCACCTCATCTTGCCTGCGTTGGCGCTGGCGCTTTTCCCGGCTGTATTGACGGCTCAAGCAGTGGCGCGCGAGGTGACGTTGCCGCGCGAGAAGGCAGGTTTCCGCCTTTGGTTGACCGGTCTCTTCAAGGCGTTAGGAACACTTGGAGGGCAGATGGGCGGAGCGTTATCTGGCCTGGTCGCCGTAGAGATAGTCTTTGCCTGGCCGGGGATTGGGAGAATGCTTTACACCTCTGCGTCGGGCCGCGATTACCCGGTGCTAATCGGCATTCTTGGCGCTTTGGCTATCCTGGTTTTGGTGGGACGACTGTTCGCCGAGCTTTTCCGCTGGTTGGAGCGACTGGTGCACATGCCAACTTTGCCGCTCGTTGCGACTCCCTGGCGCAGAAAGACCCGCATTATTTGGGTTGTATTGGCGCTGTTGCTCTTGCTGTCGCCCTTGATGCTTGCTGTTGCCGGTCTGGCGGTGAGCCAGGATGCAGCATTGAAGGTAGATGTGCAGGGTCGCAATCAACCTCGCTCGGCCAATCATCCCTGGGGAACTGACACATTAGGGCGAGATGTTCAGGCACGGACACTCCGGGGCGGGTTGACCACGCTGGGAATGGCAACTCTGGTGGCCGTGATCGTCTTGCTGCCCAGCCTGCTGGGTGGCGCATTGACAGGCTTGTTGGCCTCTCGCCGTGTGCTGTGGGCCGAGTCGGCGGCGGATTTGTTATTGTTGCCAGCCGATGCACTGTCACTCATCCCCGCTTTGCCTGCCGCGATTGTGGTGTCAACCATGTTGGCCGTTGGATCTCGTTCAGGATTAGAGTGGACGACGATCAGCTTGATAGTCGCAGTCGCGCTATTGCCGCGCGCCGTGCGAGTGTATCAGACGCTCTGGATGTCGGCTCCGCAGCAGCGCAAGGGATTATCGCTGGGCCTGGCTGGCACAGGCACTCTTATCTTGGGCAGCCTGTTCGCTGGATTTTGGTTTGTCACAATGCTAGACTTTTTAGGCTTGGGCATTCGGCCTCCCAATCCTATGCTCGGCGGCATGATGATGGATGGGGTCAGAATGTTGACCGTGAGACCAGAAACAATGCTCGCGCCGGGGATTGCGCTCTGGGTCTGCGCTTTTGCTTTCTACACGGCCGCCGATGCGCTGGTGGGTTTCTTCCACAGCAAAGAAGTGCTTGTCCGGATGAACGAGTAAGAGTGCCGCGATGATCAAAGCTCTGCTCACCGATGTACAAAAGCATTTGCGCGACGAGGTGAGCGCGTTCGTGCGCGAAGACGTGCCGCGCCAACTCATCCTGGACATGGACGCGGGCAAGGTGACGTATCCATGCGAGTTCCTGGAGCGTGCCGCCGCGCGCAAGTTGCTGGGCCTGCGCTTCCCGACCGAATACGGCGGGCGCGGGCTGGGCTGGACGGATGAAATCGTCGCACTCGAAGAGGTCGGTGTGCTCGGCACATCGCTGGCATGCCTCTATAGCCTGCCCAGCATTGTCGGAGAGGCGATCAACGTGTTCGGCTTGCCAGCGCAAAAGGAACGTTGGCTGCGCCCCGTATTGGAGGGCAAGTTGACGGTGGCCGAGGCGCTCACCGAGCCGCGCGGCGGGTCTGACTTTTTCGGCGCGACGACGATTGCGCGGCGCGAGGGAGACGAGTATATCCTCAACGGGCAAAAGCGATTCATAGTCGGCGCGGAAGGCGCGGACTATTTCATCGTCTATGCGCGGACGAATCCTGACGCCAAGCCGCACCAGGCGATCAGCCTGTTCGTCGTCGAGCGCGGGCCGGGCGTGGAGGTGCAGCACGTCTATGGGCTGATGGGCACGCGCGGCGGCGGCACGGGCCGCGTGTATTTCCGCGATGCGCGAGTGCCGGCCTCCAACCTCATTGGGCGCGAGAACGGCGCGTCGGACATTTTCTATCAGATGATGGTTCCCGAGCGGATGACCAGCGCCGCCGGGGCGTTGGGCATGGCGCGCGCCGCGTTGGAAATCGCTGCGCGTTATAGTGATCGGCGCAAGGCATTCGGCCAAAAGATTCGCGCGTTTGAAGGCGTCAGCTTCAAGGTGGCCGAGTGCATCACGCAGCTCGACGCGGCGAGTGCGCTGGTGTATGCCACCGCGCGCGCGATTGATTCCGGTGACGATCCAGCGCGCATCCGTCGGATGGTCTCAGAATCGAAAAAGTTTGCTACGGACATGGCGTGGCAAGTCGTCAATCACGCGATGCAGATCATGGGCGGCATCGGCTACACGAGCGTGTATCCGATTGAGCGATTATTGCGCGACGTGCGGCTCATCACCATCTGGACGGGCACGAACGAGATCATGGACCTGGTCATCCAACATGAATACTATAAAGAGTTGGGCGCGCAGCCGATGGGCCGCAACGTGGAGGCCGATGCGCCGGATGCCGAGGTGGAAGGCGAGAAGGTCTATGAATGAGATGGCTGACGTATGAGCCGGTTCATGAATTCGTTGTCCCAAGCCTATGCAGATCCCGGGCTACTGGGCATCTGCGTACGTATCCTGACTGTTCTGGTGCTGGCCTGGCTGGCAAGCTACAGTGTCGGGCAACTGCTGCCTCGACTGATTTTCGCCCTTGGCCCGCGCAAGTGGCGCGAGTCTTTCAGTCCCAAACGGCTCGTCACCCTGCGCGACCTGATCGCCAGCTTTGTGCGCGTCTTTTCCTACCTGGTCGCGCTGATCGTGATCTTTCAGATGTTTGTCAACGCGACGGTGATCGTGGCCGTGGTCAGCCTGTTCAGTCTTGCTTTTAGCCTGAGCGCGCGACCTCTCGTCTCCGATGTATTCAGCGGCGTCACGCTGCTATTCGAAGACCAATTCGCCGTCGGCGAGAAAGTAGAGTTGAGCGGCGTCATGGGGACCGAGGGGGTGATGGGCATGGTCGAGCGCGTTGGCCTGCGCACGACCTATATCCGCGCCGACGGCGGCGAGTTGTTCATCGTGCCCAACGGCGACGTGCGCGTCGTGCGCAACTTTTCGCGCGGCGAGTTTTCATTGGCATCCATCATTGTCAGCGTACGCGCCGATCGGCTTCGCGAGGCGCTGACCTTGCTGCAAGAAGTTGGCCGCCAGGCCCACAGCGAAATCGCCGACATCATCGAGGCGCCAATGGTGATGAGCGAGACGGGCAGCCTTGCTGCCGAAACCACGCTCACGCTCAAAGTCAAGACGCGCCTGGGGCAAGGCGCTGTTGTGCGGTCGGAGCTGTTGGCCCGCGCGGGGAAGCAGCTTGTCGAAGGGGAGATGCGAGTCGTCGCGGGATGAGCCGCTCGACAAATCCTTCCGGGTGGTGGGGGGCGCTATGCCGCGACGTGAAGGCCGATGCGCCGGATGCGGAAATAGATGGCGAGAAGATCTGCGAGTGAGGATGAAAGTGACAAGGTGATAACGGTGGTCGGCGGTCTGCCGTCAGCGGTCAGACCCAAAGGAGAAAGCTATGAGTGAAGACTTACGGATTGGCGTTTTTGTCTGCGAATGTGGGCGCAATATTGCGGGGACAGTAGACTGCGAGGCGGTGCGCGCGCACGGGGCCACGCTGCCCGACGTCGTCATCGCGCAGCGCAACCGCTACACGTGCAGCGATCCGGGCCAGCAAGAGATCAAGCGAGCCATTGCCGAGCACAACCTCAACCGCGTCGTCGTCGCTTCCTGCTCGCCGCGCCTGCACGAGCCGACGTTTCGCGCGTGCCTGGCCCAGGCCGGGATCAACCCGTACCTGCTCGACATGGCCAATATCCGCGAGCAATGCTCGTGGGTTCACCAGGGCGATCCGGTCGGCGCGACGCGCAAGGCTTCCGACGCGGTGACGATGGCCGTGGCGCGCGCGCGATACCTTTCACCGCAACGCGAGGGCGAGGTGCCCGTCACGAAAGCGGCGCTCGTTATCGGCGGCGGCATCGCCGGCATCCAGGCCGCGCTCGATCTGGCCGACGCGGGCCACCAGGTCTATCTGGTCGAACAGCAGGCCTCCATCGGCGGCAAGATGGCGCAGCTCGACAAGACTTTTCCGACGATGGACTGTAGTATATGAATTCTCGGCCCCAAGATGATGGATGCCGGTCGGCATCCCAAAATCAAGCTCCTGGCCTACAGTGAAGTCGAAAATGTTTCAGGGTACGTGGGTAACTTTGCGGTTCGCGTCCGCAAAAAGGCGCGTTACGTGGACGAGACCGCCTGCACCGCGTGCGGCGAGTGCGCCAAGGTCTGCCCCGTCGTCGTGCCGAACGAGTTCGAGATCGGCCTGGGCAGCCGCAAAGCGATCCATATCCAATTCCCACAGGCCGTGCCGTCGGCGTACCTGATTGACCACGATCACTGCCTGGGCGATGTGCCGATTGCGTGCGGCAAGTGCCGCGACGTGTGCGACAAAAAGTGCATTGACTTTGACCAGCAAGATCAGCTTCTCGATCTGAACGTGGGAGCGATTATCGTGGCGACTGGGCTGGACGTGTACGACCCGACGCCGCTGGACGAGTACGGTTACACGCGCTACGAGAACGTCGTCACGAGCCTGGAATTTGAGCGGCTGATTGACGCGGGTGGGCCGACGGGGGGGCATTTTGTCCGCCCCAGCGACCGCCGCATACCCAAGCGCATCGGGTTCATCCAATGCGTCGGCTCGCGCACCGTCTCGCCCGATGGCGACCTTGCCCGCGGACGACCGTACTGCTCCAACATCTGCTGCATGAACACGGTCAAAGACAGCCTCTTGCTCAAGGATCACTATCCCGAGACCGACATTAGCGTGTTTTACATGGACATTCGCGCGTTCGGCAAGGGCTTTGAAGATTTGTACCGCCGCAGCAAGGAAGCGGGCGTCAAGTACATTCGCGGCTTTCCGGGCGAAGTGGTCGAGGACACTGCAACCGGCAACTTGCTGCTGACCGTCGAAAACACCACGATGGGGCAGGTCGAGCAGCACGAGCTGGACATGGTCGTGTTGTCTATCGGCTTTGTCCCGCCGGAAGAGCAGGCGCACATCAAAAAGTTGTTGACGCTTTCGCAGACCGACGAAGGCTTTTTGCTCGAATCGCACCCCAAGCTCAAGCCGGTGGATACGCCTACGCGAGGTGTGTACCTGGCCGGGTGTGCCGAAGGGCCCAAGGACATCAAGGATAGCGTGACGCAAGCCAGCGCGGCCGCCGCCCGCGCGCAGATCGTGCTCAACGCCGAGCGGCTCAAGGTGGAAGCGATCACGGCGTTCGTGGACAAGGAAGCGTGCAATGCCTGCGGACACTGCTCGACCGTGTGCCCGTACAGCGCGATCCTCGCTGGCGACAAGAAGCTCAAAACACCCGCGCAGGTGATGGAGGCCAAGTGCGCCGGATGCGGGACGTGTGCGGCGGAATGTCCGCGCGACGCGATCACGATGCGCCATTTCCCCGACGCGGCGATGATGGCGCAGGTCGAAGCATCGCTCGCGCAAGACCCGCAGAACAAGATCGTGACGTTCGCGTGCAACTGGTGCTCGTATGCCGGGGCCGATTACGCGGGCGTCAGCCGGATGCAATATCCGCCCAACGCGCGCATCATCCGCACCATGTGCAGCGGGCGCGTGGACGAAGATTTCGTCCTGCGCGCGTTCCAACTGGGAGCGCCGGTCGTGCTGGTTTCGGGTTGCCACTATGCCGATTGCCATTACATCAATGCGAACCGCTGGACGCAAAAGCGCGTGGATCGGCTGTGGGACAAATTGGAGCGCAGAGGCATCCGGCCTGAACGACTGCAACTAGAATGGATCAGCGCGGCGGAAGGTCAAAAGTTCGCGCTCGTGATGAAAGAGATGGAGCGCATCCGCCAGACGGTGACGGAAGAAGAGATCGAGCACGCGCGCAAGGTGTTGTGATTCCAAGTTTCAAATATAAAATCTAAGGGGACAACATGAAAGCAAATACGCAGAGTGTCAAGGTCGTTCGCATCATCAACGTACCACCGCAGGAGGTCTTTGAAGTGTTCGCGTACGAGTGCCGCCTGCGCGAGTGGATGAGCGATGGCGCGCGCACGCAGCCGCGCAAAGGTGGGCTGTTCGAGGTGCGCTGGAACAGCGGCTATGAAGCGCGCGGCCTGTTCACGGCATGGAAGCCGCCGAGTAAGTTGGCGTTCACCTGGAACAGCGTGATGGAACCGGGCGAGACGACTGTCCAGGTCACGCTCAAGCCCGTGGAGGGCGGAACCAAGGTCATGCTGACCCATTCCGGTTTTGGCGCGGGCAAGAAATGGGCCGGGCGCGCCGAAGAATGCGAACGCGAATGGAATGGCGGCCTGGACAATCTCAAATCCACGTTAGAGACCGGCGTTGACTTGCGAGAGCTTGGTCGGCCCCGCATCGGCGTGGGCTTTGAGACCGCCGAGGGCAACGTGGGCGTTTTGCTCACCGCCGTTATCTCTGGCAGCCCGGCTGAACTGGCGGGACTGTGCAAGGGCGATGTGATCGTCCGCATGGGTGGTCGCAAGGTGAGCAACCAGGATGACTTTATTGCCATCTTTAGCTCGTGCCGGGCCGGGCAGCGTGTGCCAGTCACTTTTCTGCGCGAGGGCAAGCGCCAAACAGTTACGGTCGAACTGGGTACTCGCCCCATGCCAGAGATTCCAGACGATCCCGCCGTCTTGGTGGAGCAGGTGCGCAAGGTGCACGAGCAAGCCATCGCCGCGCTGCGAGCCAGCGTGATGGCGCTCACAGACGAGCAAGCTGGAATGCCGCCGGCCGAGGGCGAGTGGTCGGTCAATCAAGTGCTGGCGCACCTTTCGGGCGCCGAGCGCGGGTTCCATGCCTGGGTTGCGAATGTGCTGATAGGCGAACAGACCCCAATCACCGGCAACCTCCCCGAACAATTCGCCGCGATACTGGCCGCTGCGCCGACGGCGAGCGCGCTGGCGGATCGCTTTGAGCGCGATCTGGTTGAATCACGCGTCCTCGTCGCTTCGCTCACGCCTGACGCCCAGGGGCGTCGCGCCAACAAGTGGCGCAATCGGCAGATTGCGCAAATGCTGGTGGCCTTTGGCCCTCACACCCAGGATCACATTGGGCAGATTCAAAAGGCTATTCAAACTATCAAGACCTGACAGGTTTCCGCGAAGCGAACCTGTCAGGTCTGGGAGTGACTGCTATGCCAGAACAAGTGACCTTCAAATGCCTGCGCTGCGGCAACGAGTTTCGAGGCATCCACGATACGGATGTCGAGCGGATGTGTCCCCGGTGCCGGAGCAACAGCGTGCGACGCATCAAGGACAAACCTGCCCCGCAGGCTGACGCGTCGCAGAAGGACAAGACGGGCTAGGCAAATCAGACCCGTAGGGTGTCCATGTCCTTCGGGTCTTTACGATCGTTCTATCCACTTGCGCCGTCGGCGAGCATGGGGCGGTTTTGGATTGCGGCCAATCCGCGTTGAGCTTGCCACCACAACACGGCCAATTCGACGGCGGCTGCGCCGTTGAGCGCCAGGGCTGCCGTCAGCAATCCGGACAGCTTGAGCTGCATCCCAACAAACAAAATGACGCCCGTCACCAGCAAGTTGAGCACCATGCCCAGCGTGACGATGCGAGTGCGCCGCGCGTTGATGAACAGGCCGCGCAGCCACGAGATCAAGACCGTCAATGCGGGCAACAACAGGAAATAAACCATGCCCTGGCGAGCCATGTTCCCCACCTCTGCTGTCGTATCCTGCAACTCGAAGAGATAGAGGCCGTTCAGCGGCGTAAAGACAAACAGGGCCATCAAAACAGTAAAGACGACGGCTATCGTCCAGGTGAACTTGCGGACAGGCTTCCGTGTCTCTGGCCCTTTGGTGAGCGCGATGACGGCTTCTGGCAGGGCATGTGCGCCAGCGCGGGCTAGCAGTGAGAATTGAAAGACGAGCGACCAAGCCGCCAACGCGACGGTCGGATTGGTCGAGCGGGTGATCGGGTTGATCGGACAGGGCGGTGGGCACAGCGTACACCGCCAGCCGCACTGTGCCGAACCAATCCTCGGACGCTTTGTAGGTGTTGGCATCCAGCCATCGCTCGATGTAGCGGTTCGGGTCGGGTTCGGATTCGGCCCAGTACAGCACGAACAGCCGTTTGTAACGCGCCGTGATTGAGATCAACTCGCTTGCCGCGGATTCTGCCGTCACCGGGCGGACACGGGCCAGCGGAAAGACGTTAGAATCGTCGCGGTGGTAATAGGTGAATGTCTCCCATTGATTGGGCGCGTTGAGCAGGATCGCGTCGCCCGCTCGCGCGTTTTTCTGGATGCTTTGCGCGATGCCCCGATAATCGTCGCGCGCGTAAAGCGGATCAAAGTAAAGGTTGGAAAGCGATTGCACGATGAACATGGCGACGAAAATCAGCAGCAAGATCACGAGCGCCTTACAGAGTTGAGCTGGCAAGCTATGGCCTTTTCCCAGTTCCTTGAACGGCGCGACATTGCTTGCCGTGCGCCACGCCGTCACGATACCGCGCGCGAACAGCAGGCAGAACGCTGGGCTGCACACGAGCAAGAACTTCACATAGGCTTCTTTGTAAAGTCCAACGGCAAAGATGAGGGCGACGGGAACGAGCCACCAAACCAGAAGGATGAGGGATGAAGGATGAAGGATGAAGGTGCTGCGTGTTGCGTGTTGCGTAGCGGAGGTGTTATCCCTGTGGCGCTCCGGCAAGAATGAGACCAGCACAAAGAGGCTCGCGATTCCTAATGCCGCCGTTACCTGTGGGGTTGGGATGGTGCGGCCAAAGACGAACCAGCGGAACGTGTCGAGCAGCGCCGGGCCGAGTTGGTACGCGGGCGCGGGCGATTTCCATTCCGGCAGACGTTGCAGCGGCACGCCCAGCCACGGCAGGTACAGCACGAGGATGGCAGCTTGTAGCGCAAACCATGTCGCCCATCTGCGCCATCCCGCGCGCCGCGCCGCCAGCCAAACGATCACACCGAGATTATGCACGATCAAAACGAACGGGAAGGCATAGTGCGTGTACATCCCGGCGGCAGCCGTCAGCACATAGCCAATGTAGAGCAAGATGGCATCTTGCTCTACACATCGCAAGAGCAGGTATGTCGAGGCGGCGGCCCAGACGGCCAGCAGCATGTACATCCGCGCTTCTTGCGAGTAATAGACCTGGAACGGATTGAGCGCGGCGACGAACGCCGCCGCGAGCGCGGTGGATTCGTCAAACAGTCGGCGGCCCAGCAGGTAGATCAGCCAGACAAGGATGACGCCAAGCGCGGCGGACAGGCTGCGCAACGCAAACTCGCTTTCGCCAAAAACGCCGCGCCAAAAGTGGAGCGCGTAATAGTACAACGGCGGGTGAATATCGCCGACGGCGGCGGCGGTGATGAGCGGCAGACTGCGCTCGGCCGCGCGCGCCGAGTTGCCTTCGTCGTACCAGAACGATTGCGCGTCGAGCTGAAAGAATCGCAGCATGGCGGCGAAGATCAAGATAGCGAGAAGGATCCAGAGTGACTGTTTCATGGCAACGGCCTGCCGTCAGCGGTCTACAACTGTGACAAGATCTCCGGCCCGTGATCGGTGATGACAATCGTGTGCTCGAACTGGGCGGAGAGCGATCCGTCTACCGTGACAACCGTCCAGCCGTCTTTGAGCATTTCCCATTGCGGCAGTCCGGCATTGATCATCGGCTCGATAGTAAAGACCATGCCGGGGCGAAGGATCGGGCCATGTCCCGCCGGGCCGACGTGCGACACCGAGGGCGGCTCGTGCAGCTCCCGCCCGATGCCGTGCCCGCCCCACTCGCGCACCACGCTATAGCCGTGTGATTCTGCGTGAGCTTGAATCGCTGCGCCGATGTCGTTCAACCGCCGTCCTGCTTGCGCGGCGTCAATGCCCAAGTACAGACATTCTTGCGTCACCTTCATCAACCGCTGCGCTTCGGGCGCGACTTGTCCAATGGCATACGTCACGCAAGCGTCGCCGCAATAGTTCTTGTACTTTAATCCAATGTCCACGGCGACGATATCGCCCTGGCGCAGCGCGCGCTTGTCGGGCAGGCCGTGGCAGATTTCATGGTTCACCGAAGTGCAGATGACGCCGGGGAAAGGTGGATGAGTGGGCGGGTTGCCGCGATAGCCTTTGTAGAGCGGCTGCGCGCCCTGGCTCTTGAGATGATCCGTCGCAAGCCGATCCAACTCGCGCAAGGTGACGCCGGGGCGGACCGCTTCAGCCAGCCGGGCAAAAACTTGCGCCACGATTCGCCCCGCGTCGCGCAGCGCGGCGATTTCGCGCGGACTCTTGAGTTCGATGGCCCAGTTCTCTTGTGATGTTCTTTTCATGGGGTTCGTGTTTCGTATTGCGTGCTAGGTCGCGCTCTGCCATATGCGCCAATGGGATCTCATCGTTCTGGAACGATTGCGCTTGAGATGGTAAAAGCCAAGTTTGCCGCCAGTACGATAACGGCGAATAAGAGCAAACAATTCTGGTTCAACGTTTGTGCCACTCAAAGTCATGCGGGCGTATCCAAGATTCGGGAATTTCAGACACCAGATCAGCCACACGGGGGAATTTGTCTGAATGGTACCATCGGAAGATGAAAGGTATTTGCTCGCCCCTGAACCACTCGCTTTCAGGAACGTAACCAAATCCACATACCCAACAATTTACAGATTTGCCCGGGGGAGGCTCTTGCTCGTTACTCAAATACGTAGGCGCCTTGCAACGAGGGCAATGGGGCATAACAGACCAATAACCACAGTCTACATGCCCCATGGGAATACGATGTATATGGATTGGAATGTTATACCCAATACTGGCACGTAAAGCAGCCATAAACTGTTGAACGCTATCAACATCAAGCCCTTTAATCTCGGGCAAACCCTCTAAAAGCGCCAAAAGAACCCTTGCCTGCGCTGCGCTCAATGGCGAGTACATCCACATTCCAAAAAATGCGCCACGCCGAACCGCAATAAAGAGTTGCTCAAATTCTTTTCTTGCTCCCTGAGTATCAAGGATACTGCCCAAGCAAGAGTCCAACCTGTGAAGAGTCTCTATATCGAAAGACAAACGTCCAAAACATCCCACGACCGGAAATGACAAGCTCGAAAGCGCATTGGCAGGACATTTGAAACATAGTTCGTGAAGCCGCTCGCGTCCTCCAAATGGAACAAGCGCCTCACTGGCTCGAAACCCTTGACCAGGCATCCATACACTCTGCCCACCGCGTTTCTCCCAAGTGTAATTAATAACGCAAATATCCTCATCAAGAAGCTCGCTCTTTTGAACGGCCTGGGCATACAACCACGGTACCAACAATCGCTCGTGGACAACTTGCGGCTCCATCAATTCTTGACTGTCACGCAACGGGCATCGGTACGCCAGTGTCCAAATCATAGTTTGAAATGTATCGCCCATATCGTCACCATTTTCACGCATCAGTGTGTGGCATACGCCTTGATCGCGTTGTATGCCGGCAGCGGCGTAAAATCGGGATCCACGATTCGAAAATAGTATTTCGCCTGGTTGCGTTCGTGCTCGTCGGCGGGCTTGAAGAACCACGTGAACGCCACGCCCATCCACGGCCACTCGGCGCGGATGCGCTGGTACGCGCGCACGAGATATTCGCCCTGCTGCTGTTGCGTCACCTGCCCGAACACGCCCCACTGGATGATCGTGGGGTCGTTCGGGATGGCGTTCCAGCCGACTTCGGCGATCCAGATCGGCTTGCGCTCGTCGCCGTTCTTGACCATCACGTCGCGCAGATACATGGGCCGCGAAAAGTTGGTGATGTTGAAGCGCAGCCGCCGGTCGGTGGGGCCGGAGCCTAGCCCATAATCGTTCACGCTCAGGATGTCAAAGCAGCGGCCTGCGCCCGCGTCGTACATTCGCTGCAAAAAGATAAACTCGTTCGTGCCGCCCGGCGGAAAGCGGCTGAGATCGAGCGTCTGGCCCAACGCGCCGGAAACGATCACCGCGTCCGGGTCAACCGATTTGGCGCGCGCGTAGGCGGCACACAGCAAGCGCGTGTAGGCTTCCGGGTCAACGCCGCAGGTAGGGCAACTGCCCCATTCGGGCGAGAGGTTCGGCTCGTTCCAGATTTGCAGATAGCGCAGCCGGCCCTTGTAGCGGCGCAGCGCCGCCTCGACAAAATCCGCATAGTCGGCGACGTTATCCGGCGGGGCGAACGCGCCGTGCGTTTCCGTCACGGCGCGCGTCCAGGCTGGGGGGCTCGTGAGCCGCGCCATAACTTGCACATCGTACTTGCTCGCCAAGTCAACGATGTTGTCGTATTTGGCCCAGGCGTCCATGCCCTTTGGGTCGTTGCGGCGATCCACAAAATCGCCTTTGGCTGTGATCTCAATGTCGGCCCAAGCGAACTCTTGGCGAATCCAGCGAAAGCCCGCCTCGGCGATCATTTGCATTTGCCGCTCGCGCTTGGCCGGCTCGACTTCTTGCTCAAGGAAAGTGTTGACGCCAAAAGCACTGACGCCGGAATGGGCAATATGCGCATCCGGTCGCGTGTCCGGCTGAGGGCGTGTCCAGTTAGTGGCGTACTGGAGCAAGCCGCGCGCCTGGCCGAGTGGTTGCTCCTCGCCGGTGACCTCGAACGCCAACCAGCGCAATGGCGCGCGAAAAATTCCTCCCAACGCGAGGCAAGCCAGCGCAAGAATGATGAGCGAGAACAGGTATCGTCTCATGACTGTTGTCTCGTGTTACGTGTTGCGCGCTTCGCGTGCGTAACGGAACACGCAATACGTTCACACCGTAAAATCGCGCAGCGTGGAGCCGCCGATGAATTCGCGCAAGAGCGAATTATCGGGCACGTGCTCCGACGAGCAGGGCAGGAACCACTCCAGGAAAGCCAGCAGCCGGTCGGCCTCCATGTATTCCGGGCTGCCGGGCCGGATTTGGCGCAGGAGCGGCTCGACCAGCGGCTTGAGCACTGCGTGCTCGTACACCAGCGCCGAGTTGAACATTGCATCGGCGTTTTCCTGGTAGGGGAAAATGTTGCGGCTCTCGCCCGCGCGCACCGCTTCCCACCGGCCGATGGTCGTCCGCGCCGTGTAGCCGCGTGTGGCGCTGTCGCGCACGATGCGGCGCACCAGGCGCGTGTCGGTGGTGGGCACGCGGTTGTGCCGGTCAATGTTGAGCTGCGTCAGCGCCGAGACATAGATGCGGAACAATCGCTCCGCCGGGATGTGCGGCACCAGCGCCGGGTTCAGCCCGTGGATGCCCTCGATCAAGATGATGTGATCGGGCGTGATGGCAAGCTGCCCGCCGGCTTCGCGCTGGCCGGTCTTGTAATTATAGACCGGCATCCGGACTGGTTGCCCGTCCATCAGCTTGAGCAAATTGTCGTTGAAAAGCTCCAGGTCGAGCGCGCCCAACGTCTCAAAGTCATACTCGCCGCGCTCATCTTTGGGCGTGCGCTCTCGATCCACAAAATAATTGTCCAGCCCGATCGCCACGGGGCGCAGCCCTTGCGCCAGCAGTTGGATGGAGAGCCGCTTGGCGAACGTCGTCTTGCCGGACGACGACGGCCCGGCGATCAGCACGATGCGCGCCTGCCCGCGCCGCTGCCGAATCATCTCGGCGATGTCGGCGATGCGGTGCTCGTGCAGCGCCTCGTTGACCAGCATCACTTCGCGGATGCGGTCGGTCTCGACGGCGCGGTTGAGCGCGGCCACGTCCTGCGCCTCGATGATGCGCGCCCATTCCGCGTGTTCGCGAAACACGGCCACGAGCTTGGGCGATTCGGAAAAGCCCATCAAGTCGCCGGGGCGGCTGCGGCGCGGAAAGTGCAGCACAAAGCCCGGCTGGCGCTCGCGCACGCGAAAGTAGCGCAGGTAGCCGGTGGAAGGAACCATATAGCCGTAAAAGTAATCCGTCGTATCGCGCAGCGTGTAGACGGTGAGATAGTCCTTCGCGCGGTAGTTTAATAATCGCAGTTTGTCGTCATAGCCCTGGCTCGTGAAAATTCCGCGCGCGGTCTCCAGCGACATGCGCTGCTTGATGATCGGCGCATCGGCGGCGGCGATTTCGCGCATTCGCTTTTCGAGGCGAGTGATTTCGTCGGCGTTGAGGGGCGGGCGACCTTCTATCTCACAGTAGAACCCCCCGAACGGCATCGAGTGATCTACGACGATTTTGGCGTCGGGAAACAATTCGCGCGCGGCCACGATCAGCAGAAATGACAGCGAGCGGCGATAGATGCGGCTGCCGTCGGTGGTGCTCATCGTCATCGGGCAGACGTCAATATCCGAGGTCACCGGCAGGGTCAGCTCGGCCAGCTTGCCGTTGACCAGCGCGGCGACGATGGGCACGGTCGTCTGGAGGCCGGCCGCGCGGATGTACGATTCGAGCGTTGCGCCGAGAGGGGCTTGCAGAATCTTTTGACCGCCGTTAGGCTCTTTAAGGCGGACCTGCGCCGTCGTGCGCGGTGTGCCGGGGGTAACGACTTCAGGAGTCGGTTTATAGACTGGTGTCATTTTGTCCTTCTTGTTCGCTCTATCCCGATGTGGAGATGGCTTGCAAGAAGGATACCACACTTGTCGTGGCGCGACAACAGACTCAAAGGCTTCTGGAAACCCTGCGGGTCTGAGCGGTGAGACAATCTTGACACTCTTTCCCGACAGAGTTACAATGCTTGCGTCGTCTGACCAAGTATTCTGCAATTCCGACGGTCTTGTTTATCTATTGGAGTTTAGAGCTCACATGTTGGTAGTAGCGGCTTCAGCCGCCAAAAACACGGCTAAAGCCGTTACTACGAGCGTGAACTCTAAACTCTAGTTATCTACAAACAGCCCGGCCAGGCACTGGTGTTGAGCACCAGGGATATGGCAAGCAAGGAGCGCAGGCAATATGGCAGAAAGTAAATCTAAACGCCCGTTCCATCCGAGGCGCTCGTAAACGCTTGGCTGAGAGAAAAAATCCTAGAGCAAAGGCAGACAACCTAGTGCAAGGTCTTACGGGCAAGTCAATATCCTCAAAGGAATTCTCGATCTGGCAAGCCCCGGTCCATCTCTTGTAACCATGCCCCGCATCTTTTCCCATTTCATAACCCTTGCCGTTCTGTTGTCATTGGCATCCTCACTCCGTGCTGTCCC
Source organism: Anaerolineae bacterium (assembly GCA_041300525.1). Lineage (GTDB taxonomy): Bacteria > Chloroflexota > Anaerolineae > Fen-1058 > Fen-1058 > JBGLNJ01. The sequence continues at coordinate 1,250,074 of JBGLNJ010000001.1, read as the reverse complement.
GTCCCAAGCCCAGCGCGGAGGCGAGCGGCGCTTTGGTGTGGTGGACGCGTTCGATAATCCCGCTGCCGCGTCGAGGCTGGGCGCAGGCTGGACGCGCATCCGCTTTCCGTGGAATGTCATCCAGTCCAACGATTCGGGCCAGTGGAACGACGCGGCACTGGAGGCTGTCGTCAATTCCGAGGTCGCCGCCGGGCGCGAAGTGGTGGGGTTGATCGTCAACACGCCGCCCTGGGCGCTCAAGGATGGCAACAAGGCGGGTATCCCGGCTGGTATGGAGTTGCCGTCCGATAATCCCCAAAACTTGTGGGCCACCTTCATGCGCCGGCTGGCTGCGAAATATGCCGGGCGCGTGAATCACTGGATCATCTGGAACGAGCCGGACATTTGGGACGACAAGTATCCGGGGCAGACCTGGGGCGGCTCGGCGGACGAGTTCTTGCAATTCCAGCGCATCGCCTACACGGTGAGCAAAGCCGCCAACCCACACGCGGTGATTCACCTGGCTGGGTTCACCTTCTGGTGGGATGCGCAGTACAACCGCACGCCGTTCTTTCAGCGTTTCCTCGACGCGCTGAAAAACGATCCCAACGCCGCCGCGAATAACTATTACTTTGACGTGGTCACGTCGCACCAATACTTTCGGCCCGACACGGTGTACGACCTGACGGTCTGGCATCACACGATGATGCGCGCGTACGGATTCGACAAGCCGGTGTGGCTGGTGGAGACGAACGCCGCGCCCTCGCTCGACCCGGCGTGGCTCGCGCCCAATTCGCAGTTCAAGATCACGCTCGACGAGCAGGGCGCGTTCGTCGTCCAGGCGTTCGCGATGGGGCTGGCAGCCGGCGCGGAGCGCATCGCCGTGTACAAGATGGCCGATACCGCGGGGGATCGCGCGGCCAACCCTGAACCGTTCGGGTTGGTGCGGCTGGACGGCTCGCCGCGCCCGGCGTTCGCGGCGTTCCAAACTGCGGCGACGTACCTTTCGGGATTCCGTTCCGCCGCACTGGATCGGCGCGACGAGGTGGCGCAGGTAACGGTGAATCGCGGCACGCAGACGACGACGGTGCTCTGGTCGCGTGTGCCCTCGCCGCAGCGGGTGTCGCTGGGCGCGCGCGCCGGCTCGGCGCTCGTGGTGGATAGCCGCACCAGCGCGGCGTGGACGCGAGGCGCGTCCGGTGGAACGTACACGCTCGATTTGCCCGGCGCGACGTGCACGCACGCGGCGGACGGCGCATGCCTCATCGGCGGGTGGCCGATTTTGGTGGTGGAGCAGGGCAGTGGGGGAGCCGCGTCGTCGCAGTCGGTCAGTCTGACGGCGACCCCACCGGCTGCTCCATCAGTTACTCGGTCAATCAGTCAACCTGTTACTCAGGTAACCAGTTACTCGGTTACTCGGTCAGTCAGTCCAACAGTGGCTGTTGCGACCGCAACGCCAACTGCTACAGCAAGCGCGACGCCAACCGCTACTGCGTCGGCTACGCCGACGCTCGCTCCAACTTGCACGCCAACTCTAACTCCCAGCGCGATGCCATCCCTTACTCTAACACCAACCCTCACCGCTTCACCGACTGAAATCCGCAATCCGCAACCCTCTGAAGAGGAAGGCGCTGAAATCATCAATGCTCGGTCGGGCCTTTTGATTGGGGGTATAGCGCTGGCGTTCCTGGCTGCGTTTGCGCTTCGTCCTCGGCGGCAACGTGTCTGACGCGCTCACAGACTGATGGGAAATGAAAGCTACCCCAATTTCCTCCAGGAGATTTGCACGAACCTGTTGACGGTGTTGATAGCACTCTTGCCAGTGGTCACAATTTTGGATGTCTGGGATTTGCCGTGATACGCCCCCATATTTGGCGGCAGCGTGTAGGACAAATTGCCAATTTGTCCTACATTTGGGCAGACACAACGGCGATTCCCAATGAGCCTCAAATCCGGCGGCATAGACGCGAATTTGACAATCCGCGTCAAGCAGAACCGGATACTCTATTTTGCCAGGTCCCTTACGCAAAATAACTGGCAGCCAACGCGATGGACAGTTGCCCGCTGTAATAAAACGCCAGGCTGATGCGATGATACTTCCAGGGTTTCCAAAAACGGCCCGCCGCCAGAATAATGTCCGAAATGTAGAACAGCACCGCGCCGATGACGATCAGCACCGCCTGTCCGCTGCTGAAAACCGGGCTAGCCAGCGTCGAAACGGCCCGGCTCACCATGTAGCCGGCCAGCACGCCCACGCCGACCCAGAGCAGGAGCGTCAGAATGAACGTGCAGCAACCGACAACGGGGATGATCCCTAGCAGGTTCAAGATCACGGCAATGATCGCGCCGATGCCACCGGCTTTGAGTCCATTTTGGAATGTCATCTTGTCACTCCTTTATATGCTAGTCTCAGTCCAACGCGCGGGTTGGTCTGATGATATGTCTGGTTTATCCAGACCCAATGATTGACGTGTGGGGGCACACTCTTCGAGAACAAGCGGCAATCTGGGTAGATTATAGCACAAGCTTGGCGCAAACTGTTAATCGCAAATAGCCGTCAATACGGCAAGCCCAGCGCGGCTGTGGCATAGGCGCGCGCAAAATCAATCGCAGAAAGTTCAACCAAGGTCGCCGCCAGCCCGACGAGCAGCATGGGCGCGGCGTCCCGCCAGGTGACGGCGCGGTTCTCTCGCCGCGAGGCAATCGTCGCCAGCAGCGAGTTGATGAGCGTGAGCATCCACACCACGCTGCCGGCGGAAAGGATCGCCAATGGATAGAGCAGCAGGGGCGGCTCGGTCAGCACGACACCGATGACGACGGCGCCGGCCAGCACGACCAACGCCAACTCGCGCAGATTCCTCAACGACCGTTCGCCGGTCGCGTCGGCCCACATCGTTTGATTGAACACCGGCAGCACCACGACCGCCAGCGCGATGCCTTCCAGCGTGCCGGTCGTCAGGCGCAGCCAGTTGTGCGGCTCGTAAAGATGGGGCAGGACGGGAAGGAGCGTCAGGTACGAGTTCACGCCGTCAAAGCCCATCGCCGCGACAAACAGGACGAGTACGATGAGCACGCTGACCGGAGGAAGATTGGCCGCGCGGCGGCGGCCCAGGAGAAACATCATGCCAAAACCCGTGAGCGCGCCCAGGTACGTGCCACTGCAGCGCGCGCACAACGGCAACTGCTGCCCGCCAAGAAAGAACGACCGCGCCGGGATGCGATGGCACACCGCATAACCGATGAGGTCGGCGTGCCCCAAAACTCCGCCCGGCATGACGACCAGCCAGGCGCTGATCACGATCAACGCCGCCGTGAGAACAATAACGCCCAATCGGCGACGTGCCGGTTGGGCGGGTGTGCTCGGTTCGACGGAGGGGAGCGTTTGCGCGGTTTGCATGAAACGATTATACGCCGGATTGCCCCGTCTGCCAAATTCTCATCTGCGAATCAAGTGGGGGATTTGAACCTTGCGAAGGCAAATGTCACGCGAATCTTTACCGGTTCGCATGATGGAAGGAATCTACTTTTCAAACACCACCAAAGCCGTCATCCCCCAGCGCAGGCGCGGATCGGTATTGTCCAGCCGCACGCGCACGGTGTAGGTCACTTCGCCGCGCTTGTCCTGCGCGCGCACGGCGATCCGCTCGACGCGGCCCGGCAAAACCAGGCCGGGGATCGCGTCAAACTTGACCGTGGCCGGGTCGCTCTCTTTGACTTGTACCACGGTCAACTCGGACAGGTTCTCCGTTTCGACATACCAGGCGCTGACGTCGGCCAATGTGATCAGCGGCGCGCCCGGCGCGGCTTGTTGCCCGGCTTTGATTTTGATTTCGGCCACTGCGCTGGCGAAGGGCGCAGTCAACGTGGCGTTCTTGAGGTTGGCTTGGGCGCGCGCCAACGCCACCTGCGCCGCTTCGACAACTACTTGCGCGGTCTTGACAGCTTCCGGTTCGGGCTGCTTTTTGAGCGCAGTGTATTTTGCCTGCGCGGATGTCAAGGCTTGCTGCGCCTCGACATTGGACTGCACCGCGCGACCTCCCGCGCGGGCCGCCTCGTGCCGGGCGATCTCTAGTTCGGCGCGCAAGTTGTCCAGGTTGGCCTGGCTGGCTCGCAAGTCGTTGTCCACGTTATAGCCCCAGCTTTTGTAATCCAGCAGCTTGTTATGATCACGCTGGGCCTTTTCGAGCGTGAGTTCTGCGCTGCGCAGCTTGCTTTGCGCCTGAGCGATCTCGGTCGAGCGTGAGCCGCCGGTGTTGTCCAGAGTCGCTTGCGCGGCCTGGATGGCTTTTTCGGCGGCGGCCAAATCAGCCGGGTCGGCGGGCTTGCGCGCCTTTTCCAGGTCAAGCTCGGCCTGATCGAGCCGGAGGCGCGCTGCTTCCACGGCCAACTTGAGGCGCGCGTCGTCCAACCGAACCAGGGCTTGACCGGCTTTTACCTGCTGGCCTTCTGTCACCAGCACCTCGGCGACGATGCCCGACGAGTTCATGCCTAGCTCGACGAACTGGCGCGGCGTTACTTTGCCCTTGACTCCCGGCGCGATGGCGGTCGGCGTAGGGTTCGGCGTGGCCGCAGAATTTGCCGTTTGCCCTGAACAACCGACGACGAAAAGCGCCGCAAAGATAAGCAGAAAGATAAGGCTCTTTTTCATCAAGGCAACTCCCGATCACGTATTGGGTATTCCGTTCTTACGCAGTACGCACGCGAAGCGCGCAGTACGTTTCACTTTTCAAACTGCACGAACGCCGTCATTCCCCACCGCAAGCGTGGGTCCAGATTGTCCAACGCCACGCGCACTGCATAGAGCACGTCGCCCCGCTGGTCTTGGCCGCGCAGCGCAATACGTTCGACGTGACCGGGCAGACTGAGGCCGGGCGCGGCGTCGAATTTGACGGCGACTCGGCTGCCTTCTTTCACATCCACCACACTCAGTTCGGTGAGGCTGTCCGTTTCGACGTACCATGCGCTGGTATCGGCCAATGTGATCGCCGGCGCGCCAGGACTGGCTGGCTGCCCGACCTTGAGATTCACTTCCGCCACCACGCCGCCGACGGGCGCAATCAACGTGGCATCTTGCAAATCCGCTTCGGCTTGCGCCAGCGCCAATTTGGCGGTCTCGACCGCCAACTGCGCCGCTTTCACTTGCTCCGGTTCTGGTTGCCTTTTGAGCGCGGCATAGTCCGCCTGCGCGGCGGTCAGCGTCTTTTGCCCGGCAAGGACGGACTCGGACGCGCGGACATTGGCGCTTGCGGCATCACGCCGGGCGATCTCTAAATCGGCGCGGGCGTTTTCATAGCGCACCTTGCTGGTCTGGAGCGCCAAGTCTTTATCCACGTCCAGGCCCCACTTTTGCCGGTCGAGCTGGTGAGCGTAATCGCGCTCGGCCTGGTCAAAAACCAATTGCGCGTTTCGCAGCGCGATCTGCGCGGTATTCAGGGTGGTTGGCTGCATGCCTTGCGCATTGTTCAATGCTGCCTGCGCCGCCTCAATGGCTTTATCGGCCGCGTTCAAGTCAGCCGGGTCGGCAGGCTTGGTTGCTTTTTCCAGGTCAAGCTCGGCTTGCTTGAGCTTGAGTTGTGCATCTTGCACAGCCAACTTGAGCAGTGTGTTGTCCAGGCGAGCCAGCGCCTGACCGGGTTTGACCTGATCGCCCTCGGACGCCGATACCTCGGCGACCACGCCGGGCGATTTCACGCTCAGCTCGACAAACTGGCGCGGAACGAGTTTCCCATTCGCGCCCGGCGCAATAGGCGTGGACGCGATGCTGGTCGCGGCAGGCGTGCTGGTGGATTGTCCCGAACAGCCGGCCGCCACAAAGAGCGCCAGGAGAATGATGGCAAAGATCTGCTTACTCACCGAAATGCCTCCCTGTTATGTAAAACAAGATATCCTCCGAGATTCGACCTCACTCATAGGCGAGCGTCTCGCGCACGCTCATTCGCGCGGCCCGCGTCGCCGGCCACAGGCTCGCCAGCGCCGAAAGCGCCACGACGATGACGATCCACAGCGCCAGCCCGCCGAGCGAGTAGCGAAAGTCGAGCGGGAACTTGAAAAGCTGCTTCCCCAACGCATCGGTGAACAGCCGCGATACCGGGTAGCTGATCGGGATGGCGGCTGCCGCGCTGAGCAAGCCCAAGATGACGCCTTCGACGACAAAGATGCCAATGACGGCGGGCGACAATGCGCCAATCGCGCGCATCACGCCGATCTCTTTGCTGCGCTCCAACACGTTAATGGACATCGTCCCCATCAGCCCCAGGCTGCCCACCAGCCCCGCCAGGACCGCCATCACCAGCAACAAATACGTAAGAATGTTGAACTGATTCATCATGCGCTGAAACTGCGCGCTGGCGTTATCGGACCACACGACGCTCATCGAGTTGGTCTCGAACGCGGCGACCAGCCGCTTTTCCATCATCACCTGGTAGGCTGGATCGTGCTGGTCGGTCTTGACAAAGATCCAGTGACCTCGGTCGGGCAGGCGTATCGTGCGGCCCAGCACATCGCGCGGGATGTACATCGTGTAATTGCTATAGCCCATCCCCAATTGCACGCCGACGATTTGCCAAGTCGAGTCGCCCTTGTCGTAGAAATTCAGGTTGACCCGGTCGCCGACCTTGAGCCCATCATCTTGCGCGATTTTCTGGTTGATGACGATGACGTTCTCGTCGCCGGGGCGCAGCCAGCGCCCGGCGATGATGGTGGGGCGCATCATGATGGAATCGGGCGGCACGCCCAGCGCCAGCGCCTCGCGCTTCCGTTCGCCGCTGATATGGATCACGCACCCGTAGGCTTCCCACAATTCGCTGCTCACCACGCCCGGAACCGTGCGGGCAATCGCTTCGGCCCGGTCAAAATACTGTGGCCCGTTAAAATCCACTTCGACGTCATAGCCCGATGTGGCGAACAGTTGGCGCATGGTGTGGTTGAGCGTGTTATCCGAGCTCATCACGGTCATGAATAGAACGCCGGCCGTGATCAGCGTGAGCTGCGTGAGCACCACGCGGCCTTTGCGCCGAAAGGTATTGCGCAGGCTCAAGGCTAAGGGACGCGGCAGCCCTCGAACGCCGGTGACGAATCTATCCAGCCATCCGCGGCCAAAGTCGGCGCCCAGCCCATAAGACGCAATCGCCTCTCGCACCGTGATGCGCACACTCGAAAGCACCGGCCACAGCGCAGCCAGCACCGGCGCCAGCAATCCCACGACGAGTTGCGCGAGCATGGCGCGTGGCACGATTCGGAATGAGGGCAGCGCAAGGCTCAAGTAGCCCAACAGTTTGTCGGCCAGCACGTGAGCCGCCAGCGCCGCCAGCGGCACAGCCACGACGACGGCGACTGCGCCGTAAATCAACACCATGCCCAGGTACACACGCATCACGCGGCCTGCCGTTGCGCCCACCGCCTTCATCATGCCGATCTGCGAAACCTGTTGCGCCAGCACCGCGCTGACGGTGTTGACGACGAGGAACGCCGAGAGCGCGAGCGACAGGACACCAATCACGCCCATGATGAGCAATACCGTGTCCAGAGTCTCCTGCATAGGATGCCGCTTGGGGTCTTGGACCTGAGGGTAAGCGGTAACGTCCATCTTTTTCAGGCGCGCTTCCAGCCGCTTGGCGACCGCTTCAGCCTCGGCCCGGTTAAACTGGGCCAGGCGAACGTTCAAGCGATTGTAACCTTCAGCATCGTCCAGGGCGTGCGCCGTGCGCAGCGTTACAAAGAACCGGGGATAGCTTCCAAATTGTGGCGGGCCGGCCCCTAGATCGTGCGCCGCGCCGACGATGGGCATCTCGCGCTCGTATCGGTCGGTTTTGATCTGGATGCGGCTGCCCACCGGCAAGTCCAGCGCCTGCATCGTCTGGTATTCGACCGTAATGGCATTATCACGCGGCCACGTCCCCGCTTTTAATGTCGCCAGGTCCGTTTGCAAGCGCGCGTAATCGCGCCGCGCGGTGAGCGTCCCGTTGCGCCACTCGGCGTCTCCAGCGCGCTTCCACCGGACAAAGAGGCGGAACACCGGCTCGACCTCGGCGACGCCGGGCGTGGTCAACAACATCTGCGACGTGTCATCGTCCACGCGTCCGGCGAGGCCGATTGCAACGTGCGCCGGGCGTGACGCTTCCCAAACGCTCGCCAGCCGCTCTCCCATCAAATCGGACAGGCTGATGACCAGTCCCAACGCCAGGATGCCGACGGCGGTGCTCAACACCACCAACAACGTGCGTGTCTTATTGAGAAGCAGATCTCGCGCAACTTTGCGGTAAATGATACTCATGCGATTTCCCAAACACCGCTCAAGAATCTACCCCATTCGACAAATGTCGAATGTCGAATTCTTTCGCTCCTCGCCCTTTATCCTTCGTCATTCGTCACGCGAAGCGGTCATTCGACACTCGACATTCGACACTCGTCATTCACCCGGATGTCCATTGACGATCTTGCCGTCTGAGACGATGGCTGTGCGCGTGACCCGCCGGGTCAAGTCTTCATCATGCGTCACAATCACCAGCGTCTTGCCCTGCTTTGCCAACTGCTCAAAGAGGCAAAAGACCGATTCCGCCGTCTGGGTGTCCAGGTTGCCCGTCGGCTCGTCAGCGACGAGGAGGGGGGGATCGTTGGACAGCGCACGAGCAATCGCCGCGCGCTGCTGCTCGCCGCCCGATACCGCCGAAGGCAGCTTGTGCGCGTGCGGCGACATCTCCACCAAGTCCAAAAGCTGCATCGCGCGCTTTTGGCGCTCGCGCGGCGGGAACGTGTTGCAAAAGTCCATTGGCAGCATCACGTTTTCGACCAGCGTCAGCGTGGGCAAGAGCTGAAAGAACTGGAATACGATGCCGACGTTGCGCCCGCGCCACACCGCTATTTGCCCTTCGCTCAATGTGTGGACGGCAGCGCTGCCCACGATCACCTCGCCAGCGGTGGGCCGGTCAATGCCGGTGATCATGTTGAGCAACGTAGACTTGCCGCTGCCCGACTTGCCGACGACGGTCAGGAACTCGCCCGGCTCCACTTGCAGGTCAATGCCTTTGAGCGCCGTAAAAGCCCCGGCGGCGGTCTCGAACGTCTTGACGACCCCGCGCAACTCGATGAGGGGTCTGCCTGCCTCCGTCGAATTCAATGGCTTCATTGGATTGCTCCTGGGCTGCCAAAGAGATATTACTTATACACACCCGTGCGCTTGGGCGCTCAGTGGCTCGGCTTGGTTGTTTCCAGAAACATAATTGTCCCAACCTGATCCCCGTAGCGAACGCATCCCCGTAGCTGACGCATCCCCATGCGGCAGCGGGCATCGGGATGCCCGCTCTACGGATTTTGGGATGATTTAAATTCTGGAATGACCTTATTCGTAGGCCAGCGTTTCTCTGACGCTCATCCGCGCGGCGCGCAGGGCCGGCCACAGGCTGGCGAGCGTTGCCAGCAGGAGCATGACCATGATCCAGAGGAAAATGCTCTCCGCCGAATAGCGAAAGAACATCGGCATCTTGAACAGCATGTTGCCCAACGCGTCGCTCACCAGCCGCGCGCCGGGATAGCTGAGCGGGATAGCGAGGAGGGCGCTCGCCAGCCCCAGGAGGATGCCTTCAAAGATAAAGATGCCGACTAACCTGCCGGAGGTCGCGCCAATCGCGCGCATCACGCCGATTTCTTTGCTGCGCTCCAGCACGTTGATGGACATGGTGCCCATCAAGCCGAGGCTGCCGACCAGCCCCGCCAGCACCGACATGGTCAGCAGCAGGTTGGTGATCAGGCTGAACTGCGTCCGGTTCATCTCAATGTTCCGGGCCGCCGTGAGCGTAAAGACCACCTCCATGTCGTTCGCCTCGAACGCGGCGCGCAGTTGCTTTTCGATGGCGGCCTGAGACGCCCCATCGTGCTGCTCGGTTTTGATCCAGACCGAACCGCCCCGATTGAATTGGCGCATTTGCTTGGAGAACGAATCGCGCGGGACGTACGCCGAGTTGCCCTGGTTATTAATGTCCACCAGCAAACCGACGATTTCCCAAGTCGCTTTTTTGCGCTCGCCCAGGTCCACGGTGACGAGGTCGCCGATTTGCAGCCCCTCGTCCTGAGCGACGCGCTGATTCAACACCAGCATGTTCTGGTCGCCGGGGCGCAGCCATCGCCCGGCGGTGATCGTCGGCTTGAACAGGGTTGAATCCGGCATCATTCCCCAAAAGAGCACCTGGCGCTTTTTCCCGTTGCCGAATTCCAAAGTGCCGTTGGGCGTCAGCATCACCTGGCTGCCGGTGACGCCGGGCACGCTGGCCGCAATCGCCTCGACGCGCTCGAACCGTTCCGAGTTGTTGAATGCGATCCACACATCGAAATTGTAGGCTTCAAAGACCTTTTCAATCGTGTAGATGAACGTGTTGCCGATGCTCATCACCATCATGAACATTGCGCCGGCGGCGATGAGGGTGATTTCGGTGAGCACCACACGCCCTTTGCGCCGGAACGTGTTGCGCAGGCTGAGCGCGAGCGGGCGCGGCAGGCCGCGAATGCCGGAGATGAGTTTATCCATCCAACTGCGCCCAAAGTCCGCGCCCAGGCCATAAGAGGCCATGGCTTGCCGCACGCTGATGCGAGCGCCCGCCAGCACCGGCCACACCGCCGCAAGCTCGGGAACGATCAGTCCGACCGCGACCTGGATGAGGACGACCTGCGGCACGAATTGCATGCCCTTCAGTTCAATGTTGAGCAAGGTGAGCATTGACTGAGCCAGCAAGTTGCCAGAAATCGCGGCCAGCGGCACGGCCAGCGCGACCGCGCACAGCCCATAGATCAAGACCATCACAAAATACACGCGCACGACGACGTCGGTCGTCGCACCAACGGCCTTCATCACGCCGATCTGCGACACCTGTTGGGCCAGCACCGAGTTGATGGTGTTGACGATCAGGAACGCCGAGATGGCCAGTGAAAGCGCGCCGATCACGCCCATGATCAAGAGGATGGGATCCAGGTTGTCTTGGAAAAAGTGCCGTTTGGGGTCCTGGATTTGAGGCGTGCTAACCGAGATGCCGCCTCGTTCGAGCTGCTTTTTGATCTGGTCGCCCACCGATTGCGCCTGGTCCTTGTCGAACGCCGGCATCCGGATTTTCAGTTCGTTGAACCCATCAATGTTGAGGAGGTCTCGCAGCGTTTCGGGCGTGGCGAAAAACGCCGCGTCGCCGCCGAACTGGGGTGGAAAGACCACAAGCGCGCGTGCGCTGCCGACCACTTTCATTTCGCGTTCGACCTGGCCCGCCTTGACCACCACTGCGCTGCCGATGGGGATGCTGAAGGCCGTGGACGATTGCCGCTCGACCAGGATCGCGTTGCGCTCCCCGCGAGGCCACACCCCGCCCGAAAGCGTCGCAATGTCCTGGCGCTGATGCTCGTAATCCTGGCGCGCGACCAGCGTGGCGTTGCGCCACTCGGTTTCGCCGGGGTGCTTCCACTGAATCCCGGCATTGATGGCAGGCTCGATATCGGCCACGCTGCGCGTGCGCTCCAGCGCATCCACCGTGTTCTGATCCACTGAATCGGTGTACAAGGAGACGTGCGCGGGCCGCGAAGCTTCCCACTCGATCGTCATGCGGCTCTACATCAATGAGCAAGATCGGAAATCAAGGCTGCGACCGGGGCAGGTCTTGCTTTTGCCAATGCGAGGGCAGCACGTGCGCTTATTGGCAATACTTTCACTTGCAGAGCGGTGCGTGGAAGTATTCGAACATCGGGGCTGGAGTGTACCAGGTCTCTGATGGCGCGGTTGAGGGATGGGCGTGGGGGAACAACCTTGCGCCTCCGGTGATGTCGCTCGACCAAATCTGCGCCGCCGTGCCAACGCCGGCCAATGCGTCTGCGTCACCGACTCGCGCAAGTGCTCCTGCGGCCACGCCGCGTCCCGCTACGCCGACTGCTTCGTCAACGGCTGCGCCGGTCACACTTCCGGCAGTCTCGGTAACTGCGGTTGCCACCATTCCGGCGACGGTGATGCCATCGCCGACTGTTCCGCCCACGCCGCAGCCCACGCTTCCACCTGCACTGACTCAGCCCCCTTCGCCGACTGTCGTTGCGTCACCGCAAAACGCCGAGGCCACATCGCCCGTGGCTTCGTATGCGGTCTTTGGCGTCATCGTGTTGGGGCTGGGCGCATGGCTGGCGACGCAGAGACGCAAGGTTCGGTGAGGCGATGCTCGGACGATTGATGCGCGGATTGCCGGTGGCGCTGACGAGCCTGGTGGGCCTTGTCGCTTTCCTCTGGCCGTTCTGGTCGCCGATGACACCAGGCCAGGCCGGCGTCGTATCCCACGCGCAAGACGCCCCGCTCGTGACGGCGCTCGTCGTGGGGCTGTGCGTGATCGTCGCGCTGGCCGACCGGACGCAGGTGCTCAATTCCAAGAGTGTGGCATTGCTGGGCGTGTTGTGCGCCATCAATGCCGCGTTGCGCCTGGTCTCTAACTTTTTCCCCATGCCCGGCGGGTTTTCGCTGGTATTCGTGCTCATCATTCTCGTCGGCTATGTCTTTGGAGCGCGGATGGGGTTCCTCATGGGGACGTTTTCTATCCTGGCTTCGGCTCTCATCACGGGCGGTGTGGGGCCGTGGTTGCCGTTCCAGATGATCGCTTCCGCATGGGTTGGGATGACGGCGGGGTGGATCGGAAAATTCAAAATCTCAAATATCAAAGTTCAAATGGCAGTCGTGGCGACGTTCGGGTTGGTATGGGGAATGGTGTTTGGCGCAGTGATGAATTTGTACTTTTGGCCGTTCGTCGTCGGCGGGGCGGATCAGTATTACCAGCCCGGCCTGGGTGTCGGCGAGATTCTCAAGCGGTATGCGGCATTTTACGTGGTCACGTCGTTGTGGTACGACGCGGCGCGCGCGGTGGGCAACGCCGTGTTGATCGCCACTCTCGGCCCGGCGCTGGTCAAGACGCTGCAACGCTTCAAACGCAGACTCAATTTCGAATGACGAATGTCGAGTGTCGAATGGCGAGTGTCGAATGACGAATGGCGAATGGCGAATGACGAAGGACGAAGGACGAGTGACGAAACACGAATGCCGGACACTCGACATTCTTTGTGCGTTCTCGCTGCGGACCATTATGCCAGTGCCTTTGCAGTGGCTGGACTTGCGCGCCTGGGCCAAGGCGCCTGCGCGGCGCTGGGCATTTCACTTTGCCAGGCCGCGTGCAAAATCCTCGACAAGATGGCGACGTTCGGGGAGGCGGGGGTGGCGACAAATCAGGCGTAGGCCGGTTCTATTGACGCCGCCTCCGGTTCCATCTGAAACAAGAAATCCGGGGCCAAGTCGGCGCCATTCGGCCAGGTCACAGTGCGCGAGTCCGGATCGAGATATGCCTGGGCAAAATAGGCCGGGTCGCGCAATGGCTGAAAGACCTCGCCATACAGTTCGCGCGCAAGATTGACGCGCTTGCGAATGCCGTTATCGAAGGTCAAGTCAAGCGAATACGGTCCTACAACCTCGACTTTCGTCACATGGATAATCATCAGAGCGATTCCCTTCTAGTCCAACGGCGCGTCAAAATCATCCGGCACGGTGAATTCGCCGGCGCACAGCCCAAAGGGACGCGGGGATTTGACCTGGATTTCCGGCGCACGTTCAAGAATAATGTGCACCCCTGCGGCCAGGTCGCCCTCGCCGAGGCGAGTCAATGTGTCTACCCATTCCGGCGGGATGGCGATGGGGACATTGCGCATCCGCTTGCTGTAGGCAGGCTGACGTCCTGCGCCAGGGCGGTGGCCGCCGCGTGTGGATTTGCCCTTTTTTGTGCTCGCACGTGTCTGGGTTGCCATGCTATGATTGTACGTTGAACAATCGGAGCTGTCAAGGCGCACCGTCCCCCGATTTCGCTCTGCCAGGCCGCATGCAAAATCCTTGATGAGATGGCGACGTTCGAGGAGGCGGGAGTGGCGACGAGGAACGAATGGTGAATGTCGAAACTGGATCGTACTTGAAGCGAGGCTTGCTCTCTAGGAAAGTTGGGGGATTTTGAGTGCAATAATCGTGATAGTGCTTAGACTACCCCTCTGACGTGCTGCGGCTTCCAGTTCTTCCACGGCTTCTTGTGGATGGTCGTGGCGCAGTAGTACGCTGCGAAGCGGAAGAGCATCCTCGGGAGAGACATACCCTCCGTACAAGTGGGATGTACAGAGAATAACCTGGTCACCCTCGCAAAGCTGCATGCCCTGATTGGCTTCAGCGTGTTCGTCGGTTTCGTTCGGATAAAGCCTTAGGCGCAGGTCAGGGCGCGAATCGTGGGGAAGCCAACGTGTTGGCCCGCGAACGTCAATTATGCTGTTTCTCAATTCTTCATAGGTGACGGCACCTCGCTCAATCATCTTATCTACAAGGCTATCGGCCACAGATATCTGTTGAATTCTCTGCTGGTGCAGTAAAAAGGCTCGGCAATCGCCAAGCGAAGCCACATACAATCGCCGATTCATCACCAACACCGCAACACAAGTCACTTGGAGTAGATCACTTTCGGTTCTGCTGGCACTGTACTGTGCGATGCTTTTAGATGATACTTCAAAGCCTTTACACCAAAGCTCCGGTACCTTGGCTGATTCCGCTTGGCTGAATGTCCCCACAATCGCGTTGACAGTCAGTTGCGACACCATCTTGCCATCTTGCTTTGCACTGATCGAGAACCCATCAGCTACCACTGCCAGAGTGCTCACAGGTTGGCTGTCACTTGAAGGTTGAAAGGGCACAATTGCGTAGCTGTCTGGGTTATAGGGTATATCTTTGGTAAACGTGGATATCGAGCCTACCCAAAGGTCGGTCTTCTCAGCGCGAATCATGGCAATTCGTCCTTCGTTGCGAAGCGATTATTTTCCCACCAGCTTGCGCAAAGCCGCCTCGTCAATCATTTCCACGCCGAGCTCTTGCGCCTTGTTGTACTTAGTCCCGCCAGGGTCAGCGCCCACGACGAGGTAGCTCGTCTTTTTGCTGACGCTATCTGTCACCTTGCCGCCGCGCGATTTGATGAACGCCGCCGCTTCCTCGCGGCTCATCGTCGGCAGTGTGCCGGTGACGACGAACGTCTTGCCCGTAAACGGGCCGCCTGCCAGCGCGCCGCCTGCTGCGGGCGCGGCCTTCTTTTTCGCTTCTCGCATGCGCACCCCCACTTTTTCCAGCTTGGCGACGAGCGCGCAATTCGACTTGTGCCCGAACCACTCGACGATGCTCTGCGCCGTCACCGGGCCGATGCCTTCGATGGTCTGCAATCGGTCCACATCGGCGGCGGCCAGCTCGTCCAGCGACGAAAAGTGCTGCGTGAGCAGTTCGGCCACCGTCGAGCCGACGCCGGGGACGCCCAGCGCCATCAGCACGCGCACGAGCGGCCGAGACTTGCTCGCGGCAATTGTGTTCAGCAGATTCGTCGCTTTCTTGTCCGCAAAGCCTTCCAGCTCGAGCAACTGCTCATGCGTGATCGAGTACAGGTCGGCCACGTCGCGCACCAGTCCCTCGTCAATCAGTTGGTTGACGATTCTCTCGCCCAGCCCCTCCATGTCCATGGCGTAGACGAAATGTGTCACCTGGCGATCCACTCGACCGGGACAATCGCGGTTGGGGCAACAGAGAGCGACGACGCCTTCCTGCCGCGTGACGGGTGTATCGCAAAATGGGCACTTGTCCGGCGCGCGAATTTCTTGCTCCTTGCCCGTGCGCAAATCCGTCACTGGCCCCACGACGTATGGGATCACGTCGCCGCGCCGGACGACCGTCACCGTGTCGCCGATGCGAATGTCCTTGCGCGCAATGTCGTCAAAGTTGTGCAGCGTGGCCCGCTCGACGATGACACCGCCGATCTCGATCGGCGCAAGCAGCGCCACCGGGTTGATCGTGCCGGTGCGCCCGATGTTGAAGGTGACCGAGTTGAGTTGGGTCGTCGCCTCGCGCGCGGGGAATTTGAGCGCCAGCATCCCGCGCGGGTCGCGCCCCACCACACCCAGCGCCGCTTGCACGCCCAGATCGTCAATCTTGATGACCATGCCGTCGGCCTCGAAGGGCAGGCTGTCGCGCTTTTCAACCCACGCCTCGCAATACGCGATGGCTTGGTCGAGCGAATCAAAGCGGCGGTTGACCTCGTGCGCGATGGGAAAACCCATCGCCTCAAGATACTCTAGCGTTTCCCATTGTGTGGGCGGCATCCCCCTCTCCTGTCCCGAAGGGACGGGGGAGGGGGGTAGGGGGTGGGGGCTGAATTCGACAATCTGGTAACACAAGATCGAAAGCGGGCGGCGGGCGGTGATCCTGGGATCGAGCTGGCGCAGGCTGCCCGCTGCCCCGTTGCGCGGATTGGCGAACGTCTTTTCGCCCGCGGCGGCCAATTCCTCATTCAACTTTTCAAACGCCGCAATCGGCAGATACGCCTCGCCCCGCACGACCAATGTGGAGGGTAGAGATTGCAGACCTGACAGGTCTCCGAGACCTGTCAGGTCTTGAACTGGGATATGGAGCGGGATAGCACGAATGGTGCGCAGGTTCGGCGTAATGTCCTCGCCCACTTCGCCGTCGCCGCGCGTCGCGCCCTGGACGAGCACGCCGTCGTGATAGTGCAGCACGACTGTCAGCCCGTCAATCTTGGGCTCCACGACAAACGCAATCGGAGCGTCTTCGGGCAGGAGCTTGCCGATGCGTTCCCACCACGCGCGCACGCCGTCGGCCTCAAAGGCGTTGCCCAGGCTAAGGATGGAGCGCGGGTGTCGAACCTTGACGAACTTGTCTGAAGGCTGCCCGCCCACGCGCTGCGTGGGGCTATCGGGCGTGACGAGTTCCGGGCGCTCCGCTTCCAATCGGCGCAGCTCGGCCATCAACTTGTCGTACTCGGCGTCGCTGATCAGCGGCGAGTCGAGGACATGGTAGCGATAGTTGTGGAGATTGAGTTGCCGGCGCAGTTCTGCGATACGGGTTTGTACATCGGCCATCGTTCACCCTCTTAAAATGACGAAGGACGAACGGCCCGTTGGCAATTCGTCCTTCGTCGTCAACTCAGGGCGTTGTCAAGACAAGATAATCTGCCGCGGCCCAACCGACATCGTTCTGGTCGGTCCGGCTTTGCAGCTTCCACCATTTGAGGGCGTCCACGTCCTTCGGCCCATCTATGATGCGCATGACGGTTCCCTCGGGGAGATACTTTAGCCTTTGGCCTTGCAGACCGGGATCTTTGCGGAAGCTCAAGCCCTGCGGGCCGGCGTCGGCGACTTTAACAAACGCGCCGATCGCCATCACGCCGGGCGGCGTGGGCGTGACGGTGGGCCGTGGGGTGGGGGTGTTGGTCGGCGTGGACGGCAGCGGTGTGCGCGTGGCGGGCGGCGGTGGAACGGTGGGCGTGGCAATGACGATGGCGGAGCTGCCGGGCCGCGCTTTGAGCATGGCCCGTCCGCCGAACGCGCAAAACAGCACGGCGGCGGCGATGACGGTGAATAGCAATAGCCATTCGTACCAGGCCAGCTCGGTTTCACCAGGCCGGGGAGTGGGTGTGACTTTGAATCCGGATCGTTGTTCGCTCATGTGACCTCGAGGGGACGGCATAGGGATGCCGTCCTGCATAACTATCAAGACGAGCGGATTCTAACCCGACTAGGCGTATCGGTCAAGTCGCGCACGACAGCGAATCTGCCAGGGGTGGATAGTATGTTTCACCGTTGAGCGCCGCATCCCGCGCGGCGAGCAGGTCTTGCAGCATGTATGGCAGGCAAAGGTACCCTTGTGCGCCTGCCTGCTTCACTAATGGATAGGCATGAGATGAAGCCATTGCAGCTTGAAACAGAACAGGAGTATTCGCAAGAGTGGGTATTGCTTTGAGCCGTGCATAGACTTGCCATCCGTCAGGCTCAGGCATCATGATGTCGAGGATGATGAGGTCGGGCGGGTCTTGTTCGGCTTTCACCAGCCCCTCTTGCCCACCGCAAGCCGCAATGACCTGATCGTTTCGGGAGCGGGTCAACATGAGCCTGATCAGGTCTATTAATTCTGGCTCATCGTCTATGACCAACACCCGGCGACCTGTGGTTTCGCTCATGTCATTGCCCTATCAAAAGCGGCTGACCGTCCGTAACGAGTCTGGATAGTAGGTTTCACCTCGCAGCACGGCATCGCGCGCAGCGAGTATTTCGTTGATCTGGTAAGGTTTGCACAGGTATCCCGCTGCGCCCAGGCGCTGTGTTTCCTCGTATCCCATCCGGGGCGGGACGACCGTCAGAAACAGAATCGGAATATCGCGCAACGCCGGCGTGTTTTTGAGTTGCCGGCAGACTTCGTACCCGTTGATTTGGGGCATCATCACATCCAGGATGATCAAGTCCGGCGGATCTTGCTCGGCAACTGCCAGTCCCATGTTTCCGCTCGAGGCAAACCGCACCTGGTCGTTGCGCTCGTAGGCCAGCAAGAGCCTGATCATCTCTTCCATCTCGGGCACGTCGTCTATAACCAGTATTTTGCAGCCTTTCTCTATCATTACCTTTCTCCTGCATAGGGGGATGCTGGAGGAATGAGTGATGAAGGAGGAAAGAGGAAACAGCTTTGATTTTGCTGTGGGCTTACTCTTTCATCTTCAGCCTTCCGTCATGTTCAGGGCTGTGTCATGGAATCAAATAAGTACTGACTGCCCAGCCTTCCTTATTGTCGCTCGGATCGCGCACGGGCCACCACAAGGCTCCTTCGGCCTCCTTGCCCTCGCCGGTGACCAGCAACTGCGTCCCGTCCGGAACCAGCTTGACCGTCTCGGCCTGGACGCTGGGCGCAGCACGGATGCGCAGGCTCAAGCCCTGCGTGCCGGCGACGCGCACGGTGCGTGTGGCGTTCGGCCCGGCCGGCGTGGGCGCAGCACTCGTCACGACGACATACGTCGGGCCGGGCCGCGGCGTGACGGTGATGAAAACGGCGGTAGGCCATGTCGTTGTCGGCGGCGTCCGAGTGGCAAAGGCCACCGTCCCGCCGATGCACG
Organism: Anaerolineae bacterium; assembly: GCA_041300525.1. Lineage (GTDB taxonomy): Bacteria > Chloroflexota > Anaerolineae > Fen-1058 > Fen-1058 > JBGLNJ01. The sequence continues at coordinate 1,231,136 of JBGLNJ010000001.1, read as the reverse complement.
CCAGCCCAACTATCACCAGCAACACGAGGCTGGCGCTGGACCACCACGGCCATGTCCCTTTGGCATGTATTCGCCGCACTTGATATGAAGGTTGTGTCTCGTCCGGCGAGTCCGGTCGAGCCGGTGGAGTTACGGGCTGCATGATTGCACCGAAACGTCGTCGAGATACATGGCCGTCACGCCATCGCCGCCTTTGTTCACCACGCCAAAGCGAAGCGTGAGTGTGCCGGAATAGGTTGAGAGATCAACTGTCGTCGGCGTCCACGCCTTTTCGTTCGACGCGCGCGACCATACTATCGTCGTGGCGCTGATTGGCGTTGGGCCGATGGAGACGTATTCATAATCGCGGTTGTCGCTGGACATTGGATACCGCCAGAAAGTCAACGTCGTCTGGGTCGCGGTGAGCGGGATGGTAATGGTTTGCTGGATGGACGAATAAATGGTCGTCGTCGGCGCGCCGACCGTCGTCGTATAACCGATGAGCAAGCTGGCCGTCCCGCTGTAAACAATGTCCGGCGAATAAACATAGGTCGGCTGGACGCTGGACACGCTGTACCAGGCGGCCTGCGTCTCGAACTCCCCGTTGACCACTAGCTCCCGGCACTGTGGAGCTGGCGGCGCAGGCGGCGTATAGTCACGCATGATGAGTGGCAAATACACCAGGAAAGGATTCGTGGCGAATGTTGCCGTCAACCAACTGGACGCATTGCCGGCCGCGTCGAACGCGCGAACGTCCCACGTGTGTGATCCGACGGATAAACCGGGCACGGGCAACGCAGTCGCCGTCTGCGACGCCGCCGTCGTCGTGTAAAGAGCGCCGTCCACCCGCACATTGTAACCGGCTATACCGTTCAAGTCAATGGCGGGCGAAAAGACGAGCGTCACGCTGGGGCTGGAAAGCGTGATGCCGCCTGTCGGCGTGATGGGTACGGGCGCGGTCGGCTCGAGGGTGTCCATCGTAAAGCTGATGACGGCGATTTGAGTGCTGGAAAGTCCGGCGCTGTTCCACGCGCGCGCCCAGACGGCATACGGCCCGTCGGTGAATGTGATCGTCGGCGTGAACGACCACGTCGTGCTGCCGGTGGCCGAAAGCCATGTCTCGCTCGACACCCAGGCCGTGCCGCTCAGAAATCGCAGCGTTGGCGTGAGTGGAACCCAAGCCGTGCCGCTGAGAACATACACAGCCGTGATCTGAACCATCGCCACGTCCACGTGATCCACCTGTGCCCAGTCGTCTGCGAGACCGTTGACGCTGGTGAGGTGGTTATAGAACCCGCCGTTGGCTGGCGACGCAATCGCGACGATGGGTGGACGGCGTTGGCATGCGCCGAGAAAATCCATCACGCGCGTCATGACGGCTTGGCGTGTGGCCGCCGGATAGATCGTCTCGAACGGAAAGCTCAAGTAAACCAGTCGCTGGCATCCGTTGGCGTATTCGACGGCGGCTGTCTTGGCGCTAGTCACGTAATTCAGTGTGGCAATGGAGCCGTTGGTCGGCGTGATAAAGTCGGGATAGTTGACGGCATAGCTCCCGTGAGCGCCGTCGTCAAAACTGAATGGCCCGGCGTCCGCAAAAATGCCGCCGAGGGTCGGCGTCACGACAAATACATTTGCATCGTCGCCCGCGAATTGAGCATGTAGCGTGCCGGTGAGGAAGGATTGGCTGTGCGTGTTCGTTGCCAGGTCGTAGGCCACCTCAGCCCCGCTGATGAATAGCGCGTGCCCGCCGCTGAGGTAGGCGGTGAGCGCGTCACGCTCGGCTTGCGTCAGCGCGACCTCGCTCGTCCCTCTGGGAACCGACGCGGGAACTTGCTCCTGCCCGGCGATCCAGTCCACGATGTCGTAAGCGTCGAGCGTAACGTCGCCGCTGTCCACGGCCCCGCGCACGGCGCTATCGAACGGCAGCGAGATGGCCGTCCCGTGCTGGACGGCATAGCTCTGGTCATTCATCTGCGCCGGCCAGATGCGCGCGTTGGGGCAGTTGGCTGAGGGCGTGTCATGCAAGGTCGAGGAGTTCCAGCAGCTTGTTAAAGTTCGTGTCGGTGGGAAAGCCTTCGCTGTCCCAGTGGTACGAGCAGCCGCAATAGTCCAGCAAGAGTCCCTGCGCCGGCAGGTCGAGCGCCTGCGCTTCCCAACCGCCAGGCGCGTTCGTCAGCACGCACGAGATACCTACGACACCCACCGTCAGTCCCCCGCCGACCGATTGCGCTGCCAACTCTCGCAGCTCATCGGGAATCAGGTACACTTCAAACCCGCGCTTCTGGCCGAGCCGGGTGAGTTGATTCACTCGACACTCTGGCGCGCAAGCCTGGCAGATCAAGTAGCCTTCGGCCGTTTTGAATGCTTTGCACTCGTCGTCGCCCTTGGCCCTCATGCAGGGTGGAGCCAGCACCACCTTGCGAGGCGCAGCCAGGAACGCCGGGCGAAACGCGCGGCTGAGCCATTCGGTGCCTACCATGTTCAGGTGGTACTCGGTGCGCTTGTGTCCGCGCAACACCGAATCGTCGCGCCCCTCCTGCGCGCTCCATTCACCAGCCAAAAAGTGTTCGACGCTCGGCGTATAGCAACCTAACGCGCGCTCGGCGCGCTCTTGAAAATCTGCGGCGCACGCCATCACACATTCTAGCGTCTGCGAAGAGTTGGAAGGCAGCAGTGTGCTCAGGTACTTGTGCCAGGCTCGCAGGTGCGCGATTTCTTGTGTGAACTTGCCGGTCAACTCGAGCGTTCCAATGAGGGCGCTCAATCCCTCCAGCGCATACGGAGCGTCGGGCGCCGGGTAGGCTCGCCACAGCACGCCCAGCGTCAGCACCTCAAAAGCACACTCGCGCAAATCGCGCGGCTGTTCACCACGGGGCAAGAGATGCTGTTGATAATCTGCAATGATTGGCCCCAGCGCAGATTCCACGTGGGCCAGCGCGTCGTCGGCAAAGGCGGCAATGGCCTGGTAATAACCGTCTGACGTGCCATTCTCGTCACGCAGCGTGTAAGTGATGATACGGCGCGGGGTATTCATGTGAGGTCAGCCTGGGTCGGCTCTTTGACGGCCAACGCTTCTTGGACGGATGGGAACTTTCCAATGTCGGTGTGTGGCAGAAACAGCGCCGACGTGAATTGGTCGTAGAACGAGTTGTCCGCCGAAAGTTCCAGATACGTGAGCTTGCGGGCGGCCTCGGCGATCTCTGCCCGCGCCCGGCGGGAGAGCAGCGCCATGTACGCGCCCAGCACGCTGGTGTTGCCCAGGAACTTGAAGCGATCCCACGGCATGTCGGGCAGCAGCCCGATCTGGATGGCTTTTTCGATGTTGAGGTACTGGCCGAACGCGCCGGCGACGATAAACTCTTGCACGTCCTCCAGGCGCAAGCCCACGCTGTGGGCCAGCACGCTGAACCCGGCGTAGATGGCGGCCTTGGCGCGCAGCAAATTGTCCACATCCACTTTGGTGATGATGATGTCGCGCCCATCGGCCGATTCGCGGCCCCAGGCGACGACGTATTCGCCCCCATGTTCGCCGGGCCGCACGCGCTCGCTGCCGGACTCGACGTGAAAATTTCCGCCCTTGTCAATCACGCCAGTGATGAACATCTCCGACAGCAGCGAGATCAGCCCGCTGCCGCAAATGCCGCGCGGCGGCTCACCGCCGATCACTCGGATGGTCGGCTCGAGCGTCCGCTGGTCAATCCAGACTTCTTCGATGGCTCCGGCGGTGGCGCGCATGCCGAACTGGACGCCCGCGCCTTCGAACGCCGGGCCGGCGCTGCACGCGCACGAGATCATCCACGAGCCGTCACCCAACACGATTTCGCCGTTGGTGCCGATGTCAATGAACAGGGTCAGCACGCCGGTGCGCTCCAGCCCGCTGGACACTACGCCCGCCGTGATGTCTGCGCCCACGTAACTTGCCACGCCCGGCAGGCAATCCAGCGAGGCCTCCGGGTGAACCGCCAGCCCCACATTGTGCGCCGCCATAGGGGGGATGTGATTGATCGTCGGAACAAAGGGGCTTTTGCGGATAACTTCCGGCGGCAGCGCCAGGAACAGGTGCATCATCGTCGTGTTGCCGGCCACGACGACTTTGGCAATCTCGGCCGGCTCGATGTGCTGGCGGCGGCACACGCGCTCGATGAGCCGGTTGAGCGTCCCGACGACGAGCGTTTGCAATTCCTGCAAGCCGCCATTCTTGCCGGCGTAAATGATGCGGCTGATGACGTCTTCGCCGCGTGTCACCTGGCCGTTATAATCGGCGGCGGTGTCCACTACCTCGCCCGATTCCAGGTTCACCAGGTAGACGACGTTGCTGGTAGTGCCGATGTCAATCGCCACGCCCCACGTCGTTTCGGTGTAGCCGGGGAATACGGTGATGAGTCTGGGCGGGCCGGAGGGCGACAGCCAGGTATCCACCTCCAAGATGGCCGTCACGTCCCAGTCGGAGGCGCGCAAGGTCTCGCTGAGTTGTTGCAGTGTTCCCAGCGTGGCGTGTACGTTTTGGATGCCGTGTTGAGTCGCTAACGCGCGAGACAGTCGCCCAAAGTCGTCCGTGTTATCGGCATACGATGGCGGGTCCACGCGGACGTAAAAGGCGCGCACCGATTGGTCGCGCTCATAGTTGTAGACGAAGGGAAGCGTGACCTTGGCGGCGGATTTATCGCTGGTGAGCCGGCGCTCGATCTTTTCCTGCGGCGGAACGGTGACGACCACGTCGCCGTCCAGCACGGTCTGGCAGGACAAGGCGTATCCGGCTTGCACATCGGCGGCGGAAAGCCGGATGGTCGAGCGACGGCGCACCGGGCCGGACTCGACGATGACGGCGCAACGTCCGCATCGGCCTTGCCCGCCGCACGGCATCCCGATCTCGATGCCGGCTTTTTGGGCGGCTTCCTGAATCAGCGAACCGGTGGGGACGTTGACCTGAATTCCGTCAGGGTTGAAGACGATTTGGGGCATGAACTCTCATAGATCGCAAGGTCGCAGGTCGCAGAACATCATGCAACCTGCGACCTGTGGCATGACTAGAAACTGTCCGTGATACTCTTGGTCACGAACGCGACGGCGGGCGCTTTCGCCTCCGCGCGCTCAAAGTCGGCCAGCATCTCGTCGGCGATCCACATCGCGCCGGCAAGGAGGCTATCCGTCCCCAGGCACGCCCAGTTGCACGGGCGCTCTTCCATGCACAACAAGCACGACGGCTGCGGACGCAGCTCGGGTGGCACGCCCTCAAAACCTTCACTCATTCCGTTTCTCTCTTTTCGAATTTGCTCTATCTCTCATCGCTAAACTTGTTTGTGACGAACGCTTATAATGAGTCTGCTTGCCGGGCGTCGCACGCTCGGCCAGCCACCTTTTCAACGACTGCGGACTCTCACCCGAGCGACGTCCGGCCAAGATACCCGAGACGCTCAAATCCTCATCCAGGTCGGGCCAGTGTATGAGCGTGCCATGCCACAGGCGCGGATACCACAACAGGGGAGCCGTAATGGTGCGGCCGTCCATCAGGTCAACGGTCAGCAAGTCTTTGCCAACGACGACCTTATGCGCACGTGCTTCTTCAATCTCAATCACCAAAGAACTCGATGCAACTTGACTCTAGCTGACACTCAATGTCGTTAAGTTAGGGCCGTAGCGTAGGGCCTTGTGCCCGTTTCCGTGCTTGGAAAGACGCCCACAAGGGGCTATGCTACGCTTATCTTAATGACATTGAGCTGACACTGACACGAACCGGCATTAGCTGACGACCACAGCCGGGCACATTTTCCGAATCTCCGCGCCCATGGTCGGATCAAGACTGACCAGCCAGATTTCACCGCGCCTAATACTCCGAGGCACAGGACAGCGAAGAATCTCGGTCACCCAAGACCGAGACCCTTCGCTGCGCTTTGGATGACCCGCAAACCATCTCGCTATCGAACTAACCCAACATCCAACTAGGCCGCCTTCCACACGTTCTTATAGTACGACGGAATGTCCACCGCCTCGCGCGGGCCGACCATGATGCTCCAGCCCGGCATTTCGCCTTCCACTTCGCCGGAGAGCACGGCGACCGCGCCGGGGATGACGATCTTTTTATGGCTGATCTTGCTTTCGATGTTGGTCGTCTTGATCGTCTTGACGATCTTGTCCGCATCGAACTTGCCAGCCGCCCAGGCCGTGAGCACGGACATGCCTTCGGCGTCGGCGATGAGCAGCCAGGCCGGCATCCCGCTGCCTTCGATCTCGTTGGCGACGGCAAAGTAGGTGATGGAGAAATTGGTCGTCATCATCACCGGGCTGTCGGGCTTGGGGCTGTTGATCTCGTAAATGCCCGGTTGCACCTGGATGGGCTTTTGCGGGTCGGTGTAAATGTTCTGGCGCAAGACGAGCAGCGGGTAGACCGTCGCCGGGCTAAAGTGGTCGAGCACGACGAATCCGCCGTACTTGGCGACGTGCTGCGCGGCCAGCGGCGCTTCCAACGCGGCATCAGGCCCTTCGCCGGGGAAGGTGATGAGAGGGAAGCCGCACGCGCGCTGGTTGGCCTTGATCGCCAGCCGCCGCAACTGCGTGGCGATTTGCAGACTGTCGCCAAAGCCGCGTGTGCCGGGATCGAGCACCAGGTTTTCCAGCCCCGCGCCTTTGACCTGATCGGCCAGGCTGGCTAGCGCCTGCAAATCGCCTTTGCCGCGGATAACCAGCGGCGCGTTCTTGGCCTTGGCCAGTTCACTCATCACCTGCCAGTTGGATTCGTCGGCGGCGTAGAGCAGGGGGACAATGGGTGCGGCGGCGTTCAAGCCCGCTTCCATGAGCGCCTTATCCTTGGCGATGAGGATGAGCGGCATCTTGGCGGCCGCCGCCACTTTGACCGCGTCGGCGAATTTGGCCGCATCGCCGGAAGCCGCTTCGACCGCCAGCCCGTCCATCCTCAACTTGATGCCGACATAGTCAACCTCATAAGCGGCGACCGCCTCCACCAGCGCCTTCATCTCGGCGGCCGGCAGACTGTCCTTGACGCGGACGAACAGGCCGGGCCGATTGAAAAAGGTCTTTTCGTGGCGGAACAGGACGATCTCGTTGCCGGCCTGCACCTTGCGCTCACCCGCCGAAAGCGCCACCAGCCGGATGGGCGGCGCGGCTGAGGCTTCCAGCTTGCCTTTGGCTTCGTCGCTGACGTACTTGCACAGGGCAAGCTCGGCTTGCTTGGCGGCCAGCTTCATCGCAAAGGCCAAGCACGTGGGGTAGCCACATTCCTTGCAGTTGGCTTTGGGGTGAGGCGGCTTGATCCCGCCGGGCAATAGCTTGTAGATTTCGAGCCCAGAAAGAGCCATGTCGTGTTCTCTTTGTGAGTCAGTAGCCAAGTAGACACGCGGAGCGGCCAAGTAGACAAGGTATCGGCAATTCGTTTCCTTGTCTACTTGTTTCCTTGTCTACTTACACCGCTTCGACGGATTTGATATTCGGGAACAGGTCGCGGATGGTCCGTTCGACCGTCATCTTGAGCGTCCACGGCATGAGCGGGCAACCATCGCACGCGCCGCCCATTTTCACCTGGACGCGCTCACCGTCAAAGGCGATCAACTCGACGGTCCCACTGTGATAGATTTGGGCATAGTGGCTGATCGTTTCAATCGCATCTTGCAGACGCTTGTATTCGTCAACTGTATTCATTACTTTCCCTCAAACCTTGGCTTTCTTGACCAATTTCTCGTACTCGCCCTTCAACACCTCGGCGTGGAAGGCTTCTTCGTTCATCAGCCGCTCAAACACCTTTTTGAGCGCCGGCGATTCGGCATTTTTCATTGCCAACTCGTATTTGTCGTGTGCGGCTTTTTCTTCCGTAACCATCATCTGGAAAAACATTTCCCAGGTCATCCCGGCCATGTGTGCCTCCTCTGTTCACCTTCCCGAAAGCTGCGAGCTTTCGGGAAGGTTATGCCTTCATCAACTCGGCGATCATTGCCTTGACGCGCTTGACGGTCTCGGGGTGGCGCAACACCAGGATGTCCGCGCCCGATTCGATGAGCGAGGCTGCGGTGAGCGTCTCCCAGTTGGTGGCGCGCTCCTTCCAATCACCCCAGGCCGCCGGGACGCCTTCGCCCACTTTGGACTCTTTGACCTTCCAGGCTTCTTCGCCCACGGTGACGAGCATGGGCTGTTGCGTCATGCCGTCGCCGCCCAACGCGGCCAGGCGCAGGCGCTCCATCACCGAGTAGCCGTACTCGATGCCATAGCCCAGCGCGCCGGTGCTCGGATCCATGATGATGCGTTCGAGCGGCATGCCCATGTCCTTGATGAGGATGACGAGCTGCTTGGACAGGTTCACATCCATCGGCGTGCGGCTGTCTACCAGGTGGCCGTGCGCCAACGCCGCCGCGACGATGGTGCGATAATTCTTGTCCTCGCACACGCCGATGAGCAACCTTTCGCCAGCGCCGGCTTCGGCCACCGGCACGATGAGCTCATTGTCTTTTTCAGCCTGGCCTGGGCCAAAGACGGCTAGCGGCAAATCCGTCGCTCCCAGGACTTGTTTGACCGCGGCGCGAGCGTCGTCGGGCGTGTCCTGAGCCGAAAGCGTCAAGAGGATGAGGTCAGCGCCCGCCGCTTCCGCGGCTTTAGCCCATGCGCCCGGATCGTCCATCGCGGCGCCCCAGGCTTCCATGAGCAGCGGCGACCAATCGCCCGCTGCCGGCCTGTGGCTTTTGATTTCGATGGCGAGCTTGGGAGCATTGGGAATCGCGCCCTCAAAGTGCAGGAAGGGTAGCGTCGTTTCGCCGCCCACGACGACGGTCTTGGCGCGCGTGCCGCCCTCCGCGGCCGTCGCGCCAAGAGTGATTTCGCGGATCTTGCCGGTCCACTTTTCTTTCGGGATTTCAATGGTGACGGGCATGGTGCGTGTCTCCCCTATTCAGTCGGTTGTCCGTTTGGCCGGTTCACATCAGCCCGCCGCCAGCCTGGATTCCAGGTGAGCGACACGGGCTTCCAGGTTCTTGACCTCGCCACGAGTGACATAATCGCGTTCGCGCTGCTCCATGCGGTCGAGCCGCTGCTTCACCTCGCGCACATCTGCCCTGAGTTGCGCCACATCCATTTTGAGACTGACGACTTCGGAGCGCAAGGATTCAACCTTCGATTCCAAAGTAGCAACTCGCGCATCCAGCAGCGTGACCTTTGCTTCCAGCGACTGGATACGATCTCCAAAGTCAAGAAACGTCTGCTGGATGGATGTGGCAAACGGCTCGAATACCTCAAGAAAGATTTGCTTGATTTCTTCTCGCTCTAGCGCGTTCATGCGGCCTCCTGCTGATCCGGTTCGTCATGGTGATGTGAGGTGAATGGTTGAACCTCGGCAGAGCCTATTATACCCTAAACCTGACGTGTTGACAGACAGCAGCCCCGGCCCTACGCTCGCGCGCAGCGCCGGGGCTATTTTGGAAGAATGAAGGATGAAGGCGAATGGCGAAAACCTGCGTGTGCCATTTCATCCTTCATCCTTCATCCTTCTGCCTTTAGAATATCGGCGGCATCGTGAGCGCCGGATGCTGGTGCTCCTCCAGCCAGACCAGCAACTCTTCCACCGTCGTGGCGTGGCGCTCGTCGGCGATGCGGCCCAGCAACTCGGCGTCGCCTTCGCGCTCGGCCACAGTGGCCAGTTCGTTCGCCATCGCTTCCTTGAGGACGGACGACATCCACACCACGCGCTTGAACCCGCCGTCGGCGCGGATGAACTTGGGACTGGTCAAAAAGTATTTTCCGATGCCCATCACGCCCGGCGTCTGCAAGCCGCCGCCGGCCATGCCCGCCAGCGTCGAGAATGTCATGCCCGCCGGCGTCATGCTGGGGTCTTCGCGCGAGACGACCATGATGCCGTTCGCTTCGGGGACGAGCATGGCGATGCACTCAAAGCAGCCGCAGGCCGTCATGGGATTCTCCATGATCGAGTACATCGTGACTTCTTTGACGGTGCGCTGGCTGTGGTCGTAGACAAACTCGACCGGGCCGCTAAAGATGCCCTTCCACCCGTCTATCGTCTGTCCCTTGGGAATGGGCTGATTCGGGCCGGTCGGGTTGATCTCGAAAGATGCCTTGCAGTCCAGCCAGTTGTACGCGCCGCACAGGCCCAGCCGCTGCGGGCTGACGACGCACACGTGCGTGGGCGCAAAGCTTTGGCAGAGCGTGCAGGAATAGAACAAATCCACGCTCTCGTCCGTCATGTCGGCCAGGCGGACGTTGCGTTCCTGGTATGCCTCTCGCGCTGCCTCCAGCCACTTGTCCACTTGTTCTTTTTCGGTGTAGAGGGTCACTTGCGCTTTATCCACAATCGCGCCAAAGTCGGCGTGGAAGCGCGCGATGAGGATTTCGCCAAAGTGCTTCAGGTCAAAGCCCTTGTCGGCGGCGGCGTTGCCGATGCGGATCCAGGTAATATCGCGCTGGCCGATGTGCTGGATGCCCGACGCGCCGTTGACAAAGTGGTGGATCTGCCGCTCGAGCACCGGCTCAAAGTCCTTTTGCATCTTGCGCCCGGCCACTTCAACGACGATGCCCATGTCCATCGCGCTCTGCGGCTTGGCCTCCGCAAAGCTCGGGCCGACGACGGTGATCTTGCCGTCTTGCACCGCGTCAAAGTCGGCCATCTTGAGGTACTCGAAGCAGCGGGAATATTTGCCGCCAAACTCGACGCGCATGTCTTGCTTGCGGACGACCTCGCCTTCGAACGCCGAGCCGTAGGGCACGGGGATGGGCACCTCGCTCACGCGCACCTTGACGCCGCGCACCTCGATGCACTTTTGCACCAGCCGTTCGGCGCGCTCCAGGTCGTCCTTGCCCTCGATCTCGTTGAACGGCATCGAGATGACGTGCTCGTAGGTCGTCACGCCCGTCGGCAGGATTTGCGGGATGATCGTGTCGGCCACGACGGGAAAGCCATAGTTGATCGCGCCGGCGGCGGTGGCGTATTTCAAGTCGTCCACCTCGCCCAACGCGAGCACGAAGGCGAACACGCGCGCCTTGTTGTAGAGCAAGATTTCGCGCGCCTGCCCCGGCTTCAAACCGCCAAAGGTCATGGCGGAGCGAGCGGCAAAGCCCAGCGGGTAGATGGCCGAAATGGTGTCCAGCCCGAACGGCACGATGTAGGTGTCGTAGCCCATCTCGACGCCCTCTTCCATCAACTGGTGAATGATCGAGCGCCCGTTGACGTTGCCGCACAAAAAAGTCAGGATGCTGCGCCGCTGAAGCTCGCGCACGATCTTGACCGCGACCTCGTTGCTCTTGGCGCAGCCGACGATGGTGGCAAAGCCCGGCATGCGTCCGTCCACGAGCTGGATGCCCCAACTGCGCAGTTGGATGTCGTCAATCGGCCCGTTGAGGGGGCGGTGGGCCCCCCCCCCGCCCCCCCCGCTTGCTGGGGGGGACGCCTCGGGGCTGGTGAACGACGTGCTGCCGGCGAGGTGAAGCCCCGGCATGCGCTGCGGCTCTTGACCGTAGACAAAGCTTTTAAGGTGCAGAAGTCAAATTATGTCACTGCAAAAGTCGTGTTAAACACATTTGCTTTTGCTCCTGCACGGGTCTCTTGGCCGTTCGTCCCGCTTTCCCATGCCGCGAAACAGTCCCATTCAGAACGCGAGATTCGGGTCACTTGCGTAGGCCGAGCCGCTGTGACAGAGATGGTTGAGCATCTCGGCAAACAACGCGTACAGCGCCTTGAGCCGCTCGACATCTTTAATGACGCCCACTACTTCAAAGTATAGCTCGTCAACTCCCTCGGGAAAGCCGGCGCCGAACCAGCCCTCGTCGTCTTTGACTTGCAAGTGGATAGACGGCTGGGCCTGAATCAACTGGCGAATTCTTTGATTCGCGAACAAGGCCAACACTCTGGATTCATCATTGCCCTTGATGATATAGTCACGGTCGAACTCGGGATCTCCAATCTCGATATCTTGCACCCCCAAGAGCTTGCCCAGTCCGCTGTACAAGCCCTTGCGATAAAGTGTGAACCGAAAGCCGTCCTTGTTCACATAGGGCGCTCTTATGCGAGTATAAGTGACGTGGCTCTTCCCGGTTGAGACCGTGTAGGTATCCAGGGTGACGGTCCATTCTCCAACGCGCGCCTGAACCTTGTCGCCTTTCCAGAATCCACCCTCAACGAACTCGGCGCCAATTTCGTTGCAGAGTTGCCGCCAGACCTCGTCCTGGCTGGGCCCGAATAGCTGCCTGAGAATGCCCATTTCGCCGCCTTCTTCACGGGATGCGATATTTTATCCGACTGCGTAGCTTGCCACTGCTCCCTGGTAGCCGCAACGGACAAGCGGATTGACCCCGTCCATCCGTTTATCCGTTGCCTATCCGATGCTGCCATCAACTGCCAGGGCGCTTCCTGCGTTTCCCTCTTGGGTCCTACAGAGGCCAAAGAAACTCATCACAACCAGGGCCGCCCAGAAAATAAAGGGCAAGCTCGGAGCTACTCCGGCCAGGCTGTTGCCTAGAGGCGGCGCAACTAGACTCCCCAGCCCCGAAAAGGCCGCCACCAGGCCCATCGCCGTGCCCGCATAGGTGGCGCCGACCCCCTCTGTTTCAATGATCAGGGTCGTAAAGACGCCCATGAAGCCGTCACGCACCAGGCCGGCTAAGCCAACCGCGAACCACACCATGATACCGTCAACAATGGATAGCAGACCAATGCCGGTTATGATGAAAAGCGCCGTCGCCATCAACACCTTTTTTCTGGAGCCTAGCCGATCGGACCATAAGGCGATGGGGATGACAAAGATCAGGCTCATCGTGTGAAAGGTAGCCGAAGCCCCATCCGCGCTAACAGCCGGCCAGCCAAGCCCTCGCAAATACAGGGGCAGGTACCCCAGCGCACCCTGGATACCGCCGCTGATGCCCAGGGCGATCAAGCCAAGCAGCCACACCGTCTTGATCCGAGCCACGTGCGACACGGTCTTGCGCAAGGACTGGGTTGTTTCGCCGGCTGATAACCCGACCTCGCCGGGCACAGGCCGCGTCAAATACCAGGGGAGACTGAGCGCCAAGGCGATGGCGCCATAGAGAAAAAGAACATTTCGCCAGCCCCCCAGCCAGGGAGACAAGAGCGTGGCGCTAATCATGGAACCCACCAAGAACCCTAACGCCATGCCCATGGACAGAACTCCATTGGCCAGCCCCAATTGCCGCCGCGGAAACCAGCTCCCACAGATTTTGAAAACATTCATCGTGACCACTGGCGACAGCAAGCCCAGCAAGAAAACCGTTGCCGACAAAGTGATAAAATCGTTTGCCAATCCTCGCAGAGCGCCGGCCAAGCCAACCAGCATGCAGCCCACGCTGAGGATGCGCTTTGGCCCAAACCGGTCGCCAATGGCTCCCCCCGCCAGGCTGGTAAATATGCCGGGCAAGGCCCCAATGCCCCAAATCAGGCCGATCTGCACCAGGCTCAAGTCCAGCTCTCCGGATATCTCTTTGAACAGCACTGGCAAGCACATCGCCGGCATGGCCACGGCCAAGGTGTTGGTGAGTGCTGCCAGGATCAGGATGTACCATCTATAGTTTGCTTCGCTATGTCTATCATTCATTCTTTGTCAGATCGTCTTGGATACGCCGAACTGCCTTTCGCAGGATTTTTCATACCACTTCCGTCCCCTGCCACGCTCGACGCAACTCGTCAACACTGCACTCTACGACAGCCTCGCCACGCAGGCCGCGCACGCGCAGGAACTCATCGGCGGTGACGCGGCCCAGCCGCATGCACACATGCCCCGTCATCGCCTTCTCGAATGCAGGCGCATCGCCGGGCGCGATCTCCACCAGGAAGCGGCTGCTGCTTTCGGCAAACAGCGCGACGGGATCGGTCTCCACTTCGTCGGTGCGCGGGAGAGCGGGCAGGTCAAGCTGCATCCCCAGCCGGCCCGCGATGCACATCTCGGCGGCGGCCACGGCCAGCCCGCCTTCGGAACAATCGTGGCAGGCGCGCACGAGGCCTTGCCGCATGGCTTGGTGCAGCGCCCGCATCGTCTCGATGGCGGTGGACACGGGCGCAGGGACGCCGTTCCCCAACGCGCCGTGCAGCCGGTGATACAACGATGCGCCCAGCTCGGCGCGCGTCTCGCCCACGATGTAGATCAAATGGCCCGAGCTCTTCAAATCCATCGTCACCGCCGCGCGCACGTCGGGGACGATGCCCAGCGAAGAGATGAGCAATGTCGGCGGGATGGTACGCTTGCGGCCGTGCGCGTCCACATACTCGTTGTTCAGGCTATCCTTGCCGGAAATGAACGGCGCGCCAAAAGCCAGCGCCGCGTCGTGGCAGCCCTGCGAGGCCCGTACCAGCCCGCCCAGGCGATCGGGCAGCGCGGGATTGCCCCAGCAGAAATTGTCCAACAGCGCTACGCGGTCGGGATCAGCGCCCACGCAGACAATGTTCCGCACGGCCTCATCAATCGCGGCCCAGGCCATGTTGTAGGGATCAACCTGTCCATAGTGGGGACAGATGCCGCAGCCCAGCGCCAAGCCTCGCCAGCCTTGCGTCTCCAACGGGCGCAACACGGCGGCATCGGAGGGGCCGTCGTTGGCCGCGCCCACCAACGGTTTGACGACGGTGGCCGCTTGCACCTCGTGATCGTAGCGGCGGATGACGGCTTCTTTGCTCGCCACGTCGGGATGAGCCAGCATTTGCAACAGAATCGGCGTCAGGTCGGCGGCTGGATGAATGTCCGGCTCCGGCAACACCGGGGGGGACCATTCAGCCTGCATCGTCAACCGGGGCCAACCCTCGTGCAGAAAGCGCATGTCCAACTCGGCAACTGTGCGGTCGCCATAGCGCACGTGCAGTTGCCCGTCGCCCGTGAAGCGCCCGATGACGGTCCACTCGACGTCGAGGCCGTCGCAAATCCGACCCAGCCGCTCCAAGTTTTTCGGGGGAACCGCCAACACCATGCGCTCTTGCGCTTCCGAAATCCAAATCTCCCAGGGACGCAGCCCCGGATACTTTAATGGCGCGCTGCGCAGGTCAACATCCACGCCGACCTCTTTGCCCATCTCGCCCGCGGCGGAAGAAAAGCCGCCCGCGCCGCAATCGGTGATCGCGGTATACAGTCCCTCGTCGCGGGCGCGGATGACGGCTTCCAGCGTGGCCTTTTCCGTGATCGGGTCGCCGATCTGTACAACGCTGCCGACGGTCTGGCCCGTGTCGTGCGACAGTTCTGCCGAAGAGAACGTCGCGCCGTGCAGCCCATCGCGGCCCGTGCGCCCACCGAGAGACACACACAGATCGCCCGGTTGAGGATCGCGTTTGTGCTGCCCCTTGCGAGCCAGGCCCACGCAGCCGCAGAATACCAACGGATTGGCAGCATAGTCGGGGTCGTAGAGGATCGCGCCGTTGACGGTGGGGATGCCCATCTTGTTGCCATAGTCTTCGATGCCGGCCACGACGCCGCGCGCGATGCGGCGAGGGTGTAGCGCGCCGGAGGGCACTTGCGAGTCGGGCATATCCAGCGGGCCAAAGCAAAGGATGTCGGTGTTGGCAATGGGCCGCGCCGAGACGCCGATAATATCGCGGATCACTCCGCCGATGCCGGTGTTGGCTCCGCCGAACGGCTCAAGCGCCGAAGGATGATTGTGCGTTTCGAGTTTGAACGAGACTTGGAACTCGTCGTCAAAGTCAATGATGCCGGCGTTGTCCACAAAAGCGGAACGCACCCAGTCAGGTTCCAGTCGCTCAGTGGCCGCCTGGATGTAGGTGCGCAGCAGGTTGGCGATTTTTTCTTCAGGGACCTCGGAGGTCTTGGTTCTTGCGGGCAAAACGCGCGGCGTGCCTCCCTGGCAAGTGTAATGGATGTTTGCTTTGAACGCTTTGTGCTGGCAATGCTCCGACCAGGTCTGCGCCAGCGTTTCTAGCTCCACATCCGTCGGGTCGCGGCCCAGGCGATTGAACTCGGCGCGAATCGTCCGCATCTCTTCGAGTGAAAGAAAGAGGACGCGCTCCACGCTCAGACGCTTCAGCCCCTCGTCGTCGAGTTGGCGCAGCGGAATGATGTCAACTTGGTCGCTGGGTTCGGCGTGCGGCACAAAGGCCGGCTGCAAGCAGCCCAACGTGTAGGTCTGGATGACGTCGTTACAGAGAATTTCGCGGGCGAGGGTGCGCAGGTCAACCGGGGAGAGGTTGCCTTGAAAAGTGTAACGGGTGCCGGTGGTGACGGCTTGTAGGGGGCCAATGCCCAAGAGCCGCGCGCGCCGGAGCAAGTGCCACGCCACGGGATCAGTGACGCCTGGACGAAAGCTCACCTCGATGACGTGTTCGGGTTCGTCCGGCGGCGCCAGATCGTCCACCCGTCGCCAGCGGTACCCTTCGACCACGGGATCGGCCAAAAGCTCGACGGCCAGTCGCTCCAACGCTTCAGGAGCGAGTGTGCCGCGCAGAAAATAGAGATTGCTCACCTGTGCTTGCTGGACACCCTTCATTCCCAGGTGAGCAATCTGAGCGAGCAAGTCTACCGCTCGCCCATCCACTTGACCTTGCCAGAACACTTGAATTCGATAGTCCAATTATCCACAACTCCTCGCTGGGGAAATATTCCCAAGAAGCACGCTGCGGGGGAAGCGCCACACCACAGGAGCACACCAAACGAGGCGGATACTACAATGGAGAAGGACATTTGTCAAATCATGGCGCGGAGCGCCGCGCGCAGAGGTCAGACCACTGAGCGGCTTGGCTGAAAATCAATTTGAGAATTGAGCGGTGTTGCCACCACGGTTGCGTCGAGCTTGACAGGGCAAGTCAAATGGCCTAAGATGAGGCCCAAAGCCGCCGAAAGATAGCGCCTACACCGTCATCGGTCCCAGCAAAGTCGTGCGGCAAGAAGGCGTGAGTGTCAACTTTCTCTTTGCCCCTCCACCCGAGTAACCACAAACGACACAGAGCAACAACCATGCCAAACCCACTCCGAGGTTTCATCCTGGACATGGATGGAACCGTTTACCTGAGCGACCGAGCACTGCCGGGAGCAATCGAGACGATCTCGACTTTGCGCCAGCGCGGACTGGGCGTTGTGTTTCTCTCCAACAAGCCGCTGGAGCCAGGGTCTGCCTACGCTGCCAAGCTCACGCGCCTGGGCATCCCAACTCCACCGGAAGATGTGATCACCTCCGGCTACGTGTTGAGCACATACCTGGCGCGGGCGGCTCCGGGCGCGCGCGTGTTCGTCATCGGCGAGCCGCCGCTCTTGGAAGAGATGCGCCAGGCAGGTCTGCAACTCACAAAAGACCCGGCGCAGATCGAGTACGTCGTCGCGGCTTTTGACCGCACCTTTGATTACCGCAAGTGGAACATTGCGTTCCAGGCAATAAAGTTCCACGGCGCTCACTTTGTGGCGACCAACCCCGACCGCACCTGCCCGATTGAGGGAGGCGAAATTCCCGATTGCGCCGGCGTCATCGCCGCGCTGGAGGCAACCACGGGCAAAAAGGTCGAGTTGATCGCGGGCAAGCCTTCGCCGATGATGATCCGGGCCGGGGCAGAACGCATCGGCGTGCCGGTAGATCAATGCCTGGTCGTGGGTGATCGGCTGGAGACTGACATCGTGATGGGGCGCGAAGCCGGGGCGCGCACGGCGCTGGTGCTGACGGGCGTCACTCGCCGCGAACACCTGGTCAATGCGCTCGTGCAGCCTGACCACGTGCTGGAAAACATCAGCGGCTTGCTCAGTCTTTTAACGTGACCACTCAGCTTGTCATTGCGAGGAGGCGCTTTTTGCCGACGAAGCAATCCCCGCGTTCAGTGCCAGGAGATTGCTTCGCAAAAATCGCTCGCAATGACACGACGGCTGAGTAGTTACCTTTTAGCCGCGAATTCCAGATGAGTTCGTGTTGATTCGTCTAGTTCGTGGCAGAAAACTGATATGGCAAACATTGTGGAATGGCTTCCCTTGTGTCTTGGTTTCATCGGCGTGTTGGGCGCGCTGGGCTGGTTGTACTGGCGCGGCATTCGGCGCGCGCGGTTGATGTGGAGCCTGGTCGGGTTGTCGGCCCTATGGGCGGCTGGAATGTTGTTGGCAGCCTTTCGATGGTGGCCGCCGGCGCTGCTGACGCTGAGCCTGGCGTTTGCCGTTTCGGTGGTGCTTTTGGTTTACCTGGCCTGGCGTGAAGGCAGTCAGTGCGCCGAGATCGCCCGGCTGCGCCGCCTGGCCGCCGGGGCAAGCCGAGCCCCTGCATCTTCAAGATCAGGCTGCGCATCCAGCGCAGCTTGGAAAGATAAATGAATAACGCTCGCAACATAGCGCCTCACTCCTCATCTCAGGGGGCACCCTTGCGAAGAGTGTGCAATTAGGATTGTGATTGAGGTGAATTGTACCACGAGTGCTTGCCCAATGGTAAGCGGCAAAACGGCCCCCGAACCCGTAACCTGCCCGTAACCGAATCGAAACCCGCTCCCGGCGAGTTTTGTGTTATCCTGATTGCCAGTGGATACAAGACAAAGCCCAAGGCAAATGGAATGACCGAGACTAGACGCATTCTGATTGTAGACGATGAGCCGAAGGTCGCTTTCTTTTTGCAGGAAAGCCTGGAATCGTTGGGACACAATTATGAGGTAGTGAGCGCGGCTTCGGGCGAAGCTGCCGTGGCCGAGATAGAGCATGCGCCGTTCGGCGTCGTCATCACCGACTTGCGGATGCCCGGCATCAGCGGCCTGGAATTGATGCAGCGCGTGCGCGACAAGCATCCCCAGACTCGCACCATCCTCATCACCGCCTACGGCTCCGAAGAAGTGGAAGCCGAGATGCGCCGCCTACAAGCTTATCGGTACTTTACCAAGCCGTTCCGCATCCAAGACCTGACCGCCGCCGTCCAAGAGGCGCTGCGCGAGGGCGCGGGCAGCGCCCCGGGGCTGCTGGTGCTTTCGGGCGAACGCCTCGACCGGCTCACGCAGCGGCTCAACACTCTGCGCCACGAGGTCGGCGCGCAGTGCGTGTTGCTCGCCGACATCACCGGCCAGCTCATGGCCGAAGTCGGTCTGACGGAAGGCGTGTCACCGTCCACGCTCGCCGCGCTCTTTGGCGGCAGCTTTGCCGCCGAATTTGAGCTGGCCCGCCAGATGCGCGAGGACCGCACGTTCAACTTGCGCTATCACGAGGGCGTGCGGTACGACATTTATGCCGCCAATGTGGGCGACCAGCTTTTCATCGCGCTCATCTTTGACCGGCGGATGGGAGCCAGCCGCATCAGCATGGTATGGCTTTACGCCAAGCGCGCCATCCAGGCGCTGTTGCCGCTGGTGGCCGGCGACGAGACGCTGGCAACGCCTGACGCGTTGCCAGCCGAGTTCGGCGCTTTGCTTTCGAACAAGCTCAATGCGGTATTTGGGACCGTCTGATCAGATGCGCTGACTGTGGAACGCTTGCGCCGAGAGTTGAATTGCAACGGCGCGCCGCTGTTCGAGGCAGTGGCAATGCAAGGCGTGGGAGTGTTTGACGTTATCAATTTGGTGATAACAAAAGTGCAGGTGCCAGCATGAAATCAATGGCCCGATCTCGCATGAACGAACTCCAAACGGTCGAGACGACACGACCGCGCTTTGAGCAGACGCTCCGAGCGATGAACCAAAAGGGGCGCTTCCAGTCCGCCGTGCTGGCGACCATGGACGGGTTGCCGCTGGCCACCGTGCCCTCCTCGTTCGACGCAGAGACGACCACGGCGATGGTATCACTGGTGCGCGCGCTTATCAACCGAGTGTATCACCAGTTGCACCTGGCCAAGGTGGACGAGGTCAGCCTCATCGGAGGCGACGGCAAGCGATTGGTGTGCCGATACTTTACGCACGACGGCGAGGATTTCCTTCTCGCAGTCATCGCCCCGCCGGATCAAAGCTATAGGCGGGTGACCACACAGGCCATCCGCGCCATCAAGGTAGATATCTCCGGTCAGGGGCATGGGTCAGGGCAAGCCTGACCCCTACAAATCTGTGCGCTGAGCGTAAGCTCTAGTGCTTGGGCAGGCGCTAGGGCCAACGCCATGGGGGGCGCAAGGCACGAGGCTCCGGGGTGACTCGGAGCCTCGTGACCACCCCACCGGACCAACGCTATAGGCGGGTGACCCTGCCGGTCGCCTGCGCTCTCAAGGCAGATCTCTCCGGTCAGGGGACACTGGCGCATCGGGATGCGTCAGCTAATATTGTGCGCTGAGCGTACTGTCCTGGTGCTTGGGCAGGCGCTGAGACAGACGCCATGGGGGGGCGCAAGACACGAGGCTCCGGGGTGACCCGGCAGCCTCGTTGTCTTTTTGGCTAATGGCGTATCGCGGATCGCCTATCGCGCGTTGCTGCAACGCCCGCATCGCGTCTTACATATCAGATGGGATGTAGGACAAGATGGCACGCGAAGTGTGTCCTACGACCGACCGTTCATTTTCTCTGTCACTGCGCCGCAGGCGTGGTTTCTTCGGGCTGTTCCGGTGTGCCTTCGTCTGGCGGCGCAGCGCGTTTGACCTTCTCGCGCTGTGCGCGCTGCGCGCGCCTCCAGAGTGTCCAGATGATGATCACCGGCAGCGCGAACGGCGCAACGACGACGCACAGCCAGATCACCGCATCACCGATCGCGCGCACAAGTCCCATCAGCACGTCGGAGGCCGCGTTGAACGTCTTGTCGGGCCGCCACACGTTCGGCATGGGAGTCGGTGGGATTGGAGTGGCCGTGGGGGTTGGGGTAGGCGTTGGCGTGGGACGCTGCGGCTCGAGGTTGACCGTGAGCGTCGAATAGGCCGCGCGGTCTCTCAGGAAATTCATCCGGCCTTTGGCCTGCTCGATCTCGGCTTCGATTTCGGCCAGCTTGGCGTTCACCGTCAGCGCCTCGCTCACGTCTTTGGCCTGTTTCAAGAATTCGCGGATGCGCGCCGCCGTCGCTTCCAGGTTGACCACGCGTGACTGCACGTCCGTGAACTCGGTGCTCACGTCCTGGCCGGAAGCCGTGTCGTTCAAGACCTGCACCGCCAACGCGCGCATCCGGCGTTGCGCCGTCTCGAACTGATCCACCGGCACGCCCACCGTGAGCGACGAGTACTTCCAGTCTCGTCTTTCAGTGTAGGGGGATTCTCACCTCGCCCGTCGCCTCTATGAAACTTTTAAGGTTCTATCCCTTGACTTTTCACTTCATCGGTAGGCTGCATGCCCACTCTCCCTACGCACGATATAACCCATGCTCAACAATATACCGCTCCACCGCCGCCGGGACGAGATGCCGGATCGAAAGTCCGGCTCGCACGCGCCGCTGAATATCGTGCGATGAAACATCCAGCCAGGGCGCATCCACCCACTCTATCCGCGCAGAAATCTCCGGTAGCGCAACTTCCAACGCGCGCATATCCGGCTCCGCGTCCGGGCGGCGCATCACCGCCAGCCGCGCCTGCGCGATGACGCGCGCCGGATCGCGCCAGGCCGTCAAGTCTCGCAAGCTATCCGAGCCGATCAACAGATACAGATCGTCCTCGGGGTGCGCCGCGCGCAACATTGCAAGCGTGTCGGCGGTGTAGTGAGGGCCGGGGCGATCCACCTCCACGCGCGAAAGCGCCAGGCTCGCGTTGTCGGCAATCGCCAATTGCGTCATCGTCAGGCGGTGCTCGATCGGCGTGACCGGCCGGCCCAATTTGTGCGGCGGTTGACCGGCAAGAACCACGAGTACACGCGAAAGGTTCAACTGGCTGCGCGCCTGGTCGGCCATCACGAGGTGTGCAATGTGTGGCGGGTCGAAGGTGCCACCCAGAATGCCCAGGCGAGTCATGGCGTAGATTCCTGTCGCAATGACGCGGTCACACCCGCATCAGATCGAGCAAAGCCGAGTGCAGTTTTCCGTTCGAGGCCAGGCAGCGCGGCAAAGTATACTTCCACGGCCCGCCGTCGGCATCGGTCAGTGTGCCGCCAGCCTCTTGGATGATCAAGCCGCCGGCAGCGCAATCCCATGGGCAGAGAGCAAAGTTAACGTACGCATCCATCCATCCGGCGGCCACATAGCACAACGCCACGGCCGACGAGCCGAGCGCGCGGAACGTGCGAATGTGTGTAGAGTAGGTGACCATCGTCGCCATCAAGTCGGCGCGGACATCCGGGGCGCGCGCGAAATCCAGCCCGACGATGGCATGGATGAGTTCGTCGGTCTGGCTGACGCGCAGGCGCTCACCGTTCAACATCGCGCCGGCGCCGCGCTCGGCGTAAAAAGCGTGGTCGCGCGATGGATCGTAGACCACGCCCGCTACCGGCTCGCCGGCATGCACCACACCCACCGACACCGAAAAACACGGGAAGCGCCTCTCATAGTTCGTCGTCCCATCCACCGGGTCGAGTACCCAAATGGTCTCGGCCTCGTCGCCCGGCGCGAGTCCTTCTTCCGAAAGAATCCCGTGGTGCGGAAAACGCGAACGGATGATGGTGACGAGAGCTTCCTGCGCGGCCAGGTCCGCGTCGGTGACAATGTCGCGGAAGCCTTTGGAGTGCACATCGCGTTCCTGTGGCAGCCGCCGGACGATCTCTTGCCCGGCAGCGCGCGCTGCTTCCAATGCAGTGTCGAGAAGATTCATGCTATCTCCAATCTTACGCACCCTCGCCTGGCGCGCACGATTGCTCGCAATCGAGTCGCGTGCAAAAGTTTTCGCCGATTTTTGCGCGTTGCAGCAACGCCGCATTCCGAGTAACCCTTCGCAAGGGCGAGGGAGGTTACTTGAGCAGCGGAGCAATTTTGGCTTCGGCCTGCCCGAGCGCGTCGGGCGGAGATTGCCCGGCAGCAATGGCGCGCATCGTTTCAGCCAACACCTCGCGAGCCGGATCCCAGCCGGCTACCGCCGGCTCACTTTGACCAAACGGCAGCAGGCTCAAAGCGATCTTGATGTTGGGATCGAGGTCTGGCTCTTGGCCGATTGCCTGCGCCGCCGAATTGCGAAGTGGCAGCGTAGAGGTTGCTTCGGCCCAGCGGCGCGTTTGATTCACGCCGGAAAACCAACGGATGAACAGCCACGCCGCCAGTTGCTGCCGTGGCGTCGTCTTGAACACGGTCCAGCTCTGGCCGACAAAATCCGATACTGGGTTGGCCATATCGTGCGGCAGCGGCGCAATGCCCCAACGGAATAATCCGCCCTGGTCTACGGCAGCCTTGAACGCGGGCAACTCGCTACTGGGCGCAATGGCAAATAGCGCCACACCTTTGGCAAAGTCCAGACGATCCCAGCCATGCCCCTGGGCCGTGTAAGCCTGACGCAATCCCGTCACATCGCGCAAGACGCGCATCGCCTTGGCGCCTTCAGTAGAATTGAACGCGCCCCGGCGCGCGTCCTCGCTCACCAGCCGCCCGGCCCGGCTGAACACCCACGCGGAAAACGTGGAAGCGTCGGGCACCAATGCGTAACCAAAAGTGTCGGGCGCTTCATCGCCGTCGTGGTCAACCGTGGCTCGCTGGCACATTTCTCTGAAAGCGGGCCAGGTCAACGGCGCACCCTGATACCCCAGGGACTTTAGCCAGTCGGCGTTGTAATACAGTACGATGGCGCTGCGTTCCATCGGAAAGCTCATCCACTGACCACCCAACTGCGGATTGCGGTCGCTGTTGAGGAATACTGGGAAAATGTCTGCGCGGTCTGCCTCGTTGAGGCCAAAGCGGACATGGTTCACGTAAGCATCGAGCGTCACCGCCGCGCCTTTGTGGACATACCCGGCAGCGTGATAGGGAAACAACACCGTCAGGTCCGGCGATGCGCCCCGGTCGAGCGCGTCGTCCAATTGGTTGCGCAAGGTGGGATACACGCCCTGATATTGCGGCACGACGACGATGTGCCAGGCATTGGTTGCGTTGAACTCATCCACCAGCACGGCCAGTTCATCCGCTGCCGGACCGCTCAGTGAATGCCACAGGATGACTTCACTGCCGGTCGGATCGAGGCGACTCGTCTCTTCAGAGGCCGACGCGGGCAAAGCGACAGCGCGGCAACCCGTCAACGACGCCAACAACCCAATCAAGAGAAATATTGACAAAAGACGATTTGACATGCGAAGGATTATAAACGAAAGGAGAAGGCGCGTCAAACACTTGCCGAATCAAGCGGCGATGATATACTTGCCGCGATGTCCACTCTGTGGTTCACGCTCGCCTGGATTGACGTGCCCTCGTTCACCGCGCTGATGGCGTTGGCGCTCGGCGTGGGCCTCGCGTTGACGTGGGCCGCCGCGCGGCGTGCGGGCTTGCCACCGGCAGACGTGCTCGACGTGGCGCTCGTCGCCGTGCTCGTGGGCGTGCTGGGCGCTCGCGCGGGTTACGTCACGGTGAACTGGGACTATTACCGCAGCCACACGAACGAGATTGCGCAAGTGTGGCAAGGCGGGCTGGCATGGCATAGCGGATTAGCCGGCGGTGTGATCGGCGCAGCGGCAGCCAGCGCGTGGCGCAAGCTCGACCTGCGGGCTGTGCTCAGCGCACTCACGCCGGGGCTGATGGCAGGCATGGCGCTCGGATGGATCGGCTGCTGCCTGGCGGGCGCTGCCTATGGACGCGAGGTGTTTCCCGGCGACCGATGGTGGTTCCTGGCCGCCGACTTGCCGGACATGTACGGCCTGCGCAATCCGCGCTTTGCCACACAGTTGTTGGGCGCAGCATGGGCGGCGGTGTGCTTTGGAATGTCCGCGAAGTGTATCGAATGTCCGCGAAGCTTGTCGAATGTCCACTTTGCCGCTACGATGACCCTCTACAGCGCGGGGATGTTCGCGCTCGGCTTTGCGCGCGGCGATACTGCGCCGATGCTTGGCGCCTGGCGGCTGGATCAAGTGATAGATGCGGGCATCGTCGCTGTGGGAATCGTGTATAGCCTGTCAAGCCTTGTCGTCCAAGTTGCTGCGGTGAAACCCAAAAGGGTGTGACCAAAATCTAAAATTCCGGAGAACCTATGCCCTACCAAACCATCCACGAAGCCAAAATCTACTACCAGGTCTATGGCGACCGCAAAAAGAACGCCGTGCCGATCTTGCTGATTCACGGCTCGACGATGACGGCCGAAAGCGAATGGAGTAAAATCATCCCGGCGCTGGCCGAACACTATTGCGTCATCGCGCCGGACTGCCGCGGGCACGGCAAGAGCGGCAATCCAAACCGTTCGTATTCGTTCAGCGAAATGGCGGCGGATCTGGCCGCGCTTATGCATGCGTTGCGCTTTGAGCGAGCGCACGTCATCGGACATTCCAACGGCGGCAACGTGGCGCTGGTGTATCTGATGGAACATTCCTACGCAACTCAGACGGCCATCCTGCAAGCCGCCAACGCGCACGTCACGCCGGAAATGGTCGAGCGCGAGAGGCGCGTGTTCACGCCGGAATGGGTGGAGGCCAACGACCGAGAGTGGATGGAGCGAATGATCGCGCTGCACGGGCCGACGTATGGCCCCGACTATTGGCGCGACTTGATGCGAATGACGTTGAAAGAAATCCTGGCCGGGCCGAACTATACGCCGATTGACCTGGCCCAGGTGCGCCGGCCTGTGCTCGTCATCCAGGGCGCAGAAGACCCCGTCAACGCGCCGGGACGCCACGGGGAATACATCGCGGAAAACATCACCGGCGCGGAAATGTGGATGCCGGGTGGCATCAAGCACAACGTTCACAAGGAAATCGAGGAGGTATGGATTGCGCGCGTGCTGGACTTTATGAAGCGACGCGGGTAAGCACGCCACAGTCGTCTAGTGTTTACGGCTCCTGAAAGTTGGGCTGCTCCCAAATGCGGCTGTTCAAGTAATCCTTGACCCGGCCAATGTAAAACTCGGCTTCCGACGTGCGCCAGCGACCGGCGTACCAACGGCCCACGCAGCCCCACACATCGCCGGGGCCATAGTCCTGGCCGTAATCCACTTGATTCAACCACACTTCATAGCCTTCGTAGCACGCACGCCAAATGGCATAAGCCGTGTCCGCTTCAAACGCCGTCGAGTCTGCCATGCCCGGCCAGGCTGAAACTTGATACGGATAGCGAGTCTGAAGGAGGCCCCAACTTTCGGGGCATGTGTCCGGGTGATATACGGGATCATCCACGCCCAACCCGTGACCCGGCGGACACCGATCAGAGTCCGTGCCCCAATCGCCTTTGGCGTCTTGATGCCACCAGGACTCGATGGCCGCTTGCGCCCGAACGATGTCTTCGTCAATGCCCCACTTGCACGCCGCCCACTGCAGAATCTCGTCCGTTGTGCCGGAAAAGTGACCGGTCACGCGGGATCCAATTTCAGTGTAGGCTCGTGGATCGTCGCCACCGAAAATATCGCTCCCAAGCTGCTGATTGCCCGGCGTCGCGTTGTACGTGACATTCACGCGCTTGTTTTCCGGCTTGCGCTTGACTCGCGCCGCGCACTGCGCGTCGGAAGGCAGCGCGGAGCCAGGGGGCAACGTCGTGAATTTTGACGAGGGGACCAGCACCAACGGCAGGAACGCCCTGGGCGACATTCCAAACACAGGCACAGGCGTGACAACCGCTTTCGCGTCCAGCGCAGATGCATTGACCAGCGCCGCGAAAGCAGCCCCACTCAAAACTGCCGCTGCGACGAGGGCGGACGCGAAGCGCGCAACCAGAATGCGCTTCATCACATGAGGGCGTGTCTCAGAAGAGGCGCGACTCTGTGTTGTCACTTGCCCGCCAATCGAAAGCCGTGGCCGCGCACCGTCACGATGTATTCGTGCTCCTGGTCCAACTCGGCTAGCCGGTCGCGCAAGCGGCGCACCAAAGCGTCAATGGCCTGCTCGGACACGCCCTCCTCCATCGCCTCCGGCCACACCACCGCTACGACTTGTTCGCGGCCCACAACGCGCCCACCCGCGTCGGCCAGCAGCTCGAGCAACCGGTACTGCGCCAGGCTGAGCGGCGGATCCACCTCGCCGTCGCCGATCCAGACGCGCCGCTGCGCCTTGTCCAGACGCAATCCGCCCGCATCGCTCGGCTGCATCTCAAGCCCGGCCAGCGGCAGCGTCGCTTCGGCTCCCACGAACACCAATCGCACGCTCAACGCCACTTGAATCTCGTCGCCATCTTGCAAACGGACCGGCGTGCCTTCTTGTACCTGGCGGCTGTTGACGAACGTCCCATTCTTGCTGCCCAGGTCTTCCAGAACATAGTTGCCCGCTTCGCGTTTGATGCGCAGGTGAGCGCGCGAGACCTGCCGCTCCGGCACCACGATGTCACATTCCTCGCCGCGGCCCAACACGGCCACATCGCGGTCGAGCGGCCACTTGTGGCCGACCAATGGGCCTTCTTGCACAACCAACAAGGGCGCTTCTTGCGCTTCCATTCGCGAGTCTCCTGTAGTGAGGTGCGCTGCACTTGCACGCGCAGCGCGTCGCACCGGTTGAATGAGAATTTCTACCTTGACAATATCACTGTTGTGGTTTAAGCTATCGCCACTCTTATACGTCTGGGAATCTGTCGGGCTATTACAGGGTCGCGGGCCACCGCGACACGCCGACCTGTGAGGAGCGCCGTGCTTCAGCCTGGAACCGTTCTGCGCGAACGGTACAAAATCATAGAGTCCGTCAAATCGGGCGGCATGGGCGCCGTCTACGAGGCCGAAGATTTACGCCTCGAAGGCCGCCGTTGCGCCATCAAAGAAATCCTGCTCGACCCGGGCATGGACGAAACCGCGCGCACGCAGGCCCAGGAGCAATTTCACCGCGAAGCCAGCATCCTGGCGCGCCTGGATCATCCCAATCTCCCCAAAGTCTCTGACTATTTTTCCGACAGCGACCACGACTTTCTGGTGATGGATTTTGTGCCCGGCCGCGACCTCAAGGACATCATGGACGAGGCCCGGCGCGCCAACCGGTTTCTGGAAGAGCGCGACGTGCTCAATTGGGTCACGCAACTCATGGATGCGCTCGATTATTTGCACACCCAGGAACCGCCCGTCGTCCACCGCGACATCAAGCCCGGCAACATCAAGCTCACGCCCGACGGGCGCATCAAGCTGGTGGATTTCGGGCTGGTCAAGGTGCTCGCCCCCGGCGACGACCGGACGATCACGGTCTTGCAGGGGCGCGGCACGGCTGCCTACACTCCCCTCGAACAATACGGCGGCGACGTGGGCCACACCGATGTCCGCAGCGACATTTACTCGCTCGGCGCGACGCTCTATCACTTGCTCACACATCAGTCGCCGACAGACGCCAAGCAGCGCTTTCTACGCCCCGAATCGCTGGCCGCTCCCACCGAGCTGAACCCGCGCATTTCATCTCGCGTGGAGCAATCCATCGTTCACGCGCTGGCGTTGCATCCTACCGACCGGCCTTCCAGCATCGCAGTCTTCAAGGCCGAATTGCTCGGCGACCCTCCACCAACCAACGGCGGGACGCTTCCGCCCCAAGCGCTATCCGTGTGGTCCGCCGTGTTCGCGCGCAATCGCGTGATGGTGATGACGTGCCTTGTGCTGCTCGTGTTGGCGTTGATGGTCACGCTGCTCGCGCCACAGGTGGTCGAACCCAGCGTGACGCCCACGATTCAACCGTCCGCTACACAGCTCTCGCCGCTGTCCACTCGCTGACTCGTTTCGGTGTGTTTTACTTTCGATTTGGATTTCGTTCTCCCCTCAAGAGGGACAAGCCCAGAATCCGAAATCCAATCAGCACGGGGACAACTCCGAAAATCATCGCCACGACCAGCGTAGCCCATGCTCCCAATGCTGTTCGTGCCCACAGGCTGCCCGGCGCTCTCAGCCCATACAGCACATACCCGATCAGCCCGGCTAACACGCTCCACAATCCCCACCGCACGGCACGCGACGTCGCATCCATGTCCGCCTCGCCGCTGCGCTTGCGCACTCGCTGCGTCCAGTAGCCGACTCCACCCATGACGATCACGCCGACCAGCGCCAGCAGCAAATCACTCAAACCAATCCAGTACGACTTTTCGAGCTTGCTGGTATCGGGAGGAGGCGGCGTGGAGGTAGGTGTGAGTGTGGGGACGGGCGTCGAGGTGACTGTCGCTGTCGGTTCCAGCGTCGGCGTAGACGTGGGCGGTGAGATGACCACCGGCTTTGAAGGCTGCTCCGCCACTGAAAATTGCAGGGTGTAAGACGTCATCGCCGGCTCGGATGATGCGCGCACGCGGAGCGGGCCGATGCGATCCAGGGGCAACGAAATCGTCGCGACGCCATTGCGCGTCGGAGCGACAAGGAGGGGCAGGTCTACACTTTGGGAAAACGTCCGACTGAATGTCACCTGCGTCCCATCCGGAACCGGATGGCCATTGCGATCCGTAATCGCGCCTGTCCGCAGCTTGAGTGTGTCTCCCACTTTGATTTCCACGGGAACCGGCGTGGCCCCGGCCTCTTTCGGCGCATCGCCGATGAAAAGCTGAATGATCTGATTCGGATTTGGCTCGCTCTGCACGATGAGGCGATACCGGATAGCATCCACATCCACCGGCGGATTGCCCTGTGGCTTGGCATCGCCAAACAATGCGCGCACCGCAACCTCGACGAATGGATCGGTGCGGCCATATAGCGCGTACGCCGCCGTCGCCCTGGCAATCACCTCCGGCTCCAGGTAATGCGGCGCGTCGAAGGCAAACAGGATGATTTTTTTATTCGCCAGCAAGCCCGGACGCTGGGCCACGAGTTGTCTGAGCACGGTGGACTGCGGCGCTGCCGCATCCGGGTCGAGCGCCGCAAACACAACCCAATTGGCCGCGGCCAGGGCAGCGCCCACATCCACTCCAGGGGTGGCGGATGTAGTCGGGTTCAAGAACGCGAACAGATTGCTAAAGGTCAGGCTCGTGATGCGCGCGGCGTCAACGCGATTAGGGTACAGACGCACCATCGTTTGCTGAAGCGTATCGGTGATTAACAGCGGGCGAGCCTGGCACGTCGCACATTCCCTGTAAAACCGGTCATCGGTAAAAATCAAAATGGAATCCTGGGGCGTGGGAACGGGCAATGACTTTTCTGCCGACGTTGCCGGCGCGGGCGCCAGTAACGTGAGCGCATCCTGCGCCACCTGGAGCGTCACCGCGCGCGAGCGGCCCACCGACAAATTCGCCGCCGCCGGATTGACGATCACCGAGGCCGGGTCGAAACCGGGATACAGCCGGACCTTGAGCCGCAGAATTCGCGCCAGAGCGTCATCCACGCGAGCCTGGAAGGTCAGGTCGGTCGAGTACTTGTCCTGGAAGAATCTGATCGTGCTTTTGATGTTCGCAAGCTGCTCGGCCCACGTGCCGGTCGCGCCAAAATCAGATAGCACCAATACATCGTTGCCGGCTTGCAGCGCATCCAATGCCGCGCGTTGCGCCGGAAACGTCGAGAGCAGTGGGTCATAGTAGCGGCGAATGAGCGGTTTGCCCAGCGATCCGCTGACCAGGACACCGCCCGCTTCACGCCAGGCCTTGACTTCGGGCAGCGCGAGCAAAGACTGCATGGCTTGCGCGTCCAGGCTCAACGGCGCGGTGCGTTGGCGAATGTTGCCGGTGAATCCGCGATAGCGCATGTGCGATGTCATCAACGCGTCGGCCAACGCGCGTGGCTCTCCCGCAACCGGCTGCAGCGTTGAAAGGAACGGCATCAACTCGACTCCCTTGAGTTGATCCAACGACCGCTCGACCTCATCGCCGGCCTCGGTCGTGCCGATAGACCATCTACCATTCAACAAAAGGAGGCCAAAATGCCAGAAATGAAAGATGGTTGCGTCAAACCCGCCAAGGGGCCAATCCTTCCCGCGGCCCCCATTGCCCCAGGAGGGGCGACAGTGGCACAGGAGGTCATCAAAATGTTAGCGCGCGTCGGCAAGCCCGCCCCTGATTTTGAAGCGAATGCCTTTGTGGGCGAAGGCTTCAAGCCCATCAAGCTCTCGGATTACAAAGGCAAGTGGATCGTCCTGTGTTTCTATCCAGGCGATTTCACGTTCGTCTGACCGACGGAGCTGGCGGCGGTCGCCGCCCGCTATGAGGAATTCAAAAAGCTCGACACCGAAGTGTTGGCCATGAGCACCGATAGCCGCTTTGTTCACATGATCTGGCAGAGCGAGGAACTCGCCAAGATGGTGCCAGGCGGCGTGCCGTTCCCCATGCTGTCCGACGGTGGCGGCAGGATTGGCACGCTCTATGGCGTATATGACGAGGACGCCGGCGTGGACATTCGCGGGCGATTCATCATTGATCCCGATTTCGTCATCCGCGCGATGGAGGTTCTCACGCCCGAGGTGGGGCGCAATCCCGACGAGTTGATCCGGCAGGTCAAGGCGTTCCAGCATGTCCGCGCGACGGGCGAAGTGGCGCCTTCCGGCTGGCAGCCAGGGCAAGTGACGCTCAAGCCCGGCCCGGCGCTGGTGGGCAAGGTCTGGCAGGTCTGGAAGCCGTGAGCGTGCTTGATATTTTGTTTTGCGTTTCACAATAGTTGTGATATACTCTCGCGCAGATGGTCGCAAGGGTATCTCACTCACCCAGCGCATTTGAGGAGTAACACGGTGTTCGCGTTGCACCACCGCCAAACCTGACAAATGATCTGGATCGCCGGTGGGCGATCACCAGCCAGCACGCATACGTCGGGGGACGGTGGCCGCGCCGCACCCTGAACCGCCGTGGTGTCTCTCCACTAGAGCCGCCGCCCGCGTATGTGGGTGGCGGCTTTATGTTTAACCACGTCGTGCCCCGCGAGTCCCAGCCCCGCAGGGCGCGTGGAAAATATATTCACAGGAGGGATACACCATGTCCGAACGTTTGACCCGCTTTTTTGCCTCACGCTGGGGCATCATCCTGGCCGGAGCCGTCATCGGTCTCCTGGCCCCGCTCTTGCAAAAGCTCGGCAACCCACCCAATATGGGGATTTGCGTTGCGTGCTTTGAGCGAGACATTGCAGGCGCGCTCGGCCTGCACCGCGCCGCTGTCGTCCAATACATT
The DNA here is from genome assembly GCA_041300525.1 of Anaerolineae bacterium. Taxonomy (GTDB): domain Bacteria; phylum Chloroflexota; class Anaerolineae; order Fen-1058; family Fen-1058; genus JBGLNJ01. The sequence continues at coordinate 1,199,295 of JBGLNJ010000001.1, read as the reverse complement.
CGCCCCGAGATCATTGGCTTTGTGCTGGGCGCCATGCTCGCGGCCTATGTCTTTGGCGAGTTCAGGGCGCGCGCCGGTTCTGCGCCTATCGTGCGTTTTGTCCTGGGCATGTTGGCCATGATCGGCGCGCTGGCGTTCCTGGGCTGCCCCACGGCTTTCTCATAAAAAATTGACCTGCTCCAAAAAGTTCTTGAATAGCTCGGCGTTATCCGCAAAATCATCCAGGGCCGCTCGAAAGCTCTGGATGTTGGCTTGGCGCAATAATCCCATCGCCAAAGTACGCAAGCCAGCCAAGATGTGGCCCTGATTGCCGTTCTTGGTTTTCACGTCATCTTCGCGGAAGGTGACATCACGGATGTAATTGTCGGCTTCCACACCCCATGCCCTCGGATGGCATTGAAGAGGTTTGCTGGAGTAGGTTGCTGTTCAGTCGCCACGTGGAGGTTGGACACATAATAGGCCGTTTCGGCGGAACGCTTTTGCGAAGCGACATCCACGGTCTGGCGTTCCATCACGGCCGACGTTTGGAAACCGCTCTCGGCCCAACGGGGATCAACCGTGACCGGCTGAGCCGGATCACGCTGCCGAGCGGCCAGGTCATCACGTACACCACCGACGCAGCGGGCAACCGTCTTTCCATGACCCCGCCGGCAGGCGCTACTGCCTACACCTACGACAACGCCGGTCAGCGTACGCAACTCACCTACCCGAACGGCATCACAATGTAATGGTCGGGGCAGTTGCATTAGGCTTTCGACACCGCGCAGTTCAGGGCCGCTTCGGCATGAAGAAGCGTCGTATCGAACAGCGCCAGCCCTACGTCGGCCTCGCTCACGAGCGAAGGAATTTCTGTGCAGCCCAAGATCACGCCTTGGGCAAGCGCGTGGCGATGCGCGAAAATGGCGTGATATACTTTGCCACCGGCAAAGTATATCTGCACTCCGATCACCTGGGCACATCGCTGGTGACGTGCGGGAGCGCGGGCGGCTGCAACGGGAGGCCGTACCAGGGCGTGGTGGCGCATGTTGACCATAGGTTCGGGCGTTGCCTATCCAGCGTGGCGCGTCGCCGGCGAATTGAGCGATCACGGCTGCCAATGCCGCGTTGCAGCAACGCCGCGGCCTGAGAGCCGCGCGCAGCCACTCGCCAGTTGCCTCGGGCCATCCAGATCTTTAGGGCCGCGATGGCCATCACGCCCACCGATTGTTGCCTTGGCATGCTAACATCCATAAATCGTCTCAATGCGAGTGCGGCAGATGATAGGCCTGCCTCCATAAAAAAAGTCCCGCTCGTCGCAGGACACGGCTCACCAAAAATGTCAGAGCCATCACACCCTTATGTGTGGTATCTCGATCCACAAAACCGAATTATACCACGTGACGATTACGGTGTGACGAACCGGGCCGCCCGTTAGTCGAGCGGCCCGGTTCGTTTTCGCAGTGCTTCGCCCTACTTGGCACACCTCAACGGGTTCCACTCATGATACTGTAGTGATCCAGGGCCTTTGCTTTTCAGGCGGCTGCTCCATAGGCCACCTCACGTGTTCGAGTTCGTTTTGACTTGCGCACATATCCATGACTTACAACAGTACCACGTATCTTTGATCCTGTGACGATCCGGGCCGTGGGCGCGTTGGGTACACCCCAACGTTTCATCCCGTGTTTTCCCCCACCAGCAACTGGAAACGAATTAGGGCATTGCCTCAATCGGTCTCAAAGCATCTCATGCCGCCTCATCGAGTGTGAAAGATAATGCCGCCGGACGTACTGACTGTGGCGCTGACCCGGGTTCCATTGCTTGGCTCAGTCCGCGTTCTTAGTTTGCTATTGATGATAGGCGGAATAGCGTGGGCGCTCATCAACATCAACAGCCTACCGATGGTGGTGGATGCTGCGCCCCAGGACCGGTTGGGCACATATACCGGGCTGTACTATTTCTCCTCGACGCTGGCTGCTGTTGCCGGGCCTAATGCGTTTGGCTGGCTGATCAAGCTGACGGGCAGCAACTATAATTCGATCATGCTGGCCTCGCCGGTGTTCATGTTAGCGGCCCTGGGATGCATGTGGGGCGTGCGGAAGGGAGAGGCAAAGGCCAGCGAGCAATGATCAAGTGGCTCTCAGAGCCCACTTTCACAAGTAGCGAAAGCTGACTCTGTTGTATGGGAACAGCCACTCTTATTGTGTCCCAGACTGTTTCACTGACAGTGTCTGCCGATCAGCAACTTGGAACGGATTAAGACGGCGCCTTGGTGTGTTTCATTCTGTCTCAATGTGTCTCTCGAAAACTGAAAGATAATGGTTGCCAGGGCGACCAATTGTCCCGCGTCCAGGCATTGCTTGAGAGTCGTGTAGACTTGCGGCGCGAGTGATTCCACCCACACTTGAATCGTGCCACCACAGGCCAGTCCAATCTCCCAGGCCGATTCATTAGCAACGCCGTATTCGAGCAGCCTGGGCCGGCCGTGCTTCATTACCTTTTGCGCCTCTTCATAGACCGCCCCCTCGATGCAGCCGCCACTCACTGAACCGGCAATGTCGCCTGCTGAAGAGCACGCCATCTTGGAGCCGAGTGGTCGCAACGCTGATCCGTACACTTGCACGATGGTGGCCATGGCCACTTGCTTGCCAGCCTGTCGCCAGTGTTCGATTTCGGGCAATAGATCACGCATGTGTCCTCACGTCCATGATGGTCCGCTTGATGGGGCGGGCATTGACCAAGCAGGTTTTCTGCACCGCCACTACCACCTCAAGTTGGTCAGATGTTCTGGCAAGTCTTACCGCAGGAATGGATTCCAGTGCAGCATCAATCTCGCCCGCCATATTGTCATTCGCTGCTTCAACAACCCTGACCTCCATGCGCAAACAGTCCTGTGTTCCCTCGCGGGAAATGACAGCAGAAAAGTCTAGCACGCCCGCGATGGAAAAGAGAGCCTCATCCAGATCGGCCATCGTCAAATGCCATTGATCGCCCACCGCAACGCAACCGCCGACTCGACTCTTGACCTGTTCCAGCGTTTTCAAAGTGGTGCCGCAGGGGCACTCGCCGGGAAGAAAGCGGCTCACGTCGCCCGTGCGATAACGGATCAACGGCATGCCATGCCGGGTGAGTGTGGTGAACACCACTTCGCCCACTTCGCCTTCCACAACAGATTGCCCCGTCGCCGGATTGACGATCTCGAAAATCATATCGGCTTCCCGCAGGTGATAGCCGCGCCGCGCCCGACATTCGACGCCGCCGCCCAGCCCCATCTCCGTCATGCCATAGTGATTATATACCAAGCATCCCCATGCACGCTCCACGGCTCTGGCAATAGCGTCCGGCACGTGGTCGGTGGTGAGCAGCGCGCTCTTGAGCTTCAACCCCTCGCCATGGCGCGCGAGCGCGAGCACTTGTGTGGGAATGCCCACGAGGCCGTCCACCCTTTCCTCGCTCATCACAGCCAGCGTTTCAGAGATGTCTTGCACTACCCCGTGTCTGATAGGATGAGCGCCCAACCGTTGCAACGCCAGCGCGAGCAAGTCGCCCACGCTGCCCATGCGTTCGCAAGGCAACAAGATCAAGACCTTGTCGCCAGGTTCCGTGAACGTGGACATGCCGATGTGGAAAAAATTAATCGTCAGTTCTTGATCTTCTTTAGTGAAATAGAGCCGCTTGGGCTGCCCCGTAGTGCCGGACGTGTCCAGCGTAACCACGCGCTGAATTTCGCCTTGCGAGACGCACAGAAACTGTAACCCCTGTTCGCGAATGTCCTGCGCGGTGGTGAACGGGAATTGGGTCAGGTCTCTGAGACTGGAGATATAGTGTGGCGCATCGTCGAGGCGCTCTTGATAGAAACGACTTTTGAGCCTGACCAGGCGAAGCGTCTCACGAAGCTTTTCGAGTTGATAGGCTTCGAGGGCCTCGCGCGTGAGTTGCCCATCTTGGCCGATCTTGCGCGCGATCCAGGGATCGAGTGGCGTGATGCGAGGATTCATTCTATTCGAGCACCACTGAGGTGTTTTTGATGGAAGGAGGCGCTATCACACTGCACAGTTTTTGTTGACCTGCCTGCCGCAGCCTGTTGGACGCTTCGTACATCGCTCCGTTCATAAACCTGACCCGCATGGCGACAGCGGCCATTTGTGGAAGCAGACTGGCTGGTTGCGCGCAATACGTCCGGTGATCCGGCGCATCCAAGATCAACGTGACCTCTTCTGGCCGGGGGCCTGGCTCAACTTGAAAGCCCCAACTCTTGAACAGCCTGACGGCCTCTTCGAATGATAATGAGTCAAACTGTGGTAATTCTGGTTTTGTCACTGTGGATTCCTTTGTCGTTGGGATGATTCGAGATGACTCTGCGCCGACAAGGGCCGGTACAGAGAGTATCCATGTTGGTCGGTGAGGTTGTAAGCGCAAAAGGGAACGAGCCGGCCATCGGGGCTGGTGGTGTGGATGCAGCAATCCCGCAGCCGCTCCAGGTCAAGGTTCCAGGCATCTTGAAAAGCCATGCCCGAAATGCAAAAAGTGTATGTCTGCGCGCGGGCCAGGAACACATCCCACTCGCCCAATCTCGAGTCAAGTTCTAACGTCACGTTCGGCGCGGGCGCGGACCAATTCCTGGCGACAAACTGGCGCGACTTTTCGGCGCCTTCTTTGGCTTGGATCGGTTGGCAACAGCAGCTTTTTTCAGGCGTGTGCTTCGTCAGTGGTATAAGCTGGCTGTCGGGCATCAACACAAAATTCCCGTGGAACGAACACAGCGCGTTTTCGCAGCCGGGCGGACTGAAACTTGACCGCTTGATCGCGCCCTGGGTCTGCGCCTCAATAGCGCGAATGACTTCCGGAATCGTGATGCGGTCAACGTCGCGCGGGGGCTGCGGGTAGCGGCCAAAATAGCTGATCGGCTGAAAGTGGACGCCGCGAACCGTTGGAGAATGGCGCACGGCAAATTCGATGATAGGGCCGATGTCATCGGTGTTGACGCCGGGCACGAGCGTTGGGACGAGCACGACGCCCAGGTGTTGCTCGGCGCAGCGTTCGAGGGCGGCTTGCTTTTGCGCGGCGAGTGGGCGCCCCCGCAATTTTTCGTGGACGCAGTCGTACGTACCGTCGAATTGCAAAAACACTGTTGAAAGCCCGGCTTCTTTGAGCCGCTTGAGATAGTCCGCATCCCGGGACAGCCGCAATCCATTCGTGTTGACCTGGAAAAACGAGAAACCCAGCGAGCGCCCCAACGCGATGATGTCGGGCAGGTCATCGCGCAGGCACGGTTCGCCGCCGGACAATTGGATATTGAAAGGGCCGCCCGCTTCCAGCAATCGCCGGTACCAACCTTCGATTTCGCGCAAGTCAGGATCGGAGACTGGATGGTCGCCGGCATCGGCAAAGCAAACGGGGCAACGCAGGTCACACCGCTGCGTAACCTCGAACAGGACGTTACAAGAATGTTGGCGATGATCGGGGCACAGGCCGCAGTCGAACGGGCAGCCTCGATCAACCGGCGTGAAAGGATGGTCCGGGTAACTGGGAATTTTGGGCCGCACCCACGTCGCATAGGCCGGCAGCCCGCGCCAGATCACGGCGCTAAAGTCGCCATGCTCAGAGCAGGTTTTCTTGAGGTACACATCGTCCCCGCGCGCCACGCGCGTCGCGGGAATTCGAGCAAGACATTCGGGGCAGACACTCTCAGTCTCCGATAATACTTGTTCCTCACAGCAGTTCATAGTTCTTCGCCCGCCAGGTCGAAACCATTTTCAACCAGCAACTCTTTGACCTTTTGAAAGACTCCCAGCACCATGGTGGGGCAACGAGCGCCCATGTTCCGTCCATCCTCTCCCAGGATTTCCTCGCAGCGAATGCCGCCAAAAGCCTGGCCGTATTCGCTCTTGAACCACTTGACCAGGTCTTCCAGCATGAACATCAGACGAGGATCATCCTCTTCATCCGGCGTCCCTTTGCCGGCATACAGGCCCAGCAGACATGCGCCGCCGGTCAATGCGCCGCAAATCTCGCCCGTGAAACCAATACCGCCAGCCAGCCCGTGCGCCGCGCGAACCAGATCGGGATTTTCTTTGCCTTGCAGCTCAAGTCCTAGCAGGAGAAGAATTTGGCTGCAAAAAAAACCTTGCTTGCGAAGTGTCATCAATTGGTCAATGTCGTCCATGTTTCACCTGCCAAAGAGTATGTGCATTTCGGATTACTTGAGGCAAAACCATTTACTTGTCCTCCAGTTGCATTTCGACCTCCGCGATACGGCCCTTGACCAGCTCCTCGGGAATATAAACCTGGCCGCACTCGGGGCACTTGAGAATATTGGTGGAAAAGCTGTGTCCCAAATAACTTAGATACGTTTTGGCCGGCGCCAACTCTTTTTGGCACTTGAGGCAAATGATGACTTTTCCCGCCATTGGTTAGGCTTCCTCTATACTCATTGGGGCGGCCTGGAATTATTTGCCGCCGAACCGCACGGGATTCGCCTTGATGCTTTCCAACTCGTCATATAGGTCGGAGCCGAGAAAGTATTTCTTTGGCGGCAGGACCTTTCCGCCTTTTGCGAGGATGTCTAGCCCCGCCTTGACCTTTTCCTTGGTGGCGGGCATCTCGTAGATGCGCACGCCGCAGGCGTTGTTGATGGCGTTGAGCACCGCTACATGGCCGCCGGCTTGGAAGGCCTCAGAGGCTCCGGAGGAACCGAAGGGGCCGCTCGCATCATAGTTTTCAAGGTGGATGACGGTGATGTCGTCCGGGATGTCCTTGATATAGGGCACGCCGCTCGCTGCCATGTTGGTGTGCTTCCTCACATCGTCATAGTTCTCGCTGAGCGCAAAGCCGATGCTGTGAGAGATGCCGCCGTAGGCCTGGCCGTTGACCGCGTCAATGTTGCCCACCTTGCCAACCTCGTCCACGCAGGTGAAACGGATAACCCTGGTCTTGCCTGTAGCAGTATCTACTTCCACCTCGGCCAGGTTCAGCGCATAGGTATATGCAGGCGTGGGGTCGCCGACGCCGGTGTTGGGATCGAGACGGCAGAGGCCGGGAGTGGCGGAAGTCTCATACTTGCCCACATACTTGGTCGGGATGCCGTCTTGGACCATCTCAGCATAGGTGCGATAGGTCCCGTCCGGCTTGCGCATGGCCTTCATGAGCTTCTCGGCGGCGATGATGGTGGCGTTGCCGTCCATATAATGTGAACGGCTGGCGGCGGACATGCCGGTGTCCGGGCAAAGTTTGGTATCGTTCTGGACGAGCCGGATGCGGTCGGGAGTCACGCCCAGAGGCTTGAGCGCTTCCAGCGTTACCATCAGGGAGCCGATGTCGCCCCCCTGCCCCACATCTTGCCAGGTGTCGTACTTGGTGAAGGTGTTATCAGGATTGAGTTCCAGGGTTACGGCGGCGCTATCGGGGGACGAACCGGCGCGGGTCACGTTGAAACCGCCCCAGGCAAGTCCCGCGCCTCGGCGCAGTTCGGGCGTGTCGTTCTCTTTGGCCTCTTTGACTGCCCGCTCGTAGAACGGCCGCATCTTTTCCATGATTTCTTCCATCGGATACTGCCGGAAAAGATAACTGTTGATGTTGGTGTCGCCAGGGCGAGCGATGTTGCGCCAGCGGAGTTCGAACGAGTCAATGCCGGCCTTCTCCGCCAGCATATCCATCAGCGCCTCGCTCAGGGTATAGGCCTGAGGAGAACCGTAGCTGCGATAGGCCACGCCGAAATTGTGGTTGGTATTGGCAACCCGGACAAGTCCAGCGACATGGGGTATCTTGTAGGGGAAAAAGGCAAAACGAGCCGGCTTGGTCATTTTATCGTCGCCGCCCCAAGAGTACGCGCCGTGGTCCATGCCAAAGTCAAACTCGGCGGCCGTGATGATGCCATTCTCGTCGCAGGCCACCCGGCCATTGGAGTGGCAGGGGCTACGCTTGCCGGTGAAATGCTGGTATTCCTCATAACTCATGGAGAGCGCCACCGGCATCTGGGTCACTACGGCAGCCGCCGCGACCAGGGCGACATCGCCGGGGTTGGTAGACCATCCAAAGCTCCCGCCCGTCGGGTTCATGATGATGCGGAGTTTCTCCTTGGGCACGCCGACCGGATTGCCCATCCGGCTGATGGAGGCGTAGATGCCTTGCGACTTGCACTGAACGGCCAGGTTGTCCTCTTCGTCAAAATAGGCCTGAAGGGTAACGCCCTCGATGGAAAGGTGCGGCTCGCGGGAGGAGTAAAAGCTGCCCTCTACGCTATAGGCCGAGTTGTCAATCACCTCCGCTACCTTGGACGGCTCCTCCAGCCCCACGCCCTTCAAGACCGGTTGCATGGAAGGCAGCGGGATGCCGGTAAAAGGCACCAGTCCCGTCATCGCCGCGATGTTGAACGCGGCCTCAAATACCAGCCAGCTCGTCGCGCCGGCGGCCAGCAAGGCCCCAAACACATCCGGCGCTTGCGCCGCAATCTTGTAGCCGCGGTACGCCAGCACCGCAAACAGAGCCACGACGACGAGACAACCGATCAGCCCCGTCTCTTCGCCGATGACAGCAAAGATGCTATCCGTGTGCGGCAGCGGCAGATAGCCCAGCTTCAACCGGCCCGCCCCCAGTCCGCGCCCGAACACGCCGCCGGAACCGATAGACACAAAGGCTTGTTGAACCTGCCAGCCGGCCTTTTCCGGGTCTTGGAACATCAGGATAAAGTCGGCAATGCGCTGCTTGGCGTGCGCCGAGTTCATCATCAACACCCCGAACGTCATGGCCGCAATTCCGCCGCCGGCAATGAGTTGTTTCCATTCTGCGCCGGCCAGGAAGAACATGGTCACCGCTGTGGCGACGATGAGCGCAGCCGTGGACAAGTCCGGCTCCAGCACGATCAGCCCGCCGATGCCGCCGACGAGCACGCCGAACGGGATCAGGCCATAACTCACGTCCCGAATCTTGTCGCCTTTGGAGGCCAGCCAATCCGCGATGTAAATCACCACGGCCAGCTTGGTCAACTCGCTGGGCTGAAGCGAGCCATTCGCAAAGGTGCGCACTGCGCCGTAGCGTTCCTGGCCAAAGAACAACACCAGGATCAGCAGCAGCGCCATCACGCCCATCAGCGGGATAGAGATGCGGTGCAAGTGCGCGTAATCCAACCGAGCCAACGCCAGTAATAACGCCAGCCCCAAGAGAACCCAGAGCGCCTGGCGAACCAAATACCAGCCGGGTTGCCCCTTCGTCTGGTTGACCAAGTCGAAGGTGGCGCTATAAACCATCATCATCCCGATGACCAACAGCGCGCCCACCGTGACGGCCAGAATGTAATCCATGCGCGGCCAATCGCGGCCAACAGTTGCCCGCTCGATGCGACGGAGACTAGCGGGCATCGCCAGACCGGCCACCCCAGCCTCAAAACGTGTCTCGCGTTCCGTTTTACGTTTCACGTTGTCACTCCAACCGGCCTATTCCAACGCATTGACGTGCTCGGTGAATTTGTCGCCGCGTTCCGCAAAATCCTTGAACGCATCAAAGCTGGTGCCGCCGGGTGCAAGCAGCACCACATCGCCGGAACGCGCTACCTGCGCCGCCACCTTCACCGCATTCCCCAATGTTCCCGCCTCGTGCATTTTGAGATTTGAGATTCGACGCTCCGCGTGGAGATTAGAGATTTGAGATTTGACCAACTCTGTCATCTCGCCGAACAACACCAGGTGCGACACGCGCTCGACGATCAGCCTGGCCGCGTCCTCCCAGGGAAGATGTTTGTCGCGCCCGCCGCACAAGAGCACAATCGGCTCGTCGAACGAGCGCAGCGCCGCGATGAGTCGCTCCGGCGCGGTGGCGATGCTGTCGTTGTAATAGCGCACGCCGCGCAGCTCGCGCACCAGTTGCAGGCGATGCGGCACACCCGCAAAACTCGTGGCGACTTGCGCCATCGCCTCCACGTCCGCGCCTGCCGCGCCCGCCAGCACACACGCCGCCAGAACGTTCCAAACGTTGTGCGGCCCACGCAGCTTCAAGTCGCGCACGGCGCACACGACCTGTTCCACATCCTGCTTGAGCACAATGTTCCCATCCCGGACAAAAGCGCCTCGTCCCACTTGCGCGTCGGCTTGCCGGCTAAAGAACCGCACATAACCGCGCGAGTCGCCGGCCAATTGGCGCGCGATTGCATCGTCGTAACCCAACACCGCCACGTCCCCGAAATCCTGGAAATCCAAAATGCGCTTCTTGGCCGCGATGTACGCTTCCATCGTCGGGTGACGGTCGAGGTGATTCGGCGTGATGTTGAGCACCGCCGCGATGTGCGGGCTGCTCGTCATCACTTCCAATTGAAAACTCGAAAGCTCCATGACCACCTTGTCACCCTGCGCTATCCGGCCCAGGTCGGCGATGAGCGGATTGCCAATATTGCCGCCCACCCACGTCTTGAACCCTGACGCTCTGAGCATCTCGCCCGTGAGCGCCGTCGTCGTCGTCTTGCCCGCCGAGCCTGTAATGCCGATGACGGGCGCACGCTGCGCGCAACACTCCACGAAAACTTGCGCGTCATTGGAAAGCGCGATGCCGCGCTTTTGCGCCTCGACCACAATCGGCAAATCCACGGGCACGCCGCCGCTCAGGCACAGCAGGTCGCACCCATCGAGCAACTCGCTCGGATGACCGCCCAATGCGTACTGGATCGGCAGCCCTTCCAGACTCTTGATTGCCTCGGCCAGTTGATCCGCCGTCTTGACATCGCTGACGGTGACGCTTGCCCCCTGCTCCGCCAGAAAACGCGCGAGCGCCATCCCCTGGCGGGCCAGGCCCAACACTACAACAGATTTACCAGTCAGATCACGAGCTTGCGGCATGTTTGGTTATTCCAACGCTCAATACACTCGTAAACCGTACTGCGTAACGAAATACGCAGTACGCATCACGACTTGCGCCCTTTACCGTTGCGCTTCTGCGGGTGGCTCACTTCCCCTACGCCGATCCACAGACAATGCGGCCCAATGACCTTGAGCGATTCGATCTGTATACCGGCGGCTTGATCCGTGCCGTTCTTGGCCGACGGGTTCACAAAACACAACGTCGGCGTTTGGCCGTACTTGCGCTCATAGTGCGCCGCCGCCCGCGACACCTTGTCCTCCAGCGAGCGGCCCGTCGTATCGTCGAACCACATCAATCCCCAATCCATGCTCATCTGTTCCTTCCTAACTATTCGTTCCTTTCCTAATCCGTTCTTTTCCCCATCCGTTGTCCAAGCAGATCGGGGGGCTGGGGTGTGCTCGCCCCTTTTCCTCGTCGGGACCCGCCAGCCCCCTCGACCTCTACCGCAACCGCACTCCTGTGTGCTTTGCCCCCTCGATTGGGTCACAGAAGCGCGAGAGCGATCCCCACCATCGCCGACCAGATCGCCACCAGCCAGAAGCGTTGGACGATTTGCGTTTCGCTCCAACCCAACAGGACAAAGTGGTTGTGCAGCGGACTCATCTTGAACAGCCGCTTGCCTCTAGTCAGCTTGAAATATCCCACCTGCAAGACCACGCTGAGCATTTCAGCTATGGGAATCAGCGTGATGACCGGCAGCAATAGCCATTGCCCTGTCATCAGCGCCACAACGCCCAGCGTCGCCCCCAATGCCTCACTGCCCGTGTCGCCCATGAACATTTGCGCCGGGTGCGCGTTGAACCACAAAAACGCCATACACGCGCCCGCCACAGTGAGCGCGAACGGCACCAGGTACGACACCGTGTAAGGCGGCTCGCCCTTGAACGACTGCAAGTAGGCGATGACAGCGTACGCCATGAACGCCGTTGCTGCGATGATGCCCGCCAGCCCGTCCAGCCCATCGCTAAAGTTCACCGCGTTAGCCTCGCCGACGATAATGATCACGGCAATCGGAATCCAGATCAGGCCAATGTCAATCTTTTCGACCACCCCCGGCAAGGCGACGCTACGCAATTGCGACGGCCCAAAATACAAAATGAGCGCGATGACCGTCGCCACCGTCACCTGGATGGGAAACTTGACCCGCGCCAACATCCCTTCTCCGCTCTGGCCGCGCACGCCCATAATGTCGTCTATCGCGCCCAGCGCTGCAAAGGCCGCCATCACCGTCATCGGTACCAGGATGGATTTGCCCACGATCGTCGCGCCGAGCAAGTTGGCGATATTGAGCGCCGCCGTGATGACCAGCACCGGCACGACGATCATCAGCCCGCCCATCGTCGGCGTGCCGGCTTTGACCTGATGCGTAGCCGGGCCTTCGATGCGGATTTTTTTGCCGATGCCATAGTGCTTGAGCAGCTTGATGAGCGGACTGCCCCACACCACCGCTAGCAGGAACGACAACCCACCCAAAAACAAAGCCGTTCTCAACTCTGCCGTTATCCTTTTGCCATCGCGGCGACGATCTCTTCCATCTGCACCCCGCGCGAGCCTTTGATGAGCACGTAATCGCCGGGCTGAATTGTCGCCTGCAAGCACTCCATCACTGCCTGGTTATCGTCGCACAAGCACACGCGATCAGGGTCCATCCCCAGGCTGAGCGCCTCTTCACCAATGATGCGACTGCGCGGGCCAACGGCGATGAGAATATCGGCTACGTCCATCGCGCGCCGGCCCACGAGGCGGTGACCCTCTTCTTCATAACTGCCCAGTTCGAGCATATCGCCCAGCACGGCGATTTTGCGCCCGCCCAACTCGGCCAGCAAATTCAGCGCCGCAATCGTCGAAGCCGGACTGGCGTTGTAGGTATCGTCCAAAATAGTCGAGCCTTGCGGGCCGGGGACGGCCACCAGTCGAATCTGCGCCCGCTGATCCTGCAAACCGGCCAGGATGTCGTCCCACGTCATCCCTTCGGCCAGGCCTGCCGCCGTCGCGCGCAGCGCCGTGTGGACGCTGTGCCGCCCCAATAACGGCACATGGACGTGCAGGGCTTCGCCGTTATAGTGCATCTGGAAGCTGATGCCCTCAATCCCCTCGCCTTCAATCTCGTCGGCCCAAAGGTCGGCCCGGCTATCCAGCCCGTAAAACATGACGCGCGCTTTGCACCCTGCCGCCATTTGGCGCACCAGCGGCTCGTCATAGTTCAAAATCGCGACGCCGTCGGGCGGCAGCGATTCGACCAACTCGGACTTGGCTTGCGCAATCGCCTCAATGCTGCCCAGTCGTTCCAGGTGGACTGGGCCGATGTTCGTCACCACGCCCACCACCGGCCGCGCCAGCTCACACAGCCGCGCGATTTCGCCTCGCGCATACGTGCCCATTTCCAGCACCAGGCGCTGGTGTCCCGGCTCAATTTGGAGCAGGGTCAGCGGTACTCCGATTTCGTTATTAAGGTTCCCCTCACTGCGCAGCGTGTTGAACCGCCGCGAAAGCACTGTCCACACCAGTTCCTTCGTGCTCGTCTTGCCCACCGAGCCGGTGATGCCGATAATGTGGACATCAAACTTGGCCCGCCAGTAACCCGACAAGTCTTGCAAGGCAGCGAGCGCATCATCCACGCGCAGGCACACTGGGAGCGAGACCTGCGTGACCGTTGCGCCCCGGCGAAGATCAATCACATCGCCCTCAACTGGCACGTCGCGCTCGACTAGCGCCGCCACCGCGCCCCGGCTGAATGCATCGTGCACAAAGTCGTGGCCGTCGGCGCGCTCACCCTTGAGCGCCACGAACAAGGCGCCGGGCTGCGCTTGGCGGCTGTCAATTACCACGTGACTGATGGGCTGTGTCACGTGTGTGGGCCACCCACCGGTAAAACATTCGATAATATCGGCGAGAGTCAACATGGTCATGCTGCGTATTGCGTACTGCGTAACGAAATACGCAGTACGCAGTAGAATCACTTGGCTGCCCGTGCTTTGTCGGGCGGAATCCCCATCAAAACGAACAGGCGCGACGCCAGCCGCGAAAACACCGGCGAGGCCGTCTGCGCGCCCCAGGGTGAGCTGGTGGGCCGGTCAAGCTTGACCAAGATAATCAGCCGTGGATCACTCACAGGCCCCCATCCCACAAACGATCCAATAGTCCACGGGTCGTCGTACCCGCCCGCGATGGGGATCTGTGCCGTGCCTGTTTTGCCGGCGATGCGATAGCCCGGCACTCGCGCCGGCGAAGACTCGCTTTCGACCGTCTGCTCCAGCATCCCGGACAATGTGTGCGCTACCTGGGCCGAGATAGCGCGGCCGTTCGGCGTAGGCTTGGCCGTCAAGACCTGGCCGCCGTCTATCTTTTGCGCCACTACATACGGGCGCATTAAAACGCCGTCGTTGGCAACCGCTGCCACCGCTGCAATCATCTGGATCGGCGTCACGCTCAACCCTTGCCCAAACGAATGGACTCCCAGGTCGCTGGCGTGCCAGTCCAGGTCAACCGGCGTGCGCAAGTTGCCCGCCTCCTCAAACTGCAAATCAATCCCCGTCGTCTGGCCGATGCCAAAGGCCTGCACATACCGGTAAAACGTCTGCCCGCCCATCCGCGTCGAAAGTGTTGCCGCGCCCACGTTCAGCGAGTGCGCCAGCAACTCCACCATGTTGGTCGTGCCATGCGCCTTTCGGTCCCAGTTGCAGACCGAAAGCCCCCCCACTTCCAGGCAAGCCGTATCGTTGTACTGGGTGCCCGGCGTGACGAGTCCCTCTTGCAACGCCGCCGCCATCGTCAAGACCTTAAAGACCGATCCCGGCTCAAAAGTCCCGCTCACCGCCGGGTTGACAAACCGCTCTTTCGGCGTCGTCATATAGCTATTCGGGTCAAACGAAGGCAAGCTCGCCATCGCCAGGACCGCGCCAGTGCGCGGGTCCATGACGATAATCGTGCCGGATTTGGCGCCGGTCTCGGTCAAGGCGCGTTGCAGTTCGGCTTCGGTGAGCGCCTGAAACGTCCGGTCAATCGTCAACACCAAATCTATGCCGGGGCGCGGGCTATCTGGGTACGCCGGGTCAAACGGCGACGGCTGAAACCAGGCATCCTGTGTGGTCTCCCACACTTTTTTGTGGCCGCGCAGCACCGCGTCGTAAATGCCCTCGACGCCGTAATACCCTTCCCCTTTCGCATTGACAAAGCCTAGCACCTGCGACAAAAGTTGATGCTCCGGATATGTGCGCTGCCAGTAGGGAGTCGAATACACCGCCCACAGATTGAGGTCTCGCACCGCTCTGCCGGTCGTCAGTGGCAGTGAAGTGCCCAATACCACCTGATAGGGCGCGCTGGCGAGCGTGGCGCGCAGATCACCGGGAGGGAGGTTGAGCGTGGGCGCCAGCTTTTTGACGACGTTGTCAAGATTCACATTGCCGGGATCGGCCATCACCTGGTAGCGAGAAACATTATCGGCCAGCGAGTGACCCCTACGATCCCAGATGCGGCCTCGTGGGGCAGTGACCGTCTCGGTGTGTCCCGTGATGGCCTTGCCGAGGTCTGCGTAAAAGGTGTGCTGCACCACCTGCAAGCGGACAAGTTGCACCACGACCGGCACAACTACCGCCGTCAACAAGGCCGCCAGCACGATCAACCGGTAACGAACATAGCCGCTCATCGCCCTGCCTCGTGGTTCCGGCTCCACTGCCCGCGCAACGTGGGAGCAGAATCAGGTGGGATGGTCGTCACCGGCAAATACTCTACTTGGCTGGCCGGCGCCAGGCCCAGCTTGGCTGCGCGATCTTGCAGCCGAGGGATGCTGCCCTCCACCGCAATTCGGTCGAGCAGATCGGCGTTTTCCTGCCGCAAATCATCGCGCTTCTGACGCAGGGTTTCGACGCGGCGAGCCGTCACGGCAATCTCGCTTGCTTGCAGTAAGAACAGTCCGGCCATCAGTCCCAGCAACGCCACGACCAGCGTGAGCCGCACTGCCACCGGGCCGACCGGCCAGCTTGACTGTTTGGCGCCATGTGACTCGGGCTTTTTAGTTTCGTCCATTGCAGATCGAGTCTCTTGCAACTGTTCAGTCGCCCTTGCGAAGGTTTCCGCTCATTCTCGCCAGTGTCAGCCATCGGCGCTCAACAATCATAAACGTTCAGCAGCTCGCAATTTGGCGCTGCGCGCCCTGGGGTTTGCGGCCAACTCGGCCGCGGCAGGCTCAATCGGTTTGGCCGTAATGATTTTCAACGTTGCCCGGTGTCCGCACGTGCAAACAAGTTGCTCAACCGGGCAGATGCAATCGCGTGACTCGGTTCGGTAGAAATTCTTGACGATCCGATCTTCCAACGAATGGAACGTAATCACTACTAACCGCCCGCCTGGCTTGAGCAGTTCGACGGCTTGCGGCAATACTGCTTCCAGCGCCCCCAATTCGTCATTGACGGCAATGCGAAGCGCCTGGAAGGTCTGTGTGGCCGGATGAATCCTGCCGCGCCGCCCGCCCCCTGCTTTCGACACCACCTCGGCCAACTGTTGCGCCGATTGGATAGGCCGGGCCGCCACAATCGCTCGCGCAATGCGCCGACTGGCGCGTTCTTCGCCATAGCGGTACAATAGGTCAGCCAGATCTTGTGCAGAAAGCTCATTGAGCAGGGCGCTCGCCGGTTCGCCTTGAGTCGGATCGAAACGCATATCCAGCCCCAGGCCCGCAAACGAAAAGCCGCGCGCCTCGTCGGCCAACTGGTCGGACGACAAGCCCAAATCGAGCACACAGCCATCAACGGCGCGCCACCCGTGTTCGCGAGCTACTCGCTCTAGCTCGGCAAACGAACTGTGGACGAACGTCGCTCGCGCGCCAAATGGGCTGAGGCGTTCACGGGCGCGCGAGAGAGCTGTAGAGTCTGCGTCCAAAGCCAGCAACGTCCCGTCGGGCGAAGAAGCCTGGAGGATTGCGGCGGCATGTCCGCCGCCCCCCAGTGTTCCATCAATGAAACGCCCGCCGGGACGAATCGCCAGGGCGTGCAAGGTCTCTTGTAAAAGAACGGAAACGTGCTGGCTATCCAACGTCTTGGCTTTTTCTGAATCGGGCTTAGATGCCCAGCTTGGCCCAGTGTTCTGCGTTATTGGCTGCATTGCCCTCAAAACTCGCGCGGACTTGCGGCCAGGCATTTACATCCCACACCTCGATGCGTTTGTTGACGCCGACGACGACCACATCACCATCCAGACCGGCATACTCGCGCAGGTTCTGTGGGATCAGGATGCGGCCCTGCTTGTCCAGTTCCACATCCGAAGCGCCGGAGAAAAAGTGGCGCGAAAACTCGCGGCCCTCGGCTTGCGTCATCGGCAGTTCGCCGATGCGGTCGGCCAGTGTCTGGAATTCGGCGGTCGTAAAAATGAACAAACACTTGTCTACACCGCGCGTGACAACGACGCCGCGCCCCAGGTCAACACGGAACTTGGAGGGCAGCGTCAGCCGCCCCTTGTCGTCAATCGTATGGGAAAACTCACCCAAGAACATGCGTTCTATTCCCCCACTTTTGCCGATACTTTCCGGCTAGTACTCAGGTCATCCCCCACTTTTACCCACTTTTACCCACTTTTAGTGCAAATTATACACCACTTTGCCACCAAAAGTCTATAGGGCGCAAAACTTTTAAGGTTGGTATATGTTTCCTGTTACCTTTTATCAGCGCCCTATGATAAAATCACGCTGTGCTGCTTCCCATACAGACCACACGCCATTGGAAAGTGCATGTTGAATACCTTCAAACGTTTCCTTCGCCATTTATTCACCGAACGCCCGCTTCGCCATCATTGGCTGACGCTGGCCCTTTACGCCGCGCTGACGGCGGTGTCGCTCGACAACCTGGTGCTGCACTTTGCGACTGCGATCCCCGAAAGCTGGGATTACGCCATCTATTACTGGAACCTGTGGTGGGTGAAATATGCCTTGTTCACCCTGCACCGTGACCCGATGTTCACCAACTATGTGCTCTACCCCAATACCATCAACCTATCGCTGCACACGCTCAACCTGGCGCTGGGGTTGCTCACACTGCCGCTGCAATACATTCTCGGCGCTGGGGTGCTGGTGGCGGGCTTGCTGCACGCGGCCAGCAATACGAGTGTCATGCACAAAGTAACGAGACGACGCAGGTTCATGGCGACCTCCCCGTCGAGGATACGGTTAAAAATCAAGGGTATGCCCATCGGTATCCAGCGCATCGTGTGGGGTGCATACCGTCTTTCTTGGATGATTATGATTATAACGTGAAAGCGCATCCTCTCCAAGTTGTGCCGGCTGCCAGCGTCTGGCTTGAAGCGCGCTGCAAATTCATCCAGGTGCTCGCGCGTGAGCGGATTCTGCTTGAGCGAAAAGTAAATGTTGGTGCGCAGATCGTCAATCCACAGCTTGTCGGTCCACGGTTTTTCGCTCGCGGGCTTGCGATCAAGGAACAGCCTGGGCAACTTCGAGGGTTGCTTCTACCGCCCTCGTTTCAGATCGTTGTCCATGTGGCAGTACTTGTACTTTTTACCGCTCCCGCACCAGCATGGATCGTTGCGGTTCGGTTTTCTCTTCGGCGGCTCGGTGCGCGGCGCGATGGGGGGCATATTGGGCAAAGGCAAGTCGGAAGGCTTCATCGGACGCTTGACGGGCAGGCTGTCCAGGTCTGGCGCCAACTCGCGGCACAATGCGTCCAGATCACGCGGCTGCCCGCTCTTGAAATCAATCGCCAACGCCGCGCGCAAATCTTCCAGCACCTCCGGCTTGACCTCGACCTCTCGCCCGCGACGCTGGCTCGTGCGCATATCCTTCAGGCTATTTTGCAATTGTGTCCGCAGCTTTTCCGGATCGCCCTGGGCGTCAATCAACTCCAGTCCGCGCCGTGCGGCCTGTTCGCCAAGCTCGGTCAGGCCATGCCGGTCCAACGAAATGGCCATCGAGTTAGCGCTCGATTCGCTCGCGGGATGAGTCATCCACCGCACAGAATGGCCCACCACACACTGGGCAAACCAAGCGCGGCATCTCACCCGACTTTACCCCGCCCGAACCAAGGAAACCGTCTATCACAACATCCGGAACCTCATCTTCATGCTTACATTGCAAACAACGGTAGCTGTAGGTGACTTCCTCCACCAACCCCAGCATCGCTCGTTCGACCTCGTCCAGTGGGAAGAGTTCGCTCATATTGCACCTCGGCCTCTCGTCTCAATCGTTCACCCGTATCGTAGATCACCTTGTACTTCGGATGCCACACTTTCCACAACCACATCTCGGCTCCACACTGCGGGCACTTCTGGGGGGCTCGCCCCAACGTCTGTTTCATCCGCTCCCGATACGTCAATCGCTTCACAGGCTTGACCACCGCCTCCATCACCAACTGCGCTGCCCCTTGCAACGCTACCGCCAACTGCTCCCGCACCTTCTTCAACTTGCACGTCGCTTGCAGTCCATAGTACCGGATGCGCTGAAACCCCTTCGGCAAGATGTGCTGTACCATTCGCCCGATAAACGTCTCTCGATCCACTGTCACCGTCGTTTTCTTCCCCCGACTCGGGTGATCCTTGTACCAGGCGGGCAAAGGCGTGCATGAACTAGACAGTGGTTTCAAGTGTCTGGACGCCTTTGGTCTGCGAGGGCGCAAGAAAGCTGAAGAGCATCTGCCCCTTCTGCTCACAGACATCCAAGCGGTGGTGGAGCCCCAGAGCCAAACTGACCCGACCTTCAAGACGACGCAGTTGTACACTCGCCTGACGACCAAAGTGGTGCGGGAGCAATTGATTGGGCAAAAAGGGTACCGCGATGAAGAACTGCCAACTCTGCGCACCTTCAACACCAAACTCTATCAGTTGAACTACCGTCTCCGGCGAGTCGCGAAAAGTGAGCCCCTCAAAAAGATACCCGAAACGGATGCTATCTTTGCTCAGGTGCATCTGTTCCATCGAGTGGTGAAAGAGACTCCGAACATGGTGCGTCTGTCCTGGGATGCCAAAGCCACCGTCAAAATCGGCCTGTTTTCGCGCGGGGGCTGAGCCGATTGCCGGTCGCGGCCTACGACCACGACTTTGCGCCTGATGCGATTCTCACCCCTTTCAACATCTTTCTGCCCGAGTACGATGAGAATTTCATGTACTTGACCCCCTCCAAGGTCACCAGTGACTTTATCGTGGATGTGTTACAAATGACGTGGCCGATCCTTCAGTACCGCTTTCACCCCGATTGGCTGGTGATTGACGGCGACAACGGCCCGGAGAATCACAGCCATCGGACTCAATTCATCAAACGCATCGTTGACTTTGCGCAGCAGAGTCACGTCAACGTGCGTCTGGTATACTATCCACCATATCATAGCAAGTATAACCCGGTGGAGCGCATTTGGGCGGCATTGGAGCATCATTGGAATGGCGCGTTATTGGACAGCGTGGACACCGTGCTCCGCTTCGCCCAAACTCTGACGTGGAAAGGTAAGCACCCTGTGGTCAAACTCGTCACGGGCGTCTACCCAACCGGCGTGAAACTGACCAAAGCCGTCATGGCGGTGTACGAGACGATGATCAAGCGCCTGTCGGGTCTGGAAAAATGGTTGGTGGACATCCCCGCTTGCCCCACTTGATGGGGGATGTCATCTTCACATTCTCATAGTTTTGTGTATCGTCACGGCAACAGGATGGTTGCGATCACCGGGCATGCTATGCGGTTGCTACTGACCAGGGTGCAGACTCGTAAAACGTGCTTTGCATCGCTTGGACGGCATGGAGTATGTCCGCTTTGTCCTACGCCATGACCGTCGAGGGTGACCTACTACGCGCGGCAGTCGTGGGTGGGATGATTTATTTTTTCCACATCCCTAAGGGCTTTTTTGCGGTAGTAGGGGAGTGATCATTTTCACTTCAGCCGATAGCCATTTTTATGGCAGCACCGTAATCGTCACTGCCGGGCTGACCAGTTCGCGCCCGCTGCGATCCACGCCGCGCGCGATAAAGGTGTGCGTGCCAGGCTGGAGCGTCCACAGCGTTCGAGCCGCAGGCGGCGGATCGGTGAGCGTGGCGATGATTTGATCGTCGGCCCACAACGTCAGCGACGCAAGCTGGACGCCGTCACCTGTCAGCGCGGACACGGCGATGCGCTGCGTCTCTCGCGGCGTCACGGGGGAAATCTGGTACACCGTTCCCGCGTCAGGATGCGTCAATTGAAGATCGGAGGTTAGAGGTCGGAGGTCAGAGGTCGGAGGCTGCAAAATTGAAATTTGATCATTTGCCGTCTCCACGTCATTGTCGCGCGCCCACTCCATCGCCTCGGCAGGCAGCACCAGCATCACGCGCTCCAGGACGCGATCAGGCGGCGTGTTCGCGTCGGCCAGTTGCCCCGTCGTCATGTCAATTTTGAAGCGGCGGTAGAATGTGTCCGTCTCCGTCGGCTGCGTGCCCTCGATGAACAACTCAGTGCGCGAGTGCGGGCACGGCGCGTCCGGGTTGGGCAGCAAGCCCGACATCGCGCAGACCTGCTCGCGCGCCAACCCCGGCGGCTCACGGAACGCGAAGCGTTCCGCCGGGCGACCGAGCAGCGCCGTCTGCATGAACTCGTGCCAGATCGGCCCCGCGCCGGTGATGCCGGAGACGTTTTCCATCGGCTGGTTATCGGCGTTGCCCACCCACACGCCCACGACCAGGTCCGGCGTATAGCCCAGCGTCCAGTTATCGCGCCAATCGGACGTGGTGCCCGTTTTGGCCGCGGCAGGCCGATCAATCTTGAGCACGCTCCCTTCGCCGAAAGCCGGGGCGCGCGCCTTGTCGTCACTCAAGATGCTGGTGATGAGGTACGCCACACGCTCGTCGAGCACGCGGTCGCCGGAGTGAAAGACCCACTGGTAACGCAGTTGCCCGCGCGCGTCGGTCACGCGCGTGACGGCGACCGGCTCGACGCGCAGCCCGCCGTTGGCGAACGCGCCGTAAGCCGTCGCCATGTCGAGCAGCCGCACTTCGCCGCCGCCCAACGTGAGCGCCAACCCGTAGCGGCCACTGTCGCTGAACGTGCTGATGCCCATCTGCCGCGCCAGGCGAATCAGCGCATCCACGCCCACATGATCCAACGTCTTGACGGCGGGCAAATTGTAGGAACTGGCGAGCGCCTCGCGCACCAGCACCGGGCCGTGATAGCGCAAGTCGTAATTGCGCGGGACATACGGCTCGCCCTCTTTGGTCGTAAAGCTCGTGCGCACGTCGAGGATCATGGTCGCGGGCGTAAAAACATCGTCCCGGCGCGGATCGAACGCAGCGGCGTAGGTGATGGGCTTGATGGACGAGCCAGGCTGGCGCAGCGCCAACGTCGCATTGACCGCGCCACTGATGTTCAAATCAAAGTAATCGGGGCTGCCCAGCATCGTGAGGATTTCGCCGGTGCGCGGGTCGAGCGCGACGACGGCGGCGTTGTTGACGTTGCGCGCGGGCGCATTGTCGTCGCGCTGCGCGTGCCGCAGATCGTCCAGGCGGCGACGGACAATGTCTTGCGCAGTATTCTGCCAATCCAGGTCGAGCGTCGTCGTGACGACTAACCCCTCGCGGTAAATCTCTTCCGGCGTGAAATGGTCTTCCAGCCACGCGCGGACGTACATCACCCAATGCGGCGCTTGTATCGGGAACGGCACGGCGGCAAAGTGAAGCGATTCGGCCTTGGCCAGCCGCGCGTCCTCGGCGCCGATGTAGCCTTGTTTGATCATCAGGTCGAGCACCACCACCTGGCGGTCGCGCGCGGCCTGCGGGTTCGCCAGCGGATCGTAAGCAGCCGGCAATTGCGGCAATCCACCCAGCAGCGCGCACTCGGAAAGATCAAGCTCGCCGGCGTGTTTGCTGAAATACGTCTGCGCCGCCGCTTCGATGCCATACGCCAGGTTGCCATAGTTCGCTTCGTTGAGGTAAAGCTGGAGAACCTGGTCTTTGGTGTAGACGCGCGCCAATCGCCAGGCCAGGATGCTTTCGCGCAGCTTGCGTGTGAGTGTGCGTTGAGTGCGCTCTTTGGGCGAAAGCAACAAGTTGCGCGCGAGTTGCTGCGTGATCGTCGAGCCGCCGGAGAGCACCTCGCCGCCGCGCGCATTGATCCACACAGCGCGCAAGATGGCGACCACGTCCACGCCGGGGTTGGAGTAAAAGTTGGCATCCTCGGTGGCGATGGTCGCCTGGCGGCAGGCCAATGGGATGTCGGACAGCGGCACAGGCGTGTGGCGACCCGTATGCGGATCGGAGATGGTGTAGAGCAGCCGCCCATTCCGGTCCAAGATTTTGGTCGAGGGCGCGGCCAGGTTCGAGGCAAGCGTGTCAAGCTCCGGCAGGTCAACGAAAAGCCAGGCGCGGACGGCGAGCGCCACGCCAGCCAGAATGGCAAGCACCAGAAACGGAATCCAGATTCGTCTTCGCATGATACCAAATCTCAAATCTCAAAGGATGCCTTTTGAGATTTGATCTGATTCTATCACAGAATTGCCAAGCGGCGCCCGGCTCCTGCTAACGTCCAGCCGAAAAAATCGAGGAGAGCAAAATAATCAGGGAAAAGAACCTTGCAAAGGTGTAATGAGAGTTCGCTGCCGACGACCAGGAGTGGCCGCCGATACGCCGCATCGAATCCAATACAAGCGACTGACGCGGACGTGAATCTGGATGAACGCCGGGGTCAAGCCATCACAGGCTGCGCAAGCGGGGATCGAGGGCGTCGCGCAGGGCATCGCCGACAAAGTTGATCGCCAGCACCGTGATCATGATCGCCATGCCCGGCACAAAGGACATCATGGGATAGTCCCGCAGATACTTTTTGGACGCGCTCAACATGGCGCCCCATTCTGCTGTTGGGGGCTGCGCCCCCATGCCGAGGAAACTCAGCGCGGACGCAGCCAGGATCGAGCCCGCCACGCCAAAGGTAGCTTGCACAATCACTACCCCCAGACAGTTGGGCAAGATATGCCGTGCAATAATGAGCCAGTCTGGCACGCCAATGACGTGAGCGGCGCTGATGTAATCTTGCTCGCGCAGCGAAAGAACTTGCCCACGCACCAACCGCGCGTATCCCACCCAACTGACGCAGCCCAATACGATCATCATGTTGGTCAAGCTGGGGCCCACGATAGCCACTACGGCAATCGCCAACACCAGAAATGGAAAAGCCAGCACCACGTCCACCAGCCGCATAATGATCTGATCTACCAGGCCGCCATAGTAGCCGCTGATCGCTCCCAGCGTCACCCCGATGCCGCCCGCAATGCCGACGACGATCAGGCCCACTGTCAACGAGATGCGACTGCCGTAAATCAACCGGCTGAGAACATCTCGTCCAAAATCATCGGTGCCCAGGATGTGACCGGGCGTGTTGGCCGGCAACAACTTTTCTGCAAAGTCCATCTTGTAGGGGTCGTGCGGAGCAAGCCACGGCGCCGCGATAGCAACCAAGATCTCCAAAACCAGAATAATGATGCCTGCCACCGCAAAGTAGTTGCGTCGTACCTGATACCACACATCCAGCCATAGTGTGGCGGATTTGAACCGTTTGGGCACTGTTTTCTCTGACTCTGCCATCTTTTTCCCTTACTCATAACGAATGTGTGGATCCAGGAATGTGTACAGGATGTCTACCAATAGATTGATCACCACAAAGACAACCGCAAAGACCAGCACTGTTCCCATAATCACAGGATAGTCACGGCGAAAGATGGCATTGACGGCCAGCCGGCCGATCCCCGGCCAGGAAAAGATCGTCTCGACAATGACGGCGCCGCCGAGCAAGCTGGCGAATTGCAATCCCAAGATCGTGACCACCGGGATGAGCGCGTTCCGCAAGCCATGCCGGACCAGCACTATCCTGGGCGCCAGCCCCTTGGCGTGCGCTGTCCGCATATAGTCTTGCCCCAGGACTTCTAACATGCTCGAGCGCGTCACACGCGTCACGATGCCCATGAGGCCAGTACCCAGTGTGATGGATGGCAGGATGAGGGCCTGGAGCGCACCCACCAGGGTGCCATCGCCTCGACCGCCGCTGGGCAGCCAGTTCAGGTAGAGTGAAAAGAGAAGCATCAGCATGAGGCCAAACCAAAACGCCGGCATGGATACTCCCAGCAATGCCCCTGCCATGCACACGTTGTCTAACAGCGAACCGCGCCTCACCGCTGAAATGATGCCCAGCGGAATCGCCGCCAGCACCACAAAGAGCATGGAGGCCAAGGTCAATTCGATAGTGGCCGGGAGCCGGGCAAAGATCTCTTGGCTGACCGGACTCCGGGTCGTGATCGATTTGCCCATATCGCCGCGCAGCACGTTGCCGATGTACCGCACATACTGCACGGGCAAGGGATCGTTCAAGCCGTACTCTTGTCGCAGACGCATACGGGACGCCTCATCCAAGCGGCTGATATCCAGGCCATATTGCGTCGCAATCGGATCGCCCGGTGTCAGGTGAATCATGATAAATGTGAGCAGTGAAATGGCAAACAACAAAGGAATCACGAGCGCCAGTCGCTGCAAGACGTAACGTCTCACTCAAGCCTCCTACATAGGGCCGGCCAGGGAGACCTGCCTGGCCGGCCCTCATGTAGATGTAATCGTTTCAGACTACTTGGTCACCCAAACGTTGTTCTTTTCCGTTGTAACGTTTGCTGTCCAGAAGAGTCCGCTAAAGTCATTCACCCGAGGATTCAGGGCTTGGAAGCCCGTGCAGTGTCCGAAGGGGAACGCCATGTACTCGGAGAACAGCTTTTCCTGCGCTGTGCGAAGGATCTTGTCGCGCTCAACTGGATCAACAGTGACATTAGCCTTATCCAGCAGGTCAAAGACTTCGGGCGTATTGTATTTCATCGCCTTGGACGTCGCCGCATCGCGGCCAAACACACCGTTCAGGCCGCCATCGGTGCAGAACCCGGACGCCATGAAGGCCTTGTTCGCGCCGCCCATCATGTCATTGATCCAGGTGCCGAACTCGACGGTTTGCAGCTTGACCGGGAAACCGGCCGCCTTGAGCTGTGTGACGAGCGCCTCACCGAACTGGGGCGTGTCGCCCATGTTCCAGATTTCCAGTTCGAATTCCGCCAGCTTGCCGCCCTTTTCCAGCATATTGTCCTTGTTGTACGTAAACCCTGCCTTCAGGAGGATGGCTTTGGCTTCGTCGGGCTTGTAGGGAAAATACTGGCACAGGTTCGGGTCATAGCCGGGCACGCCCTTGCCGGAGATGCCACAGCCGCCGGTGAACAGGCCGCCGCGGATATTCTTGCTAATGCCCTGGCCGTCAATGGCGTAGGCAAACGCCTGGCGGAACTCTTTCTGGCTAAAGAGCGGGTGCGACATGTTGAACATGATCCACGGCGCACATTCGAGCTGGACTGGGGTGAGTGCAAGTTTACTGTTTTTCTTGACGCGATCATACACGTTGGGAGTGCCGATCGGGAGATAATCAATCTCGCCCTTTTCGAGCGCGATGAGCTGGGCATCGGGATCGGGAATGACCTTGAAGACGACCTTGTCCAGGTAAGGCTTTTTCCAGTACAGGTCATTGCGCACCAGCGTCACCGATTCGTCCGGCTTGTATTCTGAGAACTTGAACGGTCCGGCGCCGATGGGGTTCAGCCCATACTTGTCACCCAACTTTTCCACGGCCTCATGCGGCACGACGGCGATGTACGACAGACCGCGCCCCGGGGTGAGCAAGAGCGCGTTGGGGGCTTTGAGGGTCAGCTTGACGGTATACTTGTCCACCGCTTCCACTGCCTTGTAAGCCGTCAAAAGGTCAGAGGAAATTTTAGAGTCTTTCATCTCCACGCCGCGCTTGATCGAATAGACCACATCGTCGGCCACGACTTCGCGGCTCTGGCCTTTGGGGAACGCGACATTGTCGTCTTGGAACATGACGCCTTTGCGCAAGCTCATGATGAGCGTGGTGTCGTTCTCGTATTTCCAAGAGGTCGCCAGGTCGCCATAGATGCCATTGACTGTGTTGCGGAACAGCATGACGTTCACCAGCGAGATCACATAGAAAGAGGCGTCATCTGCGCTCTGGGCGTAGTCGAACTGGACGATGCCCGCCACCGGGAGGACGAGTGTCCCCCCATATTTGGCGGCTTCTTTGTCCACGGTCGGTTGCGGCACTGGCGTGGCCGCTTGCACGGGGGCTTGGGTCGGTTGCTGCGCGGGTTGCGCCGTTGGCGTTGCCCCGGCGCAGGCTGCCAACAATGACACAATGATCATCAGACTGACTGGCAAAATCAGGCGTTTCATTTTTTCTCCTTGAAATGTGTGAACCCATACAAAATCTCACAATGTTGGTAGAGTATCTGATATTTGGTGCGCTTTCACCTCCTTCTAAAATTAGAGTCCGCACGAGTTTCCCAGTTCCTCTGCCGGAGGATCGGGGGAACTCGGAACTCTCACGAGCCGGATTGGGCGAAATCAGCCGCCAGCAGCGCGCTGCCCAGTTGCACGCGGACGAGTTTCTGGATCGGGATCACGCTGTACTTGAGTTGCATGTCCAATTCGGCGTTGCGCGCTGTAAAGGCTGCCTCTGCCGCCTCGCGCGCGGATAGCAAAGCTGCCGATTCGCCCGTTGCCGCTATTTGAGCGTTCAACATGCGCACAAACATACCCAGAGTGAGCATGTGGTAAAACTTGCTGACCAAAAGATTATCAAACTTCTCCGCCACGGTCGCTGTCTCGGCCGAGTGTGGGAGGTAGCGACGGGAAGGGAAGTAGCTCGAACAGCGAGCAATGGAACGGTGAGCGCAGTTGCGCTTAGCCCGGATGGACGGTGGATAGCCGTGGGGAGTGATAATGGGCTGGCGCGAGTGTTGTTGCGGAAGCCGGAGGATTTGATAGCGGAAGCATGTTTGCGGTTGCCCAGGAATTTTACAAAGGATGAATGGGAGCGGTACATGAGCGATGAGCCTTACCATCTCACCTGCCCTAACTTGCCGACGCCGGACAAGTGATGATTTCCGCCTGAGAAAGTAGAGCGCGGCCTTTGTCCGCGAATAACGCGGATGACCGCGAATTCTTGAAAGATTGGCGCAGATTCGCGTAATTCGCGGAAGAACAAGTGCGGCAAAAATCTCGCGGCGACCGCGAAGCGGGAAGGGCGCAATTCCCAGGACACCCCTAAGAGGTGTTGTTGCCGAGCAATTCTATAGGATACTTGGGAGAGAATCCAATGACCAATCAAACCCCCAATGACAACCTGGCCGACCTGGAAATCCGCATCTTTCAGCGCCAGGAGGAGGGCTACCCGGTCGAAATCACGCTGGCCGGACAACAAGAATTCTCGCGTGGGTATCTCGCCGCCGACATTCTTCCCTGGACCGCCAGCGGCGATTGGGCGGCCGATGGTCAACGCCTGTTCGAGACACTTTTCAAGGATAGCAAGTTGACTAGCGCCTGGGCCGAGTCGCGCGGGCGAGCGCCCAAGCGCCGTATCCGATTTCGGATTGACGCCGCCGCCGCCGAGTTGCACTCGCTGCCCTGGGAGTTGTTGCAAGAAGGCGGCGTTGCTGCAACGCGCGCAGCGCCTGTGATGCTTTCGGCGCAGGCCGACTTGCCCTTCTCGCGCTACCTGCCGATTGCCCTGCCCTGGGGCGGCGCAGTGCAAGAGCGCCCGATTCGCGTGCTGGTCGTCATCTCGAACCCGGATGATTTGAAAGAAAAATACGACTTGCCGCCGGCCGATGTTGCGCTGGAGCGCAAGGCGCTCGAAGATGCCTTTGCGGGCGTCAAAGACCTGCAAGTGGATTACCTCGAAGCGCCGGTGACGCTGGAGCGATTGGAAGAAACGCTCCGCGCGCGCGAGGGCTATCACATCCTGCACTTTCTCGGCCACGGCGCATTCAGCGCCAAGCGCGAGCAGGCCGCGCTTTACATGCAAGATGCCGAGGGCCATGCCCGGCGCGTGCTCGACGAAGAGCTGGTGAGCCTGTTGGCGCGTCAAGGCGCGCAGCCTCGCCTGGTCTTTTTGGCGGCCTGCCAGAGCGCGACCCGTTCTTCGGCAGATGCGTTCCTGGGACTCGGCCCCAAGTTGGTTTCCGTCGGCGTGCCGGCCGTCGTGGCGATGCAGGACTTTGTGACGGTGGAGACGGCGCGCAAGTTTAGCGCCGCGTTTTACAAGCGGCTGTTGGAGCACGGCCAGGTGGACCTGGCTGTCAACGAAGCGCGCAGCGCGCTGCTCACCGCCGGCCGGCCCGATGCCGCTGTGCCCGTGTTGTTCATGAGATTAAAGTCGGGTCAACTGTGGGGCGAGGAAGCCGATGCGCGCGGCCAAATCCTGGGAGCCAAGAACCCGCGCATCTTTTGGACGGGGCTGATCCGCATGATCCAGCAAGGCAAGTGTACGCCCATCGTCGGGCCGCGCGTGCATGGCCGCTGGCTGCCCACGCTGCAAGAGGTCGCCCTGGCCTGGGCCACGGAACACGATTACCCGTTTGCGGACAAAGACGACCCGGCGCAGGTGGCACGCTATTTGGCCAGCAACCAGGGCGCAGATTTTCCACGCTTTGAGTTGTTGGACACGTTGATGCGCGAGTTCACCGCTCGCCTGCCGGAAGAATTGAGGCCCGCCAAGAAGGCCAAGACCTTGACCGATCTGATCGGCGCAGTGGGCGGCAAGACGCTGCTGGCGGACGATCCCAACGAAGTCCATCAAGTGCTGGCTAGCTTGAACCTGCCGCTCTACCTCACGACGAACTGCGACAGCTTTATGACCGAGGCGTTGGCGGCGCGAGGCCGGCAGCCTTCGCGCGAAATCTGCCGCTGGAACGAAAGCCTGGACGGGTTGCCGTCGCTCTTTGAGCAGCGGCCCGATTACGAGCCGACGGTGGAAGCGCCGCTCGTCTATCACTTGTTCGGCAACGACCTGGAACCCAGTTCTTTGGTGCTGACCGAGGATAGCTGCCTGGACTTTTTGGTGCGGATTTCGGCGGAGCAGGAGCGCATCCCGCCCACCATCTGGGCGGCGCTTGCGAACAGCACCTTGATGTTCATGGGCTATAGCCTGAACGATTGGGAATTTCGCGTCATCATGCGCGGGCTGGTGGCCACGCGCGAGCAGCGCCGCAACTTTAAGCACGTGGCCGTGCAGTTGGACCTGGGCGACGTGGCCCAAGATCGCGTCGAGGCGGTGCAGAGCTTTTTGCAGCAGTATTTCCAGGAAGCCGAGATCAACGTCTACTGGGGCAGCATGCAGCAATTCGTCGCCGAGTTGCGCGAGCAGTGGGAAGCAGCCGGAAAATGAAAGACAATCCCTACATCGGGCCGAGACCTTACGAGCTAAAGGACCTGCACAACTTTTACGGGCGGACACGTGAAGCGCGCGATCTGCTTTCGCTCATCTTGGCGAATCGCGTGGTGCTGTTTTACGCTGAATCGGGCGCCGGCAAGACTTCATTGCTCAACGCTCAAATCATCCCGGCTTTGGACGAGCGGGGATTCAACGTCCTGCCGGTGGTGCGCGTTGGCAGTGACCTGCCGCCAGGCATTGACCCCCAAAGCGTCCAGAATGTCTTTGTCTTTAGCGCGCTGATGAAACTAGCCGGCAAAGACATTCCGGCGCAGATGTTGACCCGGAACACGCTGCTCGTGTTCCTGCGCCAATTGCTCGGCACCACGTCCGAGTCGCCCCAAGAGCTGGACGAAGACGAGACTCTGATGGTGGGCGGCAATCGCCGTCCGCCGATCTTGATCGTGGATCAGTTTGAAGAGCTCTTGACCCGGCATCGTGACCGTTGGCAGGACGCGCGAGGCTTTTGCGAGCAACTGCGGGATGCGCTGCGCGGGCTGCCCAATCTGGGGGTGGTGCTCGCCCTGCGCGATGATTACGTTGCGGGGCTAGACCCTTTTGCGCCGCTTTTTCCCAAGCGCCTGCGGGCGCGGTACCGCATGGAGCGGCTCTCGGTTGAAGGCGCGCTCGAAGCGGTCCAGAAACCTGCGCTGCGGGCCGGCGTCCCCTTTGCTCCCGGCGTGGCCGAACGGTTGGTGGACGATCTTCGCCGCGTTTCGTCAATCGCCAGTCACGAATTGCCTACACTTGCCCTGGCGGGCAGTGCCAGGGTTGCGGATCACCTGTCGCCTGTGGCTAAAGAAGATGGACAGAGCGATACACTGGCAGTTCTCGGCCCCTATATCGAGCCGGTGCAATTGCAGGTGGTGTGCAATCGGCTGTGGGAGAATCTGCCGGAAGATCAGGGTGGCGTCATCCATTGGGAAGACGTTCAAAAATTCGGCAACATTGATCGCGCGCTCACCGAGTTTTACGAAAGCGCGGTGACGCATGTCGTCAACCTTCCGAAGGTTTCAGAGCCTCGGGAAGATTCGCCGGGTTGGACGGTGACAGAGCGCCAGATGCGCGATTGGTTTGGCAAACAGTTGATCTCGCCGTTGCAGACGCGCGGGATGGCGCTCAAGGGCGAAAACGATACCGCCGGTTTGCCCAATGCGGCGGCGGACGCTTTGGAACAGCAGCATATCATCCGCATAGATGCACGCGGGAACACCTGGTGGTACGAGTTGGTACACGACCGGCTGATCGAGCCGATTCTGCAATCCAATCGAGAGTGGGAGGCGGCGCGGCAAACGCCGCTGCGGCTGACCGCGCAGCGATGGCGAGACGCGGGCCGCGATGCAGGCATTCTATATCGTGGCAACACGTTGAAGGACACGTTCGCTTGGGCCGCGGCGAATCCATCCGATGTGGAGCCTTCCGAGCGCGAGTTCCTGGCCGCCAGCCAACAGGCCGAAAGAGCGCGCTTCCGGTCGCGCAACCTCACGATTGTCGGAGTCGTGGCCGCGGTGCTGGTTGCCATCGCCATGACTTTTCTGGCTGTGACGGCTGACCGGGCCAAACAATATGCCGAGCGGCAACGCCGGATTGCGTTGTCTCGCCAATTGGCGGCGCAAACCGTGATGCAATTGAGCGATCGGGCTGACCTGGCTCTGTTGTTGAGCCTGGAGGCCAACCGGCTCGCGAGTATCACGGAAATCAAAAGCAGTCTATTGGCTGCATTGACAAATCGTCCCAAGCTGGTAGCCTTTTTGCACGGCCACACCAATCTGGTGCGGGGCGTGACCTTTAGCCCGGATGGCAAAACGTTGGCCTCGGGCAGCGATGGCGGCGCTGTCATTCTGTGGAGTGTTGCGAACCGCCAGCCGCTCGGCTCGCCTCTCCTCAATGGAACTGACCGGGTGTGGAGTGTGGCCTTTAGCCCGGACGGTCACACATTGGCCGCAGGCGGCAATGAGGGTCAGGTTATCTTGTGGCGGCTCGCGTTCGGGCCGGCCGGCGAGATTACGGCCCAGTCAGCGGTGAGCAAGACGCTCACCGGCCACACGAACATTGTGAGGAGCGTGGCATTCAGTCCCGACGGCAAAACATTAGCCTCGGCCAGTTATGACGCCAAGGTCATTGTGTGGGACTTGACCGCCGACCCGCCGATCAGCCGAACCCTCACCGGGCATTCGGATGTTGTGATCAGCGTGGCTTTCAGCCCGGACGGCCAGACTTTGGCTTCGGGCAGTTGCGGGAAAATGGATACCACCACCGGTTGCGCGCAAGGCGAGATTATCTTGTGGAACGTTGCCACCGGCCAGCCGCTCGGCGCGCCCCTCGTCGGCCACACGAGCGGGGTGAACAGCGTTGCCTTTAGCCCCGATGGCGGAACGCTGGCGTCGGGCGGCGGCGATAATGTCATCATTGTGTGGAATGTCGCAACGCGCCAACCGAGCGAGTCGCCCCTCACGGGGCACACCCGCCCCGTGGTGAGCGTGGCTTTTAGCTCTGACGGCAAAATGCTGGCTTCGGGCAGCTTTGATAACAGTGTTATCGTGTGGAACGTCGCAACGCAGAAGCCCATCGGCGCGCCGCTCATTGGGTACGCAGCCGCGGTGAGGAGCGTGGCCTTTAGCCCGGATGGTCACACATTGGCGTCGAGCAGCGATAAAGACCTCGTTGTGTGGGATGTGGCAATTGCCCAGGCGCTTGGCGAGACCCTGACCGGCCACGTCAACCAGGTCTCAAGCGTCGCCTTTAGTCCGGATGGTCGGCTGTTGGCGTCGGGTGGCTGTGGTGGGACGGATGTGACGGATCAGTGCAAGCCGGGCCAAGTGCGTGTGTGGGATGTGGCATCGCGCCAACTGCTGGGGCAGCCCTTGACCTATCACGGCGGGTGGGTAAACGATGTGGCCTTCAGCCCGGATGGGCGTATACTGGCCTCCGGGAGCGACGACAAGACCATCGTCTTGCTCGACGTCGCATCGCGCCAGCCGCTCAATCCACCATTGGTCGGCCACACCGGCTGGGTCAACAGCCTGGCCTTTGCGCCGGATGGTCTCACGTTGGCCTCGGGTGGCGAGGACAAGAGCATCGTCTTGTGGGACGTGGCCGCCCATCGCCCCATAGGTGCGCCGCTTCTCGGCCATCTGGCGGGAGTCAAGAGTGTGGCCTTTAGCCCGGACGGCAAAACATTGGCCTCGTGCGGTTGCGCCAAGCCGATTGACAAGGGTGCTTGCAGCCAGGGCGAGATTCGTTTGTGGAATGTAGCCACTCGCGAGCTGCTCGGCGCTCCGCTGACGGGTCATGCGAATTTGATCAACCGGGTGGCTTTTAGCCCGGATGGCAAGACGTTGGCCTCTGGCAGCGCGGATAACACGATCATCTTGTGGAGTGTGGCGACCCGTCAGCCGATTGGGTCGCCACTCACGGGCCATACAGCCGCTATCTGGGACCTGGCGTTCAGCCCCGCGCCACCTGGCGGCGGCACAGGCGGCAAAACGCTGGCCTCGGCCAGCCAGGATAACACCGTGATCTTGTGGGATGTTTCGACTCCGCTCAATACAGGTGTGGCGGCTCTTCAGCCGATCACCCCACCCCTCAAAGGCCACACCAAAACGGTGCTCAGCGTGACCTTTAGCCCGGATGGCCGCACTGTGGCATCGGGCAGCCGGGATATGACCGTTATCTTGTGGGATGTCAATCTGGAAGCGTGGAAATCCCGCGCCTGCCGCATCGCCAATCGCAACCTGACGCGGGCCGAATGGGATCAGTTCATCGGTTCCGATATGCCATACCAGCGCAGTTGCCCTGCGTTGCCGCCAGGCGAGGGCGTCCGTCCGTGATATTGAGGGACAAATGAATTTGCCCACACTCGGCTGTTCGTTTTGTCCCAAATTCGTTGTTGTGTCCCGAGGGAGGTGAAGACTAGCAAGGGTTGGTTCCCCACTGAGAGCGCGGAACATCGTCCGAAACCATTTTGATTTTCAAAAGGAGAGCACGCAATGAGCAAGCACGTTCACAATCCCTGGAAGAAAGTTTTGAAGCATGCGACGACGGACCTGGCCTACCGCCAGGCCCTCAAGGCCGATCCGGCCAAAGTGTTGGCCGAGGCCGGAGTCAAGGTAGACAAGGCGACGGAATACGTTGTGCTGGAGCAAACTCCCCGCAAGGTCTATCTGGTCCTCCCTCAGTTGGTTGGTGAGGGGGAGCTATCAGACGAGATACTGGAAAATGTAGCGGGGGGAGCTTCCGGCCGGCGCCCGGATGTGCAAAGCTTTTCCAGTTCTGACGACGAGTGGCCCAACGTATAACAGATCGAACGCAAGACGTGTGTGCGCGATTTTAGCCTTGCGGAGGGTTCACGGGCGACCTTTGCACGCGACTTTGCCGCGCGCCAGGCGAGGCTTCCCCTCGATAGAGTGTTCGGAGCGGGCAGCATGAGAAAAGTATTGTTTCTCTTGGGTGAACTGAGCGACAAGGACGTTGACTGGATGATGGCAGCCGGCAAGCGGGAGCAAATTCCTCCCGGTGCTGCCCTCATCCAGGAAGGGAAACCCGTCGAGGCGTTGTACATCGTCCTGGAGGGGCTGCTGAGGGTTTCCGTCGAGTCGGCGGGGTCGCGCGAGCTGGCCCGACTGGGCAGCGGTGAGATCGTTGGCGAAATGTCCTTTGTGGATGCCCGCCCGCCTTCTGCCACGGTCAAGGCTTTGGAAAACTCGACGGTGCTTTCGATTCCCCGGTCGCAATTGGCGGCCAAGCTGGAACGAGAGGCAGACTTTGCCGCGCGCTTTTATCGGGCGCTGGCGATTTTCCTGTCCAGCCGTCTGCGCGAGATGGACAAAGCGCAATCGGAGGCGGGCCAATACGATCCCGACGAGCTTGATCCCAACGTGCTGGACATGCTGCACCTGGCCGGGTCGCGTTTTGACCGGATGCTCAAGCGCCTGATGGCGAGTTGAGGTGAGCCGCGATGCAAAAACCGATCTTTCGCAAGGCTGCCCTGGAGCGACTGTCTTCTCCCGAACAACTCGATCAGTTGATGCAGGTTACCACGCCCAAGGGGTGGCTGGCTTTGATTGCGTTGGCCGGCTTGTTGGTCACCGCCGTGATTTTGGGTTTTGTCGGGAGCATCCCGGTCACGGTCACGGGACCGTGCATCCTGCTCAACAGCGGCGGCGTGAATAACAGCCAAATCAATGATTTGGAGGCTATCCTCTATGTCTCGCCAATGGATGGCCAGAACATTCGTCCCGGAATGGACGTGCAGGTTTTGCCTTCGACCGTCAGGAAGGAAGAAGCCGGATACCTGCTCGGCGTGGTGGCATCGGTCAGCGAGCACCCGTCCACGGCTCAAGACATGTTGCGCACCTTGGGGAGCAACGAGTTGGTGCAGGTGCTATCGGCAGGAACGATCATGCCGATTGAGGTGCATGCGGACTTGCTTGGCGGCGCGGCCGGCGGCTACACATGGTCATCGCCCAGAGGCGCGGCCCGATACGGCAAGATTCAAAGTGGAACATTGTGCATGGCGGATGTTGTGATCTCCAGGAAACGCCCGATTGACCTGGTGCTGCCCATTGGGAAATAAACGACCGAAGTTGCGCCAAAGGGTCTTGGAGCCGCAGGATTATCCGAGGTGGACGAGTCATATAGCGGGGTCGGAGCGGCTTCGACTTTCGTCGGTAAGTTGCCCGTAACCGCTTCCCGAGCAATCTCAAGTGCTGAGAAGTTGTTACTATCATTGCATCGTCGCCGCCAGGCAACCAACGGCCATTTGAACATTGAGTTGACTGATGTTATACTGCCGACCACTGTCTAGTATTACAGCGCAAGGTTAGCCCATCGGGCTGATTTGACGTAAAAGCGTCAGTCATGGTATTGTTCTCCGACCCCGAACAGCGAGAAGGAGACGATGACCATGACTGCCGAGATGATAGCAGAAACATGTCCCGCGCCGGAGTGCAATTTGATTCCGGTCGACATCAAGCAGTTTGTTGGAGAGTTGGAGGAGTATCACGCCCGTTTTGAGCCCGCCTTTCGCCGCCCCGAGCAAGTCGCGTGGGCCGAGGTGTATCTGAAAGGCTTGTTGGGTAACGTGCCGCGCAAGACGGCCGAGCGGATGGCGCTGGATCAAGGCGAGAACCCGCGCACGATGCAGCACTTTCTGGGGCAAAGCCCCTGGCTGACCGGCGAGTTGCTCACGATTCACCAGCAGTTGATCGTTGAAACGCTGGGAGAAGACGACGCCGTAGCCTTGATTGATGAATCGGGCAACGTCAAACAGGGCAACGAGTCGGTGGGGGTGGGATTTCAGTATTGCGGGTCGGTGGGCAAGCTCGCCAACTCTCAGAATGGCGTGTACCTGGGGTACGCCAGCCGGAAGGGCTACAGTGTGGTGGATGGGCGCTTGTACATGCCCGAAGACTGGTTCGATGACGCGCATGCCGACCGGCGCAAAAAGTGTGGTGTGCCGGAAGACCTGACTTTCAAAACGAAACCGGCGATTGCGCTGGAATTGTTGCAGGCCGCGATCCAGCGCGGCGATTTTCCGTTCCGATGGGTGGCGGCCGATGAATTGTACGGTGATACGCCCAGTTTCCGAGATGGCATAGCGCACCTGGGCAAGTGGTACTTTACAGAAGTGGCGCGCTCGACCTTGATTTGGCGGAGCCGCCCGGCAGTCGTGTTGCCGCGCCAGTCGCGTCATCGGCGCTATCCCACTTGCCGTCACCTGCGGACGCCCAACTACCGCTCGTCGCGTGTAGATGAGGTGGTGGCCCACATTCCAAAAGAAGCGTGGGCGCGTGCGACAATCAAGGAAGGCAGCAAGGGACCGATGGTGTGTGACTTTGCTTTCCTGCGGATTACCGAATCTCGTCAGGGCCGGCCCGGCCCCCAGCAGTGGCTGATCATCCGGCGCAATGTAGGCGACCCGTCGGAGATCAAATTCTATTTGAGCAATGCGCCCGAAGACACCCCGCTGGTCGAGTTGGTGCGAGTCAGTGGCATGCGCTGGCCGATTGAGAGCATCTTTGAAGAGAGCAAGGGCGAAGTCGGCTTTGACCATTATGAAACCCGAAGTTGGTGCGCCTTTGATGAATCCATAGGTGCCCAATCCTCTCAACGAGTTTCGATCTTGCTCGGTGGCGGCGACGAGTACGAATCGCGTCGGGGAACTCAACGGCCCACACTTGAGCGAAGACAAGAAATCGGCCAGGTGTTGGCGCTTGTCCTCTGCGATGGGTTTATCAAGGTACGTTCGGCAGGAATAGCGCTGCTGAATGATTTCGGTAATGGGTTTACTGTGGAACATGGTTCATCTCCACTCGTCTAGTTGGAGTGCGTCTAAGAGACTGAACAAAGGTAGCTTCCATGCGGCCGGCTGATTTTCAAACGGACTCGCCAAAAAAAAGTGCGACACACAAAAGTGCATCGCACCGAGTTCTTTTTGGCAGACCCTATTTTTTCAGCGGGAAGACGATCTCTTCAAGCCTGGAGACGTCTTCGCGCATAATGTCGGGAATCACCAAGCCTCCCCTGACCTCTGCCGCATCGGGTTTGAACTCATAGCCGCTGATGCTGATCACCAGGTCGCGCGCGCCGGTCATCAATTGAAACATCCGCCACCATCGGTTAGGCGAAAAGTTGACGTCAACGACCTGGATCCTGCCGGCCTGCAAGCGAACGTTATCCACCAGCAAACGCGAGCGAGGGGCCGGCATGTAGACAATCGTGCGACGGTTGGTGACGAGCAACAGCCATTGCTTATAGCGCAGCTTTTCCTCGGTTGCCCACCCAAACGCCGCGAGAGGCAGAAACAACCCGAACAAGCCCAACGCCGGCCAGCCGCCCAACCGGCCGGCCAGATAGCCCAGCGCCACACTCAACACAATGGAGAACCCGATCAGAATCCACCAGTAGCGCAGAATCCCAAACGGAATCACATGCCGATACCAGGCCTGGCGAATCTCGATCTGAACCTCTTCATCGCGCAGGAGATGTGGGCTAGGCACAACATCTTCGGTGAGGCCGCGGGCTACTCTCAAGAGCAACTTGCCCCACCCGGTGCGCGCAAAAGCATCACGCACAGCTTGCGCGCGCTGGGCTATCCACCAAATCCAACGGCGCGTCCGGCTGCCCCGTGGAGGTGGCGCAGAGATTCGGATCCGCTTGATCTGATATGTCATGCGGTGACCAGAGTACCGTAGCGTAGCTGCTCACGCACTGGCGCTTGTATCATGGATATGCTCAGGCCGGTTACACTCGTGCGCCCATCGTCAATTTTGGCCCAAGCTTCTCTTGTATTGAAAGCGCGAGCAGTCACTTTTAAACACGACTATCCGAGGGTATACTTCCCTCTGGCAGCCGACTTTTTATTTTGTAATGATCAGCCTGGTGCCGACGCTGATTTTGGTGGGATCGGAAATGTTATTGAGCGTCTGGAGACTTGCCGGAGTCACACCGAACCTTTTGGCGATGCTATACAGGGTATCACCTTTCTGGACGATATACACTTGTCCCGGTGCGGGCGTGGATGGGGAAGTGAACGATTGACCACCAATTGGAGTATTTGCAGGCGTTGTAAGCAAGACTGGCTGCGGTGTCGGAGTCAGCGTGGGTGTGGGCGTAGACGTGTACAATCCTTGCTGAAAAATCGTTTCGATCTTTTGCTGAAAACTCTGCACGTCAGACGATCGGGTGGCCAGGCCCAGGAATTGATTCGCCCACGCCGGAACGATGATCACAATCAGAAAGAGGGCAATGACCAAAGCGAGTAACGCGCCCACAAAATACCCAATCATCTTGACGGGCTGGGCTACCATTTCCCCCTTGCGGAGAATCAGCCAAAACCCCCAGACAAAACCCACAGTCACCAAGATCAGTGGGACTAGAGCTATTAGGATACCCATGACAATACATCCTCACCCGTTTTTATGACGGGTATGTGGGACTGTATACAACTTATCCGCGATGTGGCTTGGCCTGCCCCAACAGGCCATCCTCTTCAGCATGGCCCAAGCCCAACCTAATCCACCTTCGGCAATGCAGGAATGAACGCTCCAGGGTCTACGTATCCCCTGCTTATTTTATCATAAATTGAGAAATGTACATGCGGGCCAGTCGCCCGTCCCTGAGCGCCCATGACGCCGACCCAGCGCCCTTCCAGCACGTCCCCCCGGCGAACCAGGTACGAGCGTGGATGTAACATAATCACCACCCATTCGACATTCTCGATACGAATCGTCGTGTTTTGCCATTGGTCTGTAAATGTGATCACCTGGCCCGGCATGGGAGATTGGAGCGGCGAAGCCAGGTTCTTTTTTGAGCTAATGTCCAGGCCGGGCAGCGCATAATTACAACCGTGCAAATCCTGAGTGAGCACCGGTTCCTGCGCGACCGGGTTGAGATTGGGGCGCAAGTCGGGATTCCCCCCCGCGTGCGGCGTCACCAGGCAATCCGATATGCGCGGGACACGCCACATGCCGGCGCGCGCTGCCACCGGCGGCGGCGCTGCCGGCCTCAGCCATGTCGGCCAATCCAGTCCGTCGGCGAACTGGTCACGCCACCGAATCAACGTGTCTACCGCAGGCCCAAAGGCCCGTTCCACGCCCACCTGATTGACACGCACGCCCGAAGGGCTATCCGCCAAGTTCAGAAGCAGGCTTTCGATAGCCAGATGAGCCGGCCACGCGCCCAGGTTTCGCAGCCGGTACACCGTGCCTTGCACATCTCGGTGAACCATGTTTTGATGCGCGTCGTCATAGCCGTTCATCACATAGGCCGACTGATCCGGGTTGATCCGCGCTCTCGCTCCCGCATTATAATTCAGGTAGCAACGCTTGATCACGTCGGGGTCAATAGTGGTGTAATGAATCTGGGAACAGCGCTCTTTGAACTCGCGCGCGCCGATGCGCAACTGTTCCACAATCTCGACCG
Source organism: Anaerolineae bacterium (assembly GCA_041300525.1). Classification (GTDB taxonomy): domain Bacteria; phylum Chloroflexota; class Anaerolineae; order Fen-1058; family Fen-1058; genus JBGLNJ01. Next base: position 1,159,295 of record JBGLNJ010000001.1, on the reverse strand, counting down.
GGCCGACCGGCCCCGGCGTGAAACACTTATGTTCCCTGCTGACGATCAGGTCGTGCAAGCCCAGGAGTCCTTCACAGTTGGCAGGGTTGACAGCCGCCAGACCGGATTCTTTATACCACAACACGAGCGGGGTGATCGGCGGGATGTCAGCTTCGCGCGCCACACGCTCCGAGATCGCAGCCCAGGTGATAACCTGCTGTTGAGCCTGGCGCGGCAGCGTGTACTGCCGATCCATGTAGGCGTTGCCACCGACCGCCGCCGTGGTCAACACGCCCAACAACAGCAGAACATCTATCGCTCCGTCAAAGATGCCCACTAATCCGAGCTTGAGCTGGATCTTGAGGAGCGGAATGAGATATTGCCGCGCCCACTGCTGAAACCATGCCTTGAAAGATTCAAATGCCGGTCCGAACCACATACCGCATCGTCTCGATTTGATGTGGGGCAAGTTTAACGTGCTCCCTTCACAAAGTCAAATGGGAATTAAACGTAACCGTCACCCTTGCGAAGGTGGCATTACGGTTGAACTTGACATCCTTTCCTTCTGTGGTAAAATGCCGCCCGTCAATCTATGCTCGTCATCTTACGAAAGGAGGCGCATTTCATGATCAGGACGGTTGTTACCACCCGCTTTTTCCGCGCTCGAACCTGCGATGGTAGCGTGGAGGGTTCGCCTTGTCGGAGTGCGCCTGTCGCCCGGTAGACAGAAACGTTAATGGAAAGGCCGTGGGTGCGCTCTGACCCACGGCCTTTTTGTTTCTCGCATTGCGCGAACAAGGGGCCGCACGACTTGGCCCCTTTTTTATACACAGGAGGTAGGCACAATGAATCATCAGCTTTTCGAAGGCGAGCTCGTTCGCCTGGCCGCGCCCGACCCCGAGCGCGACGCCGAGACCGAATCCAAGTGGACGCACGATCCCGAGACCGCCCGCCTGTCGAGCGCCGACCCGGTGCGGCCTCTTTCGCCCGCGCTCATCAAGAAAAAGTATGAAGAGGCCGAGAAGGACAAGTCCAACAATCGCTTTCACTTTGCCATCCGAACCCGTACCGACGACCGGTTAGTGGGATTTGTCCGGCTCGACCACATCGAGTGGAACAATGGCACCGGCACGGTGACGCTGGGCATTGGCGACCCCAACGACCGTGGACGCGGCTATGGTCGCGAGGCGCTCGGGCTGACCTTGCACTATGCTTTTGACGAGCTGAACCTGCACCGCCTGACGGCGGACACGTTCGAGTATAACGAGCGCGCGCTGCGCTTTTTGGAACGCGCCGGGTTCCAGGTGGAGGTGCGGGGGCGGCAGGCGATCCACCGCGAGGGCCGCCGCTGGGATGCGATCAAGCTGGGGCTGCTGCGCGAGGAATGGAACGTAAAACGTGATGCGTAAAACGTAAGGTGCACGCCGCACGTTCGACGTTTTATGCTCGAAAGGACAATTGCCATGAACGATTTACTGCACGGCCGACTTGTCCGGCTGGCTGCGGCGAATTCGGAGGCCGACGCCGAGACAATGGCGCGCTGGTACAGAGGCTCGGAATATCAACGTCTGTTGGATAGCGAGCCTGCCGCGCCTCGAACGGTCAAACAAACCAAAGAGATGATGATCGAATGGATGGAGCACGAGCGGCCTAACAGCTTTGGATTCATGATCCGCACGCTGGCCGAGGATCGGCTGATCGGCTTTGTGGGCCTGGGCGGGATCAACTGGGCGCACGGCGATTGCTTTGTGGGCATCGGCGTCGGCGAGCGTGACGACTGGGGCAAGGGTTATGGCGCCGACGCGATGCGCGTCATCCTGCGTTATGCCTTTACCGAGTTGAACCTGCACCGCGTCTCGTTAGGCGTCTATGGCTATAACACGCGCGGCATAAGGTCGTACGAAAAGGCCGGCTTTAGCATTGAGGGACGGCTGCGCCAGGTGGTGCTGCGCGACGGAGAGCGATTTGACGAGATCTGTATGGGGGTGCTGCGCGAGGAATGGGAACGCAAAAACGTAATGCGTGAAACGTAAGGTGCAAGCCGCACGTTCAATGTTGTACGCTCGAAAGGACAATTATCATGAACGATTTACTGCACGGCCGACTTGTCCGTCTGGCTGCGGCGAATTCGGAGGCCGATGCCGAATTGTTCGCGCGCTGGACGCGCGATTCGGAATACCAGCGTCAGCTCGACTCCGAAGTGGCCTGCCCCCAATCGGGCAAGCACGCCAAAGAAATCATTCAAAAGTGGATGGAGAATGAGCGACCAGACAACGCGGGATTCATGATTCGGACACTGGCCGACGACCGCCCGATCGGTTCTATCGGCCTGGACGAAATCCGCTGGACGCACGGCGACTCGTTCTTGGGCATTGGCGTCGGCGACCCCGAGTATCGCGGCAAAGGGTATGGCACGGACGCGCTGCTCGTTATTTTGCGGTATGCGTTTACCGAGCTGAACCTGCATCGCATTTCGCTCGACGTGTTCGAATACAATCTGCGCGCCATCCGGTCTTATGAAAAAACCGGATTCGTCGTCGAGGGGCGAGAGCGGCAGTTCCTGAACCGCGAGGGGCGGCGCTGGGATTTGGTCTACATGGGCATCCTGCGCCAAGAATGGGAACGACTCTATGAACAATGAAATGAAAATCGAGATCCGGGCCGCCAGCAATCTATCAGAAGCGGAACGCGAGCAGATTGACGACATTGATCGGCAAGCCTTCGGCGACGATCCTTATCATGATATGCAGTGGTCTCCCACTCATTGGTATGTGCTTGTGAGGCTGAACGGCGAATGGGTGAGCATGGCGGGCATTGTCGAGCGCACAGCCAGCGTACACGGGCAGCCCGTGAGGCTGGGCGGCATTGGCGGCGTGGCGACGCTGGCTGCGTTTCAGCAGCGCGGCCTGGCCGAGACTGCAATGCGCAGAGCGCAAGCTTTTCTGCGCGACGAACTGGCCGTCGAGTTTGGATTGCTGATCTGCAACCAGCAAATGCTCCACTATTACCAAAAGCTGGGCTGGCAGGTCGTCGAAGGACCGTTGACGTTCGATCAACCGCAGGGCAAGGTCACATTCACAGATGTGACGATGGTGCTGCCGTGCGCGCGAAAAGAATGGCCGCATGGCGTGATTGATCTGTGCGGCCCGCCGTGGTAAGCCCCACCCCAATCCCTCCCCTGCATAGCGAGGGAGGGACAAGGACAAGCGAACGAAGGAAACAGAAACCATGTCTATCAACAATCTCACGAGTGAACTTGTTCATCTGCCGGACGCTCCGGCGATACCGGGCTTGACGTTCCGCCCGTTTCGGGGTGAATCTGACTATCCCGCCATGGCCGCTATCTTTAATGACAGCCAGGCAGCCGATCCATTCGAGGAGGTGTTCACACCGGAGCATATCGCCAACCAGTACACCCACCTGGTCAACTGCGATCCTTATCGCGATGTGCTGTGTGCCGAAGTGAACGGCGAGTTGGTAGGTTACAAGCAGGTGTTCTGGCGCGTGGACAGCGAAGGCAACTGGCTCTATCGCCATGTCGGCTATCTATTGCCGCAGTGGCAACGCAGGGGCATTGGCCGCGCGATGCTGCGCCACAGCGAGCGCCGCCTGCGCGAGATCGCTGCCGGACACCAGGCCACCAGTCCGCGTTTTTTCCACTCCCAGGCTGCCGACACGCAGCCGGGCGCAGAGGCCCTGCTGCGGAGCGAAGGGTACACACCGGTGCGGTACAAGTACGCGATGGTGCAGGAGACGCTAGACGAGATTCCCGATCTACCGCTGCCCGAGGGGCTGGACGTGCGTCCGGCGCAGCCGGAGCACTATCGCGCGATCTGGGGTGCGATGCTGGAAGCGTTTTGCGATCATTGGGGCTATGTTCCGCCGACGGACGAGGACTATGCAGGCTGGCTCACGGAACCCGAGTTCGATCCCAGCCTGTGGCGCGTGGCCTGGGACGGGGACCAGGTGGCCGGGGCGGTGATGGGTCTGATCAGTGAAGCCGAAATCGCGGCGCGCAACCTCAAGCGCGGCTGGGTAGATGATGTCTGGGTGCGCCGCCCCTGGCGCAAGCGCGGGTTGGCGCACGCGCTGCTGGCGCAAAGCCTACAACTGTTCAAGGAGCGCGGGATGACGCAGGCAGGGCTGGAAGTGGACACGGAAAACTCTACCGGCGCGCTGCGCGTGTACGAAAGCGTCGGCTTTCGCGCTGCCAGACGGGCTTCGATTTATCGCAAGCCGCTGGATTGATGGGCGGGATGAGACGATGGCAGAGAAATTCACCTTTCGGCTGGCCGCGCCGCAGGACCTCGATCCGGTGTTTGAGGTCTATCGCGATGTGTGCCTGTGGCTCAACGATGTCAAAGGCATCACAAACCAGTGGGATCGGGATGTCGCTCAGGGGGAAATTCAAGAGTTGATTGGCTCGGGCCAGTTGTACCTCGCGCTGCTCGCTACGCGAGGCGAGGTGGCGGGCGCGTTCAAGCTCAACGAGCAAGATCATCATTGGGAAAGCGACGGCGCGGCGCTGTATGTCCATGCCGTGGCCGTCAACCGCAAATTCAAGGGACAAGGCATCGGCCGCGCCATGCTGGACTGGGCGGTCAATGAGGCGCGCAGGCGCGGCAAGCAGTCCGTGCGCCTGGATTGCATGAACGAAAACCTCCGGCTCAAGCAAGTCTATGCCGACGCAGGGTTCGAGTTTTGGGGCATTGACCCGCAACATGCCGGGTCGGCCCTGTTCGAAAAGAAGGTGGGAAAAGAGATGCTTACACAAACGCTTCAACACAAAACCTTGATCGCTGCTCCGGCGGGCTATGCCTGGCGACCGTACCGGCGCGAGGATGTGCCCGCGCTGTATCAGATGCTGCTGGCTGCGGATCGCGCCGACGAGCGCCAGTCAAACATGACGCTGGAAGATATGCAGCGGCAATTCGACGACCCGTGGTCGAATCCGGAGACGGATTCGCTGCTGGCTTTCACCGCCGATGGACAAGTGGCAGCGATAGCGCGGGTTTTCGTGAACCCCATGCCCGAAGAAGAATGTCGCACTCATGTCTGGGGACAAGTCCACCCGGAACAGCGTGGACGCGGCCTGGGCGAGGCCGTCTTGACCTGGATGGAAGCGCGAGGCCGCCAGCGACTGGAAGAAATGCCCGCCGACCTGCCGCACCTTTTGCGCACCAATTGCCAGGATAACGTATGCGACAGCGTCGCCTTGTTCGAGCAGCACGGTTTCCGGCGTGTGCGTTACGCCTACCGGATGCGGCGTGACCTAAGTCAACCCATCCCCGCTGCGCCAATGCCAGATGGTTTGACTCTGCGTCCCTACAGCCGCGAGTTTGATTGTTCCATGCTGGAAGCACTCAACGAGTCCTTTCGAGATCACTGGGGCTTTGAGTGGGCCTCCGAGGAGGATTGGCGAATGTTTTTCGTCGGGCGCTCGACTTTCCGCCCGGACATGACTTTCCTGGCCGTGGAGGGCAATGAGGTCATGGGACTTTGCTTCACCAACGTCAACTCTGAGGCAAACGAACGCCACGGGATCAAGGAAGGTTGGATTGACGATTTGGGCGTGCGCCGTCCGTGGCGCAAGCGTGGCGTCGCTTCTGCGCTGATATGCCAATCTATGCGCGCCATGAAAGCGGACGGGCTTGACTATGCTACGCTGGGTGTGGACACGCAAAACCCCACCGGCGCGTTGGGCCTTTACGAGCGACTGGGGTTCGTCGCCGTCCGACGCACAATCACGTTTGAGAAGCGCGTTTGAACAGCGCGCAGAAATGCAGAGGTGAGAAGATGACGATGCAAGTTGTGACATTTGCGGCAAAGCAACATCTTGAGGATGCGGCGGCGCTTTTCGCGCAACGCTATCGCCACGCGCGGAAGCTTGATCCATGCCTGGCGCCCGACTATGAGAGCAGCTCCGTTCTATTGCCTAGACTCAAGCGACTGGTAGATGCCGTCCCTGGCGTAGCGGTTTTGCAAGGAGGCCGCTTGGTCGGCTTTCTGGCGGCTTACTTGCTGGATGAACTGCACGGAGAACGGGCAGTCTACTCTCCGGAATGGGCCAATGCGGCGGATGTGGATAACGCGCGCCGGATTTACCAGGCCATGTATGCCGAACTGGCCGCGGGATGGGTCAAGGATGGATACCGCGCTCACTATCTCTCGGTGCTGGCTTCCGAGCCGCGTGTGATCGAGACGTTGCACTGGATGAGCTTTGGTATGATGGCCGTAGACGCCGTGCGGGATCTAACGCCGATTGAAGCAAGTGACGCCAGCGTTGAAATTCGTGAGGCGACGAGCGGCGACATACAAGACATCGTGAGCCTGAATCAAGAACTGGGGCGATATATGGCCTCGTCTCCCGTCTTTATGGTGGTGGAAGAGTGCGACGCGCGCTATTACGAGGAATGGCTGGCAGATTCCGACAATCATCTTTGGCTGGCCTACCGTAACGACGAGGCCGCAGGGTACATCAAGCTGCAAAAGTGGAGCCCGGATGCATGCGCAGTTATCCAAGACGCCCGGTCGGTCAGCATTGTCGGCGCGTTCACGCAGGAGCGCCATCGCGGCAGCGGCGTTGGGACGGCGCTATTGAATCAGGTGTTGTCTTGGGCGCGCTTGATGGGATTCGAAAGGTGCGCCGTAGACTTTGAGCCGCACAATCCGCTGGCTACAGCTTTCTGGCTGCGGCACTTTAGGCCCGTATGCTATTCTGTTGTCCGCCATGTGGAGCGGCGGATATGATGGGCGCACCCAATCCATTCTCTCAAAAAAGTGTGAAAGGATGAACATGGAGAAATATCAACAAGCGAACCTTGCCCTCTGGAATGAGTGGGCGGCGATTAACGCCCGGTCAGAGATGTACGATCTCGCGCTCGGCGGCGCAGAGCGTGTGATTTCTTTCGTCCTGCTTGACGTACCGGCTCAACACGAAATCCGTCACCCAGGGGAACGCTCGCGCGAAAGCGACCAGCAGCCCCCAGCCTGGCGGGATAATGACGCGGCGGCGCGGGCGACGAATGATCCCGGCGATGCAATCGGCCACAGTGTCAACTCGCATCACGCCCGGCAGTCGCTGCGCGTCAGGTCGTCCCTCGGCGATCTTGATGAGGCGCGGAGAAAAGTTCGTGGCGACAAAACCGGGGCAGAGCGCCGTCACCCGGATGCTGCGCTTCGCGTCGCGCACCTCGCGGCGCAGCGCATCGGAAAAGCTGATGACAGCAGACTTTGTTGCAGAGTACACGCTTGACCCCGGCAAGCCAATAAAGCCCGCGATGGAGGCCACGTTGATAATGTGCCCCGACTCTTGCCGCATCATCGCGGGCAACACCGCTTGCGCACATTCGATGACGGCGACGAGGTTGACGCTCACATGATCGCGCAACTGATCCGGGTCAAGGTCCACCACGCGGGCCGAATAGCCCAGCCCGGCGTTGTTGATCAGCACATCCACGCGCCCCCACCTATCGAGCGTCGCCTGGACCATCCGGTGAATCGCCGCGCGGTCGCGCACATCCGTCGGCGCGACGAGCGCCTGCCCCCCACCCGCTTCGATCTCCCGCGCGACTCGCTCCAACTCGCCTTGGCGGCGCGCGGCCAACGTCACGCGCATCCCCTCGCGCGCCAACCGGCAGGCCGTCGCCTCGCCGATGCCGGACGACGCGCCCGTGACGATGGCAACCTTCACAGACCGCACCTCGCTTTTTGGCGATGATCTTCGTTTCGGCCATAGCGACCGAGGTCGCGCCTGACGCCTGGCGCGCCCCCGACGATTCGCGTTGGACAGGGCGCGAGCCTTCGGCTGGTTGTCCGCCTTCGCGGACAAAACCTCGTCCACGCAGGTGGACGACTGGCTGAAAGCCCCCTAGGCGCGGTTTCAACCGCCAGCCAAGTGGCCTGGCTGTCAGCAGAGCCTTCTTCCGTCGGATTCATCGCGTTGATATGGACACTGGCGTCAATCGTGAACATTACGACTCACCGTCTGATCTCGTCCATCAACTCTTGTGTGCTCTTGTCGGCAGGCCAATCCCGGCGCAATTCCTCAGCTAACCTGGCATAGGTCTCCCACCCGCCTGCCACGCTTCGCGGCCCTGCTTCCACCATTGCCTGATCTACCGCCTCGGCCTGGACCGGCAAAAGCAATGCAACCGGCTTGCCTTGGTAGGTGATGATGTATTCAGCCTGCGCTTCTCGTACCTGGCGCAGTACCTCGCTCGTTTGTTCTCGCAGTTCCCGCACCCCGATAGTCGGCATAGCCCACCTCATCACGTAACATCAAATGTGTTTCATTTATAGCGCCATTGTACTCTCAAGCCAAACGCCCGTCAACGTGTTCTAAACTTGCCTCGGTTGTTTCGCCGATGCCGGACGACGCGCCCGTGACGATGGCGGCCAATGCAGTGTAACGCTCGCCGCCGTTCATTGGGCGACTCCCTTCAGCCGCCACTTGCGTTCCTGATTCTTTTCAAACAGCCAAGTGGTGACTGGCATATCCTTGACCGAGCCGTCTTTGAGCTTGCATTTGCCGCCGACGATGACTTGCGGATCGGCCTCCGTGCCGCCATTCCAATTGATCGCTTGGACCAACACACGGTCAAGTTGAGCGCGATCCGGAGGCGTGCAGCCATAAGCCAGCTTGTTGGCCTTGAGCAATCCCAGCGCGTCCGGCGTCATCAGCCCTTCCAGCTTGGCATCTTCTTTAAAGTCCCGATAAAAGGCCAACACAGTTTTTTCAGGATAGGGCGAGGCCGTCGGATCATCGCCCATCGCCAGTGAAGTCACATCCGTCTCGGCAACGGTGAGTGACTCGGTGATGCTTTGGCCGTAATAGTTCTTGTTGTCGGCGCGCGGCAGGTAGACTTTGCGATCTGCCAGTTGGCTGCGCGTGTCCTTGCGCCGCACCAGGCTGGTCACCTTGTCCTTTTCGACAGTGACCCCGCCATCGCCCTGAAACAGGCCAAGCGGTTTGTAGTTCATCATGTCCGGGTTGAAGGATGGCTCCACATCCGCTTGGTCTTTCTTGCTGTCGCGCCAGCCAAACAAGCTCACCTGCACGACTGTGCCGCCTGCATCTCTATCTTCAATAACCAGTTCCGGCTCCGGGGAACCCGAAAGTACATTGCCCACACGCGCACTGACCTGGCGTTCACCCAGGTAAAAGTTGCCGGGCGGTGTCAACGGATGGGGATAGATCCAACGCGGCTTGCCGTGGTCCTGGCGGTAGACCACGCCGCCCACCGGCGTGATCTTTTGTCCTTCCTTCGTCTGAGTGTCGAACCGGTAGAGCACGACGCACTCTATCGGAGCGACGCCATCCGTGTCCAGCGGGGTCTGGCTGATAAAGGCCCAGCCCTTGGGCATCAAGCCGCTGAAATCGCCATTGCACGTCGGCTTGGCGAGCGTGAACGCGCTGCAGCCGGACAAAGCCAACACCAGGCCGATCACAATCAACCCAAGTCTTTTGAGAATGACCAACCTCGGCCTCCTTCTTGTAGAGTCGTTCGGCAGTGACCGCTACTTTATTCCTGTCAACCGCCATTGACCTTCATTCCTTTCGAGTTGCCAGGTAACGTTGGTAAATTCCTTGACCGACCCGTTCTTGAGCTTGCACTTGCCCTTTTTGATGGTGACCTCCGGCTTGATGTCGGCGTTATGAGGCCAGTCTATGTCTTCCACCCACGCTCGCGCGATTTGATTGCGGTCAACCCCATTGCAGTATTGATTGTTCAGCAACGCTGTTAGCTTCGTCAGGGGAGTATGGACCAAGAGAGGCACGATGGCCTGGGTATCGGTGATGTGCTGGTAAAATTCTAGCACGACCTTTTCTGGAAAGCGGGCTGTGGTTGGGTCGTCAGGCACCACCAGCGGGATCACCTCGGTTTCCGGGTCCACCAAACTCTGGCTGTCTTTCTTGAAATAGCTCTTGTCCTCGCGCGGCTTGTAGACACGCCGATAGACAAGCTGGCTGCGCGTATCCTTGAAGCGCTCCTGAACGATGACTTGGTCCACTTCGACAAACACGCCCTCTTCTGCGTGAAACCAGCCGCGAAGCTTGAACACGCTATCTTCTGCCTTCTCCGCCGGCTGCCAGCTAAAGAGGCTGGCCTCGACGATGGTCTTTTCCGGGGTCCTGTCTTCGACGACAAGCTCCTGAAAATCAGCTCCTGACAGCACTTCAGCCACGCGCACGGTGACTTGATGCTCGCCCAGGTAGAACCCCTCCGGCAAATTCAGGGGGTAGGCGTAGATATTGGGAGGCTCGCCCTTACTCTTGCCGTAGACGACTCCCGCCACAGGTGGAGTGTGCTGGTTGCCCGATGAGGCGTCAACAGCGTAGAGCACAGCACACTGAACTTGGCCTTTGCCTGTGACATCCACCAGAACTTGGCTGGTGACGACCCAGTTCTTGGGCACGACTTGGCTGAAATCGCCATAACCACCACCGCAACTACTGCCACTCTGGTCTCGACCGTCACATCCGACCAACAGCAAGCCGACCAGAATCCATGTCGCCAAGACGAGCCTTGGGGGAGCGATCATGACTGAACCTCCTGCCAGATGCAATCTAAGGCACAGAGGCTCCCATCAGCCGGCCAACTCTAGTGCGGAGGAAGAAACAATGCGAAAGGTAGTAGCTGATGAAGCCTCTGTCATTCAGTCAAGATGGTACACCATTCCCCCGATGTTGTGAATGTCGGTTAATACGTATCAAAACGTCCCATCCTACGCTTGAATACGGAAAACCAACGGCGCAGGACAGAGAAAGGTTAGGGTCACTATTTTCTCTGGGTTGACCGGCCTTTGGATTTTCTGGTGGATCGCTTGCGCTTGGGCCGGGGCGACTCGACGGGCGGCAGCAGCGCCGCCTCCAGCATCTCGTCAACCTGCTCGACCAGCACGAACGTCAAGTCCCGTTGGACGCGCTTGGGAATCTCGACCATGTCTTTCTTGTTCTTCTTGGGCAGGATCATGGTCTTCAATCCGGCGCGGTGCGCGGCGAGCACTTTTTCTTTGAGGCCGCCGATGGGCAGCACGCGCCCGCGCAGCGTGATCTCGCCCGTCATCGCCACATCACGCCGAACGGGCCGCCGCGTGAACGCGCTGACGAGCGCCGCCGCAATCGTCACGCCCGCCGAAGGGCCGTCTTTGGGCACGCCCCCTTCCGGCGCGTGGATGTGAATGTCGGTCTTTTCAAAGACCTGGGGATCCAGCCCTAACGCCTGCGCGTGGCTGCGCATGTAACTGACCGCCGCCTGCGCCGACTCTTGCATCACCTCGCCCAATTGCCCGGTGAGCATCAGCGCGCCCTTGCCATCCATCAGCGTAACTTCGACCGACTGCAAGTCGCCGCCGGCGTCCGTCACCGCCACGCCCGTCGCCGTGCCGATCTGGTCTTGTTCTTCGGCCACGCCATAGTCGAACTTGGGCGGCCCTAAAAAGCGCGTCACCGCCGCCGGGGTCACGCTATGCCGAACGAGTTTACCCTCGGCCACGCGCCGCGCCGTCTTGCGGCAAATGTTGGCAATCTCGCGTTCCATGTTGCGGACGCCCGCCTCGTAAGTGTATTCGCGGATGATCGAGCGGATAGCGGCCTCGGTGAACGAAAGCGGCGTCGGGGCCAGCCCATGCTCTTCGAGCTGGCGCGGGATGAGAAAGTGGCGGGCTATCGCCAGCTTTTCTTCTTCGATGTAGCCGGGGAACTCGATGACCTCCATCCGATCGCGCAACGCCGGCGGGATCGGATCCATCCAGTTGGCCGTCGTCACGAACAATACCTTGCTCAAATCATACGGCACTTCCAGGTAGTGATCGCTGAACGCAAAATTCTGTTCCGGGTCGAGCACTTCCAAGAGCGCCGACGACGGGTCGCCATGAAAGTCGTTGCCCACCTTGTCAATCTCGTCGAGCATGAACAGCGGGTTGACCGTCTCGGCGCGGCGCATGGTCTGGAGGATGCGGCCCGGCAGCGCGCCGATGTACGTCCGGCGATGGCCCCGAATCTCCGCCTCGTCGCGGATGCCGCCCAGGCTGACGCGCACAAACTTGCGCCCCAACGCCTCGGCGATGGAGCGGCCCAACGAGGTCTTGCCAGTGCCGGGTGGGCCGACGAAGCACAAAATCGGGCTGCGCATCTTTTCCGCCGTCAACTTGCGGACGGCGATGTATTCCAAGATGCGCTCCTTGGCTTTGGGCAGCCCATAATGCCGCGCATCCAACACCTTCGCCGCGTGGCTCACGTCGAGGTTGTCCTCGCTCAACGCCCCCCACGGCAATTCCAGCAGCCAGTCCAGGTAGGTGCGGATGATGCCCGCCTCGGGCGACATGCCTGGCATGGCGGTCAACCGCTCCATCTCCTTTTCCGCTTTTTCGCGCACTTCGTCGGGCAGGCCCTTGTCGGCGATTTTTTGTTTGAGCGCGCTAATGTCCTGCTGGTGCAAGTCGCCTTCGCCCAACTCGGTCTGGATGGCCTTCATTTGCTCGCGCAAGTAAAACTCGCGTTGGGACTTGTCCACCTCGCGTTGGACCTGAGAATGGATGTGGGTTTCCAATTCCAGCACATCCAGCTCCTTGGCCAGCAAGATCGAAAGCCGCTGCAGGCGCATCGTCGGGTCGAGGACTTCGAGGACTTCTTGCCGCGCCGGGACTTGAAGTTCGATGGTGGAAGCCACCAGGTCGGCCAACCAGCCTGGCTCGTCCACATTCATCGCAAAGATGTAGGCGTTTTCGGGCAGGTTGCGATTGAGGTGGGTGACTTTTTCGAACAACGCCAGCACGGCGCGCATCAGCGCCTCGGTCGCCGGCGGGCGTTCGGGCGGCTCAAAGATAGGCCGCGCGCGGACGCGATAATACGGCTCGGTCTGCGTGAACTCGACGATCTCCACGCGCTGCCGACCCTGGGTCAGCACGCTGGCCGTGCCGTCGGGCATGCGCAACATGCGCGCGATGGTGACCTCGGTGCCGATGGCATACAAGTCTTCCGGCGACGGGGTTTCGGTTTCCAGGTCGCGCTGCGCCACGACGATGAGCGGCCCGTGGCTTGCCTCGGCCGCTTCCGCCGCCTGCATTTGGCGATCTGGGCCCACGAGCAACGGCGTGACCATGCGCGGGAACAACACCGTGTCGCGCACCGGCAGCAGCGGGCACTCGATCAATCCCTCCACGTCACGCGGGATGCGCTGAGGAACGATGGATTCCTCCGCCATGCGCTGGGCCATATCTAAAAAGCCGGCCCCAAGCAGCCAGTTCGTAATTTCGTTATCTTGCATAGCGCGGCCTCCGGCCGCAACCAAATTTAACCGCAAAAGTCGCAAAGGTTCTTTTAAGAATTCTTGGCGATCTTGGCGTCTTGGCGGTTCAAAATAAATCTCGCGGATCGCGCAATTGTTTCAGAGAAATACTATAATGTCCTTTGTCGGCCTCCGATTCAATCATCAGTTTCGGGTGCTGGCCCGCCTACACGCGCCGCCCACGCAGCCTCAGCCTCGGCGGCGACAAAGAGCGAGCCGGTGATAATGACGCCGGCGCGATCATCGGCTGCGCGCAAGGCAAGGTCAAGCGCATCGGCAACACTTTCGGCCATTTCGACTTGCTTGCCGCGCGCTGTGACCAACTCGGCCAATCGCTCTGGATCAGCGGCGCGGGCCGTGCGCGCGCGTGTCAAGATCACGTGAGACGTCATCGGCAACAGCGCGTCAAACATCGCCGCGAAATCCTTGTCCAAAGACGCGCCAAAGATGAGCGTCCATTTGCGTCCGGGGAACCACTCGCGCAAGGCCGCCTCCAGCCGCTGCGCCGATTCGCCGTTGTGCGCGCCATCGGTCACGACCAAAGGCTCAGGACTGAGCACCTCCATCCGCGCCGGCCAGCGCACCGAGCGCAGTCCTTGCTCGACCGCATCGGGGCTGAGGGTCAGGCGTTGAGCGCGAAGCAGGTCCAGCACAGCCAGCGCCATCGTCGCGTTGACGATCTGATGACGGCCCAGCAACGGAATCCAGTAAAACTCGGGCTGCGGCCAGAAATTCTGATACCAGTCGGGACGCAGGCGCGCGAACCATTGTCCGCCCGGCTCGATCTGTCCCGGCGCGTAGAGCCAATCGCGGCCCACCAGCGTCAGCGACGACTTGCTTTCTTCGCACGCGCGCTCGATGACGGCTAACGCCTCGCCCTTTTGCGGAGCAGATACCACCGGCACGCCCGGCTTGACGATGCCGGCCTTTTCGGACGCGATTTGCGCCAGCGTGTTTCCCAGCCAAGCCGTGTGATCGAAACTCAGGGACGTGATGACCGAAACCGCAGGCAGAACGACGTTGGTCGCATCCAGCCGCCCGCCCAGTCCCACCTCGACGACGGCCACATCCACTTGCCGGCGCGCAAAGTACAGCAGTCCCATCGCCGTGACGATCTCGAACCACGTCAGCCCCAGCACGGCGGCCACGTGCGGCTCAACCTCGTCCACCAACGCAGCCACCTCGTCACGCTCGATCATGCCGCCGCTCACCTGGATTCGCTCGCGGAAAGTGTGCAGGTGCGGCGAAGTGTACAGCCCGGTGCGATAGCCCGCCGCGCGCAGCGCCGACTCGATCATCCGGCAAGTGGAACCTTTGCCTTTGGTGCCTGCCACGTGAACGATCTTGAGCGACCGATGCGGATCGCCCAGCCGCGAGAGCAACTGCTCGATACGCGCCAGGTCGAACGTCTTGGGCGCATACGGCACAGAGCGGTTCAGTTCATAGTTCGCAAATTGGTCAAGGTAGGTGAGCGATTCAAGAAAAGTTCTCAAGCATCAGCCTCAGCGCGAACGAATGCGTGAGGATTGTATACCAACTAGTCGGATAGTCAAGTAGCCGGGTGTCACGCAACCTTGACACTTATGCGACCGTCTGATAGACTCTGGTGCGTTCGCTTTTGATATTAGAGATTTGGAGGGCCTCTTGTCCAAGTCCGTTCAGATCATTGCGTTGCTGACCGGTGTGCTGATCGTGTTCGTCCTGGCGAGCGGCTGCGGCGAGCCCTTGCTCCTGGCCTCGGCATCCTTCCGGCCCGCAACCATTTCTCCCAATGGCGACGGGCAAGCCGATGTCACCCAGATTGACTATACGCTCAACCGTGATGCCGAAATCTCTATCTTTTTGCGGGACGCAGCCGGGCAGATGTACTACTTCCGGCGAGATCAGCCGCGCACAGCCGGCACATATTCCGTGCTGTTCAACGGCGTGGTTGACAATCACCTGCTGCCCAACGGCACGTATGCCTGGGTGATTGCCGCGACCGGCGGCAAGTTCAAGCAAGAGCGCACCGGCACGCTCACCCTCACCGACGCGGACACGACGCCCATTGAAATTACGGCGTTGACGGCTTCTCCGCCGGTGTTCACGCCCAACCGCGATGGCATCTCGGACCGTGCGACGGTCAACGTGTGGATCAACAAAGACGCCGAGTTGCGCGTGTATCTGCTGGGCAAGGACAACGTCCAGTATCCCGTCACCGAAAAGCCCGGCCTGCGCAAGCCCGGCGAAAAGGGGCTGCACACGTTCGACTACGACGCAGGCGTGGACAACGGCGCGGAACCTCCGCCGGATGGCGACTATATCGTCTACGCCAAAGCGACGGATAAAGTGAGCCAACACGCCGTCGCCACGACGACGTTGACGATCGAGGATGGCGGCGTGCCGCGCGCGGAAATCGTGGACGGCCAGGTGGACTTTTCCATCTGCCCCACGCCCAAGGCGCAATGTCCCATCCGCCTGGGCGACACGTTCTATTTCACGCTGACCGTGGAGAACTATGGGACAGTGCCCATCCGCACGAGCGGCCCTCAGCCCGGCGCGTGCTACAACCTCGACCAGAATTTCAATGCGCCGCGCCCCGACCGGCCGCAAGGCTATTCGGAAGAGTCCGGCGTGTTCCGTGTGGGCATCGGCTTTGACACACAACTGACCAACTATCCATTCCGGTGGGCCGTGGGCGGGCCGGACGACCTGGTGAAGCAGACGATTGACGGCAAGGATTTTTACTACTTGCCCGTCGGGAAACGCGCCATCATCACCGGCTGCATCCGCATCACCAAAGTGCCACCGCGCAATCCGCTCTATTTCTGGGCCGGCCTCATCCACGAAGACGTGGAGATCAGCCAGCTCAACGACCGCGTAGACTCGCACCATATTCAAGTTGAAGCGCCGTGACCTCTCATCCCCCCACCCCGGCCCTCCCCCGTGCTTTCCCTGTGGGAAAGCACGGGGGAGGGTATGGAAGGGGTCGGGTTGCGCAATCCGCCAGACTGTTATAAGATAAGACCTCGATAGCTTCCGTAACTCGGTCTTCAAAGGAGGTGATTACTAGAGATTATCACTCGACTTCTCGTGTCCAAACCAGAACACCTATACAAATCCTAAGGAGGGAAAGAAATGAACGCTCGTCGTATATCTTACTTGTTGGTGGCTGTGCTGGTCGTTGCCACCACACTCATCAGCGCGTGTGCTCCGGCGGCAACGCCAGCGCCCGCGCCGACGCAGGCACCGGCCCCGACGCAGAAACCCCCCGAACCGACCAAAGCGCCCGAACCGACCAAAGCGCCCGAAGCTACCAAGGCTCCTGAGGCAACGGCAACCAAGCTCATTTCCGCCGAGCGGGGAAAGGGCCGGCGCGCAAGCGGGGGGCGAGGGCATTACGCTGCAAGACATTCTCGCCCTCGTCGTGGCGGGATGCCAGGGGGACGCGCAAGCGGGCGGGCAGGCGTATCAAATCGCGCAGGCGTTGCAGCAGCCCGGCGCGCCGCCGGAATACATGGCATTGGGCCAAGGTTTCCAGCGCGTGCTGGAAGGTCTGCGCGGCGAGGAGGCGGTGCAAGGCTTGCCGGAAGAGGCGGCGGAGGTTGTGCGGGCGGTGTTGAAGAGCGTGACAAGGTGAGCGAGTTGACCTTGGAGTTGAACCTTGCGGAGGTTGTCGGAAAGCCGTTTGGCCCATACGAGAAACCTTCGCACGCGACTCGATTGCGCGTTGTACCCAACGCCGCAATCGTGCGCGCCAGGCGAGGTTCTCCCCCGGATTATTGAGATGATACGTAACTACTCAGCCTGTCATTGCGAGGAGGCGTTTTTTTGCCGACGAAGCAATCCCCGCGTTCAGCACCAGGAGATTGCTTCGCAAAAACGCTACTCAGAAACTTGCTGTCATTGCGAGCCCCGAAGGGGCGAAGCAATCTCCATTGTAGGAGAGAGATTGCTTCGTCGGCCTGCGGCCTCCTCGCAATGACACGAGACCAGTTTCTGTTTTCAAGCATATCGCCACCCGGCGATATGGAATTCTCGCAATGACACGGCGGCTGAGTAGTTACGATGATACGCGGAATGTGCGCCAAGCTCATGTTCAAGCGATTGCGCGAGCCTGTGAGCGGGCTGACGCACCTGGTCACGGCCATCGCCGCCGTGCCGGGCCTGGCGGCGCTTTTGTGGTTGGGACGAGGCAGCCTGGCAAAAGAACTCTCGCTGCTCGTCTACGGCTCCAGCCTCGTCCTGATGTTCTCGTCCAGCGCGGCCTATCACCTGGCAAATTCCGGGCCGCAAGCCGTCCAGCGTCTCCGCAAGCTGGATCACTCTGCCATTTATCTCTTGATCGCAGGCACCTACACGCCGATCTGCCTTTACTTTTTCGACGGGTTCTGGCGATGGGGCATGCCGGGCATCATCTGGGGCATGGCGCTGATCGGCGTGACGGTCAAGCTGTTCATCATCAAAGCGCCGCGCTGGCTCACGGCGGGCGTCTATTTGAGCATGGGCTGGCTATCCATCGCCGCCATCCAGGAGATGGTGCGCGCCATACCGGTCGGCGCGCTGGCGTGGCTTTTTGCAGGCGGCCTCTTTTTCACCATCGGCGCGATCGTTTACGTCACAAAAAAGCTGGATTTCGTTCCGGGCGTGTTTGGCTTTCACGAAGTCTGGCACATCTTTGTGATCCTGGGCTGCGCGAGCCACTATATCGTCATCGCCGCGTTCGTCGCGCCTTTCGCCGCACCCGCTTGACATTCATCGCGGAAAAGTCTGGGGCGCACGCCGGATGACTGATCCTCCAGAAAATGGCGCGGGCGCAAACCGGGATAATTGGAGAGGACCTCATGCCCATCATCACCGTGCGCGATCTGCGCAAGACCTTCCAGACCAAGCGCAAGCAGCCTGGCCTCGTGGGCAGCCTCAAGGCCGTGGTAAAGCCAGAGCTTCAGGCCGTCGAAGCTGTCAGGGGCATCAGTTTTGAGCTAGAGCCGGGCGAGTTGCTGGCTTTCATCGGCCCCAACGGCGCGGGCAAGTCCACCACGATCAAGATGTTGACCGGCATCCTGTATCCTTCGGGCGGGCAGGCCAGCGTGTTGGGCCTGACACCGTGGAAGGATCGCCGCAAGCTGGCCTACCGCATCGGCAGCGTGTTCGGTCAAAAGCCGCAACTCTGGTATCACCTGCCGCCCGCCGACACGTTTCACCTGTTCGCCCGCATCTATGAATTGGACGAGGCGGCGTTCAAACAGCGCTTGGGCTTTTTGGTCGAGGCGTTCGACATCGGCGACCTGCTCCACACGCCGGTGCGCAAATTGAGCCTGGGCCAGCGCATGAAGTGCGAGATCGCCGCGTCGCTCCTGCACCGCCCGCAAGTCATCTTTTTGGACGAGCCGACCATCGGGCTGGACGTGGTGGCCAAACAGCAGGTCCGCGATACGATCAAGCTGCTGCACGAGCGCGAGGGCACGACGATCTTTCTCACCAGCCACGATGCGGGCGACATCGAGAGCCTGTGCAAGCGCGCCATCATCATCAACTATGGGCAGGTGATCTATGACGACCGCGTGTCGGCGCTCAAGCGGCGCTACCTCACGCGCAAAGTGGTGAGCGTTCGCTTTGCCGAGCGGCTGGAAAACGGGTTCGCGCTGGAAGGCGTGGAGGTGCTCAAGGTGGGCGATTACGGCGTCAAGCTGCAATTCGACACGCGGACGACGCCCGTGGAAAGCGTGCTGCAGCGATTGCTCGCCGCGCACTCGGTGGCCGACATTACAGTGAATGATCCGCCGATGGAGGAGATTATTCGCAGCATATACGAGGCTCCGCCGGAGGACGTGGAGTGTGGAGAGTAGAGCGTGGAGCGAACGCAACACGCAATACGGGGTTTTGCCATGTTTCGACGATTGAAACTCGATACCGCCAAATATGCCGCCATCGCGCAAATCAACTTGCAGAACAGCCTGGCTTACGCGGGCGAGCTGGCGTATCGCAGCATTTTCATGGTCGTCATTCTGTACGTGTTCGTGCAGCTCTGGCGGGCGACGTATCGCGCGATGGGCGCAGAGTCCATCGCCGGGCTGACGGTTCGCGACACGCTGTGGTACCTGGTGATGACCGAGACCATCATTCTTAGCAAGCTGCGCTTTGCCAACAAGATGTCTGAAGAGGTCAAGGACGGCTCGCTCGCTTACACCATCAGCCGCCCGTACAACTATTTGCTCTATCACTGGGCGTATGGCCTGGGAGATACACTTTTGCGGTTGGTCATCAATTTTTGCGCTGGGTCGCTCCTGGTGACGGCGCTGGTGGGGCCGATGCCGTTCAATCCTGTTTACACGCTGCCGTTGATCGTCAGCATCGCGCTGGCGCTGGCGCTCGATTTTTGCATCGAGGGGCTGATCGGCCTTTCGGCGTTCGTCACGGAAGACGTGGCGAGCGTGCAGTTGATTTACCAAAAGATGCTCTTTATCTTGGGCGGCATGTTGATCCCGTTGGATTTCTTCCCGACGTGGCTGCGGAACCTGGCGTTGGCCTTGCCGTTCAATTACGTGATCTATGCGCCTGCGCGATTGTTCGTCTCGTTCGACCCGGCGCGTTGGCTCAATGTGATTGCCATGCAGGCAGTGTGGATCGGCGTGTTTGCGCTGGCGTTGTGGGCGCTGTTTCGCGTGGGATTGCGGCATGTCTCGATCAACGGGGGATAGACGAATGTCGAATGACGAATGTCGAATGACGGATGACCGCTTCGCGTGTCGGGCGGTCAGCCATCGGCGGTCGTTCGGCCGGGTAGAGGCGAACGGATGAAAGGGATCAAGGGTGAGTTGCTCTTCCTGATCGAGCTGTGGAAGACCAACCTGTCTTCGGCGATGGAGTATCGCGCCAGCTTTATCAGCCAAGTCGTCGGCATGATCCTCAACGACGCGATTTACTTTGTGTTCTGGCTGGTGTTCTTTGACCGCTTCAAGGTCGTGCAAGGCTGGGGCATGTCGGACATGGTGCTGTTGTTCGCCATCATCACGACGGGTTACGGTTTGGCATTCGGGCTGTTCGGCAATGCGATGACGCTGGCCGAGATCATCGCGCAAGGGCGGCTGGACTATTATCTCGCATTGCCGCGCGACGTGCTCCTGCACGTGCTGGCCTCGCGCTCGTCACTTTCGGCGTGGGGCGACCTGACCTTTGGTATCCTGGCTTATGTGTACACCGGCCGCTTCAGCCTGCCGGAGGTTGCCATTTGGTTGGTCGCCTCGTTGTGCTCCGGTGCGGTGCTGGTCAGTTCGTTCGCGTTGTTCGGCTGCCTGAGCTTTTGGCTGGGCAATGCTTCCCAGTTAGCGACGCAAGCGACCAACGCTATCCTCACGCTGGCGCTGTATCCGCGCGACATCTTTCAAGGTGTGGTGCGTTTCTTGATGCTCACTATTCTTCCGGCGGCATTCGTCGGCGCGATCCCGCTGGACATCGTGCGCCGCCTGGATTGGACGGCGCTGGTGGGACTGGTTGGTTTCGCAGTCGGCATTACGCTGCTGCTGCGGGTTGTCTTTTACGCCGGATTGCGCCGGTATGAGTCGGGCAGCGCGATCAATGTGAATGTGTGAGCTGCGCCCAGACGCAGACCGCGTATAGAGTCGCGCCAAAAGTTTGCCCCGCGTAATCATGTTGGAACGCATTTGCTATGCATTTGCAACCATTCTGGTACCTTGCCGCAGCCTGGCTATGGTATAATGCCAATGACGACCAAGTCTCGACTCGCACTCCAAACCCGGTAACTCATTCTATATCATTGTGGCATCAACCTTGATCCCTCACACCTTTCTAGCCAAGGCGCTTGGCCCGGACATCCGCCTTTGCGAGGTTTGTTATCGCAGTTGTCGTGGTGTTCTGCAAACCTTCGCACGGCTGAACGGCGTTTCTCCATTCGGTTTGTCTGCTTCTCTGCTCCAGCGTGCCAGCGACTTTCACTCCCCCGGCGCTTTAACTTGCTCGCACAAGTATCCAGCCTATTCGACACAAATATCGAAACCTACATAGAAGGAGCCACTGGATGAATCTATCTACTTTTCGCCCCGGTCGGATGACAAAATTAACCGTCCGCCTCATGCTGCCGTTGTGCTTGCTGCTGGCCCTGACCAACGTCACCGTGGTTCGCGCGGCTGTTGTGATCAATACCGACATATACTGCTGGAGCGGAATGTCGAACCCGAGCTTGTCAACGGCAACGCCAATCTCCTCTGCCGGGGGCGCTTATCTTTTGGTCGGAGTGCGCACATCACCATCAGCCGCCGTCAGTATTGCTGACACGATGGGCAGTTCCTACACGCTGGTGAATACGAGCCAGAACAGCGGTGGTCAAGTCAAAACGAATGTGTACCTGGCTGCGCTTCCCCGCGATATGAATAACACGACAGACCGGATCAATATCAACACCAGCAATTATGATGCCCACGCCTGCGCGATCGTGATCGGGGGGCTGGAGGCGAACCCGCTGGACGGCAGCGCAATTGGCAGCAACAATTGGAGCACCGCCATGAGCACGGCTGCGGTGACGCCCACCACGGCCAATTCGTTGTTGGTAGGGGTCTTTGGCTGGGATTCCAATTCGTATGATGCGACTCCAGGATCCGGCTGGACGGAGCAAAAAGAAGACACTCTTAATCAGGGCGCCATTCAGATCGAAACGAGGCAAGTGTCAGGCGGCTCCCATTCCGCGACGGCGACCCTGAATTACACCGATCGCTGGGCTGGGGTAGTGGTCGCGCTCAAGGTCAGCCCGCCGCGGCCGCCGACAGATATTACCCTGAGCAACAATACGATTATGTCCACCAATCCGCCCAATACTCTCGTCGGGACGCTGGCTGCAATCGATCCCGATACGGGCGAAACCTACATATTCAGCCTGGTTAGCGGATCTGGGGATACCCATAACTCGTCATTTACGATCACCGGAAATGAGTTGCACACGAACGCCTCATTAACGCCCGGCGCCTACAGCATTCGGGTTAACGTCTATGATGGCACCTATAATTTTGCCAAAGTTTTTACCATTACGGTCACAGCGCCGCAGTCGCCGACAGATATCACTCTGAGCGACAATACGATTGCGTCCAGCGATCCGCCCAATACCCTTGTCGGGACGCTGACGGCAGTTGATCCCGATGTGGGCGAAACTTACACGTTCACCCTGGTTAGCGGAACGGGGGATACCCATAACTCGTCATTTACGATCACCGGAAATGAGTTGCGCACGAACGCCTCATTAGCGCCCGGCGACTACAGCATTCGGGTCAATGTCACTGACGGCGCCAATGATTTCCCCAAAGTCTTTACCATTACGGTCACGGCCTATCCCACCATCACGGCTAACAACACTGACTCAGCGGATATCATCAATCAGATTACATTCGGAACCATCAATAACACTTCAGGCAGCAACACCGGTGGCTACGGCGACTATTCCGCCCAATCAACGACACTCAATCCGGGAGCGTCAGCCGGCCTCAGCGTTTACGTCGGTTCGACCTGGGTTGACGCCACTTATCAGGGCTCATGGTCCATCAAAGTCTTTTTCGATTGGAACCAGGATTTCGATTTCAGCGACCCCGGCGAAGGATTGGAGGTTCAATATAATATTCCCCGAGCGAGCATTGCCAATCCCGGATTTACAGCTTTCACGAAAGCGATCACCGTTCCGGCCGGCGCCACGCCGGGCAATACGCGGATGCGGGTGGTCTACCGCTGGCAAGAGAATCTGAACGAGGACGTGCCCAGTTCCGGTAATTTTGGTTATGGTGAAGCTGAAGATTACACGATCAACGTCGCTCAATCCGAGCCGACCAACTATCCGACGGGATTCGGCGCCACGACGAACAGCGCCAGCCAGGTGACGACTAGCTGGACCGACTCGACGGGAGGAACCGCGCCCAACGGCTACCTGGTGCTGTGCAACACCAGCGGCAGTTTTACCAGTCCCACCGACGGCGCTCCGCAAAGCGACGACACCAACTGCGCCGACGGCAGCGGGGTCAGGAATGTTGCCCAGGGCGTTGGCGCGTATGCCTGGACGGGATTGAACGGCAACACGACCTACTATTACAGGATTTTCCCCTACACCAATTCCGGCAGCAACATTAACTACAAGACCGATGGTACCCCGCCCACAGCCAATGCCCTCACGCCGAAAGCAGAACCGACCAATCATCCGACGGGATTCGGCGCCACGGCGAACAGCGCCAGCCAGGTGACGACAAGCTGGACCGACTCGACGGGAGGAACCGTGCCCGACGGCTACCTGGTGCTGTGCAACACCAGCGGCAGCTTTACCAGCCCCACCGACGGCGCTCCGCAAAGCGACGACACCAACTGCGCCGACGGCAGCGGCGTCAGGAACGTCGCCCAGGGCACGGGCACGTATGCCTGGACGGGATTGAACCCCGGCACACAATATTTCTTTAGAATTTTCCCTTACGCCAATTCCGGCAGCCAGATCAATTACAAAACGGATGGCACGCCGGGCAGCGCCAACGCGACCACCATCAGCCTCCCGGAAATCGCCGTGCTGGGCAACAACGCGGTTATCAACGATGGCGATACTACCCCTAGCGCCGCCGACCACACCGACTTTGGCAGCGTGATGCTGGGCGGCGCTATCACTCGCACCTTTACCATCAGCAACAGCGGCGGGCAAAATCTGAACCTGACCGGCGCGCCGCTCGTGTCCATCAGCGGCGCAGCGGTGGGCGATTTCACAGTGGTCAGCAGTCCCACCACGCCGCTTTTGCCCGGTGCTACCACCACTTTCCAGGTGCGCTTTGATCCGTCGGTCGTCGGCGCGCGGGCAGCGACCGTGACCATTGACAACAACGACAACAACGAGAACCCTTACGATTTCGCCATCCAGGGGACGGGCACATTGCCAGAAGTCAACCTCTCGGTCAACACCGGCAGCGGCAGCGAAGCAGCCGGGACCGTGATCACGGTGACCGCCACTGCTTCGGCCAACGTGTCCGGCACCCAGACGGTGGACGTGGGCGTGAGCGGCGCGGGCATCACCGCCGGGGATTATGGCCTGAGCAATGCCACCATCACGATCCCCGATGGCCAGAACAGCGGCAGCGTCACCTTGACCGTTCAAGACGATTGGGTTGACGAAGACGCCGAAACGGCCGCGCTGACCCTCGGCAACCCGTCGGCCGGCCTCACGCTGGGCAGCGTCACCAGCCAGAACGTATCCATCGCCGACAACGACACCGCCGGCGTGACTCTTTCCAAGACCGGTGTTGCCGTTGTCGAAGGCGGCGCGACCGATACCTACACCGTCCGGTTGGACACGCAGCCTCTCAACTCGGTCACAGTCCGCATCACGCCCACTGCCCAGCTCAACCTCGGCGCGGGCGCGGGCACTCCCATCAACCTGACGTTTGACGGTACGAACTGGATCACTCTGCAAACGGTCACGGCGTCGGCGGTTGACGATACCCTCATCGAAGGCAATCACACCAGCAGCCTCAGCCATGGGGCCAGCAGCGCCGATGCCAAGTACAATGGCATCGCAGTTGCCAGTGTCACCGCCGCTCTGACCGACAACGATCTCGGTTACACCCTTTCGGCCAACCAGTCCACGGTGAACGAGGGCAATACGGGCAGCACGAGCATCACCTTTACCGTGCAGCGCACGGGCGCCATTACCACCGAGGCCAGCAGCGTAAACTTTTCCTTCTCCGGCGCAGCCAGCCTCGGCAGCGACTATACCCAGGCGTCGCCCGCCGGCTCTACGCTCAACTTTGCGGCGGGCACGATCCAGGCCAACCTGGTGCTGAATGTGTTGGGCGACTATGTGGACGAGGACAATGAGACCATTGACGTCACCTTGAGCAACCCAACTGCCTCCGGCACGGCCAGCATCCTGGGTTCCAACCCCGTCAGCACGACGATTAGTGACGACGACACGGCCGACTTTACCGTCAGTGCCATCAGCGGCAACACGAGCGAGGATGGGACACAAGCCACCTTTACCGTCCGATTGAACAGCCAGCCCACCGCGGGTGTAACGATTAGCCTGGATAGCAACGACCTCACCGAGGGCACAGTCGCTCCGAGCAGCTTGACCTTCACGGCCCTCACCTGGAGTGCGCCGCAGACGGCCACGGTCACCGGCGTGGACGACTTTGTGACCGACGGCAACATGGCCTACACTCTTGTCACCATAGGCGACATGACCACGGCGGATGCTTTCTATCGCGGACTCGATCCGGCCAACGTCGCCGCCCTTAACCTGGATAACGACACCCCACGGGTGAACATTGTCCAATCGGGCGGCAGCACCGCCGCCATTGAGGGCGGCAGCGGCGACACCTATACCGTTGTCCTCAACAGCCAGCCGACCGATCCGGTGACCATCACCGTCGCGCCCGATGCTCAACTCAACCTGGGCGCCGGCGCGGGCGCGCCCATCACCTTGACCTTTGCCGCCGGAAGCTGGAACGCGCCGCAGACGGTCACTATCATCGCCTTTGATGATGCTATCGTCGAAGGCAACCACAGCGGCGGCCTCAACCACAGCGCAGGCAGCGCCGATCCCAACTATGGCTCGGGCGTGGCCTTTGCCGTGGACGGCGTGGCGGGCAGCAGCGTGACCGCGGCCCTCACCGACAACGACATTCAATACACGCTCTCGGCCAACCAGGCGACCGTGACCGAAGGGAACACCGGCGCTCAATCCATCATCTTCACCGTGACGCGCACGGGCGACATTACGCGCAGCAGCTCGGTGGATTGGAGCCTGAGCGGCGCGGCGATCTCGGGCACGGATTACGCCGTCGGTTCGCCCGCGTCCGCCACCGTCGCCTTTGGCGCGGGCGTGACAACGCAACTCGTCACCCTCAACGTGTTGGGCGACTATGTTGACGAGAGTGACGAGACCATCATCGTGACCCTATCCAACCCGACCGGCACGGGCGGCGGCGGCACGGGCAGCGCCTCTGGCGGCCCGGCTACGACGACGATCCAGGATGACGATACAGCCGGCGTCAGCGCCAGCCCGGTCAGCTTGACGGTGAGCGAGCCGAACACGACCGGCGTGTTTACCATTGGCCTGACCATTTTTGCACATCGTCAAACGCGATCTGATCGAAGGGGCGGCGGGGACGGGCGAGGCGATGCGCCTGTTGAACGAGATGCGCGCGCTGGGGCAGAGCGTCATCGCAGCCGCGCAGACCCAGGCCAACGCGCGCGACGTGACCGCGCGCGGCGAGGTGCGCGTGGGCGAGGTGGACGCCGAGATCGTTCGTTTTGCCCAAGAGATGGAAGCCACCATCGTCGTTCTGGGTTATCCAGAAAAGGCCACCACGTCCGAACAGCAAGTATCCGAAGAGCATGTCTGGGCATTGGCTGACGCCCTGCGCGATCAGGCCGGCGCGCAAGTGGTGATGGCGCGCTAGACGGGTTGGCCGTCGCGCCGGGCATGCGCCGAAGGAGGAGTGATGCAAGCGCAAGACATTATGACCCGCGAGGTTATCACTGTTCGCGCGGACACGACCGTGGACGAGATTGCGCATCTGCTGGGCCAACGCCATATCGGCAGTGTGCCGGTTGTAGATGAAGAGAGGCGCGTCGTCGGCATCGTGAGCGAAAGCGACCTGTTTCTCAAGCCCGCCGGCATCCCGTTTTCGGCGGTCAAGCTGCCCACGCTGTTCAAGCAGTGGGTTGATCCGGCCCAGCTGGCCGAAATCTATGCCGAGGCGCATCGTCACACGGCTGCCGACGTGATGACGCGCGAGGTCATTTGTGTTGACGTCGAGGACGAGATCGGCCACGTCGCCTGGCTCATGGCGCAGCGCGATCTCAAGCACGTGCCCGTGCTGCGTGAGGGCAAGCTGGCCGGGATGCTGACGCGCGCGGATGTGATCCGGATGCTGGCGCGCGAAGGGCAACACGATAGGGGCTAGTTTGCTGCCTTCGCCGTTGCGTTGAGGCTGTCACCATGAATGTCTCGATTGAGCAAATGTTCTTGGTGGTTTCCACGCTGTTGGTTCTGAGTGTTGTTGCCAGTAAAGTCTCGGGCCGGCTGGGTGTCCCAGTTCTGGTCCTGTTCCTTGTCGTCGGGATGCTGGCCGGCTCGGACGGCCCCGGCGGGATCTATTTCAATGATCCTGGCCTGGCCCAATTTATGGGCGTATTGGCGTTGGCGTTTATTCTCTTTTCCGGCGGGATGGACACTGATTGGGCCGTGGTCCGCCCCGTGCTCTGGAAAGGGTTGGGGCTTGCCACACTGGGTGTGCTAATCACTGCGATGGCAGTCGGAGGCCTTGCGTCTGCGATTCTGGGCCTGTCGTTGTTAGAGGGCTTGCTGCTCGGTGCGATCGTCTCGTCCACTGATGCGGCGGCGGTCTTTGCCGTGATGAGGTCCAAGAACATTAGCCTGAGGGGGCAGTTGAAGCCGCTGCTGGAGTTGGAATCTGGCAGCAACGATCCGATGGCAGTGTTCCTGACACTTGGTTTCACCCGTCTTTTGTCCGCCCCAGATTTTTCCACGCTTGATCTGTTGCCGTTTTTTGCTCAACAGATGGCGCTTGGCGCGGCGGCAGGGTTGGGCCTGGGCCGGGCCATGACTTTTTTGGTGAACCGTTTGAGGTTAGAATACGAAGGACTTTATCCTGTATTGACCTCGGCGCTCGTTCTATTCACGTATGGGGCAACTGCGGCCTTGGGCGGCAATGGCTTTCTGGCCGTGTACCTGGCCGGCCTCGTATTGGGGAACAGTGACTTTATCCACAAAAAGAGCCTGGTGCGTTTTCACGACGGCCTGGCGTGGCTCATGCAAATCGCGATGTTTCTGACGTTAGGGCTGTTGGTCTTTCCGTCCCGTCTGGTCGGGGTCATTCCCACAGGCTTGCTCCTGGCCGGATTCCTGATGTTGGTTGCTCGACCCGTGGGGGTCTTGATCACATTGCTCCTGGCCCACATGAACTTGAGGGAAAAGACCATGATCGCGTGGGTAGGGCTGCGCGGCGCCGCGCCGGTCATCTTGGCGACCTTTCCACTCCTGGCGGGTATTCCCAAAGCGGACCTGATCTTTAACGTGGTGTTCTTTATCGTGTTGACGTCGGTGCTCTTGCAAGGGACCACGATCCCACTCGTCGCGAAATGGCTGGGTGTGGATGCGCCTATGCCCCACAGACGGACGCGCCCGCTCGAGTTTACGCAAACGGGCGACCTCAAAGGCGAGCTGGTGGAACTCGTGATACCGGCAAACTCGGCGATGGTGGGCAAACAGATTGTCGAGCTGGGACTGGCCGAGGGCGCTTTGATCGTGCTTCTCGACAGATGCGACGAGCACATCATCCCAGGCGGGGGCACCATTCTGCAAGCCGGAGACACATTGTTGGTGTTGGCGGACCAGGCGGCTCTGGCGGCGCTGCGTTCCATGATCGAGTCTGGTTCCGCCAGCGGCGCGCAAGATCGGTAGAAAGGAGATTTTCATGAACCCCATCTTTCACTGGATTGCAGCGCATACCGTAGCAGAGAAATTGACGCGCGAGTGTCCCAAGTGCCACCGCAAACAGGTTGTTCCGCTGAAAAAGGCAAAAGTGTGCGTTGTCAAAAGTGCGGTGCGCCGGTCCCACCGAAGCAGAAACACAAATAGCTTGGCTGGGAGGTCGTCATGATCTGGGGACAGTTTGTCGTCTGTACCGCATTGATCGTCGTGGCCGCCGGGACGCTCTCGCGCTATGGCGATGTGCTGGCCGAAAAGACCGGGTTGGGCCGCACGTGGATGGGCGCGGTCGTCTTGGCCGGCGCGACGTCGCTGCCGGAATTGGTGTCGGGAACGTCGGCGGTGGCGTGGCTCGATGCGCCCAACCTGGCCGTCGGCTCGATCTTTGGCAGTTGCTTGTTCAACCTAGCGTTGATCGCGATCATGGATCTGGTCTATCAGCCCGGCCTGATCCTGGTGAACGTACAAGAAGGACACATCCTGTCGGCTGGATTAGGCATTCTGCTCACGGGCGTCGCTTCGGCCAGCATCTTGCTTGGCCCGACGTTCAACCGCCCGGCGATCCTGGGCGTGGGCGTGACCAGCCTGATCGTCGCCGCGCTATACCTGGTGGCGATGCGCCTGGTTTTCTTTTTTGAAAAGCGCCGCCAGGTCGAGTTCGAGGCCGAGCGCGCAGAAAAACTGGATTACGCGCATATCCCGGCATCGCGCGCCTACCTGATGTTTGGCCTGGCCGTGCTGGGGGTGCTGGTGCTGGGCGTGTGGCTGTCGTCCATTGCCGACCAGATCGCCAAGACGACCGGGCTGGCGAGCAGCTTTGTGGGCAATCTGTTTCTGGCGGCTTCGACCTCGCTGCCCGAAGTCGTGGTGTGCCTGGCGGCGGTGAGGCTGGGCGCGCTCGATCTGGCCGTTGGGAATGTGTTGGGCAGCAACCTATTCAACGTTGCCATCCTCGCCGTGTACGACGTGGCTTACCGCTCCGGCAGTTTGTGGGCCAACTTGGCGCCGGTTCACGCCTTCGCCGGCCTGATGGTCGTCGCCATGAGCAGCGTGGCCATCGTCAGCCTGATTTACCGCACCTCGCCCAAGACGCCCTATCGCTTCAACTGGGACGGCGTGGCACTCCTGGTCATGTATGGCTTTGCGATGGTGGTGCTGTATATCATGGCATGAGAGAGGATTTTGCCCGCCTCATCCATACATGGATTGTGACGAAATGGAAAAAGCAATTGCCCACTATGTTACATTCTATCAAGCGTTGAACAGGAATTAGCGTGAACATCGCGATCTTGCACTATGCTGCGCCGCCCGTCGTCGGCGGCGTAGAGCAAACCATCTACTATCACGCGCTCGAACTGACGCGCGCCGGTCACGCGGTACACATCCTGACCGGCAGTGGCGCAGAGTTTGACTCGCGTGTGCAAGTAACTGTCGTGCCCGAGTTTGGCAGCCGCCATTCCAACGTGATGGTTGTCAAGCGGCAACTTGACCAAGGTCAGGTGACGCCTGATTTCAACGCGCTGCGCGACCGGCTTGTCACGCTTCTTTCTGGTGCACTCGCGGGCGTGGATGTGCTCATCGCGCACAACGTCTTTACCCTTCACAAGAACCTGCCGCTTACCGCCGCACTGTACAACTATGTGACTACTCGACTGTCAGACCATACGGCTATTCTGGCCTGGCATCACGACCTGGCCTGGGACGACCCACGCTATGCTGACGACGTACACGACGGCTACCCTTGGGACTTGCTGCGCACGCCCTGGCCGGGCGTGAGGCACGTCACCGTTTCGGCGTCGCAACAAGACCGGCTGGCGACGCTGTACGGGCTTCCGAAGGAGCAGATCGTCGTCATCCCGCCGGGAGTTGATCCCGCCAGGTTTTTCCGTTGGACAGAAGTGACGCAACGGCTCATCGGCGAACTGGGCTTGTTGGACACTGATGTGCTCTTGTTGCTTCCGGCGCGGATCACACGACGCAAGAACGTAGAGATGGCATTGCACATCCTGGCCGCGTTCCGCGCGCAAACGGGGCTGGATGCGCGGCTGATCGTGACCGGACCGCCGGGCGCGCACAATCCCGCCAACGCAGCCTACCTGCAAAGCCTGCTCGACCTGCGTCGCGACCTGGGGCTGCAAGACGCAGCTCACTTGCTCTACGAGTTGGGCGTCACGCCCGACGACGACACGATGGCCAATCTGTTTCAACTGGCCGATGCGCTGCTGTTCCCCAGCGCCAAAGAAGGATTTGGCATTCCGATTCTGGAAGCGGGACTGGCCCGCTTGCCGGCCTTTTGCGCCGACATCCCGCCCTTGCGCGAGACCGGCGAGGACGCAGCGCGCTTTTTCGATCTGCGTGGCGACCCTGACGCCATTGCAGCAGACATGGCGCAAGTGCTGGAACGCGACGCCGCTCATCGCTTGCGCCGACGCGTGCTCGCCCACTTTACGTGGCAACGGATCGTTCAGGAGAGAGTGATCCCCCTGCTACATTCAAGCGACTAGAACGGAGTCATGCGATGACCGCGATCCGCCATATTTTGCTGCCCGTGTGTGATGTCGCCGACGCCGAATCGCTCTTGCCACTGGCCAAGGCAATGGCACACGGCTTGAATGGCCGCGTGTTGCTGTTCGGCATCGTCCACATCCCAGAGGGCAAATCATTGAGCGAAGGCGTGTTGCCGGCTCAGTCGTTGCGCCAGGAATTGGAGCGGCTGGCAGCGGCCGATCCGCTCGTGGATATGTTGCCGACCGCCAAAGTCACCCATTCGCCGTGGGACGAGATCTCGCAGCAGGTAGACCAGGCCGACTATGACTTGCTCTTGCTGCGCTGGCAGGAAGATCAAAAGGTCTTTGGGGCAGACTGGCGCGATGTGCTGGTGCATCCGCCGTGTGATGTCGCCATGGTCCGACCGGGCGAATCCGCTTCCATCCAGCGCATTCTCTTGCCCGTGCGCGGCGGGCCGCACGCGGAACTTGCCCTGCGCATCAGCCTGGCACTGGCCCAGGCGTACCAGGCCGAAATCACGGCGCTGCACGTCGCGCCGCCTTCGCCGCAATCGGGACAGGATGCGCCCTTCAACAACTTGATGCCGGTCTTGCAGCAATTGCAGCCGGTCACGCGCATCGTCACGCTTCAGCACCGCATCCAGGCGGCGATTCTTTCGGAGGCTCGACACCACGATCTCATCGTGATGGGCGCGACGGCCCGCCCCAAGACCGAGCCGGTGGCGGTGGGCGATGTGACCGCGCGTGTGCTCAGTCACACGCGCATGACAGCCATTGCTGTCAAGACCCGCCGCGAGATGGTGCTGCCTGAGCAGACCAAACTTGAACCAGCCACTGCGTCCGTTGGCTACGAGGCGATCTCGATCCTGGTGGACAAGTGGTTTGCCGAAAACACTTTTCACAGTCACGAGTTCGAGGATTTGCAGCGCATGGTCGAACTCAAGCGTGCGCAAGGGGTGACGATCAGCCTGGGCTTGCCGGCGTTGAATGAAGAAAAGACGGTGGGACATGTCATTGCCACGATCAAGCGCGCGTTGATGGAGCGTGTCCCGCTGCTGGACGAGATCGTGCTGATTGACTCGAACTCGGATGACCGGACGCGCCGCATCGCCGAGCGGATGGGCGTGCCAGTGTACATCCACCAGAAGATTTTGCCACAACAAAGTGCTTACATGGGGAAGGGTGAGGCTCTGTGGAAGAGCCTGTACGTCCTGCGTGGCGACATCATCGCGTGGATAGATACCGACATCACCAACATCCATCCGCGCTTCGTGTACGGCATCCTGGGGCCGCTGCTGCGCGAGCCGCGCATCCAGTATGTCAAAGGCTTTTATCATCGCCCACTTCGAGTGGGTGACAGGTTGCAGGCTGGCGGCGGCGGGCGTGTAACCGAACTCGTCGCCCGCCCGATGCTCAACCTGTTTTACCCTGAGCTTTCCGGCGTGGTGCAGCCGCTTTCGGGCGAATATGCTGGGAGGCGCGCGACATTGGAGCGATTGCCTTTCTTTACCGGCTATGGCGTCGAGACGGGCTTGATGATTGACATGCTGACAACTTTTGGCCTGCAGGCCATCGCTCAGTGCGACCTGGAAGAACGCATCCACAAAAACCAGGAACTGCAGGCGCTCGGCAAGATGTCGTTCCAGATTCTCCAGGTGTTTATCCGGCGGCTCGAATCGCGTCATGGGCCGATGCTGGCCGAGGTGAACAAGACGATGAAGCTGATTCAGCACGAGCAAGATCGCTTTTATCTGGATATCGAAGACATTCGCGAGTACGAGCGCCCGCCCATGATCTCGGTGCCGGAATACCGGCGCTTGCGCGGGCTGAGTGGTGAGGCATCCCCATGACGACACTGGTCTTGATTCGCCACGGGCAAACGGACTGGAACGTTGAGGGGCGCTGGCAGGGGCAGGCCGACCCGCCGCTGAACGAAAGGGGACGAGAGCAGGCGCGTCACGCGGCCCAGTATCAGCGCCAGTTTGGATTCGCGGCACTGTATAGCAGCGACTTGCGCCGCGCGATGGAGACGGCACACATCATCGGCGCGGAAATGGGGCTGGTGGTTATCCCCGAGCCCCGCCTGCGCGAGATCAATCTCGGCAAATGGCAAGGGATGCTGTCTGCCGACATCCAGGCACAATATCCTGACGAGTTCCATCGCTGGCACACGTCGCCGTTGGCGGCACATCCGCCGGAGGGCGAAGATGTTCCTGCGCTGGCCACGCGCGTCCTGGAAACAGTCAACGAGATCATTGCGCGACACCCCAAGCAGCGCGCCGGCATCGTCGCGCACGAGCTGCCCATTGCTATCGTCTTGTGTCGCTCGGCGGGACTGGGGCTGGAACATCTGCGGGACATGGTCCCCGAAAATGGCGTATGGAGTGAGGTTGTCCTGGAAGGAGTGCTCAAGTGAATGACCCAGCCGTGTTGACAGGACGGCGCATTGGCTTCGTCTCCACGCGTTTTGCGGGGACGGATGGCGTCTCACTCGAAACTGCCAAATGGGCCGAGGTGTTGGAACGTCTCGGCCATGTCTGCTTTTACCTGGCTGGCGCATCCGACCGGCCACCTGACAACAGCCAGAGCGTGCCCGAGGCGCTCTTTACCCATCCCGACATTCGCCGCATTTACGACACAGCCTTTTCCCAGCGCACACGCCCGCCCGAGATCACACGGCTCATACACCAGTTGAAGGACTATCTCAAAGAGCAGCTCCGTGCCTTTGTCCACGATTTCGGCGTCGAGCTGCTCATCGCCCAGAACGCCCTGACGATTCCAATGAACATTCCTCTCGGGCTGGCGCTCACCGAATTCATCGCCGAGACAGGCTTTCCCACCATCGCCCATCACCACGATTTCTTCTGGGAGCGCAAGCGCTTCCTGGTCAACTGCGTGTGGGATTACCTCAACATGGCCTTTCCGCCGCAACTGCCTTCTGTGCGACACGTGGTGATCAACTCCTCAGCGGCCAACCAGTTGAGCCTGCGCACGGGCATTTCCAGCTTGCTTGTCCCCAACGTCATGGACTTTGATCACCCGCCGCCGCCGCCCGACGAATACGCCAACGACGTACGACCGGCTTTGGGCATTGCGCCCGACGAGTTTTTCTTCCTTCAACCGACGCGCGTCGTGCAGCGCAAGGGCATCGAACATGCCATCGAATTGGTCAATCGGCTCGGCTCAAAGGCCCGCCTGGTGATCTCGCACGCCGCGGGCGACGAGGGCGACGCCTACGAACATCGGGTACGCGACTTTGCCGACTTGCTCGACGTGCCCACCAACTTTGTGTCTGATATTATCCGGGATCAACGCGGCATCACCCGGGATGGACGGAAAATCTATACGCTGGGCGATGTCTACCCCCACGCCGATCTGGTGACGTATCCCTCGGACATCGAGGGGTTCGGCAATGCCTTTCTTGAAGCCATCTATTACCGGCGGCCCATTGTCGTCAACAATTATTCGATCTTTGACATTGACATCAAGCCGAAAGGCTTTCGCGTCATCGAGTTCGATGGCTATATCACCGACGACACGGTTCAACATGTGCGCCAGGTACTAGACGATCCGCAACTGGCCCAAGACATGACGGACCACAACTACCGGTTGGCACGCCGTCACTATTCTTACACGACGCTCGAGCGCCGCTTGCAGACGCTCATCGCCGATTGCTTTGGCGAGCAAAGTAATCTTTAGGAAAACTTTAGGTTCTCTTGAGCTTAGCTTGAGGCAAACGAATCCACTTTTTGATAAGCTCAGACTCCAAGCAAAAGCGACATTCGAGCTGCCGGTATGACAAAATCTCGGCTGACCAGGGCAAAAATCCGCTACCTGACTGATACTCGGTCTCCCCGGACGCCTGATGTGTCTGGGGAGATTCTATTGAGAGAGGGGGTCTACGAAGCTGTGGAGGCTAATCATGAAACTCAAAAATCTGTTTTCTTTGATAGTCGGGACACTGCTAGCGATGTTAGCAATCAGCGGAATGGCGTCAGCACGGTCGAGCGATCCCACGCTGTTGCGAGATGGGCCAGTCGCGTCGGGCCAAGACGTACCAGCCTTGGCGCTGACGTACGCTCGTATCATCACCAACAATGTGCCGGTCTATCGGCATCCGTCAGAGGCAGCGATGGATGTGTCGCCGATCCGGTCGCTGGGGGCCGGCTATTTGTGGGTGAGCCTGGCTGATTCGCGTCCAGTCTCGCACGATGGGCTGGCATGGTATCTGATCAATAGGGATGAATATGTCCGCGCTGATCATCTGGCAGTCTACAGGCCCTCGGCGTTTCAGGGCGTGACCCTGCCAGCGCCGCCGGACAAGGCTTTCGGCTGGATGGTCATGTCCGCGCGGGCCTCATCCACGCCGGGCGCAGCGCCGGCCAAAGATGCGCCTTGGTTGTCGCGTTACATGCCGATTACGATCTTCGAGGAGAAACAGGTCGGCCATTGGATGTGGTATCGGGTCGGAGAGAACCAGTGGATCGAGCAGCGCAGTGTCGGCATTGTGAAACCCTCGACCCGACCAGAAGGTGTCGGCCCGAATGACAAGTGGATTGACATCAGCAATTCCCGTTTTGACTGGGCGTTGACGGCGGCAGGCATTTGGGCTATGATCGAGGCCAGCCCTTCATGTTGCACTCGACCGAGGAGGTTTGCCGATGGACGCGCATCGCACGCTGTCAGCCGACGCCTTGATTGGCCTCATCCGGGGTGAGTTTGAACAAGTTCCCGATCCGCGAGCAGACAATGCCAAGATCGCCTTGCCGGATGCCCTCATGTCGGGCTTCGCTCTGTTTGCCTTGAAAGACCCGTCGTTGCTGGCATTTGAAGCCCGCCGGGCCACGGACCATAATCTGGGCACGATTTTCAAGACCGGCGTTGATCTCGCGCCGAATGTCATCCAGGTATCGTTCATTGAACTTTAATGCTCCACCACTTCCAAGCGGTCGAGGTTCAACACTGCAAATGATCGTGGCTGGGAACTGCCCTGACACTTGGTCTACATACTCTTCAATAGGATCAGACATGTGATTCATACTCAGGATGATCTCGGAAACTCCATGTGTACAGAGCAATTGAAACGTTCGCTCAAGAAACGGGCGGTTGACAATAGGCAAAAGTGCCTTCGGTACAGTATAAGTCAGTGGATACATGCGGGTTCCAAGACCCCCTATCAAGACCATAGCTTTCATATGATACCCCTCCGTGTGTTCCATTGCTGGTTAATCGATAACATATTCTGTTCTTGGCTCTCTAGCCACCACGTAATTCATCCCGCCCACCTGGCGCACCATGCCTTTGAGCTCCATCAACGCGAGCGTGCTGGAAACTTGCGATATCGGCAGTTCCGTCGTCCGCTGGATGTCGTCAATGTGCACCGGCTCGGCGGAGAGCAATTCCAATAGTCTGGCTTCCATGGCGTCTTGCGGGATGACCTCGCGCGCCTCGGCCTGTTGCGCTACCATCGTGAGGTTCAATTGCTCCAGGATGTCCTCGGCGGAGAGCACGGGCGTCGCGCCTTGCTGAATGAGCGTGTTGGGCAAGCGGCTGGCGCGTTGCAAGATATTGCCCGGCACGGCGAACACATCACGCCCTTGTTCGGCGGCAAAATCGGCGGTGATGTGCGCGCCGGACGACACGTCGCCTTCGACGACGAGCACGCCCAACGACAGCCCGCTGATAACGCGGTTGCGCGGCGGAAAGTTTTTGCCCTCCGGCGCTGTGCCGATAGCGTAATCCGTCACCAGCGCCCCGTGCTCGACGATCTGCTCGGCGAGCTGGCGATGCTCCGGCGGGTAGACAAAGTCAATCCCGTGCCCCAGCACCGCGAGTGTGCGCCCGCCGGCTTGGAGCGCTGCTTGATGCGCCGCCGCGTCAATCCCGCGCGCCAGCCCGCTCACAATCGTCACGCCGCTGCGCGCCAGGTCGCTCACCAGCGACCGCGTCACCTCGCGCCCGTAAGCCGTCGCGCGTCGCGTGCCGACGACGGCTATCGCCCATTGATCGGCGGGAGCGAACGCGCCTTTGACGTAGAGCAGCGGGGGCGGAGCGGCGATGGATTTGAGTTGCGGAGGATAGTCGGCGTCGTCCCACGTGACGATCTTGGCGCCCAGGCGATGAACCTTGGCCATCTCGGCGTCCAGGTCCATCGCGGAGCGGGCGGCCAGCATGTATTCCAAGGCGCGCCGGTCGAGACCGGCTTCGCGCAAGTCGGACGAACTGGCGCGCCAGGCCGTCTCCAAGTCTCCAAAGTGATCCAAGAGCGCGCGGAGCTTGGCCGGGCCGATGCCCATCACGCGATTAAAGCCGAGCCAATAACGAACGTCGCTCATCGTATCCCGTCACATGTTCTGTATTGCATATTCCGTGTTGCGTACTCTCTCGATACGCAACACGAAATACGCAGTACGCAATACGCTACACGACTATACTTGAGATACACCGAACGGTCAAGCTTCGTCGGGCAGCAAGCCGGGCAGGAGCGCCACCGTCATCGTGCCGGCATCCAGGTCAATCGCCCGCACAACCTCAGCGCGGGCCGGCAGCAGCACCTCGCCGCGCGGACCTTGCACGACGTACACATCGTTCGCGCCGGTGGACAGCACTTCTGCCACCTGGCCCAGCGGTTCGCCGTCCGTCGTGACGACGTTTAATCCGACGATTTGATATTCGTAAAACTGGCCCGGCTCAAGGGGTGTCGCATCCTCGCGCGCGATCTGCACGAGTTGATCGCGCAGCGTCTCGGCCGCGTTGCGGTCGCGCACGTCGGCCAATTGCATGAGCAACTCGCCGCTGTGCCAGTGAAAGCGCGCCACGGTGTACGGCACGGCCTCGGGGCCAAGGTACACGCGCGTCAACCGGTCGAGCTGATCGGGGAAGCTGGTCAGCACTTGCAGCTTTAATTCGCCGCGCAGGCCCCACGGCTTGACCACGCGCGCGATGGCAAAGAAACGAGGCTCAGGGACGCGATGCTTCCCTGAGCCTCTCAAATCGGGTGTATCCATAAGCATACCCGGAACCGGGGGCTTGCCGGTTCCTCGATCGCCGGTCACACGATTTCCAGCGTGACCCGCTTGCCTTCTTTGGCGGCGAGCACACGGATCAGCGTGCGCATCGCGTTAGCGACACGCCCGCCTCTGCCGATGATTCGCCCCATGTCTGTGGGAGCCACGCGCAATTCGATGATGACCGAATTGACGCCCCCTACTTCGCTGACTTGCACCTGTGTGGGATCGTCTACCAGCGACTGGGCAATGTATTCGACGAGTTCTTTCATTTTGATGTCTCCCTTTCTGATGTCGGGTTGGGTTTGGAATGCTGCGAGACCCACAAGAAATGGAAAGGGAGCAAGGCTGGCTGGGTTGGCGACTAGG
The DNA here is from genome assembly GCA_041300525.1 of Anaerolineae bacterium. Taxonomy (GTDB): domain Bacteria; phylum Chloroflexota; class Anaerolineae; order Fen-1058; family Fen-1058; genus JBGLNJ01. Next base: position 1,120,678 of record JBGLNJ010000001.1, on the reverse strand, counting down.
CCGCTGGTTGTTCAGTCGCGGACTCTGCCTCCTGCTGTGCCTTTCGCTTGGCTTGCTTGCCGGGCGCGCCGGCGATGTCTTTGTGCAGCTTGGTCTTGGGGGCAATGGCTGGAGCCGCCGCCAGGGCCTGGGCTGCTTCCGCCATCAACACATCCAACGCCTCGCCGGATTTGAGCCTGGCATAGCGTCCCAGCGTGCCGCACTTGGTCAACAACCGAGTCACCGACTCGCTCGGCTGTGCGCCCACGCCCAGCCAGTGCAGCGTGCGCTCTTCATTGATCTGGACAGTCTCCGGCTGAGTGCGCGGATTGTAAAAGCCGACGACTTCGAGGAAACGCCCGTCACGCGGGGCTTCCACATCGGCCACGACCATTCGGTAACTCGGCTGCCGCTTGGAGCCGATCCGGCGAAGTCGAATTCGTACCACTGTTTTGTAACTCCTCTTTCAGATTGCAGATTGTAGATTGCAGATTTTAGGTTGCGCCTACGATCTGCAATCAAAAATATAAAATTCATTAGCGGAACATGGACATCAGTCCCCGCCCTTTGTTGCCCGACATCTGCTTCATCATCCGCTGCATCTGGCGGAACTGGGTGAGCAGTTGATTCACTTCTTGCACTGTCGTGCCCGAGCCGCGCGCGACGCGCCGCTTGCGGCTGCCCCCCAGGACTTGAGGATTATGCCGCTCGTCCGGCGTCATCGAATTGATGATGGCCTCGATGCGGCACAGTTGACCGTCGGCCAACTCGGGCGCAACGTCCAGCTTGGCCCGCGACATGCCCGGGATCATGTCGAGCACCTGGCTGATCGGCCCCATCTTTTTGACTTGCTGGAGCTGACCCAAAAAGTCTTCCAGGTCGAACTTGTTCTCCAGGAACTTTTGCGTCAGCTTTTGGGCCTGATCCTGGTCGAACGTCGCCTCAGCCTTTTCGATGAGCGTCAACATGTCGCCCATGCCCAAGATGCGCGAGGCGAGGCGATCCGGCTGGAAAGGTTCGATGGCGTTGGGCTTTTCGCCCACGCCCAGGAACTTTATCGGCACGCCGGTGACGGAGCGGATGCTGATGGCCGCCCCTCCGCGCGCGTCGCCGTCCACTTTGGTCAAGATCAGCCCGCTGAGCGTCACGCGCTTGTGAAACTCTTCGGCCACGCGCACCGCGTCCTGGCCCGTCATCGCATCGGCCACCAACAGAATCTCGCGCGGCTGCGTGACTTGCTTGATCTTTTCGATCTCGGCCATCATGTCGTCGTCAATGTGCAGACGGCCGGCCGTGTCCAAGATCACCACGCCATACGCTGCCTCGCGCGCATGCTTGAGCGCGTTGCGGCAAATCTCTGGCGGCGCAACCTGGGTCCCTTCGCTGTGCACCGGCAAGTCCAACTGTTTGCCCAGCACCTGCAACTGCGTCACGGCGGCCGGACGGTAGATGTCGGCTGCCACCAGCAGTGGACGCTGGCCGGAGCTTTTGAGCCTCAGTCCCAGCTTGGCTGCCATGGTCGTCTTGCCGCTGCCTTGCAGGCCCACCAGCATGATGACCGTCGGCGGCACCCCCGAAAGATCAAGCGATGCCGGCTTGCCCAGCGTGGTGATCAGTTCCTCGTGGACGATTTTAACGATCTGCTGCGCGGGAGTCAAAGCTTTACGGACTTCGGCACCCACTGCGCGCTCTCGCACGCGGCCCAAGAAATCCTTGACGACGGCATAGTGGACGTCCGCTTCCAACAGCGCCAGGCGCACTTCACGCAGCGCCACGTCTACATCCGCTTCCGTCAGCAAGCCGCGCTTGGAGAGCTTGTCAAATACCGCCTGTAATTTGTTCGTCAGCCCTTCAAACATCTGTTGCATCCCCCGCTTGGGCAAGGTGGGATTGTAACCGATGCTGTGCGATTCGTCAAGTGGGTTGACGCGGCGGTGGGTCTCAGGGCACCAAGAAGCTGATCGCGGAATATGGCGACACGTTGGTGTGTATCGAATTTGATTATTCATTTTGCAGCCAGCCATTGACAAGCAAGAACATTTGTGCTATACTGGAAGCATGAAACTCAGTGCTTACGCTCGCAAGATCGGAGTCTCCTATCGAACGGCTTTTCGCTGGTTCCATGCCGGCAAACTCCCCGGCTACCAGATGGACACGGGCACTATCATCATCACCGACGCCCCACCCGAAGCTACTGTCGCCATCACTGAGCAAAAGGTTGCGATCTATACTCGCGTGTCGGCTGCCGAGAACAAGAGCAACCTGGAAGGGCAGGCCAAGCGATTGACCGACTACTGCGCGGCCAGAGGCTATCGCGTGGCATTGGTGGTGAAAGAGATCGGCTCGGGGGTGAACGACACGCGACCCAAGTTGATGAAGCTGTTGACTGACCCCAGCGTGACGCGCATCGTGGTGGAACACAAAGACCGCCTGACTCGCTTCGGGTTCAACTATCTGGAAAAGCTGCTGGCGATGCAAGGCCGTGAGGTTGAGGTCATTCTTCCAAGTCGGGTCGGATACCTCGCGGCTTGCCGCGATCCGCTTTCCAAAAGGGTCTTGATACCGCGCGGCTTGCCGCGCGGGTAGTTCATTAACCTGGCCGAAAACGGCAAAGAGGATTTGATTCAAGATTTCGTGAGCATTGTCACCTCGTTTTGCGCGCGTCTGTACGGGCAACGACGATCCAAGCGCAAGACCGAACGCATCCTCGCGGAGTTGCAAAATGGTGAAGAAAGCGATCACGCATCTCAAGCTCGACCAAGCCAACGCAAGCAAACTCCAAAAGCTCGATGAGCTGTCCGTAGAGCACCAACGCGTTGTGCAGGCGTATGTGGACTGGCTGATTGCCCATGATTGGCGTAGCCAATCACAGCAGCTTCCTGACAAGTATGCCGACATCCCCGAAGCGGATGTGCCCACGCCGCTCTCCGACCGTTGGCAACGCTGCGCCTGGCAGCAAGCGTGCGGGATTGTCCAGTCTTGGTACTCCAACGAGCGCACGAATCCTCCCGTCCTGAAAGCGATTTGTATCCAAGCCAATACCAACGTGGTGAAACTGGAGAAATCCGACACGCCCGCCTTCGATTTCTGGCTGAAAATCAGCACTTTGGACAAGGGACAGCCCGTGGACGTGCCCCTCACGCTGTACAAGCGGGCGAAGGCGGCGATTGCTGAATATCCTGCACTCTGCACCGGAGTCACGCTCAACAAGCGCGAGGGTCGCTGGTACGCTACCCTGGTGGTCAAACGCAAGGGCGGCAAACCTAAAGCGAAGAAGCAGGCCACCGGCGTGGACATTGGCATGGTTTCTATCGTGACCACCTCCACTGGCAAACAGTACGGCGCGGTGAGTGATAAACTCGCTCGGCGCGTGGAGAAAAAAGCGATCCGCTTTGCTCGCAAGCAAAAACTCAACGTCTGTCTGAAACGGAAAGGCTTATCTACGGTCAGTTTGGATGACCACAAGGCCGAAGCCTTTGCGCGAAACGAAATTGGCCGGGCTTTGAATGAACTGGTGAAGGCTCTCCCCGCCGGATCGCCCGTGGCGTTGGAACGCTTGAACGTCAAAGATATGCGCTTCAAGTCTCGGCTGATGAACCGCCGCTTGCGCGCTTCGCAGTTAGGATACATCAAAGACAAACTCCGTTTCAAGTTGGATGAGCGGAGCATCCGGTATCGCTCCGTGCAATCTGCCTATTCCAGCCAGCAGTGTTCCTGCTGCGGATTCGTGTCTCGCTTGAACCGCCGCACGCAGGCCGAGTTTGTCTGCCGGCATTGCGGCTTTGTGTGTAACGCGGATGTGAATGCCGCTCTGAATATCGCTGAACGTTTCAGTGATGAAGAGTTGAACGCGCTTTCCTTCCGCGATGTGGAAGCGGTCTTGGCCGTTCGCTTTGCCCAACGCTTCCCGGGTGCCCGTAGTGCATCCGCCGGGCTAGACACCAGGGTAAACGAGGTAGTGAACCCCTCACCTCGGTCAATCAGCCCGGTCCAACACCTGTGATATAGTTGTCTATAAAACGGGTAACTATCGGTGTGATCCGCAGAAAAAGAAACGCCAGGCACAGCCCCCTGCGGGCAAGACGGTCGAGTTGATCATTGAGGAGATTGATTGGAAGCCCGAGCAAAGGCCGGGCGTGCTGGTCGAAGTCAAGATCGAGTGGGGCGAGGTCGAACTGGGCCGGCAGGTCAAACGCGCGGGCGGAAATGGAACTGAGCAGTCACCTGGCCTAATCGAATGGCAGGGCTTCCACGGTGTCGGTTTGCCCGGCAGGCGCGGCAGGCGCGGCGGACAAAATAAAGCTAAATGTGCTCCCGCAGCCAACCTGGCTTTCCACTCCCACCTGTCCGCCGAGCTTTTCCACGATGCGCCGCACAATCGAAAGTCCCAGCCCATGCCCTCCCGCGCGGATTTGGTCGAGCCGCGTAAAGGGAGCGAACAACCGGGCTTGACCTTCCGGTGTGATCCCAGGGCCATTGTCGCGCACCCAAAAGCGAACCCTGCCGTCCGGGAATATCTCTGCGCCCAACTCTATGCGCGGCGGCTGACCGCCATATTTGATGGCGTTGCTGAGATAGTTGACCCACACCTCTTCGATCCACGGGCCATAGCCCAGCGCAATCGGCCACGCAGACACGGGCGGCGCAATGATCTCGGCTCGACTGGTCTTGATCACAAAAGCCAGGCGCTGTTGGGCTTCAGCCACAATGGCCGCCATGTCCAGGGACGTCATTTCCACTTCGGCCTTGCGCACTTCGGAGAGCAAGAGCAACTCTTCGATAATGTTGTTCATCTTGTGCGCCGTGCGCGCAACATCGGCGAGGCACCTTTCGCGCTCTTCATCTTGCAGGGTGGTGTAATACCTGTTCAATATGTCGGTGTAGCCGATGATCAGGCCCAGAGGATTCTTGAGGTCGTGGGCTACCGTATGGGCAAAGGCATCCATCTCGGCGTTGCGTGCCTCAAGCTCAAGCGCCTGTTGGCGCAGCGCCTCTTTCGCTCGCTCGCGTTCGGCGATTTCTTGCTGAGCCCTTTCGTACAGCCGCGCGTTCATAATCGCAGTCGCGGCGGCGGCAGCCAGCGGCTCGACCAGGCTCAGGTCAGTGGCTTGGAAGCGGTTGGCCTTCGAGTCGGCGACCTGGAGCACGCCGATCACGCCTCGTTTGACGACTAGTGGCACGCTGAGGATAGAACGGAGCGACAATCCAGTTTGCTGGTCTATGCCCCTAAAGTGCCGCGTGTCGGTCAGCGTGTCCGGCACGATCAGGCTCCTGCCCGTGCGGGCCACCCAACCGACCAGCCCCTCTGACGCCGGAAGACGCCAGCCGAGGATAACCTCGCTGCGCGGGCCGGCGCTCTGCCGGCAGACCAGCTCGTCAGTCTCGGGGTCCATCAGCCAGACGGAGCCGGTATCTGCATACAACATCGCGCGGGCCTCTTCCAGAATTCCTTCGAGCACCTGATCCAGATCGAGGGTAGAATTGAGGGCTTGGATGGCGCTGTTGAGCAGGGTCAATTCGCGGTTGCGCTGCCGCAGCGATTGCTCCGCCTGTTTGCGCCGGGTGATGTCACGCAAGATCACCAAGCGCCCGGTCAGTCCTTCGCGCCGATCGGTCAACGGCGAAATGCGCACGTCATAGTCACGCCGCGCGTCGCCTTCGCCCAACGCAATTTCGCCCTGAGCTGCCGTCGCATTGCCATATTGCTCGACCCAATCGTTCCACACGCTTTGCGTCAAGACCTGTTGCACAGGTTGGCCCATTGCCTGGGAGGACGCGGGGCCCAGCATACTTTGAGCGGTCGGGTTGAGGTCAATGATGCGATTTTGCGCATCCAGCACAATCACGCCATCGTCCATGCTTTCGATGACCGTGGCGCGCGCAATTGGCACGATGTCGAACAGCCGGTAACGAAATAGGCCCCACGCTATCGCGATGCCGCAGACGCTGATCACAGCCGGCGCGATGTCGTAGCGAGGATTGGGACTGAGGCCCAAGTTATACAAGACGTTCCACACCAATGGAACGAGAAAGCCAAAAAGCAGCACAAGGGTCTGTCTACGATAAAGAGGCTGCGCACGCAGCAGCGCCCTGGCGAACAGATACACGGCGGTAAACAGCAAGCTGTATGAGTAAACGGCGTGGACCCAGGACCACGGTCCATAGGTCTTGCCGATTACGGAGAACGGGCCGTTGGTATCCAGGTAGATGTCACGCCGCATCAAGCCGTGCAGATTATTGGTCCAAGCCAGCACTATCGTGATGACAGGCTCAACGCTCAACCAGGCTAGCCGGCGGCGCGTCAGCCACTTGTCTCGGCCTGTGTGTTCGAGGGCCAGCGCCAGCCACGCCACAGGCAGCGTGACATAGCTGAGGTACTGGACGTTCGCCCAAAAGAGCTTGGTGGGCAAGTCTGCGCCGGCCATTTCCAGCGCGTTCGCCAGCGACCAAAGCATGGCCGCCAGTGCGAGGATGACGAAAGGAGTCGCGCCCGGCACATCACGACGATGCCGCCCGGCATAGATTCCCAACGCCGCAGTGACCGCTGCCGATATCAGTGGGAGCCAGATATAGGGGGTGTATGGCCAGTGCATCATGGTCTTGAACCCGATGAGTCCGCGCCAGATTTCGCTTTACCGTCAGGAGTATCGAATTTGATTACTCGGTTTTTGAACATCTCTTGACAAATCAGAACACTTGTGCTATCCTGATGCTGCACCTTAACAACACTCGGCGGTTCCAGGGGAAAGCCGTCCCCTGGGTAAAAGTGTTGGCGCATCCCACACGTGTTTCCCACGTGTCCAGCCCGTCTTGTTCCATCGGACGGAGGATGCCCGTAGTGCATCCTGCGGTCGAGATACCAGGGTAAACGAGGTAGGGAACCCCTCGCCTCGGTCAATCCGACCACTGAAAGCTGGAGGATTTGCGGCGCGTCTGGACGTTCCAGACTTGGCTGCAAATCGGATGTCATAGATGTCCATAAAACCAGCAACTATTGTAACGCAAGCGGGGCAAAAAGGGTAGGGCCGTCCACCACCTAAGTGCGGCAGGTTGGCGGGTGAGCCGCGCGCTAGCAGCCTGTCGGAGAGGTAACCTAGCCCCTTGCCTACCGGCAGGCGACGGGCACAAGGCCCTATGCTACGGGATCTCCGACAGCCTGCTAGCAGACAAATTACATAGACGAAAAAAGCCCCAATGGATGAGGCCCTTTCACGTATGCCATGTCTTGATTCACCTGTTGAGGCGACGGTGAGATTCGAACCCACGCATCGGGGTTTTGCAGACCCCTGCCTTACCACTTGGCTACGTCGCCGTTATACTTCACACGGGCATAAATTGCGTTTTTTCAAAGGTCTGAAAGCGCAGAGTGAGCAGCGAATCTAAAGCCGCCTTGTGCTTCGTGTGAGTTTCGCTAAGGCACGTCTCAATGGCAGTTTTGAATGTGGCAAAGTCAGCATAGTACTTCGAGTACAAGCATTGTTTTTTGACAAACTTCCAGAGTCGTTCAATCAAGTTGAGGTTGGGCGAGTAAGGCGGGAGGTGACACAATTCGATATTCAAGCTGGCGGCCAAGGCGAATACGGCGGCACATTTCTGATACCGGGCATTGTCCAAGAAAAGCGTGATGGGTACACCCAAGTTGAGGGCGGCCAGTTTTCGGAGGAGTTCGCACACGCTCTCCGCATTGATGTAGGTGTCATTGGTCACTGTGATCAACTCGTGGGTGATGGCATTCAAGGCGCCCAGCACGTTGAAACGTTGTCGACCGGCAGGGGCTTGGATGAAAACGCGCGCAAACGACCACAGAAAACCGAGAAAGGGAGCCAGGACAAAGTGGGCCGCGTCGGCGAAGAACACAGCGCGTTTTCCCGCTTGGGCTTCGGCCAGACGAGGCTCCAGGGTCTCCTCTAGGTAGGTCGCTTGTTTCTCAGGATCGGCCTTAGCGGGAATCATCCCGACTTTGCGGCATCGCATTCCCAGGCGAAAGAGGAATTGCCGCACCTGGGTCTCACACCGCCGAACGCCCGTCAACCGCTCAATCTTGTCCTGGGCTTCCTTGATCGTGGCCGGTGGATGTTCTCGAAAATAGGCTTCCACGGTGGGGGCATGTGCTTGCAACTCGCTTTCGGGATGATAGAAATGCGTTTCTTTGAGTTTGTCTATCCCCCCTTCTTGATACAGCCGGAAATGGTCGCGCATCGTATTCTCGGTCTGTATTTCGAGAGTGAATTCGAGTTGGATTGTCATGCTCGCAATGATACCAGCTTTTGCCCTAGATTCAAAAGCGCAATTTATGCCCGTGGGCAGTATATAGTCGTTCCAGTTTGGCGCGCACCGTTTCGATCTGCTGTGTGTCTCGCAGCTTGATTTGAATTGCTCCCACCTGGCGGTGCTTGAGCAGCAACTGCTGCGCATCGGCCAGCGACACGACCGCCGCCGCATCCTCGAACCCGCTGCCGGTGGCATAGATGCCGACGATGCGAAAGCCCCCGCCGGGCAACCGCAGGATTTCGCCCACCCTGAGCTTGAGCGCCTCGGACGCCTGCTTGCCCAGCAGGATCTCGCGGCGGGCAAGAGCCGTGTTCCGTCCGGCCCCCAACATCTGCCCCTCGACCAGCTTGAATCGCTGGATGCTGAATCCCTTGGGGTCGTAGCCAAAGACGAAAAAGTAAGGCGCGCCCGGCGCGGTGACATTGCCCACGACCAAACCATTGACGGAATGTACCTCCGGCATCGCTGCCACCTGGCTCACAATGTCCTCATCCACGCCGCTCATGGTGATGTCATACGAGCCTTTTTGCATCATCACCAGATCGGCGCCGCTGCCCGAAAACATGGAGACGTAGCCGGTGCGCAACCCTTCGCCCATCGCGCCCAGCGCCACGATCATCGCCACGCCGACCGCGATGCCCGATACCGTCAAGAGCGTGCGTGTTTTGCGCCTGAATAGATTCTTGAAAATCTGGGTGATCATTATTCTTCCCGCCTGGCTTTTGGCCTTGCGTTTTCTTTGCTCACCCTTCCTGAAAATCTTTGCAAGGGTGAGCCGTTACGAGCAGAGTATAAGCCGTAATCTGTTCGGTGAATACCGGCGCGTTGACTCTAGCTTGACATCGCACTGACCGGCTGACAGGTTCGCTTGCGCTATGCGGCAGCTTTGGGCTTGCGCTTGCGAGCAGGTTTGTCTGCTATCTCCTGCCGCAAGCCCCACAGCGTCCACGCCACCGCGTAGGAATTCGTCGTCCAGACGGCGCCCTCGCTGCGGTCTACCTCGCCGATCAGTATCTCGCGCCCATCCACGACCAGCGTCAGGCCGTGCCCTAACGCTTGGCGCAGACGCGGCCCTTGCGAGTGAACCAACACGGGTACCTTGCCTGCGTCGTAGGGCACGGGCGAAATCACCCTCAGTGTGACTTTGCGGGCCTGGGCTTGCTGCAACCAGACTACCAACTCGTCCAGTTCGTCGTCGTCGCCTACCACCACCGCCACTTCGCTCTGCGCCCGCTCGATCATCTGGCGCGCCTGGGCCAGGATGTTGTCGTGCCCGACAATATTCCAGGTCTGGCCGGGCGCGCCGGGCGTGGCCGTCGTGCGCTTGAACCCGTCGGCCAGCTTGTCGAGCGTATCTTCAAACTCGTGGCGCATCCGATCCAGGACCAAGTCCGGCGGCACGGGAGTATAGCGCACCATATCGCCGAGCGACTGGGTGACCGCTGCGCCGCGCGCGATCAGCTTGCTCAACACCTCGTAAATCGTCGAACGGGGCACGCCGGACTCTTTGGCGACCTGGTAGCCCGTGGCCGGGCTGCACCGCTGCAGAGCCACATAGACTTTTGCCTCGTATTCCGTGAATCCCACTGTCCCCAACTGTTCGATCAAACTGCTCATCTTGAGCCTCCTCAGTAGTCAGTCTACACACTCCGGCGTTAGCTTACTAACGACTATTCTAGCATAACCCCGCCGCCATGTCAAGAGGCGTTGATCAAAGACCACGGGCGGGCACGCGACTGCGTCACCCTGTCTCTCTGGCCTGGCAAGGCGTTACTCAAATCTGTGCACATCTGATATACTACGGGCGCTGATCCAAATCTTTTCTTTGAACTCTCTTGAGGCAGAACATGAAAGTTTTGATCTCCGTAGACATGGAGGGCATCACCGGCGTGGTGAGCCTGAGCCACACCGACCACACCACCGCCGAGTATCAACGTTTCCGCAGGCTGATGACGGGCGACGCCAATGCCGCCATCGAGGGCGCGCTGGCGGGCGGCGCGACGGACATCGTGGTGAACGACTCGCACGGGAACATGGACAATATCCTCATCGAAGAGCTGAACCCGGCGGCAAGCCTCATCAGCGGCTCGCCCAAGCCCTTCTCGATGATGGAGGGCATTGGCCCGGACGTGGACGCCGCGATCTTTATCGGCTATCACGCTCGTGCCGGGTCGGCTCCCGCTATCCATGACCACACCTGGTCATCCACGACCATCTACAACGCGACGTTGAACGGCAAACTGATGGGCGAGATTATGCTCAACGCTGCGTTGGCCGGGCATTTTGCCGTGCCAGTCGTGCTCGTCACGGGCGACCAACTGGCGACGGCCGAGGCGCGCGAGGTGTTGGGCGAAGTGGAAACGGCGACGGTCAAGATCGCCAGGGGCCGCTGCGCGGCGGATTGCCTTCTGCCGGCCAAGACCGCGCCCGTCATCCGGCAGGCGGCCCAATCGGCGGCGCAGAAAGCGTTGGAACGCAAGTATGCGCCATTCGTCGTCCAGCCGCCGATCACGCTGGGGATCGAGTTCATGCGCAGCATCCAGGCCGAGCGCGCGGAACTGATGCCCGGCGCAAAACGTACCGGCGCGCGCAGCGTCGAGTGGGTGGGCGAGGATATGGCGTCAGTGTATCGCACCTGGCGGGCGTTCGTATATCTGGCTGGAAGCCCATAGACACAGGTAAGTCGCAGGAGGCAGGCGATGGTCACAGAGGAAACACTGCGCGAAATTGTAGACAAGATCGTCGAGGCGGCTCATCCAAAGGCCGTCATCCTGTTCGGGTCGCGCGCGCGCGGCGAGGCGGGGCCAGATAGCGACCTGGATTTGATGATTGTCGCAGAATCAGACAAGCCGCGCATTGAGCGATACGGGCAAGTGAGACGATTGTTCCGTGGCATGGGCATCGGCATGGACATCCTGGTCTATACGCCGGAAGAATTTGACCAGTTCCAAACGGTTCCAGGCAGTCTCATTTATACCGTCGTTCACGAAGGACGAGTTCTCTATGGACGAGCATGAGTCACTCGCCCGTGCGTGGGGAGTCTGATCAGCGGATCAAGGCAACACGCAAAGACCCGAAGGGCTTTCCGAAACCCTTCGGGTCTTTATATTCGACTGGCCTATTTCACTAGACCTCGGTATCTTCACTCTGGGTCGAAGAACCTTCTGCTCTTGATTTCCGGCCAGGATGGCTCAACTTTGCGTTTGAAGGTCTTTAACGTACGGCAACCACGCGCTCACATCCTGGCTCGCGCGCCGGGCGTCGTAATAGCTCCGCGCGATGTCGCCCTGCTGCTCAAGGTTGAACGAGTGCAGCGTCCATCCCTCTTGGCGACGGGCGAGCAATCCATCCGGGCCGCCAAAGTCATAAGCGTTCGCCCCCAATCGAATCTGGGCTGACAGCGCCCGCAACAAATAGGTCCAGCCTGTGTGTTGATATTGCCAGGCGTGCGTGAGTTCGTGGATGAGCCAGCCCATCGCGTAATCCTGGGGTTGGCCCAGCGGGACAAGCGTCTGGGGGAATTGCACCGGGAAGTAGGAATCGTAGCCGAGCGTGATGGCGTTGTGGTCTTGAATGCCGGGCGGAGGCATGTGCTTGAGCCGCCGCCCGAGCCGGTCAATGGCATCCGGCCAGGCGGCACCTTCATGTACCCGCACCTTTTCAAAACGCAGCGCATCGCCAAAGACAATGTGGGCTTGTGCGATTTCCCAGTCGTACAAGGGCCGCACGCGGCTCGAGTTGGAAGCAGTGGACATGTCTCCTCCTTCCTCGATTGCGGATTGCGGAGCGCGATGTGCGCACGCAACGCTGATTGAATGGGCGACCACGAGGGTCGCCCATTCAATCACTCTTCCAATGCTAACTGGACTGCCTTCTCTTTAGCTTTTGACTTGGCCTTGCCCTTTGAGCGTTGAGGTTTGATCTTTCGCTTGCTCGTCTGGCTAAAGCCAGACTGCGCTGGGACTGGCTTCTCTTCTTCGACCGCCTCAGTCTCGGCTTCTGGCTCCGGTGGTGGCGCTTCCATCTCGGCGCGCGCAGTCGGCACGACGAGCATCGCTACCGAGTCGCCCTGGGCGAGCGCAAACACTTCGTCTATTCGCCCATCGCGATTGCGGCTCGGCGCGGTCTTGGCGCGCATGAGCTTGGCTTTGCCCTTGTTCGTCACCACGACCAGTTGAGTTTCGGCCTGGACGATGGCCGCGCCCACTAGCGGCCCGCTCGTCGCGCCGATTTTGGCCGATACCACACCTTTGCCGGCGCGTCCCTGCGCGGGATATTGCGCCAGCGTCGCGCGCTTGGCGTACCCGTTCTCACTGAACACCAACACATCGGATCGCGGCGACACCACGTCCATGCCCACCACCGCGTCTCGCTCGCTGAGGTTGATGCCGCGCACGCCGCCCGCGTTGAGGCCCATCGGACGCACCTCTTCTTCGGCAAAGCGGATCGCTTGTCCCTGGGTTGTGACGAGGACAATTTCGCCGCCGCCCATCGTCACGCGTACCCACTCCAGGCTATCGGCCTCGTCCACGTTGATCGCGTTGAAAACGTTGCCGGTCGCGTTGACCAGATCTGCGGCAGTCACCCGCTTGACGGTGCCTAGCCGCGTCCCGAAGAAAACGTACCCGCGCAACTCGCCGGACTTTCGCAACGCCAACGCCGCCACGAGCCGGTCTTCCTTGCCCAACCCCGTCAGGTCGGCGACGTTCCCGCCGGATTCCGAAACCGAATGTACGGGCGTCTGTCCGACCTGCCCGCGGTCGTTGAAAATATAGAGTGTGTCGCGCGAGTTGGCTTGGCACAAGGCCACCGGGGGCGCGACATTCTTGATGAGCGCCAGGCTTTGGCCCGCGCGCGCCGCCGTCCCATCATTTCCAACCGAAATCCACACGGTTTCTTCGGGCATCAATTCGTGCGTCGTCACCGCCTCGCCCACCTTGCTTTCGGCAATCGTCGTGCGGCGGCTGTCGCCGTACTTGTCCTTCAACGCTGCCAGTTCGTCGCGGATGACGCCCAGAATTTTCTTGGGATGCGCCAGCAGGTCTTGCAGGTGTTTGATGATGGCCTGCTTCTCTTTGTACTCGGCTTCTAGTTTTTCGCGCTCCAGCCGGGCCAGCCGCCGCAGCGGCATGTCCAGGATCGCGTTGGTTTGAATCTCGGTGAGCTTGAAGCGTTTCATCAACGCCTCGCGCGCCGCGTCGGCGTCGGCGCTCCGGCGGATGATGCGAATCACCTCGTCCAGATTCGCCAGCGCCTTGATCAACCCTTCGAGGATGTGCGCGCGTTCTTGGGCGCGGGTCAGGTCGTATTGGCTGCGGCGCGTGACGATCTCTTGCCGGTGCTCCACATAGATCTGCAACAGTTTCTTGAGGGGAAGCGTGCGTGTCTCAAGGCGTCCCGTTTCATCCGCGACCAGCGCCAGCAGGATGATGCCGAACGTGCTGCGCATCGGCGTGTGCTTGTAAAGCTGGACGAGGATGTCTTTGGGGTCTACCGTGCGCGTGACTTCGATGAGGAGCCGCATCCCGCTGCGGTCGGACTCGTCACGCACGTCGGTGATGCCTTCGATCCTGCCGTCGCGCACGAGTTCGGCGATGCGCTCGACGAGGTTGGCCTTGTTCACCTGATAGGGCAGCTCGGTGACGACGAGGTTGGCCTTGCCGCGCGCAATGTCTTCGACGTGCGCCTTGGCCTGCACGGTGATGTGCCCTCGGCCGGTGGCGTACGCGGTGCGGATCGCGTCGCCACCTTCGACCTTGTCGTCGTAACGGAACACGATGCCGCCGGTGGGGAAATCCGGCCCTTTGATGAATTTCATCAGTTCGTCCACGCCCACCTGGTCGAGCTTGTCCCATTTTTCGATGACGTAGCACAATGCGTCGCACACATCGCTCAGGTTGTGCGGCGGGATGTTGGTCGCCATGCCGACGGCGATGCCGCTCGCGCCGTTGATGAGCAGGTTGGGCGCAGCCGCCGGGAGGACGAGCGGCTGTTCAAGCGAGCCGTCAAAGTTCGGGCCAAAGTCCACCGTCTGCTTTTCGATATCGGCCAGCAGTTCCATGGCCATGGGCGACAGCCGCGCTTCGGTGTAACGCATGGCCGCCGGCGCGTCGCCGTCCACCGATCCAAAGTTGCCCTGCCCGTCCACCAGCAGATAGCGCATCGAAAAATCTTGCGCGCAGCGGGCCATGGCCTCGTACACGGCCATGTCGCCGTGCGGATGGTACTTGCCAAGGACTTCGCCGACAATGCGGGCCGACTTTTTGTAGGACGAGTCGGGGCGCACGCCCATGTCGTGCATGGCGTACAGGATGCGCCGCTGGACGGGCTTTAACCCATCGCGCGCGTCGGGCAGCGCCCGCGCCACGATGACGCTCATGGCGTAGCTCAGGTAGGCGTCCTGCATTTCCGTGTTGATGTCAACCGCTCGGACGGTGCCGATTTCCATTTCTGCCACAGTCAACTCCGGGGTTTCTGATTTCGGAGGTATCCTCTCAAAAAGTGGGGAGATTTGAACCTTGCGACCCCCAGGGTACCCTTAATGGGTAAGGTTTCCGCTTCGCAAGGTTCTTTTCTCGGATGATTGAGAGGATACTTTCGGAGCGCGTTAAAGCTCGCGCACGTCCAGAATGTCTTCCACGAACGGTCGGATGGCCTCGACGAGCTGGACCCGGGGCACGTCTTGCACTTTGAGTGTGACCTGCCAGCGGGCCCCGCTGGCATCGCAGGTCACGCCAAAGGCCATGATGTTGCCGCCCGCGCCGAAAATCGCGTTGGTGATTTTGGCCAACGTCCCCTTAGTATCTGGGATGAGGGCCGTCACTCGCACGCCGGGCTGTCGAGCGCCAAGCAGCTCCAAAAAGATCTTGAACAAGTCGGTTTCGGTGACGATGCCGACCAATTTGCCCTCGCAGAGCACGGGCAAGCCGCCGATTTTGTTGTCGGCCATGATGCGCGCGGCTTCTTCCAGCGGCGTGTCCTCCTCCACCGTGATGACCTTGTGCGTCATCACCTCCTCAACCTTGAGCCTGGCGAGCAAGTAGTGCATCTCCCACACGCTGAGAGAGCTGACAGGCGAAGGCGAGGCGTACAGCAAATCTTGGTCGGCGACGATGCCGACGAGCTTGCCGTGGCTATCCAGCACCGGCAGTCGCCGGACCTTTCTTTCGTGCATCAAGCGCAGGGCGTCCGACACGGACACATCGGGTGCGATCGTGACAGGCTCTCGGCTCATTCGCTCACGTACTAACATGGTGACCTCCTTAGGGTAGATGGCTAATAGCGGATAGCCTATAGTTTACCGCAAATCTCCGGTTCGGCCAAGTGAGAATCCATGCGCGGGGATGGTGTGGGACGGCAGGCCACTCAACCTATTCCCACGCAGAGTCAGAGACGGCAAGCGCCAACGCTGCCAGGATTGGATCGAGTTCTCTCATACGATGGACAAAACGCAATAGATCAAGAGCAACCTGTGGCCGTGACAGCAGCCTGACTGCCAACCGGCCCGGACGCACACGCCCCAAGTCGTCGAGCACATTCCCAAGGTCGGGTAGAGCCTCGTCAACGGTGTCCAGGATCACACGCGTGTGAATAAAAGGCACATGATGAGCATTGGCCCAGGCAGCCATTGGATACGCTTCCATCTCAACGGCCAATGCGCCGCTGCTTTGAGCAGCGCGTTTGGCTTCCGGCGCCAGCAATGGCGCTGGCGCCGACAGCAACGCGCCTACCTTTGCGCCGGGCAAGTTGATGGGGGTGCAGGGCGCACTTTGCCCCCGAACATTCAAGGCGGCGTTGGCTACCAAGACATCACCCGCGGTCAGGTCTGGGCTCAAGCTCCCCGCCCAGCCGATCAACGCCAGGCATCCCGACCAGCCAGTCCTTTCTAACCGCTCGCATAGAGAAGTTGCACATGCTGGGCCTATGCCGCATGCGGACAACTGCAATTCGCTATCGGCCAACTTGTCTGCCAGGGCTGCTCGGATCGGCGCATATTCAGACAGCGTTGGAGCAAGGAGCAAAAGGGGCTGGTGCAAGGGTTCACTCTTTCTGGCGCATACTCAATTGCGAGACGACACCTGAACAGCAAAAAGAGGTAGGAAGCCCTGCGCGGCCGCCGCCTACCTCTTTTGCGTTAGTGCGCCCCAGTGCAATCAGAGGCCGTTACTTGATTTCTTTGTACCAGTTCTCTGGAAATTCCTCGGCGTGCGGCGAGGGCACTTTGCCTTGCGGGTACAGCACGTCAATGCCCAGGATTTCCGTGATGAACACTTCGCACACGCCTTTGACGATCGAGCCTTCCAGCAGGTGACCGCCGATAGTGGGCACGTTCCAGGCGCCGCCGATGACAAAGTGGATGGCCGGGAATGGCTCCTCTTTGCCCTTCTTGAACCGGGGATGGATGATCCCGCTCATGGATAGGATCATGCTCAAGTTCTGGATGGTCGCTTCAGACTCGTTGTGCCAGTTGTTGGGGTCTTGAGTATTGGGCGCCCACATCAGGAAACGAGTCGGCTGCAAGCCGCCCATGAACACGGCGTGAATCTTGGCAAAACGGAGGTTGCGATCCTGGGCGAATTTTTGAGTCGCCAGCCAGACGTCCGCCCCGGTCGTCAGCCTCAGAATAAATTCTCGCCCCCGGCGCGCCTCGACAAAGTGATAATCGGTGGGGGTGGTCGCATCCATTTCCCATGCGTCTTTCATTACTATTCTCCTCACAAAAGATGATTCTTATAATCCGTAGCGGACGCACGCTTCGCGCTATGCGTTGGCTTAGCGTCTCGTCTTCATTCTGTTTTCCAGGATGCCCGACAGGCGAGTGAGAGGCACGAGGAAAATGATATAGATGACCGTGGCGGCGATGAGGGGCGTCGGGTTGGCCTTCCAGGCCTGAATCTGCAAGGCCGTCTTGAGCAGCTCCAGGATGGCGATGGCGGAGCAGATGGACGTGTCTTTGGTCATCGCCACATAGTTGCTGGTGAGAGGCGGGACGACCACGCGAAAGGCTTGCGGCAAGATGACGAGCCGCATGGCCTGGAGCGGTCGCAGGCCCAACGCGCGCGCAGCTTCCACTTGCCCGTGATGCACGGACTCGATGCCCGCGCGAAAAATCTCGCTCACGTACGCGGCGCTGTTTAGCGAGAGAGCCACGATGCCGACCACGACGGATTCCAGCGTGATGCCCACGTAAGGCAGCGCATAGTAGATGAGCACCATCAGTACGATGATGGGCATGGCGCGGAAAAAATCCACATAGGCGACGATGAACAGGTTGAGTACCGGATTGTTGAAGGATCGGAACACGGCCAGGAACAAGCCGATCAACGTGCCAAAGATGGCCGCAAAGAACGCGATCTCGAACGTGATCCCCAGGCCCATGAACAATCCGGGCCACTCGCCATCCATGATGTCCCGGTTGAAAAAGGCGCTTGCCAGGTTGCTCCACTGGGCGCCCGAGTAAAGGTAGAAAAGCCAGACCGTGACAAAGACCAGCCCGAATGCGGCCAAGCCCTTGAACCCGTCTGATTTGTTCCCATCCACCAGGACGTTGCCCGCCCACACGATAGCCAGGAGATAGAACAAGGCAATCAGCATCCACTGGCCTGGCGTTGGGTAATTCTTGCCGGGCAACAAGAGAGCGTATGCCGCCAGCATGGCGAGCGTGGCTAACACGAACCGGTAGCCCTGATACCAGCGCACACGCTTGCGGCGGCGCTTTGGAATCTGGAATGGAAGATTTTCACATCAACGGTATGCCCAAGACTCTCGTCGTTGACCCCGAGGCCACCCTGGCCGATGTGTTGCGCAAGCAGGCGCTCTTGACCGGCACCAAAGTTTCATGCAATGACGGTCACTGCGGCGCGTGCTCTGTGATTCTGGATGGCAAGCTCATGCTGGCGTGCGTCACCAAGATGAAGCGCGTGCCGGACGGGGCCAAGATCACGACGGTCGAAGGGATCGGCACACCCGACAACCTGCACCCCATTCAAATGGCCCTCATCGCACACGGCGCAGCTCAGTGCGGCTTTTGTATGCCCGGCTTTGTCGTTTCGACCAAAGCTTTGCTGGATCAGAACCCGAATCCCACGCGCGAGCAAGTGCGCGCCTGGTTCACTCAACACCATAATGCCTGCCGCTGCAACGGCTACAAGCCGACGGTGGACGCGGCGATGGACGCGGCCAAGGTGCTGCGGGGCGAAATGCCCAAAGAGGCGCTCGAGTTCAAGCTGCCCGCCGACGGCAAGATCTGGGGCGGCAATTATCCTCGCCCGACTGCTGTCGCCAAAGTGACCGGCACGCTCGACTATGGCCAAGACCTTGGGCTAAAGCTGCCGCCCGGCACGCTGCATCTCGCTTTGGTGCAGGCCAAGGTCTCGCACGCCAACATTCTCTCGATTGACACGTCCGAAGCGGACAAGATGCCGGGCGTCTTTAAAGTGGTCACGCACAAAGACGTCAAAGGCAAGAACCGCATCACTGGCCTGATCACGTTCCCGACGAACAAGGGCGACGGATGGGATCGGCCCATTCTGTGCGATCAAAAAGTTTTCCAGTATGGCGATGCCATCGCCATCGTCTGCGCCGACACGCCGGAGCAGGCGCGCGCCGCTGCCGAAAAAGTCAAGGTCGAACTGGAATTACTGCCGGCTTACATGAGCGCGCCGGCGGCCATGTCTGAGGATGCGATTGAAATTCACCCCGGCACGCCGAATGTGTACTATGAGCAAAAGATCGTCAAGGGCGAGGATACCCAGCCACTGATGGAGAAAGCCGCTTACACCGTTGAAGGCGATTTCTATCTGCAACGCCAACCGCACCTCACCATCGAGGGCGATGTGGGCTTTGCTTATTACGACGAAGAAGGTCGCCTCACGATTCACTCTAAATCAATCGGCTTGTATCTCCACCTCTATATGATCGCGCCGGGTTTGGGCATCGAGCCGGAAAAATTGCGTTTGGTGCAAAATCCGGCGGGCGGCACGTTCGGCTACAAATTCTCGCCGACGATGGAAGCGCTGCTGGGGGTGGCGTGCATCGCGACGGGGCGCCCGGTGTACCTCGAGTACGATTATCAGCAACACATGCAATACACCGGCAAGCGCTCGCCGTTCTGGATTGGCATGAAATTGGCGGCGGACAAGAATGGCAAGCTCGTCGCGATGGAAAGCGACTGGTCAGTGGATCACGGCCCGTACTCCGAGTTCGGCGATCTGTTGACGCTGCGCGGCGCGCAGTACATGGGCGCGGGCTATAACATCCCGAACATTCGCGGCCTGGGTCGCACGGTTGCGACGAATCATGCGTGGGGGTCGGCCTTCCGCGCGTATGGTTCGCCGCAGGCATTCCTCGCGTCGGAGAGTATGGTGGATATGCTCGCGGAAAAGATCGGCATGGACCCGCTCGAATTCCGCGCGCTCAACTGCTATCGCCCCGGCGGCACAACGCCGACCGGGCAAGCGCCGGAAGTCTATCCGTTCCCGGACATGTTCGACAAATTGCGCCCGCTCTACAAAGATGCGCTCGCCAAAGCGAAACGCGAGTCCACGCCGGAAAACAAAAAGGGCGTCGGCATTTCGCTCGGCATTTACGGTTGCGGCTTGGATGGCCCGGATGGCGCGGAAGCGGCCGTCGAGTTGACAAAAGACGGCGTGACGATCTATAACACGTGGCAGGATCATGGTCAGGGCGCGGATATGGGCACGCTCGGCACCGCGCACGAAGCGTTGCGAGCTTTAAAGATCGCGCCGGACAAAATCAAGTTGGTGATGAATGACACGGCCCTCGCGCCCAACAGTGGGCCTTCGGGCGGCAGCCGCAGTCAGGTCATGACCGGCAACGCGATCAAAAACGGTTGCGAGCAATTGCTCGCCGCGATGCGCAAGCCGGATGGCGCGTTCCGCACGTACGACGAAATGGTCGCCGAGAAAATCCCGCTCAAGTACGCGGGCAAGTGGGCGGCGAGCATGAACTCGAACTGCGATGCGAATGGTCAAGGGAATCCATTCGCCGTGTACATGTATGGCGTGTTCATGGCCGAGGTCAACACCAACACCAAGACCGGCCAAGTGACGGTCGAAGGTATGACGGTGATGGCGGATGTTGGCAAGATCAACAACAAACTCGTCGTGGATGGACAGATCTATGGCGGCGTGGCGCAAGGCATCGGCCTGGCGCTGTCCGAAGATTTCGAAGACATTCAAAAGCACGCGACGATGCTCGGCGCAGGCATTCCATACGCCAAGGACATTCCCGACAAGTTCGACATCCACTATTTCGAAAACCCGCGCGAGTACGGCCCGTTTGGCGCGGCAGGCGTCGGTGAATTGCCGCTCACATCGCCGCACGTTGCGGTCATCAACGCGATCTATAACGCGACGGGCGTCCGCATCACGCACCTGCCGGCGTTGCCGGAAAAGGTGCTGGCCGGCCTCAAGGCGCAGGCTGTCCCTGCCTAAGCACAAGAGCCTTTTCGACTTGCACGAATCGGGCCGGTGAACGGCGAGCGTTGTCGTTCACCGGCCATCCTGCGCAACGGGCCTTTCCAAATGATTGAACAAATCGAACTGCGGCAACTGGAAGACAAGTGTATTCAAGAACAAGCGCCCACCTGCGCAGCGGCCTGTCCCATTCACGTGGACGCGCGAGCAGTGATGGCCGAGGTCAGTCGAGGAGATTTCACAGCAGCACTCAAAGTGTTGAAAAAGACCTTGCCTTTTCCCGGCATCATTGGCCGAGTGTGCCCTCATCCTTGCCAGGCCGTCTGCAAACGCATCGAAGCCGGCGAGGCGATCTCGATTAGGGCGCTTGAACGGGCCTGCGCTGATTTTGGCGAGCCGGTAGAGAAGCCGCGCAGCTTGCCCAATCGCGGCAAACGCGCAGCGATCGTCGGCGGCGGCTTGTGTGGACTGACGGCAGCATTTGACTTGGCGCGCAAGGGCTACGGCGTGGTTATCTATGAAGCCGGCGATCATCTGGGCGGCAGCCTGTGGAATTTCTCGGAAAAAGAGTTGCCGCGACACATCCTCCACAGCGAACTCGCCCTGGTCGAACAAGTTGGCGCGCAAGCCCGATTGAATACGCCCGTCCATGACGATGGATTGGCTGGATTACGCAGTGAATTCGACGTGGTCTATCTTGCCATCGGAGCAGGCAGCGAGACATTTGACCTCGCATTGAATGAACAGGGGCGAATCCAGGTTGACCCCGTGACCTTTGCCACCCGCCAGGATGGCATTTTTGCGGGTGGCAGCTTGTTACGGAGCGCGGCCGAACATTCGCCCATCCAGTCCATTTCGGACGGGCGGCGCGCGGCGATTTCGATGGATCGCTATCTGCAAAAAGTATCGCTCACTGCCTCGCGCATCAACGAGGGCGCCTACGCCACACGACTGTACACCGACACGCAAGGCATCGCTCCGCTGGCCGCTGTGCGCATGGACAACCCGGCAGAAGGCTACACGCGCGCGGAAGCGATTCAAGAAGCGCAGCGGTGCCTGCAATGCGAGTGCATGGAGTGCGTCAAGGTCTGCGAGTATCTCCAGCATTACGGCCGCTATCCGCGCAAATACGTGCGCGAGATTTACAACAACCTCTCGATTGTCAAGGGCGAACGCAAGTCCAACCAGTTCATCAACTCGTGCAGCCTGTGCGGGCTGTGCGGCGAGGTCTGCCCTACCGACTTGAACATGGCTGAGGTGAACAAGCATGCGCGCCAGGTGATGGTGGCGCAAAAACGGATGCCGCCCTCGGCGCACGACTTTGCTTTGCGCGACATGCAGTTCAGCAACGGCGACAGATTTGCGCTGGCGCGCAATCGCCCTGGCGCTGCCAAGAGTGATTACGTCTTCTTTCCCGGCTGCCAGCTTGCCGGATCGTCGCCCGAATATGTCGAACGGGTCTATGGTTACTTGCAGGACAAGCTGGGCGATGTCGGCCTGATGCTGAGATGTTGCGGCGCTCCGGCGGAGTGGGCCGGACGTACGGACTTGGTTCAATCCGCTCTGGTTGATTTCAAAGCGCAGTATCAGGAGTTGGGCAGTCCGCAACTCGTTTTGGCATGTTCGAGTTGTTACCAAGTTTTCAAGACTCATCTGCCTGATACAAAAATCATCTCCCTGTGGACTCTTTTTGACGAGCACGGCCTGCCACGATCCGAAATCCGAAATCCGCAATCCGCAATCGTGTCCGTCCACTATCCTTGCGCGACGCGCTATGAAAGCCACATTCAAGACAGCGCGCGCAACATCCTGCGCCGGCTGGGCTATCAAATCGAGGAATTACCTCTGAGCCGAGAGCGAACCGAATGTTGCAGCTACGGCGGATTGATGTGGCTGGCGAATCGCGAGCTGGCGCAGGCCGTCGTCGAGCGGCGCATCGCCGAGAGCCAGGCAGATTATGTGACGTATTGCGCGGTGTGTCGAGATTTCTTTGCCGCGCGCGGCAAGCGGACGCTGCACCTGCTCGACCTCATCTACAGCCAGGACCCGGACGGGCGAGCCACGCGACCGAGTCCCGGCTATTCCGAGCGGCACGAAAATCGAGCGCGGCTCAAGCGCAAATTGCTCAAGGACGTGTGGGGAGAAGATATGGATGGGCCATCTACTTTCGAGGCGATTCAACTGGTGATCGCCGACGACGTTCGAGCGAGATTGGAGCAGCGTCTCATTCTGGTCGAGGACATCCAGCGGGTGATCGAGTTTGCCGAAAGAACCGGCAGCAAACTGCTGGATCGTGAGACGAGTCACTGGTTGGCGCACTATAGGCCCAATGCTGTCACTTATTGGGTGGACTATACTCGGCAGGGTGATGCGTTCGTCGTTCATAATGGCTACAGCCACCGCATGCAAGTCGTCGAGGACGCAAGAGCATGAGCGATCAAACGAGCCGGACACTATCCGCGCAATGGGAGTGCGCCAAATGCGGCGTGCCGCTTGAAGCGGGCAAAGTGACCGTAGAGTACCTGGGCAGCGCCTACCCGGTGGATTTGCTCAAGTGTCCCAAGTGCGGCCTGGTCATGGTTCCCGAAGAATTGGCGCTGGGGAAAATGGCTGAAGTCGAAAAAACGCTGGAAGATAAGTGATGCGTGAAACGTGATACGTAATGCGTAAAGACAACTTGCGTGTGTATGAAGGAGCTGCGATTCGAGAGGCCACGGGAGATGTGATCCGGCCCGGCGGGTTGGCGCTGACAGACAGGGCGTTGGCGTTATGCCAGTTGCCCGCCGGAGCGCGAGTGTTGGATGTGGGTTGCGGTCCCGGCGCGACGGTGGAGCATTTGATTGCGCAGTATCGCCTGAATGCTTTTGGCCTCGATGCTTCGTCCGTGTTGACCCAATCAGGCCGGCACAGGAATCCGGCGTTGCCCTTGCTCCAGGCGACGGGTGAATGTCTGCCGGTGTATGATGATAGCCTGGATGCAATTCTATCCGAGTGCAGTTTGTCGCTCGTCGCCGATATTGACCGGACGCTGGCCGAATTTCGGCGCGCGCTCAAGCCCGGAGGGTATTTCGTCGTGAGCGATGTTTACGCGCGCAATCCCGACGGCATGGCGGCGCTGCGCCGCCTTCCGTTCGAGTCGTGTGTGCGCGGCGCAATGCTGCGCGACGAGATGGTTGAACGGTTGCGCGCGCATGGTTTTGAAATTCTCGTATGGGAGGACCACTCTGAAACGCTGAAACATCTCGCCGCGCAAATGATTCTGGCGCACGGTTCGATGAGCGAATTCTGGAGCCGCTCTGAACCCGCCGCCGACCCGATGGAAACTCAGATTGCCATCAGTACGG
Source organism: Anaerolineae bacterium (assembly GCA_041300525.1). Taxonomy (GTDB): domain Bacteria; phylum Chloroflexota; class Anaerolineae; order Fen-1058; family Fen-1058; genus JBGLNJ01. The sequence continues at coordinate 1,096,647 of JBGLNJ010000001.1, read as the reverse complement.
CAAAATTGGGTTACTATTTGCTGGCGGCGAAGAAAATATAGCATCACCGCCAGCCGCCGTTCCTAGCATGACCCTTGAACAGTACCGGACGAACTGCACAACTGGAACTGCGGCAAAGGATTCGCCCCCACCGGCAGGGCCAAAAACGCCACTTTTTAGGGGCGCCAGGATGCTTGCGAGCTATGTTTGAGGCTTTGTGCCCCACCGGGGCGGTGCTTGCCAGTTTCGTCGGAAATCGTCGCCTGCGGCGGTTCGCTATAAAACACTGGAACAAAAAAGGAGACATGTCATGAAGCTAAGAAAAATGTGGTTGAACATCAACGGCGCAAATCGCATGTTCATCTGCGATCCGGAAAAGGATTCCCTTGCAGACGTGCTGCGCCGCCTGGGGCTGACCGGCACCAAAGTCGGCTGTGACACGGGCGTGTGCGGCTCTTGCTCGGTCATATTGAACGGCAAGCTCGTCCGCTCATGCCTCAAAAAGATTCGCGCGGTCGAAGAGTACAGCCAGGTGTTGACGATTGAAGGCATCGGCACACCCACCCACCTGCACCCTATCCAGGTGGCGTTTATGAACTATGGCGCGGTGCAGTGTGGTTTCTGCACCCCGGGCTTTATCGTGTCCGCTTATGCTTTGCTGCTGGAAAACAACCATCCCACGCGCGAGGAGGTGCGCGCCTGGTTCCAAAAGAACCTCAACGTCTGCCGCTGCACGGGGTACAAGCAGATTGTGGATGCCGTCATGGCGGCGGCGAAGATAATGCGCGGCGAAGCGACAATAGAAGATATCACCTACCAGCTTCCCGAGGACCAAGAGTACTATGGCAAGCCCATTGTCCGTCCGACGGCGCTGGCCAAGGTGTGCGGCCTGGCCGACTATGGCGACGACCAGGAACTCAAGATGCCGGCCGAAAGCCTCCACGTGGCAATGGTACAACCCCGGATTGCGCACCATGCCAAGATTCTCAAGATTGATTTCAGCGAAGCGGAACAAATGCCCGGCGTCGTCAAAATCATCACCTATAAGGATATCAAAGCCGCCGGAGGCTCAAACGTGATGGCGGAGGGCCAGTTCCATGAGCGCACCACGGTCATGACGCCCAGCCGCAAAGTCCTGTGTGAAGACAAGATCTACCGCTGGGGCGACGTGGTGGCGCTGGCTGTTGCCGATACGAAGGAACATGCCCGCGCCGCGGCGGCGAAGGTCAGGGTCGAGATTGAGCAGTTGCCGGAATACCTCAGCTTTCTGGACGCCGTCATGCCCGACGCCGTGCGCATCCATGAGGACACGCCCAACATCTTTTCCATGCAGCCGGTCTTGAAGGGCGTCGGTCTGGAGGATGCTTCCAAGGTGGCGGAAGTGATTGACCACTCGGCCTACAGCGTGGAGGGCAGCTTTTACTCTTCCCGCGAGCCGCACCTCTCCATCGAGGGCGACGCCGTTCAGGCCTATTTCGACGAGGACGGTTTTTTGACCTTCCAGTGCAAATCCCAGGGCGTATACTCGTCCATCGGGCGCATCGGCGATTCGCTTGGCGTCCCCAAGAGTAAGCTCCGCGTCATCATGAATGCCACGGGAGCGAGCTTTGGTTGGTCCACCAACGCCGGCGATCTCTGCCTGGCCGGGGCCGCCGCAGTCGTGACCCAGATGCCCGTGGCGCTCTCTATGAGCTATGAGGAACACCAGCACTTTTCGGGCAAGCGCTGCCCCTGCTACTCCAATGGGCGCGTGGCTTGCGATGAGAATGGCAAGATCACGGCGGCCGAGTTCGAGTTCGGCATGGACCACGGCGCGTACTCGTGGGGCGGCGACGACATCATGACCAAGCAGGTTCGTTTTGCCTTCTTCCCCTACAAGGTACCCAACGTGGCCGGCCTCACGCGCATCGCCAACACGAACCACAATTTCGGCGTGGCCTACCGCAGCTACGGCTCGCCCCAGGCCTATACCCTGAGCGAGGCGCTGATGGACATGCTGGCGGAAAAAGCCGGCATTGACCCGTTCGAGTTCCGCTGGCGCAATATCGCGCGCCCCGGCGACACGAACATCAACAGCTATCCGTTCAGGCGATATCCCATGGAAGAAATGATGGAAAAGATGCGCCCGATCTATGAGCAAGCCGTCCGCGAGGCCAAAGAGAAAGACACGCCCGAGCTGCGCCGGGGCGTGGGCCTGGCCTGGGGCGGTTTCAACGTATCCGAAGGCCCCACAGACAGCGCGACCGTCATCTTGGAACTCAACTCCGACAACACCATTACCAAGTATGACACCTGGCAGGAACTGGGCCAGGGCGGCGACATTGGCTCTCTGATGGTGACGCTGGAATCGCTCAAGCCGCTGGGCATAACCCCCGATCGCATCAAGCTGGTTCAGAACGACACCAAGCTTTGTCCAGACAGCGGCATGTCGGCCGCCAGCCGCTCGCACTATATGAACGGCAATGCCACCATTATCGCCGCCGAAAAGCTGATGGACGCCATGCGCAAGCCAGATGGCGCCTATCGCACATACGACGAGATGGTTAAAGAGGGCATCCCTACCAAGCACACGGGCAAGTATATGACGGCCACCACTCCCGGCCTCTGCCGTCTCGATCCCAACACCGGCATCGGCGATCCCACGCCTACGTTCACCTATATCCTAAACCTGGCTGAGGTCGAGGTGGACACCCAGACCGGCAAGACCCGGGTCATCCGCTTTACATCTGTGGCCGATGTCGGCAAGGTCGGCAACATTGACGCAGTCAACGGCCAAGCTTATGGCGGCATCTCGCACAGCATCGGGTTCGCCCTCAGCGAGAACTATGACGACGTGAAAAAGAATACCAACATCGCCAACAGTGGTGTGCCCTATATCGAGGACATTCCAGATGAGATCACCGTCATCCATATTGAGGGCAAAGACCCAGATGGCCCCTTTGGTTCTTCGGGAGCCTCCGAGGCCTTCCAGTCCTCCGGCCATGTGGCGGTGCTCAACGCCATCCACAATGCCTGCGGCGTGCGCATCTATGAGATGCCCGCCACCAAGGAAAAGGTCAAGGCGGGGTTGGACCTCATCGCAAAGGGCGGACAAGTCCTGCCGCCCAAGAAATACTTTCTCGGCTCCGACTTGTATGACGAGCTGGAGAACATCCAGGCGAATCCCAAGCCGTTCGGCGGCAACGACTATTTCACGCCGCTGGGCAACGCGAGTGCGGAGAGATTCTTTTAATTCGCGTAAATGCTATACTGCACGCGGTCACAAATTACGCCTTTTCTGTCATTGCGAGGAGCGAAGCGACGAAGCAATCTCTACGCCAGGCAAGGAGATTGCTTCGCTTCGCTACTCAGAAACTTGCTGTCATTGCGAGATTTCCATACCGGCGGGCCGGTATGCCTGAAGCAAGAAATTCGCGTCGGCTCGCCCGACGGTGAACCGTCGGGCTAACAGCGCAAGCCCGATTGCTTCGCATCGGGCTGTGGAGTGTCTCCAGGAGTCGGCTTCAGCCGACGTGAGCTCTCAGCCTGGAGCTTGAGCTCCGGGCGATAACATGCAAGTTTCTGAGTAGGCCCGCAGGGCCGAAGCAATCTCCGCGACGGTCATGGAGATTGCTTCGTCGGCCTACGGCCTCCTCGCAATGACAGCGCCCAAGTTTCTCTGCTCAAGCATACCGCCCCAGCGGTATGGGTTTCTCGCAATGACAGGATTGAGCAAAAGCGCAGATTATGCCCGTCCTCAGTATAATGTACGCCTGGGCTGCGCTTCGCGCGCAGCCCGGGCAACTATAAATTATGGAACGAGTCAGAAGCAGCTCAAGGAAAAATACGGTCACGTCACTGTGAACGGTGAGCGCGTCGAGTTGGGCAATTACATCGCCGAACCCAGCGGCATTTTCATGGGACGCGGCAAGCATCCGCTGCGCGGCAAGTGGAAGCAAGGCGCGCGCCAAAGCGATATCACACTCAACCTCAGTCCCGACGCGCCCCGCCCCGAAGGCGAGTGGGCCGAGATCATCTGGCAGCCGAAATCTCTGTGGGTCGCCCGATGGGAAGACAAGCTCTCCGGCATGCTCAAATACGTCCGGCTGAGAGACAATGCGCCTGAAGGGCAGGAACGTGAAACTGACAAGTATGACAAAGCCGAAACGCTGGAGCAGAACATACAAGACATCCGCGCGCACATCGAGCGCGACTTGGCCGACCCCGACCCCAAGCGCCGGACGATCGCCACAGCGTGTTGCCTGATTGATGTGTTCTGCCTACGCGTGGGCGACGAAAAAGACCCTGACGAGGCCAACATCGTGGGCGTGACGACGCTTCGCCCCGAGCACATCACATTGCACGAAGATGGCACGGCCGAGTTCAAATTCCTGGGCAAAGACTCGGTGCTGTGGCACAAAAAGATTCAACCCTCTGAAGTCGTGCTCAATAACCTGCGCGAGTTGATCCAGAACGCGCGTCCATCAGGATCGGGCAACAACAAGCCACAAATCTTTCCGGCGATTGACAGCAGCCATGTCAACGCCTACCTGGGCGAAATTCTGCCCGGTCTGACGGCCAAAGTGTTCCGCACGCATCACGCCACGCAAGCCGTGAACCAGAGCCTGATCGAATCAGGCGTGGAAGCCGGCGACGCCGAATATCAAAAGTGGGGCGCAGTCACGATGGCAAACCTGGAAGCCGCCATCCTGTGCAATCACTATAGAAGGGCACCGGATAACTGGGAGGATCTCCGCAAAGCCCTTAATGAAAAGAAGGATAAGGTGCAAGAACGCGTGATTGCCCTGCGCGCCGAGCTCGAGCAAGCCAACGAAGCGATGGACACCGTCAAGCGCGAGGCACGTGAAAAGTGGGCTGAGGCTTCGAGCGATGCGCCGAAGGAACAGATAAGAGCAAGCTATGCCAAGATGATCGAACAAGCAGAAAAGGAAGCTGATGCAGTCAAGTCAAAATTGCAACGTGATGAAGATGCGTTGGGCACGCTCAAAATTCAGGACATCCTTGCTGTGAGGTATCGTACATGGGATTTGGATATAAGTCTCAAATCATACATTGACCCGCGCGTCTATTACCGGTGGGGACAGCAAGTGGGGTACGATGTCTTGGGATGCTATTACCCCAAGGCCTTGCAGTACAAGTTTGCGTGGGTAAAAGGATATGAACAATCAGATGATGCCAAAAGATAAGGCACAGAGTTCTCACGTTGAAACACCAATGACAGAATTCGCTAGTTTACGACAAAATATCATCAGGTATTTCAGTGAGAGCGAACTACGTGATTTGTGTTTTGATCTCGAAGTAGACTATGAAAACTTGCCCGGACAAGCAAAATCTGACAAAGTTCGGGAGCTTCTCCTGTATCTCAAACGCAGTGGTCGTATACGTGAATTGATAGCAAAGTGTTCTCAGTTACGTCCCAATATCCCTTGGGATAAGTCCGAAGTCTCTCGGCCAGATTTGCAGTTAGCGGCTGGGAATGTGCCTCAAAAAGAAATCGTACGGGGGCCTGCGGATGACTATTACCTCCTTTGTGGAAGTAATCTACACCGTATATATCAGGAAGCTACATTGAGAGATGTCGGCATGGCACATGAGCTTGATCTTGACCGAGTAAGAAAGTTAAGCCCGAAAGAATTGAACCTACTGACAGTAAGTGACGATTTACCAGACACTACTCCTCGGATTGTTCAAAGTCAAGAAGACGGAAAGTATTACTTGATCAGGCGAGTTGTTCTTAATACCCAAGTCGCCACTATAACTACGAAGCGAGAAATTCAAGATTCCGAGACTGTGGCAGCGTTAGCAGGGGACATTGCATGTAAGCGACTTCCGCAACAAGAGATTGCCGATTTTAAGAATGATGCAAGCATCCCCGAGTATTATGGTACAGTGGCTATGACGGCGAGGCCAAGGCTCATCGGTGGTACGGAATGGAGACATCAATATTTATTACTGGGCAAAGTTCGAAGGCATATTCCCTTTGGCGTGAAGTTAAAAGTTCACCGGGTAATTGGCGAGCCTGACGAGTGGTTTAGCGAAAGATTGCTTGACCAAGAAATGCTTGAAGGGACGCCGGTTCAGTCAGTTGATTGGATCATTAAACTGTGGGAAAAACGCGACACGAGAGTATAGAGTCGACATTCAAAAGCGCCCTGTATGCCTGACGCAGTGAATTTCGACTTGTTGATTGGAGGCTACCTTGCCCGACATTTCCCCTGACCTCGAACGCGCCAAGACCCTCGCGCTTGCCGAAGCGCGGCGCACGCACTCGCGTGTCCTCGGCACACCACACCTCTTCATCGGCTTGACCAAGCTGGATGGCGTCACCGCGTCCGGGCTGCGCGCGCAAGGCCACGACCCCAAGAAGGTGCGTGATGCTATCCGCGCCCGGATGGGCACAGGCGATGCCGCGCCCGGCGAGGAACCTGCGTTCACCACACGCACTCGCGCCAACCTCAAGCACGCAAAGGAACTCGCCGCGCAAGAGGGCGTAGCCGCTGCCGAGGAACGTCACCTGCTGACGGCGATTCTGTCTGAAGGCGAAGGCGTCACCATCGAGGTGATGCGCAAGCTGGGCGTTGACCTGGACGCGCTGGGCAAAGTGGGCGCGTCATCCACCGGCACACCGATCCTGGATCGCCTGGGGCGTGACCTGACCCAACTGGCGCGCGAAGGCAAGCTCGATCCCGTCATCGGGCGCGACGCGGAAACCCGACGTTTACAGCGCACGCTCGTGCGCAAGTCCAAGAACAACCCGGTGCTGGTCGGCCCGGCGGGCGTGGGCAAGACCGCCGTCGTCGAAGGGCTGGCGCGGGCCATCGTGTCCGGCCAGGTGACGGACGATCTGAAAGGCGTGCGATTGGTGGAACTGACGACCGCCGCGCTCATCGCCGACACCACCTATCGCGGCCAGTTCGAGGAGCGCTTACTCAAGCTGCTGGACGAGATCAAGCGCGCAGGGAACGTCGTCGTGTTCATTGACGAGATTCACACCATCCTGCGCGCGGGCGCGGTGGAAGGCGGCGCGCTGGACGCGGGCAACATTCTCAAACCGGCGTTGGCGCGCGGCGACATGCGCTGTATTGGCGCGACGACCGACGACGAGTACAAGCAATATATCGCCAGCGACGCAGCATTGGAGCGGCGTTTCCAACCGATACGGGTAGGCGAGCCTTCGCCTGAAGACACACTGGCGATCTTGCGCGGCGTCAAATCGCGTTACGCCGAGCATCACCACGTCATCATCGCCGACGATGCATTGGATGCGGCGGTGCGGCTTTCGGTGGCATGGCTGAAGGAGCGGCGCTTGCCGGACAAGGCGTTGGACTTGTTGGACGAGGCGTGTTCCCGTGCGCGTGTGCCCAGCGTCGCCGCGCCGGGCGACATGGGGTTGATCGTCACAGGTCAAACGGTGGCCAAGGTGCTGGCCGAATGGGTGAATGTGTCGGTGGATGCGCTGGAATAATCACCGGTCGCAGGTTATTGACATCTCACACCCATAGTGGTACACTATTGCCAGCGACTCGTAAGGCCTAGGTTACTGGCTCCACATTTGGGAGTCCCACTCCGCTTCGAGCGGTGGTTATCGGTGCCTAGGGAGGGTCGCTCTTTTTTTGCCGCTCAGATCGTCCAAGTGCGCGATCTTTAGATGAATGATGTCGTAGAATTGGTCGTCGGCGCGGCCATATCGCTGCGTCAAAGCCCAGGCGACAAAATCCGGCGCGGCGAGTTCTTTCACGACGTGTGATTCCTCTTGGAAAACCCGGACAATGTTGCCGGGGACAACCGCAATGGCCTCTCGAATGGCTCCCTCCAATTTCTGCTGACTCTTTCTGTTCGTGTACCGCTTGTCCATGACCAAGTCAATCCTTTTGTTCCGCCTGACGGTTTGCAGGGCGCATTGTCCGACAACTTCTTGATATAGCTCTTCGTAATTTCCTACGTCTCGCTTCTTGCCTTTCCATACCGTCGCCACAATCGAGATGTTGGGATCGTCGGCCAGCGCGTGTAGAAACCGCTTGACAATCTCCGGTGGAGACACAGAGGCTTTCAACTCTGATTTTGCTTTGAGTTTCGGGATCTGCCTGAGGCGGCGAACGGTTAGTAGCAGACCGCGCCGATCCGTCGTTATCACCGACACGACGGCCAGAAAATATTCGTCGCTGGATGACGACGATAGCCACGACTCGTCCATGAATGCGTCAGCCACCGTTCACTCCCTTGTCATCCCATCGCGCCGGGCGGATGTCGTCGCTCACGCCGGTCAATAACTTTAACGTCTTGACAAATTCTGCTACATCGCCAGTGGTGTAAAAGACCTGACTTGCCTCGCTGTTTGACGAAAGCAACCCCCGCTGTTCCATCACCCGCTGCACCTGCCGCGCGATGGCGGGCGACGGGTCAATCACCCGCACGCCCGGCCCGGCGATGCGCTGAATGGCAGGCGTGAGAAATGGGTAGTGAGTGCAAGCCAATACGATCGTGTCCACGCCGGCCGCTAACATTTGCGCGAGATATTGCCGCAGCATCGCTTCCGTGTCGGGCGTGTCCAACTGCCCAGCCTCGACTTGCTTTACCAGGCCGGGACACACCTGGTTGATCAGTTGCACGCCGTTGGTGAACCGCTCGACGACGCTGGCGAACAGCTCACCCTGGAACGTGGCCGGGGTCGCCATCACGCCGACGCGGCCTACGTGCGTGGTTTGCGCCGCCGGCTTGACGGCCGGCTCCATCCCCACGAACGGCACAGCGGGGAACGTGGCGCGAAGATGCGTGAGCGCGGCCGCCGAGGCGGTATTGCACGCCACGACGATGATGTGGCAGCCCAGGCCCAACAAAAAGCGCGTGATCCCTTCCGAAAAGGCGCGGATTTCTTGCATCGAGCGCGGGCCAAAGGGGACGTGCGACTGGTCGGCCAAGTAGACCGTGCTCTCCTTCGGCAATTGCGCGGCGATCTCGCGCCAGACCGAAAGCCCGCCAACGCCGGAATCAAACAGACCGATCACTTTTCGCTCGCCTCAACCAACGCGCGGAATAGCGCCAGCATGTCTGTCCGCTTGTGGAACATTTCTTCCGGGTGCCATTGCACGCCCAGGGCGAAGCGGTGGCCGGGCGCTTCGGCTCCTTCCACCACGCCGTCGGGCGCCCAGGCGGTGTAGACGATGCCCTGCCCCGACACTTTACACGCCTGGTGATGCCAACTGTTGGTAGTGACTTTGGTCTTGCCCAGAATGTGCGCCAGGCGTGCGTCCACCTCCACGGCAACGGTGTGGGCAATGTAATCGCGCGGCGTGTCGTCGCTAAAGCTGTGCGCCGCCGGATCGGGAATCTGCGCGGGGATATCCTGCACCAATGTCCCGCCGGTCGCCACGTTCATCACCTGGATGCCGCGACAGATCGCCAGCATCGGCTTGTCTTCCGCCAGCGCCCAGCGGACCAGAGCAATCTCCGCGCGGTCGCGTTCGTCGCTGACTCCGCGCGTGGCGGGATGCCGCGTCTGGCCGAAAATCGCCGGGTCAACGTCGCCGCCGCCGGAAAGCAACAGCCCGTCCAGCCGCACGAACAGATCGCGCAGCTCGTTTTCTTTCAGGACGGGGGGAATGACAATCGGCAGCCCACCGGCCGCTTGCACGGCGCGGATGTATGCTTCGTTCAGGTCGAATGTGAACCGCGCCAGCGGACCGTATGGAAGGCTCCTGTAACCCGTGATGCCGATAAGCGGTGCAGACATAGTCACCTCCAGAAATGACGAATGACGAATCACAACGTCATGGGTCGTTCGTCCTTCGACATTCGCAATTCGACACGCGAAGCGGCAACTCCCGTCAGGTCATATTCCATCGCGCCAGTGATGCGGACGGGGATAAACTCGCCTACCGGCACAGTGCCTTCGATGACGACCAGCCCGTCAATCTCCGGCGCGTCACGGTATGTGCGCCCGACGGTCAGCCCGTCGCCCTGGCCTTCCACCAGCACGTCGAGCGTCTGGCCGACGAGCGCCTGGTTCTTGCTCAGGCTGATCGGCTGTTGCAGCGCCATCAATCGCTCGTAGCGCTCGTGCTTGATTTCGTCGGGCAACTGATCCGGCAAATCGGCGGAAGGCGTTCCCGGCTCGAAGCTGTACGTGAACGCGCCGACGCGGTCGAACTTGAGGTCCGTGATGAATTTGCGCAGCGCATCGAATTCGGCGTCGGTTTCGCCGGGGTAGCCCACGATGAACGTCGAGCGGAGCGCGATGTCGGGCATGGCGGCGCGGAGCTGGTCCAGCGTGCGGTACACCCAATCCACGTTGGCCGGGCGGCGCATCCGCTTGAGCGCGTCGGGATGGCCGTGCTGCAACGGAATGTCAACATAGTGTGCGATCTGCGGGCGACTTGCCATCACCTCGATCAGCCGGTCGTTGACCGCGCCGGGGTAGGCGTACATCAGCCGCACCCATTTCAATTCCGGCGCAGCATCGCAAATAGATTCGAGGAGTGTTGGCAGCGCGTCCTTCAAGCCCAGGTCGTGGCCGTAATCGGTCGTGTCCTGCGCGATAAGGATCAGCTCGCGCACGCCTCGCCCAACCAACTCGCGCGCTTCGGCGACGATGGTTTCCGGCGGGCGGCTGACGGCGGCGCCTTTGATGCGGGGAATGGAACAGAACGCGCACGGGCGGCGGCAGCCATCCGCGATCTTGACATAGGCCGATGCGCCCTGCACTGCCACACGTCGCACTCCACGCTCGTCTGCGCCGACGACGGCTGCCCCGTTGGGCAGATGATACATCGGCGCGGGCGCGCGGCGGCCTCGGACCTGCTCGACGAATTCGACAATGTCCATCCACCGCCGCGTGCTGATGATGCCGTCCAAGCCGGGCACCTCTGCGGCCAGTTTTTGTCCCCAGATTTGCGAAAGGCACCCGGCGGCGATGAGAAGCTGGCCGCGCTTTTTGGATCGGGCCAGCTCACGCAGACTGGCGACGGATTCCTCGCGCGCCGGGCCGATAAAGCCGCAGGTGTTGACAATGAGCACCGACGCTTTGCCGGAATCTTGCACGGCGACATAGCCCGCGCCATCCAGCAGTTGCGCCATGCTGTATGAATCTACGGTGTTCTTGGAACATCCCAGCGATAGCAGGAAATAGCGTTTCATGTTAGTCAACTAGTCAATCAGTGATCGGTCAATCAGTAATCGGTCAATCGGTCAATCAGTAATTAGTCGACTGGGTAACTGAGTAACCGACTGACCGAGTAACTGATTGACTACTCGTCTTCCATGGGGTGATCTACGTTGATGTCGTGGCCAGGTTCGTGCTCGCCTGGCTTCTGGCGTTTGAGGTAGCTGATGTAACCGTTGAGAAGGCGCTGCGTTTCAGAAGCCAGCGCGCGGCCTTGTTGGTAGATGCCTTGCGGAATGTAGGACAGGTCGTGCGCGTCAATCAAATGATGCTCAGTTTCGGCAAGTGACCCGCGCGCGTTATAACAGAACCGCGTATTGTCCCGATAATAAAACCGTCCATGCCCTTCAGCGATATTCGCCCCCACGCTTTTTGAAGACCGTCGAATCTGGTTAGCCAAATCCCACTTTTCCTCTGGCGGGAAGCGAGGAACCACCTCCCGATGCACAAACAACATCAACTCGTGCGCCTTTTGCCATACAGTCAGTCCTTCAAATCCTTCGGCCATTGGCTCTCCTTTTGCTCGCTTCATCTCTCAATCGCGTCAGAGGACCGATTAACAGAGTAACTGATTGACTGATTGACTGAGTAACTGATTGACCTGGTAATTAGGGTGTGGACGTGGAGGGCGATGGGGTGGGTTTGGGCGGAGTTGTTTCGCCGGCCGGCGCCCAGGCGCGCGTCACAGGTTGGCCGCGCTGGCCCAACACGCCGACCGGCTTGCCGTTGGCCGACGCCGTCAGGCCGGCGCCGTTGCCCGTCTCGACGACGACAAGTTCTTTGGCTTCCCATTTGAGTGTCTGGCCGGGGTCCAACATTTTCTCGAACGCCGTCTGGCCGTCCGTCTTGACCCGCACCCAGACGTGCTCCGTCGCCGAAAGTGACACTTGCACGTAACCGGCCGTGCCGGTGGGGGGAACGCTGGAGGTGATATTGCTGCTCGCTGGTAGAGCCGTAGATGTGGCCGCAGAAGCCGTTGGCGATGGCTCCACTGCGCGCGTCAAGCGAGTGGCTGTGGGACGAGGCGCGGGTGTGGCGCTGGGAACAGGCCCCGTCAAAAGCGACACGAGCAGGACGATCACGCATATGACCAAGATCGCGGCCAGCGCGATCAGTCCCACTTCCAGCGTCAGCCACGAGGGAAGTTGAGACAGTATTTTTTGTGTTGTGGTGGCGGTTGACGACGCCAACGGTTTAGGTGGCGTAGACGGCGCGATCACAGGCGTGGCAGGTTGCGGCGCAGCGGACTGCGGCGCAGGCTGAGTGACCGATGGCTGCGGCTTGGCCGGTTTTGGCGGGGCTGGACGCACCGTCACCGGTCGTTGCGGCGATGCGGCCTGGAGCGCGCTCGTCGTTTGCGCCGATTGAACCCGGCGCTCGTGCAGCGCCAGCATCTCCTCGCCGTTCAAGCCAAGATGGCTCGAGTAGCTCTTGAGAAAGCCGCGCACCTGGAGTTCGCTCGGCAGCACGTCCCAGCGGCCTTCTTCCATGGCCTGAAGGAAACGCTTGCGGATGCCGGTGGTTTTTTCAGCCTCTTCCAACGACCAGTGCTTGCTTTCGCGCGCACGGCGCAGTTGTTCGCCTACTTCGCTGTGTACCATCGCCTCACACACAAAAGCCATCGGCGCTTTTCGAGCCGATGGCTGATTTTCCTGGCGGTCGTTCTCACTCCTAGATCAGTGGGTCGCCTTCAAGGCACTGAGCGACCAGGCGTCGAACGGTCCCTAAACCAAGCACGCCAGCGCCAGCTTTAGGCCGTTGGCTGCGCACCCTCGGATGCCGAAGCCTCGGCCGCAGCGTCTGCGGTCGTTTCCGTGACCGGCTCGATGATCACCGTGACCGACGGCATTAACTCGGACGCTAACCGGATTGACACGGTGTGCGTGCCGATGCTACGCAGCGGCTCGCGCAATTCGAGCTTGCGCTTGTCTACTTCGATGCCCTTTTCGCGCTGGATCGCTTCGGCAATGTCGTTCGCGGTGATCGAGCCATACAGCTTGCCCGTCTCACCGGCGAGCGCGTGGAAGGTCAAGGTCGTGCCGGTCAACTGATTGGCCACAGCTTGCGCTTCGGCAAACAGCTTGGCCCGGCGTCTCTCTTCGGCTTTGCGAATCGTCTCGGCTTGCTTGAGCGCGCCGCCTGTGGCGATGGCGGCCAGACCGCGCGGGAGCAAAAAGTTGCGGGCGTAGCCGTCGGCCACGTTCTTGACGTCGCCAGCCTTGCCCAACTTGTCGTGATCCCGCAATAGCAAAACTTTCATAAGTTCCAACTCCTCTTCAAAGTGGCGCAATCATACCTCAGGAGGTGATAAGTTGCAAGTGAGTGATCAGTCAATCGGTTACTCGGTCAATCAGTTGCCAAGTCGTGCCTTCGGTGCTAACATCACGACGGCGCAAATCCCGGAGATCAAAATAACAAATATACTGTCAACGGTCATAGAGTTTCATTTTCAAAGGTCTGGAATTTGAGGGTCAACAAGCTCGCCAGCTTCTGCTTGTGTTTGCCTTGTGTTCCTGATGAGCCTTCGGCTGGTTGTCCGCCTTCGCGGACAAAACCTCGTCCACGCAGGTGGACGACCGGCTGAAAGCCCCATAGGCGCGGTTTCAACCGCTAGCCAAGTGGCCGAAACGAGAATCAAGGCCAATGGAGAATTGAGAAAATGACCACGCAAACTTTGACCATGAAAGTTAATGGAGAACAAGTGATGGTGCAGGTCAAGCCCTCGGCGATGCTGGTGGATGTGCTGCGGGATCAATTGGAGCTTACCGGCGTCAAAGTAGGCTGCGGCGAGGGAGAGTGCGGCGCTTGCACGGTGTTGTTGGACGGCGCGCCCGTGAACTCTTGTCTGGTGCCGGCCCTCAAGGCCCAGGGCCGGGAGGTGATGACCGTGGAGAGCCTGGCTCCTCTGGGGAAACTGCACCCCTTGCAGCAAGCCTTTATCGAGTATGGCGCGGTGCAATGCGGCTATTGCACGCCGGGCATGTTGCTGTCGGCCAAGTCGCTCCTCGAGCGCAATCCCCATCCCACTGAGGACGAAATCAGGCTGGCACTCTCTGGCAACTTGTGCCGTTGCACGGGATACGCCAAGATCGTGCAAGCCGTCCAGTCAGTCGGTCAAGGCGAGTGATTCGGATTAGATAGAGAGGCTAACCATGACTTCGGCGAGATCAGTCGAGCCGACAGAAGAATTTACATTCGTCGGCAAGCGGGCGCCCAAACTGGACGCCCTGGACAAGGTCACGGGCCGGGCCATCTATGGCCCCGACATGAAATTGCCCCGTATGCTCTACGGCAAGATACTGCGCAGCGAGCGCGCCCACGCCCGCATCCTGAACATTGATACCAGCCGCGCCAAAAAACTGCCGGGGGTCAAGGCCGTGATCACCGGCTACGACACCCCCGATGTCCGGGTCGGCTTTGCCCGCGACAATCCTGTTCTCAAGACGGGCAAGGTGCGCTCCTTCCGCGATGAAATCGCAGCCGTGGCCGCCGTGGACGAAGACACAGCCCAGGAGGCTCTGGAACTGATCCAGGTAGAGTACGAAGACCTGCCGGCCGTCTTTGACCCGGAGGAAGCCATGAGGCCGGGCGCGCCCCTCATCCACGAAAAGGCGGAAAGAAATATTCTATCTATCATGACCCAGTCGTACTTTCACGGCGACGTGGGAAAAGGATTCGCCGAGTCGGACGTGGTGATCGAGGACCGCTTTACAATGACCCGGGTCGCTCACTGCTGCATGGGCACTTCCTTTTGCCTGGCCAGCTTTGACCACGCGGGCAACCTCACGGTCTGGAGTTCCACCCAGATGCCCTTTATGGCTCAGAGGGAACTGAGCGCGGCTTTGAAAATCCCATCCGACAAAATCAGGATCATCAAAGCGACCATTGGCGGCGGGTTTGGCAGCAAGCTGGACACTTATCCCTTTGAGCCGATTTGTATCTTGTTGGCCCAAAAGACGGGCCGCCCGGTGCGGATCGTTTTTTCCCGCGAAGAAGAATTTATCGCTTCGCCCACACGCCAGCCGGTGATTTGCGACATCAAAAGCGGCGCCAGGAAAGATGGCACGCTGACGGCCCGGCAGGTCAAGATGCTCCTCGACAACGGAGCCTACTCTTCCTGGGGCGCTACCACCCCGCTGGTGATGATGCAGACCATCTCTTCCCTGTACCGGGTGCCCAACGTCAAATACGACGTGCTGGTGGTTTACACCAACAACCCCTACGCGGGCGCCATGCGGGGCTATGGCAACCCTCAGGCCACTTTTGCAATAGAATCTCACATGGACATGCTGGCCCACGAATTGGGCATGGACCCCGTCGCGCTCCGCCTCAAGAACGCCAACCAACCAGGAGACGTCACCGGCCAGGGAGTCAAGATCACCTCCTGTGGCTTGAGCGAGTGTATCGAGAAAGCGGCGGAGAGCATCGGCTGGCGGGATGGCTCGCGCCAGCGCGGCAAATCGGACAATCGCGGGATCGGCATAGCCGCGCAATTTCACGTGGGCGGTGGGGCGCGCATCTATCCTTCCGACGGCTGCGGCACCCTCATCAAGGTGGACGACTATGGCAAGGTCACAGTGGTCACCGGTTCTACCGACATGGGGCAAGGCTCTGACACGGCCATCGCCCAGATCGTGGCCGAGGAAATGGGAGCGCCGCTCGGCAACATTACGGTGATCAACTCCGACACCGACATCACTCCCTGGGACGTGGGCGCTCACGCCAGCCGCACTACTTTTATCGCCGGCAACTCGGCTCGCCTGGCCGCGGCGGATGCCAAGCGACAAATACTAGAAGCCGCTGCCCAGGCATTCAAGCAAAAGGCCGAAAACCTGGACATGCGCGCCGGGCAGATTTTCGTCAAGGGCGAGTCGGAGGAGCGCATTCCTTACGACAAAGCGATCCGGGCCAGGCACTTTCGACCCGATGGCGACATCATCCTGGCGCGGGGCTGGTACGAGCCTCCCACCGACAAGCAGGACAAGGAATTTCGGGGCAATATCTCCGCCGCCTATGCCTTTGCCGCCCAGGCAGCCGAGGTGCAAGTGGACACTGAAACAGGACAAGTTACAGTGCTCAAGGTAGCCGCCGCTCACGATGTGGGACGGGCTATCAACCCTATGGCCGTGGAAGGCCAGATTGAGGGTGGGGTGTCCATGGGCCTGGGCTACGGTTTGAGCGAGGAGCTGGTGCTGGAGGAGGGCAAGCTGCTCAACCCCAACTTTGCCGATTATGCCCTGCCTACGGCGCTAGACATGCCGCCGATTGACGCCATTATCGTCGAGACCGTTGACCCGGCGGGGCCTTTTGGGGCCAAGGGCATGGCCGAGCCGGCCGTCAACCCCACTGCCCCGGCCATCGCCAACGCCATCTATGACGCCGTGGGAGTCAGGATCAAGGACTTGCCCATCACGGCGGAAAAAGTATTGAAAGCATTAAAAGAAAAAGAGCGGCGCGCGTAGCTTCCAGGTAAAGCAGGGCAACTGCTCAGCCTAATCGGCGCTGGGCAGCAGCTTAACAGAGAAGGAGTGATATATGAATAAGCTCGCCGATTGGATTAAGCGTCATCAAGTCACAGCCTTCTTCATCATCACCTTCGCGATCTCTTGGGGGCTGGGATTCTCCTGGGGCGCGGTCCTGAAGCGGGACCAGTTCCTGTTGTTACCCCTGGCTTTCGTAACAGCCTGCGGCCCTGGGTTAGCGGGTATCATTGTCTCTGCAGTCACCAATACTCAACCGAGACAAGGTCCGCGCAAGGCATTCTGGATTGCTTTTCTCGTAGCATGGTTCGTATCTGCGCTTGTTTGTCTTGCCAACTTGAAATTCATCGAGCAGTTTTCACT
Source organism: Anaerolineae bacterium (assembly GCA_041300525.1). Taxonomy (GTDB): domain Bacteria; phylum Chloroflexota; class Anaerolineae; order Fen-1058; family Fen-1058; genus JBGLNJ01. The sequence goes on along the minus strand of JBGLNJ010000001.1, from coordinate 1,079,667 downwards.
ATCCCTGGCGGCGATTGGTCTATTCACAATTGCGGTAGTGCCGGTTGCCTTTGTGATCGCTTCGGCCTATTCCCGCATTCCGGCGGTGAGAAGCTACCTGGCCTCGTTGATCCGGCCGCGCGGCGTGTGGGGCTGGTCTCTCCTGGGCTTGGTGTTGTTCCCTGCCTTGCTCCTGATTTCCTTTTCCATCCATAGCCTCCTAAACAGGCAGCCCATCCTATCTCACCAATTCCCGGATATAAGTCTGGCGCTGATTGGTCTGGTCATAGTCAAATTCCTCTACCAGCTTTTCTTTTTTAATGCCACCGGAGAAGAGACAGGCTGGCGCGGCTTCGCATTGCCTCGGCTCCAGAAGAGAACCAGCCCGCTAATCGCAGCCTTGAGCATAGCTTTCTTCTGGGTACCCTGGCACTTCTTCGGATGGCAGGCGGAAGGACAACCGGTCTCGACACTGCAATACTGGATCGTGATGTACATTGGCCACGTCCTGCTTTCTGTGCTAATTGTATGGATCTACAATCGCGCCAAAGGGAGCATTTTGGTGGCAGGCTTTACCCATGCGGCCACCAATACCGCCCAGGCATTCATCCCCGTCCAGAGTATCCAGAGCTTATACCTGACCTTGTTCGTTGCCGTGCTGATGCTGATCCTGGTCGATCGGATGTGGAAAAAGCTGCCCCCCGACCACCCGGCGGTATACAGATCGCCCGAACATGCCGCCCAACCCAGTGTGGAGCTGACGCCCACCCTTGCGCTTTAAACCATCGCGTCATGCTCGCAGTGGTGTCGGTGGTTCAGGTAGGTCATGCCAGCGGGGGCGGGTGGGCGCGGCTCACACAAACCGCCGGGCAGAGAGAAATCATTCCGATGAACAACATCCATGACCGAATACTCCGTTTCACAGGCACTCCATACGAAATAGGATTTGCCGCTGGTCGTGCACTTGGTGTCAAGATCGAAGAGACTATCAACCACTATATCGCCAGCCTGGAGAATTCAAGCGATATAGAAAAACTACATGCCGGAGCATTACCCTGGCTGCGCCGTCTGCCACAGCGGTTTCAAGAAGAATATGAAGGCATAGCTGAAGGAGCAAACCTTTCGCTGCAACGCCTTGCGGAATGGTCGTATATTGAAGAATGTGAGACGAAACAGTGCAGTGGCGCGGTGTACATATCGGAAAACCGCGCCTGGGTTGCGCGCAATAATGACACTTATGTGCCTGAGCTATGGGGCTATGCAACAATACGGGCAGTTAACGGGCGCATTCCAACGATCGGGTTCTCTATGCAAGGGGATGTATTTGCGCCAACTGGTATCAACCAAGAAAGACTATGGCTACATTACAACTTTTTGCCCGTCTGGGATAATCCTGCTCCGGGTAAGCCACACGTCCCTGCTTACGTGTTCCTGACTGAAGCGTTGGAGCTTTGCTGCAATCTAAACGATGTCGAAGCATTTCTCAACGAAATTGATCGGGATGGCGGGATGTTGTTGTTTGCTGTCGATGGAAAAACAAATGAGGCTGTTCTTTTCGATTGCATGTGCTCGAAACACTATCGGCGTGAACTGACGAATGGCTGGATTGTTGGAACGAATCACTATTGCGCTTGCAAAGACGAGACCCTGACTGATGATGGATCGTCTGTCAGTACCTTGGATCGGTTCCGACGGATGGAAGATCTCATTCAGGCATTATCCATTTCACTGACTCGTGTGAATTTGCCCGCTGATCTCATTCACATTCTGGCTGACGATAATATCGAACGGCGCGAGAGCAAGTTGGTGACAGCTTACGCAAACGTGGCATGCCCGAATACTGGCGAAATCTGGTACACATTTGGAGGCTATCCAGCTGCGAGCAAAGGGAATTGGCAAAAACTTGAATGGCCGTGGGCTGCTTAATGCCTGCAGCATAAGGAAAGCACTCCGCCCAACCCGAGTAGTTACCTGACGCTCCGCGTGGAGAATTGAAAAATGAAACTATTCACCGACATCACCGTTCTGAGCCTCGAGCAAGCTACCGTGTTGCCCTATCTCACCTACCGTCTGGCCGCCGAGGGAATGAACGTCATCCGGGTCGAGCACCCGGAGCGGCCCGATCCCAATCGCTTTGTCGGTCGCGACGTCCTGGGTGAGAAGGGAATGAACACCTACTACTTTCCCAACAACGTGGGCAAAAAGGCCATTACGCTGAACATGGGAGAAGAGGAGGGGCAGGCGTTGTTGCGCGAGCTGATCCTCAAGCTGGACGTGGACATTTTTGCCACCAACCAACTGCCGCGCAATTACCCGAAACTGGGCGTTGATTACGAGCGGCTCAAGAGCATCAAGGAAAACATCATCTGGTTGGGCGTGACCGGCTTTGGGCCAGAGAGCAACGAGGCGGCCTACGATCCCGTTTTGCAGGCCAGGGCCGGGTTCATGGAGCTGACCGGCGAGGCGGGCGGCGAGCCGATGGTCTTTGGGCTGCCCATGGCCGATCTGGGCGCCAGCGAGCACGGCTACGGCCAGATCATGAAGGCCCTCTACAAACGGGCGGCCACTGGCGAGGGTTCCCGCATAGACATCTCCATGTTGCAAAGCGCCGTGTCTTGGATGGTGAACCCGGTGCTGCTCACCAAGAGCTTTGGCGACAAGATCACCCGCCGGGGGAATACTCACGAGTTCTTTGCCCCGGTCTCTGTGTACGAGACCAAAGACGGATACGTCTACATCGCCGTGGGCAACGACCGGCAATGGCAAACCATCACCGAGCAAGCCGGCTTTGAGGGGCTGTCCAAAGAAGAGTACAAAACCAACGCTGGCCGCATCGCCGACGTCAAGCGATTGAACGAGACCATCCGCCAGGCGACCAAAACCAAGACGACGGCGGAACTCGTCGAGTTATTCAATCGCATCGGCGTGCCCATCTCCACAGTCTGCTCCATCGGAGAGGTAGTGCAAGACCCTCACATCAAAGACAAGTTAATCACTGCCAGGGATCCGCGCACAGGCATACAAGTATTCTTGCCGCCGCCGCCGGTCATCACGCCATACCTGGAATCGGTGAACAGGCAGTTGCCCTTCCCGCCGCGCTGGGGCGAGCACAACGCGGACATCTATGGCGGCGCTCTGGGCTGCGACGCCGAACGACTGGCCGATCTGAAAGCCAGAGGCATCATCTGACAATGATCAATTGACAATTGACAATTGACAATTGACAATTGATCATTGAGCATTGGAGCAAGACATGGATTTCAGCTTCACTCCCGAGCAGGAACTTTTCCGCCGCACCGTGCGCGAATTTGCCGACCGGCACATCCGGCCCCGCATCGCAGAGATGGAGGAGACGAAAGAGATCCCCCAGGACATTCTGGACAAGATAGCCGAGCAGGGTTTCTACGGCCTGCGCTACCCGGAAGAGATCGGCGGGCAAGGCGGGGACAATGTCATGTTCGCTATCTTTGTCGAGGAAATGGCCCGCTGTTACATGAGCACGGCGGCCAGGGCGATGATGCAATGCCTGATGGGCACCGACTTTCTCTACCGCTTTGGCGCCGAGGAGCAAAAACAAAAACTCCTCATCCCGGCCATCAAGGGAGAGCGATACGGCACCCTGTGCATGACAGAGCCGTCTGGCGGCACTGATCTGGGGGCTATCCAGACCACGGCGGTGCGCGATGGGGACGAGTATGTCATCAATGGGCAAAAGAGCTGGATCACCGGCGCTGGCCAATGCGATTTTTTCACCGTGGCCGCCAAGACCGACCCTCAAGCCGGCTTTAGGGGCGTTGACCTGTTCCTCGTGGAAAGAGACAGACCCGGCGTAGAGGTCGGGAAGAGAATTGACAAAATGATCGCCGTAGCTTCGGGATGCTATGATTTGTACTTTCACAACGTCCGCGTCCCGGCCGATCATCTTTACGGCGGAAAGGAGGGGAACGGCTTTAGGCTTTTGCGCGGCATCCTGAACGACATCCGCGTTCACACCGCAGCCCAGGGACTGGGGGTAGCCCGCGCCGCCTACGAAGAATCCTTCGAATACGCCCAGCAACGCGTGGCATTCGGACATCCCATCATCGAGCATCAGGCCATCGCGCACGAGCTAGCCAAGATGGAGGTAGACATCCAGGCGTCTACGCTCCTGATCTATTACGCCGCCTGGCTCATGGATCAAAAAATGCCCCACAACGTAGAAGCCGCCGTGTGCAAGTACCATGTCACCGAGGGCGGCCTCAGGATCGTTGACAACGCCACCCGCATCTTTGGGGCGTATGGCGCGTCAACGGAGATGAACGTGCAGCGATATTTCCGCGACATGCGCTGGCTTCTCTATGGCGCAGGGACCCAACCGATGATCCTCAACATCATTGCCAGCGAGCTGCAAAGGGGCCGGAGATAGGAGGCAACATTGCGTCTGCCAGAATTTGAACACTTGCAACCCTCAACCCTGGATGAGGCTCTGGGACTTTTGGCCGAATACGGACAGGAGGCCCGGCTCAACGCCGGAGGGACAGACCTCCTGGTCTCTATGAAGCAAGGGTTGGTTTGTCTAAAGTACCTGATTAACCTCAAGGAGATTCCGGGGCTGGATTTCGTGACATGCGAAGAGAACGGATTGCGAATCGGCGCGCTCACCCGGCTGGAGACGCTCATCCGGTCGCCGCTGGTGAAGGAACATTTCCCGGTGATCGCCCAGGCGGCCCGGAGCGTCGCCGCGCCGCCCATCCAGACGATGGGCACGCTGGGGGGAAATCTGTGCCAGAATACCCGCTGCCTGTACTACAACCAGTCCGAGTTCTGGCGCGAGGCCAGGCCCGATTGCTTCAAGCGTGGAGGGACAGGCTGCCAGGCAATCAAGGGCGGTGCCCGCTGTTATTCGGCCTATCAAGGCGACCTGGCTCCTGTCTTGATTGCGTTGGGCGCACAGGTCAAGCTGGCGAGACGCGGAGCGGGCGGCCAACTGCTTCGGCGCTGGGTACAGCGCACGATCCCGCTCGTTGAGCTATACACGGGCAAAGGGGAGCATCCCATCGGACTCTTGCCGGATGAGATATTGACCGAGATTGAGGTTCCGCGCCCGACTGGCCTATGGGGCGCTGATTATCAAAAGCTGCGCTACCGGGGAGCGATGGACTATGCGCTGGTGGGCGTGGCCGCTGTGCTCAACTTTGACGAGCAAGAATGTATACAGGCCAAGATCGTGGCAACGGCGATTGCCTCGGCTCCTGTTGTGATGGAGGAGGCGGGACAGATTCTTCAGGGAAAGAGACTTGACCCCGAGGCCATTGCCCGGGCCGCCCAGGCCGCCTACGATGCGGCCCACCCCATCGCCAGCATTGGCAGCACGCCAATCTACCGTCGCAAGATGGTGCGCGTGCTCACCCAGCGGGCGATCACGCGCGCATGGGGCGAGGCGAGCGGTCAGTAGAGAGTGAGCTGCGCTGCTCAACCGGCGCTCGCTCCACGAGCATTTGCGCGCGCACGCGGTAGGCAGCAATTTGCGGACACGCTATTGCAAACTGAGTGCCGCAGGCTAATCATGAACTAGGCCGCCAATCCCGATTACTGAGTATCAATATACATGAGCACTGACCAAGTCACTTCCAATACACCCCAAGAAGCACACCAGCATCTTGAACGAGCGTACACTTACGAGGACAACAGCGAACTTGACAATGCTCTGCGCGAGTGCGAGTTAGTGATTGAACTCGCCCCAAGATTGGCCGAGGCACACAACCTTCGCGGCATCGTCTTGGATGGATTAGGCCGAAGCGAAGAAGCTCTCGCAGCCTATCGTGAAGCCATCCGCCTTGATCCGACGTTCCATGAAGCGCAAGAGAACTTCTCCGAAGCTATAGCTGAAATGCGGGAGAGGGAAAGGACACCTCAGCACCTGGTCACTGTTCGCACATGCAGTTATCCGTTACAAGCCCATCTGGCAGCAGTGGATACTATCACCTGCCCCAAGTGTGGCACAGTGAATCCCGCAGACGCCATGAATTGTCAGCAATGCAGAGTTAACTTGGAATTCGCTCTGGCAAACCCGGACATGGTTAAAGTCGCCGCGCAAGCTGTTGAGCACAATGAATTTTCTAGCGCAAAAGCTCAAACTCATGGGTGGGGTGATACTCTGGCGCGGCTCTTAGCCACAATTCTCATTCTTGCACTGGCTATATATGCAGGAGCCATGATTGGTTCATCGTTATCTGCTAAAGATATAGATGACACAACTAACGCCAAGTGGGAATCATGGGGTACTCCCCCCGCGCAGGTTGCCAAGATTCTCGACTCGGGTTGGGACATTGCAACTGTCCGAACAGTGGATGGTAAAGCGTATCACTACGATGAACAGAGCAAAAGATGGATAGAGACCAAATATGTAAGAACCCTCACGGGTAGTTCTCCATGCCCCAAGATTCCCCCTGCCCCGGTTAGAGTTGTAAACGAGTTTGAATACTGTACATGGCATGAGTTAGGCCCTTTTAATGCCAAATACATTCTGGGTGAAGATGGTAAAGTGTGGGCATGGAGAAACCGTCCAAACGACTATACTTTTGCTTTAGTTTCGGGCTTGCAGTGGGGGGCTTTGTTAGGATTCCTTACCGGCGGCGTCGCGTCAATATCAGGAAACCGGCTTGCCGCTGCGCTGTATCCTAACCGTCCCGTTGCGAGTCAAGCAGAGCGTGATCGGCGTGCTCCAGGCAGTGGATACAAGGATTGCGCGTTTCTCCGCGACCGATGTGAGGCTCCTCGAGTCGTTGGCGGCCACGGCCGCCATCGCCATCGAGAATGCGCGGCTCTACGACCAGGTGAAGCAGGATGCCGAAACCAAATCTCTGTTGCTGCACGAGATCAATCACCGCGTCAAGAACAACCTGACCGCCATCATCGGCTTGCTCTACGTCGAACAGCGCTATGCCAAGGCACAAGACCGCCCCGCCTGGCAGTCCATTGTGCAAGACCTGTCTGAGCGCATTCAAGGATTGGCTGTGGTGCATAGTCTGCTCACGGCCAGCGAGTGGGCGCCGCTGTCTTTGAGCGAGCTGGCTCTGCAGATCATCCACGCCGCGCTGCAAATGTTGCCTTCCAGTCAACGTGTCTTGGTGGACGTGTCCCCCTCGCCGGCCCGGGTGGCGGCCAAACAGGCCAACAGCCTGGCGCTGGTCCTCCACGAGCTGACGACCAACACCGCCAAATACGCCGTGTCGCAAGACCGCACGGCCCACATCGGCGTTCGGATCGTCTCCGACGGCGACACGCTGATCGAGTTTCGAGATGATGGGCCGGGCTTTCCGGACGACGTGCTGCGGTTGGATCGTCACAATGTGGGACTGTACCTGGTCAAGCTCCTCGTGCGCGACGATCTGCGCGGGGACTATACTCTCCACAACGACGGCGGCGCCGTCATCACCATTCGATTCAAAGGGTAGGGGTGACCCTCGCGGTCGCCAGGGCAGCCGCAAGGCCTGCTCCTATGGCATGGGGCAAGGATGAAGATGAAAGCACAAAAAGGCATCCGAGTGTTGATCGTCGAAGACGAGTCCCTGGTCGCCGAAGTAGTTCAGGCGTTGCTGGAAAGGAGCGGGTACGTCGTCGTCGGTCGGGCCGCAGAGGGCGTCCAGGCCGTCGAGATGACCCAGTCCTTGCGCCCCGATGTCGTCTTGATGGATATTGCGTTGCCCGGCATGGACGGCCTGGAGGCCACGCGGCGCATATACAAAGCCTGTCCCACGCCGGTCGTCGTGCTCTCGGCCTACGATATGCCGGAACTGGTGGAACTCGCCAGCGCGGTGGGTGTGGGAGCTTACTTGGTCAAACCGCCCAGAGCGCGCGAGCTGGAACGCGCTATCACCATCAGCATGGCCCGGTTTGGCGACCTGGTGACCTTGCGCCGTTTGAACGCCGAGCTATATGCCGAGGTCGCCGAGCGCAAGCGTGCAGAGGAGGCGATGCGGGAGAGCGAACAAGAACTCGCAACCCTATTCGAATTATTGCCGGTAGGCATCTCGGTGCTCGATGCGGATAACAAAATCGCCTATATGAACCCTGCGCTAGAAGAAATTTTGGATATTTCCCAGGAAGGCCTGCTCCGGGGCGATTACCAGAAACGAACCTATCTTCGGCCGGATGGCACGCGCATGTCGGCTGACGAGTTTGCCAGCAGCCGGGCGATCCGGGAGCAACGAGCCGTTCACAATGTCGAAACCGGCATGGTGAAAAAAGATAGCCAGGTCGTCTGGATGAATGTGAGCGCAGTGCCGGTGACTTTTTCAGATTGGCGCGTTATCCTTGTCACGGTTGACATTACCGAGCACAAGCGAACTGATGAGCGCATTCGACGCGAGGCCGCGCGCGCCGGAGCGTTGGCTCGTGTCGCTTCCATTCTCAATGCCCAACTCGATCTCGACAAGGTGCTCGACGCAGTGTGCAGTGAGACCGCCCGCGCGCTCAATGTCCCAGCGACCTCGGTGACGCTGTACGATCCGGATCGCAGTGTGCTCTCGCTGGCTTCAACCTTTGGACTGCCTCCAGAAATCAGCGAGCGATTCGCTCCGATGCCGCGCTCTGTGTACGACGAGTATGCCCTGCGCGGCGACCCGTTCATCCTAGTGCCGGACGTTGAAGCGGCGCTCGGCTGGCCCCACGGCAGCCGTAAACTCTCCGTTCACCGCAACTTTCGCACGGCTGCCGTGGCCAGCCTGATGAGGGAGGGTCAACTGATCGGCACGCTCAACATCCACGTCGAAGGCGAACAGCGCGTCTTTGACGAAAATGAACTCGCCTTGCTCAAAGGGCTGACGGACGAGGCGGCGCAGGCCATCGCCAACGCCCAGTTGTTCGAGCAGGTCATGCAGCAGCGCGAACAACTGCGCGCGCTGGCGGCCCGGCTGGCCGAAGTCGAAGAAGCCGAACGTCGCCGGCTGGCACGAGAGTTGCACGACCAGGTGGGACAGACTTTGACCGCGCTCGGCATCAACCTGAACATCGTGCGGGCGCAAATGCCCGGCGAGTCGTCTGACGCGGTGCGTTCACGCCTGGAAGATTCGCTCGCGCTCGTCGAGCAAACCACCGAGCGCGTCCGCAGTGTGATGGCGGAGCTGCGTCCCCCGGTGCTGGACGACTATGGACTGGTGGCCGCGCTGCGCTGGTACGGGGCGCAGTTTTCCGCGCGCACCGGCCTCGCCGTGGAGGTGCGGGGCGAAGAGCTGACGCCTCGGCTGGCTGCGCCCGCAGAAAGCGCCCTGTTCCGCATCACCCAAGAGGCGCTCAACAATGTGGTCAAGCACGCGCAGGCTACGCAGATGACAGTGACCGTCGAGTCGGACGGCGGAATCGCATGCCTGACCGTCGCCGACGACGGCATTGGCTTTGCGCGGAGCGTGGCTCAGCGGGCCGCGCCTAATGAGCGGGGTGGCTGGGGACTGCTCAACATGGCCGAGCGGGCCGAAGCCGTGGGCGGCCAGTGCCGCATCGAGTCGCGTCCCGGACAGGGCACGCGCGTCGTCGTGGAGGTATCGCGATGAGCATCACCGTCTTCCTGGCCGACGATCACGCTGTGGTGCGCGACGGGCTGCGCTTTCTGCTGGAAGCTCAGCAAGACATCCAGGTGATTGGCGATGCAGCCAACGGACGCGAGGCCGTGCGCCAAATCACAGAACTCTGCCCCGATGTGGTGGTGATGGACATCGCCATGCCTGAACTCAATGGCATCGAAGCTGCGCGCCAAGTCCACGAACTCTGCCCGTCCACGCAGGTGGTCATGCTCTCGATGCACTCGACGGCAGAATACGTCTTTCGCGCCCTGCACGCCGGCGCGCGCGGCTACCTCCTCAAAGAATCCGCTGGCGTCGAAGTGGTCAACGCCGTCCGCGCCGTCTATGCCGGCAAGCGTTACTTGAGCCAAAAGATATCGGATCAGGTGATGGAAGAGTATCTGCGCCAACGCCCGGCCGTGGAAGCGGAAAACCCGCTGTCGCGCCTCAGCCCGCGCGAACGGGAAATCTTGCAGCTCGTCGCCGAGGGCAAGTCGTCCGCCGAGATCGGCGCCGTGCTCTCCCTGTCTCCCAAGACCATCGAGACCTACCGCAGCCGCCTGATGGAAAAGCTGGGCCTTGGCGACTTTGCCAGCCTGATCAAGTTTGCCATCCTGCACGGGTTGACCTCGCTGGACACATAATCCTGCCCTCTCCCTTCCCCCAATCCTCTCCCAAGGTATCCTCCTACCGCTGAAGGGTACCCTGGGGGCAAAAAGTGGGGATTTTAGCCTTGCGACCCCCAGGGTACCCTTAATGGGTAAGATTTCCGCTCATTACGCAGCGAACTCGGACCAACCCTTCGCACGCGACTCGATTGCGCGTTGTACCCAACGACGCAATCGTGTGCGCCAGGCGAGGTTCTCTCCCCGGCGCGCCAACACCCGAAAAAACCAAGATCAGGCCGCATGGTCCCCGCTTGTGTCAAGCTTTCCCTACACCAACTATCAAACTCTCCTGACAGACAAGCCCTACCGCTGGTGGTATGATTACTCTCGCACTCAATGTCAATCGTTTTTGCGCGTTGCAGCAACGCTCAACCTACGCCGAGGCCGGCCCCCCAACGAGAGAATCGGGCCAGGAGGTGAAAATGACATTTGACAGCTAGCCTTGTCGGAGCAGGTCAGAGCGCTGCCTCTTACCCATGCGCCACTCTTTCTTTCTTCGTGCTTCCTGCTCTCCACCTTTGGACCATCTGGCATCCACTCTGAGCCTTGAGAAAGCGAGGACAGGGTGGACGGTTCCCGATAGGGAGGTCGCCGTGTTCAGATGCAGCAAGTGCGGGCAGTATCGCGTTCCAGGCTACCTGGATTGTTGCTGTCAGACCAGAGCGCGCAGGTCTGCTGTACCCTTGAGCTTGGCAGGTTCCTCGGCTGAGCGGGCGGCGGCAATGACGGGGAGGCCGTCGCGCACCCCAGAGAACCTGCCAGGGACACCCGAGCGAAGCGCCCGGCCCCGGGCGGCTGAGGCGGTTCGCTTTTAACAAGGCCACCGCGTGAAAAGGAGTTGACCCATGCACACCGGGACCAGCACACCCAAGCGCACGACTGAAGGCGGGCGGCCGAGGTCCTTGGACCGCTCGATGGACCTCGTATTGGAAGGGTTGCGCCAGCATCGCCCGCCGGGCCAAGTGTGCCGCCAAGCCGGCGTGTCGCCGGAGCGCTATCGCCAGTGGCAGCAGTTGATGGACGCTGCGCGAAATGATGCGGCTGGCGTGGGCGCCGGGCGCGGCGTGATGCAAGACCATATCGCTCAACTCGAAGCCGAAAACGACAATTTGCAAAGACAGGTCAAGCTTTACCGGAGCCTGTGCGTGGATGACTAGATCGTTCCCTCTTTCGGCGTACGGTTCCCATCGTAGGGACGACGCGCTGCGCCGTCCCTACTTGGATGAGGGGCAAGCCGCCTGCATAGAGCGTAGGCTTTTTTCTTGCCAAGCCGCGAGAGCGCAAGAAAACCCAAAGATGACACTCCCAAACCCTCGTTTGTGTCAAGGTTCCCCTACTCCAACTGTCACGCTCTCCCGACAGACAGGTATCACAGCCAGTAGTACGATTGATGTGTTGTCTAGCGCCCGTCGTCAAGCTATGACTGTAGCGGCTTGGCTTGTTTCCCCTTCGCTTTGCTCCGGATCATCCCAGCACCCCATGTAAGCCACCTCATATCGGAGCAGGGCCCGGTGCAAGATCAGGCGATCATTTCGGAAATGACAGGCGCAGACTTTTGGATATTGTATTCGAGCCATTGTCCGGCGATGTAGACACGAAGGGGCAACTGGGAAGAGAGGCAGATCCTATGCAGGCGACAATTCTGGTTGTTGACGACCACCATGCCGTGCGCCGGTCACTGCGCGAGTGGCTGGGGATGACCTTCCCTCAGTGCAACGTCGTCGAAGCGGCGAGTGGCGAAGAAGCCGTTGCCGTGGCGCAGGCCTTGGGGCCGCGCGTGGTCATCATGGACATCGGCCTGCCAGGGATGAGCGGCATCGGAGCCACACGGCGCATCAAGGCCGGCGTGCCGTCCGCGCACATCGTCATACTCACGATTCTCGAAGGCGAAGCCTATCGTGCCGACGCTTCCGCTGCGGGGGCCAGCGCCTATGTGCCCAAGCGCACCATGTATACCGAACTTGTCCCGACGGTCGAGGCGCTGCTATCTCGCGCGAGTCCTCAACCCGCGCCCTCCGAAAAGAGGGACAGCGAGACATCCCTCTCAAAGGATGACGAATCTGAAGAAAGAGAAACCGCGCCCGTGGGGAAGCATTTCCTTCGCCCCCTGCGCTCGATGGCGGACCTGAGAGCCAGGGATCACTTGGGCTGCCTGTATGAAACGGAAGACGAGCGCCGCAAGGTGTTGCTGCCCTTCCTGCGACAGGGATTGGAGCGGAGCGAGAAGGTGATCTATATTGCGGATCCCCTCGCTGCCGAGGCCGTCCTGGGCTACCTGCGGCAGGACCTGGGGTCGGACAAGGTGGAATGTTACCTGGCCAATGGTCAATTGACGACTCTGGCCTATGACGTCGCCTCGCGCAGCGTGCGGCAAGGCATCTTTGACCCGGATGCCATGCTCGCCTTGCTGCGCGCTGGAAAAGAGCAGGCGCTGGCCGAGGACTATGCGGTGCTGCGTGTGGCGACAGAGATGACCTGGGTGCTGCGAGGGCTACCCGGCTCCGAGGGAACCCAAGTTTCTCAAGAGGATGTTCGACTTGCCAGGGGATTGATCGAGTTCGAGGCCAGGCTGAACGAGTTCTTGGCAGACAGCCGGTGCCTGGTCTTGTGCCAGTATGACCGGCGGGTCCTCGATCCGGCAGTGCTGTTGGACGTGCTGCGGACCCATCCGGTGGCCGTGATGGGCGGCAAGCTCTATGACAATTTTTACTACCTGCCTCTGACCGATTTGCGGGGGAGTGAGTTTGCGGCGGCAGAGCTGCACCACTGGCTGATGAACCTGACCGAGCGCAAGCGGGTGGAGGAAGCCGTGCGAGAAAGCGAAAAGACGGCGCGCGCGCTCCTGAATGCTGCTACCGATATGGCGCTCCTGATAGATCACACGGGGACGATCCTGGCGGCGAACGAAACGGCTGCCGAGAGACTGGGCAAAAGTATCGAGGGTCTGCTGGGCGCTTGTTTTTACGACTTGATGCCGCCCGACGTGTCCGAAACGAGAAGAGCGCGCGTTCGTGACGTCGTTCTCTGGGGCAAGCCGGTTCGATTTGAGGACACACTTCTAGGGACATGGTTAGACAACAGCATCTACCCCATCTCTGATGCGTCGGACGAGGTCACGCGGCTTGCCATCTACAGCCGCGACATCTCTGAGCGCGTCCGAACCGAAGCGGTTCGGCGGCGGTCGGAGCAATCGCTGCGCGATCAGGTTGCCATGCTGCAAGCACTGGCCGAGATTGACCAGGAGATCATTGCCGCCACGGAACTGCCCAACATTCTCGATCTAGTCTGCCGCCGCACTGCGGAACTGGTGCATGCTCCGAAATCCGCGATCTTTATCGAGGCATCGCCGGGCGAATCGAGCAGAGGCGCCAGTTATGGCCTGCGCGACGCCGAACGGGCGCAAGAGGAATTTGTGGGCGAGTGGCGGTCGGGCGCCTTTCGCCCGCTCGGGGTGTTGGTGAAGAACGACTGGTCTGCCGGCGCGGCCTGCCTGGCCGAGTTTTGCGCGCGTGAAGATATTTGCGCTTACGCGCTCGTGCCGCTCGTCGTCGGCGAGCGAACACTGGGCGTGCTCATGATCTTGGACACCATGCCGCGCGTGTGGAGTGTAGACGAGATACAAGTGCTCGATTTGCTCGCGGGCCAGACGGCTATCGCGCTGGAAAAGGTGCGCTTGTACGAAGCGGCCCGCAGCCGCGCCATGCGTTTGTCCATGTTGAACGAGGTTGGCCAGGCCATCACATCCACGCTGGATCTCGGGGGTGTGCTAGGGGCGCTGCTGGAAAAGGTGCAGCAGGCGACGAGCGCCGAGGCGTGTTCTGTGGCCTTGGTGGACGCGGCGACGGGTGATCTGGTGTTCCGCCAGGCCGTGGGCACGGTCAACCAGACCATCACGGGCTTGCGATTGAAACATGGTCAGGGCATCGCCGGTTGGGTGGCCGAGCACCAGCAGTCAGTGCTGGTACACGATGCGGCCTCCGATCCGCGCTTTTGCAAAGAGGTGGACGGCGGCACGGGGTTTGCGACGCGGGAGCTGGTCTGCGTGCCGCTGCTCGCTCGCGATACCGTCATCGGCGTCATCGAACTCGTCAACAAACAGGGTGGCGCTTTTGGCGAGGACGATATCCGGCTGCTCGAATCGGTCGCAGCTCAGGCGGCTATCGTCATCGAGAACGCGCGGCTGTTCGAAACCGAACGCGCCGCGCGCCAGCGAGTCGAGACCCTGTATCGCATCGGGCAAACGATCAATTCCACGCTGAATGCGGACGCCATCCTCGACCGGTTGACCGAGGAAGCCATGCGTGCCACGGGCGCCTCCTGTGGTTCGGTGCTGGTGGCGCGCCCTGAATTGGGCCACTTCGATCTGCGCTCGCAGCGTGGCTATTCTCAGGCGCTCGTCGAAAAAGCATTGTCCACCCCCTTGCCGTTGGATGAGGGCTTGAACGGCGTGGCATACCATACCCGGCAGGTCGTCTGTGTGGACGATGTGCAGGCCGAGCCGAGCTATTTTCTATTGATCCCGGAAACGCGCTCCGAGTTGGTGGTGCCGATTGTCCGGGGCGACCGGGTGCTCGGCAACCTCGATCTGCAAAGTGACGAGGTGGGCGCTTTCCGCAGCATTGACCGGGACTTTATGCTCGCGCTGACCGACCAGGCCGCGATCGCCATCGAGAATGCACAGTTGTTCCAGGCCGAGCGAGAGCAATTCCGCTGCCTGCAGCAATCGCAGGCGCAACTGATCCAGGCGGAAAAGATGAGCGCGCTGGGCCGGCTGGTGGCGTCCATCGTCCACGAGGTCAACAATCCGTTGCAGGCGATCCAGAACAGCTTGACGTTGTGCGAAGAGGAGATGGAGCGCGGCCCGCGCCCGGAAAAGATGGCGCGCTACCTGGGCATCGCGAACAGCGAAATCGAACGGCTCGCCGGCATCGTCCGGCGCTTGCGCGACTTTTATCGCCCGACGCATCAGGAGATGCAGCCCACTGATGTGCAGGCTGTGTTGGACAGTGTGCTGAGCCTGTCCGGCAAGCAATTGCAGCGCGGCAAGATCTCTATCGAGCCGGACTGGGAGAGCGGGCTGCCGCTCGTCCAGGCCAACCCCGACCATCTCAAACAAGTGTTTCTGAACCTGGTGCTCAACGCAATGGACGCCATGTCCGAGCGCGGCGGGACATTGCGTGTGCGTACCGCGCGGGACTGGATGCAGCCGCGCGACGGCCTGCCGCAGCCGGCGGTGCGCGTCGAGATTGGCGACACGGGCGTGGGCCTCCCGCCGGAGGTAGCGAGCCATCTCTTTGAGCCATTCGTGACCACCAAAGCCGACGGGACTGGGCTGGGCCTATCCATCAGTTACCAGATTGTCGAGGAGCACGGTGGGCAGATCACAGCCAGCAGCCAGGCCGGCGTGGGAACGACATTCACTATCCTGTTGCCAGCTCCCACTTGGCAAAATAAGGCGTGTCAAGTGCTGCTGCCTTTGGAACAATTCGCCGTATCGTTCCCCCTGGCCGAGTTGAATATGCCAACGCCAGTCGCCCTGAATGATGTTCACCGCCAAGCATGAAAATTGCGGCCGGCGCAGCATCCATCAACAAAAACTGCCTCACCCAAGCGACAGGGTGAGGCAATTCTTTTGAGTGTCCGTTTTTTTGGCCTTGAAAACGCCAAGTCGGGGCGAGAGGACTTGAACCTCCGACCCCACGGTCCCAAACCGTGTGCTCTAACCGTACTGAGCTACGCCCCGAACGAACGCAAGTATACCCTTGTGTGCGCTGACCGTCAAGGTCAGTATGGCCAAGTCCATGAACACAAAAGCCAGCTCGAGCACATCACCCGGCTGGCTTTTTCATCAGAGGATCGGTGGCGCATCGAAACCTAACGCGACTTGAGTTGCTCCACCTCACGCTGAATGGCGGCGCGTGTCTCGGCCAACTCTATGACATCTACCAAAGCGGCCTCGGCGCTCAGGCGCTCACACGCATTGGCAAGCCACTTTTTGTCGTTGGGCGTCAGATTCCGGGTGCGACTGCGGCCCAACAAGTCTCGCACGGCTTGAGCCAACGCCGCCGACTGCGGCGATTGCCAACGAGTTTTCAGCTCGATAACCCGCTGGCGGTCGTCGTCCGGCAAAGGATGCGCCGGAGAACGCAAGCAGGCCACAATGGCTGCCAGGCTATTGACGACACGGCGCAGGCCCAATGCCTCGGCGCGGGCCACGGGCACAGACAAGATGCCGCCATCGGAAAGGCGCACGCCATAATAATCTGACTTCTGGCCGACCTGACCGGTCGTATCACGCGTGGTCATGCCTTCGACCACGCCGAATCCGTACATCGGATGAAACACCTGATCTCCCGCCGCAAGTCGCTTGACGCTCATCGGTGTCCCTTCCTGCCGAGTGGGCACAGCCTAGGCTGTGCCCACATACGCGCCCAGCAGCCGGCGTACCGCGTCCGGGTCACGGTTGCGAAGGAATTGGACAAAGCTTTGGCTTTGGGCGTAGGCCAGTTGCGCCAGGCCTGCGTCGGCAGGGAACGGCGCGCACAGCGTTTCCAGTGGGATGAGCTGCTGGTTGCGGAACGCGGCTTCCAATGCCAGTTGGTACGCTGGTTGCGCCAGCCCTTCATTGGCCGAGGCCAGCCCTTCGTCCAGCCATCGCGGGACGCGAGCATAGCCAGGGCCTGTGGCCTGGAACACCAGCAGATGCGTCAACTCGTGCGGAATATCGCGCTTCATTTGCGCCGGCGCTTCTTGTCCGGGCGGAATCGCTGCCACGACCACGCCCAGGTCGGGCCGGGCCTGGCCGCCTTGCCAATCCCGTCCGGCCAGGAGCAGCGCGCTTTGCAGATCGTCGGACGAAGCGTAAAGGTAGACATCCACGCGGGGGGGCAGGGGGGCGGCCAGTTCTCCGTTGACGCGCACGAGCGCCGCGCGGGCCTCGCTTAGCGCAGACCGGGCAAAAGCTGCGTCGCCGGAGTATGTGAGCACGTGTACATTGCCCTCGACAGTTTCTTGCCAGGTAAAGCGATTGTCCCGGTAATCAATCGTTTGATGGGGTGTGCTCTGCGTGTGACCGGCAGCGTCGCTCAATTCCCACCAGAACGTGACCTGATTGAACGGAGGCAGCACGCCACCAGTCAGTTGCTGCACGTGAGTGATGTCTATCGTCTTGCTCAGCGCAATGGCAGCCTGGCCCCGGTGTTCCGGCCCGTTCCCGGAGCGAAACACGACGACCGCCGATTTGATGTCCGCGTCACTGCGCGCGGCGATGTGGAACGTCATCTGCTGGGCGAAGGCATAATCGGCGTCGTTGGCGGTCACCGTAATGCCGTCCGCGCGGACGATGCCATGCGGCAGCAGTAGCGCGAGCGCCAGGAGGAGAGATACTATTTTAGATTTCGGATTTTTGATTGCTGATTTCGGATTGAACGACATCGTGTCAAACCTGGCTGAGAACCGCGCCTCAAAGCAAAAACGCATCCTCGAATACCAAGCTGCGCCTTGCGACCTGTTACTTGAGCAACGCGATGAGCAACGTCACCGTGAATGGACTGAGCAGCGTGGACACAAACACGACGCCGGTGACAAAGGCCGGAGCGATTTCGTACTCCAATGCCAGGATTGTCGTCACGACGGCGGTGGGCATCGAGGCTTGGACCACGGCGGCCTGACGAGCGGCGCCGCTCAACCCCAAGACTTGCGCCAGCCCCAACGCCAACAACGGTGTGACCACTAACGTCAGCATAGTCGCCAACACGACGAGCAATCGGCGCTCCGGGATGGCCGCTCGCTCCAACTGCATCCCCAGCACCAACATCATGACGGGCAGAGCGGCGTCGGAGAGCAGCTCGATCGGGCGCATCACCGGCGCCGGAAGTGTTATCTGGGTGACCATCACGATCACAGCGGCGATCACGCCATACACGGCTGGTATCTTGAGCACGCCGGTTAACGCTTGGCGGATGTTCTTTCGACCGCTCGAAGCCAGGAACACGCCCACGGTATACATCAAAATCGTGCTGGTCACGAAATAGATCGTGGCGCGGGCCAGCGCGTCTCGGCCAAATGCAAACAGGGTGACCGACAGCCCGTAATTGCCGCCGTTCGAAAACATGATCACGATCATGAACGCGCTGATCGTTGCGCGGTCGAGCCGCAGCGGAAGCGTGATCAATCGCCCGATCAAGCCGATGCCCAACACCATGCAGACGGCAAAGAGCGCCATGCGTCCGAATTCGTCGGCGCTGATCTCGGACGTGATGAGCAGGTTAAAGACCAGGCAGGGCGCCAGCGCGTTGAACGCCAAACGCGAGAGCGTCTTGACATCGGCGTGCAGGTAGCGGGCCAGCAGGAACCCAACCGAGGCGACCAAAAAGATCGGCAGAACGTCGTCGGCGAAAATGGAGAGCAGCAGCGTCACTCGTCGTCCTCATCGGCCTCATCGGCCTCGTCGGCATGGGGATCAAAGACAAACAGCGGCATGTCTCGCGTGCTGCCGTGCATCCACTCCATTTCTTCCAGGGCTTCGGTGGCTACCTCGGCCAGAGCTTCGTCGTCGCTCTTGGCGAGCTGGGTCAGGAGCCTGTGTGCCCGGTTGCCGCCGATTTGCCCCAACGCCCAGACTGTCATCTCTTGCACTTCGCGGTCGGGGTCGTCGAGCAGGCGGGCCAGCGTGGAGACGGCGTTGCGCGCCTCCAATTCGCCGGCGGCGCGGGCCGCCTCGTAGCGCATGGCGGGCGATTGAGTCTCCAGTTCTGCGATGACGGTCTTGATCCACTGGTCGTCGGCGCTGTTGCCCATGGCGTACAGGGCGCTGACGCGCATCAGTTCATCCGGTGAGGCATACGCCGCGCGAATGATGTCGGGCACGTCGTCGGCGCTGGAATACGCGATGGCTTCCACGGCGCGGCGGCGAACCTCAAGTGAATCGTCCGGCGTGGCAATGATCTCGCGCAGCGCCTGCAGCGCCGGGACGACCTGTGCGTGCGGGATGTCTTCCAGTTCGTCGAGGTAGACAAAGTGGCCCAGCGTGCCGGCGGCCACCGCACGGACGGATTCGGAAGAATCTTGATGCATGATCTTGATCAAGGGCGCGATCAGCGCGGGGTCTTCCACTTCCCACAGTCCGTCAATCGCCGCCTCGCGCACGGCGGAATCCGAATCCTTCAGGCCCAGCCGGAACATTGGACCGAAATCCACTTCAAAGTTCGTTTCCGTAATGTCCGCCAGGTGGCGCATGGCCGCGCGCCTCCGCTCGTCGGGCAAGTCGGGCCAGGCTGCCTGGACGCGCGCCAGGTCGTCGCGTTCCAGGTTGGACAGCGCATACAGTCTAGCCACCGAAAGCGGCTGCGACTCGTCGGCAATATGTTTCAACATCGCTTCGATGGAAGGCATCTCTCGTTTCGTTTTCATCTTACACTCAAGCAGACCTGTCAGGTCTACTATCATCAGAACGATTTCGGCATGACGATCGGATTGAGGATGTCTTGCAGCGTCAGGACCACCATCAAGGTCAACAACAGCGCCAGGCCGATCAGGTGGACGATGGTTTCCTTCTTTGGGTCTACACGCCGGCCGCGGATCGCTTCGACGAGGATGAACAGCAAACGCCCGCCGTCGAGCGCGGGCAGCGGCAGCAGGTTGGTGATGCCGAGGGCGATGCTCAGCAGCGCGGCCAATTGCAAAACGGGATACAGCCCGCGCAGGCGGATGCTTTCTTCTACCTGTGCGCCGGCCATCTGCCCGATGCCCACCGGGCCGACCGGGCGGGCCAGGTTCAAGGGGATGATGCCCCGGATGATTTCGACCGGCACGATGACGACAAAGCCGATGGCTCCCGTGGTCTGATTGAATGCGCGCGGCACGGCCTCAAACAAATTATAGTAGCGTACCTCGTAGCCCACGGCCGTCATGCCCATGCTGATGCCTAACGGGCCTTCCTTCGTCGCGTCGTATTCACCGGCGCGGCGTGGCGTGGCGCGCAGGTCGAGTTTGTCCTGGCCGCGTTGAATCCCCATCACGACCTCTTGGCCCTGATTAGCCCGCACGATTTGGGTTACTTGCTCTGTGGTGGGCAGTTCTTGGCCGTTGATGTTGAGGATCAGGTCGCCCGGTTTGAGGCCAGACGCCTCGGCCGGCGTTCCGGGCAAGACCTTCCCGATAATCACGCGAAAATCTTTTGGCTCGGGCCAGCCGGTGAGAAACGCCGCGGTGAAAATGAAAAAGGCCATCACCAAGTTGAACACCGGCCCGGCCAACAGCGCGGCGGCGCGCCAACGTTTAGGCGCGGCGGCAAAGCTATCGGGCGCGGTCGGATCCTCTTCGCCCAACATGCGCGTAAAGCCGCCGACGGGCAACCAGTTGAGTGTGTACTCTGTCCCTGGCACATAGTCGGTCACCTGGCCGCGCACGCTCGTAGAGGTATGCGCGCTTTCAGTGTTCTCGGTGGCCGGGTCGAGCAGCTTGATCGTTTGCAGAACGCGGCTTCCATCTGGCGGCGTGGCGAACGTCGCCTCGACGAACCGCCCGTTTTCCATCGCGTCCATCACGTCAACCGGCAATTGCGCCAGGTTGTCCAGAAATCCAAAACCCGCCGACGGGTCGGCGGCCGAGTCGGCTGGTTTGATGTTTTGCGCAGTCTTGCTTCCATCCGGCTGCGTAATTATCGTCGCTTCGACTTGTGCCGATTCCAGCTTGTCGGCACGGGCGGGCTTTTTGAACAGCCGCCTGGCTTCTTCCCGGCTCAGGCGAGCCTTGTAGTTTTTGGGAATCGCGAGGCGAACACCCGCAAGGGTGATACGGCCTGCGCTTTGCCAGAATTTCCAGACGCGCGGCGGATAGCCAAAACCGAACTCGATCACGCGAATGTGGCCGAGCTTGGCGAACAAAAAGTGGCCGAACTCGTGGATGAACACGAGCGGCCCCATGACGATCAAGAACCCGATCACGGTCAACAATAGTGACATTCGAACTCCTTTTCCTCACTCAACACGGCGCCATTATACCGCGAGATAGTCTAGTAGTCGAGGGGGGATTTGAACCTTGCGAAGGTTCTTCCGCGTTGCAGCAACGCCGGATTATTGAGAGGATACCCAAAATCGGCAAAAACCTCGCAAGGGTGAGCCTTTCGCCCCATGTGATCTCCAAAAGGGGAAACCTGTACTGGGAAAAAGAGGATGTATGTACCTACCAGTACGGCGCTACGTAAAGTACTCTAAACTCGTAGCTGTATGTCGCCTCGCCAAGTTTGTACCGACTGTGAAAGGAGTCTCTCATGCGATTGTATGTGGACAACGCCAAGTGCTCCGGGTGTCGCGCGTGCCTGGTCGCTTGCTCGCTCAATCTCTTTCAAGAGAGCAATCCCAAGAAGGCTGCGCTCAGAATCGTGCCGCATTTTCCTGCGCCGGGCACGTTCGAAGTCAAGGTCTGCACCCAATGCGGCGAATGTGCCGCGGTCTGCCCGACCGAGGCGATCAAGAAGAACGACCAAGGCGCGTACTATGTAGATTTTGCCGAGTGCAACTTGTGCGAGGCGTGCGTCCCGGCCTGCCCGGAGGAAGTGATGTTCGTCCGGCCCGAGTTGGCCGAGACTTCGTGGAAGTGCGACTTGTGTGGCGATTGCGTCAGTGTGTGTGGAATGAGCGCGCTGTGGGTCGCCGAGACA
This sequence comes from Anaerolineae bacterium, assembly GCA_041300525.1. Lineage (GTDB taxonomy): Bacteria > Chloroflexota > Anaerolineae > Fen-1058 > Fen-1058 > JBGLNJ01. The sequence goes on along the minus strand of JBGLNJ010000001.1, from coordinate 1,057,819 downwards.
GAAACTGCAAGTGCAGTGACGGCGGCATAGGGAGGCGATGATGAATGGCTATGGTGGCAGTATCCTGCGCGTAAACCTCACGACCGGCAAGATCAGCAAAGAGCCTACCCCGCCCGACGTGGTATGCGACTTCATCGGTGGGCGCGGCTTTGGCGCGTATTTTTTGTTCAAAGAGGTGCCCAAGGGGGCTGACCCGCTTGGCCCGGAAAACAAGCTCATCATTTCCAGCGGCCCGTTTTCCGGCCTGATGATTCCCGGCGCGGGCAAGTGCGACTTTGCGACGAAATCGCCGTTGACCGGCGGTTACGCCAGCTCGTCGCTGGGCGGGCTGTTCACCGCTGAGTTGAAATACGCCGGACTGGACAGCATTATCTTGGAAGGCATCAGCCCCAAGCCGGTGTACCTGTTCATTAACGATGACAAGGTCGAGCTGCGCGATGCTTCCTCACTGTGGGGCAAGGGAACGATCTCTGTCGAGAAAGAATTCAAGGAAAAGTTGGGCGAAGAGTTCCAGGTTGCCGTCATCGGCCCCGGCGGCGAGAACGGCGTGTCGTTCGCGTCCATCAATCACGACTATGGCCGGCAGGCCGGGCGCGGCGGCGTGGGCACGGTGATGGGCGTCAAGAAGATCAAGGCCATCGTCGTGCGCGGGACGAAATCCATCTCCGTCGCCGACCTGGCGGGCTATCGCAAGGCGGGCATGGCGCTGTTCAAGGCGTGCAAAGACGCAGAGGGACTCAAGCCCTGGCAGGACTATGGCACGACGATCGTCGTGAGTTGGTGCGACGAGGTCGGCGCGCTGCCCACGCGCAACTTTTCCGCCGGATCGTTCGAGGGCGGCCCGACCCTCTACGGCCCGGTGATGCGCGAGCAGATCGTCGTCACGGACAAGGGGTGTTTTGGGTGTCCTTCGCCGTGCGGCAAGTACAGTCGGATGAAGCGCTATAACACCAACGTCGAAGGGCCAGAGTACGAGACCATCGGAATGTTGGGTTCCAATGTTGGCCTTTCGGACATCCAGGATGTGGCGCAGGCCAACTTGCTGTGCGACGACCTGGGCATTGACACGATCAGCGCCGGCAGCGTCATTGGCTGGGCGATGGAATGTTATGAGAAGGGCATCCTCACGCGGGAGGATACGGGCGGCATCGAATTGAAATTCGGCAACGTCCAGGCCGTGTTCGCCCTGATCGAAATAATCGCCAGACGCGAAGGGCTGGGCGCGCTCCTGGCCGAGGGCGTCAAGAAGGCGTCCAAGCAGGTGGGCCAGGGCAGTGAACAATTCGCCATCCAGGTCAAGGGGATGGAGCAGTCGGCCTACGCCACGCACAATGCCACGGCTATGCTGCTTTCGTACATGACGTGCGACGTTGGCGCGCATCACAACCGCGCCTGGGCCATCACCTACGACTTGCAGGTGGGCCGCGATAGAGTTGTGCCGGAAAAAGTGGCGCGCGTCATCTGGCTGCAAAACTTTCGCCCGATGTTTGACGTGCTGGGCGCGTGCCGCTTGCAGTGGGTCGAGCTTTCGATTGACCGCGACCTGTACGTGCCCGCGCTTGAAGCGGTCACAGGCGTGCATCGCACTTGGCAAGACCTGGAAAAAGTCGGCGACCGCATCTGGAACCTGACGCGGCTCTATTGGGCGCGTGAAAACGAAGGCTTTGGGCGCGAATGGGATATGCCCGCCCCGCGCTTTTACAAAGAGCCGCCCAAGACGGGCGTGACCGCCGGGCAGATCACAAAGTTCGAGGACGTGCAAAAGTTGCTCGACATGTATTATGAGCAGCGCGGCTGGACGCCGAACGGACTGCCGAAACCTGAGACGCTCTCTCGGCTGGGGCTTTCGGCTTTGTGACCAGATATTGGAGATTGGAGGGCGTGAGCTTCCCGACCTCTGACCTCCGATCTCCGATTTCGGGCCTCTGAACTATGTCGGCGCGAATCAGGCCTATTGGCACACTCAAGAGTTATATCGGCGGGCAAGCTGAGGTCGCCGTGGACGCCGGGCGCACGGTGCGCGAGACGATGACGGCGCTCGGCATCCCGCCAGAGATCATTGCGTTGGTATTGGTCAACGACGCGCAACAGGCAAAGGATTACGTGGTGCAAGACGGCGATGTAGTCAGACTGCTCGCTGTGATCGGTGGGGGATGATCTGTGCCCCGCGTGAAAGACGTTATAGCTTGAAAACAAGAGGAGAAACGATGAAAGTTTTAGCGGTTCGAACCGAACTTTGTACGGCTTGTGGATTGTGCGAACAGACTTGTGCCGAGACCTTTTTCAAAGTCATTGACCGGGACAAGTCGGCTATCCGGGTCACGGTCCCGGCGGCGTTGGAAGAAGATGTTGTGGTAGAGTTCTGCAGCCAGTGTGGAGAGTGTATCGCCGTTTGTCCAACGCAGGCGCTGTATCGCGCCAAGAATGGAATCGTCCGCTTGCGGAAACAGGACTGCACGGGCTGTATGGCTTGCGTGGGCTTTTGTCCCACGCTCACGATGTACGTTGCGCCGAACGATACCCTCCCGTTCAAGTGCCTGGCGTGCGGCAAGTGTGTGGATATCTGCCCGACGGATGCATTGTATATGACCGAGGCAGAAATCCCACCTGAGGTAACAGAAGTGACCCGCTCGATTCGATTCAAGACAGGAGAAGGTTCCCATGGCCATTGATGTTGAAAAGATGAAGGCAATGCGCGCCGCCCACAAGGTGCTGGCAGAATATAACTATACTCCATCACAGGTGGTCAAGGGGTACTCGAACAAAACGCTATACATCAATCTCGACAGCAATACCATCGAGGCCAAGCCGGTCACCGATCAGATGAAGGAAATCTTTATCGGCGGGCGCGGCTTTGGCCTGTGGTATCTGTGGAACGCCGTCTCGCCCAAGACCCAATGGGACAGCCCGGAGAATGAGATCATCATCGCCTCCGGCCCGCTGGGCGGGACGACCAACGTTCCCGGCTCCGGCAAGTCGCTATGTGTCAGCATCTCTCCGACAACTAGCACGGTGGTAGATAGCAATGTGGGCGGTTACTTTGGATCACTATTAAAGTTCGCCGGCTGGGATGCCATCGAGATTCAGGGCAAGGCGAAAGACGACGTGATCGTTTTCATTGACGGCAACAAGGGCCGCATCACTATCGAGGAAGCGCCGGGAGCGTCCACCGATAGCTATCCGGTGGGAGAAGAAGTGCTGGCGATGTTTGCCGAGGGCGACGCGGAGAAGCGGGACATCTCGAGCGTCAGCGCCGGCGTGGGCGCGGATCATGCCCTCTTTGGCTGCCTCAACTTTAGCTGGTACGACTTGCGCCGCCAGCGAATTCGGCTCAAGCAGGCCGGGCGGGGCGGCATCGGCACGGTCTTTCGAAACAAAAGGATCAAGGCGCTCGTGGTGAAAAAGTCCGGCGTCAACTCGGAATCCAACCATCCGGACGATGGCGAGCAGGTGAGGAAAGCCGGCCTCAAAATCCACCGCGAGATGCACGACCTGGATCACCTCCAATGCCACATGCGCACCGTCGGCACGGCGCACCTGGTGGAGATCATGGACGTGACGGATCTGCTGCCGACGCTTAACTACAAATATGGCTCTCACCCGGAGGCCAAGCAGCTATACTCCGACTGGTATCTAAAGTCATTTACCCAGTCAACGGTGGATGGCTGCTGGTACGGCTGCACCATGGCTTGCTCCAAAGGGTTGGATGGCTTTGAGCTGCGCACCGGCCCCTACCAGGGCCAAATCGTCACCGTGGATGGCCCCGAGTATGAAACTATCGCCGCTTGCGGTTCCAACATTGGCGTCTTTGACCCGCACTGGGTCGGCGAGTTCAACTACTATTGCGATACGTACGGCCTGGACACCATCACTTTTGGCACGGGGATGGCCTTTGTGATGGAGTGCTATGAAGCGGGCATCTTGAACAAGGAGATCACGGGCGGGCTGGAGTTGAAATTCGGCAATGCCGAAGCGGCCGCCGAGTTGCTGCACCAGACCGCTCGAGGCGAAGGCTTTGGGCGCATCTTTGGCCTGGGCATCCGCCGGATGAAAGCGGTCTTTGCCAAAGAGTACGGCGGCGATCACAACTTTCTGCAAGATATCGGCATGGAAGCCAAAGGGATGGAATACTCGGAGTACATCACCAAAGAGTCGTTGGCGATGCAGGGCGGGTATGGGCTCACCCTCAAAGGCCCGCAGCACGACGAAGCCTGGCTCATCTTTATGGACATGGTTCACAACCGGATTCCGACTTTTGAGGACAAGGCCGAGGCGTTGCACTATTTCCCCATGTGGCGAACCTGGTTCGGCCTCAACGGCCTGTGCAAAGTGATCTGGAACGACGTAGAACCGGAAAGCAACAAGTTGGAAAAGGAAGCCGCCAAAGTGCCCGAGCATGTGGACAACTATGTCCGATATTTTACCGGGGTCACCGGACGGCAAGTGACTAAAGAAGACTTGATTTTCATGTCGGAGCGCGTCTATAACTTTCAGCGAGTCTTTAGTCTCAAGATGGGCTTTGGCCGTCGCGAGCACGATGCGATTCCGTATCGCTCCGTTGGCCCGGTGACGAAGGAAGAGTACGAGTCGCGCGCCGAGCGCTACGACAAGCAGTTGCGAGAAAAAGTGGGCTACGACCCCGCCGGCAAGACGACCGAGGAAAAGATGGCCGCGCTGCGCGCCTTCCGCGAAGCCGAGTACCAGCGGCTGGCCGACGCTGTTTACAAGCGGCGCGGCTGGACGAACGACGGCGTGCCCAAGATCGAAAAGCTAAAGGAACTAAAACGCCGCACGCTACGAGGGCGACTATCAGACCGCCGAAGCCCGCAGCCGCGACCGCCTGCGCGAGGCCAAGCAAGCCTACAGCCTCAAATACGATTTCGGCTACGACGAGGACGAGGACGCCGCGCGCTACATCCGCGAGCGGGACAAGTATATGCAATCCGAGTTGCCGCAGTACGAGGAACGCATCGCCGCGCAGCGCAAGCTGGCCGAGCAAGAACTGGTGGAGAATTTTATCCATCGCCTGCGCGAGCAAATTGAAGACGCACGCCAGCAGCTTGGGCATCTTAACACGACGCTGGCGGCCCTGCGCTTTGGCGGCGAGCGCTTCGAGTTCATCGCGCATCCCGAATCCTCACTTCGACCTGTCTACGAGATGCTCATGGACAGCCAGAGCGCGTTGGGCGACTCGCTGGCTGACTCTGGTTTTCGACAGAAGCACCAGCCGGGCTGGGATTTGCTATTTGAGCGATTGACGAAGGGACAGACTGATGACGCAGCGACGGAACTGCGCGAGTTGCAGGACTATCGCAATTACCTGCAATACGACATTCGCGTTCACTATCCCAACGGCGATCACGCGCTGCTCAGCCAGATCAACGCCAAAAAGTCGGGCGGCGAAACCACCACGCCGTTTTACGTGGCGATGGCGGCATCGTTCGCGCAAGCCTATCGGCTCAATCAGCCGCGCGCATCCGATACGATTCGGCTGGCGCTCTTTGACGAAGCCTTTAGCAAAATGGACTCGGCGCGGACGGCCAGCGCTTTAAAGTTCATGGTGGACACGCACCTGCAAGTGTTGCTCGCCACGCCGCCCGACAAGGCCGCCGGACTGCTGCCTTACGTGGATTGCGTCCGCACCGTCGTCCGGCAGAACAATCACTCGTTTGTGATCGAGATGGATAAGGTAGAGATGGTGAAGGAATTGGACAAGCGTGAAACGTAATGCGTGATACGTAAATATGCCCACTTTATCTTTTGTCCCCTCCCCAGATGTAAATGTTGTCCTCAGTGCGCTGTTGGACATTTACGAGCGGCGCGATCTCCCCTCGCCCCAGGGGAGCGGGGAAGGGGGAGAGGGCCGTCGCCGCGCCATCCGCTGTGATGTCCACTCGATGACACTGCCTGGCTATCACAGCCAGGTTGACCCCAACGCGCGCCTGATCGCCAACGAGCAACTCGCTGCGCTGGAAAAACTGGGCCATGTCCGATTGGCATGGCTGCGTGGCGAAGAAGGACATTTGCTCGAATCGGTGACGCTTGCTCCTGACGCAGGGCGCGCGGATGACTTGTTCACATGGCTAGACCGCGTGCCGGTGGCCGCGCGGCGCGCGCGATTGCGCGATCTGCTGTTGGCTGAACGTTTTCGGTTCGGCGATTGGAAACTGCGTGCGGTCGAATGGACGCTGGCGCAATTGAAGGAGGGCAAATCGCCTACGCCGTTCAGTTTGACCGATGAGGACTATAGTCGCGATCTCTTGACGGCGCTGGCTGCGCTCGACGTTGTGCGTGAGGAGACACCCTACCGCGTTTTCAGCGTACACGTATTCAACGATAGCAAACGCTTCGAGTGGCTCAAAGGCGCGCTGGTGACGCTGGCGCGCCGTCATCAGCCCGAGTGGGCCGACTTGGCGGACGATGAGACGCTGCGCGAGTTGGGGTTGGTCGCCAATCCAGGGCATCTCTATCTGTACGGCGCATGGCGATTGGTAGACGAAGCCGGGCAGGTGTTAACGCTCGGCGAGTTTTATCCATCGGTGGGATTGCCGGCGGCGCAGGCGGCGCGAGTGCAACACGTCGAGGTGAACACAGTGCGCGTGGTGTGTGTGGAAAATCAAACCACGTTTTACGAGACGATTCGTCACAAAGGCGATGACCTGGCGGCGATTTGCCTGTGGGGCAACCCATCTCCGGCTTGTCGTCATTTGCTGCACTGCCTCGCGCAGTCCGTGCCAGAGAGTGTACCGCTGCTCGTCTGGGCTGATCTTGACTATGGCGGGCTGAACATCCTGGCTCAACTGCGGCGGATCAGCCCGCGCTTCATGCCGTATCGCATGGATGTTCCCACGCTCGACGCGCACGCGCAGTGGGGCAAGCCACTCACGAGGGCCGACGAAAAGAACTTGAGGCGATTGTTACTCAACCCGCGGTTAACTGACATGCAACCGCTCATCACGCACATGCTGGAGCGCGAGATCAAGTTGGAGCAAGAGGCGATTGGGTTTGCGCCCGAATCGAAATGAAGGGGATCAGAATGGATACGCTTCCCGTCCCGCTCGCATCGCGCCTTCGATCGTCCCGTCTACATAGTGGGAACCAGGGAAGAACCATTCTTCTGGATCATAGACCTCGTCGCTGTACTTGAAGATGGCAAACTCCCACTTGGTCAGGTCGCCGGTGAATTTCAAGCGGCATATAGGGCCGAGCCGGCCATACTCGATGCGATCCAGGTACAGATAGTTGCCCCTGAAGCGCGCGACATAGCAACAGTCCGCGTTCTTGATGACCGTCGCGTTGAAATTGCGGACGATTTCATCGGCCTGCTTCTTGATGTCGTCTGGGATGATTTTCCTGTTTGCGTTGGCTGTGCCCTTGCTTTTCACGGGAACACCTCTGTTCGAATGTGATGTGCGGCATATCATACCACACGTCTTGACTTTGCAGATTTGCACTTGTCATCCATTTCGTGTGCGGCTTTTGTACTTATCGCCAGTATTGTGGCATAATCAGTGCAGCGCACATCGCCGCGTCACACCTACGTGTGTAACCTGCCAAGATAACAGAATCAGGAGAAAGATGCGAATTCTGCACGGCACATGACTGAACAGCGACTAGGCCGATGTTGGCATTCATTGTCGTTATGCAGTTGCCCCCGACTTTTGGCGCAACAACAAGGTGGATTTTATTGCCATGCTGACGCGTGTCCATCAATCCGTCGCAGAAGCTAGCTTGGATGTGGATTAGGAGATATTCGAATGAGCAAAACCCAAATGTCATCGTCCGCGCCCGTGGATGGCAAAAAGCTTTTGCGCGAGATTAGGAAATTCAAGCGCGAATCATTGGCGGGTGCGTACTATGCGCCATTCAACATGAACTCGAAAAACTATATGCACATCCCGCCAGAAACCGAAGCATGGTTTGATCGCTTGGGCGAGTTGCTTGTGGACAGCATGCAACTCGCCAAACAGAAAGAGCATCAGCAGGCCGCTGACTGCTTCGGTTTGTTGTTTGAGTTGATTGAAGCGATGGAGTCTGGCGAAGAGATTGTGTTTGCCGACGAGATTGGTAGCTGGATGATTCCAGGCGATGAGAAGCGATACATCGCCGCATATTTGAAATCCCTGGCAGCGACGGCGACCCGAGGCGTTCGCTGCCGTCGCAGTGCCGCTTCTCCGGCGAGACAGCCACCAATCTTTTACTGGACAGGTATACCCGCCTGCTATTCGTGTCGCGACTAAAGAGCAGCGAGCGTATCTGGAAGCAGAAGTCGAACGACAAAGAATCCAGACCGAGCGCACTGCCTGAAGGAACACTATGCCAAGCCCCAAAGAGATCATTGACCAGCTTTCACACGGCCAGGCCCCGGCAATCTTGCAAGCGTTGGCAGCCGGCGATGAACAACTTGCCAATCACATTGCCGAGTTGGGTACAGCCTGCTTGAGCGAGGCGGACTCGGAAGAGGTGTCGGCTGCCGTGTGCGATGAGTTGGATGCCCTGGAAATCGAAAAAGTCTGGGATCGGGCTGGGAAAACCCGTCACGGATATGTGGATACAAGCGAAGCCGCTTACCTTTGATAATGAAAGGCGATGTATGGCATCCTCGTGTATTTCAAAAACAAACAATGACTATGACGCTCACCTGAAGCAAATCCAGGAGCGCAATGATAGTATCCTGGGGCATTTTGTTCATACTTGGAAAGGGCGACTATCAGACGACGCGCTGTACCAACACGTTCTCGACATTCAGCACTTGACAGGTGCCCATCTGAGCGACCGTCGCACAGCCGACGAACTGCGTTCAGTTGACCAGATCACCGACTGGGAAGTGTATGACTTTATCACCGATTGGTTGCCGCGCAAGAGTTGGGTGGACTCGGAGCGCCGAATCAAGAGCTATCTTGCCACACTCAAAAAGTTTGTCGAGTTCATGGCGGAGCACGGGTACATGCCAGCGGATAGGGCCGCCAGCATCTTGCGAACACTCAAGGAAGAGCGTGACGATATGATCCGTGCTGCCGTCACATACTTTGATGAATCAGCAGAGGATCAGTCGCCCGAGGAGTTTAGCGCACAACTGCGTGACCTGGAAGTGCGATGGGCAGCCCTCGCGCGCAAAGATAAAGATACAGGGAACAAGCCTGCCGAGCGCGGAACGCCCATCATCCTTTGATCGGGGTAGGTAAATGCCATCGTACAAGCACAAGTCTAGCAGACGGCGCACCGCGCAGGCCGAGACGGCAAGGACCCAACAGCGAAAAATCCGCCGCCAAGCTGAAACGACAGGCGATCCCTACCTGGTGGCATTGTGGCTCTTCTGGATTTGCTGTGGGACGCTGGATTTAGCCCCCACATATTGGGGTGCGGCGCCCTGACTGTCTTGACCGTATGTCTGGACATGGCAAGTCTGACGGTGCTCCATTGCATGGGCCAAACGAGTGTCTCACGTCTGTACATAAGGCGCGTCACATAGCTTCGGCATACCAACAAGACAGTCAGGGGACCCCGACCGACACGGGCGATTTTTCGTACCGCGAATTCTTGCGCGCCAGGGCGTGTATTCCATCATGTCGCGCCCGCGTGTGACGACGCTGGCGCGCGATCAAGGCTTTGCGCCACTCGGGTGGCTGTTCGCTTTCAAGACCCGCGCCAAGACTATCATCGCGCATATCCTGCCCGAACCACAGTCTTCGCTTCTGATCGGCATCTTGCTCGGCGACGATTCCGGCATCCCCAAGAGCGTGCAGGGCGCTTTCCGCACAACGGGCACGTCCCATATCATCGCAATCAGCGGCTAGATGCAAAACCAAACCGGATGTGTCGTTTGTGTTGACCATGTCTCTGGTTGACGCTTGAAATCCTCTGCTGTCCTTTCTGTGGGTGCAGAGATGTTGCTTGCCGTCTTCGCCACTGGCGAGCAATTGCCCTATCTGGCGAATCTGCGCGCAAAGATGGCGAGTGGACAGGGGAGACACCGGTCTGGCAGCATCAGGCTCTTGTGATCCTTCCCCGCCGCCTCTGCGAAAAACTCTAAACCGTATCCCTCGACCAAAAGACCGCTTGACAACCAAAATGTTTTGACCTATACTCTGATTACCCAAAACGTTTTGGTGAATCTCGTGCCAATCACTATTCGCGATGTTGCCAAGCGTTTGAATCTCTCGATCACGACCGTCTCACGCGCCCTGGACGGGTACGACGATGTGGCGAAGGCCACACGTCAGCGCGTGATCCGCACTGCGCGCGAGATGGGCTATGCGCCCAGCCACACAGCTCGCCAGTTACGCCGCAGCCGAGCAGACGCTATCGGGTACATTCTCCCGACAAGCGACCCGCGTTTTACCGACCCTTTCTTTTCCGAGTTCATCGCCGGACTGGGCGACGAAACGACGTTGCACAATCTCGATCTCATGATTTCGACTGCTCCGCCCGACAAGCCCGCCGAGCGGCAAATGTACGAGCGATGGGTACACAGTCGGCGGGTGGACGGCATCGTGCTCAGTCGTATGCGCACACGCGACTGGCGTGTCAGGCACCTCATCAAAAACAAGTTTCCCGTGGTTGCTCTGGGACACACACTTCTTTCTATAGACTTGCCTTACGTCGAGGTGGATGCGCGAGCAGGTTTCATTCTCATGGTCAAGCATCTGGTTGAGCGCGGCCACAAGCGCATCGCATATATCGGCGCACCCGAGAATCTTACTCTTCAGGTGGATCGCCTGGCGGGTTTTCGGGATGGGGTGGAGGCGACCGGCCTGACATTCGACGAATCGCTAATCGTCAGGGGCGACCTCACGCGAGCGGGCGGGTACCAGGCTGCCCAGCGTTTGCTGTCCCTGCGAGAGCCTCCCACGGCGATCATGGGCGCGAATGACCTGACGGCCATCGGCGCAATGCGCGCCGCTCACGAACGCGGCCTGGTGGTGGGGCGTGATGTAGCAATCGCTGGCTATGACGGCATTGAGGACGGTGAGCATACCCATCCGCCTCTGACCACGCTCAAGCGATCAGTCTACGACCTGGCGCGACAGTTGGTCAACATGCTGTTGACGATCATTGAAGGCGAGCCACTCACCGAACGCCAAGTCATGTTGCCGCCGGAATTAATCGTGCGCGGCTCGACTGGCGGATAATCTCTTTTAGTAAGTTGAACAAGTGGGATATCTTGTCGTCCCAGGCCAGGGAATGAATACCAAACTACGGTGGGGGCATCACAGCGACAGGAAGGAGGTGCAACAGCCCAGAATACAACAGAGTATATTTGAGCCGTAATCCTCGGTGAACCGTTTCGATCTCTGCCAGATCAAAGGAGGAAAAAATGGCAAAGCGAATTGTGTACTTGATGATCGTCGTGGCGCTGCTCACGGCAGCCTGCGCGCAGGCGCCAGCCGCTGCACCCACAGCCGAACCCAAAGCGCCGGTCGCCGCGCCGACCCAAGCCCCTGCGCCGACCGCCGCGCCGGCCCAGCCGCTTGTCTTTCTCTCGACCCAGTTGACCCCCGTCGAAGAACAAGAAAAGATGCGCAACATCATTCTCAAGGACATGACCGGCGCAAAGGTTGACTTTATCTCGGATGCGGAGGGCGTCGTCGTGGATCGCATCCTGGCCGAGCAAAAAGCCGGCAAGGTCGCGGTTGGAGCAGTCGGCGTGTTGCACGGCACGTTCCCCAACTTGCTCGCCGCCAACGCCTTGGAGGACTTGACTCCGTTGGTCGCCAAGCTGAGTGATCGCCCCATCGTCAAAGAATTCATGACGCTCGGCAAGTTGGGCACGGACAAACAGTACTACATCCCCTGGATGCAAGCCACGTACGTTATGGCGGTGAACAAAAAAGCGTTGCAGTATCTCCCGGCGGGCGCCAATGTGGACGCGCTCACCTACACGCAACTCGCCGAGTGGGGCAAGAATATTACCAACGCGACCAAGGAAAAGAAAATCGGCTTTCCTGCCGGCCCCAGCGGGTTGATGCACCGCTTGACCCAGGGCTATCTCTATCCATCGTACACGGGCGGCCTGGTGACAACCTATCGCAGTGACGATGCGGTCAAGATGTGGACCGATTTCAAAGCCATCTGGGAATACACTAATCCGCAATCCGTGACGTATAACAATATGCAAGACCCGTTGCTCTCCGAAGAGGTCTGGATCACGATTGATCACACCGCGCGCGTGGTCAACGCATTCAAAAACAAACCGAATGACTTTGTCGCCGCGCCCGCGCCCGCGGGGCCCAAAGGCCGCTACTATATGAGCGTGCTGGCTGGTTTGGGCATCCCCAAGGGCTCGCCGAATCGCGCGGGCGCTGAAGCGCTGATCGAGTACCTCACGCGTCCAGCCGCGCAAGCGATCACGTTGCGCGAAGTCAGTTTCTACCCGATCGTCGAGTCTGCGTTGCCCACCGACTTGCCCGACTATGTGCGCCTCGAAGCGGACGGCGTGGTCAAGCAATCGAAAGCGTCGGACGCCAAAGTCGCGCTCCTGCCGATTGGCCTGGGCGCCAAGGGCGGCGACTTTAACAAGATTATGCAAGACACCTTGACGCGCATCGTGTTGAAAGGCGAAGACATCAAAACCGTGCTGAATGATCAGGCCAATCAACTCAACGCGTTGATGACCGAACTCAAAGCGCCGTGCTGGTCTCCCGATCCGCACAGCGGCGGCACTCCCTGCCAGGCCAAGTAGGTTGTTGTTCAGACCTGGAAGGTTTTCGCCCGGCGAACCTTCCAGGTCTATCCGAGAGTGTTATGCGCATCAAAGCCGAAACGATTCTGCCCTACAGTCTGCTCGCACCCACGTTGATCTTTGTGACCTTGTTGATTGTGGTGCCTATCGCGCAAGCGTTCCTGCTGGCGTTCCAGACCCCCGATGGTTCGTTCACGCTTGCCAACTTTCAAAAGATGGCGAACGACACCAGTTTTGGCGACGCGCTCAAGTTCACACTTCTCCTGCTCATTTTCATTGTGCCGCTGCAAGTGGTCCTGGCGCTCATAATGGCGTTGTTGATTCATACCCGCTTTAGAGGGCACACGGTGTTTCTCTACATCTATGCGATTCCGCTGGGGATCTCGGATCTGGCGGCTGGGATTGCGTGGTTATCCATCTTTACCGAGCGCGGTTACCTCAACTCGATTTTGAATCAACTGGGCATTCTCGACAAGCCTTTTTTGTTTCTGTCGTATCAAAACTTGCCTGCGATGTTTGGCACCATCGTCGTCGCGGAATCGTGGCGCGCCACCGCCATTGTGATGACAATCTTGCTGGCGGGCTTGCAAGTCATTCCCCGCGATTATTTTGAAGCGGCGGACGTCTTTGGCGCGACGACGCTCAAGCGCACCTTGTTTGTCGTCTTGCCGCTCTTGCGCCCCAGTCTGCAAAACGCGCTTATCATCCGCACCATCTTTGCGTTTCAAACGTTTGCTGTGGTCTTTGCTCTGGCAGGGCGTGTGATTCCGGTGCTGGCGGGAGAATCGTACAATTGGTATGTGGCGAATCGCAATCCAAACATCGCCGCGGCGTATGCGGTACTGGTGCTCATCTTCACGGTCACTGCCACGTGGTTCTACCTGCGCTTCCTCCAGACGGGCGCGGCAGAAGCAGGGTATGATTGATTTTCGATTTCTATTTCACCTCAGCGGATCGTTTCCAATCGAAAATGGGGTGAGCAATGCCATCTTCACTTACACGACGATACATCCTCAATCGCGTGGCGCTCTACGGTTCCGCGGTTTTGCTCGCGCTCTGGACGCTCGCGCCGCTCTACTTGATCGCGCTCGCGGCGTTTAGCACGCGGCAAGCGACGTTTCGATGGCCCAAGCCGCTGTTGCCGACGGATTTTTCGACTGACACGATGCAATTCTTTGTCAACTCGCGCGGCGTGTTGAACTCAGTTCAGAACAGCGTCATCGTCGCGCTCTTGACGATTGCGGGCAGTCTGGCGTTGGGCGCGCCCGGCGGTTACGCGCTGGCGCGCTTTCGTTTTCGCGGCAAGGAAGGCATTTCGCTCGGACTGTTGATCAGCAAAATGTTTCCCACCGCCATTCTCTCGATTCCGCTGGCGGTTGCATTTCTGCAATTGAATTTGTACGATAGCATCTGGGGCGTTGCGCTCGTTCACATTGCGATGGCGCTGCCGTTTGTCATCATCGTCACGGCCGGCATTTTCGTCGGCGTGCCGCGCGATTTGGAAGAAGCGGCGCAAACACTGGGCTGCAATCGCCTGCAAGCCTTTTTGCGCGTAGTGTTGCCGCTTGCCTTGCCCGGTTTGGCGGCCGCGGCCATCTTTACCTTCGTCATTTCGTGGAACGAGGTTTTCGCCGCTACGATTCTGACCTTGCGCAATCGCACGCTCCCCGCGCAGGTGCTGAGTAGCCTGAACGATTCGCCGTTGTACTATCGCTACGCGGGCGGATTCTTTATGATCGCGCCTGCGCTGATTTTCATATTTCTCATTCGCAAGTATTTGCTGAATTTATGGGGAAATATATCGCGCTGAGTCGTAGTGCGTGTTCCGTTTCGACGGACGCACACCACGCTGTATGCACCCGAGGTAACCATGGCAGGCATTCGCTTTCAATCCATTCGCAAAGTGTTCGGCAAGACCGTTGCCGCGAACGATGTGAGCCTTGAGATCAAAAACGGCGAATTTATGGTTCTGCTGGGGCCCAGCGGCTGCGGCAAGACAACACTCTTGCGCTGCCTCGCTGGACTCGAACACGAAGGGATATCGCCGGATGAAGGCCGGCACGTACTTGGCCTGCCATTGCGCGTCCTTGGTCAGGTAGAGGTTCTGCTCGCCACGAACGCCGAGCACGGCGGTCGGCAGGATGTCCGGGGCCATCTATGAGGATCGGCAGGGCGTGCTGTGGATTGGATCGGATGGCGGCGGCCTGGACAGGTTTGATCGCGCCACAGGACGCTTTGCCCATTATCGGCATGATCCTAACAATCCAGACAGCCTGGGGCACGATGCTGTCTGGGCCATCCATGAAGACCGCCAGGGCATGCTGTGGGTCGGCACGAATGGGGGCGGCCTCGACCAATTCGACCGCGCGACCGGGCGCTTTACGCATTACCGGCACGATCCAGATGTGGCCCACAGCCTGAGTGACAATTCCATTCGAGCGATCTATGAAGATAGAGCGGGCAGACTTTGGATCGGGACGAGCGGAGGCGGGCTTTGTCTATTCGACCGAGATGGCGAGCAATTCATCCATCATCAAAACGATCTCGGCGACACGCACAGCTTGGGCGATGATACGGTCTTGTCCATTTATGAGGATCGCGGGGGCGTGCTCTGGATTGGAACGGCGGCGGGAGGGCTGTCCAGGGCGGATCGCTCGGCGGATGCTTTTGTTCATTACCAGGCCAAACCCAATGAGGCCAATAGCCTGAGCCATAACACGGTCTGGTCCATCTATCAAGATAGCGAGGGCGTCCTCGCGTACGAGGGCATACTCTGGATCGGGACGACTGGCGGGCTGGATCGCTTGGACCGCTCGACGGGACAGTTCACGCATTACGCGCATGACCCCGCCCATCCGGACAGTTTGGCTAATAGTGTCGTCCGTGTCATAAGACAAGACCGCCAGGGTATGCTCTGGATTGGAATGGATGATGGGCAGGTTGACCAGTTCGACCGCGCCACGGGACGTTTCACTCATTATCAGATCAATCCGACTGGCTCGTCTCGCTCGCAAGAACGGATTATCTCGATCTATGAAGATCATGCAGGCGCGCTCTTGTTTGGCGCATCGAGCGGAGGGCTGCAACAATTCGACCGCGCAACCGGACGCCTTGTCCCTTACCAAACTGAGTGGTGTGCTTTTTGCTTGAGCAACGATTACGTTCGAGTCGTCTATGAGGATCGAGCCGGATCGCTCTGGATTGGGACGGGCGGCGCCGGCCTCGTAAAACTGGATAAAAGCGCAAAGCGAGTCATCCGCTATGCGGCCCGACCCAATGACCCCACCGGTCTGAGCCACAGCATCGTCCAGTCCATCCTGGAAGATCGAGCGGGCGTGCTGTGGGTGGGCACATCCGGCGGCCTCAACCGATTTGATCCATCCACCGAAACCTTTACGCAGTTCACGGAAAAAAACGGCCTGCCGAATGACATGGTCTATGGCATCCTGGAGGATGAGCAAGGGTATCTCTGGCTCAGCACCAACAAGGGCCTGGCGCGGTTCGACCCGCGCGCCCAGACCTTTGAAACCTATGACGTGAGCGATGGACTGCAGAGCAACGAGTTCAATTCAGGCGCGTTCTATGCGGGCCTGAATGGAGAATTGTTTTTCGGCGGCGTCCATGGGTTCAACGCGTTTTACCCGGAGCGTGCCAGGCAAAGAAATCCCTACCTCCCGCCGGTGGCGCTGACCTCTCTCACTCAGGACGGCCAGCCCGTGGTGAGAGATAAATCGGCGGAAAATATTCAGGCGATCACCTTGCGCTGGCCGAACAACTCGTTCGAATTCGAGTTTGCCGCGCTCAGTTTCGCTCAACCTGAAAAGAACCAGTACGCCTACCAGCTCGATGGCTTTGATCGAGATTGGAACCTGAGCGGGACCAAACGGTTCGGACGCTACACCAATCTGCCCGGCGGGACGTACACGCTCAGGCTCAAGGCTTCGAATAATCACGGGGCCTGGAACGAGCAAGGCGCTGCCATCCAGATCACGGTTGTGCCGCCGTTCTGGGAGACGTGGTGGTTCAGGGGCGTCATCGTGTTGGCGCTGATCGGCGGCGCGGTGGGAGGTTACCGGCTGCGCGTCAAAAGCATACAAGCGCAGAGCCTCGAACTGCAAGCGCAAGTCGAGCGACGCACGGCGGAATTGAAGCTCGAGATCGCCCAACGTTTGCGGGCCGAAGAATCGCTGCGGCAAAGCGAGATGGACAAGGCCGTCGCCGCCGAACGCAGCCGCCTGGCGCGCGACCTGCACGATGTCGTCACCCAGACGCTCTTTTCGGCCAGCCTGGTAGCCGAGGCGCTGCCCATCGCCTGGGAACGCGATCACGCCGAGGGGCGACAACTGTTGCGCGAGTTGCGCCAGTTGACGCGCGGCGCGTTGGCCGAGATGCGCACCTTGTTGCTAGAACTGCGCCCGGTGGCCTTGATCGAAGCTGATCTGGGCAACTTGCTCCGTCAGTTGGCGGAGGCGCTCACGGGGCGGGAGGGCACGCTCGTCACGGTCAAGGTGGAAGGCCGGTGCGCGTTGCCGCCGAAAGTTCACATCGCGCTGTACCGCATTGCCCAGGAAGCCTTGAATAATGTTTCCAAACATGCCCGCGCTCAGCATGTGACCATCAACTTGCGCTGCCTCCCCACTGTCTCCGAAGGGGACGGGGGGGATGAGAGGGGGGGCGTTGAACTGCGCGTGCTCGATGATGGGTGCGGTTTCGATTCGAGCCAGGTTCCGCCGGAGCGCCTGGGGTTGGGCATCATGCGCGAGCGGGCCGAGTCTATTGGCGCAACCCTCGTGATTGAGAGTCGGGTTGGTCACGGGACGCAGATCACAGTGGTATGGGAAGAAGGAATTGCATGACTGATTCAAAATCCATTCGAGTACTGATCGTTGACGACCACGGCATGGTTCGTCGAGGGCTGATGACCTATCTGAAAAATGAAACAGATTTGCAGATCGTCGGCGAGGCGCGGGATGGCCGAGAGGCGGTGAGGCTGTGCGAGCAATTCCAGCCGGACGTGATCCTGATGGATCTGGTGATGCCCGAGCTGGACGGGATAGCGGCAACGCGCCTCATTCGCAAGCAATGGCCTCACGTACAAGTCATCGCGCTGACGAGCTTTGGAGAAAAGGAACTGGTGCAGAATGCGCTGCAGGCGGGCGCGATCAGTTACCTGTTGAAAAATGTTTCCGGCAGCGACTTGGCCGCAGCCATTCGGGCTGCGTGCGCCGGACGTTCGACCCTGGCCGCCGAGGCCATCGAATCGCTGATTCAGCCGGCTGTCCCCGAATCTGTGCCCGGCCTGGATTTGACCAGTCGTGAGCGCGACGTCTTGGCGTTGCTGGTCAAGGGCTTGACGAATCCCGAGATCGCTGAGCGCCTGAGCATCAGCCGGGCGACGGTCAAGGTGCACATGAGCAATATCCTGTCCAAGCTGGGCGTCTCGAACCGCGCAGAGGCCATCGCTCTGGCGATTCAACGCAAGTTGGTTGTATGATAACCTGACAGGTCGCTTGCGCGGAAATCTGTCGGGTCTGTGTGGCTGAGAAAAATCAGCCACCTGGCTTAGACCACAAACTCCCCACTTGCTGGATGCGTGTGGGGAGTTTGTGTTTTATGCTGGTCTTATCTTTGCTGGAAGGAGTTGCGGGATGCGCCTCCTGCTGGCCGATAACCAAGCCAAGGTGCGCTTTGCCCTGCGAGCGTTACTGGAGCAGCAACCTGGCTTGACCGTCGTGGGTGAGGCGGCCGAGGCCAAAGATGTGCTGCCCCAGATCAAGGCGGTTCATCCTGACCTGGTGCTGCTGGACTGGAACTTGTGCGGTCTGGTGGAAGCCAGTCTCCTATCTACCCTGCGGCAAGTTTATCCCAATCTGATCGTGGTTGCGCTCAGCGCCCGACCCGAGGTGCGGCAGGCCGCTCTGGAGGCCGGAGCCGATGCGTTTGTCAGCAAGACCGATCCACCAGAGCGTTTGTTGGAAGCTATCCGGGAAGTTAGGTCGTGTCATACATCGGCTAGCCAATGAACTATCCCGTGCGGCAGGCTGCGAGGAACGTACTCGACCAGATTCAAAAGCAGAACCTTACAGGATATCAAAATGCAGAATCTCTTAATCAATGTCGGCGGTATCGAGCTACACATCCGCGAATACGAGCGGGATGGAGAGCCTGTGATCTTTCTCCACTCTGGCGGCGGGAACTTGGTGATGTGGCAGGGGGTTGTGCCCTATTTCCAAAAAGATTATCGCCTGGTCCTGGTTGACTTGAGAGGGCATGGAAGGTCGGACAAGCCGCCGACGGGTTATCACATTGATGATATGGCCGGTGATGTGGTCGGGATCATGGCGCATTTGAAACTCGATCAAGCGTACATCGTCGGAAGTTCGTTGGGGGCAGAGGTGGGGCTTGGTCTGGCGGCAAATTATCCCGAGAGGGTAAGGTCGCTGGTGTGCGCGGGGGCACTGTATAGCGAATACGGCCCTTATGGCATTTGGGACGGATCGGAGGCCGAGTTCAAAGAAAACGTAGCGCGCCAATTGGCCGAGGTGCGGAATTCACCCGATCCAGTGTTTGCGACGGCGGAGGCGTTGGTTGCCGCGAGCCGGCAAAAGTTTGCCAAATACGGATGGTGGAACCCGTATTTTGAGGCCATGCAAGAGTATGATGCTTGCAAGCTGGGTGAAGGGAGATACACGCACAGTTGGCAGAATTGGGCGATGGAAAAGTATCTTGAACATTACTTTGACTATCGGTTTGAAGAGTACTACAGGCGAGTCAAGTGTCCTGTGTTGATGCTGCCATCAGAGGAAGAGATGGGCGATGAGCGAATCGTCCGGGCGATGACGGGCCTGAGCAAGTTGGCGCGCCGCATCAAGATCGTCCAAGTGCCGGGTGCGGTTCACCCCTATGGCTGGTTGCTTGACCCGGAAGGGATGAGCAAGGCGGTGCTCGAGTTCCTGGCAGAGATTCGTCACTGAATATAGCGGCCTGACACGCGCGTCGAAACTGCAAACTGAGAGCGATGTCGTGAGACTTGTAACTACTCAGCCTGGCGACTCAAGTCGCGGCAACAGCAGCAAAGCCTGCGAAGGCAGGCTGGATGTTAGTCGCCGCAGGGCGACTTGGCTGACGTAGGCGCGGTTTCTAACCGCCAGCCTGAGTAGTTACCGAGACTTGCGACATTCAAGGAGCGATAGATGTTCAATGGCATAATCCCCGTCTTTGGGTGGGACCGCAAACGATCTGTCATACTTGCGGGACTGGCGATCATTGCCAGCCTGCTCCTCACAGCCTGCGGGCCGACGGCGCCGGCTGTGCTGGCCACTGTGCCAGCCACCGTGCCGGCTGTGCCGGCCACTGTGCCAGCCACCGTGCCGGCTGCCTCGCCAACGGCAGAAGCCGGTCTCTCGGAGCAACAAGCTGCAACACTCAACAGCCTGCAAAAAGTGGACGACTATCCGCTCTACACGATGCAGTATTACGGTTCGAGCGAGACAAGCTGGGCCTTTCCTGAGGTTAGCCGCGAGTTGGCAAACGCAAATCTCCCCACCGCGTGGGCTTGTTCGCTTTTCGCCGCGATGGGTGATGCCTCCAAGGTCTATGGACGCAACTTTGACTGGGATTTCAGTCCCGCGTTGCTTTTGTTTACCCATCCGAGGCAGGGATATGCGTCTGTCTCGATGGTGGACATGGCCTACCTGGGAGTGGGCGATAAAGTTCGCACGTTGACCGAGTTGCCGCTTGATCAGCGCCGCGCCTTGCTCCAAGCGCCTGCTCTGCCGTTCGACGGCATGAATGAGCGCGGTCTGGTCGTTGGCATGGCGGCGGTGCCATCCGGGGATATGCAGCCCGATCCCAAAAAAGCGACAATTGATTCGTTGAAGGTGATCCGCAAGATGTTGGATCAGGCCAGTACTGTGGACGAGGCCCTCGCCATTCTGCAACGCTACAACATTGATTGGGGCGGCGGCCCACCGCTGCACTATCTCATCGCGGATCGGTCGGGGCGCGCGGTGCTGGTCGAGTTCTACCAAGGCGAGCTGCGCCTCATTCCCAATGACAGCCCCTGGCACCTGGCCACCAACTTTTTGCGCAGTTCTGTCAGCGCAAGCGCCAGGGGGCAATGCAGTCGGTACGACAAGCTGGACCGAAAGCTGTCCACTGCTGAGGGCAAGATCAATGCTCAGGATGCCATGAGCCTTTTGAGAGACGTGTCTCAAATCGGCACGCAATGGTCCATTGTGTATGGAATGAGCACGGGCGACATTAGCGTGACGATGGGCCGGCAGTATGATCGCGCGCATACTTTTCATATCGCGCTCGAGAGCCAATAGAGTTTGTGCGAACTCTTGCTGAACCTTGCAAAGATTTCCGCCCCGTGTGTAGCGAACTTGGACTAGGCCATAGCACACGTGGGTCTGGCAATCTCTCATCGGTCTGGCCCTGATGGATCAAACACGCTGAACAGGAGCGATGCATCATGTCACAGCAGGAAAGCGTCCTATCGCCGGAACGAACGAGTGATCAGACGCCGTCGGTGCGCCTCCTCTCCGTTGACGCGCTGCGCGGCTTGATCATGCTGCTGATGGCGCTGGATCACGCCAATCACTTTATCGCGCACAAACATCCGCAGGCCGAAATGTGGGGCGGCGCGTTCCCGGTCTATGACAACCCGCTGGCCTTTGTGACGCGGCTCGTCACGCACTTGAGCGCGCCCGGCTTTTTCTTTCTGATGGGCGTCGGCATGTTTCTCTTTGCCGCCGCACGGCGCAAACAAGGCTGGAGCGAACAGGCGATTATGCGCCATTTTTGGACGCGCGGCGGAATTCTGATCGGGATCAAACTGTTCATCGTTGACCGCGCGTGGGAGCTTGCGCCCGGCGGCTGGGCTGGACTCTCGCTTTACATTGGCGTCTTGTTCGCGCTCGGCGGCACGATGATCATGGCGAGTTTCTTTTTGCGGCTCAAACCGGTTTACCTGTTGGCGTTGACCGTCACATTTTTCGTCGGCGCCGAGTTGCTCTCACCCCATCCGAGCGCGTGGGGGCCGATGCGATTCAATTTGCTTAACCTTATCAACGCGCTCATGCTGAGACCGGGCGGCATCCCGGATATTTCTCTGTGGGTCAACTATCCGCTTCTCCCGTGGCTGGAACTGGTCGTCCTGGGTCTCCTCTTTGGCAACTGGATCGTCGCGGATGCCCGGCAAGCGTTCAAGCGCGCGTGGATTATCGGCGGAGTGTTCCTGCTCGTGTTTGTTGCGATTCGCTTCCTCGACGGTTTTGGCAATATTCGGCCCAGGCCGGGCGATACCTGGATTGATTTTCTCAATGTAGTAAAATATCCACCGAGCATGGCGTTCACCCTGATGACAATGGGCGTCAATTTGATCCTGTTGAGTGTGTTGGCCCGGGCTGCCGACAAGGCGCAGCTCTTACTCCAATGGCTGGTGGTGTTTGGACGTTCGCCCTTGTTCTTTTACGTGGTTCACCTGTTTCTCTATGCCGTGCTGGGCTATATCTTTACTCCCAGCGGCGCCAGCATCCCGGCGATGTATCCGTACTGGGCGCTCGGCCTCGCCATCTTGTTCCCGCTGTGCGCGTGGTACGGTCGCTTCAAGCCGCGACAGCCCATCAACTCACTCTGGCGTTTCCTGTGAGCCAATCCGTCTGAAGGATATGGTGACAAGTGCTGCGTGCGTGACCATGGGAGGGCAGTTTCCGCCTATGGCGTGGGCATTTCGCAAACATGGCGTAGTTGACGCCAGGATAAAAGGAAAAAATAAGATGAAAACGAATCGAGCCTGTATGCTTCTTGTGGTCTTTGTGCTTGTAGCGACTGCGGCCTGCGGCCAGAACGCGCCGCAGACTGCGCCACCTTCGACGGTTGCAGTGGCGGCCTCTGTCCCGGCTGCCACCGTCGCACCGCCATCTCCAACATCGCCGCCCGCTGCTTTGCAACCTGCGGCGGACAATTGGGACGACCGCGCGATCTTTCGCGCCGGGTTGATCAAGGACGAGCAAAAGACGCTCGACCAACTGCCGGGCGCGAGTGTGTATCACCTGGACGTGCAGATCGCCGATGATTTCGCATCCCTGCAAGGACAAGAGCGCGTGCGTTATACCAATCAGGAAAGCCAACCACTTGAAGCCATCTACTTTCAATTGTTCCCCAACATGGCGGGCGGCAAATCCAGTGTGTCGGCGGTCCAGGTGGATGGGCAAGCGGTCAAGCCCATCTATGAATCCGAGAACAGCACCGTCCGCGTGCCGCTGACTACGCCGCTGCAACCCGGCCAGCGTGTCGTCATCCAAATGGATTTCAAAGTGCAAGTGCCCACCGAGGTCGGCGGCAACTATGGCGTGTTTGGCTACCTCAACAACATTTTGGTGTTGGATGGATTCTATCCGGCCATTCCGGTCTATGACGAAAAAGGCTGGCACGCGGGCAAGGTGCCGCCCAACGCAGACTCGACTTTTCAGGACGCCAGCTTTTACGTGGCGCGCGTGACGGCGCCCGCCGCATTGACTCTGATCGCGTCCGGGATTCAAGTGGAGCGCGCCCCAAAAGATAATCGCCAGGTCGTGACGTTTGCGGCCGGCCCCGCGCGCGATTTCTACATGGCGGCCAGCGATCGCTTTGCCGTCATCAGCGAGACGATTGGCGAGACCAGGGTCAACAGCTATGCCTTCAAGGATCGAACCGAAGGATCGCAGGCGGCGCTCCGCACGGCCGTCAACGCGATCAAGAGTTTTAGCGCGCGCTTGGGCGCGTATCCCTACACCGAGTTCGACGTGGTCAGCACGCCGATGCAGGGCGCGACGGGCATCGAATATCCCGGCATCACGGGCATCAACTTTGCTGTCTACGATCCCAAAGCGACGGTCAGCGGCCTCCCCGCGCCCGTCATGCTCGAATCCACGGTGGCGCACGAGGTGGGACACCAGTGGTTCTACAACGCCGTCGGGAACGATCAGATCAACGAGCCCTGGCTGGACGAAGCGGTGACGCAGTATGTGACGGGCCTGTATTTCCTCGACCTGTACGGCCGGCAGGGGATGGAGGGCTATCGCGGTTCGTGGCTGAGCCGCTGGGATCGCGTCAATCGAGAGCCGATTCCGATCGGGCTGCCCGCCGGCAGCTACCAGGGCAAAGAGTACGGCGCGATTGTCTATGGGCGAGGGCCGCTGTTCATCGAAGCGCTGGCGCTCAAGATGGGGCAGGCCACGTTCGACCAGTTCTTGCGCGATTATTACCAGTCTCACAAGTGGGGCATCGGCGCGGCTGCGTCGTTCAAGCAATTGGCCGACAAGCATTGCCAGTGTGATCTGACTTTGATGTTCGATGAATGGGTCTCGCCAACTAGCACGCCGATGCCGTTGCCAACGGCCGCACTCACCCCGCTGCCCACACTTTCTGGCAGTGGCGGCGGGATACTTGCTTTCACAGCCATTCACGGTGCGAATGCCGCCGTTGATGCTACGGTCAACGTGATGAATGTGGATGGAAGCAATCGGGTCACGCTTGTGAAATTTCCCGGATGGTATCCCGATTGGTCTCCGGATGGGAAACATATCATTTTCCATGTTCATGAGAGCGAGTCGATCTGGTCAATTTATGCTGTGAATGCCGATGGAAGCAACCCGCAGCGGTTGACGAGCGGCGCGCAGGACGCCTCTCCTGCATGGTCGCCCGATGGCACACGCATTGCTTTTGCGCGTAATGGGGATATCTGGGTGATGCGAGTTTCCGATGGGTCGCCCATGCAAGTCAGTGATTTACGGCAGTTGACATCGAGTCCGGTGGTGGATGGGGCGCCGAATTGGTCTCCGGACGGGAAACAAATAGTTTTCTTTTCCTATTCCGGGACCAATCATACCGCGGACATTGCTGTGATTAACGCCGACGGCACAAACTTGCGGCGATTGATGGATAACCAATTCGAAGATTGGTGGCCGGCCTGGTCACCGGATGGTCAGAAAATTGCGTTCCAATCAAATCGTGATGGCAAATTCCAGATCTATCGCATGAATCCCGATGGCAGTCATGTTCAACGAGTGACCCATGACGAATTCAACGATACAGATGCGGCTTGGTCACCTGATGGAACGCGGATTGCCTTTACGTCCGATCGCGATGGGAATGAAGAAATCTATGTAATGAATTCGGAGGGGAGCAATCCAATCCGGTTGACCAACACACCAACGAATGAAGAGTGTCCTGCCTGGAAACCCGTGCGATGACGACAAGGGATGCGACGATGTCCATGCGAATGAGAACCATCGTCACGACAATGCTCGTATTGTTTTTACTGTCCGGGTCACGCGGATTGTGCAGGTAGCGCGCAAAGCGTTCGGTTGAGCGATCAAACTTGTGCAGTCCCCCGTAGGTTCCGACCCACAGCATCCCGTCGTGATCCTGATACACCACTCGAATGAAATTGGTAGTCAACGTGTCTGGAGTTGAGCCGGCTTGGTAATGGGCAAACTTGCCTGTGTCTCGCTCGAACCTATCCAGCCCGCCTCCATCCGTTGCAATCCACAGCGCGCCATCCTTGTCTTCGTAAAGCGACCAGACATAGTTCGCGCTCAAGCTGTTCGGGTCGTCAGCCACGTGGCGATAGACGGTAAAGTTGTAGCCGTCATAGCGATTCAGGCCGTCCTGC
Organism: Anaerolineae bacterium; assembly: GCA_041300525.1. Lineage (GTDB taxonomy): Bacteria > Chloroflexota > Anaerolineae > Fen-1058 > Fen-1058 > JBGLNJ01. Next base: position 1,032,476 of record JBGLNJ010000001.1, on the reverse strand, counting down.
GTGCCGAACCACATGAACCCATAGCGATCCTGGAGGATACAGTTGATCGTGCTTTGGCTGAGGCCCTGCTCGAGCGAAATCCGGTCAAACTTGATGGGTTGCGCAAGGGAGGATACAGTCACAGACTCACTGACCATTGTGCTTAAGACGGGGGACGGGGGCAAGCTTGGAGTGGGCGCAAGTTGTGACATGCCACATGCGGCCAAAAGCCATAGCACCGACGAAAGGGCTAGCGCACGAATCAGGTTCTTGATCATTTTCCGGGCACTCCCATAGATGAACAGTTTATGGCCGTGCTGGTATACCGAGCGCGCTATGAGAAGAAGATGAGGAAATGGTGGTTTATTTGGGATATGGGCTTGGCAATCCACGTCGAGCGATGCGGAAAAACAGAGGTCACGTACAAAATGACCGGCGCTTGTCGGTCATTTGTTTTATTCACGAGGCAGAACGGTTGTCTTGACATCGTCGTCAAAGAACACTGCCCACCACTCATCCACAATCGTTGGGGGAGCACTCGCAGGAACAGAAGACGCGGCGTTGAGCTGCGCACCGGCAGGCGCTACGGGGATCACGGCCACCTCGCCGGGTTTAGCCATCCTGGCCTCGACACGCGCCCAGTGTTCCACGTAGGCATCGCTGGCCACATAGCTCTGCAGCGACTTGAGGTCGGACTGGCGGGCTTGCTCGGCGGCCACTTCTTGGCTCAAACGCGCCTCGTCCTGGCGCAACTGGCTGATCGTCGCCAACCGCGCGTTGAAGGCAATCGCCACTGGCACCAGCACCAGCACAATCAACACTGTCGCCAATCGCTGCCACCAGACTGTATGTCCACCCAAAGACGGCTCGCCTGTCACGTCGTCAACCTCGCCGGTTCATTGGAGGCAATAGTACTCTGCTTCGCCCGACAAGTCAAGTAACGAAAAAGCCCCAGGCTCGCTGGGACTTGTGTGTGTGCCGAAGCGGGGACTTGAACCCCGATGAGGAATCCCTCACTGCGCCCTGAACGCAGCGCGTCTGCCAATTCCGCCACTTCGGCTGATACGGCGCGTATTTTACCGCAAACGCCTTGATTGTCAAGGTTCGCGCTCACTCGTGATCACACGCCGCGTGACAATGTACCAATCCGCCACCGTGCGGAACCGATCCGACGGATATTCCAGCGGGCCGACCTGCACGTCGTACACGCGCTCATCCACGGCAAAGGTGTAGATCGGCTGGGTTAGCAGAATAGCCAGCACGTCTTTCATGAACATTTGTTGAAAGCGTTGGTAGAGCTGCTGCCGCACGTTTCGATCGTTCGTGCGCCGCGCCTGCTCCAAAATCTCGCTCATGTCGCGGTCTTTATAGCCGCCAAAGTTTTGCCCGCCGGAAGCCTGAGTCTCGTGCCAGAACGGATACGGGTCAGGGTCACCGGCCGCCAATAGATCAATCAACGCCGCCTCGTAGGAGCGCGGCTCTAGATAATTCGTTCTCAACATGGCCACCGATTTGACCGTGACCGACACGCCAATGAATGCCCACTGGTCAGCCGCCACTTGTGCCATTGCCACGTGTGTCGCGTCACTGCTGGTCAGCAGCGTGAAGGCGAGCGGCTTGCCCCCTTTAGCGCGCACGGGGGGAGGCACAGCGGCTCTGTTTGTGCCCAGAGCAAAAGTCCAACCGGCCTCAGCCAATAATGCTTGCGCCTTGTCCACGTCAGGCCGGACGTCCGGCAGCGTGGAATCGAACGCCCACGTGCCCGGCAAGATCGGCCCCCGGACGACAATTCCATTTCCGCTCATCGCTCGGTTGACGATCTGTTGGCGATCCAGCGCATAGGACAACGCCTGCCGGACGGGCTGGTCCTGAAAGAATGGCACAGTGGCGTTGGACATGTTCAAAAAGATCATGGAATAACCCGCTACCGGCGCAGAAAAGACCTTGAGGCGCGGATACTGCCGCAAACGAGCCAAGTCCGCGTTGGACACTCGCGCGATGCCATGCACCTGCCCGGCGCGGTAAGCATTGAACACGGCCGAGTCATCCGCAAAGAATTTGAATTCGATCCGGTCCAGGTAGGGCTGACTGCCAAAGTAGAGCGGGTTCGCCGCCAGCAATACGTGGTCTACCTGCCCGCCCGAAATCCCTGCCTCTTCCACTTTGAAAGGCCCTGTGCCGATGGGATGGAGATTGAAATCCGCCGTCATCAAATCGGCCACCGGCATATTCCGGAGAATGTGCGCCGGCGCAATGCCCAAGGTCAGGTAATCGGGAAACGGCGCAAAAGGCTCTTTCAGCGTGAACGAGAGCTCGTATGCGTTGACGCGGCTGATCTCGACGGTGCGCCACAACTGGGACAGGTCTTCCAGGCCGGGAAAATTCGGGTCCTTGATCAGGTTGATGGTAAACAGCACATCGTCCGCCGTAAACGGCTGGCCGTCGTGCCAGCGCACATCGCTGCGCAGCGTAACCGTGTAGGTCAATCCATCGGGTGAGATTCGCGGCGGGCGCGCCGCCAAATCCGGCTGCGGCAAACCATTGCTGTCGAGGCGCATCAATCCGTTGAACAGCAGGCTACACAGGTCGCGATCCACATCGTTGAACTGGCACAGCAATGGATTGAGGGCGCGCGGCTGGCCGACCATTCCTTCGATGTAAGTGCCGCCGCGCGCCGGCACGAGTTCGGCCGTAAAGCCCATCGCCACGTAAATCAATAGCGTCGCCAGCAGTGCAATTCCAGCGACGATCAAAATGATTTGCCAACTAATATGGCCCATAGCGGGAATTTTCGTATTCATGGGACGCAACAGAGGTATCCGGCCCGACGCAGAGGATTGTGCCCCTCACCGCTGTCTGGCAAATAGACCGGCGCGAGGGTGCAGTGACCGTCGGCGGCGGTATGATACCACAGAACACCACACGGGGCAAAACATTGGATCGGGAACGGAAGCGGGGCGTGATGCGCGCTAGGTCTTGTACGCGTGATGCAGACCATGATCTCTGCTAGATTGCATCGCGTCGGCCATCTCAGGAATCGCCGCCGCGCCAAGCCGGTACTGGAAAGGCCACATGGCCTGGAGATGAAAAAAAGCCACACGGTCGCCATCGCGCAGGGCGTGCCCCAAGTCCGGCTGCAAGCCGGGCATGGCGCTCAGTTGACCGTTGATAAAAGTAACCCCACGCGCCTCGGTTGGCATGTTCAGATGAGCCAATAAATCCGCCACGGTGCTTCCCTCGGGCAGATGCGCTTGTGGATTGGCAAAGCTGCCCTTGTCCGCCTCGCCTCCGTAACGCGCCAACTCGCCATACAGCCACGTGTCCACGGTAATGTCCGGCACGTCATCCTCCTCCAATCGGCGGGAAAATGCCCACTTGGTCGCCCGCCGCCAAATGCCAATCTTTTTCGCGGGCGCGGGCATTGACAAAAGCCAGCTTGACCTCTTCGGGCGGCAGATTCAACTGCTCGATCAGGTCTGCCACAGTCGCCCCATCCGGCAGATCAACTTCGAACGGAATGCCCGAGACCGCACGGTCAACATAGCGGCGCAGGGTCGCAAAGACTTTGACTTGGACACGCACGGTCGCCTCTCCCTACGGGCAGCGGACGATGTCTTGCGCCCACAAGCAATCAGCGCACGAGGGATTCCAGCCCCAGCAGCCTTCGTTGCGCTCGCGCAGGTCGCAGCTTTCGCGCAAGTCGCAGTTGGGGCAAGAGGGAAAATGAAATCCACGCACCTCACCGCGAAAGCGCACATAGTCTTCCGCCATCCAGAGTTCCGACAGGGATTGCTGGTTCACGTTCCCCAGCAAGTAGCGGCTCACCTGCTTTTTCCGGCCATCTATGGCAAAGTAGCTATAGTTGTGCGACAGGGCATAGCAGGGCGCCACGCCGCCATCCCAACCGACGACCATGGACTTGTCCTGCACAAAGCGGCAGCGCCGCTCCGCGCCCCAGTGCATGCGCGGCAAGTCCAATGTGCCCCACATCACCCAGGCGTCGGCCTTGACCGGCCAGCCACCCGCTTTGAAAGGCGGGCGCGGCTCGTAACCGTAGAGGATTTCTTGGCGCATGTCTTCCGTGTAGGGAAGGACATTGCTGACGAGAACGCGAGCCGCGTTCAAGCGCGAAGCCAGCCCTGTCAGATCGGCCAATTCTGCGACATTGCTTTTCAAAACGACAAACTCGATCCCCAACGCCGGGAACAGCGAACCGAGTTCGCGTTTCGCTTCATTCAGGCCACGGATGTTGCTCAGGACATCGGAGAGCATCGCGCCGCGAACATCGGCATAGGTCTCGGGCCTCACCCCGTCCACGGACACGACCAGGCGATCCACGCCCAGCCTGACCAACTCGCGGGCCATTTCCGGCTTGAGCAGCAAACCATTGGAGCCAACACTGACAGCCAGGTCGTGCTGGCGCACCGCCTCGATCATTTCCAGGATATTGGGATGTGACAGAGGTTCGCCAAAGCCAGTGAAAATGACACGGGTCAAGTTGGGCAGGCTCTCCAGGCTGTCTACCACACGCCGGAATGTATCCATAGACATCTCGGCTTCAGGGTCGCCCCAGACGTTGCGGATACAGGTGCGGCAGTGGAGATTGCAGCCGGTCGTCGGCTCGATGTACAACTTGCGCGCGTCGGGGAGGCGCGGGCGGAGAATGAGCTCGCCTTCGCGCTCGTCCAGCCAGTATTCGAGGTTGGCCGCCAGTCGCCGGCGTTGGACAAAGTCGTCAGGCAGAGCCAGCCGGCCCTGATCGTCGGTTATGATTTTGGGCATCTTGCCTCAGAAGCAAACGGACAGGGCAGTGGTTGCCCTGTCCGTATTCTGCTGCGATCTGCTACAACTCGGCGAAGACCGAATCCAATGCGCTGTCCGAAACGTCAAAGACCTGGTTATGCGGAGGCAGCGGCTCGAACTTCATGAACTCGGGCAAGCGGTCGGCGGCCTTGCCGATACCGGCCGCTTCGTTGAACGCCCGCTCTTTCTTCAAGATGGATCCGCCCAGCGCGAGAATGTCAGCCGCGCTCCAGTTGGTGCCCAAGACGCCGTTGGCTTCTTCGATCATGCCTTCATAGCCGCTGGCAATGTCCAGGATGGCGAAGGCGATGAACAAACAGTGGCCGCTAGAGTCAATGAAAGCCGTGGTCGCCTGGAAGGCGCGGCTCAAGGCCGCCTTGCCTTCAGGGCTGAGCGGGTCTTGCTTGCCCATGACGCCCAGAATTTCGGGCGCGATGGTGTAGCCGGCGGTGTGGTCTGCGCCCATCGTGCTGGTGGCATAGGTGATGCCGATGCCCTTGACGGCGCGAGGCTCATAAGCCGGCATGCTCTGGCCCTTGACCGTAGGCACATGGGTCACGCCAAAAGCCTTGCCGGTCACCTCGGTGCCGCTGCCCAGGATGCGGCCCATCGGCGTTCCCTTGCCCATCTCGTGGACCAAGTTGATCGCGCCCTTGCCATCGCCAAACTTGATCACACCGGCTTCCATCGCCACGCCGATGGTGGTGCCGGTCTCGATGGTGTCCAGGCCATAGGCATTGCACAAGCGAATCAGTTCGGCCACGTCGTCCAGGTTGTCAATGCCGCAGTCGGCGCCCAAAGCCCAGGCTGACTCGTACTCCACGCAGGAGGTATGCTCTGTGCCATCGGGCTTGTACCATGTGTTGGAGCACTGGATGATGCAGCCGGGGCTACAGGCATGGTTATACAGTTCCTTGCCCAAACGCTGCTTGTTGCCATCAAAGATGGACTCGCCCGCGATAGCAGCCGCCCCCTCAAAGCGACCACTGGAGAAATTGCGGGTGGGCAGGCCGCCAGCCTCGTTCAGGATATTGATGAGGACGGCTGTGCCATAGCTATTCAGCGCGCCCTTGGGCTTGGTGATGTCGTGGGTCATCAAAGCGTCGGTCATCTTCTTGCGTCCCTGATCGAACAGCGCCTTGTCCACAATCGGCACGCCGGGAGCGCCATCGTCGTTGATGACGATGAACTTTAGCCTCTTGCTGCCCATCACTGCGCCCATGCCGCCGCGCCCAGCGTAGCGAGTGGCGCGCTTGGACTCGTCGTTGAACACGATGCCCGAGTTGGCATAGCCGTGCTCGCCAGCCATGCCGCATCCGGCGATGGCAATCTTGTCCCCGAATCGCTCGTACACCTTAGGGAACACCTCCGGCAGAGCTTTGCCAGCATATTCGGTCGCGTCAAAGAACTCGACTTTGGGCTTGCCGGCCGCAGCGTCCCAAGTGAGATTGACGCCCCAGAACTTGGCCTTTTCCTTGGGCTGGCCTTCCACCACGATAGCCTTGACCTGCATCACCGCCAAGTCGCGGGCCCACGAAGAACCGGCGTTGGATTCCTTGATGCCGCCAGTGAGTGGGGACTTGGCGCCCACAGAGAGGCGAGCCGACGTTGGCGCGGCGGTGCCCGTTACCATGCCAGGCGAAAAGACGAGCTTGTTATTGGGGCCGAGTGGATGGCACAATGGCGGGACCTCGTCGGCGACAATAGATGACGTGACGCCGCGCCCGCCCAGACGCTTGTAGGCTTCTGGGACATCCTCCACACGATAGGTCAGATCGGTCATGTTGATGCGCAAGATACAAGTGGACACGGTACTCCTTTCTTCTACGGATTGAGAATTACCGGCTGATAAGACTGATCACGCACAAGAGTTGGCAATCTGGTTCTCTCTCGCGCTAGCAGCCTGTCGGAGAACCCCGTACGCGAAGCGTAGGTCCTTGTGCCCGTCACCACAACGCCCACAAGGGGCTAAACTACGCCTCTCCGATAGGCTGCTAGAGCATGGCAAGCAAACATTAAAGGCGCTATGCCATGATGGCATAGCGCCTGACTTGCGAAAAGATTTTGTTTTCAAGGAGGATTTGAGTTGACGTGCGCTCCTGTTGCCTGCCATTGATCTCCGATGAAATTGATCAGAGATGTGATCCGGCGAAAGGGTTGGTGAGTGATTCAGTGTGCTTATTCTATCAAAAAGCCGCCGTCATGTCAACAACCTGACAAAGAGTGCTACTTTGACGGGGACCACAGGCGCATCAACGCAATGGTCACGGTGTTGCCACACAACGCTAACGGCACACTCAGCATTTTAGTTTATGATAGAGACATCTTGTTAGAGAATGATTCCAAGATGGAGGGGGAGAAACGAGATGTCAGCAATCGAATCAACCTTGTTCAAATCTTTGCCGTTCGAGGATGCGATCAAACTATTCATGGCATGGGGCTTTCAAGTAGAACCAGGCCCTCGGCCGGACGAGGTCACCTTGATCATTGACGCCCCGGACTATAGGACCTACGCCGTTCACCCGGCCAACCTGTTCGCGCAAGTAGCCGCCGTCACCTTGCGTGTTCGATGGCGCAACGGCGCTATGTTCAGCGTCGCGGGCCAACAACACAAAGAAAAGGCACAGGGTTTAGATCTCACGACGATACCCTCTCCATTTCGAACTTGGCCTGTAAAGATTGACTGAATGCCGACTGTCGGCTCCATCAGAATCCATAGACACACAAGCGGCACCAGGAACACTCTCCTGTGCCGCTTTGCTTTGCCTTCAGGCCCCGGCCGTAAACGAAAGAGCCACTCGGTTCGCCAGTGGCTCACGTCGCATCGGCTGGGTCTCGCCAGTGTCAAGTGGCGACCCAAGACACTGCCCGAACGATATTCTACTTGCCAGGGAGAACCATCACATTGAGGATCGCCATGACAAAGAACACGACCGACAAGCCAATCGTCACGTTAAAGATGGTCTTTTCCATACCGCGTCGGGTCTTGTACACGGCGCTGTCGCTGCGGCCAAAGACACCGCCCAATGCAGCCCCTTTGGTCTGGAGCATGATGACCACGGTCAGCGCTACGGCGATCACGATTTGAGCCAGATTCATATAAGTTGCCAACGGAACACTCCTTGTCTGGAATACAGGCGGCGATTATAACACGAGCCTCCCCAGCAAGCAAGTTCGTTTGCCAACCCCGCCGAACTATGGTAACATTTTTCCCGGCGCAAGCCGATGCAGCCAACCACACAGGAGGATTGCCATGGCCAAGCCCATACCGGACATTGTCGTCGGACGTCTGCCTATTTATCTCCGCGCACTTTCATTCCTGGCCGCTGAGGGAACCCAGGTGACCTCGTCGCACGATCTGGGCAAGCGGCTGGGCATCAGCGCGGCGCAGATTCGCAAGGACTTGTCGTTCTTTGGCGAATTTGGCAAACAGGGGACGGGTTACAACGTCGGCTACCTGCGCGAGCAACTGTTGCGTATCCTCAAGGTGGACCGCGAATGGCCGATCGCTTTGATTGGCGTGGGGGACCTGGGGCGAGCGCTGGCGCACTATGGCGGTTTTGTGGATCGGGGCTTTCGCATCGTCGCCTTGTTCGATAACGACCCCGCCAAGATCGGCCAGACAATCGGCGATCTGGAGATTATGAGCATTGACCGGCTGGCCGAGGTGGCACAAGAACGCGGCATTCGCGCGGTGATGCTCACCGTGCCGGCCAAGGCTGCGCAAAAGGTGGCCGAGGCGTGTGTGGCCGCCGGCGTCAAGGCGATTCTGAATTACGCCCCCATCACCCTCAAAGTGCCAGACGGCGCGCTCGTGCAGCACACCGATCCGGTGACGCACTTGCAGAGGATGACGTACTACCTCTAAATCCCGAATATCGGAGCCTAAATGTCAAAGGGGCGCTTCCATTCATGGAGCGCCCCTCTTTTGAAATTTGAGATTGGGTCTTTACAACCCCGGAATACTCCGCCGCATAATGTAATAATTCGCCAGCGCCTTGCCGGCGCCGAGCGCCACGCACGCCATCGGCGCATCCGCTATATACACTGCCACGCCGGTCTCTTTCGTCAACAGTTGATCAATCTTGCGCAAGAGCGCTCCGCCGCCCACCAGCACCATCCCACGGTCAATAATATCTGAGGCCAGCTCCGGCGGCGTCTTTTCCAACACAGATTTGACCACGCCCACCACGGCGGCCAAGGACTCGCTGATCGCCTCGGTCACTTCGTCGGAGCTGACGGTGATCGTTTTCGGCAAGCCCGTGACTTGATCACGGCCCTGGACCTCTATCGTCAGTTGTTCTTCCAGCGGCATCGCCGCGCCGATCCGAATCTTGATCTCTTCAGCCGTCGGCTCGCCAATCGCCAGGTTATACTTTCTGCGGATGTAGGCGACAATCGCCTCGTCAAAGCGCACGCCTCCCGTGCGGACCGAGTTGGCGACGACGATGCCATTCATCGAGACCACCGCCGCCTCGGTCGTCCCGCCACCCATGTCAATCACCATGTTGCCGGTGGGCGTGTCGGTGGGCAGGCCCGCGCCGATGGCGGCCGCAACCGGCTCCCACAACAGGTGAGCCTCGCGCGCGCCGGCCGCCACGGCCGCCTCGTGAACCGCGCGCTTTTCCACGCTCGTCACGCCGTACGGCACGCTGATCATCACACGCGGCTTGAACAGGCTCGACCGCCCGACCGCCTTGTGGATGAAATAGCGCAGCATCGCCTCGGTGACCATATAGTCGGCGATGACGCCATCCCGCATGGGGCGCAGGACTTCGATGACGTCCGGCGCGCGGCCGTACATCGCCTTGGCCTCTTCGCCCACGGCGACGATTTTGTTTTCGTTGACGGACAGGGCCACCACCGACGGTTCTTGCAGAACGATGCCCCGACCGTGGACATAGACCAACACATTGACCGTGCCTAGATCAATGCCAAGATGCTTTTCGAACATGTGGCCTCACTTTGACTCAGATGATTCGGACATAGACAGCCCGCGCCGAAAGCTCCCGCTTATCGCTTATCCCACCGGCTGAGTGGCTGGCGCGGTAAAACATCGCTCGACCCGTATCGTTCGCGTCAGCACCAAGGCACACAGGTAAACCACTGTCCCCACCACCAGCGCCGCACGGAACCCGAAATTGATGGCTAGCATCACCGCCAGCACCGACCCCATCACCGAAGTGGCGCCATTCACTCCCCACACCCAAGGCACAATCTCTCGCGCCTGCTCCGAGACCATCTTGATGAGCAACGGCGGCGTTGGCCGATGCCGTGATCGAAGCGGAAGTTTCGAAGTGCTCGGACAGCTCGGCTTCCATCACAACCCAGACCTCCGAGACGATCCGTCCGTCGCTGCCCTCGTCGGCGAGGTAGTTGCGCGCGCCATTGGCATCCTTGTTGAGCATGGTCTGGAGCTTTCCCTCGACAATGAATAAGTTGAAAAGCCTGAGATTGGCGCTCTTGGCCCTCTCGTAGGTGAACCCCGATGCCGTACTCACGCCCAAGCCGAAGACCTGCATGCGGCCATTCACCTCCACCGCGGCCTCTGTCGTTTGATTCCAATTGATTTCAGCAGTTGTGCCTTTGCTGACACGGCCCTCAAGGTGCTCTCGCTTGACTATATTCTGAGGATCCAGATACGCCTTAGGGCCGATCGGATCCTTTTTTTCGCCGTAGGTTCCGATCTCCACGAGATGCGCATTCCCGCGGAAATACTTATTCACCCCAAACTCGAAGTAGTCCTCCGTGATCTTCGTTCCCATCGTACATTCTCCTTTCGTAAATTAAGGTTTGTGAATTGATACCCTCACAAAAGTTTTGTGACTGTGAGGGCCTGGTAGGATTGATCATCGCTGACGTTCCTAGATCATTCAGACCACCTCCTTTCATTGCCTTGAAGCCTAACGATGTATTCGGCGGATTCGGTGTACCGAATCTCCATGAATACTCTTATCAAGAACTGTTTTCATCACAAACCCCTCGCGAGGCTTGCCGCGGAAGCCGTTGGGCCAGTTATTAGCCCTTCGCTATTTCCTGGGCCAGAGCTATCATCCGCCGTGACAGCCAGAGTGAGGGTAAAATCAAAAACATCACTCCACTCGGCCGTCGTGGACATCAACTGGACGGCCTCAGATGTCACCCGACGGCTGGGTCGGCCCTTTGGCTTCGTCCGGCGGCAAGGTCTGGCAAACCGTTTCAAGATAAGCGAACAGGCTAACCAAGTCCGCGAACCCATGGCGCTCGCCCGTGTCGGTTGATTCGGGCGAAGCGCGCCAGGTCAATTCACCAGCTTGGTCGGATTCCCACAGACGAAGCAAATAAGATTCATAACGCCGCGCTGCCATGCTCGCCTCAAGTTCTTGATAACTAGCATACCAAGTCATCGTGACATTACCGTGACATTTGACGAGGAATAGTAGCAATTTTCAAAACTGCACTCCTCTAGACTTTTAGCTATTCCTCATCACCAGCGGCAGATAGATGTTGTAGTTGGCGATCGATGCGCCACTCCAGAAGCCACTCTTGAGCGTATACGATCCACCGCTCAATGTTCCGGCATCCGGTTGACCGATTGATCCGCCGAGCGAGTACGAGCCGCCGGTGCTGACTGTCGCGCCACCGCCAGCGATGGTATACCACGCCAGATCGTAGCCGCTGTGCAGAGCGGACGGTTCGCTCGTGCGTTGAGCGCTCGCCGTGCTGATGCCGATCAGCAGAACCACTAACGCGATCGGGACGAAAATACTCGGAATGATCACGCGTTTCATGAGCGGCCGCCAAAATTCATGCGTCGTCCAGCAACGATGCCGACGACTGCAACCAATGCGCCAAACAACACAACATCGTGTGAAGCTGGACTCTGCGGTTGTGTTTGTCCACTCAGCGCCTGCTCGATGGCCGCGACGCGGACTTTGAGTGCGGCGTTCTGCTCTCTCAGCGTAGCGGTCTCGATCTGGAGCGCGGCGACGGCGGCGGCTTTCGTGGTGATGGCCGTCTGCTGCTCCTGCACGGCCTTGATCAGAACGGGCACGAGGCTGGTGTAGTTCATGCCTAGCGGTGTAGCGGGGTCTTTGTCTCTTTCGAGTGCTTCCGGAATAATCATTTCGACTTCCTGCGCGATCAAGCCGAGATACCTTCGCCCATCATTGCGATCTTTCCATTGAAAGGTGACCGGCCGCAGTTGCAGCACCTGACTCAGGCCATAGTCGAGGTTGGTGACCGCTTTCTTCAAGCGCGCATCCGAGATCTGAATCGTACCGTTGGTGGCGTAGACGGCTGTCCAGCGCTGCGCGGGCGTCCCGAGACTGGACATGTTGTCGGCGGCTGGGAACATATTACCCCAAGCCGCATCAATGAACACGGACCCGATGCGGACGTTGCCCCCATCATCGATGACCATGTCATAGATGGCCGGACTCACAGTCGTTCCAGGATTGCTCGCCGTGCGGAAGAAGTAAAGCCCCCCGCTAGACTGCCCGAGCCCAAACCGCTGCCCGCCGCTATTCGCCTGCCAGCCTAACGCCGAGCCGTTACTCAACTCCAGTGCGCCCGACCAGTTGTTGGACGTCCACGACGGCCCACCCAAGATGCTGAGGTGATGCGCGGGCGTGGTCGTGCCGATACCGACATTGCCGGCGTTGTAGGTGAGATTGCTGCCACTGGTCACCCACGGCGCGGCTGAAAAGAGCGCGTACGGCACTGGTGTGAGTTGCTGGCGCGGGGATAGTTGGGTGAACGCGCCGCTTTCCGATGGACAGCGCACCTGCATGTCGAGCCAGCGCGCATTGCCATTGAACGCTGCCCCGAAGTCGAGACCGACGGTGAACAGGCCGTTGGTGACGTGCATGGTGGTGGTGATCGGGCTGCCGATCAAACCACCCGCCGCTGGGTCATCATACAACCGAAAGACCATCTGACACGATTCATTCACCGCATTGTCGCCGTTTTTCAATTGACCCTGATAGGTGAAGGTCGAAGTGAGCAGCGTGGCGGCATTCACTTCATTGGTGCGTGACACGCTTCGCGCCGATCGAACATTGGCGCTCTGCGCGCCGACGCTGCCTGCCGCGCTGAACAGGATCAACAACAGAGCGGATCCAAAGAAACCGCTCAATACACTGACGATAATATTGCGTTTCATGGTTGCCTCCCTTGGCAATGAACGAGTGCTCAGCAGAGCAAAGCGCCGTCGCCTGTATGCCCGTGTTGGACCGCCATATCCAGTTCCTCCGGTGTCGTCAGTACTGTCGTCTTTACAACAGCGGCACCACTGGCATTGACCGATAGGGCCATTGCCGCGGCGGTGGCTTTTTGTGTGCTAATGACATATCCCAAATTATCTATCGTGGCGTTTTCAGGCATCGCGGCGGAAAGTGATGCAGGGACAAGTTTCACCGCTCCGCCAATCAAGCACAGGATACCGAGCAAACGAGTGTTCATCTTTTCTCTCCAGAGGTTGTGAATTTGGATTGGATCGTCTCCTTGTGTCGCTACAGATTAGAGTGCCAAGCCGCCCAACGGTCGCGCTGCCATGCTCGCCTCAAGTTCTTGATAGCAGCATACCAAATCACCGTGACATTACCGTGACATTTGACGAGGAATAGTAAGCAGTTTTCAAAACTCGACTTGTGTTTGAGGGTTAATCTTTGTACAATAGGCAACATGCCAAAGCTCGCCATTTCACTTTTCGGCCCACTCCACGTGACGCTGGATGGAACACCTGTGACCGAGTTCAAGACGAACAAGGTGCAGGCGCTCCTGGCCTATCTCGCCGTGGAGGCCGATCGCGCGCACGAGCGCGAAAGCCTGGCCGGACTGCTGTGGGCCGATCAGCCGGAAGAAGCCGCGCGGGTCAACCTGCGCGCGTCACTGCACCGACTGCGCCAGGCAATCCACGCCGCAGAGGAATCCTCTTTTCTGCTCCTCACGCGTGAGACCGTTCAATTCAACCTGGAGAGCGATCACGCGCTCGACGTGCGGACCTTTCTCGCGCTGCTCCAAGCGTGCGCAGAGCATCAGCATGATCGCGTCGAGACTTGCCCGCTTTGCCACGAGCGATTAAAGCAGGCCGCCGCGCTCTACCGGGGCGATTTCCTGGCGGGCTTGACTTTGAGCGATAGCGTCGCGTTTGATGAGTGGGTGGTGGTCAAACGGGAGATGCTGCGACGCAAGGCGCTCGATGCGCTGACCGGCCTGGCGGCTTTTCACGAGCGGCGCGGCGAGTATGAATCGGCGCAGCGCTATGCCCTGCGCCAGATTGAACTGGAACCCTGGCGCGAACTCGCCTATCGCCAGTTGATGCGCGCCTTGGCGCTGAATGGGCAACGCACTGAAGCACTGACGCACTATGACCAATGCCGTGAGGTGCTGGCAAAGGAACTGGGAGTCGAGCCGGAAGCCGAGACGGTGGCGCTAGTGGTGCAAATTCGCACGGGACCACTCACACCCGCGCACGAACTGCCACCCGGCAATTTGCCCGTGCCATTGACCCGTTTCATCGGCCGCGAGCAGGAAATGGCGGAAGTGAAACAGTTGCTCGCCACGACCCATCTCCTGACACTGACCGGCCCGGGCGGCGTGGGCAAGACGCGGCTCGCGCTGCAAGTGGCCGCCGAGGTCAGTGGTGATTATGCCGATGGCGTCTGGCTCGTCGAACTGGCCGCGTTGGCTCAACCCCCGCAGGCGCCGCAAGCTGTCGCCACGGCGCTCAACATGTGCGAAGAGTCGCAGCGTCCATTGCTGGCTACGCTGAGTGATTGTCTCCGCGACAAACAATTGCTGTTGGTGCTAGACAACTGTGAGCACCTGATCCAAGCCTGCGCCGAGTTGGCCGATCGGCTTTTGCGCGTCGCGCCCAGGTTGCGCATCCTCGCCACCAGTCGCGAATCGCTGCACATCACGGGCGAGCGCGTGTACCAGGCGTTGCCGCTCCGCGTTCCGGATATTGCAGCTGCAAACCGAATGACGCTGGCTGAACTCACTCAATACGAATCGGTGCGATTGTTTATGGACCGCGCCGCGTCCGTCCAATCGAACCTGACCATCACCAGCGCGGCTGCCTCGGCGGTCGCGCAGATTTGCTATCACCTGGATGGCATTCCACTCGCTATTGAGCTGGCGGCGGCGCGCGTGAACGTTCTGCCGATCGAACAGATTGCCATGAGGCTGGACGAGCGCTTTCGACTGCTCACGGGCGGCAGCCGGACGGCCTTGCCCCGTCAACAAACCTTGCTCGCATTGATTGACTGGAGCTATGATTGGCTCTCGCCGGCGGAACAAGCTTTGTTCAATCGCCTGTCTGTGTTTCGAGGCGGCTGCGCCCTGGAGGCCATGGAAACGGTGTGCGCCTGCAAGCAGGTCCAACACGCCGAGATAGTGCAAGTGCTGACGCAGTTGGCCGAAAAGTCGCTGATACGCATGGACGAACGATCCGGCGAGCCGAGATACCTCATGTTGGAGACGGTGCGGCAATATGGGCAAGACAAGCTAAAAGCATTGGGCGAAGCCGAGAACATGCACCGATTGCACAGCGAGTATTTTCTGAGATTGGCTAAAGAGGCCGAAGCGCAATTGTCGGGCGCGGCGCAACAGGCATGGCTGGCGCGTCTGGAACTGGAACACGACAATTTGCGCATGGCGCTCGAGTGGTCGTTGAATCATGAGCCAGGCATTGGATTGCAACTGGCAGGAGCGTTGGGGCCGTTCTGGGATGTGCGCGGTTACTTTACCGAGGGACTGGAGACACTCGAGTGCGCATTGAGCGGAGCCGGCGACGAGCAGAAGCTCTGGCAAGCCAAAGCTTTGCACTGGGCCGGCAAGTTGGCCGCGCGCCAGGGAGATTACGAACGCGCACAAGAATTGGAAACTCGAAGCCTGGAGCTCCATCGTGAGTTGGGGCATCAGGCGGGCATCGCACATTCACTCGACGGCCTGGGACAATTGGCTTGGTTTCAAAGCGATTATGCGACGGCCTGGCGACACTACTGGGCAAGTCTGTCTGTCCAAAGGGAACTCGCCGACCCGCGTGGCATCGCCACGGCGCTCAACAGCCTGGGACAGTTGGCGCGCGCGCAGGATGACTATGCGGCCGCGCGGCGCTTGTATCAAGAAAGCTTGTCCATCAGCCAAGAGATCGCCGACCCGCGCGGAATGGCCTTCTCACTCAACGGCCTGGGCGTCATCGCGTGGGCCAAAGGCGACGATGCAACAGCGCAGCGATTGCTGGAAGAGGCCCTATCGCTTCAGCGACAAGTTGGAGACCGGCCGGGCCTCGCTCACTCGCTCAACAATCTGGGCAAGGTCGCATGGGCGCGGGGCGACTATGACACGGCTCAATGCTTGTATGAAGAGAGCCTGGTGATCGAGCGAGAACTGGGCGACAAGCCGGGCAGCGCCTATTCACTGCATTACCTGGGGAGTCTGGCGCGGGTGCAGGGCGATTACACTGTCGCGCGCGCGCTGGACGAAGAGAGCCTGGCGATCCGGCGGGGAATCGGCAACCCGTGGGGCATCGCCGAGTCGCTCATCAGCCTGGGCAAGACGGCGTTGGCGCAGGGCGACTATGCCGTGGCGCGAGACCATTACGCCGCTGGCTTGAACATCATGCAAGAAATCGTGGATAAGCAGGGCCTGGCCGAATGCCTGGAGGGATTCGCCGGGATCGCGTCCGGGCAAGGCAACGCCGAGAGATCTACTCGTCTTTATGCGGCGGCGCAAGTTTTGCGGCAGAAGGTCGGCGTTTCACCCGTGAGCGTCGAGCGAGCCGAGGTCGAGCGCGATGTGGCCGCCGCGTGCGCGCGACTCGGCAAAGCGGCGTTTGAAGCAGCTTGGACTGAGGGGGGCGCGATGACGTTGGAGCAGGCGATTGCTTTGGCATCCGCTGAACCCGAGGCGCTTCGCAAGGAAGAAGCTTTAGCCCCATCGCTCTCACGGCTCCAGGCTGCGAAGGAACAGTTCGATGGGCTGACCGCGCGCGAACGCCAAGTGGCGGCGCTGGTGGCCCAAGGCAAATCCAATCGTGAGATCGCCGATGCGCTGGTGGTCAGCGGGCGAACAGCGGCGGCGCACGTCAGCAATATCCTGTCCAAGTTAGAGTTCACCTCCCGCACGCAGATCGCCACATGGGCGATTGCAAAGGGCTTGGTTGCCCCCCCCACACACCAGTCTTTGTCGGAAAGGTAAGCCGACATTCCAGTGCTGGCCTGTGCGGAACGGCACAAGGAGACCGCTCCCACAGGGTCTCCTGACGGGAACCCAATCATCGGCGGCATGCCGAGTTGTGTGTAAATTGCCGGTTCGCCCGCAGTTGAACTGCGGGCGGAACGAATTTACACAAGATTCGCGATACCGCCCAATCATCTCTCAATGCCCCGCGTCAAGCCCGTACGGAGTGCGTGCAGGCTTTTTCTACACCGTCCCCTCCCATGCAGAAGAATCTAGGTATTGCCCCCTGCGGAAACCAGGTATTTCTCACCATGACAGGCGGCGGGGATACTGGTATAGTCATGTCACGATCAAGATAAAGAAGGGTAGGAGGACAGAATGTTTCGCAACAATGATTTGCTCAAGTTGAATGTAACGTTGGTTTTATTGGTGGCGACCGCATTCGGCAGCGTGGCGGCAGTTGCAGCCGCGGGTAGCGACACTATCATACAAGTAAAGGCCGCTTCCGCCGCGATCGGGGGGACAGCGGACACCGTCTTTTCGGCCGGTGCGCCAGACCTATCGGACTATTTCCTGCGGCATCCGGACGCCAGCATTCCGGCCAACACTGTCACCGATGCTTCGATCTCGTCTTTGCTCGATAATCCGAACGGCCATTGGATCGGCCCCGAGACCGTCAGCGCGGCTCTGGGGCAGTTGACAGCTCTATCCACGGTTGATAAGTCAAACGGTTACTGGATTGGCCCCGAAACCGTCAGCGCGGCTCTAGGGCAACTGCAGCCCGACTTGCAGGCGGCCAGCGATATGTATTACGGCCCTCCCGGTCGCTAAACCGTGGGCTGACTGTCTCAGTTTCGATAGAGCACGAGTGTTGTCTCACAATCAATGACTCCCGAAGCCTTCAAGGCTTCGGGAGTTTGCGTTAGCGTGGCTTGTCGCAGGTGATAGTTCCCCTTCGATACTGGCAAGTTGTGCGGCAAGAGTTTCTCACCCAACCAGAAGTTGACTGCTTGACATCTACTAACTGCGCGCTAAAATTGTTAGCGTGCCAAAGTGATGGGATGTTCGCCTCGTTCATGCCGCAGTTGAGCTGCTGCCCCATTGATATGGCGCGCTAACCTATTTCATAGAGCACTTTCTCAGCAAGGCCAACTACTATGTCGAACTGCACGGCGGCGACATTCCCGAATCGCTCACGCCGTTCAATCTTTATCCGGTCACGGGCAACGATGCAGTGGACTCGGTCAGCCGGGCAATGGCTGTGGCCTACAACCTCCCCGTTGTCGCCAGCCGCCCAGTCAATGATCCGGCCAACCCGCCGCGCTCGGCCTTTGGCGTGATGGCGATGCGAGGCGCGCCGTCTATTCTCTGCGAGTCCGGCCAGCAAGGCATTCTCAAGATGGAAGAAGTGGAGACGCACCTGGTTGGCCTGCGCAACATCTTGATCCACTTTGGGATGCTGTCAGGCCAAATCGTCAACACGGTCAAGCGCATGTTCAGCGAAGAGCGCGCGGCCCTTCGCAGTGAGCACGTCGGGATGTGGTATCCGTGCGTGAAGCTGAATGAATGGGTCAAAAAAGATCAGGTCGTCGGACACATCCGCGATTATTTCGGCCAGGACATTGCCGAGGTCAAGGCCGTCTTTGACGGTCTGGTGACGGTGATCCGCACCAGCCCGTCGGTCGGCGTCAGCAATGTCGTGCTCGAGCAAGACCGAATTACCAGCCATGAGGGTTGAGAAGCGGCCCTTTGCCCCAAGATACAGGGAAAAGCCAAGATGAGAATCTCTGATATGAACTGGATGCAAGTCGAAGCGTACTTGAAGCGCGACGACCGCGCCGTGTTGCCGGTCGGCAGCACGGAGCAACACGGCTACCTCAGCCTCAGCACCGATAACATTCTATCGGAGCGCGTGGCAGTGGAGGCCGCCGAGCCGCTGGGCCTCCCCGTGTTTCCGGTGATCGCTTACGGCATCACGCCCTATTTCCGCGCGTTCCCTGGCTCGGTGAGCTTGCGTGTGGAAACCTTCCTGCACGTAATCTGCGATGTCCTGGACGGCCTCGCTCACGGCGGCTTTAGGCGCATCCTGATCGTCAACGGTCACGGCGGCAACAGCCCCATCCAATCCCTGGCCGGTGAATGGACGGCCGATCATCCCGGCCTCAAGGTCAAGCTCCACAACTGGTGGAACGCGCCGCTGACCTGGGCCAAGGTGATGGAGATTGACCCGGTGGCCTCTCACGCTTCCTGGATGGAGAACTTGCCCTGGACGCGCCTGGCGGGCGTCGAGCTGCCCGCCGAGCAAAAGCCCATGATAGACCTGGCTCGCATGCGCGTGCTCGATCCGGCGGGTGTCCGCGCTTATCTGGCAGATGGAAACTTTGGCGGTCTCTATCAACGCCGTGACGAAGAGATGCAAGCGATTTGGGATGTGGCAGTCCGCGAAACTCGCGATCTGCTTACGGGATTGTGGGACTGACGAGTCTGTCCACCGTGATCTAAAATCTGAATCTAAAAAAGGAGTGTACCATGGCAAAAGGATTCTTGCTCGAACGAATGACCTGGCCGCAAGCTCAGGAGGCATTCAAGCGCACCTCGGTGGTGGTGATGCCTATCGGCTCGACTGAACAGCATGGCCCGCACCTCCCCCTCGGCACCGATTTCCTGGTGGCTCGGGAGTTGGCGCGTCGTCTGGGAGAACGTTCCAACGTCATCGTCACCCCCACCATTCCAATCGGATACGCCCAATACCACGCCGTTTTCCCCGGCACACTGTCGGTCAGCGAAAAGACCCTCACCCGCGCCTTGATCGAGATCTGCGAGAACCTGCTCAAATATGGCGTGACGCACATCCTGTTTGTGGATGGGCATGGCGGCAACAAGGTCTCTCTTCGGCAGTGCGGCGAATGGCTGCGCGAGCGATGCGTACCCGCAGCGGTCGCTTGTTGGTGGGAGATGACCCAGGTGGTAAATCCAGAGTGGCTCGCCACCGGCCACGCCGACTATGTGGAAACGTCTGCCATCCTGGCGCTCGACGAATCTTTGCCCGACATGGCCGCCGCCGTGTTGGCGGTGAACAAGCCGCTTACCCCTCAGATCACGCTCGACGATCTGCACGCGGCCCGCTTTAATGGCGCCGTGTTGTCGGTCAACCTCGTCATGACAGTCATCAGCGACAACGGCGCGATGATGGAGTATGGCTTGACCGCTGCCAAAGACTATGGCATCCCGCCCACCGCCGGGACCAAGGAAATCGGTGAGGCGATCTATGAGGGCCTGGCCGATTATCTGGCAAAATTCATTGACGAGTTCCGAAAGGTCAAGCTTCCCCCAATCGGATCGGTCGGCCCTTTGGCGAAATAGATTTCTTGCTAGACCTTCGAGGTCCTGGACCCCGAAGGTCTGATACTGTAAAGGAGTCATTCGATGGCAAATCACTCGTATTACCAATTGGGCGAGACCTACACTGACGAGTGGGGCATTACGTGGAGGTCTTGTCCGTACACGACGCCGTTTGGCATTGGCCACTATACCGAGATGATCGGGCATCCGCTGGCGGATGACAAAGCGGTTGCAAGTTATATCGCTCCTGATCCGAACCGGAGTGTGCTGTACGAAGAAGCCGAGCGCGTGATTCAGGATTTCAAGGGCGAATACTGGATCGTCGGCGTGACGGTGACGACGATCTTTGAAACGGCCTGGGCGCTACGCGGCTATGAACAAATGCTGGTGGATTTTGTATCGAACCCTGACGTGGCCGAGCACGTCCTGAACATCCCTTACCAGTATCACCTGACCGCTGCGAAAAAGCTGGTCGAGATGGGCGTGGACATGCTCTGGGCCGGCGACGACGTGGGCATGCAGACGGGCATGTTGTTTTCGCCCAAGACTTGGCGCAAATTTCTCAAACCCAAGATGGCGAATTTCATCGCGTCGCTCAAGGCGATCAATCCGCAGGTCACAGTTGCGTATCATTCGGACGGCAATGTCTCCGCCATCATTCCCGATCTGATTGAGATTGGCCTTGACGTGCTCAACCCCATCCAGCCGGCTTGCACGGATCCGGCGGAATTGAAGCAAAAATATGGCGACAGGCTGTGCTTCTGGGGTTCGATGGACGAGCAGCACACGCTGCCATTCGGCAGTCCTCAAGACGTTCGCAACGAGGTGCTCACACGGCTCAAGACGTTGGGCAAGAACGGCGGATTGATCGTCGGACCGACGCACCACGTCCAACTCGACACACCGATGGAGAATTTCTGGGCGATGGTCAACACCATTACCCAAACATCCTACAAATCTTCCCGCGAATCCGCATGAACGAACGCGAATAAGAATCTGAATTAGTGGCAATACCCGTGAACGAGTCGTTTTTAACCAAGTCGCAAGGGCGCAAAGGCTTGATTGTTCGCTTTGCGTCTTGGCGTCCTTGCGCCTTTGCGTTAATCCGCGAGCCGTGACGGCAGTTCATTCACGGGTATTGGAATTAGTGGAGATTCGCATGATTCGCGGACAAAAAAAGGTGACCCACCATGACCGAATTCACTCAAAAACAAGATCGTATCAAGGCTCTGCTGGCGGAGGGCCATCTCGATGCATTGCTCCTTCAGCGTGTGAGCAGCTTTGCCTGGGCCACGTGCGGAGCGGCGTCGTACATCAATTCGGCCACGACGGGCGGCGCGGCCTCGCTTCTGGTCACTCCCTCCGGCCGTTATCTCGTCACCGCCAATATCGAGGCGACACGGCTGGAACAGGAAGAGAAACTCGTGGAGCAGGGATGGGAATTCCGTGTCGCGCCCTGGCATGCCGCAAACGACGCGGTTGCTCAATTGACGCGCGGGTTGAAACTCGGCGCGGATGGATCGTACCCTGGCGCGACGGATGTCTCGAGCGAGGTTACGCATCTCCGCGCGAATCTGATGCCCGAAGAAGGCGAGCGATTCCGCGCACTGGGCCGCCTGTGCGCCGAGGCGATGGATAGCGCCGCGCGAGCCGTCCGCCCCGGCCAGACCGAGCATCAAATCGCTGGGGTACTGTCTCACGAGGCGCAGCGCCGTGGCGCGCAACCTATCGTCAACCTCATCGCCACCGATGAGCGCATTTTTAAATTCCGCCATCCGCTGCCCACCGACAAAAAGCTCGAACGTTACGCCATGCTTGTGTTGTGTGGGCGCAAGTGGGGTCTGGTGTGCTCCATCACGCGGTTCGTTCACTTTGGCCTGGTGCCGGATGACGTGCGCCGCAGGGCTAAAGCCACGGCGCAGATTGACGCGACTTTTATCGCCGCCACTCGGCCCGGCCAATCGTTTGGGCAAGTCTTTGACCGCGCGACAGCCGCCTATGCAAAAGCGGGCTTTTCCGACGAGTGGCAGTTGCACCATCAAGGCGGCCTGGCTGGCTACGAGCCGCGTGAGATCGTCGCCACACCCGGCTCGCCCCACGTTGTCGCGGTCGGCCAGGCGTATGCGTGGAATCCATCCATCACCGGCGCCAAGTCAGAAGATACCATCCTCGTCGGCGAGAAAGGCAATGAGGTTCTCACGACCATCTCCGGGTGGCCTTCATTGTCTGCCACCATAGACAATCAAACGATGGCCCGACCGGCGATCCTACAAATCTTGTGAGAGGTCCCTTACCCTTGCGAAAGAGCACCCCCTTAGCAAGGGTGAGCAGAATCGCACTATGCAGCTTTCATGTGCGAGGAGACTAGCATGAGCAAACGCAAGTATGTCATCCTGTTGCAGCTAGCGCATGATCTGCTCCAACTGACCGAGAAAGGCAACTTGTTCCGGAAAGCCTCTCCGGCGGGCGTGGGGTCTTTGAAGAACATCGCCGTACGATTACTGGAGGCCTAGCGCCGCGACTTCGCGCCAAGCGAACGTGCGCTTGAGCCCCGCCGAGTGGAACCGCTGTTTGAACGCTCGATTCCAGATTCAGTTCGACACGTCCTAAGGGCCTCCAATGGGTTCCAGTCGAATCCCTCTCTTGTCGTCTCCCGTCTGGCCGCGTGGATCATGCGGCCGGGTCAGGCAGGTGCGCCTCACTTCCAGACAGCGTGATCTCACGGCGGTTGCTTGAATCTGTTCACCGCCCGGCGTGGGCGTATTCTTCCAGTCCTTCGTCATTCGACATTTGAAAAGCCCAGCTTGCGCCGATGAATCTGCGCGGGCGCATCGCCCCACCCCAGCGCGGCCAGCACTTCGTCGGGGCGGCCCGTGCCGGCGCTCGCATCCGCCAGGAGCCGCATGACGATTCGCGCGGACGAGTCGCGCGCCGCTTTTACCACCAGCGAAAGCGCCAGCGGGCGCAGGTCGTAGCTCTTGCCACGCCGCTCGCGCGGAAGCGTCGAGGCGGCGAGGAACGCTTGCACTTTTTGTTCGATTTGCTCCGGCGCTTCGCCCGTCTCCACCGTCACGACATACTCAGCCCAACGCAGTTCGGCCTGGAGCGCCGGCGCATTGAGCGGCGCTTGCGCGACGGACGTGACCGCAACGCCGGCGGGCAAGGCTAGGACAAGTCGCGCCATCACGTCCGAAGGCTCCATCGGCTCAGACAACACCACATCCATCAGCTCACATTCGCTCGTGCAGCCCACGGGCAGCGCCGAAGCAAACGTGATCTTGGGCAGCGGGTGAAAGCCCTGTGAAAAAGCCACCGGCAGGTCGGCGCGGCGCAAGATGCGCTCCCAGGTTTTCGCCAAGTCGAGGTGGCCCACGAAGCGGACCGTTCGGTCACGGGTGAAGGTGATGCGGTATCGGTTCAAATTTCACCCCCACCCTGACCATCCCCCGTCACACGGGAGAGGGAAACAGGCGGACATTCCCACGCTTCGGCAGGCAGGTTCATGCGCACCGAGTTGAACGCGGGCAGGATGCCGCAGGCAAAGCAGTGTTCGCGGCAATCCACGCGCGTCTCGCCCTGCTGGCTCATCACGTAATCCTGCCACAAATAGTTTTTGCGCACGGCCACGTCAATGTGATCCCACGGAAAGACCTCATCCTTCGCGCGCGAGCGGCGCGCGTAAAATTCCGGGTCGAGGCCGTGTTCCGCAAATGCCTGCCGCCACGCGCCGATGTTGAAATGCTCATTCCAGCCGTCCAGTTTTGCGCCCAGTTGCCACGCGCGCAAGATGACGCGGCCCTGCCGCCGATCTCCGCGCGACAGGAACGCTTCGAGCAGCGTGTGCTCCGGCTCCGTCCAGCTCAGCTTGAGACCCGGCTTGCGCAACGCTTGCTTGAGCAGCGACTGTTTGGCGCGGATGGATTCTTCGCCGTCGAGCGACGTCCACTGAAACGGCGTGTGCGGCTTGGGCACGAACGTCGCGCAACCGATGTTGACCTGCGCCGCCTTGCCGTGAATCTTGCGCCCTTCCTTCAACACCGCATTTGCCAGGTCGGCAATCGCCCGCACGTCTTCCAGCGTCTCGTCGGGATGGCCGATCATAAAGTACAGCTTGATCGTCCGCCAGCCGCGAGAAAAGACCTCGCGCGCCGTATCGAGCAACTGTTGGTCGGGGATGAATTTGTTGATGCGGCGGCGCATCGTCTCCGTGGCCGCTTCCGGCGCGAAGGTGAACCCCGTCTGCCGGCCATTCTTGAGCGCCTCGGCCAGGCCAATCGAAAACGACTCGATGCGGAGCGAGGGCAGCGAGATGGACAGGCGCTTGTCGCCGTACCTTTGGCTGATCGCCTGAACGAGATCGCCGATGCGCGAGTAATCGCTGGACGAAAGCGAGAGCAACGCGACTTCTTCAAAGCCTGTCTCGCGCACCATCTGGTCCACGGCGGCCAGGATCTCTTCGACCGAGCGTTCACGCACGGGGCGGGTGACCATGCCCGCGTGACAAAATCGGCAGCCGCGCGTGCAACCGCGCTGGATTTCGACGACGGCGCGATTGTGCGTCACGTCCACGAACGGCACGATAAAGCGCGTCACCGGCGGCGGCAGGCTGGGCACGATGCGCTTGGTCACGCGCGCCGGGACGCCCTCGACGTTCGGCGTCACACGGGCCAGCGTGCCGTCGGCGTTGTACTCGACATCATAAAAGCGCGGCACATACACGCCTGGGATTTCCGCCAGCCGCCGCAGAATATCTAGCCGCTGTTTGAGATTGGACGCTCCGCGTGGAGATTGGAGATTTTGGATCGCCTCGACAATCTCGACGATCACTTGTTCGCCTTCGCCGATGACGAACGCATCCACAAAATCGGCCATCGGGTCAGGGTTGTACGTGGCGTGGCCCCCGGCGATGACGATAGGGTGACGCTCGTCGCGCTCGGATGCGAGCAGCGGCACGCCGCCCAGGTCGAGCATCGTCAGGACGTTGGTATAGACCTGCTCGTAAGGCAGGCTAAAACCGATGAGGTCAAAATCCGCAAGCGGATGCCGGGTCTCTAGCGAATAGAGCGGCACACCCGTCGCGCGCAGTTGCGCCTCCATGTCCGGCCAGGGCGTATAGACGCGCTCGGCCAGCACGTCGGGAAGACGGTTGAGGATGTCATACAGGATCGCCAGCCCCAGGTTGCTCATCCCCAATTCGTAAATATCGGGAAAGGCCAGCACGGCCCGAAACGGCGTCGCCTCCCAGTCCTTGACCACGCTGTTGTACTCGCCGCCGGTGTAGCGAGCAGGTTTTTCGACTTTCGGCAGGATCCGATCCAACTCACGTTCAATAGTCAGCATGTCCATCACAGCACCCATCACCTACAGTACAACACTCTGCAACTCGAACCAACAGGCGCTATTGGGATAGCGCCCTATCTGAACCACATGGTTTGTTTGTAAATCTACCTTTGCACGCAAGGCTCAATGCGAATGGCAGCCAGGGAACAGAATTCTGGCGGCCAGTCACGGAAGGAGTTGCCAGTATAACGTGTTGGGCTGCTTGCGTCAAGTGTTCCGCTTTTCACCATTAGCCCCTTGTGACTATTCACCTGCCCACGGTTGACCCGCCGGGCTATGAACATTTTCTTTTTCCTGTCATACAATTACCGCAGCCAAGCAGCGTATAGACAAGACGGCAGAATTTCCTTGTCCCCCTCATTGTCGCTGCCCCAATTCGCGCGCGTGCCAGATTTTCCAAATGCGTGTATACTTGTGCGGACAGCGCGGGCCGATGACACTTGCCCGCGAACAAATAGAGGCACCTAATGGAAACGAGCGTCCTGGAAAGCAGCGTCTTATTGCGCATTCTCGATGTCAGCCGCCGCATGGCCGAGCGGCGAACCTTTACCCCGCTCCTGGCCTACGTCGTGGACGAGGCGATCAGGCTGGTCGGCGCAGAGCGCGGCTATGTGGTTTTGCCTCGCCCGGACGGATCGCTCGACTTTCGGGTCACACGCGATCAAAAAGGCAACGAGGTGCAACATCCCGACGATCAAATCAGCACGTCGGTGCTCAACAAAGTGATGCAGACCGGCGAGCCGCTGATCCTGCGGGATGCCATGGCGGACCCGCAGTTCAGCCGCTCGCAGAGCGTGATGAGCCTCCAGCTTCGATCGGTCATGTGCGCGCCGTTGATCTCGTACGGCAAGCCCATCGGCGCGATCTATGTCGAAAACCGCTCGGTGCGCAATCGCTTCCGAGAGCAAGACCTGTCCCCGTTCGCTCTATTCGCCGATCAGGCCGCGACGGCCATCGAGAACGCCGCGCAGAACGACGAGCTGGAAGCGCGGGTGGCCGAGCGCACACGCGAGCTAGAGCACGCGATGGCGCAACTCGAAAAAAGCTGGGCCGAGGCCGTCGAAGCCAATCGCTTGCGAACGGTGCTGCTCGCCAGCGTAATGCACGACCTGCGCTCGCCGCTCGCCCTCGCCACCGGCTCGCTGAACATGCTTCGAGGAGGCTCGTTCGGCCCGCTCAACACCGAGCAACTCCAGCGGATCGAGTATTTGGTTGACCGGCTGGACTATATGCTGCGCCTGGTGGATGACTTGGCCGATCTCACCCGGCTCGAAGCGACAAGCCTGGCGCTGTATCCAGAGAAGGTGGCCCTGCCCACTTTTCTCCAAAATATTTACCAGGTGGGGTGTGAACTGCGCTGGCCCGAGACCGTCGCCTTTCAGTTGGACCTCGCGCCTGATTTGCCGGCCTTGTATCTTGACCCCGTCCGCATCCAACAGGTGTTGTTGAACCTGATCACCAACGCGTTCAAGTTCACCGCGCAAGGCAGCGTGACGCTGCGCGCGCGTTATCAGCCTGACCAGGGCGAGGTGGTCCTCGGCATAACCGACACCGGCGAGGGCATCCCCGCCGACCAAATGGACCAGCTCTTTCAGCGCTTTCACCAAGCGGACAAGAACGTACAGCGCAAGCGAATGGGTTCGGGCCTGGGCCTCTCGATCTGCCGCAACCTGGTCGAGATGCACGGCGGCCGCATCTGGGTGGAAAGCGCCCCCGGCGTCGGCTCGAGCTTTTCGTTCACGCTGCCGATGGATGGCCCGCCTGCTTCCCCATGATGGTTGCCGACTTGCCCACACTCAACAATCGTTACCGTCTGCTCGAGCCGCTCGGCGAAGGCGGCATGGGCGTCGTGTATCGCGCCCTGGACCGGCTCACGGGCGAGACGGTGGCCCTCAAGCGCGTCGCGGTATCCCTCGGCCAACTCTCGTTCACTTCCCACAGTGAGCAAGACCCGGCGCTGGCTCTGGCGCAAGAGTTCCAAGTGCTCGCCTCACTCCGCCATCCCAACATCATTGCCGTGCGCGACTATGGCTTTGACGTCGAGCGCCGCCCGTTCTTTACGATGGACCTGATGGAGCATCCGCGCACCATCATTCAAGCCGGTCAAGGTCAGCCGCGAGAGATGCAAGTCCACCTGCTCCAACAAATGTTGTTGGCGCTCGTCTACCTGCACCGGCGCGGCATCGTGCACCGCGACCTCAAGCCGGGCAACGTGCTAGTCACGGGCGACCGCGTCCAGGTGCTCGACTTTGGCCTGTCGGTGACCGTCGAGCAAGCCCCCGCTCAACGGTCGGGATCACTGGCCTACATGGCGCCCGAAGTGTTGTGCGGCGAGCCAGCCAGCCCGGCGGCGGACTTGTACGCGGTGGGCGTGATCGCTTGCGAGTTGTTCGCCGGGCGGCACCCTTACGACACTCAAGACGTGAGCGGGTTGATTGACCAGATTTTAGAGACGCCTGCCTCCAAGCTGCTGGCCGGCATGGATGGCCCGGTGGTAGCAATTCTGGAGCGATTGCTTGCCAAGTCGCCTCAAGAGCGATTCGCGGATGCCGGCGGGGTCATTCGGGCGTTGAGTGAGGCGACCGGACAAGAACTGCCATCAGAGACCAAAGAAACGCGCGAGAGTTTTTTGCGAGCCGCCAAGTTCGTCGGACGCCAGGCCGAGCTGACGAATCTCACGCAGGCGCTATCGCAGGCGATGGCCGGCGACGGGAGCGCGTGGCTGGTGGGCGGCGAAAGCGGTGTGGGCAAGTCGCGGCTGGTGGACGAGCTGCGCGCGCGGGCGCTGGTGCAGGGCGTGCTGACGCTGCGGGGACAGGCGGTGAGCGAAGGCAGCCGCCCGTATCATCTTTGGCGCGAGGCAGTCCGCTGGCTGGCGCTGCTGGCAGACCCGGATGATTTGCAAGCCGGCGTCCTCAAGCCGCTGGCGACGGATCTAGCCGAGTTGCTGGGGCGAGAGGTGCAAGACACTCCAGAGTTGGAGCCAAAAGCCGCGCAGACGCGCTTGTTCACCGTGATCGGCGAGTTGATGCGACGCGGCGCTGCCGCGCAACCTCTTGCGATTTTGCTGGAAGATTTGCAATGGGCCGACGCCAACAGCCTGGAGTTGTTGGCCTGGCTCAGCCGACTCGCGGCCGGCCTGCCGCTCATCGTCATCGGCACCTATCGCGACGACGAAAGCCCCGATTTGCCCGCGCGCCTGCCCGAGCTGCGCGCGCTGGCGCTGCGCCGCCTGGAATTGGAAAACGTCGCAGCGCTCAGCGAGTCCATGTTGGGCGCGGCCGGACTGCAACCGCACATTATCCATTTCTTGCACCAAGAGACCGAGGGCAACGTTTTTTTCGTGGTCGAAGTGGTGCGGGCGCTGGCCGAAGAAGCCGGGCGATTGGACGACATTGCCCGCATGACCTTGCCGGTGCGGATTTTCGCGGGCGGGATGCAGCAGGTCGTTCAGCGACGCTTGAGCCGTCTGCCGCCCGCGGATTATCCTCTGTTGCAATTCGCGGCGGTGGCCGGGCGAGAGATGGATCGAGAGGTTCTCCGGGCGGCGGACGAAACGGCGGATGTGGAACGTTGGCTTACGACGTGCGCCAACGCCGCCATCCTCGACGTACACGAAAATCGCTGGCGGTTCGCTCACGACAAGCTGCGCGAAGGCGTGCTGGCCGAGTTGAGCGCGGAACAATGGCAGACGCTTCATCGCCGAGCGGGTGAAGCGCTCGAGCGCGTGTTCGCCGCCGACCGGTCCACTCGCTACGCCGACCTGGCCTATCACTTTGGTCAGGCCAACGTCCTCGATCGCGAGCGCCATTATGCGCGGCTGGCCGGCGAGCAGGCAGCGGTGCAATTCGCCAACACTCAAGCCCTGGCTTTCCTGAGCCGCGCGCTCGAATTGACCGAAGAAGATGACCCGGCCGCGCGCTATGAGCTTGTGTTGGCCCGCGAGAAAATCTATTATCTGCAAGGCAACCGCCCGGCAGAGACGCAAGACCTGGACCGCTTGTCGGTCTTGGCCGAGGCCTTGAACGACGACCGGCGGCGCGCGCAAGCCGCTCTGCGCCGGGCACGGCACGCCGAAGCGACGGGCGATTTTGTCGCCGTCGTCGCGGCGGCTCAGCAGGCGATTGCCCTGGCGCAATCTGTTGGAGATATTGCCATCCAGGCGGAAACGCGTGCTCTCTGGGGTGAGACCTTGCGGCACCAGACCGAGTACACTCTAGCCCACGCTCAACTCGAACAGGCGCTCGTCTTGGCGCGGGAAGCGCGCTTGCCTGCCCTCGAAGCCGAAAGCCTGTTGAACCTGGGCGGTGTTTGGGGCGATCAAGCCAAATTTGTCGAGGCGCGCGTCTGCCATGAGCAAGCCCTGCGCATCTGCCAGGAGATTGGCAATCGGCAACTCGAGGGTGTCGCGTTCAATAACCTTGGCTTTGTGTCCGGGATGGTGGGTGATCCCTTGGGAGCGCGAAATTCGTATGAACAAGCTCTGCGCCTTACGCGGGAGACGGGCGACCGCCGGATAGAGGGCCTTGTGCTCAACAACCTGGCGTCCATTGCCAATTTCCTGGGCGACCTGGCCCGCGGGCAAGCGTATCAAGAGCAAAGCCTGCGCCTCGCGCGCGAAATCGGGGACCGCGCATACGAGTGCCTGGCGCTGCTCAACCTGGCCTCGCTTGCCAACTGGTCGAGCAACTTTGAACAGGCGCGAGAACTCGGCCAGCAGGCTGTGGCAATCGCCCGCGAGGTTCGCACGCGGCAATTCGCGTGTTATGCCTTGACGCTCCTGGGCCACACATGGCTGGGGTTGGGCTCTTTCGCGCAGGCGGATGACGCTTATCACCAAGCTCTAACGCTGGGGCGCGAGGTGGACAAATCCAATCTGACGCCGGACCCTCTCACCGGGCTGGCCCGCCTGAAATTGGCGGAGGGAAATCCGGCTCAAGCTTTGGTCGCTGTCGAAGAGATTTTGGGTTACATGGAGACCCACACCATTGACGACTCGGACGATCCATTTCTGGTGCGGCTGACTTGCTATCAAGTCTTGCAGGCCAACGACGACCCGCGCGCCCAGAGTGTTTTGAGCGTCGCTTGGAATCTATTGCAGCAACATGCGGACAAGATTGGCGACGAGGCGGCGCGGCAGATGTTTTTGCGCAAATTGCGCGACGAGATGCGCCGAGTGGTCGCCTCGCTCCTGGAAGCGCCGCCGCCGGCGAACGGGACCACGTTGCCGCCCGAGCCGCCCGCGCGCGTCGTCGTGCAAAACGGCACCGTCACAGCCGGCCTGGCCGGGCAAACTGCCGAGGCGCTCAAGGTCAGAGGTTTTTACGTCGTCCAATACGGGAACACCGACGACAATCGCTCCGACTATGCCCAGACGGAAATCTTGGTCTATACCGGCCGGATGGTTGTGGCGCAAGCGATAGCCGATGCGTTAAAAGTCCCGGCGTCTGCCGTTCGTCCGATGACGGGTTCCAGTGACAACGTGGACATCAAGGTGATCCTGGGCGCGGACTATCGCGTCATCGGGATTACGGCGCCGGCCCCACTGGCCGCTACACCCGTCATTGCGCCGTCCTCCACCATCACGCGCTAATGCGGGATGCGTGACGGAACATGGGATACGCAATACGCGATATTGACTCCTGTGACCTGGAGGTCAACACGTGTCCTCAAAACCAGCGTCATTTATCAAACTGGAATTTTATCCTGTCACTCCCGACCGTTGGCAAGACCTTGAAACATTGTTCGGCGAGCGCGGGGCCTGTGGCGGCTGCTGGTGCATGTACTGGCGATTGAAGCGTGCAGAGTTTGACCAGAAACGAGGTCAAGGCGCAAAAAGGGCGCTCAAGAAAATCGTCAAGGCAGGACAAGCGCCAGGCATTTTGGCGTATGCCGAGGGCGAACCCATCGGCTGGTGCTCGGTGGCTCCCAGAGAAACCTTTCCCGTTTTAGATCGCTCGCGAATTCTCAAGCGAGTGGATGAGCAGCCGGTCTGGTCGGTCGTGTGCTTTTTCGTCGCCAGGCCGTTCAGGCGTAAAGGCATCACCGTCAAACTGCTGACCGCCGCCGTCGAATACGCCCAACAACACGGCGCGAAAATCGTCGAGGGGTACCCGGTCGAGCCGAAGAAGGATGCCATCGCGGATATTTCGGCCTACACCGGACTAGAGTCGGCCTTTCGCCAGGCCGGCTTTGTCGAGGCGCTCCGCCGATCCGAGACGCGCCCCATCATGCGCTATGTGATTGAATGACGAACGACAATTGACGAGGAGGAGAAAATGCCAAAAGAATCTGCTCGCCCGCGAGGCCGCTACTTTGAAGAGTTCGCTCTCGGCGACAAGGTGACCAGCCAGGGCCGCACCATCACCGAAGCCGACATCGTGGCGTTTGCCGGGCTTTCCGGCGACTATAACCCGGTTCACATTGACGCCGAGTTTGCCAAGGCCGGCATGTTTGGCGAGCGCATCGCACATGGACTGCTGATACTCTCCATCGCCTCCGGGCTGGCCTGGCAGCTTGGCTTTATGGCCGGCACGGCGGATGCGTTCCTTTCGCTGGATTGCAAGTTTGCCGGGGCGACGAAAATCGGCGACACGCTCAAGGTGAGCGCCGAGGTCGCGCAAAAGCGCGACATGCCCGGCTCCGGTGGTGGGATGATCGTGTTCAATGTCGAAGTGACGAACCAGCGCGATGAGGTTGTACAGAAAGGCAAATGGAGTGTGCTGATTCGAAGGATGCAGGCTGAAGGATGAAGAAGGAGGAGTAAATTCCACCTTCCGTTTTTGAAATGGAGCCTGTTGCCGTCCTCCCCGACTTGTATCAACTCGTCGTCCCTACGCCGTTCCCGGTGGGGCCGGTCAACATTTACGTCGCGCGCGACCCGGAAGGGGGTGGGCTGACGCTCGTGGATTGCGGCCCGCGCACATCTAAAGCGCGCGCTTCACTTGACGCGGGCCTGGCCGCGTTAGGACATTCCGCCCACGATGTTCGCCGCGTCGTCGTGACACACGCGCACGCCGATCACTATGGCCTGGCGGCAAACATTGCCGCTGAATCCGGCGCACAGGTACTCTCGCATCCGTTCAACCGCCCTACCGTGCAAGCCTCCACCGACGAGTCCGAGCGACGGCTGGCCTTTTACGCCGACCTCTTTCGCGCGTCCGGCGTGCCGGGCCAACTTGTCAGCGCGATGGACAATGTGCGTCGTGGCATCGGCGATTACGCCGACGCGGTTCACGTGACCGGCGACCTGAACGATGGCGACCGGCTGACCTTGGCCGGGCGCACGTGGCAGGTGATCCACACACCAGGACATTCGGCAGGATTGATTTGCTTGTACGAACCGCACAGCCGTGCCTTGCTCTCCAACGATCACCTGTTGCGCGATATTAGCTCCAATCCGCTCGTCGAGCCGCTGCCTCCGGGCACGTCCCAGCGGCGCAAGTCACTCGTCGAATACATCGGCCAGATGCAGCGTGTAGCGGCGATGGACGTGTCGGTCGCGTGGCCCGGTCACGGCGAACCCATCCACGACGTCCGCGGACTGGTACGCCAGCGCGTGACGTTTCACGCCCAGCGCGCCGAGCGCATCCTGGAATTCTTTGACGGCAGCCCGCTGACGACATACCAGGTCGCAAGACGGCTGTTCCCCCAACTCGACCCGCTCAACTTTTTCCTCGCCATCTCCGAAGTCCTGGGTCATCTTGAGCTGCTGGAATCTGAGGGCCGCCTCAATGCAACCCAGCGTGATGACGTGATCGTGTGGCAGTGCCGGGCTGCTCTGGCATAACAGCGCTTTGTGTGCCGGCCTGCGGACGATACAGGCTGCCCCCAGTCGTACCACACGTTCATCCAGGCCGAGTCGTTGTTTTTGCAGTATAATATAGTGGGCTGGGCGGTCAGCAGCCCGTCAGACGCCTGTCAAGCGGAAGGGCAGCGTGTGTGATACGATGACCCACGAAAAATCTTTGCGAGGAGGGATACGACATGGCATCGCTACTTGATAAAGTCAGTACCTTGATCTCGGCCAACTTGCACGCAATGGTGGACTCGGCGCTCAAGGCCAATTCACTGGCGGTGTTTGACGAATACATCCGCCAGGCCGAAAACAACCTGGATGCGCTCGAAGACGCGGCGGCCACTGTGGGCGGCAACGTCAAGACACTGGCGCGCAAGGCAGAGCAATATCAGGCCGACGCGACCAAGCAGGACGCCGACATTGATGCCCTGCTCCGGCAAGGCAAAGAAGACCTGGCCACGGCCGTCCAGGCCAAGCTCAACACCACCAACAGGATGCTCGCGCAGTACAAGGCCGACTATGAAAAGACGCAGTCCGAATACCAAAAGCTGATGGATTCCAAGCTCAAGCTGGAAGCCAAGCTCACCACCATCAAGCAAGAGCGTGAGCAAATACAGGCACTGCTCGAGCTGGCCAAGGCGAAGGAGAGCACCGTCGGCGCGCTCCGCTCGCTCAAGGACCTGGACGGCTCGGGCGACGCAGACATTGCGCGCATCACCGAGGGTATCCGTTCCCGGCTCGACAAGGCCGAAGCGCGCGCTGAGATCGAATCGTCGCGCCTGGAAAGCCAGGTGGACGAAACGCTGGGCAAGGCCGAGTTGGATATACAATTGTCCGAGCGCAAGAAGCGGCTGGGCCTGGGCTGATTCTTAGCTCAGGGTTCCAAGTAGCCGAGCCTGAACATTCAACCCTCAATTCCCCGCTCCCCTTCTCCCGCAAAGCAGGAGCAGGGGAGCGGGGATGAGGGGAGGTTTGTATGAACCGAACACGCCTGATCTTTTTCATCGTCATCGCCGTGGCTGTGGTCATTGTCGGCGCAGGGCTGGTCATCCGGGTGATGGGCACACGGCCCGCCACGCCTGTGACGTCCAACAAGCCGCTGGAAGTGCGCGTCGTCACGGCGCTGGCGGTGGAACCCTGGGTCTCGGAAGCCGCCAAGGGCTACAACGCTGGCAATCCCAAGCTGGAAGGCCGCCCGATCCACGTGACCATCATCCCGATGGACGGCCTTTCAGCGTTGGCTCGTTACGACAGCGCCTCGTTTGAACAACTGCCCACGGCGTGGATTCCAGACAGCCGCTATCTGGTCGAGTTGGCGAACGCGGCGCAAAAGGAAAAGCAGGGCCGCGACGTGTTCCTCACCGACGGCGAGTACCGCGCTAGGCCGATGGCGCTTTCGCTGTTCGCTTGGGGCATTTATCAAAGCCGCGCCGTGGTGCTGGAAAAGAAATTCGCGGCCGATGTGACCGACCTCAAATTCCAGGCGTGGCTCAAGGAATTGATGAGCTCGGTGACGGACCTGAGCGGGGCCAGCGCCTACACCGCCGAAGACTTTGCGCTGCTGGGCTATTCGGTGGGCGACGGCGGACAGTTGTTGGAAAGCGACCTGCTGGCGAGTATGGCCGGCATCCAGACGCGCTGGAACGACCCGCTGGCCGTGCGCTACCCCAAGTACGTGTCGTGGTTCGATTTCCCCTTCAGCGTGTGGATGGGGACCGAGACGACGGCGCAGGAAAAGAACGCGGCGTTGGACTTTGAAAAGTATTTGCTGACCAAAGACGTGCAGAGCAAGGCCGTGGCCTATGGCCTGCGCCCGGTTCATTCCGACGTGAGCGTGATGGCAGACGCCAACAGCCCGTTTGCCAAATGGCAAAAGCAGGGCGTGGCCGCCGTCGTGCCGCGCACCTCGGCGATGCGCTCGCCCAGCCGCGACGTGCTCCAGGCGCTCTTGCGCTGGTTCGACCTCAACATCGCCAGGCGATAGGCGAAGGATGAAAAGGGAGGAATGAAGGATGAACGCCAAGAAATCCGCGTGCGAAAACTGTCCAATCCGAAAGCGTGCCGAAAGCAAACCGGAGTCGCTCCTCGCCAAACTGTGGCGATGGCACATCACGTGGTGTCCCGGCTGGAAGGCTTTTCAAAAATCGCTGTCGGAAAACAAGGCCTGACGAGCGCCTGGCGGTCCTGGGTCTTTTGCTGGTGTTGAGAGGTTTGTTCTAGAGCCGGATGAAAAGTAAGGCGATTTTTCCATGGACAAGCCAACGGTAAAACGAGATTTCAACCTGGCACCCTTGCAATGGCCCATTCTATTAGGCTCGTTGGGCTTTGGCATCTTGCAGTTCGTGTTGCCCATCTATGGCAAACAACTCGGCGCAAGCGCCCTTGAAATCGGCGGCCTGTTTTCCATCTTTTCCATCATGACGGTGCTGTTCCGCCCGCTGGTCGGTTGGGCGCTGGATCGCTTGGGGCGCAAGCTGTTCTTCGTCATGGCGTTGGTTGGCTATGCAGCCACGATGGCGCTGTTCTCCGCATCAGGCAACCTGACCGGTCTTTACCTGGCTCGACTGGCGCAAGGAATCGCGTCATCGCTCATGTGGATTTCGGCCTACACGATTGCCACTGACTTGGCCCCAGCCAAAGAGCGAGGCAGCGCAGTCGGGCATGTGGATGAAGCATCTGCCCAAGGCGGACTCTATGGCGCGTTTGTCGGCTTTACGGTCCTGGGATTTTTGCCATTGCTGGCCGGCTGGCGCGTGTTGTTCGCCGGTTATGCGGTCGCGGCAGCCCTGGGCGCAGGGTGGGCCTGGAAGAATGTGCCGGAAACGCGGCCCGCTCGACCTGTCCAAGCGGAGCGCAAGCAAAGCTTTTCCTGGCCGCTGTTCCGGTTGATGATGATTGTCTTTGTCACCGGCTTGTCCACGGCAATGCTCGGCCCGCTGCTGCTCATCTTTTTGCAGGACAAGTTCACGGTTGATGTCAGAACGCTGGCCTGGGCATTTGTTCCCGCTGTGCTCGTTTACAGCTTCTTGCCCTCTCGCATGGGGCGACTGAGCGATCGCTGGGGCCGCGTGCCGTTGATGGCGATGGGGTTGGCGGCCTCCGGCCTGGTGTCTCTTTTCATGCCGGGACTGGCCAGCATCGGCTGGTTGGTGGCGCTGTGGGTCTTGGAAGCCATTGGTCTGACCGCCGCCGCGCCCGCGCAAGAGGCGCTGGTCGCCGACCTGACCGGGAACGAAGTGCGAGGCGCCGGCTATGGACTGTATACCTTTGCCGCCAGCCTGGGGGCGACCGTTGGCCCACTCCTGGGCGGCTGGTTGTATGATGCAGCGGGGCGCGCGACGCCGTTTTATCTGAACGGGATCGTGCTGCTGGTGAGCGCGGCGGTCGTCTGGGTGATGCTGGGCGCCAAATGGCCCAGAGCAAATGCAGCTGTCGGCCAGGGAAGCTGAACATGAGCGAGACAAACAAAATCGCGATTGCAAAACTCGTCCTGCTCCTGGCGCACGCCTTTGCGGGCTGGATGTTGTGCGCGGCCATCATCGGCATCGGCTTGCAGGTGACGACGGCGCAGAATACGCTGATCGCGCACGCGATTGGCGTGCCCATCATCTTTGCCATCATAGCGTGGATGTACTTTAGAACGTTCAACTACACCACGCCGTTGCAGACTGCGCTCGTGTTTCTAGTTTTTGAGATCTTGATGGATTTCTTTGTCATCGCCTTGCTGGTTCAAAAGAGTTTTGCGATGTTTGCGAGTGTGTTGGGAACCTGGATTCCCTTTGCGTTGATTTTTGCCTCAACCTATGTGACCGGACTCGTTACCCGGCGCGTCAACGCCCACTCATAGCGCGGCCCCCCTTCGGGGTCGCGCCGCAATCAAAATTCTTGTCCGCGAATCACGCGAATAAACGCGAATTCCTAAAAGATCAGCGCAGATTCGGCGATGCAAGCATCGCGTAATTCGCGGAAGAAAAAGTGCGACAAAAATCTCGCGGACAGCGCAATTGTTGTAGAGCAATACTATAGGATGCCGTGATGAGCCACTCTAAGAAATCGTCTCGCAAACAGACTCCCGCTTCGACGCAAATCGTCGTCGGGTTGATAGTGAGCGTGTTCGCGCTGCTGGCGCTGTGCTGCGGGGGCTGGATGATTCTTTCGTCGCTCGTGTCGTCCACGGCCGGTCCTCAAGCGGCCGCGCCTGCCCAGCCGGTCGAGCTGACGATTGCATACTCGCCGGAAAAAGCCGACCTGTTCAAATCGCTGGTAGCCGATTTCAACGCGCAGAATAACAAAGCGCCGAATGGCACGCGGCTGGTCGTCAAGGCTATCGAGATGGAGCCGGATGCGATGGTAGCCGGCGCGGCAGCGGGAGATTTCCAGGCCATGTCACCCGACTCGTCCATCTGGCTGGGCCAGGTGGACCGCGCCTGGGCCGACGCGCACGGCGCGGAGAGCGCGCTCGTCGGCGCGACCACACGCTACGCCGTGTCGCCCGTCGTGATCGCGATGTGGCGCGACGTGGCGAAAACGATGGGCTATCCCGATAAAGCGTTGGGTTGGAGCGACTTGCTCGCCAAGGCGCAATCCGACCCCAATTTCAAGTGGAGCCATCCGTCTACCACGTCGGCCTCGGGACTGCTGGCGACGTTGGCCGAGTTTTACGCCGCCACCGGCAAGACGCGCGGGCTGACGGTGGAGGACACGCAAGCGCAGCGCACGCTGGATTACGTGAGCGCGATTGAAAAGACCGTGCGCTACTATGGCGAAGGCGAATGGGCCACCGCGCAGCGCGTCATCCAACAGGGGCGCGGCTACCTGGATGCGTTCGTCTGCTCGGAGCAGATCGTCGTCTGGGCGCGGAGCAAGGGCGCGGACATCGTGGCCATTTACCCGGCGGAAGGCGCGCTGTGGCAAGATCACCCGCTCGCGCTCTTGGAGCAGCCGGGGCTGAGCGACACGCAGCGATTGACCTTTGCCCGTTTTTCCGATTTCGTCCGCTCGCCCGAAGCGCAGAAAAAGGTATTGTCCCTGGGCTATCGCCCGGCAGACCTGAGCATCCCAATCAACGCAGCCGGCTCGCTCATCCGCGCCGATAATGGCGTGGATCCAACGCAACCCAAGACCTCGCTCCAAGTGCCCGCGCCAAATGTTCTGGACACGGTAAAGGAAACGTGGCTGCTCACCAAGCGGCGCACCAACGTCATGCTCGTGGTGGACACGTCCGGGAGCATGGCCGGCGACAAGATCAACAACGTCAGGGATGCGCTCAAGATTTTCGTGGACCAGATTCAAAACGATCAAGAGCGC
Source organism: Anaerolineae bacterium (assembly GCA_041300525.1). Taxonomy (GTDB): domain Bacteria; phylum Chloroflexota; class Anaerolineae; order Fen-1058; family Fen-1058; genus JBGLNJ01. Next base: position 993,742 of record JBGLNJ010000001.1, on the reverse strand, counting down.
GTGGGGATGGTGCTGTTCTCCAGCGAGGTCTATAACACGCTCCCGCCTCAAGAGCTGCGCACGAACCGCCAGGCCTTGTACTCGACGATCAGCTCGATCAAGTCGGGCGGCAACACGGCGATGCTGGACGCGGTCAAAGCCGCTTACGGTCAGTTGCAAAAGCTGAACGACAAGGGCCGCATCAACGCCATCGTCGTGATGACGGACGGGCTGGAGAACAATTCCAAAATCTCGCTCAAGACCTTGACGAGTTATATGCGCGATTCAAACCAGGCCGGCGTGCCGGTGGTGGTGTTTGCCATCGGCTATGGCAAGGACGCCGACTGGAACACGCTCAAGTCGCTTTCGGATTCGACGGGTGGACAGGTGCGCGAGGGCAACCTCGAGACGATCAAGCAGCTCTACAAGATTCTCTCGACGTATTTCTAAAGGGCGGCATCCCTATGCGTCAGCCACAGCAAGAAGGGTGAGGCGTGGAGAGCGGGCCAGCGTATTTACTGAGACAAGGCATTGCGGCGGCCAAGATGGGACAGAAAGAGACCGCGCGCAACCTGTTGACGCGCGTGGTCGAGCAGGACGAACACAACCTGACGGCCTGGTTGTGGCTCTCAGACGCGGTCGAAAGCCTGGACGACCGCGAGGTGTGCCTGGAAAATGCGCTGGCGCTCGATCCCGAAAATCAGGCGGCGCGCAAGGGGTTGGAGCGGGTGCGCGAGCAAAAAGCGGCGGCGTCTTTTGTGTACGCGCCGCCGTTGATTTCAGACCTGCCCGCGTCGAGCGCGCCGTCGCTCACTCCGGCGCAGGCCATCTTGCGGCCCCGATCGCCGGAACCGGAGCCACTCGTCGCCGAGCCGAAAGCGTCTCGCGTTTCCGAAAGCCCGGACGCCTGGGTGGAGGCCGGACCGCCGCCATCGCAGGATGAGGTCAACGCAGCTTTGAGTGAGTTCAACGACGAGACGCTGTGCCCGTATTGCGCCGCGCCGACGCAGCCGAAAGACAAAAAATGTCCAGCGTGCCACGGCGTGCTCTGGAAGCACTCTCGCAAGAACCCAGGCGGCTCCATCACGTTCTGGTTCTTGTTGGGGTGTGTGTTGTTCAGTATGTTATGGGGCGTGAACTTGTTTGTCGGTTGGTTGACGATTGGGTTGGGGCGAATGGTCGCGTCCGGGCAACTGACGCCGGAACAGTTTCTAGGTTTGTACGTTGGCATCCGAATAGCGCCGCCCGACGTTGCTGCGACCGTTTTCAAATGGCTGCCGCTATGGGCGTTCTGGGCGTTTGCGATCAGCATGGCGGCGCAATTCGTCCAACTCGTGATGCTGTATTTGCGCTGGCAGCCGTTCTACTGGTTCCTGGTCGGAATCGCGGGCCTTAACATTCTGATGTCCATGGCGCAATTGGCGGTGCGCCCCGGACTGGGAGGCTGGGTAGGCGTGGGCGCTTCGATATTGCCGTTGTTTCTCTTGTTCCGTATCGAAGACGATTTTGCGATGGAGCACGAGCGCTACTGGTGCGCGCCGGACAAGGGTATCCACACCCATTCGGCGTTTTATCAGCGCGGGCGCGAGTATGCGCGGAAAAAGATGTGGGCGGCGGCAGTGGTGCACTTTCGGCGCGCGACGGCCGGCGCGCCTAGCAATGTGACGTATCATCTGGCGCTGGTCACAGCCTATGCCAAGCTCAAGCGCTACGAGCGTGCCCAGTCTGCGTTGCGTGACGCGCAGCGGCTCGCGCCGGATAACCCGGATGTGCGCGAGCTAGCGGACTTGCTGGCCGCGACCCGCGCATAGCTTTCCGTAGCTCCGCACCCCTGTGCGGAGCGGCTGGCATTGGCGCGAAGCGGCCAGCCTACAAGATTTAGAAATGGGAGCCACACGGAGCACCGCATGAAACAAGAGCGTCCCGATGCACAATTGCGCCGCCGGGCGCGAAGCGCGATTATCGAAAATGCGCTCTTTGACTGGAAGAGCGGCGTCATCATCGCCCTGACGATTGTGTTGGCCTTTTTTGGCGAAGGCTGGATCGGCTGGCCGTGGTGGTGTTTCCTGATCGGCGGCGCGGTCGCGTGGATTGCACTGGCGGCCAGCATCCTGACCGACCCCGCCGCCAACGCCAAGGCCGTGGCCGACCTGCTGCGCCGCGACTTTGACCCCAAGCTGCTGCGGAACGACCAGTCGCGCGAGTGGGTCGGCAAAGCGTTGGAATACCGCCGGCGCATCGCCGAAAGTGTCGCCCGGACGCGCCAAAATGTTCTGCGCGATCACCTGAGCGAAGCGGCCGGCCAGATTGACGAATGGCTCTCGAACCTTTACCAGTTGGCGCAGCGGCTCGACACGTACGAGACCGACGAAGTGATCCGCCAGGACACGCGCTCGGTGCCACGGGACATTCAAATCTTGCAGGCCAAGCTCAAAGTCGAAGACGATGCCTCCGTGCGCCAGCATATGCAGCAGACAATCGAGTCCAAGAAAGCGCAACTGGCGAACTTGCAGCAGCTTGAAAACATGATGCAAAAAGCCGAGTTGCAGATGGACGGCACGCTCACCGCCATGGGGACCATCTACTCGCAACTGTTGCTCGTCGGCGTCAAGGACATTGACAGCGGGCGCGCGCAGCGGTTGCACGAAGACATCACCGAGCAAGTCAATCAGCTTCAGGATGTGGTGTCTTCGATGGATGAAGTCTATCACGCTCGCGGATGATGACCCCCACCCCAACCCCTCCCCCGTTACACGGGGGCGGGGTAAGGGGAGGGGGACGAAAGAAGGTGTGACATGGACATTGCGCAATCGCTTTGGCAATTGCTGATTAATCCGAACGTGGCGTATTTGCTGCTCATCATCGGGCTGTGGGCCGGCATCACCGCGTTCATCATGCCGGGCACGGGTCTGCCGGAAACCGTCGCGGCGGTGGCGCTGGTGCTGGGCGTCACCGGGCTGGCGCAACTGCCGGTCAGTTTTATCGGCGCGGCCATGATCGCTCTGGCGTTCGTCCTGTTCGTGCTGGAATTCAAAATCGTCAGCCACGGCGCGCTGATGGTGGGCGGCATCGTGTCGTTCGCGCTCGGCTCGATCTTTCTGGTCCAGCCCACAGACACGCAGCCGGGTGTGAGCCTGGTGGTCGTCGGCTTCACCACGCTGGCGACGGTTGTCTTTTTCGCCGTGGCGGTGCGCGCGGCGTTGCGCACATTCAAGCTGCCGATCTTTTCCAGCCCGCAGCGGTTGATCGGCGCGCGGGGGACCGTCAAGCAGCCCCTCGCCCCGGTCGGCACGGTGCAACTCAAGAGCGAGTTGTGGAGCGCCATCTCTGACGAGCCACTGGTCGCCGGCGACTTGGTCGTTGTCACGGGCATCGAAGGACTAAAGCTGCACGTCGCGCGGGCCAAGTGATTTCGATTGACCCTGCAAGGGCGCAGGCGACCCAAGGTCGCACGCCTTTGCAAGGATTGTAGACAACACGAGGAGGCAAAAAATGAATACAGCACTATTAGGGACTAGCACCTGTGTTTTCCTGCTGGTCATCGGGTTTATCGCCGTGGTTCTGTTCTCGGCGATCCGCATCGTGCCTGAATACCAGCGACTGGTCGTCCTGCGGCTGGGCCGGTACGTCGGCAAGGAACGCGGGCCGGGGTTGGTGTTCGTCATCCCGCTCGTGGACACGCCCATCATGGTGGACCTGCGCGAGACGGTGCAGGAAATCCCGCACCAGCAATCCATCACCAAAGACAACGCCGGCATCAGCATTGACTTTCTGATCTACTGGAAAGTCGTGGACCCGGTGCAGAGCGTCGTCCAGGTGCGCAACTTTGTCCAGGCGTCACAGGGCATCGCCACGACCACGCTGCGCGCCGTCATTGGCGATATCCCGCTGGACAATGTGCTGGCCGAGCGCGAGCGAATCAATCTGGAGTTGCGCACCAAGCTCGACGAGGTGACGGAGCGCTGGGGCGTCAAGGTGACGGCCGTCGAGATCCGCGAGATCATCCCGCCCAAGGACGTGATGGACGCGATGACGCGCCAGATGTCGGCGGAGCGCACGCGCCGCGCCGTGGTGACCGAATCGGAAGGCAAGCGCTCGGCCACCGTGACGGTGGCGCAGGGCGACAAGGATGCGGCGATTCTGCGCGCGGAAGGCGAAAAGCAATCGGCCATCCTCAAGGCGGAAGGCGAGCGGGCGGCCCAGGCGTTGCGCGCCGAAGGGTACGCGGTGGCGCTCGAAACGATCTTCAAGGCGGCCGAGCACATTGACTCCAAGACCATGACGCTGCAATACTTTGAGGCGCTCAAGTCACTGGGCGCGGGCGCTTCGACCAAGTTCATCTTCCCGATGGAGTTTACCAACCTGCTCAAGCCGTTCGCCGGCCAAGCGGGAGAGTCGGTCAAGTAATTCGTGGAGGGTGAAGAGGTGAGCGATTCCGTATGGCGTGTTGCGTGAAGGCGAAAACGGAACACGCAACACGCCATACGATTCGGGTGCGCTTTGACGACGCCAGACGTAACCATCGCCCGCGCCACGTGGCGTGATCTAGTCTCGCTGTGGCGCTTGGAACGCGCTTGCTTTCTTCACGATGCTTACGACCCGCTGACGTTGCTGACGCTCGTCGCCTGGCCGAACAACGTGGCGCTCAAGGCGATGGCCGGAAGTGAGTTGGTCGGATTCATCGCAGGCGATGAACCCTGGGGCGACACGTTCGCGTGGATCATCACGCTGGGTGTCTCGCTGCAATTCCGGCAACGCGGCATCGGCGCGCGGCTGCTTTCGGAATGTGAGGCGCGGCTGGATCGGCCCACGCTGCGGCTGATGGTGCGCGAAGGCAACGCGCCGGCCATCGCGCTGTACCAGCGATTCGGTTACGGCCACGTCCGCCGCGAGATGCGCTATTACAACGACAGCGAGGCGGGGCTGTTGATGGAGAAACGGAGATAGAGAGTGGAGATAGAGATAGAGAAGATCGGGTTCTGGGTCTCTACGCTCCACATTCAAGAGGAAAAGCATGGCTAAAGAAGACAAGACACCGTGGTTCTTGTGGCCTTTTGTGGCGATCTGGAAACTGGTGGCGGGCATCATCGAGCTGACCGGGCGGCTCGTCGCCGCGGTCCTGGGGCTGGTGCTGATGATCGTGGGCGTCATTCTCACCCTCACCATCATCGGGGCCATCGTCGGCATCCCGCTGATCATCTTTGGCTTTTTGCTGATCATCCGTGGATTCTTTTAATCTATCGTGCTAGATTTTTGGTAATAAGAAACCTCGCGCCAAGCCGCCAAGATCGCCAAGCTCCAGCAAACAAATCCTTTGCGGGCTTTGCGGCTTGGCGCGAGAAAAGGAAGTGAAATGCGAATGAATAAACTGGTGATCGTTTTGATCCTACTGGCATTGATGCTCTCTGCCTGCGGCGGGCCGACGCCCACGAAGGGCGAGGTGATCGTCTACGTGGCCGCGCCGCTTTCGGGCTTTCAGGCCAATGGCGGGCAAACGGTGCTGGGCGGCGCGCGCCTGGCCGCCGACGAAGTCAACAAGGCCGGCGGGCTGCTGGGCTACAAAGTCGTCGTGGTGGGCAAAGACGACGAGAGCGATAGCGACGTGGCGGTGACGGTGGCGAACGACATCGCCGCCGACATCAAGGCGGGCAAGCGCGTGCTGGGCGTCGTCGGCCACTATAACAGCGGGCAGATGCTCGCGACGATGGATATCTACAAGGACTTGCCCATTGTCATCGTCACCCCGACGGTCAGCGAGGTCACGCTGACGCAAAAAGGCTACAAGAACTTTTTCCGCGTCAACGCCAACGACCTGGCGCAATCGCGCGTGGACGCCGAGTATCTGGTTAACAAGCTGGGCGCGAAAAAGATCGCCATCGTCCACAACGATGACCCGTATGGCATCGGCCTGGGCAAGCTGATGGCCGATCAACTCGGCCAGCTCGGCGCGCAGGCTGTGTTGAACCTCCAGGTCACGGTCGGGCAGAGCAAGTACATCACCGAAACGCAGAGACTCAAGTCCGCAGCGCCGGACGCGATCTTTTATGCGGGCTATGAAATTGAGACGCCCTACCTGCGCAAGCAACTCGTGGATGCCGGAGTCAAGGTCCCGTTCCTGGCCACCGACGGCGCGTTCCTTTCGGCGACGATTGACGAATCCGAAGGCTCTGCCGAAGGCATCTACCTGAGCAACTTTGCGCCCGAGCCGCGCGCGGTGGTGCAGGCGCAGTGGATCAAGGCGTACCAGGATGTCGAGTTCCGCAACCCGGACACCTACAGCATCAACGGTTACAGCGCGATGAAGGTCCTCATCGAGGGCGCCAAGAAAGCGGGGACGCTGGACGGCCCGCGCGTGGCCGATGCGATCCGCGCGCTGGACATTACCACGCCGATGGGCAAGGTGGCTTATGATCCAAACGGCGATCTCAAAGAGCAGCGAATTTTCATCTTCCAGGTGAAGGATGGAGCGTTCGTGCAGGTAGGGCCGTAGCAAGAAGCAGGACGCAAGAGGCAAGTGCGAATTCAATGTCGTTAAGTTAGGGCCGTAGCGTAGGGCCTTGTGCCCGTTTCCGCGCTTGGAAAGACGCCCACAAGGGGCTATGCTACGCTTATCTTAATGACCGGTTCTATCGGCGCGCACATCGCTGCCAAGCAGGCCGCCGCAAAACGAAAGGCCAGGCGCGCGGCGCCCGCTTCTGCGCCCATGTTCCTCCCGTCGGTGGACGCCAGGCCGCTGACGCCCGCTACTGAAAACACGCCGTTGGATGCGGACGCTCTCGCGGCGATGCTTTCGCCGGGCGGCGCGCTCAGCCAGGCATTCCCCGGTTACGAGTTTCGCGCCCCGCAGGTGCAAATGCTCCGCGCCGTGGCGCGCAGCATGAACGACAGCGCGCACTTGCTCGTCGAAGCCGGAACCGGCACGGGCAAGTCGCTGGCCTATTTGCTCCCCGCTGTCCATTGGGCGCATCAGAACGGGCAGCGGGTGCTCGTCAGCACCAACACGATCAACTTGCAGGAGCAGCTTTACGCCAAAGATTTGCCGGAGCTGGCTAGGCTGTTGCCGTTCGAGTTTCACGCGGCGGTGCTCAAGGGGCGCAGCCACTATCTCTGCCCGGCACGGCTCAAGGCGCTGCGGCACGCGGGACCGGCCTCGCCGGAAGAAATGCGCGTGCTGTGCAAGGTGCTCTTGTGGCTGCCCGGAACCGTCACCGGCGATGGCGACGAGATATTTTTGCCCAACGCAGTCGAGCGCGCGATCTGGGCGCGGCTCAACGCCGACAACGAGGCCTGCGCGCCGGAACGCTGCGCTTCGTTTCAGCGCGGCGAATGTTTCTTTTACCGCGCGCGCCAGGCCGCCGAATCCGCGCACATTGTCATCGTCAATCACGCGCTGCTGCTGGCCGACATTGCCGTGGACAATCGCGCGCTGCCGGAATACCAGTATCTCATCGTGGACGAGGCGCATCACCTGGAAGACGCGACGACGCAGCAGCTCAGTTTCACGGTGGATCGCAATGCCATGCAGCGGATGCTGGCCGAGATCGGCAAAGTGGGCGAGGGGAGACGCGCCGTCGGGCTGCTGGCCGATCTGCTGGGCCGCGTGCGCCACGCCGTGCCCGATGAACTGGCCGGCCCCGTCGAGTCATTCGTCCAGCAGACCGCCAAAGTGGTGGACGATGTAATGCGCCGGTCGGATGACTTGTTCGATCAAATCAAGCAGTTCGTCGAAGGCATGCGCGGCGAAAACTCGAGCGAATACTCGTTCCGATTGAGACTCATCGCGGGGATTCGCACGCAGCCGGCGTGGTCGTCCATCGAGGTGACCTGGGATAACGTGAGCAAGGGGTTGTTTGCGATTGCCGACAGCCTGGGGCGGCTCGGCTCGGCGTTGAACGATCTGGACGAATACGACATCCCCGACCGCGACGATCTGCTGGCGCGATTGTTGGGATCGCGGCGCAACGTGGCCGAGGCGCGCGAGCAATTGGAAGCCATCATCGCCAAGCCGGAACCTTCCAGCATCTATTGGGCCGAGTTGGCTTCCGAACAGAACAATGGCGGGTGGCGCGGTGGAAACCGCGCGCTTTCGCTCCATGCCGCGCCGCTGCATGTGGGGCCGCTGGTGGAAAAACATCTCTTCCAGAAAAAGGCGTGTGTGGTGATGACGTCGGCCACGCTGCGGACGGGCGGGACTTTTAGCTTTGTCAGAGAGCGGCTGCACGCCCAGAACGCGGACGAGTTGGCGGTCGGCTCGCCGTTCGACTGGAAGTCCTCGACGCTGCTTTATCTGGTATCCGATGTGCCGGAGCCGGGCGAGCAGGGCTATCAACGCGCGTTGGAGCAGGGATTGATTTCACTCTGCCGCGCGATGGGCGGCCGGACGATGGTGCTGTTCACTTCTTATAGCCAACTGCGCACGACGGCCAAGGCCATCAATCCAACCTTGGCGAAGGACGATGTCATGGTGTACGAGCAGAGCGATGGGACCTCACGCCGCCAGATGTTGGAAAATTTCAAGAACGCGCGGCGCGGCGTGCTGTTGGGCACGCGCTCATTCTGGGAGGGCGTGGATGTGCCCGGCGAGGCGCTTTCGTGCCTGGCGATCGTGCGGCTGCCGTTTGCCGTCCCCACCGATCCGATCTTTGCCGCGCGCAGTGAGACGTTCGAGCAGGCGTTTATGGAATACTCGGTGCCAGACGCCATTTTGCGCTTCCGTCAGGGCTTTGGCCGCCTCATCCGCACGGCCACCGACCGGGGCGTCGTCGTCGTGTTCGACAAGCGGCTGATCACCAAGACCTACGGGCAGACGTTCCTCAAATCGCTGCCCGATTGTACTGTGCGGCGCGGCGCGCAGGCCGAGTTGGCAAAAACGGTGACGGCGTGGATGGAGCGCGGGCGTGAAACGTGAGGGTGATGGCAGATACGTCGAGATCACAGCTTGTCCTGTGACCGATGGAAAAATGTCGAAGGGTTGCCGTTGGCATCCCAAGTGAAAACCCCCGACTTGTCTGAACAAGCCGGGGGTTTGATCTTATTTGCCAGGGACCGGCGCGGAGCGCGCCGCCGGCTCGACCTGAGGTTGCTTGAAATATTCGATGGCAAACGCCGCCACGACGCCGAGGAACAATCCCAAGGCTGCCGCGATGGTCGTGATCAGGAGCTTGCTGCCCATGGGCTTTTCCGGCACGGCGGCGGCGCTGGCCAGCCGCACCCGCCCCGACGTGTCTTGTGCGGCGATGCGTGTTTCTCCGACCTTTTGCGACAGGGTCGTATATACATTCTGGGTCATGTCCCGCTGGCGGCTCAACCGCGCGCCTTCGGTGTTGATCTCTTGAATCCGTCCTTGCAGTGCCATGATCTCGGTCGGCGCTGCGTCCGCCTGCTTCTTGACCTCGGTTTGCTTGGCCTCGATAGTCTTGATCAGGTCAGCCAGATATGCTGCTTGTTGGCCGACGGTCTTGTTGGAGAGCGTGCCCGTGCTGGGCAGTTGCAACTGGACGGGGATGCCGGACTGGGCGTTGAGGGCGTTGACCTGGAGCGACAGCGTCGAAAGGTCGTCGCCCAGCGTGGATGGATCGCTGGCCGGCTGTCGAGCGAGTTGATCTTGCAGGCTGCGGACGTTTTGCAGCAGCAGCTTGAGTGACTCGTTCAGGTTCAGGTAGTTGGACAGCGCGGACTGCTTGGCCGCAAGCTGCGCCTGCAAAATCGCCGCGTCGTTGCGCTTTTGAAAATCCACCAGGGCTTGGTCGGCTGCGTCCAGATCGCTTTTGGCTTGCGCTAGTTGGCTCTCAAAAAACTTGAGTTGTTCCGCCGATTGTCCATAGAGATCGTTGACCTGCCGGATGTACAGGCTGGCCCAGGCATTGGTGATCTTGGCGACCCGCTGCGGATCGCGATTGGTCACGGTCAGTTTGATAATCGAAGCGTCTCCGCCTTGGGCTGCCTCGATCATTTCTCGCATCGGAACGAGGAATCGCTCCTCTACGGGAAGGTCACTGCCCACCTGATCCAAAAGCTGCTGAATCATCGCATCACTGGTCGCCAGATCCAGCGCAGCCTTGCCGGAGAGAACCTGTGTGCTGCCGGCGGCAGTATTCTCTGGCAGGTTTTGGATCCCGGGCGCGAGCTGAAACTGATAAAGGGGCCGCGTGATGACCACGACTGCTGTGGCTTGGTACTGGGCCGGCAGAAGCAGGCTGATGACAAACGCCACAACGCCTGCCACGACTGTCAATCCCACAATCAGTCGCCAGTAGCGGATCAACACATTGATGTAAACACGCAGATCAATCTCGTCTTCCACGTATCCTCCAGGCAAGTAGAGTGATTTTTAGAACAGGCTGAGTTGTTCGGCTTCCGGCGGAGGCGGCGCGCTGTCTTCCAGCTTTTCGAATTGCGCCAGGATTTCGGGCAACTTGCGAAAGTCGGCCTCCACGTCTTTGCGGAGAGACGGTTGATGCAGCGCCGCCGCCGGGTGGAACATTGGCACGATGAGCCGGCCTTCGATCTTGCGGGGCTGGCCGTGGATCGCGCTGATCTTGACGTTGGGGAACCAGCGCGCCATCGAGTATCGTCCGAGGGTGACAACGACTCGCGGGTTGATCAATTCGATTTGCCGGTCAAGATATGACCGGCAGGCTTCGATCTCGTCGGGAAGCGGGTCGCGATTACCGGGAGGGCGGCACTTGACCACGTTGGCGATGAATACATTTTCGCGCTTCATCCCGATGCCGGCGAGCAACTCTTCGAGGAATTGCCCGGAAGGGCCTACAAAGGGGCGACCCTGCTTATCTTCGTGAAAGCCTGGCCCTTCACCCACGAACAGAATGGAGGCGTTTTCCGGGCCTTCGCCCGGCACCGCATTCGTCCGCGACTTGCTCAAGATACATCGGGTGCAGGCGGAAACCTCGGCGGCGAGTTCGGTCAATGCTGACATGGTCATCCTTTTTATCCTTGCTTGGCTCCGCACGAGGGACAGAACTTGGCCGAGCTGGGCATCGTCGTGCCACATTCGGTGCAGTGTTTTTCGGCCACGACGGGCTTGCCGCACTCGGGGCAGAACTTGCCGCCGGTCAGCTTGGCGCCGCAATGGGGACACGAACCGACGACGGTCTTGCTGAATTTCTCTTTGGTCACGTAGGTTGCCTCTTGGGCCACCTGGCGCGCTTGCTGGATGGCCGCTTCTTCCTGGGCGACGGCATACTCGGCTTCCAGGTCGGGCGCGCAGTCTTTGCACAGCCCGCGCTCATCGTTCCAGCAAACCTCGCGGCAGACCCATTTGCCGCACCGCTTGCACTGGTTAAAGCGCGGCTTGGCTTCCTGCACGGCGGCGTTGAAGGCGTCGTCGTGCGCTTTGGACCACGCCGCGGAATGCACCCGCTCGGCGGCGTTGGCCGCGCTGCCGAAAATCCCGCCGAACAATCCAGAAGCGACATCCAACGCATCGGTGATCATTCCGCTGGCGGTGGCCTGGAAGCGCGTCATGTAACCGTTGCCGCACTTGTCGCAAAAGAATTCGAATTGGAACCCACGATCGGTACTGTGGTCAGAGTGGTTCTTGGTGAACTGAATCAGCGCCATCTTTTGCTCTCCTGTTGAGGTTGAACGGAGCAGGATTATAGCCTTGCCGTCGTCTTTTGTCCAATACGTTCTGTTCCATCCGAGCGCAGTCGCGTCTGGAGCGCCGCCTGCAGCCCGGCGAGTTGTCTTTTGTACCTGTCACTGGCGATAGCCTCGACGGTCATGATGTGGGCATCCTCGTCGTTATCGCGATAGTAGCGTGGGCGAGTGCCGGTGATGACAAAGCCGTACTTGGTGTAGAGCTTTTGCGCCACTGTGTTGCTGACGCGCACTTCCAGCGTCGCCATAATGGCTTTCATGCCGATGGCTTGCTCGATCATCGCCGCCAGCAAAAGCTCGCCCAGTCCGTGCCCGCGCCGCTGCGGGGCGACGGCCAGCGTGCTGATGTGCGACTCGTCGGCGACGAGCCAAAAGCCGCCATAGCCAAGAATCGCAGGTGATGCCGGCCATAGGAATTGCCGCCACCACGCTCGTTTGCTCGCCCCGGCTCGTCGTGGCCGGACGACGATGTAATGCGAGTGCGTGTTCTCCGTCAACTCGTGACGGTAGGTATAGTTAGACCACGGCAGGGGGAACGATTCGCGCTCGATGATCATGATGGCCGGCACGTCCTCCCATTGCATGGGTTGGATCACGTAAGGGAGTTGATCGTCTATCATCAAGCCAGGCTCCCGGAAGGGGTTTGAAGATAAATCGGAGTCAGCGTGGCCGGATCGTCGGTCTGCCCGGCGGCAAGCCTGGCCCAACCTATTTCGGCCAGGTAGCCGGCGCGGCGCAGCGACGCGGCCGGCGAGGCCAGCACGACGTGCGACCCCAGCCGCTTTTTAATGTCGTGGCGCTCCTCGGCCGACAGCTCGCCGCACACGCACGTCGTTTCGGTCCAGTCCGCGCCCAACTCGCGCCCCGTGGTCAGCCACGCCGAGCCGTCCGCGCAAAGCTGCCCCTTGACCGGAAGGTAACGTTGGGCACACAAGCGTCCGCGTCCGGCGGCCAACACGGCGACGACCGGCATTTGCGTGCCTTGCATCGCTTGAGCCAGAATGTCCAGTGTGGGCACGCCGACGAGCTTGAGCCTGCGCGAGATGGACAGACCTTTGGCGGCGGCGATGCCCACCCGCACGCCCGTGAACGAGCCTGGCCCAATCGCCACCGCGATGCAGGCCAGGTCGTTGACGGTTACTTCTAGTTGCGCCAACATCCCGGCGATGCGGGGCGTCAGCTCAACTGTGTGATGATCTTGCGACTCCCACGAAAGCTCGACGCGCACTCGCGCGCCGTCGTGCAAAGCCAAACTCGCAGTGCGAGTAGCGGTATCAATTGCTAAAATCAAGGAAGAGGTCATGCATCATCTGTGTCTCTATTGCGTATTCCGTGTTGCGTAGACAGAGCACGGAACACGCAACACGGAATACGCAATACGTTTCATCCGCCGAACGCTGCGCGCCGAAAATTTGTCAGTAAGGTCTGATAGCCTTCACCCTGGACCGCGAACCGCAGCACCCGCCGCGTCTCGTCCATCGCCGTGAGGCGAATCCACAGCCGTTCGGCGGGCAGGAGGGTCTCTGCGCGTTCCGCCCACTCAATGACACACACGCCGTTGCCAGCCCACACCTCGTCGAGGCCCAGCGCCCAAGCTTCGGAAGCGTTGGCGATGCGGTACAGGTCAACGTGGTAGAACTTGTTCCGGTCGCCGGGACGGCGGTATTCGTGGACGAGCGTGAAGGTGGGACTGCGTACCGGGCCGGTCACGCCCCATCCTGCGGCGATGCCTTGCGTCAGGCAGGTCTTGCCCGCGCCCAACTCGCCCTCCAGGCAAATCCACTCGCCGCCGCGCAGCAACTCGCCCAGGCGCGCGCCCAGCCGGCGTGTTTGTTCAGGGCTGCGGCTGATGAACTCTAGCGTATGGTCGTCGAGAATCGGCATAGTGGGGGAAATTATACCCCGGTGTGCGCGGCGCGACAAATCGCTCTTGCATCCTGCGGAATCCGTGATACACTAACCCCACTCCGAAAAAGGTGACGCTTGTATGCGTTGTTTGCTGGTCTCTGATATTCATGGCAACCTGGCGGCTTTGGACGCGGTGATCCGCGACGCCGGCCAGTTCGATATGATTTGGTGCTTGGGGGATATGGTGGGGTATGGCCCAGATCCCAACGAATGTGTTGCCCGATTGCGCGAGTATCCGCACGTGTGCCTGGCCGGCAATCACGACTGGGCGGTGCTGGGCAAGTTGGACATTCATACCTTCAACTCTGACGCGCGCGCCGCCAACCAATGGACGCAAAGTGTCATCACCGCACCCGTGCAAGCCTATTTGCAGGGCTTGATGCCGCAGCGCGTGGAACAGGGTTACACGCTGGTGCATGGCAGCCCGCGCCAACCGATTTGGGAATACATCCTCGATCCCCTGACTGCCGAACTCAACTTTCCTCTTATCACGACGCGCGCCTGCCTGGTGGGACATACGCACGTGCCGGTGTGCTTTTATATGCTGGAGGAGGAGGGCGATCACTTGTGCGTGCCACGCTCACCGCGCTACGGGCAGCCCATTTCTTTGGCCAGTGGGCGCTGGATCATCAATCCGGGCAGTGTGGGCCAGCCGCGCGATGGCAACCCGCGCGCGGCGTACGCCATCCTCGATCCGGAAGCGGCGACCCTCGAGCATCGCCGCGCCGAGTATCCCATCCAAGTGACCCAACAGAAAATGCGTGAGGCCAAGCTGCCTCGCCGCCTGATCGAGCGGTTGGCGATTGGACATTAGAAGCCCGTTGGCTGGCGTCCCGATGCCGGCGATATGGAACCTGGCAAACGGAACCGGCGTCCTAAATACAAGAACATTCTTGCGCAAGGAGCGCCTCGATGAATAAAGTATCTCTATTCTTTCTGGTGATAATGTTGCTGGTTGCTGCCGCCGGTTGCAGCCCGGCGGCTACGCCGATGCCTCAGGCATCGCGCGGCTTTGCCCCCGGCGCGCCGGCTGCCGCGCCCGCCCTGGAATCCAAGTCGTACGTAGCTGATGGTCAGGTTCAGGCTGGCAATCAGCCGCAAGCCGCCAACGCCGCTGCCGCCGAGCGAATGATCATCTATTCGGGCCAACTGTCGCTGGTCGTCAAGGACACGCGCGCCGTTGTGGAGCAGATCACCCAGATCGTCAAAGACGCCGGCGGATTCGTCACCCAATCGAACACGTACCAGGATCAGGGCCACACGCGCGCGACGATATCGGTGCGCGTCCCCGGCGAAGACCTGACTCAGCTCAAAGCGACGTTGGGCAAAATCAAGGCGCTGGCGATGACGGTGGAGAGCGAAAACCTCAACGGCCAGGACGTGACCGATCAATACGCCGACACGCAAGCTGACATCGAGAACCTCACCGCCCAGCGCGACTCGTATCGCAAGCTGCTTGACCGCGCGGAAAAGATGGAAGACATCCTCAACATCCAGACGCGGCTCGACCAGGTGCAGGGCCAAATCAACACGCTGACGGGCCGCCAGTTGAAGCTGAAGGAGAGCGTCAAGTTTGCCACGGTGAGCATCACGCTGACGCCGGACGCGCTGGCGCAGCCCATCGTCGTCGGCAGTTGGCGGCCACAAGGCACCGCGCGCGACGCGTTCCGGGCGCTGCTCAATGCGCTCAAGGCCCTCGGCGACATTTTGATCTGGACGGGCATCTGCATCCTGCCGGTTGCGTTGCTGATCGGCGTGCCGGTGTTTCTGGTTGTTCGCCTGGCGCTTTCGCGACGGCGCAAAAAAGCCACGCCTGCAAAGTTAGTCGGGTAGTCAGTTAGTCGCGTAGTAAATTAGTCGTGTAGTCGGGTGGTCCTTCCCATAGGCTACCCGACTATTTGGCTTGTCTACTTGCCAGGAGCGCGAAATGTCAGTTGCCGTTGTGATCCTCGCCGCCGGGATGGGCACGCGGATGAATTCGGATTTGCCCAAGGTACTGCATCGCTTGTGCGGACGGCCCATGCTGGCTTATGTGGTGGACGCCGCGCGCGAGTTGACGGGGACGCGCCCGCTGGTCATCGTCGGTCACCGCGCGGACCTGGTGCGCCAGACGTTGGGCGCCGCCGCCGAGTCCGTCGTGCAAGAACCGCAACTCGGCACCGGCCACGCCGTGATGCAAGCGCAAGCCGCATTGGATGGCCAAGCCGATACGGTGCTCGTGCTCTATGGCGACACGCCGTTCATCACGGTCGAGGCGCTCCGTGCGATGTTGGATCATCACGCGCGCGAGCAAGCCACGGCGACCCTCCTCACCTTCCGGCCACTCGATCCGCTGCGGCTGGGGCGCATCGTCCGTGATGATGCTGGTCGCGTGCGCGCCATCGTCGAGTTCAAAGAAGCCACACCCGATCAACGCGCCATTCGCGAGGTCAACAGCGGCATTCTATGCTTTCGCGCCAAGTGGCTGTGGTCGCACATTGCCGGCCTGCCTGTCAAGCATGGAGAGCGATACCTGACCGACCTGATCGAGATGGCCGTGACCGAAGGCGGCGCTGTCGCCGCGTTGGAGGTTGACGCCGACGAAGTGATGGGCATTGACGACCGCGCCCGGTTGGCCTGGGCCGAGGCAAAGATGCGCGCGCGGATCAACGAGCGGCTCATGCTATCCGGCGTGACGATGGTTGATCCGGCCACCACCTACGTCGAGGCGAGCGTCACCGTCGGCGCGGACACCATCATCCAGCCCAACACGCATTTGCGCGGCAAGACTGTCATCGGGCGTGAGTGTTCCATCGGGCCAAATACCATCATCAGCGATTCAACCATTGGCAACCGGTGCAAGGTTCAGGCTTCGGTGTTCGAGGGCGCGACGCTGGAAGACGATGTGGATGTGGGGCCGTTCGCGCACCTGCGCAAGGGCGCGTACCTGTGTCGCCACGTCCACATGGGCAACTTTGGTGAGGTGAAAAACTCGCGGCTCGGCCCCAGCGCCAAGATGGGCCACTTTAGTTACCTGGGCGATGCCGACGTAGGCGCGGAGGCAAACATTGGCTGCGGGACGATCACTTGCAACTTTGACGGCGTGAACAAGCACAAGACCGTCATCGGCGAAGGCGCGTTCATCGGCAGCGACACGATGCTGGTCGCGCCGGTCAACGTGGGCAAGGGGTCAAAGACCGGCGCGGGCAGCGTGGTGACGCACGATGTGCCGGATGGGGCAGTGGCGTATGGAGTGCCGGCGCGGGTGAAGAAGACAAATGGCGAATGACGAAGGATGAAAGACGAATGGACGACCGAGAACTTGTCGCGCTCGCACAATCCGCGCGCGAGAAAGCATACGCGCCTTACTCGCATTACACCGTCGGCGCGGCGCTGTTGACGGCATCCGGCCAGGTGTTCACCGGCTGCAACGTGGAAAACGCCGCCTATCCCATGGCGATTTGCGCTGAGCGTACTGCGCTTGTCAAGGCAGTGTCCGAGGGACAGCGCGAATTCGCGGCCATTGCCGTCGCCACGCGCAACGGCGGCAGCCCGTGTGGCGCATGCCGCCAGGTGCGTGCTGGCGGGTGACATGAGCCTGGTGGGGCCGCGTCCCGAAGAGGCGTGCGTCGTTCAAAAGTACAACGATTGGCACCGCAAGCGGCTGTCCGTCAAGCCCGGCCTCACCGGGCCGATGCAGGTGAACGGCCGGGGCGATTTGCCGCTGGATCAGCGCGTGCGCCTGGAGTTGGATTACATCGAGCACTATTCATTGTGGCGCGATGTGGTGATCCTGGCTCGCACGCTGCCGGTGTGGATTTCGGGCAAGGGCGCGTACTGAGCAAGAAGCAAGATGCAAGACGCACGCTTCGCGCGCAGCACGCAATACGCAACACGCATTTGGCTTGCTGGCCTGGCAGTATTTGTCCTCTCGTTGCTCGTGTACGCGCTCACGCTCGCGCCGGACATTACCTGGGCGCACGATGGCGGCGACGGCGGCGATTTGATCGCGGCGGTGGTGACAGGCGGCGTCCCGCACCCGCCGGGCTATCCGACCTACTTGGTGTTGGCTTCACCCTGGGCGAGGTTGCCGCTGGGGAATCCGGCCTGGCGGCTGAATTTGTTTTCGGCGCTTGCGGCGGCGGGCGCAGCCGGGCTGACGGCGTTGACCGTTGCTCGAATGGCGGAGCTTGCCCGGTATTCGCCGCACGTGGCAAATGTAGCTGGAGGGGGGGCGGGACTGGCGCTGGCATTTTCGCCGGTCTTGTGGTCGCAGGCTGTCATTGCCGAAGTGTATGCGTTGGGCGCGTTGTTCGCCGCGCTGCTGGTATTATTGGGGGAGGCAACCACAAGGGATTGCCCCTACCGCGCGGCGGTGTGGGGCGTGGCGATGGGCCTGGCGTTAGGCGCGCAGCCTGTGTTGATTTTGTTCGGCCTGCTGACTCCCTTTGTGTTGGGACGGCGTGGGAAAAGTTGGGCCTGGGCGGGTCTTGGCCTTGCCACCGGGCTAGCGATTTTTCTCGTGTTGCCGATTCGCGCTCGCAGCGGCGCGCCAGTGAACTGGGGCGATGCTTCAACGCTGAACGGTTTCTGGTGGTTGGTCTCGGCGCAGCTTTATCACGGATATGCGTTTGCGCTGCCGCTATCTTCGCTGGGGGCGCGGCTGGTCGCGTGGGCCTCGTTGCTCTCGCGACAGTTCACGCCAGTCGGCGCGCTGTTCGCCGTGTGGGGATGGTGGCAGTTGTTCAAGCTCCGGCGTGGGCTGGCTCTTGCGATGCTGGCGATGTTTGCCGGCTGGGGCGTTTTTGCCATCGGTTATAACACGACGGATTCCTACGTCTATCTCATCCCAGCGTTTGTTCTCGTGGCGATGTGGCTGGGCATGGGGTTGGCCGAGATGCTGGGTAGGGCACGCTTCGCGGGGCATCTTGCCCTACAATGGATCGTGGTGTTGGCGTTGCCGTTAGCCGAGTTGGCCGTGGGTTGGCACACGGCGGATGTCCGCATGGATCGAACTGCTGTGACATTTGGTCAAACGATTCTGGAACAAGCTCCCCCCAACGCGGTTCTGCTGACCGGGCAAGACCGGCACACGTTCACGTTGTGGTATTTTCACTATGCGCGCGGGCAGCGCCCGGACGTGACGGTAGTGGATCGTGATTTGCTGGCGATGTCCTGGTATCGGACGACCATCGCGCGCGAGACCGGGCTGCGCGATCTTGTCGCGGCTAGTGATCCGCTCGCGATATTGACTGCATCGGAGCGGCCAATATGTCAGGTGAGTTCGACGAGCTTGGAGTGTCATTGAGACTGAAAGTGATGCATTGGATAGACGAACGTCGCCGCATCATTGGGCTGGCGTTGGTGGTGGGCGGCGTGGTCTTGCTGGGGCTAAAGGCGTGGCAGGTTGTGGCGACTGTGCGCTCGCTTCAATCCCGTGTGGCGCTGGTCCAGTCGATGGCTCGAGGCGGCGCAACTCAAATTGACCTGGCTGCGGTGGGGAAGCTCGTGACAGGCGCGCGCGCGGACGTGACGACGTTGCGCGCCGATCTGGGGCCGCTGGTGTGGCTCGCGCCGCGCCTGGGCTGGTTGCCTGGAGTAGGGGGCGACGCGCAAGCCGCGCCGGCATTGCTGGACATGGCCGATGGGCTGACTGAGGCCGGCGTAGAGTTGTGGCAGGGCTTTGCGCCGCTGCTGGACAAGTCGGCCGGGGCAGATGATGTTCCAATGACGCAAAAGGCATTGGCCCAGTTGGTTGCGGCCCGGCCTCAGATCGAACGGGCGCGGGCTGCGCTTGAGCGTGCTGCCGCTGCCAGGGCATCCATCCAGACCGAGCGGCTGTCAGGCCGGCTGGCCGGTCCAATGCAAAAACTCGACGCCCTTTTGCCGTTGGCTCAAATGGGCGTGGATGTGGCGCTGGCTGCGCCGGAAGCGTTGGGCCAAAACGGGCCGCGCACGTATCTGATCCTGGCGCAGAACGAGGACGAGTTGCGACCTACCGGCGGGTTCATCACAGGCGCAGGGCGTGTGACATTCGACCGTGGCAAGCTCGTCGAGTTTAGCTTTACAGACAACAATATAGACGATTGGACCCGGCCTTATCCTAATGCACCGGAACCGTTGGCGCGGTATATGGGCTTGGGGGAATACACTGAGCTATGGACGTTCCGGGATAGCAACTGGTCGCCCGACTTTCCCACTTCGGCTCGGCAGGCAGCCCATTTTTATACCTACGGTCAGAAGGTTCCGGTGGATGGGGTGGTGGCTGTGGATCAACATGCCGTCCAGATGTTGGTTGCCGCGATGGGGCCAGTGCAAGTCGCTATCACTGGCACTCAAACGACCGTCATGGGTGACAACGTGATAGAGATGATGCGCGAGGCATGGAATCCGCCTGGCGGCAACGTGACAGCAGAGTGGGTGGCGGCTCGAAAAGGGTTTATTGGCCGGTTGGCTGGGGCAATCAGAACTCGCATGGAGAGCAACCCTGGCAGTGTGCCGTGGCCAGCATTGGGCCGCGCGATACTCCAGATGTTGGACGAACGACATATTTTGATTTTTGTGGTGCGGCCTGATCTAGCTGCCATGTTGGCTCAGCAGGGGTGGGATGGCGCGATTCGCTCGACCAGCAGTGATTATCTTATGATTGTAGACGCCAATCTGGGTTACAACAAAGTCAACGCATCTATTACACAGTCGGTTAACTACGCGATAGACTTTTCGACGACGACCTGCGCTCTGGCGACTTTGCGTGTGGACTATCATCACCTCAAGCCATCCAGCGAGCCTTGCCGGCAGGAGGAACCTTACGCGGCGGGGATCACCTATCAAAGCATGATGGGCCGCTGTTACTATGATTACGCGCGAATCTATGTGCCGCGTGGATCGCAGTTGCGCAGCGCCAGCCGGCAGAATATCCCAGCCAGCTATTTCTTGAGTCGGCGGTCTGTGGATAGCCAGGCTGAGGTGCTTGATGGGGAAGTGGGCAAGTCGGTGTATGCTTTGTTCTTTGTTGTAGAGCCAGGCAGGGACTGGGAAGCCGGTTTTTCCTATCAGTTGCCCCCAGATGTAACACAACGTGCGGATGGCGACTGGCGTTATTCGCTGTGGATCCAAAAGCAGCCTGGCAAGCTGGCGATTCCAACTGTTGTGACGTTGAACTTGCCGCTCAACGCCGAGATCATTGCGGCGGATCCGGCTCCGCGTGTTGCGCAGGGGAACCGGGTTCAATTCGAGTTTCTCATGACAAAAGACACTCATATCGTCGTGCGTTTTCGAAAAGACTAGGAGGTATATCATGACATCCCGCAAAGCTACCTTTATTCTGGTGATTGGCATTGTCTTGTTCGGGGTGGCATCCATTAATGCCGTGTGGGCCGCGCCCAATCAAAACCCGGCCCGGCAAACGCTTCCATCCCGGACGCCTATTCCTCCCCCGCCGAAGCCGGAGAAGGATACGCCGACCCCCGTGCCCTCGGTTGCGCCAGGAACGGTTGTACCAGGTGCTACTCCTGTGTCGGGTGCTACTCCTATGCCGGGAGCCACGCTTGCGCCCGGGGCTACCCTCGCGCCGGGTCAGTTGCCGCAAACGCTTCCATCAACGGGCACAGATTTTGCCGTGTTGGCTAGGGGGCCGATGGTGATAGGCGTCTTGTTAGTTTTTGCTGGTTGGCTTGTGCGGCGCAGAATTATCCGATGAGGCATATGTTGAATGTGCTCGTGGCTGAAAGCCTGTCCGCTAGCAGTGCAAAATCAACCGTTATATGCCTGACGTTTATCGTGCTGCTCGCACTGGGTGTGCGGATTCTGGCTGCACAGTTTATTGGCGAATCTCGCGTGCCGTGGAACTATGAGTACGAAGAGATCGCGAACAACCTGGTCGCCGGCGGTGGGTACGCATACTCTTTCTATGGGTTAACTCCAGTGCGCCCCACTTCTTTCTTGCCGCCTGTTTATCCGTTGTTCTTGGCGCTTGCTCGCAAGTGGACGTCGCAGGGGGACCAGACAGTAAAAATCATTCAGATTGCCCTTTCCTGTTTGACTGTGGTGAGTCTATATGCGCTGGCCCGCGAACTGGGAGGGTCAAAGACTGTAGCTGTTATCGCCGCGCTGTTGATGGCAATCTATCCTCCAGTCGCCGCCTATGCGGTGGATATTAGCACTGTTACGTTCGAGACGCTGTTCGTGATCACCGGGACCTGGCTGGTGGTGCGTGCAGCGCACTGTGATTCAGTGGGGCTTGCTTTTGGGTCGGGTGTATTGTTGTCTCTGGCGGCGCTCACTCGCTCTACGTGGACCGTGCTGGTGCTGCTCGCCCTAGTTTGGCTTGTCACGTGTGGCCGAGGCAGTTTGTTGGCGCGGAGCAAACAAGTTGCCTTAATATTACTGGCAGTCGCGATCACCTTTGCTCCCTGGGTGTGGTACAACCATACGGCGCATGGCGAGTGGGTGCTAACTTCCACCAACGGCGGGCTCAATTTCTGGATCGGAAATAACCCGCGGGCAACAGGAGAGTATATCTTTCCCATGTCGCTTGACCAGCAAATGGTCGCCAGCGTCGCGGATTGGCCCGAAGTGGCCCGTGACAGGTTCTTTTACGCGCGCGGATTAGAGTTTGTCCGGACCTCGCCCGCGCAGTTCCTGGAACTCACCGGACGCAAATTGCTTTACTTTGTGTTTTTCCGTCCTGATATCGGCAGCAACTATAAACAAGCCGGGCTTCCGCTTGAGCTGGCGCGGTGGCTATTTGTGGTGGCGTGGCTCGCGCTGGTCCCGTTTGCCCTGGTGGGCCTGACGAAGATTGGCACGCATTGGCGCGAGCATAGCTGGCTGGCGGCGATTTTTGCCACTCAAGCAGTTATTTCATCGCTCTACTTTGCAGGGACTCGTTTCCGTACACCGATAGATGGCTTTGCGATGATTTGGGCCGCCGGGGGCATATCTTTCCTGGCAGACAGGTGGCAACGCCGAGGAGTTAACAGAGGCGCACAATGACGTTTCGGCGAATTACGCTTATTCTGTTGATGGGCGCAGTTCTGTGGGGACTGGCATCTATCAATGCCGTGTGGGCTATACAAGGGCAGGACTCGACTCGGCAAACACTTTTCACCAGGACGCCCTCTCATGTTCCAACGAATGTCCCTCCGCCGAAACCGGAGAAGGATACGCCAACCCCTGCGCCTTCGGCTGTGCCGGGGACGGCTGTGCCAGGCGCTACCCTCGTGCCGACGGTTGGAGTGGGGACACCATCTCCTGGTGTGGCTCTTGCGCCAGGTCAGACTCCGCAAGTGCTTCCTCCTACTGGCGCCAGGTTAGTGGCGCCACTTGCGATAGTTGGTGTTGGGGGCCTGCTCATTTCCGCGGGTTGGTTCGCCCGGCGTAAGACGGTGCGGTAGAACCTGCGCCGATGGCTTGTCCACTTGGCAAGATAGCATGACTCCGGTACAATGCGTGGGCCCATGCGCCGATGTGATGGTGGAGCCTGCCGCAATTCGGAACGCTGTTCAGGCTTTAGAAGGCTGGGCCAGCAACAGTTGGGCGAAACATTTCTGACCAGGAGACAGAGCATGAAGACCAAGCGACTATTCCGATGGGTGTTGACGCTGAGCGTCGCCGCAATGGGTGTGGCCGTAATGCTAGCGGGTTTACAGCGAGATGATCGTGCGCTCGCAGAAAGAAATCAGGCTGCGCTGGCATCGCCGGTCCCCCAATCTAGTTTCCTGTATCGCTTCGATTCGGCTTCCCAGACTTTTTTCACGTTCACCTTGCCGACCGGCAGTGTGCCTTATGGCGTGGCCGTGACAGGTACGAACCCGACGCATGTGTGGGTGGCTGAATATGGCTCGAACCAGATCGGTCATCTCATTTACACCGACACGAATGACTCCAAGTGGATTACCTATTCTGTGGCTTCTACGGCCAACAGCGGGCCGTTTCGGATCGCCGTCAACGGGAAGGATGTGTGGTTCGCGGAGCGGGGAGCGAATCGGGTGGGGCGGTTGAATGCGCTGGACGGCCACATTGACGAGTTCTATGAGCATGGTCTTTCGGTCAACAGTGGCTTGGCTGACCTCGACATTGCGCCGGATGGATCGGTCTGGCTGACCGGGCAATGGTCCAACCGACTGATTAAACTGGTTGTCACTTCAACTCAAGAGTATGCGTTCCGCGAATATTACAAGAATGAGCTGAATGAACAACCCATTCCTACTGGCCCGTTTGGTATCAGCGTTGGGCCGGACCTCGAGATTCCAGACAATTACTACATCTGGTTTACGGCGCCGACCTCGCACACATTGGTGCGGTTCACGCCTGGCTATGGTGTGTATATAATACCGGACAATTTCCCGGCTACCAGTGCTCCGTATGATGTTCTACTCACGCCGGCTACCGACAAAGGCTGGTGGTCGGATTTGCAAAGCAACGTGATCGGCCAGATGGAGCTTCGAACACTGTCCAACTTTACATATTTTCCGATCACGCGGCCGGCCCAACTCGCCAGCGAGTCATCGAACGTGTTGTGGTTCACGCAGCAGGATGAGCGCGGCGCGGTGGCGCGAATGGTGTATACCTCAGCGGCGGACTATGATTTCGATTCTTTTTCTCTTCCGACGCTTGGCTTGCAGCCGACCGGGATTGCGGTTGCAGGCGACAAGGGCGTGTGGTCTGCAGCTTTTGCGCCGTTCCGGGTATTTCTACCGGTGGTTCTGAGAAACTGATGTCTGCAAGGAGAAACAAATCGTGCCAATTGCGTTGGGTTCTGTAGTGAAGGGGAGACGGACAAGCGCGGCTTGTCCACGGCAATGGATGAGGTTATCATGGGTAGTGTTGGTCATTTGTGTTGGGATGCTGACCGCGATGAACTTGGGACAGTTGGCTCTAATTTCGGCTGGACGTGAATCTGCCCACAGCGCAACCAGCGGATCATTGGCCCTGCCCGCCTATCTTTACCGTCTTGACCCTTATGCCGGCAGCTTTATAACGATATCTTTGCCGCTGGCAAGCCAGCCGGCCGATGTGCAGGTGGTATCGGATGGTTTTCGCCAGCAGATATGGTTTAGTGAGCCAGGCCTGCGCCGGATCGGTCGAGTCGTATATACCTCTTCGTTGGACTATAGATTGGATGAGTTCAATGTCAGCGGTGTTCCGGTTTCCCTGGCTGCCTCGGAGGCGGCTGTCTGGTTCACCCTCCCGGAGCAAAACCAGGTGGGCCGCCTGGATGTTGCCAGCGGCGCGGTCGTGTCGTTTGACCTGCCGACGGCTCAAGCCGAGCCGGCGGACATTGCTTTGGATTCTCAAGACCAAGCCTGGGTGACAGAGCGCGCCGGGAACCGGCTTGCGTTCGTGACGATCAGTCCTACGACGGCCATTACGGAGTATGTCCTTCCGGCGAGCGGGTTGATGCCGGAAGGGCTGGCACTGGATAAAGACGGCAACGTCTGGTTTGCCGCCAGCGCGACAGGCTATCTTTGGCGGTTCACGCCGACCACTGGCGACTATGTGACTTCGCCCCCGCTGGGGCCAGGCAGCCATCCCGATCGTCTCACGCGGAGCAGCTCCAATTATCTTTGGATAACTCTGCAAAACGCGAATCAGTTGGCTCAGATGTTAGCCGGAACGTCGTCGTATGTCACGGTGTACACGGTGACGACTCCTAATAGCCAGCCGGGAGCTATTGGAATTGATTCGCACGACCGTGTGTTCTTTGCCGAGCAAGCCTTCGACCGAATCGGTCGGTTGATCGTGACGCCGACTGCGTCTTTTGGCGAATATTCACTGCCACAGTCCGATCTCAAATTGACCGGTCTGGCGGTAGGCGAGGACGATGCCGTTTGGGTTACTGCCTATCGCGACGTCTATCAAGCTCACTTGCCGCTTGTCATGCGCGACTACGATACATTAAAGTACAAAGTTCGTTTGCCCATCGTCATGCGAGACTATGATACAACACCGCCGCCGTTTGGGGTGCAAATGTACGGCAGCGTCAACAGTGCCGGCTTCCCACAGATGGTCCAGGCTGGCGTGAAATGGGTGCGGATACCGGTTTCCTGGTCAGAGATTGAGCCGGTCAATACGGCGCCCGCCAACTATCACTGGGCTAGCGCGGATGCGTCCGTTCAAACAGCGACTAGTTCGGACGTTCATCTGATCATGACGATTGATTACAATCCAACCTGGGCGGCTGCGTGGCCGAGCGGGCCAGTACGCAACCCGGCCGATCTGCAAGAATTTGTTCATGCGTTGGTCGGGCGCTATCCTCAGGTGGAATACTGGGAGTTTTACAATGAGCCGGATGCTCTCTACCGCTTCGCTCTCAACGGCGCGGGCTATGCCGCGATGCTCCAGTCGGTATACCCGGTCGTCAAATCCGCCAATCCGAATGCCAAGGTGGTAATGGGTGGCGTGGCGTTGGATTGGTTTATAGATATGAATGGGACTTTTGACCGGCGCTTTTTGAGGGACGTGCTTGCGCACTGTTCCGGCCCGTGCTTTGATGTGGCAAACTTTCATTACTATCCTTATTGGCGTGAAAAGTGGGAGGGTTATGGTCGTGACATCATTGGCAAGGCCAATTATGTGCGGCAGCAATTGGCGGCCTATGGTTACTCTCGTCCCATCATCTGCACCGAAGCCAGTTGGGCCTCGGGGGGGGTGAATTGGGGAAGTATCGAGTTGCACGCGCGCTATGTGCCCAAGTTGTACGTTCGTGGGTTCGCGGCGGGCCTGCCCGCCATAAGTTGGTTTGCCTGGATAGATGCTGACGAAATGTATTCTGGTCTGTTGGGGCCTGGTTTGGCGCCACGCCCTGCCTATACGGCCTACCAAACATTAGCATCTTTGATGAGTCAGGCTCGGTACGTCCGCGCCATTCCCTCGTCAGAGACCGGTTCGGCGCAGATTGAGGGCTACCAGTTCTCCGTTCCAGGTTCGAGTGGAAGAAAACGGTTGGATGTTTATTGGTACGAGTGTCCCACGATGGCCTCCAGTCGTCCGCCGGTGGACTGCGGGAACTCTGCGCCCCTCACCCTCAGCGCTTCCCGCATCGCCAAGATTGACAAGCTGGGCGGGCGAGTTATCTTGAACGATGCAAATGATGGGCGCGTTGATGGCCGGGTGACTATTCCAGGCGGCGTGGGCTCCAGCCCGATCTATATTGACTACAATCCATAAACATTTGTGGGGACCGATGATTCGACGAATATTCTTCATAGGCTTGGCTACCTTCTTTGGTCTTGCCGGGTTGCTGTTGGCGGTGGAGGCAATGCGCCCTGCAGCCATGCCAGATTCGCAAGCGTCTGAGCCAGCTCGAGTGCATGCGATGGAAGCCAGCACCGCGATCATAAACTATCCCAATTGCCGATTTGGGATCGGCGGGTCAGTCGTTGGGTACTCGGTCACGGCGTTGAACGTGGGCGTATACATGGACTGGTCGGCCCGGCTTAATCCTGTTCGTCCCAACGGGGCCGAGTATCTCCAGTTGGTTACGTTGCGACCGGGGCCAAATGGTGGCTATGTCTTTACGCCGACCGCCGCGACCCTTCAGGCAATCATGGCCCAGAACCCTGGTGCAATCTGGCTGATCGGCAACGAGCCGGATAGCCCCTGGAATGACGATCTCCATGCTGAAGATTACGCGCGGGCCTATCATGACCTGTATGGCTTGATCAAGCAGCACAACCCGTCGGCGCGGATCGGCGCGGGCAACATTGTTCAGCCGACGCCGCTGCGATTCCAATACCTGGATCGGGTCCTGAACACGTATCAGCAGTTGTATGGGAAGCCGATGCCGGTTGACCTGTGGAGCATCCACACTTATATCTTGCGCGAGATTGACAGGGCGCTTGACTCGGCATGGTGCCTGGTTGCTGTTGGTACAAACCCTGAGAATGGCCGTTTCTTTGTAGCTACAAAGTCTGCATTCAACAAGAATCCTAAGATCAACTATACCCATGAAGACATCGAGAAGAACCACGGCCATGCGCCAGGTCTTGTCGAGAAGCTTAAGGCTGCATTGACACATCTTCCTAAGTCGACTCCTAAGAAAGGCGTCTTCCAAGGTGGACCAGCACCCGTGGTTTATCGAGTCGTGCTCTTTGCGCGATAGCCCCAAGCGCGACTGGTATGTCTGGAAAGACGCCAGGCCGGATGGTTCGCTGCCCAACAATTGGCTGAGCGTATTCGGCGGCCCGGCCTGGGAGTGGGATGAAAAGACGCAGCAGTATTACCTGCACTCGTTTCTCAAGGAACAGCCCGACCTGAATTGGCGCAACGCAGAGGTCAAGGCCGCCATGTTCGACGCGGTGCGCTTTTGGCTGGAGCGCGGCGTGGATGGATTTCGCCTCGACGTGGCGCATTTCATCATGAAAGACCCACAGTTGCGTGACAATCCGCCCAACCCAGACCCCGCCGCGACACAGTTCAAGCCGATGGGCGATTACGACACACAGCTTCACCCCTACGACAAAGGCCACCCGGACGTGCATCCTATCTTGCGTGAATTTCGCGCCGTGCTGAACTCGTACGAGGCCGCGCGCCCGCGTTATTCGGTGGGCGAGATTCACATTTTCGATTGGAAAGAGTGGGCCGGCTACTATGGCAAAAACCTCGACGAGCTGCACATGCCGTTCAACTTTGCCCTGATGCGCGTGCCCTGGCGGGCCGAGGCGCTTCGCGGCGTGGTGGACGGACTCGAAGCAGCGTTGCCGCCGGGCGCGTGGCCGAACTATGTCCTGGGCAATCACGACGAGCCGCGCCTTGCCAGCCGCTACGGTCGAGAGCAGGCGCGCGTGGCCGCCATGCTGCTGCTCACGCTGCGCGGCACGCCCACGCTTTACCAGGGCGACGAGTTGGGCCTGGTCAACGGCGAGATTCCGCTTGAGAAACAGCAAGACCCGTTCGGTATCCGCGTGCCGGGCCTGGGACGCGACGTGTGTCGCACGCCGATGCCATGGAGCGATTCGCCCAACGCGGGCTTTGCCCCGCCGCAAGTCAAAGAGTGCTGGCTGCCCGTCACGTCCGACTATCACGAGTTCAACGTCGAGCGCGAGTTGGCCGACCCGACCTCGTTCCTCAGCCTCTACCGCAAGTTGCTGGCTTACCGCCGGGCCACACCCGCCTTACATTCGGGCCACTATTGTGCTGTGGACGGCGCGCCGAATGATTGCTTCGTGTTCGAGCGCCAGGCTAGCGATCAGCGCATCGTCGTGGCGCTGAACTTTTCCGATCAAGATCGCCGAATTGCTCTGCCCACTCTGGGCGCGGGTGAGATCATCCTCTCAACCGGGTTGGATCGCTCCGGGCCGGTGAATCTGGCCGATTGCGTTTTGCGCGGCAACGAGGGCCTCATCATCAAGCTGTAACAGGCTACTCACCCCCCTTGCGGAGGGTTCACCTTCGCAAGGTTCATTAAGGAGCTGCTATGAGTCTGCGCGATTTCATCGAGCAAGCCCGCCAGGCCGGATGCCTGGTCGAAATCCACCGCGAGGTCAGTCCCCATTTGGAATTGGCGCGCGTTGCGGCGGCGTTGGATGGCAAACCGGTGCTGTTTCATCGCGTCACGAGCAGCAAGTTCCCTGTACTCGTCGGCGCAGGCTCGGCGCGGGAATATTATGCGCTCGGCCTGGGCGTGGGGGTGGGGCAACTGACGGGAAAATTGGCGGATGCGTTGGAACACCCCAGGCCGCCGGACGTGGTCGAGAGCGGCGCGTGCCAACAAGTCGTCGGAAGCGACGTTGACCCTTCGACTTTGCTCAGGGTAGACCTGGGCCGCCTGCCCATCCTCACGCACCTTCCCGCGGACCACGCGCCCTACATCACAGCAGGTGTGGCCATCATCCACGACCCGGACTATGGGCGCAACGTCAGCTTTCATCGGCTGATGGTGACCGGGCCGCGCACCGTCGTCGCGCGCATCGTCGAAGGGCGCGGGACGGACACCGCCTGGCGCAAAGCGCAAGACGGCCTGCCCGTGGCGATTTGTGTGGGCAACTCGCTGCCGGTGTTGTTGGCAGCGTCCATGTCGCCGCCCAAGGGAGTGGACGAGCTTGGCATTGCGAACGCGATGCAGCCCACGCCGCTCGTCCAGTGCAAGACGGTTGACTTGCAAGTGCCCGCCGAAAGCGAATTCGTGTTGGAAGGACACATCACCCATCAACTGGCAGACGAAGGCCCGTTCCTCGACCTGACGGAGACGACGGATTTTGTCCGGCGACAACCCGTGATTGAGATTGACTGCATCACACATCGGCGCGACGCAATCTACCAGGCGCTCTTGCCGGGCAAACTGGAACACAAATTGCTGATGGGGATGCCCAAAGAGCCGACGATTTTTGCGACGGTGAGCCGGGCGTGCGAGTGCCGCGACGTGGTCATCACGCCCGGCGGCACGTCGTGGCTGCACGCCGTCGTGTCTATCGTCAAGCGCGATGCGAGGGATGGCCGCCGCGCGCTCGAGGCGGCGTTTGCCGGGCATGGCAGCCTCAAGCACGTCGTGGTCGTGGACGACGACATCAACATCTACGATCCGGCGCAAGTCGAGTGGGCCATCGCCACGCGCTTCCAGGCCGACCGCGACCTCGTCGTGTTGACCGATCAACCCGGCTCGTCGCTTGATCCTTCGGCGACCCACGTCCCCGGCCAAAAAACGCGCACGGCCAAAATGGGATTGGACGCGACGATCCCCTGGGGAGCCAATCGAAAAGAGTACGAGAAGATGGAATATGAAAAAATCGAGGCGCGCGCGTACCTGAACACCAAGCCATCACTCGATCTATAACAGTTTGTTGATACATTCGCCAGGAGGACACGAGCATGGCAAAGGAAACCGGATTCACCCCCATAGCCCAGCCCAAAACTGAAAGCGCGGTCCCCGAGATCGGCGTGGGAATGTTGGGCTATGCCTTTATGGGCAAAGCCCACGCCAACGCCTACAAGAAAATTCCTTATATGATATACCCACCTCCGGCTATCCCCCGGCTGGTTGCAGTGTGCGGGCGCAACGAGGCCGCAGCAGCGGAAGCCGCGCGCCGCTATGGCTACGAGGGTTACTATACCGACTGGCGCAAGATGCTGGCAGACGAGCGCATCCAGCTTTTCGACAACGGCGGCTCCAACGACGTGCATGCCGAGCCGTGCATCGCCGCCGCTCAGGCTGGCAAGCACATCCTCTGCGAAAAGCCCCTGGCCCGCACCGGCCCGGAGGCCAAGGCCATGCTCGACGCCGTCAACAAGGCCGGCATCAAACACATGGTGGCCTTCAACTATCGCTTCGTCCCGGCGATCCGCTTGGCCTACGATCTGATTCACAGCGGCGCGTTGGGGCGAATCTATCACTACCGCGCGGTCTATCTTCACGAAGGAAACCTGCCGCAGTTCAGCAAGCCGATGGCTTGGCGGCTGGACAAACAGAGGGCCGGCAGCGGCGCGTTGGGCGACCTGGGCGCGCACATCATTGACCTGGGCCGTTTTTTGGTGGGCGAGATCAAGAGCGTGAGCGCCATGACGCGCACCTTCATCAAAGAGCGCCCCTGGCCCGACGGCAGCCTGGGCCAGGTGGACGTAGATGATGCCTTTGCCGCCGCCGTCGAGTTCAAGAACGGCGCAATCGGCACGCTGGAGGCGACCCGCTTGGCGGCTGGCCGCAAGAATTATGGCTGCTTGGAGATCAATGGCGAAAAGGGCAGTCTCCGCTTTAACCTGGAACGCATGAACGAGATGCAAGTGTTCTGGATGGACGAGCAGCCCAAAGAGACGCAAGGCTTTCACGAGGTGCTCGTCACCGAAGGCTATCACCCGTTCTGGTCCAACTGGTGGCCGCACGGGCACATCATCGGATGGGAGCACACCTTCGTCCACGAGTTGGCGCATCTCCTGGATTGCATCGCCAACGAGAAGGACGTGGCTCCCTACGGCGCGACCTTCGAAGATGGCTATCGCGCAGCCATCATCTGCGACGCGATCCTGGAATCTGCCAACAGCAAGAAACAGGTTGATGTCAAATACTGAGGGTGGCATCCCTATGCCGCCTCATCAACAGAGAATGGAGCATCAGCATGGCGTACCTGTTAGGGTTAGACGTTTCGACGACTGGCGCCAAGGCATTGCTCATTGACGAGCGCGGCGACGTGGTCGCCAGCGCCACGACCGAATATCCGCTTTCCACGCCTCGCCCGCTGTGGTCAGAGCAAGCGCCCGCCGATTGGTGGGTGGGCGCGTACACCAGCATCCGGGCGGCGCTCGACCGTGCCGGGCTGACAGGCGACGACGTTTGCAGCGTGGGCTTGACCGGCCAGATGCACAGCCTGGTGCTGATGGACAAATCCGGCCAGGTCTTGCGCCCGGCCATTCTGTGGAACGATCAGCGCACCGGCCCGCAATGCGCCGAAATCACGGACAAGGTCGGCGGGTTGGACAAACTTTTGGGGCTGATCGGCAACGCGGTCTTGCCGGGCTTTACGGCGCCCAAGATCCTGTGGGTGCGGCAGAACGAGCCGGAAGTGTACGAGCGCGCGGCGCACCTCTTGCTTCCCAAAGATTACGTGCGCTACCGCTTGACCGGCGAGTACGCCACCGAAGTATCGGACGCATCGGGCACCTGCTTGCTGGACGTGGCCCACCGGCGTTGGTCGGACGCGATGCTAAAGGCATTGGACATTCCAGCGGACTGGCTGCCGCGTTGCACCGAGTCTCCAGAGGTGTCCGGGCGAGTCAGCGCGGCAGCGGCGGAAATCACCGGCCTCAAAGCCGGCACGCCCGTCGTGGGCGGTGCGGGCGACCAGGCAGCGCAAGCAGTCGGCAGCGGCGTGACCCAACCCGGCGTGATCTCGGTCACATCCGGCACATCGGGCGTCGTGTTCGCGTGCTCGGACCAGTACGCCTTTGAGGCGCAGGGACGGCTGCATGCCTTTTGCCACGCCGTGCCGGGCAGATGGCACTTGATGGGCGTGATGCTTTCGGCGGGCGGCTCGTTCCGCTGGCTGCGCGATAGCCTGGGAGAACCGGAATGCTCGGCAGCCTCGCTCATCGGCGAGGACCCATACGACTTGCTGACACGCGAGGCGGCGCGCGCGCCGGTCGGCAGCGATGGGTTGCTGTTCCTGCCGTACCTCACCGGCGAACGTACTCCCTACCCCGACCCGGAAGCGCGAGGCGCTTTTATCGGACTAACCGTCCGACACAACAAGAGCCACATCGTCCGCTCCGTGTTGGAAGGCGTGTCGTTCGGGCTGCGTGATAGTTTGGAACTGGTCAAGGGGTTGGGCGTGCCCATCGAGCAAGTGCGCGCGTCCGGCGGCGGCGCGCGCAGCTCGCTCTGGCGGCAGATCCAGGCCGATGTGTTTGGGACAGAGTTGGTGCGGGTCAACGTGACCGAAGGCGCGGCTTATGGAGCGGCGCTGCTGGCGGGCGTGGGAGCGGGCGTGTTCGCGAGCGTAGATGAGGCGGTGGCGCAGATGGTGCGCATCACTGACCGGACCTTGCCAGTCCCAGAAAACGCGCAGCAGTATCGGAAACTATATCCCGTGTACCGCTCTTTGTATCCGGCCTTGCAACCCACATTTCATGCTCTCGCAGACTAGCCTCGTACAAGAGTTCGGGCGAGCCTGCGGGCCGCCCACCTCCACAAAAGTGAGGAATGAAAAGCCCCCAAGTGTGCCTGGGGGCTTTCGATCACTCTTCCTCTCCTGGCTTCTCCATGCCCGCCGTAGTAATAACGTCATCCACAACCTGGCGGAGGTAACCGTTCAGGTGGTTTGTGCTGGCGATTGAAAATCGCGCCTACAACAGCCAAGTCGGCCTGCGCCGACTAGACGCCAACCCGCGCAGGCGGGTTTCGCCGCTGTTGGTGCGGTTTCAACCGCCGCAGCTAACACCAACTGAACGCTTACTGGCGGAGCGTCGCCACATCCAGATCTTTTTTGTCGAGAAAGGCAACTGCCCTGGCCTCTAGCCCCTGACGGTGAAACTCGCGGTCGGGATAAGCACTGATGAGTACCACACACACCTGCGGGTACAGCGCACGCAGGCGACGTGTGCATCGGATGCCGTTTTCGTCCACTGCACCTCTGTCGTATCATCTCAATCATCCGGGAGAGAACCTTGCGAAGGTCTAATCCGAGTTCGCTGCGTAATGAGCGGAAACCTTCGCGAGGTTAAAATCCCCCACTTTTTGAGAGGACACCCTCTGTCATTGGCAAAACGTTTAGCCGATGATATACTGCTGCCAGAGCACAAAATGCAGAGGAAAGTCGGATGGATACACTTACTTTAGGCTTTGAGTCTGAGCTACACCCCTCTCCCAGGCCGGTCGCTGTTGCGCTGATAGCCTTAGGCAGCGTGGTTTTCCTTCTCAGCATTATCCCGCCCGAAAAATCCGAGCAGGCACAGGTGATGCTCCTTTCAGCGCTGTTCCTGGCGCTGGCGGTGACAATCTGGAAGCTTGAGAACTGGAAGCCCGAAATAAACCGATGGTTCACCGTCCTGGCGGTGGCTGCCTTGATTCCCCTGGCTGGCCCCTGGCTCGGTATGCCTGGATGCCTGGCCCTGGCGGTGATTCCGGTCGCATTGGCCGCGGTCTTGATCAACCTCCCCGTCGCCACAGTCGTTGCCGTTGGGGAAACAATGTTGATACTACAGTTGACTGACCTCTCCACCCTTGATGCAAAGGCGGGCATAACCGCCGCGGCCCTTATAGCGATCTGGGCCATACTCGGCGCGACGTACGCTACCTACTATCCCATGCGCCAAGTTGCCAAATGGGCATGGGAGCACTATCAAAGAGCTCAAGCCTCACTAGAGGAAACACGCAGTCGCAGAGCGGAACTGGAACAGGTCATGGAGGATTTGGCGCGTTCCAACCAGCAACTCGCAAGATTGAATGCGCTGGCACAGGGACTGCGCCGCGCTGCCGATGATGCGCGCACAGCCAAGGAGCAATTCGTGGCGAACGTGAGCCACGAATTGCGCACGCCATTGAACATGATCACGGGCTTTAGCGAGACAATCCTGGAATCGCCCGAGACCTACGGCAAGGTTCCCCCAACTTTGATGGCCGATCTGGCCGTGATCCACCGGAACGCCAAGCATCTATCCGAGTTGATTGACGACGTGCTCGACCTCAGCCAGATTGAGGCGAATAGAATGGTGCTTGCCAAGGAACAGGCGCACTTTGAGGAGATCATCGAGAGCGCCGCTATAGCCGTGCGACCACTCTATGACTCAAAAGGGTTATATCTGAGAATCCTCGTATCCAAGGACTTGATCATCTTTTGCGACCCAACCCGCATGCGAGAGGTCGTCTTGAACCTGCTGAGTAACGCCGGGCGCTTTACGGAGCGCGGCGGAGTGGATGTACGAGCCTGGAAAGAAGCGGATGACCTCCTGGTATCCGTCGCAGATACCGGCCGCGGAATCGCCGCGCAAGATATGAGCAAACTCTTTCAGCCCTTTCAGCAGGTGGATGGCTCAATCCGCAGGCGCTATGGCGGCACGGGCCTGGGATTGAGTATCAGCAAGCGGTTTATCGAGCTGCACGGCGGCAAAATCTGGGTTGAAAGCAAACCTGACGTTGGCGCCACCTTCACCTTCCAGATCCCCTTGGCCACCCCCGTCCCGGTGAGTGGCGGTTTCTCGCAAGGGCTTAATCCTGACTGGGAATATCGGCAACGCACTCGCCCGCTCATGATCCCCAGGCCCGTCATTCGTCCTCGGCTCGTCATTCTCGAGACAGGGGACTCGCTCCAACGGCTAATCACCCGTTACGCAAGCGAGGTAGAGACTGTGTCCGTGAACAGCCTGGAGGCCGCTTTGGAAGAACTATCGCGCGTGCCGGCCCAGGCTCTGCTGGTCAACGATGTTTCGGTGACCAAAGCCCTTGAACGCATCGTCTCCTCTGGCGTGCTGCCAGGCGATATGCCGACGATTATCTGCTCCATTCCTGGCAAGCAAGAGGCCGCTGGCGCTCTCGGCGTTGCGGAGCGCCTCGTCAAACCCATCTCTCGAGAAGCGCTGCTGGGAGCTTTGGAGCGCCTCCACATAGAAACAGGAACTGTCATGATTGTGGACGACGAGCCTGATGCATTACACCTGTTTGGACGGATATTAGCTTCGTCAGGGCGCTTTTATCGCGTCTTGCTGGCGCGAGATGGGCAAGAAGCATTGAGCATTCTCGGCGAGCATCGGCCCGACGTGATCCTGCTCGACTTGATCATGCCCAACATGAACGGATTTCAATTTCTCGAACTGAAAAGTCAGGATCCTGCGCTGTGTGCTATCCCGGTCATTGTGATCTCGGCGCGCGATCCAGCGGGCCAGCCGATTATCAGCAGCGCGTTGGCGGTCACACGAGGCGGGGGGCTGTCTACACATCAACTCCTCGCCAGCATCGAGGCCATCAGCAAGATTTTCTCGTTCGTAACTCAAGCTGGCGATCTAGTGCTGACAAAAGAGCTTGTCGACTGACGGGTTTCCGGAGGAACTGGCCCGCGCCGAGCGTCAAGGCCAATTGCTCTTGCGAGAGGATGCTGCAGACAACGACAGGCACATCGTGGGTCTTGGGATGCTCCCGCAATTGCCCCAGGACGGTCCAGCCGTCCCTTTCTGGCATCATCACGTCCAGCACAATAATCTGAGGAGACACCTCTTCCGCCAGCGCCAGCCCTCGCTCGGCGTCCTGTGTGCCGATAAAGTGATAGCGGCTGTGAGACAGGTAGCGCTGGAACAACTGTAGCGCATCGGCGTTGTCGTCAATCACCAGCACCGTCACCTGCTCCGTGGACGGTAGTATCACCTTGACGGCAAAGACGCACTCTCCGCTCGTGGCCGGCATGATTTCCAGTTCTCCCCCGCAAAGCTGGACAAGCTGCTCCGCCATCTCCAGGCTCTCACAGCCTTGCTCCTGCTCGGCGGAAGCGGTCCCATACGCAATGGCACGGACCTGGATGTCGATGTGCTTGGGGAGCATATCTGCAAGGACGCGGACTTGGCAACCTGGAACGCGACGAACAGCCTCGCTGATGATGTCCAACAGAGCCTGCCGCAGCATGGGCACTTGAAGAGATACCCGGGGCAAGTTGGGCGGCGACTGATATTCGACAGACACGTGAGAGGATTCCAACAACGGAGCAAGGATACTCTGCACATCCCGCACGACTTCCCCGACCTCGATGGTCTGGACGGGAACCGAGTCCCTGAGCCACTCTAGTTCTTGTGCGCGAGTGGGAACTCGTTCACCCTCCGGAGGAGCTTGCTCGGCAGGGGCGGATGTGATACGATATTGCCTGCCCCCTATATCGTATGTAGCCCACAAATGATCCGCCAGCACCTGGCGCGCGAGCTGCTCTTCGCGTTGCAGTTGCCGGACGCTGAGGCCGAGATCAAAAGCCACCTCACGCTGGCTCAACTGTTCAGTGTGACGACGGCGCAGTATCTGGTACACACGCCAAGTCTTCGAGTCCCGCGGGGTGCTCTCGTTGGGCCGGAGCGACTCGATCGCTTCGGTCAGGATCTGCCTCAAGACGGATACCGCGTCGCCTTTTTGATCCAGACCCAACAGTTCCACCAGCAGGCTGTTGCGAAGCACGGAAGGATCATACAGGGAATTTAGCGCCGTTCGCAGATAGCCCAGGAACCATGCATTGTCCAATCTGGCTCCCCTTCCTTTCATCGCCATGTCGCCTGGGTGACGCATCTTTGGCGGAAATCAGCCCCCAAGGAGACGTTTTTCTGATATAAATATGAGCAGCCAACCCGTTCTCCCAACGTCCGCAGGCTCCGGCATTGATTATATCACGTAGAAAATCCAGCAACAAGAGGGCAACCTCATCATACAGCTTAGACTCTCCACTGGCTCTCACAGCATGACGTGACTCTTGATTCTCAACTGTCCGGCCAATCGTTTTTCCGTCAGAAGGGAGGTGGTATAATCGCAGTGTTGCCAAACTCGCTTTTAGGCACACTCGGAACCGCATAAATTCCCAGTTTCAAGACGTTTCACAGCTTATCCAGTTTCAAATCTCAAAAGGAGGAAAATCAAGATGACCCGCAAGATTCTTTCACTCGTAAGTCTGCTGACTATCGCAGCGATTGTGTTGACCGCGTGCGGCGGCGGACAGACTCCGGTCCCGCCCACCCAACCGCCAGCTCAACAGCCTGCGGCCACCCAGCCCCCTGCGCCAGCAGCCGCCAAGGGCAAGCTAGAAATGTTCTCGTGGTGGACGGCCGGCGGTGAAGCCGACGGCCTCAACGAAATGTACAAGCTATACAAGGGCGCCAATCCCAACGTTGAGATCGTCAACGCGACCGTGGCGGGCGGCGCCGGCACCAACGCCAAGGCCGTGCTCTCCACGCGCCTGACCGGCGGCGACCCGCCCGACTCGTTCCAATTGCACGCCGGGCTGGAAGTCGAAAAGTACGAGCCAGCCAAGTACCTCCAGCCGCTCGACAGCGTGTACGCTTCCGAGGGGTGGGACAAGGTCTTCCCCAAAGACCTGATCTCGCTACTAAAGTACCAGGATCACTTTTGGGGCGTGCCGGTCAACATCCACCGCGCCAACGTGATGTGGTACAACAAGAAGCTGGCCTGCCGCGAAGCAGGAAACGCAATGACCTCTCGCAAAAAATCGAGCGGACGCGCCTGCATCAGCGAAGGCTCGACGTAGCACTGCTGGTAACAACTGCCGCACGTCAACGGCGGCGCGCCGTACAAATCCACGCTGCGGCGGAGCGCCTCACTCCAGTTGCCCGCGTCCAGCAGGTTGACCTCGCGCCCGCCGTGCGCGTTGCCGCTCCGCTCGATCGGGCGACAGGGAAAAGCCAGCGCGCCATCGGGCATCACACGCGGGGCCAGCAGCGGGTAACACGGGTACGGCTCAAAACCCGTCATCAAGCGCAGGTAAGGCAAGCTGCCCAAGATCGGCGCGCCGCTTTTCTTCAGCTCGATCAGGCGCGCCATGAACGCGCGGTACTCATCCGATACGAGCAGCCCATAGCTGGGCCAGTTGTTCGCGGACTGGGGCGAGCAAGAAAACAAGATGCGGTGCGCGCGGCAAAAGTCGAGCACCGTCTGCGCGTGCGCAAGTGTCTCGGGCGAGACGACGCAATGGACGATCAGGCGCGCATCGCCCGCGCGTCTCGACTGCGCGACGGACACCAGCGTGTCGAGGATCGCCTGGGCCGTGCCGGGCGCGGCGCGCAACGTCTGATCCCACACCTGCGGGTCCACCGCGTCAAGGCTGATCACCAGCCGGTGGACGCTCTTCAGGATGCTCAGGCGCTCCGGCAAAAGCGTCCCGTTCGTCAACAGCGTCAGGCTGCGGAAACGCAACTCGTTCCGCGCATAGGCCGCCAGCGATTCGAGGTCGGGATAGAGCAGCGGCTCGCCGCCCGTAAAGATGAGGCTGTCCGTGGCCTGATGGATAATGCCGAGCAGTCGCCGGGCCTCGGCCAACGACAGCGGCTCGATGGTCGCGGCATTGCGGCGCGCGCCAAAATCTTCACAGTAACGGCAATTCAAATTGCAAGCGGTGGTGACGCAATACGAAACGACAAGCGGCGCGAGCATCCGGTCGCCGCGCAGCAGCCGCAACAGATTCGTCAGATAATTAGCCGAGGTCAAACTCATCTTCAAAGCGCCAAACCTGGACTATAAAACACCACAGGTTTAACGCAAAGGCGCAAAGACGCAGAGATGCCAAGTTTATTCTGGCCGTTCGTATCCGATTTTTTCATCGCGCTTCTGCGCCTTGGCGTCTTGGCGTTAAAAATTCCACTCGTGCTGGGTCAGAGGTTAAGGAGCCGTAGGACAAGTTGGCAACTTGTCTTACTCTCCTT
Organism: Anaerolineae bacterium; assembly: GCA_041300525.1. GTDB lineage: Bacteria > Chloroflexota > Anaerolineae > Fen-1058 > Fen-1058 > JBGLNJ01. Next base: position 954,433 of record JBGLNJ010000001.1, on the reverse strand, counting down.
CTACTTTCCTGCCAGCCCTTTTCCAGGCCGCTCGCGCATCCTCATATCCCATCTGGTAAAGCTTTTCGTGAGTGCCCAACTCGTAGCGGATAATGTCCGCCACCGGGATCGGCTCTTGCGGCGCGATGATGACGGGCCACGCAATCTCACGATGCGCCGAACTGGCTTGATCGGGCGGCGCAGCCTGACTGACCAGCCCGGCTTTGAGCGCAGTGTTTTCCGCCTGCAACCGAGCCACCTCTGCCTGCAACTGGACGACTTTGTTAGTGCGGCGAAAGAGTTTCAGGTCGGCCTGGAACGAAGCCAGCAGTGCCCACTCAAAAGCCGTCTGAGCGGCGGCGATCAGCCCTTGCACGCCGCCGGCAGAAGCATAACGTGAACGGTTGTGTTCATCTTCCCACGGCGTCATCAGCACGACGACAATGTCTTCCGCGCCGGCGTCAATCGCAGGGCCGAGCGGCGAATTGGACACCGTCCCGCCGTCCCAGTACGCCGTATCGTCAATCTTCGTGGGCGGATAGACGATCGGAATGCTGCAACTGGCGAGGATGTGATCGAGCGTGATGGGCACGTGCTCGCATCGGCTGCCTGAGGTGGGATCGGCGCTGTTGCCAAAAACGCGCAGGCGGCCCGTCTCCATTTCGACGGCGGTGACGCGCAGGTGCCTGGTCGGGAACTGGACGTTGACGCGATCCAGGTCAATCCAGCCCTCCTCGATCAACGTCTTGCGCAGCGGCGCAGTGTCCAGCAAGTGATTCCAACGGTCCAACGAAAACAAATCCCACGCTTGACGCTGGACATCATCCGTCTTGAGCCGCCGCCACAGCGCCCACAGTGAATGTGACGTGTGGCCCGAGGCAATCGCCGCGCCGTTGACCGCGCCGATGGATGTGCCGACGATCACACCGGGATACCACTCGTGCTCTTCGAGGAAACGCAGCACGCCAACTTGATAGGCCCCCCGCCCTCCGCCGCCGGAGAGCACGAGAGCCTTTGAAGGGGTGGGGTTATCCATGTGATCACCTCCGTTGAAAATGTCGGGCTTGGTGCGCCGCTGGTCGAGTCCGGCGGGCGACGGAGGTATGATACCACAAAGGGGCAAAGTGTCATATTGGTTCTACATTCACAGCGCCTTGTAGCCGGCTCGCCCCGTCACAAGGGCAGAGCGAGCCGGCCATCATCATTCATACCACAGCTTGACAAAGCCCTGCGGTTTGACTCACAGACCAGACCGGTATACACTTGGTCCACGCTCAGGGGAATGACCTTCTCCTGGCCCATTCACCGGAGTTGAGGCGTTTGCCCTGGTTGTGCTGCGCCCCACTCCGGTGATCTTATTTCGCCACGGTCCCAAACGCCGCCGTGACCGGCTGTCCGCCGGCCAGCATCGGCACGTCATTGTACGGCAAGTCGCTCATGCCCCACTCGAACACGCCGACGACATCACGATCTGTGTGCAGCCTGACAAACAACGTGTGTGCGTCGCCTACCTTGTGACTCTGGATATCGGCGATAAAGTTCGTGTTCAACCCCTGTCGCACCGGAGTATATCCAAGGATCGAACTGGGGTCAAAGTTCGGGTTCTTGTAGATCACGAGCCACCCGGTTTCCGGCGCATTGACCGAGTCAATCACAATTTGATTCTTGTTCGTGTCCTGAGCCTGGATCGTGATCTGGTACGCACTTGGTTGGGTCGCCGGGATAGGTTGAGCCGGGGGGACCGCTGCGCTGGTCGGAAGAGTTGCCGTCGTGCCGAAGGCCGCCATCACGCGCTGCCCCTTCTGCTCTACCGGAGCATCATTGCAGGCCAGGTTGTTGAGACCCCACTCAAAGATGCCTGGCGCCCCATAGTCAACGTGGAGCATTGCCCACAACGTCGGGGCCTCGCCGATCCTGACCGTATTCACGTCCACCGTAAAGCCAGTGTTGAGGCCCTTGTGCACGGGCGTATAGCCGACGATCGAGCGGAGCTGGCCATCTGCGTTCTTGTAGATCACGAGCCAGCCATCCTCCGCCGCCAGGACAGAATCCACTTTGACCTGGCCGATGTTCGTGTCCTGGCTCTGGATCGAGATTCGGTTCGGTTCGACACCTGTCTCGGCGCTGACCGTGCCCGCCAGCACCAAGGTCGCCATCACGACCACCCTCAACACCCGCAACAGTGCCGTGACATTTTTCGTATTCATTTTTGCCTCCATTGTCTTGATCTGGTCTGTGAGTCTTATGCCGGCTCATCACCGGTCGGACGGAACCATCAAGCCCTTATCTCTACTTGTCTCGCATTTCCACAAACGCCGTCATGCCCCACTTGAGGCGCGAATCCGGCTCAACGATGGCGACCTTGACGGTGTACGTCACATCGCCGCGCTTGACGGCGCTGCGCGGCGTGATGGACGTGACCTTGCCTTTGAGCGTCACTCCGGGTAGCGCATCTACCGTGACCGACACATCAGCCCCCGGTTGCACGCCCACCACATCCACTTCGCTCAAATCGTCCGTCTCTACCTGCCACTGCGTCAGGTCGGCCAAGCTTGCCACGCGCACACCCGGCGAGGCGCTCTCGCCGGCCTGGATATCCAACTCGGCCACCGTGCCATCCAACGGCGCCAGCAACACCGCTTCGTCCAGCGACGCCTGCATCTGCGCTACACGCGCCTTGGCGGCTTCGATTTGCTGCGGCGTTGTGCCCACTTTGATCAGGTTCAGCCGCGCCTGAGTTGCATCGCGTTGTGCAGTGGCAATGTCCACGCCCGCCTGCGCTGACTGCGTCGTGTCGCCCACATTGGCGCGCGCCTCTGTTAGCCGCCGTTGCGCCGCATCGTACGACGCCTTTAGCGCAGCCAGCCGCGCACGTTTGTTTTCTTCGTATTGGCCCAGACCGCGCCCCGGCGCGCCGACGTCATCCTGCACGCCATGTCCGGGACCTAACACCAGCGCATCGTAACCATCCTGCGCCACCTTGAGCTCGGCGGCGGAGCGAGCAACATCGGCCTGCACCGCGGCCACCTGCGCGGCCAGCACGCCGGCCTGCAATTTGGCGAGTTCGGCCTGCGCGGATTCCACTTGCGCCTGGGCCACTTTGAGGTTGGCCTCGGCCTGTGCAATCTCTTCGGCGCGCGCGCCCTTTTGCAGGCCCTTGAGGTCAGCCTGCGCCAGCGCCAGCGCAGCCTTGAGCTCCGTGTCTTGCAGCTTGACGAGTGGCTGCCCAGCCTTGACCGCGTCGCCTTCTTTGACCAACACCTCGACCACGCGCCCGCCGGAACGGAACGCCAGGTCGGCGCGGCGGATGGGCGTCACGTACCCTTGCGCCGAAGCGCCCGATCCGCTGGTCTTTTTCGTCGTCGCGCCAGGCGTCGCCGTGGGCGTCGGCTTTTGGCCCGCCTGCGAACAACCGACGAGCAAAGCCAGAATCATGATGCCAAGTACGAGTTTCTTCATGCCAGTTCTCCTGATCGGTGACGAGGGACAGTCCCCTGTCACTTGATGTCCACAAACGCCGTCATGCCCCATCTGAGCTGCGCGTCGGGTTCGGTCAGCGCGACCTTGACGGTGTACGTCACGTCGCCGCGCTTGACGACGCTGCGCGGCATCACCGCTGCGACTTTGCCCTTGAGCGTCACGCCGGGCAAAGCATCCACCGTCACGTTCACCTCTGCGCCCACCTGGACGTTGACCACGTCCACTTCACTCAGATCGTCCGTCTCGACTTGCCATCGGGTGAGATCGGCCAGGCTGGCCACGCGCGGGCCGGGGGCCACCATCTCGCCTTTTTGAATGGGCAATTCGGCGAGGACGCCGTCGAAGGGTGCCAGGAGCACCGTCTCGTCCAGCGCGGCCTGCGCCTGCGCCACGCGCGCCTTGGCTGCTTCGATCTGCTCCGGCGTTGCGCCTGCTTTGGTCAGGTAAAGCTGCGCCTGCGCCACGTCACGCTGAGCCAGTGCGATGTTGAGCTTGGCCTGCGCCGATTGCGCGTCAGCCGCACCGCTCGAATAAGCCTGGGACAGGCGCGTTCGCGCGGCATCGTAAGTGGCTTGCACGGACGTTAGCTGGACGCGCACTTGCTCTTCGCGCAAGCCCAGCCCGCCGCACTTGGCGCCATATTGATGGCACATCGAGCGTGCCGACGTGATACCATCCAAAGTATCTTGCGCAGACTTTAATTGAATCTCCGTCTGCTGTAGTTGCGCCTTGGCGGAAGCAATGTCGGCGGACTGCTGGGCGCCACTCTTGACCTTGTCCAGTTCAAGCTGCGCCGACTTGACCTGGGCTTCAGCCACTTGCACGCCCGCCTGCGTGGAGGCGATTTCTTCTGCGCGCGCGCCCGCTTGCAATCGGTCGAGTTCGGCCTGGGCCTGCGCCACCGCGGCTACGAGTTCCGCGTCTTGCAGTCGGATGAGCGGCTGCCCGGCCTTGACCGCGTCGCCTTCCTTGACCAGCACCTCGGCCACGCGCCCGCCCGTGCGGAACGAGAGATCGGCCCACTTGACCGGCGTCACGTACCCCTGCGCCGACACGCCGGACGTCTTGACCTTCTTCGCCGCGCCTGGCGTGGCCGTGGGCTTGGCCCCCGTTTGCGAACAGCCGACGAGCAGCGCGAGAACGATAGCGACGATCACCAACTTTTTCATAAGCTCTCCTGTTTCGTACTATCTATGATGCGTACATGTAACGCAGCAGCACAACCTATCTATCATTCGTAAGCCAACACATCGCGCACGGTGAGCCGCGAGGCGCTGCGCGCGGGCAGAAAGCTGGCCAGCGCGCTCACCGACAGGACGACGGCCAGCCAGAGCAAAACGCCCTCCGTCGAATAGACATTGGTCAAGGACGTTTGCACAAAGCCTTGCCCGATGGCTTGGCTGAACAACCGCCCCATCGGGATGGCGAGCACGGCCCCGAACAGCCAACTGAGCAGGCCGATCACGATGCCTTCCACGATGAACACTTGCGCCACGGCGCCATCCGACGCGCCAATAGCGCGCATCACGCCAATCTCGCGCGTCCGTTCGATGACGTTCGTGCCGAGCGTGCCCGTGAGGCCCAGGCCCCCCACGATGGCGAGCAACACGGCCATCACCAGCGCCAGGTAGATGATCGTGTCAAAAGTGCCGCTGACTGAGGCGTACTCTTCCGTCCGAGACTGGGCCGAGTTGACGCGCTGGCCGGCCTGCGTGAAGACGGCTTCCAGCGCCCTGGCGGCTTGCACCTGGGATGAGAGATCGCTCTGCTCGGTGATCATCATAAAATCTCTGGCCTGTCCATAGTCATGCGTGATGCGCACAATGTCGGCGTAGCTGGCATACATCTGGGGCAACATGCCCATGCCCAGCACCTGGCCGACCACGTGAAAGGTGTATGGGCGTCCTTCGATCTTGAGGACGACATCGTCACCCAGCCGAAGGTCTGGCTCTTTTTTGAGCGCGCCGGAGTTGATGATCAGGGCGCGGGCATCGCCAGGTTGCAGCGAGCGGCCCTCGGTGAGGTTCGGGACGAAAAATTCGGAATCGGCCGGCGGCGCCAGGAGCGCAATGTTGTTGCCTTCGCTTCCGTCCGGGCGGATACGGCGCACCGACACGCTGGTCCACTGCGCGGCGCGCTTGACGCCGGGCGTCTCTTGCGCCAGTTGGTCCACCCGCTCGACGCGTTGGCCGTTGGCAAAGTTTACGCTCACATCGTACCGGTACATTCCGAGAATGTTGCCCAGCGTGCGATTCAGCGATGCGCGCAGCGAAAAGACGCCGACAAAGATCGATCCGGCCAGCGTCAGCGTCGCCAACGTGAGCGCCAGCCGCCCCTTGCGGCGGAACGTGTTGCGCAGCGACAGCATCAGCGGGCGGGGAAAGAGGCGCAACATCCATCCCGACCGGACCCGGGTCAGCAACTGGTCGAGGCGGCCTTCTCCATATTGCCCCTTGCCGGCGCCCTCACTGCGCATGGCCTCGGCGGCGCTGAGCCGCAGGGCGGACAGAACAGGATAGAGCGCCGCCAGAACGGGTGTCAAAAGCCCCAGGATAAACTGAAGGACAAAAGCTTGCGGCGTCACATAGAACGTCGTCAGGTTATAGTTAATGAGTCCGGCGATCGTTTTGGAGAGCGCGTACCCCCCCACGGCGCCCAACGGCACGGCGATGCACAGAGCGATCAGGCCGTAGACGAAAGCCAGGCCCAGGTACATGCCGGCGATCTGCCCGGCGCGCGCGCCGACGGCTTTGAGGATGCCGATCTGCCGGACTTGCTGCGTCACGAGCGCCGAAATCGTGTTGATGACGAGGAACGCGCTCAAGACCAGCCCAAAAGCGCCGATCGCGCCCAGCATCAGCAAGATGGTACGCAAGGTATCGCCGATGGGCATGTCATTCGGCGAATCGCCAGATTCGGGACCTTGCTTGACTGGGATGGTGTAACCGCTCTTTTCGAGTTTGGAATAGATCGCGTTGAGCACGCGCCGTGTCGCGTCCAAGTCACGCGGGTTCTGGACCACGACGTGGATCACGTTCATGGCCTGCGGTTTCCCCAGCCACTCAAGCGTGTCGTACGAAACATAGCCGTAGGCTATTTTGCCAATCGTCGCCGGCATGACGGACAGGTCGTGCGTTGTGCCGACAATGCGCAGCTCGCGCTGCGCTTGGTCGGAAACTTCGATCACCAGCCAGTCGCCAATTTGAGCGCCGAGGGCCTGGAGCGAGGCCCGTTCCAACAGTATCTCTTTGCGCAGAGGCGGCCAGGCGCCTGCCTGCGGCCAAAGCTTGTCTACGCGGATGTCGTCATAGTCGGGCACAGAAAACAAATGGAGACTGCTCCAGCGGGTTGTGTTATCGGCGGCGCTCTCGGTGTCGCTCGCCGCGCCGTTTTTCTTGAGCCGGTAGCGCAGCGTGAGATTGGTCCGGCCATCCGCATCCTTGACGCCCGTCATGCGGCGCACAGAATGGACCATGTCCTCATCAAACGTCTGGTTGACCTGAATCTTGGTGGTGGACGGGTTGATCGCCTGGTAGCTTTCGTCCACCTCCGTAGACAGAATGACGTACGAGTTGGCGATCATGCCAAGCGCAAACAGCCCCGCCGCAATCGAGAGCACGATCAAGATCGTGCGTGTCTTGTTGCCCCACAGATCATAGAGTACCTTGTACCAACGCACGCCCAGCATCCTTCACCTCAAATCATTCACGGATACGATCTCGCCATCGGCCAGCCGGACGACATGCCCGGCCCGTTTGACGACGTCCTTGTCGTGTGTGGCGACCAGCAGCGTTTTGCCCTGAGCTACCAGCGTCTCGAATACGTCCCAGACCTGGTTGGCCGTGGCCGTGTCGAGGTTGCCGGTCGGCTCGTCGCCGATCAGGACCGGCGGGTCGTTCGCCAGCGCGCGGGCGATGGCGACGCGCTGTTGCTGCCCGCCGGACACCGCCGACGGCAGCTTGTGCGCGTGCTCGGCGATGCCCACCTGGTCGAGCAAGTGCATGGCGCGCTGTTTTTGCTCCCGAATCGAGATGCGGCCAGCCAGGTCCATCGGCAGCATGACGTTTTGCAAGACCGTCAGCGTCGGCAGCAGTTGAAAGAATTGAAAAACGACGCCTACCTTGCGTCCCCGCCACGCCGCCCGCGCGTCTTCGCCGAGCGCGTGGACGGCCGCGCCGGCCACCTGTATCTCGCCTGACGTGGGTCGGTCAATGCCTGTGATCATGTTGACCAGCGTCGTCTTGCCCGCGCCGGACTTGCCCAGCACGACGACAAACTCGCCGGCGTTGATTTGCAGGTCAATGCCTTTGAGCGCCGTCACGGTCGTCGCTTTGCCAGGGTACTGTTTCACGACCTGCCGCAATTGAATCAGGGGTTCGTTCATCGGTTCATTCTCTCGTTCACAATTTCGCCGTCGGCCAGCACGACCGTGCGTTTGGCGCGCCCCGCCAACTCGTCGTCATGGGTGACCATCAAGATCGTCTTGCCATTCTCGACCAGGCGCTCGAAAAGCTCAAAGATCGACTCGGCAGTCTTGGAATCCAGATTGCCCGTTGGCTCGTCGGCGGCCAGCAAGGGCGGATCGTTCGCCAGCGCGCGAGCGATCGCCACACTTTGCTGCTGTCCGCCGGACAAAGCCAGCGGCAACTTGAGCGCGTCATCGGCCATGCCCACTTGTTGAAGAAGGTGCATCGCCCGGTCGTACCGTTCGCCCGGGGCGATCGCCTGGCAAAAATCCATCGGCAGCATGACGTTCTCGACCGCCGTCAGCGTGGGCAGCAGCTGAAAGAATTGAAAGACGACGCCGATGGTGCGGCCTCGCCATACGGCAATCTTCCCTTCGCTGAGGGTGTGCACGGCAGCGCCGCCCACGTTGACCTCGCCGGAGGTGGGCCGGTCAATGCCGGTGATGACGTTGATGAGGGTGGACTTGCCGCAGCCCGACTTGCCGACGATGGTCACAAACTCGCCCGCCTTGACCTGCAAGTCAACGTGTTTGAGCGCGGTGAATTTGCCGGCGGCGCTTGCGTATGTCTTGACCACCTGACGCAGATCAATCAAGAGCCCATTGCCGTTTCGGTTGTCTTTCAGATGCGTATTTCGCCCCAGTCCCAACATGTCGTCTCCGAGTTGATCTTGCCAAGATGGTGATCGTTCTTGCCCGAATCATTTTTGCTTATCTTGTTTCTATCTTACCAAAAAGGTATGGAGAAATGATGGAAGCCATGTAGAAGGTTTGTGGAATTTGTAAGGCCGCCGTCGAGACGGTCTCCTCAAAACTCCACGGCCCCTCTATTCCGTCTCCATCGCTTTTCCACATCTCTGTGCTACAATAAGTAAGTACAAAATGCGGTTTGGTCCGTGGACAACTCGGTCCAACTAGGGTAGCTGACATGTCTCTTCGTATCTTGGTCGTAGACGACGACAAGCAAATCGTTCGCGTTCTGCAATCCTACCTGACCCAGGAAGGCATGACGGTCCTCGTCGCGTACGATGGCGAGGAAGCTTTGCACCTCATCCGGCGCGAGCGGCCCGATTGCGTCGTGCTCGACTTGATGTTGCCGGGGCGCAGCGGCCTGGATCTGACCCGCCTGGTGCGCGCCGACGAACAACTCGCCGCCACCCCCATCCTGATGTTGACCGCGCGCGTAGAGGATAGCGACAAAATCGTCGGCCTGGAGCTTGGCGCGGACGACTATGTCACCAAACCATTTAACCCGCACGAGATTCTTGCCCGCGTACGAGCCATCCTACGCCGTACCCAGAGCGGCGCGCGCCCATCGCCGGTCTTGCAGGTGCGTAGCCTGCGCCTGGATCAAGAGCAATGCGTGGTACAATAGCCCTAGATTTCTCAAAGGAGAGCAAAATGTCAGAACATTCTTGGGTGCAGGGATTTCCGGGGGCGATTACGGTGTGCGACCGCGACGGCATCATCCTGGTGATGAACGACAAGTCGGTCAAGGTTTTTGAAGAAGATGGAGGCAAGCAACTGATCGGCACGAATCTGCTGGGCTGTCATCCCGAACCGGCGCGCATCAAGCTCGAAGAGCTGATGGAGAAGCAACAGGCGAACGTGTATACCATCGAAAAGAACGGCGTCAAAAAGCTGATCTATCAGACGCCGTGGTATAAAGACGGCCGGTACAGCGGATTCATCGAAATGGTCCTCGAGATCCCGTTTCAAATGCCCCACTTTGTTCGCGGCGGCTGAAGCCAACAGGTGGAACCTGAAAGTGGGTCTCGATCGCAATGAAGAAATGGCACAAGCTCACGCTCTTTGCAGTGGCGCTAGTCATTCTGCTGGCTGGCATCAGCTTGGTGTGGGTGGCTAACCTGTTTGCCGACATTGTGATTCATAACCCCGCCAGCGAGCGCACTAGAGCGCAACGCTCTGCTTCGCTCGTGGATGAATCCCGCCTCACCAACCTGGCCGACATCACGCTGACGACAAGCGACGGCTTGCGATTGGCGGCGTGGTATGTTCCATCGCAGAACCGAGCCGCCATCATCCTGTTGCATGGCTACAAAGCAAACCGATCCACTATGCTTTCCATCGCCGCCATGCTGATCCGTCACGGCTATGGCATCATCATCCCCGATTTCCGGGGACATGGCGAAAGTGAAGGGGAACGGATCACCTTCGGCCACGACGAGGTGCGTGACGTCGAGGCCGCCCGCCAATATCTCCTGACACGATCCGAGGTTGCCCCGGAGCGAATCGGACTGTTGGGCAATTCAATGGGGAGCGCGACGGCGCTCCTTTACGCGGCTGGAAACCCGGCGATCAAAGCGCTCGTAGCGCAGAGTCCCTACGCCACGCTGCAAGACATGGTTCGAGCCAACGTGCGGCGGCTCAATTTTCCGACTTTTCCCCTCGCGCCGATGATGGTGTTCTTTATCGAGCGCAAGTTTGGCTTCCCTGTGGATACCCTCGCTCCCATTCGTCATATCGGCCAAATCAGCCCACGGCCTGTTCTTATCTTGATGGGGGGCAAAGATACATGGGTCAATCCTGAAGGTGGGTGGCAACTGTATGCTGCTGCCGGCGAGCCGCGCGAATTGTGGTTCGATCCAGAGTTGGACCACTTGGAGTTTCCCGAAAAACGCGCCGCCGAGTTTGAGGAACGGGTCGCCGCGTTCTTTGACAGATACCTGTCGGGCAAGCCATAACCTTGCCGCAGTATTAACGCGTGATGCTGACTGTGCCGAGCACAAACTGATCGCCGGGCGGTCCAGAGGTTGCGAACATTTGCAATCGCTTGCCTGTCGCCAACTCATAAACGCCCATCGTCAGCACGTACTGGCCGGGTGCAATGTCGGCGGGGATCACGATGCGGCGATTCTCCTCGATGATTTCGCCAGGCGACCACCACGTGGTGGGGTACGAATTATCGCACGGCTGCGCGTCTTCTTGAGCGATGGGCGGCGAATCCAGCAAAGGTGCGAGGTGGACAAAAATTGTATAGTTCACGCTCACCGCCGCAAGACTTTTCCACGCAAGCGTAATGGACAGCGTCTCCCCAGCGCGGGCCGAGACCTCAACAGCCTGCGAGTTGACCAACGTGATTCGGTCGCCAAAAACGGCCACTTCATTCAGCGGAGTCTGCGCGCGGCTGCCCGCATTGACGCGATAGGCAACGGCCCAGCGCGCGCCCGCATCCCAAAATTTCCTCACGACCTCCCCGGACGGGAAAGCGCGCTGAAGCGCATCGAGCGAGTGCGTGTCCTCAGCGACGACGGCGACGTGCGTCAAGCCGTGTTCCGGCTCGACGGGATACACCGCGCACCGCCGGCCATTGAACGTCTTGAGGCGCGACACATCGTCGCGGAATGTAAAGCGAAAAATCGGCTGGTCGCGATCCACCGGCGAAAACGAGATCCACTCGTCACGCGGAAGCGAGGCGAGATACTCGGCAGACTCGCGCAGCCCCACATCAAAGGCGGTGAACAGGCCGGGGTCGCGCGCCCATGTTACGAAATAATCGCGCGCCATCTTGACCGTCGAATACCCTAGTGCCCCGGCGATCACTACTACGAACCCAATCCGCGCCAGCTTGAAATTCAAGATTTGAGATTCGAGATTTGAAATTTGTGCTATACCCAACGCAATGAGCATCGCCAGCGCGGGCGTCGCGCCGAGCATCCGCCCAAAGTGCGGCGCGGCATCCGAAAAAACGCTGGGCAAGAGCAGGATGCCGGCCCACAGCAGCGGGAAAGCCAGCACACGCCGCCGCTCACGCCCCAACGAATACACGATCCCCACGACGAGCAACAGCAACTGAATCACATTCAGCCCTGGACGGCCCGGCAAGTTCAGGCGCAAGTTCGTATCGCCGCGCCAGACCAGTCCCCCGATCACACGGACGACATTCTGGAGAATTGGCACAAGCCCACGGCTGAACGTCATCACGGACGCCTGCCCGGCGCGATAGAAAACCAAGTCTGGATTTTGCGCAAAGAAAAGGCCGAGCGGCGCAAAGACAGCGACGGCGCAGACAACCAGCAGCCCGAAACGTAGAGCTTCGTGGCGCACCGATGTGCGGTCGCTGATCCAGCGTCCGGCGACAAACACCGCGACGACAATGGGCAGAAAGCGCGCCGAAGGATGCGTATACAAGCTCAAGCCAAGTGCGCCGCCGGCCAGCCCATAGTCGAGCCAGCCGCCTCGATTGAATGCTCGCCACAACAGCCAGAACGTGAGCGTCGCCAATGCCGGCACAGCCGGTGGCTCCATCCCCAGGCGCGTGTAGTGAACGTGCCAGTAAAGCGTCGCCAGCACGAACGCAGTCAAGAGCGCGATGAGATCAGGCTGGGGAGGGGCGGCGGCGCGCAGTCCTCGCAGCATCTCGCGCGTGAGCAAAAAAAGCAGGGGGATGGTGAGCGTCCCCAGGAGCGCCGACACGATGCGCCCCCCGATGGCTTGCGGGCCGGCCACCGCAAATAGTCCGGCGATCAGGTAGATGTGCAGCGGCTCTTCTACGTCGCGCCGCTCGTCCACAAAATAGACCGGGTGAGTGCGTCCCTGGACGACGCGCAGCGCCTGCCGGTCGTTCCAGGCTTCGTCGTAGGAAAGGCCCGGCGGGAGACGATCAATCCGGTACAGGCGCAAGCCGGCCGCCAATGCGGTGATGCACAAAGTCGCGGCGATCAAAAGCGTTGTGTGTGCGCGAAGGTTCATGGGGCATTTGGCTCGCGACGTCATTGAGCCGCCAAGAGATTTCAGCTCAGCCATCGAATGAATTCGACGGCTGGCACGAAAAACCCGCTGAAGGGTTACGTCCCATCTCGGCCGCGAATTCATTCGCGGCGGTTGCGGCGACGATTGAGCAGTTACCCGGAAACTCGCGCACGGCATTGGCAACCTGGCGGACCTCGGCCTCGGTCAGTTCGGGGAACATGGGCAGCGAGAGAACCTCTCGCGCGGCGCGTTCGGTCTCGGGCAGCGAGCCGACATCGCCCAATCGCCCGCGATAAGCCGGTTGCAAATGAACCGGCACAGGGAAATGGATCAAACTTCCGATGCCGCGCTCCTTGAGGAACGCCTGTAGCGCATCACGCCTCTCGGCCCGCACGACGTACAGATGATAGACGTGTTGACCGTACGGCATTTCCACGGGGAGGATCACGGGACGGGCGGCGAGCCATTCGTCGTACATGGAAGCCAGGCGTCGTCGCTGCGCATTGTCCGCATCGAGCGTCCGCAGCTTGACGCGCAGGATAGCGGCCTGCAATTCATCCAGGCGTGTATTCCAACCGGCCACGTCGCTGACGTATCGCTCGCGCCAGCCATATTCGCGCAGCAGCTGCGCGTTTTCGGCCAGGCGCGGATCGTCGGTCGCTACGAATCCGCCGTCGCCGATCGCGCCCAGGTTCTTGGTCGGGTAAAAGCTAAAGCAGGCCATGTCGCCCCACGCGCCGGTGCGGCGGCCGCGATACGTCGCTCCATGCGATTGGGCGCAGTCTTCGATCACGCGGACTTGTTGTTTTCGCGCGAGGCTCAGGATCGGTTCGAGATCGGCGGGCTGGCCGTAGAGGTGAACCGGGATGATGGCGCGGGTAGCGGGTGTGATGGCCGCCTCTAGCTTGGTCGGATCGAGCGTGAACGAGCGCGGGGCAATGTCCACCATCACCGGCGTCGCGCCACACAGTTCGATGGCGGCGACCGTGGCGACGGCCGTGTGCGCCACCGTGATGACCTCGTCGCCCGGCCCTACGCCACAGGCGCGGAGCGCCAGGTGAAGCGCCTCAGTCCCGCTGCCCACGCCGACCCCGTAGCGCACACCGATATAGTCCGCAAACTCGTGCTCAAAGGCAACGGATTCCTCGCCCAGGATGTAGCGGCCCTTTTCGAGCACGCGCGCGATGGCTTGATCAATCCCGGCTTGATGGCTGATGTATTGAGCGTGTGGATTGGCTTGAGGAATCATGTTTTTTCATCTCCCTTCCCCCCTCCATTATGGAGAGGGGAAGGGCAAGACAAAGAGTTGTCTGTAGGTCTAGTTGCCGAGATTGTAGATCTGAATGTTGTCCCAGTTCGACTGGAACTTGCCGTCCGTATTCTTACCGGTTGCCTCGGTAAAGACGCCCCACCAGGCAGCGCCCGTTTTGGTGCTGTCGCTCCACGATAGTACCTGGACGCCGTTGACGTAGATGACGATCCCAGAGCCTTTGCGGTCAAGCTGGAGCGTGTTCCAGGCCGTGCGAGAAATTGTCACGTCTGAGCCAGTGATGATTTGTTGTGTGGTCTGTTTCTCGTGGCGTTCTAGTCGCGTGTGGTAGCCGGAGCCGTCATTCTTGACCTTGATGATAAACTGGTAGTAGCCGCCGTCGCCGGCGCCCTGCGACCAGGAACAATGGCTGCTATCTTCAGGCGGGAAAGCTTCCCCTCCCCACACGCCAAAGATCAACCCAAACTGATCGCCGCCATAGTTAGCCAGGCTCAGACTATCGTCCATCGCAAGCAAAGTGAAATTGGCCGTGATCCGATAGTTGCCGGGCGGGTCTACGCGCGGTGATTGCATCACCATCCAAGAATCCTGCTTGACCTTCAAATAGTACGAATTGCTGCCGCCGACTGACTTGATTCCACTCGTGTAATCGGCAGTGTCTTTTGAACACCAGTCACCTGTGGTGGAAGTGCCTGGCTCAAAGTCGTAGGACCGAGCCAACGGATAAGGCTCGGCTGTCGGCGTGGGCGAAGGAGTCGGCGTGGGGTCGCGCCTGACCAACGGCAGATAGACCTTGTACAAGGGCACACCGCTGATCACGAGGTTATCCACGAAAGCGCCCAGCCCAGCCGGCGTGCTGTCGTCGCTCTGAAAAAAGAACGCCAGATAAACTGGTCTGCCTGTCTGACCAGGGCAAGTGGGCAGATCGAATGTGGCTGTAACCCATTGCTGGATGTGTCCACTCAGCGATTGACCGCAAAAGTTTGTGCCATCGGCCGAAGCGGCCCAACCAAAATGCGCGCCAGGAGAAGTGTCCAGGTAAAAACTGAACTGGGCCTGGAAATACGCATACTGTTGCGCATCCAGCGGGCCGTAGATAGCCCAGGTGTCCATGGTCTCGGTGTAGGTCGCGCCAGATGGCAACTTGTAGCGTTCATACACGATGCCTTGTTTGGCATCCGCCTTGACCCAGAGGGTATCAGTGAAAGATTGAGTTGCGTACTCGTTCTGCTGCACTATCCCCCACAAATACGGGGCCGGCGGGTTGTACAGAGTCGTAGTGTTAGTAATGTTCCAATCGCTGTCGCTGTAAAAGCCAGTGCCAAACGTCTGTGTATAGATTGGTACCCGCTGGACACCGTTGGACACTTTAGCAGCACCCGCCTTGTCCGGTAGTTCGATGAACCGGAACGGCCCACGCAGCGGCGGCGGGGGCGCGGCTACCGTTGACGTTTGAGTGAGGGCCAGCGCGGCCACGACGACGATCAGCGCCATCAGCCCGAACAGGGCAAGCGCGCGAGGAGTGCGCCAACGCAGGGTTAGACTATTTCTTGGATTCATGGTTACGTAACTCCTTTCTGGGATTTCTGATTTTAGATTTCGGATTTGGGAGCGGACTTTAAAATCAGCACTCCCCCTCAAGAGGGAGATTCCGAAATCACCAATAGTGCTGACGGTGCTGGCGATAGTATTCCAGCGTCCGCGTCAGCCCTTCACGCAAGCTGACTTGAGGTCTCCAGCCCAGCTTGCCCCGGATGCGGCGATAGTCCGCGTAATAGTCGCCGATATCAATCGGCTTGCGGTCGGGCGGATAGGGGACGATGCGGTAGCTGCCGCCGCTGTTTGCCTCGACGCATAGCTCGGCGAGGGCGCGTAGATTAATCGTTTCGTCGCTGCCAAGGTTGTAGATTTGTCCGTTGCTGTCGTCGGTCGCTGCGGCGAGCAGCATGGCGTCCACGACATCGTCCACGTAATTGAAATCGCGGATAGCCGTTCCATCCCCCCAGATTTCAAGCGGCTCGCCATCCATCAACCGTTTGAGCCAGATGCCCAGAAAAGTCTGGCGCGCGTCTTTGACTCTCATGCGCGGGCCGTAGGTATTCGTCAGCCGCAGCGACACGGCGCGAATGCCATACACGTTGTTGTATAGAATGTGGTACCACTCGCCCGCCATCTTGTTGATGCCGTTCACGTCAAGAGGGCGGAGCAGGTGACGCTCGTCTACGGGCAAATAGTCGGGCTTGCCGTATATCTGGCGCGTGCTGGCAAAGACGATCTTGATACTCGGGTTGTTCTTGCGACATGCCTCCAAGATCGAAAGCTGCGCGCGGCAATTGATCTCCAAATCCGTGTAGGGATCGCGCATCGAATCCAGGTGGCTGTTCTGCCCGGCCAGGTTGAACAAATAGTCGCGGCCCTGCACCAAATAGTCCATGCTATATTCGTCGCGCACGTCGGCAATGTTGACTTGCAGTTTGTCTTCATAGCCGGCAATGTTGAACAGGTTGCCGCCGTACTCGGGGATGAGGCTATCCACCAACAAAACGTCCGCGCCCAGGTCGGCCAGCCGACGGCCTAACGTGCTGCCGATAAAGCCTAATCCGCCAGTGATCAGGATACGTTTGCCGACAAAGTGGTGATTCATCATTTGTCTTATGGCTTCAAATAATACAAGTGAAGCTGAATTGGATATTCCGTTTTGCTGGCGCGTTTAGCCTGCTCAAATTCCACGCGACTGGAAAAATCACCGGCAAAAACTCGATACGCGTATTGCGTCTGCCACTCGATCAAGCTGTAATAGGGATGGTCAGGGTGTGTTTCCAGTATCCCCTTCGCCAACAGAGGCTCAATGACCTGCCAGCCGGTATAGCTTCCCGCCGGGCTGCCGTCAATGCTGACCAGAGCATCAACTCCCTGCTGCTTCAATGTCTGGGTCAGGGTATTCAAGTTAGCCTCGGTCGGCTCCGGCGCCAGGCCTACCGTTGCAAGTTGATAATGGTGCGCTGCCGGTTCACCGCCCGCGGCGGTGTAATATTCCCATTCCAGGGCGTAATTGCTCACCAAATGCCAAAAGTCCAAAATGTGCGGTCGTGTACCTCGTGCCAGTGTGTTATCGGCAATAAAGCGGTATGCCAGCCGCGTATCGGGAGAACTCAGATAAGTGATTTCGAGAGCCGGGCTGTAAAACGAGAACCGATGCGCAATTGCCCTCGCTTCGACCACCAACAGGCTGATGGCAAGCAACCCCAAGACTGGCCGCAGCCAGCGTTTTTGTTGACCGAGTTCTACAAGCCGGGTCACAGCTTGTTCGACGAGCGGGCCGGCCAGCACAAAGGCTGCCGGCGCCACCGTGTACATGAAGCGGATACTATGCTGTGGCACCAACGTCAGCATGAGCGTGCCGACCAGCAGATAGGCTATCACGGCCCGAAAGCCATGCTCTCGCCACTTTAACAGCCCCATCACCACTCCGGCAAGAACGAGAGCCAGCGAGAGCGGCCCGGCTGCATAATACCGCAAAAGGCTATTGGGATAGTATAAAAGATTGGGCGCGCTCCAGAATCCAATCTGGTTTTTTTGTGATTGGCTATAAACCCAGAACCGATAGAGCTTGTTGGGGGCTGCAAACCAGATCAGAGCCAATAACACAAACGGCCCGGCCAGGTAAAGCAATCGCCGCCCGCTTGGCATCTGTCGCGCCGCAAGCGCGTTCAACGCCTCAGTCAGCGCAATGGCTCCGACCATGAAAACGCCAAACGAATACTTGGTAAACAACATGCCTGCGGCAGACACACTGGCTGCGGCAAGCCAAACACACCGCTGCTCGTCCGCCCCAGCTTTAACATAGCACAGTAGCCCTATCAAAGTCACCAGCAAACCGGCCGCTTCAAGATAGGCGATGCTGGCATATACCCAGAGCGGCAAGGACGCCAGAATCAAAAGCCCGCTAACCAAGCCGGATAGCCAGGGCAACTGACGATGGGACGATAGCGCACGCGCAAGAAAAAAACCAACGAGTGCGGCTATTCCAAGATACACAAGGCCAGAGGCCCGAGCGACAATAATCGTTGGCTTCCACACCAAAAAGAACGGAGCCAACAGCCACGAATGTAAGAAAGGATAAGCCGCCATCCGATCCTGGGTGTAGGTGTGAACCCAAAAATCCACCACCCGCAGCGACCGCACATCCTTGGCGATTTGCAGAGCGGGCAGCAAGTGAACCGCCTCGTCAAAATCCGGGGGATACTCACGGTACACGCAGATTGTGCGCAGCGCCGCGAGGCTTCCCCCTATGCTGATGACGATGATAAACAAGATTGAGACGAGACTAGCATGCGCTTTCATCAGCTACTCGATAGCGCCCATCTGCCGTGCAAGGTTTCGGGTATCTTTTTCAAAACATGGGGGGGAGACCGGACTCCCGAAGGTCGTGGTGAAATCTTGACAAGGTTCTCCCCCGAATGATGGAGACGACACGGGTTCGGACGAATTCTGATGCAAGGCGATTCTACCACAAGCGCGGCTAACCGTCTAACTGAGACGTGGAATTATGTTCATCCCTTCGTGGCCTCAGTGTACATGACCATGGCATAAAAAGGTTGACCAAGCGCCAACAAAACGATGACATCTGATTTCTGATTTTCGATTGCGGATCGTGGATGGTGTTCCTTCCGATCTCGGGTTATGGGATCACGAGCTTTTTGTCGAGAAGAACGCTCTCGCCCAGGCGGGCGCTGCTCTCGGCATCGTACAGGCCCACTTCGAGCCGATAGTCACCGGGCGCGAGGTCTGCCGGAAGCGGCAAGGTATGCGGATCAGCCACGTATTCACCCGCGATCCAACCGGTCGTGGGGCGAGTCCAATTGGCGGGAATGGCATCGCTCCCGACCGTCAAGCGGCCCGTCGCATCCAACAGGTGAACGAATGTTTTGTAATCGCTAACCATTTCCCGGCGAGCTTGCCAATAAAGCGTGACGGTGAGCGATGCGCCGGGCGCGAGTTTCTCGCGGCTAAGGTCGTAACCGATCAGGTTCACCTGATCGCCCAGGTTGGCCGACGACGGATGCTCGACGCGAGGCGCGGTCAGAGTGCGCGGCGGCACGCGAATTGTTACGCGGCCCAGGTCGGCGGTATCGCCTGCCGCGCCGGATTCATCCACGAGCGAGACGCGCAGTGTGTATGTTCCACCCGGCGTCGAGGTCGGGATGTGTGCAGCGTTTGGCCCGCGCAGCAAGTCGCCAGCCAACAGACGGCTCGTCGGGAACTGGGCGCTGATGGGCGCGACATCGCCTAACGCCATCGCTACGCCGTCGGAGCCGGCCAGTTGCAGGCGTGCCGTGAGGTCGCGCGACTGCGCTGATGTCGCCTGCCAGTACAGCGTAAACGGCAGTTTGTCTCCGGCGTTGACGTCATCCAGCGGCAAATCATAGCCCACCAGGACAATGCCCGGAGCAAGTTGTGCGCTCGAAAGGTGATCGGGTTTGGGCGCGGTGAGTTTTTGCGGGAACAATGCGCGGCCAGGCCGTATCACCGAAACGCTCGCCACGTCAACCGTCGTGCCAGCCGGCGCGCCGTTGGCGTCGAGCACGTTCAACCCCTGGCTAAAGCCAGGCGGCATACCCATGCGATACACGCCCACGCGCAGGCGATATTCTCCAGGCGGAGTGCCGGGCGCGAGCGCGATGTCGTGTACGTCGCGCGCGTAATCACTCGCCGCCCAGCGCGACGTGGGATACCCGCCGGGATGCTGGCTATCGCGTTGGCCGTAGAGGAACCCGCGCTCGTCCACGATTTGCGCGCTGATGGCATAGTCGGCGTCGAGCTGGCGCATCGCTCGCCAGTAGAGCGACATACGCACCGAGCTGCCCATCTGAGTAGCGAGGAACTCGGGCTCATAACCCATCAGCGCCCGTGCGAGTGATTGCCCAGACAAAAAAACGTGTCACGACCGATTCAAGAGAACCAGTCCTGACCTTCCGCCCGGCTTGTATTTGAGATGAATCTATGGCTGTCATGGTTTGTGGGGCCAATCCCAGAAAAGATTACGCCTCGCTCGACCAAGCTCTTGAAATCCAGCTAAATTATACACGACAAGCAAATGGCAGTCAAGCCAGAATAGCCCAATAACCGCCAGATATGGGGCAATGGATGTTTCTGTCCGCCAGATATGGGTATTGCGTTTGCCATCTCGCAAAATCAGCGGTCTGCCGCAGGAATCGGCTTTCCATAACCATTGCCGACAAAAATTGTGTCTATTGAGATGACCGCCGATCAGGACATTTCTCGCAGCGAATCCAAAAGCTCGGCATTGGAGCGCGTGCGCTTCACCGCATTGATGAGCGAATCCATCGCCTCGGGCATGTTGTCATCGCCCCGGCTTTGCGGTCCGGAGGACATCATATGGGACAGCATCCGCCGCATCGTCCAAACCTTGTTGAGGATCGGTTGCTCGATGAGCAACTCTTCGCGGCGGGTGCTCGACCGCTCAATGTCAAAGGCTGGGAAGATGCGCCGCTCTTGGAGTTTGCGGTTCAGGTGCAACTCCATGTTGCCCGTGCCCTTGAACTCTTCATAAATCATGTCATCCATGCGTGAGCCGGTATCCACCATACACGTCGCAATAACCGTCAGGCTGCCGCCTTCCTCAATGTTGCGCGCGGCGCCAAAGAAACGCTTGGGCGGATACAACGCGCTGGGGTCCAACCCGCCTGAAAGTGTCCGCCCGCTGGGAGCGACGACCAGGTTATAGGCGCGCGAAAGCCGGGTAATCGAGTCCATCAAGATGACAACGTGACGGTCACTCTCCACCAGCCGCTTGGCGCGTTCCAACGCCATCTCGGCCACCCGGGTCTGATTCTGCACCGTATCGTCAAATGTGCTCGAGATCACTTCGGCATCCACTGACCGGTCCATGTCGGTGACTTCTTCCGGGCGCTCGCCGATGAGCACAACCATCAAGTGGACTTGGGGATAATTCGAGGAAATGGCATTGGCAATATGCTTGAGGACCGTCGTCTTGCCGGCCTTGGGTGGCGAGACAATCAACCCGCGTTGTCCACGCCCGATAGGCGCGACCAAGTCCAGCAGACGGGTGGTCAGGTTAAGCGGGTCGGTTTCCAGGTTGTAACGGCTATCCGGGAAAATCGGCGTGAGCTTTTCAAAGATGGGCCGGGCCTTGGCTTGTTCGGGGTCCAGCCCGTTGACGGCTTCCACGCGCAGCAATCCAAAGTACTTTTCGTTCTCTTTGGGCGGGCGCACCTGGCCAACCACCATATCGCCAGTCCGCAGCCCAAAGCGGCGAATTTGCGACTGGCTGACATAGACATCTTCCGGGCCAGGCAAATAATGGTCGGCGCGCAAGAAGCCAATGCCGTCCTCGACGATGTCCAATACGCCACCGCCAAAGGAATAGCCTTGCTGCTCGGCCTTGGCGCGCAGCAAGCGCAAGATCAGGTCTTCTTTCTTGAGCCGGCTGTAGCCCGAAATCTCCATAGATTTGGCCAGCTCGCGCAATTCGCCGAGCGTTTTGGTTTCCAGTTCTGCAAAGTCCACAGGGGCCTCCCTTAAAAGTGCGTCGCAACCGAGTCAACGGCAGACGATCAGGCAAATAGGATGACGAATGATTTCCAAAGATGCGCCACACCGAGGGCACATCGTAGCCAATTCGCTATAAGGAAATTATTACCACCGCTTAGAGGTCTGGAAAAAGGTAGGGGAACAACGTGGTACCACTTGCTCCTCGCTCTACCTGAGCGGAGAGCACTATTATTATAGCATCCTCTTTGCCGCGCGTCAAACGGCAAATCTTTTCACAAACGCGCGATCCAAATCGCATAGTAGAAGGCGATAACCGCAGTCCACAACAAGCTATCAATCCGGTCAAACATGCCGCCGTGGCCGGGAATGAGTCGTCCGCTATCTTTGGCGCCTGCGTAGCGCTTGAGCATAGACTCGCCCAGGTCGCCCAACGGCGACAACGACGAGACCAGCGCGCCCAACGCCAACCCATCCCAGATCGTCATGACCGTCATTTGCCCCAGCGTGCCTGCGACCAGACGCAGCAGCATTGCCACACCGGCGCCGCCTAAGGTGCCGAGGACAACGCCGCCCCCAAAACCGGCCCAAGTCTTGGAAGGACTCGCCAGCGGCGACATTTTTTGCCGTCCCCAGGCGCGTCCGGCAAAATAGGCGCCCGTGTCCGCCAGCCAGGTCGAAGACAGCGCCAGGGCCGTCCACCACAAACCCTCACCCTGCCCCAGGTTCAGCCAAGGGTTCCCCGGCGCGAGTCCCACAGAGCGAAGAAGGACAAAGTGAGCGCCCATCCAACCCAGGTACAGGCTGCCCGCTAACGTCCAGGCCCAGTCGGCCACACTATCAATATGCTCGCGCTCAAAGCGCACAAGCGCCCACACCAACGTGCCGAGCAGTGCCACGGTCAAAGCAAAACGGAACAACCTCGCCTGGGGAAAACTGACGTCCAAAACGAACAGCCAAGTGACGACGACGACGAACACTCGCGACGGGCCTTCGCCGTCACGCTTTAGCAGGTTGGCATACTCGAGACCTGCCAACATCAACACAAACAAAGCCAGGCCCAGGAACCACATACCGCCCAGGTACGTCAATCCCAGGACGACCGGGATGAGAACTCCTGCGCTCAGCAAACGATTACGAAACATGGGGGATGGACTAACATTGCGGAGACAAGCGACCCAGGTCTACCCAACCCTGCTCCTCCAATTCGGATCTCCACGGCCCGTTCCAGATTCAACGGCTCGTGGTCCTGACCTGTTCGGTCGTCATTCCAAAGCGACGTTCGCGCCGGGCATATTCATCCAGCGCCTTGCGCAATTCTTCCTTGTCGAAATCGGGCCACAAGATGGGTGTAAAGTACCATTCGGCGTAAGCGCCCTGCCATAGCATAAAGTTGCTGATGCGAGATTCGTTTCCCGTGCGGATGATCATGTCCGGGTCGGGTTGGCCGGCCGTGGACAGGTAACGCGCAAAGAGGCTCTCGTCAACATCTTCCGGGCGCACGCCGTCCGCGATGATGCGCTTGACAGCGTCCAGAATCTCGGCCTTGCCGCCATAGTTGAACGCGACATTCAAGGTGATGCGCTCGTTGTTCCGAGTCAATTCGACCGCATGGCGCACTTTGGTCTGGAGGTGATCCGCAATGCCTTCCAGCCGGCCCAAATGCCGCAGCCTCACACCGTTCTTGTGCATCTCGGCCAGCTCGCGATCAATGACCTGCTCCAGGATGTCCATCAGCCCGTGAACTTCTTCCTGAGGACGGCGCCAATTTTCAGTGGAAAAGGCCCAGATCGTCAGTGTCTTGATGCCGAACTCGACACAAGCCCTGAGAATACGGCGCAGGTTTTCCGTGCCAGCGCGATGGCCCGCCAAGCGCGGCAAGTTGCGCGCTTTGGCCCAGCGACCATTGCCATCCATGATGATGGCGATGTGGGCAGGAATACGACTCACAGTTGGATTAGATGGCATACAGATAGCGAGTCCAGGCAGTCGCCTCTACACCTCGGCGATCTCTTTTTCCTTGCGCGCGCCGGACTCGTCCACTTTCTTGATGTAGCGGTCGGTCAATGCTTGGAGGTCTTCTCGTCCGCGTTCGGCTTCGTCTTCGGTGACCAGCTTTTCCTTCTCAAAGTCTCGCACGTCGTTCATCGCTTCACGCCGGATATTGCGAATGGACACGTGCGCCTCTTCCACTCGCCGGTGGACGATTTTGCCCAGTTCGACGCGGCGCTCTTGGGTGAGCCGAGGAATGACCAGGCGGATGAGCTTGCCGTCATTGTTCGGCGTCAATCCCAATTCGCTGGCCAGGATGCCGCGCTCCATATCTTTGAGCGAAGAAGGATCGTAAGGCCGAATGGTGAGCAGTTGCGGCTCCGGCGCAGAGATGGTCGCCAATTGCTCCAGCGGCGTCAGCGTGCCATAGTAATTGACCATCACCCGCTCGACCAGCGCCGGCGTGGCGCGGCCCGTGCGGATGGTCCGCAGGTCGGCCTCCAGCGCTTCGAGGGTTTTCTTCATCTTGCCTTCGGTTTCGTGGAGGAGGTCTTTGATCATAGGTTCCCTACCTGGTGATCATCGTGCCGATGGTTTCGCCCAGCACCGCTCGCTCGAGGCTATTGGGCTGCCACAGGTCCGTCACGATAATCGGCATGTCGTTATCCATGCACAACGAGATGGCCGTGCTATCCAACACGCCCACCCGCATATTGAGCGCATCAATATAGGTCAGGCGATCAAAGCGTTGAGCGTCGGGATTGGTGCGCGGATCAGCCGAGTAAACGGCGTCCACCTTGGTCGCTTTGACGAGCACATCGGCGCCGACCTCCATGGCGCGCAGCGCCGCAGCCGTGTCGGTGGTAAAGTAGGGGTTGCCGGTGCCGCCGCCGATGATGACGATACGCCCCTTTTCCAGATGGCGGATGGCGCGCAGGCGAATATACGGCTCGGCGACCGCGCGCATCTCGATAGCCGTCTGCACGCGGGTCGCCATACCCTGACGCTCCAGCGCGTCTTGCAGCGCCAGCGCATTCATGATCGTGGCAATCATCCCCATGTGGTCGGCGGTAGCGCGCTCCATGCCATGCGCCAGCCCATCCTTGCCCCGCCACAAGTTGCCCGCGCCCAGCACCAGGGCAATCTCAACGTCATAATTCTTGACCGCCTTGATCTTGGCGGCGACATCTTCGGCCATGTGCGGGCTGATGCCAAAGCCCCCCTGCCCCGCCAACGCCTCACCACCTAGCTTGAACAACACACGCTTGTACTTGGGTACGGTCATGGCTTTTACTCCGAAGAGACTGCCTATAGAGTACACCAAAACCGGGTGATTGTCCAATTGCCAATCACCCGGTCTAGTTTTCCGATCCGCGTCAGGCTTCGCCCAGCTCGTACCGGGCGAACCGTCGCACGACAATGTTCTCGCCGATCTTGGCGATGCCGGCGGTCACCAGGTCGCCCACCTTGACCTTGTCGTCTTTGACGAACGGCTGGCGCAGCAAGCAGATCTCGTCATAGTACTTGTCCAGCTTGCCCTGAACGATCTTGTCCAACACGTTCTCCGGCTTGCCGGTGGCAGCCGCTTCCGCCTTGAATGTGGCGCGCTGAATTTCAAGTTCATCTGCGGGAACATCTTCCGCGCGGACGTATTTGGGATTTGAGAACGCAATGTGCAGCGCCAGGTCGTGCACCAGCGACTTGAAATCCTCTGTGCGCGCGACAAAATCGCTTTCGCAGTTGACTTCCAGGATGACGCCGACGCGGTTGCCGGGATGCGCATAGACTTCCACGCGGCCATCCTTAACCGCGCGCTCGGCCTTCTTGGCGGCCTTGGCCAGCCCTTTTTCCTTGAGGGCCGCAACAGCTTTTTCATAGTCGCCGTTGACTTGCTCAAGCGTTTTGCGACATTCGAGCACGCCGGCGCCTGTCGCTTCGCGCAGTTGTTTGACTAGAGTTGCCGAAATTTCCATTCAGATTCCTCGCTCTATTCTTAGCTTTGGACTTGGTCCGAGGTCTCGTCCCTGGCGGACAAGTCTTCCTCAAAGGCCAGTTCGCCACTGCGAATCTTGGCTAACGTGGCTTCGCCCAAGTATTTCTCTTCGGCCTCGGCGGCGCCTTCTTCGGCTGTCCCACCCGGCAGGGTCTCTTTGCGCATCGCCACGCCCTCCAATGCCGCATCGGCTATCTTGGTCGCGATGAGTTTGATGGCGCGGATGGCATCGTCGTTGGACGGGATGACATAGTCAATCGGGTCGGGGTCGCAGTTGGTGTCCACCATGGCGATGACGGGGATGTTGAGCGAGTTGGCCTCGCGCACCGCCGTCACCTCGCGGCGAACGTCCACCACGAACAACACGCCCGGCAGGCGCGTCATCTCTTTGATGCCGCCCAACCGCAGATTGAGCTTTTCGATCTCGCGCGTGATCAGCAAGGCTTCTTTCTTGATGAGCCGCTCGAGTTCGCCCCGGTCACGGCGGCCTTCGAGCGTGGTGAGCGTATCAATCCGCTGGCGGATGGTGCGCCAGTTCGTGAGCGTGCCGCCCAACCATCGGTGCGTGATGTACGGCTGGCTGGCGCGGACCGCCTGCTGGCTGATCGCTTCTTGCGCCTGGCGCTTGGTGCCCACGAACAGCACCGGTTCGCCGCGTGAGACGACATCGCGCACCAAGTTGTACGCGTTCTCAATCGCGCCGAGCGTTTGCTGCAAGTCAATGATGTGAATGCCGTTGCGCTCGGTAAAGATGAACGGCTTCATCTTGGGATTCCAACGGCGGGTGCGGTGACCAAAGTGGACGCCCGTTTCCAATAGGGCTTTCATCTGTACGACAGCCATTGAGGATGCCTCCTTTTGCGTTTTTTCGTCCGCTCCGTTCTTGATCCGAGAGCCAGGCATTCCCCAATGCGGGGTGGCTGTCTGCCTGGCACGCCTCGGACGATCCGGGAGCGTGCGAGATAGTGTACCCTTACGGGCCGGAGCGATTCTACCACAATCGCCGGATTCGTCAAAGCCCGGGTATCCCGACGGGTGTGGTTCAGAGTTTTGCACACCTGGCGACTAAAAGTCGCGGCAACAACAGCAAAACCTGCCTTCGCAGGTTCAATCCCCAGCCGACGAAGGTCGGCTTTGCTGTTGTAGGCGCGATTTCCAATCGCCAGCCAACGGGCAACGCAAAAACTTGAACCGCACCCGTATCCCGATGCCACATCAACTCCACAAGCCCAACAGTATACCACTCACAAACCACAGTCCTGCGCCAAGCAGCAACGTCGGTCGCAGCCCAAACTCAGCGCCTAACATCGGCCCCGCGAAGGAGCCGGCCAGTAAGCCCAGGTTCAATACGATGTTGTGCAGCGCCATGTGAGCGGGTAAGTCGTCTGGCGGCACTCGCTCCATCAGCCGGTTGACCAGCCCGGCGCTGGCCAACCCCCACGCGCCGCCGCCGGCGGCCAGCGCAACCCAGAACAAGGTAGCATCCTGAGCCAATCCGACGAGCAAGGGGTGCAAGCCATAGAGTAACACGCCCAACATCAGCACGCGCCGATGCCCCAAGCGTTCGCTGATCCGCCCCAATCTCAACGAAACCAAAAACATGGCGGCAAAAAACAAGGCGTTGCCCAGGCTGATCACCCCATCCGACAGGCGCAACTCTCGCACATAGGCCAGTGGGAAAATCGGAAACGGGATGTATTGAACAGCATAGAACACAAGGTAAACCGCAAGGAGCAACCCGAACGGCCCGCGCAAAAGGTCGAGGCGCAGCATCGGCCTGCCGTTGAAGCGTGCTTCGCGCTGCGAGCCGTCATCCTGTAGCGCCGTCACTTGGAGCGGCCGGACGCGCCCGACATGATAGGTGCTCAACGCAGCCCCCAGCGCGCCCAGGCCAAACACGATCTGGTAATTCAACGGGAAGGCGATCCAATCCAGCAGTCGCCCGCACAACAAGGAAGTGATCGTAACGCCAATCGCCACCAACGCATTGCGCCACCCCACGACCTGCGCTCGCCGATCCGGCGAGACGACTTGCGCAAACATGGCGTTGAAGGAAATCATCAACAGCGCGCCCGGCAGTGACATGACCAAGACAAGCAACGTCAACGCCCACACTTGGCCGGACGCCGGCAATAGCCAGGGCAAGACCATCATCACCAGATAGCCTGCACGCTGCGCAATCGCGCTATAGAACGATACACGAATCAGCGAGCGCCGCTCCATCCAGCGGCCAGCCGGCAGCGACACGATCAGGCTCACGACAGCCGGAGCGGCAGTCAACAGGCCAATTTGCATACTTGTCGCGCCCAGTCGCGCTGCATACACTGAGAGAAAAGCCAGCGTGCTGCCGGCCAGCACGCCCCACCACAGCGTGTCCGCACAAAGATGGCGAATGTTCGAACGAAGAGTAGGGTCTGGAATAGATGAAGAAAATGCACTCATGGAAAACCCATAGAAACGAGGCGACATTCTCTAGCGAGCCACACCGGAAGCAGTGTGATAGACTTGCTCGAAGCCAAAAAGAGGCGGGCCTGAGATCAACATACTCTTGGGCCGGCGCGAGTGTGCCACCCTCGGCGGGTTCATCAAAGCAAAAGATCACGAGCGCGGCACTTGCCCCAACTTAACCAAAGCGCCCAGTGACATAGTCCTCGGTCTTTTTATTGCGCGGGGCTGTGAACAGAACCTTGCCAAAGCCTTCTTCGATGAGTTGGCCCTGCAAGAAAAAAGCGGCATGGTCGGCTACGCGCGCCGACTGTTGGATATTGTGCGGCGCGATGACGATGGCATAGCCGGCCTTGAGTTCTTGCAACGACTGTTCAACCTTGGCCGTCGAAATCGGGTCAAGCCCCGAGGTAGGCTCATCCAGCAAAATCACCTCAGGCTCCAATGCCAGCACGCGCGCCAGGCAGAGCCGCTGCAATTGTCCGCCCGAAAGCGCGATGGCCGGCTCGTCCAGCCGATCTTTCACCTCGTCCCACAATGCGGCTTGAGCCAGGCTGCGCTCGACGGTCTGCGCAAGCTCGAGACGGTCGCGCGTCCCGGCCAGGGTCGGGCCATACTCAATGTTCTGGCGGATGCTCATCGGGAGCGCGACCGGCTGGGCGAACACGATGCCCACGCGGCGGCGCAGCGCCGTGACGTCCACTCCCGGCGCGTAAATGTCCTCCAAGCCCTGAGGCCCGTCCAACAAGACACGCCCACTCATGCGCGTGCCGACGACCAGATCATTCAAGCGGTTGAGCACACGCAGCAGCGTGGACTTGCCGCCGCCGGAGGGTCCGAACAAGGTCGTGATCTCATTCGGGTAAATGTTGAGGCTGACATCGCGCAGGCCCTCAGTGCCATCGCGGAAGCTGAACGCCAAATGGTCTATGATGATTTTTGGGGCGCGACTGCTGCTCGCGCTCTGCGCGTCTTGCATCCTGCTGCTCGCCTCTTGCTTCACCACTGTCGCCGTCGCCGATAATAGGAGCGCAAACCGGCCGCGATGAGGTTCATAGACAAAACAAAGATCAGCAAGACCAACGCCGTGCCATATTGAATCTTGACGGGCATGCCGGGCACTTGGGTGCTGATGACGAACAAATGATACGGCAGGGCCATGGTCTGATCGAACACGTCACGCGGCAGACGCGGCAAAAAGAATGCGGCGACGGTGAACAGGATGGGCGCTGTCTCGCCGGCAGCCCGCTCCAATCCCAGGATGACGCCGGTGAGGATGCCCGGCAACGCCTGGGGCAGAACGATGCGAAAAATAGTCTGCCACTTGGTTCCACCCAGGCTGATGCTGACCGTGCGGAAGGATTGCGGCACGGCGCGCAGCGCCTCTTCGGAAGTGCTGATGATGACCGGGAGCGTCATGATGGCCAGTGTCAGCGCGCCCGCCAGGATCGAGCTGCCAAAGCCCAGGAACAGCACGAACAGTCCCAGGCCGAACAAGCCGTAAACTACCGAGGGGATGCCGGCCAGGTTGATAATAGACAGCCGCACCAATCGCGTGAAAAGATTGTCGGAGGCATATTCGGCCAAATAGACCGCCATCGCCACGCCCACCGGCACAGCAAATACTGCCGTGCCGGCCGTCAGCCACAACGTGCCGACGATGGCTGGCAGCAGTCCGCCTTCACGCATGCCGCCGCGCGGCATCTGGGTGAGAAATTCCCACGTCAGGGCCGGCGCGCCTTGCACGACGATGTAGCCGACGACCAGAACGATCGGCAGCACGACTATGACCGTGACCACGGTCAGGAACGCAAAACCCAGCCGTTGAACCCATTCACGAGACAGTGTCACGAAAGTAACCGCTCTGCCCGGCGCGTCTGCTGGAAAATCGCCAGCGACGCGGCCAGGTTAACCAGGAAGGTGATCACAAACAACAGGATGCCGACCGCGAACAAGACGTGAAAGTGCGTGCTGCCCTGGGCCACTTCGCCCATCTCGGCGGCGATGGTGGCCGTCATCGTCCGCACCGGGCGCATCAAGCTATCCAGCGTCAGCGGGAGGCGCGCGGCATTGCCGGTGACCATCATCACGGCCATGGTTTCGCCAATGGCCCGGCCAATGCCCAGCATCATGGCGGTGAGGATACCGGAGCGCGCCGCCGGAACGGTCACGCGCCAGATGGTCTGCCACCGCGTCGCGCCCAGCGCCAGGGCCGCGTCCCGGTAAGCGCGCGGCACCGAGTCCAGCGCATCTTCGGCCACGCTGATGATGGTGGGCAGCGCCATGTAGGCCAGCACGAGCGAACCGGAGAACGCAGTCAACCCGGTGGGCGCGTTGAACACTTGCCGCACCAGGGGCGAAAGCATCAGCATGCCCAAAAAACCCAACACGACGGACGGGATGCCCGCCAACACTTCGATCATGGGCTTGACGATTTCGCGCAGCCAGCGCGGCGCAACTTCGGCCACAAACACAGCCGCGAGCAGCCCCGTGGGCACCGCCAGCACGGCCGCGCCTGCCGTCACCAGGAGCGATCCCAGGATGAGCGACCACAGCCCACCAGACTGGAGCAGCGTGGAGTTGTCGTCCGCCGTCACGGCGTTGGGACGTTTGTATCTCCACAGCAGCCGGTCCTCGAAGCTGGATTGGAGCAACTGGAAAGCCTCGACACGCTCGCCCGGCGCATGGGCCTGGAAACGCACATGGGCGAAGCCGAGATCATTGAGCGCGAAGCGACGCCGCACGAGGTCGAGCGATTGCAAGTTCCGACGGGGACCCAGGTGCTGATGGTAGCGCGCGTCATTATGACCGGCACGCGGCCCGTTGCTTATTTGATTGATGTCGTCCCGACCACTCTTCTTCGGAAACAAGACCTGGGGGAAACGTTCAACGGATCGGTGCTGGACATTTTGATCCAGCGCAACGAACCGGCGTTGAGTCACTCTCGCACCGACATCATCACAGAAGCGGCCGATTTACCGACAGCGCGCAAGCTTAACCTGCAGCGCGGCGACATGTTGCTAAAGTTGGATGCGCAATTGTTCTCGCGCGAGGGGCGCAGCGTGGACTATTCGCAGAGTTACTTTGTCCCTGGTTATTTTAGATTCCACGTCGTGCGGCGAATTGATCCGCGCGAAAGTTAAAAGTCTTTGCCAGGCTAACTGCCGGCATAACCTGCGTTGCGTAGCGCAGTCATGTGAACGAAAACATCATAGGAGGATTCGCAATGAAGAGTTTCATGGGACGCGACATTTTGTCGCTCAAAGAGTTCGAGCGCAACGAATTCTTTCACGTGTTTCAAGTGGCCAAGGCGCTGGAGCCGATTGCCCAGAGCCGCCGCAACAGCGACCTGCTCAAGGACAAGACGCTGGTGACGGCGTTCTATCAGCCCTCGACGCGCACGCGCCTGGCGCACGAAGCAGCCATGCACCGCCTGGGCGGGCACGTCACGGGCTTTGCCGACGCCAAGATGACGCGCGCGGGTGACTTTTATCAAGAGTCCATCAAAGACACGGTCAAGATGCTGGAATTCTATGGCGACGTGATCGTGATGCGCCACTTTCAGCAGGGCGCGCCACACGAGGCGGCCAAGTGGGCATCCATTCCCATCATCAACGGCGGCGATGGCTGGGGCGAGCACCCCACGCAAATCCTCACCGACCTGTACACCGTGTTGCAGGAAAAGGGCCGGATTGACGGGCTAAAGTGGCTGGCCGTGGGCGATATGCGCATGCGGACGATGCACTCGCTGGGCTATGCGCTGACGCAATTCGACTGCCCCATCACGTTCGTGGCCCCGCCGGAAATGTCGCTGACGGACGAGTTCAAGGCGGAGCTGAAGCAATACAGCCTCAACTTTAAAGAGGCCGAGCACGTCGAGCAAGCCATTGCCGAGGCCGACGTGATCCTGGTCGAGCCGGTGGTTCAGCCCGATTACACAAAGTCGCGCGACGAGCGCAGCGGCAAGGACGTGGGCATGACGCCCGCGAATTACAAGATCACGCGCGAACTGCTGACGACCAAGGCCAAGTCGGACGCGATTCTGCTGCACTCACTCCCGCGCATGGACGAGATTCCGCCGGACGTGGACATCACTCGCTGGTCGCGTTACTGGCAGGAGGCGTTCAACGGCGTCGTGATGCGCATGGCGTTGCTGGCGCTCGTGCTGGGGGCGATGGAATAGTTAGTGCGATAGTGAGATAATGCAGTAGTGAGATAGTGCGGTAGTGGGATAGTTGAGGGTTGCAGCGAGGCGTGCGCCATGCCGATGATCAGGCGATTTGAGGATTTGCAGAGCTGGCAAAAGGCACGCCAATTGGCGAATCTGATTTACGACTTGACTGACCATCCACACTTCGCCAAAGACTTTCAATTGCGCGATCAGATCCGTGATGCCGCCGGATCGGTGATGCACAATGTCGCCGAAGGTTTTGACTCTGGTACCAAGCCCGAGTTCATCCGGTTCCTGAAAATCGCGCGACGGTCGGCGAGTGAGGTGCAGTCTGAGCTGTACCTTGCTCTCGACCGTAAGTACATTGCCGAAGACGAACTCAAGGTGGCGTATGGCCTTGCCACAGAAGCAAAACGGCTCATCAATGGCATGATCGCCTACCTTCGAAAGAGGAAATAGTATGTTAGTGAGTTAGTACGATGGCGAGTTAGTGCAATAGTGCTCTAGTCGCGCCCTTCAACCAACCATCTCGCTACCGAACTATCGTACTACCGAACTACCGCACTACCGAACTACGCACTATCGAACTAGAAAACCAGGAGAGACTAACATGCAAACCTTTTTACACGGTCGAGACTTGATCGGCGACCTGGATTTCAGCAAAGAAGAAGTCGAGACTGTTTTGGACGTGGCTTTTGATTTGAAGCGCAAGCGCGCGCTGGGCGAGCCGCACGCTTACCTGCGCGATAAAGTGCTGGCGATGCTGTTCTTCTTTTCAAGCACACGCACGCGCGGCTCGTTCGAGGCGGGCATGGCTCAACTCGGCGGCCACGGCGCGTTCATCGAGAGCAAGACCACGCAGATCGCACACGGTGACACGCCCAAAGAGATCGGTGAGATTTTTGGCCGCTACTTTGACGGCATCGCCATCCGCCATGTGGACTGGGGCGTGGGCAACGGCTATTTGAACGCGGTGGCGAAAGCGTCGCGCGTGCCTGTGCTCAATATGCAGTGCGACATCTATCACCCGTTCCAATGCCTGGCCGACTTGATGACGATTATCGAAAAGAAGGGCCGCGACCTGCGCCGCAAAAAGATGGTTGTCTCGTGGGCGTACGCCGCGTCGTACCAAAAGCCGATGTCGGTGCCGCAATCGCTCGTGCTGCAAATGCCGCGCTTTGGCATGGACGTGGTGCTGGCGCACCCGCCCGAGTTCAAGCTGATGCCCGGCATCATGGAGCAGGCACGTGAGCAGGCTAGGAAATTCGGCGCGGGCTTTGAGGTAGTGAACGACATGGAAGCCGCTTTCAAAGACGCCGACATCATCTATGCCAAGTCGTGGGGCGCGATGGTACACACGCCCGATCCGGAAGAGGGCGCCAAGATTATCAAAAAGTATTCGCACTGGATCACGGACGAGCGCAAGATGGCGTTGGCCAAGCCGGATGCAATCTATATGCACCCCCTGCCCGCCGACCGCAACATCGAAGTAACCGATGGCGTGATGGACGGCCCGCAGTCTGTGGTGTACGATGAAGCCGAAAACCGGATGCACGCGCAAAAAGCCGTCATGGCGTTGACAATGTAAAGGGAAGACACATGAGTGAGAAACAAGTCGCCGTCGTCGCCATCGGCGGTAATGCCTTGATCAGTGACAAACAACACGAGGACGTAGGCTCGCAGGTCAAGGCTGTGGAAGAAACCTGCCAGCACATTGCGGACATGATCCAACGCGGCTGGAACGTGATCGTTACGCACGGCAACGGGCCGCAAGTGGGCTTTATCCTGCGCCGCAACGAGCTGGCGTACCCCGAGGTGCACTCGACGCCGCTCGACGTGATCGGCGCGGACACGCAGGGCGCTATCGGCTACATGATCGCTCGCGCGCTGGACAACGAGTTCAAGCAGCGCGGCATCCAGCGCTCGGTCGCGGCAGTGGTGACGCAGGTATTGGTGGATCGCAACGACCCGGGCTTTAAGAATCCGACCAAGGGGATCGGCGGATTTACGACCAAAGACAAGGCTGATATTTTTGTCAAAGAAGGCTGGATGGTCAAGGAAGACGCGGGGCGCGGCTGGCGGCGCATGATCGCATCGCCCATTCCGCTCAAGATCGTCGAGCGCGAGGCAATCAAGATGCTGATTGACACGGGGTTCATTGTCGTGGCGGTGGGCGGCGGCGGCATTCCCGTGATCGAGGACGAGCAGGGGATGTTGCAAGGCACGTTCGCCGTGATTGACAAAGATCGGGCCAGTAGTTTATTGGCTTCCGAGCTCAAGGCCGATCTGCTCCTGATCTCGACCGCCGTGGAAAAGGTCGCCATCAACTTTAACCAGCCGGATCAAAAGTGGCTGGACAAGATGACGCTGAGCGAAGCCAAGCAGCTGTACGCCGAAGGCCACTTTCTTTCGGGGAGCATGGGACCCAAGATCGAGGCCATCATTGCTTTCCTGGAAGCGAACCCGCAGGGCCAGGGGCTGGTGACCGACCCGGCGCACATCGTAGACGCGCTGGATGGAAAAACCGGCACATGGATCGTGCAGGACTAGAGGCAAGCAGGTCACGTTTTCACGTGACCTGCTTTGTTGTGGAGAAAAACCATGATTGACTTGACTGTGCAGCCTGACCGTCTCGAACGCGCGGTGAAGCGAGCGCGCGAGCGCAATATCATCATCCCCACCTACAAGCAGATGAAGAACCCGGCTCTGATTCCGGCCAAGGTCAAAGAGGAATTGAGCAAGATCGGTTTGTGGGACGTGAATCCGCGCAACCTGTTCCGCATCACCTGGCACAACGAGCCGGTTCCCCAGGGCGGCAGGTTCGGCGGCGTTAACTTTTTAGAGTTCCCGAAAAGCCTGACCGGCACTGATGCGCGCATCATCGCGCTGGTGGGCAAGTGGTTCCCCACCGGCTCGCACAAAGTCGGCGCGGCATTTGGCTGCCTGGCGCCGCGCCTTGTCACCGGCCAGTTTGACCCGACGACGCAAAAGGCCGTGTGGCCCTCAACCGGCAATTACTGCCGTGGGGGCGCGTACGACTCGGCGCTGTTGGCTTGTCAGTCCATCGCCATCCTGCCGGAAGGCATGAGCCACGAGCGATTCGAGTGGCTGGCCAAGATCGCGGGCGAGGTCATTGCCACACCCGGCAGCGAATCGAACGTCAAGGAAATCTTTGACAAGTGCTGGGAACTGCGCCGCTCCGGCCAGGACTTGATGATATTCAACCAGTTCGAAGAGTTTGGCAATTACCTCTGGCACTATGAGGTCACCGGCCACGCGATGGAACAAGTCTTGAAGCGTGTCTTAGGCCCGCGCGACAGCTATCGCGGCCTGGCCTCGGCCACCGGCTCGGCGGGCACCATCGCCAGCGGCGACTATATGAAGCAACTCTTTCCTGCCAGCAAGATCGTCGCCAGTGAAGCGCTGCAATGCCCCACCCTGCTCGAAAACGGCTTTGGCTCGCATCGCATCGAAGGCATCGGCGACAAGCACGTGCCGTGGATTTACAACGTCAAGAATACCGACATCGTCGTAGCGATTGATGACAACGCCGTGGTCAACCTGTCTCGCCTGTTCAACGAGCCGGCCGGCCGCGCTTACCTGATCAAGCAAGGTGTGCCCGAAGCTATCGTCAACCAACTCGAACTGCTAGGCTTTTCCGGCATCTCGAATGTGCTCTCGGCAGTAAAGTTCGCCAAGTATTACGAATTGGGCGATAGTGACATCGTCCTCACGGTCCTGACCGACTCGATGCAACTCTATGGCAGCCGCTTGCAAGAGATGAAGCAAGAGTTCGGCGAGTACACTGAAGTGAACGCCGCCGCCGATTTCGCCCGCTATCTGATCGGCCAATCCACCGATAACATGCTCGAGTTGAGCTACGCCGACCGCAGGCGCGTCCATAACTTGAAATACTATACCTGGGTCGAGCAGCAAGGCCGCACCTACGAAGAGATCAACGCCCAGTGGTCACATCGGGACTATTGGACGAGCTACCAAAGCCAGACTGACGCGATTGATGCGCTCATCGAAGAGTTCAACGCCAAGGTCGGGTTGCTGTAGCGCGCACAAATGCACAAACTCCTATTTCATTCTGCATCCAGGAGATGGGTCTATGCCAACTGACATGGCTATTGTTCCTCCCCGCTCGCTCCGCAGGTTTGTGTTTGACTGGAAGGACATCCTCTTTAGGGCGGCGCTGCCAATCCTGGCCATGTTGGCCGCGTTGCTCATCGGCGCGGTGATGCTGTTGTTGCTCAAGGTCAATCCCCTCACGGCCTACGCTGCCCTGATCAACGGGGCGCTGGGCAGCACGTACAGCATCACCCAGTCGCTGGTCAAAGCCACGCCGCTGCTGCTGGTCGGCTTGGGCATCTGCATCGCTTTTCGCGCCAGCGTGATCAACATCGGCGGCGAGGGGCAGATCATTGTGGGCGCGCTGATGGCGACCTGGTTCTCGTTACAATTCCGCGCGTGGCCCGGCTGGCTGCTGGTCCCGGCGACGGTGACGATGAGCTTTGTGGCCGGCGCGGCGTGGGGCTTTGTGCCCGGCATCCTCAAAGCCCGCTTGAGTGTCAACGAAATCCTCAGCACCATCATGATGAACGCCATCGCGCTGCAGTTGATGAACTTGTTGCTACGCGGCCCGTTGATGGATCCGGGTGGCGTCAAGGCCGGCACGTTCCTGGCGCAGTCCGAGCGGCTGCCGGAGCAAGTGTGGCTGCCGCGCCTGGTTCCGCAAACGCTGCTCCACGCTGGGACGATCATTGCGGTCGTGCTGGCGGTGGCCGTGTACATCTTTCTGTGGCGCACAACCATCGGCTATCGCATTCGGGCCGTCGGCCTGAACCCCGATGCCGCACGCTATGCCGGCATCAACGTGCCGTTCTACCAGGCGCTCTCGCTGACGCTGGCGGGCGGATTCGCCGGGCTGGCGGGCGCGGTCGAAGTGATCGGCGTACACCACCGGCTGTTGGAAGGCATCACCAGCGGCTACGGCTTTTCCGGCATCGTGGCGGCGCTGTTCGGCGGCCTGCACCCGCTGGGGGCCATTCCGGCCTCGTACCTGTTCGGCAGCTTGCTGGTGGGCGCGGACAAGATGCAACGCGCGGTGCAGGTGCCATCGGCGCTGGTGGATACGATCATGGGTCTGGTCGTATTGTTCGTGGTCGGCTCTGCTTTGCTGTCGCGCCGGTGGGCCGCGCGACGACTGGCGGCGGCGGCCAAGGGCCAGGAGGTCAAGTGATGGAGAACATTTTTTCTATCGCGGTGATCGTCGGTATTCTCACCTCCGCCATCCGATTGGCGACGCCGTACCTGTATGCCGCAATCGGCGAGGTATTCGCGCAGACATCGGGCGTGGTGAACCTCGGCGTGGATGGCATCATGCTGGTCGGCGCTTACGCGGCCTTTTTCGTCGCCTTGAACACCGGCAGTCTGTGGCTGGGTGTGCTGGCCGCTCTCGTCATCGGGCTGTTAATGGGCCTGCTCATGTCGGTGATCAGTGTCACACTCAAAGCCGAACAAGGCATCAGCGGCATCGGGCTGTACATGTTCGGGCTGGGCCTGTCGTCCTTGCTGTTCAAGGTCACGATTGGCACGGTCAAGACCGTGAACGGTTTCCAGCCGATCAAGCTGCCGCTACTGGGCGACATTCCCGTCCTCGGTGAAATCTTGTTCCAACACAATGTGCTGGTATACGGCGCGTTCCTGCTCGTGCCAGCGGCCTGGTGGATTCTGGAAAAGACGACGTGGGGGCTTAGGATCAAGGCGGCGGGGCAGAATCCGGCGGCAGCGGACTCGCTCGGCGTGAACGTAGATCGGGTGCGTTACGTGAGCGTGTGCCTGGGCGCGATGCTGGCGGGGCTGGCCGGCGCGTCGCTGTCCATCTCGTTGGTCAATCTCTTTCAAGAAAACCTCACGGCCGGCCAGGGCTTTATCGCCGTGGCGCTGGTCTACTTTGGCGGATGGCGACCGGTCGGCATCATGGGCGGCGCGCTGCTGTTCAGCACGGTCAATGCATTCCAATTGTGGATGCAGGTGCTGGGCGTCAATATTCCATCCGACGTGGCCGTCATGCTGCCATACCTGTTGACGATTGCTGCGCTGGCCGTGGCAATGAACCGCGTGCGCCAGCCGGCGGGGTTGAACCTGCCCTTTGAACGGGGCGAAAGTTAAGTCGAAAATTCCCCACCTCGGGGAGTTCAAAATCACGCAAGGAGATAAAAGATGAAGACTCGAAATGTGTTGTTTCTTGTGCTAGTAGTGGCGCTGCTGACCGCCGCGTGCAGCGGGCCAGCGGCGCCGTCGGGCGGAGCCACGGCCAAGTTCCGCATCGCCGTAGTGATGCCCAGCGCCACGACGGACATGGCGTTCAGCCAGTCCATGTACAGCGCGCTCTTGGCCGTTCAAAAAGAAATGGGCGGCGAGTCCGCGCTGGAACTAAAGTACTCGGAAAACATGTTCAAGGTGCCCGATGCGGCCGCTGCCATTCGCGACTATGCCAGCCAGGGATTCAACATCGTGATCGGGCACGGCTCGCAGTATGGCGCGTCCATCCAGGAAATCGCCAAGGACTTTCCCAAGGTGACGTTTGCGTGGGGCACGGACGTCAACACTTTTGGCCTGCCGAACGTGTACGCTTACACCGCGGCGGCGGAAGAGGGTGGCTATGTCAACGGCGTGCTGGCGGCCAAGTTGACCAAGGCCAAACTGATCGGCGTGACCGGCCCGGTGGAAGTGGGCGATGCCAAGACTTATATTGACGGCTTTCTTCAGGGTGTGGCCGCGGCGGATCCGAGCATCAAAGTCTCCAAGACCTGGACCGGCTCGTTCTCCGACGTGGCGTTGATGACCGAGGCGGCCAAGACGCACATCGCCGCGGGCGCCGACGCGCTCACCGGCTCGTCGCAGTCGGTCGTCGGCTCGATTGGCGCGGCCAAGGACAAGGGCACCGTGTTGTGGTTCGGCACGCAGCAGGACCAGACAACGCTTGCGCCCAACCTCGTCGTCGCCAGCCAGCAGTACGACTGGACGACGATGCTCAAAGAGATGATCAAGAACAACAAGGCCGGCAAGCTGGGCGGCGACAAGTATGTGTTGCAGCTCAAAAACGGCGGACTCAAGATCGTCTACAACTCGGGCTACAAGCTGCCCGATGATGTCAAGAAAGCGGGCGATGCCGCCATCGAAGGCATCAAGAGCGGCAGCATCAAGGTCAATCCATAGGGGCGCGGTGACCGCGCCCCGGCGGCCGTAACTCATCTCCCCACCCTCCCCCTCTCCCACCCCTTCGACAAGCTCAGGGCAAGATTGGGAGAGGGAGAGGGCTAAGGGGAAGGAGAAGTAACAACATGTCATCTGCGTCACACCCCTTAAGGGTGTCCTGGGGACAACCCGCTACGCAACAGAACATCCGCCGCATCGAGATGTGCAACATTGTCAAGCGTTTCCCTGGCGTGCTGGCGAACGACCAGGTCTGTTTGGACGTGAATGCCGGCGAGGTGCATGCCTTGCTCGGCGAGAATGGCGCCGGCAAAAGCACGCTGATGCGGCAGTTGTATGGCCTGTATCAGCCCGACGAGGGCCAGATTCTCATTGACGGCAAGCCGTGCGTGTTCCACTCGCCGGCCGATGCCATCCGCGCCGGTATCGGCATGATCCATCAGCACTTTATGCTGGTGCCCACGCTGACCGTCGCGGCGAACGTGGCCCTGGGCCTCCGCTCCACGCGCGAGCCGGTGCTCGACCTGGATCGCGTCTCGGCACGCATCCGCGAACTGGCGCAGGCGTATGGACTCAAAGTGGATCCGGGGGCGTATGTGTGGCAACTGGCCGTCGGCGAGCAGCAGCGCGTCGAGATCTTAAAGGCACTCTATCGCGGCGCGCGCTTTATCATCCTCGACGAGCCGACGGCGGTGCTCACACCGCAAGAAGTGAACGATCTATTTGTCACCTTGAAGCGGATGGTGAGCGAAGGCCACGGCCTCGTCTTTATCTCGCACAAGCTGCACGAAGTCATGGCGATCAGCGACCGCGTGACGGCGCTGCGCGATGGGCGCATGGCGGGCACGCGGGCCACCAAAGATGTGACGCGCAACGATTTGGTCAAGATGATGGTCGGGCGCGAAGTCAAGCTG
Source organism: Anaerolineae bacterium (assembly GCA_041300525.1). GTDB lineage: Bacteria > Chloroflexota > Anaerolineae > Fen-1058 > Fen-1058 > JBGLNJ01. The sequence continues at coordinate 914,254 of JBGLNJ010000001.1, read as the reverse complement.
CTCACGCCGCAGCCTCAAGCCGCCGGCCAAGTCCGCCTCAAAGTCGAAGGACTGCGCGCCATGGGCGACCGGGGCGTCGAAGCGTTGCGCGGGGTTGACCTGGAAATCCACGCGGGCGAGATCTTGGGGCTGGCGGGCGTGTCGGGCAACGGGCAGCGCGAACTGGCGCAATGCCTGGCCGGCCTGCGCAAGACCACGGGCGGCGCGTTTGCCGTTGACGGGCGCGACATGACCCACGCTTCACTGCGCCAGCGGATGGAAGCCGGGCAGGCCTACATCCCCGAAGAGCGTATGCGTGACGGCGCGATCCGTGATTTTTCTGTGCAGGAAAATATGTTTCTGCACGAGCACGCTTCGCCCAAGTACACGCACGGCATTTTCATGGATTTCCGCAAAATGTCGGCCCATGCCGGTGAACTGGTCAACGAATTTGCCGTCAAGACGCCGCGCCTCGATACCCCGATCAAGAGCCTGTCCGGCGGCAACATTCAAAAGCTGATCATGGCGCGCGAACTCTCGCGCCAGCCCAAGGTTTTGATTGCGGCCCAGCCGACGCGCGGCGTGGACATTGGCGCGACCGAGTACATCCATCAACGCCTGCTCGAACAGCGCGACGCGGGAACCGCCATCTTGTTGATCTCGGAAGACCTGGACGAGGTGCGCGCCTTGTCCGACCGCATCGCCGTGATGTACGAAGGCAGTGTCATCGGCATCGTCGAGCGCGATCAGGCGACCGTCGAGCAGATCGGCTTGATGATGGCGGGCATCTCGATGCAAGAAGCTTTGCAGCGTTCCGGGTAAGCCGATAGAGAAAGTAGCGGCGGGAGAACCCCGTTCCGTCAGGCTGCGGTAAATCTGAGCGCGGACGCTATAGGCTCCGGCGAGACGCGACAACCGCACAACCAACCCGGCTTCTGGCGCAGCCAGGTACCGGTCCGGCTCGTCGCGTGTGAGGAGCAACAAAAGCTCCGTCACCGACGGGGATGTGGTCGAAGCCTGGAGCGGCAACGAATGGCCCTCGGTCAACGTCGCGGTGGCGCGGATGGCCGGGCCGCTGCCTCGGATGAGCACTTGCAGGCCGTTGAATCGCAGCGGGTGTCCGGGCGATAGGTTGCCTTCGCCGGCCACATCGGTTTCCTGCACCAGGGAGATGTGTCCGAAGTTAGCCTGATCGAGCGTGTCCAGGCGCAAGTTGTAGGGCGTGCCATGTCCCACGGAAACTGGTTGGCCGACACCCAAAGTCAAATCGCTCACCCGCCACCCGGCGATGTTTGAGATCAAGAGGCCGGCAACCACCAACAATGCGCCCGTGTAGGCGACGATCTGGCCCACCATGGCCAGGGGGAAACGGTCGGCGCGCAGCTCGTCGCCTTCGCGGACGACGCGGAATCGCCGGCGCTCTAGCAAAGCAACGATTTCATCGAGCGGTTTTTCGGTCGTGATCTTTTGCGCGGTCAAAGGGAGCGGGAGGGGCGAGCGGCGCGCGGTCCAGCCCGCGTGGAGGCTGACCAGCCATCGCACGATCAAGCCCAGCGTCGCCAGCGCAATCAGCGCGCGAAGCGCCAGGCTGTGTTCGAGCGAGAAAAACTCGATTTGACGCAAGAGCGCAAACGCGCTCCCGAACCGGACTTGGGTTTCGCCCAGCCAGCGCGAGTAGGCCACCGGAGCCGTCACGCTATTGGGCGCTTGTGGCAGCCATACCGACAGCGCCATCAGCAGCGCGATGCCGAGTAGAGCAACGGCGAGCAGCGCGTCGCCGGCTGCAATGTTCCAGGCGACGCGCCAGAGATCAGTCCGTTGCGTGAGTTGTTCGTCTGTTTGAGTAGCAACCATACCGGTCATGGATTCTGTGGAAGGTCAGGCGTTCGAGTTGAGTGACACGAAAAAGCCCCGTGAAGCTTCGGGGCTTGTCAGCCATCACCTGGCATTATACCGGGCTTTACCCTCACTCGCAAGCCGAGGAACCGTTTTTCATGGCGCTGGTGTAGTCGTTGGGACAGGTGTAGGAAGACCTGCGCTGGGCAGCCGCACTCGCGTGCAGGGCTGATAGTCTGCGCCGACGATGATGCGGTATTGCGCCTGGCTGTTGGCGTCCGGCTGCGCGAGGGTGTTGGCCGTGCTCACGCGCAAGATGCTGGCGAGCGTGGCGCGGCGCGAGCCTTTGGACGTCGCCGAAAAATCAATGATTTTGGTCTGGGCGTAATCGTTGCGGTCTGCCGGGGCGATGTCGGTGACGAGAAAGCCTTCCCACCCCAACTGGTCGGCGGCCAGAATCCCCCAATCAGAGTACGGCGAACCGTTCCAAACTTGTACGCGCGTCTGCGCCTGCGCGGCCACGTTGGTGGGCGGGCTAAAGATGTCCTGCAATGCCGGTCCCAGCTTGCCCGGTATCGGCGAGACGACCCAGGCGTGAGTATCGGGCGTGTCCCAATGGTACACCATAGAGCCGTCGAGCGTGCGGCTCTTGATGCGGGTCGAGTCCAGCCGCGCGCCGATGGTCGCCAGCCAAATGATGTCGTTGAGCTTGAGGTCAGTGACGACGGTAGAGGATAGGTCGTTCCATAGCTCGGGCAAGCGCGTGACCAAGCCGAGCTGGGTTGCTTTAGTGTACATGGCGCGCAAGACGCGCTGCTGGCGCAGGCTGCGATCCCAATCGCTGGTGTTCTCACGGCTGCGCGCGTACCATAGTGCGTGCTTGCCATCCAGGTGTACGACGCCGGGTCGGAGGATGGAGATGGTCCCCGTGACGGTTTTGTTTTCGGTGATCGGATCGTCGGGAAAAATGTCTTCCAGCGGGCAGTTGGCGATCACGTCAACGCCGCCGAGTGTGTCCACAATTTTCATGAACCCGGCAAAATCCACGCGGGCGTAATAGTCCACGTGAATGCCCAGGTTATACTCGATCGTCTGTTTGAGCAATCCGGCCCCGCCTCCGGGGAATCGACTGAACGCGCCGCGCTCGTCGGCCACGTTGATTCTGCTAAATTGATAGCCGGGGATGTAGACCCACAGGTCGCGTGGAATGGATAGCAGGGTGACGGCCGGCAGGTTCGGATTGACGTTGACCAGGATGATGGTATCGGTGCGATAGTCGCCACGGTTCGGGCGTTTGTCGCTGCCCAACAAGGCGATTGTCACCGAGCCACGCGGGAGCGGCACGGGCGACGCAGGCTCAGGAACCGGCGTGTTGCCGATGAACACCGTCGCGTTGGGTGTGACGCTGGGGACATGGACGCCGCGCGCCGGGAGTGACGTGGCCGTGGGCGGTGTGGTTGCGGTGGGCGACGCGGTAGCGGTGGCGATGGGCGTGCGCGTGGGGCTGGACGTTGCCGTGGGGGGCAGCTGGGGCGTTGGCACGGGTGTTTTCGTCGCCACTGGCGGTGTGGCGAGTACCAGGGTCGGCTCCGACGCCGGCGTGAGCAGGGCAACGGCCTGGACACCATCGCTGACCAAGATGCGCGCGATGAGTAGCGCCAGGATGACGACGATCGTCAACAGGATGGCGTCAATAAAATCAAACAGGTGTTTATGCATGATGACGTATGCAATGGGACACAGTGCGTTATGGCCCCGGCGACGGTGACGTGAGCACGGTCGGTGGCAAGCTGCTCGTCGGCACAGGCGTATCCGCCGGTGGATGCGTCGCAGTCGGCGGAGGCGTCGCGGATGGAGGCAGCGTCGCGGACGATGGCGGCGAGGACGTCGGCGTCGCAGACGGTGGCTCCGGAGTATCCGAAGGTGATACGCTCGGGCTGGCGGTTGGCGTGGGGGTAGGGGGCTGCGATGTGACGGTGACGGTCGGCGTGACCGACGGCGGCGTCGGGCTGGGGCCGAGGGTAGGCGTTGCGGTGGCAATCGGCGTGCGCGTCGGAGTAGGGCTGGCCGAAGGTGTCGCAGTGGGCGTTGGCGGCGTGATGCCGGCCGAAGGGGTCGCAGACGGCGTGACTGAAGGCGCGCGTGTGCGAGTCGCCGTCGGTGGGATGACGACGACGGGCGGGACGTATAGTCCCTGTCCGACGCGCAGCGTGTAGCCGGTCAAGCAATTGGCTTGCGCCAATGCGGAAACTGTTGTGCCGTAGCGCAGCGACAACCCATAGAGTGTGTCGCCTGGCTGGACGCGATACATCACCCAATTGAGAGGCGGGCCGCACGGCGTTCGTGTGGGCGTTGGCCCAGGGGCGCGAGTCGGGATGGGCGGCAGATACAAAACTTGCCCTGGCGTCACATCCGGGTTGACCAGGCAATTCCCCTGGATCATCAGAAAGATACTTGTTCCGTTGGCCTGAGCGATATAAGTGAGCGTGTCACCCTTGCGCACGACATAGGTTGTCCACCCGACTGGTACCGGGCAGGCGATGGTCGGTATAGGCGTGGCAGATGGGCCAGGCGTGTTAGACGCCGAACGGGTGGGCGACACGGGCATTGGGGTGGGCGACGCGCCGGGAGGCAAAGTTGCAATGACGGCCGGTGTGGCCAGCGCAACCAGCGTGGGTGTTGGCCCACTGGATTCTTGCGAGGCGAGCAATCCGCCGGCCAGCACGGTGGCCACCACGACGATGCCGGCCGCAATTCCTCCCAAGAGTTGCCGCCCCCCACTGCTACGAGACGAGGCAGGTGTGACTGTGTTCAACTTGACCCCATGCTCAGTCCAGGGTTCTCTTCATCAGAGGCTGGAAGGATTGGAAACAGAAATGTGAATGTGGATCCGCGGCCCATCTCGCTGTCCACCCAGATGCGCCCGCCGTGCGCTTCCACGAGCGTCCTGGCAATCGAAAGTCCAATGCCGGTGTCGCCCAAACCTTCGATGAGCGGATTATCGGCGCGGTAGCGTCGCGAGAACACCCGCTGCCGGTCGGTCTGGCGAATGCCCCCGCCGGTATCGGTGACGCTGACGGACAAGTAGTTTTTTTCTTGGGCCAGGTGCGCCGAGGCGAGCACTGCGGTGCCGGACTGGCTGCATTGGCCGGCATTAGCCAACAGATGCGAGACAATCTGATACAGGCTGTCGCGGTCCGCGCGCAACGGCGGCAGATGCTCGTCCAAATCGAGTTGGATCGTCACGTTGCGTTCGCGATACTGCGACGCATTGCCCATGATCGCTTCTTCGATGATTTCGACAATGCTAACCAGTTCCGGCTCCAGCTTGAACTGCTCAGTGTCAATGGCCGTCACCCGGACCAAGTCGTTCAGCATCACACTCATTCGCTCGGTGTTGGCCTGGACACGCTGCAAGAACTGGCGCTGCATCGCGCCCAAAATCCCTGCCGACTCTTTGAGGAGCAGATCCGTATAGCCGCTGATGGACGTCATCGGCGTGCGGAGTTCCTGGGCCAGGCTGGCGATCACTTCAGTGCGATTTTCAGATTCTTGCTCTGCACCGCCCGGCACAGTCAGCACAGCGACCAGCCCGCCAGGCGAAGAGTTGCCGTCTGCTGCCAGTTGAGCCATCTCCACCTTGAGTTTGCGGCCAGAAAACTGTGCCGTGAATGGCATCGGCGTTTGGGCGGAAGGCGAACCGCCCGCTATTGTGAGCAGGTCCTCGACCCTCTCCTTCCAGCGCAAGTCCGGGCAGGCGCATGCCAGCGGCTGGCCGATGAGGGCGCTGCGGTTCTTGCCCAAAAGCCGCGCGGCTGCGTCGCTGGCTGCCACCACTTGCCCGTGCGCATCGCTCACGAGAAGGCCGTGGGCTGTGACGTCGCCAGCCACTGGCGTGAGGGCGTGCTGGGCTTGCTCCAATTCCTCTTCGATCTGACCGATTTGCTTCCGAGCTTTTTGGAGTTCGCCTTCCAGCGGAGCTTGCAGCGCCAGAGCTTGTTCGGCTTCCTCTTTCCACCTCTGCATTTCAGACATGGCCTGGTCGCGCTCGAAGGTCAATCGCCGCACTTGCTCTTGCCAGCCTGCCGGCGAGGGCGCTTCCGCCTGGTCACGCAGGTGCAGGTCAATCAGCGCGGCCAACTCTTCGGCCTGCTTTTGATAGTGCGCCGATTGCTTTTGCGCTTCGGCGAACTGCGCCTCTGCCTGCTGCAGGTCGGACTGGCTCTGCGCGATTTGCGCTTTGCGTTCCGACCGCATTCGCGCGTCGCGCGTTTCGCTTTCGCGCAGTGAGCGGGCCAACTCGTCGGCGCGCCCCGCGAGTGATTCGGTCTTGCGCGCGATTCCGAGCGCCGAGGCAAGGTGGGCGCAAGCAGCTTGCGCAGCGCGGACCTGGCTCTCGCCAGCCAGGTTGTCATGGACTCGGCTCAAAATCAGGACGCCGAGTGTCTCGCGGTTGTAGACGAGCGGCTCTACCCGCATCAGGTGCGGCGATGGGTTGCCCAACAATGCGGCCAGTTCTATGGCTTCAGTGTTTTGCGTCAAAGCCGCCGGACGTTGATGCGAAATGGCATGCTTGATCGTGGGTTGGCTGTCGAGCAGAAAAGCCGTGCCCAGTTGCGGCTCGGCTCCGGGGTGATGGATGGCAACAAATTCTATCGTGCCGGCCGATTTGCCCGGAACGCCGATGGCGGCCAGGTCAACATTCAAAGTCTTGGCAATCACTTGAGCAGCTTGCTGAAGCGCAAGGGGCAGGTCGCTGGCTTCGGCCACGGCGCGGCATGCTTCTGCCACGGGCCAAAGGTCGGCAACGCCAGGCTTTTCCGCTGGCGAGCCGGTGGGGAAAAGCAAGGGAGAAGCCGAAACTGCCACGGCTTGGCGCGTTTCAACGATGTGTGTATAGACCAGCACGGCAAACAACGGGTAGGCGGTTAGCGTTCCCCACCGCGCCCATTCCGCCATGTGAATTTGTCTATCGGGCGATAAAAGGTGCAACGCTTGACCGGCGGCCATCAGCGCAAACGCAACAAAACTGGTGGCCCATCCATTCCGGCGCCGAAGCAGTGAGCCGAGCATGGCCAGTGTCGAGAGCGCCAACGCCCAAGCTCCCCACACGATGTCTTGCGGCGAGCCGTTAAAGCCGAGACCTGCGCCGGAGGCGACGAACCATTGTGGCGCGAACCAGGCGTAGGCGACGGTCGCCAGGATGAGATTCCCCACTGCCCAAATGCCGCCCACTTGTGTGTGTTTTGCCAGCAGCGGCACGAATGCCCACGCCAGCAATCCCAGGCTGACGACCTCGACAAATCGTTCGAGTGGCGGGGTGATGGCAATCGAGGGGATGACGCGCAGTGCAGCCAGCGCAGCCGCCAGGATGAGCGCGAGGCGGCCTGCGGTCAAGCCCATGGCAGCCAGGAACCATCGGCGTGGACCGGCAACTCGCCAATGTTGCCATGCCATGACGGTTATCGCTTCAATGGCGAACAGGACGAGGAGGTGGTATACCAGATCGCCTGGCGGAACACTAAGGGATCGCGCAATGTCTTGGAGCCAGTTCATCACCTAGATTATACACCGTATGGCCTGCGAATCCAAAACGGCCAGTGGGTTGCCGTAATTATACTACCAGGCAGACGGAAGCAAAATTACGGAAGAGTTTCGGTTCGGCCACGAGGCGAGTCCACAGAAGAGTCAAGATATTGGCCCTTCCAGCGAGATTGAGAGTATTGGATTGCCAGAAAACTCGGCTTGACAGTGCCCCTTGTTTTGTGTTATCCTGCTTCCTATACAGCCATCCCCAGTGAGGCAGTCGAATGCAGCGTGAGCGTATCTCTGACGATATTTTTGTGTTCACCAGCGGCATCTATGCCCAGGTGACCGCGGGCGCCGTGTTGACGTCCGAAGGCGCAGTAGTTATTGATACTCTGCCGTTTCCCAGCGAAACCCGGCAGATGATGGAGTTCATTTCCAAGCGCGGCGGCGACAGCATCGGCCACGTCATCTTGACGCATTATCATGCTGATCACACGTATGGCGCGTATTTGTTTCGCGATGCGCAAGTTATCTCTCATGCGCTCTGTCGTGAATGGCTCCTGAAACATGGGCCGGCGGGATTGGAGGCAGCCCGCGCGCAGGCGCCCGAGTTGGCCGGAGCGCAGGTTCGCATGCCGGATGTTGTGTTTGCGGACGGCGAGATGACGCTGCGGATGGGCGACAAGACGTTGCAGCTTATCCATTCGCCAGGCCACACGCCGGACTCGATCATGGTGTATGTCAAGGAAGATAAAACCCTGTTCGCCGCCGATACCTTGATGCCGGTGCCTTACATCGTGGACGGCGATCCCACCGTGTTTATCGAATCGCTGAAAAAGATACGCGGGTTGGCGCTGGAAAACATCGTTCAGGGGCACGGCGAAGTCGTTCTGCGCGGCGAAATCGGCGAGGCGGTTGACAGTAGCGTGGATTACCTGGAAGCGATCCAGAATCGCGTGGCCAAGGCCCTGGCGGCCAAGAAACCGCGCGAAGCCATGCGCGAGATCAGCCTCGAGTCGTGCGGCAAGAGCCGGATTGCGTTGAATGGATTGGTACAGCAATTGCACGTCGGTAATTTGCTGTGGCTCTATGACCGAGCAACGGATGGCCACAAGCGCAAGGCGCGCGAGTAGATTGCCCTTGCGTGATGGCCCAAGTTGATCGCCCCGCTCTCGTCCCTTGTGGGGCGGGAGCGTTTTTATTCCAGGACAGGTAGCGAGCCGCAAGGCGCACATCCCACAGCGCGTGACCTGTCGCCTGCGGCTTGTTGCCTGCAATATGCAAGGAGGTGCCATGACTGAACTCTTGTACCAAACCGATAGTTACCTGCGTGAATTCGACGCGACGGTGACGGCCATAGATCCCCTTCGGGGGACAGTGGAAGGCAATGCCGTGGCGCTTGACCGCACGGCGTTCTATCCGGGCGGCGGCGGTCAGCCGAACGACCTTGGAACGTTGAGCGTGGAAGGCAGAACGTTGAAGGTGAACAAGTTGCGTAAAGCCGGAGACATAGCGTGGCATGAGGCCGAAGGCGTTCCGCTTGATGTTGGAGCGAAGGTTCACGGCGCAATTGATTGGGAGCGGCGCTACTCGTTGATGCGCACTCACACCGCCATGCACATCTTGTGCGGCGTCATCTTTCGCGATTATGGCGCGTCGGTGACGGGCGGCAACATGGAGCTGCTGCGCGGGCGGATGGATTTTGAATTCGAGACGATGCGCCAAGAACTCGTGCGCGAGATCGAGGAAAAGATCAATCTCGAAGTTGCCAACGCGCGCGATGTGCGGGTCAAGATTCTGCCGCGCGAAGAGGCGTTCCAGATTCCCGACCTCATTCGCACCAAGATCAATTTGCTGCCGGAAGGCATCGCTCAGGTGCGGACGGTCGAAATCGTCGGACTGGACTTGCAGGCCGATGGCGGAACGCACGTCGCCAACACGCGCGAAGTCGGCCGCATCCGTGTGGTGGATTACAAGAGCAAGGGAAAGATCAACAAGCGGATTGAGGTGGCGGTCGAGTAGGAGCGACCCTCGCGTGGTGGGTTGTCCCGTGTCGCGGCAAGAGGCAAGATGCAAGTCGCAAGACGCAGATTGCAGAAGTGGTCGTGGGTTGTGCTTGCGATGGCAATCGGGATAGCCGGTTGCCAGAGCGAACCCTTGCCGCCCACACCCACTCCCATGCCGACGCTGCCGCAGTCGCCGACCATTCCGCCAACCGTCGCCGCCAAGTCAGGGCCGACGCCCACGGTATCGGCAAGCCTCAACGTCCAGTTAGAAAACACTCTCGGCACGGGCTGGGCGCGCGGCGAGGTGATCTGGGCGCCGGACAGCCGCTTTGTGGCGATGACGTTCTGGGCCGATACCCTGGCGCAGACCTACATTGTGGATTCGCGCACCGGCGAATCGTTCGAGCTGGCGACGGACGATGGCCGTGTGGGGATGGTGGCGTGGTCGCCCGACGGCAAGCGCATCGCGGGCGTCTCTGGCGGTGACATGGATTCAGAGCGGCAGGGCGTGTGGTCGTTCGCGGGCGGATACACAACAAAACTGCTCGGCGGTGTGTGCGAAGACCTGGCGTGGTCGCCCGATGGGAACACGCTCGTCGCTACGTGCGAGCTGGTCGTGCGCGAGCCGGATGCCGACCCGCGAATGGGTGGCGGGCAACTCTGGCGTGTGGACGCCAGCGGTCAACGCGCGCGCCGCCTGGTAGACCTGGTCATGCTGCCGCTGGTGGCCTGGTCGTCCGGCACGGCGTTTGACACGGCGCGCCATCCGGTCTGGTCGCCCGACGGAAAGCGAATCGCGTTCGAGGCACAGTCGGGAATCAAAAGCCTTATGCCGGAAATGGCCGTGGGCGTGATGGGCGCAGGCGGCGAATCGGCGCGGCTCGTCGTCGCGCGGCCGGTGTGGCTGGGCGACTGGTTGGCTGACGACCGGCTCATCGTCCGCAGTCACACGGCGCCGCCTTCGGTCGAGGACTATACCGATGACTTTTACGCAGTGGATCTGACGACGGACCAGTTGGAAAACCTCACGCGTAGCAGCCCGAATTGTGATCCGCTGCACGCAGAGCGTGTGACCTGTCGAGGCGCACAGCGGCAGGTCAGTCTGGATGTGGATTATTTCGGGCTTGCGCCGACTCGGGGCAAGTATTTCTATCGCGCCGCATCGCGCAACGAAATCGTCGGCGGCCAGTCGTTCAAGGACTGGCTCATCGTCAACACGTTTCCGTCCAGCGATTTGACGCTGGAGCAAAGCGTCGAGCGCGCCGACCCGGCGGGCGAGCGGATTGGCTTTCCGGCGTGGCTCAACGATGGGCGATTGGCCTACGTCCGCACGACGGGCTTTGACCCAGAACAAGGCGCGCCGAATGGCAAGGTCACGGCGCAGTTCGTCGTGGATGGCAAAGTGGCACGCAAGGAGGACGTTGGCACGTGGGGCGTGTTCGCCGTGGGCTGGTCGCCGGACGGACGGCGCGTGGCGGTGGCGACGGATTTCGGGGTGATTCTGTACGGGCTGCCGTGACAGTTCTAACGCAAAGACGCCAAGATGCAAAGGATGACTGACGAGCGATGCAGCAACATCAACATGACCAAAAGCTGAATAGATTCGCGTGGCTTGTGTTGGGCTTTGCCGTGGCTGGACTTGTAGCTGGTTGTGCCGTACTGACGCCAGGGACTGTTAGTCCTTTGGCATCGCCAGTTGTGACTCTCGTGTCTCAACCAGTTGTCCGCGATGTGGAGATGTATACACATACTGTGACTTCACCTGATGGGCGCGTCCATCTGGTCGCAAATTGTTACGGTGGTGGCGGCGCCAATTTTCCGCGTTGCTGGGTGACATATCCAAATGGTCAGAGAATGGAATCGTCTGTCCAAACCTGGTTGCCGAATGACTTGGCTTTGATTTGTGAAGGCGCGTCTCATGACTCGTCTTGCGTGGGATTCTCAATTTGGAATGTTGCCAAGGGGAATCAAGTTGGCGGATTTAAGGATTACTGGTATCAGTTGTCTGCCGACAAAACTGCTATGACATACATTCAACCTGACCGTTACATCAATGCAAAATCTCATTTGGTGATTCTGGACTTTGCCACAGAGCGAGAGAAATATGAAGAAATTTGCCCGGCATGGGTGAAACTCCCCAAGTGGGGGCAGGGAATATGCAAAGATGCCAATTCTCCTGGTATTATAGGTTTCGCAGGTTCTTGACAGAGCCTGCATTGCGGGTAAAGTATCTCCGCCCCATCATCCAGCGAGGTCGGAGCCTGTTGACGGTTTGCCTACCTGGGTGTGCGGCGCGGGATGACCATTGCGCAGTTCATGTTGATCGGCATTGTGGCGGGCATTTTGCTGGCCGACACACTCGCCAAGTTCTTGACGCCGTGGATCAACATATCCTACCAGATCATGCTAGCGGTTGTGCGCGAGCGCGCCTTTTCGCCCGAGGCGCTGGTCAAGACGATGTTTGCGCAACCGCAACTCATTACCAAGGACTGGCAACGCTTGGATCTCGGCTCGTTAGTGTTTGTGTGGCTGGTGTTGATGGGGTACCTGATCGGGCGCAGGCGCTCGGCCAAGGCCAAAACGGCGGCTCTGATGACACGGATCCTGGCGGCGGTGGTCGGCGCGATCAATGGCTACCTGGTAACGTTTTTCCTGCTGCCACGCTACCTCACGGCCTCCAGGACCGTGGTGACGGTGCCCAACGTGAATATCAAAAGCTTGCTTCAAGTTCAACTCAATCTCCCGATTCTTTTATTGGTATTGGTGATCATCACGTTCGGCGTGCTGGGGACGCGGCAGCGAAATTAGAGACAGATGCCCATTGGGGCGACTCTGAGAGAGGAAGCGTAGCGTGACTCCCGTCGAGACGTTGTGGATTGTGCTGGTGTTGATCTTTGCCGTCGTGGGCGCGGTGCGCGGCTTTCTCAAGGAGCTCGGCGTGACACTGGTGCTCATCGTGACGTTGTTCGGGCTCACGCAGCTTTCGAATAACTTTAGGCGCGTCATGGAGTTTGCCGCGACAACAACTAGTGTGCAAGCGGTGCGCCAGGTGAGCGACAAGTCTTCCTGGTGGTTAGTGTTTTACGTGTTTGCACTGCTGGGCGCGATGTTCGTCGCCTATCAGGGCTATGTCATCAAGTATCCCGGCAACGAGCGGCCCGGCATCCAAGGCATGCTGCTGTCGCTCATGATCGGCGCGATCAACGGCTACTTGCTGGCCGGGTCGCTGTGGTATTACGTGAACAAATATCAGGAGCCGGTTCGGCAACTCGGACTGTTGCAGGGTGATTACACGCCGCTGGCGCAAAAGCTAATCCAGGTTTTGCCGCCTACCTTGTTGATTCCCTATCTGCCCTTTTTGCTCGTATTCATGGTTATTTTGCTGGTGATCAAATGAGTCCGATTGCAAACCTTTCATCCGGCGTGCGCGTCCATTTCGTCGGCATCGGCGGGGCGGGGCTTTCGGCGATTGCCCAGGTCTTGCTTGACGAAGGCTATCTCGTCAGCGGATCCGATCAGCAAGCCTCCGCGTTGCACACAACGCCGATGACGGAACGCCTGACGGGGCATGGCGCCACGGTTTCTATCGGCCATCGCGCGGAAAACATCGTGGGCGCGCAGTTGGTGGTGATGTCGTCCGCCGTGCCCCAAGACAACCCTGAGATCGTCGAGGCGCACGCGCGCGGCATCCCCGTCGTCAAGCGCGCCGAACTGTTGGGCCGGATGATGGAAGGACGCACGGGCGTGGCGGTGGCCGGCACGCACGGCAAGACGACGACGACGGCCATGATCGCGCAGATTCTGCTCGACGCGGGGCAGGACCCGACTTTTATCGTCGGCGGCGTGATCGGCAGCCTGGGCACGAGCGCCCGCGCCGGGACGGGGCCGTTCGTCATCGAGGCCGACGAGTACGACCGGACTTTTTTGGGCCTGCAACCCTGGGCCGCCGTGATCACTAACGTGGAGCACGATCATCCCGATTGTTATCCCACCTTTGAAGCCATGTTCGGCGCGTTCAGCGAATTTGTGGAACGGGTGCAGCCAGGCGGCGTGCTGGTGGCGTGTCGCGATAGTCTGCCGGCGCGGGAGCTGGGAGATCAGCAAGCGCGCGCCGGCAAATCGGTGGTGATGTACGGACTGAACGATGGCGCGGCGTGGCGAGCCGTGGATGTGCAGCCGAATAACGCGGGCGGCAGCGACTATGTGCTCTTGCGAGAGAGCCAAACGATCGGCCTGGTTCGGCTGCGCGTGCCGGGGCTGCACAATGTCGTCAACTCGCTGGCGGCGGTGGTCGTGGCCGATCAACTGGGCGTGTCGTTCAGCCAGGTGTGCGACTCGCTCACCGAATTTCGCGGCGTGCTGCGGCGGTTCGAGGTCAAAGGCGAAGCGGCCGGGGTGACGGTGGTGGATGACTATGGGCACCACCCCAGCGAAATCAAAGCGACGTTGGCGGCAGCGCGGATGCGCTTCCCTGGCCGCAGCGTCTGGGCCGTGTTCCAGCCGCACACCTACAGCCGCGTCAAAACTTTGCTGGACGACTTTGCCACGGCGTTCGTGGATGCGGGTCACGTCATCGTCACCGCGATCTATGCTGCGCGCGAACACGACACACTCGGCGTGTCGGGCCAGGACATTGTCACGCGCATGAAAGACGCCCGCCGCTGCGATGCGCGCTACATCGCCGACCTGGATGACGCCGCAGCGTATCTGCTGGCGAACGTCAAGCCGGGCGATGTGGTCATCACATTGAGCGCGGGAGACGGAAATCGGGTCGGTGACAAACTGCTGCAGGAATTGAGTCAGAAGGGAACCAACGGCGCTAGAGTTGCGGGAGGCGCGCGGTGAAGCGAGCGTGTCGAGTGCCTGGCGTAGGATGATGAGCACCATCGAGGAGCGGGCGGTGCGCGGCGAACTGATGAGCCGTCACACGACTGCGCGCGCGGGGGGACCGGCGGATTTATTTATCGAAGCGATCTCTGCCGACAATTTGCGGGACATTGTTCTTTTGGCCCGCCGGCAGCACGTGCCGCACTTGGTTCTCGGCGGTGGGAGCAACATTCTGGTTTCGGACGCGGGGATTCGCGGGCTGGTCATTCTCAACAAGGCAAGAAATATCCAATATCTAGTCGGCAATCAATCATCAGCCACCCGGCGGGTGAAAGCCGAGAGCGGCGTGATTTTGCCGACGCTGGCGCGGGAGTGCATCGAGCGCGGACTGGGTGGTTTAGAGTGGGCCATCGGCGTGCCAGGGACGGTGGGCGGAGCGGTGGTCGGCAACGCGGGCGCGCACGGGAGTGACATGGCTCATTCGCTCGCTTCTGTCACGGTTCTCGATGCTGATGGGAATATGAAAGAGTGGTCGGCGCAAGAATTGCAGTTCGGCTATCGAACAAGTCGGCTCAAATCCGACCTCCGACCTCCGACCTCCGACCTCCGAAAGCCGGTGGTACTGGAGGCAGAGTTCGAGTTAAGGCAGAGTACACATGAGGAATGTGAGGCCAGGGCAGCCGAGTTTACGGACAAGCGCAAGCGCGCGCAACCGCCAGGCGCAAGCCTCGGCTCGATGTTCAAGAACCCGCCGGGCGATTATGCGGGGCGGCTCATCGAGGCGGCAGGGCTGAAGGGCGCTCGTGTGGGCAATGCGGAAATCTCGCTCGTTCACGCCAATTTTTTCGTAAACCTGGGCGGGGCCAGCGCCACGGACATTTACTCGCTGATCTGCCTGGCGCGTGAACAAGTGAGTCAAAAGTTTGGTGTGACGTTAGATTTGGAGATCGAGTTGGTGGGGGAATGGTGAGCAAGAAGCAAGAAGCAAGAGGCAAGAAGCAAGAGGCAAGGGGCAAGAAGCAGGAAACAGAAGCCAAGAAGCCGGTGGCAGGGCACAGGGCGCACAAGGTACGCGTCGGCGTCCTGTTTGGCGGCCAGTCCGGCGAGCACGAGATCAGTTTGCTTTCGGCTCAATCGGTGATGCGCGCGATGGATCAAGACAAATACGACATCGTCCCGATTGGCATCACGTCCGAAGGGCGTTGGTTGACCGGCGGCGATCCGCTCAAAGCATTGACCGGCGGCCAGATGACGATTCATAAACTGCTGGCAGCGCCGGTGATTCATCGCTCGGCTTCGGAAGTGAGCCGCGCGCTTGTTCCCGGCGGGCGCCCGTCGCGTGTCCCGCCAGTGGATGTGATCTTTCCGGTGCTGCACGGCCCGATGGGCGAGGACGGCACCGTGCAAGGATTGCTCGAGCTGGCCGACATCCCCTATGTGGGCGCGGGCGTCGCGGCGAGCGCGGTGGGGATGGACAAGGTCGTGATGAAGGACGTGTTCCGCGCGCACGGCCTGCCTGTCGTGCCATACCTGGGGATCCTCCGCAGCACATGGGAGCGCGACCCAGCGGCGGTGATGGCGCAGATCGAGACGCGGCTTGGCTTCCCGTGCTTTATCAAGCCGGCCAACCTCGGATCGAGCGTGGGCATCACCAAAGTACACAGCCTGGCAGAGTTGGACGCGGCGCTCGTCGAGGCGGCCTCATTCGACCGCAAGCTGGTAGTGGAAGTGGCGGTGCCGCAGGCGCGCGAGATCGAATGTAGCGTCCTGGGCAACGACGATCCGATCGCGTCCGTGCCGGGCGAGATCAAGCCGGGCCGCGAGTTTTACGATTACGAGGCGAAATACTTTGACGAAAACACGGAATTGATCATCCCTGCGCCCATCTCGGACGAGCTGGCCGCGCGGGTGCGCGATTTGGCGGTTCGGGCTTTTCGCGCGGTGGATTGCGCCGGGATGGCGCGCGCGGATTTTCTGTTGTCCGGCGAAACCGGCGAGTTGTACGTCAGCGAAGTCAACACGATTCCAGGTTTCACCCTGGTGAGCATGTATCCCAAGCTGTGGGAAGCCAGCGGCATCCCGTACCCGGAGTTGATTGACCGGTTGATCGAGTTGGCGTTGGAGCGGCACGCGGACAAGAATCGCTCCCGCACGCTGCGTCCAGGAAAAGTGGCGTGAGAGAGAAACCGCCGGCGCGGAAACGAAAACAAATCTTTATGACCACGGCCACGGGCAAAGTGCGGCTGGCTCCGACTGCGCTCGATGCGGCGACAAGCGCACGGGTGATTAGCGTGGTGATTCTGTTTCTAGTCGTGTTGGCCGCCGTTGAGCTGACGACGAATGAAGCGTTCTACGTTTACCACCCGGCGGTTCTCGGCAACGAGCGTGTGTCGTCCGCCGAGGTCATCGCCGCCAGCCAGCTTGAAGGATTGCACGTTTTGTGGCTGCAGCCGGAGCGCGTGGCGGCGGGGTTGCGGGCCAACTTGCCGGAACTGCGCGCCGCGTTCGTGTGGTGCAGCCTGCCCGCCGAATGTACCCTTCAGGTGGAGGAACGTCGGCCGGCGTTTGAATGGAGGCAAGGTCAGACGCGCACCTGGATAGATGCCGAGGGCATGGTGTTTCCGGCGCGCCGGTTTCGTCCCGAAACCGAGTCGCCGGGTGTGCCGGTGATCGAGGTCGCGCCGAACGTGACCGCCCTGTTGCCGGGGCAGCGCGCCGATAGCGGGCTGGTGAGCGCCGTGTTGGGGTTGGCGGGCGCTTTGCCTGAAGTCAAGTCGTATCACTTCACCGCCGAGCACGGCATCGAGTTCAGCGACCCGAAGGGCAAATGGCCGGTGTACCTGGGAGTCGGGCCGGACGTGGCCGCGCGCGTGGCGATGTGGAAATCGCTGGCGGCCAGCCTGGCCGCGCGCAACGTCAAGCCGAAATTCGTGGACGTGCATTACGCGAACGCGCCATTTTACGGCAAGTAACAGGACAAGTCGCAGCCCACAATACGCAACACGTAATACGTAACACGTAATACGTAACACGTAAACGTAACACGTAACTATGTGGCTTCCAATTCTAGGTCTCTTACTCGGTCTTTTGGTCGGCGGCCTATTATCCGTCGAAGTGCCGGCGCAGTACAGCCGTTACACGGCAATGGCGATCCTGGCGGCGTTGGATAGCGTGTTGGGCGCGGTGCGCGCAGAAATGGAAGGCAAGTACAACCATCAAGTGTTCTTGACCGGTTTCTTGGCGAACGCGCTGTTGGCGGCGCTGCTGACTTTTATCGGCGACCGATTGGGTGTGGAGCTTTACCTGGCGGCAATTGTCGCGTTTGGGGTACGCCTGTTTGACAACCTGGCGCGCATCCGGCGGCGGCTGATTGGGCAGGGATAACGCAGGGCGTGGGGAGTAGAGAGTGGAACGAACTATTGTTGGCATTGATGTCGGCACAACCAAAGTTTGCACATTGGTCGGTGAGGTCAGTGAGGACGAGAGTCTGCGCATCGTCGGGGTGGGGACGGTGCCCTCGCGCGGAATTCGCAAGGGCTTCATCGTCAACGTGGCAGAGGCGACGCAAGCCATCCGCGCCTCGGTGGAAAAGGCCGAGCGCGTGAGCGGGTACGAGATTCAGCGCGCGCACGTGAGCCTGGCCGGCGCGCACGTCACGTCCATGAACAGCCGTGGCGTCATCGCCGTGCAACATGGAGAGCGCGGCATCTCACCCGAAGAGGTGGAGCGCGCGATGGAGGCGGCGCGCGCCATCGCCATCCCGCACGACCGCGAAGTCATCCACATCATCCCGCGCGGGTACACGGTGGACGGGCAAGAAGGCATCCGTGATCCCGTTGGCATGGTGGGCTTTCGGCTGGAGGTGGAGGCGCACATCATCACCGGCGCCGTCTCGTCCATTCACAACCTCATGCGATGCGTGGAAGATGCCGGCGTGGGCGTGGACGAATTGGTGCTCGATCCGCTGGCGTCGGGCGAGGCCGTGCTGTCCGACACCGAGCGCGATATGGGCGTGGTGCTGGTGGATATCGGCGGCGGCACGACCGACATCGCGGTATTCATCGAGGGAAGCATCTGGCACACGACAGTCCTGGCCGTGGGCGGCCAGCATTTGACCAATGACATTGCCGTGTGTATCAAGATGCCCACCGCAGCCGCCGAAGAAACCAAGATTGAGTTCGGTCATGCTTGTCCCGATACCCTTGATCCGACCGAGATGATTCAAGTGAATGCATTCGGCGACAACATTGCGTCCAAAGTCTCGCGCCGTGAGCTGGCGCAAGTGATCGAGGCGCGCGTCGAGGAAATCTTGAGCCTGGTGATGCAAGAGATCAAGCGCAGCGGCTATGACGGGCTGCTGCCGGCCGGCGTGGTGCTGTGCGGCGGCACGGCGCAACTGCGCGGCATCCGCGAGTTGGCCCGCCAGGCATTAAAGCTGCCGGTGCGCGTGGGCGGGCCGGGCGAGTTGCTGGGCTTGACGGACACGATCATGTCGCCGGCGTTTGCCACGAGCGTGGGATTGCTGCGGTGGGGGCTGCGCCAGGACGCAGTCAGCTTGAGGGCGCCGCGCCGTGGGCCAAACATCGGCGGGCGGTTTGCCAATTGGTTCAAGGCGCTTTTGCCGGACAGGGGGTAGGGCTATGGAAACATGCGGAAAGCCGCCCTGACGTGAAACGTAATACGTGAGACGATCAATGATGTGCGATGAGCAACCAGCGACCAGCGACAACCAAGAGGAGAGGTGAAAAATGAATCCAGTTCAAGTTCCAAATGAAAATTACGCGCAGATTCGTGTCATCGGCGTGGGCGGCGGCGGGGTCAATGCCGTCAACCGGATGATCGCCGAAGGGATGCGCGGCGTCGAGTTCATCGCCGTCAACACCGACGCGCAGGCGTTGATGTTGGCCCAGTCTCCCAAGCGCGTCCGCATCGGCGACAAGCTGACGCGCGGCCTGGGGGCGGGCAGCAATCCCGATATCGGCGAAAAAGCGGCCGAAGAATCCAGCGATGACCTGTACGAGGCGCTAAAGGGGTCGGACATGGTGTTCATCACGGCGGGCATGGGCGGCGGCACCGGCACGGGCGCCAGCCCGATCGTGGCGCGCGTGGCGAAAGAAGTTGGCGCGCTGACCATCGGCGTGGTGACGCGCCCCTTTACCTTCGAGGGCGGCAAGCGCAGCAAGTCGGCCGAGGCCGGCATCGCCAAGCTCAAGGAGCAGGTAGATACGCTCATTGTGATTCCCAACGACCGGCTGCTGGAAATTGTGGACAAGCGCGCCAATTTGCAGCAGGCGTTCCGCGTGGCGGACGACGTGCTGCGCCAGGGCATCCAGGGCATCAGCGAACTTATCACAGTGCCGGGCCTCATCAACCTGGACTTTGCCGACGTCAAGACGATCATGTCCGAAGGCGGCGCGGCGCTGATGGCCGTTGGCACGGCGACGGGCGAGAATCGCGCCGTCGAAGCCGCGCAGCAGGCGATCAGCAGCAAGTTGCTGGACGTGACGATTGACGGCGCGCGCGGCATCTTGTTCAACGTCACTGGCGGGCCTTCGATGACGCTGTACGAAGTGAACCAGGCCGCCGAGATCATCAAATCCACGTCGCACCCGGACGTGAACCTTATCTTTGGCGCGGTGATTGACGAGAATATGAAGGATGAGATTCGCATCACCGTCATCGCCACCGGTTTTGATCAAGGGACGCCGGTGATGGTCAAGCCGGCGGCTCAAGCGCAAGTGGCCATTCGTCCGCGCGCGCGTGTGCTGGAAACTGTCGGCGCACAGGTGTCCAAGTCTGCGTCTGCCCCTGCGCCCGCTCCGTCGTCTGCGCCTGTGGCGTTTGCCGCTCCGACGCGCAGCGAACCACGCGCGGCTACGGTCCAGCACGAGTTCCCGTCTCGCGTGTTTAATGAGACGGACCTGGACATTCCGCCGTTTTTGCGCAAGCGCTGACAAGCATCCTTTGTCTTGACCGAGGGTGTCCGCTCTGGACATCGCAAGCGCCGCGTTCTTAGCGAAAGGACGCGCCCAAGTGCGACGAGAAAAATAAAAATAGCCGAGTCAGGGTGTTGGCTCGAACCGTGATGAAGAGCGTCTGCAGGCATGACGCTCTTCGTCGTTTTGCCGGTTGGACTGCTTGACATCTATAGTATTTCTCTGAAACAATTGCGCGATCCGCGAGATTTATTTTGAACCGCCAAGACGCCAAGAATTCTTAAAAGGACCTTTGCGTCTTTGCGGTTAAATGAGAGAGTTTCGCGTTGGGGACTGTTTCTACGTTCGGGAGTCGAGGCTTTGGCCAGAAAATCCGCCTGAAGGCTCGACTCCAGCGGATATAAAGTCGCAAGCGCGTTCAAATTATGCGCGCGGCGTTGTCCCCAAGTCGAAACGCTCCCGTTAAATTTGGTTGCGGCCGGAGGCCGCGCTATGCTATAATATCCTCATAAGCCAAGGTAACTCGCCGCCGAACGATCACAGGTGTGCGAGTCCAATTCCCCAAACGAATGTCTTGATTCCAGATCACGGCTCTCACCACTTGGCCGCAGCGCCAGGCTTTGCGTTTACAAAGATTTCACATTGCTCTAACAACTGCGCAACAAGCCGACAGTATGATTCGAGCAGTGAATTGCCATCGTCCGATTGCGCTGCGACTGGGCCGCGCGCCGGACGAGCACCTGTTGCCCCGGTGAGCAGAAAGAACGCAGTGCGCCCATCGAGCAAGAAAGGAGGCGTCGAACCGAACGATTGAAGCAAGCCCCATGACTCTACCCAACGACTCGATTCTTGTGCGACAAGGAGAGCATCAGATGAACATTCCGATGAAAAAGTATGGCCTGGCCGGGCTGACGCTGGGCGTCGCAGCCCTGGCCACTAT
The DNA here is from genome assembly GCA_041300525.1 of Anaerolineae bacterium. Taxonomy (GTDB): domain Bacteria; phylum Chloroflexota; class Anaerolineae; order Fen-1058; family Fen-1058; genus JBGLNJ01. Next base: position 893,201 of record JBGLNJ010000001.1, on the reverse strand, counting down.
CCTGCTGGTCAGTCTAACCTCGGCGACGGCTTCGCCGGCAGCCCCGGCGCCCTTTGTATCTGGCGCGACCATCTCCGGCACGGTGAGCCTGCCGGGTGGCACACTAGTGCTGCCGGTACCCGTGGGAACCTGGGTATGGTTGCTGAATCCAACCTCGCCATGCGTTGCGGATCCCTTTTGCACCTGGGATGACGCCACGGTACATGGCAAAGCCATTGTCGCTCCGACCACTGGCGCGTTTAGCTTCCCGCCTGTCGCGCCAGGCACCTACATCATCCGCGCCGTAGCGCCCTTCCTCTCGGACTATACGCCATCGTTCATCCAACCGGTCGTGGTGCTCAACACACCAGTGAACGTCGGCACTCTGTACTTGACGAACCCAACCATCACCGGCACGGTATATCTGCCGGACGGCGTCACGGATGCCAGAGCGGACAACAAGGTGCATGTGTTCGCCGGGCCAGTAGAAGTCCAAGTCCGCCGCACGCGAGCCGACGGCACCTTCCGCATCGGCGGGCTGTGGGCCGGCGCCTACACGCTGGTCGCAGAACCGCGTCCGGACGACTGGTGGTGGTGGTCGCAAAAGATTATGCACACCATCGTCCCCAGCGAGACACACAATGTCACGCTGACATTGCGCGCACCCCAGGTACGCGGGTACGTCAAGGACAACGACGGGAGACCAATCTCTGAGGCGACCGTCGGCGTCTATGTCTCTAACAACCAGGGGCACAAGGATGTGACCGGCTTGTTGGGCAAGTTTGCCATTGCCGACCTGCCGAACGGTCAGGCGCTAATCCGCGCCGATCCGCCGCCCGATCGCGGCGGGCTGCTGCCCATCACGCGCGTAGTGACGCTCCCGGCAGCGGACCCTATCACGCTCACCCTGTGGTCGTCCCCCAAGGTCGTGACTGGCTTTGTCACAACCAATGTGATGACGCGAGTGCAGAACGCCCTCATCGTCGCCAACCGAGTCGGCGCTTATGGCTGGGACTCGGCCCTCAGCAACGCTGCGGGCTTTTACAGGCTGAACCTGTCCCCCGGCCTGTGGGCGCTGACCGTCAAGCCCATCAGCACCACCACGCCTGGCAAGTGGATCTATCCACTCCCACCCCAGTTGATCCACTTTGACGACAACCTGACGCCAGAAGGCAAACAACTCGATTTCAAAGTGCTGACTGCCGACGCGACGGTGGTTGGCCTGGTCGAGATGCCGGATCATAGCCCCCCACCCTTCACCGTGACCGTGGGTCTGCACACCGATGAAGGTATCGGCGTGAACCAGGACGTGGACGCAGGCGGACGATTCACCTTCACCATGCCGCATCACTCCTACAAGGTGAATGTCCGCGTGGTCAACCCAATGACCGGCACATTGTACGCCGCGCCGCCGGTTGACCCGGTGTTTGCCGCGCCACTCGCCACGACGACGCTGGCGAGTATCGCGTGATCGCAAAGGACGCGCACTCCTGGCCCGAGGTGTACTTGCCCGGCATCGGCTGGGTGGAGTTTGAGCCGACCGCCGCGCAGCCCACCTTTGTGCGCGGCCATCGTCCACCGCCGGCGCAAGTGTCCGCCGAACAAGCGCGCGCCGCCGAAATCCGCCACGAGCAAACGACACGGGTGACGTGGAGCACGATGGGCATTGCGCTGCTGGCGGCGGCGCTGGCAGCTTTCCTGATCCGGCGCGAACGCCGATTTGCGGCGCTGCCGTCCGACGTGCTGATCCCCTTGCTCTATCAGCATTTGCGCCAGCGCGGCGCCTGGCTGGGTATGACCATGCACCCTAGCGACACGCCGGATGAATTTGTATCGGCGTTCAATCGGGCGATTGAACAGCGGGCGGCGACGGTGCGCAAGCTGCGCCTGCGGCCCCGCATCGAAATCTCACAGCAATCCGCTGCGCGCATCGGGGACGTATACCGCCAGGCCAGTTACAGCCCGATCCAGCCCGGCGCATCAGAAGCGCATGAGGCATTGAAAGCGTGGCGCGCGGTGAGGTGGCGAGCCTGGCTGCTCGGTTGGCTGGCCAAGTTACCGGCTCGCCGTAAATCTTGATATTTGAAATCATCCCCGCAGCCGGGTGTAGCGATTCGCAAAATAGATCAACGGCGCGCGACCCTCGTCGCCGAACCCCATCGCCTCCACTCGCCCGACAAAGAGCGTGTGATCTCCGCCGGGATGAGCAGCTTCCACGCGGCAGTCGTACCACGCCAGGGATTGCCCCAGGATCGGCGCGCCGGTCGCCGCAACCGAGTACGGCACACCTTCAAACTCTTCGTTGACGATGGGCGCGCGCGCCGCAAAACGCTCGGACAAAAACTCTTGATCGTCGCTCAACAGGTTGACGGCAAAGATGCCGCTCTCGGCGAGCATGTCGCGCAGGGTCGCTTCGTTGGCGAGCGCGATCAAGACCAGCGGCGGATCGAGCGACACGGACGCAAAGGCGCTCACGGTCACGCCGCGCAATCGCCCATCGAGCGCCGTCGTCACGGCGGTGACGCCACTAGCGAACAGGCCGCGCATCTTGCGCAGGTTCGCATCGGTGATGGCAATACGAGATTCTGATGGCTGTGGGGCTTGAGTCATCTCAAACACTCCTCCTCGAATCCGCAGGGGCTGTGCCTAACGCAAATCTCAGCTTAGCTCTTGTGATTTGCGTTCATTGGCGTGCATTCGCGGAAAAAGTCAACGCTAGGCTGCCCCCAGGCATTGCCGTGCGGCTCGGATCAACTCACGGCTCAGGCCCATCATCGCTCTGGGCTTGAGGGCCAGCCAAAACAAGTCGCGGTAAGCCTCGTCCCCCGTCAACATGCCCCACATCAAACGGGAGAAAATGCGACGGTCAACCGGCCAGTTCGCTTCGGAGCGAATACATTCCACACACGCGCACGCCACCAGCGAGTTTTGCATCGCGCGCAACGACAACTTGAAGAGCAATTCTCCATACGCGTTGTCTGTTGCCATGCCCCGGCAGAAGGGTGAGTATGCATGCCGCCAGTCCTGGCGAGCGATCCCCTCCTCGACCGCCGTTCGCATGGCCGCCCCCGAAGTGAGAAATGCCGAGTAAATGCCATCCTTGTACAGCCGAGAGACAGCCGCATCGCCCACGGCCACCCAACGGTCGCCAAAGTAAACTCGCGCCGGCCCCACGGCAATGCGAGCCGTGCAACTGCACAGGCTTTGGGGCGCGGCGGGAAAGAATCGCCCCAGCGACTGTTCCTGACTCTCATAAAACCGCCGCACCACATCCGACGCGGTCTCTTCTTGCCCCAACAAAGACACATTGAGATACGGCCCTTTGGGAACGATCGCGCCGAACGCCACGCCTTTGGGTTGACCAAAGAACCCGGCTACTTTGTAATCCGGCCAGTTTTCGGGGCGCGGGACTTCTTCCTGCGCCATCACGGCGGTCGCGGGCGGCTGATACCCAAACGCCGGGCCGAGAGGCGGCCGGCTGTTGACGCCGGAAGCCAGCACCACCAGGTCGGCGCGAAAGCTTTCGTGAGCCGTTTGCACGACGGGACCTTGATCCCATTCCACGAGGCGCGCGCGGTGTGGAATCAATTGCGCCCCGCGCTCACAGGCCTGCGCAAGCAGATAGCCGTCAAAGCTGGCGCAAGGCTCTCCCTGGTGGAGGCGCGGGCCAGTGCCGCGATAGACGCTCAGGATGCGGCGTTGCGGGTCCGGCTGTTCGATGGCGGTCACTTGACCGTAGACATGCACGACATAGGCGCGCAACTCGGCCTGAATGACTTGCGGCGGAAGCGTGATGTCGAGCGCGCTCAAGCTGCGCACCATGCCGGCCGAAAGAATGCCGGCGCAGCCCTTGCAGCTTTCCCGGCCCGCCCCGGCGCAAAAATCGCGCGGCTCAAAAATCAATACATCCAGGTGAATGCCGTGCTCTTGCGCCAGCCTGAGCAGGTGGAGCGCCGAAAAGCTGCCCGCCGGTCCGCCGCCGATGATGCACACTCGACTGCCGTTCTGCAAACGGATGCTCATTCAACCTTCTTTGGCGCAAAACCAAAGCAGTGGCTCAGACCGTTGACCGCGTTCAAGCGTGTACCGGCAAGTCCGGACAACTGCCTAAAAATTCGCAGGGAGAACGATTGGGTTATTGTGGTAATGTTGAAAAGTCAAGAGCAGTTAATTCACTTTTGCTTATGTCGGCAATACCAGTTCCAGAGTATGCATTCATTTTTCCTTGAGTTATTGCCTGAAATATTGATTCAAAATAGGCGTTACGATCTCCACTTACTCCATCACCAGTTATATTACTTTCTGCAATGCTAACAAACATACTAATTTTATTAGTATCAAGAAAATATACAACATTTAGTGCTCCATTATTTACTGTAAAGCGGAGCACATTTTTACCATCAACTCGTTTCATAAGCGCTTCTGCTTCTGGCGCCGCATTTGGATTACCAGGCACAAATAAGATATTAATTGAAGAGCCATCAGGCGGGTTAAATGCTTGACCATCATTATTTCTTTTTACTTTTCCTGACCTATCAATGTTTTTCATGACTTTATCGTATATACCATCCAGATAAGTTCCATTAGCACTTGATGTTAATACAATGGTTCTTCCTTCATAATGTATAAATGCAGGATTTATTATACCCATCGCTCTATAGGATGCATCGCTCGCAATCGTTAATTTTCCTGATGTTGATTCGACAATTGATACTAATCTTTTCTCTTTTGTAATCTTTAATACTGTGGTTCCCTTCCCTTGTTTATTTTCAGTTGGAAACCGTACAGATCCATCTGCTTCATTCACTTCTCCTCCGTGCGTTTGTGCCCAAGCAAATAACAGTTTGATATCGTGCGATTTGTCTAGCTCTGCTTTCATGTCGGCAAAAGGCATGGCTTTGAATCGTTCGGACGGATCTGCTGTCGGCGTCGCCGGAGCGGTCGTGGCTGTTGGAACTGGCGTACTTGTTGGTGGCGCATCGGCTGGAGCGGCGCTGGCCGCCGTTGGCGTTTCGGGCACGGCGGGCAGGATGGGCGTCTCGGTCGGAGCGGGCGCAGCGCAGGCGGCGCTGAGCAAGGCGACTGCAAGCAGCAGCGCAACCAGGACTTTGCATTGGCAACTGTGAGATGGGAACATGGCCTACCTCCGTAATGAGGGTGGTGGGCATAAGGATGCCCGCTTACTCAAATTGTTGACTGCGTTCAGGCGGAAGAATAATATTTTTTTGTTACCCATACATAATACAGTGTAACAAAATTCTAAAAAAATAGGGAGAATATTATTAGTCTTTTACGAGAGTAAAAGTTCCTTGAAAATTAGGAGGATTAAGTAGCAAAACCGCATCATATGCTTCTTTATATTGTTTATTTTTATAAGGTTTTGATGCAGATAAAGGATCTGCAGCTAACTCTGGGCTTGTCGATATTTGTTGCGCCCAAACTGTTGGTGATCCGTCATTTTTCCATGAATCAATTTTAGATATCCCAAAATGAATATGAATAGCACCGTCAGAACCTAATTGTGGCGCACGATCAGATCTCATAGTTGTCGGAGACGAATGATATACTTCAATATGGTACACAATTGGAGTACTTGCAGTTGTTTCTAGGCCAGCATACTTGTTAATAAACTCTCTGATTTTTGCAAACTGTGACAGGTCATTGCTAAATGCAAACTCAGCAATTCCTTCTCTAAAAGCTTGATCAATAATAAATGTCACTCCATTGGCGCTTATATACCCGTCTTCTCGTGTTACCTTATCTCCTGTAAATGTTAATAAATGATTAATCCTATAACTAACTCCATTCATTGTTATCGCCTTTTCGATCACTGCAGTATTCTCGGTCTTTGATGTGACCTTCCAACCTTCATATCCAGCTGGTGCTGTACCGCCTTCCCAAGCAGCTAGTGATGATTTTGTGACCTCACTTTTTCCTGCCGGGGTCACCGATGGGGTGATATCGGGATTGGGAGGAGTTGGAGCTACATCGGCAGTTGCGGTTGGTGCGTCAGCTGTTGGTTTTGGAGGAGCTGTTGGAGTAGGCTCCATTCCGGCTGCGCTTGTTGGTGGCGTATCGGCTGGAGTAGCAGTGGCCGCCGTTAGTGTTTCGGGCGCGGCGGGCAGGCTGGGCGTCTCGGTCGGGGCGCAGGCGGCGCTGAGCAAGGCGACTGCCAGCAGCAGCGCAATCAGGGCTTTGCATTTGCAACTGTGAGATGGGAACATGGCTACCTCCGTAATGAGGGCGGGCATAAGGATGCCCGCCTACAATAGACTTGCATCAAGCCACTTGTTCAAGCTCGCTTCCAGGCTTTCCGCCGTATGATGAACGAAATTTTCGCCGGTCAACAAGACCCAGCGCAACGTGTCAAAATACTCTAACCCTTGATACCACTGAAGAATGGCAGGATCACACCCTATGCGTTGGCAGTACCGTCTTTCCAAACCGCGCCCTTTTAACTCCGGCGACACAAAGAAGGATAACAAAAACTCGAATATCGGATCGCTAAAGGCTGCGCCCTGAAAATCAATCACGCCAGCCAGCTTTTCACCCTGAACAATGAAATTATCCAGCCACAAATCTCCATTGCTGAAGTGTGCCGGCGGCAACACCGGCATCTTGGCCTTCAATTGTCCGTAACCTGCCTCCGCGAGTGGATGCGACTTGCTCTTGAGATAGAGATAGGCGTCTTCCAGCACCTCCTCGGCTGTTTCCCGTTTCAACCCGCGCGCTATATCGCCCAGATCATTTTCTGTCACGGCCTGCAAGGCGCACACGGCATCGAGGTATAATTCCTCAGCCCAAGCCTCGCCAGAAAGCATCGGCCCCAATAAGGATTCGCCCGCGATAAAATCGCTGAAAAAACAAATTACTCCTAACGCCTCACCCTTCGGATCCAAACCAAAAGCTCGTGGCGTGGGTATCGGTATCGCTTCCATCGCCTTGAGGATTTGATATTCGTATTCGATGTCTCTCGAATCTAGCTGCAGCACATACGATTGCGCAACGCCGTTCACTTTGACGTCCAGCCGCCACGGCGCTTCTCGCGTGCTCTTCGTCAGCCTCTTGGCCTGCGCAAAATCTACCGGGCAGCCTAGAAAACGGCTCAGGTATGTTTCACACTGCGCAGGGTGTTCATTAGGGTCGAACATTCTCTTGCCACATCCTTGATGCTTGGTATTGTAGAAACCCAAAGGCGCGGGTATCCATCCGCCGCACCCAACTAGGTCTTCTCCGGCGCGTGGACCAGCCCTCGCAACCACTCGTTCACGACGATGTGACCGGCTCGCAGGATGTTGACGCCGGATTGTTGCAGCGGCAATTCCAGCTCGCGCTTGTCACACACGGTACTCAAGTTGGCGCAATCCACCTGCGGCTTGAGTTCGTGCAGCCGAGTGTGCCGCTCCGCCGGGTCGCCGATGCGGACGATGCGGTCAATCTCTGCGCTGAGCGCCACGGCCCGGACGATGCGCTTCTCCGTGGCGGCTGCCACATCCGGCTCGATCACGCCATACCTGGCCTTCACCTGATTCATCCGCCGCCCAGCCTCGTAGGTCGCCGCCACCATCTGGTCTCGATTCATCCACTGGGTTTCGTAATTCATCACATACTTCCAACTCGGCTCCAAGAGCGCCTGGCGATGATCCTCCAGCGTGCGACGAAAGAACTGGTAGCCGTATCGCTCCGGGTCCTCGAACGCGCGGCTGCCCGGGTCCACAAACGGCGCCAGCGGCGAGATGAAGGGAATCACGCGGCTTTCACCCTGTGTGGCGTAACGCGCCAGGAGCTGCCCACAATAGTCCACCGTGCCCATGACCGACTCGAAAGTCTGTTCGCGCAGTCCCGTCATGAAAAAGAGATCGAGTCGCTGGCAACCAGCTTCCAGCGCATCGTCAATCGTGCGCTCAATGGCTTGCGTGGTATAGGGCCGTCCAAACGCCTGGCGAATGTGATCGTCGTGCGACTCGAGCGAAATCTCGACGGTAAAGTTGGGCAGCGCGCGAGCCACCCGGCGAAAAAAGTCGGGCGGGGTCGCGTCGAACAACTCGATAAAGATCGGCTTTTTGTAGCCCGAGATCGCATCCAGAAATCGGTTGGCGTAATCGTCGCCGGCCTGGCGGATGTCGCCCAGGACAAAGATCGGGCCACGGCTGAACTGGCCCACGCGGCGAATGTCGCTCGCCAGGTCTTCCGGCTTCCGATACGCCGGACGCTGTCGCCCGTGCAGAGCGCGATAAGCGCACGCCGAGCCGCCGCACGTCATGCAATTGTACCGGCAACCGCGCACACTCAGCGCCGCCGTGATGGGATACTTTAGCCACGCGCGGAACGGGATAAAGCTCGCCAGGTCACGGTAACGCACGACCGCCTTGAGGACGTAGGTATAGTCCAGCAGAATGTCGTCCAGATTTTCGGGGCTGTAGGTGAGCGGGTTGACGCGCGCGTTCTGCTCGGCATCCTTCCACACCAGGTTGGGGATGCGGACGAGCTGGCGCTCCTCCGCCGAACCGACGCGCGGCTGCGCTGCCCCGCCCGAGCGGATGTAGCGCATCAAGTCCAGCAGCGGGCCTTCGGTCGAATCGCCCCGGACGACAAAATCCGCCTCGGGATGCCGAATCAACTCCTCGTGAAAGTAGGTGGCAGAAAAACCGCCAAACAGAATCGGGCGGCGAGGGTGCAGGCGCTTGACGAGGCGCGCGATCTCTATCGCCCCATGCGCGTGCGGCAGCCAGTGCAGGTCAATGCCAAAGGCCGCCGCATCCAAAGAGGCAAGGTGACGTTCCACATCAAAGTTGGGGTCCTGCAACATCCGCACGGCCAAGTTGACGATGCGGACGCGCAGCCCGTGGCGTTCCAGGTACTCGGCAATCGTCGTAAAGCCGATGGGATACATCTCGAACACGGGCGTCGAGGGAACCAGGTCACTCACAGGACCATACAAGATAGACTTGCCCCGAAAGTCATAGACGCTGGGGGCGTGCAACAAAATCAAATCAGGTGATGCCATGCTATACTCCAACGAAAGATTTAGCAGGAGAATTATCCTACGCCCTGGCTAAAAGTAAAAGTTGCAAAGCGCCCTGTTGCGCCTGTCAATCGTCACGAATCGGGCGTTGCAGAGCATTGTTCGAGGAATTTGACGACGGTTTCCAGCACTTCTGGGATGGTCAGGTCGTCTGTCGGGAGATACAAGTCACATTCGCGGCGGGCGTGTTCGAGGCAAGCCACCTGGTCGGCGCGGGCTTCCGCTGTCCAGTCGCTGCGCCCCTGGCGGCGGTTCATCGTGGCGGGCTGCGCGTCGAGGTAGATCAGGGCTTGCGGTCGGCCGCGCCGCGCCCACAGGTCCCGGACGCCGGAATGTTCTTGCGCTACCAGCCGCGCAGCGGCGAACCCTTGCGCGCGCAACCCGGTCACGAGCGTGGTCTTGCCCGCTGCGCAAGGGCCGACGACGACAAGGCTCAACGTGCTGCGTGTTCTCTCGTCCAATGGTCATCAAATTTCAAATTCCAAAAAGGGCGCCGCCTGAGTTTGAGATTTGGAGATTTACAGCGGAGACCGCACCAACACCCGGCGCGCGCCGTCGCGGATGACGTCGTTCGTCACGGTGAGAACCACCACGCTAATGTCGTCCTGAGGCCGGTGATCGTCGGCCTCCAGCGCAGCGGCCAGCAGCGAATCGGCGATGTGTTGAGCATCCAGCGTCCCGTAAGCCGTCAAGTCCTGCACCAGCGCGGGGACGTCGAGCGTCTGCCCGGTGAATTCCCCGGCCATCATCAATCCGTCGGTATAGACAACCACCGCCGTGTCCGCTTCGAGCGGCAGCTCGGTCATGTTCGGCTTGGTGCGCGCATAGATGCCCACAGGGTTGGAAGGCTGGTTCAGAATGCGAAACCCGGACGGCGCGAGGATGATGGTGGAGCAGTGATTGTTGCGCGCCAGGACGATTGTGCGTGTGACCAGGTCCACCGACACGATGTTGAGCGTGGCCGAGACTTTGCCCTGGCGATAGGCGAAGAGATAGTCGTGCGCGGCGCGAGCCACGGCGCCATCGCGCACGCCCTCGGCCAAATCCGAGATCGCTTTGCGCGCCACGACGTTCGAGATATTCTTTGCGCCCCGCCCGCTGTGCTGGCCGTCTACCAGCACGAACGACAAGCCGCCCTGGGGCCGCTCGATCATCTCGAACGTGTCGCCGGATTCCGACGTAGCGTATTTGCCGACTTTGGCAACTGCAACGACGAGTTCCATAGAATCCGATTATACACCAAAGTCAAAAAGCAAGAGGCAGGAGACAAAAAAAGTTGCACATGACTGGTGGGTGAGGTAGAATCTCCTTCATCCTTCGTCATTCGTCTTGAGGTCAACATGCAGCGGCTCTTTTGGAATGTGGCGTACTTGTTCGGCAAAATGCCGTGGGATACCGGCATCACACCGCCCGAACTGCGCGCCGTCGTGGAGAACGGTCGAGTTCAACCGGGCCGCGCACTCGACCTGGGTTGCGGCACCGGCACCAATGTGCTCTACCTGGCGCAACACGGCTTTGACACGGTCGGCGTGGACATTTCGTCGCGCGCGATTGCCGTGGCCCAGCGCAAAATCACGCAGGCAGGACTGGCTCAACGCGCGCAGGTCTACACGGGTGATGTGACACGATTAGAGGCGTTGCCCGTCACCGGATTATTCAACCTGGCCTTGGACCTGGGCTGCTTGCACGTCGTTGACCCGGCAGCGCGCCCACGTTACGCCGCCGGGCTGGCCGCATACATGCAACCTGGCGGGCTGTACCTGCTGTACGCCTTTGGCCCACGCTCGTGCCTGGGCCGGCGCATGGGTCTCACGACAAAAGAGACCGAACGATTATTCATGCCCGCTTTCACGCTGATCCAGGTCAACCACGGCCAGGATCGCGGCAATGTGGAATCGGCGTGGTACACGTTCCAAAAAACCTGACGCGGCTTTTTTCGTCCACGAAGAAACACCCAGAATTTCAGTTTCGTGTTCCTTCGTGGACAAAATCTCTGGAGGGAGACGATGACCAAACGCTTTATCCTCGTCGCGGGCAACATTGGCACGGGCAAAAGCAGTCTCACCGAACGACTGGCGGCGCGACTGGGCTGGCGCGCCGCTTTCGAGTCCGTGTCCGACAATCCCTACTTGGCCGATTTTTACCGCGATATGCGCGCGTGGAGTTTTCACCTGCAAGTTTTCTTCCTGGGCCATCGCGCCGCGCAGCACAAGGCGCTGGCGCAAGACTCGCAATCGGCCATCATGGATCGCAGCATCTACGAAGACGCCTACATCTTTGCCCGTGCCTTGTCCGAGATGGGCAACATGACCGAGCGAGACCATCATTCGTATCGGCAATTGTTCGACCAGGTCGTGGGGGAGCTTGCGCCGCCCGATCTGTTGATCTATCTGCGCGCGCCCGTGCCTGTGCTCATGGAGCGCATCCACCGTCGAGGCCGCTCCATCGAGTCCGGCATCAGCGCCGACTATCTGGGCCTGCTCGACCGCTATTATGAGGAATGGCTGAGCGACTTTGTGACGTGCCCGGTGCTCATGATCCAGAGCGACAACCTGGACTTTGTCCACCGCGCCGATCACCTGGATGTGGTCGTGCGGCGCATCGAAGACCGGCTGAGCGGGAAAGAGCAGTTGGTGTTTCCCCAATAACAGACCTGACAGGTTTACGGCGGCAGCCGCCGCTTAACCTGTCAGGTCTTGGATGGGCAGCGACTCATGCCGAACCTGACCAAACACGACATCACGGCTGCGCGGGCGGCGCGTTACCGGCGGCGCATGGACTTGCGCCTCACCTCGCAGGAGCAAGCCAAAGGATTTGTGGACAATGTCGGCTTTTGCTTCCTGTTCCCGATTCAGAACGTCGAGCTATCTTGCACAGAATCAACAGCACCTTTTCCACTTGGAATTACAAGCCGCTTTTCAACCCCTTTGGTCAAGACGAACGAAGCGCGGCACACTCGCTCGCCATCCTCTACCACCAGGATTCCCCGAACGTCCAACAGTTCAATGATTCGCTGCCGCGTCTCAAATGACCTGTCGGCTTTGTCCAGCCCGGCGGCCAGGTCGTGAGCGAACTGTATCAATTCTGTGATGTCGGCTTGGGAGAATTCCCCACTGAGGCGCGCGGAGAGTTTCGCCCGCTCCACTTCCAGCTTGGCGATGGTCTCCTCTAGCCGCGTCTTGCGGTCAATCAATGCGTCTTGATTGAATTTGCCCCCCAGGTACAGATCGAGTAAGCGGTCAAGCTGCGTCCGGTTCCCTGCGATCAAATCCTCATTCGCTTGCAGCAGCGCCAGTAAGGGAGCGTTGGCTTGCTCTTGCTTTGCCTGATACACTTCCAACTTGTTGCGAATGTCGGCAGGGTCTTTGAGCCAAGTTTGGTCTCCATCGTTCTGCTCCCAAAGGCGAGGATGACCCAACTTTACCACAGATTGAGGGCAAGCCCTGTTTGGTTTCGGCTTGTCCGAGCTAGGATTACAGGCATTGTATACTTCACAAAGCCACTGGTGCAAGATCACCAAGTTCACCCCTACCACGACGCGTTGGCAACCGCCTGCAACCAAATTCCATGTCCCTTCTTTGTAGTCGAGGTAGACTTGGGTAGTTAATGACTCCACACAATCAGCAAAACCATACTTGGTAAATCAGATGTATCTTTCTGGAGGAACCATGCAAATCGCTATGATGGGCACTGCTGAAGCCGGCAGCTACTATGGCGGATTGCTCGCGCAAAGCGGCCAGGGCGTGACGTTCATGGCACGTTGAACGGCGCGAGTTGCATGAGGAACAGGTGACCTTTGAAAATCATGGCAATGGAGAAAGAAATACCTGGCGTCACAGCAGAGAAATTTACGCCCCGTCTCAAAAAAGCGGAGGCGGCCAGGGTGTGGGAACTCTATCAAGCGGGCGTGTTCCGTGAGCTATACTTTCGCCAGGGTCGGCCCGATGCCATATTGGTGCTCGAATGTGCAAACGTTGCAGAAGCGAACCAAGTGCTCAACACACTGCCGTTGGTCAAAGAGGGACTGATCGCTTTTGACATCATCCCCTTGATACCTTACCCCGGCTTCTCCAGGCTATTCGCCAAAGAACAGTAGCGCATTTCACGACAGGAGACGAATATGAAAATCGCCATCATGGGCGCGGGTGGAGTCGGCGGGTACTATGGCGGGCTGCTGGCGCAAAGCGGTCAGGACGTGACGTTTATCGTCCGGCGCAAGCCGGATGGGGCGCACTTGGCTGCCATCCGCGAAAGAGGGTTGCAGGTCAAAAGTGTCTTTGGCGATTTCCTCGTCTCGCCCGCGCGCGCGACGGATAACCCCGCCGAGGTCGGGCCGGTTGACCTGATTCTGTTTGCGACCAAGACCTATCACACCGACGAGGCCGCGCTGGCATCAAGACCGATGGTCGGGCCGGACACGGTTGTGCTTCCGCTGCAAAACGGCGTGGACGCGGCGGAGCGCATCGGCGCGGTCGTGGGAACGGAGCACTTGCTGGGCGGGGCCACGTGGCTTTCGGCGGCGATTGAAGCGCCGGGCGTCATCGGCCAGTACAGCCAGTTCCGCCGCATCGTGCTGGGCGAACTCGACGGGCGCAAGACGCCGCGCGCGCAGCAGGTGTTCGACGCGCTCAACGCGACTGGCGCAACGGTGGAACTATGCGATACTATCCAAAAGGTCTTGTGGACTAAATTCGCCTTCATCGCGTCCGTGAGCGCATTGGGCAGCCTCACGCACGTGACGTTTGGCGAATACCGCAACGTGCCGGAAACTCGCGCCGTGCTGACCGAGGCCATCACTGAAGTCGCTGCCGTCGCGCGAGCAAAAGGCGTACCGCTCGACGCGGACGTGGTGGACAAGACACTCGCGTTCATTGATGGGAGCGCGCCCGCTATCAAGCCTTCGATGCAACGAGACGTGGAAGCTGGACGGCCAAGCGAATTGGAATCCATGCTCGGCATCGTCGTGCGGCTGGGCGCGGAACTGGACGTGCCCACGCCCGTCATGCGAACGGCTTACGCGCTGCTCAAGCCGCGAGAATTTTTAGATCGCCCGCTTGAGATTTGAAATTGGAAACTCAATCCGGATCCACCATGACCGACCTCACCGAACAAGGCATCGCGGCGCTGAAAGAGGGCCGCCGGGAAGAAGCGCGCCGCTTGCTCATGGACGCCGTCACGCACAATCCACGCGACGCTGCGGCCTGGCTGTGGTTGGCCGCCATGTTGGACGACGACAATGAGCAACGCGCCGACTGTTTGCGCTGCGTGCTGGAAATCGAACCGGACAACACGACCGCGCGGATTGATCTGGAGCAGATCGAAGCGCAGCACACCCTCTCTGCCATCCACTGCTCTGTCTGCGGCACGGCAGGACGGATCACCTGCCCCAAGTGCAGCGGGAACCGCACCGAACTGTGTTCCACCTGCCAGGGGCAGACGTTTCGCACGTGCGAGGCCTGTCACGGGCTAGGCTGGCTCACCAACGAAGCGATGCTGCCGCTCAGCACCAGCCTCAAACTCGGGGCGGGCGAAGCGTGGCAAGAGTGTGCCCAGTGCCATGCGACCGGCTTTGTAGACTGTCCAACGTGCCGGGCAGGGGGACGCGATTGGTGCCATACTTGCGAAGGCAGTGGTCAGGTCATCTGCCCGAATTGCGCGCCGGCCCGCCTCAAGTCGGCTTTGGGTGAAGCGCTGGCCGAAGCGGTGTTGAACGCCATCTGGTTCGATAACGCGCGCGCACAAACACTCCTGGCCGGGCTAGAGCCTAGCCCACTGGCCGGCTTTTTGTGGCGCATCGGCTTTGCCGACCGCCCCTACCATTCTGCCCACCGGCTGCGGACGTGGCTCGAGTCGCACCCTGACGACAAGGCCGGCCACTGTCTTCTGGCTCTTTTGCCGCTCGTGCCCTACCAGCAACTTCCGCCGCGCGAAAAGCCGGTGCAACTCATCAAAAAACAAACGCCCACTTTTCAGTCGTCGGCAGGCTTGATAACGCCCCCCGTCTTGCTCACACGTCCCGGCAACACATTGCGCGATGCGATCATGGCAGCGCGGATCGGCAATCGCGACCAGGCGTTAGTGCTGCTGCTCCAGGCCGTCGAGCAACAGCCGCGCAATGAAGAAGCGTGGCTGTGGCTCTCGCGCATGGTGGACGCGGACGCGCAGCGCATCGAATGTCTGCGCCGCGTGATAGAGATCAACCCTGGCAACCAGGCTGCCCAGGCCGAGATAGAGCGATTACAAAAAACGGATGACATGTGATTTCTCACGTCATCCGTCTTGTTTCTTGCAGCGTGTATCTTGCAGCGTGTCAGGGGAGCGAGCGGCGCAGCAGACGCAGCCAGTTGCCGCTCATGATCGCTTCCACATCCGCCTGGGCATAGCCGCGCGCCTTGAGCGCATCCGCCACCTTGACGAGATCGGCCACAGTGTCCATTTCCGCCGGCGTGGATTCCGCGCCGAACCCACCGTCAAAATCCGTGCCCAGGCCCACGTGCGCCGCGTCACCCGCCATCTGGCAAACGAAATCTATCGCACCGGCGACATCAGCCACGGTGACGGCATCTTTGCGGTCGCCCCGCCGCCAGTCCGAGCGCAGCATGGGATTCACCGGCACAATGCCCACAATGCCATCGCGCTCCAGCAACACCTTGAGCATATCGTTCGAAAGCTGCCGGGGGCCGGGGGCCAACGCGCGTGGGTTCGAGTGGCTGGCGATGGCGGGGCCGTCGTAACGGTCGAGCGCCTGCAAACACGCCTCGTCGGAAAGGTGGCTCACGTCCAAGACCAGGTTAAAATCCATCATCGTCCGGAGCAGTTGCGCGCCCTCGTCGGTGAGCGGCCCCGGCGCGGCGTTACCACCGGCGTAGCGCGTGCCGGCCAGCCACGCCGGCCCCACGATCCGCAGCCCACGCTCGTACCAGCGTTCCACGTCTTGCGGCCTGACGATGGGATCGGCGCCTTCCATCAACATCACCAAGCCGATCTGCCGTTTCCGCTCCGCGTTAGGCGCGTCGTCCTTCCAGGTGGCGAGCACCGCATCCAACTCGCGCTGTGTCCGCACCAACGCAAAGTGCGGGTTCTCGTCGGCCAGGCGAGCGTACAGGTCAAGCTGTTGCATCGCTTGAGTGTAGGCTTCCTGTGGTGTGGTGTACACGAATTTCTGCATGCCATCCCCGGGCGACTTGTATTGCGCCGGCATAGTGAACAGCGTGCCAAATACAATGCCGACGCGCCCCGCCAGCCATTCCGGCAAGCCTAACGTACACGCGCCCGTCTCGGCCATCGCCTTCGCGTCACCCGCTTCTCTCTCGCGTGTCTCCTGAGCCGAGAGCGTGTAATCGCGTCCGAGCGTGATCACGTTGTAAGCAATATCTTCGTGGGCGTCAATAATCAGCACAGCTTTCTCCATAGCGGTAGGGGATACCCTTCCGGTTTAGCTTGGCGCAAGGAAGCGCGGGTCAGGGCAGATAACTGTTGGACGGGTGACACCGAGATTGGCACTTCTCTTCGATGTATGAACTCAGGCTCCTCAAATCGAAGGGCGCGAAAAAGATACCCTCCGGTTTTGCCAAAGGGAACCCAAAGGGTATATCATGTTGGGCAAGCAAGGCTACAGGCAAGTTTGCTGTCTCTGGGTCATCACGCAGTTTTGTGTATATGGCAAAACCACTTGTGCCATGCAAGTCAATGTCGGTGAGCAAGATATCAGGTCGTTGTGTAGCGCAAGTCTCAAGAGCTTTCAAACCCTGCGTCTCGATGATTACGTCATAGCCCTGCTGCTCAAGAAACAATCGCAACAATTCAATGATACCAGCATCTTCTTCGACTATCAGCACTCGGTATTTGCTCATGCAAGTTTCTGGCGATGAGTGGCGGACCTGACATTCGTTACGGCGTGGCGAGGTACTCGACGATCAACCGAGCCGTGGCCGCGAGGCTGTCTTGGTGTGTGCGCTCATAGGCGTGGCTGGCATCCACACCGGGGCCGATCAATCCCACGCGCAAATCCGAACCGGCCTGCAGCGCGGCTGCGCCGTCCGAGCCATAGTACGGGTACACGTCCAACTTGTACGGGATGTCGGCGTTCTGCGCCAGCTCGACCAGCTTGCGGCGCATCTCGATGTGATACGGTCCGCCGGAATCCTTGACGCAGATGCCGCACGAGAACTCGTCGCTGTTCTGCCCCTCACCCACCGCCGCCATGTCCACCACCAGCAACTCGACACAGTCTGCCGGGATGCCGGTGGAAGCGCCGTGCCCCACTTCTTCAAAGTTGGTGATGAGGGCCGTCGTGCGTTGCGCGGGCGTGAGGCCGGCCTCCGCCAGCGCCTTGAACGCGCCGTAGATGCATGCCACCGAGGCCTTGTCGTCCAGGTGTCGGCTGCGGATAAAGCCGGCGTCGGTAAGCTGGGCGCGGGCATCGAGGTAACAAAAGTCGCCCACCTCGATCCCCAATGCGCGCGTCTCTTCTGCTTTCGTCGTTCGCGCGTCCAGGCGGACTTCTATGTTCGCCTCTTTGCGCTCCAGTTCGGCCACTTCTTTGCCATGCACGTGGACGGACACTTTGATCGGGAGAATCGTCCCGCTCACCGTTGCGCCTGTTGCGGTGCGGACAAAGCAGCCTTCGCCTTCAACCGTGTTCCAGGCATAGCCGCCGAGTTGAGTCAGCCGCAGCCGCCCGTTCGGCTTGATCTCTTTGACCATCGCGCCGAGGGTGTCCACGTGCGCCGTCAGCGCGCGAGGCCGGCCAATTGACTGGCCTTCCCACGTGGCGATGAGCGCGCCTTTGACATTCAGCGCTGTCTCCAAGCCCAACGAATCGAATGTCTTGCGGACGTAAGCGATGGCTCGCTCGGTATCGCCGGTGGGGCTGTAGATGTTGAGCAAGCCCAACAAAAAGCCCGTCATGCTGGAAACATCAATGTGGTACTCGATCATGTTAGACTCCTTGAACTGATCCGCGCTCAAACGCTTCGAGATTGGCTCAGCACTCTGCGTCTCCGCAGTGAAATTTCAGTATGCGCCGAGTATGATTTGCGGACCCAGGCGCTTCCGAAACTCTCTGACGATCCTACATCGGCTCGATGATGACTTCTGGTGCGCGCGGCACTTCGAAGCGGTCGTGGCGGTGATGATAGCCCAGGCGCACCTTCGCCACCCGGCGACCGTTCGCGTCCATCACCACCCCCTCGTACCAGCGTACACGCGCGCCATCCTGCCCCGCCGTTTCGTGCGTCGCCTCGAACGGAGGCGGAAAGTGTCCCTCGAAGCGCAGCCCGAGTGACTTGACCGTCTCGCGCGCAACACGGTCAAAGACGCCGGCACGGCCATAGGCCGAATCGCCGAGCCGGTCGCGCAACACGGCCATCGCCTCCCACTCGTCGGGAGTGACGGCATTGTAAGCCCGAGTCAACGCGGCTTGCAGCGTATCGGCCAGGCGCGCAACTAAAGACTCGCTCATGCCGCCCACCTCATTTCCGAAAACCGGCCAGGCGGGTTTGCAGCATCAACAAGCCAATGATGCTCTTGCCGTCGCAAATCTCGCCGCGCTCGACCATCGCCAGTGCGTCATTCCACGCGGTGGGGATAACTTGTATGCGCTCGTCGGATTCCAGGCGTTGAGCGCCCGGCGTCAGCCCGGTCGCCAAAAAGATGTGCAGCACTTCGTCCGTGCCGCCCGGTGTCGAGTAAAAGTGGCACAGTGGCTCGATGTGGGCAGCGCGGTAGCCGGTTTCCTCTTGCAGCTCGCGTGCGGCGCACGCCTCGGGCGGCTCGTCCGGCTCCAGTTTGCCCGCCGGCAGTTCCAGCAAATCGCCGCCAATAGCATAGCGGTACTGGCGGATGAGCAGCACGCGCCCCACATCATCCAACGCGACGAGTCCTACGCCGCCGTGAAACTCGACGACCTCGCGCACAGCCTCGCCCCCGCCGGGGAGCGCCACGCGGTCTACGCGCAGGTTGAGGATTTTGCCGCTATAGATGCGGCGGCTTGCGAGTGCGATCTCGGCTTCCACGATTCAACCATCCACTTGCCGAACTTGGGCAGGTTGTCCAAATGTGAAAAGGCTACCAGCGAGAGTGCCTGATAGCCTTCGATAGAACGGTTAGAAATGGCTAGGGAATCCTGAGCACCTGCCCAGGGAAGATAAAATTGGCGTTGGCCAGGTTGTTGGCATTGATAATCGCCGACGGCGTCTTGCCCAACTTGCGCGCAATCGAATAGATCGTGTCGCCCCGCTGGACAGTATAGGTCCCGCCAGGTCCTGGCACGGGCACAGTTCCGCCAGAGGGGATCACCAAGACTCGCCCCGGGTAGATGGTCTACGGCGCGCCGATGCCGTTCACCTGGGCCAACGTGTACGGGCTCACGCCATACCGCCGCGCGATGCTATACAGCCACTCGCCCGACTTGACGGTGTGGCTCGTCCCGCTGCCACTCGGCGCCACCGTAGCAGCCGGTACCGGCGCGGCAGTGGCGACAGGTATCGGCGTAGAGGTAGGCTCTACCACCGGCGGCAGAGTCGGCTCCGGGCTGGTCGCACCACTCGTTGCCGTAGCTCCTGGAGCAAGAGTAGCGAGCACCGTACTCATGGCTTCAGGCGTCGGCGACTCGGTAACGGATTGCGCCGATTGCGGTGTCGGAATCGGCCCGGTGGACATGGGCCGGGTGCAGCCAGCCACAAATACGAGAACGGCTGACACGGCCAGGAGTGATACAGCGCCCACAAATCGTCGGTTCATTAATTGCCTCCTTGCATCGCAATGGACAAAAGCACAGTGGGGGCAAAGCACCTAGAGAATATCACACTTCAACTTGCACGTCAAATGAGCAAATCTCCTGCCCGACGGCCTTTCACTCCCCAAGCTGGCGCGAAACTCTCGCCTTTGCGAAGGTGAGATTAGCTGGCATCCGGCTCAGGCGCAAACGACGCAAGCGCGGGCGGCGTGGATAGCAACATCAGCAGCGCCATGATGACGGCCGAAGTCAGGCACCACATACACACCGCGTGGATGACGAACAACTCCAGCCAAGTCAGATAGACCGAAAACACCACGCCAAACACCGTCATCGCCAGGATCGCCAGAGGCGCGTAATCGGCCAGGCGATCTGAACGAAAGCGTCCCCAAAGCCAGGCCACGAGGATCGCCACGTAACCCGCCGCACCCAGCAATCCCACCGGCAGCACGCCGAACAGCAAGGCGTAAGAGCTGGTCTGCACGGCATTGCAATCGCCCACCGGCCCGCACACCGCCGGCACCGCCTGCGTCTCCACGTAGGTCAAGTAGCCGGCCACGCCCAGGCCGATGATGGTCAACGCCGGAGTCAGCACGTCCAGCCAGGCCGGCAATGACGGCACGCCAACGGGCACATTGCTGCGCCACGCGCGCACAAACATCACGCCGGTATAGACCAGCGCCAAAAGCTGCCCGAGCATGACTGCCATCGCCAATTCCATGCCACTGGATTGGGTCTGCGCGGCCAGGGATTGAGCGTGGGCAGCGGCAATTGGCAGTGGCGCGGCCAGCGCAGCCAAGATCAAGCTAATGATCCCGCGATTTCGTCTCACGGTTCCTCCAGGACATTTTGATTTGGGCACGACCAAAAAGTTTCGGCACTTTTAACCCGACAACGCGGCGTTGTCCTTCTAATTATACCGCTTCGGGCCAATCTGTGGGAGCGGCGCCTGCCGACCTGTTGATCGAAATTCGTCCTGTCTCCTACAAGCGTCAGTCCAGATCCGACGTCGTTTCCTTTGGGTCATAGTCACCCCATTTTGAGCCGACGGCCAGGGCAAAAGCCATATCACTGACAAGCTCCGATTGGGCAATCGCTTTTTGAATGACGGCTTGCCGTTTAGCTTCCATATCGGCCGGTGGAGCGCTTGCATGGGGGGCCACCTTCAGAATTCGCACTTGCAGCAGTTCTCCAACCCTGTAGGGCACAACGCTCCCCGGAAGCTGTCCCAGAATCGCTCGGGCCAGAAGAGTGCCCGCGCCAAGAAACCCAGAGGAAAAGTCCGCCTGACTATCGGGCACAATGTCAACCGTCAGAAGCTCGCCCGCGCCCGACTCGTCAATCAATTCAACCTCCACGTGAGTTCCAATGGCGACCGGGATGGGCGTCACATTTGATTCCTGCCGGGTTTCATCCGAAAGCGACATGCCAACCTCACTCTCCCTTCTGAAACGGAATGGCGCGATTCCAAGTATACCCCGATTGCTCATTTCATGCGCCCTTTGATTTTCTCAAGTGCGGCATCATGCAAATGGTGGCGCGCACTTGCGCGCGTTTTACGTTTCGCGTTTCTCGTGGTACACTTGCGCCATCAGCATTTTTCGAGGAGCGAACATGAAAGGTCGAGTCTTTTCCGGCGCGCGCCCCACGGGGCGGCAACACCTGGGCAACTATCTCGGCGCGATTCAAAACTATGTCGCGCTGCAAGATGATTACGAATGCGTCTATTGCGTGGTGGACTGGCACGCGCTCACGACGCTGCGCGACACCGAGCACCTGCGCGAATGGACCGCCGAGATGGTGCTGGATTGGCTGGCCGCCGGGATGGACCCCGCGCGTGGGACGATCCTCTTTGTCCAGAGCCACGTGCCGGAAGTGACCCAATTGCACCTGGCGCTTTCAATGGTCACGCCGTTCGGCAAGCTGGAAGACCTGCCCACGTTCAAGGAGAAAATTCGCCAGCAGCCGGATAACGTGAACTATGGTTTGCTGGGCTACCCGGTGCTGATGGCAGCGGACATTACGCTCTACAAGGCCACCCACGTGCCGGTGGGCGAAGACCAGGCCCCGCACATCGAATTCACGCGCGAGCTGGTGCGCTCGTTCAACTATCATTTTGGCCCCGTGCTCGTCGAGCCGCAAGCCGTCCATACCGCGTTCCGCCGCGTGATGGGCACCGACGGCGCGAACAAAATGTCAAAGTCGCTCAACAACCACATCGAGCTGGCGGCCACGCCGGAGGAAACGCAGGCGCGCGTGATGACGATGGTGACCGACCCGGCGCGACAACGCCGCAACGACCCCGGCCACCCGGAAGTTTGCAACGTCTTTGCGCTGCACCAGTTCTTTTCGCCGGAGCAGGTGGCGCAGATCGAGGTGGACTGCCGCAGCGCCGCCATCGGTTGCGTGGATTGCAAAAAGCTGTTCGCCAAGAACCTCAACGCGCACCTGGCTCCATTCCGGGCCAGGCGCGTCGAGTTGTCCGCCCAGCCGAACCTGGTCTGGGATGTGCTGGCCGAAGGCGCTCGCCGCGCGCAGGCCATCGCGGGGCCGGTGCTGGCGGAAGTGAAAGCTGCCATCGGCTTGCCGTGACCGGCGTCTAATCCTTCAAGCGCAGATTCAACGCAAAGACGCAAGGACGCCAGGTCGCAAAGATTTCCTTTCTTTGCGTCTCCGCGCCTTTGCGACTTTGCGTTAAAAAGACCCTGGACGATCTATGACTTTCGCTGAGGTCGCTGTCCTTGCCCCCATCACCCGCGCGCCGAATGTCGCGCCGACGTTTACTTACGCCGTCCCCGAAACATTGGCAGAGCATGTTGCACCCGGCAGCCTGGTGACGGTTCCCTTCCGCGCGCGCAAGCTGTCCGGCATCGTCGTCGCGCTTTCCCCGACCTCACGCATCCCCGACATCAAGCCCATCGAATCGCTCCTCGACCCGCAGCCGGTTGTGGATGCGGCGCGGATCGAGTTGGCGCGTTGGATGGCGCACGAATACCTGGCGCCGCTTTCCGAATGTCTGCGCCTGTTTCTGCCACCCGGCATCACCGTCCACTCCGACACCGTCTATGCCCTCGCCGCCACGGACGCGCCACTGCCCACGGTCAACAATTTGCAGGCCGATCTCATCGCGCTCTTGCGGCAGCGCGGCGAATTGAGCCGCGGGCAAGTCCAACATGCCTTTGGGCACAAGACTTGGCGCAATGCGCTCGATTCGCTGGTGCGGCGCGGCATCGTCACGGCGACGCAAGTCCTGCCTCCACCCAGCGTCCGACCACGCCGCGTCCAGTTCGTCCGCGCCACGCTCGCAGGGCCTGCATCGCCCACACCGCCATTGAGCAAACAAGAAGCCGTCGCCGCTCGCCGCACGGCTGCGCTCGACTATCTCCGCCAACAAACCGAGCCGGTGTGGGTCAGTTGGGTCTATGCTGAAACCGGCTGCTCGCTGCCCGATTTAAAAGTGCTCGAACAACTCGGCCTGGTCGAGCTGACCGAGGGTGAATTGCTGCGCGACCCATTGGCCGACCGCGATTACGTGCCCACGGAAGCGCTGTCGCTCACCGCCGACCAGGCCGTGGTGTGGTCTGCAATCGAGCGAGGCTTTATAGCTGCCGGACAAGGAGATGGAGCAACCGAGAGCCGCTCGCTGAACGCGGTCAATTCCAGCGGTTGCAATGCAATGTTGACGCCGAGGTTCTCTTTCCACTGCGCTTGCAGAAAAGCAACGACGCGCTCGTTATCACCCTCTTTGCCGTACGTGAGCATGAGCGCTCCCAATCCGCGCCCGCCAGGATAGCCCGCATCAACGAGCAGCTTTTTGGCCGCATCGGGGTTGAACGATAGCCCCTGGATGGGAAACTCGCTGCCGGGGATGCCGGGAGGCAGAATGCGGTTGGTCGTTCGGACCGTCTTGCCCAGAATTCTATCGGCCAGGGTTTGCTTATCCACGGAACGGGCAAATGCCTGGCGCACGCGAACGTCGTTGAACGGCTTGAGCGTGTTGTTGAACCCCACGTAGCGCACGACAGAGCCGGAAGCAACACGCAAATCCGGCAGGTCGCGCACCTCCGCGATGTGCGGGGAGGGCACGCCGTTTTGCTGACTGCCCATCACGTCCAGGCTGCCTGCGCGATACAACCCAAAAGCCATTTCGCTGTCTTGCAGGAACGGCAAATGGAGTTCCGTCACCTGGAGTGGCCCACCGTAATAATTCGGATTCGGCACGAGTACAAGCCCCTGGTCGTGCATCCATTCCCTCAACAGGAATGGGCCGGCGCCGGCAGGTTTCTCCATCCAATTGGCCGGGTTGGCCTGCACTTGTTTCTTGGAGACGATAAAGCCGCACGCAAAGCTCAACTGGCTGAGAAAGAACGCCGATGGCTGCTTGACGGTGACCAAAATTGTCTGCGGGTCAACCGCCTTGACGCCAGCCAGGTCCTTGGCCTTGCCCGCGGCCAGATCGTCCGCGCCGACAATGTTGGAAAGGTAGAACGGCCCGGTCGTCGAGCCGGTTGCCGGATCGAGCGCGCGCGTCAACGAAAATGCCACGTCGTCGGACGTGACCGGCGTGCCGTCAGAGAACCGCAGCCCGTTGCGCAGCTTGAAGATGTACTGTAGGCCGTCTTCCGAAACGGTCCACGTGGCCGCGTCCGGCACGACCTTGAGTTCCGCGTCGAGCTTGACCAGCCCGCCAAACAGCAGCCCGGCGACGAACACGCCTTGCGAGTCCGTGATTCGAGGCGGGTCGAGCGTGGCTAGATCGCTGACGCCTTCCACCGACCAGCGCAGGACTTGGGGTGGCAGCGCCGGCGTGGGAGTGATGAGCACCGGCACCTGGACGGTTTGCTGCACCGGCACCTGAACGGTGACTGGGATTGAGATGGGCGTCGGCGTGGCGGTGGGGGTGGCTGGCGCGCACGCGCTGGCGACGAAGGCAAGCAGGATGATGATGGAAACAAGTTTTTTCACAATGCTCCTTCCGCGCTTGAACGTGAATGACCCATGACGATTTTACACTGTACGCGGCAGGCTGTCCAATCGCGCCTTTTGACATTTCCCCCCGCGTGACATACAATCTTGGCACGAAGAAAAGACACACGAGGCAGCCATGAGCCCAAAAGCCCAGCCCAAAATGCCAACTTCCCCATTGTTGATTCACAAAGCTAACGCGCAAGACCTGGCGATGCAAATCCGCGACGCTGCGAACAAAGCTATGCGCGCGGCGCGTAAGGGTGCTTCCCTGGAAGCCAACTTTGAAGACAATATGCGCCCGGTATTACAAGACGCAGCCAAACGGCTTGGTGTGGAGATTGACCTGTCCTCACAGGTCAAGGTCATCGGCGCGGGGCGCACGGGTGGAACGGGCAAAGCCGACTTGGTTTTCAGCAACGTCTTTTTGGAACTCAAAGCGCCAGGCAAGTTCACGCACACGCGAGAAAGCAAGTTCGCCGTGCCCAACGTCACGTCGGACGCGATAGATGCTCCCGACCTGCCCGATCATCTCACGCCCGGAAATAAAGAAGCCATCACCGAACTTGCGCGTTACATCATTGGCCGCGCTCGTGATGAGCATGGCAAGAACTGGTTTGCACATTTGGCAGATTATGAGGGCGTGGGACTGGATGGCCTGCACATCTTTTTTCTGCGCTACCTCGCGCCGCTTGATAGGTTTGATGTTTCCGAAGCCGCGCCGATTTCCGAAGAAGAGTTTTACTCCGTTCACCGTCTGCTCGTGCTCATGCGCTCATCGCACAAACGCGCACTCAACGCAGCGAGTCTGGCTGCCGATTTTGCGCTGGTGGAGCAAGGGCGCGCTCAAACGGTCAACCCGCTCGCGCAAGACATGATTCAGCACTTTTACGTTAAAGTGATGTGGGCATTGGGGCAAACCGGCAAGTCTGGCGCTGCCGTGCGCGCCCGTTACGCAGAGTGGCGCAAGCTCTTTGGAGAAGTTGTGTCGTTTACGGACAAAGAAGCGCGCAGTAAATTTGGCGACATGCAAAAGCTGTACGGCATTCCAGGCCCCGCCAACACATTTGACGTAGCGGCATTTTTTTTCGCGCTGTCCACCTATTACGGCCTGCTGGTCAAAATGCTCACTGCCGAGCAGTTGGTGAACTATTGTTGTTCGACCGTCACCACCACGCTTGAGGCGCTCTCCGGCTTTGAGCCGGACACCTTGCGCGAGCATCTCTACGACATGGAGCGTGAAGGTGGCAGCTTTGCCCAGTTCCAGATTCACAACTTTTTGGAAGGCGAGTTGTTCGATTGGTACGTTGAGCCTGCCGTGTGGGACGAGCCGTTGGGCCAGGCTGTCCGCGCTGTCATCAGCAAACTTTCCGAGTACGAGGTCGCCACGTTCGATCTCCGCCCCGAAGAAACGCACGACTTGCTCAAAGACGTGTACCAGCGTCTTGTACCGCAAAAGGTGCGTCATGCTCTGGGCGAGTATTACACCGCCGACTGGCTCGCCGAATTCACGCTGGAAGAGGTCAGTGCCTTTTCTGGCTACGATGGCGACCCGCACCTTCGATTGCTTGATCCGACTTGTGGCTCCGGCACATTCCTGGTGGAAGCCATCAAGCGTGCCCGCAAATGGGTGGCCGACCATCACATGCATCCCGACGAGGCCCGCAGGCTCATCATTCACAACATCGTCGGCTTTGACCTCAACCCGCTGGCGGTGCTCACGGCCCGCGCCAATTACATCATCGCGTTAGGCGATCTCATTCGCGGAAGCGAAGGTCTGCTCGCGCTGCAAGACCCCATCACCATTCCCGTCTACCTCACCGACAGCATCATGATCCCCGCCGCACCTAGCCAGGGCGGCTTTGAGCAAATGGGCGGCGTGTACAAAGTTGACCTGGAAGCGCTCAAGGAATTGCGCGCCAAAGCCTCACTGCAAGATCAACTCTTGCTCATCCCGGCGCCCATCGTGGATAGCGGCAAGCTGGAAGAGTTAGCCAACCTGATCCGCGAAGGCTTGAGCCGAGGCTGGAATAGCAACCGCTTTCGCGCACAAGCCGACACGCAACTCAACTTGAGCGAGTTGTATCAACAACAACTGGGTACGCGTGATCTGCCTACCTCTGAAATCGGGCAGGGCCAAACGTTGCTGGCCAAGCTATACGACGACATGCGGGATTTGGAAAAAGCCGGACTCGATGGGCTGTGGGGCCGCTTTCTCATCAACCGCTTTGCGCCGATCCTCGAAGTCAAAACGCACGGCCTGTTTGATGTCATTGTCGGCAACCCGCCCTGGGTGAATTGGGAAAGCCTGCCCGACGACTACCGCGATGCGCAACAACCCTTGTGGAAAGAATACGGCCTCTTCAAGCTGGCGGGCACGGGCGCAAAGGGAACCTCTGTCCGGCACGGCGCGGGCAAAAAAGACCTCTCCATGCTCGTGACGTTCGTCGCCGTTGACAAACTGCTCAAGGAAGGCGGGCATCTCGCCTTTATCATCACGCAATCCGTGTTCAAGACCGAAGCCGGCGAAGGCTTTCGCAAGTTTGTCATCCCGCAGACGGTGACGTTCTTTGCGCCCCAGCGCGTCCACGATATGAGCGGCTTTCAGCCGTTCGAGGGCGCGACTAACCGCACCGCCGTGTTCGTCGTCAAGAAAGGCGCGCAAGTCAAATACCCGGTGGATTACATCCTGTGGCGCGCGAATGAGCCGGTGTACACCACCGACACGCTCGACCGGGTCAAGAAAAAGACCAGACGCTTCAAGCTGGTCGCCGAGCCGGTGAACAAAGTGCAGAACGGTTTCCAGACCGACCGCTGGCTCACTGCTGGGCGCAAGGCGATTCGCGCGCTGCGGAATTTCACGGGCAATGTCTTCAAGCCAGCGTATCAAGCATACGAGGGTTCAAACACTGGTGGGGCGAACGGTGTGTATTGGCTTTCGATTGATGAGGCAATAGGCAAGAAGCACGTCCTGGTCAGCAATCACTTGAAGGGAAACAAGCGCAAGGTCAAAGCCTACACCGGCTACAAGATGGAAAAGGAATTGCTTTACCCGCTGTTGCGCGGACGTGATATTGCCCGGTGGAACGCGACCCCGCACCTGCACATTCTGATGACCCAAGACCCGGTCACGCGCAGCGGGTACAAAGAAGAATGGTTGCGCGACCGCGCGCCGCTCACGTATCAATGGCTTGCACAGTTCAAGAAGGAACTGCTGGAGCGAGCCGCATTCAAGAAATTCTTTGGCGATAAAGAGACCGCAGAATTCTGGACAATGTACAATATTGGCGAATACACGTTTGCGCCATTCAAAGTCGTGTGGTCAGAGATTGCTCATACACTCAAAGCAGCAGTCGTGGGTAGTGCCGAAGGCGAACACCTTGATGAAAAGATAGCTGTGCCGGACCACACAGCCGTCTTTATTCCCTCCAAAACGGAAACCGAAGCGCACTATCTCTGTGCGCTGCTCAACTCGACGCCGGCGCAATTGGCGGCCACGGCCTATATTGTCTTGCATCCCGACCCGCACGTCATCACGCGCATCGCCCTGCCCAAGTTCGATTCCAAGAACGAAACGCACAAGGCGCTCGCCGCCGCGTCCAAAGCCGCGCATCGCGCCGCCGCCAAAGGCAAAGACGAGCAGGTACGCGAGGCCGAAGAAGAAATTGACACGCTCGCCGCCAGGATTTGGAACTTGAGCGACGACGAGGTGCAAGACATCAAAGACAGCCTGCGCGAAATGGGCGGCACGATTGGCTATGAAGACGACGTGGAAGATGAAGAGGAGTAAAACATGGCGCTCGTCCGCGACCTGATGAAATCCGTTTATGTCTTTGGTCAGCACGACTCGCCCGAAAAGTTTGTGACCGGCTTCGAGGAAGCGCGAGCCAAACTGAAAGCAGGTAAGAACTTTTACGTGCGTGCGGGAAACTCGGTCTACTATGCCAACGTGAAATTCTACCGTGCCAGCAATATCCCGCAAGATCAAGTCGTGTTGCGCTTGTTGGATTTGCTCTCACCGCCTGAAGCAGTGGGGTTATAGTGCCAACCAGGAATGTGCCCACAAGGCTACCGCCAACTTGCATCCAAGCCAGGGAACATCCACTCATCTCTCAACTCCCCAGACACATCACGTGTCTGGGAGTTTTTTTCTCGCGGAACGTTCCCATGCCAGGCAGTGTCTATTTGTTGAAGCTGATAGGCTGACCTGGAGGTAAAAGATGAACGTCCGAACGATAGTCACCGCACATTCTGTAGCGCACTCGCCTCACTTGACCAATCCCCCAAGCCCCGTTACAATGGACGCCAAATTCCCAATACCCAATCTCAAACGTCACTGGATTGACGCAATCTTCATCAAGGGGGGCAAAGTCATGGACTTGTTCGACAAATGCCGCAATTTCACCATCGCCAGGGAAGCCATAGCGGCCGGTTATTATCCTTACTTTACGGTACTCGACGACAACAGCGAGGGCACCGAAGTCGTCATCCGGGGGCGCAAGGTCATCATGATCGGCTCCAACAATTATCTGGGGCTGACCACGGACATGCGCGTGCGCCAGGCGGCGATTGACGCGACCCAAAAGTACGGCACGAGTTGCACGGGCAGCCGTTTCCTCAACGGCACGCTCGAGTTGCACGTCGAAGCCGAGCAGCGGCTCGCCAAATTCGTCGGCAAGGAAGCGGCCCTGGTATTTTCCACCGGCTTCCAAACCAACCTCGGCACGATCAGCGCGCTGGTGTGCAAAGATGATGTGGTCATCATTGACAAAGAAGACCACGCCAGCATCGTGGATGGCTGCCGATTGGCCGAGGGCGAGGTGAAGCGCTTCATTCACAACAACATGACCTCGCTGGAAAGAGTGTTGAAAGCATGCCCGGATAGCGCGGGCAAGCTCGTCGTCGTAGACGGCATATTTTCCATGGGCGGCGACATTGCGCCGCTGCCCGAGATCGCGGCGCTGTGCAAGAAATACGGCGCGCGGCTGATGGTAGACGATGCGCACGCGGTCGGCGTGCTGGGCGACTGCGGACGCGGCACGGCGAACCATTTTGGCCTGACCGACCAGGTGGACCTCATCATGGGCACGTTCAGCAAGTCGTTCGCGTCGCTGGGCGGCTTTATCGCCGGCGACGACGACGTGATGCACTATGTCCAGCATCATGCGCGCAGTTTCATGTTTAGCGCCTCGATGCCGGCGGCCAATGTCGCCGCCGTGCTGGCCGCGCTGGATATTATGGAGAATGAGCCGGAGCGCATCCAAAAGTTGTGGCACAACGCGGAAAAAATGCGCGCCGGGTTCAAGGCGCTGGGCTTTGATATCGGCGCGAGCACGACGCCCGTCATCCCGATCATGATCGGCGACGACATGAAGACCGTCTTTGCCTGGAATGCGCTGTTCCAGGCGGGCGTTTATACGAATACCGTTCTCCCACCCGCCGTGCCGCCCAACAAATCGTTGCTGCGCACCAGTTACATGGCGACTCACACCGATGAGCAACTGGATCGCGTGTTGGCTATCTTTGAAAAAGTGGGCAAAGAGATCGGCCTGATCTAAAATCCCAAAGGTCAAAGCGCGTTGACGCGCGGTGAAAACAAGGGTAGAATACCGTTGGATCTCAACCTGGGAGTGAGACGATGCCAGTTTATGAGTATTACTGCAAGGATTGCAGGAAACAGTTCGAGGCTCTGCGTCCGATGAGCAAGGCCGATGCGCCCATCGCGTGCAAGCAGTGCGAAGGGAAACACACCCGGCGGGTGCCCAGTGTATTCGCGGCGCACAGTGGGGGCAAGGCGGTTGCTGGCGCAGGAGGCGGCGGAGGCTGCGCTTCGTGCGGCGGAGGTTCGTGCTCCTCGTGCGGGTCGCACTGAGGCCATCAAAAGACCTCCGAGGTTTCTGCGAACCGAATTTTCGCACAGCCTCGGAGGTCTTTTTTTATTTCACCGGCATGGCATACTGGAACGCTTGGGACGGCGCATGAGCGGGCAGGGTGAGACGGTCCTGCCGCTGCACGTGCACGGTCAGTCCCTCGCGGCTGTTGGTAAAAATCGTCAAAAGGCCGCCCGGTCGCAACAGCGCCGTTTCCAGTGTGTCCGGATCGCCGATCGCCGCAAAAACATACGGGCGATGTATAGTGACATTGTCCACGGCGAGGCTGCCATCGGCGAACGGCACGATGCTGGACGACGCGATCATGCGCCGCCCGTTAAGCGCCAGTGACTCGGCTCCCGCGTTGCGCAGCTCATTGAGCAGGTCCTGCAAGTCCAGCACACTCGCCGGACCGGCAAGCGTCACCTGAACGCCCGGCCCGATCACTTGTATTTCACCGTTGAATATCTCGAAGCGGTTTAGCTCGTCTGTCATCGCTTGCAGGCGCGCCTGATTCGTCGCGCTGCGTGAAGCGGTCCACTGCGCTTCCAGTTCGGCAACCTCTTGCCGCAATCGCGCATTTCCTTCCACCAGGTTGCTGATGAGCAGCGCCCCGTCCGCGCTGGACGCCGACGCGCGTTTCACGTCCATGCGTTGCTGCGTGGTGAATTGCGCCATCAACAGCACGCCCAGGAAAAAAGCCACCAGTGCGATTGAAAATCGAGATGCCCGTGTGTTCATGGAAGATTGCAATGCCGTACCGAAAATCCGCCGGTATACGCCGGCAGCGTCAACTTGGGAACCTGCGCCACCTGCAACTTTATGCCGAAGCGTTCAATCTTTTGGCGGAGCATGATCAGGTAAGCCGGGTTGCGCAGCGTTTCGGCCAGAGTGATTGGCTCGCCGATGGCTCGGATGACATAGGGCGGCGAAAGCCGTGTGGTGTTGACCATCACAGTGCTGCCCACACAATACACCGAGGTGTTGCCGACGATCCGTTCGTCGTTGACGGAGACCGCTTCCGCGCCGGCCAGCCACAGAACATTGATCACGTCACGCACGTCGTACTCGTGAACGATAAAGGCGTTCGGGTCGGAGGAGGCAGGGACACTCCGCGCGCTGCTGTCGTCTAGCGTCACAGCAACGCCGGGTCCGCGCACGGCTGTCAGCCCGGCGGCGGCACGCTGCGCGTCGAGGTCGGCGGCGAATCGCCGCAAACGATCCGTGTCGGCGGCCATCTGAGATTGCGAGGCGGCCAGCTCGGCCCGCAAACGGGCAATGCTGGCTTTGAGCGCGGCCTGCTCATCTTCCAATTGCTTGATCGCGTTGACGGCGCGATCTCGCGGGTCGCCCGGCGCATAGCCGACTGGCGGCGTGGCGCGCGGGCCTTTGAGCTGCCAGGCCAATGCCAGGCCGAGCACCATCGCCATCAACGTCAACGTCAATTTCGAGCGGGAGACCAAACTCTGCTTCATCGTGAGCAATCATAACTTGCCTCGCTCGCTTTGTCAACGGTGTGCGACGACGAATTCGTCCCATTCGGATAGATTGTCGAGTTGACAACCGACAAAGGCGTGGCAAGGAGACTGCGGCCAGGTTAAACGAAAATGATCCCGGATGACGGGATCATTTTCGTTGGTGGGCAGTGGCGGATTCGAACCACCGAAGGCTTCGCCAGCTGATTTCATCTCGCTACAGCTTTCGCTGCCAGCTTGCGCTGTTTGCGGGCTGGACTTTGTCTTCATCCGGTCTGGATGCTCCCCGTCAAGTCTCTACACCTTCCCCGTAGGGCTTGGCTCGGCGTTGCCATCTCCCGAAGGTTTCGCCGAATTTGAGGAGTGTTCACCTACAGATTCCTCTGTAGGGCTGCAATCATCGCCAGTCCCTGGGAGAAAAAACTCTTCCCATTTCGACCACTTGCTTCCTCGGCCAACATTGACGGTGGTTTGGTTTGCTATCTCCTGGAAAGGGATAACATACATTCGGCCATTCGCACACAGGACAAAGAGAAGATCAAAATCTCCCCGTTGATACTTTATCCTGCGATTCCCAGCACTTCTGTTTCCGCCAGATACGTAGAGGGGTACAGAAAAGATGCCGGGATTTCCCTCATATCCGGCGTACTTGCATTGAATTGCCTGGAATGTGCCGTTTCGTTCAACCACCAAGTCATATTTGGCCGTGTCTGCCAGCGGTACGCTTACCGTGTATCCTGAAGATACAAAGTGTTTGATGGCACTGGCGATAGCCAAGTTGCCTTTGTGCTTGCTGTCCATACCACATCCATTGCGGCGAACTTGACTCTTTACAGTCAGCCCCCTTTGTCCACTTGGGTAACTGCCCAGGTTGTAAATGTGCTGCAAGCCGACGGCGGGACTTGAACCCGCGACCTTGCGCTTACAAGGCGCTTGCTCTGCCGGCTGAGCTACGTCGGCGCGTGGCTATTATACCACACCCATTTCGCCCAGCCAACGCACGCAAGAGTATACCTGTGAGGATAGCTTTTGTCAAACGCCGTTTGGGGATGAGCACACCGCAAAAACGTCGGCGTGGAATGTAGGACAAGATGCCATCTTGTCCTACGACCGACAGTTCTGTGATATCACATTCTTTGCGGATGCCAGTCCGCTATTGTTCGTGGGCATCCAGCGAATCATCGCCGATGACGGTGAACTGGCGCGGGCTTGCGACCGGCGGCAGTGGAGAAAAAGGCGGGAAAGGCTGAGGAGAATTCACAGCCGGCGGCGCGACGACAATGATGGGCGGATACAGGGCTTGCGGATGTGGCGCTGCGCGCATCGTCGTGTCCTCTCGCTCGCGGCGGCGCAATAGCGACAAGCCAGCCAGGATCGCCGCCGGCAACATGATGCCCACGCCACACACCGCGCCGGTCAACACCGACATGGCCTCGTCGGACAAATGCGTCCCGATATAAACCGCCAGCGTCACCCCAAAGGCCACCACACCCAAACCGAGCACTACACCCGCCCGATTCACACCTCACCTCTTGATTGTGAATTTCGATAGATCACTCAGCACAGTCCGAAATAAGTTCCAAAGCTGAGTCAACCGGCGCCTGCCACTAGCGAGACCGCTTGATGCAGCAAACTGGGCCGCTCTCCGCGTCGCGTGATGTCCCATCGCCGGGGATCGCTGCCGAATTGCGCCACGACCTGCTCGACTTCCGCCGGACTCACATAGGCTGCCTGAAAGCGCAACACTTGCCCGGCGGCCACCGCAACAAAGTCGCCGCGCCCGGCGAGTTTTTCCGCCCCCGTCCCGCCGCAGCCTGCGGCCACCCGCGCATCTTCCGGCGACACAACTTTGCCCACCAGCCGCACCGGGAAATTGGCGCGCATCAGCGTCCCCACTACCTGGGACGACGGCTTTTGCGTGCAGGCGATGATATGAATCCCCGCTTCGCGCCCGCGCTGCGCCAATCGCGTCAAAGGCTCGGCCAATGCGCGGCCTCCCACCTGCATCAGGTCCGCCAACTCATCCAACACCACGACGATACGGGGTGTCGCACCGGGGCTGCTTCCTGCTCCTCGCGCCTCCATCACTCTGACAAGTTCATGCAGCGCAACAATCGCCTCAGCCGCATCGCCGATGATGGGCCGGAGCAAATGCGGCAACGGGGCGAAAGGCGCGAACGCACGTCGCTTGGGGTCCACCAACACAAATTGCAGTTGACTACGCCGATGCATCATCGCCAAGCTCAAGATGACGGTTTGGCAAAGCGCCGTCTTGCCGGAGCCGGTCGTGCCGGAAATCAAAACGTGCGCCACGTCGGGCGAGGGCAAGCGGAGCAATAAAGGTGCGCCATCGTCGCACAGGCCCAGCACCGCCGTCGCCGCCGGGATACGGTTCGATGGCGTTCACCGCGATCCACTATCACGGCGGCAACAGCGAGCGCTTCCTCGGCCGGGCGCTCCAGGGCGGCTACCGCGAAAAGGTCAAGCTGGTCACCAAGCTGTTCCCTTTGCACGTCCAGGAGCGCGCGGATTTCGACCGCCTCCTGAACGAGCAGCTCGCCAAGTTGCAGACCGATCGCCTGGACCTCTACCTCCTGCACGGCATCAACCAGACCTGGTGGCCCAAGGTGCGCGATCTGGGCGTGCTCGAGTGGGCCGAGGGGGCCATCGCCGATGGGCGCGTCGGACGCCTGGGCTTTTCGTTCCACGACGATTACCCGGTTTTCAAAGAGATCGTGGACGCCTACGACGATTGGGCCATATGCCAGATCCAATACAATTTCGTGAACGGCGATTACCAGGCCGGCGCCCAGGGGTTACAGTATGCCGCATCCAAAGGACTGGCGGTGGCGATCATGGAGCCGCTGCTGGGTGGCCAGCTTGCCAACCCGCCGCAGCCGATCCAGGCGCTCTGGGATACTGCCCCCCAGAAACGTACGCCGGCCGAGTGGGCGCTGCAGTGGTTGTGGAACCAGCCGGAGGTGTCGGTAGTGCTGAGCGGGATGAGCACGCTGCAACAGGTGGAGGAGAACGTCGCCAGCGCCGCGGCATCTGGAATCGGTACGCTGACCGGAGAAGAGTTGGCGCTGGTGGAGCGGGTGCGCGAGGCGTACAAAGAGCTGTGCCCCATCCCGTGCACGGGATGCCGGTACTGCATGCCCTGCCCGAATGGCGTGGACATCCCATACAACTTCAAGCTCTACAACGACGGTGTGATGTACGAGAAGGAAAACCCCGAGCGGGCGCGTTTCTGGTACGCTTGGATGGAGGAAGGCTTCGAGGGAGAGTGGTTTCGCAAGGGGCGAGCCGACCAGTGCATCCAGTGCCGCGAGTGCGAGGCCAAGTGCCCGCAGGGGATCCCGATCAGCGCGTGGCTGCCGATCGTTCATCAGGTGCTCGGCGAGGGTAAAGCCTACACTGATCGGAATCGTCATCTATGATCGTCTGAAAGACGCGCAGAAAAGCGCCCAATAGCACCTGCCTGGAGAATTGTCCGGAGACTCGTCAAGGTATCCGGCCAACCAGCGGGTAAAGCTGACGGGGCTTTCGCTCTGTTGGATTGCGCGCGAGTCTTGCCGGCCCCAGTTCAGCAGTCTGCCCGCAGTGATCGTTCTTCCGGGTCAGCCGGAGGCAAGTTCATGTCAAGTTCAAGATCGTTTACCTTACTTTTGATATTGCTGCTGGCGGGGTGCAGCGGGCAATATGCCCCATCGCCTGTGGCAACGCCCGTCGCGCTGCCAGGCGTCTTGCCGGCCGCGAATGTCATCGCGGGCTGGACGCCCACGGGCGAGGCGCAGGTCTATCACCGCGAAAACCTCTACGACTTGGTGGATGGACAAGCCGAGTCCTTTTTTGCTTATGGCTTTGAGCAGGTGGCAACGCAAAAGTATCGGAACGCAACCGGAGTAGTGATGCGGGTCGAGCTTTGGCAGTTGGCGACGCCCGCCGACGCCTACGGACTCTTCACCACCAGGCGAAGCGGCGTCCCGACGGCAATCGGCAACGAGGGCGATTCCGAGCCTGGCCGGCGGCTGTCCTTTTGGCAGAATCGCTACTGCGCGCACGTGAGCGCCAATCAAGAATTGCCGGACGCCGATGTGCTCGCTTTTGCCCAAGCCATTGCCGCCGCATTGCCGACCGGCGGCGAGCGTCCCGCGCTCGTCAATCGCTTGCCGACGACCGAGAAAGAGGGGGACGTATTCTTTCACGAGGAAATTTCCATTCAAAGCGAACTCTGGTTGGGCGGCGAAAACATCCTCGGCTTGAGCTCCGACACGCAAGGCGTTATGGCGCGCTACAACCTGGGCGGCGCGACGGCGCGGCTGTTGCTGATCCAATACCCCAGCGCGGACAAGGCCGCCGCAGGGCTGGCAGCCCTCAAATCCAGCCAAGTCAAGGATTTGGTAAAGGCGGAGGCGCGCGACAACCTGTTGTGCGCTGTCTTTGGCCGAGCAGGTGACGCGGCGGCCCAAACGCTTTTAGCAGAGGTGCTCCAATGACCTGGTCTCACGGGCGACGGGTTCGACAGATAGTTCAGATCGCAAGCTTGGCATTCTACCTCTACCTGCTCTTGGCTGCGCTTCAATCGCGAGCGGCCTTGCCGCTGGCCGATCTCTTTTTCCGGTTCGATCCGCTGGCCGCGCTCGCGGCGATGCTGGCAGCGCGGACATGGATTCCCCGGTTCGCCCTGGCATTGATCGTGCTGGGACTGACTTGGCTCGTCGGGCGCGTTTGGTGCGGCTGGATCTGCCCGCTCGGCACGCTGATCGAATGGATCAGCCTGCGCCCGGCGCGCCGCCGGGCCGTCCATCTTTCGCCACGCTGGCGAATGATCAAGAACGTCCTGCTCCTCGTTATCCTGGCCGCGGCGCTATTCGGAAATTTGACGCTGCTCGTTTTCGATCCGCTCGCGCTGCTCACACACTCCATGGCCACGGTGGTCTTGCCCGCGTTCAACCACGTCATCACCTCGGCAGAAGTCGTGCTGTATCCCATCCCATTTTTGCGACCGGCCCTGGATGGAGCAGAGAATCTACTGCGCGGGCCGATCTTGCCGCCCGAGCAGCCGATCTATGAGAACGCTCTGATCGCCGGATTGTTTGTCGGTCTCTTGGCGCTCAACGTATTCGCGGCTAGATTCTGGTGTCGCTATCTTTGCCCGCTGGGCGCGTTGCTGGGATTGGCTTCCAAAGTATCCATCCTCCGGCCCGTGATCGGTTCGGCGTGCAGCCACTGCGCGCGCTGCGCGCGAGCCTGCCAGATGGATGCCATTGACCAAGATCAAGACCAAGACTACCACATCGCCGCCGCCGATTGCACCGTCTGCCTCGATTGCCTGGCAACGTGTCCGAAAGGCGCGGTGGAATTTCGCTGGCGCTGGCGGCCTGCGCCGATCCATGAGTATGATCCCAGCCGCCGTCAAATTCTGGCGGCGCTGGCAGCGGGCGCGGTGGGCGTGGCTGTGCTGCGAACTGGTGTGCAGGCCAAACAGCATTCCCCGCTCTTGCTTCGACCGCCTGGCGTCACCAGCGAGCCAGATTTTGTGTCGCGCTGTGTGCGTTGCAGCCAGTGCATCAAGGTTTGCCCTTCCACCGGCTTGCAGCCCGCGTTGCTCGACGTGGGACTGGAAGGATTGTGGACGCCACAGCTTGTACCGCGCCTGGGCTATTGCGACTATGGCTGCAACGCCTGCGGCCAAGTCTGTCCATCAGGCGCCATCCCACTCCTCGACCTGGCAGCCAAGCGCCAGGCCGTCATCGGCGTGGCGGTGATCAACCGCAATCGCTGCTTACCGTGGGCGCAAGGTGTGACATGCATCGTGTGCGAGGAAATGTGCCCGATGCCGGAAAAAGCCATCCGCCTGGAGGAGGCGACGATGGCGGGCGGGCGGGGACAAACCGTGGCTGTCCAGCGCCCCTACGTTTTGCCAGACCTGTGCATCGGCTGTGGCATCTGCGAACATCAATGTCCATTGGAGGGCGAGGCGGCGATCCGGGTCTATCGGCGATAAAGAGCGACGAACTGGCAACAATCAAGCCACCTTCGCCCGTCGCGAAGGTGGCCTGCCACGCCTGCGGCACTATCAAGGCAACTCGATGAGCTGTCGCTCATCACGCCACGAGTCTTGGCCTGAACTTGTAGCCGTACACAATCATCCCGCGCTTGCCATCCTCGCGCAGTTTGCGCGTGACCATCTCCACCGGCATGCCGATCTCGACCTTGTCGCGGTCCACGTCGGTAAGCTGCGCGGCGAGCATCGGTCCTTCTTCCAGCTTGACCAGCGCCACGGTGTACGGCGCGTACTCGTCAAAACCTTCGGGCGGATGATAGACCGTCGAGAACGAATAGACCTCACCGCGCCCGCTGAATTGGAACGGCGTCTTGGCCGGCTGTTCACATTCGGAACAGATGTCGCGCGGCGGGAAAATCTTGTTGCCGCAATGCTCGCACACTTCGCCGACGAGCGCGTAACGTTGCTTTTGAGTTCTCCAGTAGCTTGGGACTTGCATTCTAGCCTCCATTGTAGTTTGACAATGTTAGATTAGGATGAGTCATTGTGTTCGCGTTGAGCTTTCAGGCGGCTGCGCGTTGAGCGCGAGCGATTGACCAGATGTTGCACCACCACCTGACGCGCCTGTTCGGGCGTGAGCTGCGGTACGGGCAAGACCGCTTGCAGCAGTTCGCGCACGTTGGCGGTCGAGAGGGCAGGCAAGACGATGACCTCCAACTGGTGGAGCAACTCGGGGTCACGCGCATACTGCTGCCGCCACGTGAGTTTGACACTGGCGACGAACCACAACGTCGCGGCGGTCAAGGTCAGCTGGTGTTCCCAGGCGCGGTACTTGCGCGCCTGAAAGTCATCCCAGCCGAGTTCGGTTTTGGCGTCCTGATAGATGCGTTCGGTGAAGTAGCGTTGACAGCTCGCTTGGATCAAGACGTCTTCGGGCGTGTCGGCGGGGTCATTCAACAGGACAAAGGTCAGCCGCCCGTCCAAGTCGCGCTGGCTTGGTGCGGACAACAGCCGGGCATCACCAGTCCCATCGTCGGCCCGCGCACCATGAAACAACTGGAGGATTGCCTGGGGGCCTTGAGCGTGAAACTGACCTCGGATGAAATCGCCAGGCTGGATAAGGCTGCGCCGCCTGGGCGCGCGACAGTGCCCTATTACGGCGCCGATGGATTGGCCCGGACGACTTGGGGGCCGCACCGGTTTCGCTGGTAGAAAGAATACCGGCCAGTCAATCTGGCCCGGGCCAGCGCGCCGACATTCTATAAAATTGTCTTGCAACAATTGCGCCCTTCCCGCTCTACGGGTCGCCGCGAGATTTTTTAACGCAAAGACAATGACGCCAGGCCGCAAAGGTTTTTATTTTTCTTTGCGTCTTGGCGCCTTTGCGTTAAAACTGCTGGGTTGCGGCAGGAGGCCGCGCTATGATATACTACTACCAAGGGCAGAGGTAACTGTTCAGTCGGTGGAAACTCGATTCTGCTAGCAACCTGTCGGAGAGGTAGCTTGGGGACAAGGCCCTACGCTTTGCGTATGGGGCTTTCTGAAAGGCTGCTGACCTGCAGTGAAAAGGGCCGAAACGATGACTGAGGCCGCCGCGAGGAAGGACAGGCTGGGAAAAGAGTCTGGCAGTGAGTAGGGAGGAGAACGTGGGACAACGCGCCAGGATCATCGTTGCAATAGTCGCCGGGGGCGTGGTGTTGCGGGCGTCACGGCTCCCATCATTGGCGCCAACAAGATCAAACACCTGGAAGAGTGCGATGACGTGCAGCAGCCTTATCAGCCGTTTCAGGTTTGGGGGCGGGTAGCTTGGGGGGTGATATGGAAAAGTGTGGCTTGCTCATCTTTGATCTCGACGGCACTCTTTTTCGGACTGAGACGGTAACGACTCCCGCCGTTCAGCAAAGTTTTCTGGCTCAGGGTCTCGCTGTCCCTGCCAAAGAAAAGATAAGCGCCTATTTCGGCAGGCCGGCCAGCGAGTACCATGCCTGGCTTTATTCCCAGTGTCCGCAAGAGAAAGCTGCCGAGTTGGTGGCCTCGATTGACCGTTGTGAACTGGAATTGATTTCGGAAACAGGAGAGCTTTATCCCCAAGCACGAGAGGTTCTTGCGACGTTGCGTGGTCTGGTCGGTCAAATGGCGCTATGCTCAAATGGACCTCAAGACTATGTCGAGCGTGTAATGACAGTTCACAATCTCGGGGCATTTTTCGATGTCGTGAGGTGCTGGCGCTCCGTGCCGGATAACAAGCCGCGCATGGTCCGCGAACTCGTGGAACGTCTGGAAAGCCGGCCGGTCATCGTCATTGGCGACCGAGGCGACGACATCCAGGCCGCTCATCAGAACGGGCTGTGGGCTATTGCGGCAAAGTATGGATATGGAGCAGCAGAAGAACTCGAACCGGCGGATGCTGCGGCGGTTTCTCTGTCAGATTTGCCGCACCTGGTGCGTTTGCTCTTGAACAGAACGCACGGGGCAGTCGGGGAATCTGCGTAGCACGCGGCGCGAGATCAACAGCCGTCAAGAGAGAGGAGATCATGGATCTCACACGCAAAGAGATCAAGCGTCAACGGCGCGAGGAGGAGCGCCGCCGCAAGCAACAGCGAAGCATCCTTCGCATTGCAGGTATTATTGTGGCCACGGTCATCCTGGTTGGTGGCGCAGCTTTTCTTATCTCGCGCGCGATGCAATCGGAAGCTACGCTGCCTGGCACGCCCGTGGCCGACGAGGGTCGCAACCACATTCCGGACACTCAACAGCCGCAGTATGTCCACTATCCGCCTGCGTCCGGCCCGCATTACGATGCGCCTGCAGAGTGGGCCGTTTACGATCAACCGGTGTCCGAAGGCCGGTGGGTGCATAACCTGGAACATGGCGGCATCGTGATCCTCTACAAATGTCCTACGGCTTGTCCTGATCTGGTAAAGCAACTCCAGGATTTCTATGTCTCTGCACCGCAAAGTGCAAGGTGGAAGGAAGTCAAACTCGTCGTCACGCCCTACGACAAGATGGAGCATCAGCTTGGCATCGTCGCCTGGGACTGGATTGACGAGATGGACGCTTTTGACCGCGACCGGCTGCTCAAGTTCTACACGGCGCATCTGGATCGCGGGCCGGAAGACGCGCCGTAACGATTTTGGATTGCGTTTTGGATTGCGTTTTGAATTGCGGAGGAGGAACCCATCCGCCGACAAACTGCCCGCAAAGTGCTGGCCCGTGTGGCCGCCCGTCTCGACGCCCAACTGGACCTGGAGAGGGTCCTGAGTGTCGTGTGTGAAGAGACCGCGCACGCGCTGAACGTTCCGGTTGTCACCGTTGCTTTGTACGATGACCCGTGTGATGCGCTTTACCCTGTCCGGGGGTTCAGTTCACTGCCGGAGCACGATTTTCAATTGCTACCGCTGCCGCGCGCACTCTATGATCAGGCTGTTCAGCAGCAAGGCCCCATCGTCGTCATCCCCGATCTCCAGGCTCTTCCTAACCTGCTTGACGCCAACCTGCACGCCTCGGCGGATGCGCGCACCTTGATCTTTGCCAGCATGATACGGGAGGGACGACTGGTGGGCACACTGGGCGCTCTTACCTTCGGCCAGACGCGCTCTTTCGGCGAGGATGAACGCGCCCTGTTGCAAGGGCTGGCCGATCAAGCCGCGCTGGCTATTTCCAATGCCCGTCTGTTCGAGGCGGTTCGGCGTGACCTCGCCGAGCGCAAGCAGGCAGAAGAACAAATCAAAAGACTGAGTGAAAGCCTGGAACGGCGCGCCAACGAGTTGGCTGCTCTCAACAAAGCCAGCCAGGCCATGGTCTCTACGCTTGATTTTGAGTCCGTGTTGAAGCTGGTGATCGGTGAGATCAGGAGCTTGCTGAACACCGAAGGCGCGTCGGTGCTGTTGCGCGACCCGGCCAGCGACGATTTAATCTTTGCGGCCGTTGCGGACGCAAGTTCCAAGGAGTTGGTGGGCACACGAATGCCGGTCACCAGGGGCATTGCGGGCTGGGTGATGCAAAATAGGCAGCCGGTGTTGGTGCAAGATGCGCAGAACGATCCACGCTTCTATTCTGACGTTGACCAACAGACCGGACTCACCACGCGCTCGGTCGTCGCTGTGCCGCTCAGGTTCAGGGGAGCCGTATGGGGAGTCGTCGAGGCTATCAACAAAGTAGGGGGTGCCTTCAGTGAAGGAGACGTCGGATTGCTGGAGGCTTTGGCCCGTTCGGCTGCGATTGCCCTCGTGAACGCACAGTCGTATCAAGCAGAACGCGAGTTGCGCAAGTTGGTAGAACAATCGCGGGTCCAACTCGCCCAGAGCGAGAAACTGGCCGCCACAGGCCGCCTGGCCGCCACGTTGGCCCACGAGGTCAATAACCCCCTCCAGGCCATTTACAACTGTCTGCAAATGCTGCGCAATTTCCAGTTGGAGCCTGAGGAGCAACACGAGTACCTCCAGATCGCCGTTGAGGAAGTCGAACGACTCACCAGCACCGTGCGCCGTGTGCTTGATTTGACGCGCCATCCCCGACAGGAGATGCGACCTGCGCAACTCAATCAGGTCATGGAGCGAGTGCTGACGCTGACCGGCAAGTATCTCCAACACCGTCACATCGCGCTCCAGCAAGACCTGGCGTCCGATCTGCCGCCCACCCTGGCCCTGCCGGACGAACTGGTGCAGGTTTTCCTGAACCTGGTGCTGAATGCAGCGGATGCCATGGCGGAAGGCGGGGTGCTGCGCGTCACCAGCCGGCTGGCCGGCGATGGACGCCTGGCAGTGGCCTTTTCCGACACGGGCAGCGGCATTCCTCCCGAACACCTCCATCGCATCTTTGAGCCTTTCTTTTCGACCAAGGAGGGCGGCACCGGCATGGGACTGAACATCAGCAGCGATGTGATCAAACAGCACGGCGGCGAGATCACCGTCGAGAGTCAAGTGGGGCAGGGGACAACCTTTACCGTGTGGCTGCCGGTCGTCACCCGACAGGCATAAATCATGGAGCATGACAGATCAAGCGTGAGGCGGGACATGGAATCTGCGACCAGTCAGGCTCCTTTGGGGGCTAACA
Organism: Anaerolineae bacterium; assembly: GCA_041300525.1. GTDB lineage: Bacteria > Chloroflexota > Anaerolineae > Fen-1058 > Fen-1058 > JBGLNJ01. Next base: position 850,084 of record JBGLNJ010000001.1, on the reverse strand, counting down.
TCCTCATCGTAGATGACGAGCGGGCAACGCGCCACACGCTGGCCGGTTTGTTGCGGCGCACGGGTTACCGAACCGAAGAGGCTGCTTCGGGTCGGGAGGCCCTGGAAACTATTGCGCGCCAACACTTTGACTTGGTGATCCTCGACCTCAAAATGCCCGAGATGGACGGCGCCGAGGTCCTGCAGGCCGCGCGTCCGCTGGCGCCCGATACGGTGTTCATCATTCTAACCGCTTATGGCACCCTGGATTCGGCCGTGGTCGCTATCCGGCACGGCGCATTCGATTACCTGCTCAAGCCAAGCTCGATGCCAGAGATTGTCCGCGTCGTAGAGGCCGGCCTGGCTCAGCGGCGACAAAGGTTTGCGCAACAGGACCCGGTGGTTTTGTTAGAGAAGGCTCTGGAGGGATTACGGTCCAAGGCCGAGGAGCCTGGGACGTCGCTTGCCCAGGAACGTTTTCTGCAAGCGCCGGAAGTCAACGTTGACACACTCCGGCGGCTGGTGGTTGTGCGCGGGCAAGCGGTGGACTTGACGCCGACCGAGTTCGACATTCTGGCTTACTTGCTGCGTCACCGGGAAAAAGTTGTCTCGTCTCGCGAACTGGTGGCTCACCTGCGCGGTTGCGAACTGGACGAACGGGATGCGCGCGTCGTCCTACGCGCCCACCTGCACCGGCTGCGCTACAAACTTGAGCGTGACCCTTCCCATCCTCGAATCATCTGCACGGTGCGCGGGAGTGGTTACCGCGTCGCCGACAGCCTATAACGCAACTCCTGGGCAGTTGCCTCGCACGGTCAATTGGAACGAAACTGCACCCCATCTGGAACGCTTTTGAAACCCCTTAAATCAGCACAAGGGCCTATCATTAGATCGTCCGCACTGTTCGCACGCTTCTATCACGCAGGTGAACGCTCGACGTGTCGCTTGATCCGTTGACATTCGAAAGGAGACAATGGACCATAAGAACAAGATCTGACTCTAGCGGCTCTAGGTTTGTGCGATAAAGTAAGGAGTTTTCAAATGAAGAAACCGGTTACAGGTTCGCAGTTTATGAGATGGGGCAGGTGTTTGAACGTCCTGCTGGTAGTGGCGCTGTTGCTGCCGTTCATGGCGACAGAGTCAAAGCCGGAGATCGCGCCTCGCGCTCAACCGATTCTGTTGCAGATGGCAGCCGAGCGCCCTGATGCGACGTTGAGCGTCATCGTCCAAAAGACGGCGCAAGATGCCAGCGTGGAAGAGTTGATCGCGCAATTGGGCGGCGCCGTCACGCAGGACTTGCGCATCATCAATGCCTTCGCCGCCGAGCTATCGGCCAAATCCGCACTGGAGTTGGCCAAGGCAGACGGCGTGCGCTGGGTCTCGCTCGACGCGCCGGTCCGGCAGTCAGGCACAGATGACACGAACGTTTCCACCACCTACGCCACTAATCTTGGCGCGCAAACTACCACCACGTTCCTCGCCGCCGCCGGCCTGATTGACTCGCCACTGGGCCCCAATGGCATGTACAGTTGGGGCAGCGCCGCCAAAGGCTCGTTCGTCGGCTTTGCGCCCGAGGTCACGGCAGGTCACGCCATCCAAAAGGTACAAGTCGTGCTCCGCGCCTATGTGCCGACCAAGCTGAGCTCGACAGAAAACCCCAAGCTGACCGTGTACGTCGCCGGGAAAGCTGTCAAGACCTTCACTGTCAGTTACAGCGCCTTTAACTCATTCCTTGGGGCGGACAAGGCCGGCGATATCTACGTGGACATTACCAGCAGCCGCGCATGGAAGTGGTCCGACTTTGACTATGTCCTGAACACAGAGTTGGTGCTCGACCAGAGCGGGTTCCGGCATACAGTCTATTACGACGCGATCGGCCTGCGCGTGACGAGCGCCCCCGGCACAGACACGAGTGGAGGCGCGGCGCCGTCCTCATTGCCCAGCATTGACATTGACAAGAATCAGCTACTCAACGTCTACAACCAGGTGGTGCGGGCGACGGATGTGTGGAGCGAAGCGCCTGCCCGCCTGCAGGGCCAGGGTGTGACTGTGGCCGTTGTGGATAGCGGCATCTTGGGAACCAAAGACCTGGACAAGCGCAAGATCGTCAACATCAACTTTAAGAAGGGTTATCACAACTCTTCTGACCTCTACGGTCACGGCACGTTTGTCGCTTCTCTCATTGGAGGCGATGGAAAGAACTCGGACGGCAAAGTTGTGGGCATCGCTCCCAGGACCAATATCCTCAACGTTCGAGTGAGCGACGACCAGGGGGTGGCTACTGAAGCGGATGTGGTCAGCGCCCTGCAGTGGATCAATGAGAACAAGAGCCGCTTTAACATTCGGGTGGTCAACCTATCGCTCAACTCAACCATGGCGCAATCCTACCACACCAGCCCGCTGGATGCCGCGCTCGAGGTCCTGTGGTTCAATGGCATTGTGTCCGTCGTCTCGGCCGGCAACAACGGCGCGGCCTCCCTCTATCCACCGGCCAACGATCCGTTCGTCATCACCGTTGGAGCAACCGACGACAAGGGCACATACGGGCCACGATGGCCCCTGTAAAAGCAGTGGTACGAGCCATTGAAGTAAAGCCCAGGACATTATCGTAGCGATCCACCATTTCGATCTTGTAGCGGCGCGGACGGCCATCCTTTTCGCCCATCGCCTCCACACGAAAGAGTGTGATGTCCCGCTCGCCCTCTTCCAACCGGACATGCGGGTACAGCAGCGCGTCGAGCAGCTTTTTCGGCGCGACCCGGACGCCATCCACCTCAATCGGCTCTTCGCTCAACAACCCCATTTCCTTGAGGACTGTTACCTTGGCTGCGTAACCGGGCCAGCGGACAGTCATTTGCGTGCCGACCTTCAACCCCTTCAAAGCATCCAGATTCAGCAACCAGGGCATGAAACCTTCGTGCCAGGCTTCGCACGCGCCCACGCCGGGAAAAGTCACCGGCTCCACGCCAGAGTAGCGTGGCACCGGCTTGAGTTCGCCATTCTCGACAATGCGTGCATCCGACGGGCGCAAGGGCATCTGCCGTCCGCCGAAAACGATCTTGTAGCCCAACGGCGGCGTCGGCTTTTCCGGAATGCCGCCGCACATGATGTGCAACTCATCCACCCGATCCAACGTTTCGGCCAGGTAGCGAGCCATGATCTCGGTCAGGCCAGGCTCGACGCCGCATCCGAGAATGACGAGTGCCCCCGCTGCTTCGACCTGCCGCTTGAGTCCTGGTGCCTCTGGGTCGGGAGGCCAACTCAGGTCTACCAAAGGCACCTTGGCCGACATCGCCGCGCGGATGCCCGCACCGATGGCTTGCTTGGGGAGCGCGGCGACGATGGCATCGAAACCGGCCATCAACTTGCTTGCCGCTGCCTGGTCATTCAAATCCAGGACGGCGGTGGCAAGTTTTTCGCCGCCTTTCATGCCGGCAAGCTTTTTTCTGGCAGCCTCCAACTGTGGCTGGCTCATGTCAGCCAGAGTCACCTGAGAAACTTGCGGATCCGACAGGGCGTTATACGCCGCTGCCGGTCCCATGAGGCCACTGCCCACAACCAGGATTTTCATGTGATTCCCTCCATAGTCGAATTTTGATTTTGCCAAGCGCACTCCCCCTTCGGAGCCGCGCTGTAACTAGAACTATACAGAGAGGATCATGCCCTACGCCAATTGCTCGTCCCGATCCCAACCCTACTTGACAGGCATAAAGAGTTGTAGTATCCTGAATCCAGGATTCGGTAATCAGTATACCACATTAATTGAATGTCGAGTAGCCAATGACCTTTTCAAAGTGATTTTCTATGGGCAGATCCCTCGACAAGATAGAAAAACAACAACCACTCGAAGACAGGGTCTATATTCAACTGAAACGAGTGATTCTCAATGGCACACTTGCGCCGGGGGTCGTGACGACCGAGACCGAGCTGGCTGAAGAGTTGGGCGTCAGCCGGACACCAGTGCGCAAGGCGTTGGCTCGATTAGAGCAAGAAGGCTTTATCACCAACATCTCTCCCAAAGGTTATCAAATCGCAGAGCTTTCGCTGAAGGAGATATGCGACATCTACGAGTTGCGGGAAATTCTCGAATGTCATATACTACATGAGGTAACCCAGCGACTCACCTCAAAAGACCTGGCAGACATGGAGTCGGCCCTGCAAGCAGGAGACCGCTGTTTTGCAGAAGAGGACTATTTCGGCGGCCTCGATCACTATCGGGTCTTTCACCACATCCTGGATCGAAAATATGGAAACGAGCGGATTTCTAGCATACTGGACAGCCTCGACGAGCGTTTATATCATTTTTGGATCGCACGCTTGAAATCGGGCAGCACCGAAAATATTCTGAACGCTTTTCGCCAACACCATCCCATTTTGCAGGCGCTCCGAGATGGCAACGTTGAATCCGCCGTTGCCATAACGCGAGAACATTTGAGGTGGTACGTCGGGGTGGAAAACCAGAATCCATAGCGTCGGGAGGTTCAACAAGCTATGTCCAGCAACAAGCACTGGACGATGGACCGGACTCTGCTAGCCCCCTACCGCGCACACCCAGGAGCACAACCATGAGAATTTTGGTTCTTGGCATCGGCCGGCAAGGACGCGCAGCCCTGCACGATCTCTCTCGCAGCCCTGCCGTATCTCACATTATCGCAGCCGATAGCGATGTGGCTACGCTCACCAGCTATGTCAAAAAGCTAAGCGCAGACAAGATCGAGCCAATCACATTAAACGCTCACGACCACGACGCGCTCAACAAGGCCATGAACGGGGTTGACGCCGTCATCAATCTACTTCCCGTTTTCTATCAAGCCACAATCGCCCGCCTGGCCATCGCCAACGGCGCGCACGTGGTTGATACGTCTTACGCTTCGCCAGAGTTGTATTCCCTTGCCGAACAAGCCGCCGCCCGCAACCTGGCCATCTTGCCGGAATTTGGCTTTGACCCTGGCATAGACCTCGTTCTGGCTGGGCAGGCTGTCAAGGAACTGGACGAGGTTCACGAATACCATTCCTACGGCACCGGCTTCCCGGAGCCGGAATCCGCCAAGACAAATCCCCTGCAATACAAAATCTCGTGGAGCGCCATAGGAGTACTCATCGCCTACAAGCGCGATGGGCGTATCGTCCGCGACGGCAAGATCGTAGAAATCCCCGGCAAAGAAATGTTCGCTCCGGACAACATTCACACCGTAAAACTGGCCGGTTGGGAGACGCAAGAAGCCTACGTGAACGGGGACGTGGCGCGTTTTCTGGACAAGATGGGAATCCGGGCGACCGTCCGCAATGCAGGCCGCTACGCGACCCGATGGCCCGGTCACTGCGCGTTCTGGTATGCGATGGCGCAAATGGGCTTGTTGGACGAAGCGCCAATCACAGTCGGCGAGGCGCGCGTCGTCCCGCGCGAGCTTGTGCGCGTTCTACTGGAACAACCCCAGTTCCAGTATGCGGACCACGAACGAGACGTGGCGGTTATCCGAGTGGACATGCGTGGGATCAAGAATGGCGAGCGAAAGCGCCTGGTCTATGAAATGTGCGATCTGCGCGACCTGGAGACTGGCCTGATGGCAATGAACCGGACCGTCGGCTACACGGCTAGCATCGGCGCGCAAATGATCTTGCGAGGAGATATTGCCCAACGCGGGTTGCTCTCTCCCCTCACCGATGTCCCGATTGATCTGTTTCTACAAGAGCTGCAGGCGCGTGGCATCACCGTGAAACGTTACCAAGAGAATTGGTAAAAGAGGTCAAGATGTCTCTGTCCAGCGACAAGCACTGGACGGTTTGCCTGACGTTTGATTTTGATGCGTTCAGCGTTTGGTTGGGCAACTATTCCCCTGTCACGCCAGCCATGCTCTCCAGAGGCGAGTATGGAGCGCGGGCAGGAATACCCCGCATCCTCAAGCTGCTATCGGCCTATGGAATCTCGGCTACCTTCTTCGTGCCCGGCCACACCGCCGAATCTTTTCCCCGCGCCGTCGAGGCTATCCTGGCTGCCGGGCACGAGGTTGCCCACCACGGCTATGAACATCGGGACCCTAGCACTCAGAATCCCGATGAAGAGCGGCGCAGCATGGAACGAGGAGTGCAAGTCTTGGAACGTTTTCTGGGGCGCCCGCCCTTGGGCTATCGCTCACCCTCCTGGGACTATAGCCCGGTAACTCTTTCATTGCTAGTCGAATATGGCTTTCTTTACGACTCGAGCCTCTTTGCCGACGACTTTCATCCTTACCATCCCCGATTGGGAGATCGAGTGGGAATAGAGGAGCCCTTGCAACCGGGGCAAGAGACAAGTCTGTGGGAATTTCCGGTGGACTTTAGTCTGGATGACTGGCCTCATTTCACCTTCAACTTTACTCCCTTGCGGGTGGGCCTCTCTGCCCCTTCCAAGGTCTTGGAGATCTGGGCCGGTGAATTCGATTACATGGTCGGGCACGAGCAGGACGGCGTTTTCACTCTTACCCTGCATCCCCAGGTGATCGGACGGGGACATCGGATGACGCTCCTGGAACAGTTCATTCAACACGCCCTTTCCAAGAACTGTGCCCGCTTTGCCCGGATGGGAGACGTGGCAAAAGAATTGTCGGCTCACAAAGCTCGTTGAACTTTATCCTATCGGATAGGAGGAAACAATGCTCCGCTACATTCTGATGCGGCTGGCCGGTCTGGTGCCTGTCTTGCTGATCCTTTCGATCATCACCTTTGCCCTCATGCACGAGGTGCCGGGCGGGCCCTGGAAATACGGTCAGCGTCCCTTCTCCGACCAACAGATCGCCGCGCTCAAAGCGCGTTACGGGTTGGACAAGCCACTCTGGCAGCAGTACACCACCTGGCTGTCTGGCGTGCTCAGGCTCGATTTCGGTTTTTCCTTCAAGCATCCGGATGAAAAAGTCACTCACGTCATCGGCCGCACGTGGCCGATCACAATTCACCTGGGCGGCATGGCTCTGATCATTGCCTTTGGCGTCGGCATCCCCCTGGGCGTCATAGCCGCCCTAAAGCAAAATTCGTTGGCAGACTATACCGCCACGTTGCTTTCCATCCTCGGCTTTGTCACGCCACACTTTGTTTTGGGCATCCTCTTTATCTTGATCTTTGCCCTGGCCCTCAAGTGGGTGCCGACCGGCGGTTGGGATTCGCCCAAGCAGTGGATCTTGCCCTCAGTCGCCTATTCGCTGGCGCCGATGGCGACCATCGCCCGTTACACCCGCGCCAGCGTCATCGAGGTCATCCGTTCGGACTATGTCCGCACCGCCCGGGCCAAGGGCCTGTCTGAGCGAATGGTCGTCTGGCGTCACGTGATGAAGAATGCTCTCATCCCCATGATCACCGCCTTTGGGCCAATCATTCCTGACCTCATCACCGGCTCTATCTTTATCGAAGCGATCTTTCGCGTGCCCGGCCTGGGCAAGTACTTTGTGACCAGCACGCTTGACCGTGACTATCCCATGATCATCGGTTTGACGATGCTGTGGGCCGTGATGATTGCTATCACTTACCTGATTACGGACGTACTGTACGTTGTGATTGATCCTCGAGTCAATTACGCTTGACATTGGAGTAGTGTCCATGCAGACAGGTGATCAGACAACAAGACAGACTACTGCTGACGCTGACCAGGCCAAAATTGATCTGGAATTCGCCAAACAAGGTATACGGCAAAAGCGTAGTCTCTACCGCGATGCAGCCTATCGCTTTGGCAAGAACAAGCTGGCCCTCTTTGGTCTTGTGCTTGTCATCTTGCTCGTCACGCTGGCCGTTTTCGCCGACGACTGGTTCATCGCCCCGTTCCTGGGGCGACCCGCCCAACCGCTGCTCGCTAAAACGCCGTACGACAAAGGGTTCTATGGCCCCTCCGGCGCTTTTCCCAGCGCCAAATACTGGATGGGAACGGACCTCAACGGGCGCGACCTGTATAGCCGCATCGTCTTTGGCGCGCGCGTTTCTCTCACCGTAGGGCTCTTGTCCCAACTCATCGCCCTCACCATCGGCATCCCACTGGGTGGCATCGCCGGCTGGAAAGGCGGGGGGGGTGATTTCCTGGTCATGCGGCTGGTGGACATCATGTCGGCCATTCCCACACTCCTCTTTGCCTATCTCATCATGGCCCGGCTGGGCGCAGGTTTCTGGAACGTGATGCTGGCGATTGGCATCACCAGCTGGATCGGCGTCTGCCGCCTGACGCGCGCCCAGTTCCTGGCCCTGCGCGAAAAAGAGTTTATCGAGGCCGCGCGCATGATCGGGGCCGGGAGCGGGCGGATCATTGGCGCGCATCTGCTGCCCAATGCCACAGCGCCCATCATCATCTCGCTCACTCTGGGCATCCCGGCCGCCATCTTTACCGAAGCGTCGCTGAGCTTTTTAGGCGTGGGCATCAATCCGCCCACGCCCAGTTGGGGCCAGATGATCGGAATGGATGGCGTTACCAACATGACCTATTTCTGGCATCTGGCGTTCTTTCCCGCCCTGATGATCGCGATCACCATGTTGGGCTTTACGCTGATGGGCGACGGCCTGCGAGACGCGCTAGACCCCCAGATGCTCAAAGAAAAGTAACCGAGATTTGAACAGAAAGGAGGGATACATCTCCAAGAATTGAACCGAGTTCTGCCCAAGGGCTGGGGAACCCGGATGGCAGAGTGGACTAGGCATATTCACTATGGAGGAGAGTAACATGAAACGCAAGTGTTCTGCGCTGTTGATATTGTTGGTGACGCTGTCCATGCTCGCCAGCACCGCTCTGGTCGCCTGCACTCAAGCAACACCCGTCCCACCCACACAGGCGCCCAAGCCGACTGAAGCCAAGCCAGCCGCGCCGGCTGCAACCCAGCCGCCAGCCGCAACCCAGCCGCCAGCCGCGCCAACGCAGCCACCCAAGCCCAAAGAGGTGGTCAATCGGGCCGGCGTCAAGCTCCCGGCCGACGCAGCGCCGCTGGAGAAACAGGTCATGCGCTATGCCGAATCAGAATTGAAATGGCTGACCTGGGATGCCAGCGTCTATGACGAAAACGTGGGCGACATTTACGCCTGGCACGACTCTTGCGCGCGGCCCGACAAGGAATACGTGCCGCAGCCCAATGCCTGCGAAAAATGGGAAGTCTCTCCAGATGGATTGACCTGGAAGTTTTATCTACGCAAGGACAAAAAGTGGAGCGACGGCAAACCGATCACCGCGGACGACTGGATATTCACACTCCAGCGATACGCTCGCCCGGACTATGACTTTGAGTGGTTCTACAGCATGGCCAACATTGTCAACTGGAGCGACGTGGTGGGCGGCAAGAAACCGCCGGAAGAGTTGGGCGCCAAAAAGATAGACGATTACACCTTCAGCGTGACTACCGACCAGCCGACGCCCTACCTGATCAAGATTTTTGCTGACGTATGGGTGTCGCCCCAACACATCATCAAAGACCGATTGAACGACGGCTCGTGGGCCTTTGACAAAAAGAACTGGGTCTCCGCCGGCCCGTACAAGCTGGAAAGCTGGGACAAGGGCAAGCAAATGGTCTTTGTCGCCAACGAAATGTACACCGGCCCGTTCCCGCCTATGATGGACAAAATCATCATCAACTTTATGGAGCCTCAGGCGCGCTGGGCCGCCTACAAGAACGGCGAGCTAGACGCCATCGGCGGCGGCTACCAACAAGACCTGCCTCCTTCCGCCATGGCCGAGATCATGGCAAATCCAGAGTTGAAGAAACAGCTCATCACCTGGCCCAACTTTATGACCTACTATCTGTTCTTTGACACCTGGAACAAGCCGTTCGACAATCTTAAGGTGCGCCAGGCGTTTAGCCACGCGGTTGACCGCGACAAGCTCGTCGAAGGGCCACTAAAGTACCAGTCCGTGGCCGGTTATACGATGAACCCACCCGGCTTCCCCGGCGAGAACGTCAAGACGCTCAAGGGCGTCCAGAACTATGATCCCAAGCTAGCCGCTCAACTTCTGGCGGACGCGGGCTTCCCCGGCGGCAAAGGCTTCCCCAAGCTGACCATGTTCTTGCGCAAAGCCGATCCTGCGCTAGTGAGCGCCGCCGAGGCCATCGCGGGCATGCTCAAGGAGAGCCTGGGCGTCACGGTCGAGATCCAGAACCTCGATTACAGCCTGTACGTGGAAAAACTCAAGAAGCAAAAGACAACCAAGAGCGGCGACTTTATCTTTGCCCTCGTGCCCTACGAGTATGACTTTGTGGACGGCAGCAACATGCTCAGCCCGTGGGGCGGCTGCGAAAAGGGCGGCGTCACCGACAAGTCCGAAATGCCCGGCCGCCACACGTGGTATAGCAAAGAGTTCAACACCTTGCTGTGCCAGGCTGGCGCGATCATAGGCGACGAAGCCAAGCGGAACCAGATGTACCAACAAGCCGAAAAGATCCTCATCGAAGACGTGGCCATGGTGGCCCTCTATCACCCCATCATGACCGCTGTGGTCAAGCCCGACATCAAAGGCTCGGCGTTCACGCCCGACAAGAGTGGACAGGTCACCTGGCACCGCCACCGCTTTACCAGCCGCGAATCGTTGATCTATCGCAGCACGACGCCACGGTAAGCATCCGTTCATGTGCGACGCACCTGCCAGGTGCGTCGCACAATGTTCACCCCAGGGCAGCCACCCCTTTTGGCTGCCCTGTCTACTTTGGAGGAGATAGAGGTAAGGATGAAAATGAAAGATTTGTCGCCAGACTTGGTCGTGCTCAACAGCCAGATTTTTACGTTGGACGCCGAGGATACCTTCGCCCAGGCAGTCGCCATCAAAGATGGCCGCTTTATGGCAGTTGGCAACGATGCCGAGATCGAGCGCCTGGCAGGCCCTGGCACCAAACGCATCGAACTTGGGGGACGCTCGGCCATCCCCGGGATTTTCGACAGCCACATTCACATGCTCGAGGTGGGCGAAAAGCTATCGGCCATTCGCCTGGACGAATGTGCCTCTCCAGAAGAAATGATGGAGTTGGTGCGCGAGCAGGCCAAGGTCACGCCGCCGGGGACTTGGATCATCGGCCAGGGATGGAACGAGGGCAACTTTTCAGATGGACGACTGCCCACCCGCCACGACATTGACCCGGCCACATCCGAGCATCCAGTGGTGTTGATGCGCTTTTTCAATACCGATGTGGTGAATAGCTATGCCCTGCGCCTGGCTGGCATAGATCGCCACACGCCCGATCCCGAAGGCGGCAAGATCGAGCGCGACATCAAAGGCGAGCCGAATGGCCTCTTGCGAGCCAGCGCCAAAACCCTAGCGCGCCGCCTCATCCCCCAGCCGACGCTAGAACAAATGAAGCAATCGCTACAGTTGGGGTGTGAGGAGATGCACCGCTTTGGCATCACCAGCATCGTCGAGCCTGGCCTGCTCCCGGCTGAGATGCGCGCTTATCAGTCGTTCTATCAGGACGGCAAACTTTCGGTGCGGGTCAGCGCGATGCCGAGCTGGCACGGATTCCGAGAGGGCGAGACAGAAGCGCAGATAGACGCTCGCGCCAGGGAGTTGGGCATCTGCACCGGCCTGGGCGACGAATGGCTGCGCATCGGCGGACTCAAGATGGCGATTGACGGCGGCACGAGTCCGCACACCGCCTACATGTACGAGCCTTACGAAGGCGATACTGAATTGGTCGCTTTCAATCGCCTGTCTATGGACGATCTCCGCCGCTATTTTCGCGCCGCGCAAGAACTGGGGTGGGATGTGGGTATTCACTGCTGCGGCGATCACGCGCAGGACTTGGCAGTGGATACCCTTGCTGCGGTCGCTCAAGAGGTTCCTCGTCCCGATACTCGGCACAACATCATCCATGCCTACTTTCCCACTCCACGGGCATTGGACCAAATGGCCCGCCATCACATCGCGGCGGTGATCCAGCCCACGTTCATCTATTGGGAAGGCGATCTCATCTTCCGCGACGTGGGCGAACAGCGAGCGCAGAACTATAAACCCGCGCGCAAGTACCTGGATCACGGCGTTGTGCTGACAGCCAGCTCCGATACGCCGAGTACGGTCTCCGCCAATCCATTCGTGGCTCTTTATGCGCTGGTGACGCGCAAGAACAACCTGGGCCATGTCGTTGCGCCCGATCAGGCCATCAGCCGCCAAGAGGCCTTGCGAGCCTACACTGTTTCCGGCACATGGCTCACGCGCGAGGAACACCTCAAGGGTACCATCGAGGTTGGAAAACTGGCCGACATGGTCGTGCTAGATCGCGATTATTTTGCCGTGCCCGATAAAGAGATCAAGGACATCCAGGTAGACATGACCATCGTGGGCGGCAAGGTGGTTTGGGAGCGCAAGTAGCGTTCACATCTCACAGGAGGTCAAGTATGGAAGGTAGCGGTTGGCCCGAAGCATTGCCCCGACCCGGCAACCAGCGGCTCAAGCGGCTAGACAGCGCCGCGCCATGGTTCGAGGTGTATCAGGTGAGTACCGGCGCCTTTGCGCTGCTGGAACCACGCCATTACGAGGAAGCGATCTCGTACCTCATTCTAGGGACTGAGAAAGCCATCCTGTTCGACACCGGCATGGGCATCGGCAATATCCGAGCGGAAGTCGAGCGGCTGACCCGCCCGACGGGCGTGCCGGTGGTTGTGGTCAACAGCCACGGCCACTATGATCACATCGGGGATAACCATCGCTTTGCCGAGGTATGGGCCTATGACGACGATGGCGAAACGGCCCGAATCGAGCGCGGCAAAACGCGCGAGGAATGTGTGAAATACATGGTATCCAGCATGTATCTGGATTTGCCGCCCGACTTTGACCCTGTAACCTATGAAATCCGACCATCACAAGTGACGCGGAGACTGCGTCACTTGGAAGCGATTGAACTGGGTGGACGGACACTCACGGTGCATCACACGCCCGGGCACAGTTCCGGCAGCCTCTGTCTACTGGATAGCCGCGACAACCTCTTGTTCACCGGCGACACTTTTTATCCTGGGATGATGTACGCTCACTTTGAGGATTCGGATTTTGATGCTTATCTGCGGTCTCTGAAATATCTGGTGGGTATGCTGGACCGGGTGCATCACCTCTGTCCTGCCCACAACGAAGCCTATGTGTCCAAAGAGGCGCTGGCTCGCGCGCTGGTAGCCTTTGAGCAGATCGTCGCCGGTCAGGTTGCATTTGAGCTGCAAGATGGAATCCGACTCTATCACTTTGAGGGATTTGGTGTGACCCTGCCGCAATGACGGGCGATTTCGAAAAGTAACTTGCTCGCAAGCTAACCGCCCCACTGGCCTTTGCGAACGTTAGTCTGCGGTTCTTGTCCGCACTACACTCCACACAATGCTGGACTGGTTCCCCGTTCAGGCGTCAAGACTTGGCCAGTAAAATCAACGCTGCGCCCGGCGTGTTCAAATCATGCGCTGAGGCTTGTCCCCAAGTCGAAACGCTCACCCGCGCTTGCTGGTGATTACCCACAAGTCCGATTTTGCCTGTAAAATCGAGGGGGCCAGGCGCCCGACTTTCGGCCACATTTTGACTTGTGGGCAATCACCAGACCGCCCGACCAGCCAGCAGCGATAAAGAATACTCGCCATGATTGAAATTCCACGCTCGCCAAGCCGGTTCTTATGTATAGGCGCAAACTTTTTTCGCGCAAATCAACCATAGGGTCGAGCGTTTTTGGCGATTTGAGCCTACCGAGTATTCTTCAGAGCTGATCAGCCAGCCAATCGCTTGACAAAAAACATCGATTGAGTATAATATATCCAAATTAGCTAATTTGGCTTTTGGATTGACCTTGAAGAGCCGAAAGGCTCCGAGCCGGGCTATCGGCACCCCCACGTGGTCGTTCAGAACAATCTGTTCAACCGCAGCAAAATCGGGACGGTGGTCGTTTGCGCGCTCACGTCCAACCTCAAGCGGGCGAATGCGCCGGGCAATGTCTTGCTCGAAAAGAAAGAGGCCAACCTGCCCAAGCCGAGCGTCGCCAACGTATCGCAGATTTTCACGGTGGACAAAGGCCAGGTCGGCGAATACATTGGCACTCTGTCGCCCCGCCGAGTGCGACAAATTCTCGACGGAATCAAGCTGGTCATGGAGCCGCGCGAGCCGGATTAGCCATTGTCACTTGGCCTGCCACAGCGCGTGTGTGTCGAGTTTCTGACCGCAGACCGCGGACGACGGATTACCCTTCGAAGCAATAAGTGTGCCATGAGGATATTCCATGATTTTTATTCTGACTGAAAGGGCAACCCCCGATCAAGTGGCCGAAATGCTCAAACCGTTTGGAACGTATATCAAGCTGGCTGTGGATGTGGAACGCGCGCTGGTGGCGGGAGGCGGCGATCTGCGCGTCAGCGTGGGCCGCTGAGGATACGTGTACGTCTGTCCCACGCCATTGATGGTGCGCGTGATCATGTCGCCGTTGGCAACGTACAAACGGAAAAGCGGATGGACGACTGCCATCCGCTTTTCTGCCTTCATAACAAAGTCAGTTCTTGGTAGGGAATTCGTAACTTAACCGCTTTATCCCCCATTCGTTCAATATCATTTCTGCTTCTTCCAGACTGATGTCTTTGCCCCAGGGGGCTGCCGCGTCAACCTTTGTGGCATCCCATCCCAACTGTTGCCCTGGCCGGTCATTCTTGCCTATCTTGAAGTGATAGGTGATCCCAACAAATTCTCGAAAAGTCCCCTCGATATTAGTATAATCTTTGCTTCCATAGTAGCTGTCGCCATCGGATATCAGCACCCCGTCCTCGTAGCCAACCGACTTCTCCGAGTGAACGGGAATCCGCGCTCTCTCTTTCGCATTTGCTTCCGGATTCAGCCACCAGGCCCCATCCGGGCCAGAGTAAACCAGTTTCCAATTCTCAGGGAGAATTGGCAGCCCGATCTTCATACGTTCGGCGTTGTACTCTGTACCATACTTGGGCGCAGGCCGAGATGGCAGCAAGCCGCATGCGACCGTGGCCACGAATAGAGCCGCGCCGAGAACGAGCGGTAAGAGCCTTGTCCGAATCATTTGTCCATATCCTCCACCACCCGCTGTATCCATGCTACGGGCTCACCGTTTCTGTCCAGTAGAACTGTTCCCACAGATTACCACCCAGATGCAACCCATACCGGCCCCGCAACCTATCGTCAAAGATACCGAGATTAGGCTGGCCTACGCTAACTAAATGACATTGATTGACTGATTGACCAAGCAACCGATTGACTGATCACGAATCACTGCGGGGTAACGTAAAGTAGAACGTGCTCCCCTCGTTCTCTTTGCTCTCCACGCCGACGCGCCCGCCGTGCGCTTCGATGACCAGCTTGCAGAAGGTCAGCCCCAGGCCCGTGCCGCGCCGCGCGCCGCGCCCGCTCGGCGCTTGCACAAATCGGTCAAAGATCCGTTCGAGGTGTTCGGGCGGAATGCCGGGGCCGGTGTCCCGCACCGCGCAACGAATGAACCCTGCCTGGTTGGGCATCGGTTCGACCCGCACGGTGACCTGACCGTCAGACGGCGTGAACTTTAGCGCGTTATCCACCAGGTTCGTCAACACGCGGCCAATCTTGTCGTCGTCGGCAAGCACCTGGCAGTTGCCCTCGATATGGTGGGTCAGCGCGATATTCCCGTCCTTCGCCAGAGGCGCCAGCCGGTCGAACGTGTTCGCCACGAGTTTCGCCAGGTCGGTGGGCCGGCGCACCAGTTCCATGCGGCCGGCCTCCATCTTGCTAATGTCCAACAGCGAGTTGACCAGGTCGAGCAGCTTGTGGCAGCTTTGTTCGGAGGCGGTGAGGGCCTCGTCCGCGATGCCGCTCTGATCTGCAATGGGTGTCACCTCACGCAAGAGATACAGCCCGCTGAGGATGGCGGTGAGAGGGCTGCGCAAGTCGTGGACGATCATGCTGGTCAAATCGTCGCGTATGTGTTGCAGTTCGCGTTCCACCGTCACATCGCGCACCGTGATCATCCAGCCCACCAGTCCGCCGGAAGCGTCTAACACTGGCATGCCCGATCGTTCGACAGAGCGCGCTGAAGGTCGAGCCAATTGATAGCTATCATGAGTTCCGTCCAGTCGCCGACCTGCACCGAGTTGGTCGAGCAGCGCCGTCAGCGCCGAGTTGCTGTAGCCCAGTTGGGCGGCAATATCCAGGTCGGGTTTGCGCAAGAGCAACTCTTCCAGCCGCCGCCCCTCGATCTCGCCGCGCGGGATGCCGAGCAACCGTTCCAGGGCGGGATTGGCCATCGCCACGCGGCCGGCCAGGTCAAACATCAACACGCCTTCACGCGAAGAGTTGAGGATGGCGCCGAGCCTGTCGCGCACTTCGGCCACTGTCTGGAACAGCCGCGCGTTTTCGAGCGCCGCCGCAGCCTGGTTGCCCAGCGCCGACACGAGTTGCACATCGGCGTCGGTGAACTTGAGCGGGTGATTGCTATAGGCATTCAGCACGCCCAAGACTTGGTTGTGGCTGATGACGGGCACCAGGATCAGCGAGCGGACGCCGGCGGCGATAAGCCGAGCATTGGTATCCGGCTCGGCGTGCGTGTCGCCGGCGAGAATGGGCCGGCGTTGTTGCAGCGCACGGCGCGTCATGCCTTGCGCGCGAATGCCGATGACGCTGTCGCCGGACAGGAGCAGGCCGGCTGTTGCGCCAGGCGAAAAAGTGTCCGAGGCAGAATCGTAGAGGTGAAGCGACACGGTATCTGCATCGGTAAGTTTGTGCGCCGCCGTGACGATGCGATCGAGAACCTGGCGCAAGTCGAGGCTGCCAGTGAGCGCCAGACTGGCCTCGTGCAATTGCGAGAGCGCATTGATGCGCCTGGCACGCTCTCCGAACAGCCGCGCGTTTTCGATGGCGATGGCGGCCTGATTGGCGAGCTGCTGCACAAAGGCAACCATCGCCGGGTCGAACGCGGCAGGTTGGTGACTTTCCAATGTGATGACGCCGGACACACGCCCTTCGCGGATGATGGGCACGGAAAGCTGCGACCGGACGTTCGGATCGTCTTTGATATAGTCCGGGTCGTTGCGCACATCGGCGACATTGGCCGGCTGGCCGAGGCGCGCCACGCGGCCCGTGATGCCTTGCGTCAATTGCCACGGCTGCGAGCCGGGCGGGGCCTTGGCCGGATAGCCACGCTGCGTGATGATTTGGCCGGCTGAGTTTGTTTCGTCCAGCAGCATCACCATACCCATCTGTGCGCCCGTGATCTGTTGCGCCAGTTCGACGATCAGGTCGGTGGCGCTCGCCATGTCCAGTGTGCTGGCCAGCTCCCGCCCGATTCTTTCCAGCACCGAGATCTCTTCCACGCGGCGGGCCAGGGCTTGATCGGTGTGCGCGTACAGGCGAGCGTTGTTCACGGCCGAGGCGGCTTGGTTGGCGAACGTCTGGAGCACATCTACTTCAGTCTGCTTGAAGGGATGCGCCTCGGCAAAGTAGACGGCGAGCGTGCCGATGACCTCATTCTGCGCCACCAGCGGCACTTCAGCCAGCGCGCGAAAGCCTTCGACGCTAGCCAGAGGGACGAACCCTTCAAAACCGGGATGAGTGGTCACGTCCGGCACGATGAGCGGCTGACGCTGTATGGCGACCATGCCGCGCTCACCTGGCATGACCTTGAGCCGCTGCGCGTTTTCCAAATACGTGGAGCCGAGTCCGTGCGATTTGACCAGGCGCAGCTCGTCGCCGGTTTCGTTCACCAAAAAAATGGCGGACTTTTGGCAGCCGATGACGGGGCCGAGGGATGTGACGATGATTTCCAGAACGCGCTCTAAATCCAATGTGGAACTGATGGACGTGGACACCGAGTTGATGATCGCCAGTTCTGTGGCTCGCTGCCGCATGGTGCTGTAAAGTTGCGCGTTGCTGATGGCAATGGCGGCTTGTGTCGCGACGGTCGTCAATATTTCCAAGTGGCTCTGGTCGTAGGCGCGCGGCGTCTGGCTGTGCAGCACGATGGCGCCCAATACTCGATCGCTCGTCGAGATGGGGACGTCCAACCAGGCTGAGGCTGGGCTATCGAGCGGGTCAATACCCAGTTGGGCCAAAGTGCCGGCGACGTCTTCGCGAATGAGCAGCGGTTGCCGAGTTCGGATCACATGAGCGGTGGCGCTGTTGCCAGCCGGGCAGGGTTTGAGTCGGCGTAGTTCACCGTTTTCGCTGTACAGCGGGAACGAGAACTGGTCGAGTTCGGCGTTGTACAGCGCAATGTGCAAGTTGCGCGCGTCGAGCAACTGGCCGAGCTGTTGATGGATCGCTTGCATCAGTTCCGGCAAGTCGAGGCTGGCTCGCATCGCCGTGCCGATGGCGTTGAGGACCGTCTGTTGTTGCATCCGCCGCTCGATTTCGGCGCGAGTCTTGCCGGTCCAGTAGATGATGGTCAGGATCGAGGCCAACGATAGGCACAGGCCGGCAAACATCCATCCGCCCAATCGGTTGAAGGTGATGCCGATGAGCGCGGCAAACGGCAGCAATGCCAGCTTGAACGGCACGAGCAGCCACACCGTATGGCGAAAATAATCGCGGATGGACTGGCCGTCAATTCGGAGGAATAGGGCGGAGATGAGGTTGTTCACGGCAAAATGCGTGATGAACAGCGCCGTCAGGGAAAGACCATCGGCGCGCATCAAATCCAAGAGCGGAGCGCGCCCGCCGGCCAGTCGGTAGGCCAGGGCCGCGACCAACAGGCTCAGCCCTTGGAGCGCGATGTGTGACGCGGTAGAGACAACGGTGCGGGCTGCCGAGCGGCGCGGCACTTGCAGGCGGTCTGCCCAAATCGTCCGGCTGGTCTCGGAGAGGACGGCGCCCACCAGCGCGGACCCAATCGCCGGTTCCAGGCCAAAGGCCAAATAGCCGCCGACGATGAGCAGATTATCCAGGCCGATTGTGCCGAAGGATGTTTTGTGCGCAAAGACGCCGGCAAAGGTGATGAGGGCGACCCACACAGTAAGGGGGACGAGGATGCGGCCCCAATCGAACAGCGTGGGTGGAGCACTGACAGCCGCCGTGACCAGTGTGATTGCGCCGAGCGCCAGCAGAATCCCGTCGCTTGGCTTGAACTTGTCGGATGTGTGATGTATAGACATGCCTAGAGTTTAGCACGGAATCATATACACGACAAGAAGGACGCTGCCCGCATCGCCTGCCGCGCGGCACGCTTCGCACTACTCTCCACACTTGGGCTTGTGGCTGAAATCTGCGCTCTGGTATATAATCGCCTCGGTATCGGATTGACACTGGAAACCGGGGGCGACCTATGCCGACGACAGATGTGTTTGCCATTCGCCGCAAGATCATTGGGGTGCTGCTGCAGGGAGCGCGGCTGAGGGCTGGCCGCACCAAGAAGGAATGTGCCGGCGTGATCGGCGTATCGCCGGCCATTTTGACCGCTTACGAGGAGGCTCGCCGCGACATTTCGCTGTCGGAGCTAGAGTTGCTGGCCTATTTCCTTCACGCGCCTGTGCGCAGTTTCCTGGAGGGCGATGATGAATCGCTCGTGACGGGACAAGTCTCTCCCAATGCCCAGGTGATGGTGCTGCGCAACCGTATCATCGGGGCGCTGCTGCGCGAGGCGCGCGAGCAGAAGGGTAAATCGCAAAAAGAATTGGCGCAAGCCGCCGAATGTTCGCCGCGCCGCATAGCCCAGTATGAGCGCGGTGAGACGCCCATCCCCCTGGTCAAGCTGGAGGCGATGGCCGAATACCTCGGCGTGCCGGCGTCGCACTTTCTTGACGAAGGCGTGGGCACGGTTGGCGAGCGCGAGTTGCAGGATCGCCAGTCCGATCTGCTCCAATCGCTGCCGGAAGACATGCGCGCATTTGTCGCCCAGCCGATCAACGTGCCCTATTTGCGTGTGGCGATGCACCTGGCCGATATGCCGGCTGGAACTATCCGCAGGCTTGCGGAAGGATTGTTGGACATCACTTATTAATGGCTGATCAATGTCGTTAAGTTAGGGCCGTAGTGTAGGGCCTTGTGCCCGTTTCCGCGCTTGGAAAGACGCCCACAAGGGGCTAGGCTACGCTTATTTTAATGACATTGAATGGCTGATTGTAGATCGGGTGAGACGGCTGTGACGATCCGAAATCTACCATCAGCGATCAGAAATCTAGAATGGCTATGCCAACAGCAAATGAGCTAAAGAACCAAGGACTGGAGCATTATCGCGCGGGGTGGTTCGAGGATGCCATCGCCGCGTTCGCGCTGGCGCAGCAGGCCTTTTTGGCCGAGTCGGATGTAAAGCAGGCCGCCGAGTCCGCGAACGACCGTGGCGTGGCGGCGCGGCAGGCGACTCGTTTTGACGAGGCGGAAGCGGCATTTGCCGATGCGCGCCGGTTGTTCGCAGAGTCAGGCGACCAGACCGCGCAAGGGCAGGTGCTCGGCAATCTGGGCGCATTGGCCGAATCGCGCAACCAGAACGATCAGGCCGCGTCGCTTTACAAGGAAGCCATCGCGTTGTTCGAAGTGAGCGGCGCGGCGGACCTGGAGGCGGAGACGTGGCGCGCGCTCAGCCGTTTGCGGATGAAACAGGGTCAATGGTTTGCGGCGCTGGGCGCGTATGACGCTGGGCTGACAAGCGTCAAGCGCCTGACGCCTGCGCAGCGCGTATTGCGGCGTTTGCTCAAAACCTCGCGCCGGTTGTTGGGCGGTGGATAAAGGGCAAATCAGACCTCCGGGGTCCCCGAAACTTTATTTTCATCATCAGTATCGGTCGCCCTACGATCAGCCGCGTGATAAAGCGTACGACGGCGTACCTCGTTCGCAATGACGGCGGCGCTTCCTTCACGCCGATGGCGCGAAACCCGAACTGGGCGTAATAGCTTTCCAGTCGAGGGTGACAAAACAATACCAGCGTTTCTTGCGACTGGGCCAGGAGTGCACGGACGAGTTGTCCGCCTACGCCTTGCCCGCGCCGATCCGCGCGCACGACCAGGCTCGCCAACTCTGGCGCTCCGGGGTGTGGCCGGATCTGCCCCACGCCCACAATGCCCCTTTCATCTTCCGCGACGAGAAAACACGACCACCGCAAATCCATCGGGTTGAGATGTGCCTTGCGCACCATCGCGGTGATCGTCGCTTGATCCTCCGCTCGCGCGGGCCGTATGTTCATTCACTTCTCCAATAACAAGACCTCCGAGGTCTGAGACATCTCGGAGGTCTGCCTTGTCTACTTGCCCGCTTGCGCGTGTTTCCTTGCCTACTCCTTCGCTTCTTCCTTGTCCTGCCTGGCCTTTTCGATCACGCTGGAAGCGATGTAGCTGGGCACTTCTTCATAGTGATCAATCTGCATCGTATATACCCCGCGCCCTTGCGTGATGGAGCGCAGGTCGGTGGCGTACTTTTGCACTTCGGCCAACGGCGCGCTGGCGATGATGATGGTCCTGACGCCTTGCTGGTCAATGCCCAGGACGCGCCCGCGCTTGGTGTTCAGGTCGTTCATCACGTCGCCGCTGTAGCGTTCGGGAATGCTAATCTTCATCGTCATGATCGGTTCGAGCATGACCCCCCCGGCATCCTGGAAGCACGACTTGAACACTTCGCGCCCGGCGATCTCGAACGCGATGGGCTTGCTGTCTACTGGGTGTTCCTTGCCGTCAATGACCGAGCACATGACATCCACCACCGGGTAGCCGGCCAGGACGCCGGATTCCATCACGGACTTTATGCCTTTTTCAATCGAGCTTTGGAACGAGCCGCTGATCGAGCCGCCGAATACGTCCCACGAGAATTCATAGCCCTTGTCGCGCTCGTTAGGTGAGATTGTCATGGCGACTTCGGCGAACTGGCCCGCGCCGCCGGTTTGCTTCTTGTGGCGATACGTCGCCGTCGCCTCGCGGGTGATCGTTTCGCGGTAAGGCACACGCGGCGTGCTGGTGAGAATCTCGACGCCGAATTTGCTGTGCGCGCGCTTGAGCGCCGCATCCAGGTGGCTATCGCCCATGCCTTCCAGGATGGTTTGCTTGGTGGCGGCCTCTTGGTGCCAGTGCAGGGTGGGGTCTTCTTCTGCCAGGCGGGTGAGCGTGGGCCCCATCTTGGCGCTGTCGGCCTTGGTCTTGGGTTCGACAGCGACGAAGATGAGCGCGTGCGGATACGTCGCCGGTGGGAGTGTGAGGGGATGGCCCTTGTCACACAGGGTATCGCCTGTGCTGGTATTGGCGAGCTTGGCAACCGCGCCAATATCCCCCGACTTGATAGAGGCAACGGGAACCTGCTCCTTGCCGCGCATCACGTAAATCTGGCCGATGCGTTCTTCCTGACCTTTGTTCGCATTGAACACACGACTGTCGCTGGAGAGCAGCCCACTATAGACACGAAAGTACGTCAGCTTGCCCACGTACGGGTCGGCGGTTGTCTTGAAGACGAGTGCGGCCAGAGGAGCGTCCTGGCGCGGGTCAATTCGTTCTTCGGCGTTTGTCGCCGGATTCTTGGCAGTGACCGAGCCGGCATCCAGGGGCGAGGGGGCGAACGCGACGAGCACGTCCATCAGCGCGTTGACGCCAATGTTGCCGGTGGCCGCGCTGCACAGGACGGGCACGACGGTGCCCTTGGCGATGGCAATGCGCAGCCCGCGCCTGATCTCGTCTTCGGTCAGATCCTGGCCGTCGAGATACTTTATGATCAACTCGTCATCGCCCTCGGCGGCGGACTCGATCAGCTTGAGCCGGAACTCGGCGGCCTCGTCCTTGAGCGCGGCGGGCAGCTCGCCCAGGTCGCCTTTGATGCCGGTTCGCGCTTTCAATGTCACCAGATCCACCACGCCGTCAAAGTCGGCCTGGCTGCCGATGGGCAATTGCAGTGGGACAAAGTTGGCGGAAAAGGATTGGGCCAGGCTGTCGAGCGCGGTGCGAAAGTTGGCGTTCTCGCGGTCCATCTTGGCGATCAAGACCATGCGAGGCAGCTTGTGCTCGTCAGCGTAGCTCCATGCCAACTCGGTGCCCACTTCCACGCCCGCTACGCTGTCCACGGCGATAAGCGCGCAGTCGGCCACACGCGCCGCGCCTTTCACCTCGCCGGCAAAATCGGTATAGCCGGGCGTGTCCAATAGGTTGAGCTTGTAGCCGGCCCACTCGACCGGCAGCAGCGCCGTCATCAGTGAGATCTGACGGCGGATCTCTTCCTCGTCAAAGTCGGAGACGGTGGTGCCATCTCCCACGTTGCCCATGCGCGTCGTCGCGCCGCTGTTGAACAGCATCGCTTCGCCGAGTGAAGTTTTGCCGGAGCCGCCATGGCCCATGAGGACGATGTTACGGATGTTTTCGGTCTTGTAGTCTTTCATCTTAGTCCCATAGTCTCGTAGTCTTGTAGTCTTGTAGTCTTGGCGTCTCTAGTCCCCTCGCCTTGTCGTTAGACTTTCCAACTCCACGACCCGGCGACTAGCCGACTATCCGACTACTTGACTCACCAGCCGACGTGGAATTGTAAACGAGAAGGGCGGAACTGTCAAAGTGGGATATGCGCTCATGATCGCCAGCAGATACTTGGTTTGCGACATTGCATGGGCGCATAAAAAGTTCAGGCAACAAGGAAGGGGTTCCTTGTTGCCTCATGGCAAAGCTTGTAAGATCAGGCTTGCAGTGTCATCAGTTCTAGCTGCTATGGCGAGGGCTTGGTCGGCTGTGCATCCGGAGTGGAAAGAGGGCTGACCCAGGTGAGCGAAGGCACAAATTGGCGTGATGTGGCATCGAAGTAGAATTGGGTCCCCTTTGTTGACTGAAGGATCAGTCGGTCACTCACCGCGCTGGCGATGTGCACAGGTCCTAGTTGTTTGGGAGTAAGGTATTGACTTGTCTGGAGGATTTCGCCCGTTGTGTTCAGTATTTCGACAATGACTATACCCTGATCGGTATAGCCGCCGCCGGGGGCAGACACGGACCCAGCATAGACGTATAGGCGTGTCTTTGAGTCAAGGTCCCTGTACCAAGTGTTTTCAATGTGATACATGCTATTAGAAAAAGGTGGCTGAACCTTGACGATTGCTCCCGCTCCAGCGGGGGTGCTGCCAGGAATAGGAACAAGTGGTTCTGGTGTGGGCGGCTTGATGCGGGCGCTTTCTACCGTCTGTTTGATCTTTTGTAGTAATGCCTCTTTGGC
Source organism: Anaerolineae bacterium (assembly GCA_041300525.1). GTDB lineage: Bacteria > Chloroflexota > Anaerolineae > Fen-1058 > Fen-1058 > JBGLNJ01. Next base: position 826,081 of record JBGLNJ010000001.1, on the reverse strand, counting down.
ATTCAGGGTTGGCGTTTGCAGAGGTGAGTTGGGTGTGGGCGGTGCGCCTGGTTCAGGCAGGATGGAACATGCAGCCATAGACACTAATAGCGCAAAAAGCATAGCCAGGAGAAAAGTGGCCTGAGCGCCCTGGTGTAACGATCTCTCTACTCTGTGTTCAGTCGAGTTTGGGTTCATGCTTGCCTCGCTTTCTACTTCTTCCAACTCATGTCGGTTGACCATTGAATGGACTGTGCGGTGTGTGGATTAGCATTGACCGCGTTGTATAATTGCAGATAACCTGCTTCCGGGCGGTTGTCAATTCCAATTGCTGCACATCCACCCATTTCTTGGCAGGCATTCCATTGGGTAAGCGAACCTGCAAAATTCATGCGGTAACCGTAATTTGTATATGAATACAGGCTCATTCGATACCATTGATCGGCATGGATACCATTGGTGAGATAAATCTCTGGCAACGGATAGGCTGGTAGAGCACCCCATGATACGTACCGTATGTCATCCCGTGACCAGTTGTTGTTGGGAACGCAGGCTGGGCATCCACTGAATGGACAACCGTCACACGAACCAAAGTTGACATATCTTGACAGCCCTGTGAAGGTAGCTGCGTAGCCATCTACCCAAGGGCGTGTAACGGCAGGGGTGTCCCAGGATGGTTCAATATCAATCGCGCCCCACGCAGCAGCAATCTTGTCAGCCCAAGTGGGAGGAGCAACGATGGCGGCATTCACTTCGTTCACCATTCGCGCCCACGCCTCACCATGCGCCCGTGATACTCCATTGCCAAAATTGCTGGTTCCGATGGCGAGAGTGAGGCTCACTGGATTAGTATCACGGCAAGTATAAAAGCCGACCAGGAATCCGCATGCACCATCTCTGATCTGCCCTGTAGAACGGAATGAGTGAACAGCATCAAAAAGCAGCGTGCCGTATTGTCCATTTTGATATGCAGGCTGGCCGAAATCCAGAACAATGATGGCCAGCAATTCCAAATCTAAAACTGGGTTAGGGAGGCGCGAGAGAGATTTCCAGCCCATCTGCCATAAACTGGAAGAGAGTCTCCCAATCATCAAAAAGATTGGGCTGTGGCTGCGCAAGGAGCAGCAAACCGGCACGCTGGAGGCGCTCTACGTCACGCCGGCTGACCGGCGCTGGCTCCTCGTCGGCCTGGCCGCATTCAATCTGGCGCGCGGGCTGATCAACTTTGGGTTGTCGTTCACGTTGGGATGCCTGGTGTTTGCCGTCAACCCATTGCAAGGCAATTGGCTGGTGGCGCTCGTATTCTTGTGCGTGGGCGTGACACCGCTCTACGCCCTGAGCCTGGTTTACGGTGCAATCGTCTTGCGGCTAAAAGAGACGGATGCGCTCATCCAGATCGCGCAGTCGGTGCTCACGCTGGCGATGGGGATCTACTATCCGATAACGATGCTGCCGGCGCTCGCGCGCGCGGCGGCGCTGCTCGTCCCGCCCATGTGGATGACGAACGGGATGCGCGCGGCGCTGTTGGATACCGGCTACATCCTGGGCGCGTGGCCGCGCGATGTGGCCGTGCTCGCGGCTATGTGCCTGGTCGGCCCGCCGCTGGCGTTCGCTATCTTTCGCCGCACGGAACGCTCGCTGCAGCGCGGCGCTGGCGTTGGTGAATTTTGATGAATGACACACAACCGCCTCACATGACGAATCCCTCGCTCCACACTCCACGCTCCACGCTCTACAGTTTCCTTGCGATGGTGCGAGTGCAGGCCATCCTCATCAGCCGCTACCCGGCCAACCTGGCAGCCGGCCTGCTGGTGAGCTTTGGCGGCGTGCTGGCGCTGGCGCTGGCGACGCGCATGTTCACCCCGATCACGTCCGGCTCGACGAGCGAGATCGCCGGCGTGATGTTCTATGGCTACTTGCTGTACGCCTTTCTCTCGGATAGCTTGTGGCGCATCGGCTATAGCGTGCGGCAAGATCAGGTGCAAGGCACGCTCGAAGGATTGTACCTCACGCCCGCGCCCAAATTTGCCAGCCTCGTGTCGCGCGCTGTGCCGCTATTCGCGCTGACGGGGATCGGCGCGGCATTGGCGCTGGCGGCTGCCAACTGGATCTTTGGAGGGCTGCCCGCCGAGAACCTGGGGCTGGCAGCGGTCGTGTTTTTGTGCTCGGTCGTCGGGACGTTCGGGCTGGGGTTTTGCTTCGCGGCCTATACATTGATCGCCGGTGAAGCCGCCTCCTCCACGGCCAACTTGATCGAGTTCGGACTGATACTTGTCTGCGCCATGTTTTTTCCGTTCCGCGTGCTGCCGGAACCCGTGCGCTTGCTTTCGCGTGCTATCCCGTTGAGCTACTGCATAGATGCGTTCCGCTCGACGCTGATCGGGTTTCCACCCGGTTTCCCGGAACTGGCCCCCATCGGCACCGAGCTGATCATCGTGGCCGTGTATGCCGTGGCTGCGCCAGCCCTGGGATACGCCCTGTTTCACGCCGTCGAGCGCCGGCTGAGGCAAAACGGTCGGTTGGGGCAATATTGAGGCATCCCGCAATCCTTTTGTAATCCTCTTGCAACAAATCACCAATTCGCCCGCCTCGTAAACGTGGTATCCTGGTGATGTGTTGAATCGTTGCAGGCGGTGGTTTGGCCTACCTGAATCGAGCAAAGGCTAATCTTTTGAATATATTCCAGTCGTCAGGCAGCCTACAAACCCAGGCCATTCATTTGCACCTGGACTTTCTTCATTCACAACCAACCCCCAACTCGCAGTTCGTAGACCATCTAGCCGAACGCAGACGCCAATTGATTCGGCGGATCGCCGAGGCCATCGAACCGCGTGTGCAAGACTTTGACCGGCAGACAGCCGCCTGGCTGATCCGCTCGTATCCGGTGCTGGCGATCCAGGCCCCCGTGATGACGACCCAGGAAGGCAAGATCGAATACCCCGGCGATCCGATGTGCCTGTATTCCGCGTTGAGCGTGGCTGTGGATCAAGCTGTCAAGGCCAAGCAGGCCGCTTTAGGCGAAGGCGACCCGTACAACGACTTGTGCCCGCAGTGGGGCGACTTGCCCACACAAGAATATCGTCTCAGCGTGAGCGATAGTGGGATTCGAGACGGCTCGACTGAGCTCGCCGAAGTCTATTCCGACCTCCTGCTCAACACCGACCAGACCATCTTTGCGCCAGGCGTTTGGAACGCGGAGGTCAAACAGTATTTCGTGGAACATGTCCTCAAGGTCATCGAGCCGCGCGTTGTCTTGATCAGCACGGTCTCTCCCGGACATCGCTACGCCATTGACATCGCTCGGACGGTTCGCCAGCGCCTCCCGGATACGCTGATCGTCTTGGGCGGCCCGCACGTTGACGAGACGCTGCGCTACGAATACGAGACGCAACAGCTAGAGCTGGCCCACAGCGGCACGCTGCAAGCCATAGCCGATGGACGCGTCGAGCCGGTCTTTGATTTCCTGATCAGCGGCGACGGCTACTATGCGCTCGATCTGCTGATGAAAGCCATTTCGATCGCGATGGAGATGGACGGCAAGACCGCCCGCGTCCCCGACGTCGTGAACGTCCTGGACGCGCTCGCGCCGAGGGTGGGACGAGCGCCGGGACAAGCCGTCATCGCGGCGATAGACGGGGCGCACGTCCATGCGTACCCGCTGCGCGGACGGCAGATTGACCTGGGCGAGTTGCCGTCTCCGTACCGCGCCTTTGCGATGCGCGCCCGCTTTCCCATCTTCCAGGCCGCCGACGGCTCGGTTCAGCGCACGGCGCACATCATGGCGACGACGGCCTGTCCTTATCACTGCTGCTATTGCTCCGAGGCCAACATCGTGGTCGGGCAAATAGAAAAGTTCATGCGCGACCCGATCCAAGCGGCCCTTGACCGCGTTTGCGAGTACGTCCGCTACGGCGCAGAGGCCATGTTCTTTGACGACTCGATCTTTTGGGCCGGCAACACCCGGCAGATGGCCGAGTTCTGCAACACGTTGACCGCCTTCAAAGTGGACGCCGCCACGCGCCACCCTGAGTATCACCCGTGGCTCAAGGAACCTTCTGACTGGAAGCGATTGATCAAATTGCAGTGGGGCGCTCAACTGACGGTTGAATTCCTGGCCTCACTTCAATCGCGAGACAAGGCGCTGGAACTGCTCCGCTCAATGCGCGCTGCCGGCTGCACCTACATCTACTTTGGCATCGAAAGCCTGGCCCCGTCCATCATGACCCAGGTGCACAAGAACTTGCCCCGGCAAGCGGGGCCTGCCTGGGCAGATAAAGTCCGCGCCGCGCTCGAACTGGTGAAAAAAGCTGGCATCCGGGCGGGCGCTTCGGTGCTGTTCGGCCTGGACGGCGAAACGCGCGCCACCATTGACGAGACGGTCGAGGGCGTTGCCGGCCTGCTCACCGACGGCTTGCTCGGCATCGCCAGCCCCAACATCCTGACGTATCATCCGGCCACCGCCATCACCCACGAACATCACATGCAAGACAAGCTGGACTACCATTCCCTGGGAGGAGACATCACGCCACCCTACAGTTACTTTGAGGAAGCCTTTCCACAAGTCGTTTCCAAAGAATTGAGCGAGGACGACATCTGGTACATCTATCGCCAAACCCGCCTTTACTGGAGCCAAGAAGTACAACTTGATCCTTATGCCGTCCATGCCGACTCGGTCCGCGATGTCTGGGGCGCTATCAAAAGCGAGAGGCCAGACGCCAGTGGCGCAGACGCCTGCGGCGCGGACGCCGGCGACGAATGGCAGCTTCCGCTCGTGATAGACCTCCAACCTGCTGCGCCGATCTCTGAGCTTGTTCCAATTGCAAATGCCATAGTATAATTGAATAGCCTGCGCTGATGTGAGTGCCGCTGGAAAAAAAAAGTCTTTGCCTGACCCCCATCAGGAGAAACAACAAATGACCGACATGGCCCAATTGTCTTTGGCCGAATTTCTGCAACTGCCCACTCCCCAGGTCGCTGAGATGATCAAGGGCCTGACACTCGGCTTTCCGATTGACGGCACGCGGCGCTGGTTCCTCTTACACCTTCCTCCAATCCGGGACGTGGAAGAGTACAAGACATTGACGGCCAAACGATATGTGGAAGAATTTACGCTGCTGTTCGACCACGGCGTGGAGACGCTCTTGATCCCTGCGTTTGGCGGCGAGCTGATGAGCCGAGGCGAAGAGTACGTGCGCGAGATGATGGAAGGTCTGGCCCGCCTGGCTCAACAATCCACCTTTACAGACTTTTACCGCGATTACGATGTGCGCGTGCGCTTTTACGGCGACTGGCGGCGGCAGGTGAAGGGCTTGCCCGGCGCGGATGCGCTCACGGCCGCTCTGGACGATTGCGCCGCCACCCACTACACCGGCTCGCGCCGCATCTTGTACGGCCTCTGGGCCGACGACATGCTGGTCAACGTCGTGGACGACTTGGCGCGCAGCCAACGCGAGCCGGTCGAGTTCACGCGCGAGGCCATGGTGACCCGCTATTACGGCGAATACGTCAAGCCGACCGACGTCTATATCGGTTTTGGCCGCCCCACGGTGTTTGACGTGCCGATGCTGGTCACTTCGCAGACGGACCTGTACTATACCATCGTCCCATCGCTCGATCTGGACGCCCGCCTGTTCCGCATGATCGTCTGGGATCATTTCGTTGGGCGCTGGACGCAGCAGGAATGGGACCATGTTGCCGAAGCCGATCTTGAGGCGCTGAGGTCATTTTACACGGCGCATCACGACCACGTGCTGGGACTGGGCGAGGTAGACGCGGCGACCGGCGTTTGGTATCCGCAGGGTTTCACCTCGATTGACGCTTTTCGGAATGTCGAGTGACGAATAACGAATGACGAGTGTAGCGCAATGCCAACTTGAGCCTGACGAGCCTATCGTCAGAATTCGTGACCTGCGCAAGACCTATATCTCGAAAGAGAGGCGGGGCATCTTGCGCAGCAAACAGCGGGAGATCGAGGCTCTCAAGGGGATCAGCCTGGAGATTGCCCGAGGCGAAATCTTGGGGCTGCTGGGGCCGAACGGAGCCGGCAAGACCACGCTCATCAAGTGCATGACGACGCTGCTGCTGCCGACGAGCGGCACGATCCAAATCAACGGCTACGATGTGGAGCGGGATGAGGATCAGGTCCGAGCGTCCATCGGTTGCATGTTGATGGGCGAGCGCGGCCTGTACTGGAAGTTGACCGGGCGCGAGAACCTGGACTTTTTCGGCGCGCTGTATCACCTGCCGCCACAAGTGCGGCGACGACGATCCCAAGACGTCATCGAATTGTTAAGCCTGGGCGACATCGTTGACCGCGCCGTCGAGACCTATTCCTCCGGCCAAAAGATGAAGCTGGCCTTTGCCAAGTCGCTGATCAACCAGGCCCCGCTCCTCGTGCTCGACGAGCCGACGAACACGCTGGACGTGCCGTCGGCGCGAGAGTTGCGGGCCATCGTGCGCGACCTGAACCGTCAGGGGCATACGGTGATTTACACCACTCACCAGATGACGGAGGCAGAGGAACTGTGCGACCGGGTCGCCATCGTTGACCGCGGCCAGGTCATCGCGCTGGGCACAGTGGACGAACTGAAAGCTTCCATCCAGCAAGATGGGGTGATCCGTGTGGCTGGCGTCATCCCGGCGAACGCCTACGCGGCCGTCAAGCGCCTGGAGCATATCGGCGAGGCCGCGCTGACTGCCAACGCGACCGGCGAGCGGGCCGAACTGCGGGTCGTCACATCGCAGCCACGCCGCCTGCTGCCCGAGTTGATCCGCGCTCTCTTCGACAACGGCGCGGTCATCGAAGATATTGCCCCGGCGCAGGTGACGCTGGAAGACGTGTTCGTCGCGTTGACGGGGCGGACGCTGGCCGAGGATACACGAGTACACTGAGGCGACCGTGAAACGCTCAAGATTATTTTGGGCACTGGTGATTGTGACAGCGTTGTACTTTGTGGCCAGAGAAGGCGCTCAACTGGCCGTCCATGCCGGGTGGCTGGACATCGGCGGTATGCTGGCAACCAGCGCCGAGGCAGGCAATGAGGCTAACGCCTGGTTTGGCCGGGATCTGCGGGTTGTGGTTGGCGCGGCAAATCGTCTGGTTGAGCGCCGCGACATGTACCCAAGCGACGAATGGATGGCCACCTTTGACGAATACAATTACTCGCCATTCTATGCGCTGTTCATTTCCCAGATTTCCACGCGGCTGCCTTTTAACGTGCATGCCTCACTGCACGCGCTGATATCCTTGGCCGCCTATGCGGCTTTGTTTTTTACCTGGCGACGCCTATTCCCGTTGCTGGGAATGTCACAAGCATCCGTTGCCATCGTCGGGGTTTTGCCGTTGTGGCTCCTCTACACGGCCTGGTGGGGCGACGCTATCCTGCTGAACATCTACGTCCTGCTGGCGTTGACGGTTTCCTGGCTGTTCTACTTTATCTGGAAGGGGCGGTTGTGGCCCTCGGCCTTGTTGCTCATCTTGATCTTGCAGGTAAAACCGCAGTGGGCTTTTCCGCTGGCGCTGCCACTTGTGCTGGGACGCTTTCGCTTTTTTGCCAAGCTCGTCGCTCTGGTCGTGGGCGGATACCTGCTCGTCGCCATGGTGACAATCCTCTGGCTGGGGACGGATTACGGGCTGGCTCAGTACACTGCTTACTATCGGATGCTGGCGATTGCGCCCGACAAAATCCCCTGGCATGGGCCGGGCGAATATATCGGTTACGATCATTCGATTGCGCAGATCTATTTCTACCTGTTTGGATATACAGAGGCGGCCTGGCCCGTGGTCCGATTGATCAAGGTGCTCATCATAGCGCCGTTGGCTGTCATCGCTATCCGATTGATACAGCGCAAGGTGCGGCGCAATCAACAAGCCCAGCCGGGGCCGGCCCTGGAGGCATACTTTGCGCTCTACTTTGCCTCGTTCGTCTGGCTGGACCTGGTGTGGGAAACTACTCTATCCATTGTGGTCTTTGTCTACCTGATGACGGTACTGAAAGAGCGCTGGGCGCGCTGGCTGGTGGCCGTGCCCTTCGTGGCGTACGCGTTGGCTGACCTTTGGCAAGTGTTCGGTGTTCCTCTCGCATCGGTCGTCGTTGGCGAAGCCGAGTTGCTCAAACACGGCCCACCCTTGTGGGCCGATCCATCCTTCCGCATCCCGCTGATCATGCTGGTGATCCTCACCTGCTATAGCCTGTTGGTCAAGCGATTGTGGGCCGCGTCCGCGCGTCCGGCAACTATCACCTGAACCAGCTACCGTCATTCGTACTGGAGCACCTCGACGACGTTGAGCCGCGCGGCCCAACGGCCTGGCACGACGCTTCCCAATACTCCCACGCCCACGGCCACGAGCGCCGGCAGGAGCAGCGCCGCCCAGTCGGGCCGCATATCAAACGAGCCAAAGCCAAACAGCTTGCCCATCTCGGTCAGCGCGACCTGCACCACGACCACCCCTAACGGCACGCCGATCACCCCCGCCAACACGCCCAACGTTCCACCGGAAGCCAGCACCATCGTCACCACTTGTCCCGGCGTCATGCCCAACGTCTTGAACGTGCCGATTTCGCTGATGCGTTCGCGCATGTTGAGCACCGACGAGTTGAACACGCTGATGAGCGCGATGGCCGACAGAGTCACCGACAAGACCAACATCGTCAGCTTGAATTGGAGCAGGTCGGAAAGCTGCGTGTTCACGACGGCAAGGATCAGCGACTCACCCGCGCGACTTTTGAGGTAGGCGCGCAACAACCCGAGGTCGGCGTTAGGCGACAGGCGAATAAAATAGGTGTCCGGCTCTGCCGTATGGTCAATCCTGTTCAGTGTGCGCAGACTGATCATCGCCATCTGCCCGTTATCGGCTGGCTCGCGGTAGACGCCCACGACCTGCCATTCAGCCGGCGGGCGCTTGGAGTCGTTCACCGTCACGCGCAAGGTATCGCCTACGTTCAGCCCCAGCCAGGTTTGCAGCCCCACGCCGATCATGGCCTCGCCTTCGGCAAAAGTGTTGATGAGCCGGCCAGCTTCCAGCTTGTACGGGAACTGGGCAAAGTCGCCTTCTTGAGCGCGCACGCGAAAGCTTTTGCCGTCACTCGTTTTGGCCGCGGCAGAAGCATGAGCCATAAACGCTTCTACGCCCGGCGCTTGGGCCAGGACGCGCCGAGCCGCGCTGTCGCTCATGTCCTCGCGGCTCACCCAGGCGTCATAGACCAAGCCGGCCAGCGAGGGATCACGCAGATATTCGTCAAGCGCAGCATTCAGCTCAAAGCTAAAGACTAGCGACATGACTCCCACTAACAAGCTGATCAGCGTGATGGCTGCCCGACCACGCCGGGCAAAAGCATCTTTGACGCCAATCACGACCGGGATGGGCAATCGCATGGCTCGCGCCAGAGCGGCCAACCGAGACGGCTTGGCGCTCGGCAGTTCATACCCGACGGTGATCGCCTGGATGGTATTGACGCGCGCGCCGCGCCGGGCAGGCCAAACCGTGGAAACCATCACTACCAGCAACACGCCAAACCATACGCCGCCCAACAAGACCGGATCAAACACCAGGCGCGGCGCGGCATTGAGCGAGCGCAGGAGTGTGTTGAGCGGCACCGGCGACAACGCCACTCCGGCCGCAATGCCCAACACACTGCCCATCAAACCCATCGCCAAGTTTTGGCCTAGGTAAACCGCTGCCACTTGCCGGCCGGTAAACCCCAACGCCTTGAGCACGCCAATATCGCGGAATTGCGCCAGCACTGCGCCGCTGATGCTGTTGGTCATGATCAGCACGGCCGCCACTAGAGCAAACAACCCAAAGGTGACCAGGAACAACAGATTGAGCTGCGCGCTGAACATGTACGCCTCGCGCACATTGCGCCAGTCGGTATGATCTTTAATCGCCTTGCTCCGCAGCATGGCCTGGGCCGATGCCAATGTTTCCATCGCAGCGTCGGGGTTCGCCAAACGCAGTCCGACCGACCAATCCCATGCCAAAGAATCAGGGAAAAGCGATTGGAAAGTCTTGTCCAGCGCGTAAAGGTAGGCCGGCTGTGTCACGCGATAAGTGTCCCACGTAGGATTGAGAGCCAGCCCGACAACTTGCAGCGGCTTGTAGCCCGAGGCGGTCGAGATGCTAAGGGTGTCGCCCGGACGGACGTTGAATTGTTCGGCCAGGTGCTTGTCCACCAGCACGCTGCGCTCGTCGTCCGGCGAAAAGTAACGCCCGGCGGTGATGCGCAGCGCGTTGACTTGCGGCTGCTGCGCCCCCACCTGACGCAAGCTGATAGTCATCTTTTCCGAGCCGATCGCGGCGCGGCTGACCTGGCTCACTTGCAGGCCGGTGCTGGCCACCACGCCCGGCAGCCCTTCGACGCGAGCCACATCCGAATGGCTAACCTGATCTCGATTAAAGTAGAGCCACAGGTGCGCGCCGTTCAGATCGGCAAAGCTGCGGTCGTATACACCCGACATATTGTTGAGCGTGGTTGCCGTCAACGTGAGCAGCGCCGACGACGCAAAGATCGTCAGCGTCACCAGAAAGGTGGCCAAGCGGTGGTTGAGGAGATCAGCTTTGATCTTGCGGAGGATAGCAGACATTTAATGGTTGATGGCTGATTGCAGATTTGCGCTCAGCCATCCGCGATGTGCGATAAGCGCTGCGCGATCTGCGCCGCATCCAGGCCGACACCCTCGCCCGTGATCTGCCCATCGCGGATAAAGACGACGCGCGCAGCGTGCGTGGCCGCCGCCGGGTCGTGCGTCACCAGCACGATGGTCTGGCCCTGCGTGTTCAATACTTTGAACAGCCGCAACACTTCCGCTCCGCTGGCCGAGTCCAGGTTGCCGGTCGGCTCGTCGGCCAGGAGAATGTCGGGCTGATTGACGAGCGCGCGAGCGATCGCCACGCGCTGGCGCTGCCCGCCGGAAAGTTGCGCCGGCAGCTTGGCGGCCTGGGTGGCGATGTCCAGCGCGACCATCAACACATCGGCGCGGCGCGAAATCTCTCCACCGCGAACGCGCCCATCCAGCAGCGCGGGCAACTCGATGTTATCGCGCACGGTCAAGTTGGTGATCAGGTTAAAGAACTGGAACACAAATCCAACGTGCCGCCGTCGGAACAGAGCCAGTTGCGTCTCGCTCATTGCGTGCAAGGGCTGGCCGGCGACCATCACCTTACCCGACGCGGGCCGATCCAACCCGCCCAGCAAGTGCAGCAGCGTAGACTTGCCGGAGCCGCTCGGCCCCATGATGGCGACAAACTCGCCCGGCTGGATGCTCAGGCTCACGCCGCGCAGCGCCACAAAAGGCCGGTCGCCTGTGGGGTATGTCTTGTGAACGTCTTGAACTTGTATGAGTTCATTCATTCGAGGACATAGTACGTGCACGTGAAAACGGGCTCACAGCCGGCAATACGCAACATGCGTTCCATCTTGGGCAGGACGGTCTGAAAAACCATCACTTTGTTGCCGTCCTTTTTCCAGTCTTGATAGCCCCGTGCAGCCAGCGCAAACGCCGCGCCGGTCTGATGCACGCCAGGCAGCATCCCCATCGAGCCTAGCGCGCCATAACCCCCATACGAAAACATGCTGGCGCACCCGACTGGCTCCCCGTTCAGGTAAGCCACATAGTTGTGGATGCCGGGCAGATCATTGATATACCGGAGACTGCGGTCCAAGATAGGCAGGGCCTCTTCCGGCATATGATAGGCGGCCACCATGACGCAACAGAAATCAGGAATCGCTTCTACGCCGATCTCGCGCACGGTCGCATTGCCCCAGTTACGAATCGCCTCGACGTAAAACGGCTTTTTGAGGGTCAGCCAGCGTTCCGGGTCGCCGTACTGGGTAAAGCCGTGCGCCGTCAGACGTTGAGGCAAGTCATCCGGCGCGCAGTTCGGCGAGATAACCACGTAAGGCTTTAGCCCGCGATCCTGGAAATGCTTGACGATGCGCTCGATCAGAGCATCGGCGCGGTCGGGCGTGGTTCGCAACATGGCGGCATGGTTGCCGTCCACCATCGGCATCTCCGGGTCCGTAATCAGAATGACCTCGCTAGAGATGCGGACTTGGACGCCCGGCACGACCGTGGCAAAGTAAGCCGTGCGGGCATAATTGGACCATTCAAGTTCCAGGGTGAACTGACGTGACTTGTCCACAGCATACTCCCCGCTAGAAAGATGTACGACAGTGATTATACTCCATAACCATAATCGTGTGGCGCGGCACGCCGCCTCGACTCTCAACCGGTCCGCTCCAGAATCCGCCCGAATGTACACAATGAAAGATTCAGCATTTGTTAATGCTATTGTAATGCTTCCATACCCGGCTTTGTGCTAGAATGGACGGTATAATAGCCTATGGTCACTTGTACTCGCTTATGCTATACTACGGTCGCGTGGGGCTATTGGAGAGGTGTACCATGCAATCTGAAAGCAAGACGGAAGCCGTGACCTTGATGACGCCCGAAGAAGTAGCCGAGCGTCTCAAAGTCTCCATTTTCACCGTCCGGCGTTGGATTCATCAGGGTGAGCTGCCGGCTTATCGGATAGGGCGTAGTTGGCGCATCGGCCCGACTGACTTGGATCAATGGCTGGAAACGCACCGGCAGCCAAACGAGCCGGAACCTGCCCAGCCATCTCAACCTGCCCCGTTGAGATAAAACTTGCCCCCCATGGAGCAAATTCATGCCCGATTGGTACGAGGAGCTCAAAGCATTGTTTAGAAATCAGATCGGCAAAGGCGAGATGGCCGGCACAGCTTACGATGCTCACGCACAGTCATCGGCGCGTCGGCGAACAGGCCCGCGAGCAAGAGCGCCGATTTGACTTGCGCGCTGGCCACTGGCAAGGTCGAGTCAATGCCGCGCAGGTGGCCGCCATGAATGGCGAGCGGAGGCAAGCGTCCGCCATCACGGGCCAGAATCGTTGCGCCCATCTCACGCAGCGGATTGACAACGCGCGCCATCGGGCGGCGTTTGAGCGCGGGCGCGCCGTCGAGGACGGAGAGAAAATCTTGCCCGGCGCAAATCCCCGCCAACAGCCGCATCGTCGTGCCGGACCCTTCGCAAAACAAGACGTCGTTCGGCTCACGCAAACCCCGCAATCCGTGTCCGTGAATGACGAGTGTGTTGGGATCAGGCTGCTCAATCGCAGCGCCCAGGCCGCGCAAGCAATTCACCGTGGCCTGCGTCGTCTGGCTGGGCAAAAAGTTTTCGACGTAGAAGTCACCCTCCGCGAGCGCGCCCAAGATCGCCGCGCGGTGCGAGATGGACTTGTCGGCAGGGACGCGGATGCTCCCGTGCAGCGAGTGATTCGCGGGAGAGATATGCAATTCAGACATGGATGCTCCCAAATCTAAAATCTCCAATCTCAAACGGCGACATTGCCCCCTTAATTGCACTCTCCTAAAATCCACCGTCACATCCTCCGTCCCACGGCTTGCGCGATAGGCCGCAGGCTCTCCATCAGCGCGGCGAAACGCGCCGGTTTGAGGGATTGCGCGCCATCCGAGAGCGCTTCTTCGGGATGGGGATGCACCTCGATCTCCAGCCCGTCGGCTCCGGCTGCCACAGCCGCCCGCGAGACCGGCTCGACCAATTCCCACTTGCCCGTCGCATGGCTGGGGTCAACGATCACCGGCAGATGGGAGAGTTGTTTGATCAACGGCACGGCGCTGATGTCGAGTGTGTTGCGCGTATAAGGCTCAAAGGTGCGGATGCCGCGCTCGCACAGGATGATGCGGTTGTTGCCGTGAGAGAGAATGTACTCGGCGGCCATCAACAATTCCTCGATGGTGGACATCAAGCCACGCTTGAGCAGCACCGGCCGCTGCGCCTGGCCGACCGCGTGCAGCAACGAATAGTTTTGCATGTTGCGCGCGCCGATCTGGAGAATGTCGGCGTAAGTGGTGACCAGCGGCACGGTGTCGGAGTCCATCACTTCGGTGACGACGGGAAGCCCTGTCTCCTCGCGCGCCTGGGCCAGCAGCTTTAGGCCCTCCTCACCCAAGCCCTGGAAACTATAAGGAGAAGAGCGCGGCTTGAACGCCCCACCGCGCAAGACGTGCGCCCCGGCTGACTTTACGGCGCGCGCAGTCTCCATCAGTTGCTCGCGGCTTTCGACAGCGCACGGGCCGGCCATCACAATCACCCGCTCGCCGCCGACCGCGATCCCGTTGATCGGGACGACCGTGTCTTGCGGGTGGAACTCGCGGCTGGCCAGTCTGAAAGGCCGCAGGATGGGCACCGTTCGCTCGACGCCATCCATCAGCTCGATCTGCTCGCGATTCAGGGGGCGACCGTTGCCGACGACGCCGATAGTGGTGTGCTCCTCGCCTTCCGAGATATACGTCTGACACCCCATCTGCTCGACGCGGGCGATGACGTTGGCGATCTGGCGAGCCATCGCGCCTTTGCGCATCACGATGATGATATTGGTTTCACCTTTTGACATGCTGGGGCCCTCCTTACGGCTCATCGTCTACCGGCGTCGTCGCCGCCGGGTAAGAGCCGAGCAATTTGACGAACGAAGAACGGCGCAACAACGCCATGATCGCCGCCTCGCATTGCGGGTCTTGCCAATGGCCTTCAAAGTCCAAGTAAAAGAGGTATTGCCACGGCTGGTTGCGGCGGGGGCGCGACTCGATCTTGGATAGATTGACGCCGCGCCTGGCAAACTCGCCCAGGCTTTCGTACAAGGCGCCGGGTTGGTGTCGCGTGGTGAACACGAGCGAGGTCTTGCTGCGCTGGGAACGGGACGGATCTTCCAGGCCCAGAACGAAGAAACGAGTGTAGTTAAAAGCCAGGTCCTCGATGCCTCGGTCGAGAATCTCCAGGCCGTACAACTCGGCGGCCAGCGCGCCGGCGACGGCGCCGGTCTCCAGTTCGGGATTCTGAGCCAAGTCGCGCGCGCTGCCGGCTGTGTCAAAAGCGGGCACAGGCTCCAAACCACGGCGAATCAGGTATCGTTCGCACTGGGCTAACGCCTGCGGGTGCGACCGCACGCGCTTCAGGTCGCCTATCTTGGCGCCCGGTGCGGCCATCAGCATGTGGCGCACGCGGAAAATCACCTCGGCCCGGACGCGCAAGTCGTGCTCCATCAGCAGTTCGTAGGACCCGGTCACGGAACCGGCGACGGCGTTCTCCACTGGCAACATTCCATAGGTGGCATCGCCGCTTTCCACAGCAGCGAACATGTCCTCCAGTCTCTTGCACGGAACGCCTTCCACCTCCGAGCCAAAGAACTGGCGGGTGGCCTCCTCCGAATAAGCTCCGGCGACGCCTTGAAAAGTTACTCGTGTCACGTTTCTCCTCCGCTGAATTTCCGAATCCGAAATCAAAAGAGACGGCGACGTTTCATGGCTGCGTCCTGCAAAATGGCGCACAGCGCAGTCTCGTCTTGCCGGTCAATCAACTCGGCCAGCTCGTCCAGATGCTGCGCGTAAGCACGCAGCGTGGCGGCCACGTTTTCGTGGTTGGTCAGCAGGATGTCGAGCATCATCGTCGTATCGCCGGCAGCCAGGCGCGAAGTATCGCGGAAACCGCTCGCGGCCAGAACGTACAACGAATCATCGGCGCGGGCGAGTTCATTGGCGGTCGTCATCAGCGTTGCGGCCAGCGCAAAAGGCAGATGGCTGATGGCCGCGACGATTTTATCGTGCCGCGCCGGGTCGAGAACGACAGGACGCGCGCCCAGCATGACGGCAAGTGATTCCGCAAAAGCCAGGGTGGAAGCGGATGCCCGGGCGAGCGGCGTCAAGACAAACACAGCATTGCGATACAGGTCCGCGTCGGCGGCATCGAACCCGAACATTTCTTTGCCGCACATCGGGTGCGCGCCGACCGGTTCGACGTGAGCCGGCAAGGCTTCCATCGCGTGAGTGATTTCGAGTTTAGTAGACCCAAAGTCCATAATGATAGCTCCCCCGCGCGCGATTGCGCCGACCTGCGGGAGTTGGTCGAGAATGGCGCGCACCGGCGTCGCCAAGATGATGACATCTGCCTCGGCAGCCAGAGTCAAATCCGCACTGGCTGCATCTACGACCGCGCCGGAAAGAATCGCCTGGCGCGCGGCAGCGTTGCGAGTGATGCCCAGGATTTTCCGGCAAGCGTTCCGGGCGCGCAGCGCCATCGCCAACGAGCCGCCCATCAAGCCGAGGCCG
This sequence comes from Anaerolineae bacterium, assembly GCA_041300525.1. Lineage (GTDB taxonomy): Bacteria > Chloroflexota > Anaerolineae > Fen-1058 > Fen-1058 > JBGLNJ01. The sequence goes on along the minus strand of JBGLNJ010000001.1, from coordinate 809,957 downwards.
ACGATGGCGACCGTCGCATCGCGCAGTGAAAAGGGAGGCTCCTTCACGCTGTCCGCCCAATCGCTTCAGCCACGCTGGTCGCGCGACTCGAAACCATTTCGGCCTCCGATTCAATCACCGGCGCGGTCGGGCCTCAAAACGCATGCGCCGTGCAAATACACGTGCCGGACGTCGTGGTCAGCCCGGTCGGTGTTCCAATGAATCAGCACGCGGATGCAACGGGGCACGTCATTCGTCACGCGCGGAGCCTGCGCGTCGAGCAGGGCGACGTCACTCCACCCCAGGCTCCGCGCGGCCGCCGCCGGGAACGCGGCGTCCAGGTCTGGCGTCACCGTGAAATAGATGCTGGCAATGTCCGCCGCGCACAGATTGTTCGCCTGGATTAGGGCGTCGAGCAGTTCACGCGTCGCATCCAGAATCGCCTCGCTGGTGTTTTCTCGCGCCGTCGTCGCGCCACGGATTCCACGCAAAGCCATGCTGAAACTCCCAGGAACCGCCCTTGCGAAGGTTGGCCCGGCGTCCGCTGCGAAATCAGCGAAAACCTTCGCAAGGGTGACGATGGAAAAAGATAAACAAAAAGAGCGTGGGGTTGAAATCCCACGCTCTTTTGAATCTCGTTCGACTAGCCTAGTCGTTCGGCGTGACGATTCGACCCCGCGCTATGGCGGTAAAATAAAAGTAATAATAAAACGCAAAGGTCGAATAGAGTCTCGGCATGACAGGCCTCAAGTGGGCAGTAGTTTACCACATCATATCTCTTTGTCAAGCATCTATCGCCGCGCGCAATTCTGCGATGAACTGTTGAGCCGCACGAACTGCGTGCTCGGCTTCCCCAATCCGCGAGACGAGCGCGCTGCCCACGATCACGCCGTCCGCGCATCCGGCGACGGCTCGCGCCGTCTCTGCGTTGGCGATGCCAAAGCCCACGCACACCGGTTTCGTCGTGGCGGTCCGCACGCGCGCCACAAATTCGGTGAGGTCGGCGGCCATCCGCTCTCGCGCGCCCGTGACGCCGACGACGGACACCAGGTACATGAACCCGCGCGTCGCCTCAGCGATGAGGCGCAATCGTTCAGCCGTGCTCGTCGGCGCGGCCAGAAAAATCAAATCGAGTTCACGGGCACGGCAGGCTGCGTCCAACGCGCCCGCTTCTTCAGGCGGCAAATCCGGCACGATAAAGCCGTCCGCGCCCGCGTCTTGCGCTGCGCGCGCGCATGCTTCGACGCCGAATCGCAAGATGGGATTGTAATAGCCCATCAAGACGAGAGGAACCGTCACGCCCGCCTGGCGCGCTTTACGCGCCATCTCGAAACATTCCGCCAGCGTCATGCCGTTTTGCAGCGCGGCGTATGTGGCGCGTTGAATCACCGGGCCGTCCGCCAACGGGTCGCTGAAAGGGACGCCCAGTTCAATGACATCTGCGCCCGCGTCGGCTGCCGCGCGAATCAGTTGCCGAGACACGTCCAGCGTCGGGAATCCGAGCGGCAGGTATGGCATCAACGCCGCGCGACGTTCCGTTTTCAATCGGGCGAAAGTTTCGTCTAATCGGCTCATGCCTCTCCTATCAAGACTGACGAAGGACGAACGACGAAAGATGAACTATGCCTTCGTCATTCGTCATTCGCCATTCCAGCATCCATAACGGTCTGCAAGTCCTTGTCGCCGCGCCCCGATAAATTCACCAGGATAATCTGGTCGCGCTTCATCATAGGCGCTCGCTTGATCGTCTCCGCCACTGCATGCGCCGATTCGAGCGCAGGGATGATGCCTTCGATCTGCGACAGCTTGGCGAACGCGTTGAGCGCCTCATCGTCGGTGGCATAGGTGTAACCCGAGCGCTCGGTGTCGCGCAAGTAAGCGTGCTCCGGGCCGACGGCGGCATAGTCCAACCCGGCCGAAACCGAGTGCGTGCCGCGAATCTGACCGTCGTCGTCTTGCAAGACGTAGGTGTACGTCCCCTGCAACACGCCAGGCCGCGCCTCGGCAAACCGCGCCGCGTGCTGGCCTGAGGCAATCCCCAATCCGCCCGCCTCGACGCCGAGCAGGGCGACGTCGTCGTCGCGGAAAGCATCAAACAAACCGATAGCATTCGACCCGCCGCCGACGCACGCGATGAGCAAATCCGGCAGCCGGCCTTCCGCGTCCAGGATTTGCGCGCGCGCCTCGTGGCCGATGACGGATTGAAATTCGCGCACCATGATCGGATAAGGATGCGGGCCGAGCGCGGAGCCGAGCAGGTAATGCGTGTCGCGGACGTTCGTCACCCAATCGCGGATGGCTTCGTTGATGGCATCCTTGAGTGTGGCGCTGCCGCCATCCACCGGGCGCACCTCGGCGCCCAGCAATTTCATGCGAAACACATTCGGCGCTTGACGGCGCATGTCTTCCGTGCCCATGTAGACGACGCACTGAAGGCCGAGCATCGCGCACACTGCCGCCGACGCGACGCCGTGCTGTCCCGCGCCTGTTTCCGCCACGATGCGCGCCTTGCCCATACGCCGCGCCAGCAACCCTTGTCCGAGCGCGTTGTTGATTTTATGCGCGCCGGTGTGGGCCAGGTCTTCACGCTTGAGATAGATTTTCGCGCCGCCGCAATATTCCGTCAGCCGCCGCGCAAAATAGAGCGGCGTGGGCCGGCCCGAGTAATGCGCGGCCAGGTCGGCCAGTTGCGCGCAGAATTCTTGATCGGCCAGCGCCGCATTGAGCGATTCTTCCAACTCTGCCAGCACAGGCATCAGTGTTTCGGGGACAAACTGGCCCCCATAAGGTCCGAATCGTCCGTTCATGTCACCTCGCAATTCCCGACGAAGGATCAGAGTTTTCTTCCCCCGTCTTTCGCCTCATCCACGTGCGCCTTTCGCCGCTCGAACAAACTGCCGTACTCTATCTTGGTCTTTGAGTCCCGGCGCGCGCTCGACGCCGGACGACACATCTACGCCCCAGGGTCGGACGACACGAATGGCTTCCGTGACGTTGTCCACATTCAAACCACCTGCCAACAAGATGGGGAACTCGCGCGCGATTCGCGCGGCAATGTCCCAATCGGCGCGCGCGCCGGTCCCGCCGAATCGCTGCGTGTCAAAGGCGTCCACGATGAACGCGGGCACGTTCCCGTTCACCGCAGCGCGATACTCTTCCACCTGTGCCTGCGCCTCGGCTTCATGGCGCGGGCGCAATGCTCGCACGGCGATCAATCTACCGCGCCCCATGAATGAGGCTGGGAAGCCGGATTGATCCGGCGTCGTTTTGCAGCTCAGAGTTTCAACTCCGAGCGATGACAAGTCACTCACCATCTCCGGCGATTCGTCGCCGTGCAGTTGCGCCACATCGAGTTGGGCGGTCGCCGCAATCGCGCGCACCCGCTCAAGCGGCTCGTTCACAAACACGCCGACAAAACGCAGAGCGTTGCCACGCCGCTTGAGCGCCGCGACGATTTCGCCCGCGCGTTCCAGGTCAATGCAGCGCGGCGAGCGGGAAAAGAACACAAAGCCCAACAGGTCTGCGCCCGCCTCTGCCGCTGCCAGTGCGTCGTCCAGATTCGTGATGCCGCAGATTTTGACGTAGGTCATATTGGTTCAACTCAAATCGCAGGGCGCAAGGTGCAGGAGGCAAAACGCGACCTGGCACAGTTCCTTGACTTTCGCCCCCACGTCTCCCGCGCGCATCAAGGCTTCACCGACGAGCGCCGCGTGCGCGCCCGCTCGCGCGACACGCTCAACATCTGCACGGGTAAAGATGGCGCTCTCAGCCACGATGATTTTTCCGGGCGGGATGCGCGGCGCGAGCCGCTCTGTCGTCGCCAGGCTAACGGTAAAATCAGCCAGGTTGCGATTGTTGATGCCGATGATGCGCGCCTCCGCCGCCAGCGCGCGGTCGAGTTCCGCCTCATCGTGAACTTCGGTCAGCGCGCCCAAGCCGAGCGAACGCGCCAGCGCGAGGTAATCGCGCAGTTGGGCATCCGACAGAATCCGCGCGATGAGGAGGGCCGCGTCAGCCCGGTGCGCGCGCGCTTCGTAAAGCTGGTACTCGTCCACGACGAAATCCTTGCGCAGCGCCGGCACGTCAACCGCTGCGCGCGCGCCTTCCAGGTCGGCCAGGCTGCCGTGGAAATACTTGGCGTCGGTCAAGACCGAAATGGCAGATGCGCCGCTCTTGGCATAGACGCGCGCCAGTTGTGCCGGGTCCAACTCGGCGCGCAGCGCGCCGCGCGAAGGCGATGCCCATTTGACTTCGGCAATCAGCGCGACGTGCTCGTGTTTGAGCACGCTTTCAAAATCTCGCGCGGGCGGCGCCAATTCCGCGCGGGCGCGCATGTCTGCAAGTGGAACACGCCGACGCCGCTCGGTTACCTCGGCGCGCGTGTTTGCGGTAATGTCATCAAGAATCATTGGATTTCCGATCCTAAATTGCGGATCAATGTCATCAAGATAAGCGTAGCATAGCCCCTTGTGGGCGTCTTTCCAAGCGCGGAAACGGGCACAAGGCCCTACGCTACGGCCCTAACTTAACGACATTGAATTGCGGATTGTTAGAATGGGACGGCTAATCTAAAATCTGCAACCTGAAATCTACAATCTAAAACTGTTGCTCAACGCCACCAGGCCATCCAGTACGCGCATGGCCCCGCCTGAATCCATTGAATCGCTCGCGCGTTCGAGACCTTCCCGGAGGTCACGCGCCTTGCCGCCGGCGACAAGTGCCGCCGCCGCGTTCAACGCCACCACGTCGCGCTTGGGACCGCACTCTGCGCCGGAGAGGACGTTCTGGGTGGTCTGCGCGTTCTGATCGGGGCGACCGCCACGCAAGTCGGCGCGCGAGGCGCGCGCCAGCCCCAACGCGCACGCATCCAGTTCCCCTTCGTAAACCGTGCCGTTGTCAAAACGTGCGACTTGGTTAATGCCCGTCGTCGTGAGCTCGTCCAGGCCGTCCTCGCTGTGAAACACAAATGCGGCGCGCGCGCCGAGCGCGTGCAAAACGTGCGCCATCGTCGTCGTGAGCCGCGCGTCGTACACGCCCACGATCTGCGCGGGCGTGCGCGCGGGATTCGTCAGCGGGCCGAGGATGTTAAAGATGGTGCGGATGCCGAGTTCTTTGCGGACCGGCGCGACGTTCTTCATCGCGGGGTGCAGCTTTTGGGCGAACAAAAACCCGAGGCCGATCTCGTCAATGCACCGTGCCACCTGGACCGGCGTCAGATCGAGGTTCACGCCGAGCGCCTCGAGCACATCCGCGCTGCCACTCTGGCTCGACACGGCCCGATTGCCGTGCTTGGCCACGCCCAGTCCCGCGCCGGCGATGACGAATGCGGCCGTCGTGGAAATGTTGAACGTGTCCGCGCCGTCGCCGCCCGTGCCGGCCGTGTCCACCAGATCCGTACGGGTCGGCTGGACCGCCACCGCTTTGTCGCGCATCACCTTCGCGCAGCCGGTGATCTCGTCCACCGTCTCGCCTTTCAAACGCAGCGCCGTCAGGAACGCCGCCATCTGCGCGTGTGTCGCCAAGCCGTCCATGATCTCGTTCATCACACTTTCGGCTTCGGCGAGTGTCAGGTTCTGATCATCCATCAGTTTGGCGATTGATTCGCGGATCACGCTTGGCCTCCATAGTCTAAAAAGTTTTTGAGGATCTGTTTGCCGAATCTGGTCAGCACACTCTCAGGGTGAAACTGCACTCCTTCGAGCGGATAACGCTTGTGGCGAAGGCCCATCACTTCGCCTTCCTTGGTAAAGGCCGTGACGCGCAATTCGTCCGGCAGCGGTTCCTGGACGATGAGCGAGTGATAACGGCCCGCCTCGAACGGACTCGGTACGCCTTCAAAGACGCCGCGCCCATCGTGATAAACCGCCGAGGTTTTGCCGTGCATCAAACGCGGCGCGCGTCCCACCACGCCGCCGAACACGTGTCCGATGCACTGGTGTCCCAGGCACACGCCCAGGAGGGGCACGTCACGATGAAACTCGCGGATGACGCCGGTCGAGATGCCGCCGTCGCCTGGGCCGCCGGGGCCAGGAGAAATGACGATGTGTGAGGGCGAGAGTCGCTTGATCTCGTCCGGCGTCACGGCGTCGTTGCGAAAGACGCGCAGCTCCGCGCCCAGCTCGCCCAGGTACTGGACGAGGTTGTAGGTGAAAGAATCGTAATTGTCTATGACGAGAATCATGGGTTAGCCTCCATATCTTTTTCCGCGAATAACGCGAATGGGCGCGAATCAGAAAGATTGGCGGGGATTCGCGTGATTCGCGGAGAAAAACCTAGCCTTCTTCCGCCAATCGGATCGCTTCGGCCAGGGCGCGGGCCTTGTTCACGCACTCTTGATGCTCGCGCATCGGATCGGAATCGGCCACGATGCCCGCGCCGGCCTGGATGAACGCCTGTGGCCCGCGTTGAACGATGGTGCGAATCGTGATACAAAAATCCATATTGCCCTTGCCGGCGACGGGGAATCCCAGATAGCCGACCGCGCCCGCATACGGCCCACGCCGCGTGCCTTCGAGTTCTTCAATGATCTCCATCGCGCGGACTTTGGGCGCGCCGGAAACGGTCCCGGCGGGAAAGGTCGCGCGGAGCAAGTCGAACCCGTCCAACTCGGCGCGCAGCTTGCCGGTGACGCGTGAGACGAGGTGCATCACGTGCGAGTATCTTTCGACGGTCATGAAATCGGGCACCTGCACCGAGCCGTACTCGCACACGCGCCCCAAATCGTTGCGTCCCAAATCCACCAGCATGACGTGCTCCGCGCGCTCTTTCGGATCCACGCGCAGTTCTTCTTCAAGGCGGGCGTCGGCGGCCTCGTCTGCGCCGCGCGGGCGCGTCCCAGCGATGGGGTTGAGCTGCGCCAGGCCGTCTTCGAGCCGCACCAGGACTTCGGGGGACGAGCCGATAAACTGCATTTCGCGCAAGTCCAAAAAGAACATGTACAGCGACGGGTTCAAACGCCGCAGCGCGCGGTAAATCGAAAAGGCGTCTGCGCGCGTCTCACGCCCAAACCGCTGCGAAAGGACGACCTGGAAAATGTCGCCGGCGGCGATGTATTCCTTCGCGCGCTCCACCCTCTGCGCGTACTGCTCCGGCGAAACGTTCGATTCGAGAGCGTGACCATTGCGGGAGGGCGCAGGAGAAGGCTTCGGCATCGGCTGATTCAAGCGCGCGATGAGGTGCTCGATGCGCGCCACCGCGTCGTCGTAAGCGGCGCTCGGGTTACCCTCAACATGCGCATTGGCGATGACGAGCGCGCGATGCTTGACGTGGTCGAAGGCGATGACGGTGTCCGCCAACAGAAACATCGCATCGGGGAGATCAAGCTCATCGCGCGCGGTGTTGGGCAGTCGCTCGATGTGGCGCACGATGTCGTAAGCGAGATACCCGACCGCGCCGCCGAAAAAGCGCGGCACGCTGCGCGCTGCCACCGGCAGCGATTGATACGGCGCGAGGAATCCCCGCAACGCCTCCAGCGGGTCACGCCCGTCGAGCGAAAACTGTTCGACGCGCGCGTGATTACGAATCGTCACTTGGTCGCCGCGCAGCGTCAGCACCCGCGCGGGATTCACGCCGAGGAACGAATAGCGCGCCAGTTGCTCGCCGCCCTCGACCGATTCGAGCAGGAACGATTTGCCCTCGCCGCGCAATTTCAAATAGACTGACACAGGCGTCTCCAAATCCACGTTGATCTCACGATAGACCGGAATCAAATTGCCGCGCGCGGCCAGCGCCTCAAATTCGGAATAGGTCGGTTGGTACATCACGCTCATCCCCCTGCCCACTACTGTGGGCCGCCCTTCTCCCTACAAGGAAGAAGGGAGAATAAAAAACCTCTCGTCCCCTTGTGCCCGCAGAATTCTGCGCATCCAAAGGGACGAGAGGTTGGTTATGAATAACCTTGCTCCCGTGGTGCCACCCTATTGAGACTGGTCGTCCTCGCTCGATAAACAAAAATCGCGTCCGTATGAAACGAAACGCGAGCCAGTCCCACTCTTGCAGGTACGGAGAAATGTTCTCGATACCTTCTGCCGCGATAACGGGGGCGATTTCCGGCTTGGGCTACTTGGCGGCGGCATCAGGATGCCGCCCCACCGTTTGCCCTTGCGACTCCTCGGTCCATTCGCCGCCTTTTGGAATATCGGTGTCTCACCACCTCCACCGACTCTCTGAAATCCGCCCGACGGTTACTCGTCCGATTCAACGTCTTTAGGTTATATTCTCAATGTGCTGCTGACGGCCCGAAAGATACCACACTCTGATGGTACTGTCAAGCGCATGATGCAGCGATTCGATACGGGCGCGTGTCATGTTTTGCATGGCAGACGCTACTACTACCGTGTCTCAAAAGTAATCCGACGGTATAATTGGCTCCTTGCTATCCGTACATTATGTGAGGAGCCCCAATGAAACCCTGCAAATACGCTATTGACTGTCGTTAAGTTAGGGCCGTAGCGTAGGGCCTTGTGCCCGTTTCCGCGCTTGGAAAGACGCCCACAAGGGGCTATGCTACGCTTATCTTAATGACATTGAGTACGGATTGGGAGGCACAATGGTCAATTTAGCTATCCGTTCCGTTATCGTGCTGACCTTGTTGTTCGGGCTGGTGTTTGCGGTTGGCATCATGGCGCTGCTGGCGACGGGGCTGCCGGTCTGGCTGGCCGTGCCGTTCGCCGTAATCGTGCTGGCATTGCAATATGCGCTAGGGCCGTTCATCCTGCAATGGATTTACAAGATTCAATGGACGGACCCCGCGCAATTCAATCCCCAACTGGCAGCTTTCATCGCGCGCACGTGCCAAGAGCGCAATATCCCTCAACCGCGTTTTGGCGTGATTGACGACGGCAATCCGAATGCCTTTACCTTCGGGCACTATCCGGGCAACGCGCGATTGGTCGTCACGCGCGGGCTGCTGCAAATGCTCGACCCTCAAGAGGTGCAGGCGGTCGTGGGCCACGAGATGGGCCACATCGCGCACTGGGATTTTGTGGTAATGACGGTGGCGGCAGTGGCGCCGTTGGTGCTGTATACGCTGTGGTTTGCCACGCGCGGGAGCGGCCGTTCGCGCAGGAGCGGCGGCTACATTGCGCTCGCCGGGCTGCTGGCGTACGTCGCTTACGTGGTCAGCCAGTTCATTGTGCTGCTCCTCAGCCGCGTGCGCGAGTATTACGCCGACCGCTTCGCCGGAGAAGTGACGGGCAACCCCGACGCGCTGGCAACCGGCTTGGTCAAGATCGCTTATGGCCTGGCGCGCGCGCCCGAGTCCGGCGAAGCCAAGAACGATGTGCGCATGCAGGCTGCGCGCGCCTTTGGCATCTTTGACCCCCGAGTCGCCAACGTGCTGGCATTGACCGGAGCCGGCACGGGCAACCTGTCGGCGGCGTCCATGACAGAAGCCATGAAGTGGGACTTGTGGAATCCGTGGGCGGGTTGGTACGAGCTATCGTCCAGCCACCCGCTGCCGGCCAAGCGCATCAAGGCGCTGGAAAAGCAATGCGAAGCGCAAGGCCGAGCGCCGTCGTTCGCCTTTCGCGAAGTGCAGACGGAAAGCTACTGGGGCGAGTTCCTGGTTGATCTGGCGGTCAACCAACTTGCCTGGATCGGCTTTGTGATGGGCTTGGCGCTGGCCGGCGCGGGCGTGCTGCTCAGCCTGCCGCTGGCGGGCGTGGGCGCGGGCCTGCTGGTGTGGAGCGTGACCTGGTGGCTCCAGCGCCGCTTTATGTACCCGCCCGACCTTTCACCCGAACGCGAGATCAAGGGCTTGGTCGGCGAGGTGAAAGTAAGCCGAGTGCGCGCGGCGCCGGGCACGCTCCGAGGGCGCGTGATCGGGCGAGGCGTGCCGGGACTGTTCTATAGCAAAGACCTCGTCCTGCAAGATTCCAGCGGATTTATCGTGCTGGACTATCGCCAGCCGTGGCGGCTGTTCGAGTTTCTGTTCGGCTTGTTGCGCGCCGAAAAATTTGTGGGCCAAAGTGGCGTGGCGCGGGGATGGTTCCGTCGCGTGCCGCAACCGGTATTCGAGCTGCGGGAGCTGGTACTGGACGATGGGCAAAAAGTCACGTCCTGGGTATACCCGCTGGCCCAGTTTGCGGTGTACGCGCTCATGGGACTGGGCGTGTTGGCGCTGCTCGGCCAGGTGGCGCTGTCGCTCGTGCGCTAATCCCGGATTCAAACAAAGGCGCGGCCCGGTTGGTTGACGGGCCGCGCTTTTGGTTTAGAAAATCCTGTGCCGCCATTGGCCGAGCACTGGGTAACTAGTATTTTTGGATTGTGCGAATCACCTGATCACACAATTTCCTGCTGATCCAGATATCAGGGCGAGCCTTGAGAGCATTCACTAAATCCACCGCTTGTTCTCGCGCCAGATACTTTTGCTGATAAGTGGTCACAATCACGCCAAGTGTGCCCTTGACCGAGGTAGACACACCTGCCGCTGCAAAGTTGTCTATAGCTGCGCGCCGCGCATCGAGATCGTCCACCAGCAAACAATCGGCAGCCAGTTCAATGGCCAAACGAATACTTTCCTCTTCGCCGCGATGAATGAAAGCAGGGCGAGGAAGCGCGAGCGGCTTGGGAACGCGCATTTGCAATCGGCCATTTTTGACAGCAGCTTCCAAGATGTAAGCATCCGGCGCGTTCTGAGCCAAACCGGCGGTGATCGCTTCGGTGAACACAGCGGGTGTTATGACAGCTTGCTGAAAGAGATGCGCAAGCAAATCCAGAGCATTGACTTTCGCCAGCGCGAGCAACGGGCCGGTGTCGGCAACGGCGATCATAGTTGCAAAGCCTGGTCGAGTGTGAGGGTATCGGAGAGCCAGTCAGGATCAACTGAGGGCGTTAGGCCATAGGCGTATGCCAGTGGGGTGATCTCGCGTATCGAGACGCCAGCCCGTTCGGCGGCATAGGCTAGTGTGCCACGCCCTTGCCGGTAATCTTCCAACGCCTGGCGAATCCGCCATTGCCGCAGGCCGAGTCCCAGAACTTGCTCCCGCGTTATCGGGTCAGGCGGGAGTTGTTCAATGATTTCAGGCGACACAGGAATGGTCACATAAGTTACTTGCGTAGACATCTTACTCCTTCGCCGATATTCTAGCACGGCAGGGAAGGCGGGTCAACTGTTCGACACTCGCACTCGTCATTCGATATTCAACCTAGATAGCCTAGCGCCCTCAGCCTCTCTTCCACCTCGGCGGCTTCTTCGGCGGTAAAGTCTTGTTGCGCGTGCGAGGCAGGCAGGGCAGTCTGCGTCTCGACCGGGCGCGGCGTGACGAGCGCCTCGGTCAGCACACGCCCGTCCATGTCGTCCGGCACGGGGACGTTCATCAGGTGCAGGATCGTCGGCGCGAGGTCAATGATGCGCGCGCCCGCAATCTCGCCGTGAGCAATGCCCGCGCCGCGCGCGATGAACACGCCGTGCAGGCGATGGCAGCCCGAATCGCCCCGAATCTGCCGCGTGACGATCTTGCCGTCCACGGCGAATAGCGGAAACGCAATGGTGCGATAACCATCCATCACCACGTGCAGATCGGGCGCGCGGTCGAGGTACGGGCCAGACGCCGTCTCTTCGCGCGGGATGATGCGATCAATATGTAAGGGCGATCCCTCGCGGTCGCCCAAGGTCTTGAGCACGCCGATGACGCGCTCGCGCACCGCCACGTAATCCTCCGGCTCAACGATGCCCTGCGGCTCTCGCCCCTTGAGGTTGACGTACACCTGGCCCACGTGCCCCATCGAATACGCCAGCGTGCGTGACCAGTCCACATCCTCGAAACCCAGGAATTTGCCCACGACCTCGTTGCGCGCTTTCTTGCTCACGCGCCAGACCATGTTCTGCAGGCCAACACGCTCGATGACCTTCCACACAGCCGCCGGCGTGAGCCCGCGCTTGAACGCCCACGCGCGCAGACGCACCCACGGCGTCGGCTTGAGCGCGAGCAGTCCCGCTTCGAGGAACAGCATATTCAGGTTGACGATGCGATGCAGCGGCCCGAACCCGTGATCGCTCATCACGATGACCGTTGCATCGGGCGCCAGCGCCATCATCTGGCCGAGGACAGCGTCGAGCCGCGCGTAAATGTCGCGGATGGCGTTGCCGTAGCGCGCCGCCTGCGCGGGATCGTGCGCCGGGTGAGTCGGGTCCTGATGTTTCCATAGCGCGTGCTGGCTAATGTCCGTCGCCAGGAAATGCGCCATCGTGAAATCTGTCGGATGATCGCGCATCAGGCGCAGCGCGTAACGCGCCTGCGTCTCGATCAGGTCGGCAATGTCGGCGATGAAGGCATCTTCGTTGCCCGCCTTGTATGAGACACGCGGCGTCAGCCGATACGGGCCAAGCTCTGCCTCGTAAGGCGCCAGGTATTCCGGCGGGTAGGTCGTCTTGCCCTGGTCGGGACTGAGCAGGCCGGGCACGAGGTACCCGTTGACCTTGCGCGGTGGGTAGGTGATCGGCACGTTGAGCACGCCGCACGTCAGCCCTGTGTCCGAGAGGTATTCCCAAATCATCCGCCCGTCAATCTGGCTGGCGTTGACCATGTCGAACGCGCCTGTACGCAGGCCGCCCGTCCGCGGGCGGATGAAATCAAATACGCCGTGGCGGCCCGGGTTCTTGCCGGTGACGAACGACGGCCACGCCGGCGACGTGACCGGTGGCAGCGTGGATTCGAGCGGCCCGTGCGTTCCTTCGGCGATGAGCTTGGCGAGGTGGGGAAGATGGCCTTGCGCGGCCCAGGGGCGAACGAGGTCGAGCGTTGCCCCGTCCAGTCCGATCACGAGGAGTCGGTTCATTTCAACAACAGGGTCAAGAGGTAAAACAACAGTCCGCATGCCGCCACCCAGATGAACACCATCGCAATCGTGAGCACGAGATCGAGTTGCTGGAAGGACGGCGGGCTGAACAGGTCAGGCGAAGGGGCTGACGGCGAAGGCACAACCCGGTGCGCAGGCGCGACGGGCGCGCTGGCCGACGCAGTTGCCACACTCGGCCTGACAGGCGTAGCAGCTTGGGGCGGTTCGGCGGCTTGCGCTATCGGCGCAGCCGACGCAGCCGACGCGGCCGGCGTGGGAGGCGGTTGTGGCGCGGGAACAGGCTTGGGCGGTTTGAGCGCCTGAGCCACCTGCGTCAGCGCCATCGTAGAAGCTGCCCGCAATCGCGGGCGGTTCGGCGCGTCCAGGAATCCAAACTGCACCAGCCGCGCCGCCATCCGGCGCACCATCGCCGAATACAGATCGGTCAACCAGGCTTCGGTTTCTGCCAGCGTAGGCAGCGCGCCGACCACCATCCATACACGCCCGTCAGGCAACTGCTGCAAATCCACCACGCCCATTTGAATCGAGTCCGTGAGGTGCGAGTTGGCTTGCTCCAGTTGCCCGAACACCGTCACGTGAACGCGGATGTCACCTTCGACGTGTTCCCGGTCGCCCACGAAAAAGCCAGGCTCGTCGTCCGAGACGTAGCGTTCGACAAAGCTGGCGACCATCGGGACGGAGCCTTTGACAATGCCCTCCGCAAGTTTATTGTATTCTTCCGGCATGGGTCTTCCTTCCCGTGGTTCTGCCAGTGGTCAGCGAACTGCAGTCAGACGGAAAACACGTAATCTGACACTCGCTATTATACTTCTAAACGCGCGTCTCAGGTAGCAGACGTGCTACGTGTTTCGTACTGCGTACTTTGTGCTCTGTCCCGTTATGCATTACGCAGTACGAAGTACGTTACGCATCACGTTTGACGATTTCCCTCACCGCATAAATCGGCTTGTTCTGCGTCTCGTGGTACGTACGCGTCATCATCTCGGCAATCAGGCCCAGCGAAATGAACTGCACGCCAACGACGATCAGCAGAACGGCCAGCCACAGCGAAGGCTTGTTAGACAAGCTGGCGCCATAGAGCAACTTGAGCGCGGACAGATACAAGGCAATCAGCGTCCCGATTCCGAACGATACCAGCCCCAGCCCGCCGAACAACTGCATCGGGCGCGCGCTATAACTCAGCAGAAACGAAACCGTCAGCAGGTCGAGCAGGACGCGCCAGGTGCGGTCAAGGCCGACCTTGCTCTTGCCATGCGTGCGCTTGCGGTCCTTGACCGGCGTCTCGGCGATTTTGACGCCCATCCACGAAGCCAGCGCCGGGATAAAGCGGTGCAGCTCGCCGTAGAGGCGCACGTTCTTGACCACCTCGATCCGGTACGCTTTGAGCGAGCAGCCATAGTCGTGCAGCTTTACGTCCGTCGAGCGCGAGATCAGCCAGTTGGCGACGATGGATGGCAGCCGCCGCAGGAAGAACGGCTCTTTGCGATTCTGCCGCCAGCCGGAGACGATGTCATAGCCCTCGTCGAGCTTGGACAGGATGGCCGGGATGTCCGCCGGGTCGTTCTGGCCGTCGGCGTCCAGCGTGATCACCACGCCGCCGCGCGAATGGTCGAAACCCGCCGCGAACGCCGCCGTCTGCCCAAAGTTGCGCCGCAGCGCGATGACGATCAAGTGCGGATCGGATGCGGCCAACTGCTTGAGGATTGCCAGGCTCTCGTCGCGCGAGCCGTCGTCCACGGCAATGATCTCATAGGCCCGGCCCAACGCAGAAAGGCAAGCCGTGAGTTCGGCATGCAACGCCGGCAACGCGCCTGCTTCGTTGTATACGGGAAGAACGATAGATAGGTCGAGTAACGTGTCCATCGAATTAGAATGTGCTTCGTGCTACGTATTGCGTACTGCGTATTCCGTGTTTCATTACGCAGCACGCAGTACGCATTAGGCAACATATCCCAACTCGCGCAGGCGCTCCATCACCTGCGCCTCATCTTCCTCAGAATATGGATTTTCCTCTCCTCTGTTCTCCTGTTCCCCTATTCCTCTGCCAACTTCCCTGTCACCTTGTCCCCCTGTCTCCACTCCAAGCAGCACCTTGCCATCCATCTCCTCCGGCACATCCAGACCCATGAGCGCCAGCACCGTCGGCGCAATGTCCATGATGTTCGCGCCCTCGACGCGCACGCCAGCCGGAATGTCCGCGCCGCGCAGGATCACGATGCCCTCCATGGTGTGATGCCCGGTCTGTCCGATGGAAGGCTCGATGAGCTTGTTGCTCCCAAAATCGGCGTGGCCGAAGGAGACGTACTTGCTGCGGTCGGTGTGCAGGATAATGTCGGGCGCATAGTTCAGCCGCCCGCCGTGATACAGCTCCTCGCGCTTGTACGCTGCGCGGATGACGGCATCGCCTGTTTCGGGATCGCACAATGCGAGTGCTTGCCGAATGATTTTGTCGCGCACAGCTTCGTACTCGTCGCCCGGCTCGACAATGCCTTGCGGCCGCGCGCCCTTTGCGTTGATGTAAATCTGCCCAAAGTTGCCGATGGAAAATGCGCGAGTGCGCGTCCAATCCACGTCGCGCAAACTGAGGAACAGTTGCCCCATCCAGCCGCGCCCGCGCCCGCGCTTGACGTTCTTGCGCAGCTTGCCCAATCGCAGCAGGTTGACGATCTTGAGTGCGGTGATGGGCGTAAAGCCGGCCGCAAACAGCGCGCGCTTGACCAGGGTCAGCGGCGTCCGCTTGAACTTGAGGAACCCTTGCAAAGCCAGCCAGTTGTTGACGTGAAAGAATTTCTCGAACGGCCCGCCGCCGTGATCGCTCATCACGACGACGGTCGCCCCCGGCCCGGCCGCTTGGACCAGTTGGCCCACGCACGCATCCATCGCCTGGAAATACGCCAGGATGTCGTCCTTCACGCGCGCGGCCATCGCGGCATCGTGGCGTGGATGTTGCGGATCGAGCAGGTGCCAGATTTCGTGCTGGGTCGTGTCCGTCGTCTTGATGACGAACGACACCAAATCCCACGGGCGATTGCGCATCAGCCACGTCACCACCTGCGTGCGCGACTCGTCAAAGTACCGCATGTCTTGAAGAAACTTGCGCGGGTCGCGGCTGCGGTTGCCCTCGAACTCGTGCAGCGGCCAGGTGAGGCCCGCCGCTTTGATTTGCTCCTTGAGTTCGGGCGGTTGAGTATACGCGGCCTGCTCGTTGGGCACGAGGAACCCGCACACCGTCCAGCCGTGGATGGGCTGCGGCGGGTAGGTGATGGGAACGCTCGCCAGCCCCACCTGTCCGCCCGCATCCTCGATCACCTTCCAGAACGGCGCCACGCTGCGCACATTGACGTTGACCACGCCGATGTCGTAAGCATTTGGGCGGGGGAACACAAAGTCGAATGCGCCGTGCTGGCCGGGGTTGCAGCCTGTGGCGAACGACACCCACGCCGAAGCCGACACGGGCGGGATCGTCGTCGTCAGCGGGCCGGCCGCGCCGTCGGCCACGAGTTGACCCAGGTGCGGCAGCTTGCCCGCGTCAATCCACGGCTGGAGGTTCGTCCACGTCGCGCCGTCCAGGCCGATGATCAAAACTTTACGATTCACTCTTTGTCCTTCGACATTTTTCTTTTGACGTTCGCAACTATAACAGAATCCGCCCCAATGCGCAAAGTCGCTGCACAAGAGCGCCGTTTTATGCTAGAATGATACTGGTGATATTTACACCCTGCTCTCATCAACCGACAGACAAGCACGCTCGCCAGATCATGATGCCGTAAATCTATGGCCTCCACACAAGAAACATCGGGTCCTGATGCGCCGTCCGCGCTGCTCGCCGGGCTGATAGACACGCTCGATCTCCTCACGGCCCAGGCCCGCGCCTACGAGCGTGCTTTGCCGTCCGACAATTATCCGGCGCGGGCGGCGGTGGCCGCGCTCGGCGAACTGGCCCGCCAGGCGCTCGCCGAAGCCCGCGACGCGCAGGCCACGCTCGAACCACTCTCCCTTGCCGCTCACCCTTTCTCGCCACGCGAACTGCAAGTGCTGACGCTCGCCGCTGACGGGCTGACGAACAAAGAGATCGCTTATCGGCTGGGCTTGAGTGAGCGGACGATCCAGTTTCACATGAATTCGGTGTTCAATAAAACCGGAACAAATTCGCGGACGGAGGCGGCGACGTATGGGTTGAGGCAGGGGTGGATTGGGGCAGGACATACAGCATAACTCGTGCCATTGACACAACTATCTGAGCAGCGTGGTGTTAATACCATGAGCCAGCGAGTTACTCTTTTTCTGCGAGGGTAAGGAACATGAATGAGATCGAAACAACACAGGCCACGCCAACTGCAACCGGTTCCTTCTTTGATCGCCCTCAGGTACAGGTCGAGGAAATCCCGGTTGGGCACGGAATCCCGCTGGGTATTGAGCGGGTTTCTAATGCCGAGGTCGGGATCGGGGGGGCGTATGGAACCTGGGGCAAGTGTTACGATAATGCCACTTTGCCCGACCTGATCGAAGAGCGCCTGGGTCATCCACTCCGGGATGAAGAGAGATTGCACCTCTCCGAGTTGGGATTCACGCACCGGCATCATCTTCCCAAGCTGTCTGACGAGGAGGATATCGAGCTGGAAGTGCAAGTGGGCGCCCGGTTACTGACTGAAGCAGCCCACGCCAGTGGCTGGGATCCAACTCAAGTCCAGGCTGTGCTGATCGGCCTCACCGCGCCGGCAACGGCCGACTATACGGCGCGTATCGCGAGAGAAGCCGGGATTCCGGACAGCGCGCTGAAGGTGAGCCTTCACAAGGCCTGTGACGGTTCCGTGGCCGGACTGCACTTGGCATTGAATCCGGAACTGCCCATCAACCGGCAACTGCCCCTAAACCTGGCCGAAGAATTGCATGGCAAAAAGATTCTGGTCGGCGGGATCGAGGGATTGAGCCGGTACATGCGGCGCGCCCGCGACACACAGGCGCTCCAGTTGTTTGGAACCGGCGCAGGAGTTATCGGAGTGATTCCGGGCCGGACAGTCAAGTTCCTGGCGGGCGGAACGCACGAAGTGTATGATGAAGAGGGGCTGCTGCAAGTGCGCATGTCCTACCCGCACTCGCGCACAAGAGTTGGAGGTCAGTCGGCGATCGAGGCGTCCCAGGCGGGGGAGAACCATTTTCGTGTTGCCGGGCTGATGCACGAGCCGGAAGACGAGGCGGGGTCGGTGGTGATGGCCGGACCGATGGGCATGGTCAAGCTCTTTGTCCGATCCGGCGTCGTTGCCGTGCGGAATGTCTACCAGTCGTATCAGAAACGCATGGCCGAATTGGGCACGCCCGGAAAACAAATCGCCGTGGCGATTGTCCACCATGCTAACTTGAAGATCAACCAGCTCATAGAAAAGCACCTGCTGAAAGAAGGTATTCGTTTTCCGATGCCGTGGCTCTTGAGCGACTTTGGCAACGTGAGCGCGGCGTCGAATATGATCGCCTTCCTTCGGAAGCTGGTCAGCTTGAAACCCGGCGATCACGTGCTGTTTGACGGCTTTGGGGCCGGCACCTATTATGACGTGGTGGCCGTCGAGATGGGAGGATAGGGACATTTCCCTGTGGTCTTGGCGAGGGTCTCACCTGTGGTAATGGCGGAAGCGGCGGCGAGGCGATTTGGACTATACTGTCTGCAAATCAAGCGACAGGAGGCAACCATGAACGAGAACGAATTGCTCAATGCGCTGGGGCCGCTCGCCCCACTTTACCAGGACGAAACCGTCAACGAGATCATGGTAGACGCGCCCGACCGTGTGTACGTCGAACGCCGTTCCACCGAGGGTCAACAATTGCAGGACATCGCCTCGCCCTTCACATCGCCAGAGGACATTCGCGCGGTGATGGATGCCGTCCTGGCGCTGGAGGGCATCACGCTCGGCCCACACAAGACGTGCGCCGATGTGCGCTTTCCCGACGGCAACCGCATGATGGCCGTCATCCCGCCGACCGCGCCGGATAGCCCGTGCCTGGTCATCCGGCGGATGCTGGGCACGCTCGCGCGCGAGATCACGTGGGAAAAACTGATAGAGTTCGGCGCCGTCACCCAAGAAACATACGAATTCCTGCAGCGCGCGATGCGTGCGAACGTGATCACGTTGATCGCGGGCGGCGCCTCTTCCGGCAAAACCACTCTGGCAAGCCGCATCGCCGAATTGATCCCGCCGGAAAAGCGCGTCATTGTCGTCGAAGCGATACAGGAAATGCGGGTGAGCCATCTACGTTGCCTTTGCCTCGAAGCCGGCGGCCCAGCCAACGTCTCGTTTGCCGACCTGCTCGACACGGCGGCGCGCATGAGACCGGACTGGCTCGTCATCGGCGAGATATGGGGGTCGGAGGCGATGCGCGCGCTCCAGATCATGAGCCGTGGGCACGTTGGCCTCATGAACACGCACGCAGACAGCGTGGAAGATGCGCTCAACCGGCTGGAGGCGATGTGCCTGATGGCAAACCTCGGCCTGGGCCTGAGCGACATTCGCCGCACGATCGCTTCCGCGCTGCGGCTGATCGTGTATCAGGAACGATTGCCGTCCGGCAAGCGCAAGATCACGCAGATCGTGGAACTGCGAGGACTGGAAAATGACCGTTACGTACTCCAGCCGCTGTTCCGCTACAACCCGGAGAAGGAAAGACTCGAAGCAACCGGCGCAAAGCCAACGTGGGAAAGCTGAACTACCAGACCCTTTGGGTTGCAATGCAATATTCATACAATTGCAACACAACGCTAACGGCACATTTTGCATTTTGGGATATGATAAAGCTGCGAGTGGGGTTGGGTTTCTAACTTTATCGCTTACCTTACTGGATTGAGTTGAGTAGCACACCCACCCTCTTCTTCACTTTCTGAGTCTGGCGTATTACAGCGCCCGGCCCCACTCGAGTCATCATTCAAGATTCCGGGCCTTATACGAGGCCGCTCTAGCCAAGGTTGATTTTCCGGCGCGAGCGGCCTTTTTTTAATGTTCCGGCGCTGCGACTAGAAATTTTGCGCGACAACCTTTACCCTCCCGCAGGTTGGCAAACCTGCGGGAGAGTTGTATACTTTCGGCGATGACGTCTTCTGAAGAAAAGACACTCGCCGAGCGCATCAAACGCGAGGCGCGCGAAATCGGTTTTGACCTCGCCGGCGTGACGGCGGCAGGGGCGGCGACGACGCACGCGCGCTACACCGATTGGCTCGCGCGCGGCCATCACGGCGGAATGAGCTACCTCGCGCGACCTGACGCCGTCGCGCGTCGCGCGGACGTGCGCGAGCTGTTGCCCTCGGCCCGCTCCGTCGTCGTGGTGGCGATGAACTACTACTCCCCTCTCCCGCACGCGGCGCGCACGCGGGGGCGGGGGGTGGGGGTTGTGGCACGCTACGCCTGGGGCGATGATTATCACGAGGTCATTGCGGAAAAGCTCGAACGACTCGCCGCTTTTATCGAAGCGGAGAGCGGGCGCACGGTGCCCCGATTGTACATTGCGGCGGGCATCTCGGGCGCGATCCAGCATCGAGCCGGGATGAGCGAGTCGTCCAAGATCATTGCCATCAACACCGATCCCAACGCGCCGATCTTTTCAATCGCGCACTACAAGATCGTCGGCGACGTGGCAAAAGTGATTCCCATGCTCATTCGCGCCTTGCGCGAGAAAGCGAAATAACTGCCCTTGCCCACCCCTCACCCCCTCCCAAATTTGGGAGCGGGAGAGGGCAGGGGGTAGGAGAGGGAGGAGAACATTTCATGGCCGAAAATTTTTTCCTGGATAACCTTGACCTTCAGTTTTATCTGGATAGGACCGACTTGCGCGAGGTCGTCGAAATTCGAGAAAAGGGTTACACCTATCGAGAAAAGTATCCCTCCGCGCCGCGTCACTATGAGGACGCCAAAGATAATTACGGCATCCTGTTAAAAGTGCTCGGCGAAATCTGCGCGACGGTGGTCGCTCCGCGCGCGGCGGAAGCGGATGAAGAGGGCGCGCATTTCGAGGCAGGCCAGGTGCGTTACTCGGCTGCCACTCAAGACGCGCTCAAGGCGCTCAAGCAGGCCGAGCTGATGGGGATAATGCTGCCGTGGGAATACGGCGGGATGAACTTGCCGGAGACGATCTACCAGATGATGGTCGAGATCGTCTCGCGCGCCGAGGCCGGGCTGATGACGGTTTTCGGGCTGCAAGAGATCGCCTCGTCCATCAGCGAGTTTGGCAGCGAAGAGATGAAAGCGCGCGTGTTGCCTCGTTTTGCCCGCGGCGAGGTGGCGGGCGCGATGGTGCTCACCGAGCCGGACGCCGGGTCCGATTTGGGATCGGTGCAGACGCGCGCCACGTTTGACGAGGCGGCCGGCGTGTGGCGCATCAACGGCGTCAAGCGCTTCATCACCAACGGCTGCGCCGAGATTATGGTGGTGCTGGCCCGGAGCGAAGAGGGCACGACCGATCCACGCGGCCTTTCGCTGTTCCTGGTGGAAAAGGACGAGACGGTTCAGATCCGCCGCATCGAAAACAAAGTCGGCCTGCACGCTTCGCCGACGTGCGAAATCCAGTACAACAACACGCCGGCGCAGTTGATCGGCAAGCGGCGCATGGGACTGATTCGTTATGCGATGGGGTTGATGAACGGCGCGCGGCTGGCGGTATCGGCCCAGGCGCTGGGCATTGCCGAAGCCGCCTATCGCGAAGCGCACCGCTATGCTCACGAGCGTGTCCAGTTCAATCAGGCCATTCGCAACCTGCCGGCTGTGACTCGTATGCTCCTGACGATGCGGAGTGAGATCGAGTCGGTGCGGGCGTTGGTTTGCGAAGCCGGGCGCTGGGTGGATTTGGAAAAGGCCTACGACCGGCGCATCGCCGAAAGCGCCAAGCCGGACCCGGCGGATCGAGCGCGCCTCAAGCGGGCCAGCAAGCTGGCCGAAACCCTGACGCCGCTGACCAAGTATTATGCCACCGAGATGGGCAACCGCGTCTGTTACCAGGCGATGCAAGTTCATGGCGGCGTCGGTTACATGCGCGAGTTTAATGTGGAGCGCCATTACCGCGACGTTCGCGTGACGAACATTTATGAGGGCACCAGCCAAATGCAAGTGGTCGCCGTCATCGGCAAGTTGTTGGGCCACGCGCTCGACGACTTGTTGAACGACTGGGCCGCGCAGGACTATGGCCTGGAGCTGGCCCCGCTCAAGAATCAGGTGATGGACGCGACCGCACTTTTCAACCGGTGCGCCGATCACTTGAAAGAGTGTGACACGCCCGTGATCGAGTATTACGCTTCCGACGTGATGGACATGGCGGCGTATGTGGTCAACTCGTGGCTGCTGCTGCGAGACGCGCGCGCCTCAGACAGGAAGCGGGCGATGGCTCACGTCTACATCGCCGAGCATTTGCCCAAGGTGCGAGGCGCGGCCGCGGCGATTCAGGCCGCCGATCCAACGCCGCTGCAAGTCAGAGACGTTGTTCTGGCCAGCCCGTTTTGATGAATGACGAATGTCGAGTGACGAGTGACGAATATTGAATGATGAATGGAGACCTGTGAGGAGGTGTCGACTCGGGTGTGTCGGCGCTGTCTTGCTGATGTGTTTGGTGGCGGCATGTAAGGCCGCGCCAATCGCGAGCGTGCCGCCGACTGGTACGCCAATTTCGCCTGCTACTTTGCCGCTTGTGAGCTTACCGCCAACTAGCGCACCAACTCCACCTGCCACGTCAACGCCACTCGTCGTGTCTCCACCTCCAGCCGTTTCACCGACGGCCACAGCCTTGCCCAAGCCGACGCCGGTCAATCGTGCTCCTATCGCAACCGATGTGCAACTGCCGTCCGGTTTTCGCGCTACTCTCTTTGCCCGGCTCAACGGGCCGCGCTTTATGACCTATGGGCCGGATGGCGTGTTGTATGTGGCCGAGCGTGGAGCCAACAGGATTGTGGCATTGGTGGATGCCAACGACGATGGCGTGGCCGATGCGCCCATCGTCGTGGCCGAGAATCTCATCGCGCCGTCCTCACTGGCATTCGCATCGGATGGTTCGCTGTATGTCGGCGAGACGACGCGCATCACGCGGCTCGAGCTTGATCCCATCACGCATCGCGCCATCAAGCGGAGTGTAGTGATTGATGGCCTGCCGTCCGGTGGTCACAACACACGCACCGTGTTGTTTGGCCCCACGGGCGAGCTGTACGTTTCGATCGGGTCGAGCTGCAACGTGTGTATTGAAAAAGACGAGCGCCGCGCTGCTGTGATGGTATACGATGTGGACGGCAAGAATGGGCGCGTGTTCGCGCGCGGATTGCGGAATGCCGTTGGCTTGGCGATCAATCCGCGCACCGGCGAGCTATGGGCCACCGGCATGGGACGCGACTGGCTCGGCGACGACAACCCGCCCGAAACGATCTACATCGTCAAAGACGGCCTGGACGCCGGATGGCCGCGCTGTCACAGTGGGCGCATCATTGACCCCGAATTTGGCAATCCCGGCGCGTGCGATGGCGTCGCCAAGCCGGTCGTCGAAATGCAGGCACACTCGGCCCCGCTGGGGTTGGCGTTTTACGCCGGCGCACAGTTCCCATCCGAATATCGCAACGGCTTGTTCATTGCGTTCCACGGCTCATGGAATCGCAGCGTGCCCACCGGTTACAAGGTGGTGTTTGTGCCGCTCGACGGCGACAAGCCCCCCGGGCTGGTGAAGGACTTTGCCACAGGTTGGCTGAAGGGCGGTCAGGTTTCGGGGCGGCCCGTGGGGTTGGCCGTCGCGCCGGACGGCAGCTTGATGGTTAGCGACGACAAGGGCGGGGTTATCTACCGGATCACGTTCGGCAAGTAGAACCTCGAATCGCGACCAGCAAGCCTGAGCCAGTTATTCTGTGGGAGGTTCGGTCAGGGCTTTTAACACGGTCTCTGCGCCGATGCGCTCCACCAAAAAGCGGGCGATGAAGGCTTTCTGGCTGGCTTCGTTCATGCCGGGCGCAGGCTGCGCGGCCTGCTGAACCCAGTTTTGTTCCTGCTGCGACGTCATCAGGCGCAGGGCGAGCGCAACCAGGTCGTTGAGCGAGTACCTGTCAATCAGGCTTTTGACGACGCTCTCAGGCGAGGTGGATTTGACAGGCACGGCGGGTTGGCTGAGGAGCAGGTCCACGTAAGCCTGCCCGCCGTTTTCCAGGATTATCAGGGCCAAGCCGGTCCGCGCGACGTTGGCCGGCGCTTTCGGGTCGAACAATCGGTCCAAATCGGCCTGCTTGGCCTTTTCCTCATCGGGCGTGAGCGTGGCGCGCGCGATGACGGTGTACTCGGCAATGTCGTGCAGCTCGGCCAGCGTCGGATAGCGTTCGATCAGGCGTGTCACCGCTGTCCGGCGGCCGTTCATCAGCTCCAGGTCAATTTGCGTCTTGCACAGGTTTTGGAACTGTTCGTACAGCCAACCCAGGTTGAGGCTCACGTCGCCTTCGCCCGATCCGCCGATCTGCCTGGCGAGCGTAAAGCGGGTGCGGATGATGGCCTGAAAGCCGATGCCCACGCCGAGCACCGTCAGGATCAAGTTGGTCGTGGGCGCATAAATCTGCACGACCGCCAAGGCCAGCGGGGCGGCAACGGCGTTGACCAGGACAAGATTCTGCGCCCAGCGCGTGCGGAGCGCCTCGCGCGGATAGTTGGGAAAGGTGGACACGATCTCAGCCAGACCGACAATCGCGCCCAGCAGCGCGACGGCGACATACGGCCAGCCCTGGCCGACCCCAGTACGCAGTTGAGCTTGCAGCGCGGGTACCCACGGTTGAAGCGAGACGGTCTGCATGGGGAAGGCGAGAAAAACGGCGAGGGCCAGGAGCAGCAGGACAGTCAAAACTGTCCAGCCGCCTGGCCCTCGCCGAGGTTCATTGGTGGAGGGCGGTGTGGCTTCCGCGCCGGGGAGTGGGGCCATACATCACCTCTTGCTAAAGAGTTTCACTTGCCGCTTGTTTCCCATGTCTAAAAGGTCACGAGCCTGAGCCGTGAGCGCCACCAGCTTGCCGTCGGTGCTGTCGGCGTCTTCGCGCATCTGCACCAGCCCTGCGTCGGCCAGCGATTTGATCACTGCCAGCGTGTCGCCGGGAAGGATCCATGTTTCGGCCGATACCTGGCTGGGGCTCATCACGCCGCTGCGAGCCAGCGTGTTCAACACCTTTTGTTCCTTGTCGTCCAACTCTATCTTCATGCTGTTGCCTCCTTGAGAGCTTGTCTGAAAGACGGAACACAACAGTCGGCTGGCACTGGAACGCCGATTTGCGGCGTGTTCGCCAAAAGCCGGCGCTCGCTGAATTCAGACAGTCTCCAATCTCATTATAACATCATAATCCCCAACTCTCAAATACTAGAACTGAAACTTGCCCCGCAAAGCGACCTGTTGCGCAACCGCTGCAAGTGGGCTAAAATACCGGCACCGCCAAGCCTATTCCTTTATCACTCCCACATCCGAAAAATGAAACTCTTTCGTGCTCAGTGGAATGTATTGATCGTGGTAATCCTCGTCGCAGGCGCGGCGTGGACAATTGCCTCGCGTGCGCCGGGGGCGCTGGCAACACGCGAGCGCGCCCGGCGCGCCACGCCGGACATTTCTCTTCCCACGCTCGACGGCGGAACGTTCACCCTTTCTCGGCAGATCGGCAAGCCGGTGATCGTCAACTTTTGGGCCACGTGGTGCCCGCCTTGCCGCGCCGAGTTGCCGGCGTTCGAGGAGGTCTACAAGAATCATCGTGACGAGGGCCTGGTGATCATCGGCGTAGACGTCGCCGAGCCGCAAGACGTTGTGACCCAATTCGTGGCGGGCATCGGATTGACCTTCCCGGTGGCGCTCGATTCGGATGGCGAGGCGCTTGCGCTTTACCGGGTGCAGGGCCTGCCGACGACGCTCTTTATCGGG
Organism: Anaerolineae bacterium; assembly: GCA_041300525.1. Lineage (GTDB taxonomy): Bacteria > Chloroflexota > Anaerolineae > Fen-1058 > Fen-1058 > JBGLNJ01. The sequence continues at coordinate 784,295 of JBGLNJ010000001.1, read as the reverse complement.
CGCGATGGAACGATCCGTGACATGATTGTAGGTGGGCCGCTGACGAAGGCCGCCATTGAGAGCAAAGTCACGGACTTGATGAAATGACGAAGGACGAACGATGGCCTTTCGTCCTTCGTCTGATGATGGAGCAGCGGCGTGATTTTTCCGGCGCCAGTGATACACATCGGCCCCGTGGTGGTGCAGTTGCCTGGCCTGATCGTCATATTTGGCTTTGGGGCGGCGCTGTGGGTGGCGGCGCGCGGAGCCAAGACTTTTGGGCTGAAGGACGACGACGTCTACAACCCCGGCTTTTACGCGGCGGTTGCCGGCATCCTCGGCGCGCGGGTGTGGTACGTCTTGACACACTGGACGGCATTTGCAGGCGACCCACTGGGCATTGTCTCGCTGAACTTGAGCACGCTGGATGCGACAGGAGGATGGGGTGTGGGCGTGTCGGTCGGGGCGCTGTATGCCTGGCGTAACAAGTTGCTCACTGCGCGCTGGCTCGACGCGCTGACGCCGGGCGCGGCCTTCTTGCTTGCTGCGGTCTCGCTGTCGAATTTGTTCTCCGGCGAAGCTTACGGGACGCCTTCGACGCTGCCGTGGGCCATCGAGTTGTGGGACATGGAGCGTCACCCGACTCAAATCTATGAGATGTTGGCAATGCTGGCGACCCTGCTCGTGTTGCTCGTGATGCTGCGTCGTCATCCAAAGCCTGGCACGGCGACGCTATTGTTCCTGGCATTGTATTCCGCTCAACGCGTGTTCCTGGAAGCTTTTCGCGCGGATAGTCTTTTGCTGCCGGGCGGATGGCGTGCGGCACAGGTCGTCGGGCTGGTGGCGCTGGGTATCTCGTTGGTGAGCTTGTCCCGGCGGTCGGAGAAAAGCAGTCACCGGCCCGAGTGAGGAAAAATCGTGAATCCAACAGGGCCTTTCCGTTTGTGTCAGCCAACTGTCCGCTTCGGTTCGCCTCCCGGAGTTGATTCCCGGGTAGACGTGTGATAGAATCAAGGCCGAACCAGATTCCTGAATGGGCAGCAACCCGCGCATCGTCGCAGAGCCTCTCGCGCGCCTCTGGCTTTGCCGACGGCAAGGAAAAAGTAACGTGAAAGCTCTCGTTGACCTGTGGACATTCGCCACCGCCTGGTACAATATCCCGTTCACGTTGGCGCTCCTGGCCTTCCTCGGTCTTTCGGCTTTACAGTTCCTCGGCCTGGAACAAGATCACGATGCCGATGCCGACGCAGATGTTCACGTTGACCTGGATCACGACGTCAGCCTGGAGCATGACCTCGCTCTAGATCACGATCTTGCCGTGGATCACGACCTCGCCCTAGATCACGATGTGGCGGTAGACCACGACCTCGCCGTGGAGCACGACGCCGACCTGGGCCACGATATGGATCACGATGTTGACCACGATGTGGACCACGACGTAAGCCACGACGCGGGAAGCCTGCCCGCGTGGGCGGGGGCGCTGCAATTCCTGGGCGTGGGTCAGGCGCCCGTAACCATGATTCTGCTGGTATTGCTGGGCGGGTTTGGAATTTTGGGCTGGATTGCCAATGCCTCTGTGGTTGGCGTATTCCGTCCCTATCCCGGTTGGGCGCTGGTTGTCGTTTTACTTTTGGACTTGTTCCTTGCATTCTTGTTGACTTCGCGCGTGGCGGTATTCATCGGTCGTGCGGTGCCGGCCTTTTCCAGCACGGCCACCTCGGTCAAGCGGCTGGTGAGCCGGCGCGGGTATGTCGTCAGCCCGCAGGTGGACGAAAAGTACGGCCAGGTCAAGCTGCGCGATGTGGGCGGCACGCTCATCACCGTGTTCGCCGTGGTTGATCCGGGCAAGCCCGCCATCCCGCGCGATACCGAAGTGATTCTGGTCGAGTACGACACGGCCAAGAAGGTGTTTATCGTCGTGCCGTCGGAGATGTGAGGCGTGAAAGGCGATAGGCTGAGGTTGACATGATACAGGAACCAGGCGGTCAATTCGATACCCTCTACAAGCCGGTGAATCTGAAAAACGGGATGGGCTACGTTTTGATTCTGAGCGGTCTGGGGGCGGCGTTGGGGGTGTTGTTGGAGATCTATTCGCTATTCGTTGACCCCAAAGAGTTGGCTTTTTTCCGACAGTTGTTCCCGGATCGTCTGTCCATCGGCTGGGAAGGTGGACTGTTGACGGTGCCCGCAGAGATTCTGGCCTATGGTTTGCCGATTGTCTTGCTCTACATTGCCGTGGGGCTTGCCAATACCTTGATCAGCGCCGGCATGAATCTGCTGCATCCCAGGCGCTAACACGGCAAGGCGAACAAGCTGTTTGTCGTCATGCCGGCGGATTGTGAGGCGCGCTGCGCGCATCACATTTCACTCGTCAAGTATCATATAGAGGAGGCGCACAATGGATCCCATGTTACTAGCAGTCACCATCTCTTGTCTTGTCGGCATCGCAGTCTTGGTGTTCTTTGCGATGATTGCCAAGTCCTACGTCAAAGCGCCAGCCAACCGGGCGTTCGTGCGCACGGGCGGATTTTTGCGCAAGCCCGACGCCCCGCCCAAGGTCGTGATGAACGGCGGGTCGTGGGTGTTCGGGTTCATCCACATGGTCACGTGGGTAGACCTGGGCACGATGGCAATCGAGATCGAGCGCACCGAGCAGAACGCGCTCCTCACCAAAGACCCGCAGTATGCGGACATCAAGGCTATTTTTTACATCAAGGTCAGCCCGACGGTGGAAGGCATCATTGACGCCGCGCGCACGATTGGATTAAAGTCCGTGGACGCGAATGCCATCAAGACGCTGGTCGAGGCCAAGCTCGACGGCGCGCTGCGCGATGTGGCCGCCACCTTTACCTTGATGAGCCTGCACCAGGAACGCGAAAAGTTTATCATGGAAGTCCAAAACCGCGTCAAGAGCGACCTGGAGGAAAACGGCCTGGTGCTGGAAAGCGTGAGCATCCTCACGCTCAAGGCGGCCCGTCAAGGCTCGTTCGGCACCGACGACGTGTTCGGCGCTCAGGTGGCCCGCGCCAATGCTCAGGTCATTCAGGCAGCGCAGCGCGAGCGCAACGACATCGAGCGCAAGACCGAAGTCGAGATCAAACAACGCGACATTAACACGGCTAAAGAAAAGCTGACCATGGAGCAAGACCTGGCTTTTGCCACCGCCACGCAAAACCGCGAGGTGCGCACGCGCCAGGCGGTCGAAAAATCCACCGCCGACAAGTCTATCTATGAGCAGGAGCAATCGGCGGAACAGGGGCGCATCGCCAAAGAGCGCGCGGTCAAGTTGTCCGAGATCGAGATGGAGCAGACCATCCTGGTGCAGGACGAGCGCAAGAAGCAGGAATACCAGGTGGCCGAAATTGTGCGCAACCAGGCCAGCGAAGTGACCGAGCAGACCAAACAGATCGCGGTGCTCACCGAGCAGCAAAAGCGTGAGGCGGCGGAAAAAGAACGCTTGTTGGTGTCCGCTCAACGCGAGCAGGCCGCGCAGGACGTCACGACCGTCGAAGAGACGGCCAGGGCCAGGCGTGAGGCCGCTATCCAGGTCATTCAGGCCGAGCGCGACGCGCAGCGCTTGATGATTGACCGCAAGAATGCCGTCGAGATCGAGGTGCTGAAAAAGGTTCGCGATGCCGAAGCGCAAGCGGCTGCGCTCAAGCAAATCGCCCAGGCCGAGTTCGAGGCGGCGCAAAAGCAGGCCGAAACCAAACGCACTCAAGCGCAGGCCGAAAGCGACGCCGAAAAGATGCTCGCCGACGCCGAACGCGCTCGCTCCAGCGCGATCGGTCTGGCCGAAGCCGAAGTCTTGCGCGCCAAAGCCGAGGCGTCTCGCTTGCAAGGCACGGCAGAGGCTGACGTGATCCGCGCCAAGGCCGAGGCCACCCAGGTCGAGGCCGAGGTCATCCGCGCCAAAGGTCTGGCCGAAGCCGAGACGGTCAAGGCCAAGGGGTTGGCCGAAGCCGAAGGCCAAAAGGCCAAGGCCGAAGCGTTGGCGGCGTTCGACAACGTGAGCCAAAAGTTAGAGTTGCAGCGCATGCAGCTTGATGCCCAGGTTCAGATCGGTGTGGCGCGCGCGCAAGCTATCGGCGCGGCGATTGCTAACATGCAGATCAAGATGTATGGCACGCCCGATGCCGCCGAAAGCATCCTGCGCCTGATGTCGTTTGCCGAAGGGATGAATGACGTGGTGGGCGCGGTGCCGCCGCAGGTCAAGGAACTGGGCAGCCAGTTGCTCGACAAAGTGATGGGCAACGGCAAGAAAGAACAGCCCGGCCAGAGGATGACGCTGGAGCAGGTGGCGACCCTCATGCCACAGCTCATGGCCGTGGTGGATCGCACGCTGGACGTGAACAAGCTCAAGAAGCAGACCGTGAGCCAGGTGCTCGATCAACTGGAAGCCAAGGCCGCCGAGGCCGACAAGCCCGCCGTCGCCCAGGCGCGCGCGGCGTTGGCGCTGCTGCCCTTCCTGGCCGACGCCAACTTTGAAGATATCTATCTGCGCTATGCCGCAGCGGCCAAGTCATGACGAATGGCGAATGGCGAACCCCCCTAAAGAGGGACGCTTCGCGTGACGAACGACGAATGACGGAATCGAACGTCCGTCGTTCGCATCAAGTCGAATGTCAAACCTAAAGCTATCCCGGCGCATTGCTGCTCTACTCCAAGTCAATCTGAGCGACCTGCTGATGGACGAGGCCGATCCGCAGGACGTTGTGGCGCACTATCTGGCCGAGATGGATGAAGGGATCGCGCAAGCCAGAGATGCCGTCGCAGCGGCTATCGCGCAGCAGCACCAGCTTGAGAAACAGGTGCAAGCCGCGCGGGCCTCAGGCGCGGAATGGGACGCCAAGACCGATGCGTCGTTGAAAGCGGGTGATGAAGAGCAGGCGCGTCGGGCGCTCAAGCGCAAGATGGCGTATGAGCGCGTGGCCGAGGAATCGCAGAAAAAGCTCGATCATCAGCGGCAGGTGGTGGCCGAGATGAAGGCATCCGTAGCCGCGTTGCAGGACAAGGCTCAAGAGGCTCGCCGTGCAAAGAGCGACAAGTCTGGGAGAAGAACGCCGTGATAAAGTCCACTCCTGATATGCTGAAAACCTTTACGGGCATTTCCAGCGCGCAAGTCGTCGAGGCCTGGCGCGGGGTCGTGGACAAGCGCGGCGAGATCGAATCCGAGATCGTCGAGCGCCTGACCCGTTACCCGATGGAATCGCTGGCGGGGTTCTTGCTGGGAACGTCGGCGGCGTTCTACCTGGCCGAGCGCGATGCGAATCCCAAGATCAAGACGTTTGTGGATGCGCTGTACTATATCGGCACGTGCCTCTCGGTGGGCTATGCCGATATCTTTGCGCAAACGCAGGCGGGACGAGCGATTGCAACCCTGGCCATGACCGTGGGCCCTTCGTTGACGGACGAGTTGCTCGATCTGCCTCATAGAGCGGCCACAGCCTCGGACGTGGGGCAGCAGGTGATGATCGAACGGCTGGATGCGATCTTGGAGGAATTGCGCAAGCGGAATGTTGAATGACGGAGGATGAACGACCATGTCATTCGTCGTTCGTCCTCCGTCGGTCATCGGGAGGGTCTGCGTGTAGACGCGGCGCGGGATCGCCAGCTGCACCAACTCTAGCGCCGGGTCTTTACGCAAATATCACGCTGCCACCGCTCGGACATGCACCCCTATGAGCCATCGGACTCGAACCCCCTTGAACGCCTCCCGCTTGCTGCTTGTTTCACCTCAACGTACTTTCCACGAGTCTCTTCAACCCCGCTGACCGTGTGGGGCCACTTGTGTCCCCCCGCCTTTTGGGAGTACAATCAAGTATCCCGAATAAATGCCAGGTGGCCGGCGACGCCAGCCGTTCATCGGACAAAATGGAAAGGAAGAATGGAAATCATGAAAGTTGCCAATGCCGAAACTCTAGACTCCGGCTGGGAGAGCCTCTACAGAGTCGGCGGAGTGGCTGCCCTTATTGCAGGTGTACTCTTCAGAAGGAACATCGCTGCGGAAATCGGGCTTTTCAGCAAGCATCCCTCCCCTGCCACTGTAAGCAACTGGTTTGCGCTCCTTCAGAGCAATCGGCTCCTGGGACTCTCTTACCTCAACATCTTTGACCTTGTTAACTATGCTCTTGTGGGCTTGATGTTTCTCGCCCTCTATGCTGTCCTTGAGCGAGCTAATAAAAGCTACATGGCCATCGCTACGACCCTGGGCTTTTTTGGGATAGCGGTTTACTTTGCCTCGAACATGGCTTTCTCCATGCTTTCCCTCAGCGATCAATACGCGGCCGCGACAACCGAAGCGCAGAGAACCATGTTGCTGGCAGCCGGGCAGGCGATGCTGGCTATCAATCGTTTCAGCGATCTTGGCTCTCATCCTGGCACGGGGGGGTATATAAGCTTGCTTTTCATTGCCGTTGCCGGTATGATTGCCTCAGTTGTCATGCTGCGGAGCGCTGTGTTCAACCGGGCAACCGCTTATGTGGGAATTCTGGCAAGTGCGTTTGATTTGGCTTATTGCATTGCTTTTGCCTTTGTGCCAACGGTAGATAGCGAGCTGTTAGCTGTCTGCTTCATACCCGCCGCCGGATTGCTCTTGATGATATGGCATATCATGGTTGGCTGGAGGCTCTACCAGCTAACCAAGGGGTTCCTGCCCCACTCTATGAGAATCGGAGTGGAGGTAGGGCGAGTATTGCCTCGGGCTGGCGAAAACGTTTCGGAATCGCCTAGGCTTGAATGTTATGGGGATCAGTTTTTAAGGTGCAAAAGTCGTGCTCAATACTGATATTATCCAAGGTAGGCCTCGCTTTGGACTGGCGATGAAGCATCTGCCTGAATATGAAGTTTAGAGATTTGCATTACCAGACGCAGGGCCTCGTTAACTGCTTCGTCGTCAGGAAAAGCTTGCGCCACATCCGGTTCTAACAAAACCAGATTCGTGCCCGCTTTGTATCTTTCAGTGTACTTGCCTCGAATGCCACCTTTGAGCAACTGGGATAAATCGTACTCAGGGCGCAACTCATCTTCCTCGTTATCAACCTGCTCGGTTAAAGTCTCCTTGCTCATAGCATAGCAGTGATTGATTTGTTTGGGTAACGCAGGACCTGTCGCTGTTGGTGTTGCGCGACCTAACCTTCGGTTTGACTGAAACCCTTTGGGTCTATGGATTGATAATCAAATACTGCCCGGCCACCCAACCTTCGCGGTTCTTGGCATCGCGGACCCTCTGCCACTCGATGCCCACTTCGGTCTTGGTTTCGTTCAAAAGCTCCACGACCGTGCCATCCGCCAGCGAGTCAATGATCTCGCCATTCGGCGTCTGACGCAGCTTCAACCCGCCTACGTCTGCCGTCCCCGTGACGACGGCCGTCTTGCTGCCGCCTGTGGCGGATCTCGTCGGCGTCGCGGGCGACGGCGTCTTGGTCGCTCCCGGAGGGGGCGGCACTGTCGGCCCGGCCAAAGTCGGCAACGAGGTGGGCGTGCCAGGCTGGGCCGGCGTACCGCCTGCGCGCGGCGTGCTCGTGCGCGTCGGCACGCGCGTTGGCTGCTCGGCGGGCGCGGCGCTTCCTCCGCCCATCACCGCCAGCGCAAAGAACAACAAGGTCACGCCCAGCAACACCAAGCCGATGACACCGGAGCGGCTCACGCGGTCATTCATCACCTGGCGTTCCGCGTCGAACAGCGCCGACCGCGCGGTGCGATGGGCACGGTAAGCCATGGCGAGGTTATAGGCGGCGGCAACCGCGCAGACCAGCGCGATCAGCCCGGCAAATCGCAGAAATAAATTCCACAGCTCTTGCATAGAGGCCCTCCTACGGCGACGATGGCGAAAGGGCTTGGCCGCCATTCCGCTTGGCCGACTCCCACAATGCGTCCAGGTCAGCCAGGGTCATTCCCTTGAGATCGCGCGACTGCGCCCGCGCTTGCGCTTCCACCTGGCGGAAACGATTAGCGAACTTGCCATTTGCGGTCTTCAGCGCGGCTTCCGGATCAATCTTTAGCCATCGCGCGACATTGACCAGCGCAAACAACAGGTCGCCGAACTCGTCGGCGCGCTGTGGCTCGCTGTGCGCCTCTCGCATCTCGTTGATTTCCTCGGCTACTTTGTCGAGCACGCCATCCACGCTCGGCCAATCAAAGCCCACACGCGACGCACGATCCCCAAAGGCTTCGGCCTGCGCCAGCGCGGGCAGAGCGCGTGGGACGCCGTCGAGCGCAGACCTCTCGCCATTGCCATTGTCCGCGCGCTCGGCTTTTTTGATAGCTTCCCAATTGGCAAACAATTCTCCGACGCCGCTCACCTGGACATCGCCAAAGACGTGCGGGTGGCGGCGCTTGATCTTGGCGTCAATCGCCGCGACCACGTCGGCCATGCTGAACTCGCCATCCTCGACGGCGATCTGGCTGTGCAGCACGATCTGCAACAGCAGGTCGCCCAACTCTTCCCGCAGCGCAGCCGGATCATCGGCGTCCAGTGAGTCCAAGACTTCGTACGCTTCTTCGAGCAGGTTGCGACGCAGCGAAGCGTGCGTCTGCTCGCGATCCCACGGGCAACCGTCCGGCGCGCGCAGGTGAGCGATGGTTTCCTGAAACGTCTCGAACGCGCCGGGCCGTGGCAGCGGCGGGATGTACAGCGACATCAGGTGATCCAGAGCATTGCTGCGATCTATCTCGTACAGCGGCGATGTCTCGACGCACTCCTCGGGCGTGCCCACAGCGTGCAACAGTTTGACCGGGTGATCGTCCGGGTATTGATTCATCAGCGTGAGCTTGACGTCGGATGCCACCTCGCGGCTGTAGAGCTGGCCGACGATGGCGGGCGCGTCAGGATTGAGCGGCGGGTGATGCCGCGCGGCCAGGTCAAGCGCATCGCACACCTGCAACCCGTCAAGCGCATCTACCCCCAGCCGGTTCAGAATCGGCTCGATAAAGCTGACTCCATTGACGATCCGCACCGGCAGCCCGGCTTGCTCGGCCTGCTTCAAAATCCGCGTGACGGTGGACTCACCCACCAGCGGATGCCCCGGCACAGCATAGACCACGCCTTGTGCTCGTTGCCCCAGCCGGACGATCTCCTCCGCAATCGTCGCATAGACCTGCTCAAAGTCTTGAGCTTGCTCGTACAAATCGTCAAAACTATGTAGGACAAGACCCGAAGGAAGATCGGGCACAGTCGGGTGGCGATCCGTTCGAAGATAAACCTCGCCGGCCGTCTCTAGCGCCTGCCACGCCTCGCGCGTAAGCTGCAGGGCATCGCCCGGCCCCAGGCCCAAAATCGTAATCGTCATGCGTCTCCCTGGCTGGTTCACCTGTTACACTTTTATCCGAGCGCCGCTCCATGCTCGTACTGACTGCACTGCACTCCGACAGGCAATCTCTCAAAGATGAGATTGGCTATAGGAAGGGTCGAAAAATGTTAAAAGTTCTTAATCCAAGACCGCTTTCTCCAACAGCCGGTAAAACATCCCTTCCGGCAACAACCAACGCAGGAAAGACACCTGCCATGCGTCATTGCCCACGGGATACCGCAGACGCCAACTGGCATCCGTCGCGGCTTGATAAACGGCCCGCGCCACAACCCGTGGAGCGGAGCCTGCGCGCATTGCAGTCTCGTCGAAGCGATTTTGTCCGCGTTTCAGAATATCGCCATAAGCTTCCGCAAAGGCTGTACTGTCCGCTGATTCCATTGAGCGATCATAAAAGTCCGTCTTGATGACACCCGGCTCGATTACTTTGACCTTGATGTTCAGCGGCTTTAACTCGTATTGTAGCGCCTCCGAAAAGCCCTCGACCGCCCACTTGGTGCTGTTATAGAGTGTATAGAGTGGAAAGCCAATCCGCCCCCCCATGGATGCCACATTGATAAGGACTCCACTTTTCTGCTGGCGGAAATGGGGGAGAATTTCACGCGTTACTTCCATCAGCCCGAATACATTAGTATCGAACTGCCGTGCCACCTGCGCCTGGGTGGTCCCTTCAAACGGACCGTAGACTGCATAGCCGGCATTGTTCACCAGCACATCAATTTTCCGATACTTGTCGAGCGCGCACTGAATGGCCGCGCGGATGGAAACGCTATCCATGACATCCAGATGCACCAGGTCCGGCAGGCCTTTTTCATGCAACGGCGTGCGGCGCTTTTCGGGATGGCGCATCGTGGCAATGACATTCCACCCCCGCTCAAAAAAATACAAGGCCGTCTCCAGGCCAATGCCACTGGAAGCGCCGGTAACCAAGATGGTTTTGTTTGTGTTGCTCATGCCATCTCCGTTGTGCTGCTGCGGTCGAAACATTATCTGCCTTCGGGGTGGAGAACACAATCGGTGAACCTGCGGCTAGGGTCTGCCATTCTTCATCGCGCCTATTACCATTCCTGAGCAAAGCCACCCAACAACACGATTATACCATAGAGACAAGTCAGCCAAAAGGCAAAGAGGCAAGGCGAAATGCCTTGCCTCTGAAACAGTTTGCCATGCGCCGCGCCTTGCGATGTGGCGCGTGAACAGTCTAGCGCTTGGTGTACTGTGGGGCCTTGCGTGCTCGCTTGAGGCCGGGCTTTTTGCGTTCCTTTGCCCGCGCGTCGCGAGTAAGCGCGCCGCCACGCCGCAATACTTCGCGGAAGGTCGGGTCAAGCTTGACCAAGGCGCGGGCCAGACCCATCCGCGCCGCATCGGCCTGGCCGGTGACGCCGCCACCGCCCACATGGACGGTGATATTGTAGCGGCCCTCCGTGCCTGTCGCCGTCAGCAACTCGCCCAATCGCCGGAAATCCTGCTCGCGCGTAAAGTATTCCGGGCCGGTTTTGTCGTTGACGGTCATATCGCCGGTGCCGCCCACGTGCAACCGCACACGCGCCGTCGAAGTCTTGCGCCGTCCAATGCCTTCATAATACTGTTGTTCTGCCATACTTTTTCTCCCAGTTCCCGGCAGTTCCTCCGAGCCTCCCGTTCACAACAGTAACTCAAAGCTCTTTGGAACTCTTAATCACAGTGCCAACGTCTTTGGCTTGTGCGCCGCGTGCGGATGCTCCGCCCCGGCATACACCTTCAGCTTCTTGAACATGGCGCGGCCCAGCCGGTTATGCGGCAACATCCCGCGCACCGCCGCCGAAATCACGCGCTCCGGGTGCTTGGCCAGTTGGTCGCGCAAGTTAATCTGCCGCAGACCGCCAGGATAACCCGTGTGACGATAGTACATCTTTTCGTCCAGCTTGTGCCCGGTGGCAACGATCTTCTCTGCGTTGATGACAACCACATAGTCGCCCGTGTCCATCGAAGGGCTGTAGATGGGCTTGTGCTTGCCTTTCAACACAGTGGCAATGCGGGTCGCCAGGCGGCCCAGCGTCCGCCCCTGCGCATCCACGACGTACCAATCATGTTTGATGTCGTTTGGTTTAGTTACGAATGTATTCACGGTCAATTCCTCAACTCCGGGCGATATGGCGCCAAGCGCATCGCCCTACAGATCGGTCAATAGTTCACGCGCGTCAGACACAACCCTTGCGGCGGAACCGGCGCGCCAGCGCGGGAACGGTCGCGCGATTCCATCACGGCGCGAAACTGATCCCGCGTCATCTCGCCCCGCCCTACCAGGAGCAGCGTCCCAGCAATGCTGCGCACCATGCGGTACAGAAAGCCATTCGCTTCCAGTTCCAGCCGCACCAACGGCAACTCGGCTCGACATTCCGCTCGCAGCATCCGCCGGACGGTGACATCTCCTGCCGTCGGAAGGCCAAAGGCGGCAAAGTCATGCTCGCCTACCAGCTCTGCCGCCGCTGCATCCATCGCTTTCACATCGAGTAGATCGGCGATGTGCAGCGCGTTCAACCGGTAAAGCGGATGCCGCACAGGCGCATTGTAAATCGTGTAAACGTACTCGCGGCTCACCGCGTCGTAACGCGGGTGAAAATCGCAAGCCGCTTCGTCCAGGTCCAGCACGGCAATGTCCGCCGGGAGTGTCGCGTTGAGCGCGCGTTGCAAGTCTTGCCGGCTGTGCCGCCATTCGGCGCTAAACGCAATCACTTGACCGCTGGCGTGAACGCCTGCGTCTGTGCGCCCGCTGCCCAGGATGGTGACACCCGGCTGGCCGATCTGGGTCAGCGCCCGCTCTATTTCACCTTGAATCGTCGGTTCATGCTCTGGAGCCTGGCGCTGAAAGCCGTGATAGTCCGTCCCGTCATACGCGATGGTCGCTTTATACCTGGTCAATCAGTCACTCGGTGATCAGTTGCTCAGTCAATCAGTTACTCAGTCACCGATTACTGATTAGTTGAGCGACTGATTGACTACCTACTCCTCGATCAATGCCAGCAAAGCTATCGGCGCGGCGTCACCCAATCGCCGGCCCAACTTGCGGACGCTGGTATACCCGCCCGGACGCTCGGCGTACCGGGGCGCGATCTCGTCAAACAGCTTCTTGACGATCTCTGGGTCGGTCAACTGCGCGGCGGCCAGGCGGCGCGCATTGACGACCTTGATCGGGTCGCCCGCCGCGAGGCTGCGTTTGGCCTTGGTGATCAGCTTTTCGGCGGCGCCGCGAATAGCGTCAATCTTGGCTTCCGTCGTCTGGAGCGCGCCATACCGAAACAGATCGGTGATCAAAGTGCGCCGCAGCGCCAGGCGCTGATCGGCTGTTCGGCTTAGTTTCTTGCCAGCTACTCGATGTCGCATCGTGTCACGTCCTCTATTCTTCTTGCTCCGAATCGCCGTCGCCTTCCGTAATCACCACCGGTGGCATGTCGGCTTCCTTCAAAAAGTTCTTGGCGATCAGCTTTTCGCGAAGCTCGGTCAGCGACTTTTGTCCAAAGTTGCGGATCGTCAACATGGCCTCTTCACCCCGGCCCAACATTTCGAGCACTTCGCCCACGTTGGTGATGCCGGTGCGCTTGAGCGAGTTGAACACCCGCACGGAAAGGTCGAGCTGCTCGATCGGCGTTTCATAGATTTCCTGCGAGATAGTCGTGGTCGCCTGCGGCACTTCTTCCAGCTTGATTTCTTCAGTCACGCCAGAGATCAACTGGAAATGCTGAACCAGGATACGTGCGGCGCGGCTGAGCGCCTCTTGCGGGCGAAGCGTGCCGTCCGTCCAGATTTCCATGATGAGCTTGTCATAGTTCGTCATCTGGCCGACGCGCGCGCGCTCGATCTCATAGTTGCACTTGCGCACGGGACTAAAGATCGCATCCACGGGCAACTCGCCGATGGGCAGCCGCCCCCGCTCATCCGCCGGGCTGTACCCGCGCCCCGGCTCGACGGTCAGTTCCATCTCCAGCCGGGCCTTGTCACTATCCACCGTGAACAGGTACAGGTCCGGGTTGATGATCTCGACTTCCGGCGGACACTGGATGTCACCCGCCGTGACCGTTCCTTCACCCCGCACGCCCAGCCGCAAGCGAACAGGTTCCTCACCCGTCAGCTTGACCCGCAACTGCTTGACTTGCAGGATGATCTGGGTCATGTCCTCCCTCACGTGCGGGATGTCCGTAAACTCGTGATGGACATCGCTCAGCCGGATGGAGGCAATCGCTGCGCCGGGCAACGAGCTTAGCAGCACGCGCCGCAGCGCATTGCCCAGCGTAATGCCATAACCGCTTTCCAGCGGCCCGATAATGTAACGCCCATAGTTCTTGGAACTGGCGTCGCATTCGATCTTGGGTAGAACCATACTCAGGCTAGCCAAGTGACGCCTCCATTTGGCATGACAAAGAGTTCCATCGGCACGGACTAGAGCCTGCGCGAATAGTACTCGACGATTAACTGCTCATTCAGCGAAAGATCAAGCTCTTCGCGCGAAGGCAGATGCAACACACGCCCCGACAACCCGACCGGATCCACACTCAACCACTGCGGCGAGGCCGGTCGGTTTTCCATATCCTTGGCCAGCGTCTTAAAGTAGGCGGTGTCCCGACTGGAAGGATGCAGGCTCACGACGTCGCCCGCTTTGAGCAAATGGGCCGGCGTGTTGGTGCGAACTCCATTCACATCCAGGTGACCGTGCTGGACAAGCTGCCGCGCCTGAGGGCGGGACTCGGCCAGGCCCATCCGGTACACCACGTTATCCAACCGGATCTCCAAAATCATCAACAGCGTCGCGCCGGTCAGGCCCTTGCTGCGTTGCGCCAGGGTGAAATAGCGGCGGAACTGCTTCTCCAGCACACCATAGATGCGGCGCGCCTTTTGCTTTTCCCTCAACTGCACACTATAGTCGGAAGAGCGGCTTCGCTTGAACTGTCCGGACTGGCCGTGCATGCCAGGCGCATAGGCGCGTTTTTCAATCGCGCACTTGGGCGACACGCACCGGCTGCCCTTCAAGAACAGCTTCTCGCCTTCCCGACGACACAGTTTACACACTGGCCCTATCATTCGAGCCATGCTTCCTCCTGATAGTAATCGTTGCTCAGTTACTCGGTAAACAGTCAATCAGTCACTCGGCCAACCATAACTGAGAACTGATTGACAGAGTAACTGATCACTGATCGGCTACACTCTTCGCTTCTTTGGCGGACGACAACCGTTGTGCGGAACCGGCGTCACATCGGTGATCGAAGTGACCCTCAAGCCGGCGGACTGCAATGTGCGAATGGCCTGCTCGCGTCCAGGGCCAGGCCCTTTGACAAGGATGTCAATTTCCATCATGCCCATGTCCATCGCGGTCTTGGCCGCCGACTGCGCGGCCATCCGGGCGGCGTAGGGCGTGCTCTTCCGGCTGCCTTTAAAGCCGGCCATGCCCGCGCTGCCCCAGGACACGGCGTTGCCTTGCCCATCGGTGATGGTGACAATCGTGTTGTTGAACGTCGCGTGGACGTGCGCCTGGCCGTGCGAAACGGTCCGCTTGGCTTTCTTGGTTGTCCGCTTGACTCGTTGACTGCGCCCCATTCATCCTCCTGCTTACTTCTTCTTCGCTCCGCGCCGTCGGCCGCGCCCTGGCACGGTCTTTTTGACGCCTCGCTTGGTGCGCGCGTTGGTGCGCGTGCGTTGCCCATGCACCGGCAAGTTGCGCCGGTGACGCAGGCCGCGATAGCATCCGATTTCCGTCATGCGCTTGATGTTCATCGAGACTTCGCGGCGCAGGTCGCCTTCGACCCTATACTGCTTCTCGATGACCTCGCGCAACAGACCGACTTCGGCCTCGGACAGGTCTTTGATGCGCGTGTCGGGATTGATGCCAGCCTGCGCCAGAATCCTTTGGCTGCTCGGCACGCCGATCCCATAAATATAGGTCAGGCCGATTTCCACCCGCTTGTTGCGGGGCAGGTCCACACCTGCGATACGTGCCATGTCATTCCTCCACTACAGTCGGCGTCAAATGACGCCCACTACCCTTGCCGTTGCTTGTGCTTCGGATTCTCACAAATGACGCGCAGGATACCTTTGCGCCGAACGATCTTGCACTTGGGACAGCGCTTTTTGACGGACGCTGTTACTTTCATGCTCACCCCCCTCGAATGTCGAGTGTCAATTGACGAATGTCGAATGAGAGAAATGTGCAACTCCAAATTCGACATTCGGAACTCGACATTCGACACTCCTTACAACTTTGTCAAGATTTCCGCTTCGCCGTTCGTAATCGCGATCGTGTGCTCAAAATGCGCCGAGAGCGTTCCATCCGCTGAAACCACCGTCCAATTATCGCCCAGGACTCTCGGCTCGCCGCTGCCCATCACGACCATCGGCTCAATCGCCAGCGTGATCCCCGGCCTCAGGAGCAAGTTCGGCGGCCGCCCGCGCGAATCGGACAGCGAGTTCGGGATGCCGGGGTCTTCGTGCATCTCGCGTCCGATGCCGTGCCCCTGATAGTTGTGCAGCACATCGTACCCGGCTGCGTGCACCGTCGTTTCGATGGCGCGGATAATATCCCACAGCCGATTCCCCGCGCGCGCCCGGACAATGCCCACCCCCAGCGCTTGCTGCGTCACATCCATCAGCCGCTGCTGTTCCGGTGTGGGCGCGCCCACGCAGTAGGTCATCGCCGCGTCGCCGTGGTACCCCTTGTAAATCGCTCCCACGTCCACGCTGATCAGGTCGCCCTCGCGCAACGCGCGCTTCTTGCTCGGAATGCCATGCACGACCTCTGTATTGACGGACGCGCAAATCGAAGCCGGGAAGCCGTGATACCCCTTGAACGACGGCGCCGCGCCGCGCTTGCGGATGAGCGCATCGGCGGCGGCGTTCAACTCTGCCGTTGTCACGCCGGGCCTGACCATCTCACCCATCAGTGCCAGCACCTCGGCCACAATGTGACCCGCCTGGCGCATCAACTCCAACTCGCGGGGCGATTTCAAAACAACGGGCATTGTCAAAGAACCGGTTCAGACCTGACAGGCTTTAGAAACCTGTCAGGTCTCCAATCCCTACTTGCGTGTAGCTTTCTGGGTCGCAGCCTTTTTCACAGGCTTGGCCTTCTTGACCGATGCTTTCTTGGTCACCTTCTTGGCCACCTTCTTGACGGGCCTGGCTGCCGGCTTGGCCTTGCGCGCCGGTTTCGGCTTGATCGCCGCTCGCATGGCCTGCTGCACCGTTTCAATGCCCAGGCTGCCATCCACTTCTTTCAGCAGCTTTTTGCCGCGATAGTGATCAATCACCGGCGTGGTCTGCTCAAAGTAAATATCCAACCGGCGGGCTACCGCAACTTTGTCTGCGTCGTCAGCGCGCTCAACGACCTCACCGCCGCACGCATCGCACACCCCAGCCACTTTCGGCGGAGTGAACTCGACGTGATAGACCGCCTGACAATTCTTGCACGTGCGCCGGCCCGTGATGCGCTTCATCAGGTCATCGCGGTCGAGCTGAATGTACACCGCCGCCTTGATGCCCGTGTTCCACTGGGCCAACATCGCGTCGAGCGCCTCAGCCTGCGCCAGGTTGCGCGGAAAGCCATCAAAAATCGCGCCTTTCGCCGCGTCCGGCTGTGAGAGCCGATCTTCGACCATTGCCACCGTCACACTATCGGGCACCAACTCGCCGCGATCCATGTACGACTTGGCAAGTTTTCCCAACTCGGTGCCCTGACCCAGGTTCGCGCGGAACAAATCGCCCGTCGCCACCTGCGGCACACCCAGCCACTCTTGCAACATCCGCGCCTGTGTGCCCTTGCCGGAACCTTGCGCGCCGAAAAGGATCAGGTAGGTTCGTTTGGCTGCCATATTCCTCTCCCTTCTCCATCCCACAGGGTGGGAATGAACGCGACTAGAAAATTCCTTCATAGTGGCGCATCAGTAACTGCGCTTCAAGCTGGCGCATCGTATCAATCACCACGCCCACGACGATCAACAGGCCCGTGCTCATGAACGAAAAGCTGGTCGCGCCAGGCAGGATCGGGCTGACGAGAAACGGCAGCACCGCGACAAACCCCAGGAGCAACGATCCCACCAGCGTGATCCGGCGCATCACCCCGTTGATGTATTCCTCCGTCCGTTTGCCGGGACGAATGCCGGGAATAAACCCGCCTTGCTTTTGCAGGTTATCCGGCAGGTTTTGCTGCTGCATCATCACGTCAGTGTAAAAGTACGTAAAACCGACAACCATCAAGAAATACACGGTCCAGTAAAAAATCGCCGTCCAGTCCCCAAAACCTGCAGCCGAACGTCGCCCGCCGCTGAACATGGCGATCAACGTGTGCGCAAACGTGCCAACTTGCCCTGCACCCGGCAAGAACTGCGCGATAACCGCCGGGAACGTCAGAATAGACTGGGCAAAGATCAGCGGGATCATGCCCGCGGTGTTGATGCGCAGCGGAATGTGCGTGCTGCCGCCGCCGAACACTTTGCGCCCGCGCACGCGCTTGCCGTACTGCACGGGGATGCGCCGCTGGCCTTCCTGCATGTACACAATCACCAGAATGGTGAACACGGTGATCAGGATGAACGCCGTCAACGACACCCAGCGCGTGGCAGGATCCACCAACAAACTGCCAATGTTTTGTGGCAAACGCGACACAATGCCGCCAAAGATAATCAGCGAGACGCCGTTGCCGATGCCCTGCTCGTCAATCATTTGCCCCAGCCACATGGCGAACATCGTGCCGGCCGTCATCGTGATTAGAATGGTGATCGTGGGCAAGAGTTGTGAGCCGGTAAAGCCAAAGCTCGGCAGGACTTGCTCGCCGCCCGTGCCGGCCGTCAAGAGGCGAATCTGGCCGATGGCCTGCAAAAGCGCGAGCGGGATCGTCGCATAGACGGTGAATTGGTTGATCTTGTTCCGTCCGGCTTCGCCCTCCTTTTGCAGATTCTCCAGGTACGGGATGATGGGTATCAGCAATTGAACAATGATCGAGGCCGTGATGTAGGGATACACTCCCATCGCCAACACGCTAAAGTTGGCGATGGCCCCACCCGACAGCAAATCGAGCAGATTGATGAGGCCCCCGGCCGCCGACCCACCCTGGAGCAACTGCTTCAGCGCTTCCTGGTTGACGCCCGGCACTGGCACGTGCGAAGCCAGGCGATAGATCGCCATGATCAAGAACGTGTACAGGATCTTGCGGCGCAGGTCCGGCAGATTAAAGGCGTTGCGAACAGCCTGGATCATGGGTTATTTCTGCCTTTCGTGGAGTGGCCACGCTTTTTCTCGAACGGCAACACCTCGACTGTGCCGCCGGCCGCTTTTATCTTTTGCTGGGCCGACTTGGAAAAGCGGTGCGCTTTGACCGTGAGGGCATGGGGCAACTCGCCCCCTCCCAAAACAACCACAGGCAACTTGGCGGACTTTACAAATCCAACCTCGGCCAACACGTCCGGCGTCACCTCAGAGCCGGCCTTGAACGCGGCTAACTGGGGCGTGAGCAACGACACCAATCCGTCTGTGGCCTGGGCAGGCAACAATCGGTACGTGGTCACGTGGCAGAACGACACATCGGGCAGCATCCAAATGGCTTACCTGGATGGCAACGGCAACACTGTCGGCGATAGTCTTCGGACCCTGGCAAGTTCTGCTACTAATACCCAGGTTGCCGCCGATCGCATCACGGGCCGGGTCATGGTCGTGTACAAGTCCAGCACATCGGTGATGGGGCGCAGCGTGGACGTGGTGAGCAACACGGTGGGCAATGCTCGCGCCATCGGCCAGCAAGGCTCTGACTATGGATTGGGCGTGCCTGCCGTCGCTTTCGAGCCGCGCTTGGGCGGATGGGTGGTGAGTTGGAACGCGACCAACGACTGCTGGCAATCCGTCGTGCGCTATGCCGCGTTGAACGCCGATGGCACGCCCCGGCGAGTCAAGGATGGCCTGGGGTCAGCCGCGCCGCGCTACGATCTTACGGCCGTCACTTCCGCGCCGGGCCTTGCCGACCATAGCCTCGCGTGCAGCAGCACGACGACCGACTTTGCCAAATGCGATGGCCTGGCCTCGTCCTACTCACAGTTGCACCTGGCGCAGTTGTTCATGGACGACGTTCCGCCCTGGCTGGGAACGATCTCGGTGATGACCGATACGCTGATGACCGTGGACGCCGACGTTCCGACCGCGACCTTTGCCGCACTCACGAACGGGCAATACCTGGCCGTCACGGGCACGCTCACGATTGGCGGCGACGCAAGCGATTCGACTTCGGCAGTCGCTCGCGTCGAGGTCAGCCAAGACGGCGGGCCATGGCAAGCGGCAACCGGCGCAGAATCGTGGGCATATAATTGGAACATCCCACTTGCCGATGGGGCGCACACGCTCCGCGTCCGCGCGATTGACATGGTGGGCAACGTCGGGCCGGCCACTTTGGTTACCGTCGTTCTTGATCGAACACCGCCCGCCGTGAGCTTTGCGCTGCCCGACAACAGCATCGTCGGCGCAACACGCAACGCCGCCGGGCGATGGCAAGTGGCGATGAGCGGCACGGTGAACGACACTGGTGGCGTCGGCACACACAGCGTCGCAACGCTGCTCACGCCGAACGGGAGCGGCTGGCAGACGGCGACGTTGGCCGGCGCCACGTGGGCCGTGAACTATGTCTTGCCCGCTTTTGGCAGCGACAACCAGGCTCTGAGCAGCCCGACGGGCGTCTATACGTTCTACGCTCGCGCGACCGATCGGCTGAACAATCAGACTGCGCCTGTGCCGCTCACGCTGGGTGTGGACACCACGCCGCCCGTGGCTGTGCTGACCTATACCGGGCCTTCGTCCACGACCATTACGCAAACACTCTCATTGAGCGGCGTCGTCACCGATCCGAGCGTCGTGGCCGCCGGAGTGCAGCGACTCGAGATCGCGTTCACGCCGGCTGGTCAAACGCCGGGCGCGTGGGCCAACACGACGCTGGCCCAATCCGGCGAGGGCGTCACCGGGACGACATGGAGCCATCCGGTTCCAGTGGGACTGGAGGGCGCCTATCAAATCAACCTGCGCGGCACGGACACGCGCAACAATCGTAATGACGATCAAGCAACGTGGAATCGTTGGCGCGGCGAGATTGACACGCTGGCGCCGCGCGCGGCGATCACCGTGACCTATCGCGGCAATGGCAGCGCGGCCCAGACCGTCTACCAGGGTTGGGTCGAGGATATGAACCTCACGACCGCCAATTTCCAGTTCCCGTGCGCGCTGCAGGCGGCTGATCGCCAGTACTATGACGACGCCTGGTGGAACCAGACCACGTCCAGCACGCCGCGCCTTTACCGGTTGACGCCCGCGTGCATCGTCAATGGTCACCAGGCGATCACGCCGACGCTGCACGCGTGTGACCGCTACGATCACTGCACGACCGTGACCGGCACACTCCCCAGCCACACGCCACCGTTGGCCTCGGCTGTCCTCACGCCCACGCACGAAAGTGTGCTCACGACGCTCAATCCCGTCAGCCTCAACGTCGGCGCGTATGCCGTCAATTCGCTGTGCACCCTGACCGTCACGGTCAACAGCACATTCTTGATCAGCACCAGTTGGCCCAGCGGCACGGTGACGGATACGCTGTGGACGACAAGCTGGACGCCCGCTGGCGAGGGGCGATACACGTTGCTCGCGCTGGCCTCGGATTGGACTGGTCAAGTGCAGACCGAGACGCAGCCGATCACGATCTCGGTAGACACCCAGGCCCCCGTGCTCACGTTCGGTTATACGGTTGTGACGACGACGCATCGGGTCTCGCTTGGGCGCGTCGTGCTCACCGGCACCGTCACCGATAGCGTCGGGCTGGAGGCGGTGCAGGTCTCGACAGCGGGCGGCCCGTGGGACGATGCGGCTTTTAACTATGCGCGCGGCGAGTGGCGTTACCTGTGGTACCTGGGCGCAGAGCCGGATGGTGCGCCCTATACCGTGACCGCTCGCGCGAGTGATGCCGCAAATCACGTCACGCAGATCACGCGGACGGTCACAGTTGATCTTGCGCCGCCGTCGCCGGTCACCGTGACGCTGGCTTATACCAATGGCGCAGGCGTGTTCACGACCCTTGCGCCCGGTCAGACCATTCGAGATGTATACACACCGACCGTCATCATCACGTGGACGGCCAGCAGCGATGGCGCGGGCCTGGGCAACTATCTCGTCGGCTGGACGCCGAGTTCGACCTCGACGACCGGCCTGACCTCGTATGCGCCCGCCGCTAATCGCTATCACGAACAGTGGATCGGCGAAGCGCAGCAGCGCTATGCCCAGGTCATCGCGCAAGACATCTATGGCAACTGGCAGTGGCAGACGGTCGGCCCGATCTATGCCGATGTCCCCACCACGCCCGACTATATTTCTGACCTGAAATATCACGGCTGGATGGAGAGTGGCTGCTCGCAAATCGGAGCCGATCGCGAGATCGCGCGCGCCGCGCCGAGCCACTCGTCGCTCAAGGATGTCCAGCAGTTGTATCTCTCGTGGGACGATGCCTCACAGAGTGATGCGTCGCTTCGCTTTACCTGGGTTGGGGCAAACTGGAACAGCGATGGCGATCTGTTTATCTATCTCGACACGCAGCCCGGCGGGACGACGCACGCCTATGATCCATACGGCACTGGCCCGGTCATCACCTTGCCCGCCCAAGATGGCAGCCAACTGGCCGCCGACTATGCCCTGTGGGTCGAGGATGAAAACACGGCGCGACTATTGACCTGGAACGGCAGCGCATGGATCAGTCAAACGATTGACTCGGCGTTGGGTACAACGCCTCACTGGGCACTTGATACCAGCCTGCGTCCGCACCCTGAAGGGTATCTACGACCGCACACCGATCTGCTCGTTCCACGCGCATGGCTGGGATCGCCCACCTCGCTCAAACTGGTCGCGCTTGCGAGTGAAGAGACCGCGCTGCGCGTGTGGGCGACGATGCCGGACAAGAACCCGCTCAACAGCCCGCGCGTGATCAACCCGATCGGGTTGCCGTTCGCTGGCTCAAACTTTACGCTCACGCAGCAGTACGAGTGGGCGACGCTCGGCAATGGCGTGTGCCCCAACCAGGGCCAATTCGCGCCCGCAGACCTGCGCGTGAGCCTGGTCGCCAGTCCCCCCGGCGTCGAACTCGGCTACCTCGAACACGATTTGCCTGGCGTGCTTGCGCCCGGTCAGTACCTCGATGCGAACCTGGACGGCGACCTCGATTTATCGCTGCCGGTGGACACGCCATCCGGCGAGCCGGCGCTGATGGGCAATGGCCAGGCGATCACCTACACGCTCATCTACACCAACGAGGGCGTGCTGATTGCGCCTGGCGCGCGCGTCACCGTGACAGCGCGGGGCGGCGTGCAACTGGCGGGTGGCAGCCCGCAGGTGTTTGCGTTGAACAATGTGAGCGGCACGCTCAACATCCCCGCGACGGTCAACGCCGCGCTCGACGGTCAATCCGCTGAAGTGGATGCTATCGTCGCCGATGCTGTACACGGAGCATTCGATTGGCTGTGGGTGCAGCACGACGTGGACACGCTTCCGCCGCAAGGCTCGTTGATCGAATTGCCAGTGGCGTTTGTCAACGCCTATACCAACACCGTGTCCGGCAAGGTGGACGATCCTTCCGGCGTACCGACGATCACGCTTGAAGTTCGCAATGTGGGCACGGGCAGCACGGGTTACCTCACGTGCCTCGACCCCATGCCGTTTGATGGACAGTGGTCGTGCCTGTGGAACATTGGCGGCGCGGCGGATGGAACGCAATTCGATCTGCGCGTGATGGCCGCCGATCGCTTTGGCAACACCAGCAATTGGACGACTGCACGGCGCGTCACTGTGGACAGCGCGCCGCCTTCGATCAGCCTGAGCACGGCCACACTGTCGGCGTTTGCAGATAATCTGCTCGTCCCCGCCGAAGCGGGATTGAGTGGACAGGTGCAAGATGAACGCCAGGCAGGTTGGGCGCAGCTCTGCGCATCGCGGCCCGGCGAGCCGGAGCAAGACTGTGCTCAGTATGCCGTGAGGCCTGGCGTAACGCCTGCCGTCGGCGATTGGTACGCGTCTGCGCCTATCGTTGGGACGGGCGACGGCACGTGGCAGACGCTCTACTTTTACGGAGTGGATAGCGCTGGCAACCGCTCGCCTGTGCCACTCACGCGCACATTGCTAGTGGACGTGGTCGCGCCTGCAATCACCGTTGCCACCGCGCTGCCCGGCGTGATCCAGGCCACGACGAATCTGGTGCTCAGTGGCACGGTCCGCGATGGCTATGGCGCCCAGTCTATTCAAATCCACGTGAGCAAGCCCGATGGGAATGTCGCCTGGATCACACCGACGCTCACGTTGAATGGCGACACATGGACGTTCATCTACGACGCGCGCTTTGACGTGGTGGGCAACTATATGCTGGGCATTCTGGCGCGCGACCATGCAGGCAACGCGCGCGAGGCGGGTCCTTTCGACCTGACTGTGTACGAATCAAGTGCGGTCGCTAATCTCTCGCTTTCGCAAGCGGTCTCGTCCGATCCGGCGATCACGGGTCGCCCGCTCACCTACACGTTCGTCATCAGCAATGCCGGCCCGGGCGTGGCAACGACAGCCACGCTGGCAGTCAACCTGCCAACGCAAGTCAACCTGATCGCCGCGCCGCCGGGCTGTGTCGAAGCAGTGGGCGCACTGCAGTGTGACCTGGGCAACCTGAACGCCAATTCCCTCACTACGATCAATGTGCAGGCGGATGTCCCACTGACCACGACCGGCGTTCTGGTCAACACAGCCTACGTCGAATCCAGCAAGGTTGACCTCGACGTGTTGAATAACGAGCCAGAGCCATTGTACACTTTCGTTGTTCAACCCGTCACTGGCTTGACGCTGATCACCAGTGCGCCGACGGTCTTGGGCGAAACCACTGTGCTGACGGCGACGACGGCGACGGGCACGAACGTGGCCTTGACGTGGTCGTTGGGTGATGGCGCGACGGCGACCGGGCCAACGGTCACGCACGTATACACGGCGGTGAATGTCTATACTGCCATTGTCACCGCGACCAACAGGGTCAACACGCTCATGGCCACGGCGCACATCACCACCGACATTCCCGTTGCCTGGCCGATGTTGGTTGAGGGCTTTGAAGGCGCGTTCCCGCCGCCCAGTTGGCTGCGTACGGGGCGCATAGAGGATGAATGGTGGCGGCGCGACGGCGCCCGCTCGCACGGCGGCCGGTACTGCGCGTTCTATGACGATCTGTTTGGGCTGCAAGATGGCTGGCTGGTCACGCCGCGCGTCACGCCAACGTTGGTGAGCGAACTTGCCTTTTGGCAGTACGAAAACTATTCGCCGCTCTATCGCAAGCACAGCTTGTGGCTTTCGTTGGACAGCAACGATCCGAAGGATGGAAGCTTTTTCGAATTCCGGGAACTGAGACCTGGCCTCGAAGACACCTGGCAACAGGTTCGCGTTGCTTTGCGCGACTATGCCAACCGGCCTATCTATCTGGCCTTCCGCTACGAAGGCAATTTCTCTGACGAGTGGTGCATTGACGATGTGCGGGTCACGTCCGGGCTGGTTCTCTCACACGATGGGCCAACGCCGCTCGGACACGCGACGACGATGACGGCGACTTTGCCCACTGGCTCCAACGCGATCTATCAATGGGATTTGGGCGACGGTCAAACGGCGACCGACCCGGTCGTCACGCACACCTACGTGGCGCCGGGCGACTATACGGTCGTGGTCACAGTGAGCAACAGCGTGAGCCTGATCACGGATACGATGATTGTGCCAGTGAGAAGCCTGGCCTACTTGCCGTTGGTCATGCAGAACTATACGCCACCTTGCCCAGATACCTACGAGCCAGATGATACTTGGGTGCAGGCGCATGTGATTGCCACGGATGGCACGGCCCAGCGCCACACCTTCCATCAAGCAAACGATGCTGACTGGATAACCTTCCAGGTTACCGATACAAACACGGTCTACGTCGTCGAGACCTTTGACCTGTCGGGTGTGGACACGGTCATCTATTTGTATGATTCGGACGGTGTGCGATTGCTCGATTGGAACGACGATGCTGCTCCAGGGACAACTGCTTCGCGCCTGACGTTCCATCCGTATCACATTGGCACGTTTTACGTTCGGATTGTCAACTATGATCCTTCGGTGAGCGGCTGTGGTATTGGCTACTCGGTTCGCGCCGCTGCTCGGCCATGAAGCTATGTGTTGGGGCAGGTCTTGTGCCAGCCCTTGCACGGGCGACCTGCTCCGTGAGGGTTACCCCACAATCTAAGGAGGACACCATGCGCTGCTGGTTACTGGTGCTGCCAATCGTTCTGGTTCTCGGTTTGATGATGGTCATGTCCTTCGCCATTCAAGCCATTGGCGATCCACAAATACGGGCTGCGCCGCAGAGCGGTGAGCTTGTAGTGACCAGTAGCAGCCCCACTGCGCTGGGCGAGATCACAACACTTACTGCAACAGTGACCGTCCCGGGCGTTTTCACTTGCACTTGGGACTTTGATGGAACCTTGGCGGAAGGCTTTGTCGTGATGCACACCTACCCGACTGTAGGCCGGTACACGGCGATGGTCACTGCCACCGACGGGATCGTCACCTACGTACAAACGACGACCGTCAGCGTGGATATCCCGATTGCCTCTCCGCTGTTGAGCGAAGGCTTTGAAGGACCCTGGCTGCCGGTGGGCTGGTCGAGCAGCATCCTGACCCCGTCAGTGTACTGGCAGCGTGCCAGCGCTCACGCGTATCGCGGCGTTTACAGCGCGTTTCACGATGACGCCTTTGGCATGCAAGATGCGTGGCTCATCACCCGCCGCGTGACGCCGACCGCCGAAAGCCAACTCGTCTTTTGGCAATTCGAGCGATACGCGCCCTACTATTACAGGCACAGTATATGGATCTCGACTGGCAGCCCGGACCCCAAAGACGGTGACTTTGTGGAATTGGCTCAGGTGATGACGGGGACCGAATCAACATGGGAGCAAGTGTCGGTGAGCCTGGGCGCTTTTGCGAGTCAGCCCAACTACCTGGCGTTCCGCTATGAGGGGAACAGTGCTGACGAGTGGTACATTGACGATGTGCGAGTGACGACGGCATTGGTGGCGAGTCACAACGGGCCCAAGCAACCGGGCGAGATCGTCACATTCATGGCGTATGTCCCCACGGGCAGCAATGTGGACTACATTTGGAATCTAGGCGATGGCGTGATCCGCAGCGGCGCGACGGTCACTTGTGCCTATGGTGTTGCGGGCAGCTATACTGCCGTCGTCACTGCCAGTAATAGTGTGAACAGCGTGACCAAGGTGTTGACGGTCCCTATTTGGGTTTATAACTATTTGCCGCTAGTCATTCGGCATTAGCGGCTTGACCAGAGAATTCGGCATAGTGATGATTTGTCGTCTGCCCACAGCAAGCGACTGTGCCGAATTATCGGAGGCCATCATGCGCAAGTGGTTGCCTTTGCTCGTTCTCAATTTCTGCATCTTGGCTGCGGTGAGTTGGCTCGCCGCCGGAGCCACGCCAGCTCAACAATCTGCGACGCCCACACCGCCGCCGCCTACCTGGACGCCCGGCCCTGCGCCGATCAAGACGCCCCAGGGAGCCCCGTTACCTGCCGTTGGGCAGGGTGGGGGGGCGATAGAGTTGCAGGTTCGATTCGGTCCGGCAACGCTGAAGCATGGGCCAGAGGCGTGGACGGTTGTGCAGTGGCAAGATGCCTGGGGCGACTGGCACGACGTCGAAGGATGGCGCGGTACGCTCGATGAGGTCGTGAGCGCAGAGGGCAGAAAAATCTGGTGGGTGTATCGCCAGGATTTGGGTAAAGGGCCGTTCCGCTGGCTGGTCTACAATCGGGCTGGCGGCAAGTTGCTAGCGGCAAGTCAATTGTTCAACCTGCCGGGAGTATCGGGACAGACGGCGAAGGTGCAAGTCGTGCTTGAACCGTAGGTGGCAGGGCAAGCCACGCTACCCTCGCAAGGGTGAGCAGTTACTCTGCTAGATAATGCCCCTGCTATTTTCCACTCCATTGGGGCCAAAAGTCTTGGAACAAACTGGTACGAGTTTTCGATGCCCTGCTCTACCACGCCCTGGCCGTTGGCATTGAGCAACAGTGTATACCTCTTTTTGTCTTCGGCGTCGTACACGCAGAAGATTTGTCGCCCATCAGGTCTCCACGCTAGCCTTCCGACATTCACAGACTGGCTGAACGGGTAAACGATGCGAGAAGCTTCCCCTTCCCGCTGAAAGACACGAGTAGCCCTTGGACGTTGAGCATCCGGCCCGAGGTTGACGTCCATAAATGCAATCCATTGGCTGTCCGGTGACCAGAAAAGAAAAAGGCCCCAGACAAAGCTGGAGCCTCGAATGTTATGGAAAACTATAGCGAGCACATCAGGCTAAAGGGTATGTCCAGTGAACATGGTTTGTGTTCCGTTATAGCCGCTGATCGCAATCACGTGCGAGGTGCCCGTCGTGCGAAACGCTTCCTGCACGCTCTTGGGAATGCCGGCGGCGAGTCGCCGCATCATCGCCCAGCAAAATGCCGGTG
This sequence comes from Anaerolineae bacterium, assembly GCA_041300525.1. Classification (GTDB taxonomy): domain Bacteria; phylum Chloroflexota; class Anaerolineae; order Fen-1058; family Fen-1058; genus JBGLNJ01. Next base: position 756,464 of record JBGLNJ010000001.1, on the reverse strand, counting down.
AGGAGCGAGGCCTGCGGTTCAGGGAGGATTTGCGCGATAATGTTCTTGGCGCGCGCCTTGAATGAGTACAGCCATCCAAGCGGAGCAAAGCCTTGATCGCGCGCGAGTGTCGTCACGCGCGGGCGCGACATGAGCGAGTAGACGCCCTGTCGAGCGAGGTACTCGCGATAAGAAAAATCGGGCGAGTCGGTCGGGGTTTGGAGTTTGCCTTCCACCCTCAGCCGGTCACCGCAGTGGTAATCGGTGAACGCGGGGGCTTGGACGAGGACGAGCCCTTTTACCGTGCGCGTTACACCCTCGCTGAGATTGGAGACTTGTCCTGAGCTTAGCTGAAGGATGAGGAGATGGTCGGCCTCGACGCGCAGGTTGGTGTACGTGTCGCGCGTATCCGGCTCGGCAACAATGACTCCTTCAACGACGACGGGCTTTTGCTGGTCGTTGTATGTAGCAAGTGTGGTCTGATCAAAGTGAGGCTGCACTGAGTTGTAACGGAGCGCGCCAAGAACAGCCGCCAAAGCGAGGACAAGAATCCAGCAAAGCTTTCGCGCGCGCCACGCGAGGACGAGGCCGAAAATTGCCACGCCCACTGCAACGCCGAGCGCAAGCGTGGGCAGCGCGATGCGCGACGCGCCCCAAATGCCAACGAGCCAGCTTAGCGTGAAGGGAACAAGTGGCATCATCGAATGTCGGGTGTCGAATGATGAGGTGAGATCGCTTACGTTATGCCCGACGAGATTTCACCTGACAAGAGGACCGACAGGACTGCGGACGTTGCTCCTGTTGTGCCTGCCTCACTCTAGCCGCAACACCCACTGCCATGAACTTGTCGCCGCAGGGCATTTTCTCATCTCGTCAGCCAGCCGCCATCCACAGGCACGATAGCGCCGTACATGTAATCCGAGGCTGACGAAGCAAGAAACACGACCACGCCTTTCAAATCGTCCGGCGTGCCCCACCGCCCCGCCGGAATCCGGTCAAGTATGGATGTGGCGCGGGCGGGGTCGGCGCGCAACGCGGCGGTGTTGTCCGTCGCCATGTAGCCCGGCGCAATCGCGTTGACGTTGATGTTGTGTTTGGCCCATTCGTTTGCCAACGCGCGCGTGATGCCTGCCACGCCGCTCTTGGCGGCCGTGTACGATGGCACAATGATGCCGCCCTGGAATGAGAGCATCGAAGCGATGTTGATGATCTTGCCGCTGCCCTGCTTGACCATCACCTTTGCGACTGCCTGCGAGAGAAAGAACATTGCCTTTAGGTTGATCTGCAACACATCATCCCAATCTGTCTCGCTGAACTCGATGGCCGGCGCGCGGCGGATAATGCCCGCATTGTTGATCAGGATGTCGAGCCGGCCCAGTTCGGTCACGACCCGTTCAATAACTTGCTGCAATTCCGCCACCGAGGCGTTCCGCAAGTTGCACTGAACCGGCATGAAACGTCGCCCCAGAGCGGTCACAGCTTGGTTAGTCTGTGCTACGTCTTCAACATCCAGTGCGGCAATGTCGGCGCCCGCTTCAGCCAGCGCCAGAGCCATTGCTTGCCCCAGCCCTCGCGACGCGCCCGTCACGAGCGCAACACGACCATCCAATCGAAAGTCATCCAGAATCATGGCTTATGCCTTCAACCTTCCAAAGGTATGCGAACGTTCGGAAGGTTACCAGGTTAGTGTCCCAACGCTTTGAGCATCGGCACAGTGCGGCCAACCCAGCTCAATGCGGGATCATCGGCAGTTGCCTGGACGCGGTGATGGCCCGCCAGCGCCCACAGATAGTACGTCGTATAGCCCGGCGCGCTGACGACGGTGTGATAGCCCTTGGGCGCCATCAAGATCGTGTTGTCACGGACGACATAGCCCGTGTCACTCTCGTCGTTATAGTAACGTGTGAGGCCAAAGCCATCCGCCGGGCTGACTTTGAAGAAATATAGCTCTTCGTGATACGCTTCGCGCGGCAGGTCGTCCTTTTCATGGCGGTGCGGCGGAAAGGTGCTCCAGTTGCCAGAAGGCGTGTAGGTCTCTCCTACAATGAGCCGTTTGGCCGGCAACTCGGGCTGACCGGCCAGCGTGAGGATCTGGTGAAAGTTGCGAGAAAAGTTGGCCGCGCCCCACACGCCCGTCGTGACTTTGTCCGGCCCGATGACATAGGGCGCCGTTTTCAAATCGCTCGGCGCGCTGACCAGTCCGACTTCCAGTCGCCCATGCGCAGTGACAGTATAGTCAGAACTGCATGGAATGTACACCGAGTGCGGCTTGCCGGAAAAGACGTTGGGCCGACCGCCGACGTTGGCGAACGTCTGGTTGTTCACTGTGAACGTCCCTCTGCCGCCCAGCAGCACGGCGCAAAACTCGCGGTCACCCGTCGAGCCTTCGAACTTGTCACCCTCGGAAAGAATCAGGTAATTAAAGTCGAGCAGCTTGAAAGGATTGGACGGCAGGCGATTCAAGTCGGCTGCGTTCGGAACGCTTTCAAAGTATGACATGGTAACCCTCTCCTTGTTAGAGTATCGAATATGGCGCGTGACGGCTTATTTGCCGTGTGCCTGCTTGATCCAGCCGATGCACTGCGCCACCTTGTTGCTGATGCTATCGAAATCGTGCGTCTTGACGGCCTGCGCCGTGATGAGCTTGCTGCCCATGCCGACTGCCGCCGCACCCGCCTTGATCCACGCTGAGAGGCTCTCTGCGGTCGCGTCCACGCCGCCCGTCGGGAGCAAACGATGCCACGGGCACGGCGCCATCACCGCGCTGATAAAGCTCGGGCCGCCCGCCGCTTCGCCCGGAAAGATTTTGCAGATTTCTGCACCCATCTCTTCCGCATTGGCGATTTCGGTTTCGGTCGCGCAGCCAGGTATGTAGAGAATCTTGCGCCGGTTGCACAGCCGGGCCAGGTCGAGATTGAAGCTGGGACCAACGATGAAATTCGCGCCGACGGCCATGTAGAGCGCCGCCGTCGGCGCATCCATGATCGAGCCGACGCCGAGAGTGACGGACGGATCAGCCTGGGTGAAATGCTTGACCAACTCTGTGAAAACGGGATACGCCATCTCGCCGCGATGGGTGAACTCGATGATGCGCGCGCCGCCGCGAGCACACGCGGACACAATTTCTATCGCCGTCTCGACTTGGCCGTCGTAGAATAATGGCACGAGGCCAATATCCAGAATCGTGTTGATGACGTCCAAACGCATAAAGCGTGCCATGTTTCCCCTTCAAGGATGAAGGATGAGGGATGAAGGATGAAAAGTGCATCCAAATTCATCTTTCATCCTTCATGAATATGCCATGCGCCTGGGTGTTCCGCGCGAGAGCCTCATCGAAGAAGATCGGTCACTGAATACCTTTGAGAATCTACTTTATTCGATGGACATCGTTCAAGCAGAACATCTGCAACACCCCACCTTGGTCACCCTCGACCTCTACACAAGACGCGCGGTGGCAACTGCAACAAAACTGGGCTGGAAAGAGTTTTACTGGCTTTCGGTGTTCTCAGAGGGCGAACCGGCTTTCGGATACAAATGGCTACAGACACACTCTCGCTTCACCATCTTTTGCTATGAGCTAGCGGCCATGCTCTATAGCAGGATGGCGGGGTGGGTATAACTCCATCACTCTGCCAGCGCCAACGACGGCATTCTGTCTCCAGTCACCCTGACCGCGCACCTTCGCACGTGTCTGACCCCCATTTCTAAAGATTCATCACCCTGCAAATTGACTGGTGATTGCCCACAAGTCGAAATGTGGCCGAAAATCGGGCACTTGGCCCCCTTGATTTTACAGGCAAAATCGGACTTGTGGGTAATCACCAGAAATCGATACTTGACTTGGCGTGAGAACTGCGATATAATGTAAGCGTTTACAGAAAACGCTTACATTCTACTGGATTATGGCGTATGCCAAGTCGCAAAACTTCCGTGACGATATTCGATGTCGCCAAACACGCGGGAATCTCTGTCGCCACGGTCAGCCGTGTCCTCAACAACACCGCGGTAGTCGCTCCTGAAACGATTGCCCGCGTCCAAGCTGCCGTGGCGGAACTGAAATATGTTCCCCGCACCGCTGCTAGGAACCTGGCGACCAGAAAGACCAATACCATCGGCCTGTTGCTGACCAACATCCACGAAGATTTCTTTGCCCCTCTGCTTTACGGCATAGAAACCGCCGCCAGCGAAGCAGGTTTCGACTTGTTGATCTCCACCACCAACCGCCCTCGCCCTCGTGAAGAGTTTCCCCGTTCGCTGGGAGCGCACAATACAGACGGGCTACTGGTTTTTGCCGAAAGCTTGAGCGAGGCCGCGTTGACCTTTTGTTACGAACAGGGATTCCCGATGGTACTCATCCATCAATCGCCGCCGAATTCTATGAGCATACCCTGTGTCACGGTCGAAAACAAGGCGGCTTCGCGCAAAATCGTAGAGCACCTGATTGAAGCGCATGGCCGCCGACGAATCGCTTACTTCAAAGGCCCCCCAGGACACGAAGACTCGCACTGGCGCGAGATGGGCTACCAAGAGGCGCTGGAAGCGCATGGCATTGCCTTCGATCCCGGCCTGATCGCACTCGGCGAATTCAACCGCAAGGCGGCCAAAGCTTCGGTCAAGAAACTGCTCGAGTCCGGTGTGGCCGTAGACGCGATCTTTTCTGGCGACGACGAGGGCGGAATTGGCGTCTTGGAGGGCCTGAAAGAGTTGGGCAAACGGGTGCCTGAGGACGTGGCCGTGGTTGGTTTTGACGATCAGCGTTTGTCCGCGTATCTCACGCCTCCCCTCACGACCGTTCGCGCGCCCACATACGATTTAGGCAAGATAGCCGTGCGCCAACTCGTGAGCCTGATCCGCACAGGTCAAGCGGAGCCTCTAGTCTTGTTGCCGACGGAACTGGTCATTCGAGAGTCATGCGGCTGCCCGGCCGCCCGCTCGTCTTGAAGGAGGTGCTACAGGAAAAAAACAAAACCTGAAACCACATTATTCATCAAAGGATAAGAACCTCAAATATTTCAAAGGAGAGATAGAAGATGAAAACTCGACAGCTATTCGCCCTTGTGGCCTCGTTCGTCGTGTTGAGCCTGTTGTTGACTGCCTGTGCCCCAGCAGCGACTCCGGCTCCCCAGCCAACGGCTGTTCCCCAGCCGACTGCCGTCACTCAACCGACAGCCGTTTCCCAGCCGACTGCCGTCCCGCAACCCAAGCCGACCACTCCTCCGACAGCTCTGCCCGCTCCCGTCAAGCTCAAGGTCTGGGTCGAAATGTCGGATAATCCCAAGTTGTTCCAGGATGAATTTGCCAAGTACGCCAAGGCCAATAACGTCGAGGTGGAGGTCGTTTGCCCGGCGCCCATGGACAAAATCCTGGCGGCGCTGAGTAGCTCGGACGCGCCCGACGTGATCGCGATGAGCAATTCCACTCTGGCACAGTCCCTGGCCTACCAGGGCCTGACGCTGGATCTCAAAGAAGTGTCCACTGTGGGCGGCCTCGACTTGAACGACGTCTTCCCGGCCGCGAAGGTGGTGTGCGAGCAGGGCAGCAAGCTGGCATGCCTCCCCTGGGGCACCGACACGAATGCCCTGTTCTGGAACAAGGATCTTTTTGAGGAGGCCGGCCTGGATCCTGAAAAGCCTCCCAAGACTCTGGATGAACTGAACCAATATGCCGAAAAGCTGACCAAGAAAGATGCCAAGGGGAACTATACCCAGATGGGGTTCATCCCCGCCTTTCCGTGGAGCCAGCAGGGCACCATCAACTACCTATTCGGAGGCAGCAACTATGCCGATGGCGGTCGTACGTTGACGGTGAACTCGCAAGGCAACATTGACTCGTACAAGTGGGCGCAGAGTTTCTACAAAAAGTACGGCGCCGCGAAGGTGCTTGACTTCCAGTCGGGCTTTGGCGATTACGCTTCCTCGGAGAACGGCTTTTTCGCCGGCAAAGTCGCGATGGCGATAGACGGCGAGTGGGTGACCGGCCCTAATTTCATTCCCAAGTTCGCGCCTGAATTGAATTATGGCGTGGCCCCGATCCCCGTTGCAGCGAACAGGCTGGACAAGTATGGCAGCTCGACGGTCGGCGGAACCATCGTCATAGTGCCGGCCAGCACCAAGAACAAGCAAGCCACCGCCAAGTTGCTGGCGTGGATGGAATCGCCGCAAGTCGTGGCCGAGATCATGTACCAGTTTGCGAACTTGCCCAGCAGCAAGACGGCCGCTCAAGACCCACGCTTCAAGACGATCAAGAATTTCCAGACCTTTATTGACATCATGGCCAACCCCAATTCCTCCGGCCTACTCAGTTCTCCCATCAACGCGGAACTCAACGACGCGATCGGCAAGGCCGAGGAGCAAATCTGGGCCGAAAACGTTGACCCGGCCAAGTTGATGAACGACATCCAGAAGGAGTTTGAGCCAAAGCTGAAAGAGGCCTGGGCACAGGTCAAATAGCAGAGTAGATGTTTGATGTGATGTCACATCCGACGTCATAGCGGAGGGTTGTGGGCAACCCGTGCCCACAACCCTCACAAGTGAGGGACCATGAGTGCTTCTGCCGTCCGTGTAGAACGTGCCTATAACCCCTTCACCTGGAGCAAGCGAACCCGCAGGAACTTTCGGCTGGGGATGCTTTTTCTCTCGCCCTGGCTCATCGGGTTTCTGGTGTTCGCGCTTTATCCGATGGTAGCTTCACTGATCTACAGCTTTAACGATTTTTCTTTCCACCAAGCGCTCAAGTGGGTGGGATTGAAGAATTACATTGACCTGTTCAAGGATAAATATTTTTGGATCGCTCTCGCCAATACGGGTTATATAGTGGTCATCGGGGTGCCGCTTATCCTCGTGTTCTCTTTCTCGTGCGCTGTCTTGTTGAACATCAAAGTGCCAGGCCAATCTATCTATCGGGTGATGTATTACATTCCTTCCATCGTTCCGCTAGTAGCCAGCACCCTGCTCTGGATATGGGTGCTCAACCCGCAATATGGTTTGCTCAACACTGCGCTTGGATTTGCCGGCATAGATGGGCCTAACTGGTTTAGGGATCCCAACTGGTCCAAGCCGGCGCTCCTTTTGCTCGCCCTGTGGGGCACGGGCAACACCATGATCATCTATCTCTCTGGCCTCCAAGACGTGCCGGTCCACCTGCTCGAGGCGGCTGAACTGGATGGCGCAAGCTGGTGGCAACGGATGAGACATGTCACCATTCCGATGGTGTCGCCGATCACGGTCTATAATCTGATCATCGGCATGATCGTCATGTTTCAGTACTTTACCCAGGCGTATATCTTTTCGCGCGTTAGCTCTGCCAACTATGCTGGTACCAGCCCCGTTGGACAGCCGCTCAACTCTACTTTGTTTTACAGCATTTACCTCTACCAGAACGGCTTTCAATTCTTAAAGATGGGGTACGCCTCGGCCATGGCCTGGATTCTGTTTCTGGTGATCCTGGCCTGCACTGCCGTGAGCCTGCGGGTTTCTGAGCGATATACTTATTATTCAGGATGAGACCATGGAAAACTTGGAGATCTCTTCAACGCTTGCATCCAGACTTGCGGTAGAACGACGGGGACACCGCCGTCACCAGGTCAAGAAGATCCTTCTGGACTTGGCTAAGCACTGCCTCATTATTGGAGTGGGCCTGTTCTTCGCGCTCCCCTTGCTCTGGATGGTGGCGACTTCTTTCAAAGCGGACCGCGATGTCTTTCACACGCCACTCCGTTTGTTGCCCTACGTCAACACTATGGTGACTGTGAACGGCCAGGAGCTACCGCTGTACGATGTCACCATTGATAATCAGGTGCGCCAGCTCGCCCTGGTCAAACTAGAGGAAAGCATAGGCGATTTTGTGGACCCCCGCGATCCCACCCAGACCTTTCCCAAAGTGCGAATGAAGTTTGCCGAGCCAATCATGCAGGTAGGGTTTCGTTGGCAGAACTATATTGACGCGATGAACTTTAACCCCCGTGCGGGATCGGGGGCCACGATCTTTACCTATCTGCGCAACAGCCTGATTATCTGCCTCTTTGGCATCATCGGCACCACGGCATCCTGCGCCGTGGTCGCTTATGGCTTTGCCCGCATCAACTTTCCCGGCCGGGATCTGCTGTTTATCTTCGTCATGGGGACCATCATGCTGCCTTTCCAGGCGATCATGATCCCTCAATACGTTCTCTTTAACGACGTGTTCCATTGGGGCAACACTTTCCTGCCGCTGATCGTCCCGCAATTCTTTGGCAACGCCTACGACATCTTTCTGCTGCGCCAGTTCTACAGGACCATCCCGGAAGAATTGTGCGACGCAGCACGGATTGACGGCGCTTCAGAGTTGGATATCTTTGCCAGGGTCGTTATACCTCTCTCCAGGCCCGCCCTGGCGGTAGTGATGATTACGACATTCCTGTTCAACTGGAATGACTTTCAGGCCCCGCTCATCTACCTTACCAGCCCCAAGGTCTTTACGATGGCCCTGGGGCTGGCGGACTTTCAGGGGCAGCGCCAGATTCTCTGGAACATGCTGATGGCCGCTTCAGTAGTCTTTACCGTCCCCATCATCATTGGCTTCTTTTTTGCGCAAAAGCAGTTTATCCAGGGCATCAAGCTGACGGGGATCAAGGAGTAAACAAGTCTCCGTCATCGAACGGGGTTCGACCCGCAGGCCCGGTTGTGCCCCCGTCAAGACAGTAGAGCGCGCTGCACGAAAGTGATGGACATTTGTCGGCAGGTCATGCCGGGGCCGACGAATGTTAAATCGAGCCATTGGGTTCGTTGCCACCTGTTTTGAACCGGGGGAATTCCACAAAGGGAGGATTATTCCCATGAAAAGCTCTTTCAGAAAAGTCGTTTTCGCGCTGGTTGCGAGTGTGCTGGCCGCATCGGTCCCGCTTACGACATTCGGATTTGCACCCGTAGGGGCCGCCGCCAACGCCTTTGTGCGTGTCAATCAGGTGGGCTATGAGACGAACGCGCCCAAACGGGCCTATCTGATGGCGAGTGCCCCAGCGTCCGGGGCTACCTTTAGCGTCAAGAATTCACATGGCGTTACGGTGTTTTCAGCCCCTGTCGGGGAGCGGCTTGGTTCATGGAGCTCGAGCTTCGCCGATGTGTACGCGCTGGATTTTTCAGTCACCACTCCGGGGACGTACTCGATTGTTGTGAGCGAGCCTGCGGCAGCGACTTCTCCCAGCTTTAGGATTGACTCGGCCAAGCGCCTGTATTCTTTCATGCTTCCGAATGCCGTTTTCTTTTACCAGGCTCAACGAGATGGGCCGGATGTCATTCGCTCGGTGATGAACCGCCGGCCCTCACATCTCAACGATCGGTCAGCCACAGTCTACAAGATTCCCGTCTATGACGAAGAGGACGTATTGGTGGGCGACTTGGCGCCGGTGAAGGGCGCGGCTCCTCGGGATGTGTCTGGCGGCTGGTTCGATGCCGGTGATTACATCAAGGGCGTACAGACGGCGAGTTATGCTGAGGCCCTTTTGCTGATGGCCGTCCGCGACCACCCGGACCTCCTTGGCCCCTGGACGCCCGCTAACTTGTATGCAGAGACGAAATTCGAGATGGACTGGCTCCAAAAGATGTGGGACGACGATACCCAGACACTCTATTACCAGGTGGGGATCGGCAGCGGGAACGAGTCCATCGTCGGCGATCACGATCTCTGGCGGTTGCCTGAAGAGGATGATGCTTTCGTCGGGGACGGTCGCGTCGCCACGCGGTACATCCGCAATCGGCCGGTCTTTCGCGCCGGGAAACCCGGATCACTTATCAGCCCGAATCTGGCCGGGCGCATGACGGCGGCCTTGGCGTTGTGCTACCAGGTCTACAAAGCGAAATACCCGGCGTATGCGAACAAGTGCCTGCTGAGCGCGCAGTATATCTTTGACTTGGCGGATACGGATCCCCAGGGCGACCTACTCACATATTCTCCGTATGACTATTATCCCGAAAACGAGTGGCGCGACGACTTGGAGCTTGGGGCTACTGAGCTATACTTTGCCGTAGCCGGTGGAGACTTGCCTCACGGACTGCCACATACTAACCCGATGTTTTACTTGCGGAAAGCGGCTCGTTGGGCACATGCTTATATCACCGGCCCGAACGATGCCGAGGACACGCTGAACTTGTACGATGTGAGCAGCCTGGCCCACTATGAACTGCACCGCGCGATCAAAGACGCGGGGAATCCACAAGGGCTTGACGTCACCAAGGCCGCTTTGCTGAAAGATATCAAAAAGCAGCTTGACAACGGAATCGCACAGGCCAAAACGGATCCCTTTGGGGCTGGCCGCACATACGCCGACTTTGATTTCACGTCCCACTCGCAAGGCTTGGCCATCATGGCGAGCTTGTATGACGAGTTGAGCGGCACCCATACCTACGCCGAATTTGGCAGACGGCAGTTGGGCGTGATCTTGGGTTCGAATCCCTGGGGCACAAGCCTGATTGTTGGCGCCGGGAGCACGTTCCCCGTCTGCATGCAACACCAGGTGGCGAACTTGGTCGGGTCGCTCGACGGCACGCGGCCGCTTGTCAAGGGCGCGGCTGTCAACGGCCCCAACGGCGCAGAGAATTTTGAGGATCTGGGTCTGATGTCAGAGATGCGAGCTTGCCCGCCCGATGGCAGCGACCCCTTTGCGCCCTTCAATAACGAGATCGCCGTATATTTGGATAGTGTGATCTCGTGGCCAAGCGTCGAACCGGCCATTGACTTTGTGGCAACCACTCCCTTGGCATTCGCCCGCCTGATCGCAGGGCTGTATTAGACGAGAAACGCGATAGCAGCGGGCAGATGCCGACTGCCCTCACTCGCTGACGGCGACGACGATAGGGCGGCATCCCCCTTGGCCCCTGCGCCAGGGTCGCCGCCCTGGTAGGTCAACATGTTTTTGCAGACACTCTTGCGACGCAACCGGCCCTTGATTGCGGCTGCCCTCAACTTGCATCAAGCGGGTGAAATCCCCGCGAATAGCTACGTGTTGGATTTGGATACGATACAGGCCAACGCTCGCATCCTGGCAGATGAAGCCAGGCGACTCGGTCTGCAAGTCTATGCCATGGGCAAGCAATTTGGCCGCAACCCGGCTGCGTTCCGCGCTCTTGCGGCCGGGGGAATTGACAGCTACGTCGCGGTGGACATGGCTTGCGCTCGACCGATCCATCAGGCGGGGTATCGGGTCGGCCACATCGGGCACCTGGTGCAAATCCCGCGAGCTGAAGCCCTGGCTGCCGCGAAAATAAAGCCCGACTACTGGACCGTTTTCAGCCATGACAAGGCCCAAGAAGCATCAGAGGCGAGCGGCAAGGTAAATCACTGTCAACAATTGCTGGCTCGCATTTATGCCGAGGGCGATACCTTTTACATGGGACATGAAGGAGGCTTTTCCGCCGCAGAAATCGTCGCTGTGGCGGATGCCCTCGACGCCTTACCCAATGCCAAATTTGCCGGGGTCACGACATTTCCCGCTTTGTTGTTTGACCCCAAGACGGACCAAGTCGGCCCTACACCCAACTTGAGGACACTTGAAAAGGCGGCGCAAACCCTCAGAGCAGCCGGCCGAGAAAAGATCGAGGTGAATGCGCCTGGAACAACGTCGAGCACGGTGATGGGCATGCTGGCTTCTGCCGGCGCGACGCAGGTCGAGCCTGGACATGGATTGACAGGCTCCACACCGCTACACGCGGTTCGTGATCTACCGGAAAGTCCGGCGATACTTTACCTATCAGAAATATCTCATCTCTACAGTGGTCGCCCGTACTGCTTTGGAGGAGGGCTTTACATTGACCCGGTCTTTCCAGCATATGCTGTCCGGGCCTTGGTCGGGGCAGAGCCTGACGCGGCCATGAACCATGTCGTCAGCGCCACATTGCCCTCACCCTCGGCGATTGATTACTATGGGATTCTGGAACCCGATGGTGGCAAGCCCATTCGCCCCGGTGATACGGTCATCTTTGGTTTCCGTGCGCAAGCCTTTTTCACCCGCGCATACGTGGTTCCCATCTCGGGCATCTCTAGGGGTGAACCGACCATTGAGGGAATTTGGACTCCTGATGGACAAGCGGCCAAGTGGCCCAGTTGGTAAAAGCTGAGAATGGAAAAACAATCTTGATCGAAATAGAGTTCTCAGTGATCACGGACGATCCGGACGACGACAAAATTCTTTTTCCTCTGCTGAAAGAATTCGAGTTCCAACATCCTGTCCGCGTTCGGTTGCGCGCCATGCAGGGCTATCCGGAGTGAGAGCGCGCGGCAATATCCTTGGTGAATAATTTTCTGGTCAGCCGGCGCGCTCAGGTGGATTATTATCTGGCGACCGGCTTTCTGCCTTCCCGACTTGATGCGCTCTCGGAATTGACCTTTGAGCCTGGCTCGCTCGCCCAGACCTTTGATCGTTCCTTTAGAACAGGGCAGCCCTATGAGTCTATGAGTATGTGGACGACCATAGAACATCAGCTAAGCCTGGCATTGGATCAGGTTGCTACGGAGGTGATGGCTAACCCTGCCGAGGACGTTGATGCAGTTCTCCACCAGCGTCTCGACGCATTGGCGCGGCGGCTAGACCTGCTGTTGGACGATTAAGATGACAAACCAAAGGATGCGACTATGAAAGTCACAGTCATGGGCGGCGGTTCAACGTATACGCCCGAATTAATTAACGGCTTTATCGCGCGATCGAGTTCTTTTCCTCTGACCGAATTGTGGTTGATGGACATTGACGCCAAGCGGCTAGAGATTGTGGGCGGATTTGCCCAGCGAATGGTCGCCGCAAAGGGCGCGCCTTTTAAAGTGGTGCTCACACAAGATCAGCGGGCAGCCGTTGAAGGGGCAGCCTACGTCATCACCCAATTGCGCGTGGGGCAAATGTCCGCTCGACGAGCCGACGTGTACTTGGGCCAGCGGCATGGGTTGATCGGTCAGGAAACGACCGGCATCGGCGGCATGGCCAAGGCTTTGCGCACCATCCCCGTGATCCTCAAGATTGCGAGTGATATGCGCGAGTTGGCGCCGGGCGCGCTGCTGGTGAACTTTACCAACCCGGCTGGCTTGGTCACCGAGGCGCTCAACCGTTATGCGCCGGACGTGCCGGTGGCCGGCGTGTGCAATGCGCCAATCACGGCCAAGATGGGAATACTGCAAGACCTGGAAAAACAATTGGGGATGTCCCTCGACCCGCAGCGAGCCGAGTTGAATACGCTGGGGCTGAACCATCTTTCGTGGCATCGCTGCCTGACGTTGGATGGCGAGGAGATGTGGCCGCGTGTGATTGAAACCTATGTCGCGCAGCTCAAAACTGAGTCGGAGCCGGAGTGGGATCCGCGCACCGTCGAATCGCTGCGCATGATCCCGAATTACTATCTGCACTATTATTACGACACCGGCCACCAACTGTCTGAACAGGCCGAGTGGCCGCCCTCTCGCGCTGAACAGGTGATGGAGATCGAGCAAGACCTGCTCCGCCAATACGCCGAGCCTGACCGAACGGAACCGCCACAAGACCTGATGAAGCGCGGCGGCGCGTACTATTCCACCGTCGCCACGCAGCTCCTCAATGCGCACTATAACGACTTGGGTGAGACGCATGTTGTGAACGTGCGGCACAACGGCGCGGTGACTGGCTGGCCAACCGATTGGGTGCTGGAAATGTCCTGCCGCGTAGATCGCGCGGGCATCCATCCGCTGCCCGCCGAGCCGCTCCCGCTGGTCTGCTTTGGGTTGCTGGCGCAAATCAAAGCGTTTGAGCTACTGACGGTTGAAGCGGCGGTGCACGGCGACCGCAACGCGGCCTACCAGGCGCTCCTGGCTCACCCGCTTGGCCCCTCGGCGGACAAGGTGCAAACTGTTCTCGACGATCTGTTGGAGACTCATCGAGCACATCTGCCTCAATTCTGGTCGAGAAAAGGTGAGTAGATGACCCGTTACTTTCTTGGGGTTGACGTTGGCGCAACCAAGACTCATGCGCTCATAGCAGATGAGACGGGACAGGTCTGTAGCTTGGGGGAAGCCGGCCCAGGAAACCACGAAGGAGTCGGTTACGAGGGTTTGGCGGTTGCATTCCGAATCGCTACCGAGCAGGCGCTGGCTCGAGCGGGCATCTCCCTGGCCCAGATTGCCGGCGCCGGATTTGGCGTGGCAGGATATGATTGGCCTTCCGAGCGCGAGCCGACGCTGCGCGCGATACGGACGTTGGGGTTGAACGCTCCGTTTGACGCTGTCAACGACACCATCATCGGCTTGCTGGCAGGCGCTGCCGAAGGTTGGGGAGTCGCCGTCGTGGCGGGCACCGGCTGCAATTGCTGGGGATGGGATCGTGACCATCACCGCATCGGACGGGTGACGGGCATGGGTTGGTGGATGGGCGAAGCGGCGGGTGCAGGCGAGCTGGTCGAAGAATCGCTCCGCTGCGTCGCGCGGGATTGGTCTCGACGTGGGCCATCAACTCGCCTGACCCAGGCGTTTGTCGAATGGATCGGAGCCAGGGACGCCGAGGATCTTTTGGAGGGCATCACGCAGGCCAGGTACTCGCTCAACCCCGACGCAGCCCCGCTGGTCTTTCAGGTCGCTGCCGAAGGGGACTTGATGGCGCGGTGTGCTATCGAGTGGGCCGGGAGAGAGTTGGGCAACCTGGCAACCGGGGTGATCCGTCAGCTCGGCCTTGAATCGCTGGACTTTGACGTGGTGCTGGTCGGCAGCCTTTACGATGGCGGGGCGCTGCTCACAGATGCCATGTGGCAGACCGTTCACGCCATCGCGCCGGGCGCGCGCTTTGTGCGGTTGACCGCGCCCCCCGTCGTGGGCGGCGTGCTGCTGGGAATGGAGCAGGTCGGCTTGAATGGCCGGGCCATCCGCGAGCGTTTGATCGAGACAACCAAGGTGTTGCTCAATTCATCTGCTGCCGTGACTCTTTTTGGCGGGTTAGCGGTATCGGGTATCCCCAAAACGGCAACTTGGCCGGGCTGCTAGAATGTCATCTCCGCCGTCAGGTCGGCCTTGAACGGAGCGAATTCAAGCTCCATCTCTCGGCGGAACTGCCGCGTGTAAAGCTGATAGTAACGTCCACGCGCGCGCAGCAACTCGGCGTGGCTGCCCATCTCGACGATGCGCCCGTTTTCGATGAACAGAATCCGGTCGGCGCGCCGGATGGTCGAAAGCCGGTGCGCGATGATAAAGCTGGTGCGGCCCCGCATCAGCTTTTCCATGCCTTTTTGAATCAACGCCTCGGCGAGCGTGTCCACCGAACTAGTCGCCTCGTCCATGATGAAAATTTCCGGTTGGGCCAGCACCGCTCGCGCCAGGCTGATCAACTGCTTCTGGCCGACCGACAGCAGGTTGCCGCCTTCGCCCACCTCTTCACCATATTTCTTTTCCAGCGTCGTGATGAAATCGTGCGCGCCCACCAGCCGGGCAGCCTGCTCGATCTGCTCGTCCGTGGCGTCCAGCCGGCCATACCGGATGTTATCGCGGATCGTGCCGGAAAAGAGGTGCGGCGTTTGCAGCACCACGCCGATGCGCGATTGGATCGCTCGCAGCGAGTATTCGCGGTAATCGTGGCCGCCGATCTTGATCCGACCATCCTTTGGCTCGTAGAAGCGGCAGACCAGGTTGACGATGGTCGATTTACCGCCCCCGGTGGGGCCAACCAGGGCGATCGTTTCGCCGCGTTTGACGTGCAGGTCAAAGTTCTTCAAGACCGGTTTCTGGTCTTCATCGTCATCGTACCAGAAGGTGGTGTGGATGAACTCAATATCGCCGCGCACCGTGCCCGCGAACGATGAGTTGGTTTTTGCGGCCGCGGCCGGCCCTGGCGCGGAGGGATTGGTGGGCACGCGCTTGCCGGCCAACGCCGGCATCGCCGGATGGGTGGTGCGAGAAAAGCAGGCGGCGTTGGTCGGCGATGCGCAGGCTGATGCCCGTTTCTTTGGCAGCGTTGACCAGTTGAGCGGCATCACGACCCGCTCGGTGTTGGCGGTGCCCTTGATGGTCAAGGGGGTGCTGCAAGGCGTCGTCGAGGCGATCAACAAAGTCAGCGGCCCGTTTGCCGAACATGACCTGGAGACGTTGGAAACGATGGCCGGGTCCGCGGCGACGGCGATTGAGAACGCCCGCTTGTTCCAGGCCGAGCGAGAGCAGCGCGAATTGGCCGAGACGCTGCGCGAAATCGGGGCGACGTTGGCCTCGACGCTGGACGTGGACATTGTGCTGGATGGCTTGTTGGAGCAAGTGGGCCGCCTGGTGCCCAACGACGTGACCAATGTCATGTTGATCGAGGGCGACTATGCTCGCGTCGTCCGCTGGCGCGGCCATGGACGATTCAGCTCCCAGGTCTATCCCGATGCCCTGAGTTATTGCACTGCCGATCTGATGACGCTGCGTCAGATGGTCGAGACCGGTGAGCCGGTGTTCATCCCAGACACTGAGGTCTCGCAAAAGTGGGTTCCCCGTGAGGAAATCAGTTGGGTGCGTTCCTATGCCGGCGCGCCCATCCGAGTGCAGGGCCAAGTCATCGGCTTCCTCAACGTGGATAGCGCCACGCCGGGCTTTTTTGGCCGCCAACATGCCGAGCGGCTGCGCGTGTTTGCCGATCAGGCGGCGATTGCGCTTCAGAATGCCCGCCTGTTTTCCTCATTGGCCCAGGAAAAGCAGCGGCTCGAGTTGCTGTATCGGCTGGGGCGTCAACTCTTGGAAAGTCTTGACGTGCGCCAGGTGGCCCAGCGGGCACTGGATGGAGTCTGCGCTGTGGTCGGCGCCATGCGCGGCGTGGCCCTGGTGCGCCAGCCGGACTCAACCGGCGGCGATGTCTTGCGGATGGTGGCAATTTCCGGCTATGACACAGAGTCGGTCGAGTCCGTCAACGAGCGGATCAAGTTGCGGGGGAGGAATAATGGGTTGGCCAGTTGGGTTGCCGCGCACCGGCAGATCGTTGTGATAGATGACGTTCTCAAAGATGAACGTTGGCTGGTCTTGTCGGGATTAGACGACTGGGTCCGCTCAGTGTTGAGCGTGCCGCTGCTCAGTGGGGATAATCTGGTGGGCGTGGTAGGCATCTATAGTGATCAAGAGGCTTTCTTCAATCAGGATCACGCCCGCTTGATCGAGTCTGCCGCGGCGACGGTGGCGGTCGCCATCGCGAACGCTCAGCTTTTCGAGCAGGCCCAGAAGGAAATTATCGAGCGTAAACAGGTCGAAGCGATTTTGGCCCAGGAACGGACATTGCTGGCCCAGCGAGTGCAAGAGCGGACGTCCGAGCTGAGCGTGGCGAACGCCGAACTGGCCCGGGCGGCCCGCTTGAAGGACGAATTCCTGGCGAGCATGAGTCACGAGCTGCGCACGCCGCTCAACGCCATCCTGGGCATGTCCGAAGCGTTGCTGGAGCAAGTCTACGGGGAACTGAACGAGAAACAGGCCAAGTCCTTGCGCAGCGTCGAAGAAAGTGGACGCCACTTGCTCGCGCTGATCAACGACATCCTGGACCTCTCCAAGATCGGAGCCGGCAAGCTGGAACTGGATCTCGGCCCGGTCCCGGTCGAGTCAACGTGCCAGTCCAGCCTGCGGATCATTAAAGAATTGGCTCAGAAAAAGCAGATCAAAGTGTCCTGGTCTTTCGATGGCGTGGTCACGCTGATTCGGGCTGATGGCCGCCGGCTCAAGCAAATCCTGGTGAACCTGTTGAACAACGCAGTCAAGTTCACGCCGGAAGGTGGCCTGGTCGGGCTGGAGGTGTGGGGCGATGTCGAGCATCAGATGGTGCGCCTGACGGTATGGGATACCGGCATCGGCATCGCGCCGCAAGACTTGGGGCGTTTGTTCCAGCCGTTCGTTCAGTTGGACGGCAGCCTCTCGCGGCAGTATGCCGGCACGGGGTTGGGATTAGCGTTGGTGTATCGCATGGTTGAGATGCACGGGGGGAGCATCACGGTAGAAAGCGAGGTGGGGAAGGGGAGCCGCTTTACGGTTTCGCTGCCGTGGCGCGAGGATGAGAAAGAAGCGAACGCCGGGTGGCCAGGCGGGGAGAGACGGGAGGATCAGGCAATTGGGAGAGGGCCGGAACTGGGAACGGGAAAGCAAAGAGACGGGGAGCCGGTCACGATTTTGCTGGCAGAGGATAGTGAGGCCAATATCAACACCGTGTTCGAGTACCTGACGATCAAGGGCTATCAGGTGGTCGTCGCCCGAAACGGGACTGAGGCGCTCGAGCGGGCCAGGGAAACCCGGCCGGCGGTGATCGTGATGGACATTCAGATGCCGGGAATGGACGGGCTGGAAGCGACGCGCCGTTTCCGGGCCGATGCCGACCTGGCAAAAATCCCTATCATCGCCATGACGGCGTTGACGATGCCGGGCGACCGAGAGCGATGCCTGGAGGCCGGCGTGAACGAATATGTGGGCAAGCCGGTCAGCTTGAAGGATTTGGTCAGAATGATCGAGGAGCACTGTTCAAAGCAACCCGAGGGAGCGACGCCATGAAAAACTTGAGCACGGTTCTGATTGTGGATGACGAGCCGGTGGGGCGTGACACGCTGGAGGCGCTGTTGGTGGGGCAAGGGCATCACCTGGCCTTTGCTGCGAACGGCGCGGAGGCGTTAGCTCAGGCAGCCGAACTCTTGCCGGATGTGATCTTGCTGGATGTGATGATGCCCGGCATAGACGGCTTTGAGGTTTGCCGTCGGCTGCGGGCCAACCCGCGCCTGGCCGATGTGCCCATCGTCATGGTGACGGCTCTGGATGATCGTACGTCGCGCCTGGAGGGCATCGAGGCCGGCGCCGACGACTTTGTGTCCAAGCCTTTCGATCGCGCCGAGCTGCGGGCGCGCGTCAAGACGATCACCCGCCTCAACCGTTACCGCCGCATGCACATGGAACGGGCCAAGTTCGAGTGGGTTGTCGAGTCCGCCGACGACGGTTATGTGTTGGTGAATGAGCTTGACGAGGTGTCATACGCGAATCCACGCGCGCGCATGCTCCTGGGCCTTCCGGCGCAAGACCGGGAGCCGATGACCGTGACCTTTGCGGAACTGGCGGGGCGGCGATACCATTGCCAGTCGCGCGAAGCCTGGTTCACCGGGTCGGAGCAATCGCCCCTCAAGCCGCCCTACTATTTGGTGCAGCCCGAATCGGCGACGATGAATGCAGTCTGGTTGCTGGTGGATGTGCTGGCGCTTCCATCCGGCCCGGACTCGGGACAGCTTTACCGCTTGAAGGATATAACGGGACAGATGGTCCTGCGGCGGCAGACGTGGACATTTCATTCCATGATCTCGCACAAGATGCGCACGCCGCTGACGGGCATGTTGGCCAGCCTGGAACTGCTGGCGGACGATGTGGCAGCCATGTCAACCGAAGAAGTCGCCGACCTGGCTGGATTAGCGGTCAGGAGTGTGCGGCGTCTCTGCGACGAAATCGAGGACATTTTCCGCTACCTGGATGCGCCTGCTCTGGCTCACCAAGAGGCGGGCCTCAAATGTTCTGGGATTCCGGCGCTGGTGTCCAAGATCAGTGACGAGTTAAAGCTGGACTCGGTAACGGTCACCGTGCAGGACGATCTCGCGGAGGGTCAGTTCTCACTCTCGCGGCGAGCGATAGAGATGACGTTGTGGGAGCTATTGGAAAACGCCCGAAAATTCCATCCCGGTCAATCTCCTGCCGTACAAGTTTCGGTGACTCGGTCTGGCCCCGGTCAAGTGTGTTTGCTGGTGCAGGATAATGGATCAACTCTTGGGCCGCAACAACTAGAGCGCGTGTGGTCTCCTTACTATCAGGACGAAAAGTACTTTACGGGCCAGACGCCGGGGATGGGCCTAGGGCTGGCGATGGTGGCCGCCATGGTATGGGGCGTGGGCGGGACCTGCCGCATCCATAATCGGGAGCAAGGCCCCGGTGTGGTTGTGGAGGTGGTCCTGCCGCTCGCTCAAGGCGCGGAAGAGGCACGGGTTGACTGAAAGGGTGGCATGAACCACGCGAGCACGATTCTCATTGTGGACGATGAGCCGGTTGAGCGCGAGACCATGCGGGTCTTGCTGTCGGGGCGCGGTTACAACCTGGTGATTGCCCCCAACGGAGCGGAGGCGCTGGAACAAGCCGCCGCGCTTGCCCCGGATTTGATTCTGCTGGACGTGATGATGCCCGGCATGGACGGTTTTGAAGTTTGTCAGCGGCTGCGCGCCGACCCGCTCCTGGCCGAGGTGCCCATCATCATGGTGACGGCGCTGGACGATCAGCCAACGCGGTTGCGGGGTCTCGAGGTGGGCGCCGATGATTTTTTGACCAAGCCGTATGACCGCCTCGAGCTGCGGGCGCGGGTGCAGACGATCACTCGACTGAATCGCTATCATCGCTTGCTCGTGGAGCGGACCCAGCGCCAGCAGGCCGAAGAAGAAATTCATCGCCGCGACCTCGAGATGGCGCTGCTCAATCACGTCATCACCACGGCTGCGTCTACACTGGATGCCCGGAAAATCCTGCAAGTCAGTTGTGAAGTGCTGGCACACTTTTTCGACCTCCCTCAGGCGACGGCGCTGCTGTTGAACGAAGAACAGACTCACTTGTCTGTAGTGGCCGAGTACCGTTCGCCGCCGGTTCGACTTGCCTCCGGGCAGAGCCAGACACCGTACCCGAGTCTGTTGGGACACGTGATCCCCGTGGCCGAGACCCCGGCGGCTAGAGAGTTGCTGCGGGGCAAAATTCCGCTCGTCGTGCCGGATGCGCGGGCCGATCCGCGACTGTCCCTGCTTGATGCTCTGACGGGCCGCAACGCGTGCGGCGTCGTTTCTGTGTTGACCCTGCCGGTTCTGATACGCGACCAATTTGCCGGCGCCATTGAGCTGGATGCCGTCGAGCGGCGCGAGTTCAGCGAGCAGGACTTGGCCCTGGCGCAAAGCGTCGCCACTGCAGTGGGCCAGGCTATGGAGACCGGCTTTCTGTACCAAAAGCTGCAACGTCACGCGGATAGCCTGGAGGAGACCGTCGCCCATCGCACGCTCGAACTGCTGACCGAGCGGGACCGCACGCAGTCTATTTTGGAGGCCCTGGGAGAGGCCGTCGTCGTCACGGATGTGGAAGGTGTGATTCGCTATATGAACCCGGCGGCCGTGGCCTTGACCGGGTTTTCCGCCGAGGAGGCTGTGGGGCAGACGTGGCGGTTGTGGCAGAGCGACGCCCAGCCGCCCGAGACTTTTTCCCAAATGCACGCGACGGTGCGGGCGGGTCAGATGTGGCGCGGTGAAGCGGTCAACCGGCGCAAAGACGGTGCTCTTTACGACGCTTCTATGACGGTGGCCCCGCTGTTCGAGCCGCACGTCCCCGGCCAGCCGGCGGGTTTTGTCAGCGTGCAGCGAAATATCACGCCACTTCGACTGGCCGAGCGGCTCAAGGACCAGTTTGTCTCCAACGTCTCGCACGAATTGCGCACGCCGCTTTCCGTCATCACATTCATCAGCGGCAACCTGGACATGCTCTATGAGCGCCTGGACGAAGCCAAACGCCGCAAGATGATCCGCGATATCCGCGAGCATACCCAGACGCTAAACGATCTTATCAGCCGCATCTTGGAAGTCTCGCGCATTGATGGGCGGCACATTCCCATGGAGCGGGAGCGGCTGGACCTGGCGCAACTGGTCCGCGAAGAAGTGGGCCAACAAATGCCCCTGGCGCCCAAGTCCCAGACGTTGAATGTCACCGGCGTCGAGCAGTTGATCGTGCAGGGGAATGATAGCCAGTTGCGGCAGGTGCTGCGCAACCTGGTGAACAACGCGATCAAGTATACGCCAGAGGGCGGGCAGATCACTTGCGAGTGTTCCGAGCTGACCGGCGGAGCGGTTTCTGAATCGGCGTGGCCGGGCAGCGCCGGGTTGGCGGCCGGTCGCTGGGCCGCTGTGCGCGTGTTGGACACCGGCATCGGCATCAGCCCGCAAGACTTGGCGCACGTGTTCGAGCGCTTTTATCGCGTGTCGGCGCAGGGCAATATACCGGGCACGGGCCTGGGATTGTCCATCGCGCGTGAACTGGCCGAGTTGCACGACGGCCACATCGGCGCCGCTTCGACGTTGGGCCAGGGCAGTGTCTTTGCCGTTTACTTGCCATTGGTGGAGGAATAAATGGATCGAACAGGCGCAACCATTCTGGTCGTGGATGACCAGCCGGAGTTGTTGGAAGCCATCAGCCTGACTTTAGAGTCGGCTGGGCATCAAGTGCTGACGGCGGGCGATGGCGTGGATGCGCTGGCTGTGTTACAGTCACAGCCCGTGGATCTGATCCTGGCGGATATTGCCATGCCGCGCATGAACGGCTATCAGTTGTACGAGCGTGCGCGCGAGAATGTGCAATGGGTGGCAATCCCCTTTCTTTTCTTGACCGCCCGCGCGATGGATAGCGATATCCGCTACGGCAAAGAGTTGGGAGCGGATGATTATCTGACCAAGCCCATCCAGCCCGAGGATTTGCTGGCGGCGGTTCAGGGCCGGCTGCGGCGCGCCGAGCAATTGGCGCAACTGAAAGCGGTTCACCCGGAAGCCCCACCGGCGTTAGGGCAGCGGGCGCTGTTTTTGGGGCGATTACAGATAGATCCAGGCCAGCACCGGGTTTGGCTGGATGGGCAGCCGATTCAACTTTCGGCCCGCGAGTTTACGTTGTTGGAATATCTGGCCCGGCACAGCGGCAAGGTGGTGCCGCCGCAAGAGTTGCTTCAGATCACTCACGGACTGGAAACGGATGCGGTGGAAGCCGGGGCATTGTTGCGTCCGCTCATCCGGTCCTTGCGCCGCAAGTTGGGCTACCCTGTGGGCGAGATGGGCTGCATCGAAAACGTTCGCGGCGTAGGATACCGGATGCTAGCGCCGGAGAGCCAGATAGAACAAACTCAATAGCCGCCTCTGCCGGCTTTCCCGACAAGGACTTTTTCGTCACTTTGCCATGTTCTGATCTCGCCGCCCACAGCTTGTGTGGAATGTTCAGCCCGCCGATCCAACGAGATCGGCGGGCTGTTTCTCCACGGTCATGAAGGTTGCCACCAGAGACGGCCCCAGGGGTGTCCAGTTCTGAGTCTTGCCGCTATGCCAAAAGAATGTGTTACACGATCGGTTGCAGGCGTACGGTGAAATGCCGCAGAATCGGCGCTTGCCATACAATCCGATAGCCCGGCAATTGGTCGCGCTGCGCGTGGACGGCCAGGATGACTTCTGCCAAATAATCCACGTGACTTTGGGTATACACGCGGCGTGGAAAAGCTAATCGCACCAATTCCATTGCTGCGGGCTTTTCCGTTCCGTCCGGCTGCAGGCCGAACATGACGGTGCCAATTTCAACGCCGCGCACGCCCCCTAGCTGGTACAGCGTGTTGGCCAGTGACCAAGCCGGGTATTGCAGGGATGGGATATGCGGCAACATTTCGCGCGCGTCGAGGTACACTGCATGTCCACCTGTGGGCTGCACAATCGGCACGCCGGCGGCAGTCAACCTCTCGCCCAGGTACTCTATCGAGCGGATGCGGTAGTGGAGATACCCTTCTTCTAATGCTTCGTATAAACCTTGCGCGATGGCTTCCATGTCATAGCCGGCCATGCCGCCATAGGTCGGGAAGCCTTCCGTGAGTATTCCGAGGCTGCGGCAGCGGGCGGCGAGGTCGCTGTCATTGAGCGCGAGAAAGCCGCCGATGTTGGCCATGCCATCTTTCTTGGCGCTCATGGTGCAGCCGTCGGCGTAACTGAACATCTCCCGCGCAATTTCTATTGGCGTCTTGTCGGCATAGCCCTCTTCACGGGTTTTGATGAACCAGGCATTCTCGGCGAACCGGCAAGCGTCTATGATGAACGGAATATCGTGGGCGCGGGCGATTTCACTGACAGCGCGAATATTGGCCATACTCACGGGCTGGCCACCGCCCGAGTTGTTCGTGACCGTCATCATCACGGCGGGGATGCGCTCGCGCCCGATCTGTTGCACAGTCGCTTTCAGCGCATCCAGGTCCATATTGCCTTTGAAGGGATGAATGGTGCGCGGCTGTCGTCCCTCCGAGATGACGAGATCGCGCGCCTCCGCGCCGGCGTGTTCCACGTGCGCGCGAGTGGTGTCAAAATGCGTGTTGTTGGGAATGACGTCGCCAGGTTTGGCGATGCAAGTGAACAAGATGTGTTCGGCCGCCCGCCCCTGATGGGTGGGAATCACGTGCTTGTAGCCCGTAATGTCCCGCACTGCCGCCTCGAATTTGAAAAAGGACTTGGCTCCGGCGTAGGACTCGTCACTGGCGATCATGCCGGCCCATTGCTTCGATGACATGGCGCCTGTGCCGCTATCTGTGAGCAAGTCAATCAGCACGTCTTCTGCGCGCAAGAGAAATGGATTGTAGCCTGCGTGGCGGAGCATTTGTTCGCGTTCGGCCAGGGTGGTGAAACGAATAGGCTCTACGGAGCGTATGCGAAACGGTTCGATGATGGTCTTGGGATGAAACTCTTTGATACTCATATCTACCTCGATAGATTTTTTTTTGCAGAGCGACCTATGTTACCACACAATCCTGATTTCATCCCCGTAGCTGGGTGATCGGGGTGCGGTTCAAGTTTTTGCGTTGCCCGTTAGCTGGCGATTGGAAATCGCGCCCGCCTCTGGCGAGCAGCAAAGCCGACCTTCGTCGGCTGGGGATTGAACCTGCGAAGGCAGGTTTTGCTGTTGTTGCCGCGACTTGTAGTCGCCAGGTGCGCAAAACTCTGAACCACACCCGGTTGATCGGGGTGCGGTTCAGAGTTTTTGCGTTGCTGAACCACACCCTGTTGATCGCGCAAGAGTGCGAAATGTGGCAAGCACACGTGGAGCTTGAATTTTTTCGCACGCAACCCTCGCACAGCCTGCCTATAAAAATTACAGATTCCCATGCCCTTGTTTGCTACCATGATAGCTGGAGGTCAGGCTCATGGTGTGCAAACAGGCGAGGATTACAAAGGCGATCAGTGCGAAGGCGGTGCTGTGTTCTTTCGCGTTCGTCGTTGCTCTTAGCCTTGGGTTCCAGGTCGCGGTTGCTCGCGCCGAAGGCGATGGCCCCACCGCACCAATCCCCGCTTCCATATCTTCCTCCACTGGCGGGAGAGTGATCTACCTGCCCCTGGTCATGCAGGTTGCAACGGCGGACAGCCCGGCATTCATCCCCAACGATGCGTACTTTAAGCAAGAGTGGGGCCTGGAGATGGTGAAAGCTTCCCAAGCCTGGAAGTTGACTCGCGGCTCCGCGTCGGTCATCGTGGCGGTGCTAGATACGGGCGCGGACTGGAATCATCCTGACCTGGCGAGCAAACTGGTGAGCGGCTGGAACGTGATTGATGACAACGACAACACCCAGGACGATCACGGTCACGGCACGCACGTCGCCGGCATCATCGGCGCGGCGACGAACAACGTCATCGGCGTAGCGGGATTGGGCTGGGACACGAAGGTGATGCCCGTCAAGATTGCAACGCGCGAGGGATACACCTGGAGCTCTGCGATTGCCAGCGGTATCCGCTACGCTGCCGATCACGGCGCGAACGTCATCAACATGAGTGTGGCCGGCGCGGCTCCGTGCCCCGGCGATGTGCAGGCCGCCGTGGACTATGCTCATGAAAAAGGCATCGTGCTGGTGGCCTCGGCGGGAAACGATGGGGCGAACGTAGATAACCTGCCGGCCAATTGCGCACATGTCTTGAGTGTGGCCGCGGCGACATCCGATGGCTCCCTGGCCGGTTACTCGAGTTACGGGAACACGGTCAGCGTCGCTGCGCCCGGCTCGCTCATTTATAGCACCATGATGGGGGGCGGGTATGGCTACATGAGCGGCACCTCGATGGCCACGCCCTACGTGGCCGGGCTGGCCGCCCTGGTTCGCTCGCAGTATTCCGTCTACACGCCCGATCAGATTGCGTCCGCCATCCTGGACAATGCGGATGAGGTGGGAACAGCGGGCTGGGATCAACATGCGGGCTGTGGCCGCATCAACGCCTTCCAAACTCTTTCCATGGGTGCGCGCGGCGGCACTCCGACCTGCGTGGTGGGGGCAGCCACACCGGTTTCGCCAACCAGTCAGTCGCTCGTCACCGCGCCGTTCGTGCCCGGTCGAATCATCGTCTCCTTCCATTCAGAAGTCGAGGCGGCCCAAACCGCTCAACGCACTGGAGCCGCCGCCGAGTTCGTGCCTGCAATGCGCGCCTGGAAAGTGCAAGTGCCTCAAGGGCAAGAGTTGGCGCGTCTGGCTGAACTGCGAGCCGACCCGTCCGTGAGCTACGCCGACCTGGATTATGAATTGGTGATCCGCTAGTGAAAATCTTGGAAAAATCCGAGTGATTGACGGGAAAGGGTATTTTATCCGGCAAGGGTGAAAACTGGCATTCTATTTTGTGTGTGCCACTTGTTTCTAGTGTGGGAGCATTTCGCCAAAACTCATCCTTATCCGGAACCACTGGACAGCCTGGCGGGGCAGGCTGTCCAGTTTTTCTTGTCCATCGCGCATGGTTGCTGTGGCGCTGCTTTTAACTGGACGTTATCCCGGTTCACGATTATGTTTGCAGCCCGAATATGTTTGCAGCCCGAATATGTTTGCAGCCCGAACCTCGGGCGACATTCCCGTGCCGCCCGGATCCAACCACGAACAGGAGGAACCATGAGTAGCCTGGATGTTCCAACACCGACCGCCGTCAAAGCGGGGCAGGGGCGCAGCGGATTAAAGTATTCGATCGTCGGCTCGTTGCTTCAATCGGCCATTCTCGAACTGCAGCCCGGTCAGGCGATTTTCTCCGAGGCCGGCGCGATGTCGTGGATGACGAGCAATGTCAATATGAACACGACCAGCGCGGGCGGGCTGGGCGGCTTGCTCAAGCGCGCCGTGTCCGGCGCGTCGCTGTTTATCATTGACTTTGCCGCCACCGGGGGCGCGGGCATGATCGCGTTCACGTCGGATTTCCCCGGCCAAATCCTGCCGGTGGGTTTAGCGCCCGGCCAGTCGCTCTTGCTGCAAAAGCACACTTTCATGTGCGCCGAAAAGGGCGTCACGCTCGACATCGGTTTCAACAAGAAAATCGGTGCGGGGCTATTCGGGGGTGAAGGCTTTGTCATGCAGCGCATTACGGGGCCGGGCCTGGCTTTTGTAGAGTTCGACGGCGAGATTGTCGAGTACGCGCTTTCGCCCAACCAGACGTTGCGCGTGGATTATGGTCACGTGGCGATGTTTGAGCCGACGGTGACCTTCGACATCGAGATGATCAAGGGGTTCAGGAACATCCTGCTGGGCAGCGAAGGCCTGTTCCTGGCGACCTTGCGCGGGCCGGGGCGCGTTTGGCTGCAGACCATGCCCATCGTCACGCCCAGGGCGTGGCGCATCGCATCGCGGAATACATGCGTCGAGCAGCGGTTGAGTGCGCGGCGGATAGAAAAACCCGGAGGGTCAGTGAAACCCTTCGGGTTTTTGGGTGGGCGAACAGGGACTTGAACCCAGGACCTCTTCTTTGTAAGAGAAGCGCTCTAACCAACTGAGCTATTCGCCCGGTTTAGTTCGATAGTGCGTTCCAGTGAGCTTCTCGAGTTTTCAACCATGCTGACATTTGAGATCATCTGGTCAACATCGGTAGCTTCTGCCATGCCGGCCGAATACATTGCCCTTGTTGATTTAAGGGTCTCATTGAGATTGTCAATGTTACCTTTCAGGATCTCAAGCGACCTCTCGCTTACCAGGATAAGGTAATATGCCATCGCTATTGATTCCCTGGTATCAAGCTCTGATTTCTCCAGATTCTTCTCACTGAGCTTATTAGCCAGCTTTGTAGTTTCTATGCCTATATATAATGGCGCATTGAAAAGCAGAAGGGTTGCCTGAACTGATCCGCTCGAGTTAAATTCCGATCCGAACGTTACAGGAACTTTTACCCCGGGCTGACCAAAAAAATCGCCGGGCAGCAATGTGGTCATCAGCTTAAGGTTGTCGGTAAATGACCCTGATGCGTTCACCTGAGGCAAGGCTGATGATATCATTTCCCATACTGCGATGCGCGAAGCCAGTACGTCGGTTTTTACTGCCTGCACCATTTTATTGTTCATCAATGCATAATCCTGAGCCTCCTTCAGGGTAAGCTTAAGCTCTGCTGTACTTTCTTGCGAAAATGCCAGACCCCCGGAAAGCATTAAGGAGAATGCTGCTAAAATCAAATTCTTCCTTTTCATTTAAAAATGTTTATTCTTTTACTGTTCTGTTATGACCCTTATTTGATGCTGTTCTCTTTTTACCGTAATAGTTTATCAGATCAAGACCCTTCTGGGTGCTTATCCCCCTTACATAATTGATGAATTTTGTGCCGCTTGCCGCCGTTAGCTCGCCCGAGTTGATCGTGTCCGCGCTGGCGGACGCCATTGGGTTCGCTTTCCACGAGCGTAAAGACCCCAAAGAACAGCTTTTGAATTACCTGCATGATTCGAAGCGAGAGATGCTGCTGATCCTGGACAACGTGGAGCACTTGCTTTCTCGTTCTGCTTCCTCCGCGAGCCAAGGAGAAAGTGAAGTCGAGTTGGTAGCCGATCTGCTCAAGCGTGCGCCGGGCGTGGTGCTGCTCGCCACCTCGCGAGAACGGTTGGCTCTGCAAGAGGAATGGGTCTACGAGGTCGAGGGGCTGACGTACCCCTTGTCAGGGGAGGGGCCGGGGGAGGGGTGGAAAACCTACAGTGCGATCACTTTGTTTCAGCAGCGCGCCGGCCAGGCGCAGAGACGCTTTTCGCTTTCAGAAGAAGCGCCCCACGTGGCGCGCATTTGCCAGTTGGTCGAGGGGATGCCGCTGGGCGTCGAGCTGGCGGCCGCCTGGGTATCTGTCCACTCTTGCGAGGCCATCGCCCAAGAACTCGAAAGCAATCTCAATGTCTTGACGACCTCTCTCCGCAATGTGCCCGCACGGCAGCGGAGCATCAGGGCGACGTTCGAGCACTCTTGGCGCTTGCTCTCGGAGGTGGAGCGGGATGCGTTTATCCGGCTGTCGGTCTTTCGCGGGGGATTTCGGCTAGAAGCTGCCGCTCAAGTCGCTGGAACATCTGCGTCTACCCTATCGGCCCTGATAGACAAATCCTTGCTCCGCCGTGTTTCGCCCGACCGGTACGATATGCACGAGCTGCTCAGGCAGTATGCAGCGGAGAAACTCGAAGCCAATCCGCAATCGCTTCAAGAAACCCAGATGCAACACACTCGTCATTTCGCCGCCTTTCTGGAGCGACAGGCGGAACGTCTGAAAGGAAAACAACAAAGACAGGCTATGCTGGACATGGTCGTGGAGGTTGAAAACACGCGCCAGGCTTGGCGACAAGCCGTCTCACACGGTTGTGTCCGCGAGATCGAGCAAAGCCTGGAAAGCCTGTATCAGTTTTACGAGGCCCAGAGCCGGTTCCGGGAGGGGATTGACCTGTTCGCCCATGCTATCGAGCGATGGCAGGGAGACGCGCAGCAAGAACGCCTTGTCGGCCAAGTGATGTCTCGGCAGGGGGCGCTGTGCCGTTACCAGGGCCTTTACCAACAGGCCAGGACCGCCCTGGAGCAAGGCCTGGCGATCTCTGAACGGCTGGGAATGCCGTCCGAACAGATCTTTTGCCTGGTTAGTCTGGCCGATGTGGCCCGCAAACAAAGCAGGTACGATGAGACTGAGCAGTTGGCTCAGAAAAGTCTGGCGCTGTCGAAGCAAACCAAGAATGACTGGGGAACGACCAGTTCGCTTTTCTTGCTGGGCGCGATCCGCTGCGATGCCGGAGACATGGAAAACGCGCAACCCATACTCGAAGAGGGTCTGGCTATTGCCCGCGCCAGCGACAATCCACGTCTGGTACTTTTTCCACTCAACACGCTGGGAGACATGGCCTGCCACCAGGGTGACTATGCCCGGGCGCAACGCCTGTTTGAGGAATGTTTGGCATTGAGCCGGGAACTGGGGGATCCATTCAACGTCGCCGTGCACCTCAATAACCTGGGCACGGTGCTGCACATTCTGGATCAATATGCTGAGGCCCGGTCGTTGTATCAGGAAAGCCTGGAGATTTGCTGCAAGATCGGTGACCAATCGGGCCAGGCCGTCGCGTTGAGCAATCTGGGCGAGGTCGCCTGTCTCTTTGGCGCGTATCCCGAAGCACAACAACATTATCAGGCGGGGCTGATGATCGGACGCAATATCCAGGATCAGTGGACGATCATGATATGCCTGAACAACCTGGGAGAGATTGCGTGTACACTCGGAGATGCTGTGCGAGCCAGGGCCTATCTGGTTGAGGCTATGCAAATCGCTGCCCAAACCCAGACCTGGACGATCCTTATGAAAGTCCTGGTGAACTTGGCTGTACTCTTTGCCAAGCAGGGGCAACCACAGCGAGCCGCCGAGTTGATCGCGCTGGCGTGCCAACATCCTGCCAGCGAGCAGGACCTCCAAAACAAGGCCGAGCGATTGCGGGTTGAATTGGCTCTAGTCGCGCCCAAGAGCGGCCCCAGGTCGCTGGATGTGGTGGTCGCCGAGCTATTGGCGGAACTCTCCCCTGGATAGATCCAAGTCCAGGCGAGCCTTCAGGTCGCACACGCTTCGGGTCTATCCGTTTGACTTGCGCCCGCGTTCGAATATAGAATCACCGTAACTGCTCACGCAGTTTGCAGGTCAAGGTAGTGCAAGACAGACTCGCCAGTTTTTAAAAGACATTCTGGCCGGCCCGCTTGGTGGTGTTGAGCACCGTCGCCAAGGCGGCATACGCTCGCGGCCCCATTCGGAGTGGAAACTGCCCAGGACCTTGCGAACCTGTGCGTATCTCATTCCGCAGTCCGACCTGGACGACTACCTCGCCGCGCGCGAGCAGGAACAAAAAAAGCGCCAACAGTCAAAGGACTGAGGGCGCTCATCGCATTGCTACTCGGCCCGGAAGGGCCGACCGCGACTCTACAATTCTTGGCGGAGTTGGAAGTCAGCGGTCAGCACATTAATAACCGAATAACAAGGCGATTGGTGAGCCGCACAGGACTCGAACCTGTAACCAAGGGATTAAGAGTCCCCTGCTCTACCGAATTGAGCTAGCGGCCCAACGCGCGCCATTATAACCAGTTTGTTCAGCGTGTCAAGTTGCGTCTCGAGAGTGTTTCGCGCTGGGGACAAGATTTGAACGTGCGGCGGGCCACGCTTGCGAGCGCCGATTTGTTGACGCTCCGCAAAATGCTCACCACACATATCCGCGCTGACCGCTTTACCGAGGGCCACCTGGCAAGCGTCCTGGAAAGCGGGTATATTACTGCCATCCTCCGCCGGCTCAAACAGATTCGTGACGCCCTGTGACTCCCGTCGCCTCGTAGGAGAGGTTACCCATTTGCCTCTTACCCCAGGCCGCCTGGGGTAATCTCCTCATCCACTCCCTATTTTTTTTGTCGGTTGGCTTTGCCAGATATGCGCGGTTGTATGCCACTCAAACCATTGAGATCGCCACTCGCCGACTCGGAATGGGGGGCACGCGACACGTAAAGTTGGGCCGCTTGCCTGATTGACGTGTCATGCCCTGGCATGATACCTTTGTAGCAGGGAAACATCAATTTGTTGGTTGAGGTAGACGGGAGGCAAAAATGGAAACCGGATTAGTGGCTCTGCTTAGCATGTTGGCACTTCGAGTGATCCTTCCCATCGTGGTGTCGGTGAGCCTGGGTATGCTCTTGAGCCGATGGGATGCTCGTCGGGCTGCTGTGTAGCTCGACCGTGTTGCAGTTGTCACACCAGCCCTGGCGGGCGGTGCCAGGGTTGCGAGTCCGCCATGCGCCGGCTGGTGCAAGCCTGAGCGGCATGGGATAAGACATACCCACTCAGATTGGCCCAAAATGGCACTTGTTGGCAACCCTCTATGGGGCACTTGCCCAATAGACTTACCGGCACTTTGGGTGTATTGTACAACTGGAAGAGCCAAGGGTAGAACGGGAAGGATGGTAAAATGAACACTCAAACAATTCAGGATATTTTTGTGATCGCCGGGATGTTTTTCCTGCGTATCGGGTTGCCGCTTCTCATCGTCATGGGGGTCGGGTACCTGATCCAGCGCTGGCTGGAGCCCAAGGCGGTCCATGAGCAATTTGAGGGCATGGTTCGCTCGGCGCAGGAACAACGCGCCGCCGGCGCAATGACCAGGCCGTGCTGGGAAATCAAGAACTGTCCTGCCGAGGCGCGCGCTGCTTGTGCGGCGGCGCAACAGCCGGACATCCCCTGCTGGTTGGCGCGTCAGATTGACGGCCAGCCCTTGCCGGAAGGCTGCGCCGCGTGTCAAGTGCGCGTGCAGTCCGATGCTCAGCTTGGTGTGAGCCGCAGCGCCTAGCTCACTCGATCACTCCAAAATTAAAGGCCCGAGGAGATTCCCTCGGGTCTTTTTTTGAGTCGGCGCATTGGCGCCACATGCTGATGGCGTGTTTCGATCAGGCGCAGGCAGCCAGCTTGGAGATCGTTTCGGCGGTGCGCCGGGTGTGATAGCGGACGATGCCGAGCGGCGTGTTGGAGTTGAGCGCCACCGAGAGCACCATCTCGCCGGCCGTGTTCAGACTGTAGAGCACGTAACCGTTACCTTCGTGCATGGATTGCTCAAAGCACATCTCTTCGCGCCCCAAAAGTTTTGCCACCTGGGCCGAGGCGCGCCGGCTTGCGACGATGGCGTGGCCTAGTTGTTCGGCGTCCTCGCGCGCCAACCGGCCGGTGTGCGCCACCAAATCGTCACCGCAGGTCAACATCACCGCTTCAGCGCCGAGTTCGCGCGCCAGGGCGGAAAGCGGCGCAGCGAGTTTCGCCTTGTCGCCTGCCCAACGCGCCCCACGGCCTGGTTGCGCAGGCGGTTCGGGAATCTCTACCCTCGCCGGGGAGACTGGCACGGGTGACTGTGTGCTCATCGCGCGCGCCACCAGGCTTGGCAGGTCGGGCAGGAAGAACGGCTTGGTCAACACACTCTGGATACCCAGCGCGCCGATCTCGGGTGGCAGCGCGTCGCCGTCGAGTGGGATCACCGTCAATGGCAGTTCTGGATATCGAGCGCGCACCGACTGCGCCACCTGCTCGGCGGGCGGGTCGGTCAGGCCCAGGTCGAGGATCACCATGGCCCAACCGTCTTGCGCCAGCGCGTCGAGCGTGGACTGACTATCGTTGGCAGTAGTGATTTGGTAGAGCTGGGTTTGCTCCAGGCTTTCCTTCAAGAGCGTGGCGAAGGCAATGTCGGGGTCAATGACCAGGATGCGTCGCTTCACGTCGTTCCTTTCCGAGAGGAGTTGTGCAGGTGACGCTATTCTAGCGTTGTTTGCCAAAATGTCAAAACTTTGACGGTCTGGGCTGACTCGTGCTATAATCTCACCCAATGACAGAACCACTTGAACCTCACAGTTCCGAAGCCGAGTTGCGTGCGCAACTGGGCGCGTTCAATGAAGCGACCCTCACCATCACCGCAGAGCTGGCGCTCGACCGCGTCTTGCAGCGCATTGTTCATCTAGCGCGCGAGTTGTCCAACGCGCGCTATGCCGCGCTGGGCATCCCCAGCGCCAACGGCGGGCTGGAGCAATTCTTGACTTCAGGGATGGACGAGGCGCAGATAGCTCGGATGGGTTCCGAGCCAGAGGGCAAGGGGTTGCTCGGCGCATTGATGCGTTCCACCAAGCCGATCCGAGTGCCGCGCATCGCCGACGACCCGCGCTCGGCGGGCTTTTGCCAGAACCACCCCAACATGACGAGCTTTTTGGGTGTGCCCATCATTTCCAAGGGGACGCTGCTGGGCACGCTGTACCTCACCGACAAAACCACTGCCGACGAGTTTTCACAAGATGACGAGCAGCTCATCGTGATGCTGGCGGCCCATGCGGCGATTGCCATTGAAAATGCGCGGCTCTATCAGCAGGTGCAGCGATTGACCGTGTTGGAGGAGCGCGAGCGTATCGGCATGGACTTGCACGATGGCATCATCCAGTCCATCTATGCTGTCGGGCTGATGCTGGAATACAGCCACCTGTTGTTGGACGAAGACTCTGCCTCCGCCAAAACACAATTGAGCCAGGCGATCACGAGCCTCAACCAGGTCATCAAAGACATCCGCAACTATATCCTCGATTTGCGCCCCCAGCGATTCCAGGGCAAGGATTTGCCCAGCGGCTTGTTCGATCTGATTCGCGCGTTTCGCGCCAACACGCTCATCCAGACGGACTTGCAGGTGGACGTGGAAGGCGATACGGGCCTTGCGCAGACCCAAGCCGCCGGGCTGTTCCATGTCGCCCAGGAAGCGTTGGCCAACGTCGCCAAGCACGCGCGGGCGCGCTATGTGTGGGTTCACTTGTCGCGCGATGGAATGTACGTGCGCCTCTCGGTTCGAGACGACGGGCGCGGCTTTGATCCGGCGCGTGTCACCGCCTACGAAGGCCACGGCTTGCGCAACATGGAAACGCGTGCGCGTTCGCTGGGCGGCAAGCTCATTGTGCAGAGCGAGGTCGGCCAGGGCACGACGGTCACCGCGATCATACTCATCGAGACCGTCGGCGCGCGCGGAACCTGATCCCAACTTGACGGGTGGACAGAGGCAGGCGGGGTGACACCAGTAACGTTTGATAGGGTACAAATGACACTGGCTGGTGCCCCTTGCCCTACCTATACTGTCTGTATTGTATCGCCATTGGCGCGCGGCGAAATGTCTTGTATCTTGGAAGGGCAGATGGAGAGGGTAGAGCAAGTGGCGAGACGCTTGGCGTCCAGGATGAAGCTGTTGATCATTGACGACCGTGAGACGGTTCGTCAAGCGCTTGAGGCTCGCCTGCGCCATGCGCCCGAGTTCGAGATTGTCGGCAGCACCGGCTCCAGCGAAGAAGGCGTCCGAGCGGCGCTAGAGCTGACCCCTGATGTCGTCTTGCTGGAAATTAAGATGGCCGATGGCGGAGGGCTGGACACCTGCCGCCGCATCACCCAATCCGACTCGCATCCTGTGGTCATCGTCCTCACCTCCTACGTGGACGAGGCCGAACGACAAGCTGCCTTCCAGGCCGGCGCTTCCAGTTACGTGCTCAAGGACATTGATTCACAGCGGTTGATCCGCGCCATCGAGGCCGCGCACGTCAATTACTGCCGCGTATGAAGGTGACGGCACACTGACCGCCTGGCGGGGACGAGATGCGCGGTCCCCGCTTTTGCATTAACGACTTGTGTCTTCTCAAAAAGTCGGGGAGACTTCCGAAGTCGGGACTCAACTTGCGCTTGTTGAAACATCTTGCCAAGACTTCGGAAGTCTAATCCCGCGATTATTGAGATGATACAACGACTTGTTGGAAGAATGATCGTTCGCGCCACGACCCGCGCTAAAAAGATCGTCACGCTCAATGTGCAGCCTGGCTCACTGACGGCCGCCTTTGACGAGCGAACGGTGCTGGCCTATGACCGCGCCGGACGGTTGTGGAGCGCATTCTTTTTTGGCTGCACGTTCCGGCGCGGATTGGATGGCGGCGTGCTGGGCAAGTGGACGGAGCATGGGCAGCGTGATCGCCGGCGATTGGGCCGCAGCGAAGCCGCCCTCGTCGTGGATTGCTCTGCCGCGTTGATGAGCAGCCTGGCCGAGGGCGCGGTGTTCGATGCGCCGCCGCAGGTCGTTCCAGAGATCGAGACGTGCCTCCATCGCGCGATGCGCTATACGGCGCCGGCCGCCCGCGCCGATGCGGAACACTTTCTCCGCATCTATCGGCCCCTGGGCATTTTGCCGCCCGATCAATACCTCGCGCTCGTTCTGCAAATGACCGAGGGCTGCTCGTTCAACACCTGCACGTTCTGCGCGTTCTACCGCGACCGCCCCTTCCGCGTAAAGTCCCCCGACGAATTCCGCGCGCACATCCTCGCTGCGCGCGATTACCTGGGCGATTCGCTGGCGCTGCGCCGGGGGATCTTTTTGGCGGATGCGAATGCTCTGGTGGTTCCGCAACGCCAACTCGTGCCGTTGTTGCAGGTCTTGAGGCAAGAACTGGCGCAACTAAAGGGGCTGCGCGGATTCAAGCCGGATGCCATCGTTCCCTTGTTTTCCTTTCTCGATGGATTTTCGGGCAGCAAAAAATCGGCGGACGATTACGCCGAGCTGGCCGCGCACGGACTCGCGCGCGTCTACATTGGCCTGGAGAGCGGACACGCTCCACTGTTGACCTGGCTCCGCAAACCCGGTCGCGCCGCCGATGCCATTGAAGCAGCGCGGGCGATCAAAGCGGGCGGCGTAAAGGTCTGCGTCATCGTGCTGCTCGGCGCAGGTGGGACACATTTTGCCGAAGGGCACGTGCGTGATACAATTGACGTCGTCAACACGATGGCCCTGGGCGCGGGCGACCTGATCTACTTTTCTGATTTCGTTTCCCTGCCGGGCCAACCCTATGGCCAGATCGCCGAACGCGATGCTGTCGAGCCAGTGACGGCAGATCAAATGCGCGCGCAGCGGCGCGCGATCGAATCCGGCCTCAAATTCATCGGCGCGCCGCCCAAGCTGGCTACCTATGACATCCGCGAGTTCGTCTATTGACGTTTAAAGAGTCGCAAGGGTGTATAATCACGGGTGAATGACCTTTGTCGCGCTCTGATGATGACATCTGGCACTGGAAGGCAAGGTCGCAGAAGGTGTATCTTGTTAAGGTGGGGGTAACTGCTCACCCTTGCGAAGGTTGTGATTGCGCTCGCCACATGTCTCCTGAAAACTTTGCAAGGTTGCCTGAGCAGTTATGGAGCGTACTGTTCTGGATGTGACGTGAGCGCTGTGAGAGTATTCTGCCGAGACGAGGAGGGATAGATGGCCAAAGGACGAATCGAGATTGAGGAGAATCGCTGCAAGGGTTGTGAGTTGTGCATGTCCGTGTGTCCCAAAGAGATCATTCGCATGGCAGACTATTTTAATGTGCGCGGGTACCGGCCGGCGCTATTGGTAGACCCGGATCACGAGTGTACCGGCTGCACTCTCTGCGCGCTGGTCTGCCCGGATGTGGTTATTACCGTGTTTCGGCAAGTCCCCGTCAAGTCAGGGGCTATGGCGCCAGCCTAGCCAATTGTCAGAGACCTTATCCTGTTTGCTTGGCGTGCAGTCACGCCGGAGGGGAGTCCATGAAAGAACTCTGGAAGGGTAACGAAGCCGTGGCCGAGGCGGCCGTCCGCGCCGGTTGCGAAGCCTATTTCGGCTACCCCATTACGCCCCAGACGGAACTGCTGGAATACATGTCCCGGCGGATGCCCGAACTGGGGCGTGTGTTTATTCAAGCCGAGTCCGAGTTGGCGGCTATCAACATGGTCTATGGCGCAGCCTGCACCGGCGCGCGCACGATGACCAGTTCCTCCAGCCCCGGCGTGAGCTTGATGCAAGAAGGGTGCAGCTATATCGCCGCGTCCCAAGTGCCGGCCGTGATGGTGGACGTGATGCGGGTGGGGCCGGGCCTGGGCAACATTCAACCCTCGCAAGGCGACTATAACCAGTTAGTCAAGTTCGGCGGGCACGGCGACTTTAAGGTGATTTGTCTTGCGCCCTCTACCGTTCAGGAATCGGTGGATCTGATGGCTCTGGCGTTTGACCTGGCAGAGAAATATCGCACGCTGGTCTATCTCGTCAGCGATGGAGCGTTGGGTCAGATGATGGAGCCAGCCGAACTTCCGCCGATGCGGCCGGTCAACAAGCAACGCCCCGCTTGGGCGCTCACCGGGGCCGACCATCGCCCCGCCAACGTGATCACCTCGATCTTTCTTGACCCCGACCAGATGGAAAAACTCAACCTGCGCTTGCAGGCCAAGCTGAACGAGATTCGCAAGAATGAGGTGCGTTGGAAAGAGTTGATGACCGAGGACGCCAAGCTCTTGCTGGTCGCCTATGGCACCATGGGGCGTGTGTGTTATACGGCGATGAAGCAGGCGCGCGCCGAAGGCATCAGGGTCGGTCTGCTGCGTCCCATCACGCTGTGGCCGTACCCTTCCGCGCGCATTGCCGAGTTGGCCGAGCAGGTGCACGGCATCCTCTCCGTCGAAATGAGCGCCGGGCAGATGGTAGAAGATGTGCGGCTGGCGGTCGAGGGGCGCTGCCCGGTGCAGTTCTATGGACGAATGGGCGGCATCGTCCCGCTGCCCGACGAAGTGTTGAAGGTGATCCGCGAGATGAACGAAGAACTGGTCATGGCGCGGCCCGGCGAGCGGGTGACGGCGTAATGGATGGGAGTAGGCTGGCATCCTTATGCCAGCCGGGGAGTGTTGAGATGAGTACACAAATGACGCGAGAAGAAGTGGTTTTCAAGCGGCCTGCGCCGCTGGCGGAGGCGTTTACCCACTATTGTCCGGGCTGCACGCATGGCATCATTCACCGGTTGGTGGCCGAGGTGATTGACGAGTTGGGCGTGGCGGGCAAGACGATCGGCGTCGCGCCGGTGGGTTGCGCGGTGTTTGCCTACACCTATTTCAATCTGGACTTTGCCGAGGCGCCGCATGGCCGCGCGACGGCGATGGCGACGGGCATCAAGCGCGTCCAGCCCGACAAAGTTGTGTTCACTTATCAGGGCGATGGCGATCTGGCCGCCATCGGCACCGGCGAAACGGTACACGTCGCCGCGCGCGGCGAAAATATCACGGTGATCTTTGTCAACAACGCGGTGTACGGCATGACGGGCGGGCAGATGGCGCCGACCACGCTGCCCGGTATGATCTCCACCTCGTCGCAGACAGGCCGCGATGTGGAGCTGCAAGGTTACCCGCTGCGCGTGTCCGAGATGTTGGCGACGACCTCCGGCGCGGCCTACATCGTGCGCCGCAGCGTTCACGATATTGCCAACATCCGCAAGACCAAAAAAGCGCTCATGACGGCGTTCAAAGTCCAGATACAAGGCATGGGTTTTTCGCTCGTTGAGATTCTCTCGACTTGCCCGACCAACTGGGGTATCCCGGCGGCCGGCGCCCTGCGGTTCATCGAAGAAAAAATGATGCCGTACTATCCGCTCGGCGATTACAAAGTGATGGAAGCAGTTCGCCCGTTAGTGGTCAATTAGCGCGTAGGGCAAGTTGCCAACTTGCCCTACAAAGGTAACTCACATGCAAGAAGAAATCATCTTTTCCGGTTTCGGCGGGCAGGGGGCGTTGTTTTCCGGGCAGTTACTGGCTTATGCGGCGCTCAACGAGGGCAAGCACGTCACGTGGATTCCATCCTACGGGCCAGAGATGCGCGGCGGCACAGCGCACTGCATCGTCGTCGTGTCCGATGAAGAGATCGGCTCACCCATCGTCCGCAACCCGACCTCGGCGGTTGTGCTCAACATTCCCTCGATGGACAAGTACGAGCTGCTCGTCAAGCCCGGCGGCGTGCTGGTCGTCAATCGGTCGCTCATTACCAAGCTCGCTTCGCGCCAAGACATTAAAGTGATTGACGTGCCGGCGAATGAGCTGGCGGTGGAGGCCGGCAGCGCCAAGATGGCGAACGTGGTCTTGCTGGGCGCACTCCTGGAGGCGACCAAAGCTGTGTCGTTGGATGCGGTGATGCGGGCGTTAGACGAGCATTTGCCGGCCAAGGCGCGCAAGTTGTTGGTCGCCAACAAGCAAGCGCTTCAGAAGGGCGCAGAGGTCACACGATCTCAGTTCAAGTGACCCTTCGACCCTTCGCAAGAGTTACGGTATGGATAGGATGGGGCGCTGGCGTTGAGCGCCCTGTTGTTTTGGGTGTACAATAGGGGTCGAGAAATGACCATGCGTAGAATCGGGTTGGCGCTGGGCGGCGGTGGCGCAAAGGGCTATGCGCACATTGGCGTTCTCCGCGCCCTGGAACGACTGGACATCCACGCCGACATTATCACCGGCACGAGCATGGGCGGCATCATCGGCGGGCTGTATGTGGCGGGCTTGAGCGTGGATCGCATCGAGCTGATCGTGCGCCAGACCGGCCTCACAGTTCTGGCTGCGCGCGAGCCTAATCACCTGGGGATGTTTGGAAAGACCAAGTTCGTCCAAATGCTGCGCAATGTGTTGGGGGATATAAAGTTCGAGCAACTCTCGCGCAAATTCGCCGTCGTGGCGGTTGACCTGGAAGCCGAAACCGAGGTGATTCTCGACACGGGCGATGTCGTGGAAGCGCTGCTGGCGACATCGGCGTTCCCCGGCCTGTTTGCGCCGGAACGCCGCGATGGACGTTACCTGATAGATGGCGGCGTGCTCAACAATGTCCCGTTCGACGTGGTCCGCCGTCTGGGCGCGGACTATGTGATTGCCTCCAACGTGTCCTCCCATCGCGGCCCGCTGTTCCATGACCCGCCGCCGACGGGCAGCCCGGCCCAATCGTTGGTTCGGCAGCTCTTGTTGCGCAGTGGCACGGCGACGCTGTGGGAAGTCGTGGAACGCACTGTGTTGGTCATGCAGGATCAAAGCTTGAGGGAAAAGTTGGCCGCGTGCCCGCCGGATGTGATGCTGTGTCCTGAGGTCGGCCACGTGACCTTGTTCGACGTGAGCCAGCTTGAATGTTGCCTGGAGGCCGGCCAGTCCGCCGTGCATGCTCACGAAGCCGAACTGATGCGCCTGCGTGACAAAGCCGCGCGCGAGATTGTCCCGGAGATGACCGGCGCGCCGGCTCTATCTTCGATCTGGGCTAATCTGCGCCAGCTCTTCACCCATCGGGCAGAGTGACAATGCTCGGTTATATACTGGTCGGAAATGGACGCTGCGCGAGCGCAGGTCCCGTTCGTACGCGCAGCGGACGATTTATCGCCCCAATACGCCGCTGACCCCCTAAAGAGGGAGATAGTGGCCACTACGAACGTCGTTCCAATGCGCCCATTTGATTTCCGTTCAGTATATCTGCAA
Source organism: Anaerolineae bacterium (assembly GCA_041300525.1). Classification (GTDB taxonomy): domain Bacteria; phylum Chloroflexota; class Anaerolineae; order Fen-1058; family Fen-1058; genus JBGLNJ01. The sequence goes on along the minus strand of JBGLNJ010000001.1, from coordinate 715,710 downwards.
GGCGTTGCGCGTGATCTGGAATTCCTCGGGGCCAGTGTGCATTGCACTGTGCGCTTTGGCTCACCCGCTGAGGAAACCCTAACTTATGCGTCACAGAACGACATCGAGTTGATTGCGATGTGTCCGCATGGCCGGAATGGTGCGCTCCGGCGAGATGGACAGCATCGCCAGCGTGACCTGCCTGTTGCTCGCATTGGATGCGCTCAATACGACCCAACCATTGCAGAAAGGAGCCGCCTGATGTTTCCACGCAACGCTCGGACCCGACGAGGAGGTGACCACCATGCCTAACGTCAAAGTTCTGGACGCTGCCGCCGCCAGCCTCCGCCGGAGCCATCGCTTGGCCTTGCGCGAATATCATCACTACAAGCAAGAGGTGCCCGACCTGATCCGGCAACTCGGCGGCCCGACTCAGGCCGCGCACGATCGCGCCTTCCGGCTGCTGTCCAAGATGGCGGATGCTATCACCGATGAACTGTTGGCGGCGTTGGCCGACCCCACGCTCGACCCGGATGCCGCCGACGAAGTCGTCTCACTTTTGGGCAGGACGGGCGACGCGCGCGCCATCGAGCCGATCTGGGCGTTCTTCCAGGCCAACCGGCACGACCTCGAGCGCGCCTCGACGGCGGCGCTCAGCTTGTCCTTCCTGGGTGACGAGCGTGTGCTGCCGTACCTGCGCGAAGCACTCAAGACGGGCGATAACGAAAGGGTGGCCAATGCCGCCACGGCCATGATCGCGGTGGGCCGGATGGAAGACATTCCCCAGTTGCGCACCGTTCACCGCCAGTTCAAAGCCGACACGGAGATTCGCGCGGGCGCGGCGAATGCGGTTTTGTCTATCCTCGGCGAGACCGATCAGGCGACCTTGGAACGCGAGATGGACGACATTCAAGTCAGCCTCGCCGACTGCGACCTCTGGAGTGACATCTGGGCGCTGATGGAGCAGTCGTTCGGCCCTGACCGCGCGAAGCGTCTGCGCCGCCGGCCCATCCCACGCAAAAGATGATTTCTGTGATGCTCAATGGACATTGATACGCGATCTACTGCTCAATCATTCAATCTCATGGATTGGATGGCTGCCACATTGCTCCGCACCGATCCGGCGCTGGCCCGCCGCGTGATGACGTTGGCCTGGCCGGCGGTGGCGGAACAAACTCTGGCGATGATGATCGGCCTGGTGGACTTTTACATCGTCGGTCACCTGGGCGTGGCGGCGTTGGATGGCGTCGGGCTGGGCGCGCAGATGCTCAACCTGACTGCCGCCTTCCTGGGCGCAGTCGGCGTCGGCTCGACGGCTCTCGTCGCCCGCCACGTGGGCGCGCAAGACCCGGCAGAAGCCACGCGCACTGCGCGGCAGTCGCTCCTGCTGTCCGTATTCATCGGGCTGGCGATGGCGCTGGTGGCGTTCATCTTTGCGCACCCGATCATTGCCTGGTTCGGCGGGGAGCCGGACGTAGTCGAGCAAGGCACGCGCTACCTCAAAACTATCGCGCCCTCGTTCCTCTTTTACTCGATACTCCTCATCGGGAACGCAGCGCTGCGCGGCGCAGGCGACACGCGCACGCCGCTCATGGTGATGCTGGTCGTCAACGTCGTCAACATCGGCGTGGCGTGGAGCCTGACGCAGGGCGTGGCCGGGCTGCCCCGCCTGGGTGTGGTCGGTTCCGGGCTGGGCGCGGCTTCGGGTCAGACCATCGGCGGGCTGATCGTGCTGGCGCTCTTGGTGCGCGGGCGAGCCGGGCTGCGCGTCGGATGGAGCGTGCCTCGCCCGGACCTGACGTGCATCCGGCGCGTCCTCAACATCGGGCTGCCGGCGGGCGCGGAGCAAATTCTGTTTCAACTGGCGATGACGAGCCTCACCGTCATCATTGCGCGCTTTGGCACGGAAGCCTACGCGGCGCACCAGGTGACCTGGCGCGTGGCGCAGATTTCGTTCCTGCCCGGTTGGGGCTTTTCCGTGGCAGCCACGACGCTGGTGGGCCAGGAGCTTGGCGCGCGACAGCCGCAACGCGCGCGGGAAAGCGCCTACGTGGCGTTTCGCGGCGCGTTGCTGGTGATGGCGGTCATGGGCGCGGCCATGTTCATCTTTGATCGCGCGCTCATCCGGCTGTTCATTGACGACCCGGCCGTCGTCACGCTGGGCGTGCCCGTCGTGCGCATCGCGGCCCTCATCCAGCCGCTGATGGCGACTAGCTTTGTCTTTGCGGGGGGCTTGCGCGGCGCAGGCGACACGCGCGCGACGTTGGCGATCACCGTGTTCAGCGTGTGGGGCTTGCGCGTGATCGTGACGACGCTCCTCGGTCAAACGCTTGGCATGGGACTGATCGGCGCGTGGCTGGCGATTGCCGTGGATTTCTGCTTCCGCGCGAGCGCGTTCTGGTGGCGCTTCCGGTCGGGCAAGTGGCAAAGCATTCGGGTCTAGCCGCACAAGCCCTGGTTCCGTGTCGCGTGTTCCGTGTTCCGTCTACGCAAAACGCACTACGGAACACGCAATACGCATCACGCGGCATGCGGCTTTGAAAGGAGCAAGACAATGGAACTGACAATCGCTCTCATCGGCTTTGGCTACGTGGGGCGCTCGCTTGTGCGGCTGATGCAGCGCAAGCGCGACGAACTGCGCGACCGTCACAACCTGACGTGGCGCGTCACCGGCATCAGCACGGGTCGTCATGGGCTGGCGGCCGACCTGGCCGGGTTGGACGTGAATGCCACACTGGCCGCTGTTGAAAGCGGCGAGAAGCTGGACAGCCTGAACCGCCTGCCGGAGGCGATAGCGCATGATAACCTGAGCCTGATTCGTTCCGGCGTGGCGAACACGCTCGTCGAGCTATCGCCGCTCAACCCGCAGACGGGCCAGCCCGCGCTCGACCACTGCCGCGCCGCGCTCGACGCGGGGCTGCACATCGTCACGGCGAACAAGGGACCAGTGGCGCACGGCTACCGCGAGTTGCGCGACCGCGCCGCCGCCAAAAGTCGCGCGTTCTTTTTCGAGTCCACCGTGATGGACGGCGCGCCAATCTTTTCGATGGCGCGCGAAGGGCTGCAAGGCGCAGATTTCTTGGGCTTCCGCGCCATCCTCAACAGCACGACCAACTTTATCCTCACGCAAATGGAAAGCGGCGCGTCGTTCGACGACGCGGTCAAGCAGGCGCAGGCGAGGGGCGTGGCGGAAGCCGATCCCAGCAACGACGTGGACGGCTGGGACGCGGCGACCAAGACCGCCGTGCTCGTCAACGTGCTGATGGATGGCGACCTCCGCCCAACGCAGGTGGATCGCACCGGCATCCGGGACGTGACGCCGCAAATGCTGCGTGACGCGCTGGCTCGGAACGAACGCATCAAACTGCTGTGCCGCGCCTGGCGCGAAGGCGGGCGCATCCACACGCGCGTCGCGCCAGAAGCGGTGAGCATGACCGATCCGTTCGCGCTCGTCACCGGCACGAACAGCGTCGTCTGCTTTACGCTGGACACGCTGTCGGGCCTGACCGTCATTGAAGAAGACGCCGGGACCGAGACGACGGCCTTTGGCGTGCTGGCGGATCTGATTTCGGTCGTGCGGCATTTTGGCTAAACCTGTCAGGTTTCGGAAACCTGACAGGTCTGGTATAATCCACCCTACCCGAACCGCATCACCCGCGGTTCGATTCTTGTCATGGTAGGACACGCTTCGCGTGCCATCTTGTCCTACGACGCGAGGTCACTATGAACCGGGATGACGCCTGGAATCTCTTGTGCGAGTTCACCCAAACCGAATCGCTCCGCAAGCATGCGCTGGCGGTGGAATTTGCGATGCGCGCCTATGCTCGCCGCTATGGCGAGGACGAAGAACTGTGGGGCGTCGTCGGGCTGATCCACGACTTTGATTACGAGCAGAACCCGACGGTTCCCGAGCATACCGCCGTGGGTGCCAGGATCATGCGCGAGCGCGGCTGGCCGGAAGAGATTGTCACCGCGATGCTTTCGCACGCGGATTATTCCGGCACCCCGCGCACGACGACGATGCAAAAGGCGCTGGCCGCGGTGGACGAGCTGACGGGCCTCATCTCTGCCGTGGCGCTGGTGCGTCCCAGCAAAAACATTGCCGACGTGACGGTCAAGAGCGTCAAGAACAAGTGGAAAGATAAAGCGTTCGCCGCCGGCGTGAAGCGCCAAGAGATCGAACAATGCGCCGCCGACCTGGGCGTGCCGCTTGAAGAACACATCGGCGTGGTGCTGGCCGCGCTGCAGGCGCACGCAGTTGAATTAGGGTTAGACGGACTCCAATCGTAAGGACGTACTGCGTGAGACGCAACACGCAATACGCACTACATTCCATGGAAAACCGCCCCAGCCTTTCGGAAACGCAACCCAAGACGTGCCCCAACTGTGGCGCCAACGTCTCGTCTCGCGCCAAGACGTGCCTGATCTGCGGCGCGGATTTGACGCTGCCGCCGGTTGCGCCCGTCGAGCCGGAACCTCAAGCCGCGCCTGCCACGCGAAGCTTCCCAGGGCGAATCGTCGCGCTCGTGGCCGGTGTGATCGTGCTGGCGTTGTTAGTCATCGGCGGACTGCAGTTGCGGTCGCGCGCTGCGACGCCGCCCGTGCCACCCACATCCACGCCCGCTGCCACCTTCACCCTCACGCCAACGCTGCCGCCGACCGAGACGCCTACATCCAGGCCGACATCTACGGCTGCGCCTCCGACCGCGACGTCGGTTCTGACGCCACCGAATACGCCTGTCCCACCGACGATATACAAGGTTCGCCCGAACGATACATTGGGCACTATAGCCGACAAATTCAAAACCACCATTGACGCGATCCAGGCCTTTAACGGCTTGGGCGACGCGGACGTGATCCAGGTGGGTCAGGACCTGCAGATCCCTGCGGCCGGTTCAACGCCCAACCCCACGGTGACGCCGCGGCCGACGGAAACCTTCGTGCCCGGCCCCACGCCGGGGACGGTCTTGCACGTCGTCCAGTCCGGCGACACGTTGCTCGGCATATCGCTCAAGTACGGCGTGGCGATGAACATTATCCAGAAAGCCAATAACATACCCGATCCCGAGTCCATCAAGGAAGGCCAGCAGCTCGTGATCCCCATCGGCCCCATCGCCACCGCTACCGCCGGGCCGCTGCCCACGCCGACCGGCCCGCCCAAGTACACCGCGCCGCTGCTGCTTTCACCGCTCGATGCGGCAACGTTCGAGGGCAACGACGAGCCGATCCTGCTGCAATGGGCTTCCGTCGGCATCTTGCGACAGAATGAATACTATTCCGTCCGGCTGGAGCAATTGAACAGCGGCGCGCCGCCGACCACCTTCCGCACGCGAGCCACGGGATGGCATATCCCGGTTGAGCTATTCCCCAAGCCGAACGATACGCATCGCACGTTCGCCTGGCAGGTGCGCGTCGTTCGAGAGACCGGCACACATGCCGATGGCACACCGATTTTTTCCGACGCAGGCCCCGCCAGCGCGACCCGGATATTCAACTGGCCCATCGCCTATCCCACACCCACGCCTACTCCGGGGCCAACCCAATAAAGAATGAACGTAGGCGGCGGACAGATAACGGCCAAAATCTGTCCTTTTCATCCTTCATCCCGCACGCCAAGCGTCCAGCCTTCAGCTAAGTGACATCTTTCCCCCGTTCCTGGTGACATTGGGAACTACTATCTTGTGAGGCCACGGGTATTATTAAATGCGGCGTTGTTGTCGCCAATCCACTCATCTGTCCGCGACAGCGCGAATCGCTCTGTCGGAGCATTTTACGCCTGAGCGGAGCCAGGAGGCCCATCGTGTATAAAATCTTGGAAAAGCAGACTCTGAGCGACGTCACCAAACTAATGGTGGTCGAGGCTCCCCAAGTCGCTCGCAAAGCCAAAGCGGGACAATTCGTCATCGTGCGCACGAACGAGCAGGCCGAGCGCATCCCGCTGACCATCGCCGACTATGACCGGCAGGCCCAGACCATCACGCTCATCTTTCAAGAGGTGGGCAAATCCACGATGCAGATGGGGCAGCTGGAAGTGGGCGACGAATTCGCCACGGTCGCCGGGCCGCTGGGCCATCCCACCGAGATCGAAAACTTTGGGACGGTGGTTTGCATCGGCGGCGGCGTGGGCATCGCGCCCATGTTCCCCATCGTCCGCGCTCTCCACGAAGCCGGCAACAAGATCATTACCATCATCGGCGCTCGCTGCCAGGACCTCTTGTTCTGGGAGGACCGCATGGGCGCGTATTCGGACGAGCTGATCATCACGACCGACGACGGCTCGTGCGGGCGCAAGGCGCTGGTGACAGAGCCGCTCAAGGAGCTGCTGGAGGCGCGCAAGGATATTGTCCGCGTGTGGGCCATCGGCCCGCCCATCATGATGAAGTTTGTCGCGGCCACCACCAAGCCGTATAAAGTGCCGACCATCGTCAGCCTGAACACTATCATGATTGACGGGACGGGCATGTGCGGCGGCTGTCGCGTGCTGATGGACGGCGGCGCCAAGTTCGTATGCGTGGACGGCCCCGAGTTTGACGCACATCAAGTCAATTGGGATAATCTCTTTTCGCGCATGTCGTTCTACAAGGCCGAAGAGCAACTGGCCGTTGAGCAGTGGAAGCACCAATGTCAGTTGGACGCTGCAATAGCTGAGACAGAAAAGTAGAGCGGCGCGCGTTGCAGCAACGCACGATGCCGCCACATTGAGAGAGGTAAACCAGAATGGCAAAGAAGCAGATCATTCCGAAAAAAAACCCCATGCCGGAGCAACCACCGGCTGAGCGCATCCACAACTATAACGAGGTGCCCTACGGCTACACCGAAGAGCAAGCCATCGCCGAGGCCAAGCGCTGTCTCGAGTGCGCCAGGCCAAGCTGCATACAAGGCTGCCCGGTGAACATCAACATTCCGGCTTTCCTCACGCTGGTCGCCGAGGGCGACTTTCGGGCAGCGATCAATCTGATCAAAGAGACGAATGCCCTGCCCGCCGTCACGGGACGCGTGTGCCCGCAGGAAGAACAATGCGAAGGCAAGTGCGCGCTCTCCAAGAAATACGAGTCGGTGGCGGTTGGCCGGCTGGAGCGTTTTGTGGCCGATTGGGAAGCTGCGCAGGGCGCACTGACCATCCCGGACTTGCCGCCTCCTACCGGCAAAAAGATAGCCGTCGTCGGTTCCGGACCGGCAGGCCTCACCGTCGCCGCCGACTTGGTGCGGCTGGGTCACTCGGTCACTATCTTTGAAGCGCTGCACGAAGCAGGCGGGGTGCTGGTCTATGGCATCCCCGAATTCCGTTTGCCCAAGGCCATCGTCCGCCGCGAGGTCGAGTACGTGTGCAGCATGGGCGTCAAGCTGGTCAAGGATTTCGTCGTCGGCAACGCCGCCACGGTGGACGAGCTGCTGGAAGAATTCGACGCGGTCTTTTTGGGGACGGGCGCCGGGCTGCCGTGGTTCTTGAACATCCCAGGTGAAAACCTGGGCGGCGTGTATTCAGCCAACGAATACTTGACTCGCTCCAACCTGATGAAAGCCTATCGCTTCCCCGAATACGACACGCCCATCGCGCGCGGGCAGCGCGTGGTCACCATCGGCGGGGGCAACGTGGCGATGGATTCCGCGCGCACTGCGCTGCGCCTGGGCGCAACAGACTCTATCATCGTCTATCGCCGCTCGCGCGACGAGATGCCCGCCCGCGCCGAAGAGATTCACCACGCCGAACAGGAAGGCATACAATTCAATTTGCTGACCGGGCCGGTGGCTTTCCACGGCGAAAACGGCCGCGTGAAGGAAATCGAATGCATCAAGATGGAACTGGGCGAGCCGGACGCTTCCGGGCGACGCCGCCCCGTGCCTGTCAAGGATTCCAACTTTCGCATCGCCACCGACATCGTGGTCATTGCCGTGGGTCAAAGCCCCAGTCCCCTCATTCCCAAGACCACGTCCGGCCTCCAGCTCGCCAAGCACGGCGGCGTGACGGTGGAGGAGAACACGATGAAAACCTCAAAGAAGGGCGTGTTTGCCGGAGGCGACGTAGCCACCGGCGGCGCGACGGTCATCCTGGCGATGGGCCAGGCCAAGATCGCGTCCAAGGCGATTGACGAGTACCTCAAGACCGGGGAATGGTGAAACGCGCTGCGTGACCCTGGCACTGCCCGCCAGGGCAAGTGTACGTACTGCGTACTGCGTAATTCTGATCGAAAGGAACGGACTCGGCGTATCGCAAAACTCTATATCCATCATCCGACATCTCACGTCCAACTCTCAACACACTCGACATTCAACAGCATACTTCCAACACCCTATTCAATTCACACCGCCCGCTTTGCGCTCGACAGAGTCCGACCCTACTCCGGCGGCAGGCTATCATCAATCATCATTTCCAGCCTGCCGCCGGGATTTTTTACTGACCGCTGACCGTAGACAGCCAACCCATGCTTTGAGGACAGAAGGATGAAAGCAGAGAGAACACCATGGAATGGTTACTCGTCGGAATCGGGCTGCTGTTCCTGGTTGTGAGCTTCCGACTCCAGAAGCGAGCACGGAAAATATCCGGCTGGGGTTGGCGCACACTCTGCGTTTCTGCCACCGGATTGCTGATCGTTCTCGCCGTGGCGGCGCTGGTGTCGGGCGGCGGCTTGTTCTGGTACACCCATCGCCCCCTGCCCTCCAACACATCCGAGACGCTTTTTGAAGGCGTCACCTACACGCGCGATGTCCGCCAAGTTCCCAGGCCGCTCGTCATCCACGTCGTCACAGTTGACCTGAGCGCGCCTGGCATCAGTTTTCTGGTGACGCCGGGTAAACCGACGGGAAGCCGTCAGTTGCCGGCGCGCACGACATCGCAATTTCTTTTGGAATTCAACCTCCAGGTCGCAATCAACGGTGACTTTTTCACGCCCTGGCGTTCCAACTCTCCCTGGGACTATTATCCACACGTGGGCGATCCGGTAGACGTGTTCGGATTTGCCAGTTCGAGAGGCGCAATCTATTCGGCAGGGATGCCGGGACATCCAACCCTCTACATCTCCCCAGATAATCAGGCCCAATTCCACGCGCCTGTAGGGAATGTGTACAACGCCATTTCGGGGAATGGCATCTTTCTCGAACGAGGACTGGCCCAGGCCGCCGGCTCAACTCCTTACTTTGACACGCCGCAACCGCGAACGGCCATTGCCCTGGACAGACACGGTCGGTCAATGCTCATCGTCGTCGTGGATGGGCGCCAGCCCAACTATAGCGAAGGCGTCACGCTGGCCGAACTGGCCGAAATTGTCGCCGGGCACGGCGGCGATACCGCGTTGAACCTGGACGGAGGCGGCTCGACCACGCTGGTTGCCAGAGGGAAGACAAGCCAGCCCATTCAACTCAATTCGCCCATTGACAACAGAATCCCCGGTCGGGAGCGTCCCGTCGCCAATCACCTGGGCATCTATGCCCGCCGTCCTTGAGTTTGCAATTTCCGCTCTCCGGTTTATACTCTCACCTGTCTCACACACCGGAGGATGGCCGTTGGAAATTCACCAGCGAGCTAATGCGCCGTTGGGTGGCACAGAAAGAAGAACGATAACAAGACCTCGGAGGTTGTGCGAACCTTCGGTTCGCCTGAAACCTCCGAGGTCAGGAATTGCTATTGCTCGTCTGGACTGTCCAGCCTTAGGAATTCATCAACTGTCAGTCCTGCTTCTCGGACAATGGCGCGCAATGTGCCGCGAGACAGGTTGCCAGGATGGTGCGGCACGGTGGTGCGCCGGTGGGTCTGCGGGTTGTACCAGATTTCATGGCTGCCCTTCGCTTGTCGGTCAAATACAAAGCCAGCCACCCGCAGGCGATGCACAACCTCGCGGTAGGTCATGCCAGATAGTCGGCTCAAGCCTGCGCCCCTTCCCATGCAATGCCCACGGGCACCTTGATCGTTGTCTTGTGCCTTTGCCGCTTGAGTGCGGCCCTTACTTTGGGCGGCAGACGATCGCCATGTTCCATGTACGACTCGATAAGCTTCCGTGCCACATCCTGAGCAATCTCCATCGTCTCTGCCACCGTGCGGCCCTGCGCCACTAGCCCTTGCAGATCGGAGCTAGTTGCCAGATAGCCGCCTTCATCCAATGGCTCAATCTGAAGATTCAAAAAAAACTCGCTCATTGCTTGCCCCTTCCGGTGCGGTACTCTAGCAGCTTTTCGCGCAAGTGTAACGTGCGCGTAGAGCCGCGCAATTCTGAAATGAGGTCAGGCTGAGTATCGGCGGATGTTGGATATTGCCAGTTGCCATCATCGGTCAAGAACGTGACCATGACTGGCGTGCGAGTGACAATTGGCACGGGTTCCAGTAGCTGAACCTGTTGTCCATCATAGATTCCTCGTACAGCAATCATCTTGACAACCTCTTTCCAGTGTCCGCTTCTTGACGATGATTATACGCTATCTCGATACAAGAAGCAATAACACTGGTGTCGTGGTGTAATACCTGTTTGGCCGCCAGCGTGGTAAAATAGGTGTGACCGCAAACCACAGACCGTCATTCGGCCTATCCAGGATAGGCCTATCCAGGAGCAGACACGTGAATCTAAAAGAACTCGACCATTATCTTATCGGCGAAGCCTGGACATCCACCCAGGCCTATGCCGACCTTGAAAGACTGTGCGACCTTGCACCGCGCTTTGCCGGATCGCCGGGCAATCTGGCGGCGCGCGATTTTATTCTGGAAAAGTTCAAAGCGTATAGCCTCACCGATCCGCGCATCGAGGCCTTTGACTATCTCACCTGGCAGCGCGGCGATTGCGAACTAAAGCTGATCGCGCCGGTCGAGCGGACGATGCGCTCGGCGTTGTCGCTCGTCTACTCGCCCGATGCGGAACGCCTGCGCGGCCAAGTGGTAGACTGCGGCATCGGCTCGGAACAAGACTTTGCCGGGAAGAAAGACAATCTCAAGGGCAAAATCGTGATGGTCACGACCGCCAATCCCGAAAACCGCCCGACGATTCATCGGCGCGAAAAGTATGGGCGCGCCGTGGAATCCGGCGCGGTCGGCTTTATCTACGTCAGGCACAAACCGGGGATGTTGGCCGAAACCGGCTCGTTGCGAGCCGGGGCGCTGGCAGAAATTCCGGCAGTCGCAGTTTCTTATGAAGACGGTTGGGAGTTGGCGCGGCAGTGCAAGCGCGGTGCCGTCGAGGTTGAGGTGACAATCCACAACCAGTCCAGGCCGGGCCAGGGCTATCACGTCGTCGGCGAGGTGCGAGGACAGACCCAGGAGACGCTCGTCGTCGGGGCGCACTATGACGGACACGACATCTCTCCGGGGGCAATGGACGACGCCACCGGGACGGTCTTGACCTTGGAATTGGCTCACATTCTCGCGCCGCTCCAGGGGCAGTTCAAACGCACCATTCGGCTGGTGGCTTTTGATGCCGAGGAACTGGGTGTGTTGGGTTCGCAGAAATATGTGGACGCGCACCGCAACGACCTGGATAACATTGCGTTGATGATCAACCTGGACAACGCAGCCGGCCCGGTCGCATCGCATGGATTTCTTACGAGCGGCCTCAAAGACACACAAGCAGTGCTCAGCTTCTACGCCAGGGATTTCGGTTACCCGTTGTCGTTCAAAGATGGCGTCGTCACCGCCTCTGACAATTTTCCCTTCTTTATGCAAGGCATTCCCGCCATCTGCATGATGGCGCGACCCGAAGATTCTGCGTTGGGGCGAGGCTATGGTCATACCGCCGCCGATACGCTGGACAAGGTCGCCGAGGTGGACTTGAAGGCCTCGGCCATGACCATATCGCGCATGGTGGCTCGGCTGGCAATGCACGAGGGTTCACTGGGCTCGCGCAAGAGCCAGGAAGAGATCAAGCAAATCCTGGTCGAGCAAGAATTGGAAAAGCCGCTGCGCGCGCAAGGCAAGTGGTATGCGGATGAGTCTGCGGACGCATCAGCTGGATGAACCCGGCCGGCTCAAAGTGAGGTTGAAGGTAAAAGCGATTTTACCGGGCCGGCAGTTGAAAAACCGCCTCGGTTTTCACACTCAGGTGGAGCGAGACTTTTAACTGTGGTAGAATAAGCGCAGGTCATTATTGGCACAAATAAACAGGGAGGAAGCGAAAATGGGTCGCACGATTGCGCTCCAAGTGCCAGAAAATCTGTACGAAGCTATTCGTTCGCTCGCTGTCAAACAAGGGCAAACAGCGGACAACCTGGCGGCCGAGTGGCTGGGAAAAGCCATCCGCAATGCCGAGACTGTCGAACAAGACCCGCTCGTCAAGCTATTTGGAACGATACGGAGCGACGCCACCGATGTAGCGGAACGGCACGACTATTACATCGGTCAGGCATTGTCTCAGGCGTTGCACGATGGCGAATAAAGCCCTCATAGACACAGCCGGTTGGGCCAGCCTTTTCGTCCAATCCGAATCGCAGCACCAAGCTGCGCGAGGTTGGTTTGACGAATGGTTCAGGCCAGGCGCAGTGATGGTGACGACCAACTATATTCTGGCCGAGTTGGTGGCCCTGTTCACCAGCCCCCTGCGGGTTCCCCGTGCGCAGCAATTCCGTTACATTGACACGATCAAGTCAGCCGATTACGTCCAGGTCATTCACATTGATTCTGAACTCGATGCCGCTGCGTGGGCGCTACTCAAGACACGACCCGACAAGACCTGGTCGCTTGTGGATGCTGCCAGTTTTGTCGTGATGACCAACCATGGCATCACCGAAGCACTGACGACCGATCGCCATTTCGAACAAGCCGGCTTTACGCGGCTCCTCAAGCCCTAGTTTCTCCGCGCCTCTACTGTGAATCAGAAGCCATGACCGCATTTGAACCTGCTTACCGCCAACTTGCGCGGAGGGGCGAACTGCGCCGCCGCGTCGAGCAAGCCTACACGCGCCTGACTGCATGTGACCTGTGCGCGTGGAACTGCCGCGTGGACCGTCGCACCGCCAAAGGCGTATGCCGCACGGGGACCCTCGCCGTCGTCTCGATCTATGGCGCGCATCACGGAGAAGAAAACCCGCTGCGCGGTACCTTGGGCAGCGGGATGATCTTTTTCGCTGGGTGCAATCTCAAATGCCAGTTTTGCCAAAATTACGAGATCAGCCAACTGAGCGTGGGACATGAAGCTCAGCCGGAAGAAATCGCGGCGATGATGCTCGACCTGCAAGAGTCCGGTTGCCGTGTCCAGTGTCGCTTGCCACGAGAAGTGTGGCGGACCATTACTTGACCGAGACGGGCATCGCGTCAAGCCTTTACCGCGAGTTTTTGAGATGATACTTCACAAGGTCATAATTCGCGCTTTTTCGAAGGTCTGAAAGTTGAGCCATCCGCTGGGACAGTCCCGCTTTGACTTTCTAGGCTTTGAGTTTCGCTGGGATAAAGACAGAAAAGGTCAACCCCGTGTTCTGCGCCGTACCTCGCGCAAGAAACTGCGAAACTCACTCAAACAGTTCACCGAATGGTGCAAGACCACATGTCGTGAGGGCCTTCAGGACTTGTTCAGGGAGTTGAACGCCAAGCTACGGGGTTACTACAACTACTATGGCGTCAACGGCAACTATGACGGCCTGAACCAGTTCTATCAAGAGGCCATGCGGATACTGTTCAAGTGGCTCAATCGCCGCAGTCAACGTCACAGCTACAATTGGACAGGCTTTCGGGACCTGTTGCGAGACTTTCAGGTAGAACAGCCTTACATCGTGGGGAGGCCCAAGACGAGGCTGGCAACCAGGGCTGTTTAGTAGGTTGGATTGCGGAAGCGAGTATACTTGAAGAGCCGGGTGCGGGAAAACCGCACGCCCGGATCTGTGCGGGGGCAGTTGGGCAACTGGCTGTCCTACCGCGATGATCAGTTGGGGAATACGATCACTACGCTGGTTAAGCAGCAGAGCAACGCGCAGACCTGGACGCCCTACGAGTTCGACTTGAGCCTTTATGCGGGCAGGACGTTCTATCTTTACTTTGGCGTGTATAACAATGGCACGGGCAATGTAACCGCCATGTACGTGGACGACGTCTCGCTGCAAGTGTGTCCCGCGCCGTAGGGGGCAACCCCCAGGGTACCCTTAACGGGTACGGCGAGGCGCTCTTTCCGCCCGGCCTGTGATGCTCACGGGCCGGGTGGATTTTTTTGCCGCGCCCTCGTCCGGTGTGAGGGCCGCAGCGGATGGTCAGCGGACGCCTGCACCCACCGGCAGGTGCGGTGTAAACGGATAGAGCGCATCGCAGGGGGGCAGATGTCAGCTTGCATGTCCGTTGCGGTCAGCGGACGGGGCGGGAGACCATTACCCATTGGAGCTTACTCGCCTGGCGGATGCCAGCCTGCCTCGGCCCAAAAGCGGCGCGCCTCGACCACGTACTCGTTATTGAGCCGCAACACTTCCACTGTGGCGCGTCCGGAGGGCGTCAGGCCAACGATCAGCGCGCCATCGGGGTTCTAGGCGAAATGGTCCTGCCATCGCTGCGCGCGAGGATTGAATAGCACCGTGCGCTCTCCCGTAAACGGGTCAGCGGCGTGGGTTCGGTTGCCCTTGTGCTCGTTGCAACGGTGACAGGCCAGCCAGAGGTTCTCGCGCGTCGTCGGCCCGCCGGCCGCTTCGGGGAGGATGTGGTCAAACTCGATCGGCATTCCCGTCAGCGATTCGGAACTGTGACAGTAACCGCAACGCCGTCCGGCATCGGCCCGCACCTGCCGCGCCAACTCGGCAGGAATGTACGAGGTCATTCCTGCGCTTCCAGTTCGGCCAGCGTGGGCAGGCGGTAGCCACGCCACTTGAGCAGGACGTACGCGTAAGCCTTGCGGAGCATGAGCCGGTCGGCGTCCTGGCGCAGTCGCGCCAGCGTCTCTTGCTCGGCGGGCGTGAGGGTGTCTGATCGGTTCTTTTCCAACAACAAACGGTGTTGGGCTTGTTGCTGTGGGCTGGCTGTGCCGCGCGCCGCTTGCCAGAGGGCCTGATCGTCCAATGTTTCCAGCGTGACCAGTTCGCGCCGCATTTCATCCGGCAGGTCGTCGGGCAAGGGGGGGAATGTTGGCGTTGAGTGTCTGCGCGATCAGACTTTCCAGCGGGCGGCGCGTCAACCGGGCCAGCCGCTCGTACCGGCGATACACAGGTTGAGGCACGTTAATGGCAATCGTTTGAATAGTCATACACGTCTTCCTTATGCATCTTTTCATCCGTTCGCACATTTTCAGTATACCATACTTTCAAAGGGGCGGTTCTGGCGTTGCGCCCAATGCTCAGTGGGAGAATGTCATTTGAGCAGTTCGATGAATTCGCCGCGCCGGGACAAGACCTGACAGGTTTCTGCTGACCGGAATGGTCAGGCAACCCAAGTCTAAAGAGCAATGCTCATCCGCTGCTGCTCAGGAGCAACTTGACCTGCTCGACCGAGACGGGAAGATTAGGGCACAAAGAGACTTCGGGCGCGGGGACGCAATACCACTGGCTACCGCCGGACGATTGTTCCACAGACGTAATCGAACTCGCCCCAGGCGGCGAGAAAGCCGGTGGGCGTTGCGCGTTGTGGAGCATCTTGGAGAGCGGGATCGTTGAGCAGCAGGCGCTGGTCGTCATAGCCGACGACAACGACAGCGTGCGCCAAGTCGGCCTACCAGTAGTCAAGGAATAAGGTTCGCACGAGGGCGGTCACGGGCGTGCCGGCGTTGAGCCTGTCATAGACAAGGGACAGCGTCAATGGCCCGAACTCGACCTGCAAAACAGGAGATCTCAATCGCAACAGGCGACTGCCCGGCGTGCCCAGTTCGGTTGTGTCCAGTTGAGAGGCTAGTTCTACTTCGCTGTGGGATTGGCCCAGGTAGCTCAATAGCATCCTGGCGCAAGCCGGCAAGCAATTGCGCGGGCCGCTCTGTTTATAGTGGGGAACTGGCAACCAGATGGTGGGCACGTTCTCGTATCTCGGCCATGCGGGGTTCGTCCAGGAATACCTCGCCGCTCTCGACGTCCACGTCTACTTCGCCGACGCGGCCCAGGCGCCCCACAGGCGGCGCGGTCAGGTCAACTGGCACGCGCCAGGCGACATGCTCGCCCAGCGTCAAGACGGGCTCGCCAGCCAACAACAAGTTGCCCATATATGTTGCCAGGAAAGCATTGACCTTGCGCCGGGCGACCGCCGCCGTCACATTGACTTCGACCGAGAGGTGGACGTCCCTCTGTAACCGGCCCGCGCGGGGCAGCGTGAGAGTATCTGAAGGATCGCTCATAACGCACCTTGTATCATTGTAGCCGAACCTGGCCTGCTCGTCAAGCCAAGATCGGGGCCACATTCGACACTCGTCATTCGACATTCGACACTCGTCATTCCCGCAAATACCTCCACACCAACCCCAGCGCCGAGTTGGCCGCCCACTCTGCGCCGAGCCGAGGCGAGCCGCTAAAGCCGCGCCCCGTCGTCTGGATGCCTTTAGGCGTGGCGAATGCGACAGAGATGTTGAGCTTGTGATCGCCCGATGCCCCGGCAGATGCCGCCAACGCCAGCGTTGCCCCCGACTCGGCGCGCAGCGCGCTGGCCGATTCCTCGGCAGAGCCGTTCAAGTTGGGCAAGACACGTCCGCCCAGGAATACCTCGCTACTGTTCTCCGCGTTTGCCAATCGCCCGGCGAGTCGCCCGCCAGTACCGGACTCGACGCTGGCAAGCGTCAATCCTCGCTCCGCCAACCGGCGCACGACCACACTTTCCAACGTTTCATCGTCGGCGCAGCAGACGTAGCGATTGAGCCGCTCGCGTATTTCTGCCTCGACCGGCGCGATGAGGGCGCGCGCTTCTTCTTCGCTCGCCGCTTTGGCGGCGATGCGGATGTCCGTTTGGCCGGGGTGCGCCGAAAGCCCCACCGTCGGATTGCTGGACGTCTGCAAATCGGCGATGGCTGCGTCAACGCGGCTTTCGCCCAGGCTCACCGCGTGCAGCGTCCGCGTCAAAATGACCTCACGCAGGTCGAGTTTTTTCCGCAGGTACGGCACGATGACGCGCGTCAGCAGGTATTCCATCTCGCTCGGCACGCCGGGCAAGCTGATGACGATGCCGCGCTCGTGCTCGATAATGAACGAGGGCGCCGTGCCCACCGGATTCTCGACAACCATCGCGCCGCGCGGGACGAACGCCTGGCGGCGATTGTTCTCGCTCATCGGCACGCCAAAATTCCGAAAGCGCGCCTCGATCTGCTCCAACAGTTCCGGGTGAAATTCCAACTCGCGCCCGGTGGCGCGCGCCACGGCGGGGCGCGTCACATCGTCCACCGTCGGCCCCAGCCCGCCGGTGACGATGACGACGTCGGAGCGGGCCATCGCCGCTTGCAGCACCTCGACCATCCGATCTTGATTGTCGCCGACGGTGGTCTTGTAAAACAGATTCAGCCCGATGCCGCGCAGCGCGCGCGCGATAAAGGCCGAGTTCGTGTCCACCAACTGGCCCAACAACAACTCGCTCCCGCTCGTGACAACTTCGGCGTGCATGTTTGCCTCCAGAAACAAAAAAGCGGCTCTGTCGCGCCGCTTCCCAAACAGTCCTCGTGACATTCGTCGGAACGTGTTGCGTGTTCCGTTCAGCACAGAACACTTACGCAACACGGAACACGCAGCACGTCCTACATCGCCTGCCGGGGCTTCCAGAGCAACTGCTCTCGCATCGCCATGTCGCTGTTGCGGATTTTGAACGCCAGGTCGGCCGCAATGTTCCGCATGATGCGGTATCCCAGCTCGGGATAGTTTTCGCACAGCGTCAACAATCGCTGCCGAGCGATCACCAGCAATTTGGTATGATCCACCGCGCAACGCGCCGACGCGCTGCGAAGTCCCTGATCCACCAACGCCAGCTCCCCAAACGTTTGCCCATCCCGCGCGACAGAGATAATCAGCGAATCGGTGTCTTTGCGCGCCGTTGAGCCGGCCACCAGGCCCGGGTCCAACAGTATTTCCACTTCTCCCCGGACGATGACGAACATTTCATTGCCGGGTGTGTACTCGTGAAAGAGCACCTCTTCGGCGCGCCCCGTCCGCTCCTCGCAAATAGAAGCCACCATTTCCAATTGGCTCGGCGTCAGGTCATAAAACACATCCGTCTTTTTTAGTATGCTAATGTACTCCATCTGTCTCCTCCGGATCACGACGGGCAACCAGGCGGTTATCGTTGGGGGCAAAGATAAAGTATTCTAGCATAAAGCACAACAGGCGCAAATCGAGAAACTCTGGTACAATACCGGCCCGATGTTGATGCTCACCGATTACCGTGTTCGACAGCGCGACTATCTGCTGGAAATCAGCCGCGCGCTGACAGCTCAACTTGACCTGGGCGCGGTGCTGCGCAAGATTCTGCAAGCCGCCGCCGAGATGCTGTCCGGTCAAGCCGGGTTGATCGCGTTGCGCCAGGACGACGGGAGTTACGCGATCAGCGCCAGCTATGGCATTTCGCCGCAGGCGCTCGACCTGTTTGGCCCGCTGCTGTCTGACCTGCCGGAACGTGTGGACGCGCTCGGTTGGGCGATTCCCGAACTGGAACTCAAGTTGACGCTCGTCGCGCGCGCCGTGCGGTTGAGCCTGCAGCAAGTTGTGGCGCTGCCGATGACAGTGGGCGATCAACCGGTGGGCGCCATCTATATCTTTCGAGAGCACGGCGGGCGCTTTTCGTCCGACGAGCGCCAGGTGCTAGAGTCGTTCGCGGACCAGGCCGCGATCGCCGTCAACAACGCCCGGCTGTACCAGGAAGTGGCGCGCGAAAAGCGCCGCCTCGACGCCATCCTCGAAGCCAGCGCGGATGGCGTGTTGATCTTGGATGCGGCGCATCGCGTCACGGTGTTTAACCGGGCGCTCGCGCGGATGACGGGACTGAGCGCTGCGCAGGCGCTGCGCTCGCTGCACGACGACGTGATCCGGTTGCAGCATCAACGCGCCGGGATGCCGTTGGCCGAAGCCGAGGCTGGCGGCTGGCCGCTCACGAGCGGCGGCTCGCTGTACGTCGAAGGCGACCTGGCGCGGGCCGACGGCGCGCGGGTCAGCGTGGGCATCACCTACGCGCCCCTGTTCGACCGGGAGGGGCGGCTGGTGAACATTGTCGGCTCCGTGCGCGACATTACTCGCTTCCGTGAAGCCGAAGAGCTCAAGAGCACATTCATCTCGATCATCTCACACGAACTAAAAACGCCCGTGGCGCTCATCAAAGGCTATGCGGGAACGCTGCGCCGAAAGGACGCCCAATGGGATGCGGCGACCGTGCGCGAAAGCGCCGCCGTCATCGAAGAAGAAGCCGACCGGCTGACGCAGCTCATTGATAACTTGTTGGATGCCAGCCGGCTGCAGGCTGGCGGCCTCAAGCTGAACCTGGGCGACGTGGCGCTCGACCAGATGGCGCAGCGGCTGGTGGAAAAATTCCGCACGCAGACCAGCCAGCATGTGTTGAGCGTGGATTTCCCGCCAGCCTGGCCGACGGTTCAGGCCGATGCGGCCCGGTTGGAGCAAGTGCTCTCCAACCTCGTCGGCAATGCGATAAAGTATTCGCCCACGGGCGGCGCCGTGCGCGTGACAGGCCGCGCGCTGCCGGATGAAGTGAGCGTGTCCGTGTCCGACGAAGGGATCGGCATCCCGGTGGAAGAACAGGATCGCATCTTTGAGCGGTTCTATCGCGTGGACGATGCGCTCAGCCGCCGCACGGCCGGCAGCGGGCTGGGCTTGTATCTGGCCAAGGCCGTGATTGACGCCCACGGCGGGCGCATCTGGGTCGAATCTGCGCCGGGCCATGGCGCGTCATTCAGTTTCGCCTTGCCGCGTTAGTTCGCAGAGCGTGAAGCGCAAGACTCGAGTTTTTCGCTCCACGCTGCACTCTCTACAACATGATGAACAACTTTTGACGAAAGGACTGTCGAATGCCATTTCCACCGACTCCCACACCCATCGCGTGCCCGGCTTGCCGCGCGCAGATCACCGTCCCGCTGCGGCAAATCGTGGATGTTTCCCAAGAGCCTGCGCTCAAGAACGCTCTGCTTTCGGGCCGCCTCAATGCTTTCACCTGCCCCGTGTGCCACAACAGCGCCGCGCTCGCGTCGCCGTTTCTTTATCACGACGCAGACAAGGAATTAGCCCTTGTCTTTCTGCCGATGCAGCTTGGGCTGAGGGACACTGATCAGCAGCGCATCATCGGGCAGTTCAGCAAGGCGTTGATGGCGCAGCTTCCGCCGGAAAAACGCAGAGCCTACTTGCTCACACCCAAGCTGTTCTTTACATTGCAAAGCCTGCTCGACGCGGTGCTGGAAGCGGACGGCATCACCAAAGAGATGCTCGATGCGCAGAGCGCCAAGCTCGAGCTGCTGCAACAGATGGTCGAAACGTCGGACAATGCCGCGCAGCAGACGCTCATCCGCGAGCGCGCCGCAGAGATTGACGTGACGTTCTTTCAAATGATCAGCGCTGCGTTGGCCTCTGCGCAGGCCGGCCAGGACCAGGAAGGTTTTGCGCGATTGCTGCAGCTCCGCAACAATTTGCTGGAACTGACCCCTCTCGGCCAAAAAGTCAAGGCCCAGCAAGCAGTGCTAGCGGCATTCCAGGCCAAGCCCGACCGCGACACGTTGTTGGCGCAGCTCATCCAGTCGCCCGATGCAGAGACGCGCGAGTTGTTGCTGACCTTTGGCCGTCCGCTGCTGGATTATCCATTTTTCCAGGCGCTCACGGCCAAGATCGAAGCCGCCACTGACAAAGCCCAAGCCGACCAGATGGTCGAGTTGCGCCGGGAAATTTTGGCGCTGCGCGAAAAACTCGACTCGGCCACCAAGGCCCTGTTCGATGAGCGCAACGAGATGTTGCGACAGATCATGGTCAGCGAAAATCTGGACGAAGCTGTCCGCGCGCACTTGGACGACTTGGACGAAGTCTTTTTCAGCGTGTTGGAAACGAATCTGCAGGCGGCTCAACAGTCTGGACAGAAAGCGACATTCGACCGGCTGCAGGCCGTGGCGGAGGCAGTGAGCCGCGCCATCGCCGCTGCCCAGCCGCCGGAGGTGCGCTTCCTCAACGCGCTGCTTTCAGCGCCTTACCCCGACGAGACACGCAAGATACTAAGAGCCAACCGCAAGGCGCTCAGCCCGCAGCTCATGGACTGGATGCGCAGTATGGCCGAGGACTTGCGCCAAGACGGCCGCACTGAGGTCGCCGATCAATTGATAAAAATCATCGCGCAGGCGGTCGAGATCGCCGAATCAGCCGCCACCGAACCGGCGGCGCCGACCCAGCCGGCGCCCGCTGGCCCGCCGCCGGCTCAGCCCAAACCGCAGATTCTCATCGCGAAAAGGTAATGCCCGCAATCAGCCATCTGTCTATTGTGGGGCGACTCTCGCGCAGCGAGTCGCCCTTTGTCTTGCCCCAATAATGTCCCTTGCGAGGGCCGCCTTTTGGCTCTCGCAAGGTTGATAGGAGATCGGCATGACCGAAAAAGCATTTCAAGATTATTATCCAGACCACTCGAGCCATTGCTACGGTTGCGGCCGGTTGAACGAACATGGCCTGCAAATCAAGAGCTACTGGGATGGCGAAGAGACAGTCTGCATCTTTCATCCCAAACCTTATTACGTCGCCATTCCCGGCTATGTTTACGGCGGGCTGATCGCCTCCCTCATTGACTGCCACTGCACGGGCACTGCCGCTGCGGCGGCCTATCGCGCCGAGGGCCGCGCGATGGACACGGAACCGCCCTTGCGTTTCTTGACCGGCTCGTTGCACGTGGATTACGTGCGCCCCACTCCACTCGGCGTCCCGCTGGAAATCCGCGCGCGCGTCAAGGAAATCAAAGGCCGCAAAGTGGTGGTCGCCGCGACGCTGTCCGCGCAGGGCGAGGTCTGCGCCCGTGGAGAAGTGGTGGCCATCCAGGTGCCGGAGCACTTGTTGCCGGGCAACCGTTGAGCCGCTGGAAATCGTGGGGGAGAAGGATCGTTATGGGCCTGACCCGTTCTCCAGCCAGGGTAGATAGACCTTGAAAGAGAACAAAGCCATGTCCTGTGTCGTCGTCAGGCCAGAGACGACTCGCACGCCGCCGATTGTAGCCGGTTGGAAGCCAAACGCCGAGGTGGTCACTGTGTAAACGCCGGAAATGACGTCCAGGCTATAGAGACCGCCCGCAGTGCTGGTCGTGCTAAAAGTCTGCGTTGCGTTCAGAGTGGCCTGCACCGATGCGCCGGCGATGGGCGCGGAGGTCACTGCATCCGAGATGACGCCCGCCAGTGTGCCGATGTCTAACGCTGCTTTCACGTCCAATCTTCCATAGCCATAGGTGTTATTCGGCCAACCGCTGCTGCCACAGGCCGTGGACGAAACATGGACCGCCGAATCATTGAGCACTTGCTCGGTGAGGGTGATTTGATTCCTGAGCGCAGGGCGCGCCGACCACAACAGTGCCACGGCGCCGGCCACGTGCGGCGTCGCCATCGAAGTGCCGTTAAAGGCTGAACTGTACCCGCTCCCCGGGACGCTGGAGCGGATGCCGGTGCCCGGCGCGGCAATGTCGGGCTTGCGACGATTGCTGCCGTCCACGATCACCGGGCCAAGGTTACTAAACGACGCGATGCTGTCTGTGCCCGTGTTGAGCGCGCCCACCGTGTAAGCAGCCGCGTAAACCGCTGGCGGTTCTCTGATTGACGAGCAAGTATACCCGTTGTTAGTCGCCGCGACGACCGTCATGATGCCGGCGGCGCGCTGCGCCTCGACCGCCGCTTGCAGTGTGTCCCACGAACAGCCCTCATAGTCTGGACAACTCCACGAGTTGACTGTCACATCCGGCGACAGCGCCGGGTCGCCCAGGATCGCTGTGCCGTTCATCGGATACGGGGCCAGGAAAAACTCGAAACATTCAAGATAAGTCGCCGGCGTGCCCCAGCCATTGTCCATATTGCGGCAGCCGATCCATTTTGCGCCGGGAGCCATGCCGATCCGATTGCCCGCGCCATCGTCTCCTACCGCCGTGCCCATCGTGTGCGTGCCATGCTGACTATCATCGCACGGCACAAGCGAATTGACGCCACACACATTGGCGCCGTGCGAGTTGACGTGAATCGAATCGTGCCAGTTAGTGTCGTGGGTAGCGCTCACGCCATCCCAACCGCGATAGTGCGGCTTGAGCGCCGGGTGCGTCCAGTCGTAACCCGTGTCTTGCCCGCCCACGACAATGCCCTGGCCCGTAAAGCCGAGCGACCACACACCCGGCGCGTGTACGTAAGTGATGTTCGGCTCGATCCCGCTCGATTGGAGATTGGACGCGAAGCGTGGAGATTGGACGCGAAGCGTGGAGATTGGGTATTTGAGATTTGAGATTTGCGGATTGGCTTCGATGCGAGCCACGTCAGGACGCGCCGCCAAGTCAAGCGCCAGGTTGCGGTCGCCCTTGGCCCAAATCAGATTCACGATATAGTAGGCACGGTGCTCGATGTGGCGCGCGGCTAATTGCGCCAACAGTGGCGCTTGGGTTGACTGCGCTTTGCTCCACAACGCATCTCGCACATAGCGGCCTTTTTCCAGCTTGGTGGGTAGCGCCTCCGCGCCGCTCAGATCGGCTTGATCGGCCAACACGATCAGAAACTCGGCCTGGCCGCCGGAAGCCAGATGATCCATCACCCACGGCGCAATCTTGCCCAAAGGGGCCGCCGGGCGAGCGTGACTGGTCTGGCTTGAGCCAGATATCGCCACCGCGATCAGCGCAACCAGCACGAGTAAACCGGGCACGGTCACGAGTTTTCTTTCATTCCTCATACGCCACCCAAGACACCCATAGGCTGATTTGAGCACCGGGGATTCCAAAGGTAAAATGCAAACCACGCCAACCCTATCTCGACCTGAGGTTGTCCCGGATGCTCGAGTTAATTGTACGCCATTCACTGAAACCTGCCACCTTTCTGACCGCATTGCACCCTGTGCTCTCAAGCCCATCTACAGCGATTGCGCGTGTTGGGCATTCCCAGCCGCGTCGTCGCAGGCAAAGTCGTTTGAAGAGCGGCGTATCAGCGACGGCAATCTCCGCCGAATCTTTAAGATGAACCAAGTGCCATGCGACACACAGATGCGCAGGAGCAATTCCCTGCGTTGCGTTTTGTTGGAAGGCAAATTCAAGCCTCTACCCTTTTCACGCTGCCTGCGGTACAATACTGGCATTGAACGCAAGTTGCCCTATGAACTGCCGACAAATCCTGTCGCGACGGAATCAAGACCGGCAAGTAGCGCGCTTTTTCAACCGGAATTTCGGCTGTATAATCAACGCCGGATGTGTGGCATGACATTACAAGACCTTCTCTCAGATATTCACGCTCTCGAACAAGACCTCTTGAACTTTGAGCGGAAATACGGCATCCGTTCGGAAACCTTTTATGCGGCCTATGTGAGCGGTGAAGAACCCGAAGACGATAGCTGGGTGCTGGATTTTGGCGAATGGGCCAGCGTCTATCGAACATGGTTGGCGCGTCAAGCGGCATACCGTGATCAGGTTCAACAAATTCAGCGCGATACACCCACCCTGGCCGGCCTCGTTCGAGTCGCAGTATGACGAACGCCCTTCCCGCACCACAAACACATTTTTTCGGATATCAAACACAATCACATTCCTGCGCCAGAGACAAGTTTTACCCGACCGAATCTCCCGACGCTCATTCGGGAGATTGAGGAAATGCTCAAGACATTTGAATCGTAAAGGCGGAGGTCGGCGAACGTCCGAATACCAGCCGCCCGTATGCTGACCGCTGACTATCACACCACTCCACAGCATAGACGTGCTCAACTCAGCACTGGACAACCTGGCGACTATGCGGAAGTGGTAAGGGGTTGCCAGGAAACGAACCACAGACTAATGCGCTCAAGCGACACGGACCGTAGGTAAGGTAGGAAACCGAGGATTCATGCAACGCATCGCTACACAGATGAGTTTCTTCTTCAAAGACGAAGAAGCAGACAAAAAAGATACGACATCCACATTCGTAGATAACCTGTCTCTCCCAATCCATAGGTGGTTTCGTTATTCCGCTGGATTCTCAGCTCTGTGGGTCAGGGAACTCGTCGAACAAGAAAAGATCAAAGGAAGGCACAGGGTTTTGGATCCCTTCGCCGGATCGGGTACCGTCCTTTTGGAAGGTGAACTCTGCGATGTGAATGTAATTGGCGTTGAGGCACATCCTCTGGTTGCTCGCATCGCACGGGCAAAACTCTACTGGCGAGAGAATCCAAAAGCATTCCGAGATTACGCCCTTTCGATCTTTGAGCAGGCCAAAAAGCACAGAACAGAGTCAAGTGAGTATCCAAAGCTCATCAAGAAATGCTTTCCACCTGAAGCTCTATCCACCCTGGATTCTTTACGAAAGGCATGGGAAACCGCAGCAGACGGATCGCCCTGCTCTGAACTTGCCTGGCTAGCATTGACCTCAATTCTCAGGGATTGCTCGCCTGTAGGAACTGCGCAATGGCAGTATGTGCTGCCGAACAAAACCAAGGCCAAGGTCATTGATGCCTACAAAGCATTTGAAGCCAAAGTCTACTTGATGAGTCACGACATGACCACACGTCAAACGCAGTCTCACGGGCCAAAGGCAATATTGCATCAGCAGGATGCAAGAGAATGTGCTTCTGTTCCTGATGGCTGGGCCGATCTTGTCATTACTTCGCCGCCTTACAGCAATAACTATGACTATGCAGACGCAACACGGCTTGAGATGAGTTTCTTTGGCGAGATTCACGGCTGGGGAGACCTTCAAGATGCCGTTCGGAAATATCTCATCCGGTCATGCACTCAACACGTCGCTACTCTTGTCGCGGAGACCTACAGCATCACCGCCGATCCTCTTCTTGATTCGATTCAGAAGGAGCTTGTGGAAACCTGCAAACTGCTGGAGGCCGAAAGAGAGAAGCATGGGGGAAAGAAACCATATCATACGATGATTGCCGCCTACTTTCACGATATGGCAAAGGTCTGGACAGCTTTGCGGCGTGTTACGGCCCAAGGCGCATTGGCCTGCTTTGTGGTCGGAGACTCGGCGCCATACGGCATGTACGTTCCTGTAGACAGGTGGCTTGGAGAGCTAGCAGTTGCTGCTGGTTTCAAGTCCTATACCTTTGAGAAAACAAGAGACAGAAACATAAAATGGAAAAACCGCAAGCACCGCGTCCCGCTGCATGAAGGTCGTCTCTGGGTGGAGGGATAAGACATGGCAGAATCTCCGGCGCACAAGTTTGGTCAGATCATTGGTTCTTCCGATCTATCCAATAATTTGGGCGCTTGGGCCAGCGCCTTTAACGCAAAGACATTGACGATGGGACAAGGGTCATCCTTGCGCCCCGGCCCTCGGAACTTGCCCACCTCCGGCGCGCTGACGCACCGCCAGCCGTTCTCGTCCACCAGCCCAACCAAGTGCTTGGCTGCTTGCTGTACCCGCTTGTCCTTGCCCAGGCCCATGGCAAGCAGAGTGTAGAGCAACGTCGGAGCATCGCAGAGCATCCACGTCCACATGTCCTCGCCTGTCCCACCGAACGACTTGGGAATGTTCACGAGACTTTGAAAAGCCCCCTCCGGCGACTGGTGCGCCAGCACAGCCTTGATGCCCGCCGCCAGCCCAGCGACCTTGCCGTCGCCATCTCGCACGCCGAAATCGGCCAACGTGCTGAATTTGTAGATGGGATAGCTGGCGTCATTGTGCCGCTTGAATGGGCGGTCGCCCCAAGTGGCAGTTTCGGCGATGAGCGCCCCCACCTTGGGGTGAGCCAACATTTCGGCGCGGGCTGCTTTCACTTTGGAATCGCTGGGGCGACGGTCGAGCAAGTCCACCAGCGTGCGATAGCGCGTCCACGGCTCGTCCGATTCCAATAGCCATTGGATCAAAGGGGTTGCTGTAGTATCCATCATATCTCCTGCCTTGATGGGGTAACAGAGTTTGGGTTGTGGCACTGACTTTTGTGCAATATTTTTTAACAGCCGCAGCGCGTCAAGCGTCACCCACTTGCTGGGCCGGTTGCGTTTTTCGAGCGGCCAGGTGCGCGAAACAGAACCACACAGCCACCGGCTTTGTTCATCCTGGCGATCCAGAAGCACATCGAGCAGCCGCCCGAAACGCTTGTCGCGCGCATAGCGATGAGCAGCCAGGGCGCGCAATGCGCTCAACAAATCCCACATTCGGGGCACGCCCAAGGTGAGCCATCGCTTGTGTTCGCCTTCAAAGTCATAATCGGCATCCAGCAGCGCATCAGCCAGGCGGCGCACGACCTGCTTGGACTGGGGCGATTGCAGATGAGCCGGAAGCACGGCCAGGCCGTTGAGTGTGGCGATAGCGCCCCACAGGCAATCGCGATGCTGGTAGCGCCCACAATCGAGCGCATCGGCGGCGGACATCGCCTCGATGAGAAAGGCAAATGCTCGCTGCACACGCGAATCATCGCCCAGGCCAAAGTAGGTCAGCATGGGCAAAAGCTCGCCGGTGGTGCAAGGAAAGATGCCGCTGCGGCGCGTCTTGGTCAGCGAAATGCCGCCGCTTTCGTGCTGGGAAAAGCGCAGCAGGGAATCACAACCGGCGGCCGTGCGCTCGCCCGGCTCTACGCCCAGCGTGTACAAAATGCCCAATACGCCCAATGTTCCCTCGGCAGTGTAAGGTTTGGTCTCGTCGTCGCCCCAGTGGCCGTCGGGATGCTGGCGAGCGAACAAGTCTTGCGCGAGCGGCTGCCGGGCGATGGCTCTTCTGGTCTCTTGCGCCTCGGAGTCATCGGCCGGCCGGTCGAGGAGATGAATCAATGTCCAGTAGCGAACCGACGGATTTTCCATTTCCAGCAGCCAGGGGGTTGGATCGCCACGAAGCGCACGGATACGGCTTGTTTTCATCTGATCCTCAGCTTTCTCTCCAGTCTCCCGACCGCGATGGCGAGGACAGACAGTTCTTTGACTGTCGCCAGCCTTGCGCCCCGCATCAGAATAACTGTAACTGCGCGGCGGTCTCTGGCATGTACGGCCTGATGCGGGTCGCTATTCCATGCTGCTGACACAGATCGCGAAACACGTGCTCCAACCGCGCCGCGTTCGGAGTAGCGCAATGATATTGATTTCCAAAACGCCGCTCATATTTCTGCCGCAAGCCCGGGAACAGGCTATCCAACTGGGTATAGTAATACGCGCGCTGCCGATCGCGCAAGCTCATGCCGAACGACGGCAGAATGTAGGCAGCCCCACACTCGCGGGCGCGTGCCACAATCGCCGCAATGTTCTCCTCTTGATCCTCAATGAAGGGCAGGACGGGCATCATCGTCACACCGGTCAGAATCCCGTGCGCCGCCAATACTTGCATGGCTTGGAACCGCCTGGACACCAGGGGCGCTCCAGGTTCCAACTTTTTGCTCAGATCGTCGTCGGCCGTCGTGATGGTGAAACTGACAGCCGCATAGACCTGGTTGATCTGGCGCAAAGTGTCCAAATCCTTGAGCACCAAATCGCTCTTGGTGATAATGTGAACCGGAAAGCCGTATTCCGCAATGACTTGCAGGGCTTGCCCGGTCAAGTTAAGCTTTGCCTCCAGCGGCATGTACGGATCATTCATCGAGCCGGTTCCGATGGCGCCCTTGACCCGCTTGCGCGCCAACTCTTTGCGCAGCAACTCGATGGCATTAACCTTGACCAGAATGTCGCTGAAATTCTCGATCTGATAACACTCACTGCGAGAATCGCAATAGATGCACTGATGCTGGCAGCCCCGGTACAAGTTCATGTTGTACCGTAGCCCGAACCAAGAGTCCGGCTGCTTGACGGAGGATAACAAGACACGCGCACTAATCTCTTTGATCATTCGATTCTACGCCCTATGCGTGGCAAAGCCTGGCACAATTGTAATAGAATCTGGCAAAATGAAAAGTGCGTGGAATTCTAGTGACGCCCCCATCCCCCTGGCCCCCTCCCCCGTCTAACGACAGGAGAGGGGGAGTCAGAGGGCAAAAAGGATTCCTATTGGACCAAGTTGCCAGATTCAGAGATTGAGGCTATCATGCAAGAACAAAGCCAAGCTATTGATAGGAGAACGATGATTCCCGTCCTCTCCATCGTCGGCAAGTCCGACACCGGCAAGACCACGCTGCTGGAAAAGCTCATCCGCGAGCTCAAGGCGCGCGGCCACCGCGTGGCGACGGTCAAGCACGACGCGCACAGTTTTGAGATAGACCATCCCGGCAAGGATACGTGGCGGCACGCGCAGGCCGGATCGGATCACGTCGTCATCGCCTCGCCCAACCGCATTGCGCACATCCAGCGCATCGAGCGCGAGTTGACGCTGACCGAGATCGTCGCCACAATCAACGATGTGGACATCATCCTGACCGAGGGCTACAAGCGCGGCCCGGCTCCCAAGATTGAGGTCAGCCGCGCGGAAAAAGGGCGTGAGCTGCTCTGCGCTCGCGAGGAACTCGTCGCCCTCGCCACCGATCAGCCTTTTGAGATGGACGTGCCGCAGTTCGGGTTGGACGACGCGGCGGGGCTGGTGGATTTGATCGAAGAACGCTTCTTGTGTGACCAACGACGAGAGACGAAGGACGAATGACTAACGATGCTAACAAAAATGCTTCAAGAATCGCGAGCCAGACTGCGCCGCATTTTCCGGCTCAAGAAAACACAGCCAGCCAATGAGATCGTGTTCAAGATTGCCGGTAAACAATATCGGCAGTTGATAGAATGGAAACGGTCGATTGACGAAAGAGTTTTCAGGCAAGAGATGGAGACTGGACGATCTCCAAAGGGTATTGAACTGGATGAAGATTGGCTCAAGATTGTGAAAGGGGCTTTGGAGGACGGAGTTACACTTCCTCCGTGGTATGGTGTTTCCCAGGGAGCGTATGTCTACACATTCGTTCCGACCACGTTGGGACTCGTCATCAAAGCTGAAAACACAGAAACAGGGGACTCGATTGACCTCACCGACTATTCGGATTGGTAACTCGCCATACCTTTGGTTCGCGCGTGCCGCGTTGTTAGCAGTCCTCATTGCCAACATGAGTGCAGCCATTCCGTATCTGGTTCACCCCGCCGACTATGCCGCCGCTTATGAACTGACCGGCGTGCCGGGCGAGGTCGTCGTGCGTGGATTTGGCATCCTGTACCTGATGTGGGCGACGCCGTTCGTCCCGGCCATCTGGCATCCCGCGCGGAACCGAGTCACATTCGCCGTCGTCCTGGCGATGCAGGCCATCGGATTGGTGGGCGAGTCGCTCATGTTGGCCGGGCTGCCCGCCGGTCACGCCGTACTGCGCGCCACCGGTTTGCGCTTCATCGCCTTTGACGGCGTGGGGCTGGTCATCCTGCTCATCGCGTATCGCGTATCGCGCATCGCACATCGCTAATTGCCAATCGCCTATCGCTGATCGCACAACGCGTATCGCCACTTGACCTACGCAACACGCAACACGTGTCACGCCTTATGACCTACCATTGGAAATCGCTTCTCGCCAGCCGCCATATTGTCCTGCGCCTGCTGATCGTCCTCGTGTTCCTATGGGCGACGGAGCGATTGCCGCAGCCGATTGTCCCCATCCCGCCGCCGCAAACGGTAATCACCCAACACCCCATCGTCGGCGTCCACACACGCTTGACCGACGAGGTCGAGCCGTGGAAAATCCGTCGCTCGCTGGAAA
This sequence comes from Anaerolineae bacterium, assembly GCA_041300525.1. Lineage (GTDB taxonomy): Bacteria > Chloroflexota > Anaerolineae > Fen-1058 > Fen-1058 > JBGLNJ01. The sequence goes on along the minus strand of JBGLNJ010000001.1, from coordinate 685,131 downwards.
TGGTGCGCGAAATGGGCAGCCCGTGGGTGGTCGAGTTTTTTCCCTGGGCGTATTACGAGCCGGAGCAGCGCGATTTTCGATTTGGGCACGCAGATCTGGTGGTGGATCACGCTCGCGCGCAAGGACTGACCGTCATCGCGCGAATCGGCCTCGTCCCGTGGTGGGCGCGTCCGCATCCCAAAGGGCAAGACACTTCGCTCAATTACCTCGACCAGGACAACTATGACGAGTTGGGCGATTTCGTCTACGAGTTCGTCCGGCATTTCAAGGGCCGCGTCCACACCATCGTCATCTGGAACGAGCCGAATCTCACATTCGAATGGGGCTTTCGACCGGTTGACCCGGCAAGCTATGCCGAGATGCTGCGCGTCGTTTATCCGCGCGCCAAGCAAGCCGATCCAGACATCGTCGTGTTGGGCGGAGCGCTGGCGCCCACATTGGAGCCGGACGGCAGCCCGAATGGGATGAACGACCTGGCGTACCTGCAAAAGATGTATGACGCCGGAGCCGCGCCCTATTTCGATGCGCTGGCCGTACACTCTTATGGCTTCCAATCGCCTGCACAAGAGCCACCCGCGCCCGACCGGCTCAACTTTCGCCGGGTGGAACTGGCGCGCGAGGTGATGGTGCGCAACGGTGACGCGGCCAAGCCGGTGTATGTGACCGAAGCCGGCTGGAACGACAGCCCGCGATGGAACCAAGCTATCCGCCCCGCGCAACGGATTGAAGATACGCTCGCCGCGTATCAATGGGCCGAGGAGCACTGGCCGTGGTGCAAGGTGGTGGCGATGTGGGCGTTTCGCTATCCGATCCCGGCGCACAGTTACCAGGATAACTTCACATTCCTCGGGACTGATTTCGAGCCGCGCCCCATCTACCTGAAAGTTCAAGAGTGGGCGACGCGATGAGAGACAAGTCGCAAGTCGCAGGCCGCAAGTTATATGTCGCGCATTGCGCGCTTTGCGTGCGTATTGCCAGGCGCGTGTCGCCAAACACTCGTGCGCGGCGATGGCTGTTGCTGGCAATGGTAGGGCTCATCATCGCGGCCGGCATTTTGTTCGCCGTGACCAAGCCGGTGGACAAGACCTGGACGCAAGTGCGAGAGAGCGGCGTCGTGCGGTTCGGGATGGACGCCGGGTTCATGCCGTTTGACGGGTTGACGGCCTCCGGCGAGTTCACGGGTCTGGATGCAGACCTGGCGCGCGAGCTGGCAAAGCGCCTGGGATTGCGCGCCGAGTTTGTGCAGGTCGGCGCGGATCGGCTGTACGACACGTTGCTGACCGGGCAATACGACGCCATCATCAGCGCGCTCACGCCCGACGCCGCGCGCACGCAGGATTTTTTCTACACCGCGCCGTATTTTGATGCGGGGCTGGTGCTGGTCGTGCCGACCGGGTCGAATGTGAGCGATTTGCGAGGGCGCACACTCGCCGCCGAGATCGGCTCGGATGGCGACGACCGCGCGCGCTGGCTGGCCCGGCGGACGGTGGGGCTGCGCGTGTTGGAGCGCGACACGTCCGATGAGGCCATGCAGGCCGTCGAGTCCGGCCAGGCCGATGCGGCGCTCGCCGACACAGCAGCAGCGCGACAATACGTTGCCGCGCATTCAGCGTTGCGCCTCGGTCCGCACCAGACTAGCAACCCTTACGTCATCGCCGTCCGCGCCAACGCGCCGGAACTCGCCCGCGCGCTCGACCGGTCGCTCGCGCAAGTCAAGGCCGATGGCACGCTGGAGCGCATTACGGCGCATTGGCTGGACAGGTAATGCCCTGGCATAGGGTAGGGATGCCAGGGCTACTGTGTGCTTGGTGGACTCGTTGAAGATTCTTGCCCGTGGTAAACAGGTGCATAATAGCACAGAATCCCTATAAGAATCCCGAAGCACAGCACGACAATTGTGAGTACGACGGCCAACGGCGTCAGTGCGATATGGTCGGAAGCAAAAGCATAGCGAGTATCTATGCTATAAGCAAACTCGACAGGCTGCCCCACAGATAGTGTACTAAACCAGTTTCTGTCAGGAACCCAGTATGAGATACCCTCAGTGACAAGAAGACCAAGCGAGCCTTGCACTCGTCCTCCTCCACGATATAGCCCTTCAATGATTCCAGTCTTGTACCCTGGTCCCCTCGCTACATCTACGATGACTTAACTCAACAGCGGCAACTGAAAGAAGCCAACAATGATGCACATTGTGGAAACAACGGCAACTAGTACGATGCGCATCCGTGGATCTCTGTATCGACCGTGGTCAAGTTTGGCCAATATCCGTTCGGCCCAGACAAGACAACCAAGACTCATGACCGATATTAAGATCAGGGCGCTGATAGCAGTCTGTATGCTGAGATAGTCATAGTAACTATTAAGGGCAGCACGCTCTCTACATACATAAAGAAGGAAAAACGTTAACCATGTTGAGAAAGCAGCTAGACCCCGCGGTTGAGACATCTTTCCCTTCATCAAAATGCATATCAACAATGCCGCAGAAAAGGCCAGTATGGCCAAGACGAAGGTTAGCAGCAACACTATACCCCTCCAATTCCGTGACCTTCAGCAGATTAGAGTAGGGACGCCGCGCCTACGGGTTTGCATTTCGCAACGGCATCCCAATGCCGTTGCTTACGCGATATTAGTGGATGGATAAATCAAAGGATCTAGACGAGTGACAAAATCCAGGCAATCGAATTCTTTGTCGGCGCTGATCAACCGTGTGATACCGTGGTTTCGCATCGTGGCGGCGTGAATGGCATCGCGCACTTTAAACGCCCCGCCTCAATTTCCCGCTCCATTTGATCCCAGTCAGCCACAGGCAACGACAGGCTGGCAAGGCGATCCGTGATAGGGTGAGCGGATGCCATGGGCCTGATCACTACGCCGGCCTCGGTCAACTCGACAATGACTTTTGTCTCGCGCGACGCGTGGATGCCAAGAGCGTCGAGGATCTGTTGAGGCGGCGTGATGTGCCCGCCTTTCTCGATAACGCTTGTCTGCGCAAACATAGCAACCTCCACGCTTTTATTCTATCATACTTTGCCGTGACGTGGGGGGCCAACATCGTTTTTGTATGCGGCGCGGGCACGCCGCTGCTACAAATTCTCCAACTGCCTCCGCACCAACTCGCTCAACTCCGTCGCCCGCCCGATGGCCTCGTACACCAGATCGCCGACGTAGAGGGTGTGCGCCTTCGGGCTGCCGGGGATAGTCATATCCCACTCCCCCTGCGGCTCGCACGTCAGCCCCACCCGCTCGCACTCTTGCGCGATGATCTGGCGCACTTGAGCCGCCCGCACCAAAAAGATCAACCCCATTTCGCCCGCAAGTTTAATGGCGTTTTTGCCGGCCCACTCCTGGTAATCGTCCGAGTACGGCAACTTGGCCTCGCGCACGTCGCGGAAATTGATGAGTGTGTAGCGTCCGAGCGGCTCGTCGCCCAAGACGGCCTTGCGCGCCTCGGCAGCGTCGCGCTCAAAGCATTCGCGGTCTTGCAGGAAATCATACACGGGCGGCATCACGTGGACATAGAACCCCTCGCCCAGCGAAACGAACAGAACCTTCTCAGCCTTGAGCCCCTGCTCGACCACCGCCAGCAATCGCTCGCGCAACGTCGCCGGCTCGCGTTTCATGAATGGCAGTTTCATTGCATCCTCACCCGCAAACGAATGACGAAGGGCGAAAGACGAACGACCAAAGACGAGGCTCCCTTCGTCGTTCGTCTTTGGTCGTTCGTCAAGTGTCAATCGAATCTACGACGCACCGTAATCTCTAATCTCCAATCTCCAACTACAGCCTGCCCTCCCAAAACGCGGCGCGATTCAGCTCGGCGTATTTTGGGGGCACGCGCCGTTGGATCACGGTCGTCCACACGTCCGGGTCAATCTCCATCTGGCGGCTGAGCGCGCCCAGCAAAACCGAGTTCGCCAGTTGCGCCTTGCCCAGCCGCTCGCCAATCGCCAGCCCATCCACCACCACCACCTTGTCGGTGCGCGACCGGACGGCGGCCAGGATGTCCTCTTCGGAAGGATACGTCCAATCGCCGATGCTCACCGACATGGGCACGATTTGCTGGCGGTTGACGATGACGATCCCACCGGGCCGCAGCCAGTCTATCCAGCGCGCGGATTCGAGCAACTCGAACGCGAGCAGCACGTCAATCTGGCCGATCTCGGCGGTTGACGCGCCGACACGTTTTGACCAGCGCACGTGGCTATCCACCACGCCGCCGCGTTGCGAAAAGCCGTGCACTTCGGATTTCTTTGCGTCATAGCCCACGGCCAATCCGACTTCGGCCACAATATCGCTGGCCGTCAGAATTCCCTGACCACCCACACCCACAAAGAGCATGTCCATTTTCTCGATCATCGCATCACCTCTCTGTAAAGGATAAAGGATGAAGGCGAAAGGATGAAAAACAGAAAGTGGAATATACGCTTTCCCTTTTTCATCCTTCATCCCTCATCCTTCATCCTTTCGAAAGATCGCATCGCGCGGGCAGACCTGCAAGCACACGTCGCAGCCCACGCACAGCAGCGCGTCAATCGCGGCTTTGGGACGATTCGTTTTGGCGTCGTGCTCATCCGATTTCAAAATCGCCGGGCAGCCCACGCGGAAGCAGAGCGAACAACCGTTGCACACTTCCAGGTCAACCGAGACGACCTGGCGCTTTTGAAATTCTTCCAGGAACACGCACGTGCCTTCCACGATGACGACGGACGGTTTGTCCTTGACGGCGAGCGCCTCCTTGATCGCCTTGTCCACCGCCGGCTCGTCGAGCGCGGAGACGTGCCACACCGCTTCGATGCCCATCGCGCGGACGACCGGCTCAATCGGCACGCGGCGGCCTGGCGTGCCCTGCAACGTCTGGCCGGAGCCGGGGTTGCCTTGCTGGCCCGTCATGCCCGTCGTGCCGTTATCCAAAATGATCGTCGTCGTGGGGCTGTTGTTGTAAATCACGTTGGCAAGCGCCGGGATGCCGGCGTGAAAGAACGTGCTATCGCCGATGACGGCGACCATCTTTTCTTGCAGCCCGGCTTGCGCCGCGCCGTGCGCCAAGCCGATGGACGAGCCCATCGAGATGATGATGTCCATCGCGTTGAACGGCGGCAACGTGCCGATGCTGTAACAGCCAATGTCGCCCGCCACCAGCACCTTGGCCTTGGCGAGCGAATAGAACGGGCCGCGATGCGAGCAGCCGGGGCACAACGCGGGTGGGCGTGGCGGAACCTTGAGCGCGAGCGGAGCGGATTGAGCGCTCTCCACCTGCTTGACCGGCAAGCCTGCCTTAATCGCCGCATCGCGCACAACTTTTAACGTGTACTCGCCCGTCATCGGAAAGACGTCTTTGCCGTAGCACTTCAACCCCATCGCCCGAATCTGCTCTTCCCAAAATGGATCGAGCTCTTCGACGATGACGAGCGTCTCAACTTGCGCGGCAAAATCACGGATCATTTTTTCGGGGATCGGGTGACTGAGGCCGAGCTTCAAGATGCTATAGCCCTCAAAGACTTCGCGGGCGTACTGGTACGCCACGCCGCCCGTGACCACGCCGATTTTCCTGTCGCCCCATTCGATGCGGTTGAGCGGCGTCGTTTCGGCATACGCTACGAGTTTCTGGACGCGCTCTTCGACGATAGGATGGCGCAGCTTGGCGCGCGCCGGGATGATGACGTACTTGGTCGGCTGGCGCTCGAACTTGGGCAAGGGCGTCAGCGCGCCGCGCTCCTTGGGCACGTCCACTTCGACGGCAGACTTGCCGTGACTCAGCCGCGTCGTCGAGCGCAGCATCACGACCGTGTCGAATTGCTCCGAGATTTCAAAGCCCAGCGCCGTCCAGTCTTTGGCTTCCTGGCTATCGGAAGGCTCGAGGCACGGAATCTTGCCAAAGCGCGCGTACTGGCGATTATCCTGCTCGTTTTGCGACGAGAACGTGCCGGGATCGTCGGCGCTGACGAGCACCAGGCCCGCGCGCACGCCCGTGTACGACGCGCTCATCAGTGGGTCGGCGGCCACGTTCACGCCCACGTGCTTCATCGCCGCCAGCGCCCGCGCCCCGGCGAATGCCGCGCCCAAGGCGCTATCGAACGCGACTTTTTCGTTGGAGGCCCACTCGGATACCACGCCCTTGTACGTGGCGAGGTTCTCCAAGATTTCAGTGGACGGCGTGCCGGGATAAGCCGCCGCGTACCGCACACCGCCCTCGAACGCGCCGAGGGCGATGGCTTCGTTGCCGGATAACATTCGTTTCATATCTCACTCCGTCTATGGGTTGACCGCCGACCGCCGACGGACGAACTTGGGAAACGCCAAGCTATCTAAATACAAGGTGAATCAACTCGACCATTTCGGGAGTCTGATCGGGGTAGATGAGCAGTACCTTATCGCCGCGTTGAGGGCCAGGTAATTCTGCGATCATTTGTCCTGCTGGGACGCAAAACGTCAAGCGTCAAACGATGTGACGCATCACGTTGGGCGGCTCGCGCGGATGTGACCGCCTTACACCTGCTCGAAGCGTTCCATGTCGAGCACAAACACCGTCGCGCCACCGACCTCGACTTCGACGACGGACGCTGGCAGCATCATCGGCGTCTCGCTCACGAGCGTGGTGAACGCGGTGCGGCGGCGGCACGTCTGGCGCAGCACGCCCATCACATCGTCCACCTGCGTATCCTCGATGCCGATGAGCAGCGTGGTGTTTCCCCGGCGCAAAAAGCCCCCGGTCGTCGCCAGCCGCGTGACGCGGTACCCGTGCTCGGTCAACGCCTGCGTGGTCGCTTCGGAATCTTCGTCTTGAACCATGGCGATGATGAGTTTCATGGTCTGCGCCCCCTTTCTCTATATCAGAGATTTTAGCCTACGCGGCCAAGAAGGTCAAGCGGGAATCTGTGGAACAACCTTGCGAAGGTTTAGTCCGAGTTCGCTGCCTAATGGGCGGAAACCTTCGCAAGGTTCAAATCCCCACACCCTTCGAGAGGATACGAAATCTGTGGAGTGTAAAGCGTGGAGCGTGGAGTGAACCAGTACGCACCACGCCCTACGCTTCACGCCCGACGCGGATCGCCGCCTCGCCCTCAACCGGGCACTTGAACTCGCAGATGCCGCAGCCGATGCAGCGAGCCTGGATGACGTGCGGGCGCTGAATCGCCATGGATTGTCCGGCGTCATCGGTCACATAGAACGTGTCCAACTCGACAGCCTTGGGTGCGAGCGGGCACATCTCTTCGCACACGATGCACGGCGTGTTCTTGGCCCACGGCAAGCAGCGATCTCGGTTGATCTCGGCTTTGCCGAGGACCTGCTTGCGCTTTTCTTCCAGTGAAAGATTCGGAATCGCGCCGGTGGGGCAGACCTGGCCGCAAGCGTGGCACGAATAATCGCAATAGCCCAAGCGCGAGACGAGCGTCGGCGTCCACACGCCATCCAGCCCGGATTCCCACAGCGCCGGCTGCAAACCGGAAGTCGGGCAGACTTTTAAACATTCGCCGCAGCGGATACATTGCGCAAGGAACACTTCGCCCTGCGCACCGGGCGGGCGGATGAGGCGAGGATTGCGGCGCAACGGCATTGGCGCAAACGGGTACGCCACGGCGGCGACCCATCCCGCGCCCAGTGCAGCCAGTATTTGGCGGCGACTCGGATCGTATTCTTGCGCGGGCGCGAGCTTCCACAATGGCGCAAAGGTCTGCCCGCCCGGAGTGGGACATTCCGGCAGGCAATTCAGGCAGACGGTACATTCAGCCGGGTCACTCTTAAAACTCTCTACGTCAATCGTCCCGGTGGGACAGGCGCGCGCGCAGCGTTGGCACTGACGGCATGCGTCCTCGCCCACGACCCGCCGCAAGATCGCCACGCGGCTCACCAGGCCCAGCAGCCCACCCAGCGGGCAGAGATACCGGCACCAGAACCGCTCGGCGGCCCAATTCAGCGCGATGATGCTAACGAACAATAGCCCCGGCACAAGATTCCACCAGCGCCACACATCCGCCGGAAAGAGCGACGTGCGCACAGAGACTTCGAACCAATCGAGCGCGCCCTGCAGCGGCGGGAGGTTGTACAGCACGCGCTCCAGGCTCATCGCCGCTTGATTCAGTCCCGGCAAGAGGAACGACGCCAGCGCGCGCGTCAAGATGCTGATGGGGTCGAACGCCAGCAGCGTGAGGTTGCCCGCCAATGCTGCGCCCAAGCTGGCGATCAGCACGACATACTTGACCATGCGCCACTGGCTCCCCCTCTCCTGTCCCGAAGGGACGGGGGAGGGGGTCGGGGGGTGGGGGCGCGTGCGCGGGCGAATCAAATCGAGCGTTGTCCCCAGCGGGCAGAGCCAGCCGCACCACACGCGGCCCGCGACGAGCGTCAGCGCCAGCGTGACGAGCGCCAACGGTAACCCATCCACCCATCGCCGCCCCGCGATGACCGAGGCCAGCATCGCCAGCGGGTCGAGACGGAAAAACAAACTCGGCGGCACAGACGGGAACTGCCCGCCGCGCGTGAGAATGAGCAGCGCCAGGAAAACCAGAAGCGCAATGAGTTGTGTGATCTGCCGGGCACGGCGCCAGGCAAGTGCGGATGGATTTGCGGTTCGAGGTTTTTTCGATCTAGAGACACGATGGGACACTAACTTCTTCTCGCGTTGCTCCGTGGCATCTTTTCGCAGGTCATCGAACATGTCTTTTCCATTCCAGTTTGCCAAGAATGCCAATATGGATCAGCAACCGAACGTAAGCATCAGCCGCCGTCCGGCTGCGACAGGCGATTGAAACCTTTGAGCGCGATTCGAGTGCCCGCTGCTGAAGTCGCTGGGGCAATCGCTGGAGCGGGTGCAAAATGACTCAACTTTGATCTACTGATTCTTTCTCGATTAGAGGCCTCCTGCAGGGGGAAACCTGCAGAGGACAAGGCTGCGCAGAGTCAGCCATCATCGTTCCAGAACAGCGCCGTAGATATCCTGATTGTCCTTGTCCCGCCTGTCTGTCCATACCACGGTATTGTCCCAGATACGTGGTTCCCCTTGCCAACCATCCTTGGTGACAATTTGGAATTCTTTGTGAACAAGTAAGTCGTAACCGAGGATGTCCCAATCCTCACGGGACTCTTCTGCCCAAATGACATAGTCGCCCCACACGACCGGCGTAGCGCGGTGGCCCCGGCTGGTGACAATAGGAAATTCAGTCCGAGTTTTGAGGTCGTAGCCGTAGATGCTATCGTTGCCATCGCGGTTGTCAATCCAGACCACAAGCTTGCCATCGGTGCTTGGCATGGTCTGGGTCAGGGGCGCGGTGACGATGGGGAACTCTTTCTGAGTATCCAGATCGTCGGCATAGATGTTCCCCCCATCTCTACTCCCGTCTACCCAAACGATCAAGTTGCCAGCGGTGGCAGGCCATGACTGCGAGGCCGTGTCGTTGGTGAGGCGAGTCCGAGCATCCTGTTTCAGGTCGAAAGCCCAGAGGTCGCTGATCTCTTTCTGTTTATCAGACCAGACCAGCATCCGGTCTGAAAGAGCATGGTAGAGATGCGCGCCGTAGGTTATCAAAAAACTCCCCGAGCGAATAGTGAGGCCACACATCGCGGGGCAATTTGCCGTTACCGAATCATAAGAGGTCACCGGGATTTCCTTAGCGCCTGGCGAGTCCAGGTGGTAGCTGTAAAAGTTATTCTTACGCAGCCAAACCACGAGATCGCCAGCGACGAGTGGAAATTGGTCGTCTTCTTTATCCAGAGTGACACGAGTCTCCTTCTGGGTAGTGAGGTGGTATGCGTAAACGTCCACGTTGCCGTTTCGGTGATCGGCCCACACCACATAGTCACTGGAGACGGCCGGGTGGTGTTGAATCCCGCTGTTGGTGGTAATTCGGAATTCTTTGGCCGTCGGTGGAGCCAATGGTTTAGGAGTTGGCGTTGGGGTCGCCGTGGGCGTTGGGGTCGCCGTGGGCGTTGGGGTGGTCGTGGGCATCACCGTGGGCGTCGCGGTCGGTGTAGGCGTTGGCGTGTTCTGGCTGGCGGAACAAGCCAGGCCGGCGACGGTCAATGCGACAAGTGCTATCAAGAGGATGCGTGATCGAGACATTGGGCGGCTCCTTTTTTGCTTGATGTGGTTAAAGTCCAGAGCAGACGTTTCAGGCGGCTGTTCCGGCTCGTGCAAAATGACAACATCGTTGAATTACCCTTGCCTTCTGGCCTCTTGCTTCACACTGCCGCCACTCGTGGCACAATGGTTGATCGCAATGACCCAGCGCAGGCTAACGACGTTGAAATTATACTGTTGAGCGCAAGATCGGTCAACTCGGTTTTGACTGGGCGCGTTTCAGTTTATCTCAATTCCAACTCTTGCTGCTCCGCTTCCGGCTTGGACTCGACCTTTTGCGCTTGCTTGAACGTGACGCCGGTGGGCGGCATCTGGACATGCTCTCCGGCGAGCAGATCACTCACCGTCAAAATCTGGAGACGGGCATAGTCTTGGTTCCAGCCCGGCGAATGATAAAAACCTGCGGCGACGGCTTCCTTCTTCATCGCCGCCGACGGCGCGTGCAGCGTGACGAACACGCCCAACGCGGCGTTTTCGCGCTCAAGGGTTCCGCGCAGGTCGCGGAGGTCGCCCGCCTTGACGTGCCCGCTCTTGACCTGCACCAGCGCGCGCTTGGGTTTATCCGTCGCGTCGTCAATGAAGGTGATGACGCCGTCAATGCCTTCGTCTTTGCCTTTCTTGCCCCCTCCCCGGCCCTCCCCCTGCGAGGGAGAGGGCGAGCCGACAGGCCGCGCTTTGACGAGCGAGAGCGCCCACCACTGAAATTGGTAGCGGTCGTCTTCCGCCAACTGTTGGGCGGAGGAAAAATCTTCCGGCTCGCCCACGACGACGTAATCTTTCTTGGCTTCCAACTGGAACATGTCTTTGAGCCGGTACTTTTGCAGCGCGATGGAAAGGTGCGTGACGTCAATACCCACCCAGCGGCGGCCCAACTTTTGCGCGGCGACGATGGCCGTGCCGCAGCCGCAAAACGGGTCGAGCACAACGTCGCCGGGGTTGCTGCTGGCGTTGATGATGCGCTCTAGCAATGCGACAGGTTTTTGCGTGGGATAGCCGAGGCGCTCCTGTGCTTGTGAGTTGATAGGTGGAATGTCAGTCCAGATATCGCCGAGTGGCCGCCCACGTTGCTCATCGAGATAGCGTTTCAACTGTGGGACTGTCCCAGGCTTTGTCTGTACGATAAGCCCCGCTTTGTGTGCGGCCTCCATTCGCTCTCTTGTCCAGCGCCATACTTTTGTCACGCCCAAGAACTCGTAAGTCAGATTGGGGCGGTCAGGATTAGGATTGATGAGATTGTCAAGGCGGTAGATACGGCCATTTGGGTCCCTGTGACAGTATTTGCTGGCCGTTTTTTCGTCAAGATTAGATTCATCATAGGGCTGGAACATTGTGTCAGCATTCCAGGTGGCGCCCTCGCTCTTTTGGTAACAGAGGATCACGTCGTGATTGTTCGGCAGTTGGCGGCTAGTGAGTGTTTTGGCAATGGTGCGCTGCCATATGATCTCATTGCGACAGTTCTTGGGATCAAACATCGCATCCATCATCACTTTCAGATAGTGGCTGGCCGTAGTGTCGCAGTGCAGGTACAGGCTGCCCGTCGGCTTGAGGACGCGGTGCAGTTCCACGAGCCGCGCGGCCATCATCACCAGGTAAGCCATCATCTGGTTCGCGCCGATGAATTCTCGCAGCGCCCCGATCATTTGCCCCACGCGCTGCGGCGATTGCGTCACCAGCTCGCGGTACGTCTTGTCCGCCATCTCCCCCCAATGCCAGGTGTCGTCAAACGCCGTAATTTGCGATTCGGCCTCGCTGCCGCTTTCCTCCTTGAACAGCACGTTGTACGAGCGGTTCGAATTGAACGGCGGGTCGAGATAGATCAGATCAACGCTCTCGTCGGGGATGTACTCGCGCAAGATGGCGAGGTTGTCGCCGTAAAAGAGCGTGTTGTGGGTGATGGCCCTTTGCATGGGTTTCCTCCGATGACAGACAACGGGCGTGGGGACGCCCTCCTACGAATCAGACTCGGCCTTAATTCTACTCGTTTTTGCGTCTCTGAGGAAATGCCGCCTGGGCGCGGCGCGCCCATCTGCGCCACGCCACGACTTTTGACGCGATCCATGCCAACCCCCGGCTTACGCTTGCGAAGGTTTTCGGTGAAACCCTTCGCACGGGTGAAATTCGTACTTTGACAAAGCCCGGAAAAAGTTGTAAGCTAGATACGGACGCTGTGCAAACCACCAACCTGGTTTTCCCGTTCCTCCACACCCACAAGCTGCAAGGCGAAGAAAACTGCTACATGATTCGACCTGAACAAAACAAAGGAGACACTGCCATGCAAACCCCTCAACCGGATTCACCACCCGTGAAAAGCAAACTGCCGACCATCCTCATCATCATCGCGGTTCTGCTGATCGTGTGTGTCCTGGCAATCTGCTGTGTCATCGCCATCCTGACGCTGCTCGGGCCATCGGTTGGGAACGTATTTTCCAACGTCATTGAGAACCTGCCCCCGCCGACGCCATAATCCGACGCGAGGCGCACCTCACCGAACGCGCTTGCCGGCTGCGCCGCCGTGCTCCACGGCGACTGTCTTGCTTTGACGGTCGTCTCATTTTCGCGCGCCGGAACGGCGCTGGCCTCTTCACGTCACGCCGTCGCGGTCGAATGACGCCTCGCACACCATCTTGTAAGGGCAGGTTTCGCGCCTGCCCCGAACAGGCAACCACGAGGGTTGTCCCCTGCGCCGCAACCAGACGCGGAGCGGGTCACACCCAAGTCAAACAGTTACACTGAGGAGGACACAATGAAGCCCAAGGCATTGCCACTTCAAATGATGGGCCTGATATTGGCCTTGCTGCTCGCGGTCGCGTGTGGCGCGCCGCAGACCAAAATCGAAGCGAAGGAATGGGATCTGGTGGTGCTGGGCGATTCCACCGCATGGGGCTTTGGGCAATACTATGCTGCCGCTATCGAGGCCGACCTGGGCGTCAAGGTCACGTTGAACGACCTATGGCGGGGTGGGCTGACCACCAGGCAACTGCTGGACGATCTGCGCACCTTTGACGTGTACCGGAAAGCCATCAAGGACGCCGAGGTCATCACCTTCATCGCCAACCCAACTGACCACATCGGCTGGGCGATTGTCGGCGAGGGAGACAAGTACGATTGCTCACCCAAGGCGCTCGCAGGTTACAAGGCCGACCTCGACGCGATCATCAAAGAGATCTCTGCACTCCGCAAGGGCAAGCCTACTCTCATTCGCACCTATGACTTTTACAATGCCATCTACGGCGAATGGAAAAAGTCAAGCAAGTACGAAGAGTACAAGCGTTGTTGGGAAGCCGTGAGTGTAACCATTCACCAGGTCGCTGCGGAGAAAAACATCCCCGTGGCCGAGGTGTACGCGGCATTCAACGGCCCCAACCACAACGAGGATCCCAAAGACAAGGGTTACATTCAGCCCGATGGAGAACACCCCAGCGAAGCGGGAGCACAAGTCATCGCAGAAGCCTTTCGCAAACTGGGGTATGTGCCTATCGTGCCCCATTGAAAGTAAAGCCCGTCACCCCATACAATTCCTGTTGGGCGACCATCCGCAAAAGTGTGGTAGAATCGGATTAGCGCGCGAACATCTTGCGTTTTAATGGCCAGTGGAGACATGTCGCTTTCGAACACGGGCGTAATTTTCGATATTGAGAAATTCTCGATTCACGACGGCCCAGGTATTCGTACCACGATCTTCTTCAAAGGCTGCCCGCTGAGTTGCCAATGGTGCCACAATCCTGAAAGCCAGGCCCTCGAACGGGAGAGATGGTTTTGGGAACGCCGGTGCATCCGGTGCGGGGCCTGCGTGGAAGCCTGCACTCATGGCGCGATCTCGCTCTCCGGCGACTCGATCATCACCGACGCTGCACGATGCGTGGTGTGCGGAGATTGCGCGCAAGTCTGCCAGGCCGAAGCGCGTGAGATCGTCGGACGTCGAGTGACCGTCGCAGAAGTGATGGCCGAAGTCGAAAAAGACATTGTCTTTTACGACGAGTCCGGGGGTGGCGTCACTTTTTCCGGCGGCGAGCCTCTGATGCAGCCGGATTTTTTGCGTGCGCTTCTCCAGTCCTGCAAGGAAAAGGAAATTCGCACCGTTGTGGATACCAGCGGCCTGGCGGCCTGGAAGACCTTGCAGAGCGTCAGCCAAGACGTAGACCTGTTCCTGTACGATCTCAAATTAATGGATGACGAAAAGCACCGCCGGTTTACGGGCGTGTCCAACGAGTTAATCCTGTCTAACCTGCGGGCGCTTGCGTCGCAAGGCAGCGCCATCACGGTGCGCGCGCCCATCATTCCAGGGGTGAATGACGACGACGAAAACATTTCGAGACTGGGCGAGTTTGTGGCGTCGCTTCCCCGCGTGCCTTCCGTCAGCATTTTGCCCTATCACAAAGCCGGCGCTGATAAATACGCGCGGTTGAACAAGACCTACGCCCTGCCCCAAACACAGTCCCCCTCAGACGAAAAAATGACCGAGATAACAGCCGTTTTGCAGAGCTTTGGATTGACTGTCAAAGTAGGAGGTTAGCCATGTCCATGAGTGAACGAGTCGCCCAGTTGAGAACAGAGAGCCTGGCCGCCAAGCCGACCATTTCGACCGAGCGCGCGGAACTGGTGACGGAATTCTATCAGCAAAACACGGGCCTGATGTCTGCGCCCATGCGCCGCGCCCTGGCCTTTCAGTATTTGATGGAACACAAAACCATCACCTTCGGCCCCGGCGAATTGATCGTCGGGGAAAAAGGCCCCACTCCCAAAGCCACACCCACGTATCCCGAACTGTGCTGCCACAGCCTGCAAGACCTGGACATGCTCGACTCGCGAGAAAAGATTCCCTTCGCCGTCAGCCCGCAGGCGCGGCAGGTCTACCAGGACAAGATCATTCCGTTTTGGAAAGAAAAGTCCATGCGCGACCTGCTCTTTCAAGAAATGACGCAAGAATGGCAAGCCGCCTACGAGGCCGGCATCTTTACCGAGTTCATGGAGCAGCGCGCGCCGGGCCACACCGTATTGGACGACAAGATTTACCGCAAGGGCATGCTGGATTTCAAGGCGGACATTCAGCGCAGCCTGCAAAAGCTGGATTACATCAATGACCCGCAAGCGTACGCCAAAGAGCAAGAGCTGCAGGCGATGTCCATTTGCGCCGACGCGCTGATCCGCTTGGCGCAACGTCACGCCGAAAAAGCGCGCGAGTTGGCGCAACACGAAACCGACCCGCAACGCCGCGCCGAACTGGAGCGCATCGCCGAGGTCTGCTCGCGCGTCCCCGCGCACGCCCCGCGCGATTTCCGGGAGGCGTTGCAGTATTACTGGTTCGTCCACCTGGGCGTGACGACCGAACTGAACACCTGGGACGCATTTTGCCCCGGCCACCTCGACCATCACCTGTACCCGTTCTACAAAAAGGGACTGGAAGATGGCACGCTTACCCGCGACCAGGCGCAAGAACTCGCGCAGTGCTTTTGGATCAAATTCAACAACCAGCCTGCGCCGCCCAAGGTGGGCGTCACCGCAGCGGAAAGCGGCACGTACACCGACTTTGCCCAGATCAACCTGGGCGGCGTCAACGAGGACGGCTCCGATGGCGTCAACGAAGTCACGTACTTGCTGCTGGATGTGATCGAGGAAATGCGGCTCTTGCAGCCCAGCTCTTCGGTTCAGGTGAGCAAAAAGAACCCCGACCGATTCGTCAAACGGGCGGGCAAGATCATCCGCACCGGATTCGGGCAGCCTTCGGTGTTCAACACCGACTTGATCGTGCAAGAACTCGTGCGGATGGGCAAGTCCGTGGCCGATGCGCGCAACGGCGGTTCGTCCGGCTGCGTGGAGGTCGGCGCGTTCGGCAAAGAGAACTATAACCTGACGGGCTATTTCAACATGCCCAAGATACTAGAGCTGACTCTGCGCAACGGCGTTGATCCCCGGACAGGCCGCCAGATCGGGCCGGCGACGGGCGACCCGGCGCAGTTTCAATCTTTTGAGGAATTCTTTGCGGCTTACAAAAAACAACTGCGGCACTTTATAGACATCAAGGTGCGTGGCAACAATGTCATCGAAAGACTTTACGCCACGTACATGCCCTCGCCGTTCCTTTCGCTGCTGATTGACGACTGCATCGCCACGGGCTGCGACTATCACGACGGCGGCGCGCGCTACAATACGTCGTACATTCAGGGCGTGGGATTGGGCACGATCACCGACGCCATGACGGCCATCAAGTATCACGTCTTTGATCAAAAGACGTTGACGATGAACGATCTGCTGGCTGTGCTCGACGCGGACTTTAACGGCCACGAGCGCGTGCGCCAAATGTTGCTGAACAAGACGCCCCGCTACGGCAACGACGACGACTATGCCGATAGCGTGATGGTTGACCTGTTCAACGCCTAT
The DNA here is from genome assembly GCA_041300525.1 of Anaerolineae bacterium. Taxonomy (GTDB): domain Bacteria; phylum Chloroflexota; class Anaerolineae; order Fen-1058; family Fen-1058; genus JBGLNJ01. The sequence continues at coordinate 668,675 of JBGLNJ010000001.1, read as the reverse complement.
TTCAACGCGATAGACGGGAGACCGAATACCAAAGGCGGCGCCTATCGCATCAACCTGCTGCCAACCACGGTTCACGTATACTTTGGCTCGGTGATCGGCGCTACGCCTGACGGGCGCAGGGCGGGACTACCTCTTTCCGAAGGCATTTCACCCGTGCAGGGCGCAGACCGCCACGGCCCGACGGCGGTCATCAAATCGGTCGCCAAGATGGATCACGCTCGCACGGGTGGCACGCTGCTCAATCAAAAATTCACTCCACAGTTGCTCAAGTACGACGAGGGGCTGGACAAGCTGGTTCAACTGATCCGAAGCTATTTCAAGCTAGACGGCCATCACATCCAGTTCAACGTCGTGGACGCGGCCACGTTGTGCGCGGCGCAAAAGAACCCGGAGAATTATCGGGACCTCATCGTGCGTGTGGCGGGCTATAGTGACTATTTTTGCGACCTCAGCCTGGCGCTCCAAGACGAGATCATTGCCCGAACGGAACATCAGTCTTTCTGATCGGAACCTTGCCAAGGCCGTCCACTTGGCCATTCCGGGTGAGCCGCAAAACAAATTCAAAGGAGCATCCTCATGGCAAACGATCGTTTTGAAAATGTGGCCGTGGTCAAAAAGGCCAATGTCTATTTTGACGGCAAGGTAACCAGCCGCGCCATCCTCTTTTCCGACGGCTCGCGCAAGACATTGGGCATCATGCTCCCCGGCGATTACGAGTTCAATACCGGGGCGAAGGAAGTGATGGAGGTGTTGGGCGGCGAGATGAAGGTGCTCCTGCCCAGCAGCGAGACGTGGCAAACCTTCCGCGTGGGCGAAAGCTTTGCCGTGCCCGCCAACTCGTCATTCAAGCTGTGCATTGAGGGCGTGACAGATTACTGCTGCTCTTACGAGTGAGCCGTGGAGTACAGAACGTGGAGCGTCGCCTTTATGCTCCACGTTTTGCTTTGACATCGCTGGGGCCATTCAGAGACGGCGGCGGCATACGTGGCGCTGACCTCAATCGGTATCGGTGATGATGGCGATGGATGACATGCGGCCTCCCTCGTGATTCGGATTGGGCCGCGCGTCCGCCGCGATTCTTTAGCGCAGCATCCGCGCGACGATTTCTTTGAACAACTTGGCGGCGGCCATCGCCGTGATGCCGCTGGAGTCGCGCGCCGGGTTGAATTCGACAATATCCGCGCCGACGATCTCGGCCTGCGTGTTCTGAACAAGGTTCAAAACGTCGCGGGTGCTCAAGCCTCCAGGCTCGTGATGAGAAACGCCGGGCGCAAAAGCCGGATCAAGAACGTCCACGTCCAGCGACAGGTACACCGGGCCATCGAACTCGAACACGATGCCAGGTTGCCAGTCGCGCATCTCGACGACGCGGACGCTGAAACGCTCGGCTTGTTGGCGCTGATGTGGATTCATCGTTCGGATGCCAACCTGCACCAATTGGGTGGCCAGTCCTTCCTCCATGATGCGCGCGAACGGGCACGCGTGCGAGTAGCGATTGCCATCCAGCTCATCGTAAAGGTCTGGGTGCGCGTCGAGCTGCAAAATCGTCAGCCCCGAATACTTGCGGGCGTACGCTCGAATGATCGGATAGGTAATGGAATGATCGCCACCGAGCGTCAGCACACGCGCATCTCGGTCAAGCAACTGGGTAAACTCGCGCTCGATCTGCGTGAACGCATCCGGCCCGGCAGGCAGCGCCATGTCGCCCAAGTCTTGCCAGTTTGAGCCTGCCAAGTCAACACCGTTCTCGGCGCAAAGATTCGTAGAGCCAGAGTGCAGCGCCTCGCGAATGCGCGGCGGCGCCAGCGCGGCCCCGCGCATGAATGACGAATTCTCATCCAGCGGCACGCCGACGACGACCGTCACACCGGGGCAGAGTCTGTCCAGGTTGGAATCGAAATCGCTCACAGGTCAGTCCAATTCTGAGAGGCTGTCTGAAAAGTAGTCGGGCCTCTTTAGGTTACCGTAGGGATTGCGCAATCTGGCTGGCGATGTTGGCGAACATGGAAACGTCCGTGCCCATGCCAATCAGAGTATAGCCATCTTCCAGAGCCTTTTTCGCGGTCGCCACATCTCCCGCAAAGATGCCAGCCGGAATGTTTCTCGACGCGCAGGCTCGTTGGATGTGTTCAATCGCGTTCTGCACCTCTGGATCCGAAACCTGGCCCGTCTTGTTCATGCTGGCCGAAAGGTCGTACGGCCCGACGAACACGGCATCAATGCCTTGCGCATCGAGTATCCTTTCAAGATTGCGAACAGAGTCAACGTGTTCGACCTGAACGATCACCGCCGTGTTCTCGTTCGCATGGTCGAGATACTCTTGGAAGCGCGCGCCGTATCGGTGCGCCCGCGCGAGGCCGACGCTCCGAACGCCATCCGGCGGATACTTGGCCTGGTGAACGGCATAGGCAGCCTCGTCCGCCGTGTTGACGTGCGGGACGAGCAGGCCCGCCACGCCCACGTCTAGCGCCTTTTTGATCCAGACCTCGTCATTGGCCGGGACGCGGACGACGCACGGGCATCGCTCGCCCACGGCTTGCGCGATCCTCTGCACGCTGAGAATGTCGTGCGCGCCGTGCTCCATGTCAATCACCAGCCAATCGAAACCGGCATCGGCGCAGATTTCGGCCACCTCGGGTGAGGGCAACGTGAGAAACGGGCCGATCAATCGCTCTCGATTGAGCAGCCTGGCTTTGAAATCAGGATGCATGGAATCTCCTCGTCTGAAAGAACAAGACGCCAAAACCGCAAAGAAACAGAAATTCGTTCTTTGCGTCGCTTGCCCTCCTGCTCACTCGGGGGTGGCGGTGAAAAAGCTACACACCCTGCCGCACACGTGCCTCGTAGAACAGCACGCGGCCCAGCATTTCAGAAATCGACACGAGGGCAAAAGCTAGAATGACGATGCCCGCTTGTGTTTCCCGCACGGGAGAGACAGCCAGGCTGGCAACGCCAATGCCCGCAACCAAGAGTCCCTGGCGCACCGTCAAGATCAGGCCCTGCTTCTGAGTGATCCTGGCAAATGCGCTCTTGGCGGCCTGCGCGCCGGACGCAAGGCGGATCAGCCACAACACGATGACGAGGACCTCTACGCCGCCTCCCACAGCGACGGCCAGAGCAATCCCGCGCAGCGCAGAACGCGCCAGTTCAGATGCGACGTTGGAATCAACGGCCAGCGCCACGCTGACGGCCAGCCCGCCCAAGAGCAAGGCTGTCACCAAGAATGAAACCGGCGTGATCCACGTGTCCCAAGCCGGGACGGTGCGCAGCCGGTAAGAGTTTGACATGCTCACAATCAATGCCAGTCCCAGTAACGCCGCTACCCCCGCCACGACGCTGCGCGCGGCGAACGTTCCCAGCTCGAGCCATTGCATCCCGGCCAAAAGAATGCTGGCGACTGCAAACAAGGCGGCAAACAAAATCTCTCGGCTCAACCAGGACGAGCGCAAATTGGTGAACGCGCGCCAGGCATTGGTCGGCGTCCCCAAATGAAAGAACGAAGCCAACATCGCGCAAGCCATCACCGGCCCAATCGCCAGCAAGGCGTGAGTCGTCAACTCGTCTGCTATCGCCGCTGGGGCTTGCCAGACGATCCAAACGTGTACCGCGCCGAGCGTCCAAAACGCGCCTACGGCCATTTGCGAAAGAAGGGTAAAGGCGATCAACGAACGCTCCTTCATTCTGCGTTCACCTCCTCTCGGTTTCCGATCCAGGCCGGCTCGTGCGCGGCGCGGGCGGCGTCTTGATGTGGCGTCATCACCAGCGCCGGTTGCGTGAGCTCGGCGTCCGGCAGCGGATAGACGACGTGGACAGTTCCGTATCGCGCCTCCAACTCAGCTCGTTCCCCGAAATCGAGCGCGCGCAACGGGCAGGCCGCCACGCACGCTGGGGGCAGGCCCGCGTCGAGACTATCGGCGCACAAGTCGCACTTGGTCATGTGACCGGCCTGCTCGTCGTATTGCGGCGCGCCGTAGGGACAAGCCCAACTGCAATACCGGCAGCCGATGCACTTTTCCTCGTCCAGCACCACGATTCCATCCGCTCGCTTGGTATAGGCGCGCGCCGGACAGACCTCGACGCAGATCGGGCGCTCACAGTGGTTGCAGGCCAGCGAGACGTTGTAGGCGAACACCGTCGAGACCCACGCCTCGCCGCGCCGCGTCCAAGCGCCGCCGGCCACTTCATACACGCGCCGCCACAACAGGCCCACTGGCAGGTTGTGCTTGTCCTTGCACGCTGCCTGGCACGCCTTGCAGCCGGAACAGGCCGATGAATCGAAATAGAAAGCGTATTGTCTCGTCATGCCCAACTCAACTCGAATACCATCTGACGAAGGACAAAAGACGGAGGACGAATTCGTCGTTCGTCATTCGTCCTTCGTCTTCTCTACCTGAACCATGATGGTGTGCTGCGCCGTGCCAAAGGCGAGCGGCGTCCAGCGTTCCGAGGTCAGCACGTTGACCGAGCCGCGCCGGTCAATGCCGTTTTCGTCGGGCGTCCACCACGCGCCCTGAGGGAGGTCCACCACACCCGGCAAGATGCGGTTCGTCACCCGGCAAGGCGCGATCGTCGCGCCGCGGTCATTGTAGACTTTGACTTTGTCTCCATCCCGGATGCCGCGCGCCTGCGCGTCCAGCGCGTTGATGAACACCCGCTGCGGGAACGCTTCTTCCAGCCAGTCATTGTTTTCGTGCGTCGAGTGGACGCGGCGCAGCGTGTGATGTCCAATGGCTTGCAGCGGATACTGGGCCGCCTCCGGCCCAAACGGGCTTTCCCACTCTTGGAGGTATTTGGGCACGGCCGGAATCTTGGGGTTGTTCATGTCGTGCAACCGCTGGGAGAAAATCTCGATTTTGCCCGAAGGCGTATCGAGCGGATGCGCTTCCGGGTCGGCGCGAAAGTCGGCAAACGCCACGGCCGGCTGCGTCACCGGATTGGCGTACACGCCGATGTTGGACGCCTCGAACTCGTCGAGTGAAGGCAGACCAGGAAAGCGCGTCGCGCGATACCGGTCGAGTATCCATTCGACCCAGGCGCGCTCGTCGCGGCCTTGAGTGTACGCTTCGCCGATGCCCAACCGCTCGGCCAGCTCGGCGCAGATGCGATAATCGCTTTTGCTCTCGCCCAGCGGCTCGACCAGCTTGGGCATCAGGATCACTTCGTCGCCATACTTCCAGCCGTCTTCCAATCCCCACATCTCGAATTGCGTGCAGGCCGGGAGCAGGACGTCGGCAAAGCGGCCCGTGGGCGTGAGGAAATTGTCCTGCACGACGATAAACTCGGCCAGGCTCTCGTCGCGCAAAATCTTGGCGGTGCGGTTGATGTTGGCGTGCTGATTGATCAGTATGTTGGTGGCAACGGCGTAAATCAGCTTGATGTTGTTGTCCAGTCTGTCCGCGCCGACGCCCAGCGTGCCGTCGTCGCGCGTCATCGCTTTGCCGCGCAGCACGGCTTCTGTCCACAAGAAAACGGGGATGGCGGCTTTGACCGCCGGGTGGGCCGGGCAGGTGGGGCGTTGTCGGTGATTGGATACAGTCCGTCGGCGCACACGGTCATCGCCAGGCGCGCGCCCAGCGCCTGGCAAGGCTAGCGCAAATGCAAGCAGCAGCAAGCACCTTGCGGGCACCTTTACCTGAGCACGAATGGGGATCGAGTAGACCTGGCTACTCTCAAGGGCGCGGCCGTCAAGCAGTTCCGCCGCAAAGTGCAAATGATCTTTCAAGACCCTTACGAGTCCATGAATCCGCGCCTGACGATCTATGACACGGTAGCCGAGCCACTGGTCGTCCAGGGCATCGGCACACTCCCCGAACGCGAAGAGCTGGTGGCCGAATTGCTCGCGCTGGTGGGCCTCACGCCACCGTCCAGTTTCTTGTTCCGCTTCCCCCACGAGCTTTCCGGCGGGCAGCGTCAGCGCGTCGCCATCGCCCGCGCGCTGGTGGTTCAGCCCCGCTTTGTCGTCGCGGACGAGCCGACCTCGATGCTCGACGTGTCCATCCGCACCGGCATCATGCACCTGATGCTCGACCTGGCGCAGCGGCTGGACGTGACGTACCTCTACATCACGCACGATCTGGCGGTGGCTCGCTACATGTGCCATCGGATCGCGGTAATGTACCTGGGCAAGATCATTGAGCTGGCCGAGACCGAAGAGTTGCTCCAGCACCCGCAGCATCCCTACACCAAAGCCTTGCTGGCATCGGTGCCCGTGCCGGATCCTCGGCTGAAGCGACAGTTGGCAGACATCAAGGGCGGCATCCCCACGCCGATTGATCCGCCGCCGCATTGCCGCTTTTACGACCGATGTTCGCTGGCAGCCGAGGTATGCCGCACCAGCGAGCATCCCCCCTTAGAGGATAGAGGGAATAATCACTACGTGAGCTGTTACCGAGTCTAGCCAAGCAGGGCATTTGCTCGAAGCAAGAGCAAGAGTTTCGAGAACTCTAGCCGGGGCATTGCGTGAGACTCTCATCCTTGCCTCTTCACCCGTTGGATGCTTTGCCGATAGAGGCAGGGAGTGCGCGCGTCTTGTCCCCCTGTGTTCGCGGAGGAAGTTGGGGCGGGGGCACGTTTGACAATCCGCTTTCACGTGGGTATAATCCCGCCAACGACGACGACGGAGACAAGTGAGCGAAGTGTGACGTTCAGCAAGTCGCCGGGTGATGCGAGGCGACCGTCCACCCGCTGAAATCCACTCCCGAGTTGATGGCGTCGAGCCAGTCCGGGTGCTCCCGTTATCGAGCGCAATAAGGCCGTCAAGATTGATGGCGAATCCAGGTGGCACCACGAGCGCCCCTCGTCCTGGCAACAGGCAGGGGCGTTTTTGCTTTCCACAAAGAGACACGAAAGAGATTCGGGTGTGCCTTTGTGGATGAAAGAAACAAAGGAGGCTATAGTGTTAACTCTATCTTTGCTGTTGGTTTTCGGCGTGGTCGTTCTCGTCGCGCTGGTCATCGTCGCCGTGTTCGCGCTGATGGCGCGACGCGCCACCCGTGGCCCCAAACCTGCGACCGAGTCTCAACAATGGGTGGCCCAGGCCAAGGTCGAAGCAGATGAGCGCGAGTCTGCGCCGGTCTCGGAAGAAATCGAAGAGCGAGTGCGCACCAAGCTGGCGGCGTATCCCGACCTGGCCCATGCCCAGCTCGACTTTGCCACTGCCGAGGATGGGTCGCTCGAGATCCGCGTGCATCAGACGCACTATCGTTCGGCGAGCGAGATACCCGACCCGCGGCTTGCCCAGGCGATCCAGGACGCTGTCCGTGAGTGGAATGATTTAAAGGGAGGCTGAAATGATGGATTTGACCATCGTCCGTGAAAGGCCCGACGAGGTGCGTCGGGCGATGGCGCTGCGTCACGCGGAGCGCGAAGCGCCGGTTGACGACATCCTGGCCCTGGATGTCAGACGGCGATCTCTGCTGGCGCAAGTCGAAAAACTCAAGGCTCAACGGAACGCCGCCTCGAAAGAAATCGGCAAGATGAATGCTGCGCGCGCCGCCGGGCGCGAACAAAAGATCGCCGAAATGCGCGCCGTGGGCGACGAGATCGGCGCGCTCGACGCGCAAGTGAGCGAGACGGAAGCCAGGCTGCAAGATCTGATGTTGACGATTCCGAACATCCCCGACCCGCGCGTGCCGGAGGGGGCCGACGACCGCGAAAACGTCGAAATCAGGCGCGTGGGCAAGGAAACGACGGCGCAAGATTTCGGCTTTGAGCCGCTGGCGCACTGGGACCTGGGGCCGATGCTGGGCATCCTGGACTTTGAGCGCGGTGTCAAGTTGAGCGGCAGCCGCTTTTACGTGCTCAATGGGTTGGGCGCGCGATTGCAGCGGGCGCTCATCGCGTGGATGCTCGACCTGCACCGCGAGCAAGGCTACGAGGAACGTTACACGCCGTTCGTCGTCAAGCGCGAGTGCATGGTGGGTGCGGGGCAGTTGCCCAAATTCGCCGACAACATCTATCACGACGCCGAAGATGACTTGTGGTTCGTCGGCACCGCCGAAATTCCATTGACGAATCTGCACCGCGACGAAATTCTAGACGCGGAACAGTTGCCGCTGCACTATGAAGCGTACTCGCCCTGTTTCCGGCGCGAGAAAATGTCGGCGGGGCGCGACGTGCGCGGCATCAAGCGCGGCCACCAGTTCGACAAAGTGGAGATGTACAAATTCTGCCTGCCGGAAAAATCGGACGAGGAACTGGAGGCTATGCGGGCTGATGCAGAAGCAGTGTGCGCTGGGTTGGGACTAGCCTATCGCATCCGCCTGCTGTGTGGAGGCGACCTGGGCTTTGGCGCGCGGCTCACCTACGACATCGAACTGTGGGCGCCGGGCTGCCAGGAATGGTTGGAGGTCTCTTCGGTTTCGAACTGCGGCGACTTTCAGGCGCGGCGAGCCAACGTCCGCTTCCGGCGCGGCAAGGGCGCCAAGCCCGAGTTCGTCCACACGCTCAACGGGTCGGGGCTGGCGCTGCCGCGCACGCTCATCGCCGTCATGGAGAACTATCAACAGAAGGATGGCAGCATCGTCGTGCCGCAAGTGCTGCGGCCTTACATGAGCGGCGTCGAGGTCATTCGATAGCTTTTCTGTTTTTGACTCCCTTTCCACATCAAGATCCGAAGGGTTCAGGCAAACCCAAGGTTAGGCCACTTACACGGTGGTAAATCCTCTTTATGCAGACACTGAGATTAGGCTCTTCAACAACTCGAATATGTGTTATCCTGCCCTTTCATTGAACGGCGACCAGACAATCGAAAAGAAGAAAGGAAGTGTCCCATGATACAGCTAATAGACTTTAACGAATTGGAGGGCTTTCGAGGTCACTCGTAAACGTCGCAAAGGGTTCCCTTCGGAATCCCATGTGAAACGTGGACAGCGAGTCGTTCACGGTGATAAAGAATTAATCGAAAAGCTGGGCCGGAATGATTTATGCCCATGCAACTCTGGTCGCCGCTTTCAAGAACTGTTGCATGCGTACCGGCCACTATGATGGCGCACGCCGAGACGACTACTTTTAGAGAATGAATCCCGAACGGGCATGCTTGGGGTCGCAAGTGTGCCCGTTTAGTTTTTGGTTTCTTATTTCGTGACCTAACCCGTGTTTTAGCCGACCGCCTCCGCGCGCCGCGAACAATCGTTACTCGCTATCAGTCGTTCTGGGCATAGAGTCGCCGTCAGCCAACTCCGGTCACAACTTCTTCGGGCCTTGCGCAGTCTTTCTGGTTTCCCCGACATTTCCCAATAACCCAAATCATATCCAAAGCTTAAAGAATCCCCTGTCCCTCTTGACTTGGAACAAATGTTCTGATACAATTCTCTTGCCAGAATTTTAGCTCTGATGGTAGCCAAGGATTCGATATGGAAAAAAGAGAGGGTGTGCGTGAGGCGCTTGCGTTCGTGCGTGGGCTGGTGGCGAATCCGGCCAGCCTGCTCGCCGTGCGGATGCGCGAGGGAGGCGACATCGTCGTCATCGAAAGAGGCGCGGGCGGCGAAGGCGAGTTGGTGGCTGTGCGATTGACGCTCGGCGCGGAGCGGCGCACGGCATTGGGGCGGTTGACGCGAGAGCACGGGCGCACGCGTTGGCAACCGGCCCATTCTCGAGGGGGTGCGCGTGATGTTCGTCCGGGCGCGGTGCAAGTGTTGGGCCGCGTGTTGAGCGTGATTCATCCGCAGGAACAGAATGGCCAACCGGAAGCTGCTTGAGTTGCAATCCGACCGCATCGAGATGGTGCTGGCGAGCCACAAGGCCCCGGCGCGTGTGACCGGCGGCGTCGTCACGCCGCGCGCGGTCCAGTATCATCTCGCTCCGGCGTTGGGCACCAAGGTCGGCAAGGTGCAGGCGTTGGCGGATGAATTGGCGTTGGCGTTGGGTGTGACCAACGTGCGCGTGTCGCGGCAGGGCGGCAACGTGCGGCTCGAAATCCCACGTGACGATGCACAGACGGTCAAACTGCTGCCGCTGATGGCGCAGTTGTCCAAAGGGATGGGCGATGCGATTTCGGCGAGCTCAGTCGAGCCGGTTTCGCCGAGCGAAATTGAGCCGCGCTCTTCAAATAGTCGCCTTGTTTACAAGGCCGAATACGCTTCGTCTTTCGCGCACTCGCAATGCCCGATCTATACGGCCGTGCTGGGCCTGTGTGACGACGGCGCGCCGCTCTTGATGCGGCTCTCTTCGCCCGACGTGGCGCACGTTTTGATTTCTGGCACGACCGGCTCTGGCAAGACGGCGCTGTGCCAAACCATGATTTTGAGCCTGGCGATGACGCATCGGCGCAGCCAGTTGCAGTTTGTGTTAGTGGATCCCAAGCGCCGCGCGTTTGCGCCGTTTGCCACGCTGCCACATTTGCTCAGACCCATCGTCGGCGAGGCGGCTGAGGCGGCCAGCGCGCTCGGCGAACTCGTCCAATTGATGGAGATGCGAGGACAGCCAAGCAGGCCCTTCGGGGGCGATACGATTGCGTCGTTGGGCACAACGAGCAATCGTGTCACGCCGCGCATCGTGGTCGTGTTAGATGAATTGGCGGATTTGATGCAGGTGGGTGGCCAGGCAGTGGCCGAGCCTTTGACGCGATTGGCGCAGCGTGGGCGCGAGGCGGGCATCCACATCATCGCCTGCACACAAAAGCCATCGTCCCAGGTGATGGGAACCTTGATTCGGGCCAATTTCCCGGCCAGGCTGGTGGGCAAAGTCGTATCGCCGGAGGATGCTCGCGTGGCCGCCGGTATCGGTGGGACTGGGGCGGAAAAACTCTCTGGGCGCGGCGACTTTATTGCCGTGGCCGCAGGGCAGGTCTTGCGCTTTCAAGCCGCTTACGTGAGTGCGGCGGAGATGGAGCAGGTCGTGGCGCAATTCGGCAGTGTCCCGCGCCGATGGGATGTCATGAAAGGGCGGCCAAGCTTGTTGCACCAGGCTGCGGCATTGGTGGCAAAAGCGGGTTGAGCGGACACTCTGCAATTGAGAATCGAGGTGTGATGTGAACCGGGCACTGTTAGTGATCGGATTGGGCATTGTGGCGTTTGCGGTGACGCTGGCTGTTTACGTGGGCACTCATTTGTCGAACGAAGCGATGACGGTACTGACCGGCGCGGCCTGCGGCATGGGCGCGGTGTTGCCGGCAGCCATCATCGGGGCGCTTGCGCTGCTGCGCCGCCGTGATGCGGAAAGGGCTGTGCCCCCGGCGCCTTATGCAGCGTCTCAATACCCGCCTGTCATCGTCGTGGCGTCACCCAATGCGCTCCCAGCCGGGGCAGGTGGTTGGCAAGGAATGTATCCACAAGAGTTCAACGCGCCGGTCGGCGCACGGCAATTCAGCGTGATCGGCGAAGAAGGAGTGGGGCGATGAGTGTTTCTGTTGTCACGAGCCGGTCTGCGCGGTCGAGCGTTCGCCCGACTTGCAAGTCGCGCCGCGCTCCCCGTCGAGGCGAAGCGATTCGGATGGAAGTCAAGCGTTTTGGGTATTTTCCTCAAACGTTCGTCTGGCATGGACGGCGTTATGAGGTCCATGCGGTCGAGCGGTGTTGGACGGTCTCGCGCCGATGGGTGTGGGACGTGGAGCGCCACTGCTTTCGCGTGCGCTGCGCCGAGGGGATGTTCGAGTTGTACCAGGATGCCAAGCGCAATACCTGGCACATGGATCGCTTTGAGCGGGCGTAGGACAAGTTGCTAACTTGTCCGCCATACGGAGGTGAGCGATGATCCAGGAAGGTTTGCTGTGGTTTGACGATGATCCGGGGCGCGCCGTCGCCGACAAAGTGGCACGCGCGGCGCAGCGTTACCAGCTCAAGTACGGCCACGCTCCAGACGTTTGCTACGTCCATCCGGGACAGGCGCCGGAGCGCGAATTGAACATAGGCCCGGTCAAAGTGTTGCCTGCCCAGGCCGTATTGCCGCATCATTTCTGGCTGGGCGTGACCGTGGATGGCAAGAAGGGCAAGCGCACTGGCCGGCGTGGACAGGTTCTGTAGGAGTTGGGCGGCGATGACCCATACTCAATTTGAGGTCATAACAGAATGGAGTGGAAGGTCAAACACATCTTCAACTTCACGGCAGATAAGCAGTGGGGACAAGGCTTCTGTGCTTTTGGTTTTCATGGAAAGACAGGCATACAATACATGCTCCAATATAATGAGCACTGGCTGGGATGCCTCACTGCTGAGAATGAATTTCTCTGGACGGCTGGCGCGGTTGATAAAGGACTGAGCAGGAATCACATTCCTTTCGACGTGAAACACCCTCACTACATTACCGAATTACCTGATGGTTCGTTGCTCGTGTCCAGCAACGGCACCAATGAGATTTTCAAAATCTGGCCCGCTCGAAAATCGGTCGAGTTATTTAGCGACACCAAACGGGTTGGCTTGAAAGACATTGGGAACTGCGTCTATGACGAGCAGGGAAATGTATGGGTGAACGAGATTGAAGGATGTCGGGTCTGGAAGTTCAACCTATCCGGCGAGCCGATTTTGGCCCTCGGCAATGGACAGCCTGGATTTCAAGAAGGAACAGTTCCATTTGAGGCAGTTCGGTTCAACTGGATATACGATCTACGCCTTGGCCCTGACGGCAATCTGTATGTATTGGACAGCAAGAACTTTGGCGTGAGGCGAATCAACATTCATCAGGACACGGTATCTGTGGTGGTTGGGACCGGGAAAGCGGGATACTCAGGAGATGGAGGACCTGCTCTCTCTGCAACCTTAGGGAGCGACCCAAACGAGCATTTCGATGGGCCCTTTTCTCTATCGCTCGATGAGGAGGGAAATATCTTTGTTGGTGATACCTACAATCACGTAGTGCGAATGGTGGATCACTCTACCCAGCGGATTTCGACCATAGCCGGGAAACGTCAAGTCGAGCCAAACATCAGGAACAACCCCTTTGAAACAAACCCACTCAAACTGAACCTCTCCAAGATATGCAGCATGGACTATTATGACGGATGCCTCTTTGTCCCTGACTGGAGTGACGATTTACTAGTCCTGGAGAAAATGCATTAGCCTCAGTAGCACGTCTCTTGTCGCCGATATTGAGCAACGTGAACAGGAGCAAACCAATGATCCGGTACATTGTTGTCAGCATCATCAGTGGATTCCTTTTCGGCGCTCTGGATGGCCTGATCAACGCCAATCCGCTGGCCCAAAGGCTCTACGATGTTTACCGGCCAATCGCAAGAACGTCCATGAATCTTCCGGCCGGCATTGTGATTGACCTTGTGTATGGGTTTGCTATGGCGGGGGTATTTCTGCTTCTCTACAAAAGCCTGCCCGGCGAAGCTGGCCTGGTGAAAGGAATCAGCTTTGCCGTCCTGGTGTGGTTCTTCCGGGTAGCGATGTACGTAGCGACGCAGTGGATGATCTTTAACGTGCCAGTTGGGGCCTTGCTTTACACGCTCGTCGCTGGATTGGGCGAAATGCTCATACTGGGCATACTGTATGGATTCACCCTGAAACCTGCGATTTAGCGACTGGCAAATTTTAGCCTGCCATTCCTTTGAGGGCCATGCTATTTGTATGAGCGGAACTGAGACACCGGCACGCTTCGCGCAACGCACACTTGCCCTCCCACTCCGCTTCGCTTCGGGGACTAGAGTGGCGGGCAGTGCCAGGGGGTGCAGGCGTTCTTCGCGGCGCTCAACCTGAGCGAAGCCGAAGGGGCTGCTCAGCATGACATCGTGGGAAAAGTGTTCGGTCAATGTCGTTAAGTTAGGGCCGTAGCGTAGGGCCTTGTGCCCGTTTCCGCGCTTGGAAAGACGCCCACAAGGGGCTAGGCTACGCTTATCTTAATGACATTGAGTGTTCGGTAGTGACAGCAGAGATAACGGTTCTTGCGGGAGCCTATCGGCAAGGAGTACAATGAAACTGAGCGAGACATTTGCCCATTGGAACCAAGTCCGCGCCGATCTGTTGGCGACGATTGACAAATTCGGCGACGACGAACTATTGTTTGTTCCCTTCAAGGGGGCGTGGCCGGTCGGCAAGATCATGTTGCACATTGCCGAAGCTGAAGATTTTTGGCTACATACGCTGGTACAGCGCGAACTCGATCGTGAGGCGGATTATGAACTCGCAGATTATCCGACCAAGTCTGCTATCAAGGGTGTGCTCGATCGCGCGCGGAGTCGAACGATTGTCTTGCTCGACCACCTCAGCGAGCATCACCTTGATACGGTCTACACATTGCGCAATGAATCGCTCACTCTGCGTTGGATCGTTTGGCACGTGCTCGAACACGAGATTCACCATCGTGGCGAGTTGTCGCTGGCGTTGGGGCTGCTTGGCCGCGGAGGGTTGGATGTCTGAAAAGGCCTTTATTTCGTCAACCCGGCCACGAGCAGATCCAACGCCGCCACGTCCTCGGTCAGGCCGGTTTTGATCTGCACATCCATCTCCAGCAGGCGACGATAGATGGCTTCCAGTTGCTCCATCGAAAATGCCTGCGCCTGTTTGCCGGTCTTGTCCGCCACGAAGGGGTGCAGCGATAGCCGCTCGGCCACGGCCTGGCCCGTCATTCCCCGCTCGGCCAATTCCTTGATTTCGATCATGAGCCGGAACTGGCGGACGATCATCCCGAACAGCTCCAGCGGCGCTTTGCCTTGATCTATCAGGCGGTGCATCTCGACGATGGCGCGCTTGCCATTGCCAGCGGCCAGCGCGTCCACCATGCCGAACAGGTCGCCTTGTCGAGCTTCGGACACGAGCAAGGCTACATCCTCCGGCGTGACCGGGCGCGACCAATTGGCGTGCGCCAGCAGTTTCTGAATCTCCTGGTCGAGCTGACGCAGCTTGTTGCCCTGTTCGGACGTGCGGTCACGGTCGGACGGGCGTGGATCGTAGCCCACGGCGGTCACGAGCGCGAGCGCCGCTGGCGGCGTGATCTTGCCGCCGTGCAGGGCGGCGCGCTTTTGAATCCAAGCGGCCATGCTCTCTTTGGCAGGCAGCGGGAACGCCTTGACCGTGCGCTTGTCCGTTTGCAGCGCGAGCTTGAGGACGGCGTTGGCCGCGGGCAGTGTGTGCGGCTCAACAAAGACGAGCCGCGTCGTGTCCGGCATTTGCGGAATGTAATCCAACAGTCCGGCCAAGAGTTCTTTGGATGCGCCGGACGGTTCATCTTCTCCCCCGCCTTTGGCGCGCCGGGATGCCAGGCGCGTCAACAATCCCTCGACGACGACGAGGCGCTTTTCGGCCAGAAACGGGATCGCATCGCTGGCATGGCGCAACTCGCCCAGCGTGATCTTGCGTCCATCGAGGATGGTCGTGTTGAGATCGCGCACGGTCTCGTCGCCGACCTGGGCGCGGAACTCGGCCACAAGGTCGCTGCGCGCTAATTCGTCTTCGCCGTGGAGAATGTAGAACATGGTTTGACCAGTAGGGCAAGATGGCATCTTGCCCTACGATTTAGCTGCGCGTGTCAATGCGGTGAACCGGCAGCCCGCCGGTATTGGCGCGCCACACGCCGAGGATTTCCATCGTGCTCATTTCGGCGCTGGTGGTGACGCGCTCCTGGAAAAATGGGCCTAGCGGTTGGGCGATGATCAGCGCGAACGTGGCCGCTAAAATTGCCAAAGGCAATGTGTCCCAGCGAGTGCGGCGGCGCCGCTGTCCAACGTTAATCACCGTAAATGCCGCCGCTCCGGCCAGCGTCCCGGAGGTCACCAGATTCGTCCCGCAGCCGGGGTGGATCACCAAATGGCTTTCGCCCGCGCGCAGCCGCGCGAGCGCTTCGGCCGCTGCCGATTGAATCTGTTCGGCGGTCAGATTGCCATAGATATAAATGCCGTTTGGCATGGAGCGCCCCGCGATGCCGAGGCCGGGATACCGCGCGCCGAGGATGTGAACGGTGGCGTGCTCCAACCCGTGGTTGCGCCTCGTCTGCGCAATCAGCGGCCAATCTAAAATGCTCATGTGTGTTTCACTCCGATGTGTGATTGCTCATTCTTGCGAAGGTGTCCGAGCCATCACTCCGAGGGTTGATGGGCCGACGCAGAAGGCGCTGGCCGGGCGACGATGATGAGCCGGTGCGTGTTGTTGGTGTACGGCCAGCACGTCACGAGCGTCAATCGCTCGTCGGCTGTCGGTTGAATCCACTGGGCGTTGGCGATGCGGACTTGCAGTGGCTGGTCACGGTCGGGCAGGATGTGCTTTTCGGTGACGGCGTAATGATAGACCTTTTCTCCAGCGTACAGGTCAATCGCGTCGCCCGGCTTGAGGTCCACCAATCGCCGAAAGACCTCGCCTTTGATGTTGTGGTGCCCGTCGAGCACGGTATTGCCGGGTTGTCCGGCCGGCGCTGACGTTTTGAGCCAGCCGGCCACGCGTCGGTCCGGCACGTCCCACACGCTGGCGCCTCGCTCGACATGCCAGCCCACGGTTTCCACGGGCACGTCGAGTTGAATGGCCTGAATGGCGATGCGACTCGGCGCAGCGATGGCTGCGGGCGCGTCGCCGGCTGCCGGCGGGGCGGACGTGGCGGCGGGTGGAATGGCTGTGCTGTTATGGGAGGACGTGGAGTCGTCGGGCAATACGGCTGGCGCGGGCGCGACGGTGGCCGTGGCGGTCGGCGTGATTGCGGTGGGTGTGGCAGAGGCCAGCACTGACGATGCGGTCGCTGATGCGGTCGCGGATGCGGTTGCGGATGCGGTCGCTGGTGGCGTGGGTGTGGATGTGATCGTCGCCGTGGCGGGTTGCGTCCGCGTGGGCGGTTTAGTAGCAGGTTGTGTCGGCGTAGGCGGCGCGGTCGCGGTTGGCTGCGGTGTGGGTGTTGGCGCAGATGTGGATGTGGCCGGCGCAGTGGCAGGTTGCGTCGGCGCGGGCGGCAGCGTGACGACGAAAGACAGCGAGGCCTCGGGATCGGACTGGGCCTCAATTGCATCCTTCACAAAGGGGTAGGCCAGGGCGAGACCAAAAATGATCAGCACGAGGCCGCCCCAGATGAGCACATTGGCAATTCGTCGGGCAACAGTTAAAGGCATAGTTTACACTGGGAGTGGATTATAACAAATCCAATCTCAAATATCAAATGTCAACTCATTCCAGCGCGCGCAATTGGGGCACGCGCAGCCACAGCCACGCGGCAAAGCCCAGTGTGATGAGCGCGCCCAGGACAACCGTGATCGGCTCGCTGGTGAGTTCGGCCACGGCCCCCGCCAGGAGCGCGCCCACCGGCATCATGCCGAAAAAGCCGAGCGTGTAAACGCTCATCACTCTTCCACGCAATTCATCCGGCACGAGCGTTTGCACCAGCGCGTTGGCCATATTGAGCAGAATCATAAAGCCCCAGCCCACGCCGACCAGCATCAACAAGGATAACGGCAGCCAACGCGCGACGGCAAACCCAAGCAGGAGGATGGGAAGTACAAAGCTGCCCAGCATTAACAGTTTGCCCTTGAACTTGAAACGTCCCAGCGAGGCGATCATCAATGCGCTGATGAGCGACCCGATGCCGCGCGCCGATTGAAGATAGCCGTTAGTGGCCGGGCCGCCGCCGAGGATGGTGACGGACCAGGCCGGGAACAACGTGGCAAAGCCCAGCCCGAACAAGCTCGTCACCGCCACCATGACGATCAGTATGCGAATAGCGGAATGTGAGGCGGCATAGCGTAACCCTTCCTTCAAATCGTCCATCGCCGAAGTCGCTCGGGCCCGCGTGGCTTGCGGCGCAATGTCCATCATCAACAAAGCGATGATAACGGCGATGAACGAAAGCCCATTGATCGCAAAACACCACGCCGGGCCGAGCAGCGCGTACGTCACGCCGGCCACCGCCGGGCCGACTGCCGTCGCAGAATTGAACATGGTCGAATTGAGCGCGATAGAGTTGGTCATGTCTTCGCGGTCCACCAGTTCGAGCACGAACGACTGGCGCGCTGGCGCATCGAACGCATTGGCGATGCCGAGCAGGAATGCCAGCACGATAATGTGCCACGGCAGGACCACACCTGCGAATGTGAGCGCGGCCAGGATGAAGGCCAGGATCATCATTGCGGTTTGCGTGATGAGCATCAGCTTGCGGCGCGACATTCGGTCCGAGATCACGCCGCCATACAACATGAACAGCCACGTGGGAATACCGGCGGCAAAGCCGACATAGCCCAAGTAGGCCGGTGAATGGGTCAACTGGTAAATGAGAAAACCCTGCGCCGTCATCTGCATCCACGTGCCGATCAGCGACGCCAGTTGGCCGGTGAACCACAGGCGATAGTTGCGGTACTTGAGCGACGCAAATGTCTGCCGGAGGCTGGGGCGTGGCAGCGGGCCTCTGGGGACGCGCGATTCGGCTCGCTCCCCAATCAATTCAGTCACTTGCTCACTCGCCTCGGTTGTCAATGCTCGTGCTCCTGCTCGTCTTTCGCAAAAAAAGCCCCAGACAAAACTTTCTGGGGCAACTGTGCGTGCGGGTGTCAGATTATGGTGCGTAGTATACCGTGTTTGACGACGGGCGTCAAAGCCGAAATCACGGTTGCGCCGGCTGCATGGCGGTTGCCTGCGATGGCTGGTGAGCAGTTGCCTGCAAGAAACCGATGAACATGATTGCCGCGCTTGCGCGCCAACAGGTAAAGCGTGCCGTGACCCAGCCAGGCGGCGGTGAGCATCGCGCCGGTGATGTACCAGACGCGCAGCACGAAGGGGCTGTACGTCAAGCCGAGAAAGGCTTCGGAAAAAGTGCCCAGCCCATACAAAATGAGGCCGATGCCCCACAGGAGCCTGCTGCCCTTGTTTAGCACACTTGTCGGAACGCCGATCACCGCGCTCTGGGAAACTCTCGCGGATAGCGAAGTCCAGTCAGCGCTTGCGTTGACGTTCTACTCGGCAGCCTGGGCCACAGCCCTGGTCATGCTCACCGGCGTGCCATTGGCTTATCTCCTGGCGCGCCACGAATTTCCGGGCAAGCGGTGGGTGGAAGGCATCGTCAACCTGCCGATCGTGGTGCCGCACACGGCGGCCGGCATTGCCCTGCTGATGGTCTTTGGACGGCAAGCGCCAGTCGGGCGAGCGTTGGGAGCGGCGGGACTGCGCTTCACCGACGATGTGCCAGGCATTGTGGTGGGCATGTTGTTCGTGAGCCTGCCGTACCTGGTGAACACAGCGCGGGAAGCTTTTGCCATGGTGGACCCAGAATTGGAGGGAGTTGCCCAGACGATGGGAGCCTCGCGTTGGCAGGCTTTCTTCTACGTAACGTTGCCGTTGGCCTGGCGGGGCATCGTGGCGGGAGCGGTGATGATGTGGGGACGCGGCATCAGCGAGTTTGGCGCGGTGGTCATCCTGGCTTATCACCCCAAGATCATCCCCGTCCTGGTCTATGAACGCTTTGCAGGCTTTGGACTGAACGCAGCCCGCCCGGTGGCCGTGATCCTCATCCTGGCCTCACTGGCTGTGTTTGTTCTGTTGCAAGTACTCTTGATCCCAAAGCGAGAAACCCTGGGAGGTGAAGAATAGGCCCTAAACAAAGAGATCGTCTGACACACAATTCTACTTGCATGACTCTGCGCAGTATACCCAAAATCGCGTAACCGCAACTCATTCTTAATCAGGAGAAGAAGAGATGAAACTCAACCGCTTGCTCATCGGATTGACCATTTTCACCCTGTTGCTGGCGGCCTGCGGACAGGCCACGCCGGCGCCAACGCAACCGCCTGCCGCTCAACCCACCACCAAGCCAGCCGCCTCTAGTTGTACGTTGCGCCTGGCGACGACGACCAGCACCGCCGACTCGGGCTTGCTCACGTTCATCCTGCCCGACTTTCAAAATAAGAACAACTGCAAGGTGGACACGGTCGCCGTCGGAACCGGCCAGGCCATCGAGATCGGCACGAAAGGCGACGCCGACGTGTTGCTCGTCCACGCGCGCAAGCAAGAAGACCAATTCGTGCAAGACGGCCACGCGAAAGAACGCTTTGATGTGATGTACAACGATTTCATCCTGCTCGGCCCCAAGAGCGACCCGGCCAAGGTCAGCGGCATGTCGAGCGCCACCGATGCGTTCAAAGCAATCTCCAATACCCAATCTCCCTTTGCCAGCCGGGGTGACAAGAGTGGCACGAACACCAAAGAGTTGAGCCTCTGGGCCGCCGCCGGCATCACGCCGACCAAAGAGATGGCCTGGTACAATGCGCTCGGTCAGGGCATGGGCGAAACGCTGCTCACCTCGAACGAAAAGGGCGCGTACACCCTCGCCGACCGGGGCACGTACCTTTCGATGAAAGACAAGCTGTCCAATCTCGTCATCGTACTGGGCGGCAATAGCATCCAGGAGAACAAGGACAAGAACCTGCTCAATCCCTACGGCGTGTTGGCTGTTGACCCCGGCAAGCACCCCGGCGTGAACAGTGACATGGCGGCCAAGTTCGTTCAGTGGATCACCTCAGTAGACACGCAAAAGATGATCGGCAGCTATGGTGTGGACAAGTTCGGCCAGCCATTGTTCTACGCCGATTCTAAAGAATACAAGGCCCAGTCCCAAGCGCCTTCCGGCGATGCCGCGCTGACCATCACCGGCGCCGTGGAAAAAGAACTCAAGCTGACGATGGAAGCCGTCAAAGCCATCGGCGTCGTCAAGGCCACGCTTGAGCACCCCAAGAAAGGCAAGACGGACTATGAAGGCGTCAAGCTGATCGCGCTGCTGGCCCAGGCCAAGCCCAAGGCCGACGCAAAAACGATGGTCCTCATCGCGTCTGATGGCTTTACCGCCGAGGTGGCGTTGGATGCTGTGAGCAAATGCGCCGACTGCATGATGGCTTTTGGCGATGGAGGCAAAATCCACGCAGCGATGCCCGGCATGGAATCCAACTCATGGGTCAAGGACGTGGTCAAGATCGAAGTCAAGTAACCATACCCCGGCAAGGGTTGTCGTTGTTGTGCGCTAAGCCTGAAATTGGGGTAAAATGTCGTCAGACCTCCGAGGACTTGGCCTCGGAGGTCTGAAGTCTATTTCTAACGGAAAACACGCATTGGACGACCTGACACGTGGACTGGCGCAAGCCGTCCGCCTTATCCTATCCGCCGATCCCGCGCTGATGGAGATCATCCTGCTCACGCTGCGCGTGTCGGGACTGGCGCTGGCGATCAGCACGCTCGTCGGCGTGCCGGTGGGCGCGGCGCTGGGACTGGCGCGCGTGCGGGCGCGCGGGCTGATCACGGCGCTGCTCTATACAGGCATGGGCCTGCCGCCTGTCGTCGTGGGACTCTTTGTCTACCTGATGCTTTCGCGCAGCGGGCCGCTGGGCGTGCTCGGCTGGCTGTTCACGCCGAGCGCCATGATCGCGGCGCAAGTCATCATCGCGTTTCCGCTCGTGTCCGGGTTGACGATGACGGCGGTGCAAAGCGTTGACCCGGCGCTGCGCTTGCAGGTGCGCTCGTTGGGCGCGACCCGCGTGCAGGAAGTGTGGGCCGTGTTGAAGGAAGCGCGCATCGGCGTCGTGGCGGCTATCGTCGCGGCGTTCGGCGGCGTCATCTCCGAAGTCGGCGCGGTGATGCTGGTGGGCGGCAACATTGAAGGCAAGACGCGTGTGCTCACCACCGCCATCGTGCTCAACACGCGCACAGGCGAATTCAGTCTGGCGCTGGCGTTGGGCATCATCCTGCTGGCGCTGGCGTTCCTCGCCAACGTCGCCATGTTGCGCTTGCAGGGAATGACGAATGTCGAGTGACAAAGAGCCTGCCCTGAGCAAAGCGAAGGGACGAACGACGAATGGGTGACGCGATTTATCGGCTTGAGAATTTGCGCAAAGCTTATGGCGAACGGGTCGTCGTGGACATTGGGCAGTTAGAGGTCCGGCGCGGCGAGGTGTTGGCGCTCGTCGGACCGAGCGGCGCGGGCAAGTCCAGCTTGCTGCGCCTGTTGAATTTTCTCGAATCGCCCACGTCAGGAACGCTGGCCTATGAAGGACAAACGCTTGATGGCAGCGCGCCGCTCGACGTGCGCCGCCAGGTGACGACCGTCTTTCAGCGCCCCGTGCTCCTGCGCTCCACTGTCCGTGAGAATGTGGCCTACGGATTGCACTTGCGTGGCTGGCGCGTGAATGGTCGCGTGAGCGACATCCTTTCGCGCGTCGGTCTTTTAACGCTGGCGAAATCGCCCGCGCACAAACTTTCGGGCGGTGAGATGCAGCGTGTGGCGCTGGCCCGCGCGCTGGTGATTGACCCTGCCGTCCTGCTGCTCGACGAGCCAACGGCCAACCTCGATCCCTACAACGTCGGCCTGATCGAAGAAATCGTGCGGCAACACAACCGCGAGTACGGCACGACGGTCATTCTGGTGACGCATAATGTGTTCCAGGCGCGGCGGCTGGCTCACCGCGTCGGGCTGATGCTGTCGGGCCGATTAGTCGAAGTAGCTGATACGTCCGCGTTTTTCGATTCCCCGTCCGATCCTCGCACCGCCGCCTTTGTTCGCGGTGATATGGTATACTAGAACGTGATGCGTGATGGATATTTCCTCACGCATCATCGTCGTATGTCACACGCAGACTGAATTTTCCAGTGCGTAGGGCAAGTTGCCAACTTGCCCTACAGCCGCAAACGAAAATTTTAGCGTGCGGTTAGTATATCACGCGCAAGGATACCGGATGACTCCAAGACCTCACCATTATTGGCTGCATCAACTATTCGTGCTCACCGACGTTATCGGTCACACACCCACGCCGATTCTGTTGTTGATCGTCGCGGCGCTTTCCGTCAGCGCCGCCCAGACCTGGATCCATACGACTCACATCGTTGCGATGGGGTACGTGGCCGGGATCGGGTTAGCTGTTTTCATTGCCGGCGATTGGGCGATGCTGGCCTGGCTGCCGCGCACGGGGCGCTCCTTCGGGCCGGTGGGCATGGCCCTGCTGGCGCTGGCGATGGCGCGATGGGCTTTAACGCTTGCCACGGCGTTCATCCCCAACCTGCCCGAGTGGATTCTGGCGCTCGTCGCCATCGGCAACCTGGCGCTGACGGGCAACGTGCTCGATAGCTTGTGGGGCGAGCCGTTCCGGTTGGGCGTGACACGCGTGGAACTAAAGTCACCCAAGCTGTCCGGCTGCCCGCCGATGCGCCTGCTCCACCTGAGCGACTTGCACCTCGAGCGCATCACTGCTCGCGAGCGGCAACTCTTGTCGCTGGCCGCCGAGCTGCGCCCCGACCTCATCGTCATCACGGGTGACTTTCTCAGCACATCCTATACTCACGATGCGCGCGCGATGGCCGACTGCCGCGAGTTTCTCTCCGCGTTGCGCGCGCCGATGGGTGTGTATGCCGTCAGCGGCAGCCCCGTCGTGGATCCGCCGCAAGTCGTAGGGCAATTACTGGACGGGCTGCGCATCCGCCGACTCGACAACGAGGTCGAGCCGCTCATGCCAACACCCGACGACGATCCGGCGGTCGCGATTCTCGGCGTCACGTGCACGCACAGGCTGCCGGTGGATCGCGAGTCGTTCCGGCAAACGCTGACTGGTGTCCCCAGCAATCCGTGTACACCCTTCACGCTGTTGCTGTATCACTCGCCCGACTTGATACGAGAAGCCACACGCGCCGGCATAGACCTGTACCTGTGCGGACACACGCATGGCGGGCAAATTCGTTTTCCCTTCATCGGCGCGCTGGTGACCGCGTCCCAGTTCTGGAAGCGCTACGAGATGGGCCACTATGTCGAGGGGAACACTCACCTGTATGTCAGCCGGGGCATTGGGATGGAAGGCCGAGGCGCACCCCGCGCGCGCTTCCTCTGCCCGCCCGAGATCGAACTATTTGAGCTGCGGGGGACGGAGTGATGAGTCAACCGGTCAATCAGCCAATCGGTCAATCAGTCAATCAACAACCGGTTGACACGCTGGAAAGACAAATGGCACAAATCAGTTTGGGAAAAGAGATACGCCTGCAGGATCCGGTGTACGGGCCGGTGGTTTTGGATGAGCCGCTACTGATTGACCTCTATCGTTCGAAGGCGGTGCAGCGACTTGATTCAATCTACCAGGGCGGGATCACGGCTTTCATCAATCCCGCCCGGCGCACAACGCGGCTGGATCATTCGGTGGGTGTATGTGGACTCTTGCAAAGGCTTGGGGCGAATGGGGTGGAACAGGCTGCCGGCCTGATTCACGATGTGCCTCACACGGCTTTCTCTCACGTGGTGGATATTCTCTTCCCCAATCAAGAGCACACGTTTCACGAAGCGCACCGCGAATCCGTGGTGGCCACTTCGGACTTGCCAGAGATATTGGATCGGCATGGATTGGATTGGCGAACCGTGTCCGACGCGGAGCAGTTTTCGCTCTTGGAGCAACCACTGCCCGACCTGTGCGCCGACCGGCTGGATTATTTCCTGCGCGATGGTCTGGCAACGGGACGGGTCACTTTTTCCGAAGCAGCTCTGCTTTTGGCCCACCTGCGAGTGTGGCAAAGTAAAATCGTGGTAGAGGGAATAGACGTTGCTCGCTGGCTGGGTGATCGCTTCATGGCGATAGATGAAGCCGTGTGGTGTTCGACGCAAGAGGTCGGCTGGTATGTGGCCATGGCGCGGGCGCTCGGCGCGGCGATGCAAGCCGGCGTGCTCGCTGAGGCTGATTTGTGGGGAACTGATGAGGCCGTGATGCAACGCCTGCGGGCGGCGCAACTGCCCGAGGTTCAACGCTGGCTAGACTTGCTGCGCCCGGACGTGCGCTTTGTGCGCGACGATGTCCACCCCGACCTGGTCACACTGCCCAAAGTGCGCGCAGTTGACCCGCCCGTGTTGTTGGATGGACACGTGCAGCCCCTTTCACGCCTTGATGCGGACTTCCATCGTCGAAAGGCGGATTATGTGGCCGGGAAACAGGGACAATGGGGACTGGGAATAAAATATCCCGCTTGACCCCATATCTGGGGACCAAACAAGCCAATACCCCCAGATATAGCCGTCTTTTGTAAAGGCAAACCGATTGCAAGTGCTTCGGCGCCCAAAAAACGCTTGACACACTGCCACTCAGGACTATAATCCCGTCGTTCCTGCCGAACCCTGCGGGCCACACGGCCCGCGTTCGTCTGTCTATCGCTTAAACAAAAGTTAGCCGCCAAAAAGAGACAAGATGAATGGTCAACGACCTCTAGTGCTATCCGTGGCCGATTTGGCCTACAGCGGTGGAGAGCTCTTCGACCTGCTGAGTTCCTGTTTGGATAGGTCGGATCTCAAAGTAGATGTGCAGACTGTGCCTCTGGCGAATGTTCTGGACACCGTACACCGCCTACAACCAGCTCTAGTCATCGTTGGACACCGCCCTCTGCTGGATGATGAAGCTATGCGGGAGCGCTGGGAGGCAGCGGGGTCTCCTATGGGAGGCAATATCATAAAGGCGCTCAAGTCTAGTGAGGACACAAAACATATCCCCGTCCTCTTACTGGAGGGTTTGCACCGCATTGAGCAGGCCGCAGAGGAGTTTGGTGCCGATGCATACCTGCAGACTCCTACAGGCTCAAGAGAGTTTGTAAATGCAGTTAGGAAGTTGATTGAAAAGAATAGAAGTGGCGGCTAACGGGTTAGAGCCGACGCGCTACACGCGCCCTCACGAGTGGCACTTGGCCTGGTTGTCGTTCTGGTTATCGTGGGATGTCGTGCCCACACCGCGCGCTGAACTCGTTCCCGGTCAACCTTGCGAAAGTTTAAAGATTCGCTGCAAGGTTGACTTGGCTGACCAAAAAGCAAAAACCTTCGCATGGTGAATATGGGGCTGGACATCAATGACTGACGGAACAAGCCTGACCCGCTATCATATCTTTGACGGCGACTGGCAGTCGGTGGACGGCCAGGTCATTGAGGAAGCCCTCGTCAGCATTCACGTTAACGGGCAAGAGCTGGCGACCATCGCCGCCACGCCAGTTCAACTGGATTGGCTCGCCGTGGGATTTCTCGCCAACGAAGGGTTCATCACATCGAAGGACGAGTTGCGCGCAGCTCACCTCTGCCCCAGCGGGTCGTGTGTGGACGTTTGGCTAACGCATGCAATCGAACCGCCGCAGCGGCGTATCCGCACATCGGGGTGCGGCGGGGGCATAACGTTTGACGACCTCACCCAAACGCAGCCACCACTCGACTCGGACCTGAGGCTGCCCGTCGAACAACTCTGGGGATTGCTCGATCAACTGCAAGGCGCAGCGCAGTTGTATCGTCGAACGCAGGGCGTTCATGCCAGCGCGCTGTTTCGGGATGCCAGGCTATTGAGCAGCGCCGAAGACGTGGGACGCCACAACACGCTCGACAAAATCCGTGGCGATTGTCTGCTGCGCGGCGTGGAAACGCGCGGGGGTATTTTGCTTTCCACCGGACGCATCAGCAGCGAGATGCTGAACAAGGCGGCCAAGATGGGCTGCCCCATCGTCGCCAGCCGCACCTCGGCGACGAGCCTTTCGGTTCAGTTGGCGCGCGCCTGGAACATCACACTGGTCGGATACCTGCAGCGGGGCAAACTGCGGGTGTACGCAAACGGGTGGAGATTGGGATTAGGATTAGGATGAAACGAAAAACACGCGAGTTGCTTTATAGTCGCGACACACTCAAGCTAGAGACCTTGACCACACCCATCAACCAATTGGGGCTGCAAATCAAAGGGACGCTCCTTGACGAAGCGATCCGCCGCACCCGCGAGGACCTGGCGCGCGTGGGGATCACGCAACTGAACCCGACCTTTTACCTATCCAACGGCTATGGCTGTGTGGAGGGGACGACTAACATCGCCGTCGGGTTCTATGACGGCAACGATCTGCTGCGCGAGCTGAATCAAGAGTTTCGCGGATGGCGCTACGACCCGGCGGACATTTTGCAGATCGTGCGCCACGAAGTGGGCCATGCCTTTTGTTACGCTTACAAGCTTTACCGGACCAAAGAGTTCCGTCGCCTGTTCAAAGTCAAGGGGCATTTCTTCAATACCTATCCCGAGCATGCCGGACGCCGGCACAACCCGTGGAGCGCGGACTTTGTGAACCCGGCTGGGGACTGTTACGCGCAAACACATCCCGACGAAGACTTTGCCGAGACGTTTTCGGTGTGGCTGACGCCGGAGATTGACTGGCTGGGGCAATTTCGCTCCAAGCCCGGCGCGTTGAAAAAGCTGGCCTATGTCGAGCAAGTGGTAGCCGACTGTGGCCGCCAGGACACGCTGTTGAGCAACGGCGGCAGCAACGCGCTCGATCTGCCGGTAGAGCAGCTTTCGATGACGGTGGCTCAATTCATGGGCGCAAAGGCCGCACAAGTGAAAGCCTATCGCCGCCGCGCCACCGGTTACGTGGACGCCGACCTGCGCGAGTTGTTCCAGGGGCCGCCACGCATCTTGCCGCTCAAGCGTTTTCACCGTGAATATCACCGCGCCAACCGCTTTTTGCGCGACACTAAGCGGCTGCTCGTCAACCGCGTGAGCCATTGGGCGGACGTGGACGACAGCGTCGTGGCCGATTTGGTGGACAAGCTGGCGCTGCGCGCCCGCGCCCACAACCGCTACGTCAAAGTGGCAGACGTGGAAAAAAAGCTCATCGAGGTGACGACGTATTTGACGGTCTTGTGCTACAACTACCGGGAAACGGAACAATACTTTCGAAGACCGTGATGCGTGCTAGCGCACGGAACGAGTGATACGCACTACCCTTCTGGGTCACGCATCAAAAGCTTCTCGCCGCACCGTAAACCGCTCCAGGTTCTTCAAATTGACCCTAACCCCCAGCCCCGCCCCCGTCGGCACATTGAGGGTCGAATCCGGGTTCAGGACGAACGGCGGGTCGGCAATGTCCTCGGCATAATAGCGCGAGCTGGCGCTGATGTCGCCGGGCAAGGTGAACCCCACAAGCGAGGCCAGCACCACGTTCGACGCGCGGCCAATGTTCGTCTCCAGCATACCGCCACACCAGACTGGCACGCCACGCTCGCGACACAGGTCGTGAACCTTGATCGCTTCCAGCAGACCGCTCACTCGCGCTGCTTTGATGTTGATGATGCGGCACGCGCCCAACTCGATACCCGCTCGCGCGTGATCGGCAGACAAGATGCTTTCGTCCAGGCAAATCGGCGTCTTGAGTTGCGGCTGCAACTTGCTGTGATCATAAATGTCGTCTTCGGCCAGCGGCTGCTCGATGAGCAACAAGCTCAGGTCATCCATCTGCTGGAACAGCGGCGCATCCGCGAGTTGATACGCCGAGTTGGCATCCACCTGCAAACGAATAGCGGGGAACGCCGCGCGGACGGCGCGCGCGTCGGCCACGTCGCGGCCCGGCTTGATCTTGATCTTGATGCGGGCATAGCCTTCGGCGATGTAGCGCCCTACCCGCTCGACCAGCGCCGCCGTCGTCGGTTGAATGCCAACGGACACGCCCACTTGCACGCGCTCACGCATGCCGCCGAACATTTGCGCGAGCGATTTGCCTTGCGCCTGCCCCAACACATCCCAGGCCGCCATCTCTAGTCCGGCTTTGGCTAGCGGGTTGCCGCGCACTCGCCTATAGCGCGCGACGAGGCTAGGGATGTCGGTCAGCTCCTGGCCGAGCACTGCCGGCACAAGGAAATCACGCAGGATGTGCCAGGCCGTCGTCGTCGTTTCGTACGAGTAGCCCGGCTCCATCGCTGCAACACACTCACCATAGCCGGTCAGACCCCCGGCGCGCATTGCCACGACGATGCAAGCCCGATCTTGCTCCACGCCAAAGCTCGTCTCGAACGGCGCGATGAGCCGCATCATCACCTGACGCAATTCGATTTGTTCGATTTTCATGTTCACCTCGGTTATTTGGTCTATGGGTCAATCAGTGACTCGGTCCTTCGGTCAACCAATCAACTTCTGACGATTACGAGTCAGAGAGTGAGACAAACTCCATTCCATACTGATCACTTCCCAGCCACCCCGGCCCACGCACCACGCGCCCGGGCCTGGCCCCCGTGTGTTCGCCGTCCTTCAAAACCGGCGTGCCATTCACGAAAACGTGGACCATCCCGGTCGAGTATTGATGCGGTTTGTCAAACGTCGCGTGGTCTTGCACGCTGGCCGGATCAAACACAACCACATCGGCGAAAAAACCTGGCTTCAACGCGCCTCGCCGATCCAGCTTGAGATTCCGTGCGGGCAGCCAGGTCAACCGCCGGATTGCTTCTTCCAACGGGATAATCTTTTCCTCGCGGACGTACTTGCCCAGCAGCCGGGCAAAGTTGCCATACGCGCGTGGATGAGTAGACGATTTGAGGAACACGCTCTCCCTCGCCATGGATGCGCCGTCCGAGCCAAAGCTCACCCACGGCAACGCGATTTGCTTGCGGACGTTCTCTTCGGACATGGTAAAGTAAACTACATCCACGCGGCTGTCGTCCTCGATGACCAGGTCTATCGCCGTCTCTTCCGGCGACTTGGATCGCAGCACAGCCACCTCGGCCAAAGTCTTGCCAGTGAGCGGTTTGAGCGCGTCGTTCTTAAAGCCAACCAGCAGAACGTTCTGAGGCGACCCTGCCGCAAGGTAAGTGTTCTCCCATGCGTCGCTGGGCGTAGACATTTCGTGCTTGACCCGCTCACGGATGGCCGGATCCTTGAGCCGCTCGACCCAGGCGCGATGCCCACCCTCTCGCACCCATGGCGGCATGGCCGCATCGAATCCGGTCGAACCGGCTATGTAGGTGTACATGTCCGCCGTGATCTCTAGTCCTTCAGACCGTGCCGCCTCAATTCGCGCAATCACGTCGCCGAGCTTGCTCCAATTTTCTTGCCCCGACATCTTTAGATGGTAAATCTCGGCAGCGCACTTGGCCTGGCGCGCAGTTGCGATCAGTTCATCCACTGCTTCCAGGATCCGACTGCCTTCGTCGCGGATGTGCGAAATGTACAGGCCGCCGTATTCAGCAGACATCTTGGCTAACTCGATCATTTCATCGGGCCTGGCGTAGCAACTTGGCGCATAGATCAGCGCCGACGCGACGCCGAGCGCACCCTCCTCCATTGCCTGACGAACCAGCCCGCGCATCCGTTCCAATTCGTTCGGCGTTGGGGCGCGATCCTCATATCCCATCTCGTGGATGCGAACGGTCGCCGCGCCCACAAACGATGCGACGTTGGGCGACACCCCGCGCCGGGCCAAGTATTCGAGATACTCGCCCAACGTCGTCCAGGCAACGTCGTATTTGATGTCACCCTGCCGCTCGGCCAACTCTTTTTTCATCGCATCGTTCAGCGGCCCCATGGACTCGCCCTCGCCCATCACCTCCAGCGTCACACCCTGGCGGATGTCGCCCTGCGAGCGGCCATCGGCGATGAGCGACTCGGTAGACCAACTAAGCACGTTGACAAAGCCGGGCGCGACGGCCAGCCCGGTCGCGTCAATCTCTGCCCGGCCTCGTTCATCACCCAATGAGCCGACAGCGGCAATGGCGTCACCCTGGATCGCCACATCGCCGACGAGCGGCACACAGCCGCTGCCGTCATAGAGCGTTCCGTTGCGAATCACGATGTCGTACATATCTCACCCCCAGGTCGAGCCGGGCTTCGAGCAACCGACCATCGCTCGTGCGTTTCAGGCTAAAGCCGAGCTTTTGAAAGATATGCTGCATGGACTGGTTGTCCGGCGTGATCAAAACGGTGATACAGGAGAGTTTCTCATCGCGTGCGATTTG
The DNA here is from genome assembly GCA_041300525.1 of Anaerolineae bacterium. Taxonomy (GTDB): domain Bacteria; phylum Chloroflexota; class Anaerolineae; order Fen-1058; family Fen-1058; genus JBGLNJ01. Next base: position 638,099 of record JBGLNJ010000001.1, on the reverse strand, counting down.
CACGGCCCGGCGCACCATCTCACCGCCCAGGCCAAGACCCTGGCAAGCATCGCTGATGAGAACGCTGAGGCGCGTCTCGTCCATCCCATGCATCTTGGTCATGCGACTCGCGCCCAGGACGTTGCGCTCGCCGGTCTTTACGTCATCGCGTTCGGCAATCAGCGTGATGTCGCGATCATAGTCGTTATGGCAGATGCGTGAAAGGCGCTCGTGCGCCACGCGGTCGCTCAACAGCATCGGCTGCAAGTAGCGCATGTAAACGCTGCGGTCCGAAAGCGTCTGATGGAACTTTACCGACATCGGCTCGTCTTCGGGCCGAATCGGGCGGATCATGAAGGATGTGTCATCCTTGGCCGTCCACGGAGTGGCATAGTGATTCGGGCAGGGGCGGATGGCGAGCTTGGGCAACTTGTCCTCGCCGGTCTCTTTGTCGTGCCTGACCACGCGCGCGTCGAGCGCCAGCAGCCGCTCCGGCGAAGCCAACAGCGGGTTGATGTCCAATTCCTTGATCCAGCGCTGCTTGACGACAAGCTGGCTAAAGCGCACGATGAGTTGTTCGAGCGCCGCCATATCCACCGACTGGCGTCCGCGGACGCCCTTGAGAGCCGTATAGATTTTGGTCTGCGACATCATCTGCTCTGCCAGGGTGGTCGTGAGCGGCGGGAGCGCCAGCGCGCGATCCTTGAACACTTCCACCAATTGCCCCCCATGCCAAAGAGCAGCACCGGGCCAAACTGCGGGTCAATGCTGCTGCCGAGGATCAACTCGTACCCCTCCACGTTGATCCATCGAGTCACTCCTCTAATAAACCTCGAGGCAGCTCGCTAAAGTAACCGGCGCAAAAGCCTCCCGCAGTCTGCCCGTGAGCGTCTCTGCGGCTGAACGCTCAACTCTGCGGGAGGAGTCTCGCTACCATTTTGTTGGAAGAACATTCGCCTTCAAGGTGATTTATCTTACACTTGCATTGTCTCTCAATATGACATTTCGTGCAAGTCGGATGGCAGAGGTCGGAGGTTGGAGATCGGAGGTCCACTCGGCCGCTGGTGCGCGCTCTGACTTGGCTTTTTCGCCGTGTGACCCACTTCATAGCAAAGGCAAGCCGGATAGCTTATAGTAGGAGCAAATAAGGAGGTGGCTCATGGTCATTGCAATGTACCTGGCACATCTGGTCGGAGACTATGTTCTGCAATGGGATGCCCTGGCGCGGTGGAAGAGCCGTGAGCTAAAGGGCGTGCTGGCACATGGCATGATCGTGCTGGCCGTGACGTGGCTGCTCTCGCTGCCCTTCGACGCAGGCTGGTGGCCGTGGGCGCTCGTCATCGGGTTGACGCACACGGCAGTTGACGCGGCGACGTTGTGGCTGGGGAAGCGCATCCCGATGCAAGGGAACGGCGCCTTGGCTCTAGCCCGCTACCTGATAGATCAAGTGGCGCACTTTGGCATCATCACACTCGTGCTGATGGGGTCAAGTCAATAGCGTATTTGCAGGGTTTCATTGGGGCTCCTCACATAATGTACGGATAGCAAGGAGCCAATTATACCGTCGGATTACTTTTGAGACACGGTACTAGCCGCAGCGAGGCGATGTTCAGCGCCGGACGCACGATGATGGCCACGCCCACGACGACCGCGCCCATCACCACACCCACGGCCGGGTTGCCCTTGCGCAGTTCGGCCCATTCGTCCAGTCCAGGCGTGGCGCGGCTAAACAGCCATACGCCCAAATAGGCTGCCAGCGCGCTCAACACCACGGCCAGCAGCAATTGCACACCACTTAGAAAGACTGACGAGATCATGGGAAAATCCTCCTCGTCCACTGCATCGGATCAACATTCAACCCACGCACACGTACGTCCCAGTGCAGATGCGGCCCGGTGGAAAGCCCCGTGCTGCCGACCCTGGCGATGACCTGTCCTTGCCTGACGAATTGGCCCACCTTCACTTCGATCTTGGACAAGTGATACAGCCCTGAATAGATGCCCCAACCATGATCTATGAGGATGGCATTGCCACGAACGGTCAAAGGCTCTGCCAGCGCCACAGTGCCATCCGCCGGAGCGTAGACAGGCGAGCCTCCCGAAGCGTTAATATCTGTGCCCTCGTGATAGGAGGCAAACACGCCGCCTACATACGCGCGTCGAGAGCCAAAGACGGACGACAGGTTGCCGGTACCTGGGAGCTTGAATAGCCCATTCCAGCGTCGTGTTGGGGTAACGACATTCAATATCTTGTAGAGCTTTTCGCGCTCGGCGTTGACCAGATTCGGCGCGAGCAAGGCTTGCCGGTCTGGGGGCACATTAATGGTTTCGTAGGCAAACTTGCCGGCTATCACCTGAACGCTGGCCGTCATTGCGGTCTGCTTGCCATCCGAGTCGGTGGCGATGAGGGTCAGCGGGAACACGCCGGCCTTTTGCATCGCGTGGATGCCGACCAATCCATGATAAGCGTTGCCTTCCTTGGCAAAGAACACGTTCCAATCCAGCAAGGTGCAGTTGAGCAAGACGTCGCGGCTGGTGAGCACGGTGATGGCGATGGTGTTGCCCTGGATCACCGGCAGCGGGGAAATGTCCACGCTGATGAACGGATCGGGCAGCGTGGGCACGGCTGGCACCGTGGCCGAGTTCTTGGAGCCGGACGGGATCAAGAGCCGTTGACCGGCGTAAACCATACTGGGGCTGTCGAGCTTGTTGTACGTCGCCAGCGTCCAGGCGGTTGTGCCATACTTGAGCGCGATGCGGAACAGCGTCTCGCCGGGCTGCACCGTATAGACCATGTCGCCGGCAGGGTTAGGCTGGGCGATAGCGGTTGGAGTCGGAGCAATAGGCGCGGCGGGCGCAGCCGGCACGGTGAGCGGCTGCCCGACGTAAATCATCGTCGGATTGACGATGCCGTTGAGCTGCGCCAATGCCGCCACGCTCGTGTGATAGCGCGTGGCGATGCTGAACAACGTGTCGCCCGCGCGAACGGTATAGTTGGCGGTTGAACCGGCGGCCGGTGGAACGGCTTCAGCCGCCGCGGGCGTGACATTCATCATGGGCAGCACGAGCATTGCTAGCGCCAGCGCCCAGGCGCACATCCTGCGAAGAATCATCCCTTACCTCTTTGCAAAGGGCAGCATCCCGATGCCGCCTGCTGGCGCATTGGGATGCGCCTGCTACTTTGCTATGTGGAGTTGATCGCCGATGGCGACCTGGTCCAGCAACGCCGGCACCGCCTCCAGGACGTAGCGAGCCGGCTCGCGCGGCGCGTAAAACGGGCGGAAAGGCCGCGCGAGTTTCGCATCTACCACGCAAAATGAATCGTCCAGCCAAATGGCGGCAATGGGGAAAAAGACAAAGAACATGTGAATAGCCGTCGCTGCAATGCTGGCTCTACCTTCGACGAGAAGCAGTCCTTCGTCCGGGGCCAGGTGGCGGCGGAACATCAGCCCGCGCAGGCGGCACAGAAAACTCGTGCACCATCTGACGCGAGCCAGCACCACCTTGCCCTGCGTGCGGTTCTCGACCATGCCGTAATTATATGCCATTCGGCGCAAATGCCAAGCGGGTGTTACCGCCGTCGTTGCGGTTCCAGCGTCATGGTGTTGGCGCCAAAGATGTCGCCGGAAAGCTTGAACCCGGCCTTTTCCAGGCGCGGCGAAAAACTCGGCCTCATGCCGGTCGGCTTCATCGTGCCTTCCACCTTGCCCGACTCGCTGACGGCCACGGCCTGGTAAATGAAAATATCCTGCAAGACGACGTTTTCGCCTTCGAGTCCCTGCACCTCTGTCACACGCGTGACTTTGCGTGCGCCGTCGCGCAGGCGTTCTTGCTGCACGATCAGGTTGACGGCCGCAGCAATCTGTGTGCGCACGACGCGGATCGGCAGATCGAATCCCGCCATCAGTACCAGTGTTTCCAGTCGGGCGATGGCATCGCGCGGGCTGTTGGAGTGAACGGTCGTCAGCGATCCGTCGTGGCCCGTGTTCATCGCCTGCAGCATGTCCAGCGCCTCGCCGCCGCGCACCTCGCCGACGACGATTCGCTCCGGCCTCATGCGCAACGCGTTCCGCACCAGGTCTCGGATGGTCACCTGGCCGGTCCCGTCGGTCAATGCCGGCGCGGTCTCCATCCGCACCACGTGCTTTTGGTGAAGTTGCAGCTCGGCGGCGTCTTCGACGGTGCAGATGCGCTCATCTTCCGGGATGAAGGACGAGATCACGTTCAGCAACGTCGTCTTGCCGGAGCCGGTGCCGCCGGACACGATGATGTTCAAGCGCGCCATCACGCAAGCTCTGAGAAATTCGGCCATCTGCGACGTGAGGCTGCCAAACCCCACCAAGTCCTCGATGGTGATGCGTTTGGAGGGAAACTTGCGAATCGTGACGGTGATGCCGTTGAGCGCGCAGGGCGGGATGATGACGTTCACGCGGCTGCCGTCGGGCAGGCGCGCGTCCACGAGGGGTTGGCCGCGATCCACTCTGCGCCCCAATGGCGAAATGATGTTTTCGACCGCTTGCATGACGTGCGCTTCATCGCGGTAGCACGCGTCGGCTTCGACCAGCTTGCCGTTGCGCTCGATGTAAATCAGGTGTGCGCCATTGACCATCACTTCGGTGATGGTAGGATCGCGCAGGTACGGCCCAATCGGCCCATAGCCAATGACCTCGTCGGAGACGATATCAACCAGCCTGTTCCAGTCATCGCCGGAGACGGGCGCGCCGGCCTGCTGCACCAACCGTGAGAGGTGACCGGTCAACCATTGCACGTTGACGTCGGTGATGCCGCGATGGGAAGCGTCCACCATCGGCCTGATCTGGGCAATCGCCCAATCGCACAGTCGCCCAAAATGTTCGGGCGAGAGAGAGGGCACAGCGGCCGAGTCCGGGGGGCGGGAACCATTCATCATCTTTTGATCAATCCTTTGTAGGTCAGGCTGGCAGCGTGGCAAGGCTGGATCGCCAAGATCGGGCTGTGCTGCAAGCGCAATCGTGAGGTCAAACGTCACGCAGCAGCGAGGCGGCTAGCGCGCGCATCTGGACTGCGACGGGGTGATCGTGCTGATTTGCGATAAGCGGCTGGCCTTGTTCGAGGGCTTGATACATTGCCTCGCCCGCCGGCTCAATCGTCGCCGCCAAGTCATGTCCGATCACGGCGCGGATGGCCGGCCCAGCCATGTCGGGTGAGATGCCCAGGCGGTTGATCCAAACCAGCTTCAAGGCATTGCCAGGCAGGCCCATTTGGCTCAGGCTCTGTATCATCCGGTTCGTCTGGGCCAATGCGATCCGGTCCGCATCTAACGCCAGGACAAAGTGATGGCTGCGTTGGGCGATGGTGCGGGCAGCCGGGCTGAGCTTGGACCCCAAATCAAACAGGCATACATCGCAAATGGCGAGCAGGTTATTGAGGATCGCGCCGGCCTGAGCAGGATTCAGAGGATGCTCGGCGGCGGCGATAAGTTGCAGCCCGCTGAGGTGAGGCGTCAAGGCTGCTTCGATGCTCGCCTGATCTATCTCGTCAGTGGCGCGCACCGAAAGGTCGCCCAGCCCGTGGTGTGGTACGAGCCCCAGATGCGTGGCCGCCATGCCGTTCGGCTCCAAATCCACCAGGATGGTGCGCGCTTGCGCTGCCAGCGCCAAGGCCAGGTTGACGGCCAGCGTGGTCGCGCCCACGCCGCCTTTGGCTCCAGTCACTGAGATCACCCGCGCGAGTTGCGCCTCGGACGCGTTCGTCGAACCTTCCAGCACGGCCTGGACGCGCGCGACCAATTCACTCGGACGAACCGGTTTGGTGATGTAATCGTCGGCCCCGGCCCGGAAGGCTTCCACCTGGCTATCGGTTTGCGCCCTGGCGGTGAGCATGACGACCGGCACGTGCGCGGTGCGCGGATTGGCCTTGATGTGCCGGCAGACCTCATAGCCGTCCATCTGCGGCATCATGACGTCCAGAATGATCAGGTCCGGCAGTTCTTGAGCCAAGAGACCGAGCGCTTGCGGGCCGCTCAGGGCTTTGATCACTTCGAACTTCTGTCGCTTGAGTGTCAGCCCGATCAGGGTCAGGGCATCTTGATCGTCGTCCACCACGAGAATACGTTGACTCATCCCAAGTCCTCCCGGTCCGCGAAAATTCTTTCTTTGGTTGTGAGTGAGAGTAAACGGTCGCTTTCCATCTTTTTCGGCAACGACTCACCCTTCGCAAGAGCGACTGAGCAGTTGCCTTTTCCCTGTGTGGGCCGGGTACGGGCAAACTAACTCAGAATCAATTCACTATGATACCCTAAAACACCCGGCGCATTGTTGGTATTGTGTGGCAACTCCATGACGGTTGCATTGGGCGCATGCGTTGCTCATCTCACCCGGCGCGTTATGCTTCTCCTGGGGTGTTAGCGACTTTTGCCCGTTCACGTTTGGCCATCAAACGCTCCAGGCGGTGGGCCAGTTGCGCGCGGGTCAGGTCGCGCGCATAGCCGCGCGGCCAGGTGGCGACGATTTGCTGCGCGGCTTGTGTCCAGACTATCGCCTGACCCAGGTCGCCCGCGCGCCATTCCCAGTGCTTGGCAAGCTCGACATGAGCCGTCACATCCCACTCGCCAGCCTGGGCCAGTTGTTCCCACGCGACGATGGCTTCCGAGCGGCGGTCCTGGCGCTTGAGCAAAGCGCCTAACCGCGCGAGGGCGGTTGCGCGTGACGTGGCGGGCAACTCGCGTTGCAGCGACGCACGCCAGGCGCGCTCGGCTTCGACTGGCATGTTCAGATCATCGTACCACTTGCCCAGGCTGACCAAGTCGGCAGGGTCAATGGACTCGGCAGTCAACGGGTCGGAAAACGTCTGGCAGAGTTGCGCCGCCAACGTGACCATAGACAGGATATCCTGCCGGTTGTGGTACATCACGCGTGGCATTTCTCGCGCGTCGCCGGTCTGCAAATATTCCAGGTACATGTGCGGGATGAGATAGCCGGGCACGTCGTCTTGCTCGCGCTGCACGCCCAGGACGTTCGCTTCGAGCGACGAAAGCGCGCACGAAGGCAGCCGGTCGCGCCATACACGCCGCGCGGGCATGAGCAGGTCGAGGTGCGGCAGCGCCAGCCATGCCGGGCGCAGGCGGGCCAGCACATACCGCGCCTGGAGCAGTGGCAGGTCGAACCCACGCCCGTTAAAAGTCACAATGGCCTGGCCGTCCTCCATTCGCTCGGAGAGTGCGGCCAGCATGGCAGCTTCTTCGTCCGGGTCACGCAGAAAGAACTGGCGGATGCAAAAGGCTTTACCCTCAAACGAGCCGATGCCGACCAGGAAAGCCAGCGTGCCGGTGCCGCCAGCCAGTCCCGTCGTTTCGGTATCCAGAAAGACACAGCGGCTCAGGTCCACTGGGGCCAGTGCGGGTTCGCGTCCCAGTTGCGCGGCAATGCCGGCGTGTTGTTCGAGGAACCCGGCCAGCCGCGCGTGGCCGTGCGGGTGATCGGGCGCGTAGCGTTCTTCCACGAGGAACGCTCGACCCAACGTGGATTCCACGACTTGACCGTCGAATAATTTCTCGATAGGATGGCTGCGGCGTCCTTGGGGATGGGCCGGAGGCTTGAGATGCGCGCTCCCTTTGGTCACGCCGAGCTGGCGCAGCTTGTCGCGCAGGTCGGTTGCCATCAAGTTTTCTCCACCACAGATTATAGCACTGGTATGTGATACGCAAAAACGACGTAATGCTCAGGCGCGCTAGGCGAGGGTGAGGTATACTGGCGCATGGGAGATGGAGATATGAAAACACGGGTCCTGCGCCGAGGGGCCGTATTGGGGTTGCTGTTGGGCGCGGCAGTTCTGGTCGTCGCGTTGTTGGCGAATGTGCCGGTTGCGCGGGGCAGTGCGCCCCCCGACGAGCGAGAAGGGCCTTGTGTTGAACCATTGAGTGGAACCGGCACCATCACATTGTCCTTCCCGATTTACTTGCCGCTAGTGATGCGGAGCTACCCTCTCCGCCGCGAAGTGCGCGCGCTGTGGGTGACGCGCTACGACTGGATCAGCTTCGGCATCACGCCAACCGTGGCCGATGTGCAGCGTGTCGTGAGTGATGCGGCGCGCGCTAACTTTAACACGATCTTTTTCCAGGTGCGCGGCGCGGGCGATGCATACTATACGCCGGGGCCGGAACCGTGGGCCTCGCGGTTGACCGGGACGACGGGGCCTTCACTGGGGCGTGACCCGGGTTGGGACCCGCTGGCGACGATGATTTCGCTGGCGCATGCCAGCGGCATTTCGGTTCATGCCTACCTCAATGTCTATCCGGCGTGGCAAGCGCCGCCCGCGCCCTTGAATCCGCCCACTTTAACCTACGGTCTCCTCACGCCGACGCTGGACATTACGCCGCTCCAGTGGCTGAATCAGTTGACGTACGGGCCGACGAATCATGGCATTTATCATCTAGGATACACGTGGCGCGTGTACGATAGTCTCACACATTACATGCCCATCACCTACAACCAATACGTTTGGGCGTCTCCGGCGGCGCCGGCGGTGCAGGATTCCGTCGTGAGCGTCACCGCCTATCTCCTTTCGCATTATGCGCTGGATGGCATTCACCTCGACAACGTACGCTACCCTGGCCCAGAGTATTCGTACGACCCGTTCACGATGGCGGCGTTCAGCCAGGCTGTACACATCAGCCCGACCTTGACGTTCACCGATTGGCGCGGCGATTTTCAACGCGAGCAGGTCACACAGCTCGTCGCGCGGATTTACACGCAGACGCCCCACGTTAGCGCGCTGCTTTCGGCGGCGGTGTGGCCGGCCTACACAGATGGGCGCGATAGATATTTCCAGGATTCAAAGGTCTGGATGCTTTCCGGGACGATTGACGCCATCGCGCCGATGCTGTACAGTTCGGCGCTGATCACCGATGTGGTTGCCTGGACAGCGGCGGCGCAGGACTTTCAAGCGTCGGCCAATGGGCGATGGATGCTGCCGGGCATTGGCGTGCGCCCCACCTCGGCCACGTGCGTGAGTTTCGATCAAATCGCCGGCCGCATCGAGGCCGCGCGCGCGATGGGCGCCGCCGGTCAGGCTCTCTTTTCGTATGAAGGCTTGAGAGAGTGTGTAGACGGAACCGGGGCCACTTTTCTGGACTTGCTTCGCAGCGGGCCTTTTGCGATGCCGGCTCCATTGCCTCCGGTGACATGGAAGCCATGATGGCTTGCTGACCACGTTGGCTCTCGTGTTTGACGCGCGCGTCCGGTCGTGCCGCGGCGCAGCAGGCTTGATTGACCGGACATTGATCTGGCGGTATACTCATCGGGCGGCGCGCTTTGTGCCGCAACCAAGTTCTTTCTCCACGAATCACGCGATCGGACACCCTATTTGCGATGGCCGCCGTGAGATGTGGTAATTCCACAGGTCGCAGGGACAAACATTGCGCAAAACCACCGATGACAAAATCGCCCCATTCGAGCTATAATGAGAGGTGGTTTTGCCCATACCCCAGGTGAACTTGCCCCCTGCGTTGAACCCGATCAACAGATGGAGTCGGCGACTAGAGGAAGAATAATGTCACAGCGAAGCAACCCCCTGACCCAGTCAGAACTGGCTGCAGCCTTAAGGGACTATATGCCGCTGTCTCTTGAGCGATCTTGTCTTCTCGGCGATGAGATCAAGGCTCCCGATCTGTGCGCGCGGCACCTCGCCGCGCTGTTGCGCACCATCTCTACCTATCTTCCTCGTCAGGTAGTGGCGCCTTTATTGGAGGCCCCAGAGGCCGGCAGAGTTGAAGGCGGTTTTGTGCACGGCACCGTGATGTTTTCCGACATCTCTGGGTTTACGGCCATGTCGGAAAAGCTGTCCAAGCTCAAGGGGGGCGCGGAAGAGATCACGGCCATCGTCAATCGTTTCTTTGCCGCTTTGCTGCAAGTGACCCATCGCTATGACGGCGACCTGCTCAAATTCGGCGGCGATGCGCTGCTCGTCTTTTTTGGCGGTGAAGGCCACGAGCTGCGCGCTTGCCAGGCCGCGCTGCAAATGCAGGCCACCATGTCTCGCTTTTCCGAAACGCCCACGTCGCAGGGTGTCTTTCGATTGCGCATGACCGTCGGGCTGGGCACTGGCCCGTTGTTCATGGCGAACCTGGGCGCGGAAGATGGCATGGAGTTTGCCGTGATGGGCCGAGCCATGGCGCAGATGGCTCAGGCCGAAGACAAAGCCTCCGCCGGCGAAATCTTTATGGACGCCGAGACCTATCAGGCGGTCGCCGACCAAGTGACGACCGATGCACAGCATCCTGCGGACAAGGCGCAGGACGGCTTTTGCCAACTGGTGGGCTTGTCCGACGAAGGCCAGCAGACACCCTTTGCCGACCAGCCGTCGCATCGGGAGTTGACGGCCTCGGGGATATATAGAACTGTATCAGCCGCCGACCCTCTCAACCAGAGCAAGTTGCTGACCTGGATTGCGGATTTGGCGCAGCGCATCCAGGCTTTGGAGTTGTTCCTGCCGCCGGGCTTGATGGACAAGATCAAGGTGGAGCCGGAGCGCATCGGCATCGGCGGCGAATATCGTCCGGTGACGGTTTTGTTTGCCAATTTCTATGGCATTGACGAGATCATTCAAGAACTGGGCGAAGCGTGCAGCGCCGAAATCACGGCCATATTGAACGCGCACTTTACGGCGATGGGGCGCATCATTTCCAAGTACGGCGGCGTGGTCAACAAGGTGGACAGTTACGCCGTGGGACATCGTATCATGGCGCTCTTTGGCGCGCCCCGCGCACACGCAGACGATCCAGAGCAGGCCGTGCGGGCGGCATTGGAGATGCAGCAAGCGATGGCGGCCTTTGCCGTGTTGAATACCTCTGGCGGCACTTTCTCCCTCAAACAGCGCATCGGCATCAATACGGGCCTGGTCTTTGCCGGCAACGTTGGCTCGCTCCTCCGCCAAGAATACTCGGTCATGGGTGACGAGGTGAATTTGACCGCTCGCCTCATGGCCGTAGCCACTGAAGGCCAAGTCATCATCAGTCAGAACACGGCTCGCCAAACCGGCGACGCCTTTTTGCTCCGCGAACAGGAACCCGTGCGCGTCAAGGGCAAGGCGTTGCCCGTCCACAACTATCAAGTGCTGGGCCTGCAAGAGCGCCGTGTCCGCGAGCGCCGTCCATTGATAGGCCGCGATGACGAATGGCGAATGGTTCAGTCTGTAGCCGACCAGAGCCTGGCCGGCCACGGCCAAGCGCTTACCATCGTCGGCGACGTGGGATTGGGCAAATCGCGCCTGGTGGATGAATTGACGGCCTATTGGTCCAGGCCGGGTACGTCGAGCCTCTGCGTCACCTGTCCTTCCTTTGGCCGCCACACGCCCTACTTGCCCTGGCTCGATTTGCTGCGCGCCCTGTTCGGCTTCAATCCCGCTGATTCAGCCCTCGTCAAGCTGGACAAGATCGCGGCGTTGCTACAGGAGGCAGATTATACGTGGCGCGACTGGACGCCGCTGATCGGACAGCTGTTGGGGCTGGACATTGAAGAGACGGACTTGATGCGCGCTCTCGATGCGCAGACTCGCCAGCGGACCGTCTTCCGCGTGGTAATCGGCCTGGCGCAACATGTTGCGAACCGGCAACCCTTGCTGCTGGCGATAGATGATTTGCAGTGGGCCGACGACGCCTCCGTCGAGTTGGTCAATCAGATGGCGCGCCATGTGAGTGGCTGCCCGCTGTTGTTGGCGCTGGCCTATCGGTCAGAGGAGCCGGTGGCGCTCGACATGGCAAGCTTGACTTATCACACCGGCTTGCGGCTGCAAGAGCTTGACGCCGAGGCCGGCTTGCGCTTGTTGGACCTGCTCTTGCCGACGACGCCACAGATGCCATCTCACCTCAAGCAGTTGATCCTGGACAAGGCGCGCGGCAACCCGCTCTTTATCGAAGAGGTGGCGCACTCGCTCATCGAAAACTATTTGGTTCTGGATGAACAGACGGGCACTTTTCGCGCCCGCGCCGACCTGGAGCACGTCGAGGTGCCCGACACGGTCAACCGCGTCATCATGAGCCGCATAGACCGGCTGGACGAAAGCAGCCGCAATGTGCTGCGGGTTGCCTCGGTCATTGGCAAAGAGTTTGAACACTGGCTGCTCACCGCCATTTATCCGCATCGTCAGACCGAGGCGGAACTGCACGAGCAATTGGACGATCTGACACAACGAGAGATTCTGGAAGGTTCTCATTCCGATCTCTTGTATCTCTTCCGTCACGTCTTGACCCGCGAGGTAGCCTACGAAAGCCTGCTGTACGCTGACCGCCGTTTGCTCCACCGTGGCATCGGCGAGGCTATCGAGGCTCAACAAGCCGGGCGGCTGCCTGAATACTGGGAGGTGTTGGCTTTCCATTTCAACTTGGCGGAAGAGTGGGAAAAAGCGCTCCACTATCAACTGCAAGCGGGCAGCAAGGCGCAGAGTGTCTATGCCAACGAGGCCGCCATCTACCACTTTCGCCAGGCGCTCAAATCGGCGGAGCGCGTGCCGGACAGCCAAGATCGCCAATTGACCGCGCGCGCGCGACTGAGCCAGGTTCTAGCCACCGTGGGCAACTATGACGAGGCGTTGACCCACAACTATACGGCGCTGGCTCTGGTGATGGTGGCGAGCGCGACGGCAGAAGAGATGGCCTGTCACCTGGCCGATCAGTGCTGCCAGGTGGCTTCGATTCACGAGAAAAAGAGCGACTATTCCAGCGCCCTCAATTGGCTGCGCGGCGGGCTGATCGCGTTGGAAGGGATGGTTGCCATTGAAGGCGCTCGCATGCGCCTGCTCGGCGCTGGCGTGTATCATCGGCAAGGGAAGAACGCGGAGGCGATAGATTGGTGTCAGCACAGCTTGGACATTGCCGGAAAAGTAGGAGGGCAAGACGGGCAAGCGGCCATTGCTCATGCGGATTACCTCCTGGGGTTAATTTATAACCGCCTGGGTGATACGGCTCGCACCATCGAGTTTTGCCAAAAGAGCCTGGAGATTTACGAACAGATCCAAGACATCGCGGGCGCCGCGCAGGCGCACATCAATCTGGGCAACGGCTATTTCGATCAGGGTAACTGGCCGGCGGCCACCGAGCATTACACGCGCGCGCTGGACATCAAACGCCGCGTGGGCGACGTGTATTACCAGGCCGTGATCACGCTCAACCTGGGCGGCGTGTACCTGAACCGGGGCGATCTGGAGATGGCCGCGCGCTATAATCGGCAAAGCCTGGAGATGTGGCAGGCGCTCGATTCCGCGTATGCCATCGCGCTGCTGCACAACAACATGGGCAGCGTGGCTTTGCGCCGGGGCGATCTGGACGAGGCCTTGTCGCTCTTGCGGCAGAGCCAGGCGATGTTTGAGCAGATCAAGTCCACCGACTTTATCCCCGAAGTCTGCCGTCACCTGGCGGAAGCGCACTTGGCCCGGGGCGAGGTGGACGAGGCGCTCACGTGCGCCCAACACTCGCTGACGCTGGCGCAGGAACAACAGATGCGGCTGGAAGAGGGGACCACTCGCCGGGTGCTGGGACAGGTCCACGAGCGTCGCCACGAATTATCTCTGGCCGAGCAAGAATTGGAACAGAGTCTACGCATATTGGAGGAGTTGAACAGCCGCTATAAAGTCGGCCAGACGCTCGTCCAGTTGACGCTGCTCCGCCGCGAGCAAGGACGCGGCGCTGAAGCAGAGGCGGCCCTGACGCGAGCTATTACAATCTTTCAGGAATTGGGCGCACAGCTCGATCTCCAAGAAGCCCGATCCCACCAAAAGACGGGGATTATTCCATCCCACCAGTCACCCTCGTGACAACCGTTGGTAGTAACGGCTTCAGCGTCAGCTTCTATAGGCCACACTTCGAGCGTGACTGCGTTCTCGCCAACCGGCGAAGATGTGCGACTATATTGACCTGCGCTCCGAGGGGGCGCGGGATGCCACTCGTATCAAGCTTGCCAAAGCGAAAGGAACAATGCGATGAAAACGAGACTCTTGCCCATGTTCATCGTTGTTGCGGCCCTGGCCCTGTTGGCCGGTTTCCCCCAGTCCGGTGGCGCGGTGCCCCTGCCACGGGAACCGGAACCGCCGGTTATCAAGATGCAGGAAGAGTTTTGTCCGCCAGGCGAGCCTTGCCAGGCCGAAGCGACTCGTGCTCCCAGGGAACATTCACCCGGCGGTAGTCAGTTCATGCCAGAAGGCGCGCGCCAGATGGCCCAGGCTGAATCCATCGCCGCTCCGCAGACGACAGGTGGGCCGGATGACTTTGGTTACACGTGGAGCGACTCTGTGCCTCTCAGTTGGATTGATGCGAGGACAGGTACTGATACAGGCTTGGGAGGAAATACCAGAGTCGTCGGGCCAGTCTCGTTGCCTTTCCCTTTCAAGTTCTACGAGAATACCTACAGCCAAATCTACATCTCGAAATACGGTTATGCGGGCTTCACGAATGTCAATCTAACGCGAACTCAAGGCCGCATTCCTGAGCCAAGTACGCCCAATAACATCATCGCTCCATATTGGGTTCCATCTCTGGTGAATGAAAGTGGCTACACAGGCAAAGTCTACTACACTCGCGGTGGTACTGCTCCGAACCGCTATTTTGTTATCGAATGGTATCAGATTCGAGGTAATTACAAACCAGACGAAAACATCTATACCTTCGAGGTGATACTATACGAGAATGGCGATATTCTTTTCCAACACGCCACAATGACTTACGGAAGTGGTTGGGTTTGTGGTCATGTTGGCATTGAGGACTCCGAAGGATTAGATGGGCTAGGCTACGGCTCGTTCTGCCAAAAATACCCTCCAAATAAAGCTGTTCGCTTCTATCGCCCGGCTCCTTCGGCGCGCGTTGCCATGTTCCCTTTAGGCTTCAGCCTCGTCTTGTGTGACATGGTGCTTGATGACCAGCTTTTCGAGGATGTCAGATAACCAAACGAAATCATCAATGTACATGAGCGACTGTCCTGATGATACTGTGAATGACTGGGAGCAACACTCTTAATTATAGAGCATCCAACGGCAAAAGCCAAATGGATTTTTGACTGCTGATCGTGGATTCCAATCCACCATCAGCAATCGGCAATCCAAAATCTGCCATCACCTTGCTTTCCTGACCCGCTCCCACTCTGGTAATTTTTCGTCTTCCGTCTCCTGACGCAGCGCAAAGATCTGGTCGCGCAGCAGCGCGGCTTTTTCGAATTCCAATTCCTGCGCGGCCTGCTTCATTTGCTTTTCCAGTTCCTTGATGAGCCGCGCGAGTTCGTCCTTGGGCAGCTTGCCGAGGGCGGCCTTGTCCTTTCCCTCGGCGGGGGCGCGCATGGAATCGGTCAGATCGCGCACGGCTTTGACGATGCTGGCCGGGATGATGCCGTGCTCCTCGTTGTATTTCACCTGGATGACGCGGCGGCGGTTGGTCTCGTCCATC
This sequence comes from Anaerolineae bacterium, assembly GCA_041300525.1. GTDB lineage: Bacteria > Chloroflexota > Anaerolineae > Fen-1058 > Fen-1058 > JBGLNJ01. The sequence goes on along the minus strand of JBGLNJ010000001.1, from coordinate 622,718 downwards.
GCGCGTTTCATGGAATCCGTCACCCGGTCGGCGTACATGATGACGCTTCCGTTGACGTGACGCGCCGCGCGGCCCATCGTCTGGATGAGCGATTGTTCGCTGCGCAAAAAGCCTTCCTTGTCCGCGTCCAGGATGGCGACGAGCGAGACTTCGGGCAAGTCCAAGCCTTCGCGCAGCAGGTTGATGCCGACGATCACATCGTACGCGCCCAGGCGCAGGTCGCGCAAAATCTCGACGCGCTCAATCGTCTGCACTTCGCTGTGCAGGTAGTGAACTTTGATGCCCAGTTCCAGCAAATAGTCGGCCAGGTCTTCGGCCATGCGCTTGGTGAGCGTTGTGACGAGCACGCGCTCGTGCCGCTCCGCGCGCTTGCGGATCTCGCCGAGGAGGTCATCCACTTGGCCCTGTACCGGCTTGACGACGATCTCGGGGTCCACCAAGCCCGTTGGACGGATGATTTGCTGGACGACCTGTTGGGCGCGTTCCATCTCATACGGTCCTGGCGTGGCGGTGGTGTAAAGCGCCTGGCGGATGTGCCGCTCGAACTCGTCAAACATCAGCGGGCGGTTGTCGAGCGCGGACGGCAGCCGGAAGCCATAGTCCACCAGCACCGTCTTGCGGCTGCGGTCGCCGTTAAACATCCCGCGCACCTGGGGCAGCGTCATGTGGCTTTCGTCTACCACCAGGAGGTAATCGTCGGGAAAATAGTCCATCAACGTCCAGGGCGGAGTGCCCGGCGCGCGCCCGTCAATGTGGCGCGAATAGTTTTCGATGCCGGAGCAATAGCCCACTTCACGCATCATCTCGAGGTCGTACTTGGCGCGCTGCTCGATCCGTTGCGCTTCCAGCAGCTTGTCGTTCTTGCGGAAATAGTCCAGCCGCTCGGCCAGTTCTGCTTCAATGTCCCGGATCGCGCGATCCAACTGCTCTTCCGGCGTGACGAACGGCTTGGCCGGGTAGATGCTCACCTGCTCGTGCGTCTTGAGCACCTGGCCGGTGACCAGCTCGATCTCGCTGATGCGGTCAATCTCGTCGCCAAAGAACTCGACACGGAACACGGTCTCGGCGTAGGCGGGCATGACTTCGAGCGTGTCGCCGCGCACGCGGAACCGTCCGGGGCGCAGTTCCATGTCGTTGCGCTCGTACTGGATATCCACCAGGTGGCGCAGCACGCCGTCGCGCCGCTTGACGTCGCCGCGCGCAAGCTGTACGACGACGCGGCCCCATTCCTGCGGGTTGCCCAGCGCATAGATGCACGAGACAGAGGCAACCACGATCACGTCGCGCCGCGAAAACACCGAAGCCATGGTCGCCAAACGAAGCCGCTCGATCTCTTTGTTAATGTCGCTGTCTTTTTCGATGTAGGTGTCGGTGCGCGGGATGTAGGCTTCCGGCTGATAATAGTCATAGTACGACACAAAGTATTCGACGGCGTTGTTGGGGAAGAACGACTTGTATTCCGAGTAGAGCTGCGCCGCGAGCGTCTTGTTGTGGCAAATGACGAGCGTGGGGCGCTGCACCTGCTCGATGATTCGAGCAACGACAAACGTCTTGCCGGTTCCCGTCGCGCCGAGCAGGACTTGGTGCTTGTAGCCTTTGTGGAGGCCTTTTACCAGCTTTTCAATTGCGTCCGGTTGGTCGCCGGTCGGCTTGAAATCAGATACGAGTTCGAAGCGGGACATGGGGTTGCTCCGTCCAATCTGCATCGGATGGGTGCTCTCATCCGCTGCGGTTAGCGTTAGAACGCCGGTTCGGATGGCATTATACCACGCAGCGGGGGCATATAGCCAGCACAATCAAAAAGCCGTGAGGGTTGCTCACGGCGTGTAGGAACCATTCCAGCGCCAGGATGCTGCCCGCACGGATTGGCTGCCCTATGCGCTGTTTTGCCGGCGCCATCGCGCGCCATCGCGCGCCATCAGGCTGGCGGAAAAACGGCTTACCGCTCTAGCGGCAAGGTGAGTTCCACGACGACCCCGGCGTGGTCTATGCGGTTGTAGAGGCGGCTCGTGCCACCCACATTCCAGACGAGTGCGGCCACCAGGGGCAAGCCTAACCCCATCCCGCTCACCTGGCCGGTGAAACTCTTTTCTGGTTGAAAATAAGGCGTCCACACCTGGGCCAGTTGCTCCGGGGAGAGCGTCAAGCCATCATCGCAAATTTGCAAGCAGATGTCGGTGTCGCCGGCTTGGGTCACCGTCATCTCCACTGTCGGAGTTCGTTGGGGGTGGAACTTTATCGTGTTCTCCAGTATCTCGCGCAAAGCCAATTCCATTCCCTGGACCGAGAGTGTGAGCCGCGCCGCCTGCAAGCCGGCAGCGACTGTCACGGTCACCGATTCCAGGCCAGCCTCAGTGCTCAAGCCGGTGGCCATTGGCTCAAGTTGCGCCAGCGGACAACCTTCCCCGATTTTGGCCAGTGCCGGGAAATCCAAATAAGCAAATATGCTCATGAATTGGTTGTATAGTCTATTGGCGCCTCGCAGAGCCGCGTCTATTAATTCGTTCACATCCGCGCTTGCCCAGACCCGGGTTTCTAGTTTGAGCAACTCTAACCCGGCCATCAGGGGGGTGAGTGGCGTGATCAGTTTGTGTGAGACCAGTGACTGGAAGCTATAGATATCGCGCTGCAGGGCCTGTTGAGCCGTCACATCCCGCAAGTGAATCACCCGCCCCATGTCGGCGACCAGCGGCAAATCCGGCGCCTCGACCTGTAGCCAAAATGCTCTTGCCGTGGTTGTCTCAGGCTGAACCAAGTAACGCGCCATCGGCTGGGGGAGCTGATCGGGCCAGATTTGCCAGGCATCGGGTGGCTGACAGCGAAATCGTTGGAGGACCAAATCTATAAAGTTCTGCCCGAGTGCAGCACTGTCATCTGGGGTCAGGTGCAGATATAGCCTGGCTTTGGGGTTGGCATAGCGTATGTCTCCCTGGTCATCGAGGACGAGATAGCCTTCCTCCGAATGTTCGATGAGCCACTCGAACCGGGCGCGTTCCGTCATCAAACGGCGGTAACGGTTGACGCGGGTGATGGTCTGCAAGCGCGCCTCCAACTCCAGGCTGTCAAACGGCTTGGAGATAAAGTCGTCGGCTCCAGCGCGGAGACCCTGCAAACGCGAGTCACGATCGTCCAGTGCGGTCAGCATGATGATAGGCACTTCGGCCGATCGAGCATCGGCACGCAAGCGCTCACACACTTGAAAACCGTTCATCCCCGGCATCATCACGTCCAGCAAAATTGCGTCCGGGGCGTATTCGACAGCCCGAGTCAAACAATCGGGCCCGTTGGCGGCAGAGACCGTCTGATATCCTCGGCTGGCCAACAAGCCCTCCAGTACCTCTCGCGCGAGCGGGTCATCGTCAACGATGAGGAACGTGCCTGTTTGTGTCATCTCCTGCCTCCTGACCTAAGATTTTGCGAGTTGATTTTCAATAGCTTTGACCAATTTTCCCAGGCTCAAGGGTTTGCTCATATAATCATTCGCGCCGGCTGCCAGGCACCGTTCCCGGTCACTGGGCATGGCCAATGCGGTTAGAGCGATGATGGGGATCGCAGCCAATTCGGTTTCTGCGCGGATGCGGCGCGTGGCTTCCAGCCCATCCATTCCCGGCATCTGGGTGTCCATGAGGATGAGGGCCGGGTGGATTTCCCGCGCCCGTTCAAGCGCCTCGTTTCCATTGCGGGCGATCGCGACCCGAAAAGACCGTGATCGCAAAAGATCACTCAGGGCGGCCAGGGTGATCTCATTATCTTCGGCCAACAGGATCAACGGTTGATCGGCGACTGGCGGGAATTCTGTTGCGAGCGATTGCTGCGGCGCAGGGGTGACGTCACGGGCGAGCAGAGTCTCTTCTGTCGGCCCGGCCCAGGGGAGCGTGAGGGTGAACCGGCTGCCTTTGCCCGGCTCGCTCTCGACGGCCACACGGCCACCGTGCATCTCGGCCATGCGCCGGACGAGCGACAGCCCCAGCCCGGTCCCCGAGTATTCGCGCGCAAGCCGGCCGTCCAGTTGCACAAAGGGATGGAATAGCCGCGGCACGTCCTCCCGCGCGATGCCGATCCCCGTGTCCCAAACGGTAAAGCAGATCATCTTTTGCGCGGCGTCGCCTTCCACCTCCAGGCCAATCGAACCTTCCTCGGGAGTGAACTTGACGGCGTTGCTCAACAAGTTGACCAGCATTTGCTTCAAACGGCGGCTATCCGCTTGCGCCGTGGTCACCAGCCGGTCCATGTTGAAGGACACTGCGAGTCTCTTCTTTTGCGCGATTTCCTTGATCATGCGCAGACTGGCCTGGCAAACTTCTGCCACCGCCACGGCGCCGATTTGCAGATCCACTTTGCCCGCTTCGATTTTGGAGAGGTCGAGAATGTCGTTGATGAGATTGAGCAAATGCTGCCCACTCTCTTCGATGCCGCGAAGCGCCTTGAACTGCTTTTCGGCCAGGGGGCCATACACTTGTTGCTGCAGCGCTTCCGATAGGCCGAGGATACCGGAGAGCGGCGTGCGCAGTTCGTGGCTCATGCTGGCCAAGAACTCGTCTTTCAGCCGGGCTGCCCGCGCCAGTTCGGCGTTGGCGGCGCTCAGTTCGGCGGTGCGATCTTCCACCCGCTGGGCCAGCTGGCCCCGTTCCTCCCTCAAGGCATCTTCTGCTTGTTGGCGGTCGGTGATATCCCGAGAGACGACCACGGCGCCCGTGATGTTCCTTCCACCGCCGTGGTAAGGGTAGTAGCTCACGTCGAAACACCGTCGCCCGAGAGCGGCAAAGCCAAACCAGAGCTGATAGTGTACTTCTATCCCTGCAAAGCACTGATCGAGTGGCTCTTTGATTTGTTCCGCAAACCTTTCGTGGCCCCAAATTTCAGCCACACTCTTTCCCACGATTTGTTCCAGTTTTCTGTGGTGCGCCTCGCAGAATGCTGTATTGACGGCTTTGTACGTATAGTCAGGGCCGATGAGGGCCATGGAATCTTTGGAGGCGTTGACAATGAATTCGTAGCGTTTCCACATCTCTTCCAAAGCTTCACGTTCGCTAATGTCCTTGAGCATCTGGACACTGCCCACGACTTGTCCCTCTTCGTCACGGAGTGGGAAGCTGGAGATTCGAAAGGTGCTGCCCAGAATGTGTTCGTCCCGCTCGGCATTGATGCGCCGTTCATCCACGGGGACGAGGAGTGAGTCGGCGGAGCAGTGCAACACCTCGTCACATCGCCGGCCGATCAGATCTTTCGGTGCGGCGCCCAGCCGTTGAGCCAGGGCCTGATTGGCCCGCAGGATGCGCAAGTCGGCGTCACAAATGCAAATGCAATCGGTGATGGCCTGGAAGGTGGCTTCCCATTCTTGCTGGCTCCGACTCACGGCTTCGTACAGCCGAGCGTTCTCCAATGCAATCGCGACTTGGTCGGTCACAGCTTGCAAAAAGCCCAGGTCAACCTCGTGGAAAGCACCCACCTCGGGGCTTTCCAGGTTGAGGTTCCCCAGTACTTGATCGCCGCGGACGATGGGCACTACCAGTTCAGAGCGCGGGTTCAGGACAGACTCGACATAGTCGGGGTCGGCCAGGACATCGTCCACGCAAACGACTTGCCGGGTGCGGTAGGCCCGGCCGTTGAGACCGCGATCCAACGGCAACCGGAGAGCAAATGCTTGCTCGGCCCCTTCTGGAGAATAGCCGCGCACCGAACGCACCTCGAAGTGTCCCAACTCGCGGCGCGCCACGAGCGCCCCGCCGTGGGCAGCGTGCGTGGCGCGCATGGCCTCGTCGGTGAGTTGGTCAAGAATAGCGCCAGTGTCCAACGTAGAGTTGAGAGTTTGCCCGATGCGGTACAGCGTCTCAAGACGCTGCCGCGCGGCGCGTTCGGCCTCGTACAGCCGGGCGTTCTCTACGGATGCTGCTACCTGGCTGGCCAACCAGGCCAGGAGGTTTCTATCATCCGCGGTAAATGCTTCCTCTGACTGTTTCGAGCTGAGGATGAGGATCCCGACCAGGTTTCCCCTTGCCACCAGCGGGACGAAAAGCTCGACTCCCAATGGCAAGAGGTCAGTCCACTCTTGCATCCAAAGCCCTCGCAACTGGGGGATCACATCCAGCTCCCTCCCGGTCAGGAGCTTGCCTTCCCGGCTGAGCCAGCGGCTGATTGGATGATCGGCTCGCCACCGCAGATAGACTCTCGGTTCGCGCAATCCTCTACCGGCTGCCAAGTAGAATTCGCCGGTCGCCTCTTCCTTGAGCAAAAGCCCCACACTCTTGGGGTGCAGGGTTTCAGCCACCCGTTCCAGAAGCATCGTGATCAGTCCGTCGAGGTCCAGTGTGTTCGCCATCTTTTGGCCAAGCTCTTGGACCATTCGGTACGCATCGTATCGCTCGCGGAAAAAGAGCCGATCCACTCGGTTTTCGATCCGACCTTGCAGCGCCCGGACAGATACGGCCATCGCCACCGCAATAACCAGAGAAACAAGGGCTGGCAGCAAATGCAGATCAGCCGCTGACCCTTGGGCGAGCAGCACGTAGACCAAGATCGGCGCCAAATAAGTGCCGACCACTGATCCGGTCAGCACGGCCTGAGCCAGCGCCTTGCGGATGACGAGGGTGAGGTCCAAGAGTTCATAGCGAACGATGGTGTAGGTGATCAGCAGCGCGTTGACGAGATTAGCGGCGATATCAATCGGGTATTTGCCGAGGGGTGTAAAGTTGGTAAAAGTGCCCAAGACCACCACGCTGATCCCCATTAAAGCGTATCGGATTCTATTCCGCTGGATTTCATCCTTTATCGTTCTGTATTGCCGGACCAGGTCAAAGATGGAGAATCCAACGAAAAAGTACCAGTTGACGGCGACAATCGCTACCGCTGGCCCGAGTTCATAGTAGAAAACTCCGTTGACGACATACCCACTTTTGACTGCATACCCCATGAAATTCACGATTAAGAATACAAGGTACGAGGCCAGACCGATGTAGAGCCACTTTTTCCGTCCCTCGACAGTGTGTACAAACACTTGGACGAAATAGAAAAATGATAGGGGCATTGCCCCGGTCCCCATGCCCATGGCTTTATTCCAAAACAGAGGCCCAAGTGGAACGTCGGCATGCAGCAAAGCGGAGCCTAGACCCCAGATGGTCATAGCCAACAGGTACAGGGCAAAAGCTTGGTTGAGCTTGCTGCCCGAGCGATGTCGCAGGACAACGAACAGCAGTACCCCGTAGACAAGGGAGGCCACGAGTGGGATCAGAACGTTCGGAATCAAGGGATCGTCCTTTGCTCGTAATTGGGCCTTGATTCTCGTTTCGGCCACTTGGCTGGCGGTTGAAACCGCGCCTATGGGGCTTTCAGCCGGTCGTCCACCTGCGTGGACGAGATTTTGTCCGCGAAGGCGGACAACCAGCCGAAGGCTCATTAGGCGCGACCTCGGTCGCTATGGCCGAAACGAAGATCATCGCCCGTAATTGCTTGCCCTTGCGAAGATTTAGACCCTTCGTTTCACTCAGGGCAAGCCCTTCGCAAGGGTGTGAAACCAAGTTACCTTTGCTCGCTGAGACGCATCAAGTCGCCGAGCACTGTGCCGGACGGTTTCATCCGCACCGGCTTGAGGTGCGCTAGGTCAGCGCCGGCCGCTTGTTTCTCCAACGTAAAGCGTCGAAAAGTGCCTCGTGAAAGGAAGGTTACATAGGGTGGCTGCCCATCCAGCATCTCGACCCAATCGCGATACTCTGGATTCAGGTCCTGCAAGGTCTGGTGAATAGCCCTCCCAATTTCCTCTTTGCTTCGGGACTTGTCCGCTTTCATCTCGATGTAAAGATGCGGCCTCGGCTTTGTCCCTTCAAACTCTTTGGCACAGATCCAATCCTCATAATCCACCTTCGCGTTCGTGAGCGCCTGGGAGATCGTTCCTTCGATCAGTTGGGCAAAGCTGCCCAGATCAATGATGTCATTGGCCCGTGAGTGGAAAACCATCTGCGGGATACGGACCCCGGCTTTTTCATTGCCCAGGGCGGTGATCTTGAGCAAATCACCCAATCGGTATCGCACGAATGGTCCACCATGAAAGTTTGTAAGGACAATCTCGTAAACACGATCCGGGGTGACCTGATCCAGGAGCAGCGTGCCAGGTTGATAGCTCGGATCTTGTCTAGACTTGGCCAGCTCGTCCTCTGGGATGAACTCCAAAAGGTTCATATCAGGGACAAAAGTGAGACCCGTGCCCCAGGTTTGTATGGCGATCAACCCAGCTTCAGCGCCGGCGTATCCTTCGACGGGGGGTTTGCCCCAATACTTGACGATCTTGTCAACGTATATGCGAGTATCCGTTCCGCCGGCTGCAATGACCTTGACGGGCCACAGATCTTTGGGAAGCAGGGGCCTTCCTGCGAGCTTGCTCTTGATCAGCCCCTTCACCACGCGCGCCATGGCTCGGGGGTGCAGTAACAGGCGCTTGTCCATCCCACCTGAGCTTTGCTCGAATTGCTCGCCAATTTTTACCAGAACACTGGAAAGGCCATAAAAGACATCTATCCCTTCCTTGAGCGCAAGCTCGAACCCCCCTTTGATCCTCTCTTGAAACTCCATTTGCTCTGCTTTGTCCAAGGGCGGGATATATCTGAAAGGAAATAGCTCCAACATGCTACGAGCCAGCCAACCACTCGCGTATGGGGGAGGAGCCAGTGTAGCCAGAGTCACATCTCCCTCTTCAAATACGAAATCATCTCTCTGATCGCTGGATCCGAACATGAACATGGCAAAGACATAGGAGGTGATTTTGGTAGCAGTCTTTTCTGGGTAGGGGACCCATTTGCGTTCATACTCCCCTGAGCGGCCAGAGGTGCATACCCAGACGTGGGGTTTTTCGGGAAGGACATCTTCGCGCTTTTCCAGCAGGTAAGGGGCATAGTCCTGATATGTCGTCAACGGCACATTCTGCCGGAACTCGTCCACACTGGCCGGCACCTTTCCGCCCAGCAGCTTCCGGCCCAACTCGCACCGGCCCAGCAGTTGGATCTGCTCCATAAGCAGTTCCTTCTGGATGTTCATGAACTCTTCCAGGCTCAGGTCAATGAAGCCGCAGTGCTTTTTCCAAATCTCGTCCCGGCGTCCTTGCCTGAGCAGTTCAACAGTGGTGGTCACGTTTTTCTCCTTTTCTTGGGTGATTTGTGCGTCCCCAACCTTCCGCGAAGGTTGTCAAACACCGTGATAGGCTGGCGCGATTGGGAATGAGCATGGGCGTCTCGCGCCGGTAGCGAGTGTAATCTGGGAACATCTGGGGGAAAAAGAACCGGTCTTGTATCCAGACGTACAACACATCCATCAAGAGCCAGAGGGGCGCTGCGAACAACATCAGTTGACGCCTGGAGATGAAGATGAGGGAAATGAGGAGAAGCGCGTACCAGAGGACGCCGGGATGGCGCACCAGAGCGTAGGTTCCTGTGGTCACCAACTTGTTGCCGATGCCCTCGACGACATAGGTCCGCTTAAAAGGAATTTCCAGGAATAGTGAATAAATCAAGGCCAGGCCCGCCAGAAAAAACAACGGCCAGCCGGCGTAAGAAAAGCCGACAGGCCATGGCAGCCTATCTCCTCGGATGCAGACCATGAGGTGCGAGTAACCGGTCAAGCATGCGGCAACCAGCCCTATCGCTTGTTTGGCGTATGGGATTTTGCGCAGAGACACGAAATCAAAAAGATATGCTACAAAGAAGCCGGCGATGCCTAACAGGATGTATTCCATCTTGTTTCCTCGCCGGGGGATGGATATTCTCAATGGGTGATGATATGCTGACACCCCTCCGACATGGCGGTTCTTTTTTCTGCGTATATTCTACTCCTGTTGCTTGTTTTGGGATAGTTTACTCATAGCGCGGCACGCTTCGCGCCGCAACCCATTTCGCGGTCATTGCCGAAACTTGTTTCAAGCGAGTATGCAGCCGTATTGGGCCTCCAGCGCAAACAAAAAAGCCGTGGGCAATGCGCCCACGGCCTGGCAGTCGCAGCTCTTTCTCTAAACGTCCTCCGGGCAGGGTGGAATCGGCGCGTCTTCAAACCGGATGACCTCGAACCCCACCACGCGGAGAAATTCCCTCAACGCTTTCTGCCCATCTTCGGTGGCCCGCTTCATGATGCCGCCCTCGCACGCGGCCTGCATCACCCGGCTCATGCCCATCTGTTGCGCTTCGATCACCAGGCTGCTATCGGGTTGGGTGAACAGTCCCGTCTGGTGATCGTACAGTCGAGTCGCCCCTTCGTCCAGGTACCGGCTCAGGATTTCTGCTTCCGGCAATTTGACCTTGACCTGTTTGCCGTCCGGGGAGATCGTCACGTCCTCCGGGCGCAATTTGCTCAAGTCAATCCCGGCGATGACGATGCCTTGAACGATGATGAGCACCTTTTGCCGGCCAATCCCCAGCAAGCCGCCGGGCCGCTCGGCGGAGACGACCGACTGAACCGAATACGAGCTAGTCTCCAGCCGGCTGAGGCGCTGAATCTGTTGCACGATGGCGGAACTGGTAATGACGGTGGGCGTCGGCGCGAGCGTTGGCGTGGGCGGCGGCGCAGAGCCGCTCATGAGGCTGCGACCAAACAAGATCAAGACAATCAGCAGCATCAAGAGACTGCCCCCCACAAGAGCTATCACGATCTTTGCGTCACTTTTGCGTCTGGGTTTAATTTCGTTCCGGTCGCGCTGATCACTTTTCATGGTATTCTTCCTTCAGGCTTGGCGTGCTCACCCTTGCGAAGGGGGGTGAGCAAGGCCGCAAGTTAAGCCACTATCTGCACCCTAGCGTCTTGGCGAAGGAGGGAAGTTGCTCGACGACGTTGACGGTCGTGATGCCATCGAAGCTATAGATGCCCAATGTGAACCAGGCTGCGCCGATGACGTTATCTTTGGCCAGTTCTGTGAGATACCATTGCCAATCGAACCAGTCGGGGCGGAGGTGACTGTCGGGCTGATACGCTTCTGTCACCGCCACGCGCGGCATCTGCGAGCCGAGCAGCGGCTGGAACATGCGATACCGCAACGCCGTTCCATCCTGGTAGGCCTGGCGGTACAGAGGCCGCGCGGTGTCCACTGAGCCATCGTGAACGGCCAGGATGTGCCCGTGCTCGGCGGCGTAGCGGAGCGAAGGAAGCATGATTTCCGCCTGCCAGGGTTCCGGCGTTCCGCTGCTAAATGCCCAGATCGCCAGGTGATAGGGAGGGTTTTGCCGATCCGCCTCTTTCATGGCCTCCAGCATGAAATCTTCCGCTCGCAACGTCTGCGTGATCGTCGCAGGATTCGGCTCGTTGACGATCTCGAAATAGTCAATAAAGTCGCGCTGGTTCGCCCACTCGGGGTACATGGCCTGCAACCAACGACGAGCACGGTCGGCCGTCTCGTTTTCCGGCCAGGTCCAATCCTCGGTCGGATTGTCCGAATATTCGCCGCGGGCCACCTTGGCCGGTTTGCGCCAAATGGTGATGGTGCGCGGATCAATCGTCTTGGCTAGCTTGGCCGAGTAGCCATCTCCATAGACTTTGATTAAGGCGACCGGCCGATTGGCGGCGGAACACGCTCGCAGGAACTCTTCGTACCCGGTGTGGTCGCCCACTCCCTCGACATGCAGTCCGCCCAGGTTGATCGGGATGTCGGTAGTGGGAATGATAGAAGTTGGGATGGGAGTGAGCACAGGCGCGGGAGTAGGGGGCACACGGGTCGGCGTGGGCGCGATGTAGGCTTTCGTAATCAGCGGCAAGTAGAGGCGAAGCTTGATGGCTTCCGATGGATGGGGAAGCGGTCCGCTGTCTGGCGTCGGCGCTGGCGTGTGTGTGCCGGGCGTCGCCGTCGGAGTGATCCGCTGCGCGCAAGCAACGAGCAGGCCGACGGCGAGACAGAGTGCGGCCAAGTTGAGCACTAACGCAAAGCGTGTGTGGATCATAAGCCCATTGTACACGATTTAGCCAGTATTGCACGCGCACTCTCGCACACCGAAAGCACACCATCACACCTTGCCCGGTTGCCCGATCTGACAGGAAGCGGTGTATAATTAGGGCATCCAAAAACCCGTCAAGGAGAAGGTAGCATGTGGAACGTCGAGATCGAATACTGCGCGGAGTGACACTATACCCCGCGCGCCGTCAGGATGACGGAAGAATTGCTCACCGAGTTCGAGCCTCACATTGCCTCTTGGAAGCTCATTCCCTCAAGGGGCGGGGCGTTTGAATTCACGCTAAACGGCGAGTTGCTTTTTTCCAAGAAAAAGCTGGATCGCCATGCCGAAATAGACGAAATCCGCCAGTTGCTCAAGGCCAAAGTCAAGTGAATCAAGTCTCCCAAATCTGGCAGGCCTTTTTGTGCGGCATGCGGTGATGTTGAGAAAGGTCCGTCACCACGCCAGATTAATCGCGCATGAGAGCTACTTGACATAGCTCTGATTTGCGTAAATTGCCGCTTGACAAGCGTGGTTTTTTTGTTGTATAGTATTCCTCGCTAGGCCGCGCACATCCCGATAAGCTATCGGGTTAGAACTGTGTAAGACCGAGAGCACAAGATATTGCCTTGTGCTCTTTGTCTGCCTGTAAAAAGCTGAACCTTGCGAAGGTTCGACTTGATCGAGGAGAATATGATTGATGTAGAAGGCTTGACCAAATCATATGGCCCACGGGTGGTTGTGGACGATATAAATTTCCATGTCGAGAAAGGCGAGATCGTCGGGTTCCTGGGGCCGAACGGCGCAGGCAAGACGACGACGATGCGTATGCTCGCCGGCTACTTGCCGCCCACCGAAGGACGCGCTTCCATCGCAGGGTTCGACACTTTTTCACACTCGCTTGACGCGCGGCGCCGCATCGGCTATCTGCCGGAAACAGTCCCACTCTATCCAGAGATGGCCGTTGCCGACTATCTCGATTTCATGGCCGCGCTGCGCCATGTGACGAATCGCAAGGCTGCCGTGCAGCACGCCGAGCGCGGCCTGTCGGAACAGGTATCCTTTCGGGCAGGAGACGTGCGCCAACTTCCCTTTGACGACAATGCCTTCGATTGGGCCTGGAGCTCGAATTGCGTGGGATACGCTCCGCTGGAGCCTCTGCCGCTGCTCAAGGAACTGGCGCGGGTGGTGAGGCCCGGCGGCAGCGTGGCGATCTTGGCCTGGTCGTCTGAAACACTCCTCCCAGGTTATCCTGCGTTGGAAGCGCGCCTGGATGCGACCTCCGCCGGCATTGCGCCTTTCGTCAAAGGCAAACAGCCCGCCTTGCACTTTATGCGCGCGCTGGGTTGGTTCCGTGAGGCAGGCTTGAAGGAGTCTGTGGCCCAGACTTTTGTCGGCGACGCCTATGCCCCGCTGAGCGACGATCTCCGCCAGGCTTTGATATCGCTCTTTGAAATGCGCTGGCCGGGCGCAGAGTCAGAACTGTCGCCGGAGGATCGGGCCGAGTATCGGCGTCTTTGCCGGCCCGAATCACCCGAGTTTATTGTGAATCACCCGGATTACTGCGCTTTCTTTACCTGTACGATGTTTCGCGGCCAGGTTGCCTGATGAACATCAGAGCATCGGGACTAGTGAAATGCACCGGGCGATTCTTGCCGGGGCTTGAAAGGTAAAGAGTGAAGCGTGAACTGTAAAAAAGTGAAAGGGAGACACAAGACCTCGACAAAGGTTCCAAAATCGCCGACGGATTTCAAGAGTTGCTCTATTTGCAAGCATATTCCGGATCACAAGTTTGTCGAAACCCTTCACACAGATGCGCGGTTACCGGAGCAAGTGGATCAACTTGAGGTCATCGGAGGCTATGGCTTTTATGGACATGAGCAGGTGAGAAAGTGTCCCCTGTGCAAGACCTATTATACGTACTTGCACGATCATGATTCTGAATCGGGGGTCGGCATCGGGTGGACAGACGAAGAGATTCGGAGAATCACGCCCGAGTCTGCCCTGGATGTGATGAAACGCGTTCTCAAAGCTTCTCAAGGCAGTCTTGAGTATTGGGCAAAAAAGTTTCAAAAGACGCATGATTCGTGCGACCAGCAGTCAATGACCAAACACACACACGAGGTCAGGAGGCTGGTTCGGGAAATTGCTTCTCTAAAAAAGCTCTTGAGTGGACGTTGAGCGACAATGATTGCAAGAGTCAAAAAATGGAAACACTGGATCGCGCTGGCCGGCGTCGCAGGCGTCGCGTACTGGTTCTGGAGACGTTCGCGCTCTCCCTACCGTCATCGTTTCACAGATTTCACAGATGCCCTCGTCTCGCCGTACAACCTGGGGTTCTCGATCTACAACTGGGGGTTCAACGTGCTCGGCGGACGCAAACACGAAGCGTTTCGCCAACGCGTCATCGAGTTGGCCGGGCTGCAGAGTGACGAGCGCGTGCTCGATGCGGGCTGCGGCACCGGCCTGACGACGCTGCGCATTGCGGCCCGGCATCCCGATTGTGTCGTGTACGGCCTAGACCTGTCGCCCAAGATGATCGAGGTCGCGCGGGGAGACGCGGAGAAACAGGGTCTGGCCGTGGATTTTCGCGTTGGCTCGATTGCCGATCTGCCCTATCCCGACGCGGACTTGGACGTGGTTCTCACCAACATCATGTTCCACCACCTCGACCTGGAGGAAAAGCGCCAGGCTGTGACCGAGATCGCGCGCGTGCTCCGCAGTCCTGAGCCTGCCGAAGGAAAGCCGGGCGGACGCTACGTCTCGGCCGAGTTTGGGCCGCGCGCCCGCAACCCGCTGGAGCGCTGCCTGGCCAAGGGCGAGTACACGCTCTACCCCTCCCATCTGACCGAAGCGGGTCTTGCCATCTGCCACGAGGAGTTGATCCCATTCGTCTGGGGACTGCAAGTTTACTATCGGGTGGCGGTCAAGCCGGCCCCCGAGTCTTTGGAGGAGGAGCCTGTATGACCAAGATTCTGGTTTACGGCGCCGGGCCGTTGGGCAGCCTGTTCGCCGCGCGATTGCAGGAAGGTGGAAACGATGTTTCGATCCTGGCGCGGGGGCCGCGTCTGGATGATCTGCGCGAGCACGGGGTCGTGCTCGTGGATGTGCAGACGAAGGCACAAACCGTCACCCGCGTGAATGTCGTCAAAGAGATGTCGCCCGACGACGCCTACGACTTTGTGCTGGTCATCATGCGCAAGAACCACGCGCTGCAGGTACTGCCTGTCTTGGCGGCAAACCGGCGCACGCCCAACGTGCTGTTCCTGAGCAACAACGCGGCCGGCCCAGATGCCTACGTCGAGGCGATGGGCAAGGAGCGGGTGCTGATCGGTTTTCCCAACTCGGCCGGATACCGCGAGGGGCACGTCGTCCATTGCCTGGCAGGCACGGAGGACGACAAAGCCTACGTGCCCTTCGGCGAGGTGGATGGACGGATCACAGAGCGGACACGGGAGGTCGCCCGTATCCTCGAAAGCGCGCCTGGCTTTGGGGCCGAGATCCGCACCGACATGGATGCCTGGCTCAAGTACCACGTCGCATTGCTCTTTCCCTCACTGGCGCCCGCCCTCTACGCCGCCGGCGTTGACAACTATCGGCTGGCGCGCACCCGCGACCTGGTTGTGCAGGCCATCCGGGCTATGCGCGAGGGGTTTCGCGTGCTGCGCTCGTTGGGGCTGCCCGTCACGCCGTCGAAACTGAAGGTGATCGAGTGGCTGCCAGAGCCGATCCTGATCCTGCTGGCGCAACGCCTGTTGACCAACCCGCTCATGGAAACCGCCTTGGTGAAGCACGCCGAGGCAGCGCGCGACGAAGTGCAACACCTGATCGGCGAATTCATGGCGCTGGCCCGTACCACGTCGGTTCCCACGCCAACGATCGAGCGTCTGCTCCGGCACTATGAGCCGGACGCGCCGCCCGTGCCCGACGGCAGCGCCAAGATCCCGCTGCGCTGGGGAGGCTTGCTGGCGGGAGCGGGAGTGCTGGTGGGTGGCGTGTTGGCGATAAGCTACGTCGCAAGAGGAATCCGTAAGAAGAAGAGGCTATAAAAGTTCCTGCGCAGCCAGGGCGCGGACGAGTTAGCGCCCTACCTGCGCCTGATTGACTATGCCACGTTCGGCGCATTAGGCATCGGGCTAAAGCGCACCCAGACATTGGCCGAGGGTTGCGAGAAATGCGACTTTCGGTTCAAAAAGGGCGCCGGGACGCCCAGCGGCTGGCCCCCGCCGTGGCTGGGGGCAAAGGAAGGAAAAACAAGAGGAACACAATGAAAAAGTTGTTATTATCTGGCCTGGCTTTAGGCGTGGTATTCGGCGCAGGTTATGCGCTCTGGAAACGCGCGCAACGAGCGGCGCAACCCTTGATGACCGTCCCGGCCGATCGAGCGCGGCGTCTGCTGGAACGCGCCGCACCCTTGATGCGCTTACCGACGTCGCCCGAACAGCCTCCGGATGCGCTGCCCGATGGCTCCGGTTTGCGTTGCCCGGTCAGCGGGCGGGTCTTTCCTTATCGGGACGGCGTCCTTGATTTGCTGGGCGATGGCCTGGAAAAAACGTTGACCCAGCACACGCTGGACACAGCCTTCACCGCCTGGGCTTACGACCGCTTTCGTGGCAGGCTCACCCGTGCGTTGAACTCCCCTGACTTTCCGGTGGAGGTTGCTCACACCCAACGATCGCTGCAAGCGCGGGCCGGCGATACCATCCTTGACCTGGCCTGCGGGCACGGCAATTTCACCGTCGAATGGGCCAAGCGGGTGGGGTCAGAGGGGCTGGTGATCGGCTTGGACATCTCGCCGGCGATGCTGGCGCGCACTGCGCATCGTGCCCGCCGCTGGGGACTGGACAACGTGCTGCTCATCCGGGGCGACGCCCATCACTTGCCCTTTGCCGACGGGTGTTTGCCCAAGGTCAACTGTTCCGGCGGTTTTCATCAATTCCCCGACCTGCCGCAGGCGTTGCGCGAGATCGCCCGTGTCAGCGCCGAGGGTGCTGCTCTCACCGCCAGCACCTTTGCCGCCAGGGAGCCAGGCGACCCATACGCCGGTATCAAGCAGTGGATGAAGCGCCGTTTTGATCTGCACTTTGTGCCGTTGACCTGGCTGGGCGAACAACTGGCAGGGCTGGGTTACACCGACTATGAATGGTCGCTGCCTAGTGAATGGTTTGGCTATTCGTCGGCGCGGAAAGGGAAGTAAGATGAATGGCTGGACGACTCTTGCGCTTGCATCAAGGAGAAGCAAAAGAATGTGACGACCGGTTTAGGCTGGGCCAAAAGCCGGTCAACCGGCAAAGAACGAGGCTAGGTAAAAAACTGAATGTCCAAGAAAATGACCGTCTGGGGAATAGGCCCCAGGTTCACGCTTTTCTCGATCGTGTATTTTGTTCTGACGCTCATCATCCACTACGTTTGGTATCCGACCTTTGTGATCCAGCGAGTTCCGTATGTCGCCTTTGTCGTCGCCGGTCTGATCCTGATCGCTATCGGCGTCCCGATATGGGTTGCGGCCTCAAGGGCGGTGGATCGAGCATTCGAGGAGGATGTTTTGGCCACACAAGGCGTCTATGCGCTCTGTCGCCACCCCATTTACGGAAATGCCATTTTCTTTACTATCCCCGGTATCCTTTTGTTCTTTCGATCGTGGCTGTTGCTCACCGTGCCGCTCGTAATGTACGTTGTGTTCAGGTTTCTCATCAAGGAGGAGGACGAGTATCTGAGGCAAAAGTTTGGCCCGGCGTATCTGGCGTATGAGAAAAAAGTCAATGCGGTCTTGCCCAAGGTGTGGAAGGCATACAGCAACCTGTGGTATCCAGCGCCCACCGGTCAGGTGACCGGGAACGTGTACGCCGTCAAGGACAGGGACGTCAACATGTTCATCTACACCGACGGCGAGCACACCGTCGCGATTGACGCCGCTTACTCGGGGAATGTGCTGCGAGAGGAATTGAAACGGCTCCCCATAGACCCCGCATCGGTGACACATCTGTTTCTGACGCACACTGATATGGATCACGTCGGCGGCTTGGATTTGTTTCCCAACGCGCAAATCTACCTCTCCAGGGCGGAGGAGCAGATGATTGACGGCGCCACCGCCAGGTTCTTGGGGGTCTACCGCAACCGAAAAATAGACCGGGCGTACACCCTGTTGGATGACGGCGACATCATCAATGCGGGGTCGATCCGTGTTCAGGCCATCGCAACGCCCGGTCACACGCCTGGCTCAATGTCCTTTTTAGTGAATGGCGCGGTACTGTTCACCGGTGATACCCTCAACCTGCAAAACGGCCAGGTTCACACCTTTTATCGCCTGCTCAACATGGACACATCCATGCAGGAGAAAACGATCAACAGGTTGGCTAAACTGGAAAATGTCATGTTGGTGTGCGCTGCGCATACGGGCGCTAGCCAGAATTACACTCATGCCATACAGGGTTGGCATGAAGGCAAGCATTGTAAGGAGAACAAACATGCTCAAAACAACCATTGATAAACCTGGAAAACCGATCAAAGCCCTAACCGTGTTAGGCATCTTGGGTGGATACATCAACAACCCTTTCTGGTTCTTGATCACCACTTGGAAAAGTAACGATGTCCAACCGAAGAATTGAAACCAAGTCCTCGCGCACAGCCGCGTACACCTGTTTTGCGCGCGGCTGCGCCACGCGGGAAAAGGACCCTCGTTTTCGGGGGCCGGACTATATGGCCGAGGTCATGTTTCCGCCCTTGGCCAGGCTCTCGCTCAACTTTTCGCCCTTGCGAAAATTCCTCATGCGCCAAATGTTTCCCCCCGGAATATACGAGTATGTCCTGGCCCGGACGAAGGTGATGGACTCGGTCTTTATGGAGGCGCTGGAAGCGCGCTTGGCGCAGATTGTCTTGCTGGGCGCTGGTTTCGACACACGCGCCTTGCGCTTTGCCGACCGGAACCGGGGGACGAAGGTGATCGAACTGGATGTCTCGACCACGCAACAACCCAAGATCGAAATCCTGCGCCGGAAAAAGATCACGCTGCCCCAAGAATTGATCTTTGCCCCGATTGATTTTGACAAAGAAGATATATTCGAGGTGCTGTCCAAAGTAGGGTATCAGGCCGGGCAAAAAAGTCTGTTCCTGTGGGAAGGCGTCACCATGTACCTCTCAGCCCAGGCCGTAGACGGCACGCTGAATTTCATCCGCAGCCGCGCCGCCCCCGGCAGCCGCGTGGCCTTTGACTACATTTACGCCTCGGTGCTGCGGCGGGAGAATCGTTATTACGGGGAACAGGGAATTTTCGAGACGGTCTCTAAAACCGGCGAGGGCTGGACCTTTGGGCTGGAAGACGGAGCTGTCGCGGCGTTCTTGGCGGAGCGAGGTTTTGAGATCGCCGCTCATTACACGCCGCCCGAGTTGGAAAAGCTTTATCTGGCAGCAGAAGATGGGACGCTGCACGGGCGCGTCAATGGAACGCATTGCATCGTCGTCGCTTCGGTAAAAAACTGAGTTACCCCTTTCGTGCCGGATGGCAGCGCCGAGATCCCGCTGCGCGGAGTGTGGCGCGAGGTGGAAATCGGGCTGGGTGTGCTGGCTGCCGCTCTGGCAGTGCTGTTTGCGTCAAGATGGCTGAATCGCAGAAAAAGTTGGAGGAGCAACGATGAACCTTCTGGATGATTTGTTGGCCCGTCTGCCTGGCGATGCGCCTGTGCGATCGGTGTTGGTGGGCGCGCATTGGACGGTAGTGTGCAGTCGAAATTGCGGTCTGGCTTCGACCATCACCGGCAACAAGCCGCACGCTCACGAACAGGTGCGCGACATAGGTCGCCTGCATCTCAAGAACGCGCGCGAGTTGGCCGAGTACACGCGCTCCGACAACCCGCTCGAAGCCAGTCTCGGCGTGGCGGCCATCAACTCGCTGCTGGATGTGGACGAACGCAACGCCGTCGAGATCAACGCTGCCGAGGTGCTGGCCGAGCACGGGCGCGGCAAGAATGTGGCGCTCGTCGGGCACTTTCCCTTCATCCCCAAATTGCGAGAGCAAGTCGGCCAGTTGTGGGTGCTCGAACTGCGCCCTTCGGAAGGCGAATATCCCGCCGAGTCCGCCGCCGACGTGATCCCACAGGCCGATGTGGTGGCGATCACCGGCACGGCGCTGATCAATCACACGTTGGATGGATTGCTGGCCCTGTGTCGTCCCAACGCGCTGGTTATGGTGCTGGGGCCGAGCACGCCGCTTTCGCCCGTGATGTTCGAGCACGGCGCGACGATCATTTCCGGCGCGCGTGTCGTGGACGAAGCAGCGGTGATACGCACCGTCGCTCAAGGCGCGACGTTTCAGCAAGTCGAAGGCGTGCGGCTGTTGACGCTAAAGCGATAGAGTTGAACGGGTCCAACTTGCGCAGCAGGCAGTGACAAGTGTCATGTCCAAAAGTGACGAACAGCATTTGATAGGCTACCCAAAAAGCTGTAATATATGTTTCAATCATATATAGGATGATGGACAATGTGTGACGAAGGACAAGGACACGGTCGTAGCTGCCGTTGCGGTCGGCACGTGCGTGGCTTTATCCAGCCCCAGTTGCTCTTGCGGTTGACTCAGAAAGCCGCCCACGGCTACGAGTTGATGGATGCGCTGCGATCTGCGCAAGGTGATGAGAACCTGGCCGATCCAGGGATGCTCTATCGCACACTCCGCCAGTTTGAGCAAGATGGGCTGGTGACGTCGTCCTGGGATACCGATGGGCGCGGCCCCGCGCGGCGCGTGTATCAGATCACCGACGCCGGGCACGAGTACCTGGAATGGTGGGCCGCCGACATCCGCAAGACCCGCGCGCAACTGGACCAGTTCCTGGCCGAGTACGAGTCCGCCGTCGCCACGCGATCGTCATCCACAAAGAAAAGGAAAAGCTAACCATGTGCTGCAACGAAGGACACGGACATCATCACGATCGCCGCCATGGCGGCCATTGCGATTGCGGCGGCGGACACCACGGCGAGCGCAGCCACAATGACTGCCAAGGGCATCACGGCGGTCACGAGTGCGGGTGTGGCGACCGGCACGGTCAGGGTTGCTGTTGTGAGCAGGAGCACCGCCATGACCGCGAACACTGTTGTTGCAAAGGGGATCAGGGGCGGCATTTTCGCCGCCACTTTCACACGCACGAGGAACGCCTGGCCTGGCTAGGAACGTACCTCAAGGACTTGCAAGCTGAGGTCAAGGCCGTCGAAGAGCAGATGGCCGAGCTAAAAGCGGCTCAGTAATTACCAGGACGATGGGCGACGCGACCTCAACCGGCGCGTCGCTCATTCGTGTCGGGTGGTATCCATGAATGATGCACCTGTGTTGTTAGTTGTCTTGGCTCATCCCGACGACGAGTCCTATCGTCCGGGCGGAACGTTAGCGCTGCTCGCTCGACGCGGCGTGCGCGTTCATCTGCTCACGGCTACGCGGGGCGAGTCCGGCTCGTGCGGCGACCCGCCGCTGTGCCGCCCCGACGAGCTGCCCGCCGTGCGCGAGCGTGAACTGCGCTGCGCGTGCGCCGCGTTGGGCATAGAGCCGCCGCGCTTGCTGAACTACCAGGACGGTCGCTTGAGCGAGGCCGATCCCGAAAAAGTTGTTGCACAGATTCTTGAAATCGTGGACGTGGTGCGTCCGCAGGTGATGTTGACCTTTGGGCCGGATGGATTATCGGGGCACCCCGATCACATTGTCATCGGGCAGTGCGCGGCGGAAGCGTTTCGCCGCAGGCCAGATATCGCCGCATTGTATACCGTCGCCGTGCCGCGCAGCCTGGCGGAGCGATTGGGCATGACGCAGATTCGCGCCGTGCCTGATGAGCGGATTACCCTCACGGTGAATGTGGCTCCGGCTTGGGAGCAAAAACTGGCCGCTATCCATTGCCATCGCACCCAACTGGGAGAATCGCCTATCCTGGCTGCCCCGCTGGAACGACAGCGCATGTTTCTGGGCGTGGAGCATTTTGTGCGGCGGGTCTGGCAAGGCGGACGAGATTGTTTGGCGGAATTGGGAGAAGCAAATGCCCCACGCGATTGAAGTAGAAGGCTTGACCAAAATTTACGGCCAGGGCCGGCGCGGCGTGACGCCAGTGTTGGCCGTGGATCACACTAGTTTTGCCGTGCGCCAGGGCGAAACGTTTGGTTTCCTGGGTCCAAACGGCGCCGGCAAAACCACCACCATCAACATTCTCACCACCTTGCTGCCGCCCACCGAGGGCGCGGCCCGCGTGATGGGCCACGACGTGGTGCGAGACTCTTGTGGGGTGCGTGAAGAAATTGGCATCGTGTCCGAGATTTCCAATATCTATGAGGAATATTCGGCTTGGGATAACCTGATGTTCACCGCCCGTTTGTATGGCGTGCCACGCGCGGAGCGAGAACGACGGGCGAAAGAGTTGTTGACGGCGTTTAGCTTGTGGGAAAAGCGGGACACGCTCTCGGAAGGTTTTTCCAAGGGCATGAAGCGGCGGCTGTGCCTGGCGATGGGCTTGATGCACTGCCCGCGCGTGCTCTTTTTGGACGAGCCGACCAGCGGGCTGGACGTGCAAAGCGCGCTGGTCATCCGCGACATCATTCGCCGCTTGCGGGACGAAGGCGTGACGATTTTTATGACCACGCACAACATCGAAGAAGCCAGCCAATCTTGTGACCGGGTCGCCATCATCGCCGCCGGTCACATCGCGGCCGTTGATACGCCGGAAAACCTCAAAGCCACTTTCCAGGGGATGCAATCGGTCGAGGTTGCGTTCTGTGACGAGTGCGATGCGGCCGCGCTGAGCGGACTGTGCGGAGTGCGAGAGGCGCGTCGCTTTGGAGACAAATGGCGGCTGTATACGGACGCGCCGGGTACGGTTATCCCCGGTGTGGTAGAATGGGCGCAGCAGCGCGGCGTAACCATCGCCAGCCTGAATACGTTGGGACCGAGCCTGGAAGAAGTCTTTGTGCAAATCACCGGCCTGGCGCTGCCGGCCCGCGCCGAGGGTGGAGATCGGCGCGGCGGCAGAAAAGGGAAGATGCCATGAACGCACGAGCGTTGTGGACAAGAGCGCAGCACGAAACGGCGCGCGCCTGGATCATTGCGGAAAAAGACATTCGCATTTACTATGCCAAGCCGCCCGTCATCATGTGGGGCGTCGCGCTGCCGTTTTTCATGTTCATGTCGTGGTCGGTGGGACGCAACCGGCCCACGGGCGAATTGATCCCGGCGCTGGTCGCGATCACTGTATTCTTCACGGCGTCTTCCATCGGGCCGGTCATCATCCCGTGGGAAAAGCGCGTGCATACCTTTGAGAGGCTGCTCACTGCGCCGCTGTCGCTGCCGGCTATCTTGCTGGGCAAGACGCTGGCCGGAATAGTCTTTGGCGTGGCGGTAGCCGTGTTGCCGCTGATCGCGGGCCTGGCCCTGGGCGCGCGAGTAACGGACGCTCTCGCTCTCGTCATCGGATTGTTGCTTTCGGCGGGAGTGTTCTCTTCGATGGGGGTTTTATTTTCCACGCTGCCCGGCCAGAACGTAGGCTCTGTGATGATGCCAGCCACGCTCATTCGCTGGCCGCTGCTATTCGTCAGCGGGTTGTTCATCCCATTGAGCAGCCTGGCCGTGTGGGGCCAAATACTGGCCCGCCTTTCACCCTTGACGTATGCCAACGACATCATCCACGCCGCAATGGGCGGCGGCAGTTATTTTCATCCGGCGCTGGACGCGGCCGCCCTGATCGTTTTCTGGATTGCGTTCCTGGCGGCCGGGTTGTGGCTGCACGAGACGGGAAGGCAAAAGGGGCTGTAATGACTGACGCGATCCAAGTGACAGGCTTGACCAAAGTGTACCCGGCGGACAAGGGACGCGCTCCGCTGCGCGCCGTGGATGGCCTAGATTTCACCGTGCGCGAGGGCGAGGTGTTCGGTTTCCTCGGCCCCAACGGCGCGGGCAAGACGACCACCATCCGCATGTTGACGGGCCTCTCGCGTCCCACGTCGGGACAAGCGCAGGTGATGGGCTTGGACTTGGCGAGCGACATGGCCCGCATCAAAAAACGCATCGGCGTCGTGCCGGAAGCGTCGAACCTGTACGACGAACTGTCCGCGTTCGACAACCTGGTGTTTTCGATGCAGCTCTATGGCGTGCCGCGCGCCGAATGGAAGCCGCGCGCTGAAGCATTGCTCGCGCGTTTTCGCCTGGCCGAAAAGCGCGACGCGCCGTTCGCCAAGCTCTCGCGCGGGATGAAGCGCGCATTGACCATCGCGGCGGCCCTGGCGCATCGCCCGCCGCTCGTCTTTTTGGATGAGCCAACGACTGGCCTGGATGTGATGAGCGCGCGCAGCCTGCGCCGCATGATCGCAGATCTGCGCGACGAAGGCGTGACGGTTTTTCTGACCACGCATTACCTGGAAGAAGCCGAGCGCCTGTGTGACCGCGTTGCCGTCATCGTCAAGGGGCGCATCGTCGCGCTGGACAGTGTGGACGGACTGAAAGCGGCCGCGCAAGGCAAGACGGCGGTCGAGGTGACGCTGGCCAACGCCGATGGTCGCGTGGAAACCAGGCGCGTCGAGGACGACGACGTGGCAGCGGCGGCGAGGGCTGCGTTGGCCCTGGCTAACGACTGGCGCGTGTTGGCAATCAACACCGTTCGACCGACACTCGAAGACGTGTTCGTCAAATTAACCGGCCTGAGCGCCGAGGTCATGCTGGCCGAAAAAGGCGGCAAGGGAGGCGGCAATGCTGGCGGATGATTTGCGGGGGCTGTGGTACATCGGCCTCAAAGATTTGCGCGCTTATTATTTCAAGCCGCCCAACATCAGTTGGGGCATCTTGTTCCCGTTTGCCTTTGTCCTGGCGTTTGCCATCCGCAACCCCGGCGACTTGCGCGGGCTGGTGCCGGGTCTGCTGGCGCTGACGCTCTTGTTCGGCACGAGTTCGATGGAGGCCATCGTCATCGCGTTCGAGCGGCGTGTCGGCTCGCTGGAGCGATTGATGCTCGCGCCCGTGCGCCTGCCGGCGCTGCTGGCGGGCAAGCTGCTGGGCGGAATGGTGTTTGGATTGACCGTGACGCTGGTGGTGCTGGTCATCGTGTTGATAGCCTTTGGCGCGAATGGAGTCAACTGGCTCTTGCTCGTCCTGGCGTTGCTGTTTTCAGCGGCGGCCTTTTCGGCGTTGGGCGCATTCGTCTCGGTGGCGGTCAAAGAAGTGTTCGAGGCGCAGACGCTGGCGAATTTCATCCGCTTCCCGATGATGTTCCTGGGCGGCGTGTTCGTGCCGGTGGACTCGCTGCCAACGGCGCTGCAAGTCATCGCCCGCGCGCTGCCGCTGACGTATTCGGTCGAGGCGCTGCGGGTGGCGCTGCTGGGCGGTTCACTGGCAATCGCCGCGCTTGACCTGGGAGTGCTGACGGGCTTTGCCATCGTTCTGTTTGTGTTAGCTTCGCGCACGCTGGCGTGGCATTTGGAGTGAGACGGCGCAAATTGCGCCTGCATCGCAGCAGTCACGTGTCCTGCGCCAGGCCCTTCTGTCATACGCAACAGGTGACAGACGTCACAGCAATTCCCGTTTTGACTTGGGGTTGACTGCGGCACACATTGGGGCTATGCTTGGGGCCAGCCGTTCGAGTTGCACTCGTGAGAATGAGGAGGCTTGCCGATGGGCACACATCCCACTCTATCAGCCGATGCTTTGTTTGGCCTCGTCCGGGGTGGGTTTGAACGAGTTCCAGACCCGCGGGCAGACAATGCCGCAATTGCTTTGCCATGTTTTCCTTGAAAGATCCATCGTTGTTGGCATTTGAAGCGCGACGGTCAACTGACCATAATCTGAGCACGATTTTCAAAACTGGGCGAGTGCCGTGCGATACCCAAATGCGCACCGTCTTGGACGACGTGGAACTGGCCAATCTTCGCCGGGTGTATCAGCGTCTCCATCGCGAGCTGGCGGCGAGGGGCGAATTGCGCCGGTATGTTTTTCTGGGGGCAGCTATCTGGTCTCGTTGGATGGCACGGGCTACTTTAGTTCGAAGAAAGTGCATTGTCCCGCGTGCCAGCAGAAAGTCAACGCCAAGACAGGGAAAGTCACCTATTATCATCAGATGCTAGGCGGGGTCATCATTCACCCTGATCGGCGGCAGGTGCTTCCTCTAGCACCGGAGCCCATCCAGCGCGCCGACGGGGAAGCCAAAAATGATTGTGAACGGAATGCCGCCAAGCGGTTTCTGGAGCATTTGAAGGCCGACTATCCGCACCTGGTTTTTACGATCACCGAGGCCTGCCCTGAGCGAAGCCGAAGGGATGCCTTGAGTCCGAATGCTCCCCACATCCGCGAGGTGCTCAAGCACGGCTATCATTACATTCTGGGCGTCAAGGAAAGCGACCATGCCCATTTGTTTGAGCAGGTGGCCCTTGTCCGCCAAGCGGGGCGGGCGACCGAATATGAGGTGCGCCAGGGCAAAACCATGCACCGCTTTTCGTTCGTCAACGGCATGCCCTTGAACCAATCCAGCCCCGACCTGCGGGTGAACTTTCGAGTATTGGGAAATCCGTCCAGACAAGACACAGCATTTCAGTTGGGTGACAGATTTTGCCGTGACCTCCCTGAACGTCATGACGATTATGCGGGGCGCCCCCCCACCCCTGGAGCCGAAGCAGGAGCAGTTGCGCCTGATGAACAGCCTGACTCAATTCGTCAAGCAGGCCACTCAGGAACGGCCCTGGCTGCTCATCTTGGACGACTTGCAATGGGCAGACCCGAGCAGCTTGGAATTGCTGCGTTACCTGGGCCGGTGTTTGCCCTCGATGGCGCTTCTGGTGATCGGGACCTACCGCGACATGGAATTGGAGCCGGGCCATCCTTTATTGGAAGCCGTCCGTGATTTGAGCCGGCATCCGACCTATCGCCATTTTCCCTTGGACCGCCTGGACCCAGAGTGCGTGAGCCAGGTTTTGGCTGACATCTGGCAGCAACCCGTGCCCGAGGCCTTGACCGACAAGATCTATCAACATACGGGAGGCAATCCCTTTTACGTGGAACAAGTTGCCAAGGGGTTGGCGGATGATGGCCTCATCACCCTGCAAGAGGGACAGTGGCATTTCCCAACGTTGGAAGAGGTGCGCTTACCCCAAAATGTGCGCGACGCCGTCTGGCGACGCATTCGTCGCCTCGGCCCAGACACGCAGACCTTGCTACGCCAGGCCTCGGTATGGGGGCTAGCTTTCAGGCTGGACAATTTGCAGGCGATGAGCGGCCTGTCCCAGTGGGAGGCGCTGGAGCACCTGGATATGGCCCTAGAGCGAGAACTGGTGCAAGAAGTGCATGGCGATTCCATGCTCCGCTTCAGCCACTCTGAAATCCAGGATGTCCTCTACGTCGACATGGGGCGGTGGCGCCGCCTTCTCCATCGCCAGGCAGGCGAAGCCTTGGAACGACGCGCCGGGGCCGCGCCGGAGCGCATGGCCGGGGAACTCGCCTATCACTTTAGCGAAGCCGAAGAATTGGAAAAAGCCCTCGGCTACAGCTTTCAGGCGGCTTGCCATGCGGCAGCCACCCGCGCCAACCCGGTCGCGCGCCTGTGGTACAATCGGGCTTTGGATATTTTTGGGCGACTAGGCCCGACAAAGGCAATCGAGTTTCAATCGCTTTGGCTGTCGGTCCACGAATCTCTGGCGGTGGTGCTGGCCCTCATGGGCCAGTATGACGAGGCACTGTCCAACTATGCTTCGGCCCGAGTGTTATTGGAAGTCGAAGCGCCACCGGCTGATCAGGCTCGCAAGCTGGTCAACCTATATCTCCAAATAGCCGACATCTATGAGCAACGCGGCGAATATGACCGCGCCTTTGAATGGCTGGAAAAGGGATTGGGGTATCTCGACAAAAACGAGCCAACGCTTGAACTGGCACAGACCTATTTCCTTGAAGCACGCGTGTGCCAGCGCCAGAGCAGATATGACGAGGCGATTGAGCGATGCCAAAAGAGTGTGGACATCGCCTCGAAAATCAGTGCGCCTGAAGGTCGGCAAATCATCGGGCGCGCGGATTATCTTCTGGGCGATATCTATCTGCGACGGGGTGATCTGGGCCAGGCCGCGCAGTTTTGCCGCGAGAGCGTGCGGGTCTATCAGGAGATTGGCGACCTCGCCGGTCAATCGAATGCTTACAACAATCTGGGCAACGTCTTTTACGGTCTGGGGGATTGGGTTCAGGCCGGCGAAGCATACCACGAGAGCCTGACCATGAGACGTGAGATCGGCGATATTTACGGCCAGGGCGTCAGCGCTCGTAGTCTGGGGCAAACCTACTTTGAGCGCAGCGAGTGGGCGGAAGCGGCCAGCTTTTTTGAGCAGAGTCGTTCCATCTGGGAGCAGATCGGCGAGCCTTTGCACGAAGCCGCCACGCTGGGTGACTTGGCCCAGTTACAACACCGTCGAGGGAACCACTCCGAGGCGCGCGCGTGTGCAAGTCGTAGCCAGTCCCTTTTGGCCGAGATGGGGCCCCAGGAATATCCGCCGGAATTGGAGTGTTGCTGGGGAGAGTTTTATCTGAGAACCGGCGAGTTGGACCAGGCGCTAGAGCATGCGCGGCGCTCAATTGAACTGGCGGTTGAGCAAGGCAGCCCGCTGGAGGAAGGCTTGTCGCGTCGCCTGTTGGGTCAGGTTCATCTGGCGCGCGGCGAGCCAGAGGAGGCCGGGGCCGCCTTGCGTCAAAGTCTGCAAATCCTCGGCAATTTGCGCAGCGAGTTTGATGTCGCCAAAACCAAACTGTCCCTGGCTCACCTGGCGATGGAAACCCATTCGACGGACGAGGCCCGAGCTTACCTGTCACAAGCGGTCGAAACCTTTGAGAAACTCGGCGCTCAGGCCTACCTGGCCGAAGTGCGAGAGATGGAACGGCGATTGTGAGCCGCAGCAGTAGCAGGGCCGTCATCACCCCACACGCCTGGCACGCAAGTCGCGGACGAGAGGTTACGAGTAAGTGGATGCCATAGATAAACGCAGCGAATTGGATGAGCCAGTGTTTTCTTATCGGGTGAGCAAGGATGGCAAGGTGTTTATCTGCTGGCACGGCAAGCAGGTCACGATCCTAAAGAATTCAGCGGCACAAAAGTTTATTAGCAAGATCACCGACCTGGACGGTCAACAGGCGCAGTTGGCGATGGCGAAGGCAACGGGCAATTTCAAGCGGGGAAACGAGCGATAGCCAGGTTGCGCCTCAGCAAGAGTTCCTGCGCAAAGTGTGTTGTGGCGATAATGAATCACGACCCCCGGCATCTTGCGGAAGCCGAGGGCCGTGTTGTTATGCCGACTTTTTGGCCGCCTTGCTCAGACGAACAACTGACCGGCCACACGTTTGAGCATCGGCACGCCCCGAATCTCAGTCTCGTACAACGGCAGGATCGCGCGCACCTGGCCGTCAAATTCCTTCCAGATCGTCTCCATGTGCTCGTCCTGCATCGCCACACGGTTCTTGACAAAGTCGGGCGATTCGGGCTTGACGCTGGATTTGTCTATCACCATATTCACGATCACCCCGCCCACCGGGATGCCGAACTCGTGGAACCAGTTGATAAAGCGCGTGATGACGGCGATGGGCAGCGCCTCGGGCAGCGCCACGAAGAAGAACGACGTGAGCTGGTCGTCGGTCAACAGCGTCTTGGCCCGCGCCATCCGCTCGCGCAGCCTGAGCAGGTAATCCATCAACGGGTCCTTTTCTTTCTTCTTCTTGCTGTACGACAGCAAATCCTTGAGCGACGAGGCCTCCTCGCGGCTCTGCACCATCTTGTTGACCCACATCGAGTACACGCTGGACATGCCCAAAAGCCTGCGGGCGTTGGCCGTGGGCGCAGTATCAAACACATAGGCCTCGTACTTGTCCTCGAACATCAGATCAATCATGTTCTCGAACATGGCCGATTCTTCAAAGGCCGGGTTCATGGTAGCCGATTCGACAAACTCCTCGGCCTTGGTCTTGATCTCGGCGTACTTTAGGAACCACTCGATTTTCTCGCGGATTTCCTTTTTGGACTTTTCGATGGTGTCGTGCGTGTCAATCTCGTACGCCGTCAAGTTGGGCACGCCCTCGACCGGCGTGGGCTTGCCGAACACGTTCTGGCTCAACATGCTCGAAAGAGAGTGAACCGGGTTGGTGGAAGCCAGCAGCGTCTTTTTGCCCTGGCCGGCCGTCCACAGCGCCGCCGTGCCGGCCAGCACCGTCTTGCCCACGCCGCCCTTGCCGCCGAAAAAGACGTACTTGAGGCGCGAGTTTTCGGCCAGGTATTGTCTCATCGTCTTGTCAATCACGCTTCACCTCCCCTGACTTCACCAGGGCCAGCAAACAAAGAATTCGCCACCTTCTCGATCATCGGCAGGCCGGTGATGTCGCGCTCGAACTCGGGGACGCGCGTCCGCACGTCCTTGCCAAACACCTGGTCAATTTTGTCCAAGTAGACTTTTTGCATCTCGAGCCGGTTGCGCAGATACTCGGGGATGTCTTGACTGGCCAACTCGGGCGGGATGACACGGTTGACGATATAGCCCGCCAGCGGCACGTCAAACTTGGCGAACAGGCCAGCCGCCTTTTGCGTGTCCACGATGATCATTTCTTCCGGAGTGACGACGAAATAAAAGGCCGTCTTGAGCTTGTCCGTCAGGATGCTGGACGAGGTATTGATGCGGTACTTTATATTCTGGAGCTCGCTGAGGATTTGGTCCTCTTCGCTCTCTTTGTTGCGCTGCATCACCGCCGCCACCTGTTGGTACTCGGCCATCTCGGAGCGCAGCGCAGTGATCTTGTCAATCCACTGATCGTATACTGAAGCCATGCTCAAATAGTACAGCGCGTGGCCCAGCGGAACCAGGTCATAGATGTAATAGTCATAGTTCCCGCTGACGACAATGTCCACTACCTCGTCAAAGATGGCGCTTTCTTCCATGGCCGGTTCGGCTGCGGCGGCCTGGATATAGTTTTCGATCTCTTCCGGCACCTCGGGCAGCCCATACATGTCCATGATTTTCTTGCGGATCTCGTCCTGGTAGGCCTTGATGCGCTGGTCTGCGTCAATTTCTTGAGCGAACAGGTTCGGCATGATCTCGACTGGTCCCTTGCCAAAGATGTCGCGCTTGAAAATGTCCGAAAGGCTGGCCTGCGGGTCTACGGAAAAGACGAGCACTTTTTTGCCTTGCTTGGCCAGCCAATAGGCGGTGGCGGCGCTGAAAGTCGTCTTGCCCAGGCCGCCCTTGCCGCCAAACATGATGTAACGTCGGTCGGGGTTTTGTTCGAATATTTCTCGAAGGGACATGATGTTCTCCGATGTTAGTGAGATAGTCAGATAGTTCGATAGTGAGATAGTTGAATAGTCGTCGAGTCACGCGGTGAAACCGTCGTGCCTGCTACTGCTTAACTAAATAACCATCGAACTAGAAAACTATCGAACTAAGCTAATGCATCCGTCAGGTCTTTTTCGCGCAACATGCGCCGCTTCCAGGTGGAAATCTGCGGCACCACGTAAGGCAGCAGCCGCAAACTGTAATAGGGCGGCAGGATGGGGATGCCCAGCAGGTCGCCCATCGTAATCAGGATGAACAAGTGCTCCATGCTGCCGCGTGTCTTGAGCGCATACCGCGCCATGTCGTGACCGGCCATGCCGTACAGAACGCTCTTGAATCCATCCATAAAACCGGGCTTCTTTTCTTCGTCTGGCATACAGTGCTCCTTTCAAATTCTTATTGCGTACTGCGTATTCCGTATTGCGTGTTCCGTTACGCACGCGAAGCGCGCATTACGTGATTTCCTGATCGCACAGATCCGTAAGGTCTCGCTCACGCAACATGCTGCGCCGCCAGCCGGTGATGTTGGGCATCACGTAGGGCAACAGGCGCAGCGTATAGTAGGGCGGCAACACCGGCACGCCGAGCAGGTCGCCGAAGACAATCAGCACGAACATGCGCTCGAGGTTCCCGCGCTCCTTGTTCAGGTCACGCACCATCTCGTAGACGGTCGCGCCATAGAGCATGTCGCCCAGTGCGCGGGCGGCTTGCCGCGCTCGATGTTTCCATAGAGTGATCTGATCCGGTTGGGTCATGGCGGATCTCTCTCACCCTTGCGAGTAGCCTAGCGCCTTTGCAAGGGTTCGCTCCAGGCCGGCCGTGTCCCAGCCACTCATCTTGTGCCCGGCCACCACAAAAGTCGGGTAGCGCCGCACGCCGTAGCGGATGGATCGGATCATCCCTTGCAGCGAGCGCGGGTCCCAGATGCGGATCAAGATGCTGTTGCCGTAGCGCGCCGCCAGGTCAAAGATCAATTCAGACAGGCGGTGGAAATCCTCTTGCCATTCGGGGGGATATTCATCCAGTCCGCGCTCGGCGGGCGCCTTGTCCAGGTTGGCGCGCGCCATCAGCATCTCGCACGACAGGCAGATGCCCCAGCCTTCGGGTAAAGGCGCGATCACTTCAACTTGAACGGGCTGCATTATGCTGTCCCCCGGTTGCCTTTTAACAGCATGACGCGGTGACAAGGTGAGAGGGAGACAAGGTGAACGTGCATCACCTTGTCTCTGTGTCACCTTGTCAAAAACTAGGCCTTGGCCGGCGACTGGGCCATTTCGGCGCGATAGCGCTGGAAGGCCTTGAGCGCATCCCAGGCCAGGAAAAACGCCGCAACGACCAGGACCAGGCACACGGCGCCGATGATCACGTTGGCCGCCACGGCTTCGCCTGTTTTGGCGACGGGCAGGTTGAGGAAGAACGCCTCGTAAGCTTTGTAAATCAGCGCTCCGATGGTGGTGACGAACATGAAGATGAAGGGTATGAACGTCCACTGGTACGGCTTTCCCTTGGACATCAACCACAACGTCACCAAAAGCAGCGCCAGCGAGGCCATCAACTGATTGGCTGCGCCAAAGACCGCCCAGATTTGCAGGAAGGGCACCAGCCAGATCAGGACCAGGGTGAGCGCCAGGGCAATGACGGTGCCGACATGGACGTTCTTGATAACCGGGAACCGCTCGCCTAACGCTTCGGCGCTGGCGACGCGCATAAAGCGCACCACCAGGTACATGATCGTCAAGGCCATCAGAGTGAGGAAGACTGAGCCGTAGGCCACGCCAAAGCCTTCGCCCAGCATTCTATCCAGTCCCCACTGGTTCATAAAGGCAGCCAAGCCGGTCGAAAAGACTTTGGCTGCCGCCGCCCCACCGCCGGCATCCGTGTACCCCTTGAAGCTGCCGAAAGCGGTGGTCGCCGTCAGGAAAGCCACGATGGCGAAGAACATTTCCATGAACATGGCGCCGCCACCCACGTACAGCGCGTCGGACTCTTTTTCAAGTTGACGAGCAGTGCCGGAAGAGGAGACCAGGCTGTGCCAGCCCGAGATCGCGCCGCAGGCGATGGTCACGAACAGCATCGGCCACAGGGGGCCAATTCCAATGGTGAATTTGGTGTAGGCCGGAAAATCGCCCATGCCCGGATGCCAGATCAGGATGCCGATCAAACCGCCCAGGATGCCCAGCGTCACGATCCAGAAGGCCACATAGTTGATCGGCTGCGCCCAGCGCCAGATGGGCAACACGGCCCCAAAGTAGCAGATGACGATGACCAGCAAACTGCCGACAAACTTGGCCTGCGTCACCTGCAGGAACAGAAGCGGGCTCTTGGCGCCGCCAAACAGCGCGGTGAAAATGTCTTTCGCAAAGGGCTGGGTCCCCACCCAGATGCCCACGAACGAAAGCACGACCGTGATGACGGAGGTGAGGATAATGTCCTGCCGCCACTTGTAGGTCATCTGACCCGCCAGGATGCCGACCAGGATCACGATGATGACCCCCAACGGCACCGCTGGATTGGTGAACAGGCTAAAGCCGACCTGGACGCCAAATGCGCCCATGATCAGCAGCAGGTAAAAGTAGATGAAGGTGATGAGGATCGTCCGGGAACGGGGGGAGACGAGCCGATAGCTCAGGGCGCCAAAGCTTTGCCCTTCCTCACGGACGCCCATGATGATGCTGGCATAGTCTTGCACCCATCCGATGAAAAAGGTGCCCAAAATGATCCACAGCAAGGCCGGTAGCCAGCCCCATTGGACCGCCACAATTGGCCCAAGGATCGGTCCCAGCGCCGCGATGGATTTGAACTGATAGCCGAACAAGACATTGCGATTGGCCGGCGTAAAGTCCACGCCATCCATGTACATCTTGGCCGGCGTCGCCTTCTTGTCGTCGGGCTGAATGACTTGGGCGTTGATGGTCTTGGCGTAGAACCCGTACCCCAAGACGATCACAACCGCGCCGATAACGAGTGCTAACACCGAATTCATTGCTCTGCTCCTTCTTGTGGTTTTTCAGGTGAGGTTATCTAGAGCCTTGCCCGAATGTTTCGAGCTTTTGTTACGACTGGGCACGTCGGGCCATTCACAATATCTTTCGATATCCACCTCCTTTCAGGGGTAAACGTCCAAGAGCCTGTTTGAAAAAATCGTCGAGTAGGGGTCTGGCCGATCACCCATACGGGGCCAGACGCTACTTTTCAGACCTGCTCTAAATGCTCCTTGGCCGAATGTTTACCAACGCGACCTGCAGCGTTGCATTTTGCCGTCGTGAACGACGGCGCGCTGGGTATCAACAGGCGCGACCTCTTGCCCACACACGTACCGAACACCTCTCTTGGATGGTCAAGCCACGTCGCGCGCTCAGATGCAACAGACCACATCGCGGATTCAAAAACAGCACAGGTTGAGATAGGCCGGTTGGAAGCACGCAACTCGTCCACCCATAATGGAGACCGAACTTTATCGTGGCGAGCAAAGACCGCATCGTTCATGTGGAATCTTGCTGGGGAGACTCGGAAGCCCAAAGAGCCAAGTACGTATGTTTGTAATGCCAGAGTCACACCTATATTATGCACCTCAATCCACACAAAGTCAATAGCCGCTGCACGGCTCACCCTTGCGAAAGTTTTCGCAGCGAATTCCGAGCACCCCCGCAAGGGCGAGACCCACCGAGTCGCTACTGGCCGCGGATTGATTCCGTGTTCTCGCGTACTTGAGATCGCGCACTTGGGATTTGACATACGACGCAAGGCTTGTATACTGTCCAGCACGGAATTTGGTTTGCCGGAGGTTGACGTGGATTTGCCAATACCCATATTGCTCTTGCTGGAAGGCATGTTGTTTGTCGTGATCTTTGGCGCGCTATCGCTGTTCCGACGCGAAGGGCTGTCCATCCAGTTTGCCGTCGAAGCCGTGGTTATCACCCTCATCGCCAGCGGGCTGACGGCGTTCACTCCCGTTGGCGTCAGTCCGATTTTTCTCTTGATCGTCATTTACCTGGCGACGCTGCGCGTGCGCTTGTTGGTAGACCTGGGCACCGTGCTGGCGCAACGCGGCCAGTTTGCGCGGGCCGAGCGCGTGTTTACGTTGGCGCTGCGCCTGTGGCCCGACCACGCCGGCCGCTTGATCGTGCAGGTCAATCAGGGCGCTACCTGCCTGCAGCGCAATGCGCTTGATGAAGCGATTGCTATTTTTCAGGATGTTTTACAAAAAGCCGGCCAGGGGTACCTGGGCATCAAGTATGAAGCAGCGGCCCATTACAATCTGGGCGTGGCGTACCGCCGCAAGAAAATGGACGCGCAGGCCATCGCCGAGTTCAATGCCGTACTGGATACCTGGCCGGCATCGGTGTATGCGCGCCGCGCCGAGATGGCTTTAGAGCAGAGCCGTCGTAAAGAGAAACCCCCAACGTCCGAAAAAGATGCGTGAGAGGAATAGACCTTGAAAACTGCAAACGAGGGCGACCTGGCTCTCTTTTTCAATCTCCGTGACGACAAACGTTACTTGGTCCGCTTGAAATCCGGCGGCCAGCTTCACACGCACCGAGGTATTGTGCCACACGACGTCATCCTCGGCGGGCCGTGGGGGCGCACGGTCAAGACCCAGATGGGCACGGCCTTTTTGGTGCTAGAGCCTTCCACGTCTGACTTGATCCGCCACATCAAGCGCAGCACGCAGATTCTTTTCCCCAAAGATGTGGGCTACTTGCTGATGAAGCTGTCCGTGCGGCCCGGACGGTTGATCCTGGAAGCCGGCACCGGCTCCGGCGGCATGACGCTGTCTATGGCGCTGGCGACCGCGCCGCTGGGGAAAATCGTGACCTACGAGGCGCGCCAAGAGTTCCAGACGCTGGCGATGCAGAATCTCGAGCGCGCCAACATTCCGCCCGGCGTGGTCGAATTCAAGCTGCGCGACATTGCGCAAGGTTTTGACGAGACGGACGTGGATTCGTTTTTTCTCGACGTGGCCGAGCCGTGGAATTACATTCCCCAGGTGGCAGCGGCGCTGCGCGGAGGCGGGTTCTTTGCCACGCTCGTCCCCACGATGAATCAGGTCATCCCCACCTTGCAAGCATTGGAGCAAGCGCCGTTCGGCCTGCTCGAAGTCGAAGAGCTTTTGTTGCGCCCGTACAAGCCGGTCTCTTCGCGCGTGCGCCCTGCCGACCGGATGGTGGCGCACACCGGTTATCTGATTTTCGCGCGCAAGATCGTGCCGGGGCAAATCGAGACTGCGCCCGACACGCATGCGGACGACGTTGCGGCGGTCGAGGCCATTGCAGAGGAAACCGATTAGAGCAATTTGAACCGCGATTCCGGCGTTGCTGTCAAACGGAGGCAGGCATCCGCGGTTCCAAAATGACTTCGCGGAAGTCGAAATCCTTGACGTTATAAGTTGCCAGGCGCGAGACGCCATGCGACATCATTGTGGCGACGATATTGGCGTCGTGGATGTGTTTGCCCCGCACCTGATAGCGGCGCACCAGATCGCGCAACACCGCGGAGGTCGCCTCAGTTTCATCCAGCGCTTGGAGCCAGGGCAACAGGGCTTCGAGCGTCTCGAGCGCCTGCTCGACCGTGAATTGCACTTCAAATACCTGGCCCCGCGTCAGCACCACCAGGTATTCTCGCAGGATTTGCGGAGAGACACACAGCACAGTGCCCTGATCGTGCAGGGTCATCAACCAGTGGCGGGCTTGTTCGTGCCAGGGGTTGCCGGCGACCGTGCTATAGACGAGCACATTCGTATCCACCATGCAACGCTCATCGGGCGTCATCATACATTTCCTCGCGCCGGAGGGTTCCCCCCAGATAGCGCCCGCCGTTCAGGATGGGCCATTTTAGAGAAGGTTTGTCTGCGCTTTCCGTCTTTCCACTGTAAAGCAGGATAACTTCTACCTTGCCCTCCGACAGCAGGGGCATTGGCTCCAACCAAATCAGTTGACGATTGGGCCCAACGCGCGCCTTGACTTTGATTGCTTCCACTGTGTCACCTCCCCCAATTAGAGTCATTCCCAAAAACAAATCCGAGGCTCTTGTATCATACAGCAAATCGGGCTGGCGGACAAGCAGTACCACATGATGGGCGCTCAATCTGCGTGGGCAAAAAAGCGGTATAATCATGTCATGGAAACTTTACCCTATCCCGTCATCGGCCACGATTGGGCTGTAACCTCACTGCTGCGCTCGCTCGAAACCGGGCACGCGGCGCACGCCTATCTCATCACCGGCCTGGAACATGTCGGCAAGTCCACGCTGGCGCGATTCCTGGCGCAGGCGCTCAACTGCACGGGCCAGCCTGTGCCGTGCGGACAGTGCCGCGCGTGCAAGCTCATCGCCGCCGGCAAACATTCCGATTTGCACCTCGTCGCGCCGGAAGGCAATACGCTCAAGATTGACCAGGTGCGCGCGTTGCAGCACGACCTGGCGCTCGCGCCGATGGAGGGACGCTTTCGCGTGGCGATTTTGGAAGGCATGGAAAAGGCCACCGCCGAGGCGTCCAACGCTTTGCTCAAGACCTTGGAAGAGCCGCCACCGAGCGTGGTGCTCATCCTCATCGCGCCGGAAGCCGAATCGCTCTTGCCGACGATTGTCTCGCGTTGCCGCCCGGTCGCGCTCAGGCCGCTATCGGTCGAGGCGGTGCGCGATGGACTCGTCGAGCGATGGGGCTTGGAGCGCGGGCGCGCCGAGACGCTGGCGCACCTTTCCGGCGGGCGATTGGGTTGGGCCGTGCTGGCCGCGCAAGATGAAGCCGTGCTCGCGCACCGCGCCCAGTTGCTTGACGCTTTGATTGAGCTGACAGGCCAAGGCCGCGTCGAACGGTTCGCTTATGCGGAAGGCATGGCCGCCGATGCCGTCACTGCGCGCGAGACGTTGCGGCTGTGGCAGACCTGGTGGCGCGACGTGATGCTATTGGCGAGCGGGAGTAGCGCGACGCTGACCAACTCGGATCGGCCCGATGCGCTGCGCGATCACGCGAATCGCTTTGGCGTGGAGAAAGCGAAAGAAGCGGCTGCCGGGATCGCTCGCACGTTGTGGCAACTTGACCACAACGCCAACGCGCGCCTGGCGCTCGAAGTGTTGATGCTGGATTTGCCGACGGCGTGATACGTCAATCTCCAATCCCCAATCCCCAATTTCCTACGGTGCCAGCCGGTGAATATCGCGCGGGAACAGCGCCGCTTCGCGCAGATTGCCCAGTCCAACCATCAGCATCACGAACCGCTCCAGGCCAATGGCGAACCCGCCGTGCGGCGGCATCCCAAAGCGAAACGCCTCCAAATATCCGGCGATGACTTCAAGCGGGATGCCTTTGGCTTTCGCGGCCTCGACCAGTTGCGGGTAGAGATGAATGCGCTGCCCGCCCGTGACCAGCTCCGTCCCGCGAAACAGCAAATCAAAGCCGTTGGTCATGGTCGGGTCGTGCGGCGCAGGCATGGTGTAAAACGGGCGCTTTTCCGTCGGGTAGCCGGTGACGAACAAAAAATCGCTGCCCCATTGCTCGCGCGCGTAATCGCACAGCCACTTTTCGTCCGCCGGGGCCAGGTCCGGCTCGCCGCGCGGATCGCGCTCGGTGTGCTGCGCGATGAGGGCCTGCGCTTGGCGAAAGTCAATTTCCGAGATGCGCTCCGGGACCTGCGGAATGGTCGCGCCGATGAGGGCCAGGTCGGCGGCGTGATACTGCTGCACGTGGTCGAGCATCGCCGCGATGACGCCGCTGAGCGCCGCCATCACGTCGTGATGGTCGCGGATAAAGCCCAGTTCCGCGTCCAGGCTGACGTACTCGTTGAGGTGGCGAGTGGTGGCGTGCGGCTCGGCGCGAAACACCGGCCCCACCTCGAACACCCGCTCGAACACGCCCACCATCAGTTGCTTGTAGAACTGCGGGCTTTGCGCCAGGTATGCCTTCCGTCCGAAATAATCTACCGCAAAGACGTTCGCGCCCGATTCCGTCGCGCTGCCCACCAACTTGGGCGTTTGAATCTCGGTAAAGCCTTGCGCGCTCAGGTGCGCGCGGAACGCCGTCATCAGTCCAGCCTGGATGCGGAACAGCGCGCGGCGCGTGGGGTGGCGCAGGCCGACCGCCGCGTGGTCCAAGAACACGTCGAGGCCGGCTTTGAGTTCGCGCTTGTTGATGACCAGCGGCGGCGTTTCGGTGACGGGGACGAGGACGCTCACGGCGCACTCGTGCAGCTCGGCGCCGCCCGGCGCTTGCGGCTCGGCGACGACCTGCCCTTCTACTTCGATGATGGATTCGACTTGGCAGCCGGAGAGCGGCGAAACGTCGTCGAGCACGGCCTGGAACATGCCAAAGCCGTCGCGCACGATGAGAAAATTCAGACCGCCCAATCTTCGCAGGTTGTGCAGCCAACCGGCAAGCTTGACTCGCTGGCCGACGTGGCTCGCCGCCTGCGTGGTGCGAATACGTTCCAGTTCCATAGGTGACCTCCACGAGTGACGAATGACGAGTGTCGCATGGAAAACCATTGCTCCCGTCGTTCGCCCTTCGCCATTAAATACATAGGCCCCTCGGTCCAAGGACGAGGGGCCACTCGTGGTGCCACCTTGGTTCAGCCGGAGGATGTGCCTCTGCCGGCTGCGCTCAATCGCTGTAACGGGCCAACCCGTGCCGGTCTAGTGACGGGGCATTCGACCGGCCTGCTCCAGAGTGTCGTTCAGGGTGGGCGGAGGCGACGCTTTCACCCGGCTCGCCGCTCTCTGCTCTCCGCATCCGTTCCCTTACCTGTCTCCATCGCCGCAAGTGGCGCGGACTATACCGCAGGTTGGCGCGACTGTCAAACGGCCTGGCGCGGCGCAAGCTCGACATACGCCACCGCCATCGCGAGCGTGTCGGCCACCGCCGAAAGCAATTCCAGGTCTTGATCCGTAAACGCATCCGGCTGCGCGCTCTTGGAGTCAA
This sequence comes from Anaerolineae bacterium, assembly GCA_041300525.1. Classification (GTDB taxonomy): domain Bacteria; phylum Chloroflexota; class Anaerolineae; order Fen-1058; family Fen-1058; genus JBGLNJ01. Next base: position 582,623 of record JBGLNJ010000001.1, on the reverse strand, counting down.
GCACACCCAACACGCGCTGGCCGATGTGAATGGGAGCGGCGATCTCGGAGGCCGCGCCACACACAAGTTGCGCTTGCACCGTCGAGACCGCGCGCTCGACCACGCTTCCACTCGGAGGTGAGCGGCGCTGCATCACGTCTTGGGCCAGGATATAGACTATGACGGGGACTCGCATCGTCCCCAGATTGGACTGGATCAACATGTAAAAGCCCACGCCCGCTGCCAGCAAAACCAGCGTGGAAAAAATATCGGATATGGAGACGCGCCCCAGCAGCGCAAAGACGATGGCATAGGCGACGTGCGCCAACAGGAACAAGCCCAAGCCCGCGGCAAAGGCGCGGCGATTCTCCTGAAACATCAGCGCCAGATCCCCGCCGAAAGAAAGCAACAGCCCCACCAGCACGCCGACCGTATAGGTCGGATTTTGCGCCGGTTCCAGAAATGACAGGCATGCCACGGCGATCACCAGTAACGTTGAGATTGGCTTCAAGACATAGATCTGTCGCCGCTTTCCCAGAATCTCGGCCCGGACCAAAAAGGAAACCGTGATGGCAGACACGAACAGCAGGTAAAACGCAGGTTTCATCAGAGTCTCTCCTTCATCAAAATTAGGATTGATGGCGGACCGCTGATTGCCCTAATCGTTGAAACCAACGGCCCAACGCCGCATAGCCGAGATAAAGTCCCGCCAGGATCGCTCCCGCGCCCACGCTGCTCCCCAAGTTTGCCGCTGCCTGGGCCTGATACACCTGTTGCACCAATTTTGTGGCCGGCTCTGGCGAGTTCAAGACCAGCCGCTGAATTGGAATGAGCCACAGGTTGAGCGCCACCGAGACCACGGCGGCCGTCATCGGAAATACCATCATCAGGCCGCACCCCGCGCACAACAACAGCAGATGATGCCGGCGCGAGTTGGCGATAGAGCCGAAAAAGATGGCTTGCCGCATATCGGGGGGAGCCGGCAGTTGAGCGCGCTTGGGCAAGATGAGGGTGCGCAACACCCAGATCAGCCGCGCGCTCATCCCCAAGCTGATGAGCCAACTGCCGCCGACCGCCGGCCGCAGCATGAGCGGCGCGTGAACCAGGAGCACGCCCGCGCCCAACGCGAACGGCGCCGCAATGCCCACATAGGCCGCCATCTTGACTTCATCCATGCCGCACCGATGGCGGGCCTGGCGCGCTTCGTGCGGCGTGACCAAAGTCAGTGCTGCATGGGCGGCCAGGTAGAGCAACACGGCCGTCGTCAAAGGCCATTGGATGTTGAGCAGCGCAGAGGCCGGCGGGATGCCATGCGCTGCGGCCATTTTCTGAAGCACGTCGGATAGGCGGAGGAACAAGGTTGCCGCCACGATCACCGTCAAAACCGTTGCGGGCACGGCGGTGATGGAGACGTTCAAGGCCATCTGTGGGTGCGCTGTGTTGTAAGGAGATGGACTTGAGATCGAGCGCGGTGTATTGAGCCGGCCACCCACTGCGCCGAGCAGAATGCCGGCCGACATCATGCCCCAAAACATCAACTGCGTCCAGATCACATTGCGGCTCACGGTCTCCAGGAACACAGCCTTGCCCGCAACCGTATTCTGCACCAAGGCTGGTTCGGACTGCAATACGACACTCGAACTGAGCGTGCCGGCTGCTGCTGCGCCCAATCCACAGAACGCCAGGAACGCTGCCACTCCGCCGGCCAATGCGCCCAGTCCAACACACTGGATGCCACTCACCGCGTTGCTCCATCGGGCTGCCCACCACCCGCCAAGAACGGTCAGCACTAGAGCGGTGGCGACTGCCCCGGCGCTGATCAGGACTGAGCCGGGCGGCCAGCCCCTCACATATTGACCGGGCAGCTTGAGGTAGAGCGGGTAAAATAGTGCGACGAGCAACATTCCGCCTGTGCCCACGCCAAGAATACCGGCGCGTGTAGTCATAGCATATTTTCCAGGCCGGCAACCGTTCAGCCAGTGTTTAATAGATGCCGAGGTCGCAAAGGTTGAAGAGACCTCGGCAAGAAAATTATAGGCCCGTCGTGCTGTTTGTCAATAGGATACCAAAATTCCCCGCGCCGCCGTTTCGTGCTATCATAAGCTCTTGATGAGCATTCCCTTTCCCCTCGGCAAACTCCCGGCGGACGTGTTGGCGCGATTGCTCGCCGGCGTCGCGCTCACCGATCCGCGCGTGCTCGTCGGCCCCGGCATCGGGCTGGACGCGGCGGTGATTGACATGGGGGACCGGCTGCTCGTCGCCAAGAGCGACCCGATCACGTTTGCCACCGATTCGATTGGCTGGTACGCCGTGCAGGTGAACGCGAACGACATCGCCACGACCGGCGCGGCGCCGCGCTGGTTCCTCGCCACGGTGCTCCTGCCCGCGCCGCGCGCCGACGAAGCGTTGGCGCAAGAAATCCTGGCCCAGATTCACCGCGCGTGCGCTGGCATCGGCGCCAGCCTGGTGGGTGGGCACACCGAAATCACCTACGGGCTGGATCGCCCCATCGTCGTCGGCGCAATGTTGGGCGAAGTGGCGCGCGAGTGGCTTGTCACACCCTCGGGCGCGCGGCTTGGCGACGCGCTCCTGCTCACCAAAGGCATCGCCATTGAAGGCACGGCCATCATCGCGCGCGAAAAGGCCGGCGAGTTGCGCGAGTTTGGCGACGAGTTCCTGGAACGCTGCCGCAACTTTTTGATCGAGCCGGGCATCAGCGTGGTGCGCGACGCGGCGACGGCGGTCTTGGCCGGGCGCGTCCACGCCATGCACGATCCCACCGAAGGCGGGTTAGCGACGGGCCTGCACGAAATGGCGCAGGCAGCCGGCATCGGCATGATGATCGAAGCCGAGGCCGTGCCGGTCTATCCAGAGACGTTGGCAGTGTGCCGCGCAACCGGTCTTGATCCGTGGGGTCTGATCGCGTCCGGCGCATTGTTGCTGGCGGTGGAGGCCGCCGACGCGGGGAACATTGTCCGCGCGCTGGAAGCGGAGGGTATCCGCGCTGCCATCATCGGCCAGGCCACACAAGCTGCGAGCGGCGTCACGCTTCGCGTGCGGCAGTCCCTGGGCCTGGTTGACCTGCCCCATTTTGAACGGGACGAGATCACGCGGCTGTTTGAATGACCGGATTCGAACCTTGCGAAGGGATATTCCTTCGTAAGGGCGACCGAAGGACACATGACTGAACCGTACTATACCTGGCAAACGTTTGAGGCGACGCTGGCGGGCGAGGCAATTCGCTGGGCGGGCAAGCCTGGGCTGGTGGCGTGGAGTGCGATCAGCCCGGCGGCGCGGCTGCTGGCCGACAGGCTGCTGGCCGACGGATTGTCTGTAGAGCCGGGGCAGCGCGTGTTGGACTTGCGCTGCGGCGTGGGTGTGTGTGGCGTGTTGGCGGCGCGGCGCGGATGTGACGCTGTGCGACGATAGCTGGGTGGCCGCGCAAGCCACGCGCCGAACGCTAGAGATGAACGGCGTGCAAGGCCAGGTGCTTCACGGCATCATTGGCGAAACGGTAGGGGCGACCCTCGCGGTCGCCCAGCTTTCATTCGACCTGGCGCTGTTGGATGCGCCGCGCGGGCGCGAGTGGGTGCGGCACCTTCTCGGCGTGGCCGCGCGTGTGTTGAAACCGGGCGGCAAATTGCTTCTGGCCGGGCCGACTCGCGGCGGCATCAAGGGATTCATTGAGGACGCAAGTGAGATCGTCGGGCCGTGCCGTATGGAACGCATCAAAGCGGGGCACCGGTTGGCTGTGGCAGAAAAAACTGTAGGACAAGTTGCCAACTCATCCGAGGCGGTAGGACAAGTTGCCAACTTGTCCCACAACCAACCGGTCCACTTTGCCGCCGGGCCGGGCGTCTTTTCGTGTGGCGAGCTGGACGCGGGCACACGCGCGCTGGTGGAAACGATGGCGATTCGCCCGGGCGACACCGTGCTTGACCTGGGCTGCGGTTGTGGCGTCGTGGGCGCAGTGGCGGCTCGGACGGCGCGGCAAGTCGTCCTGGTGGATCACAGCGCGGCGGCGCTGGCGGCTTGCCGCGCGACGCTGGAACTGAACGGCGTGACGAACGCCGAAATCCTCGCCAGTGATTGCGCCGAGGCAGTGCGCGACCGGCGCTTTGACGTGGTTGCCACCAACCCGCCGTTCCACCAGGGCCTCGGCGTCGAGTTCGACGTGGCGCAGCAGTTCGTCCGCGACGCGGCGCGCGTGCTGGTAAAAGAGGGCGGGCGGCTGTACCTCGTCGCCAACCGCTTCATCCGCTACGAGCGCGTGATGGGCGCTCTCTTCTCTCAGGTAAAGACGGCTTACGAGGACAATCGCTTCCGTGTTCTGGAGGCGGTGCGCTGATGGGGGTACGTTTGTAGTAGCGGCTTTAGCCGCTCGCGTGGTGTCACGACGAAAGTCGTGACTGCGGACCACTTGGGAGTAGGGATTGAGGACTGACGTTTCGACTTCACTCGCCGAAGAATCAACGCTAGGCGGCACGCGAAGCGTGAATCGCCGTCGGATGAGCGGCGTGGCGATCACGCTGTTTTCGGCCATCATCGCCGCCTGGGCGCCCATCTTTGGCAAGGTGGCCTATCGCACCGGGATGGACCCGTACACGGTGGTCGCGCTGCGGACGACGCTGGCGGTGGCGTTGCTCTGGATGATCTACCTCGCGCGCTGGCGCGCGTCCATCCGCATCCACTGGCGCGACCTGCTGGGCTGCATCGGGATGGGCCTGGTCAACGGCGTGGGATCGCTGTTTTATTACACGGGCCTGCAAAGGTTGGATGCGTCGCTGGCGTCGCTGCTTTACGCTCTATACCCCATCTGGGTCTTTATTTTTCTTTCGTCTTCCGGCCACGCGATTTCGCGCATGGCCGTTGGGCGGCTGGCATTGGGACTGGTGGGCTTGTATCTGATCACGGGCGCCGGTTCGACGCGGCTCGATAGCCTGGGCGTGATGCTCATGTTGGCCTCGGCGGCGGCGTATGGTTGGCATCTCGTGCTGGGCCAATGGGTGCTGGCCGATGTAGACTCGCGCACGGTGACCTTGTACGTTTTGACGACCATGGCCGTGGTGGTGAGCCTGGCGCGGGTGATGGGCGGGGGGCCACTCGCGCCCATCAGCGCACCGGGGTGGGGTGCCATCTTGTCGCTGGCGGCCGTCATGGCGTTTTCGCGGCTGACAATGTTCGCCGGTTTGAAGCGGTTGGGCGGCGCGCAGACGGCGCTCTTGAGCATCACCGAGCTGCTCACCACACTGCTGGTGGCCTTTGTGGTGCTCGGCGAGAGGCTGTCTGCGCTGCAATGGGTGGGCGCTACTATCTTGATCGTCAGCGTCGTGCTGGTGCGGCGTGAGCCGAGCGAGGAATGAGTTTACTTTTTCTTGAGTTGGGGCCGGGTAAAGTGGATGGGCAGTATCAGATGGAAAGTGGAACCGGGCAGCGTCTCTTCGTCGTGCCCCTTGCTTTCCACAAAAACACGCCCCCCATGCGCTTCGATGATGCCGCGCACGACTGAAAGCCCCAGCCCCATCCCGCCGCCTTTATAGTTGACTGCGCTGGTAGAGTGCAGTTCGGTGCTTTCCAGCACGTAAAACTTGTCAAAGATGTGCTCTTGCTCGTCCCGGTCAATGCCGATGCCCGTGTCCCGCACCACCAGGTCCAGCACGTCGCTTTGTTCCTCGCACCACACCTGTATCAATCCACCGTCCGGCGTGAACTTGATTGCGTTGCTGATGACGTTGGAGAGGGCGCGCCGCAAATAGTTCTGGTCGCCCTGGATATGCACCAGGCCCTCCAGGTTGCTCGTTTCCAGCCTCTGACCGCGTTCCTGGCTGGCCGGCCTGAACTGTTCGATGATCGAAAGCGCCAACGTCCCCAGGTCCACCGCGTCAAAAGTCAGGTCGAGCTGATCGGCATCTATCAGCGCGACGTTGACAATATCTTCCAGCAGGGACGACAGGCGCTCCGAAGCATTCGATATCTTTTCCAGCATCCCCTTGGCATCGGGCGAAATGTTCTGCTGCAATTGAGGCGAAAGCAGCAAGCGCGAGTAGCCGTAGATCAACGTGAGCGGCGTGCGCAATTCGTGGCCGGACAGCACGATAAAGTCGGTCTTGACCTTTTCCATGCGGCGCAATTTTTCGTTGGCGTCGCGCAGCTCGGTGATGGTGCGCTCCAGACTGTCCACCAGGCGCTGGGTGTGTTCCTGGAGCTTTTCAACTTTTTCTTCGGCGGCGACGCGCTCGCGCTTGCCCTCGAGGAAGGCCGCTACCTGCTGGGGCAGCGTGTCCACGTCAATCGGCTTGGGGAGATAGCCGTCGCACCCGGCGGCCAGTGCGCGCTCGCGGTCGCCGTACATTATGTTGGCCGTCAGCGCGATGACGGGAATGTCGCGTGTTTCCGGCTGGCTCTTGAGGCGCATCGTGGCGGCATAGCCATCCATGTTCGGGATGTTGACGTCCATCAGGATCAGGTCGGGATGTTGGAGGCGCGCGATTTCGATGCCCGACAGCCCGTCTTCTGCTTCCAGCACTCGATAGCCCTCGGCGGCCAACACGCGCTGAACCAAAAGCCGGGCGACCGGATCATCTTCGATGTACAGAATGCGGAATGTGCTTTCCATGCCTCGCTAATCGTTCCTCACGTCTCGGACATTGCAAAACGGAACACGCAATACGCAACACGTTCACGCATCAATCAATCGCCGCGTGAATGTCTCCGAGCAAGTCTTGATCGGTAAAGACGCCTTTTTGCAAAAGCCCCTGGGCCTGGCCGGCCAGCCGCTTGCGCTCGTTGGGCGTGAGTTCTTTGGCCGAAACGACGATCACCGGGATGTCTTTGAGCGCGTCGTCCGCTTTCATCGCCTGCAACATGCCAAAGCCATCCAGGTCCGGCATCATCAAATCCATCAACACCATATCGGGCCGCTCGCGGCGCACCATTTCCAGTCCCTCGCGCCCGTTGTAGGCTTCGTAGAGAATGTATTGCCCGCGCGCCTGCAAGATGCGTTTGAGCAGGCGCACCGCGTTGGGATCGTCGTCAATGATCGCCACCGATTTGACGCGCTCGTCCAGCCGCTCCAACGCGGCCAGCAGCCCTTCTTGCTGCGGGATGGGCACCGGGGCCTCGGTCGTCTGGCTCACGGCCACGCTACGCGCCCAGGTCTTGCCGAGCAAGTCTTCCGACACTGGCGAGGTGTGGCCGGAGCAGTTGACCACCACCACATCGTCCGGCCCGATCATTTGAGCAGAGATCAGTTTGAACAGGCCGGCGAACGTAGCGCCCGTGGCCGGCTCGACCGAGATGCCGTCCATTTTAGCCATCGCGTGCATCGCGCGGTAGCTCTCTTCGTCGGTGACGGTCTCGGCCACGCCGTTGGATGCCAGCATCACCCGGCGCAAGGCGGTGTAGGCCACGCCGGGCTTGCCGGTGGCCAGCACGATAATGTTCGTCTGGGGCATGAGCACGTCTTGGGGCGTTTCCAGCCCGGCTCGCAGCGAATTGACAATCGGCGCGCAGCCTTCGGCCTGGATACAAGCCAGGCGGGGCATTTTGCGGATGAGGCCCATCGTGCGCAGTTCCTCAAAGCCCTTCCACACGCCCACCGGCCCCAGCCCGCCGCTGATCGCCTGGAAATACCAATCGGGCGTGCGCATCGCGATGGGACTGCCGGGCACTTCGGGGCCGTACAGCGTCCCGAGTTGCTCGCACATTTCAAAGGCCAGCGTCTTCATGCTCTCGCGCGTGGCAAAGGAACGGATGCCCTGATCCAGGTGCAGTCCTTTGTGTTCGGCAAAGGTGATTGAGACTTCTTTAGCCTGGTCGTAGGTGCCGGTGACTTTGACGACCTCGGTGCCGTACAAGGCCACCTCATGCATCTTTTCGGCGGCCACCATGCTGGACATGAACGCCCACAGCTTGATGCCGGCTCGCGCGCAGTAAGCCGAATACGAGATGGCGACGTTGCCGGTGGAGGCGACCACCACCTCGCCGATGCCGTTTTCCTTCATCACCGAGACGGCCAGGCTGGCTTGCCGGTCCTTGAAGGAGCCGGTCGGCCCTTGCCGTTCGTCTTTGATAAAGAGGTTGGGGCGGCCCAGCATCAAGGCCAGGTTATCCATCCGCACCAGGGGCGTGCCGCCTTCTCCCATCGTGACGAGGTTGACGTCGTTGCGCAGCGGCAGCAATTCGCGGTAGCGCCACATGTTGAAGGGACGCTGGCGCAGCAAGGCCGGCAAGCTGCCGCTCAACTCGGCATACGGGTAGCGCGCCTCAAACCATTGCTTGCCGCATTGACGACACGTCACCAGCGGGTGTGTGTAGGGTTCACGATAACCGCAGGCCGAACATTCCAATTCGATTTTGATCATGGCATTCTCACGACCGTCTATTTATTTGGCTCATTGGGAATCGCCGTGGCATCTGTCCAACTGTAGGACAAATTGCCAATTTGTCCTACGCCCGGCGGCCTGGCTCGGCGCTCGGCCGCAGGTCCTGCCGGCTGGCGAGTGCCAGGGCTACATCGTCCACCAACTCTTGCTCGGTAAACAGGCCCTTGGAAAGAAGAGCTTGGATGTTTCCATTCAATCGCTGGTGGTCTTCTTCGGTCAAGATCTTGGCAGAGACCACGACGATCGGAATGTTGCGCGTGGCCGGGTCGGCCTTGAGCGCCGCCAGCACGGCAAAGCCGTCCACGTCCGGCATCATCAAGTCCAGGATGATGAGGTGAGGTGGCTGCTGGCCGTTTTGCGCGGCGGCGATGCCTTCGGCTCCATTGTGCGCTTCAGACACGGTATAGTGGCAGGGTCGTCCGTTCACCATAGGGTGCGGCGCTTCCAGAATGCGCCGGATCAGCCGCACGTCTTCGGGCGTGTCGTCAATGACGAGCACCGACATCTCGCTGCGGGTTTGCAGCCGCTGGAGCGTCACCAGCAGATCATCTTCGGTGATGGGTTTGAGCAGGTAATCGGCCGCGCCCAGGCTAAAGCCCCTGCCCTGGTCGCTGATGATCGAGCAGATGACCACGGGGATGTGTCGGATGTCCTCGGCGTCGCGCAAGTCTTGGAGCACGGACCAGCCGTCTCGATTGGGCATCAGGATGTCGAGCGTGATCACGTCGGGCTTGATGCGGCGGGCTTGTTCCACCGCCTGGCGGCTGTCGGTCACGCCGATCACTTGATAGCCCTGCTTTTCCAGGTATCGCTTGTAGAGTGTGATCACGCCGGGATCGTCGTCAATGGCCATGACCACTCGCTTGCCGGTCTCTGGCTCTTGTGCGGCGGCGGCCGGCACGATGGTCTGGGTGCGGGGCAGAGTAAAGTAAAAGGTGGAGCCTTGGCCCAACTCACTTTCCACCCAGATTTTTCCGCCGTGCATTTCCACAAAGCGGCGGCTGATTGACAACCCCAGGCCGGTGCCGCCCACTTTGCGCGTTGTCGAAGCATCCACCTGGGTGAACTCTTTAAAAACATTTTCCAGTTGGTCCGGCGGGATGCCCATGCCGGTGTCTCGCACCCCCAGGGTGACCAGGGCCTCGTCGTAACGGGCCACAACCGTGATTGAGCCTTGTTCGGTGAACTTGCTGGCGTTCGAGACCAGGTTGAGCAGGACTTGCCGCGACCGGGTCGCGTCGGCCCACACGAGCGGCAGGTCAGCCGGCATCTCTTGGCGCAGCTCGATCGGTTTGTCCTTGACCAGTCCGATCGCGCTGGACATGACTCCCTTGACGACTAGGTGCAGATCCACTTCCTCGAAGGCCAGCTCCATCTTGCCGGCTTCGATCTTGGAAATGTCCAGGATGTCGTTGATGAGGCCCAGCAGATGCTTGCCGCTGCCGTGGATGGCTTCCAGGTCTTGGGTTTGCAGCTCGGTCAGCGGGCCATCAATGCCTTTCAGGATCACGCGCGAAAAGCCGATGATCGAGTTGAGCGGCGTGCGCAGCTCGTGGCTCATATTCGCCAGGAACTCGGTCTTGAGGCGGTCCACTTCGCGCAGCCGTTCCGCCGTCGCCTTTTGCTCCTCGTACAGCCGGGCGTTTTGCATCGCCACGGCCACCTGACCGGCCAGCGTCTGGCCGAGCGACAGTTCGTCGTCCGTAAAGCGGCGCAGCACGCCGACCGTGTCCATCCGGATGAAACCCACCGCCACGTCCTGGATCGTCAAGGGCAGGAACATGACCGACCGGATGCTCTGGCGGCGCATGGACGCGCGCAGCGGCTCCATGCGCGGGTCAGTCATCACGTCGTCCACCGCAAAGGCGCGCCTGGACGTGACGAGGTCTTGCAGGGCCTTGCAGTCGGCGAGGGACATGTCCGTGCCGACCGTGCCCTGTTCGGGATACTCGGCGGCGACGCGCAACAAGGTCTGGGCCTCGCGCGCAGTGAGCAGTGAGATGCCGCAGTGATTGACGCCAAAGTGATGCACCATGACGCGGGCCGCCTGAGCGAGGATCTGGCTCTCGTCGAACGTCTGCGTCACCAGCCGCGAGACTTCATTGAGCACCACCAGGTCGGCGGCGCGTTTCTCCAGGACAGCCGCTTGTTCGCGTGTCTGGCCGTACAGGCGCGCATTCTGGATGGCGACGGTGAACTGGTCGGTCAGCAACTCTAGCACGGCGACGTCGTCAGGCGGAAAAGCTCCCGGCTCGGTGCTGTGCGCGTCCAGCACGCCGATGACGCGCTCGCCCAACTTGAGGGGGATGGCCAATTCGGAGCGCGTGAGCGGCCACACATTCTTGTTGAGGAGATGAGCGTCTGCGTCGGCGCCGGGCGCCACCCGTGAGCGGCCTGCGCTGGATACCCAGCCGATCAGCGATTCTCCGCCCACGACGAGTTGATAGTCATTCGCCTTGAGCGTTTGCCCGATTTCGCCCGTGCCGTCACGTAAAACGGCAAACTGGCCCGATTCGTCCAGCAAGAATACCGAGGCCTGGTAGTAGCCAAACCGCGTGCGCACCAGTTCGACCACGCTGTGGAGCAGTTGGTCCATGTCCAGGATCGAAGTGGCCGCCCGGCCGGCTTCGGAGGCGATGCCCAGTTGTTGAGCGCGGTGACGGGCTTCCTCGAACAAGCGTGTGTTTTCCAACGCGACGGCCACCTGGCTGGCGATGGCCATCAACAGATCGAGGTGCTGCTGGGTATAGACATGGAAAGCATAGCTTTGTACGGACATGACGCCTGTGACGCGGTCGCCCGCTTTGAGTGGCACGAACAACTGCGAAGTTGCCCTGTTGCCGGTCGTCTCGCCGACGCGCCTCCCGGGGGCGGGTTCTTGCTCTTCGCCCGGCACAAGCTCGACGACAACCGGCTGGCCGGTCGTAATCACGCGATAAGAATTGCTGTCCGGCGACAGCGGGCGTTCGGGCTCCGGATAGTTTTTCCCATTGTCGTAGCAAATGGGCATGGAGGCGGTCTGCGTTGCAGGATAGTACGGGCTGATGAAAAAGACATCCGCCCGCATAATGCGCTTGACTTGGTCATAGATGGTGGTGAGCAGGGTCGCTTGATCCAGCGTGCCGGACACGGCGCGGCTGATCTCGTTGAGCGCGCCCAACTCGCTCATGCGCGCGCGCGTCTGCTCGAACAGCGCGGCGTTTTGCAGCGCCACGGCCAATTGGCTGGCGATCGCCGTCAGCAAATCGAGCTGCTCCTGGGTGTAAGCATTGGACTCGTAACCCTGTACCGACATCACACCCGTGACTTGGTCGCCTACCTTGAGTGGCACATACATTTGCGAGGCGGTCATCTTGTCGGACGGTTTGCCAATACCAGGCTTGGTGAGAACAGCTTGTGTTGCCTCCTCTTGCGTATAGTGCAGGAACACCGGCTCGCCCGTGGTGACCACCCGGTGCGCGTTGCTGCCCGGTTCCAAGGGCCGATCCGGCTCTTCGTGGCGCTGGCCTTCATCGTAACAGACGGGGAGGGATATCACTTGGGTGTTGGGATTGTAGATGCCGATGTAAAAGACATCGGTCCGCATGATGCGCTTGACCTGCTCGTAAATCGTAGAGAGCAAGCTCTCGCGATCGAGCAGGCCGGAGACGGCGCGGCTGATCTCGTTCAACACAGCCAGTTGTTGCAAGCGGGTCTGGGTCTGTTCAAACAGGCGGCGGGTTTGAATGGCCGTGGCGGCCTGCCCCGCCAGCGACGTCAGGCGCGGCATGTCAGCCGCGGTGAACTGGGTCGTGTGGCCCCAGATGCCGCCGAGTGCGCCGATGCACTCGCCGCCGACCGTCAGCGGAATGAAGAGTGTGCTGCACCCATGGAACACATTCAGATATAGGTGACGCGAGCTGTCGTCCAGACGCGGGTCATGTTCAATGTCATTAAAGATGAGGATCTCATCCGGCCGCATCAGGGACGCGGCCCGGTACTGGTCCAGGTCGTAGTGCTGAGCGGCACGGCTGCCCGATCCCCGGCGCTGCGTCCACAGGGCGACCGTGTCCAGCCGGTGCGGCTTTTCGTTCACCCACGGCGTATCAAACAGGCTAAGGCTCGCGCTGATGTCGGCCTGGCCCAGCAGCGTGTGATCGCGCAGGGCTTTGAGGATATCGTCCAAAGTCTTGGCGGCATTGATCTCTGCGCTGGCCTCGTACAGCGCGCGGGTTTCGGCCAGGGTGGCTTGGGTCTGCTCAAAGAGGCGCGCGTTTTCGACGGCCAGCCCCACTTGCGTCGCCACGGCGTCCGTCAGGGCGATCTCGTCTTCGCTCCATTGGCGCGACTGGTTCGGATCGCGCAAGTCCAGCGCGCCGATGATTTGTTCGCGCACCTTGACGGGAGCGACGAGGGTTGCCAAAGGAAATGGCGCGGTGTGGCCGTTGCCGTTGCCATCGGGGCCTTCCGGCAGTGCCGAGGTCAGGCTGCTCGCCGACGACACGCGCCCTTGCTCGTAAGCCAGGTCTACTTCGGGCAGAGGTCCGTCGCCCACTCGCAGCGTCGGATCGGTTGTGTACTCTTGCGTCTGGAGGCCGCGCGTTTCCGAGTAGGCGGTCCACTCGTGCAAGACGTAGCGCTGATAGGCGGATCGAGCTTCGTCCGCAGTCGCCTGGCTCTGTTGGAACAGCCGGGCATTTTCGATGGCGATAGCCAGTTGATCGGCCAGTGACTGGAGCGCGCTGATGTCTTCGTCGCCGAAAGCGGTTTCTTGGGTGCTCTGCACGTCGAGCACACCTAGCCTGCGCTCGCCCACCTGGAGCGGCAATGCCATTTCTGAGCGTGTGTCGGGCAACAGCGGGTTGTCAAAGTGTACCGCGTCCGCGCCGGCGTCCAGGGCGATGCGGGAGCGGCCCGTCTGCGCCGTCCAACCGACGATGCCCTGTTCTCCCACGCGCAGCTTGTGTCCCCGCGCCAGCATTTTTTGCCCGCCTTCACTGGAGGCGGCGCGCAAAACGGCCCATTCGCCGGCGTCGTCCAGCAAAAATGCGCCGGCGTGATAGAACCCAAAGTGCTCGCTGATGAGGCGCATGACTTGCGGCAAAAGCGCATCGGGGTCGCGCACGAGCGCTGCCGCGCGGGCCACCTCGGCCGAAGCCTGCAGCAGTTGGGCGCGCCGCTCGTTTTGAGCCACGGTTTGCCGGAGTTGCGCATTGGCCTCCGCCAGGGTGAGCCCAAAGGCTTGCAGGCGGGCCTGCGAGATTTCCATGTCGCGGGTGCGCAGAGTCACGCGTTCTTCCAGTTCGGCGTTGAGCTTTTCGATTTCCCGGCGCGTGATTCGCTCGGCCTGTTGCTGTTGCTGGATCTGCGCGGCCATGCCGTTGAACGCGCTCGCCAACGCGCCGATTTCGTTCGTCCCCTTGATCGGCACGGGCTGGTCAAATTTGCCCTGGCGGAACTGCTCGACGCCCTCGCGGATCGCGGCGAGTGGGGCGATGGTGCTCACCAAGGCTTGCCGGGTCATTATGACCGTCGCTGCCTGCAGGATGATTGCAAGAAGCGCCAGGAAGATGATGATCCTTCGAATCCATGGCCGCATCTCATTTCGAGTGATCCCAAATTGGCATAGGGCACAAACACGGTCTCTGCAACTGCGCCCAGTTTCACCTCGGCGCCGTACGCGCGCGCGCCGCTTTCCACACGCCGTGTCTTGGCGACCATCTCCTCAATCACGCCGACCGCGCCCAGGTAAGGCGGGCGCACCACTCGCACCCGCGCGCCCACCGAGAGCGGCGCGCCGGGCGGCGGAGGAGGCGCAAGGCGCGACTCGGCCGGCAGAGGAATGAGAATTTCCGGGCGCGTCACGCCAAAGCGCACGCGCGTCTCGGCGCTGATGGAAGCCTCACGCCCGGTCTGACCGTGCAAAAGTGAAAAGAGCGGCTCGGCCATCGGCACGCGGCCAAAGCCTTCCGTCAAAATAACCGGGAATGACATCGCTTCGGCTTGCGCGCGCAGCGCACCCTCCATGCTCCCGACGATCAGCCCGCGCACCTGAAGCTGCTGCGCCTGCTCCAGAGCCGCCGCGTCCACCCAGCCTCCGCCGACGATGACGGCGCCGTGCGCCGCCACGTCAATGGATTTGGCGCGCAGCGGCTCATCGGGCCTTTCGGCCAAAACGCGCAACACGCCATAAGCCTCGCCGCCGCAGCCCCACCTTCCCTGCGCAATGGCGCCGGCTGCCTCGATCACCACGCCGACGCCCGGCGTCACCTTCGAGACCGTGCCTTTCAGGTACGCTCGCACTTCGATCAACTCGGGCGAAACCTCGATCAGCACGCGCCCATTGCCCACCGCCATGATCTCGCCTTTGGCCGGGGCAGTCGCCTTGCGAGCTGGCAACCCGCCTCGCTTCGCGATAGTCTGGCCGGCCTCTACCGTGTCGCCAACCGACTTCCACAGGAATCGCTTGACCTGGGACTTGGGCACACCCAACTTGCGAGCCACATCCACGATACGAAAGTCCTGCGTCTGATGGACGCGCGCCACCACGTCCGTCGGCTCGACGCGATCGCCCAGGTGAACGATGACCTCGCCCTTGGACGGCAGCCGCCGCTCGACCTGGATCAGCGTCAGCGGAATCGCTCGCGTTTCGGATGGATAGAAAGAGATGGTCTGATCGGCCATAAGTAAAATCTAGTCCGCAAAACGTAACGTGCGGCGTCCGCTCCACACTCTACGTCTCACGCCCCCATATCCCACAACCATTGTTGGACGCGCTCGCGCCGCTTTTCCGCGTCGGCCGGCAAAGAGGCCACCAAAGGCCGGCCCCGCGCGTCAATGACAAGCCCCACCAAGCCGCCCTTCACTTCGCGCTTGCCGCCTCGGCCCGGCCCGCTGCCCACGTCAATGTTCCGGCGCGGTTTCAATTCCAGCGTCGCTTTTTGGCCCGGCGGCAAAGGCAGCACCTCCAACGAGCCAGCGGCCACCTCCACTTCCAAATCGCCGCCGTTTTGATATTTCATGCGCAAACTCAAAATCGTCTCGCCCATGCGCGCGCGCCCCACCGGCGTGACAACTGTCCCCAAGGTGACGAGCGCGCCCGCGCCAAGCGCCTGCACCGTGGAGAGCGGTTGAGCCAACGCGCACGCGCCCAATGCCGACAGCAGTCCGCACGTATCGAGCACCAGCGTCGTCACTCCAATGGGTTCCAGCGCGTCGAGCATCATCAGCGCAGCCTGGCCGGGACGCGGCGCTCGACCCAACGCGCTCCCGCTGCCAATGATCGGCTCCAGGTAAGGCAACAGCGCCGGGTATGGGCCGCTCAACTCTGCCAGCCAGTTGCTTTGCGCACGATTGATGCAATCGGCCAGCGCAAGACGCATGGCCTCACGGACCAGCGCCTGCTCAATCAGCAACTCGTGCGATTCCTGCGACACCGAGGTGGGGTGTAGTTCTTTCTCCGTCACCACAGCCTCGATTTCGCCCGCGGTCGTCTCAAACGGCAGCCAGCGCGTAATGGCATCCAGACCACACAGGCGCAGGACGTTGCGGGCGCTGAGGGATGTGCCCAGGTCGCTGCGGACGTGCAGTTGCACCTGCCCGGTCCTGGCAGCGGCTACCGTCGTCGAAGCGCCGCCTACGTCCACAGCCAATACACCCTTGCGCGTTTCTTCCAAGCTGAGGTATTGAACGACGTGAGCCATCGCACGCGAAGTGGGCAACACCGGCAGCCTTGTCCAGGCGCGCAATTGATCAAAGCCCGGCAAGGCAGCGGCTTTTAATGCCAGATAAAACGCCTCCAACTCGGCCTGCGTCGAGCCGATGCTTTCGACATCCACGTTGGGCCGGACATTATCGGCGACCTGCAATTCGGCCTCAGCGCCAATGAGTTGGGTCACTTGCGCGCGCAGGCCGGCATTGCCGGCGAACAAGACGTGCGGGCGGTGCTCTTCACCCAAGAGCGACGCGGCCAGCGCCACGCTGTCCACCAATTCCATGACCGGCGCTTCCGCGCCGCCATCCGTGCCGCCGACGATGCACACGACATCGGGACGAGCGCGGTAGATGCGCCGGACGCGATCCTCTTCGGTCAATCGCTGGATGGGCTGGCCGTCCACACTCTCCGCTCCACGGCGCGTCACGATTGCTGCAATCGCATCGGCCACCTGGGTATAGGTGCTGGTCGCCGCGTGCTGGAGGCTGGACACGCTCACGTCAGGCGAGAGGCCCACCAGCACCAGCTTGAGTGGCTCGGCTGCGCTGACCGTGATCACGCACACATCCACGCCTTTGCCATCGGGACGCTCCGGCGTGATCAAATGGCCGTGCTCGTCCAGGAACGACCGGCGCGTGACGGCGGCCAGGTGCTCCAATGCGTGGTCCACGCCGGCAATCACGTCCAGCCACGGAGGCTCCACCGTGGAGGGCGCTTCGCCCTGACCGACGAAACGATACGTCCCCTCGATGCGCGCGACGAGGATGGCCTTGGTCAAGACGGCCCCTACATCTATCGCCAGAATGGATTCGATGTGAGTCTCTGCCATGGATGAGCTACTCGATCCCAAAGTATTTCAGCACGGCCGCCACCAAGGGCACAAAGAATTGCACCCGCCCGATGAGGACCGACACGCTCGCCACGTACACACCGGCAAAGGTTGCGCCCAGCGCCACGTACAAGAAAAAGCGTCCGACCGCTGACAGGCCCTGTACGAACCGCGCCACCGCCTTCAAAGGTCCTCTGCGCCACGTGGCCGTGAACGTGAACGAGATCAACACTGTCAGTGTACCAACCAATCCGAACAAGAATGACCAAGCATCCGTGCCCGTAGATGTCGCGGCGGCGATGCTTTGCGCGACCAGCGTGCCCGTCAACGCGCCGCCGGCGGCCACGCCCAGCCCCACGCCGACCAGATAACCGGTGGAAATGTTGCCCAACCCGGAAGTCCGACGACTGACCTTGAACAGCAACAACACTCCCAGTACCACACCCGACAAAACAAAGCCCCTGACCGCCGCTTGGTTATCGACAGGAGCCTCCACCCACCGCAACCAGACATGGGTATACAGAGTGCTCAGGGCCACGACAACGGCATACGCTATCCCCGCTCCGATCAAGATGTGCAGGGCCAAGCGATAAAGGAAATTGTTTCCCAGGAGGTAGCTGAACACACACACTGTCAGAAAGGCGGCGACAACCGTCCCAGCCAGATTAATCATCGCGTCGGAAGGGATCATCCGCGCCTCCGCCCATCCCCCGAAGGAGATCCGCGACCCGACAAGAGCTGAATCACCCCGCCAACAATTATGACGAATACGAGTGCCACGTTCGCCACGGCGATAGAGTTCAGCGGGACCAGCAGATCGGCCGGACGCTCCGCGTGTTGCTCGTTCTGGGGCAACGTGCCGCGCAGTCTGAACTGATAAGCGATCGCGCCCGGGACGCCGGCGATCAAGCCTTTGAGCTGCGGGCTGGCCGCGTAGGGCTGCGCCACCGGCTCAACTGAGGCGCTGACCCCGGCCAACAATGTCTGCGGGCGTCCCGTCATTTGCTCGACCCACCAACGCAATGTGTCCGGCGTCGCGGCCAGCTCGATCACCACCAAAGACTTGGCCTCGGCAACCAGGGACGCGACTGCCGTAGCCTGCCCTGGCACGTAGCCCCGGTTGACTAGATCCACTTTGACCGGTGGCGTGATAAAAGCCGTGCTATTGATCACGGCTTGCGCCACCGCCGGGCCGGCAGGGTACAGGCTCACGACCTCGATGTGCGCCTGGCGGGCAATCAAGTGACGCATCACCACGCGAGCGAGCACATCCATCTCCGGCGCTTGACTCGCGTCATAGTCGAACGCCACCAGCACCTGAGCGCCCGGCGCAAGCCCCTCGATGCTTGTGTACATATCGTCGCCGGCTTTCGGAAGCGAGGGCGCGCTGACCAGGCTCAAGCCCGAACCGAGCACCAAGGGGACGATGACGGCGAACGCAATAAAGAGCAAGACAAACCCGCGCCAGACCTTGCCCTCCCTGCGTGCGCGGCTTTCGCCTTCGCGCCGGACGACAGCCGTCATTCCGCGCGCGAGCAGTTCTTGTAGCGCGCCAGCGCCCGCCAGATCACCCGCCGGGATTTCGGGAGACATCGAAAGGCCTGCGCCCGACATCTGCAATGCAATGGGAGCCACAGGCAGTACGCCACGCACTCCGGCCAGGATGCCTTCTGTCTCGGCGGGTTCCTCTTTAACTTTGGGGGCAGCAACGGCGACTGGCTCTTTGGGGCCAAGCCCCTGTAACCATGACGGAAGCTGCGCTGCGACCAAACCGCCTTCGCCCAGGGCCGGGGGCATAGGCGCTCCTGCCAACACTCCCGTAGTTGGAGCGACGGCCTCAGCCGGCTTGAGATCTTGCAGCCACGCCGGCATTTCGCCGGGGGGCAACGTCACAGGTTCGGCGAATGGTGATGGCGATTCGGTCTCTAACTCGGATGGAACAGGCGAAGGTTTGGCCTCCAACTCTTTGAGCCAATCCGGCATCTCGGTCAGCACTGGCGCGGCTGGCGCAGGCCCGGGAGCGCCCATATCGGCAAGCCACGCTGGAGTTTCTTCTGGTTCAGATCCCGGTTCGCCAAGCAAGGCCGGGCCAGGTTTGGCCGGCTTGGCAACAGGTGAAAGCTGCGGCTCTGGCGCAACTGCCAGCGGCGACATCTGCGCGAGCCAATCGGGCGCCTCGGACTCTATGGAGGGCACAGCTTCAGGCTCGGATAGAACCAGCGGAATCGTCGTTCGCGTGTACGCGGGCGGCGACTCGGCCGGCGCAGAAGGCTCCTCGATTGCAGATGGCGCAAGTTGCGAAAGCCAGTCCGGCGCCTCGGGTTCAACAGGCAGCACGGCGGGAGCCGAAGGTGTGGCCACCACAGCCGCCGAGGGTAATTGCGCAAGCCAGTCCGGCACCTCGGTTTCAACAGGCGACGCGAAAGGCTCTGTGATCGTCGGTGTTGGAGCAAGTTGAGACAGCCACTCCGACGCCTCGGCCTCAACCGGCGATGGAGGCGGCTGCTTGAGCCAATCGGGAATCTCAGCTTCAGCGGCTGACGTGGGCGCTGGACGCGCAGCGGGCGGCTTGAGCCAATCGGGAACCTCGGCTTCAGCGGCTGACGTGGGCGCTGGACGCGCAGCGGGTGGCTTGAGCCAATCGGGAACCTCGGCTTCAGCGGCTGACGTGGGCGTTGGACGCGCAGCGGGTGGTTTGAGCCAATCGGGAACCTCAGCTTCAGCGGACGGTGTGGCTGGCGCAGGCGGTTTGGCTGACGGCGTTCCCAGCCGGGCAATCCAGTCTGGCGACTCGGGCTCTACCGGTGTTGGAACTGGCTCTGAAGGTGCCACACCGCCCAGCCGAGCGGCCAAGTCGAACACTGGCGAGATAGCCTGTGCGCTTTGCACAGCCGGTTCGCTTCCCAAATCGCGCATCCAGTCCGGCGCGCTTTCGTCCGCACGCGGTTGGATGTCGGCAGGTTGTTCGCTTGGCAGTGTCCCGCGCAAGCGGCTCAACCAATCATCAGATTCGCCGGGCGACGCACTCTCCGCGTGCGCTGGTGGCGGCGTGGGAGTGGGTGGCGTACGCGGAGCGCGCTCACGGGCAGCAGGAGCAGAACCAGTCGCTGGCAGTTCTCTACTGGGTTTCGTGGGCAAAGACAGTCCTTTTTTGACGACGGTCGTCTCGGAAGGTTTGGACTCCGGGCTGGCTGCCGTCATCGGCGTCACTCGCGCGCCGCACGAGTCACAAAAGACATTGCCCGGCGGGTTCATCACGCCGCACATCGGGCAGCGCAACCCTGCCGCCGAGGGCAGTGCCGCGCCACATTCACTGCAAAACCGGCCGGCGTCTCGATTGGCTGCTCCGCAACTTGCACAGTGAATCATCAGTCACTCGATGGGCGATCCGCCCCAATGAGCACACGCAGCGCCGTGGCGATGATGCCCAGCGCCACACCCAACAAAATCCCGCGCATGCCGGCCATCGCCGGCACACGCATAATCCATTCGCGCGCGGCAATCAGCCCACTATCCAACTCGGGCAAGTGAAATAGAGGCGCTTGCCCCAACAAGACCACCATGGCCGTGACCAGGAACACCACCGCGCCCAACGTCGAACCGACGGTGCGGCGTATCCGCAGCGTACGATAGGCGGCAAAAGCCAGAAAGAACGGCAGCAGCGCAGTCAGCGAAGCCTGAATCGGGATCAAGACATATTCGTACACATGCGTCATCACCACACCCGACATGGCTTGTTGAGCCAGCGCTTCTCCAGTGACCCGATTGGCCGACAGCGCCACATCCAGGCCGGACAACAGCAGCACGATCACAAAGGTAAAGAGCAACACTAAACTATAGAACCGTCCACGGCCTCGGATGATATTCGTCCCGTGGACGTGCATCACACTGATAACGCCGGGGAGCATGGCAAACGCGGCCACAATGACGGCCAACTCGACGAGCAAGGCGCGCGCCCCTGCCAAGGCAGGCCACAGGTACGTCACCAGCGTGACCCAGCCGACAAGCATTATGATCGCAGGTGGAATGATGGCAGTGACAAATCGCTTCATTAGGGCGCGCCTCTGAAAAGTATCTCCAAGAATTTGGCGAATCCAACCACACCAATGATGCTGATCAGAATCAGCCGGATGACGTCTTGCGCCAGCAAGCTGCCAACGCTCGCCGGCTTGGCGCTGAGATAAGCGCCGGCCGCGTACAGCTCTTCGCCGATCGCCAGGTGATTGACCGAGGGGTACAACACAGCCTGCGAGGTCAGATCCGCCACGCCCGCCACCTGGATCAGCCCTTGCCGTGAACCTTCTTCGGCGATAAAGGCGGACTCGGGTCCAAACACACCGGCCATCACGCTCGTCGAGGTTTCTTCGTTGGACAAGAGATCCATCACACTGGCGGCATAAGGCAGAGGGGAAGCGGCCACATAGCGCACCGAACGAAAATCGAGTCCGGCTGCATTGCCTTGTTGGATATAGGCGCGGCGGAGAACATCTTGCGCCATCACCAAAGTCGTGGGGTCTGCCACCGTCACCGTGGGCGGGACATCGGTAGCAGCGGATTCTTCCGAGAGGCCTTCCAGCACAGCCAGCCCGGCCAGGGTCGTGGCCGTATCGCTGCCGCCCACACCGCCAGCGCCCAGAGCGAGATGCAGGCTCTGTCCCTCCTCGATCACCTGGCTCAGTTGTCCGGGCAACGACGTGAACCCGGACAGCGGACGCAGAGCGGGACGACGGCGGGCAAATAATGCGCTCCCTCCGAAGATGATGATAGAAACTATAAACACTATCAAGATCAACGGAGGAGCAGCTCCCTGCACAAGATCCATGGACATTGAGGTTGCCCCCCTATGAGGCGTGGTTCTCTGCGTCGGTCAAACGGCGCTCAATCTGGTCGAGCGCGTCCGGATCATCCAGCAAAGATGACAATTCCTCAAACGATTGGGCGTCGGCAAACAAGGTCAGAAGCGGTTGCCCGAATAACACCAACTGGCTGCCGACGAACCCCAGCGGCTGGAGCGTCTGCATCAAAATTGGCGCGATGGGCGCCATCCCCCATCGTTCTAATCGCGCCGCCCATTCACCGATCAACTGCTCACGCCGAGTGTCGTCCACAGCGGCAAGTATACCATAAGAAAAGGGCTTTACACAATATGAGCAATATCCTATTGGCGCGACATGGCGACAATTCTAGTCCGTTCGCTCACATTGTCAAAATCAGATGGCCCTGCGCCGATTGACGTAATTGCGCGAAAGTATAGCACGCTTCATTGGGCGTGGCAAGCGCATGACTTTGCATTTGAGATTTAGTACACACCCAGCTCGCGCAGACGGTCATCGCTGATGCCAAAATGATGAGCCAACTCGTGCAACACGGTGCGCCGCACCTGGGCGCGGATCGCTTCGGGCGTGTGGCAAACATGCTCGATGGGGCGTTGGTAGATGCTGATCTTGTCCGGCAGGACGAGCGTGTAACCGTGGCTCCGCTCGGTGAGCGGAATGCCGTGATAAAAGCCGAGCAACTGCATCGGGTTCTTGACGCCCGCCAGGCGCAACGTCTGTTGATCGGCATACGGCTCGACGACGACCTCGACGTTGTCGAGTTTCTCTCGAAAATGATCCGGCAGTGAGTCGAGCGATTCGACCACCAGGGCCTCGAACGAGGCGCGGTCAAGCTGGGTGAAAGGGATCATCCAATATTTTCCATGCGAGCGGCGCGGCGCGCCATCCGACGCTGCTGCTGTTCCATGATCTCGTAGATGTGCCCAACCTTTTCAGCAATGGCGGCTTTTAACCACGCGCGCCCCTTTTCGGCTGTGGCGACCGACGGCTGACCATACGCGCCGGTGAGCGTGTCATCGGTCCATGGAGGATTGGCGATGAGCGCGCCGCCCTCGATCCAGTCCATATAGTATTCCGGCGTGGAGATGAAATCCGTCTCGTCCACTGCGCGCTCCAGGTGAACCAGGTCAGGGCGCAAGTGCAGGAGGTACGAAGTTTCCAATTCGCACGCGTGGCCGACGCCGCCGGGGAACACGGACTCGCGCAAGCGTTGGAGTTCCTTATAGCCCGATGCGGTCAGGTGCAGGAACGACGTGGCGCAAAAAATGTGCGGCCAGCGGTCGCCCGCATACTTGACGGCGTTGACCAGGAACGAATGATTCCCGCCGTGCCCGTTGATGAGATAGAATTTGTCGAACCCGCGTTCCACGAACCACCCCACCGATTCCAGCACAAAATCTTCCCACGCGCGACCCTTCACCGACAACGTGCCGGGGAACTGCGCGCGGTGCATCGAAACGCCATAGGGCAGCGTCGGCACGCGGAGAATCACGTCCGGCAACGCTTCTTCTGCGCCGCGCGCAATCGCGTCAATGATGAGCGTGTCGGTCGAAAGCGGCAAGTGGTAACCGTGCTGCTCGGTGTGCCCCACCGCCATCAACACTACTTGCGATTGCGGATTTGAGATTTCGCGTACTCGCGGGCTGCGCCGAGATTTGAGATTTCGCGTGCTCGTCTGGCTTGGGCCAGGCTGTGCCGAGATTTTCCTAAAGCCCTGTGCTCTGAGCGAGGCGCGCAACGTGGAGAGAAAACGTCGCAGTATCGCTGGCGAGACGTTCCAGCCCGGAGGGAGTGGAGGCAACATCACAACTTGGTCTGGTATGCGGCCCAGTTCTCGTTTCAGCGCACGGGCCAGAGCATCGGGTTTAGGCACATTGCCAAGCGGAATCACGAACGAGAGTTTGCGCGGCAGCGCGGCAATTTCGGGATAGGTCAATTCGTCATAGTGGATGATGTTCATGCGCCCATTGTATCACAGGTGCGGCAAGACGGCATCTGGGGCGCGCAAGTCGCCTGTGACATTCTGGGCGCTTCCGGCGGCTTGCCTGGAACCTGCCCCCGGTTGACTTGCAGACAAGTTGACTTGCAGACAAGTTGCGGGTAGAATCAAGGCAGTGCCCGTAGGACCGACTGGTCGAGTCATCTCCCGGAACATTTTTCTGATACCCCCAAGAGGAGAAGAGATGCCACCACAAGCAAGCCCGCGCGCTCAAGCCTATGCCTCGCTCGACTTTGCCGCCTCGCCGTCCGTGCTCTGGGCCACGTTCGCCGATGTGACCAAATGGCCGCGCTGGTGTAAAGTGATCGAGTCCGCGCAATGGACAGCCGGCGCCGAATGGACGTTGGGCGCCCAGCTTGAATTGGCGATGGACTTGCCCTTCCCTGTTCGACGCTGGAGCGGGACTGCGGTTATCACCGAGATACAGCCGGCTGCTTCCGTAGCATGGGAAACAGGCTACCCTCTTGAAGTGATCGTCATCCGCTCATGTCAATTCAAGCCGTCCGAGCTAGGCGCACTGCTCACTCTTCGCGAGGCGTACTATGGTAACGCTGTGTGGCTTTATCGGTTAGGCCGATTCCCCGGTCAGATGCGCAAGGTATTCGAGGCCGCCTTGCAGAGTCTAAAAGTTTATCTGGAAGTCGGCGCTTGAATGAAACGTAGCCGCCCTTTCTCACGCATCACGTTGGACGCGAGCGCAAGTGAGGCTGCTTTTGATGCCGGAGGAGACCATGCGGACCTCCCGGATTGTTCCAGGTGTGCTGGTCATCGCGCTCGCCGCTTGCGGAACTGCGCGGCCCGCGCTGACGCCAACAGTCGCCTATCTCGCTTCTCCTTCGCCGGGCATCTCCCGCACAGCTGACCCTTACACGCAGTCACGCAAGGAAATGGTCGTGTCACAGATTCAACAACGCGGCGTCAGCGCCCCGGATGTATTGGAAGCAATGCACACTGTCCCGCGTCACTTGTTTGTCCCCGCTGAATACCTCAGCCAGGCTTACGCCGACCATCCGTTGCCCATCGGCCAAGGGCAGACGATCAGCCAGCCCTACATCGTGGCGTTGATGACGGAGAAAATCCAGGTCAAGCGCGGCGATAAAGTGCTCGAGATCGGCACAGGCTCCGGATACCAGGCCGCCGTGCTGGCGCAGCTCGGCGTGGAGGTTTACTCGGTCGAGATCATCCCCGAATTGGCTCGCACTGCCGATGAGCGGTTAAAGCAGCTTGGCTATGCCGTCGCCGTCAAACAGGGTGACGGGTACTTGGGCTGGGAAGAGCACGCGCCGTATGACGCCATCATCGTCACCGCCGCGCCCGATCACGGGCCGCAGCCGCTCGTCCAGCAGCTCAAGGACAATGGACGGCTGGTGGTCCCCGTCGGCCCGCAGGGAGGCTTTCAGACGCTCTGGCAGTTCACACGCCAGGGCGACGACCTCAAGGCGATTGACCTGGGCGGAGTTCTGTTCGTGCCGCTGACGAGAGGAAAGTGATCGGTCAATCAGTTACTCGGTTACTCGGTCAATCCGTTACTCGTTCCTCGCCAACTGATCCCGACCTGACTGGTTGACCCATTGACTCCCTCCTGAATTGCCTCTTGACTCTCCCCTTGTGGGAGGGTGTATACTGTTCTCCGAAGGCCTTCCAAGAACCATCACGCGCGTGGAGAGACGATGCTCAAGATCGGTGACTTTGCCAAGCTCAGCCGGATGTCGGTGAAAGCGCTGCGCTACTATGACGAGATGGGGCTGCTCAAACCGGCCCAGGTAGACCGCTTCACCGGCTATCGCTACTACTCGTTCGACCAGTTGCCCAGGCTCAATCGCATCCTGGCGCTCAAGGACCTGGGATTTGCGCTTGAGCAAATTGCGCAACTCTTGAGCGAGGACTTGCCTGCGGCGCAACTGCGCGGGATGCTGCGTCTGAGGCAGACGGAGCTTTCCCAGCATGTTCAAGACGAGCTGGATCAACTGGCGCGAGTGGAAGCGCGGCTGAGACAAATCGAACAGGAGGATACCATGTCAAACTATGATGTCGTCATCAAGACAGTCGAGCCACAACTCGTGGCCGGTGTGCGGGACACGATCCCCGCTTATCCACAGCAAGGGCACCTATGGCGCGAACTGGGCGCCTACTGTGAGCAACACAAATCTGTTTCCGCTGCTCCATGCCTGACGATCTACTATTCCGAAGAACCCAACATTGACGCCGAAGTCTGTGAGTCGTTGAGCGGCCTTTTGCCATCGAGTGAGCGAGTGAAGGTCCACGAACTGCCCGGCGTCGAGACGATGGCATGCGTCGTGCACCACGGCCCGTTTGTCACGATTGGCGAGGCGTATCAGGCGATCCTCAAGTGGATCGAGGCCAATGGTTATCGTTGCGTCGGCCCCGTCCGCGAGGTTTATCTGCGTGAAGCAGAGCAAGCCCAATCTGGCGTCAGCCAGACCGATCCGAACACCGTGACCGAGATTCAGTATCCGGTGGAGAAGGCGTGACACGCCTGACCAAGTTCGGGGCGATTGGGTCCAGCGTCATGCATCCGGGCGAACGGCAACTGGACATCGCGGCGGGTTATCCCTGCCAGGCAGAGTATCGAATGGTGAGTTTTTGAGGCAGGGCATTGGTACGAACGGTCCACGGCCTGTAAGTACGGCGCTTGCTCACAATCGCATCCGTCCTGGGTCAGCAGCTAGTTCCAGATCGCCAATGGGAATTTCTGGACCTTTGAAACTCCCCCAAATTGCCCCTTGACTCTTGCCCTACACAAGGGTGTACAATAATCTTTAACTTCCGAGCCTTCAATCAACTAGCCTGCACGAGGCGATGCCATGCTCAAGATTGGCGAGTTTGCCTGGCTCAGCCAGGTTACGGTAGAAACATTGCGGCATTACGACCGGCTCGGCTTGCTCAAGCCTGATCATCTGGATCAGTTCACCGGGTATCGGTATTATTCGTTGGCCCAACTGCCTCGACTCAACCGTATCCTGGCGCTCAAAGACCTGGGCCTATCGCTCGAAGAGGTCGCGCGCATGTTGTACCAGCAAGTCAAGCCGGACGAGATCCGTAGCATTCTGGCAAGTCAGCAAGCTGAGCTTGAGCGAGAGATTCAAGAAGCTCAAAGGCGTTTGGCCCGTGTAGACGCGCGACTCAGGCAAATAGATATGGAGGGCAAAATGCCAGAGCACGAAGTCTTGCTCAAGACGATAGAGGCTCAATGGCTTGCCTCGCGCCGTGAAAAGATCGCGAACTGGGATCAGGATGTCTTTGGGCCTACGCTCACCCGGATGTTTGGCGAGGTCGGCGAGTGCCTCGAACAGCAGGGCGTCGAACGCGTCGGCGCGGGGTTCGCGTTGTACCACGAAAATCAGTTCATCCACATCAGCGCCAGCCGCCAAGACCCGGACGTCGAGGCCGCCCTACCTATCGCCAAGCCGATCGCCGAAAGCCACCTGGTCAAGGTGAGGCAGTTGCCCAAGACCGAGGTCGCGTATGTCGTCCATCACGGTTCCTTTGGTGGCCTGTCCCTGGCCAGGCAAGCTATTTTCGCCTGGATCGAGGCCAATGGCTACCGCCGCGCCGGGCCGATTCGCGAGGTCTATCTGCATTTTGATCCCGACCACCAGGCCAACCAAGACTCGCCGCGCCACATCACCGAAGTCCAATTTCCGGTCGAAAAGAACTGAAACAAAATTTTTTAAGGAGGCATATCCAATGTATCAGGTTGAACTGCGTGGCAGCTATGAACAAATAGGCCAACAACAAGGCCGTCCGCTGAAGCAGATGGGCCTTGCCTTTTCTCCGCCGGAGCCCAAGATGCTCCGTTTTGCCAGGCAGTGTGAGGAGATCGTGGGCCAGTATGCGCCCGAGTTTCTGGATGAAATGCGGGGACTGGCAGAGGCAGCCGGGCTGGAGTATGATGCGCTGATGACCATGATCCTGACCATTCCTTTCAACCCGCAGGACGTGCCAAGCTGTACGGTGCTGGCCGTCACGCCGGAACGGACGGTAGATGGTCGTCCCATCGTTGGCCGAAACTATGATTTTCGAGGAACGACGCCAGCACATACACTCCGCCGCCGATGACGACGCCAATCCCGCCGCGCAACGTCGCGCCTGGCACGGGCGCAAAGGCGAGAAACGCCCACACCGTCGCCGCCATCGCCGCCGCTGCAAGCATTGCCTTGCCCAATGCGATCCACGTTCGCGCGCCGCCCAAGCCGCCCACGCGCGGACGCAGGAACCACAAGAGCAACGCCATCTCAATAAACGCCGCAATCGAGTTCGCCAGCGCCAATCCCGCGATCTGCATCGGCCCAATGAGCGACAAGCTGAACAGCAGATTGGCCATCACCGCCACCACGCCGATGTAAACCGGCGTGCGCGTGTCGTGCAGCGCGTAAAACGCGCGCGTGACGATCTCGATGGCTGAATGGGCCGCCAGCCCCGGCGCGTAAAACATCAGCGCCAACGCCACGGCCTCCGTCGAAGTGCCCACGAACTTGCCACGTTCAAACATCGCCTGGATGAGCGGCACACGCAAGACCAGGAGACCCACTGCCGCCGGAATCGTCACAAAGAAAATCACGCGCAACGTGGCGGCCAGCGCCTCGCTCATCGCATCCTTTTGACCGCGCGCAGCCTGCTCGGCAAAAGTGGGAAAAGCCGCCGTGGCGACTCCCTGCGCGAACACGCCCTGCGGCAGCAGCATCACACGGAACGCATAGTTCAGCGCGGCCACCGCGCCCGTGCCCAGCCGCGAAGCCAGGTTCGTCTCGACCAAAAAGTTGAGCTGCACCACCGCCAGCCCGAACATGCGCGGAGCCATCAGCCACAGCACCCGGCGCACGCCGGGATCGCGCAGTGAAAGCACGGGCGCATAACGCATCTTGCAACGCGCCAGCCCCGGCAATTGAACCAGCAAATGCAGTAACGCCCCGACCACCGCGCCAATCGCCACGCCCATCGGCCCAAGCCGGGGAACGAGCAGCCACGCGCCGAGGATGATGCCGATGTTATACGCCGAAGGGGCCAGCCCCGGCAACAAGAACTGTTGCTGCGCATTGAGGACACCCATGATGAGGCCGGACACGCCAAAAATCACGGGACAGATGAGCAGCACACGCACCAGCGATACGGTGAGCGCATGTTTCTCCGGGCCAAAGTCCGGAGCCAGCGCCCAGGCCAGCGGCGAAGCGAATAGCGCCGCCAGCGTCGTCAATACACTGGTGGTGATGAGCAGCAAGTTGATAACGCCGGAGGCGAGCCGCCAGGCCGCTATCTTGTCATCACGCACCCAATAGTCGGCGAACGTGGGGATAAAGGCCGAAGCGAGCGCCCCGCCTGCTATCAACAAGAAAATCGTGTCGGGGATGCGGAAGGCAGCGTAATAAGCATCTGCCGCATCGCTGGTGCCCAGTTGCGCGGCGATGACCACGTCGCGTGCCAGGCCGAGCAACCGGCTGACGACAAAGGCCGCCATCACAATGCCCGCCGCGCGCGCAATTTGACGATGGTCTGAATTCATAGCGGGGCATTATACCACGCGCGCAGCCGTTTCCAGAATGGACAGGGCCCACGTCAGTTTACTCCGACTGACGTGGGCCCCGCGTTCGCGTTCCCATAAGGGCGGACTCATAATCGCTTGCCCGCTTGGCGAGGATGATTCTATCACAGACATCACGCTCGCACTGGACGCGCACCCTACGAGTCTCCTACGCGAGCCGTGAACGTCGCAAGCGACACCCAGCGTGTTTGGCACACGCTTGTGCGCGGCGGAGCGATCGCTGCCCGCGAGATTTTTGTCGCACTTTTTCTTCCGCGAATTACACGATGCAAGCATCGCCGAATCTTCACTAATCCTTTAAAGATTCGCG
The DNA here is from genome assembly GCA_041300525.1 of Anaerolineae bacterium. Lineage (GTDB taxonomy): Bacteria > Chloroflexota > Anaerolineae > Fen-1058 > Fen-1058 > JBGLNJ01. The sequence continues at coordinate 553,034 of JBGLNJ010000001.1, read as the reverse complement.
CCCATTCGCGTTATTCGCGGATAAAATGTAAATCTGCGACTATCTGCGTCCCCAAAAAAACTTGATTGCGACGCGCAGCGTGCCGCGCTATGGCATCTTGCGCAATGATGAATTGACGGATACAATAAGCATGACGTGAGCGGCGTTCGCCCAGTCCAGGCACGGCAGAAAGACGAGCTATTCAGAAGGAGAGGATCACGATGAATACCCAGCGTTCAGTCATCATCTTTGCGCTCATCATTTTGATCGCCCTGTGCATCGTCGGCGCGGGGCTGGCGCTACGCTTCCTATCTCGCCCTTCGTCGCAAGTTCAAGTTCCCGGCGCCGCCACCAGCACCGCTGCGCCTCCGCAAAATGCCGTCGTCGTCGAGTTCCACTCGTCCAACACCAAGCAAGATTGGGTGGACGCCGCCATCAAACAGTTCAACGCCGAGAATCACAAGGTCGCTGCCGGACGTGTGATTGCCGTCAAGGCCACGCACGTCGGGTCGGGCAGCTCGATGACCAGCATCCTGGAAGGCAAAGCCAAGCCGACCGCCTGGAGTCCGGGCAGCAAAACGTGGGTGGCGCAGATCAACCAGGCGTGGACGGATCGCGCCGGCAAGAAATTGATCACCGCCGATTGCCCGCCCACCACGCGCGAGCCGATCGCCATCGCCATGTGGGAGCCGATGGCTCGCGCGCTGGGCTGGCCCGATAAGCCCATCAGTTGGCGCGACCTGGCCGCGCTTTCGGCTGACCCTCAAGGCTGGGCCGCTCGCGGTCACCCCGAATGGGGCGATCTAAAATTCGGCCACGGCCACCCCGACCAGTCCAACTCCGGCTTGCTGTCCATGATCGTACAAGTGTACGCTTCGGCGGGCGTCACACGCGGCCTGACCGCCGACCAAGTCAAGAGCCAGAGTGTGATCAGCAACGTTGCCGCCACCGAACAGCGCGTGTACCACTATGGCCGGCTCGACACCGACTTGCTCGCCAAGATGACGCAGCGCGGGCCGGATTATCTCCACGCGGTGACGACCTACGAAGTCAACGTGATCAAGTGGAATCTGGAACACGCCAAGGAACTGCAGTTTCCACTGGTGACCATTTACCCCGCCGATGGCACGTTCTGGGTCGAGAATCCCTATTGCCTCGTGGACGCCGAATGGGTGACGCCCGAACAGCGCGAGGCTGCCGACGTTTTTGGCAAATACCTGGTCAGCCCGGATCAGCAAGCCCGTGCGATAGACTTTGGCCTGCGCCCTGCCAACCGCAGTGTGGCGCTCAAAGCGCCGATCGACCTGGCGCACGGCGCCGTGCCCTCTATGAGCACGGACAATGTGCCCGACCTGGAGTATCCGTCCGAAGCCGTAGTCGGTCACATCTTGGATGTGTTTCACCAGGTCAAAAAGAAAGCCACCGTCATCGTCGCGCTGGATATTTCCGGCAGCATGAAGGGAGAAAAGATAAAGTCCGCCATCGAAGGCGCAGTGGCCTTTCTCGACCAGATGGAACCGGACGAGCACGTCATCGTCTACACCTTCTCCAATACCATCAACGAATTGCAGCCTCAAGGGCCGGTGGGCCAAGTGCGCGAGAAACTGCGGCAGACTCTGCAGGGGTTGTACGCCGGGGGCGGCACGGCTTTGCACCAGGTAATGATCCAGACGCTTGGCAAGGCCGTCGCCGAACAAAAGACCGACGTGGCTGCCGGCCAGAACCGGCTGTATGCTATCGTGCTGCTCTCGGACGGCAAGAACGAGGTATCCGGCGGGCCGACCGAAAACGACCTGCTGTCTCGTTTGCCATCGGGCGACCAACCCGGCAGCGTCAAGATCTATACCATCGCCTACGGCGACGATGCCAACAAGAACCTGCTCTCCACACTCGCCAATCGCACCAACGGAAAAATGTTCACCAGCGATCCAAGCAACATCGTGAACGTATACTTTCTGATCTCGTCCGAATTCTAAGTTGGGCGCGGCCCAGTCATAGCCGACCATTACACAATCTGAGGGCAGCAACCAGATGAAAGAGCAGATTGAACCCTACAAAGACTTTGTTCGACCTTACTATTCCACACGCGACATCGCGCACAACTTTGACCACATTGAACGGATCATCCGGCGTATAGATATTCTCGCAGACGGCGTCTCACAGCCACCGCAACGCGAACGCCTCAACTTTCTGGCCTGTTTCCATGGGCTAGGGGCGCGACTGCGTGACGACGAGTCGTTTCGCCAACAGACCATTGCCTTCCTGAAAAACGTGGGATGGACAGACACTGAGATTCCAGAACTCTTCCAGAGCCTGGAGCGGCATCTGGAATCACCGGAAACGGTGGAAGAAGACATCGTCCACGACGCCAACAAGATCGAGATTCTGGGTGCTTTTGGCGTAGCGAAGGCGTTCACGATGGGCGCGATATTGGGGCAATCTTACGAGGAGACAATTGACTACTTCGAGCACAAGTCTCTGGGCCGGATTGTATTTCGGACACCGGTCGGCAAGCAACTGGCCGAAGAAGGGCGGGCCTATGCGCTAGAGTTCTTAAAGCGTCTTGGGCGCGAGTTGTGAATTCCAGCCGCGCCCAACCACTCAATGAAGCCGACCACCTACCGCGCCGGTTTTCAAAGGCTCTTGGCCTGCAAGGTAGTCTCTCAGCGAAGGAGATTTGCCAGAGCCGGTGGCGGCCTATTTCGACCGTTAGCCCGCTTGCCTCGACTCACAACGAGTCAAACGCACAACGAGGAATTTGATGAATCTGGAAGCAGCGGTAGAATTTGTCAGGAGTCGAGGTAACATCGTCGAGCAGGCCAGGCTCAAGTATCTGCTTGACAATGAACACCCTTCACGAGAAGCTGTAAACAATCTCTTGGCCGGTCAGCGGCCAGATGGAGGCTGGCCGCCGTTCTGGGCTACCGATTCTAGTTCTCTGGATGCAACTTGCTTCCGATTGGCCCAAGCGGAACAGATAGGCTTGCTCAGTTCAGAAATAGCGACTGCCCACGCTGTTAGATTCCTCACTCAACGTCAGCAACCTGATGGAAGCTGGGAGGAAGACAAAAGCTTGGCTTCGGTTGCACCCGTTTGGGCTAAACCAGGTGATTTGTCGGCCAGGCTGTACCTCACAGCCAATTGTGGATTCTGGCTGGCGGTCTTTGGAACAAACAGAAAAGTCCTACAGGCTGCCGCTGTTCTTCAAACTTATCTTGATGAGACTGGCCACTTGCCGGCCTCTTGGCAAGCGAATTGGTTGGCGAGTGGTCTTTGGTGGCGTTTGAACTGGCAAAATCCAGCGCACCAAGTTCTGAACTACCTCACCCAAAAGCTCTCCGAACTACCCGCCAGCAACCTGGCATGGCTTGTCATCACATTGCTCAATGCGGGAGTTCCCACAAGTCACACACTGATAGATACCGCTGCTTCATCGCTGGAGCAAAGCCAAAATCGCGCTGGATATTGGTCAAGCGAAGATGGCGCTGCGTGGGACGTGCATGCGACACTTGAGACTCTGCAAGCATTGCGCCTTTGTGGGCGGTTCTGATTGGGGTATCAGTGCCGGGGCCGTTGGGTGGGATGAGCATGGGGAAATTGGCTGCATCCAAGCGGATACCGCACAAACCAGGCACTTAAAGCATGAGAGCCGGGGACGCCGACCCCCGGCTCTCTACTAAAAGGAGGAGAAGAAATACCCGCCCGCTGCCCTGACGATAAGAGAATACCATAACTCGCTCAACTTGACACAACGCTAAACCTACGATTGCCCTACGCAAAATGGGCCGCCCTTGCGAAGGTCTAGTCTGAGTTCGTTGCGTAATGAGGCGTTGCTGCAACGCGAAAACCTTCGCAAGGGCAAGCCGCTCAGAAAACCGCGTCCTATGCTATAATCGCGCCCATGCAAATCTACTTTTCCGGGGCCATCTCTGGCGGGCGGGATGACCTGTCGGTCTACCAACACATTGTCGCACACCTTCAGGCAGCCGGGGTCGTCGTCCCCTCGGCGCACGTGGCCGACCCTGCCGTGCTTTCACGTGAATCATCCGTATCGCCGCGCGACGTGTATCAGCGCGACATCGGCTGGATCGAGCAAAGTGACGCGATGGTGGCCGAAGTGTCCACACCCTCGCTGGGCGTAGGCTATGAAGTGGGTTACGCGCTGCGCATCGCCAAACCCGTCCTGTGCCTCTACCGGCGCGGGCTGTTCATCTCCAAAATGATTACCGGCAATCCCGCGCCCACGCTCGTCGTTGCCGCTTACGAAAACCTGGACGAACTCGACGCGCGCCTCGACTCATTCCTCAATTCACTCGCCCCAAAGAACGCCAATGTCTGAACAGGCTTGGAAACTGGCGCGACCTCCACGCGCGCTCACCTGGATGCTTTTAGCCGTCATCCTGCTCGTCGCCCTGTTCCTGCGGACATACGAGTTGGATCGCATCCCGCCGGGGCCATACTATGACGAGGCGGCCGCCAAACTTCTGGCTGGCGACGTCGCCTCCGGTCGCGCCCTGCCGATCTTTATCACCGCCTACACCGGCCACGAGGTCTTGTTCTACTATCTGGCGGCTGCCCTGATGCGGCTGATGGGCACGAGCGTCCTGGCGTTGCGGCTGACTTCGGCGCTGGTGGGCGTGGCGACGGTGCTGACGACCTACGCGCTGGCGCGGGAATGGTTCGATGATGAGCCTGTCGTCGAATCACACTGGCTGGGACTGTTTGCTGCCGCGCTCATGGCGACCTCGTTCTGGCACGTCTCGGTGAGCCGCTATGGGCTTCGCGCCATCACGTTGCCGCTCGCGCAGTCTTTGATGCTGCTGGCGCTCTGGCGAGGACTGCGCCTCAATAGTTGGAAATGGATTATCGCGGCGGGCGTTTTCTGCGGGCTGATCGCCTATACGTATCTTTCCAGCCGGATCGTGCCGGTGGCGTTGGCAATCCTTCTGCCGCTAGTGCTCCTCGCCGAACGAAGGCAGTGGCGACTGCGGCTGACGCAACTGGGCAGCCTGGCGCTCGTCGCGCTGATCGTGTTTGCGCCGCTGGGCATCTTTTTCGCCACGCACCCGGAAACCTTTTCCGTGCGGATGAATCAGATCTCGATTCTGGCCGAAGGCGGGGGAAGCGCGTGGCAGACCATCGCGCTTCGCAACACACTGCGCGCACTGCAAGTCTTTACCTGGCGCGGCGACCCGGACGCGCGTCTCAACCTTCCCGATTTGCCCATGTTCCAGGGACTCGCGCCTGCTTTTTATTTGGGGCTGCTCGTCGTCATTCTGCGATTGGCAAACAGGAGCGGCTTTCTCGGACGGGTTCGCTACGCCACGCTCGTCATCTGGCCGTTGGTGATGCTGATCCCCACTATCCTTGCCGACCCGACCCAAGTTCCACACAGCCTGCGAGCCATCGGCGTGATGCCGCTCGTCTTTTTCATTCCCGCGTTAGGGCTGGTCGCCGTTTTGAGCATGCTGCAGCGGTATGTGCGCGGTCAACGCTGGCTGATAGCGTTGGCCGCCGCCGCGTTCCTGGTCACTCTGACGACGAGCGCCATGGTCACATTCCAGAATTATTTTGTGCGCTGGGCGCGCCAGCCAAAACTGTACTATTCCAACGACGGCGACTTGGCGGACATGACCGATTATCTCAACTCGCTGCCGGACGACGGGCGAACGCTTTACGTCGGCGCGCCCGACTATCGCCATCCGACGGTGGCGGCGCTGGCCCGCAACTATTCCCGGATGAAATGGGTGCAAGGCGGTGAAGCGTTTGTGTTTTCACCCAACCCGGCGATTTACGCCTGGTCGCACGCGGCGCTGCCCGATGATTGGTGGCTGGCGCGGTACTTTCCGGAATCGCGCCTCGCGCAAAAACTCGCGCCGGATGGAACGCTGGCTTACGTCATTCACACACGCGATCAGCCGCCGGTCATTTCTCCAACGTATCCTCTGCACGCAAATTTCGGCGGTGTAATCGAAGCCATCGGCTACGATGTGCTGCGAGATCGTCCCTCCGGCGGCAGGACGGACGCGGCGGTGTACTGGCGCATCCTTCGCAAGCCGGAGCGAGGCGACTATAGCGGGTTCATTACGCTGAACGATGCCTGGGGCATGAACTGGGGACAGGGCGGATCGTTCACCTATCCTTCGGAGCAATGGGTGCCGGGCGAAATCATCGCCGAGCGTGTCCGCGTCCAGACGGACGACGGCACGCCGCCCGGCAGCGCATACACGCTCAAGCTCGGCTGGTGGTCGGCCTCGAACGGGCAACGATTGCCCGTGATAGACACGCAAGGGAACTTGGCCGGAACGACCATCACGATTGGCCCCATCACGGTGACGCGCCGCATCCGCGCGCTCGACCTCAACACGCTCAACATCTCGCGCCGGTTGAACGCGGATTTTGGCGGATTACGGTTGTTGGGCTTTGATCAGTGGCCGTCCTCGCTGCGCCAGGGCGAGTCCGAGTTCGTCACCTTGTACTGGCAAGCCATGACGGCCCCCCTGCCCGACCGCCAGGTAACACTCCAACTGCGCGCGCCCGATCAGAGCATTCGTGTGCTTTCGCGCAGCGGGCCAGCGCATGGAATGTATCCCACGTCTCAGTGGGAAGCCGGCGAGTTTGTCGCCGACCGGCTGGCGTTGCGCATTTCACCGGACACGCCGCCCGGAACCTATACCCTCGAAGCGCAGGTAGATGATCTACCGATTCAGCCGCTCGGCCCCTTTGTCGTGCAGGCTATCGCTCGCACGTGGACACCGCCGACGCCTCAGCATCCGATGTCGGTCACGCTTGGCGCGCAGATCATGCTGGCAGGTTATGACATCAAATCTCCAATCTCCAAATCTCAAGAAGTTGAGCTCCGCTTGTATTGGCAAGCGTTGCGCGAGATGAATGAAAACTATACCGTGTTCGTACACCTGGTGGACAAGGACGGAATCGTGCGCGGCCAGAAAGACAATGCGCCCGTGAACGGCGCCTATCCGACATCGCTCTGGCAGCCCGGCGAGTTTGTCGCCGATACCTACACGCTTCCGCTCCCGCCCGATTTACCGCCCGGCGATTACGCCATTAAAGTCGGAATGTACTTGGCCGAAACCGGCGCGCGATTGCCGGTTGCTGGGAATGGTGATCAAGTGGAATTGGGAAAGGTGAGCATCGTCCGTTGATCTGAAGGTCACGCTTGCGCGCAAGCTGTGCAGGTGTGGTATACTTTTGACTATGAACCGTCGCCCGTTATCACGCATCCGAATCTTGCTGGCCTGCGCCGTCGCGCTCGCCGTCTTGCAGGCAGTGGCTTTTCCATCCGCCGCGCAAGCCGACCCGGCCGCCGAGATGCTCGCCCGCATCAATGCCGCGCGCGTGGCGCAGGGATTACCTCCCTACGCCTATAACGAAAAACTCGCCACCGCCGCGCAAGCGCACAGCAAGGACATGGCTGCCGCCGGCAAAGTGGATCGCACCGGCGCCGATGGTTCCTCACCCAAGAGCCGCATCCTGGCCGCCGGATACGGCCAGTGGGCGATTGGCCCCGTCATTGACGAAGCCATCTACGGCGGCACTGATGGCGCGCAAGGAGCATTCGAGTGGTGGATGAACGCTCCCACCGACAAAGGCCGCCTCCTCAGCACGCGCTTTCGTGAGGTCGGCATCGGCGCGGCGGCGGCTTCCAACGGCTGGATTTACTGGACGCTCGACCTGGGCGCGCAGCCCAATGTGCTGCCGGCCTTTGTCAATGGGGGCGCGACCCGTGTGGCCACGACGATGGTGACACTGACGTTGACCACCGAGAACGCTGTGCCCGCCGGCGAAGGCACGAACACCATCGGCCAGCCCGTCCAGGTGCGCGTGGCGTCCGATGATTCGTTCACCGGCACGGACTGGCAGCCGTGGGCAGCCGAGGTTCCGTTCCAATTGCTGCCCAAAGCTCAACAATCCATCTATGTGCTCTACCGGGATGCGCAGGGTCGCACAGTCCCCGTTTCGATCAATGTGACGCTGACCAATGTCCCCGCGATGCCGACAGCCACCTCCACACGCACGCCCACTTCCACGCTACCCCCGACGCTCACGCCGCAGGCAACGAACACGCCCAAACCGACCGCAACGTATCCGCCCTCGCGCACACCCGCGCCCACTGTGGTCGGCAGCGAGCCTGCGACCCCGGCGATCACCGGCGCTCCGCCAACGGATACGCCATCTTTTTCCCCAATGACACCCGGCATCGCGCCGCCCACCCGATCACGTGCCACGCCGCGACCGCGTGTCACACCGACGGTCGTGGTCGCCGGGCCGTCTGATTCTCCACCGCGCGATCTGCCGCTGGCCGTGTGCGCCCTGCAAGCGGTGGCGCTCGTGTTGGCTGCGCTTCTCATCGCGCGCCGGTCGCTCAATCAGTTGCCGCCTGTGCCGGATGCTGCCAGCACAGAGCAGCCACTATCTCAACAGATACATGACACATTAATCAAAAAGACAGGCGAACAGGGTGACAAGGTGACAAGGTGACGGGGTGACAAGGTGACGGGGCGACTGAGTAATCGAGTAACTGTCTGACCAAAATGGAACCTATCCATATCCTCTCGACGGTAAAGTTTGACGCGGCATTGCTGGATCGAATCCGTGCCGTATCCGAACGCATCGTCCTGACGCAACACACCACGCCCAACGCCGAAGCGATCCCCGCCCAAGCGGTCGAACAGGCCGAGGTGCTTTACACTTTTGGCGCGCTGCCGCGGCCCGAACAAGCTCCACATTTGCGTTGGGTGCAACTCTACATCGCCGGCGTCAATCGCGTCATCCCACACCCGCTGTTTGCGTCAGATGTGATGTTCACCACCGTGAGTGGCCTGCACGCCATCAACATCGGCGAATATGTCTTGGCTTCGATCCTGGCCTGGACGCGCCACTTGCCTGAACTGCTCGACCTGCAACGGAAAAAACAATGGCCCTCTGACCGCTGGACATACTGCCAGCCCACCGAGTTGCGCGGCTCGACGCTTGGAATCGTTGGCTATGGCAGCATCGGGCGCGAGGTGGCCCGGCTGGCGAAGGCATTTGGGATGCGCGTGCTGGCCGTCAAGCGGCGCACTGAGTCCGCAAGCGAACATGGCGCGTTCGGGTTGGCCGGGCTGGGCGATCCAGCCGGCGTTTTGCCGGATGCGCTATACGGCCCGGAACAAGTGCGGGAGATGTTGGCGCAGTGTGACTTTGTCGTGCTGGCCGTCCCGCTGACGCAAGAGACGCGCGGCATGATCGGCGAAGCAGAGCTGCGCGCGATGAAACCGGCCACCTACCTGGTCAACATTGGACGCGGCGAGGTGTGCGACGAGGCCGCGCTGATCCGTGCGCTGCAAGACAAGTGGATTGCCGGCGCGGGGCTGGACGTGTTCACGCAAGAACCGCTGCCGGAGACCAGCCCCCTGTGGACGCTGCCCAATGTGATCCTCACTCCACACATCTCTGGCTTTACGCCCCATTATGAACAGCGCGCGGCAGACATCTTTTGCGAAAACCTGCGCCGATACATCGCGGGCCAACCGCTCTTGAACCTTGTGGACAAGTCAATCGGCTACTGATCGCCGATAGCGGACAGCAGATTTGAAATTTGATATGCTCAACAGCTTGCGTTTTCGCCTGATTGTTTCCTATACCGCCGTCATCGCCGTCTGCCTGACGATCATTGCGGTGACGCTGGCGCTGCTCGTGCGCAGCGACCCGTTCAGCCGGGAACTCGCACAGGAACGGTTGATCCCCGTGCTAAACAACGTCGTACGCCTGGCCCAGCAAGACCTGCGAACCGGCGCCGCGCCCGAACAGGTGATGGCCGACTTACGCGCACAGGTTGACACGCAAACGACGCGCGTGCTGTTCGTCACCGGAACTAACCGGCGCATTGTGGCCGACAGCGGCAACACATTGAAAAGCCGCAACCTGAGCGAGGTCACTTCCGGCCTGCCCCAACGCTTATCAGGCGGACTCACGAGCGGCAAGATTGACGTGGGCGATAAGCAACTTTGGATCTATGTGGCCCGGATAGGCGCCGCTCCCCAGAACACGGGTGTGATTGTGGCGCAAGCCCCAGAAGGCAGCAGCCTCGCCTCGCCGATCTATGCGCAGATGTTGAGGCAACTGGCGTTGTCTGGCTGCATCGGCGGGTTGCTCTCGGTGCTCCTGGCGTTGCTCATTGCCGGCTCTGTGTCAAGCCCATTGCGACGGCTATCCAAAGCCGCTGCCGCAATCGCAAAAGGCGACTATGACCAGACGGTGCCGATGCAAGGTCCAAGCGAAGTTCAAGAACTGGCGGCCAATTTCAACTCGATGGCCGAACAAGTGCGCGCCAGCCAGCAAAGCCAGCGCGATTTTCTTGCCAACGTCTCGCACGACCTCAAAACGCCGCTCACGTCCATCCAGGGTTTTGCGCAGGCCATCGCGGACGGCGCGGCAGGCGACCCCGCAAGTGTCCGCCGCTCTGCCGGCGTCATCCAGGACGAAGCGCAGCGAATGTCGCGGATGGTCAGCGATCTGCTCGACCTGGCGCGCATCGAATCGGGGCAAATTGTGATGCGCCGCGAGCCGGTTCACCTGAACGCCGTGCTGCGCGACTGTGTGGACAAGCTGACGCTGCGCGCGCAGCAAATCTGCGTGACGCTGAACACGCAGGTCCCCGATAACCTGCCCGTCGTCGTGGGCGATGGCGACCGGCTGGCCCAAGTGTTCACCAACTTGATGGATAACGCGCTCAAGCACACGCCGGAAGGCGGCAAGGTCACCGTGGCGGCGCGCGCGCTGTCCGGCTCGTCCATCGTCCGGCGCGGCACGCTGCGCGCCTGGCCGGCGGGCGTGGAGGTGAGCGTCAGCGATACCGGCAGCGGCATCCCGCTACAAGACCTGGGGCGCATCTTTGAGCGCTTTTACCAGATAGATAAAGCTCGTCCGCGCAGCAGTGGATTGGGACTGGGGCTGGCGATCGTCAAGCAAATCGTCGAGGCGCACTATGGCGCCATCACCGCCGAAAGCGTCGTCGGGCTGGGGTCGCGCTTCGTGGTGACGCTGCCACTCGATCCAGGCACAGACACGACGCAAGCCTCGCGCAAAAAAGTTGACATCCGCCGGGCTGTGTGATATGGTTTCCGCAGCGCAAGTGATGGAGCCAGAACGGTGACACTGACCACGCAAGCGCTCACATGGCTAAAGACGCTGGAGGAGCGATTGGAACGTTACCTGCGCGAAGCGGGAGCCATCGAGTAATACGCCCATGCCCAAGCCTATGACTGAACACATTCTCGTTATCGAAGACGAAACGCGCATTGCAGACCTGCTGCGCCGCGGCCTGACTTACGAAGGCTACCGTGTGAGCGTGACGGGCGACGGCTTGAGCGGCCTGGCGAAAGCGCGCGATGATCCGCCCGACCTGGTCATCCTCGACTGGATGCTGCCCGGCCTGGACGGGTTGGAAGTCTGCAAGCGGCTGCGCGCCGCCGGCGCGGTACCCATCATCATGCTCACCGCCAAAGAGTCCGTCCCCGACCGCGTGACCGGGCTGAACGCGGGCGCGGACGACTATATGGTCAAGCCGTTTGCGTTTGACGAATTGTTGGCCCGCATCCGCGCCCAGTTCCGCCGCACGCGCCCCCAGGCATTCGAAGTGCTCCACTTTTCCGGCCTGGCAATGGATACGGCCACGCGCGAGGTCTTGCGCGGCAATCGCAAACTGGAACTGACCACGAAGGAACACGACTTACTGGAGCTTTTCCTGCGCCATCCACGCCAGGTGTTGACGCGTGAAGTGATTTACGACCGCATCTGGGGCTATGATTTTGGCGGCGAAAGCAACATTATCGAAGTCTATGTGCGATACCTGCGCCAAAAGATGGAAGCCGACGGCGAATCTCGCCTCATCCAGACGGTGCGTGGCGTGGGTTATGCACTGCGTGAGGAGTAGAGCCTGGCCCACCCTCACCGATTATTCACCACACTTTCATCTCCCGTTAAGTCTTTCGCTCGATAATTGAGTCAACCGAAACGACGGGAGCGATTCGTGCACGGCAACCCATTCACCCAGATGTTTTTGGCGCAACTCGGGATGCGACTTTTTCAAAAGTCGCGATTTCTGCGTCGAGCTGGGCGAGTTGACGCTGCGCGCTTCTCGCTCGGCGTCTTTTTCAAGTCTCGTGCAGGTCGCTTCGCAATACAATGTCGCCCATCGTCGCCTCTGCTCCGCCATCATGGTGTGTCCACACACGTCACAGACTCACCGGCACAGCCCACATTCATTATCCGCCCAACACAAAATCAGGTCAAGCCAGCCAATCGCACAATGGCACTATCGAACTATCGCACTATCCAACTACCGGTGTCGCTTCATGGCCTCTTCCTGCTCGCGCGTCAACTGCGGCCCTTCCTTCGGCTCGACGCCGAGCGCCTTGAGCTGCGCCGCGCGCCAGCGAGCCAGCCGCTCGGCTGCCTGCGCCTCATAACCCTGGTCACCCGGCTTGAAAAACGTCATGCCCTTGATCGCGTCCGGCAAATAGTTCTGCGGCGTAAAGTGCCCCTCGAACTCGTGAGGATACTGATAGCCTTTGCCGTGACCAAGCGCCTTGCCGTCGCGGGTGGCGTCTTGAAGATGCTGAGGCACTTGCACTTTGCCCTCTTCCTCCACCTGCTTGAGCGCGCGGTAATACGACCCGGCGCTGTTGGATTTGGGCGCGGTCGCCAGATACAACGTGGCCTCGACGATGGGATACGTGCCCTCCGGCATCCCGATGAACTCGAACGCTTGCACGGCGGCGCTGGCGACGACCAATCCCATCGGGTCGGCCAGGCCGATGTCTTCGCCGGCCAGGATCACCAGCCGGCGCAAGATAAAGCGCGGGTCCTCGCCCGCATAGAGCATCTTGGCGAGCCAGTACAGCGCCGCGTCCGGGTCTGAGCCGCGCACGGACTTTATGAACGCGCTGATCGTGTCATAGTGCGCGTCGCCGTCTTTGTCGTAGAGAATCGCGCGGCGCTGGATGGATTCCTGCGCCACGTCGAGCGTGACGTGAATGACGCCGCTCGCGTCGGGCGGCGTGGACTCGACGGCGAGTTCCAGCGCGTTGAGCGCGTTGCGCGCGTCGCCGCCCGCCACGTGGACGAGGTGCGCCATCGCGTCGTCGTCGAGCACGACATTGCGCGAGCCATAGCCGCGCTCCTTGTCCGTCAGGGCGCGATTCAGCAGTGTGCGGACGCCCTCATCGGAAAGTGGGCGCAATTGAAAGACGCGGCTGCGGCTGACCAACGGGCCGATGACTTCAAAGTAGGGATTCTCAGTCGTCGCGCCGATGAGGATGAGGGTTCCGTTTTCGACGTGCGGCAGCAGCGCATCCTGCTGCGCCTTGTTGAAGCGGTGAATCTCGTCCACCAGCAGAATCGTGCGCTGGCCGTAGAGCTTGCGGCGTTCTTGCGCCTCGGCGACGACGCGGCGGATGTCGGCCACGCCCGCCAGCACCGCGTTGATCGTCTCGAACGCGGACTGGGTTCTGTGGGCGATGATGCTGGCCAGCGTCGTCTTGCCGGTGCCGGGCGGTCCCCACAACAAGATCGAGCTAAAGAGCCGGTCGGCTTTGATGGCGCGGCTCAGCAAGCGGCCTGGCCCGGCGATGTCTTCTTGCCCTACGAACTCGTCCAGCGTCCGAGGCCGCATCCGCGCGGCCAGCGGCGCTTCGGCGGCGATGCGTTCTTGGGATGCGTGGTCAAAGAGGTCTGTCATCGCAAGACATTATACCGCGCATGTGGAGATGGCTCAAATTGACAGGGCGCTTTCAAAGGTGCTATAATGACAAGCGTCTTTCTCATACGATTCGTCGTCAACGCTCGAGGCGGAGCCATGGCATTGCCATATCGTAGGGTGATTGAGCTATGAAGACCTTGGAAGTCGTAAAGGCGACTGCTCCCCTTGCCGAATATGCGCAGACCGTGAGCCAGGAGCCTGTCATTCTTACCGTTGATGGGAAACCCTTTGCCGCGTTGGTGTCCATTGAAAACACAGATTGGGAAACCGTGACTCTCGGCACCCATCCCCAATTTCTGGCCCTGATCGAACAGTCGCGAGCACGGCAAAAAACCGAAGGTGGCATCTCTAGCGCAGAAATGCGGCGACGGCTGGGACTGAAGCAGATAGCACAAGACGAGTAGCACGCATCTGTTATGATGGCCGACAGCAATACGGTCGCCCCTCTCATCGGAGAGGGGCTTTTTTCATTACTGGCCGATTGCGCGCTCCACTGCCCGAATTACCTTTTCCATCTCGGCAAGTTGCCGGGGATTGAGCGGCGGCGCCTCGTGGTGGGCAAGCAATTCGGTCGCCCGCTCTGCAGCTCGCTCCACGATTCCTCGGCGGCCAGAGGCTTCCCATTCGGCCCAGCCTTCGCGCCCGGCCAGGCGCGTCAACAGCACCTCACCCTGGCGCATGTATTTGACGGTGTGCTTTTGGCTCAGGAAATTTCGCGAGCCGTCCATCGCTCGTGCAATGACATCCACTGCCAGGCTTTCCGCACTCACCTCGAACCCGCGCGCCGTGTGCTTGACGCTGTCCAGAATCTCGTCGTCTATCACCATCTGCGCCAGCGAGCCAAGCACGCCTCCCCCCATCTCGCCCACGCCCGAGATCTCGTCTGCGCCGGCCAGCGCCGGAATGAGCGCGTTGATCGCCCGCTCGTAGCCGCACTGTACGTCGGAGGTGTGCGAGTCGGTACACAGGCCATAGACGTTGACCGGCAGCCCATAGTGATGCGCGATCTCGACCGTGGCGGCGGAGACCATCCCGATCTCTGGATTGCCCCACACCGAAAGCCCGGTGTGCGGGTGCATCACGCTGAGCCGCCCGCAATAAAAGATCGGCAAGCCCGGTCGAATCAACTGCGCCAGGACGACGCAAGCCAACACCTCGGCGCTCTGCTGCGCCAGCGCCCCGGCGATGGACATGGGCGCGGTAGCGCCCAGGATGGGGCAGGGGAGTGGACCCAGTGGCAATCCCTGGCGAGCCATTTCCAAGATCGCGCCGGCCACATCGTCCGGGAAAAAGAGGGGGCTGACGGGCGAGATGCCCACCGTCACGTTTCCTTCCGGGCAAGCGATGCGGGCCATTTCCGCCAGGGCTTGCACCTCGCGGACGGTCTGCACGCCGGGGCCGTGAACCGGCTTGGTCGTGTTGGCGACCGTGTCATAGTACATCCACAGCGCCATCGCGGCTGCGGGCGCGTCTTGAGGCGTGAAGAAGGGCGTGAGGCTCGAAACGTTTGGGAGCGCGTCGAGCAGGCGGGTTGTGTTGACATTGTCCTCGCGAATCGCAGGGCGGCGCGCGCCGGTGTTTGCATCGGTAATGTTGGGTACGCCGCCCACGTTGTGCGTGTGCAAGGCGCCGTCGCCCAAGACAATGGCCTGCGCCGAATCGCGGCCCTGCACCTTGATCGTGCGCGGACATTGTGCCAGGCAGCGCGTCACCAAGTC
The DNA here is from genome assembly GCA_041300525.1 of Anaerolineae bacterium. Taxonomy (GTDB): domain Bacteria; phylum Chloroflexota; class Anaerolineae; order Fen-1058; family Fen-1058; genus JBGLNJ01. The sequence goes on along the minus strand of JBGLNJ010000001.1, from coordinate 537,572 downwards.
TGCCGGGATGAGCACTCGATTTTCATTGGGGCGCGCGCCGTGGCTCGACAGCAACTCTCTGGCGAGGGGATGCGTCAGAATGATGCCTACCTCGGCCAGGATGCGCAAGGTGGCTTGGTGGATCGAGTTGATGTCTTGTTCGCCCAGGATACCTAGATGTGTCATGCTCAATCTCCATTCACGACGACGAGAGAAAAAGAGACCCGTTTCCGTGGAGAAAACGGGTCTCTAACGACTCGGCCTTTCTCCGCCGTCACATGCTTACTGCAAGCTCAACTCCGCCGTCACCACACCCGCGCGCTCGTGGCGGGCGGTGACTTTTACCGCGCCGCCGTTGGGAGCGTGTACCACCCATTCCACTTTGATTCGATCCTCTGTGGGATCATAGTCTTGGAATGCGCTAGGGGACGAAGGCTTGTAGGCGCGTCCTTCCAATTGCCCCAGTTCTTCCCTGGGCTTGCCGGTCTTGAGCGTTGCGCCCTCGGGCAACTCGATTTCACACACCAACCCGCGCACAATCTTTTTCTCCACGGCTCTCTTGGTCACATAGGACGGCAGCCAGCCCGTGTTGTGGACGATCAGGCGCACGTAATAGTTGCTGTTTCCCAAAGGTTTGACTGTGGCCTCGTACACTTCCAGGCGCGGCGAGATCAGCAGATGCCATATCAGCCAGTCGGCAAAGGGCGCGATCTCTTTTTCCAAAAACTCGGGAGGCGGATTGCGAAAGGCGTATTGCAAATTCCATCCGCCCAACTCGATGCGCCCCAGTTGGGGATGGTCGAACGGATACCAATTCACATAGCCCTTGCCGCCCAACGCCTCATCGCTCCATTTGAGCATGGTCAGATCGTCTTCCAGGGGATGCTCGCGGAACCAGTCAATGTACTTGTAATCCTTGATGCCCGCCTGCCGCTGCGGACTCCAGATTTCCACTGTCCAGGCAAACATGCCCATGTGATCGTACAGCCAAGTGTCGAACCCGCCGGTGATGACTTTGTTGGGGTGATAACGAAAGTCGTGATAGATCGAAATAGCCGGGTAGTTGGTGATCTGGGTGCCCTTTTCTCCGATTTTCTTGTACGTCCAGAGATCTTCGGCAGGGAATACGTCGTCGTTTCGGTCGTCGTAGGGCCTGAGCAATACGCCGCTGTAGGTGTGGAACGCGACCCCGCCGGTGATGTTTGAGTGGCGGGCGATGAAATTTGTCATCGCGCGCACTTCGGGTTCCGAGGTGGGATATGGCCCTGCGCCTTGCTGCTCGTATTCTTGCCGCCAGCCCGTCGGAAAGTTGCGGTTCAGGTCGAGCCGTTCTTTCTTGGGCTGGATTTGAACCAAAGCGCCGTCGTAATTTTCCACGTGCCCTTCGGGCAACAGGCGAAAGTATTGCCCGCCCGTCTCGGCGGGATCGCGGCGCACGAGCAAGCGCGGCTCTTGTGGACAGGTCTTCCAGGCTCCATTCGGGTCCGGGATTCGCATCGTCAACATGCGCCCATCGCCGTCCATATCCTCCGTCACCAAGCCGCCGATTGGTTCTTCGTCGTAAGGATACGGGCGCGTGCTGGAGCGGATGATCTTGGGCTTGTCGGCCAGTGCCAGCTCGGCGCCGTCGGGATTCACGCGGGGACAGATGTAGAACGCGCGCGTGTCCAGGCAGCGTGTGATATCGGCGTCCGAGCCGTAGGCCGTGATCAGCCGATTGATCAGGTAAAGGCAAGCGGTTGAAGGCGCGACCTCGCTGGCGTGAATGTTGCCGTCCACCCACAGCGCAGGCTTGTGTTTGTCTTCACCTGTGGCAAAATGGGTCACGCTGACCAGCCATATATCGCGCCCCTCGTAACTCTTGCCGATGCTTTCGAGGCGCACAAGCTGAGGATGCTCTTCCGCATATCCTTGCAAGACGCGGGTCAGCTCTTCGTACCGATAGTAAGTGTCAAAGCGAACGTCCGGCATGATGGCTCTCCTTGTTTTTGTTTCCCACCCTTGCAAAGGGCGAGGCAAGAACCTTCGCAAGGCTGGGTAGCTACCTCTGTTACGACCCGGCGTGGCTACCGTGAGATTTAGCCACACCCAAATTATACCGCACATACGGGGGCAACCCAAATTTGACATTGTGCCCTTTGACGGCTATAATTTTGGTTGTCTGACATAGCCGCCTTCAATTAAATGAGACGCATGATCCACCGCAAACAGCGAGAGTTTCCTCAGTGACCCGCAAGGGATTTCGGCAGCCTGGTTAACTGATTTTAGAGCGACGAACCATTACGCGGCCGACCGCCTCTGATTTTTATATCAGCGGCACAAACGAAAGGAGGTGCGCCACAAGAAAAATTCTGTCTACGCTTCGATCCATTACCTAGACTCTAATCATTATGGAGGAGAAAGATGAACAAGCGATTGTTTGCCCTATTCAGCAGCTTGATGGTCCTTTCGCTGCTGCTTTCAGCGTGCGCGCCCGCCGCCACGCCCGTGCCGCCTACTTCGGCTCCCGCCGCCACTCTGGCGCCAGCCCAGCCGACCCAACCCCCGCCGCCAACCAAGGCGCCTGAGCCGACCAAGCCACCTGCGCCCACGGCCACGCCCAAACCCAAAGTGATCCGCATCGCGTTCCCGCAAGAGCCAGATAGCCTCAACCCGTATTACTCCAACATGTGGTTCGCGGCTATCTTGGGTCCGCTCTACCTCAATACCGCGCTGATTGAGTTCAACGACAAGGCCGAACCTGTCCCGGTGATCGCCAAAGAGATCCCCACCGCGGCGAATGGTGGAATCTCGGCAGACGGCAAGACGATCACCTACAAGCTGCGCGACGACGTCAAGTGGTCCGATGGCACCCCCTTGACCGCCGATGACTATGTGTTCACGTGGCAGATGGTGATGAACGACAAGAACGCCGTCTCCAGCCGCGATCCCTACGATACGGCTGTGGACAAAGTCGAGGCCAAAGACAAGACCACGTTGGTCGTCACTTTCAAGGAACCCTATGCCCCCTGGCAGGCCAAGGTCTTTGTCAACCCATCGAGTGGATCCGGCGCTTTGCCCAAGCACATCCTGGAGCCGGTGTTCCAGAAAGATGGCACGATTGACAAGGCCGAATGGAACCGCAAGCCCACAGTCGGCGTCGGGCCGTTCGTGTTAAAAGAGTGGCAATCGGCCAGCCACCTGATTTTCCAGGCGAACCCGAACTATTGGAAGGGCAAGCCCAAGGTAGACCAAATCTTTATCAAGATTGTGCCGGACGATGCCGCACAAATCGCGGCGCTCAAGGCGGGCGACTCGGACATCGGCACCTTTATCTCCTATGCCGATATGCCCGATCTCGAAAAGCTCGGCACACTAGACCTGGTCAAGACGCCGTCTGGCTATCAGGAAAGCTGGTGGCTCAACCTGAGCACGGATGCCAAGACCAAAGGTCACCCGGCGCTACAGGATGTGAACGTGCGCAAGGCCATCGTCATGGCGGTTGATCGAGAAAAGATCGTCAAAGACCTGCTGGACGGACGGACCAAGGTATCGGGCACCTTCTGGGAGGGCATGCCCTACGCCGACCCTGGCATCAAGCCTCTCCCCTACGATCCTGAAGGGGCCAAGAAATTGCTAGACGAGGCTGGCTGGAAAGCGGGCGCGACTGGCATCCGCGAAAAGGGCGGCGTCAAGCTCAAGCTGCGCTATGCCACCACCACGCGTGAAGTCCGCAAAAATACGCAGGTCATCGTCCAGCAGATGCTCAAGAACGTGGGCGTTGACGTGGAGCTGATTAACCACGCCAGCGACTTGTTCTTTGCGAGCTATGCCGAAAAGGGGCCGATTGCCTTGGGCCAGTACGACATCGAGCAGCACTCGGGCAACCCGGCGTTCCCCGACCCCGACACTGTCGGTTGGCTCTGCAAGGAAGTCGCCTCGGACAAGAATCCCTCTGGAACGAACGCCCAGTATTTATGCGACAAGGATCTCGACGCCCTGTTCGCCAAGCAGACTGCCACGGTGGACGCTCAGGCTCGCGTCAAGATATTCTACGACATCGGCAAGCTGATCAGCGAGAAGGTCTACTGGATCAGCATGTGGGATGATCCGGACTGGTGGGCCGTGTCCAAAAAGCTGGTGAACATCAAGCTTTCTGGCGCGACGCCGTTCTGGAACGCGCACGAGTGGGATGTCAAGTAACAACCTCTAGCCCTCTCCTTAACCCTCCCCCGCGAAGCGGGGGAGGGTATGGGTGAGGGAAGGAGCCTCTTATGGGCCGCTACATTGTTCGCCGCCTGCTTCAGGCGATCCCCTTGTTGTTCATTATCAGCCTGATCGTGTTTGTCCTAACCTCAGAGATGGGTGACCCACTCTCTGCATTCGGCGGAGGACGCAAGCCGTTGAGGTCCGAGGATCGAGAGCGGCTGACGCGGCAATTAGGGCTGGACAAGCCGATGTACGTCCAATACGTCATTTGGCTCGCCGGCAATGACTGGATGACGGTTGACTTGGATGCCAACGGAAAGCCGGATGTGGGCGAAGACGGCCAGTTCGTCTACGGCACGCGCAAGGGCGCGCTGCGCGGCGATTTTGGCACGTCCTTTGCCACGCGCCAACCCGTGATGGACATGATCGTCGAGCGGATGCCCAACACGCTGCTGTTGATGCTCACCAGCGAGGTCGTCATCATCGTGGTCTCGCTTGTGATTGGCCTTATCTCGGCGCTCAAACAGTACTCGATCTTTGATCATACTGTCACGGCCTCTTCTTTTATCGGGCTTTCGATGCCCATCCCGCTTCTGGCGCTCGGATTGATCTACGTTTTCGCGGTCTACTTTAAGCGCTGGGGATTGCCCTACTTTCCTACCGGCGGCATGTTCGATCCTGAGGCAGGCCCTGGCTGGCAGCAGACGCTATGGCACATGGTTCTGCCCGTCACCGCCATTTCGGTCATCAGCATCGCCGGGTACAGCCGCTTTATTCGCGCCAGCATGCTCGAAGTCATCCAGCAAGACTATATCCGCACGGCGCGCGCCAAGGGCCTGGCCGAACGCAGGGTTGTTTTCATCCACGCGCTCAAGAACGCTGCGCTGCCGATTGTGACGATTATCGGGCTAGAGTTGCCGTTTCTGTTGGCGGGCGCCGTCGTGACCGAGACTATCTTTGCCTGGCCGGGGATGGGGCGCTTGTTCTACGATCACACCACGCGCTCCGATTTCCCGGTGCTGATGGGCATCATGATCATCATTTCTGTGGCGGTGGTCGTGTTCCAGCTCATCACCGACGTGGCGTATACGTTCTTGGATCCGCGCATCCGCTACGATTGACGTATTCCGTATTGCGTATTTCGTGAGACGCTCGACGGAATACGGAACACGCAATACGGGTCGAGGGAAGAGACATGGCAACTACAAGTGAAGCACTCCCCGGAATAACCGAAGACACCCTGGCGACTCGCGAGCCACTGACGCCGGCGCAACTGGCTTGGCGGCGTTTCCGCCGCCACAAGATGGCCATGTTTGGCCTGATCTTGCTCGCGTTGCTGATGGTGTATGTCGTCGGCGGGGCATTCGTCTTCCCAGAAAAGTTTGCCAATTTTGTGGACACCGGCATCAAGCTGCAAGGGCCGTCGCCGACGCACCCGTTTGGCACAGACGCCGTCGGGCGGGACATCTTGGCGCGCACCGTCTACGGCGGGCAAATCTCTCTGCTCATCGGCCTGGCGGCGGTGACCGTCGCATTGGTCGTCGGCGTGACGATTGGCGCGCTGTCGGGTTACTATGGCGGCTGGATAGACGGCGTCCTGATGCGCTTTACCGAAGCGATGCTGTGCATCCCCCAACTGTTCCTGCTCATCGTCGCCGCCAAATACCTGAGCGACAAAGTCCACAACTTTCAGGCCTTTGGGCGCGAGTTCAGCGGCAGCGTCATCGTCATCGTCCTCATCATCGGGCTGGACAGTTGGATGTACCTGGCGCGCATCGTCCGCTCCCAGTTCCTCTCGCTCAAGGAGCAAGAGTTTGTCACGGCGGCGCGTTGTACCGGCACCTCGAACCTGGCGATCATGTTCTACCACATCCTCCCTAACAGTGTCGCGCCGATCATCGTCAACGCCACGCTGGGCGTGGCCGGCGCCATCCTGACCGAAGCCTATATCAGTTTCCTGGGCCTGGGCGTCCGCCAGCCCACAGCCACCTGGGGCAACATGCTGGAGGATGCCAACCGTTACCTGGAGACTGCGCCGTGGCTGTGGTTTTTCCCCGGCATGATGATCCTCATAACCGTGCTGGCGATCAACTTTGTCGGCGATGGGTTGCGCGACGCGCTCGACCCGCGCACCATGGTGGAATGACATGAACACCATTCTAGAAGTCAATAACCTCCAAACGCGATTCAAAACCTATGATGGCCTGGTGCACGCCGTCAACGGCATCTCGTACAGCCTCAACGAGGGCGAAACGCTGGGCGTGGTGGGCGAGTCCGGCTGCGGCAAGTCGGTGAGTGTGCTTTCGATCATGGGGCTGATCCCGCAGCCGCCCGGCATCATCGCCGGCGGGCAAGCCCTCTACCACGGCTCTGACCTGCTGAAAAAATCCCAGGACGAGCTGCGCCACATCCGGGGCAAAGAGATTGCCATGATCTTTCAGGATCCGATGACGTGCCTCAACCCGGTGCTGACCGTCGGCTTTCAGATCAGCGAGTCGCTCCAGCTCCACATGGCGATGACCGCCGATCAGGCTCAGCAGCGAGCGATCGAACTGCTGGAGATGGTGGGCATCCCGCAGGCCGACCGCGCCCTTCACAATTACCCGCACCAGTTCTCGGGCGGCATGAGACAGCGGGCCATGATCGCCATGGCGATTTCCTGCATGCCGCAAATCCTGATCGCCGACGAGCCGACCACCGCGCTGGACGTGACGATCCAGGCTCAGATCACCGACCTGGTCAAGCGCCTGCGCGAAGAAATCGGCATGGCCATCATCTGGATCACGCACGACCTGGGGATAGTGGCCGGGCTGGCCCATCGCGTCATTGTCATGTACGCCGGGTTCATCGTGGAGCACGCCAGCGTGGACGAGGTGTACGACAACCCGCGTCACCCGTACACGGTTTCGCTCCTGGGCGCGCTGCCGCGCGTGGACATGTCGCGCGAGGAACGCTTGGTCTCTATCCCCGGCATGCCGCCGAACCTGCTCGGCCTGCCCCAGGGCTGCCCGTTTGCGCCGCGCTGCAAGTTCGTCGTTGAAAAATGCCGGCAAGAGAATCCGCCGCTGATCCTTATTGCGCCCAAGCATGAGATCGCTTGTTGGATAGATGTGCGAACCGGAGGCCTGCGATGATGTCATCTCCAATGAAGTCATCACCGATGAAGTCATCACCGATGAGCGACGAAATCCTGGTGCGCGTCGAAAACCTCAAAAAGCATTTTCCCATTCGCCGGGGCATCCTCATCCAGCGCCAGGTCGGCGCCGTGCAGGCCGTGGATGACGTGTCGTTCGACATCCGCCGGGGCGAGACGTTGGGACTGGTGGGCGAGTCCGGCTGCGGCAAGTCCACCACCGGCCGGACGATGCTGATGCTCTACCCGCCCACGGCCGGGAGCGTCAAGTTCAACGGCCAAAACATCTTTCAATCCAAAGGCCGCGGGCTGATGGCGATTCGCCGCCAGGCGCAGATGATTTTCCAGGACCCCTACGCCAGCCTCAATCCACGCTGGACGGTGAACGCCATCGTCGGCGAGCCGCTGGGGGTGCACGGGCTGGTCAAGGGCCGCCACGCCCAGACCGAGCGCGTGCAAGAGCTGCTCAAGCTGGTGGGGCTGAACCCAATGTTCGTCAACCGCTACCCGCACGAGTTCTCCGGCGGGCAGCGGCAGCGCATCGGCGTGGCGCGCGCGCTGGCTTCCGACCCGGAATTCATCATTTGCGACGAGCCGATCTCGGCGTTGGATGTTTCGATTCAGGCGCAGGTGGTGAATCTGCTGGAGGATTTGCAGGACAAGCTGGGGCTGACGTATATGTTCATCGCGCACGATCTTTCGATGGTGCGCCACATCTGCGACCGCGTGGCGGTCATGTACCTGGGCAAAATTGTCGAGTTGGCGCAAAAGGACGAGCTTTACAATCAGCCGTTGCACCCCTACACGCAGGCGCTGCTTTCCGCCGTGCCCATCCCCGATCCCAAGGCCGAGCGCAAACGACAGCGCACCATTCTCACCGGCGACGTGCCCAGCCCGGTCAATCCGCCGAGCGGCTGCCGCTTTCACACGCGCTGCCCCATCGCGCAAAGCGTTTGCTCCGAGCAGGAACCCGAATGGCGCGACGCGACCGCGTCCGGCGGACATTGGGTGGCGTGTCATCTAGTTTGATCGGATCAGACTGCGAGCAATCTCCTATCGAACAAGTATCCTCCCAAAAAGTGAGGGGATTCGATCCTCGCGCGCGTGGAACGCTGGCTGAATTTAAATCTCACATCTAACGAGACGGGGCACGAATTACTTTTTTCCTCATCCTCCGCGCTAACGCGAACGCCACCCCGAACGCCGCGCCAAAGGCTGCCCCGAACGCCACCGCTGCGCGCGGCCCGAACAACGCGGTCACATCTCCCTCCACGTGACGCGCAAAGAGCAGCCCGACGATTGATCCCTTGACCGTCATGCTGGGCGCGATCATTGCCGCCACAGCAGAGTCTTGCACATCCACCGGCCCGCGTGAGACGAGCACTTGCGCCAGCGTCCCGTCCAACGTCGCCGAACCGGCGTACACAGCGGAGACATGGGCTGCATTGAGCGTCACCTCCTCGGCCTGGACGAGTGCGACGCCGCTTTGGACGATCTCGACCATCTCGGCTTTGGCCTGGGCGACGGCGCTCTGACGGAGGGTCACGTTCGTCGCTTTGATCTTTTCTGCGCCACCTTGACGGATGGTCACGTTGTCGGCTTTCACCTCGCGCGCGCCGCCTTGCGTGAGGGTGGCCGTGTGCGCGAACACATCTCGCGCGCCGCGTTGCACCAAGTTGACGACTTTATCCGAAACATCGCCTGCCGACGGGTCAGGCTGTGGCCCGAGGTTGTGTTGTTCGTTCATCCGCGCCTCTCTTTCAAAGAATGTGGTTGCCCATCGCGCTGCGTGTGGGCGGCTGTGGCATGTTCTCGCTCTGCCGGTAATTGTACCCGTTTTGCTCGTTTGGGCAATGGTGAAGGCTTGATATTTGATAACCGGGTGTTATAATCGCCTCATCTTTATTGGGGAAAACCGCTACCCTTGCGAAGGTTGTAATGAGACCTTCGCAAGGGTAGTTACATCGGAGGGATGATTCTTTGCACGCATCTACCACACAGGGAGAAGCACCTGCGGTTGATCCACACTTGCGACGCAACTATGCGCTCGGCATCGCCAACGGCGCACTGATCACCTTGGCCGATTCGTTGATTGATTCGGCGTTGGTGTTGACGTGGTTCCTGTCTCGTTTGTCGGCGCCGAATGTGCTCATCGGGCTGGTGGTCCCTCTGCGTGACGCCGGCTGGTTCTTGCCACAATTGTTCGTCGCGCGTCACCAGTCTCGCCAACCATACAAGTTGCCACTCTATATGGCGCCGGCTTTGGTGCGGTGCCTGGCCTGGGCTACGATGGCCGTCATCGTGCTCACGCAGCACAACCCGACGGTGTTGATCATCGGCTTCTTCGTCCCCTATGTGGTCAACAGCGTGGCTTCTGGCTGGGGCGGCGTGCCGTTTATGGATGTAGTCGCCAAGACCATCCCGGCTCGGATGCGTGGCTCGTATTTTGCCACGCGCATGTTGGTCGGCGGGGTCTTGGGCATTGCCGGCAGTCTGGTCGTTCGGTTGGCCCTGAGCGAGCAACTCGGGCGGGCGTTCCCAGCCAACGTCGGACAGTTGATCGCAATTGCGGCATTCTTTGCGGCATTGTCAATGTTCGCTTTCATGTTTGTCGTCGAGCCGCCGAGCGTGGTGGGGGACGAGGTCAGCAGCTTGATAGCGCATCTAGGCCGCGCCGCGCACCTCATGCGACGCGATCTCAACTTTCGGTTGTTTCTCACCACGCGCGTGGTCATCATGGGCGCGCAGATGGCGACGCCGTTCTTTGCCGTGTACGCTTCACGCGATCTGGGCGCGGGCGCAGAGATGGTGAGCGTGTATCTGGCTTTCAACACGGCGGCCTCTTTGATTTCCAATTTGATGTGGAGCCGGCTCTCGGATCGGCGCGGCAATCGAGCGGTCATTCGGCTGGCAGCCGGCCTTGGCTTGAGCACGACGTTGCTGGCCTGGCTGGCCGGCCCGCTCGACCAGGCGGTGGCCACGGGTGTTGTTGGGACGTGGTTGTTTGCCGTGGTGTTTGCGATCTCTGGCGCGTTCCAGTCGGGCATCGGCGTTGGAGGAATGAGCTTGTTGTTGGAGATAGCGCCGCCGCACGAACGCGCGTTAGTTGAAAAGGCTGTTCGCGACCTGGACGCTCGGCTGCAAGATCGCCGCCAGGCTGCCAGCCAACTGGAACAGGCCGTGAGCGAGCGAGACGTTCAGATCGCGGCGCTCAAAACACAGATCTCGGAAACCGAAGCGCACCTCAAACAGTTGGAAGCTTTGCTGCAAGGTAAAGAGAAAGCGATGACCGCCCTGCGGGTTGAGGCCGATAAGCGAGTTGGCACGATCCAGCAGTTGGAAGTGGCAGCGAAGGAGCGCGAAGAAAAGCATCAAGCCTTGTCAAATCAGTTGGGCGAGGCCAGAGCGCGCCTCCGTGAATTCGAGGAGAAAGCTGCGCAAATCAAACTGCGCCCGGACGACCTGACCATCATCAATGGCGTTGGCCCGGTCTACCAGGAGCAACTGCGCAAAGGAGGGCTTTCTTCCTTCAAGCTATTGGCTGACGCGACGCCGGATCAAATCCGGGCTACTCTCAAGGTCCCTGGGTGGCGCAAGATCGAGATCGAGTCGTGGATTGAACAAGCCAAACGGCTGGCGAATGAGTAATGAAGCTCAGCTCTTTGCGTGTAGAGCGAGACGCGGGCGCAGGCCACGCCTCATTCTGGCGGGAAGAGCTAGCGCAGGGTATTGATCTCAGCCCCGCCGACATGATTGGGCGCTTGCAGGACTTGCCCGACGGGTGCAGAATCTATTGCAGCCAAGGCGTGTTCACCCTGTGCTGGACACGCGAAAACGCAGACGGGCTTTTGCCTGAGCGAGTCTGTAGAGAGGAGGCGTCAGGAAGACATTCCCTCCGCAGGGCCATTCACCCTAATTGAGGAGCCACTTGGGCGATGTGCCAACATCTCCCCCAGACCAAAGAAAGGGAAAAACCATGGACGAGTTGATCAAGTTGGTAGCAAAAAAGGCCAAGCTTTCTGAACCTCAAGCAAAGATGGCCGTTGAAACAGTAATTGGCTTTCTCAAAAGCAAACTTCCGGCTCCAGTCGCCAGTCAAATTGACGGCCTGTTGAGCGGCAATCAGATAGGAGATATAGCTAAAGGACTGGGCGGGCTGCTGAACAAAAAGTAGCTCGTTCCCCATTTGCACTCGTGGAAAGGAGACCACAATGTCTGTCGCCATCGGCAAACTCAAAATCATGGCAGCCGAGCCACGCGCCAAGCTGCTACAGCACGGCATCCGCAACAGCGATCAGCTCCTCGAAGCAGCCCGGACGCCCGACGGGCGCAAGGTCCTGGCCGAGCAGACCGGGATCGCGCCCGAGGTCATTCTGGGACTCGCCAACCGAGCGGATCTGGCGCGCATCAAAGGGGTGGGACAAATTTACGCCGACCTGCTCGAACAGGCTGGCGTTGACACCGTCAAGGAGCTTGCCGCACGCGTCCCGGCCAATTTGCATGCCAAGCTATCGGAGGTGAATGCCGAAAAGAAACTCGCAGGGCGAGCGCCTGTCCTGTCTGAGGTCAAAAAGTGGGTGACCCAAGCAAAAAGGCTGCGCAAGCTGTTAGAGTATTGATTGACGGCCCAACCTTCAGAAAGGAAAAACCCCAAAATGCTCAAGGAATTCAAAGAGTTTGCCGTCAAAGGGAATGTCATTGACCTGGCCGTTGGCATCATCCTGGGCGTTGCTTTTGGCGCCATCGTCAGCTCGCTGGTCAATGACATCATCATGCCGCCCATCGGGTTGCTGCTGGGCAAGATTAACTTTTCCGATCTGTTCATCAACCTGTCGGGCACTGCCTATACCTCTTTGAAAGCGGCCAAAGACGCCGGCGCGGCCACGATCAACTATGGCGTCTTTCTCAACGCCGTGATCAACTTTATCATCGTGGCATTTGTCGTGTTCCTGCTGGTCAAGCAAGTCAACCGCATGAAAAAACAACCGGCGCCCGCCGAGCCAAACACCAAAGAGTGCAAGTACTGCCTGTCCGCCATTCCGCTCAAAGCCACGCGCTGCCCGCATTGCACGTCGCAACTGTAAGCCATCCGCCGACCGTGCGTCCCGCCCCCGATGCAAGTCGGGGGCGTTCCTGTTTTGATTCGACGCCGATTGAAAGTATAATAGTGGCACCATAACTAATGTAACCACCGTCCTCTCGATCAATGAGGCACACGCATGCTTCCTGAATCTTCCGTCCTCATCGCCGTGATGAATCACGCGCGCGACCTGGAGCGAGCGCGCGACGAGCACTGGTATCGCATTCCGATGCGGTCCGCGCCCAAGTTCTTTCCGCCGGATTACGTTGCATTCTACTTGACCAAGTCGTTCAGCTCGGACGCGTTCAGCGTTCGGTGGTATGCCCAGGTGCGCGGCCACGAACTGGTCGCGCGGCGCGACCTCCTGCCCGACGAACCCGATCACCCGCGCGCCGACCAGCGCTATTACAAATTGCAACTGGGCAAGCTCGTCGAGCTCCCCCACCCTATCCCCAGCCGCAGCCTGCGGAGAATCACCTTCATCCTGACGAATGGAAAACGATTGAACGAGGCATGGGAGATCAACGACCTGTTCCTCGGATCGCGCGAGCACGATAGCCTGTGGCGCGCGCTCAAAGAGGCGCATCTGCACGCCGAGCGGAACTATGTCATACGAGATGCCGATTCAACTCGCGCGTATAGCGTGGATTTTGCGGTGATTTGCCACGAGGGGACACTGGGTGTAATCTGTGGCGAAACATCTGGTCGAAGCGAAGCGGAGATGCCGCGCGCCGTCCGCGAGCGGCTGTTGTATTTCACCAGCGCGCAGATTGACGCTGCGCCGGCCAAGTGTGTCGAAGCGATTGCCGCGGCCGCCGCTCAACTTGGCGGCCCCGCCGAATCGCAAGCCTCTACTTGAGCGCCCCGGACTGCTGCAAGCGATTCCAAAACAGCAGCACGAACGACAGCGCCCCCCACAACACAACCGTCAACTGAATCGGGCGATCCTTGAGCAATACCTCGTCCGGCGCGGCCACCTCGCCGCGAATGTGGATCAGGTACAGGTAGCGAAACAGCCCATAAATCGGAAACGGGATCGTCAGCATCATCAGGTGGTTCGGCGGGACATTGACGGCGGTAAAGGTATAGAGCGAGTACGCCACAATCGCCGCGCTGATGACGACGTTGATCATCTCATCCAGGAACGGGATACTGTACTCGCCCAAGATGGCGCGGTGATTCTTGGCGCTGCCCTGAAGCAACACCAACTCCTGCCGGCGCTTGCCAAAGCCCAGGAACAAGGCCAGCAGCGTGGTGCAAACATACAACCACGGCGAAAACCGATCGGCTGGCACGAGCGGAACGCCGGCCCCAACCCGGATGACAAAACCCGCCGAGATGACGATCACATCCACGATGACCTGGTTTTTAAGAATGAACGTATACGCCAGTTGCAGGACAAGATACCCCGCCGCCAGCAGGCCGAAATAAACATCGAGCCAGAACGCCAACGGCAAAGCCACGCCCAGCAAAACGACCGCGCCCGCGATGGCGGCCGGCGCCGGTAGCGCATCCGATGGAAGCGGGCGATTGCGCTTGGTAGGATGCTGGCGATCCTTTTCAATATCCGCCAAATCGTTGATGATGTAAACCGCGCCTGTGACGGCGCACAGCAACACAAAGCCAGCCAGCGTCCGCAAGAGCGGCCCAGCCTGGAACACTTTGGCGTCAAAGATGAGCGCCGCAAAAACCGCAGCGTTCTTGGTCCACTGCTTGGGGCGCATAGTGCGCAGCAAGCCATATAAAATCTTCATTATTTGGCTCCCAGCAGTCGCTTAAAGTAATAGTGAATCTCCGGCCCGGAACTCGCGCTGATGCCGACAAAACTGATGACCGACACCAGTTCCCAACCCTCCAGCCCCAGCCGCGTGGCAAGCAGTTCCAACCCCGTTTCCGGCGGCGACCAGGGACGAGTCGGATCGCGGTAAAAGATGACCTGTGGCCGCGCCGACTCGTAACGCGCAGATACCAGCCACTTGAGCTCGCAATATTCCCATTGTTGCGCCATTGTTTTCCTCGCTCGATTGAGACTTGGCCTCGCCCTAGATTTGAGGCTCGAGATTTCCTGGATTATGCCGCATGTTGGCGGGGGCGTCAAATTCATTCTGCGGAACGGGTGCGGTTCAGAGTTTTGCACACCTGGCGACTGCACGCTTCGCGGCGGCAACAACAGCAAAACCTGCCTTCGCAGGTTCAATCCCCAGCCGACGAAGGTCGGCTTTGCTGTTCGCCAGAGGCGGGCGCGATTTCCAATCGCCAGCCAACGGGCAACGCAAAAACTTGAACCGCACCCCAGCGGAACTGAGCTGCGGCAATGGTTCAACAGAAAGCGCGTTTCCAGATAGCCGGCACGCGCCGTTTGTACGCGATTTCGGTCGCGCCCAGGAACGCGCCGAGTTCCTGTATGGCGTTGGCGATGGCCTGACCGGTCTTGCGCGTGGCAGGCGCGCCGGGTTCGGCGTAGATGGCATTGACGGTCAGTCGCCCGCGCGCCCGATCCATCGCCGGGTCAACACGGCCAATCAGCCGGTCGCCGTGCAAGATGGGCAGAACGTAAAAGCCGTATTGGCGCTTGGCCGGGGGCGTGTAAATCTCCAATCGGAAGTAGAAGTCAAAGAGCTGCTCCGTTCGCTTGCGGTCGCAGATCAAATTGTCGAAGGGAGAGAGCAATGTTGTGCGGGGTTCCCACTCGTCCGAGGTCAGTTGTTCCAAAAGGGGCAAGTCGTCGGCATGGATGTACCACGGGCCGGGCCAGATCGGCTCGCGCTCGCCTCGCGCGTCGCCGATTTGAACGCGCGTGATGCGACCTTCGGATTCAAGTTCAGCCAGCACACCCTCCAGGCCCGGATAGCGTCCTCGGATATAGTGCTGTTGGATGTGCGTGGCGCTCGCCACACCCAACGCGCGCAACGACTTGAGCGCCGCGCGGCGCACGACCTCGCGCTCGGACAAGGGATCGCGGGGCGTCCACTCGGGCAGACATCGCTCGGTCAAGTTCCACAACCTTTGCGCGCCCGTGCGCCCGGCGATCATGATCTGGCCCTTGCTCCACAAATAGTCGAGCATACGGTTGACGTTACGGCCTGTGCTCCAACCGCCCGACTGCCACTTCACAGCCGATACATCCTCGATGGCACGCGAGGGCAGAGGGCCATTGCGAGCGAGCTGCGTCAGAATTCGCCGGCGCAGCGGCCCGTTCTCTTTGACCCAGGCGCGAGAGCGTTGATCCCAGGGTGAATTGCCCGTGCCATGCCGGCGCATGGTCGCTTGATGGATGGCATAGTCTTCCGTGAGAACGATCGAGGCGGCGTGCGCCCAGTATTCAAAGAGCCGGCGATCCTTCCAAAGCAGTGTGTCGAGGTGCGCCGGGTCATACCGCCCCAACCGGCTCCACAGCACCAGCAAATGGCTGCGCGCCACGACGTTGGTCGGGTCGAGTTGCAGGCAGCCCAAATCGCGGATCACGTCTAGGATTTGATCCGGCCCCATCGGAGGGTTAAACTTGTCGGCCAGCCATTGGCGTGTCACGGCCAGGCGACGCGCTAACGTCGGTGAGATGACACGTTCGGGATCACAAGAGGTCACTTTTTTCAGCGCGCCATCCTCTCCACTTTAAAAATGACGGGCCTGAACCAATCCGTGCAGCCGGTTATCGCCACGCCGCGCTGTTTTATCCAGGGCAGGTCGCCTCCGGTCGCAATGGTCATAATGTCCCCACGGATGTCTGCCCAGGCCCATGGGCAAAAGCCCTTTGGCATTTCGAAAGACTGTTCCACTACGAACTCTTGGCCGTCGCTGAACTGGTCGCAGGCGCCCCAGCCTTTTTCTGTGTCCAGGTACCGGTCGGCCAAATCCTGGTCGAGCGTTCTCTTGAGAACGGTGATTTTGCATTGGGGCATATCGTATGACATTTGAACCTCCT
Source organism: Anaerolineae bacterium (assembly GCA_041300525.1). Classification (GTDB taxonomy): domain Bacteria; phylum Chloroflexota; class Anaerolineae; order Fen-1058; family Fen-1058; genus JBGLNJ01. Next base: position 521,270 of record JBGLNJ010000001.1, on the reverse strand, counting down.
GGTGAAAAGTGTGTCTCTGGCTTGTGCTGGTTCTCCGTCTCTTGACCAGCGTGCGGATTTGCCCAGTGTGTCTTTTCGTCACTGATCTCTCAATGTCATTCAGTCATCTCTTTGCCTCCATCACGAAACGAGATGTCCTTCCAACAGCCTGCGCAAGAACTGCCCCGTACAGCTATTGGCCGCCTGCGCCACGATCTCGGGCGAGCCTTCTGTGATGATGTAACCGCCCGCCTCGCCGCCTTCCGGCCCCAGGTCAATGATCCAATCCGCCGTCTTGATCACGTCCAGATTGTGCTCAATGACGATGACGGTGTTGCCGGCGTCTACCAATCGGTGCAGCACGTCGAGCAGGCGCTGAATGTCGGCAAAGTGCAGGCCGGTCGTCGGCTCGTCGAGGATGTAGACGGTTCGCCCGGTGGCGACGCGGCTCAATTCCTTCGCCAGCTTGACCCGCTGCGCCTCGCCGCCGCTCAAGGTCGTGGCGCTCTGGCCGAGCCGCACATAGTCCAGGCCCACGTCGTGGAGCGTCTGCAAGATGCGAGCGAGCGCGGGATAGGGAGCAAAGAATTCGAGCGCCTCTTGCACATCCATGTCGAGCACCTGGGCGATGGTCTTGCCCTTGTACTGGATGGCAAGCGTCTCGCGGTTGAAGCGGGTGCCCTGGCACTCTTTGCACGTGACCCACACGTCGGCCAAAAAGTGCATCTCGATCTTTTTCTGGCCATGGCCTTTGCATGCCTCGCAGCGCCCGCCCTTGACGTTGAAGCTAAAGCGATCCGGCTTGTACCCGCGCGCCCGCGCTTCGGGCGTGCTGGCAAACACGCGCCGAATCTCGTCAAATACGCCGACGTAGGTAGCCGGGTTCGAGCGGGGTGTGCGCCCGATGGGCGACTGGGTGATGTTGATGACCTTGTCCAGGTGCTCCAGCCCTTCGATCCGGTCGTGCGGGCCGGGGCGATCCTCTGCCCTGTGCAAGATGCGCGCCAACGCCGGGTACAACGTCCCAGCCACCAGGCTGCTCTTGCCGCTGCCAGAAACGCCGGTGACGCACGTCATCACGCCCAGCGGAAAGCGTGCGCTGATGTTCTTGAGATTGTGCAGCCGCGCCCCGACGACTGTCAGCGAACCCTTGGCCGGTTCTCGACGGCGTTTGCCGTTGGGCGCGACGACGGACATTTCGCCGCTCAGGTAGCGCCCGGTGAGTGAGTGCGGATTGGCGGCGACCTCTTGCGGCGTCCCGGCGGCCACCACCTGTCCACCCAGCACGCCCGCCCCCGGCCCCAGGTCAATCAACCAATCGGCGCTGCGCATCGTCTCGGCGTCGTGCTCGACGACCAAAACGGTGTTGCCCATGTCGCGCAGGTGCAACAGCGTGTCGAGCAGCGCGCGATTATCGCGGGCGTGCAGGCCGATAGAAGGCTCGTCCAAGACATAGACCACGCCCACCAGCCCGCAACCGATCTGGCTGGCCAGGCGAATGCGTTGGCCTTCGCCGCCAGAAAGCGTCGGCGCGGGACGATCCAACGTCAAATAGTGCAAGCCGACGTTGAGCATGAACTGAAGCCGGTCGCGGATTTCCTTGAGCACCTGGCCCGCGATTTCGAGTTGTTCCGACGTGAGACCTGTCAGGTTTTCCGAAACCTGACAGGTCTCTAGATCTTTCACCCACGCCAATGCCTCGTCAATCGCCATCGCGCTCACTTGCGTGATGGTCTTGCCGCCGACGGTAACCGCTCCCGCTTCCGGGCGCAGCCGAGCGCCCTGGCAAGTGGGGCACGGCTGCTCACTCATGAAACTGGCATACCAGCGCCGCGTATACTCTGAATGGGTCTGACGAAACAGCCGGTTGACGTTGTAGACAATGCCCTTGATCGCTCGCACGCTTTCGCCCGACCAACTGACGTCATCCGTTTCGACCTGATGCGTGAAGGTGATCTTTTCGTCGCCGGAGCCATACAAGAGCGTCTCTCGAAACTTTTTCGGCAAGTCTTTCCACGGCATCTCCAAGTCAATGCCATAGTGGTCGGCGATGGAGCGCAGTTGGCGCGGCCCCCAACTGGCTTCGGGTTTCTTGCGCAGGTTGCCATACCAGCGGCACGCGCCGTCCAGCAGCGATAGATTCGGATCGGTGATGATGAGCGCCGGGTCAACCGTCATCTGCACGCCCAGCCCATTGCAATCGGGGCACATGCCCAGCGGCGAATTGAAGCTGAACAGTTGCGGCGAGAGTTCCGGGAAGCTGAGGCCGCACTGCGCGCAGGCGTTCTGTTCGCTCAAGGCCAATTCGTTGCCGTCGCCCAAATCGGCGACGAGGAGACCGCCGCTGGCGCGCAGCGTCGTCTCGACCGAATCCACCAGCCGGGCGACGAACTCTTTCCAGCTTCCCGAAAGCTGATCCTTCGCTTCGCTCACGCGAAGCGCAAGGCTTTCGGGAAGCTGGCGTTCCGGCACACGCAGCCGATCCACGCTCAGCTCGATGGTGTGCTTTTTCGTCTTGGTCAGCTTGATGGGGCCGGTCAGCTCCACCGGCACGCCGTCAATGCGGGCGCGGACATAGCCATCCCGGCGCGCCTGCTCGATCACATCGGCGTGGACGCCTTTGCGCTGGCGGACGACGGGCGCCAACAATTGGAGGCGAGTGCCCGGCGGCAGAGCAGAGAGTTGGTCGGCAATCTGTTGGGCGCTTTGAGCCTGGACGATCCGGCCACACTGCGGACAGTGCGCCGTGCCGACGCGGGCATAGAGCACCCGCATATAGTCCATCACCTCCGTCACGGTGCCCACCGTCGAGCGCGGGTTCTTGCTGATCGCTTTTTGTTCGATGGCAATCGTGGGGCTGAGGCCGCCGATAAAATCCACCTTTGGTTTTTCCATCTGCCCCAGGAATTGGCGGGCATAAGCCGAGAGGCTTTCGACGTAACGGCGTTGGCCTTCGGCATACAGGGTGTCAAAGGCCAGCGAGGATTTGCCGCTGCCGCTGACGCCCGTGAGCACCACCAGCTTGTAGCGAGGGATGACTAGATCAATATTCTTGAGGTTGTGCTGTTGCGCGCCACGGATCAAAATGTTTTCGGGTTCCATGTCGAGTCCTTGTTGATCGGTGAAACGGGGTGGGCGTTCAGCCGCCGGTTTTCGGTGGAACGCCGCTTGCAAACAAATGTTCTACCCACTGGCCGTATTGTACTACGACCGGGAGCGACTGTCAATATCGTCTGCCGAGGCCGGGTTTGACCTTTGCTATTCACCTATTGATGCTCGTGTGCGCGGTGGGCATCGCGCTGATCGAGCGGGCGAGGGTCGGGGAAGTGGGCGAGTTCGTTTTGACACTGTTTGACAGGCGTGCGATAATTACCGGGTATACCTTGTCCCAGTTCAGGGTGTTGGGAGGTCGCGATGCCGGTTTATTATAGCGTGGTCAAGAGTGGCAACGTTTCTGGTCTCATCCATCGCCAATCGCACTCCCATCCGGGTCAAAGGCAAACCACTGTCGCAAACGATTCTTGAGGAGCGACGATAAATGGTTACAGATGCTCAAAGTGCGAAAAAGTTTCGTGACCGCTGGCGAGAAGTTGAGGCCATAGAAATCGAGGAGCAACGGACGGCCTCAGTGGCTTTGCGCTGGCAACAGTTGAATGCGATCTTTCGGCTGGCTGTGGGCCTGGGAGTGCCTCTATCCGGGCTAGACGAACAAGAAGAAATTGTCCGCCAGCGATGGGCAAGGCTGAAGGGAGTTCAGATGTGACTCCCGAAGAAATCGCGTCCTTGTTAGCGCCTTTGACTGCTCTGCAAAGGTTGTTGGCGTGTTTCAATGATCGGGGAATCGTGATCGGCGGCGTTGCTGCCAGTCTGTTAGGCAAGCCGCGTTTGACAGCGGATGTGGATGCAATGATCCTTTTATCCGTTGATGATCTGCCACGCCTGATGCAGGCTGCCAGGGATGAAGGACTCGTGCCTCGTATCGCCGACGCGGAAGATTTTGCCGGCCGCAACCGCGTGTTGCTATTGCGTCACGAGGCGAGCGGCATTAACGTTGACATTTCCCTGGGGGTATTGCCTTTTGAGATAGAGGCTGTGGAGCGCAGCGTTGTTCATCAGGCTGGGCCGCTCAGTATTCGTTTGCCCACCCCGGAAGACTTGATCATCTTCAAAGCTGTTGCGCATCGCCCCAAAGACTTGCTGGACATTCAAGCCATTATTGCCAGCCATCCAAACCTGGATCGGCAGCGGATCAAGTATTGGGTTGGCGAGTTCGTCAAGGTCCTAGAAATGCCCGAACTGTGGGATGACATGGCTGCCTGGCTGTAGCCATGCAATTTGCGTGCCAAAGATGTGCATACCTCTTGTCCAAATCACCCACATCCACAAATCCTTCGACGGCGCGCCGCTCTTGCGCGACGTGAGCTTTGACGTCGCGCCGAGCGAGATCGTCTGCCTGTTGGGGCCTTCGGGCTGCGGCAAGACGACGCTGCTCAACATCATCGCCGGGCTGGAGCAGGCCGAAAGCGGCCAGGTGCTCGTAGAAGGTCAAGACATTTCCGGTGTGCCGGTTCACCGGCGCGGCTTTGGCTTAATGTTTCAAGACCTGGCGCTCTTTCCACACAAGAACGTCCGCGATAACGTCGCGTTCGGCTTGCGCATGGCGGGACTCGCACTCCAAGCGATTGACGCGCGCGTGAGCGAGGTGTTGGACCTGGTAGGGCTGGCCGGTTTTGAGCAGCGCGACGTGAACCAGCTTTCCGGCGGCGAACAGCAGCGCGTGGCGCTGGCGCGCAGCCTGGCCCCGCGCCCGCGCCTGTTGATGTTGGACGAGCCGCTCAGCTCGCTCGACCGGGCGCTGCGCGAGCGGCTGATGAACGAGCTGCGCGACATCCTCACCCGCGTGGGGCAGACAGCTATCTATGTGACGCACGATCAACAGGAGGCGTTCGCATTGGCCGACCGCGTGGTGATTCTCAACGCCGGGCGCGTGGCGCAAATCGGCGCGCCGCAACAAGTGTATCGCGCTCCGGCAGATGCGTTTGTCGCGCGCTTTCTGGGCTTGACGAATCTGATCAGAGGTTGGAGGTCAGAGGGTGAAGGTTGGCAAGTCAAGACGGCGTTGGGGACGCTCACCGTGGCGGACGGCGCGTGTGGCGAGGGCGAGGTCACAGTATTGATCCGGCCCGATGCGGCGACGCTGGACCTCCGAGGTCCGAGAGACCACGAAGGGCTAGAGGTGAACGGCGTGCTGGTCGAACGGTCGTTCCGAGGCGGGCACACGCGCATTGTCGTTCGCGCAGAACAGACTATACTAGAGTTCGAAATGGATTCGACGGCGGCGCTGCCTCCCATTGGCTTGCCCGTGCGTCTGTCGTTGCGCGCCGGGGCTATCGCGTGCTTGCCGGCGGGTGAAGAGTAACCCCTCAGCCTTGCGAGGGCGAGAATAAGGAGTGATTGCCATGAGTCAGCGGATTCTGGTCGTGGACGATGAGGTGGATACCCTGGAGATGATCGGGTTCATGTTGCGACGGTGCGGCTTTGAAGTGACCCTGGCCCAGAGCGGTCCCGAGGCGCTCACGTTGTTGGCGCACCACGTACCCGATCTGATCATTCTGGACGTGATGATGCCGGGGATGGACGGCAACAAAGTCTGTCAGCAGATCCGGGCCGACTCGCGCATGTCTTTTGTGCCACTCGTGATGTTGACAGCCCGCTCGGGCACCCCGCACCAGGTGCAAGGCCTCTTGTCCGGGGCCGATGAATACTTGGTCAAGCCGGTAGATCAAGACGAGTTGGTGAATTGCATCCAGACCGTTCTGGCGCGCGCGACGAGTAGCCGAGAGAAGAAAAGCGCGCAGGTCATTTCGATCTTGGGGGCCAAAAGAAAAGTGGGCGCGACCACGCTGGCGGTTAATCTGGCGCTGACATTGGCGGCCCAGGTGAACACCGTGCTGGTGGATGTGGAGCCGGGCGGGGAGGCGGCGCTTCGTTTGGGCCTCAGCCCAGCGCGCGGGTTGGGTGATCTGCGGGCGGTTACGGCGGATCATCTGAACCTGGCAAGCGTCGAGGCAGCCTTGACACCGCATCCCAACGGCTTGCGCATGTTGGCTTCTGCCGATGCCCCGCTGGATGCCGTCCGGGCCAGCGTGATTCTCAACCATCTGCGGACAATGTGCGATGTCTGCCTGCTCGACCTGGGCGCAGGCGCAGACAAACTGGCCCTGGCGCTGGCTTCCCGCAGCAATGTCTTGATCCTGGCGCTCGATTCGGATCGCGCGACGCTGGCCCAAGCCCGCCAAATCATCGGCGAGGTGAAAGAAGCCGCGTCGCCCTGGCCGGCCGTAAAGTTGGTTCACATCAATCGCGTGGGCACGCCCGACGATGCAGCCCAGGCCGCGATTCAGTCTGCGCTAGGAAATGAGCCGGTGACCGTGATGGGGCCGGCGCTTGATGACCCCACCGCCGTTCAATTGCGCGCGTTCGCCGAGTCGCTGATCATCATCGAGTGACCTGTTTTGGAACCTGCTATTCCTGCCGCCATCACTGTTCAGAAACTTGACCACACTGGTAACCTTGTGACAAGTTACCCGGGGCAGGTTATTCGCCGCGATGCGACATCCATCGTGCTGGAGGCCCGCTGGCAGCGTGACCGGCTGGACCTCGGCTACCTCGTCCTCGAACTCGGCGACCGATTCGTCGAGTTCTTTTTTACTGACCGGTGGTATAACCTTTTTGAGATTCATGCCGGAGTGGACGACCGGCTGAAGGGATGGTACTGCAACATTGCGCGTCCGAGCGTGTTTGCCGAGGGCGGCCTTTCGGCGGTGGATCTGGCGCTGGACCTGTTCGTCTATCCCGACGGTCGAACCTTGACGCTCGACGAGGACGAGTTTGACGCACTGAATCTGCAACGCGAGGATCCGGAAGCCTGGCAGCGTTCACTGGCCGCGGTAGATGAGCTAGAGACGATGGTTGCCGCGCGCCGCGCGCCATTTGATGGGTTGGGCAAACCGGCAAGCCATTCCTGACGAATCGTGCTCGTGTACACCTGCAGCGAATTCCGCAAACATTTGCAAGGGCCCACAACCTCAATCGGTATCATGAATTAAAGCCGGCTTTGGTAACTGCCTAGCCTGCGTTGGTCGAGTAGGCGCGGGGCGCCGTATCGAGGCCGCAGGCTGAAATAGTCACCGGCTTTGTCAACTTGTCGGGCTAATGGTATAATCGCGTCGGTCGGTCCGTTGCTGGCCGACCTTTTGTTTGGCTGCCACATTTGATATGATCGCCCCGCCAATATCCTGAAAAAAGGAACAAATTCATGGACCTCATCTTGAAAATCATAGATTTCGTCCTGCACGTGGACGTATACTTGAACGACATCATCGCCCGCTACGGAGCCTGGACCCTGGCGCTGCTTTTCGTCGTCATCTTTTTGGAGACCGGCGTGGTGGTGACACCCTTCCTGCCGGGCGATTCGCTCATCTTTGCGGCCGCCACGTTCGCGGCGCGCGGCGCGCTCAACCCCTGGATGATATTTATCTCGATGTCTATCGCCGCAGTTGTTGGGGACACTGTCAATTACTGGATCGGTCACCGCGTCGGCGCCAGGGCCTATACCGGCGAAGTCAAATGGATCAAGAAAGAGTACATGGAGCGCACGCATGCCTTCTTTGAAAAACACGGCGGCAAGACGATCTTCCTAGCGCGTTTCGTGCCTATCATCCGCACCTTTGCGCCGTTCGTGGCCGGGGTCAGCCAGATGCCCTATGGGTTCTTTATCCGTTGGAACATTATTGGTGGCGTCACCTGGGTGGCTACTTTTACGCTGCTGGGCTACTTTTTCGGCAACATCCCCTTTGTCCAGAAAAACTTTGAACTGGTCATTATCGCCATCATTGTCATCTCAGTCATCCCGGCAGTGGTCGAGGTACTAAAAGCCCGGCAGGACCTCCGGAAACCCAAAGCGGAAATGGAAGGCTAGAAACAGCAAGCTCTCCAATTGCCAAGCCAGCGCCGGAAACCTAGCCGATCTAACGACAGAAAAAAAGCCCGCAGGTACCTGCGGGCGAGGTTGTGCTGGGCAGCCCAATGGATAAACGCAACTTTCGACGCCGGATTTTGGAGGCAGGCATCATCGAAGAGACGGGAGAACGTGGTTTCAGTATCGGACGCCCCGCCAGGCTATACCGCCTTCGTGATGCCGCCCTGATCGAGACCAAGGCTCGGCGATTGTTCCCGTGAGCGTGCGAAGAGGAAAACTGATTGGCTTTTGGGAATGTGGGCTGCCTTTTCCGTTCAGCACCTGCGAAAGCGACAGCCTGATGCCCTCAGGCCAATAACTGATATAATAGATGGCGGTCAATCACACATTCCCGAGAATATGCCCGGCGTATGACGGCATTATTCGATACCCATCTGCCCGGCAAGCAGGAGCGACCCTTGTGGTCGCAAGTCGAACAGTCGCCTATCGAGGTGCTATATGACGGAAGAAAAGAATGGGTGCGTGTTCTGTGATATTGTCGCGGGAAAGGCTCACGCCTATCGGATTTACGAGGATGAGCTTTCGATGGCGATATTGGACGTCAATCCTCTAGCAAAAGGCCATTGCCTCGTCATCCCAAAGCGACACGTCCCGTGGTGGCACGAATTGACCGAAGAGGAAACAGCAAGCCTCTTTAATACCGCCAGAATTGTCGCCAACAAGATGACCAGGGCGTTCTCTCCTGACTTTGTTCTGCTTTACGCCCGGGGCAGAAGGATTCCCCATACGCACATTTTCCTCGTTCCGACCAGCGCTGGCGACATGCTCGACCGCTTTTTCAATGCCCTGGAAAAATTCCAAGAATCTCCACAGGAGCTGATCGAGATCAAAGAAGCGCCTGTCATGGAACAAGCCGCACAGCTTCTCTCATCTGCTTGATGCTACCCATCCAGACGAGGTGAAGGATGACTGAACGTGCAGACACTCTTGTTGCCCATGCTCATCTATTTACAATGCAAGGCGATGGGGTGGGCTACGTGCCTGATGGCACGGTGGCCGTCCAAGGCAGCCGCATCGCGGCCGCTGGCCCGACGCGAGATGATGCGCGCACAACGGAGTGTCATGAGTGAGCTCTTGCGCGATGGCATGATCTCGGACGAAGTCTATGGCGAGACGATTGGCAAAATAGACGCCGCGTTGGTGGAATTCGAGCAAGCAGCCGAAAGCGGACCGGTTTCAAGTGAAGACAAGCCGGCTTCTGAGACGAGTTGATCTATCCAGGGAATTGTGACCGGCAACTTTAGCGGTGACAGACTTTAGAAGACCGACTATGAAGCTGATTGCTCTACCTGATCTTCGGTGACGTGGGTCGCCTCGATTCGATCGCTGCTCAACTTTCTGGCGTGGATCTGGTTCTGCTGGTGGGCGATATCACCAATGGCGGCGGAGCTGGATACTACGACGCCGATTGTTTTCGTCTGCCATCAACCACCTGCTCAGACGCTCAATGACCGAACCTCGGCACACATGCACGTGGGAAGCCGGGCCGTGCGTGCGTTTATCGAGGCCGTACAGCCGCTGGTGTGCTTCACCGGACACATCCACGGGGGCGTCGGGATTGATACTATCGGGGTGACGCGAATCGTCAATCCTGAGCCATTGTCGAGTGGTGGTTACGCCTACGCCGAGATCACTCGTTGGGGAGTAGAAGTCAAGCGTCGGCAAGTATGAGTTTGTTCGTACGCTCTTAGTCCAAAAGGACTATCCCCCCAGCCTCTTCCCCCTCTCACGGGTCATAGACACAATGCGCGCGCCTCGCCTATAATCAAAGCGTCATTGCCTATGAACAAATGCCATATTCTCATCGTTTCGGATCACCCGCTCTTTGCTCAGGGCGTGGAGCGCCTCATCAGCGGCCAGGCCGGGTTGCAAGTCGTGGGCCTCGTCTCACCGGATGAGGCGCTGACCCACATTCCCGGCCTCGGCCTCGATGTCGTCATCGTGGATGCCGACCGGGCGACTCAGTCCACGCTCTCGCGCTTGTTGCGCGAAAACCCCGGCGTCAAGTTCATCGGCCTTTCGCTGGATAACAATGACATCAACATCTATTACCAGCGCAACAAAACCTCCACCGGCGTCGAGGCGTTAGTCGAAGCCATCCGCGAGCCGCTCGAATGGAAACTGCCGGAGCGTCCCAAGCTCCGGCTGCTGGTCGTAACACAGGGTCTCTACGGCCAACGCATCGCCGATAACATCCACCGGCAGTCGCCCGATCACTGGCTGGTGGATCAATGGGTCATTCCCCCCGCGCTGCCTGGCTCGGCCCGCGATCCGCGCGAATGGCTCCCGCCGGCGCTGCCAGCCGCCGAGTTGATCCTGAGCCTGGCGCAATCGCCCGACGTGGCAACGCTGCTCCCAGACATCGTGCAGATGACAGGCGCGAAGGGAGTGATTGCGCCGATTGACGATGTGGCTTGGCTACCCAACGACCGGGTGAACCAACTGCGCCAGGGACTGGAACAGTTGAACGTAGCCTGTGTGTTTCCCAAACCATTCTGCAGTTTGGCCGAAACACAGTACAACGTGCGAGGACACGCAGTCAGCTTTGAAGACGGCCCCATCCGCGAATTTGCCCGCTACTTTGGTGAGCCGGCCCTGAAAGTCTGTGTGGATGCAGATGCGCGCGTCCTCGACCAAGTACAAGTGCTGCGCGATAGCCCGTGCGGCTGCGCTCGATACGTAGCCGAAAAGCTGGTCGGCCTTTCGGTGGACGAAGCCGAACAGCAAGCAGAGGTATTCTGCCGTCAATTTCCATGCCTGGCCGGCACAACCGTGGATGACGAGTATAAAGACACACTGTTGCAAATCTCGGGCCACATCTTGCAAGGCGTGCTTCAAAGCCAACTCGAACCCTTCAAGACGCCCGCGACGTTGCCCAAGTCCAGGCGAACGAGTTTCCGGCAGTCCGCCGTACCGGTCGAGTAAAAATCTGGTTCTCTGGGAATTGCCGTGATCCCCCAACATTTGGGGGTCATCTCAGGCAAACAGGCTGTATCATCCTCAACCAGCGGGACATCCGTGTCCCCATGGACGATGGCGAACCGTGGCGACTGCTGTTCACCTATCATCTGGAGGCTCCAGCGCCTTCTGCGCGATTCAAATGACGCACTACGTAACTGGAAAATCATTTATGAGACTACGGCTCTCCGACAGACTGCTAGCTCTATTCCCGGTCCGCCTCGTGAGGCGGTAGCCGAAATGTTGCCGGTGTGGTATAATTCGCGCGCTACGGAGGGCGCTGTAGGGATTAAGGGAAGCAGTCCACCACTTTTCTTTTCACACTCTGGCGCAGCGGGTAATCCGTTTGGATTAGTCGCCGTGTGCCACAAGTGCAAAAATAAATTCCATTACTACTAAGGAGGAACAATGTCGGAAAATCGGAAGGGCGGAATTGACTCTCTTATGGAGGAAACAAGGCAATTTCCACCACCGCCAGAATTTGCCAAGAGAGCGCACATCAAGTCCATGGAACAGTATCAGCGGATGTATGATGAGTCTATCAACGATCCGGATACGTTCTGGTTGAGAGAAGCCGAGATCCTGGATTGGTTCAAAAAGCCCACCAAGGCTCGCGAGTTCACGTGGGATACCAAGGGGCAAATCATTGATATCAAATGGTTCGAAGATGGCGAACTGAATGTCTCCTACAACTGCCTCGATCGTCATCTCAAGACCTGGCGCAAGAACAAAGCCGCCATCATCTGGCAGGGCGAGCCTGAGGAAGACACTCGAATACTGACGTACCAGGACCTGCATCGAGAGGTATGTAAATTCGCGAACGTGCTCAAAAGCAAGGGCGTCCAGCGGGGCGACCGGGTGGCGATTTACTTGCCCATGATCCCTGAACTGCCGATTACGATGCTGGCGTGCTCTCGCATCGGCGCGATTCACTCGGTTGTGTTTGGCGGCTTTAGCGCATCTTCCCTCGCCGACCGCATCCAGGATTCAGAGTGCAAGCTCCTGGTCACCAGCAACGTCTCGCTGCGTTCCGGCAAAACAGTGCCGCTCAAAGGTATCGCCGACGAGACGTTGGCAAGTTGCCCCAGCGTCAAGAATGTGGTTGTGGTCAAGCGCACGGACGATGTGGTGAATATGAAGCCGGGGCGGGATACCTGGTGGCACGACGAAATGGCAGCCGCCTCTCTTAAGAGCGAGCCGGAACACATGAAAGCTGAGGATCCTCTCTATATCCTCTATACGTCTGGCTCTACCGGCAAGCCCAAGGGCGTGTTGCATACTACCGGCGGCTACCTCACCTTTGTGGCCATGTCACATAGGTACATCTTTGACATTCATGACGAGGATACGTTTTGGTGTACAGCCGACATCGGCTGGGTCACCGGGCATAGTTACATTGTCTATGGGCCTCTCGCTCACGGTGCGACTTCTCTCATGTTTGAGGGCATCCCAACTTATCCTGATGCCAGCCGCTTTTGGCAGATCGTGGACAAGTACCAGGTGAATATCTTTTACACCGCCCCTACGGCGATCCGCGCGCTGGCCCGGCTGGGCGAGGAGTGGGTGAATAAATGTGATCTATCCAGCTTGCGCTTGCTGGGCACTGTGGGTGAGCCGATCAATCCTGAAGCATGGATGTGGTATTACAACCACGTCGGCAAAGAACGCTGCCCGATTGTGGATACCTGGTGGCAGACAGAGACCGGCGGGATCCTGATCACGCCGTTGCCCGGAGCGCATACGCTGAAACCCGGCAGCGCGTCACGCCCGTTCTTTGGCGTCGAACCGGTCATCCTGCGCGACGATGGCTCCGAGTGCAACGCCAACGAAGGCGGCAAGCTGTGCATCAAAAAGCCCTGGCCCGGCATGATGCGGACGATGTATGGCGCGCACGAACGGTTTATCGAGACCTACTTTACGATGTACGACAATCTGTACTTTACGGGGGACGGATGCCGCCGTGACCCGGATGGCGACTATTGGCTCATGGGTCGCATTGACGACGTGGTCAATGTTTCAGGACACCGCATTGGCACGGCTGAAGTGGAAAGTGCGCTGGTAAGCCATCCTGCGGTTGCAGAGGCGGCCGTTGTCGCGATGCCACACGACATCAAGGGACAAGCTCTGTATGCCTTTGTGACCGTGAAGGAAGGCCGGGAAAAGAGCGACAAACTCGCCAAAGAACTGATCGAGCATGTAGGTAAGGAGATCGGTCCTATCTCCAGACCCGACAAAATCCAGTTCGCGGATGCGCTGCCCAAGACCCGCAGCGGCAAGATCATGCGGCGCGTCTTGCGCAAGATTGCTGAAGGCGACATCAGTAACCTGGGCGACATCACCACTCTCGCGGATCCCCACGTAGTGGCATTACTGGTCGAAGAACGCAAATAACCGAACGACGTAAGAGAACGCCCCGTCGTTCCTGCAGTTTGCCGATTTGTCCCTACCCCTTAGGGGTACCTTGGGGGCAGGGGTGTGTGTAAATTGTCGTGGTAGAGACGACCCGCCGGGTTGTCTCTACCACCGCAAAGACGCAGAGAGCGCCGAGTTTTCCTTGAAATCTCTGCGCTCTCTGCGGTGAAAAGGGTTTTTCAGCGCGCCGCTGGGGCGATGCGAGCGCGTTCCCTCCATTGTGATACTCAATCACACGTAATCGAAAGGATATATTGCCATGGCACAATCAGCCTCCTCGCAAGAGAAAATCACCAACCGCTGGCTCGTCGTCGTTGGAGCATTTCTGATTCAGCTCTGCCTCGGTGCTATTTACGCCTGGAGTGTTTTCACTCCCTATCTCAAAAAAGCCCCGTTCAATTTCACCAATACTCAGACCCAGGTGATCTTTTCCGTGTCTCTGGCTACGTTCGCTATTGTTATGGTGTTCGCCGGTAGATGGCAGGCCAAATCCGGTCCACGCATTGTGGCTCTGGTCGGTGGGATCGTGCTCGGCGTCGGTTATATCCTGGCCGGTCTCTTGGGCCAGAGTTTCATCGGCCAGATTGTTTTCATCGGGCTGGTCGGCGGCGCCGGAATTGGCCTGGCCTACGTTTGTCCCATTGCCGTCGCCATGAAATGGTTCCCAGACATGAAGGGCTTTGTGACGGGATTGGCGGTGGCCGGGTTTGGGTTTGGCGCGTTGATCTGGGTCAAATTGGCCGGAGACTGGGGAAACTTGCTGGCAAACATGGGTGTTCTCCAGGTCTTTATGATTTACGGCATCGTTTTCGCCGTCACGGTGGCCTTTGGCTCCATCTGGATGATCTACCCGCCCGAGGGATGGTCGCCGCCCGGATGGAAGCCCGCCGCTTCTGCGAGCAAGGCCGCTACCACGGCTTCAGCCGACTTTGAACCCGCTGCCATGCTTCGTCGCCCGCAGTTCTATGCCATCTGGGTCATGTTTATTTTCTCTGGCATGGCGGGTCTCACGACGATTGGCATCATTAAGCTATTTGGCATTGAGGCTCTCCAAGGCAGCGGCTTGACGGCGGAGCAGGCCAGCATCGTTGCCGGCAGCGCGATGGGTATTTTCTATTCCCTGGCGAATGGCCTGGGCCGCATTATTTGGGGCAATATCTCGGACCGGATCGGCCGCAAGACGGCTCTCGCTCTGATGTGCGCTTTTCAGGGCGTCGCCATGTTCATCTTCTATTGGATGGGCCGCAGTGAATACCTGTTCTACCTGGGCGCGATGATCATCGGGTTCAATTTTGGCGGCAACTTTTCACTTTTCCCCACGATAACCGCCGATCTGTTTGGGACCAAGAACGTTGGCCGAAATTATGGATGGGTCTTTACCGCGTATGGCATCGGCGGCATCGTCGGGCCGATCATGGCGGGTTACTTTAGCGACGTCTGGCGCAACTGGCTGGTCACCTTTGTCATTTGCGGCGTGGCTTGTCTTGTGGCAGCCGTCATTGCGCTGAGGCTCACGCCGCCGAAAAGCGCGCCAGCCGCGGCCGGTTAGATCATTGCGCCTGTGGCAAAGCATTGTGGGAAGGCCCTCCAGAGCCTGGAATTGGAGGGCCTTCCACCTCCAATGTCGTTAAGTTAGGGCCGTAGCGTAGGGCCTCGCGTAGCGGCCCGTTTCCGCGCTTGGAAAGACGCCCACAAGGGGCTATGCTACGCTTATCTTAATGACATTGTCCACCTCTCCAAGTGGCTCACCGCGAAGCGGGGGCGATTCTGCATCTAATCAACTGATAATAGAAAGGGCTGGGGACGATGCCAAAATCAAGTAACTGGAAACAGTGCTACTCTGAGCGTTGCACGAGTGCGCAGGATGCGCTGCTGAAAATCAAAAGTGGCGGCCGGGTGTTCCTGGGCCCTGGGTGTGGCGAGCCGCAACATTTGTTAGAGGAACTGGTCAAGTTGGGGGAGCGTCTGAATGACGTAGAGATCGTCCACATGCTCACCGTCGGTCCCGCCCCGCATGCCATCAAACGCTATGACCACCACTTTCGCCACAATTCCCTCTTTGTCGGGCCCAGTATTCGTTCTGCTGTTAGCGAGGGATTAGCAGATTATACTCCCATCTTTCTCTCCGAGATCCCCGCGTTGTTCAGAAGCGGGCGTATGCCCCTTGACGTCGCCCTGATCCAGACTACTCCGCCGGATAAATTTGGATTTTGCTCCCTGGGCGTCTCTGTGGAGGCCGTGAAAGCCGCCGCCGAATCCGCAGAATATGTGATAGCCCAGATCAACCCCCAAATGCCGCGCACCCTCGGCGATAGCTTTATCCACGTCGAGGAACTGGATGCGATCGTTGAGCACGAAGAGCCTATTCTGGAGGTCGTGTCCTCTGAACCCGACGATGTGTCTCGGGCGATCGCCCGCCATGCTACGCGGCTGATCGAGAATGGCTCCACTATCCAGGCCGGGATCGGCAAGATTCCCAATGCCATCCTGTACGGCCTGTTTGACAAAAAGGATCTAGGCGTCCACACCGAGATGTTCTCTGATGGAATGCTCGACCTGGTCGAAGCGGGCGTCGTGAACAATTCCAAAAAGACATTTCACGAAGGGAAAATACTGGCTACCTTTTGTATGGGGACACGGCGACTGTACGACTATGTTGACAACAATCCCCTGTTCGAGTTTCGGCCTGTGGATTACAACTCCTCGCCCATTAATATCGCCAGGAATGAAAAGATGGTGGCGATCAACACGGCTCTGGAAGTGGATGTGACGGGCCAGGTCTGCGCTGACTCTCTCGGTTACAAGATATACAGCGGGGTCGGCGGGCAGGCCGATTTCATTCGTGGCGCCGCGCTGGCGCCGCACGGCAGACCCATCATTGCCCTTCCCTCAACGGCCAAGGAGGATACGGTTTCTCGCATTGTTCCCCACTTGAGTGATGGAGCCGGGGTCGTCACAACGCGGGGCGATGTTCACTACGTTGTCACCGAGTATGGCGTGGCTTACCTGCATGGCAAGAGCCTGCGCGAACGAGCCATAGCCCTGATACAAATTGCTCATCCTCGCTTTCGCGAACAACTCCTGGCCGAGACCAAAGCAAACAAATATCTCCAGGAGGATCAAGTCGTTCCCACAGAGGCCGTGTATCCGGTCGCGATGGAGCACACTGAGCGATTTGAAGGCGTCGAACTGTTTTTCCGGCCCGTCAAGTCCAGTGATGAGAGGCTTTTTCAAGAGTACCTCTATAAACTCTCGGAACGATCTGTGCAGTTGCGGTTCTTTCAGATCCGAAAAGCTTTCCCCCATGACTTTGCGCAGGAAGCCGTATCGGGAGACTATGTGGAGAAACTAGGTATCGTTGCCACTTTGGGGACTTCGGACATGTCCCCTATAGTTGCCTCAGGCCACTGGATACTGGATTTCAACGAGAACATGGCTGAAGTAGCTTTTTCGGTGGCAGAGGGATACCACCGAAAAGGCATCGGGACCCATTTGCTCCGATTTCTCATGCGTGTCGCCAGGGAACGCGGAATCAGAGGCTTTAAGGCCACCGTTCTAGCCGGCAATATGGCGATGATGGGGGTTTTTCAAAAGAGCGGGTGCATCCTGCATACCAAATACGACGGCGGGGAAATTTCGATATCATTCTGGTTCGACGAAAAGCAGCGCGCTTCGTCTCAGAGTTCACCGTCGAGGCCGACCCTGTGATCACGGCTTTGGCCAAACGCCTGCGCTCTCGCCCCTGGTCGAGAGCGAGAGCGAGGTCAGTCGGGCCGGTCGCGCTTGTCGTTGTTGACGAATCTCCAAACCGAATAATTGCGATGAAAAGAGCAAGAACTCGTGGGAGGCTGCTGTGACGCGCGTGTTCGCATCAGACGCGCAGCGTCGCGCCCGGAGCCACGACTATCCAGACCCGTTTCCCGTCCATACGCTCAAAAGGGTTGACCGCCCCACCACCCTGATCAAAGATGACGAGGTGTGCCGCATGGACGAGCGTGAAGGCGGTTTCCCCCGGGCGGGGCGCGGGGACTATGGCCCCTTTATCCAAAAAGAGTACCCCCGTTTCGTGATGAAGCATCCCTTGTCGGGCGCTCTGATGACCATGGCGAGGACCCTGGCGGGCGTGGTGGATGGGAAGGTATGGCCCGAGCGAGCGCCCTTGACCAAAGACCCCGCGGCAATGTCACGGCATATCAAGGAGACGGCTTATTTCCTCAGAGCGGACGTGGTTGGTATCTGCGAGTTGCCCCCCTACGCCGTCTTTACTCACGGCCGGTTTGATGGAAAGCCGATTGAGCTTGACCACAAATACGCCATTGCGATTCTGATTGACCAGGACTGGAAAACTGCCTCGGCGTTCACCGGAAGCGATTGGATCAGCAACTCGATGAGCTTTTTGTCCTACTCCACGTCGGGTTTTATCGCCTGCGTCCTGGCCGACTATATCCGGCGGCTGGGTTATCCGGCCCGCGCTCATCATGCGGCGAACTATCAGGTGGTGGTGCCGCCCATTTTGCTGTGGGCCGGCTTGGGGGAAATGTGCCGCATCGGCGAGATCGTGCTCAACCCATTTCTGGGGCCGCGTTTCAAGGCGGCCATAGTAACCACAGACCTTCCTCTGACCGTGGACAAGCCGATTGACTTTGGCCTCCAAGATTTCTGCAACCAGTGCGGCAAATGCGCGCGCGAGTGCCCGGCCCAGGCGATCAGTCACGGCAGCAAAGTGATGTACAACGGCTACGAGCGGTGGCCTGTTGACGACCAAAAGTGCACCAGTATGAGGGTGGGCAATCAGCACGGGGCTGGCTGCGGCACCTGTATCAAGGTCTGTCCCTGGAACAAACCTTATACTCCATTGCACAGGATGGTCAATTGGACCTTGAGGCACATCCCAATCACTCGGAGCATCGCAGTCAAGGCAGACGATCTGTTCGGGTACGGAAAACCAAAACCGGAAAAGAAATGGTGGCTCGATCTGGAGGAGATTGACGGAGTGGTTCAGATACCGCTATCACAAAGAAAGGCAAGGAAAGAATAAACGTAACCGTTCAGTTGGGCGGCAAAGGAAAAACGTGCATGCGTCGAGAGAATCAGCCGGATGCTGTGGAGCATTTGTCCACGAAGCTCACCACGCCGAAGAAACGCGGTTGGCGCTACTATCGCAACGTGCTAGTCTTTGGAATCCTGACGCTCTCGGTCGCCCTCTATTTTACCATCTATCTCTATGAAGCGAACTTTAGGATGCACCCTGGCCGCTTCTCACTTGGACCAGTCTCCCCCGCGGACCTCGGTCTTGACTACACAAATGTAACGCTCTCCACAAGCGACGGCTTGACGCTCCATGGCTGGTATGTGCCTTCCACCAATGGTGCCGCTGTCATCCTCGTACATGCTTTCAACGGCAATCGCACAGGGACTCTGTACCACGCAGCACTTCTGGCGAACCACGGATACGGGGTATTACTCTACGACACGCGCTCGCAGGGTGAGAGCGAAGGTGGCATCTACGCTTAGGGGTGGGATGCGTACCAAGATGTAATCGCTGCGCTAGACTATCTGCAGCATAGACCGGACGTGGACCCCGATCGCATAGGTGTACTCGGCCTCTCGGCGGGGGCGGGGATTGCTCTTTGTGCTGCAGCCGAGACACACGGGATCGCGGCAGTTGTGGCCGAAGGGGCCGGGTGGCCTACGTTCGAGGACTGGCTCATTGCCCCCGGATCGCTTGGTCTGGTCGAGATGCCCGGAATGTGGGTAATGTACAAGTCCGTTGAGTTGGTTACCGGTGTCCGAAACCCAATGACCCTCAGGCAAGCAGCCTTACGCATCGCACCCACCCCCTGCTCCTGATTGCTGCGGGAGAAGATAGAGCCTTCAACCAAGGTTACTTTGACGCGGCCAGCGAGCCAAAAACCTTTTGGGACAGAGATGAGCCTGGTCACATCGACGCCCTATTCACGCATCCCAAGGAATACGAGCAGAGAGTTTTCGGCTTTCTTGACCAGGCTCTAAGGGTTACGTGGGCGAGGATCAGGAAGACTTTCTGGGAACGCGGCGAGCACCTGTTGCTCCCGTTACATCGGGATAACCAGCAGGAACAATGGCCCGCTGGCATTCAGAAGATTCTCGGCCAGCTACGCCATCGCATCGAGACGGCCTTTAGTGTCATGACGACCACTTTCAACTTGCGCTTCCCACACGGGCGTTCCTTCACGGGACTCGTCGCGCGCACCGCGACCAAGCTGTTGGCCTACACGATCAGCTTTTTCCTGGCGCGCTTGTTCACGGCTTGAGTCGAGCGATAGCACGCGGTAGCCGCGCCCCGCCCGCCGACCGTGCGGCCAAGCTATGCAGTTGCAATTGGATTTTGGACAACCAAGTAGCGGCAACTGGTGACATAATGAGCATTGGGTAAGGGGCACGAGGTTGCTCCGATAGTGGCTGACGAGCGATTTGACTGTCCTCGGAGCACGCCAGGGAATTATTCGGGGGTTTGCGAACACGACCGGTTTGCTCAAACTGCCAAGTAATTCACCTTCCACTCGTACACAGACGGCCACGCCACCGTCAGATTTGTCCAAAGTCCAATTGCAAAGCCAGAACTCGGTTCTGGAAAGTGACGTGCGTCTAGGTCACAAGTCAAATGCCGTTGCAACCGGCACTCGGAAAAACTCGCAGATAGAGTAGAGGGAATTTTAGAATGGCAGTCAAAGCAACACCCAAAAAGGCCGTAAAAAAGACATCTCTTAAGAAACTTGTCAAAAAGACCAAGGTCGCCTTCAAGCCGACCCGGATCAAGTTGCTGTCGCCTGTGCCCAGCGATATTGACATCGCGCAGGCCTGCAAACTCAAGCCGATTCTGCAAATCGCAGAAGAAGCCGGCCTCAAGCCAAGTGAGCTGGAACTGCACGGCAACTATATCGCCAAAGTTCCGCTTCAAGTGCGCGACCGGCTCGCCAAGCAGCCCAGCGGCAAGTACATTGACGTGACGGCGATCACTCCCACGCCGTTGGGCGAGGGCAAGTCCACCACGATGGTCGGCGTGAGTCAGGCGCTCGGCGCGCACCTGGGCAAGAAGGTCTTTACCTGCATCCGGCAACCCTCGCAAGGCCCGACGTTCGGCATCAAGGGCGGCGCGGCCGGCGGCGGCTACTCCCAGATCGTCCCGATGGATGACTTTAATCTCCACCTCACGGGCGATATTCACGCCGTGAGCGCAGCCAATAACTTGCTGGCCGCCGCGATTGACGCGCGGATGCTCCACGAACGCGCGACGCCCGACGACGAAAAGTTGTTCAATGCCTTTTGCCCATCGGACAAGCAAGGCAATCGCAGCTTTGCCCCGTCCATGCTGCGGCGATTAAAGAAGCTGGGCATTGACAAGACCAACCCGGCCGATTTGACGCTCGAGGAAAAGCGCGCCATGTTCCGGCTGGATATTGATCCCAAGAGCATCACCTGGCAGCGCGTGGTGGACGTCAACGACCGGCACCTGCGCAAGATTCAGATCAACCTGGGCGACGAGGAGAAAGGCAACGAGCGCATCACCGGCTTTGACATTTCCGCCGCCAGCGAGGTGATGGCGATCCTGGCGCTGACGACCGGCATCGAAGATATTCGAGAGCGGTTGGGCCGCATCGTCATCGGCACCGACACCCGGGGCGACCCGATCACTGCCGAAGACCTGGGCGCTGCGGGCGCCATGACCGTCCTGATGAAGGAAGCCATCAAGCCCAACCTGATGCAGACGCTCGAAGGCACGCCCGCGTTCGTCCACGCCGGGCCGTTCGCCAACATTGCGCACGGCAACAACTCGATCGTCGCCGACCAGATCGCGCTCAAGCTGGCCGATTACGTTGTGACCGAGTCCGGCTTTGGCGCGGACATTGGCATGGAAAAATTCATGGACGTCAAGTGCCGCGCGTCGGGCCTGATTCCCAACGTCGTCATCATCGTGGCGACGATCCGCGCGCTCAAGATGCACGGCGGCGGGCCGAAGGTGGTGGCGGGTCGTCCGCTCGACAAGGCCTATACTGAAGAGAACCTGGAACTGCTCGAAAAGGGTGGGGGTAACCTGGCCAAGCACATCGAGAACGCCCGCTTGTTCGGAATGCCGGTCGTCGTGGCCGTCAACTCGTTCAAGTATGACACTCTGGCAGAGATCAAGCTCGTGCAGCGGATCGCGGTGGAGGCTGGGGCCGAGGGCGCGTTCAAGTGTACGCACTGGATGCGCGGCGGCAAGGGCGCCATCGAGTTGGCCGAGGCTGTCATTGACGCCTCCAAGAAGACGACCAATTTCGAGTTCCTCTACCCACTCGAGTGGTCCATCAAGCAAAAGATCGAGTGCATCGCCACCAAGATTTACGGCGCGGACGGCGTGGACTATATGCCGGAGGCCGAAGCCAAGATCGAGTTGTACACGCGCCTGGGCTTTGACAAGCTGCCGATCAACATGGCCAAGACGCACCTGAGCCTGACGCACGACCCGTCCATCAAGGGACGGCCCACCGGCTGGCGCTTGCCCATCCGCGACATCCACGCGTCCGTGGGCGCTGGCTTCCTGTACCCATTGTGCGGCGCGATGCGCACAATGCCCGGCCTGCCCACTCGCCCGGTGTTCTCTCTTCCGATCTGATACGAGGCTAGCAGGAGCCAGCACTGATGAAAAACACAGGCCCCAAGCATGCGGAAAGTCCCCCCTACCCCCGTTGCATCAGGCACTCTTCTGCCGACATTTTCACGGCGCGAGTTTCTGCGCCAGGCAGGCACGACCGCTACAGTGTTTTCTCGTTTACGTTACCCAAAAGGACCGCACCATCATGAAAAGTAGCAAACCCATCCTCTGGAGAAGAGTGATCTTATTGGTTTTCCTGATATTAGCCGTATCCAACACGGCCGCCTTCCAGGTAGTGTCCCTGTAACCAGCAGGTAATATTCTCAAGACATTTCCCATCTCGATCGCGGCGGGACGCGGCAGTTGAGCAATTATCCAAAAGGTGCATAGGTGCGTTACGCGACGAAAGTCATTCGTCAGGCAGGAGTACAACATGAGCACGTTGGAAGCCATGAAGGCACTCTGCAGTTATGTGGCCGGGATGCTCCACAAGCTCACCCACGCGTGCGACTTGGTGACGGTGCGTGGAGGGGACGAACGTAATAGAACGGGACGAATGCAACGGCAATCAGGAGATCGCAGCAGGTGGGCTTACCACATCTGCGCCGTGATGGTTGTGGCGGCCACCGTTGCAGCCAGTCGAGTTGACGGCGCAGGCAGAACGGTTCGGGTTGGCGTTTACCAGAACAAGCCCAAGGTCTTTATGGATGAGAACGGCCATGCCACAGGTTTCTTCATTGACCTTTTGAAGGAAATCGCCGCAAGGGATGGGTGGACGCTGGTCTATGTGCCGTGCGAATGGGCAGAGTGTCTGGTCGCTCTGGAAGAAGGGCGGATTGATCTGATGCCGGACGTCGCTTATTCGCCAGAGCGCGATCAAAAGTACGATTTTCACCGCATACCGGTTACCGAAAGCTGGTCGCAGGTGTATGCCAATTCCCGCGCGCAGATCAATGGAATCAACGACTTGGACGGATGGCGGGTGGCTGTGCTCAAAGGCTCCATTCAACAAACGGTGTTTGAGCAGTATGTGCACGGATTCGGATTCAAGGTCACAATCGCGCCGACTGGATCGTTGGAGGAGGCATTCAGTCTGGCGGCCAACGGCTCGGCGGACGCCGCGATCGCCAATAATTTCTTTGGAAACTTTTTCTACCAGTCGTATGGGCTGGTCAAGACGCCGATTGTTTTCAACGTAGTGACACTGCACTATGCGACAGCCCAGGGGCGTAATCCCGATCTTCTCCAAGCCATAGATCGGCGCCTGGGCGCGTGGATTCAGGAACCAAATTCCATTTATTACACCACGCTCAGCCGCTGGATGGAAAAGTCGCCTGTGTATCGTGTGCCGCAGTCTGTTTACTGGGTCATTGGCATAACCGGAGGACTATTAGTTGTCGCAGCCGGAATGATTCTGTTGCTTCGCAGTCAGGTGCGGGCAAGGACGCGGCATCTGGAGCAAGCCAACGAGGCGCTGCGCGAGAGCGAGACGCGCTACCACTTGATTTCGACGGTAGCATCCGATTACATGTTTTCGACTCGCCTTGATGCAGATGGCAGGCTTGTCCCCAACTGGGTCGCCGGTGCCTTTGAGACGATAACCGGATATACGCTTGAAGAGTACATCACCCACGGAGGCTGGCGAGCCGCTTTGCACCCCGACGACCTGGCAGTGGACGACCGCGATATGGAAAAACTCCACGCCAACCAACCCGTCATCACAGAGATCCGGACGCTCACCAAGAGTGGTAAGACGGTCTGGGTGCGAAGCTATGCCCACCCTGTCTTGGACGCAGAGCGCAAGGAATTGATCGGTATCTACGGCGCAGTACAAGACATCACCGAGCGCAAGCGGGCTGAGGAGATACTCGAAGCAAGTGAAAGGCGTCTCTCGCTGATCTTCGACACGGTGAGCGATGTTATCTTTCTTCTGTCTGTCGAACCGGGAGACTGCTTTCGCTTCGCGTCCGTCAACCCCGCCTTTCTTGCCTTGACCGGTTTGAGACATGAGCAGGTCATCGGCAAACGGATCGAAGAGGTGTTGCCGGAAACGGCTCATGCGCTTGTGATAAACAAATATAAACAAGCCATTCGGGAAAACAGAACGATGAGATGGGAAGAGGCGTCTGCATATCCCACTAGCACGCTGTATGGTGCAGTGGCAGTAACTCCCGCCCGGAACGCTGCTGGAGTCTGCACGCATCTCATCGGCTCGGTGCACGACATTACCGAGATCCGGCGCGCAGAAGGAAAAGTCCGCCAACTGAACGCCGAACTGTCGCAGCGTGTAGCCGAGCGCACCGAAGAATTGAAAATCGCTCTGGAGAAAGCTCAGGAAGCCGACCGGCTCAAGTCGGCTTTTCTGGCCACCATGTCGCACGAGCTGCGCACTCCGCTCAACTCCATCATCGGGTTTACGGGCGTTCTTTTGCAGAAATTGGCCGGCCCGCTCAACGACGAACAGGCTAAACAACTCGCCATGGTCCAGGTCAGCGCGCACCACCTGCTGGCCCTCATCAACGACGTGCTGGACATCTCCAAGATCGAAGCCGGCCAGATCGAGATTGTCAAACAGCCGTTTGACATGCGCCTGGTCATCGAGGAAGCGCTGCGCACAACCAGTCCCCAGGCCGCGAAAAAGGGACTGTCGCTGGTCGCCGCCATTGGTTCAGAGGTAGGCTCGCTGGTGAGCGACCGCCGCCGGGTGGAGCAAATTCTTCTCAATCTGGTCAACAATGCGATCAAATTTACCGAGCGCGGCGAGGTGCGTGTCGAGTGCCGGATCCAAGACGGCTGGCTGGAAACGCGCGTGCGCGACACCGGCATCGGCATCAAGCCGGAAGACATGGACAAGCTCTTCCAGCCTTTCCGGCAGATTGATACCGGCCTGGCCCGCCGCCACGAAGGCACCGGGCTGGGGCTATCTATCTGCCAGAAGTTGGTACAATTGCTGGGAGGAAAGATGGGGGTCGAGAGCGAGTGGGGCGTGGGCAGCGCGTTCACCTTCACCCTGCCGGTGCGTGAGGAGGCGCGATGAAAAAGATTCTGATCATCGAAGACAATGAACAGAACCTCTACCTTGCGACGTTCATCCTGGAGAAGAATGGTTATGAGGTCGTCCAGGCGCGCGACGGGCAAGAGGGCATCGAGCTGGCGGGCCGGGTCCATCCCGCGCTGATCCTCCTGGACATCCAGTTGCCGGTGCTAGATGGCTACGCCGTCGCGCGGGAACTGCGCAAGAACCCGTCCCTAGCCAGTGTGCCCCTTGTGGCCGTCACCTCCTACGCCATGGTCGGCGACCGCGAACGGGTCTTGGCAGCCGGCTGCACGGGCTATGTCGAGAAACCGATCAACCCCGAAACATTCATCTCAGAGATCACACAGTATCTATGGGACTCGAAGGAGGATATGAGATGACCACAGCGTTGATCGTTGACGACCACGAGCAGAATTTGTACCTGCTGCAAACCCTGCTCGAGGGCAATGGTTACACCGTCGTGCAGGCCAGGAACGGCAGCGAAGCGTTGGAACTGGCCCGACACAACCCGCCGAATATCGTCATTTCCGACATCCTCATGCCGGTGATGGACGGTTTTGCGCTGTGCCGCGAGTGGAAAAAAGACGAGCGGCTGCAAAACATCCCCTTCGTCTTTTACACCGCCACCTACACCGACCCCAGGGACGAGGACCTGGGCCTGAGTCTGGGCGCCGCGCACTTTATCGTCAAGCCCACGGAGCCGGAGGCTTTTGTCGCCATATTGCGGCAAGTGCTTCAAGAGCACGCGACCGGCCGGTTGGTCGCGCCCAGACACCCCCTTGAAGAAGAAACGGTCTATTACCGGCTGTACAACGAGGCCCTGATCCGCAAGCTGGAAGGCAAGATGCTGGAGTTGGAACAAGTCAATCGGGCGCTGGAGCAAGACATCACCGCACGCAAACGGGCGGAGGAGGCGCTGCGTGAGAACGAGACGCGCTACCGCCTGATCTCGACGGTGGCTTCCGATTACATGTTTTCGACTCAACTTGACACAGAGGGCAAGCTCGCCCTGAACTGGGTCGCCGGAGCGTTTGAGAGGATAACCGGATATACCTTTGAAGAATACGTCGCCCACGGAGGATGGCGAGCCGCTTTGCATCCCGACGACCTGACAGTGGATGACCGCGATATGGAAAAACTCTGTGCCAACCAGCCTGTCATCGCTGAAGTGCGGACGCTCACGAAGAGCGGTAAGACGGTCTGGGTGCGAGTCTATGCCCATCCTGTCTGGGACGCAGAGCGCAAGGAATTGGTCGGTATTCACGGTGCAGTACAAGACATCACCGAGCGTAAACAGGCGGAGGATGCCCTGCGCGAAAGTGAGGATAAATTCAAACATGTGTTTGATTACTCGACAAGCGGAAAATCCATCACCCTGCCGTCCGGCGAGATCAATGTAAACCAGGCCTTTTGCGAGATGTTGGGTTATTCCCAGAAGGAACTCCAAAATTGTAAATGGCAGGAGATTTCTCATCCTGACGATTTGGAATTAACCCAAAACGTGGTCAATGCACTGCTTTCCGGTGAAAAAGAAGCGATGCGCTTCATCAAAAGGTATATCCATAAAAACGGCTCTGTCGTATGGGCAGATGTGGGCACAGCTTTACGCCGGGATAAAGACGGCAAACCACTGTACTTTATGACCACTATCAACGACATCACCGAGCGCAAGCGGGCGGAAGCATCGCTGCGCGCCCTTTCCGCGCGTCAAGAAGCCATTCTGTCCGCTGTTCCAGACATCATCATGGAAGTGGACAACAACAAGGTGTACACCTGGGCGAATCAGGCCGGCTTGGAGTTCTTTGGCGAGGATGTGATCGGCCAAGAGGCCGCTTTCTACTTTGAAGGCGAACAAAACACCTATCGCGCGGTACAGCCTCTCTTCAATGGCAATGAAAACGTGATCTATGTAGAGAGTTGGCAGCGGCGCAAGGATGGGCAAAAGCGTCTGCTCGCCTGGTGGTGCCGGGTACTCAAGGATGACCGTGGAAACGTCACAGGCGCATTATCCTCTGCGCGCGATATCACCGAGCGCGTGCAAATGGAAGTGGCGCTCCGCGACAAAGTGAGCGCCTTGCAAGCACTGGCCGAAATTGACCGCGAGGTCATCGCCGCCACTCAATCGCAAGGCGTTCTCGACTTGGTCTGCCGCCGCGTCGCGGAACTGCTGCGCGTGCCCAAATCAGGCATCGTGGTCGAGGCATCGCCAGGTAAATTGGGCGGGGGTGCCAGTTATGGCGTGCGCGATCCTGCGCGCACAACTGAAGAGTTTGTGCGTCTATGGCAGGCCGGCGACCTTCGCCACCTCGCATCGAGTGCGGACAAGGTGGTTGCAAGAGATGACATTTCGGCCGACCCTCCCTACATGCCCGAATTCCGTGCCCGCGAAGACATCCGGGCTTACGCTATTGCGCCACTCACCGCAGGAGAGCGATTATTGGGCATGCTGGCCGTCTTTGACACCGCGCCGCACACTTGGAGCGCCGACGAGCTTCAAGTGCTCAGCTTGCTGGCGGGACAGGCCGCCATCGCGCTCGACAAGGTTCGTCTCTTCGAAGAGACACGCGCCCGCGCGGAACAGTTCGGGTTGCTATACGATGCCGGGCTGGCCCTCAACCGCGAACTCGATCCGCGCGCGCAGTTAGAGACGCTGTTCAAGATTGCGATGAAAGCGTTGCGCGCCGACCACGCCGAATTCTTTCGCTACGATGCGGCGCACAATCAAGTGCGGTTCGAACTGGGCATCGGCTACCCGGATGCGGCTCCAGACGCGCTGCGCGGCCTCAGTTTCCGCGTGGGCGACGAGCGCGGCGTAGTGGGCCAGGTCAGCCAAAATCGGACGCCGCTTTATGTGCCGGATGTATCTGCCCTTCCAAACTGGGTGACCATTGATCCCGAAATTCGCTCCGGGTTGTGGGCGCCGGTCGAGCATGAGGCACAGTTGCTCGGCGTCCTGGCTGTGCTCGGCACGCGCACGAATGCCTTTACACCGCAGGACGAACAATTACTGGCGCTCTTTGCCAATCAAGCCGCGGTCGCGTTGGAGAACACGCGGCTATTCGAGGCCGAACATGCCGGGCGGCAACGACTAGAGATGCTGTACCGCATTGGCCAGGCTATCAACTCTACGTTGGACGCCGGGGCCATCCTCGACCGGCTGACCGACGAAGCCATGCGCGCCACATGCGCCACCCACGGCTCGGCGCTGGTAGCCCTGCCTGACTTGGGCTGCTTTGAACGACGCTCGCTGCGCGGTTACTCTCCGGAACTGGCCGAGCAGGCGCGCGCTGCACGGCTGCCACTGGATCATGGTGTGAACGGCCGCGCCTATCACAGCCGGCAAATCGTCTGTGTGGACGATGTGCAAGCCGACCCGAACTATTTCCCGCTCGTGCCGGACACACGCGCGGAACTGGCCGTGCCCATCCTGCGAGGCGGTCAGGTGATGGGCAACCTCGACCTGCAAAGTCCTGAAATAGGCGCTTTCCGGAATGTTGACCTGGGTCTGTTGCAGGCACTGACCGACCAGGTGGCGATTGCGTTGGAAAACGCTCGCCTGTTTGGAGAGACGCGCCGCCATCTGGACGAACTGGCCGTTGTGTCCTACGTCGCCCTCATCGGCGCGGCCGGGCGACCTTTTGACGAAACTGTCGCGCGCGCCACGGATTCTCTGATCGAGTTGTGGCAGGACGTGAACGTTAGCTTTTTGTTTGTGGACGAGGCAGATCAATCGCTTCGCCTGCACCCTTCTGCTCGTGGCATGTCGGCGGAAATCATTGCCAACCTGCGCATCCCCTTGAACCAGGGCATTACGGGCTGGGTGGCGCGGGAGCGGCAGCCGGTGCGTGTGGGAGACGTGACCGCCGACCCACGCTACGTTGTCGGCATGCCGGGCGCTGCCTCGGAAATGGTCGCGCCGCTGGTGGCGGGCGAGCGCGGCTATAGCCGCGTCATCGGCGTGGTCAACGTAGAAAGCCCTCGTTTGAACGCCTTCTCTGGAGACGATCTGCGTCTGCTGGCGACGCTGGCGGGTCAACTGGCGACCATCTTTGAAAAGGCCCGCCTGGACGCGGCGCTGGAAGAAGAACGCGCCTCGCTGGCCCGGCGGGTTGAAGAGCGCACTGCCGAGTTAAACATCGTCAACGCCGAATTGCACAAAGCCGCCCGTGCTAAAGACGAATTCCTGGCTGGCATGAGCCACGAGCTGCGCACGCCGCTCAATGCCATCCTGGGCATGTCCGAAGCGCTGCAAGAGCAGATCTTTGGGCCGCTCAATGAAAAACAACTCCGGTATCTGCATACCATCGAGGAGAGCGGTCATCACTTGCTCGCGCTCATCAATGATATTCTTGACTTGTCCAAGGTCGAGGCCGGCAAAGTGGAGTTGCAGATCAGTCGGGTCGTGGTCGAGTCGGTCTGTCAGGCTAGCCTGCAATTCATCAAAGAGGCGGCTCACAAGAAGCATCTCAAGGTTTCCTCAATTTTGGATAGCCAGGTCTCGACGATGCAGGCCGACGAGCGCCGCCTGAAGCAAATCCTGGTCAACTTGTTGAGCAACGCGGTCAAGTTCACCCCGGAAGGCGGGGAGGTCGGCTTGAATGTGCTGGGCGATGCGGAGCGGCAAATGGTTCACTTTATCGTGTGGGATATCGGCATCGGCATCACACGGGAAAATATCGGGCGGTTGTTCCAGCCCTTTGTGCAATTGGATAGCAGCCTGTCGCGGCAATACTCGGGTACAGGCTTGGGTTTATCGTTGGTAAAGCGCCTGGCCGAGTTGCACGGCGGCAGCGTGTCGGTCGAAAGTGAAGTGGGCCAGGGCAGCCGGTTTACAGTTTCACTTCCGTGGAGAAAAGTTGGTGGGCAAGGAGACCAGGAGACCAAGAGACAAGGAGAGGGAGAAACAAGTCCCCTTGTCACCGTGTCACCTGGTCACCTGGTCTTGCTTGCGGAGGATAGTGAAACCAATCTCACCGCCATGTCAGATTACCTATCGGCAAAGGGCTATCGTGTTATCGTCGCCCGTAATGGACACGAGGTCATTCAACGCGCCAAAGAAGACCGGCCTGACGTGGTCTTGATGGATATCCAGATGCCGGGGGTGAACGGGCTGGAGGCGATCCGCCACATTCGGGCTGAGCCGGACCCGCGCGTGGCCCAGATCCCTATCATCGCGCTGACGGCGATTGCAATGTCCGGCGACCGCCAGCGATGCATGGAAGCCGGCGCGAACGAGTATTTGAGCAAACCAGTGAGTCTGAAGGAGTTGGTCGGGGCGATTGAGGCGCAACTGCGCAAAGCATAGTATGGACGCATGACCTCGAACAACCCCCCAATAAACGAATGGGGAGGCCGCCCACTGTTGACAGGCTCTCAGACGCGCTCTTGGCTTCTTTCTCGTTCATAGGTCTGGCAGCGCTCTTCCAGGTACCCCGGTATGGGCACGTCCCACCAGCCCGGAGCCAGCCCGCCCGATGTGCCAAACCCCATGTCAACCATGACCTCGATGACGGCGGGGCGTCCCAGGGCCAACGCTTCCCGCAGCGCAGGCGCAACCTCGTCCGGGCGGCTGATGCGCACTGCATGAGCGCCGAAAGCGCGAGCGGCGTCGGCGATGTGCGGGGTGAGCGGCTGGCCGTCGCGCTCGAACATGGTGGCGTAAACGGAGGCTTCGCCATAGGCGATGGTCTGCAAGTCGCGGATCGCCTGCCAGCCCTGGTTGTTGAGCACTATGGCGACGACCGGGATGTTGTATTGTACGGCGGTCGCGATCTCTTGAAACGTCATCAGAAAATCGCCATCGCCCACCATCGCCACGACAGGCGCGTTAGGCGCTGCGAGCTTGGCCCCCATCGCCGCCGGAAAAGACCACCCCATCGTGCTGAACCCGCCCGCCGCAAGATAGGTGTGCGACCGGGTGAACGGCATTTCCTGAAAGACTTGAGCTTGCACATTCCCCGACGAGGTCAACACAATCCCCTCCGGCGGCAAGACCTTGCGCACCTCGGCAATCGCCCGTCCCATCGTGACGGGCGCATGATCCGATTCGCGCAACTCGCGGTTGTGTTCCCACCAGAGCGCCACTTGCTCGGCGATTTCGCTCGTGTACGCCGAGTCCTTCCAATCCTGCACCGGAGTCAGAGCCTTGACCGCTTCAGCCAGACTGCCCAAGACCGCTTTGGCATCACCCACAATGCCCACTTCCACCGAATAGTTCTTGCCGATCTCGAACGGATCGATGTCCGCGTGGATCAGCCGGGTCGGGGGGATGCTGAACGAAGCGCCAGGGCGATAAGAGCAAGCGGCCTTGTCGGCAAAGCGCACGCCCACAGCCAGCAGCACATCCGCGTTGACGGTCATGTGATTGCCGCAGGTCGTGGCGTTGGCCCCCATGTGCCAGGCATACAGGAGATGATCCTCTGGAAAGACCCCTTTGCCTTGCATGGTGCTGACCACACAAATGCCCAGGTGTTCGGCCAATTGGAGCAACTCGGCTTCTGCGCCAGAGAGGGATACGCCTCCGCCCGCCACGATCACCGGACGCTTGGCGCCGATCAACGCTTCTGCCGCGCGCCGAATGGCTTGCGGGTCGCCGGCGGGCCGGTCGTGGGGACGGCGCGACCGAGGCTCGGGCAGCTCGGGCAAATCCACCGTATCGGCCTGCACGTTCATCGGCAGGTCAACCAGCGCAGGGCCGGGCCGCCCGGTGCGCATCGCGTTGAACGCCTGGCCGATTGCGCGCGGCAGTTGGCCGGCGCTGTCAATGCGCCAGGCCCGCTTG
This sequence comes from Anaerolineae bacterium, assembly GCA_041300525.1. GTDB lineage: Bacteria > Chloroflexota > Anaerolineae > Fen-1058 > Fen-1058 > JBGLNJ01. The sequence continues at coordinate 489,448 of JBGLNJ010000001.1, read as the reverse complement.
ACCGAGGGGTACAACATGCGCGGCATATCCGACCAATGCTGGCGCTCGATCTCTTGCAAGACGCCCACGCCGCGCATATAGGTGTGCGTCTCACCGATCAACAGGAGTAGGGGGATCGAGTCCACGTAGGCCGTCGCCAGGCCGATGGCGGTGTTGGAAGCGCCCGCGCCGATCGAGGTGAACACTGCCAACGGTTCGCCTTTGACGCGGCAATAGCCGTCGGCGATATGTACCGCCGCCTGCTCGTGGCGCGGCATGATCACGCGGATCCGGTCTCGGTTGCGGCGGAGGGCATCCACCAGGCCCAGATTCCCATGGCCGCCGATGCCAATCGCATAGGGGATTTGCTCACGAATGAGCATCTCGACGACGATCTCAGCGCCTGTCAGTCTCATGTCATCCTCTTTACGTGATGTTTCGATCTGTCGCGGCTCACAACGTAACGGCTTGGCCTGTACGCGCCGATTCCTGGGCTGCCAAAGCAAACCGCAGAATCTCGCGCCCCTGTTCAGCCGTCAAGCTGGGCGGCTCACCCTTAAAGTAGGCGTTGATAAAATGCCGAGTCGAATTGATAAAGCTGTGCTCCCAGCCGACGGGCATATCAGAAAAGGTAAGGGTTTGCCGATCCCGATAGAGAATGACTGGCGGTACATCCATCATCTTGCCGTGCCCGCGCGTGATCCAGAGCACGCCTTTGGTTCCGGTGATTTCGATCCGGTCGTCCTGGGCGTAGTGGTGGGTATCCAGAACCAACTCTGGGGAATTGACGACTTCCAGTGAGCCATAGCGGTTGCCGGGGAACTTCCAGGAGACGATGGCGGGCGTGTCCAGTAACAAGCCGTGGCCGATGTCGGTCGCGCCGATCCAGGCGTGCACTTGTTCGGCCAACCCCATAAAGAACCAGGCCAGCGAAAACTTGTGATGCCCATCGTCAAAGACGAGCGGCCCGCCGCCACATTGGCCGGAATTGAAGCGCCAGGCCCAGGCGGCGTTAGGGATGTCCCAGGTATTGGGGCTGGTGCCCGAGTTGCTCTTGATGCGAATCGTGAGCGGATCGCCGATCTCGCCCGCTTCGATGAGCGCCTTGGCGCGCTGAACCGGCGGGTAAAAAATGAAATTCTCAAAGACTTTGAAAATCACGCCGGCCTTGTGCGCGACGGCGATCATTTGGTCGGCCTCGGCCACGCTGAGGGCCATCGGCTTTTGCAAAGAGATGTGCTTGCCCGCTGCCGCTGCATCCACGGTCGCCTGAAAGTGCAGGTGATGCGGCAAAAGAATCTCGACCAGGTCAACGTCCGGCAAAGCGAGCAAGTCATGGTAGTTTGTAAAAATGTGCTCGTCGGGGACCCGCCAGGCTCGTCCCCTGGTCTGGGCGATGTTGGCATCCACGTCGCACACGGCCACGATCTCGGCCCGTTCGTTGGAGAGGTATTCAATGGCGTGCAAATCCGAGATGCGCCCGGCGCCGATAAACCCAACTCTTAGCTTGTCCATAAACCTCCTTGTGTGAAAGATGATGTGGTTGTCGCGATAATCATAGCGCGGCACGCTTCGCGCCGCATAGTTGCTCAGCGAGTTTGGCTGTGTCGGTGCCATCTTCAGCGGCCGCAAGTATTTCTGGAATTCTGATGCCCCGAGCCAGCGATTGAATCTCTGCCAATGAATCTCCCCTTATTTCTCGCGTGTACGTTGATGATTGTACAACAGGTTGGCTGTATTATCAATAAATCGGCGATGAGTTCGAGCAAGCGTGCGCCCGATAATATCGTGAGGCGGCAGCGGGCGATGGAAATGATCCTGGAGCCGATGGTGGGCTTGCGGTCTGAAGATTATGCTGTAGACTGGACAGCCAACGGGTCGGGGGTGGCACGCGCCATCGAAGAGACCGCTCGCCGCTTTTATGCGGACATGGCCGGGCGCATTTCGGCTTCGGCGCGAGCTCAGCCGAGCGGTCGCCGAGGTTGCCCGGGCCTTTAAAAAGCTGGCGCAAGAACACGAGAACAATCTCAAGACCTGACGAGTTCAAAGGCTGTTCTCCAACTGACCGCCGACGCTGGCCGCCGAGGCTTTTTCTGCGGTTGGCGGTCGGCGCTTTGCTCTCAAAAATGGGAGGTGACATTCGATGAAAGGCCGAGGCGTATTCGAAGGAGTGGCGGGCGCTTACCCGCGCGCGTTATACCGGGCCATGGGCTTTGCGGAGGCCGACTTTGAAAAGCCGTTGATCGGGATCGTCAATTCGTGGAGCGAGGTTGATCCGGGGCATTTTCACCTGCGGACGCTGGCGGAATGGGTGAAGGAAGGCGTGCGCGAGGCGGGCGGCGCTCCGGCCGAGTTCAATACGGTCGCCCCGTGCGACGGCATTGCCCAGGGTCGGGGCATGCACTATATCCTCCCGCTGCGCGATGTGATCGCAGCCTCGGTCGAGTTGATGGCCGGCGCGAATCGTTTCGACGGCCTGGTGATGCTGTGCTCGTGCGACAAGATCGTGCCGGGGATGCTCATGGCGGCCGCGCGCCTCAATCTGCCGACGATCTTTGTGACCGGCGGGCCGATGCTGCCCGGTCATGTCGGGGACCGGCAAATCATCTTGAGCGATGTCAAGGAAGCCATGGGCCGCTACAAAGCCGGGCGGATTACTGAAGAGGAATTTTACGACATTGAGTGCAAGGCTTGCGGCGGACCGGGCGCATGCAGCTTTATGGGCACGGCCAACACGATGAACTGTGTCGTCGAGGCGCTGGGGCTTTCGCTGCCGGGCTGCGCCACTTTGCCCGCGCTCGATCCGGCGCGCCGCGAGTTGTGTCGCGCGAGCGGGCGGCGCGCAGTCGAGCTGGTGCGCGAGGGCGTGCGAGCGGGCCAGATGCTCTCGCAGGCCAGCCTGGAAAACGCGGTGCGAGTGTGCCTGGCGGTGGGTGGATCAACGAACGCCACGCTGCATCTTCCGGCGATTGCCAGCCAGGTCGGGCTGGACATCACGCCCGACACGTTCGACCATCTCGGTCGCCAGACGCCCTTGATCGCCAAATTCGCGCCGGCCAGCAAGTACACGGTGGTTGATCTTTATTCGGCAGGCGGCGTGTCGGCAGTGTTGAACATCCTCTCGCCGCTGTTGGCATTGGACGCCCCGAGCGTTGATGGCCGCACGATCGGGCAGATCGCCGCGCAGGCGCGTGTCTTGCGTGATGACGTGCTGCATCCCCTCGACGCGCCGCTGTCCCCTGAAGGCGGCATCGCCGTGCTGCGCGGCAACCTGGCGCCCGATGGCGCTGTGGTCAAGCAAAGCGCCGTCGCCCCGTCCATGCTGCGGCACGTTGGGCCGGCGCGCGTCTTTGAATCGGAAGAGGAGGTGCGTGATTCGCTCATGGCGCGCGCGGTTCAACCCGGTGACGTTTTGGTGATCCGCAACGAAGGCCCGCGCGGCGGGCCGGGCATGCGCGAGCTGTCTATCCCCGCCGCCATGCTGATCGGCATGGGATTGGGTGAGTCGGTGGCGATGATCACCGACGGGCGTTATTCGGGGGCCACGCGCGGGCCATGTATCGGTCACGTCTGCCCGGAGGCTTTTATCGGCGGGCCGATTGCGGCGGTGCGCGAAGGCGATCTGATCGAGATTGATATTCCCGGCCGCCGCCTGACGATCGGGGCGCCCGACGAGGAAATTGCGCGGCGGTTGGCCGAATGGCGGCCGCGTCCCCCGGCGGTGACGGGCGGTTTTCTCGATCTGTATCGCCGTGGGGTGGAACAGGCTAATCGCGGGGCGATATTGAGATAAGGCGACTTGCCGCTTGTGTATCGTGCGCCACACCGTCGGGGCGGGCGGATTTGCGCTGCGCGTCCGACCACTTGAACCCCACGAGTTGTCTCCGAAAAATCAAAACGCCTCTCTTGGATTTGCGGCAGATGATGCAAGGCGAAAACTTGCCCGAGTGGAAGCGGGGGCGCAAGGCAAGAAGGAATGTAGTTTGGCGTTTGCCGTCGCATACTCTATAATTGGCGGCGGGTGTAGGCGGTCTGGGTAGCCTTGGAATTATCTTGCGTCAACTGTGAGAGTACTTGAGCACGGCCAAGATCACGGGCAAGGACATGCGGCGCTCGTTCCTGGAGATTGTGGAAGAGCTGCTCATCTCGTTCAGCATCAACGAGCGCGTGCGCGCGTACCTGATCTTGTTCTTGATGTTGGAAACGGGAATGTTGGGCGTGTTCGTGGCGCTCGACCTGATCGTGTTCTTTGTGTTCTGGGAGATCGGCCTGGTGCCGATGTATTTCCTCATCAACCAATGGGGCGGCAAGAACCGCGACTATGCTTCGTTCAAGTTCTTTATCTACACCATGGCCGGCAGCCTGGGGATGCTCCTGACGATCCAGTGCATCTGGGTGGCGACCGGCACGTATGACATCGTCACACTGACGACGCCGGGAATGTTGCCATTCTCGGCCGGCTATGCGCTCAAGTTCGTCAGGCCGGAAAACTTGCCGCTCTTGCGCTCGATTGCGTTCTTTGCCTTTGCGCTGGCGTTTGCGATCAAGATTCCCATTTGGCCGTTTCACACGTGGCTGCCCGATGCGCACACCGAAGCGCCCACCGCCGGCTCGATGGTACTGGCGGGCGTGCTGCTCAAGCTGGGCGCGTATGGTTACCTGCGGCTGGTTTTGCCCATGTTCCCCGATGCGGCGGCCAAGTTCGCGTGGGTGCTCGCGCTGCTGGGAATGTTGGCGATTGTCTTTGGCGCGTTGGCGGCCCTGGGCCAGACGGATTTCAAGAAACTGGTGGCCTATTCGTCCGTCAACCACATGGGCTTTGTGGCGATGGGCATCGCGGCGGCGGCTTATGCGATGGGCAATCCCGCGTTCAAAAATGACGCGCAGATTGCGGCCAGCGGCGCGGTGCTGCAAATGTTCAACCACGGCCTCAGCTCGGCGGCGCTGTTCGCGCTGGTGGGTGTGGTCTATGAACGGACGCACACGCGCGACCTGAACGAATTGAATGGCATCTCGGTGGCCGTGCCGGTTTATGCGGCGATCCTGATGTTTTGCGCCTTTGCGGGCCTGGGGCTGCCGGGGCTGAACGGGTTCGTCGGCGAGTTCATGGTCGTGCGAGGCGCGTGGCCGATCTTTACGCTGTTCATGGCGATTTCGATGTTCGGCCTGCTCTTGACCGGCGGTTACATTTTGTGGATGCTGCTCAAGACCTTGTTCGGGCCGCAGAACCCGCGCTGGGCCAAACTGCCGGAGATGAGTTTTCGCGAGGCGGTGGCGCTGTCGCCGCTCATGATATTGATGCTCGTAATCGGCGTGTACCCGATGTGGATCGTGCAGGTCATCAACGCGACGGTTGGACGGTTGTTTGGGGGGTAGGGGCGTCGGGGATGAGCGCGTCGCATCGCCTGCGCGACTTGGCAGATGTGCAAGACCTTATTCGGATACTGGAACTGCCGGTTGAATTTTCCGAGAAGCTTGATGCAAGTGTGCACGGCGAGTACCGACGTCTATGGCAAACAACGCAGGAAGGGAAAGTGGACGAGGCGCGGCGATTTTCGCAACTCGGTAAGCTCGGCAGTCCTGTGATAGTAGAAAACAATGTTTGAGATCGAATTGACGCAGAGTGCCCGCCGGGACCTCAAGGTTTTGCGGAAATTCGAGCAGAAAATTGTCTTGGATGGCATAGAGGATCAGTTACGCTTTGAACCGACCGTAGAGACGCTCAACCGGAAATGCCTGGAGCCAAATGATATATCGGACTGGGAATTGAGGGTGGGTAGATATCGGGTTTTCTACAGTATCGAAGAACATGTTGTAGAGGTACGGGCGGTCGGTTTCAAGTTGGGCAACGAGTTGTATATTCGTGGTGAGAAGAGGGAACTATGAAAACGGTGACTGTGCCAACGCGCGCCAGGACTCTGAATGCCTTGCTCAAGCAAGCGCATCGCCGCAACGTGGTTCTTGAATCGGCTGACGGCGAACGCTTTGTACTGGCTTCCATCGCAGATTGGGAAGGCTTTGATGTTGGGAACAGCAGTGACTTTGCGGCCGAAGTCAGGCTTACTGCCCGAAACAAAAAACTGGCTCAGCGGATGGCTGACAGGCGAAAGGAAGATAAAAGCCACCCCAGAGTTTCGGTGGAACAGGTCAGGCGAGAACTGGGCATCGAGTAAGGCTGGGGCGAAGGGCGCTGTGAACTGCGCGACCAGCGCAAGACGCGCGGAGGGTGGGGGGCAAGACGCAAGAAGCGAGCTTGACGTGGCGATTCCGCAAAAATCCCCAACAGGGTGTTAGGCGCGCGCACTACATCGAATTACTCAACTATGAAAACATATTCCGCTCAAAGCCAACTTACTCCTTTCGGATTGCTTCTGTTGGTACCCGGCTCCATCACTTTGGGTATATTAATTGGAGCTTTGGCATATTTCGTTAGTAGTTTTATCTATCTTATCGTTCTCTTCCCTTTGGTAATAGCCAGTGCGGGGATGATTGCCTATTTCAAACTGATACAGTTTGCCAAAATACGACATTCAGTTATTTCCATTTTGTTAGGACTAGTGACAGGGGTAATCATTGCTTGCACGTTCTATGGCATTCCGTATCTGGTTTTGCGCAATAGATTTGTTACCGATGCTCAGAAGACTTATCAAGTTGATGCCCAAACAGCGTCTAATGCTTTTGAGGATATTCTCAAAAAGGAAACCGGCTCAGGTGGTTTGATTGGTTATCTGGCGTTGCGAGCACGCGCAGGAGACAAATACACAAACTATTTGATGGTTAATGCAACGCCAATTCATGAATTCAGTTTCACGCTAAAATCCACTTGGGCCTGGTTGTATTGGCTGTTAGAAGTCATCCTGATCACAGTACCAATTGCCTGGATAGGTTATGATGTGAGTCAGCGACCATTTAATCGGAGTGCGAATGATTGGTATAAGCCCTTGCCCGAACAAGTTGGTTCGGTGACGCTAGAGAGCAAAGAGAGATTGCTAGCTCTACTACAAGCAAATGACCTTCAAGGAGCCAGTAAATTGATGGTTGCTGAAGAGGAAATACCTCATCCAATGTTAGAGATTTACGAACAACATAGCGATAACAAGAAGGGCGATATTTTGTTGACGGTAAAGCAAACTTTTCAAGACAATCAGGCAAACATCAAGCGAACTATCTTGGGCCAATGGGAAGTTTCTCAACAGGAATACTCATCGTTTGTAGATGGACTAAGCCATAGATTAGTAGAACATGATGTAGAGACTGTAAGCGATGCACGATAAGCCATAAGCGAACGAGGCAAGACGATGCAATTTCCATTTCTGAGTGTCATCATTTTCACTCCGCTGATTGCGGCGGTGATCCTGTTCTTGATGCCCGCCGACCGCAAGGCCGAGGTGCGGGTGTTTTCAGCGTTTACGGCGTTCATCACGCTGGCGCTGTCGGTCTATGTCTTTATCGCCTACGACAAGGCCGGGCCGCAGTACCAGTTCGCGGAAAAGTTCCCGTGGGTGCCGGCGTTGGGCATTTCTTACCACGTCGCCGCCGACGGCATCAGCCTGGCGATGCTGTTGCTGACGGGCCTGGTCATGTTCACCGGGGCGCTGGTCTCGTGGGGCATCCAGGACCGCCCGCGCGAGTTTTACGCGCTGCTGCTGATTCTGGTGTCGGGCGTGTTCGGCGTGTTCGTCTCGCGCGACGGCCTTTTGCTGTTCTTTTTCTACGAGATGGCGATTTTCCCGATGTACATCCTCATCGCCACGTGGGGCTCTACGCGCAAAGAGTACGCGGCGATGAAGCTGACGCTGTACCTGCTCGTCGGCTCGATTGTGGCGCTCGTCGGCGTGCTGGCGATCTATTTCGCTTCGCCGGTGAGGACGTTCGACCTGGACGAGTTGACCCGCGCGGCGCAGAGCGGCGCGTTCATGTTCAACGTCAGTTTGCCGCTGGGCGCCAAAGTCAACTTTGAGGCGCTGTGGTTCCTGCCGGTCTTTCTTGGTTTTGGCGTGCTGGCGGGCATCTGGCCGTTCCACAACTGGTCGCCCGACGGCCACGTGGCAGCGCCGACGGCGGTCTCGATGCTGCACGCGGGCGTGCTGATGAAGCTGGGCGCGTTCGCCGCGCTGCGGATGGGCGTCGAGCTGATGCCGCACGCCGCGAGGCAACTCTTGCCGTTCGTCATTTTCCTCGTCACCGTCAACGTCGTGTACGGCGCGGCGATTGCGATGGTGCAAAAAGATTTCAAGTACGTCATCGGTTTTTCGTCGGTCAGCCACATGGGGCTGGTGACGATGGGCTTTGCGACGATGAACGCCGCCGGGCTGAACGGCGCGGTGATGCAAATGTTCAGCCACGGCATCATGACGGCCATGTTCTTTGCCGTGGTTGGCATGGTCTATGACCGCGCGCACACGCGCGACATCCCCAGCCTGGGCGGGTTTGCGAGCAAGATGCCGTGGGTCGCCATTGCGTTTATCATTGGCGGCCTGGTGAGTATGGGCATGCCGGGCCTTTCCGGTTTTGTGGCAGAGCTGCAAATCTTTATGGGCGTCTGGAATGCCGGCCAGGCGGGCGTGGCGGCATGGTATCCGTACATCGCGGCAATCTCGGCGCTGGGCATCATCCTGACGGCGGCGTATGTGTTGCGCGTCGTCGTGCAGGTCTTTTTCGGCGAGTTCCAAGAAGCCAAGTTCCACGGCGTGGGCGACGTGACGGTGCTGGACAAGACCGCGCTGGCGATCCTGGCCGTGGTGCTCATCGGCCTGGGCGTGTTCCCGCAGCTTTTGATGAACATGATCTCGACGGGCACAGCGCCCCTCGTGCAGATGCTTGCGCGCGTGGCGGGAGGTGGGTAGGTGAATCCTTCGACCCTCAATATCGGCCTGGTGGCCGTGCTGCCGGAAATCCTGTTGCTCATTCTCGCTTTCGCGGTGATGGGGTTTGACCTGTTCCTGTCGAGCGCGGGGAAACGCTTGTTGAGCCGCGTCGCCATTGGCGGGTTGATCATCGTGCTGGTTGTGACGCTGCTCTTGCCGGCGACCGGCGCGGTCTTTGGCGGGATGATCCTGGTAGATGGCTGGGTGGCGCTGTTCCGCATGTTGTTCATTGCCGCCGCGCTGTTGATCTCGTTCATTTCGTTGGACACCAAAGAGATCGAGCAGAACGGCGAATACTATGGGCTGATCATCTTTGCGACGATGGGCATGAGCCTGATGGCGGCGGCGCACGACTTGATCATGCTCTACCTCGCCATCGAGACGACCAGCATCACGCTGTACCTGTTGGCGGGCTTTTTGCGCCACTCGAAGCGCAGCTCGGAATCCGGCGTCAAGTATTTCCTGTTCGGCGCGTTCACCAGCACGATCATGCTGTATGGCTTTAGCTTGCTGTACGGCTTGACGGGCGCGACGGGCTATGAAGCGGTGGCCGCCGCGATGAACAAGCTTGGCGTTGAGCCGAGCCGATGGCTGGTGATGGCCCCGTTGCTTTTGGTGATGGTGGGGTTTGGGTTCAAGATTTCGGCGGTGCCGTTCCACTTTTGGTCGCCGGATGTCTACGAAGGCGCGCCCACGCCCATCACCGCTTTCATCTCGGTGGCGAGCAAGGCGGCTGGCTTTGCCGTCCTGGTGCGCTTTTTGATGATGGTTTACCCGATGGCGCGCGGCGAATGGGTGGCGCTGCTTTCGGCGCTTTCCGTCGTGACGATGACGTTGGGCAACGTGCTCGCGCTGGTCCAGCACAACATCAAGCGCATGTTGGCCTATTCGTCCATCGCGCAGGCGGGCTATGTCCTCATCGGCGTCGTCGCCGTCTCCAACCCCCAGGTCACGCCCAGCGGCCCCGCGTCGGTCTTGTTCTATCTGGGCGTGTACGTGCTGACGAACATTGCCGCCTTTGCCGTCGTCATCGCGGTGACGAACGCGTTAGGCACGGAAGAGATTTCCGGCTTGGCGGGGTTGAGCCGCCGCTCGCTGGGGCTGGCGTTGGCGTTGCTGGCGGCCATGCTTTCCCTGGGCGGCATCCCGCCGCTGGCCGGGTTCTTTGCCAAGTTGTATGTCTTTGCGGCGGCGATGGGACAGCGGCTGACGTGGCTCGTCGTCATCGGCGTGCTGAACAGCATCGTGGCGTTGTACTATTATTTGATGGTTGTCAAGTATGTCTTTGTGGATCGCAGCGAAGGCGACGAGCAGCCGATGCAGGTGGCGCCGGCGCTCAACTTTGGCCTGTGGGTGGCGGTGGCCGGCATTCTGATCCTGGGTGTGTTCGCCACGCCCTGGTACACGCTGGCGGCCAAGGCTGCGGCGGGATTTTAGTGCAATAGTGTCATAGTACGATAGTGCGATAGTTGCCCGGTTTTACGGCCCGACTATCAAACTATCGCACTATCTGACTGACGAACTATGAGTGCAAATCGTCCTGAAGGGATTGCCAAGAACCTGGCGCTGGCCGCGATGATGTCCCAGGTCGGCTGTGTGACCGTGGTCATCGTCGTAGGCGCGCTGTTGGGCGGCTTGTGGGTGGACAGCCGGTTTGATACCCGCCCGCTGTTTACCATCATATTTGTGCTGTTGAGCGTCCCGGTCAGTATGTACAGTCTGGTGCGTGTGGCGCTTTCAACGGCGGCCCAGTTTCAAGAAGAGATCAAGAAAGAACAGGGAAAGGAGGGCGGAGCCTAGTGTCAGGAAAAGGTTGTCTCATCGCATTGTCCATGTTGGTGTTGATGGTTGTGCTGTGCTCCCTTAGCTCCGGGTTCCTAGGGGCGTTGAACGGAGGCAACTCTGGCTGGTTGCACAGCATCGGGATCGATCCGATCCTGCCCACCATCAAGCTCCCCGCTGAATTTGTTGTGCGGTGGGGCAAGGTGGGCGTATTCGATGTGGGCCTCACCAACACGATGATCGAGACCATCATCGTGGACGTTTTGCTGGTGGCGCTGGCGCTGGCGGCGACGGCCAAGATTCGCGCCGGCAGCCAAGATGCCCTTGTCCCACGCGGGCTGCAAAACTTGTTCGAATGGCTTATCGAGATCCTTTACGGCATCGCCGAAGGCATCCTGGGCAAGCGCACCAAGTCGGTCTTTTGGCTGGGCGCCACGATCTTTTTCTTTGTCCTCTTTGCCAACTGGCTAGAACTGTTCCCTGGCGTGGACAGCATTGGTCTTTTGGAGCATCCTCGTGAGCCGGTCGTCGCCTACAGCCGAAACGGCGCATTGCTATCCCTTCCTGAAGTCAAGAACGAAGCGCCACCGGCTGCTCCCACCGCTGAAAGCGAGGGGCATGCGGCCGAGCCGGCGTATAACGGCTGGGAACTCGTCCCCTTTGTTCGTGCTGCCACGACCGACCTCAATGTGACCCTGGCTCTCGCGCTCATTTCGGTGGTCATGACGCAGTATTACGGCTTCCGGGCGTTGGGCATTCAATATCTGGGCAAGTTCCTGTCTACCCGGAGTCTGGGCCAGGGCAAGCCGATGGGTGTGATTGATCTCGTCGTAGGCGTGTTGGAGCTCATCAGCGAGTTTGCCAAGGTCATCTCTTTTACCTTCCGTTTGTTCGGCAACATTTTTGCCGGCCAAGTTCTGCTCTTTGTGATGGCGGCGTTCCTGATTCCATTCCTGGTCTTTGGAACGCTGGTCTTTTATGGGCTGGAAGTATTCACCGGCGTGATTCAGGCGGTGGTGTTTATGATGTTGACGTTCGTGTTCATCGCGATTGCCACTGCCGGACACGGCGGCGAAGAGCACGCGGCGTAATACTTTCTCAGCGAATCTCGCGAATGGACGCGAGCCCAAAGGATTAAAAGTCCAATAATCAGAGGAGGAACTCATGGATCCAGATAGTATGAGGCAATTGGCAGCTGGTTTGGCGATTGGGTTGGGCGCCATCGGACCCGGCATCGGCATCGGGCTTGTGGCGAACGGCGCACTCCAGGCCATGGGGCGCAACCCCGAAGCGTCTGGCATGATCCAGGTGAACATGATCCTGGGCATCGCCTTTACGGAAGCTATTGCCATTTATGCCCTGGTGATGGCGTTGCTATTAAAGTTCGTGGCCTAAGCGCGATTCATGGGAGGTGACGCTTGGACATCCTGAATAAGATCGGGATCAATCCTGTCTTTTTGCTGGCGCAGATTTTGAACTTTGCCGTGCTGGCGCTGTTGCTGCGCGCGTTGCTCTACGGTCCCATCACCAAGATGTTGGATGAGCGGCGGGCCAAGATCGAAAGGGGCCTGGAAGACGCTCTCGCTGCCGGGACGGCCCGCGCCAACGCCGAAGCCGAGCGGCAAAGCGTTCTGGATGCGGCGCGCGTCGAAGCGCAAAAGCTGCGCGCCGAGGCCAACCAGCAGGCCGAGCAGGCTGCCGCCAAGATCAGGGCCGACGCGCAGGCCGAAGCCGTCAAGATCAAGGCGGATGCGCTCGGCGGCTTGAGCGCCGAACGCGACAAGATGCTGAGCGAGTTGCGCGGGCAAATCGCCGCATTGGCGATTGCGGCTTCCAGCAAGCTCATCGGCGAATCACTCGACCGCCAACGCCAGGAATCGCTCATCGCCGACTTTTTCGCCAAGGTGCCCGCCGAAGTGCGCAGTGGTTTGGCAGGCGTGACCGGCGAAGCTGAAGTCGTCAGCGCCGTGCCGCTCACGCCCGACGAGCAGGCGCGCGTCAAGCGCGAGTTAACTCTGACTCAGGCCAACTTCCGGGTGGACCCCAAGCTGCTGGGTGGCTTGCGCGTGCGCGTGGGCGACAAAGTGGTGGATGGCTCCGTCGCCGGACAGTTGGAGGCGCTGCACGCCAGCTTGAGCTAAAAGCGCGAGCGGCCAGGCCCGTTTCCCGGCGGAGGTTGACGGTCAATGAATCAAGCGTCAAGGCGGCGTTCGCGCCGTTCTTGACGTTTTGATTTGTGGGGCTATAATTTGTGTCGTGCTGCGTGTTTCGTATTGCGTGACCGATTACGGAGTACGCAACACGAAATTATGCACGAGACCACACCCATCTCTAATCGTTCGTTTTGACGAAAGGAGACTTGCATGAGAGACCGACCCGGTTGCCTGACAGGACTCGTTGAACTGACATTCCTCACCTGGATTTTCGATTGGCTCCAGGATCGCTTCGGATTTGGCAAGGGCTGTTCGTGCAGCGGCTGCGGGTGCGGTGTATTCCTGCTGCTGGTGTTCCTTTTGATCGCGTGCTCGATCCTGGGCGGCACGGATTGGACGCACGTCGGTTTCTCACTGCGAGGTTTGTTCTAGTGAAACTTGCTGAGCTTGTCGAGGCTCTGCCGCGCGTGGAAAGCCGGAGCGGCGGCGACCCTGAAATCACGCATATTACGAGCGACTCGCGCCAGGTCACGCCTGGCGCGTTGTTTGTGGCTTATCCCGGCGTGGCGGTGGATGGGCGCCGCTTCATCCCCGATGCGGTGCGCCGGGGCGTGGCAGCGGTTGTAAGTCAAGTTGCCGTAGGTCAAGTTGGCAACTTGACCTACGTGCAAGTCCCTGATGCGCGCGAGGCGCTGGCGCACCTCTGCGCGTGCTGGCATGGTTTTCCGGCGCGCAAGCTGGTGATGATCGGCGTCACCGGCACCGACGGCAAGACAACGACGGTCAACCTCATTCACAGCCTCCTCACTGCGGCAGGCATTAATGCCGGGATGATCAGCACGGTCAATGCCGTCATCGGCGGGCAAGCGTTTGACACGGGCCTGCACACCACCACGCCCGACGCGTCCGAGGTGCAACAGCACCTCGCCCGGATGGTCGAGGCCGGGCAGACGCACTGCGTTTTGGAAGCCACATCGCATGGCCTGGCGCAGCATCGCGTGGACGCCTGCGAGTTTGACATCGGCGTGGTCACCAACATCACACACGAGCACCTTGACCAGCATGGCTCGTTCGAGGCGTACCGCGCGGCCAAGGCGCGGCTGTTCGAGATGGTGGCAATCTCGACGCGCAAGGACATTCCTAAAGTGACTGTGCTCAACGCCGACGATCCCTCTTACGAGTTTCTACGTGAGATTCGCGCCGATGTGGAACTGAGTTATGGCATGACGACCTGCGCGCTTGTCAGCACGCTGGAGGTGGCCTACAAGCCGGACGTGACGCGCTTTGTGGCGGTGACGCCGGCCGGGCGCATCCCGCTAGAGACGCGACTCGTCGGCGAGCACAACGTGTACAACGTCCTGGCGGCGGTCAGCGTGGGGTTGGCGCTGCGACTGCCGGTCGAGGCGATTCAACGCGGCGTGGCAGCCTTGCGGGCTGTGCCGGGGCGCTGGGAGCGGATTGACGAGGGACAGGCTTTCATGGCGATTGTGGATTTTGCGCACACACCCAACGCGTTGGAAAAGGTGTTGCGGGCAGCGCGGCAAATGACCCACGGCCAAGTCATCGTCGTGTTCGGCTCGGCGGGCCTGCGCGACGTGGAAAAGCGCGGGCTGATGGGGCATGTGGCAGGCCGGCTGGCCGACAAAATCGTCATCACCGCCGAAGACCCGCGCACCGAATCGCTCGACGACATCCTGGCCGCGATTGCCGAGGGAGTGACCGCAAAAGGCCGGCGCGAGGGAGTAGATTTTTGGCGCATCGGCGATCGGGCCGAGGCGATCCGCTTTGCCGTCAAACTGGCGCGGCCCGGTGATGTGGTCATGTCCTGCGGCAAAGGCCACGAGCAGTCTTTATGCTTCGGCACGACCGAGTATCCCTGGGATGATCGTCAGGCGATGCGCGATGCGCTGCGAAGCCCCCGTTCGCGCAAGAGTTGATCTGCCCAGGCAGCGTCCTCGCCTTCCAATGGCGGCACAGGCGCGTCCTGGTAGTTAATCTCCAAATCAAAGCCGCCTTGGTCGTACACTCTATGCGCCAACGCGCCGAGGTCGAGCAGTGGTTCCGCATCGCCGGGCAGTAGCGGCAGCCGGAAAGCCGGAATCGGGTCGCGCACGCTAAAGGCGTACAATTCGGCACGCGGGCGGCGATGGGCGCGGCTGATGAGGATGCGATAGTGGCTGTCGTGCCCGTTGCCTCGAAACAGCATCGGCTGTCCGGCACGCAGCAGGTCAATTTCCACCAGGTGTGTGCGAGAGCGCAGCGTCTGCTCACGCTTTTCCTCGTACATTCTGCGCCCTTCGCCGTGGCGTTTGTTCGTAGGCGAGAGCACTTCGATGACGGTGACGATTTCACGGCTGGGCAACTGGCGCACGCGCAAAAAAGTCTCGGTGATCTCATCCGGCATGGGCAGTTCGACCACACGCGGCTGGATGGCGATTGCGCTGTCGTACGCGGGCGATGGTTCGTGCAGAGGCTTGGGCAATACCATCGCATCGGGGCGGCCTAAAAAATCTGTCGCGTCCGGTGTGGTGACGTAGGTCCTTCCCTCGACCGAAACCCAATAGCGTGGGCGCAACTGGGCGTTGAGCGATTGAGCGATTGCCACAATCAACTGGTTGTGCAAACCCACCCACAAATCTGGGTGTTCCAGGTAAGGATCCATCCCAGGAAAAGGCGACGGCATATCACACCTCTCTTTCGGCGATTTCAGTATAGCACACGGGGTAGGGAGCGTCAAACTAGTTGACGCTCTGGGATGAATAAGGTAGAATGGCGTCGCTATGAACACCCCCGATCTCGCTATCGTCATCGTCAATTGGAACACGCGCGATTTGCTGCACGATTGCCTGACCAGTGTTTACGCTAACCGTGGCATAGACTTGAAGGTTTGCGTGGTGGATAACGCTTCGACCGACGGCAGCCCGGAGATGGTCGAGCGCGAGTTCCCCCAGGCGCACGTCATCCGCAGCTTGCGCAACGGCGGTTTTGCCTATGCCAACAACCTGGGGCTGGCGACCTGGAGCTTTGGCGCTCCACACTCTGCTCTCCCCATTCCGCGTTACGCGCTATTGCTCAATTCCGATACCGTCGTCCCGCCGGACGTGATGGCACAGATGGTCACCTTCATGGAGGCCCATCCGGAGGCGGGCGCGGCTGGCCCCAAACTTGTTCGACTCGACGGGACATTGGACCTGGCTTGTCGCCGTGGCTTTCCCACCCCCCAAGCGTCATTTTACAAACTGTTCGGTCTGAGCAAATTGTTCCCCCAGAGTGCGCGCTTTGGCCGCTACAACCTCACTTACCTCGACCCGGATCAACTGACTGAAGTGGACAGCGTCAATGGCGCGTTTATGCTGGTGCGCGCCCAGGCCATTGAGCAAGCGGGTCTGCTCGACGAGGCGTTCTTTTTCGGCGGCGAAGACCTGGACTGGGCCTATCGCATCAAGTCCGCCGGCTGGAAGGTCTACTACAATCCGGCGGTCGTCGTCCAGCACGTCAAGCGTGCGTCGTACCGCCACAATCCCCAGGCCCAGTACGAGTTTGAGCGCGCCATGTGGTTGTTCTACCGCAAGCATTACCGGGCGATCACGCCGCGATGGCTGGACGCATTGATCTGCATAGCGATGGCCGTGCGCGGCGGCTTGCCCCTGGTGCGGGAAATGTTGCAACGTGATCGAGTCGCCGCGCCGCTTTCGCCGGAAGGTGTCCGATGAAAAGGGACAAGTACAAAGCCGTGTTTGCCGTCATGCTGGTTCTCAGCGATGCGCTGACGACGATGGCGGCGTTCGTGCTGGCTTACTATATTCGCCGGGAGATCCCCTGGCCCAACCCGCCGCAAAACATGGCGCCACTGCGCGGTTACGCCGGCATGTTGATGATCCAGACGGTTTCGATTCTGATCGTTTTTTTCTTTTACCGGCTCTACCATCAACGTCGGGCCGTATCGCGCGTGGACGAATTCTACGCCATCTTTGGCGCGGTCTCTATCGGCACGATGATGGCCGTCGCCATCTCGGCGTTGTCGTTCAAGAACAGCATCTTGGACTTGGACTTTTCGCGCGGGATGATCATTTACGCCTGGCTGTTGACCATTGCGCTGGTGACGGCGGGACGGATGGTCTATCACTGGCTCCAGAGCCACGCGCACGCGAGAGGGTGGGGGCGTGATCGGCTCCTCATCGTGGGCACGGGCGATGTGGCGCAAATGATCCTGCAAAAAATCCAGTGGTCGCCCTGGCTGGCCTACGAGGTGGTCGGCGTCGTGGCAAAGAACGGCAACGGCGATCATCCCCCGGACCAAATTTTGGGCGTGCCCGTGCTGGGCCTGACGGATGACTTGCCTCGCTTGATTGACGAGCGCGTCATCAACGAAGTCATCATCGCCTTGCCGGAAGCCAGCCACCAGGAAACGCTCGGCATCATTGCGTTGTGTGACCGCAGCAATATCAGCGTCAAGGTTTTTCCCGACGTGTTCCAATTCATCGCCGGCCAAGTGGGCATTGACGATCTGGGCGGCCTGCCGCTGCTTTCGGTGCGCGATGTGGCGCTGCGCGGCTGGAAGCTCTCGTTCAAGCGCGCGATGGACGTCGTCGGCAGCGCCATGCTGTTGGTGCTCATATCCCCCTTCCTGCTGGCGTTGGCGATCCTGATCAAGCTGGACTCGCCCGGCCCCGTGTTTTACGTGCAGGAGCGGATGGGGTTGGACGCGCATCCGTTCCCGATGCTAAAGTTCCGTTCGATGCGAAAGGACGCCGAAAGTGAGACGGGGCCGGTCTGGGCCAAGCCCGGCGATGCGCGCCGCACGCGGGTGGGCAGCTTGATTCGCAAGTTGTCTATTGACGAGCTTCCGCAGTTTATCAATGTCCTGATTGGCGACATGAGCCTGGTCGGCCCTCGACCGGAGCGCCCCGCGTTTGTCCAACAATTCCGGCAGAATATCCCCCGCTATATGGACCGCCACCGCGAAAAGGCCGGCCTCACGGGCTGGGCGCAGATCAACGGCTTGCGCGGCGATACTTCGATCACCGAGCGGACCAAGTACGACCTGTGGTATATCGAAAACTGGTCGCTGCTCCTCGATATCAAAATCATAATCCGCACAGTACTCCAGGTATTCAACGACCGAAATGCGTATTAGGATTTCGAATTTTGGATTTTGGATCGCCGGTTCCAGGACAGTCATCATTGCCAACGGCCTCCCGCCGGATGAGGCGACGGTACGCCACTGGCTGCAGCCGGACGACGATTCGACTCACGTCCGGCTCATCTGCGCCGACGGTGGCGCGCGCATCGCGCTGGCGTTGGGCCTCACGCCGGATGTGGTGGTGGGCGATCTGGACTCGCTCGACGAGGCCGCACTGGCGCGGTTGAAAGCGACGGGATGCCGCTTGGTCGTCTATCCGGCAGCCAAAGATTGGACGGATTTGGAGTTGGCGCTCAAGCTGGCGGTTCAAGAAGTCGCCACGGAAATAGTCATCCTCGGCGCGTTAGGCGGACGGCTCGATCAGGAGTTGGCGAACATCTTGCTGCTACTCTTGCCAGAATTGCAAGACATTTCGACGCGAATTGCAGATGACCGGCAAGAGATGTTTGTCGCGCGCGATGAGGCCGAGATTGCGGGACAGTCAGGGGATGTCGTGTCACTCATTCCGTTGGGCGGCGACGCGGAGGGGATCGTCACGGAGGGGCTGGCCAGATCGCTGCGCCCTGCTCGAAGCATTGGATCCCATTATGCAGCGCGCTCTCATTTGAGTTTGCGTGCGATGTAATCGTCGGCCACGCGCTCCAAAATTTCGAGCGGCAAGCTGCCATTGCCCAGCACGACGCTGTGAAACTCCTTGAGATCGAATCGGTCGCCCAGCTTGTCTTTAGCCTTTTGGCGCAACTCTAGAATCTTGATCATTCCGATTTTATACGCCGTCGCCTGCCCGGGCCAACAGATATAGCGAGCCACTTCAGCCTCGGCCGAGCCGCGCGGCAGGCCGGCCTGTTCGACGAAATAGCTGATCGCTTGATTGTATGACCACTTTTTCGCGTTGAGGCCTGTGTCCACGACGAGGCGCGTAGCGCGCATCAATTCATATTGCAGACGCCCGATGTTACCGTACGGGTTGTTTTTGTAGAAATCCAATTCCCACGCAAGCCGCTCCGCGTACAACGCCCAGCCTTCGACGTAGCCCGTAAAGCCCATGTCGTTCCGAAAGAGCGGCAGGCTCAACTCTTGCGCGATCGCCACCTGGGTGTGATGCCCGGGCACTGACTCGTGATACGCCAGCGACGGCATGTTGAACTTGTACTGCATCCCTTGGGCCGCGGCGTAAAACGCGCCGGGGCGCGAACCGTCCATCGCCGCGCCGATGTAATAGCCGCCGGTCGGCCCGCCGATGACGATCACCTTGGCTTTGGGGCGCAGGTCGAACACGGGCGCAATGTCCCGCTCGGCTGCTTGAATGATCGCCTCGTACCTCTTGACGATCTCTTGGCCCTGCAATGTGCCGCTGGCTTGCGCGGCGCGTCCGATCAACTGCGGGATGCTCTCGTTTTCCGGGTAACCCAATGCCTTGGCCGCGGCGCGTATCTCAGCCTGGAGACGCGCCACCTCGCTCAACCCGAGGGCGTGGATTTGATCGGCCGTCATCTCGGTCGTCGTCTGATGGCGCAGCGCGTACGCATAATATTGCGCGCCGTTCGGGAATTTCCACACGCCCGCATCGTTCGTCGCGATTTTCTCCTGCTGTTCCAGAATCTTGCTCAACGCGCGGAAAGCCGGCTGCACCGATGTCTCGATCGCTTTTTCGGCGTCTTTTAACAGGCTGGCCTTGTCCGCCTCACTCGTGTCTTGTAGCGCGCTGACCTTGTCCTGAAAAACGTCATAGAACGGCGTGTCGCGCGGGCTGGCATCCACAATGTCGCGCAACTCGCCCAGGACAATCTGGAAATAGAACTGGGGGAGAACCACGCCGGCCGCTTGACGGCGCTTGAGGCCATCTATGACCTGATCGGCCTGCCGTTTCACCTGCGACAGGCGCGACACGTAATCGCGCGCCTCTTGAACGTCGCGGACGGGATGCAGGTCGGTAAAGAGCAACGTCAATTCGGTGTGGTAACTGATGATGACGGGGTTGAGCACGTAATCGGCGTACATGAACGCGTGACCGCGCACTCGGTCTTGCAGATACCACGCATAAACGTCGGCAGAGAGTTGTTGCGCGGGCGAGAGCTTGCCCCGTTCGTACGCTTGCAACTGCGCCAGGATAGCGGATTCGAGCTTTTGCGTGTCGCGCAGGTACGCATCGGACAGATCCGCGAGTTGATCCTGGCGGATGCCCAACTGTTTCGCCAGACCCATCTCGGTGATCTTTTCCGGGTCGCGCAAGAGCAATTGGCGATAAGACACTTGGAAAAAGGCGTCTATATCCAACCCCCGCAGGCCGGCAATGATTTCATCCACAGAGTCGGATGAGCTGGGTATCGGCGTGCTCGCGGCCTGCGTTTGAACCGGCGCGACCGTTGCCATCGCCGTGGAGACTGGCTGAACTGTCGCGGTGGAAACAACCGGCGCGACCGTCGCCGTCGCCATGGGGGCCAGGGGGGCCGTAACGGCGAGAGCAACCGGCGTCCCCAGGACAGCCGTCAGGGGTGTGGCCACAGGCGCACTGGTTGGTTGCCCGGCGTTGCAACCTGCCAGCAACACACTCACCGAAAGTAGCACCAGCGCAAGGGTCTTGAAAGATTGCTTCATCTGATTTCCTCCCGATCCGTAACGGATACTCTTACCAGCCTGGCGAATCACCGCCTGCGATTGCGCGGTGAATTGACAAGCTCTCCGCAGTTCATTGTTACACACACAACTAGAAATACGTCGAGGGGATTTTACGATTGCTAATATCCTCCAAAGTCTGACTGAGGGCAGGCTCGAACAACTCGACTACTCCCCGATAAAGTGACCGAAAATAGAGACTGCGCATAAAGTGCTTGATATTGGTCTTTTTTCGAACCCATTCTGGCCAGGTGGGAGGCAGTTCAAACGACGCAAAGCCAGTGAGCCATTCTGCTATATCTGCCTGGGTCAGAACCTCACGCCCGACGATGCCGAGGACGGGACTGACCAGGCGCTCATCCTCTTCGTCAGCGAAAACGACTGCAGCGCTCACGACTGTCTCACGAATGACCCGGAGCATGTCCAACAAGCTCCCCGCCGCAAGTTCTGGACACAAGGCTAATTCGGCTAGCGCATCAGCAGCATGAGCTATCGCATGAGCCCATCCTTTATCTGCAACGAGGCCTCGGATATCTCGTTCTCGCGCAAGATAGGATAGCATCCTGCAATGCGTCTCGTCAACGGCTTGAGCAGTCAGGAAGGGGTGCGTTCGATGTCGAGCCACACAGGAAGCGATTGTCAGGCTCGAGAACGAGCGCATGAATACTGAATCGGTCTCCTGCTCGCCCAGGCCATGGAAAAGATGCTCATCATCCAGGACAGTGTTCAGCAACATGCCAAGTCGTTGCGAATCAAAGTATAACTCTGTCCATCGGTCCAGTGTGCTGTAGATGAGTATATCTCGCAATTCAGGGTCGGTTGAACCCAGGAAGTGCATCATCTGTACTGCCAGGGGCCACACTTCTGTCTCGTCTGACACGTGATAGTCATTTTGCGCAATGCGAGACAAACGTTCCTTCAAGGCATTCTCAACGGACATAGGTTACCTCCATATAGGGTGAATTTTCAGGTGGATTCAAGGTTTATGACGCCTCTCGATATTTCTCACTACCAGACACTTTTGCTACGATGTCATTCCGAACGGCGCAGCGCCGCTCGGAATCTCGGTTCTGCGTGATGAAGATTCCTCGCCGCCCTCCGGGCGGCTCGGCTTACGGAGCAATCGCAGACATTGTGAGAGCCTGGCTCACAAAGTCAGGCTCTGCTCAAAATGGCGCCCCAATATCATTGCGCCACACAATATCCGTCAATAACCTTTTCTGAGGTTGTTCGGGCGTTTTTGCCGGAACGCCAATAGCAATAGCGCAGTATGGCGTATAGTGCTCCGGTATTTTGAGAGCGCGACGTATTCCCTCTGGACAAATACTGTCTGTAAGATACGTGGATCCGTAACCCATCGCTGTGGCAAGGAGCATAATGTTAGCCGCCGCGAGTGGGCAATCGTGCGCCATGTACTCTGGGTGTGGTGATTCGGTATCTTCGAGGACTAGTATTACGGCGCTTGCATTTTCGTACTGACTGCTCCATGCCAAAAAGCGTCGCTTGGCATCTTGGTCATTTTTCCCCTCAAACATGGCTTCTGCCGAGCTTTTAAGGAGCGCGTGTATCATACTCTGGTCGTCAACGACTAGAAATCGGCAAGGTTGACCATTGCCCGCGCTCGGCGCAAGCGATCCAGCCGAAGCGATGCTTGCGAGGATTCCTGGCGGTATGGATTCCAATACAAAATCTCTGATCGAGCGCCTCGCGCGCATCGTTTCAAGAACAATTCTTGCTGCATCATTTGTGTTTTCCATAAGCATCTCCTTTATAGTCGTGTGAACAAAAATGTGCGCTTCTGGCCCCCTCCAAGTTTGGGAGAGGGAGGGGGCCGTCATTTCACATCAGACGCCTGCCGGGCGGCATCCTTGTAAATAACCTCAGCCCAGAAATCGGCGTTGATAAATGAAAAACGCTGGCTGTCATAGGCGCGGTACGCCTTCAATAAATCCTCCTTCTGGATTTCTTCCAGACTTTTGCCTTTCCCGGCGGCGCTTCTTATAATGTCAATGGTCTGGGCGAGGGTCGAATAATATTCCTTCAACTCGTCTTTGGTATAATCGCGTCCATGCGACGAAATGATCCGGATGTCATCCGGAAGCATTCGCATGATTTTCTGGAGGTTGCCGGTTAATTGTTCGACGCCGACGCCTTCGTAACGGTCAATCCAAATGAGGGGGAACGTATCGGGGATGATGATGTCGCCCAAGAAAACCAGGTTGGCCTTGACAAAGTGCGCGATCACGTCTTCATTCGTATGGCCGCCGGGGAAAGCGGTCACCCGGATCTCTTCGGAATTAAAATACAGGGTGATCGAATCATTCAAGGTCAGGTTCGGGAGGCCCGCGGCGGGGAATTCTTGATTCAGCCGGAGGTTCTCGCGACATTTCTCGTGCGCCATAATCACCGCGCCCGCAAAGAAATGATTGCCCTCGACGTGATCGGCATTCGAGTGGGTATTGACAATGTATCTTACGTCGCTGCAATTCAATTCAGTCAGCGTTTGTTTTAGCTTTGTTTCATTGATCCCACAGCCTGTGTCAATCAACAGCGTCCCCTGTGGCCCCCTGAAGGCATACATATAAACGTAATCGCTCACATATAACCTGTATGTGGCGGCGTTGATTTGGGTTACGATAATTTCACCGAGGTCGGTCATTTGTTTTTTCCTTTTTCGTTTTCAACTGTCCAACTGTCACCCGGCGCTGCCCTGCGCCGCATTGCGTTCCATGTGCGACAGAGCCACCTCCCACTCGGGCGCGCCACGCAAGATTTCAAACTCTTCTTGCTCTTTTGTCCAATCTACATTTGCCCACCCGTGCTCGGCGGCGGCGCGAAGATAGTGAAGCGACTTGTCTCTATTCCCCAACAAGGCATAGGCCGATGCCGTCAGGTGATAGTAATAGTCCGGATTCTTGTCCCGGCGAGCAAAGACCTGCTCATAATAATACACGGTCTTGGCGTATTCTCTGCGCCGATAGTGATACCAGCCCAACTCGGCCAGGTGGTCAATCGGGTCGTACATATAGTAATAGTAAGCATACTCACGATTGCGCTCGAATCCCACTTTCTCGGCGGTCTTCCACGAGCCGGTGTTTTGCGCGTTGCAATGCCAGCCCACCGCGCTGAATCCATGGCTCAAACAATACTCGACCGTCGCAGCAACCGCTATCGCAGCCAACCCGCGCCGCCGATAGCCGGGGCGCGTAACGATGCCCACGTCAATCTGGCTGCCGGCGACGCAGTCGCACGTACACCACGCGACCACCTGCTGTTCGTGGAGAATGCAAAAGCTGACGCCTTTGGCCCAAAAGTTTTCCAGCGCCCCCCACATCTCGGCAGGGTTGAAAAACTCGCGCACTGGATCGGGCCAGACCACCTGCGGGTCATTCATCAACGTCGCGTCAACCCGATGCAGCGTGTACCCCTCCGGCAGATGATTGCGCCAGTCAAACTTGACCGCACGGCACAGATAGTGATAACGCTCCAGCTTTTCAATCTCGTGCGTGGGGATCAACTCGGTCAGTTTGGTCTCCCACGCCGAGGGGTGAACCGCCAGGGACAAGGATTCATTGCCGTTCACAAACACCTGGCCGGTGAAAATCTGTTCCTTCAGAAAACGGCGGAGCGCCTCGTTGGTCGCAGGATTGTCATGCTCGCCTGCGAGCAGATACCCTTCGACGGTGAGCGCAAACGCTGTGCGGGGCCGTTCCACGTCGTCCACAAAGATCCGGCCTGGGTTGTTGCCTTCTAGCGCAGCCCGGATGGACAGGCTATAGTCAAAGCCCTCAAACAGAGGGCGCACTCGCTCAAACTCGTTCGGTTTCAGTTCTTGAAGCATTGAATAATCTCCTCGTATCAAAAAGTCTATACCGCGGCCTGATGGATGGCCGCCAGCAACCGCGCGGGCGGGTCAATCTTGCTGACAAAGGCATCGTCGCTCGCTTGCAGAACGTCGCCGCGTTCTTCGGGTCGGCTGCGGAGAACGATGATGACGGCGCGCGGGCAAACTCTCCGCAGCGCGCGCGGCAGGTCATGCGCCGCAAGACCCGGCAATTCCCAGGCGAGCAGCACGAGATCGGGATGGGTCGCCTCGGCTTGAGCCAGCACGCCTTGCGCCTCAACCGCCTCGCCCACGATTTCCAGTTCAGGCTGCTGGCTCAACAGTGCGCGCAGCGCGAACCGAATGTGGGTTTGGTCATCCGCCAGCAAGATGCGCATAGTTGCTATCCCTTTAGCGGAACCCAACAATTATCCGATCGTCACATCCTCTTGGCCCGCCTAACTCTTTCTCGAAATCGCAATGCTCACCAGACCGAGCACGCCAAGCCCAACCGCACCGGCAGTCGAGTAGGTTCCTTTGGCAAACAGAAACATCAGAACTGCTATAGCCACGAGGATCAGGCCAACGATGAAACGTGACTTGTTCCATTGAGAACTCTTCATGTTTGAACTCCTGGGCAGATTGCACTGCGTCGCACATCAGCCGCCCGGCTACGACGAAGGATGCCGTTACCCCGAACGACGGTGACCGCGCGAAGCTAGTCCTTGAACTCGGCGCGTAGGGGCGTCAGCAGCATCCGCTGGTTGGACAGCCTTGCGCCTCCAAAAGCCGCAAGAATTTGAGATCATCCAAGGATTGACCCATGCTATATGCAGATGGAATTTGCTCCAACGTGGCACAGCAAAGCAGAATGACTTGTTTACGCAGCCCCCGCTTTATCATGTTCCAACTCATTGATGACTTGAGTGTATTTCGCTCTTTTGCTGCCAGCACTGACTGACATGCTAATCGCCAGGGCTTCCGCAATTTCGCCTCTCGTCGCACCCACTTTGACGGCTTCCTTGTAATGAGAATTGATACATGGTACGCAGTCTGCCATCACTGAACACGACAAGGCAATCAATTCCTTCGTCTTTTTATCCAGAACATTGGCCGCATAGACTTGGTCCGCAAATTTGTTATACAGATCATTGACATCTTTGGGCAGAAACACGTTTTTCCCCCTTGCACCTTATCGGATATTCTTACACCATCTTAGACATTCATCATACTCCTGATCGTTTTTGACCACACCCATTTGACGCGCAAGTTCAACTGCAAACTCGGCGTATGCTTGTCCCTGGGCTGTGATGATATTTCCATCCACGACAACGTACTCGTCAGATAACATTGCTCCCGAGTAATACTTGTATTCAGCGTCGCCCGGCTTGACGCCCGAAGCGCCGCCTGTGCATCTTTTCCCCTCCAGCATCCCCAGACCGGCCAGCAAGCCGGAGCCTCCACAGATCCCGCCTACCTTTTTATTCCTGGAAACCAATTTGTCTACAAAGCTCTTCAATTCTTGGTTCCCAACTAATGGGGCTGGGTCTCCCCCAGGAATGACGAGTAAATCTATTGAATCCACGTCAACATCGCGAAGGACCTTGTCAACGCAGAATCTTTGACATTCTTCGCTTTTGTATTCTCTATTCTCAAGCGCAATAGAAATGATGTCGTGCTCACGATGAAAAAGCAAGCCGGCAAGCACGATTTCAAATTCTGCAAATCCGTCATAGTAGAACAATGCGATCTTCATTTGTACTATTCCTTTCTGAGGTTTCGCCTCATTTCGTCTGAATTGTTTTTATTGAGAATCAACGGTCAAGTGCCCGAAGCAGTCAATCCATCAGCGCGAGTGGGCGTATGCCGTCATCTATCTCGACAATGTTCCTCTGATGAACCCGTACACGGGCATACACACGCCATCCATATTGGCCAGCACGGCGACGGTATACCCTTGATCGAGATAAATATCTAAATTTCCACAAATTCCCTCAGCGCCCCCACTGTGCCCCACCAGGCGATGATTCTCCACTATTCTCTCCTCAAAGCCATACGCATACTTGACGTTCTGCGTTCTTGTTACTTTCCCTTCAAGCAATAGATTCGTCATTTCAAAGCTCAAAAGCTTGTGGCTCAACAGTGCGTTGCTGAAATTGAGCAAATCTTCAACGGTCGAGTAACCACCACCGGCAGGACCGCCTTTGACAACGTGGGTGAACAGGTTGTTCTTGAGTGTGCCGTCGCTCCTGGCGCCCACTCTTGTGTAGCCCATCGCCAAATTGGGCGCCACATAGTCCACCTCGTACGCATCTGTGTTGACCATCCCGCAGGGCTTGTAAATGTTCTCTCGGACGTAATCAAAGTAACTCTGCCCCGTCACTCTTTCGATGATCAAACCAAGCACCATAAATCCTGCGTTGCTATACGAGAATCGAGCGCCCGGCTCAAATTGCAGCGGCGCAGCAACAAACAGAGGCAAGTAATCGCTGACGTCCCTGAATCGGTCTTTGGATGTTCTTTCGAACTCGTCTGTCCAATAGTGCCCCAGCCCAGATGTGTGCGTGAGCAAGTGGTGGATCGTGACCCTATTTGCGATATCCTTGTTGGCGTAATCCGGCACATATTCGATGATTTTGCCATCAAGTCTCAATTCGCCTTTTTCCACCAGTTGAAGTATCGCAACAGCCGTGAACATCTTGTTCATCGAACCCAGGTTGAATTTCGTGTCAACGCGATTGGGCGCATCAAACGAGCGATTGGCCAGCCCATACGCTTGTTTCAGTATGGGCACGCCGTCTTTAGCAATGAGCACTGCGCCTGAGAACTCGTCCTTTGAAGCCAAAGTCCCTACAAAATCCGTAATCTCGACGATCTTTTGCGAACCTGCTGGTGTCTGCGTCGCCGCAGGCGTGGGCCTGGGTGTGACAGTGGGAGCGGCGGCCGCACAGCCGGCGACCAGGGTCAAAACAAGCAGCAGCGCGACGAATGACACGAAACGGGTAGACATTTCCAATCCTCCTGGTACCTGTAAAGAGAAGGGTTGTCAGGCGGCGGGATCATAGTTTCCCCGTGGCAGCACGCATGCGCATAACTCTTTCTAAAGTTGTTTTGTGAGAAAGCAGCGTTGATGTCCAGGAGGAAAATCTTCCAGTTCGCCAAAAACCCGATAGCCATGTTGTTTGTAAAAGTCTGGCGCCTGAAAACTGAATGTGTCCAAAAACACATACTTTGCGCCGCGCCGCCGCGCCTCATCTTCAGCCGCGATCAAGAGGCGACGCCCATATCCACGCCCGCGAAGCTCCTGCTTGATCCACAACAAATCCAAATGAAACCAATCCCAATATATTTCGCCCAGCACACCCCCCACAATTTCCTGGTCAGGTGAGTAAAGAGCGAAACATAGGCGTTGAAACTTGTCTTCACCTGCTTGTTGTTTGTTGTAATCACTAATGCCGTACCCAATGATCCCCCAGGCAGATTCTTCAGGCTTGTCAACGTAGACGATCTGATATTCTTCATTCATGATATAGCCTCAATCTTCTTGGAATCAATGCCCAACTTGTCCATATTACTCACGAGCATCTGACCATTTGCGCCGGTGTCGAAGAGCAAGGTGTGGCTGCCATACTCTATGAGCGCGGCCAAGCCCCAATCGGCGTGCAAGTGCGCATCGTGGGCAGTGTTGTCATAGAAAATAGTGAGGGTCAGATCACCGGTCGGCCCGCCGGACGTTGGTGGTGGAGTGTTGGTCGCCGGCACACGAGTCGCCGCGAGTGGCGCTGACGTGGCGGCAAGTGTGAGGGCTGCCGCTGGGCCGCAGGCCGTCACTAGCCATGTCACACACAACAGACAAACTAGGAACTTGCATACTTGGTCCTCACGAACTCTTTTGACACTCACGCAACACTCTCAAGGCAGCCGTCGCGGCCTGGGACCGATGCTCACTAAACTCGTCTGCAATAGCTTTAACGTCAGACTCGGGAAGGATCCTGGCGCACAGGCAAGCGATGCGCTCCGCATCCTGCACCCTGCCCAAGCTGACCGCGTTGTACAGGTTGTCAAATTGTGACACACCAAAATCATATTCGCCAGGATGGTTTGACTTGAGCGAGTTCCACTGCGCCACCGCCGCCTCCAGGCCCTCTTCGCTCAATGTTTTGCAGACGCTGAGACTGGCATACGGAAGCAGGGGAGCCGGCTCATAACCGAGGAGGATGTCCAGGGCGGAATTAGCAATCGCCTCGACCGGCGCCGGTATCAAATTGCACAGGACGACGACTGCCGCCCGCTTATCGGGCAGCATGGCAAGATAGGTGTTAAAGCCAACGTCGCCGCCGCCATGTTCAACCATTTTTTCGCCGCGGTATTCTTCCAAGAACCAACTCAATCCCACGTGCCGGCCTTCACGGATTTTGGCCCAGAGCTTCCAGAGGACATTGTAAGACAAAGAATTGAGAATCTGTCTATCCCCAAAGGTTCCCCGCTTCAGATTGGTGATGGCCCAGTGGCACATCTCAAGCGCGCTAGAGTGAAGCGTTGAGCTTGGCCCGTGCATGCGATTGTACGGGTAGCCTTCCCACGCCAGGCTGGTCAAGACCCGCACATGAGGCACAGCCCAATTCTCAGGAAGATAGTCCGGCTTGAGAAATGAACTTTCTGCCATTCCAGCCGGACCGAGAATGTGTCTTTTGACATAGTCATCAAACGACATCCCAGAGACCTTGGCGATGACGTCGCCCAAACATTCGAAAGCCATATTGCTGTAGGCAAATTTCTCGCCCGGCTCGGAGATCAATTTCTTTGACGATAGGCCACGCACATAGCGTTCTAACGCCCCCGCATCGTACTGAGGTTTGCCCCATTCATAGTCCGTCACGTCCGGCATGCCGGAAACATGACTGAGCATCTGCTGGACAGTGATGTTTCTATACCGGTCGTCATCCAGCTTGAAATAGGGGAGATAGGTGATGACGGGCGCGTCGAGTTGAACCTGGACTTGCTCGACCAACTGCATAATAGCCGTGGCGACGAAAGGCTTGGAGATGGAGGCCATGTGGAATAGAGTCGTCATGGAGATGGGTTCTCGGGTCTCGACACTCTTGACCCCAAAGCCTCTTGCATACACAACCTCATTGTCCGCGACAATGCCGACAGCAAGACCAGGCAGTTCGTGTGATCGAATGACGTTTTGGATGAGCGGTGAAAAGTTGTCGTCGAGAGTCTGGCCGATTTCACCTTTGACGATGTATTCGCTACGCGAGTCCATAACCTGTACCTCTTTCTCTCTGCGGGGCCAACTCCCGCTTCAATTCAACCTTGACAAGCCTGGTTGTGCTGCTTCAAACCTGTCAGGTCTCACAGACCTGACAGGTTTTCGCAAGTCCTTACGCAACACAGAACAAGAAAAACCGCAACACCTCGAAATAGTCGTCCGCCTCGAACCCGACGGTGTGCGGTTCAATCAAGCTGACGCCCGGGAAAAAGCTCGCGTAACGGGCATCGGCGTGATTCTTGTAGCACAGTTCGACGGAAAAGTGGCCGGGCATTGGCACGCGGCATTTCGACACGTCGGCCTTGAGCGCCGCTTCCACGCCGGCGCGAATCCGCTCGACCATCAGATGTGGATGGAGGCTGACCGTCGCATTGCCCACGCCGCGCATGACGGCGACGGTGGACAGGCCTGGGATGAACGCCTGCGCCTCCTGGCAAAGCGCGGCGTCGCCGGACAGGAACACCACCGGCACGCGCGCCAGCCCCGCCGTATATGCCGAGACCATGAATTCAGACGCATACTGGCCGTTGATCTTAAAGTAGGCCATCTTGCCCGTCATCGTATGCGCCAGCGGCGAGCCGTTGGAGCCGGCCCGCGAATGGTAGCCGATCGCCAGCGCGGCATGGAACGTCTCGTCCAGTTCCTGCATCATTCCGAACGGGTGACCGCTCCACGCCCGCACGAGCTGCACCTCGCGCGGCAGCCTGGCCGGGAGGATGTTCCGGCCCCATCCGTGGGCGTCCTTGACCCAGATTTCAGTTGCCCCGGCATTCAACGCCCCTTCACACGCGGCGGCGACTTCGGCCGTCATCTGCTCGCGGAGCTCGGCATAGAAGGCATTCTTCTCATCCGTCTCGTCCCAAGTGGTAGCGCCCGTGACGCCTTCGATGTCGGCAGTGATATAGATTTTCATTTTTCTTCTCCTTGATCTGAATTAGGGTGTTTCACAACGCTGGCATTCGTCGCAGCGATGTGTGTTCTCTTTATTCTACCACGACTCCCCACAAGCGAACCGTGCCATCCCAGCTAATAGACGCGATCAGCGTCCCGGCTGAGTTCATGGCAACTCTCAAGACCACGCCCTCGTGTCCTTCCAGCAACTTGACTAGCTGGCCGCCCTGAACATCCCAAATCCCCACCTTCTTATCATGGCTGCCTGAGACGAGTAAACGTCCGCGCTCCGCGGGGCTAAAGGCGACGCCATTCACGTAATGGGTGTGTCCTTCCAAGGTTTTCAAAAATTCATAATCCGCCGTCCTCCAGAGCCGAATCTCGTTATCGTCGCTGCCAGCGGCCAACCATTGACCGTCCGGGCTGAACGCCACATCTCCCACCGGCGCCGTGATGGGCAGATGCTTGATCGGTTGCCCGGTTTTGGCGTCCACGATCATGACTCCATTGGACAGCGTCCCATACGCGATTGTTTCTCCCGTGGGATCATAGTCCACGCTGAGGACGCGCAGCATGTCCTTTTCGCCGTAATTCCAAAGTGGCTCACTATTGGCAATATCCCAAAGATGCCCCCCGGAATAAAAGCTGGCGGACGCGAGCTTGTCCCCACTGGGACTAAAGTCAATCTCCCATACGGCAGAAGGAAGCGTATTGAACGTTCTGATCAACTCACCCGTGGTTGTATCATACAGTTCTATCTTGCCCGAATATTCTCCCGTCGCAATCACTTTGCCGCGCTCCGCGGGGCTAAAAGAGACCGCCACCACGTGCGAGGGCGATTTCACGAGCGAAAACAAGAGCCGTCCACTGGACACATCCCAAACGGGAGTTGTGCTCTTGTAACAGACGCCTGCAAGCATTTTCCCATCCGGACTGAAATCAATGCTGCACTGGCTGAGACTGCTCACCGCAAAATCGGGGATCGGCAGTGTCCTCAGCAGACGCACGTCCTTTGCATTCGCAAGAGTAATCGGAACGAGCGCGGGTCCATCGGCGCTTGCAGGTGTTAGTGGAATCGGCGAGGGCGTGATAGCCGGCGCTGGCGGCGTGGAAACCGGGCCGCTCGTCGAGCACGCGGCCAGTAACGAAAATATCAGCCAGGCGCACACAAATCCGATCAAGTCCTTCATTTGTCCCCCAACAGCATCAGCCCACAATCGAGACGCTCTCACTGACGGGATGTTAGGGCCGCCAGCTTGGATTAAAGTCATCGCCAGGACTATCGGTGAGCCGCCGCACGCTTCGCGCCGTGCCCACTGTGTCCATCACATAGATATCCAGGTGGCTGCCGCCCCGCTTGGAGCAAAAGGCAATCTCTTTGCCGTCCGGCGACCAGACTGGGAACCAATCTGCAGCCGAATCGTTGGTCAGCCGACGCGGGTTGAGCGAACTTGGTTCGCCGCCGTCTGCGTTCATCACATAGACCTCGTCATTGCCGTCGCGATCCGAGACAAAGGCAATGTGCTGGCCGTCGGGCGACCAAGACGGCATATAGTCTTGGGCAGCGTGCTTGGTCAACTGGCGCACCTTGCCTCCGTCCACGTCCATGATGTAAATATCATAGTCACCATCGCGGTCCGACGCAAAAACGATCTGTCGGCCATCTGGCGACCAAGCCGCGCCCATATCATCGGCATCGTGTTGGGTCAGGTTGCGTGGATTGCGACCGTCGGCATTCATCACATAGACCTCACGCCGCTTGGCCGTGCAATCGGCATCCGCGCTATAGGCGATGCGAGCGCCGTCCGGCGACCAAGCCGGCGCGCCATCGCAGACGCCGTTGTCCGTCAACTGGCGCGAGTTGCCGCCGCCAACATCCATCGCCTTGATGACCCAATTCTTTGCGCTGAGATAGCTATAGTAAGCGATCTGCTTTCCATCGGGCGACAAGGAGGGATAGCCATCCCACTCAGGATAGTTCGTCAGTCGCCGCTGGTCGCTGCCGTCGGCGTTCATCACATAGATCTCCCCATTGCCATCACGAGTGGAAACGAAAGCGATCAACCCACCACCGGTTGCGCTCCCGCCGTTGGTAGCGCGTCCAGGCTTGGCCCGCCCCCAAGAAGGCCAGTAATCGCCACCTTGGTGGTCGGTCAGCCGCCGCTGATGGCTGCCATCGCGATCCATGGAATAGATTTCAAAATTGCCGTCACGATCCGACTGGAAAATGATCTGCTTTCCATCGGGCGACCAGGTCGGGTCTTCGTCAACGACGGACGGCGTATTGGTCAACTGCTGCACATTGCTCCCATCCGCGTTCATGACGTAGATGTCTTGCCGCTTGGGCCGGCCCTGCGGATCACACGCAAAGAAAGCGATCACCCTTCCGCCCGGCCAGCCGCCCACCGTCGAGACCGTCGTCGCGCGAACCATCGAGCTGATCGCACACGCCGAATCGGAGCGCAAGCGACTGGGCCTGCCGCCGATTGCCTACGAGGTGGGCACCGAGGAGGTGCATGGCGGCCTGGTGGACATGGCTAATTTCAAATCCTTCCTGTACGGCCTGCGAACCGGGTTGCAGGCGCGCGGACTCGATGATGCGTGGCCTTGCTTTATCGTGGCGCAAGTGGGCACCGATCTGCACACGACGTATTTCAGCCGCACCGCTGCTCATTTGATCACCGAGGCCATTGCGTCCACAGGGTCGCTCATCAAGGGCCACTATACCGATTGGGTCGCCAACCCGGAAGAATATCCGGCCGCCGGCATGGGCGCGGCCAACGTGGGGCCCGAGTTCACGGCTGAAGAATACCTAGCCCTGAAAGATTTGGCTCTCAAGGAGCAGGCGCTCGCTCGCAGCCGGCCCGGCCTGCGGCCTTCGCAGTTCATGGAGGCACTCCAGCAAGCCGTCGTCGCATCGGGCCGCTGGAAAAAGTGGCTGCAACCCCAGGAACAGGGTTTGGAGTTTTTGCAGTTGTCACGGGAGCGGCGCGACTGGCTGGCGCAGACCGGCGCGCGTTACATCTGGACCGAGCCGTCGGTAGTGACTGCCCGTGAGCGGCTCTACCGGAATTTGGGGCAAGTGATGCCGGACCCGCACCGCTATGTCGTTGACCGCATTGCGCGGGTGATGGACAAGTACATCGTCGCCTTTGGGTTGTTCGACTCATTGACACTGTGCAACCCGTGAGGTATGATAAGTCTCTCTTGGCGTTCGTGCCCATGTCGAACATACCGGGCTACCCGTCAAGAGATGCAGGAGGATGCGCGTGACTAATGGTCTCACGAACCAGGCAGAGCCACACCCAGTGGCGTTGTCAGCCCGAGTGGGCTGTAGGACTGTTCATGTTGCACCCATAAGAAAACAAGAAAAGGAGAATGTCCCGTGAAAAAGATTTCTCGCCGCGAATTCCTCAAGGCAACCGCCCTCTATGGTGGAGCGGCTGCTGCCAGCGCCGCACTGGCTGCCTGCGCCCCGGCCGCAACGCCCGCGCCGGCCCCAGCCGCCACTAGCGCGCCAGCGGCTACCGCCGTGCCCGCCACCAGTGCGCCGGCGGCTACCGCCGTGCCCACCAAAGTGCCGCCTACCGCCGTGCCTGTCCCAGAGTTTCCTTTCAAGGTCGCGCCGGAGGCCCTCAACCCGTTCAAGCTCGGCCCGGCTGAAGTGGATGGACAGTTCTTTTCCGGCGGCTATGGCCACGAGTACATCAAGTACGCCGCTTCCCTGATGGAAAAAGAGATCCCCGGCGTCAAGGTGGGCGTGGTTCCCCTCCAGCGAGTGAACGATGTGTTGCGCCCGCGCTTTGTGGGCGGCAACCCGCCGGATGTGATTGACAACTCGGGCGCCGGTCAAATGGATATGGCATCCCTGGTGGCCGACGGCCAACTGGCCGATATGGCGGAACTGATGGAAGCCCCCGCCTTCGATATCCCCGGCAAAAAGGTCAAGGACACGCTGATCCCCGGCTCGCAAGAAAAAGTGATGTTCGATGGCAAACTGCGCGGCATCAACTTTGTCTTCACCGGCTATGGCATTTGCTACTCGCAAAAGCTGTTCAAGGATAACGGCTGGAAGTACCCCACCACCTGGGAAGAGATGATTGATTTCTGCGTGCAGCTCAAGAAAGACGGCAAGATCGCGCCGTGGACGCACCAGGCCAAGTACCCCTACTACATCCAGAACATGGTGCTGTTCCCGCTGATCTACTCGGCCGGCGGCAATGACCTGCTCGTCAAGATTGACAACCTCGAGCCCAACGTCTGGAAAGACCCAGCCGTGTTGCGCGCCGCGGAAGGCTACTATCAGTTGTTCGACAAGGGCCTGTTCCTGGAAGGCACACCGGGCCTGGATCACACCACCTCGCAGACCGAGTTCTACAAAGGCAAGGTGCTCTTTATTCCGTGCGGCGGCTGGCTGGAGAACGAGATGAAGACCATCCTCCCGGCCGATTTCGATACCGTGATGGCGATTTGTCCGCCGTTCAAAGACTCGACCGTCGGCAATCCCAAGGCGGCGCAGACCGAAGGCGGCGAGCCGTTCATCGTCCCCGAAAAGGCCAAGAACAAGAAGCACGGCCTGGAATTCCTGCGCATCCTCATGAGCAGGGCCGAGGCCAAGTACTTTGCCGAGAACGTGTTGAGCATTTCGGCCGTTGTCGGCGGCCTGGATGAAGCCAAGGCCACGAGCTTTATGAAGTCGCAGGTTGCTATGGCGAGCAACGCCGGCGGCGTGGTGATCTCCCAAGTCATGCAGACCTGGTACGATGCGTACTGGAAGGGCATGGAGGCGCTCTCCACTCAACTGCTGACCGGCAAGATCAAACCGCCCCAGTTCTGTGACGAAGTCCAGAAACTTGCCGATAAAACGGCCAAGGATCCGGACATCAAAAAGTTCAAGCGCACCAAATAAGTCTGGTCGTCTCACTAACGTGGGTTGAAGCCGGGTTTACGCAAAAACCCGGCTTTAGCCCATTCTCGAGAGGTGAAGCGATGAAACACGGGCAAAAGCGTTTTATATTCGGATTTCTGTTCATTCCCCTGTTGCTCTATACGGTGTTTGTCATCCTGCCCTACACCAGCGCGATCCTCATCGCCTTCACTCGCTGGCGTGGGGTTTCGGCGAATATTACCTTTAATGGCCTCAACAACTTTGCCAAGCTGGCTCAGGACGATCTGTTCTTGAACGCGCTTAAAAACAACGCGCAAGTGTTGCTCACGTTGCCCACGATCACGATTGCCCTGGCGCTGCTGTTTGCCGCGCTCTTTACGCGCGGGCTGTGGGGGCAGCGTTTTTTCCGCACCACGTTCTTTTTTCCGCAGGTCCTTTCGATGGCCGTGGTGGGGGTCTTGTTCAACTTTGTCTACCATCCCACACTCGGAATCCTGAGCAACACGTTCAAAATCCTCGGGATCAAGGAGCTCTCGACATTTCCCTGGTTGGGAGATGTCGTTACGGTCCTGCCCGCAATTGTCTTTGTCGCCATCTGGCAGGCCACGGGCTTTTACATGGTGCTGTTCATGGCCAGCATGGGCAGCATCCCGACCGAATTTTACGAGGCGGCGAAAATTGACGGCGCCGGGGAATGGGACATTTTTTGGAAGATCACTCTGCCGTTGCTGAGCGAATCGCTGCGCACCGCCGTTGTCTTTTTAATGATCATGGCGATGGACATGTTCGTTTACGTGTCCTTTTTGACGAACGAGACGGGCGGACCTGGGCGTGCGGCCCAGGTGCTTTCATCGTATCTGTATCAAACAGCCTTCCGCCAAGGGAATTTCGGTTACGGCACCACGCTGGCCGTCGTCCTGATGATGGTGGTGCTCGTTTTATCCATTATAGGATTGCGGGCCGGCAGCCAGGAAACTGTCGAGTATTGATGAAAGGAAGGTATTCTATGTCCACACTCGCTACGCCAACTGAAACCGCCCGGTCTGGCAAACAGTGGAACATCGGCGGGATGCTGATGAAAATCCCGATTTATTCTTTCCTCGCCCTCTGGGCCATTGTCGTCATCTACCCGATGGCCTGGACGGTGATCAGCTCGCTGCGCACGGACCAGGAGCTCATGTTCACTCCCTGGGGGCTGCCCACCCAGTTGCACTTTGAAAACTATTTGCGCGCCTGGAACGAGGCCCAGATTGGCGCATTCTTTGTCAATACGCTCATCGTGATCGTCCCGTCACTGTTTTTCACTCTGTTGCTCTCGGCCATGGTGGCCTACGTGTTGGCTCGCTACGAGTTTCGCGGCAAGCAATTCATTCGCTATCTGTTCATGGGGGGGATGATGTTCCCCACCATCCTGGCGCTGGTGCCGCTGTACTTTATCATGGAATTCCTGCACCTCCGCAACACTTTTCACGGTCTGTCGCTGGTCTATGTCGCCTTCTCGTTTCCCTTTAGCGTCTTTTTCCTGTATGGCTTTTTCAGGACCTTGCCGCGCGACCTGATGGAAGCCTCGATCATAGATGGGGCCAGCCACACGCAGACATTTTTCCAGGTGATGCTCCCCCTGGCCCAGCCGGGTCTGGTGACGGCGGCGATCTTTAATTTTCTGGGTCAGTGGAACCAATTCATTCTGCCCTCTGCGCTGATGGATAGCAGCGGCTTGAAGGAGGGGCAGACGCGCTCCGTGCTCTCGCAGGGCTTGTACTACTTGCAGATCAAGCAGCAATATACCAACGACTGGAGCGGCATGTTCGCGGCGGTGACGATCGTCATGGTCCCAACGTTGCTGGTGTATGTCATTTTCCAGAATCGGATTGAAAAGGGCTTGACTGTGGGCGCGTTGAAGGGCTAAGCGCGCCAGGATCAGCACCATGCCACACGACCTCTTGTTGGCACTGGAGGGGGGCGGGACGCGCAGCCAGGCAGCCCTGCTGGACGCGAAGCGCGGCGGACGCGTCGTGCACGTCGTTGATTCCGCCGACGTTAATACGAACTTTACGGCGCTCCAGGCATCCCAGCAAGCCGTCCTCGCGGCTGTGACGAGCGTCTTGCGCGGCGCGCAGGTCTCCGGCGACCGCGTGACGCGCTGCGTGTCGGCCCTGGTCGGTCCCCGCTTTGGCGCCGAGTTGCTGGGCGACATTATCCCCAATGCCCGTTATCACTGCTACAGCGAGGGCGAGGTCGTCTTTGCCAGGGCAGGGCTGTACCATCCGCACGGCGTCGCCGTGGTGGCCGCCACAGGCGCAACCGCGTGGGCGGTCCGCACCGATGATGGACGACAACGCGTGTTCGGCGGCTGGGGATCGCTGCTGGGCGATGAGGGCAGCGCCTACGCGTTGGGGTTGGCAGGACTGCGCGCCGCGGTGCGCGCTTTCGAAGGCCGCGAGGCGGCGCCTACCCAGCTATTGCCAGCCATCCGCCAGCACTTGCGGCTAACGGAGGCGACCTTCCGTGAAGAGTTGATCTACCTGGCGTACCAAAAACCGCTCAGCCGGGCCGAGATCGCCCGTCTGGCAACCGTGGTGACGCGCTTGGCCGGCCAGGGCGATTTGCTGGCCGCGCGGCTCACCGCCAAGGTGGCTGCCGACTTGGCGGCTTTGGCCCTGCACGCCACCCGTTGCTTGTTTAGCTCAGGAGAACGTTTTGACGTGGTCGTGGCCGGTGGTTTGACGAATGCCGGCGACTTGTTGTTAGCGCCGCTCCGGCAGGGGTTAGCGCACGAGTTTCCCCAGGCCGTCTTTGCGGTGGGGACCGAAGCGCCCGCCATTGCCCTGGGACGTTTGGCGCTCTATGATCAACAGAAGGAAGGGCCATGAATCAACGCGAGAATCTCCTGGCTGCGGTGCGCTTCGAAACGCCCGATACCATCCCGATGGTGTTCCACATCAACAATGCCTCGTGGCAGCACTACCCTCAGGAGGTCCTCCAGGAGTTGATGGCCGAGCACCCACTCCTCTTTCCGAATTTCACCCCCTCGCGTGAGCAGATCATCCCCGATTTTTCTCCGGTCCAGCGCAAAGATCAGCCCTACACCGACCCATGGGGATGTACCTGGCACACGTTGGAAAACGGCATCACCGGCACCGTCACCGAGCACCCGTTGGCCGATTGGGCTGCTTTTGAGAATTATCAAACTCCCGATCCCGACAAGACGGATGGTCTGACGCCGATTGACTGGCAAAGCGTTTCGCAACAGATAAGCCAAAGCCATGCGCAAGGGGAACTGGTTCAAACGGGCCTTCGGCACGGCCACACCTTTCTCCAGTTGTGCGACATCCGAGGTTACGAGTTGCTCATGTTTGACATGGCGGACGATGAGCCACGGCTGTGGAAGCTGATCCAAATGCTGGAGGACTTTAATCTGGCGCTGGTAGAAAAGTATATCCAGTTGGGAGCCGAGTGGGTCTCGTATCCAGAAGACCTGGGGATGCAGATCGGGCCAATGATCTCGCCCAGGCATTTTAGAAAGTACATCAAGCCGAGTTACCAGCGCCTGATGCGTCCCGCCCTGGACGCGGGCTGCATCGTCCACATGCATTCCGACGGCGATATCCGCTTGCTGGTAGATGACATGGCGGCGAGCGGCGTGCAGGTGATCAACCTTCAAGACCTGGTGAACGGTTTAGATTGGATCGCGGCGCGCTTTGCCGGCAAGCTGTGCATTGATCTGGACATTGACCGCCAAAAGATCACTTGCCAAGGCCAGCCCGCCGAAATTGACGCCCTCATCCGGGAGGAAGTGACCAAGCTGGGCCGCAAAGAGGGCGGGCTGATGATGATTTACGGCCTCTATCCGGGCGTGCCGTTGCAGAACGTCAAGGCGCTGATGGATGCGCTGGAGCGGTACGCGACGTACTACTCATCGTGAGATCAAGATCACGCGCCAGTCGGCCCGCAGATGCCAAGCGCGACAGGAGACAGCCATGCTCATCGAACGGTATTTCGAGGCCTTGCAGGCCAAGATCGCAGAAATCGCAGCCCGGCCGGAGCCGATCCGCCAGGCCGCGCAGGTGTGCGCGGATGTGCTGGCGAAGGGCGGCGCGATTCACGTCTTTGACAGCGGCCACATGGTCGCCACCGAGTTGATCAACCGCGCCGGCGGGCTGGTGGCCATGAGCCAGCTTGCCTTTAGCCTGAACGTGATCAACCCGGTCAAGGCTCGCGCGGCACAGCCCGATGAGGCCAGCCTTTCGTTTGGCTACATCGGCCAGGTCTTTGCGAGCAACCAGCTTCGCCACGGCGACGTGCTGTTTGTGGGCAGCGTGTCCGGCAAGACGGCCAACGTGATCGAGTTGGCGCAGCAAGCGCGCGCCCACGGCCTGACCGTCATCGCCATCACCTCCCTGGCCTACAGCTCACAGTTGGCCTCTGAGCACCCCTCCGGCAAGCGCCTGTACGAGGTAGCCGATCTGGTGTTGGACAACGGCGCACCCTACGGCGACGGTATGCTCACCGTGGAAGGGTTAGAATACCCGATTTGTCCGGCCTCTGGCATGGGCGCAGCCGCGATCATGTGGGCGGTGGTGGCTGGCATCGTCGAGGAGATGCTGGCCCGCGGCTTGACCCCCACTGTCTTTCCCAGCGTGAACCGGCCCAACGGCAAATCACTGGTGAGCCAGGCAGAGGCTAGTGCTCTCCGAAAGGGGTATTGATGGACTATATGGACGCGATTATCCAACTGCTGGAACAAGTGCGCGCGACCCAGCGGGAGGCCATTGAACGGGCAGCACAGGCCGTCGCCGAGGCCATTCAGGCCGATCACCTGGTCTATGTATTCGGCCCTTCCCACGCTGGCATCCTGGCGCAAGAGTTATTCTACCGCGCCGGCGGATTGGTGCCGGTCAATCCTATCTTGCCGCCTGGCCTGACGACTGATGTGCGACCGGTCACTTTGACGAGCAGGCTGGAACGGTTGCCTGGCTTTGGCGCCCAGATTATGGCCGAGTCTCCCGTCGAAGCCGGTGATGTGCTGATCGTACATTCCGTCTCCGGGCGCAATGCGGCCGCGGTGGAGGTGGCCCAAGAGGGCCGCGCGCGGGGCGCGTTTGTCATCGCCGTGACCTCGCTGGCCTACTCGCGGGCAGTGCAGCCGCGTCAGTCCGGGATGCCGCGCCTGTTCGAGGTAGCCGACCTCGTCCTGGACAACTGCGCCCCCGTGGGCGACGCGCTGGTGGAATTGCCGGGTCTGTCGCAAAAGGCGGGGGCGGCGTCCACCGTCATCGGCGCGGCGATGCTCAACGCGGTGATGGCGCGCGCCGCCGAACTGCTGCTCCAGCGCACCGGCGACGCGCCGGTGTTCATGAGCGCCAACCTCGATGGGGGCGATGCGCACAACCGGCGCTGGCTGGATCACTATCGTGGCCGGTTGACGTATCTGTGATCGGCCAGACGCTTCACACCTGACTTCCTCGAGAGATGGTGAACGAGTTCGATTCCAAGTTGGGCGGCCCCCAGGCCGCCCATTCCGCAGGAGAACGGCATAACCGAGTTGCGAGTTGAGAATCTCACCTGGCGAGGCGCTCGCTTGGGTGAAGAAAATCCGCAGCCTCTCTTTCGAGAAAAAACAAGTGGATCGCCAGATTCCGGTGCGCGAGTCCGCCCCGCCTGAAAAGCGGCAACGCGCGCAAAACACTTCGTTCCAGGAGAAAGACATGGCAAAACCCACGCTGGTCGTGATGGCGGCGGGTATCGGGAGCCGCTATGGCGGACTGAAGCAAGTTGACCCCATTGGTCCTCACGGCGAACTCATCATAGATTATTCCATTTACGACGCGCTGCAAGTTGGATTCGGCCAAGTCGTCTTTGTTGTCAAGAAAGACATTGAAGAGGCATTTCGTGAAAGAGTGGGCAGGCCCCTCGAAAAACGGTGCGACACCCGTTATGTGTTTCAGGAGCTTGAGGACTTGCCGCCGGGCTACAAGGTTCCACCGAACAGGCAAAAGCCATGGGGGACTGCGCACGCAACGTTTAGCGCCAGGAAGGCGGTCCAAACGCCCTTTGCCGTGATTAACGCGGACGATTTCTATGGGCGCTCTTCCTTTCAAATTCTGCGCGGTTATCTCGAGCGCGCCCAAGACCGGGACGGCGTCTATGACTATTGCATGGTTGGCTTTGTGCTGGAAAACACCCTCACAGAACATGGCTACGTCGCGCGCGGTGTTTGTACGGTAGACCCCGCCGGGTACCTGGCAGAGATTCGCGAACGCACACGGATCGAGAAACTGGGCCATGTCGCGAAATACACCGAGGACGGCGCAAACTGGGTCGAGATCCCCAAGGGAACGAGTGTGTCCATGAACTTGTGGGGATTCACTCCGAGCATATTCTCTGAGCTGGAAATTCGCTTTTCCCCCTTTCTCCAAGCGAATAGCGGCAACCTGGAAAAGGCAGAATACTTTTTGCCTGACGTGGTGGGGGCGCTACTCAAAGAAGGCAAGGCAAGAGTGCAAGTCCTGCCCACGAAGGAGAGATGGTTTGGAGTCACTTACCAGCAGGACAAGCTTACGGTCAAGCAAGCCATAGCAGATTTGATCCGTCAGGGAGTTTATCCGGAAAACCTGTGGGAGGGTGTCAAATGAAGCCTGACCTGGCAGAAATAATCGAGCAATTCAAGTTTGAAGGCGACTGGATGGAAACCGCCCTGTATGGAACGGGGCACATCAATGATACTTTTGCCGCTCGTTTCAGAAAAGCCAATGGCGCGACTCACCGCTATATCCTCCAGCGGATCAATCACAACGTCTTTAGAGACCCAGAAGCGCTGATGGAAAACATCGCCAGGGTGACCGGCCACCTGCGGAAAAAGATCGTGGCATCTGGCGGCGATCCAGAGCGTGAAACGCTCAATCTCATTTCCACGCTGGATGGGAAAAACTTTACTAAAACGCGCGACGGCAATTACTGGCGGGCCTATATTTTCATAGAAGGCGCGCAGACCTACGAGGTCGTGGCAAGCCCGGACCACGTTTACAACGCATCGAAAGCATTCGGCAAGTTCCAAAGGCTGGTCAGCGATCTTTCGGCGGCGCTGCTTTGCGAGACTATACCCAATTTTCATCACACCCGGAAACGCTTTGAGGCTTTTGTGGAAGCCGTAGAAAAAGATGTCAAGAACCGCGCTGGCTCGGTCAAGGCCGAAATTGATTTCATGCTAGAACGAAAAGCCGAGACGTCAGTCATTGTGGATATGCTCGCCCAGGGCGCAATACCGGAGCGTGTGACGCACAATGACACCAAGCTGAACAATGTGCTGATTGACGACCGAACCGGGGAAGGCATCTGCGTCATTGATCTGGATACCGTAATGCCCGGCTCGGCGCTGTACGACTTTGGCGACTTGGCCCGAGTTGGCGCCAGCACCGCGGCAGAAGACGAGCCGGATCTCTCTCAAGTGGGCGTTGACTTGGATATGTTTGACTGCCTGGCGCGGGGGTATCTGGACACGGCGCGGGACTTTCTGACCCCGGTTGAGATGGATTACCTGGCGTTTTCTGCCAAACTTGTCACGCTTGAGCAGAGCCTACGTTTCCTGACCGACCATCTGAATGGCGACATTTATTACAGGCTTCATCGCGAAAACCACAACCTGGATCGGTGCCGCACACAGATCAAGATGGTGACGGAGATAGAACAGAAAATGGATCGGATGAATGATATTGTAAACACGTGTCGGCGGGCCTGAGTGCTGCTCGTTCGTTTCCAAGTCAGGCGGCCCGTTCCGCAGGAGAATGACATGACCGAGTTACGAGTTGAGAACTTGTATTGGCAGGGTGCTCGTCTGGGCGAAGAAAATCCACAGCCGCTCTTTCGAGAAAAACAAGTGGATCGCCAGGTTCCGGCGCTCGAGTCCGTCCCGCCCGAAAAGCGGCAATACTTGGGCTATCAGGCCGGATGGCGCGCGTTGCCGTATCGAATGCAAGATCGCTACACCCGGAAACGCGAGCCGCTGTCGTTTCGCTCGCTAGTCCTGGAGAACGATTTTCTCAAAGCGACGTTTCTGCCCGAGCTGGGCGGAAGGTTGACGTCGCTCATTTACAAGCCGCAGCAACGCGAGCTTTTGTTCAACAACCCTGTCTTTCAGCCGGCGAACCTGGCCTTGCGCAACGCCTGGTTCGCCGGTGGCATAGAATGGAACGTCGGGCAAATCGGACATTGCTTTTCGACGTGCGCCCCGATTTTCGCCGCTGCCATTCAGGGCTGGCACGGCGAGCCGGGATTGCGCCTGTATGATTACGAGCGGTGCCGGAATCTCTTGTGGCAGATTGATTTCTTTTTGCCGCCCGACTCTCCGTTCCTCATCGCCTCTACGCGTGTGGTGAATCCGAGCGACCT
Organism: Anaerolineae bacterium; assembly: GCA_041300525.1. Lineage (GTDB taxonomy): Bacteria > Chloroflexota > Anaerolineae > Fen-1058 > Fen-1058 > JBGLNJ01. The sequence goes on along the minus strand of JBGLNJ010000001.1, from coordinate 445,643 downwards.
GGCAACCTCCCTGTATTGGTGGACCAACATCGCCGTCCCCCAAGCGCCCGACGTTCGCGTGCTTGCGCCCGCGCGCCACGCGCTCTATATTGATTTCGATTTCCCCGAGTCCGAGTACGGCTTTGGTCAAGCCGACATGCCGCACCTCCCTACCCTGCAAGGCAAGGACAGTACCTACCCACTCAACTCGACTTTTGCGAACGAATTCTTTTTCCAGTGCGACGCGGCCGACATGCCCTGGGAGGCCGCGCTCGACAAAAACGGTACCGGTTTCATCGAAGCCTCCACACAAAAGCTCTACGTTCGCAAGCTCTTTTGCTGGGGCACTCACCAGGGCGGATGGCGCTGGCAGGAATATCTCTCTCGCCCTGGACTGGCCTATGTCGAACTCCAGGCGGGCCTGGCGCCCACTCAATTGCACAGTCTCCCGATGCCGGGCCGCAGCCAATCGAGATGGACTCAGGTCTTTGGATATATCGAAGCCGATCCGTCCAAAGTGCATGGCCGCGATTGGACCGCCGCCTGGCAAACCGTGGACGTTGCGCTCAAAAACAAGTTGCCAGTCCAAGAACTGGCTCGCATCGAACAGCAATGCCAGCGACAAGCGGATGTGCCCTCGCGCGATATCTTGCACCAGGGATCAGGCTGGGGCGCGCTGGAAATGGTCAGGCGAGCCCGCGAAGGGAGCCTTGCCAACGTCCCGCCCGCATTTGTCTTTCCAGAGGCGACGTTGGGATGCGAACAGCGCAAGTGGCTGCACCTTTTGGACAAAGGCAAGTTGGAAGAGCAAAACCCGGCGGAAATTCCGGGCGAGTGGCTGGTTCAACCGGAATGGCGCGAGATGTTGGCCAAGAGCCTGGAGAGCGAACACAACCGCAACGGGTATGCGCTGCTTCACTATGGCGTGATGCTGGCAGAGGCGTTTGACGACGAGGCCGCCACGGCGGCCTGGCAAGAGTCCATTCAAAAGCGGCCCTCGGCCTGGGCGTATCGGAATCTGGGCGCACTGTCCGCCACTCTGAACAAGACCGACGATGCGCTCGGGTATTACGAACAAGCTTGGGAGTTGGCCAACTCGTCCGGCCAACCGGATGTGTCTTTTGCCCAAGAGTACCTGGCGCTTGTTTACGCAGCAGGCGATTATGGGAAAGCCTGGACATTCTACGCCAGCCTGCCGGCTCGGCTCCAGGAGCATGACCCCATCCAAATCCTGCGCGCCAAGATCGCACTAAAGTTGAATGACCTGGACACCGTGGATGAGGTATTGAAGCGAGAGTTCGCTTCCATCAAGGAAGGCGAAGTGAATCTCACCGACCTTTGGTTCGAGATGTGGGAGAAAAGATTGTCGGCGGAAACCGGCCGCCCCGTTGACACAGCTTTGCGGCAAGAGGTCGAACAGGCGTATCCGCCTCCGGCGTCCATTGACTTTCGCGTTCGCGAGTGATGCGGGCTGGCGCGCTCATCCTCTACGCCGAAAGCTACAGCGCCATGCTGCACGACGGCAAGACGGCCAGCGGGTGGAGCATCAACGACGCCGGATTCGCCGCGCTGGACACCTCGCGCCACAGCCAGCCTCATGCCCACTGTGCCAGCCCCATCGAAAAGGAGTGGAGGAAAGTCACTTGCGCGATAACGGGTTGCGGGTATAATCCGTTGGCACGGGCAAGTGGCGGAATTGGCAGACGCCCACGGCTTAGGACCGTGTGCCGCAAGGCTTGAGGGTTCAAGTCCCTCCTTGCCCATTGCAAGGGTCAGTCGAGTTTCAAAGATCAAATGGCGCATGACATTTGATCTTTGAAATTTCGTTTTCTAATCTGTGTTATAATCGCGCCAACATCAAAAGTGAGGATTCCCGTGAAGGTCACAAGTCAAACACTCGAAAACCGTCAAGTCGCGCTTACCATCGAAGTGGAAGACGAGCGCGTTCAACAAGCGCTCCGCCACACCGCCCGGCACATCGCCAATACCAGCCGCATACCCGGCTTCCGCCAAGGCAAAGCCCCCTACAATGTCGTGGCGCGCGCCGTGGGCGAAGAGACGCTGTACCAGGAAATGCTGAAAGAACTCGGCCCGCAGTTGTACAACGAGGCCATGACCGAAAGCCAAATCGAGCCTTATGCGACCGGTCACCTCGACGAGATACAAAAGAGTCCGTTCGTGCTAAAGTTCATCGTGCCGTTGCGCCCGACCGTCGAACTGGGCGACTATCGCTCGCTGCGCGTCCCTTACACTGTGCCCCAGGTCGCCGACGAACAGATGGACGAGGTGCTCAAGAGCCTGCAGGAGCGCAACGCTATCATGGAGCCGGCCAGCGAAGGCCCGGTAGAGTTGAATCAGGTCGCCACGGTCACGCTCAGCGCCAAGCTCGACCCGGCCATGGACGAGACCCTGTTCCACGAACAGGACGTGCCCATGCTGATCGCCGAGACCACTGACTTTCCCTTTCCCGGTTTCGCTCCCCACCTCATCGGGATGAAAGCCGGCGAGGAAAAGACCGTCACGTTGGCCGTGCCCGAGGATTACGACGACGAGTTGCTGCGGGGCAAGACGATCTATATTCAGACCAGGCTGAACGATCTCAAAGTGCGCCGTGTTCCTCCGCTCGACGACGCGCTGGCGCAGACCATCGGCGAGTACGAGACGCTCGACGCGCTGCGCCAGGCCGTGCGCAACAGCCTGGAGCAGCAGGCGCGGCGCGAGGCCGACACCCGCTATGCCAACACGTGCGCCGACAAGCTGGCCCAGCAGGCTCAAGTCGAATTTCCGCCCGAGATGGTGGAAGCGGAACTCGATAAAATCGTCGAGCGCGCCAAGGAACGCCTGAGCAAGCAAAAGATGAGCTGGGAAGAGTTCCTCAACATCAAGAAACAAACCGAGGAACAGTACCGCGACGAAATGCGCCCGCAGGCAAGCAACAGCATCCGGCGGGCATTGACGTTGGGCTGGCTGGCCGAACTCGAAAACCTGCAAGTGACCGACGACGAAGTGAACGCCGCCCTTCAAAGCATTGCGAACAGCTACCCCGAAAACAACGCGCAGGTATCGGAGGCGCTCTCTTCGGACGAATTCAAGCACTCTGTCAAACTCGACTTGTTCACATTCAGGATCATGGGGCAATTGGCGAGCATCTGCAAGGGCGAAAACCCACCCCTCCCCACAGCCCAAGAGCCGGAGTTGGAGACTGAACCCGTGCCCACAACCGAACCGTCTGTATAGACCTGACAGGTTTTTAAGAACCTGTCAGGTCTTGGGTTGACCGAGCAACTGATTGGCCGGGTGAAAACCCAGCGAGCCTGTCAAGGAGACCAGAAGATTATGAAATTCGAAATGGACCTGCCATCTGCCATCGTCCCGATGGTGATCGAACAGACCGGGCGCGGCGAGCGCGTGTATGACATCTTTTCGCTGCTGCTGAAGGAACGCATCATCTTCCTCGGCACACCCATCAATGACATGGTCGCCAACGTGGTCGTGGCGCAACTGCTCTTTTTGGACCGCGAGGACCCGGAAAAAGACATCCAGCTCTACATCAACTCGCCCGGCGGGCAGATCACGGCCGGCATGGCGATCTATGACACGATGCAGATCGTACACTCGCCCATCTCCACCATCGCGGTCGGGATGGCGGCGAGCATGGGCACGATCCTGTTGGCGGCCGGGACCAAAGGCAAACGCTTTGCGCTGCCGAACGCCACGCTTCACCTGCACCAGCCGCTCGGCGGTGTGCAGGGCCAAGCTGTGGATATTGAGATTGAGGCGCGCGAGATTCTGCGCGTGCGCGATCTGCTCAATGGCATCCTGTGATCTTGGCCGGGATGTCGCCCTTGCTGATGCGGTCCACGTACTCGGCCGAGACGTTCAGCGGCCCGACGACGGCGTCCAGCGTAGCGTTGATGCCGGCGACGATCTCGCGGTAGCCGCCCTGGAACTTGTCCGCGTTGCCGCGCGTGGCGAGTTTGCCGTCCACCGAGGCTTTCGTCAGCACTTGGGTTTCGGCCACCAGCCCGCGCAGCGATTCGATGGTCCCCTTGAGCGCGGGCGCGATTTCGTCCTGGGCGTCCTTCGCCGCCACCTCGGTGCTCAGGTCGCCCCCGGCGATCTTTTTCATTGTGCCGATGACGACGTTCTGCAAGTCGTCGGCGAATTGGTCCATCGCCCCGGCCATGCTGCCGATCTCGTCGCGGCGCCCCATCTTGAGGCGCGAACCGAGATGTCCCTTTGCCATTTCTTGCAGCATCGTAACGCTTTTGCCCAGCGGCGCGGTGATGCTGCGCGAGAGCACAATGCCCAAACCTATCGCCACCAACAACCCAACGATCGTCACCACGACAAAAACGATTCGTGACTGGACGCTTGTGGCACCGAACTCCTCGTCCAGCACTTGGGCTTGTTTGACGTTGATTTCGACGAGCTTGTCAGTGGCTTGCTCCAGGGCCGTCCGGCTGGTGAGGGTTGCGCCTCCCGCGCTGATGCTTTCTAGCGCCGTTTTCTCGTCGCCGGCTTTGACGTCCCGGAGATCGTCTTCAATCGCTCGCCGGTAACTGGCCAGCGCCGCGTCGAACTTGACCAGTTCATCCTTCTCTTCCTGCATCAAAGACGTGGCCCGGAATTTGGCCGCTTCTTTGTCGATGAGGTCAAACTGCGCGACAATGCTCTGTTCCATCGGGGTGCGCTGATTGGACATGAGGATGAACCGGTGCAGATCGCCTCGGACCTTTTCCGACGCAGTGTCAATTGCTCCCAGTTGGGCAATGGGAATCAGGCGATCATGGTACAACTCCTCTTGCCCCTTCTGCATTGTGTCCATCGTCGTAAATCCCAGGATGGCGACGCCCACAAGCAGAACGGCGACGATCAGAAAGCCGCCGATCAGCTTGGTCCCCAGTTTGATATTGTTCAACGCGTTCATTTTTATTCTCCTTCCGTTTCCACGAGATTGAATCCGATTGACCTGGATTGGATGCTCGTAGGGATGCGCTTTGCCCGTTCAAAGCGTCGCTCATCCCGCGCGAATCCTTTCCGTCTTTGACTATTGATGAGATTAGCACGGAAACCCATGCCACAGGGTTTCGGTTCGGTTACGGGAGTATTGCAAACCGCGCAGGGTCTGCCTCGCCTGGCAATTCCCAATGAACCGAAATCCTTGAAGGTCTAAATTGCGAACAAATATCGGTAATTCCCCCACCCATTTGGAGAGAACCGTAAAAATGCGAGATACGCGCTACGGAATACTATTCCGTAGCGCGTATCGGTATCGCAAAGTCGGTGCAGCGTACGGACTTAGGCTTCGTCCAGCCAGACCTGGGCTGCGCGAACCGTTTCAAATTCGTTGGCTAACTGCGCCATGCCCGAGACCGTGCCAATATTCTTGACCGACATGCTAACAAGCGCCGAGCCTGTGACCATGGCAATCTTGCGCATCCCCTGGCTTATGATCTGCTGCTGGACCTTGCCGTGCAAGTCAGCCACATCCTGGGGTGGGGCTTTCATGTCCAGGAGGTCGGCCAGAACATTGAAACCGGGTTTCCTGGCTTGACCCAGGGTGTTTTGCCAATCTGCTTCCATGTTCGAGACGACTTGGACCGAAGGCCAAAACCCTTTGACTTTCCAGTAGATTTGATTCTTGCTGGCATCGTAACTGAGATCATAGTATTGATTTGTAAACATGCTAGTCTCCTCATTCGCATCAATCGGAACCAACCCAAACCCTAATCCGGGAATTTGCAAAAACAGCAGATTCCATAGGTTAGGCCCTAACTTGGATGCGGACAAGCCTCAACGCGCTGGCCGCCTCCACCGAGAACCGAACCGCTAGAGGCAATTCATGGATCCATCTCACTCACCTCCCCCCGATGCTGATACACAGATACGGGGAAACTGGGCGATGCGCTTTGCCCGTTCAAGCGTTGCGCATCCCGCGCGAATCCTCTCCGTCTTTTAACTATGGATGAGATTAGCACGGAAACCCATGCCGCCGGGTTTCGGTTCTGTTACGGGAGTATTGCAATTCTTGTCATGCCTCCTCCCTTGTCCGTCTTGCAGGAACAAGTCCATGGGAATCAGGCGCGGCGCAGCAGCGCCGCCTGGACATTCCTGAGCGATTCGGCCAACACGGCTTGAGCGCCTTGCACCACCGGGTCGCCGTGCCCAAAATAGATCGCGCGCACGTCCAACTGGCACAGGTGCTCCAACGCGCGCACAAAACGGTCTTCGTACGTCCCCTCCGCCGAGCGGATCACCACCGGCGTATCGCCCACGAACAGCACGCCGTCCGTCTGGCAAAACAGGCAGATCGAATCGTCGCTGTGGTTGGGCGTGTGCAAGACCTGGAACCACCGGTCGCCACAGCGCAGCACCTGGCCGTCCCGGATAATCGTATCCGCCTCCACAAAGGCCGATTGGGCATACACGTGTGGGGCGAACGCCTGCCGGATCGTCGGCAAGAGCGCCGAATGGTCAAAGTGCCCGTGGGTCAAGATCACCTGCTCGACGGCTTTCTTTCCCACGCCCGTCGGGGCCAGGCCGATCCGGCCCATGATCCCCGGGTCGTTGCCCACGTCCACCAGCGTGTTGACATCCTCGATGGCGCTCCAGTTTCCGAGGATGAGATACACGTTGCTGGAATAGATCATGCTCTTGCGGTCGGTTAGATTGATGATCCTCATGGCTGTGTGTGATCCCCTCCTTCGGGGCATTTCTATACGTAACCGTTCAGTCCAGCGGTTGAAACCGCACCTCAGGGGCGTTCCGCCGAGCGTCCACCTGCGTGGATGCCATTCCGACCACGTAGGTGGTCAGCCAGCCAAAGGCTCATCAGGCGCGACTTGAGTCGCCAGCCCCAATCATCTGAACGGTTACTTCTATACTCTCTGGCAACTGCCCTGGCATGCAACCTTCGACTGTCATTGCGAGCCGCCCGCCGCCGAAGGCAGGCAGGGCGGCGAAGCAATCTCTGCGATCCAATGGCGGAGATTGCGCGCTGGGTACAGCGCCGTCGGCCCGCTTCGCGGGCCTCCTCGCAATGACAGGCTGAGCAGTTACACTTTCCGGTACAATTGGGCGGCGTTGGTGATCTGGCAAAAGAGCGGCTCGGTTTCCGGCGGCAGCTTTTGCGTCTGCTCGGTGACGAAATAGCCCCCCTCCACCAGCGCGTGATGGAACATTTTGATGACCTCCACCCGCTCCTGCGGCGTAAAGTGCAGCAGCACGTTCTTGCACACGATCAGCCCAAAGTCTTGCCGAACCGGCTTGAGCGACAACAGGTTGTGCCGCTGGAACTCGACGGACTGGCGAATCTCGTCGCTGATCCTCAAATAGCCGGGCTGCTCGTCGGGCGAAAAATACCGGCCCAAGATGTCCGGCGGGATGCGTCCCAGCTCCGCTTCCGGGTAAGCGCCCCGCGCGATGGTGGCACCAAAGTCGCTCTCGTCAATATCGGTGGCGGATATCTTGACGTTTCTGAACAGGAAATGCCCCATGTTCTCTCGAAAGATGATGGCCAGCGAATAAGGCTCCGGCCCCATGGCGCACCCGGCATCCCAGATCCGAATATAGCGGTTCTGCTTGAGCGTGGGAATCGCGTGCTCGGCGAGCAGCTCCAAAGTCTGGGTGTCTCTGAAAAAGAATGTAAAAGCCATGGGCGCAGCCTCTTTAACCTTGCAAAGGTTTCCAGACCTTCGCAAGGTTCAACAGATACCTAAGCCACCTCTTGGCGGACGATCACGCGCTCGTCGCGCAGCACCGCTTCCAGGTTCAGGATGATGAGCATATCCTTCGTCACGCCCTGGATGTATTCGTCCTTGGCGCTGCCCTGCGCGGCCAGGGCCGCCTTGACCTCCGAAAGAGGCAGGCTGGTCGCCCCTTTGACGTCGTCGGCCAGGATGCCCACTTCCAGTCCGGCGGCGCTCACCAGGATCACCTTGGTCAAATCCGTAATGTCTCTTTTCTGCACGCCAAAGAAACTGCGGATGTCCATGACCGAGTAGATCGAGCCGCGGATATTGATGACGCCGACGACCATCTCGGGCGTGCAGGGCACGGGGCTGACGTTGCGCAAAGGCTGCACCTCGTGGACATAGTCGGTGGCGATGCCATACGTCTCGTTCGCCAGCGAAAAGACCACCAACTGCATGCTCTCGCCCGTCTTGACCTCGGTGGACTTGCTAAGCGCCCGCGCCCGCTCTTCCAGGATGGCTTTCATTTTCTCGATCGGCATGACTTTTTCGGCGGATGTCGCCGGCAAGCCCTCGACCGCCCCCGCCGACTCTTTCTTGGCCGACGTCGCGCGTTGGCGAGCCGGGGTCTGGCTGATTTTTTCTGGTCCGTGCCCGTTTTTCTTCATCTTGTCCTCTCTTGCATCTGATTAGCGCGCCGTGTTTGACCGGCCCAATGTCGCTGTCTCATGGCGCCATCTCATTCTCTACTAGTTCCAATAGACGTCCCACCACCAGGCCGTCGCCTTCCGGGATGAGTTCATCGCGGGGTTTGCCCTCCAAGAGCCGCTGCACGTTCTGCAGCGAGCGGCGGGCCATCGCCTTGTCGCCCTGGTGTTGATAAATCTGCGCCAGGTTATAGTGGGCCAGGACGAACGCGCGGTCGAGGTAAATGGTTTTCTTGAGCGCATCAATCGCCATATCCAACAGGCCGTGCTGCTGATAAACCAGGGACAGCGTGTAATACGGCTCAGGGTGCAGCTTGTCCGACTTTATCGCTCTTTCGCACCAGTGCTGCGCCTCTTCCAGGTTGCCCTTGTTGGCAAAGATTTTGCCGAGCGTGTAATAGGTCGGAATAAAGGCGGCGTCCTGGTCGAGCTTTTCGTAGAGCTTGACCATCGCCTCATCCGCTTGACCGGCCTGCAACAGGTCCAGAGCCGCCAGGTAAGGATCGCGCGCCGCCGCTTTGGGCGCCGCCGCTTTGGGCGCCGCCACTTTGGGCGCCGCCACGTGGGCCCTGGGCGGAGCGGCAGGTTTGGCCGAGATTCCCTTGAGGGGAAGCGGTTCGGGCGCGCGCGCCTTGGCCAGGGTCGGGGACGGCATGAACGCGGGCGTCTGGATCACGAACGGGGCTACCTGGGGCAGGAACGCCGCCGCCGGCTTGGCCGGTTTCGGCTCCACCAGCTTTTGGTAGACCACAGTGCCGGGAAAATTCCTGGATTCATAGTCCCCGTAAAAGACCATGTTCGGCTCGGCGGGGCCGGGTATCAGCCAGCCGCCCTCGGTCAAACAACTGTGGAATCGTTTCACGACTTGTACCGTCACCTGCGGGCTAAAGTAGATGGTCACGTTGCGGCAAAGGATCACATCCATCGCGTTGGTGTTGTTGGTCATCGAGGGATAGGGGTCGCCCACCAGGTTCAGATAATCAAAGTTCACCATGCGCTTGATGTCTTCGGCGAGGGCGAACTGTTTGTTTTCCAGGCGAAAGTACGTATCCTGGATGCGCTTTTCGACGCCTCGAAAGGACCACGCGCCGTAGAGTCCCTCCTGGGATTTGCGCAGCGCGTCTCGATTGATGTCGGTGGCCAGGATCAAAATGTTCCAGCTTTCAGGGCGAGGCAATATCTCGCGCAGAAGGATGGCGACCGAGTATGGCTCTTCACCTGTGGAGCAGCCTGCGCTCCAGATGCGGATGCGCCGGCTCGAGTGTTCCCGCTGGGCGATGATTTCCGGCAGGATATGTTTGGACAAGGCGTCAAAGTGGCTCGAGTTGCGAAAAAAGTAGGTCTCGCCGACGGTCAGCGCGCTGACCAGTTGATCCCACGGGCGGCTGGTGACGGAGGAGCGCCAGAGCAGCGCATACAGGTCGTCCAGGCCGGCGCAGGAGGTCGCCTCCATCGTCTCGGCCAGCCCGCGGCCCAGCATGCGCCGCTTGTCTTCCGAATAGTCCAGGCCGATCTTTTCCAGGATAAAATCCCGAAAGCGCGCGTAATCGGCCTGCGTCAGATTGAAATCCTTGTCCATGTGCGCTTTTGCTACTGACGGCCCAGCCGTTCGGATTGCCGGCATCGTCATGGGTCCCGCTACCACACGCTCTTCTCCTCGCTGCTCACTCCTGGATTCGCGCCGCGTCGGCTCCGACCAAGATGGTGCCGGGATCAATGATCAGCAGCAGTCTATCGCCCAGCTTGCCCACGGCCGCCAGGTTCTCCATCTCCGGCCCGATCTGGGAGGGCGGCTCGATGTTTTCGCTGGGCATGGTGAGCACCTCCGAGACGACGTCCACGATCAGGGCCATCATGCGTCCGTCGGCCCGCGCGATCAACAGTTGGGTATTCAGGTCGTAGGGCTTGGTCGCCAGGCCGCACCGCTTGCGGATGTCAACGACCGGAATGACCTTGCCCCGCAAGTTGACCATCCCCTCCACAAAGTCGGGCGCTTTGGGCGCTCGGGTGATGGCGACCATCCTGACCACCTGGACGACGTTGGCGATATCGAGTGCATATTCCTGGTCGTCCAGCTTGAACGTCAGCAATTGAATGCCGCCGTCTACCTTTTGCGCCGCCGTTCTAGTTTCGCTCATGACTTTTTCCGCCATCGCTGCCTCCTTGCAGTCCATTTGTCCCCAGGACACCCTTAAGGGGTGTCAGCCAGGTAACTGTTCACCCCTGGCTGGATCATGTCTCGTATCTTTTCAATATTTCGGGGCGGTCAAGTTCGTAGTAGGCGCTTTAGCGCCATTTTCAACGCGCTGAAGCGCGCACTACGAACAAGCTCCCCCACTTGTTGAGATGATACCATTTCTCAGCGTGTAAACACCGTCGAAGCGCTAATGCCATTGGGAGTGGCGATCGTGGCCCGGTTCGTGGTGGACGATCCGACCGCGGGTGAAACACTGACCTGGATCACCATCTCTTCTCCCGGATTAAGTATATTGGGTTCAAAGACCTCGGCCGTGGGCGTGGCCGCGTTCAAATAGATACCGGCCACCGTCCACTGATTGGAGGCCAGGCTCGCCGTGTAGCTGTACCAGCGAGTTTGCCAGCTCCCGCCCGTGTCATATTCCAGGATCACATCCCATCGGCCAAAATCGGCCAACTTGGCATTGCCCGTATTCTTGAGTGTGATCTCGACGGTCGCTCCGTCGGCTTTGGTCTCCGCCTTGATGGGAGTGACGCCCGTCCTGGATCGTTCTTCGATCCCATCCTGCATTTGGCGGAGCGACTCGGAAAAGCTTGCCTGCGCCGAAAGAGAGCGCTCGGTTACCATCAGGATGGACAACACCAGCAGGCTGATGACGATAAGCGCCGTAATCGCTGTTTCCATGGCTCACCCGCTGAAATAGGATTCGTCGCTCACGCCGTTGACCAGAACTATTTTGATGAAATACCGCACGCCCGGCGTTAGAGCGGTCTTGATCGTGATCTTGACCGTCGCCGAGGGGGTCCATTCGGCGGCGGCGCCTTCCAGCGTGTATTGCCATTCGCCGGCGCCCGTGCCGTAGGGAATGCGGACAAAATTGCCCTCCGGCCCAAAGAAAATGTCACACATTTCGACCGGCGCAGCGCGCAGAGAGCCGACATTTTTGACCCACACCAGCGTGGTACTGCCGGACTTGGAGGCGTGGATGATCTGAATGCCGCTCTTGAGGCGCTCGTCCATCCTGCGCTCCATGCTGGTCATGGCATCGCTGCTTTGGACGATGGCCGGGTAGATGGAGTTGAAGACGAACACTGCGGAAATCACGCCGGCGATGACCAACAGGGCTGTGACGATGGTCTTATCCAAGGCTGGCCTCCTCGATCACCGTGAGAGCCTCTTCGATGTCGGCCGCGCGGCCCAGCATCTCGTCGAGTTTCAGGATGGCGGCGAGTATCTCGTTGGAGGACACTTTAACCGGCGCAGCCTCTTTGTTCAACGAAGCCATTCGCAGGAGAACATCTTTCGTCTCGGCGGACAAGATGCCTTTGTCAATGCAGGCCTGGATGAGTTTGGTCGCGCGCTCACTGCCCAGTTTGGCGGCGCTATCGTTCACCCACCCCGAAAGCTTGACCATGACCGCCTGATCTCCCTCCGGGGCGGAAGGGGCAGCCACCGCCGCCGGTTGAGGCGCTGCGGCCCCGCTCGACGCCGCCCTGATCTCGTCCAGCGTCACCTTTTTGGCGACTGCCACCGGCACGGAGGGTGGAGGCGCCAAAGTCACCTGCTTGGCCCGGATGGCTTCGATCGCCTGCAAAGTGCCGTCCGAAGGGGCCGACTCTTCCGACCTGAGGGCAGGGTAATAGTGAACGAGGACTTGCTCCTGGATGTCCAAGAGCGTCCTCTGGATTTCGTTTTTCAGGATCTTTAGTTCATATTCGAGCGCTTTGACTCGTTGTTCCAGTTCCACGGATGCCTCCCTTTGGGTCAATAGAACGCCTGGCCGCGTCCCAGGCTGGGCTGCATGTTAGTGTAGTTCAAAACAGGCTTGTTCAGGGTTTCATTTGGGTTACGGAACCATAGCAGGGGGCTGAACAGGCTCATGGCGCAGCCGTGTGTCCCAGAACCCTGCCAGGTCCGCCCATCAACAACGGATCCAGCATTGCCCAATCGTTTTTGAGTTGGGCATCCTGGGGGGTCAGGCGCAAGGCCGCCGCATAGTATTGGCTGGACTGCTCGACCAGGCTGGCTCGTTGAGCCGGCTCGGCGGTCAACTCGGCCCAACGGCGATAGGTGAGCGCCAGTCCGGCGCTATGATCGGCGTTGAGGGGGTTGAGCGCGCGCCCCCGCAGGAACACGGCGCGGGCGGCATAAAACAGATCGGCGCGGTTCAGTTCCACGTCTGGCTGTAGGCCCACACTCCAAATTCTGTCCAGCGGCGTCTGCTCATCAAAACGCGCCGGAGAATCGGGGCTGGCAGACACAGCCTTGCCGAGCAAAGCCTGCCCCATTCCGCGGCAATACACATCTTCATAGGGCGCGCGATCAATGGCGCGCTTGTAGAGGGCGATGGCATAGTCCCACTCTTGCCATCGAGCGTATCGTTCGCCTTGCTGATAGAGCATGTCGGCGCGGATCGAGTCGAGATTCAATGTGTTGACACAGGCCCACGCCGCCAGTACCAGCGGGACAAGCGCAGCCCAACTCCAACGGTTCACTGCCCAGGCTGCCGGCAGACGCCTGTCTTCCGCCAACAGCGCCAGCGCCATCAATAACAGCAGCGCGAATAACCCGGCGGCATAGTAATCGAACAGGCGCACTTGCCAGCCGGCAAAGGTGAGGGCATCTTGCGCGCTCGCAGAATAGTTTCGCAACAGCGCCACACGCCCTGCCAACCCAAAACTCAAAATGCCGGCCAGTCCCAACGCCAGCAGCGTCGAAAGCGTCGTCGCCGCCAGCACGCTGCGGGTATCCGTCAACATTCGAGAGCGCGCCATGCCGGCCAACCCGGCGATCAGCGCCAGCACGCACGTCAGCGATAACAGGCCCGGCACGGCATACGAAGCCTGTCCCTGCAAAGCATTGAAGGACAGCGAGCGTAAAAGGATGCGCGCCGGATCGGCGAGTTGCTCGACATTCGTGATAAAGGCATACAGCAGCGTCAGCATGATTAGGGCGATGATCGCGGCCAGCCCCAACGCGCCGCCCAGCCAGGGCACGGATTGACGCAAACTTGCTTCGCCCTGGAGCGCCGGGTCTTGCGCTTTTTCCAACAACAGCCGCTTGGAGCCTAACGCCACCATCAACCCGGCAAACGTCCACAGCAACAAGCGCGTGGCGGCCACGCCAAAGCCAAATTGGATTTCGACATAGTGTACGAGAATGCCGGAGAGCAGCGCCGCTATCAGCAGCCGATCGGCGCGCGGCAGGGCCGGCTCAAACCGGCCCTGCCACCGCGCAACCGTATAGATCAGATACAGCAACAGGCCGCACAGATTCCCCAAAGCGATCGCAGCACCCAGATACTGGGGCTGGCGCCACACAAGAGACAACAGTCCAACCAGCAATCCACTAGCGCCCCACAGACCGATGAAAGCGTTACGCTCGCGCCCGTGCGCGATCAACCCCAGAGCGCGCAGGCCGTAGAGGAACAAGCCTGCAAACAAGACTTGATAGGCGAGCAAGCCCGCCAGTCCGCCCGTGACCAGCGCATCCCATGTCTCGTTGTGGCTGCGCCCCACGGCCGTGCCGCCGCCATAACCCGTCTGCGTCGCCAGGGCATGCGGAAAGACTTGGCCGAAAACGAGATACAGAGATTCAGGCCCATAGCCCACCAGCGGGCGAATCAAGTTGAGCGGATCCGGCGCGCTGTCGGGGAACTGGAGCGGCGCGTGCGGCTGGACAAGATCGAGCGCGCCCTGCCAGATCAAAACTCGCACCTGGGCGCTATCGCCCGAACTCGCCGTCAGATTGAACAATCGCCCAACCATGGGCAGGGAGCGCAACGCCGATAACGGCGCGGCAGGCAGTCCGAGCGCAACGAGCAAAGCGACGACGACCAGCCCCGCTCCGATCAATCCCCAGGCCATGCCGCGCTTTCGCAGCAGCAGCGCAAGCAGCAAAATGAACAATCCCACTCCGGCCAGCCAGCCCAGGAGCGGACCACGGCTAACCGCGAACACCATCCCGCCCAACTGTGTAAACCCTATCAACGCATAAACGACGATTTCGATCCCCCCGGCGAGTCGCGCCGTCGCATCGTCGCGCAGCCCTTGCCAATCTTGCGCGATCTTGCCGAGTGTGAGGCAAAACGCCATCGCCAGATAGGCTGCCAAATAGATGGGATTGCCCATGCTGGAAAAAACGCGCCCGTCCGGCGTGAGCTGCTCCCATAGCGGGTCAAAGCCACAACGTTGCAGCACAGCATAGAGCGCCACCGGAAAGCTGGAGAGGATCAGCGTCTTCACCAGTCGCCCGACCTGTCGGCGCGTCCGCAGCCCATGCGCAAGCAGGGCCGCGATAACGACATAGGCAAGCACGGTGTACGTCCCCTGCAAGCGTGTGTATGAGCCAAAAAACGAGACGCGCGGCGTGATGGACGTGAGCGTGGTGAGCAGACAAGCTGCGACGAGCGCCAACAATGGCAATGCGGGTCCACTGCGCAGCAGGGAACGCAGCGCGAGGCGCTGCTCGATCCACTTTGCAATCCAGGCGACGGCCATGACGGTTGCGATGGAGCGCAGCAACAAGAGCTTGTCCGCTTCAAAGTTGCGCCGGGAGTACATATTGAAAAAGAGTGGTATGACGATGAGCGCAGCTAACCAACCTGCTTCAATGATTCGGTCACATAACACGCTCAGTTTGCTGGACGACATGGGCGCTTCCCCCCTCGGCATACTCATTGCGTGGCATGCGAAGCGAGTTCCCGCAATTGTTCGACCCATTCGTTCAACTGGGACCGAGCCTCGTCGGGGGCCAGTTGGGCTGCGATCTGCGCTTCGCTGAGGGCCTTGGGCAGGTCGCCCATCTGCTTGTAAATCAGCGCCAGGTTCTTGTGCGCTTCCCACACATTGGGCGCGTCGGGCGCGAGGGCGATATAGGCGTGAAACGACTCGAGCGCTCCGGCGAGATTGCCCTGCTGATGGTAGACGAACGCGAGTTTACTGCGGGCTGCGGGCAGGTCGGGCCGGAGGTCGAGCGCCTGCCGATAGGCTGCGGCAGCCCGATCGAGGTCTTGCCTGGCCGAATAGGTTTTGCCCAGGGCCATGTGCGTTTCGTTAAACTTTGGATCGAGCCGGAGCGATTCCGTCAGTTTCGTCAACGCGCTATCGGGATCGTCCCTGTACGTCAGATCGAACTCGGCCCACTCGTTCCAGAACAGCACATTCAACGGGCGCAGACGCAGCGCTTGCGCGTAATATTCATTTGATCGCTCAACGAGCGCGCGCCGCGGATCGGTATTGACCGGCAGATCGGGCACAAAGAACCGCGCGAGGTTGAGGGTGTGATCGGCGTACAGTGGATTGAGGTCGCGCGCGCGCCACAACATCAGCAGCGCGGCATACAGCGCATCGTCACGCCCCAACCCGATCGTGCGAGCCTGATCTAGATTCATAAAGTCGGTCACTTGCGATTGATCGTTCAAGATCGAGGCCGCTTCGGGATCGGATCTATTGGCTTTTTTGCGCAGGGCGTCGCCCAGTTCCAGGTAATAAAAATCTTCACTCGGCGCAAGCAGCACCGCTTGCTTGTGCAGCACCGCCGCCGCCTCGGGATAGTTGACGTACTCTTGCCCCAATTTATAAAAAATATCTGCGCGGATCGGATCGAGATTGACGGTGTTGATCCAGATCGCTGCAATCACGGCGATCGGCGCAACTGCGATCGCGCTCCACATCTTGGTCGGCCGCTTAGCGCGGGTCAGGTTCGACTCGACCAGCAAGGCCACCGCCATCAACGTCATCAACCCGAGCAACCCGATGATGTAAGAGTCAAAGAGGCCCGTTAATTGACGGCCATAGACCAGCGCATCACCGTAGGCCTGGTTGATCGGCAACGGCACCGTGATTAAGGCCGCTAACTGCGCGGCCAGACCCAGCGCGAACACGATCGGCAAGCCCAGCGAGACCGCTGCGATCCAGGCGCGGCGCGCGTTTGAAAGACTCGACCAAACAATC
Organism: Anaerolineae bacterium; assembly: GCA_041300525.1. Lineage (GTDB taxonomy): Bacteria > Chloroflexota > Anaerolineae > Fen-1058 > Fen-1058 > JBGLNJ01. The sequence goes on along the minus strand of JBGLNJ010000001.1, from coordinate 429,112 downwards.
AGGCTTGACAGGCCCCACGTCAACACCAGCAAACCAACGATCGCGTACGATGTGGCGCTCTTGGCCAGATCGAAGGTCAGCGCGCGCCACACAATCGCCAAGGGATCAGTCAGGCCGTGGTTGCGCGTGATGAATTCATACGCCAGGGTGGTGAGGATGACGGCGACGATCAGCCCGTAGCTGGTTGCGGTCGCGCGCGACGGCCGCACGGCCGCGGGCGCAGGTTCTTGCCACCCGGCTGTAAGCGGCTTGGATCCGAGGGCGACCAGCATGGCGGCAAACACCCAGAACGTGATGCGCGTGCCGGCGACGGCCAGGCCGAACTGTGTTTCGATATAGTGCGCCATCACGCCGGACAACAGCGCAATGATCAAAACTTGATCGGCGCGCAGCGCGGTCGGTTGGTTGGAGCGTCCTTCGGTCAGCGCAAAGATGGCGAGATAAACCAGCAGGCCGATCACATTGCCGACGGGCATGGCCAGCCCCAAATACCTTACTTGATTCAAGAGCAATGCCGCTAATCCACCGGCTGTGCCCAGGCCGATCCACAACGCAATAAACCCATTGCGCTGGCGTTGGGTTGTCAGCAGTCCAATCCACCGCAGGCCGCAAAGAAACAGGCTGAGGAATAACCATTGATAAGCGATCAAACCGGCGAACCCGGTGTTGATCAACGTGTCCCACGTTTCGTTGTGGCTGCGATCGCTGAGCGTCTCGCGGCCGTGCAGAGCGGCCAGTTCAGGCGGCATCACCTGGCTGAAGGCGAGATACATCGCGTCTGGGCCGTAGCCGACGAGCGGGCGCAGCGCGTCGAAGCGATCGGTTGCGCCGTCGGGATCGTGAATGGGCGTGCGGCCAAAGATCAATTGGGCGTCGCCTTGCCAGATCAACGTGCGGACTTGGCCGGTGCCGCTTTCGCCTTCGAACAGATGGCCCAACGCGCCGATGGTCGGCAGGGAGCGAAGCGGTTCCAGCGGCGTGTTGGGAATGTTCAATGCGCCGAGGGCGATCGCGCCAGCGGCGCTCAACCCGATCACGCTCCAGATCACACGGCGGCGGCGTGTCGCTAGAGCGATTAACAGCGCGAATATGAACAACCCGGCCAGCCAGCCGACCCACGGTCCGCGGCTGCCAGAGAGCACAATGGCCACGGCCTGGACGAGTGCGATGCCGGCCAGCGCGACGATACGTGCTGGCTGACGTCGGGCTGCCCGTCCGGTTTCGATCAGAAGGCCGAGCGTGAGACAGAACACCATGATCAAGTAAGCGCCGAGAAAGATCGGATTGCCCAGATTCGCGCCGACGCGCGCCGACATATCGCCAGTCCATTGCATCGGATCGAGTTGCAGCTTTTGCAGAATGCCATACGCCCCGACCGGCAGGCTGGTCAAAATGATCGCAGTGATCAATCGGTCGAGTTGCCGGCGGGTGCGCAGCCCGCGCGCGACCATAAAGAATACGAGCGCGTATGCGAGGAGGGTATGCAAACCTTCAGGGCGGATGTGTTGGCCGAAGAATGATGTGCGCGGCGCGAGCGACGTAAACGTGGCGAGAAAATTGATCGCGATCAGCGCGAGCGTCGGCGCGACGAATGGCGCGCGCAGGATGGGCGTTGCTGTTGACCGCGCGGCGGCGCGTTGATCAATCCACTGGATCAACCAGGCCGCCGCCATGACTGCGACGATCGCGCGCAGCACGGCGATCTTGTCCGGCTCAATATTGCGGCTGGAATAGACGTTGAAGAACAACGGGGCGACGATGGCGGCGAGCAGCCAACCGGCTTCGATGAGGCTGTCGCAGAATTTGCCGAGTTTGCTGGATGTCATGCGGGTCTCTTTTCTGAACGGCGGTAAAGCCCATCACGCCATTCAAAGGATGATGATGACAGTGTAGCCTAAATGAGGCCGCGTGAGAGTTTCGTTAGCGTTACCGGATGATTTCAGGCAAAAAGCACATCGGCCAGGCGATGAGCCTGGCCGATGTGGGTCATGGTCGGGCGCCGGCGTTCTAATTCAGGTCGGTCACTTGGTCAATTCTGGCCGGGCAGGTGCGCTCTAGCAGGAGGACGCCACCCGTTGGCGGTTTGATTTCCAGCGCGAAAGTGTGATAAGGGGTATTAATGTCGGCTGGCGGCGCGACGTTGAACTTGGCCAATTTGCCCGTGTCCAGGATGGTCAACAGCGTAACACCGTCCGGTTGAGTTACGACGTACGTGGAATTGGTAGGACCGGTCGAGGATAGAAACGGGATGTCTTGGTTGATATTCTTGTCGCGATAGGTCATTTTGATCTGCGACACATCAACCGACGAGCCGCCGGACACTGGGCTGGAACTCCTCGACCTTGCAACAACCTCGGCCCGCGAGCATACGAGCTTGCTCTAAACAAGCCGTAGAAAGCCACTGTACGACATGTGCCATCTTGCTCCCATCGCAGACGATATGACAAAGGGACTGATTGACCATGCCAAGCGATAATGGATTGCGGATTCAAGGACACTAGAGAACTTTTTTTTGCGTGCGGGTCTATCTACCGACCCGGCTCCTTCACCCGGACGAGCGCGACGATGGACAGCAGGAACAACACCCCGTAAATCGCAAAGAGCAAGACGTACCCCAAGCCCGGCGACTGTGGCGCATGAATGGTAAAGTAATCGGCAATCGGCCCGCCGATGTAGGCGCCCACCGCGCCCGCGCCCGCGCCGGCCAGGTTCGAGATGCCCAGGTAGCGCCCCGCTTCCGCTTTCGGAACCAGCTCGGTGCCCAACGCCCAGTTGGCGGTGTAAAAGGCGCCCGTCGCCATGCCGATCAAGCACCCGCCGAGGTAGATGAAGGTCAGGTCGGGGGCGAGGATGGCGATGAGCGTGCCCAGCGCCGCGACGATGCCCGCGATGGCGACGAGCCGCTTGTGAGAGAATCGGTCGGCCAGCCAGCCGCTGACGAGCGCAAAGACCATGATGAACACGCCGACGATCAACATCAACGTGGCCGCCGGCCCGGCGGCTTTTTCTCGGGGCAAATTCAAGCGGGCTTGCAAAAAGTACACGACAAATGTCGTCAGGTTGATTGCTCCCACCAGAAAAGCCAGCCGGTTGACGACCCACCACATAAAGGAAGAACGCTCCACGCCTTGCGCGGCCTGGCCCACGCTGATGCGGACGCTGACCCACACGCCCAATGCCACCGCAATCGCCATCGCCGCCAGTCCCGCCGCGCCCATGACGAGGAATAGCGTCGCTGTGGACGTGACGCCTTCCATCAGTCGTCCGATCAGCTTGACGATCTCGCCCAGGCCCAGGATGATGACGGTGAACAGGCCTGTCATCAAGACCAGCCGCAAAAAGGGCGACCACGCTTCGCGGAGCGCCGGCGGCTTTTCTTGAAGCGGCACTTCTTGCGCCAGCATCGTCAGCAACATGGACAGTATCAACACGCCGGTTGCCACCAGGATGCCGCCCCACATGTTTCCCGCGCCGATCAGCTTGGCGACCGTGAACGACACCAGGATCACCGGCAGCGGCACCTCGAACAGCGCCTTGAGCGCGGAAAAGCGGCCGCGCCGGTTGTCTGGCACCAGGTCGGGGATCAGCCCTTGTTGCGCGCCGTGCGCCGCGTTGGACGAGACCTGGAGCAGCAGGTACGCCGCAAAGAGCAGCCCGTAGCCGCTCATCCCGCTGAGGCCGGCCGAAAAGCCAATGGCCGCGATAAAGCCCAGGTCGGCCAGTGTGCCGAGCAAGATGAACGGGCGGCGGCGGCCAAAGCGCGACGTGCTGCGATCCGAGAGCATCCCCCACAGCGCCTGCGCCAGCAGCGCCACCATCAGCCCCCACAGGCGAATCGCGCCATACAACGTGGCCTTTTGCTGCTCGCCCACAAACTGCTGGACAAGCAACGGCACGACGAGCGGGGCCATCGTCTGGGAAAGCGTAGAGAGGCCGAGGTAATAGATGTTGATGGAGATGTAATCGTACCAGTGGAATGTGCGTTGCATGAGTGACTCCTTTCGACCGTTGATGGGCAAATTGCTGAGGATTATCCGTGATTATACCCGTAATCGCTGCATGAACCGCAGCGCCAGCTCTGACGCCTGCTCCCATTCCTGATCCAGGATGACGCAGTGCGTGGAATGTTCCAGCCAGTGCAGCTCTTTCACCGTCGAGGCCGTCTCGCGCAAAATGACCTCGCCACTGCGCGGATCAATCGCCTCGTCCCAACGTCCTTGCGCGACGAAAACGGGTTGATGGATGCGCAGCAACCGGCGCAGGGCCTCGCGTTGCAGATTGCCCAACTGCACTGCCGCGCGCAAAGGATTGACCGGGTAGCCCTGCCAACGCTCATCCGCCGCGCTGGGCCGTCCGGCGCCCTTTGCCAGGTAAGGCCGGAACGGCGAAAGCAGACGCGCCACGATCATCACATGTGCGGGCGTCAGCAACGCCGGCGCGTACAAGACAAGGCCGGACGCTTCGGGGTGTTCGCTGGCCGCATAGAGCGCCAACACCGCCCCCATAGACTCGCCCCCGATGAACACACGCTCGCAGCTGGCTTTGAGCTGCTGATAAGCCGCCTCGACCGCGCCCGACCAATCTTGCCAGCGGCAGCGGTTCATGTCTTCCGGCGACGTGCGATGGCCGGGCAACAGCGGCCCGGATACCGTATAGCCCCGCTCGTGCAAGTACCTGCCCAGCAGGCGCACCTCGGCCGTCGTCGCCGTGTAACCGTGAATCAGCAAGACGCCGGTCGGCCCGGCTTGCCAGAAGAAAGATTCGCCTTCGAGATGAGGATTGCGGAGTGTCGTAGTGTTCATGTTCTTTCCATGGGCGTGAAACGTAAAACGTCGAGTTCACGTATCCCGCATTACGTTTCACGTATCACAGGAATCGTCGAATTCGCCATCGGCATCACGCCCACGCGAGCGCCGAAAGGCAAATCGCCGAGCGCAAGAGACAGCGCCTGGCCAAGGCCGGCTACCGGCGTCAGCAGCAGCCGCTTGACCAAGTCGGGCGGCATCTGCGAAAGCATCACCACTCGCACGCGGCTGGCGTCGCGCGCGATCTGGTACGCCTTGTGCGGCCCCACGCGAAACCCCTCGCGCTTGAATTTCTCAAACACCGCCTCGTATGAGGTCACATCTTGCATCCACTGCTCGTAGCTTTTGCTCCCTGTGCCTTCGGGGCACGCGGCCACGAGAATCACCGTGCCTCCGTCTTTCATCACCAGCGATGCGTGCGCCAATGCCTTTTGCGCCTGATACAGGTTGATGTCTTTGGGATGCCCGCCCGGCGAAGCGATGATGAGGTCAAACGGCGAGCGCACCTCCACCTGATAAATCTGGCGCGCGAGCGGAATGCCGTGCCGCATCACCTCGCCCGGTTCTCCAGCCAGCACCTGCACGATCTGCTTGCTTTCGTTCACCACCGCGTTGAGCGCAAAATGCACGCCGATCATGCGGCCCATCTCTTCAATGTCCTGGCGCGGCGGGTTGTCGTCAAAACGCAGCGGGACGGCGTTCGGGTCGGTCATCATCGAGTGATTGTGATTGACGGTGTCCTTGCCCGCCAGCCCAATCGCCGCCGTCTTGTATCCGCCGGAAAAGCCCTGGAACTGGTGTGGCTCGATATTGCCGACGACGATGCGCAAATCGGCTTGCGCGAATCGCCGATTGATCCACACCGGCGTGCCGCGTTGCGTCGCGCCCAGATTAACCAGGCCAGCCTTGTCGTCGGGGTCATGGCTGATGACGGTATGCCATTCGAGAATGTCCGGGGGAATGACGCTGGCGAATTCGCCCGGCGGCATCGGAGCATGAGTGCCGACCGCGACGATGAAGGTGATCGCCTCACGCGGCAATCCCATCGCTTTTAGCCGCGCCAACAAAGGCGGCAAGAGAATCTTGTGCGGTACCGGTCGCGTCTTGTCATTGACGGCAATCGCCACCGATTTGGCGCTTGCGAAATTTCCCAGGCGCGCCTCGCCCAACGGCGCATCGAGCGCCTCGCTCACCGCTCGAACAGCATCGGGCGCGGGTGCAGCTTCCGCCGGAGCAATCCGCTCAGCGCGCCGTTCATCGGGCAGAGAAAAAGTTAGTTGTTCTTTGCCATACGGCAGACGAAATTCCATTCAGCACCTCAAACTATACCGCCTCCGATCACGAGTTTTCGGCTCGGGCAGGTTTGCTGGCAAAAGTAAAAGTTGCCAACTGGTCCTGCGCTACCCCAAACCGACGAATAGAATCAAGCTCAGGCTGACCACTGCCAAAATGCCCGCCACGCACAAGCCGACGACAAAAGGCTTGAGGCCGATCTGTCGCATATTTTGCAGACGAGTGCCCAGCCCCACGCCCGCCAGCGCCATCAGGATGCAAAACCTGGCCGCCTCGTCAACAAACTTTAATCCCGCCGCAGCCGTCTGCAAAGCGCCTGGATGATCTACGCTTTGCGGCAACACGCCCGCGGCCACACCCAGTGTGCGGACGAACGCCAGAAACAAAAAGCCCAGGACGAACCACGGCGCCAACTTGCCGAACGTCAGACGAGTCGCTTCGGCAGCCTGGCGCGTCAACCGGTGCTGGCCCGCGCGACGGTAGGCCAGGCCGATGAACACAATGATCGGCGCCATCAACGTATTGCGGATCAGCTTGACCACCGTCGCTACGTTGAGCGCGGCTGAACTGTACGCCGCGCCCACCGCCACCACTTGCGACGTGTCGTTGACGGCCGTTCCCGCCCACAGCCCAAACACGCGGTCGCTCAAGCCCGCCAGGTGGCCGAGGATGGGATAGAAAATCACCGCGACGAGTCCGAACAACGTAATCGTCGCCACGGCAAAGCTCATGTCGTCTTCGTTGGCCTCGATGACGGGCGCAGTCGCCACGATGGCCGAGTTGCCGCAAATCGCCGTGCCCACGCCGATGAGGGCCGCCAATCGCGCGGGAATCTTGAACAGCCGCCCCGCCACATACGACATCAGCAGCGCGACCGTGATGCACACGATCACCAGCACGAGCGCCGTCACGCCCATCGCCGTCACATCTTGCAAAGAGAGCCGCAGGCCCAACAAGATAATGCCCAGCCGCAAAATGCGGTTCAACGCGAATTTGATTCCAGGCTCCAAGCGGGCCGACACGCCCAGCGCATTGCGAAGATAGAGTCCCAACACCACCGCCACCAGCACTTCGCTGATGGCTTTGTTCAGCATCGGCCCGGGAATAAATCCGTGCAGATAACGACTGACAGCCGCCACGCCCACAACAAGATGGAGGCCCAGAAAAGCCGGCCCCACCTCTTGGCCCATCTTTTTCCATTCGTCGAAAACCGATTTGAACATCCTCATCCTATTGACCACAGACGGCAGAACCCCGACCGCCAAAGTTCGGCTGCGGTCAGCGGTCTGCCCACAGGGGGCCTTCGGCCCTCGTCCATGGTCGCGTTACGCGCTTCGATAAAGTTTCGTCAGAACGAACTCGTTGTGCCGCAGCACTTCGGCGGCGGTCAGGCGGCCATTGATCGTGCGCTCGAGCATCGAGAGCGCGGCGTCGGCGGCCTGGTCGAGGTTCATCTCGATGCGCAGCATTGCGCTGAGGTCAACGTCCACGTGCTCCGACATCGTCGCCACAGTGAGCGGATTCGCGCTCAGCTTGATGACGGGGATCACGGGATTGCCGATGACGTTGCCCTGGCCCGTCGTGAAAAAGTGGACGACGGAACCGGCGGCGGCGCACAGCGTCACCATCTCGGCCGCCGCGGACGACGAGTCCATAAAGCTGAGGCCGGGCTGGCGCGGCTCTTCCGCCGGCTTTAGAAAGTCAATGATCTTGCAGCGGCCCGCTTTTTGAATGTTGCCCAGCGCCTTTTCTTCGATGGTCGTGAGGCCGCCGCGAATGTTGCCCTCGGTCGGCTGGCTGCCGAACAGGGACACGCCCTGGCTTTCGACGAGGCGCTGGTAATCGTCAAACGCCTCTTTGAACTGCGCGGCGATTTCCGGCGTGGCGCATTGCTGCATGATCATGTCTTCGCCGCCAGTCACTTCGGTCGTCTCGCCAAAGATGAGTGTCGCGCCCGCGTCGGCCAATCGCTCGAACGCGCGCCCGACGGTCGGGTTCGACGCCAGGCCCGAAGTCGTGTCCGACTCGCCGCATTTGGTGCTCATCGTCAACTGCGGGACGGTGAACGGCTCGCGCTGCAAGTCGGTGGCGTAATGCACGAATTCTTTGGCCTTGCGCGACGCGGCTTCGATTGTCTTGTGATCGCCCGCGCGCTCGATGCTGAATCCCGCGACGGGCTTGCCGGTTTTGGCGATTTCCTGGACGATGCGATCTGTCCAGTTCGGCTCGATGCCGATGACGATGGCGGCGGCGCAGTTGGGATTGCGGCCCTGGCCCGCCAGCGTGCGGAAGGTCAAGTCCAAGTCCGCGCCGAATTGCAAGCGGCCATACGGATGGGGCAAAGCCATCGTCCCGCGAATGTTGTGCGCCACGCCTTCCGCCGCCGCGTTGGAAAGATCATCCACGGGGATGACGAGGACGTGGTTGCGGACGCCAAAACGCCCATCGGCGCGGCGATAGCCGGTGAACTTTAGTCCTTGTGGCTTGATCATGCTTTCCACCTCTTGGTCTTGAGATTGTGCGTGTGCACGTGCGAGCCGCGCGGTGCGGCCTGCGACGCCAGGCCAATGCCGCGCCCGTACTCGATCACGTCCTTGCCCTGAGCAATGTCCTTCATCGCTACCTTGTGCCCGAGCGGAACGTCGTTGACCAGCTTGACGTTCGCCACAAACGCGCCTTCGAGCGTCACTGCGCCCACCTCGTCGCCGGACTTGACGTCTATCACGGCAACGCCGACATCGTCGTCGGGTTCGTGCAACAAAATTCCGTGTGCCATAGTGCCTCCTAAAAATGTGATTCGTCAAACGTGAAACGTAAAACGTGAGGGTTGCGTTTCACGACGTACTGCGTGCTGTGTATTGTGTATTCCGACTTTGCCAGCGCCAACATCCGCGCTGCCTTTACCGACTTGCCGCCAACCGCGTATAAATCAGGACCGTCGCCAGCAACAGGCTGCCGGTCAAGATGTAGAGCACGTTCAGGTTCAAGACCACGCCGAGCGAATAGGCCAACAGCGGCCCCAGCGCCGATCCGGCATCGGCCACCGTCGTGTACACGCCCACAAAAATGTGCGGGCGCTCGGCCTGCAACGCGGCGCTGTTCGCCGCCGCATTCAACGTCGTGTTCAGCCCCACGCTGCCCACAAACATCATCGCCAGGCACAGCAGCAGCGGCAACCCCGCCAGGTTCACCACACCCACGACCGCCGCCGACATTCCGCAGACGATCACCGCCAGCGTCCGCAGCCGTCCCAACTTGTCCGAGAGCGCGCCGATGGTGGGGCCAAAGATCAAATCCGATAGCCAGCGCAGCGCCAGCAACAAGCCCGCAATCGTGCCCACGCGGATGCCCAGGCCCGCCAGCAACTCGCTCGATCCAAAGCGGCTCGCCAGGAACAAGGACGTCGTCGAGATGACGATGCCTTCAAACACGCGATCCATGAAACCGGCGGCGAGCAATTGCCGGCCAAGGCCCGTCGCCAGCACCGCGCGCCAACCCGCCAGCGAAGAGCCGCGCCCGTTCGCGGGCAGCGGGCGCAATTTAAACTCGGCCCCGCGCGGCCAGCGAATCGAAAGCGCAACGGGAATCGCCAGCGCCGTCACCGCGGTCACACACAAAATCGCCGCGCGATAGCCGAACCGGTCACGCAGATAGCCGCCCATCAGAACGCTTGCCGCGCTGCCCAGTCGGATAATGCCCCACATCAAGCCGGTCAATCGCCCGCGCGCCGATTCGGCGCCCGTCCAAATCGCTTGATAGCCGCCCTGCCGTAGCGCCGACCACGCAATGCCCCAGCCCAATCGAGCGAACAAGAAAACGGCAAATCCCCAGCCCACGCCATACAGCGCCGTCGTGATGAGCGACAGCACCGCCGCCAAGATAAAAGGCGTGCGTGGGCCAAGCCGCTCAAAGACCGCGCTGGCCCACGTGTTGGAAATCAACCGCACCAGGCGGTTCGCGCTCAACAGGATGCCGACGAGCGGCAGCGCGATGCCGAGATTTTTCGCTTCCAGCGGCAACAAGCCATACAGGAACGAATCGCCCAGAATGCACAGGGCGATGACAGCCGCCGTGACCGTGACGAGTCGCTCAGGTCTTGGCTGATGGCGGATGGCCGCCGGCGAATCAGCCATAGATGGTCCAGGTCGTGCGGCGCGCGCCGATTGAACTCGCGCGCAGAGAGCTATCCAACACTGTTCCGTCAAAAAGCGTGAATGACGATGCGCCATCAGACGGATAGAGCCACACATCCAGGTCGTCGCCCAGCGAGCCAACTTTTGGCGGACGAATGACGAATGACGAAGGACCAATCTTGTTCGTCGTTCGTCTTTCGTCCTTCGTCGGATCGTCAAATGTGTCGAACGACTGCGCGAATCGCGGCAAGATGTAACCGCGCCGCAAAAAGCGCGGCGTCCGGCCGAAGGGCGCATCAACGGTGATGCGCGCGGGGCCGCGCGCCGGTTTATGATCGTTCAAATCCCACCACTCGCCGGGCGGCAAGACGACCTCGCGTTGGGTCACTCCGGGTTGAATAACCGGCGCGACGTACAACGCCTCGCCGATCATCCACGCATCTTCGACTTGATACAGCTCGTGTTGATCGGGCCAGAGCAGCGCGGGGTGAAGGATGATCGGCTTGCCGGTCCGGGCCGCATTGATTGCCAGCGAGTAGAGGTACGGGAACAACTTGACGTGCTCTTGCGAAAGCGTCCGATAAATCTCGACCGTCTCCTCGTCAAACTTCCACGGCTCGCGGTTGCGGCCCATCGGCCCGCCGTGCGCGCGCATCAGCGGCGAGTAACAGCCGACCTCGGCCCAGCGAATGTACAGCTCTTTGGTCGTGAACGGCGCGAACCAATCGTACCACCCGCCAATGTCGGAGCCGTGCACGGGAAAGCCGCACATCGAAGCGTTGAGCATCGCGCGCACGGCGGCCGGCAATCCGTCGCCATCGTCCCAGTCGGTATCCTGATCGCCGGACCACTGCGCGGCGACGAATCGCTGCGTGCCGGCGTACCCCGCGCGCGGATAGAGAATATAGTCGTCGCCCAACACGCTGCTCGCCGCGCGCTTCATCGCTTGGCAATACATCACCGGATAGGCATTGCGCATCGCCAGCCCGCTCTGCCCGTTGTAGAAAACCGAATCGGGCGGAACGGACTCGGCGTAATCGGTCATCACACCCTGGATGCCGCGCGCATGGAATGTTTTCGCGACAATCTTTTCGTGCCAGGCCGCCGCGCGCGGATTGGAATGATCCACGACGGTGGCGATGCCGTGAAAGATGCGCTGCTGATACGGCAGGCCCAGGCGATTGTGAATGAAATAGCCGCGCCGCACGCCCTCTCGATGCGTGGCCGCGCCCGCGTTCATGTACGGGAAATGCCAGATGTGAACGCGATAACCGTTGTCGCGCGCCGTCTTTATCAAATCGTCAATGTGAGGCCACCACTGCTTCGAAAATTCGTACGAGCCGCGAATATCTTGCCAGTGCTCGATGCCCACTTGCGCCAATGGAATGTCCAGCTTGCGGAACTCGCGCATGTCTTCGAGCGTATCCTCTTCGGTGACCGCGCCCGTGCGCGTCTTCCACGGCAAAAGCGCCCACGGAGGCGGCGTTTCCGAGCGGCCTGTGAGCGAGGTGTATTGGGCGATGGCGTCAAGGGCGGTGGGGCCGGCGCACAGGTAGAGATCCAGCTTGTTGTCTAATACCGTCAGGCGGGCAGATTGGGTATCGAGTATTGGACGCTTGGCGTGGAGATTGGGCAACTTGATCCACGAAGGCTTGTAGGTGTTCCAGAACACGCCGACCGTTGGGCCGTGCTCGCGGCTGACGAGGCCGAAGGGAACGGGAAAGCCCGTGCATTGTTCGCGGTTCGGGAACGAGCCGCGCGGGCCATACAGCCATCGCAAAATCGGGTAGAGCCACGGCAGGCGCATCTTGGCCCACTCGTAGCCGACGCCGCCTTCTTCGACGAAAAAGTAAATGTCTTCGCCGCGTTGATCCACCTTGTTAAAGCGTTGGCCGAAACCGAGATAGTGCGCGTCGTCGAGAGCGGAAAAAGCGATGGATGAATGACGAAGGACGAATGACGAATGACGAAATTCGATGCGCAAAATGTCTCTGGCGTGAAACGTGAAACGCAAAACGTCAGAGCCAAAGGTGACGACAAGCGCATTGCCCTCGGCGGCGATGTCCGTGACCCGCGTGACGGGCTGGCTCCACGCTCGCCATTTCATCTTGATCGTGTTGCCCGTGTAAAGGACGGGAATCGAGATGATTTTCTGCAAGAGCAAATCACGCGTCAGGCCGCGCTCGGCCAGTTGCCAGAGCGTCTGGCCCTGCGTGTTCTTGACGACGACGCGCAGCGGCGCGCGCGTCACCTCGACGCGCGCAGAGGCGGAAGCCAGCGTCGCACCTGGCCCGGTGATAGCGATGGATGGCTTGATGCTCGCCGGTTCATCCACAACCAACGGCGGCGGCTCGACCGAGTCGGCGTGTTTTTGCGCGCCGGGCAATCGCCACGCAAGGATGAGCGCGACGAGCGCAATCGCGCCGATACCGAGCGTCACGCCTTCCAGCCCGCTCAAGCCAGTGGCCGCGTAGGACAAGTTGGCAACTTGTCCTACCCTATTCCCGTAGCGTTCCATCAACCAGATGAACAAGCCGGTCGAGATTGCCGCGTGCGCGAATGAACCGATCACCGGAATCACGCGCACGAGGAACGCCAACGAGCACAACGCAAAGACAAGCAGCGCCAGCAGCAGCGCGGGGACAAACACCGAGGGCAAAGCGCGCGTCCACACATTCAATGCCGACGAGAAATCAGGTGTCGCCGCCATTACAACCATCAGCAGCGCCATCGCCACCACGACGACGCCCATGACCAGCGCGGGGATCATCCGCCGCACGATCATTGAATAGTTCGGAAAGCGAATGACCGACTCGGTGATCCAGTGATGTGCCGCCGCCGCCAGCAGCGCGGTCACAATCCACGCGGGCAACACTCGCGCAAATCGCGCCGACGACGAATCGCCGGACGAGGGCGGCCACACGCTCAAGGTCAGCAAAAAAACTAGCAGCGCCACGCACACGTCGAGCGCGAGGACAGCCCAGTAACGCGGCGCAGGTTTGGCGCCCCACAGCACCGCGCGCAGATTGCTCTCGCGCTCGAACGGCGAGAAATGTTGCCAGGTGATGAGCGCCGTTTGCAGCGCCGCGATAAAGAGAAAGAGAATGATCGTCATCGGAAATCAGATGTCGGAAGCCAAAAGTCGGATTTGTCGCCGCCAGTCAATAGCCATTCACTATCAGCCGACTGCGGTCATTTCATCACGGTGAGCGGGATGCGCAACAAGCGCGCCAGCATCTCTAGCTCCGGCACGATCTCGCCGTAGGCCATGATGAGGTGATGTTCCCATCCGCGCGAAAGCATTTCATCGAGGAACGCGCCGACGTCGCCATCAAACGCCACGCGCGCCAACGTGCCGCGCACGTCCATTTCAGTCTCAAGCGCCTGCCCTGTCGTCGCCAGCATCCGCAGGTCGCGTCCATCATCTCCCAGGCGCAAAATCGTCACGCGGCCCGGCTTGAGCGCAAAGCCGGCCGTCAAGCCCTTGCCGCCCGCAAAGTGAGAGAACAGATGCTTGGGATGGGCCGGGTTGGCCAGGCTGATCGGCGCGCAGCCGCCGTGCCACAAGACGCCCGTGTTGCTTTCGCGGTCCACCGAAACGAAATCTGTCAGGAACGGGTGAACGCCCGTCAGCCGCCGTGCGATGAGCATCGTGAGCGTGCCCATCACGTCGCCCTCGCAGCCGGTAAAGAGGCCCATGTCGTTCAACTGCGAGACCGCGCCGCAGCCGGCAATGCCATACACTTCCACCAGGTCGCCCCAGCACTTGAGTGTCATCGCGTCGAACTTGGCCTCGGCGGCGAATTCGCGCAACGCGAGGACGAGCGCGGCGAACAAGTCGCCTTGGGCGTCGTTGACCTCGGACGTGTCGTCGAATGGACGGAGCAGGTCAGACTTGGCCGCCTGCACGCGATTCGCCGCCATGTTCCGGGCGCGCGTGACGATGGTCTGCAAGCCGACGTCCACCACTTCAACGCCGAGCGCGCGCCGCAGCGCGAGCTTGTTCACGGCCAGGTTGTCAAAGCCGGGCGCGTGCCCGCCGATGAGCGCGAGGCGCAACCGGCGCAAGTCGCGCAAGATGCCCACCACGCGCGCCAACTGTGTGATCGTCGCCGCTGTGCGCGGGTCGTCCAGCGCCGCGTAAAGCGTCATCGGGCGATGGCCGAGTTTATACAGATTGCTTGCGTTGACCGTCACGCCCACCAGCGAGTTGAGGCGCAGCTTGCCCGTTTGTTCTTGCGGCTCCGGCCAGGCCCACAAAAGCAGGGGCAAGTTGGGGAACGACTGGGCCAATCGCTGAGCCAATCCGCCCAGCGCGAACGTGCCGCTCAAGATGACAAGAGCGTCAATGTTCGCGGCGCGCAGTTCGGCGATGGCCGTGTCCGCGTCGTCTGACTCAATCACGAGTTTTTCGACCGCGCAGAGCTGCACGCCACCCAACGCGCGAATCATCGCCTGCGCCTGAATGTACCACTGCGCCGCCAGGTCCGCCTCGAACGTCAGGCGCGCCAGGCACACCAGGCCGAGGCGGGTCGGTTCGGGGTTGATAAAAGACATCGCACATTCCTTCGATTTCGGATTGCGGCGCATGAATCGAATATGAAGCGCGCACCGCAATCAAAAATCCGAAATCCGCCATCACTCGTAGGGCGTCGCGTCCCAGTTATCGGCGAACAGCTTGAGGCCCTTGGCCGTGTACGGATGGTCAAAGGAATCCTTGTACACGTCAAAGCCCGCCGTCACAATGTGCGCGCCAGAGACAGCGGCCTCGACGATCTGCCGCGCGTTGCGGACCGCCGCCACGAGCACCTGCGTCTTGAAATCATAGTTGCGATAAATCTGCACGATCTCGGCGACCAGGCGCGAGACTTCTTCGCCGTTGGATTCTTTCCAGCCGATAAAGGGCGAAACGAACATCGCGCCCAGCCGCGCCGCTTGCAACGCCTGCGCCGCCGAAAACACAAGTGTCAGATTGACGCGAATGCCCTTGTCCTTCAGCGTCCACAGCGCCTTGAAGCCGGCTTCCGTCGCCGGAATCTTGATGACAAAGTTAGGCGACAGGGCCGCCAGCTTGACGCCTTCTTCGACCATCGCTTCGGGGGTAGTGTGGTGCGGGTTGACCTCAACGGAAATCGTCTTGTCGGTGCCGTGGAACAATTCGGCGATTTCGCGGACGGCGACGAGAAACGGCTTGCCGCTGTTGCGCACGTGGCGTGGGTTGCTCGTCACGCCGTCAATGTTCCACATGTCGCGCGCGTAGCGGATCTCGTCTACTTTGGCGCTATCCAAAAAGAACTTCATTTTCATTCTCCTCACAAATCGCTCTTGAAATTTGAACTCACGGTTCCGTGCTCGTTTGCGGATTGCGCTTGAGCGCCATCGTCTCTGTCGTCCGCGCCATCACTGCCTGTCGAGCCAGCGCGCGCCCAGCAATCCCAATGTCAAGCACATGGCCGCGGTGACGCCAAACATCGGCTGAATGCCCATCGCCTGGGCGATTACGCCGCTGAGCGCCGGACCGGCAAACATGCCAATCGCATAAACGGCTTGGTGCAGTCCCATCGCCGTGGATCGTTCGGCGTCCCGGACTTGCTGAATGCTCACGCCCATCAGCGCCGGATAGCCAATCCCATGCGCCAATCCCAGGCTGGCCTGTGCCACTGCCAACACCCCCAACGTTGGCGCGATGGCGGCAACTCCGATCGCTGCTGACATGAGTGCAAAGCTGGTCATCACCAATCGCCGCGCGCCCAGGCGATTGATAATGCAAGTCGTCGCCAGATTGCCCGTCGCCATCATGGCAATGTTCAACGTCACAAACAGGCTTTGCGCGACGTCGGTTCCGCCAAATTGTTTGACGAGCACTGCCATGAAGCCAAAGCTAATCGCCCAGTTCACATACTGACCCACCGCGCTAAGCAACGAGGGCAGCAGCACATCTCGCCTCACGATCAGGCGGCCAATGTTTCCCACTGACGGTTGCTTGATCGGGCGGCGCGTCTCGCCGACGGTCAGCATCATGAGCACCGACAGCCCCGCGATGCCGGTAGCAATATAAAAGGCCAGCGAGTATCCGCCTATCCCATTGAGCGAGCCAGTGATGGATGTGGCCAGGATGCGCCCGATCGAGTTGAACAACGTGAGCAAGGCGCTGGCCTTGACGGCTTCCTTGGGTGGAAACAGCGCGCTAAAGCCCACGACGAGCGGCACCCATGTGCCCGCCGCCAGTCCCGTGATCGCGCGCCCGACCGTCAAGCCGTTCACGCTGCCAGTTGTGCCCATGATCCACGCGCCGAACCCCGCCAGCGCCAATCCGATCAAGACAAACGGCTTGCGCCAGCCCAGCCAGTCAGACGCGATGCCCAACGGCAGGCGAATGATCCCTTGCCACAAACCGTACATCGCAAGCACCACACCGACGACCGCCAGGTCGTTGGCTTTGCTCTGGATGTAGGTGGGCAGCGTGGGCAGGTAAAGGTACTGCGCCATCCAAAACAAAAACACTGCCGCCGAGTACAGCGCAATGGTCAATCGGCGGTTGTGGATGCCCAGGGCGACGGTCTCTGCGTGTACTCGTGTTGACTCGGCCATAGATTTGATTTGGGTGCGACCAAAATCAGTTGATCAGAGTCCTCAACCCTTCGCTACCGCTCAGGGCAGGCTTGTTGAGGCACACTTGCGCCGAACAAGTTCGGCAGTCCGGCAGACGCGGAGCGTGGCATCAACCGGATTTGGTCACACCCATTTGATTCATTGTGTGCGGTTCATGCTTCCTGAAGCTGGGGTTCTACCGGGACGATGACATGCCGCCGACCCAGCGCATCTACGTGAACTTGGCATCCATCTCGCGCCAGCACAGGGCGCGCTTCGCCGGGCGGCAAGATGAATTCGATCTCAGTGTAGGGCAAGCGATAGCCACCGCGAGGCGGGTGGACTTGTACCGTGACGAGATCGGGTTCGGACGAGATCTCCAGTGTCACCTCGGTGACCTCGCCGCGTTGATAGCCCAAGCTAATGCCGTCGTCTTCGACCAGGGTGAACGTCCCGCGCCCGTGGCCTGGATGAGGAAAGACGTAAGCTTGCCTGAGATCGTCGGGCTGTTCACCGACGTGCCGCATCATCTTGCCCATTGGGATGATGCTGCCGGCCGGCACAAAGAGCGGGATGCGATCCAGCGGCGCGTCGGCCTCAACCACGCGAGGGTCGCGCCTTCCGCGGGTGAAGCGATGCTGATGACGACCGGCCCTACCGCGACGCCCGGCGCGCTGCTGCAATCCATCGGGGCGAGCGTCACGCCGCGCGCCTGCGCCCACTTGAGTCCCGCTGGCGATGTGGCCCACGCGCGCACGAACGCATCCGCGCCCGGAAAGCCGAACAGCGCCACGCCCGGCGGAACGTCGGGACACGTCGGGCGATGCGGGTCCTGCTCCGGGCCAAGCGGCGGTTGATCTTGCGCAAAGATTTCGCTCGTCTTTTGCGGACAGAATTCGCTGGGCAGCGTGCCCGTGTCGGCGCAGATTTCTTTTTTGACAATTCCGGCTGGACGGTGGAAGTCCTTGATCTGCATGGTCTTGCCGACTTGTTCCAAAAAGTTGTGCCAGATGGGCGCAGCGCCGGTGACGCCGGTAGTGCCCTTCATCGGCGTGTTGTCCGAGTTGCCCACCCAGACGCCCACGACGAGGTCGGGCGTGTAGCCCAACGTCCAGTTGTCTTTATAGTCGTTGGTCGTGCCGGTCTTGGCGGCCACGGGTTGCACCTGGAGCTCGAGCGAGTTGGGGCAGCCGAACGCCGGGCAGCGCGCGCGCTTGTCGGACAAGATGCTGGTGATGAGATAAGCGTGCTCCGGCTTGATGACTTGTTTGCCGGTGTCGGGCGAGAGCTGGCACGGCTTGACGCCAGCCCCCCCACTGTCCGAAAGGGGGGGCGTGAACTGGCAAATGACTTTGCCCTGGACGTTCGTCACCTGGCGGATCGCCACCGGTGGCATCCGCTTGCCTCCATTGGCAAACACCTGGTACACACCCGCCATTTCGATCAGCGGCACCTCGCCGCCGCCGAGCGTCAACGCTAGCCAGTAATCGTCGCGCGTCAACGTGGTGATGCCGAACGAGCGGGCCGTGTCCAGGAACGCGGGCAGCCCCACAAAGTCCAATGTTTTGACGGCGGGAAGGTTGTACGAGTTCGCCAGCGCCGAGCGGATGGTGACGGGGCCGTGAAACTGGCCGTCATAGTTCTTGGGCGAATAGGTCTGGCCGTAGGTGTTCGTAAAGACCGTCGGCACGTCCCAGATCAACGTGGACGGCGTCCAGCCTTTTTGGAACGCGGTGACATAGGCCAGCGGCTTGATGGACGAGCCGGGCTGGCGCGAGCGCAGCGCAACGTTCACCTGCCCGTCAATGTCCTTGTCGTAAAAATCCACGCTGCCCAGCAGGGTCAGGATTTCGCCGGTGTGCGTGTCCAGCGCGATGAGCGCGGCATTGGTTACGTGCTTGTCTTGGAGTTTGGCGATCTGCTCGCGCGCCACTTGTTCGGCGGTAGCTTGCAGCTTGGGGTCGAGCGTCGTATAGATTTTGAGGCCGTCGCGGTAAAGCGCTTCGGGGCCGAACTGCTCCTCCACCAACTGGCGCACATAGATCACAAAATGTGGCGCCACCTTGAGTGCGTCGCTGCGGGGCGGCGCGAACTTGTACGCTGCGGTTTGTTGAGCGGCCGCGTCGGCTTCTTGCTGCGTGATGTCGCCCTGCTTGACCATCAAGCGCAGCACATCCTTCTGGCGGCGCAGCGCCTCGGTTCGACCGTCGGTCGTGAAGGGATCATAAACTGCCGGCGATTGTGGCAGCCCCGCGATGAACGATGCCTCGGCCAGTGTCAGACTCTTGGCGCTTTTGCCAAAGTATGTTTCCGAAGCGGCCTCCACGCCATAAGCCAGGTTGCCAAAGTAGGCTTCGTTCAAATACATTTCGAGAATCTGGTCGCGCGGATAGCGGCGCGTGATCTCGTATGCCAGGATGATCTCTTTGACCTTGCGCTTGAATGTGCGGTCGGTGCGCTCGTTGGTCAGGAGCAGATTGCGGACGAGTTGCTGCGTGATGGTCGAGCCGCCCGCGACGAATTCTCGTTCGTTGGCGGCGTACCACAACACACGGACGATGCCTATTGGGTCAAAGCCGGGATGGCGGTAAAAGTTTGGATCTTCAGTATCCAGCACGGCACGTGTGAGGGCTTCCGGGAGTTCCGAAAGTGCAATCTTTTGTCGCTTGCCTCCGTGTGGATCTATCAACTCGTAGAGCAGCGAGCCATCGCGCGCGTAAATCTGGCTGGACACGAACTGCGCATCGGCGCGCGCTTGCAACTCTTCGGGCGGCGGCAACTGGCGCGCGATGTAGATGTAGCCGATGGACAGCGCGATCACCATAGCAAAAAACAACATCACCAGGACGAACGCGCCCAACGACACGATTTGCCCAATCGTCCCACCCGCGCTGCGGCGAGGCGGCGCAGGCGGGATGTACGGTGGGGTGGGGGGCACTGGCGGCGGCGTGCGGACCGCTCCTCCCCAGCCGCTCGTGCGCGGGCCGGGCGCTCGGTTGACCGGCGCACTGCGCGGTCGAGGTCGTGTCGGGTCGGGAGGTAGTTGTGACTTTTGAGTACGGTCGTTCACAGTGTCTCCAAGAGCGTTACGTCGGGCCGTATTATACCACCTGCTAGACGGTTCGCCGGGTGCAGATGTTCCGGCTGTGCGGTTGGCAATCGGCGGTCTGCCGTCGAGAGGTCGTATTCCAGATTCACTTGCGTGCCTCCATCCGCTGCCTTGCCAGATTTTCCAATTTGCGGTACAGTACCTCAGCCTATGAAACATATCTTCACCGTTCCATTGACGCTCATGCTGCTGGTGTCCGCGTGCAGCAGCGCGCCGTCGTCTTCTCCCCGGCAGGAAGACTTGCCCACCACCGTCGTCGCGCTGCACCAGGCGCCTCGCGTCGCGGCTGCGCCGACCGCGCGTGTGTCGTTCCGCACGCCCACGCCCGACCCAACCCGCAACCGCCCGCCGCAGCCGACCGAAGTTTACCTGCTCCAACCCGGCGATACGTTGGGTCGGGTGGCGCTTCAATACGGCACGACGGCGGATGACCTGGTCGCCATGAACGGCCTGCCTGATGCGAATCACGTCAAGGCCGGCCAGCCGATCAACGTCCCGGTCAGAGTCACGCGCACCGGCCCGGCGAACAAGCTTGTTCCCGATAGCGAGCTGGTCTACAGCCCGGCTTACGTCGGCTTTGACGTGGACGCTTTTGTTCGCACGCAAAAGGGATACCTGAAATCCTATACCGAAGAAGTGGACCACGTAACGCTCACGGGCGCGCAGATCGTGCAACTGGTGGCGAATCGGTACAGCGTGGGGCCGCGCGTCCTGTTGGCGCTGCTGGAATACCAGAGCCATTGGCTTTCCGATCCCACGCCCGATTGGCAATCCATCACGTTCCCGCTGGGCTTTGGCGATCCGAATTACAAGGGATTGGTCAAGCAGTTGGCCCGCGCCGCCGATCATCTCAACGACGGCTACTATGGTTACAAGACGCGCGGCTACACGACCGCGCGCTTTGAGGATGGATCGCGTGTGCTGCTTGCGCCGGGGCTAAACGCCGGGACGATTGCCTTGCAGACGGAACTGGCGAGGGTCAGCGATTGGGCCAGTTGGCTGGAGGCGCTTGGCCCGAACGGCTTTGCGTCGGCCTACACGCGTTTGTTTGGCGATCCGTTTGTAAAGTCCGTCGAGCCGCTTGTGCCGCCGACGCTGACGCTGCCGGCGCTCCGGTTGCCGTGGAGCAAAGGCGAGACCTGGTACTATAGCGGCGGGCCGCACGGCGGGTGGGGCAACGGCAGCGCCTGGGCTGCGGTTGACTTTATCCCCTCCGACACGCGCACGGGTTGTTACGACACCGACGCCTGGGTGACGGCGGTGGCGGACGGCGTGGTCGTCCGAAGCGACACGGGCATGATCATACAGGCCATTGGCGGAGGCGACCGCGAGCAGGTCGGCTGGACGATCCAGTACCTTCACCTGGCGACGCGCGACCGCGTGGCGCAAGGCGTCAAGCTCAAGACGGGCGATCGCGTGGGGCATCCCTCGTGCGAAGGCGGTTTTTCCGACGGGACACACGTCCACATCGCGCGCCGATATAACGGCGAATGGATCGCCGCCGATGGGCCGATGCCGCTGGTGTTTTCCGGCTGGCGAGTGCATCTCACGTCCATGTACGATGGCACGCTGACCAAGGGCGACCAGACGCGGACGGCGTGCGCGTGCCGGAATGACAGCAATGCGGTGGTGGGGGATCAGTAGGCAGAGGTCGGAAGTCGGAAATCAGAGGTCGGAGGCCGGTTTGCCAGTGTGAAATCTGAATCGGGGTATAATCGTGTTGGTTAGATTGGCGCCCAATGCTATTCAAAGGTCATGCTGGCAGCCTGTCGGAGAGGCGTAGTTTAGACTCGGCGTTTTTCCAGCCACGAGTTTCACGAATGAACACGAGTTAAAAGATTCCTCACGGGGCTCAAGCTCCCGCCTTACCGTAGAAAGGCAGACCAGGATGAAAATCATGAAACACCGCATCGTTAGTTTGGGCGCAGCTTTGGCCGTGAGCGTGTTGCTGGTGGGCGCCTTGTTCTTCTTCATTGCGCCCGCGCAGGCGGGCGGCGGCACTGTGCTCAGTGAAGGATTTGAAAATACCGCCTTTCCTCCCACTAACTGGCAACTGAATGTTATCACGGGCACGGCATCCTATACCTGGACCCGTCAATCTAGTGGCAGCACCCCTACCGCCTCGCCGCACAGTGGCGGTTGGATGGCGCAATATTATGGGTGGCTGGCGTCACCTGGATGGGCAGCCCAGCTTGCAACACCGGTATTGAATTTCTCCAACTTAACTTCCCCTTCCCTGAAATTTTGGTACTTTCATAGCACAGCCTCTGGCGCCGGGCGGATGGACGTACAGCTTTCAACCGATGGCGGCATTAACTACACAACGGTGCTGACCTCCATCCTGCGGAATAATGGCACTACGGGCTGGAAACTATACACAGTGGACCTCACACCTTACATCAGCCAGACGAATGTGCGTTTGGGCTTCCTGGCTGTCAGTGACTACAATGCCAATATGTATCTCGACGATGTAACTGTGGGCGACCCCGGTCCCAGTTACGTGGCCCAAAAATTGGCGGCACCTGCTGGCGCGCGCTATACCGGCGAGGTGGTGACCTATACCGTTATTTTCACCAACTCCGGGATTCTAACTGGCACCCCCACGTTGAATGACCCCCTTCCGGCGGGCGCCCAATATATGCTTGGTTCAGTGACGGGCGGCGCGGTTTATAGCAACGCGCTCAATGCCGTGGTATGGGGACCGGCAAGCCTTGCGCCCAACAATAGTGTGACCACCACCTTCCGCGTGACACTGACGGCAACAAACGGCTCAGTCACCAATACCGCCACCCTCACCGACACAGCCATTACGACGCCGGTTTCGGCGACGGCGGGCAATGGCATCAACACGGCCGATTTCAGCGCCAGCACCAACACGCTCACCAGCGCCAATATGCACCCCACCGGATGGGCCACTTACACCGTCGTTTTGTATAACAGTGTGTCGGCTATCACCGCCACCGCCACCCTCACCAACCCCATCCCAGCGAATACCATTTATCGGCCTGGCTCGGCCAGCGCGCAGGGCGGCGGCACGTTGCTGGCGAATACCACCGGCATCACCTGGACCGGCGCGGTGACCGGCGGGCAAAAGGTCACGGTCACCTTTGGCGTTTCGCTGACGGCCCTGAGCGGCAATATCACCAATACCGCTTACATCAACAGCCCGTATATCAATGCGTTGGTTACCAAAGCCACGAGTTTCCCGGTTCAGGCCTACAGCGGCGGCCCCACGTCCTCCGGCTATACCTATCTGGATAGCTATGCGCCCAGCGGGCCGGCCTTCACCTGGGTTGAGCCGCTAACAACCAGCAAACTCATCACCTTTGCCGACGGCGGCACCGGTTACGATGACAGATACTACTTGGTTAGCCTTCCCTTCCCCTTCGTCTTCTTCACCAACATCTACACCCAGGTTTATCCTAGCACCAACGGTTTGGTTGCTTTTGGGGCAGGTTCAACGGCCTCCGCCAATGCCAATCTCCCTGCGGCGGCGGTCCCCAATAACTTTGCCGCCTGCTATTGGGATGATTTGCGGATTTGGTCCACCAACCCCATTACCGAAGGCGTGTACTATGAGGTGCTGGGGAGCGCGCCCAACCGGCAGGCCATCTTCACCTTCGCGCTGGAAGATACATTTTATTCGTCAGGCGCCATGCCGCCCTACCGCTTCCAGATGGTGCTTTCGGAAGGCACGCACCAGATTACGTGCCAATATCAGCAGATGACTTTGGCCACGCCGCGCGGCACCGGCCAGAGCGCCACCATCGGGCTTGAAAATGCGACTGGAACCGAAGGCTTGCTCTACTTTTATGGCATCGGCACAACCTTCCCGGCCCCGATAGAAGACCAGTTGGCGCTTCGCTTCATCCCGCCCCAACGGCCCAGCTACACGGCCGCCAAGACGGCTCTGCCCGCCGGCATGGTTTACCCCGGCCAGACCATCACCTACAGTATTGTCCTCACCAATGTCGGCGCCGCTAACGGCACCGCGACCATTAGCGATGTGGTGCCAGCCGGCGTGTCTTACCTTGGGACGGTAGTGGGCGACCCCAATCAGCCCACTTGGGACGGCACGACCGTAACCTGGACAGGCCCGCTAACACCCACCCAAAACACCACCGTTCGATTCCGGGCTCAGGTGCTCCCCAGCTTTACTGGCTTCATTACCAATACCGCCACCCTTAGCGATACCCTGATTCCGGCCCTGCTGACGGTTCAGGCTTCAAACCAGGTCGCTATACCCATTTACACCACATCCTCCAAAACCGTTACCCCCGTCGGCATGGTCAGTACCGGCCAACTGTTAACCTATACCATTGGCATTACCAACAGCGGCGCGCTCTCCGGCACCGCGACGATGATCGATCCGATTCCGGCGGGCGCCGCCTATGTGCCTGGCTCGGCCGTCATTTTGGCCGGCGGCGGCGCGCTCATCAGCAACAGCACGGGCATCACCTGGACGGGACTGGTGACAAATGGCGTTGGGATTCAGGTGCGCTTCAACACCACGGTTTCCGGCATCTATGGCGTCATTACCAACACCGCAACCCTCACCGATACCGCCATAAGCGCGCCGGTGCTGGTAACAACCGCCAACCTCATCGCGTCACCGCTACTGTCCAGTTCAACCAAAACCGTCAATGCCCCTGCGGTGCAGGTAGGCGGCACGCTGACTTACACGGTGCAGATTAAAAATACCGGCGTGCTCACAGCCAATGGCGCCAGCTTGAGCGATGCGCTGCCGCCGCAAGTGACGCTTGACCCGGCCCAACTGCTGGCCTCCTCCGGCTCCGTAACCGGCACCGCTTCTTCCGTAAGTTGGCAGGGCGTGGTGACGTCGGCAGCGACGGTCTATGTCACGATTCCGGTGACGGTGTTGAACAATTGTTGCGGGCAGTCGTTAACCAACACCGCCGTCATCTCGGACCCGGTTTTGTCCGCACCCATGCTGGCGGCGGCCGCGCCGGTGACCGTCTATGGCGCAAATGCTGTCCTCAGCGAAGGCTTTGAAAGCGCCTTCCCGCCGGCCAACTGGGCAACAACGATTGTGACCGATATTTCTTCTACCGGCACGCCAACCTGGTATACCACAACGCTAGGCTCTTACCCAACGGCCTCGCCTTATAGCGGCGCCATGGCCGGTTTCAACTCTTTCAGTGTGGGCGCTGGCGATGCGGCGCGTTTAGCCACCCCGGCCCTTAATTTGGCCGGCGCGAGCAACCCGCAATTGGTCTTTGCTATGTACCATGATCCGGGCTATTCTGCGCCGCCGCCCTCTTATGACCGCATCCAGATTCAAGTCTCCACCGATGGCGGCACCTCTTATGCCAATGTGGGCCTGCCCATTGACCGCATTGCCACCATCGCCGGCTGGACTCTCCATGCGGTTGACCTCTCTGCCTACAGCGAACAATCCATCCGCATTGGTTTCCTGGCCATCAGCGCGTACGGCAACAACATGTTCATTGACGCGGTGGGGGTATACGCCTGCGGCTTTGCGCCGCGCGGCGTCAGCTTCACCTACAACCCGCCATCGCCCATCAAAGATCAGGCGGTTGACTTCACCGGGGTGGTTCTCTCTGGCACCGCCCCCTTCACCTATACCTGGAACTTTGGCGATGGCTCGGCGGTAGGCACCGGCAATCCGCTCTCGCACACCTACACCATCTCCGGTAACATTGCCGTGGTCATGACGGCCACCAATGTCTTTGGGGGGGCGACATACTCCCAGACCCTGACAGTTTTCCCAACCCCGGTCACCCCCACCCTGACCTTGACTTCTTCCAGCCCAACCTTCCTGGGCAACCCCACCTCCTTCACCGCCACCCTTGTCAGCGGCTCCTGGCCCATCACCTACACCTGGAACTTTGGCGATGGAACGGTTTTGACTAATGGCCTGACCATCAGCCACACCTATGCCGCCGCCGGCAGTTACCCGGCCGTTCTCACGGCTACGAATGCGGCTGGACAGGCGGTAGTTTCAACCACGGTGAGTGTAGGCGCTGCGCCCGGCGCTTCGTTCGATCACAACAGCCCAGTTAACGCGCCCGTCACTACTACGGTGCGGTTCACCTTCACCGGCGCCAACGCCACCTCCTGGTTGTGGAATTTTGGCGATACCTTTACCAGCACGCTCCAAAATCCTTCGCACACCTATGCGGTGCCGCCCGCCCAAACCGCCCAGGGATATACGGTCACGTTGACAACCGCCAATGCCTATGGCTCAGTGCAAGCCAGCGCGCTGGTCACCGTCACCAACTACTTCCCGGTGTTGACGGGCTTGAAACTTGGCCCATCGGTGGTCAGCGCATATGATTCTTTGTTGACCTACACGATTCGGGTGACGAACACCGGCGGCCTGGCCGCCTCCAGCGCCAACCTGGTGGATACCTTCCCCGCGGGCGCCACCGGCCCGGCCCTCAACGTGCTGGTCAGCCGGGGCAGTCTCAGCGCGAACACGGCGACCGGCCTGACCTGGAATGGCGCCTTGAACCCGGGTGAAGGTCTCACCCTCACGTTCAATCTCACCCCCACAGCGGGTTGCGGCAACAATGTTTTAACCAATACAGCCGTCATCTCTGATCCGTTAGTGAGCACGGTCCTGACCCTCACCGCGCCCGGCACGCAGTTGGCCGTCGGCGTGGTGTTGGCCGAAGAGTTTGATGTTGCCCTCTTCCCGCCATCGGGTTGGGGCACCGCCGTCATTACAGATACGGGCACTTATGGCGTCCCGGTCTGGACATGGATTACGGTCGGCGCCAATCCGGCCGCATCACCGCATCGGGGCGCGGCGATGATCAAGTTCAATTCCTACGATTCCGACGCGGGTGATGCGGTGCGGCTCTATACGTCTCTCCTGGACTTTTCAACTGTAGCGTAACCCGTCTAGCAATTCTGGATGTACCACGACACTCTTTTCACCAACAACGACCGGATTCAGGTGCAAGTTGATGCGGGATCCGGTTACCAGAATGTGGGCAATGTTGTCTCGCGCTATGATGGCTCCACGGGTTGGAAACTGCACACGGTAGACCTGCTGGCGTATGCCGGCCAAAGCAATGTAAGCGTGGCCTTCCTGGGCATTGGCGCGTACGGCAGCAACATGTTCCTGGATGATGTCGCCATCATCCAACCCTGTAGCCAACCCACCGGCCTTGGTTTCACTTACACGCCGCTGTCGCCGCGGGTTGGGCAGCCAGTCACCTTCACCGGCTCGGCCACCGGCACCCTGCCGCTGGCCTACACTTGGAACTTTGGCGATGGACAACTGGGCACCGGCGCAATCAGCACGCATACCTACGCAACCGCCGGCGCCTTTACCGTCACCGCCACCGTCACCAACAGCGTCGGCACTCAAATCTCCACTACGGTGATTACGATTAACGATGTTCCCATCAGTGGTCTAAACGCGGTGAATAATAGCCCCACCCTGTTAGGCCAAACCACCCGGTTGACCGCGACGATCAGCACCGGCAGCAATGTCACCTACGCCTGGAATTTTGGCGATGGGCAATTGGGCGCGGGCGCGACTGTCTCGCGTACCTACGCGACCGTCGGCATCTACACCGCCGCCGTCACGGCCACCAACAGCGTCAGCACTGTGGTGGCGAATACCACCGTCACGATCACGAGCGCCGGCGACGGCCCCATTACAGGGGTAAGCGCAGCCAACTCCAGCCCGACGGTGTTGGGGCAAGTCACGTACCTCACGGCTACGGCGACCGGCAACAACATCACCTATGCCTGGGCCTTTGGCGATGGGCAATTGGGCGCGGGCGCAACTGTCTCGCGTACCTACGCGACCGTCGGTATCTACACCGCCGCCGTCACGGTCACCAACAGCGTCAGCACTGTGGTGGCGAATACCACCGTCACGATCACGGGCGCCGGCGATGGGCCGATCACCAACCTAAGCGCGGCGAACAGCAGCCCGACAGTGTTGGGGCAAGTCACGTACCTCACGGCCACGGCGACCGGCAACAATATCACCTATGCCTGGGCCTTTGGCGATGGGCAATTGGGCGCGGGCGCGACTGTCTCGCGTACCTACGCGACCGTCGGCATCTACACCGCCGCCGTCACGGCCACCAACAACGTGAGCACGGTGGTGGTCAGCACCGGGGTGACGATTGTGCCCAGCGGCTACAAGCTTTATCTGCCGTTGATTCTACGGGGCGCGTAGATCGCTTTCCAATCCGGCGACGTTTTACCGCCGGAAGGAAGCGGGCCTCAGAGCTTGGCCCTGGACGCCAAGTGGCTGGCGGCGCTGATGCGCCCCGAGGCCTGACGCCGGAGACGGAGCTGAAAAGTGAGCGGCGCCCTTCATCAGAGCACGGCTTTGTTTCAACCTCTGTTTCTGGAGCTGGGCAGCGTATCACAGCATAGATTCGAAGAATACTTTTAACTACACAGCCTGCTCGTTCCCACGCTCAGCGTGGGAACGATGAAATCTGAATCGCGGTATAATCGTGTTGGTTAGATTGACGCCCGAGTCTTGAACAAGATGGTGTAGCATGGAACTGACCTTTGAGTGGAATGAAGCAAAAGCAAAGGCAAATGAGCAAGAAAGCCTCTAAACAAGCAAGCGTGAGCGCGGAGCATGATGACATGCGCTCCGAATATGATTTTGCCAATATGAAGGACGGCATTCGGGGCAAATACTACAAAGCCTACCGCGCAGGGCATACGGTCAAGATTCACACAGCAGACGGGACAACCCTCGTGCAGCACTTTGCGCTTGAAGACGGCGCGGTGATACTGGAACCGGATGTGCGCGAATACTTTCCTGACTCGGAGGCCGTGAATACTGCTCTGCGTTGCTTGATTCCGCTGATGCCCAAGAAGCGCAGAGCAAAAACGAAGGTTTGATGGAAACGCACCATGAGTATGGAGTAGTTTTGAATGGTCAACGGTAGTCGAAAAGCCATCCTGGTTCAGATGCGCCGGACCCGGCGCTATGGCAAAAGCCGGCACAGCCATCTCCTGTCGCTCATCTTTCGGGTGGTGGCGCTCGTCGTGGCGGCGGCGATATTGGGCGCGCTGCTGACGACCGGCATCGGCATTGGCACTGCGGTGGCGGCGTACATGTCGCTGACCAAAGACCTGCCCGACCCGTCGCAGCTCGAGACGCGCTTCCGGCGAACCGAGTCGGATGTTTTCGAGACGACGAAAATCTATGACCGCACCGGCAAGACGCTGCTGTATGAAGTGATTGACCCGCGCGCCGGTGACCGGCAGTGGGTCTCGCTCGATCAGGTTCCGACTCTGTGCCGCCAGGCCACGATCGCCATCGAGGACAAGAGCTTTTACGAAAACCCCGGCTTTGACTGGTATGGCATCTCTCGCGCGTTCGTTTCCAACCTGCGCGGCCAAAAAACGCAAGGCGCTTCGTCCATCACGCAGCAGGTGGTCAAGAACACCCTCCTTGACCCGGAGGAACGCTACCAGCAGACCTATGAGCGCAAGATCAAAGAAGTCTTGTTGGCAAGCGAAATCTCACGGCGCATGAGCAAAGATCAGATTCTCGAATGGTATCTCAACAGTAACCACTATGGGAACTTGGCCTATGGCATTGACGCCGCCGCTCGCGTCTACTTTGGCAAGCCGGCCGGCAAGTTGAACCTGGGCGAGTGTACCATGCTGGCGGCGATTCCCCAGTTCCCCGCCATGAACCCGATTGACAATCCCGATTTGGCTAAAGAGCGGCAGGCGCTGGTGCTGGACGCGATGGTGCGCCAGGGATACATCACGCCGGAAGAGTCTGTGGAGACCAAGGTCGAAAAGCTGCAAATCGCCGGAGGCGTCCAGGCGCGGTTCGACATCAAGGCCCCGCACTTTTCCATTTACGCCCGCAAGTGGCTGGAAGATCACTTTGGGCCGGATGTGGTGTATCGCGGCGGGTTGCGCGTGTATACCACGCTCGACCTGAACTTGAACAATCAGACGCAAGACATTATCGCGCGACACGTCAAGGAACTCGATGCCGACCAGAAGCACGTGAACAATGGCGCGTCCGTCGTCATGAATCCTCGCACGGGCGAAATCCTGGCAATGATCGGATCGGCGGATTACTGGAACGAGGACATCAAGGGCAAGTTCAACGTCGCCACCGGGCTGCGGCAGCCCGGCTCGTCGTTCAAGCCGCTCAACTATGTCACGCTGCTTTCGCAGGGTTACAACGCGGCCACGCCGTTCCTGGACGTGCGCACCGCGTTCCAGCAGCCCGGCTTCCCGCCCTATGTGCCTGAGAATTACGACCGCAAGTATCACGGCTCGGTGCGGATGCGGCTGGCGTTAGCGCGCAGTTACAACATCCCCGCCGTGCGCGCGCTAGAGATGGCGGGCGTGGACAGTGTCATCCGCACGGCGCACAAGATGGGCATCACCACGCTCAATCGCGGGTTGGACTATTACGGCCTGGCGCTGACGTTGGGCGGCGGCGAGGTCAAAGTCCTGGACATGGTGTATGCCTTTAGCGTCTTTGCCAACCAGGGTGTGATGGCCGGCTCGAAGGCCATTGATCCTCGGCCCGGCTTTCGCACGCTCGACCCGGTGCCGGTGCTGCGCGTCGAGGACCGCAGCGGCAAAATCCTGTGGGAGTACAAGCAGCCGGAGACGACGCAGGTGCTCGACCCGCGCCTGGCCTACCTCATGAGCAGCATCCTTTCGGATAACCCGGCGCGCTGCGCGGCGTTTGGCTGCCCAAACGTATTAGAGATCGGCCGCCCTGCCGCGGCCAAGACCGGGACGACGAACGACTATCGTGATAACTGGACGATTGGCTACACGCCGCAGGTGGCGGTGGGCGTGTGGGTGGGCAATACCGACAACACGGAGATGAAAGGTGTCACGGGACTGACCGGCGCCGCGCCCATCTGGCACGATGTGATGCTGACCTTCCTCAAAGATCAGCCGGTGGAGCCATTCACTCGTCCCGAGGGGTTGGTCGAGCGCAGTGTGGACAGTGTGTCGGGCCTGCTGCCGACAAAATACGGCACGTCGGTCAAGGAACTCTTTATCCCCGGCACAGAGCCGACAGGCTATGACAATATTCACCAGGCGTTCTTGATCAACAAAGAGACGGGCAAGCTGGCGACGGTGTTCACGCCGCCCGATCAAGTGGAAGAAAAGGTTTTTGAGATTTACCCACCGGAGGCAGCCGAGTGGATCGCCGAGGCCAAGGTTCCGCAGCCGCCGGCAGAATATGATACCGTCTATGGATCACCCCCTTCTGCTGGCGATGTGGCCATCACCGCGCCCAGGCCCTACGGCGCCGTGGGCGGCACTGTGGTGATTACGGGCAACGCCAAAGGCGGCGACTTTGCCAACTACCGGCTGGCGTTCGGTCAGGGCATGAACCCCAACGCATGGACACAGATCGGCGGCGACCACGGCGACCAAGTGGATAACAACGTGCTCGAATATTGGGACACCAAGGGGCTGCCGGATGGGCTCTATAGTTTGCAATTGACGGCGGTGGAACACAACCAGAACATCCGCCAGGCGACTGTCCAGGTGACGGTGGACAACTCGCCGCCCAAGATCAAGCTCACCTATCCGGCGGATGGCGATCTGTACACTGCGCCTCAAGACGAATGGGTCGTGTTCAACGCCGACGTATCGGATAACTTTGGCATTGAGCGCGTCGAGTTTCATATGGATGTCTTTACCCAGCCGTTCAGCATCCGCTATGTTGCGCCCTACAATGACAAGCTGACGTTCCTCACGGAAGACCCTCAAACCAAGAAGCAGACATTCAGAACGCAGGTCCTCGGCACGCACACGGCCTGGGCCATTGTGTACGACAAGGCCGGCAACAAAGTCGAAAGCAACCGGATCAGAGTGTCGGTCGCTTACAAAAAGCCGCAATGAGCGATCGGTCAAGCAGTCAATCAGTCAAACAGTCAATCAGTTACTCGGTCAACGGGTGACTAAGTAACTGATCACTGATCACTACCCCAACGGCCAAAAGACGGGGAGCAGCGCGAGGACGATGACCAGCGGCGCGCCGACCTTGAAATAGTCGCCGAACTTGTAGCCGCCGGCGCCCATCACCAGCACGTTCACGGGGTGCCCCAACGGCGTGAGGAATGCCAAGTCCCCAGGGCCACGGCCGTTGCCAGCGCGTAAGGGCTCATCTCGAATTTCTGCGCCGCGCTGATCCCCAGGACACCCTTAAGGGGTGTGGCGATCGGCGCAAGGACGATGGCCGTGACCTGGCCCGGCATCACTTGCGTGAGCAGCGCGGTTGCCGCAAACAGCCCCGCCATCAGCGCCAACGATCCCCACGGCGCGAGCAGGTTGACCAACAGTTGCCCCAGGTATTCCGCCGCGCCGGTGCGGTTCATTGCAATACTCACCGGCAGCATCCCCGCGATGAGAAAGATCGCGCGCCACTCGATGGATTGATAGGCCTTGTCCACACTTGCGCCTGCGCGCAGTGCAGGTGTCGTCAGGCAGCCGGTCAGCACCATTGCTAACGCCCCCGCCATCATGGCCTCGGCGACGAGGAGGATCGAAAACAGAAGCGCGATCTGTGCAGTCATTCGAGGTCGAGCGGCTCTGATGAACACCAAATACGGCGCATCCCGTTGCAGACTCGGGATGCGCCGCGATGTTGCCCTACGCACTGGAAAATTCAGTCTGCGCCTGATATAGAGCGTCCTCAAGCGCTCGTCTTGGCCGTGGCGAGGGAACCTTGCGTCGCTCGAGTTGACAAATGGGTAAAGATGCAATAAACCCGGTCCAGCTATCGAGCAGCCTGGGCTTTGGCCGATTGCTGATCGGGTGAGAGTGGGGAAGAATGCACTGGCAATTCACGCCTGACGTGATACCGTGGCTCGTGATACCAGCCTTGCTGCTCATGAGCATGGTGTTGGCTTGGGGCCTGCTCCGCTTCGCCCGGAGCCGGATCCACTTCCAGACGCCCGACCAGGAAGTGTTCGTTCGGGAACAGGACTATTCGCGATTGCTCCTGGACAGCGCGGGTGTCCTGGTTGTGAGCCTGGATACGGAGGGGCATGTCACGTTGTTCAATCGGATGGCGGAGATGGTCACCGGCTATGCGCGGAAGGACCTGGAAGGCAAGAATTGGTTCGAGGTGCTGGTTCCGCGAGATCGCTATCCACAAGTCTGGGAAGAGTTTGCCAAGTTGCAGACGACCAGAACGCCAGACGAGTTTGAAAATCCAATCCTGACCACGACTGGCGAAGAACGCATCATCGCCTGGCGCAACAGTATCCTGCGCGATGGCGACGCCATCCTGGGCACTATCTCGTTTGGGATTGACGTCACGGAACGTCGGCTGGCGGAGAAGGCGCTGGAACGACGTGCCGGTCAAGTGTCACTCCTCAACGATATCGGGAGCAAGATCGCGGTCGTACTGGAGCTGCAAAGTGTATTGGACCGAGCGGCCCGCCTGGTTCAAGAAAGCTTTGGCTACCATCACGTAGCTCTTTTCACCGTGGACCGCGAGCGGGGCGAGTTGGTGATGCGAGCCAGGGCCGGCAGATTCGCCAACCTTTTCCCATCCGATCATCGGATCCGACTGGGGCAAGGTGTGGTCGGCTGGGTGGGCAGCCACGGCGAGCGGCTGCTAGCCAACGATGTGCGCGCCGAGCCACGCTACGTCAACCTCTATCCCGATGTGATCCCAACTCAGTCTGAACTTTGTGTACCCATCCAAGTGGGTGAAGAGAACGCGGGCGCGCTCGATGTCCAAAGCCCCGACCTCAACGCCTTCGACCAGAACGACGTAATGGTCCTAGAGACCTTGGCCAATCAGATCGCCGTGGCCGTTAAAAACGCGCGGTTATACGAAGCCGTTCAACAACAATTGGCCGAGCGCAAACGAGCGGACGAAGCGATGATGGAAAGTGAAAAACGCTTCTACTCCATAGCAGAGACTGCCAGCGAGGGCATCATCATCTTTGACAGACAAGAGAACATCTCTTACTGGAATGCGGCCGCCAAAGCGATCTTTGGTTACGGCGGGGGAGAAACCCTGGGCAAGCTACTCGACACAGTCATGCTCGGAGAATTCGCGCAAGTGTTTCGGCAAATTATGCAAGAGATGATTTCCACAGGAAGATCGGATCGCATGGGGAAATCCATCGAGGCGACCGGGGTCAGAAAAGACGGCAGCAAATTTCCCATGGAACTTTCCATTGCGGCCTGGAAGATAAAGGATGCGGTGTTCTTTACGACGATTACGCGCGACATCACCGAGCGCAAGCAAGCCGAAGCAGAGCTGCGCGCTCAAAAGCAATTGTTTGAGAACTTGGTGGCGGGGGGGCGCGCCACCCCCCCGCGGCCCCCCCTCGAAGCCACGCGGCCCTGGGGGGGGGGGCGCGCGCCACCGCCGAGCGTCCCACGCTCGAAGCCACGCTGCACAATGCGCTGGACGTGTCCGTCACCCTGACCGGCGCTGAACAAGGCGATCTGTTTTTGACGGATGCGTCCGGCGCTATCACCTCACGCGTCCTCGTGAGCGATCTCGTGCCGGAAAAGCGCCAGGCTGTCTTGGAGCGTGTCATGGATCAAGGGCTGGCCGGCTGGGTGGCTCGTCACCGCCAGGCCGCGTTGATCGCCGATACGTCGCTGGACGATCGTTGGCTAAAGTTGCCCGACCGGCCTGTTAACCTGCGGTCTGCCTTGTCCGTGCCGATCTTGAGTGGATCGGCGTTATTGGGCGTCCTGACCCTGACTCATTCGCAGCCAGAACACTTTGCGGCCGAACATCTCCAGTTAATGCAAGCGGCCAGCGATCAGATGGCATTGACGGTCCGGAATGCGCAAATCTTTGACGAACAACGCCGCATGGCCGACCGGCAAATGACGCTCTATCAAATCATCCGCCAAGTGAGCGGGCAACTCGATCCGGATGCGGTGGCGCGCACGGCAGTGAATGCCATTGCCCAATTTGCCGGTTGGTCTCACGTTGGGATTGTCCTGCCGGATAAAGACCAACAGCACTGGGTCATCCGAGCTGCCAGCGGCCTTTTGATACCTACGATTGGGCTAACGCTCCCGCTCAACCAGGGCATAATCGGGCGAGCCATCCGGACCGCCCAGACTCAGCTTGTGCCCGACGTACGCGCCGACCCGGATTATGCGGCTGAGCATCCCGACACCCGCAGTGAACTGGCCGTTCCTTTGCGACACGGCAAACGGATATCAGGCGTGCTCAACCTGGAAAGTGACCACCTGGCCGCGTTCGACGCCGAAGATGTGCTGCTGGCTGAATCGCTGGCCGACGCTCTCGACCTGGCGTTGGACAATGCCCGGCTGTATGCCGAAACGCGCCAGCGCTCCGCCGACTTGAGCGCGCTGTACGCCATTAGCCGAGCGACCAGCCAGTCACTCGCATTGGACGAAGTCCTCGCGCAAACCTTGTCGTCGGCCATCGCATTGTTCGATTTTGAGGCCGGACTGATCGGCCTGGTTGACCTGGACGCTCGGAGTGACGATGAAAAGCCGGCTTCCCTGCGCCCGGTAGCTCACCGCGGGCTGCCACCCGCCCAGTCGGAACTCATCCGGCATAGCGGGCTGGAGAGTACACTGTGCGCTTACGTCTTCAATCAGCGCGAAAGCATGGTGATCGGCGACCTCGATCAAGAACAGCCGGCCTCCATCCGCGCGATGACCGACCGGTTGACCTCGTACGGCTGGCGCGCGTATGCGGGCATTCCATTGTTGCGCCACGCGCCTTCGCGGCAGGCGCTGGGCGTGCTGTGTCTATTCGCCCGCAAACCGCGCACGGCGACTGCCTACGACCTGGCGCTGCTGACGACGATCGGCCATCAAGTGGCCACGGCGGTGGAAAACGCCCGGTTGTTCCAATCCACGCTGTATGACCGCGGCCGTCTGCAGGCGTTGATAAAGTCCACCCGCGACGGGGTTCTTCTCATTGGCATGGACGGGCGCATCCTCGTCGTCAACGCGCAATCGCTGCGGCTGTTAGCAATGCCCGGCCAACCGGAGGACTGGCTGGGTTCGCGCATCAAAGACGCGCTGCGAGTGCTGCACATTCACGCGCCTCAAGTGGTGAGGGCGCTGCTGGAAGAAATGCGCCGCGCCAAGAATGGAGACGAGCCACCCGGCGAGGGCGAATTCGCGCTATCACCGCGCGCGATTCACTGGCTGAGTTTGCCGGTGATGGTCGGCTCCACGCGGCTGGGCCGGCTGCTGCTATTGCGCGATGTGACCGATGAGCGCGCCGTGGAGCGGCTGCGCGAAGACATGACCGGCACCATGGTACACGATTTGCGCAACCCGCTCTCAGCCATTTATAGCGCGCTCATCTTTCTGAAAGAGGATGCGGCCAACTTGCTCTCCGCCGACCAGAGCGAGGTGCTGGAGATTGGCCTGGATAACTCACAGAGGATGTTGGGATTGGTCAACAACATTCTGGATGTGAGCCGGTTGGAGAGCGGGCGGATGCCGCTGAACCGCGCGCCGGTGGAGATGGGCACTCTCATCGCCGAGACGCTGCGAGCCCAAGCGCCGTTGACGGCGGACAAGGGGTTGCGCCTGGAAAGCGACGTTCCCCCGGCGTTGCCACCGGCGTGGGTTGACGCCGAACTGATCGGGCGCGTGCTGCAAAACCTGGCCGGCAACGCGATAAAGTTCACCCCCGCCGGAGGCGTGATCCGTATGGAGGTCAAGAACGGCGAGAGTGGCGGCCGCTCGGTGCTCCTGGTATCGGTGAGCGATAACGGCCCCGGCATTCCCGAAGAGATCAGGAGCCGGCTGTTCCAGCGATTTGTCACCGGCCGGCAACAAGGACGCGGCAGCGGCCTGGGTCTGGCCTTTTGCAAGGTGGCGGTCGAGGCGCACGGCGAGCACATCTGGGTAGAGAGCGCGCCGGGGCAGGGCACCACGTTCACGTTCAGCTTGCCGATCAGCTCGCCCCCTGCTTCTTGAAAATCAGTCGGTAGCCCGCCACCTCCCCAGCTTGTCCCCACACTGCAACTGTTTTTGTCCACGAATGACGCGAATGAGAATCAGAATTCGTGGACATTCGCTTAGGCCAATGAATTGATCACACGAAAAGGAAAGCGAGTATCGGACGTGGCATGCAAGGCAATGGATAAAATACGCCGGCGGATGGAGACGTAATGCGCGACGCGCGATGGGCCGTGTGGTTATTGCTCCTCGCCTTCCTGGCGTTAGCCGTGACCTACAGCGTCGTCACGCCGATCTTTGAGGCGTCCGACGAGCTATGGCATTATCCCGTCGCGCAATACATCGCCGCCGGTCACGGCCTGCCGGTGCAAACTCTGCCGGATCGCCCCGGCTTGTGGAAGCAACAAGCCAGCCAGCCGCCGTTGTATTACGCGCTGGCGGCTGTGCTCACGTCGTGGATTGACACGAGCGATCTGACCGCCACGCTACGCCCCAACCCGCATGGGGCAGTCGGCGTGGTCACGCCCGACGGCAACATTAACATGGTGGCGCACGATCCGGCGCGCGAAAGTTGGCCGTGGCGCGGCACGGCGTTGGCGGTTCACATCGCCCGGCTGCTTTCGGCGGCGCTGAGCACGGTCACGGTGTACCTCACATTTCGCCTGGGGCGAGAGGCTTTCCCCGACCGGCTCGATATCGCGTTGGCATCCGCCGCTTTCATCGCCTTTACGCCAATGTTCACCTTCATCAGCGGCTCGGTCAACAACGATAACCTGGTTATCCCGCTCTGCGCTTTGGCGCTGCTGGTCATGCTCCGGCAAGGCCGAGAGGCCCGGGGCGACGAGCGGCGCTTGACGCTCCGCGTGGGCTGGCTGGCGTTGGGCGTGGTAATCGGGTTGGCTGCGCTCACCAAGTTGAGCGGGATACTCCTGCTGCTGCCGGCGGCATTGACCGGCGTGTATGTAGCCTGGCAGCGCAGCCCGACGCTGAAGCATCGGGCTGAAAACGCAAGCCAGCTAAAGCTGGCTCGGGCTGCTTCAGAGTTCACCTCCGGGCTGGGCTGGCGTCATCTCTTTGCCGCCGGTCTGGCGATTGGCTTGCCCGTGCTGGCCCTGACCGGTTGGTGGTTCTGGCGCAACGGGCAGTTGTACGGCGACCCGACCGGCTTGAAAATGTTCAATCCCTATTTCACGCGCCCCATCCCCGCCGACCTGGCCCAGATATGGAGCGAGCGCACCAGCTTCCTCTACGGTTACTGGGGCAACTTTGGAGGACTCAACCTGCCCATCCCAGCCTGGGCCTACACGATTCTCAACATTCTCTTGTTGCTGGCTGCGGCGGGGCTGATCTTTTCTTTTTTCAAGTTCGTCGCTCGAAATCGTCTTTCGTCATTCGTCGCCCCACACTCGACACGCTTCGCGGACACGCTTCGCGGACACTCGACATTCACCATTGTCTTGTGGGGAGCGATAGTGATTGTGGCGTGGCTAGGCTGGACGCGCACCACGTGGTCGTCCCAGGGCCGGCTCGTTTTTTACGCTCTGCCGGTCTATTCGATTTTGATGGCGGCGGGGTTAGGCGCATGGCTGCCGCGCCGCGTTGCGCCGTATGCGCTCGGCGTGGTGGGCACGGGGATGGCGATTCTTTCGGCGGCGATGCCCTTCACGGTGATCGCGCCGGCCTATGCTCGTCCGCCGCAACTCACGCCCGCTCAAATAGCCAACATTCCACATCGCACCGACACGACGTTCGGCGAAGCATTGATGCTGCTCGGCTATGACGCTCCGGCTGCGTCTGCGCGGCCCGGCGATTCGCTGCGCATCACGCTCTATTGGCAAGCGATCAAGCCGGCGGATCGAGATTACAGTGTGTTCGTACACTTGTTGGACGAGGACGAGATCGAAAAGCAGGACAAAGGGCCGGCCTATCCCGGCCGTGGCAATCTGCCCACCACGACGCTCACGCCCGGCCAGACCTGGGCCGAAACCTGGGTCGTGCCGGTGGATGCCACAGCATATGCGCCTGCTCACATGCTGTGGGAAGTGGGACTCTATGATGCGTCCACTGGGAAACGCTTACCTGCGACGGATAAAGCAGGGCGCGCATTGGGCGACAACGTGCGCTTCGGCCAGATCGAATTGGCGCGTCTGCCCGGCAGCCTGTATAATCCCCTCTCGTTAAACTTTGGCGACCAGATCGAGTTGATCGGTTACGATCTCGACTGCCGCGCAGCCAGGCCGGGAGAAACAGCCCGGCTCACGTTGTTCTGGCGCGCGCTGCAAGCGCCCACGCGCGACTATACGATTTTTGCGCACGTCCTGGGGCCGCAGCAAACCAAGGCGGCGGCTGTGGACATGCAGCCCACGCCCTCCACATCCAGTTGGAAGCAGGGACAGGTGGTCAGCAGCACGTACCCGCTGGAGATCAAAGCCGTGTCGCCCGATGTGTATGACATCCGGCTGGGCGTGTATTACTTTACCGGCGCATCCAGCTTTGAGCGTCTCAAAATCCTCACGCGCGACGGTCGCCAGCAGCAGGACACTGTTTTGCTCGGCAAATTGCGAGTGACCCCGTGAAAATCTCAAATCTCAAATCTCAAATCTCAAATTTGAAATTAGATATTTGGTGTTTGATATTTGTGTTCTTGGCGCTCGGCCTCACCTACAGCGTCATCACGCCGATATTCGAATCACCCGACGAGCCGTGGCATTTCAACTATGTGCGCTACGTGGCGCAGGGGCACGGGCTGCCTTCGATGCGCAACAATGACAGCGGCGCGTATCAGGAGGTCGGCCAGCCGCCGCTGTATTACCTCATCGCCGCTTGGGTCACTGCGCCATTTCAGCCGGACGATCTGCGCGGGCTGGCGCTGCGCAATCCGGGCTTTGGTTATCAAGCGCCCGGCACGGTCAACGACAACAAAAATTTGATGGCTCACGCTGCGCGTGAGCGCGAAGCGTCTCCGTGGAGCGGCGCGGCGTTGGCGATTCACCTGGCGCGGTGGGTGTCATTGGCGTTCGGCGCATTGACGGCGCTGGCCGCGTGGGGACTGGCGCGCGAGGTGTTCCCCGGCTCGAACCTCATTCCACTGGCAACGGCGGCGCTCGTCGCGTTGACGCCACAATTCATCTTTGTCAGCAGCGTGACGAGCAACGACAGCTCTGCGGCTGCACTTTCGACGGCGACGTTGTGGGCCATCGCGCGGATGCGGCGGCTGGGCGGCACGACCCGGCGCGCCGCGCTAACCGGCCTGCTCGTCGGCCTGGCCAGTCTCACCAAGACGAGCACGATCCTGCTCGGCCTATTTGCCGTGGCCGCGATTCTCATTCCGTCGCAAGGATTGAAATCACGCTTGCGCGATGCAGGCGTGTTGGCGGCGGTGGCACTGGCCGTGGGTGGCTGGTGGTATGCACGCAACGCCATTCTCTACGGCGACCCATTGGGCTTGAGTGTTCACCTCAACACACCCTGGGCGCAACCCGCGCCGATTCCACTGACCGAGGTGCTGTCAGCCTTGCCAATGATCTATCGTTCGTTCTGGGGCGCGTTCGGCTGGGGCAACGTCGAAATGTCCCCCATCATTTACTATGCTCTCGCAGGGGTGCTGATCGCTTCGTCAGTCGGCTGGGCCGCCGCTTGGCTCAAGGCGCGACGCGTTTCTTGTGACCTGCGACTCGTTACCTGTTTTTTGTGGTGCGGCGCAGTTTTCGCTTCGTTGTTGCGATGGAACCAGCAAGTCGCAGCGCCGCACGGCCGGCTGCTTTTTCCGATGCTCGGCGCATTTGCCATGCTGCTCGTCGCCGGACTGGCGCGCTTGCCCTGTCCTCGCATCGTGTTGGGCATCATCGTCGCCGGTTTTTTGCTGCTCTCGCTTGCCGTGCCGTTCGTTTACATCCGCCCGGCCTATGCCTGGCCCGAACTTTTCCCGCCGGATCAACTCGGCGGTCGGCTAAATCCGGCTTCAGCCGGAGTCGGCGGTCGTGATTTATTGTATGGCGATCAAGCCCGGCTGATCGGCTTTGGCCTCGACCGTCCTTCCGTCTCGCCCGGCGGCTGGCTGAACGTGACGTTGTGTTGGACAGCGGCGCGCCCGATGACAAACAACTATACACTCTTCATCCATCTGCTGGGGCGCGAAAACCTCGTCGTGGGCGCGAGGAACACCTGGCCTGGCCTGGGCCGCTTTCCCACCTCACTCTGGCCCGTGGGCCGCGCCTTTTGTGACGTGACCCCCGTCCGCGTGGAGGCGTGGACTGCCGTGCCGGAACTGTACGATGTCGAGGTCGGGCTGCACGACGCCAAGGCCGATGATCGCCTGGAGGCCGCCAACGAATCCGGCGAGCCAGTCATGCCGCCGCTTGTGGGCCGCGTGCGAGTTGCGCCGGCGCAGCCGCTGCGTGTCTCGCCGCAACGCGCCGCGCAGGCCGATTTCGGATCGGTGATGTTGATAGGCTCCGATGCGCCGGAAAGCGCGCGCCCCGGCGAGGCCGTTCCGTTGCGGCTCTACTGGCGCGCGGCGTCTTTGCTGGATCAAGACTATACCGTGTTCGTTCACTTGCTCGATAGCTCCGGCGAACTGATTGCGCAGGCAGACTCGCAGCCGCGCGGCGGCGCCTATCCCACATCGGCCTGGGCAGCAAACGACGTGATCCCCGACGATCACACGTTGAACCTGCCCGCCCATCTCGCGCTGGGCGATTACGTGATTCGCGTCGGACTGTATCTTGCGCCGAATGGCCCGCGCCTGCCGCTCAAATCTTCGGCGGATGATGCGTTCACATTGGGCATGCTGCAAGTGATGCGCTAAACCGCAAATATAAAATGCTAAATCTCAAATCTCCACGCTTCGCGTCCAATCTCCAATCTCGTATCTCCGACCTCCCACCCTTCGGGCGTCCGATTTCGACATGGTTGATGATTGTGCTGCTGGCGATTGCCTTTGCCATCCGCGTGTATCACCTCGGCGTGTCCGACCTCACCTTTGACGAATCGGCCAGCGCATTCATTTCCGCCATGCCATACCGGGAGATGCTCAAGTATCTTCTCGGCGCGTTCCAGGAATTGCCGCCGGGCTATTACGCGCTGTTGCGCGCGTGGGAGTTTTTCGCCGGTCGCAGCGAGTTTGCGCTGCGGTACCTGTCACTCGTCTTTGGCGTGCTGGGCGTGGCGCTGATCTTTCGCCTGGGACGGCGCGGGCTGGGAACCGGCGCGGGCGCGATCGCGGCGCTCTTGCTGACGTTGCAGCCGTTCCACGCTTACTATTCGCAAGACGCGCGGATGTATTCCCTCATGCCGCTCGAGGCGATGGCGATGGTTTACTTTTTCGACCGGCTGTGCAGCGAGCCCAAATTGCGCTGGTGGCTGGCGTTCGGCGCAGTGAGCGGACTGGCCGTGCTGACGCATTACTTTATGAGCTTTATGGTCGCCGCGTTGTTCGTTTACCTGCTGCTCCACGCCCGCACACATTGGCGGATGCTGTTGCCGTGGTTCGGCGGATTGGCCGTGGCCGCCGCGACGATGGTCGCCTGGTTATCGTCGCGAGCGTCGCACCAGGTGGAGCGAGTGTTGAGAGGGGTTTCGTGGGAACTCTTTGTCAAGCGGCTGGCGCTGGCGCAAGGGATGCTCCGAGACGTCGCCTTTGGCAAGGACTGGCGTCCTCCGCCGGAATGGTGGATAGCGATAGCGGCGCTCGTCGTGGCGGGCGTGTTGGCGTCCATCTTTCGCCGTCGCTGGCGGACGCTGCGACCGGGCGGCGCGTGGCTGCTGCCCGCGTGGCTGATCGTCCCATCGCTGCTGCTGACCCTTATGCCGTGGCCGTTAGAGGCACGCTATAACGCGGCGATTGTCCCTGCATATTGTCTGCTACTGGCGCTCGTGGTCACGTGGCTTTGGAACTGGAACAAGTATACGCGCCCGCTCGCGCCGGTGATCCTGGGGCTGCTGTTGTACCTGCAGGTGACGCCGCTCATCCCGACGATGAACATGGTCAAGAGCGACTATGGTCACGTCATCGCATACCTGCGCCGCCATGCCCAGCCCGGCGATGCGCTCATTCTCAACGGAGACTGGCAATGGGTGCAGCTCAAGTATTACCCTGCGCCGGAAATTTTTACGCCAACCAATACTTTTTGGCTGCCGGGCATGACGCCGCCGGGGCTTGATCCCAAACAAGCGCGGCCTGAACTTGAAAAGGCGCTTGCCACATCCAAGCGCATCTGGGTGCTGCCCACCGCCGTGGAACAGGCCGACCCCAAACGCTTTGTCGCCGGGTGGCTGAACGAGCGCGCTCATCTCACTTCCGGCTACAAGGACCTGAGGCTTTACACGGTGCGCAGTTCTTTTGCGGCCTCGACTCCACTAGACCCGCCGGTGAGTTGGGACGACGCGGTGGCGCTAGAAAGTGTAGGCTGGACACACGCGGAGCGTCAGGCCAAGCCCGGCGAGCCGCTGCTGCTCGATCTGGGCTGGCGAGTGCTGCGCGCGCCGCAAGGCGGCCGGAGCATTTGGCTGGAATTGGCCGACCGTGACGGCGGTGTGTGGCAGTCGTCCGAGCTGGTGCTGGGCGAGTTCTACGCGCCGTCGGACACATGGCAGGTGGATCAACGCATCACCTTGCGCGCCGGCCTGCTCATCCCGCCGGGCACGCCACCGGGAGAGTTTGACGTGCGCGTGAACGTCGTCGGCTCAAGCCCCAGCACCGGCGGTGATTACGTGACACTCCTCAGCGCCAAGGTTTTGCCATGCTCAGACAAAACGCCTTGCTCCCCGCCAGTGGAAGGCCAAGACCTCACGCCATTGCGAGCCACCTTTGGCGATGGCCTGACACTGGCCGGTTATCAACCGGGGGGCCTCGAGTTCTTCCAGGGAAAGCATGCCCCGATCACATTCTACTGGCGACCAGAGCGCCCACTCGCCGACGACGTCATGGAGCGTCTTGCACTGGTGGATCGTTCCGGGCGTGTGGTCGCACAGACCGAATCGGCGCCGGTCGCCGCGTGGTTCCCATCGTCGCAGTGGACGCCGGGGCAGTGGCTGGCCGATCCACAGGCAATCCTTATCCCGCCCAAGCTGCCGCCGGGCGATTACGTATTCCGCGTCAGCCTGGTCACGTCCGACGGTCGCGCGCTGCCCGTCACGGCGGGTGGCGCGTCGAAGGACTATTTAGATGTGGGACACATCCGCATCGGCGAGCGGCCACGCCAGTTCCGCGCCGGGCCGATCTCGCATCCGCTAAAGGTAGAGTTTGGCGACCAGGTGCGCTTGCTGGGATACGATTTAAAAGTCAACCAATCGGCCGGTCAGCCAGAGGTGGCGCTCACGTTATATTGGCAAGCCATGCGCGAGATGGACGAATACTATACCGTGTTCACACACGTCGTCAGCGCGGATGGCACGCCGGTGGGGCAAAAGGACAGTTGGCCGCGCGGCGGCGACTATGCCACAAACCTCTGGAAGCGCGGCGAGGTGGTGAAGGATGAATACCTCATCCCGCTCGCGGTGGACGCCGGGCCGGACGCGTATCGCGTCGAGCTGGGCCTGTACGTTCGCGCCACCGGTCAACGGCTTGCGGCGATTGCCAATGGCGCACGGTTGAAGGATGATATGGTCGTCGTGCCGGTGAACGTGGAGCGGTGAGCGTGGAACGTAATGTGACCACGATGGACACAGCAAGACATCGCCT
Organism: Anaerolineae bacterium; assembly: GCA_041300525.1. GTDB lineage: Bacteria > Chloroflexota > Anaerolineae > Fen-1058 > Fen-1058 > JBGLNJ01. The sequence goes on along the minus strand of JBGLNJ010000001.1, from coordinate 384,592 downwards.
TCCCGCATGGCTGGTTACGGGCCTGGCGTTGGGCCTATTCCTCGCTCGCATTGTCGCCGAAGTGACGCGCGTGCCGTGGTCGCCGCTGGCGCTGGCGATGCTGGTCATCGCGTCGTGCGCGGCGCTCGTGTGGCTGGTGCATTGGCTTGACCATCGTGGCGCGTCTCTGCCCCTTGTGCCTGCGCTCGTTCTCCTCGTCTACATCCTCTGGCCGCAACGCGACTGGCGCGCGGCGCTTGTCGCTGCCTCCATCGCGCTTCTCTCCTGGCTGTTTGACTTGCTATCACGCAACACGCAACACGCAACACGCTCCACACTCATAGATGCGTTCACTTTCGCAGTTGCGTTCATGGTCTATCTTATCACCCTACAAAAGGACATCCTCCCCGCCGACAGCGGCGAGTTCCAGTTGGTGACGACGACGTTGCGGGGCATCTTGCATCCGCCGGGCTACCCGCTCTATACGCTCGTCGGAAAATTGTTCACGCTGCTGCCTATTGGCACACCGGCGCTGCGGCTCAACTTGATGAGCGTGTTCCTGGCTGCCGGGACGTTGACGCTCGTCGGCGCGACAGTGCGCAAGATGTTGGGCGAGTCGTGGGGGGGCGTATGGGGCAGCCTGGCGGCGGTGCTGGCGCTCGGCACAGCGACCACGTTCTGGGCGCAGGCGACGACGGCCAACATTCGCATGCCGACGGCGTTCTTTACGGCGTGGTGTTTCTACTTGCTGATCGCTTATCGCCAATCTCAAATCTCAAAAGATCGCTACTTGACACTGTTCGCGCTAGCGTTTTCGCTTGGCTTGGGGCACTATTTTGTGTTAGGCGTCATGGGATTGTTTTTCGTCGCATACGTCGTCCTGCTAGACCTCGCGCTGATTCGGCAGCCGCGCCGACGCGCAGCGTGGCGTCCCATGATCGTTTTTGTGCTGGCGCAACTCGTGTGGCTGTACTTGCCGATTCGCGCGGCAATTGCGCCTACGCCGGAAACGCGCGATCTGCTTTCACCCGGCTACTTTTTATGGTACGCGTCGGGCCAAGGCTTTGCGGGCGACATGCTTGCCTTTGCCGGGCCGGAACAGCTTCCCGCGCGCCTGGCGCTTTTGCCCACGCTGTTCACGTTCCAGATGAACCTTCCTTTGCTGATAGCGGCGCTCATCGGCGCAATCCTCTTGATGTGGCGCGACTGGCGCGCAGGCGTGATGCTGATCGGTGGGTTTTTCGCTCACACATTCATTGCCATTACCTATCGCGCTCCGCAGACGGTTGAGTACGAGATGCCGGCCTACATTGCGCTCGCCGTCATCCTCGGCTTTGGTGTCGGCCAAATCTCCACGCGGAGCGTCCAATCTCAAATCCTCAACCTGCGACCTGCGACCTGCGACCTGTTGAACATCGCGGCAGCAGGAGTGATCGTGGCCGGTCTGGCAAACGGCATAGCCCATGCGCCGAGCTACATCGCGCTAGCGAACGACCGCTCCACGCGAGAATACGTCGAGCCGATGTTGCGCGATGCGCCGCCGGGCGCGATCATTCTCTCTGACTGGCACTCTGCCACGCCAATGTGGTATTTGCAGCAGGTCGAGGGAGTGCGCAACGATGTGACGGTGCGTTACGTTTTCCCGGTCGCGGGGCAAGAGTCGTCGCAGGTCTGGCGCAGCTTGATTGAAGAGAACATTGTCACACGCACCGTCATTGTCACGCATTATTGGGGTTCGCAATATCCCACACTGCCATACATCTTTGAGCCATTTGGGCAGGCCTGGCAAGTGCGGAGCGAGCCGTCGTTTGACGTGCCGTGCGATCTGACGCCGCTTGCCGTCGAGTTTGATGGCAAGCTGCGGTTGGCGGGGTATCACCTCAGCCTGACTCGCGCGTCAGCGGGGCAACCGCTTAAAGTGACGTTAGCCTTGCAGAGCCTCGGCCAACTCGACCGCGATTACACACTCACCGTTCGACTGGTGGACGCAAATGGCATGCGGCGCGCGCAGCAGGATCGGGGTTATCCCACCCGATCCTTCGCGCCGGGCGAAGTGCGCGTAGATCGCTTTACGCTGCCGCTGGAGCCGACGCTGCCGCCGGGCCGGTACGCCGTCGTGGTCGGCGTGTACTATGTGCCACCTGAAGGCGGCTTTCGCAACCTCAGAACCGCCGACGGCGAATGGGCGACGGTCGCCACGTTCGATCTCGCGCCCGGCGGAAAAGCGCTGCCAACGCTTCACCCGCTCGATGTGCCGTTCGCCAATGGGCCAACGCTCACGGGCGTGGATTACGATTTGAGCAACCCGTCATCGCTGCGGGTCTATCTGCATTGGCGTGGGCCAGGCGCAGCCGGCGCAGCCGCTCGCATCGGCGATGGGGTGACACGGTTGCCAGAATTGACACGCGGCGCGATGTTTGTCACCGGCCACGATATCCCCGTGGCAACGCCTCTCCAAGTGAACGTGACCCGCGCGGATGATCGCCGATTGACCGGGGCTGGCGCATGGGGCTGGCCCATTTCGAGCGCGCAACTGCCGGGGTTTCACTCGACGGACCGTTACGTGTTGTTGGGCGATCAAATGGCGCTGATTGGCGTCGAATCGCCGCGCCGCACGGTTGCGCCGAGCCAGTCCATTGACGTGATCTTGCGGTTCCTTTCGCTCAAACCCCTGGTGACGGGCGATGTGGTCAGCGTTCGCATCGAGGGGGAACGCTCCGCGTGGCGCATTTCCAGCGACGATCACCCGGCGGCCAACGCCATTCCCACGCTCAAGTGGATTGCGGGTTCCGTCGTGGAGGATCGGCGGCGGCTAAAGTTGCCCGATGACGCCAGGCCGGGCCGCGTCTCGGGTTACCTGAGGGTCTATGACGAGTTCCGCGAAGACGTGCTTCCGCCCGATGACGTGTTCCTGGGCGAATGGAACGTGGCGCCGTGAGGGTGGAGCGCGAACAAAAGAAAGGAAAATACAGCGTGAACAAACATGATTTGATTATCGGCCTCGCCGTCGAACGAGCGCGCCTGTTTCAAGCATTGCTGGGCATATCAGCCAGCGACCTGGAATCGGCGCAGGTGTGCAGTGATTGGTCGCCGCGCGACGTGCTGGCGCACATCCTCGCCTGGGAGCGGTACGTCTGCGACGCAGTGCGCTACCTGCGCGCCCGCCAGCCCATCCCGCCCAGCCCGGAAACATCCGACGAGGACGCCTACAATGCCAGGGCCGTCGCCGTGTGGCGCGCCAAGCCGCTCCAGGAGCTGCTCGATACGTTGGCGATTGCCCATCGCCAGTTGACGGTGGCCGTGGCGGGCTGCAGTCAGGCGCAGCTCGATTTTTCGCCGGCGTCGGGGGATAAGAACATCGCCTGGTATGTGACGACTATCGTTCATCAACACGACGCCGAGCACGCGGCGCAGATTCGCGCGGGACGCGGCCCATCGCGCCCGGACGACGTTGGCCCCAAAATCTTGCTGCAGCACGCGCTGAACACCGGCCGTTCTGCGCTGATGGCGTTGATGGACGTTGTGCCCGCCGAGCAGCGCGAGAGCGAGCCTGTGACCGGCGAGTGGACGCTGAAAGACGTGGCCGGCCACATCGCCGATTGGGATGAGATCGTCGTCAAGGCCACGCTGGCGATGGAAGCCAATCAGCGCATCGCGTGGGAGCCGATAGACTATGGCGAGGCGTGGAATCAATCACACGCGGCGGCGCGGCGCGCGCAATCTTGGGCACACGTGTGGCAGAATTTTTTAGATGTGCGCGGCACCGTCGTCACCGAGCTGGCCGAGCGCGTGATGGAGCCTGACCTGGGGCGGCTGCTCCCTTCGCTGTGGGGTGGCGAGATGTCCTTCTACGTCTGCCTGGCGATCCCGTGTCGCCATGACATGGAGCACGTGGAAACATTGCTGGCCTGGCACGCAGCGCAGCCTGCCGGCGACTGACGGTGCTGCAAACCACATCACGCAAGACTCTGCTCCCGAGGAGTTGGATGTAATACTCTGCCGACCTCGCGGAGCGGAGTGTGTCTAATGACGGCGCATTGTCGCACACCGGGCGGCGTGTTATAATCGGTTGCCTGACCGGTTTTGGCGCGCTGTCTGCCTCTGGTCAAGTATGCCCCTGGACAAACTTTTCCCAAGGACAAATCTGTGAAGAAACAACTTCGGGTGTGGATCGGCGTAGCAATCAGCTTGGTGGGGCTATGGCTGGCGTTGCGCGGGGTTGACTTTGGCAAGCTTGGCCAGTCGCTGGCAGGCGCGAATTACTGGTGGCTGATTCCGGCGCTCGTCATGCACTTGCTGTCTGTCGTCACACGCTCGGAGCGTTGGCGGGTGCTGCTCGGCGCAGACCAGGTGGACTCGATCACCGCATTCTGGGTGATGAACCTGGGCTATCTCATCAGCAACGTGCTGCCGTTGCGCCTTGGCGACCCGGCTCGCGCCGTCATCATCGCCCAACGCTGCCGTGTAGGCGTTCCCCGCGCGCTCTCGACGGTCGTGGTCGAGCGCGTCTTTGACGTGCTGGCCACAGTCCTGGGCCTGGTGCTGCTCATCCCCTTCATGCAGTTGCCGCCTGAGGCCCAACGTTGGGTGGGCATGTTCGGCGGGCTGGGACTTGTAGCGATCCTGGGCATCATCGTGCTCCTCACACAGCGCGCGCTGACCGAGCGGATCTTGGCCGCGCTGCTTTCGCGCGTCCCGCGTCTCTCGCCGGCCAAGTGGTTGGGGCGTTGGCACAACCTGATGAGTGGATTTGACGCGCTCGGCTCGGCGCGCGGCGCACTGGTCGTGACAGTGTGGACATTGGCAAGCTGGGTCACTACCCTGGGAGTCTTTTGGACCATCATGCAGGCGTTCTTTCCCGGCGTATCATGGGTGCCGCCGACATTCGTCATGTGCGTGCAAGGGTTCGGGATGGCGGTGCCCGCCACGGGAGGCAACTGGGGCGTGTTCGAAGTCATTGGCCGGGTGGCGCTGGTGGCCCCGTTTGGATTCCCGGAGGCGCAGGCTGTCAGTTATACGCTGGCGCTCCACTTTTTCGAGTACCTCGCCATCAACGTCGTCGGCGTGATCGCGCTGATGCGTTACAGTTTGTCATTGGGCCAAATCAGCGCCGCGGCGCAAAAAATTGCGGCCCCCACGGAGGAAGCATGAAACGCACACTCATCACAGGCGGAGCAGGCTTTATCGGCTGCAACCTGGCGAACCGCCTCATCGGCGCGGGCCAGGCCGTGAAACATCCTCCAAGCATCGGCAAAGCTCAAGCCATGCTTGCGAATGTTGATTTGGTTCTTTTCTTCGTCCCATTCGAATTGCACAAGTGCACCGCAAAACTGCCGTCGTGCGCAAGCAAGCAAGCCATCATCCAAATCGAGGCAATCGTTCTAAGCATTCACTGCCGCAACCAATTGCCCTTCCGCCGCGCGCAACCGATCCATCACCTTCTCACGGCCCAGCACAGCCATCGTTCCAAACAGCGGCGGGGCCACGTCCCTGCCCGTCACGGCCACGCGCACGATGCCAAACAGTTGGCTGGTCTTTAGTCCAAGCTCTTCAGTGAGGGCGCGCATCGGCGGCTCCATCGCATGTTCCGTCCACTCGGGGACACTCGACAGCACCGCGATGACGCGCCGCAAGGCCGCCAGGCTCGACGCCGCATCCATCTTTTTGCCGACGAGGGCCGGCGCGGGCGGCGGCGGGAAATCCTTAAAGAACAAATCGCACAGGCCGGCCGCATCGGTCAGGCGTTTCATGCGCTCCCGGATAAGGGGCATGAGCGGCATCAACTTGCCGCTGGCGCGCAACTCGACTTCGGAGATGCCCAACCCCTCTGAAAGGTACGGCAAGACGCGCTCGGCCAACTCATCCTGCGGCATCGCGCGGATGTATTCGCCGTTCATCCAATCGAGCTTGTCGTAGGAGAACACGGCCCCAGCTTTGTTGACGTGCTCCAGGCTAAAGCGATCGGCCAACTCTTGCGGCGCAAAAATTTCTTGTTCTTCGCCTTCACCGGGCGCCCAGCCCAGGAACGTCAAAAAGTTGAGCAGCGCCTCCGGCAAAAAGCCCGAGTTGCGAAATTCGGCCACCGAGGTCGCGCCGTGACGCTTGGAGAGTTTGCGGCCATCGGGCGCCAACACATTCGGCACGTGCGCGAACTCGGGCAGCGGCCAGCCGAACGCCTGGTACAACAAGATGTGCTTGGGCGCGCTGGGAATCCAATCGTCGCCGCGCGTGACGTGGCTGATGTGCATCGCGTGATCGTCCACGACGACGGCCAAGTGATAGGTGGGCAGCCCGTCGCTTTTGAGCAGCACCGCATCGTCCACCAGGCGATTGTCAAAGGTGATGTCGCCTTTGATGAGATCGTGAAACGACGTCGTGCCCTCCGGTGGCACAGCCAGGCGAATGACGTGCGGCCTGTTCGGGTCTACCTGGCCGGGCTGCTTGTGACGGCACAGCCGGTCATAGCCAAGCGACTGGTGGTTTGCCATCTGTTGCTTCCGCAAGGCATCCAACCGCTCCGGCGAACAATCGCAGCGATAAGCCGCTCCCCGCGCCACCAACTCTTGGGCGGCCTGCTTGTAGATATCGCGGCGCAGCGATTGGATATATGGCCCATGCGGCCCGCCGATTTCCGGCGCGCCTTCCCAGTCCTCGCCGATGGCGGCCAACTCTTGCCGGCTGGGGCCTTCGTCGAATTCAATGCCCAGCCATTTGAGGCTGTCCAGCACCACTCGCACCGAGCCAGGCACGTAGCGCGTCTGATCGGTATCCTCAATGCGCAGGATGAACGTGCCGTGCAAGTGACGGGCCAGCAGATAATCAAAAACCACCGTGCGGACGCTGCCGATGTGCAACTCGCCGGTGGGGCTGGGCGCAAAACGAACTCGAACGTTTGACGTCATGCTTTCTCACTCGTCAAGAATGTATGGAGTCAAAAAGATGGGCTCTTTGGGATTTGCCGTGATGCGGCGGCAAATGTAGGACAAATTTCCAATTTGTCCTACATCTTACCAGCATATGTGGTGGCCTATCACGGCGATTCCCAGAGAGCCAAAAAGGGTTAGCCGCGTTGCCGTTCCAGCAGCAGCATCATGATGATGCTCGGCAGCAGCAGGGCTTCTTCGGCCTCCGAAAATTGGCCGCGCTTCGTCAGGGTAAACTTGCCTTCGAGCCAGGCCGGTTGTTTCTTGAGATGCAACACGGTCTGGCCCTGCAGGTCAACCAGGTAAGCAGGATTGATGAACATGCCCACAAAGGGGATGTCGCTGAGCAGGCCATCCAGGACCTTGATCCACGGGTTTTCTTCGTGGATCAGCCCGACTTGCGCGCCGCTGTTGTCCAGGATATCATACGTCGCCTTCCACAGCGATTTCATGCCCTGGCGCTTGACCGTGCCCACCGGCGATCCGGCGAATGTGGTAATGTTGTATTGGGCCGAAAAGTCAATGATCTTGTTGGCCTTGATGCCATACAGTTCAGTCTGCTGGCGCTCGTCGGCAAAGACCTTGACCGCCTCCTTGAGCGCCAGGGCCTTTTGCTTGACGTACAGCACCGTCTGGCCCGAAGTGTCGGTGATCTTGACCTGCGGGTTGAAGGCGACGATCTTGAACGACAGATTGAGCGGGTAATTGAACATAGTAACCTCCTTTGAAAAATTAAAATTCCAACTTTTTGTGCCGCATCGCCACACTTTCGGCGGCGCCTATAGCAAACATCAGCGTGAGCAGTGAGCTGCCGCCGTAGCTGATAAACGGCAACGGCAGCCCGGCCACCGGCAGCATGCTCAAGTTCATGGCAATGTTCACTGCCGCCTGGAGAAAAATCATCATCGCAAAGCCGATGACGACATAGCGCCCAAAGGCATCGCGCGAGCGGGAGGCAATGCGGAGCAACCGGACCAGCAACACCAGCAGCAGGGCGAACAGGACGAGGACGCCCAACATTCCCAATTCTTCGGCAATGACGGAAAAGATAAAGTCCGTGTGGCGCACGCGTAAAAAGTGCAGTTGGCTCAAGTTGCTGGGGTTGAGAAAGCCCTTGCCCAAGAATCCGCCGCTGCCGATGCTGATGAGCGCCTGATTCAGGTTGAACAGCACATCCGGATCGCTCGACAGGCCGGCAAATACAAGCAACCGCTTTGGCACATACGCGAGATCCTCCCGCACATTACCCGGCAAGGCAAACCAGGCGGCTGGCACCGCGACCAGAATTGTCGCGCCAAACGCCGCCAGGTGTTGCCAACGCAATCCCGCCACATAAATCATCATCGCGCCGACGGCAGCCAACAATATCGCGGTGCTGAAATTAGGCTGCACCAAAACCATGAGCACCGGCAGCGCCACCAGCCCGATCGCTCTCAGCACCACGGGCCACCGGCCCATGTCCTCCTCGTGGCGGGCCAGATATTGAGCCAACACCAGGACGACCAGAAACTTGGCAATCTCAGACGGCTGCACGTCAAACAGCCCGAACGTAATCCAGCGGCGCACCTGGCCGACCTGGCTTTGTCCCAACGCCAGCGCGATCACCAGCAGCGCTAATGCGCCGACATACATCAGGCGCTGCACGCCGCCCCAGATGCGATAGTCAATCGCCGCCACGCCGATCATGACGCCCACACCCAGAACGGAATACAACACCTGGCGGGTCGTATACCCGGCCAGGCTTTCGACATTGAGTGTTGCGCTATAAATCATCGTCGCGCCGTAGCCCACCAGCAGCACGACGACCAGCAACAACACCCAATCAAAATGCCGCCACAAACGTGGATCATTCATCAGGCTTGACGTTGACGCCGCGCGGTGACTGCGTCAGACTTGCCCCCCGCCCGTCCGCTCGCGCGGCTTTTTCCGCCTGCCGTCGAGCAGCGGAATATCGGCCACCAGTCTGCTTTCGTTGCGAGTCTGCGTAAACGTAATCTGGGCAGCCGCGCCGTCAATTTCCACTCGTTTGGAAATGACGTCAATAATCTCCTCCCTCAGCGTCTCTAACAGGCCAGGCGAGATGTTGGACCGATCATGGACAAGCACCAGTTGCAACCGCTGCTTGGCCACGTCCCGGCTGGCAGGTTCCTTGCGACCTCGAAAGAAATTGAACAGACCACTGCTCATGGCTGCCTCCCGTCTGACCGCATCATTCGAAAGAATCGCTGAAAGAGATTCGCTTGACCGTGAAAAGTCTGGAACGGCACGTCCTCGCCCATCAGTCGTCGAGCGATATTGCGGAACGCCAGGCCGGCCGGCGACTTGATATCCATCGCCACGGGCTGGCCCCGGTTGGTAGACACTAGCACGGACTCATCTTCCGGCACGACGCCGACGAGTTCCACCGCCAAAATCTCGAGCACATCCGCCGTGTCGAGCATATCGCCCCGACTGACCATCGCCGGTTTGAGCCGGTTGACGACGAGCTTGGGCGAAGGTTTTTCTGCCGCCTCCAACAAGCCGATCACTCGATCCGCATCGCGCACGGCGCTGACTTCGGGATTGGTCACAATGAGCACCAAGTCCGCCGGAGCCATCGCCGTGCGAAAGCCTTCTTCGATGCCGGCCGCCGAATCAATCAACACAAAGTCGTGGTCGGCGCGCAACTGCTCGCACACGCGCACCAGGTCACTCGGCTTGAGGGCCGACTTGTCACGCGTTTGGGCTGCCGGCAGCAGGCACAGCCCCAGCAACCGCTTGTCTTTGATGAGCGCCTGGCGCAACTTGCAGCGCCCTTCGACCACGTCCACGACATCGTAGACGATGCGGTTCTCCAGCCCCATCACCACGTCCAGGTTCCGCAAGCCGATGTCGGCATCCAGGCACACGACGCGTTTGCCCAACGCCGCGAGCGCCACGCCGATGTTGGCCGTCACGGTCGTCTTGCCGACGCCGCCCTTGCCTGAAGTGACTGTTATGACCAGCCCCGCCATAGTTTCATCCTTTCACCGATCGCTTGCTTTGGGGTTCCACGCGACGGCTTCAATGCGTCCACGCATCACACGCGCCATCTCCGGCTGGACTTTGCGGCGGCGCTCATCGGGCGAGCGAGTGATGATATTTCCGATGCGGAGTTGCGTGGGAGTCAAATCGAGAGCGCACACCACCGCCTCATTATCGCCGAACGCGCCCGCGTGAACCGTCCCGTGCAGCTTGCCCCACACCACCACGTCGCCGCCCGCCATCACCTCCGCGCCGGAATGTACGTCGCCGATGATGACAATCGAGCCGGGGTGACGCAAGCTCACGCCGGAGCGCAGCGTTCGATGCACCACCATGGCCGTCTCCGAGACATCCGTGGTAGTCTGGGCAGCGACATCCAAAGCCGGGGCAGGTTCCGCTGGCAGGGGCGCGGGTTGGGGACGCGCTTCACGCAACGGCAACTTGATGTCCAGTCCCAGACGGGCGGCAGCCTCTTGCGTCTTGAGATGGTCCGAGATGAGCGCCCACAATATCACGTCGTGGCGCAAGAGCAGATCACGCGCCGCGCGGATTTCATCCTCGCCCAGTTCCCACGCGCCAATGACCAGCCCGACGCGCGCGCCTTTGAAAAACGCAGGGCTGGCGTCGAGCCGTGTCTCCAATTGCTCCAACGCTCCCCGCCACGCGCCGCACGTCGTGGGCAGTGAGACAATCAGGCCTTCACGGATACCTTTGATCGTGATTGTTTCGGCAGCCATCTCAACTCGCTTCCGGCTTTCGGCGCCGGCTGGTGTGAGTCAGCATGGCAGGATTATAGCACAAGTGCGCCGCCGGAGGGAAATGCAAGCCGCCCGACAAAGCCAGGAGCAGCGTGTAGGCGCGCCCGACAAAAAGACCCTCTCCCATCACATCGGACGAGAGAGGGTCCTGATGGCCCCTTGCCAGCTCGTGCTAGCCGGCAGCGCGTCCTTGCAAGAACTCGACCAATGTTCGCACGCCAAAGCCGGTCGCCGTGCCTTTGTCGTCCAACGACATCGGCGCAATGTCCAGATGCATCCACGGATAAGACGTAAATTCCTTCAAGAAAATCGCCGACGTGCCGACGCCGCCATAGCGTCCGCCGCTGTTCTTCATGTCGGCGACCTCGCTCTTGATCTTGTCTTTGTATTCCTCGTAAAGCGGGAGCGGCCAGAGTTTTTCTCCGGCCTTTGTTCCGGCCTCGCGCAGCCTGGCGGCCAGCTCATCATCCGTGCTAAAGAGACCCGCCGCTACCATGTCGCCCAATGCAACAACGCACGCGCCGGTCAACGTCGCCAGGTCAATCACGGCGGAAGGATGGTATCGCTCGGCATAGCACAGCGCATCGGCCAGGATCAAGCGACCTTCGGCGTCCGTACTGATGATCTCGATCGTCTTGCCATTCATCGCCTTGAGCACATCGCCGGGCTTGTAGGCATGGCCCGAAGGCAAATTCTCACACGCGGGCGCAAGCGCCACCACGTGCTGCGGCAAATCCAACTGCGCCACAGCCTGCATCGCACCGATGACGGCAGCGGCTCCGGCCATGTCACCCTTCATCGCTTCCATGTGCTCCGAGGGTTTGATGCTGATGCCGCCGCTATCGAACGTGATGCCCTTGCCGACGAAAATCACCGGCTGGCCCGCGCCGGGCTTGTGCTCCAAGATGATAAACTGCGGCGGCTCGTCGCTGCCACGGGTCACGCCCATGAACGCGCCCATCCCCAACCCGGCCATCTGCTCCAAACTCAAGACCTCGCACTCGAGATGGTTCCGCGCGGCCATGTCGCGCGCGGCGTCGGCCAGGATATGGGGCGTCATGTGATTGGAGGGCTGGTTGACCAGGTCGCGCGTGAAATTGGTGGCCTCCGCCAGGATGCGGCCCACTCGCGCGCCCTCTTGAACGGCGGCCAATTTGGCCGGGTCGGACTCGACCAGCGTCGCCGATTCAAGGGTGCCATGTTCAGCCGGGGTGCTCTTGTGGACGCGAAATTCGTACAGGCCCAAGACGATGCCCTCGACCGTGGCCTGCGCCGCAGCCTGTGGATCGAGTCCGCCCCCGCCCGCCCCCAGGGCAAGCGTGGCAATGGACTTGGCCCCCAAATCGCGCGCCTTTTTGGCCGCCGTGCCGGCCGCCTGCCGCACCTTGTCCAGCGTCAACTCTTGCGGCTTGCCCAATCCGACGACAATGACGCGCTGCGCCGCGCCGCGTGGATAGAGCACGGCAGTCTGGTTCAACTTGCCTTTCAGATCGCCGCCGTCCAAAAGCGCTTTGATCGCGCCAGAGAGCGATTCATCGAGTGCGCCGACTGCGCCCGTGATCGGCCCGTCCGCCACATTCCATTCCAACAAGCTGACGATGACGGCATCGGTCTTGATGTCCTGGATTCTTTCGCTGAGAACATGGATATTCACAATTTCCTCCGATTGTCGAATGTCGAATCCCCTCAAGAGGGAGATTGTCGAGTGGCAAGTCACACGTCAAGTTGCAAAGTGTGTTTCAATCGTTCAAGCGCCTTGAGCGACTGGCGCACGCGGGCTTGATTTTGCGGCGCATTGAGCCACAGGCTCGCGCCGGAGGGGTGCGGCAGAGGGACGTATCGCACATCATCCCGAACGAGCACCCGGCCCACAATGTCCTCAAGCCTATTGTCCCCCAAAAACGTATCTATGGCAAGTCCGCCCACCAGCACGATGACCTGCGGCTTGACGAGTTGCAGTTCGCGGTCGAGAAATGGCCTGCACAGTTTTTGCTCGGCAGCGCTAGGACGCCGATCACCTTTGGCAGCTTTGCCCGGATAGCACTTTATAATGGCGGTGATGTAACACCGCGCGCGGAAATCTTGTTCATCCCAACCGGCTTGGGCCAGCCACTTGAAGAGACGTTGCCCCGCCGGGCCGCTAAATGGACGACCATGACTGCTCCGCTCGCTCGGCGGCGCTTGGCCGATCACCATCAGCCGCGCGTCCACCGGGCCGGAGACGACCAGGTGCGGTACCGACTCCACAACGTAACCGGCCTCGGCGCACTTGCGACACGCGCCAATCTCGCGGTGCAACGCCGCCAGTTTCCTACTTGCTGCCTGCATCTTGCTTCTTGCTCGCCAACCGCCAGTAGGTTTTCTGCATCACGATGGCATCCACTTCCTGGTCGGGGCTTTCGCACACCACGCGGCCTGCCGCGCCAATGTCCACCAACGCGCGGAAAAGAGCGCGGTACTTGAGGTCGGCCTCTTTGAGCATCAAGTGATTGCGCTCGCCCTTTGGCCCGTACTCGATGCCGGACAGGTGGATGTGGACGCGCCGGATGCCTCGCTCGCCCAGCCCTGCCGCGACGAGCTTGAGCGCATCGAGGAACTCGGCATACGAATTGAACGATCCGTCGCCACGGCGCGCGTGCAGATGCGCAAAGTCAATGCACGGCAGGACGCCGTCCATGTCGCGCGAAAGCTGGATGGTCTCTTCGAGCGTGCCGAACATGGCCGACTTGCCCATCGTCTCCGGGCGCAGCGTGACGGTGTTGCCTTCCGCATGCAACTCGGCCGCGATGTCAGCCAGGCGCTTGCACGCGACCTCGTAGACCTTTTCCGGCGGCTGACCAAAGTACGTGCCGGGATGAAACACAATGTCCGTCGCGCCGGCCTTGAATCCGGCGCGCGCCGCCTTCATCAAACGCTCGCGGCCCGCCGGCCAGAGCTTGTCGTCGGCGTTGAGGTTGATAAAATAGGGCGCGTGGACCGAGAGCGCCACACCGTGCTTCTCTGCTGCAGCTTTGATCGCGGCGCACGTCGCGTCGGTGGCCGAGACGGATTGCACCCAGGCCAGCTCGAGTGCGCCGAGTTTGAGTTCTTTGATGCGCGCAATCGCGCCGGGGCTGCCGCCGGGCTTTTTCGGCGTGCTGCTCGGCGCGCCCACGGTGCCAAAGATGAGTTCACTCGACATTGGGTTCCTCGAATTTTAGATTGTAGATTGCTGATTAAAGATTGGACGCAAATCCAAAATCATCAATCGAAAATCTCGCCCACGCGGCACGCAAAGCCCGGCAACACATCGCCGCCGTCGAGTGTTTCGTCGGGGCGCAGCGTGCGAGCCTCAGTCCACGAACGGTACACCGTCACCGTCTGTCGCTTGGGATCAACCACCCAAACCAGCCGCACTCCAAAGTCAAAATATTCAAAGAGTTTGTCGTTGAGGTCACGCACGCGGTCATTGGGCGAAAGGATCTCGACAGCGAGATCGGGGGAAAGTCGGCATAGTCATCCGGGTCGCGGCCACCCGGCAGCCGTGAGAGCGGAACAAAGGAAATATCCGGCGAGCGCACATCGCCGCTCGGCAGAGTATAGCCCGCGCTGGAACCATAAACATGCCCCAGTGGATGCTGCTCCAAGAATCGCTCAAGCCATGCACCCAGCTTGAGACTAATTCGCTCGTGACGCATGCCAGCCGGTGACATCTTGACCTCCCCGTTGACCAATTCCGCTTTGTAACCGTCGTGCCGCAGGCGCTTGAATTCGTCGAGCGTCACCTTAGCCTGGCGCGGCGGCGCTTGAGCTGTCGTCACTAGAGTCGCCATCTCACACCTCCAGATCCCCGAAGGTTCACATGACCTTGCAGGTCTCGAACTATGCTGGAACAGCCATCGGACGCTCCGGCTCCACATCTACCCGGTCATTCAAAATCATCTGCCCCAACTGCTTGCCGTACTCGGTCAATTCATTCATCTTAGACACATCGTCCATCTCGATGGATGGGATATTGATCTGGAAGCGGCGAAAGTCCAGGTCGGGGAAGAACTGCTTGACCGTATGCACTTGCTGATCGTTGGCCGCGTCGAGGAACGTGCCCAGCATGGGCGGCAGCCACTGAATCGAGATGAACCGGTCGGCCTGATGCTCCCGGAGCGCATCGGGCGTGCGACCTGAGCCGACGCTGATGAGCGTGGTTTCTTGGGGATTCCAGTTCTGGCAGTAGACCGCCTCGAAAGCCGCGGCATAGCACGGGTTGGAATACGACCCAAAGCCGCCATCCACGTAACGTCCATCCACGACCGGAAAATAGGTCGGCACTGAAGAACTGGCGAACACCGCTTTCCACACCGGGAAATCGCGGTACTCGTCCTTCCACGGCTTGATAAAGCGCGAGCGGTTCTCGACCAGGTCGCGCACGACGATGACAATATCTTTGGGCGGCGTGAGTTTCCAATAGTCGCCCATCGTCATCTCGCCCAACACACTTTTGAGCGCGTCCACGAGCGGCTGGCCGGAATAACGATACGGAAAGATCGGCCAAAGCTTGGAGCGCAGTGTGTTGGGAAAGATCGTCGCGCCGAGCTGCACGTACAGGTCGTACATGCGTTGGGCCGATAGTCCAGCGCCCAGGCCGGCCGAGATGATACTGCCGGTGGAGGTGCCCGCCGACAGGCTAAAGATTTCGCTCACCGGCTTGCCGAGTTCGGCTTCAAGCGCGATGAGCGCCTGGGTGATCATCACCCCACGAATGCCCCCGCCATCAATGGCGATGGCGACGTTCTTGCGAAACGGTTTCATGGTTCCTCCTCATCAACGTGCCCGCCTCGAGCCGTTGCAACGCGCAATTCGCCGAATATCCGAGTTCCTTGGGTCATCACTATTCTATCACGATCTCTGAGGGCAAGCCACCCTTCGCCGGGCTTGCAGGATCGCTCGAGTTTCCAGAAAAAAAGGGCAAGGTTCCCTTTGTGAACCTGAGCCGGCGCTTTGTTTACTATAGATGTTCAGAAAAATCCGGGATCCGCGCCTAGTTTTCACGCTCGTGAAGCGACTGAAACCCCCGAAACATTATCTGAACATTTATTGCCGTTGGGAACCGCGGCTGCACCGCCTCGAAATAAAAAGCCACCTGCATGAGGCATGCAAGTGGCTTGCCGAGTGGTTCACTGCGTCGGAAGCGGATTCAAGCTACATATCCTCGCCGGTCAGCTGCACAGTCTCTGCAGATTTCGCCTCAACCTCCGCATCCGCCTCTTGTGCCGCGTGCCCATCGCGGCCGAACAGACGCGCCAGCCAATTGCCTGAGCGTCTCTTGCGGTGTTGTCCATCCTCTGCAGAATAATAATAGTCATAGCTCCGCTCGCCTCCTGTCAACCGATTGAGGACGACGCCCGTCAAACGAGCGCCAACGGCCTCCAATGATTCCTTGCCGCGCAGGGCCGGCCCACGGCGCGTGTTGCCAGAATCAATGACTAGCAGGACGCCATCCACGCGCGCAGCCAGAATCGTCGCATCGGCATCGGCCATGACCGGCGGGCTGTCAAAGATCACTACATCGGTCTGCTGTCGCAGTGTCTCGATCAAATCCCCCATGCGCCTGGAGCCTAGCAAATCGGATGGGTTGGGCAGCATAGGTCCAGAAAACAAGATGCTCAGGTTTTCCACAGGGCCTTGCTGCAGTGCAGAACTGGGATTGGGGCTTTGCAACACCTGCCCCACCATTATCGTCGTGCGCGATTGGTATGTGCGGGGTGTGGAACGTGCGCCCAGGTAACTGGCGACGCCGGCCACGATCACGCTGGTCACAATCAACCACCACCCCTTTAGCATTATACTCGCATAATGCCGCAGTTCCACCTTAGTAACCTCTGTTTCCAGTATAACGCATCTCGTCCCAAAATTCAACTGGCAAATGCCGCCTGGCAAATGCCGCACTCAAGCAACAGATCCTTACACTTCCGCAATACTCCGGTCGGGAATGACGGAGGAAAGATTAGGCTGGTTTCTCGAAAGAACGGCCCGATTGCACAGGCCCAGCTTGCGCATCAAGTTGGTTCGATGGATTTCAACGGTGCGCACACTGAGACATAGACCTTCGGCGATCTGACCATTGGTATATCCCTGCGCGATGAGGCGCAGGACTTCGATCTCACGCGGGGTCAATGACTTGGGCGACGCAGGCGAGGCAGGCGCAGGCGGAAAATTCTTGACCAGGGCACGTGTCATCGCCGGATGAACGTACAGATCGCCGCGCCAGACGGCATGAATGGCGTTGATCAGCTCGGATTCAACGGCGCGTTTGATCAGGTAGCCCGCCGCCCCAGCCTGAATAGCCTCCCGAAGCAAGCCCACGTCCTCGTGGACGGTGAGAATGAGTGTGCGAGTATCGGGCAGAGACTTTTTCAGTTGCCGCGCGACTTCAATGCCGCCCAATCCCGGCATCACCAGATCCAACAGGATGATGTCGGGGCGCAGTTCGCCGGCCAGACGAAGCGCCTCGTGTCCATCAGCCGCTTCGCCCACCACTTCCAGATCAGGTTCGGCGTTCAACAGTGCATGTAGGCCAGCCCGAAGCACGCCGTGATCATCGGCAATGAGAATTCGAATAGACATAGGAGACCTCCATAAGCTTGATTGTCCCTGCTATTGCTGTACGACAATGAAACCCGCCCTGTGCAATGCCTTACTCGCGCAGTATCAGCGGCAACCGCACCTCACGAGCGTCTACGATCAATGTTGCCGTATTCGTGGACACACCCATCAACTCGGAGATGTGGATAGCCACCACTGGCAAAGTCGCTGTTGTGCCCTGTAGAGTCGGCGTAGGCAATGGCGCAGCAAGAGCAGGTCCCGAAACGAGGCTCAGCGCTATGGCGACCAGAATAATGCTATTGAACAGAATTCGTTTCGTAGACATTTCTCTTCTTCACATGTGAACCAAGTCTGTGATCTGCCTCGCCGGCCATAAACAAGC
The DNA here is from genome assembly GCA_041300525.1 of Anaerolineae bacterium. GTDB lineage: Bacteria > Chloroflexota > Anaerolineae > Fen-1058 > Fen-1058 > JBGLNJ01. The sequence continues at coordinate 366,968 of JBGLNJ010000001.1, read as the reverse complement.
GCGCCCGGAATCTATCTATCCTCTTACCCAACTCAATGTCTGCCAGCCGATCTCGACCGCGGACTTTACCACCGAAAGCCCATTGATGCTCTTGAGATACGTCCACATCGGGCCAGGGCGCAAAGCCCACTCGCGGAACGCTCGCTTTTGCCAGTACTCCATCTCTTCGGCTTTGAGGCCCGGATAATCCAACACCGTGGACTGGTCCATATCCACCGATTCCCACTGCGTGCCAGGCCGGAACCAGTCGTTTTCCAACACCTCAAAGAAGAACGGCGTGCCGGGGTACGGCGCGGCGATGTGGAACAGCACAATGTCCAACGGCAGACTCTTGGACAGGGCAATCATCTGCTGAATCGTCTCGACCGTCTCGCCGGGCAGTCCGATGATAAAGTAGCCCCAGTTTTTGATGCCGGCTTTGTGCGCCCACGCGAGCGACTGGGGGGCCTGCTCCAGCCGATAGCCCTTGTGCATGTGCTTGAGAATTTGCTCGTTAGCCGACTCGATGCCCCACGCGATGTACCAGCACCCCGCCTTGCCCATCAACTTGAGCATCTCTTCGTCCACGTAATCTACGCGGCTGTTGCACGTCCACTTGATCTTGAGCCCCTCTTTGATGATGAGGTTGCACAGTCTCATCACCTGATCACGGTTGACGGTGAACAGGTCGGCATACATGTTAATGTTGTGAATGCCGAGCTTGTTCAACTCCAGCAGTTCTTGCATGATGTTTTCGGGCGTGCGGATGCGGACCGAGTGCTGGTAGTTGACGTGTTTGATGCAGTACTTGCAGCCGGCGGGACAACCCCGGCTGGTGACGACGAACGTATACGGCCCCTTGACCATCGGGATGCGGTACTTGTCCAGCGGCAGCAGGTGATGCAGTGGCAAAGGCAGGTCGTCCAGATTGCGGATAAAGGGTCGGTCGGCATTGACCACGATTTCCTCACCGCGCCGCCACACCAGGCCCTTGATCGCGCTCAATTGCCCTGGCGATGCCGCGATGTGCTCATCGGGTGCGTGGCCTTCCCTGCCGCCGAGCGTCCAGGCTGGCGTCCAGGTCAAGTCGGCCTCGCTCATCATCTTGCGCATCAGCCCACACACGTCCGCCGGATGGCCATCCACTTTCCACAAGTTTCCATTGATCCTGCCCCACTGACCACTGGCCGCCTGCAGTGTGTCCAACAGCTCGCGCAACGTCAGTTCTGGCTCGCCACGCAGCACAAAATCCAAAGGCGGAAATTGTTCCATCGTCTCGTGCGGCATCGGCGTGACGTGCGTGCCGAATCCCAGCGTGATCGCACCCAGGCCGCGCGCCAGGAACACGCCATACATGTCGTTGGTCAGCGTGGGCGCAGCGACTTGCGTGATGTAATAACGCGGACGCTTTTCGCGCAGCAGCTTTTCAAATTCATCCCAGCCCATCCGCAGCGCAACCGCGTCAACGATCTCGACGCTATAGTCGGGCGACAGCAGCGCCGCCATCTGCGCCAGATCCACCTGCGGCCAGACCATGTTTTCGCGGCTGCGCCGGCCCACGCGATGCTGGCTGCGAATCCAGACGCCGCCGTCGGGAGCGGGCGGGTTGACCAGCAGCACGTCTACCGGGTGCGCCGGACGCGCCATGCCATGCGCCCGCACGGCCAAATCCGCGTCAGGGAACTTGGCTTGCTGCACTGAGCGCAACGGCCGGCTACCCAGGTTTTCTCGATGCAATGAATCAGACACGACGTCACTCGCCATCAGGCCCACCTCTCCACCGCGCTTTTGGCTTGCATGTCCAGACCGACCTTGATCTCTCGTTGGGAAAGCTCTTCCAATACCCGCATCACGAGCCACGAGATAACCAACTGCACGCCGGTCAAGATCAACATCGAACCGCCGAGCAACCACAGCCACAGGCGCGACATGTCCCAGCCGCCCAAGCTGAGAACCAGGCTGCCCACGGCAACGCTGCCCCCCATCACGACCAATAGCCCGCCCATCCACCAAAAGTGCCGGTCGAGCGGCGGGTCAAAGATCGGTTTGCCGAACAGCCCTTGCTTGACTGGCCGCTTTTGGAATAGCGTCACCAAATAGTTGAACATCGCGCCCAGGTTGAACAGGCTCACACCCGCCGCGCCAAACACCAAGGTATTAAAGACGTCGAACACGCCCCACGGTTCGATCCCGGCTGCCGTCGTCCACTACCACTACCTCAGGCCCAGCCCCGCCCAGCGCCTCCAATGCAGACCGGATACTCAACACGCGATCGAGAATCGCGGCGATTGCTAAAGCTGCTGCCACTGCTCACTTTTATCATCGGAGTCGAGGCTTTGGCCGGGCCACTCGCCTTCGGCGTCCGGCTAAAGCCTCGACTCCGGAGCTTACAAATAGACCTGCCCACACTGCGATGAGGGAAGTCTGTCCTGCACCACTTCCAGCGCGATCTCTTTGATCACGCGCGCCGGGACGCCTCCCACGACAGTGTGCGGCGGCACGTCCTTCGTCACCACCGCGCCCGATCCAATCCACACATCGTCCTCGATCACGATGCCTTCTGCCGTAAGGCCCTGCTCCACAAACGGTCGAGCCGGATCGTCAAACACGTGATTGACGGCGATGATTTGCACCAGCGGCGAGGTATACACCCGGTCGCCGATGCTCACGCCGCCCTGCCCGCGAATGACGTTCATCTCGCCGATCAGGCTGTCTGCTCCAATGGTGATCCCGGCGTGCGGCAGATTCCGAAAGTTGTACACGTGCAAGATGCTGTCGTGCATCACCAGCGTGCGCGGCCCAATCGTCATGCCATTGGGACAGGCTGGGATGTACACGCCCTGATCGAGATAACTACCCGCCCCCAAATGAATGTGGCTGGCAAAGCGCAACCGCACCCCCGACTCGATGGCCGCTAACCCTTCCATCGTCAACATCAATCGGTAAAGGATCGCGCGCAGACCGATGCCGACCAGTGTTGGCGCCCAACTCACCAACGCCTGAAGAAACTGTTCGAGGATATAACACCGCAAGTTATCGGCTTGGCGGTACACGCAAATGCAAAGTTCCATTCCTTGCCAGGCAGCAGGCAAACTCTGCCCTCCCGACCTCGATCCGTTTGTCGGTGGAGGTAGGGCGAGTATTGCCTCGGGCTGGCGAAAACGTTTCGGAATCGCCTAGGCTTGAACGTTATGGGAATCAGTTTTTAAGGTGCAAAAGTCGTGGTGATATTCCTGAACGATGGCCCCGGTCTGCTCCTCGGTTCCATGTGGGATGATTACGCCTACCTGGAACGCAGTTGGCCCGGCAAGATCATCGTGACCACTCTGCGCATGGTTCCCGAACGCATCACTCTTGAGTGGTTGAGAAAGTAGGAATAAGCGCCAATGGCAACCGGAGTCTCCAAGACCCGCTGGAAAGTCACAAGCCCCTCTCCACTAGAATCGGCGGAGAGAGACATTCCTGTTCATATCGCTTATACAGGCGAACGCAGCAGAAAGAGCATTCTCAACACAAAGCCCGCGGATTTACTGATCGCCTGGCCGGAATACACTTCTGAAGCGTCACCGAACCGGCTTTACTATGGAGACAATTTTCCGATCCTGGCTGCCCTGCTGCGCGAGCCTCAGGTACAAGGGCACGTGCGCCTGATTTACATTGACCCGCCCTACGCCACCAGCAGCGTCTTTCAATCACGCGGGCAGGCCGATGCTTACGCCGATTTGTTGGAAGGCGCAAGCTATATCGAGTTCATGCGCGAGCGGTTGATCCTGCTGCACGAGTTGTTGGCCGACGACGGCTCTATCTACGTCCACCTCGACGAGAACATGGCGTTTTACATCAAGGTTGTCCTGGACGAAATCTTTGGGCGGAACAACTTTCGCAATTGGATCACTCGGAAAAAGTGCAACCCCAAAAACTATACGCGCAAGACCTACGGCAATATTTCAGACTATATCCTTTTCTACACCAAGACCGACGAATACGTTTGGCATCGCCCGATGGAAGGTTGGACGCCTGAGCGCGCGGCTAAGGAGTATCAGTACATCGAAGAAGGCACCGGTCGCCGATACAAGAAAGTGCCGATACACGCACCGGGCATGCGCAATGGCGAAACAGGCAAATCCTGGAGAGGCATGGAACCTCCCCCTGGCAAACACTGGCAATACACGCCGGATAAACTGAATGAGATGGATGCACGCGGCGAAATCTACTGGTCGCCTACGGGCAACCCTCGCCGTAAGGTGTACCTGGACGATAGCGACGGCATCCCCGTTCAGGACATCTGGCTGGACGTGCGCGATGCACACAACCAAAATATCGAGATCACCGGTTATCCGACGGAAAAGAACCGGGATTTGCTGGCGAGAATCATTGACGCTTCATCGAACCCTGGGGACTTGGTTTTGGATTGCTTTTGCGGATCGGGGACCACTTTGGCCGTCGGTTCCGAATTGGGCCGGAGGTGGATCGGCATAGACAACAGCGCGGAGGCCATTGCCACAACGCTGCGTCGCTTCGCTCTCGGCACAAAGCCCATGGGCGATTTTGTCAGTTTGCGAAATGCCAAGTCGCCAGACAGTTTAACTCCTACGCTCTTTGATCTGCCCGAAGGTCTACCAGCCAAACCATCGCCTGAAAAGCACAGGCCCATCACCGAATTTTCCCTTTTCAGTGAAGCATCTGTTTTGCCTGATCTAGCACTGCCGCTCAAAGAGTGGAAAGCAAACATCGGGCTGATCGTTGGCGAACTGCCTGTCAAAGAGGCTGCTGTCGAATATGGTCAATCCCCCGCCTTGAAACCCAAGGCAGCCATCGCCCAAAAAGCGCAGAAGCAACATCGCACTAAACAAACAGAGCGCCGATCCCCCACCCGTCGAAAGAAATCGTCTTGAGAGTATGGTAAAATAAAGCCATGAACTCGCAACCAAGCATCTCGCGCCGCGCGTTCCTGGCCGGCGCGCTATCCACGGTTGTGCTCGCGACGTTGGAAGCGTGCCGGCAGAACAGCCCAACTGACGTGCCCGTGGCCGATGCGACAGCGACCGTGACGCCAACTGGCGACTCCCGCCCTACTGCGACCGCGCTCAAGCCGTCGCTTACACTCACCGCTGCCAACACGCTCACGCCCGCGCCTCAAGCCACCAAGACGCCCTGGCCCACCGCAACGCCGGCGCACTATACACAGCCCAGCAAACTCGGCCTGGCCGTCCAGCGGTTCTCGTCGCCGCAAATCATGGACGTCATCCAAGCCGGCAAGCCCAAGGTGGTCAAAATCATTGACGACCTCGGCTCGGCAGGCGTGGTCAAAGAGCGCGTGCCCAAGACCATCGTCGTCGGACGGATCAGTGTGGATTACGACTTTCGCGCACTCCACGACAAGAACGGCCGCGATGCCGCCCGGCATGCGGCGGACTTTATCGCCCGAAACATGGACAAGTACACAGCCAACACCAGCGTGGACTATTGGGAAGGCTACAACGAACCGCTCATAGAGTCCGCCGACATGATGGCCGATTATGCAGCGTTCGAGGCAGAGCGAGTCAAGCAAATGGTCGCGCTGTTCTGCAAGTGCTGCGTCGGCAACTTTTCCACCGGCACGCCGCCGCTCGAACGATGGGGGGGCTTTGTGCCCGCGCTCCAGGCTGCGCAACAGCATGGCGGCTGCCTGGGCTTGCACGAATATTCCGCGCCGGTGATGCAGTTCGGCTTTGGCCGCAACCAGCTCGATCCTGCCGGCGATGCGGGCGATGAAGGTTGGTACACGCTGCGTTACCGCCAGGTCTATCGCCGTCACATTCCAGCCGACTTGCGCCTCCCGCTCATCATCACCGAATGTGGCGTTGACGGGCTGATCCAGCCGCGCCCCGGCCCTGGCGGCGCGGGCTGGCGCGACTTTGGCGCGTACTGGAAACAAAACAACATCGCGCCGAATGGAGTGACAGGTTACCTGGATCAACTCACCTGGTACGACGAGGAACTGCAAAAGGACGACTATGTGATCGGCGCGACGATCTTTGCCGCGGGTGGAGCAGGTGACACAGGCTCGTATGACGTTTTGGGCGACATGGCCGACAAGCTGGCCTGGTATTGGAGTGCTCATCCTCATCCATAGTATTCTTTATCCACGAAGGATCACAAAGATTTAACACTTGGTGTCCTTCGCGGACGAACAAAAAGAAAGGAGACCCCGAAATGCAAACAAATCTTCGCGGTCGAGATCTGATCGGCGACCTGGATTTTAGCAAGGCGGAAGTCGAAACTGTCCTCGACGCGGCGTTCGACCTGAAGCGCAAGCACGCGCTGGGCGAGCCACATCATCACAGCGCACGACTTACTACAGCAGCGACCCACGACGCCAAGAGCTTTATGATCTGGGCCGAGAAGCCGAGCGGACGCTTAACGGCTATATCAACTACGTCTGGAAGCAAAAGCAGGGACTTGTCACTACGGCGATCATTACATCGTTGACGACACTGATGACACACCCAGCCAGCCGCCCGCCGAGTGAAGCACCTTGTCTACTTGCCAACTTGTCTACCTGTCTACCGAACAATCAAGGAGGAACCTATGGACGAGAAACAGAAAAAAGTGGCCGTCGTCGCCATCGGCGGCAATTCGCTGATCAAAGATGCCAAGCACCAGACCATCGAAGATCAATACCAGGCAGCCAAAGAGACGACTGACCACATCGCCGACATGATCGAGGCCGGGTGGGAAGTCGCCATCGGACATGGCAATGGGCCGCAGGTGGGCTTTATGCTGGCCCGTTCCGAGATCGCACACAAGATCGAAGGGCTGCACGAAGTGCCGCTCGACACTCTGGGGGCCGATACCCAGGGCGCGATCGGATATTGGCTGCAGCAAAACCTGCAAAACACCCTGTTCCACCGAGGGATCAAAAAGAACGTCGCCACGGTCATCACCCAGGTGCTGGTGGACCGCGCCGACAAAGCTTTCCAGAATCCCAGCAAGCCTATCGGTGGATTCATGGAAGAGGCAGAAGCCAAGCGGCGCAAGGCCGAAATGAGCTGGTCGGTGGTCGAAGACGCGGGCCGAGGCTGGCGGCGCGTGGTGGCCTCTCCCCTTCCAAAGGAAGTGGTGGAGTTGGACACGGTCAAGGCGCTGATCAACGCCGGCGTGGTCGTGATCACCGTCGGCGGTGGTGGCATCCCGGTCATTGACAAGGGCAATGGCGATTACATCGGCATCGCGGCCGTGATTGACAAAGACTATGCCAGCAGCCTGCTGGCCCGCGAGATCAAAGCCGATCTGCTCATCATCTCCACCGCCGTCGAAAAAGTAGCGATCAACTTTGGCAAGCCCGATCAAAAGTGGATTGACAAGATGACGTTGGCCGAGGCCAAGCAATACCTGGCCGAAGGCAAGCACTTTGCCAAAGGCTCGATGGCGCCCAAGATTCAGGCCATCCTGTGGTACCTGGAGGCCGGCGGCAAAGAGGCCATCATCACCAATCCCGAAAACATCGGGCGCGCGCTCAAAGGCGAAACCGGCACGCACATCGTGCCCTAGCCAAAGTAGAAAAAACTGGTAGAATCAGAGAGACTGCGTCGGCCTGACGCAGCCTCCCGCGCGCGCCACCACGTTTTGAAGAAAGGAGGCCAACCTCGACAAATCGAGTGAGAGAGTGTGCTGTTCTGTATGTCAAACAAGTCAGTTTCCTTCACACCAACTCAGGAGGATAAACGATGATCGCCCGCAAGAATCTTTTAACTTTCGTAGCTTTGTTCACCGTTGCGGCCACGTTGTTGACGGCGTGCGGTGGGGCGGCAGCGCCTGCGGCCAAAAGCCCGGCCGGCCTGCAAATCCCCGATATTGAGAAAGGCAAATTCAATGTGGCCTACGTGCTGATCGGCCCGCACGACGATGGCGGCTGGAGCCAGGCGCACTATGAGGGCTTTCAGTACGTCGAGAAGAATGTGCCCAATGTACACACGGCTTACATCGAAAACGTGCCCGAAGGCGCCGACTCGGAGCAGGTTTTCCGCAGCCTGTCCCGTAAAGGCTTTAGCCTGATCTTTGGCACGTCCTTCGGCTACATGGACCCGATGGAAAATGTCGCCAAAGAGTTCCCCAACATCATGTACGTTCACATCAGCGGCTACAAGTCGAACACCACGAACTATGGCAACCTGTTCGGCGCGATGGAAAACATAAAGTACCTGGCCGGCATGCTCGCCGGGGCGCGCGCCAAAAAGGACGGCAACCCCAAGCTGGGCTACATGGCCACGTTCCCCATCCCCGAAGAGATCCGCTTGGGCAATGCGATTGCGCTGGGCATGAAAAAGACCTGCCCGGAGTGTACGCTGGACGTGCGTTGGATCAACACCTGGCACGACCCGGTTATCGAAAAAGAAGCGGCCGCTTCTCTGTTTGATGCCGGCGCGCAGGTGGTCTTTACTGGCGCAGATACCCCGGCCGTAGCCGACGTGGCGACCGCCAAGAAAAAGTGGGGCGTCACCTATGACTGGGTCGGCTCGTGCAAAGTGCCCGGCTGCCTGACCGCGCCGTACTGGAACTGGGGCCCGGTGTATGCCGACATCACGAAGAAGGTCATCGCCAAGACCTACAAGCCCGGCTGGGAATACTTTGACGCCGATACCGGCGCGCTGGGCCTGTACGGATTCATGGAAGGCCAGAGCCTGACGGCCGGCATGAAGGACTTGCCGCCCGAGGTGATCCAGCAAGTCAAGGACCTGCTGGCTCAAATGAAGGCCGGCAAGTTCACTCGCTTTGACGTGTTCGCCGGCCCGATCAAGGACAACACGGGCAAGGAAATCGTCCCCGCCGGCCAAAAGATGGTGCAGGCCGACCTGGATCAATTCCCGCCCGGCAGTCCGGGTCTAGAGTGCAAGTACTGCATGAAGTGGTGGGCTGACGGCATCAAGGGCGAATTACCAAAGTAGTAGAAAAGTAAACAAGGCAAAAAGTAGACAAGTAGACAAGGTTCCCCTTTCTACTTGTCTACCTTCTCCAGAGGCAGCCATGCCCGAAATCCAAACTGCCGTCGAGATGCGCGGGATCGTCAAGCGATTCCCCGGCGTGCTGGCCAACGACCACGTTGACTTTGACTTGCGTGAAGGCCAAGTTCACGCGCTGCTGGGCGAAAACGGCGCCGGCAAAAGCACGTTGATGAACGTCCTCGCCGGGCTATACAAACCTGAAGAGGGCAGTGTCTTTGTTCAGGGAAAACGAGTCAACCTCAACTCTCCTCGCGATGCGATCGCGCAGGGCCTGGGCATGGTCCACCAACATTTTATGCTGGTGCCATCGCAAACCGTCACCGAAAACATCCTGCTGGGCCTGGATCAACCGCGCTTTCTGCTCAACCTGCCAGAGTATGACAAGCGCGTCCTGGCGCTTCAAGATCAATACGGCCTGAAAGTAGACCCCAGGGCCAAAATCTGGCAGCTTTCGGTGGGCGAACAGCAGCGAGTAGAAATACTCAAGATGCTGTATCGCGGCGCGCGCGTGCTCATCATGGACGAGCCGACCGCCGTGCTCACTCCGCAAGAAGTGCGAGAGCTCTTCGCCACACTCCGCTCCATGACACAGCGCGGCCACTCGATCATTTTCATCAGCCACAAGCTGGACGAAGTGCTGGAAATCGCCGACCGCGTCACCGTGCTGCAACATGGCCGCGTGACCGCCGCCGGGCTGGAGGCTAAAGGCGTGACCAAGTCCGAGTTGGCGCGCTTGATGGTGGGGCGCGAGGTGGTATTCAGCGTGGAAAAGAAAGCGGTGTCGCCCGGCCCGGTTGTCTTGTCTATCGAAAACCTGTCTGCCGAAAACGACCGCGGCCTGCCCGCACTGCGCGGACTTTCGCTCCAGGTGTGCGCCGGCGAAATCGTGGGGATGGCGGGGGTGGCCGGCAACGGGCAAACGGAACTGGCTCAGGTGATCACCGGCCTGCGCCGCTGCGCCAGCGGGCAAGTGAAGATAGGCGACCATGAAATCAGCAATCGTCCCCCTCGCCTGGCGATTGATCGCGGCGTGTCTCACATCCCCGAAGACCGCGCCGGCGTGGGCAGCGCGCCCAGCCTGAGCGTGGCCGACAACTTGATCATGAAGAGCTACCGGCGCGAGCCGATCTCATCCGGCTGGGTGCTGAACCGACCGGTCATCCGGCAGAACGCCGAAAAGCTCAAGCAGGCGTACGACATTGCAGCGCCCACGATTGATACCGAAGCGCGCCTGCTTTCCGGCGGCAACCTGCAAAAGATGATTCTGGCCCGCGAGATGTCCACGACGCCGCAAGTCATGATTGCCATGCAGCCCACGCGTGGGCTGGATGTGGGCGCGATCGAAGCGGTCCACGGACTGTTGCTGCAAGAACGCGAACAAGGCGCAGCCGTCCTCTTGATTTCTGAAGAACTCGACGAGATCATGTCGCTGGCCGACCGCATCGTGGTGATTTACGAGGGGCAAATCATGGGCGAGATGAGCGCCCAAGAGGCCAACCTGGAAAAGATCGGCTTGATGATGGCCGGTAGTCGAATAGCAATAGTCAGTCAAATCGGCTGGCTGTCCGACCCCATGGCTAGACGACCATAGGACTATATGAGCACATCCACATCCACGACCACACCTTCACAGCCGGAACAACGACGCCGACGCGAGCGGCTCCGCCTACCCTTCCGCATCGTGGTGGAGCCGCGCATGAATGTGCCGCGCTGGCTTGCGCCAGCCACATCCGTGGGCGCAGTCATCCTCGCGCTGGTGATCGGCGGAGTCGTCATCCAGTTCGCGGGCGGCGATCCCATCGAATCCTACGCGCATATTTTCAAAGCCGCGTTCGGCAGCGTGGGCGTGTTTTCCGATACGCTCGTCAAAGCCACGCCGCTCATCTTGACGGGCCTGGCCTGCACCTTGGCGTTTCGCATGAAGCTGTGGAACATTGGCGCGGAGGGGCAATTCTTTATGGGCGCGTGGGGCGCGAGCGCCGTGGTGTTGGCTCCGCTGCTGCCCGCCACCACGCCGCGCATCATCATGCTCTCGGCCATGCTGCTGGCGGGCTTTGCCTGCGGCGCGCTGTGGGGATTGGTACCGGGCTTTCTAAAGGCCAGGCTCAACGTTAACGAGATCATCACCAGCCTGATGATGAACTATATCGCCACGTCGTGGGTTCTGTTTTGGGTGTTCGGCTCGTGGAGTGACGCTGGCTTTCAGATGTCGCCCACGTTCCCAGAGACCGCCTGGCTGCCGCGCCTGACCGACTATGCGCGTCAGTTTCCAAACTGGCAACTGTCCGGCCTCACGCTTCACCTGGGGCTGGCGTTTGGGCTGGTGGCGGCAGTGGTGGTGTGGTTCATTATGAATCGCAGCCGATGGGGATACGAGATTCGGCTGACGGGCGATAACCCGCGAGCCGCGCGCTACGCGGGCATCAACATCGTCCGCAACACCGTCCTGGTGATGATGCTGTCGGGCGGGCTGGCGGGGCTGGCGGGCATGTCGGAAATTGCCGGAGTGGTTCACCGATTGCAAGGCTCCATCTCGCCCGGCTATGGGTTTACGGGCATCATCGTCGCATGGCTGGCCAAGCTCAACGCGTTCGGCGTGATCCTGGTCGCCATCCTCTTCGGCGGCCTGCTGTTGGCCGGGCGAGAAATCCAGCCCTCGGGCATCCCGCGCATGTTGCAAGGCATCATCCTGTTCACCGTCATCGCCAGCGACGTGGTGCTGCGCTACCGCATCCGCGTCGTGAAAAGATGATCCGCGAATAACGCGAATCTCCGCGAATAGGAAAGGAACTGGAAGTTCGCGTAATTCGCGGACCAACAAGGATTCGGAATGATTGATTGGATCATTATTCTTCAAGCCGGCGTTGCCAGCGGGACGGTATTGCTATTCGCGGCGATTGGCGAGGTGCTGGCCGAACGATCGGGCGTGATGAACCTGGGCGTGGAAGGCATGATGCTGATCGGCGCCATGACGGCTTACAAGACGGTCGCCCAGGGAGGCAACCCGTGGGTGGGCGTGGTCTACGCGATGTTGGCGGCGGGCGCGCTCAGTCTTTTGCACGCGCTGGTTACCGTCAACTTTCAGGCCGACCAGGTGGTGAGCGGACTGGCAATTAACTTTGTCGGCGTCGGGTTGAGCACCGTGCTGGGCGAAGGGCTGAGCAAAGCCGGGACTGTCTCACTGCTGCCTATCTACACAGTGCCGCTGCTTTCACAAATCCCAATTCTCGGCCCGATCTTTTTCACCCAACAGCACGTGCTGGTTTATGTGGGCTATCTGCTCACCCCGGCAGCGTGGTTCTTTATCAACCGCACGCGGCCCGGCTTGCACCTGCGGTCGGTGGGCGAATATCCTGCCGCTGCCGACGCGCTGGGCATCAGCGTGTATGGCCTGCGCTACCTTTACGTGTTGATCGGCGGCCTGTTGGCCGGGTTGGCCGGCGCAACAATCAGTTTGGCCGTCTCACCGGGCTGGTTCAGCGAGCTGACAACCGGCGGCCAGGGCTGGATCGCCGTCGGGCTGGTGATCTTTGCGCAATGGGATCCGTGGCGCGCGGCGGCCGGCGGCTACATGTTCGGCGCGATCCGCCGCTTGATCCTCGACTTGCAAGGACCAGAGATGCTCCTGGGGTTGCGCAATCCCTTCTTCTACACCCCCAAGTTGGGCTTTTTCCTGCAAATGCTGCCTTATGCGCTCACCATCATTGTGCTGGTCGCTGTGAGTCGCGAGGCGCTCCGCAAGCGATTGGGCGCTCCGGCGGCGCTGGGCACGCCCTACATCCGCGGCGAGCGCGGCATCTAGTACGGTCGGAAAGCTTCTGTGCATCACTTGTCGTGCCTCCTTCTTGACATGCGTCTGAACTCGTGTTATTCTTTATCAAGCTATCTTCATGGTCAGCCGTCACGCCTATCTGGTGCGCACCTTGAATCAAATGTGGACAATCTTTCCTACGATGTTGCTCACCAACTTTGCCCAGACAGCAGTGGCCCCCATCCCCAAACGGGGTGACTCTTAAGCAGGAACATCAAGCCATCATGGCAGCGCTGGAATCCCAGGATGCCGACGAGGCCGAGCGGCTTATGCGGCATCATATCCAAGTGACCACAGACGGGATCATGGCGGTACTTGCGGGGCAGCAGGCTCGGTGAGTGTACTCCTGGCGTCGTGGCGCAAACGCCAAGGCGCGCCCTCAACTACCTGCCCGGAAAGGAGGTGACCGGACCGAGAATCGGTTTTGCCGCGTGGCGCTGCCGAGAGGCAGCCGATACCCCTCTGGTTTTCGAATGCAACCTCACCACTTTAAGGAGAAGATCATGAACACCCGTAGACTTGCGTTCCTGCTCTCTACAATCGTTGTGCTCTCGATTGTCCTCAGCGCGTGCGCGCCGGCCGCTGCGCCGACCGCTGCGCCAACCGCCGCGCCCACTACAGCTCCGGCTCAACCCGCCGGCCCCAAAAAGGGCGGTACCATCACGATGGCGGTCTGGCAATCGCCCATCACGCTCAACGCTCTGCTTGGCACGCAAACCGTCATGGACGAAGTGCTTACCTTTGTTGTCGAAGGATTCACCCAAGTTTTGGCGGATGGCTCGCGCGTCCCGAGCCTTGCCAAAGAAGTCCCCACCGTTCAGAACGGCGGTGTGAGTGCTGATGGCAAGACCATCACATACAACCTGAGAGAAGGCTCGGTTTGGTCAGATGGCACGCCGTTCACTTGCGCCGATATTCAGTTCACTCTGCAAGCGTGGATGACGCCTGACGTTGGCGTCGTTTCGACCACTGGCTATCGAGACATTGAGGCCATCGAGTGCCCCAGCCCTGCCAAAGTGGTCATCAAGTTCAAGAACTTCCACGCGCCCTACCTCTCGCTCTTTGACAGCACCATCTTGCCCAAGCATGCCACGGGTGATCCCAAAGACATGAAGAACTGGGCTTACAATCGCAAGCCCATTGGCACGGGTCCCTTCAAGTTGGACGAGTGGGTCGCGGATTCGTACATCACTTTCTCGCGCAACGACAAGTACCGCGAGCAGGGCAAGCCCTATCTCGATAAAGTCGTCATTCGCATCGTGCCGTCGTCCGAAGTCGCGATGCAATTGCTCGCCAGCGGCGAAGTGGACATTGTTTGGAACAATACCGAAGCGGACATCCCGCAGTTGGAAAAGATGCAAGGGGTCAAAATCTCCGACCCATTGCAGATCGGCGGCGAGCGGTTGTTCCTGAACATGGCGGAGAACAAAGACCCGTCTGACCCAAAGAAACCGCACCTCATCTTGAGCGACGTCAAAGTGCGACAGGCCATCGAGTATGGCATCAACAAGCAGCGCATCATCGAAAAATTGCTCTTTAACAAAGCCAAGCCCGGTACCAACGAAATCAACGCGGGCTTTTTCCAGTGCGCCGATTTCAAGCCGCGCGGCTATGATGTGGAAAAAGCGAAACAGCTCTTGACCGAGGCGGGCTGGGTGCCTGGCTCGGACGGCATCCGCGTCTCGAAAGGCGCCAAGGTGGCGCCGGATGGCACGCGCTTGCGCCTGAAATATACGACGACCTCCGGCAACAAACTGCGTGAAGATTCGCAAGTGTTGGTGGTCGAAGATATGAAGGCCATCGGCGTCGAGTTGTACATCGAGAATGCGCCGTCGTCGGTCGTCATCGGCGGCTGGGATGCGGCCTCGCCGCGCCGGCACGGCAACTTTGACATCATCATGTACACGACGAATGCCTCACTCGACGTGCATAGCCAGATGATGAATCTGTTCTATACCAAGAACATTCCGAGCGAGAGCAACAAGGGCGGCGTGAACTATACGCGCTTTTCCGACCCGCAAGTGGATGCCCTGCTCGAACAAGCCGGGCAGGAACCCGACATCAACAAGCGCCGCGATTTGTACTGCCAGGTTGCCAAGCTTGGTCAGGAGGCGACGAACATGATCTACCTGTACCAACGTCTCGACTTGGACTCGTATCGCGACAGACTGCAAGGTTGGATCCCGAACGCCTGGGACAACAACGGCTACAATGCCGAAGATTGGTGGCTCAAGTAGCCGCTTGGTCAAATCGTCGGGTAGTCGAATGGTCATGCTTGACTGGACGACTACCCGACCATCAGACTTAGACCAGATAATTCGATGACTCGATACATTATCCGCCGTGCCATTCAGGCGCTGCCCCTATTGCTGGTTATCAGTTTTACCGTATTCTTGCTCATGAACCTGATTCCGGGCGGACCGCTGGCGGCATACGAAAACAATCCCGAGATCAGCACCGAAGATTTGGCGCGGCTCAAGAGCGAGTTGGGCCTGGACGCGCCCATCCATGTGCGGTACTGGAAATGGCTGACTTCGGTTGCCAGCGGCAACTGGGGCACTTCCGAAGTCACGCGCCGCCCGGCGCTGGTGGAAATCACCGAAAAACTGCCGAATACACTCTATCTGTCCTTCACGGCCTTTGCGCTGGCGCTGCTCATCGCGATTCCCATTGGCATCATTTCCGCAATACGCCAGTATTCGTGGATGGATCACGCGGCGACGACGGTGGCCTTTCTCGGCCAGTCCATGCCGGTCTTTTGGTTGGGTCTTATCCTCATCATCATTTTCAACGCGACCCTCAAAAATTCCGATGGCGGACCGCTCCTGCCCGGCGGCGGGATGTTTACGATTGGCGCCCCGTTCTCCTACAGCGACCGCCTCAGCCACTTGATTCTGCCCGCCAGCGTGTTGACCTTTTTCAGCCTCGGCAGTCACATTCGCTACATGCGCGCCGGCATGTTGGACGTCTTGCATCAGGATTACATTCGCACCGCGTACGCCAAGGGTCTGCGCGAGCGCGTGGTGCTCGCCCGGCACGCATTCAAAAACGCGATTTTGCCGCTTGTGACCATCATCGGCCTGGAAATTCCTGGCTTGTTCGCCGGCGCGGTCATCACCGAAACGATTTTCGCGTGGCCCGGGATGGGGCGTTTGTTCTTTAACTCGATTGAGCGCGGCGACTATGCCGTGATGATGGGCATCTTGATGATGAGCGCGACGCTGATCGTACTGTTTGGTCTCATCACCGATATCGTCTACGCCTTTGTGGATCCGCGCATTCGATTTGACTAGTTAAAGCTGTGAAACAAACTCAAGCAACCTCTAAGATCAGTCAGACCGAGTCAATTCGCCTCCGCCCTCAGGAATCCATGCGTGCGATGGTTTGGCGGCGTTTTCGCAAACACAAACTCGCGCTGGCGGGCCTGGGCATGATGACCCTGTTTGTCTTGTTGTGCATCGTCGTCCCCTGGGTGACTCGCTATGAGCCCGGCAAAACGCACCTCGACATCATGCGTGAAGCGCCTTCGGCTGCGCATGTTTTTGGCACCGACGAGCTGGGGCGCGATCTGTTCGTCCGGTTGTGGGATGGCGGGCGCATTTCGACTCTGATTGGCTTGGCCACGATGCTGATTGCGATCACGATTGGCACGCTGATTGGCGCAACGGCCGGCTTTTACGGCGGGTACATTGACAACATCCTGATGCGCTTTACGGATTACATGCTCTCGATCCCGCAGCTTTTCCTGCTGTTGATTTTCGCGCAATTGCTGCGCAGCACGAACAACCCGACGCTCAGCGGTGGGCCGATGCCCATCATCATCATCATCGGCGTTTTGGTTTGGCCCCCCGTCGCGCGCCTGGTGCGTGGACAATTTCTCTCGCTCAAGTCAAAAGAGTTTGTCGAGGCGGCGCACATGTCTGGGGCGCAGAATTCTCGCATCATCTTTCGCCACATCCTGCCGAACGCCGCCAGCCCCATCATTGTCGCCGCGACGCTGCGCGTGGGCGCGGCGATCATCACCGAATCAACGTTGAGCTTTCTTGGCTTTGGGGTGCAGCCGCCGACGGCGACGTGGGGCAATATGCTCAAGAACGCGCAGGCGCAAATGACCTACGCGCCGTGGACGGCCATCTTTCCCGGCCTGGCGATTTTGCTCACGGTCCTCTCGCTCAATTACATCGGCGATGGCCTGCGTGACGCGCTCGATCCGCATCATGTTGAATGAGAGTAAACTGCCTAGTGACCTGATGCCTAAGTCTTGCACGAAATTCGTGACCGACTCGCGGTCTCCAATAGCCCGGCTTTCACCCGCTACGACAATCTGATTCGATGATTGTCTAATCAATGGCTTTCGGAACCGACTTGATTCGACAGACATCTAATCAATTTGACGATTGCCGAATCAATCGGGAGCAAGCGCCAAATCTGCCTCTGCGAATTCATTGCAGAATTTAGGCATCAGGTGACTAGTTCCTCCAGTCCCTCAGTCCCTTTCAGAAAGAACTAGAGGAACTGAGGGGAACCTGCTCTACAGACTGAACGGTCACGTCTACTTGTTTCCTTGTCTACTGCATAGGGAGAAACCATGAACTGGGACCTCGTTCGCGAACAAACGACAACTCTTGCCCAAGACCTGATTCGATTCGACACCACCAATCCACCGGGCAACGAAATGCCTTGCATCGAGTACATTGGCGCGGTGCTTCAACGCGAAGGGATCGAACCGGTTGTCCTGGAATCTGCGCCGGGGCGCGGCAACCTCGTCGCGCGCTTGAAGAGCGATGGAACGCTGCCGCCGCTGTTGCTGATGGGCCACGTGGACGTCGTCCCGGCCGAGGCGGACAAGTGGGAACGCCCGCCGTTTTCCGGCGAGTTGGTGGACGGCATTGTGTGGGGACGCGGCGCGACCGACATGAAGCAAATGGTCGCAATGGAATTGATGGTCGTGCTGCTCCTCAAGCGCCAGGGCGTCCCGCTCAAGCGTGATGTCATCTTCATGGCAAACGCGGATGAAGAGGCAGGCGGGCGGATGGGCGCGGGGTGGATGGCGATGACGCACCCCGACCTCATCCGCGCCGAATACGCCATCAACGAGGGCGGCGCGACGAGCATTGTCCTGGACGGCCAAGTGTTCTATGTCTGCTCGACGGCAGAAAAAGGCGCGGCTCGCTTTACGCTGCGCGGGCGCGGACAGCCGGGGCATGCTTCGCAACCGCACGGGGAGAATGCGCTCCTGCCGCTTTCCAAGGCTGTCGCTGCTCTGATCGAAAACCCGCTGCCGCTGCGCGTGACCCGCACGGCGCGGGCGCATGTCGAGGCGCTCTCGCACGGTGTGGAAGGCGACCTGCGGCAAAATCTCTTGAACCTGCTCGACCCCGCCGTGCACGATGGCGCAATGGCGGCGCTCCCTCTCGCAGCGCCGCAAAAGCGGAGGCTTTCGGCTTCACTGCACAACACGGCTACGCCCACCATGCTCAAGGCGGGCACGCGGATCAACGTCATCCCGGCCGAGGCCGAGTGCCAGGTGGATTGCCGCGTCTTGCCGGGCGCCACGCTCGAATCGCTAGAGCAGGAACTGCGCGCCGTGATCGGCAACCGCGTCGAGATCGAGTTTGCGCCCTTTTCGCCCGCGCTGGAATCCGATCCCGATTCACCGCTGTTCGAGACGATCAGTCAGGTGATCGCCGAGCACGAACCCGGCGCAATGCTCGTCCCCGGCCTGATCACGGGCGGGACGGATGCCAAGCACATCACCAAGCTGGGCGCCAAAGTTTATGGCTTTGTGCCCATGCGCTACGAAGGGCCAAGCATGATGGGCCTGGCTCACAATCACAACGAGCGAGTCAGCGCAGCCAATTTGGAATTCGGCGCGCGAGTTCTGCACCATGTCGTCAAGCGATTCTGCAGCGACTCGAGTGTTTCAGATGCATGACGGCTAGTTGGTCGTCGCGTTCGGAGATGCCGATGTCATGGTGGAGGCAGAGGCTCTGGTCCAGAGCTTGCAGTTGTGTCTCACTGATTACGAGGCAGTCAAGCCATATGATCGCCTGGTTGACTTGACCCCGGAGGAAACGCAACACATCCTGGCCGGCCAATCTCTGCATCACGCTGATCGCGGTGGGCAGCCACCCAATCGAGAAGGGAGCGGCGAGTACATCTGTTTCTGCGGCGGACTAGTTGTGGTGCGGCGCGCGCTGTTCGAGTCGTTAGGCGGGTTCGACGAAAGGTTTTTGGGCTGGGGAGGCGAAGATGACGCCATGACCATCAAACTACAGGCATTGTCTCGGAACACACATATCGTCACTGGACGCACCGCTTATCACCTGTGGCACGAAAAAAATCCGCAGCGCCGTTTTGGGCAACCGTTCTATCCCAAGAACCTGGCCCGTCTTCAGCAGTATCAACGTTTAGACCTTGCCACGCTGCAAAGCCTGTGTGAGCGCCAGCGCCGTTCAATGGGGAATATACACAAGTATGAATTCTCCAATCTGTAATGGTTGAAAACCCATGTTCAAGTTCTATGTATTCAAGAAGGATTATGGCGCTGATCCGGACACCGTTGACCTGGACAACCGGCTCAAACTCAATTACGGCTCCTCGGTCAAATTCTACAAGCAATTCTTTTTCGAGTCACTTCTAGAATTTGGGGAGTTGATCGTCCTGGACGAAACAACGCCCGCCGATCAATTATTGGATTGGCTCAAGCAACCGGAAGCCGTTGTCGCCTATTCGCACTATGCCGGGGAATGGGAAGCTTGGCTTGAAAAAATCCAGTTCAGACTCCTTCACCTGGCATTGGGTGATCCCTTCTTGCCGGAAGTCTATGCGCTCAAAGTATTGCCCTCTGCTCAGGTGGAACTTGTTTCCACCGAGTTTATCCGGCAAACAGTACAAGCGGCCTTCCAGGGTGATTTCCCCAAAACCTGTGTCTTTCCTCCTCGCGTGGATACCACGTTTTTCGTCCCCCCCACGCCGGAACAAAAAGCCGCCGCCCGAGAAAAGTTCTCGGTAGGGCCGGATCAGATCCATGCGATCTATGTCGGCCGGCTGGTCGTCAACAAAGGGATCTGTCAATTGATCCGCCTGCTGGATCTATGGCCGATCCCCAACCTGGTGTTGACGGTGGTGGGTGATTTTGACCAGGAGGACCGGCTCCAGCTTTCAGTTGCTACCCACAAGACCTTTCCCGATTTTTTCCGGCTGGAAATTCTCAGGGAAAAACAGCGTCCGTGGTTACGGTTTCAGCCATTTATGAGGAAGGAGGAACTCAGAGAGAGCCTGTGGTCCGCCGATCTGTATGCCTACCCTTCAATATCTCCAGATGAGAATTTCGGGATCGCCAGTTGGGAAGCTGCCGCGTGCGGGTTGCCCGTCGTCGTCACCAATTTCGGCGGGCTGCATGATTTGGCGGAAGGCATGCCCTGGAAAGGGGTAGCGACCTATCCGACCTTGCAGGGCGCGCGGTTTAGTTTGCAGTCTTTTCATGCGTGTCTGCGGCGCGCCATTCAGGAATATCAAAAGCTTCCGGGTCAAGCCATTCAGCAGTTTGTCCAGCGGACGGTCTCCCCTGAAATCGTCCGAACCCATTTAGCCTCTGCACTGGAATACTTGGGGCAGACGGCGCCAGAACCCGTCATCCCCACAGAAACAACCCAAACGTCCTTGCGAAAGAAACTGGCCCAGGCCATAGACCGGCGAGCCTACAAGCTCTTTGCGTGGGGCCGCACCAAGGATACTCCGCCGGATCCAGGGATGAGCGTGTATGGGGATGTGTGGAACAAACCCAACTGGCCGCTGATTTATGGGCTATACAGCGCCGCCAACATGCCGCCTCAAGTGATTCCCCAGACCGCCTGGCGGGGCTTTTTCCGGGTAGCTCCCTGGAAAGAAGAGCGTGCGCTCGTAGAGTTTGGATTTCCCGGTCCCCGCCTCAAACGGTACCCAAGTAAGGCCTGGGATACCCTGATGGCGTGTGCCAGAGATGCCGGGGAGAACGACCACGTTTTTCTTCCAGAGAGTTCGCGACAGGTTCAGCTCGTGCAGGAGTTGGTGAATTACGGCTACCTTGTGCCGGATTTTAACTGGCAATAGATGTCATCGGTTGGGACACCCGTTGCAGCCGTTCCTCGATCTTGTTACACAGCCTGACAAACACATGGTCCTTCTGCTGCTCAAGCAACTTGGCGAAGGCCGGCCTGATAGGTTTTGACTTCCAGGCCAAATACTGCTGATATTGCTCTTCATCTTGCGACACCGCGACGAGATAATGTGCTAACGATTTGGGGTCAGCAAACTCGGCTACATTGATGAAACAGTGATCGCCAGGCGCAAAAGTCTCAATGTTCGGCGCGCCAAGATAGACGGGCACCGAACCGGCCAGCAACGGATCGTAAAACTTTTCCGTGACATAGTCGGGGGCAATGGCATTTTCAAACGCCAGCGTGAACTGGTACTGCGCGATGGTATCCAACTTGGATTGCCGTCCGGCGTCGTGTTCAATGGCGCGGTTGTTCAAGATTTTTCCATAGGAATGCACCTCAAGGGACTGCATCAATTCCCTCAGATAATCCACTCGCCCGGAAGCATTTAACCCGCTTGAAATAAACGCATTGACCCGCTTGCCAGCGGCTTTGGCCTGGACGGGCGCTCTCAATTCCTCTAGAAACTCGTATCTAAAATAGGGGAGCACCACATCGGCATCGAGATGATAGGTCATGGTCAAGTCAAAGAGCTTCAAGAACCCCCGGCTACTCAAGAAAGCGGGATAATTGACTTTGCATTCCATTGACCAGGCCACCCAGAGCTGCCCCGGCTTCTTTTTGAGATGCCTTGTCAGGCGAAGCGAGGGCAGGTGAAAGACCACCGCCGCCGCATCCGGCAGCAAGCGTCTGTCGGTGGTGAGCACATATCCGTCAGGAATGTCCGCTTCAGGATAGTCAAGCGGTTGATCCCACAGCGTGTTATAAAAGAGGACGAGCCTTTGCTTGTCTATGCAATGCCTGACGTAGACATTTTTGACATACAGGCCTTCATTGCCATTGGGATTCTCCAGGTCTATCCATTGGGCTTGCGGCCGGATAGTGTATTTCACAAAACCATCGGTGTTGAATCCCCAGATCGGCGGCTGGGCCAGGCATTCTGCGGCGAGGTCAGGAATGTTGCGGCCCCCATTCTTGACATCATAGCCGTTGGAATCTTTGCCCGGGAAAAACGTATACCCTTGAACCTCAAAAGGATGGGAATTGCTCAATGCCCCAGCAATATCCTTCCCCCACGTGTTGGCCCAGTAATGAATGGCATAGCCGCCGCGTTTGATACAATCCTCTTTGATCGCCTGTCCCTGGTCGGGGTCGTGCAGCAATGCCTCGAGTTTTTCCTGCTTGCTCGTAAAAGGGTATAAGATGTGATCGTCAAGCAGCGTAATATCGCCGAAAGGATACTGCTTCACCACCTGGGTGAGCATCAGCGGGCCGGTTGTCTTGAGGACCTCAGTATGAAACGTGATTTTGGGATTGAACGTTTTCAGGGCCTGGAGGATGGCGGCCAGAAGCCGATGGCGAGGGATTGAAGCCATAAAGGCATTACAAACCATGCTCTTTGCGCCAAGCCACCGCGCGTGTGGGGGAGGTTCATAGCCGGCGACAAAGGTATGATGAGCCAAGAGGCGGTCTATGGGTTGCAGACATTCCAAGTCCAGATCGACATAGACTCCGCCGTAAGTATAGAGAATAAAATACCGGATGACATCCGCCCGTTGGATATTATAAGAATAGGAATCGTACAGCTCTACAAAATCTGGATAACGCTCTCGAATAAAATTCCGATTCTCTTCATCCGTCCACAAGACATACTGCCAGTGCGGATGATGGGTTCTCCAGGATTGGACATGCGCTTGCCACTCGTCTGGAATATCTGAGGTCTTCCAGG
Source organism: Anaerolineae bacterium (assembly GCA_041300525.1). Lineage (GTDB taxonomy): Bacteria > Chloroflexota > Anaerolineae > Fen-1058 > Fen-1058 > JBGLNJ01. Next base: position 344,264 of record JBGLNJ010000001.1, on the reverse strand, counting down.
TTTGGTGAAATATATGAGGAATTTCTACGTTTGCGTATGCCATGCGATGCTACCGGTAATATTAGGACCACTTGGACCGATCTTGCTTCCCAGCGAAATGATACTCTCGATGGGCGCACCGGTCAACCGGTGATTACGCACAATAGAGGACGCAAAGAATAATACGCTTTCCCCATACGAGTGTCTGAGATGACAACAGCAGCTGCGGTGTCGGCTAGAATCGCCAAGACGCTTTGGGTTCGGATTACAAAACTGATTCCACTTCAGTCCAGAGTATTGCCTTGTCAGCCCATGAACAGGTCAAACGGAATCTCATATTGTGAGTATCCCTGCCCTTGTGGTTACTATGGCGACCCCACCAAAGAGTGTACGTGCGCGCCTTCGATGGTCACGCGCTATCAAAAGCGCATCAGCGGCCCCCTGCTCGACCGGATTGATATTCACGTCGAAGTGCCGCGCGTGCCCTACGAAAAGCTCACCAGCGAGCGCGTGGGCGAGTCGTCATCTGTGGTCAGCGCGCGAGTGCAAGCGGCGCGCGAGCGTCAGCACGCGCACTTCGCCTCTCACGATTCCCGTGTGATGTGCAACGCGGACATGACACCGGCCGATGTGCGGGTGTTCTGCAAGCTCGACGCGACAGGCCAATCACTGATGCGCACGGCTATGCAGCAACTGCAACTCTCTGCCCGCGCATTTCATCGCGTCCTAAAAATAGCGCGGACGATTGCCGACCTCGCGGGGAATGACGAAATCGCCCCGGCGCATCTGGCCGAGGCGATCCAATATCGTCCGAGAAGGCAGGAATGAAATGATGCAATCGCCGATCTAATGCAGAAACAGATCGTCGGTTGTTGTTCTCCTCACTTTGTCATCGTGGTTCTCCATTACCCCCTCACACTGTCTCTGACTTGTCGGCCAGACGAGGGTTGTGACGTTGTCCCCTGATATTGCCGCATTGTGTGATTTGCCCGTCGTGCGGAGCGCATCGCGCTCCCGCCCGTGTATGTGTATTGACTTGCAAGACTATTCGGGTGTATAGTCTTATACGGCGCAATCCAGATGCCTTGAACCTACGCCCAATCCCAACCCGCCCCTGAGCGTATGTGTATCCTTGCGACGGCCTGCCCCCAAGAAAATGCTGGACGAAACGGAGACCCTACATGAAATGCGGACGCTGTGGTTTTGAAAGCCCGGAAGGGTTTGGGTTCTGCGGCAAATGCGGCGCGCCGCTGCTATTGGCCTGCCCTCAGTGCGGCTTTCAAAATCCCCCCAGCTTTGTGCGCGGAGCGTGCGGCAAGTGCGGCAAGCCATTGGGCGCGCCAGATCGCCTGACCACAGCCGACCTGGAACACCTGCGCACGTATCTTGCGCCGCACCTCGTCGAGGCGCTGCGCTTTGACCTGATGTCCCCTCCGCCCCTGCTGCTCGAACAATGCACGGCTCACCTTTCCGAGCTGCTGCGAACCCTCAGCACTCACCTGCCGGATTACCTGGCCGAGCACATTCTGCGCGACCCCGCGCCAGGACGAGCCGGCGGCCAGTTCATCAACGGCACGCTGCTCTTTGCCGACATCAGCGGCTTTACGGCTGTCTCGGAGCGACTGACCCGCATCGGGCGCGAAGGCGCCGAAGAGATCACCGCCATCGTCAAGGGTTACTTTAACGTCATGCTCTCCATCCTGCGCGATCACGAAGGCCAATTGATCAAGTTTGGAGGCGACGCGGTGTTGGGCCTGTTCATCGAACCCGATAGCGCCACGCGCGCCGCACAGGCCGCGCTGAACATGCAAGCGGCCATGGCCGACTTTGCCGAAATCAAAACGTCGCTGGGCAGCTTTCCTTTGCGGATGAAGGTGGGCCTGCGCAAAGGACAATTCTTTGCCGCGCAACTGGGCGCACAGCAAGCGATGGAGTACACCCTCTTTGGCGCCGATGTGAACGCGACCGCCGCAACGGAATCCGCCGCGATAGCCGGTCAGGTCTTGCTCGACCAGGCCACGCTGCAAGCCATCGCCGTGCCTTGCCGGGCCGCGCCCGCTGGCGGCGTTGTAACAACGCCGTATCTCGTCGTCGAGCACATCGAGCCTTTCAATTCCACTGCCTCTTCATCCCGCGTCCTTCGTCCTTCATCCTTCGAAATTGATCCGACGCTCGAAGGAATGCGCCGTGTGGTCGAACAGTTGGATGCATTCGCGCCCTATCTCCCCGCCGGACTGCTGGGGCGCATCGCCGGTGATCCGCACGCCGCCCGCCAGGAAGGCGAGCATCGGCTGGCCGCCGTGTTGTTTGCCAACGTGCGCGGCCTGGGGGAGATCGCCGATCGGTTGGGGCCGGGCCGCGAGGAACAAATCGTCGCCGCGCTCAATCACTATTTTGTCGCCATGGGCCATGCCATTCATCGTTTTGGCGGCATCGTTAACAAGATGGACTTGTACGACCGGGGCGACAAGCTGCTGGCCTTTTTCGGCGCGCCTGTAGCTCACGAAGACGACGCCGAGCGCGCCGTGCGCGCCGCCTTGGCGATGCAAGAAGCGATGAACGAGGTCAGTTGCTCGCTGCCCGCTTTTGCCGGGCTGCCAGATGTGTGTCTCGGCCAACACATCGGCATCAGCTATGGCTATGTCTTTGCCGGTTACGTGGGCACGAGCTGGCGACACGAATACACCGGCATGGGCGACGAGGTAAACCTGTCGGCGCGGCTGATGTCGGTGGCCGAGCCGGGCCAGATCCTGGTCAGCGCTAACGTCCGGCGTAAGGCACAGGCGCTCTTTGAGCTGGCCCCGCGAGGCCAAGTTCAACTCAAGGGCAAAAGCGAGCCGACGCCCATCTTTGCGGTCACGGGCGTGCGCGCGATGCCGGAACCTCTGCGCGGTCTGAAAGGCATGACCTCGCCGCTGGTGGGGCGACAGGCCGAGTGGGATCAGCTCCAGGCCGCCACGAATCTGCTCCTGGCCGGGCGCGGGCAGATCGTCTCGGTGATGGGCGAGGCGGGACTGGGCAAATCGCGGCTGGTGGCCGAGCTGCGCCAGCAGATGAGATTGCAAAGCGCGCACGGCTCTTTTTCTGCCACGCGCTGGTTCGAGGGCCGCTGTCTCTCTTACACCGAATCGGTCAGCTTTTTGCCCTTTCAAGAGATGGTGCGGCAGATGGCGAGTGTCCGGCAGGATGATAGCGAGGCCGAAGCCTGGGGCAAGCTGCGCGGCTCGCTGGAAAAATGGCTGGGGTCGGAAGAGGGAAATGCCAACTTGCCTTACCTGGGGACTTTTCTCAACTTGCCGCTACAAGACGCAATGCAAGACAAGGTGCGCCACCTGGATGCCGAAGCGCTCCAACGGCGCATGTTCGTCGCGCTCGGCGCGTTGATCGAAGCGCAAGCCAAAGCCGCTCCGCTTATTTTGGTGCTGGAAGACATTCACTGGATTGACCAGGCCTCGATCAAACTACTGGAATATCTGATGCCGGTAGTCAACCGCGCGCCACTCATGCTGCTATTGCTCTACCGGCCTGAGCGGTCCAAAGGCTGCTGGGAGATTCACGAAAAGGTCACGCGCGAGTTTCCACACTGCGCCACCGAAATCGCCCTGCGCCCGCTGGCGGCGGGCGAAAGCCAGGAGTTATTGAACAACCTGGTACAGATTGCCCGCTGGCCGGCTGAAATGCACGAGCTGATTTTGAACCGCACCGAGGGCAACCCCTTGTACCTGGAAGAAGTACTGCGCGCCCTCATGGACAGTCACACGCTCATCCAGGAGGCCGGCGGCCTGTGGCAGATCATCGGCGGGCTGGACGCCAGCCAGATCCCCGACACGCTGCAGGGGGTGATGATGGCCCGCCTCGACCGGCTGGAAGAGCTGCACCGCTGGACGGCGCAGATCGCTTCGGTCGTGGGCCGCATCTTTGTCTTTGACGTGCTGGCTCATGTCGTGCCAGAGAATGGCAGCAAGTTGAACGCTTCCCTGGTCGGGTTGCAGCAGCACGAGATCGTCCGAGAAACCCAGCGTGTGCCGGAGTTGGGTTACTCGTTCCGACATGCGCTGATGCAAGAAGTCTGCTACCAAAGTCTCTCGGCGCGGGCGCGCCGCCAATATCACTGCAAGATTGCCGAGTACCTGTGCGAAGCAGCCAGCCGGAGCGAGCTGGAAAGCCAGTATCCGTTGATTGCACATCACGCCTTTATCGGGCAGGACTGGCGGCGCGCGCTGCATTATCAACTGCTCGCCGGTCAGCAAGCGCAACGGCTGTATGCCAACCACGAAGCGATTGATCATTTTGAAAAGGCGATGCAGAGCGCCGAGAACCTGCCCCCGGCTGAGACGCTAGAGCCGAGGCAGATGATTCACGCCGCCGTGGGCGAATTGCTCACCGCCACCGGCCAATACGATCACGCGCTGGAGCACCTGCAAGGGGCGCTGGCGCTCGCTATCGAGCGCGGCGACGGTGACGCGCAAGCGCGCGCGTGCCGTTGGCACGCTCGACTGTACGAATTGCGCGGCGAATATTCCTCCGCCTTTGAGTGGATTGATAAAGGTCTGGCGGCCCTGGGCGGGCGAGAAACCACCGAGACCGCCGAGCTGCGGCTGATCGCCGGACTGATTCACACCCGCCAGGGTCATTACGATAACGCGCTGGACGACTGCCAGAACAGCCTGCGGATTGCCGAGTCATTGGGCGAGGTGCGAGTGCTGGCTCGCGCTTATAACCTGTTGGGGCACATCACCCGGCTGCAAGGCAACAGCGCCAAGGCGATCGAGCATTTTCAGCAAACTTTCGATCTATACCAGGGCGCGGGCGACATTAACGGGCAGGCCCTCGCGCACAACCAGATTGCCACCGCGCACTTTTACATCGGCCAATGGCCGCAGGCGGATCATCACTATCGCCACGCGCACGAGGCCTTCAATCTGCTCGGCGACGTGTACAACCGCGCAATTGCCGACAACAACCTGGGCGGCATTGCGTTGAACCAGGGACGCTTGGACGAGGCGCTGGAATGTTACCAGGCGGCGCTCAGCTCGATGGAGCAGATCGGCGGCTCGGCCTACCTGCTGGGCTGCCTGCGCAACAACCTGGGCGCAGTGTTCATCCGCCGGAACGACGTCGAGGCGGCCCGCCAACACCTTCGCGCCAGCCAGGACTATTTCGACCAAGCCAAGGCCCGCGATTTCTTGCCCGAACTGCACCGCCACCTGGCCGAAGCGGCGCTGCTCTCCACCGACCTGGCCGAAGCCGAAGCGCAGGGTCAACAAGCCCTGAGCCTGGCCCGCGAACTGTCCATGCGCGGCGAGGAGGGCAACAGTCTGCGCGTGCTGGGCGAGATCGCGCTCTTGCAGAAACAGTTTGACGAAGCAGAGAGTCACCTCTGCCTGAGCAGCTCCATCCTGGAAGAAGTGCATGACGAGTATGAGCTGGCGCGCAGCCGGTTGGCGCTGGCCAGACTGTGCCTGACTGTGGGAAAGCGGGAAGAAGGACAGGCGGCCATTGATCGGTGCGCCGAGGTGTTTCAGCGGTTAGACGCGACCCTCGACCTCGCCGCCGCTCGCGCGCTGCGAGAAGCATGGAACGGTCAATAGACCTGACAGGTTTCGGAAACCTGTCAGGTCTAGGAGACCTAAACAAATACAAGAAAATCTTGGCGTTCTTTGCGTCTTTGCGGTTAGAACTTGGCGACGCAAAACGTGCCACGCCGCGTTCTCCACCTATATCGCTAACGGAGGTCTATCATGCAAAGCCAGATTCGCACACCGAACTGGTCTGTTCTCTCCATCAGCCTGGCCTTGGCCCTCAGCGCAATCCTGGCCGTGGTCAGATTGTTGCCCGGCGATCCGCCCCGCATGGCAATCGCTCAAGCCGCAGAACTACGTGTCTGTCTCAGCGGATGCATCTACTCAACCATCCAGGCCGCCGTGGACGCCGCTGGCGATGGCGATATCATCAAGGTCGCCGCGGGCGTCTATACCGATGTGCAGGGACGCCCGCGCAATGACATCTCAGCGACCGGCGTCGTCACCCAGGTGGTCTATATCAGCAAGACGGTCACGATCCAGGGTGGCTATACCACCACCAACTGGACGACACCCGACCCGGTAGCCAACCCCACCACGCTGGACGCGCAGGGACAAGGGCGAGTGCTCTATATCACCGGCAGCATCAGTCCGACGATGGAGGGCTTGCGCCTCACGCGCGGGGACGCGTTCGGACTGGGCGGCGATCCCATGAAACTGGTAGATGGCGGCGGCGGTGTGTACATCATCACCGCTACCGCCACGCTCAGCAACAGTCATGTCTATAGCAATGCGGGCTATGCGGGCAGCGGCATTGCCGTGATCTCGAGCAGCGCCACCCTCATCGGGAATCTCATCATGGGCAACGTGGCTCGCGATGTGGCGCAAGAAGGCTATGGCGGCGGGGTGTATCTATCGTCTAGCCTGGCCACGCTCCTGGGCAACACGATCCGCGACAACCGGGCCGAGTACGGCGGCGGAGGCGGCGCGTACCTGCACTATAGCGCAGCCCGGCTCGAAGGGAACACCTTCGCCGGCAACACAACCGATGTCTGCAACGGGGGTGGACTGCATTTGAATTACAGCCCGGCCGTGATCAGCGGCAACACCTTCATCTCCAATGTCAGCCCGTATGGCGGCGGGTTGTACGTGAGCAACAGCGCCGCCGTGCTGATGGGAAACGTCGTCTTGAGCAACACGGCCAGCGACTGGGGTGGTGGTCTGGTTCTGTTATTTAGCCCTGTCACAATGACTAACAATAGCATTGTCTCTAATACAGCGGCCAACTATGGCGGCGGCGTGTACCTGGAGAACAGCAGCGCTACGCTGAACGGGAACACGGTCAGTGGCAACCAGGTTACGGGATCAGGCGGGTTTGGGCAAGGCGGCGGGCTGGCCTTGAGTTCTAGCAACTCGACGCTTAGCGGGAACATCATCAAGAACAACGCGGCACATGGATCATCGGGTGGCTATGGCGGCGGGCTGTACTTGGGCGGCGGCAGCGATGCACTGATCAACAACGTAATCGCCGATAACCAAGCCGATAGCTCCGGCAGCGGCGTGTACGTCTCCACCGGCTCGCCTAGCCTGTTGCACACCACCCTCGCCCGCAATACTGGAGGCGACGGCAGCGGCCTCTATAGCATGGCCATGGAGGTGGTGATGACCAACACCATCGTCGTGAGCCAGTCCATAGGTGTCCGCGTCGAATCCGGCTATGGCGCTACACTCAACGGTGTGCTGTGGTACAGCAACACGGCCAACACAGGTGGCGGAGGCATCTTTGGCATCACCAATGAATACACCGGCGCCCCAGCCTTTGCCGCCGACGGCTACCATTTGACGGCAGGCTCAGCCGCCATTGACCGGGCCGTGAATACCGATGTGACCAGCGACATTGACGGCGATGCTCGTCCTCACGGCATGGCCTCTGACCTGGGCGCGGACGAGTTCGGTCCCATGACGCTCGTCGTGACCAGCACCGCGGACAGCGGTCCCGGCACGCTGCGCCAAGCCATGCTGAGCATGTGGCATGGCGACCGCATCACCTTTGATACAACTGTCTTTCCACCAACCCAACCCGTGACGATCGCGCTCGCCAGCGCCCTGCCCGACCTCATCACGAACAACGTGACGATTGACGGCTCAAACGCCGGCGTGATCCTGGACGGCAGTGGCATTGGCGCGACGCCGGAGACAGTGCTGCTGGACGACGTCAGCCTGACGTTGGACGGTGGTTCCAACCTCATCATCAACGGCAACTTTGCCGGCGGGCTGGGACACTGGCGGCCTTGGGATCAAGGCCCTGGCGCAACGCGGAGTCTTATCGTCACCGACGTTCACTCTTTGCTCAACGCCTACCGATGGAGCGTCGTCGCGCGTACTGGCGATAGCCGCACAGTGTACGACAAAACCGACATCAGCGATCCCTTCGCCGGCTGGTCTGACACGCTGTGGATCAGCGCGACCGGGGGCAGCGCGGTCGAGGTGCGCTTCTGGTACAGGCTCGGCGGGGTATCGGCCGCGCTGGATTACCTGTTTCCGGACGGACACACCGAGGAAGGGATCAGCGGACAGTGGTTCGATAGGCGACCCACCTGGGCAGAAGCGGTCATCACCGGTGTAGCGCCGAGCGGCGCCATCGCCGTGGCCCTGGAATTCGACTTGACTCATTCGGAGCGATGGGTGAGCGGCCTGGTCATCACCTCCACCGGCAACACTATCCAGGGTTTGCAGATCGTCAACTTTCCCAGCGATGGCATCAAGCTCTGGGACGGCGCCCACAACAACCTCATCGGCGGGGACCGAGGCATCGGAGTGGGGCCTTGGGGTCAAGGCAATCTGATCAGCGGCAACGGCGACAGAGGCGTGTTCATCGAAGGCAGCGGCACGATGAGCAACACTGTCAGCGGCAACGCCATTGGGACAGATGTCTCCGGCACGCTGGCCCGTGGCAACAGATACGAAGGCGTTTGGATCGGCGACGGCGCGCACGACAACTTCGTCGGGGGGAATACGCCCGGCCAGCGCAACCTCATCAGCGGCAATGGCGGGGATGGCGTGGGGATCGTCGGCACCGGCACGACGAATAATACCGTCAGCGGCAACACCATGGGGACGAACATTCACGGCACGGCAGCATTGCCCAATAATGGCGCTGGGGTGACTGTGGGTTGGGGAGCACAACGGAACAGAATTGGCGGCGGCACGCCGGACGAGCGCAATGTCATCAGCGGCAACGGCAAGGAGGGAGTGTGGATCGGCGGGGGCGGCACGATGAGCAACACCATTAGCGGCAACTTTATCGGAACCAACGTCTCAGGCACAGCCGCGATCGGCAACGCATGGAATGGCGTCTGGATTGGCTTGGGCGCGCAGTACAACCTCATCGGCGGCAGCACGCCCGGCCAGCGCAACCTCATCAGTGGCAATGGCAGCGGCATGGGCGGTGGTGGAATATGGTTCAATGACAGCGGTACGATGAGTAACACTGTCATCGGCAACTATATCGGCACCGACGCCAACGGCACTGGCGCCTTGGGCAACGACTGGGATGGTGTGTTCATCGGCAGCGGCGCATCCAACAACATTATCGGCGGGACGACGGCTGCCGAGCGCAATCTCATCTCTGGCAACGCCAGGGTCGGCGTCAGCATCAATGGACAGGGCAACGGCACGGCGGGGAACGTCGTGCGAGGCAACACGATTGGCGCGGATGTCACCGGCATAGGCTCTTTGGGCAACGGCGTCAAGGATGCTTACACTGGCGTGGAGGTCTATTACTCGCCCGGCAATACGATTGAGAACAACCTGATCTCGGGCAACAACGGCAGCGGCGTTGCCATTCAGGGCAATAGCTCGACGGGCAATGTGGTGCGCGGCAATCTTATCGGCACGGACATTAGTGGCACGGTCGCCATCAGCAACACGCGGAGCGGCGTCCAGATTAGCAACGGCGCGCAGAGCAACCTCATCGGCGGCAACACGCCCGGTGAACGCAACGTTGTCAGCGGGAATGGAAGTGGCGGCGTCCTGATCGGGGGAAGCGGCACATCCTACAACCAGGTCGCGGGGAATTTCATCGGGACCGACGCGACCGGGACGCAGCGCATTCCCAACGGCCCAACCGGGGCTGGCAAGGGGGTATGGATTTACAATGGCGCGGCTGACAACGTCGTCGGCGGCACGTCTTCCGGCGAACGCAACGTCATCAGCGGCAACGATTATGCCGGCATAGAGATTTACGGCGCGGGCACTACTGGCAACGTTGTGCAAGGGAACTATATCGGCGTGGATACTTTGGGAACTGTAGCGTTGGGGAACCGGGAGAAGGGCGTGTTCATCTTTAGCGGCGCACAGTACAATCGCATCGGCGGGATGACGGCCGGGGAGCGCAACATCATCAGCGGCAACGATGGAAATGGTGTGCAGATCGAGGGCGCCGGTTCCGATTACAACTTGGTCAGTGGCAACACTATCGGGACGAATATCTCCGGCGCAGCCGCCATCAGCAACACGGGGAACGGCGTCCGGATTAGCGGTGGGGCGCAGTACAACGTTATCGGCGGCACGACGCCCGGCGAACGCAACCTCATCAGCGGCAACGGCCGCGCGGGCGTTCAGATTTATGACTCTGGCACGACGAACAATACGGTCGCGGGCAACTATATTGGCGTCAACATCGGCGGCGTAGCTGCCCTCGGCAATAAGGTTGGGGTAGAGGTTTGCAACGGAGCCTCGGACAACACTATCGGCGGGACGATGGTCGGCGAGAGGAATGTCATCGCCGGCAGCCGCAAGTCTGGCGTCCACCTATGTGGCGGCGCAGCGCACAACCGGGTTCTTGGCAACTACCTGGGCACCGATGTCTCTGGCACGGTCGGCCTGGGGAACAACGAGGGTATCGGCATAGATGACGGCGCTCAACAGAATACCATTGGCCCCGGCAATCTCATTGCCCATAATGCCTATGACGGCGTCTGGATCACCGGCGCAGCCACTCTGGCGAACACCGTCACCCAGAATGCTATCCACAGTAACGCCGAGCAAGGCATTGATAACGTCAACGGCGGCAACGCCGAGATGCCTCCGCCGATCATCACGGAAATCACAGGCGGCAATGCTATCACCGGCACAGCTTGCGCCGGATGCGCTATCGAAATCTTTTCTGATGACGCCGAGGAAGGTCGCACCTTTGAAGGCAGCACGACTGCTGATAGCTCGGGCCATTTCACCTTCTTCAAGTCCGGCGGCTTTACCGGCCCGAACGTGACCACCACGGCGACCGACGCCGCCGGCAACACGTCCGAGTTTTCCGGCGGGGATTCGCGCGGCACGGCGCAACCCATCAGCGGGGGAGCCACGGTCACCGGCACAGCGGAAAGCACCACCGCCGCCGACTGGTACAAGGTGCGTGTCGAGCAGCCCGGCTCGACGCTGACTGTGACCTTGTCCGACTTGTCCGAGGACTATGACCTCTATCTCTTTGCGCCCGAAGTGAACGAGGAAACTGGGCAACTGCGCGACATCGGGCAGATCGGCAACATTGGTCAGATCGGCAATATCGGGCAGATTGGCAATATCGGCCAGATTGGGAACATTGGTCAAATCGGAAACATTGGCGACCTGCTCGACCTGGGGCAAATCGGCAACATTGGTCAAATCGGGAACATTGGGCAGATTGGCAATATCGGCCAGATCGGGAACATTGGCCAGATTGGCAACATTGGCACACTGGTCGGCGTCTCGGCCAACCCGCTGACTGCCACCGAGCAGATTGCCCTCAATGTGCACGAGCTGGCAGGCACGTATTACGTCGCCGTCATCGGGAGCGCAGAAGCGGTGGGCCAGCCCTATACACTCACTGCGCTCATCGCGCCGCCGGTCGAGGCGTATACGCCTATCACGTTCACCGTCGCCACCAATTTCGAGACGCCCACCACCGATACCAACGTGAACACCTTGATCCTCTACAGTCCGTCGCGCCTCAACCAGTTCTACTCTGGCAGCGACACCCTCACGTCTACCAGCCTGATTACCAAGCTGAACAACCTCGCGGCGGATTCCAGTGTTCACGGCGTGCCGGTCAATCTGGACGATTACCCCGAAATCCTCGCCGCATACGATGTGTGGGACAGCCAGCCGGTCAATCCGATGGCGGCCAACTATGTCGCCATGCACATCAAATCGTTGCTGTATGCTCTTGCCCCCGCGTACCCGAACCTGCATTACCTCCCATGATGCGTTCTACATGGACACGGCCTTCATCGCCTTGGGTATTTGGGATTTGAGATTTGAGGTTTGTAACGACATGCGCCTCATGCCCCAAGGCCGCCAGTGCGCGGCCCACCTCGCGCGTGAAATCGCCCACGCCGCCTTGCATCGGCGCATATTCTGCCGTGACCAGTCCGATCTTCATTCGCCTCGTCGCTCAATCCAGGCCTGACAGGTGTGCGAACCTTGGGTTCGCCTGAAACCTGTCAGGTCTCACACTAACCCCGACCGCAGCACTTGCCAGTACGCGCGCACGCGCTCGCGGCGCAGGGCGCGTTTGTGGCCCAGCGCGCCTTTGGCAGCTTCCAACGCCAGTTGCCCGGCATACATCGTCAGCAAGGCAACTCGCAGCACGCCCGCCGTCAACGCGCCGTGATGTTTGCGAAAGTAGCGCACCTTGCTCGTCTGAAAGTAAATGTGCCGCTGCGCCGCCACCTGGTCGCTGCTTTTCCCCCCGTAATGGATGACCTGCGCCTCCGGCAGATACACGACTTTCCAACCGGCCTGCCGGATGCGGCGGCACCAGTCCATCTCCTCGGAATACATGAAAAAGCCCTCGTCCAACGCGCCGACCTGCTGAATCACCTCTCGCCTCACCAGGAAGCACGCGCCGAACAGCCAGTCCACTTCTTGGATCGCGTCGTCAGGTTGATCGAGCGCATAGTAACGTCGCAACACATCGCGCGGCGAGATCAGTTGCAACCAGGTGCTTTCGAACAGTCCCGTCATCAACGTGGGGAAACGGCGACGCGAGGACTGCACGCTGCCGTCGGGGTTCAAGAGCTGCGGGCCGACGACGCCCACATCCGGGTGAGCATCGGCATAGGCGACCATCGCCGCGAGCGCATCATTCAGCACTCGAGTGTCGGGGTTGAGGATCATCACGTAACGCCCGGCGGCTGCGGCGATGCCGTCGTTGTTCCCGCCGGTGTAGCCGCGATTGGCTTGATTCGCGATCAGCCGCACAGCCGGGAACTCGGCGCGCACCATCTCCACGCTGCCTTCGCTGGACGCATTGTCCACGACGATGATTTCGGTAGTCGGTGGGGGATGGTCAGCAGACAGTGGGCGGCCACTCGCCACGGATTCCAGGCATTGCCGCAACAGGTCGCGCACATTCCAACTGAGGATGATGATTGAAAGATCCACCATGCGGCTCAAAGGTCACGGCGGCTTGACGCCGCCGTCTCACTGCTCAACGATTGATCGAGGGCGCGCTACGTTCGTCGCTGGACGGTGAAATCCGCCAGGTCTTGCATGGCCTGGCGGGCCGGGCCGGCAGGCAACTGGTCGAGCGCCGAGCAGCTGCGGCCGACAAAGCCACGCGCCTCGTCCAACGCCGCCTCGACTGCGCCGGACTCGCAGATCGCGCTCACGGCCTGGTGAATAGCTCCCTCGCTTCGGTGCTCGTCGCCGCGAAAGAGGCGGACGATCAACTCATCATCAGGGTGCTGCTCCAGGTAAAACAGCGTCGGCAGCGTGATGAGGCCCTGGCGCAAATCGCTGCCCACCGGCTTGCCCAAGTGCTGCTCATCGCCGATGAAATCCAAAACATCGTCGGCCACCTGGAACGCCATTCCAAGATTCCGGCCATATCCGCGCAACGCGGCCACCTGGCCTTCGGGCGCGTTCTCCAATATTCCAGCCGCTTCCGTCGCCAACTCAAACAGCGAGGCCGTCTTGGAATAGATACGGGCATAGTAATCATCGCGGCGCCTCCGCGTGGCGAGATCGCTGAACTGCTGCCGCAACTCGCCGCTGCAAATCACCATCAACGTCTCGGCAAAACGGCGCATGAGGTGCACATTGCTGGCCTGCGCGGCCAACTCGGCTGCGCGCGCGAACAGGTAATCGCCGGTGAGGATGATCGCGCCGGGCGTCCAGGTGGCATTGAGGGTAGGAATGCCGCGCCGCAGCAAAGCGCCGTCAATCAGATCATCGTGAACGAGCGAGGCCGTGTGCAGCATCTCGACTGCCGCCGCCAGCGCAATGATCTTGGGCGAGACCGTGGCCGAATACAGGCGGCTGGCATAGATGACCAACGCAGGACGGAATCGCTTGCCACCGCTGGAAAGCAGATGCTCCATCGCCAGCGTCAGAACCTCGTACTCCAGATCCGGCTTTTCACGCAGCTTTTGCTCAACACACGCCAAATCGTCTCGAATCAAATCAAAACTTGCCATGTTACCCGATATTTCCCTTGTTGGTTCACCCGGCCAACCCGAACAGCGCACGTGCATTCGCCGTTGTCTGAGATGCCACCTGTTCCAGCGTCACGCCTCGGACATCCGCCACCGCCTGTGCCACTAGACTGACGTAGGCCGGTTCGTTGCGTTGCCCCCGATGCGGCTGCGGCGTCAGATAAGGCGCATCCGTTTCAATCAACAATCGCTCGAGCGGAACGGCGCGCACCACTTGGCGCAACCGGTCCGCATTCTTGTACGTCACTGGGCCGCTGACGCCAATGAAAAACCCCAACGCCACTACCTGCTCCGCCATCGCCACGTCGCCGCTGAACGAATGCACAACTCCATAGAGCGTTGAGCGTGGAGAGGGGAGCGATGAATGCCAGTCGCGCAAGATTGCCAGCACGTCATCGTGGGCGTCACGGTCGTGGACGATGACGGGCAGGTCGAGCTCCGCCGCCAACTCTAGTTGCGCCTCGAACGCGCGCCACTGCGCATCGCGCGGCGAAAAGTCGCGGTAATAGTCCAACCCGATTTCGCCTATCGCCACTGCCTTTGGCGAACACGCCAGAGTTTTCAATTCTTCAAGAACTGCCGCATCGAGCGTTTTAGCCTCATGCGGATGAATCCCCACGGCGGCATAGATGCACTCGTGCTGCCGAAGGGCCAGCGCTACCGCCGCGCGGCTCGACGGCAAATCCACACCCGGGTTGACGGCATACCGGATGCCACTCTCGGCCATCCGGGCGATCACCGCGTCCCGGTCGGCATTAAACTGCCGTAGGTCCAGGTGGCAGTGCGAATCAACCAAGTCAATCACTACCGCAACCCGGCCAGCTTTAGCCCATCGTCCAAGATCGCCTTCACACGATCTTGCTGCGTCGTCTCGCAATACACGCGCACAATCGGCTCGGTGCCGGAGAAGCGAATGAGCAGCCAGCCGCCGTCTTCCATGATGAACTTGAAGCCGTCGGCCAGGTTTTTGTCCACGCACTTGAGTCCGGCAATCGTCGCGGGCGTTTCCGATCTGAGGTAAAGCTCTTGCTGCGCGCGAAAGTCCATCGAGGGCAGCGCCGTGTCAATTCGGTCGTAATAGTGCGGGCCGACTTTTTCAAACAGCCAATCGAGCAGTTGCGACGGTTTCTTGCCGGTCCGCACCATGAAGTCCAGGAACAATAAATTCCCAAGGATGCCATCGCGCTCCGGCACGTTGCCACGGAACGCGTAACCGCCGGATTCCTCTCCGCCGATGAGCGCATTCACTTGCATGAATTTTGGCGCGACGTATTTAAAGCCCACGCCCGTTTCGTACACCGGCACGTCGTACAACTTGCCCAGTTTGTTGAGCATCGAGGTCGTAGAGAGTGTCTTGACGATGGGGCCGCGCTCCTTACGGGTTTCCAGATAGTACAATGCAAACAGCGCAAACACCTGAAGCTGGTTGACGAACACGCCATGCTCGTCGCCAATGCCCATGCGATCGGCGTCTCCATCGGTGATGAGGCACACGTCGTAGCCCAGTTCGACGGTCTTGCGCAGCCCCACATTCACGTTGGGCGGGATCGGCTCGGGGCGATTCATCTCCGGGAACATTGGATTCCGTTCGGCGTGAATCTCTGTCACCCTCGTCTTGCCGCCGGAAAGAATGTGCGTGAACCAGCCGGCGCCGTTGCCCCACATCGGCTCGACGACGATCTTGAGTCCGGCCGCCTTGATCGGCTCGACGTCCACCAAACCTTTGATGTGCGTCAAATAGCTCACCGACGCATCGAACTTGCGCACCGATCCATTGCTCGTCGCCTCGCCGAGCGGCACACGCTTGACATCCGACTCGCCGGGGATCAGCGATTCAATCTCATTTAGCCCGTCAGGGTCAATCGCCCCACCGTGCGCATCGCGCACTTTAAAGCCGTTCCACGTCGCCGCATTGTGGCTGGCCGTGATGTTGATCGCTCCAGCAGCTTGCTTGTCCACGACGGCATAGGAAATGACCGGCGTGGGCGTCGCGCCGTCCGTCAGCCAAACACGCAGACCATTCGCGGCCAGCACCTCAGCGCACGCAGCGGCAAAATCCTCGCTGGCAAATCGCTTATCGTAGCCGATCACCACAGAGGCATCGCCCGCGCCATGCCGGCGCAAATAGCTGGCAAAACCTTGCACACAGCGGCGCACGTTGGTGAAGGTATAATCGTCGGCGATGACGCCGCGCCAACCATCCGTCCCGAATTGGATTTTTGTTTCCATTCCCAGCCTCCATTTACATGCGCTACATCAGCGCCGCAGCGTAGTCATCTCCGTCACGTCCGGGAAGCGTTCACCTCGCTGCAATGCCGCCACGTCAGCCTCCACCATCATGCGCACCAACTCACTAAAGCTCACGCTCGGCTCCCAGCCCAGTTGTCGTCCGGCTTTGCTCGGATCGCCGACCAACAAATCCACTTCGGCCGGGCGGAAGAAACGCTCGTCGCGCACCACATAGTTCTTGTAATCCAGGCCCACGTGGCCGAACGCCACCTCGCACATCTCACGAATCGAGTGAGTCTCGCCGGTCGCAATGACATAGTTATCCGGCTCGTCCTGTTGCACCATCAGCCACATCGCCCGGACATAGTCGCCGGCAAACCCCAGGTCGCGCTTGGACTCGAGATTGCCCAGGCGCAATTCTTTAGCCAGGCCGGCCTTGATCGCCGCCACGCCCAGGGAAATTTTGCGCTCGACAAATTCCAGCCCGCGCCGGGGTGAGCCGTGGTTGAACAAAATGCCCGACGTGGCATGGAGACCGTAGCTTTCACGGTAATTCACCGTGATCCAATGTCCATACACCTTGGCGACGCCATACGGGCTGCGCGGATAAAACGGCGTCATTTCCGTCTGGGGCACTTGTTGCACTTTGCCAAACATCTCGCTCGAGCTGGCCTGATAAAAACGGATGTCTTTGTTGACCATCATGATCGCATCCAGCAAGCGCGTCACGCCCAACGCCGTCACCTCGCCGGTCAGGACGGGCTGCTGCCACGAGGTCGGCACGAACGATTGCGCCGCCATGTTGTATACCTCCGACGGCCGAAACTCGCGCAAAAGGCCGATGAGCGAGGCCTCGTCCAGCAAGTCGCCCTGCACCAGCGTGACCTTGTCCTGAATGTGGCGGATGCGTTCCAGGTTCACCACGGAACTGCGCCGCATCATGCCAATGACCTTGTAGCCCTGCGTCAGCAAAAACTCGGCCAGGTAACTGCCATCCTGGCCGGTGATCCCCGTGATAAGCGCAATCTTGTTCAACGTCGTCTGTTCCTTCCTGTGTTTTTCTATTGAGACATCCTCGCCCGCCATTCGTCGAGCACGTCGCGCAGCGATTGCTCCAGCGGGATAGTCGGCTGCCAGCCGGTGGCCGCATACAGCTTGGACGTATCGCACTGAATTTCGAGCGCGTCCGAAGGCCGCATCCGCGCCGGGTCAGGCTCGACGCGGATCGCCACGCGGCTAAAGCTCAAGAGAATGTCGAGGATATTTTGAATCGCGTACGCGCGGCCCGAGCCGATGTTGTACACCTCGCCCGGCTGCCCTTGCGTCACGACGAGGTAATACGCGCGCACGACATCCCGCACGTCCGTAAAATCTCGCCGAGCGGAGAGGTTGCCCACGCAGACGACCGGCTCTTGCCGCCCCGCCTCAATCGCGGCGATCTGTTTGGCAAAGGCCGGGACGACAAAGCTCTCCGATTGGCGCGGGCCGATGTGGTTGAACGGCCGCACTCGCACCACCGGCAGACCGTGGCTCAAAAAATATGCCAGGCCGAGCAAGTCTTGCGCCACTTTGCTCACCGCGTAAGGGTTGTGAGGCCGAAACGGGGTGTCCTCGCGCAGCGGCAAGTCTTCCGGACGCACCAGCCCGTACTCGTCACCCGAACCCACCGCCAGCACACATGGCCGAGCGCCCAGCTTGACCAGCCCATCAAAGATGTTGGATTCGGCGCGAATGTTGTTTTCCAGCGTGCCCCACGGATCATCCCAGGAAATGGGAGAAAACGCCTGACCCGCCAGGTGGAAGATAACGTCCGGCGCTGACCTGTCCAGCATCGCCCGCACTGCCTGCGGGTCGCGCAAGTCCAACTCGATGCAGGTCACACGCCGGTCGAGGCGTGAACAGTCCCAGCCGGGCAACACGCATCCGGCAACTTGCCAATCCGTCTGGCTTAACACATAATCGGACAGGTGGCTGCCTGCAAAGCCACCTACCCCAGTGATGAGTGCGCGCAAAGGTCACTCCGTGATGAACATCTTTGTTTTTGGATTATACCGCAGAACAAGGAACATGTCACAGGTCGCAAGTCGCAGGGAGCAGGTCGCACGGGATGTGTACTTGCTCCTTGCGACTTGGTCACTGCGACGTGGTCTTGGCGACCTGTTTACGTGCCTTCTTCCCAACTCGCCAGGTACTTGGCCTGTTCAGCCGTCAGCACGTCAATCTCGACGCCCATCGCGTTCAACTTGAGCCGCGCGATTTCCTTGTCAATGTCTTCGGGGATGGCATAGACGCGCTTTTCCAGCGACGGGCCGTTGCGAGCCATCCACTCAGCGCCGAGCGACTGATTGGCAAAGCTCATGTCCATCACGGCGCTGGGGTGTCCTTCGGCGGCGGATAGGTTGATCAGCCGGCCATCGGCTAACAGGTAGATGCGGCGGCCGTCCTTGAGCGTGAACTGCTCGACGAACTCGCGCACGCGCTTTTTGTCGGTGGACATTTTCTCCAACGCCGAGATATTGATCTCGACGTTAAAGTGGCCGCTGTTGCAGACGATGGCCCCGTCTTTCATCACGGCCATGTCTTCTTCGTCAATCACATTCATGTCGCCCGTCGCTGTGATAAAGATGTCGCCTTCACGGGCGGCCCGCTCCATCGGCATCACGCGATAACCATCCATCACCGCTTCGAGCGCGCGCAGCGGGTTGATCTCGGTCACGATAACATTGGCCCCGTGGCCCTGGGCGCGCATGGCGATGCCACGGCTGCACCAGCCGTAGCCGGCCACGACGACGGTCTTGCCCGCAATCAGCACATTCGTCGCGCGGATCACGCCGTCGAGCGTGGATTGACCGGTGCCGTAGCGGTTGTCGAACAGGTGCTTGGTATCCGCATCGTTGACGGCCAGGATGGGGAACTTTAATGCCCCAGCCTTTGCCATCGCGCGCAGGCGGATGACGCCCGTCGTCGTCTCTTCGGTGCCGCCGACAATGTTGGGGATGAGATCGGTGCGCTCCTTGTGCATCGTCGAGACGAGGTCTGCGCCGTCGTCCATCGTCATGTGCGGCCGGTGGTCGAGCGCAGCCTTGATGTGATCGTAATAGGTGTTGTTATCTTCGCCCTTGATGGCATACGTGGGAATCTCGCTTCTCAAAGCGCTCGCGGATCAGGCGCAGCACCGGCATCTCTTGCTCGGCCCACTCGATGCGGTATCGCCCGCCGGTGGCTAGGTTCAGGTTCTTGACGTCGTGTTCAACAGTCATCGGTCACTCCTTTTGTGTTTTTGGATCACGCAAAGACGCCCAGTAGCCGGAACTTTTTATCTCTTTGCGTCTTTGCGCCTTTGGGTGAAAAAATGTTATCGCCGTTCTATAACGCCTTCGTAAAACGGGCAGTACCGCACAAACCCCAGCTTTTCGTACACACGGATGGCGGGCGTGTTATCCTGCCGGACGTTGAGGACGATGGTCTTGACGCCGCGCCGGACCAGTTCCGCGCACACCGCATCGGATGCGAGTGTGGCGTAGCCATGGCCTCGGTGATCGGGATGCGTCATCACGTTGCCCACGGTGCCCACGCTGTACGCATCGCTGACTAGGTGCGTGCCCGCCACGGCGATCAACTGCCCATCTCGTTCGACGCCGTAAAACACACCTTGCGTCACCTGCGTCGGGCTAAAATGGCCGCCGCCGCCGAACGCGTATAGCGCACACAGGCGGTCAACGTCGTCCGCGCCCAGGCGCATGCAAGACCTGACAGGTTTCCAAGACCTGTCAGGTCTGACGCTTCGCGCCATGCGCCACATCTGCTCCAACTCGCCCCGACGATAATATTGGCTGAGCGCAGACAGGTGTTCCTCGCGCGCGGTCACAAAAGCCCGCTCGAGTTGCGCTGGCCCAGCCAGCAGCGCCGCCGCGCCCTCACCCGCGCCCATCAAAAACAAAATGGGTGGAGCGAACCCGACGTACTCTAGCGCCAGCGCGCGGACGGCATCGCCTTCTTCGGCCACGCGCCATGCGCATTTTTCAAAGAACCCCTCGTCCAGATCGCCGAGGGCATACGCGGCATAGTCACGGTCGGTTTCCAGGTAAGCTTGGATTTCGACTTTGTCTGTGAGTAGTTTTGTAGTGATATAGTTGCTTGGTTGAGTGGTCATCTAGTCTTTGCTGGCGTCTGATTCCACGATTCGGCGACTTGCCATCGAACTAGAAAACTACCGAACTATCGCATTGCCAAAACTCTCGCGATAGCGCGCGACAAACTCTTCCCAAGTGTACGAGTGATTTTGCGTGCCGTGACATTCCAGCACAAAAGTCGCGGCCAGGCTGCCCATCCGCCCGATGACGTCCCACGGCAGCCCCAAGCTCATGCCCTTGATGATGCCGGCCCGATAAGCATCGCCTACGCCGGTCGGGTCGGCCTCGCGCAAAGGCTTGACCGTCGGGACGTCTATTCGCGTGCCACCCGTCCAGATGGTCGAACCCTGACCGCCGCGTGTGACGATGAGCGTGCCCGTGCAGCACAACACTTGCTCTTCCGAAAATCCCGTCTTGTTGCGGATCATCTCAAACTCGTAATCGTTGACGATCAGCATCGTGGAGCCGTCAATCCCCTCGCGCAAATCGTCGCCGCTCAAACGAATGATCTGCTGGCTGGGATCGTAAATGTACGGGATGCCCAGTTCTTTGCACTCGCGCGGGTACTTGCGCATCGCCTCCGGGTCATTCGGCGAGATGATCGCCAGGTCAACACGGGACTTCAAGTCGCGGAACGAGAGCTGGCTGGCGTGCGCCATCGCGCCGATGTAGAACGACGCGATCTGGTTGTTTTCGCGGTCGGTGCTGACGAAAAACGACGCCGTGAACTCGTCCGGCGCCTCGACCACCGCCGACGTGTCCACGCCGCGCGCCTCCAGCCAGGCGCGGTAGTCGGCAAAGTCCTGGCCCGCCGTCCCCATCACGAGCGGGCGCTCGCCCAACAATGCCAGGCTATAGGCAATGTTCGGAGCGCACCCGCCGCGCTGCTTGCGCATCGAGTCCACCAGAAAGCTGACCGATAGCTTGGCGATTTGCTCCGGCAGGATATGCTCCTTGAAATAGCCGGGAAAGGTCATGAGATAATCATAGGCAATGGAGCCGGTGACGACGACATTCATGTCAACCTCGTTCGCAGAATGGTCCACAACGTCCGCAGGCCGTCACGGACGACCTTGATCTTTTTGCCCTCGGCAAAAGTGCGGGGGTGATACGATGCCGGCACTTCGACAATTCGATGCCCGGCTTTGAGCAGCTTGCAGGGCAATTCAAAATCCAACTCGAATCCTGAGCCGGTCAAGTTCAACTTGCGCGCCACGTCCACGCGCACCATCTTGGTGCCGGTGCCTACGTCAGTCAGCTTTCCGCCGTAGAGAACATTCGTGATGAAGGTAAAGAGTCGGATACCCCAATACATTCGGGCATACTTGTAAATTGCCCGCCCGCCCAACGTCCGTGAACCGAACACCGCTTCAGCGCCGGCGCTGTCCACAGCCTTGAGGAACAACGGCAGCTCTTCCGGGTCATATTCGAAATCGGCATCCTGGATGACGGCATAATCGCCGGTGGCCTGGGCAAAGCCCGTGCGGATGGATGTGCCCTTGCCCAGGTTAGTAGGCTGGAAAATCACGCGCACTCCCGGCCAGTTGACCTGCTGCAATAGCTCGCGTGTGCCATCGGTGGAACAATTGTCCACGACGATCATTTCCTTTTCCCACGCGCCCAGGTCTACGGCGCGCACACGATCGAGCACCGCCATAATGGTATTGCGTTCATTATAAGCGCAGGTGATGATGCTGAGTTTAGGCATGGTTTTGTCTGTTGCTCACTGAAGGTCTACGGAATATGTCTTCGCGCAAAGCATGGAGCGCGGGGGAATGTGGAAACCGAACAGCCACAGGCAATTGGAGCGCCGCGTCGTCATAGCCCTGGCGATACCAGGCCACGGTCTGGCGCAGCCCATCCTCAAGCAACGTCGTGGCCTGCCACCCCAACAGATCGCGCGCCACACGCGTATCGGCCACCTGCTTCATCGTCTCGCTGGGACGATACGGCAGCGCGCCCACGAGCGGCCTGGCCCGCGACCCGGCGATTTGGAAGAGGGTCATCACCACCTCGCGGATTGTCCAGGTTCGCCCGGTGCCCAGGTCAATGCTCACCCCTTCGACGCCGTCCGACACCGCCGCGCGCAAGTAGCCTTCGACCACATCGCCCACAAAGACAAAATCGCGCATCTGCTCACCAGGCGTCATGGGAAAATCACGGTCTTCCAATGCGGCGCACACCGCGCTGGCTACCAACGTCTTGGGCGGCTGGCCTGGCCCATAGACGGCGAACAGCCGCATGTTCACCGTCGGCAAACCATAGACGCGGGCATACAGGCGCACAAAAGCTCGCGCGGCTGCTTTGGACGCAGCATAGGTATTGACCGGATCGAGCACTTCTTTGCTGGATGCATCCTCGTTGGCGGCGTCGCCGTACTCGTAAGCCGTCCCGCTGTGAACAAAGCGCGCCGCGCCGCATTGATGAGCGGCTTCGAGCAGGTGCAGCGTCCCCTGGACATTCACCCGCACCGCCACCGGCGGCGAAACGAACGGCTCACTCATCCCGATGGCCGCCAGGTGAAAGACCACCTCCGGGCAAATGTGCGCCATCGCCATGCGCACGGCGTCCTCGTCACAAATGTCCACCTCACGAACCTGCACGCGGTCGAGCACATCCGCCAACAAGCACCGGTCGGACGTGGCGCGCACGAACACCGAGACCGCTGCGCCCTCGGCCACCAGCCGCCGCGTCAGATGCGAGCCGATAAAGCCAGTCGCGCCAGTGACCAATACTCGCTTGCTGGATAGTGTGCTCATACGTTACTCGGTCAATCAGTCAATCGGTCAATTGGTCAGTCAGTAACCAGCAACCAAGTGACCCAGCAGCCAATCACCACACCTTCCAGGGTGCGTCTTTTTCCCACAAATCGGAAAGCGCCTGTGCGTCTTTAAAAGTATCCATGGATTGCCAAAAGCCGGTGTGCCGATACATCATCAACTGATCATCGGCAGCCAGGCGCGGCAATGTTTCTTTCTCTAAATCCACGTTGTCGTCCCCCTGCAGGTAATCCAATACACCGTGCTCAAAGAGCATGAACCCGGCGTTGATCCAGTGATCGAGACGCGACTTTTCGTGGAAGCCAGTCACGCAACCATCGTCCGCCGCATCCACCAAGCCATACTGCGAAAATGGTCGAATGCCTGTGATGGTTGCCAGCTTGCCGTGGCGGCGATGAAACGCCAGCAGCGCGCTAATGTCTACGTTGCCCACGCCGTCGCCGTAGGTCACAAAGAACGTGCCTTCACCCAGGTAGTCGGCCACGCGACGGATGCGCGCCCCCTTGTTCGTCCGCAAGCCCGTGTCGGCCAGTGTGATGCGCCAACTGGCATCGCCGGCAGCGCGGTGAAACGCCAATCCGTGCGAGTTGCCGGGCGAAAGCGTCAGGTCGCGCGTCATCACGTCATAGTCCAGGAAATATCGGCGGATCAAGTCGCCGCGATAGCCTAGCGTCAAGACAAAGCGCCTGTGGCCGAACGTGGCATAGATTTTCATCACGTGCCACATGATGGGCTTGTCGCCCACTTGCACGAGAGCCTTGGGCGGCGTCTCACCCTGAGGACCTAACCGGGTGCCCTCACCGCCGACAAGGATCACGACAGGTAATGACTCATTCACTGAAGGTTGACCAAACGGGGCAAGCTCGCGTCAAACGGCGGGTAAGCGATGCCGTTTTCCGTGACGATGCCGGTGATGTAGCGATGCGGCGTCACGTCAAAAGCGGGGTTCGCCGCGCGGGTGCCTTCCGGCGCGATGCGCACGCCGCCGATTTCGGTCACCTCGCACGGGTCGCGCTCTTCGATGGGGATCGCGTCGCCGTCGGCCAGTGATAGATCCACCGTCGAGGTCGGCGCGACGGAATAGACCGGCACACCGTTTTCGTGCGCCACGGTCGCCAGCATGTACGAGCCAACCTTGTTCGCCACATCGCCATTGCGCGCGATGCGATCCGCGCCGAACAATGCGAGATTGATTCGTCCCTGGCGCAAGAAATGGCCCGCTGCGCCATCGGCGATCAACGTGAACGGGATGCCCCGCCGCTGGAGCTCCCACGCCGAAAGCCGCGCTCCCTGCAACCGGGGCCGCGTCTCGTCGAGGAACACGTGGATGTGCTTGCCCTGCTCGTGCGCGCAGCGAACGACGCCGAGCGCCGTGCCATAGTCCACCGCCGCCAGCCCGCCCGTGTTGCAGTGATGAATAATCGTGTCGCCGTCGCGGATGAGCGCCGCGCCGTTGGCTCCCATGCGCTTGTTCACGGCCACATCTTCATCGGCCATCGCTTGCGCCTCGGCCACCAGCGCCGCACGCACGTCGCCAACGCTGGTGAGTAGCCCGTTAGTGGCACAGCGCAGCATCCGATCCAGCGCCCAGCCCAAATTGACCGCCGTCGGTCGAGAAGCGCGGAGAGACTTCGCCGCCGATTCCAGGTCGCGCAAAAGCGTGGGCTTGTCTTGTGCTCCGCTTTGCAGCGCGGCCAGCGCCAATCCCATCGCTGCCGAGACGCCAATCGCCGGAGCGCCACGCACGACCATGTCCCGGATGGCCGTCACCACCTGGTAGTAGTCCGCGTACTCGACCACCACCAGATCGTGCGGCAGAGCGCGCTGGTCAATCATCGCCACTTTTCCGTCGCGCCACTCGACTGTTCGCATCGCACCCACCGACTGTAGGACAAGATGCTATCTTGTCCAATTGTGGGACAAGATGCCATCTTGTCCTACAACATCTGCCCGGCAAAAAAAACTCTCTCAGTGAGAGAGTCGGCATAAAATCGTCTCGCCCTTCGAGGTCGGGCAAAGTCTAACATAGCGAAGTTGATTTGTCAATCCGTCAACATGATTCAATTGTTCAAGAGCAAACGCGGCCGTTCATTCTCAGGCCAGAGCGTTGCCAGGCTACGTGAGTTCCTGGGACAACTGGCGATTGCGATCTACGCCGAACAACGGTATGTCATCCTGAGTCTGGAAGAATTCATCCAAATTGTGACTCGCTCATCCGGGATTGTGCTCCAGCCTGTAGCTGCCTCGGCAAGTTTCTGAAATTCAGTCTCTAAACTCGAGTAGTGTATCAACTTATCTTTGTCAATACGTGAATTGAGGACGCCTTAAGCAGCGGCGAACATCAGTTCACCACGGCAACTCCAGAGAACCAAAATTAATCTTGGTTGTTTTTTTCCTACTGTTTTCATCTAAATCCAGTATGCCATTACAAATATCGTTTTGTCAATAAAAAATTGAAATATATTGAAGAGAAAAAAAGTTTATTAATAATTTTGTACCACAACTACTAAACCCATACCCATCGCTCCACTGGCCCTTTGTGCATCGGCTAATGAGGTATATACATTTCGCACCCCGTCCTTACTTGGATCTGTCCCGTCTGGCAAAAAACCGCTAAATCCTGGAGGAACACAACCCTTTTGGGCAACAATAATGCCTACTCCATCTCCTGGCTGTAAATCAGAAGCTCTTAATTTAATAACACGACTATTGTCCTCCCAGGATCCTGTAGGTATAAAGGGCATATATTTAGCATTGCCAACGCTTATCTTTAAACCCCCCGGGACCGAACCATCGTTTAAAATCAATGTTTGGCCATCCCAGGATTGCACTGCCCCAAAAATTTCACCGACTAAAGTAACGCTTCCATCACAAAGACCACTATTTTTTAATAGTAATCCCTCTGGAGACTGATTAGTCCACGCACCAAGTGCTACTGGTCCATTTTTTTGATATTTAGTATGTACCCTATTTTCAATAAAACCACTGCCGCTATCTGCTGAAGGCGGCGCAGCAGCAATTTCACATTTCCCAGCTGGTACACCGCTAAATCCGGCTGCTTTAGCTAAAAATTCAACACCCACATTATTGGCAAAAACCAAATATTCAATACCATCTATGTTTCTCTTTCCGTTATAGGTCATATTCACATTTACCGGCGCTGTTTTACTTTCTCCTGTTGATGTTCTTAAAACAGTTCCTGCTTTTATTGTAAGACATTGCCCTGGTTGTAATTCGGATGATTTAGGGGCTTGGGTTGGTAGGACATCTGTTGCTTGCGCAGTTGGTAGAACTGCCGGCGTGGCTGTCATTGTCGGTCTAGCAGCCGCTCGAGTGGCCGCAGAAACTGGAGTGGCAGACGGCTCAACTGTAGGGGTTGGCGTCTCGTTTGGCGTTTCAGTCGGCGGGGGCGTAGGGCTTGACTGTGGTGAGGATGTGTGGCTTGGCTGCGGCGGGAACGTAGGGCTAGGCTGCGGTGTGTATGTGGCAGTCTCGGTGGGGACAACAACGGCGATGGATGACGGGGTGGCGGAAGGGCCGCAGGCGGCCAAAGTCACAAGTACAGCCAGCGCCGCGCTCAATGTGCGTGCAGACATGGCTTCCTCCCTTCACTGCGTCCTGGTGAGGCACATTCAAAACACAATCGTCAATCCTGTGGCGGCCACCACCCGGCACTGACCCACAACCGTCGGGCCACGACAATCTCTGGATTGTTCATCTTGAGCGCCGCGGGGGCCACTTGCTACTCGTTGGCTTGCTGTAAAGCTGCGTCAATAACGGCCTGGCTGAGGCTGAATCCTTGCCGATGCAGTTGTTCCAGTTCAGGTCGAATGAGAGATAAAAGTCCGACTTGTTTTGCCTTGAGCAAGATCCCTACCGTTCCGATTTTCTTCAAGCCCAATTGGGTGAGTTTACGCCGCCCTTTCTTTTCGTCCATCAACACCCAATCCGCGCCCATTTCACGTGCTAACACGATCGTTTCGGCTTCACCTAAATCCAACTCATCCAGCAATACTTCTACGGCTAAGCGGTCCTTGGCGCTAACGGTCTTTATCCAAGTTGCTGTGGATACTTCGCGCTTAGCGCCACCTGCCTCGCGTCCAGCCACTACTGCTTCATCGTATACAGCCTGAGCAATGTAAAGTTCGCCAAAAAGTTGTCGGAGCAGGTCAAACCGTTGAATTGAAGCTAACCCGATGAGAGGTGTAGTGTTGCAGACAACGATCATTTGGCAGTCTTAACCTCTAACGCTTCGACTGCTGCAAATTCCTCGGCCAGCTCATCAGAAGTATAGTTGATGTACGCAATACCACGCGCACGGAGCAAGGCCAAAAATTCAATACGGTTGATGTTTAACAAGCGTGCCGCTTTGCCGGAAGAGATATGTCCTTCGGTAAACAGCGATAAAACCAACCACTCGGTTATGCGGCGCTGTATCTCGTTTTGGTCAAAGCCAAATCGAAGTAGGGGGGCCGGAATACGCACTTCAAATGTTGTCTCTACCATTCATTCACTCCTCACCATAACTCCTACTCCAGCAATCATACTGCAAAGGACACAATCTGCCAAGTGTGCGCAGGCAATAGCCGCAACGGTGACGGGTCTGCTGCGCGACGCGCTCTCTGAGCAAGGCTGGCATGTAAGACTCGGAAGGAGTCATTGCGTTGTGATAGTCAGTTGGCGCAATTCAGCCAACGCAGGGATACGTTGTCCGCGGAACCGCAACAAGACCGCCGCATGCGCTTTGCGCAGCATTAAGCGGTCGGCTGCATGTTGCAGAGACGTTAATTGCTCGTGTTCAGCTTGGGTCAGTTCGCCGGCTTGGTTCCGCCGCAGCAACTCTTCCAACGCTTGCTGCTGGTAGGTCGGCACGGTCTCTAACAGCATCTGCCGGAGCACATCATTGTCTAGCAATTCCATCCCAGCCAATTCTTGAGCCAGGTCTGCCGATAAACCGTCCAAGGGTGGTAGAGACGCCTGCAGCGCAGCAAGCAACACTGCCTCCACCGGTTGGCGAGTCGCACGTGCGATGCGTTGGACTGGCTGATAGAGTCTATCTGGCAAAGTCAGCGTTACAGTCTGTGACATGGTAGCCTACCCTGCTGTTAGTTCAAGAGGTGATCTTGATTATCTCCGTCTGCTGTTCAGTATATCATCTCTCAAAGAGATCGGCCAGCGTCTCCAACCCGTCCGCGAACTGCTCGACCGGCGGGCTGCGCTCGGAAGCGCGCCGGGTCAATTCGCGCATCATTCGCTCAACGCCAACGTTGGCGTAACGAGCCGTGCCATTGGCGCAAATATTGGTAGAACACGCACGCGAAGCACGCAGTACCTTTATGGCGTGACGGCTAAGCTGCAGCCTCCCACGCATCAATACCCCGCCATCGGCCAATTTGATCTCCCGATCAGGGCTGATGTGGCTTGGTCGGAACACGCCGCGGCAAGGTCTTTTCCCACACGCGGTTCTGCGGAGAGCGTTTCGCGCTGGGGACAAGATTTGAATGTGCGGCGGGCCACACTCCACTGACCAACAACGCGACCGAACGGCTCACGCGAAGCGGACCGCTTGGATCAGCACTCCCCAAACTTTGCGGGCTTTGATTCCCTCGAGACGGCGCGGTGCTACCTACACCGGTTCGAGTTGACCTGTCGCTTCACACCCTTCGGCCCAGAGGTGCAGTCCCAACTGCGCGGCAAGTGTCCGCTCGAACTCGCTGGGACGCAGCGCGGAGCGGGTGGAGGTTGTCCCAAAGTGAAAACGGCCTCCGCGTCTCACTTTGTCGTGGCGCGTTGATAATGGTATAATTCCTCTATCAGATTCTCAGGAGGTCACCGATGGAAATTTCGACCAAAGACATGAAGCGAGTCAGCCTCGTTACCGTTAGCGGGCGGGTTGATTCTGCGACGGCCCCCGACTTTGAAAAGGCGCTGCAATCTCTTATCCAGGCGAACCGCTGTCAGATCGTCGTGGATCTCAAAGGGGTGGACTATATGAGCAGCGCTGGCCTTCGCGGCCTCGTCACTGCGCTCAAAGCAGCCAAGAGCGGCGGCGGCGATTTACGCCTGGCCCAACCTTCAGCGCGGGTGCGCGAGGTGCTCGAGCTGGCGGGGTTGAATGCGATCTTTACAGCCTATGATGATATCGTAGGAGCCGTAGGCTCTTTCTGAGCCTGGCTGGGTCAGCGTTTGGACCGTTGCCCATTCTTTGCTAACCGGTAGCAGCTCACCCTGGCGAAGGTTTTCTGGAGACGCGTGGCGAGTGCCATTACAATCTTTGCCAGGGCGAGCAGCTACGATCTCGAAAGGTTTCGTGGCAAGGATTGACGTCTGAACGTCTGCCGACGCGCGGGCTTTTAACCAAGACCTTCCCATTGGTTACAGATTGGGCATGGCAAGTGGAAGAACATTGTCTAACCGTTCCTGGACGTTTTGAATATCTGGCGCAGATTGCGGACTTTGTCCGGATCACGGCGCAGGCGGCCGGTTGGGACGAGGACGAAACTTTTTGCGTGCAGATGGCGGTGGACGAAGCGTGTTCCAACGTCATCGAGCATGCCTATGGCGCGGACGTACAAGGCGAGATACAGGTTTCTTGCTGCATTCGAGATCAAGACGACCTGGTGGTTTCGGTGCGCGACACCGGCCGGCCGTTCGACCCGACGGCGGTGCCAGAGCCGCCGATCGGCGCGGCTCTGGAGGATCTGTCGGAAGGCGGCCTCGGCTTGTACTTTATGCGCAAGTTGATGGACGAGGTGACGTTCCATTTTGACGAGCGCGAAGGCAATGTGCTGACGATGGTCAAGCGGAGGCCAAAGTGCGAGTGATCGAAGAACCTTTGGCTGGCGGCGTCACCTGCGTGGAGGTGGAGGGACGGTTGGATGCCGAGACGGTCCTGGTGTTGGAAAAGGCTTTGCAGCACTTGCTGGCCGACGCGCAATACCGCCTGATCGTGGATATGAATGCCGTGAGCTACATCTCCAGCAGCGGCTTGCGGGCGTTGTTGGCGGCGCGCCGCCAGGCGCGTTCTTGGGGCGGCGATGTGTATCTGTGCCAACTCAGTGCTCGCGTGCGGGAGATACTAGAGATGGTTGGGTTCTTGTCCGTATTCGGTGTGTATGCCACGCGTGAACAAGCCCGTGGCGCTTTTCCGCAGTCGGCGTCTATCGTGTAACTCTTGCGCGCATCACGCTAATCTCTGCTCATTCGTGTTCGCGGTTGCCTTGTGAGTTCGCACTCCGTTCCGACGGGCGGAGAAGCGATGGGGCTGCGGCCTGAAGCAGGCCGTATTACGTTTCACGTTTTACTCTGTTCTCCGCGCAGTTCTGAGATTCACCATGTCCTCAACGAATGTGTTGCTCATCCTCATTGGCAGCCTGGCCCTGTTGGCGGTGGCGTTCATTTTGCGCCGCCGCGTGGCTTCGCGCCGCGCGTTGGAGCAGCGCGTGGCCGAACTCTCCGCTCTGGCGGAAATCAGTCGCGCCATCGCCAGCGCCACGTTGGAGGTGGACCGGCTGTGCGAGTTGATTTTCCAGCAGGCCAGCGCCATCGTTGACACCTCCACCTTTCAACTGGGTTTGTTTGAGGACGATTGCTATTCGATTGAACTCTGGCAGGTGAACGGCGTCCGCCAGCCGCCGGCGACCTTTGATCTGAGTGAAGGTGAAGGCATTGTGGGATGGATGCGCCGCACCGGCCAGCCGCTCCTGGTGCGCGATTTCGCCGCCGAGGCCGATTCGCTCCCCGCGCACCCCCGCTACATCAGCCCGGACGCGCCGTCCAGCGCGGTGTTCGTCCCACTGCAAGCTGGGGCCGATGTGATCGGCGCGATTGCGATTCAGAGCTACGAGCCCAACACGTTTACGGACGAACATGTCCGGCTGCTTTCGATCATTGCCAGCCAGGCCGGCTCGGCCATCGCCAACGCCCGTTTGCTGGAAAGCGAGCGGATGCGCGTCAAGCAACTCGACCTCGTCGGACAGGTCAGCCGTCAAATCGCCGCGATCCTGGAAATCGAAAAATTGTTCGTGCGTGTTGTCGAGTTGGTACATGACTCGTTTGGCTATTACCATGTCGGCGTGTGCATTCCCAACGAGCGCAACCAAACCGTCGAATTTCGCGCCGGCACCCACCCGGGCCTCATTGGGCGCGGGCCGCGCATTGGCGAAGGCATCGTCGGCCACGCCCTCCAATCCGGCGAGGCGCTGCTTGCCAACGACGTCACCGCCGATGCGCGGTATGTCTCCCTCGATGTGCTGCCGGAAACGCGCAGCGAATTGGCCGTGCCGCTCAAGTTCGGCCCCCTCATCCTGGGCGTGCTCGACGTGCAGAGCGACCAGAAGAACACTTTTGGCCCCAGCGACGTGTTCATCCTGCAGACGCTAGCCGACCAGGTGGCGACGGCCATCCGCGAGGCGCAGTTGTACGAGGCCGAGAGTCACCGCCGCCGGGTGGCCGACACGCTGCGCGACATCGCGGTGATGTTGGCCGGCACGCTCGACCTTGACTCGCTGCTGGATTGCATTCTGGATAGTTTCTCGCGCGTGGTGTCTTTCGACGCGGTTGCCGTGTTGCTCAAGAACGACCTGGGCACGCTGACGGTTCACGCGGCGCGCGGGTTGCCGAAGGTGTGCGAGGCGGTCGGCAAGCAAATCCCGATTCGCGAAGGGGGCCGCTTTTTCCGGCTGCAAGAGACACGCGGCGCCCTCATCTTTGGCAAGAACGACGGCGCCGGCATGTTCCATGAATTGATCGGCCTGCCGCCCGACCATTCGTGCCTGGGAGCGCCATTGATTGCGCGCGATGAACTCATCGGCTTTTTATCGGTTGAGCAAATCCAGCCCGAATCCTATACAGAGGACGACGCCGGAGTTGTCCTCGCGCTGGCGGGGCAGGCGGCGCTCGCCATCAGCAACGCGCGCCTCTACGAGGCCGAACGCGAGCAAGCCTGGGTCAGCACGGCGCTGTTGCAGGTGGCCGAAGCGACGACGCGCGCGGCCAACGTGGATCAAGTGCTCTCGACGGTTGTCCGCATCACGCCGCTGCTCGCAGGAGTGGATCGGTGCGCCGTGCTCTTGTGGGACGCTGCCCAAGACGTTTTTCGCGCGTCGCACGAGTCTGGCCTGGATCGGGAGCGGTCACAGGTCTTTGCCAGTCTGCGCATCGCGCCGGGACGTTGGGACCCGTTGGACGAATTGCGCGACTCGCAAAAGCCTGTTCGGATCGCCACATTGGAGGGCGAAGCTCAAGCCGTGTTCGGCCAGGGCTGCATGCTGGCGCTGCCTCTCATTTCACGTGGGCAAGTAGCCGGGGCGCTATTGGTGGGCACGCGAGACGGCGTCCCGCTCAGCTCGCGCCGTGTGGATATGATCAGTGGCATCGCCAACCAGGCGGCGCTCGCGATTGAGGGTGCGCAACTGGCAACCGCGCAGCGCGAAGAAGCCTGGGTGAACATGGCTTTGCTGCAAGTGGCCGAGGCGGTGGGCAGCCAGACGGAGCTTTTCGAAATTCTCACCACCGTCGTCCGGTTGACGCCGCTGCTGGTGGGCGTGGAGGCGTGCCTGGTCTTTTTGTGGGATGGCGAGCGGCGCGCGTTTGTGGCGGGCGCGGCCTATGGCTTGCCGCGCGACCGGCTGAGTGTGTTTCACTCACTGCACGTGCCGGGCGTTGCATGGCCGGAGCCGGACCCTTCGAGCGAATCGAATGGCGCGGTGATTACGAGCCAGGATGTCCCGAGCAACGTCTCGGCGACGCTGGGGCTGCAATCGCCACGCGCGTTCCCGCTGCGCGCCAAGGGCCAGGTCGTGGGCATGATGGTCGTCGAGGGCATGCACGAGGAATTGAGCCAGGCCGGGCGAGTGATGAACATCTTGTCCGGCATCGCGCACCAGTCGGCCATCGCCATCGAAAACACGCGGCTCGTGGCCGAGTTGTCCACGCGCCAAAGGCTCGAACAAGAACTCAAAGTGGCGCGCGATATCCAGACGAGCTTTTTGCCAGCGGACTGTCCCGAAGCGCCGGGCTGGCAACTGGCGGCGTTTTGGCGCGCGGCGCGACAGGTGGGCGGCGACTTTTACGACTTTATCCCGCTCCCGCGCGAGCACCTGGGGCTGGTCATCGCGGATGTGGCCGACAAGGGCGTGCCGGCGGCGCTGTTCATGGCGGTGAGCCGGACGCTCACCCGCGCTGCATCCATGACCGGCCATCGCACGCCGGGTGAGGCGTTGACACGCACCAATGAGATGATTCTGTCCGACGCTCGGTCTGACCTGTTCGTGACCATGGTCTTTGCCGATCTTTCGCCGGTGGGCCGCGTGATGTATGCCAATGCCGGGCACAATCCGCCGCTGCTGATTCGCGCGACAGGCGAGGTGGAGCGTCTCCGCACGCACGGCATGGCGTTGGGCGTGATGCCGCAAGTCGTCATGCGCGATCTGCAAATCAAGCTGGAAGACGGCGATTTGCTGGTGCTCTATACCGACGGTGTGACGGATGCGCTCGACGCGCGGGGCCGCGAGTTTGGGCTGGAGCGCCTGGAGCAGGCCGCCGTCGCTCACCGCCACTTTACGGCGGATGGCATTGTCGCGGCCATTCAAGACGCCATCAACGAGTTCGTGGGCGACGAGCCGCCGTTCGACGATTTGACGCTGGTGGTGGCCAAGCGCTCGGTGGAGAGCTGAGTGGTCAATCTGCAAGCTATCTTTGCCGCTCGTTCCCGCATCGCGCCGTTCGTGCGGCACACGCCGCTAGAGTTTTCGCGTGAACTGGGCGCGTACCTCAAGCTAGAGAACTTGCAGCGCACTGGCTCATTCAAGTTGCGCGGCGCGTTGAATCGCATCTTGGCGTTGACGGACGAGGAAAAGCGGCGCGGCGTGGTGACGGCCTCGGCGGGCAATCACGCGCAGGGCGTGGCATTCGGCTGCGCGCGGGCGAACGTGTCCGCGTTGATCGTGATGCCGGAGACGACGCCGCGCACCAAAGTGCAAGCCACGCGCTGCTATGGCGCCGAGATCGAATTGTGTGGCGTGACCTACGACGAGGCCGAGGCAAAAGCGCGGCGCATCGAGCGCGAGACCGGGCGCGTGTTCATCTCGGGGTACAACAACCCGCTCGTCATCGCGGGGCAAGGGACGGTGGCGCTCGAAATTCTTGAGGATTTGCCGGACGTGGCGCAGGTGCTCGTGCCGGTGGGCGGCGGCGGGCTGATCAGCGGAGTGGGCGTGGCGCTCAAGGCCGCCAACCCGGCGATCCGCGTGATCGGCGTCACGTCGCGCGCGACGCCAGCGATGTTCAACCACCTCAAAGGCGAACGCCTGCCGCAGTTGCCGACGATGGCCGAGGGGCTATCGGGCGAGGTCGAGCCGGGGGCGCTCACGCTCGACATCGTCCCGCAAGTGGCCGACGACGTTTTGCTGGTCGAAGAAGAGGACATCCGCGCGGCCATCGCCTGGCTGGTCGAGGCGCATCACCTCATCGCGGAAGGATCGGGGGCGGTGGGCATCGCTGCGCTGCGTTCTCGGTCGGTTGATGCAGCGATCCCCACTGTCGCCATCGTCAGCGGCGGAAATCTCGACATCGAAGAACTGTGCAGGCTCATATCATCTCAATAGTCCCCATGAATTGCTTTCACCGCCAGGCATGAAAACCTGGCGTGCGTAGGGCAAGTTGCCAACTTGCCCTACATTTTCAAGTCAGATCGCGGGAGAGCCTTGCCAAGGTGGACGGACAAGATGACAGGGTTCTGAGACATTTACGCTGTTTTCAGGTATAATGCAACCGATCAGCCACGTCCAGCATCTAAAGCTGAGACAATCACAAAAAAGGAGGAAACCCACATGATCAGCCAAACTATGCAAGATGCCATCAACGAACAAATCAACAACGAGTTGTATTCAGCCTACCTGTACCTTTCCATGTCGGCGTACTTTGAGGGGCGCAACCTTCCGGGCTTTGCCAAGTGGTTGCGCGTCCAGTTCGAAGAAGAGCAAGGACACGCGCTCAAGTTCTATGACTATGTCCACGAGCGCGGCGGCGCGGTCAAGTTGCAAGCGATTGCGCAGCCGCCGGCCGAGTGGAAGTCGTCCCTGGACGCCTTCCAGCAAGTGCTCGAGCACGAGCAAAAGGTGACGGGCCTCATCCACGCGCTCTATGCGCTGGCGCTCAAAGAGAATGATTACGCCAGCCAGATCATGCTCCAATGGTTCATCAGAACTGCAACCAGTCAACGAAAATTTTCAGCCGGAGGCAATGCGGGTCAGCGGTCTGTCCCTGGCGAAACTCAAAGAGCATGGATCGCCGCCGGAGGAAGCCATGTCCCGATTTGGAGCCTGGTTGGCGGAGGTTTCGTCACCAGACTACAAGCCAGTTTTCGTTGCCTTCAATGCCCCTTTCGACTGGATGTTTGTCAACGATTATTTTCACCGCTATCTGGGGAGCAACCCCTTCGGGCACAATGCCCTGGATGTCAAAGCCTTCTACATGGGCATGACCGGCGCCTGCTGGCACGAGACCAGCATGAGGAATGTCACACGCCGTTACTTTGGCGAGAGGCAGCTCACCCATCATGCCCTGCGTGACGCCCTCGACCAGGCCGAGATTTTCCGACGGATGCTGGCAGAATCTAAAGAACTAAAACGGGAGTATTGGAACAGCATACAATAGTGATGTCCAAGCGCATTGTATACCGGCTGGTGTCGAGTATGGGTAATCTCGTCTTGACAAGTGAGGTTTATCATGTTTAGCCAAACAACCTATCCGAATGCGCGCACGAATCTCAAAGCCATCCTGGATCAAGTCACGGAAAACCGCGAGATCGTCATTATCAAC
This sequence comes from Anaerolineae bacterium, assembly GCA_041300525.1. Taxonomy (GTDB): domain Bacteria; phylum Chloroflexota; class Anaerolineae; order Fen-1058; family Fen-1058; genus JBGLNJ01. Next base: position 308,325 of record JBGLNJ010000001.1, on the reverse strand, counting down.
CGGCGCGGTTCCGAGGGTGTCGCGTTGGTGGCTGCATCGGAGCTTGAGAGCTTGATGGAAACAGCGTACCTGCTCAGGTCGCCCAAGAACGCCCAGCGTCTTTTGACGGCGCTGAATCGCGCTCTTGGCCGAAAGCTCGCGCCTCAAACCGTGCGAGAATTGCGCCAGGAGATGGGGCTTGAGTCGAAAGAGCAAGCAGCCTAGTCGGATCAAACGCCAGCGTGCGGTTCGACTCTCGCGCCTAAAGACCTAAAAGGATGGGAACCGTCAGTCTCCTGTCCTTTTTTATTTGGCGCGGATAGAGTAAAATGGATGACGATGAAACGCAGCGCGCGCTATTGGCTGAACTTGGCGATCTTTGCAGCGGTGATGCTGGCTCTGATCCCGTTGCTCGTGTTGACCGGCATCAGTTATCTCTACACCGGCATGTTCACGCGCACGCCTTGCAGCCGCGCCAGCCGCACACCGGTTGACATCGGCATCACACAGTTTGAGGAGGTGACGTTTCAGACGCCGGATGGCGTGACGGCGCACGGCTGGTACGTCCCGTCGTCTAATGGCGCAGTGGTTGTGCTCGTGCCGGGCTTGGGCGGCGCACGCGACGGGATGTTTGATGATGCCGCCATCCTGGCCCGTCACGGTTATGGCTTGCTGATGTACGACTCGCGCCAGTGCAATGTGCCTGGCGCGCACAATTCGCTCGGCTATGTGGAAACGAATGAATTGCTCGGCGCCGTCGAGTATCTCAGCCGTCGGGATGCAAAAACGCGCATCGGCGCGTTGGGCTTTTCGGAAGGCGGCGTGATCGTCATTCGCGGCGCAGCGCGCGACGAGCGCATCCGCGCGGTCGTCGCCGAAGGTGGCTTTCACAACTTGGCGCAGCACATCGTTCACGGCGGCGAGGCCCCCCTGGTGCGCCGGTTGGTCGAATGGCAAGTCGTGACGTTCTACCGGCTCGATACCGGCGTGGATCCGACGCAGGTCAGCCCGGTGACGGACATCAGCCGCATCGGCCCGCGTCCGCTGCTGCTGATCTATGGCGAACACGAAGCCGAGCGGGGCGGGGCGGAACTGTTGTATAATACTGCGGAGCAGCCCAAGGAACTGTGGATTGTCCCCGGCGCGGGTCACGGTGAGTACATCGGCGTCGCGCCGCAAGAGTATGAGAGGCGAGTGATTGCGTTTTTTGACAAGGCATTGGGGATTGGGGATTAGGAATTGGCGAATCCGCAATACCTGAGAGGAGAAACCGATGGAACTCAAGATCATCTACCACCTGACACCAGCCGATTATTATAACAGCTTGCCGGCTGATCAACCCTATCGCCCGCGCGAGTTTGACCGCGATGGGTTCATTCACTGCACCACAGGCGAAGAGCGCCTGCTGCTGGTAGCGGACACGATCTACCGTCGCGTGCCGGGCGAGTTCCTGCTGCTGATGATTGACGAGCGCAAGGTCACAGCGCCGGTCAATTACGAAAACTCGGGCGGGATTCTGTTCCCGCACATTTACGGCGCGCTGAACCGCGATGCCATCGTGCGCGTCGTGGCAGTGGGGCGGCGCGAGGACGGCACGTTCCTGCCCATCGGCGAGCCGGATAGCGCCGCAGACCATGCGGCGGCCACCGAGGCGTGGCTTTCGCAGGCGCGCGTCGAGCAACTGCTGGCCGAGTCCGCCGATCTGCGCGCGCGGACGAGTGAGCGGCTGGATCAGATCGAGCGTGCCATCGCGGCATTGAAAGCGCCGGCTCAGCCTGTTGCGCCCGTCGCACGCGCCGTGCAACCTGTGGCGGCTCAACCGATTACGGAAGCTACATCGGCTGCGGCGGTTCCTGCGCCATCGTCAACGCTTGAAGCGCGCGTGGAGCGCATCGAGCGCAGCCTGCACCAGCTTGCGGCGCGGACGGAATCGCTCGAAGAAAAAATCACGGTGCTGCAAAAGCCCAAGACGCGCCGAACCACCGTGCGCAAACCACCGGCCAAACGCAAGTCGTCGTCCCGTTAATCGAACCGCTAAGATACGAGGGGCGCCAAGTTGTATCTCTTATTCTTTGCGCTCTTTGCGTCTTGGTGGTGAGAACAAGACACCGACGTGAACCGCTACCATTGGAACATCGTCTTCGGTATCACCATTGTCCTTGCGCTCACCGCGCTGGCTGCTTGGCCGTTCCTGGCGCGTCCCGGCTTGCCGCGCAACACGGACGCCGAGCTGCACGTTTTTCGCGCGGCGCAGCTCGGCGAGGCGTTGCGTGGAGGCGCGGGCTATGTCCGCTGGGCGCCCGACCTGTGGCTTGGCTATGGTTATCCCATCTTTAATTACTATTCCCCGCTGACGTATTACCTCGCCAACCTCATCGCGCTGGTGGGGCTGGATATTGTGACTGCCGTCAAAGCCGTGTTCATCCTGGGCCTGCTCGGCGCGGCAGCGGGGATGTATGTCTTTGTGCGCGCCAACTGGGGCGAGCGCGCGGGCGTCGTCGCCGCTGCCGCGTATGTCTTTTCGCCGTACCTGCTATTCATTGATCCGCACACGCGCGGCGACTTGGCCGAGTTCTTTGCGTTGGCGTTGTTCCCATGGCTTCTGTGGATATTGGACGCTCCGCGTGGATATTGGAGATTAGAGATTGGAGAACGCCAATCTGCAACGCCCAAAAGAGTGTGGCGAGCTTTTGGCAATCTAAAATCTGCAATCGGGGTGGCGCTGTGGGCCGCGCTCATCCTGACCCATGCTCTGATGGCGCTTGTCATTAGCGTCATCCTCGTCGCTTGGATGCTCTGGCAACTCTCTGCCAATTGGTCACGCAAAACCACCCTTCGTCAATCTCCCTCTTTAGGGGGTTCGTCGCTCGTCATTCGTCATTTGACATTTGTCCTGGGCCTCTCGGCAATTTACTGGCTGCCTTTTGTGCTGGAACGCAACGCCGTGCATCTCAATGTCGTCGGGCCGGGGCAGTTTGACTTTCACAACCACTTTGTCGCCTGGCGCGATCTGTTCGCGGCCTCGCCCGCGCTCGACCTGGGCGCGACGGCCCCAAAGTATATTCGCAATTTGGGACTGGCGCAGTGGCTCCTGGCGCTGTTGGCTATTCCCCTCGTCATTCGTTTCCGGCGTGAGCCTCAGGCGCGGCTCTTGTTGTTCTTTGTTCTCTGTTCGGCGGCTTTGATTTTCTTGATGCTCTCACCCTCCGCTTTCATCTGGGAACACGTGCCGCTGATGCCATTCATCCAATTTCCCTGGCGATTGTTGGGGCCTGCCGCGGCAACATTAGCAGTGTGCGCGGGGGCCAATACCCAATACCTGCTACCTAACTTCAAATGGGCGAAAGAAGGCATCACCGTAACGGCGCTGCTGGCGATTTTGATTCTGGCGCTGCCGACGATGTATCCACCCGCGTGGAGCGCCGACCCGTGGCCGACATCGCCGCGCGGCATCATCGGCGTGGAGCAGGAGGGGCGCTGGCTCGGCACAACCTCGACCGGCGACTTTATCCCGTCCACGGTAAAGTCGGAGCCGCCCGCCAATGCCGATCTCATCGCCTCGTACGAGCGCGGCCAAGTAGACAAGTTCGACCACACGACACTGCCACAGAGCGCCAGCGCCGCCGTCGTCGAGCACGGCCCAACGCGCGACTGCTTCACCGTGACGAGTCCGCAGCCGTTCGTCGCGCGCGTGCTGACGTTCGATTTTCCGGGTTGGCGCGCAGCGGTGGACGATCAACCTGTGCCCATTACGCCGAGCGACCCGCAGGGCTTGATCGAGTTTCCCGTCCCCGCCGGTACGCACGAGGTGCGCGTCGAGTTTGGGTCAACCCTGCCACGAACAGTGGGCGCAGTGACTAGTGTAGTGACATTGCTGGTTCTGGCGTGGCTCATGGTCAGGCAAGTCGCAAGTAACAGGTCGCAGGATGCAAGACGCGCAAAGCACGGGACGCAAGATGCAGGATGCACGCAGCAGGAGGCAGATCGAATCTCTAATCGCAAAGGATGGGCAGCGGATAGGGCATCGTGGATACCACTTGGCGTGATTGCCGTGTTTGCGCTGGTCAAGGTCGGGGTTGTGGATCGGTGCGAGACATGCTTCCGTGTCACTTCGCCGCCGGGAGAGGCGCTCGTGGCGCAATACAAGATTGCCCCCCGGACAACTCCTTCCGACCTGGCACACGTCATCGCACTGTTGGGTTTCGACTTGCCCCAACTGCAAGTACGGGCGGGCGGCACATTCCCGCTCACGCTCTACTGGAAGGCGACCGCACCCGTGCCCGTGAACTATCAAGTGTTCGTGCACCTGGTCAATCCACGCGACACGTTGTGGGGCCAGCCGCTGCGCGACAAGCTCAATCCCGGCGATTTTCCCACGACGCTCTGGCCGCTCGACAAATACGTCTGGGACGATTACGCCACGCCCGAAAGCGTCGTGCGCGTCCGAGCCGATGCCCCACCGGGTGAATACGAGATCCGGGTCGGCCTATACACGCTGAACGACGGCGTTCGAGCGCCGGTGTTTGACGCTGGTGGCAACCCGGCCGGCGACAGCATCGTGCTGCCAGTGCGAGTGCAAGTTCGGCGCAAGCAGTGACGTGATGACTGGGCGCAAGAGGATAACGCATGACGATGGATGTTAGCCCGCGCCCCGGAACGGTCTCATATCGCATGAACGCAGCGTGGTCACGAGGCGAGGGCCAGCCTCGCTCCTACATCCTGATTATGGCGGCCGTGATGCTCATTGCCGCCGCGATGCGCATCGTCGCGTTGCGCGATGCGCCGCCCGGCCCGCGCTTCGATGAAGCCTACGATGCGCTGATGGCTCGCCGCGTCATGAGCGGCGAGCGCCCCCTCTACTTTCCCGAAAACTTTGGCGAAGAGCCTCTCAACCAATACCTGCAAGCGGCGACGTTGACCGCGTTCGGATGGAATGACCTGGCACTGCGTTTCCCCTCGGTCGCCTTCGGGCTGGTCGAGGTGGCAGTCCTATACGCGCTGGGGCGGCGCGCATGGAGTCGTCGCGCGGGACTCGCGGCTGCGGCTTTATGCGCTGTGTCGTTCTGGCCGATTTTTTACTCGCGACTGGGGCTGCGGCTGATGGCGCTGCCTGCCATTGTGGCCGTGGCGGTCTGGATAGTGTGGCAGACTTTTCCTTCCTGTGTGCCACGGGAAAAGAGTAGAGGGTGGGGAGGCGCTTGTGTGGCAGGCATCTTGTTGGGATCGGCTATTTACACTTATCCAGCGGCGCGGATGTTGCCACTGTGGATGTCGGGGTACCTGATCTATCTCGCGGTGTTCCATCATGCACAACTGCGACGGCAGGCATGGACTTTCGTCTTGCTCGTCGTCGTGGCCGGCCTGATCGCCGCGCCACTGGTCAGCTATCTCATCGCACATCCACAAGCAGAGAATCGTGTCGAACAAGTGTCCGGCCCACTCGATGCGCTGCGCCAAGGCAACCTTGCGCCGTTAGGCAATTACGCTTTAGCCGCTATCGGTATGTTTGCGTTTCGTGGCGGCTCGGAGTGGCTGTACAATGTTCCCGGCCGCCCTATCTTTGACCCACTTACAGTGTGCGTGTTTTTGTCAGGAATCCTCATCGCGTTGAAACGCTGGCGTGAGAGCCGCACAGCCTCGGTGTTGCTTTGGCTTGGAGCTGGGCTGGCGCCGATACTGCTCAGCTGGCCGCCCGCCAGCACCAGTCATGCGATCTTGGCGCAGCCGGCAGCGTACTTGCTGGTCGGCCTGGGAGTGGATGCGCTTGTCTCTTTCATCGTGTCGGTTCGCCCGCGTCTGTGGCTCCAGCGGAGCCACAGTGGACCGCCAGGCTTTGTCGCGCGTGATGGCCGACTCGAGTCGGCAGTCTCCGTGATCGTAATCGCGGTCCTAGTCGCTCTAAACGCGGGGCTGACCGTGCGCGATTATTTTGGCGTGTGGAATAGAGCCGACCCGGTGCGCTGGGAACATCAGGCGACGGTGACCGCGATGGGCCGCTACGCCGACGCTCATCCCGAGTTGCGCGACATGGCTTTTGCCGGTACGGCGGTGGATTACTACAACCCGTGGATGAAAGTGGGCCTCTCGTTGACCTCGCGCCGAACCGATGCGCGCTGGTTCAACCCGGCGCGCGCGCTGGTATGGAATCCGTCGGGGCCGATGACATATTGGGTTCCATTCCGTGATCCGAACCCGGTGACATTCAATCAAGTCACTCGTGAAATGTTTTGGGGTTCAACTACATTGACGCGGGAGGTCAGATTGGCCGATGGCCGTCCGCTTTTTATTGCCTATGAGATACGTGATGCGTCCGCGCTTCACGCGCAGGCCACCGCCGGCGGAACGCGCGCTTATGATTTCGGGGCGCGGTGGGTATTGATCGGTTATCAAGTCCGCCCGACAGAGGCTCGGCCTGGAGATTCCATCCGCGTGCTGACGTATTGGCGCGTAACGCGGGCAGACGATTCGCCGCTGGTGATGTTTACGCATTTGTTGGGGCTGGATGGCAAATTGATCTCGCAAGAGGACCGGTTGGATGTTGCGCCGGAGACGCTGCACGTCGGCGACGAGTTTGTGCAGACACATCGCGTGGCGTTGCCCGGCGATGCACAGGCCGGCGCGTATCGCGTCCGGATCGGGCTGTATTCGCCGGTGACATCAGTTCGCGCGCCGGTTGCCGGCGGAGATTCGGTGGAATTGACGCCAGTGCAGGTGGTCAAATAGTCTAGTCCGGTAGACGACGCGACCTGGTTGGCCGACAAATTTAACCTTGCCGGTCACATCTGTCGGAGGTGGTAGGGCGGATCGAGTGTGGATCGGCGAGGTACAGGTGACGTCCAAGAGCACGCCTTGAACTGTGCCCCGTGCCATCAAGCCGGTGGCTTCAGGGTTTGATTTGTCGCTGGATTCGGAGTAGAATCTAGCTATTGTGAATCTGATCCGACCAATGGAGGCTAAGATGACCAAGAAACAGATCGAAGAAGCGCCCACCGATTTTTTCGCAGCGCATCAACAAGAGATTGCCGCGCACCCCACTAGCCCGGTGGCTTTTGTGGACAAGGGGTGGAGCCACTTTAGCCGGCATGAGTTTGACCAGGCGACGGAGGTATTCGAGCAAGCTGCGTCACTGGACAGCCAATCCATTGACGCACAGTACGGACTGGGCGTGGCGGCCAGAGCAAAAGGCGACAAGGCACGCGCCCGGCAAGCGTTCGAAAGAGCATTGGCGTTAGCCGAGGCGAGCAATGACGTCGCCAAAGCGACCATGATGCGGCGTATGACTCGTTCGGCGTTAAAGGGATTAGAAGAATGAGCACACTGACCAAACGTGAGCGACTCGAAGCGGCGAGGCGCGGCGAGGCGACCGACCGTGTGCCGGTCGCCCTGTGGCGTCACTTTCCCGGCGATGATCACCGGCCACAAGACCTGGCCGCATCTGCCGTCGGCTTTCAGCGCCGCTATGATTTTGACTTTGTCAAGGTCACACCCGCTTCCAGCTTTAGCGTGGCCGATTGGGGTGTGCGCGACGAGTGGCGTGGCAATGAAGAGGGCACGCGCATCTATACGCACTATCCCGTCCAGTCGCCCGACGATTGGAAGCGTCTCCCCGACCTCGACCCGCGCGCCGGTTTCTTGGGCGCGCAACTCAAATGCCTTGACCTGATCCACAGCGACCTGGGCGACGATGTACCCTTCATCCAAACGATCTTTACGCCGCTGGGCCAGGCCAAGCACCTGGCCGGCAACCGCGCCTTTGTTCACATGCGTGAGCAACCTGCCTCGCTCAAGGCCGGGCTGGAAAAAATCACGCAGGCGACGATCCGCTTCATCGAAGAAGCTCGCAAGACCGGCATCGCAGGATTGTTTTATGCCATTCAACACGCAAGTTGCGCCGTGACGAGTCCCGCCGAGTACGCCGAGTTCGGCAAGGCGTATGACCTGCGCGTGTTGGAGGCGGCGAAAGGGCTGTGGCTGAATGTGCTGCACCTGCACGGCAACGACGTGATGTTTGACTTGGTAGCAGACTATCCCGTGCAAGTCTGGAATTGGCACGACCGCGACACGCCCCCTACCCTGCGGGATGCGTTGCCCAAGGTCAAGGGCGCGGTGTGCGGTGGGCTGGGCCGTGACTCCACCATGCTGCGCGGCACGCCCGACGACGTGCGGCGCGAGATCGCCGACGCAGTCGCGCAGACCGGCGGGCGGCGGCTCATCATCGGCACGGGCTGCGTCACACTCGTCACCACGCCGGAGTCGAACCTGCGGGCGGCCAGGGCAGCGGTGGATTGACGGCAAAGTGACGGGAATCCACTCCAAACAGGTATGCTTCACGACAGTTTGTGTCGTGAAATACTAGTTTGGCGTCATGTCGCTGAATGGTGACAGGTGATCTTCATATGAGACTCTCTGTTCTCAAGCTGTTCGGGACGGGGTCAATAATGGCAAGTCTTGCACTGGTTTTAGTAGCCAGTGCAATTGGCCTTTGGATGGACGCCAAAGGATTTGCTGTGAATCTACTGGCAGGCGTCGTAGGAATTTTTGTCGGTTTCGTTATTGGGTTGCTCATCCTGGACAAATACATTGAGGCGAAGAGAAAAGAGCAGTGGGCAAAGGTTCGTGGGCTTACGTACACTTCAATAGCAAATCATGCATGTGATATTTTCCAAGAGGCGGGAATCTCATTTGGATTCCAACCAGACTCCTTAATGAACCTGATCGGTGAGGGACGCGATCATCTCGCCCCACGCTCAATGGATGCAATGGAGTCATTTATCTCTGAACTTAGTCGGCTCCCAAACGCGCAGACCTACAGTGGCTTCTCAGAACAGACGGTGGAGTTTTACGAAGAGGTCAGATGGGATCTCGACCAGATTTGTGAGGTTTTGTATCCTAGGGTTTTGGATAGCGCTTCTAGCGAACATGTAGTTGAGGCGCTTGCGGAATTTGCCAAGTCCAGACAGAATCTCCGTAATGCTGTCTACGTTGAAAAGAGGATTGCAATCGGTGGCATATTCCCCACCGTTTTACAACTGCTCGAAAAGGCAAGAGTCGTGTACAATGCGTTGTATGAAGATTCAAAATCGTAAGCACAAGACACGAACCCCAGACACACGAACGGCAAACACATGCACGCCGACCACGCCACGTACGCGGCTTTTTGGCATAGGTGGTTGGCACGGTTGGAAGTTGTTGTCATTTCGCGGGGCGCCTTCGGACGTGGTCGGCGTGCTACGGCGTTCCCCGTCATGCCCGTCTTGTGAAGGCTGCGTGCCATAGGATCACATGATTGAATATCAGAAAGGAGTAAACGAAAATGGCGCAAGAACAGTACGTGGTTGATACAAAAGGAAAAAAGTTGAGCGTGATCCTTTCGCTCGAACGGTATAAGCGGCTGATGGAAGACCTGCACGACCTGGCTATCGTAGCCGAACGCCAAGACGAGAAACCGATTAGTTTTGAAGATATGAAACGGCGGTTGAAGAAAGATGGCATCCTATAACATTGACTTCAAGCCGTCTGTACATAGGGATTTCCGTCGCTTGCCCAAGTCGGTGGTTGAGCGCGTAATGAAACGCATCGAGAAATTGAGGGATGAGTCTTTGCCTCACGGCGTAGAGAAACTAGAAGGTGCTGAACGATTATATCGGATTCGCGTGGGCGATTATCGCATCGTCTATGAAGCTGATACACAAGCAAAAGAAATAATGATACTTTACGTGCGACATCGCCGCGAAGTGTATCGCGCACTTTGAAAGGGCCGAAAGAATACACTGCACGAACGGGGAACACACGCACGCCGGCCACGCCATCCTTCGCTATGCTCAGGACAGGCTTCCGCGACTCGCCTTCGGCGTGGCACAGTTGGACGTTGGCTACATTTCGCGCGCGGCTTGGGGCGTGTGGGGATGCTACAGCGTTTGCGCCATCCATGGGGTTGCCTGCAATCAGGCAACATAGCGACCGTGTGAGCGATGCCGATGAGTCGGTTGCTGTCTTTTCTCAGGCTGGTCCTGACGCTAATCGTTCTGATGTTTAGCGCCTGGTATCTGAGCGCGACCTTTCTACCCCCAGGAGTGCTCCGCCCGTTTTTCTCCAATCGCTTTTCAACGGTCGTGGGCGAGTTTACGTTTGGAAAAGTGTTTCTTGCAAACTTTCTATTGGGATTTCTCAGTGTCCAGTTCATGAATCTTTTCAGGGTCGGCAAACACGCCGGTGGCTTGTATGTCCTTCCGGTGTTCTGGGTGATCTATGGGCTATTGTTGGGCACCAATTCCTTCGTGTTTGCCGGCGCCCCCGTTCCTTTTTCTCTCGCCGTGCTTTGGACGCGAACAGGCTTTAGCGAATTACTGGCTTACACCTTCTGCTACGAGGCGTCGCGAGAGTGGACGCTATGAGAGCAACAAGGGCTGTGGGCAGCGCCCCATCTCGCCGGAAGGAAATGGAGACCCACGGTTGAAGACGCGGCTTATTGGGCCGCCGGCTTGCTTTTGCTTGTCTTTGCAGTAGCGCGCGAAGTCCAGTAGAAATCTTTCGAAATCTCGCACGTGGATTCAACCCGGCTCGGCGTGGGGGGCCTCGTGGGCGCAGCGTGGATTGACCCGGCGTTGTGCCAGGGCTGCGGCACCTGCACCGGCGAATGTCCCGCCACGGCGATTCAACTGGTCAACTATCGGGACGAGCAAATGCTCGGCGTGCCGGGGCTGCTTGGCGCATGGCTGCCGGAAGTAACCTGCGTCGAGTGAAAAGTCTAGAGACACCCCGGCGGGGCGTGGAGGTTTTGTGTGAGCGACAACGGACAATCGTCAAACGGGTTTGAACCCGAAATCACCGCGTTTTTATGCAACTATTGCGCCTACATGTCGGCGGACACGGCCGGCACTCAGCGTATCCAGTATCCGGCCAACGTCAAGCTGGTGAGGCTGCCCTGCACCGGCAAGACCGACATCCGCTACATCCTCAAGGTGTTCGAGGAAGGCGCGGACGGCGTGTACATCCTTACCTGTCCCATCGGCAACTGCCATCACGTGCGGGGAAACGAGCGCGGGCTGCGCCGCGTCCAAAAAGCCAAGCAGATTCTCAAGAGCGTCGGGCTGGAACAAGATCGGCTGGACATCTTTTTCATGAGCGGCGGGCAGGGGCAAGAATTTGCGGACAGAGCTTTAGAGATGACGGAGCGCGTGCGAGCATTGGGGCCGAATCCGCTAAAGAAATGACCGCTTGGCGGGATCCAAGACGAAAGCAACGGGGCGCGCCCCGCTGTTTTTATTCCCAATATGTCTCTGTAAGGATAGCGACCTGCTTCCACTTGGCCCATGAACCAGTTGACGTTGGTACACAGAACCGCTATAATCTGTGACGTGAACATTGACACTATCGTCTGTCCAGCCAACGTTGAAGACAAACTCGAATCCAAGCATCATGTGACGGCAGCGGAAGCTCGCCAGGTCTTGTTGAACCACCCTCGGATTCGGTTCGGCGAGAAAGGTCATACGCCAGGTGAGGATGTCTATGCGGCCTTTGGGCAGACCTTTGGCGGACGGTATTTGGCGGTATTCTTCGTTTACAAGCCTGATACCGCAACAGCCATCATTATCAGCGCGCGGGATATGACCACCAGTGAGAGAAAACAATATGGACGAAAATAGAGTGAGCAGTATCTCCAAGTCAAACAGTCTTGAAGGGATGGGCGAGTTCTGGGACAGTCACGACTTTACCGAGTTCGATACCGACGCGCCTGATGTCGAGTTTCATATCTCCTGCGCCGTGCCCGTTGATCCGGATTTGCTGTCCGCCGTTGAAAAGCTGGCGCACAAGCGCGGCATCGGTGTTGAAACGTTGATCAATCTCTGGCTGCAGCAAAAGCTACTTGAACTGGCCCCGTCGCACTGACTTTTTTTGGATGTCCACTGAAGATAGAAGTGCTGCGTGTGACAAAAACAGCGGTGAATTCATCGCTATTTTTGTTTGATGTCGCAGAGAATCATCAATGGGTAAACGTGCTCTGCGGACGGTTGCGTGCATGATGCTCCTGCTGGTTGGCAGTTCATAGACCTGGCGTTCAACGGCAACCGAGGGCACTATCCGCAGTGGCCGGCGAGCGGGTGGACTCCCTGGCAGACCGACGCGCGCGTGATCGCCATCACGCCCTTTGCGCTGGACGGCGATCCCAAGGAATGGGGACACACCAACTGGCTGCAGTTGGACCGCGAGGGGCGTGTACTGGGGGTGTATCCGATGTTCGAGGTGCTACGCGGAAATCGCTAGACATCTGCGGTCATGGATGCTACAACCAAGATGACGGAGAAGGTACGTGAGTGAGGGCCGAATCCATTGAAGAAACGACGAAAGCAGCGGGGGATTTCGCGGGCCGCTATCACGGCGGGTTCCACTCGAACCACGCTCGCGGCGTGGACTGGATGATGTTGCCGGCCGAGTCCCTGATATGGACGCGCCACTCGATCCGGCCCGCACAGGCTCTGTATTTTCCAGGCGACACAGCCGCAATGTCCGTCGTCCATTCGTGACCCGTCAGCGGTGGGCTGTATTGATAACCGTTGGGGCCATAGTCATTCTCGACCATGCACGTGCCCTTCTTTTCAGCTTGCTTGGGAATGACCTGGACGACGAATGTCTCGCCGGGCTGCAGTGCCCTCCCGGTCCATTTGAACGTGATGGTCGAAGACTTGAGTGCGCCGAGAGAAGGCGATTGCAGCGTCATCGTCAGGGCTTCGTTGGCTGCGGTCGGCGTGGCGACCCGCGTCGGAATAGGCGTTTGACCGGGCTGTATAGGCGTGAGCGCCATCCGCGTCGCAGTCGAGAGCCGTGTTGGGTTAGGCGTAAAAGTGTTTGGCATGGACGTTGGCGTATCTGATGGCAACGGCGTAGGTGTCCGCGTCCACATTGCCGCAACTGCAGTTTCTGTTTCGTAAGAACTCTTTGCTACACGGCTAGGCTCGGGCAGGGTAGCAGGAAAAACTAGAGGTAAATGACCTAGCATAACCGCGAGGGACAAGCCTACCAGTGTTACAAACAAGGCTATCAGGAGAATCGTCATGCCAACTGAACAACCTGACCTGCCAACATATAGCTCGCCCTTCTGTGGTAAAGAGGACTTTGGCGTCCCCGGTTGAGCAAGCGTAAGAGAATTTCCAACTACTTCAAGAGCACTTGCCCAAGAAACATCCGGACGCCGTTCAGAACATCTCCTTAAAAGTTCAGCGATACTGCCACGGCGGTCAAGGTATGCGACGAACTCCCTGGCTTTGCCGGCTTTTCCCTTTCCGGGCAGGCCCTCGTAATCCACACCCATGTCAAAGCACAAATCATACAACTCTTTCTCATTGAAGCAGATGGTTAGCCTTTGGTGTAATTCGGCTAGGTGCTTGGGCATCGGTTTTTTTGCTTCATCGGCCATGTTGACCTCCAGAAAATCCACTTGCTGCGGAAGCCGTCTATGTGAGGTAGAATGGCAAGTGTATTGCCGGTCGGGCAACTCGCTGCCAAGCCACAGTATAGCACAGTACGGTTAACTTCCAAACTATGCTTTGGTCAAGACCCCATACAAACTGAGGTTTCCCTCCCTTCCACCTGCACGGAACGTCTCCACAACGCTCAACCCAGCCTGCGCCGCCAACGCGCGCATCTCGTCCTCGCCGATCCAGCGACAATATCGCAATCCCTCGCCATCACGTTTCCAATTCAACAACGCATCGCCTGGCTCAAGCTCGCGCTCGTCAATCCCCACAATGCTCCACGGCACAATCTTTTTGCGCATCCGCTCGTTATCCATGAACTGCCACGTCGAAACGACGATGCGACCTCGCGGCGCGAGCAGCTCGCGCGCCTGGCGCAGGATGCGCGCCCGCACATCGTTGCCCGGAATGTGATGCAGCACCGCCAGCAACAGTACGCAGTCAAAGGATGCCCAGGTCAACTTGTGTATCCAGTCTGGCTCAACAATGTCCGCTACCAAGAACTCGGCCTCTTGCACCTTGCGTCCCGCGCTTTGCGCGTCTTGCATCCTGCATCTTGCAACGAGTTCCGCCGACGAGTCTACGCCAACATACGCCACACCGCGCCGATGACGCGCCAGCATCGCCGCCACGCGCCCGTTGCCGCAGCCCAGGTCGAGCACCCTTGCGCCGTCGGCAATGTAGGGTAAAATGATTTGCAATTCCCGCGCCGACTCGCGCGTTTCCGAAAACGATGCGGCGAACGTGGAATAGAATGTGCGATTGATTTGGTAGAGTCGTTCTGCCAATTCGGGTTTCATAGTGACTTTGGCCCCGTGATGTGTGATACGTGACCATCACGCATCACGTATCACGTATCACACATCAGATTATAACACGGTGTCGTAATGGCAAGCGAACAGGAACTCGCCGAGCGGCGGGCCAAGTGGCTGGCGGCGCACGGCGAATCCATTGACGTGGAACGCTACGAGGCCGATCTGGTTTCGTTCATCGAGCAGATCGCGGCGGCGGAGCGCCTTGCGCCGGGAGAAATCACCCGGCTGCTCTATCGCCTCGCGCGCGGGGGCAATGGGCCGCTCGCCAAAGATCAACTCGTGCATGCCTACCGCGAACTGGTTGCGCGCGGTGTGGTGCCACACTCGCGCCAGACGCTCGCCCGCCTGCGCACCAAGCCTGTCCGCACCCTGTCCGGCGTCGCGCCGGTCACTGTGATGACCAAGCCCTTCCCCTGCCCCGGCGAGTGCATTTTCTGTCCCGAATTTGCCGGGATGCCCAAGTCTTACATTCCCGACGAACCTGGCGCGCTCCGCGCGGGCCAACTCCAATTCGATCCGTTCTTGCAGACCGAACTCCGCATCCGCGCGATGGAGAACATTGGCCACAGCACGGACAAGGTGGAACTCCTCATTCTGGGTGGGACGTGGTCATACTATCCGCCGGATTACCAGGAGTGGTTCATCCGACGTTGCCTGGACGCGATGAACGGCGAGGATTCCGCGACGCTCGAAGAAGCGCAACGACGCAACGAGACTGCCTTGCATCGGAATGTGGGCCTGGTGATCGAGACGCGGCCCGATTACGTGGATGCCACAGAAGTGACGCGGCTGCGGCGGTTGGGCGTGACCAAAGTCCAGATCGGCGTGCAGAGCCTGGACGACGACATCCTGCTTCGCAACAAGCGCGGGCACACCGTCGAGCAAACGCGACAGGCGTTCCGGCTTTTGCGCGCGGCCGGGCTAAAGATCCACGCGCACTGGATGCCGAACCTGCTCGGCGCAACACCCCAATCCGACCTGGAGGATTTTTCTCGCTTGTGGGACGACCCGGCGCTGCGCCCCGATGAGCTGAAAATCTACCCGTGCTCACTGATCGCAGACACCGAACTCTACCGGCGCTGGGAACGCGGCGAGTACCGCCCCTATACCGATGACGAGTTAGTGGACCTGGTCTCGGAATGTAAGACGCGCGTCCCGCCCTATTGCCGCATCAACCGCGTGATGCGTGATATCCCCGCCGAGCACGTTGCCGTCGGTTCCACGCTATCCAATCTGCGGCAGGTCGTGCATCGAGCGATGAAAGCGCGCGGGCAAGTATGCCAGTGTATCCGCCCAGGGGCCCATCGCCGTCATAGAGCCTGACGGGATATTTTACACAAAAGTCAGCCGGGGGGCAGACCGCCTTCTTGATGGGACAGATCAGTCAACACGGCTGGTGGACATACTACCCCATCGCCTTTGCGCTCAAGACGCCGCTGCCCACATTGATCTTGCTGGCAATCGGCTTGGGATGGAGCGCGGCGAGCGGCAAGTGGAAGGTGAAAGTCGAAAGGTGGCTGGCGCTCGGCGCGTTCCCGGCCTTGTATGGCGCAGCCGCGCTATTCAGCTCGTTCAACACCGGTTATCGCTTTTTGCTGCCCCTGTTGCCATTTGTATTCGTGTTCATCGGAATCCAAATCTCCCATCTCAAATCTCAAATTTCGGGCTTCAAACCCGGGCTACCTTGTCACCTTGTCACCTTGTCTCCTTGTCTCCTTGTCACCTTGTCTCCTTGTCTCCTTGTCTCCGCCTTTTTCACCTGGTATATCGTCGGTGCCGCACGCATATTTCCACACGACTTGGCCTACTTTAACGAACTGGCCGGTGGGCCGGACAACGGCTATCACTTTTTGGTGGATTCCAACCTGGATTGGGGACAATCGCTGGTTGATTTGAAGGCTTATCTCGATCAACACGGCGTGTCGCAAGCAAACGTTAGTCAATACACGTATACCGACCCGGCTTGGTATGGTATTGCGTACAACGCGCTGGCTCCCATGCGCGGCGCGCCGCCGGTCTTCCCTTCGCGCTTCGATCCTGCGCCCGGCGTGTATGTCATCGGCGCGACGACACTTCAAGGTGTGATGATGGCCGAGCCGGATAACTATGAAGGGTTCCGTCATCGGCAACCGACGGCGAGACTGGGCCATGCGCTCTTTGTATACGACGTGCAGCCGCGCGCGCATGCTCTGACCTGGGTGGCTCAATGCACTTCGCCGGTTGCGCCGCTGGATGCTGAAACGATCACGGAAGGCTTTGGCCGCGCCGATTTGCGCCTCGCTTACTTTGATTGTGCCCAAAGCTGGCTGCTGCCGGGTGGTGGGCAATCACCCGGATGGTATGTTCTGCATCGAGACGCGCCACTGGCTGACGATGGCTTTGTCAACCAGTGGCTAGGGCACGCGCAGTTGAGCTACGAGCAGCGCGAGAATCGAGAATCGCCTGCGTTTTCCATTTACGAGCAATCGTCCGTATCGCTGGGAACGGCGTGTGCGGCTGCGCCGGTCGCATTGGATGGGCCGCTCAGTTTCCGAGGTTATAGGGTTTCCAATTCGCGCGCTCATCCGGGTGAGGCGGTGCAGGTCGAGACCTGCTGGCAGATCACGGCGCAGCCAGGGCGACCGCTCTCACTGATGCTGCACCTGGTCGCGCCCGATGGGAACCCTATCATCGCCGATGGATTGGGCGTGCCGATTGAACAATGGCAGGTGGGCGATGTCATTGTGCAGCGTCACAGGCTGGCGCTCCCGCCCACAGCGCCGGCAGGCCAGTATCAACTGCTGACTGGCGCGTATTGGCTAGACACTCTCGAACGTTGGTCGGTGCTGTCTGACGATCAACCTGGCGACACTGCATTAACTCTAGCCACGATCACCGTGGAGCCACAGCGGTGATTCGACGTTACGCTAAAGGCGAGAGACTCGAGCCTCGCGAGGCATTTGCAGTTTAGCCAATAACAGAGTATGATTTCCCCCTGCTGTGCGCCTGCCCAGAAATGGTTCGTCTCCGGGTGACGACTGGCACGCAGCCTATCATAACCCCATCTCGGTCTCGTGTTTCCCATATCAAAACTTTAGGAGAGAAATGTATGTTGAGAAAAGCGTTCCTTATCGCAGCAGTTTTGTCGCTGTTGGTTCTCGCCACTCATCCGTGGCCTGCAAATGGGGTCGGGGCAATGGCTCCCGAGCCACCGGGGCCGTCTCTGTCGGCTCAAGCCACGGCGGCGACTAATTTGCTCGCCAATGGCAACATGGACGATCTCAACATTCCCTTCTATTGGCGCCCCCCCAACCACTATGTGGCCGGCATGTGGTACGAGTGGTTCTGGACCGGCGCGATTCCAGAATTCCTGGATGGCGGCATCAAATATCACAATGCGTGCTATCCGCCGCCGCCTGGGGGCAAAATTTGCGTGGATGACATGCACAACAGTTCGCAAGGCTACATCCGATGGGGTGCCCCCTACATAGCCGGCATCTATCAGCCTGTGACTGCCGTCCCATGCGCCCTGTATCAGTTTGAAGCCTACAACGCCAACGATTTTACCCAAGCCCATCCAAAAGTTGGGATTGACCCTACCGGGCAGGTACTACCCCCCTACGTTCCGCCGGACGGCGATACTCTTCCGCTCAACTGCCCGCCCACCGGCCATTCAAAATGTCCCAACCCTGGGATAGATAGTCTGTCTGAACTGCCGCCTCACATTGTCTGGTCGCCCGAGCTCGAACATACAGGCTGGGCCGCCATAAGTGTCACGGCGGAGGCGCTTGCCACGACCATCAGTGTGTGGACCTATGTCGCGCCGGACCCTGTTGGATCGCCCTCGCGTTCCACATACTGGGATGCTGCGTCTCTGGTTCAAGTGCAGTCCCCCTCCAGCCGGCTTCTCACAGGCACTTTACCGGCCCCCAGCCCGAGTTTTATCACGGGAGTCACCTCCAGCACCACGGCGATACGGGCAAACCTATCCTGGCAAACCAGCCAGCCGGCTGTGACCCAGGTCCTGTATCACCGGGTCGGCAGCACGGAAATGACTATGACGACACCCGTTACTTCTGTTGCCGATTTCGAGTCATTCACCCCGGTGGAGTCGGCCGCGTCAACAGCCCATTCGGTGCGCCTGGCGAACCTGAGCCCCACCTCGATTTACGACTATGCCATCCTGGCGCGCAGGGTAGTCGGAGGCGCGTGCCAGACCGCCGTAATCACGGGCCGTTTCAACACCACCGATGCCCTGGTGCCGGCCGGCGCTCTGCCCGCGCCCAGCAGCGACATCGTCGGCCCGGTGATCATGCCGCATGACGCGCAATCGGTTTACGTGATCTGGCAATCGGCCAAAGCATCCTACGCGCAGGTGATGTATCACCACGTGGTTACGTCCACCGTCCCTATCACGATGGCGAATCGTGTTTACCTGCCGATCATCCAGAGTGCGGGGGGCACAGACTCGACGACCAACTATGAGCTTAGAACATCGCCCGAGTTCACGGCGACAACGCTGCACGTCATCGAGGTGACCGGCCTGCTGACGAATAGCCAGTACTCGGCTGTGGCCGTGTCCGCCTGGAGCGAAGGCGATCAAGACAAAGTCGCTGTTTCGGGGCGAGTGTCGTTCAGCACGGACTCTAGGTCGGTTTTGAGAGCGGCCAGTGTTGGCCCCGATCAATTGGCCGAGCAATTGCAAGCGTGCCTGGCAACCGGCAAGCGGCTGGATGCTTGCGTGAATGAACCGTCCAGGTAACAACAAATGTAAGTAAAAGAGGCGGCCCAATGGGCCGCCTCTCTTATTCTGTTACGTCGCACGACAAAGGCTATATCTCAAACGTCTGCCCGCGCTCCGGGATCGTCACATTTTGGATGCCCAGCTCACGCAAAGCAGTCGCCAGGGTCGCTGCCGCGTCCGGCTCGCCGTGGACGACAAACACCTGGCGGGGCCGTTGCGGAATCGCGCCGATGAACGCCAGCAGTTCTTCTTCATCTGCGTGCGCGCTATAGCCGTCAATCCTTTCGATGCGCGCCTTGACGTCGAACTCTTCGCCAAAAATGCGGACGCGCGGTTCTCCGCCCACCAGCTTGCGGCCCAACGTGTTTTCCGCCTGGAAGCCCACAAACAGCACCGTCGCGCGCGGGTCGGCGATGCGATGGCGCAAGTGGTGCAGCACGCGCCCGGCTTCGCACATCCCCGACGCGCTGATGATGATGGCCGGTTCCTTCCGGTCATTGAGTTTCTTCGAGTCGGCGGCATCGCGGACGTAAACGAGCCGCGAGAAGCCGAACGGGTCGGCGTGATGATCGTGCAGGATGTGTTGACGCGTCTCTTCGTCGTAACATTCCGGGTGCTGCCGGAACACCTCGGTCGCGTTGATCGCCAGGGGACTATCTACATAGACCGGCACAGCGGGGATGGCTTGCGCCTCGAACAATTCGTGTAAATGATACACCAGGTCCTGGGTGCGGCCCACGGCAAAGGCGGGGATGACGAGCATGCCGCCGCGCCCGACCGTTTCGCCGACGACTTGCGCCAGCCTTTGGCGCGTTTGGTCCATCGGGTCGTGATGGCGGCCGCCGTAGGTGCTTTCGGTAATGAGCACCTCCGCCCGAGCAATCACTGCCGGGTCGCGCAGGATGGCCGCGCCTCGGCGTCCCACATCGCCGGTGAAGGCGAGGCGCTGGGTCGCGCCATTTTCGGCAAGGTCCAGTGTGACGGAGGCCGAACCGAGGATGTGCCCGGCATCGCGATACGTCAGGCGGACGCCCGGCAGGATTTCGATGGGGTGGTCATACTCGACCGTGCGGAACAGTTGCAGCGCGTTCGTGGCATCGGCGAGCGTGTACAGAGGCTTGACGAGCGGCAGCCTCTTTTCAACGTTGCGCTTGTTCACGAACTTGGCGTCGGACTCCTGGATATAAGCCGAGTCGCGCAGCATGGCGCTGCACAGGTCACGCGTGGCGGAGGTCGAATAGATCGGCTTGTCAAAGCCGTTCTTGGCCAGCGTGGGCAAGTTGCCCGAGTGATCAATGTGAGCGTGCGAGAGCACCACGGCGTCAATGCCCGTCACGTCGAATGGCAACTGTGCATTGCGCTCGCGCGCTTCCTGCCGCCGCCCCTGGAACATTCCACAGTCCAACAGAATTCGATGCCCGTTCGCTTCGACCAGGTGCATCGAGCCGGTGACCGTCTTGGCCGCGCCCCAAAATTGCAGTTTCATCTCAATGCCTCCAACAATTGTTTCCCATAGGTCTTGAGTCTCCACGGGCCTAGCCCCTCGATGCCTTCCAAATCTTGCAGCGTGCTGGGCTGGCGATGCGCCACGGCCATCAAGACGGCATTGCACACGACCACATCCGGCTCCACGCCGCGCTCGGCTGCCACTTGCCGGCGCCAGGCGCGCAGTTTTTCATAGCGGTTCAACACTCCGTAATCCGGCGGCGAGTTGCGCGGCGCGCGTGGGGTGGGCGCAGACAAGCCGCGCGTTATGGCGTCTATCACTCCCTCGCCGTAGCGTTTGATCTGCAACGGCGTCATCCCGGCCAAGTGATCCAGGTCGCGCAAGTGGTGAGGCTTGGCCTGGGCCAGCGCAAGGAGGGTCTTGTCGCCCATGATCTTGAAAGGCGGCCAGTCACGCCGCTGCGCTTCGCGATCACGGAAAAGGCATAGCTCACGCAAGACCGCCTGGCTGCGGGGGGCCAAGTCCCCCGCGCCTTTGATGCGCCAGAAATCATCCGCGCGCGGCTCGTGGGGCAACTGCGCCGCCACAGCCGCCACCAAGTCAAAGGCCTCGCGCGCCTCTTCGCTTCGTCCGCGCGCCGCGAGATCGCGCATCTGAATATCGCGCAGACCGAGCAGGTAATGCGAGTCCAGGCGCGCATAAGCCAGCGCCGCCCGCTCGAACGGGCGACGGCCCCAGTTGTGGCGCTGCCAGCGTTTATCCAAGCGCACGCCAAAATGCTCTTCGAGGATCGCCGCCAACCCGATCTGATTCCAGCCCAAAATGCGCGCCGCCCACATCGTATCGAACAGGTTGCGAAACTCAAAGCCCGCATCGCGCTTGAGGCACATCACATCGTACTCGGCGGCGTGAAAGATTTTGACCACGTGGGGACTGGCAAACAGTTTGCCCATCGGCGCAATGTCCAACCCCGGCGCGAGTGGATCCACCAGGTAATCCACGTCGGGAATGGAAAGCTGGATCAGGCAGACCTTTTCGTGATAGACATACAGGCTATCCGATTCGGTGTCTACGCCCACGGACGGCTCAGCCATTAACCGGCGCAGCATCGCCGCAAGCTGCCCGGATTGTGTGATGAGAATCGGTGAAGGCAAAGTCATAGGCGCTATTATGCCTTGTTTGGATGGGACTGTCAATCGCCTTGATGAAAGTTTCTTTTGCTGGTATGATGCACCAGACCTATCAGGTTCGATATGAATGGAGCAGGATGAGTAGACAATTGCCTTTGATTCTGGTCACCAACGACGACGGCATCGCTTCGCCGGGATTGCGCGCGGCAGCGGCGGCGCTAGAGATGCTGGGCGAGGTGCTGATCGTCGCGCCCGTGCTGCAACAGACCGGCGCGGGCCGCTCGATGCCGGCGGGCTATGAAGGTCGCATCACTCGTCACACGATTGCGCTCAACGGCCATTCGGTCGAAGGGTACGCGGTGGAAGGCAGCCCGGCGCAAGTCGTCCAACACGGGATTGTGGAAATCGCCTCGCGCCGGCCGGACCTGGTCGTGTCCGGCATCAACTATGGCGAAAACGTCGGCTCCGGCATCACGATTTCCGGCACGGTCGGCGCGGCGATGGAGGGCGCGGACTTTACAATTCCTTCACTGGCCATCTCACTTCAGACCGCGCCAGAGTATTACCTGAACCATTCCGAGACGATTGATTTTAGCGTGGCAGCGCATTTCCTCAAGCTCTTTGCCCGGCAGACGCTAGACGCAGGGCTGCCATCCGGCGCGGACTTGCTCAAGATTGACGTGCCGCAATCGGCCACACTCCAGACGCCGTGGCGATGGACGCGCATGAGCCGCCAGCGTTACTTTGTGCCGATCAAGCCGCACCGCCGCCGGCCCAGCGATCCGGGACCGATGGGCTTTACGGTGCGCGTGGACCTGGAAACATTGGAGCCGGATAGCGACATCCGCGCAATGGCAGTGGATGGTGTCGTGTCGGTGACGCCCATCACGCTGGATTTGACCGCGCGTGTGGAACCGGGGCGCTTGGGCGAATGGCTGCAATGATCTCAACGCCGCGACTTGCCACGTCACGGTCATTTCACCTAGACTGTGATTCCGTGATAGAATAAGCAACGGGTGCAAGATAAAAGTTCCTGCCCTTGCGAAGGGTTAAGCAATTCCGATAAGAGAAAAAGTCTACATGTTCGTGCGTCGCCTCATTCTATGGGTGGTGATGGCGAGCTTGGCCGTGATGGTGCTGCCTTGCGCGCCGATTCCGTCCGCTTCGGCTCAGTCGGCGCCACGACTGGCTACGCTGGTGATTGACGTGTGGCCCGAATATGATCGTCCGGCGACGGTCTTGGTGATCTATCAAGGCCAGTTGTCGCCCGGCGCGCCGATCCCGGAACAGATCAAGATCCGCATCCCGGCCTCGGCAGGTGAGCCGTCTGCGGTCGCTTCGCCCCAGCCCGGCAATGAGAGCGCGCCGGTGAACCAGTGGATGGAATTGATCGCACAGAAAAAGGTCGCTACCACACGCAGCGATGATTGGATC
Organism: Anaerolineae bacterium; assembly: GCA_041300525.1. Taxonomy (GTDB): domain Bacteria; phylum Chloroflexota; class Anaerolineae; order Fen-1058; family Fen-1058; genus JBGLNJ01. The sequence continues at coordinate 285,325 of JBGLNJ010000001.1, read as the reverse complement.
GAAGTGACGTTCACTCCGCTCAGTCGTTCGTTCAACATCGAGTTCTATGACAAAATCAGTACGGTGACTTTTGATCGGCGTTACACGCTGACGTGGCCCGGCGATTTGAGTGCTGATGCGGTGACGGTCAACTTGCGCGAGCCGTTCGGCGCGACCAACCTTCAATTTACGCCCGCCCTGCCGCCCGGCGTGACAGACGAAGAAGGACTGGTGGCTCGCCGGTTGGAGGTGGGCGCGCTTGCGGCGGGAAAGTCGTTCGTGTTCTCGAGCAGCTATCACCGCGAGGACAAGCGCACGTCGGCGGAGGCGCTGCAACTGGTCACGCCCGTTCCAACTCCCAAGCCTGCCACGCTGCCGGTCGCTAAGGAGGCAACGCCGTGGCTGCTCATCGCCGCGCTAGGCGTTGGGCTGATCCTCATTATCGGAGGCGTGGTTTGGTACCTTCGCTCGCAACAAGCGCAGACATTTCGCCCCTACCAACCGCCGGCGCTCCGCAAGGGCCGGCGCAGCGTGCGGACATCACGCGCCCCTCGCCCGCGGCCGCGCCCGGCGGCCGCGCTCACAGTGGAAGAGACTGACAGCGCAACCGGCTTTTGCACACAGTGCGGCAAGCTGCTGCAACCTGATGACGCTTTCTGCTCGCGCTGCGGAACGCGCGTGAAGGGTAAATAACGGCGCATGAATCAAACGCTTGTATTGAAATTCGATACACGCATGATCGTCATCGTCGGCGCATTGCTGGCGATCATAGCCGTCGCGCTGCCGTGGGCCAATCTCCCGTCGTTCGTGGCCGGTGACCTGGCGCGCGGTGGCGCAGCCGGTGGCGGTCTGCTCACGCTGGGCTTGGCCGTGCTGGCCTTGCTGAGCCTGTTATTGCCGTGGCGGCTCTGGAACCGCGTCTCGCTCCCGGCGGCCATCGCGGGAGCGATGATCCACCTGGTCGCGCTATCCGCCTTTATTCGGGTCGTTCAATTGGGCGGGAACTTGGGGTTGGAGTTGAGCGCGCAACCGGGCAGCATGGGCAGCGGCCTGTTTCTGACGTTTGCCGGCGCGTTGTTGATGCTGGTCGGCGGATTAGCCAGTGCCGCGCCTTCTCCCTCGCTGGCAGCGTTGACGGCGAGCCATCGCCATTGGCAGAGTTACGCGGTCTGGCTCGCGCTCACCACGGCCCTGCTGGCATCGTGCCTATGCGCATGGGGGCTGGGCTGGCTCACACACTCCTACACCCTGGCTTCGGGCCAGGCAGGCGCCTCGCCAACGTTTGCCCCCGCGCCCACCACCGATTTGGCGACGCCCCTGGTGGGCGTGCAGTTATTGCCATTGGAGAACGTGACAGCCACACCGGTTCCTCCAGCCGCCGCCACGCTCGTTCGCCCGACACTGCAAGCACTCGCGACGTTGACATCGTCCGTGGCAGCGCCGACCGGGACGAGCATGCCAATTGCGACTCACACACCGACCGGGACGGGCGCGCCGACTGCGACTCACACGCCGACGGCGACGCCGACGAACACGCCGACGGCGACCCGCACTGTTACGTCGCCATTACCAACCGTCACGATCACGCCGACGCACACAGCGACCGGCACGCCGACGCACACAGCGACCAGCACGCCGACGCACACAGCGACCGCTACAGCGACCAGCACGCCAACCCCCACGCCCTAATTTCCGGGGGAGGAAAGATCAAGGCAACATCGCCGCGCCCTCCAAGCCTTGAAGGCAAGCGTCCAGGCTATAAACTGCCCACAAAAGTAACGGCTCACCTTCGCAAGGGCAAGGGTACTGAACACACAAAAACCATAGCTGGCGGTATTGAGCCCGCGTTGGCGCAGGCCCATATCCCCACGGAGTTGCCTATAACGCCTCATAGCGCCCGTCGAGCCGAGCGTACCGTAATTATTTTGTAATCCTCTTGAAAGCATCTTGCAAGCCTATCCCCGCCTCAATCGTGGTATCCTTTCTACAGTGTCGAAAGATTGAGGGGAAAAGTGATGCCAAACCAACGCGTGCTCATTGTGGATGACGAACAACGGACGCTCATGTTCCTGCGAGAAAGCTTAGTCGTGTCCGGGTTGACGGCTGAGACTATTTGTGTGTCCTCAGCCGAACAAGCTCTACAATCGCTCGATGAGCAGCCCTTTGACGTCGTCATCACCGATGTGCGACTGTCGGGCGGGATGAGCGGCCTAGAGTTGCTGGAAAAACTGCGCCGGCTCTATCCGAATCTGCGCTCCATCCTGGTGAGCGCCTACGAGGATGCCAAGACCATAGCCATGGCACGCGAGCTGGGTGTCTATCACTGTTTCCGAAAGCCCTTTGCCTTCGACGAGTTTACGAGCGTCGTGGCGGATGCGTTGCGCGAGGCTGCTATGGAATTGAATCCTTCCCATCTGAATGTAGATTGGAGCGCCCAAGTCATCCATCGCCAACTCACGGACCTCATGCGCGACACCGGCGCCCAGTGTGTGTTATTGACCCAGAACAATGGCGCGGTCGTCGCGCGTGTGGGTGATACGGTGAGTCTCCAAGGGCCGTGGCCCATTCCGGCCACCCGCCAAGGGCCGGCGTTCAACTTTGCCTATCAACAGGGCAAAACACACGACGTGTACTCGGCCGATGTCGGCCAAGATATGCGTTTGAGCCTGGCCTTTGACCGGAACCAGCCTAGCGGTCGCATCGGCTTGGTGCTACAATGTACACGCCGCGCCGTGCAAGAGTTGGCGACGGCGCTTGGCACGCCAACAGTCAGATATGATCACTAGATTTTCCATCGGAGTGGAGGAATGACCCAACAAACCATCTTGTACATCGAAGACAACCCGGAAAACCGCCTCCTGGTCAAACGCATTTTGGAAGTGGAGGGCTATAAGGTTGTCGAAGCCGTCAGTGGACTGGCCGGGTTGAGCGCGGCCGAAACCATGCACCCCGACTTGATCCTGATGGACATCAACCTGCCCGAGCTAGACGGCTATGAACTGACCAGGCGGCTCAAGCAGATAAAACACCTGACCGGCGTCCCGGTCATTGCGATGACGGCCAATGTGATGAAAGGCGATCGCGAAAAGACGCTGGCAGCCGGTTGCGACGGCTATATCCAAAAGCCGATTGACGTGGATGAACTGCCAGTCCAAGTGGCGAATTACTTGCAGGCAAAGAAAAAATGAATCAAATCAATTCCTCTAACCCTGACCTGGCCCAGTCTGCCCCCGAGCGGATTGACCCAAAGGATGCCCACGTTCTGGTGGTGGAGGACAACCTGAAGAATTTCGTCCTCATCGCCCGGCTGTTGTCCTACCTGGGCGTCAAAGAATGTCAGTGGAAAGCCTCGGGCTGGCAAGTGATCGAGTTTGCGGATTCGATGCAGCGCGTTGACCTGGTGCTCCTGGACATTCACATCCCGGACGAGGACGGTTACGCCGTGCTGCAACGTCTGCGAGGCGATGCGCGATTCAAAAAGACGCGCGTCGTCGCCGTCACGGCCGACGCCTCACACGATTCAATGATGCGAGCCAAATCAGCCGGCTTTGATGGATTCATCGGCAAGCCGCTCGACCCTGACGACTTTCCTCAGCAGGTTCGGAGCATCCTGCAGGGCCAGCCCGTCTGGTCGTGCAACTGAACGCCGAGGGTATAGGGCGAAAGGCATGGCAGCGTCGCGCACCCCCTCCGTCCCGACCACCGGCATGCGGGGTGGCCTGGGACGCACGCTCTTGACCGCCTTTTTGCTGCTCGCCATCGGGCCGCTCAGCCTGGTCGGTTACGTGGCATTTAGCCAAGTACACGCTGACCGGCAACGAGGAACGGTAGATCGGCTGTCCGCCGCCGCCGATCTGCGCGAGGCGCAACTGCGCGAATGGGTTCACGCTCGCGCATCGAGTGTGGAAAGATGGGCCGCCGATTTCGTCATGGTCAATGCGCTTTCCACGCGCGGCGGGCAAATACAAAGCGCCGCACAGGAACAATTGAAAACGATTCTGGAGAACGACCCGGCTTTTCAGCAAGTTTTTTGGGTAGCCGGCAGCGACGAGGACCAGTGGATTATGGCCACAACGAGACAGGCTGAGACGCGGCCCGTTGGGAGCATCCCCGCCCGCGAGGCGGAGGGAGCCGCTCCACACTTTTGGATCGCGTCCGACGGCATGCCGATATTCGAGTTCGCGGCGACCGTGCACGACGTGAGCGGCCAACCGTTGGGATTCGTGGTGGGCCTTGCCCCGTTCACGCCGATGGCCTCGCGCATCGTATTCGGCGTGGGGCGCACTGGCGTCGTCTATCTGGTGAATCGAGAACAGCAACTGCTGCTCCTGCAAGGCCAGCCCCGCATGGCGGCCAGCTTCTCGCGTGAGAGCGAAGGCGTGATACATGCGCTTCGGCAGGGCCAGAACAGCGCGTATCGCAACGTGGCGGGCACTCCGGTGATCGGCGTGTACCGTTGGCTGGCCGACCTGGAGATGGCGCTCATCGCAGAACAGGACCAGGCCGAAGCGTTCGCCGCCAGCGACGAGCTGGCAGCCGGTCTCATCGGCGCGGCGCTGGGCGTGGCGCTGCTGACCGCCATCATCGCCGCCGTCGTCACTCGCCAGATCACACGCCCGATCGTCCTGCTGACCGAAGCGGCCGTGCGCATGTCCGGCGGCGATTTGACGGTTCGTGTCCGGCCTGCGCGCCGCGACGAGATCGGTATCCTGGCCGGCGTTTTCAACACGATGGCGACGGAGCTATACGACCTGTATGCCCGGCTGGAACAAAAAGTGGCTGAGCGCACGCGCGAGCTGCAGCAAGCCAAGGAACAGATTCAGTACCATGCCTGGCAGCTTTCGATCGGCGCTGAAATTGGGCGCATCACCACTTCGATTCTCGATCTGGACACACTGCTCAAGCGCGCGTCGGAACTGGTACGCGATGCGTTCCAACTTGAATATGTGGGAGTCTACCTGTTGGACGTTTCCGGTCAGGTGGCCGTTCTGTGGAAAAACGTTGGGCGAGCAGCGCTGCCGCACGAGCGTCAGTTGAGCGTGGATGGCATCCATCCCGTCAGTCGGACGATCTCAGAGTGCCTGGCGCGCACGGCCACCCGGCCTGATCCAACTTGCTTTGCAGGGAGCGAGGGCCAGGCCGAGATTTGCTACCAACTGGTTCTGCCGCTCGCGCGAGGCGCCAAAGCCATCGGCGCTTTGGACCTGGTGAGCCGTGACCCGGCCGGCTTTGGAGCATCGGATCAGGAAGCGCTGCAAAACCTGGCCGATCAATTGAGTGTGGCGATCGAGAACGCGCGCGCCTATAGCCAGGAGCGCGAAACGGCTAACGAAATGCGCGAGATAGACCGGCTGCGCGGCCAGTTCTTGACGCGCATGTCGCACCAACTCGCCACGTACTTGAATACGATCATTGGTTTTTCTCGATTGATGCTCAAGGGCCTGGATGGACCGGTGACGGAGGCGCAGGCCAAGGACTTGACGGCCATCCGGCACAGCGGCCAGCAGCTTTCGCGGCTGCTCGACGACATTTTAGAGTTAGCCAACCTGGAAGTGAGCATGGTCGAGATGGAGCGCACGCCTGTCAACCTGGCTGACCTGGCGAGCGATCTGCAAACGACGTTGAGTTCAGTCTTGGTCAATCCGCAATTGCGCCTGGACGTGCAGGCCGAGTCGGCCCCGCCCGCAATCATGGCCGACGCTAACCGCTTGCGCCAGGTGCTCAGCAACCTGGTCGTCACCGCCGCCGAGATGAGCCACGAAGGAACGATTGCCTTGCGCGTGGAGGCGCACGGACCCGACCAGGCGCGGTTCACCCTCCGCGCCCCGATCATGCGAGACGACATCGAAGGCAACCACGGCGTGAGCCTGGCGCTCTCACGGCGATTGGTGGAACTGCACGGCGGGCGCTTGCGAGTGGAGCAGCACGAAAGCTCCACCCTCTTTGAGTTTATTTTGCCCATCGGCGAACTGGCGTCGGAAACGCAAGAACAGCCGACCTTCACCTCCCCAGAAGCGCCGCCTGAGCTGGATCGAGCAGAGGAAGAGTCGGGGCTATGACAACTACGATTGCCATCAGCAACCAAAAGGGTGGCGTTGCCAAGACGACCACTTGCCTATCGCTGGGCGCCTGTCTGGCTGAAATGGGCAAGCTCGTTCTGCTGATTGACCTGGATCCCCAGGCTGCCCTCACCCTCTCGTTAGGACTCAAACCCGACGACTTGCGTCACACCGTGGATGAGGCGCTCCTGGGCCACACCTCGCTGACCAGCGTCAGCCGGGAGAGCGCCGTCTTTGGCCTGGATATTGTGCCCGCCAATCACGGACTGGCCGTCCTGGACAAGGTTCTCTATGGGCGGCAGGGTTACGAGTTCTATTTGAAGCAGGGACTGGACGCGCTGGGCCAGGGCCGTTATGACATCGTCTTGATGGATTGCCCGCCCTCTATGGGCACCCTCACACTCAATGCGCTGACGGCCGCCGACCTGCTCATCATCCCGATCCAACCCGAATATTATGCGGCTCAAGCACTGCGCCAGGTGATAGACCTGGCAAAACTGGTGCGCAGCAAAACCAACCCCAGGCTCAGTTATCGCGCGCTGGTGACGATGTACGATCGGCGCAATAGAATCTGCCGGATCATTTACGAGCAGATGCAACAAGGTTTGGCCAATATACTGTTCAAGACCGTCATCGAGGTAGATACCAAGCTGAAAGAAAGCCCCGTCTACGGTCAACCCATCACGCTGTATGCGCCGAACACCCGCAGTGCGCTCCAGTACCGTGCGCTCGCCCAGGAGTTGATGAATCATGGATGATAAGGACGCCCAGCTTCGCGGAAAACTGGAGGACTTGTTCTCCGGCCTGAGTGACTCGTTTCAGGCTGCGCCCAGTCCCGGCGCGCCCGAGGCAGACCGCCCGCCCATCGTGCAGCCGGTGGCTGTACTGCGCACCCTGGCGGAACACACCACCGATGCCATTCTCCTGAGCGACCTGGCAGGCCGCGTGACTTTTAGTAACCGCGCCTGCTGCGACCTCTTGGGCTACGACTATGCACAAAACGAGATGGTGGGCCTGGACACCGCCGCCTTGTGGCCCGACGAAGAAAAAGCGCGGCTGGCTGGCGAGACGCCGTCCGGCGTGCCCCCGGCATTGACCGGGGAGTGGCGCGGCGAGGCGATGCTGCGGCGGAAGGATGGTTCGCTGCTCAAGACGAGTCTCGCCTGCTTCCCCATCCGCGACGAGCAGGAACAGCCCATCGCCATGGCGCTCCTCCTCCACGACCTGACCGAGCGCAAGCCTGGCGAGGCCGAGCGGGAACGTCTGCCGGCCACTTGGGTGCGCCGAGCCGTCCAACCCCAAATCTCTGCAGAGGTCTCACGGACGGTCCCCTCCGCCCCCAACCCGAACGAGCTTTTGCCTCAGACAGATATGGCAAGACCCAGCCAGCAACCGAACACGCGCCCCACGATCGGTTTATTGACCTATGGAGCGGGGGACCCGAACAACGATGCGCTGTGGTCTGGCGTGGCCGACGTAGCCCAGGAACAAGGCGTCAATCTGATCTGCTTGCCAGGAAAACCGCTACACTCCTCCATCGGGTTTGACGCCCAGGCCAACGTGCTCTACGACCTGGCAAGCACGGAGAACGTAGGAGGTCTGGTGATCTGGGGGGGCGCGCTGGCCCATCACATCAGCCCGGAAGAGATCAAGGTTTTCTGTGAACGCTACCGTCCCCTTCCTATGGTCAGCGTTGCGCTACCCCTGGAAGGCATCCCGAGCGTGTGGGTGGACAACTACCAGGGCGTGCGTGAGGCGGTGGGCCACCTCATCAAAGTTCACGGCTGCCATCGTATCGCCTGCATTCGTGGGCCGGAAGGTAACCCGGAGGCGGAGGAACGGTATCGCGCCTACACCGACGCGCTGGCCGAGTTCGGTCTTTTTCTCGATCCTGACCTCGTTGCGTTCGGCACATTCGTCGAGGCCGGTAGAGCGACGGGAGCCGCGGCGATGTGCCTCCTGCTCGACGAGCGAAAGGCCGAATTTGAGGCCGTGGTGGCGGCTACTGACATTATCGCTATCGGTGCGTCAGAAGAGTTACAGGCGCGGGGGATACGGGTGCCGGGTGATGTGGCGGTGGTGGGGTTCGACGATTTGGCAGAAGCCAAGGTAACCACGCCTCCCCTGACCACTGTGTCATTTGGGGCGTATGAACAGGGGCGACGGGCGGCCGAGATGCTGTTGGCGCAGATGGTGGGCCAGCCAGTGCCTGAGCGGTTGAGCATACCGATGAAGTTAGTGGTGCGCCAGTCGTGCGGCTGTCCAGACCCGGCGATAATACAGGCGGCGGTGGGGTTCGTGACGGCGACGGGCGAGACGTTCGAGGCCGTCCTGGCTGCACGGCGGGAAGAGATCCTCTCCGAGATGGCGCAAGCGGTAGGGACTCCCGCTGTGGCTCTGGCCTCCGGGTGGGCAGAGCAACTCCTGGGCGCCTTTGCCACCGAGTTAGGAGGAGAATCGTCGGGCGCTTTTTTGTCAACGCTGGATGAGGTCTTGCGCCAGGTGATGGCGGCAGAGGGCAATGTGGCCGCGTGGCAAGGCGCGCTTTCTGTGCTGCGTCGTCACGTGCTTCCCTGCCTGAGCAACGCTGCGGCTTTACTGCAGGCCGAGAATCTCTGGCAGCAGGCTCGGGTGTTGATCGGCGGGACGGCCGAGCGGGCGCACGCGTATTGGGCACTGCAAGCGCAACAACAAGCGGAGACAATGCGTAAAGTCAGCCAGTCGTTGATCACCACGGCGGACATGGCGGAGTTGATGGACGTGTTGGCGCGGGATCTGCCGCGGCTGGGGGTTTAGCGGAGCGGGGTGATTGCCCGCATCCTATACAGTCGAAAGGAGAGAAACATGGACGTCACAATTCGAGGTCGCAATGTTGAAATCACGCCACGGTTGCAGGACTATGTTGAGAAAAAGGTCGGCAAGCTGGACCGCTATCTGCCGACCATCAATGACGCGCATATGGACATCTCGGTCGAAAAGACACGCAGCGCCGAGGATCGCCAGGTAGTGCAACTGACGATTCGGAGCAAAGGCTCCATCCTGCGCGCGGAGGAGCGCAATCAAGACATGTTCACGGCGATTGACGCAGTGCTGGACAAGATGTATCGGCAGATCGGGCGCTACAAGGGCAAACACCACGACCGCTCGCGGGCCGGCGCTGAGGAAATCGGCGGCGAGGAGTTGCCGGTGACCCTCGAGCCGGAAGAGATCGGGCCCGGACGCATCGTCCGCACCAAAAGTTTCGGAATGGTGACGATCAATCCGGAAGAGGCCATCGAGCAAATGGAATTGCTGGGCCACGACTTTTACGTATTCTTTAACGCCGAAGCCGGGGCGCTCAACGTGCTCTACCGCCGCAAGGACGGCAACTATGGCCTGATCCAGCCGGAAATGGCCTGACCATAGGAAAGCAAAATGTTTCGCGGGGGCCGGGGTTGTCCGGTCCCCGCTTTTTTTTGTGGCCTACTGAGTGGGCGTAATCACCCCAGTCGCCGTCACGGTCGTCGTGGAAGTGGGCGTAGGAGTGGTCGTGAAAGTGGGCGTGGGTGTTGGAAGCGGCTGCCACCAAACATGCACCTTCGCCTGGCCAGCCTCTTCATAGTATTCCACTTTGAGGGTGTGCTGTCCTTCCACCAGGTTGAGCACATCGGCGCTGTACGGGGTGTTGGCGGCCAAGTGCCACTCGTCAATCAGGCGATTGCCGTCCAGCCAGATCCGCACGCCGTCATCGGCTGCCGCCCAGAAACGATACCCGGAGGGGCCCGGCGGGAAATACATCGTCCGGGTCCATCGCGCGGAAAAGTGATCTTCTGGGATCAGGCCCGGCGCAGGTGAACCGTTGCCCCAGTCAAAATCGAGGTTGTCGTCATTGCGCATCAGCACCGGAGCGCCGGACAAGGTCTGGTTGCTATGGTATTGCCCCAGCCAACCGGTGATCACGAGCGGTGTTGGCGTTTGCACGGTGGGCGTCACCAGACCCACCACCTGAAACACCGCCATGGCCTGTTCGCTGTTATCCTGATGGTGAACGAGCACGATGGTCGCAGAGGGGCCTATCCAATTAGCCGGGAAAATGAAGGTTGCGGCGAGGCCGCCCTGCGCATCCGTGCCGGCCGTGCCCAGATCCACAGTGGACTGCGCGCCATATCCCAGCAAACTAACCAGCACCGTCTCGTTGGCGCGCCAGCCGCGCCCCGTCACCACGACCGCCGTGCCAACGCGCCCGGTGGACGGCTTTAAGCTGATCGCAGGAATAGGCACAGCCGTGGGCGGCGGCGGCGCGGAAGCGGTGGCGGTCGCGCTCGGCCTGACCAATGTCGGAGACGCGGCGGGCAACGGTGTCGCGCTGCCCAAAGGGGCCGGCGTCAACAGGCGCGCCAGACTGCCCAGCGAAAGACGAGCCGTTGCCACCGCATCGCCTTCCGGCGTGCCGGCATACACCGTCACCTCGGTCAGTTCGGTCCAACGGGGATCGGCAGGAAAAGGAAACGTGGCTTGAAACTTGCCATCCCGGTCACTCGACGTTCTCGCGAACGATATGCCGGCCATGGGTGGAACGTCGGGATCAGCCAACCCGATATAGATTTCACGGTTAGCCGGAAAATGCGTTCCCGTCACGATAACGGCCGCGCCGGATCGTTCGAGCAGCGGCTCGGTTCGCACCGAGATCGCGGCCGCCGGCTGCGAGGTCCAAAAAATCAACCCGACCGCAAAAGTCAACAGAGCCAATCCAGCGACTAGAGCGATAATGGCTTGGGTGCGTTGTGTCATCCTGTCCTCCACATCAGAACGTGCCAGGCAGAACTGCGCGAACCGTCTTTTATCATACACCCAATCGGCGAATTTGCCAGACCCGCCCGGCGGCCAACGTCGAAAAACAAGAGAACCCCGACGGAGCAGCCCGTCGGGGTTCTGATCGCCAAAGGCAAAAACCACACCTCATCCAGCCAAGGGTTCAGCCGATGCCGCGTCTAGCGAATGCACAACACCTGGCCGGCGAAAATCAAATTCGCATTGGGCAAGTGGTTGTCCGCGACGATGACCCACACCGACGTCCGGTAACGCCAGGCGATGGCATACAGCGTATCGCCCCAGCGCACCACATAGTTCACCCGGCAAACGCCACCCGGCGGCGGCGGCGTCACCCCACCAAACTGGCGCGCGCAGACCGGTCCGTAACTCACCTTCCACGGCACATTGGGGATGGACAACCGCCGACCCACGTACAACCGGTACGGATAGGCCAGTCCATTGTGGCTGGCGATAGCCCACGGCGAGACCGCATAGGCTCGCCCGATGCACATCAGCGTCTCGCCAGAGCGCACAGAGTGATAGCCCAAGATTCCGCCCGACGGCGTGGGACCAGGCGTCGGCCCTGGCGTCGGCGTCGGTCCCGGCGTCGGCGTTGGGCCGCCAATGCCGACTATCACCTGCCCGTTCTGGACGGCGCGGCTGATCGCAGTCCCGTTGGTAGTGGACAGGTTGACCACGTTGAACGTGACCGCCGATGTCCCATCAACCTTGCCTTTGAACGAAATGGTCGCCAGCGCACCACTGCCATTCACGGGCTGGGTCGGCGCTACCTGAGTGACGGCAAAGCTGATCCTGCCCTGAGCAGTGTCCACGGTGTTCTGTGCGACAAAATCCGGTTTGAGAAACGATCCCGGCGCAATCTGCACGCCGGCTTTGTTGGGGTCGGCATCTTGCACGTCGAGGAGAGCCGGGTTGTAGGAGATATTCACCTCGGCGCCGGCCAGTCCGGTCACGTCATCTATCTGGATGTTGACGGTGACGACCTGTCCAACCGCTACGTTGGCCGGAGATGGACTAGTCCGCACGACGGTCGAACCCGCCATCACCGGCGCTACGCCCACCGACAAGCTGAGGACGACGAGTGCCAACATTACTTTCAAGGTCTTGTTTTTCATTTTTGATTTCTCCAGATCAATGTGAGCCTGGTGGGAAACGCCGCACCGCGCATAAGCACGCACATATTTCCGAAAAGGCTGCCTGCACTCTCGCTTCTTTGCCACGGTCTCCGGTCAGCAGCGGCAAGGCCGAACTTGCGGCAGCGGAGGAGATCGGCCGCCTGGAAAAGCGCTGGCCAGCCAAAGATCCAAATCAAGTGCTGTGGGCATGGGGAGCCTCCTAGTCCTTTCCTCTTAGAACATAATCATCGCACAAAAACAGAATTGCCGCAAGTTGAACGCCGGGCCGCCATCGCTCACTTGGAGACCGCTCTCACTTGGACGTTCCGCAAAACGCACTCGATAGGCGTCCCGCCTGACGTAGATAGATTGACAAGGTTGAAGATCAGCGGCGATGAGCCGGCCGACCTGGCTTTGAACGTAATCGTCGCCAGCACGCCGCTGCCGCTCACGGGCCGGCTCGGAGGCAACTGGACGGCGGCCAGACTAATCTTGCCCTGAGCCGGCTCTGCCAAGTTTTGCGCCACAAAATCCGGTTTGAGAAAGGTTCCCCAGGCAGCCTGCAAGCCATCCTTGCCGGGATCGGCATCTTGCGCTTCAAGTATGGCCGGATCATAAACCACCTGCAATTCGACGCCAGCCAGTCCGGCGACATGGTCTAATCGAACATTGGCGGTGAACACCGAACCCACCACGAGCGGCGCTTTCGCCAGATCGAAACTCATCACCGCCGTATTCGGCGTCGCGCTGGGCACACTGACCGTCGAAACCACAGGCACACAAGCAACGCAGGCCCACACCGCCAGGCACAGCAAAAACGAATTTCTCATCGGCTCAGAGAGTGTACCCGTCATGTTGTCGTCTCACCCTCGCAAGGATGCCTGAGCAATGTTGCCTTCTGATGATACACCCATTCCAGAATATGCTGTGTGCCAATTGGGTTACGAACGAGTAAAGTTTGGGTTTCGGAATCCGACCCTTGCACTAGCGCCAAGTGGTGACAGGTCCCGTCTTGCCAAAGTTGTTGGCGACCAAAGCCAGGTCGAAAATGTTCACGACGCCATCGCCGTTCACGTCGGCGAGCGGATCGCCGCCTCCATATTGCGAAGCGACCAACGCCAGATCAAAGATATTGATGACGTTATCGCCGGTCACGTCGCCGCCGGGCAATGTGATCGTCCCCACATCCCCCTGGGGATCGCTCTTTTGGCCGACCAGGTATCCAGGCCGAATGGTTTGCAGACATGGATAGTTGCTTGCCGGCGCAGGGACGATTTCAAAATGTCCCTGAGCGTCGGTGACCGCAGAGGGCACACTGGGGGTGACGACTTGTGCGGGCCGGACCACGCAGCGTTCTTGAGTCAGATAAACGATGGTGTCACTTTGGTTCACGCGGCCTTGCAGCAACACCGTGCCGGATATCGAACCGGCGCGAACCTGGACTGTGCCATTCTTGATCGTGTGCGGGATGACGCCACCGCCGGGGCGAGCCAGCCGTGAGCGTTGGAACGTGATGGCCGCCTGGCCGACGCCCTTGCCCCGCCAAGTGATGCTCGCCACTGCGCCTGAGCCATTGATCGGCGAAGCCGGCGCGCGCAAAGCGACACTAAACTCTACGACGCCGGTTGCGTTGTCCGCCTGGTTGCGGGTCACCACATAGTCCCGCCCGCGCATCAACGCGCTGACCGCGATCTGCACGCCCGGTGTGTTGGGTTCAGCGTCCACGACCTGCACCAGGTTTGGATCGAAAGCGAGACGCCAATCCACACTATAGAGGTCGCGCATGGCGTCTACTTGCAGCGTGGCCGTCGTCGCAGCTCCGACGGCGAGTTGCAAATTGGATGGCACAATGCCGACAGCGGCAGTAACGTGATCAGAGATGACGCGCGTGACCGCCGCCAGCGCATCAATGCGCGGCGTGACGCGGCCCGTGCGGCGATCCGTAATCGGCGCGCCCGTGCGCTTGAGCGCCGTTTCGATTTCGGCCGGCGTCAGAGTCGGATAGGCTTGCAACATCAATGCGGCCACCGCTGCGGCGTGCGGCGAAGCCATCGAGGTGCCGCTCTTGCTCACTTGCCCGCCGCCCAATGCGGTCGAGACGATCACCGCGCCCGGAGCCAGCAAATCTAGCGTGGAACTGCTGTTGCTAAAGCAAGTGACTTGGTCGGCCGTCGCATTGGCATCGGAGCAGGGCGGCCAGGTGGTAGCGCCGAGGTTGGCATCATACACTGCGCCCACGGACACAACGCTGGAAATGCAGGCCGGGGCCACCATGCCACCGGTCAACCCTTCGTTGCCCGATGCGGCAAATGTGACAATGCCGGCCTGGCGCGCAGCCTCCAGCGCCAAAGCCTGTAACATCGTATTGGCGTCTTGCGCATCGCACACATCGGCGTACCGGCCAGCGCCCAGGCTCATGTTGATGGCTTTGATATTGAACTGAGCTTGGTTGGCCACGATCCAATCAATCCCGGCGATCATGTCCGAGTTCCACCCGGAAGCGTTTCTATCCATGACCCGCACTGCGACAAAGCCCGCATCCGGCGCAATGCCGCGTGGGCTGGCCACGCCCCGGCTCGTGATGATGCCGGCGACGTGCGTGCCATGCCCATTTTCGTCCTGGGCATCCTCGCCTTCGTCCGAACCCGAGGGAGGGCAACTGCCTTTGCTGAAACAATGTTGAGCGACGATGTGATCGGCGAGGTCGGGATGCGCGCGGTCAACGCCGGTATCCACCACCGCGACGTTGATTCCTGCGCCCGTCAAACCGAGATCGTTCCACACGCGGTCGGCGCGAATCAAAGCGGCGCTCTCGCCATCGAGCGCCTGAATCGGCATATCGAGCGCGACGGCCTGGACATTTGGATTGCGGCGCAAGCTCTCCAAGCCCTGAGGCGTCACCACGCCCACGAGACCGGGAACCGTTTGGTAGCGGCGCGTCACCTGAAAATCGCCGGGAGCGGCTAGCGCCTGGATTACGCGGCTTTGCGCCTGCGCCACCTGAACCTTGCGAGCGCCCACCGCGGAACTGGCATACGGCAACCGCAAGGCCACGACGACTCGCGTTGTGCCGTTTGTCTGTACCGCCTGCTCGACCGGGTCCGCCGGAGCGAACTGCCGCGCAGGTTGGGCGAGGGCGGGGTCGCCCGGCCAGTTGAGTGTAGCGGCTAGAGCAAACGCCAACACAGCCGACCCAATTGCTTTCAAGATTCTGTAGCAGACACATTGATTCATAGCTCGGCGCCTGGCTGCTATTATACATCCCGTCGCCTCTGGCCGCCACACAACAAAAAACCTCCCGCAGGCTGAAGCAAGACCAGCGGGAAGGTAGACTCTTGGAGTGCAGCGGCTATGGCGCCGGACACACCTACAGCGAAACGTTGTCCACGTACATGGCCGTCACGCCGCGATTGCCGTTGTTGAAGGCGTCAAAATAGAGCCTGACGGTCTCCCCGGTGCGGTCCCTCAACTCGAATTCGTAAGGCGTCCAGGCGCGGGCGTCACTAAAGACGCGCATCCAAAAACGTGGTATCATTATCATCATTCAAGGACCAACCGTCTCGAATGATGAATAGTTCGATTGAGGTGAAGCATGAGCGCCAATGCCACGACGATTGAAATCCCGGCCAGCCTATACGCCCGGCTGCAATCGCTGGCCTCTAAACAGAAAACCGATCCCGCGCACGTGGTGGAGTGGTTGATCAACGCCAGTTCGGAAACGGCAGACGCCGTTGAGTACAACGGCATCGTCCGCGATCCGGCGCTGCGCGGCGGGCGGCCCATCATCGCCGGCACAGGCGTGACAGTTCGCACGGTCGTCGCCCATTACAAGCTGGGCCTCACACCGGAAGAAATCGCCGACGAGATGAGCCTGGAGCTTGCCTCGGTGTATGCGGCGCTGGCTTTCTATCACCGGCATCGAGACGAGATCGAAGCCGACATCCTCGCCAATTCCGAAGAGCGCGTCATGCGCGAGTTCGGAGCGCGACCCCATGCCTGATCCTATCCGACTGTATCTGGACGAGGACACGATCAGCCGCGCCCTGGTCAAGGCCCTGCGCGCCAAGTCGGTGGATGTGCTGACATCCAAAGAGGCCGGTCTGATCGAGATTCCCGATGAGCGGCACCTGGAATACGCTGCCGAACTGGGCCGCGCCGTTTTGACTTTTAACGTGCAAGACTTTGCCCGCCTGCACTACGCCGATATGTCCACGGGCCGACATCACGCCGGTATCATTGTCTCCGAGCAACTCCAGGTGGGCGTGATCATTCGCCGTTTGCTCACGTTGCTTGGCGCGCTGTCCGCCGCCGACATGCGCGACCGGCTAGAATACCTCGGCAACTGGCGCTGAATCCGATCCATCCTCGATAAGCAAAGAGGCACTTGCCGTCAAGCGGCAAGTGCCTCATGTTCTTCACACAACCAAACGCCGGCAACGATTATGGCGCCGGGCACATCTATAGCGAAACGTCGTCTACGTACATGGCCGTCACACCGCGATTGCCGTTGTTGAAGGCGTCAAAGTAGAGCCTGATGGTCTCCCGGCAGGTCAGACAATTAATCTTTCCAGGTCCCTTACGGCTGCCAGTCATGCACAGGCCCATACTTGCCCAAGTTGTTGGCGGCCATCACCAAGTCAAAGATGTCTACCGCACCTGTTTGGTTATAGTCGGCGCACGAGCCGCTCGTCCCGTAGCGATGGCCCATGATCGTCAGATCAAAAATGTTGACACGGTCATCCTCGTTCAGGTCACCGGCCGGGAGCGTCAGCGTGCCCAGGTTGCCCGGCTGGGGCAATTTCTGCTGGCCTGTCAGATAGCACGGGCGATAGACCCACAGCCAGCCATAAGTTTGACCAGGCTCCGGCACGACTTTAAAGTATCCATTGGTGTCCGTGACGCCGAGCGGCACACCGACCAGGTCGAGCGCCGAAATCTTGCCGGAATACAGGCGCAACTCTTTGGTCAGGAACACGTTCGTGCCGCTGTGATTCTGGGCGCCCTGCAACAAGACCCGTCCCGATATGCCGTCGCCATTCACCACACCATCAATACTGCCGTTCTCGACGCTGTGGCATATCGCCAGGCCATTGCGATCCGAAAGCTTGGTCTGCACCAGCGTGAGCGCCGACGGGCCAGCCCCACCTCGCTGCCAGGTGACGACGGCCAACTCGCCCAAGCCGTCGGGGCCGGTCGGCGCCGCGAGCGTCACGGCCAGCTCGATGACGCCATTGCTCACCTGGTTCCGGGCGACAAAATAGTCCTTGCCACTGAACCACGCGCCAAGACCGATCTGCGCGCCCGGCGTGTTGGGATCGGCATCCACCACTTGCACGACACTTGGATCAAAGATCAGGCGGAACTCGACGCCGTACAAACTGACTGCATTCGCTACCCGCACTGCCGTTGTGTCCCTGCCACCCAGCGGAATATGCCGGGTGGGTGGATCAATATACAAGCGCGCGCACAGTGGCGTTGGTATTTGCATGATGATAGAACCCTCGTTATCGCCCTGGCACTGTGTGCCGTCATTGATTTGCAGATACAGCGGGCCATCTCGATCAGCAGTGAAATTGCCCCCCCGCCCCACCAGGAACGATGGCCCATCATCTATCTTGCCGAGCATGGCCGCATAAGGCACTCCACGGTTGACCTTGCACCAATCCGCGTAACCGATCCGGCTGTCCACCTCGGCGGAATATCCTTCCGGCCCCACGAACGGCAAGCTTCTTTGGTCCACCGTCCACGTTCCGTTGAGATAGGCGACGGAAAATGGATCACCTTGCTTCAACGTCCAGGACGTTTGCTGCCATCCGACGCGGGACGAGATCGTGCAGTTGACGCCGCTGCACTGCGCCGGCACGGCCACGCTTTGCGGAAGTGGGGCGCGCGGAGCCGCCGGTGAAGGCTCCGGCGTTGGCTCGGCCAACACGTTTGGCGGGCGGCTCGCCGCAAGTTTATCGCCCTGCCCGGCCAACGCGATACGGCCGGATATAACGAGCGCCGTGACCAGGGCAATCGCCACCCCTGCCAGGAAAATCACCCTGAGAGCTTTCCAAGCAGCATTGTGCTCAGTTTTCATGTTTGCCTCCGTTTGCTGTGGGCCGGTCTTTTTTTGAAACGATGCCGGGAAACCGGGTTCCAGTCGTCGTATCCATTAAAAGCCAGCAGCGCAAGACGAAAGAGCCGCAGGCGGCTGCAACACACGGTGTCTCGCGCATTGATATACTGCACGCGGTCACAGATTGCGCTTTTCTGTCATTGCGAGGAGCGGAGCGACGAAGCAATCTCATTCACATGGCGCAAGGAGATTGCTTCGCTTCGCTCGCAATGACAGGGCCACGCAAAAGCGCAAATTGTGCCCGTGCCAAGTATAGCAGATTAAGGATAGCACAGTCACCCCGGAGATCGCAGGCGGAATCAGGCCGCGATCTCCGAGGTCCCATGTCTGGCGATTGCGCTATTTGTGTTATGAGCGCATCCCGCCGCCGGTTGTCACCAGGGGAGTGGCCCCTCTTTGCCAAAGTTGCCCGCCGCGATGGTCAGGTCGTACACGTCCACTTTGCCATCGGCGTTAATGTCCACGGTCGCGTCCGTTCCGCCGATTGCGTTGGCGATGCGCGCCAGGTCAAAGATGTTGACGGTCTTGTCAGGCACGACATTGCCGCCCAGCAAAGTCACGGTACCCTGATCCCCCGGCGCCGTATAGACCTTGCGCGCCACCAGGTACATGTCGTGCGTGGCGAGCAGGCATTGGTAGGTCTTGCCCACCAGAGGCGTAATCGTAAAGTTGCCTTGAGCATCCGTGACGCCCGTGACGACATTTGGCAACCCTTTGACAGACAAAGCCTGCACCGTGGGGCAGGCGTCCTCGGTCAGGTATACCATCGTGCCCGCGTGATTGGTGCGGCCTTGCAGCAATACTTTGCCCGTGGGCGTTGGCGGCACCGGACAATAACTGCCATCGGTTCTGGTGTGCAAGATCGCAAAGCCGTTCGGATCGGACAGCTTGCTGCTGGTGAAAGTGATGGTGCCTGGAGTGCAGGTCGCGGACTTGGCTTTCCACGTAATGACGGCTACCGTCGTATTCGTGCCCGTAAAGGGCTGCGTGGGCGTGACCACCGAGCCGACAAAGTCAACTGTGCCGAGCGTGTTGTCAAAAACGGGAACGATCGGCATGGGAACCGTGTTGCCCGTAAAGAACGATCCGGCCGTGGCAGAGACGACCTCAACCACGCTGGGATTGAACGAGAGGTGGAACTCGACGCCAGCCAGGTTGCTCACATTTTCCACCTTGACCTCCGTCACGCCCGGCAGCGTCAGAGACGCGGGGTCAAGATAGATGCGCGTCCCCCCTTGCGCCATCGAAAGACCCACCGGCTGGAAAGCGACTGTCAGCGCGATGGCCACCGCCGCCAGTCCCAACGCTTTAAACATCGAACGATATTTCTGGGCTTGCATGTTATTGCCTCCTTAGGTTTTTTGTGTGCGGCGAACGATGCCCATCACTTCGTTTCCGCCCGTGATCCCGATGTACACAGTCTACATCAGTAGTCTGGCACATAACAAGTGGAAAGTGATTCTGCGTTGCAGCAACGCCGCGACTCTGCTTTGCTATGTGGACTTGACGACTCTCGCCTCGATAAACTGGAGCGGTACGCACAAGCTCTGCGCTACTTGCGCTCCATTCACCTGTCCATCGCTCTGTTGTCGTTGATGTGTCGCACCTCCTTTCGCAAACAGCCCGACAGTCTTTTATGGCTGCCAGTTGGAGACGGGGCCAACCGTCCCCAGGTTGCTGGCGGCGGTGACCAGATCATAGATGTTTACCAGGCCATCGCCGTTGAGATCGGCTGTCGGATCGCCGGTAGTGGCGCGCGCGGCAATGAGCGTCAGATCAAAGATATTGATGCTGCCATCCTGGGCCACGTCGCCGCCGGGAAGCGTGAGCGTGCCCAGGCTGCCGCTCAACGGCGTGCCGCTCGCTTTGCCGGCCAGGTAGCCGCCCCTAAAGACCATCAAGCACTGAAAAGATTTGCCCTCGGAGCTTGCCTGGAATGTACCCGAAGCGTCTGTGACCGCACGCTGGGCGCCGGGAACGTCCACGGACAAAACCGAGAAACTGGCCGGGCAGGTTTCCTCATAGAGCAAAACTTCTGTCCCACCGTGGCTAGTGCGGCCTTGCAGCAGCACCACGCCCGAAACTTGCGCGGTTACGGAAGAAACTGATATGGCGCCGGGCCTGGTCGTGTGAGGTATCGGTTGGCCGTTGCTGCGGCTCAGTTCGTGTTTCTCCAACGTCAGCTCTGATTGTCCAACCGCCTTGCCCTTCCACGTGATCGTGACCAGCCCTCCCGTGCCATTGAACGCAGCTGTGCCTGGCAGGGCAACGGCCAGTTTGATCCGGCCCTCGGCATTGTCTATCTCGTTGGTAATGATCAGGGCATTGGACATGCGCAAGATCGGTCCCAGCGTCAATTCCTTGACTTGTACGATGTTCGGATCGAATTTGATCCAGACTTCTACCCCGGTCAGGTTCGACACTTCGCTGATCTGCAACACCGTATGCGCCAGACCGTTGGGAGAAGAGATTTCGTAACGCGCGGGATCAAAGCCGAACCATGTCGCTCCCATCGGCGGAGGCGTCGGCGTTGGCGGCGATGTAGTCGGCGTAGGCGGCGGAGAAGTGGGCGTGGGTGGCAGCGAGGTGGATGTGGCTGTCGGCGGAGGCGGGCTGGTGGGCGTCGGCGTCATGATGATCTCTTGAACCATGACCTGGTAGGTCTTGCCGGCTCCGTATTGTCCCCGGTCCGTGATCGTCACAATGGCGTCTACGTCTGCGCCGGGTGCGGCCTGAAATGCGATATCGGAGGACAGGTCGCCAATCGCGCGGTCATCATTCGTGTACATCAGCGTGCCCGCGGTCAGCGTCAGGGAAGTGTCCACTCCCAGGGCCAGATTAAGTGTCTGCACGCGGTAATAGCGTCCGGACTTGGCCAGGAACTTTAGTTTGTCTACATCGCCCTCGGGGAAAAAGTTGTGGCTTTGGGTCTCGCCCAGGGCAACGAGCCTAGCCGTCACATCGTCCGGTTCGTAGAGGTCACGCAAATCAGGCGTGGAGGTAAAGGTTGGCGTTGGCAGCGGCGACTCGGCGTTTGTGGTGAGCGTGTCAGAGTGCGCCAGGGTGTCGGATGGCTTGATGGCCCATCCGGCCAATACTAGCGCGAGTATCGCCACGAGGGTCACCTGAAGAACTTGCAACCGTTGACCACGCACAATTGTCTCCTTCAGTCGAATAGGCCTGTGATCTCGTTTCCGCCCGTAATCCCGATATAGTCTATATCATTTCTCGTCGCAAGGGGGTTACTATCTTGTTACATTCAAGTTACGCCCCCTTCCCCGGCCCTTCCCCCGTCGGACAAAACGGCGTCGGGCAGGGGAAGAGAGCAGTGTCCTCCCCTGTCGGTTACACTCCCGTTACGGAGAGGTTACGCGCCGTCACCCGTCACTCGAAGCAGTCATTTGCCAGAATCCACCACTTGCGTTAGAATGAATCCGTACTTGGCGGCCAAAGTAGCCGCCATTCGTTTGAAAGGAGTCACTCCTCAGCATGGAACAACTACCTGACACACCCCAATCACCTGTGCCATCAGAGTCCTTGCGACGCGCGCGCAGACTCGGTGAGCCGCCGACGGGGCGTATCACGGTGTTACGTGCGACCGTGATCGGCGTTGTTGTCCTGGCGATATTCGGCATCCTGATCTTGCCACCGATTCAGGTCCCGGCCCGCCTCTCGTGGCTGGGCTGCACGGAACTCTCATCCAAATCGCCCGCAGCCGAGGGGCCGGACGGATTGAACATTTCGTTGGCTGACACGAACAGCGCGCCGCTGCGCTTCAAGCTGAGCCGCGTGGAGCAAGACAAACTGCCCATCGCGGCGCTCAAAGCCATTCCGGCGCAATGGATGCCGGTCGGGCCGATGTATCAAACGAACACGTGCGGCGCTAACAAATCGCCGGTCGTTCTGAGCGTCCCCGTGTCATCGGATATGAGCACAGCCAATCAACTCGACCTCGTGTCGTGGAACGGCAAGAACTGGCAATGGGTGGGCGGCCACGCCGACGCCTCAAACGCCGTCGCGATTGCTGCAATCGTGGCGCAACTCGACGCACTCCCGCCCAACGTGATGGTCGTGCAGACCGCGCCGCTCGTGCCCGTCATTGGCGCAGAGCTGCCAGCCGATGCGCAGGCCAGTGACCGGGCCTTGTCGGACATTAACGAGTTTGCCGTGCCGACTTTCCTCATCTCCAACGACGGCACACTGCAAGGCGATCCCACCGAGTTGCCTCCGCCGCTAGAGAGCGCGCACGCCATGTTTGCCGTCACGCGCAACTGGGCCCCCAAAGCAGCCGCGAATGTTGGCATGGTCGAAGAGGTCTTGGCGGATGCCAGGCTGCGCGCCACGCACGTCAAAGCGTTGACGGACGTTGCCACGCAGGCCAAGTACACCGGCGTCGTCGTGGACTATCGAGGCCTCACCGCCGATTCGAGCGAAGCGTACGCTCACTTCGTCTCCGATCTGGCCGCCGCGCTTCACAAGAACCAAAAGCAACTGGTCGTCGCCGTCCCCGCGCCTGTGCAGCAAGGCGATGAGTGGGACACTGCCGGTTATGATTGGCGAGCCATCGGTGCCGTGGCCGACGTGGTGCAGGTGGACGCGCCGAGCGACCCGGCTGCTTTCACCAACAGCCGCCGCGTCGAAAAGATGTTGCAGTGGGCAGTGGGAAAAGTGAGCCGCCAAAAGCTGCAGGTGGCGTTCTCCGCTTCCAGCATCAAGCAGACCGGCAACGCGCTGCAACTGATCTCATACGAGGAAGCGCTCAAACCGTTCAAGTCCATCACCTCGCCGGTGGTATCGGAAGTGTTCCCAGGCGCGCAGGTGACGTTGGCGCTGGGCGAAACACCAGGCGTGGAACTCGACGAGGCCTCACACACCTACCGCTACACTCTCACTAACACCGATGGCACCACCAGCACCATCTGGATCAACACGGGCGCGGCGCTGGCGCAAAAGCTAAACTTGGCGCAGCGATTCAATCTGCGCGGCGCGTCGGTCAAAGAGCTTTTCACTTCCGCGCAAGATCCGGGCGTATGGGTCGCGCTGGAGCAATACCAGGCCCAGGCCATCGCGGCGGTTCCGGCGCCACTCAAGGTTGTGTGGACCGTGCGCAACTCGGCCGGCGCGCAGTTGCCCGGCGGCACGACGACGCTGACAGACACGACCTTTGTCTGGACGGCGCCGCCGGATCCGGATAACTATACGATTGCAGCAGCGCTGCCAGGCAGCGCCACGCGCGGCGAGTTGGCGATCAACGTGGCGCCGCCCACTCCCACTCCCACGCCCGAGCCTACGCCCACCCTCACGCCGCAAGCGAGTGCCACCTTGGCCCCCGGCATGACCGACAAATGCCCCGACGCCAAATTCGTCTCCGACGTGACCGTGCCCGACAATTCCCAGTTCGACAAGAACAAGGACTTTGTCAAGACCTGGAAGATTCGCAACGTCGGCTCGTGCGACTGGCCCGCCGGAACGCTGGCGGCGTACGCCTCCGGCGAAAAGATGAACACGCCCGAGAACGTCAAGGTGGGCGCGGTCAAAATCGGCGACACGGTTGACGTCAGCGTGAATATGAAATCGCCGGACAAGGACGACAAAATCAAGGCCACCTGGCGGCTGATGGACGACAAGGGCAACCTGTTCGGCGAGCCGATGACGGTCCTCATCGTCGCCGGACAGCCGCTAGCCAACGTACCGGCTGCCGCGCCACAACCTAGCTCACCGGCACAACCCAACTCACCGGCGCAGCCTGCCCCGCCGAGCAACGCTCCGCCTCCTCCTGTCCCGGCTGGGACGGCCGGTGGGTTTGAGTTGGGCGGACAGGTGAATGGCTTTGGATTCCCGGACAAGATGCACTTTGCCGGAATGAATTGGGTCAAGCACCAAACGCGCTGGGGGCCGGGCGATTCACCGGCGGGAGAAGCGGGGCGCATCGCCGACGCGCACAACAAGGGTTTCAAAGTTCTGTTGAGCGTGTTGGGTTCGCCTGCGGCAGCCAATCCGGCCAACTTTCCGGCGTATGCCGCGTTCGTTGGCGAACTGGCCAAGCTTGGGCCGGATGCCATCGAAGTTTGGAATGAAGAGAACATTGACCGCGAATGGCAGAATGGCGCGATCAATCCCGCCACCTACACCGAGCTATTGAAGCAAGCTTACGTCGCCATCAAGAACGCCAATCCTAACGTGATGGTCGTCAGCGGCGCGCCCGCGCCCACCGGCTACTTTGGCGGCTGCGCGGGGGCTGGCTGTGACGATGCGCCCTTCGTGGCCGGCATGGCGGCGGCCGGCGCGGCAGCCTACATGGACTGCGTTGGCATCCACTACAACGAAGGCATCATCAGCCCGAACCAGACCAGCGGCGACCCGCGCTCCGAGCACTATACTCGCTACTTTTGGGGCATGGTCAATACGTACTTTAACGCCTTTGGAGGCGCGCGCAAGCTGTGCTTTACCGAGATGGGTTACCTCACGCCGGAAGGCTATGGCAAATTGCCGGGCGGGTTCGCCTGGGCGCAGAGTACGACCGTGGGGCAGCAGGCGCAGTGGTTGGCCGAAGCCGCCAGCCTCTCTGCCAACTCGGGCAAGGTGCGGCTCATCATCGTCTTCAACGTGGACTTTGACTACTGGGGCGAGGATCCCCAGGCCGGTTACGCCATCATCCGGCCCGGCAACAGTTGCCCCGCGTGCGATTCGCTTCATGCGGTGTTGGGAACACGATGAGTCAGTGATCAGTATTCAGTGAAATGACGAAAGACAAACGACGAAGAAATCCTTCGTCGTTTGTCTTCACAGGAGAATAAAATGTCCGAAGAACTGTTCAAAGCCATGGCTCAAAGCGTCATCGAGGGTGACGCCGATCAAGCGGGTGCGCTCGCGCAGCAGGCATTGGCGCAAGGCATCGCGCCACTCGACGCGATCAATCAGGGCTTTGTCCTGGGCGTCAACGAGGTGGGCAAGCAATATGGCTGCGGCGACATGTTCCTGCCCGATTTGGTGATGGCGGGCGAGGCGATGAAGGCCGCCGTCGCCGTGCTGGAGCCGGAGATGCAGCGCACTGGCACAGAGCGCAAGATGCTGGGCAAAGTCGTGCTCGGCACCGTCAAAGGCGACATTCACGAAATCGGCAAGACGCTCGTCGGCACGATGCTCACGGCCAGCGTGGCGACGGTCAGAGATGGCAAGCTGATCTTTGAAATGCTCAAGCGGCAGATGACGTGCGAGTACGACGAGTTGATGGTGGCCGCCGTGGATAATCCCGCCAGCGTAGACGATGTGTGGGTGCGGCTCGAAGAGCAGCGCCGCCCGTTAGCAGACCTGATCCAAGACTTGTTCCCGCAACTGGCGCGGCTTTCTCCGCAGGGCACTGTGCATGCCAAGACGCTCTATAGCGCCGTGAACATTCTGCGGCGCGTCCCGCCGGGGCCGGTGTTCGCCGAGATGGTCACACACCCTGCGTTCAAAGCCGTCGGCAACGGGTATTGGGTCGCCCGCGAGTGACCTTCCTCTCGCACGGGTCGTCTCACAGTTTATCGGGAAAATAACAGGCCGGGCTTTTTGCCCGGCCATTCAGTTGAGAGCCTCTGCGAACAATGGTATAATTCCGCCATCTTGCAAGTAGCTGCTCACCCTTCGCACGCCCGGCGGCCACGATTGGCGTAGCCAATCGGGTCGGCAGGGCGACTGAGCGGTTGCTAAAGGAATGTCCATGATCAACCCTGTGCCTGCGCTCAAAGTTTCGCGGTTCATCAAGCCCAACCCGGATACGCCCTACCACATTGATTTCGACTGGTGGAACAAGGCCGACCGCGATTTGCGCGTGTACCTCAGGAGCCACTTGTGCGCGGTCCATCGTGAAATGTACGCCGAGTCTTTGGCCGACACGACCATTGATTGGGTAGACCCTCAGATCGCTGAAGTCAAGCCGATGGACGGCATCCTCTACCAGTTGCGCTTGCATTGCAGCCAGCAGCCCGACTATATCACCGACCAAACGTCCGTCGTAGACGCGGTCTTTCGCGTGTTCCTCGTCAACGACAACCAGCCCAAGAGTCCGCGCGAGCTGGGGGAACGCATCGGCAAAAATGCGGAGCTGATCCTCAAAACCATCAGCGGCAAGAACGTCTACAAGGGACTGCGCCCGGCCGCAGAGAGCGCCGGATGAAAGTCGGCGTCCGGCTTCAGGCGATCTTGCGGCGCTACCGGCCGGCCGGCTTTCAGGGCGACGTGGTCGAGGCAACTCTGCCGGAGGGGGCCACCGCGCGCGACGCAGCCATTGCGCTTGGCGTGCCAACCGACATGATCCACGCAGTCTTTGTCAATGACAAGCAGAGCACGTTGGACACTGTTCTTTCAGAGGGTGACGCGGTGCGTCTGTTCCCCCCGGTCGCGGGAGGATGATAGGTTTTCCCATCGGATCCAAGCCATGAGCGTTACGATTGGCGAGACACATCCAGTCGGAGAATTAGGCTGCACCATAGAGAGCCAGATCAATAACGCTCGCTCGTGGCTCTACCCAGCCGGATGCGCTGCATGATGAGGTGGAGATTTGCGTTACGAAGCTGAATACGATTTTTCAAAGGCTGAACGCGGCAAGTTTTACCATCCCGATGCAGTTTTTAGCTTCCCCGTCTATCTCGAACCTGATGTCAACGATTTCTTGAGCAAGATAGCAGAACAGAAAAAAGTTGACGTTCAGGATTTGGTAAACGACTTGCTTCGAGTAGATATGAAGTTAATTCAAAGTGTTCGGTAGCATGCCTCATTTGAATTTCGATTCCAGAGGTCGTGTCGAGTGATGAGAATCTTTATCGCCGGTATCATGCAAGGCTCGCGGCGCGGTAATGGCATTGAAAGCCAGGACTATCGAGAGCGCATCGCGTCGGCCATTCGCGCGCGCCTGCCCGACGCGGACATCTTGGACCCGTGGGCGCTTCACCCGGATAGCGTCAACTATGACGACGACCAGGGACGGCAAGTGTACTTGGGGTTGAACGACATGGCGGCGACGGCGGATGTTCTCGTCGCCTACGTGCCGGAAGCCAGCATGGGCACAGCCATCGAGATGTGGCAAGCGTTCAAGGCTGGCGCTCACGTTTTCACCATCTCGCCCCTGGCCGAAAACTGGGTCGTCAAGTTTCTTTCGCAACGAGTGTTTGCCACGCTGGACGAGTTCGTGCAGTTTGTGGATTGCGGCGAATTCGAGGCTGCCGTCACTCGATAAGACAAGTTGCTGCCGCCATCACAGACAACATCTTTGCGCCGGGCGAATGAACATCAGCCCGGCGCTGTCGTTAATGTGGGAGTGCTATGAAACATGTGTACAAATTGATCGTGTTGCTGCTGATGATGATGGCGCTGGCTCAACCGGCGGTGGCTGCGGGTCCCCCGCGGCCGTTCGGCTTGCCGTTTGCCGATCCGCCCGGCCCCAACTCGTGGTACCTGGGGCAGCTTTACGGCAATACCACCGGCGCCTATAATCAACGCGACATCATTTACCGCGCCGGCCAGGGACTGCACTTTGGCATTGACCTAGCCGCGCCGTGCGGAACGCTTGTGATCGCCATCGGCAATGGTGTGGTCGCCAAGGTGGACGCGCCGGAGCATGGGTCGCTGCCGCACAACCTCATGCTGCAACTCGACGCCGGGTACGCCGCGCTGTACGGTCACTTGGTCGAGCGTTCCAAGTTGTCTGTGGGCCAGCGCGTGAACAAGGGGCAGATCGTGGGCCTCAGCGGCGACTCGTTCGGCACGTGCCACTCTGCGCCGCACCTGCACCTCGAAATCCGCAGCCCCAATTATCTGATGGCCTACAACCCCATCACATTGATTGACGCCGACTGGGACTCGCTCGCGCTCATCGGCCCATACCAGCGCGGCTTTGAACGCGACCTGGCCGACCCGCGCCGGTGGCAGTATCCCGACGATCAACCCAAGACGCAGTTTGGCGGCCCGCTGCTCAACAACTACCCGGAAGCCTGGCCGCCCGATTGGTATCGGCGAAGATGAAAATCAAAACGGTTATCGCGCTTTTATTCCTGTCCGGCCTGCTGTTGGCCGCGTGCGCTCGAACTGCCCCGCCAGACAAGCCGCTCGTCGCCGCAACGCTGACGCCGACGGCAACCGCAACATCCACGGCGACGCCACAGCCCACCTCGACGCCCCGCCCCGCGCCGACGGCGACGACCACACCCACGCCTCAACTCACCCAGTTGACCACGGGCGGCTGTTGCGTGAATCCAGGCTGGTCGCCCGATTCACGCCAGGTCTTGTTCATTGACAAGCCTTCGGAGAACACCCCCGCCGGGATTTACGCCGTGGACATTCTGACGGGAGCGATCAAGCCGGCGCAGTGGAGCGGGCGACTCGGCCTTTACTCGCCGGATCGCAGCTTGATCGCGTACCCCGACGATTTCGCGACGGTGATCGAAAAGCCGAGCACCGGCGAAAAGTGGGCGCTTGCCGGAATATTGCCGATTGACTTTGCGCCCGATAACCAACACGTGGCCTGGGACAACGATCCCGACATCACCGGGCCGTATGACCAGCGTCCCAGCGATTTGTACGTCGCCGACGTCAATGAGAAAAAGCCTGTCCGCATCACGCGAGTGTACGGCGGGGGACTCGTCGGTTGGCTGCCACGCGGTTTGAAGCTGATGTACCTGGGGCGGCCATCGCTGGATGTGCGCGAGCGCACCTTGACCGTGCTCGATCTCACCACCAATGTGACGACCACGCTGGTCACCGCCGAGCGACTCTCGGGCATGAGCATGTCGAAGGATGGAACGTGGCTTGCCTATTACGTCAGCTTCGACGCGGACAAGTCGCGCAACGGCATCTGGGTGCAGCGCATGGACGGATCACGGGCGCGCCGGTTGGAGATGTGGGGCGCGTATCAGTGGCGCGACGATGCGCGCTTGCTGGTCATCTCCATGCGCGCGTCAAGCGACAAGCCATTTGAGGTGTTGGAAGTGGATGCGGCATCCGGCAACAGCCGCAAGTTGACCGACGCGGCGACGACGCCGCTGCAAATCCTCAATGGCGATTGGCGCATCTCGCCGGATGGTCGGCACGTCGTCTACGTCAACAGCGAGGATCGGAACTTGTGGCTGCTCACGTTGCCGGGAAGTAGTGGTCAGTGATCAGGATGTCTGTTCAGCGTGTATTTCACGGTGGCAGTTGGCGCACAGCAATAGGCACCGGTTCAGTTCCGGCTTGATTCGCTCAAAGCTGTACAGGTGCGATCTTGCAATCGTAAAATCCTTTTGCGCCGGATCAGGGTGATGAAAGTCAAGCGCGGCGAGATTGCGATTATATCCGCATCGAGAGCATTTGCCACCCAGGTACTCGACGGCTTGCGCTTTGAGCCGGCGTTGCCGCTCAGTGGTCTGAAGCCGTGTACAGTCTTTGCAATAGGTCGAAAGCTGGCGGCTCTTTCGCCGCCGATAAAAGTGTTCTGGCCCAAGAAACTTGCCGCACCGGGGACAAATTTTGCCTACTTTGAGGGGATCTGTTCTGAGCGGGCGTGTGTTATGCACTTTGAAGGGAGAGCAGTCGAGGCAATACTTGCGATTGCATAGGTTTCTCTTCTTGCCGTCTATCGTTAGATAGTTGGGAAACGTTTCGTTACAGTTGTGGCAGACCGGCATCTCGCTTCCTTCTTTATGAGTGTGCCCCGTTGCCATTGCGGGAAATTTGGGTTGGTTCGGCATCATGCAAACCAGGCACGACCAGCCAGAACCATTGACGGCACTTGAACAGGCGCAAGGGCAATAGCTCTTGTGGAAAGATTTGCTGGTTGTGACCTTGCCAATGGCCGAGGCGCGCCAGTTGTTGCTTGACGCAAGGCGGGCACAGGTCGCCGGGGCAACCTTTGTCTATCGAGTAACCTGGGGCCTCTGGATTGAGCGGCACTGGATCGGGGATGCGGCCCAATTGCGAAAACGGGCAAGGCTTGCCATCTAATTCGGCAGGCAGTGTTCCGGAGCAAATCATCGAATCCGGGTAAATGCTGCCATCGGGAGAAAGAAACAAAGCCTTGGGTTCGCCACTGTGATCGTTCATCGTTTGCCTCTTGACAAGCCCCGTGACCGTGCGCCAATGCCAAAAAGAATCTTTGTTCTATAATTGACATTATACACGGTAACGAGTTTTGTGTCAATAGGCAATTTTACGAGTTCTATCCCCCCTTGCCGTATTCGAATCCGGCTCGCTCTGCCACCAGCGTCAAGTATTTGGACATGGCGCGCTTCGGTTCATAGACGCTGCTTTCCCATTCGCTGACCGTCTGCTGCCGCACGCCTAACTCTTCCGCTAACTGCGCTTGTGTAAGGTTCATGTGAGCGCGCAGCGCCTTGACCAAGTCGCCCGTCCATAGCACCGCACCGCCCTCGCGCTTGACGTTATACTTGAGCACGGGCTTGCGGAACGTCACCCGCTCTTTGTCCAGGTCGAGTTCGACCACATGATACCCCGCCTCCATCCACGCTTGCGCTTGCAGCGCACCCTCACTGCGATTGCTCCACCAGCCGCGCACCGACCGTGCCGATTGCGGCAGGCCGCCAAGCAACGCCTCGACTTTAGCAAAGGTGAGCGTGATTTCGTCCTGCCCGCTGCGGCGCAGGTGTTCAAAGAGTGAATAGTATTTGCTGCCTTTGTTCATGGCATCTCTTCCCCCAAAATCATGTGCATATTTGTGAATGATCAGGGCTCTTAATCGCTTGTAAAATTGAAACCAACCTGCTTTGCAACTAGGGTGAGATGCTTTGACGTAGCACGACTTGGTGGATAGATATCTTGCTCCCACTCGCTCACAATTTGCTGGCGCACGCCTAGTGCCTTAGCCAGTTGCGCCTGACTATAGCCCAATTGCCAGCGGAGGGCTTTAACCAGTTCGCCGTCCCACACTACTGCGCCGTCCTCGTACTTCACCTTATGCTTCGTTGGTCTACGAAACGTTACACGTTCTTTGTCAAGGTCAAGTTCCACGACGCGATAGCCGGCTGTCATCCAGGCCCGGGCTTGGCGACCTCCCTGACTGCGATTGCTCCACCAGCCGCGTACTGAGCAGGCTGAATCCGGTAAATTGCAATCCAAGATCGACTCGATCCTGGCGAATGTGAGTGTAACCTCCTCTCGCCTGCTGCGGTGTAAGTGTTCAAATAGCGGCTGATACTTGTCACCTTTTTTCATGCCGCATCCTCTCCCAAGATCATGCGCTCCACGCATACTCTAGCTTTTGCCACAACGGCTTCTGCTTCAGTGCGCAAGCGATTGGCTTCGGTGCGACGACGCGCAATCTCATCGGCGAGTTCTGTTTGTCGTTTCAAGTCTTCGGGAACGGGCAACTTGATATTGAGAATGTCAGAAGCAGAAACTCTTGGAAGCGATGTGCCACTTTGAAGCGGCACAACTTGTTGAAGCGTAATTAGGCTTAACAGTAACGCGTGTAAGAAACCGGTATCAATTTTTTCCTTGTCCGGTCTGAGGACAATTGCCTCGCCCGAACACACGCCGTCAAAACCAGCTATCCATACTTTATTCAAGTAAGGGCGCATACGCCCGAACAGAATGTCACCACGCTGGAACTTGGGTGATGAACTGAGCACAGTTAAACCCTTCACCGGAGAGAATTCGGCTAGCTCGCCAGTGTGTGAGGCAATGTTGCCCAAACCGATATAGTTCACGTCCTCATTGGGACAATCTTCTGCTGGTGTGATTCGTTCATTCACTTGTTGGGCAACATCTCGGAGCAAGACCGCTTCCATGCCATCGAAACTGACGTCTCGCGCACTTACAACCGCTTCAAAATCAAAACGTCCACCTGCAATCGAGCGGACAGGCACAAAAACTCGGCCGTGGCTTTGAGTTTCCTTTGTGTCTATGCCGAGTTCCTTCAAGACGAATTCGCTGATGCCTTGATATAGGCAGTCTGCCTCTGCCAGCTTTTGACGCTGTGCGACGTTGGCATCCTGCATGACCTGGGCAATGCGGTCTTGGATGGGGCGAGGGGAAACAGGTACTTGAATCCTTTTGATGCGTTCGAGGCTCAACTTGGCTTGTGCTGCTCCGCCAGTAAGCCAATGAATATAAGCCTGTCCATAGCGATTTTGCAGATATGCCAGTAGATAATCCGGGTTCAAGCTTCCATCTTTGACAGTGAGCCGAGCCATGTTCTCATTAAAGTTGCATGGGCTGACCGAGGACTTGAAAATAGCCACCTTTCCAATTGTCGCTCCGACAATGACAATCGCAATATCGTTGTACTTCAATTGGTAGCGATTTATAGTCTTGTGCAGTTCTGGCGAAATAAAGACAACGTCATCCAACTCGACTTCAAAATTGCCTACATCTACCACTCGCACATAGGGCACACCTGCTTCAGAGTATTGGGCCTTTGGAGGTAGTCTTTTGCCGCCTCGAACAATGGCGAGATTGCCTAATGGTGCCAAAGGGTATTTGCCATGTGATAATTTTCGAATCAGTTCGAGGTTATCAGAGACGTAATGCCCCACAGTGAGCCGATCTTGCAAATTCATTTCCGACAAACGTAAAACTTGAGCCTGCATGGTTTCTCCGCAATCACCAACTCATGCGCTTGGCGAAATCGTCTATGGCCGCTTGAACGTCGGGCGGCAAAGGTTGTTGATCATCAGACACTGTCATGCGTCCAGATGCATCGTAACCAATGTTGTCAATCCGAGCCATGTAAACTTCATAGTCTTCATCAGCCTCAGTTATTGCTTGTCCTAGTTCCATCTGGCCTTTTGCAGTCAGTGGCCTTTCGCGCTTTTGGAGAAACACCACGCTGGTCTTGACGCCTGCGCCGTAAGGGGCAAACGTTTCTTGCGGCAAGCTGACAATCGCCTTGAGCCTGGCCCAGCGCAAAATCCAATCGCGCACGGCCTGCATGTTGTCGTTCGCTAGCACGCCATCGGGCAACACAATCGCCAGCTTGCCGCCGGGCGCAAGAAATTCCAGACAGCGATTCACAAAGACCACTTCTTGCGGCAGGCTTTTGACGACCTTACCCTTTTCTCTGGAAACACCATCGCGTGAGGCCAAGTCTTCCAGCACGCGGCTGTTGGTCACTTTGGAGCCAAAGGGCGGGTTGGTGAGGATCATGGTCAGCCCGCCAAGATAAAAGCCGGGGCGTTCTGGCAGGCCCGCCATCTGGTTGCCGGTGATGCTTGCCAGCGGCGCGAGGCTATCCATGATTTTCAGGTCGGCGTATTGCGCGCCGTTCATCAGCGTGTTGACGCGCGCCACGTGCATCACATTGGGCGCAACTTCTGCTCCAAAGAGTTGGTTATCGCGGAAGCGAACAAAATCCGGCGTCGGCTCGTCGGGGTTGATGCCGTTGGGCTGTCTGCCATTAGCGACCACCGCTTTTTCGTATTCGCGCTTGCGGATGTGGTCAAGCGCGTGCGTGAGCATCCGCGCCGAGCCGCAGGCCGGGTCGCCGATAAAGTCGTTGACGGTTGGCTGCAAGATGCCCACCATCAGGTTGATAACGGGCGTCGGCGTGAAATACTGGCCCAGGTCGTCGCGGAATGTTTTGCCGAGAAAGTCTTCAAACACGCCACCTTTCACGTCCGCCGTCGAGCGGCGCAAGCTCCACGGTTGCAACCGCCGGACGATCTCGGCGGTCGTGTGCGGCTTGAACTGCAATTCGGCGGCGTCGTTGAACGCCAGCCGCACGCCCAGGTCATCCCCGAATTTTTTGCGCAGCGTTTCGCGCTCCCATTCTTTGGCCTTTTTGAACGTCTCGCGCACTTGAATCACCAGACGTTCGGGGTCGGTCTCGGCGCTCACACTGAACACATACGCGCGTGCTTCGCGGGTCTCTTTCACCAATTCAATCGTCGCCTGCTCGTCGTACCACTTGGCAAATAGGAACTTGACCATCGCATCCACCGCTTCTTGCGGCTGGAGTCCTTCGTTATCGCGCAAGATCGAATGGCAGCCGGAGCGCGTGTCGCCCAACACGTCGCGGAACTTGTCGCGGGTGAGCGGCATAAGCGTCGGATCAATACCGTCCGGTTGAGCGGGGTTGAGAACGACCTTGTAGGGACTGTGTTGAGCCGCTTGACGCGCGCTTTCGTACGGTGGCAGATTGCCGATTTCTTCCAGGTTGCGCGGATATTCGAGATCGCGGCGGTAGATGACGGTGTGCGCTCCACTGGTGAGGATGGCGTAACGCGCCGAAGGCGATGCGCTCATGTAGGCGTTGAGTCGGTTGAGATGTTCTATCCAGCCTTCCGGTTCCGTGCCATCTACTTTTTTGCCTGGCTCCATCGCCTCCAGCATGATAAAGGCCACGTCCAGGCTGCCGACGGCGTCTGCGTAGCGGTCATCATAGATCACGACATCTGCGCGGCCCTGGTAACGCCGTCCGCCCTGGTGTGTGCCTTCGGCAAAGTCGGCGTAAAGCTCCAGTTCCATGGCGTCCAATGGCACGCCGTACTCTTTCGTCAGGATGTCAATGGCCCACAAAGTAACGGGGTCTTCGGCCGGGCGCACAAAGGCCCTGCTTTCTTGAAAGAGTTTCTGCAGCTTGGGGTGCTTGCGATGCTCGTCGGGCACGTCGGAAGGATTCTTGAAAGGATTGGTGAAATCGCTGAACGGCATGGTATGACCTCGGCGTTTGACAGATTACACGGTAGCGAAATTATACCACTCTCTTTGCCAACTTGCGCGGGCAGTGCTACAATACCTACGTTGTTGATCTGCCCCCATGGCTCAATGGACAGAGCGTCGGACTTCTAATCCGCAGGTTGTGAGTTCGAGTCTCACTGGGGGCACTGGCCTTGCCAAAGCAGGAGGAGACGGGTGAAACATTTGCGCATCGTCATTGTAGACGACCACGAAGTGGTGCGATTGGGATTGCGCACGCTGCTCGACCGCCATCCCGACTTTGCCGTGGTGGACGAGGCCGCCACGGCCCGGGAAGCTGTCGCCAAGACCTTGCAGCACCAACCCGACGTGGTAGTGATGGACATTCGCCTGCCAGGCGGCAGCGGCATTGACGCTTGCCGTGAGATCACTGCGCTCGTGCCGGAAACCAAAGTTATCATCCTCACCTCGTTCGCAGAAGACGACATGCTGTTTGAAGCGATTGGCGCCGGAGCGGCCGGTTACGTCCTCAAGCAAATCGGCGGCGACGACCTGGTGCGCGCCATCGAATCTGTGGGGCGGGGCGAGGCGCTGCTCGATCCCACGCTCACGCAACGCGTATTCGCCCGCGTGCGCGAAGCCGCCCGCAAAGACGAAGCCGCTGCGTTCACCGAGTTGACGGATCAAGAACTCCGTGTGCTGGCGCAGGTGGCCGTGGGCAAGACGAACCGCGAGATCGCCCAGGTGCTTTTCCTCGGCGAAGGCACTGTGCGCAACTATGTCTCTTCCATCCTCAGCAAACTTCACCTCACCAATCGGGCCGAAGCAGCCGCTTATGCGGTTGAGCACAGCCTCAAAGATTATATCGAATAATTCGATGGCCCCATCGCCATCACCGGGAAGGAGGCGCGCGTGAAGCTGCCCCCACAACTCTCCTCGATCAAGTGGAAGCGCATCGGATGGGTCGTCCTGGGACTGTTTGTGCTGGGCGTTATCGGGTTCGCCGGCACGGTCGTCGCCACGGAAAGCAACGAGTTTTGCATCTCTTGCCACGAGCTGGACTATGCCTACAAGGGCTGGGAACAGTCCACGCACGTCAATAACCCCGAAGGCGTCGTCGCAAACTGTGTGGATTGCCACGTCCCGCCACAGCTTTCCGACCTGGTGCTCTCCAAAGTAGATTCGCTCAACGAGGTGTACTCGCACTGGTTCAAGCCGTCGAGCGATCCGTTCTGGTGGCAAGAGAACTTGCCCCGGCTGCGGGCGCACGCCCGCGAGCGGCTGAAGGACGATAACTGCGTCCGCTGCCACACATGGCGCTTTGAGCCGGCAAGCCAAGAAGGCAAAATCGCTCACGCCACCGCGCACGAAACGACCCGTTGCGTGCAGTGCCACCAGTACCTCGTCCACAACCTGACGCCGCCGCACACCGTCGTCCGCCAGAAAATTCCGACCTGGGCCACGCCCACGCCGCTGACCAAATAGTTCGTATCCAAAAACGCAGGCGGGCATCGGGATGCCCGCAGCAGATTCAGGAGAACATCCATGAACACTCGCAAACTGATCACGCTCACGGCCTTTGCGCTCGCCCTCCTGTTGGTGGTTGCCGCCTGCGCCCCCAAGCGCATCTTGCCGCAAGGCGCAACGACGCAGCAGGCCGCTAACTTTGAGGCGCTGTACAAATCTCAAATGCCCTGGCAGTATGAACAATGGAAGCAATCGCCGCACGGCAAAGCCGGCGTCACCTGCATCAACTGCCACGACCCCGGCCCCGACGGCAAGATCAAGCCGGAGAGCCTTGATACGCTCGCCTATGGCGGGGTCCAGCCCGGACGCTGCGGCAAATGCCACGAGAAAGAATTCGCCGGCTGGTCGCAGACGCGCCACTCGGAAGCAGTCAAGCTCGCCACAACTAATGTGCGTTACAAGTTGCTCGACGGTTTCCCGGCGATGCAACGGCAAGGCTGCCAGTCGTGCCACTTTAAAGTCGGCACGACGTGCATCTCATGTCACGACGCACATACTTTCAAGCCGCCCAAGACAGCCAGGGCCGTGAACGACGCCTGCGGCATGTGCCACAACGGGCCGGACCATCCGCAGAAAGAAGTGCAAGAGACCGGCGTTCACCTGCGCCAGGCCGAAGCTTCGGCGTTGGGTACAACGGGGATGCAAGAGCCGAACTGTGTCACCTGCCACACGATGGACGACAACAAGCACACGATCTTCCGCATCAAGGACATCAAGGCCGATGCTACGCTCAACGTCAAAGCCAACAACCGTCAACTGCTGGAAGCCAAATGCTGGAAATGCCACACGCGCGAATTCGCCGCCGCTGCGCTCAAGGACAGCGACGCGGTCAAGGCCGAGGCCGCGCGCATCGTAGACGCGGGCCGCGCCATCGTGCGCGACCTGTACGCCGACGGCATCCTCAAGCCCTCGTATGGCTCGCTCTTGGATGACCAGGGCGTGCCGCTCCTGAACGCGAAAGGCACGAGCTACAGCCACGTCAGCGAGATCGAGAGCCTGATGTTTGAGCTGTTCAAGTTCGCCGAGGCGACAACCGACCGGGGCGCGCAGCATTTTTCGCCGGACTATGTCCACTGGCACGGCAACGCCGATCTATGGGCCAAATACCTGGCGATTCGGGGCGAGGCTATCCATCTGCGCTGGGAGCACGAGGGGAACGGCGCGCCCATCGAGCAGTTCGAGCCAGACCTCGTCGCGCGCAAGCCGGTCTACAAGATGTACGCATACACCGATCAGACCGGACACGAGTTGGATAGCTTGAAGTGAAAGCGGAGGTCAGAAGTCGGAGGTCGGAGATGAGAGGCGCCGTGCCACAAACATCTCTAGTGCATAAGTGGAACAAGAACGCCTCGGTTGTCAAGCGCCGGGGCGTTTGTATTTGTGTGGCGACTTTTATCTGCCGCTATTCGACACAACAGCACCCTGCATGGACCACGGCCCTGTCCATGTGATGGCGAGGTTAGCCAGCCTGCCGCGCCAGTTGGCGTGGGCGTCTTCAAAGAACACCAGTTTGTTCGTCCGTGTCCGGCCACGCCACTTGCCCTTGTGCTCACCTTCCACCAGCGCCTCGACCGTCTGATTGAGGAAGCGCGCATTGATCTCGCCGACGACAC
Source organism: Anaerolineae bacterium (assembly GCA_041300525.1). Taxonomy (GTDB): domain Bacteria; phylum Chloroflexota; class Anaerolineae; order Fen-1058; family Fen-1058; genus JBGLNJ01. The sequence goes on along the minus strand of JBGLNJ010000001.1, from coordinate 247,491 downwards.
ACTCCTGCAAATCCTCAATCGCTTTGCGGCGGCGCTCCTTTTCTTCCGGTGGCACATCGCCCGGCGTGTGCGCTTTGAAAGCCCTGGTCAAGCTTCAGAAGGTGAGCCGTCAAATCCGCTCGAAGGGCATTCGTCGCCGTCCAGGCCACACGCTCGCTCCAATAGGCGGCCAGGACCGCTCATTGCCTTTTGTACGAGGGACACGCCGATGAACAAGAACGCGGCCCGAATCAGGATTTCATCCCCTGCGCTCGCCTGGATCGCGTCAATGAAGGAACGCGCCACCTGCGGCCCGGCCAGTTGCAGCGCAATGCTCGCCAGGAGCAATGTGCCCGTGAGCAGAACTGCGCCAAGCTGGGGCGCAAGGTAACGCTCAAGCAACTGCCGGTATTTATTAGATGGGATTCTCATGGCGCAAGCAGATCAACTAATTCTTGGGATCAATGATCGTCTCATTGATCACGTCGTACTCCAGCCGAAGGTACGAATGTTCAAGCGCCTGGCACCTGACCAGTTTCAGCGATTTCAGGTTAACCAATTCCTCTTCCGTCTGAAGAGATCGCCCGTCCACCAAGGACGATGTGGCTCGCCCGCCCACGAGTAAGGGCGCAACAACAATCATCACATGGTCAATCAATCCTTGACGGATAAAAATAGAGTTCAGAGTGCCGCCAGATTCGATTATCAAATGCTCAATGCCATACTGCTGCTTTGCCTTCACCAGCAGGTCAGCCAGATCCACGTCTTGGGGGTAGAAAATGACCTCGACGTTCTCGTGGTTTGGCCTCACGGAAAACGCAGGGTGTGAGGGATTGTTCGTGACGATATACAGCTTCCCTACCCACTGCGCCAGGTAACTGACGCCATTCTCGTTGAGATGCGGCTTTCGATCAACGATGAAGAAGGTAAGACACTCTACTTTCTCCGGCGCCTCTGCACGTGAATTGATTCCGATCTTGGCCATCACTCGGCCTGTGTTCAACGAGTTGATGGCGATGGACTGTTCGATCTGATAATACTGATGCAGACCTTCTTTGACGCCCCTGATCCTTTTCCAGTCCCGATCCGAATCGAGGTCGTCGCTTTCTCCGCTGGTGATTTTGCCATCAACCGACATGAGAAGAAATAGAGTGGTTTCTACACGAGAAGCCCTGTTGACCATCTGACGTGTACGAGTTTGCGCGACGTTCATCTTTACCTCTCTTGAGATTCAGTTCTAGGCCGGATCAGCAGTTTACCCACGGCGCTCAGATTGTGCTTGGAGCGACACGGCTTTCTGCCTTGACCCGCTCTAACCATTCGAGCACCAGTTCTTCAAATAGTCTTTCCTGTTCAATCTGCAAGTTGTGGCCCGCTTTATCTAAAATCGCGAATGTTGCTCTGGGATAATTTTCGATTATGTCCCAAGCGTCTCGGTATCCTACGGATGTATCTTGCCTTCCCATCAAGATAAGCGTCGGTTTCTCAAAAGGTTTCTCCAACGGATCCACTGCAAAGCTAAACTCGTATCCGTTTTTTCTCAGTCGCTCCAGGAATTCGCTGTCTGCTACTTTCAAGCCTACCAAGACGTGATCTCGGAATTTCTCCCAGTTCCGATGGTTCTGAACGACGGTAATAGACCTAAACTCGTTGGCTTCGTATTCCGACAAACGAGACAGTAATTCCTCGTCCCGAAGAAGGATCAGCGGATGAGGCAGCGTTCTCTTGTTCACGTCTGCCACAATTAACGGACATAGCAAGCACATCCCGTCTACCGAGGCAGGTTTTGTATAGACGATGCCCCTCGCCAGGTAAGCGCCATACGATTCCCCGACAATCAGAAATTTCTGCCGGGGGATAACCTGCTCCACAAATTCTAGAATGATTTTTAACATCTTGTCCGAGCTGTCAATCCAGTCTTTGCCTTTCGTCTGTCCCATTCCTGGCAAATCCAGATAGATCCGTTTCCACCCTGACTGTTTGTCAAAGATGGGTTCCATGCAGCCTTTCATCAGATGGTGGTCTGGGTAAAAACCATGCAGCATCAGGATCGGGATTCCGTCTCCATGTACTTCATAATAGATAGCAAGGTCGTTCACTTGGCAAATCATATAATTGACTCCTTGATGTGTTGCGCTTTTGCCTGCGTTCAATACCGCTCAACATATTGGGATTGTCGAACGGGTGGCTCGTACGGCGCAGGCCAAAAGTCAACTATCCGATGTATCAGCCCGTCCTTGAATTCGAAAAACGAAATCCCGGATTGCTCTTGGCTGTTTACTCGAAAGGCTGTTTGAGACACCGCCTGATGTTCATCGGCCACCAGGCGCACGATTTCGAGCGTCCAATCGCCTGGATAGGTTTCATTGAAATTCAGATAGGCGGCCCGTCCACGAACCCGTTCCCTCGTTTGAGGAATCTCGTAAAGTATGTCCTCATGTAACAGAGCGCCAAATGTTTGCCAGTCTCGATCATTGGCCGCTCGCCAGTACTGTTCGACAAGTTCTTTAGGTGTATTCGTCATTTTTACATTCCTCCGATCTCGGATATCGCCTGAACACTGCCACGTCATTCCTGGCGCGGCAGACCTCTCTCATCTCTGTTTCACCGTCTGTTAGCAGGTTGGAGACTCTAGCAACGCCAGGCAAGGCTCTATCGGGTCGAGCCGCACACGGCAACCAATCGGCACGGTGATCTTGTCATCGGTGTGGCCGATACGGACATTGGTAATGATGGGAAAATCATAGTCTGCGCATATTCGGAGAAGGATATTCTCCAGAGTCTCAACATCTACCGGCTCACATTCTACAGGTTGCCCAATGATGAGGCCCTTGATGGAGTCGAATATGCCGGCCAACCTAAAGTGTGTCAACATTCTATCTGTCCTTGGAAATTGAATATCCACTTCTTCGAGGAACAAGATCGAATCTTTCCACTGTGGCGCCCAAGGAGTGCCAATAAGTGACTGCACCACTGGCATGGTTCCACCATATAGCCGACCCTCAACAGCACGATCTCCACGAATGGCCTTGATTTCGTTACCGACCGGGAAGACGTGGGGCAGCGAGAGATTTTCACTGACGATGGGCCAGAAATTCTCCTCCGCAAATGGCGTTAGCTCATCATACCCAAATTCAACGCCATTGGGCCCGTGGATGGTCGGCACATCAGTAACGCTAGTGATTGCGTTCAAGAGCACCGCCGGGTCGCTCAAGCCGACAACCATTTTGGGATCGGATGCAAGAGCTTTATAGTCAATCAAGGGAAGGAGATGTGCTGCGCCAGCGCCTCCCATAGCAGTCACAATCATTCTGATGGCAGGGTCGCGCAGCATAGTGTTGAGATCATTAGCTCTGACTTGAGGCATTCCGGCAAGAAAGCCAAAACTGGCCAAAGTATGGGGAGCGACTTTAACTGAATATCCCTTTTGTAGCAAGTACTCCTTCATACGGTCTACAGCCTCTGGCTTTGTTGGAGACGAAGTTGAGACGATGCCAATTGTATCTCCTGGTTGTAATCTCTTGGGTGCGCGCATACGGCTCCCTCCATTCAGGCAACGGATCGTGGTCTCGGCGATCAAGCCCATCTATAGAATTTCTCCGATCCTGGGTAGTGCTTGAACACTGCTGCGTCATTCCAGGCGCGGCGGCCCTTGCTGGAGGCGTTTGGGGATTGCGTCTCTCTTTTCAGGGTTATCGAGCGCGTCCCACATCCCATCAATCCACCACGTTGCGCCCGCCTCTGCCCAGGGACGGACGATAGAGGCGGCCTTTTCGGGGTCGTCGCCTGGCGTTTGACCTTCCACCACAATATCGAAAGGCGTTGTTTCGGTGCGATGCTCATCAATAAATACCTTCATCGCCCGTATATCGTCGGGAGTCGCATCGGCTCCGGCAGACCCGTGAATGCCTTGACCAGTTCAGGATTCTCGCGTAATATCTTCTCGGTGATAATGGCACCCATGCGACACCTCCATGCGGACTGGTGCCAAGTGTAACATAAGTGAGCCTTATTGTGAATAAACTCTATGGTCGTTAAAAGTTTGTGCTGCAGGTTCTTGCGTCTTGGCACAATCCGTTTGCTCGTTGCCGATAGCTTGTTCGGGGCCGCGCGATTTGCCCCAGCAGGTTGCAAGTTCTGCTGACCGGGATTCGCCAACAGCATCAAAAAATGACGCACGCCTCAACGGTGGACTTGTGCTGGAATGAGTTTGGGGCTAAAATTAGTTTCATGGAGCCGGCCTTCTCGTCCGAGTTGGCGTTTGTCCAAACTCACAAGGGGGGAACCGCATGAATATGAAGCGACTTACATCTAGCACTATCTGGCTGGGACTTGCCGTAGCCGTGGCTGGCTTTGCCGTGATCGCGCTCGTTTTAGGCGCGTCACCTGTCGAGGCCGCAAGTCCACAATTTCAAGGCCCGCCTCCTCCACCTCCCCCGCCTCCGCCTGGCCCTTCTGCGCCTGACGCGGAGGCCGTGATAAAGTACAAAGGCACGGCGCTTGTTCCAGAAGGCCCACTGCCGACCAAGTTCACCATTAACGGGTGTGCGCAGGTGGTTCGGCCTGATATGCTGAACCTGAATGAAGAGCCGGGCTTTGGCGCGGCGTACGTGCAGGTCGTCGGCGTTGGGCAACAAGTGCGTGTGCTGGCTGGGCCCGTGGGTGCCGATGGGCTGTGGTGGTGGAAGTTCCGCTCACCGGAAGGCAAAGTGGGGTGGGGCGTGGGCGACTATGCCGAGCCATCCATCGCCCCGTGCGTGGAAGCGAGTGGCTCTCCCCAGTCTTTGGGCGGTCTCCCACTCACCGGCGCAGGAAGTGGATGGCTTATTCCGGGCGTGATTCTGGCCGCGCTTTTGATTGTGGTGGCGGTTTGGCGCCGGCGTCGGGCGCACGTCACTGTGGACAAGGGATGAGGCCGACATTGGCCGATCACCGATAGAAAGGAAGGATAACGATGTGTGGCAACGAGGGACACGAGCAGCATGTCTGCGATTGCGAATGTGGCTGCGGCAGCGAATGTGAGTGCGGTTGCCACCAGGGTCAGTTTCAACGCCGCTACCAGACCAAAGCTGAACAGATCGCAGAACTGGAAGAGTACATGGCCGATTTGCGCAAATGACCCCACTCCCCTGAAATGGAACTGTCTGGGATGACCAGGCAGTTTTTTGATTTGTCCAGCAGCGCGTTTTGGGCTACAATCCTAAATCAAACTGAATTTCACAGAGGTGAAACATGGCCGACGAAAAAGAGAAAGACTATAGCAGCAAGTGGATCGCTGCTTCGGAGCCTTTTGCGCTGGGCGCCGGCTGGTATGTCCAGGTAGGCATCATCGAGGACTCGCAAGGCGGGCGCAAGGTGCGCGTGGCGCGCGGACGCGCCAGCCCGCAAGGCGGCATCACCCAGTCGCAAAAGTTCAACCTCAAGGCCAAGGAATGGCCGTGGATCCGCGAGCAGGTTGAAAAGTACCTGGCGCAATTGACGCAGGATGCACAGGCAAAGAGCGCAGAGTGACCTCAACCTCCCCAGCCACTCCCTGCGTCAGGGAGTGGGGCGAGGGGGCAAAGGAGTGTTGCATGGAAGATCAGCTTCAACGTTCATCATCCTGTCCGGCGCGCACGGAACGGGAACTGGAGATCATCATGGCGATTGACCGTGTGCGCGACACCGTGCTTGCGCCAGTGGCAATGTTCTCGCTCATTCTCACCGTGCTGGCCGACCGGTTTCAGGCCGGTCTCTGTCATCTGTACTTGATCAATCGTGAGACGGGCACTTTGGAACTCAAGGCGGTGAACGAGCGTGGCATAGGGGAGAGCCTCAGTCCGACCCATTTGCTAGCGTTGGTGCAACAAGCTATGCAGGGCGAAGGCGTTGCCGTCTGGCCGGCAGACAAAGTGCTCCCGCCGGACGCGTTGACCGGCGTGCCTTACTCGTTGCACCTGGCCGTCATCCCTGTCGTGATGGAGGCGCAACCCCTCGGCGCGTTGCTCATGGTTCGGTCGGGCCGTCCCTTTGACGCCGACGAGATCGAATTGCTCAAGGTCGCCGAATGCCAGGTGGATTCGGCCGTGATCCAGGCCTACACCTATCACGAGCTTCAGCAGCGCAACAAAGAGTTGGAGACGATCTATCGGGTGGATCGCATCCGCGATCAAAACTTGCCGTTTGACGAGATGCTTGAGGGCGCGCTGCAAGAGTTGTGCATGGCGGTCGGCGTCGAGGCGGGGCTGGTGATGCTCTACAATTACGCCGGGAAGCAATTGGAGGTGCGCGCTGTGACGCCCAAAGATTTCCTGCGCGTCCCGGCGTATGCTGAGTGGGTCAATCGGGCCGCCAACGAAGCATTGGAATGTGCCGAGATGGTCTGCTACAGCCAGAAGGAAGGAGCGCCTTGCAGCGTGATGTGCGTGCCACTGATTTTGCGAGACCAGATCATTGGCGTTTTTGGCGCGGTCAACCGCGAGCCGCAGGGCTTTACGTCCGACGAGCGGCGGCTGCTCAAGGCCATCATCAGCCAGATGGACACGGCGATCTTTGAGGGACTGGAACGCAGCCGGCTGCGCCGAGTGTTGGGCCGGTCGTTGGACCCGCGTGTGATGGAACGGCTGATAGAGAATCCTAACGTAGACATCCTCAAGGGCGAGCGGTCCGTGCTGACGGTGTTGTATGCTGACCTGCGCGGCTCGACGAGCCTGGCCGAGCGGCTGAATCCGTACTTGCTCGTCGAGTTCATGGGCGATTATTTGGGGCAGATGGCCAACCTGGTGCTCGCCCACCAAGGGACGTTGGACAAGTTTGTGGGGGACGAGGTGATGGCGCTTTTTGGCGCGCCATTCCCGCAGGCCGATCATGCCTTACGGGCGGTGCGAGTGGGGTTGGTGATGCAAGCGGCTTTCCAGCAAGTGGCGGCGCGATGGCAGGCGCGCGGGGTTGAGACGGCGGGCATTGGCGTCGGCATCGCCACGGGCGAGTTGATCGTGGGCGAGATCGGCTGTGAGCAGCGTGCCGACTATACTGTGATTGGCCGGGCGGCGAATTTGGGCGCGCGCATTTGCGCGACCGCGCACGCCAACCAGGTGCTCATCAGCCAGGCCACTTTCGACTTGGTAAAGGATCAAGTCGAGGTCACGCCCGTCCCCGGCCAGCATTTTAAGGGGATTGATCACGAGGTGACAGTCTACCACGTCACTCGGATTTTGGACTAGTCTCACTCCAGTCAATCGGCAACTGGCGCTGACGCCGGTCAGCAATGGGATCAAAAAACCGCCCTGGCTTCAAGAAGCCGGGGCAGTTTTTCTCACCCCAACTCATGGACATGGGCTTGTAGCTCTCGCTGCGCGATCCGCGCGACTTGTTCCTTGACAATGTCCGCCATCTCTTGTTCCGTCAGGCGGAGCTTGAGGCTTTCGTAAGCGTCGTCGGGGCTGGAGCCATAGGCGATCTTTTTCTTGCCGTTCGTCATGGCAAACAAGTAGAGGTGATGTGGATTGTTAAAGCTACTCATGCCTTCACCAGTTTGTCAAAGAGTCGTCTGACTTTGCCTTTGGGTCGTGCCCAAGCCGGCAGCCCCTGGTTGACCTTGCCGTCGTACTTGCCCTTCAGGAGCGCGTTGTAAAACTGATAATCAATTCCGTTGACTTTCTCATCGCTGGGGTAGCGGTGATAGTTCTCCTTCGTCATCCGGCTTTTGCCTTCGGCGATCAACTGGTAGCCGAGTGCTGAACCGGGGTAGGGGGCATAGTAGGCAATGGATGGCATGACGCGCTTCATGCGCCTGAGCATCCGGATGGTGTCGAAAGCGTCTTGGCGCGTCTCGCCAGGGATGCCCAGCATGATATTGGCCCAGAACTTGGGCGCTTCCTTGCCCTGGCGCTCCAGGTCATCGCCAATCCGATTCACCAAGTCAATGGCGAAATCATTGTCCTCGGCCGTACACTCTTTGTTCAAAATCCTCAAGACCCGGTCGCTGCCCGATTCAAAGCCGAGCGAGATGCTGGTCCAGTTAGTCTCCCGGACCAGCGCCTCAAATAGATCAGGCCATTGTCGCACCGTGTCTGTGCGACCGGCGGCCCAGTAAGGCCAGGGCTTGTGCGCCTTGCGCGGGTACTTGTCTAGCCACTCTTTCAGCCAGGAGGGATGTTGAAAGAACATCGAGTCGTGAATCACGACCGAGCCGAGCGGCCCATAGTGATCGTCCAGGTAATTCAGCTCGTCAATCGTCTGGTCTACGGACTTGCGCCCCATGTTGGGGATGTACGACGACTCGTTGCAAAAGACGCATTGCCACGGGCAAACCCGGCTGGTGAGAAGAGTGGCGACCGGGCCGGGACCCCATCCACATTCCGGCTCCAAAGGCCAGGGGAAATCCGGCAGGTGCGGATCGGGCCAGAGGGTTCGATCCATCATCGGCCAATCCGACATGGACTTGGCCCCGATTCCAGTGACGAGCCGGGGAAAAGCTGTCGGATCCTTGAGGAGATCAACGATCACGTTTTCGCCCGGCCCCTGGCAAATCCGGTCGAATTCCTGGATCGCTTCCATCTCGTCTGGGGCGACGGTCGCGTGCATCCCGCCGGTGATGACCCATCCCTTGGGGTTCACTTGCTTAAAGGTCTGCGCCGCTTTGTAGGCGAAGGGGTACGTGTAGCTCCTCACGTTCAGGATGAGCATGTCGTAGCCCCCCAACTGTGCGGGAAGATCGCGCCAGGAAGTCAGAGAACGGAGGGAGAATAGGTCGGTCTCCACGCCGTTGTCTCGCAAGATGGTGCGCAAGAGACCCAGCCCGTGGTCTTGCCAACGCTCGTGCGGACCCGAAGGGTTGACGAAAACTCCCAGGTCTCCGTTGTCGAGCCAAAGCCTTTTCATCCGTCAACTCCTGCTGACTGCGCCACCCGTCCTCTGACCTCCAAATTTATCAATGGCATCCGTCACAGTCGGATTGTTGGCCGCAGCCACAGGCGGTTGCGACGTTCGGGTTTTCGATTCGGAACCCGCCGCCTGTCGGATGATCTACATAGTCAATGACAGCGCCGTGGAGATACTCGGCGCTGGCCGGGTCCACGTACAACTTGAGGCCGCTCGATTCAAGCACCGTGTCCCTATCTTGCGCTTGTGACTCTAGTGCCAGGCCGTATTGGATGCCGGAGCAGCCGCCGCCCGCGACAAACACGCGCAGTCCGTAATCGGGGACATTGCGTTCTTGCAGGAGAGCCTGAATCTTGACCGCTGCCATATTGGTCAGCGTCAGCACAAAGCCTTCGGTCGTGGTCGGCGTTTCAACAACTGAATCACTCATCATCGTGCTCATGTCTCTTCCTCCAAATTAAGTTTGCGCAATAAAGCCGCTGTCCGATTCCGGCGCGGCTCGTCTGATCGGTCAATAGAATGGATGCTGGATGGCAAGATTATTGGGGTTGGGCGGCCTGCAAAGGAATGTGGTAGGTGCAGCTATTCTCGCCGCCGGCTGTCCACGAGATGCGCTCTGGCACGGTGCCCAGCAGGTCCGAGATCAGCGTCATGTCCATCACGCACACCTCGGCATGGTTGCGCGAGATGTCGCGGTAGGGGCAGTTGTTGGCGTGCAGGTAATAGCCGCTGTCAGTCTTTTCCCACTTGGCAATGTAGCCTCGCTCGTTGAGGAGGCTGGTCACGCTGGTGAGGCGCTCTTCGAACGTCTGGCCGTCGGGTGACTTGGGCATATCTCCCGTCATGCGCCTGGCCATCCCGCGCAAGATGTGATCCAGTTCCGCCGGCTCGTACCGCTCGCGGAGTTCTTCGATCATCAAGTTGGCAAAGTTGCCATAGTTCTTGGGGAAAAAGTCGCTGGCGGTTTCTGTCAGGATGTAAACATACTGCGGACGGCCCGGAGTCGTACGGCGGCGAACTTCGGGCACTTCGACCAAGCCCTCGCTGCGTAGAATATCCAAGTGATGGCGGATGGTGACGGGCGTCAGGCCAATCGCTTCGCCGAGCTCGTCAATCGTCGCCAGGCCGCGTTCTTTGAGGATCTCTAGAATACGCTGTCGTGTGACTTGCATCCTACACCTTCCTTTGCTGCTGACCCAAGAGGGAAATCACATCTTGGCCCACACGAAAAAACTGATTCGTCACTCCCACTGAAACGCCGGCTCCGGTGGAAGAAAATTCTGGAATCAGTTCAAGGGCAGTATAGCATGGCGAAAATCATTTGTCAAATAGTGGTAAAGCTTATTATTGCGCCCGAGTGTGACGGGATAATGCAGGCGCGATCCAACTCGAATCCTTGACGGCCTATGGAAAGGTGACTATAATGGCGATGTTGGTTGTAAAAATAATGCGTTCGTATGTCGGCAGGCTACTTGCCGGTCACAATAGCCGCTATCCAAAAAGTGGTTGTCGTTTTCTATGAAAGGTAGTAAAATTCGCCCCGTTGTCGCAGCGCCTCTTTTCCATATCCTACGCAATGCGCGACAATGACCTCAGGAGGACAGTCTTGATGAGTGATAAATCGCAGGTCCCGCATGAACTCAAGGATGATGTCACCGTAACCCCGTGGGCTAAACTATTCGATCCTCTTTCACCGATTTACAATTGGGGACGCAGGTACAGCATGTGGCCGATGGGTTTCGGGTTGGCCTGCTGTGCGATTGAGATGATGGCGGCTGCAGCAGGACGCTATGACCTTTCCCGCTTTGGCATGGAGCTTTTGCGCCCCAGCCCGCGCCAAGCTGACCTGATGATCGTCTCCGGCACGGTGACCAAGAAAATGATGCCGCAGATCGTTCGCCTCTACAATCAGATGCCGGAACCCAAGTACGTGATTGCGATGGGCGCGTGCGCCGTGTCCGGCGGGCCGTTCAAGGAAGGCTACAGCGTCGTCTCTGGTGTGGACAAGTTCATCCCGGTGGATGTTTATATCCCCGGCTGCCCGCCGCGTCCCGAGGCGCTCTTGCAGGGTTTCCTCAAGCTGTTTGAAAAGATCGAGGGGCAAAAGATTTCCACCTCGCCGTGGTACACCAAGAAAGAGTTTCCGGCGATCCCAGTGCCTCTGCTTGGCCCCGACTTGATTGACCTGCGCAAGGTTCAGGCGACTGCAAATGAACAGCCGGAAGCCTCGGCTGTGCTCGCTACCAACTGATTCTAAACGGGGAAGCTCATGGCAGAAAAAACTGTGACGGCGCCGCTGGCGCAATTGACTCCCGAGATGGCTTTGCTGAAGGAACGCTTTGGCGACGCGATCCTGCCGGCCGAGTACGAGGGCGTTGTCATCGCCAATGACCGGCTGATCGAAGTGGCGCAGGCCATCCGCGATGACCTGGGGTATGATTACTTGTCCAGCCTAACCGGCGTGGACTATATTGACAAGGGCTATTTCGAGACCGTCTACCACGCTTGCGCCCTCGCCAAGGGCGGCGGCCCCTTGGTGTTCAAGGCGCGGACGCCGCGCGACGTGGCCGAGATTCCTTCGCTCGTGAGCGTCTGGGGCAGCGCAGAATTTCAGGAGCGCGAAGCGTACGACATGTTCGGCGTTCGCTACACCGGGCACCCTGACCTGCGCCGCATTTTGACGTGGGAAGGCTTTGCCGGTTACCCGCTCCGCAAAGATTGGAAAGAAGCGTATTACGAGCAAGATCATAAACCTTTCGATAGCCGTTGGCCTGGCGGGCGCCACGTTCCCGCCGAAGAGCGCGTCCAGTTCCACGATAATGTGAGCGTTTCGCCCGAGACCTTTAACGTCGAGTCGTTCACGCCCGAGGCCGAACAATTGCTTTATGCCGGCATCATTCCCATCCCCGGCGGCGGGAACGGGCACGGTATGCGCACCGATTCCGTGGTCGTCAACCTGGGGCCGCAGCATCCCAGCACGCACGGCGTGTTCCGCCTGGTCGTCCGCTTGAGTGGTGAGACGGTGGAAGACCTCAGGCCGGTGATGGGCTACCTGCACCGCAACCACGAAAAGATCGGCGAGCGCAACACGTTTTCGCAGAACATGCCCTTCACCGACCGGCTGGATTACCTCTGCTCGATGAGCAACAACTTTGGTTATGCGTTGGCGGTGGAAAAGCTGATGAACATCAAGCCGCCGGAGCGCGCCGACTATATCCGCGTCATCATGGCGGAACTGACGCGGGTGATGAATCACCTGGCGTTCTGCGGCTTTTTGACGAATGAGATGGGCGCGTTCTTTACGCCCTTCATCTACGCCTTTGAGGAACGCGAGCTGATCCTGGACATGTTCGAGATGGCCTCCGGCTCGCGGATGATGTGTAACTATTTTCGCTTTGGCGGAGTCGTTCGCGATATTTCGGACGAGTTCTTGGAGCGGTTGCGCCATTTGGTGTATGAGCGATTGCCGCTCAAGACCGACGAGATGGAGAATCTCATCACCACCAACGAAATCGTCCGCTCGCGCGCGATCGGGGTGGCAGTCTTGCCTCGCGCAGATGCCATCTCGCTCGGCGCGGCCGGGCCGTTGCTGCGCGCTTCCGGCGTGCCTTACGACGTGCGCAAGGCAGAGCCATATAGCATCTACGACCGCTTTGACTTTGACATCGTCACCGGAACCCACGGCGACGTGTACGACCGCTACCTGGTGCGCATCGGCGAGATCCGCCAGTCTATTCGCATCCTCAAACAGGCGCTCGAACAATTGCCTGCCGGTGAGATTCAGACCGGCAAGAAAGCGTATCAGACGCGAGTGCCGGCCGGCCAGTCGTATGGCCGCGTGGAAGCGCCCAAGGGCGAGTTGGGCTTTTACGTGGTGAGCGACGGCAGCCCGAATCCGTACCGCTACCACGTCCGCGCCACGTGCTTTATCAACCTCGGCTCATTGACGACGATGGCGCGCGGCGGAAAGTTGGCCGATGCGATTATCGGCCTGGGCAGCATTGACACGACCATGGGCGAAGTGGATCGCTAACGTAGGACAAGATGGCATCTTGTCCCACAAGGGGGAATATGTACGGACTTGGAATCGCGAAAGGGATGTGGGTCACGCTTCAGCACTTTGTGGATACTTATGTCCAGGACGCGCAATACCTTTTCAGGAGCGCCAAGTATCGCTCCTCCAGGCTGCCGGGGCGGCAAGGCCCCAAGACGGCGCGCGGCTTGTTCACCGTCGAATATCCTAGAGAAAAATTGCAGATGACGGAGAACTATCGCAACATCCCGTTCCTCGTCTTTAACAGCGCGACGGGACAGGAGCGCTGCACGTCGTGCGGCATCTGCGCCAAGGTCTGCCCGCCGCAGTGCATCTGGATTGTGCGCGGCAGCGACCCGGAGACCAAGCGCCCCAAGCCGGAGCCGGTCGAGTTTGTGATTGATGCGACGATTTGCATGTCGTGCGGTTCCTGCGCCGAATTTTGCCCATTCGACGCGATCAAGATGGATCAGGATTACGAAAGGGCCGCGTACGAGCGTTGGAGCGAGCTGGTGTTGACCAAAGACAGGCTGATGAAGCCGGACACGTATCACTACCAGATTCATCCTTCGGCCAAAGAGGCCGAGGCTGCTAACATCGCCAAGTCAGAGAAGGCCAAGAACCGGTAAAGGAAACAAGTAGACAAGGGACGAGTAGACAAGGAAAATATGTCCGCCCTCACTGGACGGTTCCGGTGGGGGTGGTTTTGTGAAGGCTGAGGGATGAAGGATGAAAAAGATTCCGCCTTCATCCCTCAGCCTTCATCCTTCGACGGAGTAAAGATGGTGGTTAACGAAAAAGATGTGTTGAAGGCGTTGAGCCAAGTCCAGGAGCCCGAGTTGCACCGTGATCTGGTGTCGTTGAACATGATCAAGGACGTTGCCGTTGACGACGGCAAGGTGTCGTTCACCGTCGTGCTGACGACGCCGGCCTGCCCACTGACGGCGGTGATTGAAAAGCAGGCCAGGGAAGCGGTGGAAAAGTTGCGCGGCGTGACCGAGGTCAACGTCAAATGGGAGTCCAATGTGCCCACCGACGGGCGCATGATGGGCCAGATGAACCTGCCGATGCGCAATACGATTGCCGTTTCCCGCGGCAAAGGCGGCGTGGGCAAGACCACCATCGCCGTCAATCTGGCTGTGGCGCTGGCGCAGGCCGGCGCGACGGTGGGCTTGCTGGACGCGGACGTTTACGGTCCCAACATCCCCATGATGCTGGGCGTGGATCGCATCCCCGCGCCACGCGACGGCAAGCTCTACCCGGCGCTGGCGTATGGCTTGCGCGTCATGTCTATGGGCTTTCTCGTCCCACCCGATCAGCCCGTCATCTGGCGCGGGCCGATGATTCACGGCGTCATCCGCCAGTTCTTTAGCGATGTGGATTGGGGCGAGTTGGACTATATGGTCATTGACTTGCCGCCCGGCACGGGCGATGCGCAATTGACGTTGGCTCAATCGGTGCCATTGACGGGCGTGATCATTGTGACGACGCCGCAGGATGTGGCGCTGGGCGATGCGGTCAAGGGCCTGGCGATGTTCCAAACGCTACAGGTGCCCATTCTCGGCATCGTGGAAAACATGGGCGCGTTCGTTTGCCCCAACTGCGGCCATCCCACGGACATCTTTGGTACGGGCGGAGGCGCGCGCATGGCCGCGCGGCTGGGCGTGCCGTTCCTGGGCAGCGTGCCGATTGACCCGCTCGTCCGCGAGGGCGGTGACGATGGCCGCCCCATCGTGGCGATTGATCCCGACGGGCCGGCTGGCGCGGCGTTGCGCCAGATTTCGCGCGATGTGGCCGCGCGCGTGAGTGTCGTCAACCTTGTTAAATGACGAGTGTCGAGTATCGAATGACGAAAGGCAAAGGCGCAGAGTAATCCTCTGCGCCTTTTGTGCCTTTGTGGTAGAATTCGATAGCAAATGAAAACAACGCATAATGTTTTTCCAGACCGCGGCTCTAGACCCTGAGGAGATGGAAGCATGACTTTTCAATACTATCCAGACACGGATATGCTCTACATCAAACTTGCCGAGGGTATAAGCACCGAGTCTGAACAAGCCTCATCTGGCGTTGTGCTTGACTTTGACGAACGAAATCGAGCCATCGGCATCGAGATCGAGGATGCCAGTGTCTTTATTGACCTATCGCGCTTGGAAGTCTTGGCTTTGCCCATTTCCAACTTGATCTTGAGTGAAAAGTTGCCCGTGGCAGCATAGGGCAGGCAATCCGACACTCCCGACTCGCTATTCGACACTGGACATTCCTAACTCGGATATCCACCATGGGCCTTTTTGATCCTGTCCTCGGCCAACAAGTTTTTGGCTCCCAACTTCCCAGCTATGACGAGCTCCAGGGCTGCATCCGCTGCGGGCGCTGTTTGCCAGTCTGCCCCACGTACCAGGAAACGCAGTTGGAGACGTTTTCGCCGCGTGGAAGGCTCAGCCTGCTGCGCGCGGTGGAAGACGGCCAGCTCGACCTGACGGCGGGCGTCGAGGAGCACCTGTATCACTGTCTGGACTGCCGCGCGTGCAACACGGTCTGCCCTCCCGGCGTGCGCATCGGCGAGCTGATCGTGCGCGGGCGCGTGGCGGCCGCCGAAAAGCGCGCACGTCCCTGGCTGGTCACGTTCATGTTGACGCGCGTGCTCATCAGCGCGGAACGGGCCGAGATCATTTCCGCGCCGCTGCGGTTCGCGCAGGCGCTGGGCCTTGACCGGTTGGGCGCGTGGTTGATGGGAGGGATTCCGGGCCTCGGCAAAACATTGCGCGACCTGGTTCAGCTTGCCCCGCGCATGGGCCGGCCGATTCGGACCGAGCTTGCGCTCGTCACGCCGGCGCAGGGCGAAAGGCGCCATCGCGTCGCCTTTTTCCTGGGCTGCATGATGAACGTGGCGATGCCGGATGTGAGCCGCGCGACGGTGCGCGTGTTGACGCGCGCCGGATGTGAGGTCGTCACGCCGCGCGGCCAGGCGTGCTGCGGCGCTCCGCAAGACGATCAGACGCTGCTCGCGCTCTCGCGCGATTTCGCTCGCCGCAATATTGCGCTGTTTGAACAAGTGCTGGACGATGTAGACGTCGTCGTCACCGATTGCGCCGGGTGCAGCGCCGCGCTGCGAGAGTACGCCGAGTGGCTGCACGACGATCCCCAGTGGGCGGCGCGCGCCAGGCGATTCAGCGACAAGGTGCGCGACGTGACCGAGTGGCTGGACTCGATCTGGCCGGAGGCGCTCCCACTGCGCCACTCGCCGCTTCGAACCACCTATCACGACCCGTGCCACCTTTCGAACTTGCAGGGCGTGCGCCAGCAGCCACGCAACCTGCTCAGGCGTGTGGCTGGCTTGGAGATGCGCGAGCTGCCGGACTCGTTCCCGGTTCGCTGTTGCGGCAGCGCCGGCATTTACAACATCACGCACACGCCGATGGCGTTGGCTCTGCTCGACCGCAAGATGGAGGATGTGGCTGCCACTGGCGCGGAACTGGTCGTCAGCGCAAATCCCGGATGTCTGTTACAATTGGATTGGGGCCGCAAGCGCAGCGGCCAAAAGATAGCGGTCAAGCACGTGGTGCAAGTATTGGATGAGAGTTTGAAGACGAGCGGTCGCTGATGGTAAAAGGTGAGTTCGATGGATACTGCCGCGGCAAATGTCGCTCAAGCAAATGAAACGGTCAGGCGGATCGCCGGCGTCCGCTTTCAACGCGTCGGCAAAGTGTATCACTTTGACGCATCGGCCCAACCCGGGTTGAGGGTGGGCGACTATGTCATCGTCGAAACGTCGCGCGGCCGCCAGATGGGCGAGGTCGCTTCGGTGGAACCGCTGGGAACCAAACCTCCGGTCGAGGGGCCGCTCAAGCCGATCGAGCGCCGCGCCACCGGGCGCGATCTGGCGGTTCGCAAATATTGGGAAGGCCGAGAGCTGGAGTCGTTGACCATTTGCCGCGAGGCGAACAAGGTCTTGGGCTTGCCGATCAAGATCGTCAAGGCGGAGTACAGCTTTGACGGCACTCGGCTGACTTTTTTGTATAGCTCGGATTCGGAAGAAAAAATCGAGACCAAAGACTTGCGGCAAGAGGTCAGCAAGTCGTTTCGCGCTCGCGTCGAGATGAGGCTCATTGGCCCGCGCGACGTCGCCAAGCTGATCGAGGGGTTGGGCGCGTGCGGCGAGGTGCGCTGCTGCTCACGCTTCCTCACCGAGTTCAGCCCGGTCTCGATCAAGATGGCGAAGGAACAGGGCATCAGCCTGAACCCGCAAGAGATCACCGGCATGTGCGGACGGTTGCGCTGCTGCCTGGTGTATGAATACGAGCAGTACGTCACGGCCCGCAAAGCTTTGCCCTCGCGCAACAAAGAGATCGGCACGCCGCACGGCAAAGGCACGGTAGTGGATATTGTGCCGTTAAAAGATTCCGTGTGGGTGCAGGTGGGCGAGCAGCGATTCGAGGTCCACCACGACCAGATTGTGCCGCTGGAAGAATGGGAGGCGCTTCAGAAGCGGGCCGCCGAGCCGTGCCCCGGCGGCGACAAGTGTACCTGCGGGCTGCACAAGCCCAAGGCGCAAGAGGCTGGCGCAAGCGCCGCTACGCCGCCCAGCGCAGAGCAGCGGCGCGAACGTCCCGCGCGCCGCGAGCAGTCTGACCGCCGCTCCAGTCGCCGTCCTAATCGCCGCCCCGATCGTCCGGCAGACAAGCCGGCCTCGAACGGCCCGCCAGGCGACCGCCCCGCGCCGCCGCGCAACAAGCGTCCACGCGGAAAAGCATAAGGCGTTCGTCGTAACGTAGAACTTTGCGAAGGTGAACCCTTCGCAAGGCTCTACGAACGAACCGGAAATGTGCGAACGTTGCGATGAACTTGTCTGAAACACCTGCATCTCCAACCCCGACTTTTTTCGTCCGCGATGTGCCGATCTATGGCGATGTGATCCTCGCGCCGATGGCGGGCTTTTCCGACGTGCCCTACCGGACGATTTGCCGCGAGTTCGGCTCGGCGATGAGCTACACCGAGTTCGTGTCGGTCGAGGGCGTGATCTGGAAGAGCAAGCGCACGCGCCGGTTGCTTGCCTTTGTCCCGTCCGAGCGGCCTGTGACGTTCCAGATTTTCGGCGCGGATGAAGATCAGATTGTGGCGAGCTGCCAAAAGATCGAAGAATGGGGGCCGGACATTATTGACGTCAACCTGGGCTGCTCGACGCCCAATGTGTCCGGGCGAGGCGCGGGCGCGGGGTTGCTGCGCGACCCGGCCAAGATTGGCCGCATCTTTGCGCGCCTTTCACGCGCGTTGCGCGTTCCGGTGACGGCCAAGATTCGCCTGGGCTGGGATGATCACTCGCGCAACTATTTAGAGGTGGCACGCATCCTGGAAGACAATGGCGCGTCGCTCATCGCCGTTCACGGCCGGACGCGGACGCAAAACTATTCGCACCCGGCGGATTGGAATGCCATCGCCGAGGTCAAGCGAGCGGTCAAGATTCCTGTCATTGGCAACGGCGACGTCAAGCGCGTGGCCGACATTGACCGCATCAAGCGGCAGACCGGCTGCGACGGCGTCATGATCGCGCAAGGCGCGATGGGCCATCCCTGGATTTTTCAGCGCCTCGACCGCGAAGAGGTCCCCTTTTTGGAAAAGACGGCCATGATGCGCCGCCACCTGACGGCGATGGTGGACTTTTACGGCGAAGAGACGGGCGTGGTCTTGTTCCGCAAGCATGCCGTCCGCTACTTGCGCGGGACGCCGGACGTGACGCAGTTACGCATCCTGCTGCTCACGCGCACTCGCGCGGTGGAGGTGATGCAGGCGATAGATGCTTACGAAGTGCACGTGCGCGAATTCGAGTCCGGCGTGTGGCAAGAAAAACCGGGCAGTTGGAAGTTGGAGCAGTCCTTGAATGTGGCGCAGGTTTAATGCCAAGCTCAACCCAGCGGTTGAAACCGCGCCTCAAGAGCCTTCGGCTGGCCGTAGGCCCACCAGAAGCGATTTCAATCGCCAGCCAGTTTTTATGAGAAAGCCATGTACTCTGCGTTAAAAGGGTCAGGTGAATCGCTCTGGAGGAAATAGCATGGATAGCACTGTCTTGGCTGACCTGCGCGAGGCCGTGGGCGGCGGCGGTCGGTTGAGCGTTGCGCCCGAAGATTTGGCCGCGTATGCCTACGACGGATCATGGGCCGAGACTCGACCGGCAGTCGTCGTCCACCCGCAGACGACGGAGCACGTGGCGGCGGTCTTGCGCGTGGCGGATGCGCGGCGCATCCCCGTCGTGCCGCGCGGCGCGGCCACGGGACTCGCCGGCGCAGCCGTCCCCAGCGAAGGCTCGATCTGCCTCAACATGGCGCGGATGAATCGCATCCTCGAAATCTCCACCGCCGATACACTCGCCGTGGCTCAACCCGGCGTGGTCACGTATGATCTGCAAAAGGCCGTTGAAAAACTGGGGCTGTACTATCCACCCGACCCGGCCAGTCTCTATCAATGCACGCTCGGCGGAAACGTGGCGACCAACGCCGGCGGCCCAAGATGTCTCAAGTACGGCGTCACGGCGGATTACGTGTTGGGCCTGGAAATCGTGTTGGCCGGCGGTTACGTCATGCGCGTCGGCGGACGGACGATCAAGGACGTGGCAGGGTATAATTTCCAGCAACTCTTTGTCGGCTCCGAAGGGACGCTGGGCGTCGTCACAGAAATCACGGTGCGGCTGATCCCCAAGCCTGCTGCGCAGTTGACGGCACTGGCGGCTTTTCCCAAGCTGGCCGATGCGTGCCAGGCGGTGGGGAATATCTTGCAAGCCGGCGTCGTGCCGCTCGTGACCGAGCTGATAGATCAGGGCACGTTGCGCGCCGTCGAGGATTTCAAGCCGCTGGGACTGCCCACGGACGTCGAGGCGCTGCTGCTGCTGGCGGTGGATGGCGACACAGAGTCGGTGAAGCGAGAGATCGCCCTCGCCGCCGAAATCCTCAAGAAATCGGGCGCGCGCGAGGTGCGCCACGCGCAGACGGCGGACGAGTCCGAGTCGCTGTGGGAGGCGCGGCGCAACGTGAGCCCGGCGATTGCGCGGCTGGCGCGCAACAAGCTGGGCGAAGACATTGCCGTGCCGCGCAGCCAGATTCCCAAGATGGTCGCGCGTCTGCAAATTATTTCCCGCGTCAACGACGTGCCGGTGGTGGTGTACGGTCACATCGGCGATGGCAACTTGCACCCCACGCTGCTGTTTGACCGGCGTGACGCCGCGCAGATGAAGCGCGTGGAAAAGGCCGCCGGAGAGATTTTCGATGCGGCGGTGTCGTTGGGCGGCACGCTCACTGGCGAGCATGGCATCGGCATTTTCAAGCGCGATCACATCGCCTCGGCCCTCGACCCGATGGCGCTGGTGTGGATGCAGGCGGTCAAAAAACTGTTCGATCCGAAAGGGATTATGAATCCGGGCAAAAAATTGCCCGCGTGATGACACCCTTGGCAATGGAGACAAAGCAATGGACGCTGAAACTCGGCGAGTTCTGTTGGTGATGGCGCACCCCGACGATCCGGAATTTTCCTGCGGCGGGACCTTGGCCAAGTGGGCGCGAGAGGGCCAAGAAATCCGCTACGTCTTGCTCACGTGCGGCGACAAGGGCGGCGACCGCCCCGACGTCACGCCCGAGATGTTGTGCGCCGACCGGCAGGCAGAGCAGCGCGCGGCGGCGGCCATCCTTGGCGTAAAGGATGTGGTGTTCCTGAACAATCACGACGGTGAGCTGGTCAACACGCCCGAGGTGCGGCGCGACATTGTGCGCGAGATCCGTCGCTTCAAGCCCGACGTCATCATAACCGGCGACCCGACGACGTACTTTCGGATGAATTCCTATATCAACCACGCCGATCATCGAGCGGCCGGCGCGGCGACGCTCGATGCCGTCTTTCCGGCGGCCGGCAACCGGATGTATTTTCCCGAGTTGCTCGGCGAGGGCCTGAATCCACATTCGCCCAAAGAGGTCTGGATGTCGGGGTCGAACGAGCCGAATCTGTGGGTAGATGTGACGGCTACCCTGGACATCAAGATCGCCGCGCTCAAGGAACACAAAAGCCAAATCAAGGATCCGGCGGAATTGGAGCAGCGCAACGCACTAAACCGCCGAAACGCTCGATCTGCGCCGCAGCCACTTTTCCAGTTCGATGATCAGGTAACCGATCAGGCTGGCGGCGAGGATCAATCCCCAGTCCTTGAGGCCGATGGGGGCCGTCGAAAACAACTGGTTCATGAACGGAACGTACGTGAACAACAGTTGCAGGACGATCATGCCGATTGCGCCCACGAACAGCCAGGGGTTGGACAAGGCCCCGATCTTGAACATAGACTGGGTGAGCGAGCGGCAATTGAACAAGTAAAACACTTCGACCATGACGACGACGTTGACCGCGACGGTGCGGGCCAGTTCCACGCTCGATCCCAGGCGCAATTCCAACTCGAACAGGCCGAACGCCGCGATCAGGATGAGCACGCCGACAAGCAAGGTGCGCCACGCCAGCGTCCGGGTCAGGATCGGCGCTCGAGGATCGCGCGGCGGGCGACGCATGATGTCCGGCTCGCCCGCTTCGAGCGCCAGCACTAAGCCGAGCACCGCCACCGTCGCCATGTTGATCCACAAAATCTGGATGGGCAGAATCGGCAACACCGTGCCGAGCAGGATACCCGCCAGGATGACCAGCCCTTCGCCCAGGTTCGTCGGCAGCGCCCAAATAATGATCTTGGTCAGGTTATCAAAGACGGCGCGCCCTTCTTCGACGGCGGCCTCGATGGTGGCAAAGTTGTCGTCGGTCAAAACCATGTCAGCGGCTTCTTTCGAGACATCTGTGCCGGTGATACCCATCGCCACGCCAATGTCCGCCTGCTTGAGCGCGGGCGCATCGTTGACGCCGTCGCCCGTCATCGCCACCACGTGCCCGCGCGCTTGCATTGCCTCGACCAGGCGCAACTTTTGCTCCGGACTGACCCGTGCAAACACCGATGTGCGTTCCGCCGCGTCAATCAGTTGCTCATCCGAAAGTGCGGCCAGCTCTTTGCCCGTCAAGGCTTGCGGGGTGGAGCCATCCAGGCCGACCTGTTGTGCGATGGCCGCTGCCGTGAGTGCATGATCGCCTGTGATCATCTTGACGCGGATGCCGGCCGTCTGGCACGCGCGCACCGCCTCGATGGCTTCGGCGCGAGGTGGGTCAATCATTCCCTGCAAGCCCAGAAACGTCAACTCGCAGCACAGGTCGTCGTGCGAGACGCTCGCCTTGTCCGCCGGAAACTCGCGGCGAGCGAACGCCAGCACACGCAACCCTTTGGCCGCCATCTGATCCGCCGCCGCATGAACCACTTTAGCATCCAGCGCCACGCCCCGTCCCGCAGCATCCAGCGCTTCACTCGATTGAGAAAGGATGACCTCAACCGCGCCTTTGATATACAACACCGTGCCCGTTTTTGTGCGATGCAGCGTCGCCATGTATTGATGCTGCGACTCGAACGGCAGCGAATCCACTCGCGTGCATTCCTGGCGCAGCCCAGTCAGCCCGCCTTTGTATGCAGACGCAATCAGCGCGCCTTCGGTCGGGTCGCCCTGAACTTGCCAGCGGCCCTCCTCTTGCGCCAGATCGCTGTCGTTGCACAACAGGCCCGCTTTCAAGCTCTCGACCAGCGCGGCGTTCGCCGCCATGGGCGGCGCATCACCTTGCTTGACCAATTCACCTTCGGGCGCATAACCGCCGCCCGTCACAGCGTACCAGGCCGCACCTGCGTAAATCTCTTGCACCGTCATTTGATTCTGCGTCAGCGTGCCGGTCTTGTCCGAGCAGATGACGGTCGTGCTGCCCAGCGTCTCGACGGCCGGCAGCTTGCGGATGATGGCTCGCCGGCGAGCCATGCGCGAGACGCCGATTGCCAGCGTCACCGTGAGTGCCGCCGGCAACCCTTCGGGGATCATGGCAACGGCGAGCGCAATCGCGCCATACAGGGTATCAATCACGGGTTGGCCGCGCCACACGCCGACCACGAACGCAACCGCCGCCAGAGCCAGCACCGCGTAGAGCAAGATTCGGCTAAAGGTCGCAATGTTGCGCGTGAGCGGCGTCTGTAACTCGTGCGCTTCCGAGATCAACTTGGAGATGCGCCCGACTTCGGTGTTGTCACCGATGGCGACGACGATGCCCGCAGCTTGCCCGTACGTCACCAGTGTCGAAGCGTAGGCCATGTTGCGGCGATCCGCCAGCGCCGTCTCAGGCGGCAGGAGCACGTCCACCGATTTTTCGACCGGCGCAGATTCACCCGTGAGCGCCGCCTCGGCCACCTGCAGGTCGCGCGAACGAATCAGGCGCAAGTCGGCGGGGACTTTGTTGCCAGACTGGAGCGCGACCACATCACCCGGCACGAGCTCAACCGCGTTCACGCGCATCGTCTTGCCGGCGCGGATCACGGTCGCTTCGGTCGTCATGGTCTGAGCTAGCGCCGCAATCGCCTGCTCGGCCTTGGATTCCTGGATGTAACCGATCACAGCGTTAATCAACACGACGCCGAAAATGACGCCGGCGTCCAACGGGTCTTTGAGCACAGCCGTGATCAGCGCCGAAGCCAACAAGATATAGATGAGCGGATTGTTGAATTGCAGCAGGAACCGCACGAGCGGGCTTGCCCCCCGGCGCGGCGTCAGGACGTTTAGCCCCAATCGCTCCTGGCGATGTTTGATTTCGAAAACGTCCAGACCTTTGTTCGCGTCCGTCTCGAGGAGCGTGACGATCTCTTCGTTGGGCAGATGATGCCAGTGATGGCCGAGCAATGTTTGCATCGTGGTCTCCTCACAAAACGTAGGTCACGTCGTCAACGTGACCCACGCCCTGCACTCGAACTCAGATTCGTGCCCATCCTTGATTGAGCGTCTTGACCGGCCGGCCGAGCGCCGATTGGATCATGAGAAACTCGCCGATATTTTCCATTGTCACTAATCCTACCACTTGACCGTTGTGAACGACGGGCATGGTGTGGCAGCCACATTCTTGGAGCCGTGCCGAGACGGTTTCAAGCATCTCGAACGAATCGGCGACCTGAATATCTTTCCGCATCACATCGCCAACCAGCGCTGCCGGCCCGTGGCGCTGAAGCGCGATGAGCAAATCCCCGCGAGTCAATACACCGACCGCGCGTCCGCCCTCCACGACCGGAAAGTCCTGCTGCGAGCCGGACAAGATCAGCTCGATCACATGGGCCAGCGCGTCGCGCGGCGACACAGTGCGGAAATCCGTCAGCATCGCGCGACTCACCGGAATGCCGCCGAGCGACGATTTCATCTGCACCATGCTCGACTCTTGCGCCGCGCCCATCCACACAAACAGCGCCGTGAACACAAGCAGCGGATTGGTGAACAGCCCGATAAAGCCGAGCAAGAAGGCGATGCCCTGTCCGAGGCTGGCCGCGATTTGCGTAGCCCTAGTATACTCCAAACGCATCGCAAGCAAAGCGCGCACCACGCGCCCGCCGTCCATCGGGAACGCCGGGATCATGTTGAACACCACCAGAATGACGTTGACTACCATCAGCCGCTCGATGAACGAGCCGCTTGTCACTCCCATCTGCGTGACCGGCTCCAGTCCACCTGTGACAAGGAGCACCACGAATAGCGCCGCCGCGATCACGACATTGACCGCCGGGCCGGCCAGCGCCACCCACAGTTCCTGCCTGGGATCATCCGGCATCCGTTCGAGCTGCGCTACCCCGCCGATGGGCAGCAGCGTAATGTCACGCGTCTTGATGCCGAACCTGCGCGCCGTGAGCGCGTGACCATACTCGTGCAGCACCACGACAAAGAACAGCGCCAGGATGAACACTACGCTGCCCAACGCCCCCATCAATGTCCGTGTCTGCGACCAGCCCGTGAACGCTACCCAGCCTAGAAGCAGCAAGAACGTCGTGTGCATATAGACGCCGATGCCCGCAAACTCGCCGATTTTCCATGACCACTTCATGGCTATCCTCCTTCGATTCATGCGTCGCCCAATAAAAAGGCGAGGCTCAAAACGGCACAGTGTCGCCTTGGTCTCGCCAATCGGTCATTACATCCGCCCAATCAGCCGGAAGCTGCGATACATTCCACTTCGTCTTGACGGCTGGTCGGCCTGCTCGCGCAGGTGGCTACTCCCCAAATGTACCCATATTATACACAATACGAATAATTTGTCAATGTTTTGTATAGATTTCTAATAAATGTCCAATCAATAGTAACTACTCAGGCTGGCGGTTAGAAACCGCGCCTCCGTCAGCCAAGTCGCCCTGCGGCGACTAACATCCAGCCTGCGAAGGCAGGCTTTGCTGCTGTTGCCGCGACTTGAGTCGCCAGGCTGAGTAGTTACAGAATTTCTGAATTCTCGAGATGAAGCTTACAGGGTATTACAGGCACCTACCGCGCCTGCTCCTTTAAACGGTGAGGCCCGGGAAAAGTTGTGTACCTATGGCCGGAATAGTTGCTTCGATATCCCAAAAAAAGAAACGCGGCGTTGCCGCCGCGTCAGCCTGAAACCACTCGTCTACTCGGCTTGCCGGTCCCTCACACGGCCGGCGGCCTTGCCTTCCGTTGGCTCGACCGGAATCAAAAGCTCTTGACCAACGCCGATTGCGTTAGGATTCGGGACGGCTTCCTTGTTGGCTTCCCAGATCTCTTTCCAGCGATTGGCGTCGCCCAAAAGCTCTTTGGCGATCACGCTCAAGCTGTCGCCCGCCTTAACCACATACGTGCTAAACTGTTGTGTCATCATATCCTCCTTCTGTTCGTCGCCCGTTGGCAGCCACTCGATGGCAAAAGTATACTCCTCACCTTGCCCCAGAGCAAACGACCAAAGTTCGCCCCTGCGGCAGGTCGCTGCTCTGCGCTCTTGCGATAAGTGATAAGCTGTCAGCGCTATGCGATACGCTATTGAACCGTGACCGGCTCGACGGTGATGTAGAAACATTGACATACACGCTGCCTCTGCCTATAATAACAGTGCCAAGATGTTTCCCCATTACTAGCGCAAAACTCCGCCACGAGTAGGAGGAAAAGATGAACTGTCGGTTCGTTATTTTCATATTGGTCTTTGCCCTGGCTGCCATCGGCGCAAATGCAATCCAAGTCATCGCCTCGCTC
The DNA here is from genome assembly GCA_041300525.1 of Anaerolineae bacterium. Classification (GTDB taxonomy): domain Bacteria; phylum Chloroflexota; class Anaerolineae; order Fen-1058; family Fen-1058; genus JBGLNJ01. Next base: position 221,508 of record JBGLNJ010000001.1, on the reverse strand, counting down.
AATGAGGTTGCGCCAGAGCCAGGTTCAACCTTCGCCCGCGCCACATCGGCGTCCAGCACGCCGGCCGCCTCCCTCGCCCCCCTGGCAGATAACCCCCTTTCTCCGACGCAACCCGTCAAGCTCATCTTTATCCACCATTCCACTGGCGGCAACTGGTTAGCCAGTTCCGCCACCAATGACCCCGGCGGCGACTTGGGGCAAACGCTGATGAACAACAATTATTTCGTCAGCGCCACCAACTATGGCTGGGGCCCTGACCAAATCGGCAGCCGCACCGACATCCCCAACTGGCCCGAATGGTTCACCGATACCGTGATGAGCCAAGTTTACACCGAGTATGACCAGAACATCTGTGGTGAGGGGTTGTGTTTTGGCAACTGGGCGCGCATGGCGGATCCCAATCCCAGCAGCCAAAACGAAATCATCCTGTTCAAATCCTGCTTCCCCAACTCTGACCTGTACGGCAATCCGAACGATCCGCCACTTGCCGAACCGAATGACCAATACACCGTAGAGAATGCCAAGGCTGTCTACAACAAGATTCTGACCTACTTCGTCACCCGTCAGGACAAGCTGTTCATCGTCATCACCGCGCCGCCCAGATTGGAGGGGGAAGAGGGACACAACGCAGAACGCGCCGCCAACGCTCGCGCTTTTAACAACTGGTTGGTGAACAATTGGTTGGTCGGCTATACCCACAAAAACGTCGCCGTGTTTGATTATTACAACGCCCTCACCTCCAATGGCAGCCCTGGCCGCATTGATGACCCATCCGTCACCACAGAACCGAACGACTATGTTCTGCGCCCGGATGGCAACCATCACTACTGGAATGGCAGTCAAATCACGCACACCCAGACCATCGCCAACAACTTTTCGGCTTACCCTAGCGGCGACAGCCACCCCACCACCGCCGGGCACCAAAAAGCCAGCGCCGAATTTGTGCAACTGCTGAATGTGTTTTACAACCGCTGGAAAGGAGGAACGCCGCCGGCGCAGCCCGCGTTGACCCTCACGCAGCCCAACGGCGGCGAGAACTGGCGCACGGGCAGCCAGCAGCAAATCCGCTGGACAACGACCGGGACGGTGAACCGGGTCAACCTGCACTATTCCACCGATAATTTTGCCAACCACCTCGACATCGCCTTGAACATCACTAACACCAACACTTACTCCTGGACCACACCCATCACTTCCTCCACATCGGTGAAGGTGCGCGTGGAGAGCGTCGTCAGTTCCACCACCGTCTATGATATGAGCGACGCCGCGTTCACGCTCTACACGCCGGGCACGTACTTTATCTACCTGCCGCTCATGCTGCGCGACTATGCCGCCGCGCCGCCTGCCTGCGCCGTACCCCTGACCGACGTGACCATCAGCGGTCAGAGCAGCGGCTACACCAACACATTGTACACATTCAACGCCACTCCAGCGCCCTTCAATGCGACCCCGCCCATTGCCTACACCTGGTCGCCTGCGCCGGGGAGTGGGCAGGGCACGGCCAGCGCGTCTTTTCAATGGGACACCACCGGCAGCAAGACCATCACTGTGACGGCGAGCCATTGCGATGGCACGCACATCGCCAGCGATGCGCACACTATTACCATCCAGGCCACGCCGTCCGGCAGTCTCGTCCAGCCCGGCGACTTGGTCTATCTGGGCGCGTTTCGTCTGCCGGGCGACGGCGATCCGCCGCAAACTTTTGCCTACGGCGGCAACGCGATGAGCTTTAACCCCGACGGGCACATCACCAACACTGACATTTACTCCGGTTCCCAGTTCATCACCGGGCACGACCGGACAGATAGCTATCCCAACGGCAGCCAAGTTGCCGAAGTCACTATTCCTGCGCCGGTCAACTCGCGCAATGTGGATGATTTGCCATACGCCGACTTTATTCAGGGCTTTCACGATGTGACTGCCGGGTATTTTACGGAACTGAGTACAGTCCCCAAAGTTGGGATACAGTATCTCGATCACCCGGACACTGGCCCCAAGATTCACCTGACGTGGGGACGGCATTTGCAGCAGCTCGAGGACAATCTCCCTTCGCAGGCCTGGTTCAATCCCGACCTGGCACATCCCGACCTGCAAGGCGAGTGGTTCATCGGCAACCAGAATCCAAACAGCGTCAATGGCTATATGTTCGAGATTCCGGCGGCGTGGGCCGACGCGCACGCGCAAGGCCGCTACCTTGCCACCGGCCGGTTCAGTCCTGGTGGGCTGGGCGGCATGGGACCGGCGCTGCTGGCCTATCGTCCGTGGGGGACAGGGGGAGCGGCCCCGGTGTCGGGCATGCACCTGAGCGAAACTCCTTTGCTGCTCTACGAAAGCGCTATGGTCACTAGCACCATCACGCGCTGTATGGACCATTACCAACACGCCGACCAGTGGGAAGGCGGCGCGTGGATCACCACGCCATCGGGCAAGTCTGCCGTGATCCTTGCTGGCACCAAGGGCACCGGGATCAAATACTGGTACGGCTACATCCACCCCACCAATCCCATGTCCCCTTGCGTGGATATAGATGTGATAGGGGACTTTTGGCCATGCCGTCTGGCCGACGGCACAGAATGTCCGGCTACAGACGTCGTCCACTGTTGCACCGAGGGCGGGGATTGCGTCAGCGCTCGGGGCTGGTGGAGTACGCACTTTGACGCGCAACTTGTGCTCTACAACCCGGCGGACCTGGCGCAGGTGACTGCCGGGACGATGCAATCTTGGGAGCCGCAGCCCTACGCCGTCATAGACGTAGATGAGCACCTGTACTTTAATCCGCCGGAGGGGGATGTGTTCGAAGTCGGCTGGGGCGACCAGCGCCGCGATCGCATCAGCGCCGTGGCCTACGACCAGGAGAACAGTTATTTGTACGTCCTGGAAGTCCACGGGGATGAAGCCAAGCCGGTGGTGCACGTGTGGAGAATTGTCTGGCAATAACAAAACTGCTGCGCAACCTGAGTTCATCCATGCCAAGAGTCAGGCCGTTGTCCGAGAGGCCCTCGAGGTTCCCTGAACCTCGTCGGTTCATCACCATGACACCCCAGAACCCTCCCGCAGGGGCGAACCCTGCGGGAGGGTTCTGCTCTGCGCTCTTGCGACAAGTGATAAGCTGTCAGCGAGGCTGACCTCTTCATCTTCGAGCGGCAGGACGCGCGGTAAGGCTAATGGCCGGAATAGTTGCTTCGATATCCCGAAAAAAAACGCGGCGTTGCCGCCGCGTCAGCCTGAAACCACTCGTCTACTCGGCTTGCCGGTCCCTCACACGTCCGGCGGCCTTGCCTTCCGTTGACATGACCGGGATCAAAAGCTCTTGACCAACGCCGATTGCATTCGGATTCGGGACGGCTTCCTTGTTGGCTTCCCAGATCTCTTTCCAGCGATTGGCGTCGCCCAAAAGCTCTTTGGAGATCGCACTCAAGCTGTCGCCCGCCTTGACTACATACTTGCTAAACTGTTGTGTCATCATATCCTCCTTCTATTGCGTCGCCCGTTGGCAGCCACTCGATGGCAAAAGTATACCATTCGCCTTGCCCCAGGGCAAACGACCGAAAGGTTCGTCCCTGCGGGAGGTCTCTGCTCTGCGCTCTTGCGACAAGTGATAAGCTGTCCGCGATATGCGATAGCTATTGAACCGCGATCCGCTCGAACACGCGCTGCGGGTTGCCGTCGAGATCCTCGACGGTAAAGCCCACGATGTACTCACCCGCCGCCGCATCCATCTCGACCCACTTGAACGGCTGATCGCCAAAGGTCAGCGTTTTGCCTTTCTGCGTCGCCGTCTTGACGGCGTTGCCGCTCTGATCCAGGTCAATCCATTCTTCCAACACGGTAAAGGTATCCCCCGGCTTGATAGTGATCTCGCTCGGCGCGCCGGCCGAGTCGTTGCCCGCAAAGCCCATGACCTGGCGCAAGAGACTATCTCGGAAATACAATCGTGCCAGGCGCGAGCCGCTGCCGTCGGCAAAGGTATAGAGACCCTCTACGGTATAGACGGCTTTTTCCGGCGACGCGCCATAGGTCTCGGGTGAGAACAACGCGGGGACAGATTTCTTGCCGTCGTTGATCGCGTACACGAGCGGTTCCCATTGGAATTTGACCGTGAACTTGCCGCTCGTGGGCCAAACCGGATAATAGACTCCGCTTGCCTCAAGGGTCTGACTGCTCTGCAAATAGTCCTCGTCTGCGATATGGATCGAGTTAGCGGTTCTGTCGTAAAAGCCCGCAAACAACTTGACGTAGCCGACATTCTTGCCATCTACGTCAACGCTCAACGTCACGGACTTGCCCGGCGCGGCTGTCCTGCCCGAAAGCCGGATCGGCGAAATCTGAATCTGGCCCGCGCCCGGCGCGGTGATGGTTGTCCCGCGCGGCGGAACGGCAATGCCGCTCGCCGCCTGCGAAAATCGCTTGCCGGTGTAGACATAGGCCAGAAAATCATCCCACAGTGATTCGGTCGCAAAGCGGTTGGCGATGGCCGTATACGATTCAGGGCCGGCCGCGGGATTGCCATAGAGTTGCGAGTTGGGGAAATAGATCGCGATGCCCGTGGCGCCCGGCTTGCCTGCGCCATGCTTTTCGGCAACGACGGCGGCCTTGAGCGCGGCGAGCACTTGTTGCGAGGCCGCGCTGACCGTGGCATCACGATTCGTGCGCGATAGCAGCTCGATCCAGTGGCCCAGGTCAATGTAGGATGGCGGCACGGACTTGCCGAACACGCTGGTAAAAGACTGGGCATAGCTCCGCGCCTGCGCGATGGATTTTGGTTCCGCCTGTTGCAGAGCAAAGACCAGGTTGTTCAAATTCTTCATCAAGGCCGGCAATGCCTGCAAGTCTACCGCCGTCAGCGTGACATCCGTTCCCAACTCGCGGGCAACCTGCGCGGCGCTCGGCACGGAGCTGGAGCCAAAGAGTCCGCCCAGCGTCGAGCCTCGACTTACAAACTCGGCGCGGGCTTGATCGTCCACGATCCGCTGGTCATCCGTGATATACGTCTCGACGATGGCGCGGCCCAAATCAGCGCCGCTCACGTTGGGATTGGCTGCGAGCGCATCCAGAAAGCTCGTATAGGCCCAACCCAACGCCGGTTCAGTTTCTTCCGATGCAACGGCGTACCGGCTGTGAGGAGCCAATGCGTCCAGCACTTCCAGTTGGCTCATCAAGCATGCATCCATGCCGATGAGTTCAAATTTGTCAACGCCGGTTTGCGATCGGATGGCGCCAAGCGCCTGATCAAGATCATTCAGATACAGCAAATTGCCAATGCTGTCCGCCAGGGGAACGCCGCGATTACTGGTGGCGGAAGCCTTGACGGCGGGATCCGTCCAGCCGCCCGGCCAGCCCATGCCATGATCGGACAGGATGAGCACGTATTTGTCCGAGGGGTAGGTCTTGATGGCCCATGTAACAAAGTCAATCAGCGTTTTGGGATCCGCCATGTTGACCTGGCCCAGGTCGGCCACTTGCTGTGAGCGAACCGTATGCAAATCGGCATCGCGTGTGACATAGAACCGCTTGGCGCTCGACCACTCGCGGCTCGTCTGGCGTCCGCGATAGCGATCAATTTGAGACACGATACGCACGCGGTCGGTAGAACCGGAACGTTCAGCCTCGTTCAGGTCCGTAAAGATGTCTTGATCCAGAACCTGATCTTTGGCATCCTGGTACAGCATGATCAGCCAGCGCGGCCCGCTCGACGAGGCGCCGGGCGCGCTCGGCGCGCGCGTGGGCGGGGTGATGGGACGCGGCGTATTCGTCACCGATGCAAAGTCTGCCAGCGCGCGTGTTACGGTCGGGGGTGCGGCAATAACATCTGTTCCAGGCGCCGAGGGAGACTGGGCCATGAAGAAGAGAAATGCGCCCGCAACACAACACCCTACGATCAGCAAGAGGCCAAGTATCGGCAAGGGCAAGCGCAAAATGGCGACCAGTATTGCGCCTATCGGCAACTCGGAGGTGGGGGGCAACCCGCCGGCGCCGCCCATGCCGCTTGAGCCTCCGCTTCCACTGATCCCGCGGGGTGACGGTGATTCGTCGTCACGTTGGCGGCTGGGAGCCTCAGCTCGCTCGCGGTCTTGGCGTCCTGCCTCACCACCCGGCCGCCGCCGTTTTACTTCGACCGTCTCACGGTCATCCGAACTAAACCAGCGCAGCGGATCCGCGCGAGGCTTGTTCACTGACCACGAGCCTGTGGCAGCCTCGACGGGGACAAGAATGAGAGGAGTAAATCTTGACATGAAAAAGTCAACGAAACTGTGGAATTGTTTCATTGTCAGCTCTCCAGGGGTCGCATGGGATTCGTTTGTCGCTCCTTTGCCTCTGCGCCAAGAACCTGCGACGCGCGACCTGTTAAATGTGAATCGCCTGCCCCGTCACCGCGTGCGCCGCTTCCATCATCACTTCGGAAAGCGTGGGATGCGCGTGAACGGAGCGCGCGATCTCGTGCGGCGTGAGTTCCTGGTTGCGCGCCAGCACCCATTCGGGCAACAATTCCGTCACCTCCGGGCCGACCGCGTGGAAGCCGAGGATCTCGCCGTACTTTCCATCGGCCACGACCTTGACGAACCCGCCGTAATCGCCCAGGCCCAGCGCCTTGCCGTTCGCCATGAAGGGGAACTTGCCGACCTTGACCTCGTACCCCTGCTCGCGCGCCTGCCTTTCTGTCAGCCCCATCGAGGCGACCTGCGGCTGGCAATACGTGCAGCGCGGCATGAAGGCATAGTCTAGCTCGACCGTCTCCACGCCCGCAATCGTCTCCGCCGCCACAATGCCCTGCGCCGACCCGACGTGCGCCAGCATCAGCTTGGCCGTCACGTCGCCAATGGCGTAAATGTTCGGGACGTTCGTCCGCATGTGCGTGTCAATCACAATCGCGCCGCGCTCGGTCTGGACGCCCACCGTCTCCAGCCCCAGGTTTTCGCTGTTGGGCGCAAAGCCAATCGCCACCATCACTCTTTCGGCCTCGACCGTGGCGGGAGTCGGCCCGCCCACCTTCACCTCGACGCCATCGGCAGTCTGGGTGACGGATTCGACTTTGGCGTCCGTCAACAGCTTGAAGCCAAGCTTGGTATACGCTCTGGCGACTTCGATGCTGACCTCTTCATCTTCGAGCGGCACGACGCGCGGCAGCATCTCGACGAGAGTCACCTGGCTGCCGTAAGCGCGGAACACGTAACCCAGTTCCATGCCGATCGGCCCCGCGCCGATGATGGCGATGGATTTGGGCGGCTGTTTCAGTTCGAGCGCCTTGCGGTAGGTGATGATTTTTTCACCGTCCGCGTTCGCGTCCACACCCGGGATGCTGCGCGCTCGCGCGCCCGTGGCGATGATAATGTTCTTGGCCGTCAGCGTGCCGTCGAATTTTTGGCCGTTGACGGCGGGCGCGTTTGGCGCGGCGGTCACGTCCACTTGCGTGGCGGAGCGCAGCCTGGCGGTTCCCTGGTACACGTCAATCTTGTTTTTCTTCATCAACGATTGAACGCCCTTGACCAGCCGGTCGCTCACCTGGCGGCTGCGCTTATGAGCCGCCTCGTAGTCGAGCTTGAGGTTGTCGAACGAAAAGCCGAAATCTTTGCCGCGCTGCAAGAGTCCCGCGATCTCGGCGTTGCGCAGCAGCGCCTTGCTCGGAATGCAGCCCCAGTTGAGGCAAATGCCTCCCAGGTGCTCGCGCTCGACGACGGCAGTCTTGAACCCCAGTTGCGCAGCCCGGATGGCGGCCACGTACCCGCCCGGCCCGCCGCCGATGACGACGACGTCGTAGGTTGTTTCGCTCATAAAGATTCTCCTGTTGCGTCTTGATTTTGCTCTATAAAGCGCCGGACGGCGGCGATATAGCGTGTGGCGTCGTCCAGCAGCCGTCGGGCATTAAAGTATACGACATAGTCGTCAAGTTTTTCATAGTCGTGAACGATGTGATTCCGCAGCCCCACGTAGGTTTTGCGAAAGGACATTGATAACTCGTCATCTATCACACCAAAACGGCTTACCGCCTCAAACGACTCACGTGCCGTTGCGGGCGGCGGCTCATTGATTGCCTCGATCAGTTTTTCGTTGATGTCAATGGCGCTCTCGACAATGATCTGAACCAATCGCTCGGTCACTCGATTATATCCGGTCTGATGCCGATAGTCCGCATACTCCAACGCGACATACGACTTGAGTTCGGCAAGGTACTCGGCCTGATTGCCAAGTTTCTGTTGAACCAGGTAGGCGATCCTTGCGTCTATCATTCAAATCTCTCTTTCAGGTATTGAGCCTGACGTTTGAACCGTGGTTCATTGTCGTAGTAGACGCGGGCGGCATACGACCGGAACTCGGAAAAGGTTCCCCATTCATTTTCAAAGAGAACCTGGCCTGACCGCGCGACTTCGAACATCAGGAGCGGCGCTGCGCCGTTCAGAAACGCAACATCAACTTCGCCGCCGTCCGCTTTAACAGCGATAGACAATGCATCGGCAACCGCAAATTCCCAATTCCAATCACCCCAAGGTCGCTTGATTGCGCGCACGGCAATATCAACATCGCTGCGTGGCACAGCGCGACCTTTAGCGTGCGAGCCGAACAGGACGATCAAGTCCAGCCCGAACTGTTGGGCAATCTCGGCAAGCCGCTTGCGGTCAATTTGCATCAGAATGTCCCGTCGGTTCGCTTTTTGTGAATCTGTTGGGCGATACTCTGGTAGACTTGCGGCGAGCCAGCCATGTGCTCGTCAAACATCTCTACAAAAGTCTGGTGGATTCGCTGCCCCAGCGAATCCGGATCGGTGTAGTTATTCACATAGGTCAGCACCCGCTCGATTTCTGGGTCGTACTCGTCGTCAGGGCAACCGATGGCCAATAGGCCAATGGGATCGGCTTCGTCAATAGCCTGCTTGACAATGACCGGCAGACGGTTCGAATCGGAATCGGTCACGCCCACTTCTCCAACGCCTCTTTGATCTTGGCGACGAACCAATCCGCCGATGTGCCATTGAGTACGCGATGGTCGAACGTCAGCCCGATGTAGACCATGGGCCGGATCGCTATCGCGTCGCCGATGACGACCACGCGCTTTTGAATCGCGCCGACGCCCAGGAGGCCAATATTGGGTTGATTGATGATCGGCGCGGCGAACAGGCTGCCCGATATGCCATGATTGGTGATGGTGAACGTGCTGCCCACCACGTCGTCGGGCTTGAGTTGCTTGTTGCGCGCTCGGCCAGGTCATTGACCGCGCGGGCCAGCTCCAGCAAACTCATGCCGTCCGCGCCTTTGACGACGGGCACGATCAAGCCTTCTTCGCCCAGCGACACGGCCACGCCGATGGCGTGCCAGTCTTGACGACGCGGCCTTCCGCCGCGAGAATCCGCAGCGGCGTGCCGCTGTCCGCCGCCGTGACCTCGGTCGTCACTTTGTCGGTTTCCATTTCGAGGATCGGTTCATATTGCTTGACCGCGTCGTCTTCCTGCTTGAGCCACCGGCTCACTTTGCCTTCGATTACGCTTTCACCCAATTGAGGCATCACGACCTGGGTTGCCGTGCTTCACCTGCTTTTTGATTGCAGATTGGACAGACTCGCCATACGGAATACGCAGTACGCAATACGCGCTACTTTTCAAAGAACGCCACATGCCCTCGAATGTTGGTGATCGCCGGATCGGTCAATTGCTGGGTGCCCGTCGCGCCCAGGTAGACATCGTAGGGCAGCACGCCCGGATCGCAAACGCGCCATTGGCCGGCCAGCGCTGTCACTTCCGCCGGCGTGCGCAGTTGAAGCGTGGTGTGCAATGTGCGGTCGTAAACATCGAGGAGGCGCTTGGTGGACAGCGTGATTTCGGTGGTGCTGGGCGCCACGAACCCTACCACGAGCCGGCTGGGAGACGCCGCCCAGTCGTACATGACGCGCAACGCGCGGCGCAGCGTGGCGCCGGAAAGGAAATGCGAAATGCCCATGAAGGTGATCGCAACTCGCCGTTGTGTCCCAAACAATTCGGCCAGCGTCAAGCTTTCCAGCATCTCTTCCGGTTCGGCGGCATCACAATGGATGTAGCGCACCTGGAGTGTCTGGCCCAGAATTTCGAGCGCGTATGCCATCGTGAGCGGATCAATATCGGAGTAGATGACGCGCGCATCAGGATGAATGGCGCGCGCGACAATGTGCACATTATCCAGCGTGGGCAAGCCGGAAGCAAAGTCTAAGAAATACTTGTATCCGCTTCGAGCCAAATAGTCCACAGCCTTGCACAGACATTGCCGTCCGCGCTGCGCGCCCACGTCGTAGCCGGGCAGCACTTGCTTGATCTGATCGCCGAATTCACGGTCGGCTGGAAAATTGTGTGTGCCACCGAGCAAATAGTCGTACACGCGACCGGGATTAGGTGCGGATAGGTCTATGCTCACGTTTATTCTCCTCACATGGGATGCCTGGCGGCCTCGACCACCGTGGGGGACATGGCGGCGGCAAGGTGATTGTAAGCCTACTGCAACTCTACCGGCTTGTCAAGCCAATAAAAAACCGACAGGTGTTATGGCCTATCGGTGGTAAGCCTACCGCAACTTTGTCCAGTTGTCAATATCACCACACCAGCGCATCCACCTGCGCCAGGATTTGCTCGGGAGTGAAATGCTGGAGACGCATCGCTTTGGAGGGGCAGACGGCGGCGCAGGTGCCGCAGCCTTTGCAGAGCACCGCGTTCACGACCGAGACGCCCCACAGCGGATCGAGCGCAGGCGCGCCGTAGGGGCACACATCCACGCACAGCCCGCACCCGGCGCACAGATCCGAGTCCACGATGGCCGTGGCCGATTCCACCGGCACCGTGCCCCGGAGGAGCGGGATGAGGGCAGACGAGGCCGCCGCTTTGGCCTGGGCGACGGTATCGGGGATGTCCTTGGGACCCTGGCAGCAGCCGGCCAGAAAGACGCCCTCCATCGCCGTGTCCACAGGCCGCAATTTGGGGTGAGCTTCCAGGAAGAATCCGTCTGCCGAGCGAGAAAGTTTCAGCAGCGATGCAACATCTTTTGCATCCGCTTGATGCTCCATCCCCACTGCCAACACCACCAGGTCGGCCTCGTGCTCGATGACACGCCGCAGGAACGTGTCTTCCACGCGCAGCGCCACGCGATCGCCCTTGCGATAGATTTCGGAGACGTTGCCCCGGCGGTAGAGCACGCCTGACTGCCGCGCCTCGTCGTAAAATTCCTCGCCTCGCTTGCCAAAGGTGCGCACGTCCGTGTAAAAGACCGTCACGCGCGAATCGGGCAGTTGCTCGCGGAGCAACTGGGACTGCTTGGCGCTGACCATGCAGCACACGCGCGAGCAATACGGGTTGCCCAGTTGCACATCGCGCGAGCCGACGCACTTGATAAAGGCGATGTCTTGAGGTGTTTTGCCGTTGATGGTCAAATTGCCCTCGGCCAGCCGTTTCTCCAATTCCAGCGTGGTCATCACCTGCGGGTACTGCCCATAGCCAAACTCGGGCTTGCGCTGCGGGTCAAAGACATTGTAGCCGGTGGCGACGATGATCGTGCCCACGTTGAGTGTGGAGCTTCCCGAAATCTCCGAGCTTTCGGGAAGCTTGCCGACTTTTACCTTGAAATTTCCAACAAATCCCTCGACTTCTGCGACGCGCGTATCCAGGTACACCGTGATGTTCGGGTGCGCCTGAACGCGCTCGATGACCGACGGCAGCCACGCAGAGACCGGCTCCAGTTCCGGGAAGGTGCGGTTGAGGTCGGCCACGCGCCCGCCCAGGTGATCGCTCTGTTCGACGATATGAGCGGGGAAACCGGCGTCGGCCACGTCGAGCGCGGCGACCAGCCCTGCCACGCCTCCGCCGATGATGACGGTCCCCGGCGTGACGCCTACCTGGCGTTCTTCCAATGGCTCCAACCAGGTCGCCTTGGCCACAGCCGAGGCGATCAATGCCTTGGCCTTTTGCGTCCCTTCGGCGCGATCCTTGTGAACCCACGAGCACTGCTCGCGGATGTTCGCCATCTCCACTCGATAAGGATTGACTCCGCCTTCGTGCGCGGCCTTGCGGAACGTCGGCTCGTGCATGCGCGGCGAGCACGAGGCTACCACCACCCGCTTCAAACCTTGCTCCTGGCAATCTTGCTTGATGAGGCCCTGACCCGGTTCGGAACACATGTAAGTATAGTTGCGAGCGATGACGACGTGATCTAAAGAGCTGCGCCCTTGATAGAGGAGATGACAAAGCAAGGCTACACGGTCTCTGAGGCGATAGCGCGTTTCAAAAAGGATGGTTTGGTATTTGCGCCTCACGAGGTGGTTGTGCAGTGCTTTTACAGTGAAATCCTGGAATTAGAGAAGCAGGGCAAGAATGGCATTTGGGCACGTTTCCTCAAAAACGCCTTTGCGCCAATGATGGCAGGCCAATTTGATTTTGTGGTCGGAAATCCACCCTGGATTCGGTGGGGCTATCTTTCACAAGAGTACCGCGATGCAACACTGGCTATGTGGAAAGATTACGGGCTGTTTTCTTTGAAGGGACATGCCGCGCGCCTGGGTGGGGGGGAAAAGGATTTTTCGATGCTCTTTACTTACGCGGTAGCGGATTACTACCTCAAGAAGGGCGCCACGCTTGGGTTTCTCATCACCCAAGAGGTTTTCAAGTCCAAGGGCGCGGGCGAAGGCTTCCGCAGATTTCAGCTTGGCGACCGCGAGCCGCTCCAAGTCATCAAGGCCCACGACCTGGTTGCTGTGCAGCCGTTTGAAGGAGCCGCCAACAAAACGGCTGCCATCATTTTGAAAAAGGGGCACAAGACCAAGTATCCGGTTTCGTATACGCTGTGGGCAAGGAAAAAGGGCGTCGGCAAGATTGCGACTGACCTGACATTGGAAGAAGCACTCCCGCTGCTTCAGAAGAAAAAGTTGCTGGCTCGACCGATAGGAACGCTTACCAGTTCTTGGCAGACAGTTAGCAAAACGCAGAAGGGTTTCGATGTCCTCAGTGGAGAGAATCCATACCTGGCGCGTCTCGGCGCAAGAGTAGAACCGTATGGTGTTTTCTGGCTTGAGGTCAAGCAAGTGTTTGCCAATGGTGACTTGCTTGTCCGCAACCTTGTAGAAAAGGGAAAACGACATGTCCAACAGGTGGAAGAAAGAGTCGAATCTGGGCTTGTCTTCCCCGCTGTTCGCGGCTCAGACATTGAACGATGGAAAGCTACTCCACAAATTTGCGTTTTGATGTGCCAAGACCCCAAGAAGAGCGAACCCTATCCCGAATACCAGATGAAAGAAAGTTGGCCTCGAACGTTCGGGTATCTGACAAGGTTTAAGGATGTTCTCTTGTCGCGAGGATCGAAAACCGTCCGTCAATTTGCTGAACGAACGGCATTCTATGCGATGTTCGGCATCGGGCCATATACGGTCGCCCGTTACAAGGTTGTCTGGAAGCGCATGGCAAGCGACATGGTTGCGGCGGTCATTGCTCAACACAAGACGCCGTTCGGGTACAAGATCATCATCCCGACAGATACCACTTCTCTATTTGCTGCCGAGAATGAGAGCGAAGCTCACTACCTTTGCGCGGTCATCAACTCGACGGCGGTCAGAGAGTTCATCAAATCCTATTCTTCGGCCGGCAGAGGCTTTGGCGCGCCCTCGGTGATGAGTCACGTTGGCATTCCTAAATTCGATTCCAAAAACAAACTGCACCAGAAACTCGCGCAGCTTTCCAAGTCTCTTCACGATCTAAAAGCAAAGGACGAACTCGACCCAGTCGCCAAGCTAGAGAGTGATGTGGATCGCCTGGTTCACAGATTGCTCGGCGTGCGAGGTGAAAAAGCGTAGAGGGTTTGGCGGGGAGCCCTGTCATTATCATTGTCACGCTGCTCTCTCACGTTTTTTCTCAGCCATCAGTGCTTTGAGTATGCCTTTGCTCTTATACTTGCCGCGCAGGTGATGGACATACTCTCGTGTGATGGGCGTCAGGATTATCCTATGAGATTGTTCATCCAGTTCAATGTGGATGCGAGTATCATCTTGGATGCCCAGCCTGCGTCGCATTAGGGCCGGGATGACTATCCGTCCATTAGAAGTAACATGGGTTTCCATTGTTCCACCTCATGCAGAAAAGGATACCACAAAACGCAAGGCTAAACAATGCGAATCTCAGTTGTTGTCACCGTCAAGAACGAGGGCGAAAGCATCCATCGCCTGCTCGACTCGCTGGCGGCGCAGACCTGCGCGCCCGACGAGGTCGTGGTGTGCGACGGCGGCTCGACGGATGGCACGCTGGATGCTTTGCGCGCGGAAACCCGGCTGCCGCTCAAGGTCATCCTCCGGCCCGGCGCGAACATCAGCCAGGGCCGCAACGCCGCGATTGCCGAGGCGGCGGGCGAGGTGATTGCGTGCACGGATGCCGGCGTCACGCTGGCGCCGGCATGGCTGCAAGAACTGGTCGCGCCGTTTAAAGTTGGAGAGGGGAGTTTTGGGATCAAGGTGGTGGCGGGATTCTTTTTGCCCGACCCGCATACGGCGTTCGAAGTGGCGATGGGCGCGACGGTGCTGCCGCAACCGGACGAGATTCGCCCGGAGACCTTTCTGCCGTCCAGCCGGTCTGTGGCATTTCGCAAAGAGGCGTGGCAAGCGGTGGGCGGTTATCCCGAATGGCTGGACTATTGCGAAGACCTGGTGTTTGATTTCGCGTTGCGCGACCAGTTCGCGCCGTTTGCGTTTGCGCCAAGAGCCATCGCGCACTTTCGCCCTCGCGGCAGCTTGCGCGCGTTCTTCCGGCAATATTACCAGTACGCGCGCGGCGATGGCAAAGCCGATCTGTTTCGCCGCCGTCACGCAATCCGCTACTTGACTTTTCTCGTCGCCGCGCCCGCGATTGCGCTGCTGGGCGCGCTGCTTTCGCCGTGGTGGTGGACGTTGTGCGTCGTCGGCGCGGCGGCTTATACGCGCACGCCGTACCGTCGCCTGGCGGCGATATGGGGCAAGTTGAGCAGCGTGGAGAAAATCCAGGCTGCATTGCTCGTGCCCGTCATCCGGGTCGTGGGCGACATTGCCAAGATGATGGGCTATCCGGTCGGCGCGGTGTGGCGGATCAAAAGGCAGTAGGACAAGTTGGCAACTTGTCCTACGCAGCATCGGGCGGCTGGACGGCCAGCGCAGTGAGCGTCTGCGCGTCCTCATTGGATTTGCCGATGAGCCGCGAGACGAGTTGGCTGCCCAACCCGCCCACTGCGTCGGTGGGGAGATAGTGGCTGGCGGCGGCGTCGAAGAGGATGCCGGCGTTGGATGGAAAGTCTTCGTCGCCCAGCCAGTAGACGGCGGCGACGAGGATGCGTGGCAGCGCCAAAAACTCGAACGACGCGTCGCCAAAGGCCAACCGATTGCCCTTCAAGCGCGTGGCGGCGGCTCGGAATTTCTCCACGTCGCCGTCAAAAGACTGCGCCAGGCGCAACTCGGCGTAACCGTGAAACGCATTGGCGTAAAACATCCCGCCGGGCAGTTCGCGGTAGGCCAGCCACTTGCCCGCAGGGGCCGGCGGCGTGCCATCCGCCGTGTGGAGGTACATTAGCAGCAGAGCTTGCTTGTCGGCGCTGGCTTGTGCGCCGGTCGCGTCACGCGCGACGAGTTCCGGATGAGTCAGGCTGTACGGCTTGCCCCATAATTCGATCTGGATCACCTGCTGGGCTGCGTCAAAGGTCGCGCCGCTGCACTCGGCAAGGTCGCGCGGGTCGCGGCGGCCAAGCTCCTCGCGCAACTGCGCCACTTTGGGCGCGAGGTTGTCGAGCCATTTTTGAGGCGCTTGTGCGGCGAGCCTGTCGCGCTGTTCCTGGAATCGAAGCGGCATAATCCATCCCCCCTGGGTTGGAGTGACTCGGATTATAGCATGTATTCATCAGGAGTGGGACAATGAAAATCTTTGACGTGACGTTACCCGTTTCGCCCGCCATGCCGGTCTGGCCGGGCGATCCGCCCGTGACCTTAAAGAGGGTCAAGCGCATCGAGGATGGCGCGAAGGACAATGTCTCGCACCTGGCCGGCAGCGTCCATATCGGCACGCACGTGGACGCGCCGCTCCACTTTATCGCGGGCGGGGGCGATATTCCCTCGCTCTCACTCGACGCACTGATCGGGCCGGCGACGGTCGTCGCTTTGCCCGATGCCCAAGCCATTACCGCCGACGATTTGGAGCGATTGGACCTGCCACGCCAGGTGAAGCGGCTGCTGTTCAAGACGCGCAATAGCACCCTGAGCCGCGACACGTTCCACCAGGATTTTGTGGCCCTCGCGCTGGACGCTGCTCAGTGGATTGTCGAGCGTGGCATGCGGTTGGTGGGCGTGGATTATTCGTCCGTGGAACGCTTTGGCGGCGATGGTTCTGTGCACCGCGCATTGTTGGGCGCGGGCGTGGTCGCCGTCGAGGGACTGGACTTGCGCGATGTGCCGCCGGGCGATTACATGCTTTACTGCTTGCCGATGAAGCTGGCCGGCAGTGAGGGCGCGCCCGCGCGCGTGATCCTGATGGCGGAATGACAACCTCAGCGGTTGCAATGCGGCGACATCATTCGCAGCTCAAGCACCGGCAGGTTGGGTCTTAATCCTCTTTGCCGGTTTGATGTCTTGGCGAGCGAGGAATCGGCTGGGAGTAGGGGATCGCGGCCGGTGGAGGCGCCTTGCCGGTTAGGTATCTTTCAAATAGCGACATCGATATGCCGTTGGACATGGTGATGCGGTTCAGGCGGTAAATCTGGTCGGAGCGTTGTTGGATGCGTGGGCTGATGGCGACGGCGGCCACGTAGCCGGCGTCCTGCACAGCCTGCACCACGCGCGGGCTGAGTGCTCCATAGGGATAGGCGAACACCGTCACCGGCCCGCCACCATTCTTTTCGATCTCTGTCTTGGCGTCCACGATTTCACGGCGCAAGCCGGCGGCGTTTAGCCGGCTGAGGACGGGGTGCGTAAAGCTGTGCACGCCGATCCACATCCCCGCAGCGCGCAGCGACTTGATCTGCTCCCACGAAAGAAAAGTCGGTGAGTGTCCGTTGCTGTATCCGGCCAGGACGAAAAATGTGGCCCGGAAGCCGTGCGATTGCAGCACCGGAACCGCGTTGGTGTAGACGTGCGCCCAGCCGTCGTCGAACGTCAGCGCGACGGGTTTGGGTGGCAGCGTCGCCTGTCCGCGCAGCGCGGCGGCAATTTGGTCCAGGCTCACGCTGGTGTAGCCGTTTTTTTGGAGATAATCCATCTGCGCGGAAAAGACCTGCGTGCTGATGTTGATGCCGTTGCCGCCCATGCGGCTCACGTCGTGGTACATCAGGATGGGCACCTCGACGGTGATGATGGGGGTGGATGTGACGGTTGGAATGAGTGCTGGCGCGGCGTGGATGTGATTGACTGGTTCTAATGAGCTTTCCTTCGGCACACTGGCGTGCGTCAGAGAAACATTTGTCAACAAGACGACGACTAGCCCGAAAGCGATGGATAGAAACAGGCGTAGGATTCGCAAGATGTCCTCTTTGGGTTCCGGTTGGGCAGGCGGCGCTATTTTACCACAATCGCGCTAGACCTGTCAGGTCTAGACCAACCCGACTTGCTCGACGAGCGCGCGAAACTCGGCGATCAATTTGTTGAGCACGCCGCGCCGCTCGACGATTTTGATGTGAATATCGGTCGCCATCTCGGCCAGTAAATCGCGCCTGCTGTGGCGAGCGAGCGTCGTGTCAATCTTGAGCAGCATGAGCGGGTCGCGGTTCAATTCGGCAATGTCTTGGCGCAGCCGGGTGATGAGCGCATCGAGCCGGTCGCGTTCGGCTAACATCTCAGCCAGCGTGGGCGGCAGAGAGGCGCGCACATCGGACTCGCGCGGCAACGCGGCGGCGCGGCGCAGCTCTTCGAGATCGCCGCGCGCATAGGCGTCGTTGATTTCGGCCATACGTGTACCATGTGCCTCTCGCTCCAGATCGTTCGCGGCCAGGTCGGGGTGGAAGCGTTTGGCCAGTTCGCGGTAAAGCGATTTGAGTTCGGCCTTGGTCACAATGTCCGGCTCGGACGAGGGGGGTGTGCTCTCCCATCTCTGACGAGCGTGGGGTGGAGGGGTATCGCTAAAGGCCGCCTGCGTGTGTTGTCCGCGCAGCCGCAACTCGACCTCTGCCTCAAGTTGCACGGCGCTCAACCGGCTGCCGCGAAAGCGCAATAGCTCGTTGCGCAACTCGTATTCGCGGATGTGGAGGTTGATGGCGTCCAACTCGTCTTGGAGCGGCTTGACCTCGGCGTTGTAGGTCACCTCGAACGCCGCAATCTCTAGCTCCAAGTCGGTGCGCTCCTGCTCCAATCGAGCGACGAACTCGCGTTTTTGCTCGATCTCGGTTCGCAGCGCATCCAGTGAATCGGCCTGTTTCATAGGTGAACATTGTACCCCGCTCGCCGGACAAAGCAAATCCCCACCCCTTCCCTGACGATTGCTCGGACAGTCGTCAGGGAAGAGGGTGGGAAGGTGAGACAAAAAAACAGCGCCCGACCGAAAAGGTTGGGCGCTGTACTGGTAAAAGAGAGGTTATTCGTCCAGCAAGTCGGACGAATCCATGATGTTCGCATCCGCTTCTGCGGACTCGATGGAACCGACCACCTGCTTGTTCTCCTCTTTGTGCCGGAAGCCGGTGCCGGCGGGGATGAGCTTGCCGATGATGACGTTCTCTTTCAGGCCGCGCAACTCGTCCAGCTTGCCTTCGATGGCCGCGCCGGCCAGCACCTTGATGGTGTGCTGGAACGACGAAGCCGAAAGGAACGATTCGGTGTTGAGCGCAGTTTTGGTCACGCCGAACAGCACGGGCGCGGCTTTGGCCGGGTGCTTGCCTTCCTTGTGCAGTTTTTCGTTGAGGTCTTGCAGGTGCAGGCGGTCCACCAGTTCGCCGGGCAGCAACTCGCTGTCGCCGCTGGTAATGATCTGCACCTTGCTCAACATCTTTCGGATCACGACCTCAAAATGCTTGTCGTTGATGTTCACGCCCTGGCTGCGGTACACCTTTTGGATTTCTTGCAGCAGGTAAAGGTGCGTGGCCTCGCGGCCCAGCAGGCGCAAGATGCGGTGCGGGTTGCGGGTCCCCTCGGTCAACTGATCGCCGGCTTTGACGATCTGGCCTTCCTCCACGAGCACTCGCGCCGAAGCGGGCGCTTCATATTCACGCTCGTCGCGCACTTCGTACACAACAGTCAGTGATTTGTTCTTCCTGATGACCACGCGCCCCGCGTGCTTGGCGGTGGTCTCCTCCTCGCCACGCTTGGCGATCAGGTCGCCCGCGTCCACTTCATTGCCGTCCTCGACCTTGACGGCCCAGTTGCCGGGAATCTCGTACTCGTCTTTGACGAGCTGGCTATCCACGACTTTGATCAGGCGCACGCCGCCCTCGGAACGCCTGATTTCCACAACGCCGTCAATATCAGACATGACGGCTTCGCCCTTGGGTTTCTTGCGAGCTTCGAACAGCTCTTCCACGCGCGGCAGACCATGCGTGATGTCGCCCACGCCAACCACGCCGCCGGTGTGGAAAGTGCGCAGCGTGAGTTGTGTGCCCGGCTCGCCGATGGACTGGGCGGCCACAATGCCGACCGCCGATCCGATTTCAACCATCTCGCCCCGGCCCAGGTCGCGCCCATAGCACATCGCGCACACGCCATAGCGCAACTGGCACATCATCACCGTGCGGAGGTAAACTTCTTCGATGCCGGACTTGTCAATCGCTTCGGCCAGGTCTTCGTTGATCAGGACGCCGCGTTCAGCTTTCGACTCGCCCGCCGTCACGATTTCGCCGGTCTTGGGGTGCGTCACGGACCCGGCCAACACGCGGCCCACGACGCGATGCGCCAACGTCTGGCTGCCCACGTCGTCCGCGCGGCGGATCCACCAGCCAGCCTTGGTGCCGCAATCGTAATCGTTGATGATCATATCCTGCGCCACGTCTACCAGGCGGCGGGTGAGGTAGCCCGCGTCGGCGGTGCGGAGCGCCGTGTCGGCCAACCCCTTGCGCGCGCCGTGTGTCGAAATAAAGTATTCCAGGGCTGTGAGCCCTTCGCGGAAGCTGGATTTGATCGGCAGTGAGATGATGCGCCCGGACGGGTCGGCCATCAGGCCGCGCATGCCGGCCAACTGGGTGATCGGCTGGAAGCCGCCTTTCGTTGCGCCAGATTTCGCCATCACACTGAGCGGCATCTGCGGGTCCAGATTCTTTTTGACCGCGTCGGCGACGAGGCTGGTCGCCTGTTGCCACAACTCGATGGTTCTGTTGTACTGCTCGTCTTCGGTGAGCAGGCCGCGGCGGTACTCGCGCTCGACCTCGGACACTTCGGTGTTGATCTTGTCCAGGATGGCTTTCTTTTCTTCCGGCACGGTAATGTCCGAGACGGCAATCGTCGTGCCGGACGTGGTCGCATACCGGAAGCCCAGGTTCTTGATCCGGTCCACAAACTCGGTCGTCTCGGCCGAGCCGACTTTTTGGTACGCCTTGGTGACGAGTTTTTGCAGGCCGCCCTTGTCCAACTGCTCGTTGACAAAGCGGATTTCTTCCGGCACGATCTGGTTGAACAGCGCGCGGCCTACCGTCGTCTCAACCGGGACCTTGCGCCGGCCGTCCGTTTTGTATTGCAGCAACTTGATCTTGGCGTGCAAATCCACCTGACCCAGGCTGTAAGCTAACTCGACTTCGTTGATGTCCACAAAGGCCATGCCGTCGCCTTTCTGGTCTGTCTTTTCCATCGTCAGGTAGTAGACGCCCAGCACCATGTCCTTCGAGGGACCCACGACCGGCTCACCGTCGGCGGGCTTGAGCAGGTTGGCCGTCGAAAGCATCAGCCGGCGCGCTTCTTCCACGGCCTTGTCGGAAAGCGGCACGTGGACGGCCATCTGGTCGCCGTCAAAGTCGGCGTTAAAGGCCGCGCACACCAGCGGGTGAATCTGGATGGCTTTGCCTTCCACCAGGATCGGCTCGAACGCCTGGATGCCCAGGCGGTGCAGCGTGGGCGCGCGGTTGAGCAGCACGGGGCGATCCTTGATGACTTCTTCCAGGACTTCCCACACCTCGGGCCGCTCGCGCTCAATGATGCGCTTGGCGCCTTTGACGTTGGAGGCATAGTTGTATTGGACGAGCTTGCTGATAACAAAGGGGCGATAGAGTTCCAGCGCCATCGTCTTGGGCAGACCGCACTGGTGCAGCTTGAGCTTGGGACCGATGACGATGACCGAGCGCCCGGAATAGTCCACGCGCTTGCCCAGCAGGTTACGGCGGAAGCGGCCCTTCTTGCCTTTGAGAATGTCACTCAATGACTTGAGTTCCCGCCGCCGGCGGCGCGAAAGCGCCTTGCCGCGCTGCGAGTTGTCAATCAGGCTGTCCACGGCTTCTTGCAACATGCGCTTTTCATTGCGCACGATCACATCCGGCGCGCCCAGCTCGATGAGGCGCTTGAGGCGGTTGTTGCGGTTGATGACGCGGCGGTACAGGTCGTTCAGGTCGGATGTGGCAAAGCGCCCGCCGTCGAGCTGCACCATGGGGCGCAGGTCGGGCGGGATGACGGGCAGCACGGTGAGGATCATCCACTCGGGCCGGTTGCTGGACTTGCGCAAGTTTTCGACCACGCGCAGCCGCTTGATGGCCTTTTTGCGCTTTTGCTTGGACTTGCTGGTTTTGACTTCGCGCCACAGTTCTTTGGCTGTGGATCCCAGGTCCATCTGAGCCAGAATGTCATAGAACGCTTCTGCGCCCATGTCGGCCTTGAACACCTGGCCCCACTTGGATTTGAGTTCGCGGTACTTGGTCTCGGTGAGGAATTGCATCTGCGCCAGCAGCATCAGTTCGTCGCGCTCCGTGCCCACACGCGCTTGGAAGGCCTCGACGTCCTCGCCCAGTTTCGTTTCGACGGCCTCGATCTCGGTGGCCTGGCCCTCTTTGAGCGTGGTGATGTCCGTGTCAATCTTGGAGAGCGCCCGCTCGCGTTCCTCGGCGTTCTTGTCTTTGAGATCGTCCAGCCGGGCCTTGACGGCCTTGCGCAGCTTGGTCAGGTGCTCGCGCCCGATCGTTTCACCCGCCTCGGCGATGGTGACCTTGGCCGACTCGAACACGATGGGCGTGCGAATCTGGCTGCCCTGCCGTTCCTCGACGCGTTTTTCGAGCGCCTGGGCCTCCTTCATCATTGGCTCGGTGGCGGCCGAGAGTTTTTCTTCCAACTTGTCCGCCCGCTCTTCTCGCTGGGTCTTGCGCTTTTCCACGTCGCCTTCGGACTTGGCCTTGATCGCGGCGATGGATTCCTTGGCCGCCGATTCCAGGCGTTTGCGCTCGCGCTCGCTGTCTTCTTCCAGGTGCTTGATCGCTTTCTGGCGCGCCTCTTCGTCCACGTGGGTGATGATGTATTGAGCAAAGTAGAGCACGCGGTCGAGGTTGCGGCGAGAAATGTCCAGCAGTATGCCCAGGTAGCTGGGAACGCGGCGGGTGTACCAGACGTGGGCGACCGGCGCGGCCAACTCGATGTGGCCCATCCGCTCGCGGCGGACGGCGGCGCGGGTGATCTCGACGCCGCACTTGTCGCAAATGATGCCACGGTAGCGGATGTTCTTGTACTTGCCGCAATAACACTGCCAGTCTTTGGTTGGCCCAAAGATGGCCTCGCAAAACAGGCCATCCTTCTCCGGGCGCAACCGGCGATAGTTGATGGTTTCCGGCTTGGTCACTTCGCCATACGACCACGACTTGATCTGCTCCGGCGAAGCCAGGCTCACTCGTAACGCACGAAAATCCTTAGAATCCAATCCACGCCTCCTATACGGCGGCATCACGCCCAACGTGCCGCCCTTACGACTGGCCGACAAATAGCAAAAAACCACCACGCAAGCGTAAACCAGCCCATCTTCTAAGGTGGTAGATGGGCTGGCGCTCGCAATGGTGTCGTTCGGTTTGTGTTGGGCGAATTATACCGGGTTTTGGGGGAGTGTCAAGGGTTGGGTTTTCGGGTGGCCAATGTTGGGAGTATAATAGGGTCAGCGCGTGTGGTGCTCGTCAACCTGAGGGTGGCTGCGCACGCAACTGGGTGGGGTGAGACGATGTGGAGTCGGTGGCTCGCTTTTCTCAATCGCTTGCTCACGGTGAATGCGCAAGACTCTGACACTCGGCGTCGTGGGCGACTGTTGGGCATCTTGCTCTTGAGCACCTTGCTGGCTGTTTTTCTGCTGACGGCCATCAACCTGTTCGATTTTTCGAGGTCTCTTGCGTCCTCAGAGGCAGCCGGGACACCCTTCGCGGTATTGATTGACGTTGCCATCATATTGTTCCTCGTTGGCTTGCTATTCCTGAACCGCTCGGGACGCACTCGTTGGGCCGGGTATAGTTTCCTCACCCTTTACGTCGTCGTGATTTCGTCGTCTTTTGGGACCGCAACGTTAGATCGCGTTTTGTTGACTCTTACGATTCCTACTCTGGCTGCCAGCTTTCTCGTGTCGCCGGCCAGCTCATTCCTTTTCGCTTTGCTTTCGACGGTGAGCTACACACTGTTCTATCTGTTCACTTCCCCGCCGCAAAGCTATAGCTATGTCTCCATTATGGGCTTGTTCATGATCTCTGTCGTTTCCTGGTTAGCGGCCGCCAACCTGGAGGGCGCCTTGCGCGACATTCACCAAGCCTTGGCCCGCGAGCACGCCGCACAGGGAAACGTGACCAGGCTGAATGAAGATTTGGAGCGTCGCACCAGGGAACTGTCCGCGCTCAACGCAGCCGGCCGAGCCATGGTCTCCACGCTCAACTCGGAGGCGGTGTTGAAGCTGATGATTGACGAGGTCAGGCGCTTGTTGGATGCCGAAGGGGCTTCGGTGATGCTGCGTGATCCGGCTTCTCCCGACGACGATCTGGTCTTTGCCGCCGCGGCCGGCTTGAACTCGGAGACGCTGGTGGGGACGCGAATGCCGGCCACAACGGGGATTGCCGGCTGGGTCATGCGGGAACGGCAATCGGCCGTGGTGAGTGACGTGCGCCGCGATTCACGTTTCTACGACCAAGTTGATTCCGTGACCGGTCAGACTACGCGCTCCGTGGTGGCAGTGCCGCTGATGTTCAAAGGAGCCATGTGGGGAGCTGTCGAGGCCGTCAACAAGGCGGGCGGCGTGTTCGGCGAGCGTGACCGCGAGATATTGGAGGCGTTGGCCAGTTCGGCGGCGATTGCCATCGAGAATGCCCGATTGTACGAGACGGAGCGGGAACAGTTCCGCCGCTTGAAACAGACCCAGGCGCAACTTGTCCAGGTCGAAAAGATGGCGGCGCTGGGGCGCTTGTTGGCTTCCATCTCGCACGAGATCAACAATCCCCTGCAGGCTATACAGAATTCGCTCGAGTTGGCCGGGGATGAATTGGAGGGCAGCCTGCGCCCGGACAAGTTGACGCGCTACGTGGGCATAGCCGGCAAAGAGGTCGAGCGCCTGGCGGCGATTGTGCGGCGGATGCGCGACTTTTACCGCCCGGCGCGCGAGGGACTGCAGCCCACCGATGCGCACGCCGTTTTGCAAAGCGTGTTGGAGCTGGCCGACAAGCAGTTGCAGCATAGTCACGTCACCGTCGAGTGTGAATGGGCCATGGATCTGCCCGATATTCCGGCGAACCCCGACTATCTCAAACAGGTCTTTTTGAATCTGGTGCTCAACGCGATTGACGCGATGGCCGCACGGGGCGCTGGGACGTTGCGCGTGCGCACGACCGTGTGCGAGATGCAACAGCGCAACAACCGGGCGGTGCCGGCGGTGTGTATCGAGTTCGGCGACACTGGCGACGGCATGTCGCCGGAGGTTATAGCTCACCTCTTTGAGCCTTTTGTGACAACCAAGTCCGAGGGGACGGGGTTGGGGCTGTCCATCAGCTATGGGCTGATCGAAGCGCACAACGGGCAGATCACAGCCATGAGCCAGGCGGGCGTGGGGACAACTTTTACGATTCTGTTGCCGGTGAGCGAAGCATAGCGCGAAGCGTGCGCCGGCCACTCCGACAGGCCGACAGGCCGCTAACTGCCGGTGCTCGTATAGTGCGCAACACCGAACTGCCAGATTTGCAGCGAAAACAGAAATACAGCCACACACACAACCGGCGCCAGGAACGGCACAAACGCGGGTAGGTGGAATGGATCTGTTTTGTCCAAGAAAAATAGCGTTGGAAAATAGTTGATGAACGCCATCGGCAGAATGTACACAAAGAACTTTTGCATCCACTCCTGGTAGATCGTCAACGGATATTGGAGCATCGTCGTGCCGCCATAAGTAAAGATGTTGACGACCTCTGTGCTCTGTACCGTCCAAAAGCAGAGCGTGCAGCCCGCGACGGAAATCGCTAGAAAAAACAGCGCGCCCCCGGCAATGACCACCGGCAGGTAAAGCAGCTTGGCAAGCGTCCAATGTGGCTGCGCCAACGCGACCCCTAATCCTAACGCGATCAATCCCTGTGTCATCCGCCCCAAGCGCCGCAGCACAAAGTATTCCGTCATCATCTGGAACAACATCGGCAGCGGACGGATGAGCATCTGGTCAAACAAGCCGCGCTGGATGTAGGACGCGAACACGTCATTGTCGAACGCGCCCTGGAACAACTCGTGCAACGCGAAACTGGCCGAAGACAGCCCGTACAGGAACGCAATCTCGCCGAACGACCAGCCGCCCAGAGACCGTGCCTGCGTGAACATGACCATCAACGCGGCCAGGTCGGTAAAGTTGCTCAAGAAATTGCCCGCCACGTCGAGCAGGAATGAAAGCCGGTACTGCATCTGCGAGCGGATGCGGCTAGAGATGAGCTTGAGATACAGGCGAACATAGGGCGCAACCCCCATTGCGCCCTGAGCCGCTATCTCTATAGCGGTCTGTGATGGCGCTATTGGGATAGCGCCCTGTGGCCTTTTCATCATCCCCCCTGAATCACCAACTTGCGCGTGCCGGCCGCCAGCATCAATCGTCCCAGGAGCATCATCACGCCCGCCCAAAACGCTTGCTGGATCAACGCTGCCGTGACCGCCGGGCCTGAAAGAATCCCTAGCCAGATTTGCACCGGCATTTCGATCATCGCCGGGAACGGCGTCCAGGCCGCCAGGGTCTTGAGCCACGGCGGGAAAAAGGCCACCGGAACCAGAAAGCCGGAAAGAAACATTGCCAGCGTGTAGCCCAGCCGCGCAAAGCCCAACGCATCCGCCGACCACAGCGCGGTAATGTTGACGCAGAACCGCCCGGCAAAGCTCACCAGCATCGCCAGCAAGAGGCTGAAGGCGAACGCGAGTGCCGCGTTGGCGTCGGCCGGCCAGACCATCGGCGTAGCGACGGCGTATACCCACATGATGGGGATGCCGCGCACGATCAGGTGGATGACGTTCGCGCCCAGGTCTTGGGCCAGCCAGAAGAAATAATAGTCGAAGGGCTTGGCCAGGTCGGAGGCGATGTCGCCGCTGCGCACGGTCTTCATCAAATCTTGCCAGCCAAAGATTTGCACCGCGCGCAAGATGGCCTGCGTCAAGCCGGTGTACGTGATGGCGGCGGCCAGCGTGTAGCCCGCGATCTCGGGCCGCAGGCCGTACAGCGCGATGAGGACGTACGCGCGCAGCGCGCCGAAAAAGAGATTCGTCAGCAGCCCAGCGAGGTTCGCCTGGCGATAGGCCAGTTGCCGCTGCGCGGCTTTTTTGGAAAGTTCGAAGTAGAGGCGCATGGGGATCAGTCAGTCAATCAGTCAATCAGTTATCAGTGACTCGGTTCAACTGCATCCGTACTGAGCGGTCGGGCTGGCGGTGGCGAGTGCGATAAAGACTTTTTAAATCTCGGCTCGCACTAGGTCTTGCCACGTTTCGCGCCGCCGGACGATGCGAAACGCGGCGCTTTCTACGAGTACCTCGGGAGCGCGCGGGCGAGCGTTATAATTCGATGCCATCGTCGCGCCATACGCGCCCACCGTTAGCACTGCGAGCAAGTCGCCGCGCTTCATCGCCGGCAATGCGCGCTCATGTCCAAGAAAATCGGAAGATTCGCACACTGGCCCGGCCACATCCGTCAGTTCGTCCAAAGGCTTGCTCTGAATGACGGGCACGATTTCGTGGTAGGCATCATACAGCGCCGGACGGATGAGATCCGTCATTCCCGCGTCGGTCGTGACGATGCGACGACCATACGAATGTTTGGTCGCCTGCGCCTGCGCCACCAGCGCGCCCGCGTCCGCCACGATGAAACGCCCCGGCTCTATCGAAAGCTCTAGGGGCTTGCCCAAGCCTCGGAGCTGGTCTTTTACGGCGCGAGCGAATTCTTCCGGCGGGGTGACTGTCTCGCCTTGACGGTATGCGACAGGGAATCCCCCGCCAAGGTCCAACGCGCGAATCGTCTTGAAGCGTTGAGCCAGCGGCAACACACGGTCGAGCGCGGCGACCAGCGGCCCCGCATCGGGAATCTGCGAGCCGATGTGAATGTGCAGCCCGGAGATGTCCAGATGTGGAAACTGCGCCACGTCGGCCAGCAACGATTCTGCTTCTTCTATCTCGACGCCGAACTTGCTGCCCGCGTGTCCGGTGCTGATGTGCCGATGCGTGTGAGGGTCAACGCCAGGGTTGAGCCGCAGCGCCACTCGTTGCGTCATGCCGCGCGCGCCTGCCAACTCGTTCAGCGCGTGCAGTTCGTCCGCCGATTCCGCGTTGACCTGTCCCACGCGCGACGCCTGGCGCAGCGCATAGGCCAACTCGGCATCGGTCTTGCCCGCGCCCGCAAAGACAACGCGCCCCGCGTCCACGCCAGCTTTCAACACGCGAAACAACTCGCCGCCGGACACTACGTCAAAGCCCGCGCCCAAATCGTCGAGGAGTCGCAGCACGGCCAGATTGCCGTTGGCTTTGACGGCGTAATGTATCTTGGCGTCCAACGGCGCAAAAGCCGCCGCGATGCGGCCATAGTTCGCCTCGATGCGCGCCCGGCGGTAGACATAGACCGGCGTGCCCACCTGCTGCGCGATGTCGCTTAACCTGATGCCTTCGCACGCAAGCTCGCCGTCGCGATATTCAAAAGCTGGTGTGTCCTTTGAAATTTGAGATTGGAGATTGGAGATTTTGCCTACTTTCCCCAGTGCAAAAGACGCGCGTCCCGCGCCTCCATCGTGAGTGTATAACGGCCATTGGATGGCAGGCTGACGGTGCCCCCTCGGGTCAAGTCTTCTCCGGGGCCGCTCACGTTGCGCGGCGTTTTGGTGAGGTCGAGCGTCACGCTCTGCGTCTGGTCGGAAAAGTTGATGGCGATGAGATAGAAATCGTTCGCGTCCCACCGCAGGTAAGCGTAGCACGAACGGCAGGGGCTGGCGACGGTTTGGAAACCGTCGCCGCGCAGCGCGGCGTGTTCCTTGCGCTGTGTGATGAGCATTTTGTAAAAGCTCCACAGGGAGCCTTTGACGTTTTGCTGCTCTTCCACCGAAATGTTATCGTTGGGCTTGTTGACCTTGGCCGCGTCTTTGAACCATGTCGCCGTGCCAGTGCCTTTGGCAGACTGGGTCCAGTCCATCGGCGCACGGCGGTATTCCTCGGCGGATGCGCCGCTGCCCAGGCTGCCGGGCATCCCGATTTCGTCGCCATAGTAAATCATCGGCGTGCCGGGCAGCGTGAGGACGAGCAGCGCCGCCATCCGCTCGCGCTCTACATTCTGGCTCACGAGGCTGGCAATGCGGTTGGTGTTGTGAGCGCCGGCAAAGCGGATGAGTTGCGCCGTGGGGGTGTAGAGTGCCATTGCGCTCAAGACTGCATCCAGGTCGTTCGGCGTGTTGCGCCCGTTGAGCAGTCCACCGCCGTTGCGGTCGGCGTTGCCGGCCAGCGCGTAATACAGCGGCGCGTCAAACAGAGCGTCGAACTCGTCCAGGAAATAGGGCGCCAGTTTCTTGGGGTCGTTGTTCCAGACCTCGCCCAGCAAGACGGCGCCCGAGTTGGCCTGCTTGACCGCCTGGCGAAACGATTTCAAAAACTCGTGCGGCATGCTGTCCGCATCGCTCACACGAAAGCCATCCACTCCGGCGCTCAGCCAGGTCTGAGCCACCTGAACAAGATATGACTGCACGGACACATTCTTGTGATTGAGCAGCGGCAGAGTGCGGAGGTTGGCATAGGATTTGTAAGCGGTGTGCGCCGTGTTCGTCCATTGATACCAATCACTATACGCCGAGGCCGGTTTGTTGTAAGCGTCCTTGAAATACGCAAACTCGTTGGATGTGTAGGCAACCGGCAGGTCCATCACCACGCGCATCTTGCGGCTATGTGCCTGGCGAATCAGATTTGCCAGGTCCTCCTTTGTGCCCAGGCTGGGTGAGAGGGTGGAATAGTCCATCACGTCGAGGCCAAATGAACTGGTGGCTGAGAACACCGGCGTCAGCCAGAGTGTGTTCGCGCCGAGCGCCTGGATGTAATCGAGCTTGGACGCGATGCCGGGCAGGTCACCCACGCCATCGCCGTTGGAATCGTAATAACTGCGCGGAACGATTTCGTACAGGATCGCGTCGCGGAACCACGCGGGCGATTCGTTGGGGGGCGTAGTGGGCGAGGGCGATTCCGCGCCCTAACTCGGTGGCGATGCGCTCACCCAGGGAGAGCATGGCGGCGGACATGGCCGAAACACGATCCTCTTCGACGCCGGCGGGCAATGACGAGGCCATGATGAGGCCGTCCACAGAGACGACAGCGGAGCCTTCAATATCTCCAGTAGAAGCCTGGAGGTCTCGCAGGCGCTCTACCATTTGGTCGGTGCGTGATTTGGGCATGGGCGGCTCCTTTCGCACGAATGGAGGTAGGAATATGAAGATGATACCACAAGTCAAATGTCAAGTCAAACAAATCATTTTGAGATCAAGGGCAAGTAAATTTGGCTGGCCCAGGGTATGATGGTTCGGTTGAATCTCAGGGCAGGATCGCCGAGCAAGACAAAGGTATTCAGCAAGTCCAAATTCTGGCCGGTGGCGGCCAGGGATAGTTTGCCAGCGAGTGTCGCCTGCCCGAGCGTGCTGACCGAGTCACGCAGGGCCGCGCGAAAGAATCCATCGTCGAGCGCCGCATGGCCGGTGCCAACGCCCAGGCCCGTTGCGCCCCAGGCAGCGACTGCCCCACCACTGTTCAGCGTGAGCAATGCTTCGTCCAGCGTTGGCTCAGGCCGATGAAACGCTCCCGTGAAACACGTCATCTCGACGACGATGGGCCAGCGGCGGCCGTTGTGGAGCGTTGGGAGATCGTCCAGGTGAAAGAATCGCTCTTGGGCCCATTGCTGCCAGGACGAATGGCCGGCGAACTGCACGAGCAACGCGCCGGTGTTCCAGGCGTTCAGCGTAGCCTGTCGAGTTGCGGTGACCGTCGTCGCGGGCGGCGTAAAGTAGATTCGCTGCGGCGTAAAGGGCGAGGTCACGTAAGCCGTGGCGATGATTTCGGATTGAGCCGCAAAGTCCCCAGCCTTGGGGTCTGTGTCATCCGCCACGAACGCCATGTTGCGATTCCACCCGCCGGGGAAAGGAGCGGTCTCGTATCGCACGATTTTGTCCACGACGGCCTGCGCCTCGGCCAGCGTTTTGACCGGCAGCCGGCCAATCAATAGATCGGGCAGGTCGTCCGCTCCGTCCACGGTGACGTAGCGATTGTCGGCGGCAGTCTCTCCGGCCCACGGGTCCACATCGGCCAGGAAAGGCGGAATGAAAGTGGGTGGTGAATCCGTGCGATAGCGTTTCGGGTCAAAGCTTCCATCGCCGACCAGCAAAATAAAAGTCGGGCGCGGCTGCCAGGTGGCGTAGGCATTCGCGATAAAGGCGCGGATCGCTTCCGGGTCGGGACGGCCATCGCCCCACTCGTCATAGATGCCCAGCACGTTGATCACGGTTGTCGTGAGCCCTTGCGATTGGCGCAGGCTCGCCAGCGGGCCGAGCGCATCGGCGAAGGCGGGATGAGTGATGATCGCGTAATCGGCGCCGGTGAATCCGCCGGTGGCGTGAAAGCCCGATAGGCTCTCAGCCGGCCTCACACGCGCAGGGTTGAGGATGCCCTCGGCAGATGTGACGATGTAGCGATGCGCGCCACCCTCCGGTGGATCACTCAGGGTGACAGAGTTCCCGTTCACCTTCATGTCGGTCAGCCTTTGTGGGTGGAGGGGATCGGTCACGTCGTAAGCGCGATAGGGGCCGGGGCTGACCAGTGCAACTGTAAAAGCCGGCGCTTGTTGCTGAGCATAGTTGCGGGTGACCAGCGGCAGGTAGAGCCGACGCGGCAGAAGAGGGGCAGGCTCTTGGTAAACGGTCGGGGTTGTGTCGAAGCGAACCGATGCTCCCGCCGATGCCTGGCTGCGCGCACAATTGATCGAAAAAGCATCCAGCCACATGCCCTCGACGTTGACGCCGGCAAGGCCAGGCAGTGTCAATGTGAGAGTGTTGATACCGCCGCGCAAGATGCCGGGCGTGATAGGCAGCGTGGCCGTAATCGCTCGCTTGCCGTTCCATTCGACGCGGCCCACGTACACGTCGTTGAGGCTCACATCCACGCGATGGTCGGGGCTGGCGGTGACATCCGTGTAGCCGATGAGCCACACCGTCAACATGGATGGCTGTGTCACGTCCACGGCAAATGGCAATTCGACAGGGTATGAAGCTAAAGCGCGATCGGGGAGCCGCAGCGCGTCCCACGTCCAGCGGTCGCCGTCGCGTCCGGCGGGGATTGGCCCGTAAAAGCCATCGGGCGTATAGAGCGCATTGACCTCGGCGGTCGCAGTGGCCCAAGCGATGCCGGGCTGGCCGGTGGGCGCGGCGGAGCGGCTCGACATGCGCAAGCCGGGCGTGGCGTCTCGCCAGAGAAAGTAGACGTCGCCGTACGTCCAACGGCTAGAGCGCGGGTCGGCGTAGAATAGCAATCGCTCGCCCGGCTCAAAGTGTGTATCGCCGTTGCCGTCCCATTCAATGGCGACCTCGTTCCCGGCATGCATCAAGTGCAAGAAGTGAGGGTCGGTGCTGTCAACGGGAAAGCCGATGGCGTTCAAGGCTTCATACGAGATGGCGGTCAGGCCGGGCGCGCTCACTTCTATCGCCGTTAAAGCGGAACCGGCGCCGGTTGGATTTCGGATTGGAGATTGGATGCTCCGCGTGGGGATTGGGGATCGAGGCTGAACTTGATCTGGATTGACGACGGTTGATTGGACTGCAGCCAGCAGCGGGTCGAGCCGCGTGGCGTGGAACACATTGCCAACTTGTCTACCGAAGGTGATAGAGACGCGCAGGTGAGTGGTCACGCGGGCATAGGGTTGTCCCTTCACCGGGCGGATGGGGTAGAACGTCACTCGCGCCAGGCGCACGCCGCGCATTACGCCGACCGGTTCCAGCGTCACCGCTTGCTCCGTGGTGGAGGAAATCGCAGTCGAGGTTGGCGAGAAAGCCCCACCAATCACATGACCGCTCGCATCGCGCTGAACGCCCGAGGGCATCGGTGCAAGCGCTACCTCTCTGCGGGCGGGTAGGGGGATCGTTTGCTCTTCGGCGGCGAGTACGTGGAGTGTGGGAGTCGCATCGGGAGGCACGGCGATCAATGCCGAATCAAACGGCAGTTGCGGGAGGCTGGGCTGATGGGTTTGTGAGGCGCCAGGCAACGTCACGTCGAGCGTCCCGTCGGCGCGTGGCGTGATGTGGATCTGCGACATGGATACACGCCAGTCCAGGGTCAGGCCGTCTTTTGTTTGGACGACGGTCGGGCGTGGCGTGACGCCAGGCTCTGGCGGAACGGCCAAAACCTGAACAGGGACGCTGCTGCTGAGCACGCATCCCAAGACGATCAAACCGACAAGCCACTTTTGCGGCGAGGCCATAGTGGCAAAAGTCTACAACGAACGATGGATTTGTCAATCGGATGTCGTCTGGTAATTCCTCACAACTCGTAAGGGTACACTTTGTGCCTGCCCAGCCGAGGGGCAACCACAAGGGTTGCCCCTACCGGATGTGGTTCCGGCTTCGTGGCAGAATCGCTGAGGATATGTTACAATGCTTTGACAAGTCTACCCAGGGTGAAAACGTGCAAGAAAACAGGCAGCGTCTTCAAAAGATTCTGGTGGCGGCCGGCTATGGCAGCCGCCGCGCATGCGAAGAGGTCATTCGCCAGGGGCGCGTGAGCGTCAATGGCAAGCTGGCCGGGTTGGGCGATAGCGCCGATTCCATGCACGACACGATCCGCGTGGACGGGCGTCGTATCCGTGTCGAGACGCGCGAAATCACGGTGGCGCTTTACAAGCCGCGCGGCGTCATCACCACGCTCGACGACGAGCGCGGCCGCAAAACCGTGCGCGAGTTGATTCCACTCGAAGGACACCTGGTGCCGGTGGGCCGGCTGGATGCCGATAGCGAGGGGCTGATCCTGCTGTCGAACGACGGTGACCTGGTGAACCGGCTCACGCACCCGCGCTTTGAGCATGAAAAAGAATATCACGTTTTTGTCCTGGGCCGCCCGGACGACGCTACCCTTTTTCGCTGGCGGCGCGGCGTGATGTTGGAAGATCATAAAACTTTGCCGGCGCACATCAGCATCATGCGCAGTGAGGGCGAGGGCACGTGGCTGCGCGTGGTGATGCAAGAGGGCCGCAAGCGGCAGATCCGTGACACGGCTTCCTTGCTCGGATACCCGGTGCGCCGGCTCATCCGCGTGCGCGTCGGGCCGATCCGCGTGGGCGACCTCAAGCCGGGCGAATGGCGCCATCTGAACAGCCAGGAATTGCGAGCGTTGAACCAGTTGAAGGAATCGGCATGATCCCTTCCATTATTGCGATTGACGGCCCGGCTGCTTCAGGCAAGAGCACGCTCGGCGCGCTGCTGGCCGAAAAACTCGGCTATATCTATTTCGATACGGGCGTCATGTATCGGGCGGTCACGTGGGCGGCGCTCGAACGCGGCCTGGACATTGGCGACGAGGCAGCCGTCACAAATCTGGCCGAGCGCATGCAGATTGACGTGCTCGCGCCGACGGCGGACGACGGCCGGCAATACACGGTGATGTGCGAGGGGCGTGATGTGACGTGGGCCATCCGCACGCCGGAGGTGGATCGGGCTGTGTCGCCCGTGTCGGCTTATCCCGGCGTTCGGACGGCGATGACGGCGCAGCAGCGGCGCATTGGCCTGGCGGGTCACGTGGTCATGGTGGGACGGGATATTGGCACCGTCGTCCTGCCGGAAGCCGACCTCAAGATTTACCTGGACGCTTCTGCCGAGGAACGTGCTTGCCGCCGCCAGGCGGAATGTCTGGCGCGGGGCGAGCCCGTCAAATTAAATGACGTTCTTTCGGCGATGATGCGGCGTGACCAGATAGATAGCGGGCGAGCCACAGCTCCGCTGCGCCCGGCGCAAGATGCCGTCATCGTGGATTCGACTCACCTCGACATCGCCGGTGTGATGCAAGTGGTTGAAAAGCTGTTGGGCGACTTGCGTCACAATCGCGGCAATCTCGTAACAAACTTGAGGGAGAGTATGGCTGAATCGCAACGCGATATATGGAGTGAGTGGTTATTGAACCGACGTTTCGGCGGTAATGCCGAACGGATGAAAGCCGTAATGGACTGTCTGTATCCTGTGCAGGATAAAGTTCTGCATCATGCTAACTTGGGCGAAAATGAAACACTACTTGATGTCGGGTGCGGTGATGGTCTAATCGCTTTTGGCGCATTTGAGAAATCGGCCACCGTCAAAGTTATCTTTAGCGACATCTCACAAGATTTGCTCAATCATGCTCAGGCTATCGCGCAGAAAATGGATGTCCTTGACCGTTGTCACTTTATATGTGCTCCCGCCGAAAACCTTTCAGCCATCAGCAATGAGTCAGTTGAAGTTGTCACAACACGTTCAGTATTGATTTACGTTGCGGCCAAACAACAAGCATTTAGCGAGTTCTATCGTGTTCTCAAACCTCACGGCAGACTATCCCTATTCGAGCCGATAAACAGATTTTGTTCCCCCGAGCCAACACATATTTTCTGGGGATATGATGTAACGCCTGTAGCCGAGATAGCACAAAAGGTAAAAATCGTTTATCATCGAATTCAGCCAACTGACAGTGACCCTATGCTTGATTTTGACGAGCGCGATTTGATAACGTTTGCGGAAAAGACAGGCTTTAAGGAAATCCATCTTGAATTACAGGTTGAAATAAAACAGAAGGATAATGATACGAATTGGGAAATGGTGTTACGAACCGCATGGAACCCTAAAATTCCCACCCTTGAAGAAGCTATGCGAGAAGCATTAACGCCCACTGAAACGAAAACGCTTATCGCGCATCTGCGCCCGCTTGTTGACGCCAAGCAGGGAGTAAATCAATCGGCAGTAGCATATCTTTGGGCTGTCAAATAAAGCGGGCCGCCGCCCAACACACGCTTGCACCTGACGGCTTCGTCTCGCTCCGTTCGGCTCGCCGCAGGTGAAGCGCAGGCCATTAGATAGATGAAAGAGAATTGGAGTAGGGCCATGACCGAGGAGAGGAAAGCGCCTCCGTACAACCTGGGGCAGAAAATCGCTATCGCCGCGTTTCGACCGATATTCAATGTGCTGGTTCATCTGGATATGGAAGGGTTGGATAACATTCCCGCTTCCGGGCCGGCCATCTTGATGATCAACCACGTCGCGTTTCTCGATCCCGTGATGCTGATTGCCAGCATTCGCCGCCGCATCGTGCCGATGTCAAAGATTGAAAACCTCAAGCTGCCGGGCGTCAATCTGCTCATTGGCTTGTGGGGCGCGATCAACGTGCGGCGCGGCGAGGTGGATCGCGCGGCGCTGCGTCAGGCGATCGAGGCGCTCAAGGCGGGACACTTGCTCTTGATGGCGCCCGAAGGCACGCGCAGCAAGTCGGGTGTGCTGCAAGAACCGCACGACGGTATCGCCTATGTTGCCACGCGCACGGGCGCCATGGTCATCCCGGTCGGCATCGTCGGCACGCCGGAGATTGGACGGAACTGGAAACGATTGCGGCGCACCGATGTGCGCATGACGCTCGGCCGCCCGTTTTACTTTGAGACGGCCGGTGCGCGTGTGGGGCGCGAGGAGCTTTCGCTGATGACGCGCGAAGCGATGTATCAACTGGCGGCGGTATTGCCTCCGCATCAGCGTGGGCGATTCGCCGATCTGCGCGAGGCCACCACACGCCTCTTGCGATTGACACGCGGCAGCAATCTCCCGGCGGAAGATGCGGCATGACGCGCGCTAAATCGCCGTCGTCGAAGTCTTCTCTCACTCCCAACACTGTAGGACAAGATGGCATCTTGTCCTACGGCCGCAACAAAGAGCGCGTCGTCGCGCCGGAAATTCTGCGCGGCGGCATCGTCGCCGGAGTCGAGCCGGGCAGCCTGGCCGCTGACCTGGGGCTCAAGCCGGGCGACGAATTGCTGGCCGTGAACGGGTTCTCCGTCGAGGACGTGATTGACGTGCAGTTTTACGCTGCCGAGGAGCACGTCGAGCTGACCGTGCGGCGTGATGCCCCCGATGGGACGGGTGTGCGCGAGTTTGTCCTGGGCAGCGAGCGCGAGTACGATCAGCCGCTCGGCCTCGAGTTCACACACCCCACGTTCGACATTGACATCCGCCGCTGCAACAATCTGTGTACATTCTGCTTCGTGCTCCAGATGGCTCCCCGCATGCGGCGCACGCTCTACATCAAGGACGACGATTACCGCTATAGCTTTTTGTTCGGCCACTTTGTCACGCTGACGAACCTTTCGGAACACGACCGGGAGCGCATCGAGCAGCAGCACCTTTCGCCGCTGTATGTTTCCGTGCATGCCACCGAACTTGACGTGCGCCGCCAGTTGCTGCGCAACGACGATGCGCCCGACATCCTCGAACAACTCTGCTGGCTGGCGCGTTGCGGCATCGAGGTACACACGCAGATCGTCGTCACGCCAGGGCTGAACGACGGCGAGCACCTGGAGCGCAGCGTGCGCGACCTGGCCGGGCTCTGGCCGACCGTGCAATCCGTGTCCGTCGTGCCGGTGGGCATCACCCGGCATCACAAATATGGCGAGCGGCCCAACACGCCCGCCGAAATGAACATTGTGCTGGATAGCGTCCAGCCGTGGCAAAAGGAATTCCGCAAGACGCTGGGCGTGCGCTTTGCCTATCCCACGGACGAATGGTATCTCGTCACCGGGCGGCCCATCCCGCTTCGCGCGCATTACGATTCTCTCCACCTGGAAGAAAATGGCCTCGGCATGGTGCGCGAGTTCCTCGAAGATTGGCGAAAGACAAAACGCCACATCTCCAATCTCCAATCTTCAATCTCCCTGGCTACCGGCGAGTTGTTCGCGCCGATGCTGCGCAAGACGGCGGAAGAATTCGCGTCGTTGAGCGGCGTAAAGGTAAAGGTGGACGTGATCCCGGTTCGCAACGAGCGGCTGGGCGAGACGATCACCGTGTCCGGGTTGTTGATGGGCGCGGATGTGATCGCGCAGTTGCAAGCGCACGATCTGGGCGAGTTGGTCGTGCTGCCGCGCATCATGTTCGACCACCCGACCGGCGTGGCGCTCGACGACGTGTCCGTGTCGGACATTGCCGGGGCGCTGGGGCGGCCTGTGGTGTTGGCAGCGACGATGAATGAATTGCTGGAAGTGTTGGCGAATCGCTAATTGCTTATCGCAGATAACTTTTGTTGCGCTGTGGCTTCGACTTTTTACCTGCGACCTGCATCCTGTCAGGAGGGATTCCCATGTGTGGTATTGTAGGTTACATCGGCCCGCGCCAGGCCACGCCGATTATCTTGGAAGGTCTCAAGCGTCTGGAGTATCGCGGTTATGATAGCGCCGGCATCGCGGTGGTCGGCCAGGATGGCCGCATCGCAAGGCGGCGCGACATGGGCAAACTGTCCAACCTCGAACGCAAGCTGAGTGAGCAGCCACTCGAAGGTCACGTGGGCATCGGCCACACGCGCTGGGCCACGCACGGCCAGCCCAACGAGATCAACGCGCACCCGCATACCGATTGCACCGGCGACCTCGTCGTGATTCACAACGGCATCGTGGAGAACTTTTTTTCGCTGCGCCAGGAGTTGGTCGCGCAGGGACATGCCTTCGCTTCAGAGACGGACACCGAGACGATTGTGCACCTCGTCGAGCAAAACATGCGGGACGGCCAATCGTTTGAGGACGCGGCGCGCAGTGCGCTCTTGCGGCTCAAGGGCGCGCAGGCCGTCGTGCTGATGGATCGCCGCCAGCCCGACCGCGTGATCGCTTCGCGCATCGGCAACGCGGGCGGCGTGACGGTGGGCGTGGGGCGGGGAGAAATGTTCATCGCGTCCGACCTGCCCGCTATCCTCGATCACACGCGGCAGATGATCTTTCTCGAAAACCGGCAGATGACCGTCGTTTTGCGCGACGGACTCAAGGTCATCGCGCTCGACACGGGTGAGCGCGTCGAGCTTCCGGTGCACACGATCCCCTACGATCCGGTCAGCGCCGCGCGAGGCGAGTACCGCCATTTCATGCAGAAGGAAATCTATGAGCAGGCCCGCTCGGTGACGGACACGATCCGGGGCCGAGTGGACTTGCAGCATGGGACGGTCAGCCTTGACGATTTGTGCCTGACGGCCGGCGAAGCGCGCCAGATCGAAAAGATCTTTATCACGGCTTGCGGCACGTCATACTATTCCGCGCTCGTGGGCAAGTTTATCATCGAACAGCTTGCGCGCGTGCCGGTGGAAGTGGACTATGGCAGCGAGTTCCGCTATCGTGATCCCATCATCGGGCCGAACACGGCCGTGCTGGCAATCACCCAGTCCGGCGAGACGGTGGACACGCTGGCGGCGATGGAAGAAGCGCGCGGCAAAGGGGCCAGGCTGTGGAGCATCGTCAATGCCATCGGCTCGCAGACGCATCGCCTTTCGGATGGGTTC
Organism: Anaerolineae bacterium; assembly: GCA_041300525.1. Lineage (GTDB taxonomy): Bacteria > Chloroflexota > Anaerolineae > Fen-1058 > Fen-1058 > JBGLNJ01. The sequence continues at coordinate 182,670 of JBGLNJ010000001.1, read as the reverse complement.
ATCCTCATGCAGGCCGGGCCGGAAATCGGCGTGGCTTCCACCAAGGCGTTCACCGCCTCGCTGGTGGACGAGTACCTGCTGGGCGTGTACCTGGGGCAACTGCGGGGAACGCTGGATGCCGCCCGCACGAGGACGCTCGTGGATGATTTGGTCTGCTTGCCGGACTTGATGGGGCGAGTGCTGGGCGATGCGCGATCAGAGGTCAGACCGACGATCTATGAGGAACTGGCGAACCTGTTCCACGACCGCGAGCATTTCCTGTATCTGGGACGAGGGATCAACTATCCGGTTGCGCTGGAAGGCGCGCTCAAGCTCAAAGAGATCAGCTACATCCATGCGGAAGGCTATCCGGCCGGCGAGATGAAGCATGGGCCGATTGCGCTGATTGACGAGCGGATGCCGGTGGTGACGCTGGCCGTGCGCGATGGCGTATACGACAAGATGGTGAGCCAGATCGAACAAGTCAAGGCGCGGGGTGGGATCGTCATCGCCGTGGCGACGGAGGGCGACGAGGCGATCCGCCGCAAGGCCGACCACGTGCTGTACGTGCCGCAGACCTCGCCGCTCCTGACGCCGGTGCTCACAGTTCTGCCGATGCAACTGCTGGCGTATCACACCGCCGTCCGGCGCGGGTGCGACGTGGATCAACCGAGGAACCTGGCCAAGTCGGTGACGGTGGAGTAGGGCGTTTACTTGTTCAATAGTTTTGCACTATTGCGGAAAATCATTTATGAGACTCGCGTTGCTTGCACCCAGAACGTTATACACTCCCGAACCCATATCGCGCGATGCCAGGAACTCCCATGTACGGCCACCACCCAGTTGCAAGGTCAAGACGCCCTCATTGATCAAATTCCGCGTGCCCGCAACGACTCTGACCTGGCCGGTAATCTCCTGCTGCTCCGTGCCGCCAACCGTCTTCTCGATGACCTCCAGAGCGTAGACTACCTCGGCGATACGCTCATCCCCCTTGTACACCTTCCCCCGGTCCCAAAGCCGTGTGCCGACTTTATCCATTTTTCCTCCATCAATGGGCTAACGGCGAGACCTGTCAGCCCAAACAAAAAGCGGTCAAGGGTCGAGTTTTCAACTGACCCTTGGCCGCTTTTGAGCGAAAAGACGACGGTGAGCATCAAGCCCACACACGGGGGTTTTGCCAACTCTCGGCAATCCGTTGGCGTATATCGGATATGCGGCTACCATTGTACCACATTTCATTGACGCTACGGCGATCTGTGACCTTGTGGGGGCGTTGGTTGTATCGTGCTGCTCCAACCTGCGATAGATAGCAAAGGTCCGTGTTCACCGTTCCGTTTTGATCCACAACCGCGTCCCATCGCTGGCGATTTCGACCGTGCCGGATTGATCGGTGCGCAACACCCGCCGGCCGGCCAGTAACGTCAACACTTCGGGCGAAGGATGGCCGAACGTATTGCCTGCGCCGACAGAGATCACGACGAGCAGCGGGTCGGTCAAAGTGAGGAACTCTAGCGAGGTCGAGGTCTTGGAGCCGTGATGGGCAGCCTTCAAAACGGTGGTGGGCTGCAGGCGTCCAGAACGCATCAGCATTTCCTCACCCACTGCTTCCACATCGCCTGTGAGCAGGAACGAGATGCCTCCACACGTCAACCGCGTAACAAGGCTGGCGTCATTGCTCGAAAGTGATGCAGCCGTGTCCGCGCCTGTGGGAGGGTGAAGCAGCGTCATCTCCACGCCCGGCTCGATCTGGAGCTTGATCCCCGCCTGAGGTTGGATGCGCGACGGGCGGCGCTCGGCAACGAGTTGCGACCACCGCGCAACCGCTGGAGCGCGAGCATGGCTAGGCCACTCGGCCGCCAGCACTCCGCTCACCTGGTACCGTTCCAACACGGCCACGAGTCCCGCCAGGTGATCGGCATCCGACGACGTGGCGACGACGAGGTCGAGGCTGCGATCCCAGAACGGCGTATGTCGCGCAAGCTGGTTGAGGATCACCGAGGGCGCCGGCCCGCCGTCTACAAGAATCTGTCGGCCTTGCGGCGTGACGATGAAAATCGCATCCCCTTGCCCCACGTCGAGGAAATACACGTGCAGTTTGCCGTCGGGCAACTGCACGAGCGCGACGGCCATCAACGCGACCGCCATCAACGCCGCGACGAGGACATTGCGCCGCGTGAGCCGGGCCGTGATCCACGCAAGCATCTGGCGCGGATTGGGCCGTTGGTCAGCCGGCTGCCTGAGCCACCACGTCACCGCGCCCAGCAGCGCGTAATAGCCGGCGATCCAGCCGACGCTCATGTCGCCCAATCGCACCGCCGCGCCCGGAATCCTGGCCGTCAACTCGATGACGCTCGTCGTCCACGCCAGGAACAACCACGCCAACCAGCCCAGCACTTGACCCAGCGGAATCCAAACGAGTCCGACCAGCAGCGCCAGCCCGCCGGTCACCATCAGTCCCGGCTGCGCGGGCAGCACCAGTGCATTCGTCAGCAGCGAGACGAACGAGAACTGCTTGAAATAGTACGCCAGCAGCGGGATCGTCGTGATCTGCGCGGCCAGCGTCACCAACAGCGCATCCGAGAGCACATCCATCACCGGCTTGACGCGCTCGGTCGGCAGCACGCGCGAGAGCCACGCCTCAAAGGTCTTTTGCAGCGGCGTCGCGTAAAGGATCAGTCCCAGCGTCGCCACAAAGCTGAGCTGAAAGCCTACGTCCCACAGCCACATCGGATCATAGACTGTCATCACCAAGCCAGTGACGAAAAGCGTGTTGAGCGCGAGGCCCTGTCGTCCCACCTGCGCCGCCAGCAAAAAGGCAATGCCCATGATCACAGCTCGCACCACCGAGGCCGACGCGCCGACGAGCACCATGTATGTCAGCAGACCGACGGCCAGGACGTAAAACGCGCGCCGCTTGCCAAACAGCCGCACCGCGGCCAGGCTCATCAGCCCGATCAAAATCGTGACGTTGTAGCCGCTGATCGCGATCACGTGCGAGGTGCCCGTCGTGCGAAATGCTTCCTGCACGCTCTTGGGAATACCGGAATCATCGCCCAGCAAAATGCCAGTGAGCAGCGAGGCCTGCGGCTCGGGCAGAATTTGCGCGATGACGTTTTTCGCACGAGCCTTGAACGAGTAGAGCCATGCCAGCGGAGCAAAGCCTTGATCGCGCGCGAGTGTCGTCACGCGCGGGCGCGACATGAGCGAATACACGCCCTGTCGAGCGAGGTACTCGCGATAGGAAAAGTCAGGCGAGTCGGTCGGCGTCTGGAGTTTGCCTTCGGCGCGAATCCGGTCACCGTAGCGGTAATCGGTGAACGCGGGGGCTTGGATGAGGATGAGGCCTTCTACCGTGCGTGTTACACTCTCGCTGAGATTGGAGATGAGGAGATGGTCCGCCTCGACGCGCAGGTTGGTGTACGTGTCGCGCGCGTCCGGCTCACTGACGACGATGCCTTCGACGATCACAGATTTTTGCTGGTCGTTATATGTCGCCAGCGTGGTCTGATCAAAGCGCGGTTGGGCGAGGTTGAGTGTCGCAACGCCGAGCGCGAGGGTGGGCAACGCAAGGCGCGACGCGAGCCAGAGGCCGAGGAGCCATACGAGTGTGATCGGGATGAGGGGCATTGCCATGTGACAATTTTATCACATTTTCATTACGACGAAAACACCCGCTGAAGAGACTCGTTCGTCTCCATTGCGGGTGTTTAGCGTGTGACGACGCACCGACAGGACCAAGATGCCGTAGTCTCGCGAATCGGTCTACGGTATCTCTACAATCAGGGGAACGGATTCGAACCAACGACTACGTCCGCAAGTATCGGGAGGCCTTCAAGCACAAGCGCGCTCTGGTCTTGACGGCTCGCAAGAGCATAGGCCTCGTCGTCAGGCTGTTACACTGTCACGAAGCCTATCGCCCAAGGAAGGCGAATTGACTTTGACCCAATCCATCGGTCAGCGATTCGCATCCGCCAGAATCGCTCACTGCTATACACGGTTGATCCACCCCCAGCGTCAAAAAAGAACGACCCGGGCAGGTATATTCAAGTGCGTCTCGGTTACAGTTGTTTAGGCGCGTCGTGCGGTCAAAATTGCCTCTTGACTTTTACCGCACTCTGCCCGATTCAACATGTATGTGACGACTGGACAAGAGGCAGAGGGTCACACGGATCACACCTGGTCCGTCCAGGAGTTGCTAGCTTTCCCCGTTGGTCCGTGACTCAACCGACGGGACGGCAGGGTTGACTGCCCGCTGAAATAACGAGAGCCAACGATTGCCCTCGATACAAATCGGCACTCGATGCCATCTCAGCGCGCACTCGAAGCCTCACAAGGCCCCCTCCACCCCAACCAAGAATTATCACACGTCAAAAATGGTAGCACCGCAACTTGAGTTCGCACAATGCGGGCAATCAAATCGCGCAAAAGCAACTGTTCAGAATCGGAAGGCGACAGGGGCATAAGCCAGCGGTCGCCAGCCTTTTTCTGGCCGATCATTTTGGTTTCGACGGTCAGTGTGAGTTCCATGCTTCACCCCGCAGCGATGGGTGTGGTTCGGCGTTGGCCGAATACGACGACTCTCTCAGGGGCAATGTTGATATAGTAGCACCAATGTTCTTGTTTGGTAATCACGTAATTGCTTTGTCCTCTTTGTTCAAACACCCCTGATATGTTCAGCATCGGATTGAACACATGCTCGACCAGCTTCGCGGCGAGGAGCAGGCTCGAATCTGACAAGGGCAAAAACGGCGATGCCATGAAGCGCGGATGGGGAAGTTGAAGCCGGGCCGCTCATGGCGCGACTCACCCGTCGCAGGGCTGCCGTGGACCTTTGGTCATGTCCAGGATGCACAACCGCGTGCCGAAAGGGTCGGCGATCACCGCGCCCTGTCCAATCGGGATTTCGAACGGCCCGCTCAGGATGTGACAGCCACGCTGCTCCAGGGCTCGCACGGCCGAGATCACATCGTCAACCAGGTAGTACACTTGGATCTGGTTGGGAACGTCTGGATGGCAGTGCAGGACGATCTCGGCGTCGGTGTCGGGCAACCCCAGACCGACCGATGTCTCATCTCACCACGGTGGGCGTAGGCCGAACACATCAGAGTAGTAGCGCACTGCGGCCTCGACATCGTCCACCTTGATCATTACGCAGTCAATCTTTTTTAGCAGTGTGCCCCTCGATCTACCATCAATGCAATGCGATACGGAAATAGCTGGGCGTGCATGACGCCGACCTCGACCGCAGGATCGTTGCTCATGATGGCGCGCGCTGCTTCCTCGGATTCGGCCATGAAGATGACGATGCCGAAACTGCTCTCGTCGGTGTTGAGGGTGCGGCCGGCGAGGATGACGATGCCTCGCTCGACGAGCGCCTTGAGGTAGTCAAAATGCCGCGCGATGGTTTCTTCTTCTTGCGGCGTTGGGCCGTCGGCGAGCATAGCCATCCGTGTTGGCTGGATGAGGTAGAGATACTGTTGAGAATCTGACATAGGCAAATCTCCGAACTGTTTCTCATGAGGACTTGTTCGCTCTCACAAATTATGATACCAAGTAGATGGGACTCGTCCAAGCCACATGTTCATCTTCCTGAACCATGCGGATAAAGATCGGATTATCACCTTTGTGGAGCCCAGTCAGGGGCAGGCTAAACGGCAATTCGCTCGTGGCCGGTTGGTCTGGGAGGCGATAGATCCTTATTTCTTTTTTCAAGCCGCCAAGATCCCAAACTCGCGGTTCCAGACCAACGGAGGCCACATCAACCTCCATGTCTCCCTGGCTGGTGTTGACTTTGATGGTTCCCCCATCCATTCGCTCCAAAGTGAGGATGACGCCGGACGCGCCGCCGGTCGTCACTGTTTTCCACGCAAGTTTGTGGTGGCCGATTTGCTCAAGGGGATGATTGACATTCCAAAAATTGAGCGGGGTAGCCGCCAAAATAGAATTTCCTTGCACCTCCAAACTGCCATCCCAATTGACCAGACGATCTCGCCCGCGCACTCGAGCGCCGCTCCAGACGATTTTGACCCGGCGGCCCAGATCGCCTTTATCGTACGGCACAAGTCTCTTGACGATCTGCAACCCGTTCCGAATTTCTACGCTGTCGAGTGGAGCGGCGCCGACAATATGCGCCTGCAAAAGAGGCGTCTCGGCGCCAACCTCAACCACATCACCCATCACAAAGAGTTTGCCCTGAAGCACGAGTTTTAGATCAATCAAGGCTCGATGGCCCGTCGTTGCATACAAGTGCCGCGCTCGCAGCGCATGGACAACACTTGCGCGATCCAATGAAGAAGCCAGCACACATGTCAGGCCGCCCAAGGAACCAAATTCACTCGCCCCAGGATAAGACGCCCCCGGGCGGCCTTTGTGATCATCCGAGTTGGCGCAGATTCCAACGCGGTACCCCCTTTTGAGCGCGTCTTCGAGTATCCATTCGAACGTGCCCCAGGCTGAATGGATTTCTACCGCCACCTCGATTTCGGGGTCATGCATGTCAACATTTGCATAACGCCCCCCAACATGGGCAAAGGTAAACGGCCTCAACTCGGACTGTTCCGACAAGGCTCGAAATAATTCTAAAGCGGTGGGCGAATCTTTGTAATCGGATTGATTTCCAGGCAACAGTTCGGTTGAACTGCGGGTGATGCTGCCGCCTTCAGATTCAAAGTAAACGTTGCGATCGCCGCCCAGAGGTGTATTCCCGCTCCATTCGTACCCTGGAAATGTGACAAAGGCGCCTGGTTGATAAAAGTGACGAGTCGTTTCGTTGATCTTGTCCCAAAATTCGTCGGTGACCTGGAAATCATTGCCTGAATGGGCGGCGATATCAAGCAGGCCATAATCTCTCGCAAAGCCAAAATAATCTTCAATCGTTCGATCTCCGATCGTCTCTTCGGATTGTCCGTGCAAGTCGGCCCAGAACATCCCTAGTTCTGGGTCTTGAGCCATCACCATGATCGGGTTGCTGATGGCGACCAGCCCGGTATGGTCGTCTTGAGCCGATATGGTTTGCACACCCTCATGTTTGTAGCCGGGATGGGAGAACTGGCGGGGCTTTTCGGTTGGGTTTCCCCATCGATCTTCCAGCTTCAGGTAATAAGAAAACTCCTGGTTGATTTTTATCTGGGATGGCGCGATGCAGATGGCTCGAACAGGTTCTCCGGGTATTAGCTTCAGGGCCGGGGAGACGGCGAGTTCTTTGAACTGATAAGTCGCGATTGGGTCCACAAGAGTTTTGAACTCGAATTTCTCGACGCAGTTGGTCTGCATCTGCCAGCCTGGTGAACCTCCCATCGCATCGCCAAAGACAACCGTGATGCTCTCCCCCTGGTTCAGAAAACCGCCGCGAACCTGCAAAAACAAGGCGCGACTCCAGGGACGGGTGTGCCCTCTGGAATCCCAGCGAGGCTCGATGAGGCAATCTCCCGTGGTAAAAACTCGGCAGTAGTTGGGAGCAGCCGAGTCATCGAACTGCGGCGCACCGACATCACTAACACTGCGAAAAGCTATTTTGATGAACCCGGAATCATCAATGGGATGTCCACAGGTATATGTGAAATAGATAGTCGTGAACGAACCTGCCACAATGGGTTCATTGGGTTGAATGGCTGCCTGCCCGAGATCATATTGTTGCAAATTATCCTCCCGAGTAATTCTCGAATTTTTTGCTCTTCCTCGCGCACCTTCTGCACCCAACGGATCATGCGGCACGGATCGCGGTTGATGGTGTGATTGTCTTTCATGATTGCCTCGACGCGGCAACCGCGCGCAAGTCGGCGCGGAACGACCGCACCTCACCCGACTCCGGTGTGGTCAGCCCGCTAACGGGTCCGAACGCCTCAACTCGAATGGAGGTGAAGCAAGATAGTACTGGACATGGATTTCGTCAAGAGCTTGGTGCGGACAGTGATGCGCGAGTTGAAGGCCCCGTCTACGTCGGATAGGTCCGAGGTGCAGTAAGCCTTGCAAGCAGCACTGTCTCAACCCGAACTGCAGCATGCGTTGTTGGCGGAAGTCTGTGGGAGTATCCACCACCTCAGGCAAGCATATTTGCTCGGATGCAAGCGACGTAATGATTCGTAGCGACATCACGCAGAGGTGGTACGACTTGCTCGCATTCCTTGATGGCTATCGGACAGCGCGGATGAAAATTGCAGCCCGTGGGGGGAGTTAACAAACTGGGGACTTCTCCCTTTAGCAAAATGACTTGGCGCTTTTCTTCTACAAATGGATCGGGGATGGGTACTGCTGAAAGGAGTGCGCGTGTGTACGGATGTAAGGGGGTGGCATATAACGATTCGCAGTCGGTCATCTCCACGATCCGCCCCAAATACATTACTGCCACGCGATCACTGATGTGGCGCACCACCGAAAGATCGTGCCCGATAAATAGATAGGCCAATCCCAGTCGATCTTGCAACTCATCTAGCAGATTGACAATCTGCGCCTGGATAGACACATCAAGCGCCGAGATCGGTTCGTCGCAAACGATGAAGGGCGGATTCGTCGCGAGTGCGCGAGCAATCCCAATGCGTTGGCGTTGCCCGCCGCTGAATTCGTGCGGAACACGATCTGCCAGGCTGGGATTGAGTCCAACCATTTGAAAGAGTTCCGCCACGCGATCCCGGTATTCGCCCCTACCTTTGACCAAATGGTGAATCTTGAGCGGCTCTCCCACAATATCACCCGCACTTTGACGAGGATCCAAAGAGCTGTAGGGGTCTTGGAATATAAGTTGCATCTTGTGGCGAATTGGGCGCATCTGATCTCTTGATAAAAGAGAGATATTACACCCCTCAAAACGAATCTCGCCAGAGATCGGGCGATAAAGCCTCAGCACGCAACGCCCCACCGTCGTCTTGCCACAACCGCTTTCCCCAACCATACCCAGAGTCTCACCCCGGTTCAAGGTGAAATTGATGTCATCTACCGCTTTCAAGTCTGCGACCTTGCGCCGTAGTAATCCCTTGGTCATTGGAAAATACATCTTCAAGTTGCGTACTTGGAGCAATGCTTCATCTGAAGATGGGCGTCCATTTCTCGGTGCTTGTGCCGCCGTGTGTGTATCGGTGACGCTTGAGATACTTGCCACATCTTTCTGGCAAATGGCGGAGTGGCAAGCAACATAATGTTGCCCGCTGATATGTTCAAGCACAGGAAGGGCATCACACTGGCTGGCGTTGAGATGACGTGAGCAACGCGGAAAAAAAGCGCAGCCCGTTATTTGATGGGTGAGACTCGGCGGCATGCCGTGAATGGGCGTGAGCTGGCGACCTTTGGGCTCATCGAGTCGCGGCACAGATTTGAGCAGACCAACAGTATACGGATGGCGAGGATCGCCAAAGATTTCTTTGGCTGTTCCCGACTCGACAATGCGCCCAGCATACATCACATAGATCCTTTGGGCGTACCTCGCGACGATTCCCAAGTTGTGCGTGACAATGAGCAAAGACAGGCCAAACTGTTGAACTGTTTTTCGTAAAAGATCGAGGAGTTGGGCCTGAGTTGTCACATCGACGGCGGTAGTCGCCTCATCAGCAATGAGCAACTTGGGATTGCAACACAGTGCCATGGCAATCATCACGCGCTGCCGCATACCGCCGCTAAATTGATGTGGATAATGCTCGATCCGTTGTTCTGCGTCTGGGATGCCCACCAATTTGAGAAGCTCGATTGCACGCGAACGTGCAGCACCTTGATCCATCTTGAGATGAAGCATCAACGATTCAATGATCTGTTGTCCAATTGTCAATACGGGGTTCAGCGATGTCATCGGCTCTTGAAAAATCATTCCGATCTTGCCGCCACGGATCGTACGCATTTGCTTGCTGTCCGACTTGAACTTGAGAAGGTCAACACCATCGAAGACAACTTCCCCGCCAACGATTTTGCCCGGCGGCGTGGGAATCAATTGCAAGACCGAGAGCTGGCTCGCCGATTTGCCACAGCCGCTTTCGCCGACCACGCTGACAATTTCGCCAGCGTCAATGTAATAGGAAATGCCGTCCACCGCATGAATGGCACAGTCGTCAAGCTTGAATTGAGTGGTGAGATTTCGAACCTCGAGCAGATGAGCCATGTTCTTCCTCAGATCGTCCCGCGCAGGCGTGGATCAAGCGCATCGCGCAGACCATCTCCCACGAGATTGAATGCCAAGACGACGAGCATGACACAGAAACCGGGAGCGATGGAGAGGATCGGATTACTGAGGAGATAGCGGTAACCATCGTTGACCATAGAGCCCCACGCTGCTCCTGGCGGAGTGATGCCGAGTCCAACGAATGACAGGCCTGCTTCCGCAATAATTGCAACACCCAGGTTGAGCGTGATGAGGACGATCAGTGGTGAGAGACAGTTAGGAAATACATGGACCAATATCGTACTCAAATCGCTGGCTCCTATGACCTCGCTCGCTATGACATAGTCGGATTGTTTCACCGCCAGGACTTGACCGCGCATCAAGCGCACATAGGTCGGGATCAGCGAGATACCCAAAGAGATGATCACGTTTGTTAGGCCACCGCCGAGCGCCACTCCAATCGAGAGGGCTAACATCAAGGGCGGAATTGCCATCAACGCGTCAACGCACCGCATAATCACGGTGCTGATCCAGCCACCCAGGTAGCCCGCCAACAAGCCTAACGCCATGCCGATCAGTGCCGCCAATCCGACCGAGTTGATTCCCACTGCCAGCGATGTCCGCGTGCCGTAGATAATTCGACTTAGCGTATCTCGTCCCAGCGCGTCGGTTCCCAGAAGATGTGCGCCGGAAGGTTGCTGCAGGGCTTCTCGCAGATTTTGTTGATACGGATCGTAAGGCGTGATCAAATCAGCCGTGAGCGCAGTCAAAATCAGAAGCAAGATAATGACAGCGCCAAAGATCACCACCTTGCGACGGAGAAAAACGCGGAGGAATCGTCGCCATGGTTTTGTTCGGGGGGGCTCCAATGAATCATCCAAATACATCGGAAGATTTGCTTGACCCTCGTCTTGTGGCGCGGTTATATTCGACATGTCTGTAGCTTTTTATTCGTCGTATCGTATGCGGGGATCGATGTAGCCATAGGAAATATCCACGGCAAGATTCGCCAACGCGACGACAATTCCCACAATCATGACTATTCCCTGCACAAGGACATAGTCTTTGCCAAACACGCCAGAAACCAATAGTCGCCCCATCCCAGGAATGTTGAATACTTGCTCAACCAATATTGCACCACCGACCAAATTGCGAAGTTGCATTCCCAATAAAGTGACCACAGGAATGATGGCGTTCTTGAGCGCATGTCCCGTCATCACATTCCACTCGGATAATCCTTTCGAACGCGCGGTGCGAATATAATCCTGTTGGATAACCTCTAGCATGCTTGAGCGAGTTTGGCGCGTCAGCGAAGCAAGCGGCACAAGCGCGAGGCAAATGGCAGGCATGACGAGTTGCTGGGTGCTTAACCAGAGGTCGTCGCCGGGCGAAGTGTACCCTTGCACGGGCAGCCATCTCAGTTTTAACGCAAAGAAATAAATTCCCAGGATGCCCAGCCAAAAAATCGGCACCGCCATTGCCAAGTTGGCGGAGACGGTGATCACAGAATCAAGCCAGCCGTTGCGACGGACGGCGCTAATGATTCCGGCAGGAATACTCAGGAGGATGCTGAGGACGAGGGCGACGAGACCCAGATGAAAGGTGATCGGCAAGCGAGTCGTCAACAAGCTTGCAACACTCTCGCGAAAAACGATGGAGGTCCCCAAGTTGCCCTGGAGCAAGTTGGTTGCCCAATGCCAATACTGCACCCATAAGGGTCGATCCAGCCACAGTTCCCGGCGCAGTGCATCAATTCGCTCTTGCGTCGCTGAATCGCCCAGGATGATGAGGGCAGGATCGCCCGGCGTGATGTGCAGCAGGGAGAAGGCGATGAAGCTCACGATCACCAGAACAACGAGCGTTTCTAGCAAGCGCCGCGCAATAAACATGATCATTTCGATTTCTCATCCGTCATCCAGAACGGAATGGAGATCATTCCCTACATCGTGGATGCGATTTAACTGGCTGGCGGTCGATTGTTAGGAGGCGGTGGATTCTTCATGCCTAGACGGAATAACTCGCCTGTTTCTTTTCGCTTCCAGTTTACCACAATACTTTGATTGAGCGGATGCACCATCCAGATCGATCCCGGTCTAGAACAGTCCTCAACACAGATCCCGCAATACCAACATTCATCGGGATAGAGCACAATTGGAGGTTTCTTTCTGTCAGGATTCGGCATCAAAACATCGGTGCGACACACTTCCACGCAAATGTTGCACCCGCTGCATATTTCCGGGTCAAATTGGATCGGCACATTGGGAGTCGGGGGATTAGGAATCATGTATACTTTGTCACTCATAGCGATTTGCTCCAAATCTATCCAATCGGTTTGCACGGTCTACAAACTACAATGGGCTTGGTAGTTATCTTTGTGAGTAGAGGCGTAAGGCGCTTTCAGATGATAATCAAGCGGCAATTCTCGCATCTTTACTTGTCCATCTTCCAACCGGATCGGGAAAAGTTTGTGCCACTCTGGAGGATCAAGCTCTGGATAGTCAAGCCGATAAAAGTTCAAATATCGACTGCTGGCCTTACGCGCTAGCGAAGCTTGAATCACCATCTCGCCGACAGTGATGATCGTGTGACATTCCAAGACGCGTTCGAGTTCATGCGGATTGGCGGCATAGGTCCTGGTCAATTCGGATTCCCTGAGACTGTTCAACAACCGCGCGCCAGCCTTTAATGTTTCTTCGTTGCGGTACTGACCGCAATAGTCCTGCATGACGCGGCAGATACCGGCATTCATCTCCTTCCAGCCGATGTTATCTTTGCTCTTGTTGAGTGAGGCATAGACGCGCGTTTTTTCCTGCTCGATCTGCTTTTGATCGAGTTCTGGCTCGCGCGCGCCCAACGCGTACTCAGCGGCTTTTCTGCCGGCGTAGCGCCCGCTCGTCGCTGCGCCCGCATGTTCTCCGCCGCCGTACACCATGCGTCCGCCTGCGTACAATCCCTCAAGATTCGATCTCAGGTCCCAATCGGCGACCAAGCCACCGCCAAAGATTTCTCGCCACTGCGGAATCGGCGCGCCCGCCGGATAATGCGGACTCTTGTACGCGGCAGGCGGCATCACTGGCGCTTGAAGCATATCCTTGTTGGGATCAAAACCGGCTTTGGTGTAAATATCGTACACGGGGATGCGGCTCTTGCCTTCGTTGCCGACCATGAGGCCAAAGATCGCGCGGCGTTCGTGTTCGGGCAAGCTGGGCAGATCGGCGTACAGCGGCAAGGTGATTTCGCCCTTGCCGATGAGTTCAGCCAGCGTGTCGTCAAGATAGTTCCCTTTGACCTCGCGCGCAATCGCACCGCCCACCAACCCGCCTCCCATCAAAATGAATTTTTGCCCGGGCGCGGGTTGAAAGCGTTCTTCGGCGGTCTCGAGTTCTTTGCCATCGCGATTGAACCAGCGCACTTGTTTGCCGTGCGCGTCAACCATCGTGCAGCCATACCAGGTGTTATCCGGATAACCAACGCCGTACTGAATATAGGCAAAGCCGCCCGCGCTGCTCATCGAACGTTCCATCATCGCGAATTCCGCACCAGCATTCCAGCCCATCGCATGACCATCGCCGACAATGTTCAGGTCGGCGAACGTCGCGCTGCCGCCATTCAACTCGGTCGAAAAAGTCCATTCGCGGCGCGGATGAGCCATCGCCAGGATGACGGCTTTGGCTTTGAAAATATAGAACTCGCCAGTGCGAACGTTGACGCCGGTCGCGCCGACGACGCGCGTGCCTTGTTTGCCATCTTGTGTCAACAGGCTGGTCGCCATCACGCGATCAAAAATCTGCACGCCTAGCCGTTTGACTTCACGGTGCAAGCACGGTTTCATATCGTGCCCGTAGATGCGCAGAGTGTGCCGGTTTTCGTAATCGTAGGCAAACATCAACTTGGTTTGCTCATCTCTAAACGCCGCACCTTGAAATTCATCATGCACATCTCGAACCTGGACGCCCATCTGTTCGCAATCGAGCAGTGTGTCCCAGGATTCTTGGCATTGAATATAGCGCAATGGACCACAATCGTAACCGGCGAAACTATCAATGATTGCTCGGGCGTACTCTTCGGGAGAAACCGTGCTACACGGATTGGTGCACGCGGCCTGCCAATGATCCACACCCGCGCCGCCTTGTCCGCTGCGCCGGATACTCCCCTTGTCCACGATAGCGACCTGGGCACCCTTGCGCGCTGCGTTGATCGCGGCATGACAGCCAGCGATGCCGCCGCCGAGAACAAGCACATCGGCGGTCACTTGATTTTCGACGCCATAGCGAATGGGATAGGGCCATTCGGGAAGCGCCGCGCCGCGTTGCACAAGATTCCACCACGAAGTCATATTCACATCTCCATTTCGAACTGGGCGGTTGCTGCGATATACGATAAATTGGAACCGAGCGCACCGGTTCCAATTTATCGTGTGACTCTAGCTTGGGCTTTTTCGTTTCTAACCGGCAGACACTGGGCAGACTAGGAATTACTTGTCCATCCACGCTTCGGCGGGTGTCCACGGCACGCCGATCGTTTTATTGAAACCATCGTTATGAACTTTTTTCTGGCTGGCGACAACGCCGACGTTGGAATGCAGCCAAATCATCATTGTATTGTCGTCCGCGCCGATTTTTTGCAATTCCCAGGTCAGTTTCTGCTTAGTGTCGTTATCCGCTGCAGCACCGACCTCGATCAACTTTTGTTGGAATGCGGGGGGACGAAGCACGCTTGGCAACAACACACTGCCGGGCAAAAAGAGACGATTGAGCAAGCCGATCTCGTTGGGCGACAAGCCCATGGGTGCCATGGCGAGACCATCTTTCCAACCCGCGCCGGCATAAACATCGCCATAGCGAACTTGCTCCATCGCTTCCAATTTCGCATCAATGCCCACCGCTTTCAGATAGCCCTGCACGGCGGTGAGCATGTCTACGATGATCTGCGGCGTATTGGGCGTGTAGATGGTGGTCTTGAACCCGTTGGGATAACCTGCTTCCGTGAGCAGTTGCTTGGCTTTAGCCGGATCGTAGCGATTGCCAACGACCTTGGGATTTTCCGCCCAACTTCCCGGCGCGGCGGCCTGGTAGAGCGGCTTCCAATATCCGTAGCCCAATGTGTCGCACAATGCCTGCTTGTCAATCGCGTACTCGACGGCTTGCCGCACCTGGAGCTTGGCGAACACGGAATTCGGATTCGCGCCGTCCGGGGCGAGTGCATACAGCGCGGAAGCGAGTGCAGCAATCTGGTACTTGCCTTCTGCTTCCAATTGCTTGGCATCCTTGGGTTCGATGTTCTGGGTGCTGTTCGATTCGCCCGCTTTGAATGATGCGAGCCGGACGAGTGGGTCGGCGACGATAATCCATTCCACACCATCCAGATATGGTTTGCCCTTTTGCCGATAGCCATCAAAGCGCACGTATACTTGCTTGACGTCTCTTTGCCAGCTCGCCAGTTTGAAGGGGCCGGTGCCGACTGGATTCTTTTCGCTCCACGCCCCGCCGCCGTTTTTCTCGAATGCCTCTTGCGAGATCATCAAACCAACAGGACCGGCGAGCGTAACCAGAATACTGCTATCGTATTTGCTGAGATTGAGACGGATGGTATAGTCGTCCACCACATCAATCGAGCTGACAAGCGCGAGTTCGGTGCGCTTGGATTGGCGAATGCCATCCAAATTCCATTTGGCGACCTTGGCATTGAAATCCGATCCATCGTGGAACTTGACGCCTTTTTGCAGAACAATGGTAATGGTTTTGTTGGCGACATCCACTTTCCATTCTGCTGCCAAGCCGGGAACGGGCGCGCCAGTCTCGTCAAAAGTGATCAGCGTTTCGAGACTGGTCACAGCAAAAGTGAAATCATTCAACTTGGTCATCGTGGGCGGATAACCCAGGATGTCCGCATCCGGCACGGTAGAAATTTTCAGAACGCCACCTGAAGTTGGCCCTTTGGCGACCGCCGTCGCCGGAGCAGTCGTCGCTGCGGGAACTGAGGTGGGCGGCGGAGAGGCAGGTGGAACAGGAGCTGGTGCGGCTGCGGGTGCACATGCCGCGACGATGAGCGCCAAGATCATTCCGACAGCAAGCGCGATGTGCCAGTGATGGTGTTTCATTTTCTCCTCCTTAACGTGTGATTTTTGAGCTTTGATATAGCATAGGAGTTTTGCACTTTTTACAAATTAGCTAGATTCGCCGGTCGGCAAGTATCAAACCGCCAGATATGGCGGGCGACTACTGCGAAAACACGTCAAAACTGGTTCAAATGTAAAATCTGCAAAACTACTGATAGCAGTTGGGCAAATAAAACAGAGGCAGAATACCTGTTAGAGAGTGTTTTGAAAATCCTCCAGTTGGTCATTCTGAGACGCCAAGTCAGCGCGGATTGAAACACAGCCACCGCAAGCGGCGATGGACCGATCAGATTCTCATTCGAACCGAACTTGATAACGTCGCTCGAGCTGTATTCTTCCTGCCCTTGCTCAATCGGCTTGCCGCCGACATGAGTTAAAACGGCTAGCAAATGAGGATTGAGACGAATGTCTTTGAACACTCATCCGCTGCGACATCGCGGGTGCATTAACTATAATCTGAACTGTCGTGCGGGGGAAGGGAAAAAGTGGTCAATTTGTGTCCACAGGGAGACAATCGGAAAAGAGCAATTCAGAAATCCGTTTTTCTGATCCGACCAGAGGAAATCGAACAAGCGTAGAAAACAGAACCTTCGATAGAATCAAATCAGGCCTTTCCTAATCGCTTCCGCGACGGCCTGGGTGCGATTCTTGACGCCCAACTTGACAATGATTTCATCAATCTTGCGCCGCACCGTTCGTTCGCCCCAAAACATCCCCTTCGCAATATCTTCGACCGTTGCCCCCTGCGCCATCAAAGCCAGTACCTTGACCTCATCTTCTATTAGTCCCGACTCGTACTTGGCTTTGATCTGCGCCAGGTCTTGGAATTGTTGCAACACGCGATCCATCAGTTCGGGCGATAACAGGCGCTTGCCTTGATGCACTTGGCGAATAGTCTCTGCCACTGTTTCGCCTGAGCTTTTTTTCAAGACATATGCATACGCGCCCGCGCGGAGAGCACCCTGGACATAGTCGTCGTTGTCGTAAGCGGTCAGGATGATGATCTTGGAGTTTGGCTGCTCTTTGCATAACTGAGACGTTACCGTGATTCCATCGGCTCCGGTCAATTGAATATCGAGCAGAATCACATCGGGCGTCAAATTCGCGGCGACGCGCAGGGCAGCGGCGCCATCCTCAGCCTCGCCGACGACATTGATATCCGGTGCAGAAGACAAAAAGTTGCGCAAGCCGCGTCGGATCATCGGATGGTCATCGACAATTAAAACCCGGATTGGTTCCATTCGCCTCTTTCCCTTTCAACCGAAATCCGAAAGATCAAACGCGTTCCGCAACCTGGTACGGATTCGACCTGCATGCCTCCTTCCAAGCTTTTTACGCGTTCTTGCATGCTCAACAAGCCAAGGTGGCTACCATCGCGATGGGCATCTTGCAACCATTGCTTCTGATCGAATCCGCATCCGTTATCCTCGACCGTGATGTCGAGGCTTGAATCGCGATAGTCAAGCACGATGGACGATTCCGTCGCGCCGGCGTGGGCCGCAACATTTGCCAGCGCTTCCTCGACGAGATGATAGATGCTGCTTTCAGCCTGAATGGGCAAGCGGAGCACACTGCCACGAGTCTCCAATCGACATGCAATGCCAGAGATCCGCCGGAATTGTTCGACATAGCTTTGCAGAGCTGGGCTCAATCCGACGGCATCTAAAATCGGCGGGTGCAAATTGTAAATGGCGCAGCGAATTTGTTTTTCGATCTCGTCAAGCAACGTGAGCGCCGCGGCAAGACCATCGCGGGCGGCACTCTTTAGCTCCGTGCCCGCAAACGCCTCGGCTGTTTGGATTTCCCAGCGTGCCGCAGTGATAAGTTGAACGACATCATCATGCATGTCGCGGGCGATGCGCGCGCGTTCCTCTTCCTGAGCCCGAATCGTTCTTTCCAGGAGCAAACGCAACTGCTCGGATTGCGCCGCAATCTCTTCCTTGGCAGTTGATAGCTCGCGAGTCCTCGCCTCGACCTGCTGCTCCAACTCTTGGCTAAACTGCTTGATTTGCGAGTGCAGCTCGGCGTTCTTGATCGCGATGCTCGCCAAGTCTGCAAACTGCGCTAGCACGGATACATCGTCTTCGTCAAAGGGTTTACTCTCCGGGCAATTCAGGATGACCATCGCGCCGACAATATGATTCTCCCACTTGAGCGGTACACCGATCATTCTCGTTCTTGCAGTGTTCTCGTACGCCTTCACCCGCTGAGGCCAATTGGGATAGTCGTTCACGATGATTGGCTCACGCCTTCGGATTACCTCACCGACGAGACCCTCTAGCGGCTGCGAACCGCTTGATTCCCACTTCGGCTGAGTATTGTAACTGACCGTTGCATAGTTGAAGGCGTGTTCGTCGTCGTATAAAGCCAGCCCCCCGCCTTCCGCACGAAGAAGTTGCGCGCCTCGACGCAACACCGCTTCCAAAAGCTGAGTAGTGTCCAACCGAGCAATAATGTCTAGCGAAGTCTCGTGCAAAGCAATCATCGCCTCGTAGCGATGCTTAGTCTCTTGAAACAAACGCGCGTTTTCGATGACGATCCCAACTTGGTTGCCCAGGATTTGTAACGTCGAAGCATCATCCTTGTCGAAGGCATCCCGTCGCTCACTTTGCACATCCAGGACTCCGATGACGCGGTTCTCAGCCCGCAACGGCACGGCGAGTTCGGCTCGCACACCGGGAACCAGATCCGCCGGAAGATAACGCGGCTCACTCGCAACGTCGTTGCATAAAAACATTTCTCCGGTCTGAGCTACCCAGCTCGTGATCCCAGCTTGGCCGATCTGGAGGCGCAATCCTTGGCGCTTGAGCGCCTCAGCCCCAGGCCCACTTGCTTCTTTGAGAACGATTTCGTTTGCCTCTTTGTCTACCAACATGATGTGCACATGATCGTACCCGAATTTGTCGCGGATCAGTTTGACCATTTCCGATAACAGTGTGCCCACGTCCAAGAGCGCTGTCATGCGCTGTCCTAAAAAGCTCGCCGTCTCCAAGTGCAATGCGCGCCGGTGTGCTTCTTTGTACAACTGTGCATTCTCGACCGCCATGGCAACCCGCGAGGCAATCGCGGTGAGAATGCGCTGGTCGGCGAGGCCAAATTGATTCGGCTGAGGACTCGCCAGCAAAATAACGCCGAGTACCTGCTCTTTGGTCTTGAGCGGCACCGTGATGATGGAACGAAATCCCTCGCGCACGCAAGAAACATTTGCCAGAGAGCATTCGCTCTGTAAATCCTTCAAAGTGATGATCTCGCGCGACCACGCACACCGGGCGCACACGCATTCGTCACCCCGGAAACATATTGCACTTTCCTTATCTGTTTCAGTCCCGATGTGTGCCATGCGAACCAGGTGCTTTCCCTCAAATGTGCATATCTTCCCGGCGGGCAATCCGAGTAATTCGACGATCCGCTCCAAAGCGACTTGGAGCAGAGTTTCCAGGTTGAGCGATTGTCCCGCGGCCTCGCCGATGGCATTGAGGGCAACTAGTTCGCGATTCTGAAAAATCAGCTCCCGGTGCGTGTTGATCGCCTCTCGCGCGACATTGGTCAGCCACGTCAAACAGATCCAGCATAGCATGGGCGCGACCAATCCCGGAAACCAGATTGCGCGCAGAATGTCATCCGACGCTGGCATTTGGTTGAACAAAATGTAAGCCCAGTCGATTACCGCGACCAGCAGAGGAATAATCCAACGCAAAATGGAAATCAGGTTCAGCAGGCGTATATGTTCTTGAAGTGCGCTCTTGTACATTCCGCTGGGTATCTTTTGTATGGGCAGAAAATGAACTCTACTCTGGAATTGAGTGGCTAATAGTCCGCCACAGAAGTTTTGAGGGGTTCATATTGGCGACTTGATCATCTATGAACGGCTCAAGTCGTTTAGAGCCTCTTGTCTTGCGCTGTTCTGTTCGACTTGTACTATAGCTTTCAAGAAAAAGATTTGGAATTTTTGCCCGTGATACAAGCGTGAAATCGCGCATGATTTTCCAAATCTTTATCTTAAGGTCTATATTATATTCTAAAACAGTTTGCCGACAAATTACTTTGGCGCGACTTGAACCATCTATCCGGAGGCAATCATGTCGTTAAGCCCAGCCAGCGCATACGGTACCCAAGGGAACCGTGTGAGTGGCGCGTGCCATCTTCCCCCATGGGAATCCTTACCTACAGTGGTACGATACTTTTGGCAAGTCGCTTCAGGACCAGGACTTTGCTGTGCTCTTTCCTGCGGATGGACACCCAGCACTCTCGCCTGTGCGACTGATGCTGGTGCTCCTGTTGCAGTTTGCTGAAGGGCTGTCTGACCGCCAAGCGGCCGACGCCGTCCGCGCTCGGATTGATCGGAAGTATCTCTTACTGCGTGCATAGTCAGCCAGACTGGGTAGAGCGATACAGAGCACGGGTGCAGAACTATCGATTGCCGAGTGGACAAGCCCCGCGCGAGACGTATGCCAAAGTGATCGGAGCCGATGGGCTGGCGTTGTGGCAAAGTCTGGAGGATCCGGCTGCCCCCACGTGGTTGCGGCAAGTCCCGGCCGTGCAGATTCTATAGCGGGTGTGGATTCAGAATTACACGTGGCGGGACAATGGCACCCTGCGTTGGCGTCAGACGGATGATTATGTATCCGAAAAAAAACGATAGCCTACGGCGTGTTTTGTCCGCAACTGATGACGTATGACATGCAATGGCGCGCAACCTATTTCCTCTCCACAGATTATACCTGGGCTGATGAAAATTGGCCCTGGGTGGCCCATTTTTCTGGGTAGACCCGATCTGAAGTTTAGAGTCCAAACAGCCAGCTTCACAACTGGCCTTGACACAAATCGGAAATTGGTGAAAATGCAGGTATGACAACAACGACTGTCTCTCTCCCGTTTCTCCAGCAGTTCCGCCAAAAACTGTTGGGCATTTTCCCGCTGCGCGCCGATGCGTTGTTTGAACTCATCGACGCGCGCCTTTCCACAATTCGAGCGACGTATACTCGGTGCCGAACCACTGCGCGAACGGATAGTACATCACAATGGCAACGCCAATCAAAAGCGCCACTTGGCCGACCATCATCAAAAAGGCTTTGCGTGTGACTCCCTCCGTCCGCCATACTTTCCACGCCAGCGCCAAAGCGCCCAGTCCCAGCAGTGTCGGCAAATCCCAGGTGTGAGTCGGACGCATCACGCCGAACACCAGCCCCGCCACGAACCACATTGCGATTCGCTCCGGCCACGCTCGCTTTCCGCCGGACGAAACCAAGACGCTGAGCATCCAGGCCAGCGCCGCAAAGAGGATCGGCATCGCCAACACGTGCGGGTGCAGATCGGCGTACAAGAACGAAAAGAATGGAAACTCTGCGATGGGGGTATCCGGCTTGTCGTGCAAGATGGGACGCGAAGCGCCAAAGTACCACCGCCCCTTATCGCCCGGCAATTGAGCTTGACCGGACAGCACGCGGCCTGCGCCCGAGATGACGGCGGCCACGTACTCTGGCGCAGAGAGATCAGTTTGGCCTGGCTCAGACACCTGAGGCAGGTATTGCCACAACTGCCGCACCTGGTACAGGTTGCCCAGCACGAGCATCAAAATCACAGCCACCACGCCGGCCAGGTAAGGCAATCTTGAATGACCGACACTCGATGGTGTGGCCTCTTCGCTCTCCGCTCCACTCTCGCCGCTCGATGTTCTGCTCACCAGATTGCACGTCACGCAAAACGCCCCGGCTCCCGTCATCGCAAACCAGGTGGGCAAGACCAGGTTGTAAGCGATGGACGGCACGATGCCCAAGAGTTTGGTCAAGACCGCCGCAATCACATAGCCATAGTAGTAATAGTTCACAGTGTTGCCGGCGAACCACGGGTTCTCTGGCGGAAAATAGACGGCCTTCAAAACCGAGTTAAAGAACGCAAAATCCATCGGCTTTTCGCCGCCCAACCAGGGATGCCACAAGTCCGGGTTGCCCAGGCGCACCGCCAAGTCGAACAGGAACAGCGCCAGAAACAAACCTTCAACACCCAGCAAGTAACGCCAGCGGGCGCGAACAAACGTCGTCAAGGCGGTCCGGTTCTGCGCGGCCACGCAGAGCGAGCCGCTCGTCAACGCCAGCACGCCCACGCTTAACCAAAGTGCGCCCCGAGTGAAAGGCAAGATTTTCAAACTGCCCAGCATCCAGGCGACCCACGCGATGAACAACAAAGCAATCAACCGGGCCAGTGGATAGCCGCGATCCGGCAGTCCCCGGCACGCAACGAATACCAGCGGGAACGCCAACCAGCCCAGCAACAACAAAAACAAGTACCAGGCCAGTACACCAAACGTTTGGTTCTGGTTCAGGAACGACTGAAAGTCAAACATCTGGTGCCAGGCGCCCCCCGCCTTTTGGGCGGCCAAACGATCGGGCGGCAGACGCAAGCCGGTCGGCATGATCGTGACCGCCAGCGGCGACTGGTCAAGAATCTGGGTAAGATCGGCGCTCTCCAAAATGGCGCGGACTCGTTCCAGCGAAAAGTCCGCCGACTTTTTAAAGATCATCACCTTGGGATGATCGTACACCGTGAACGATTCATCGGCGAGCTGGTCGGAGATGGAGAACGGCCCAAACGTCGGATAACTCTCGAACGTGGCGACCAACTCAAAGCCCAATGGCCCTCGCGAAGCGAGCGGCGGCTTGGCCCGGGCGGCCAAAGCCTCCATCGCGTCCCCGCTGCAATCGCAGTTAAAGAGGGCCTGGTAATACTTTAGCGTCATCGGATAACGCAGAGGAAGGCGCGGCATCGCATCATACGCCCGGTTGGACGGGACGACGATGTAATTCACTTGCGACAGAATCTCGAGCATCTTTTCGCGCTTGGCAGGCGTGTCCGGCTCATACAGTTCCAGGTTGAGCGGCGCATAGATGCCGCCCAGCGGATCATAATCATCCACGCGAAGCGGTAGCGCATCGTCCCACGAAGTCTCCAGCGTCATGGTCTCGCCCGCCAGCGTCAGTGGCCCGCCGGACGTGACCTGGTAAAAGACGTAATAGGTGGCGCCGGCGTTCAGTTCCACCGGCGCGAAAGAAAACACGGGCGACTGGTCTTGCCCATCACCGCCCGGCAGAAAATCGCCGGTCACTGAGGCCACTGCCAGCACATCCTGACCGGCATCGTCGCGGGTCAGCTTGACTTCCAGCGTCGTCTGCGACGCTGGCGTCTGCGCTGACGAGCCGTTTTGCGCATACGCGATTCGTAGGTTTTCGATGAACAGGCGGTTAATTCGAGACGACTCGCCCGGCGCAAATTTGAAATTGCCCTCTGTCTTGCCGGCGGGCTGATCGGTCAACGTCCACTCGAGCGGCACGCCGTTCGCTTCGCCCTGCTCATTTCGCAACGCCAGGCGATCCGCGGTGAGAGCGCCGCTGTTGGCAAGCGCGTAACGCACGTAATACGTCCGGCCACCTTCCAGCATCACCTCGCGCAGATTGAGGGTCTGGCTGGTCGCTTCGTCTCCCGCCATGACCATCAAGTGTCCCTCAGTCACGACGTCCTGGCCGGCCTCATCGGCGCTGATCTTGATGTGCAAGTCGGCGCCGACCCGTTTCACTCGCGTGGTCGTGATGGTCGTCGCCGTGCCGGACTTTATCGGGCGCAGTTCCGCTCGCACCGGCAGCCCGTCCACCAGCGCCACCTCGTGAGAAACGCGCAGGGGATAGGAGCGCGCCCCCTGCGGCGAATTGACGATCACATTCAGTGGGCCGGGCACATGTTCCAACATCCAGCGCGAGGCCGCGATGCGCGTGTGCGGGCGAACATAGATGCCGGTGAAGGCGAACGCGTAGGCATACGTCGCCACGACGACACCGATCAAGACGATCAGCCCCACCACGCCCGGTATCCGCAACTTGAAACTCGAAATTTGAAATTCGAAATTCTTCCCTCGCGTCCGATCAAACAGTTCCACCAACGCCCAGGCCGCCAGGAGAATCAAGAACGGATAGATGGGCAAAAAGTAGCGCATGTAGCGCCAGAACTGGATATTCTGCCAGATAAAATATCCGGCGATCCACACCACCGGCAATAGATGACGCTGCCATTCGCCTTTCGTGCAGCGCCAGGCAGCCCAGGCCCAACCCAGCCACGCCGCCAAACCGAGCGGCAGCCCCATCCCCCACATCACCATATTCGTCCAGGCGTAGGTGAAAGGCCGGCTCGTCCAGTGATGATTCGGCGGCCATTCCGATTTGCCCGCCACCTGATCGGTGACCTCGCGCATGACCGAGAGCCAACGCTCGTTGAGACGCAAGCCAAAGAATCCAGGCCCCGCAAAAGCATAGGGCTGAAAAATTCGAAAAGCCATCGCCGCGACCCCGGCTGCAATGGCCCAGCCGATGAGCACATTCTTCAGCTCGCTCGCACACTCGACGGGTCGCTTCCAGATCGGAATAACGCGCATCGCGCCCGCCAGGAGGATCACGCCAAAGAGCGGCAGCGTGTTGACTTTGCACGCCATCGCCAGCCCGACCATCAATCCGAAAAGCGCGTATGGCAAAAAAGTGTCTCGCTTCGACCGGGCCGGCGCAGCCAGGGTGATCTGCGCCGCAAAGCAAAAGCCCCCCACGACAAACACCGTCGAAAAAGAATCCACCGTGAAAAAGTGTGAAAGCTGAATGGGCAAAACGGCGGCGGCGCTCAACGCCGCGGCCAGCAGACCCACTCGCCGGTCGTACAACCGCGTCCCCAGCCAGTACAACGCCACGACCACGGCCAGGTCAAACAAGCCGGAGAGTGCCCGCCCCACCAACACGATGCGGTCATACTGCGTCATGTTGATCCATTCGGCCACATAGCGAGTGGCGAACAGGGGCAACATCCCATAGGTATACGAGCCATACCGGAGCGGGTTGAGCGTCGAGTTCTGGGTGTCGAACTCTAGATATTCGGGGATGCTGACCGAGCGAATCCGTTCGGCCACCATGGTGATGAACCGCTCGTCGGGATGTTGGTGCTGACCCGCGTCCCAGTTCGGCCCGACAAAGCGCAGGTAGGCGCCACACAGCACGATGGCGAGCAGCGCCCAAATGAATTTGCGCGCCGGCTTGACGGGAGGGCGCGCGGGGATTATCTGCGGGGGCATCTGCACATTGGGTCGAGGCAACTCGCGTGCCTCCGGTTTGCCAGGCAGGGGAGCCTCGCCGCCTGATTCCTCAGGCGCGCGCGTGACAGTCAGTGGGGACGAGACCATCACCCGCTCGACCACCCGCGCGTAGGTCTTGGCATCCATCCCCCAGACCTTTTGCAGATCAGCCACTGACTCGAACGGGCGCATGGCGATGATGCGCCCAGCCAACCGCGGGCTGATCTTGAGTTGGCGGACGAGGATGTTCACCTCGGCAGAATTCAGATCTACCATAGCTGCGGCCATGCCCTGGGTCTCTCCGGAAATTCAGAAAGGACCCGTGTCGCTGAAAAAGCCTTCTGATTGTACCATGCGCGCAACAGATACGCAAAATCCGGGCCGCCGCTTGCCCCAACAAGCCTGGCTGCCTGTCGGAGAACCCGTAGTCTAGGGCCTTGTGCCCGTTGCAAGGCCAACGCCCACAAGGGGCTAGGCTACCTCTCCGACAGGCTGCTAGTACTTTTGGGTTCTTGTCGCCGGGTAGCCTTTGGGGTATAATCTTGGTTAGAAAGAGTATCAGGCCATTCTGTAACCACCCTTGCGCGAAAGGCAACGTGGGACAGCAAAGGGAGGCGTATGAAGCGCCCAGTGTTCCCAAGAAAACCGTATGGTGACCGCGGCCAGAGCTTGGTCGAAATCACCTTGTTCATCCCCATCATGCTTCTCATGCTGATCGGGTTCGTTGAGATTGGGACTTTTATCAATGACTATATTACCGTTACAGACACGACGCGTTCAGCGGCGCGCTATGTGAGTTCGCAAAACCCTACGGAAACACGCTGCCAACCCTTCGGCCCCAAGGCGACCCCGCAGGAGATTCTATTTGACACAACGTGTCTGAGCAATTATTCGCAGGCATACACGGCGGCATCCGCCACCGTCAAAGGCTGGGGGGCGGATCGAGTTTATCAGGTTTGCCAAGAGTCCGAGACGGTAAACTTTTTCTACGTGACAGGCTGCTCGGTCGTGCGGAACCTGGGATCGGACATGAACGCCGTCCTGAGCACGACCAGTGGCATTGACGTCGTAGTGACAACCGTGCCCATCACGGGCGGGGTGCCATTGGCCGCTGGAACGGTGACCTGGTCATTGTACGGGAATCGGACTTCGGGCTTTCTCAAAACATCTCCGCCGGCCAGCGACAGTGATTTTGAAGACTCGTTCAGGACCGAGTTGAGCCGTTTTGGCACAGCGCCGTCCACGGGAGTGGTGATCGTCGAGGTGTATGCCTCCCATAAGCAAGTCACCGGGTTGTTCTCGTTTGTCAGCCGCCTGGCGGGAGGCAGCGCGATTCTGGCCGATCCCATTCCCATCCATGTCTATTCCATTTTCCCGCTGGTGGCGCTTGACCCTGCACGCGAATAGTAAGCTAATGGCCGAGATTGATGGGAAGTAAGAGGGTCTTATGAAACTATTCCGACAAATCGGCCTGTCCTTCAGCGAACAGGCTCACAAATCCAAAGGCCAGGCGATTGTGCTGGTCGCCTTTGTGTTCATCGCCCTGATCGCGTTTACGGGGCTGGTGGTGGACGTCGCCTCGGTCCTGACGCGCTACAGCCAGTTGCGCCGCGCGCTAGATGCCGCCGGCGTTCAAGCCGCCAACCAATTCCGCGAGGCCAGACCCCTTTACAATGCCTCGGGCGGCGATTTGTTTTCTGCCGTGCAGCAGATCATGGCCGTGCAGGGCTTTTCCCAGCCGACGACAAGAATACGAGCCTTTGCTTGCACTAACCCTGGCGCAGGCACGATCCTTAACAGCCGCGACAATAGCAGCCCCGCCCCGCCCGACAATTCCGAGTATGACGACGGAGACCTGAGCGCTCAGTTGTGTATGAATCCGCCGCGCAAGCTGGTGCGAGTGGATGCTCAAAGCGATGTCGGCCTCCCCTTTCTGTCCGTCGTCGGATGGCGATACGTTACGCTCAAGGTCACCTCCGTGGGCGAAGCCGCTTCGATTGACGTGGTGCTGGTGTTGGACCGCTCCGGTTCGATGGCGCAAGAGAGCGGAGTGCCCGCTTCAACTTGTGCGCCCAATAACTGTCATCCTTTTGAAGAGGTGCGCGCCAACGCCATGCTATTGGTGCAGAGATTAAAGTTTCCCTATGACCACGTGGCGATCGTCCAGTTTGACCGCGTCCCCTACATTTACGATACCGCCGTGGGCGGCTTTGTTCTCGCCAATCCCGCCAACATGGTCCCCACCATGATGATTGACAACCAAGCCACCGCGACCGATGTGCTGCTCAACCACTTTAGCATACAAACGACCACTGTTGCCATACCGGACATGGTGCCGTTTACCAGCGGGGGCCTCAATACCAATATCGGCGGCGGGATACGCACCGCCACCCGAATACTGACCATCCAGGGGCGACGGCGAGCCTCGGTCTGGATGACCGTGTTCCTGACCGATGGCGCGCCGAACGCCACTGATCCGATTGGGAATTTTTACGGCGGCGCCTGCCCACCTACTTCGTGGCCCTCGCCTTCCGCGATGGGCACGCAGGGCATCACGGTGACGGGTTATGCTGAACATGCCGGTTTGGCTCCCTACGCCGAGCCGACCTGCCTGAATGTTCGCACCGCCTGGCCTATCGCCCGCACCTGCATGTTGACAGATACGCTGGTATCCAAGTGCGCGCCGGGCGCGAACATAAAGTGGAGTTTGGCGGATCCAGTCAGTTATGCTTACCATTATGATCCCTATGATTACGCGCAAGATCAGGCTGATTACATGGCCAGCAATGGCATCGTCGCCTTTGTCATCGGCCTGGGGCCGCTCGTGACCGAGGCTGATACGCGTTATTACAGCTCTTACAGCCCCCGAACTCCTGTCGGATCGCAGCGCGACCCTGACGCAGGCGAGCGCCTGTTGCGCTACATCGCCGACATGGGCTACGACCCAGACGCCAAGTATGCCGAAAAGCAATGGTTGTGCCATAGCAACTGGGCCTGGGATCCGTCGGTGAGCAAACTAGCTACCAGTACCTTCGGCCCACCCGCCACATCCGTCAACTGTGGCAACTATTGGTATGCCGCCACCGGCTCGGGGCTGAAAAGAGTTTTCGAAGAAATCGCCAGCCGAATGTTCACCCGGCTTCAGCAATAAGCTGCGACCCTTTGAGTATAGCATCCCCCTTTACAGGGGAGGTCAAAATGAAAAATTGTAAGTCAACCGTTCGTTCACGAAAATCACCCGGTCAGGGCTTGGTTGAATTCGCCCTGGCTTTGCCCATCTTGCTCTTGTTGGTCTTTGGGCTGATCGAATTCGCCCGCATCTTTGCTGCCTGGCTGATGGTCGAAAACAGCGCTCGGACAGCGGCTCGCTTCGCATCCACCGGGCGATTCAACCCTGCTTATTGCGCCCCGTTTGATACCATCCTTGCGCCTTATGGCGAAACGAAAGGCGCTCAGTGCGACTTTGACATCTCACGCGATCAGGACGGAGTGGAACACTGGACTCACGGAAGTCAGTCTCCCGCCGATATGTGCACTCTCCTTTTCGGGGGCCAAACACCAGTCGTCTGCGTGAATAACGACGATCTCAAGTACGAAGACGTCGTCGGCGCGATGCAAGACGTCGCGCGGCTTCCCTCCTCTCGCGAGCAGTCCATCGGGGGAGGCGCCAGCCTCGCCATTAATCAAGCCAATTCAGGCGATATCATCGCCGACATAGGCGGCGACCCGGCTGCGCGGGGCTATTTCAAAGTCACACTATGCAGCACCCGCAATTATGCCGATGGGACTAGAGCGTATGCGTTATCAAAATCAAAAGGTGGGGTTGATGTAGAGGAATACTGCAAACGGATGCCGGGTGTGCCAGAGATAGATCAACCGGACGCGGGAGGTCCGAACGATCAAGTCGTGGTCGTGGTGACGTTCAATCACCCCCTCATCACGCCGATTCGCGGCGTGGCGGCCAACGCTCAGAACTATTTACGGCTGAGAGCCATGCGCACCATGGTCGTGGAACAATTCCGCAAGTCGCGCGTGTTCGGGCTGCCGCCGCTCATCGCCGTGGACACGCCCACGCCCACGCCCACGCCAACAGCCACGAACACGCCCACGCCCACGCCGACCTGGGATGTGCGCACACCAACGAACACGCCGACGCCCACGCCCACCATCACGCCTACGCCATCCCGAACGCCCACGGTGACGCGCACGCCGACCACCACCCCCACGCCCACGCCCACGCCGCCGTGCCCCGACATCGGCACGGGGCTGCTCGGGGTCTACAATGATTGGACGGGCAGCGCGCCGCCCAGTTGGCCCGCGGACTCGCCACTCCATACCCGCATTGATGCGCGAGTGAATTTCAACTGGGGAACTGGCTCGCCGGCTCCCAATGTGCCAGCCAACTATTTCGTGGTGCGCTGGACCGGGTGGGTGATGCCCCTGTACACGGAAGACTATGTTTTCCGCACTGTCACCGATGATGGAGCGCGCCTGTGGGTCAATGGGGCGCGAGTCATCAACGCCTGGCAAAACTCGGCGGGCGGAAGAAACAGCGCATCAATCCCGCTGGTCGCCTGCACGCGCTACCCCATCACCATGGAATACTATGACAACACCGGCAACGCGAGTGCTTACTTGCGCTGGACGAGCAACCGGTCGGGGAGCCAGGTGGTCATCCCGCAAGCGAACCTCTTCCCGGACGAAAGCGATCCGCCGGCGACGAGCACGCCGACCAACACGCCCACGCGCACGCCCACATCTCCGCCGACGCCCACGCCGACCATCACGCCCACGCCGACCGTCACGCCCACGGCGACGCGCACGCCGACCGTCACGCGCACGCCGACCATCACGCCCACGCCGACCATCACGCCCACGGCGACGCGCACGCCCACGGCGACGCGCACGCCTACGCGCACACCAACCGTGCCAACGCCCACGCCGACGCGCACGCCCACGATCACGCCGACCGTGCCAACGCCCACGCGCACGCCGACGAACACGCCCAGGCCGCCGACGAACACGCCGACGCGCACGCCCACGCCGACAACAGGGCCAACGCGCACGCCCACGCCGACGCCATGCTATGGCAGTGACTGCCCATGATCGGTGGGACACGACGAGGTCGGGTGAATGGAACCTAGCAGACGGCTAATCATTATCGCCTTCATCAGCGCGCTTGGGCTAGGGTTGATCGTGGCCGGAGCGCGCGCTGGCACGAACCCGGCAGGTCTTGCCGCACCCATTCCGACGCCGCAAGACCTGCCAGTGGATATCGGCATCCTCCCCGGCGCAGCGTCGCCCGCCCAATCGTCCCTGGGCCCGCTCCAGCGAATACAGACCGTCACGCTCGAGCCGCGCATGGCCGACATGATGTCAGACACTTGGACAGTACACGTGCAAGACGTGTATTACAACTGGAACTTTCCGAGCCCTACCTACACCTTAAAAGTGCCTGACGATGCTTGGGACGTAGATGCCAACACTCCTGGTGGCCGGCTAGAGTTCGTGAATGGCACAGTTGCCCCTGGGCCGCAAGACTGGATCACCATCACGTATCGCACCATGAGTCCAACTTGGTCAACTCGCGCGGAACGATTGGGGAACCTCGTCACGTTGAGCCTTCGGGTCGGCGGCTCGTCGGGTCAGTTATACTATTCGCCACTGACCACCACCGTGGTCTATACGCGCCAGTTTCCGGTTGACGCGCCAACTGACCAATGGGGCTATGTGCCGTTCTATGCCCCATTGGAACTGCAATCCATCGAGCCTGCGCCGACTGAGCGATCCGATGAAGAAGGTTGGGCGCGATGGATTACGACGACCAATTACTTTACCAGCGTCGTGACGTTGAAAGAGCCACTCTTTGGATCGGATATCACCATCACACAGATCGAGATGAACCCCGATCAGTTTGTGCTGGGCAATTCGAACCATTTCACTGTCACCCTCAAGAACATTGGGACGATGACGGCCTCGCGCTGGTTCTATAATGAGCTGTATGTTCGACCGGAAAACGACCCTCCCCCATCCGGCGCGTCTGACCACGAATGGGGGTTGATCACCTACCAGGGTGATGCGCTGTTGCGCAAGCCCGACACTGAAGGCGATTACAAAATCGAATACCTGGCTCCCGGCTCAGAGATCAAGTTGTTCACCGTGATCACCGTGACCAACATGATGGCAGGTGGGATAAGTTATACCGTGTACGCGCAGGCAGACACGGCCTATAGCGACCCATTGCGGTGGGCCTGGTTTGGGACTAACCCCGAAGGCTACGGCGCCGCGCCCTACACGCAAGAGCAAAACGTCGCCAAGTATGGGCCGTTTGTGTTCAATCCAAAGGTCTATGGAGTGCAAGTGCCAGAGTCGGTCAATGGGAAAGCGCGGCCAGGCACAAAGGCTATCTACAGAGTGCCGATCACCAACATGGGCAATGTGTCTGATACTTACAGCATCGCGCTGAGTGACGGGACATTGAAATGGGCAAAAACTGCTCCCTCAAGCATCGGGCCAGTGCTGAATGTGCAAACCGCGTACCTGCCCATAACCGTCACGGTACCCAGCACAGCCACAGAGGACATTGACTTTGACGTGTTCACCGTCACGGTAACCTCGAACCATGATCCGGCCAAGACGGCTCAAGGAACGATCACGACCCTCGCCGCGCCCTATCGCCTCTACTTGCCCATCGTCCTGAAAAAGAAGTAGGGGCGCTGCCACGGCCAGCAAGCGTCGCGTGATCAGAGCAGCCAGAACGAGCGAGTTCAGAAAAACCCAAGCGACACTTGGAGCGGAAACGGAGGGCCTCCGTTTCCTTTTTTATGGGCGTGGATGACGGCGGCGGCCGCCGCGCAATCCACCCCGAGCGACCAAGCGCGACCGACACTTTTGCGGTATACCAAGTCCGCCTTGACATTTTGTCGGAAATAACTATAGTAGTAGGTACTTGAGTTTAGAGTTCACACGTTGGTAGTAGCGGCTTCAGCCGCCAAAATCACGGCTAAAGCCGTTACTACGAGCGTGAACTCTAAACTCCGGTAGGTATGTGCGGTGAATACGCTCCACACCTAGTGTTCTAAGGAGGCATCACATGCGACGCGGCAGAACCTTTATTCTTCTGGGGCTAGTATTGGCGGTGGGAGCAGTCCTGGCGGCTGTTCTGCTAAGCCGAACTTCTACTCCTGCCAAGCAACCGGAATCCACGGCCCAGCCCGTCCCCACAACCAAGATCGTCGTCGCCTTCCAACCCATTGCGCGAGGAGGGCAGATCATCACTGCGGCCGTGAGCCTGTTTGACTGGCCGGTAACTCAAGTGCCAACCGGCGCTCTCACCGACGTCAGCACGGCGATAGGCAAGTTCGCCAAGATAGACATCCCGCAGGGGTTGCCTATATTGCCGAGCATGATCGCCGAAAGCACCGCCGGAACCATCATAGGCGGGGCTGCATCCCTGGCGATCCAACCGGGCAAGGTTGGGGTAGCGTTCCCGCTGCGTTCCACCTACCCGGAGAAGGAAAACTTGCCGTACGACCGGCGCGACAAAGACGTGTTGCCACGTTTGTTGAGTGTGGCGTTTGCGGCGCAACCCGGCGACCGGGTAGACGTGCTGGCCTGCTTCTGGGTGTACGAATTGGACAAGGACTTTCAAACGCGGAAGCTCAACAGGTTCTTTTACATTAATCCGGAAAAGCCAGAGTCTCTGGTTCAAATGCCAGCGGGTCGGCCCGCGACCGGTGCGACGGGCTTGGGTGGCATCGAAGGGCCCGCCGAATCGCAACTGCCGCGCCTGGTCTGCCAGTGGACTGTGCAGAATGCGCGTGTGCTGAACCTGGGTGACTGGATTGCCGTGCCACCCACTCCCGCGCCGCAAGGGAGCGGCGGACAGCAACCCACGCCGGCGCCGCCCCTGCCCCAGGTTGCCACATTGGAAGTGGATCCGCAAGATGCGTTGGTGCTCAAGTATGCGCGCGAGACCGGCGCACAGTTGGACATGGTGCTGCGCGCAGCCGGCGACAAGGAATCCAGATTCAGCACCGAAGCCGTCACGCTGCAATACATGTTCGAGCGATTCAAAGTGGCCGTGCCGCCCAAGTTGGACTATGGCATCGGCGGCGCAGGCGGCGTGCCGGTCGGCGCCAAGGCGCCCTAGACCAGTTCGCGACGCAGCAAGCCTTGATTTGCCAATGACGTTAACCCACCTAAAGAGCAAGGTATGACCAGCAGTCCAACTGACAAGATTCGCGTCCTGATCGTGGACGACATCCCGGAAATGCGGGAAAACATCCGCAAGCTGTTGGCATTTGAAAACGACATCGAAGTGGTCGCCGTAGCCGGGACGGGCCACGACGGCATCGAGTGTGCCCGCCAGTACAAGCCCAACATCGTGCTGATGGACATCAACATGCCGGACATGGACGGCATCACCGCGGCAGCCTCCGTCATCCAAGAAGTGCCCACGGCCCAGGTGATCATGGTCTCGGTGCAAAGCGAAGCCGATTATTTGCGCCGGGCCATGCTGGCCGGGGCGCGCGACTTTGTCACCAAGCCCTTTAGCGCCGAAGAGTTGGTCTCCACCATTCACCGCGTTCACAAGATGGGCCTGGCGCGGGCCGCGGCAGCGCTGCCCGTGATGCCGGCAGCGCCCATCGCCGGACAGCCCAGCGCGGGATCGCTGGGCGGGTACCGGCAAGGCAAGGTCGTGGCAATGTTCGGAGCGAAAGGCGGCATCGGCACCAGCGTGGTGGCGATCAACCTGGCCGTGGCCTTGAGCCGACAAGACCGCAAAGTGGCCTTGGTGGATGCCAGCCTGCACTTTGGCGACGTGGGCGTGCTACTTAATCTGCAATCTACACGCAGCATCGCGGACGTGTCCAAAGTCATCTCTGACCTGGACGCGGAGTTGATCGAGACGATGCTGACGCCGCACTCTTCAGGCGTCAAGGCCTTGCTGGCCCCGGGCCGGCCCGAGTTGGCCGAGTTGGTGACCGCCGAGCACCTCAAAGCCATCCTGACCGAGATGCGCTCGATGTTCGACTATGTCATCGTGGATACCGCCCGCACACTCAAGGACGAAGTTCTGGCCGTCCTCGACAACGCCGACCGGATTGTGCTGCTGGGCACGCCCGACATCCCCTCCATCAAGAACGCTCGCACCTTTTTCGAAGTGGCCGAGGCGTTGGCCTACCTGCCAGGCAAAACCCTGTTCGTTCTCAACAAGATGGATCGCCGGAGCCTGATCTCGGCCAAAGACATCGAATCTCACATCAAGCACCCCGTCTCCGCGCAGTTGCCGATGGACGAAGTGACCGCTGTCTCTTCGATCAACAAGGGTGTGCCGTTCGTCAACGACCCGCGCAGCAAATCCACGGCGTTGGCTCAAGCCGTCATTCAACTGGCCGACAAGTTGGTGGCCGAGCTTCAGCCGGTTGAGGAATTGGACAGCGTGCCGGTGGCCGCCGCAGAGACCTCAGAAGACGTGGCCCGCAGGCG
This sequence comes from Anaerolineae bacterium, assembly GCA_041300525.1. Lineage (GTDB taxonomy): Bacteria > Chloroflexota > Anaerolineae > Fen-1058 > Fen-1058 > JBGLNJ01. The sequence continues at coordinate 147,900 of JBGLNJ010000001.1, read as the reverse complement.
GCTGGGGCGTTTATTCAATCGTTAAGGCTCGGTAGGTCAAGGAAGTGTGTAAATGTCGCTACTCAAACGAATCGAAAAGGGCACTGTCGCGCCCGCCGAAGCGCCCTCTAAGCTAAGCGAGATCCGAGCGCGCCGCGCTCCCACAGCCGTCGCGCCGAGCCGCGACGCTTACCTGGACCTCAAGACGCGCATCCAGAACAAGCTGCTGGCCGAGCTGGACCCTTCGATGGACATCTCCAAGACCGACGAGGTGCGCTCGACGATCGAGGAAATGTTCGACTCCACCCTGGCGGAGGAAAACATCATCCTCAGCCGCGTGGAGCGGCAGCGCTTGTTCGAGCAGATCGCCGCCGAGATCCTGGGCTATGGCCCGCTGGAGCCGCTCCTGTCCGACGATACCATCACCGAGATCATGGTCAACGGCCCCAAGAAAGTCTACATCGAGCGCAAAGGCAAGGTCGAACTCACCAACGCCACGTTTGAAACCAATGACCACCTGATGCGCATCATTGACCGCATTATCGCTCCCTTGGGCCGCCGTATTGACGAAAGCCAACCCTACCAGGATGCGCGCTTGCCCGACGGCAGCCGCGTCAATGCCGTCATCCCGCCCCTTTCGCTCATCGGCCCGGTGCTGACCATCCGCAAGTTCTCCAAGATTCCCTTGACCGTGGAGAACCTGATCGCCTTCGGCTCGCTCACGCCCGAGTCGGCCGAGTTCCTCAAAGCCTGCGTGCAGTCAAGGCTAAACATCGTCGTGTCGGGAGGCACCGGCTCCGGCAAAACGACGCTGCTCAACATTCTGTCGTCGTTCATCCCATCCGACGAGCGCATCGTCACGATTGAAAATGCCGCCGAGCTGCAGTTGCGCCAGGAGCACGTCATCACCATCGAGACGCGCCCGCCCAACATCGAAGGCAAAGGCGAGATCACTATCCGCGACATGGTCATCAACGCGCTCCGAATGCGCCCCGAACGCATTATCGTGGGCGAGTGCCGTGGCGCAGAGGCGTTGGACATGCTGCAGGCCATGAACACCGGCCACGACGGCTCGATGACGACGCTGCACTCGAACAGCCCGCGCGACACGATAGCCCGTCTGGAGACGATGGTGCTGATGGCCGGCTTTGACCTGCCGCACCGCGCCATCCGCGAGCAAATTGCTTCGGCGATTCAATTGATCGTTCACCAAGAGCGCCAGCGCGACGGCACACGCAAGATCACTAACGTCACCGAGGTGCAAGGCATGGAAGGCGAAATCATCACCATGTCCGACATCTTTGTGTACGAAAGGCAAGGCGTCGAAAACGGCAAAGTCATCGGGCGATTGATTCCCACCGGGCTGCGGCCCAAATTCATCGAGCAAATCGAGACAGCCGGCATCCGGCTGCCGCCCAGCATCTTTGGCGTCGGCAGTCGGCGGTGAGAGTGAGGCAGATACGACGATGAACCCGATTATCCTGATCGTCGGCGCGGTCGCGGTCGTCATCCTGGGTGTCGGCATCGTGCTCTCGATATCCGGCGAGCGCGGGACCGTCGAGAAGCGCCTGGAGCAGTTCGCTTCGACTGAGCGTGAGGCGGTGCAAGAAGTCGCAGGCGCCAAGCGCGGGTCGCCCCTCGGCGACGCCTTCAACCGGGTGCTGGCCGGACGGTCATTTGCCGACAAGATTTCGATACAGCTCGCCCGGGCGGACCTCAAGCTGACCGTCGGCGAATACATGGCGCTGATCGTGATCGCCATCGTGGGTGGAGGCGCCGTCGCTTACCTGATTGGCGGCCGCTCGATCATCTTTGCCGTCCTCGGCGCCGTGGGCGGCTACTTTGCGCCCGGTCTGTATGTCGGCTTTGCGCAGGGCCAGCGAATCAGCAAATTCAACGATCAACTCGGCGATACGATCAATTTGTTGGTCAACGGCCTGCGCTCCGGCTACAGCGTGCTGCAAGCCATGGAAGCCGTCGGGCACGAGTTGCCCCAACCCGTGGCGGGTGAGTTCGACCGCGTCGTGAAAGAAGTTCAGCTCGGCCTGACGCTGGAACAGGCTTTGCAGAACATGCTTCGCCGCGTAAAGTCGGACGACCTGGACCTGCTCGTGACCGCTATCAATGTGCAACGCGAGGTGGGCGGCAACCTGGCCGAAATCTTGGAGGTCATCAGCCACACCATCCGTGAGCGCGTGCGCATCAAAGGCGAAGTCCGTGTGTTGACCGCGCAGGGCATGCTCACCGGCTATGTCATCACCTTCCTGCCGGTTGCGCTCTTGGGCATTCTGTACTTGGTGAACAAGCCCTACGTCGAGCTGTTATGGCAGGGCATCTGCGGATGGGCCATGCTCATCACAGGCGGCATCTTGATCGGCAGCGGATTCCTGATCATTCAAAAAATCGTCAAGATCGAAGTCTAAAAGTTTCTAGTGGGGAGGTTGAGAAATGCCTGCGATCCTCATCGGCGTCGGATTAGTCGTGGCTTTTGCGATCGCGTTGATCGTGGTCGGCATGAACGCGCCCGACCCGCAAGAGACGCTCCAGCAGCGGCTGGCCGAATACGGCGCGCGAGAGCAGGCGGTGACGTTGGAAGAGATCGAGCTGTCGCTGCCCTTCAGCCAACGCATCGTCCTGCCGATCCTCAACGGCATCGCCCAGTTCATGGCCCGCTTCACGCCGCAGCGATCACTCGAGTCGGCGCGCCACAGCCTGGAACTGGCCGGCAATCCGTACAGCCTGACGCCTTCGCAATTCTGGGCGGCCCGCGCGGCGGCCGCCGTCATCCTGGGCTGGCTGATCGCGGTGCTGATGTTCGTCACCAAACAGCCTTGGACCCAGCGGATTCTGTATCCCGTGATTGCCACCGCGATGGGTTTCTTTTTGCCGGTACTGTGGCTGTCCAGTCAAATCTCACGCCGCAAGAACTCGATCATCAAGGCGCTGCCAGACGCGCTCGACCTGTTGACGGTATGTGTGGAGGCCGGCCTGGGCTTTGACGCCGCCATGCAAAAAGTCACCGAAAAGTGGAAAGACGATCTCGCGCTCGCTTTTGGGCGCGTCCTGCAAGAAATCCGCCTCGGCAAAATACGCCGCGAGGCGCTGCGCGACATGGCCGACCGGATGGACGTGACCGACGTCACCAGCTTTGTCGCGGCGATCATCCAGGCGGACCAATTGGGCGTGTCCATCGCCAAAGTGCTCCGCATCCAATCCGACCAGATGCGCGTGCGGCGCAGGCAGCGCGCAGAAGAGAAAGCGCACCAGGCGCCCATCAAGATGCTCTTCCCGATGGTATTCTTGATCTTTCCATCCATCTATCTGGTCTTGCTCGGCCCGGCCGTCTTGCAAGTGATGAAAAGCGGCACTGCGGGGGTGTTTTAGCCCGTCTCACCCACACGGGGGTGAATATGCACGCTCTCGTCGGCGGGACATGGCCCCCGGCGTGGCAGGCGCGGTGGAGCAAATTCCGCAACACCCTGCTCGATGCGGTCTTTCCTCCGCGCTGCGGCGGATGCGGCCAAACCGGGAGCCTGTGGTGCGCGGCCTGCCAGGCCCAGGTGCAGCCGGTGCGCGACCCGGTGTGCTCTCACTGCGGGCGTCCTCAACGCGACCCGTCGCTTTGCCCCCAGTGCCGCCATTCCCCGCTCGAAATTGACGGCATCCGATCCGCCGTGCTGTTCGAAGGGCCCCTGCGCGAAGCGATCCATCATCTCAAGTACAGCGGGAGAACCAGCCTGGCCAAGCCCTTGGGGGGCTACCTGGAAGCGCACTGGCACGCGAAGCGCGCGCCACTGCCAGCCGACCTGATCGTGCCTGTGCCGCTCCATGCGGCGCGCCGGCGGGAGCGCGGCTATAACCAGTCAACGCTTTTGGCCGAACCGTTGTCGCGTGTGAGCCAGTTGCCGGTGGTCGAGCCGGCGCTGATGCGAGTCAAGGCCACCACGCCTCAAGTCACACTCAACGCCGCGGAGCGCAAAGCTAACGTGTGCGCGGCGTTTGAAGCGCGCAGCGACCTGGTGCGAGGCCGGCGAGTGTTGTTGGTGGACGATGTCTGCACCACGGGGGCTACACTCGAGTCCTCCAGCATCGCGCTGAGGCAGGCGGGCGGCATCCAGAAGATAGGCGGCGACGGTGGCCCATCCCGTGGCGGCGCGAACCGCCCGGACTGACCTGGTCAACGTCGAGTCCAAATCCTGTTGCGCCGCCATCTGGCTGACCTCGTACAGCAAGCTGAGCCGGTCGGTCAGGCGGGTCATGGTGTCGAACATCCGGGCGTTGTCCATTGCCAATGCCACCTGGTCGGCGGCATCGGATAGCAGTTGCTCATGTTCCTCGGTGAAATGTCGCGGCGTCGAGTGCATCAACGTGAGCACACCCACCAGCGCGTCGCGGCTGATGAGCGGGACGGCCATGGCCGAGCGAATCGGGGCCGGCTCGTCGGGAAGAGCTACCCAACGCGAGTCCGTTTGCGTATCGGCGACGCGAGTGGCCTGGCGATGCTGCACTGTCCATCCTGCCAACCCTTCGGTCATCACCTGCCCGACAAGCGCACGCGCCTCTTGCGGCGCAATGTCCTGGCGGGCCAACAGATGCCGCACAACTCGCCCGTTCGCGTCAAAGAGGAACAGGCTGCCGTGCGTTGCGCCGGTGAGCGCCAGGGAAATCGCGAGCGTGTTCTGGAGTGTCGCTTCGAGGACGGGGCGCTGCCCGGTCGCCCGCGCGACGGCCAGCAGGCTTTCAGCCAGCATCTTTTGGCGAGCCAAATCCTGCCGCGCGGCGCGAGATGCGGCGACCGATTCGTTAAGTGTGGCGTTGGCGCGCGCCAGTTCCACATTCGACGCCATCAGTTTGTGGACGCGGCCTGTCAGGCCCAAACACTGATACGTCAGCCCGGCGATCACGATTGCAGCGGCGAGGGCTAGGAGCAGCCCCGGCGGGTCGCCCCAGGCGCGGGGCACGCCGAGCAAAGCGCAGACGACGCCGACGGCGACTGCAACCACCACACGTCGGGCGGCGAGTCGCTCAAGCCACGGGGGAGAAGACAGCTTTTTCATCGCAGGCTCTCGGTTGCTCTATGGAACAACTTGGACGGTATTGTATCACACTCATCCGGCTGAGGCACGCGGCATTACCGCCGATTGATCGCAATCACCCCCGCCACGATGAGCGCGCCCCCGACGATTTGTCCCCAGGTGATGCGTTCGCCCAACAGCACGACCCCACTCAACACGGCAAAGAATGGCACCAGATAGTTGAACGACTGCACGCGCGCCGCGCCCAGGTATTGGATGCCGTTCAGCCAGATGACGAAGGCGAACACGGTGCAGAGGAACGACAAGAACGCCACGGCCCACCAGACGCTCGTGGGCCAGGCCGTCACACGCGGCCAAAAGTCCGGCGGCGCGAGCGCCACGAGCGGCAGCCCGCCGAGTGTGAGTGTCGTCGCCGTCACGCGCACTTGCGGATGGCGGCGCATGACCGATTGGCCGACGACGCTGTAACTGCCCCACACGCACGCCGCCAGCAAGACGAGCGAATAATAGCCCAGGTCGCGCACGTCAAACCGCGCGCCTTGGCCGAACGTCACGACGACGACCAGCCCGACGAACGACACGACCAGGCCGCTCAGTTTGAGCGGCGTGATGCGCTCGTGCAAAACGATGGCCGAAAGCACCGCCGCCACCGCCGGGCTGAGCGCGATGATGAGGCTGGCTGTTCCGGCGGGCACGTGCGTCTGGCCCGTGTTCAGCGCCAGATGATAGATTGTGATGCCGGCTAATGACATCCATAGGACCTTGGGCCATTCCTCGCGCAAGAGTTGCCACGCGCCGGCGCGGTCTCGCATCAGCAACCACCCGCCCATCAGAATCACCGCCGACAAGAAACGCGCCGCTGCCAGCTCGACCGGCGTCATGAATTGGATGGCGTGCCGGATGGCGACAAAGGCGTTGCCCCACACGACGGCCAGGATCGTCAGGCTGGCATAGATTCCGACGAGGCGAGAGGTCGAAAGTTGGGTATGGGGCATTAGGTATTCTCTTTGGCGTGAGCGCCAGACTGCCTGGCAAGTAGAAACCTCCGAGGTTTCCGCCGACCGGCACAGTCGCACTACCTCGGAGGTCTCTCACGAAAGCCTATTTGCCGCGCAGATAGCGCACCGCTGCCTCAGCCATCACCGCTGTGCCGATGGGCAGCGCGCGCTCGTCAATGTCGAACGTGGGCGAATGGCCCCGGCGCTTGTCGCCCTCGCCACTCCACACGCCCAGCCCGAACATCGTCCCGCCCTCACGCGCCTGGACGACGAAGCAACCGAAATCCTCTGCGCCCATGCCCAGCTTGGGCGAATGGACGTGCTCGGTTCCTAACAGATCAATTCCCGCCAGGCGAACCCATTCAACCGCGGCAGGCGTATCGTGCGACGAGGCCTGGCCCGGCATGACCTGGAACTCGTAATCGCCGCCCAACACTCGCGCCACGCCCAGCGCCTTTTCCAATTCCGCCAGCAGGTGAGCGCGCGTTCCCTCGTCGGCGCTGCGGCACGTTCCCATCAGCTCGACCGAATCCGGGATCACGTTGCTGGCCGCGCCGCCGTGGACGCTGCACACCGAAACGACCGCCGGCTTGACCGGGTCGGTGCGTCGAGCGACGATGCCCTGGATCGCATTGAGCACCGGGCCGAGCATAAAGATCGGGTCAACGGTGTAATGCGGGAAGCCAGCGTGCCCGCCTTTTCCGAACAGCCGGATGCGGAACGTATCTTCCGCCGCCGAGATGAGGCCCTCGCCGACGACGATTTCGCCCACGGCATACTCGGTGGTGACGTGCTGTGCCAGCACCATGTCCACGCCCGCCATTACGCCTTCTTCCGCCATCCGCATCGCGCCGCTCTTGTCTTGGGCGTCAACCATTTCTTCGCTGGGCTGGAAAAGAAAGCGCACTTCGCCGCGCAAAGGCGATTCGCGCTTCAGTTGCGCCAGCAGCGTCGCAACGCCCAGCAGCATGGCGGTGTGCGCATCGTGACCGCAGGCGTGCATGACGCCGGGGACTTGCGATCGGTAGGGCACGTCGTTCGTCTCTTGCAGCGGCAGCGCGTCCATATCGGCGCGAAGCGCCACGCAAGGCGACCCGCTGCCCAGGTGGCCGACGACGCCCGTCTTGCCCACGTCGGTCTCCACGCGCAGCCCCAGCTTGCGCAGTTCATCGGCCACGAGCGACGCCGTGCGCGTTTCGGCAAAGCCCACTTCGGGGTGCTGGTGAATCGCACGCCGCCAATTGATGATTTGGTCTTGTATCGCATGAGCACGATCTAGCATGATCTTCTCCTATATTGCGCAATTCTTCTTCCGCGAATAACGTCAATCCACGCAAATATCAAAAAGGATTAGCGTAATTCGCGGATCAATTTTCTTTCGGCAACAGCCCCCGCTGCGACGCGACCGCAATCGCGGCGGCGCGGGAATCCACGCCGAACTTGTTACAGATACTCACCAGGCGAGCCTTGACGGTGCGTTCGGTGATGCCCAACCGGACGGCGATCTCGTTGACCTGGTCGCCATCACCGGCCTGGGATGGGGCCGGGGATCAGAATCTGTCCACAATTCTGTAAACCATGCGCTCGTTGTAGCTTGTCACGACTTTAATATATCCACGCAGCCCTTCATCAACTTTTGCATCTCCCGTGTCTACCAGGAACGGCTGTCCGCGCAGCGATTGTATTTTGTCCAGCGTGCTGACGACCATGATATTTTCTTTGCCCACCTTCCGGATCACCTCGGGGCTGATCTGCTGATTGCCTCTGCCAAAGAGATAGCCCTGACCGCCGATGGGTGTCACAACGATCTTGGCCGGGCGATCTTTAAGAAGAGCCAGCAATTGGGACTCGTTGGCATCTGCGGCAGCCAATTGGCGTTTCCAAACGACATCCACACCGATGAGCGTTTTAGATAATCCCAACTGCGAGAGGATGGGGCGAGTTGTCGTTCCTGGGCCGACGATGTAAAGCCAATCATCTTGCATCTGGTCGAGGACGGCTAGCGCGATGCCTTCGAGAATGCCTTGTTCGCTCATTCGGCTGGGCGACTTGCGCGCTTGAACCATTCCCTTCTCGAACGGGACGCGCAGATAACCATACAGCCGAGGAGATACGATGCCTTGCCGATAGGCTTCTTCGTCCAAATCCATCACCTCAGCCTCACGCAAGGCGGACGTCTGGCCTTGCAGGTACATGGCAGCCAACTCGCCCGCGCTCGGCGGGTTAATGGCATAGACAGCCGACTGAATCTTGACTCCCGCAGGAATGCCCAGAGCCGGCGCCGAGTCTCCAATGGCAGCATAGATATCTCGGGCCGTGCCATCTCCGCCAGCGAACAGGATGAGGTCCACATTCAGGCAGCACATCTCTTGTGCGGCATTGCGAGTGTCTTGCCCTCTAGTTCTTCCGGGTTGAATGGAGCCTATCACAGACGGTTGAAATCCGCATGCCCTGGCTGCGCTTTCGCCCATCTCACCCGGGTAGGTGATAATCTTGCATTCGTCCTTGAGTCGAGCGAGCCGCTTGAGCGCCTCGATAGTGCGGTTGAGCGATTCCGATACCGCGCCCATCTCCCGTGCGCGTCGCTGAATCTCTGCGCCATCGCTGCCTTTGAGACCGACTCTTCCCCCCAGGCCGGCCACGGGGTTCACGATCAGTCCCAGTGTATGCTCAGCCAGCTAGCCCGCCTCCATCCACAACCAGCACGGCGCCGGTGACATAGCTGGCAGCATCACTCGCCAGGTACAACACCGCTTGCGCAATTTCCTCCGGCTGACCGTAACGGCGCAGAGGTCGGTCGGCCGCTTCGACCATAAATTTGTCTTCAGCCTCACCGAGTTGCTGCGCTTCGTGACGCAGCATGGGCGTGTCGGTATCGCCTGGGCAAACGCTGTTGACGCGGATGTTTTGCGCGCCGTGATCGAGCGCCATCGCGCGCGTCATGTTGACCACGGCCCCTTTCGAGGCGCAGTACGATACGGCGTTGCGGCCTCCCTTGAGTCCCCAGCCGGAAGAGGTGTTGATGATCACCCCCCCACCCGCCTGGGCCATGACGGGCACGGCGTACTTGCCGAACAAAAAGATGGATTTGACGTTGACGTTCATCACGCGATCCCACTCGGCTTCAGTCGTCCCCACCACGTCGGCCCGGCGGATGATGCCCGCGTTGTTGAACAGAATGTCGAGGCCGCCCAGTTGCTCAACGGTCTGTTGCACGGCGCGCTGGCAATCTGTCGCCTGGCTCACGTCGCAGCGGATAAAGATGGCTCGCCCGCCATTCTCTGTGATCGTTTGCGCCACAGCCTGCCCCTGCGCTTCGTTCAAATCTACGACGGCCACTGCTGCGCCTTCTTGCGCGAACAGGATCGCCGTCGCGCGGCCAATGCCCGACGCGCCGCCCGTAATCAGCGCGCGCTTGCCCTCTAAAACACCCATAGCAGACTCCTCACAAAATGACTGGTCATGGCTGGCTGGCCAGGCCGCCCGCAATCTCTCCCCCGTCAATGACAAAACATTGCCCCGTGATGAACGCAGCTTCGTCAGAGGCGAGGAACGCAAACAGAGCCGCCACGTCTTCTGGCCGGCCCAGCCGGCGTAGCGGCACTTTGGCCTCAAAAGCCTGCCGCATCTCGGTTGTGTATTCCGCCTCTTGCATCGGCGTCATGATAAAGCCGGGACAGATGGCATTGACGCGCACCAGCGGCGCCAGCTCTAGCGCCATGGAGCGGGTCAACTCGATCACGCCCGACTTGGAAGCGTTATAGTCGGCATAATAGTGATAGCCCATCAGCCCGTTGGTCGAGCCCATGTTGAGGATCACGCCGCCCTGGCTGGCCAGCATCCGGCGGGCCGCTTGCTGCGCCACGTAAAATATCCCATTGAGGTTAACGTCCATGACGGTGCGCCACTCATCGGGCGTGATGTCCATGAACGAGTGGCGTATGCTGATGCCGGCGTTGTTGATCAAAACATCCACGCCGCCCAGCCGCGCGTCCAATTCCTCAAAAGCGCGCGCCACGCTGGCCGGGCTGGCGACATCGGCCTGGAGCAGGCCATTGAGCGCGGGCAGACTTGATCCCAGGCGACGACAGGCCGCCTCGTCACGGTCCAACACCATCACCCGCGCTCCTTCGTCGAGAAAACGTTTTGCGGTCGCCGCGCCAATGCCGCCCGCACCGCCCGTGATGAGAACCCGTTTGCCGCTCAATCCGCGCATGAGCTCCTCCTCTCGTGTTACCGGCCGGTCTTGCGCTTGTACGCGCGCCACGTGATCGCCCACTGCTGCGGGTCGTCCAACGACTCGTGCTCGATTTTGTGAATCGTGCTGTTGTGCGGCGCGGTCTTGATGATCTCTGGATGGGTATAAGCCTCTTGTGCAATGTGCTTCAAGATCGCCGCATATTCGTCGAGGTCGGCTTTCGAGTAGGATTCGGTGGGCTCGAGCGTCATCGGTTCCGGCACCACAAAGGGATGGTGACTGGTCCAGTAATGCAGGCCAAAGTCTGCAGCGCGATAACCGATCTCGTCTGAATGTATGCCGGTATCTTGCGCCAGTTGCTCCCAACTGTAGCGCACCTGCTCGATGCGGCGCTTGCCCTGGGCATAAGGCGCGCTGGCGCCGCGAATCTCCAGCACCTTCTTGAGCAGATAGTTATTGTTCAGCACCGCAATCTCGGCCACTTCGCGCAAGCCTTCCGCGCCCAGGCTCATAATCCACGCATACGCTTTTAGCATATTCGGGGCGACGCCATAGAATGGCCGGATCTTGCCGATACTCTCTGGGCGCTCGTAATCCAGGCAATATTTTTGTCCGTTGTATTCCACGGTCGGAACCGGCAGGAACCGGGCCAATTCTTGCGTCACCCCACTTGCTCCAGCCGCCGGGCCACCGCAACCATGCGGCGTGGAAAAAGTTTTGTGCAGGTTAAAGTGGCACAGGTCAAAGCCGGCGTCGCGCGCGCGCGTGATGCCCAGAATGCCGTTCGCGTTCGCCTGATCATACGAACACAGTCCACCCGCGTCATGCACGATCTTGACAAACTCGATTATCCTGGGATTAAAGATGCCCGTGTCCTCCGGATTCGTAATCAGCAGCGCGGCCGTCCGCTCAGACACGGCTGCTTTCAGCGCGTCCAGATCGGGATAGCCGTTTTCGTCCGGGTAAAGAGTGATGACTTTGTATCCGGCTGTCTTGGCGCACGCTGCGTTGGACGGATGCGAAAAGATGGTCGTGACGATTTCATCGCGTTGAGCAGCCTGGCCGCGCGAGGCGTGATAGGCGCGGATCATTGCCACGTTGGCGTAGATGGCGGCCGACCCGGCGCCCGGTTGCAGCGTAAAGCGATCCATCCCTGAAATCTCTTTGAGGCATTGCTCCAGACGATACATAATTTCGAGGATGCCCTGCACCGTGGATTCGTCTTGCAGCGGGTGAAGTTCTGTGAGCTTTTGCGAGCGCGCCAGTTGGTCGTTGACTTTGGGGCTGTACTTCATCGTACACGTGCCTTGCCCTATGTCAACGTTCAGGTCCACGCCCAGGTTCTCTTGCGAGAGCCGATCATAGTGGCGCACCACGTGAAGCTGTGACATTTCAGGCAGCGCGGGCGGCGTCTTGCGGCGCATGTGATCCGGCAGAGCGGCTGCCACGTCGCCAACTTGCGCGCGGATTCCGTCTTCAACTTCCGGCGCCAGGATTCCGCGCTGTCCAGGCTGGCTCAGCTCAAAAATGATGGGTTCGTCCCAACTCGCCTGATGGAAGCGGCGCAAAGCGGGCTTTTCGCCGATGGGCTTGCTCATTTCACTACCTCCTTGAGTTCGCCGACCAGCCGGTCAATGTCGGCTTGCGTATGCACCTCGGTCACGCAATAGAGGGCGCTTTGCCCCAACTCTGGAAACTCGCTGCTCAAATCCTTGCCGCCAAAAATGCCGCGCGCCAGCAATGCTCGGTTGACAGCCGCCACGGTCTTGCCCGCGCCATCAAAATTGACGACGAATTCTTTGAAATGATGAGACGGCGAGAATGGAACCCCGACTCCTTTGATCGCGGCAATGTTCTGCATGGCATACCGAGTGCGCGCCATGATGCCTTCGCCAATCTCGGCCATGCCCTGAGGTCCCATCAGCGCCAGGTACACACCGGCGGTGATGCCCCATAGCGCCGCTGCCGTGCCGACCCACTCTTTGCCTTCCTCGCGCACCGCAAAAGATGTGCGCTCATAAGCTACATCCCCGAACCCATACTCGCCTTCGACCACAGTGGGCGCGACACCGAACAGACGCGAGGGAAATTCCATCACAAACTTTTCCTCGTCCCGCGTGGCGATAAAGCCGGCGTGGCCGCCGCCAAACTGCATGTGCATGCCGAGTGACTGGATGTCGCCGCACGCAATATCGGCCCCATATTCTGCGGGCGGATTGATCACACCCAGCGAAATCGGATCAACGCCGACGACGCACAACGCGCCGTGCTGGTGCGCGATAGCAGCAATTTGATCGGCGCGGATTTCGATAAAGCCAAGATAGGACGGATTCTCAAAATACACGGCGGCGGTCTTGTCCGAGAGCCTGGACTGAAGCGCGCCGAGATCGAGCAAGCCGGTCTCGGGGACGTACGGAAGTTGTTCGACTGCAATGTCCGGCTTGAGGTAATCTCTGATCTTGGACAGCATATCCGCGCCGATGGCGCCGGTCAGCAACACTTGACGGCGGCCGGTGATGCGCGCCGCCATCCGCAGTGAAGTGGCGGCGGCCTGGAAACCATCATAGTTCGGGACGTTGACCACGTCCATGTTCAGCAATTCCGCCATCATGCTCTCGTATTCAAAGAGCGCCTGGAACCGTCCGTGATCTTCGTAGGGATCGCCCGCATACGCTGTGAGAAACTCGCCGCGCGAATTGATCTCGTCGCACACGGCTGGCACGTGATGCTGCCAGCAGCCCGCCCCCAGAAAACTGAGGCACTCGCGCGTCGTCTTGTTCTTGCTCAGAATGTCTTCGACGTGCCGAACCAGTTCACATTCCGAGCGGAAGGGCCTGGGCAAATTGAGTTTGCGCTTGAGTCGGATGCTGTCGGGAATGTCGGCATAGAACTCGTCCACGCTGGCCGCGCCGACGGCTTGGAGCATGGCTGCTTTCACGTCGGGCGCCGAGTTGGGGATATAAGGATAGACAGGGGGCTTGGCTTCGCTCATGGGTCACCTCATGGGTTGGTATGGTTTGTCAGACTCGGGTTTGTCTCAAGACGGTGTCCACAATCGTCTTGCTCATCGCATCCTCTTTTTATGGGCTGGGCTGATTATAACATCTCGCATACGAGGACACAATAGGCATTTTTCAGTGGCGCAACGAACGCAAAAGGAGTTGGCGAATATCGCCACAAGAGGACGCCCAGCACATAATGCGGCCTTCCGCTGCGGCTCGATTCTTTGTCTGCGAATAGACACGCATTTCTAAAAGGTTGTCCCCAAGTCGAAACGCTCCCCTTATGAAACACCCTGACCCTAATAAAATGTGTTATAATCCTTGGGCTGGCTCGATGAGCAAGAACCGGATGAGCGCAGCAGGCCGATAGATGAAAAGACAAATCGAAGAGGCGGCACTATGGTTTCGCAGGAAAAAGTAAACCCAAATAAAAAACTGGTAGTCAAAGTGAGTTGGTGCAAGGCTTGCGGCATTTGCATAGAAATGTGCCCACGCCACGTGTTGGGCGCGGAGGCATTGACCCAAAAAGTCATCTTGATAGCGCCCGACCAATGCAATGGTTGCGGGTTGTGCGAATTAGCTTGCCCTGACTATGTGTTCACGATTCAGGAGTTGGGAGATCAGTTGACAAATCATGACGACGCTCAAGGTGAGGTTCTTCCATGACTAGGAAACTGTTGCAAGGCAATGAAGCTTGCGTCGAAGCGGCTATCGCGGCTGGAGTGCGCTTCTTTGCAGGCTATCCGATCACGCCCGCGACCGAGATCACCGAAGGGATGGCGAACAGATTGCCGCAAGTCGGCGGCGTCTTTGTGCAAATGGAAGACGAAATCGGCAGCATTGCCGCGTGCATCGGCGCGTCTGCGGCCGGAGCCAAAGCCATGTCTGCCAGCAGCGGGCCAGGCATCTCGCTCATGATGGAGAACCTGGGGTTTGCAGCGATCTCGGAAACGCCGCTGGTATTGGTCAACGTCATGCGCGCCGGGCCGAGCACCGGCATGCCCACACTGCCGGCGCAGGGAGACGTGATGCAGGTGCGGTGGGGGTCGCATGGCGATTATCCCATCATCGCCTATGCGCCGAGCAGCGTGCGCGAAACTTTTGATCTCACGGTCAAAGCCATCAATGTGGCCGAAATGCTCCGCACGCCAGTCTTTATCTTGTCCGATGCAGTGATCGGCCACATGCACGAGGCGCTTGACCTGCCCGATGCCTCTGAGTTGAAACTGATCGAACGCCCCCAGCCCGCCCTCGGCGAGCAAGATTTTGCGCCTTATCGCACCGGCGGCGATGCGCGGGTGATCCCGCCCATGGCGCGGCTCGGGGACGGATTCCGCATTCACATAGATAGCAACGTTCACAACGAGCACGGTTTCCCGGCCACAGAGCGCCATGACATTGCCAGCGCGCTCATCCAGCGGCTTTGCAACAAGGTGAAATTCTATGCTGACGAACTGATCGTCGTCGAAGAAGAACAACTGGACGATGCCGATATCGCGATCTTTGCCTTTGGCGTCAGCGCGCGCGCGGCCCTGGAAGCGGTCGAGCTCGCGCGAGCCAAAGGTCTGAAGGTTGGCTTGCTCAAGGCCATGACGTTGTGGCCTTTCCCCGAAAAGCAGGTCGAAAAGTGGACTCGGCAGGTCAAGGCCTGGATTGTGCCAGAGATGAACCTGGGGCAAATGGTGCGCGAGGTGTCCCTCGTCGTCCGAGGCCGCGTGCCGGTATGCCCGCTGAACCGGGCCGATGGGCGAGTGATTGAACCGCAAGAAATCCTCTCGCTGATCGAAAAGAGCATACCGGCCTGAGGCCGCTGGCGAGGCGGCGCCGGAACCGCTTTGTGCTCAATATTTGGCCGCCTCGCAATTTCAGAGATGCGTCCATCAGCAAGTCTTTTACCACGAGTGAAAGGAAGCAAGTGATGTCTCGAACACATACTGCGGAATTGTTAGAACGTTATTTCGTGAAAAACCGTCTGCCGACGATTTGGTGTCCTGGGTGTGGTTTAGGCACGGCGAATGCGGCCTTTTTGCGTGGGTTTGAAGAGTCGGGCCTTGACCGGGATAAGACGGTCTTTGTCAACGGCATCGGATGTTCGGGGCAGACGGCCTCCTATCTGGATTTTGACGTGTTGAAGGGCACGCATGGACGGGCGATTGGGTTCGCCACCGGCATCAAGCTATTCCGTCCCGAGTTGACCGTTATCGTGATGGCGGGCGATGGCGATATGCTGGCGATCGGCGGCAACCACTTTATTCACGCCGCCCGACGCAACCTTGACATCAAAGTCATGCTCTTCAATAATCAAATCTATGGGATGACCGGCGGCCAGGCTTCGCCCACTACACCGGCTGGCGCCAGAGCCTCTACCGCGCCGAGCGGGATCGTGGAGCGCGCGTTTGATGCATGCGAATTGGCTAAAGCCGCCGGCGCCTCTTACGTCGCGCGCGCCACGGTGTATCACATCCAGCTTCTCAGTCGAGTGGTACACGCTGCGCTGTTGCACAAAGGTTTTGCTCTGGTCGAAGTGATGACACAGTGCCCGGAACAATATGGCCGGTGGAACAAGTCGGGCACACCGTATGACATGCTGATGTGGCAGAAAGAGCACGCCGTACGGGTCGAGCAAGCGAGCAAGATGTCGCCCGACGAGTTGGCAGATAAATTTATCATCGGCGAAATCGTCAGCCGGTAGCCTGGAGTGACTATGCGACAAGACATTATCCTCAGCGGGTCGGGAGGTCAGGGGTTGATCCTGGCTGGAGTGATCCTGGCCGAAGCCGCCGGCATCGTCGAAGGCCGAGAGGTCGTGCAGACCCAGTCCTACGGCATTCAGGCGCGCGGCGGCGCAAGTCAATCAAGCGTCATTATTAGTGACAGCCGAATCAACTTCCCCGAAGTGATCCAGAGCGACATTCTGCTCTGCTTATCCCAGGAAGCGTATAACCGTTACAGTTCCAAGTTGCGGGAAGGTGGTTGGCTGATCATTGATCAGGATTTGGTCAATGCGGACGTTGCTGCAACGCGCAATACGCGCCCGGACCTCAAGGTGATCGCGCTGCCTTTTACCGCGGAAGCTGAAAAAATGAATCGCCGTATTGTGGCGAACGTAATGGCGCTGGGCGCGTTGGCGGTGTTGACGGGGGCGGTCAAGCCCGAGTCCCTTGCCAAAGCTTTGCCCTCTCGCTTGCCTGAACGGAATGTCCCTCTAGCGTTGGAAGCGTTGAAGGTTGGCGTCACCCTGGCAACGGCACAAGGAGAATGAACTGCCGCTGGCAGGGGCAGACGTACGCGGATCAGTCTGGCTTTGCTCCACAGTGAATTCGTCCAGCAGAGATGCAAAAACGCGCATCGCCACAAGGGGGTTTGACAGTTCCCGCGCTTGCTGGTAGAATCGCCACGTCATAGACGGCCCATTCGTCTAGCGGCCCAGGACGCCGCCCTCTCAAGGCGGAGATCGCGGGTTCGAACCCCGCATGGGCCACCAAGGCCCGCAAAGTTGTGGGCCTTTATGTTTGATGCGCTCCCATTTCTCAGAGCGCGCCGAACGCCGCCAGGAAAATCAGTATGGCCATAACCATCTCCAACGTTTCCCCAACCTCTTGCGTTGCCTTTCAATAAGAGACTCAAGACCTATAAGGAGGATTCCCCATGTTCAAACAAATGCTCAAGCCCGGCATCGTAGCCGGCATCATCGGCGGCATCGTGTCCATCCTCGTCTCGGTGCTCATGGTGCTCGCCCTACTTCTCCCCGGCCAGGCCGGGATCACGTTGTACTGTCTGTCCACGCCGATCGGCATTCTGCTCAGCCTGGGCATCGGCCTGCTGGCTGCATTTCTGGCGCAGCGCCAATCGCTGGAAAAATTGGCCGCCAACAAGGCTGCGGTCGCCGGCATCATCGCCGGGGTGGTGTCCACCCTCGTTGGCATAGTGGCTGTGCCGCTCACACAACAAATGCCTAATTGGCTCGGCTTGCAAGACAAAATGATCGAGGTGCAACTGGCGCCTTCACGCATGATGGGGCTTTCGGGAGAGCAACTCGAAATGGCGCGCGCGCAGATCGTCGCGATGCAAAAGAGCGGCGCAGCCAACACGACCCTGCTCGCCGGCATCGGGATCGGCCTGGTGTGCGGACTGGTCACGGGCATGGCCTTGGGCGCGGGCGGCGGCGCGCTGGGCACGCTCATCTTCAAGCCCAGCCTGCGCCGCAAGCTCGTCTGCGCGAATTGCCAGGCCGCGTTCGAGTTGGGCGGCAATGCCTTCATCGAGGTCCAAGAGCAAGGCCGGCCTGACCTGGTGGACTATTGCAACTGGGGCGACCTGGCCTCTGATGTCGCCAAGCAGCAAGGCGCTATCATTGCGGATGTCGTCAAGACTAAAGGTCAAGGCCGCCAGTGGCAGTGCGGCATGTGCAAGGCTGTTCAGGCCTACTAGACCTGTCAGGCTTCAGAAACCTGATAGGTCGCATGGAGAGACTATGTGCGGCATTTTCGGCATCGTGACGGACCAGGAACAACCGCTCGGCTCGATCTTGACCGACGCCGGGAAGCGGTTGTCGTATCGCGGCTATGACTCGGTGGGCTGCGCCACGCTTCGCGCGGACGGCACGATTGATCTGCGCAAAGACGTGGGCAAAGTGGATGCCGTGGCGTCGAAGCATCGCTTCGCTGAGATGGTCGGCACGCGGGGCATCGTCCAACTGCGGTGGGCCACGTTCGGCGCGCCGTCGCAAGTCAACGCCCAGCCTCACCTCGATTCCAACGGCGACATGGTGGGCGCTCATAACGGCAACGTCGTGAACAACGTCGAGCTGCGCCAGCAGTTCATGGCCGAAGGCATGACGGTCCGCTCGACCAACGACGGCGAGTCGTGCGTCCATGCCGTCGAGCGATACGTCCATCGCGGGCAGGACATCGTAGAGGCCATCCGCCACGCCTACGATGACCTGGAAGGCGATTACGCTTTCGTCATCGGCCAGGTGGGCCAAGACAAGCTCTATGCCATCAAGAAAGGCTCGGGGCTGGTGGCGGGCCTGGCCGAAGGCTTTACGTGTGTCTCGTCTGACCTGCCTTCGATCCTGCCGCTCACTCGCCGCATCGTGCGCGTGAACGACGGCGAGATTGCCATCTTTGACGCCCGGCAGATTGAGTTGCGGAGCGTGCAAGACGGCAGCGTCATCGAGCGCGAACCGCAAGTCGTCGTCGAAAGCATGGAAACCGCCGTCAAGGGCGGCTATCCGCATTTCATGCTCAAAGAGATTCACGAGCAGCCGCGACTGGCAGGCGAGCTGCTTCACCTGCTGGAAGCCTCGCCACACGTGACCCGGCTGGTCGCGCGGATGAAGGCCGCGCGGCATCTGTATCTCGTGGGCTGCGGCACGAGTTATCACGCCTGCATGTTGGGCGCAGTGTACCTGGGCCGGTTGGCCCGACGCGCGGCCATTCCCGTTCTCGCGCCGCAGTTCATCGCACAATACGGTCCGGCGCTGGGGCCGGAGGACGTGGGCGTTTTCGTCAGCCAGAGCGGCGAAACCAAGGATGTGCTCAACGCCATCGAGGTCGCCCAGCAACGCGAGGCAGGCGTGCTGGGATTGGTCAATGTGCTGGGTTCCTCGCTGATGAATGTGAGCGAGCGCTACCTGCCGATGGGCTGCGGTTACGAGATCAGCGTCCCGGCCACCAAGACATTCATGAATCAATCGCTGGCTTTCTTGTTCCTGGCGTTGAGGATGGGTGGACATTCGACGGCTGACCTGGCTCGCCTGCCTGACCTGTTGGAGCAAACGATCGCCCAGTCCGAGCCGCAAGTGGCGGTTCTGGAACCGGCGCTCGTCGGCGAGAACGATATGTACTGCTTGGGCTATGGCCTCACCTATCCCATCGCGCTCGAAGGAGCGCTCAAGCTAAAAGAAGTCACCTATGCTCACTGCGAAGGGATGCTCTCGACCGAGTTCAAACACGGGCCACTATCCGCTGTGGGCGAAGGCTACCCGGTGTTGTTCGTGGCCGGGCCGGAGGACACGCCGCTGCTCGTGAGCGGCATCAACGAGACCACGTGCCGGGGCGCGCGCTCGATTGCGATTGGCGAAGAGGATGCGCGCCTGCGCGCCAACGCGCACGACCTGATCGTTCTGCCGGAGGCCGGGCCGATCTTGAATCCGCTGCTCGCCACCATCCCGCTGCAACTGTTGTCGTATCGGCTGAGCGTCGCGCGGGGCTATGACCCGGACTTTCCGCGCAACTTGAGCAAGACTTTGACCGTGGATTAGCGTCGAATGAAAGCGCTCGTCACCGGCAGCACTGGTTTTGTCGGCGCGAATTTGTGCAAGGCGCTGGTGGCGTGCGGATGGAGCGTGCGTGCGTTGCACCGCGCGTCGTCGCGGCTGGACGCGCTTGAAGGTGTAGCTGTCGAGCATGCCACGGGCGATGTGAACGAGCCACACTCGCTGGCCGTTGCCATGCGCGGCTGCGACGTGGTCTTTCACGTGGCAGCCGTGGCCGATTACTGGAGACAGAGCGCGGAAAAACTCTACCGTGTCAATGTCGAGGGCACGCGCGCCGTCTGCCAGGCCGCGCTCGATGCGAAAATCTCACGACTGGTGTTCACCTCGTCCGTCGCATCGCTGGGCATCCCAAAGCCTGAACGCCCCGCCGATGAGTTGCACGAGTTTAATTTGCCACCGGAGCGTTTTCGCTACGGGCACAGCAAGCTGCTGGCTGAAGGCATCGTGCGCGAATTCGTGGCGCGCGGACTCGACGCCGTCATCGTCAATCCGTCCGTCATCCTCGGCCCGGGCGATTTGAACTTGATCTCCGGCAGCATCGTGACTGAAGTCGCCAGCGGGCACGTGCCGCCGGTTTATCCGCCGGGCGGCGTGAATTACATTGACGTGGCCGACGTATGCGCCGGACACATCGCCGCCGCCGAGCGTGGACGAGCGGGCGAACGCTATATCCTGGCCGCGCACAACCTGACCCATCGAGAGGCGATGCAAATCGTATGTAGGGTCGTGGGCGTGCCAGGGCCGCGCTTTGAATTGCCGCGCGCGCTCATCAGACCGCTGGCAGCGATGGTTGACCTAGCCGCAAAGATCGCGCGGCGCCCCTTGCCGCTGAATGGCGATCAACTGCGGCTTTCCGGAGAGTTTGTCTACTTCGATTCGAGCAAGGCCACGCGCGAGTTGAGTCTGCCTCAAACGCCTTTCCATGAGATGGTCGAGCGGACGTACGAATGGTACAGGATGCACGGGTATGTAGCGTGATGTTTTCAAAATTTCTAGCCAAGCAACTCGGCAATCCGTCCGGCCTTTTGGGCAGGCTCGTCGCGGCGCCGGTGTTGAACAAAAGAAACTCGGCCTTGAACGACGCCACCTTTGATCGCTTGGCTTTACATCCGCACGACCGCGTGCTGGAGGTCGGCTTTGGCGGCGGGTACTTGATAGGGCGCATGGACACCATCGTCACACAAGGATTCCTCGCCGGGGTGGACGTGTCATCGGACATGGTCGCCTACTGCCAAGCGCAATACCGGTCGCTGGTCGAGGCGGGCAAGCTCGAACTCAAATGCGCCAGCGCCGAATCGCTGCCCTACCCGTCCGGGCATTTCACGCGAGTCTGCACAGTGAATTCCATCTTTTACTGGGAGAATGTCCCGCAGACCCTCGCAGAAATTCGGCGGGTTCTTGAAGGTGGACGCTTGGTGATGTGCTTCGGAGAGAATTCCAACCGCACTTGCCGCCCTATTTCGATACACAGTGGGGTGCTATACTGCGAATTGGATTCAAAAGCCTGTCAAAGTGGGGCGTTATTCGGCGGATTTTTGCCCCAATGATCGGTCAAAACATGGGTTCTCCGACAGGCTGCTAGCGGTGCTATTGAAAAAATAGGGAAATTGCGCAGAACTTGTGATTCGTTGCTAAAGGTGTGGAACGCTGTGGCAAATATGGCTCAGACAGCGGTCGTGGTGGTCGAAAAAGTATGGCGAGGGCGGACCGGACAAGAGATGGCTGAATCGCGTCGCTGGCAGGCGCTTTGCAAATTTAGCCAATTTCTGGATACAATCGGCAAAACCCTTGATAAATGCTTGCATTTGTGTTATGATGATTGCCGCACCGCTTGATGTGTCGAGGTTTTACTGACCGATGTATCCTGAGAGCGAAATCCTGTTTCCTACGCGCTGTATCAGCCAGCTTGCCGGTTTGCGCGGCCCCGATTGGCGTGAACTGGTGGAATACATCGCCGCACTCCCCGAAACGCACGAAGACTCGCTATCTTTTTCATTGACGATGATCAAGTTCAATAGCTGTCTGACGTGCGATCTGGACAGTTATCGCGCGTCGCTGGGATGCAGCACGTGCGCCAAGCGGATGGTGGTCGGGTTCAAGGGTGCGGATAAGGCGCTGGTCCGCAAGTTCGAAGAGGCGCGGGAAGAGGTAGTTGCCTATCTCGAAGCGACGGGGCAGCGCAAGTCTGCCAGGCGCAAGCGAGTCGTCGTTCAGCCGATGCTCGTGCGTGTGGCGCGTTGATTTTGACAGCCCCGCCAGATGATGCGGGGCTGATGCTTTGCAGGGGACGAATGCTAAGCTCGGCTGGACAAATCTGCCGACATCAGGTATACTCGGCCCGCTCGAATTGGCACGATTGATTCAGGAGGGTTCCGTTGGCTAACATCAAGTCCGCTATCAAGCGTATCCGAAGCTCGGCGCGCAAACAAAAGCGCAACCGCATCATCCGCGGGGGCGCTCGCACGGCCTTCAAGAAGGCGCATGTCGCCCTGGCCGAAGGTCAGGGGGATGAGGCGCAGGCGACCGTCAAGCAAGCGATCAGTTCGCTTGACCGTGCCGCAGGCAAGGGCCTCATCCACAAGAACAATGCCGCCCGGCGCAAGTCACGCTTGATGAAGCAGCTCAACCAACTGCAACAGCCCAAGTAGCGGCAAGGGTATCCCGCACAAGGCATCACCTGTGTGATGCCTTTTCTTTTGCTTGACAATTAGAACAGATGTTCGTATAATAGTAATGACGTTCGCGCGGGTTGAAAGTTTGATTTGCGGCGAGGTGCGGTGATGAGCGAGACACGAAGACAGTTAGAGCTTCAATCGGACCGGATCGAGATGGTACTGACGACGCACAAGTCGCCGGCTCGCGTAACGGGCGGCGTCGTCACACCGCGCGCCGTGCAGTTCCATCTTGCGCCAGCTCTGGGCACCAAGATCAACAGAGTACAATCATTGGCGGAGGAACTGGCGCTGGCGTTGGGAGTGTCGAGTGTGCGCGTCTCGCGCCAGGGCGGCAGCATGCAACTCGAAATCCCACGGGATGATGCGCGCCCGGTCAAGCTGCTCTCACTGATGGCGGCGTTGGCGTTGAGTACAACGCACTCAACGCAGTTGAGGAGCAGTCCCCAGGCGACTCCTGGGTCGCAGACGCCCGGCAATGGCGCACCGACGAACAGCCAGGGCAAGACGATCACCTATACCTACGCGGCGCGCGCAGCGGGGCAGGCCAGTTACGATCTTGCCCGCACTGACTATCCTGACGGGACCAGCGAGCAGTTTACCTACGATGCCAGGGGCAACGTCCTGACGGCCACGGGCAGGGCCGGCCAAGAGTGGCGTTACGAGTACAATGCGCGCGGGCAAACCACCCGGATCGTTCTGCCCACCGGCGGCGAGATAACCTACACCTACAATGCGGATGGCACGCTGGCTGCCAGCAAGGACTCGGACACCTATACCACCACCTACACTTACGATGGATACAAGCGGCTCGCTCGCATCGTCCAGCCGGATGCAAGCTTTATCCAGTATACCTATGATCTGAACGACCGCGTGACGTCCATTCGGGATGAAAACGGGCAGACCTATACCATCACCTACGACGCAAATGGAAACCGCATCAAGGTTGCAGATCCATCAGGCCAGGAGACCCGGTATACGCCGGACGATCTGGGCCACAACACCCAGATAACCGATCAATTGGGCAAGGTCATTACCAACACGTACGACAGCCGGGGACGGCTCGTCTCGACGACCGATTCTAACGCCAACACGACCCAATATCATTACGACACCCGAAGCTGGTTGGACGTGCTGGTGGATGGGGAAGGCAAGTCGTGGAGTTGGACGTACGACAGCGAGCGCACACTAAAGTCAACCGTCACTCCCATGGGACGGACGACTGCCTTCGGGTACAATTCGATCGGCTGGATGACGGCCATCACCGACGCTATGGGATACACCTCTACGCTCACTTACGACAGCCACGGCCGCTTGTCGTCCATGAGAGATCGCGTGGGACGGCAGACCACATACGCTTATGATGGCAACGGCCTGCTGCAGAGCCTCACCCGGCCAGTGCTGGGCACGGCGGCGTTTGCCCGCAACAGTTTGGGGCTGGTCACGCAGTTGACGGACTGGCGCGGCAAGAACTGGTCGTATGGCTACACGCCAGTGGGTCGGCTGGCAAGCTATACGGACACGCTGGGCAACCGGTGGACGTATGCCTACGACGACCGGGGGCTGCTTTCCCAGACGAGCTATCCGGGCGGCGAAAGCCTGAATATCACTCGCGACGCCGCCGACAACGAGATTCGCTGGCAATATTCAAATGGCCCCGATCTCCAGTTCGCCTACGATTCGTTGGGCCGCCTTGTCGGGGCGAACGCCGTCAGCATCACGTATGACGGTCGAGGTCAAGTGGTCAACACGCAAAATCCCCCGGCCAGCTTTGGCGCGACCTACGATGATGGGGGCCGGGTCGAGACGATCACGTACGACGGCCAGCTCACCGTCACGTACACATACGACCGGCGCAACCTCGTCACCCGCGTGGAAGACAATCTGACCCACAACTGGGTGACCTTGACCTATAATGACGATGGCGAGGTCGTCGAGATCAATCGCTCTAACGGCACCCGGACAACTTTTACGCGCGACGGCAACGGACGAGTGACGCGCCTGCTCACCCAGGACGCGGCCAACAATGTCTTGGCCGATCAGCAGTATACACTCAATGCCGAAGGCGAGGTGATCCAGATTACCCAATCCGTGCCGCTGGATCCGGCCGATCTCGTCACATCGGAAGAGGAAAGCTTGACCTACGACGACGCCGGTCAAATCAACTCGCCGGGTTATCAGTACGATGCGCGCGGGCGGCTGGTGGCTTCGCCCGGTCATACGTTTGCCTGGGATGGAGCCAGCCGGCTGACCCGCGTAGATACCACGACGCTGGCCTATAACGGGCTGGGTAACGTAACGACGATGACGCGGGGCCTCAGCACCACTCACTATTACTATAACTTTGCCCTGGCCCAAACGCCCATCGTGGCCGAAAAGAACGAGTCCACCGGGCAATTCCAAAAGCTCTTTGTCTGGACGCCGGGTGGGACACTCTTGTATGGCATCAACCTCGCCCAGGGCAACGCGCCTTTCTTTTACCACTTTGACCGCACGGGGTCCACGCTATTCTTGACCAATGGCTCGGGCAACACCACAGACGCCTATGCCTATACGCCTTTCGGGAAACTGATCGGGCACACGGGCGGCAGCGACCAGAGTTTCACGTTTGTGGGCCAGTACGGCGTGCGGCACGTCAAGGATGCGTTTTACCACATGGGGCAAAGGTTCTATGATGCCGCCAGCGGACGCTTTCTCTCGCGTGATCCGGCTGGCATCAATGTTCACGATGGCTCGTCGTTGAACCCCTATCAATACGCGCAGCAGGACCCCATCAACGTCATTGACCCGCCGGGCGAGGGGACCTGGAACCAAGACCGCACGGCTTGGACGGGCAAGACCGGCACGTTTGTGCAGACCCAAAAGCCGCACGGGAATTTCTTGGGGGGTTGGAAGTGGGTGCCGTTCAACAAAGGGCAAAACAATCCCCCGCCGGCCGAGCCTCCGCCGCCCAACAAGCCGGCCCAAGTGGAGCCCAAGCCGCCCGAGCCGCCGAAAGAAAACCCGCGTGAAACGCCGCAGGTGGCCGCCAAGACCAGCGCCGATTCGGGGGTGAATCCGCCGACGGGAACTAGTTCGTCGCCGCCCGACACCAGTTCTTCCAACACGGCCTCTGTCACCGAGAATGCGCCACCCAAGGAAAAGACAAATACACAGCCGCCTGCCGGGCCGGACTGGGTCAAGTTTGGAACCAAACAGGGGATCAAGGTGCTTCAGTGGGGTATTCAATACGGCGCCAAGAAGCTGGTCCCGGATGCCTTTGGCAAGGGGTTAGGCACTGCGAACCGGCTTGCTGGCGTCGCCACGCAAGTGCTTGAGGTTGGAGCGGAAGGCACCAAGACGGTCGCGGCACTGGTAGATCAGAGAGAAAGGGTCAAGAAAGATACGGGCATTGATACGGCAGATCTCTATCCGGGCCGCAAAGACCTGGCAGACGCTGCCCGGGGATTCCAGGATTGGGTTCCCTGGCTGTTCAAGTGATGGGAAATCAGAGTCTGCTAGCAGACTGTCGGAGTGAATAAGGTTATGGCAGCCGAGCGCCAGCATAGTGGGTATCATTTCCCTGACTAGTGTGATATTATGCCTGCTGCTGGCGCTCGCCGCTGAATTGTTAAAGATACCTACAGGACTGGACGACTATGAAACTCCTTGCGCAAAGTGGACCGCTTTCCGGCCAAGAATGGCCGATTGGTTCGGACAAGCCTGTCATCGTTTTGGGGCGCGGGGCCAGCAGCGACATCGTGCTGCCCGATCAGCAGGCCTCGCGTCATCACGCCGAGATCCGTTTCTCCGAGGGCCAGGTGTCCATTACCGATGGTGGCAGCATGAACGGCACGTTCGTCAACGATGCGCGCATCACGGGCACGCAGACCCTTTTCCCCGGCGATATAGTCCGCATCGGCGAGGCGCAGTTTGTGCTTCAACAAGGCACAGCGACGACGCAGAAGGCAATCGCTCAGGGAATGGCAGGGCCGCCGCCTCCGGCTGAACGAGGTGGAAAATCCGGCCTGGGGTTGATCCTGGGCGGGATCGTGGTGCTGGTGTTGTTGATCGCCGTCGCCGTGGTCGCATTCCTGTTTTTGCGCGGGCGAGTCACCCCGCAGGCAGTGACAGGTGCGACGGGCACGCCGATCAGCGCGGTTGCGGCGACGATGGCGGCCAAGCCCACGCCGGTCCCCACGCAGAGCACGCCCGTTCCATCGAGTGGCCCGACGGGCACACCGTTGGTGGAAGCGTTTGTGACGTTGACGCCGCAACCGCCAGTTGCCACTTCGGGCGCATCAACAGGAGGTGGCGGCACACCGCAGTCTCCGTTGGCAAAGACGCCGCAAGCGGTGCCGTTCCGTGTCACGTGGAGTCCGGGCCGGTACGAGGGTTGGGCCGATGGGCGGCGGATGAGCAGCGACATGACGATTCAGAACATCAGCCTGCCGCAGATCACCCCGCCGTACGCGCCCTACTTTATCGTTTCCGATGCCAAGGGCAATATGCGCGCCGGAGAGTTGAAGGATTACGGCAGCGGCGCCAATCAGCAACCGGCGCTCGGTCCCGGTCAGCAGGTGGTGTGGACGTGGTTCGCCGTCATGACCAATCAAGAGTGGGTGCGCGGCTCGGTGTTCCGCTACGGCGGGTACGCCTGGGCGCAAGAGTTCAATCCTGATGGCAGCTTGAATGGCGCGCCGAGAGTGATTGACGAGAAGCAGTTGATTCCGTTCCTGCCCAAACAAGTGCCGCCCGAGATGCTGGCGACGATGGCGGCCGGTGGTAGTATGCCAACGGGCGTACCGACCGGAATCCCGACGGCAAAGCCGTGATGCGTGATACGTGTTGCGTAATGCGGGATGCGTGACGGAATACGCACCACGCAACACGCACCACGTTTCACGTCAGGAGGAATGATGCAGTCGAGTTATAAAAGTGCGGATCGCGCGCCGATTGGGTTCGGTTGCGGAGGTTGCGGCTGTGGGCTGCTGCTGGCGGCGCTGGCGCTGGCTGTGCTCGTCATGGCGACGGCGAGCACGAGCGTCGCCTTGCCTGCCGTCAAACCCGATCCGGCGCGGCCCGACATCCTCATCACGGTTCAAGATGCGTTTATCAAGCAGACGATCGCGCGCTCCGTGCCCGGCGATGCGCTAAAAGATGTGACGGTCAAGCTGCAAGCGGGCGGCGTCATCGCCATCCAGGGGCGGGTAGAGGGGACGCTGTTGGGCCAAAAGTTGTCTGCGCCGTTTTCGCTGGCGATGCGGCTGGCGGCTCAGAATGGCCGCTTGCGCGTGGAGGTGAGTGAGGTGCAGGTGGCCGGCAACCAGGCCGTGTCGGCGGCGCTGCAAGGGGTCTTTGAGGGGATGGGCGATCAGGCCAGCCAGATGATCAACAAGGAACTCGCCGCCGGGCTGGGCAGCGACGCTTACATCATGGACGTGACGACGGACGACCGCCGGATGCTTGTCCGCGCCAGGTGGACCGGCCCATGAACATCAATCGCTGGCTGGGATTGCTCATCGGCCTGTTGGCCGGAATGTTTTTGTGCTGCGCCGGGACGGCGGTGATCTTGTCGCTTGGCGGCACATCGTCATCAGCGCCGGCGCTTTCAGTCGTTCCATCCAACGCGACATTGGATGTGGCGATTGACGAAGCGTATCTGAGCCGGACGCTGGCGCAAAATGCGAAGGGATTTCCTTCGCCCTGGCCTGTCGTGGGCGGGCGAATGAATATCGAGCCTGGCAACCGGGCGACGTTCGACGTGCTCGTGGATGGGCCGCTGAGCCGGATGACCGTCGCCGGGCGGTTGACGTTCGGCGTGGCGCAGGGGCGATTGCTCATCCGCATCACTGAGGTCAAGCTCGGCGCGATTCCGGTGACGGGATTGATGAACATGTTTGTGCCGGGGCTGGAGACGCAAATCAACGCCACGGCGAATCGGCAGTTGCAAGAGCGCACCGCCGGGGCCGGGGTGACGCTCCTCGGCGTGACGACGGACGAGCAGTTTTTGCGATTTTACTTTACGGGTCAGTAACAAGACGCAAGAGGCAGAAGACAACGGAGACTAATGATGCCAACTCTATCAGCCGCGCAAGCCTTGAAGATATTGCGAGATGGCAGCCAGTTTCAATGGTACGTCATCCCGCTCTTTGCCCTGGTCGTATACGTTTACGCTACGGAGATTGAACGGAAGCGATGGGATTTGGTGTTTGCCGGATTGGCCTATTGGGGCATGGACTGGTTCAACGAGATTTGGAACGGGCTGGTGTTTCACTTTACCCAATACGCGCCTGTGTGGGGCGCTCCCGGCAAAACGGCCTATCTGATCTTGATCGGGCTGAACATTGAAATTTGCTTCATGTTCGCCGTCGCGGGCATCACGTTTTCCAAAATGCTGCCCGCCGACAAGAAGGTGAGGGTCTTGGGGCTGCCGAACCGGCTGTTCTTTGCCCTCGCCGGTTCCGTGTTTTGCGTCTTTGTGGAGGTCTTGCTCAACTCGGTCGGCGCGCTCACGTGGGAGTATGCGTGGTGGAGCGTTCGCGCGCCGTGGCTCATCTTTTTGTTGGGGTACTTGCCTTTCTTCTTGGTGTCCTTCTGGGTGTTCGACATGGACAGCGTCAAGAAAAAAGTAACGACGGTCGGAACGATCTTTGCGGTGGACATCATCAGCCTCGTTCTGTTCGGGGCGGTGTTGAGATGGGTCTAGTCACGCGCGATAAGCGATATGCAACCCGCGATATGCGATATAATGTCGGCCAGTTCAAATAATCCGAGAGTCAACTCGCCATGATTCGTCAGCTCCAAACGTCACGTCAACTAGCGTTCGATGAACTTGACCGCGCGCCTCAAGCAGCGGTCAGTCTTGCTATTGACGAATACTTTCCCGAAGCGCTGACGAATGAGTTAGCTAAACAGGAAGCATTCAATAAGCATCTCTTTCGTCCCAATACTTATCTGCACAAATGGTGGGCGCGGCGCTGCGGTTCTACGTTCCGCGCTATCCTGAAACAGTTCGTGCCGGACCCTGAGCGGCAGGACTATTATGCGCCCGGTGGACTGGAGGGCAAGATCGTGCTTGACCCGATGATGGGAGGCGGCACGACTCTCCACGAAGCGATTCGACTTGGCGCAAATGTCATCGGCGCGGATATTGACCCCATACCGGTCGTGCAGGCGCGGCCTTCACACACTGTGGTAAAGTTGTTTGCTACCCCACACCAGCTATGCGGCTATTGAGGCTGACTATGACTCGTGTCTACCTTCCCAGCATACTAGAGCAAAAGGATCAGATCTCGCTTGTCGAAAAGCTGTTCCCTGATCCTGATACTGTCAGCGAGGGTGAGTACATCACCATTTACGAATTCTTACGGAGCCCTGACATCTGCAACGACCCTGCTATGATTTCTGGTTGCCTGGAAGAATTCGTTGGCTGGGCGCAATACATGCTAAAAGAAATGAGCAAGCAAGGTCGTTCGGAACAAAAGAGGGACATTTCTCATGCGCCATCAGGGACGGCAGCTTAGGCTGTCTGAGCCATAGATGTATTTGCTACGTTCACCGTCAAGTTCAAGGCCAAACTCAGTGCGAAATTTGGCGACCGTAGAGTTCCTGCAACGTGTCGCAAAAAGCAACTTGATTCAGGCTTGTCTTTCAGAGCGAGTCGTTAGTGCATTTGCTGTGTGCGATACGCGATAAGCGATCTGCGACTTGCGACCTGCGACTTGTGAAAGGAGTTTCCCTTGACTGCATCTCCTATCGCCATCCTTCAAATCCAACTCGTCCGCAGCGGCGCGACGGACGAGCACCCGTTTGCCACGCCGACGCTCAACGTCGGGCGCGCCAGTGACAACGACGTGATCCTGGAAGACTCGCAGGTTTCCAGCCACCATCTACGCATCCAAGTGAGCGGCCCCTCCGGGCAGGCGGTGGTGACGGACCTCGGCTCGACCAACGGCGTGCAAGTCAACGGCCAGCGCATCCCGGCCAAGACGCCCGTGCCGCTGCGCCAGGGCGATGTGATCGAGTTGATCGAGTTCCGGCTGGCGCTGCGAGCGTTCGTGCCGGGCGGACTGCCGGCTGTGGCCGAGCGCGTGCGCATCGCCGTGCAGCCTCAGCCGGGCCTGGCAGCCATGGTCGCGGGCAAGCTCACCAAACTCCCGCTCGCCAAGCCGGTGATCAAAATTGGCCGCGCGTCCGATAACGACCTTGTCCTCGACCATCCGCAGGCCAGCCGGCATCATGCGCAGGTTACGCAGGCGGGTGGGGCGTTCACCATCATTGACCAGGGCAGCGCCAACGGCCTGACGTTCAACGGCTTGCGCGTCCCGCAGCGATTGCTATCCGATGGCGACGTGATCACCATCGGCGGGAACGACGTGGCGTTGCAGTTCCGCGCCTGCCTCGGTTTCTTGCCGGCCGAAGCAAAGCCCGCGCCGGCCGCCCAGCCTGTGCCTGCGGCTGCGCCGGCGAAAGGCGCAGCCGCAGCCGGTGAGAGCATGGCAGGCTTTCTCAACCTCAAAGGCATAGAGGCCATCTCTATTGGCCGCGCGTCGGATAACCGTATCGTCCTGGATCACCCGCTGGTGAGCCGCCACCATGCCCTCATCGAGCGAATGGGCACGCGCTACCGCCTCCGCGACTTGAAGAGTTCCAATGGCGTGTTCGTCAACGGCAAGCGCATTGAGCGCGAAGCATGGTTGAAGGAAGGCGACGAGATCCGCATCGGCTCGATGAAGCTATCGCTGCGCGAGGACGGCATCCAGCAGTTTGGCGAAGAAGGGCTGCGGCTGGACGTGACGCGGCTGAACAAGTGGGTGTCCAAAGACAAGAACCTGCTGCAAGACATTTCGCTTTCGATCCTGTCGCAAGAATTTGTCGCGCTGGTCGGCATGAGCGGGAGCGGCAAGTCCACACTGATGGACGCCATCAACGGCTTTCGCCCGGCCACGCACGGCGCGGTGTTTGTCAACAACATTGACCTGTACCGCAACTTTGATTTGTTCCGCAACGACATGGGCTACGTCCCGCAAAAAGACATCGTCCACGCCGAGCTGACGGTCTACAAGGCGTTGGACTATGCGGCACAGTTGCGGATGCCGGCGGACACGAGCGCGGCGGACCGCCACAAGCGGATAATGCAGGTCTTGCAAGACCTCGACCTGACCGAGCGCAAAGACCTGCCCATCCAGAAACTTTCCGGCGGGCAGCTCAAGCGCGTGAGCATCGGCGTGGAACTGCTCACCAAGCCGCGCCTGTTCTTTCTCGACGAGCCGACTTCGGGGCTGGACCCCGGCACCGAATTCGAGATGATGAAGCTCTTGCGCAAGCTGGCCGATCAGGGCCGGACGATCATGCTCATCACGCACGCCACCAAGAACGTGATGATGTGCGACAAGGTGATCTTTTTGGCGCGCGGCGGCTATGTGGCGTTTTACGGCCCGCCGGAAGAGTCGCTGCCGTATTTCGATCAGTATCGCACGCCGCAGGAGCGGCAGCGCCAAGACATCGAGTTCGACGACATTTACCGCATCCTGAGCGACGAGAGTCGCGGCAAGCCCACGGATTGGAACACGCGCTACTTGCAGTCGCGCCAGTACCAGGCCAACGTCGTCGAGCGGCTGCGCGATCGCCAGGCCGCTATGCCGGCGGGCGGGCAACCGGCGCTGCTGCAACGCCAGGCCAGCCAGGCGCGTCGGCGAGCCGGCACGCTGCGCCAGTTTTTGATTTTGTCCGCGCGCAACCTGTCCATCATGGCGCAGGACAAGGCCAGCCTGGTGTTGATGCTGGCGCTGGCTCCGGCGATTGGCTTGATGGATTTCATCTGGGGCAGCAAGTTGTTCGACCCCACCGACGGCGATGCCGGCAAGGCCATCACGATGTTGTTCATGGCGGCGCTCATCACCATCCTCGTCGGCGCAATGTCGTCCGTGCGCGAGATCGTCAAAGAGCAGGACGTATACAAGCGCGAGCGAGCGGTCAATCTCAAGATCACATCGTACATCCTGTCCAAGATTTGGATCGGCGTGATCCTGGCGCTTTACCAGGGGACCGTGTTCATGGCGTTCAAGTTGTTGTTCGTTCGTCCGCCGCTGGGCGCTGTGGGGCTGGGCGCGTTCTTCTTTACGCTGGTGATGGGCACGCTCGGCGGTTACCTGACGGGCTTGCTCATCTCCGCCGCCGCGCCGAATCAGAACGTGGCGCTGCTGCTGGTCATCGTCGTGCTGGTGCCGCAGTTCCTCTTTTCCGGCGCGCTCTTGTCGCTTGACATCATCCCCGGCGGCGAGATCATTAGCGTGGCCATGTCCACGCGCTGGGGATTCGAGGCGTTGGTCAACGTGACCGGCATGGGGCGCGACGTGGCGAACGATCCTTGTTGGCGCGATCTGCCGGCCAAAGATCGCGACAACCTGACCGAAGATCAAAAACAGCGGGGAGGCTGCCAGTGTCTTGGCGCCGGGATGTTCGAGACGTGCCACTTCCCCGGCCTCCTCAGCGCCTACGACGAAGACACGCGCCGCGTCCTGTCCGAGGCGGAGCCATCCGAGCCGCTGGAGCCGACGCCGTATCCCACTCCCACCATGCCGCCTTCGCCCACGCCGCCGCCTTCGCCCACGCCGCCTCCACAGCCGGGCTTGATGGGCGACCAGAATGCGTATCGCCAAAAGGTCGAACAGCAGCAGCGCGACTATGGCGATCTGGTCAAAAAACAGCAGACGGATTACGGCAAAGCGCGCGAAAAGCAAATGCTGGACTATTCCAAGGCGCGCGAAAAGCAGGGCGCGGAATTCAAAGACTGGATGCGCGCCTATGGCGATCAGCGCACCGAGTGGGAAAAGAAACGCGGCAAAGCGATTGCGATGGCGGAGGGCAAGATCAAGGCGATTTGGGACAACTATGGCCGGACCTTCAAGGGCGGGCTGATGGAGCGTTGGTTGGCGATGAGTGGTATCATGGTGGTGGTTTTGGTGTTGGTGATTGTGTTCCAAAAGCGCAAAGACGTGGTGTGACGAATGACGGCTTTCTCATAAAAACTGGCTGGCGATTGAAATCGCTCCTGTTGGGCCTGCGGCCAGGCGTCCACCTGCGCGGACGCAATGTCATGTCGGCGTAGGCCGACGGCCAGCCGAAGGCTCTTTAGGCGCGGTTTCAACCGCTGGGCTGGGCAAAACGGTTTTTATGAGAAAGCCCCGAGTGTCGAATGACGAATGGCGGTTGAGCGGTTTGTCGCAACACTCTGCAAACGGAATACGCAACACGCAATACGGAACACGCAACACGTCATACGGAACACGCGCAATAATGGGGGAGACGGATGGATAACTTGATTGGCAAGACGTTGGGGCAATACCAAATTCTGGAACTGGCCGGCAAGGGCGGGATGGCGGTGGTGTACAAGGCATTCCAGCCTTCGCTGAATCGTTACGTGGCGCTCAAGGTGCTGCCGGATTACCTGGCGCAAGACGACCAGTTCGTGCTGCGCTTTGAGCACGAAGCGCGCGCGGCGGCTGCATTGCGCCATTCCAACATCATGGTCATTTACGACGTGGGCCTGGAGGGCAACACGCATTACATCGCCGCCGAGTACCTGGAAGGGCACACGCTTTCGCAGGTGATCGCGGAACTGCGCGGGCCGCTGCCGCTGCAGCGCACCGTCAACACGATGAGCCAACTGGCTTCGGCGCTGGACTTTGCGCATCAGCGCGGGCTGGTTCACCGCGACATCAAGCCGTCGAACGTTTTTGTTGACGCGGACGACCACGTGACGCTGATGGACTTTGGCATCGCCAAGGCGTTGCAGGGCGGGGCGCAGATGACGCGTACCGGCACGATGGTCGGCACGCCGGAATACATGTCGCCCGAGCAAGCCGAAGGCAAGCAGATTGATCAGCGCTCGGACATTTACTCGCTGGGCGTGATGCTGTACCAGTTGTTGACCGGGCGCGTGCCGTTTGCCGCCGAAACGCCCACGGCCATCTTGCTGGCGCACGTGATGCAGACGCCGATGCTGCCCCGGCAGCTTAACGCGGCGATTCCACCTGCGGTGGAATCCGTGGTCATGCGCTCGCTGGCCAAGCGCCCACAAGATCGGTTCGCCTCGGCGGGCGAGTTGGCCCAGGCGTTGGCTCAAGCCGCTTCGGGCGCGCTTGCGCAGTCCCCGGCCTACATTCCGCCAACAGTCGTGCCGGGCCGCCCCACGCCAACGCCGCCTCCGGTTTACGCGCCAGGGACGCCGCCGCCCACTTCTCAACCGGTGTATGGGCAGCCGCCTTACACGCCACCTCCGGCGTACACGCCGCCTCCGGGCAAATCGGGTGGGGGGGCGAACTGGTTGCTGTGGGGCGGGATGGGCTTGGCGGCTGTGGCGCTGGTTTGCGTCCTGGGCTTTGTCGGACTGTACGTGATCGGCAAGTCGGCTGGCACGCCCACGCCGACCAAGTCTGTTGCGCGCGCCACGGCGACGAGCGCCTCGCAGCCTGCTACGCGCTCCGCCCTCGCGCCGACAGCCACCAAGTCTGTTGCGCGCGCCACGGCGACGCCCGCGTCGGTATCTTCCGGCAGCGTGCTGTTTACCGATAACTTTAGTTCGCAAAAGGCGTCCGAGGATAAAGGCTGGTCGTTTGAAGCGGGCGACAATGTAGACTATACCTGGTCGGCCAACAAGCTCACCATTTCGGTCAAAAAGACGCAGTGGCTGGGCTGGGACACGCCGGACGGCACGTACGATAACTTTGGCGTGGAAATCGAGGCGCAACCCACAAGCAGCGGCTATGCCGAGTATGGCATCATCTTTCGCATCACCGGCAGCGGCGACACCCGCAGCTATTATGTTTTTGGCGTGAACACGAGCGGCAAGTATTTCTTGCAAAAGCGCGTTGAGGGCAAGTGGGCCGACCCGGACCCGATCAGCGCGACGGCCTCGCAAGCCATCAAGCCGAACGGCAAGAACACGCTGCGTGTGCTGGCGCAGGGCGCGACGATTTCGCTCTACGTCAACGGCTCGTTGGTCAAGACTGTCTCGGATGATTCGATCACTGGCGGCGGCAAGGTGGGTGTCTATGCCGGGACAGACAAAAACACTGCCTCGGCGCAAGTGGCCTTTAGCCGGATGACGATCCTCACCGCCGAAAAGGCCCAGGCCGAATGGGGCGTTGGCGCGGTGTTGTTCAAAGATGATTTTAGCGACCCCGGTAGCGGCTGGAGCGTCAAGGAGACCGACAACACCGCCAAAGCTTACAAGGATGGCAAATATGTCATCACCGTCAAAAGCGCCGGTTACACCGGTTGGGGCACCGTGGCCGACAAGACGTTTGACGGCGGCGTTGTGATTGACGTGGATGCCACGCTGACGGACGGGCCAACAGACAATGACTTGGGCATCATCTGCCATCACCAGGACGACGACAATTTTTATTACCTTTCCATCAGCAGCGATGGCTATGCCGGGATTCAGAAGGAATCCGGCGGCAGTGGGCTCACGACCCTCAGCGGCGACGGCAAGATGCACTCGTCGTTGGCCGTCAAGAAGGGCAAGGGCGTTGCCAATCACATCCGGGCGATTTGCGACGTGGGCGTGCTGACGCTGGTGGTCAATGGCACGCAGGTCGCGCAGGTGCAAGACGCCGATTTTGAGGGCGGCGGCGTGGGGTTGGCTGCTACCGCGTACAAGGACAGCGGCGGTGGCGTCGTCCTCAACTTTGACAATTTTGTGGTGAGCAAGATTCAGTAGGTCAATCAGTCAATCGGTTACTTGGTCAATCAGTCAATCAGTTACTCAGTCAATCAGTTATCCAGCCAAGCTGTTCAGGACAATGCTCTTGGGTAGCAAGGTGTTTCGTGGGACAAGTTGGCAACTTGTCCTACGCGCTCCAACGCTTTGCCACTGATGAGCGCAGGACAATAGACTCGAAGTGTGATGCAATGGGCGATAAGCGATATGCGATAGGCGATCCGTCGAGAGGTTGATATGGCAGACAATCTGATCGGTACGACGCTCGGCCAATACCAGATCATGGAGTTGGCCGGCAAAGGCGGGATGGCGACGGTATACAAGGCGCACCAACCGTCGCTCAATCGCTATGTGGCGCTCAAGGTGTTGCCGGAATTCCTGGCGCAAGATAAACAGTTCGTGGCCCGCTTTCGGCAAGAGGCGCTGGCGGCGGCGGCGTTGCGCCATCCCAACATCCTGGTGATCCACGATGTGGGCCAGGCGGGCAGCCTGCACTATATCGCCATGGAATACCTGGAGGGCCAGACGCTCTCCGACGTCATCCAACAGACGGGGGGGCTTTCGCCGCAGCGAACGGTCAAGCTGCTCGATCAGATCGCCTCGGCGCTGGATTTTGCGCATCAGCGTGGCCTGATCCACCGCGACATCAAACCGGCCAACATCTTTGTCGGCTCCGACGACCACGTGACGCTGGTGGACTTTGGGATCGTCAAGGCGCTGTCCGGCGCGGGCCTCACCAGCACCAATGCCATGATTGGCACACCCGAGTACATGTCGCCGGAACAGATTGACGGGCGGCCTGTGGATCAGCGGTCTGATCTGTACTCGTTAGGCATCGTGCTGTACCAGATGCTCACCGGCTATGTGCCGTTCGGGGGCGAGACGACCACGGCCATTCTTTTCGCGCACCTGAACAAGCCGCCGACTCCGCCTTCCCAGTTGACGGCATTCGTCACGCCGCAAGTGGAAGCCGTGGTGATGCGCGCGCTCGCCAAGAACCCGCAAGAGCGGTTTGCCAAAGTCAAGGAGATGGCGCAGGCGCTCTCACAAGCCGTTGCCACTCCGGCAGCGCCGGTCTGTGCCACGGCGCCTGTTCAGGCTTATGCGCCTGCTCAAGCGGCCCCTGCGCCCACCCAGTCGTATACTCCCCCGCCGGTTGTGGCCTACACTCCTGCGCCGTCCAGGTCATCGAGTGCGCTCTGGCCGATCTTGTTCGGGCTGGGCGCTCTGGCGCTGATCGCTGTGGTCGTGGTCTTGTTGCTGGCGAGCGGAATTCTCAAGATCGGCGGCGGCTTGCGCTCGACGTTCGATGCGACGGTATCGGCGACGGCACAGCAGGCGGCCGCAGTCTCCACCTCGACCTGGACGCCGACTGGCACCTCGACGCCCAAGCGGGCGAGCGCCACGCCATCACGCAGCCCAACTGTGCCACCGGCGTCCGCGCCGCCGGCGACCCCGACGCCCAAGTCAGCCAGTCCCACCCCCGGCCCGACTGCGACGCCCGGCCCGACGCGCCCCATCGCGACGACCCGGCCCGGCACGCTGTTCGATTTTGAGACGCTGGGGAACTGGCGGCGCGGCGATCAGGCTAACGGGACACTTGCGCAATCCACCCAACAAACGCACTCGGGTCAATCGTCGGCCCGATTGGATTATAAATTTCCCACCAGTGGCAACGATTTTGTTGTCTTTATCAACGAGGTATCGCTCTCCGGCCAGCCGAATGCCATCGGCGCGTGGGTGTACGGCGATGGGTCAGGCCATTTCCTGAACGCATGGATCAAGGACAATGGCGGCCAGGTGTGGCAAGCGCCGCTGGGCCGCGTGGGCGGCGCCGGCTGGAAGCAGATGGTGGGAACCATTGCGACCGGTCAGGCGTGGCCGTGGACGCACATCAGCGGACCGAATAACGGCCAGGTGGATTACCCGATAAAGTTCTATGCGCTGGTGCTGGACGACAGTACGGACGCTTACTCGGGCAGCGGCACGATTTACATTGATGACCTCTCGGTCTGGCGGGGTGATAACGTGCCCACTCCGGTGGCCGGCGCGACGCGGTCCACTGGCGCGACGCCAGCGGCGCAGACGCCGGGCGCTGCCAACGAGCCTCGGACAGTGACGCTGCAATCGCCTTCCCTCGGCGCTCAGCTCAAGTCTTCGGTCGTCACGTTCAAGTGGACGGGTGGGGCGCTG
The DNA here is from genome assembly GCA_041300525.1 of Anaerolineae bacterium. Classification (GTDB taxonomy): domain Bacteria; phylum Chloroflexota; class Anaerolineae; order Fen-1058; family Fen-1058; genus JBGLNJ01. The sequence goes on along the minus strand of JBGLNJ010000001.1, from coordinate 109,834 downwards.
CAGCCCGGTGAGACGTTCGTGGTTCAGGTCATTCCCATCCAGGCCGAAAAGAAAGGTGAGTGTGTAGCGGAATCAGACTATGGCCCAAACGGTCTTCAATATAGTCCACCGCTGACGGATCACGTGTGGACGACGGACATTGCGGCTGTGTCGCCTGGAAAATACAAAGCCTGCGCGGGCCGGATCGAGTGGCGTGTCCATATCAGAGACTCGGCCGGCAACATTATCCAGTCCCTGTCCACGCCGCGAGCGGGGTTCGTGTGGAACCCGCTGTAGGGTTTTAGATTTGGGATTGCGGATTTTCGATTTTAGATTGTGGATGGTTGTTCGCTGTGGCGGACGATAGGCGATACGCGATATGTAAGGCCGCTATCCATAGCGCGGCCTCCGGCCTCACCCAGATTTTTTGTCCGCGAATTATGCGATGCAGCATCGCCGAATCTGAGCTAATCTTTTAGGAATTGTAACTGCTCAGGCGTCGCCGCAACCGCCGCGAATGAATTCGATGGCTGAGCAGTTACTAGGAATTCTAGGAATTCGCGTTCATTCGCGTTACGCGCAAGCGGACGGAAGAGAAAAGTGCGACAAAAATCTCGCGGACAGCGCAATTGTTGTAGGGCAATACTCTATAGCGGCCCAATAGCGGCATGAGGAGCAAAGCATCACGCACAAATTACTGCTGATCAATCCGGCTCTCACCCAGTCCGGGCGCAAACGCTTGAGCGTGGCCGGGTTGGCGACGATGGAGCCGTTGGGGTTGGCTTATGTGGCGGCGCTCACGCCGCCGGACTGGGACATTCGTATTGCCGATGAAGTAGTCGAAGAGATTCCGCGCGACTTTCAGCCCGACTTGGTGGGCCTCACCAGCCTGACGCCCACCACGCCGCGCGCGTACCAGATTGCGGCGGACTGGCGCGCGCGCGGCGTGCCGGTGGTGATGGGCGGAATGCACGCGACGCTCTGCCCGGACGAAGCGGCGCGTTACGTGGACGCGGTAGTGCGCGGCGAAGCCGAAGGCGCGTGGCCGCAGCTCGTCGCCGATTTTGTAAACGGAAAACTGGCGAGCCGTTACGAGGGCGGCACGGCTGATTTACAGAACTTGCCATTGCCCCGGCGCGACCTGTACCGGCATGGCTATCGCGTGGCGCTGGTTTCGGCTTCGCGGGGGTGCCACTTTCGCTGCGAGTTTTGCGCCATCTGGAAGTTTGAGGCGGGACGGTTCCGCGCGCGCCGGGTCGAGGACGTGCTGGCCGAGTTGCCGCACGTCCCGCGCGCGCCGATCACGCTGTTCACCGACGACAACATCATGGCTGACCGCGACCACGCGCTTTCGCTCTTTCGCGGGATGGCCGCGAGCGCGCGAAGCGTGCAGCGGCGACACGCGGTGCAGGCCTCGCTGGATATTGCGAACGACGACGAGTTGCTCGACGCGCTCAAGGCCAGCGGATGCTTTGCGGTGCTCGTCGGCCTCGAGTCGGTGAGCGAGGCAACGCTCAAGACGATGCGCAAGGGCGTCAACTTGCGCGTGGGCGTGGAGCACTATCGAGACCAGATTGCGCGCCTGCACGCGCACGGGTTGATGGTGGCGGCGACATTTATCTTTGGCAGCGATGGCGACGGGCTGGACATTTTTGATCGGACGGCGCGCTTTGTGCTCGACGCGGGCGTGGACCTGGCGCACTTTGGCTTGCTCATTCCCACGCCGGGGACGGACGTGTTCGACCGGCTGGCGCGCGAAGGGCGCTTGCTGTTGACGGATTTTCCGGGCGACTATGCGTCGTTCGACCTGACTCGCGCCACATTCATCCCCGAAGCCATGTCACCCCAACAGGCCGAAGCGGGGCTGGCGGCGGCCACGCAAGACATCGCGCGGTGGCCGGTGGCGCTGCGCCGCGCGGCGCACACCTGGCGCGATACGGGCAATTTCACGGCGGCGGCGATTTCGCTCCTGTGGACGCGAACGGGATTGCATCGAAGAGTGTTTGGAGTAAAGTGAGGCGTGAGGCGTGATGTAACCTGCGACCTGCGACTTGTGTGCCATGAGCGATAAACGATTAACAGACTTGTTCTCACTGCCGGCCGCGCAGCGCACTCTGGTCTTGCTGGAGGCGATTGATGCGCAACACCACTATCATTTTGAGTGCAACGCCGCCTATCGGCAAGCGGTGACGGCGCGCGGGGTGGGGCCGAACCTCGAATCTTGCGGCCTGGCGCGTCTGTTGCGCCCGGCCGCGCTGGCCTTTAAAAGCTACATCGAGCATATCGGCCCGTTTCCGCAAGACGACCCGCAGGGCTTTTTGCGCTGGCTCGGCGATCAACTGTCTGTCTCACTGCCGCGTGACCGGTGGCCGGCCTTCCGACGACGCTATCGCACGTTGGAAGCGTTGTTGTGCGATGTCGAGCGTATCTATGCCGACCTGGGACTAGAGATCGTCACGTCCAGCGGCACGTCGGGCCGGGCCAGCATCGTGGCGCGCAACGCAGCCACGGTCGGGCTGGCGGTGGATGCGTTCTTTGCCGGCATTCATCGCGCGTGGGGCATTTCGCACGGCACGGCCATGATCTTTGTGATGCCGGAAAATACGCGGGTGGCGATGGCGCGCTCGGCGCGCTTGGGCACGCGCCAGCTCGATTGGGCCGCCACGGGCCAGGTGTATTACACCATGCCGTTTTCAGCCACGCCCGACCTGATCCGCATCCGCGCCGGGCGCACGTTCCGTCCCGGCTTGGAAGGCTGGATCGAGCAGCGCGTGCTCAGTCCGTTCATGGCGTGGGCGAACGAGCGCCAGGCCACACCGCGCTACGTGGCGGCTACGCTGGCTCGTCTGCGCGAATGTGCGGGCGCAGGCCGGCCGTTGATGCTTCTGGGGGGACTGGTGCAACTCCACGCGGTGGCGCGCCAGGGGTCGGTGCGACTGCCGCCCGGCAGCCGGGTCGCCACCGGCGGCGGGATGAAGGAGCAGTACCCATTCACGCCGGCGCAGATTCGGGCCGACCTGCGCGCCGCGTTTGGCGATGCGCCGGTGTCCGACGTGTATGGCATGGCCGAGGCCAACTGGGCCGCCTTTGAATGTCCGCGCGGCAACTATCACATTCCGCCCTGGCAGCGTGTTGACTTGATGGAAGAAGCGGGCTGCGCGGCGCAAATATAAAATCTCGAATGGCGGTGGATGTGTTTGACGGATACTGGTTGCCCACGGCATTGCGTGAGCGTGTATTGACTGGCGCGACGTGGGAGACGCTGTGGTTGAAGGGTGGCGCGTTGACGACGCAAGACACTCCCGATGCGGTGGCGGTGCGTTGGCCCAGGCTGGCCCCGGCGCAGTGGAATGTTTTGCTGGATGGCCTGCAGCAGGCGCGCACGGTGGGCGGACGCGAGGTGCTGGCCCGCTGGCAAGCCGTGCTCGACGTTGCCCTGACCCGGTTGGCCGAACAATCGCCGGCCATGCTGCCGACGCTTTCGACTTGCACAGGCTATTCGCCGCAAATGCTGGCGATGGCTTTGGGGCAAGGCGACCTGATCAAACCATCCTCGCTGGCGGCCGCGCTCGAATTTCGGCCCACGTGGTCGGCGGCGACGCGCTGGGAGCAGATGCCGGGTCTGCCGGGCCGGGTGCGTTTTTTCCCGCAACGCGCGCTGGATCGCGCCACGTCCAGGCTGGCGAGCGGATCGCCCCTCTGCCGGCCCGCGCCGCCGATTGACCTGGCGCTAGGCTTTGCCGCCGGCAATGTGCCGGGCACGGCGCTCGTCATTGCGTTGCTGGGCGGGCTGGCTAATTGCGCTGCGGGCGACAAGACGCCCGTGCCCACGGTTTTGGTGCGCAACAGCCGCCACGAGCCGCTATTCGCGCCGTGGGTGCTGTCGGTCGTCGAGGCGATAGACCCGGCGCTGGTGGCCGGCCTGGCCGTGTTGATCTGGGACCAAGACGCGGCGGTGCAAGGTGAGTTGATGCGTCGCGCCGGTTTGATGATCGCCGCTGCGGGCGACGACACCATCGCCGTGCTGGATGCGACACGCGCGCGGGCCGCGCCCAAGCTGCGCTTTCATCGCCACGGCCACAAGGCCAGTTTTGCGGTCGTCCAAACTCAGCCGTCTGAAACCGGCCGGCCGGAATCAACCATCCCCCGTCTGGCCGCGTTGGATTCGGCGCTCTGGGATCAAAATGGTTGTCTTTCGCCGCGCGCGCATTTCGTCGAGGGCGATGCCGAAGGGTATGCGCAGGCGCTGGTCCATGAGTTGCGCGCGCTTTCGGCGTCGCTTCCGCGCGGGACCACGCCGCGCCGGTTCATCCATCGAGCATTCGATGCGTACGCGGCGCTCGCCAGCGCAAGCCGGGTGCGCGTGTATTCGACTTACGACGACGACTTTGCGGTGATCGTTGACGCGCGAGCGTGGAACGCCGAGACGCTGCGTCGAGCGGTCAATGCTTGCGCGGGGCGCGTGATCATCGTCTGCCCGGTGAAGGACGCGCTGGACGCGCCCGGCTTTTTGCGCTGGATCCCGGCGGCCAACTTGCAGTCGGTCAGCGTGGCGCTGGCTCAGGATCGAGTCCTGGAATTTGCGCAGGCGGCGGGCGCGTGCGGCGTGACGGCTGTGCGGAGCCTGGGGCGGGCGGCCTTTCCGCAATTGGCCTATTCCTGGGACGGATGGCTGCCGCTGGACATGGGCCATCTGCGCCCGGAGGGGCACTTTTCGACGGTCGAGTTTGATGATTTGCGGCAAGAGATCGAGGCGACCGCCGAGCGGTGGAAATTATAAAGTAGCTATATCGGGCGCAGACTGAATTTTCCAGTGCGTAGGGCAAGTTGCCAACTTGCCCTACAGCCGCAAGCGGAAATTTTAGTGCGTAAGGCAAGTTGCCAACTTGCCCTACAGCCGCAAACGGAAATTTTAGTGCGTAGAGCAAGTTGCCAACTTGCCCTACAGCCGCAAACGGAAATTTTGGCGTGCGGCAGTATAGAATGACACATGAAAGCTCTGATCCTGGCTCCCTTCCATCCCGATTCACTGGCCCGCCTGCGTGAGCATGGCGAGGTGGTGTATGAATCGTGGCTGGACACGGGCGCGTTGGCCGACCCGGAAGAGTTGGGCGCGCGCTTGGCTGCCTGCGGTTTTGACGTGCTCATCACCGAAGCTGATTTTGTCTTTGAGGAGACGTTCGACGCTGCGCCGAACTTGAAATTCGTCGGCGTGTGCCGGGGCGAGATTGGTCAGCACGTGGATGTGGACGCGGCGACGCAACGCGGCGTGCTCGTCGTCAACACGCCCGGACGCAACGCCGTGGCTGTGGCCGAACTGACGGTCGGGCTGATGCTGGCGCTGGCGCGGCGCATCCCGGTTGCCGATGCAATGATCCATGCCGGTCAATGGCAGAGCGCCGTGGATAACCTCACACAATGGCAGGGTGTGGAACTGGCGGGCAAGACGGCGGGCCTCGTCGGGTTGGGCGCGGTGGGACGCGAGGTTGCCAAGCGGCTGGCGGCTTTCGGCATGCGCATCGCGGTTTATGATCCCTACGCCGATCGAGAATTCGTCATTCCAGAATTTGTGTCGCTGGACGAGTTGCTGGCGCAATCGGATTTCGTGAGCCTGCACTGCCCGCTCAACGACGAGACGACGGGCATGATCGGCGCGCGAGAGTTGGCGCGGATGAGGCCGGCGGCGTTCCTGGTCAACACGGCGCGCGCGGCGATTGTGGACGAAGCGGCCCTCATCGCGGCGCTGCGGGAGAGGCGCATCGCGGGCGCCGGACTGGACGTGCACCGGGTCGAGCCGCTGCCGCCCAACAGCCCGTGGCTGGCGCTGCCCAACGTCATCCTGACGCCGCACATCGGCGGGGCGGCGGGCGACGTGGTGCGGCATCATTCGGAAATGATCGTGGCCGACGTCGAGCGATGGCTGCGCGGCGAGCGCCCGCTGCATTGCGTGACCCCCAACGCCGGGCGGGGACGGGCAGGGCGCGCCGACGGAAACGGTGGTACAATTTAACTTCTGGCGATGCCAAAGCATGGGCAAAATCGGGGTCAATGTCCCGGAGGAATCACACGTGCTAAAGAAACTCGCGCACGTCAAGATTAACACGTATCTCAATCTTGCTTTCGGCTTGGCGTTCATTGCAGCCGCGATGCCGGTCGTCTTTCTGGTGAACTCGGTCATGCGGCAACAGGCCTTGGCCGAAGCAGAGTCGAAAGTGTGCGTTCTGCTCGACCTGAACTTGCCCCGCATGGACGGGCGCGAGGCGTTGAACGAAATCAAGCAGGATGCCGACTTGCGCCGCATTCCCGTGGTGATCCTGACCACCTCGCAGGCCAAACAGGACATTCTCGAAAGCTACGAGCTGCACGCCAACTGCTACGTGACCAAGCCGGTAGACCTGGCGCAATTCATGCGGGTGATCCAGTCCATCGAGGATTTCTGGCTGACGGTGGTCAAGCTGCCACCGAATGAAGAAATGTGCTGACCGCTGAGGGGCAGTCTGCCGAGTTGTGTGTAAATTGTCGGTTCGCCCGCAGTGCAACTGCGGGCGGAACGAATTTACACAAGATTCGTGATACTAACCGCTAAGGTGTTGTATGAATTTCCTTGACATGCGAACAGTCATCTTTAGTCATCTGGTCACGGATGTCGTATGCGCGTTGGTCACGGTGGTTCTGTGGCAGCAGAACCGGAAACGCTTTGCGGGCATATCCTTTTGGGTGCTTGATTTTTCTTTTCAGGCGGCGGCGACATTGCTGATTATCTTGCGCGGCAGCGTCCCGGATTGGATGTCTATGGTGCTGTCCAATACCCTGGTAGTTGCGGGCGCGCTCTCGGTCTATGTGGGCTTGGAACACTTTGTCGAAAAGAAAAGTCCGCAAGTCCATAACTATATTCTGCTGGCGGCGTTTGTCTTGGTTCACTCCTTGCTGTCGCCGTCGCCGTTGCAAAGTGTGACGCCCGCGCCCATAGAGTCAACTGTGATGCCCACACCTATCAAGATTGTGCCGGCACCCACCTTAGCCTGGACGCCGACACCTGTGTCGAAAGCCACTCCTATGATAGCAGCAACGAGCCATCCGATCACGCTGACGATTGTCTACAACAACCTTCCCTTTGATGCGCGGCTCAAGACGGCGTGGGGATTCGCCTGCCTGGTAGAGACTGGCAAGACGACGATATTGTTCGACACAGGCGGCGATGGGCCGACGTTGATGGACAACCTGGCCGCGTTGGGTTTTGACCCGCGCCGAATTGACACAGTGGTGCTTTCGCACAACCACGACGATCATACCGGTGGGCTGGACGCGCTGCTGAAGGTCAATGATCACCTGGACGTTTACGCGCCGCGTTCGTTTGCGGAGAATCTCAAGACTCGCGTGGGCGAACACGGCCGCGTCGTCCAGGTGCGCGAGCCGATGACGATCACGGATCACGTTCGCACGACGGGCGAACTCGGCACAGCCATCGTTGAGCAGTCGCTCATCGTCGAAACAGACAAGGGCTTGATCGTCATCACTGGCTGCGCGCATCCTGGCATCGTCGAGATCGTGAAACGGGCCAAAGCCTACGGCGAGGTGTACCTCGTCATGGGTGGCTTTCACCTGGCAGACAAGAGCGCGCAAGAGATCGAAACCTTAATCGCAGAGTTGAAGCGATTGGGCGTGCGCCAGGTCGCGCCGAGTCACTGCACGGGTGAAAAGGCCATCGAGCAGTTCAAAGCGGCGTTCGGCGCGGATTTTATCCGGGCAGGTGTGGGATCGCAGATGATGGTCAAGTGAGCCATGTCGGAAACGGTGGGGGCATTTCACTTTGCCTGCCTGGTTGAGCGCCGCGAAAGGCGGCAAGGTCATTGAATTCCAATTGTCGCCGGTTGATGGCGCGCGCAAAAGTGGCCGATGAACCGGGTATGACAGTCGCGCATGGTTGCGCGTGTTTTGAGAGATAGGGTCGAACGCGCGCGAGTTCAGCGCGCTGGATCCAAAAACTGTGACAGGAGGCTGCATGATGTTGGCAAAGAAATATCTTGACAAGGGACTGGAACTGATTCAGCGGTTCCGTGAGACGCAATTGGAGAATGTAGAGCAAGCTGCCGAGCTGATCGCGCAGGCCGTTGCCGATGGGCACACGCTGTATGCCTGGGGCGGCCCCCACTCCTCGCTGCCCGTGCAAGACATTTTCTGGCGAGCCGGGGGACTGGCGCTGGTCAATCCCCTGCTCACTCCCGGGCTGTCCCTGGAGATCGGGCCGATTTACATGACGTCTTTCTTTGAGCGCGCCGAAGGAGCCGGGCGCGAGTTCTTTAGCCAGGTGGGCGCCGAGGGAGGGGATGTGATCATCCTGGTTTCTACCTCAGGGCGGAATCCTTTTCCTATCGAGATGGCTATGTCGGCGAAAGAGGCGGGCCTGAAGGTGATCGGCGTGACTTCGATGGCCTACACGAATGCGGTCACCTCCCGGCACTCGTCGGGCAAGAAAATGTGCGACTATTGTGACGTTGTGCTAGACAACCTGGCGATGCCGGGCGATGCGATCCTGGAAGATGAGAGGCTGCCACAGAAAGTAGGCCCGACGTCGGGTTGGATGGGATGCCTGATCCTGCAAGCGTTGATGGCCGAGGTGGCCGAACGCCTGGCCGAAAAGGGCATCGTGCCGCCCATCTATTTCGCCCTCAACCTGGAGGGCGCGGAGGAATACGTCCAGTACATGAACCGCTTGCGCCGGGAACGAGGCACCCGGTTTGGCGGCATCTACTCGCCCCAACGCACGGTGTAGGCGGAACGCCTGAGGAGGACAGATGCGGTACGTGTTGGGTGTGGATGGCGGAGGCTCCAAGACGGCTTGCCTGGCCGCCGACGAGCAGGGAAGGCTCCTGGGCTATGGTTGTGGCGGCCCCGTCAACACGAACTATGTGCCGCGCCGCGAAGCAATCGAATCCTTGCAGCGCGCGATTCACACGGCCCTGATGGAAGCCAGGCTGTGTGGGGAACAGGTCGAGACTCTGCGCATCAGCGCGCCGATGGAGCCTGGCGCAATCGAGGAGGCGATGGAAGCTTGCCGCATCAAGCGCGTCACCCGGGCGGCTGAAGGAGAGACGCCGCGCTGGGCCGCGCGCTTTTGGATGGATGAACGTGTCGGCGTCACCGTGGATGCGGGCACAGGCTCTCTGGCTAGAGGATGGGCCGGCGATGGCCGGGAAGCGAGTGCTGGCGGCTGGGGCGCCACTTTGGGAGACGAAGGCAGCGGTTACTGGATCAGCATCCAGGCTATGATGGCCGTTCTACAAGCCCACGATGGCCGGATAGAGAAAACGATGCTGACAAAACCCGTACTGGAGCATTTTGGCATGCCTGATGTAGTGGACATGGTGTTGCGAGCAACTCTAGGGCTGGCGCAAGTAGAGAACGCCGCCCAAGTCGGAGTCGTCCACGATGCGGGCGAGTGTTCTGGCAAAGAAGAGAAAACGGAGGGCGGGCTGCGCTTTCGTGTGCGCTCGCGACAAAAGCCGTTGTCCCGGTATGAGGTGGCAGGCCTGTGTCCGGTCGTGGCGCAAGTGGCGCGGCAGGGCGATGGGAAGGCCGCAGAGATTCTGAGAGAAGCAGGGTATGAATTGGGGCGCTTGGGCGTGGCCGTCATCAAGCGCCTGGGGATGGAGACGGACGAATTTGCGGTTGTGCCCTTTGGCGGCGTGTTTAGAATTGGAGAGCCGGTGCTCCAGTCTTTCCGAGAGACCATCTCATCAATCGCTGCGCGCGCCCGGGTGGTTGAGCCGCAGTTCGAGCCAGTGGTTGGAGCCGCGCTGCTGGCGCTGAACGATATCGGCGCGGCAATTGACGATCACACCATCGCGGCGATTGCGCGCAGTTCCATCCACTTTCCGGCTTGCCGAGCCGCGAATAGAGGGGGTTGACTTGATAGCTATTCGAGGAGGACGTGTGCTGACTCCTTTGGAGTGCATTGCTCCAGGTGTCGTTCTCATTGAAGGCGAAAAAGTCGTGGCCGTAGGCCGCCTGACGGAGGTTCCCCTCCCTGCCGGCGCCGTTGTCATAGATGCCGCAGACAAGATAGTAGCGCCGGGCTTGATTGACACTCACACACACGGGCGCGATGGAGTCTATTTTGGCGAAGAGGTGGAGACGACGGTAAAGTTGTGCAGGCGACTCGCGAGCACCGGCGTGACCGGCGTTTTGCCCACTCTGGCCGGCCTTTTGCCGGTTCAGTACACCCTGGAAATGTTCCTGGAGCGCATTCGCATCATCCGGCTGGCGATGACGCAGGACGCCGGCGGGGCCGAAATCCTGGGCATTCACATGGAGGGACCATATCTCAGCGGCAGTGACCTGGTGCGGGGATCGCAGGTGGCGGCCAATCTGCGCCGTCCGTCTGTCAAAGAATTGCGCCGGATGGTAGAGGTCTCAGAGGGCACGATTCGCAAGATGAGCATTGCCCCCGAGTTGGATGGCGCGCTCGACGTGATCCGCGAGATGGTCAGCTTGAACATCGCGCCTTGCGCGGGTCACTCGGCGGCCACTTTTGAGCAGGTGATGGAAGCCGTTCGGGCCGGGCTGAGATGCGCTACCCACGTTTTCAACGGGATGATTCCTTTGCACCATCGCCAGCCGGGACTGGTAGGCGCCATCCTGACCTGTGACGAGATCAACGCCGAGTTGATCGCCGATGGGCAGCACGTTTCTTTTCCGGCGATGGGCGTCCTCTTGCGCTGCAAGGGTGTAGATCGGATACACCTGGTTACGGACAACACGCTTTGGGCAGGCAGGCCGAACGGCACATACGCGGATGGCGAGCGCACTATTGTGAAGGAGACTGAGCGGGCCTATGTGGCAGGAGGGACGTTGATCGGCAGCGTGGCGCCGATGAACGCCTGCGTAAGCAACATGGTTCGTTCCGCCGATTGCTCGCTGGCCGAGGCTGTTCAGATGGCAAGCTTGAATCCCGCTGCCGTCATTGGCGTGGACGATCGCAAGGGCAGCCTCAAGCCCGGCAAAGACGCCGACCTGGTTGTGATGGATGACCAAGTCAAGGTCTACATGACGATGGTGAAAGGGCGGGAGGTTTACCGCTCTGACGACGATGTGATAGAGCGGCATGCTGCTTGAAATCATCATTTCGTCTCACGGGGCGCTGTGCATACCCCGGCATTGTCGAGATGGCGCAGAAAGCCAAAGCGTATGGCGACGTGTACCTGGCGATAGGCGGCTCTCACCTGGGCGACAAGACCGCCCGCGAGGTCGAAACAGTGATTGCGGAGCTAAAGCGATTGGGCGTGCGCCAGGTCGCGCCGAGTCACTGCGCAGGCGAAAGAGCCATCGAGCAGTTCAAGGCGGCGTTTCGGCGCGGATTTCATCCAGGCGGGCGCGGGTTTGCGAATCGCCATTCCAGTGAAGAACTGAGTCGAAACACACGCCGTCAGGCAATGACACCTCACTTGTCCCCCGCGTGACATCTGTCACTTGTCGTTACCAGGGGCCGGGTATATAATGATATTGATAATTATTATCAGAAAGGCGTGGCATGGCTCAATCGAAAAGCCTGACTGAATCACTGCACTCTAGCGGTCGAAGGATCACCCGCCAGCGGCGACTGGTGATGCAGGTGCTACAAGACAATCCGGGACACCTAGAGGCGGAGGCGGTACATTCCTTAGCCAAAGCGAACGATCCCAAGATCAGCCTGGCAACGATCTACCGCACCCTGGCGGTGTTGAAAGAGATGGGGCTGGTGGAAGATCACGCGCTGGGAGAGGATCACGCTCACTTTGAGACAGTCCCAGAAAAGCCGCACTATCACTTTACCTGTCAAAAGTGCGGGCGAGTGATAGAGTTTGACGCGCCCCAGATCAAGCAAGTTGTGCGTGCCCTGAGCGAACGAGAAGGGTTGCAGGTCACCGACGTGCATCTGTTTCTCAGCGGCTATTGCGCTAAATGTCGGACAGAAGGCACAAAGGCCAATCTCGACATCTGAAATCCCAGAGAGGCAATCATCGCCGACCTTCCAGTCGGCGCGGAAACCAGCCTACACGCAGCGCAGCAATTGTTGGGCGGCACGGCAGAATGGTTAGTGTTTTGACGTCGTGAGTAACCGATGATGATAATCAGGGCGATAGCTGACTTTGCACCTGAGAGTACGGAAGCCGGAGTTGGGCTTGCCTTACAAGATGATAGTGAACGCTATCTCTTCTTTCTGGCAGGCGCCCGTCATTGTGATATACAAAGCGCACCTGCGTGATAAGCCGAAGGACTTGCCGCCCGATGAGGTGCTGGGTGTCATCGCACTGACGGAAAGGCAGGTAATCCGGGGATTGGAATGCAGACCAACACTGACAGAACTGTTGGACGAAGGAGCGCGGCTGGTAGCAGGGGAAAAGCAGGTAGATGTGCAGGTTCGGCTCTATCCACTTGGTACGGCAAGATCGCTGGCTCACATACTTTGCCACATTAAACGTGAGGAGTGAACGGGCAGAGATGAAACAGAGGACAATGGAAACGCTGGGCTATATCGTCAATGGCCTCTCAATGGCATTGTTCATCTATTTGGTATTCACCCTTGATGTTCCCGATTTCTTGCGTCCTCTCATGTATGTGGGGTGGATACTCCTGGGTTGTGGCATTGGCTTGGTCGCGCTTTCCATCGTTGCGCTTGTCCGCAACCAGGGCGCGGGTCTTGTTGAGCGGGGTGTCTATGGAATAGTGCGCCATCCAATGTACCTGGGCGCGATGCTATGTTTCCTCTCGTACTTTTTCTTCCATCCGCATTGGCTCATACTTTTGATTTCATCTGCAAACATCGCCGTCGTCTATTGGTTCATTCTGCAAGGCGAACAGCAAGACATCACTAGATTCGGTGACGCATACCGGCGCTATATGGAAAGCGTGCCACGGATAAATCTATTGGCAGGGATATTCAGGCGTCTGCAGAGCAAGTAAGGACTTGCAGAAAGACTTTTTCTCAATCGCCGCCGCCCAACAAGGGCTTGCGCCCGACCTGGCTAGTCTCGGCGCTTTTCGACTGCTCCAAGCCTGAAAAGTCGTCGAGCCTGCGACGTTGCCGACGCTAGACCTGCGCGCTGAACCCTGGCCGAAAGAGCGCGAACACTTGCAGATGCGAACTGAAAAAGAGAAACCATGAATAAACCGGCGGTCGGGAAACCAGACTATGGCAATTGGGTATCCAGAAAACTGATCTATGTCTCTGGGGGATTGGGGCTTGTTTTTCTGGGGCTGTCTCTTGTGCTGCCGGTATTGGCAATCGGCGCGGCGTTCTTTCTTGTGTCGTCTGCTTACTTTGCGTATGCGCGGTATTTGTTCTCCGCCAGAGGAGGGAATATACAAGCCCGAATCCGAGACTTGGTGCTAGAGCAATTGGATTGGGATGGGGAAGGGACCGTGCTTGACATTGGGTGTGGGAATGCCCTCCTCACGATACAGGCGGCCCTCAAGTACCCCCGCGCCCAAGTTACCGGCATAGATTATTGGGGAGTCAGGTGGGAGTATTCACAGAGGGTCTGCGAGAGAAACGCAGCGATTGAAGGCGTGACAGAGCGTGTCACATTTCAGAAAGCCAGCGCTTCCGCTTTGCCCTTTGAGGAGGGCGTTTTTGACGCCGTGGTGAGCAACTTGGTGTTTCACGAAGTAAGCGATACGAAGGACAAGCGAGCCGTCATCAAGGAAGCGCTCCGAGTAGTCAAAAAAGGGGGAGCCTTTGCCTTTCAAGACGAGTTTCTCTTTAAGGCAATATACGGTGAGGTTGATGATTTGCTTGAAACAATCCAGAGGTGGGGCGTTGAAAGGGTGGCGTTTGTGAACACGAGCGGCTCGGAATTCATTCCCAAGGCGCTGAAACTGCCGTTTATGACCGGAGCCATTGGCATCCTCCATGGCAAGAAATGACACGCTATCTCTTGAATGTTCTGCGGGGTGTGAGCGCGCCTTCTAACAACTCGATCAAGCTGATGGGCAGATCAGAAGGTATCAAGATGAACGACGATACAACGACTAGACCGCAAGTCTCGCCAGAAACGCGACGCGAGATCGTCAAGTGGATCGTCCAGGCTGTTCTGGGCGTTGCAGGCTACGGCTTCATCCTGTTCCTCTCGGTAGGCAGGCTGAACTGGGTCTGGGGTTGGGCGCTGTGGATCATCATCGCTGCCTTTTTGGCTGCCCATCCTTTGATTCTGAGCCCGATCAACCCAGAGCTATTGGCCGAGCGCGAGAAGGGGCTACGAGACAGAGGCATGAAAGCCTGGGACAGATGGATTGCCGGACTGGCGGCGGGCGTGTTTCCGATCGCGTCTTGGGTGGTCGCAGGATTAGATGTCCGTTGGAATTGGACAGAGCCAATACCATGGGCGTATCACGTTGGCGGCTTGATCGTCATGGCGCTGGGATTCGCCTTGTTCCTGTGGGCGATGGCCTCGAACGCTTTCTTTGCGGAGGGAGTCCGCATCCAGTCAGAACGCGGCCACACGGTCGCAGCGGGCGGGCCGTACCGGTACGTGCGTCACCCGGGCTATGTCGGCGCAATCTTGTCTCAAATGGCAACGCCCTTTTTGCTCGGCTCGGTGTGGGCGATCATTCCCACCGTCGCATCGGCCGCGTTGTACGTGGTGCGAACGTACTTGGAGGACAAGATGCTGAGGGAGGAGCTGCCCGGCTATGAGGCGTACACGCAGCAGACGCGCTACCGGCTGCTGCCGGGGGTATGGTAGCATGATACCAAGATTATCGAGGTGAATCATGGGCGCTAATCCGGTCGCCCATCAACCGCTCGCCAAGAACATCGGTCGCCTGCTGAAAAGGTTAGCGCAGGCGCTCGTCGCCGTAGCCGCCCTGGCGGCCATGCTGTTCCTGTCGTCGTGGCGGTTCGATTGGGTGATGGCGTGGGTGTACGTCGGGGCGTTCGCCCTGGCGCTGACGGCGATGACTGTCTATCAGGAGTTGAGCAACCCCGAACTGGTGGAGGAACGCTCCGAACTCAAGCCCAGGGAGGGGGTGCAGACCTGGGATGTGATCCTCTCCGCCGTCGTCAGGGTGTCGCTGTTGGGCAGTTACGTCGTGGCCGGGTTGGATGTGCGCTTTGGATGGAAACCCGAAATCCCGCCGGCGGTTCAAATTGCCGCATTTGCGCTCGGTCTGCTCGGCGCGGGGTTGGTCGCCTGGGCGATGGCAGCCAATCGCCACGCGGCGGTTTATGCCCGCATCCAGAAGGAGCGCGGGCACGCCGTCGCGACGACGGGGCCTTACCGCTTTGTGCGCCATCCGTTTTACGTTGGGACGATTACCTTTTCGCTGGCGGTGCCGGTGGCGTTGGGTTCGCCGTGGGCGCTCATCAGCGGCGGGCTGGCTGCCCTGCTTTTTGTGGTGAAAACGGCGCTGGAGGATCGCATGTTGCAAGCAGGACTGCCCGGTTACAGGGAGTATGCGCAGCGGACGCGCTATCGCCTGCTGCCGGGTGTGTGGTGATGAAATTGCCAAGGGTGTGGTATGGATAACGAGCTTTTGTTTCGTGTTGTACTCGCGGTGAAAGGCATTGCGTACATCGCGCCGCGTTTCTACTACCGCCGGCAGGCCGTACGAGCCAATCCGTCGGGAGAGTCCGAGTTGCGGAACGTGAGCGAGAGCAGGCTGCGCCTGGCGCTGCTGGGCGTTAGCGGGCTGGGGGCGAACCTGCTGTCCTTGATGTGGATTATCAACCCAGGGTGGCTAGAATGGTCGCGCCTACCGCTGCCTGATTGGCTGCGCTGGGTAGGGGTTGCGGTGGGCGTCATCGCCGTGTGGCTGGGTTACTTGGCTCATCGCACGCTGGGCGCCAGTTTCACCGCCACGCTCAAGACGATGGAGGAGCATGAACTTGTCGTCCGAGGTATCTATCGTCGGATACGCCATCCGATGTATACGTCGTTCTTTGCCATCCTGATAGCAAATTCCTTGGTCACGGCTAATTGGCTCATCGGCTTGCTGGCAGTGGTTTACTCGCTGGCGATCGTTGAGCGAGCCGGTCACGAGGAGCGCATGATGCTCGAATCGTTCGGTGAGGAGTATCGCCGGTATATGCAGCATACTGGGCGCTTCTTCCCCCGGCTGACTCGCAGCAGGTAGAAGGAGTGGAAAAAACAGGGCTGTTTTCCAAGCTTGAGCTGGGTTGGCTGAACGGGCGGATTCCACATTTCTTGCTCTTGTTGGGATAGGCGATGATCTTCAAGAACCTGTTCCGCCGCAAAGGACGCACCCTCCTGACGCTGGTCGGCATTGCCATCGGCGTGGCGACCATCGTCGCGTTGGGCGCGGTGGCCAAAGGGATAAGAGCCGGCTTTGCTGCGATGACCCAGGGCAGCCAGGCCGACCTGGTGCTCGCTCAGGCCAGCGGGTTGAGCGCGTTGGTCAGCAGCTTTGACGAGACGGTGGCCGACGAAGTGCGCGCCCTGCCCGAGGTGGCCGACGTTGACGGCATGCTCTACTCTAATGCCCTGATTGACGGCAAGAGCTATCTCTTCATCTTTGGCCACAACCCCGAGGGGTTTGCGATTGATCACTTTCGCATTCTCGAGGGGCAGTCGTTGGCGAGCGCGCGCGGCGTGCGCGGCAAGCCCATCATCCTGGGCCGACGGGCGGCGCAGAGCCTGGATGTGCAAGTGGGAGACACCCTCCGCATCACAGGCAGCGCCTTCCGCGTCGTCGGCATTTACGAGACAGGGGTCGGGTTCGAAGATGCCGCCGCCGTCGTGCCGCTGGTAGAGGCGCAGACGCTGGCTTTGCAGCCTCGCCACGTCTCGATGCTTTACATCAAATTAAAAGACCCCGGCCGGGTTGACCAATTGCGAGCCAAGATAGAACGGCTCTTGCCAGATTTGACCGTCTCGACCGCAGCGGGATTTACCGGTCAAGAACAGTTGCTCGAATTATTGGATGGGATAGCGATGGCGGTGGCTGGTCTGGCCGTCGTCATCGGCGGGATCGGCATGACCAACACGCTCTTTATGTCGGTCTTTGAGCGCACGCGCGAGATCGGCGTCCTGCGCAGCCTGGGCTGGCGGCAGCGGCAGGTGATGGGAATGATCTTGGGCGAGGCCGTCTTGCTGGCCCTGGTGGGCGGAGTGACGGGCAGCGTGCTGGGAGTGCTGGCCCTGGTGGCGATCACCGAGTCCGGGGCCTTGTTGGGTGCGTTCGGGAGTCAACTGACCCCAGACATTTTCGCGCGCGCCTTGATCACCGTGATCGTGCTGGGGCTGGTGGGCGGGGCGTACCCGGCCTGGAGAGCCAGCCGCCTGCAGCCCGTGGAAGCGTTACAGTATGAGGGAGGCGCTAGTGCGCGCGTATCTCGGCTGCGCGGCGGGGCAACCGTGCGCAGCCTCTTGAGGCGGCGCACGCGCACAGCGCTCACTCTGTTGAGCATCGGTGTGAGCATCGCGGCCATCGTCGCTTTGGGAGGGGTCGCTCAGGGCATGCTGGGAGCATTCAACGTGATGATGAGGGATAGCCAGACTGACCTGTTCGCCGCCGAGGCGGACATTGACATGGACTTTAGCGCCATTGACGAACAGATCGGGACGCGCCTCGCCGCTCACCCCGGCGTGGACGCCGTTTCCGGCATGTTCTGGACGGGCCTCAGCACCCCCGAGATGCCCATGCTGATCGTGTACGGTTACTATCCCCAAGAGCTTGCCATCCGCCGCTATCGCATCATCGAGGGACAGCCGCTGACAGGCCGTCGCCAGATCATCGTTGGCCGGATGGCGGCCGAGCAGACTGGGTTGAAGGTGGGCGACACATTCCGCATGTTGGAGAGCAGCTTTCGTGTGGTCGGTCTCTACGAGACGGGCCAGGCCTTTGAAGACGCCGGGGTGACCATTGACCTGCGCGACGCGCAGGTTCTCACTGGCAAGCCGCGCCAGGTGCAGTTCTACCTCATCAGCCTGCGCGACCCAGGGCAGGTCGAGGCGGTGCGGGATGGCCTGGAGGCCAGGTTTCCGGGCATAGATTTCTCCCTCACCTCCGAACTCGGCGAAAGCACGAGCGACTTTCGCGTGATGCAAGAGATGGCGGATCAGATTTCTTTGCTGGCCGTGATCGTCGGCGCGATCGGGATGTTGAACACGATGTTGATGAGCGTCCTGGAGCGGACGCGCGAGATCGGCGTGCTGCGCAGTCTCGGCTGGCGGCGGCGGCGAGTACTGGGGATGATTCTGAAAGAGTCGCTGCTTTTGGGAACGGTGGGCGGCGTGTGTGGTATTCCGATAGGATTGGGATTGGGCGGGTTGATCGGCATGGCCGGGGTATGGGGGGGAGCGATCGGGCCGCTCTATACGCCCCGGCTATTCGTGCAGGCGGTCGTGGTAGCCATGATCGCGGGTGTGGCGGGCGGCCTCTATCCGGCTTGGCGCGCGGCAAACTTGCAGCCGGTGGAAGCATTGCGATACGAATAATCAGGTCGCAGGTAACAAGTCGCAAAGCTGTCGTCATACAAATCAATCGGGTGTGACCAAATCCGGTTGATTCCATTCTCTGCTGGACTGCCGAACTTGTTCGGCGCAAGTGTGCCTCAACAAGTTGAGGACTCCGACCAACTGATTTTGGTCGCACCCAAATCAATCAGGGGGGCAACGTGAACCCTATTGTCAAACGTCTCATCCAAATCGGCTTTCTCGTCCTGATCCAGGCGGTGGCGCTGTTCGGCGCGGCGTGGCGGCTGAATTGGATCGAAGGGTGGGCCTACCTCGGGCTGTACCTGGCCTTTATCGCCTTGAACGCCGTGTTGATGCTGTCGAAACCGGGCAGCGTCGAGTTGATCAAGGAGCGCAGCCAGGTCAAGGAGAACGCGAAAGGCTGGGACAAGGTAATCGGGCTCCTGATCGGCTTGCTGGGTCCAGGGATGCTCATCGTGGCCGGGTTCGACGATCGCTGGAGCTGGTCGCCGCGCCTGGCCGGGGCAGTACAGATCGCCGCGTTCGTCGCCGTCGCGCTGGGTGACGTGTTGTTCGCCTGGGCGATGGCTTCCAACCGGTTCTTTTCCAGCGTCGTGCGCATCCAGCAAGACCGGGGGCACACGGTCCAGACGGGCGGGCCGTACCGCTTCGTGCGGCATCCAGGCTACGTGGGAGCGATCATCCCCGCGCTGGCGACGCCGCCGGCGCTTGGCTCGCTGTGGGCGTTGATCCCGGCCGGGCTGCTGACCGCTGTGATGGTCATCCGGACGGCGCTGGAAGACAAGACGCTGCGAGATGAGCTTACAGGGTACGAAGAATATGCGCAGCGAACACGCTATCGGCTATTGCCGGGCGTGTGGTGATAGTTGAGGCAGGCCAAACGACATGAAATACGTGCGAGCAGTTCAATTCTTTGTCGGCACACCGCTTATCTATCTTGCGCCGCCGCTTTTGGGTTGGGGGCTAGACGATCTGGCTGGTTTCTTTTCGCTCTATCCGCGCCTGGGCTATGCCGTGCTGGTCGTGATCTTGGGCCTTGTCACAGGGTATCAAGCAATGGATGGGCTGGAAGGGTTAAAAGGCGGCAAGGGGAAAACGGACAAGCTGGTTCGCCGCCAAAGCGTCGTCAAAGTCGTGATCATTTTCCTGATGTATGTGTTTCTTGCCGTCGTGCCCTTTGCCGACCGCCGCGGCATGGGCGTGATGTTTGAGAGCGCGGCCATGCGTTGGCTTGGTCTCGCTCTGGCGGGCCTGGGATTCACGCTGATCTTTTGGTCGGGATTCGCTTTGGGCAAGTTCTATAGCGCGGACGTGACCGTCCAAAAGGATCATCGTCTGATTACGGCCGGCCCATACCGGTATATTCGCCATCCCCGCTATTTGGGCGGCGTTCTTTTCGCCATCGGCTTTGCCCTTTTGTTTCGCTCGTGGATTGGCCTGGTGGGCAGCGTGATATTCGTCGGCGTCATCTTGTTCCGAATCAAGGACGAAGAGACCTTGATGCGTCAAGAGTTTGGGCAAGAGTGGGAAACGTACTGTCAACAGTCGTGGCGCTTGATGCCATATCTTTACTGAGAAGATAGATAGAGGGGGAGGCATGGCGATTCACCTGACGCAGGAGGTATTCGAGAATGATAGAGTATTTGCAGAATCTTAATCCGGTCGTGCAGGCGCTGTTGGCAACGCTTTTCACGTGGGGGTTGACCGCCCTGGGGGCCGCTGGCGTGTTCGTGACCAAGACAGTGAACCGCAAAATCTTGGAGGCGATGTTGGGGTTTGCGGCCGGCGTCATGATCGCGGCCAGTTTCTGGTCGCTGCTGGCCCCGGCGATTGAGATGATGGAAGGCGCCAGCCTGCCGGCTTGGCTTCCGGCTGTGGTGGGATTCCTCTTGGGGGGCGCTTTTTTGTGGGGCGTTGACAAGATTCTTCCCCATCTTCACCTGGGTCTGCCGATGGATGAAAGTGAGGGGATCAAGACGAACTGGCAGCGGAGCGTCTTGCTCGTCCTTGCCATCACTTTGCACAATTTCCCCGAAGGTCTTGCCGTGGGAGTCGCTTTCGGGGCGGTCGCCGCCAATCTTCCGTTTGCCACTTTGCCGGCCGCCATCGCGCTGGCGATTGGCATCGGGATTCAGAATTTTCCAGAAGGGCTGGCGGTCTCGATGCCGCTGAGAGGTGAGGGCCTGTCCCGTCTGAAAAGCTTTTGGTATGGGCAATTGTCCGGCGTGGTTGAGCCCATCGCGGGCGTTCTGGGCGCAGCGGCAGTCTTGCTGATGCGGCCCATCTTGCCCTACGCGTTGAGTTTTGCCGCCGGCGCCATGATCTATGTGGTGATCGAGGAACTGATCCCGGAATCTCAGCGCGGCGAAAGCACAGACATAGCCACGGTGGGCGCCATGATTGGCTTTGCGGTCATGATGCTCCTGGATGTTGCTTTGGGTTAGGAGCAGCGGGGACACTATGCTTGAAATCACCATTCCATCTCGCGGATTGCTGCGCCTGGAATACCTGGTTCTCGACGTGAACGGAACGATTGCGCTGGACGGGCAACTGCTTCCCGGCGTGCGCGAGCGATTGGACAGGTTGAGGGTAGCGCTTGACCTCTGGCTGGTCAGCGCAGATACACACGGCACACTGGCCGAGTTGGCGGATGCGCTCCAGGTCAAGTGGCGGCGCTTGAAGCAGGGAGACGAAGCCGGGCAAAAAGCGGCTTTCGTGCAAGAACTTGGCGCGGGGCGAGTGATCGCCTTCGGCAACGGCGCGAACGACGCAGCGATGCTGCAAAGGGCAGCTTTGGGTATTGCCGTGATGGGCGGCGAAGGTTTGGCGACGGCGTGCTTGACCGCCGCCGATGTGGTCGTCCCCAGCATTGAATCGGCGCTTGACCTGCTGCTTTATCCACGCCGGTTGATCGCCACGCTGCGGACGTAGGTCACCTTCATTATCTTGCAAAGGCGCAAATGTCAGAACAAATCGAACAAACTCCAAACGGCGAAATCCAAAATCTGGAATCCTTGAGCGACCTGCCGGCTGGGGCGCGCGGCGTCGTGCGACAATTGCGCGGCGGCAGAGAATTTGCCGGGCGCGTCGTCGCGTTGGGCTTTACGCCGGGCGTCGAGGTAGAGATTATTCAGAACAACGGCAAGGGCGCGATCATCGTGGCCGTGCGCGATACGCAGGTGGCCTTGGGACACGGCGAAGCGGCCAAGGTGTTGGTCGAGGCGCAGCCCGAAAGCCCGCTCATGGCCCCGCCAGATTCGATCAAGGTCGCGCTGGTCGGGCAACCGAATGTGGGCAAGTCTACGGTGTTCAACCTGTTGACCGGCCTCTCGCAGCACGTGGGCAACTGGCCGGGCAAGACCGTCGAGCACAAGAGCGGTCTCCATCGCCGCGGGGACACGACGTTGTGGGTGGTGGACTTGCCTGGCACGTATAGCCTGACGGCCAACTCGCTGGAAGAGCGGATCGCGCGCGATTATATTTTGACGGAGCAGCCCGACGTCGTGGTCGCCATCGTGGATGCCACGGCCCTGGAACGCAATCTGTACCTGCTGTGCGAGTTGCTGGCGCTGCCTGCGCCGGTGGTGTTGGGCCTGAACATGATTGACGTGGCGGAACAGCAGGGCATGCAGATCGAGCCGCACGTGCTGCAAGCCGCGTTGGGCTTGCCGGTCGTGCCGATGGTGGCGACCAAGAACAAGGGCGTGCAAGAGCTGGTGCAGGCCATCGAACAGGTCGCTCGCCATAAAGATGCCTACGCCCCCCGCCGCCCTGAAATTCGTCAAGATCACAAGGCCGTGCTGCGCCAGCTTCAACAGCTTATCGCCGGCCATACCCCATCGCCCTACCCGCCCGACTGGGTCGCGCTCAAACTGCTCGAAGGCGATGAAGAAATCACGCGGATGATGCAGACGCGCTTGGGCGAAGCGGATTGGCCGCGCGTCCACGACATCCTCAAGGCGCACGAGGACGCGATCCTGGCGATTGCCGGCGGTCGCTACGAATGGATCGAGCGCATGGTGCGCGCCGCCGTCACCCGACCTCGGGCGGGCGAGGTCACGCTGACAGAGCGGATCGATCGCATTGCCGTCCATCCCATCTGGGGGATGGGGCTGCTGTTGGCGATGTTGGGCGCAGTCTTTTGGCTCACGTTCAGCATCGGCGCTCCGTTACAGAAATTGCTAGACGAGTATCTGGTGCAGGCTGGGGCCGACTGGGTGCGCGCGGCGCTGGTGGGCGCGCCGTGGTGGCTCGTCGGGCTGCTCACGGATGGCATCCTCGCGGGAGCGGGGATGGTGCTCACGTTTCTCCCCGTGCTCTTGATTTTCTTTACGGTGTTGGGCGTGTTGGAAGACGTGGGCTACATGGCGCGCGCCGCTTACATGATGGATCGCTTTATGCACTTGATGGGACTGCACGGCAAATCGTTTTTGCCGCTGTGCGTCAGCCTGGGCTGCAACGTGCCGGGCGTGCTCTGCACGCGCATCATTGACTCGCCCCGCGCCCGCCTGCTGACGATCCTGTTGACGCCGCTCGTGCCGTGCGCTGCTCGCCTGGCTGTGCTGGCTGTGCTGGCGCCGCTCTTTTTTGGCGCGGCGGCCGGGTGGGTCGCCGTCGGCGTGGTAGGACTCAATTTGTTGCTGCTGGTCGGGATTGGCTACACGCTCCACGAGCTGGTGTTGGGCGGTGAGCACATTGCCTTTATCATGGAAATGCCGCTTTACCACTTGCCCAATGCGCGCACCATCGGTCTGACGGTCTGGCAGCGAATGCTGGATTTTCTTAAAAAGGCCGGCAGCGTCATCGTGGTGGTTTCGGCGCTGGTGTGGTGTCTGGCTGCCTTTCCTGGCGGCCAGCTTGAGACCAGCTACCTGGCGAGCGTGGGACGCTGGTTGTCTCCCCTGGGAGCGTGGATGGGTTGGGACTGGCGCATGATCGTGGCTTTGTTGACCAGCGTGGTCGCCAAAGAGAACACCATCGCCACATTGGGTGTGCTCTATCAGGCTGGACAGCAAGCAAGTGGGCTGACCGAAATGCTGGCCACTACGATCAAACCTGCGGCAGCGCTGGCCTTTCTCGTCGTGCAGATGACGTTCGTGCCGTGCGTGGCGACCATCGCCGCGATCCGGCAAGAGACTCGCTCGTGGAAATGGACGGCGTTCAGCGTGGGCCTCTTGTTGGCGCTCTCGCTGATCGCCGGCGTGGCCGTCTACCAGGCGGCGCGATTGTTTGGGTAATAGTTGGCGCAAACGGATGCCACCATGCTGAGAGCGGCTCACACACGGCAAGGAGAATGATGATGGAAGCGCAGTCCAATACGATATTCCGGGTCATTTTCTTTGCGCTGTTCTTTTCGGTTTTGGTCATCCGAGGATACTATGGCTGGCAGCAGCGGCGAGCCGGGCAAAGCAGTGGGGCTGTCACAAGGGAAGCCGTCGAACGCGAAGGAATGTGGAGCATCGTGTTTCGGTTCATGTTGTTTCTCTACATGGTTGCCGTCGCGATTGTGTTTGCTCTCAACCCTCCCTGGCTAAACCTGTTTGCGGCCCCCTTTCCGCCCTGGTCTCGATGGACTGGAGTGGGACTGGGTGTGATCAGCCTGCCTTTGCTCATCTGGGTTCATCACACGCTGGGGAGACACTGGTCCACCAATCTTCAATTGAAGCAAAATCACACTCTGATTGCCGAGGGGCCTTATCGCTGGGTCCGGCATCCCATGTACACGGCGCTGTTCGCGGCTTTTGTGGGGCTGGCGCTCATCTCGGCGAGTTGGCTGATCGTGATTCTGGTTGTGGCTGCAATTCTGGTGCTGTATGCGCGGATTGGCAAAGAAGAAACGATGATGATTGAGCAGTTTGGCGACGAGTACCGCGCCTACATGCGGCGCACGGGGCGCTTTCTGCCGCGTTGGTGAATTGTCACGAGTGCAGATCGAGCAGACGGTGGCGTTTTGCATGAACCATACGAACGAGCCACGCCTGGGTGCAAAGGAGATTGATCAATGCCACAATTAGAAAAGGGCGGCAAATGGGTCTTTGGCTGGGTCGTCGTCCGGGCCGGGAAAAAGATCACCGTACCGCCGGGAGCCTATCGTGAGTATGGCTTCCAGCCGGGAGACGAGATCGTTTTTACGCGCGGCAGCCGGCGCTCAGGCGGGTTCGGCGTCGGTCGGGCGGACAAGTTTCCGGCCTTGCTGAGAAAGCGCATGCTGGCCCAGGGACGGATGGGCAAGCGAGGTCAGGTGGTCTTGCCGCCGGAGGTGGAGGCGCAGGCCGGTGATCGTCTAGTGGTTGTGCGAGGCAGTGGTTATGCGCTGGGATTTCTCGCGCAGGGGCCAATTTACGAGGTTGCGCTCAAACATCCTGAACTGGAGGTTTTCGCATGAACAATCTAAAGTTGTTGCCGACACATTACCTGTTGTTCGCCATCTTGATCATGGCGGCGCTGCATTTCCTGTTTCCCGGCGCAATGATTGTTCCGCTGCCGTGGAACCTGTTGGGCCTTGTCCCGTTGGCGGGGGGGATTGCCATCAACTTGATGGCCGACAGCGCCTTTCACAAGGCCGGTACCACGGTCAAGCCATTCCAGGAATCAACGGCACTGATCACCGATGGGGTCTTTCGCCTCAGCCGCAACCCGATGTATCTCGGCTTTGTGCTGGTTCTCATTGGGATCGCCGCGCTGCTGGGCTCGCTGACGCCGTGGATCATCGTCCCGCTCTTGGCCGTCCTGATGGACCGGGTTTTCATCACAGTTGAAGAGCGCATGTTGCAGGCCAGGTTCGGCCAGGCGTGGTTGGAATACAAGGCGCAAGTGCGGCGCTGGATATAGGAGACAAAATGGAGCTCAAGTGTTCGATTTGCCGGGTACAAGCGTGCAGCAGCACGCCAGGGACAAAGGCTTTTCCGGTTTTTTGCCCAGCTTCTCAGGATCTCGATGCCTTGACTGATGCTCATCAGCTCTACCATTCGGATCCCGAGACACAAAGATTGGCCCAATCTGCGGCCCGGGTCGAGGCGGCCGGCTATTGCCGCTGGCCCCGAGTGCAGGAGGTGATGGAATTTGCGCGAGGTATCGGCGCCTCTCGGTTGGGCATCGCGACCTGCGTCGGCTTGATTCGTGAAGCCGGACTGTTGCAAGAGATCCTGGAAGCGAATGGCTTTCAGGTCAGCAGCGTCTGTTGCAAGGTCGGCTCGATTCCGAAAGAGGACATTGGATTGGCTGACGAGGAAAAGATTCGCCCGGGGCAATTCGAGGCGCTGTGCAACCCCGTCGGCCAGGCCATGCTCCTGAACGAAGCGGGAACCGAGTTGAACATCGTGGTCGGGCTGTGCGTGGGGCACGACAGCCTCTTTTTCAAACACTCGGTCGCGCCGGTCACGGTGCTGGTAGCCAAAGACCGCGTGACCGGTCACAATCCGGTGGCGGCGCTGTACACCAGCCACTCTTACTATCGCCGTTTGCGCGACGGCCCTCGGCAGTGAGCATGAACGTCTCGAATTCCCTCGGCGCAACGCAGAAAGTGAGAGATAGAAAATGATTGACGCCGACACCTACATACACAAGCTGGCGATAACCAGCCCTTTAATGGAGCCAGTCGTTCAAGCTGCGATCCAGGCGCTACGACTTCCTTTGGGGAGCCGGGGACTGGATGCCGGCTGCGGCATTGGTCTCCAGGCGGTGTTGCTGGCAGAGGCAGTGGGCCCCGCTGGGCATGTCACCGGCCTTGACCTATCCCCCGAGTTTCTCCGTTGCACAGAGGCAACTGTGCGCGAGCGCGGCCTGTCGGAACCGGTTGCACCACAAGCGGATTCCCCTCGATCCGCTGAGCACATAGATTGCAACGCCTTCGGTTCAAAAAAAGCCACTTTCAAATTACTGATACTGCTTTCATATTATCAGTACAACCGTTCTTGAACCGGAGACCACATGAAACAGCTACAATTGACCACAGCCATCGAAGGCTACCTACTCGACGCGGGCGCGCGCCGTCTCAGCCCCAACACGATCAGCTTCTACACCTACATCTTTGATCGCCTCAAGTCAGAATTTCCCGACGATCCAAACATCGGCGACATCACCAAGCCCCAGATCGAGCGATTTCTCATCAGCCTGGACACGCTCAGCAAGAAAACCGTGCTCGGCTACCATTCCGGCCTGTCCGCCCTCTGGCGCTGGGCGCTCGCCGAAGACCTGATCGAGCGGAACATCATCCACGAGATCCGCCCGCCAACGCCCGAAGAGCGTGTCATCAACCCCCTCACCGAGGCCGAGGTCAAGCTGATCCTGGACGCCGTGGACAAGTCCGCGCCCTACTCCCGACCCGGCAAGCGCGAATGTCAGCACGCAATCCCGACCGCGCAGCGCAACCGCGTCATCCTTTACTTGCTGCTGGACACCGGCATCCGGGCCTCGGAACTGTGCGGCCTGAGCATCAAGGATGTGGACCTCAAGGCGCGCCACATCCTGGTGATGGGCAAGAAAAGCAAAGAACGCCAGGTTCCCTTCAGCGAATCCACCGGCAAGCTCATTTGGCGCTACCTCGCCCTGCGAAAAGAGGAAACGGTCGGCGCCGTCCTGTTCCCCAGCTCCCGCTCCGGCCACCCGCTGCCCGCCCGCGAGCTGTACCACATCATAGCGCGCATCGGCGACCGCGCCGGCGTGGCCGACGTTCACCCCCATCGTTTCCGCCACACTTTCGCCATTCAATTTCTGCGCAATCACGGCGACATCTACACGCTCCAGCGTATCCTCGGCCACACCACGCTCGACATGGTAAAGCGTTACCTCGCTATCGCCCAGACAGACATCGAGGCGGCCCATCGGGTCGCCTCGCCTATCGCCAACTGGCGGCTTTAGTGTCCTATTGACACCAACGCGCAAACGGGGTACAATTTGCTTGGGTGTTGGCCCTGGCGAATACGCGAGGATCGCCAGTGCTGGCCGAGTCCCGGCCAGGTTTCCTTCCTGCCTTCCCCTTCTTGCCAGAGAAGGGGATTTCTCGTTACGTAGCCGCCAGCAGCTTGTACGTTGTAGCCGTCCCATCCACATAGATCGTCAGCGTGATGTACCCCGTCTCCGCCGGCGCAGTTGTCGTGTAAGGCCCGATCTGACCCTGCATCGCCGTCGTCTCCAGCAAATCCAGCCGGCGTTTCAACTCTGCCACCTCATCCAAAACGTTCCCGACCACGTGCTCGCGCTGCATCATCAGCCCAGCCACTCTTGCACCTCCAGGCCGCACGTCCCGTCCGGCTTCCATTCGCGGGCCACGATCCGCACGTCCCCATCAAATGCCCACTCTGTAGATTTGAGAAACAATTGCGTCCGCACAATGTCCCCCACGTCGTAAGCGGAAAATAGCGCAGGCTCAAGGTTCAGCGCCTTCGGCAAGCTGATCATCGCCTGCGACCAGGCCACCGTCGCCACCCGGGCCGCCGCCGTCGCCGTCAACGTCGCCAGGCTGGCTTGCCCGCTGGCCACCTCCGACCGCTCGCGGAATCCGAACTCGGCCAGACTGTCGGCATCATCCCCTTGCCCAACTGCGCGCTCGGCGCCCCAGGCCGAGCCTGGCCCGACCACATAATACCGATTGGCGATCCGGCCCTGTTCGGCCAGCGTCGCCTCGGAGCAATTCTGCCCCTCGATCAGCCACACCTGGCCGGTTTTGTCTGATCCGCGCTGCTCATACCAATACGCCCTGAACGTCAGCCGGCCCGCCGAGTACACCGGCAAGATCGCCCAATCCTGCCCACTGTCATCGGCCAACTTGGTCATTTGACGTTGCATGTCAAAATAGTGGTACTCTTCCGACCGGGCAGCCCCGCCCGCGTAAATGTCGCCAATCGTGATCCCGGTGTCGCCGCTCCCATTCATCTCCGAGATCAGCGTCGAGAATATACTGCCGGGATACGTGGAAGCGAACACCCGGTTCTTGCCCGTCACCCGCCAATCGAGAATCCACTCCCCGGAGTAGACAGCGATCTGCACTCCGTTGCCGTCTCGACTCCGCTGCAAGTCCATCACCCCGCCCCAATCGGGCAGGCCATTTGAAAATCGAAACAGCACCCGGTTGCCTGACCGCAGGATGTCCTTCGTGCATTTTGAATCGGTGTACGGCAGCCGCACGTGCGCCAGGCCGTGAGCGTTGAGCCGCCAGCAGATCGAGTCAATCTGCGGCTCGATCTCCGCGATCTGATACCCGTTCCGGTCAAACACCATCGCCTGTACGTCGCTCATCCGCTCCCATCCGTTACTTTCCCGATCAGATGCATTGTACCCAACGCAGTATCAGTAATGACGGTTATCTGCACCACCGTCGCGCGCCACCACGAGCTCCGTCACTGGTACTCGCGCTCATCCACAATCGTGAACGACACACTCGGCTGGATCGTCGGCTTGATCTGCCCGATGAGCGTATGCAGACTATTGAGAAATGCCCCAAACTCTGGAAGTGTCGGTGTATCGCTCATGCGATAGTCGCGGTCAGAAACCAACCCCTCCGACTCTGCCGGCGGGACCGCGAACCACGCCAACATCCCCCACGATTCAATGTTCGCGTATGGCACGCTCCAGCCCGAAGTCCAGCCCTCGCCGGATAGCGTCATCCGCATCCACCGCGAGCCGGAACTGTCCACACGAAAATCAAGTTTTGCCTTCATTCAAAATACCTCCGGTCAAACAGAATCTCCACTTCCACGCTCACCGTGCCCGTGTCGCTCCACGTCAGCGTGTTGTTCCCCGTCGCCAGTCTTAGCCAGTCGCGCCGCGCGCCCCCGGTGAACGTCAACGCCTGCATCTGCTTGCTATTGTCCGCCAGCAACGTGACCGTCTTCGCGTCCGTGTCAATCTCCAGCGTCTGGTTGAGTTGCATCGTCAGCGCAAGCGCAATCGAGTCGCCCGTCGTGGAATTGGTCAGCGTCACGGCCAGGTCATAGTTGGATTGCTCTGCCCCGATGACCACCACCGGCGTGTAAGTTGAATTAAGAGTCACGGCACAATCCGCCGCCTCGCCGTAGATATCAGCATAGCCAGGATCATACACATAGAGCCCGACATACTTTGAACCAGCAGTGAGTGCCTGATTTTGGCTCCAGGCACGCCATGTCGTGTCGTGTGTCATAGCAGGAGCGTACTCGGTAACCCAGGTAGTCGCATTAACAGAAGATTGAATGCCAACTGCAGGACTTCCACCACCAAGTTTTGTGCTGTTGTACTCACCGTTAGTGAAATTAGCATTAGTAACTCCACACGGATTATACAGGTAGTACACCCCCTTGGAAGAACCAACGGAAGTTGACGGAGTAATAGATAATCCGACCTCAGACCAAGGACTTGCGTTCGTATTTTGATTGGCGGTATAATGAGCACTGGTAACTATCATCCAGTTGTAGTAGAATAGCCACGCCCAACTAGCCGACCTCAGCCCGTCATCTTCCCCGAACTCCTCATATACCCAACTCGTGTTTGTGCTGTGATCCAACTCAAAGGCCGGCTCATAGTTGCTGTCCACCGTCGGCGCCGCCGCGCTGGCGTTCCCGTATAGAATCCAAATGTCGTGCTGAATCCAGTACGCCGTCAGTGCGGCCGCATGGGCCGCCGCCGTCGTGCCCTTCGCCCCGCGCGTGCAGCCGGTAAACGTCTTGTCCGTCACGTTCCTGCCCGTGTAGGTGATCGCCTCGGTCTCAATGTACAAAATCCCGGTGCTCGGCCAGCCCGAAATGTCCGTCGTCGCCGTGATCGTCGTGACAACGGCATCGGCGATAGCCGCCATCGTCGCCGTCTGGCTGGCCTGAAAATCCAGGTTGGCCCACACCTTAGTCACAGTCCGCACATCGTCAATATAAAAGTCGCACGCCCCGATGTCAACCGTGTACTTGATTCCCACGCTAATGATCGCCAGGTCGGTGGCCGGATTCGCCAGAGTCAGCGCAACGCGCGTCCACGTGTTCGCCGTCAGCGCCGGGATGTTGATCGTCTCCAGCGGCGAGGCGCAATTGGCCGTATTGTCCAACAAAAGCTGAAAGTTGCCCGCAGCGGTATTGACCGAGCACTTGACCCAGGCGTACACCGTTGAGAATCCATTCAGGTCGAGCGAGGAGACCGCCTCAGTCACCTTGTCGCCAGCACTGGCCCCGGCCGCAATAGCGAACTTGTTGCAGGTTCCGATCTTGCCGGCCGGTGTTGTCACAGTAAAATCCGCATCAACGCTCTCATTCCAGGCGTCCTCGCAGTCCTCGATCACCACAGTCGAGAGCCAGCGATTGACCTCAACCCCGTCCACTTTGACCCTCAGATCGTCATAGTCCGCCTGCATCTTGCTCGCAGAGACCAGGTTGCCCGCGTCCAGCCCTTGCTCGGTGATCTCAACCGGGTAACTCGTCCCGGCGCTGGCCGCCAACCACTTGATCGGGTTCCACACCTTATACGCCCACGTGTCGCCCGTCTTGGCCGTCTTGGGCGTGATATAGATGAGGGGATAGGCGTCGTCGTCGCCGTCATTGTTCACCACACAGCTACCCGTCCCGGCGATCAACCGCCAGAAGGCGGCCCCGTCGCGGCTGCGCCAGCGCACGTCGCCATCCATCGCCAACGTGCTCACCACGCCCTGATCCGTCTCCTCGCCCCCAATGGCAAACGCTTTCACCTCCTCGGCGATCACGTTGCACCAACGCGCCTTCCAGTCCGCCGCCAACTGCGCCGCGTACAACGACGCCGCCTGCGCGGCTGTCAGTGCCACGCCCAGCACCGACACATAATCCAGCAGCCCATTGGTTTGATAAGTCGCGCCAGTACCGCGACCGAGGTAAAAAGACGCGCCTGCCGTAGGCGCCGTGTACGTTGCGCCGGTCGCAGCACTCGCGCCATTAATGTAAATCGCCATCCCCGACGACGACCATGTGAAAACCAAGTGCATCCACGTCTCGGCGCTGAATGTCAGCGCCGCCGTGCTGATCGGGTTCGTTCCATCTGTAAAAACAATCTTGTCGTCGGTGGCATAGAAATAAGCTCTGAGGTTCCCCTCGTTGAAAAAGTACTGTAACGGGCCGTTATAGTCTGCGCTGGGTTTCCACCACAAGCACACACTGCCAGCCACAGTTGAAACAGGATTAGTGAATACACAGCTTGCCGCTGTCCGCGCGCTAGTGCTGGCATGTGTGGTTCCGCTCCACGAGTGGCCCGGCCCCAGCGAGCCGTCGCAGTACGGCGTAGGCCATGCTTTTGCCTCCATTTGAAAAGCGTCGCAATACCAGTCGGCAGTTGCTCCAACGCTCCTGATGCAGATACGCCTGGCTGTGCCGGTAGAAAATGTCCTAGTCAGAGTATAGCGCGTCCAAGTCGAGGTGAGGGTTAGAGTGTCTCCATACTGATAACCCCCGACCAAGTCATAGAAACTGAGGTCTACCGTGCCAGTGCCTTTCATATACACCGATAGCGTGTACTCTGTCGAAGCCGCAAAGTTGATATCGTCAACCCAAAATAAGCCGTCGCTTGCACTGTCGGCAACAACGTGCAGCGAGGCGACGCCGATGTAAAACGTGCTAGTGTCGCGCGCTAAAGTCGTCGGGCTGGCGCGGGCAGTGAACCCGGTGGAATTGGCGTATAGTTGCGGATTGCCTATCAGGTTCGTCGTCGCCTCGGCAGCCTGGTATGCCATGCCAAATCTACCCGGCCGCCAGATCACCCCGCCGCTCACCGTCGCCACACTCGCATCGTCCGTCAAATCGCGCGGCGCGTAGGTGCTCCCGCTGCGCGCCACATCCCACGGCCCCAGCGCCAGCAACACACTCGACGGCGCAACGCCCGGCACGACCGAGTCCACCACGCTCAGCCGCCGGATCACCTCCCGCTCCGGGCTGGCGTACTGCTCAAATTGTCGCTTGGCCGCCGCCCGCAACGCATGGGTCGTGTGATTCCACAGCGTCACCAGGTTCAGCCGCCGCCCTGGGCGCGCCAACCCGCCAAAAGCCGGCCACCGTCCGAACCGCTCGGCGAGCTGCGCCCCCGCCTGGGGCAAGCCGTGTACATCCTTTAGCGCGCTCTGCCACAGCACGTCATCCGAAATAATGAGATCGTCAATTGCCCACGGGATCATAGTCTCTCCACTGGGTCAAATAATACGCATTACCGATACTAGGGAATCAAGCTCGCAAGCAAGTCCTGCAAGTTGTTCGCCCCAAACACATTCACGCCGCCATAAATTGTCTGATTAGTCTGGTTGGCCTGATTTGTGCCGCCTGGCTGAGACCCGGCCACGCCAATTCGGAACCCGCCGATACCAATGCTGGCCCCGCCTTTTGAGACATCCTTGCCGGTCAGTTGGCTCACCAACCCTCGCACGATTCCGGCCGCCATCTGACCGCCAACCTCAAGGCCAACCTCCCCGGCTGCCTCTCCCATCGCCCTGCCGACCGTCAAGAAAATAGGCGCCCATGTTTTGGACTGCCCTAGAAGAAATTCAACGCCCTGCACCAACCCCCGGCTCGCCGTTTCTCCAAAGGCCGCCATCTGCGCCTGCGTCTCTGGAGCGTCGGCCCACTTCTGAATCGTCGCCATCAACTTGCTCATCGTCGAGGGGACTTGAGCCTGCGCGCCCTCTTTGCCCGTCATCCAATCCCAGAACGCGGTCGCCCACTTTTGCAACTGAGGCTGCACGCTATTCGTCCAGCCCTCGTTGATCAGCTTCCCGATCTCGGCCATCACCCCCTGGATTCCGCCCGTCTGCGCCGCCACCTGCAACCTGCCAATCGTCGGCCCCAGCCAGCCCGCCACCAGGTCAGCCCATCCGCTCGTCTTTCCGCCAATGTCCTTCGTGACCGCGTCCAGGATTCCCGTCAGCCCCGGCAGCATCTTCTCGCCCAACTCAATCGGCATCGCCAGCAAAACATTCTTGAATCGCCCAAACTGAAATTCCCACGTTCCCGCACTGGCTGCAAAAGCCGTGTCCACGCTGCCGGTCGCTTTCATCATCGAGTCAAGAACCTCGGCATAAGCCGTCCCCTGGCTCCCGGCAGAAGACAACACGCCCGTCAACGCGCGGATGTTCGGGATGATGGCATCGAGCATCTCAACGTTTCCGCCTGTGCGCTGCATCATCTCAGCCAGCGCCGCGTTCAGCCCGCGATCCCGAATCGCCTCACGGACGCCATCCGCCGACCAGCCAATCGCCACCAGCGCATCTTGCGCCTGCTTGCCCGGCGCCAGCAACGCTCCCAGCGTCCCTCGCAAGGCCGTCGCCGCTTCCTCGGCGCTCATGCCGGTGCGCGTCATCGTCGCCATCGAAGCAGCCACCTGCTCAAATGAAACGCCCGCCTGCGACGCGATAGGCAACACGCGCCCCAGCGCGCCCGCAAATTCGGCGGGTTCCCCCTTCCCCTCGATCACAGCGCGCGTCAGAACATCCGTGATACGCGCCGCGTCTCCGGCCTTCAGCTTGTATGCGTTCAACGCCGACGTCACCGCGTCGGCGATAGTCTTCGTCTGTCCCAGCCCGGCGCTGGCCGCCTTTGCGCTGGCTGTCAAAATGTCCGTGGCCTGCTTGCCCGCGAACCCGGACGACGCGATAAAATACTCGGCCTCAGCCAACTCCGTCGCGGATACATTCATCGTCTTGGATAGCGTAATAATGGCAGATGACATCTTTGCAATGTCCGCCGTCGGCGTCGTGGTCAAGCCCTTGATCCGGCTCATAACCGTCTCAAAGCTCGTCGCCGCATTGAACCCCGCCGAGGCCGCGCTCTGCAATCCCTGGCCGATCTGCTCCAGCCCGCGAAAAATCACCCCGGCAGAAACAAACTCGGCGATGCGTCCCAACGCGCCGCCCACAACGCCCAGCGGCCCGCTCGCCGATTCTGAGCCTTGAACTTTTATGGAAATTATGTACTCCGTCGCCATCTCTTATCCGTTTCTTTCCCGATCCGCTGTAATCCCGCAGTATCAGTAATGAATCTTACCTAACCCATCCCCCGCACCCGGTTCACCACGCCCAGGCACGTCAGATCGTGCAGGATCGTCCTCAGCGGGATGCGCTTCAATTCCTCCGGCGTGCAGTGGTACAACTGCGTCCGCAAAAAGAAACTCAGGTACTCAGCCGGCACAGCCACCCCGCCCGTCACGAGGTATGCGGTCAGGCGGAGTTTGAGACTTTTCCCAAAGGGTCCACGGGGTTAGCCTCCCGGTTGAGCGCATCGGCCACAGCCTCGAACAATTTGGGTAACGCATCCATAGGGTAATGCTTCCCCCGAATCCCGCCCACGATCACCCGATCCAAAAAGCCCGCCATCTGGCTCGGATTTATGTTGCGATGGGCCTGGAAATCCTCAAACAGCAGCAGATCGTCCATGTCAAGGCCATCCCTCTGTATTTCGACGCTCAACTCCTGGCGATCATCGTCCATCACGTCACCGTAGACTTGGTTACATAGGGCGTCTGCAACGTAAAGCTGCAAACGACCGGGTTGGCATCGTCCGCCTTGCCGCCCGGCAAATTCAGCTTCGTGATGATTCCAGCGTCGGAGATGTACTGGCTCGTGCCGGTCGCGCCGCCCTTCGGCGACCACTTGACGTACACCGTGCCGCCGCCCGCCGTCTGCGCCAGAGCCAGCAAGGCCCCGAATGGCGCCACTGCCGCTGTGTCCTCGGTGTAGACGAACGTGAATTTGAGATCGAGCGGAGCCAGCTTGCCCGCCTTGATGATCGTCTTGTCGCCATCGTAGGTGTAAACGGCGCCGCTTGCCCGGCTAACCTCACCCTGCTCCACGCTGTTGGTATAACCACTGATGTCCGTCCAGGCCGTGCCGCTCGTGGACGTGCTCACTGCATTGGCCACCATGCTCAAAGCTAAACTACTAGCTGCCTGTGTCATCGTCTTCCTCCTCGAATTAGGATTGAGTCACGTAGGGCGTCTGAAGCGTCATACTGAACACCACGGGATTGGCGTCGTCCGCCTTGCCGCCCGGCAAACTCAACTTCGTGATGATTCCGGCGTCGGTGGTATAAACCTTTCCGCCGGACTTTGGCAGCCAACGGAGATACGTTGCGCCGCCGCCCGCTGCTTGTGCCAGAGCCAGCAAAATCGTAAACGGGCCTCCGGTATCCTCGGTGTAGACGAACGTGAATTTGAGATCGAGCGGAGCCAGCTTGCCCGCCTTGATGATCGCCTTGTCGCCGTCGAAGGTGTAAACGGCGCCGCTTGCCCGGCTGATCTCTCCCTGCTCAACGCTGTTAGCATAGCCGCTCACGTCAACCCAGGTCGTTCCATTTGTGGACGTGTATACCAGCGCCGCCACCATGCTCATCGCCAAACTACTGTCCACTTGTGCCATCGTCTTCCTCCTCAAATCTTAGGATTGTGTCACATACGGCGTCTGAAGCGTCATGCTCCACAGGATTGGCATCGTCCGCCTTGCCGGTCGCGCGGATAATCTCTCCCCGCTCGATGCTGTTGACGTAGCCGCTGATGTACTCCCAGGCCGTTCCGCTGGCCAATTTGCTCACCACATTGTCCACCATGCTCAACGCTTCATTACTGGCTACTTGTGCCATCGTCGTCCTCCTCGAATTTCACGATCTTTGAATACGCGACGAAATCCATTGCGCCCACCTGCACGTCGCGCGCGAGATGGCCACATATCACCGACAGATCCACGTAGGGCGTGAACCCGTGCGAGATTGCCTTCTGGTAAAAGAACTTGTCGCT
The DNA here is from genome assembly GCA_041300525.1 of Anaerolineae bacterium. Classification (GTDB taxonomy): domain Bacteria; phylum Chloroflexota; class Anaerolineae; order Fen-1058; family Fen-1058; genus JBGLNJ01. The sequence continues at coordinate 73,724 of JBGLNJ010000001.1, read as the reverse complement.
CGTGTTTCCAATATCCGGCAGCGCGAACCACGGCGCTGGCGCCGACTCGAATACCGACCGGTGAATGACCACGCACCCTACACCCGTAAAGTCAACCGGCACCAGCGCGTCGTCCGGCCGCGTCTCCAGCAGCGCATAGCCGGCCCGTATCATTTCCTTGTGCGTGTCCAGCCAGCCCAGCGTCTCGTCAATCTGGATGCGATATTTGCCCTCGCCGCAGTCCCCGCGATACACGTGCGGGACGTGTGGCTGCTCCCGCTTGAAATACAGCGCGCTCACGACGGGCTTGTTCCACGATAGCAGCCTCATCAGCGTCCCCGGCAAATAGATCATGTCGTCCTCGACCGAAAACATCCACTCATTGTCCGGCTCGGCCAAGAACTGTTCCACTAGTAAATTCTGCGCCTCGACGAGCGGCCGGTTCCGAACGTACAAAAACCGGAGGCTGTGCGTTTCCGGCACCACAGTCCTGAACCAGGCCGCAACGCACGGCCAGCGTGGCGGTTCAAGGCTTGGCGTGCAAAGCACCACACTAGCCATGTCGGAAACCCCCGCGCGGGTATGACCTTTTCTGCAAGGCTTTCCCGGCCAGCGTGGCCTCGGAATCATCCACGCCATCCTCAAGGATGATCTGCTTGCTTCCCCCCGCGCCCGCCGGTTCCCCCGCCGGTTCCTTCGGCGTCTCGCCAGTCACCGGCGACACAATGCCCGCGTCAATCAGCGCGCTCAGCGTTTCCGCCGGCAGATCCAACTCAGCCGCCTCGCCTGGCTCATAATAAGAGCCTGGCACGGTCAAGTCGCGCTGGATTCTATGCAATATCGAAACCTTCATCCGTATATCTCCACGACGCAGGGTATGATCTCTTCCAGGTACGCCTCGCCACCGATCACCAGCTCGCCCACTGCCGACTCGCCCAGGCCGATCCTGCCCACAGTGACAGGCGCATTGTTGAACGTGTCCACCGTCCCGGCGATAGTGGCCTCGATCAAGTCTAGCCGATCTTCCGCGTTAGCTTCCGTCCAGGTCGTCCCGTCCGCCGAGGCGGCCAGCACCAGCGATTGGATCTCAAACGTAAACGTTGCGCGGCTCCCCTGATTCGTCATCCGCTCCCGGTGCGTGGCGTGGCTCAACACACACACCAACGGCACGCCTGCCGCCATGTCCGTCTTGCCCGCCTTGTGCCCGAGCACCTGGGCCGCCGGCTTTCCGGTTCCCACCAGGTCGGCCAGTAGAAGGGCTACCACCTTATCGCGCGCCGTCTCTCGATTCGATGCCATCACACCACCTCGCGCGCAACCATCCGGGCCATCTCCTGCGCGATCTTCGGCCCGGCCTCGTTCACCGTTCGGCGATAGAACGCATGATCGCCGCCGCGCGCCTCCTCAGCCGGCCCGTACACAGCCGTCCGCACTCCGCTGCGCGGGTTCTTTGCGCTGGCGTCCAGGTAGATTTTCCCCTGGGCGTTCGTGACCGCCATCCGGTGGCTCGCCCGCAGCGCGCCCGTGTCCACGTGCGTGATGCTCACCGCGTACCGGTGCGCCGCCGCCGTCCCCCAGCGGATCGCCTGGCCCAACGCCCCGCTCGGCCTGAGCGCCGCAATCGCGCGCAGATTCCACCGCTGCGCCTCCTGGATGCCCTTGATCGTCATGTCCACGGACATACCCCTGTTGTACCCAACGCAGTATCGGTAATGACAGTTATCCAACCTGAATCAGCTACGATTAGAACGCTTTAGAACATAGAGTTACAGTTTTGCTTGACCTATTGACAATGTATATACATTGCGCTATACTGATGTCATCAAAGAGAGAAAGGAAACGAAAATGAAAACATACGAAATCACAGATGGTGCATTGTGCTTCACTGTCAAAGCACGCGACGAAGCGAGTGCAAAGCGCAAAGCAGAAAAAGTAACAAAGTGCGGACTGTCGAGCGGCGCAAAAATCATTGACATCACAGACGAGGACGCAGACATTGACATCGAAAACGAAGAAGAGTTCCGGGCTGGATGCGTAGCCTAGCACCCATCGGGCGCGCCGCCCCGACACCACCGGCGAGAAAAGAGACGGAAATGAAACACGAATGCAAGCAAGATCATCGCTGGGACTGGAATGGCGAGAATTGGATTTGCACTAATTGTGGCAAAGTCGCAGCGAGCCAGGACGCACTCATCGAGCCGTGCCTTTCGTGCGGCGCTGCTGTTGACGCAGAGGCGACATACTGCGAAGAGTGCGAATAGCCGACCACCACCAGGGCGGGGACTGACACCCGCCCACAGAAATCGAAACAGGAGACAAGGAAAATGGAATCAGGAGCAGTCGCAGTACAGCAAGCACTCGTGAAGCATTTCAAGTTTTCGTATCGTGATGCAGCATCTCTATGCGGTATCAATCATCGAACACTCTGGCAACACGTCGCAGCGCGGCCAGGATCAAATGTTGCAACTTGGGATTCTCGCCCTTCCGACATCAAAGCCGAAGCGATTGAAAAAGCGCGTAAGCTCATCGAGTCGAAGCAATGACCAAGTTCACCGCGCAAGACGCGCCAACCTTCTCGGCGCGTCTCTACCCCGCCGAAATCGAAACACTCAAGCGCATCGCAGATAGCATGAACCTGCGCGGCGTGGCCGACCTGTTGCACCAGGTCGCAAGCGCCGAAGCAATCACACTGATGATTGCAGACGACGCCTCCGGCGCAATGACAGCAACCGCGAAGCGAATCCGCAGCCTACTCAAGTCACTCGACCAGGGAGACTATGATGCGCTTGAGCAAATCCTGTCCGGCGTCGCTGCCGCGCTAGATCGGGCCGCAACAATCAAAGCAGAACTTGAGCAAGCCGAGCATGACGAACTTGCAGATGACTACAAAGAATCGTAGCTGATTCAGTTGTTCAAGTTCACCGCCGCGCTCAACAGCGCGGCTTTTTAGTTTCGTGTGAGATAACAACGATTACAGATACTACCGTTTCAGGTCCTCAAGGATCAGCCGCCGGAAGGCCAGCCCGTTCACCGGCCACGTCCAATCCTCGCACGCCCTCACTGGATAGTCCGTAGAGCAGACCGTCAGGTAATCGCCTTGCCGGATGTCCAGCCCGCCGTCCACAAACGTCTGTAGCAGCTCGCCCGGCGTATCCAGCCCCAGCCGCTTTTTCAGCTCCGCGTCCACCGGATCGAGCGGCGTGCACATCAGGCTGGCAAGGTTCGTCACCGGCGCGGCCGTCTTCCCGCTCGTGGGCGCGGCCTGACGCTTCGTGCTGGCCGTAACAGTCGCCAAGACCCCAAAGCTATCCATTAGTAATCCATGTAGACGGTGACGGCCGTCGGTCCGTACTCGCTGGAAGCGCAAGCCGAATCCGACGCATAGTCAAGCCCCGCGTTATAGCCGTCCGCCCGGATGATGCCTCCAGACGCCGCTCGATTCGCGCCGCCGCCGTACTGCCTCCGAAACTCCCTAGCCAACTCGGAGTATGCCTTGCTCGCCTGGCTCAGCGCCTCACGCCTCGGCCCAACAGCAATGTCCACAAAGCGGGCGTACATCCGCGCCAGGACCTCGCACGCCGCCGCAGTTGCCCGTCCAACGCTTCCCTCACGGTCGAGCAAAAGCTGAATCTCCTCGTCCGTGATGTACGTGCCATCCGGCTTGACGCCCTTCCCTGCCGTTGCGCTGATATCTCCGAGCTCAAAACGCAGCTTGCCGATGTCAGTGGTCAAGACGTAAGTGAACGCCATGAGCACACCTCGCTCAGGGCGAGTTCCGCACTCGCCCTGGATCAGATAAGACGCATTACCGATACTGCGGTTGTGTCCTGAGAACTACCTACTGCCCGCACAGCCACATCACCGGAGTCGCGTGATCCGCTGTATCGCACGAGAACCCCGTAGTGGTTATGGTCACAGTCGCCGTCACCTCAGTCGGCCACAACAGGCACACGGTCGGCGTGGTTGCAAACCCATGCGCGATACTGGCCCCGGTCGCATAAGTAACCGCAGTCCCGTACTTCATTGGCCCAGTGAAAGACACGCCGGCAAGAGACATCGTGCTTGACACATTCAGGGTGCCACTCACGACCGTGTTGCCCGTTGTATCCGCCACAGTAAACGCGCTGGTATCAGCCGAGATTCCACCATTGAGTATCGTCGCGCCGGTTACTGTCAGCGGCCCGGTAACCGTGGTGGATACGATGCTGGTGTGCCCGGTCGCATTGAACCCCACCGCCTGGCTGATCAATGTCGTGGCCGTGATCGTCGTCGCCGTCAGGTCATTGATTGTCGTGGCCCCACTATAAGTCGCAGCGCCGGTATGCGTCTCGGTTCCGCTGTGCGTCTCGATTCCCGTGTGCTCCTCATTGTTCTTCACGCGCAACTGGTTCACCTCGACAGATCCGAACCGAGTAAAAGCATCTGGCGAAAGTGCTTGCTGTTGTGCAGTCTCCGGCGCAGGTGGCACCGAGATCGGGAACTTGATTCCCAGAAATCCCATAACAGCGATGAACACAACCAGAACGCCCCAGACGACCCATTGCTTTTGCTTGTCAGTTATCATTATTTCTTTCCCCTCTTGGACTTGGCCGGCTTGTCCGGCTTGGCCCGCTTGATCGGTTTGGCCGGCGCGAGCCCGGGCGATTTCGCCTTGACCTGCTCTGGATGCAACACCATCGCCTCAGTCAGCAAGGCATAGCACGATTCACAGCGCAGTTCCCCGCGACTGTTGATCGTCGCGGCATCGCCCTCGTGCCCACAGGCCGCACACAGATACTTGTACATAACGTCCTCCAGAGAGGGCAGGACGATTTCGCTGAACGGAATCGTCCCGCCCCCTAGCGGCATTTCAGATCAACTACGTCGGCGTGCCGTCCGCCCACGTCGCGCTGTTCACATAGCGCGGCGTCGCAGCCGTGCGATCACCCACGCCAACGCCAAACTCGCCGAACAGCATCAGCCACTGCAGCGGGTGCGCCCCGTTGCCGTTGCGCGGATCCGGCATGGCGATGATGCGCAGACTCGACTCGCCCTTCGCCAGACGCACACGCAGCGGGTTGCGTTGCGAGTTCGCCCCGTAGGACTTGTAGCCCACGCCATAGTATTGCGGGCAGCCCGTCACCACGTGAACGACAAAGTCCTCGATCACCCCGATGGGATACATCCCGCCCAGCGAGGCCAATTGAGGCAGCGTCGCAATATCCACAGTGGCGCCGTAGCGAATATTCGCCGAGGCCACCGGCACAAAGCCCGTCAGGCCGCGCACCGTCGCCTCGTCGCTCGGCCCGATGATAAAGTCGAAGGGCGGCTCGTGGCCGTGCTCGCGGAGCTCCGCCTTCGCGTCCTGGAACACCGCCGCCGTAAAGACGCCGCCGGCGATCCCCACATAGTGCTCGTGCGTGCTGGCGAACGTGTTACCGCCATACGCCGGCGGCACAAAGTCCACATTCGTGCTGGCCGCCGTGGTCGCAAAGCCTGGCGAGTAGCCGGACGACCCAAGACCCTTGAGCACGCCCGAGTCATCGCCGCGTTGCAACATCCGCGTCAGAAGCGCCACGCGGAACTTGTCGCGCCAGTCGCGCAGTCCGTCCGCAATGTCCGCCTGGATCTGGCTCATGCGAGCGTGGCGCAAATAGTCCCACGTCCATCCCAGCGCGCGGTCGTACGCGACCAACGGCAGCAGGTTCCCTTCGGTCTCCGAGCGTTGCGCATCCGGGCGACCGTACTCGGTGTGTTGTCTCACGCCGGCAGACACGCCAACCCGGTATTCCACCTCGGGCATGTCACCATAAGAAACCAGTGACGCCCAAAGTGGATCATTGGCAAATTCGGCGTTCAGCCCGCCGAGAGCCGTGTTCATATCTGACACGACCTTCTCAATCGGCACGCCTTCCGCCAACTGCCAATTCTTGAGGACGGTGGCATCCCATCCAGTCAACATCACCAGAGAGCTAGTATCTCGAGGTCCGATAGCCATTTTCCACCATCCTTAACTCAGATCAATGATCTGGACGTTGACGAAGAGAATATTTGCTGTATCGGCCTGGCCGATAATGGTGTCCTTCGTCCCCACCGATTCCGCCAGCGCGCCGGCCGTGTCGGACACGAAAACCAGAGCGCCAACGGTTGCGCCAGTCATGCAGAAAACCGGCCCAAACACCACCACGTCAACGATATCGCCAGCCGCAGCCGCCGCTTGAATGGCGATGCCCTTGCAGAACGACAGTGTTGCGTCGGATCCGTCAGACGGATCAATGTAGCCATCCGCAGCCAGCGTGACCGGCATCCCCGCCGTGATCGCCGAGCCTGCGGTGTACCGCCGAATAATCGCACCCTCCAGGGGCTTGACGTGTTCGGCTACCGTTTCAACTGTTGCAGCCATGTTCCTTACTCCTGTAGATATCTGGGATCAATCCCATAGCGTGCCGCAAACTCGCGCCTCTCCGCGTCCGTGGCGAACTTCTTGTTCGTCCCATGTCCGCGTGTCTGCGCATCCGTCTGCGGTGGCGCTTGGGTCACTCCGAACAGTTCAGGCACCGCCTTGGTTAATTTCTTGATCGCGCCGTCCATGCCCTTGACCGCGTCGTCGGCGATCTCCACCTCGGCCAGATCCAGCAGCTTGTACGCCATATCAAGCCGATCTGCCCGGCAGCCCGCCTTGGTCGCCTCGGCCTGGAACGCCATGCGAATCATCGCCGCGTCGAGCCGCTGTTCAGCCTCCATCCGTGCCTTCTCATGTTCGCTCGCTTTGGCCTGCCACTTTTGCGCCTCGGTCATCTCGACCTCTTTGCGCTTGGCATCGGCAGACTTTTGATCGTCGTCCAATTTCCTGGCGCGGGCGCGCTCCTTGTCGAGCGCAGACTTTAGCCCCGCCGTATGTGAATCCAGCCCCGCCTTGACCTCGGCTGGCTGCCCGGCCAGCCACGTCTCAAAATCGAATGGTGCAGGCGCTGGTGATGCCGCCGCCGGCGTCCCGCCTGGCGTGGCCTGTGTGGGCGTCTCGCCCGTTGCGGTATTCAAGTCGTTTGACATCTCGTCTCACTCCTAAAATAGCTCAGGCATCCCGCCTGTTGATTTCAACGCGAACGTTTTACCCTTGCACGCCGCCTCACCTCTGGCAGTCTACGGATACTCTTGGTGTGCTTTGCCCATTTGAGTGCCATGCTCGGATGAAACTTGAACATCCACCGCGCTTGTCGCTTGCTCTTGAATGGCATCTCTGCCGCTCCCTCACGTTGTACCCAACGCCGTATCAGTAATGCAAGTTATCGCGCCCAACCGCGACCGCTCGTCGCATGGCTGGGCCAGATCGGCGACCGCGTATCATCCGGGCCGCGCGCTCGCAGCTCCGCGCGCGCCGCGTTCACCATCGCCTGCGTCGGCACGCCCACCGCCTCCATCGCCGGCGTGTACAACGTCGTCGCCGTCCGGCATCGCCAATGGAAAGGCGGTCCCTGCAACCTGTCCGCAAATCGCGGCTTGCCCGTCAACCTGAACGGCTCATTCATCGGCTGGATCTGCCCCTGCACCCGGAGACAACAGTCAGTCGTCCGGTCGTCAATCGCGGCGATTGCTTGCTTCTTGAACACGATCCGGCTGCGCGTCGCCGCTCGCTGAAAGCCACTCTGCGCCATCGCATTAGCCAGCGTCCACACATCCAGGTCGGCTTCCAGCGCCAGGCTATTCCCCGCCGAGCGCGTCACGCTCGCCCGCCCGGCCACCAGGTCAACCGCCAGTAGCCGATCCATCGCCGTCTGCCAATCGTCCCCGGCCACTCTCAACCGCGAAAGCTCAGCCAGAAACGTCGCGGAAAATTGCGCAACCCACAAGGGCGTGCGGCTCAACAGATCGTCAGACATCGTTTTCGCCTCTGCCCTCAGTTCCGGCAGAATCGCATCGCCGTCCACCACGCCGGGCACCACGCGGCTCACCGCGTCGAGTTGCTGCGCGACAAATCCCTCAACCGTTGCTGTAATGCGGCCCTCATAGTCCCGCCCGATCCGCGCGGTTCGCTCGCCGAGCGCGTTGAACTCAGACACGGCCACCTGGCGGACCCGTGCCCGGTCGAGCCTGGCCCCAGCCATCGCCTCCGCCAGCCTCGCCCGCGTCCTGTCGAGTTCCCGTTGTAGATCACCCGAATATCCATCCAGCGCCTTGCCCAGCGTCTCACTGAACCGGAGCGCCGCCGTCACGTCCGGCATCGAGCACCTCCGGCCAAGTTCTATCCTGAACCGCCATCGCCGCCCTGGCCTGTTGTAGCTCCAGTGCTTGCAACTCTGCGCTCGTCCGCCCCTGCGAAATCTCCGGCTCGGCCAGCATCGCCTCGATTTGCTCATCGGTATAGCCGGCCTCTTTCCAAATCTGGCGCTTGGGGATGCCCAGCTTGTCCGCCTTGATCGCCAGCCGCTCGATCTCTGCCGTCTCGTCGCGGGCCTCAGCCGGCTCCCACTGCGTCTCGATGATAGAGTCCTCGCTCAGCCCAGCGCCCCCGTAAAGGTCCGCCAACTTGCGGGCGATATACAAACAGTCCTCCCACGAGTCGCCGAACTTGCTTTGGCGATTGCGCACCTTTGCCAGCAACGGCGCATCCTGCTGCTTGAGCGTGCCCTCTGCCGCGATCTGCCCCGTCACCTGAAACCGGCTGGCCGGCGTGTCAGTTACCTGGGCCAGCTTGATGATGAGCGAGTCCACCACGCGCAGCATCTTGTCCAGGTCCGCGCCTTCCAACCGCCGCACGTCCTGGGCCGCGTCCGGCGTGCCGATCCATGATCCCGGCGCCAGCTTGAGCAGGTTGCTCCCATCGCTCGCCGGCACAGCGCCGTCCGTCGTCAAATTGAATCCGCGCGCGATCAACAGCGGAAAGCCCGCCGTATCCTGGGCCGCCAACAAATCGAGCGCCGCCTTGTGGATCGCGTCCTGAAGCGGGATCGCGTCCCACAGTTCCGAGTTGCCGCCCGGATTGCGGAAATGCACCACCGGAATCCCCAGCGGCCTTTGATTCTGGTCGCGCCACGGCGTTGGGAATGGCTGCCCGTCGCTCTGGTAGGGTTCCCACTCACCCCCCTTCCCCATCGCGTACCGCTCCAACCTTTCGGGGTAGTACACCGTCATCCGTTGGCTTGTCTGCCTGTTCCCCTTCTCATCCTGGATCGTCTCCGTCCACCGTTTGACCGCGCAGCGCATCGGCTGGCTGGGATCGTCGTCGGGATAGATCGCCCGGCACCCATAGCCGCTGCCCTCCACCTGTGGATCCGTGTACCGCTCGTGCGGCGTAAAGATCGGCCGCTTGGCGTCCGCGTCAAAAGACACCATCACGAACGTCTCGCCGTCCCGCGCTGCAGCCAGCGCCACATCCGAAGAGGCGGAATCCATTCGATTGACCTGCCAGAGGTTAGCGGCCCAATCGCTGAAATCCTTGTCCGCCGAATCGAATCCCTTGACAATCAGGCGCTCGCACACCGCCCTGACGACGATCCGGCAAAAGTTCATCGCAAAGGCCTTGTCGCTCTTTTTGTATCCCAGGTAGAGCAACTGCCGATCTGTCAGCGGCAAGTCAACGTCGCCCTCGTTATAGTCGCGGGCCAGGAGCACGTTACGCTGCCGCTCCAGTTCCTCTTCGGCTTGCCACTGCGCGTATGCGAGTTCTGCCAGATCAATTTCCATATTGTTTCCGTAGTGGCGCGGTCGCCGCGCCCGTATCAGTAATGCGTGTTATCTCACCCGCTCAATACTGCCCCGTTGCCGCTCGGCCCGTGCTGCCGGTCATCAGCCTCAGCACCCCATACACCAGCGCGTCAACCTGGTCGTCGTGCGCCGCAGCGGGGAACATCGTCAACTCATCCTCAAACGTCGCCAGCCAGGGCGTGTCTGCCAGGTGAACGATCCGCCCGCCTTCATAATACGGCGTGATCGCCCGCGCGCGTGAAACCTTGTCGCGCCCCTCCGGGTCCACCTCGATCAGCGGCATCCGCGTCTGCTTCCGCCAGACCTGGAGCGCGCTGTGGCCGCTCGCCCGCCTTTCCACCAGCACCTCGCGGGGATGTCCACGGACATACAACGCCTCGCCCTGCTCGATCAACGCCGGGAATTCCAGTTTACCTCGGAACACATCCAGCACATAGATTGTCCCCCGATCCAACCCGAGCGTCACGCACACCGACCAGTCCGCGCTCTGCGTCTCCTCAAAGGCCGTATCCCAAATCTGAATGACGCTCTCAAACTTGGTGGGCGCCTTGTCGCGCGCGACGTACCGGAACCACTCGCGCTTGAACACTGCCCCGGCCATCGCCCGCAGGTCGTTGAGCTTTTCCCGAATCCAGATCGAGCGCACGCTGGCCAGCATCTCCAGCAGCAGCGCCTTGATCGGCCAGCGCGCCGGCCACAATGTCTTCACGTCCGGCGTGCGCACCTCCACGTCCACCAGCAGCCCCTGCACGTTATAAACGGGCTGGTAGTCAATCTGGGCCAGCTCGTGGCTGGTGATCGCCGACACCACCTTGCACGACCAGCTTGGATTTCCGAGGATGAAATTGTAAATGTCCTGCATCGCCGTCTTGAGCGTCCCGACAACGACGATCTTGGTGTGCGGCTCGCGGAGCTGCATAATCGTCCCCGTGAACCATTCCCTCAGCGAATCCAACCGCTCCGGCGTCTTGGTGTTCTCGTCATCCTCCACGTCGTCCAGGATGATCACGTCAAAGTGTCCGCCGGTGATCGCCCCCCCTACCCCAACGGCCTCGACGGTCGGGTCCTTGCCCACGCGCGACCGCTTGCAGTAAATCCGCCGCTGCTGCCACGCGCTTTCCTTGCGGCCTTCCCGATCCACGGCGCCGGTCGCGTTGCTGATGTCGTGCTGCCCCACCGACTGCTGCCAGTGTCGAGCATAGTAGCCTTTGAGCGGCGCGTTCTTTTCCAGTTCTTGCTTGATGACCTGGAGCGTCTTTTCCGCCTCCGTCGCCGTCTTTTGCACGATCAGGATACGGACGTTGGGATCCTCGCAGATGCGCCGCAGAGGATAGGCCACGCAAAAAACCTCGCTCTTGCCGTGATCGCGCGGCCAAAAGTCGCCCTGGTATTGTAAACGTTCATCGTCCACTCGCTGGGCCATCTCGTACTGGTGCGGCCCTGGGCGAATGTCCTTCCGCCACATGCGCGCAAAGAGCGCGCTATCCTGGCGTGCTACCGACCTCAGCTTGTTCAGCCATTGCTTGTCTGATGGCATTGATTTCCGCTTCGCTTACGTCGGCATACTCAACCGGCCCGTCTGCCACGCCGACCAGGTGCAGCTTGGTCTCATCCGTCAGCAAGCCGGTGATCTTGTAGTACAGTGCATAGTGCGCTGCGCTTGCCTCGCCTTCCGTGAGTTGGCCGACGAGCGCCAGGTCCACGTCCGGACCAAACTCGTTCATGCGCCGAACGCGCGCAAGTTGTCCCCATTCGCGCAGGTCGCGCCTCGGCTCGCCGTGCTTTCGCCCCTCCAGCGTCGAGAGGCGCGCGCGTGAAATGCCCAGCCAGGCGGCCAGCTTTTGCTGCGTGTCAAACTTGCCGGCTTTGCGGGCATCCTTGCCCAGAGACCACCACGCCGCGATCATCGCGTCCCGCTTGCTCAAGCCGTTGGCCGTAAAATAGCGTAGCGGGTCCCGCCATTCCTCTGGCGCGGCCTCGATCCAGTCCTCGATCTCGCGCATCGTGCGCGGCGACTTTTCATCTGGCGCGTCCTCAATCAGCTTGCTTTGCTTGGCCATCGGCCGTCATCCGCCGTATCAGTAATGGAAATTATCCGACTATGCTCCAAACGCCGCCTTGATCACATCGCCTCGATCAATCGGATTGTTCCTCATCATAAAGTTGAGCGAGGACAAAATGCCATGCACGTAGGCCTTCTCTCTCCCCAGCGCCTCGCACAGCCTCCGCTCGGCCCACTCAACACACAGCCGGCGCTCATCGTCGGTCAAATTACCCTGCCACGCCTCGTCCTCGACGATGGCCGTGACAATGCTCTCAACCGAGCCGCTCATTTTGTGGCCTCGTAAAACATGACCCGCAGAAACACGTGCGCCGGATCATAGCCCCATGTATTAGAGTATTGTGCCACGCCGGAAACGACCTCATCGCCTGGGTCGCGCAATGGGTCAATGATCTCTACCGTCTTGCCGTCTATCGAAAGTTTTGTGACGCGAATATAGTGCTGCACCCTGTTCGTCACTCCCTTGTGACTGACGCCCGCAATAACCAGGCCGCCGCCAGCCAGGCAACGATAAACCTCTGCAATGGGAGCTGTGTCTTTGAGGCACCAAACATCTTTGGATAGTTTGAATCCTAACGATACAAAACTATCTAGGACAATCAGGTTGAGCTGTCCATCTCCGTTGTCAACAAATGCCCTGCGCTCCTTTAGCCACTCGTTCAACACGCCGGGATCCATCTCCGTTGCGCTGGCATAGCACGTCAACAAACAACCATAGGCAGCCAACGTGAATCTTTTACTCGTCGCCAGTCCGAGCAGGCTGTCACCCCAACGCGGGTCTCGCTGCGACCACGGATGACACGGCAAACCGGTTGCGGGCACGTTTTGTTCTAGCACCGCCTCAAGGTCCGCCAGAACGGCGCGAATAGAAGCAATACTGTGCCTGATATAATTGTCTTTAGGTAACATCGTTACTCCGCAAAAATATTGACATACGCCGTAGCCATTGGACCGTCAGCAGCCGTCGCCGAGAGCGTATAGGTGTACATTCCACCCCGGACTATGATTGATTTGGAGCCCGATAGCGCAACCGAACCGAGGCCGCTTATCCTGGCGCTGGCTGCCCCTGTTGTCTTCCATGTCAGTGTGACCTTCCACCACCACCAATAATGGGAAACCTTCGCTGTAATCGTGGCAGTTAGGGCCGGCGTGACAGGCGGAGGCTCGACCGGCGCTGTGATTTTATCCCTCGTGATAGCCCGCGCATCTGTCATCAGGGCAATGGCCCCCCGCTGTTTGACAATGGCGTAATTTCCGTTCCACGCCATAAACATTTTGACTTGCGGCGCATTTGCTAGAATCAGCGCGGGCAAGTTGGCATAGTTGAACGTGCCCACCACAGGCTCACTGCCGCCCGATCCTGGCCCAAACTCGCCACCAAGCACAACTGGCTTTCCGAAACTCGCCAACGTAGTAACGTCACGCTGAACGCTTGACCATTCATCGCCGTAGTGATCTACGCCGCAGATGTCCACGTATGCCGCGCCAGGGTAATAGTAGTCAACCGATCTGAGCGGGCTAAACTGTCGGTTGGGAGAATAGACCCAGAGCAAGTTGTCCAGCCCCTTCGCCGCAAAGTAATCGTGCTCCTCACGCCACAGTCTGACAAAATCACTCTGTCCTCTGTCCTCCCACCACATCCATTGCCCGTTCATCTCATGGAATGGCCGCCAGAGTACGATCACGCCACGCGCTTTGAGCCAAAGTAGGCGAGTGGCGATAGTGTCTAGCATCGAGTGCCAGCGCGCATAGGCTGAATTGCCGGGCGTCCATAGGTCGGGCAAATTCACTGACGAAAAACCCGTATCGCCTTCTTCCTGTGTCCAGGGATTTTGAGCGTGCCAGGATACCTCGATCAGACCGCCCGCATTCCAGTAGTCAACAAGCGCCTGCCGCCATGTGGCGTTTTCCCAATCGCCCCAGGCAAAGTCAACGCCCATCAAGCCGGGGTACTTTCCACTTATCCTGTTCAATTCACCGATATATGTGTTGTACCCGTGCGGTGCAGGCTGCCGCCCTTGGCACGCAACAACTCGACCGCGCGCCGGACAATGGTCTCCAACAGCCGATCCGGGTCCAATTCGCTGATAATGTCCACCACCGTCTCGCGCAGGGCGGACATTTCCTCCACGCGACGTGTGATCTGTTCATAGAGATTGGCATTTTGCAGCGCGACGGCAGCCTGGCTGGCAAACAACGTGAGCAGTTGCAGGTCGTCATCGGTAAATACACGCGGCGCATCCGCCAGGACGTCGAGCACGCCGACCAATTCGTCTTGCCAGACCAGCGGCACGCTGATGACGGCTGCAAACGACTCGTCAGCAAAGCGATCTGCGCGCCCTTCCCAATGGGCATAATCGTTGACGATCTTCGGCTGGCGCTTTTGAGCGACGCGCCCGGCCAGACCCTCGCCGAAGTGGATCGTCGCTCCGGTCAAGTCGTGCGGCAATTTGTAACAGACAATGACGGTCAAGGACTGGCGTTCGGCATCCACTCGATATAGCCCGCCGCCCTGGCCGTGCAGCAACTTGGTGGCGCGTTCGGCAATCGAGCGCAGGATACGCTCCGCCTCCAGATAACTAGAGACCTCAGCCGTCGCCTCCCGCAGGGCGGCCATTTCTTCTGCGCGCTGGCGCGTCTCTTGGAACAGACGCGCATTCTGGATAGCGACCGTGGCTTGATCGGCCACCGCCTGGAGCATGGTCACATCATTCTGCGTAAATGCGTTCGGCTGATAGCTGACCAGTTCCAGCGTGCCGATCAGCTCGCTGCCCATGAGCAGCGGCACTCCCACGTGCGACCGAATGGGAAACTCGGATAGGTCTAGCTTGGGCTGAACAGCTTGCTCTCGCTGCGCGTGCAGGTCGCCAATCAGCAGCGGCTCACGCGTTCGGGCAATCCAGCCAGTCAAACCATCTTGCAGGGTGTACACACTCCCCGTCCACCTGGTGTGAGTGGCATATTTAGGATCAGTCCCGTGGGCGCGTGTGCGCAACACGCCCTCCTCCGGCTCCCACAGGCAAATCTCTGCCAGATCATGGGGCACTACTTTGAGCACAGAAGCCAGGATCGCGTTGAGCGTGGCCTCCAGGTCAAGGCTGGCCGTGATGGCGCGCGTGATCTCGGCAATGATCTCCATTTCCCGTGCGCGCCGGCGCACATCTTCATACAATTGCGCGTTCTCGTAGGCCACCATTGCCTGCTGGGCAAAGGGAGCCAACCGCGCCTCGTCGTCCGGCAAAAGCGGCGGCAGGCTCGAGCGCCTGGCGACTTGCAATACGCCTACCCGTTGCCTGTCCACCGTCAGAGGAATCGCCAGCACAGACGAAATCAACTTGTCGCTGGACGTCTGGGGCACAAAGCGCGGGTCAGATTGCGGAACTCCCAGAACCAGCGCCAGTCCATCGGCCATCACCCGACCCGCCACGCTGCCGGAGTCGCCTGGCTTGAGCGACACCTGTTTGTGCTCAACTTCGCCCAACCCAGCAGCGCCTCGCGTCACCAGGTTCCCCCCCGGCGCTGTCTGCAAGTAAATCAAGCACTGGTCGCACTGAACCGCCAGCACGACTTCATTGGCCAAGCGATCCAGAACATTGTCCAGGTCCAGCGAGGTGATAGCGCGGCCAGATTCCAACAGGTCCGTCATCTCATAGACCCGCCTCTGCGCAATCTCGGCCTGGTGAGCTTTTTCTTGCGCAAAGGCCGCCAATTGCTGCTGGCTGCGTTGGAGATTTTCGGCCATCGTGTTGAATTCGCGGGCCAACAACTCAATCTCATCGCCGGTGTTGAGCGTGATGCGATGCGTGAGTTGCCCGCTTGCCAGTTGGGCCGCGCCTTGGCGCAATTCTCCCAGCGGACGCACAACGCGCCGGTCAATTACCCAGGCTCCCACCACCATAGCAACGACAGCGATCAGCGCCAAAACCAAGATCAGTAGCGGCGAGTAGAAACCGAATACCCACAGGCACCCGAGCGCAAGCAACGTGGCAAACATGCCGAGCGCGGGCGGCGCCCACATTCGAAGCCCCAGCGAGGATGATATTCGGGAAAATCTAGATCGGCGGATCGTGTTCATCCAACTCATTCAAGATTGCTGATTGGAGCATAACCAGCCGCACTCTGCAATCTAAAATCCAATCAGCGCGCGACGGCGCGGCGGCGAGCGTCGGCGGCGGCTTCGGTGATCTCGCGAATGTCCGTAAACTCTTGCGTATCGGGTGAAATGATGCCTATCGCCATCGTCATCAACGGAGCCTGCTGCCCCTGGTAGACGACATAGCCCTGCTGGCGGGCTTTGAAATCATAATGTGTGCCCACCTCGGCGTTGAAACGCTTGATCAGCGCGTCGGCAATCGGTTTGGCCCGATCCGTGCGGGAAATGATGATAAAATCATCGCCCCCCACATGGCCGATAAAGTCCTCTGGCGTGCCCAGGTTGTCCACGCTCTCGCTCATAATCAACGCGGCAAAGCGCAGCACTTCGTCGCCCGCGACAAAACCGTACACGTCGTTGAACGCCTCGATGCCGGGCAAGCCGATGTAGAGCAAGCCCCAATTCTTTTTGCGCATCAGGCCGCGCAATTGCTCCTCGATCATCTTGCCGCTGGGCAGGCCGGTGGTGGGGTTGGTGAGCGACTCGCGCTCGGCGCGGCGTTGGGCGTTCTGGACCCGCAGACGCAGCTCTTCAATGTCGAACGGCTTGGTGATATAGTCGTCCGCGCCCAACTCTAGCCCCGCAATCCGGTCGCTGCGCTCGTCCTTCTGCGTCAGAAAGATGATGGGGATGTGGCTGGTGCGCAGATTGGTGCGAAGCTGGGTGCAGACTTCGTACCCGTCAATGTCGGGCAGCATGATGTCCAGCACGATGACGTGCGGTAACTGCTGCCGGCAGCGCTCCAGCGCCTCGCCGCCCCGAGGGGCGACGAGCACCTCGTAGCCCTGGGACGTAAAGTAGATGCGCAGCATGTTGGAAATGTCGGTGTCGTCTTCTACGACCAAGATGCGGCCTTTAGCCATGATTCACCTCCGCCGTGCCCTGGCCGGCGCTCGCCGGCGCAGCCCCGGTCACCCGGCGTCGCCGGGCGTTGTCTCGGATACGTTCGATGTCGTCGTTCTCTACCGCGCGATCAAAACTGCGCAAGCCTCCCAACCGAAAACCGTGCCGCTCGGCCAGGGCCGTCATCTCTTTCACCCGGTCGAGCTGGATCTCTTTGCCCAACGTAAAGCACTCATACCGCCCCTCCAGGGCCAGAACCATCGTTTCGGCCATGCACGCATACGCCATGCGGGGCGGGAAACCGAAATTGAAGTGAAAATCCACCGGGCCGGGCACTTGTACCATCCCGCCCTCGATCACCAACACATCGTCGCGCTGCTCGATCACAGCCCTGGACACATCGCGTGGGCGGGCCACATCACACACCACGCAACCCGATTTCAAATCGCCCGGCTGGATGATGGCTTGCCCCGCGCTCGTCACCGTGATGACAATGTCGGCCTGGCGCAGCGCGCTGATCTCGGTCGTGACAATCGCCTCCGCCCCGGCCGCGACGACCTGCGCCTGAACCTGCTTCAGTCGCTCTGCGCTTTGCGCGCGGCCCACCAGGATCATTTGCGGCACGTCTTTTGCCAGCAATTGCGCGCACACCGAACCGATCGCGCCCGTCGCGCCGACGACTGCCGCCGTGGCATTTTTCAAATCAATGTCCATGCGCCGCGCGGCTTCTTTGGCCGCGCCCACCGCCACGGCCACCGTATAACTATCGCCCGTTGTCACGGGAATACTTAATCCCCGGCTGATCGTCACCCCGGCGTCGCCCACCACGGAGGTGAATGCGCCCAGACCCAGGAGCCTAGCGCCGAGTCTTTCCGCCAGTTGGCCGGTCTGAATGATCTTGCGATAGACCTCCGCCTCCGGCAGCGTCACCATCCGCTGCGGCGTGTACGGGCAGGCGACAAACCAACCTTCGATTTCCTTGCCGGTGGCCGCCGAGGTGATGCCGGTGATGTGCGAGATATAGACCGGCGGCCAGTAGCCGGAGAACAAGTTGATCAGCGAAACGGGCAGAACCTTGCCCAATAAAGGGTACTTGCGTTCGACATCTCGCTTCGGATCAAGCGGATGAATAATGAATGCAAAATTGTCCATTTACCTCGGATAATCCCGGCGATGCAGTTTCGCGCCGTCCTTCAGTTTGAGGTGATCGCTTTCCTCGTAAGCGACGTTCTTGTCAATGATGCGCCGCTCTTTGGACGCGAACAGAATCGTGTCGGACTCGATGATCCGCGCCGGATAGACAACCAGCCCCGATCCCAGCCGGCAGTTGTGGCCCACGCACCCGCCCAATACCGGCATATTGGTTTCCACCAACTGGTCACGTTGAAAGACTTTGATCGCTCTGGCAAACACATTATAATCGGTAAATACCGAGTTGGCGCCGATAAATGTGTCGCGCCCGATGACGCACATTTGCAGACAGGTGTTCTGCGCGACAATCGAGTTCTCCATAATGGTAGTCATGAACAGTGCGACGTTGAACGGCAAAAAGTTGCGGTCGCACACTACGCTGAGCATCAACTGGCAGCCCTGGCCGATGTTGACGCCGTTGCCGATGACGCAGTTATCAATCACCGTGCCCGCGCCGATGGTGCAGTTGTCGCCAATGGTCGTCGGGCCGTGAATCACCGCCGAAGGGTCAATGTCCGTATTCTTGCCCACCTGCACCAAGGGCGAGGAGCGCAACACTTGCCTGCGTTCCCACATCGCCCGAAAAAGAATGCCCAACTTGGTGCTGGGCCGCTCCAGGCTGGCCTCCATGCGCGCCCCGCGCGCGAACAGGCCAAAGATACAATTGGCGACGTACAAGTGGACCCAGTGCTCGATAGAAACGAACGCCCGCTGGGGCACCCAGTACGTCAGGTCGCCTTTCTCGTTAGCCATGTAGCTGGGCACACGATAGTAACCGTGCTCGTGCGCGAGCGTGTCCACCAACAGCGGGCGAACGTTTTCTTCCACGCCGTACGGGAAATACCACAAGTCGGCGACAAAATAATTGCCCTCGCGCCGGATGCCGCGTTGCAGTTGGAGCGCATGATGAACTATGGCCCGGTCGTCCGGGTTGAACGCCACGCGGCATGCCTTGCCTAACCTCTGCGCGTCTGAGATGAACTGGTCAATGAAGGGCCGATCAAAGAACAGGTTATCCCGGCAGACGATCGTTTCCACTCGCTCGGCCCGGTCCTCGTCGCGCAGCCCGTCGAGCGAGTCCACCGGCGCCAGCTCGCGATCGCAATGACGAGCCAGCACGTCGCGCTGGTGCAGCCAGAGCGGCTTGTTGAGCACCCGCAACTCGCGCGCTGGCTCGTTGAACGGAGTCAACTTGCGTTGATCACGAATGATGATTTTGCGCATCAGTCCAGTGGTCGCTTGCCGATCAAGATGGTGCAGGCATCGTCGCCTTTGGCGATGCACGTCGTCTCTTCGACTGAAAATGATTTGCCGCCGCTCACCCAGTAGGCGCCTTCTTGCAGGATGCCGACGGCCACGTAACAGCACGGCTCGCTCGTGCGGCGGCCCCAACACACCGGACACCGGTCAATCGTCCAGATATAATGAGATTCGTCCTCGCCCAGGCGCACGATCTGGTCGCTGAACTTGTTAAAGACCTCGGCAAAGACCTCGAGGCCGACCTTCATCTTCATGCCGACGGGCAACACCCGAAAGGCCAGGTCGCTGATGCCCACCACCGGCCCGAATTCTTTGATCGAGTATTTGAAAGCGGCGTGCCCGGCGCGCAGCGCCAACCCTCGCGCGCCGCGCGGGCCGTACATTTCCTCCAGGGCCTGCTGGAGACGGCCAAAGTCTTCAAAGCTGAATTGCCGGTCAAAATTGTTGGGGGGATAATTATTGACCAGGTGCTTTAACCGAGCGAGGTTCAACACGGCGTTGACCCCGTTGCGGCCCATCACTTCTTCTGTAGCCAACAGGACAATCCGCCCCATCTTGTTGGGGTAGCAATACGCTCTCTGTGTGGTGGCGGGTTTAGTGTTGACCATCGCGGTTCCTGCTTCTGGTTTCATGTCCCCCCATCCCCTCGTCGCTTCAGGTCAATGTTCCAAAAAGTGGCGCAGGGTTTGGTTGAAATGTTCCGAGTCGTCCAACATTGGAAAATGTCCAGAGGTGGGCATCATCTCGATGCGGGCCAGCCTGACGCCTTCTGCCAGCTTCCGGGCTTCCTTGGGGTCCACAATCACGTCACGTTCGCCGAACACGCCCAACACGGGCATTTGTAGATGTGACAGGCGCGGTTCCAGGTTCGTATGGTGCAGGTCGCCAATGCTGCGAAAGAAAGACTCGATGCTGGTTTGTTGCACATCGCGCAGCACCATCTTTTGCACACGGGGCGGGTCGCGCATGAGAATAATCCGGATAAAGGTGCGCACGATCACTGGGAGGCGCCATACCAAACGCGCCATCCAGTCCACCCCCATCCATTTGAGAAAGATATTGAGCGAATCGCCATTGATCGGCGATCCGACGATGGCGACCTTTTTCACGCGCTCGGGATACTCGAGCGCCACGGTGAGCGCCACTGTCCCCCCCATTGAGTGGCCGAACACCGGCGCGCTCTGAATGCCCAACGCCTCCATGAATTGATCTACCATCTGCCCGTAAGCGGCCACTTTGAACGGCGGCGATTGCCCGCGCATGGTCTTGGCCGATTCGCCAAAGCCCCAAAAGTCCAGCGCATAGATCTTGTAGGGAGCCGACTCGGCGAGGTTCACCATGAAATCTTCCCACACGCCCCACGAGTTGATCCAACCATGCAGTAGGATCACCGGGCGTCCGCGTCCGTAAGATTCATAGTGGACAATGCCCTGGGGAGTGACAATGGAACTCACGCTGTGTCTCCGTCGTGGTCGTCAAATGATCACACGCCTGGCGCGCGAACGTCGCGTGAGCAGGCTGCAAGCTCTGACGCGAGTTGCGATGAACGCAAGGTCCGGCGCGCCCACCGGTCGGGCACACCGGTCTAGGGCACAACTGCCCGGATCAATAGGTCTCGCTTACGGAATGTGTTGCAGTGTTGCCTGATAAAAGACAACTCAGTCTTCAAGCGGGATCACATTGGCGAGTCACCCCCAAGCCATGCAAGCACGCCGGTGACTAGCCTGGCGGCGTTCAGAAGGCGCTACTCTTCCTCTTCTATTCGCTCCAAGATGGCGTACAACAACTCCAACAAGACGTTTTTGACGCTCTCTTTATCGCGCGCCATGCACGGCAATAACTTGACGCTGCTATCCACTTTGAGCGCAATGCGCAAGTCCTCCGCCTCCCAGGCATCTTCCTGATCCTGCTTGTTGGCCGCCACCACGTACGGCGTGGCGGCATAACCTCGAAAAGTGTCCAGGATGCTGCGCGCTTCACGGAACGTTTCGGGACGGGTGCTGTCCATGACGACCACAAACCCCAGCATCCCCTCCGAAAGAACTTCCCACATAAAGTCAAAGCGTCTCTGTCCCGGCGTCCCGAACAGATACAACACCAAATCCTCGTCCACCGTGATGCGCCCAAAATCCATGGCCACTGTGGTGGCGTCTTTGATGCGCTCGGCTTCCGACGTAATCTTGCGCTCGGTGGAAACGACGTCAATCTCGCTGATGGTTCGAATGAATTCTGTCTTGCCTGCCGCAAATGGGCCTGTGACAACCATTTTAACTGTTTGCATCTCGTCTCACTTGCCTCCGGGGGGACGTGGGCCAGTGGCCGCTAAAGCTTCCTAATCCGGTCAATTAACCGAGTCACGACCGATCGCTTGACGGCGGGCGCGGTCGGTTTGAGCGGCGGTGCGCCGGGTGCTGCACCTGGCCGAGCCGACGGAGGCACAAAGCCTTCGGGCTGGACCAACTCTACCAGGCCAGCCTGAAGCATCCCATAGACGATCTTGCGAATCTGGAAGTCGCTCATGTTGTTGAACTGAGCGATCTGCTTGATCGAGTTGCGCGGGTTGATGAACGACACGACCCGCCATTCTTCCACACTCAGGCTAATGTTCCGTAGCCGCGTATCGGGCCGGTCGGTAAAGCGCAGCGCCATGTCCAGGTTGGGCAACTCGTCCTGAAGGCGCTCAAATTCCTTCAAGCGGCGGCTGCCCTCCATAATCACGTTTTCCAGGTCAATCGGCACCGTGATGCGATCCTGTGCCGCGGCCAGGGTCGGCTCAAAACGAAAGTCGCCTTCGACCCATGCGAACAACCGGTAGACCACGTCGAGCGTGTGGACCCGCGCGGCCTGGATCACGTCGTTCTGCGAAATCTTGCCTGCGTTGATGAGCATTTGTCCCAACGCCTTTTCGCTCTGATTCGCAGAATGTTCACGGATGGTACGGGCTTGATCCGGCGTGAACTTGCCGATCTTTTGGAGCATATCGGCCAGATGGCCGTCCTGGCCCAGCGCCGCATAAACAAGTTTGCCTTCCTTGAAGCAAACCTGCGCCGCGCCGCCCTTGGTCGTGATCTGAAGGGTGCCGGTCTTGCGCGCTAGATTGATCAAATTGAGCAACTGGGTGGTGCTGAAATCGCGCAGATTTCCTTTTAACGCCATAGTGCTCTGCCTCGCGCTCCCACTTGAGGTGCCGCCGCTACTCCAACCTCTGCCACCGGATGGGGAACCGGATACGCAGAATGTAGCCTGGAAAGGTCTCGGCGGTCCCAACAAACAGTTCGGCGATGGACATCGGGCAAATCCCTGCTCCCGGTGTTCATCCATCCCAGGTCGTGGGGATTATACTCTGTCTTGATATGCAAGTCAACTAAACTCGCCGCATCTTGACTCAAGGCCATTGGGCAACCCATCCGCTCGCACTGATGCGTTCATGTTATAATACGGATATAGTTGGATAGTTACGAGACTAACCCAGGAGGTCAACCTTACATGCCGCGTTTATCTCGCTCGTCGCCATCTCGCGCGCTGCTGGCTGCATGGATCGGCGCACTCATTTTTCTCGGCCTGCTCACGGGCTGCCAACAGGCCATTCCAACTTTGCCCACCGAAACGCCTCTGCCCACACGCACACGCCGGCCAGCCACGTCCACACCCACACTCGCGCCGACCATTGCCGCATCCCCTACGCCCGCGGCTACACCGACCCCTACGCCCGATACACGCATCCAGAGCGCGTTCCCGCTCGACGTGAACCCACTCACCGGCGAAAAAGTTGCTAATCCCGTCGTTCTCAACCGGCGGCCATTGGCGATCAAAGTGTCCAACTATCCACGGGAAGTCCGCCCACAGCGTGGGCTTTCGCAAGCGGACCTGGTCTTTGAGCACATCCTGGAAGGCGTCACGCGCTTGACGGCGGTCTTTTACAGCCAGATGCCCGAACTGGTCGGTTCGGTGCGGAGCGGACGCTACCTTGACCTCGAAATCACGCAGATGTACAAAACTTTCTTTGCCTACTCCGGATCGTCTGGCGGCATCAAGCTGCGCATCCAGAACGCGCCGTGGTTCAACCGCGTCATGTCGCCCGACTTTGGCGTGCCGGAATCCGGAGATCCCTTTGCGCGCATTCCGCAAAGCGGCAAAGCATTCGAGCACACCTTGTTTGCCAAGCCGGCTTCACTGTACAAGTGGGCGCAAAATCACGGCATGGACAATTCGCGCCAGGATTTGAAAGGCTTGTCATTTTCCGACGCGCCCATCGGCCAGAGTGGGCCGGCCTCCAGCGTGGTTATTTCATACACCTGGCGGTCGTCGTATGCCGCCGAGGTGGTGCGCTGGCGTTACGATGCAACCACCGGCCGTTATCTGCGCTCGGCTGACGGGGTGGCCTGGACCGATGCGAACAACAATCAGCCTATCTCGGCTGCCAACGTCATCGTCGTCTATGCCAACCACGTCACCGATTGCATGATTCAAGAAAACACAGTTGGCATTGATCCCGACTGCAAACAGCCTGGGCAGTTTTCGATCCAAATTCAGATCTGGGGCCAAGGCCCCGTCCAGATTTTCCGCGACGGTCAAGTGCTGAACGGCCGCTGGGCGCGCGCTAATCCGAATGACATGCTGACCTTTGTCGGCGCCGACGGCAAGCCGCTGCCGCTCAAGCGCGGCAACTCGTGGTATCAGATGGTTCCTACCGATATGAGAATCCAGGTTGAGCCTTGACCCCCGCGTCGCCGACGAGGACACCTGGCCCGTTCCGAACCAAGCTCCGCCATAGCCCACAACACGCAAGGCGCGCCATTCGAATGGGTCTCCTCAATAGTAACACAGCGGCCATCCGCCGTGTGTTGCACTCGTGTTACAACACCGTTAATTGGCACAGAAACGAAAACTGCCCAGGTGTTGAGCCTGGGCAGAAGTATTTCGAGCCGCACCTTAGCGGCGGTTCATCAACACAAACCCAGCCACAAACCCCAAGCCAATCAGCACCAGCAAGGCGGCCCCCACCAATATGTACCGGCCCACGCCGTCCAGCAAGCCCGAAGCAGCCCCACTCCCGCTTCCTCCGCTACTGGTGCGTGTGGGCGTCGGCACGGCCCCGCCTCGCCTGGCTCCAAACACAAAATCCTCTTTGCCGCCACTGATGGCGACGATTTGCGTCTTGGGTGATGTCGCGCTGTAGCCGCCGGGCGCTTTGGCCGTCAGCGTCCAACTCCCCGGCTGCAAGTTCGCAAAGCAATGCGGCTCGCTCACGCCGTCGGTCGTGTACGTGTCCCTCGGCCCGTTTGAATCCGCCAGCGCAAAAACAACGCCCGCCAGGGGGTTTTCGTCTGCATCCTGTTGCCCGTCACCGTTGCGATCGTTAAAGGCCAGGACACACATCTGTCCCGGTGTGGGCGTGGGCGTTGCCGACGGAACCGGGACCTGACCCTGTGGCGTGGCGGTGACAGCCGCGACCGGCGGGGCTGCTTCGCCCGCCACAATGATCTTGAGGAACAAATTGTCCAACACGACCCCATCGGTGGTTCTGACTTGCCACGTGCCCTGGTATGGACCGAGCTGCGTCGGCGCAGTCAAACTGATGCTCAGTTGGGCTTCCTGGCCCGCAGGGACTTGGGGGAAGCTGGTTGGACTTGTTCCGCCCATCCGGTTGCCAGTGCCCACAAAGTTGAGCGTGCCCGCCCATGCGCAGGTGCCCACGTTCTTGATGCGCCACGTCTTGACGAACTGGGCGCCCGGGGCGATACGCGAGTCGTCGGGAATGGTCACATCGGACACAAAGCGCATCTGCGCGCAGGGCGCCGGCGCAGGCGGCACTGTGGGCCGAGCTGTAGGCGGAA
Organism: Anaerolineae bacterium; assembly: GCA_041300525.1. Taxonomy (GTDB): domain Bacteria; phylum Chloroflexota; class Anaerolineae; order Fen-1058; family Fen-1058; genus JBGLNJ01. The sequence goes on along the minus strand of JBGLNJ010000001.1, from coordinate 48,715 downwards.
CGCCCGTCGGCGGCGCGGCTGGCGCGGCTGGCGCGGCTGTGACGACCAGGCTGGCCTCGTCAAAAAAAGCGGCAATATATAAAAACGGCCATTGTGGCTCGCCCCACGTGAACACCGTAACTTTGCCACCGGATCCCACGGTCACTTCGGGCGCTGTCAGCACGACATACTTTTCATTGTCCACCGACGTCTCGGCCCATTGGACGTTGGCCGACGACCAATTGGTTCCGCCATCAGGGTCAATGCCGGCCTTTAAGATGACCGCACACTTGATTCCGTCCCTGGACACGCATTTGCCATTGACTGCCATACTGAAGCGAACCTTCGACCCGGCGGCGACGTTCACCGTCTGATAGAAACCTGCGCGGAATTTTGCCTCTTGTTGACCGGACACCGTGCCCGCTGCGCCGGTTTCGCCGTTGCTTTCCTTATCCCATTTGGCATCAGACGGCATAAAATCCGGCCTATAGAAAGACGCGTTCGGATCGGCCCCTTGCTTCTTGTCCTTGTCGTCGACGTTGACAATCTTTTCATACCACCACCACTCCCAGCCTCCTTGTGATCCTTGCTCAAAGCTAGGGTTCTGCAAGAGATTGCCTCCCTGCATAAAAGGGGCGGCCAGAGTCGGGGCAGCCAGCAATCCTGTCAGCAAAGCGATGACAGCAAAAGTGGACAACAGTCTGGTTGTTCGCATCTTGCACCTTTCACTTTCGTCGGTAACTGCTCACCCTCGCCTGGCAAAGTCGCGTGCGAAGGATGTATAACGCCATCGCAAGGCGCTTGGGCAGTTACTTGCGTCGCAAAATAGTCAGGCCCACCAGGCCGGCCACGAGCAGCACGCCCACGAGCACGCCCCTATACCGCACGAACACGCTTGTCATCCTATCCGATCCGGAAGGCGTTGGCTTGGGCACAGCCTTGTCACCCGACAGTCGCACACCGAACGCGACCCTGGCTGTTTGTCCGGTAGCCAGCGCCAACCCAACTTGTTCGTCGGTCGTGGACACATAACTAGGGGGCAATTCCACTCGCACGGTGTACGCGCCCGGCGCCAGGTCGGCAAAGCACCGAGGTTCAGTTATGCCGTCGGTCGTAAATGCCGCTACCTGGTTTTCGCCAGATAGCACTGTGAACTTGACATGGGCGACCCGTTCTTCGTTCCCGTCATACAGGCCATTGTCATTGCGATCGTTGAATGCCTGGATGCACAACCCCACCGGCGCGGGCGTGCCAGCGACCGCGGTCGGCGCAAGTGTCACGGCGACGGTGGGGACTGTCTCCGGTTGGGGCGAGGCTGTGGCCGTGGGTAACTGGGCTGGTCCCTTGACCATCAACTCCTGCCCGACTCTTAGATAGTCACCTGGCTGAAGACGGCCAAGTTGCATAATCTGATCCACCGTCACGCCGTACTCGATCGCGATGATGAACAGCGTGTCGCCGCTTTGCACGACATGCCACACGGAGCCATCGGGCTTTTGTATGCTGCGTGGGCCAGCCGTGGGAACCGGCGTCTGCGCGGTGGCGGTGACCACTTGACCCATCACCTCACCCGCCGCAACGCGCGGCGACTCACTCCCGGCGCTGGATGTCGCGCCAGCGGCCAACACGGATGACATCATCCACCCCGTCAACAGGGCAACCATAACGCTAATGAAGCACGGCCTTGTCGCCCGCATCTTGCGCCGCATCCTGCGCTGCATCCCGAGGCCGCCCCCCTACTGGCGGCGAGAAAGCAAAACAAAGCCAACAGCGCCAAACGCCAGCACGACTCCCAGGCCACCCAGGCCCAGCATCGCGCCGCCGAAGCGCGTGAACATATTCGTCGCTGTGCCGGCTCCAGGGGTTGTGACTTGGCTCTTGCCACCTGGCGGTTGCGTCCCGAAAGAAACGTTGACCGTTTGCCCGGCTGTCAGTTTGACGCCGAACTGTTCGTCGGTCGTCGGACCATAGTTTTTGGGCGATTCTACGCGCACCACATAACTGCCTGGAGCCAGATCAGGAAAACAGTACGGCTCATTAGTGCCGTTGGTCGTATAAGTCGTCACTTGTGTAGCGCCGGTCAACACCACGAATTTGATATTGCCAACGAATTCTTCATTTCCGTCGTACGCCCCGTTGGCATTGCGGTCGTTAAACGCCTGAACACACAATCCACCCAATGCCGGCGCGTTGGCAGCGGCAGTCGCCGCAGGTCCAACTGCGTCGGAAGCCGGCGTAAGCGGTGCAGCATCCACCGGTGACGCGGGCGCTTGACCCGCCACTTTGATCTTTACGACCAGGCGGCCCAACACTGTCCCGTCGGCGGCATAGGCTTCCCACGTTCCCTGATAGTCGCCAGGTTGCGCCGGCGCGGTCAGGTTCAAGCTCACGTCGGTTTCTTTGCCGACACTCGTCTTGGGCAAATCTGCCGGACTTGATCCGCCCATTTGATTGCCAGTGCCAATGAACTTGAGTGTGCCCGACCAGGCGCACGTGCCCGAGTTTTTGACGCGCCACGTCTTGACGAACGATGCGCCAGGCGCAACGAGCGAATCATCGGGAATCGTCACATCGGACACAAAGCGCATTTGCTCGCAGGGCGCAGGGGCGGCCGCCACAGGTGTTGCAGCTTTGACCGGTGTAGGCGTGGCGCCGCTTCCCGGCGTGGGGGTAGGGGGCTGAGGCGCGCTGATGACAATCAGGCTGGCGTCGTCAACGTAAACGTCGTTGTTCGTGCGCGCGTAATCAACCCATTCCGGCCGTGAATAGGTGAACACCGTCACGGCATCGCCCTTGGCCGTCGCCTCTATGCTGAATAGAGTCCAGCGGTCAAACGAATCTCCCTCGCCTGACCAAACAACAGTAGAACTGAAAGGATTCGTCCCGCCGCTTGGGTCAATCCCAACCTTCAAGTGCATCGTGGTGGGATTTTGAGACTTGCGGCCTCCATCGCAGGCTCCAACAAAATCGTTGCACATCCAGGCTTCCATAAAAGCCGAAAAGCGCAACTGTGCGCCGGGGGTAATCCCCGTGACACGCTGCATCAAGCCGGCTTCGTGCATGCGTCCCCAGGTAAAATACTTTTGCACTTGCACGCCGCCATGGATACGATTCTTGGTGTCCGGGCCTGTCTTCAGCGGGCGGTATTCGGGCCTGGCCCAGAAGCAGCCATCATCTGTGGGCTTGGGCTTGGAATCGGGCCGGGAAAGATCAATCTCATAGCAATAATCAGGCCGCACAACATACTTGGGCGGCTTGTCCACATAGTATGCCCGCCAACCGAGCGCGGGTTGCACCTCGCCGATTCCATCTTGCATCGGCCAGGTGTCTCCATCAGCCTCAAAATCGCCGTTCGTGAGCAGATTCGGCTCGCCCTCGCGAACGGGCTGGACAGATGGCTCAGCCAACGCCAGGGCCGGCGCAAGCATCAGCAGCAAGGCCGACGCCAGCGCCATCAGAGCCATCAACTTGCGTCGCATCAAACGCTCCTGTTCCCGTACCGGATGTTCACATAGACTCCATCTCAATGAGCCAGGGCAGTCTCAATGCGCTTTGCGACAGGGAGTATAACTAGAGTGACGAACACACTGCCTACCATGCTGAGAATTTGCCCGACCGTTGGCGGCAGTCAGGCAGCCCGGGGTCAATACTGTGGAAAACCCTTGCAGCCTCCATCGGCCGCGAAGCAAATCACGCCGCTGCCCAGAACAAAGGGACATCGAGTCAATCGTCTCTCGACTTGCGTGACTGCGCGGATTATAGCACAATAGGCATGTGTGTCAAACAACTTGAAAGGTTATGTTAATGCTGGATTCCCACGTTGCCCGTATCCGCGTGCTGATGATTTCCAAAGCCTGCCTGGTGGGCGCTTACCAACGCAAGCTCGAAGAAATTGCTGCGTTTCCCGACATTGATTTGACCGTCATTGTGCCGCCCACCTGGCAAGAGCCGGGTGGGGCGCTGATTCACCTGGAGCGCGCGCACGTGACGGGTTACGAGTTGATGGCCGATCCCATCGCCTTCAACGGCAACTTTCATCTGCACTTTTACCCACGCCTGGCGCAGCGCATAGCACGCATCCGTCCACACGTCGTCCACATAGACGAAGAACCGTATAACCTGGCGACGTTTCACGCCTTGTGGCTGGCAAAGCGGAGCGGCGCGCGCGCATTGTTCTTCACCTGGCAAAATCTCAACCGGCGTTATCCGTTTCCTTTCAACTGGCTCGAACGGTACAACTTGCGGCACGCCGATTACGGCATCGCGGGCAGCCACGAGGCCGTGGCGGTATGGCGCGCGAAAGGATACGCCGGGCCGATGGCCGTCATTCCACAATTTGGCGTTGACCCGGAATTGTTCAAGCCATCGCGCCGACTGGGAGCCGGTGAGCAAAAGGGGTTTGCAATCGGGTGCGGCGCGGCGCGACTGGTCGAAGAGAAAGGCGTGGACTTGATGCTGCGCGCCGCCGCGGGCTTGCCGGGTGTGTGGCGTGTGTATGTGTTGGGCGCCGGCCCGGAGCGCCAGGCGCTAGAAAACCTCGCGCACGAGCTAGGCCTGGCCGATCGCGTCGTGTTTGACGCGCCCATCCCATCCACACAGGTGCCGGCGTACCTGTCTGAGCTGGACGTAGTGGTGCTGCCTTCGCGCACTCGTCCCCACTGGAAAGAACAGTTTGGCCGCGCGCTGGTGGAGGCGATGGCCTGCGGCGTGCCGGTGATCGGCTCGACGTGCGGCGAGATTCCACACGTCATCGGCGACGCGGGGCTGATCTTTCCCGAAGATGATGTGGACGCGCTGCGCGCTGCGCTGCTGCGTCTGCAACGCGATGACGAGTTGCGCCGTGACCTGGCAATGCGCGGTCGCGCTCGTGTCCTGGCCCACTATACACAAAAGCAAATCGCAACCGAAACGGTGGCGGTGTACCGTGAAATGACCAAGGTCGAGTGACAAACGACGAATAATGCCAATCGTCACCCGGCTCCCGCCATTCGTCATTCCGATGGTATAATACGTTCCGACATGAACGACTCGCGCCCGCTCATCGGGCTGAACGCATACCTGCTCTCCGGGGCGGCCGGGTATCGCAGCGCCGGGATTCACGGGTACATTGCCGAGCTGCTGCAGCGCCTGCCCTCAGCCGACACGGACATTCGTTACACGGCCTTTGCGGGGCAGCTTGCTTCATCGTTGGTGAGCGCCATGCCAGTGCGCTCTACACGCTGGCCGACGGAAAGGCCGGCTCCACGCATCGTGTGGGAGCAAGTGTTCCTTCCTGGTGTGTGCGCGCGCGAACGACTCGACCTGCTGCACGGGCTTGCCTTTGTTTCGCCGCTGCTGTGCCCGTGCCCGACGATCATCACCGTTCACGATCTGAGCTTTGCTCTGTTCCCGGAATTCTTTCGCGGCCCAAACGGCACGTACCTGCGGCTGTTCACGCGCATTGCGTGCCGTCGCGCGGCCCGCGTCATCACCGTTTCAGAAAATACCCGCGCCGACGTGATGCGCTTGTACGGCGTGCCGGGCGAGCGTGTCGCGGCGATCCCGCACGGAGTCGGCCCGGCTTTTTACCCGCGCCCCACGGCCCAGGTGGCCGAGTTCCGGCGCGCACGTGGCCTGCCCGATCACTTTATCTTGTTCGTCGGAACGCTAGAGCCGCGCAAGAACCTGGTCAAGCTGATTGAAGCGTTTTCAAATCTCGAATCTCGAATCTCGGCGCAGCCCGCGAGTACGCGAAATCTCACATTGATATTGATTGGCGGCAAGGGTTGGTATTACGACCAGATCTTTGCCGCCATCGAACGGATGAATCTAAAAGATCGTGTCATCCTGGCCGGCTATGTTCCGAATAACGACTTGCCACTCTGGTACAACGCGGCAGATGTGTTTGCCTTCCCATCGCGCTATGAAGGTTTTGGGCTGCCGGTGCTGGAAGCGATGGCCTGTGGCACGCCCACGGTGACGTCCACGGCCTCATCGCTGCCGGAAGTTGCGGGGGACGCAGCGTTGACCGTTCCGGCGGACGACGTGGACGCGCTCTCTGCCGCGCTCCACCGCGCGTTGACGGATACGGCGTTGCGCCAGGAATTGTCCAGCAAAGGCATGGCCCGTGCGGCAACCTTCACCTGGGAGGAGACAGCCCGCCGCACCGTGGCCGTTTATCGTCAGGCGCTCTCACCTGCGGATAACTGAGGCCCTTGTCGCAAGATGGCACGACTGCACAGTATTGCCCTACAACGATTGCGCTGTCCGCGAGATTTTTGTCGCACTTTTTCTTCCGCGAATTACGCGATGCAAGCATCGCTGAATCTTCACTAATCCTTTAAAAGATTCGCGCCCATTCGCGTTACGCGCAAGCGGACGGAAAAGATTTGGTTGCGGCGCGAAGCGTGCCGTGCTATGTGATTGCCCTTCACTCCAACTCTCTCCGTCAGGAAGACAGATCAGGGGATGAGGGTCAGCCACGAGAACGCGAGAAAAAATGCCACGTCAAATGCCCCGCTGGCTGACCTGGGTCTTGATCGCCAGCGACATTGTGCTCATCAACCTGGCGCTGCTCGTCTCGTACGAAATCCGCTACGAGTGGCGATTGTTTGTTGGGTTGGACCCGGCTTTTAACAATCCCTTCTCCGTCTACATTCCCTTCGCCGTGGCGTTGAGCGTGTTGCTGCTGGTGACGTTCCGGCTGGCGGGAGTGTACGACCAACGGCGCGGCACGTCTCTCTTCGATACGCTCTATTCACTGGCCAGCGGTGCGACCATCGGCATCATGTTGATGATCGTGGTGACATTGTTCTTACGCCCGTTGCTCTATTCCCGGCTGATCTGGCTCTACGCCGATATTCTCATCATCCTGTTCCTGTCCGCCAGCCGCATCATCCTGACCATGACATTCTCGCGTCTGCGCGCGCGCGGCGTGGGCGTGGATCGCCTGCTGATCGTGGGCGCGGGCGAAGTGGGCCGCACCGTCATGCGCACCGTCGTCGCGCGGCCGGAATTGGGCTACCGCATCGTCGGCTTCCTGGACGATAACCCGGAAAAAGGTGAGACGGACATCGGGCCGTTCAAAGCGTTAGGCGGACTGGACAAGCTGTCGGCTGTGCTGGAATGTGAGCGCGTCACCGAAGCCGTCATCGCGCTGCCGTGGAGCAACTATCGCAGAATCTTGAGCCTCATCACGCAATGTGAACGCGCCGGCGTCCGGGCGCGATTGGTGCCCGATATTTTCCAGCTCACGCTTTCGCGCGTGGACGTAGACGACCTGGGCGGTATCCCCCTCATCGGCGTCAAGCCCGTGACCATGCGTGGCAGCGTGTTAGCGGTCAAGCGGGCGATGGATCTGATCCTGGGCGGGCTGCTGTCCATCATCGCGCTTCCGCTGATGGGATTGATTGCGCTGGCGATCCGGCTGGACAGCCCCGGCCCGGTGCTGTTCAAACAAACGCGCGTGGGCAAAGGCGGCCAAGAGTTCGAGTGTTGGAAGTTCCGCTCGATGCGCGAGGGCGCTGAGGCAGAAAAAGAGCGTCTCCTTGAACTCAACGAAGCCACAGGGCCGCTGTTCAAAATCAGAGACGATCCCAGGGTGACACGCGTCGGGCATTTCTTGCGGCGCACCAGTCTGGACGAGCTGCCGCAGTTTTACAACGTCCTGCGCGGCGAGATGAGCTTGGTAGGCCCGCGCGCACCGCTGCCGACGGAAGTCGCGCAATTCCAAGAGTGGCACAAGCAGCGACTGGAAGCGCCACAGGGCATCACCGGCCTGGCGCAGGTTTCGGGCCGCAGTCAATTGACGTTCGACGAAACGTGCCTGCTCGACATCTTTTACATCGAAAACCATAGTCTGGCGTTGGATCTCCGCATCCTGCTGCGGACGGTGCCCAAGGTGCTTTTCGGAGAAGGGGCGTATTGATTTATTGATTTTAGATTGTGGATCGCGGAGACTGAATCGAAACAAGGCACAATCCGAAATTAGAAATCGGAAATCAAAATATGTTTCAACTGTCTGCTCATGACCAACAGAAAATGATCGCATTCCTGCGCGACCTGATCCGCACGCCTAGCCTGTCGTGCCAGGAAGGCGCAGTGGCCGCATGCATTGCCGACGAGATGCGCGCCATTGGATTCCGCGACGTGGCGATGGACCGCATCGGCAACGTCATCGGACGAACGGGCGGCCCACGCCACCGGAGCGGCCCGGTGCTCTTGCTCGAGGGACACATGGACACGGTCGGCGCGCCCAACCCTTCGGCGTGGCGGCACGCTCCATTCGGCGCCGAGATCGAGAAGGGCGTGCTGTACGGCTTGGGCGCGTGTGACATGAAGGGCGCGTTGGCGGCGATGGTATACGCCGGCAAGCTCATTGCCGAAAGCCATCTACCGCTCAAGGGCGACCTGGTGATCGCGTGCGTCGTGCAAGAGGAACCGTGTGAAGGGCTGGCGGCGCGCGTGCTCGTCGAAGAAGAGGGCGTCCGGCCCGACTGGGTCGTGCTGGGCGAGCCGACGAGCATGAACATTGCGCGCGGACAACGCGGGCGCGTCGAGTTTCAGGTGACGGCGCATGGCCGCGCTTGCCACGCCAGCCAGCCCGAGTTGGGCGAGAACGCCGTGTATGCCGCGTCGCGGCTCATCTTTGGCATGGAGCTTTTGTCGGGCAACCTGGGCCACGACCGTTTCTTGGGATTGGGCAGCCTGGCCGTGACGCACATCCAGAGCGAAGCCGGGTCGCGCAACGTCGTGCCGGACCGTTGCGCCTTCATCCTCGACCGGCGGCTGACGCTGGGTGAAAGCGAGGCCAAGGCGCTGACCGAGATTCAATCCGTCATCGCGCGCGAGGGTGTGCGCGCCGACGTCCAAGTGACCGAGTATCGCTCGACGAGTTTCACCGGTTATGCCGCCTCGCAACGAGAGTATTTCCCGGCTTGGGTCACCGACGAGAATCATCCGCTGGTGCAGGCGTTGGAGCGCGCCGCGCGGGAGGAATCGGGTACGCGAGCCAAGATCGCCCAGTTCCCATTTTCCACCGATGGCGTCTACACGGCGGGCGTGCTCGGCATCCCCACCGTGGGCCTGGGGCCGGGCGACGAAAAGCTCGCCCACACAGCCGATGAAAACGTGCGCCTGGACGATGTGATCCAGGCCGCGCACATCTATGCTCGCCTGGCGGCGAGTCTGTTGGCTGGCAAGTAATGGCTCACCCCAACGGAGCGGGTATGACGGACGTGAGCCGCGACGAACGGAATATGGCGGCGCTGGCCCAGAGTTTGGGGATGCTCACCGCGCTGCCGGTGTGGTTACGCTGGCGTCATCGCTCGACGTTTGTCCGCGTGCACGCCGCGCAGTCCATGCTCTTTGACGGCGTGACGCTCGCGGCGCTTTTCATCGTGGCGGCGTTGGCCATTGGCGCGGCGTTGGGTGGAAATGCGCTGCTGGCCGTGTTGCCGAACAGCATGGGCGCGGACGTGGCGCGTCTGGCACTGGTCATGGTGTGCGTGCCCGGGCTGGCGCTGATTGGATTTTTCGCCGTGATGATCGTGGCGCTCGTCCTGCGCATCCGCGCGACGATGGCGGTCAACCAGAGCCGACTGTTCCATTACCCGTTGTTAAAAAGACCTGACAGGTTTTAGAAACCTGTCAGGTCTGACTTGACCACCTGTGCGGCTGTGGTAAAATGACGGCGTGACATTGGGGAGTGGCCAAGTGGTAAGGCGACGGACTTTGGATCCGTTATTCGAAGGTTCGAACCCTTCCTCCCCAGTTAAAAGCCCCGGCTTCTCAATGAAGCCGGGGCTTTTTTATAGATCAGGCAAGTTCAGCGGCTGCCGGCGGAGCAGCGACCTCTTTGGACCACGCCGCCAGTTCCAATTGCAGCTTGTTAAAAAAGCTGCGCGGCTCGAGTTCTCCCATGCCATATTCCATGTCCACGACCCGCACGCGGATTTTGAGGCTGGCAGTCTCTAATTCGACGAACGCGTCGGGGCGGGCCAACTCCGGCTCGCCCTTGGGCGCTAGCTTGGCGCGCAACGCCTGATCGCCATAAGCATATTCGCTCATCAGCACTTTGGTCACGGTGCGGATGTCGTTCTTGTCGAATAGCCACACCTCGAACGCGGCGACCTTGTCAGGGTTGCCTACGCCGATGGTCTCGCCAATGCCAACGCCGCACTCGCCCAAAAAGTCACCGGTCGGCGTTTCGATGCTGAACGAGGTGTCGTAGCGATCGTCGCCAATTTCATATCCGGTGACGAACTGGGCCAGCGGCTTATCCGCCTCACCTGCCCAGGTTGTCGTCTCAACCGTCTTGCTGGACTGCGCGCTGCGCACGGCGGCGGATGACCCCGGCTTTAAAAGGCCAGTACCCTGCAAGCGCGGCAGCAAGAACACGACGGCGGCAATGATCAGAATCAACAAGACCAAACAAGCCCCGCCGACGAGCAGCAGGTTTGGACCGGCGGTGGGAGGCTTTGCGGCGGGTATCCCGCTGTTCAAATCGTACCTCAACGCCTCAAGCGCAGATTTGTTGGCACTGGGCGATTTAGCCAGTCTATCCAACTCTTCGACGGCTTTTTGGGTTGTCCAATAGCCGCGATCTTTGGTATTGTCAACGCCTAATTCACGTCGGGCTAGATCCAAATCGTGAGTGCGACCGTATTGATCGGCCACCAGCGCCAGGTAGACATCACGATAGCCCTGGTGCAAATGCACTGGAGCGAGGTCGGAGGCAGGTATATTCCAGGCGATAGCAAAGCCAAGAATGAGTCCCACCACAATCGCGACTGCCAGGCCGATGAGGACCCGAGGATTCTGGAATGTGTTTAGCATATCTCACCTCGTTTTCTTGTGTTAGAAGATAAGCGGCTCTTTGCTTGCTCGGCTCAGTAATTGTACACCATTTTCGCAAACAAGTGTTAAATCCTCGATTCGCACGCCGCCCCAGCCCGGCAAGTAAATGCCCGGCTCCACCGTCAGCGTGCATCCGGCGGGCAACGTGCCTTCCGCCGTTCGACCGGCGCGCGGCGCTTCGTGAACTTGCAGCCCCACGCCGTGCCCCAGCCCGTGACCAAAATCGTCGCCGTAACCGGCCGCTTCAATCACGTCGCGCGCGAGCTTGTCCGCCTCAATGCCCGTCATCCCGGCGTGAATGCCTTGAAGCGCCGTCTCCTGGGCGCGCAACACGATAGAATAGATTTCGAGGAAGCGGCCATCTTGCGGTTGGCCCAGGCAAACGGTGCGCGTCAGGTCAGAGTGATAGCCGTTCACCTGCGCGCCCAGGTCGAGCACGAGCGGCTCGCCGGCCTGGATGGGGCGCGGGTCGCTGTGGTGATGCGGCTCGGCCCCGTTCGGCCCGCTGCCCACGATGAGGTCGAACGCGATCTTGTCCGCGCCGTGCGTCCGCATAAAGGCCTCCAGCTCCCACGCGGCCTCGCGCTCCGTCATGCCGGGGCGCAGCGTCTTGCACAAAAATTCAAAGCCCTCGTCGGCGATGCGCGCCGCGCGCCGCATCAGCGCAATCTCGTTGGAATCTTTGATCAGGCGCAAATCTTCGACGAGGTCTTTCGTCGCCACCCACTCGACCTCCGGCGCGGCGTCAGTCAACTGGTCGAGTTGGTCCACGGTAATGAACGTGCTTTCGAATCCGATGTGCTTGGGGTTGCCCGCCGCTGCAAGGATGTCTTTTATCTCGGCGACGTACTTGGTCTTGACCTGGTAGAGCGAAAACTCGGGCGCTTCGCGCTCGGCTTGCTGCCAGTAACGCGAGTCGGTCGCCAGCACGGCGCGGTCTTGCGTGATGAACAGCATCGCCTCCGAGCCGGTAAAGCCGGAGATGTAGCGGCGATTCTCCGGTTGATAGATAACGAGAGCATCCAGATTCTCTTCGGATTGGGCGATGGCTTGTCTGAGTTTTTCTAGTCTCATGATATCCTTTCGTGTTGCGTGTTCCGTTACGGACGAATTCCTCTTTCGTCATTCGTCCCCGGTCTTTGACCTTGGGTGCGCTTTCCGATACACGTCTCTTGCGCGCGCCTGCGTGACGTGCGTGTACACTTGCGTCGTCGCTAGGTCGGCATGGCCCAAGAGTTCTTGCACCACGCGCAAATCTGCGCCGCCGTCGAGCAGATGCGTGGCAAAGGTGTGCCGCAGCAGGTGCGGATGGACGCGACCCGCTTCGCGCACATCAGCTCGCAGGGCGTACTTGTTCAGCAGCATCCCGACCGCGCGAGCCGTCAAGCGCCCACCGCCACGCTGATTCAGAAAGAGTGCCTGCGACGATTTCTTCGTGACCAACTTGGGGCGACCATCGCGCAGGTACGCCTGAAGCGCATGGATGGCCGGTTGACCCAAAAGCCCCACACGCTCCTTGCCGCCCTTGCCCCACACCCACACTTGACCGCGCGCCAGGTCCACGTTGTCAATGTTCAAGCCCACCAACTCACTCACGCGCAATCCTGCCGCGTACATCACTTCCAAAATTGCACGGTCGCGCAACCCGGCCGGCGTGCTCGTGTCCGGCGCAGTGACGAGCGCCTCTGCCTCGTCGTGCTCCAGATATTCGGGCAAACGCTGGCCCAGCTTGGGCGCGCTGACGACGTCGAATACGTTGGCCTTGATGATGCCCTGGCGCACCAAAAACTTGCCAAACGAGCGCAATTCCGAAAGCCTCCGCGCGATGCTGCCTTTGGCCTTTTTCTCTGCCGCCAGCCAGGTCAGGTAAAGCCGCAGGACATTGCGATCAATCTGTTCGAGTTGCGTGACGCCCTGCTCCCTGGCAAACTCGATAAACTCGCTGATCTCGTGCGAATAGTTCTTGACGGTGTACGGCGAGGCGTCTCGCTCGGCGACGAGATGAGTCACAAAGCGATCAAGATAGTCGCCTAGTCGGGGCGTCGGGTCGTCGGGCAGTCCGCTCGTCATGCGGCTATTTTATCTTCCATTGACCAAATTGTACAGCGGCGATCAGGAATACTAGCGCACGAACGCGGCGGCCTGTCCCGCCAGCGCGTCTGGAGCGGGTCAGCTTCCGCAAGCAACGCCGGGTTCTTGACCAGCGCGGGCGTCACCGCATCGCCGGCGGGGTTGCGCAGCGGCACGAGCAGCGCATCCACCGCGCCGGATTTCATCACCTTGGTCAGCAGCGCACTCACGGCTGCGCGCGTGTCGTTGTTTTCGACTGGAATGATTCCGATCATGTCCACCTCTCTCTACTGCGTACTACGTAATTCGTCTTTTACGCATTACGCAATACGCATTACGCAGCACGAATCACAGCGCCCAAAGCTGTTTCGTCGGCGTTGGGCCTTTGGCCCGAATCGCCTCGGTAAATCCCTTGATGGTCTCGGCGAACAGGCCGCCTTCACTCGCGCTGATCCAACGGAGCATGACGCGGTCTTGCTCAAAGCCCATCGTCTTGAGCGTCTCTTCCAGGATGGCGATGCGCCGCCGCGCCTTGTAATTACCTTCCTGGTAGTGGCAGTCGCCGGGATGGCAGCCGCCGATGAGCACGCCGTCCGCGCCGTCGAGCAGCGGCTTGAGCACGTAGCTGGCGTCCACCGCGCCGGAGCACATCAGGCGGATGATGCGCACGTTGGGCGGGTATTGCAGGCGCGACGTGCCCGCCAAATCCGCGCCGGTGTAGGTGCACCAGTTGCACAGAAATGCGACGATGCGTGGTTCGAATCCATTGTCTGGCATAGGAAACTCCTGATATGTAATGCGTGATGCGTAAGTCGTATTGCGTGTTGCGTATTCCGTGAAAAGGTTCTGTCATTCTGAGCGAAGCGAAGAATCTATCCTTTAATGACTGAGGCCCTTCGCTCCGCTCAAGGCGTGACTTACTGCTGTTCCGATTCCGTGTTATACTTGAGCCGCAGTCGAAAGACTGTGAGCTATAGCTCAAAAACTAGGTCTTGTGCCTCGTTTCCACCCAGTGAAGAGACGCCGATTGTGGTGTCCTGCCTGAAGAGCCATCTTCAAGCTAACTGGGTGGTTTTACTTTGCTACACTCTCGCCAGCGCCGCGTCAATCATTCCGAATATCTGCTTGAACTCGAATCCGCGCTGGTAGCTCGCGCCGTTCGGGCAGGCGGCTACGCACGCGCCGCAGCCCTGACACAGCACTTCCAGCACCTTGGCGTAACCCTTTTCCTCGTCGAGCACGCGCGCCGAGTACGGGCACGCATCCACGCAGATGCCGCACGCGGAGCACAGCCGCTCGTTGACGGCGGCAATCATGGCCGCGCTCTGCAATTGCTTGCGCGAAAGCAGCGTCACCGCGCGGACGGCTGCGCCGTTGGCCTGCGCCATCGTCTCTTCGATAAAGCGCGGCGAGTGCGCCAGCCCCGCCAGGTACACGCCGTCGGCGGCAAAGTCCAGCGGCCGCAGCTTGGCGTGCGCTTCCAGGTAGAACCCGTCTTCCGAGAGCGGCACTTTGAGCAGCTTGGCGAGAACGTCGTTATCCTTGTTCGGCTCGATGCCCGCTGCCAACACCACGAGGTCTGCATCCAGCGTCACCTTTGTCCCCTCTGGCTGCACCACCACTTGCACACTCAACGCCGTCCCCTTGTCTCCTTGTCCCCTTGTCTCCTTGTCTACTATCACCGGCTTTTGCTTCTCGCTGTATTCGAGGAACAACACGCCCGCTTCCCGCGCCTGGCGATAGGCCAACTCGCGGAAACCGTAGGAGCGAATATCGCGGTACAGCACGGCTACCTGCGTCTGCGGATTGCGCTGTTTGAGTTCGAGCGCGTTCTTGATGGCTTGGGTGCAGCAGATGCGCGAACAGTATGGATGCTCGTCGTCGCGCGAGCCGACGCACTGTATCATCACTACAGATTTTTGATTTTTGATTTCGGATTTCGGATCTGCGAGTCGTTCCTCAAGCTCGCGCTGAGTTATGACGGCAGGATGCTGACCGTACAAATACTCGTTCGGTTTGATTTCGTTCGCGCCGGTTGCCACTACAACAGCGCCATGTTCAAGTTCTTCACGTCTTCCGTCTTTGAAACTGATAACGGTTGTATATTGGCCGACGTAGCCTCGGACATCTTGGACTTGCGCGCCGAGGTAAATGTGAATGCGTGGATTGCGGCTGATGCAGTCAATCAGGCCAGCCAACAGTTTTTGAGGTTCGAGGACTTGCGGCTGAGAATCCCCAATACCTAATCCCCAATCTTTCATCGGAGTGTAGATGTGGCGCAGGTTGCCGCCCAGTTGCTCTTCGCGCTCGACGAGGTGCACATCGTAACCTTGCTCGGCAATCGAAAGCGCCGCCGTCATGCCGGCCAGTCCGCCGCCCACCACGAGTGCGCGATGGTCGAGGTCGAGCGTCTGCCGGTAGAGCGGCTTGAGCTTGCTCGCCTTGGCCACCGCCATCGTCACCAAGCCCTTGGCCTTAGTCGTCGCCACGTCGCGGTCGCCGCGATGCACCCAACTGTCTTGCTCACGGATATTGGCCAGCTCGAACAGATACGGGTTCAGTCCGGCCTGGCGAATCGTGTCCTGGAACAACGGCTCGTGTGTGCGCGGCGTGCACGATGCGACGACGACGCGATTGATGCCGTGCTCCAGCACCTTTTGCTGGATTTTCTCCTGCGTGTCCTGCGAGCAGGTGTAGAGGTTCTGCTCGGCATACACGACGTTGGGCAGCGTCTTGGCGTACTCCATCACTTCGGGCACGCGCACCACGCCGCCGATGTTGATGCCGCAGTGGCACACGAACACGCCCACGCGCGGCTCTTCGTGGCTGATGTCGCGCTCCTGCGGATACTCGCGCGTGCGCGTGAGCGTCCCGCGGGCTGGGGCCAGCAAGCGCGATGCGTTCGCCGCCGCGCACGAAGCCTCGATGACAGTTTCGGGAATATCTTTGGGCGCAGCGAACGCGCCCGCGACAAAGATGCCGGGCTTGGTCGTATGCGTCGGCGCATCGGCGAGTTGCTCCGCAAACCCAAAGCGATTGAGTTGAACGCCCAGCCGCTCGGCCAGTTCTTTCGTGCCATCCGAAGGCTGGAGACCCACCGAGAGCACCACCATCTCAAATTCGTCTTGGTGCTGGACGGCGCGCGTGTTGCCATTCGCGTCCGGCTCCCACGTCGTGTAAAGCACGCGCAGATTCTTGCTGCCAGGCGCTTGCCTGACTGCCGACACCATCGAGCGGATGTACGTCACGCCCTGCTCGTCTTCGGCGCGATGGTAATAGCGCTCAAAGCCTTTGCCGAACGCGCGGATGTCCATGTAGAAAATCGTCGGGTGAATGCTGGCGTCGTGCTCGCGCGAGATGATGGCTTCCTTCGTCGCGTACATGCAGCACACCGACGAACAATAGTCTTGACCGCAGGTGATGTCGCGGCTGCCCACGCATTGGATGAACGCGATCTTGTGCGGGTGCTGGCCGTCGGATGGGCGCTGCACCACGCCGGCGAACGGGCCGCTCGCGCTCAACATTCGCTCGAACTCGATGCTCGTGACGACGTTCGAGTACACGCCGTAACCGAACTCGGGCCGAATGTCGCCCCGCACCGTCTTCAAGCCCGGCGTCAGGATAACAGCGCCCACCTTGAGTTCCATGATTTGGTCGCGGTCGTCGTGATTGATGGCGCCCGCGCGGCAGACGAACTCGCACTGCAAGCACTCGGAGCAGATGCCGCACTCTAAACATCGCTTGGCTTCTTCAATCGCCTGCGCTTCGGTGAGCGCGGCTTCGACTTCGGCAAAGTCGCGCTTGCGCTCTTCCGCCGGTCGCTTGACCGGAATCGCGCGCGGCGCTTGCGATTTGCCCAGCATCAATTGCTGCAACTGAATCGGCTCGAGCTTGGCTTCCGGCAATCGTTCCTCTACTATAACGACTGGCGGCCACACTCGCCACTCGCCTTGTCCCCTTGTCTCCCTGTCTCCTTGTCTCAAGAAAGCATCAATCGAGCGCGCCGCCTTATGCCCCGCTGCAATCGCGTCCACGACGAACGTCGTGCCCGTGACCGCGTCGCCGCCCGCAAAGATACCGGGGACGTTGGTCGCCAGCGTGTCCTTGTCCGCCGCCACCGTGCGATTGCGAACGGTCTCGACCTTGCCATTCAATGCTGACAGGTCGGGCTTTTGACCGATGGCAAAGATGACCAGGTCGCACGGGATGACAGATTCGGTATTGGGTATTTCGTCAAAATCGGGGCGGCCTTCGATGAAACCGCGAAAGTTGACGTTGACCGTCCGCACGCCCGTGACGTGACCCTTCTCGTTGGTCACTTCTTTGAACGTGCGGCCCGGCATCACCTCGACGCCTTCCTCGCTCGCGTCGCGGACTTCCCAATCGTGCGCGGGCATTTTCTCGCGCGATTCGAGGCACGTCATGCCGACCCAACTTGCGCCGAGTCGCACTGCCGTCATCGCGGCGTCAATCGCCACGTTGCCGCCGCCCAAGACCAGTACTCTTTTATTTGAGATTTGAGATTTGAGATTGGAGATTTCGGACAGGCTCGCCGCTCGGAGAAAATCGGTCGCCACGTGAGTCTCTGGCAAATCATTCCCGGGAATCGGGAGCTTGACGCCCGTGTGCGCGCCGACGGCGACAAAGACCGCGTCGAATTCGTCGCGGAGCGCGGGGATGTCGTCCACGCGCTGGTTGAGCTTTAGCTCGACGCCGAGAGCGGTGATGTCATCCACTTCCTTCTGAACCAAATCGTAAGGCAAGCGATACTCGGGGATGCCCACGCGCATCATGCCGCCGGGCTTGGCCAACGCTTCAAAGACTGTGACCGAGTAACCTTTGCGAATCAAATCATTCGCGGCGGTGAGGCCGGCGGGGCCGCTGCCGACGATGGCAACCTTTAGACCTGACAGGTCTTGGAGACCTGTCAGGTCTTTTTCTTTTTGCACGCCAGCGGCATACACCTTTTGAACGTCTTCGGGGTGCGCCAGCGCCCAATCGGTGACAAAGCGCTTGAGCTGCATGATGTTGACCGGCTCATGGTCGCCGCTCGCAGAGGCGACGTCGTTGCGCGAGCAGGCCTCCTCGCAACGGTGATTGCACACGCGCCCGCACACGGATGGGAACGGATTGTCTTCCTTGATGGTGCGGTACGCATCGGCAAAGCGGCCTTCGCGGATGAGCGCCACGTAACCCATCGCGCGCTGCTCGATGGGGCAGGCGTTGCGGCAGGGAGCCTCGCCGCGCTTTTCGATGGCGAACGCGTTGGGGATGGCCTGCGGGTAGCGCTTGTAGACGGCCTTGCGCGTCGAAAGCAACGCGTTGAACTCGTCGGGACGGATGATGGGACAGGCCACCGCGCAGTCGCCGCAGCCGGTGCATTTGCTCGTGTCCACGAATCGCGCGCGGCGGCGCAAGCGCACGGTGAAATCGCCCGGCTCGCCCGAGATGCCCTCAACTTCCGTCGTCGTGAGGATGTCAATGTTGAGATGGCGGCCCGTCTCCACCAGCTTGGGCGACATGATACACATGGCGCAGTCGTTGGTGGGAAAGGTCTTGTCAAGCTGCGCCATCGTCCCGCCGATGGCCGGGCCGGAATCGGTGAGATACACCTTGAACCCGGACTCGGCCAAGTCGAGCGAGGCCTGCATCCCGCCGATGCCGGCGCCCACAACTAACACTGCACCCACTTTGCCGTTACTTGATAATTCTGCCATCGTCAATGCCTCTACTGTGTAATGCGTACTATGTAATACGTAATTAGTGTACACATTACGAATCAGAATCCCGACTCGCGCTTCAAGTGCAACGCCATCTCAACCATGTCATACGTGTCGCCGTCCGCATCCATGAAGCGGTCGCGCAACGTGCCTTCAGTGCGAAAGCCCAGCCCCTCGAACGCGCGCATGTCCTGTGTCTTGGAGCTGAGGGTTAACGTGAAAATGTGGTGCAGGCCGGCGAGTTTGGCCATGTCCACAATGCCCTGGATGAGCGCGGCGCCCACGCCCCGGCCACGGAACTCGCGGCACACAAAAATACGCACCTCGGCCACGTGCCGGTTGTAGCCGCGTCCACGGTGCCCCTTGGCTAAAGTCGTTGACTTGCGGTAGTTAATAATGTCGCTTTCCATCGCGAACCTCTCGCCCTCGCCTGTTCTCTCCGTATCCCGCTGAGGGATTAGAATGTAGCAGGATTTTCGACAATCCGCAGGATGAGCAAGGCCACGTCCGTGGTCTCACCTTGCGGCGTCATAAAGAAATCTCGATAGGCAAATTCCTGCTTAAAGCCGAGGTTCTGAAATGCCTTGATGACCTGCACTTGATTCATGACGACCTCGGCAATCAGTTGTTGCAAGCCAATCTTGCGCGCAATGTCAATCAACCCGCTGAGCATCAGCCCGCCCACGCCGCGCCGGCGGTACTTGCGGTCGAGGTACAGCCGCACCCAACCGATGTGCCGGTTATAGTTCGCGCCGATGTGCAGCGTGGCATCGCCGATGATTTGCTCGTTGACCAGCGCGACGAGTGGAAAGATCTTGGCATAGTCCAGTTCGCCGCACCACGAGGTGACGACCTTTGGGTCGCTCGCGTCGCCGCGGAAATAGTCCAGGTCTTCTTGCGGCGCATCGGCAAAGAGCTTTAGCAGTTGTTCCTTGTCGGCTTTCGTCAGCGGACGAATGAGCACCCGCAGTCCGTCGTTGAGCGTGACCAGGCGGCGATAGGTAGCCAGTTGGTCTAACATGTCAGCTCTCCTTCGGCGGCCTCGTGTGTGAGACTACACCAACCCTGCGGCGCTCAGAACCGGCGTCGTGGCGATGAGGTGTTTGCCCCACCAATTGCGCGCCTCCGGCAATCCGAACGCCAGGCCCATGAGTTCGGTGAAATAGAAAATCGGCACGTTTGGCTTTTCGGCCTGCCGCATCTCCAGATTCATCTGGCACAGCGGGCACGCCGTGACGATGGCTTCCGCGCCCGCTTCGCGCGCGTGTTGAGCCAGGCTGCCCACCAGTCGCGTGGCGATATCCACGCGCGGCAGCGACGCACTCCCGCCGCAGCAATCGGTCGCGTACGACCAATCCCTCACGTCCGCGCCCAGCGTTCCCACAATCCGATTCATGACCGTGGGATTTTCGGGATTATCAAACTCCATCAGGTGCGGCGGGCGGACGAGCAGGCAGCCGTAATAGCCCACGACCTTGAGGCCGGTCAGCGGGCGCGTCACCCTGCTCGCCAGCGTGTCCAGCCCGATGTCGTTGATCACCACGTCGAGCGGATTGCGAACGTGTACGGCGCCGGTGTAGTGAAAGTCCACGGCCTCCTCGATTTGCTTGCGCCGGGCCGGGTCGTGGCGCAGCGCGTAATCGGCCGCCTTCGTTCGATTGAAACACGCCGCGCACGGAGCGAGCAAGTCGCCGTGAGCTGCTTCTTGCGCCAGCGCCACGTTGATGGCGGGCAGATTGAGCGCCAAATCCGCGCTGACCGAGTGAGCCGACGACGCGCCGCAGCACACCCAATCTTTAATCTCCACCAACCTGACGCCGAGCGATTCGAACACGGCGCGGGTCGAGGCATCGTATTCAAGGCCGGTTGCGTGCAGACTGCATCCGGGATAGTAGCTAAATTCCATCGTTACACCTCAATCCTGACAAGGTGACGGGGTGACAAGGTGACAAGGAGAACAACGTCTCCGTGTCACCTTGTCTCCTTGTCTGCTTGTCTGCTTATCTCAATCACGCGCTTGACGCGGTCACGGTTCTTGCTGAACTTGGGTATCACCGGCACTTTGCCCTTGACGAACAAATTGGCCGCCAGCGCCATGATAGATGGGTCTTTGAACAGGTCGCCGGAGAGCAACTCGTAAGCGCCCATCAGTCCCGCTTCGTGCATCTCACCTGTCAGCCCGACGACGGTCAAGAAAATATCGTGGAACTTTTTCACGTTCGGCACGGCCGGCTTGACGCCTTCCGCCACGGCGATTTGCCGGAGCGCGTCCATCACGTGGGCGATGTCAATGTCATTGGGGCAGCGCGCGCCGCACGTTTCGCACCCGGCGCACAGCCAAATGTCGGGACTGGTCAGCGCCACTTGCTTCTGGCCCAACTGCACCATCCGCAAGATAACGTCCGGCCCATGTGTCATGTCCTGAGCTACCGGGCAGCCTGCCGTACACTTGTGGCAGTGGTAGCACAACTGGATGGTTTCATGTGCCCGTGAGTTGACTTGCTGTTGGAAGGTCATATCAATCATGTTGCACTCCCTCGCCTGACTTGCATTACACCAGCACGTCCGCCATAAACAAAATCTGCGTCGGCGTCCAGTTGCGGACGACGCTGGCCTTGTTGGGGCAGGCCGCCGCGCACGCGCCGCACGCCTGGCACAGCGCCGGGTTCACCGTCGCCACTTGCAGGATCTCGTCCACCTGCCGCGCGCCATAAGGGCACGCCTTGACGCACAGGCCGCACGCCGAGCACAATTCGGGAATCACCTGTGCGATGGTCGGCTCGGCTTTCATTTCATCGCGGCTAAAGAGTTGCAAGACTTTGGCCGCCGCTGCGCTGGCCTGCGCCACTGTTTCGGGAATGTCCTTCGGCCCCTGGCCCGCGCCCGCCAAAAAGACGCCCGCCGTCAGGCTCTCCACCGGGCGGAGCTTGGGATGCGCCTCGTTGTAAAAACCGTTGGCGTCCGTGCTGATGTGAAGCCGCTGCGCCAGCTCCTTCGTGTCATCCGGGGCCGCCATCGGCGTCGCCAGCACGACGAGGTCGGCGGCGATTTCGACGGTGCGGTTAGAGAGTGTATCGCTCCCCCACACGGCGACCTTGTTCCCGTCCTGGTAAATCTTGCTGACCTTGCCGCGCAGGTAGAGCGTGCGAGCGTCCGTCATCGCGCGCTGGACGTATTCGTCATAGCTCTTGCCCGCCGAACGGATGTCAATGTAAAACACATACGCCTGTCCGTACGGCACGCGCTCTTTGAACAGCAGCGCCTGCTTGGCCGTGACCATGCAGCAAACTTTGGAGCAATACGGCACGCCGTGCTCCGGATCGCGTGAACCGGCGCACTGGACAAAGACGACTTCCTTCGGCGTCTTACCATCGCTGGGACGCGCAAGTTTGGCGCCGGGCGCGAGCATCGCTTCAAACGTCAGTTCGTCAATCACGTCGGGAATCGTCCCCCCGCCGTACTCGGGCAATTTGGATTGTGGGTAGCTCTGATAACCTGTCGCCGTGACGACCGCGCCAACGTCGTAGGACAAGATGCCATCTTGTCCTACACGTTTCACCGTCGCTTTGAAATTGCCGACGTATCCATCCACTTGGGTGACCTCGGCGTCCGTGATGACCTGGATGTTCGGATGATTCAGCGCGCGGTCAACCCGGCGCGTGAGCAAGTCCGGCGCGGCGGCAAAATTGAGGTACGTGCCGGAAAGGTTCGCCATCTTGCCGCCGAGGCGGTCGCTCTGTTCGACGAGGATGACGGGGTAGCCCGCATCGGCGATGTCGAGCGCGGCCGTGATGCCCGCGATGCCGCCGCCGATGACCATCGCTTTTTTGGTCAAGGGCAAACTGAGCGGGTCGAGCGCCTCGTTGCGTTTGACCTTTTCCACCATGGACTGAATCGTATAGAGCGCTTTCTCGGTGGCGCGCGCACGGTCGTTCTGGTGTACCCACGAGCACTGCTCGCGGATGTTGGCGCACTCTAAAAGGTACGGGTTCATCCCGGCGGCGGCTGCCGTGCGGCGGAAGGTCGTCTCGTGCATCGCCGGCGAGCACGCCGCCACGATCACGCCATCCAGCCCGTGTTCCCGGATCGCATCCTTGATGATCTGCTGACCGGGATCGGAGCAGGTGTACTTGTACGTCGTGGCGAACGCCACGCCGGGATAACTCTTGATGTCTTCGGCGACCTTTTCCACGTCCACCGTCCCGGCAATGTTGATTCCACAATGGCAGATGAACACACCGACTTTACGCATGATTTGCATCTCGCTCTTTGACCACAGACCACAGTTGGCAATTCGTAAATGGCGGTCTGCCGTCTGCGGTCAGATAGCTGCTCGTCTAAAAAGGGTCACAACTTTTGCCGCCGCGCCGCTGGCCTGGGCAACGGTTTCCGGGATGTCTTTGGGGCCAACGCCTGCGCCGGCCAGGAACACGCCGGGCAAGTTGCTTTCCATCGGCCCAAGTTCCGCATCGCCGGATTGATAGAACCCGTCCGCGTCCAGCGCCAATTCGAGGCCGGGGATGCGATGTCCGTTGTTGGAGATGGCGGGAATCGCCGCGACCGAAAGCACCACCAGGTCAGCCGCGATTTCGACCTTGCGACCGGAGAGCGTGTCGCTGCCCCATACCATCACCTTGTCGCCATCGCGGTAAATCTTGCTGACCTTGCCGCGCAGGTACAGCACGCCTTCGTCCTCTTGCGCGCGGTTGATGAACTCTTCGTACCCCTTGCCGCCCGCGCGGATGTCAATGTAAAACACGTAAGGCTGGCCGTGGTGCACGTGATGCTTGTAGAGGATCGCCTGCTTGGCCGTGTACATGCAGCAAATCTTGGAGCAGTAGGGCACGCCATGTTCCGGGTCACGCGAACCGGCGCACTGGACGAACACGACTTCCTTCGGCTCTTGGCCGTCGGAAGGTCGTTTGACCTTGCCGCCCGTTGGGCCGCTGGCAGACAGCAACCGCTCAAACGCGAGCGCGTCAATCACATCGGGAACCTTGCCGCCGCCGTATTCCGGCAGCCGCGTCTGCGGGAACAAGTCAAAGCCGGTCGCCACCACAATCGCGCCAACGTGTTCGACGACGAACGATTCTTGCTGTTCAAAGACGATGGCGTTGGTCGGGCAGAATTTGAGGCACGCGCCGCACTTTAGTTTTTCGCCTTTGGCGATGGATTGCAGTCGCACGCACACATCGGGATTGACGACGGGCTTGTTCGGCACAGCCTGCGGCGAAAGCGTGTAAATTGCTTTGCGAACGCCCACCCCGCACTCGAACTCGGCGGGCGCTTTCCACGGGCATTTTTCCTGGCACACGCCGCAGCCGGTGCAGACATCCCAATTGACGTATTTGGCCTTTTGGCGAATCTTGACCGTGAAATCGCCGGGCGCGCCGCTCACCTCGGCCACTTCGCTGTAGGTATACAGCTTGATGTTTTCGTGATGCCCGACCTCGACCGTGCGCGGCGTCAAGATGCACTGCGAACAGTCGAGCGTGGGGAACGTCTCGCTCAGTTGCGCCATGTGCCCGCCGATGGACGGCTGTCGCTCGACGAGCGCAACCGGATAGCCCGAGTTGGCAATGTCGAGCGAGGCTTGAATGCCTGCGATGCCGGCGCCGATGACGAGTGCCCGATTAATCATGTCTCATCTCATCCAAAATTTCAAATCTCAAACGGCAACCTTTGACATTTGAGATTCGAAATTTGATATTTCCTCGCCCAACTCGAGTGCTTTAGCGAGCAACTGGGTAAAATAAAGAATAGGCAATCGGCCCTTGACATCGAGATTGTACTGGCACAGCGGGCACGCGGTGACGATGGCCTGCGCGCCGTGCTTGGCCGCGCTTTCGACGATCGTGCCCGAAAGCGCCGCCGGCACATCGGGCTTGTTCACGGCCAGGTAACTGCCGCAACATTCGCCCTTGAACGGAAAGTCCACCGGCTCCGCGCCGAGCGCCGTCAGCAAATCCGCCATAATCGTCGGCTGGTCGGGGTCGTCCAGGCCGATTTCGGCGGGCGGGCGCAGGAGTAAGCAGCCATAGTACGGCGCGACCTTCAGGCCCTTGAGCGGCTGCGTCACACGTTCACTCAACGCCTTCCAGCCCAGGTCGTCGCGGAGTTGCTGCAAAAAGTGCGTGACCTGAACTTTTCCCGTGTACGTCTGACCGGCGGTCGTCTCGTCCGTGCTCACGAACCAGTTGATGCGTTCAAGTTGTTCCGGATGTTTGCGGAGCGAAACTTCAGTGCGCTTGAGGACGTTGTAGCAGATAGCGCACAACGTCGTGACCTTGTCTGCGCCGGTTTGCTCGGCCTGGATGAGGACGCGCGCCGGGGCGACGAGGGACAAGGTGTTGTCCGTCGCCAGCGGGAACGTCGCGCCGCAGCATTGCCAGTCGGGCAATTCGTCGAGCGGCATCCCCAGCGCCGCCGCGACGGCTTTGCCTGAGGTGTCATAGTTTTTGGCTTTTGTTGCCAGCGTACAACCCGGAAAATAGGGTGTGCCCATGTGTGCTCCTACGCCGTAAACTTTCTAAACCCGCCAATAATCGCCATCTGCGGCGCGTCGGCCACCAGGTCGGGGCGCAACTCGGCGGCGTACATCGGCGTCGCACCGCGCTCCATCGCAATCTGGCGCAGCGCCTCCATCACACGCGGCAAGTCCACGTTCTTGGGGCAGCGGCTGACGCACGTCTGGCATGAGGCGCACGTCCAAATGGTCTGGGCCTGAAGAACGTCCTCCAGGCCCAGTTGGGCCATCCGAATGATTTGGCTGGGCAGCAGGTCGAGCGCGAATGCCACCGGGCAGCCCGACGAACACTTGCCGCACTGGTTGCACGCCAACAGATTCTGTCCGCTGACGTCTTCCACTTGTTTGACAAAATCGCTATGAACCGTCTCTGCCGAAAGTCGAGTCCTCATAGATATGCTCCGGGAAAAAAGGAACCGGGCATCGAAACTGCCCGTGAATGACAAACCTGGATGCTACAAGTGTAGCGGATTTACGCTATGCAGGGTATTGGGCCTGGGGCCTATTTTTCCAGGGCCATGGGCCTAGACAGCCAGCGAGTGTCAAATGACAGGTGACAAACCTCACTTTGGCGCCCACTATTTGATAAAATAATTAGCGAGGATCCGCGACGCGAAGCGCGCGGATCAATGTTCTTTCTGCCATAATCCTCGCTGCGATGCAATGGCAATCGCGGCGGCGCGAGAATCCACGCCGAGCTTGTTATAGATGCTCGCCAGGTGCGCCTTGACTGTGCGTTCGGTGATGCCCAGCCGGGCGGCGATCTCTTTGCTGCGTTCGCCGCGCGCCACGGCCTGGAGTACCTCTCGCTCGCGCTCGGTCAAGTCTAGATTGCCGTGAGGCTTGGAGGCAGAGTGCGACTCGGCCTGCGAAAGCAGACGGGCCATGATCTCCGGCTTGAGCAGCGTCTCACCGCGCGCGGCGGCGCGGATGGTGTTGAGCAGCGTGTCGCGGTCGGTGTCTTTGAGCAAGTAGCCGCGCGCCCCGGCGCGCAATCCGCGCATCATCAGGTCGTCCTCATTGTACGTGGTGAGGATGACGACGGCAACTTGCGGCTGTTCGGCGCGCAATCGCTCAATGGCGGTCAAGCCGTCCACGTTGGGCATCCGCAAGTCCATCAGCACCACGTCGGGCGAGAGTTCGCGGGCCAGGCGCACGGCCTCGGCTCCGTCGGTGGCTTCGCCGACCAACTCAAAGCCTTCGCCCGTTTCCAGGATCAGCCGCAGTCCCTCGCGGACAATCAGGTGGTCGTCGGCGATCAGCACACGGATAGAGTCACTCATACTGGCATCTCTCATTCCAAAAGAAGTGGCGGGCTTTCCCGTCTGTTGTCAAATGCTATTGTCATGCTTCCTTTTGTCGCCCCAGAGCTTACGGATGGTATAAACAAGGTAGAAAACAAATGCACCGAGTCCAATCAACGCCACCGCTCCAAGTATAAATGTAAATGAGACTCCCATACCACCACCTGGCGTGTGACGGCTCGGGGGTATCACCATCAGTGGCCTACCTCCGATGAATGACAAAATATCCTTGACCGTAGCAAAACCTGCTACGATAAACAAGAGCAAACCTCCTACTCCATACCCGATCGCTTCACGCCACTCTTTTGAATCCATTGCGCTTAACTCTAGTTGCTCCAAGCTGCAAGTTTTAGCCCCGTACGGGATGCAGTGGGGCGATGGCCTTCATCGGCACATTCAAACGCAAAGTTGTGCCTTTCCCCAGCGCGCTTTCCACCACCAACATTCCTCCAGCCAATCGCGCGCGCTCGCGCATCCCCAACAGGCCATAATGCCCCGATTGTGCTGCAGCGTCCGCCAGATCAAAGCCGACGCCATCATCGCGCACCTCAACTTTAAGACAGCCATCGCCGCTGGTAAGTCGAATCCATACCTGGCCGGCCTGCGCGTGCCGCGCCACGTTCGTCAACCCCTCGGACACAACGCGCAGCGCATGCTCACGGACGTCGTCGGGCAACGGCGGCAGCGAGTCGAGATTGAGCGTGCAGGCTATGCCGGTGGCGGCGGCAAAGTGGTCAGCCTCTTGGCGCACAGCCTCGGATAAATCTTCCAGGGCGGCAGCGCCCTGGCGCAAGTTGCCAATCGCGCGGCGAGCGTCGGCCAAGGTGCTGCGGGCGCGGGCCATGGCTTGCACGAGGATTTCTTTCGCCCGCTCAGCGCGTCCGCTCGCCAGGTGCGAGTTGGCCGCTTCCAGTTGCAAAATCAGCCCGGCCAGTCCTTGCGCCAACGTGTCGTGCAACTCGCGCGCCATGCGCTGTCGCTCGGCGGCCAGCGTCAGGTCTTGTACGCGCGCGGCGTACTCGGCCAACTCTCGATGGGCGGCTTCGAGTTCGCTCAACAAGGCTTGAGCGCGGTCGCGCGCTTCGGCTTGCCGGGTGTACAAGGACACGTAGGCGACGACAAAAAAAGCGACGAGGGCTGTGGCCAAGGCCCACAAGGGCAACCCTTGCCAGCCAGAGATCAAGACAAAGTTGATGGCTGCCAATCCCAGGTAAAAGATGACGGCGACGGCGGCAAGGCGCGTGTTGCGCAGAATGCCAACAGTTTCTCCAATTAACCCCACGTATAGGCCCAGGATCATAGTTGTGTCGTTCGCCAGCAGCGTCAGCACAAAGGCCAATGCGCCCTGCACGGCCAGGTAGGGGATGCCCTGGCGAAAAAATGCTACGCGCGGGCTGAACCAGTGGAGAATCGCGTGCGCCAACATCAGGCCGGTGAACGGGATCAGGCGAGCGGGCGCGCGCAGGTCGGGCGATCCATACACTGCGACTCCGTAGAGAAACACCAGCACGGCCATCACGATGAGGAAAAAGGGGCGCACCTCGCGCACTTCTTCGTTCTGATCCGGGGAGGATTGTGAAAGTAACCGCCGAACTCTGCCCATGAAAGTTTGATCGGATTCCATAGTGCCTGTATTGTACACCCGCTTGCTGCCCCATGCCATTGGCCGTGCGGACACGTCCGCCTGGACAGTGTACGAAGGTACAGTGCGGCCGCGCCCGGACGCACGATGACGTAAAGAGCGCAATCTGCTAGACTGAGGTCAATCAAGTACCAAATCTCACATCTAAGCAAACGTAAGGAGTTTCAACATGGACGGCAAAGAGGATATCGGCGGGATCGTGACACTGGTCTTCAAGGCGGTTGCCTTGGCGATGGCCGTCGCGGTGATTGTCTTGGGCGCGCTGGGCACGGCGACCGTAGCCACTCAGGTGACGCTGTTGGGGATAGGACTGTTCGGATTGGCGATCAATTCTCTTTCGCAAGGAGAACGCGATGAACACCCCGGCCATTAAGGTGGAAAACCTGCGCAAGAACTTGCGAGTTGCAAGCCGTGCAGGGCATCAGTTTTGAGGTGTACGCGGCGGGATTCTTTGGGCTGGCCGTGTAGCGGTTCCGATTCGAATGATTTTGGATTGCTGATTGCTGATTGGGCAACAGACGAATGACGAAGGAGACTTTATCTTTCGTCTGCCGGCTTACAAGAACAACTCTCCTCGCAGGATGGTGACCGCCGGCCCGCCGACCTTGACCGTTTGGATGTTGTCGCGCGGGCCGAGCACTTCTACGTCACCTTCGCCGGGCCGCCCGCACAAATGCCCTTGCTCGATGTGAAAGCGCGGCCCCGGCAAAATGCCATGATGCACGATGTACGCGCCCATCCCCCCGCTGGCTGAGCCGGTGAACGGGTCTTCGGAAATGCCGGCCTCCGGCGCAAAGTGGCGCGCGTGCGTGTCTGCGTTCGGGGCCAAGCCGCCCAGGCAAAACAGGTGCGCGGAAAAGAACTCGCCGCGCCTGGCGAGTTCTTCCAGCGCGTGCGGGTCAGCGTGGATGCGCCTGAGCACGTCGAGCGATTTGACCAACGTCATTAGTTGCGGCGTGCCCGTGCTGACTACCTGCGGCGGAAAGCGCGCATCGAGGTCGTCTACCGACAGGCCAAAAACGGGCGCGACCTCGCCGTGCTCGAACGCGCGCCCGAACTCGGGTTTCTTTTGCGTCATCACCACGCGCGTCACGTTCTCCTCGCGGCTCACGATTTCCACCGGCAGCACGCCGACGTTCAATTCCATCGTGAACGTCGCGCGGCCATCCTTCAATGGTATGCGGCCTTCTTCGACCAGCACGTGCGCCGTCGAGATCGTTGGATGGCCCGCGAGTGGGATCTCGGTGGCGGGCGTAAAGTAGCGAAAGCGAAAGTCGGCTTTGTCCGACGGGAACACGAACGCCGTCTCTGAAAGATTCATCTCGCGCGCTATGGATTGCATCTCCGCGTCGGTTAGCCCGCGCGCGTCCGGCAACACCGCGCACGGATTACCTTGCAATGGCATTGTGGTGAAAGCGTCCACCTGGACGACGGTATAGTGTCTCATGCGTTGCCTCCCGACTTTTGTAATGACCGAACTTGTGTTATTATACCTCATATCAGAAGCGGCGGCTTGTCGCCTGGGATCAAGATGCTGAAAACTGGAGAGACATTAATGAACTGGCGCACCGATATTAGCCTTGCCCGCGAGCTGGATGCCCAAGATGAGTTGGCGTCTTTTCGTGACGAGTTTGTGATCGGCGATCCCCATTTGATTTACCTGGACGGCAACTCACTGGGGCGGCTCCCCAAACGCACCGTTGATTTTATGCGAAACGCGATCGAGCAAGAATGGGGAGAGCGGCTCATTCGTGTTTGGAATGATGGCTGGGTTCACGCCCCCACCGACTTGGGAGCCAAAATAGCCAGGCTGGTCGGCGCGCAAGCCGACGAGATTCTTGTCACCGAAGCGACCTCGATCAATCTCTTCAAGTTGGCGGTCGCCGCCCTCCAAGCGCGCCCCAACCGCGCCAAAATCGTCAGCGACGTTTTCAATTTCCCTTCGGACTTGTATATCCTCCAGGGCATCGTTGACTTGCTGGGAAAGAAACATCGCCTGACGCTCATCCCCTCTAACGATAACATCACCATCGCCCCCGAAGCGGTTGCCGCCGCCATAGACGACGAAACTGCCCTGGTCAGCTTGACCCACGTCGCCTTCAAGAGCGCGTTCATGTACGATATGGCCCGCGTGACTGAACAGGCTCACCAAGCCGGGGCATTCATGCTGTGGGATTTGAGCCACTCGGCCGGGGCCGTGCCGGTTGATTTGAACGGTTGCCACGCGGATCTGGCCGTGGGCTGCACTTATAAATACTTGAATGGCGGCCCTGGCTCGCCGGCCTTTCTCTACGTGCGCCGGGACTTGCAGGCGCAATTGAGCCAGCCGATGTGGGGCTGGTTTGCCGCCGCAAGCCCTTTTGCGTTTGGGCTGGATTTTACCCCCGCGCCCGACATTTCCCGCTACCGCGTCGGGACGCCTCCCATGCTTTCGATGAAGGCGATAGAGCCGGCGATTGATATTTTCCTGGCAGCCGGCATGGAACGGCTCCGGGCCAAGAGCATCCGGCAAACCGAGTACCTGATTTTCCTGGCCGAGCAATGGCTGACCCCGCTCGGGTTCACCCTCGGCTCGCCGCGCCAGGCTGCGCTGCGCGGCTCGCATGTTTCTCTGCGCCACCCGGAAGGCTACCGCATCAACCGCGCCATGATCGAATCGGCTCCCCCGGCGGTCAAGGTCATCCCCGATTTCCGCACTCCCGATAACATCCGGCTTGGCATTGCTCCTCTCTACAACACGTTTACCGAAATTCACCAGGCGCTTGACCGAATGCGGACGATTGTCCAAGACAAACTTTATGAGCGCTATTCGAGCGAGCGATTGATCGTAACCTAAAAACGTAAAACGTGAATCTCCACATTGCTCTGTAACAATTGCGCGGTCCGCGAGACTTTTGCCGCACTTTTTCTTCCACGAATTACGCGATGCAGCATCGCCGAATCTGCGCTAATCTTTTGGGAATTCGCGTTACGCGCAAGCGGACGGATAAGGAATTTCGTTGCGGCGCGAAGCGTGCCGCGCTATGAATGTGCCCCAGCATCTTTCAATGGCACACGACGTTCTTCGACCAACACGTGCGTTGTGGAAATCGTTGAGGGGGATCTGTCAGTGGAATTTCGGTGGTGAGCCAAGTAGCAGAAATCCGCCTTACGCTGCGCGGACGGAAAGGCGAAGGCCATCGGTGTACTCTGGAGCGTGTTCCGTTGATCCGGCCTATCTTCCGCGCAACCTCAGACGAGCTTCGTGACAGTGAGAGCAATACGCGCCCGTATATTCGCGTCCGCAGCGCGGGCAGGTGCGGGGCAGCACCTCGCGGCTGTCGTCCATTGATGCGGCGATGAGCACGATTTCTTGCCCGTCGAGTCTTGCCAGCCAGGCGGCTACATCCGTCCCGCCGACCGTCCAAAGCCCCTCGGCTGATTTGCTCAACCGCCCACGCACCACATTAGCATCCAGATCATACGCGGCCGTCGCCAATTCCAATACACTTGCCTTACGAACCGACATCGAATTCCTCCCCGCTGGCCGTCAGTCTCTCCCCTGCTTCCAGGGGGATTGTCTCTTCGGGCGTTACCAGCACCGTTTGCTCGCGTTGCACGCGATACCGGTCGAAATCGCGGGCGACCACCGTTTCCGGAAAGATCGCCTGCGCCTCGGCCAGGATGTCCTTCTCGTGATAGCGGCGGCTGACGTGCGTCAAAATCAGCCGGCGCACGTTCGCCTGCCGGGCCAACTGTGCTGCCTGCGTCGCCGTCAGATGACCGTACTGCGCCGCCATCTCGGCCTCTGCGGTCAAGTAGGTCGCCTCGATCACCAGCGCGTCCGCGTCTCGCACGGCCTCTACCAAATCGTCGGTGCGGCCTGCGTCGCCGACGAGGGCCAGGCTGGCGCCCAACTCCACCGGGCCGAGCACGTCGTCGGGAGCGATCACGCGGCCATCGGCCAGCGTGACGCTTTGCCCGGCGACAAGCTGCTTGCGCTCCGGTCCGCGCGGCACGCCCAACTCCTCGGCTCGATCATCCAGGAACGAGCGGTGGGATTTTTCGCGGAACGAAAATCCAAAGCACCCCCCTGCGCCGCGATGCGTGACCGGGAACGCCGAAAGCTCAAAGTGCTGATCTTGCATCACGCGGCCCGGCTTGATCTCGGTGAGCTTGAGTTGCATTGGCGGTTTGGCGCCGCGCAGCACGACTTTGAACAGCAAATCCTGCACGCGCTCCAAGGTGGGCCTGCCGCCGTAAATCTCCATCCGCTCGATAGCTTCCCAGCGCATAAAGGTGCTCATCAGCCCACCTAGACCCAGGATGTGATCCAAGTGACCGTGCGTGAGCAGGACGCGATCAAGGCGCTTAAAGCCCAAACCGCTCTTGAGGATCTGCCGCTGTGTCCCTTCGCCGCAGTCCACCAAGAAGCGATATTGACGGTACATGACCATCTGGGCAGCCAGGCCGCGCCGCACCGATGGCGCGGAAGCGGATGTGCCCAGGAAGACGATTTCAAACATGTGGGTGTTCTTGGCCTGTCAGGTCTAGGCTATGATGACTTGGCCCGACTCGTTTTCGTCGCCGATGATGTTGATCGGCACATCGAGAAACTGGCGGACGACCCAGGCGTTGGTCAGCAAGTGTTGCGTGATGCGGCACGTCGTCCAACGCGACTCGCCGGTCGCCAATGCGGCGGGCAACACAAGTTGATCGGCCAGGCGCATGTCGGTTGCCGCGTTGCTGCGGTGATAGGCGATCAAGTCCTGGCACGCGGAATCGGCGACGCGCTCGGACGGCAGCCCTTTTCGCCCATAAGCCGTAAAGCCGGCCGCGCCATGCTCGTACTCGGCGATCAAAAAGATGCCCGCGCCCGGCCCGGTCGCCTCGACGTGCGCTGCCTCCACGCGACCCTGGATGCCCGCCTCCTTCAACACGTTCACCGCGCGATTCGCCATCCGTTGCGCGATGTGCGATGGCAGATTGGAAACGGCGGCAGCGCCCCGGACTTGTCGCAACTCTCCGCGCTCGGTCAATGTGACGGGGCGGAGCGCGCCGCCATTGGCCTGAACCTTGAGCGTGATCTCGCCGCCGCCCGCCGGATACCAGCCGTAGCGCAGCAACTCGACCTGGGCGCGCACCCCCATGCGCCACAGCGTGGGCAGATAGACGTGATGGATGTATGGAAATGGCGGGCTGAACGGTGTGTGCGTCCCACCGCGAATCGTCACACGAGATTCACCTTCGGCTAGAGCCAGCGGCAAAAGCACTGTCTGCAAGATGAGTGTCGTCGCTCCCGCGCTGCCACTGCCACGCGCCTCCGTCACGTCAAAGACATACTCCCCCGCCTGGGGCGGATGCGCCGGACGGAAAACGAGCGACTGCGATCCCATCGCGGCGACCTCCAATTCCGCGCCGCAGATCGCCGCCGCCGCGCGCACCGAGGTCAAGTGCTGCGCCTGCAACCCCGGCTTGGAACGCGCCGCGCGGATGTTGTAAATGCGCAGCGCTTGGCCCGTGATGGCCGAAAGCGCCAGGCTGGTGCGCAGCACTTGCCCGCCGCCCTCGCCGAACGAACCGTCAATGTTAACCGTCATCATCGAGTCAAACCTGCGATGCAGGTGTTTGTTCTTACTGTGCCCGCGCGACGGCGGTGAATACCAGCACTACCATCGCCAGCACCACGTTGATTTGCGCCAACTGCGACTGGCGGCGGGCCAACGCCGCCGTCTCCTCTGGCGTGGCCTTGCCCGCCGCGAGCAGCATCGCCGTCCGGTTGATGTCGGGCTGAAGCGCCAGGCTCATGTACAGCGCCGTGGCGATCATCCCGCCGACGGCGAGGTGCTTGAGCAGGATCGCCTTGGCCCACAGGTTGGAAAAGTTCAGAAAACCGGCATAGTTCGTGTTGGCCGTAAGCTGCACCATCCCGGTGACGATCAACGCGGCCAGGCAGAGGTTCGCAATCGGAGTGAAGCGTCGCTGGATGGCGGTGAGAAAACGCGAGCAGCCCGGCTCGCTGGCGGCCACCGGCGTCACCACCAGCGCCATGAACACAATCCCGCCAATCCACACCACCGTGGCGACGAGATGAACCAAATAGCAGGTCGCCAACAATTGCGGCGTAACCATCGTCACTCCCCTAACCTGACTGCGGCGATTATACCCTAAAGCCTCATAATAAGAAACGCTCTCGCCCTTGGCGGAAAACGGGTCTCATCTGTTACATTTCCAATCCGTTTCTTTCCCTAATCCGTTACATTCCCAATCCGTTGTTCTACTCCCGGCTCCGCAAATGCGGGAACAACACCACCTCGCGGATTGTGTCTTTGCCGGTAAGCAACATCGTCAGCCGATCCACGCCGGTCCCGAATCCGCCGCAGGGCGGCATCCCGTAGCTCATCGCATTCAAGTAATCTTCGTCCATCGGGTGCGCCTCGTCGTCCTCGGCGGCGTAAAGCTGAGCCATCTCCAGGAAGCGGGCTTTCTGGTCGAGCGGGTCGTTCAACTCGCTGAACGCGTTGCCACATTCGAGGCCGCCGATGAAAAACTCAAACCGCTCGACGTGCGTGGGATCATCGGGCTTGCGCTTGGCGAGCGGCGAAATATCGCGCGGATAGTCGGTGACGAATGTCGGCTGGATGAGCTTGGGTTCGACGTAATCGCCCAGCAGCCCATCCACCAGCTTGCCCCACGTCGCGCTTTCCGGCGCGTGCCCGCCGATGGACAGAATCTCCCGGCGGAGGCTCGCCGCGTCGGGATGTTCTACATAGTCAATCTCGCTGTACTCGCGGATGGCATCTCGCATCGTCACGCGCCGCCACGGCGGGGCCAGCTCGATCTGATTGCTGCCGTAGGTGATGAGTGTCTTGCCGGTCACCTCCTGCGCCGTGAAGGCGACCATCTCCTCCGTCAGCTTCATCACGTCGTTGTAATCCAGGTACGCTGCGTAGAATTCAAGTTGCGTGAACTCGGGGTTATGTTTGTAACTCACACCCTCGTTGCGAAAGTCGCGCCCGATCTCGTACACGCGCTCGTATCCGCCCACGAGCAGCCGCTTGAGATACAACTCGAAGCTGATGCGCAGGTACAAGTCCTGGTGAAGTTGATTGTGGTGCGTGACGAATGGGCGCGCCGCCGCACCGCCATAGATCGGCTGCAAGATGGGCGTCTCGACTTCGAGAAAGCCCTGCCCGTCCAGGAAGCGCCGCAGCGCCGAAATCACCTTGGCGCGCGTGATGAATATCTCGCGCACTTCCGGGTGAACGGCCAGGTCGGCATAGCGTTCGCGGTAACGCCGCTCGGTGTCGGCAAACTCGCTAAAGCGCACCGTCTGCCCATCCACTACTTGTTCTTTCGCTATCGGCAGCGGCTTGATGGACTTGCTGATCACTCGCCAGGCCTTGACGTGCAAGCTCACCTCGCCCGTCTTGGTGCGGAACATGGCGCCCTGCGCTTCGATAAAGTCGCCCAGGTCTACGTCACGCGCGAGTGTCTGGTACGATGCCTCGCCCACGTCGTTGACGCGCCAGTACAGTTGCAAGCGGCCCGCGCCATCCTCGATGTGCCCGAACGATGACTTGCCCATGGCGCGAAAGCCCTTGAGCCGGCCGGTGACGGACGCCTCCACCTCGCCGCCGCTTTTTTCCGTTGCCTCGAACGCGGCAATGGCCTGCGCGGTCGTATGCGTCCGCTTGACGCGCGCCGGGTACGGGTCGGCGCCGGCTTGTATCAGCCGTTGCAGCTTGGCTAGACGCTCTCGTCCGAGATCGCTCTGAGGTTCCATGCTTGCTCTCCAAGGATCAGGGTCTGATATTACAAAAAAGTCCATGCGCCTTTACGCTTTGCGCATGGACTGGGGAGGTGTCTCGATCAAACTAGCGAATGGAAAGGATCTGGAAAGACAACGTGCCCGCCGGCGCGCTAATCGTGACTTTTTCGCCGACGCGCTTGCCCAACAGCGCGCGCCCCAGTGGGCTTTCGTTAGAGATGCGCCCCTGGCGTGGATCAGCCTCGGCGGAGCCGACCAGGTGATAGGTCTCCGGCTCGCCGCCGTCCTCGCTCACCGTGATGGTGCTGCCCAGCGCAACCTGATCGCGGCGCTTGCCCTCGGCCTGGATGATGACCGCGTTCTTGATCATCCCCTCCAGGGTGAGGATGCGGCCTTCGACGAACGACTGCTCGTTCTTGGCGTCGTCGTATTCGGCGTTCTCGTCAATGTCGCCTTCGCCCATTGCATCGTGCAGGCGTTGGGCGACTTGAGCGCGCTTGACAGTGCGCAGGTGTTCTAATTCCTCTTCGAGCTTCTTGAGGCCGTCGCGGGTAACGTAGATGGGTTGCTCGCTCATGCTTTCCCTCAGTCTTTGGACTGGGCAGATTCCGAATAAAAAAACGCCAAAGGCGTTTCCCCCTTTTTTATAACAACACATGGACTGAGAGTGGGGACTCCCAGTCCATCCAACATAACCAGGAAAGAGTATAGCAGATTTTCCACCGGATGTCCAGAACCAAAAAACATGTTTTGCCTTGGCTAGTCCCCTTGCCCTAGCCGCTTTCGATAGCGTGTTCTTCGAGGAAACGCAAGTTGCTGCTGTATGTGGCGGAATCGTCTCGCGTTAACGCCATATCTGGCGGTGGTGATGGGCCGGGGATTGACCAGGCTGGCTTGAATTGTAACGCAAATTGTGGGACAATGATGGCAATTGCGATGCGCTGTGTACTCGAAAACCTTACTACCGGAGCACGAAACATGGATCCCAAACAAAGCCGTTCCGCCCGACTGCAACGCTCACTCGAAGAGCTGATGAAGCAAGCGCCTGAAATCCTCGGCGCGCTCATCGTCAGCAACGACGCTTTTCTCGTCGCCTCAGCCATTGACGAGGCGGACACTATCGGCCCGATTGCGGCCAACCTGTTCGATCTGGCCGAAAAGGCCATGCAGCGCCTTGAAAAGGGCAAGGTGGAGCGCATCATGGTGGATGCCAGCGAAGGGACCCTTGTGGCGGTCCCGGCCGGGCCGCACGCGGTGCTCGTGGCCGTCGTCCGCAAACAAGTCAAGCTGGGCGTGGTGCTGGAACTGATGGTGCGCTCGGCGCGCGTGGTGGCGGAATTGATGGAATGACGAAGGTCGAGTGGCGAGTGACGAATGCCCGGTAACGGGCGTTCGGAAGACGGAAAAATAGGGCGACACATAGGTCGCCCTTTTTGATTCACAGTTGGGTGATGTATGTCAAATGTGGAATGCGGACATACGGAACACGCGCCACGTAATACGTCTCACTTGGGCGGCGGCGCGCTGGCGAACAGATACCCCACGCCGCGCACGTTGAGAATGTATTCGGGGCTGGCCGGATCGGCTTCGAGCTTTTCGCGCAGGCGGCGGATGTGGACGCGCACGATGGCGCGCGCTTCGTACTCGTCGGCATCATAGCCCTGCACGGCATTGACCAGTTCGCGGGGAGATACCACTTGATCGGGCCGCTGCATCAGATAGGCCAGTAGCTTGAACTCGGTCAGCGTCAGGTCAAGCAGCTCGCCGTGCGCGCTGGCGACGTGGCGCTGCAAGTCGAGGCTGATGCCGCGCGCCTGGACGAATCG
Source organism: Anaerolineae bacterium (assembly GCA_041300525.1). Lineage (GTDB taxonomy): Bacteria > Chloroflexota > Anaerolineae > Fen-1058 > Fen-1058 > JBGLNJ01. Next base: position 11,062 of record JBGLNJ010000001.1, on the reverse strand, counting down.
CTCCGGGGCAGTGGGCGGCTCGGGCGCTGCGCCAGCGACTTGAAGCTCGGAAATGGCGCGCTGCATCAGGTTGACCAAATCGCGCTGGCGGAGCTTTTGTGTGCGGTTCGCCAACCCGCGCTGAACGGCGTCCAGGATTTCCGGCACGCGGGCCGGCTTGAGCAGGTAGTCGAACGCGCCGCGCCGCATGGCACTGATCGCAGAATCCAGAGACCCGTGCGCTGTCAACATCACCACGACGGTATCGGGCGAGATCTTGCTGGCGGCCTCGATGACTTGCAAGCCGTCCAACCCGTTCATCCGCAAGTCGAGCAGCATCAGGTCTATCGGCTCGCGTTGGAGCGCGGCCAGCGCTGCCTCTCCGTTGGCAGCCGTCGCGACGTTCAGGCCCTCGCCACCCAGAATCTCTTCCAGCGTGGCGCGCATCGGAGCCTCGTCGTCCACGACGAGGATGCGAGGTGGGGGGGATACTCGCTGTTCCATGTGTTCTCCATCATACGTGGGGTGTGGAGCGTCGAGAGTCAGGCAGGCATCCACACTCTCTCCACTCTACTGCGTTCCAATGGGCAATCGCACGGTGAGCGTGGCGCCTTGACCTAGTTGACTGTCTACCGTGATGCGCCCGCCCTGCCGCTCGACAATCCCGTAACTGACCGCCAGGCCCAGCCCCGTGCCGGTCGCCTTGGTCGTGTAAAACGGCTCGAAAATCTTGCTCGCTTCTTCAGGCGGGATGCCGGGACCGGTATCGCTAAAACCAACGCACACCCAATCGTCCTCGCGCGCCGAGGAGATGATCAGTTCGCCGCCTTCCGGCATGGCCTCTGCGGCGTTGATGACGAGGTTGAGGAACACTTGCGTCAACTGGTCGCGCACGACCGTAAGCGGCGGCAGGTCAAAAGTCAGTTTGCGCTGGACGCGCACGTGGCCGTGTTCCAATCGTTTGCCGGCCAGGGCCAGCACCGCTTCGACGATGTCATTGATCTGCGTCGGTGACGCGCGGCCCTTGGATGGACGATAAAAGTCCAGCGTCCGCGTGACAATCGTGATCAGCCGCTCCACTTCTTCCTGGGCCATGTTCAGGTAGCGCAATCTCTTCTCGTCCGTCAGCGGGCGATTGAGGACGAGGTGCAAACAGTTTTGAATGGCTTGCAGCGGGTTGTTGATTTCGTGTGCGATGGAAGCAGCCAGCCGGCCGGTGGCGGCGACTTTCTCGGCCTGGATGAGTTGCGCTTGCGAACGCTCCAACTCTTGCTTGGATTGAGCCAGCTCGCCGTACAGCCGCGCGTTTTCGAGCGCCACGCCCACCGACGCGGCCAGGAAACTCAGCATCTCCAGGTCGTCGTGCGTGAACGGGCCGCCGATCTTGTTGATCGCCTCAATCGCTCCGATGGCTTTGCCCTTGACGACGATCGGCACGCACAAAACGGAGCGCGTGACGAAACCAGTGATGCGATCCATCTGGGGCAAGAACAGCGGGTGCGTCTGCGCGTTATGAACCAGGATCGGCTCACGCTGCTGGATGACGGTCCCCACAATCCCTTCGCCCGGCTGCAGGGTATAGTCTACGTTCCACTCCCGGTCGCGCCCGAGCGTCTTGCTAAAGACGAGCTGCCCGGATTTTTCGTCCACCAGGATGAGCGAGCCGGCCTCGACGTGCAGGAACTCGCGGATGCCGCGCATCGAAACGGTCAGCACGTCTTCCAGGTCGAGCGAGGAGGTGATGGCGCGCGTGATGTCGTTCAGCACCGCCAGGTCTTCGCTGCGTGTCTGCGCGATCTCGTAAAGCCGCGCGCGCTCGATGGCGGCGCCCACCTGGTGCCCAATCGCCGCCAGCAGGTCCAAGGTAGCTGTGTCCACCTCGCGCTTGCCGGCCACGAGCAGCGTCCCAATGACGTGGTTGCGGCTGCTCAGCGGCACGCACGCTGCATCATGCGCCGCATCGTGCGCCGCATCGTGCGCCGCGCGCCCGGCGCCGGCGACCAGTGAAAGCAACCGCGGCTGCCCGCTGTTGGCGACCTGGTTCGCCGCTTCTATCCCCACGGTCAAATCCAGCACATCCCAGCGGTTGACGGCGATGGTCTGAGCGCCCGCAAGATTCGTCAAGGTGAGGGTTCCCGCGTCCAATTCCAGCGCGCCGATGGCCTGATCAAGCGCGGTGTTGAGCACATCGGGCAGCTCGATGGCGCGGCCCACCGTCTCTGCAATCGTGTTGAGCGCGGCCAGGTCGCGGTTACGGCGGCGGATTTGCTTTTCGGCCTCGCGGATACGCAGCACTGCTTTGATGCGCGCGAGGAGCTCGTTGTTGTCGAACGGTTTGGGAATATAATCGTCCGCGCCAAGGTCAAGCCCGCGCGTTTTGTTCGCCGCTTTGCCCATGGCGGTGAGCATGATGATCGAGATGCCGGCCTTGGCCGGGTCGGCCTTGATGCGGCGGCAGACTTCGTAGCCGTCTATGCCAGGCAGCATGATGTCGAGCAAGACCAAGTCAAAGGCTTGCTCGGATTGGGGCGTGCCGCCGCTCAGGATCGCCAGCGCCTCTTCGCCGCTGAGGGCCGCTTCAGCATGATAGCCGGCGACTGCAATCAGCTCCCGAATGAAGGCGTTGATGCGAACTTCGTCATCTACAACCAGGATGTTTTCGTTGCTCATATCCGATGCGCTCCGATCGTTTTCCACCCCTTCGCCAGGGTGCGCAGTTATGCACAGGTTGAATTATAGCCAGAAACCCAAGCAACTGCAATTCTTGGCTTGCCCATCCTTGTGAGGTTTTTCACCGATTTTGCAGCGAACTTTCCAATCCCGCGCAAGGGTGGCCGCTCAACTTCTCATAAAGTTCTAGCCTTGTTCTCATCTCCTTCTAACAGAATTGAGCTATCCTTACGCTGGTCTCAAAGCCAAACATACCAGGTGCAGACCGAGTTTTCCAGTGCGTAGGGCAAGTTGCCAACTTGCCCTACAGCCGCAAACGCAGGTTTTATCGTGCGGTTAGTATATCAAGCGTATTGCTTATACTCGATACGCTACAAGCTGATGAGGAGGTTACGATGAAAGTCAAACCATTTTTGCTAGGCTCGTTCATCACACTCGCGTTGGTGTTTATGTTGGTAGTGGGTTGTGTGGGTGGCATCGTCGCTGCGCCTTATGTCCAACAACAAATAGGGACGCTCAGGCACATTGCCTCTGCGCCAGTCAGCTCAGTTAGCCCGCGGTCCAATTTCGCTCCCACGCCGGCCCCGGCGGCCAAGGTGTCGCCGCTTCCGTCGCCTACAGCCGTCCCACTCCCGGCGGATGCCAGCCCGGACGAGCGAGTGGCTTTTGACGTTTATCGCAAGACAAGCCCGTCCGTCGTGTATATCCAAGTAGAACAGAGTGGCACTGGGCGCACGCCGCGCTCGCAAACGCCTGGGATCCCGGGCTTGCCCAACCAGCCGCCCAGCGGCATCCAAGTCGCCAGCGGTTCCGGCTTTGTGCTGGATAAGGAAGGCCACATCGTGACGAACTATCACGTGGTGGACGGCGCGACTAACGTTGAGGTGACGTTCATTGGTGGCACGACGGTTCACGCCAAGGTGGTGGGGACGGATCCGAGCAGCGACCTGGCCGTCATTCAGGTGGATGTCAAATCGTCGCTGCTCCAGCCAGTTGAACTGGGCGACTCGTCCGCGCTCGTCGTGGGCCAGCAGGTGTATGCGCTCGGCAACCCGTTCGGCCTGGATTGGACCTTGACCAGCGGGATTGTGAGCGCCGTAGGCCGCACGATCCAATCCGGCACGAGCAGCTATTCGATTCCACAAGTCATCCAGACCGACGCGGCCATTAACCCGGGCAACTCGGGTGGGCCACTACTCGACCGCAACGGACGCGTGATCGGCGTCAACGCGCAAATTGTTTCTCAAAGCAACTCGTCGTCGGGTATCGGATTCGCAATTCCGGTGAGCATTGTCAAGCGTGTAGTACCGGCGCTCATCAAGGACGGTCATTACACCTATGCCTGGTTGGGCATCTCCGGCGCCAGCTTGACACTTGATCTGAACGAGGCCCTGAACTTGGCCGCCGATCAGCGAGGTGTTCTGGTGCAGGGTGTTACTCAGGGTGGCCCGGCCGAAAAGGCTGGCGTTCAGACCGGTCAGAGCCAGGCAACGGTTAACGGCCGTCAGATAACGACAGGTGGCGACGTCATCATCGCCACGGATGGACAGCCCGTTACGGGGATGGATGACGTGATAGATTACTTGTTCAAAAACAAGCGCCCTGGCGACACGATGACGTTGACCGTGTTGCGCGACGGGCAGCAGAAGGATATTCAAGTGACGTTGGGCGAACGGCCCAAGCAGTAAATCGGAGTTGAGGGCAAAACGTGGGGGGGAGTGAGCAAGGCGCTCTCCCCCCCCACGTTTTATTGTCGGGGCGGCCAGCACTTTTCGTTCGCCGGTGCTCCACCGGTCAATTTTGCTCTTTACGCTTTACTCTCCACAACATTTCTCGGCTCGACCACACGCAGCCGCAGCATGGCGAGGCTGCCGAGCGTCAACACGAGCGCCAACGCGAACAACCATGAAAAGCCCCACACCTGCGCCACAGCTCCGCCGATGAGCGGCGCGATAAAGAGGAACGGCGCAGACAACGTGCGCGCCAGCCCGATGTAGGTTGGCCGCTGCGCTTCCGGTCCAAACTCCATTATGATAGACAAGTCCGAAAGGATAAAGCCCGCATTGGCTGCGCCGACCAGCGCGAACACGCCGTAATAGATGAATCCCGATGGCGCGACCAGCGCCAGCGCCAACGAACCGGCCCAAAGCGCGGTAGACCATTCCATCACCAGCTTATGCCCGCGCCGGTCGCCCACCATTCCCCAAATCATGTTGCTCAACATTCCCGCCGCCGACATCACAGCGGTGAACACGGCGGCTTGGGCATCGCCCATTTGAAAATGCCTCACGCCATACACTGCCAGGAACCCGGACGACATCCCGCCCAGGTAGCCCAGTCCTCGGCTCAACAGATACGTGCGAAAATTGTGATTGTCGCGCAGGATGGCGATGAGCCGCTTTCGATAGCCGGTTGCCGGAGGCGCTTCTGGCGGCGGCTGCGCCGGCTCGACCGTGAACGTGAACGCCACCAACGACAGGCCGGTGAGCACAAAGCCGAGTAGAAAACACAGAGCAAAGTTGGTGGGATAAGGAAGACTCGCCAGGATCAGTGTGGCGATGGCAGAGCCGATCAGTCCCAGTCCGCCGCCCAGCGAGTGCGACAGTCCAAAGAATCGCCCGCGCCACTGCACGGGTATCATCTTTGCGATTATTTCTTGCCACGGCGTGGCGACCACGCCGCTCGCCAGCGCACGGATGGCCGTGAGGCAAAAGAACAGCGCCACCGCCGTTGCCGCGGGCAGGCGCGCGAACCATATTGCGCCGATCGCCAGCAGCAAGAGCGGCGCCCGCTCGCAGAATCCCAGCAGCAACACCAATGGTTTCTTGCGCGGGAGTTTTTCCACGTGCTGCGCAGTGAGCAGTTGCGGCAAGAACCAACCCAAGTCGAGCATCGCCGGAATGAGTCCCAGCAGCAATGTGGACGACGAAAGGTGGGCAAAATAAACGGGCAAGATGGTCGCCGTCGAAAGAAAGCTAAAGCCGAACGTCCACAATGTCACGTCAGAAGCATTAGCGACAAAATTGCGGCGAAAGTGGCGCTGGATTTCTCGTTGCATGGTGAACCACCGGCGCAAGCAACTACTCGGACACCTTTGCCAGGGTTTTCAGGAGACACGTGGCGAGTGCAATGACAACCTTCGCAAGGGCGAGCGTTACCGGCTCAAGTAACATAGAAAATGTGGCCGATGGTTTCCCGACAACCACCAGCCACTTGTCAGCGGAGAGGGTGGGATTTGAACCCACGATGGATTGCTCCATACGCGATTTCGAGTCGCGCGCACTCGACCGAACTATGCGACCTCTCCAAGCCCATTCGCATTATAGCAGAATCGGTCAATCAGTCAATCAAATTGCGCCCCCACCCCCTGGCCCCCCGCTTGCGCGCCGTCTAACGACAGGAGAGGGGGAGTCAGAGGGCAAAAAAAATTCCTATTGGATCAAGTTACTTGGTCAATTGGTCATCGGTTGCCGATAAAAAACAGCTCATATCGGTTCAGAGGTGAAATGGTCGTAGGACAAGTTGCCAACTTGTCCTACTTTTCCAACCCCACATGAGCGAAAAAACAACGACGCACCGGATGGCGCGTCGTTGTTCAGATGAACCGGCTAGATTTCGCCGACCGGTTGATCGAGCGGTGAAGCGCCCGGCGGTTCTGGCGCAGACGATACAGGCAGTTCGCTTGCCGGTGTTGCCTCAGGCGATGTCACTGGCGCGGGCGGCTCGACCGGCGCCGACGGCGCGATTGGCGCAACAGGCGGAGTTGGCGCGAGGGGCGCGGATGGCGCATAGCTCGTCGCGCCGTTATAGCTCTGCGTCCCAAATCGCGTTAGCACGACCGCGCCCAGCCCGATCGGACCGAGCACCGCAAAGATCACCCAGCCAAACCCGCCCAGGCAGCCCAACCCGCACAGCCAACCCAACCCGTTCAACGAGTCAAGCCCCAGCCAGAGGAACGTGATGGCCGCTGTGCCCACCGCTGCCGAAGCAGCCGGTGTGGCGTCGCGCGTGCCCAACGCACGCAGCAGCCAATCGCCGACAATCTGGCCCAGCGCGATCCAGCCCATCAGCCAGGTGACGGCCAACGCCAAACTGGCGACGGCGATGAGCATAAAGCCCAGCAGCCCCAGTCCGCAGGCGATGACGAGCAGCGCCGAAAGGATGGCAAAGGCTGGAATGACGACGGCGAACGCCAGCGGCGTCAGCACGCCCACCACCCAACTCATTCCCGCATGGCTTTTGATAGTTCGGCCCACGCGCTGCACGGGATCGCGCCATAGGGCCACCGCAAACACGGCCAGCAGCGCTAGGAGAATTGTCGTGCCGATAGCGCGCGCCACGTGCCAAACAAAGTTGAGCCAGGTGTTTACGCCATTGTCCACCCATCGCCCAACCGGTGGGATGGGCGGCACTGGCGGGATGGGAGGTATCGGCGGGATGGGAGGTATCGGCGGGATGCGTGGTATTGGCGGGATTTGCGCGCCACCGGATTCGCCGCCATGAATCCTGGCGCCTTCCTCTTTTTGCAGCGCCCCGCCGATGCGCACCAGTTCCCCATCCACTTCAGCCGACGAGCGCAGTTGCGCTGCCCCGCCAATCAGCACCAAATCTTGATTCACACGACCTGCAATATCGGCCGTGCCGCCGATTACGACGACGTTGCCGGTCACGCGGCTGTCGGATTCCACGATGGCGCTGCCGCCAAACACCACCAAATCACCACGCAGCCGATCGCCGGAACGCAGCGTGTATGATCCGCCAAAGATAACCTTGCCGTCCTCTCCGCCGCCGAACTCGATGCCCGGCTGACTTTCCATCGTCGGCGCGATGGTCGGCTGCGCCACAGGCGTAGCCGAAGGCGCTGGCGGTGGAGTGAACGTCGGCAGTGGCGTGAATGTTGGCAGTGGCGTGAACGTTGGCTGTGGCGTATAGGTAGGCAACGGTGGGCGCCGTTGTCGCCGTCGCCGTTATTGTTGCCGTGGGCGAGGCAGTGGGCGCGAGGTTCGGCGCCGCCGCCACGGGCATCACCATCACCACCATCATCGCCATCAACACCAGAACTGTCAAAGCAATACCAGTTTTCTTCATCGCAAATCCTCCGTAATTTATGCCGGTAAAGGCAAGTTTTTCAATCTCATGTGTGCAGTGTCGGCTTGGCCGTTTTCCCAAATCGTGACTGCTCACCCTGCCGACCCGATTGGCTACGCCAATCGTGGCCGCCGGGCGTGCGAAGGGTAACTCTTAAATCCAGACTAGCACTGAAAGCGTCGGCGTGTTCCATCGCCGAGCCGCATTGCGCATCACCGAAACCCAGGCTGCGATGACAAGGACAAGCATCAACACGTAACCTACGACAATCGGCCCGCCCGCATGTTCCAACATGCCCAGGAGAGATTCACCCACCTCGCCCAGCGCGCGCAGCGTCACGAACCAGCGCGCGCCCAGTTCCAGCAAGTATCCCAGCCACTCTGGCGCGCTCTGCACCCAACCGGTCACCGCTATCCATCCGGCGAAGAGCGCGGGCACGACGATGAGCGCCAACGCCATGGCCCCGGCGGCGCAAGCGCCGATTGCGGCGAGAGTCTGTTGGCGCGCGGTGTGTTGCACTTGCTGCTGCGCCAACCGTCCCGCGAACCGTGTTGCGAATCCGGGCGCGGGCATCACCTGCGCTGCTTCGGACAAGAGACGATCTACTTGCTGGAACGCGACCCAGCGTGCATGACATTCTTCGCAGGTCGCCAGGTGCGCTTGCAGGTCCGCCTGTTCCTCTGCCGCCAGTCGCCCGTCGAGCATCAACGACATCTGTTCGTCATAGTCATGCGCCATCGCTTCACCTCACCCCGCTAGCCGCTATCGGGAATCGCCCGGCTTGATCGGCCAGCATCGTCCGCGCGCGGAACAGTCTCGACTTGACGGCGCTGACGGTGCTGTGCGTCGCTTCGGCAATCTCTTCGTAAGACAAATCGTACCAGTAGCGCAACACGACCGGCAGCCGGTAATCCGGCGCAAGTGTTGAGAGCAATTTGCGCACGGTCGCTTCTTTCTCTGTGCGGATCATGGTGTCCTCTGGGCCTGGCTCGACGCTGTGCATCGCTTCGTTTGGCGCTTCTTCGTTCTCAATCGAAAGCCAGGTCAATCGTCTGCGCCGCAGCCGGTCAATGCAGTAATGTGATGCGATGGACAGCAGCCACGAGCTGAACTTGCGTCCCGGCTGGTACGTCGAAAGCTGTGTGTAGGCGCGCAGGAAGGTTTCCTGGGCAGCTTCTTCGGCTTCGTCGCCGTCACCCAACATTCGATACGCCAGATTGTAGACCGGTCGCTGATACGCCTCGACCAGGCGGGTGAATGCGGTCGTATTGCCGCGTAAGGCCGCCCCAACATCGGCCTGTTCATCGTTGTTCAAGGGTGCGCACTCCTGGGCCATTGCAGGCCGCTTCACATATACTTACGGATTATAACTCAAAAAGTTGCAGACCTCACCCTATCCCCCAACCCTTCCCCTCCAGGCTATTGCCAGGAGAGGGGAAGGGACAGGTTGAAACAAAAAAAGCCCGGCGTAGAGCCGGGCCTGGGGAAAGCCTCAAGGTCACGCCAACTGGCGTAACACGGCGACGACCTTGCCTTGAATTTCGACATTGGCGGGATCAACATAAATCGGTTCCATCGTCGGGTTGGCCGGTTGCAGCCGGACGCGCTTTTTGTTTCTTTCATAGTAGAAACGCTTGAGCGTGGTTTCTTCCTTGTCCTTGAGCCACACGGCCACCATTTCGCCATTGTTGGCATCTTTCTGATGCTTCAATACGACAATGTCACGGTCGTTGACCAACGCATCCACCATCGAGTTGCCGCGCACTTCAAGCGCGTACAGTCCTTCCTGCTCGCGGATAATGTCACGCGTCAACTCGATGAATCTGTTACCCGTCAATGAAAAGTCGCTGATGGGGATGGGGATGGGCTTGCCGGCGGCGATGCGCCCCAGCACCGGGATGCGGATCGTGGCTTGCCAGGCAGTGTCGGGCGAGGTGATGGGCTGGCCGTCCACGCCTTTGAGCAAACGGATGCCGCGCGAGATCTCTTTGTCGCGCGCGATATAGCCCTGGCGTTCCAGCAGTTTGAGGTTATAGGCCACCACCGAAGTAGACGAGATCCCCCCACCCTTAAGGACTTCGCGGACGCTGGGCGGGTACGCATGTCTGCGGATAAATTCGCCGATGAATTCGATGATTTTGCGTTGCTTGTCTGAAAGAGCCATGGTTTGCCTCCCGTTTTCCCAAGTATATCCCAAGCGTTTCCCAAGTTTGGTTACATTGTATCAGAACATTCGTTCTGTGTCAAGAGGCAAAATACTGGTGATTACCCACAAGTCGAAATGTGGCCGAAAATCGGGCACTTGGCCCCCTCGATTTTACAGGCAAAATCGGACTTGTGGGCAATCACCAGGCAAAATAAACCCCCGGCGTCTCCAACCTGCCGGGCGATCAAACGCGCCTGGCTTCCGGCAACGCCTTGAGCTCGACTGGTCTTGACCCCAAAGGGAAGACGAGAGCAAGCTACACCTCCGTGTGTGACTTGGTCGCGTCTTTCAGTTTAGGGCAAGTTCACACCCAACTCGTGTCCGGATGAAACTCTTAAGGTTCTACCCCCTTGGCATTCCAACTCATCGGCGGGCGCGTTTAACTAATTCCTTGTGACCTATAATTCTTCATGTAGTTCATCAACCAATTTGTGAACCGTAGAGATGTATCTTCGCCTGCAACGAATCTGCCATCAGGCAATGTTGCAATCTTGCATTGGCGAGTGAGTAAACGCAAACGATTGTTTTCGGCAGATATCAATCCTGATTGTTTCAGATGATTGATTGACTCGGTAGGCGAATATCCATGCTCTTGGAGTTCTTCGAGCATGCCTCGTGCGTCAACGCGCACACCATCTTTTCCAGCATTCTCTGCCAGTATTACATGTTCCAAAACAATTGCTTGCCCCAAATTCAGTTCCACAGGTTCCCAATTGGTTATCGCTGGGATTCTGCCCAATACTTGCTGGCTCAAAGCAAAGTATTCATAGTACCAACCGATATGTTCGTTTTGCTCTATGGCTTTGGCTAACAGCAATGGGCGCAGAATTTCCACCTGCAAATCAAGTCCAAAGACGGAAATGGAGAGTCTCTTGCTATAAGTGAGACGCGTCCATACAAGTTCCAGCAGCAAAATCATAGGGCTACTTGCATATGACGCATAAAGTATCCATAAGTTCCCTGCTACTGGTGGCTTGTCTGGCAAGTTGTGTATTCCAAAGGCGGCGTATAGTTCTTCGCGGCTATTCACTATGGGAATAGCGTAGGGCATTCTGGAGTTTACCTTCGAGATAACTTATAAAGGCTTCTCTGAAGCTCAATTCGCTAGTGAATCCATGA